>NC_016818.1 GCF_000241955.1 Rahnella aquatilis CIP 78.65 = ATCC 33071
TGGTTATGACCATCAGGAACACAGGCTTCACACGTAGGGCTGAGGATTATACGGACTCTGCTATAAATCGCAAGGATCCTCGGCTGATCCTTATCCACAGGCGTGAGATCTTTCTCGCAGTATGATGAAATTTAACTCAGCGGACTCCTATTTTTTCAGCAGAGTGATGATTACATCGCCTAATTTAAAAAGGATCGGCTAAGCTTACCCACTTGCCGATTGCTGCCTGTGGATAAAAAGGATCTAAACTGTCAGGAAGGGGAGGATCTCTGTGCCGGATTGCGTTATGATCCGCCATTCCGATCGCGATCCCGGCTGGGATGCTTTCGACAAAAACCGCAAAAAGCGGTTCGCACGTGACTTTACGCCGCTGACAGGGTGGTGAGAGAAATTTCCCCCATTGACGGGCGGAACGTGCGCCAAAAATCATGATTTAAAAAACATCCTGATCCTTTTCTTTTTTGATACTTGTTCGAGTGGAGTCCGCCGTGTCACTTTCGCTTTGGCAGCAATGTCTTGCCCGTTTGCAGGATGAACTACCTGCCACAGAATTCAGTATGTGGATACGCCCCCTGCAGGCGGAACTCAACGACAATACGCTGGCGCTGTATGCCCCGAATCGTTTTGTCCTGGATTGGGTTCGTGACAAATACCTAAACAATATTAACGGCTTGCTTAACGATTTCTGCGGCACGGATGCACCGTTGCTGCGTTTTGAAGTCGGCAGCAAGCCGGTGATCCAACGCGTCAGTCAGCCTGTCGCAGCCAGCGTCAGTTCACAGGCTGCGCCTGCGATTCCGCGTCTGGCACCTTCCCGTCCAAGCTGGGACAGTTCACCGGCTCAGCCCGAGCTATCCTATCGCTCTAACGTCAACCCGAAACATACCTTTGATAACTTCGTAGAAGGTAAATCTAACCAGCTGGCTCGCGCGGCGGCGCGTCAGGTGGCGGATAATCCGGGTGGCGCGTATAACCCGCTTTTCCTTTATGGTGGCACCGGTCTGGGTAAAACCCACTTATTGCATGCAGTCGGTAACGGCATCATGGCGCGCAAAGCCAATGCCAAAGTGGTGTATATGCACTCCGAGCGTTTTGTGCAGGACATGGTCAAAGCTCTGCAAAACAACGCCATTGAAGAGTTCAAACGTTACTACCGTTCTGTTGATGCGTTGCTCATCGATGACATCCAGTTCTTTGCTAATAAAGAACGTTCGCAGGAAGAATTCTTCCACACCTTTAATGCCCTGCTGGAAGGCAATCAGCAGATCATCCTGACCTCGGATCGTTATCCAAAAGAGATCAACGGTGTTGAAGATCGTCTGAAATCGCGTTTTGGCTGGGGCCTGACGGTGGCGATCGAGCCGCCTGAATTAGAAACCCGCGTGGCGATCCTGATGAAAAAGGCGGACGAGAACGATATCCGTCTGCCGGGCGAAGTTGCCTTCTTTATTGCTAAACGTCTGCGTTCTAATGTGCGTGAGCTTGAAGGCGCACTGAACCGCGTGATTGCCAACGCCAACTTTACCGGCCGTGCGATCACTATCGACTTCGTTCGTGAAGCGTTGCGCGATTTGTTAGCGCTTCAGGAGAAGCTGGTCACTATCGATAATATTCAGAAAACAGTGGCCGAATATTATAAAATCAAGGTCGCTGACCTGCTTTCCAAACGGCGCTCCCGTTCGGTAGCCCGCCCACGCCAGATGGCGATGGCGCTGGCGAAAGAGCTGACCAACCACAGCCTGCCAGAAATCGGCGATGCGTTCGGTGGTCGGGACCATACCACGGTGTTGCACGCCTGCCGTAAAATCGAGCAGTTGCGTGAAGAAAGTCACGACATCAAAGAAGATTTCTCCAACTTAATCAGAACATTATCTTCCTAGCGCTATGAAATTTATTGTTGAACGTGAGCATTTGCTGAAACCACTGCAACAGGTCAGTAGCCCGCTGGGTGGACGACCAACGTTGCCTATTCTGGGTAACCTGTTATTACAGGTAACGGATGGCGCGCTGTCGCTGACCGGGACGGATTTGGAAATGGAGATGGTGGCGAAAGTCGCGCTGTCTCAGCCACATGAAGCGGGTGCCACCACGGTGCCGGCGCGTAAATTCTTTGATATTTGTCGGGGATTGCCGGAAGGCGCGGAAATTTCCGTTGCTCTCGACGGCGATCGCATGCTGGTCAAATCAGGCCGCAGCCGTTTCTCGCTGTCGACCCTGCCGGCAACAGATTTCCCTAATCTCGACGACTGGCAAAGCGAAGTAGAATTCACCCTGCCGCAGGCTACGTTGAAGCGTCTGATCGAAGCCACGCAGTTTTCTATGGCGCATCAGGACGTTCGTTATTATTTAAACGGTATGCTGTTCGAAACCGAAGGTGAAGAGCTGCGTACTGTTGCGACCGACGGGCACCGTCTGGCTGTGTGTTCTATGCCAATCGGTCAGTCTCTGCCGTCACATTCGGTGATCGTACCGCGAAAAGGTGTGATGGAACTGGTGCGGCTGCTTGACGGCGGTGACACCACATTGCAACTGCAGATCGGCAGCAACAATATCCGTGCTCACGTCGGCGACTTCATCTTTACCTCCAAACTGGTTGACGGTCGTTTCCCTGATTATCGCCGCGTATTGCCGAAAAATCCGGATAAAACGCTGCAAGCCGGGTGCGATTTGCTGAAACAGGCGTTTGCCCGTGCGGCCATCCTGTCCAATGAAAAATTCCGCGGCGTGCGTTTGTATGTCAGCCATAACCAGCTGAAAATCACCGCAAATAACCCGGAACAGGAAGAAGCAGAAGAAATTCTGGATGTCGGCTACGAAGGCACTGAAATGGAAATCGGCTTTAACGTCAGTTACGTCCTGGATGTGCTCAACGCGCTCAAGTGCGAAGACGTTAATCTTCTGCTGACAGACTCCGTTTCCAGCGTACAGATCGAAGATGCTGCGAGCCAGTCAGCGGCGTACGTTGTCATGCCTATGAGGCTATAGTCTGAATTAATGGCTTTAACGCGCTTACTGATAAAAGATTTCCGCAACATCGAGGCGGCGGATTTAGATCCGTCGCCCGGTTTTAACTTTCTGGTCGGTCCCAATGGCAGCGGTAAAACCAGCGTGCTCGAAGCGGTCTATACGCTGGGGCATGGCCGCGCTTTTCGCAGTTTGCAGGCCGGACGCGTAATTCGTCACGATCAGCCGGAGTTTGTTCTCCATGCGCGTGTGGATGACGGCGGTGATCGTGAATTGTCGATTGGTCTGAGCAAAAGCCGTCAGGGCGACAGTAAAGTACGCATTGATGGCAGTGACGGCCACAAAGTATCTGAACTGGCGCAGATGCTGCCAATGCAACTTATCACACCCGAAGGCTTCACCCTGCTTAATGGCGGGCCGAAGTACCGGCGGGCGTTTATTGACTGGGGTTGTTTTCATCACGACCCCGGTTTTTTTATCGCCTGGAGCAACCTGCGACGGTTACTCAAGCAGCGCAACGCCGCGCTGCGACAGGTGGGTCGTTATGCGCAAATTCGTGCCTGGGATCAGGAACTGATCCCGTTAGCCGAACGCATTAGCGAATGGCGGGCAGCCTACAGCGAAGCAATCGCGGCTGATATCAGCGCGACCTGCGCGCAGTTCCTGCCCGAATTCGCCCTCAGTTTTTCTTTCCAGCGTGGATGGGATAAGGAGACTGAGTACGGTGAGTTGCTGGAGCGTAATTTTGAACGCGACAGAGCTTTAACGTATACCGCATCAGGCCCGCATAAAGCGGATTTCCGCATTCGTGCCGACGGCACGCCGGTGGAAGATTTACTGTCCCGTGGGCAGCTGAAGTTACTGATGTGTGCGCTGAGACTGGCGCAGGGTGAGTTTCTCACCCGACAGAGCGGGCGGCGTTGCCTGTATCTTCTTGACGATTTTGCCTCTGAGCTTGACGCCGACCGACGTCGGTTGCTGGCCGATCGCCTGAAAGCCACCCAGGCACAGGTTTTTGTCAGCGCGATAAGCGCTGAGCAAGTGACCGATATGATGGGTGAAAAGGGCAAGATGTTCCGCGTGGAACAAGGTAAAATAGCCGTTCTATCACAGGACTAAAAATGAGCGAGAAACGTTGATGTCGAATTCTTATGACTCCTCAAGTATCAAGGTATTAAAAGGGCTGGACGCGGTGCGTAAGCGCCCCGGCATGTATATCGGCGATACCGATGACGGCACTGGTCTGCACCACATGGTATTCGAGGTTGTGGACAACGCTATCGACGAAGCCCTCGCGGGCCACTGTAAAGAGATTCAGGTCACGATCCATGCGGATAACTCTGTTTCCGTACAGGATGATGGTCGTGGTATTCCGACCGGCATTCATGAAGAAGAGGGCGTTTCTGCTGCTCAGGTCATCATGACCGTTCTTCATGCTGGCGGTAAATTCGACGATAACTCGTATAAAGTCTCCGGCGGTCTGCATGGCGTGGGTGTTTCCGTCGTTAACGCCTTGTCGGAAAAACTGGAACTGGTTATCCGCCGTGAAGGCAAAGTGCACACCCAGACTTACGTGCACGGCGAACCGCAGGATCCGCTGAAAGTGATTGGCGATACTGACGCAACCGGCACCACGGTACGTTTTTGGCCGAGCTTCAACACCTTCACCAATCACACTGAATTCGAATATGACATTCTGGCGAAACGCCTGCGTGAACTGTCATTCCTGAACTCCGGCGTGGCAATCCGTCTGCTGGATAAACGTGATGGTAAGAATGATCACTTCCATTATGAAGGCGGTATCAAAGCCTTCGTGGAATACCTGAACAAAAACAAAACCCCAATCCACCCGACCGTATTCTATTTCTCTACGATGAAGGACGATATTGGCGTTGAGGTTGCGTTGCAGTGGAATGATGGTTTCCAGGAAAACATTTACTGCTTCACCAACAATATTCCACAGCGTGATGGCGGGACTCACTTAGCCGGTTTCCGTTCGGCGATGACCCGTACCCTGAACGCGTACATGGATAAAGAAGGCTACAGCAAGAAATCCAAAATCAGCGCCACCGGTGACGATGCCCGTGAAGGCCTGATTGCTGTTGTTTCTGTGAAGGTGCCGGATCCTAAGTTCTCTTCACAGACCAAAGATAAACTGGTTTCTTCTGAAGTGAAAACGGCCGTTGAAACGCTGATGAACGAGAAACTGGTGGATTACCTGATGGAAAACCCATCAGACGCCAAAATCGTTGTCGGTAAAATCATCGATGCTGCGCGCGCCCGTGAAGCGGCCCGTAAAGCCCGTGAAATGACCCGCCGTAAAGGTGCGCTGGATCTGGCTGGTTTGCCAGGCAAACTGGCAGACTGTCAGGAACGCGACCCGGCGCATTCCGAACTGTACTTAGTGGAAGGGGACTCAGCGGGCGGCTCAGCAAAACAAGGCCGTAACCGTAAGAACCAGGCGATTCTGCCGTTGAAAGGTAAAATCCTTAACGTAGAGAAAGCGCGCTTCGACAAAATGCTCTCTTCTCAGGAAGTGGCCACACTGATTACTGCTCTCGGTTGCGGCATTGGCCGTGACGAATACAACCCGGACAAACTGCGCTATCACAGCATCATCATCATGACCGATGCCGACGTCGATGGTTCACACATCCGTACCCTGTTGCTGACTTTCTTCTACCGTCAGATGCCTGAAATTGTCGAGCGTGGTCATGTGTTTATCGCACAGCCGCCGTTGTACAAAGTGAAAAAAGGCAAGCAGGAACAGTACATTAAAGATGACGAGGCAATGGATCAATATCAGATTTCCATTGCGATGGACGGGGCAACGTTACACGCCAACGCCCATGCTCCGGCCCTGGCGGGTGAACCGCTGGAGAAACTGGTCGCTGAACATCACAGCGTACAGAAAATGATTGGCCGTATGGAACGTCGTTATCCGCGTGCGCTGCTGAACAACCTGATTTATCAGCCAACCCTGCCGGGGTCAGATCTGACCGATCAGGCCAAAGTTCAGGCCTGGATGGAATCGCTGGTCGCGCGTCTCAATGAGAAAGAGCAGCACGGCAGTTCTTACAGCGCAATCGTGCGTGAAAACCGCGAACATCAGCTTTTCGAACCGGTTCTGCGTATCCGTACGCACGGTGTCGATACTGATTATGATCTCGATGCTGACTTCGTTCAGGGTGGCGAATACCGCAAAATCTGTGCACTGGGCGAACAGCTTCGCGGCCTGATTGAAGAAGATGCCTTCATCGAACGTGGTGAACGCCGTCAGCCGGTGACCAGCTTCGAGCAGGCACTGGAATGGCTGGTGAAAGAGTCCCGTCGTGGTCTGTCGATTCAACGATACAAAGGTCTGGGCGAAATGAACCCTGATCAGCTGTGGGAAACCACCATGGATCCTGAACAACGTCGCATGTTACGTGTGACAGTGAAAGACGCCATTGCTGCTGACCAGTTGTTCACCACGCTGATGGGCGATGCGGTTGAACCGCGCCGCGCCTTCATTGAAGAGAACGCCCTGAAAGCTGCCAATATCGATATCTGATATTAATAGCTGATTGGCGGCATGAGCTGATAAAGAGTCCGAACCGGGAAACCGCTTCGGACTTTTTTTTCGTCTGGCGCGCTCCGTATTCCGGCTGGCTTTACAGCGGCTGATCGCGTTAGCATTGATGCATGTTATTTAAATTCTGAGGATGCTATGGCTATTGAATTAATTGCAATTGATATGGATGGGACGTTGCTCAATCCGCAGCATGAAGTGACACCGGCCGTTAAAAAAGCGTTGTCAGAAGCACGGGCGAAAGGCGTGCAAATCGTTCTGGCGACCGGCCGTCCTTTTATCGGTGTGCAGCGTTATCTGATGGAACTGGATTTACAGCAGGAAGGGTGTTACTGCATCACCAATAATGGTGCGCTGGTTCATAATGCCAAAGATGGCAGCGTGATCGCCGAAATAGCCCTCACAATTGAAGATTATCATTACTTTGAAGAGCTCGCCCGTCAGCTCGGTGTTCATTTCCACGCGTTGACAAAAACCGACCTGTTTACGGCCAACCGCCATATCAGCAAATACAGCGTGCATGAATCCTTCACCACCGGTATCCCGCTGCAATTCTGCCCGGCAGAGGAAATGGATCCGGCGCTGACCTTCCCGAAAGTGATGATGATTGATGATCCACAACTGCTGGATCGCGCTATCAGCCAGATTCCGGCGGAAGCAAGGGAACGCTACACCATCATGAAAAGCTCACCGTATTTCCTCGAAATTCTCGATAAACGGGTGAATAAAGGCGAAGGCGTGAAGGCGCTGGCGGAAAAACTGGGTATCGCGCGGGAGAGCGTGATGACGCTCGGTGACCAGGAAAACGACATCGCGATGCTGGAATACGCCGGAATTGGCGTCGCGATGGGAAATGCGCTGGACAGCGTAAAAGCCGTCAGCCAGTTCGTGACCAAAACCAACATGGAAGACGGCGTGGCCTTTGCCATTGAGAAATTCGTACTCAACGTCTGATCCTGCCCTGAGGAGCCTCACGGCCATGGAAAAACAGCTAACCGCTGATGCCCGCGGGCACCAGCTGACCAACATTAACGTCTGGACGCCGGACAGTCAGTGGCTGGTGTATGACGTGCGCCCGCATGGCGGTTCTTTTACCGGCTCAACCATTGAGCGGGTAAATGTCGAAACGGGTGAGGTACAAGTGCTTTATCAGGCACCTGATGGCGCACACGTGGGCGTGGTGACCGTCAGCCCGGATCTGCCCGCCCGTTATGCGTTTATTCATGGCCCGGAAAATCCGGATGAAAGCTGGCAGTATGATTTTCATCACCGTCGCGGTGTCATCGTCTCAGAGCCCGCGCGCGAAAAGGCTGTCACGCTGGATGCGATGGACATCACCGCGCCTTTTACCGCCGGAGCCTTGCGCGGTGGCACACATGTTCACGTCTTCAGCCCGGACGGTTCACGTCTGAGTTTTACCTATAACGATCATGTATTGCATCAACACGATCCGGCGCTCGACCTGCGCAACGTCGGCGTTGCTCTGTCAGGTTATCCGGTAGTTTCTCCCAAACATCATCCGCGTGAATACGATGGTAGCCATTTCAGCATACTGGTCAGCGAAACCACGCCTTATCCTCACCCCGGCAGCGATGAAATCAACCGTGCTTACGAAGAAGGCTGGGTGGGGCGTGAGGGCTATCTGAAGCCGGATGGCCGCCGTCAGCGGTGGGCACTGGCTTTTATCGGCGACACCCTTTCTGTCCGTGGCGAAAAGCACCCTGAAATCTTCGTGGTGGATTTGCCGCACAATGATAAAGATTACCGTCAGGCGGGTGATAACCCTTTGCAGGGCACGCCGGAATTACTGCCTGCGCCACCCGCGGGCGTGAAACAGAGACGGATTACTTTTACTGAAAATGGCATTGCCCTGCAACCACGTCACTGGTTGCGCGCATCACCGGATGGCGCACAAATAGCGTTTCTGATGAAAGACCGAAGCGGGGTCGTACAGGTCTGGACGGTTTCACCGAATGGCGGCGAACCGGTGCAAATCAGCCATTCCGGGCAGGGGATTCAGTCTGCGTTCAGCTGGAGTCCGGACGGAAAATCGCTGGCGCTGGTATGCGATAACAGTGTGATGCGGCTGGATTGGGAAAGCGGAAAGATGCAGCGGTTAACGCAACGATCAGAAATCGCGCCGTGCGCCGATGCCGTAGTGTATTCACCGGATGGCAGCAAAGTGGCGTTTATGCGTCAGTGTGAAGGCTATTCACAGATTTGCGTGGCCGACAGCCATTAACGAGCGGTAAGAACCGGCCTGTTCCGGCCGGTTTATTGCGACTATTTCTTATGTGTTGGCGATTTTTGCTGACGCGGCGTGGTCGTCATGGGCGGGATGTGATCGATATCGACACCGTTGCTCATCGCAATATTGTGTTCTTCACTGGCTTTGACGCGATCGCGCGTGGTCACCTTTCCGCTGCGAAAATAGTCATAAGGCAGCAGTACCGTATCCAGCAAGGCGCTGAACGGCAAATCAATTAACAGTAGTGGCGTCATCGCCCAACTGGTGTCATCGCTTTTCATCATATTCACATCAGCGCGTGCGCCTGAATAATATCCGGTATCACCACCTGTATGGCTCATTACGCTGGAGCAACCGCTCGTCGCTAAAAAAACACATCCTGTCATCAGCGGCGTTAATGCAAATTTCATCATGTTAGAACTCATCTTATGCTGTCAGGCTGAGCTTATACGTCAATGTGACTTATACCACTCGGCCCAAAAAATTAACAAAGCAAGCTGTAGCTCTGTGGCTGCGATCCCATTAAGTGTAATTACTATTTGAAATCTTGCAGGAATCTGTCTGTTCCCCCTGGCTTTTTGCCCTGGCCCGTCATGTATTTTGGCTGTCAGCCTATAAACAACAGCCAAATTTTTTGTTTTTTCTGGCTTGAAATACGCCCTTTCGTCTCCATTTTTACTGTACGACGCAGGAGGAGCAACGCCGGAAGGGTTCTTCTGTCATCACTGCGGAGCGGGTCGGTCCGCCTGGAGGACGACTCAACAATACTCGCTGAATATCAGGAGAAGTTGTAATGCGTAATTTTGATTTATCCCCGTTATACCGTTCTGCCATTGGCTTTGACCGTTTATTTAATCTTATCGAATCGGGTCAGAATCAGGGCGGCGGTTATCCCCCTTATAATGTCGAGTTGGTTGACGAAAACCATTACCGGATTGCTATCGCGGTCGCAGGTTTTGCCGAATCTGAGCTGGACATTACTGCGCATGACAACATGTTGCTGGTCAAAGGTGCGCATGCACCGGCCGACACCGGGCGGACCTATTTATATCAGGGCATTGCTGAGCGTAATTTCGAACGTAAGTTCCAGTTGGCGGAGCATATTCAAATAAAAGCCGCCAATTTGTCGAACGGTTTGCTGTATATCGATCTGGAGCGCGTCGTTCCTGAATCATCCAAACCGCGGCGTATCGAAATCCGCTGATTTACCGGCAATAAGTACCGGCAATAAGTCACCGGCGGCCATCGTTATTGACCGCCAGAAAATGAAAAAGTTTAGGCTCGCCGTCAGGGAGCTGTACCGTCACATCCAAAACGGATGAAGGCATTAATCATCTCGCTTCAAAGAAGGAGTAACATTATGCGTAATTATGATATTTCCCCATTACTGCGTCAGTGGATTGGTTTCGATAAATTAGCCAGTTCAATGCAGGGTGCTGATCAGGTTTTTCCTCCTTACAATATTGAAAAGTCTGATGACAACCATTACCGCATTTCACTGGCGCTGGCCGGTTTCCAGCAAAGTGAACTGAATATTGAAGTCGAAGGGCCGCGATTAACGGTCAGCGGCACACCGGCTCAGCCTGAAAACCAGGTGGAATATCTGCATCAGGGGTTAGTGATTAAGCCTTTCACGCTGAGTTTCACTCTGGCAGAGCATATGCGCGTATCGGCCGCTGAATTTACCCATGGCCTGCTGCATATCAATCTGGTGCGTGAAGTACCGGAAGCGCTGCAACCGCAAAAAATTGCGATTGGCACTGAGAAACCTGCGCTGGAAAACCAGTCTGAATAAGACGATTCCAGCCCGATAAAAGAAAAGGGGAGGACATTAATTTGTCCTCCCCTTTTTGTCTGCAAAATATCGCGCCGTTAAAGATTTTCCGCGTGCGCCTTCTCCACCTCTTCCGCCAGGATCTTCACGCCGCGCTCAATTTGTTCGGCGTCAGGCACGTAATTCATCCGCATACACTGATGGGTGTGTGGCCACGGATGTTCCAGCCCCGGGAAGAAGTAATCGCCCGGTACCATCAGCACGCCGCGCTGTTTAAGCCGCTGATACAGCACTTCGGTGGTGATTGGCAAATCCTTAAACCACAGCCACAGGAAAATCGCGCCTTCCGGTTTGTGGATCAGACAACGTTCTTCCGGCAGATAACGGCGCAGCGTGGCAATGGTTTCCTGCACACGCTGGAAATAGAACGGTTTGATCACGTCTTCACTAAGGCGCAGTAAATCGCCACGGACAATCATTTCATGAGCAATCGCGGGGCCGACACTGCCCGGCGACAGGCTGATAATCCCGTTCATATTACTGATCGCTTTGATGATTTTTTCATCAGCAATGACGATACCGCAGCGTGAACCCGGCAGGCCGAGTTTCGACAGACTCATGCACAGGATAATATTTGGATTCCACAACGGTGTGGCATCCGTAAATACGATGCCCGGGAACGGCACGCCATAGGCGTTATCGATTAATAACGGAATATCTTTCTGTTGCGCCAGGGCATCGAGTCGGATCAGCTCTTCGTCGGTAATGACGTTGCCGGTCGGGTTGGTCGGGCGTGACACGCAGATCAGGCCGATGTCATCAGTGATATTGAGATGATCGAAATCGACGTGATATTTGAATTGCCCTTCCGGCAGCAATTCGATGTTTGGCTTGGCTGACACAAACAGATTTTCATCCAGACCGGCGTCGGCATAACCGAGATATTCCGGTGCCAGCGGGAACAACACTTTTGACATACTGCCATCGGCGCGACGTCCGGCGAACAGGTTGAACAAATAGAAGAAGGCGCTCTGGCTGCCGTTGGTCAGCGCGATATTCTGTGCATCGAGCTGCCAGCCCAGTTCTTTCTGTAACATTTCTGCCAGCGCATGACGCAATACGTCTTTACCCTGCGGTCCGTCGTAATTGCACAGTGCTTCGGTCAGCATGCCTGCGGCCAGCATTTCCGTCAGCAGCGTCTGGAAATAATCCTGCATCTCAGGAATTTGCGCCGGATTGCCGCCGCCCAGCATCACCGCGCCAGGGGTGCGTAAACCGTCATTCATATCGCCCATCAGGCGTGTGATGCCTGAAAAACGGGTAAATTTGTCACCGAAAGCAGAAAACGTCATAGAAAGCTTTATATGTTATCGAAATGTGATGACCACCATAACGCCTGCGGCAGGGCAGTGCAATCCGACCACCGGGTTTTGAAGCAGCATTCTTTTTCAGGGTGTTACCAGGAACGGGTGAGAATGAATGCAAGGAATTTGTACATACCTTTTACTTTATTATGTTTTGCTTACTGACAGAGTAATAAAACGCGTCTGTGTTTTCACTTTTCTCAATGGCATAATTATTTTTTAAAATATATACACCAGGTTAATGTAATGAAGAAAAGCATAATTATTATGAATTTAGTTATGGCGGGCGGAGGAGATTATGCCCTTGGGAAGAAAATAAAAGAGATTGCCCGCAGCACACAGGCAGAAGGAATGCTTTTTACTGTTGATGCAGAATCGAGACATTCCCGTATAAAAACACAAGAGCATTTTAATCCTGGAAAACCGGTGAATTACACCAACCCGATTATTATTGTGACGCCGCACAGTATCATGACGCCCCATATTTTAGCGTCTGTGTTAAAAACGTTTCTTTATGAAAATAAGATAAACGCCACAACAATTATACTTATTGATGAAATGGATGCCCTTCGGGATAATGAATCAAATGACTTGGATTATAAAGCTGTTCTCAACCATTTAGGCTTCAAGAACATCATCATTCATTCCCTGGGGTTCAGTGAGAAATCTCTGGGATATCTCCCCATGCCTGAGCAAGAGGTCATCAGCATAAAAAAATCGGCAAAGCAGGACGTTATTAAACTACTGGATAGTTATAATTTATCCCTGCCGGAAAGCTGCGCGTTGTATTTTGCTTATTTAAGTTCAGATGCCGAGGTGACTTGTTCTCAGGTTTTTATTATTAATACATTGATTGAGGAAAAAGATTTTCAGAATAATTCAGCGTATGTCTTCGTCTGCAGGGAGAAAAACGCTATTACGCGTGTGCTGAAGGGGCTAAATAATTGTTTTTCAAAACCGCCTTATAATGATCTCTTTTCTGAATGCCATTTCTCAACAATGAAAGATGAAAGTACGATCATGAGTCACGGGAATATCAGAGGGACAGGGAATAAAAAAATACATATCTGTATCACTACAACACTTCCTTCCACGACGTTCAAAAATCTTACCAGTGTGAGTAAAACCGGCATGATGTCTGGTGATCAAAGTCTTTCTGATTACTTATCATTGAAAGAAAGCTTACCTTATTACGACAAGCAAAGCTGGAAAGAGCCTCTTATCGATGGCTTGAACGCGCGCGCCCGCGAGCTGGGGGGGGAAGAATTATTCAACAAGCTTCAGACAATGGTCGCCGGAAGAAGGCCCTTCACTGGTACTATCACCTTCAAACTTTTGACAGCCGGTGATGTGCCCACTCCGACGCTGAAAAACAGCCTTTTAGCTTTTAACAATGAAATATATGCAAGAAAAGCTGACAGAAACATCAGAGAGATGTTAATGAAATATCTTTGACCTTTCAAAAAAACACAGCCAGACCGGCCACTGGGCAACACCCGGGCCGGTCTTTGTTACATTTATTTCTTCAGTACTTCCGGATTAACGCAGAATTGTTTTACGTCGCCTTTCAGCGCTGCAATCAGGTTATCCACGGCGCAGGCAGCCATGTCATAACGGGTTTCATGTGTTGCAGACCCGATGTGCGGCAGGGCCACCACGTTCGGCAGGCTCAGCAGCGGTGAATCTTTTGGCAGGGGTTCGGTTTCAAATACATCCAGACCGGCGCCATAAATGGTTTTGGCTTTCAGCGCGTCAATCAGTGCGGGTTCATCAATGACCGGGCCACGGCCAGCGTTAATCAAAATGGCGCTGGATTTCATTTGCGCCAGTTCGTTTTTGCCAATCAGATGGAAAGTCTGTTCCGTCATTGGCAGCAAAATACACACGAAATCAGACTCTTTCAGCAGTTCATCCAGCTCGCATTTACGCGCGCCAAACTTCTCTTCCGCTTCTTTATGCTGGCTGCGTGCATTGTACAAAATCGGCATGTCGAAGCCGAAATGCGCACGTTGCGCCAGCGCCAGACCGATACGCCCCATGCCGACGATGCCCATGGTTTTATGATGAACGTCGGTGCCGAACCAGTCTGCGCCAATGTTATCGTTCCATTCACCGGCTTTTACACGTTCGGCCACGTTGACCACACGACGGGCGGTGGCCAGCACCAGTGCCATCACCGTGTCAGCGACGGTATCGGTCAGTGCGGTCGGGGTATGCATCATCGGGATCTGGCGACGCGTCAGTTCTTTTACGTCGAAGTTATCATAACCCACTGAAATAGTTGAGACAGCCCGCAGGCGCGGCGCATGGTCGAAAAGTTCTTTATCAATTTTCCCGCCGGAACCCAGTAACCCTTCGGCATTTTGCAGCGCATCAAACACCTGCGAGCGGTTTGACTCCGTGATGCCATCAAATTCAGTGATGGTGAAATGCTCTTCCAGACGCTGATGCAAATCTGCGGGTAATTTTTTATACAAAACAATAGACGGCTTCATGACTTACTCCCTTGGGTTAAGGAAACTTCTTTCGGCGGAATGTTGGCCTTTCGCGGTCTCACCAGCAGGGTTAAGCCTGCAGAAACCAGTAACGACACGGCCATGAAAATGAAGGAGGCTGCCGGGCTGCCTGTATTGCCGTTGAGATAACCGACAAACCAGGAACCAAAAAACGAGCCAAGCGCGCCCAGACTGTTGATTAATGCCATTGCGCCACCGGCAACATTCTTCGGCAGCATTTCAGGAATAATGGCAAAGAACGGGCCATACGGGGCATACATTGCCGCAGCGGCGATCACCAGTAAACTGTACGAAAGCCAGAAATTATTTGTGCCAGCGGCCCATGAACCAAAGAACGCCAGCGCACCGACCAGCAATAACGGCCAGACAAATAACTTACGGTTTTGCATTTTGTCTGATGCCCAGGACACCAGGATCATGGCGAGGGTAGCGGCCAGATAAGGGGCGGAGGATAACCAGCCCGCTTCGACCATCCCCATCGATTTGCCGTCGCGTAAAATTGACGGCAGCCAGAGCACAAAGCCATATACGCCGATGCTCCAGAAGAAATATTGCAGACAAAGCAGCACGACATTGCGCGAGCGGAAAGCCTCGCGGTAACCGCCGACCGCCTGAATGTTTTTCTGCTCTTTTTCCAGCTGTGCGGCCAGCGCCTGTTTCTCCCGATCGCTCAGCCAGCTGACTTCTTCGGGTTTATCCTTGACGGTGAACCACCAGATAACTGCCCAGGCAATCGCCGGAATGCCTTCGAAGATAAACATCTCGCGCCAGCCAAACGATTTGATCAGATAGCCGGAAAGTACCGACATCCACAGCACCGTTACCGGATTGCCGAGGATCAGAAAGGTGTTTGCGCGGGAGCGTTCGGATTTGGTGAACCAGTTGCTGATATACACCAGCATGGCGGGCATAACGGCGGCTTCGACCACGCCAAGCGCGAAGCGGATCACCGCCAGCATCGGAATATTGGTTACCACGCCGGTTAAAGAGGCGAATCCCCCCCATAGCAATAAACACCAGAAAATCAGTTTCTTAACGCTGCGACGCTCGGCGTAAATCGTGCCGGGGATCTGGAAAAAGAAATAGCCCAGAAAAAACAGGGCACCCAACAGGGACGACATCCCTTTGGTAATGCCCAAATCGTCGTTGATACCGGCCGCCGAGGCAAAGCTGAAGTTCGAACGGTCGACATACGCCAGACTGTAAGTGATGAACACGATCGGCATGATGTACCACCAGCGGCGGGCGGCGATCCTTGACTGGTTCATAACTGTTTCTCCTGATAGTGCGTCAGCACGGTCCCGGTTCGGCTTACTGACGTAACAGTTCTACGTAATGGTGCGTCACCGCAGTCAGATCATCCCCTTCAAGCGGGAATTCGATACCGCGCGGAACATCCTGAGGCAGGCTTTTCAATAAAGGTTCCCAACTGCCATCGCTGTCATCGAGCGCGACGGCATGCCATTTCCCGCTACGTTTTTGTGCAGCTTTGACATGCACATAACCCACATGACGCGCCAGACGCTCAGCGGCCACGGCCGGATCCTGCCCGACCCACAGCCAGTTGGCCATGTCGAACGTCATGCTTAACGGCAGATGCAGCGACTCAGCAGCAAACATAAAGGCGTTAATGCGTGAAAGAATGCCGCAATCCGGCGACTGGTCATTCTCAACCACCAGTTTCACCGGACTCGTCGCCAGCACCACCTTCAGCGGGGTCAGATCCTGGCCCGGCACAAATTCGCCGAGAGAAAACTTGATCGTGCGGGCATTGAGAATGCGTGCCTCTTCAAAATATTGTGGTGCATCAGGATTAAGCTTGCCAGCAGGTGAAAACAGCGGAAATGGCACGGAGTACACGGCAAACAATCCATGATTTTTAATTTTTTCTGCCAGCGCCGGCAGCGAGTCCAGTTCTTCGGCAGAGAACAATTCGCGACGAATTTCCACGCCGTCGGCTTTGGCATCAGCAATCACTGAAAGCAGCTCTGCCTGGCCGCCGCGGGCTTTTACCACGCTGTTGCCGTAGGCTGCGGTGACAATGACGATTTCTCTTTTCATGAATATTTATCCTGTGAAAGCGCCCTGTAATCTGGCGCAGGCAATCATTTGTGAAATCTTATTTTAGTGGAACAAATGACAGGTCGAGCCGTTGTTAACGTTTTGTTTCGTTTTATACAACCTAATTGGAACCGGTTCCAATCGACAGAACAAAAGCGCAAAAATATGATCCCGCTCACGAAGAACGGACAGGGAACGGGAGAAGAAAAGGGATCAGCGCGCTGCTGTGGAACCGCGCGCAATCAGCTCACCGGAAAATTCCAGGTCAGTCACCGGGTCGGAATTGCCCTGAATTCGGGTCACCAGTTGTCTGAGGGCCGCAACCCCCATGTCATAGGTGGGTTGCCTGAGTGTGGTGATGCCGACGCCCGCCAGATCGGCCCATACCAGTTCATCAAAACCGGATAAACCGATGTCCGGCCCCCAGCGCAGATTCAGCCGCTGCATAGCGCGAGCGACCTGTAGCGTCAGTGCGCCGTTCACGCACATCACGGCTTTGTGTTTATCCGCATGCCGCGCCACAAACGCCTTCAGCAGATTATCGAGTCCTTCGGTATTACTCAGCTCAATTTCACCCTGTTCAGCAATGTTCTGCGGATATTGCTGCATACATTTCAGGAAGGCATGCAAGCGGTCGAAACGGGTATTAATGGTGGCGGGTTCGCTGATGAAAAGCAGGGCTTCGAAACCCTGCTTCAGGAGATGACCGGTCATCATCTGTGTGGCTTCAACGTTGTTCAGCCCGATGACGTCGCAGGCGAAATTCGCGACTTTACGGTCAATCAATACCATCGGTAAATTGGCCTGCTGCAGCGTGGAAATTGCCGCCTCGCGCATCCCGACGGCATTCACCACAATGCCATCGACGCGATAACTGCTGAGTAATTGCAGGTAATGCTTTTCCTGATCCAGCTCATTATTGGTGTTACACACCAGCAGCGTCAGTCCTTCCTGGCGGCACGCGGCTTCGACGCCACGCATCACTTCAACGGAATACGGATTAGTAATATCGGCGAGGATAAGCCCCACCAGACGCGTTTGTCCGCTTTTCAGGCTGCGCGCCATTTGGCTAGGCTGATAATCGAGCAGGGAGATTGCCCGTCCGATGCGCTCTTTCAGCGAATCGGACAGCAGGTGTTGTTCACCGTTGAGATAGCGTGAAACGCTGGTCTTACCCGTTTTTGCGGCGCTGGCGACGTCGCGTATCGTGGCTCGGACCGTTGCGCCCGGTTCCTGTTTTTTACTCACAGCCTTTCTCTCCTCATGCTTGTCCCACGCAGACTAGCACAGAGTGCCGAAAGGCTGCACCCGCAAGTCAGCGCAAGCCTTCTGCTGTTTCTACTGGCGGTACGACCTCCACCTTCGGCCTGCTGCTCAGGGTAAACGCCGAAATGATCGTAACCCCGAAGGCGATACCACCGAGGATCAGATAGGTATCGCTGAATCCGATACGGTCATACAAATTGCCCGCGAAGGCGGAAAGGAAAATCGCCGCCAGTTGTTTGGCAAAATTAAAGCCGATCAGATAAAGGGTTGCCGAGAACCGGACATCAAAAATCTGAGTGATGTATTTGAACACCCCGACCAGCAGGAACGGCACTTCCAGCGCGTGCAGCATTTTCAGCAAAATCACTTCAATCGCCGTGGTGGCAAATGACGAACCGACAATGCGGATCGACATAATGGTGCCCGCCAGCAGCAAGGTGTTTTTCGCGCCAATGCGGTTAATAATCCACGGTGAACAGAACATAATCAGTGCGTTACACAGTTCTCCCGCCGTGGTGACGTAGCCGAACATTTCCGTGCCCTGTTGGGGAGACGCGAAGAAAGTTTTGAAGAAGGTGGCGAACTGCTGATCGAACACGTCATACACACAGGCCACGCCGATGACATACAAAATCAGCATCCACAGTTTGCGTTCTTTCAGCAACATTGCCGCCGTTTTCAGTGAAAATTGCGGCTGATTGGCCCCGAGTTTATCCAGCACCTGTGCGTTTTTGTTTTCCTGCGGACGGGCAATCAGCAGTAAAATCATCAAAATGATCGCGGCCCCGGAACCCATCCAGAACACGATGTCCGGGTTGATGTTAAACAGCACACCCGCCGTTGAGGCGCAAATCCCCCAGCCGAAACAGCCGAACATCCGCGCCTTGCCGTATTCAAACGAACTGTTGCGGCTGACCCTTTCGATATATGCCTCAGTGGCACCTGAGCCGCCCGCAAATACGAAACCAATATACGCACCGCCGAGTATCGCGCCGAGCACGATATTCAGTTTTAACAATGGCGCGAAAACGTAAATGAAGAACGGTGCAAACAGAAACAGCAGCACCGCAATGATCCACAGAAGATGTTTCTTCAGGCCAAGCTTGTCAGAAATGATGCCGAAAACCGGCTGAAACAGGATGGCAAATAACGACATGCTGGAAAATACGATGCCGGTTTCTGTTTTGCTCAGGCCGATAACATCAGAAAGCCAGATCGGTAAAAACGGATAACAGGTCGCCATAATGAAGAAGTAGAGAAAGAAATAGCTGCCAAATATCCAGAAATTAGTATTGTTTTTATAAAAGCAATGATCGGAGGTTTGTGTAGGGTTCATAGTGATTTCCTTGCCGAAACCATGAAAACCGGCACTGTCGTACCGGCGTTTTTTTGTTGTTATCTGACTTCTTCGAAACCCAGAAGCAGTGCGCTTTCAGGATCCAGCACCGGCAACGTCAGCCCGGCATTTGCCAGCCATTCTCCGCTCAATACCGGAGATTCATGCAGCCACGCCGGTTGTACGCGCATGGTGTGGCCGCTGCCGCCGCCCGCCAGTAGCGGCGGTTCATCCAGCACCGTCACGCGATAACGCGCATCGGGTTTCAGCCCCGGCACCCGCAATACGCCGGGCAATGACCAGGTCGGCATTGCCAGCTGGCTGACCAGGAATACCGCGCTGTCGCGTGTTTCACTGACCACGCCGTTTATCAGCATCGTCCCGTCATGAGTATCCACGCGGTAAACATCGCCGCTGTGCAATAACGGACGAAGCTGCTGATGCAGGCGGGTGTATTTGGCGAAACCGGCGCGTTCGGCCTCGCCTTCTTTCACCGGATCCAGCTCAATGCCCATATGGCCGAACAGGGCGGTCAGGCCACGGAATTCGATGCTGTGCTGGCGTGAGGTGGCGTGGCACAGCTTGTTGCCGATATGCGATCCCATCACTTCCGGCGGGAAGAAATAGCTCATGCCGCGCTGAATTTTCTGCCGCTCCAGCGCGTCGTTATTGTCGGATGTCCAGAAACGGTGGCTGCGTTTGAGCACCTCAAAATCAATGCGACCACCGCCGGATGCACAGGATTCAAATTCAATCTGCGGGAAGCGTTCACCCAGCACGTCGAGCAAACGGTAAAACTGCTGCGTCTGCGCCGTCAGCGCCGCGCGGCCGTCATGCCCCGGTTGCACAATTTCGCGGTTCATGTCCCATTTCACGTAATCCACGTCGTGCTCGCCGAGCAGCCAGCTCATGCGTTCCACCAGATAATCAAAGACCTGCGGATTGTTCAGATCGAGCACATACTGATGACGCCCGCTCGGTTGCTGATAACCGGGCAACGCCAGCAGCCAGTCAGGATGCGCACGGTATAAATCGGAATCCGGGTTAATCATTTCCGGCTCGACCCAGATACCAAATTCCATGCCGAGTTTTTTGACATGGTCAATCACCGGTTTCAGGCCGTTCGGGTACTTTTTCTCGTCGAGATACCAGTCACCGAGTGCGGCACGGTCATGGTCGCGACCACGGAACCAGCCGTCGTCGATAATGAAGCGTTCAACGCCCAACGCGGCGGATTCTGTCGCCATCTGCATGATGTAGTCAGGATCGTGATCGAAATAAATCCCTTCCCAGGTATTGAGGTGCACCGGACGCGGTTTTTCATCCGGAAAGCGCAAAATCTGTTCACGTACAAAACGGTGGAACTGCTGGCTCATACGGTTCAGACCGCTGGCGGAATAACTGGCGTACAGCCACGGGGTTTCCAGTGTTTCGCCTTGTTTAAGGCGCTGTTCGCCGGGGAAATATAATGCTTCGGCCTGCACCAGACGGCGGCCGTCGATTTTGATATCAGCGCGCAGACGATGGTTGCCGCTCCAGCCCAGATGTATTCCCCAGATTTCTCCCTGTTCTTCGCTGAAACCCGGATGACCGATCATCATCGCCGGGAAATATTCGGAGGAGGTTTTGCCACGACGGTTTTCCTGAATGATGCCGCCGTGATCAAGCTGCGTGCGGTGCGGCTGAAATTCTTTTATCCAGCGGCCATGAAAAGCCATCACTTCGGCGGCGCGTTCCGGCAGCGGCAGTGTCACTGCCAGCCGCGTCACCTGATAGGTGCCGGGTTTGAGATTGGTCAGGCTGTTGCGCGCCTGCAACACGCCACTGTCGTCGAGGCGCAATTCGCTGCGAAATTGCAGACCGGCAAGCGGATCTTCGGTGATAAGGGTGAGCTGGTTTCCGTTGTGCTTCACCTGCGTGGTATTGAACACCGGCGACCAGTCCAGCCCGTCGCGATGGCCCTCCATGCCCGGCGTCCCGAAGGAACCGCGCCCGGTATCCGCGCTGAAATTTACCGGCGCTTCCACATCAATCCGGCCATTGGGCACTGCGCGGCTCAGGGAAATGATGTCATCTGCTGAGAACTGGCTGAGGCGCTTTCCCCAGTAAAGGATTTCGGCGAACGGGGTGCAGCGGACGATCAGGCTGGTGTGCGCGGCGGTTAAATGGACGATCTGGTTTTCCATAGTTTCACGGCTCCGTCAGAAGAATTGCGCCTGCAAAAACGCGATTTGATGACGTTACTATTGATCCGAAACGTTTCGGATTGGAAACGTGCAGCGTCAGATTTGTGATATAGGGTGGAAAAATAACCGAAATGGGAAGTATCAGCGTGGTGAATGTGCGGTAACGCCCGCCTGCAATTCCGGCTGCCACAGAACCTGTAAATTACTCAGCGGCTCGTTGCGGATCAGCGACATTGTCATATTGGCGATTTGCAGCCCGACCGCTTCGCGGGTGCCCTGACGGACAGCGGTTACCGCCACATCCGGCACGCTGTCGCACGGCAATCCGTCAAAGATGATCAGTGACACACCGCCGCTGAGCAGCAAACCGGCTTCATGTAACGCCAGTGCTGCGCCTTCGCCGTGCATGTTGCAGTCACAGACAATTGCCGTTGGCGGCACCGGTAACGCCAGCAATGCCTGCGTAGCCTGATAACCCGCGCGACGGCTTGGGGTGATTTTATGTATATAGTCCGCGTTCACCGCCAGTGCATTCGCCCGTAAACCGTCGAGATATCCCTGATAGCGCTGGCCGATAAACGATTGCTGATTATTTTCGCCGAGAAATGCAATGCGCTGATGGCCGAGCGCGGCAAGGTGATCGACTGCCATCTGCATACCGGCGCGGTTATCGAAATCAAACCAGGCGTAATCCTGCGTCAGACAGCCGCTGCGCCCGAGCGCCAGAAACGGGAAATTACGCTGCTGTAAATCCAGCAGGCGCGGATCGTTATCGAGCGTATGCGCCACCAGCATGGCATCAACGCGTTTGCTTTCAATCAGACGCCGCCACGAAAATGTGCCCAGTTCGTCCGGCACCAGTAACAGATCGATTTCATGTTTGGCCAGTTCGCGCGTGATACAACCGACCATTTCGATAAATGCAGAATTACTTAAAGGGTGGGAACTGAAGGGGAAAATGAGGCCAACGGCATCGATTTTACCCATTTTCAACCGGCGGGCGAGGGTATTGGGGCGATAACCGCGCACATTAGCCGCTGCCTGAACACGGGCTTTAGTCTCTGCTGAAACGTCATCGTAACCGTTCAGCGCACGGCTGACGGTGGTCACGGAAATACCGAGATCTTTCGCGATTGCTTTCAGAGACATACTGACACCCGTAACGCAGTTGAAAAGACACGTTGCGGGAGAATATCACAAGCTAAACAAAACGGGGCCATGCGGCCCCGTGATGACTGAGGATATGCAGAGTTTTACTGCAACGGACTCAGCGTGATTTCTACACGACGGTTTTGCGCTTTACCGGCTTCGGTGCTGTTGCTGGCGATCGGGTTATCCGGGCCTGCGCCAGTGGTACGTACACGGCTGCCTTCAACGCCCTGGGTGATCAGCGCACTGCCTACGCCGTCAGCACGTTGCTGCGACAATTTCATATTGAGCGCGCGGGTACCGGTGCTGTCGGTGTAACCGACTACGTTGACGGCGGTTTTCGGGTACTCTTTCAGCACCATTGCCACGCCGGTCAGCGTATTCGCGCCTGCCGGTTTCAGCGTGCTGCTGTTGGTATCGAAAGTGACGTTGTTCGGCATATTCAGCACGATATTATCGCCCTGACGTGTCACGCTGACGCCGGTGCCTTTCATTTTGTCACGCAGTTTCGCTTCCTGTACATCCATGTAATAACCTGCACCGCCGCCCAGTGCTGCGCCCGCTGCGGCACCGATCAGCGCGCCTTTGCCGCGATCGTGTTTAGAGGAAGACAGCATCCCGACGCCAGCGCCGAGCGCGGCCCCAATACCTGCGCCAATGCCGGATTTCCCTGCTTCTGATTCGCCGGTGTAAGGGTTAGTGGTACAGGCTGACAGGCCCAGGGTGACGCAAAGTACGCCCGCAACCACAAGTAATCTTTTGCTCATCTTATTTCCTTCAGGATATTTTTATTAAGAACTTCACCGCTGCATTATGACTGCCTGCTTTCTGACAAGTTGCACAGAAAAAGGTGTCAAAACATAAACAAATGCAACGGGAGGACATCAGTCCTGCGGCGTTCTGGCGCTCTTTATGCGCAATTTCGGCACGTTAAGCAGTAGGAGAATTCCGGATATCCGTTTTTGTATTTTTACGGATTTTTGGAACTTATTCAGAAAGGGGACGATGCCAGCGCAGAATGTACGTTGGCATATCCGTACCGGGATGGCGGGTGTTGGCGGTTATCTCAAAATTTTCCTTGCGATAGAACGAGACGGCGCGATCATTTTGCTGATAAACCTCCAGCAGCAGGACCGGATATTCCTCTTTTGCCGCCGCCATCAGACGCTGCGCGGTGCCATCTCCGTAATGTGAGGCTTCGACAAACAGCGCGCCGATAAACTGCTGATTCAGCACGCTGATAAACCCGCAAACCTGATCATCCTGGTCACAATCAACCCAGGTTCTGGCTTTGGGCAGAAAATCTTCCCTGACCATTTGCAGGCTTTCAATCCAGTAGGATTCAGCGATAAACGCGTGGGAAAGCAATGAACTGCGCAACCAGAGCATCAGAATGGCTTCGGTGTCGGCGGGCCGCGCAGCACGGATCATGACGGCTGATTCGCCGGGTGGCAGAAGCAATATGACTGATGATCGTTCACCAGCCCTGCCGCCTGCATAAAGGCATAACAAATCGTCGAGCCGATAAACTTAAAGCCTTTCTTTTTCAGCGCCTTGGACATGGCGTCTGACACGATGGTTGTCGCCGGAACGCCTTCCGGACCCAGCGGATTATTGATGACCGGTTGGCCGCCAACAAAATTCCAGATGAATTCCGAGAAGTCTTCACCACCGGCCTGCATCGCCAGATACGCCTGTGCGTTGCTAATAATGGCTTTGATTTTGCCACGATGGCGGATGATCCCGGCGTCTAGCACCAGCCGCTCCACGTCGTCATCGGTCATTTTCGCGATGCGTACCGGGTCAAAATGATGGAAATTCTGGCGGTAGCCGTCGCGCTTTCGCAGCACGGTGATCCACGACAGACCGGCCTGCTGGCCTTCCAGACACAACATTTCAAACAGTTCGCGGCCATCTTTAACCGGCACGCCCCATTCTTTATCGTGATACTCGAGGTAAATCGGTTCTTTCGAAACCCAGCTGCATCGGGTAGTCGCCATTCTGTCGTCCTTATAAGAGGCTTAAATGCGTGGCGTCAGTGTGTGGTTTCTCGGATAACTCTGCAACATCGCAATTTCCAGACCCCCTCCTTGACGCTGGTCGGATCTGAACAATATTTAAAGCCAATCATTACGCAATCCTTACGTTTAATCCGGGCGTTGAACGTCATTATTTTAGGGAAATCACCGTTATGGCAGGCAAAAAAAAGAGCATTTTGCGTCTCTCTCAGGGGGCATTTGCGGTGGCGCTGTGTCTTGGTTTACAGGCGTCCGCACAGGCTTTTGATCAGCTTTATGTTTTTGGCGACAGCCTGAGCGACACCGGCAACATTGGCCGCTGGACCTTCGACAGCAGTTCGCATCAGCTCTATGACGAAATCCTGGCGAACAACATCGGCACAACCTTAACCCCTTCCTCAAAAGGCGGCCTGAATTATGCCGAAGGCGGCGGCGTGGCGGTGCCGGGGCTGGATTCTGATTACACCACGCAGGCCCAGGTGCAAAGTTATCTGGCATCGACCGGCGGCCAAGCCGATCCGAACGGGCTGTATGTCCACTGGATTGGCGGCAATGATCTGGCGGCGGCTGCGCTCAGCCTGAACCCGGTTACGGCGGTGGAAATTGCGACCAACAGCGCGACGCAGGCGGCCTCGCAGGTGAGTGATTTACTGAAAGCCGGTGCCGGCACGGTCGTTGTGCCGACGGTGCCGAATATCGGTCTGACGCCGGTGCTGATGGAAGGCGTGATTCAGGTCGGACTGCTGCCGGTGCAGCAACAGGCGCTGGAAGCTGCGTATCGGTATCTGAACGCACAAAATACGCCAGACGCCGATGCCCGCACCGGGGCGATTCACAATGCGCTGGCGGCCGCTGCGGCGGAAGGTTCGAATATTCCGCTGGTGCAGGACATTATCGGCAAAGGGCTGGCGGCGGCTTATGACGCGCTGAAAGAGGTGGCGGGCGGGCTGACCGATACCTACAACACCACCGAAGATATCGCGCTGGCGAAAACCGGCGGCAATATTGCGCGTGTGGATATCAACGGGCTGTTCGGTGAAGTGGTGGCTGATCCGGCGTTGTACGGTTTCGCGAATACCGCAGGGACGGCCTGTCCGGTCGGAACCTCTGCGTCAGAATGTACCTCAGGTTTGCCGGGTTTCGACAGCAGCAAAGCCTTCCTGTTTTCTGACCATTTCCACCCGACCCCCCAGGCGCACGCGCTGATCGCCCAGTATATGCAGTCGGTGCTCGATGGCCCGCTGGAAGCCTCCGCGCTGAGTCAGGGGTCGCTGTCGCTGGCACGCAATACACAAGGATTGCTCGACAGCCGTTATCAGCAGTTGCGCACGCAGGATAACGATGCGGGGACGTTCGGCATGTTTGGCGGTTATGCCGGGCAAAGCGCGGACAGTAAATTCAGTCCGTCCCTGGGATTGGGTGATGGCGACCTGACATCAAACTCGCTGAATATCGGGATGGATTATCAGATGACCGATCGCTGGATGATGGGGCTGATGCTTTCCGGCTCCGATGATAAGGATGATCCGACTGACCATTACAGCTACCGTACGCGAGGCTGGATGGCGACCGCCTTCACCGGCATTAAAATCGCCGAAAATGGCTGGATCAACGGCGATGTACATTACGGCTCGCTCAATTATGACGATATCAAACGCCGCATTACGCTCGGGCCGACCACCCGCACGGAGCGCGGTGAAACGGACGGCAAACAGATCGGCGGGCGTGTCACTGCGGGCTGGGATTTTCCGGTTTTACCGGTGCTGAAAACCGGGCCAGTGGCGCAATACAGTTGGGATTACAGCAGCGTTGACGGCTACAGCGAGAAGGGCAACAACAGCACATCGATGCGTTTTGGCGATCAGACCTCCCATTCACAAATCGGTGCGCTTGGCTGGCGTGTAAATGCCGAACTTGGCATCGTCAATCCGTATGCGCAGGTCACCTATGACCGTCAGTTTGGCGATAAAACTTACAGCACCACCGGCGCGATCAAATCCACCCGCACCCGGTTCAGCCGTACCACCGGCGAGCAGGACGACGACTGGGTGGATATGACTGCCGGCCTCAACGTGCAGATCACCCACAGCATTTCGGCCTTTGCCGCTATCTCACAAACCACCGGACTGGATTCCGGTGAACAAACTTCCTACAACGCCGGGCTGAGCGCACGGTTTTAACGGCTAAAGGGGCGTTAAGCCCCTTAATCTTTGCGAAAATCTCCACCGAAACCTAAACACTGTCTCTCAGTGACGTTCAGTCGCCTGATTCTGGCTGATTATCTTCCGTGCAGCGGGTATACTGTCGCACTCTCTTTAAACCCACTTTCTCGCGTGCGAAACCAACATGCAAAAGTTTGATACCAAGACATTTCAGGGCCTGATCCTGACACTGCAGGATTATTGGGCGCAGCAGGGCTGCACCATTGTTCAACCGCTGGATATGGAAGTCGGCGCGGGCACCTCGCACCCGATGACCAGCCTGCGCGCACTCGGCCCTGAGCCTTTTGCGGCAGCCTATGTTCAGCCATCACGCCGCCCGACTGACGGTCGCTACGGCGAAAACCCGAACCGCCTGCAGCACTATTATCAGTTCCAGGTGATGATTAAACCTTCACCGGAAAACATTCAGGAGTTGTACCTCGGCTCACTGAAAGAGCTGGGTCTTGATCCGCTGATCCACGACATTCGCTTCGTTGAAGATAACTGGGAAAACCCGACGCTCGGCGCCTGGGGTCTCGGCTGGGAAGTGTGGCTGAACGGCATGGAAGTGACGCAGTTCACTTACTTCCAGCAGGTAGGCGGCCTGGAATGTAAACCGGTGACCGGTGAAATCACTTACGGTCTGGAACGTCTGGCGATGTATATCCAGGGCGTGGACAGCGTTTACGATCTGGTCTGGAGCAACGGTCCGCTGGGTAAAACGACTTACGGTGACGTGTTCCATCAGAATGAAGTGGAGCAATCCACCTATAACTTTGAATACGCCGATGTCGATTTCCTGTTCACCTGTTTTGAACAGCACGAGAAAGAAGCGCAAACCCTGCTGGCTCTCGAAAAGCCACTGGCGCTGCCGGCTTACGAGCGCATCCTGAAAGCGGCCCATTGCTTCAACCTGCTCGACGCGCGGAAAGCGATTTCTGTGACTGAACGTCAGCGCTACATTCTGCGCATCCGTACCCTGACTAAAGCGGTTGCTGAGGCGTATTACGCTTCCCGCGAAGTGCTGGGCTTCCCGATGTGCAAAAAGAACGAGAAGTGAGATAAGTCAATGACTGAAAAAACATTTCTGGTGGAAATCGGCACGGAAGAACTGCCACCGAAGGCTCTGCGCAGCCTTGCTGAATCTTTTGCAGCCAACCTGACTGCGGAGCTGGATGCGGCGAATCTGCCACACGGCGACGTAAAATGGTTTGCCGCCCCGCGCCGTCTGGCGCTGAAAGTCTCCGGTCTGCATGAATCCCAGGCTGACCGCGAAGTCGAAAAACGCGGTCCGGCTGTGGCGCAGGCGTTTGATGCTGAAGGCAAACCGAGCAAAGCCGCTGAAGGCTGGGCTCGCGGTTGCGGCATCACGGTCGATCAGGCTGATCGTCTGGTCACTGATAAAGGTGAATGGCTGGTTTACCGTGCGCACGTCAAAGGCGAAAGCGCGCAACAACTGCTGCCTGCGATGATCGCGACATCACTGGCTAAACTGCCAATTCCTAAACTGATGCGCTGGGGCGATTCAGACGTGCAGTTTGTGCGTCCTGTTCACACCGTGACCCTGCTGTTAGGCGATGAGCTGATCCCGGCGAAAATTCTCGGTATCGATTCTGCCCGCACTCTCCGCGGTCACCGCTTTATGGGCGAGCCTGAATTCACCATCGACAACGCTGATCAGTATCCGCAAATTCTGCTGGAACGCGGCAAAGTCATTGCTGATTACGAACAGCGTAAAACCCTGATCAAACAGGATGCGGAGAAAGCCGCGAAAGAGATTGGCGGTATCGCTGATCTGAGTGAAAGCCTGCTGGAAGAAGTCGCGTCTCTGGTTGAATGGCCGGTGGTGCTGACCGCGAAATTCGAAGAGAAATTCCTGGCGGTTCCGGCTGAAGCGCTGGTTTACACCATGAAAGGTGACCAGAAGTATTTCCCGGTGTACGACGCTGCGGGCAAACTTCTGCCGAACTTCATCTTTGTGGCTAACATCGAGTCGAAAGATCCGCAGCAAATCATTTCCGGTAACGAGAAAGTGGTGCGTCCGCGTCTGGCCGATGCCGAGTTCTTCTTCAATACTGACCGTAAAAAACGTCTCGAAGATAACCTGCCGCGTCTGGAAACCGTATTGTTCCAGAAACAGCTGGGGACGCTGCGCGACAAAACCGACCGTATTCAGGCGCTGTCTGGCTGGATCGCCGATAAAATCGGTGCCAATGTGGAGAACGCCAAACGCGCCGGTCTGCTGTCAAAATGTGACCTGATGACCAACATGGTCTTCGAGTTCACCGACACGCAGGGCGTGATGGGCATGCACTATGCACGTCACGACGGCGAGCAGGAAGAAGTGGCGGTTGCGCTGAACGAACAATATCAGCCACGCTTTGCGGGCGACGAGTTACCGGCTTCGCTGGTAGCGTGCGCGCTGGCAATCGCTGACAAGATGGACACCCTGGCCGGTATTTTCGGCATCGGTCAACATCCGAAAGGCGACAAAGACCCGTTCGCACTGCGTCGTGCCGCGCTGGGTGTTCTGCGCATTATCGTTGAGAAAAACCTGCCGCTTGATCTGCAAACCCTGACCGAAGAAGCGGTGCGTCTGTACGGCGACAAGCTGACTAACGCCAGGGTTGTCGATGACGTGGTTGATTTCATGCTCGGTCGTTTCCGCGCGTGGTATCAGGAAGAAGGTCACGCGGTCGATACTATTCAGGCTGTGCTGGCACGCCGTCCGACCAAACCGGCAGATTTCGATGCCCGCGTGAAAGCGGTGAGCTACTTCCGTACGCTGGATGAAGCGGCAACGCTGGCTGCGGCCAACAAACGTGTATCGAACATTCTGGCGAAATCCACCGATGTCCTGCTGGATCACGTCCACGCTTCCGTACTGAAAGAACCTGCTGAGCTGAAACTGGCGACGCATCTGGTGGTGCTGCGCGACAAACTGGAACCGCTGTTTGCGGCCGGGCAGTACAAAGAAGCGCTGGTGGAACTGGCTGCATTGCGTGAAACCGTCGATACGTTCTTTGACACCGTCATGGTGATGGATGAGAACGAAGCGGTGCGGATTAACCGTCTGACGCTGCTCTCCAAGCTGCGGGAGTTGTTCCTGCAGGTGGCGGATATTTCGCTGCTTCAGTAAGCCGTTGACTTTTTAAAGTCAAATTCAAAGTCAAGGTCGTGGGCATCGGCCCACACCGACCAGAGGGAGAATAAACCTTCTCCCTCTGGACTCCCGCGTTTTCTCACTGCGCGCTATCGCAATCACGATGGACATATTTCGGCACATTAGTGGGTGGCGCAAAATGTCATCGCTACGCGATGCCCTCATTTCAGGCTTCGAGCCTCACGTCTCGAACCGTTCATTCGGTGCCATTTTTGAGCACGCCATTCAACTTATCTAAAAGATAAACCTTTGGGCCAGTGTGGGCGGCGAGCCCGCGGTGTTGTTCCTGACCTTGAACTTCAAATTTAAAACTTTTCCACGCTTTTTTAAAAAGCGTTCTCCCCCCAATTGTTCTATCCTATAACCCGCATGGAATGCACAGCATCGGCAGGGAACTGGCCGGAAGAAGAACATTGAAATCAGGAGTCAGGACTCATGGCTGTAGGGATCAGAAGCGGTGCATTTTCTCGCTGGCTGGCGCCGTTTATCGCACTGCTGGTGGTGTTTCAGCTCACTGCTTGCGGCGATAAAGAACCGGAGCAACGCAAAGCCTTTATCGATTATTTGCAAAATACCGTCATGCGCAGCGGGCAAAATCTGCCCTCGCTGAGTGAAGATCAGAAACAACGATTTGGTAATTACGCGAATGACTACGGCATCATTCTGTCATTCTCCCGCCAGATGAAAGGTGCTGTTGAAGGCAGCCTGGTACCGGTGGTCAGCGCGATTGGTCAGGTGCGTACGCCGCAGGATTACATGACACAGCGCAGCGCGTTGCAACAGGCGGCCAGCACGCTGAGCTTGCTGAATGCGCAGCTGCGTGACTCAAAAGTGAAAGCCGACACCGCGATGGCTGCATTGAAACAGCCGGACGATCTGAAAGCTGTCTATAGTCAGGTATACAACAGCGTGGTGACCCAGCCCGCTAACGTGCTGACGCCGCTGGTACCTGCATTGCAAAGTTTCACGCAGGATATCGTGTCAGTGGGTGATTTCCTGCAACAGCAGGGCACTCAGGTTGCTTTCGCCAACGGTGGCGTGCAGTTCCCGACGCAGCAACAGGCGACGCAGTACAACACCATGATGTCTAATCTGGTGGGCAAACAGCAGACATTGCTTCAGGCGCAAAAAGTCGCGCAGGGCGATTTCAGCAACTAAGTCAGTGAGGGTTGTGATGAATTGAAGCCACGCTCAAATGCGTGGCTTTTTTATGAGTGAAAACCGGACGCAATAATGCGAATCAGATGTTGATCACAAAACAGAACAATAATAAAAAATCATAATTTGTGGTTTTTTTCACAAACAGACTATTGCGTTATTTTTCAATTCATGAAATTCATCTTGTTCGCGTGATCTCTGTTGGCTTTTGTTATTGCCATTGCCGTTTTTATAATGCAGATCACAAATTCCTGTTGGTTTGATTAAATCCATTCCAGAGAATATGCTCCTGAATATAATTTCTCATCGATAAAAATAAGGATGAATAATGTCGTCATTAATGGATTTTTTCGAACATGGAAGTATTGCGATATAATCTTCTGCTGAAAACTGGTCTCAGGCGATAGATTTATCCATGAGAAATCTGCTGGAAAGAAAATGTATTACACAGGATTACATTCAGGCGATTAAAGACACTACCTGTGAAATTGGCCCCTATTATTTGCTCGCACCCGGCATTGCAATGCCACATGCACGTCCTGAGTGCGGTGCGCTGCATACTGCACTCAGCCTCACGCTGCTACGCGAAGCTGTTAGCTTTTCTGCCGACAGTCAGCCGGTAAAACTGCTTATCGGTTTAGCCGCGAAAGACTCTGATTCCCACATTGAAGCCATTCAGTCGCTAAGCGAAATGCTTTGTGAAGATGACGTTATTGATGAATTACTTAATGCTAAAGACACCCGGGAATTAATTAATATCATTCAGCGTTATTAGTTTTATCCTAACATTAAACAGGATTTTAATATGGCTAATAAATCAATTCGCGCCAGAGTGCAAGCTTTTGGCGGTTTCCTCACAGCGATGGTCATTCCCAATATAGGCGCCTTTATTGCCTGGGGGTTTATTACAGCATTATTTATTCCTACCGGATGGACACCCAATTCGCATTTCGGACAGTTGGTCAGCCCTATGATTACCTATTTATTGCCGCTGATGATCGGTTCTACTGGCGGACATTTAATGGGCGGCAAACGCGGTGCCGTGATGGGCGGTATCGGCACCATGGGGGTCATTGTCGGTGCCGATATTCCCATGTTCATCGGGGCGATGGTGATGGGGCCGCTGGGTGGTTATCTCATTAAAGTGGTCGATAAGGCGCTGGAGAAACGTATTCCGGCGGGCTTTGAGATGGTGATCAATAATTTCTCCCTCGGCATTCTCGGCATGCTGCTTTGTCTGCTGGCGTATGAAGTGATCGGCCCGGCGGTAATGGAAGCCAATAATTTTGTGAAACAGGGCATTGAGGCGCTGGTAGCGACCGGTTATCTGCCGCTGCTGTCGGTGATTAATGAACCCGCCAAGGTGTTGTTTCTGAATAACGCCATCGATCAGGGTGTTTATTATCCGCTCGGCATGCAGGATACGGCGGTGGCCGGAAAATCGATTTATTTCATGGTGGCCTCTAATCCCGGCCCCGGTTTGGGCATCCTGCTGGCGTTTTCGCTGTTCGGCAAAGGGCTGAGCAAAAAGTCCGCGCCCGGCGCGATGATCATTCATTTTCTCGGCGGTATCCACGAGCTGTATTTCCCGTATGTGCTGATGAAGCCGCTGATGATTATTGCCATGATTGCGGGCGGTATGACGGGTATTTATGTCTTCGAACTGTTTGGGGCCGGGCTGGTGGCGGGGCCGAGTCCTGGTTCTATCTTTGCCTATCTGGCGCTGACGCCGCGCGGCGGTTTTATAGGAACCTGTGCGGGTGTGCTGGCCGGAACCGTTGTCTCTTTCGTTGTCGCCTCTGCCATTCTGAAATTCGATAAATCGCCAGCGGAAGACAGTTTTGCGGATTCTCAGGCTGCCAGCAAAAAGCGCAAAGCCGAAGGCAAAAGCGGTATACAGCCTGTGGCGGCCAGCATCCGGTTAATCGCTTTCGTGTGCGATGCGGGAATGGGCTCAAGCGCGATGGGCGCGACGACGTTTCGCAAGAAGCTGCAAAAAGCGGGTTATGAAATCGAAGTGAAGCATTACTCCATCGAAAACATTCCGGCCGATGCCGACATCATCGTGACCCACGCCAGCCTTGAAGGTCGTGCGCAGCGGGTGACCGATCGTCCGTTAATCCTGATTAAAAATTACCTCGGCGATCCGGCACTTGATGTGCTGTTTACCGACATCACTTCCCCGGCCCAGCAAGGAGCAACAGCATGAAAACCAAAGTCGCCGCCATTTACGGTAAAAAAGATGTACGCATCCGCGAGTTTGAACTGCCCGATATTACAGACGACGAATTGCTGGTGAACGTGGTGTCTGACAGCGTTTGCCTCTCGACCTATAAAGCGGCCTTGCTGGGAGAGGAACACAAACGTGTGCCGGAAAATACTGCCGACCATCCTGCCATCACGGGTCACGAATGCGCGGGTGTGATCGTGCAGGTGGGCAAAAATCTTACTGGCCGTTTTGAAGCCGGAAAACGTTTCGTGCTGCAACCTGCAATGGGATTACCAAGCGGCTATTCTGCCGGTTACAGCTACGAAACCTTCGGCGGCAATGCGACCTATATGATTATCCCGAAACAAGCCATCGACCTCGGCTGCGTTCTGCCGTACGAAGGACGCTATTTCGCCGCCGCCTCATTGGCTGAACCGATGTGCTGCATTATCGGCGCGTATCACGCCAGCTACCACACCACGCAATATGTCTATGAGCATCAGATGGGCATCAAAGCGGGCGGTAATCTGGCGTTGCTTGCCTGTGCCGGACCGATGGGAATTGGGGCAATTGACTATGCGATCAATGGCGATGTGCGTCCTGCACGGATTGTTGTCGTAGATATCGACCAGCAGCGGCTGGCTCGTGCAGAACAACTTCTGCCGGTGGCAATGGCCGCTGAAAAAGGCATCGAACTGGTGTATATCAACAGCAAAACATTATCCGATCCGGCAACGGCTTTGCGCGATATGACCGGTGGAGCCGGTTTCGATGATGTTTTTGTTTACGCGGCCGTGGCCGAAGTGATCGAACTGGGTGATGCACTGCTGGGCGAGGACGGGTGTCTTAACTTCTTTGCCGGGCCAGTGGACAAAAACTTCCGTGTTCCTTTCAATTTCTACAACGTTCACTACGCATCGACGCATATTGTCGGCACATCCGGCGGTTCGACCGGCGATATGGAAGAGGCGCTGGCGCTGACGGCGGCAGGACGTATCCAACCTTCTTATATGATCACGCATATCGGCGGGCTGGACGCCGTACCGGAAACCGTGCTCAATCTGCCTGACATATCCGGCGGTAAGAAGCTTATTTATAACGGTATTTCCCTGCCGCTGACCGCCATTGATGACTTTGCCGAATTAGGCAAAACCGATCCGTTGTTTGCCCTGCTTGCCGAACGGGTGGCGCCGACGCACGGTGTCTGGAATGAGCAGGCCGAGCAGGCATTACTGAACCATTTTGGTGTTTCTACCGGGCTGTAATATCATCGGTTCTCCTCATTACTGACGGCGTTTAAGGGAAGGATGACTGTATTAACTGAAGATCAGGTGCTGGAGACGCTTTCCGGTCAGACAAATCTCAATGATTTTCTGCATGCCGCCAATGCTATTTTACTGAGCGGCATAAAACAGTTCCTTCCCCACCTTTTTATCAATAATGACGAGGATATCCGTGAATTTGCCGTAAAGCCTTTACTCGCTAAGTCTGGCCCGCTGGACAGTATTGATGTTTCCCTGAGGCTGATTTATGCCCTCGGGAAAATCCAAAAACCGGTTTATGCAGATATTTTGCTGTTTTCTCAGTTGGACGAGCACCTGAAAGCAGGTTCAGATATTGTGGAATTTCATGAGGAAACCGCTTATGAATTTATCCAGAATTTGAGTTGTGTGAGCCATAATACACTGATGTTTCAGTCTGTTGAGAAAATGAAGTTTGCCGGTTTTGATATTTTCAATAATGCCCGCTATGGCAATCTGGTGAGAACGGCGCTGTCGCTGGCAGTGACGGATTTACTCAAGGAACTGACTAATGAACGTGACGCTGACCATTAACGGACTGACCACGCAGGCTTTTTTTCCGGACAGCGATATTGAGCAGTTACACCTCCCCCTGTTACGACGTTTTTCACGGCAGCAACGCCTGCTAAATCAGCCTCTGATTGTGTTTCTGGTCGCACCTCCAGGCACCGGTAAATCGACGTTGTCGGCATTTTGGCAAAAACTTTCAAACGAAACTCCTGATCTCGTTCCTTTACAGACCTTGCCCATGGATGGTTTTCATCAGCGTAATGCCTGGCTGGATGCGCATAACCTTCGCCATCGCAAAGGCGCACCGGAAACATTTGATGTCGCGAAACTGCGCCATGCACTGATGGCTTTACGCGAGCCGGGCAGCAACTGGCCGGAGTACAGCCGCATGTTGCATGAACCGGTTGACGGTGCGATCCGCGTGACCGCTCCTCTGCTGATCGTTGAGGGAAACTGGCTGCTGCTGGAAGATGACGGCTGGCGACAGTTGGTGGAATATTGCGATGTCAGCGTCTTTATTCATGCCAGTCCGGACATCCTGCGTGACCGGCTGACTGAAAGAAAAATCCGTGGCGGGCTTACCCCGGCGCAGGCCGGTGAATTTTATGATGTAACGGATGGCCCCAATGTGACACGGGTTCTGGCTCACAGTCTGCGGGCTGATATCAATTTGCATATGCGGGACGACGGTTCATATCATTCTGAGTGATAGCCGGAGGGATTTATAAAAAATGACAATTTTTTGCCTGCAAACCCGGCTGAATTCCTCTACTTTTGAAGGCAACTGTCCGTTTTTCCCCGTATTTCACTGTAAGGATTTTTGATGAAACGTCAGATGATGACCCTGTTGGCTTCCCTTGTGCTGGCACCGACGCTGGCGGCGGCTGCCGACAGCGCAACCGCAGATTTCACCCCGGCACAGCAGGAAGCCATTGGTAAAATTGCGGCGGATTACATGTTGCAACACCCGGAAATTCTGGTGCAGGTCAGTCAGAAATTGCAGGCACAACAGGCTGATCAGCAACAACAGCAAACCCTGAGCGCGGTACTGGCCAATTCCAAAGCGCTGGTGAACGACCCGGCGACCCCAAGCTACGGCCCGAAAGATGCCAACGTTGCTTTCGTGGAATTCTTCGATTACCAGTGCCTGTATTGCAGCCACATGGCACCGGTGGTTGAGCAGACGGTGAAAGCGAATCCAAACGTGCGTTTCGTCTTCAAAGAATGGCCAATCTTCGGTGATCGCTGGAAAGCGTCAATTACTGCTGCGGAAACCGGTATGGCTATCTGGAAAGAAAAAGGCAGCCAGGCGTATTTCGACTACCACAACAGTATTTACCGCTCCGGCCATGACGAAGGTAAGCTTACGGATGCCGATATCGCCGGTGCCGTGAAAGCCGCGAAAGCGACAGCGCCAACCGATGCACAGCGTAAAGCAACACACGAAGCCATCGCCGCTAACGATGAGCTGGCACGTACGCTGGGCTTCAGCGGCACGCCGGGCTTTGTGGTGATGCCAACCCGCGGCGCCACCGCAGAAAACACCAGCGTTCTGCCAGGTGCCGTCTCTGCCGAAGAACTGCAGGCCGCCATTGTGAAGGCGCAGGGCGGGAAGTAATCTTTGCTTCAATCCGGCAGCCTGTGCTGTCGGATTTTCTTCTCAGGTATAGTTTGGAAAGCACTTCTCAGTATTGAATGTAACGGCTGAAACTGAGTAAATTTTTACTCACTTCGTGGGTTTTGACGTGGTAACCTTCTTTTCTTCATGGATATTCATCCAATGAAACAATCTCTGATTCTGGGATCTGCCAGCGGAGTTTACTTAATTTTTACTGATTACATGGATAGCTTATGATTGTTCAATTCGCTGATTATGCTGCGTTGAAAAAAAACGAGCGCCGTGAAAACCGAAGCGTAAAAGAAGCGACAGGTTTACATAAAGTGATTGATCTTTCAGCCTGGCAAGAGTTTGCCGAGTATGAGAAAGCCAAAGCGCGAGTACAGGAAGCTGCCGCTAAACTCGACTGGTAACCCGGCCTTGTCTGTCCAGTCATTGGAGTTTTTATGACTGTTCCTGCACAAAAAATTATTCCGATTGAAAAATTAAACCGCTCTACTGAACATGACAGCATTGATGCTTTGCAACGACACCGTTCCCAGGAATTAATTATTGGATTATGTGGTGCCAGTGGCTCCGGTGTTAATACATTAAAAGAAAAGCTGATCGAACAACTTACTGCTGGGTCATACCATGTTGAGCATATCAGGCTCAGTACATTAATGGCGAACACGAAACCCCATGATATCGCGAGTGAATTAATTTCACTGAAAGGCTATGAACATTACGTGCAGCTTCAAGATCTGGGAGATGCTCTGAGAAAAGAGCATGGGGCGATGATTGCCGCTCAAATGGCTATTCGTAATATCAGTTCCCTGCGCAATAAGTTACTAGAACTACGTCAGGCAGAAGGGGCTCATGGAAAAACGACCAGCAAAGTTGCTTATATTATCGATCAATTCAAACACCCTTCAGAAATTGAATTACTGAGAGAGGTATATCGTAATAATTTCTACCTGCTTGGCGTACTTCGAACATTAAAAGAAAGAAGAAGTAACCTTAGACGAGACGGGATCAGCCGGGACGATATAGACAAGCTTGTGGAAAGGGATCGACGCTCACCTCTTAAGTATGGGCAGCAAGTAGAAGAAACATTGCAGTGCTCGGATTATTTTATAAAAAATATCAGTGACATCCGCATAGAAAATGCCGTCCAAAGGTTTGTTAATCTGATACATGGCGCAAAAAATCTTACACCCACACGAGATGAAACGGGTCTGTTTAACGCCAGCACTGCAGCATTACGTTCTGCATGCCTGTCACGACAAGTTGGGGCTGCCATCATGGATGACAACAACAATATTCTGGCAACCGGGTGTAATGACGTTCCAACCGCAGGAGGAGGATTATACTCCTGTGAAAACGTTGATAATGATAAGCGCTGCTTTGCTGATGGAGGCTGTCAAAATGATCAGCACAAAAATCTTGTCAGAAAAGAAATTGATGTTGTACTTCAGAAATTCGATTGTACCCGAACTCAATTTACAACTATTTCTGAAGAGATAATGAAAACGACTAAATTGAAATCGTTAATTGAATACTCTAGAGCAATTCATGCCGAAATGGATGCCATAACCACTATGGCAAGAATCGCTCAAGTGAGCACGGTAGGTAAGACGCTTTATTGTACTACCTATCCTTGCCATAATTGTGCGCGGCATATTATTGCCGCCGGTATTAAGCGTGTAGTGTATATCGAGCCTTACGAAAAAAGTCTGGCAGAAGATCTCCATGGAGATTCTATAAGCCACGGCGAGCCGGCGGGTGATGATATTTCTAAAGTGGTTTTCGATAATTTCGAGGGTACTGCACCAAGGAGATACGCTAAGTTCTTCGGGTACAATCGACCAAGGAAAAATCAGCAAGGCAAATCGATCACTTATGACATCAGAACGTCACATCATGTCGATTCTCAACAGCTTTACAGCTATACCGATTTTGAACTGAAAATAGTCAAAGATGTAACGACCAAAATTGGTAAAGAAATCTCATTACCTCCAGCATGATTTTGCCAATGCATTTGGGCTACAGTTTTTTGTAGCCCCGCTCCCCCCTGTAATTTTATTTCAACATCCCCTCCGTAAACTCAGTTTTCCTTTCCTAAGACACGTCTGAATGTTTTTTAAGCGAAATACACACGTCCGGCGAAAAATACTTTGTGACTAATATCACGTTTTAATGATAAAGACTCGTTAATAAAAAGTGACTTAAGTCACATTTTAGAGGGGATGGCGTTTAAATAATCGCCAGTGTAGCTCGGTTACAGGTCGTTTTTGTGATCCAAATCACCAAAATGGAGGGGGTAGCGACCCTATAGGTGTGATCTGCGTCACGGGCTGTCGGGTGGCTACGCGAGGCCTATAATCACGTGGTAGAGTCCGCCTCGCAGACAGCAATTCGACGGACGGATTTTTAAAGCAGTGGCACAAAAACCGAAACAACCGTCACCGATAATTAACTGATATCACGCGCTCTATTGTCAGCGCGTATCAATAGGGGTGCGTTTTATGTTTTCACCAGACGTTAAGATCAAAGTTCAAAACTTTGGTCGCTTCCTGAGTAACATGGTAATGCCCAACATCGGCGCATTTATCGCCTGGGGTATCATTACTGCTCTGTTCATTCCTACCGGCTGGATCCCTAATGAAACATTAGCGAAACTGGTTGGCCCGATGATCACCTATCTTCTGCCATTGCTCATCGGTTTTACCGGTGGTCGTCTGGTGGGGGGGGATCGCGGTGGTGTGGTCGGCGCAATCACCGTAATGGGTGTTATCGTTGGTGCGGATATGCCCATGTTCCTCGGCGCAATGATTGCAGGTCCGCTGGGCGGCTGGTGCATCAAGCGTTTTGATCGCTGGGTTGACGGTAAAATCAAAAGCGGCTTCGAGATGCTGGTTAACAACTTCTCGGCCGGTATTATCGGTATGTTGCTGGCTATTCTGGCCTTCCTGGCCATCGGCCCGCTGGTAGAAGCCCTGTCAAAAGTGTTGGCGGCAGGCGTGCACATCATGGTTATTCATAACCTGTTGCCGCTGGCGTCAATCTTTGTTGAACCGGCGAAAATCCTGTTCCTCAACAACGCTATCAACCACGGTATCTTCTCTCCGCTGGGTATCCAGCAGGCGACTGAAACCGGTAAATCTATTTTCTTCCTGATCGAAGCGAACCCGGGTCCGGGTATGGGCGTCCTGATGGCGTACATGTTCTTCGGTCGTGGCAGCGCTAAGCAATCTGCGGGCGGCGCGGCAATCATCCACTTCCTGGGTGGTATCCACGAAATTTATTTCCCATACGTTCTGATGAACCCACGTCTGCTGCTGGCGGTCATTCTGGGTGGTATGACCGGTGTGTTCACCCTGACGCTGCTGAACGGCGGTCTGGTGTCTCCGGCTTCCCCAGGTTCCATTCTGGCCGTTCTGGCAATGACGCCAAAAGGCGCGTACTTCGCCAACATTGCGGCTATCGTGGCAGCCTTTGCGGTGTCCTTCGTTATCTCTGCGTTACTGTTGAAAACGACCAAAGCGAAAGATGGCGACGATCTGGACGAAGCAACCCGTCGCATGCAGGATATGAAAGCCCAGTCTAAAGGCGGCAAACCTGCTGTTGCGGGCGTGGCTGGCGACCTGTCTACCGTTCGTAAAATCATCGTTGCCTGTGACGCCGGTATGGGTTCAAGCGCAATGGGTGCCGGTGTACTGCGCAAAAAAGTGCAGGATGCCGGGCTGACCAACATCAGCGTCACCAACAGTGCAATCAACAACCTGCCTGATGATGTGGATCTGGTGATTACTCACCGTGACCTGACTGAACGTGCCATGCGTCAGGTACCCCATGCGCAGCACATTTCGCTGACTAACTTCCTCGACAGTGGCCTGTACACCGACCTGACTTCCCGTCTGGTTGAAGTGAACAAAGCCAGCCAGTACAAAGAGAAAGTGACCACGACACTGGGCGACAGCATCGTGGCAGACAATGAAAACGAGAACCTGTTCCGCATCAGCGAAAGCAACATCTTCCTCGGCCTGAACGCGGCGACCAAAGAAGACGCGATTCGTTTCGCCGGTGAACAACTGGTGAAAGGCGGTTATGTTCAGGCAGAATATGTGGAAGCAATGCTGGCTCGTGAGCAACTGACCTCGACGTATCTGGGCGAATCCATCGCTGTGCCGCACGGGACCATCGAAGCGAAAGATCGCGTGCTGAAAACCGGTATCGTGTTCTGCCAGTATCCGGCGGGGATCCGCTGGGGCGATGATGAAGATGACCGCGCACGTCTGGTTGTCGGTATCGCAGCGCGCAATAATGAGCACATCAACGTGATCACCAAACTGACCACGGCGCTGGACGAAGACGGGGTGATTGAGCGTCTGGCAAACACCACCAGCGTTGAAGAAGTTCTGACTATTCTGCGCGGCTAATAAATATTGAGTGGTTAATCAGTAGAGCGTTACTAAGCGGGTCTTGCTAAAAGACCCGCTTGTTGATTCGGAGCCGGGCGGCTCCCAGCTTTACCCAAAGCTTTTTACCATAAAGTATGGCCCCCGATTTGAAGGAAATATTATGAAAGCATTACATTTTGGTGCAGGTAACATTGGTCGCGGTTTTATTGGCAAATTACTTGCTGATGCCGGGATTGAACTGACGTTTGCGGATGTCAGCCCTGCGTTGCTGGATGCGCTGAACAGCCGCAAAGGTTATGACGTGCACGTCGTCGGTGAACAGGCCACGATTGAGCCTGTCAGTAATGTGAATGCCGTGAACAGCGCCGGTCAGGAGGCCATCAACCTGATCGCCGAAGTTGATTTGGTGACCACCGCCGTCGGGCCGACCGTGCTGGAAAAAATTGCGCCGAACGTCGCCAAAGGACTGGTACTGCGTCATCAGCAGGGCAACGAAAAGCCGCTGAACATTATCGCCTGTGAAAACATGGTGCGCGGCACCAGTCAGTTCAAACAGCACGTATTCAATGCGCTGCCGGAAGAGGAAAAAGCCTGGGTTGAAGCGCATATCGGTTTTGTGGATTCCGCCGTAGACCGCATCGTTCCACCGGCGGCAGCGGGCACTACCGATCCGCTGGAAGTGACCGTTGAAACCTTCAGCGAATGGATTGTCGATAAAACCCAGTTCAAAGGTGATTTGCCGCAAATCGCCGGCATGGAACTGACCGACAACCTGATGGCATTCGTTGAACGTAAACTGTTTACACTCAATACCGGCCATGCGATCACGGCCTATCTTGGCCAGCAGGCAGGTCACGCGACAATTCGTGATGCGATCCTCGATGAGAAAGTGCGTCTGGTGGTTCGTGGTGCGATGGAAGAGAGCGGTGAAGTGCTGATCCGCCGTTATGGTTTTGACCCGGAAAAACATTTTGCCTACATCGAAAAAATTCTGACCCGTTTCGAAAACCCGTACCTGCATGACGATGTTGAACGCGTTGGCCGTCAGCCACTGCGTAAGCTAAGCGCAGGCGACCGGTTGATCAAACCGTTGCTGGGCACGCAGGAATACCGCCTGCCGAACGACAATCTGGTGAGAGGGATTGCGGCCGCGATGCATTATCGCAGCGAGCAGGATCCGCAAGCTAAAGAACTGGTAGAATTGCTGGATAAAGTCGGGCCAAAAGCCGCCCTCGCCCAGATTTCAGGTCTGCCAGAAGATGGCGAAGTTGTGGCGAAAGCCGTCGCTCTCTACGAATCGATGCACTGATACTGCGTTTATTTTGATTTCGCCAATACCAGGCAAAGAAAGCCCTGTCGGGCAGGATGTTTCTGCCCGACATGCGCGCATCATGGATGACGCCAGGGGCGCTGTCAGCACCGGCTCTTTAATGCAAGTAAGCCCTATGGAAAAAGCTCAGGCGTTTGAAAACCGTGTACTTGAAAAGCTTAATGCGGGTAAAACCGTGCGCAGCTTTTTAATGACCGCTGTGGAGTTACTGGCCGAAGCGCTGGATATTCTGGTCGTGCAGGTTTTTCGTAAAGATGATTACGCGGTGAAATATGCAGTCGAACCTTTACTGACCGGCACCGGCCCGCTCGGTGATTTGTCTGTACGTCTCAAACTGATTTATGCGCTGGGCGTGATCAGTCGTCATGAATACGAAGATGCCGAATTACTGATGGCGCTGCGTGAAGAGCTGAATTACGACGGTGAAGAGTATCGTTTTACCGATGATGAAATTCTCGGCCCGTTCGGTGAATTGCATTGTGTGGCAGAACTGCCGCCAGCACCGACTTTCCTGAAACCGGGTGAAGCCGACGAGTCGCTGATCGCCATGCAACGTCAGCGTTATCAGCAAATCGTCCGCTCCACCATGGTCCTTTCCGTGACCGGGCTTATCGCCCACATCAGTAATCAGCAGCCTTCCAGGCTATCTCCCGTTCAAAAATAAATTCCCCGTCATATTTCGAGCCGCAGATGCGTTGGTTGCGTTCAGTCACCCGAATCACTTACTTGTGTAAGCTCATCGGGACTCCATCACTTGCCGCCTTTCTGCAACCCGAACTATTTTGGGGGATTCGTTTTAGTTAAGCGCATGGCGTACTTCGCCAACCAGCAGCCAAAGCGCAGTTAACGCCATCATGCCGCCCATGATCGTGTTAAACATTTTCAGTTTCCATTCCACACGTAATGCCTGACGTAACCTGTCACCCATCACCACCCACACCAGAATGCAGGGCAGATTGATCAGCGCGAAGCCGATGCAAATCAGCAGCGTGTGATGCAGCATGTTGCCATCAGGCGGCGTAAACAGGATCGCCACGTTGGTCGCCATCAGCCACGCTTTCGGGTTCACGGCCTGAAATAACGCGCCGTTAATCATGTTCATCGGTTGCTGTTTTGCGCCTTCTTTCGGCGAGCCGGAACGGTAAATTTTCCACGACAACCAGAACAGATAGGCGCAGCCCACTGCCGCCATCGGCAGACGTACAACGGTCATCCAGCTAAGCAGAATCGCCAGCATCGAGGTCATCAGCGCACACTGCACCACGCAGCCCAGCGTAATCCCCAGCATCATCGGCACGCTGCGGCGCAGCCCGAAATTCACCCCGGAAGCCGCCAGCAACAGATTGTTCGGGCCGGGCGTAATTGACATTACGGTGACGTAACTGACAAAAGCGGTATCGATCATTTTGTTTTCCTGCATCCCCTGTTTTCCAGATAACCAGAGTAAACACTGCACAGGAAAGGTAACAGAACCAGAAATACGCTATTGTTATGGTTACAGTTTAAATAACAAAAAACTGTACCCATCACTTTTTACGGAACTGACACCATGACTGACACAGCGGATTTCAGCGACACCCGGTATAACCAGCTTGCGGAACAACTGGCGGATGCTATCCGTCGTGGCACACTCGCACCCGGCAGCCGTTTGCCGTCCGTGCGACGTAGCGCGCAAACCTGGTCAGTCAGTATCAACACCGTGGTAGCGGCTTACCGTCGGCTGGAAGATCGCGGCTTTATCGAGGCACGTCCGCAGTCCGGTTTTTATGTGCGGGCCGCGTTGCCCGCGCTGCACCATCAGCCGCAGGAACAGCCGCAGACGCCAGCGGCAGAACCGGCAGATGAAGTGCTGGATCTGATCGACAAAGTGTTCGCCTCGCAAATTGACCCCACCTACACCAACTTATCGCTGGCCTGTCCGCAGTCGAACGATTTTTACCCGACCGGAAAGCTGGGGCGGATTATGTCGTCACTATTGCGTCGCCAGCCCAATCTGATCGGGCAATACGCGCTGCCGCCGGGCAGTCCGGCGTTACGCCAGCAAATTGCCCGCCGTGCGCTGGCACTCGGCATGATTTTAGAGCCTGCTGATATCACCATTACGCACGGTTGCATGGAAGCGTTACAACTGGCGTTGCGCGTCACCACCAAACCCGGCGACAGCGTCGGGCTGGAAACGCCAACCTATTTTTATCTGCTGCCGATGCTGGCGAGTCTCGGGCTTAAAGCAGTGGAAATCCCCACCGATCCGCAAACCGGCCTGTCGCTGGATGTGCTGGAAATGCTGCTGACCGAGAAACGGCTGAATGCGGTGATCGCCATGCCAACGGCGCAAAACCCGCTGGGCTTTACCATGCCGCTGGCGGCCAAAAAACGACTGGCGCGGCTGATGAACGATCATCAGGTACCGCTGATTGAAGACGGGCTTTACGCAGAAATTCAGTTTGGTGCGACGCTGTCTCCGGCGGTAAAAGCCTTTGACCGTGACGGCTGGATCCTGTTTTGCACCAGCTTTACCAAAACGCTGGCGCCTGATTTTCGCATCGGCTGGGTGGACGGCGGACGCTTTGCCGATAAGTTGCATAAACTGAAAGCGGTATCGTCAATGGCAGAGTCCGCCTTGCTTTCCCAAACGCTGACATTGTTTCTGGAATCGGGCGGTTACGATCATCATCTGCGGGTTTTACGCAGACGCTACGCGTCGCAGGTGGAACAGGCGCGCGCGCTGATCGCCCGTCACTTCCCGCAGGGCACCCGCGCCACGCAACCGGCAGGCGGCTTTGTTATCTGGGTGGATTTCCCGCCGGGCGTCGATTGCGTCACGCTGTTCCGCCAGTTACTGAAAGATAAAATCTGCATGACGCCGGGACAACTGTATTCACCGAGTGGCCGCTACAGCAACGGCCTGCGTTTATCGTGCTGCTATGTTTTCGATACCCGCTATATTTCGGCGATGATCCGCATTGGCGAGCGGGCGTGTGAGATGTGTGGTTTGCCGCCGGGGCTGGAGGCTACAGGAACGGATTACTTCCCTGATAAATAATGTTAATTTTTGAGAAAGAGAGGTTGCCCGGATGGATCAGTTCTTCGACCGTACTGCCTGCTGAAATCAAATTGCCGGTTAAATAGGGTTCGCTGTTGAAGGTAAAGAGGAAGCAATATTTCGCGCTGTCACGGTATTTGGGTTCGCCGAGAAACAGCTGTTGAAAGGCTTGCAGGGCATTGAAGGCATGCCTGCCTCGCACCATATAGATACCTGATTTTGCGGCGGCTCCGCGTCTGTCATAATTTGGGCGAGCCATAAAACATCGGCTGGCGATAATTTTGGGAAATGTTTCAGCTGATGTGTAGTGAATATACAGTGGTTTTCCGTTGAACATGCCATTGTTCAAATGCATTTCAATACGGTGATCGCGGCTGAATGTCGGCTTCATGATGTCTCTCTCTCCATGAGGGAAAATAATGGGGGTTATCCTAGTCCCATGTGCAAATGCAAACATCCTGAAAATCTCAGAACAAAATGTTTGCCGCACAAATCGAGCATCTCGCGCATCGGGCTGTTACACTTAACCCAATTGTTCACTACACGAATTGGTCACTATGAAAGAAGTCGAAAAAGCCGAGATTAAGCGTCTCAGCGATATGCTGGATGCACTTAATCACAAAGATGCGACCGTTATTCAGGCGGGTAACGCTGAGTTAATCGCCAGCCACGAAGAAGAGAAAGAAAAACTTGCGGCAGAGATCGCGCGTCTGAAAGAAGTGCGCGTGAAAAAACTCAGCACCGAAGCGCAGAAGCTGGAAAAGCTGTTCAGCCGTGAAATCACCAAGAAAGAACAGGCTGATATGGGCACGCTGAAGAAAACCGTACGCGGTATCGTGGTGGTTCACCCCATGACTGCGCTGGGCCGCGAAATGGGTCTGAAAGCGGTGACCGGTTTCGCTAAGAAAGCATTCTGATGTAACTCCCGGGCAGACCAGTCGGCTCTGCTCCTCCCCCTGCGAAGGGGGAGCAGCTGTGTCGAATGTCAATCCGGCAGCGATTAATTTGCTGCCCATTCACGGCCATCTCGCACCATCGCATTCAGGATTGTCACCAGTTTCCGGATGCATGCTGTTAGCGCAACTTTCTTTAACTTTCCCCGAGCGATGAGACCGTCGTAAAACCTCTTGATTTCCTTATTATTCTTTTTTGCCACCAGCGCAGCCATATACAATGCAGCCCGCACCGCTGAACGCCCTCCCCAGATAGCTCGCTTCCCTTTGAGCTTTCCGCTGTCATGTGAATAAGGGCACACTCCCACCAGAGCACTAATTTTCCTCCGACTCAGTGTTCCTAATTCAGGCAAAAGTGCTAATAACGTCGCCGTCGTTGTTGGGCCTACGCCTTTGACACTGCTCAGGATTTTTGCTTTCTCCTGCCACAGTGGCATCACACGCAACTGTCGTCCAATGTCATCATCGAGATCTTTTATCTGGCTGTTCAGCCACTCGATGTGATGGTGAATGAGTTCCGCAACATCAAGATGGACACCATCAAGGCGGTTTTTTTCCATCGTCCGCATATCGATCAACTGACGCCGTCTTGTCACCATTTGCGCAAGCCGCTGGGTCTGCTCATCACTTGCTACTGTCAGCGGCGGCAACACGACTTGTGCAAAGCGACTCAGCACCATGGCATCAAGTTTGTCCGTTTTCGCGAGATTCCCGAGCGATAAGGAAAAATGCTTAACCTGCCGTGGGTTTACGACCGATACGGGATAGTTTTCCACAGATAAATTTGCGGCTAACACACAGTGATAACGACCCGTAGCCTCCATGACTATCTGTGCAACCTCATAATTTTTAAGCAAATTAATGAAGTCGACATGGCCAGTTTGGTTGTTAGTAAACTTCTGATAGAAATTGCCAACGTTAATAAAAACATCGAAGGTTTCTTTAGAAATATCGACGCCGACAAATGCTTTTGGGGACTGATTCATTATTTCCCGTCCTTGTAGATACGGGCTGGTGCAGGCACCGCCCAGGCAGCTGTTCGGGTTAAAAATGAGCTGACGTAACGCAGGAATGCTCCCCCACGGGCTTGATGTCCCAGAGGCCGGACTTGCTGCTACATCAGTTTAGAACTCGTTAAAATAATAGATGCTTGAAAGAGATTTCAATGATCAACGACGTAAATCAATCATTGAAATGAACATACAAGGCCGGGAGGGGGTTTAGCAGGCGACACAATAGCTAAAGCATTCTTTAACTTTTGTTTTGACCTTAATACCCCACCCAACCCTCCCCTTCGCAGGGGAGGGAGCGATAAATCATTTCCCTTCCGCCCCGAATAATCTCCGCCCAAAATCCTCGATCTTGCGATTCACCAGCCGCATCTGCATGGTTTTACTCCAGCTGGCGGAAATCCCTGCAGCAGACATCAGACGGCGATACTGTTCCTCATCAAACGGCATGTTGAAGGCAATAGAAATGGCTTGTGCAACCGACACTTCGCTGTTGCGCGTCAGCAGTTCCAGTGGCCGGTCACCGCTGACATTCCCCGTACTCACTACCCGATATAACCAGCCGCATCGTCCGCTTTGTTGTAACAGCGGCGAGAGGTTTTTACAGTCGAGAAAATGGTTCAGTTTGTAGCAGGGGGCGCGCGGCTGCGTGACCTGAATCAGTGCGTCGCCCCAGCGGAAAATATCGCCGATAAACACGTTATCTTCTGTCATGCCGAGCGTCGAAAGATTTTCACCAAACGCAGGCGGATGAAAACGGTCTTCTTCTTCGGGAAACTGCTGACGCAGCCAGGCGTAATGCTCACGGGGAAAATGACACAGCGCGCGGTCAGCGCCGCCGTGATAAGCCTTCTCGGCCTGCTGATCGCCTTCCAGCCCGCAAGGCGTTAAGGCGACGCCGCCATCAACCTGACGTTTGGCAATCGCACTGGGTGAAAAATCGGGATACTGCTCGATAGTACCGATGTACACGTCGGGATAATGCATACGATCTCCGCTGCTGAAATGTCACTCATACCAGCATAACCTGCATTCGGCAGCGGGAGTAGAAGGAATACCTGCACACATACGGGTGCGCAGGCTAATCAGACAGTCAGAACGTTTCCCAGTTATCCTGACTGGTTTTGCCTTGAACCGGCAGTGGCAGGGCCGGACGGCGCAGCGCGGCGGATGCCGGTGCGGCCAGCATGTCGCCGTTATCGGCCAGGCGGAAGACCGAGACTGCCTGCGTCAGCGTCGCGGCCTGATCTTCCAGAGAATCGGCAGCGGCAGAAGATTGCTCCACCAGCGCGGCGTTCTGTTGTGTCGTGCTGTCCATTTCGACAATCGCCTGTGAAATCTGGCTGATGCCACGGCTTTGCTCGTCAGAAGCAGAGGCGATTTCACCCATAATATCGCGCACATGCGAGACAGATTTGACGATGTCCTGCATGGTGCGGCCGGTATTTTCTACCAGCTTCGCGCCGGTATTCACCCGCTCAACGGATTCGGCAATCAGTCCTTCAATCTCTTTCGCTGCCTGCGCACTGCGCTGTGCCAGTATGCGGACTTCCGAGGCGACGACCGAGAATCCCCGGCCCTGTTCACCGGCTCGTGCAGCTTCAACGGCGGCGTTCAGCGCCAGAATATTGGTCTGAAATGCGATGCTGTTGATGACGGACGTAATTTCGGCAATACGTTTTGAGCTGCCGGAAATCTGTTGCATGGTATCGACCACTTCGCCGACCTGTTTACCGCCGAGCGTTGCGGTACCGGAAGCTTCGCTGGCCAGTTTGCTGGCGTGATGGGCGTTATCGGCGTTCTGTTTCACCGTCGCGCTCAGTTGTTCCATGCTGGCGGCAGTTTCTTCAACGGCCGCAGCCTGCTGTTCGGTGCGTGAGGACAGATCAGTATTCCCGGCGGCGATTTCAGCCGCCGCGTGAGAAACCTGTGAAACGCCGGAGCGGATTTCATAAATCATGGTGCTGAGGTTCTGGCTCATCGCAGATACCGCGTTCATCAGCATACCCAGTTCATCACGACGTGTGGTCGGTTGTGCGACAGTCAGGTCGCCCCGTGCAATTGCCTCCGCCGTTTTCAGCGTATCGCGCAGCGGCTGGGCAATCTGGCGGGTGATTCGCCATGCAATGATAATCCCGGCCAGCATGACGATCAGCGTAATGACCATCATGAGCATCTGTGCATTACTGATGTCTTTATGCGTGTTATCCAGTTCGTTTTTAAAGATTTTCGCTACCAGTGCGTTCATCTCAGCGGCTTTTACTGACAGCAGTTGCGAGTTCTTTTGTTCATCTTCATAAGCTGGCATGTAGGCCATAACATGATCTTTATAGGTCGCCAGCGCACTCATCAGCGGGGCGAGTGTGGCTTGCTGATCCGGCAACAGTAATGCGTTCAGTTTTTTAGCATTGGCCTGCGTATCATCAATTGACTTCAACAGTTTGGCTTCGGATTCTTTGCTGATGTTGAGTAACAGGCCGCGCACGTCATAACGCACGTTGATCAGTTTTTGAATGACTTCGGCCAGTGAAAGACGAATGGAAGGATCGGCATCTTCAACACGCAGCTGATCCTGTAAACGCTTCACAATGGCTTCAGTTTCGGAAAGATTCCAACTGGCGCGTACTGCATCTTTGCGATCGACGGCTTGTTTAAACGCGGTTTGTGCCTGCTGATATTCATGGATTTTTACCGGCACCTGATCCAGTTCGGTCTGGCCAGCCGCATCCCATTCCAGCTTGTCTTTCGACTGCGAAATCAGTTGCGACAGCGCGTCAATATTGTCCTGATTTTGTTTGAGATACACCGGATTGTAATTGAGCTGATAAAGCGTACGGCTGAGGCGGGCATCATTGAGTAATGCATTCATCTGATTACTGAAATCGACTTTTTCCGCACGCTGACTGATGTCATTAAATTTAATCATTCCCGCAGTGGTAATGATGGCTGCGATCAAAAGCACCAGGCCGAAACCCAGACCCAGTTTGGTGCCGACCTTAAGATTGTTCATCCACTGCGAAAGACCCGATCCGTTACTCATAATCATTCTCCGTCAAACATCCCTTTTAAATAGACATGCGGTTTTGTGACGCCTTTGTGAACGATCTATCGGTAGGGTGTTTCATAAACTTTATAGGATCTGCGGCGTATTTTTGATTAATGCGAGCGGGGTCTAAAAAAGGTGGGAAACAGAAGAATAACTCGCTGTAAAACAGTGATCAGGCATACGAATTCAGGACATAAAAAAGGCGGGTCGCAGACCCGCCGTTGGCTAAAACATCATCGTGCCCGCGAAGGGCGGCAGGGCGAAATTACTTCGCTTCAGCCAGACGTTTTGCTGCTTCGTCCCAGTTTACAACGGCCCAGAAGGCTTTGATGTAGTCAGGACGTTTGTTCTGATATTTCAGGTAGTAAGCGTGTTCCCACACGTCCAGACCCAGCAGCGGGTAACCGGAAGCGCCGGAAATGGCTTCGCCCATCAGCGGGCTGTCCTGGTTAGCCGTAGACACGACAGCCAGTTTGCCATCTTTCAGTACCAGCCATGCCCAGCCTGAACCGAAACGGGTTGCCGCTGCTTTCTCGAAAGCTTCTTTGAACGCGTCAACGCTGCCGAAATCGCGTTCGATGGCAGATTTCAGTTCGCCCTGCAGGGTGGTGCCGGTTTTCAGGCCTTTCCAGAACAGGCTGTGGTTAGCGTGGCCGCCTGCGTTGTTACGCAGCACAACTTTTTTGTCTGCAGGAACCTGATCCAGTTTGGTGATCAGTTCTTCAACCGGCAGTGCAGCCAGTTCAGGCAGGCTTTCCAGCGCAGCGTTAGCATTGTTAACGTAGGTCTGGTGATGTTTAGTGTGATGGATTTCCATCGTTTCTTTGTCGAAATGCGGTTCGAGTGCGTCGTATGCGTAAGGCAGTGATGGCAGTGAATAACTCATGTTCATCGTCTCCATAGTGTAGGGCGGCACCGTCATTGTGAGCACCGCGTAATCAGTCGGATCATTATAGTTAATTAAATGATATTGAAAATGATTATCTATGCTCCACACTTTGTGCGGGTACGCGTAAGCGCCTGTTATATGGGGCTTAGAACAATAAAGAATAAGGGCAAGAAAAGAATTCTTGCCCTTAAGGTCGGTCAGAGAAAGCCGAGACGGAAAATAATGACATCGGTTACTTTAGTGCAGGTTTGACAGGAAACGATTCGAAAATTCATAGGGTTGAGTTTGTTCAGGATCACCTGATGCTGTGGGGGTTTCCATACCCACATCGCCCGGGAAGTCACGATTAAGTGCCCAGATTGCCAGTGTATGCATACCGCGTTCTTTGACGTAATTTGACACTAAATCGGTGTCGGCGAAGGTGAAAATCCCCATTCCTGTTCCGCCCCCATTTTGTCCAATCTCTTCAACCATCACGATCATGGCATAGATTTGAGCCGGTGTTTTATCCTTATAAACGGCGGCGAGCTGCTCATAGACTTTTTCAGCGACATCAATTGAGGCCTGGCCCACATTGCTTCGGGCAAAACACATGGTCATGATTTGAACATCAAGAACCACGTTTAAACTTTTGGCCAGTTCAACCATTGCCAGTGCTTCCGGCCTTAAGCCCTGATCATTGATTTGCATGGTGAGGCTGAATTTTACGTCAGGGTTTGATGCCTGCACTCTGGCAGCGGCGGTCAGCGCAACCGTACTGTTATATTTCGTCCCGCCTTCAAAATTCAAATCGATATGGTTTGAATGGAAATCACTTAATACTTTTTGGTACATGCCCACCAGCGTATCTACGCTCACATGATAAGACGGGTCGATGCCTTTTGCGCCGCCGAAGGCAATGACGGCCTGGGTATTAGACGTATTGATCATGTCAGTCAGGGGCTTTGCATAATCATAATCGAAATTATCATTTACCCACACCAGTCCGCCTTTAGTGACGCTATAAGCTAAGAAGGCTAAGTAAAGTTTATCGACATTATGATCTACTGCCCATTGGGTATATTGGGTGTTGACACTTATTTCAGGATACCAGGTAGCATTAATAGATACATCAAGATAAGCAGCGTATCCGGCGCTGGCGTCTGTCCCCTGAATAGTTGTAACACTGACAACTGAGGTAAATGGCGATTCATTTCCCTGAGCATCACGTGCTTTTATCTGAATCGAGTAATTCGTTTCAGATGACAGATTTTTTAACGTGATATTTGTTGTCTTCGTTGCAGTCGTTAATGCAAAAGAAACATCTGTTGCGGTTGGATAATAATAAACAACATAATCATCAACGCCGACATTATCGGTTGCCGCATTCCAGCTTAATGAAACCGTAGAGGCAGTGACAGAAGAGACAACCGGTTTGCCCGGAGCAGTAGGTGCCTGAGTGTCTGCTGCTGCGGGGGAAACTGCCTCGCCATTAACCCAGTACATCACGGGAAGATCACCCGGCGCATTCATTTCCAATATTGAAACACCGACAGCAAACTCAACCGTTTCACCGATATCTACCGGCAGGACTTCTTGCAGAAGACTGCCTTCCAGATAAACATCATTCTGTACAAAGGTATACGCAATATAAGGTGCACAAGCCTGATTTTTTGCTAATTGTACTTTAACATCAGGGAGGAGAAGTGATGCCGAAGAATTATTAGTTAAATTGAAATAAAGATGCCAGTACCAGTCATTATATCTTACCCATTTCGCCGTAATATTATAGTTGCTCATGATTATTTCCTTTATTAATAAAATCTGAGAATATATTTCGATTGACGATGATTACTATAATAGGTGGCGTAAAAGGAACTATAATCATATCTACAGTAATAGTTTAAATGAGATAAATGAGGCTATAACCCGGCGATTGTGAGAGAAAATGATAGTTCTCTTGTCAGGTTTATAAATTTATTCTTTATAAACCTGATAATTTTCACCTCAGTCTTTGCGGATGCGTATACACCGTTGCCCGGCCCGGTTTGCTGAAACCGACCAGCGTCAGGTTACATTTTTCGGCCACGTCTACCGCGAGTGTGGTGGCGGCGGAGACGGCGAACAGAATTTCGATGCCGCACATCGCGGCTTTCTGCACCATTTCATAGCTGGCGCGGCTGGATACCAGCGCGGCACCGTTCTGCCAGTCGCGTTGTTTTGCACGCATACCGAGCATTTTATCCAGCGCCACGTGACGGCCCACGTCTTCACAACCGCCTGTCAGTTCACCTTGCGGCGTGATCCACGCGGCGGCGTGCGTGCAGCCGGTGAGCTGGCCGATTTCCTGCACGGATTTTAGCTGGTGCAGTGCGTTATCCAGATTCGCCAGCTCAAACGTTTGGGTAAACGGCAGCGGTGCGAGCGGGCGGAATAAATCGCCTAACTGTTCAATGCCGCAAACGCCGCACCCGGTGCGACCTGCCATGGCCCGGCGGCGTTCTTTCAGCCCGGCGAAACGGCGACTCGACAGCTCAATGTTAACTTCAATACCGTGACAGTTAGGTGTCACTTCCATCCCGTAAATATCACTGACCGATTCAATAATCCCTTCTGACAGCGAAAAGCCCAGCGCAAAGGCTTGCAGATCTTTTGGCGACGCCATCATCACCACATGCGAAATCCCGTTATAGACCAGCGCGACGGGCACTTCCTGAGCAATCCAGTCATCTTGCGGCTCATTGAGATGCGCGCGCTGCATCACCGGTTTTTGGCTCGCTCCGATGATCTGAGTCACTTTTTTGTCATCTTTTTCGCCCAGTTCGTTTACTTGATGGACATCCATTGGCAATAACCTTATAAACATTCCGGCTACATAAGCCGTACAAAAACTATGGGTACTTAACTTTAATTTTAACGCTTTCGCATCAGTTGCGGAAAGCGCCAATTTAAAAAGCAATGTGTTAACAGATGATGGGAAGGAGTCTTTCATGCAAGTCAGCAGAAGACAATTATTCAAAATATGTGCTGGCGGTATGGCCGGCACAACAGCGGCATTATTAGGATTCACTCCGACCATGGCGCTGGCGGAAACCCGCCAATACAAACTGCTTCGCTCCCGTGAAACCCGCAACAACTGTACTTACTGTTCCGTAGGTTGCGGCATGCTGATTTACAGCCAGGGCGACGGCGCGAAAAACGTCACTGAAAATATCTTCCACGTAGAGGGTGACGCCGATCATCCGGTCAGTCGTGGCTCGTTGTGCCCGAAAGGCGCAGGCGTGCTGGATTATATTCACAGCGAAGGCCGTCTGACGCATCCCGAATACCGTGCCCCCGGCACCGATAAATGGCAGCGCATCTCCTGGGACGAGGCGATTTCCCGTATCGCACGCCTGATGAAAGATGACCGCGACGCCAACTTCGTCGAGAAAAATGAAAACAACGTGACGGTCAACCGCTGGCTGACCACCGGCATGCTGTGTTCTTCTGCGGCCAGTAATGAAACCGGTCTGCTGGATCAGAAATTTACCCGCGCACTGGGTATGGTGGCGATCGACTGTCAGGCCCGTTTGTGTCATGGCCCGACCGTGGCGGCACTGGCCCCGACGTTTGGTCGCGGCGCGATGACCAACAACTGGGTCGATATCAAAAACGCCAATGTGATTTTAATTATGGGCGGAAATGCGGCAGAAGCGCATCCGGTCGGCTTCAAATGGGTGATTGAGGCTAAAACCAAAAATAACGCCAAAGTCATCGTGGTCGACCCGCGCTTTAACCGCAGTGCTGCCGTGGCCGATATTTACGCGCCGATCCGCGCCGGTTCCGACACGGCCTTCCTGCTCGGCATGATCAACTACCTGATCATCCACAATAAAATCCAAACCGAGTACGTTCTGGAATACACCAACGCCAGCCTGCTGGTGCGTGAAGACTATGAATTTAATGACGGATTGTTCAGCGGTTTCGATGCGGCGAAAAAATCCTACAACAAAGAAAGCTGGCACTATCAGCTCGATGAAAAAGGCTTCGCGAAACAGGATAAAACGTTGCAGGACCCGCGTTGTGTGTGGAATTTGCTGAAAGAACATGTTTCCCGTTACACGCCGGAACTGGTGGAGCGCCTGTGCGGCACCCCGAAAGAAGATTTCCTGCTGATCAGTTCCATTCTGGCGGAAACCTGCGCGCGGGATAAAACCTCGACTATTTTGTATGCGCTGGGCTGGACACACCATACCGGCGGCGCGCAAATCATCCGCTGTGCGGCGATGATCCAGTTACTGCTCGGCAACATCGGGATGCCGGGCGGCGGCGTGAATGCCCTGCGCGGTCACTCTAATATTCAGGGCTATACCGACCTCGGTTTACTGTCGCTGAACCTGCCGGGCTACATGCCTTTGCCGTCTGAAAAACAGACGAATTTCACTGATTATCTGCATCAGATTACGCCCGCGCCGCTGGTGGACGGGCAGGTCAATTTCTGGAAAAACACACCGAACTTTTTCGTCAGCATGATGAAAAGCTTCTGGGGTGAACACGCCACGGCGGAAAACGACTGGGGCTTTGACTGGCTGCCGAAATGGGACAAAAGCTACGACGTGCTGCAACAGGCCGAGCTGATGACCGAAGGCAAGCTGAACGGTTACATCGTGCAGGGCTTCAACCCGCTGGCGGCGTTCCCGGACAAAAACAAATCCTCGCGCGCGCTTTCGAAACTCAAATACATGGTGGTGATCGACCCGCTGGTCACCGAGTCCTCGAACTTCTGGCAGAACCACGGCGCGATGAACGACGTGCAGACCGCTGATATTCAGACCGAAGTGTTCCGCCTGCCGTCTTCCTGTTTTGCGGAAGAAAATGGTTCGATTGTGAACTCCGGCCGCTGGCTGCAATGGCACTTCCAGGCGTCTGAGCCGCCGGGTGAAGCGCTGCACGACGGCAAAATTATCGCCCGTCTGTTTATGAAGTTGCGTGAGCTGTACCAGAAAGAAGGCGGTGCCAATCCGCTGCCGGTGATGAATATGGCGTGGGATTATCAGGATCCGCTCGACCCGCTGCCGGAAGAAATTGCCCGCGAAGCCAACGGTAAAGCCCTGGCCGACATTCATGACGAACAGGGCAATCTGCTGGCGAAAAAAGGCCAGCAACTTTCAACATTTGCCCATCTGAAAAATGACGGCAGCACCGCCAGTTTCTGCTGGATTTACACGGGAAGCTGGACCGAAGCCGGTAACCAGATGGCGCGCCGCGATAACGCCGATCCTTCCGGTCTGGGCTGTACGTCCGGCTGGGCTTGGTGCTGGCCGCTCAACCGCCGCATTCTGTATAACCGCGCCTCCGCCGACCCGCAGGGTCAGCCGTGGGATCCGAAACGCGAAATCATCCGCTGGGATGGTGCGAAGTGGACCGGTTTTGACGTCCCGGATTACAGCGCCGCTGCGCCGGGTTCCGGCGTCGGACCGTTCATCATGCAACAGGAAGGCGTCGGGCGTTTATTCGCCACCGACAAAATGGCCGATGGCCCGTTCCCTGAGCATTACGAACCGATCGAATCGCCGATTGGCACTAATCCGCTGCATCCGGCTGTGATTTCCAATCCGGTCGCGCGCATTTTTGCCAGCGATTTGCCGAATATGGGCACCGCTAAAGACTTCCCGTATGTGGCGACCACCTATTCGATCACTGAATTGTTCCGCCACTGGACCAAACATGCGTTGCTGAATGCCATCGCGCAGCCTGAGCAGTTTATCGAGATCGGCGAAGGTCTGGCCGCCTCGAAGGGCATTGCGCAGGGTGATGAAGTGAAAGTGTCTTCGAAGCGCGGATTCATCGTGGCAAAAGCCGTGGTGACCAAACGCATCCGGCCACTGACCATCGACGGTAAGCACGTTGATACCATTGGTATTCCGTGCCACTGGGGTTTTGAAGGCGCGACGCGTAAAGGGTATTTGGCCAACACGCTGACGCCGTCAGTCGGTGACGCTAACTCGCAAACGCCGGAATTCAAGGCGTTCCTGGTTAACGTGGAAAAGGTCTAACGGAGGCGAATTATGGCAATGCAATCTCAGGACATACTGCGTAAGTCCGCAACCAACGGGTTCACGCCAGCGCCGCGTGCCCGTGACCATCAGCAGGAAGTGGCGAAACTTATCGACGTCACCACCTGCATCGGCTGTAAAGGCTGTCAGGTCGCCTGTTCCGAATGGAATGACCTGCGCGATGAGGTCGGTATCAATACCGGCGTTTACGATAATCCGATGGATCTCAGCGCAAAATCCTGGACGGTGATGCGTTTCTCCGAGGTTGAAGAAAACGGCAAGCTGGAGTGGCTGATCCGCAAAGATGGCTGTATGCACTGCGCCGATCCGGGCTGCCTGAAGGCTTGTCCGGCGGAAGGTGCGATTTTGCAATACACCAACGGCATCGTTGATTTTCAGTCGGAACATTGCATCGGTTGTGGTTACTGCATCGCCGGTTGCCCGTTCAACATTCCGCGCATCAACAAACAGGATAACCGTGCCTACAAATGCACGCTGTGCGTTGACCGTGTGAGTGTGGGTCAGGAACCGGCTTGCGTGAAAACCTGCCCGACCGGCGCGATTCATTTTGGTACCAAAACCGCGATGCAGGATTTAGCCGCAGAACGCGTCAGCGAACTTAAAGGTCGCGGTTTTGAACACGCCGGATTGTACGATCCGCAGGGCGTTGGCGGCACGCACGTCATGTACGTGCTGCATCATGCCGACAATCCTGAGCTGTATCACGGCCTGCCAAAAGATCCGGCCATCAGCGCCGCAGTCACTTTGTGGAAAGGTGTCTGGAAACCGCTGGCTGCGGTCGGCTTTGCCGTCACCTTCGCCGCGGCGGCATTCCACTTCCTCGGCGTGGGCCCGAATTACGTCAAAGAGGAAGAGCATGCAGAAGAGGAAGGAAAACATGACGATGAGGAGAAACGGCCATGAAAAAAGAGAAGTTAATCCAGCGCTATAACCTGGCAGAACGCCTCAATCACTGGATTGTTGCCTTTTGCTTTGTGACGCTGGCGCTCAGCGGCATCGGCTTCTTTTTCCCGTCCTTTAACTGGCTGATGAACGTGTACGGCACGCCGCAACTGGCACGCATTCTGCACCCGTTCTTTGGCGTGGTGATGTTTGTTTCTTTCCTCGGCATGTTCTTCCGCTACTGGAAGCACAACCTGCCGGAAAAAGACGACATCGTGTGGGCGAAAAATATCGGCAAGGTGCTGACCAACCATGAAGTTGGCGACACCGGACGCTACAACTTCGGCCAGAAATGCGTGTTCTGGGCGGCGATCAGTTGTCTTGTGCTGCTGATGGCCAGCGGCGTCATGATCTGGCGTCCGTGGTTTGCAGATTACTTCCCTATCCCGCTGATCCGTCTGGCGCTGCTGGTGCATTCGCTGGCCGGAATCGGGCTGATTCTGGTGATCATCATGCATGTCTACGCCGCGACCTGGGCGAAAGGGTCGATCGCGGCGATGACCGGTGGCAAAGTGCCCGCGTCATGGGCGAAGTATCACCATCCACGCTGGTACCGTCAGGTGCGTGAGGAAGAACAGAAAAAAGAACAAGACGAGAGGAAAGCCGGATGAGCATCCAGATTGTTTCACAGGATGAACTGGCAGACGGTAAAACCACGGCGGGGAATATCCCGCCGGTACTGTTCGCCAACCTGAAAACGCTGTATCAGCGCCGCGCGGACCGCCTGCGTGCGCTGGCAGAAGACAGCCCGCTCGACGGATATCTGAATTTTGCTGCGGCGATTTGCGACGCCCAGCAGCGCGTGCTGAAAGAATTCCCGCTCAGTATCGACCTGAGTCAGGAATTAGAGAAAGCCGCCGGTAAACCGCCGCTCGATTGCCGTCTGTTTCCGCGAACGCCACACTGGCTGACCTTGCTGGATGCGCTGATCCTGGTGCTGAAACACGGGGCGTCAGAACCGGTGCCTGGCGTACTTGAGCGCCTTGAACAATCCCCGAGCCTGCAACGGGAAATGATGGCGACGCAGTTGCTGAATCAGGATTTCAAACACGTTCCCGCTGACAAAGCGCCGTTTATCTGGGCGGCATTGTCGTTGTACTGGGCGCAGATGGCGGCGCAGTTGCGGGGTGTCGGGCGGGCGGATTATGGCGAAAATCGCCAGTTCTGTCCGGTGTGCGGCAGCGTGCCGGTTTCAGCGGTGGTCGCGTTTGGCGCTCACAGCGGCCTGCGTTATCTGCACTGCAATCTGTGTGAAAGCGAATGGCATGTGGTGCGCGCGAAATGCAGTAACTGTGATGAAATGGAACATGTCAATCTCTGGTCCATCGACGATGAGCAGGCGACGGTGAAAGCCGAAGCCTGTGACGATTGCGGTGCTTATCTGAAAGTGATTTATCAGGATAAAGACCCGCAGGCTGACGCAGTGGCGGACGATCTTGCCACGCTGTTACTCGATGACCGGATGGAAGACAAAGGCTTTTCCGGCAGCGGCATCAACCCGTTCCTGTTTCCCGCTGAGTAACCGGTAAATCTGGCAGCCGTGACTGGTAAACCCCGGCATGGCTGCTAGCTTTAAAAGAGGTTCCGGCGAAAGCGAGGAGGGTCTGATGAAGTTGATCGGCAGTTATACCAGCCCGTATGTGCGCAAAATTTCGGTGATGTTGCTGGAAAAAGGCATCCCGTTTGATTTTATTAACGACACGCCCCATGAACCGGGCTGCAAAATTATACAGTACAATCCCCTCGGAAAAGTCCCCGCGCTGGTCGCCGATGACGGCGAAGTTTTTTATGATTCCCCGATCATTGTGCAGTTTATCGAACTGATGAATGTCGCGCCCACGTTGTTGCCGTGGCAGCCGCTGGACGCGTTACGTGTGAGGCAAATCGAAGCGCTGGCCGACGGCGTCACTGATGCCGCCGTAGCGCTGGTGCTGGAAGGCCGCCGCGATGCTGATAAACGTAATGAAGCCTGGATTTTGCGCCAGCGGGAAAAGCTGCTGCGCGGCCTGGATGCACTGGAAAAGCATGCGGAAAACCGTACATTGCTCAATTCTGAAAGCCTCAATGTGGCCGATATTGCCGTCGCCTGCTGTCTGGGCTATCTCAACTTCCGGCGTATCGCGCCGGGCTGGTGTGTCGAGCATCCCGAACTGATAAAACTGGTTGAACGCCTGTTCCAGCGCGAGAGTTTTGCGTGCACCACCCCCCCCGGAAGTGGTAACGCCAGCTTTGCAGCAAAAAAGGTGTGAAGCCGCTCGAAGAGTTCTCTTTACATCCCGCCTGTTAGATTTTTACTGCCTAGACTTTATGCAGCGCTCTGCTAATCCCTGCTGTATAAAGGAGTTCCATCATGGCTTATGATAAAAATCCTCATGCCGTCAAACCGGAAGAATACGGTTTCCCGCTGAAACTCAAAAAACAATACGACAACTTCATTGGCGGTGAATGGGTCGCGCCGGTGAAAAAACAGTATTACGACAACCTGACGCCGGTGACCGGCGAGGTATTGTGTCAAGTGGCAAGTTCCAGCACCGATGACGTCGATCTGGCGCTGGATGCCGCCCATCAAGCGAAAGACGCATGGGGAAAAATGCCGGTGCAGCAGCGAGCAAACTTATTGCTGAAAGTCGCCGATCGCATGGAACAAAACCTTGAACTGCTGGCAAATGCTGAAACCTGGGATAACGGCAAACCGATCCGCGAAACCAGCGGCGCAGACGTGCCGTTAGCCATTGACCATTTCCGTTATTTCGCCTCCTGCGTGCGTGCACAGGAAGGCGGGATCAGCGAAATCGACAGCGAAACCGTAGCCTATCATTTCCACGAACCGCTGGGCGTGGTGGCACAAATTATCCCGTGGAATTTCCCGCTGCTGATGGCGTGCTGGAAAATGGCACCGGCGCTGGCGGCAGGTAACTGCATCGTGCTTAAACCGGCCAAACTGACGCCGCTGTCTGTTCTGTTGCTGATGGAACTGGTACAGGACATTCTGCCTGCTGGCGTCATTAACGTGGTCAACGGCGCGGGCGGGGAAATTGGCGAATATCTGGCGACCTCCAAACGTATCGCCAAAGTTGCTTTCACCGGTTCGACGGAAGTCGGCCAGCGGATCGCCGGCTATGCCGCACAAAACCTGATCCCGGCTACGCTGGAACTGGGCGGTAAATCGCCGAATATCTTCTTCGCCGACGTGATGGATAAAGAGGACGAATTCTTCGACAAAGCGCTGGAAGGGTTCGCGCTATTTGCTTTCAATCAGGGTGAAGTCTGTACCTGTCCGAGCCGTGCGCTGGTGCAGGAATCTATCTACGAACGCTTTATGGAACGGGCGATCAAACGGGTTGAAGCGATCAAAACCGGTAATCCGCTGGATATGGAAACCCAGATGGGGGCGCAGGTTTCAGCCGGGCAGATGAAAACCATTCTGGATTACATCGAAATCGGTAAGAAAGAGGGGGCGGAAGTGCTGACCGGCGGTGCGAAGAAAAAACTTGAAGGCTCGCTGAACGAAGGGTATTACCTGCAACCGACCATTTTGCTGGGTAAAAACAACATGCGCGTCTTCCAGGAAGAAATTTTCGGACCGGTTCTGGCGGTAACAACGTTCAAAGATATGGATGATGCGCTGCAAATCGCCAATGATACGGCTTACGGGCTGGGGGCGGGCGTCTGGAGCCGTGACGGCAATGTGGCGTATCACATGGGGCGCAACATTCAGGCTGGTCGTGTCTGGACCAACTGTTACCACGCGTATCCGGCACATGCGGCGTTCGGTGGCTACAAACAGTCCGGTATCGGGCGTGAAACCCACAAGATGATGCTGGATCACTACCAGCAAACCAAATGCTTACTCGTTTCTTATTCGAGTAAACCGCTGGGATTATTCTAACCTTAGGATAAATGTTACAAAATATATTTTTTGTTTTTAATGGCGATAACCTGAATATGCGTTATCGCCATTAAATATATTTAATACATTATGAATAATATGATAATTGCCCTTCGTTATCGTAGTGCGTAAGATGCCCTCCTTACAGTTTTATTTCATGGCTAAATAGTCTTTATTATACATCGGCTGACATATTTCATATGTTCACATAACCTCTTGATAATCATCGATTGTAAATAAACTTTATGCTGTGTCTTTTTGCATGAGAGAGCGGGAATGTCCAGGAAGCTATTATATTTTTTCATCTACACACTATTTATTTGTTTATTATCAATTGGTTGTACCGTGGCCTATTATCAATATGTGGTGCTTGATTCAGGGGCAGAATCCTTGATTCAGATGGATGAAGGAAAGGTATCGAACAGCCCGTTAAAAGACAGCGACGTGTTAGTGGAAATAATGTCTTATGGCTGCCATTTTTGCGCCATTAATGACAAAGCTATTACTGAATTAGAAACGCGGCTGCCACAAGGGGTAAGAGTTGTCCGTCTGCATCTGGAAAACACCGGTTCACGTGGTTTGGCTCGCTACGCCCGACTTTTTGCAACATTACAGGTCATGGGAATAGAACCGCAGTATCGTGAAAAAGTGTATGCCGCTATTATCGATGACAACAAAGATCTCTCTGATAATATTATCTTAAATCGCTGGTTGTCGACGAACAGTATTGATGTCGAAAAATATCACGCCGTGGAAGCATCACAGGAAACAACAGACCTTATAAAATATATGAATGATGTCAGTCATTATTATGATGTCTCCGCGACGCCTGCTTTTATTGTCAATAAGAGGTGGGTTGCGTTCCAGGATCGTGATTTCGATAAGTTCGGTGACCATTTGCTCTCATTACTGAAAAATAATAAACCACTGGAACAATGATGCGTTTCCTTCCCGTATGGATTTATATGCAGAGTCTTTTTCTGCTTTCTAAAATAGAAAGACAAGGGCTCATATTCCTTCTGCGTGGATTGAAACAAACCCGATGGGTGCTGAATAAGATACCGCTGGGTGTCATTTTCGCAGGGTTGCATACAGTGAGACTTCTCCGGCTGACCGGTAAAGATCAAAACGCCCGTTCTCTCGTCGCCAGTGAAAATAAAAGATGCTTAACAGGCGATGACGGTAAAGTGGATTTTACCTGGACGGCGCAGCGCCGTAAGGCTCTGGATTACGCGGCAACATACGGTAAAAATAAAAAGGTCATCAGCCAACTCGATGCCTGTGCTGCCGAGCTAGATAAGATTGTTGTGCCGCTTCATCAGGCTAAGAAACCGGTTATGTTGGCCCCTCTGCACATGGTGTCAGATATTCTGGCTGGCATTGTGGCCAGTAAAACCTGTCCGGGTAAAGGCACGGTGATCGTCTCTTCCAATGCTGAACACTATATCGAACAGGACAGAATGAAAGGCGGCATAAATCTTGACTATTGCTCTATTCACAATAAAAGTCAGGATGTCGCGAAAAATATGATTTCTGCCTGCATGGAGGCGGCTGAAAATAAAAGCAATATCATTATTTTTCCGGACATCACACCGGACTATACAATAGCGACTGATAGTGCTTATTCCTCCAAGCTTAAATGCCGTTTATTTGATCGCCCTGCTAAATTACATAATGGCGTGGTCAGACTGGCAAAAATGCTCTCGGCGGACGTCGTGTTTTATTATTTGTATTATGACCGTGGGTTGAAAATACGTATTTTCCCCGCCGTCAGTGCAAAGAATGTGGCAGAAAAAATGCCGGAAATTATTGAGCATTCCATCAGAAGTCATCCTCAGGACTGGCTTTTATGGCATCTCCACTCTCTTTACTTTATTAATGAATAAATTCCAGAAGAAATCATAATGAGTCGTATTATTCCAGAGATGGTTTCACAAAGTGAAATCAATGAGTGTGGTTTAGCCTGTATTGCGATGCTGGCGGATACCCAGGGAGTCAGTGTGACTCTTCCTCAGTTGCGAGACGCTTATCCTATTTCAGTACACGGCACCTCTCTGGATACCCTGGCGACCATTTTATCAGATTACGCTATTCCGGTTTATCCCGTTTTATTTTCACCCGATGAAATTCAGGATTTACCGCTTCCTGCTATTCTTCATTATGGTGCGGGTCATTATGTTGTACTCGCTTACCGTAAAGGGGAAAGGGTGTGTGTCATGAACCCCGCAATCGGTCAGCAATTTTTAACCTTCGATGCGCTTAAAAAAGATATCAGTGGATATGCCCTGATAATAGATGAAGAGGCTGAGCCGAAAGAAACAAAATCCGCACCTGACCCTGCCGCGCCAAATAAATCATTTTTTGCCTGTCTGAGTCTGGAGCAAACGTCGAAAATAAAAGGTATTTATTTTCTGATGACGCTCGCTTTTCTTGTGTCGCTGACTTTATTTATTATGCCTGCCATGGTCGGACAGGCTATTAATGATGTCTTATCTGCGGCGGGGAAAGAAGATTTTCCTTATTTGCTTTTTCTACTCGCCTTTGTGATTTCGACAGCGCTGGCATTGTGGGTGCGTTCGGTCACGGAACAATGTGTAAAGCGCTTTGCGGTACTTAATAGTACGGCCGGATTTTCGCGGCTGCTGAGCAATTCCCTGCGTTTTTTTGAACGTCGGGCACCCGGCGAAGTCTTCAGTCGTTTTTCCGCATGGGAAACCGCCGCGTTGCAAAAGATTGAGCTGGATAACGGCCTGCGTACTGACTGGATCATCGGTCTTTTGGCGTTCATCGTCATGGCTTACATGAGTTTTTCGCTGGCGCTGGTCTCCCTGGCCGGTGTGACCCTGATGGGGCTGGTGAGCGTCTGGGCTATCTATCGTGATCGATTCTATGCCCAGCAAATGCAGGAACGTATCGCTGAACAAAACGAATACATCCTTGAGTCAATTCACGGTTTCACGACGATAAAATCCGCCGGTTTATACGAGCAGCGCAAAAGCATGTTCGCCACTTATACGCTGGCGCTGTTTAACTGTATTCAGAAAAAACAAATTTATGAGCAGGTGAAAAACAGCATTTATCAGATGGCTGGCAGCCTTGAAATGGTCCTTTTCATGTTTCTGGCGCTGCCTTTGCTGAAAAATGGGGTGATCTCTTTGGGCAGCTTTTTTGCCTACAGTTTTATCCGGCAGATTTTCTCTTCTTACATCACCAAGATTTTCTTTGCAGTATTGCAGAAGAACCAGTTGCACATCATCGACCAGCGTGCCGCCGATCTGTTCCCTGCCACTGATGTCTCCGGGAAAGCGCCTGCGCGGCAGGCACAAGTTTGCGAACCGTTTTCTTTTACCGGCCAGCTAAAATTCGAGGATATCGCTTTCCGTTATGACAGCGCGAAACCGACGCTGCACAGCATGACTTTTGCGGTTGAGCAGGGTCATACCGTGGCGATAGTCGGTGAGTCAGGTGCGGGAAAAAGCACACTCATCAAAATTATCGCCGGCTTGCTGATACCGGATGAGGGGCAGATCAGTCTTCAGGGCAATGAAATCACGTCGCATCAGATTGAAAAATTATGTTTCCTGCAAAGTCAGGAAGACATTCTGTTCAATACCAGTGTGCTTGAAAACATAACTTTATTTGATCCTCACTACGATGACAGCCAGCAAAACCGTATCAGCGCATTGCTCGAAGGGCTCGGCCTGACAGGGGTCATCGGGCAGCTTCCCGGCGGGATGAATGCCAGGATCCGGGAAAGTCATACCGGCCTTTCGCTTGGGCAGCGTCAGCGCCTGTTACTGGCCAGGGCAATGTACAGCAACCGGCCGGTATTAGTGCTCGATGAACCCACGGCAAATCTGGATGATGAAATGGCATCGCAGGTCATGATGTCCGTGATGGCACATTGTCATGAACAGGGAAAAACCCTGATTGTCGTCACACACAGTAAAACTATTCTCAACCAGTTTGACCATGTTTATCACCTCGACCACGGCCACTTGTTGCCTCATGACAGCAGGGTGATTCAGGGATGTGTCGCATGAACGTCCTGCGACGCTATCGCGTGTTCAGTATTGCCAGTCTGACGCTGTGTGTGTTCATCGCCGCCACCGCTTTGCTGATAGCCCACCGCACCGACAACTCTGCAACCCGTCATCACATTGATGTCATCGGGCGTGGCGATATACAAACCACGGTGATGACGACGGGTGTGCTTCAGCCTCTGAAAAAAATAAGTGTTGGCGCACAAGTGAACGGCCAGCTTAAGAAATTGCACGTAAAGCAGGGTGACAGGGTGAAGAAAGGTCAGCTGCTGGCTGAGATTGACCCTGTTATTCAGCAAAATGAATTGCGTAACGCGCAAGCCGAACTGCACAGTAACCGGGCGCAAATGCAGTCAGATAAAGCCCTGTTAAAGCAATATCAACTGGCGTTAACGCGGCAGAATAAAATGGCGCGCGACAGTGCGGGAGTGCAGAGCGATCTGGAATCCGCGCAGGCGCAATACGACGTGCAGCGTGAACAATTGAATATGGATGCTGCGCGGGTTGTACAGGCTGAGATTTCCGTCGAAACCGCCAAAGCCAATCTGGGATACACCCGAATTATCGCGCCTATTGACGGTGAGGTATTGGGCATTATCACTCAGGAAGGGCAGACCATCGTTTCCTCCCAAACTGCGCCGACCATCATGGTGCTTGCTGATATGAGCGTCATGCGGATACAAACTCGCATTTCCGAAACCGATATCCTCAAAACGCATCCGGGCCAATCTGTGTGGTTTTATGTGATGGCAGATCCGACACGACGGTATGAAAGCGTGATGGGGGCGATTCAGGATGCGCCCGAAGAAGCGCTGCGCGAATCGAATGAGAGTTCCGGCAATACTCAGCAGTCCACTGCGGTTTATTACAACGGCGAATTTACTATCAGCAATGAGCAGCGTCGACTGAAAACATCCATGACGGCAGAGGCTTATATCATTATCGGTGAGGTGAAAAATGCCCTGCTGGTGCCATTAACCGCTGTGGGTGAACGCTCCCCGGAAGGGCGCTATCACGTACAGGTGAGAGAGAAAGATAAAATCACTGACCGGCTGATTGAGCTTGGGATCAGGGATAACAAATTTGCAGAAGTGAAATCAGGTCTGGCGCAAGGCGATCGGGTGGTAAGTACAACCTCTGCTCCGGGAGACGCAGATGCCAGCCAGTGAGCCTCTGATTTTATTACACCATGTCTCGCGTGTTTTCAGTTCGGGAGATCAGCAGGTTTCGGTGCTTGACGACGTTTCGCTGTCAGTTCAGGCAGGTGAGATGCTCGCGATTGTCGGGCCTTCTGGCTCGGGAAAATCCACCCTGATGAATATCTTAGGCGGGCTTGATATCCCGGACAGCGGCGAGGTCCGCATTGCCGGAATTGATACCCTCAACGCCTCTCATGAGCAGCTTGCCGCTTTGCGAAGCAGCAATATTGGTTTTATTTTCCAGCGTTATCACCTTATGCCTTATCTGACCGCGGCGGAAAACGTTGCCGTACCGGCTCAGTACACCGCAATGCCGGAAAACGTTCAGGAGCAGCGTGCTGCCTACCTGTTGGAACATCTGGGGCTGAAGGAGAGAATGCAGCATAAGCCCTCCCAGCTTTCCGGCGGTCAGCAGCAACGGGTCAGTATCGCCCGCGCCCTGATGAACGGGGCGCCAATTATTCTTGCTGATGAACCGACCGGTGCGCTGGATGCGCAGAGCGGTCAGGAAATGATGGCGATTTTGCACGGACTTCATCAGTCCGGACATACCATTATTCTGGTGACGCATGACCGCAACGTTGCCTCTCAGGCAGAGCGAATCATTGAAATCAGTGACGGCAAAATCATTGCGGATACGCCTAATCCCAGCGTTCACCAGGCCAGCGTGCCGGTGGTATTGCTTCCAGCGGTCAATACGGGGCGTTCTTCATGGCGGCAAAGTCTTCATGATGCGATAAAAATGGCCTGGCGGGCGCTGAACGGGCACCGGGTCAGGGCATTGCTTTCTATGCTGGGGATCATTATTGGCGTGACGTCAGTGATTACTTCGATGGCGGTCGGTGAAGGCGCTAAGCTGAAAATAATTCGTGATATCAGCGCATTAGGCACCAGTACTGTGGCGGTTCGTCCCGGTCTTGGCTGGGACAATCCGCGGCCTGATCTCAGTGACTCCCTGACGCTCGGGGACGTCAGCACGCTGTCTGAGCTGCCTTTCGCTGTTCATGTTTCACCTGTTTTCACCCGTAACCTGGAGGCTCAGGTCGGCGGACGGCAAATGTTTTTTAATCTCACGGGGGTGAGCTCAGATTATTTTGCTGTGCACGATCTGGCCTTAAAAGAGGGGCGCAAACTCAACGAACACGATGTGGATGCCAGAGAGCCGGTTTTGCTGATTGACTCAGCCTCCGCTGAGACATTGTTTCATGAAGATAAAAATCCTTTAGGGGAAACAATTTATCTCAACAATGTGCCGTTGCGTGTTGTGGGGATTACGGCACCCAAAGGTTTAAAGAACATGGGTGGAGGCCTGAACGCCTGGATGGCTTATACGACGTTACAGGAACGTTTGACCGGACGTATGCCAGTCGGCGCGATTGAAATCCAGGTCGCGAAAGGTATGACGTTGAAAGAAGCACAGCGGCGTATTGAATATGTGCTCGAAAAATCCCACGGTCGGCGTGATTTCTTCATTGAAACCGACGATATGATGCTGGAAACCCTGCAGAAAACTTCCGACTCTTTGACATTGCTGATTGCCACGATTGCGGGTATTTCACTGGTTGTCGGCGGCGTGGGTGTCATGAACATCATGCTGGTTTCGGTAGCCGAACGTATGCATGAAATAGGCATCCGGCTGGCTGTCGGTGCCCGCGCGGTGGATATCATGCGCCAGTTTCTGATTGAGTCGGTGGTGGTCTGCCTGTTTGGCTGTGTGGTGGGGGTGATTGTCACGTTTGTCGCAGGAACACTCTTCTCTGTGCTGACAAATCGATTCGAAATGGTGTTTACGCCGTTACCGATATTTTACTCCTGCTGTTTCTCGGCCCTGATTGGTCTGGGTTTTGGATTCTTTCCGGCCCGTTTCGCCGCCCGGATGAAACCGACGGAGGCGCTGGCCAGAGAATGAAAATACTCTTTACAGCGATACTGGCATGTTGTCTGGCCGGATGCGGGGCTTTTCTCAAAACACCTTATCAGCAACCTGAGTTGAATTTGCCGCAAGACTGGCAGAACAAACAAACGGGCACGGCCTGGCTTACCCATACCCCGCAATGGTGGCGTGTTTTTAATGATCCACAGTTTTCTCAGATGATCAGCGATGTGCTAATCCACAATGATGATCTGGCTATCGCCGGTTACCGGTTGCGTCAGGCTGCGCTGGATGCGGGGCTGAGCAACACGAATCTGACGCCTGATGTCAGTGCCGGGGGAGAGGCCAGCAACAGTAAAAACACCCGGCGCAATACCGCCGCCCATGAAAATTATAATGCTTCTGTCACAACGAGTTATGAGCTGGATCTGTGGGGCAAGCTGGCGCGGACGCGTGAACAGGCGCAATGGCAGATGAATGCCACCGCCCTTGACCGGCAAAATACAGCGTTAATGCTGATCGGGACAACGGGCCAGTATTACTGGCAAATCGCCGCGCTTAACGAACAAATCGGCAATACCGAAAAAAGTATTCAACTGGCAATGGAAACCGAAAGGATAACCCGTTCCGGCTATGAGGCGGGGGCGATCAATCAGCTGGATGTGCTGCAGGCGCGGCAGTCAGTGATTGATCAAACCAATAGCTTGCGTGAGCTGAACCAACAAAGAGAAGAAGCGCGTAATGCGCTGGCGATTCTTTTCGGCCGTGCGCCGTCAGCACGTGCGCCGGAGAAAATGTTTCTCGATCCCCGGCAGACCATCGGGCTGACACCTGATTTGCCTTTATCGGTCATCAGCCGCAGGCCGGATGTGCAGTCGGCTGAATGGAAACTCCGGGCTTCACTGGCGGCGTCCGATGTGGCGAGGCTGAATTTTTATCCTTCCTTGTCATTAGGTGCCACGTTGGGAGCAGGCAGTGCGGTGTTCAGCGAGTGGTTTTCCAATCCGGCACGGACGCTGAGCAGCGGCCTGACGTTACCTTTTGTGCAATGGAATACGGTACAACTGACCGTAGAACGCTCAGAACTGGATGTCAGACAGGCGGCGGCTACCTTCCGTCAGTCGGTCTACAGCGCATTGTCTGACGTTGAAAATACAACCTCACAAAGAAACACTTATCAGGCTCAGCGTGAAGATCTTCTGGTTTCTCTTGGGCTGGGTGAGCAACGGCTGCGTTTAGCCAAAAGTCAGTATCTGGCCGGGGCGGTTTCCCTGCAAACCTGGCTGGATGCGCAAAGCAGCCTGCTGAGTGCTGAAAATCAGCTGGCGGATGCCCAGGCCCGATATCTCAATGCAACGTTGCAACTGTGGCTGGCGCTCGGCGGGGAAGTCAACCTCGATGAAATTATCGCCAGTGCCCATGTTAATACCCCTCCAGGGAAGGAAAATAAGCGTAATGGATAAGTCACATTCTTTAAAAAGAGTCGTCGTCACAGGCTACGGCGCCATCACTCCGTTGGGAATGAATGCGCATCAGAGCTGGGATGCCATCATGGCGTATGAAACAGGTTACCGGTATATCGACAGGCGTTCCGGGGGGATCAAATCCCGCTTCTTTGGCCTGATAGAGGGCGAACTTAACCTGAAATTTCTACCAGCCGGTATCCGCCGCCGGTTACCACGCTTTGCGCATTTAGCGCTTATTGCGGCACGTGAGGCGATGGAGATGGCTTTCGGCGATACGTCGCTGACGCAATATCATGCCGAACTTGATCGCGGCGCCATTATCGGCACAGGCTGGGGTGGGCTGGATGAAACGGTCAGTAATCACGATAAATATCGGGCAAGCGGCCTGGGGTCAACCTTCGGATGTTTTTACTCTATGCCCAGCATTGCCACTGCAGCTTGCAGCCAGCACTGGATGCTGAGGGGCTATCAGAATACGCCTTCTGCCGCTTGTGCAACCGGTACGATCGCCATAGGTGATGCTTTCAATGCTATCCAAACCGGGCGCGCAACCATGATGCTGGCGGGCGGTGCAGAATCATTACGTACCGACACGGCGGTCTGGAATATCGATGTCCTGAGCGCCCTGACCCGCGAAGAGCAGGACATCACCAAAGCCAGTTGCCCGTTCAGCCTTGAACGTAACGGCTTTGTGTTGTCCGAAGGCGCGGCGGTGTTATGCCTGGAAGACCGGGAGATCGCACTGGCGCGTGGCGCGACCATTTTGGGTGAGATCACCGGCTACGGTAATTTCTCTGATGCCGTCGATTTTACAGCACCGGCTGAAGACAAACTGGCTCGGGTCAATACCATTCAGGCTGCACTGAGTCAGGCGGGATTAAGCGCCGGTGAGCTTGACTACATCAATGCGCACGGGACTTCCACTCAGCTCAATGACCGCAATGAAACGGAATCTGTGAAGCTCGCGCTGGGTGAAAAAGCGTATGACATCCCGGTTTCCAGTACCAAGGGTTACAGCGGCCATCTCATTGCCGCAGCAGGAAGTTTCGAAAGCATTGTCTGCCTGCAGGCGCTTGAGCATCAGATTATGCCTGCCACTCATCATTTGAGACTGGCCGATCCTGCCTGCGATCTGGATTTCATTCGCGAAGGACACCGGCCTGCATCCCTGCAAAACACCCTCAATCTGAGCTTTGGTTTTGGCGGAGCCAATGCTGCATTAGTGATCAGCAGGGGGGAGTGATGAACTTATTCTACGGTGAGCAGGATGCACAAGCATGGGCAAAATTTTCGGGTGACTACAATCCGATTCATTTCGATTTACAGCATGCGCAGGCAATGGGACTGGAGAGCCTGACGGTTCACGGTATGCGCGCGTTGCTGGATATGAAAAATCATCTGAGTCATGCCGTCGCGCCGATGAATTCGGATTACTACCAGTTCAGCGCCCGTCTGCGGCAGGCGGTGAAGTGCCAGACACCTTACCGGCTTATCTCCGCCCTGAACGTGGCCGGTTCAGCAGCCAGCAGTCAGCTTACTGAGCTGGACTCAGGATTGTGCTGTTTTAGCGGCAAGCTGAACGGCACGCTTAAGCGGCCAGACGTAGATATCCCACTAAAACAAACCCTTACGGAGGAAGAACTTGCGGTATTGATTGCGGCATATCCGTCAGAGAAGTCAGAGACGATGTCATGGGAAGTCCTGGACGCGGTTTTATTTGAGCGGATCGTGAACATTCCCGAGACACTGGATTGTGTCCGGGAAGCGATACCACACCTGTCGGCGATGTCGCTGGCCGATGTGTTTAAGCTGATCCCTGTGGTGCAAACTCATCACGACGTGTTTTTTAACCATCAGCATCTGATTACCCCGGCTCGGGAAGCTGTTGGCAGACCCTTCCGTTATGGCCTGCTGCCCGTATTGATCATCGGAAACGCAGAGCAGGGTTTTGTTATCCGCATGACCATCCAGGGAGGGTATGACGCACATCCCTCAATCATGACCGCGATAACCCTGAAAACCTGGCCTGTTCAGACACATTAAAGACTAAGGAAAGAAAAATGAGTGAAGTAATAAAAAGTGAAATTTACAGCATTGTGTGTGAAATGTTATGCGATGCGAAAGACCTTGAACCAGAAACATTAAGTGAAGATCTTCCGCTTAAAAGCCTGAAGCTCGACAGTCTGGATTATGTTGAGTTAATGGTGCTGGTGAAGCGTGAGTTTGATATTTCTCTCAGCGCGGATATGTTTATTGAACACCCCGATATGACGCTGGGGGAAATGTGTCAGATGCTGGAAGCATTACGTTAATGAATACCCGGAAATGGATACTGATTACCGGAGGTAGTCGGGGAATAGGCAAGGCTATGGTTATTCGCCTGTCAAAAAAATACGATATTGTCTTTACCTGGAATACGAATGCTGATCAGGCTCAATCTGTTGAAAAGGATTGCGCGGATACCTTTGGTGAAGTCAGAGGATATTGTTGCGATGGCAGAAATGAAGAACAGGTTAGCCTGCTTGCCCGGTTGTTGCTCACAGAACGGGGAGCGCCATACTGCATTATCCATAATGCGGGGATAACACGGGATGCTTTACATATTAAGCAGACTTCTGCCGACTGGCATGATGTTATCAATACCAATCTTAATGCGATATTTCACTGGAATCAGCATTTGCTGCCACCCATGCTGGCGCGCGGCGAAGGGAGTGTCATCATGATGTCTTCTGTTTCTGCACAGAAAGGGAATGTCGGACAGGTTGCATACAGTGCTACAAAAGCGGCAATGACCGGCATCACACGATCACTGGCGCTGGAAGTTGCCCGCTTTGGCATCAGGGTGAACAGTCTTTTACCGGGCGTCATTGAAACGGAAATGACGGCTGCCCTGAGGGATGAGGAACGTAAGGCATTACGTTCTCATATCCCTTTGCGCAGATTAGGAAAAGCCGATGAAATTGCACTGATGGCTGATTTTTTATTAAGTGAATCCGGCAGTTATATTACCGGTCAAAGTATTATTATAGACGGAGGACTGAGCGCCTGATAAGTTAAAATAAACCTTCTTAATACAGTTTATTTTTATTATTGTGATTTATTTTGCAAGGGGTTGTTGTATGCGGATAATATGATTTTAAATTTATAATTATTTAATATAAATGAGTTGATGATATTATATTATTTGTTTATCATACTGCTTATCCCGATGTTAGCTGTCAACGCAGAATATTTTACGGCAATTTATTGCTGGCGTTAAGTTTTGCAAGTATTAAATGATCTGGTGATATTAATATTCACTTCGTGAATATTAATGGGTTGGGTTATTTATAAAGTGCTGTAATGAAGTTGAAGTGAGTGTTATTTAATTAAATATGTTTAACTTTTAATAAGGAAATTAATCAATGAAGAAAATTACTACAGAAGTTGCAAAAGAAATCATCGGCGGCAAAGATTCATGTGAAAGCTCTTATCAGTGGAATGGCAACCGTTGTGAGTATCAAACACGTTGTTATGACAAGCATGGTAACCTTTCTTCTAAATCCGCTACTCAGGCTGGCAGCACCTACTATTGCCAGCCTAAATAAGCCGTTAGAAGCCAATACCTGTAATTAACGTAAAGACATGGTTGAGTTATCTTCCATGTCTTTTTATTTTCAGGCGCTCGCACCTGTAATCACAATTTGCCTGCTGCGCAGAAACACCACTACCAGCGCCAGCCAGGCGAGGCCGCTAATCAGGTTGAACAGGTTAAACATCCCCGTACCGCCTTCAACGTAAGCCACTTTTGCCAGCTCAATCCCGAGCGTGAATATCATCATGCTGATGACGCCCATTGCCGCAGAAACAGTGCCTTTGCTCATGTCGCTGGAGAACAGCGTCAGGCGGTACAAACCGGCATTCGCCACCCCAATCCCGAACGCATACAGGCTCAGACCCGCAGTCATCCACAGATACGCATGCGCGGAAAACAGCGTAGCCACTGCGGCGATCAACAGGCCGACCACCATCGGACCCGCACCCAGCTTAATCAGGTATTCGACGGTGCGTTTGCCGGACAGGCGTGCCAGCGTCACGTTACCGATGATCAGCGCGCCGAAAATTGGCACCTGCAACAACCCGTAATCGTAGGCCGCTAAGCTTTCACCGCTGATTAAAATCACCGGCGACTGCGCAATCCACGTCAGCAGCGGCAGGCTGGCAAAACCAATTGCCAGTGCGCCGCACAGGAATTGACGGTTTTTCAGCACATGTTTGTAATCGCGCAGCAGACTCGGCATGGAGAAGGGTTCACCCAGACGGGAAGCGGTCTCCGGCATGGATTTCCATAACCCCCACAGCGCAATGGCGGCAAGTACAGCGAAAATCACAAACATCGACTGCCACGGCGCAACGTGGATCAGCGCCGCACCGGCCAGCGGACCGAGCAGTGGCGCAATCAGCGCGACGTTCGCCATCATGGCGGTGATTTTAATACACACCGATTCCTCGAAGGATTCCTGTATCGCGGCATAGCCGACCGCGCCGATAAAGCACAAGCTGATGCCTTGCAGGAAACGCATCACCATAAACTGCTCGATGTTTTGCGCAAACAGAATTGCCAGACAGGTGATGATGAAAAAACTCACGCCCGCGAGCATCACCGGACGACGCCCGCGCCTGTCGGACAGCGGGCCGAGCAGCCATTGCAGGAACATGCCGCCAGCCAGATACGCGGTCATGGATGTCGGCACCCACTCTTCCCCGGCATTAAAATTAGCCACGACGGCCAGCATGCCCGGTTGGATCATATCGTTACCGATATAGGTCGCGAACTCGAACAGCACCAGGCACAGAGGGAACAAAAGCGCCTGCCGTCCCAGAAGGGACGCAGTATTTGGAGAATTATGCATTTTTAGTTATTTCACAGACGTAAGGCTAATCATTTGAAAATTAGCAGAAAATAAGAGACTGTCCGGGCGGGTTTCGCAGGCGAGGCAGTAATACCCGCTATTTTGCCGATTATTTGAGCGCAACGCAATATTCAGATTCACCTTAAGCACAATCTGAGATTGGCACTTTTGCCTTGTTAGCCGTCTAAAAGCTGGCTACGCTGCAAACAACCCATCGGTAAGAAGGAAAATGCAGGGAATGAGCCAAAAAATCAGCTGGATAGATAATCTGCGCGCGCTCGCCTGCATGATGGTGGTGATGATCCACGCCAGTACGTCACTGGTGGTCAATTTCGCTGCGGTACATACCGCTGAATGGACAGTGGCAAACCTGCTCAATTCTGCCTCACGCGTCTGTGTGCCGTTGTTCTTTATGATTTCCGGCGCGCTGTTTTTGGGGGAAAAGAGCGCGCAAAAACGGCATTTTCTGCGTGTCACATTATGTTTGCTGTTCTATAGCGCCGTCTCGCTGATTTATATCCTTACGATGACAAAAATAGGATTTTGGCCGTCTCTGCGTCTGATTGTCGAAAAACCGGTGTTTTACCACCTTTGGTTCTTCTACGCCATTATCGTGATTTACCTGCTTTCCCCGCTGATTAACGTTAAAGCTGTGTCCGGCAGATATCTGCTGATCGCCGGAATGCTGCTCGGCGTGCTGGCGAACCCGCAGCTTCCTGCCGTGACGTGGCAGAAAATCCACCTTCTGCCACTGGATTTGTACATCAGCGGCGATACCTTCTATTACGTGCTTTATGCCCTGATGGGCCGCGCCATCAGCCAGCTCAATACCGAAAAAACGGCGATTACGCTGGCCGCCAGCGGCACGTTTATCCTCAGCACGCTGGCGATTGCCACGGGCACATACCGGCAGATGCAGATTAACCAGAACTTCGCTGACACGTTTTACGTCTACAGCGGTCCGCTGGTGTTTATCTCCGCCATCGCGCTGTTCGTGGTGTTCAAAAACACGCTGGCACACCGTATTTTGCCGGGATTTGCGCTGATTTCCCGTCATTCACTAGCCATCTACGGTTTTCATGCGCTGATCATCATTGGCCTGCGCAACCAGCATCTCGACTTTCCGCAATTCCCGCTGCTGAACCTGGTCTTTTTGTTTATCTGCGGACTCGGCGGCGGGCTCTTACTGGCAATGGGGTTGGGGAAAATAGACCGGCGGAACTGGGTGAGCTGAATACTCTGAAACGCAGTTGTTATGTCACGGTATAGCCTTGTTTTGGGGTATTTGGCTTATTGGGGAAAGCCAGTTTTAATTCACCTTTTTCAACCATGGGTTTTAAATGGCTTTGTCTGATATTTTGAGATGTTCTGTTTGTAAAATCACTTAAAACTGAGATAGCGATGTAATGTTCATTACACAAAGTACTAATAACATCTCGCATCTCTTCGTTGGTTAATCTTCTTTTCACCCTCGCAGGTTTTGCAAGACTTAATAAATTGTTTTTAAATGATAATTCCAACACGTCAAGCTGATCTACAAAGGGTCTGTCTAATAAAGGGCTTATAAATCTGCCGTGAGGATCTCGATGCTCATCTATTCTCGGTATCATAGCATCATGGCTTATCGGATTACTTTTGCTATGCGTTGAGTCCCCTTCACTATGCGTTAAGTCTCCTTCACTATGCGTGAAGTCAGAGATCAGGCTTAACGCATTTGAAAATACTTCTTCGGGGGAAGGAGGTTGTTCCATTCCCGGCAGGCTGTAAGATTTATCCTTACGCTCACCACTAGAAACCAGAAAACCTTTAGCCTCAAGGCGAGGTAACGCCAGCGTGACATCCCGCGTGTGTTTGCTCGTCAGTTGGCAGGCTCTTTGGTGATTAATCCACCCTTCAATCGCCGCAGTAGTTACGATCATGCGCTCAAAGTCATCAAGAGTACTGAACCTGGTACCGAAGAGTTTTTGGAGTTGCGCTGAAATGTATTCAGGAATCAAGCTCGCAGTTGAAAGCTCTAGTAATGTTTGCTCGGTATGCTCAGTTTTCTCATAAAGTTTTGGTGCGCGCCAGTTTGCGGATTGCCAGCCGCTATAAATTTTCGGGATACCGGAACCGGCTCGTTCTCCAGCACCAATATTGAGAAACATCTGGTGCATGCGCCGGTTTCGACAATCAGTTTCACCGCCTTTTATTGCTATTTCTGGCGGGATTCTCATGAGCCCAGGGTTGCGAAAACCAAACATATCGGGGCGTTTAACTATTAATATAGATGCGCGTCCTGTGTAATCAGAATGAACGAGTGTATTAACTAAGGCTTCACGTAGCGCAACATGAATTAATGTATCATCCTGGCGCACACCATCTTTAATTTTGAATGGAATCTTTAGGTCTGTTGTTAGTTTTCGATACGTTCGTCGATAAAAATCAAAGATATTTCCTGACCAGGTGCCATCAGGGCATAAACGATCTACCCAGCGTAACTCGGTCTTTGCTTCCGGGCGTTCCTGATAGTCGACGAAGTAATGAGGTACTGCATCCTGAATAGCTTGCCAGGTTCCAAACATCAGAATACCAGCGAGAGTGATTCCTTCCTGACCCGATTGTCGATCTTTACGCCAGCCTCCAATTTTGGCCATAAGATCAAAATTATTAAGCTCTAACCATAGATGTTGTGGTTTCGCAATCGCTAAAAGTTGTTTATAAGCATTCAGACTTTCTTGTTCAATATCATTCAGGTCAAAGCCAGTGAGAATTTTATCATCTCGGCTATCCTCAACCTGTTCTGCCAGCATTCTCTTTACTTGCTCCTGAGAACAATGGCGATCGCCTTCATGAAGCCTGATATAAGTAAACTCAAGAGGATTCTTTTTAAGGAAAATAGGCTTTTGATGTCGGGTTGCAATAGGAATATGGATCACAAGGATGAGTTTGCTATCAAGAAGTGTTGTTTGCACATCTGCATCTGTTAGCAAATTTATATTTACCAGATTTGGATTGTTAAGGTTGTTAAACAACTCTTTTTTGATTTTTTCCGGATCATTAATTCCTACAGGAATGAACTCGCCCTTTTTTTCTTTGACGCCTAAGACAACATAGCCTCCTCGGGTATTAGCCATTGCACTATATGTTGGCCAAAAATCCTGAGGCAATTTTCCCTGACCATCCTGCCCTTGTGCTTGTTTAAATTCTAACTCGACAGATTCAGCAAGGGTTTGGAGGTCAATTAAGTCTGTTATCTTAAACATCTCAATTTCCTGAAGTCACGGTTAAGTCCTGAAGAAAGTTTATTCTTAATCAGGAGAAAATAATATACGTGTTCTTGTGACTTCCCAGTTGACCTGATATTCACGCCCACCGTTCCTGCGCACGGCGCAATTGCCTTGCAGAGGAGAACCCCGCAGCCAGAGCCGCTTTTTCAATCCCCGCGCCCTGCTGAAGGCGCTGTTGCGCCACGGCGATACGCAACTGCTCGTGGTAGTCACGCACGCTGATCCCCAGATGCTGGCGGAACAAACGGGTGAGGTGGCGTGCGCTGATGTGCGCTCTGGCAGCGACCTCTTCCACCTGCCAGGCGGATTCCGGTTCGGCGGCCATCAGATTTTGTGCGCGGTGAACTGCGGGGTGCAGATGATTACGGTAACGCAGCCATGGAGAGAGTTGCGGATCATCACCGCCACGGCGAAAATACACCACCATTTCGCGGGCGACATCCAGCGCCGCCTGCGGCCCCAGATGCGTGGCGATCAGGTGCAGTGCCAGATCGATACCGGCGCTGATGCCCGCGCTGGTCAGCACGGAACGGTCTTCAACAAATATCCGGTTATCTTTTACCTGTGCGGCGGGCACCTGCTGGCGCAACTGCCCGATTACGTCGTGATGTGTGGTGCACTGATAGCCGTCGAGCAGCCCGGCTTTTCCGGCCAGCAGGCTGCCGGAGCAGATACACACCAGCGTTAAATCCCCTGCGTCAATGACGCTTTTTTGCTGATGCAGCCAGTCGCAGGTCGTCTGCGCCACCATTGAGCTGAAGTTTTCAGCGGATTCCGCCACGCCCGGCATGATCAGAATGCTGCCCTCTGGCAGGCTTTGCGGCAATGGCTGCAAATGGCTGACCATCAGGCCGGTAGACATCATGACTTCCGGCTGCGGCCCGATGTAGTGCAGCCGGAATTGCCCGCTCAGGCGCAACGCTTCCGCCGGGCCGGTCAGATCCAAAGACATCACGCCGGGGAGCGTCACAAAGTAGACATTTCGCTGCATAGTGCTTCATCCGTCCGCAGGGGAAAACGCTATCTTCACACAGCGCGGTCGAGTTCCGCCAGCGCACCGGTCACGTCGGTGAGGGTGGCAAAGCGATCGGCGAGAACCAGTTCGGTACGCAATTTAATGTCCTGCGCGCTCAGCGTAACTCCGCTGGCGTGGGTCATCGGGAACGTCAGTGTCGCTTCGGTGACAAAAGTCACCGAATAACCCAGATCGGACGCCACGCGCGCCGTCGTTTCGCAGCACTGCTCGGTGCGCATACCGGCGATGATCAGATGCGTGATGCCGTTTTCGCGCAGCCAGCCGTCGAGGCCGGATTCGGTCAGGGCATTATGGACGTGTTTATGCACGACATGTTGCGGCTGGTGTGTGAGAAAAGTCATCGGCGTGACCAGACCGGAAGCCAGCGAAAAGTCGCCATCAGGATTGACGTGAAATACATCGATAACCGGCACGTTGCGGGTCTGACAGCCATCGATCAGCCGGATTAATGCTTCGCTAAATGCCGGTAAATCATCCTGCTGCCAGAAGTCTTTATGTTCGAAGGAACGTTGAACGTCGATATTTAACAGGGCACTTTGGGTCATTTCCGGACTCCATCTGGTGAATGTGAAGCCAGTGTGCACCTGAATTGAAATGAGAAGAATGCCAAAAACGGACATGATGCTGACCAGGGCGGACGACCTGCGCCATCCGCCGTCTGTTCAGAATTTTTTGATCAAAACTTCTGATCGGCGCGCCAGTGGTGATAGTCAATATGGTCGGCCTGGAAATTGGTGGTTTCAGCGTCGCCGGTCAGGCGGTACGCAAGCTGAAACGCAAAATCAAACGCCAGCCCTAATCCTTTGCCGCTGAGTAAGTTGCCGTCTTCCACAAAAGACTGATTGACGTAAACGCCGTCTTTTACGTCTTTGTATAAATCGCCGGAACAGACATAGCGGCGGCCTTTCAGCAGCCCGTTTCCGCCCAGTACGCGCGCGGCAGCGGAGCACAGCGGACAAATCAGTTTCCCGGCCTCGTCGTGACGGCGGACAAATTCCACCACCTCTTTACTGGCCGCCAGCGCCACCGAGCCTTCCGGCCCGCCGGGCATCACCACAGCATCGAATAAACGGTCGCCCTGCGCGGACAGCAGTTCGTTGGCCTGCATCTGAATGCCGTGATAAGTGCGCAGCGTCAGGCTTTTCTGGCAGGCTAATGTGGTGACCTGAATCTCCAGCCGCTCGAGAATATCGAGCACAATTACCGCTTCGCCTTCTTCAAATCCGTCGGCCAGCAGCAGCGCGACCTGCTTTTTCGCGTTGTCCTTTACCATAATGTTCATGTCCTCTGAGGATAAAAATCAGAGGACATGATAAAATGAAACGCTGTTTTGATATTGTGACTGGTATTGCAGACCCGGTTAGAAAACCAGTTGCACTTTCGACGCTTTGGATTTATCCAGGGCGTATTCCAGCGCTTCCACCAGACTTTCCTGCGGGAATTCCGCCGACAACAACGGCATCGGATCGACGGTTTTATTGGCCAGCCATTCGACTGCCGTGTTGAATTCTTCGGTGAAGCGGAAGCTGCCAACCCAGTTAATTTCTTTGGCAATCAGCATCATCAGCGGGAATTCATTCACTACTGGTCCCATGCCGACCTGAACCAGCGTGCCGCGCGCACGGGTGACTTCCAGACAACGGTGGATAGAAGAAGGATGGCCGGAGGCATCGAAGGAGACATTGAAAAAGCCTTTCTCCGCCTGATATTCGCTGAAATCACCCTGTGCGGCGTCCAGCGCTTTACTTGCCCCTACCGCCAGTGCCAGCGTACGGCAACGTTCACTCGGATCCGTCACCACGATTTGCGCCGCGCCTTTGGCTTTTGCCGCCAGCACAATCAGGCAACCAATCGGACCGACGCCGGAAACAAACACGGTTTTTCCATGAATATCTCCCGCCTGATTGACGGCATGAATGGCGACGGCCAGCGGCTCGGCGAACACCATCAGGCGGTCACTGACCTGATTGTCGTAAGCAATGCACTGGTCGCTGTCGACGATTTTATACTGGGTGAACGCGCCGTTGATGTGCGGGAAATACATGGCGCTGCCGAAGAATTTCATGGTGGTGCACTGGTTTTCGTCGCCGGACAGACAGTACTTGCAGGCTTTGCATGGCTTACTCGGGTTCAGCGCCACTTTCTGGCCGGGCTGCAAACGCGGGTTATCCGATTTCTCCACCACACCGACCACTTCATGGCCAAGCACCATCGCCTCGCGTACTCGGAAATCACCGACAGCGCCGTGTTCGTAATAATGCAGATCCGAACCGCAGATGCCGCCGCGGGTGATTTTCACCAGCGTGCCCTGGCCGGTGTAATCGAGGGTCTGGTGGATCACCGAGACGTCTTTTTTCCCGGTCACGACGCAGGATTGTGTGGCAATAGTCATGGAATTCTCGCTCTTTAAAGGGCCTGATTACGCCCAGTAAAGAGGGTTTACCGGTCAGAAAATGTGATCGTCGTCACTTTGTGCCGTGTTACGAAAACCTGTTACCCATAACTTGAACGGACTCAACTTTTCCCGGCAGATTTATCACGATTTCGCGCCGGAATGCTGAGGATCAGATGGGTTGCCACTCCGCCCGCCAGCCCCCAGAATGCCGAACCGACACCCAGCAGCGTGACGCCTGAAGCGGTGATCAGAAACGTAATGATTGCCGCGTCGCGCTGACGCTCGTTTTCCAGCGCGCGGTACAGGCTGCCTGCAATGGTGCCGAGCAACGCCAGCCCGGCGATGGTGTGGATCAGCGCCTGTGGCAGGGCGGTAAAGACCATGCCGATGGAGCCGCCAAATACGCCCGCGATCAGATAGAAAATGCCTGCCGCGACAGCTGCCATATAGCGTTTTTTAGGATCGGGATGAATATCCTCACCCATACAAATCGCGGCGGTAATGGCGGCGATACAGATGGTAAAACCGCCGAACGGTGCCAGAATTAACGCAGTGAGCGCCGTCCAGGAAATCAGTGGCGACACGGGCAGATGATAGCCGTGCGCTTTCAGTGTGGCGATGCCTGGGGCATTCTGTGAGGCCATGGTCACCACAAAAAACGGAATGCCGATGCCGATAATTGAGGAAAGCGTGAAATGCGGCATCACAAACGCCGGTGCGGCGAAGGTCAGCGTCTGGCCGTGCAGCGCAATATCACCCTGTAATCCGGCGACGGTCAGCCCGGCAACCAACGCCAGTACCACCGCATAGCGCGGCAGGGCGCGTTTTGCCAGCAGATACACCAGACACATGGTCCCTGCCAGGGCAAAATTGCTTTGCAGTGAGGTAAAGGCGTTCAGCCCGAAGCGCAACAGAATACCGCCGAGCATCGCCGCTGACAGCGCCTGAGGAATGTAATGCATCAGTCTGGCGAATAAGCCGGTCACGCCGCACAACAGGATCAGCCCGGTAGCAAACACAAATACGCCAATGGCTTCGTTAAGCGAAGTGCCGGGCAGGCTGGTCACCAGCAGCGCCGCGCCGGGCGTTGACCAGGCCGTCACCACCGGCGTGCGGTAATACAACGATAGCCCGATGCTGGTAACACCCATGCCCAGCCCGAGCATACTCAGCCAGCCGCCAATCTGCGCTACGCTGGCGCCCGCCGCTTCCGCCGCCTGAAAGATAATCGCGGCGGAGCTGGTATACCCGACTAAAACCGCGACAAATCCGGCGATTACCGCCGAAAACGTTAAATTCTGCAAACTGAGACGCGAGGCCATGGGCGAAATTCCTTCTGGTTAGCGGACGCTGGCGGTATGCTATTGTGCGTTATAGCGCACATCTGCTGCGCTCAAGATATCACTGTGCGTTATAACGCACAATCGCGATCGGTAAAAACGATGGCCAGAGGAGTCAGGATGCAGGAACTCACCGACCATATTGGCAGCCAGCTGAAAGCCGTGCGCAGCGAACGCGGCTGGAGTCTCAGCCAGACGGCAGAACATACCGGCGTCAGCAAGGCGATGCTCGGGCAAATTGAGCGCGGCGAATCCAGCCCGACCGTCGCGACGCTGTGGAAAATCGCCAGCGGCCTGAATGTTTCGTTCTCGGAATTTCTCGAAACGCCCCCCGCGCAGTCAGCGGCGTTGCATCGCCACGGCTTACTGACTACGTTCAACAGTGACACTTCGGGAATGCGCGTGGTGCCGCTGTTTCCGTTCGATACCACGCTGCGTATGGACATGTTTGTTATCGATCTCGAGCCGGGCGGATGCAGCGAATCCACACCACACGAAGCCGGAGTCATTGAGCATGTGATTGTTATCGAAGGTGAACTGATGCTGACGGTTGATGGCGTGACGCGCGTATTGCAGGCCGGTGAAGGCTTGCGTTTTGCTGCCGACTGCCCGCACGCTTACCGCAATGAAAGCGGCCATTCCGTGCGTTTCCACGACCTGATACATTATCCGCAGTCACGCCCGTAACCTTTTCATTTCCTGAGGAGAATGCCCGATGAGCCAGCCGCACGATGTGATAATCCGTCCGTTAGCCCCCGCAGATCGTGAAGGCTGGGAAGTATTATGGCGCGATTACCTGGATTTTTATCAGTCGACGCTCGATCCTGCGCAGTTTGATTACACCTTCCGGCGGTTATCGCAGCCTGATTACGCCAGTATGTTTGGCTATGTGGCGGTGCATGAGGGAAAACTGGTCGGGCTGGTGAACTGTATCAATCACGATCATGGCTGGCATATGCAGCAGGTGGTGTATTTGCAGGATTTATATGTCGATGACGGCGCGCGTAAACTGGGGATCGGGCAAAAACTGATTGAAGCGGTTTACGCCTACGCCGATGAAAACAATAAAGCTAACGTCTACTGGACGACCCAAACCTCGAATCATACTGCCCGCAAACTGTACGATCGTGTGGGCCGGCTGACTGATTTTATTAAATATGCCCGCTAGAGCGGTTTGCGCATGTTCATTTTGGTGGTGACGTAACCGAGGCTGGCGTACAGCGCCTGTGCACCGGGATTGCTGGCAAACACATTCAGTTCAATCGCCACGCTACCGAGGGCGCGCAGGCGTTCTTCCATCAGACGGAATGCCGCCGCGGCATGTCCCTGACGGCGAAATTGCGGGTACACTGTCAGTTCATACACAAACGCGCTGCGCACGCCGTAGCGTTCAATGTTGGCGAACCACAGATAGCCTGCGGTTTCGCTGTGTTCTTGCGCACGGATCTCATAAAGATAATGGTCAGGCGTATCAATGCCTTGCGGCAGTGCGCTTTGCGTGGAACTGCGTGCGCGTTCCAGCGCGGTATCCGCTTGCCACAGACCCGCGGTCACGTTCTCTTCGGCATAGTCTCTCGCCAGCTGTTCGGCGAATTCTGCATAAAATGCGGTACTCATGGGCACTAAAACGGTCATCATTTCCCTCTGAATTATTGACGGGTTTCCACTTTTTTATACGGCGTAACATAGCATTCGCTGATGGTGGTGGAATGACTTTCCATCTGCGTGATGATGTAGCCTTTATCGGTCAGCGCCACCGAACTGTAAGGGGTTTCATTATTTTTATCTGAAATTACCTCTTCAAAAGACTGAATGATTTTGGCTTTTTCACTGGCGCGCGTCGGATCATCCATCCCGTCGACCCGGATCATCGCCTGCTTAAACTGATTACTGAATCCCGTTTTCCCCGCCTTGCTTTCAATCACGGCCTTGATGTTCACCGTAACGTCATTACCGAGCAGAAATAAGCTATTGCTCTGATAAACTAGCACATTCTTGCGCTTCGAGACCACAAAACCGTTCTCGATAACTTTCATTTTGCTGTTGTTGGCGTAAGTCACGTCATCGAGACAAATGGTTTTATCCCCGACCTTGAACTGGCTGAACCGTGCTTTGATTTCTTTCGGCGTGGATGCCGCCTGCGAGCAGAGCGGCGCAAGCAGCAGAAGAGGTAAGAGCCATGACTTCATAGGAGTTTCCTGAACAGGTGCTGAATCAGCCGACATAACAGCAGTATAGGGAGGCCGGCGCAGGATGCGAACGTTTATCTTTGGCGCACCTCATACTATTCATTGCTACAATGAATAGTATGAGGTGGGTTGGAGGCGTAAAAATGCCGACTTTATATGTCGCTTTTGGATTTCCGAAGCAGAGATGGAGGCTGTAGTGGGTTGTCGCCGATCTATTAGGCGGTTATGCGTTCATTCCAGGTATCTTTATAAATGATATTCCCGTTTACATACTTCCATGTAATGCTTTCATAGCGTAGTTGGATAGTTTCAAAATGTGTTCCAGTCTGGTTGCCTGGGTATAAATTTGGTGCAATGGATGTAACTTTTACATTTTCCAAAATGATATTGAAGTATTCGGCTTCTATTCCCGCCTCAAGAATATGATACATTTTGATTGTAGCAGACTTCAGCGTTTGTCCTTCGCTCAGTGCGCGATACAAAAGCGGCGTTGTCCTATCGAATTCTTTTTGCAAGGTGATCGGAGAATGTATTCGTGTCCCTGTTAGTTTACCCGTGTTTCTGTCGGCTGGGATATGCATATTATGAGTCACTGATTTTAACTCTATCGCCCCTTCTCTGCCTGAAACCAACGAACCACCAACAATGGGCGAACCCTCTACTCCGGTTAGAAATAAATATGCTGGATTTGACATGAAATATCCTTATTTTTAATGTTTAGTTATCTTGCGGGTAATATTTATCGATTAGTTTACCAATAATCCATATGACAAATACCATAGCTGAAATGGCGAGCAATCTCTCCAGCCAGGTATCAAAATAAAATACGAAGAATAACGAAAACCAGACTGATGCACCGCCAAGGATAGCGCCTATTTGACCTACTGCAGCGTTTGCAGCTTTCTTCATAAAGCTGGGTTTCTTATCCACTTATCCACGGGCTCCAACTTTTGAATCTACAATTTTTAAGATCTTATCAAACGCGGGAGAGCCTTGTTGGTGTCGAACAGACAGGGCGTCAACAAAAGGTGACAGGGCAGGCTCGAACAGGAAATAAAGCAGATCATAATCTTTTAACCGCAAAGTAGCGTAGAGTTCAGGCACTTCCACGCTCAGCTTTTCTGATGCCCGAATGCAGCGTTCTTTCATTCCTCCGACTAATAATATGTTTCCAATGACCCCGCCTCTTACTTTCACAAAAAAGCTTGTTCCTTGAGCTATCGCGATAGCAACTTTCCCGGCAATAACTGTATTAGTTACAGTTCTGCCGACAACTGAGAAAAAAGATCGGCTGTATGTTTTGTTTTGTTCGCTTTCTGAAACATATTTATCGAAATCGTTAAGTATAGTCTGTATCGCGTCCGTAATCCGATCATGTTCCAGTATTCCACGTTTAATCGCTTCTATTATTCTTATTGTTTCTGTTTCATGTGCGTGGTATGAATCTGTATCGAAAAAACCATACGCAAGATATCCCAGATCAACGGGCACGGAAAGTATTCCATGTACCAAACCAATAGCTGAATCAGGTGAAATAATTATGTCGGCAATGCGCTGTGCTATCTCTTCTGAATTATCCATAAGGCGCCCTTTGAAGTCCGTTTATTTGGCGGTTTTTTAGAGGATATATTGACTTAAGCCAAATGGCAATGGCTAAAAAACGTGCGAAAGTTTGGTGTGGAAAATATCTTGTTTAATCAGTTTCTGGAAATTAGCTGAATGTATAAGATGATGTACGCATTCTTTAGAATGAGAAAATTTGCCCGTATCCCATCAACTCCGCACGGGTTTATCATCTGAATGAGTTTTTAACGACACCTCCCTCTTTCTGCGCTATGTTTTTCTTCCTTTGTTTTCTTTCTTTCAGGAGTTTGCTATGAGCCAGCCTTCGCTGATTTTGTATTCCGACGCCAATTTTTTCAGTCCTTACGTGATGTCGGCTTTTGTCGCGTTAACCGAAAAAGGCATTCCCTTTGAACTGGAAAAGGTAGATCTGGCTAACGCGGAAAACCTGAAGGAAAATTATTCGGCGATTTCCGTCACCCGCCGCGTACCGACATTAACCAACGGCGATTTTGTCTTATCCGAATCTTCTGCGATTGATGAATATGTCGAAGAGTTATTTCCGGCGCCTACGTTCCCGGCGATTTACCCGGCTGACCCTGAAAACCGTGCCAAGGCCCGTGAAGTACAGGCATGGTTGCGCAGTGATCTGATGCCCATTCGCGAAGAGCGCTCAACTGAAGTGGTGTTTGCAGGTGCGAAACGTCCGGCGCTCAGTGCAAACGGACAGCAGGCGGCTGAAAAACTGTATGCCGCCGCAGCGTTTTTGCTGGGCGACAAAGAACATTTATTTGGCGAATGGTGTATTGCGGACGTGGATCTGGCGCTGATGATTAACCGTCTGCATCTGAACGGTGATCCGGTACCGGAAAAACTGGCCGCGTATGCAGATGCGCAATGGCAGCGGCCATCGGTTAAGGAATGGCTGGCGCTTTCAGCTTAACGTTTTCGTCAGAAAAAAACGGGTATGCGTTGAGGGCGCATCGTCCGGTGCACGGGAGTCAGGGATATAATCCTCCAGCGCCATTTGCATGCTATAGCCCATACGTTCATAGAAAGGCCGCGCCTGAAAACTGAACGTATCAACCAGCGAGTAACGGCAACCCCGTGCTTTGGCTTCTTCTTCCGCTTCTGTAATCAGCTGCGTGCCGACATCTTTGCCACGCAGCGATTCATCGACCCACAGCATTTTTATGTACATCCAGTGGCCGACGGTTTCCGCCACGATACCCGCCAGTTTCTTGCCACTTTCATCTTCCACAAAAATACCTAACTCGCGGAATGTCGGTTTCGGGATAAAGTTTCTGTTGAAATCCCGCAGTGCCGTTTTGATCTCCTCGAGATCGCTTTCGGTCGGGGCATGGCTGAGACGAGTCTTCATGACATTTTTCCTTTTATCGTTAACGTTTTGTCGTAGCGAGGCGAACTGCAAAAGCGATAAACACGGTGCCGGTAAGGCGATCCAGCGTTCTGACCACTGCCGGACGGCGCAACCAGCGCGACAGCGGGCGGGTGGCCGAAATCATGGTGACCGACCATAACGTCCCGATCACCGCATGCATGGCGGCGAGGCCGAAAATATATGGCCCGACCGGATAGCCGGTGGCAACGAACTGCGGCAGGAAAGAGACATAAAATACGCCGACTTTCGGGTTAAGCACATTACCAAAAAGGCCTTTGACGAACGGCGAGTTTCCGATACGCAAGGCTTTGTGACGGCTTTCCGGCGCATCCATGTTCATTTTGCTGCGCGGTTTGAACAACATCTGCAGACCGAGCCAGGCCAGATACGCGGCACCAATCCATTTGAGGACATTGAATGCGATTTCAGAGGCCGCCAGCACGGCACCGAGGCCAAGTGCCACCATCGCGCCCCAGACCAGACAGCCGGAGCTGATGCCAAAAGCGGTGGACAGCGCCTTTTTACTGCCCTGACTGGCAGCAGTGCGCAAAACCAGTGCGGTATCGAGACCGGGTGTAAGCGTTAAAATGCCGGCGGCAAGCGCGTAAGAAAGCAGGGATTCGGTGACGGTCATGGCTTTTCCTGATGAGCGAAAAAACCAGAATAGTGAAGCGGACAGCTCAGATGCAATCGCGAATTTAAACGAAATTCGGCATAAAAATGCTGGAAAATAAAAAAGCCTGTGGAAGTCGGGCTTCCACAGGCTTTTCAGAGGGTTTCAGGCAGGCGATTATTTGTAGATTTCAGCGTCAGCGTGCAGTTTGTTGTTACCGGTCACGGAGATGATGCGGTAAGAAGAGGCACCGGCTTCTTGCGCTTGTTGAGAAAGTTTCGCTTCCAGGCCACTGATAGAAGTGGAGTTGGCGGCGGAAATCACTCCAATTTTCTGCATGTCACTTGTTGGCTGATTAATCTGCTGAGCCGCGAAGCTACCGAAAGAAATCAGGGAAAGGGTGGCAGCTACAGCAAAAATTTTGACGTTTTTCATGATGATTTATCCATTCAGGTTATGAGAGTGAAAGGTAGTTGCCTTTCGATGAATGTATAATAGGCGTGATCTTCAGGGATGAAAAACGGATTGATTTGAGCAACTCGTTCAAAAAATTTGTCCTATTTTTTACGCAATTTTACGTGCGAATGCGGGCAGCTGACGAAACCGCATTCGTGCTGACATAGTCTGAAACTGCCTTAGATTTCTCTGCATTTTTTCCCTTCCTGCTGATTTTGGGCGGTTTTGTAGAAAGGGTGCTAGACTTTATCTGTAGTTCAAGAAGAGGGCGTTCGTGTAAAACATGCGTTCTGCTCGCAGAGCCTGAAATGTTCTGCTCTTGTTTGGCTAACTTGGCTGAACAATATTGACGGTAACGGAAATTTATTTGGAGGAGTCGAAAAATGGGAATTTTATCCTGGATTATCTTTGGTCTGATCGCAGGTATTCTGGCTAAGTGGATCATGCCGGGCAAAGATGGTGGCGGATTCATTCTGACCATCGTTCTGGGTGTTGTCGGTGCCGTTGTGGGTGGCTACATCAGTACTTTCTTCGGCTTTGGTCGCGTGGACGGATTCAACTTCGGCAGCTTCGTTGTCGCGGTGATCGGTGCGATCGTCGTACTGTTTATTTATCGCAAAATCAGAAACTAAAGGTTTGTCATAACGCCTGAAGTGATGAAAGCCGCGCCTGTCGCGGCTTTTTTGTGTCTGTTAATCCTGAAGCATAACCTGATAACTGGCTTCAGGCTCATGCAATCTCATGGAAAGAGTATCAGCAGGAGATCGGCTCTTATGCATGATTGCAATAAATATGAGCCCGGCAGGAGTGGTTAAAAAGTACGCCACATGGTGCTGATGGGGAAACCGGAAGAGATCTTTATGGAACGATACTGGCCTTCCCATATCCGGGTGAGTCGCCAGCAGAGAAAAAAGGTCTGACAATTCAGAAAGGTACTTATCGGATTGAGCTTTTCCCCAGTGTGCTTGGGAATAACGCTGAATATCAAATAAATCATCCTGTGCCTCCCTGGCAATTTTATAGCGACTCATTTTAGTCCCGTTTTCCACTCATCAACTGAGCGAAAAAGGTTTCGCCATCCATGACGTCTCCGTGGGCAATATCCGCTTCGGCACGTGCCACTTTTTCTTTAAGAAGCCGCATCTTAATTTCTTCAAGCATCTGATAGTCTTCGATAGAGAGCATCACGGCGACGGGTTTGCCGTTCCGATTGATTTGCACAGGTTCCCGCTGGACTCTCAAAAGAACATCACCAAATTGAGTTTTGACTTCATTAGCGCTTAGTGACTTCATGTTGACTTCCTTCGAATGATTCGTTCGATTCATTCGAAATATTGTACGCCTGGTAACCCTAAACTGCCTAAGGTTTCATCAGTGAAGTTTCACTCCACCGGCGACGTCGGCAGCCGCACGATGTCCTGATTTTCATTGCCCATCCAGTAGACGCCTTCTTTCGCCCAGAACGGGCCTTCGATAAAATCGAGCAGGTCAGAATACTCCTCGTAAAACTGCTTACCGTCACGGTTATACACACGCATATAGCCGGAGTAATGTCCGCCGTCGCCCGGCATGGTCATGCGCGGGATAAATTCAAACGTTTTGTACTCGCGCACCACATACTGTTTATTCGGGCTCCACTCCTCCGAAACCAGCTTCCCCTGTTTCCACCACTGATGGCACCCGGCGATAACCGCCACCAGCACCGCCAGCATGATCCAGCGTTTACGCTGACGCACCAGGGCTTCCTGACTTTTGATTTTCATAATTTGTGTTCTTTTCAGCGTGAGTTGAGAAAAGGGCTGTCAATGTGGCTGAAAAGTAGCGGCTTGTCTTGCAAAAAGCCAGTATCGGCTAAATCGCCACCAGCCCCCGCACGCCTTCGGCTTCCATTTCGTCGCCACGGCCGCGTTTAACAATACTGCCGCGTGACATCACCAGATAGCTGTCGGCGAGTTCGGCGGCGAAATCGTAGAATTGTTCGACCAGCAGAATTGCCATGTCGCCCCGGGCGGCGAGCTGTTTAATCACCGCGCCGATTTCTTTGATCACCGACGGCTGAATGCCTTCGGTCGGTTCGTCGAGGATCAGCAGGCTGGGTTTACAGGCCAGCGCGCGGCCAATGGCCAGTTGTTGTTGCTGGCCGCCTGACAAATCACCGCCACGGCGATGTTTCATTTCCAGCAGGATCGGGAACAGGTGATAGATTTCATCCGGCACCTGTTTTGCATGGCTCCCGGAAAAACGCGAAAGACCCATCAGCAGATTTTCTTCCACCGTCAGGCGCGGAAAAATTTCGCGACCCTGCGGGACATAGGCGATGCCCGCCTGAACGCGCTGATGCGGTTTGCGGGAATTGATCACCTGATCCTGCCAGCGGATGGTGCCGGATTTGGCCGGGATCAGCCCCATCAGGCATTTGAGCAGCGTGGTTTTTCCCACGCCATTACGCCCGAGCAGACAGGTGACTTCGCCGATTTTTGCCTCAAAAGACAGGCCGCGCAAAATGTGGCTGCCGCCGTAAAACTGATTCAGTTCATTTACCTGCAACATAATGCAATTCCTCAGCGCCCTAAATACACGTCGATAACCTGCTCGTTGGCCTGCACGTCACGCAGTGAACCTTCGGCCAGAACCTGCCCCTGATGCAGTACGGTGACATGGTCAGCGATGGTTTCCACAAAGCCCATATCGTGCTCGACCACCATCAGCGAATGCCTGCCAGCCAGTTGTTTAAACAGCTCGGCGGTGTATTCGGTTTCGGCATCGGTCATGCCCGCTGCCGGTTCGTCGAGCAGTAATAAATGCGGCTCCTGCACCAGCAGCATGCCGATTTCCAGAAACTGTTTCTGACCGTGCGAAAGCAGGCCCGCAGGGCGATGCCGTTCGGCGGCAAGGCGCAGCGTGCCGAGCATTTCATCAATGCGGTCACGCTGCTCGCTGTTCATTTTGGCGCGCAGACAGGCCCACACCGACTTATTGGTTTTCTGCGCGATTTCCAGATTTTCAAACACGGTCAGGGCTTCAAATACGGTCGGTTTCTGAAATTTCCGCCCGATGCCGGACTGCGCAATCTGTACCGGATCCAGCTTCGTCAGATCGGTACGCTGATCGTAAAAAACACGGCCGCTTTGCGGTTTGGTTTTGCCGGTGATGACATCCATTAGTGTGGTTTTTCCCGCGCCGTTCGGGCCGATCACACAGCGTAATTCGCCAACGCTGATATTCAGCGATAAATTGGTCAGCGCCTTAAACCCGTCAAAGCTGACGTTGATATTTTCCAGCTGCAAAATCGGATCGGTTTGTTCACGGTGCCTGTCCGCCAGTTGCGGCTGGGTAAACAGGTCTTCGGTCATGGTCATCGGACTCATCAGGATTTCCTCTTGCGCAGCAGGCCAATCACGCCTTGCGGCAGGAACAGCGTCACCAGAATAAACATGCCGCCGAGCACAAATTGCCAGTATTCAGGAATAGCGACGGTGAACCAGCTTTTCGCGCCGTTGACGATGCCTGCGCCAATAATCGGGCCGATCAGCGTGCCGCGCCCGCCGAGTGCCACCCAGATGGCGGCTTCGATGGAGTTGGTTGGCGACATTTCGCTCGGGTTGATAATCCCGACCTGCGGCACGTACAACGCGCCCGCCAGGCCGCACAGCATGGCGGAAATCGTCCAGACGAACAGCTTGAAGCCTTTCGGATCGTAGCCGCAGAAAATCAGCCGGTTTTCAGCGTCGCGCACGGCAGTCAGCACGCGGCCATATTTACTGCGCGCCAGCGCAAAGCCGAGCGCCAGACTGGCAACCAGCACCAGAACCGTGGCTAAAAACAATCCCACGCGGGTGCCGGTGGCGGTGACCGGAAAGCCGAGCAGGGTGGTGAAACCGGTGAAACCGTTATTGCCACCGAAGCCGGTTTCATTGCGGAAAAACAGCAACATACCGGCGTAAGTCAGCGCCTGCGTCATGATAGAAAAATAGACGCCTTTGATTTTTGAGCGGAAGGCGAAATAGCCGAAAACAAACGCCAGCGCGCCGGGCACCAGCACAATCAGACACAGCGCCCAGGCAAAATGCTGTGTACCCGCCCAGAACCACGGCAGCTCGGTCCACGACAGAAACGACATAAAATCCGGCAACCCGCTGCCTGCGGCCTGCCGCATTAAATACATGCCCATCGCATAACCGCCGAGGGCGAAAAACAGCCCGTGGCCGAGCGACAGCAAACCGGCGTAGCCCCACACCAGATCGAGCGCGATCGCCACGATCGCGTAGCAGAGGATCTTACCGATCAGCGTCAGCGTGTAGGTGGAGATCGCCAGCGGATTTGTGGCGGGTAACAGCGCCAGAAACGGCATCACAATCAGGATGATGAGCACCAGTGTGCCCACCGAAATCGCAATCTTCGGCGCTTTTTGTACGCCGGTAATCGTCAGAGGCTGGCTCATCAGTCAATCACCCTGCCTTTAAAGGCGAAGAGTCCCTGCGGACGTTTCTGGATAAACAGGATTATCAGCGCGAGGATCAGGATTTTCCCCAGTACCGCGCCGATTTCCGGCTCAAGAATTTTGTTTACAATGCCCAGACCAAAGGCCGCCACGACGGTGCCCGCCAGTTGTCCGACGCCGCCGAGCACCACCACCAGGAAGGAGTCGATGATGTAACCCTGACCGAGTTCCGGTCCGACATTGCTTAGCTGCGACAGCGCGACGCCGCCCAGACCGGCAATGCCGGAACCGAGGCCGAACGCCAGCATATCGACGCGACCGGTCGGCACGCCGCAACAGGCCGCCATCGCGCGGTTTTGCGTCACGGCACGCACGTTCATGCCAAGGCGCGTTTTATTGAGCAGCAGCCAGGTCAGGCCGAGCACCAGCAATACGAAGATGATTACCGCGATGCGGTTGTACGGCAGCACCAGATTCGGCAACAGCTGAATGCCGCCGGAGAGCCAGCCGGGGTTCGCCACTTCAACGTTCTGCGCGCCAAACAGCACGCGCACGCCCTGGATCAGGATCAGGCTGATGCCCCAGGTCGCCAGCAGGGTTTCCAGCGGACGTCCGTATAAATGGCGGATCACCGTGCGCTCCAGCGCCATGCCTGTTCCGGCGGTAATGAAAAAGGCCACCGGCAGCGCGACCAGCGGATACAGCGCCAGCAACCCCGGCGCGTAGTGCTGAAACAGCGACTGCACCATATACGTCGAATAGGAACCGAGCATTAACATCTCGCCGTGCGCCATGTTAATCACGCCCAGTAAACCGTAAGTGATTGCCAGACCGAGCGCGGCCAGCAGCAGAATCGAGCCGAGCGACAAACCGGTAAATGCCTGACCGAGCAGATCGCCCATCATCAGGCGATGCTGCACCGCTTTCAGGCTGGCGAGCGCGGCGTTGCGCACCGTAGCGTCAGGTTCGGTTTTCGGATCCGTCAGGCTTTGCAGACGGCCCTGCGTATCGGGATCGCCCGACGTGCCGAGCAGTTCAACGGCTTTCAGGCGCACCTGCGGACGGGTATCGGCCAGCTGTAAATTCGCCAGCGCGATGGAAAGGGCGTCGTGCACCGTGCTGTCCTTTTCCTGTTCAAGGCGATGGGTCAGCAGCGGCAACTGATCGGCCTGCGCTTCGCGTTGCAGAGATTTGGCGGCCTGCAAACGGACGGCGCTGTCGGTGCTCACCAGACGGTGTGCGGAAAGCGCATTGGCAATCAGGATACGCAGGCGGTTGTTCAGCCAGACTTTTTTGACTTCGCCCTGCGGTTTCACATCGCCTTCCAGCGGCGTCAGCTGATCGCCATTCTGGGTGAACGCGTGCTTCGCTTCGTCGGTGACGACGTTTTCCTGCTTCAGTGCTTCGAGCAGCGGCAGCCTTTCCGGCTGTGGATCCGCCGCCCATTGTTGTAATAACGTGGCCTGCTGGCTGCGGCTGGCGGCAGCAAAGTCATTCGCCGCCCCCGCTTCGGCCAGCAACGGAAGGCAACAAAGCAGGAAAAGCAGTGATCGGATGAGGATTCTCATAATGTTCTCGCCGCATAAAGTTGATGCTGGTTTGCTTCTCCCCCTGCGAAGGGGGAGGAGTGAAAGGCACCGATCTGCTCCCTCCCCTGCGAAGGGGAGGGCTGGGGTGGGGTATTAATGGCGACTCAGTGTCAAAAACCCACACCCCATCCCAGCCTTCCCCTCGTGAGAGGGGAAGGAGCTAAAACAATCAGTTAACCGTTTTCACCGGGGTATCTGGCTTTTTATCGTTACCCGCGATGTACGGGCTCCACGGCTGGGCGCGGATAGGTTTGTCGGTCTGCCAGACCACGTTGAACTGACCGTTGGATTCGATTTCGCCGATCATCACCGGTTTGTGCAGGTGATGGTTGGTTTTATCCATGGTCAGCGTGAAGCCGGACGGCGCAGCGAATGTCTGCCCGGCCATGGCAGCGCGGACTTTATCCACGTCCGTCGTACCGGCTTTTTCCACCGCCTGTGCCCACATATGGATACCGACATAAGTCGCTTCCATCGGGTCATTGGTGACTGCATTATCGGCATTCGGCAGTTTGTGCGCTTTAGCGTAGGCCTTCCATTCGGCCACGAATTTCTTGTTGGTCGGGTTATCAACAGACTGGAAGTAGTTCCATGCCGCGAGGTCACCGACCAGCGGTTTGGTGTCGATACCGCGCAGTTCTTCTTCGCCGACTGAGAATGCCACCACCGGCACATCGGTCGCTTTCACGCCCTGATTCGCCAGTTCTTTGTAGAACGGCACGTTGGAGTCGCCGTTGATGGTGGAAATCACGGCGGTTTTGCCGCCCGCGGAGAATTTCTTAATGTTGGAAACGATGGTCTGATAATCGCTGTAACCGAACGGTGTATAGACTTCTTCGATGTCGCTGTCTTTCACGCCTTTGGAATGCAGGAAGGCGCGCAGGATTTTGTTGGTGGTGCGCGGATAGACGTAGTCAGTGCCGAGCAGGAAGAAGCGTTTGGCCGCACCGCCGTCTTCACTCATCAGATATTCCACCGCAGGAATGGCCTGCTGGTTAGGCGCGGCACCGGTATAGAACACGTTTGGCGACATCTCTTCACCTTCGTATTGCACCGGATAGAAAAGCAGGCCGTTCAGTTCTTCAAATACCGGCAGCACAGATTTACGCGACACCGACGTCCAGCAGCCAAACACTACCGCGACTTTATCCTGCGTCAGCAACTGGCGGGCTTTCTCAGCAAACAGCGGCCAGTTAGAGGCCGGATCGACCACCACTGGCTCGAGCTTTTTGCCGAGCACGCCGCCTTTGGCGTTGATGTCGTCAATAGTCATCAGCGCGATGTCTTTCAGCGGAGTTTCTGAAATGGCCATGGTGCCGGAAAGCGAATGCATGATACCGACTTTGATGGTCTCAGCTGCCTGCGCGCTCCAGGCTAAGCCCATGCTGACTACGCTGGCGGAAAGAGCAAAGGCTTTAATAAAACGTCGACGTTGCATAGATGAATCCTCTGTAAAATTGCTGTGATTTAAATAGGTTAAGAGAACGCGGGTATGGTGAAAGTCGAAACAACATTTAAAAAAGTCATGACGGGTTGCCTTCGTCACTTTCCGCCCTGGCCCGGTGCAGCATATGCAAAGTAATTTTGCGTACCTCGGCCTTACTGACGGCAATATGATCGTGTAACTGGCGCTGCGCCTCCTCAGTGTGTTGCTGGATGATGGCGAGCAAAATGCTCGCGTGTTCTTTATAAGTGGCATTCACACGCTCACCTTTGGTGAAATCCAGCCGCCGGATGATGCGGATTTTTTCCGTCAGCTCGCGGTGGATACGCGCCATTTCGGCGTTTCCGGCCGCTGCCACCAGCGTCATGTGAAACTCTTCGTCATAACGCGACACCAGCTGACCCTCCGCCAGTTGCGGCTGATCGACCCAGAAGGCTTTCAGTTCGGCCAGTTGCAGCGGCTGAGCGGCGGGCGGCAGCGCACACAGACGCTTTACCGCTTCCAGTTCCAGCACGATACGCAGATCGTACAACTGCTCGAAAAAGTCGAAATCGAACGGGCGAACCTGCCAGCCGCTGCGGAAAAACACTTCGACATAGCCTTCGTGCTCCAGCCAGAACAGCGCCTGACGTACCGGTGTGCGGCTGACTTCCATGCGGTCAGCGATGTCGTTTTCGCTGAACCGGTCACCGGGCAACAGGCGGAAGCTAAAAATGTCGTCTTTCAGCTGCTGATAGATGCGTTCCGCCAGCCCTTCCGGGCGGCTTTTACTGCGTGAAGATTTAGATCCCGTGAGTTGCATAAAATATTCCCTGTTGTTCCCGATAGTGTTAAACGGCTGCGTCCAGCCACAGCAGCGCATCACCTGGCCCGACCGGACGGCCTTGCTGGCAACTGATTTTCAGTACGGTACCGGCGCACGGCGCGTTGACCGACAGCTCCATTTTCATGGCTTCGACGACGATCAGCGGCTGGCCTTCTTCTACCTGCTGACCCGGCTGCACCAGGATTTTCCAGACATTGCCGTTAAGGTCGGCGCTGACTAAGTGCCCGTCCTGATCTGCGTCGTCTTCCACTAACTGCACGGCGTTGGCGGCGGCTTCCACTGCGACGCTTTCAGCCTCATGCCAGTGCGCCACTTCGCGGGTAAACGCATCAGCTTGTCTGGCGCGAAAATCAGCAATATCGGCGGCGTTGTCGGCAAGAAATTGGGTGTATTGCGCAAAATCGAATTCTGTCTCTTCGATGTGAATTTGTGCCCGTCCTTCGCGGAAGGCTTCGCGCTGAATGTCCAGTTCGGCTTCGGTGACCTCATAGAACCGCACCTGATCAAAGAAGTGCAGCAGCCACGGCTCGCCGTTTTTGAACTGCTCATTCTTAAGAAACTTGTTCCAGATCGGCAGCGTGCGGCCGACCAGCTGATAGCCGCCCGGCGAATCCATGCCATAAATGCACATGTACATGCCGCCGATGCCGACCGTGCCTTCGGCGGTGAAGGTGCGCGCCGGGTTGTATTTGGAACTCAGCAGGCGATGGCGCGGATCGACCGGCACCGCGCAGGGTGCGCCGAGATAGACATCGCCCAGCCCGAGGATCAGGTAGCTGGCGTCGAAAATGATGTTTTTCACCTCGTCGCGGCTCGACAGTCCGTTCGTGCGCTGGATGAAATCGACGTTATTGGGCAGCCACGGTGCATCGGCACGTACGGTTTGCTGATAGCGTTCGACCGCGCCAAGTGTGGCGGCATCTTCAAAGGCCATCGGCATATGCACGATGCGCGTCGGGATTTTCAGCTGGCTGACATCGTCCAGATTGTGTTCCAGCGTCAGTAAATGTTGCAGCAGCGCAGTCTGATGCAGTACGCGGCTGTCGTAGCGGATTTGCAGCGAGCGCACGCCCGGCGACAGTTCTTCTATCCCTTGCTGACCGGCGGCCCTGATGGCGTTCATCAGCAGGTAAATGCGCATACGCACCGCCAGATCCAGCACGTTATCGCCGTACTCAATCAGCACGTAGCCATCACCTGCCTGCCGGTATTCCACCGACGGTCGATCCGCCGTGGCCGGTAAAGCCGCAAGAACCGTGGCGGAAGCGGTGGTGTCCGGCAGCAGGGACGGCACCGGCAGCGCCATCGCATTGACCGGCATCAGCGAATCGAGCGTGCCTTGCTGCGCCCGTTCCAGCGCCTGCGCCTGTTCAAAACTGATCGGATGGAAGCGGATTTTATCGCCCGGTTTCACCTGCCCGACTTTCCACAGTTCGGCTTTGGCGATAGTCACCGGGCAGACGAAACCGCCGAGGCTTGGCCCGTCGCGGGTCAGGATCACCGGGAAGTCGCCGGTGAAATTAATCGCGCCGATGGCATATTCGCAGTCATGGACATTCGACGGATGCAGACCGGCTTCGCCACCGTCCTGCCGCGCCCATTGCGGTTTCGGGCCGACCAGCCGCACACCGAGGCGGTTGGAGTTGTAATGCACCTGCCATTCGGCGGCAAAGAAGGTGTCGATAGATTCTTTAGTGAAGAAATCCGGTGCGCCGTGCGGTCCGTAAAGCACGCCGATATTCCAGAGCTCACCGTAAGGCGGCACGATATTTTCCGCAGCCGCCTGCGGTAAACTGACTGGCGCAGGGGTGGTGCAGGCCGCGAGTTCCGGCTGCGAGACGGTCAGCATATCGGCGACGCGCAGCGTGCGGCCTGCGTGCCCGCCAAACTGCCCGAGCGCAAAGGTGGAACGGCTGCCGAGATACACCGGCACGTCGAAACCGTTACGCACGGCGAGACAGGTGCGGCAACCCTGCGTGGCGCGGCCAAGCGTCAGCGTCTGACCGGCTTTCACCTCCACCGGCTGCCAGTAAGACACGGGTTCGCCGTCAAGCGTTGCCGGGCAGCGTGCGCCGGTCAGTGCGATAACGGCGTCGCAATGAAAACGCAGCGTTGGCCCCTGTAACGTGAATTCCAGACCGGCGGCATCCGGATGATTACCGACAATGCGGTTGGCGAGACGGAAGGCAAAATCGTCCATCGGGCCGGAAGGTGGCACGCCGATATCCCAGTAGCCGAGACGCCCCGGATAATCCTGCACGCTGCTGTAGGTGCCGGGGGCGATCACTTCGATGGCGTGTGGCGCATAAACAAAACTGTCGAGCATGCGTGTCCACATTTCGCCGTCGCGGAACACCGGTGTGGCGACCACCTGTCGCAGATAATCAATGTTGGTAGCGATGCCGTGCAGGCGGGTAGCGGCCAGCGCAGCGGACATTTTCGCCAGCGCATCCTGACGATCGGTGCCATGGACAATCAGCTTGGCGATCATCGGGTCGTAAAACGCCGACACTTCGCTGCCGGTAGACACCCAGCCGTCAACGCGCACGTCGTCGGGGAAAAACACTTCGGTCAGCACGCCCGGACTCGGCTGGAAATTCTTCAGCGGATCTTCAGCGTAAATACGCACTTCCATTGATGCACCCTGCGGGGCTTTTGCCATGGCAGGCCAGTCCGCTGGCTCGTTTGCCGCGACGTTCAGCATGCATTCGATCAGATCCAGACCGGTGACCATTTCGGTGACCGGATGCTCAACCTGCAAACGGGTGTTTACTTCGAGAAAATAAAATTCATCGCGCGCGGCGTCATAGATAAATTCAACGGTACCGGCGCTGCGGTAGTTCACGGACTGACCGAGCTGCACGGCGGCGCGATGCAACGCCTCGCGGCTGGCCTGCGGCAGATTCGGCGCAGGCGTTTCCTCCACCACTTTCTGATTGCGGCGCTGCAAAGAACAGTCCCGCTCGCCGAGGGCCACTACGTGGCCTTTGCCGTCGCCAAAAATTTGCACTTCGACATGGCGGGCGCGATCGACAAAGCGTTCCAGAAACACACCGGCATCACGGAAAAACTGCTCGCCGAGACGTTTCACGCTGTCCCACGCGGCGCGCAATGCCTCTTCATCATCACAGCGCGTCAGGCCAATGCCCCCGCCGCCAGCGGTGCTTTTCAGCATGATCGGATAGCCAATTTCAGCGGCAGCTTTCACCGCGTCATCCATGCTGTCGAGCAAACCGGTGCCCGGCGTCATCGGCACATTGGCGGCTCCGGCTAATTCGCGGGCGCGGTGCTTGAGGCCAAACTCGCGGATTTGTCCGGCGGTCGGGCCGATAAACGCAATACCCGCCGCCTCACAGGCATCGGCGAACTCTGCGCTTTCGGATAAAAAGCCGTATCCCGGATAAATAGCCTGCGCGCCGGTTTCTTTCGCGGCGGCCAGGATTTTGTCGATCATCAGGTAGCTTTCGCTGGCCTTTTCGCCCCCCAGCGCGATGGCGATATCCGCCTGAGTGACGTGTGGCGCATTGCGGTCAGCATCGGAATACACGGCCACGCTGGTGATGCCCAGGCGTTTCAGCGTGCGGATCGCCCGGCAGGCGATTTCGCCACGGTTAGCAATTAAAACGGTGTTAAACATGTGCGCATCCTCAGCTTTTTACCGGTGAATTCAGGTTCTGGATATAACTTCTCCAGCCGCCAAACGCCGTGATATCCGTGGCCCCGCTGATCGCCCACGGCTCGCAGATAAAACCTTTCACCGTGCGGCCATCGGCCAGTTCGAGAGTGCCGATACCGAGCGGTGCCGGGATTTCAGCGACAAATTCACCCAGGCGCGCCAGCGGGATATCCCACAGTTCGACGACAATGGCGCTGCCGCCTTCTGCCCGCACCAGCCCCGGTTTTGGCGGTGTGGTATTGGCGAGGGCATAGAGTTTATAAGCCGCTGCAGTAGTGGTCTGTTCGACGCGCACCGCATGGCGGCGGGTGAGCTGGAAATTCAGCGGCATGCCGGTCAGATGAGCACCGACCACCGCCACGCGCACGCTGGCGGTACTGACCGGCGCGGCACTCATGAATTCTTCGGGTTTCATCGTCAGCCCGGTCGCACCGAGCGGCAGGCTCAGGCTGCGCTGCCACTGACGGCCAAAACTGGCCAGCGCATCGTCGTGCCACGCGGGGGCGATCAGCGTGATACCGGCGGGCAGGCCGTCAGCACGCAGGCCGGAAGGCAGCGCCAGCGCCGACAAATCCGCCAGATTGGTGAAGTTGGTGTAAATGCCGAACTGTGAGTTGTAAAGCACCGGCTCCCGCACCAGCTCTTCCTGCGTGCGGATGGTTGGCGACGTTGGCACCACCAGCGCGTCAAACCCTTCCAGTGCCAGATTGATTTTGCGTGCCAGTTCCGCCCGCAAATATTCGGCGCGCCAGGCATCGCAGGCGCTGTAGTTCAGACCATTGGCGACAATACCGCGCACCACGGGATCCATCGCCTCCGGGCTTTCCTCAAAAATTTCGCCGACAGCCACGGTGCGTTCCGCCACCCACGCGCCGTAATACAGTTGCTCGGCCAGTTCACGAAAAGGCGTAAAATCAATGGGTTCCAGCGTCACGCCGTGGTGGCGCATGCGATCCAGCGCCTCACTGAAAGCTGCCTGTGCCAGGTCGTCCCCACAAAATTCCAGACGGTCAGGCATGGCGATGCGCGGCTGTGCGGAAAAAGCCACCGGCGCGGTATGCGGGTTTTTACGGGAATAGGCATCGGCGGCATCATATCCGCCTGCGGCGTGGGCCACGGTTTGGGCATCGGCCACGGTCAGGGCAAAAATTGAGACGGCATCATTCAGGCGGCAGGCGGGCACCACGCCGGTATTCGACAGCCAGCCTTTGGTCGGTTTCAGCCCGACGATGTTGTTAAAGCCCGCCGGAACGCGCCCGGACCCGGCGGTGTCGGTGCCCAGCGAAAACGCCACCAGACCACGAGCCAGCACCGACGCAGAACCGGAGCTGGAACCGCCACTGACGTAATCAGGATTGAACGTATTACGCACGGCGCCGTACGGTGAGCGGGTGCCGACCAGACCGGTGGCAAACTGATCCAGATTGGTTTTACCGATCACCACCGCGCCTTTGGCTTTCAGATTGGCAATGACGGTGGCATCTGCTTGTGCTGTGTAAGCGAACGCCGGGCAGGCCGCCGTGGTCGGCCAGCCAGCAATATCCATATTGTCTTTGACGGCAAACGGCACGCCAAACAACGGCAGGGCGCTCAGGGAGCCTTCAGCCTGATCGCGCAGGGTTTCAAGACGGGTGATTTGTGCTTCAAGCTGCTCTGCCGTGGCGAGATAAATCCAGGCATTGTCTGTTTCACTCAGACTTCCCAACACCAGGGAAAGCGTACTGCGCAGACTGTCCGGCGCATTGCGGTAATGCTGCTGCCATTCCCGCAAGGTAAAACCGTGAAAGGGTGATGCGACTGTATCTGAAGCTGAGGCCATGTTTTGAATCCCATCTGGTATACAAGATTGAATTCATCTAAGCAAAGCCTGTGCCAAATCATTATCTATTGATATTGTTGGGTTTATATTTCGATGTATGACCGTGTTGACTATTTGTTGCACCATGGACGGAATGCAACTGAACAAAAATGGGGCGAGAATTTGCGCTTTGTGCAGCTACCGTTCAAGGTAATTGCATTATGATTATTTCCAATAATGCTCAGGAAGGGCATATCTTTTAAATGCTGTCTTTCTCCGAAACTGTCTTTAGGAAACCCCTATTTAATGCAACTTCGTCATCTCTCTGAACGCCTGAAAAAGCTGTTACTGGCGCTGGTTCTGGTGATTATCACGCTTTTGGCTGTGCGCACTTATGACGCCTTACAGGGGCCGCCGCTTGAGCCGTGGCATAAACTGGTGCCGGACGAGCTGAGTGTGGAACAACTGGATAAAAGCGACTGGTCCGCCTATTTACGCGCGGAGCAACAGGCGTTTGTTGAAGTGAAGCAGCAGGTGACGGACAAACTCGACAGGGAAGACCGCATTCCGCTGAACCGCTATTACGACCGTAGTCCGATTTATCCTGAACATTTTGCCCAGGACTGGAACCGCTCTTATGAGCTGATGCCCGACGGTAAACCAGCCGGTGCAGTGGTGCTGTTACACGGTCTGACCGATTCCCCTTACAGCCTGCGCCATATTGCGCAGGATTATCGTCGCCGTGGATTTGTGGTTGTCGGTATCCGCCTGCCTGGCCACGGCACCGTGCCCGGTGGCCTGACGCGGGTGGACTGGGAACAGTGGCTGGCGGCAACGCGGCTGGCGGTGCGTGAGGCGCGTCGTACCGCCGGGGCAGAGGTGCCGCTGCAACTGGTCGGTTTCTCCAACGGCGGGGCGCTGGCAATGAAATACACGCTGGATTCCCTTGATGATCCTGCACTGGCGCGGCCATCGCGCGTGGTGCTGATTTCACCGATGATCGGTGTGACGAGTTTTGCGCGCTTCGCCGGATATGCGGGCTGGCCGGCTATTTTCCCGGCCTTTGCCAAAACGGCCTGGCTGAACCTGATGCCGGAGTTTAACCCCTTTAAATACAATTCTTTTCCGGTGAAAGCCGCCCGTCAGTCCTATCTGCTCACCCATATTTTGCAGCAGCAGATCAGCAAGGATGCGCAATCCGGCAAGCTGGCGCAGTTACCGCCTTTGCTGGCGTTTCAGTCAGTTGTCGATTCCACCGTCAGTTCCCGTGCGGTGGTGACGGCGTTGTTTAATCAGCTTCCCGCCAACGGCAGCCAGTTGGTTCTGTTTGATATCAACCGCAGTGCCTATGTCGGCCCGCTGTTGCGTCCTTCCTCTGAAACTGCAGCAGAGCGCCTGTTACCTGCGCCACCGCGCACGTATCAGACGACGGTTGTCACCAATGCGTCGCCGGACGATGCCGCCGCTGTCGCGAAAACTACCGCAGCGGGGGAGAGTGCTGCGACGGTCAGCCCGCTGGGGCTGAATTATCCCCCGGAGTTCTATTCGTTATCGCATGTCTCGCTGCCTTTCCCGACTGACGATTCGCTGTACGGGCGCAATCCGCAAGGCCCGGCGCAATTTGGCATCAGGCTGGGAACACTGGCTGCCCGTGGGGAAAATGGCGCACTGGTGGTGAGTATGGATCAACTGATGCGGGTTTCATCTAACCCGTTTTATCCGTATATGTTGCAGAGAATTGAAGGCTTCTGAACCGGCTGATTGGGATAATGACAAAAAGTGCTTGCGATAATATAGCGCGCTATATATATTGACGGCATGAACATGACAACAGACACTGACTCAACACCAAACAGCATGCTGCATCTGGATCAACAGATGTGTTTCGCGCTCTACTCCGCGAATCTGGCGCTGCATAAGGTTTACCGCAAGCTGCTCGGGCAGCTCGAGCTCACTTATCCGCAATATCTGGTGATGCTGGTGCTGTGGCAGCGTGATGAAGTGACGGTGTCTGAAATCGGCGAAAAACTGTTTCTGGATTCTGCGACCTTAACGCCGCTGTTAAAACGTCTTGAAGCGGCAGGGTTGCTGGTGCGTCAGCGCGCCAAAGCAGACGAACGCCAGGTGATTATTTCCCTGACTGAGGCGGGCAAAACGTTACGCGAAAAAGCGCAGGGCATTCCTGAAGCCATTCTGTGTGCGACGGAATGTGATATCGGCGAAATCGTGGCGCTGAAACAGCAGCTCGAAGTATTACGGGCTAAACTTCAGGATAAAGCGTAAGTCTGGTTGTCTTAAACGTGTTAAACAGACGTGGCCGGAGGGACTTCTTTGGAGCGTCTGGTAGAACTTAGTAAGTAGTGTGCGATTAAATCGTTTAAAACACATAAGTATTTATCCACAATAAGGAACGAAATATGTCTATTGAAAAAGTTGTGTATCGTGCTCATGCATCCGCTACCGGTGGCCGTGATGGCCGTGCGACTTCTGATGACGGCGTTCTTGACGTCAAACTGGGCGTGCCAAAAGAAATGGGCGGCATGGGTGGCGGTACCAACCCTGAGCAACTGTTTGCCGCCGGTTATTCCGCCTGCTTCCTCGGCGCACTGAAAGCCGTGGCCGCGCAGGAAAAAATTAAGATCCCCGCTGACGCTAAAATTGAAGGCGCGGTAGGCATTGGTGCTATCCCGGGCGGCTATGGCATTGAAGTACAGCTTGATATTACCCTGCCGGGCTTTGAGCGCAGCGAAGCCGAAGCGCTGGTGGCTAAAGCACATCAGGTTTGCCCGTACTCCAACGCGACCCGCGGCAATATCGACGTCACGCTGAACGTTAAATAACGTTCTGATACACAACGCCTTCACCAGGGGAATGTTGTGATGTATAAAAGCAAAAAATCTCAGGAGGCTCCGGCCTCCTTTTTGCATTTCCAGCGCGTATCTGCAGACAAACAGAAAATATTCAGAAAGAAAATACCCCGTCGCTGCGCATGTGGAACAAGCCAGAAAGCTGCATAAAAACGCATTCTCAGCATAATCTGTGAACCAGTCCGCCATAAACATGTCACAATGATTCCAAATCTTTCAAAATACGTTAGGAAAGTCACTTTTCATGAATAGAGTGAAGACTCTATCGCAGCAAAATATCTCTTTATTGTTAGCGATTTACATTGGCATTTTCCTCAATGTCTCTGTGTTCCAGCGCCGCTTTGCTGCATTGGTCAATCATTTCACGTCGGCTGAACTGGTTCAGGCCGTCACCGAAGTCTGTGCCATCGTCTTATTTACCTTCTTTGTCCTGCGGCTGCTCTCGCTGGGAGGGCGACTGTTTTTCCGCATTATCGCCAGTTTGCTGGTGCTGATTTCCGTTGCCGCCAGTTATTACATGGTGATGTTCAATGTGGTGATCGGTTACGGCATTGTGGTATCGGTGATGACCACCGATATCGATCTGAGCAAAGAGATCATTGGGTATCACCTGTTTATCTGGATGGCACTGGTCAGCGCGATACCGCTGTTCCTCATCTGGAAAAATAATCTGCGCCTGACGTTGATCGAACAGATGAAAACGCCGGGGCAACGTGTGCTGCCTTTAGGGGTGCTGCTGGCGGCGGCATTGCTGGTCTGGTTGCCGTTGCGTACTCTGGATCACGCGCAGAGCGTGAATGAGAAGAAAACGAATGTGGATCTGCCGAGTTATGGCGGTGTGGTCGCGCACTCTTATCTGCCGTCTAACTGGCTGGCTGCGCTGGGTTTGTATGCCTATACGCAAGTGGATGAAAGTCAGGATGCCAGCCATTATTTTGATCCGGCGAAAGAATTCACCTATGTGCCGCCCGCCGATATTGATGACACCTATGTGGTGTTTATCATCGGTGAAACCACCCGCTGGGATCATCTGGGAATTTTGGGTTATGAGCGCGATACCACGCCGCGCCTGTCCAAAGAAAAGAACCTGGTCGCGTTTCGCGGCACATCCTGCGATACGGCAACCAAACTGTCACTGCGCTGTATGTTTGTGCGCGAAGGCGGTACGGTGGATAACCCGCAACGTACCCTGAAAGAGCAGAATATCTTTGCGGTGATGAAGTCGCTGGGCTTCACCTCTGAACTGTTCGCGATGCAAAGCGAGCTGTGGTTCTACAATAATGCAGATACCAATAATTTCTCCTTCCGTGAAATTATCGCTTCGGAAAAACGCAACGATGGCAAACCGGTTGATGACATGTTGCTGGTCAACGAGTTAGCGCAATCACTGAAAACGCATCCGAAAGGTAAGCATCTGGTGATCCTGCATACCAAAGGTTCGCATTATCTGTATTCCCAGCGTTATCCGCGCAGTTACGCCCGGTATACGCCGGAATGTAAAAGCAACACCTGCACCAAAGCGGAACTGATTAATGCCTTCGATAACAGTGTGTTATACACCGATACCTTTATTGACAATGTGATCGATCAGTTACGTGATAAGAAAGCGCTGGTGTTTTATGCCTCCGATCACGGTGAGTCTATCGATGAGAATTCGCATCTGCACGGTACACCGCGCGAGATGGCACCGCCGGAGCAGTTCCGTGTGCCGATGATGGTGTGGGCTTCCGACAGTTTCCTTGAACAACCGGATCACAAACTGGCGTTTGAGCAATTGCAGGCACAACAACGCGTGGGTGCTAAGAAACGTCATGTTGAGTTATTCGATTCAATTTTGGGTTGTCTGGGCTATACCTCGCCAGACGGTGGCATCAATCCGGCGAACAACTGGTGTGCTAAACCCCAGACAGAACAGAAGCTGTAGGTCATTTTGGCGGCGTATCGGATAATTTCTGGTCAGTCAGTTCGGATGTTTGAAAAAGCCATTGACGCTCTCAGGGGGTCGCAGTAAGATGCGCCCCATTCGGCGAGTAGCGCAGCTTGGTAGCGCAACTGGTTTGGGACCAGTGGGTCGGAGGTTCGAATCCTCTCTCGCCGACCATATTCGAAAAAGCCTGCTTTTTTAAAGCAGGTTTTTTTTCGTCTGTAGTAAAGAGGATGAGAACCTCCGAAGGAGGTTTGAGCTGAGCGAAGCGAGACCACGTTGCTTTAGCAACGGCCCGCAGGGCAAGCATCGAAGATGCGCATCATCCTCTCTCGCCGACCATATTCGAAAAAGCCTGCTTTTTTAAAGCAGGTTTTTTTTCGTCTGTAGTAAAGAGGATGAGAACCTCCGAAGGAGGTTTGAGCCGAGCGAAGCGAGACCACGTTGCTTTAGCAACGGCCCGCAGGGCAAGCATCGAAGATGCGCATCATCCTCTCTCGCCGACCATATTTGAAAAACCTGCTTTTTAAAGCAGGTTTTTTTTCGTCTGTAGTTTATGAGGATGTCCGGCTCAGGGCAATTTCTGTTCTGCGAGTTCATGGCTGCAACTTTCAACAAGTGCCTGCCAGTTGTCTGGCGGTTCACCGCTTTTCAACATCTTGCGAAACATCCGGTATGCGTCTGTTTTGCTTTCGTAAGCGCGTAATTCTTTATCATCATTCACCCAGGCGTAAATAATGATCCGGCTTTTCAGGTTGTAGCGGAAAAACAAACGGTACTGCTGGAAGAATTTTGCCCTGAACCAGTGTGAGAATTCCCCGCCTAACGTATCGCCCTGACGGAATTCAACACGCGCCGGATCCTGCGGGATAACGTCAAACATCAGCTTATTGATCGCAGCCAGCCGTTTGGTGGCGTTCTTACTTTTATAGCCCGCCGGATCTTTGCGGCGCAGTAAAACAACCTGATCAGTGAGTGCCTGTATTTGTTGCAGGATCAGAGGATGAGCGAGAAGGGTCCATCCGTTAATCTCCATGGCCTGATTATGCATAATCCTTTACTCGTCATCGTCAGAAAGCGGGCTCTCAAGATCGATAGCCATCCCGGCGGTCAGTACATTGATTTTTTCATGCAGGGATAATGTCACCGGCTGCATATTTTCCGGGTTGTTGAGCATATCTTTCGCCACAAAACCGAGAAAGGCACTGATAACAGGGTCTTCCGCTTCTTCGAGTTGCCTCGAAATAACCACCTGCCCGTCTGGCAAAATCTTGTACTGGATCCGATCATTTTCGGTGAGATTTAATGCCTTACGGATAGTGGCCGGAATGGTGGTCTGGAAACGGCGGGTGACTTTGGATTCGGCTTCGAATTTTATTCCCCATACTGCCGAGGCTGACATAGTGAGACTCCATAATGATGCTTATTTGAGCAATTTTGTCAGCGTAATGCATTTGCATTGCCAATGCAAATGCATTGCTCTTCACTTCATCATCTTCAAATCGCCTTTGCGGTGATTTTTATGATCCTGATAGAAATTCTCCTGCGAATCCAGGCTCAGAAGATACAGTTCAATTTTCTCTTCACGCCAGCAATAGCCCAGCAAAGCCTGCTGCTTTTCCAGTGGAAATTTATGCACCCTCAGGTAACTGAGATCGCCTTTCTTGAGTTCCCCGAGCCGTGGGTCATCCTGTATGCGTTCAATTTCATCTTCGACGATAACTTGCTGTGATAAAGGCAATCGTCCAAAAGCTTTGGTAAAGCGATGAGATTCAAATGTATCAATCCTTTGACCGCTCAGTCCTTCTGACATAGCGCGTTACCTTGTTGTTATCTGTCTCGCTTTTGGCCAATAACGTTTCCACAATAAACCGGTACGTCAGATCAGGGTTATCCTCGGCGATCCTGCCGATTTTTGCCCAGTGTTCGATCTGTTTGGGAATACTCCGGTGGGAGGCTTCCGCATGTATTTTTACATCACTCACAAAATCATCATCTAAGCGAATACTGGTTGCCATGGTTTACCTCTGGTCGTTTTTTATACCCGATAGCAGGGTGCGCCATAAAATTGCGTAATGCAACAAATTGTCGCGGACAACCATTCCGTTTTTTCTTCCCTGAGCCGCGAGAATAGGCGTTGCCTCACACGTAAGAAAGGGGCATTTTCGTCGGATTTTCATCCCTGAGAGGCATCACGTAAAAAAGCCCGGCACGGCGTTTTTCTTGCATTCAAGCCTGCGCACCGTCCCGCAAAGGCTCACCTAATAATGGGGCTAAAAACGCCAGATCTTCCTGTTCTTCCAGCCGGTTGAGCTGGCGGAAAAGGTCGCTGGCGTCGTGCATTGCCGCGCAGCAATCCGTGAATTTTCGCAACCTGTCGGCGTCACTGAACGGCTCGCGGTTGCTGCCTTTTGCCAGTTTGCGGCCTGCCTGTAACGTGCGGCCATCGCGCAGGGTAAGCGTGACTTCATGTGTCAGGCGATCGCCCGGCGGTGTTTCCGCTTCCTGCTCCGGGGTATAACAGCGCATGGAAATGCGGGCCAGACGCGCCGGTTCAGCGAGTTCTGCGACCCGCGCTGGCGTGAAATCACTGACCCCCAGCGAGCCGTGGCGCAGCCAGGTATCGACGCAGTATTGCATCGAGAAACGCGCCTGCATTTCATTGACCGGCTGCGGATACGCCAGATTACGCAGATTGGCGATGCCGACCAGCGTGTCCACCGTCAGCACGTCGTCATCGCTGAAATCATGCTGCGCACGCAGGTCGTCGAGTGCGTCGATAACCATGTGTGTCGAACCGCAGCACGGGTGACGTTTTGGCATCACGCCGGTGGTTTCAATGATATGAAGATGGGTGCCCAAAATGGCCGGAATATCCCAGCCCGGCGGTGTCAGGCCGCCAAACATCTCCAGAAAGCCTTGCGGTGCTTCAAGAATATCAATGCGTCCCTGCATCTGCTGGCGGGCGAAATTCGCCGCGTCCACCGCATTGCGGGCCGCCCATCCGGCGTGCAGCGGTTTGACCGGCGTGCCGAACTGCCCTTTGGTGCCGGAGGCAAAACTGACAGCATTGCTCAACGCGCGCGCGATACCGGCCTGATCCAGCCCCATCAGCCAGGCGACACCTGCCGCGCTGCCGATGCAGCCGACAGTCGAGGTGCCATGCCAGCCTGCGGTGTAATGTGATGGTGCGACGCCGGACCCGACAAACGCCTGCGCCTGTAAACCGATCAGATAGGCTTTCACCAGTTGTTCGCCACTGGCGCGGATGTCATCAGCGACTGCCAGTAATGCCGGTACCAGCACCGCAGACGCATGGCTCATGCCTGGCGCAAAATTGTCGTCGTAATCGATGGCGTGCGCAGCCGTACCGTTGACCAGCGCCGCGATGGCCGCCGGGGCACGTCCGCCGCCAGCTAACCGTGAACTGGCGTGCGGGGTGAAATACGTTTCGCTGGCGGCACGCACGGCACGACTGGAGAAATCATCCTGTCCGGCGTACAGGCAGGCCAGCGTATCGGTGATCGCCTCGCGGGCTTTGCGGCGGGCGGCGGGGCTGAAATCAGGCTGGCTGCAACACCAGCGGGCAATGGCTTCAATCACATTCATGATGTTTCCTTCAACGGCATCAGTGGCGGCTGGCAGCAAGAAATTGTTGGGTATACGGCTCGCGGGCCGCACCGCTGCGGATTTCGGCGGCGGTCAGTTCTTCCAGCAGTTTTCCCTGATGCATGATGGCGACGCGGTCGCACAGGTGCGCGACCACCGCCAGATCGTGCGTTACCATCAGGTAAGTCAGGTTGCGTTCGCGGCGCAGTTTTTTCAGCAGATTGAGGATTTCCGCCTGCACCGACACATCCAGTGCGGACGTGGGTTCGTCGAGCAGCAGCACCTGCGGTTCAATGATCAGCGCCCGTGCCAGCGCCACACGCTGGCGCTGACCGCCGGAAAGCTGATGCGGATAGCGGTAACGAAAGGCATCGCTCAGGCCAAGCGCATTCAGCACGTCACTGATGCGTGCTTCACGCCGGTCCATGCCGTGGATCACCAGCGGTTCCAGCAGCGTGTGATAGACCATTTTGCGCGGATGCAGCGAGGCATACGGATCCTGAAACACCATCTGTACCTGCCGGTAATAGTCTTTATCGCGCACCGGATGTTGTTCGCGGTTCTGATACAAAATCGCGCCGCTGTAGCGGGTGTTCTGCCCGGTCAGCGTGCGCAGAATGGTCGATTTTCCGCAGCCGGATTCGCCGATCAGTCCGTAACTTTCGCCTCTGGCAATGTGCATCGTGACGCTATCGACCACAGTTTTACTGTGAGTGCCTTTGCCGAACGCGATGCTCAGATCGACGGTTTCGATCATCCGGTCGGCGGTCAGTGGCGGCGCGGGGTTCATGAAGGTGGTCATCAGCAGGTTTCTCCGTAGCGGTATACCGGGCCGGTCAGCCACGCCGGGTCGCGCGCCGGAATGGCTAGCATGTCTACCGGATGCTGTAAATCCGGCTGGCTGGCAAGCAGGGCGCGGGTGTAAGGATGCCTGGCGTTATGCAGCTGATCTGCCGCGATTTCCTCGAGAATGCGCCCGGCGTACATCACCAGGGCGCGGTCGCAGAAACCCGACACCAGACTCAGATCGTGAGTGATAAACAGCAGGCCGGTTTTGCGCCGTGCCAGTAACGCATCCAGCACGCTGAGCACCTGCTGGCGCACCGTGACGTCCAGCGCCGACGTGGGTTCGTCGGCGATAATCAAATCAGGTTCAGGGATCAGCATCATGGCGATCATGATGCGCTGGCCCATACCGCCGGAAATCTCGTGCGGATAGAGATCAAAAACCCGCTCCGGGTCGCGGATATTCACCGCCTCCAGCATTGCCAGTGCTTTCACGCGGGCTTCTCTCTCGCTGACATGAAAGTGAATGCGATACGCCTCATTAATCTGATGACCGACGCGCATCAGCGGATTCAGTGAGAATTTCGGATCCTGCATAATCATCGAAATACGTTTGCCACGGATTTTACGCATCTGGCGCTCGCCGGTGCTGAGCAGATCGATATCGCCCAACTGCATCCGGTCGGCGCTGACGCTGGCACCCTGCGGCGTCAGTTTCAGCAGCGACCGGCCGGTGAGCGATTTGCCGGAACCGGATTCGCCGACAATCGCCACTTTTTCACGGCCAACCGAGAAGGAGATCCCGCGCACCGCGTGGTTTTCCTGCCGGTGGCCTTTGAACCTAATGTTCAGGTTTTGCACATCAAGCAATGTTTCAGTCATGGCGCAGATCCAGTACGTCGCGCAGGCCGTCACCGAACAGGTTAAACGCCAGGCTGGTGAAAAGAATCGACAGGCCGGGAATGGCGGCAATCGTCCAGTGGGTCATCATGAACTGACGGCCGGAAGAGAGCATCGCGCCCCATTCCGGGCTGGGTGCCTGTGCGCCGAGGCCAAGAAAACCGAGGCCGGAGGCGGTCAGGATAATTCCCGCCATGTTGAGCGTCAGGCGCACCACCACCGACGGCAGACACATCGGAATGATGTGGCGCAGGATAATGCGCATCTGCGACGCACCCTGTAACCGCACGGCGGCGACGTAATCCATTTTGCGGATAGACAAGGCTTCGGCGCGTGCCAGCCGGGCAATCGGCGGCCAGGCGGAAAGCGAAATCGCGATAATCGCATTTTCGATGCCGGGGCCGAGGGCGGCGACAAAACCCAGCGCCAGGATCAGGCTCGGGAACGCCAGAAAGATATCGACGATGCGCATCAGAATGGTGTCCGTCCAGCCGCCGACGGTGCCCGCCAGCGTGCCGACCAGCAAACCGAGCGGACCGACAATCAGCGCCGTCAGGCCGGTGATGTAGAGCGTGATGCGTGCGCCATAAATCAGGCGGCTGTAAATATCGCGTCCGAGTTCGTCAGTGCCCAGCCAGTATTCCCGGTCCGGCGGTGCCAGCCGCAGGTGCAGGTTTTGGGCATAAATATCGTGCGTCGCCAGCCACGGCGCGAAAATGGCGACCGCGACGATAAACAGGATGACGATCAGCCCGAACCGCGCCGACGTATTCCGGCGAAAGCGCCGCCACTGGTTCAGGCTTTGCTGCACACGCGCCTGCCACGGCGTGGCCGGAACCGGGGCGTCGAGCCAGGCCCGCAGGGAAAACGCCGGACGGGCAGTGAGATGAGGTTTAGCGGAGTCGGTCATGATTGCTCCTGACGGGTTCGCGGATCAAAGATGCGGTAGAGCAGGTCGCAGATAAGGTTCAGCGCCACAAAAATCACGCCGATCAGTAACGAGCAGCCGACCACAGCGTTCATATCGCCCGCCAGCATGGCGTTGGTGAGATAGCGGCCAAAACCCGGCCAGGCGAACACGGTTTCGGTCAGCACCGCGCCTTCGAGTAAAAAGGCGTAAGACAGCGCGACGACCGTCACCACCTGCACCGCGACGTTGCGAAAGGCGTGGATCCACACACTGCGCGCCCACGACAGCCCTTTGACGCGCGCGGTGATCACATATTCCTGCCCGAGTTGTTCAATCATAAAACTGCGGGTCATGCGGCTGATGTACGACAGCCCGCTGAGGCCAAGAATTGATGCCGGTAAAATCAGGTGGCTGAAAACGTTGCGAAACGCCTCCCAGTTGCCGGTTAATGCGGTGTCGATCAGATAAAACCCGGTGACTTTCTGCACGTCGAATTCATACATAAAGTCGATACGCCCCGGTCCGCCGATCCAGCCGAGTCCGGCGTAAAACAGCACCAGCCCCATCAGCCCCAGCCAGAAATTCGGCGCGGAATGCCCCAGCAGGCCGATAAAGCGGATGCAGTGATCAAACCAGGTATTGCGGTACATCGCCGACAACACGCCCGCCGGAATGCCCAGACAGGTGGCGATCAGCGCGGCCAGCGTCGCCAGTTCCAGCGTGGCCGGAAACACGCGGGCGATGTCGGTGGTGACCGGATTGCCGGTGGTCAGTGCGTTACCGAAATCCAGCATCGCGACGTTTTTCAGGTACATCAGAAACTGTTCCCACAGCGGTTTGTCCAGCCCCAGCAGGTGATACATTTTCTGATAGGCTTCCTGACTGGCGTTATCGCCGAGTACCGATACCACGGGATCAATCGGCAGCAGACGCCCGATAAAAAAGGTCAGCGCCGCCAGCCCCAGTAAGGTGCAGAACACGGAAACCAGCAATTTACCCAGCCGGGCGGCGCTTTCGCGCAGCCGCAGCCAGAGAGGTTCAGCGGGTGACATTCCCGCCGCGGTCGGGTCGAGTTGCGACATCGGGCGCTCCCTGGTGAGTGTGTAATGCTTATTTAGAGGCCAGCGCGTAATACACGCGGAAGCCGTTCCACGTCCAGTCTTTGACCTGTCTGGTCAGACCGGCGGTGTTGTACATCTGGAACATGATCGCCATCGGGCCTTGCTGCATCTGCTCTTCCTGCAGGCTGTGGTAGAGCGCGATACGTTTTTGCTCGTCCGGTTCGAGCAGTGCTTCGGTGACTTTTTTGTTCATCGCCGGATCGAAATACGAGGCGCGCCAGCTCGGGTACTGGGTTTTCTTGGCTTCCTTGCTGTTGTCCGGGTTGTAGACCAGACGTGAGGCGTTGCCGTGCGCATCCGGCACCGAGGTCTGCCACGCCATCATGGCGCTCTGGAATTCACGTCCGCGCACGCGGCTGAATAACTGGGCATTGGCCATGCTTTCGATGGAGAGTTTTACGCCAATTTTCGAGGCATTTTCCTGCGTACTTTGGGCGATCGGCGCGGAGTGCGGCAGGGTACCGATGATCAGTCTGGCGGAGAATCCGTCGGGATAACCGGCCTCGGTCAGCAACTGTCTGGCTTTCGCCAGATCCAGTTTGAACGGCTGTCCGGCGTCTTTATCCAGCGCACCAAAGGCGCCGAGCTGGGCGAAACTGGCGCGCGGCACACCGAGATACGGCATCACGGTGGAAGCCAGCCCCTGATAATCAATCAGATAACGCATCGCGAGGCGCACTTTCGGGTTTTTGAAAATCGGGTCTTCGCTGTTAAAGGTCCAGAAAAACAACTGCGGCTTGAGGACTTTCACCACGTTGACCTGACCGCCTTTATCCAGATCACGTAAATCGTCCGGTGCCAGATCACGGGCGATATCCACATCTCCCTGGGTCAGCAGCAGGCGCTGCGTGCCGGTTTCCGCGACGTGGCGGATCAGGATGCGTTGCAGTTTCGGTTTCTCACCCCAGTAATCTTTATTCGCCTGCAACACTACGCCTTCACCGGCGTTCCAGCGCATCAGCTGATAGGCTCCGACGCAGGCGGTGTGCGTGGTCAGGTATTTGTTGCCCATGTCATCACCGACGGCATTTTTCTCCACCAGCGCCTTATCCAGCGTGGTCGAGACGTTGTTAGCGGCGATGGCCTGCAACACCAGATTGGTCGGATACGGCTGGTCGAATGTCATCACCAGCGTGTCGTCATCCGGCGCGGTAATGCGTTCTTTGACGTTTTCTTTGGTAAAGCCGTATTCGGTCAGGGTGGCGGAGTTACCGAAACCAAGCAGCACCACGCGCTGCAACGACCAGGCGACGTCTTTCGCGGTGGCCTTATTGCCGGAGGGGAAGGTCATGCCGGTATTGAGATGGAAGGTAATTTGTTTGCGATCCGGCGAGATATCCCAGCTTTTCGCCAGACGGGGAATGACTTTGGATTCGTCTTGCGGATCGAAATCCACCAGCGTGTCGCAGGTGTTTTTGATGATTTCATTGGTGACCACTTCGCCGATCTGCGCCGGGTCAAAGGTGCTGATCGCATCAATATTCCATGCCATCACCAGCGAATCAGCAGGCGTTGCTGCCTGCGCCGCCGAGCATCCCAACGTGAGGCCAGTGAGTGTGGCGAGCATTTTTATTCTGGTGTTGAGCATAAATCGGGTTCCTTTGATTAAATTTTTTCTCATCCCCTTCGCAGAAGAAGACGTTTTCGGCCGGCTCCCGCCCCTTCGCAGGGGGAGGAGTAAAGACTCGATCGGCTCCCTCCCCTGCGAAGGGGAGGGTTGGGGTGGGGTATTAATGGCGTCGCCGGAGTTGCCAGCTAAACCCCCTCCCGTCCTCCCCCTTCGCTCGGGGAGGCGCGCACATTATTCAGGACGTGGCTGAACCGGCGGTTTGACTTCCGGCGGGATCGGGCACACGTAAGGGGTTTCGGCGGTCAGTTCCTGATGCGCCTGTTTGGCGGCTGCCATCAGTGCGCTGTCGGTCAGGGTGTCGATGGCGGTGGCGGCCATGATTTTGGCGACGTAAGCCAGACCTTTGTGCGCGGCAGGCATTTTTCCCTGTGCGGTGAGCTGCCACGAATGGCCCGGTGTCCCGATGGCGTAAGTCGGGACGTGCGCCTGCACGGTGGGCATTTTCCAGCTAATGTCGCCGACGTCGGTCGACCCCAGCATCAGTTCGCCGGAGGTTTCCAGTGGCACAATAAATTCACATAACGGTGAGGCATCCTGCGGTTTTTTAAGGCCGATACGGCGGTAAGCGCTCTGTAAGTCCTGCGGGCTGAGCGTGGCCTGAATTTCGGCGGCAAAGGCTTTGTCGGCGGCGTCAAATTCCAGCGGGCCGAGCAGTGCAAAGTTACGCTGCATGGCTTCTTCCAGCGGACGGTTGCCCAGCAGGTTGGCCACAGCGCTCATGATGCTGATATCGACGGTGGTTTCGGTCATCATCGCCGCGCCCTGAGCGACTTTCTTCACGCGCTCGTTGAGTTCAAACATGGCGTGTACGTCGCGCGAACGAATGGCGTAACGCACGGCGGCACGCGCCTGTACCACGTTGGGGGCAATGCCGCCGGAATCGAGCATGGCGTAGTGAATACGGGAATCCTGCGGTACGTGTTCGCGCAGGTAGTTGACGCCGACGTTCATCAGTTCAACGGCGTCCAGCGCGCTTCGTCCGAGATGTGGCGAGGCGGCAGCGTGTGAGGAGCGGCCATGGAAGACGAAATCCATGCGGGTGTTGGCCAGCGATTCGGCGCGGGCAACTTCCGAAAAGGCATTCGGATGCCAGGTGATGGCAATGTCTACGCCGTCAAATGCTCCGGCGCGGGCCATAAAGGATTTCGCCGCGCCGCCTTCTTCCGCCGGACAGCCGTAATAGCGCACGCGCCCTGGCGTGCCGGTTTGTGCCAGCCAGTCTTTCAGCGCTGTTGCTGCCAGCATAGCAGCAGAACCCAGCAGGTTATGGCCGCAACCATGGCCCTGACCGTTACCCGGCAATGGCTCAGGGCGGGCAATGCCTGCCACCTGGCTCAGCCCCGGCAGTGCATCGTATTCGCCGAGAATCGCAATGATCGGGCCGCCTTCACCGGCTTCGCCCATCACCGCCGTCGGAATGTCGGCGACGTTTTCAGTGACGCGAAAACCCTGTTCTTTCAGCATCGCCGTGTGTTCGGCGACGGAACGGTACTCGGTATAGCAAATTTCAGGCATACCCCAGACGCGATCGCTCAGGGCGGTAAACAGGGCTTTTTTGGCGTCGACCAGGCTCCAGACGGATTCTTTATTCTGCGCAGATGCGTTATTCAACGGAGACTCCTTGTGCCAGTGGCTACAGTTTCGTGAGGTGAATGTGTCGGAGGAACCTGTTCAGAATGTGTGCAGAAAAGACAAAGATCCAATGAGTCTTTCATCTGACCCATTCCGGAATTGCATAGATTTTTTGAGGTATGCGAAAACGGCATAGTCTTCGTGACTATATGAATAAAAAGGAGAAATTACAGGTTACGGGGAGGCCCCCGCAGAATAGCAGGCGTGAAAAGAACCCCTTTTATCGCCTGAACCGGTCAGGCGACGGCGCGGGTCTGGTGCAACTGACTGGCTTTATTCCACAGCCGTTCGGCCTGCGGTGTGCGAAATTTTTCCAGCCGGTAAAGACGGATGCTGGCCTGAATATCCCAGCTTCGTTCTCCGGCGCGGATAAGCGATCCGTTCGCCAGTTCTTCGCTGATCAGGCTGGCTGGCAGCCACGCCACGCCGCAGCCGGAAATCGTCATCGCCTTCAGGCCGCTACACATCGGATTTTCGTAAATCGGTTTCAGCGGCAGCGGGCGCGACGCAAACAGGGCGCTCAGCGCGTGGGCAAAAAAGGAGCGGTTGCCGTAACTGAGATAAGGAAGCTGAACACGCGTGCCGCCAGAAGTATTCAGCGCAAACAGGGGATTGCCGTCTTCGTCCGGTGCACAGACGGCCAGTGCACTCTCTTTTCCCAGTTCAATATAGGGAAAGCGTTCGAGCTGTTTCATCAGCGGAACGGAATCATGGGCGTAGGTCAGCAAAAAATCCGTTTCGCCATCCAGCAGCAGGGAAATATTGCCGCTGAATGACGGCTGCTGATCGCACAAACGAATGTAGCCGTACTGATGCGACGGGTCGATCTGGTTTATCCAGTCGGGAAAAAAGGTCAGGGAAAGCGTGTTCAGCGCGGCAAAATGCACGATGGTGTGCTTCTGCGCATGGCGCTCACGCAGGTCGCTGCGCAACTGCGTCATGGAAAACACCAGCTCTGCTGCGGTATGCAGAAAGTCCTGGCCCTGCGGAGTCAGGCGTATCGGGTAGGTTTTGCGGTCAAACAGCGGCACGCCAAGCCATTCTTCCAGTTGCTTAATTCGTCGGCTCAGCGCGGACTGGGTGATGTTTCTTTCACTGGCGGCTCGCGTAAAGCTATAGCACTGAGACACGCTGAGAAAATCTTCAAACCACTTCAGTTCCATCAGAAAACCTCTGGCGGGTGATAAGCCCGTTAGAACAAGCAATAACTGAGCCAGAGTTTAAAAACTGCTTAACATACTGGTTTCAATCCATGTCCACCCGCCACCCGGCTTATGCCTGAAAAACAGACAAGATCAGTATGCTAAATCACCTGCACCACCAGCGTGCAATTGCGCTATTTTGGGGTGTTTTGCCGGTGCCAGGGCAAACGCTTTCGCTGACGAGTCGACGCCGTTTACTGCACTTCCCAGCATTTTCCGCTGCTTTCCACCCCTATCTCAAAAATAACCGTTCATATATTCATCATTTAGCCAGAAATTTTTAGGGATTTAAAATGGGCGAAACCCCCAGGAATATTCTTTTACAAAGGGGATTGTCTGGTTATTCACTGCACAGACTGAACATTCATCCTGATTTGGTTAACAAAATGTTTTTTTATGTTTGTTTGTTGTAACTCACAGTCTGTGTAAATGCCTGATGGTTATATTGACGTCAAGGTAAGGAGTTGCCAAATTGATAGCCCCAAGGAAGACCAGTGATTATTTCCGGTAAGATTTTGTAAAGCCAGCTTTACAGAACGAAGGAAAAAAATGGCAGTTCACCATGCTCTGGTTGGACTTATTGCAGCGCACGAGCAAACACAGTCACCCGCAAATAAAAATAAAGGGTGACGTGAGCTGTATACACAACACACACATCCACATCACCATTAATCGATGGAGCAGAAGCGATGACAATCTCTTTAGGTAAGTCGGGGCTACTGAAATTCAGTATGGGCCTGATTGCGCTGACCGTTGCGGCCAGTGTCCAGGCAAAAACGTTAGTGTATTGCTCTGAAGGTTCACCTGAAGGCTTCAACCCTCAGCTGTTCACCTCCGGCACCACGTATGACGCAAGCTCCGTGCCTATCTACAACCGTCTGGTTGAATTCAAGATCGGGACCACTGAAATCCAGCCGGGTCTGGCTGAGAAGTGGGACGTATCGGCTGATGGCAAAACCTATACCTTCCATCTGCGCAAAGGCGTGAAATGGCAGGACAACAAGGAATTCAAACCGACCCGTGATTTCAATGCGGATGACGTTGTGTATTCCTTCGAACGTCAGCTGGACAAAAATAACCCATACCACGGTGTTTCTGGCGGCAGCTACGAATACTTCGAAGGCATGGGCATGGGCGATCTGATCAACAAGATCGTGAAAGTGGATGACAATACCGTGCAGTTCGTCCTGAACCGCCCTGAGTCTCCGTTCCTGGCTGACCTCGCGATGGACTTTGCTTCTATCCTGTCTGCGGAATACGCTGACAACATGCTGAAAGCGAAAACCCCTGAGAAAGTCGACCTGGATCCGATCGGTACCGGTCCGTTCCAGCTTGTGCAATACCAGAAAGATTCACGCATCCTCTACAAAGCCTTCCCTGGCTTCTGGGGCACCAAGCCGCAGATCGACCGTTTAGTCTTCTCCATCACGCCTGATGCTTCCGTGCGTTACGCGAAACTGCAGAAAAACGAATGTCAGGTGATGCCGTACCCGAACCCGGCAGACATTGCGGCAATGAAGAAAGATAAATCCATCAACCTGATGCAACAACCGGGTCTGAACGTGGGTTATCTCTCCTTCAACGTTGAGAAAAAACCGCTGGATGAAGTGAAAGTGCGTCAGGCACTGACCATGGCGGTGAACAAAAAAGCCATCATCGACGCGGTTTATCAGGGGGCTGGCCAGCCAGCTAAGAACCTGATCCCACCAACAATGTGGGGCTATAACAAAGACGTGGTGGATTACGAATACAATCCTGAGAAAGCCAAAGAGCTGCTGAAAGAAGCCGGTCACGCAGACGGTTTTGCTATCGATCTGTGGGCGATGCCGGTACAGCGTCCGTACAACCCGAACGCACGCCGTATGGCTGAAATGATCCAGGCTGACTGGGCGAAAATTGGCGTGAAAGCCAACATCGTGACTTACGAGTGGGGCGAATACCTCAAGCGTGCTAAGAACGGTGAGCACCAGTCTGTGATGATGGGCTGGACCGGCGACAATGGGGATCCGGATAACTTCTTCGCCACCCTGTTCAGCTGTGCAGCTGCGAAAGACGGTTCCAACTACTCCCGCTGGTGCTACAAGCCGTTTGAAGATCTGATCCAGCCAGCCCGTGCGGAATCTGATCACGCCAAACGTGCTGCGCTGTATCAGCAGGCTCAGGTTGTGATGCATGACCAGGCCCCTGCGCTGATCATCGCTCACTCCACCGTGTACGAACCCGTTCGCAAAGAAGTCAAAGGGTATGTCGTCGATCCGCTCGGCAAACACCACTTCGAAAACGTCTCAATGGAGTAATTGACTACTGAGCGCACAGGGAGCTCTGCGTTGTGCGGTGCTCGCAATTTTCGCCTACCTAATGGTATGTCTCAATTGCTCTGCTCCTCCGCCTTGCTCGCTGAGCGCTCACTACGTCTTTTAGTTCAGCGATATAAAGTTTTGTGAGCTATCAATAAGCCCGGCGAGCTACGGTTCTCCGGGCATTTTATACAGAGAGTACGGGATATGTTGCAGTTCATACTCCGACGTCTGGGGTTAGTTATCCCAACGTTTATCGGCATTACTTTGCTGACTTTTGCCTTCGTACACATGATACCAGGCGACCCGGTCACCATCATGGCAGGCGAGCGCGGTGTTTCCCCCGAACGTCACGCCCAGCTGATGGCAGATATGGGGCTCGACAAGCCTCTTTACCAGCAATATTTCCACTACGTGAACGGTGTGCTGCATGGCGACCTGGGCACGTCCTTAAAAAGCCGCACCCCTGTCTGGCAGGAATTCGTACCGCGCTTCAAAGCCACAGTGGAGCTGGGCATCTGCGCGATGATTTTCGCGATCATTGTGGGTATTCCGGTGGGTGTGCTGGCGGCGGTAAAGCGGGGATCGATATTCGACCACACGGCCGTCGGGATCTCGCTGACCGGCTATTCGATGCCGATATTCTGGTGGGGGATCATGCTGGTGATGCTGGTCTCGGTGCAGCTTAATCTGACGCCCGTGTCGGGGCGAATAAGCGACACCGTCTTCCTCGATGACAGCCTGCCGCTGACCGGCTTTATGCTGATCGATACGCTGTTCTGGGGCGAACCGGGTGATTTCGTGGATGCCGTGATGCACATGATTTTACCGGCCATCGTACTGGGTACCATTCCGCTGGCGGTGATTGTGCGTATGACCCGTTCTTCCATGCTGGAAGTTCTGGGCGAAGACTACATCCGTACCGCGCGCGCCAAAGGCGTCAGCCGCATGCGGGTGATTGTCGTCCACGCACTGCGCAATGCGCTGTTGCCGGTGGTCACCATCATTGGTTTGCAGGTCGGTACGCTGCTGGGCGGCGCGATCCTGACCGAAACTATCTTCTCCTGGCCGGGACTCGGCCGGTGGCTGATCGACGCACTCCAGCGCCGCGACTATCCGGTCGTGCAGGGCGGGGTGTTGCTGGTCGCTACTCTGATCATCGTGGTTAACCTGCTGGTAGATGTGCTCTACGGCGTGGTCAACCCGCGTATTCGCCACAAGAAATAAGGGGCGCACAATGTCTCAAACCACTGAGCCGGTCGCTAACGAGTTAGTGACGGCTGCGCCAGTGCCGATGCCGCCGATGCGCGAATTCTGGCATTACTTCAAGCGTAACAAAGGGGCCGTTGTTGGCCTGGTTTACATCATTATCATGCTGGTCATTGCGATTGGTGCGAACGTGATCGCCCCGCATCTGCCCGCTGAACAGTTCCGTGACGCGCTGCTGCGTCCGCCGGTCTGGATGGAAGGCGGCAGCTGGAAATTCCTGCTGGGCACCGACGACGTGGGCCGCGATATTCTGTCGCGTCTGATGTACGGCGCGCGTTTATCGCTGCTGGTCGGGTGTCTGGTGGTGGTGCTCTCCTTGATCCTCGGCGTGGTGTTCGGTCTGTTTGCCGGCTACTACGGCGGTGTGGTTGACGCCATCATCATGCGTGTGGTCGATATCATGCTGGCCCTGCCAAGCCTGCTGCTGGCGCTGGTGCTGGTGGCGATTTTCGGTCCGTCTATCGTCAACGCCTCGCTGGCACTGACGTTCGTCGCCTTACCGCACTATGTGCGTTTAACCCGCGCTGCGGTGCTGGTGGAAGTGAACCGCGACTACGTCACCGCTTCGCGCGTTGCCGGTGCCGGTTCTGCGCGCCAGATGTTCGTCAATATTTTACCTAACTGCTTAGCGCCGCTGATCGTTCAGGCATCGCTGGGCTTCTCCAACGCCATCCTCGATATGGCAGCGTTGGGCTTCCTCGGTATGGGCGCACAGCCGCCAACGCCGGAGTGGGGCACCATGCTGTCGGACGTCTTACAGTTTGCTCAAAGTGCCTGGTGGGTCGTGACCTTCCCCGGCGTGATCATTCTGCTGACGGTACTGGCATTTAACCTGATGGGTGATGGCCTGCGTGATGCCCTCGACCCTAAACTTAAGCAGTAAGGGGTTGGAGATGGAAACAACATTAACGAATGACGTTCAGGTCGGCAAAACGTTGCTGACCGTGGATAAGCTCTCCGTTCACTTTGGTGACGAAGGGACGCCGTTCCGCGCCGTAGACCGTATCAGTTACAGCGTGAAACAGGGCGAAGTGGTCGGGATTGTCGGTGAATCCGGCTCCGGTAAATCCGTCAGTTCACTGGCGCTGATGGGGCTGATCGACTTCCCCGGCAAAGTGATGGCTGAAAAACTCGAGTTCGGTGGCCGTAGTCTGCAGGGCATCAGCGAAAAAGAGCGCCGTCAGATTGTTGGTGCTGAAGTCGCGATGATTTTCCAGGATCCGATGACCAGCCTGAACCCGTGTTACACCGTCGGTTTCCAGATTATGGAAGCCATCAAGGTGCATCAGGGCGGCAATAAAAAGACCCGTCGTCAGCGCACGATCGATTTGCTGAATCTGGTGGGTATTCCGGATCCGGCTTCGCGTCTCGACGTCTATCCGCATCAGCTTTCCGGCGGAATGAGCCAGCGCGTGATGATCGCCATGGCGATTGCCTGCCGTCCGAAATTACTGATTGCCGATGAGCCGACCACCGCGCTCGACGTAACCATTCAGGCGCAGATCATCGAACTGCTGCTCGACCTGCAACAACGCGAAAACATGGCGCTGATGCTGATCACCCATGACCTGGCACTGGTGGCCGAAGCCGCACAGCACATTATCGTAATGTATGCCGGTCAGGTGGTGGAGTCGGCAAAAGCCACGGAAATCTTCCGTGCGCCGCGCCATCCTTACACGCAGGCGCTGCTGCGATCCTTGCCGGAATTCGCGGCGGATAAAGCCCGTCTGCAATCCTTGCCGGGTGTGGTGCCGGGTAAATATGACCGTCCTGCGGGCTGTCTGCTGAATCCGCGTTGCCCGTATGCAACCGACCTTTGCCGTAAAGAAGAACCTGCGCTGCGCGACCTCGCGAACGGGCGCCAGTCGAAGTGCCATTATCCGCTGGATGATGCCGGGAGACCAACTTATGAGTCCTGATAACACCCAACCGCAGCCGCTGTTGCATGCGATTGACCTGAAAAAACATTATCCGGTGAAGAAGGGCATCTTCGGCCAGGAACGTACCGTGAAGGCGCTAGACGGTGTTTCTTTCACCCTCGAACGCGGTAAAACGCTGGCAGTGGTCGGGGAATCTGGCTGTGGGAAATCCACGCTGGGCCGCCTGCTGACCATGATTGAAGTGCCGACCGGCGGTGAGCTGTATTACCGCGGGCAGGATTTGCTGAAACCGGATGCGACGGCGGAAAAGCTGCGCCGTCAGAAGATCCAAATCGTGTTCCAGAATCCTTACGGATCGCTCAACCCGCGTAAGAAAGTCGGGCAGATCCTCGAAGAACCCTTGCTGATCAACACCAAACTTAGCCGCGAAGAACGTCGCGAAAAAGCCCTGGCGATGATGGCGAAGGTGGGCCTGAAAACCGAGCATTACGACCGCTATCCGCACATGTTCTCCGGCGGTCAGCGTCAGCGTATTGCTATCGCCCGAGGTCTGATGCTGGATCCGGACGTGGTGATCGCCGATGAACCGGTGTCCGCACTGGACGTTTCCGTGCGTGCGCAGGTACTGAACCTGATGATGGATTTGCAGCAGGATCTGGGGCTGTCCTACGTCTTCATCTCGCATGATTTGTCCGTGGTGGAACATATCGCCGACGAAGTGATGGTGATGTATCTCGGTCGCTGCGTGGAGAAGGGTCCTAAAGACGCCATCTTCAGCAATCCGCGCCATCCTTACACGCAGGCATTGCTGTCCGCAACGCCGCGTCTGAACCCGGATGAACGTCGTGAACGCATCAAACTGACCGGTGAACTGCCAAGCCCGCTCAATCCGCCAGCCGGTTGCGCATTCAACGCCCGCTGCCGCCGTGCATTCGGCACCTGCAAACAGTTCCAGCCGCAGCTGAAACAGTACGGCGATCAGCTTGTCGCCTGCTTCGCCGTCGACCAGGATGAAACCGGCACCACGCAGACTGTTGCCGTAAATCAGTAGCATTGCAAAAGCCGTACTGAATGAGACAAGCCCGCGAAAAGCGGGCTTTTTTGTGGGCAATATTTAGTCAGAAGCAAATCTGATAAGACGCCTATAATCGCCATTGTCGGCTTCTCTCAGAGCGAGAATGTATTCAGCGCGATGTGCATCTGCTGAAACGAGTTCGCCTGCTGATATCCCCCAGGGAAAGAACCCCCTTCCAAGCGCGCGACGAAGCACGTCGCAAAATATCCGGGAATGCCTTCCATTCCCATTGGGAAAAGGGTGGATCCATACAATGTCTCTGTGAAGTCTCAGGCAGATTTCATCGGGTGGGTAAGTTTCGTTTTCAATCCAGAAAACTGCATTATCGAGAGTATCTCTGACACGCATTGAGATCATATGAGGCGGCGTATTCCCGATGTTTACTTCTCTGCGTCTGAGTTGCCCCGCCCATTCCCACGTTTTATTGAACATGTTGCGGTGTAATCGAAGACAGAAATCGACAGTTAAGATCTCTGTGTAACTCAGCTTCTGACGGCTGAGATGCGCTAATGCCTGCTGTATGTTCGTTTTTTCAAATTGATTCAGGTCTTCCCGGGTAAAGATGTAGTCGGGAATTAAACCGGCCAGATCGTCAGGGCTAAGTTCCGTTGCCCCTTCAGGAAGGCCATTATTGATGGTTTCGCTCATTTTTCATCCCAGAAATCCCGAGGCCATTTTTGTAATAGGTCGCTTTTAAGCTTGTCTTGTGTCGATTTTTGGAACGCTGATGATGTGGGTTGCTGTTCCAGCGACATATGAATTTCAGTGTACTGATTAAGGAATTTCGCTTTTTTCCCGGCCTGCTGCTCTCTTAGTTCTTGCAGCGTTCGCCCTTGCTTTGGCTGCAAAAAGTATACAAGCTCACAATCCAGGCCCTCAGCGATTTTTTCCAGTGTATTCAGCGTTAGCGACCCTTCAATTTCACCTTTTTCTATCAGCGAAATGCGCGACTGACTTAAACCACATCGTTCGGCAAGGGAGCGGGTGCTCATACCCAGCGCGCTTCTGAGAAGTTGTATCCATCCTTTTTTTGGGCGCCTGGCTTTGCGTCGAGGTTTCATTTCATTGAGAAGGTTGTCTACCTGTTTGATTTTTAATTCTTTATCCCACATAGAGAAACCTCTTAATTGCATATTTACAATAGATTTATTGATTTTCAATATTAAATATACAATCAAATTTGGATAAATCAATTGCATATATACAATCATTTTAGAGTTAATCGATTGTATATATGCAATCAATTACAACAAAAAAGGCCAGTCAGCTTCCCCTGACTGGCCTTAATATTTCAAAGGGGATTATTTACCCTTTATGACTCGCCCACCAGCTCAGCAGTTGCAGGGTGGAAGAGTAGTAATCGTCTTTCGGTGCCAGATTCGGGCTGATGGCACCGGCGTTGGCCATGGTGAAATCGCGCACGGCTAATAATCCCGGTGACATGTTGTAGCCCGCTTTGGTGCCGGTCATGACATCAATCCAGGCGGGCGTGGCGTCACGTGGCGATTTTTGCCACCACAGGATGAACGGTGCCAGTTGCGGGCTGCCCGGATGCGCCCAGCCGAGGTAGAGCGGGATACGCACGGCGTCGTAACTGAACCGCGTTGGCCAGCGGCTGGCCGGTTTCAGGGTGCCATCGGCCTGCATATCGACCCAGTCTGTCGGCAAGCGGAAATCGCCAAACGCCATTTTGCTGAGCATCGCCGTGCTGCTTTCATCCAGATCTTTCCATACCTTTAAATGACTGTGCGCATAAAACGCCTGCCAGGCCGGGAAGATGAAATAGGACGGATTGACGGTCACGTTGCTGGTCTGGTTAAAGCCCTTTACACCCGGCAGCATGACTTTGTAACCCGCGTAATCAATCACATTGTATGTGATCAGCGCCGCCTGCAATTTTTCAGAGGCTTTGGTGTAACGCGGATCGTTCCACTTGTCGCCCGCCAGCAGCAACGCCCACGCCATCAGCGTATCGCCATCAGAGGCGTTGTTGATATCTGCCACATGCGGCGTGCTGTTTGGGTCATAACGCCATGAATACAGGCCGATATCTTTGCGGTACAGCGTGTTGTTTGCCCACTGCCACAGCTTGTCGAACGTCGCCTGATCATCGTTAAACACCGCCAGCAGCATACTGAAACCCTGACCTTCGGTGTGACTGACGTTTTTATTGGCGGTATCAATGATTCGCCCGTCCGGCATCAGAAAGCGACTTTTATACGCAGACCAGCCCGGATCCTGCGCCATTACAGCGGAGCTGAAAAACGCGAAAATAAGGCTGAACCACAGCACCAGACCGTAGCGCCGAAATGCCAACATAGAGATTCCTTACAAACCATTTTGATAACGGAAAACGAACGCGCCTTCCGGTGTGCTTTCCTGCCAGCGCAGCGGAACATAGGGTTGTCCGCCTTGTGATAATAACCACTCGGCATACAGTCCTTCAAACAGGGAGATGAGCGCAATAGGCCACAACTCGTCATCCTGTCCCTGCGGTGAGACCGGCCAGGCAATGTGTACCAGCGCCAGTTGTTGCTGAGTCGCTTCCAGCTTCACCACACCCCAGTCGAAACGGCTGAGGAGTTGATTGATATTGTCTTCCAGCTCCCCCAGAGTCGCAGAGCCAGGAAGCGGATGCTGGCGTGCCAGATTGTTGCCCATCAGGGTCAGAAAACGTCGGCCATCTTCATCATCGGCGGACGCCAGAATACCTGAAAATAGCACCTGCACCAGGCTTTGCCAGCCGGGTGTGGTGTGGCGCTGGCGGTAATATTCCTGCGCGACCTGAGTATAGTTATGTTCTTGCATGGTTTTCTCTCACCGCGATTAATTTTGACCCATCAGATAGCGGAAGTAGACCTGCGCTTTGCTTTCGTTGTAATCACCGAAAGTATCGTAGCCAACCTGTCCGCCAATCTGCATGCTTTTGTTCAGGTGATAATTGCCGCCCACGCCTGCATTCCAGCCGATACCGTTTTCCGTTTTACCCGCATAATAGGACTCTGTTCCGAAGCCAGCATCGACTAACTCTTCAAGCTGTTTCTGCAGATCCGGGTTATTCGGGAAATAGGCGCTCTTATCCTGAGAGTAAGACTGATAACCCACCGCGCCGGACAGTTTCAGATCCCAGTCGTCATACTTCTGGGTGTATTCCACCGGGAAGGAGACGCTGACATAGTTTTGCGGGCTGAAGTAACCGCCCTGACCGAAGCTGTAATAGCTGAGGTTTTTGTCGAAATCCATGTAGCCGACGTTGATGCCGGTTTTCAGTTCGCGATCGTCATAACGGAACGGACGCACATACAGACCGGCATTGGCGTTCACCGATTTGTTGCTCTTCACGTTGTTACCCAGATAGCTGTAATAACCTGCTTCGGCGTAAAAACCGGCGTCGCCGTCATCGTACGACAGATTTACGCTGCCGCCGTTTTTAGTCACCTGGCCCCACTCTTTGCCGCTGTATGTATCTTTGGTGCCCACGTAGGACAGAATACTGTCAGTGACGGCACGACGCTCAGCGGTCACGCGCAAGGTGGTGAAGTCAGTCAGTTTCGGTGCCCATTGCACGCCACCGACCAGCGAGTTCAGATCCTGCCCGAGCGGCGTACTGCCGACATCGGCTTTATAGCTGTCACCGGTCAGTGCGGCGTTAATTTCGACGCCGGTCGCGCTTTGATTACCGGCTTCTGTTGCTGGATAGGTTGTTGGGTCTACACCGTTTAAACGAGTTAAGCTGCTATTTAGAGCACTACAAGCGGCGATATCTGCCGCATTACTATTGCTACTTACTGAAGAACATTGGTCTGTGTATTGCGCAGCCAATTGCGTTCGATATTGATCAAATGTGGCGACCGACTGCCCATTTACAGTAGTAGTGATTGGGTTATTAGGGTCGGACAAGTATGTTTGGACATCTTTTGATGTGATCGATGCGCCTGTAGCAGCGTTATATGCGGCAGCCGCCGAAGAGTATCCTCGGGAAAGAGCACCCTGACCAAACCGGGTATTGCCGGTGCCGGACGGGCTGCCTGCGCTGAGGGAAACCGGCGTGACGCCGATACTCAGACGTGACGTATCAAATGGCACGAAAGCGAAGGTCATCGGCGCTTTGGCTTCGGTCAGCTGGCTGAGACCACTTTCGCCGTCACGGCCACGAATTGACATGTCGCCCTGCGCCCAGGTCGCAGTTTTGCCCTGCAAATCGTCGAGCATATCGTCGATCTGTTTTTCCGTGGCATTACGCTGTGTTACGGCGGTCGGTTCAGTTGTTGCCACCGGAATATTCCCCGGCGTGGAAACCTGATCTGAGACCTGCCACGGCAAGACCGTACCGTAAGAGGATTGTGTCGCCGGACGCGAAGCGGAGGTGCGTGTTGAGCGGTTGATGAACGGGTTGTCGCTGATCTGCAATCCGGCCACCTGTGCCTGACTGTCTGTGCCTTCCAGACCAATCATCTTGCCCTTTGCGGAACGCAGTAACGCCAGCGCCTGCTGGTGATCGCCCTGTGCTTCGGCGACGCGCGCTTCGAGTAACAGACGGTCCGGCGTGCGCGGTCCGCGCAGGCCTTCCATCAGCGTTTTCGCGCGCTGGTTATCGCCTTCGCCCAGCGCAATGTTAATCGCACCGACGCGTGCATCCTGCGTGGGTGTGTCGTTGCTCATCAGGTAATTATAGACCTGACCGGCTTGTTTATTGAGTTTGCCGGACTGATACAGGCGGGCCATTGCCAGCATCAGATCGCGGTTTTGCGGATCAGCCTGCAACGCGACGACCAGTTTGTCGTAGGCCGCAGCGTACTGACCCTGTTCGCGCAACTGGTCAGCCTGCGTGATCACAAAACCGTTACGCAGGCTCGCCAGGGCTGTCGGTGAGGTGCCGGACTGGATTTGCGGGCTTTGCAGGAAAGCCTGCGCTTCGTTGCTTAGTCCGGCCTGATTCAGCACGCTGACCTGATCGGCGTAATCCCCGGCATTGCCGTTAACGCCCTGACGCATATTCTGGCGAACCAGTTGCACCGCCAGCGGAAGCTGACCGGAGGCCGCGAGGTTTTTCGCCAGCGCACCGACATCCGCAGGCGCGGTTGGCGGATTCTGTGCCAGCGCCCGCAAGGTGTTGGACGCGGCGGCGGTATTACCCTGTTGCAGATAGCTTTCCGCATCGGCCATTTGCGCATTGAAACTGACGCGCTGCGCCAGTTCACGCATCCCCTGATTCTGACTGCTGCGCGGAATACGCGAGAGCAGGGCGTTAGCGGTGGACCAGTTTTTGGTTTCTGATGCGAATAAGGCTGCCGCGTACAGATCCGCAGAAGACGCACCCGGACGCGCAGACGGCGCCATGATTGACTGCGCCTGCGCGGTCTGCCCCTGCGATTGCAGAATGCGCGCCATATCCAGTTTCACCCAGACATTAGACGGCTGACGTTCCCGCGCCTGCTGAAGAATATTCAGTGCGCGCTGCGGATCGTTGTTCGCCACGGCCTGTGCGGCCTGACGGCGCATTGGCTCGATAACATCCGCCACGGTCGGCGGGTTCATTTTGGCCTGAATTCCTGCTGGCAGCGTTTTCAGCACCTGGTTAGCTTCGGCGGTTTTGTTCTGCTGACGCAGCACGTAATACAACCCGGCGCGGGCATCGGCGTTATCGCCCATTGCGCTGTATTGCTGCTCGGCCCCGGCCAGATCGCCTTTACGGCGCAGAATATCGGCACGCAGCAGGCTGGCCGACTGACCTTTTTCGCCGCCGACCTGTGTCAGCGGGGTGACGGCCGCCAGTGCGGCGTCGTAACTGCCGGAACCGGCGGCGTCTTTGGCTTTCGCCAGTTGGGCGTAAAACGCGGAATCCTGTGCCTGATTACTTAACTGGACGCTGTTCGGGCCGCCCTGCGCGGCGGCTTTACTCAGATATTCTGACGCCTGTTCAAAGTTGCCGCTGCGTTGGGCGATATACCCCAGGCCGGCCAGGGCATCGGCGTCGTTCGGGTTATCGGCCAGCACACTTTCAAACTTTGCTTTCGCGCTGGTAACGTCGCCGCTGTTCAGTGCCGTGAAGCCCTGACCTTTTGCCGCGCCGCCAATGTTTTTCTGAAAGTACGCCATCACGCCGGTATCGTTCGGATGACGTGCCTGATAGCCCTGATACAAATCACGGTCAGCTTCCTGCGGCGTCATCCACAACAAGGCCTGACGCAGTGAGCGGTCGGCTTCGGAGCTGGAACCGGCCAGGGTGCTCAGCAGTTTAATGCCGTCGCGGCGGGTGGATTCCTGATAGGTCAGCACTTTACCCAGACCGAGTCGCGCCTGCGTGTCGTCCGGACGTGAGGCGACGCGCTGTTGTAACCCGGCAATTGCCTGCGGCTGGAGCGACTTGTCGCCCGCCATCGTCAGATAATATTCGGTCGCCAGGCTGTCTGGCGGCTGGTTGCCGTTAAAGATGGTGCGGTACGCCGAAAGCGCACCGCTGACGTTGCCCTGCGCGGCCATCTGGCGGGCAGAGGCCAGCTGAGCCGGAGGAATCGCCTGCATGGCTTTGGCACTGTTGAGCGACGCGAGACGCGGATCGTCCGGCGAGACGGCGGTCAGTTTCTCACGCCACTGATTAGCGGCCGTTTTATCGCCACCTTGCAGGGAATACAGCGACATCAGATACAGCGCCTGCGCGTTGTCTGGCTCAACCAGCAGCACTTTCTGTAAGGCGTCTTTCGCCAGGTCGTCATGGGCGCGTTCATGCCAGTAAGCGGCCTGATCGAACAGCGCTTTCATGGCCGGATTGTCGGTATCCGCTGCAAAGGTGGCAGCACTAAAACTTGCTACTCCGGCGATCCCTACCAGATAAATAGCCCTGATCACCGCCAGGGACAGTTTATGTTTTTTCATTTTCCAGCTCCGGTAATCGCCAGAGAGTCGCCGCCCGAAATCGGGAGGAACTTCATTGTTTTTGTTATAAAGCCGATGCTTTTCATTTCTGACCCAGACGTTTGGCCGCGTGACGACGCAGGACCACGAACAGGCTCAGACCCATCACCAGCGAAAGCAGGATCGCAATCAACGACAGGATCACGATGTGGTTGCTGGCGTACCAGAGCACCATCATGTACCACGGCATTTGTCCGGTCGGGAATTGCTGGCCCACGGAGAAGCTGCGGATGCCATTTTCATCGGTAATAATCGCCAGATCGCCGCGCACATTGGCGTTGATTTTGGGTGATTTCAGATCGTGATGGATTTTCAGCAACTGCTGATCGTCCGTGCCGGTTGCCAGCACCACCACGTGGTCGGCAGACCAGCGTGAACGGTAGCTGACGAAGCCACGCCATGCGCCGGTTGAGGACAAATAACGGTCTGCATCGACCGGCTGGCGGTACCAGTCACCGGTCAGCCAGGCGACAACGCGCTGCATGCCGGTCGGTGTTTTTACGCCCATCGAGCCCCCGTTGATACTGAAAGGCGAACCCGCGAGTAACTGCCGGGTGAACGGGGTGTCGCCCAGCGTGGTGACGGCCAGAATATCGCGGTCAAACAGCGGGTTATTTTGCTCATCCCCTTTCAGACCAAAGGCGACCTGCACATGATTCACCGGCACGCCTGTGGCTTTACCGGCGCGGGAGGCCAGATTCAGCAGCGTGTGGATTTCATCCGCGCCGGGTGCCTGCGGCAGCAGCATCAGGGTGTCGGAGAAGTCCGCCAGTTTGGAGTACGGATAAGACGCACCGACGAAATACGACAGGTTCGGCAACTGGGTGAAGTGGTAGCTTCCGCTCAGATCGATAAAGGATTTTGGATCGATACGGCTTTTGATGTTGTCGCTGGTGAGAATGCTGCACGGCGCATCCTTTTTCGGCTTGATATCGAAATAAAATTGCAGCTGGTTGTCGCCGTAAATCAGGTAGGGCGCGAGTTGCAGCGTATAGCGTTCCTGACGGCTGTCACCGCCGAGGCGACGCCAGATGTTTTCCACCAGACCCACTTTGTTGACGGTCAGGCTGCGCAGGAAGTTGCTGTTGATGGAGACGTTGAGCCTTGAACTGTCTTCATCAATCCAGTTTTCGGTCGGGAAACGGTAATCAATGCGCACCGGAATATTGTGTCCGTCCCACATGAACAGATCTGGCGCAGCGCGGAAGGCCACCTGAATGCCGTCGTGATAAATGCCGTTGGAAATCAGCGAACCCTGATCTTTACCCGCCAGTTCGCCCAGCGTCACCCGCCGTGAGGTATCAATCCAGCGCGGCGCGTCATAGGGTTTGCTGGACGGTATAGTTTGCTGCGCCACATCCAGATGATCGGTGTTGTTTGGCATACCGCCGCTGATCAGACGATACGCGGCCTGACGCAGTTCGTTATCGTCGTTACCGAGCACCAGCAGCAGTTTGTACACCGGATTGATCGGGTTATCGATAATCTGAACCGACGCACCATGGCTCGCCGGGAGGGTCAGCGAACCGATTTTATCGCCTGGCTTGCCGAACAGAATGCCGTTCTGATCCGGCAAATCGTTGAGAATGACCGGGAAATCGATGCTGCGATAATCGGACAACATGCCGAGATAAGAAGAGACCATTGCCGCCGCGCTGACATCGCCAGGCTTCATGGCAGCAGAGAAGCCCATGGTGATTTTGGACTCCTGCATCTGCAGACCATCAAAGAACGGACGCGGGAAGTTACCCAGATTACGGCCAATATTCAGTTGCTGGCCTTCCAGCCCGATGCTGGTCGTCGGCAAAATAGTGACCCAATATTTATCCGACTGCTCTTTCTCGCAGGTCATGGTGTTGCTGTCATGTACGCGGAAGCTCAGGTTGTTGCTGGACACCACCATCGCCGCCGGAATATCGAGATCGTAAACATCGCCGCCGTTGCTGCTCTGGTTCAGCGGCAGGTTACCCAGCGGCTGGCCATTGAGCATCAGTTCGAGCGTGGTATCGCGGGCAATCAGTGCCGGAGAAATTTTCAGTGCCAGCGACAGGTGCGCGTTGGTCACCACTTCATCGGCAGGCAGGGTGAACATGATACCGGACTGCAACTGGCCGCCGCTGAGCGTCAGCCCGTTCGGCTGGCCCATTTCGGCAACGGTGATATTGCTGGTCACCGGCTGAACCAGAGGCATCACCGGCGCAGAAGCTGCGGGCGCTTCGGGCATCGCCGCGCTGTTGTCCGCGGGCGTGCTATCGGTTTGTGGCGCACCCACCGCAGGGGCGGGTGTGGTATCACCGGCTGGCGCTGTTTCACCCGGCATCGGTGTGACCGGCGGTAGCCATGACGGCGCGGCGGGCAGGCTGGTTGCCGGATCAACGGCCTGTGCCGGCGCGTCTTCCGCCTGCGACACCGGCAGGCTGCTGAACGTCAGCAACAAACCGGTGGTGATTTTTCTGAACAGGGATGCGCTCCGCGCGGCAGATAAACGGCGTTTAATCATCAGGTTATCAGGTCGGTTCATACTGCTTCACTCTTGCCGGTGGCGTCAGCGGGTTTGTTTTTAGCACGGCGTTCCTTCCACGTGTTATAGAACAACTCGAACACGCAACGGATAATGCTTAGCAGTGATCTGAACGGGTTATCCGGCGGGTATTCTTCGCCAATCCAGGCGTCAGCACGGCATAAAACCACGCGAACCAGTTCGCGGCGTTTCGATAACGGCAGGTTTTCAAATTGCAGACGCAACCGCTCTTTGTCTCCGCTGATTTGCGTCACCGGGAAGCTTTCAGCGCCGGAAGACAGCTGAATTTCCACTTCTTCAATTTCTTCATCCAGATAACGCACGTCCGGCGTCACCAGTTGCACGCCGCCCATCGACATATCGACAGTGGTGGTGCGCAGTGAAATGCCGTTGGCGTAATGAATAATCGCCGGGATCGCCACGTCGATACGGATGGTTTTTCGCACCTGACGGGTTTCTTTTGCCACGGCAATTGCCGCCAGCAAAATCAGCACGCTGAAGCTGCCCCATGCGATGTTCAGTGCGACAACGCTGGGATCAATGGCAAAGTAATCATGAAATACAGCGCGCACGATGCCGTAACCGATACCGATAATCATCAGGATCGCGACAATCAGGTGCGGTTTCACGATGTGGAAGTCGAAGAAACCGACATCCAGCAAACCGCCTTTATCCGTCACGTTAAATTTGCCGCGTTTTGGCGCGAACATCGTCACCAGCGTGGGCAGGATCAGGTGGAAGGCCATGACGGTTTCGTAGATTTCACCCCAGAAGGTGTAACGGAAACGCCCGTTCATGCGGGAGTTGATGTACAGCGACATCACCAGATGCGGCAGCGCGTAAGCAAAGATCAGGCTGGCGGACGAAGAAATGATGTTCAGGTTGAACAGCAGAAACGCCAGCGGTGCGGTCAGGAACACCACGCGCGGCAGACCAAACTGGAAGTGCAGCATGGCGTTCAGGTAGCACAGGCGTTGCTGCCATTTAAGACCACGACCAAGCAGCGGATTATCCACACGGAAAATTTGCGTCATGCCGCGCGCCCAGCGGGTACGCTGAATGACGTGCAGCCCCAGACGTTCGGTCGCCAGACCGGCTGCCAGAGGAATATCCAGAAACGCGGTATTCCAGCCACGGCGCTGCATTTTCAGCGCGGAATGCGCATCTTCGGTGACCGTTTCAACCGCAAAACCTCCGACTTCTTCCAGCGCCACACGGCGGATAACCGCACAGGAACCGCAGAAGAACGTTGCATTCCAGTTGTCATTACCTTGCTGAACCGGGCCGTAGAACAGGGCACCTTCGTTTGGCATGGTGCGGCCAGCGGACAGGTTGCGTTCAAACGGGTCAGGCGAATAGAAGTAGTGCGGCGTCTGGATCAGCGCCAGACGCGGGTCTTTCAGGAAGCTGCCGACCGTCGCCTGCAGGAACGCGCGTGTCGCCACGTGGTCACAATCGAATACGCAAATCAGCTCGCCTTTGGTGAGTTTCATTGCATGGTTCAGGTTGCCGGCTTTGGCGTGGGAGTTGTCGTTACGGGTGATATAACCCACGCCCGCATCAGCGGAGAACACCGCAAATTCGTCGCGTTTGCCGTCATCCAGCACGTAAATTTTGATTTTGTCTTTCGGATAATCGATGCACTGCGCTGCCAGCACGGTATCACGGACTACATCGAGGCTTTCGTTATAAGACGGAATATACACATCGACGGTTGGCCACAGCGTGGTGTCATCCGGCAAAGGTTCGATGGTGCGTTTTAATGGCCAGGTGGTTTGCAGATAACCCAGCAATAAAATCAGCCAGACATACAGCTCGGCGAGGAATAAGCCGACCCCTAAAATAGCTTCTATTGTTGAATTAAAATGCAGCGTTTCCGTCGCACGCCAGTAAATATAACGCGTCGACATCATGACGGACATAATGACCATCACCACACTAATCCGGCGGCTTTTACTGATGCCCAACAAAAATAAAAGCCCGATGCTGATCAGGCCAAAAATGTACTGCTTCTGGCTGTCCATCGGGGTAATGATGATCACTGCTGCCACCGGCAACAGCAGAAGCACAAGGAGAGAAAACAGGAATTTATTCATCGCTTTTGGGGTCGCTGTTAACAGTGATAGTTAATAACTGCCAGATTTAGGCGCGGCGTGTAATTCACCATCACCGACTTTAATCCCTAAAATGGCGGCGACTTTTTTGCTGATCAGCTCAATATCAAATGCCGAAGCTGATACCGGACTGAAATCAATAATAGAGCGCTGCGAGGCATTGGCCTCTGGCACACATTCATCCCTGTGGATTGTGCCTAATAATCTTTCATTTAAACGCTGTTCGAAAAATTGGGTGACGTCACGGCTTAATGTCCGGCGGGTGTCGCTTTGGTTAACCACATAATATTCCCCCAGCTTGTTATTCAAAGGCGTACCAATGAGTTTGTTTTTTTCCATTAAGGGTAATAAAGATAGTGACGCGGTATCGGCCAGCATCACGACAACATGTAAATCAGCAATCGCCTGAACCGCTTTTAATGCCGGACTCGGGCCCGGAGGGAAATCCGCGATAATAATTAATCCCGGATAATTCAGGACGGTATTTAAGCCGCGCTGTAAAAAATGCGGATCGCTGGCAAGCTGATGTTCGAATTCCAGCCGCTGATCTTCCGTCACTTCACCGTACGGCAAAACAAACGTATTGGAACCCGCTTTCAGGATGAACTGGCTCCAGTCGGATTCATTACCTGAACCGGCCACAAAACCGCGGGTATCGGCAATAGGCACACCGAAATGAAGGCGAAGGGCGTTCTGCACATCAAAATCGATGACCAGCACTTTACTGCCACTGCGGGCAAGCGAATAGGCCAGGTTGGAGGCCACCGTGGTTTTTCCTACCCCACCTTTCGGTGAACAAACACAAACTAACGGCATGAGGCAATCATCTCTAACAAGGGTTGAAGCGGTGTGTCGCGATGTAAATATGCGCTGGCGGGCTGCGGAGCCCGTTGTTTAAACATTTGTTTAAAGCGCTGGTTAGCATCAGCAGACGCCGGGGACGCGGACACCGGGCTGCGCACGGGCGTTGGATTTTGTCCCGGCGGCGGGTAATAAACCGGCGCGGCGGCGTACTGAACGGGCTGAGGCGTATGAAGCGGCGCAGATGCAGGTTTCGACGGCACTTCGGGCATCGCTTTACGCAACGAATCGAGTAAACCCGAACCGCTGTCAGGAACGACCGACTGAGCGTGCAATGTCGGGGCCGCGTGAACAGACGGATGTTGCGCGGGCGGCACGCTCAGCGGCACTGGCTGAGCCGGTGCTGGCGGCAGCGTTTCGCGCAGGGCATCAAGCAGACCAAAACCGGCTGGCGGGGGAGGAACCTGCGAAGACATCGGCGTGGCTTGCCGCGGTGGAACAGGCCCGGCGGCGGAAAAATGCGGTTCCTGATGCCCGGCGACAGGCTGAGCGTCAGAAAGCAAAAACTCATCCGCAGAAATGGATTGCGGCGTAGGCTGCGTGGTACGACCGTTATCAAGCGGACCGGCAGGTTCTTCGCTGGCAGAGACTTGTTTAATCAATGTCCATTGATTCATTGAACCTGTAATAGATTCACCCGTGGATTTTTCATTAAGCTCTTTATAATCAAGATTTTCCAGCTTCGCCTTGTCCATAAAACGTTTAATGTCATCATATTTATTCATAAATCCCACCCGATAGGATTATATATTTCGGTGTTTTCCGGATGCCGGAACGACAGTGATTGTCCGCGAGTTCAGAGTGCAAAAAGATGAATATTTTTAAAGTTTTATATGGGAATAGGACTCGTCTTAATATATCAGTTCTTTTACAGCATAGAGCAGTTTTTACAAAAAATAGGATTTACACGTATAAAAAACAACACAGACATAACTGGCTGTCACTCAAGGTTTTTGGCGTTATTTTGCCATGCGTTTACGTTAATTTAGTATAATATTTTGTTTTTTGCGTGGTGAAGAGCACACAAACTTCATCAGATGGGCTGAACTCAGGATGTTCTTGTGTTTCGAATTATTCGATTAACCTGAGTAATGTATGATTTCTGTAAGTTAAATAACATAAACAATATTCAGTGTCGTTGTGTAGCGGCAAACATGTTGTTTTTCATAGTCAAAACTTCGTCTTTAACCTCGAAATAACACGTTATAAGGTATACTGCGCACAAGTACCGTTTCTGCCCGGGTGGGCGCGGAAAATCATGTCGGTGGTTGATGGAGAATTAAGTTGCGGGTCAGGCGTTCATTAACGATCAAGCAGATGGCGGCCGTGTCGAGTATTGCGGCCATCACCATTTGTATTTTTATCGTCATCCAGCTGTTTCACTTTGTACAGCAGCGGAGGGATGACTACGCCCAGCAACTTGAGAATATTGCCCATTCTGTCCGGGTTCCGCTCTCGCAAGCCGTGCTGGATGTTGATCTGGAAGAGACGCAGGACATTCTGAATACACTGCAACCGGTGGGCATTCTGAGCCGTGCTGATGTCGTGATGCCGAATCAGATCGCCGCGCTGCACACGCATTTTCCGCCCGGCCGCCCGGTGCCGCAATGGGTGACCCGTGGTTTTAATTTGCCCGTGACGATTTCCGTGCCTCTCTATTCGGCGGCTGCCAGCCCTAAAGCCCCGAAGCCCCTGGCTTATCTGGTCCTTCAGGCTGATTCCTACCGCATGTATCAGTTCATTATCAGCGCACTCTCGACCATGCTGACGACGTATCTGTTGCTGGCGCTGATCCTGACCATTTCCGTAAGCTGGGTTATCAATCGTTTGATCGTAAAACCGCTTCGCGCGATTGCCAGTGATCTGGAGTCCCTGTCGGAAAGCGACGTACCCGGCCATCAGCTGACTCTGCCGCAACGCCACGAAGACGATGAAATTGGCATGCTGGTGCGCAGCTACAACCGCAACCAGCAACAGCGGGAGAAGCCTCAGGACAAGGCCACGGAAGCATTACTGCCTTCTCAGACCCTGCTCAATAATGAAGAACAGTTTATGCAGTGCCTGCAACACCGCCTGCATTCCGCTGAACCAGAAAAAAGTTTCCATCTGCTGTTAATCGGTATTGAAAGCCTGCGTGATGACGGCCGTGTGGGTTGCCCGCTGGTTTCTTCTATCATGAACGTATTGCCTGAGAACTGCCTGATGGCGCGCCTGAGTTACAACGAATTTGCTGTGCTGGCGGCGGATATTCCACGGCCCTTTATGGCGATGCGTCTGGCGCGGCAAATTATGGAGCGCATTAATGCGCCGCAGGAAAGTCATGCGGGCAATATGTCTCTGCATCCGACTGGCAGCATCGGCATTGTGCAATACACGGGTGAATTCCCCGTGAGTGCGCAGCAACTGCTGGTGAATGGCCGTGCGGCCAGAGTCTCAGCCTATCAGCAGGGAAAAAACCAAATCCTGTTCTTCGAGCCGGAACTGACCGCAAAAATTCAGAAACGCCTGCTGCAGGAAAACGAAATCCTGCATGCGATGGAACAGAATGATTTCACGCTGTTTATTCAGCCGCAGGTGAATATGGAAACGGGCGCGGTGGTCGGGGCGGAAGCCCTGCTGCGCCGTAAAATGGCCGACGGAAGTTACGGGCTGGAAAGCGATTTTATTGTGCTGGCCGAAGAAATCGGTGTCATGAGTCAGCTGGGTTACAAAATCCTTGAGCTGGGCTGTCAGATCCTGGCGGACTGGCAGCAACGCGGTATTGCCCTGCCGCTGTCAGTTAATCTCTCCGGCGCGCAGGTACAGCAGCGTAACTTCCTGCCGGAACTGCGCAGCCTGCTGAGCCGTTACAAAATTAATCCGGGACAACTGGTGCTGGAAATCACGGAAACGGCCCGCATCGACGATCTCGACCGTGCGCTGCTGTTGCTCAGTGAACTTCGCGCCCTGGGCGTATCCATCGAGCTTGATGATTTTGGTCTGGGTTACTCCGGGCTTGAGTACCTCAACAGGCTGCGCACATTGCCTATTGATGTCATCAAAATTGACCGCAGCTTCGTCAGCGTGCTGCCGCAGGATGAAGTGATGGTCAATATTGTGGCCTCGATTGCCCGCGCCATGAATATTCAGCTGGTGGCCGAAGGCGTAGAAACGCAGGCACAACGTCAGTGGCTGCTTAAGGAAAATATTCAGCTCGGCCAGGGGTATTTATTTTCCGCGCCGCTTTCCAAAACTGACTTCGAACGTAAATTCTGCCAGCCTTCCTGACGTGTACCACGGACAGGAAAACCGCTTCCTGTCCGGCATTTTTCCCCTCCCAACGCTTTTTTTACTTACATTACTTCCTGCTGAATGCTTTCCGCTCCGGTTTTTCATGACCCGTGATTGCAGAGGGAAACGAAATATTTCCATCATGTTGTGCATGTGTTATTTCCCTGCTGCCGCTCATTACCTTTGACCTTACAAAAATAGACGTCGGCGCAATCACTTCAGGATGGGTAGTTATGAAAAAATCACTCTTCAAGAGCCTGTATTTTCAGGTGCTTTTGGCAATTACCGTCGGTGTTCTTCTGGGGCATTTCTACCCTGAGATTGGCGCTCAAATGAAACCACTTGGTGATGGTTTTGTTAAATTAATCAAGATGATCATTGCGCCGGTGATCTTCTGTACTGTCGTCACCGGTATTGCGGGCATGGAAAGCATGAAAGCGGTCGGCCGTACCGGTGCGATTGCGCTGCTGTACTTTGAAATTGTCAGTACGCTTGCGCTGATCATCGGGCTGGTGATCGTCAATATCGTTCAGCCGGGTGCCGGGATGAACGTGGATCCTGCGGCGCTGGATGCTAAAGCGGTGGCGGTTTACGCCGAGCAGGCGCAAAGCCAGGGCATCATTCCGTTCCTTCTGGACGTGATCCCCTCCAGCGTGATTGGCGCGTTCGCCAGCGGAAATATTCTTCAGGTGCTGCTGTTTGCTGTGTTGTTTGGCTTTGCATTACACCGCCTGGGCCACAAGGGCCAGCTGATTTTCAACGTGATCGAGAGCTTCTCACAGGTCATCTTCGGCATCATCAATATGATCATGCGCCTCGCACCGATTGGCGCATTCGGGGCCATGGCCTTCACCATCGGCAAATACGGCGTCGGCTCGCTGGTGCAACTGGGGCAACTGATCCTGTGCTTCTACCTGACCTGTATTCTGTTCGTGGTGGTGGTGCTCGGGCTTATCGCGCGTTTCACCGGTTTCAGCATCTTCAAGTTTGTGAATTACATTAAAGAAGAGCTGCTGATCGTGCTGGGTACGTCATCTTCTGAATCCGCATTGCCGCGCATGCTGGATAAAATGGAGCGCCTGGGCTGTAAGAAATCAGTGGTCGGGCTGGTCATTCCGACCGGCTATTCCTTCAATCTGGACGGCACTTCGATTTATCTGACGATGGCAGCGGTATTCATCGCGCAGGCGACCAATACGCATATGGATATCTGGCATCAGATCACCCTGATTGTGGTGCTGCTGTTGTCTTCAAAAGGTGCGGCGGGGGTGACGGGCAGTGGATTTATCGTGCTGGCGGCAACGCTTTCTGCGGTGGGCCATTTACCGGTTGCGGGACTGGCGCTGATTCTGGGTATTGACCGTTTCATGTCCGAAGCGCGTGCGCTGACCAACCTGGTCGGTAACGGTGTGGCTACCATCGTGGTCGCAAAATGGTGTGATCAGCTGGACGAAGGGCAGTTAAAAGCGACCTTAAACGGCCAGAAAGGTCTGACAGAAGCCGAAAAGTCCGCCTGAAATTTCTGAAAAAAGGTGGCTGAATGGATGAAAATATTGAGGAAGGATTCTAAAAACGCATTTATTTAGCCCCAAACCCGCCTAATATCCACCGGTTACTTGATGTAACCGGTGGATTATCTTCATAATATGTCCCTCAAATGCCTTATCCGGCGTTAGTTCCCATAATATTTTTGCAGACTGCGTGACATTGCGAAAAATGCGCGGTCTAACGAAGGGCTGTATTTTCTGTCCTTAAACTTACGCATTCAATTCCTGTGGGCCAGTCGACCGACACCGGCAGGACAGCATATTGAAAATTGGATTGTCATTACGTAGGGGTTCACATGCAGGGCACCAAAATCCGTTTACTCATTGGTGGATTGCTGCTGGCAGCAGCCGCAAGTCATGTGCAAGCTGAAGCATTACAACCAGATCCGGCCTGGCAGCAGGGGAAACTGGACAATGGATTTACCTGGCAGTTGCTGACCACGCCGCAACGCCCGAGCGATCGCATTGAATTACGCCTGGTGGTTCGCACCGGCTCGCTGGCTGAATCAGCCCAGCAAACGGGCTATGCCCATTTCCTTCCCCGTCTTGCACTGATGCACAGCGAAGGTTTCAGCACGGCTCAGCTCCAGTCACTGTGGCAGCAAAGTATCAATCCGCAGCGGCCATTGCCGCCAGCCGTCAGTTCTTATGATTTCACGATGTACAACCTGAGCCTGCCAAATAACCGTCCTGAGCTTCTCAAAGATGCCCTGAACTGGCTGGCAAATACGGCGGGTAAAGTGTCTGTCACACCCGCACTGGTGAGTGCCGCCCGTCAGGAATCACAGGATCCGGTCGGTTCTCTGCCGCAAAATACGCAGGATGCCTGGTGGCGTGCGCGTATGGCAGGTTCGACGCTGGTCGGCCACAATCCCCACCAGTTGCCAACCAAACCCGTCAATATCGACGCATTAATCAAATTTTATCATCAGTGGTATACGCCTGATGCGATGACGTTATTCGTCGTCGGTAATGTCGACAGCCGCGGCCTGAGCGAACAAATCAACCGGACCTTCTCATCACTGAAAGGCAGCCGCCAGACCCCGCAGACGTTGCCAACGCTGTCTGCAGTCACCACAAAATCCATGACCGTTATGGACGAAAACCTGACTCAGGACCGTGTCTCATTAATGTGGGATAACGCCTGGCAGCCCATTCAGGATTCTCAGGCACTTGCCGCATACTGGCGCAGTGATTTAGCCCGCGAAGCGCTGTTCTGGCATTTGCAGCAACAACTGAAAAGTGCGTTTGAAACCAAAAAAGACACGCCGGCACCCGGCCCGGGGCTGGGTTTCGACTGTAACGTGCAATATCAGCGCGCACAGTGCGCCATCCGCATTGAAGCACCGCAGGCGAAGCTGACGGAGCTGTTTAAACGTCTGTCAGAAGAACTCCTGTCCGTGCGTGATAAAGGCATTTCTCAGGCTGAATTTGACGCGCTGATTGCGCAGAAAAACGATCAACTGAGCAAACTGTTCGCGACTTACGCCCGTACCGATACTGATGTGCTGATGAGTCAGCGTTTGCGTTCCCAGCAAAATGGTGTGGTGGATATCGCCCCGGAACAATATCAGCAACTGCGTCAGCAGTTCCTTTCCACGCTGACCCTGCCGGTGCTGAATCAGGAACTGAAGCAACAGCTTTCCCGTGACCCTGCGTTATTAGTGGCGCAGCCAAAAGGGGAACCTGAGATGAATGCAGGTGAACTGCGGGCGGTGTATGACAAGATCATGGCGCCGGCAGAAACCGCGCCTGCGGTTGATGCCCCTGCGGGGGATGTGCCGGCGGCATCGGCGGCAACGAGTGCGCAATAAGCAGATTGTTGAGTAAGAATTCGGTCGGCTCCCTCCCCTGCGAAGGGGAGGGTTGGGGTGGGGTATTAAAGATAAATCATAGGGTTAAAGCGTGGTTTGGCCGCTGCTTTCGTCTTTAAAACCCCCTCCCGCCTCCCCCTTCGCAGGGGGAGGAGCAGAGCCAGCGCGTTTTTATGCCCGGTCTGGCATAAACTCCATCGGAATGATCGCCCCGCGGTGCTGGATAACAGTACTTGCTGTCTCATGCCCACGTACCGCCGCTTCCACTGCGCTGCCGCCGGTGAGCCTCACCGCCAGATATCCGGCGCTGAAGGAATCTCCTGCTGCTGTCGTATCAATGACTTTCTCTTTCGGCAATTTCACCGCAGGGACATCATGCATCTCGCCTTCAGCGCTGGAGACGATGCAACTGTCGGCTCCGCGTTTGACGACCACTTCGCTGACGCCCAGCGCATGGGTGCGCGCAATCACGTCGTCGTACGGCTTCTGGCCCCACAGCATGTCTTCGTCGTCGAGGGTCAGGAAGGCAATATCGGTGCAGGAAAGCATGGCGTTATAGGCGGCCTGCGTTTGTTCTTTGCTGGCCCACAGACGCGGACGGTAATTGTTATCGAAAATCACTTTGCCACCGCGTGAACGGCAGGCTTTCAGCAAGGTCATCAGACGGTCGCGGCTTTCATCGCTGAGGATCGCCAGACTGATGCCGCTCAGATACAGATAATCGAATTCTGCCAGTTTCTGACAAATCTCTTCGGATTGCGGGCTGTCGAGCCAGTAGCGTGCGGCAGCATCATTGCGCCAGTAATAGAAGGTGCGTTCGCCGGTGCTGTCCGTTTCAATCACATACAAACCGGGTAACTTGTTTTCAAGGCGCTGAGTCAGATCAGTGTGGACGCCTTCCTGCTGCCAGGCCTGCAACATTTCATTGCTGAAACTGTCATTGCCGAGCGCCGTAACGTAATGCACGTTCAGCGCATCAGGGGAAACCTGGCGGGAAATATAAACAGACGTGTTCAGCGTGTCGCCACCAAAACCACGGTGTAGCGCATCGCCTTTCTGAGATAATTCGATCATGCATTCGCCGATAACGGCAATGTTTTTGCTGGTCATTGTACCTGGCCTGTGTCTGAAGCATTAAAACGAAAGGAAAGAAAAGACCGTCATTATTACGCTCTAGTCTCTTCATAAGAATGCGGTCAGTCAAATAAATTAAAACAAGGTTTTATTTTTTGTATGCGACAGGTAAAAAAACAAAGAAAAAACGAAGGGAAAAGTGGAAGCAACAGCACTTCTCCCTGAGACAGTTACTTATTTTCCTGGCGCAGTTCGGTCACCGGACGACCACCCACGCCCCAGTTATCGGTATCGACTTCGTCAATGACCACCACGGTCGTCGCCGGATTTTTGCCCAGCGTGTCCACCAGTAATTGTGTTACGCCCGCAATCAGCGCTTTCTTCTGTTTGGCCGTCGCCCCTTCACGGGTGATTTTGATATTAACGTAAGGCATTTTTTTCTCCGAATTGTGAATATGTTGTTAACTAAATGTTTCACGACTCCCACTGTAGAACCTGTGTAAAAGAACTTCCAGCCCGGCTTTGAGTTATTTAAGCCTACAGACTGCAGGGGAATGCGCAGTGATTAAAGTTTCCCCGCGTCGCGCCGATAGATAACTCTACTAAAGAAAGCCAGGAAATCAGGCTACTTTGCCTCCATGAAACACAGTGTTCTGCGTACACACTCTGTTGCCATGAATCACATTGTAGTTACGCAACACATGTTGCCGCATGTCCCCCTGATGATCTGACTCTTATTCATGACGGCAGAAATATATGATAACTAAGATGATGTTAGGGCTGATTACGCCTTCTTTTACCGCCATAGAGCGCGTAAAAGCACAGTCTTACTGGCGTCAGTGTCAGAGAGTGTACCGTTTTCAGCCTATTTATCGCACAACAGGAAAGCTGTTGGGAATTGAATTGCTGACAGGGGTTTTTCACCCTGCGAACCCGCACAAATTCATTTCGCCCGAAGAATATTTTGTCGCGATCGCTGTGGGCAAACGCCTGCAAATCGTGCAGGAGCAACTTGACCTGCTGCAGCGCTGGCAGCATCTGTTCACCGAACATGAATTACTGGCGTCGATTAACGTCGATGGTCAGGTGCTGGAAATGCTGCAATCTGATTTGGCGTTGCGCGCGCAAATCAGCGCGATGCCGTATGTCCGTTTTGAACTGGTTGAAAGCGCCGAAAATGCGCTGAGTATCCCGTTGTCGCAAATCGAGCAATCGGACCGGTTATGGCTCGATGACTTTGGTCAGGGCATCGCCAACTTCTCTTCCTTCACCACCTGGCATTACGAATACATCAAAATCGCCCGTGACTTGTTTATTCTGCTTGGCCAGAGTGAAGAGGGTTCCCGGCTGTTTTACACGCTGGTGACGCTGATGAACCGCTACAGTAAAGGTGTGATTATTGAAGGGGTTGAAACCGCTTCGGAATGGTCGATGGTCTGCAATTCGGATGCGCTGGCCGCACAAGGCTATTATCTGGCGCGTCCCACCGTTTTTGACAATCTGGATAATCTGCCCATACATTTCAAAGGATAATGGATCACACCTGACCTGCTGAGGCGAACTCTCAACGTTGCCGGTGAGGCGTTGTGGTGTGATACATCTCCATTTCATTGATTTATAAAGTATTACTCTCTGTTTTCCTGCCCGACATTCCCCTCCTTTGCGGATGCTGTTTCCGGCAAGCTGTTGAGAATTCAACTATAGTTAAACTCCGGAATTCGTTAACTGCCTGAAAGGAACAGATTTATGACGCGCACAGGTAAAGTGATTTCCTGGGTGGTGGGTGCGATTATCATTTTATTGATTGCTATCGTAATTTTCATTGCGACATTCAACTGGAACCGCCTCAAACCGACCATTAATCAAAAAGTCAGCACCGAACTGAACCGTGCATTCGCGATCCGCGGTGATTTAGGCGTGGACTGGTCGCGTCAGAAAGACGAAGCGGGGTGGCGCGCGTGGGTGCCCTGGCCGCACATTCATGCTGAAGATATCGTGCTCGGCAACCCTTCCGATGTGCAAACCGGTGAAAAAGATGCGCAGATGGTGAAACTCGCCCGCGTTGACGCCAGCATTGCGCCACTCGCCTTATTGCATAAAGAAGTGCTGATCCCGCGTATCTGGCTGAAGCAGCCTGATACTTCGTTGCTGCGTCTGGATAATGGCAAAAATAACTGGACGTTCAATCTCGCCAACAGCGATACCCAGGATCCGGCACAACCGCCGTCAGCCTGGTCATTTACGATCAATGATATCGTGTTTGATCGCGGGCAAATCGACTATAAAGACGCGAAACTGAAAGCCGATTTCCGCGCCGTGATTGATCCGCTGGGTAAACCGCTGCCGTTCACGGAAGTGGTTGGTGATAAGAAAGATGCACCAAAAACCAAAACCCCGCCTTACGTATTTGGCTGGAAAGTTGAGGGTAAATACAACGGCGAATCGCTTTCCGGCAGCGGCAAAATCGGTGGCATGCTGGCGATGAAAGACCCGGATGCGCTGTTCCCGTTGCAGGCAGATGTGCGTTCCGGGAATACGCGGGTGGCTGTGGAGGGGACATTGCAGGATCCGATGAATCTTGGCGGCCTGGATTTACGCCTGAAATTCTCCGGCCAGACGCTGTCTGATTTGTATGGTCTGACCGGCGTGCTGCTGCCGCAAACACCGCCGTATTCCACCGACGGCCATTTATCGGCGACGTTGCATGATAAAGACGGCGCAGTTTACCGTTATCAGAACTTTAACGGCGAAATCGGTGACAGTGATATTCACGGCTCACTGAATTATCAGGCCAGCAAACCGCGGCCTGAACTGACCGGTGAGGTCGTTTCAAAACAGCTGCGCTTTGCTGATCTGGCTCCGCTGATTGGTGCCGATTCCAACACAGATAAAGCTAAGCGTGGTGAAACCACCCGTCAGCCTGCCGACAAAGTGTTGCCGGTAGAGAAATTCGATACCAAAAGCTGGCGTGTGATGGACGCCGATGTGAAATTCAGCGCCAAACGCATCGAGCACGGTGAGTCCTTGCCGCTGAGTGATTTAAGCACTCATCTGAAACTGAATGACGGTGTGATCCTGCTTGACCCGCTACGTTTCGGTGTGGCTGGCGGTAATCTGAATTCCACTATCCGCCTCGAAGGTGACAAATCACCGATGCAGGCGCGCGCCGATATCCATGCCCGTAAGCTGAAGCTCAAACAACTGCTGCCACGCGTACAGTCGATGGAGCGCAGTCTGGGCGACCTGAACGGTGACGCCACGCTGACCGGTACGGGTAACTCCGTTGCCGCGCTGCTCGGCACCAGTGACGGCGACATGAAAATCCTCATCAATGACGGCGTAATTAGCCGCGGTCTGATGGAACTGGCGGGGCTGAATGTCGGTAACTATGTGGTAAGCAAACTGTTCGGTGATGACGAGGTGGCCATCAACTGTGCGGCCGCCAACGTCAATGTGAGGAACGGTGTGGTCACGCCACGGCTGTTTGTGTTCGATACCGAGAATGCGGTGATCAACATTACCGGCAACACCAATATGGCGACCGAACGACTGGATCTGTCGGTCAACCCGGAAAGTAAGGGGGTGCGTGTCCTGACCTTACGTTCACCGCTGTATGTTCGTGGCACCTATAAAAATCCGGATGCGGGGGTGAAACCGGGGCCGCTGATTGCCCGCGGTGCTGCGGCTGTCGCGCTCGGTGCCGTCGTTGCACCCGCCGCCGCGTTGCTGGCGCTGATCTCTCCAAGCGACAATGAAGAAAACCATTGCGGTCCGATTTTGCAGCAGATGAAACAGAAGTAATCGTATTGGATTAACGCCTCCCTCTGCGAAGGGGAAGGCGCTAACCCTGCGCGCCTTCTGGCACCAGAATTACTGAGGCAACGGATCCAGCACCGCGCACTTGTGGTCCTGGATCTCCTCGGTGGAGGCGTTATTGAGTTTGAGTAAGTCACGCTCGCTGGCGAGCAGCAGGAAATCGCCGCCCGGCAGACTGACCATCGCCATACCGAAGTGGCCCATTTTCTTCTGCGCGTCCGGTACGCCTTCTGCCAGAAGACGGAATGCGCCTTTCTCATTCAGCTCGGCCTGCGTCACTTTACGTGCCAGATAGGTATGGCCGAGCAACTTATCCGGCAATTCCTGCCAGTTGTATCCCATCTGCCCGCCATCTTTGCTCAGCGTGGTTTTCACCTGCGGCAAAAGACATGAAATATGAATGTGCAGCTGGTTCTGCGAGCGTCCGTATTGCGAGTTAATCGCCAGCGAAACATTGCTGTCATCAATGGGTTTACCGTATTTATCGGCCATAAAATGCCGCGCATTCCATGCCTGACTGAAAAAGTTGGGTGTTGACGGTTCGAGCAGCGCCGGGCTTTCCATACCGGTGATCCGCGCAGTGGGCATCAGCAAGTATTGCAGCGGGCCGTTCAGATCTTTCAACACCACAAACCCTTGTTGTTCATCCACCTGCGCGCAGGGATCGGGTTTTCCGTTGCTGCGCTGATTGGGCACGCATTTCGTACTGACGATGTTCCACAGGGCGTTCGGATTGGAGGAGTGAGGCCAGAAATACCAGAAGGCCGCAGCAATAACGATAAGCAGGAGCAGGAGAGGCAGGATAAATCGACGCAAGCGCATAAGAAACCTTCGCAGAAGGCACCGTGCCGGGCGCAAACCGGGCACGGTATCCGGGTCAGTTACAATGACTGATGGGCGGTTTCTTTGGACAGCAGCAGCGCGATCAGTGTCAGCGTTGCCATTGAAGCCAGATAAACGCCCACATAGAACAACCCGTAATGGGTTGCCAGCCAGGTGGCGATGTACGGCGCAACAGATGCGCCCAGTATCGAAGACACATTATAGGAGAAGGATGCGCCGGTATAGCGAACTTCTGTCGGGAACAGTTCCGGCAGCAGTGCGCCCATCGGACCGAAAGTCAGCCCCATCACCATGAAACCACACAGCAGGAATACCATCACCAGCGCCTGTGAACCGGCGCCCAGAATGGTCGGGAAGCACAGGGCGAAGACGATCATCAGCAACGTAATGCAAATCATGGTTTTGCGACGGCCAAACTTATCCGCCAGCTGACCGGCAACCGGCACCATCACACCGAAACCGACCACACCAATCATCAGCATCAGCAGGAATTCATTACGTGGAATGCCCAGACCCACCGGTTTGGCAGCCGTGCCGTAACCCAGTGAATACACGGTCATGATGTAGAACAGCGTGTAAGTGGCGACCATGATGAAGGTCCCGAGAATCGTCGCTTTTTTGTATTTTGTGAACAGCGTGCCGATCGGTACTTTGACCTGTTTCCCGGCTTTGGCGATTTTGGCGAACACCGGTGTTTCGTGCAGGGAAACACGCACATACAGACCGACGATAACCAGCACCGCAGACAGCAGGAATGGTACACGCCAGCCCCAGGAAATGAACTGTTCGTCAGTCAGCAGCCACGACAGCAGCAGGAACATGCCGTTCGCGAAGAAGAAGCCAATCGGCGCGCCAAGCTGCGGGAACGAACCGTACAGCGCACGTTTCTTCGCCGGTGCATTTTCAGTGGCGAGCAGCGCCGCGCCGCCCCATTCACCGCCCAGCCCCAGACCCTGACCAAAACGCGCCAGCGCCAGCAGCATCGGTGCAAATACGCCAATCGTTGCATAAGTCGGCAGCAGGCCGATCACCACGGTGGAAACGCCCATCGTCAGCAAAGAGGCCACCAGCGTGACTTTACGTCCGACGCGATCGCCGAAGTGACCGAAGAGCGCGGAGCCGATCGGCCGGGCGACAAAGGCGATGGCAAAGGTGGCGAGAGACTGTAGCGTGGCCGCCGTCGGGTCACCCTGCGGGAAGAAAATGTGTGGGAAAACAATCACCGCAGCGGTGGCATAGATATAAAAATCGAAGAATTCAATGGCCGTTCCGATAAGCGATGCCACGATGACTTTGCTGCGGGAGTTCTGACTCACCAATTGCGCGTCAGCTTCTAATTCTGGAGTGATAGTGGCTTGCATAAGTGTTTCTTATTTGTAATGAGTGGGAGGGATCTAATGTAAATAAATGTATATCGAAAAGGCATCTTATGCAGAGCGCGGCGGTATTTCAACGCAGCGGAAGCCGGGAAAAAAAACGTTTAACGCCGGATCGGGGGATTATTTTATCAGGGCAGGAATTCGCCAGTCATAAGTTTGGTGAATGGATGAAAGGCAGAGTAACTGACTGCAAAACCGCAAAATAAAAGTGCGGCTCTCAGTCAGTTATTCTGGTTTTCAGGGCAGTGCAAGTGCTTGATTGGTGTTATTCACTGCTTTTTGCGTTCATTGTCAGAATTAAATTCCGCTATATGCATTTCATCTGGCACGATGAGGTTGTCCGGCGTGTATTCACTGTCGTTTCCGGTAGCCATTTTTTGCGCCTCAGCGGTCTTTTGCCTGCGATCCGGCATCCGCGGGTCATCTTTGTATTTCGCCGTTGCTATCCACGCAGCCACAAACAACGTCAGGCGGGCGAAGAAATAGAAGAAAGCCATCAGGCCGATCACTGAACCAAATGCTGCGCCGGAAGGCGAGGTCGCCAGCTTCGGCAGCGTCATGGTCATCACAAATTTAATCACCTCAAAACCTATCGCTGCCAGCAATGTGCCGCGCAGCAGCGCTTTTTTACGTGGCTTGTGACGCGGCAGCATCCAGAAAATCCACAAAAACAGCAGATAGTTTGCGGCAATGGAAATCACCAGTGTAATGCTGGTCATCACCGGTCGCAGCCAGTCAATGCCGCCCAGCCCCAGCGCATCAACAATCGTTTTTTGCGCCGCTCCGGCGATTGACGTCAGCGACAGCGTGATAATCAGCGCCAGTACCAGCCCGGTCAGGGAAATAAAATCGCGAAGATAGCGGCGGTAAATCTTCTCCTGATCCTGCGGATTACGCTCCCAGACATCGCGCGACTGGGCGCGGATCGCCTCGCGCAGATTCCCCATCCAGCTTACACCGGAGTAAAGCGCAATCAGCAAACCGGATAACCCCACGGCGGTGCGCTGCTGGATGGCGGTATTCACCGTGCTTTTCAGCGTATTCGCCAGATTCGGGTCGCTGATGCTGTTGACGATTTTGTTGATCAGTTCTGCCAGCAAATCAGGATTTGAGGCCAGCACAAAACCGACTGCGGCGAAGGACACCATCAGAATCGGGATCAGTGACAGAAAAGAGAAATAGGTGATGGCCGCGCCAAACTGGCTGCCAAGGCGATCGTTAAAGCGTTCCGTGGCACGCAGCAAATGTGCCACCCAGCCCCAGGACTGTACATATTCCACCAGTCGTGAAAATCTGCCGATGTTTTTATCCACCGTCTGATTACCGGTTTTGATGTTGATCAGCGGCGTCGGTTTTTCCTGTGTGGCCGGTGCTTGTTTTGAAATGATGGGCATTGATCCATGTTGTCCTTAAAAGTGCATCCGGTTTTAAGTATAGACGCCTGAGGGGCTCAGGCGACGGGGCGGCGGTTTAATCGCTCAGGCAATGAACGTTTGGGTCAGTTCGGTCAGCCAGTCCATAAATACTTTGACGCGGCGTGAGAGGTTCAGGCGGTGCGGATAAACCAGCGTTACCGGCATGGGCGGCGCACGAAATTGCGGCAAAATACTCACCAGCTGACCCCCTGCCAGCGCGTCGCGCACGCCAATCAGCGGCACCTGAATAATGCCTAAGCCGTTGATACAGGCGCTGACGTAGGTTTCGGTGCTGTTTACCGTAACGGCACCGCCGCTTTTAACCGTTTTCAGTTGTTTGCCGTCGAGATATTCAAAGGCCGACGTATGGCTGCCGAGGATTTGTTCATAATGCACCATGGCGTGTTGCGCCAGCTGGTCAGGGTGATCCGGCGTACCATAGCGGCGCAGATAACCCGGACTGGCGCAGTTAATCATGCTGAGTTGCCCGAGCGGACGCGCAATCAGCCCGGAATCTTTCAGGGTGCCTGAGCGGATCACACAGTCAAACCCTTCCCGCACCACATCCACGCGGTGATCGGTGCAGCTCAGTTCAATTTCCAGCGCCGGATAACGGTTAAGAAACTCCGCCAGACGCGGTAGCACCAGATGCGTCGCCATACCGGTGGTCATATCAACCCGCAACCGTCCGCTGACACTGGCCGGATTCGACTGAAACATCGATTCCAGTTCATCCATGCTGGCCAGCAACTCTTTGCAGCGCTGATAAAACACCTGACCGTCCTGTGTCAGTTGCACCCGGCGCGTTGAACGGTGTAGCAAACGTGCCGACATCCGCGTTTCCAGTTGCTGCACCAGCCGCGACACGCTGCCTTTGGGCAACCCCAGACTTTCAGCCGCACGGGTAAAATTATTCAGTTCAGCGACGCGCACGAAAACCTGCATTGATTGAATTTTATCCACATTTTGCCCGATTGTTGTTGAGAATGAGACAGTGAAAATCATTATGGCCCATTTATCACTCTCAGGTAATCCAATAGGCTGTATTTCATTCGATGCAACAGTAGCAACATGCCAATGAGGTCTGATATGAACCGCAAAATCGCAATAGTGACCGGCGGAAGCCGGGGTTTAGGCAGGAATGCCATTGAAAAACTGGCAAAAAAAGGCGTTGACGTCATTCTGACTTATCACAATCAGGCCGGTGCGGCGCAGGAAGTGGTGGCCTCAGTCGAAGCGCAGGGTGGAAAGGCCGTTGCGTTGCAGCTCAATACCGGTGAGTCCGGCAGTTTTGCTGCCTTTGTTGTGCAGGTTAAAGCGCAACTGCAACGGGTCTGGCAGCGCGATACTTTTGATTTTCTGGTCAACAATGCCGGGGTTGGTTTACATCAGTCTTTTGCTGGTACCACCGAAGAACAGTTTGATCTGATGATGAATGTCCATCTGAAAGGGCCATTCTTCCTGACCCAAAAACTGTTACCGCTGATGGCTGACGGTGGCCGCATTCTGAATATTTCCAGCGGACTGGCGCGTTTTGCGCTGCCGGGATCATCGGCTTACGCCATGATGAAAGGGGCCATCGAAGTGCTGACCCGCTATCAGGCAAAAGAACTGGGCGCACGGGGTATTACCGCCAACGTGCTGGCACCTGGCGCCATTGAAACGGATTTCAGCGGGGGGATGGTGCGCGACAATCCGGACGTGAATAAACTTGTCGCCAGCAATACGGCACTGGGCCGCGCCGGTTTGCCGGACGATATTGGTGATATGGTGGCGCTGATGCTCAGCGATGAAGCGGGCTGGATGACCGCCCAGCGCGTTGAGGCTTCAGGCGGTATGTTTATTTAAACGTTAATCGTGCTGGAAACGCTTTGCTTTTATATGCTGCTGTTTTTCCAGCTCAAAAATCGCCCGTTGCAGGTCGCGTTCCTGCGCGGGCGATAAATGCGGAAACTTAAAGCTCAGCCGTTGCGACGTCACGGTTTCGCCTTTATTGCTCACCGATTTACGCACCATCGCGCCGAGATACTGCAAATCCAATGTAAAGGTTCCCAGCTCCGCTAACTGAATCAGCGAATCTTTCAGCATTGACCCTTTGGTCATTTCCGGCGGCGTTGCCCCTTCAATTTCCAGCCCCAGCCCGCCGAGTGAAATATCACGCACGCGATAAGCAAACTCAGAAGTATCAGGCAGTATTCCGCTGCAGCGGTAATCCGGCATCCGCGGCACATTCACGCGAAAATACTCACGGCGCTGAATGAAATACAACACGGGCGGCAGATCGCAGGTAAATGTCGGCAAACCTTCATAGCTGATCTGACGGACTTTACTGCAGGAAAACTCGACCTTGGCACCGGCCGGTTCGGCAACAAACGTCAGGGTGTCCGCCTCAGCGGCCAGCGTGTTCTCGTAATCGGAACTGCCCAGATCGAACAAGAACTGATGATTGTCAGCATCAACGTCCAGAATTTTACTGATAAATTGTCCGCGGGAATGGCTGATCATGATCAGGGTCTGGTTCTTCTTTAAGTCACGCAGAACGGACAAGATTGCCAGCGTGTTCCGCTTCGCAAACGACTCTTTCGATACTTCGCTCACCTGCCACACCTCATAGGAAATAAATGCAAAATTATGGCGCAGCCGTTGCCGTAAAGGGCGCCTGTTACGGATTATCGGCTACTCAGAACAAAACTTTACCAGGTAATAACGGGTGTCTTTTCTCCTCGCCTTGTATCACTCAAAGTATTTTTATCACTCAAAAGCATAACAGGCGAAAATTATTTTCCCCCGCAACCGAATAGAAAGTCATGCTCAGGTGTTTACCTTTATATCGAACATTTACGGGCACGGTTTTTATGCAAACTTCTTCTGTTGTTCTTCGCAACCGTTACGACGGGCTGACGATTTTGTTGCACTGGCTGACCGCACTGGCGGTGATTTTCCTGTTTGCCAGCGCGCATATCTGGGAAGTGCTGGAGCGCGGCACGCCGCTGCGTAAAGGGCTGCAATCGGTGCATATCTCGGTGGGGATCCTGCTGGCGGCGATTATCACCGGGCGTCTTTTATGGCGTTTGTTTACCGTCAGCACCGGTCGCAGTAAACAGCAACCGGTCGCCATGCCGACGCTGATGAAAGCCGCCGCGCACCTGACCCATCTGGCGCTCTATTTATTGCTGGTCGCGCAAATCATTCTGGGCTTTTTATTCCGCTGGTCGCAGGCCGAACCGTTCTACTTCTTCGGTTTATTCCCCATTCCTGACGTATTTAATTTCGACAGCGTGATGACCCAAACCTTCGGCTCGCTGCACAACAACGTTGCCTGGGCGCTGATCATTATTGCGGGTGTGCATGCGCTGGCGGCACTTTTCCATCATTACGTTCTTCGCGACGGCATTCTGCGCCGCATGTTACCGGGTAGCAAAAGCCGCCCATAAGTCATCGGTTAATTCCCTACAGGACATCATTATGAAGACAAAAAAGGTTTTACAGGCGCTGCCGGTCGTGTGTCTGGCGGCTAATCTGTTGTTTTTCAGCGCGGCGGCCAGCGCCATGGGCGATGATTCCGACGCTAAAAAAACGCCGGACTGCCCGAAGGGGCAAATCTATGACAGCAAAACCAAAAGCTGCATGGTGGATAAAGGCAGCATGATTTCCGATCAGGATAAAACGCAGTATGCCTATCATCTGGCGAAAACCGGCCGTTATCAGGAAGCGCTGACGGTGCTGGATACGCTGAAAGATCAGAACACCAAAGAAGCCTGGAACTATCGCGGCTATGCCACACGTAAACTCGGGCGCACCGACGAAGGCATCGGCTATTATCAGAAGTCGATTGCGATTGACGCGAACTACGCCAAAGTCCGGGAATACCTCGGCGAGGCGTATATGATTAAAGGGCGTCCTGATCTCGCCAAAGCCCAACTGGCGACTATCAAAGGCTTGTGCGGCACCGGCTGCGAAGAATACCGCGACCTGAGCGCCGCCATCGACGGTCATCCGGAATCCTGAAAACGGAGAATCGATAAATCTTACCGGCAGACTTACGTCCTGAACTGAGCCAGTGCCTGTCCCGTCTGTGGCGCTACGCGATGGTGCTGTCGCGCAAGCACGATGTGGCAGACGATCTGGTGCAATCCACCTGCGTGCGGGCGCTGGAACGCTGTGCGCAGATTAAGGACAGCACCGGCGTGGACCGCTGGCTTTTTTCTATTCTGCACTCGATATGGGTTAACGAACTCAGGGCGCAGCGCGTCCGTCAGGGGCAGGGATTTGCCGATGTCGGCGAAACGGACACCCCCGCCGATACGCCGTCTTTTGAAGAACGCCACTGGCACACGCAGGTGATGCAGCGGGTGAACCGCCTGCCGGAAGCCCAGCGCAACGCGGTGTTTCTGGTGTACGTCGAAGGTTTTACCTATCAGGAAGCGGCGATGACACTTTCCGTGCCCGTCGGTACCATCATGAGTCGTCTGGCGACCGCCCGGCTGACGCTGGCAAAAGACGCGGGTACCGCCACACAACCGCAGCAGGGAGAGAAAAAATGACCCGTGAAATCCCGTCTGCGCCTTACGCTGATGATGTTCTGGTGGCCTACCTCGATAACCAGCTCAGTGAGTCTCAGCGCGCGAAGTTTGACGCACAACTGGCGCAGGATGACGTGCTGGCGCAACGGCTGGTACAGATGTCACGCAGCAATTTACCGTTCCACGATGCGTTTGGCGCGATGTTGCAGGAAGCGCCGGTCGGGAAATTACAGGCCGCGCTCGACGCTATCCCTGACGCACGGGCTGCCGGTTCATCCGGATCCAGCCGCCGCGCATTGCTCGCCGCGTCGTTAAGTTTTCTGGCCGTCGGGCTGCTGGCCGGACGCTATTCCACGCTTTTTACATCAGACGATAACTGGCGTGCGCGTGTGGCGGATTACATGTCGTTGTATACCGCCCAGACGCTGGCGGATGTTTATGATTCTGCCAGCCAGCAAAAAATTCAGCTCGCGCGGGTGCAAAACACCTTAGGCATCGCACTGAACCCTGCGGCGCTGGCGGTGCAGGGCGCAGATCTGAAAGACGCCCGCATGCTGCATTATGACGATTATGACATCGCGCAAATTACCTATCTGGACGCGCAGTACGGCCCGATGGCCCTGTGCATTACGCGCAGCGAACACCGCGACAATACGGCATTGCAGCGTGAAATCCGCCGGGGAATGAACGTGGTTTACTGGCGCAATGCCGGTTACAACTTCATGCTGATCGGCCACAGTCCGGCACCGGCTCTGACCGCCCATGCCGCAGCTTTACAGGCGAATCTGGCCTGAGTAATTTCGTCACGTCACTAACTTATGTAATTATTTAAAGTATTAAACTATTTTTAATGCACGTAACGACAATGTTAAATTGTTTACGAAATCTCGATAATATGAGTATTCGGCAACATTTGTGTGGCTGATTTGTCGTTCTTCGCCGCGGTTTTCGTTACTCCCCATTATTGTCCTTTCATACTCTGTGGAAATAACCGTTTATTTCCCACCGCAACGGGTTGTTGATTTCGTTTATCCGGAAGAAATCTGGATAGCTTTCACCTGCAAAATTAAAACTAAACATTCAGAGAAACAGACGTCATGAGAAAGATACTCGCCATGATCCTCTGCCTTAACGTGGTTGCTTTCAGCCAGTCAGCGTTGGCAGAAGATGAAAAGCCCGTTGATGTGTTACTGATCGGCGGCGGCATTATGAGCGCGACGCTGGGGACATATCTTCAGGAATTAGAACCAGACTGGTCCATCAACATGGTGGAGCGTCTGGACGGCGTGGCGCTGGAAAGCTCGAACGGCTGGAACAACGCCGGTACCGGCCATTCTGCGCTGGCAGAAATGAACTACACCCCGGAAAAAGCCGACGGCAGTATCGATATCTCCAAAGCGGTTGAAATTAACGAATCCTTCCAGATTTCCCGTCAGTTCTGGACCTATCAGGTTGAGAACGGCGTGCTGCACAATCCGCGTTCCTTCATCAACAGCACGCCGCACATGAGCTTTGTGTGGGGTGATGACAACATCAATTTCCTGCGTAAACGTTTTGCCGCGCTGCAACAAAGCACACTGTTCCGCGGCATGGAATATTCAGAAGACCCGGCGCAAATCAAACAGTGGATCCCGCTGGTGATGGAAGGGCGTGACCCGGCGCAGAAAGTGGCGGCGACCCGTATTCCGATCGGGACTGACGTGAACTTCGGCGAGATCACCCGTCAGCTGGTGGCCTCATTGCAGAAAAAACCTAACTTCTCCCTGAGCCTCGGTCATGAAGTCCGCGACATTAAACGTAACCCGGATAACACCTGGAACGTGACCGTGGCTGATCTGAAAAACGGTGACAAAGAAAGCGTCATCAAAGCGAAATTCGTCTTTATTGGCGCAGGTGGCGCGTCCCTGACGCTGCTGCAAAAATCCGGTATTCCTGAAGCGGACAACTATGGCGGCTTCCCGGTGGGCGGTGAGTTCCTGGTGACCGAGAACCCGGACGTGGTGAAGCGCCATCTGGCAAAAGTGTACGGTAAAGCATCTGTCGGTTCTCCGCCGATGTCCGTTCCGCATCTTGATACCCGTATTCTCGACGGCAAACAGGTTCTGCTGTTCGGGCCGTTCGCCACCTTCTCCAGCAAGTTCCTGAAAAACGGTTCTCTGTGGGATCTGTTCGGCAGCGTGAATTTCTCTAACATCATGCCGATGACTCACGTGGGCATCGACAACTTCGATCTGGTGAAATATCTGGTCAGTCAGGTGATGCTCTCTGATGATGACCGTTTCGATGCATTACGTGAATACTTCCCGGATGCGAAGAAAGAAGACTGGCGTCTGTGGGAAGCCGGTCAGCGCGTGCAGATCATCAAAAAAGATGAGAAAGAAGGCGGCGTTCTGCGTCTTGGCACTGAAGTGGTCAGCTCGAAAGACGGCAGCATTACCGCACTGCTGGGCGCCTCTCCGGGCGCATCCACGGCGGCACCGATCATGCTACACCTGATGGAAAAAGTGTTTAAAGACAAAGTCGCGACACCAGAGTGGCAGGCCAAACTGAAGCAAATCATCCCTTCTTACGGCACCGAACTGAACGGCAACGTGGCGGCAACCGAGAAAGAACTGGGCGACACCAGCCGCGTTCTGATGCTCGATAATCCGCAGCCAAAAGCCGCTGAACCGGCCCCTTCTGCGGACAACTCTTCTGCACCTAAACCTGGACAGGAGCAGAAACAGGTTGCAGACGTCGCCCTGTAATCTGAGCCTGTAAAGAGTGATCGTAAAGGCGCGGGTAACTGCGCCTTTTTTCTTCATATCCTTTCATATATCTCTTTGCGAATACTTAAATTTCATTAAACTGTGCCCACAATTTCACCATGTGAATACAGTTTCCTCACACCCCGAAAAGCAGGATGCTTTTCACATGCCAACCAGGGACCGGAATGGACACACTTTCCCGTTATTCTCTTGCTATCTGGAACAGCCCGTACGCTTTGGACGTGCTGAATTTTCGCGGCGAAGAACAGCTCAGCGAGACCTTTTCCTACACCGTTGACGTCACCTGCCCCGCACCGGATATCGGTGCCGCACAGATGCTGCGCCAGTTCGCCAGCTTCACGATGGGCACGCCTTTCCAGCCTGAACGCGCCGTGTACGGCGTTATTCGTGACTTTCAGCGCCTCTCCACCTCCGCCGATGAAACCCTGTACCGCCTCGAGCTGGTGCCGCGCCTGCGGCTGCTGGAAAACAGCACCAACAGCTTTATTTTTCAGAACCAGTCGGTGCCTGAAGTGGTGGAATTTATTCTGCGCAAACACGGGCTGGAGGGGCAGGATTTTGAGTTTCGCCTCAGCCACACCTACCCCGACCGCGAGCTTATCACCCAGTGGGGCGAGACCGACCTGCAGTTTATCAAACGTATTCTGGCCGAGGTCGGTATCTGGTTCCGCTTTGAGGCGGACACCCGCCTGACGTGTGAGAAAGTGCTGTTCGGCGACGGGCCGGAGCAGTACCGGTTTGGCGTCACCCTGCCGTACTGCGAGCCGTCGGGGATGAGCGACGCCCACGCCGAAAGCGTCTGGGGACTGAAAATCCACTGGAACGCCGTGACCGGCAAAATCTTCAAACGCGATTACAACTACCGCGAGGCGACCACGCCGCTCGATACCAGCGCGCAGGTGCGCAGCGCCGCGCCGGTGACCGGCGAAAGCTACCTGTACGCCCGACCCTACCGCGAGGCCGGTGAAGACATGGACGCCGCCGCCGAAACCGGCGCGTTCTACGCCCGCATCCGCCATGAACGTCAGCTGAATCACCAGTGCCGCATTTTTGCCCGCACCACCGGCAGCGGACTGGCGCCGGGTCAGGTGCTGGAACCGCAGGCCTACCCGTTCAGCGACCTGCCGGACGGCATCCTGATTACCCGCATCGTCGCCAAAGGCTCGCGCACCGACCACTTCCGCCTCAATATCTGGGGCATGGCCTACCGCGAAACGATTGGCTTTCGCCCCGAACCGCCGGCGCGGCCGGTGCTCAGCGGCACGATACCGGCGCGGGTGGAAAGCCCGGCCAAAGGCGACACCTATGCGTGGCTGGATAATCAGGGGCGTTACCGCGTACGGATTGACGGCGACCGCGCCTCGGCCGATGCCGGTTATGCGTACCTGTGGGTGCGCCTCGCCAAACCCTACGGCGGTGACGGCTACGGCTGGCATATGCCGCTGACCGACGGCACCGACGTGGCCATCGCCTTTGACGGCGGCGACCCCGACCGGCCGTATATCGCCGCCGCGCTGCACGACTCTGAACATCCCGACCACGTGACCGAACGGAACCACACCCGCAACGTCCTGCGCACCCCGTCAAATAACAAACTGCGGATGGAGGACCGGCGCGGTGAGGAGCACATCAAACTCGCCACCGAATACGGCAAGACCCAGCTGAATAGCGGGCATATCGTCGATGCGCAAAACGCGCCGCGCGGCGAAGGTTTCGAGCTGCGCACCGATGAACACGGCGCCCTGCGCGGCGGTAAGGGCGTCTTTCTCAGCGCGGACGCCCAGCCGCAGGCGCAGGGTCAGGTGCCGGATAACCTCGCGGCGATGACCGAAATCGAATACCTGCAGGGTCAGGTGAAAGCCCTCAGCCAGGCCGCCGCGGAGGCCAAAGCGCTGGAGGCCGACATCGCGGCGCAAATCGCCATGTTCAGCGAACGGCTGAAGCCGATAAATCAGGTGGTGCTGGCCAGCGCCCCGGAAGGCATGGCGCTGACCAGCGGCGAACATATGCAGCTGGCGGCGACCCAAAATATGATACTGAACGCCGGAAAAAACGCGGATATCGGGGTGATTAAGAACCTGACCGTCAACACCGGGCAGGAAATGGGCATCTTTGCCCTGAAGGGCGAAATGAGCCTGAAGGCTGGCGAGGGTAAGGTCGACGTTCAGGCGCAGAACAACCAGCTGTCACTGGCGGCGGGCAAAAAAGTGAGCATCACGGCGGTGGACGGCGACATCCTGTTCAGCGCGAAAAAGCGCATCACGCTGATTGGCGGTGGCAGCTACCTGATCCTGCAGGACGGCAAAATTGAGTACGGCACGGCGGGTGAGTATTTCAGGAAAACGCCGCACACGGTGCTGACGGTGGCGAACCCTGTACGGCTGAATATGCCCTATTTGCCGGGACAGTATCCTGAGCTTAAAAACAAGATTTGTATCGAATGCTTACTTAACGCCATCAAAGCCAACGATGCCATCGTACAGGGAGCGTAAATGATTGAGTCAACAGCATTAGCAGAGTCCGCAGTTGAAACAGAGAACGGTTATTTTTATTTATTGTTAGAAGGTGGCGCACAGGAAACCCAAGCATTTGAGGCCTTTTACACGGTCAATGCTTCGGAAATGTATTCTTTATACCTCCATCCGCAACTCGCCGAGTTTAAAAATTACGGGCCGTGGCTACTGGCGGTGAAAAATAACAATGAACTCACACAAAAGATAAAGGACACACCCGGCGTTGTGGGTGTGATTGCGACTAAATCCTGCCTTTCAGGAGCACTTGCGGCGCAACTTTCTTATGCCTGCACAGTGATTGGCCCGGATGACACTACTGCACTGATTCGCTTTTATACCCGACAGGTGATCAGTCTGCTCGCGCAATGTGGTGAACAGGAATGGCACACCTTTCTGTTCAGGAATATCACCCGGTGGTGGGCACCTTTAGAAGGGAGCTGGCAGCCTGTTCCTCTGCTGGCATCTACTGCAGAAAATCCACGGGATCATGCCGTCAGGCTAAATGAAGAAATCTGGCAACAGATTATGGATGAACCTGAAGTCGGTGCGATTTTAACCCAGTGGCAGAAAATGCCTGCCAGTCAGCATTTTCCTCCCTGTTCGCAGGGCGACATGGTGATTAAAGCACTGGAAAAAGCACGGCTGGCCGGAATGCCCGCAGGCGTCGACAGCAAACTGTATGCACTTTATTACCTTAACGGCGGGAAGAAAATACTGGAATCGGAAGGAATGCAGGTGTCACTTGGTAAGGTTTCACAGGGGGAAGTATCCCTTAAAGAAATACTAAGCAATGCACTTGCAAGTAAATGGCAGTCATAACACTATTAATAACAAGGAAAGTCATTATATGAAAGAAGAACATCAGGATGGTGAAATTAGTTTAACGCCCTGCGTATGTTGTACTGTATTCAGGCAAGGGAAATATTCCAGATTGGGCGGTGGCTTAATTATAATTGCTCTGAATCTGATGCTCGAAATTATCTTTAAAGCAATAAGTTTAATAACCCTGCCATTGTATGGAATCAATTCATTGATTTTTGAGGAAAAGATCAGGGTGGTTAAGTTTTTAATATTTTGCGTTATGGATTTTTTAATTATTGGCTTTGCAATATATGCGTTGGTTTTTCTGATAAGAAAATGTGAAAGATTCAAGAGGGTATTTAAGATTTTTATTGTTATATTAATATCATCTTCATTTTTCGAAGTTATTTTAATTAATATGGAGGAGATATTTTTATATGGTTATATACCATGGACGTTCTTTTTTGATTCGGCTAGTTATCCTATAGTATTAGCCTGTCTTGCGTATCCTTATTTGAAATGTTCAAAAAGAGTCAGGATGACCCTCGTGCATTAATAGGAGTTTGAAATGAATAGTGAACAAGAAATTAAAATCTGTACCTGTTGTTCTGAACAGGACCGTCAAAAACTGACAGGAATTGGTGGCTGGTTGATCGTAGTCGTTTTACATTTATCTTCAATGCTCGTTTTTAATGCCTCGCTGTTTATCGAATTCATCTATGACTTAAATATACCCATAACCGATGGGAGTGATGTCAAACTGATTCCTTTGGTTTTAAATTCCTTTGTTGATGTTATTGTATTTTTAATGGCGGCTTTCTCTCTTAACGCGCTTTTTAGAAAGAAATATCAGTTTAGAAAATATTATCGCTTGTTTATACTTTCCTGTTTATTGCATCCGTTATTATTCGCCTCTTTATGTTTTTGGTATCAAAACATCACGATGTATTCAATTCCGTGGAAAATTATCGGCTTAATGTTTTTATATCCTCTCGGAATGATTTTTATATGCCTTCCGTACCTTGATGAATCTAAGAGAGTCAGGTTAACGCTGGTAAATTGAATATGATATTATTCGACTAGGTACAGTAAAATAAGGGAATAAAATGGATTTTTTTAGAAGACTGGAAAAAATAGACGGAGCCGTTAATCGCGGCTATGCGCGCTGGGGTAAATGGCTGGGCGCAGGATTATTACTGTTCATACTGGGATGGGGTGGCTGGTTAGTCTGGGCATCAATCTGGGGGCCGCCGACCGGGCCGGTGACATTAATTATTCACAGCGAAATTGACCGGCCTATTTTGGGATTTAGTGTGAATGGTGTAGCGGGTGCTAATTCTTCAGCACATGATAAAGAAAACCCTTACGCATCAGGTTCTGGTAAATCCACGTGTTGTGGAAGTATCAGCGGTCAAGAAGCAGATGTTATGTGGACTCTTGATATTACACATGAACAGTATCTTAAGGGGATGCGTCTCGAAAAACGACGTGTTGTTATGCCTATCCCTGAGCGAAAATGGGGGGAGAATTATCTGCATGTTTATTTTCTGCCTGGAGACAAAGTGCGCTTATGGTGGGGGGGTGGCTTTATTAGCCCGAAGGCTGAAGAAATCCCAGATACAGTAAATCGTAAATAAAAGTCATAGCGAGAAATAAAATGGATTTTTTTAACAGACTGGAAAAAATAGGCGGAACCGTTAATCGCGGCTATGTACGCTGGGGTAAATGGCTGGGCGCGGGATTATTATTGTTCATACTGGGATGGGGAGGCTGGTTAATCTGGGCATCCCTCTGGGGGCCGCCGACCGGACCGGTGACATTAATTATTCACAGCGAAATTGACCGGCCTATCCGGGGATTTAGTGTGAATGGTGTGGCTGGGCCCAATGCATTTGCTCATGGCGGGGGTAAAACAACCTGTTGTGGCAGTATCAGCGGGAAGACGGCGGAAGTTATCTGGACTGTTGATTACACCCTTGCGCAATATCAGGCAGGAACTCGTACTGAAATCCATAAAGTAATTATGCCACTTCCCGAACGAAAATGGGGGGAAGATGATTTGCACGTTCATTTCCTCCCCGGAGATAAAGTTTTATTAGGGTGGAGTGACAATGTCTGGTCACCTTATGAAAAACATCCTGACAAGGTTGATAAATTATCTGCGGCAGGCATCTGATTACGTCAGTCAAAAATAAAATAACGTGAGAAATAAAATGGATTTTTTTAAAAGACTGGAAAAAATAGACGGAGCCGTCAATCGCGGCTATGCGCGCTGGGGTAAATGGCTGGGCGCAGGATTATTACTGTTCATACTGGGATGGGGAGGCTGGTTGGTCTGGGCATCCCTCTGGGGGCCGCCGACCGGGCCGGTGACATTAATTATTCACAGCGAAATTGACCGGCCTATTTTGGGATTTAGTGTGAATGGTGTGGCGGGATCCAATGCGTTTGCATATGGCGGTGGGGGCGCGACCTGTTGTGGCAGTATCAGCGGAAAGACGGCGGAAGTTGTCTGGACATTGAGTACAACCCGCGCCCAATACAATGCAGGGCTGCGTACGGAAAACCGTCGCATCGTCATGCCCCTTCCCGAACGCAAATGGGGGGAAGATGATTTGCACGTTCATTTCCTGCCCGGAGATAAAGTTTTATTAGGGTGGAGTGACAATGCCTGGTCACCTTATGAAAAACATCCCGGCAAGGATAATAAATTACCAGCGGCAGGCATCTGATTCCGTCAGTCAAAATAAATAACGAGAGAAATAAAATGAATTTTTTTAACAGACTGGAAAAAATAGACGGGGCCGTTAATCGCGGCTATGCGCGCTGGGGTAAATGGCTGGTCGCAGGATTATTAGTGTTCATACTCGGATGGGGAGGCTGGTTAGTCTGGGCATCCATCTGGGGACCACCGACCGGGCCGGTGACATTAATTATTCACAGCGAAATTGATCGCCCTATACGGGGATTTAGTGTGAATGGCGTGGCGGGATCGAATGCATTTGCATATGGCGGTGGGGGCGCGACCTGTTGTGGCAGTATCAGCGGAAAGACGGCGGAAGTTGTCTGGACAGTTGATTACACCCTTGCGCAATATCAGGCAGGAACTCGTACTGAAATCCATAAAGTAATTATGCCACTTCCCGAACGAAAATGGGGGGAAGATGATTTGCACGTTCATTTCCTGCCCGGAGATAAAGTTTTATTAGGATGGAGTGATAATGCCTGGTCGCCTTATGAAAAACATCCTGAAATTTCTCCTAAATCAGTTGTACGGGGAGATCACTAATGGATATCGAAAGCCTTGTCGCTGCTGCGAATCGTGCGCAGCAGGAAAATGATGCCGGTATAGGAAATTGCTCCCGAGCTTTACACGTAGGTTACTTCTTTGATGGTATTCATCGAAATATCGAACAGGATGCCACAGAAGATCGGTTAAGTAATATCGCACGCCTCTATAGAGCATTTCCTGATGAACTCCAAAACTCAACTAAATGTAGCTATGCAAAATTTTATGTTTCAGGTCTCGGAACCCCATTTAATGAAGATCTAACAACTAAGCTCCACGCCATTATGGATGGTGCGCAAGGCAGCGCGCTGGATGATTTAAAAGATCAGCCCTGGGATATTGCCAAAGAAGCAGGCATAGAATTTTTTAAAACAGGCAAGTGGTGGGAAGTATTAAAAGATGTCGGTAAAAAGCTGATTAAACCCACCGAATTTTTGAAGCTGACCGGGGATATCACGAAAAGTGTGGTGAAAAAAGTGAGCATCGAAGCAACTCCCTGGTTGCGTGACAATCCTGTTATTGCCGACATGCTGGTGACGGGCGTAGATACGCGAATCACTGCGGCAAAACTGCGTTTCGAACGCTTTTTTGAAAGAGCGGTGACCAGCAGTCAGGTGCCCATCAAGCTGATCTCGGTCTCGTTATTCGGTTACGACCTCGGGGCAACTCTGGCGCGTAAGTTTCTGGATACGCTGCTCGACGATATTTGCCAGAAGCAGGGCGATAAATACGTTTATCAGGGTATTCCCGTTGAGATTATTTTTGCCGGTTTATTCGATTGTGCCCGGCATACGCCTGCCAGTAATAACAACGGTGTGGACTGGTTTGTGGGGGCATTCGGCGGCCCCATCAGGGGGATCAGCATTTTGCTGGGGGATAAATATGTCGATCAGGATACCCCGTTACCGGCTGCGGTGAAAAGCGCCCTGCATCTGGTGGCGGCACACGAAACGCGGGTCTGGCGCAGCCTTTACCGCTTAGGCGGCGATAAGCAAAAATACCGCGAGGAGTTACTGCCCGGCTGTTCTGAAGATGTGGGGGGCGGGCTAAAACCTGATGAGCAAAAACCGAGCGCCGAGTTGTGCCGGGTCGCCTTACACAGAATGTACCGTGAGGCTATGCTGGCAGGCGTTCCCTTCCCCGATTTTCAGACATTACATCAAAGTAACCCAGTTATTGCCGAATACTTCATTATGGAAAACAGCGTGAAGGAAAATTCGGTCGCACAGTGGACAGCGTTATATCAGCAGGCAGTGCCTTTTAAAAACCTCAGCGTTGCCGCGCAGAACCTGCACCTCGACAGCTATATCGACTGGCTGGGCAGACAGTTTTATCTTTATCGCAGTCAGTGCATAAAATATGCCGAACAACGCGGGCAGGTGATGGCTTCCGCAGGTGCATCGGCAGGCCTGTTAGGTATCTCGCCAAAAGCGCAGGAGACCGCCAGTGATATTCGCAATGAGATGGATATCTTGCGTAAACACTGGGGCTGGCTGGATGATGTTCACCGCGCCGCACTGAGTATGCAAAATGTGATGGAAATGCCCAATAGCCACGATACCCGGCGTCAGCTCGTGCCCGATGTTTACATTCCTGCATTACGCAGGGCGAAAAAGTTTTTGGCTTACGGGCACGCTGCTTATGAGGGATTACCGCCACCCTGGCCTGAAGACAGCGCTCCCTCAGAGATATATGCCTGGTTTGTACATGATGTGCAGAAGGTGGACAAAGGTGCAGGTATTTCAGAAGATTTTCTGGTGATCCGCTCAATGGAAATGCCCGACAGTTAACCTCCTGATGCCGGCGGTCATCGGACCGCCGGTTGATGGCTTTCCCTCACTTTTTGATATTCCGCGACGCCAAACCCGATTTAGCACGAATAGCGCGTTCTTTGACCGCCAGAAAACCGCCCTGAATTGCCTTGCCAATCCCTTCAAATCCAGATGTGACGCGGCCTGAAGCGTTGTCCGATATCCCGTTTGCCTGTTTTGTTGAAACGTTAAATCCTTTTTTAAATTTTGTATTGATAATGTTATATTCTTAGCCATCATTTGAAAAAATGAAGTTTCAGTAACGATCCCGCGTGTTTTTTTGCTAATTTCTTGTTCGATTGTCACAACAACGATTCATAACAGAACTGAACATTTAGAGAAACAGACGTCATGAGAAAGATACTTGGTATGCTTCTCAACCGTGACTCACTGGGTGCCAGCGAGCCTGCGGCCGCAGAAGACGAAAAATCCGTTGATGTTTTGCTGGTCGGCGGCGGCATCATGAGTGCTACCCTGGGGACCTATCTCCAGGAACTCGAGCCGGACTGGTCGGTCCATATGATCGAACGCATGGATAGTGTGGCGCAGGAAAGCTCCAACGGCTGGAATAACGCCGGTACCGGCCATTCCGCACTGGCAGAAATGAACTATACCCCGCTGATGCCCGACGGTTCTGTCGATATCACCAAGGCCGTGGCGATCAACGAAGCCTTCCAGGTTTCCCGTCAGTTTATGGCGTATCAGGTGCAGAAAGGTGTGCTGAATAATCCGCGCTCGTTCATCAACAGCGTGCCGCACATGAGCTTTGTCTGGGGCGATGAGAATATCGATTTCCTGCGCAAACGTTTTGCTGCGTTGCAGGAAAGCACGCTGTTCCGCGGGATGGAATATTCGGAAGACCCGGAACAAATCAGACAATGGATCCCGGCAGTCATGGATGGCCGGGATCCGAAGCAGAAAGTTGCCGCAACCCGCACCACAGCAGGTACGGACGTGAACTTCGGCGAAGTGACCCGTCAGCTGGTTGAGGCGTTGCAGAAAAAATCCAATTTCACGCTGGCAAATGGTCAGGAAGTGCGCGATATCCAGCGCAATCCGGATAAAAGCTGGCGTGTCACCATTACCGACCTGAAACACAGCCACAAGCATCGCGTGGTGAACGCGAAATTCGTGTTCATCGGTGCAGGCGGTGCGTCCCTGACGCTGCTGCAAAAATCCGGCATTCCGGAAGCGCGTGAATACGGCGGTTTCCCGGTCGGCGGTGAATTCCTGGTGACAGAAAATCAGGATGTGGTGAAACGCCATCTGGCGAAGGTGTACGGCAAAGCAGCCGTGGGCGCGCCACCGATGTCCGTTCCGCATCTCGACACCCGTATTATCGATGGTAAACAGGTTCTGCTGTTCGGGCCGTTCGCCACCTTCTCCAGTAAGTTCCTGAAAAACGGTTCCCTTTGGGACCTGTTTGGCAGTGTGAACAGTTCCAACCTGTTGCCGATGACGCATGTCGGTATGGGTAACTTTGATCTGGTGAAATATCTGGTCGGGCAGGTGATGCTCAGCGATGAAGACCGTCATGCCGCGCTGAAGGAATTTTTCCCCGAAGCCGAGCAGAAAGACTGGAAACGCTGGGTGGCCGGACAACGTGTGCAGGTCATCAAAAAAGATGGCAAACACGGCGGCGTATTGCGTCTGGGCACTGAAGTAGTGAGCGCAAAAGATGGCAGTATTGCGGCGTTGCTGGGTGCATCACCGGGCGCGTCAACCGCCGCACCGATCATGATGAAACTGCTGGAAACCGTCTTTAAGGAGCGCGCAGCCAGTGCAGAATGGCAGGCCAAATTCCGGGAAATCATCCCGTCTTACGGCACCAAACTGAATGGCAATATCGAAGCGACCGAGAAAGAGTTGCTGGAAACCAGCCGCATTCTGCAACTGGAAACGCCGTCGATGATCACAACACCGGTAGCCGATGTGGTTCAGTTGCGCCCGCTGGATGTTCAGGCAAAACAAGAGCCGAAACATCCTGCGGATATTGCTTTGTAATTTCCCGATTTCAGGCACAAAAAAACCGCTTTAGAGAGCGGTTTTTTTATTGGTGATTTAGTTAGCGCTAAACCAACCTTTTAAAACAAGCGGGAACGAGCAACCCCAACGAAAAGAACTGTACATGATTCACCCGAAACGAACAAGCTGAGTGATAACAAAATTGACTTACTTTTTATATGGTCTTAGTGCTAGTCTGCGCGCGGAGCTAGTTTCGCCTGTTTAGCGACAGGTCACCGGGCTCAGGAAATAGCACTTAAGTACCGCGGGGACGAGCAACCTCAACACTGCTTGTCCTTCTCCTGTCGGTCCCGGTGCTTATGGGTGAAACGCGGCTATAAAAGGCCGTAACAATGAAAAAGTGTATATACGCACTGATCGTTGTGCTGGGTTCTTTGATGACGTCTGAGAATGATGGGTGGAACGTTAACGTTTCTCATATCAATATTAACGTCAACATGGGGTCTGGTTTGTAGCAGTAGAGAAACCGCCCTTCGGGGCGGTTTTTTTATCTCAGGCTTTACGCCCTAATCCCCAGCACACCAGCCCCGCCACCAGCAGTGAAGGTATAGTCGCGCCGATATCCGGCAGCAGGTTTGCCATCAGATGATAAACCGCAATGCCAGTAAACCAGGCCGCAACAGAACGGATATTCAGATTCTCGTGGCTCTGCCTGCGCAGAACAAAATGATGCGTCAGCACCACACCGAACAGCGGCGCAAACACGGAGCCAATCAGCAGCAGGAAGTTTTCGTATTGCGTCAGCGGAACGGCCCAGGCGATCAGCGTACACAGCAGGCCGATACCCAGCGTCAGTTTGCCGACGCTGACCGGCAGGGAAGTCCCCGCCGACACCGCCGCCGAGTGAATATCCGCAAAGGCATTTTCATGCTCCTCCACCAGAATCAGCAGCAGTGGAATACCCAGCGCAACGCCTGAGAGCGCCAGCAGTAGCGCATTGGCATCTGCCGATGTGCTGACAAACGCCAGCGTATAAGCGACACCGAGTGACATCATCCACACGCTGCCGAGGAAGTATCCGCAGGCCGTTCCCCAGAAGTTTTGCCGCGCCGATTTGCCAAAACGGGTGTAATCCGACACCAGCGGCAACCACGAAAATGCCATCGACACCACGATGTCACAGGCCAGCGCGAACGGCATCGAACCGTCCCCGGCTTTATGCCACAGTGTGGATAACCCGGCGTGCAGGAACAGATAACCGGTCAGCCACGCACAGCTCGCCAGCAACAGCCAGATCCCCCAGCGGCGCAGCACCAGACGGATAAATGCCAGCGGCCCGCTGGCTGCCAGCAAGGTGGCAACGACGCCGAAGGTAAACGTCCACAGTGTCGGGTTCGCCCAAAAACTGCCGTCACCCCAGACGCGTTTCGCCAGCAGACTGGCGGCATCGCGCATCACCACAATTTCAAACGCGCCCCAGCCGATCAGCTGGATCAGATTAAACAGCACCGGCAGCGCCACACCACGTTTGCCCAGACTCAGCTTCAGCGACGCCATTGATGACATGCCTGTCTGCCCGCCGGTCACCCCGACCAGGGCCAGCAGCGCAACGCCGACGGCAGACCCCAGCACAATGGCTGCCAGCGAGCCCGCCAGTCCGAGGCCCGGAGCCAGAATCGCCCCAGCCTGCAACACCATCAGGCCCATACCGAGTGAGAACCACAGCGAGAATAAATCAGACCAGCCCAGCACCCGTGATTTTTCCGGCACAGAGACCTGAGGAGAATAAATACTATTATCTTTCATAAGGTTAATTTCGTGGCTAAAGCGAAGGTCTGTTATAGCATAGTGCGGTGAGATCCTGATGAAGGGCGGGGGAGAAGCGCACTTTTCGGCGGGGCGTGAGGATTTCAGACACAAAAAAACCGCTTCAGAGAGCGGTTATTTTGTCGAGGAAGTTCAGTTAGCGCTAAGCTTTCTCAATTTTCATTTGCTTAAAATAAGCGGGACAAGCAGCCCAGACTGAGAATGATGGATGGAGCATTAATGTTTCTCATATCAATATCAACGTCAATATTGGCCCGGTTTTATAGCAGTAAATGAACCGCCCTTCGGGGCGGTTTCATGCGAGGGTTAGATTAACCGCTATTTTTGCAGTCCGGGGAAACAGGTAGAATAAATCCATTGTTTGCTGAATCAACGCCCGTGCTGGCTGAAGGAGTAAGTACCGATGGATGAACACATTACGCCTCTGGCGCCGGAAGGTGAGTTTGTTCTGTTTCGGACTAAGGATGGACAGTTTCAGGTTGAGTGTCGGTTTGAGTCGGAGACTTTGTGGTTGTCTCAGGCTGCGATGTCAGTGCTTTATCAGGTAACTCCGCAGGCGATTACCCAGCACATTAAAGCGATCTACGCTGAAGGTGAACTCATTCAAAGTTCAACCTGTAAGGATTACTTACAAGTTCAAACTGAAGGTAAAAGAGAGATAAACCGCCAAATTCGGCATTACAATTTATCGGTTATTCTTGCGGTCGGATATCGCGTCCGCTCTGCCCGTGGTACGCAATTCCGTCAGTGGGCGACACAAACCCTGCAAGAATATGTCATTAAAGGGTTTGTCATGGACGATCCACGACTGAAAAATCCGCCAGTGGGTCAGTCAGTCGTGCCGGATTATTTCGACGAAATGTTGGAGCGCATCCGGGATATACGTGCCAGCGAACGCCGTATTTATCTTCGTATCAAAGATATTTTTGCGATGGCGGCGGATTATCGGCCCACAGATAAAGATACCGCGCGTTTCTTTCAGGCAATCCAGAATAAGTTGCATTTTGCCTGCACCGGCCTTACAGCGGCGGAAATTATCGCTCAGCGCGCGGATGCCAGCCAGCCGGATATGGGACTGACCAGTTTCAAATATGATCAGGTGCGTAAGACTGATACGACGATTGCGAAAAATTACTTACGCGAAGAAGAAATTGATCAACTGAATCGCATTATTTCAATGTGGCTGGATTACGCAGAAGATCAGACTAAGCGCCGCCAGCAGATATTCTTAAAAAGCTGGGAGGATAAACTTGAGCAATTTCTCAATTTCAATGAGTTTGACGTTTTGCAGGGCAGCGGTAAAACCAGCAAAAAAGAAGCGGATGAAAAAGCCTGCCAGCAATATGAGAAATTCGCTGAACAGCGTCGCAAGCTGAAAGAGGCCGAAGGCGAAAAAAGTAATATTGAGGCGCTTTGCACTCTCGCACAGAAAAAACGTTAACTGCTCTTTCAAATCCCGTCATTTCGAATGAATGACAATCACACCCAATTTCTCCAGCAGATGACTCTGTTGCCAGTCATCGATTTTCACGCCATCCAGATCAACTTTACGGATATTCAGCTCGCCCAGATCTGAGTTCGTCAGGTCGCAATGGGTGATGTTGAGGTTGTTCCAGTCGAACTCGGTGAATTCGCCGCCGGAAAGATCGGAGCCGCTGAAGTTTGCGCCTTGCACATTGGCACCCGTCCAGCGGTTTTCCCACAGTTCACATTTCTCCAGAATAACTTTGCTGAAGTTCGCATAACTGAAGTTATTTTTAGTCATGAACGCGCTGCAAAACCAGGTGCGCGCGGTGATCATATTCATAAAGCTGGCACCGCTGAAATCTGCGCCGGTGGCTTTGCATTCGCGGATTTCACAGCCCAGCGCCTGAACGTTTTTAAAATCAGCCATCGTCAGATCACAGCGTTTGAAGCTGGCATCCTGCAATTTGGCATGCTGGAAAGAGCAGCCTTTTTGCTCTTCATCATCGTAAAACAGACAATCGACAAACGCGGTTTCCGACAGATCGGTGCTGTCGAAACGGCAGCGATAAAAGCGGCAGTTTTCCAGTGTTTCACCGGTAAATTGCCTGGCGCTAAAACGTTGGTCTGTAAAGAGTTGATTGGTGAACATATCAATCCCTATAATTATTATTTCAGTTATGAGTAAGTTATCAGAAGTGCAGAGCCTCGTATAATAATTTTATCCCGGCGTAACCCGATTTATTATTGTTATGCTTTAGGTGTGATTAATTATTAAGTAAGTGGTTGAACAGGTTTTTTTATTCTACAGTGATCATTGTTTTTATTTAATATGGAATGTTAATATATGTTTGAGCCTAATAAAAAAGTTCTTACAAAGAATGAAGCAGGAAAACGAATTTTACACAACATGCGTAATAAATGGGCTACGCAGGTGAATGATATTATGACAGCAAAGGGAATAATATGGGATCCCGGTAAGAAAAAAATAGATGATTATTCCTTGCACAATTATCATGTGTTACGCATTGCATTGGGTAAACTGACCCGTCAGGAGCAGAATTTTTTCAATGTTCTGACGCAGGCACCTTTTTATGCTGTTCACTGTACGGATTCATTTGATGTGGTTAATAAGGGTAGCGATCTGACCTTATATTCCAGAAAGAATTTAATTTCCAAAGGGATCCGGTTTAATGAAGATAACACTCAGCCTGTTGATATTTCTATGCTGGGAAATGATGGTTATGTGTTTTTTTCTTTGGAAATTGGATTGCCATTACTCAAAACCTCAAGTCGTTTTGGCAGTATATTTTATAAAGTAGCCTATTCTCATTCTGTTTTCCGAAACTCATCAATGGTATTAACGGATCAGGTCGCTCTGGTAATACCGAGATGCCATATTCCCGAGCTGAGCAGAGAGGCTGTCAGAATATTAGAAACCCGGGAGTTTAACCGTCACGCGATAATTTTTAATGGGAAAATGTTCTCTGTTTTAGGGCTGGCTTATTCTATTATTCTCGCTAACAGAAGTTTACCGCCGGCAGATCAGCAAGTCATTCTTTCTGCCCGTAATGACACCCAACTGTCTAACATCGTGAACAGTTTTTACCGGCCTGAAATTCGCGTTCCGAAAATGGTGTCCCTCAAATCGGATGAATACTCAATAAATATGGATCATTACAAACCACGAGTCATGAGTTCAGGTGAAAGTGATGATGGCTGGTCAGGGATGGACTCCTCTGGTTCGGGGTCAGATTACTCAGACACTGAAGACTGATAGCCCGTTGTCTTTTGAGTCTGGGGTGGGGGACTCATTACAAACTTATTGGCGCAGAATGAAATTGTCTGAAAATTGCATCCCTACAATTTTGCCCAATTCCCCGCCTGTTACTATGCTGAAAGACTTAAAGGAACTCAGGTAAAGGAAAATCCAAAATGCGTATTTCTCCTCTTTTTCTGGCTATTACTTTGGCATGCAGCCAATACGCGGTCGGTGCAGAACCCACATCTGCACCAGCATTAACGCAGGAGCACGTCATGAATCACGCAATCAATGCAGATAACCCATTTCTGAAACCCAGCCCGCTGGAATATCAGGCACCGCAATTTAATCTCTATAAAGACAGCGATTATGAACCGGCGATCCTCGAAGGCATCCGCCAGAAACTGGCTGAAGTCGATAAAATTGCCAGCGACAGTGCACCGCCAACCTTTGAAAATACCTATGTGGCGCTGGAAAAATCCGGCGTCATGCTACAACGCGTACAGAATGTTTTTGGTGCGATGACCGGTGCGAACACCAACGATACGCTGCAAAAAATTGACGAAGATACCTCGCCAAAACTGGCGGCGATGGATGACAGCATTCATCTCAACAGCAAGCTGTTTGCGCGGCTGAAAGCGGTCTATGACCAGCGCAGCAGCCTGAAAATTTCCCCGGAATCACAGCGCCTGATTGAGGTAACTTTTAAGGATTTCGAACTGGCAGGTGCCAATCTTTCTGATGCCGATAAAGACAAACTCAGGGCGCTGAACCAGCAGGCCGCGACGCTCAGCACGCAGTTCACTAATAAATTGCTGGCCGCCACCAAAGCGGGCGGGCTGACGGTGAAAGATAAAGCGCAGCTCGCCGGGCTGAGTGATGCCGAATTATCGGCAGCCGCGCAGGCCGCCAAAGATCGCAAACTGGATAACGCCTGGCTGCTGGTGCTGCAAAACACCACCCAGCAGCCGTTGTTACAGTCGCTGGATGACCGTGAAGCGCGCAAGGCGCTGTATGAGGCCTCGATCAATCGCGCTGAAAAAGGCGATGCCAATGACACCCGCGAACTGATCGCGAAGCTGGCAAAAGTGCGTGCGGAACAGGCCCGTGTACTGGGCTTCCCGAGCTATGCGGCATGGAAGCTGGAAGACCAGATGGCGAAAACGCCTAAGGCGGCTCTGGATTTCATGCATAAAATTGTCCCGGCAGCGACCGCCCGCGCCGGGCGTGAGGCCGCTGACATTCAGGCAGAAATCGATAAACAGAACGGCGGCTTCAAAGTGGCCGCCTGGGACTGGCAGCATTACGCGCAGCAGGTGCGCAAAGAGAAATATGATCTGGACGACGCGCAGATCAAACCCTATTTCGAGCTGAATAATGTGCTGGAAAACGGTGTATTTTATGCCGCTAACCTGCTGTACGGCATCACTTTTAAAGAACGTAAAGACCTGCCGGTGTATAACCCTGATGTGCGGGTTTTTGAAGTATTCGATAAGGACGGCAAATCGATGGCGTTGTTCTACGCCGATTATTATCAGCGCGATAATAAAGGCGGTGGCGCATGGATGAGCAATTATGTCGATCAGTCGAAACTGCTGGGTAACAAGCCGGTGATTTATAATGTGGCGAATTTCCAGAAACCGGCTGCGGGGCAACCGGCGTTGCTGTCGTGGGATGACGTGATCACCCTGTTCCACGAGTTTGGTCACACGCTGCACGGCCTGTTTGCCGATCAGGAATACCCAGGCCTTTCCGGTACCGCGACGCCGCGTGATTTTGTCGAATTCCCGTCGCAGTTTAACGAGCACTGGGCGAGTGACCCGAAAGTGTTTACTCATTTTGCGAAACATTATAAAACCGGTGAAGTGATGCCGCAGGCCTTGCAGGACAAAATCGAGAAAGCCAGCAAGTTCAACAAAGGTTATGACATGACCGAACTGCTGGCGGCTGCGTTACTGGATATGCACTGGCACAGCCTGGGCGCGGACGCACCGCAGCAGGATGTCGATAAGTTCGAAGCGGAGTCGCTGGCGAAAGATAAAGTGAATCTGGCGTATGTGCCGCCGCGCTACCGTTCCAGCTATTTCCAGCACATCTGGGGTAACGGTTATGCAGCGGGATATTACGCTTATCTGTGGACCGAAATGCTGGCCGACGATGCCTTTGCGGGCATTACCGAACAGGGCGGGCTGACGCGGGAGAACGGTCAGAAATTCCGTGATCAGATCCTCTCGCGCGGCAACAGCGAAGATCTCGAAAAACTCTATGAAACCTGGCGCGGCAAAGCACCGTCGATTGAGCCGATGCTGAAAAACCGCGGGCTGGAGGAGTAAAAATAGCCGTGCCCGGTATCCTGCCGGGCACGGATACTCTTGTCGGAAAGGATTAACGGAAATAGTTAAAATCAACGCCCGAAAAACGTCGCTTCTCCCGCTGAAATTCCCCTATGCTTTTCCTCACGTATCCAGCCTGTGAGTAAAATCATGCTGTTCGATTTGCCTGACGATGATGTTCTTTATGCTGCGCTGATTGCCCGTGACCCGGCTTACGACGGCTTTGCTTTTGTCGGCGTCAAAAGCACCGGTATTTTCTGCCGTCTGACTTGTCCGGCACGAAAACCTAAACGTGAGAATTCAGTATTTTATCCGTCGATAGTCAGCGCGATGGAGGCCGGGTTTCGCCCGTGTAAACGCTGCCAGCCGCTGATGCAGGGCGGAGAAAAAGACCCGCTGGTACTGAAATTGCTGGCTGCGCTGGAAAACGAGCCGGGCAGAAAGTGGAGCGAGGGCGATGTACAGGCGATGAACGTTGATCCTTCCACCGTCCGCCGGGCTTTTAAGCGACAGTTTGGCATCACCTTTCTGGAAATGGCGCGTTTGCGGCGGATCGGCAAGGGCATTGATGCGCTTGCCAAGGGTGAAGCCGTGATTGAGGCGCAACTGGATGCCAGTTTTGAATCTGGCAGCGGATTCCGTGCAGCGCTTACCCGGCAAATCGGCAGTAATCCCAGCCAGGTCAGAAAGCATCAGTTTCTGAAAGCAGACTGGCTGGATACGCCGATCGGTTCCATGCTGGCGATTGCCAGTCGCGACGCGCTGTATCTGCTGGAGTTTATTGATCGTCCGGCATTACCCAATGAAATTGAGCGGCTGAAACTGCTCACGTCATCTGAAATTATTTTTGGACGAACGCCCCTGATTGATCAGGTTGAACAGGAGCTGACCGCCTATTTCGCGGGCGAAAAACATACGTTTGCCACACCGCTGGCAGAGTTTGGTTCGTTATTTACCCGCAAAGTCTGGGATGCACTCAGGGCGATTCCGGCAGGTGAGCTGCGCAGTTATTCCGCGCTGGCGGCGGATATCGGGCAGGCAACGGCTTCCCGCGCGGTAGCCCGTGCCAACGGCGCTAATCAGATTTCAATCCTGATCCCTTGTCATCGCGTCATCGGTGCTGATGGATCGCTTACCGGTTACGGCGGCGGATTATGGCGCAAGCGGTGGCTGATTGAACACGAACGAAGAATGGCGCTGAGCCGTTAAACGAGGAGCAGGCAGGAGCAAAAGCCATCGCGACCGGAAGCTGGTCATGTGCGGCGGCGCAGGGTTATCAGGATGGTGAACCTGACACCGCCGCTGGCCGGACTCACGGCGGCGGGTGTCAGCCGGATAAGCTATGGTCCGCATCCTTATATCGGGCTGATGGACACCCTCAGATTGCAGGCGGGCGCGTTGTATTAGCCGCCAGCCGGTGCCCCATCCAGAAGAACACCAGGCCGCCAACCGAGGCGGCGATCAGTGCGATAAACATTACCGGCGGGGCGGTGTAACTGAGCAGAAAACCGCACATGACCGGGTTTATCGCGCCACCCAGATTGCTCAGGTTCTGCATGCCGTAATAGCTGCCCTTCATATTTTCCGGTGCGATAAAGTCGATAAACATATATTCCACCGGGATAACAATCAGTTCGCCAAAGCTGAAAATCGCCATCGCGATCACCCAGAACAGCACCGATTGTCCGGCGGTCATAAAGCCGATCAGGCCGATGATGAAGAAAATGGTGCCGAGCAGCAGCCATTTCAGCAGGCTGTTTTGTTTCATCCGGCTGCTTAAGACGTACTGGAAGGCGATAACAATCACGGCGTTGGTGATCATCACCGCGCCGATGATTTTGTAGGCAAAATCGGCGTTTGACACCAGAATCAGATACTGCGACAGATAACCGGCAAATTGCCCGAACACCACCGAACCCAGCGTACTGCCCAGCGTGAAGTAAATCAGGCGGCGGTCATGGGCCAGAATGCTCAGTGTCTGACGGAGGTTCGGTTTCGGCAGCGGTTTCTGTTCCTGTTCTGTTTGCGGCGGCTGATGCGGGATATTGCGCAATCCCCAGGTGAGGGAAATCACGGTGCTGAGTGCCAGCATGCCGGAAATCATGAACGGCAGCAGCGGGCTGAAGCCCGCCAGCCACACGCCAAGCGACGAGCCCACCGCCCAGCCGACATTCACCAGCGTATAGTTCATCGAAAATGCCTTCACCCTTTTTTCTACCGGCAACCAGCTGGCGATACAGGCTTTGAGCGTGATACTGAGCAGGGCGTAAGAGGCATTGAGCAGCGCCAGAACCAGCAGCACGCCGGTCACATTTGGCAGAAACGGCAGCAGTAAAAAGCTCAGTCCGAACAGGCTGATTGAGACGGTAATCAGCGTCCGGTGATGGAATTTATCCACCAGATAGCCGCCGTACAGACTACTGAGAATGCCGATCGCCAGACTGGCACCGAGAATAATCCCGACGCTTTTGGGCAGCAGATGATAGTGCTCAGTCAGATAAATAGTGATAAACGGCAGTGTGACGCCACGTCCGATAGTCAGCACTAACGAACTGGCGAGTAAGGCGAGGATTAACGGTGGCATTCCCTTCATATTGAACGGCATTCCCTGATTAACAGCAACACTTTTGTTACATCATAAAGGAGTCCGCGCAGTATTTTTCATTACAAAAAAGAGGGTTTTAAGAGAGTTGCGCGGCGGTACCCGCGCTGGCCGGGGATCCGCTTACGGCTTCTGCGGTGCAACGCCGTGGAACAGCAAAAGGGCGACGTGTTTGCGCAGCATATCGGGGGAAATCGGCGAGGCGCCTTCCTGTCTCATTTTCATTGAGGCCATCGGGAACAGCGTCAGGCCGAACAGGGAAATGAACAGCAATGCCGGATTGAGATCCGGATTCAGTTTGCCTTCGGCCTGCCAGCGGGTAATGCATTCCTGCACGATTTTGCGGTTCCTGTCACCGTTACGTTCTTCCATGCGTTTTTTCAGCATACCGCTTTCGCTGATGACTTCGCGCACCCACAGCGGTGCCACCCAAGGGTATTTTTCTGCCGCATCAATCATGCACTGCGCCATGTTAGTGATCGCCATCAGCGGGTCATCGGCGTGCGTTTGGAAAATGTCCGTAAATCCGGCGCGGACCGGCTGAAAACGTTCGTCGATCATCACGTCCAGCAGATGTTCACGGGTCCTGAAATAGTAATGCAGCATGGCGGTCGTGACGCCTGCTTCTTTGGCGATCATGCTCAGTGGCGTTTCGGCGATGCCGTATTGGGCAAACAGTTTCAGGGCCGTGTCCAGCAGCAGTTCGCGCTTATCCGCGCCTTTTTTGGCACTGTGAGGGCGACCCGGACGACGCGCGGGCGTGGTGGCTTGCGTTTGATCCTTTTGTGCGGATCCAGCCATATCTGAGATTTTTCTGTCTGCCATAAGAAGGGTGATCCATTGACCAGATGAATTTGATGCTTCAATATTAATTATACAGTTAATTAATTACAAGTCAGGATGTCATTCATGACGACAATAAATTCGGCACAGAGCGATGCGGCGGAGCACAAGCCATCAATAAAGCTGCTGTTCTCCGCGCTGCTGCTGGTGATGCTGCTGGCCGCACTCGACCAGACGATAGTGGCCACCGCGCTGCCGACCATCGTCAGTGAACTCGGCGGGCTGGATCAGCTCTCGTGGGTGGTGACCTCATATCTGCTGGCCTCGACGATTGTGGTGCCGCTGTACGGTAAGTTTGGTGATCTGCTCGGCCGCAAAATTGTGCTGCAAACGGCGATCATCGTGTTTCTGCTCGGTTCGGTATTGTGCGGACTGGCGCAAAACATGACGCAGTTGATCCTGATGCGTGCCTTACAGGGGCTTGGCGGCGGCGGGCTGATGGTGGTCAGCATGGCGGCGGTCGGTGATGTGATTCCGCCATCAGAACGCGGGAAATATCAGGGGCTGTTCGGCGGGGTATTTGGTCTGGCGACCGTCATCGGCCCGCTGATCGGCGGTTTTCTGGTTGAGCATATTTCATGGCGCTGGATTTTCTACATCAATCTGCCGCTGGGGATTTTCGCCCTGCTGGTGATTGGTGTGGCGCTAAAATCGCAGACTGCGCGTATCCGCCATGAAATCGATTTTCTCGGCGCGGGTTATCTCGCGGCGGCGCTGACCTGCATCATCTTGTTCACCAGCGAAGGCGGCACGGTGTATCAGTGGTCGGATCCGCAACTGTGGTGCATTCTGGCGTTCGGGCTGGTGACCCTTGGTGGCTTTATTTATGAAGAGACGCTGGCGGCCGAGCCGATCATTCCGCTGGGTTTGTTCCGCGACCGCACGTTCCTGCTGAGTTGTGCGATCAGCTTTATTATCGGGATGTCTCTGATGGGGTCGATGACCTTCCTGCCGCTGTATTTGCAGGTGGTGAAAGGCTCGTCACCGTCAGAAGCCGGGATGCAACTGCTGCCGCTGATGGGGGCACTGCTGGTCAGTTCGATTATCAGCGGGCGGCTGATCAGCCATTTCGGGCGTTACCGCATCTTCCCGATTATCGGAACATTACTGAGTTTTGCCGGTATGGTGCTGCTGGGCTTTCTGAAAGTCAGCACGCCGGTGCATATGTTGTATCTCTACATCGGTGTACTTGGCCTCGGGCTGGGGATGGTGATGCAGGTGCTGGTGCTGGCGGTGCAAAATGCGGTATCGATGAAACAGATGGGCGTGGCCACCTCCGGGGTGACGCTGTTCCGTTCGATTGGCGGTTCGATTGGCGTGGCGATGTTTGGCGCGATTTTCACTCACGTGCTGCATGATCAACTGGTGGTGCTGATCCCCGAAGGCACGGTGCTTCCGCGTTCGCTGGGTGCGCAGGCGGTGCAGGAATTACCGGCCGACATCCGTACTGATTATTTGCAGGCCTTTGGTTCGGCGCTGCACTCGGTATATCTGATTGCCGCGTGCGTGATGCTGCTGGCGTTTGTCCTGTCGCTGTTGCAAAAAGATGCGGTGCTGAAGAAATAACCGGCCGCAATCCCGGCGATTTGCACTAAGCTTTGCCCTTTACGGCGTTGAAATGGCATGGAAACCAGCAGCGCCGACAGGGATATCATCAAGGGGATCGCTATGCTGTTTCGCCGTTTCGAGCGAATGATCGACATCTTCCGTGAGGCACCGGCCGCTGAGCCGCCGGATCAGGTTCTGCCTTTCTATCTTTATTATCTGCGCCAGGTCTGGCCGAGTTTCGCCATTTTACTGGTGGTGGGGTTGATCGGCGCGCTGATTGAAGTCTCGCTGTTCAGCTATCTCAGCCAGATTATCGACCTGACCAAAGACACACCGCCGGGCAGTTTTTTCACCGACCATCGGGGCGAGCTTTTATGGATGGCGGCGGTGGCGATGATCCTGCGGCCGGTGTTTATCGGGCTGCATGATTTGCTGGTTCACCAGACCATCAGTCCCGGTATGACCAGCATGATCCGCTGGCAGAACCACAAATACGTCCTCAAACAGAGCCTGAACTTTTTCCAGAGCGATTTCGCCGGACGTATTGCCCAGCGCATTATGCAGACCGGTAGCTCGCTGCGCGATTCTGCGGTGCAGGCGGTGGACGCCATCTGGCACGTGGTCATTTACGCCGCCAGTGCGCTGTTCCTGTTTGCCGAGGCGGACTGGCGGCTGATGATCCCGCTGATTATCTGGATTTTCGGCTACGGTATCTGTCTGCGCTATTTCGTGCCGCGCGTGAAACAACGCTCGGTGCAGTCATCGGAAGCGCGTTCAAAACTGATGGGCTGCATCGTCGACGGTTACACCAACATCACGACGCTGAAGCTGTTTGCGCATACCGATCTCGAGCAGAAATATGCACGCGAAGCCATTACCGAACAGACCGAGAAAACCCAACTGGCCGGGCGTCTGGTCACCGGCATGGACGTGTCGGTCACCACGCTGAACGGATTGCTGATTGTCAGCACCACCGGTCTGGCCTTGTGGTTGTGGACACAGTCGCTGATAAGCGTCGGGGCTATCGCCCTGGCGACGGGTCTGGTTATTCGTATCGTGAATATGTCAGGTTGGATCATGTGGGTGGTGAACGGTATTTTCGAAAATATCGGCATGGTGCAGGATGGCCTGCATACCATTGCGCGGCCGCTGACGGTCACGGATATCCCGCAGGCGAAAGCGCTGAAAGTGGATCAGGGGGCGATCCACTTTGATCATATCGATTTTAACTACGGTAAAGAAAATCACGGTAAAGAGAATGGCGGCAGAGTGATCCCGAATCTGGATCTGGCGATCCGCCCCGGCGAGAAGATCGGCCTGATCGGGCCTTCCGGCGCAGGGAAATCCACGCTGGTAAATCTGCTGCTGCGCCTGTATGACATCGACGGTGGCCGCATTCTGATTGATCAGCAGAATATCGCCGAGGTCACCCAGGAAAGCCTGCGCGCGCAAATTGGCATGATCACGCAGGACACCTCGCTGCTGCACCGTTCAATCCGCGATAACCTGCTGTACGGCAGGCCGGGGGCGACAGAAGAGGAGTTGCAACTGGCCATCCGTCAGGCGCGTGCCGATGAATTTATTCCGCAGCTTTATGATTCCCTGGGCAGAACCGGTCTGGATGCGCATGTCGGTGAGCGTGGCGTCAAACTCTCCGGCGGCCAGCGTCAGCGTATTGCGATTGCCCGCGTGTTACTGAAAAACGCACCGGTTCTGATCATGGATGAAGCCACGTCGGCGCTGGATTCCGAAGTGGAAGCGGCGATTCAGGAAAGTCTGGAAACCCTGATGGGCGGCAAAACGGTGATTGCCATTGCACACCGCTTATCGACGATTGCCAAAATGGACCGTCTTGTCGTGCTGGAAAAAGGCCAGATTGTCGAGACGGGCAATCATGCCGAACTGCTGGCGCACGGCGGGCTTTATGCGCGCTTGTGGCAACACCAGACCGGCGGATTTGTCGGCATGGATTAAGGCCCGCACTTAACAGACGTCGTGCCGGTAGGGCAGCACTTGGCGGGCTTCGTCCGCCCAGCGCTGCACGGCGGCACGTTCTTCCACCAGAAAATCTTCCACGGCGTCACGCAACCCCGGATGGCGTAAATAGTGCCAGGAGTCGGTGATCACCGGCTCAAAACCGCGCAGCAGTTTGTGTTCCCCTTGTGCTCCCGCATCGAAGCGCGCCAGCCCGCTGGCAATCGCGTATGCCATGCCCTGATAGAAACAGGTCTCAAAATGCAGCCGGTCGAATTCCGCCACGCATCCCCAGTAGCGGCCATAAAATGTATCCCCACTGATTAAGCTGAACGCCATCGCTACGTCGCGACCGTTAAGCTGTGCGAATACCACGCGGATCGCCTCCGGCATTCTTTCCGCCAGCAGGCTGAAGAAAGCGCGGGTCAGATACGGTGACTGACCGCGAATGTGATAGGTGTTGCTGTAGCAGGCATACACAAAATCCCATTGTGCTTCAGTCAACTGCGCGCCTTCCAGCCAGACAAAATCAATTCCCTGCGCGGCCACCTGTTCGCGCTCTTTGCGAAACTGTTTACGCTTGCGCGACGTCAGCGCGTCGAGGTAATCCTGAAAATCGCGATAACCCCGGTTTTGCCAGTGATATTGCAGGCCCTGCCGGTGCTGCCAGACGGCTTCATGACCCATCAGCCGGTTGGCGCGCTCGTCGGTAAAATTGATGTGCGCGCCGGTCAGGCCGTTCTCTTGCAGATAATCCGGCAATGCCTGCAACAGGCGGATCGCAGCAGACTCCTCGCCCAGCAGCCGCGCGCCGGTCACCGGGCTGAAGGGCACTGCACCCAGCCATTTCGGGTAATAGGCAATGCCTGAACGCTGACAGGCATCTGCCCAGCCCTGATCAAACACGTATTCACCATAAGAATGGCGTTTGCGATAGCCGGGAATGGCGGCGCGGATTTCCCCGTTTTCCTGCCAGAGAAGATGCTGCGGACGCCAGCCGGAATGCGGTCCCAGGCTGCCGCTGTCTTCCAGCGCGGATAAAAATGCATAGCTGAGGAAAGGCTGTTGCGCAGGCACCAGCGCATCCCACTGTGCGGCAGGACAATCGGCCAGACGGTTCAACGTGATAACAGGCATGAATTATTCTCGCGATGGCATTGAAGGAGAAAGCGGTTAAGTGTCGTTCAGGTGGGGAAATATTGTCGGCTGAAAGGTGCGGACGAAAATATAAATTCGTTTAACCCGCTGATTTATAAAACGGAACATTTTTGAAAATGTTCCGTTTTAAATGCCGGCAATCTGACATGCCGGCGTTTCTAATTAACTGGCTCTGACTTCAGGATTATCGGACAGCGAAATAAAGGCTCCGCTTTTTGCATCAAAGGCTTCGATACAACCTGATTCAATATCATAAACCCAGCCGTGCAGGGTAATTTCCCCTTTCGCCAGCGCGACCGCCACGCAAGGGTGTGTACGCAGGTTACTCAACTGGGCCACGACGTTCTGATGCACCATTCCGTTCACGCGGGCTTCCGGATTTTCGTGTTCGATGGATTCATTGATGGCTTTCGCGGCATCGGAATAACGCAGCCAGTGCGCGACTGCAGGCATGTGATCCAGACAGGTGCAGTTGGCAATCGCGCTCATCGCACCGCAGTTGGAGTGCCCGCAGATGACGATATCTTTCACGCCCAGCGCCATGACGGCGTATTCCACCGTAGCGGAAACGCCGCCCGGTTCCGGCCCGAATGGCGGCACGATATTACCGGCATTACGGATAACAAACAGTTCGCCCGGTTCCCGCTGTGTGACTAATTCCGGCACTAACCGGCTGTCAGAACAGGATATAAACAGGGTCTTCGGATTTTGGTTTAACGCGAGTTTTTTGAATAACTTAGAACGTTGTGGAAACGCCTCTTTCTGGAATCTGAGGAAACCTTCAATGACATCTTTCATAGGGGAATTCCATGTATTTCAATGCCAGTGAGTCTGCCACGAAAAAAAAGTCAGATCAATCAGACACAATATCAACACTATTTACAGGGAAATAAGCAGGCGCAAAATAATATAATTTACCGGCGATAAGCATTTCACATTCTGTTTTTTTAATGCCATACCTTTATCTCAGCTTTATCCGTCCCCATATTTCCTCTATCCCCTCAGTGAAGGAGTCTGTATGACAATCGAATACGCTATTTTCGGTGGCGGCTGTTTCTGGTGTACGGAAGCGGTGTTCAAAGACGTCATCGGCGTGGAGTCGGTGGAAAGTGTCTACACCGGCGGGCGTCGTCCGAATCCGAATTATGAGCAGGTTTGTACCGGCACGACCGGTCATGCGGAAGCCATCCGCGTAGGGTTTGACCCGGAAAAACTGACTTATGGTGATCTGCTGGATATCCACTTTGTGACGCACGATCCGACCCAGCTTAACCGCCAGGGAAATGACGTCGGCACGCAATACCGTTCGGCGATTTTCCCGGCTAACGAACAGCAAAAAGCCGAGGCAGAAGCGGCTATACTGCGCGCGCAGCATGACCACAGTGATCCCATTGTCACCAGCATCGAACCCCTCGGTGAAGTGTACGTGGCTGAAGGTTATCACCAGAATTACTGGGATGGTGCGGGGCAGCAGAACCGTTATTGCATGGCGGTGATCCCGCCGAAATTGCAAAAGTTGCGCAAGAGCTTTGCGCAGCGGACGAAATCGTTACAGCAGTAAAAACATCCTTATCCGTTGCTCAGCCAGCACATTCACTTTGTGCTGGCTGACAACGATTCATCTCCTCCTGTTATTCTTCCGGCAACACTCCCCCTTTTGCCCAATGTGATTTTGGTATTTCAGTGATCACCACATCCACACTTTCAGGTTTACATTTCAGGGTTTCTGCCGCCAGGCGGGTCACTTCGCGAACAAAGTCACGTTTTTGTTCAGGGGTACGGCCAGGAAACATTTCCAGACGGATCATCGGCATAGTAAATCCTTCGTTATTAGGCCCTCACGGCGGGGGCAAAATCTATTCTACGTAAGGATTGGGAAGAATAAAGATATGCAAAACAAAAGCCGGAACCTCTGTTCCGGCTTTTGAGTGCCTCAGAATCCGTAGCGGATGGCATCCTTACTTTGCTGCATCAGTGCATCGATTTTTTCAGAATACTGCTCCAGCCCTTTGCCGTCACCGGCTTCAGAGCACTGCCGTCGCCGGGCATTGTAGGCTTTCATCAGCTGTGCCTGGGCAAAGCCGGGTTTGCCGTAACAGGCCATGCTTTGCTCCCAGCAGGCAATGGCCGCGTCCAGATCCTGCTGTTCCTGATACTGTTTTCCCAGTTCATTAAGTGCTTTCGCTGACGCCTGTGGCGGCAACTGTTGCGCTAAAATTTGTCCGATGCGTGTGTCCAAACTTTTATCCATAAAGAAGGCCCTCCGGTTCGCTTAGTGGAAGAAGTTGAGAATGTGGCCGAATACCAGCCCGACGCTGATGACGTCTGAGTCACTGAACGTCACATTCGAGAAGCCAAACTTACCCAGCAGCGGCAGCAACAGCGCAGGCAGCAGGGTGATAAACAGGCCGTGGAAGATACCGCCGATAATTGCGCCGCGCCGTCCGCCGACGGCATTGCCGAAGATACCCGCTGTGCCACCCGCGAAGAAGTTGGTCAGCATGCCCGGTAAAATCATCGCCAGCCCGAGGCTCGGAAACAGGAACATGCCGATGACGGAACCAATGGTGGTGGAGATGAAGCCGATAATGACGGCGTTCGGTGCATACGGGAACAGCACCGGGCAATCGAGTGCCGGGATGGCGTTCGGCACGATGCGCAGGGCGATGCCGCGAAATGCCGGTACGATTTCTGCCAGCAACAGGCGGACACCCGACAGCAGAACGTAAACACCGACCACAAACTGAATGGATTGCAGGAACGAATAGACCAGATAGTTGACGTTACTGGCGTAAGGCGCGACGACTTCCGGCCCTGCGGCAATCGCCGGGATCAGGTAAATCGGGATCATCACCACCATCATCGACAGGTAGGTGTCCTGCAGAAAAGAGAAAGATTGCGGCAGCTCGAAATCTTCGGTGCTTTTACTGACATCGCCGGTGATTTTCGCCACGCCCGCCTGCACGATATAACCGATGGTGCAAAAATGGCCGAGTGCAATATCATCGGAACCGGTGATTTTACGCACGATCGGCTGAGCCAGCACCGGCATCCCGACGGCCATAATGCCCGCAATAATGCCGCCGGTCAGGATCAGCTCCGTACCGCGCAAACCGCCCATATACCCGATAACGGAACACACCGTGGCCATCCACAGGGAGGCCTGTCCGGTGAGAAAGATGTATTTGAAACGGGTCAGGCGGGCAATCAGGATATTGACGATAAACGCCAGAACCATAATTAATGCGGTTTCACGCCCGAGGGTTTGCTGAGCGATACCGGCAATTGAGCCGACGTCGGTAACAATCCCGCGCATATGAAACCCTTTCTGGAATATTTCCCCCAGAAAGGTCAGGGCATTAACTATAATGCTGGCACCGGAAAGCAGGACCAAAAAACCCAGCAGCGTTTTTAATGTGCCGGTAATAATTTGCCCAGTGCTTTTCTTTAAAGCGATCAGACCAATCATGGCGATCAGTGATATTAAAATTGATGCCTGGCCTAATACGTCATTGACAATAAAGTGAAGGAAAGACATAAGCGTCCCCTGTAGAGTTCACGGTAATTGTTCTGTCGATTTATAAGTGTTGTGAATTAAGTTGGCGTGTTATTACGTGGCCAGGTGTCCCATTTCCTGAAGAATGGGTGTCAGCTTGGTCTTTATTTCATTTTTATCTACCAGTCTTTTCAGGTAAATAATATTGGCGTTAATGCTGTAATGCTGGAATTGTGATCTGAAGTTTTCGCCGGTCATAATAATGTCGGCTCTTGAAGAGGTGGCGCTGGAAATATCACAATGTGATAAATCGGCTTCCACACCCAGATCCTTCAGTGCCGCTTCGATACTCATTTCACAGGCAAAACTGCTGCCCAGACCCGCACCGCATACCGCCAGGATTGATAGCTTTTTCATCATTTTTCCTTACGTTCTTTGTAGGTGTACATAAAGGGTTATGTTTATCTTTTTTCACTTCACGTCTAAAACTGCCGGATAATTTCTAATGCTTCCTGCTTGTTTTTACTGCGTTTTAATCGTTCCGCTGCCTCGTCATCGCAGAACAGATGGGAAAGGCTGGCAATCATTTCGATGTGCGAATGGCTGTCCACCGCGGCCAGCGCGAAGATAACGTAAACCGGATCATTACCTTCACTGCCAAACTCAACGCCTTCTGAAACAATGACCAGAGACAGTGCCGTCCGGTTAACCCCTTCTTCCGGCCGGGCGTGCGGCATGGCAATACCTTCGCCCAAAACATAATAAGGCCCGATTTCGCGGTGCATATCATATATAGCCTGAAGATAACGACTTTCCGCTGCGCCCGAATCAATTAATGGTTGCACGGCAAATGCCACGGCACTTTTCCAGTCATCTGTTTTGCTAATGATTTGCGTGTTATTTTCATTAATCCAGTCGCTTAACATAATACCTCTTCATATGAATAGGGTCTTTTCTCAGTATGATATTTAATTAAAATAAAAACTGTGATCTATCCAATCCTATTAGCCATCAATGAACGATAATAATTTCAAACAACCTGAAAGAATGAATGATAGTAGAGGCTTAACAAGATCCTGATATCAGAATTAACTTACTTTCTCAGTAAATGAATATTTCCTCCGGTCAGTATTTATTGAATTTGTGTGTTGAATGAATTCATTATCCACGTATGAATATCAACAATATTTACAGGCTTATTTTGTCCGATAACATTCTGATCAACAGAATAAACTGGCCCTGAGGTTATTGGTCGTGCATTTCCGGCGAGAATTTTTAATTCGGGAATATATTCTGCCCCGACATGGCCCGGTAAACGTTCGCCCAGTCGTGAGGAAAATCGTTCGGCCGCCAGTTCAGCATCAATCTGGCACCAGATTTCCACCACCTGCGTGACGCCCGCCCGTTGCAGATAATCCTGCAACACCTCTTGGGGCTGAAAACCAAACCACGCATCGACAATAAAGGTGCTGCCCTGCGGCGCGCCGCCGATGATGTCCCAGATAACCTGATAACTTGCCAGCCCGAGCACGCGGTTAAAAGGGCGGTCAACATTCTCTAATCGCTGAAGAAATGGATTTTTAATGCCATCAAGCGACAGTTGCAGCCAGCCGCTGTATGCAGAAAGCTCAACGGCGAGCCGGCTTTTACCTGACGCCGGGATCCCGTTCACCAGGATCACGCGTTTGCTGGTAAAGCCATTTCGTGAGGTGCTTCTGTTTTCAGACATGTTCCACCTGTTGTGTCTGGTTGTGTGACGGTGCATGGAAATGCTGTTCAATGACGGCCTGAAGTTCGTTCAGACGCGGTACCGCCAGCGATTCCAGACGGGATTTCGTCGCGTTGCGGTCCAGTGAGATGCAATCTTTCCACAATGAACGGCCCGCAATAACGCCTGATGCGCCTTCGCTCATGGCATCAGCCACTTGTTTGAGGAAGGTGGAATGGTCAACGCCCGCAGAAAGTACGGCCCACGGCACGTCGCCCGCGAGTTTCGTGATGTCGGCACAGGCTTGTTTTGAGCCAGGATAAGGCAGTTTCAACACCTTCGCGCCGCATTCCAGACAAATCTTCGTGCCGCCATAAATCAGAGACGGGACTTTTTCTTTATATTCTTCCCCGGTTTCGTTGTCGAGTTGATAGGTCAGGAACTCCACCACCAGCAGCAGGTCTTCGCGGGCGAAATCTTCAATGCACTGGCGCAGAATATCCATGTTATGACGGTTTGCCGCTTCCTGGTCTGAACGCAGATACACCATAATTTTGCCGCCGGTCGCGCCGAGTTCACGCACACGACGCGCATCGACATTCTCCACCAGCCGCGACAGACGGTAACCTTCCGGTGAAGTGTCCCAGCCTGACGCATCCAGGCCAATCAGCAGCGCGGTATCGCGGGCAATAATGCCGTTGTCCACCAGTTGCGGCACGGCACAGACCGGATCGACCAGTACGCAGGAGGCTTTGCTGGCAAGATATTGCGTGATGTCGGCTTTAATCAGCCCGAGTTCGTGTTCTGAAATGGCAGATTGTTGTTGCGGGTCGCTGGCGAGCAGGCTGCGCATGGCACCGCGCTGGTCACAGGCGATCACCATCATCGCGCCGTTTTTGCCGCAAATCTGCTGATAGCTGCGTAATTCTGACGTGGACATTTTTGACATGGAACTCTCCTTTGCGTGAAATTTATTACAGATTAAAAAATCTCGATTACACTGGACGTTCTGTGTTTACCCCCTGAACAAACGGGGCGGAAAATCGCGTAACATGCCGTATTACAAGGGTTGAAGCCCGATCCGGCACATTGCATTTTTACAGGTGTTGCGCAATAATCCCTCAATCGACAATTTGAGTGTAATTCATTACTGAAAGGAATTTCAAGCTGAAAGAGCCAATTTTGCAAGATATTGCAGCGACGCGTGCCATGATGCATCTGGTGGCGAAGCTGCATTACGAGTCTGATATGTCTCAGGTGGAGATTGCACGCAAGCTGGATGTGTCGACGGCAACCATCTCCCGGTTGCTGAATAAAGCCCGCGCGGCGGGGATTGTGCGCATCGAAGTGGTGGGATTATCGTCACCGGAAGACATGACGGCAGACCTGATAAAACGTCTCGGTCTTAAACATGCGTATGTTGTGGATGCACCGCCGGGCAATGTGCTCGGCGCGCTGGCGACGCCGCTGGCCTCTCTTTTACAGGAAGCCGGTTTAGGGGCGGGATCGGTGCTCGGTATTGGCTGGGGAAGAGCGGTGCGCGAAGTCACGCTGGCCGGTATGCCTCGTCTGCCGGGGATCATGACTGTGGCGCTCAACGGCGGTATGCAACAATCTGCGCCGCATTTTCAGATAACCGAGTTCGTGCGCCGTGCGGCGGAACAGATGGAAGGCACGCCGTATTTCCTTCACGCCCCTTATCTTTCGTCGGCGGAATTGCGTGATGCGTTTCTCTCGGACCCGAGTGTGCAGGAAATCATTTCACTGTGGGACAGGCTCGATGCGGCTATTGTTGGCGTGGGCCTGACGCATACCCCGAAACCGAGCGAATCCACCACCGCGACGCCCGGCGAGCAGGCGCTGAGCGATGCCGCAGGCGATGTGCTGCGCCATTACTTCACGGGAACCGGCGAGTTATTGCACTGGGAAGGTGAGGAGCGGATGATTGCGGCCTCGGTTGAACAGTTGCGCAAAACGCCGCTGACTATCGGCGTGGCGGCAACGCCGGAAAAAGCGGCAGGGATTATCGGTGCCGTGCGTTCAGGGATGATCAATTCATTAGTGACGGACGTGAATACCGCACAGGCGATTCTGGATAAACTGCCGGTAGTAGTCTGACGGCGGATTTCTTAAACGAAGCGCTTAAAGCATGCTCAAAAGAAAAAGGCATTCCTTTGCGGGAATGCCTTTTCGTTTCTGCGGCTGACGTTATTTACGCGTGAGCAATACCGGTGAGGAATGCCAGCAAATCGTCGTTCAGCTGATCCTGATGGGTCACGGCAAAACCGTGCGGTGCGCCTTCATAGATTTTCAGTTCTGCGTTTTTAATCATTTCTGCCGCCAGTTTACCGGTGGCTTCGAACGGCACGATCTGATCCGCGCTGCCGTGAATAACCAGCGTCGGCACGGTAATTTTTGCCATATCCGGGCGGAAATCTGTTTCAGAGAAGGCCGTGACACAATCGACGGTGCCTTTCAGCGACGCCATCAGCGCAATGTTCAGCGTCTGTGTCATCACGCCGTCGGAAACGGTCATCCCCTGATGGGTGCCGTAGAACGGTGTCGCAAAATCGCTGATGAACTGCGCACGGTCTTTCAGTAAACCGGCCCGGATGCCGTCAAATACTGATTTATCCACGCCCTGCGGATGATCATCCGTTTTAATAAACAGCGGTGTGACCGCACCCAGCAGGACCAGGCTGGTGACGCGTTCTGAACCGTAACGGCTGATGTAGCGGGTGACGTCGCCGCCGCCCATCGAGAAGCCGACCAGCGTAACGTCATGCAGGTCGAGATGCTCAATCAGATCGTTGATGTCAGAGGCGAAAGTGTCGTAGTTGTAACCTTCCCAAGGCTGTTCTGAACGGCCAAAACCACGACGGTCAAAAGCGATAACGCGGTAGCCGCGATCGGCCAGGAAATTCATCTGGCTGTCCCACATATCGGCATCCAGCGGCCAGCCGTGGCTGAATAACACCGGCTTACCTTTGCCCCAGTCTTTATAATAAATTTGAGTGCCGTCTTGGGTATTGAATGTGCTCATTTTTATATTTCCTCAGCGATTATTTGCAGGTTTTAAACAGGGTGTGTGTTGTGTTGCAAACAACATTAGGCATGGCTGGGAAATATTGATAATGGGTTATTTTTGACAAGTCGTTAAAAGATTTTGTTGTTGCTATCAGACTGAAAGTAATGGGGATTTACGATGGTATAGAGAGGGAAGTGCCTGTCAAAAAAATCTGAACAAGTTGCCAAATTCTTTCCGCTATCCGCTTTTGATGTCCTGACCTATTGTTAATTCCAGCAGCACAACAACACAACGTGAAATACAAACACACAACCCAACAATGCACTCTGAGAGGAAATGAAAATGTCTAAATTCGATCTGCTGGACCCACAGAACTCCACCCTGATTTTCATCGACCATCAGCCACAAATGTCATTCGGCGTTGCGAATATCGATCGCCAGCAGCTTAAAAATAATACGGTCGCTCTCGCTAAAGCGGGCAAAGTTTTTAACGTGCCGGTGATTTACACCTCGGTCGAAACGGAAAGCTTCAGCGGCTATATCTGGCCGGAGTTACTGGCGGTGCATCCGGATGTGAAACCGATTGAGCGTACCTCAATGAACTCCTGGGAAGACGCAGCATTCGTGAAAGCGGTTGAAGCCACAGGCCGTAAAAAACTGATTATCTCTGCCCTGTGGACAGAAGTGTGTCTGACTTTCCCGGCACTGATGGCGCTGAAAGAAGGGTATGAAGTGTATGTGGTGACTGACACTTCCGGCGGCACCAGCGTGGACGCACATGAACGTTCCATTGACCGTATGGTGCAGGCCGGTGCGGTGCCGGTGACCTGGCAGCAAGTTCTGCTCGAATACCAGCGCGACTGGTCACGCAAAGAGACTTACGACGATGTGATGAGTCTGGTTCGCGAGCACAGCGGTGCGTACGGTATGGGCGTCGATTATGCCTACACCATGGTGCACAAAGCCCCGCAGCGTAAAGCGTAACCTTCTTCATTTATCCATCAAGCCGGAACCGTGCTCAGGCAGGTTCCGGCAGGAGAGAAATCATGCATCATGCCCCTGTTTCCCGTCTGTCGGCTCCTGTTGTCCCTTTCGCGGTGATCCGCTGGTTCGCCCTGCTGGCCCTGTGCGCCGCGTATTTGCAGGGCGGTATCGTCAAGCTGTTCGATTTTCCCGGCGCGATTGCCGAGATGCAGCATTTTGGTTTGTCACCCGCCGCGCCGATGGCCGCAGCCGTGATTGTGCTGGAACTGGGCGCGTCCGCACTGATTCTTTCCGGACGCTTTCGCTGGGCAGGTGCGCTGGCACTGGCGCTGTTCACTTTCAGCGCCAATTTTATGGCGAATGCCTTCTGGCAGGTGTCGGGACAGGAACGCGCCATGATGATGAACGGTTTCTTCGAGCACATCGGGCTGGTCGGCGCTTTTATCTATGTCGCCTGGGATGACATTAAGGGGCGGGTATGAGCCAGAATAATGTTACGAACGGCGGCGCTTTTTCGCCGCTGAAACAGGGATTATTTGCCACGATTTGGGTAGCCACCATTCTCGGTAACACCGGCAGTTTTATGCGTGATGTGGCCAGCTCGTGGTTAGTCACCGGGCTGTCATCAAACCCTGCGGCGGTCGCGCTGATGCAAACCGCAGCAACGTTGCCGATTTTTTTGCTGGCGATACCCGCCGGCGTGTTGTCCGATATTCTTGACCGTCGCCGCCTGCTGATTTTTGTTCAGTTGTTGCTGGCGAGCGTCAGCGCAACCTTGCTTCTGTTGTCGCACAATAATTTGCTGACCGTGGAATATCTGGTCGCGCTGACCTTTATCGGCGGTATCGGTGCCGCGCTGATGGGCCCCGCCTGGCAGGCGATTGTGCCGGAACTGGTGCCCCGTTCTGATTTACGAAATGCCGTCGCGCTGAACTCGCTGGGAATTAACATTGCCCGCGCAGTCGGGCCTGCGGGAGGCGGCTTATTGCTGGCCAGTCTCGGTGCCGGTGCGGCTTATGGCGCGGATGTCATGAGCTATGTTTTTGTGATTGGTGCTTTGCTGTGGTGGAAGCGTCCGGTCAAAGCCAAAAATGAGTTATCAGAGCACTTTCTTGGTGCGTTCCGTGCCGGGCTGCGATATGTCAAAGCCAGCCAGGAACTTCACCGTGTGCTGTTGCGTGCGGCGATTTACTTCGCTTTCGCCAGCGCCATCTGGGCGATGTTGCCGCTGATTGCCCGCAATATGCTGCATGGCACCGCCGGATTTTACGGCATCCTGCTCGGCGCGGTGGGCGTTGGCGCGATTTTCGGTGCGCTGCTGCTGCCCCGTTTACGCCAGAAACTGAGTGCTGACGGGCTGGTGCTGCTTTCTGCCTTACTGTCCGCCGCCGTGATGTTGCTGCTGGCAACGTCTCCGGCAAAATGGCTGGCCGTGGTACTGATGGTGATATTAGGGATTGGCTGGATTATCGCGCTGACGTCCATGAACGGCGTGGCGCAGGCGGTGCTGCCCGACTGGGTGCGCGGTCGCGGTCTGGCGGTATATCTGATGGTGTTTAACGGCGCGATGGCGGCGGGCAGCCTGTTCTGGGGGTTAATCGCCCGGGAAATCGGTCTGGTCGGGGCGCTATTACTCGCCGGCAGCGGCCTGGTTATCGCCGCGCTGGTATGCTGGCGGCTGAAACTGCCCGCAGGCGAGGCGGATTTGCAGCCTGCCGGTCACTGGGATAATCCGGTCGTCGAAGGGGATGTGCAGGGCGATCGCGGTCCGGTGATGATCCAGATTGAATATAGGATTGCACAGGAAGATCGTCCGGCATTTCTGACTGAAATCCGCAAACTTTCGCTGGCACGCCGTCGTGACGGGGCTTATGCGTGGGGGATCACTGAACACAGCGATGACCCGTCGCGTCTGGTGGAATGGTTCCTGGTGGAATCCTGGCATGAGCATTTGCGTCAGCATCAGCGTGTGTCGCACGCCGATGCCGATTTACAAAGCGACGTGACGCGTTATCACCGTGGCGAAAATAAACCTCAGGTGCATCATTATCTTTCGGTGCGTTAATCGCCGTAAAAAGCCGCATGATGCGGCTTTTTACATGTTTCATTTGTGACTGTACACCGCCGCAATCCCGTCGAAATCCTGTAAGTTTTCGCGCCACCACATGGCGGCATTGCCGGTGTCATTTTCGTTCCAGGCCATAAAAGCCTGATCGCGGCGGGTTTCGGTATCGAGACGACGCTCAACCAGCGCACCGCTGGCGAGATGTGGCGCGGCCAGATAACGTGGCAGATAGCCGCAACCCAGCCCGGCAATTTGTGCGTGAACTTTGGCGTTAAAATCATGAACGCTGAGCATTTTCTGTTCATCAAGCACGCGTAAATCAGCCCCTGTGCCATGGCGGGACGTGTCGTGAACCACCACCGCGCGATACTGACGGATTTGCTCACGCACCAGCGGTTCCGGCAGTGAAGCGAGCGGGTGATGCGGCGCGACGGCAAACACATATTCCAGCCAGCCGATCGGGCGGTATTCAATACCGCTGCGCGTCACCGGTTCCTGGACGGCCCCAAATACGATGTCAGCTTCGCCATAACTCAGCGCTTCCCAGCAACCGGCCAGTACGTCGTGGCGGAACAATAACTGTGTGTGCTGATGTTCTGCGTAAAAACGGTCAATCAGCGGCGCAAGTAGCGCGAACGGGACGGAAGCATCGACACTGATGGTCAGTTTGCTTTCCCAGCCGCTTTCGACGTACTGCGCCTGTTGTTCCAGTTCGCTGACGGCACGCAGCAGCACACGGCCTTTTTCCAGCATCAGACGCCCTGTTGGTGTGAATGTCGCGCGGTGGCCTGAGCGGTCCAGGAGTTTGATGTTCAGGTCACTTTCCATTTTCTGCACGGTATAACTCAGTGCAGAAGCGGTTTTAAACAGTCTGGCGGCCGCTGCGGCAAACGTGCCGTGTCTGTCCAGCGCATCCAGGATCAGCAGCGCTTCAAGGCTTAATCGCATTATTTTCCCCACCCCAAAAATTGTTTAACAACAACCCAAAATATTTCCGTTATCAATGATCGTGTTGATTTCGTATCGTGTATGAATATAACGCAACATTCAGTTAACCAGAACAACGGTTAATCAGAAGGAACATCCTGTGACTTATCCGCATCAACCTGACCACATTACTCTGGTGATCACCCACGGCGTACAGCGGGATAAGCTGACGGAATATGAACACTGGCTGGAGAAACTGATGGCCGATGCGGCAGGGTTTGCCGGTTACCAAAGTGTTAAAATACTGCGGCCGGTTCATGGTGAAACCATTTACACCGTCCTCGTTCGCTTCGATAACATTGATAATCTGTATCAATGGATACAATCCGGGCAGCGCGAAAGCCGGGAAAAGGCGTTAGCCAGCTTACTGAGCGGACAGGAATATATTGAGCTGCGTACGCAGGCGTAAGTCCTGACATTCAACATTTACACAAGGTTTGTTCCACAAAGGTTGAAGGCTGTATAAATCATCAGTATCATTCGGCTGTTTTTTATACGGTATTTTTTTAGAGAAAAGCAGGTCAGCTATTTTGTGGAATCCCGAAAAAGAGCTTTTTACCGGGCTCTATCAGTACCCTGAACATCTTCGTCATACTTTAGAAAATTTACCTAACGGCAGCGGCGTCTATATTTTTTACGGCGACGATAATGCCTTTCCGCTGTATATCGGTAAAAGCGTGAATATCCGCAGCCGCGTGATGTCGCATTTCCGTAATCCTGCCGAAGCCAAACTTCTGCATATGACCCGCGATATTGAATTTATTGAAACGATTGGGGAAGTCGGCGCTTTATTGCTGGAATCGGATCTGATCAAAACCCGGCGGCCGCTGTTTAATAAGCGCCTGCGCACCGCCCGCAAGCTGTGTTCTGTCCGGCTACAGGGGCTGACAGCCAGCATTGTATTCAGTGATGACGTGGATTTTTCCCACAGTGAAGACCTGTTTGGGCTGTTTAAAACCCGGATGTCGGCGGTCGAAAAAATCCGTGAGATAGCCGATCAGGAAAAACTGTGTTACGGCGCGCTGGGGCTGGAGAAACTGGCAAAAAACCGCGCGTGTTTCCGCTTTTCACTGGGCAAATGCGCCGGTGTCTGTTGTGGTAAAGAATCGCCGGAGGCCCATCAGGCGCGTCTGCGGGATGCGCTCAGTACCCTGAAAATTCGCAGCTGGCCGTATCCGGGGCGCATTGCCATCGCCGAAGAAGCCAACGGGCTGACCGATTATCACGTCATTAATCACTGGTTCTATCTGGGCACGGTGAATACGCTGGAAGCCGCCAAAGCCTTTGATACCGCCGTGCCGCATTTTGACCGCGACAGTTATAAAATCCTCTGTAAGCCGTTATTCGAGGCCGACAGCCCCAAAGTGATTTTGCTGGACTGACATCACTACGATTACAAGGGACTGTTTTCTGTGATTTCTTCAATTTCCCAGACAGGCTTATCCTGCGCGATAATCCGGTAAGTGGTTGTCGTTCCCCAGCTACCCTCAGTAACAAATGAACCCAGCGTAATAAACTGCGTTAAATTCCCGGCCTTATCTTTAAATACCCGCATTCCGCTGATCCTATAACCCTCAGCGTTTTTGGCTGAAACTAACCGGTTATCACCGTCAGGTTTTAAATCATCATCTTTCTGGCTGATGGTTTTGCCCTGATATTGCGTTTTCACTTTCGCGACTTCTTCATCACTGATCGCAATGGCCGCAGTGGCCGGGAAATGATCAACCACATCTTTCAGGGTGGGCGTTTTCGGCGCCGGGGTGATTTCAGTCAGCCTGTGATCGAGGGCATAGTGGGTCAGATAACAGTCAATCAGTGAGTCTCTGGCTGCGGTCATAAATCTGTCCGGCATATCAGGATAACCGGCAACGGTTTCGCCGGAGCGCCGCAGGGCAATAAATTCCTCACAGGTGGTGACGCGTGCGGAATTAGTATCACCCAAGGTCAGCAGAATGGATTCTGAATCTTCCTGTAACGGTGTGCTGTAAGCATTCCCGGTAAGACCTGCCAGCAACAAACCCGCAATTATTTTACGTTTCATAGGTTCTCTTTTGAGTAAAAAAGAAGTGGCGAAAAGTACAGTTTACGTTGCGGATCTAAACACACTTTCCGGCGGTGTAAATAGCGCTATAAAAAAAGGCCGGGGATCATAAGATCCTCAGCCTTTTGTTTGCCGGAGATAACACTTTTCCGGCAAGAGCGTGACGCTATCAGCGCATGGTCACAAACTCTTCCGCACCGGTCGGGTGGATGGCGACAGTGTTGTCGAAGTCTTTCTTGGTTGCGCCCATTTTCAGGGCGACCGCAAAGCCTTGCAACATTTCGTCCATGCCATAACCGATACCGTGGATGCCGACGATTTTCTCTTCCTTACCGACGCACACCAGTTTCATGCGGCACGGCTGGCGGTGCTGCGTGACGGCGGTGTACATGGCGGTGAAGGCCGATTTGTAGACTTTCACGTTATCTTCGCCGAACTGCTCTTTCGCCTGCGGTTCGGTCAGGCCGACCGTGCCGATTGGCGGATGGCTAAATACCACGGTGGCGATGTTGCTGTAATCCAGATGTTCGTCAGGCTTGTTGTTGAACAGGCGCTCAGAAAGACGACGGCCCGCCGCCACGGCAACCGGGGTCAGTTCAACCGCACCGGTGTTATCGCCTACTGCGTAAATGCCCTCTACGCTGGTGTTCTGGAACTTATCGACGACGATGTAACCTTTTTCGTTGGTTTTCACGCCGGTGGCTTTCAGGTTGAAGTTGTCCGTTTCCGGTTCGCGGCCAATCGCCCAGACCAGGCTGTCGACTTCAAATTCCTGACCGTTTTCCAGTTTCAGCGTCAGGCTGCCGTCGGCATTTTTCACCACTTCTTTCGGAATGGATTCTTTATGCAGTACCGGGCCTTCGGTTTCCATCACTTCTACCAGCGTCTCGACGATCAGCGGATCGAAAGTCCGCAGCGGCGCGTGTTTGCGCACAAACAGATGCGTTTCAGCACCCAGCGCGTTCATCACACCGGCGATTTCCACCGCAATGTACCCTGCGCCGACAACCGCAACGCGTTTCGGCATTTCTGTCAGATCAAAGAAACCGTCTGAGTCGATACCGTATTCTGCACCCGGAATATCCGGATGGCTCGGGCGTCCGCCGGTGGCGATCAGGATGTGATCCGCAGTGATCTTCTCACCGTTCACTTCCACGGTGTGATCGTCAACGAAACGGGCGAAGCCTTTGATCACATCAACGTTATTTTTTCCCAGCACGTTATCGTACGAGGTATGGATACGGTCGATGTAAGCGGTACGGTTGGCGACCAGCGTTTTCCAGTTGAAGCTGTTCACGGTGGTATCAAAGCCGTAATCCGGGCCGTAGTTGCGGATCGCTTCAGCGATTTGCGCGGCATGCCACATCACTTTTTTCGGAACACAACCCACGTTGACGCATGTGCCGCCCAGCTCTTTAGCTTCGATCAGCGCACATTTTTTCCCATACATGGCTGCACGGTTGATTGATGCGATACCGCCGCTGCCGCCGCCAATTGCCAGATAGTCATAATGTTTGGTCATCGTTTTATCCGTAAGTTGTGAAAATGGAGACACTGATACAGCGTCATTAATCTCAAAATTTGCCTAAGAGTTTAACGTGTTGTAGAAAAGATTGGATCAATGATTGCAATAGGTTTGATAGCTGAGACCTTAGAAAAAGGTCTCAGCGAAGGGAAATTCTTTACTTACTCAGGCACAACCCAGTTAACCGTGGTGTGGCCGGTACCGGAAGGCACCAGTACTTTCAGCAGCCACGGCAGCACGTTGTTCATCTGCTGTTCGAGTTTCCACGGCGGGTTAATCACAATCATGCCGGAAGCGGTCATGCCTCGCTGATCGCTGTCCGGGCGTACACCCAGTTCGATTTGCAGAATACGGCGGATGCCGGTGGCTTCGAGATCACGCAGCATTTTTTTGATTTGCTGGCGCATCACCACCGGATACCACAACGCGTAAGTGCCGGTAGCAAAACGTTTGTAGCCTTCCTGAATGCCTTTGACCACGTCCTGATAATCGGTTTTCATTTCATACGGCGGGTCCATCAGGATCAGCCCGCGGCGTGAAGGCGGTGGCAACTGGGCTTTCAACTGCTGATAACCGTCAGCGCGGGCCACGCGGGTGCGGTCATCTTTCTGGAATTCACTGCGCAACAGCGGAAAATCGCTCGGGTGCAGTTCGGTCAGATGCAGTTTGTCGTCTTCGCGCAGCAACTGCCGGGCAATCAGCGGCGAACCCGGGTAATAACGCAGGTTCTCATTGCGGTTGAAGTGATTGACGACAGACATGTAGGCCGCCAGTTCTTCAGGAATATCATCACGCTGCCAGATGCGCGCGATGCCTTCCAGATATTCGCCGGTGCGTTCGGCGTGTTCGCCGCTCAGCTGATAGCGCCCGGCACCCGCGTGGGTGTCGAGATAAAGGAAGGGTTTTTCTTTTTCTTTCAGAGATTCAATGATCAGGCTCTGAACGGTGTGTTTCAGTACGTCGGCATGGTTGCCGGCGTGAAAACTGTGGCGGTAACTCAACATGTGCGGCTTCTCCTGCGGCTTCGCGGCATTATCCATTAAAGACTATCCCGCCGCCAGCCATTGATTTCACCGTAACTTGACCGCATGTTAGAAGTTACGTCATCTTTAAGACGACCCGAATTCACGGCGTGGTGCGCCACAGGCGCATCAGCCCCAAACGCTATTACGAAGGACTGGCCCTATGACTGAACAGCAAAACGCGTCGAATCCGCTCTTAACACCGTTCTCCCTGCCACCTTTCTCTGCGATCAAGCCTGAACATATTGTCCCTGCGATGAAATCCGCCATTGAAGAAAGTCGTCAGACGATTGAACGTGTTGTCGCACAGGGCGCGCCTTATACCTGGGAAAATCTGTGTCAGCCGCTGGCCGAAAGCGACGATCGCCTGAGCCGCATCTGGTCGCCGGTCGGGCATCTCAATGCCGTAAAAAACAGCCCGGAATTGCGTGAAGCTTACGAGCAGTGTCTGCCTATTCTGTCTGAATTCAGCACCTGGACCGGTCAGCACGCCGGTTTGTATCAGGCGTACCGCGATTTAAAAGACAGCGAACATTTCAGCACGCTGTCCGTGGCACAGAAAAAAGCCATTGATAACGCGCTGCGTGATTTCGAACTGTCCGGCATTGGTTTGCCGATGGAAAAACAAAAGCGTTATGGCGAAATCTCTGCACGCCTGTCCGAACTGGGCTCGACCTACAGCAACAACGTGCTCGATGCCACCATGGGCTGGAGCAAATTAATCACTGACGTGAATGACCTGAAAGGTCTGCCGGAAAGCGCACTGGCCGCCGCGAAAGCGCTGGCAGAATCGAAAGAGCAGGAAGGCTGGCTGTTAACGCTGGATATCCCGAGCTATCTGCCGGTGATCACCTACGGCGAAAACCGTGAACTGCGCGAAGAAATGTACCGCGCATTTGCCACCCGTGCCTCCGATCAGGGGCCGAATGCCGGTAAGTGGGACAACAGTGAGGTCATGGCCGAAGAACTGGCGCTGCGTCACGAACTGGCTCAGCTGTTAGGTTTTGATTCGTTTGCCGATATGTCTCTCGCCACCAAAATGGCCGAAAGCCCGAAACAGGTGATCGATTTCCTGAGCGGTCTGGCAACGCGAGCGCGTCCGCAGGGCGAGCAGGAACTGGCGCAACTGCGTGCTTTTGCCAAAGAACATTTCGGCGTGGACGAAATGGAAGCCTGGGATTTACCGTTCTACGGTGAAAAACAGAAACAGCATCTGTTCTCCATTAATGACGAACAGTTACGCCCTTATTTCCCTGAGCAGCGCGCGCTGGAAGGGTTATTCGAAGTGGTGAAACGCATCTACGGCATCACTGCTAAAGAACGCAAAGATGTGGAAACCTGGCACAAAGACGTGCGTTTCTTCGATCTGTTCGATGAAACCGGCGATCTGCGCGGCAGCTTCTATCTTGACCTGTATGCCCGCGAAAATAAACGCGGTGGCGCATGGATGAACGACTGCGTCGGCAGCATGCGTAAAGCCGACGGCGAACTGCAAAAACCGGTCGCGTATCTGACCTGTAACTTTAACGGTCCGGTGGGCAACAAACCGGCGCTGTTTACACACAACGAAGTCACGACGCTGTTCCATGAATTCGGTCACGGGCTGCATCATATGCTGACCCGTATCGACACGCCGGGCGTTGCCGGGATTGCCGGTGTGCCGTGGGATGCCGTCGAACTGCCAAGCCAGTTTATGGAAAACTGGTGCTGGGAGCCGGACGCACTGGCGTTTATCTCCGGTCATTTTGAAACCGGCGAGCCGTTGCCGAAAGAAATGCTGGATAAAATGCTGGCGGCAAAAAACTATCAGGCGGCGCTGTTTATCCTGCGCCAGCTGGAGTTCGGTCTGTTCGATTTCCGTATGCATGCGGAGTACGACCCGGCAAAAGGCGCGCAAATCCTGCAAACGCTGGCTGAAATCAAGAAACAGGTTGCCGTCGTGCCGTCACCTTCATGGGGACGTTTCCCGCATGCCTTCAGTCATATCTTTGCGGGCGGTTATGCGGCGGGTTACTACAGCTATCTGTGGGCGGAAGTGTTGTCTGCCGACGCCTATTCGCGCTTCGAAGAGGAAGGGATTTTCAACCGCGAAACCGGTCAGTCGTTCCTGGATAACATTCTGTCGCGTGGCGGTTCCGAAGAGCCGATGGAGCTGTTTAAACGCTTCCGCGGGCGTGAGCCGCAGCTGGATGCTATGCTGCGCCACTACGGAATCAAAGGATAACCTCTGCCTGTGAGTGTGTGTTTACTGTGTGAAGAAGGCGCCGATGAAGGCGCCTTATCTGTTCTGGCGCAGCGCTGGAATCTGACGTCTGACCCGGATGCCGTCATGGCGCTGGTGCTGACGCCTGAACGTCTGGAATTACGCAAACGTGACGAGCCCAAACTCGGCGCGATTTATGTCGATTTTGTGGGCGGCACGATGGCGCATCGTCGCAAATTCGGCGGCGGACGCGGTGAAGCGGTGGCCAAAGCGGTGGGTATCAAGGGCCGTTATCTGCCGGATGTTGTCGACGCCACCGCAGGACTGGGTCGTGATGCGTTTGTGCTGGCGTCCCTGGGCTGCAAGGTGCGGATGCTGGAGCGCAATCCGGTGGTCGCGGCGCTGCTCGATGACGGGCTGGCGCGCGGTTATCGCGATGCAGAAATCGGCCCGTGGCTGCGTGAGCGAATGACGCTGCTGCACGTCTCAAGCCTGACGGCGCTGGCTGAGCTTTCGCCAAAACCGGAAGTGGTGTATCTCGACCCGATGTATCCGCACAAACAGAAAAGTGCGCTGGTGAAGAAAGAGATGCGGGTATTTCAGGGACTGGTCGGCCCGGATGAAGATGCTGACGGTTTGCTGGAACCGGCACGCCGTTTAGCGACAAAACGTATTGTCGTGAAACGTCCGGACTACGCGCCGCCGATGGCTGATATCGCCGCCCAGGCCGCAGTGGTGACCAAGAGCCACCGGTTTGATATCTATACGCCGTTATAGACAGCCGCTGTTGTAAAAATCACAACGAGATGAAACAGAAACCAGAACGCACTGCACATACGTTCTGGTTTCTAATTTTCATGCCTGATTACGCAAATCTTCAATAAACTCAGTGACTGGCACGGTTTTTTCGCGATCACGCTGTGCTTCGTCGATCTTGTTTAGCTGGTCAATCAGGATCTTTTTCATTTCCGCTTCTGCAAAACGCGTAAGCAAATCCCTGACCATTGGCTGGTAGCCAATCTGATGATGTGCCGCGATAGTTTTCAGGTTACTGAGCAGCGATTTTTGCAGCCTGATAGAGATCGCCTGAAGTTCCATCATGTCATCGAACTCAGCCGCAAGAGAGGGGGAGATTGCCTCTGCGTGTTCTTCGGATGCACCCAGATCGCGGTTATCCCACATGTCTGCATTATCCTGAGCGTCGTGGCGGGTTGTCATAATGTCTTCCTCTAAATTATGGGTGTTACTGCCGGTGAAAACTGGATTTTCATAATACATCCTGTATGAAAAGCTTCGTCCGTATATACCCATTGTTTTTATTTATTATTCATAATAAACAAATGGATGTGAATTATATCTGAATATAAAAACATACTGTATATACAGGTTGCGCGCTTGCTCACAGATTAACCAGTTTTTTGCGGCTAAAAGACAAAAAAATGCCCGCCGGTTTTCACCTGCGGGCATTTTATCTCAGCGACAACGCAATAATACGTCTTACGCTTCTTCTTCCTCATCACGCAAAGGCACGATCAGCATGTCGATATGAACGGTGTTAATCAGCTGGCGAGCCGAGGACATCAGCTTGCTCCAGAAATCCTGATGATGGCCGCACAGCACTAAGTCCACGCCATATTTGTTGATGGCATCGACCAGCACCTGCGCCAAATCGCCGCTGCCGCTCAGGGTTTCTGAAATCGGATAGCCGGCATTTTGCGACAGTTCGTTCAACGCGTGATGTGTTTCTTCGGAAATACGTTTCTGCATGTCACCCAGATTAACGTCGATCAGGCCAGTATAGAGGTCTGAATAGTTCACATCGACGTGGATCAGGGACACTTTGGCGTTATACGGACGCGCCATGGAAACGGCTTTCTCGACCAGAACTTTACTCTCCGGCGACAGATCCACAGCAATAAGTATGTGTTTGTAAGCCATAAGAAAACTCCTTCCATAAGTCGGTTAATAGCAATATCAGCATCATGCAAATGTCATGACTTCAGTATAGCGCCAAAAGGGTTAAATAAATCAAGCATACAGATCCCATTTCCGTTTCCGGCTATGTATAGATATAAATAATATGAACAGTTCCGGATTCGTTTCCTACACTCAATAATGCAGGCGTCTCCTGTTTTGGCAATCTTCTGTGATATGACGAGAGGGCGGGCGAACGTAGCCCGGGGGTGTGAAATTGCGGAAAGGCAGGGCGAAACGCCGGGTGTGTGCCAGCATGACAGGCGCATTGCGCGGTGTCAGTTCGCCTTGAGGGGGAATCATGATCAGTCCCGTTGCGCTGTTTTGGGCTTTATGTTTTGTGTGTGTCGTGAATATGCTGCGCTATTACTCTTCTTTGCGCGCATTGCTGGTGGTTCTGCGGGGGTGTGATCCGCTGCTGTATCAGTACGTCGATGGCGGAGGGTTTTTTACGTCTCACGGTCAGCCCAGCAAGCAAATAAGGTTGGTACGCTATATTTATGCTCAGCGCTACGTTGAACATCACGATCCTGAGTTTATCCGCCGTTGTGAACGGGTTCGCGGTCAGTTTATCCTGACCACAGCACTGGTCGGCTTAATATTAATCAGTATGTTAGCCATGCTTATCTGGTATTAGCATACCCTTCGTACTTGAAGCTGCAGCGGCGTTAGCGGCTCTCGTTCACCCGAATCACTGACCTGTGTCAGCTCATCGGGATTCTCTCGCTTGCTGCCTTGCTGCAACTCCAGTTACTTTGGTTATGAATTAGGGAGGATGTGTGAAAAAGGAAACAAAAAAGGCGACCTGCTGAGCAAGGTCGCCTTTTTATTGCATGCCGGTCAGACAATCATCAGATAAGCTTCAGTGCAATCCAGTACAGGACACCGGAAAGCACAATCGACACAGGCAGGGTTAAGATCCATGCCATGGCGATGTTTTTCACGGTTTTCGACTGCACACCGCCGCCATCCACAATCATGGTACCTGCCACCGCAGAAGACAGTACGTGCGTGGTGGAAACCGGCATGCCGGTGTAACTGGCCACGCCGATGGACACCGCCGCCGTGAGCTGTGCGGACAGACCCTGTGCGTAGGTCATGCCTTTCTTACCAATCTTCTCACCGATGGTGGTCGCAACACGTTTCCAGCCAATCATGGTCCCCAGTGCCAGAGCCAGTGCCACCGCGATAATGATCCAGATTGGCGCATATTCGACGGTTTGCAGAATGTCTGTTTTCAGTTTGCCGAGGAAGCGTTTGTCTGCGGCGGAGGTTTCCGGCAGTTTCGCCACTTTATCCGCAGTATCAGAAACACACATCAGCAGGCGGCGCATATGGCTGCGTTCATCCGGTGCCAGATCGTTATACGATTGCAGATTGGTCAGCAGGGTTTGCGCACGGCCAATAGCGTCAAGTGCGTGGCTGCTGTCGCAGTGGAACACTTTTGGCTCGTCGGTTGGCGCGATATTGACATCCGGCGCAGGCACCAGAGGGGTCAGCGCAACGACATGCGGTACGGCATCAGCATGTTGCTGATAATACTGTCCGAGGTGGGTCACGGCGTCGCGGGTCCGGGTAATGTCGTAACCGGTCGCGCTCATGTTCAGCACGAAACCCGCCGGAGCCACACCAATCAGAACCAGCATGATCAGGCCAATGCCTTTCTGACCATCGTTAGCGCCGTGAGAGAAACTCACACCGATAGCCGACAGGATCAGGCCGATACGTGTCCAGAATGGCGGCTTTTTCTTACCGTCTTTCTTCTCACGTTCAGCAGGGGTCAGGTGGATACGCGCATGTTTCTTGTTGCCACTCCAGTAACGACGCAGCAGGAAAATCATGGTGCCTGCCATCATCATCCCGACCAGCGGGGAGACGATCAGTGAGGCAAAAATACCGATCATTTTAGGGATGTTTAACGCTTCGACCACCGAGGTGTGAGTCATTAATGCGTTGGTCAGCCCTACGCCAATGATGGCGCCGATCAATGTATGAGAACTGGACGCCGGCAGGCCGAAATACCAGGTACCGAGGTTCCAGATGATCGCCGCCAGTAACATAGAGAACACCATGGCAAGACCATGAGCAGACCCTACGTTGAGCAGCAAATCGGTTGGCAGTAAATGGACGATGGCATAAGCCACACTCAAACCACCGAGCAGGACACCCAGGAAGTTAAATACTCCAGCCATCACGACCGCTAATTGCGAACGCATTGCCCGGGTATAGATGACGGTTGCCACTGCGTTGGCCGTATCATGGAAGCCGTTAATGGCTTCATAGAACAGAACAAACAGTAACGCGAGAATCAATAACGAACCGGTATGAATATCCAATCCGGCAAATAGATGCAGCATAATTGTTACGCCAGTTAGTGGTCATGAACGCCGCGCATTATCTGCGAGAACAGGGGGAGGGGAAAAGGAAAATATGACATTTTTTTGACTAAAAACAGTTCAATATTCGCTCTGGATTTAATTAAGTTTTTATTTATCAAAAGGTTATCCCTCCTTTGATGATTGAAACATTTACTTACGACGTTCAGGAAACAATCTGTCTGGCTGGTTTAACAGGCCTCAGTCCCTTACAATCCGCGGCTCAAAGCCCCGGTAAGCAGGGCAAACCTTATCTAAAACGTAGTTGAATTTCCGCAAAAGAGAGGCCAAAAGTGGAACAGGTTGATGTGGTGGTCATTGGTGCAGGTGCGGCAGGCATGTTCTGCGCGGCGCAGGCCGGACAAGGTGGCTGCCGGGTTCTGCTGCTGGATAACGGCAAAAAAACCGGACGCAAAATTTTGATGTCAGGCGGCGGACGCTGCAATTTCACCAACCTTTATGCTGAACCCGCTGCCTATCTTTCCGAAAACCCGCATTTTTGTAAATCCGCGCTGGCGCGTTACACCCAGTGGGATTTCATCGATATGGTCAACCGTTACGGCATCGCCTGGCACGAGAAAACCCTCGGGCAGTTGTTCTGCGACGACTCGGCACAGCAAATCGTCAGCATGCTCGATAAAGAATGCGAGCAGGGCAATGTCGATGTACGCCTGCGCAGCGAGATTTCCGACGTGCAGAAAACCGAAAATGGCTTTGTCATCCAGGTGAATGGCTCAACTGTAAGCACTCACTCACTTGTTATTGCCAGCGGCGGGCTTTCCATGCCGGGGCTGGGCGCGACACCCTTCGGTTACCGTCTGGCGGAGCAGTTTGGCCTGAAAGTGCTGCCGACCCGCGCCGGTCTGGTGCCATTTACCCTGCACAAACCGCTGCTCGATCATTTGCAGACGCTTTCCGGCGTGTCAGTGCCTGCGGTTCTGACTGCGCAAGACGGCACTGTTTTCCGTGAAAGCATTCTTTTTACCCATCGCGGCCTGTCCGGCCCGGCCGTTTTACAGCTTTCCAGTTACTGGCAACCTGGTGAGTTTGTGAGCGTTAACTTACTTCCTGATGTGGATCTGGCGGCGTTTCTGAATACGCAGCGTCAGGAACACCCGAACCAGAGCCTGAAAAATACACTGGCGATGCAACTGCCGAAACGTCTGGTGGAGTGCCTGCAAACGCTGGGTCAGTTGCCGGACGTCACGCTGAAACAGCTGAATGTGCCGCAGCAGGCGGAACTGGTTGAGCAACTGCAAAACTGGCAGGTTCAGCCCAACGGCACCGAAGGTTACCGCACGGCAGAAGTGACGCTTGGCGGCGTCGATACCAAAGCGTTGTCGTCCAAAACCATGGCTGCCGCCAAAGTGCCGGGCTTGTATTTTATCGGTGAAGTGGTGGATGTCACCGGCTGGCTGGGCGGATACAATTTCCAGTGGGCGTGGAGTTCGGCGTGGGCCTGTGCGCAGGATCTGGTGATGTTTTGGAATAATAAAAATGGTGATCTGAATAAATAGTTGGTGATCTAACTTATGTTTGAACCGGCACTCAAGCCCTTTGTGGATGCTCTGATCGTAAGACGACAACCGGGAATGCCAGCATTTGATAACATACTGGAACGTGTTGAATCAAAATTGAGTGGATCTCATGGGGTTCATTAAAGGCTCACTAGGCGCGTTTGCCGGTTCGATGGCTGTGTGGCTGTCTTTCTATTTCATTTTCCATTTTGAGACATGGACAATGAGGTTAATTTCTATTTTTACTCTCAACGCTTTTGTTTATCTTGTGGCAAAATTTTTAGACAAAAAATTTCCATGTGATTAATACAGTCGCTTAAATTATAAGGATGTAAAATGTCAAATCCAGCATATTTATGGTTAACTGATGAAAATGGATCACCCGTTTAAGATGTACCAGATTTTAGATGCAGGCATCGAATTCGAGTATTTTAATATAATTCTGGAAAATGTAAAAATAACTTCTATTACGCCGAACCTATATCAAGGCGGTCAGACGGGAACGCATTTTGAAACAATCCAAATGCGCTATGAAGTTATTACGTGGAAGTGTTGCGAGGGCAATATTATCTTTAAAGATTCGTGGAATAACCGCTGGGTTGCATAAGCAGGCTAGCGGCTTGTCGCGTTTATCTGTCCAGATGTTCTAATGCCGCCTGTGGGCGTACGGGATAATCATAGCGGTTTGTGAGGTTGGGCAGTCTACGCGTAAAACCCAATAATACGAACACGGCAATTTCTCATTGAAAAGCGCGAAGAAATAACACAGTCTGCGGCCTGCACCGGGCCATCCGGCATGTCTCTTTCTCTGTCACAAGGTCACCTGATGTTTATGCATAATTGTCACCGTGCTATTTATCTTTATAAATCAACAAAATGAAAAGAACTACGGGACGGTTTTCGGGCTTAAGCATCATGCTTCCACTGCTTCTGACATCGTGCGGTACACTTTCCGAAATGCAGGTGGAGGAAAATCCTCACGAAGTGAAGCAGTTTGCCTGTAGCCAAAATCCTGACGACATGGTGGATAGCGTCGCGCAGCGATATCTGCACAAAGAAAAATCCAGCGGCATGGCGGTCGGGATTATCAGAAATAACGGCCCGGCCAGAACCTGGGGTTATGGCTATACCAATGCGGTGAACGGCTACAAGATTGATGGCGAAACGTTGTTTGCGCTCGGTTCGGTCAGTAAAGGTGTGACGGGGGAAGTAGTGGCGGGGCTGGTCGATAAAGGTCAACTAAAGTGGGATGACAAACTGACAGATTTACTACCAAAAAATATCCCGCTGAGCGAAGACGCCAAAAATATCACCCTGCTGCAACTGGCGACGCACACCTCCGGATTGCCCCGACAAAACATGACCAAAAATATGCTGGAAAGTTTTCTCAGGTATTTATATACCGGCGACAACTTCTATCATGAACTGGACAGCGATGCTGTGGTCGGTGACCTGTCGTCCTTTAAAAGGCCCTTATTACATGTGCCGCAATATTCTAATTTAGGGTATGCACTGCTCGGTTATATTCTGAAATTAAAAACCGGTGAAGATATCCAGCAATTATCTTATGCCTTTATCTTTGATTCCTTAAAAATGGGTAACACCAGTTTTCATGCCAGCCAGTTAAAAGCCTATCCGTATCGTGCGATTGGTCATGCGGGGGATCAACCTAAACTTATCCGCCGTGGCGAGGTCGTCCCCGACTGGCATTTCTCGAACAATATGGTGGCGGCGGCCAGCCTTTACAGCAATGCCGACGATTTGCTGAAATATCTGCGGGCACATATTGATGATTCGCAGCCTGGCGATCTCAATGCCGCCATTCAGGTGACGGAAAAAATCTATTTCCAGCGAAAAATAGAAGCAGCGAATATCGCCTGGGTCACGGATTATAAAGATGATCAGGTTATTACTTATCAGGTCGGCTATATCGGCGGCTATTCCAGTTATATTGGCTTCGATAAAAAGCATAAAAATGCGGTAGTGGTTTTACAGAATTCCTTCAACTGGAGCAATTACATGGGTCATGATTTACTGCTGAAAATGGCCATGGCGGATGATTATAAGGGAACCTGCGGGAAAGAGACGCTTTTCTTCTCCCCCGTTAAATGGGGAGAAGCCCGGTGATCTATTCTGCCTGATGCACGGCAATATACCGCTCAAACTTCGCCGGTTTTAGCTGGCTGAGATCCACCAGCACCAGTCCGTCGATGCAGTGATTGAAGTCCGGGTCGCTGCCGAAATCAATAAACTGCACGCCGCCGGTTTCGCAAAGCTCGGAATATTGTTTATACAGCGCCGGAATGCTGCACCCCAGATTCGCCAGCAGGCGTTTCAGGCGCTGCAAATCTTCCTGATAATCATCGCCGCAAAACTGGGCCAACACGTCGGGCAGCGAAGCCGGATACGGGCGTCGTGACGTCGCCAGCGGTAATGCCGGGGAGAAATACAGGCGGTAGAACGCCACCAGCAAATCACGGGCGGGCAGCGGCATTCCGCCGGAAATCGATACCGGTCCGAACAGATAGCGTGTCTGCGGATATTTCGCCAGATACGCGCCGATACCGAGCCACAGATAATCCAGCCCGCGTTTGCCCCAGTAGGCGGGCTGAATAAAGCTGCGCCCGAGTTCGATGCCCTGCGCCAGAATCGGGTCCATCTGATGGCCGTATTGAAACAGGCTCTGGCTGTAGATCCCGTTCAGCCCTTTGCTGGCGACTTGTTCTGCGGTCGGGATGAACCGGTAAGCGCCGACGATTTCCAGCGCCTGCGGATCCCATAAAACCAGGTGATAATAATCGTCATCGTAGCCGTCGAGATCACGGCGGCGTCCGCTGCCTTCGCCCACGGCGCGGAAGGCGATTTCGCGCAAACGCCCCAGCTCGCGCAAAATTGGTACAGTGTCTTCGCCGTGGCGGCGGTACAGGTAAATCATTTTGCCATCCGGCGTTTTGCCCAACACTTCGCTGGCCTCCAGCGCGTGCTTCAGTACCGCACGGTTTTCCGCCCGGGCAATGGACGTTTCGGTATGAAACAGTCCCGGCTTGCCCGCGCCGAGGCGGTAAAGATGTTTACGAAAACGCGCCGCCAGATCGCCCGCCTGCATTTGTCCGTCGTGCCAGCTGGTATACGGAATGCGCGCACCGATTTTAAGCGTCAGGCTGTTGCCGCGCTGGCCGAACATTTCATGTACCAGTAAAAGCGTACTGAGCGGGCGGTAAATCATGGAACTGAGATAAAACAGCACGCTGTTGCTGCCGCTGATATGCACCGGCACCACCGGCGCACGGGCTTTGGCGGCGAGACGGATAAAACCGGTGTGCCATTTTCCGTCGCGCACGCCTTTTGAACTCATGCGCGAGACTTCGCCCGCCGGAAACACAATCAGCACGCCCTGATTTTCCAGATGTTCCTGCATCTGGGTGACCTGATTACGCCGCGTGCGGTTGCCCATATTATCCACCGGGATCATCAGGCTGCCGAGCGAGGACACCAGCGACAGCAACTGATTCGCCACCACTTTGACATCCGGACGCACCGATGCCACCGCATGCAATATCGCCAGCCCGTCCAGTGTGCCAATCGGATGATTCGCCACGATAACCACCGGGCCGTAGCTCGGGATCTGCTCCCGGTCGCGCTCGGTCAGTTCACAGCGGATATTAAAATGCTCAAGCACCTGCTCGGCCATATCAATGCCTTTCAGGTGCGGATACTGATCGGCAAAACGATGAAATTCTTTTTCGCGGAACAGGATTTTTAACAGACGGCGTTGCCAGGAAGGGGTTTTCTGCTGCGGGTCGAGATCCTGAAACAGGGTATCCATGCTGAACATAGGATGTCCTCCGGTTGAAGTCTCACGACCATAATCAGCGCGCATGACAGTGATGTGTCACTTTAATGGCAGTACGGGGAAGACTGAGTAAAACAGCGGTTCAATTTGTTGCGAAAGGAAGCCATTACTAATAAAGTCAAAGACTCATTTACGGCTTCGTAACACGCCTGAACCTTCTTTCGTGAGACGCTGATTTCCATGCCTGAACCTGCTGCGCCCGATCTGGCCTCTGCCAGTCCCTCAAAGACCACGCTGCGTATTCTCTCCATTCTGGTGTTCAATTTTGCCAACTATCTGACCATCGGCCTGCCGCTGGCGATCCTGCCGGGTTATGTCCATGAGCATCTTGGCTACAGCGCTTTCTGGGCGGGACTGGTGATCAGCCTGCAATATTTCGCGACGCTGATGAGCCGGCCCTATGCCGGGCGCTATGCGGATAAAGTCGGACCAAAAAAGGTCGTGATGTTCGGGTTGAGCGGCTGTCTGCTCAGCGGCGTATTTTATCTGCTGGCGCTGGGATTTGACGCCGCACCGGCGCTCAGCCTGGCATGGTTATGTCTCGGGCGCGTGATGCTCGGTGTCGGGCAAAGTTTTGCCGGAACCGGGTCGACGCTGTGGGGCATCAGTGTGGTCGGTTCCCTGCATATCGGCAAAGTGATTTCATGGAGCGGGGTCGTGACGTACGGCGCGATGGCGATTGGCGCGCCGCTCGGCGTACTGATTTTCAGTGTTGGCGGCCTGACATTGCTGTCGGTGTGCATCATTCTGGTGGCGCTGACGTCGCTCCTCACCGCGTGGCGCAAGCCGCCGGTGGTCACAAAATCCCCGGCGCAAATCCCGTTCCGCCAGGTGCTGGGGAAAATATTGCCTTACGGCATGATGCTGGCGCTGGCCTCCACCGGGTTTGGTGTGATTGCCACCTTCATCACGCTGTTTTACGCCGCGAAAGGCTGGTCGGGCGCGGCATTTTCCCTGACATTTTTCAGCCTGGCGTTTGTCGGCATGCGGCTGTTATTACCTGACAGCATCAGCCGTTTTGGCGGTTTGCGCGTGGCGCTGGCGTGTTTTGTGGTGGAAATTGCCGGGCTGATTATGGTGTTTTTCGCCCCGGCGGCGTGGGCCGCGATGGCCGGTGCTTTCATTACCGGCGTGGGCTTCTCGCTGGTCTATCCGGCGCTGGGCGTGGTGGCGGTGAAAAAATTACCGCAGGAAAATCAGGGCAGTGCGCTGGCAACCTATTCGGCGTTTCTCGATTTATCGCTGGGAATTACCGGCCCGCTGGCCGGTGTGCTGATGGCGCAGGCCGGAATTGATGCGATATATCTGGGTTCGGCACTGCTGGTGCTGATAGCGATGGCGCTGGTCGTCCGGTTGCTGTTACGTCAGCCTTCGTCTGAAACCAGCGCCTCTGTCAGTGCCGATTAAACCGGTTGCCGGACGCCACGTATGCGACCCATATGCAACGTATCCACCAGCTCGCCGTCACGCATTGCGTAGCTCGGGCTGAGGCCTTCAACGCTGAAACCGAACTTTTTGTACAGCCCGATTGCAGCATCATTATCGGCATAAACCGTCAGCTCGACGCGGATCACCTGCAGCCATTTGTCACATAACTCCAGGGCGGCGGCCATCAGCTTGCTGCCGACACCTCTTCCCTGAAATTGCGTAGCCACCCCAATGCCGAAAGTGGCCACATGGCGGCGTCGCCACGGCTGTTCAACCATCAGGGTGAGATTGCCCACCAGTTTGCCGTCGATACAGGCTACCAGCGCGAACCGGCCCGGCGAGGCGTTCGCAAGCCTGTCTTCCCATAGCGTGGCAGGTGGATAAGGGAGTTGTAGCGTGTCGCTGTAAACAGGAACCTGAGCGTATAGGTGTTGAAGCGCCTCTGCATCTGCGGCTTCAGCGTGACGAATGACTATTTCGCTCATGGCGACACTCCTCTTATTGTGGTTACCGTTTGAATATCCACCAGATTTATCAGGATTAAGAAAAGTGTCAATCGAATGTTGGTTGAAAAATAATGCTTTACAAGTGCGAATGATAATGATTATTATTGCCATGCGTTCCGGGGATGGCCTCACACCAAGGTCAAACGGGTCCCCATGAATGCACGACATTGCTCACATTGCTTCCAGTATTACTTAGCCAGCCTTATGCGCTGGCTTTTTTTTTCTTCATATTTTGAAAAACGTCCTTTATCTCTTTGCATGAGTCGTTCAGTTTACTGAATCATTTTGTGTGTAACGGCACCCAGAATTAGAATCAAATAAGGACTTAATATCATAGCGGAGGTTATTGAGGGGACAAGCCGGGGGCTAATCTCACTCAATAACCTCCGCTATTTTTTATTAATTTCAGATGGAAAAAGGAAAGTAAATTATATGGCATGGAACAGAGAAACAGCCGTTTCTTACGCGAGAACGCATGCGGGAGCATCTTCGCAGAGTCGTTGTGCGGAGTATACGCGAAGAGCTATAGAAGCAGGGGGCGTGGATATAGGTAATACCCGTCATGCAAAAGATTATGGGGGGAATTTAGAACGTGCGGGATTTAGGGCGGTTCCGCCAGGCTCAACATTAATTGCGGGGGATGTTGCAGTTATTCAGCCGCATCCTGGCGGTAATCAGTCGGGGCACATGACGATTTTTGACGGGACAACATGGTTTTCTGATTTCAGGCAGCGGAGCATGTACCCTGGCCCCGGTTATCGGGCGGCACAACCATCATACAAAATCTACCGGAAAGACTGATGCGGATATTCATTATTCTTGCCGTTAGCTTACTGGCTGCATGCAGCGCAAATACAAATCAGCAGGCAGGGCAGCAAGTAAAAGAGTTTTACGGCTTCTACCTCACCACCTTTGCGGGTGATACACCTCCACCCAAATATGATTCAGCTGTGATGAAAAAATATATTGCAGGGGAAACCCTTAAGCAGCTGGGGATGATTTATAAAATCCCTGAACAAGAACTTCTTGGGTCAGATTATTTCACTTATACGCAGGATTATGATGCGGCGTGGATCCCAGCATTAAAAGTTGGCGAAGCACACGATCTGATGGGTGGGAAAGTGATTAATGTGTGGTTAGGCGGAGCGCCGGAAGAGGAGTTATTGCTTTTAGAAGTTTTCGTGCGTAAAGAGGCGGGAACCTGGAAGATATATCGGGTACGTGATGTGACGAATAACTATGAAGCACCAATATTTAGCGCTGGACGTATCCAGTACGGATGGTGAAATAAAAAACCCGCGCTTAAAAGCGGGTTTTTTATAGAGCATAATCTTTATTGGCAATGATTACGGCAGGATTTTCGGAACTGAGGCCGCGTCTTTGCTGAGGTTAAAAACCCGTCCAAAACGCGTTGAAATGCAGCTTAAGGCATATCAGCATGCGTTCTTATTTCCCCACTTTGGACGCGGGCAACAACATTCGATACCTTCCAGATAATAGCAGCCAGATAAACTACGTAACTTTGATGCCTCACGAACGGGTTTTCCTCTCAGGCAAGAATCACATTCTGCTGCCATATCACCCGTTCTCCGGCGGGAGGCTGTGCAATGACGGCGCTGCCGGATAAGCGGTTGTTGAGAAACATCAGTGAACCGGCGGGTTGGGCGGTGAAAGCGGTGAAATCCAATGTTGCCTGCGTCAGCGTCGAGGAAAGGATATCGATTTGCTTTGGCTCTGTGCCGGAAAGCGTGAAGCCAACCTGATTAAACTGCGAAGCCTGAACCGACAGCGTGGAGGATTTCAGGGTGAGCGGGGCAAATTCCGGGGTGGCATTAAACGTACAACGGACAAAATTCAGCGGCGCGGTGCTGTCAAATGCATGCCCGTTGATGTCGTTAAACACCGTATCGGTAAATGTAATGTCGGCAGTGACGTTGCTTCGTACCACGGGCGCGCCGTCCTCCTGCAGGGAAAACTGGCACTGACGGATGAGGTTCGGGCGCGCAGCGCGTTGCGATGCCTGACTGATAATCAGTGTGCGATCGGCGGTACAGCCGGTCATCTGCAAACCGTCAGCATTGACCCACAACATCCCCGACTGCGGGATAGTGTCGCTGGCAATCACCACCAGATCTTCCAGTGTCAGTTCACTCACGCCGGTGCGTGCGACAAACCACGGGCAGACGTGCTTACGCACATTGATACGTTTGGCGCTGCCTCCCCAGGTGGCACCGGAATTGGCAAAGGTCATCAGGCCGGAGTTGCCGGTATAGGTAAGATCATGTTCGTACTGACCGTGGGTCACGAACGGGCCTTTTTCCGCGCTCTGCCCGCTGGCGTGACAATTTTCAACCAGGCAATATGCCGATGCCGTGAAATCATTTAAATGCCGCGCGTTGGCGACGCTGCAATCACTGACATGACCGTAAAGACAATAGATTTGCTGCGTCAGATATCCGGCACCGCCAAAGGCAGTGTTAGGCGGATTGGTGAGGGAACATTGCTGCGTAAGATAATGGGTATTCCAGCGGCGCATCACCACCGGCCAGAACGAGCCTGTCGAATGGATACCTGCGACGTTGGCATACACCGCGTATTCAAACGCTACCGGATGGCTGCCGGTGATCTGATCAGCACCCGCCCCAAAAAACTGCATATTTTTGATGGTGACGAATTTGACCGGCTCGACTTTCTGCCAGCTGATTACCCTGCCGGCCAGCAGTTCCCAGCCGTTATAATAGCCAATCTGAATATGTGTGCTGTCAGGAATGGCGATGATTTCCACCAGCTTTTGCAGCTCCCGTTCTGCCGCGCCTTTTACCGCCGCTACCTGAACCGCATACCAGTCGCCCACCTGAAAAACTGACGGATCCGTTACCGGGAAAATATCTGTTTGCTCCTGTAACGTTTCCGTCAGCGTGAAGGTGACAGGCGTGCCGGTGACGGTGCCCTGGAAAAACAGCACGGCGGCAAACGGGTCATTGACCGGTGCGCTGGCAATGCCCGCAGTGAAAACCCGGTAGTTCTGGAAATCCAGGGTGATGTCTGAGCGTGAGAAGCGATGGCGGCGCTGAAAGAGCAAATCTGAAAAAGCGAAGATCTGACTGATGGCCGGGTCATTGACTAAGGCATCCAGCGCATCGTCGGCGGGTTGATCAGCATTGAGAATACCGAAAGTGCGGAAATCGCCCACGCCCTGATGGATAAGCAGCCAGCGTCCAGTGTCCGAGTGGTCAGAACGGATGACTGTGCCGTTATTGGCGGGCAGAACGCAGTTTTTGTCCCAGTGATAATGACCACCGCCGCCGTCACCGGCCTGAAAATAACCATTAACGAAGACATTATGATCCAGACGTATTTTATGATTCTTCAGTGCGGATACAGAATTGAACGTTTTCATGGGTGAATCCTTTTAAGGCTCAGAGGTGAGCCACTTTATTTTGTTATATCTCCGTATTTTCAACCACAATATGCGGCCCTGTACTGGCTGGCACAACAGATGCGGTATTTATCATAATATTGTTCTGTTCAATAAAATAAGACGGACGGGAAAATGCCTTATCTGTGAATAATCGCTTACCGTGCGTGAATGTCACGTGATGCGCGTGATAATGATTAATACCGGTGGTAATTTGAATATGAAGCTGATTGTCACCGGTCACTTCACTTTGCAGGGGGCCTAACCGCCAGGTCACAGGATGTTCGCCGGTGCGTGAAAGTAAAGGTCCGGCGGCCTCATCTCCGGCCAGCGTGGAATCACCATTAATAACGATTTTCTGAGGGTGATCTGCGGTTAAAATAAGAGACACATTTTCAAGACGGCAGGCGTTAAAGTTAATTTCTTTATTTTTGATTAACAGCGAGACATCTTTATCCGTGCCTTTGAACTGGCAATGGGAAAAATACAGCAGTGAACGGCCATTAATGGAGTTCCGGGCTTCGGCCGCCGGATGGGAAACAATAAACGGGTCGTCCGGTGCCAGATTACTGATAGTGGAATCATGACGCGGATCCAGCACAAACCCGCAGTTTTCAAATACATTCATTTTAATGCTGCCCTGACTGTTTTGCACTAACGTCAGTTCGCCGCTAAGGCTGCAGTTTTGCACGGTCAGTCCGTCGCAATTAAGACGTAATATACCGAGATTTTCCTGTTCCACATTCCGGTAAATACAGACATCCGTTAATGTCAGATCGGTAACGTGAGTATCGGCTGTCAGCATGGAACAACGGTGCTGGCTGACGACAATACGTGCCGCCGACTGGCCCCAGCTTTCACCTGAATTAGCCAGCGTCAGAATGCCGGAATTGGCGGTAAAGCGCAGGTCATGTTCATACTGACCGTGCGTCACGAAGGCGCCGGAGCTGTCACCGTTGCTGTGACAGTTATGCACGACGCAGGAAGAGCAGGCGGTGAAATCGTTAAGATGCCGGGCATTGGATGCCGTACAGTCGGTAATCGCACCATACTGACAGTAAATTTGCTGGGTCAGATAGCCTGCGCCGCCCCAGGAAACCGAAGGCGGATTCGTCAGTGAGCATTGTTCGGTGCGAAAGAAGGTATTCCAGCGGCGGAAAATGACTGACCAGAATGTCCCCTGCGCATGAACGTTCAGGACATCGCAATAAATGGCATATTCGAAAGCGACCGGCTGAGAACTGCTATTGGCCAACTGTCCCTCTGCGAAATAATACATATTTTGGATACAGACATTGTTAACCGGCGTGACTTTGCGCCAGTGCAACTGACTTTGTGCTTCCAGCGCCCAGCCGCTTCTGTAATTAAGCCGGATGTGCGTTTCATCAATGCGTTCAGTCACCTGTACCAGTCGTTGTATTTTTCGTTCCCAGTGGCCGGATATTTTGTCAGATGCCAGGCAATACCACTGACCGACAGGATATAAATCACTGTCCTCTACCGGATAGATTTCTGATAGTAATGGTAAAGGATCCCTGAGAACGGATACTGATGTTTGCTCTTCAGCCAGGCCCCTGAAAGAGAAAATAGCCGAAAGATAGTTGTCTTTGGGCTCTGCCAGGATTTCCAGCCCCGTCGCGGTTACTGTCTGGCCATTAAAATCAAGGGTGATATTCGAACGGTTAAAGCGGTGGCGTGATATGAAATTTAGCGAGGTATGCGCTTCAATCCGGTGAATCAGTGGATCACTTACCATCGCCTTCAGTGCAGCATCCGCAGCATTCTGTCGGTTAACTATACCAAACTGACGAAAATCCATAACGCCGTTATGTAATTGCAGCCAGCGGCCTTTAGCGGTTTTTAAAGAGGAAATCACGGTGCCCTGATTGGCCTCTCTCTCACTGTTCGCATCCCAGTAAACCAGCTTTGGCGCACCATCTCCGGCAAAGTGATAGCCAAAAACCACCGCGCAGGTCCTGTCAGCAGGCGCAGAGAGGTTTCTTAACGCCATAATATTGCCCGCGCAAATCATTTTATCCGGATTAATTTCAACAGATTTAAATAATCCCGCCGACACTACACCACCGGTGATCCCCGCGATCAACTCGCGGCGGTTAATCATGATAATTTCCGGGAACAGATGTCACATTAATTTCCCTTAAGGAGTTTGCTCTTTGAGTATTGTACGGATGGGTAATTAAGCAAATTATATGAGAACAATTCGCCTCACCCCTTTCTCAAATCCTTTGGATTGAGTCACCTGCATTTGTTCATATTTTTTGAACAGAGGGGTGAAGTTTTTACGCTTTCTTATTCTCAGCCGTTGACTAGACTAGAGAAAACATTGAGGAGAGTTGAACATGATCTATTTACGTCAGGCACAAGAACGCGGTCACGCCAGTCACGGCTGGCTGGAAAGCTGGCATACCTTCTCTTTCGCCGATTATTACGATGCGCAATTCATGGGATTCTCCGCACTGCGGGTGATCAATGAAGACTTTATCGATGCAGGGCAGGGATTTGGTAAGCATCCGCATAAAGACATGGAAATTCTGACCTATGTGCTGGAAGGCACGGTGGAGCATCAGGACAGCATGGGCAATAAAGAACAAATCCAGGCCGGTGAGTTCCAGATTATGAGCGCCGGTACCGGGGTGACGCACTCGGAGTACAACGGTAACAGTGACCGTAAACTGCACCTGTATCAGATCTGGATTATTCCAAATCAGAAAGGGCTGGAACCGCGTTACGAACAGCGCATGTTCGATGCGCCGCAGGGCCGTCAGTTAGTGCTTTCCCCTGATGCCCGCGATGGCTCGCTGAAAGTCTTCCAGGATATGGAATTGTCCCGCTGGGCGCTGAAAAAAGACGAACAGTCTGTATATCAGATTCAGGCTGAACGCCGTGTGTGGATCCAGGTCGTTAAAGGCACGGTTTCCATTAACGGCCAGAAAGCCGGCCCGAGTGATGCGCTGGCGATCTGGGATGAAACGGCGCTGTCCGTTCACGCGGATGAAGACAGCGAAATCCTGCTGTTCGATCTGCCGCCAGTCTGATAATGGGGAAGTCAAAAGCAAAAGGCGGTGCTCCGGCATCGCCTTTTTTGCATCATTCATTCGTCATTTGAAGCTGACATTAATACCGATATTGCCCCGGTAACCTTCCTGTTTGCCGTCAAAGCCACGCTGATAATTTACGCTGGTGTAAAACGATGAATTTCTGCTCAGCGGTGCGGTGATCCCGCCGCCTGCTTTCCAGGCGCTTTGCGTGAAGTCAGGTGAAATCTCAGTGCTGCCGATGGTGACGGCGGGCGCATCGCTGAAAGTCGTTACCGCATCAAGGTTCAGGTACGGCGTAATGTTGGGCTGATCTATTTGCGGCAGATGAGAAAGCCGCAGACCGGCCCGTGCCTGCACGCTGCTGTCAGTCGTTTTTTCCACCGAGGCTATACCGTCACTGAACCCTTTCATGTGCAGATACTGATAAATCACCTGCGTCTGAGGTTCGAGCCTCCAGCTTTGGGTTATCGCAAACGGGATGCCGCCTTCGGCTGAAAACGCCACACTGTAGCCATCCTGGCTGGCGTCGCTTTCACTGTGAAAATCGGTGCGGTAAGCGGTGTATTGCCCGACGAAATCCAGATACGCACCCTCATGGGTTTTCAGGGTGTAATAACCGCCAATGCCGTAAGCATCGGTGGAGATATCCCCGGTGTCGGCGGATCCACCGACCAGACCGCGGGCGCTGTCCGAGGTATTCGTTTTTTGATCGCCCAGCGTAATCATCACACCGGCGTGCACGTCGTTGCCACGCGGGGTGGCATCCTGATACAAATCCTTGCCGATCTGCACATAACGAATATCGCTGTCAAAACTGAAGTGTCCGATATCGTAATTATCATGTGTTCCGCCGACGCGTGCCCATGCGCCATCCTGAGTGTGTTTGACGCTGGCGCCGGTACGTTCGTGATAAGACCCCATTGAGTTAAAGCCGTACTGCCGGTTAAGGAAAGGTGCGGCAATGTAACCCACGATATCCGTCCGGTAGGCGATCACCGGTTTAGGTATCGGTTGCGGTGTGGGTTCTGGTGCCGGATTCAGATCAGGCACCGCTTCCGGTTCCGGCAGCGGCACCGGCTCCGGATAAGTGCGTAAATACCTGTCTTTCGGCGAGGTCTTGCCGCCTTTATACAGGTAATAATCGAACGCGCCTGCACTGACTTTTTTCAGCAATTTCGGCGACGAGGCATTATGATCATTTGTCAGAATCAGTGGCGCGGTGTAATTCGCCGCACTGGCACTCATGATGAATATATCAGGCAGGCAAAGTATCAGCAGAATAAATCGTATGATATGACGGTATATAAACCCCGGCATCGGGCATTCCTTACAGATAATAAGCGGTAATTGCCGGGCAGTGTATTTATTAATCTTCAGTGGATAAAATCATTCGATATCACTTTTTAACAGAACGCAGTCAATGATATTCATTGGATTTGGTTTTTATTTTTGATAACCCAAAATATTTTCTTGATGCGCTATTTCATGCTCCGGTGATAATTGTTATGTGTTTTTCCCTTTAGCTTGTCTTCTTTCCTGCGCGAATGACATTTATCAAAAGTGTGAAATGTTTCACATTGCCGCACAATCGGTGCGAAATTTTATGAACAGGTTCGCACATTTCCCCGGAAGCCATGGAAACCGGTTTCCATAAAGCCTCAAATACCTCCGGCAGGCTAAAACGGGCAGAAATATTAATCATTCTGGAGTGAAGCAAAATGAAAAGAATCATGCTTTGTTGTTCGGCGGGGATGTCGACCAGTTTGTTGGTGCGCAAGATGAAAGAAGTGGCCGCGGAACGCGGGGAAGAAGTGCAGATTGACGCATTCGGTGCCAGCGAGTTTGACGAAAAATTCCGCGATTATCAGGTGGTGCTGCTCGGGCCGCAGGTGCGTTACATGCAGGCTGATTTGTCGGCCAGAGCGGCAGAATTCAACATTCCGGTCGAAACCATCAACATGATGGATTATGGCATGCAGCGCGGCGATAACGTGCTCGACTTCGCCTTCGGCCTGATCGCACAGGAAGGAAGCCGCGTATGAGTGGCCTTTATCAGGCGATGGTTAACGTCATCGAAAAACACATCACGCCACTGGCGGGCAGCGTCGGGCAACAGCGGCATGTCATTGCCATCCGCGACGGCTTTATCGCGGCGCTGCCATTTATGATTATCGGCTCCTTTATGCTGGTCTTCATCTTCCCGCCTTTCTCGCCGGACACCACCCTGGGATTCGCGCGCGGCTGGCTGGATCTGTCGCTGAAATACCGCGAACAACTGATGTTGCCGTGGTATCTGAGCATGGGCGTCATGACGTTCTTTATTTCGGTGGGCATTGGTGCGAGCCTCGGTAAGCACTACAAACTCGATCCGATCATGACCGGTTTGCTGGCGTTTATGGCTTTTCTGCTGGTGGCCGCGCCGTATCACGATAAACAAATCTCCACCCAATATTTCTCCGGCGAAGGCATCTTCACCGCCATTCTGACGGCGATTTATGCCGCTGAAGTGTATGCGTTGCTTAAACGCCGCAACATCACCATCCGCCTGCCGAAAGAAGTGCCGACCGGCGTGGCGCGCTCGTTTGAGATTCTGATCCCGGTGGTGGTGATTGTCGCCACGCTCCATCCGCTGAACCTGTTTATTCAGTCCACCACCGGCATGATTATTCCGGAAGCCATCATGCATTTGCTGGCACCGCTGGTGTCTGCCTCGGATTCCCTGCCGGCGATTTTAATTTCAGTGTTTATCTGTCAGGTGCTGTGGTTTGCGGGGATCCATGGCGCGCTGATCGTCACCGGCATCATGAACCCGTTCTGGATGACCAATCTGGCGCTCAATCAGACGGCGTTGCAGGCCGGTGCGCCATTGCCACACATTTACCTGCAAGGATTCTGGGATCACTATCTGTTGATTGGAGGCGTGGGGTCGACCTTACCGCTGGCGATTTTATTGCTGTGCAGTAAGGCCGTGCATCTGCGCACTATTGGCCGGATGGGGGTAGTGCCGAGCTTCTTCAACATCAACGAACCGATCCTGTTCGGCACGCCGATTATCATGAATCCGGTGTTCTTCCTGCCGTTTACGCTGGTGCCGATGCTGAACGCTATTTTTGCTTACACCGCCACAAAACTGGGCTGGGTCGCGCAGGTGGTCTCGCTCACACCCTGGACCACTCCCGCGCCGATTGGTGCGTCATGGGCCGCAAACTGGGCATTCAGCCCGGTAATTATGTGCCTGTTCTGTATGGTGTTATCAGCCGTAATGTATTACCCGTTCCTGAAAGCCTATGAACGTACGTTGCTGAAACAGGAAGCGGAAAAAGCCACGGCACAGACGGCGGGCAATGCCGTGCCGGCGAATTCTTAACCATTCACAGTTAAAAACGTAAAGCTAACGGACAGCGAGGATCACGATGAAATACGCATTTCCAAAAGAATTCTGGTGGGGCAGTGCCAGCTCAGCGCCGCAGACGGAAGGTGAAACACTGAGCCACGGCAAAAGCGCGACGGTATGGGATCACTGGTATTCACAGCAGCCGACACGTTTTCACAACGACGTCGGCCCGCAGGATACATCGACGTTTTATAAAAACTGGCGCGAAGATATCGCGCTGCTGAAACAGCTGAACCACAACACGTTTCGTACGTCGATTTCCTGGGCGCGTTTAATTCCCAACGGACGCGGCGACGTCAATCAGGAAGCGGTCACTTTTTATAATCAGGTGATCGACGAAATGCTGGCGCAGGGTGTGCAGCCGTTTATCAATTTGTTCCACTTCGATATGCCGATGGCGATGCAGGAAATCGGCGGCTGGGAAAACCGCGAGGTGGTGCAGGCTTATGCAAAATATGCCGATACCTGTTTTGAACTGTTCGGTGACCGTGTGAAGCACTGGTTCACCTTCAACGAACCGGTGGTGCCGGTGGAAGGCGGCTATCTGTATGATTTCCATTACCCGAACGTGGTGGATTTCAAACGCGCGGCCACCGTGGCGTATCACACCATGCTGGCGCATTCGCTGGCGGTAAAAGCCTACCGTGCCCGCCATCTCAGCGGCGAAATCGGCATTATCCTCAACCTGACGCCGTCTTACCCGCGGTCACAGAATCCGGCTGACCTGAAAGCCGCTAACATTGCGGACCTGATGTTTAACCGCAGTTTCCTCGACCCGGCGCTGCGCGGTGAATATCCGCAGGAACTGGTGGAACTGCTGAAAAAGCACCATCAGCTTCCGGCCTGCCAGCAGGGCGACAAAGAGCTGCTGCAACAGGGTGTGGTAGATTTGCTCGGCATCAACTATTACCAGCCGCGCCGCATTCAGTGCCGCGACAGTATGGTCAATCCTGAAAGTCCGTTTATGCCGGAATGGTTCTTCGATAACTATGTCATGCCGGGCCGCAAAATGAACCCGCACCGTGGCTGGGAAATCTACGAACAAGGCATTTACGATATCCTGACTAATCTGCGTGAAAACTACGGCAATCCGCGCTGTTTCATTTCCGAAAACGGCATGGGCGTAGAGCATGAACTGCGCTTCGAAAAGGACGGCAGGATTGAGGATGATTACCGCATCGAGTTTGTCAGCGGGCACCTGAAGTGGCTGCACCGGGCGTTGCAGGAAGGCAGCGGCTGTCTCGGCTATCACATGTGGACATTTATTGATTGCTGGTCATGGATGAATGCCTATAAAAACCGGTATGGTTTTATCCAGCTGGATCTGGAAACGCAGAAGCGTACGGTGAAGAAAAGCGGCGAATGGTTCGCGGCGGTGTCTAAAAATAACGGTTTCGATTAACGCAAGGAAAGACATGGCAAACATTAACGACGTTTCGCGGCTGGCGAAGGTGTCGAAAGCGACGGTGTCCCGTGTCCTGAGTGGCAGCCGCGGTGTCAAAGAAGAAAGCCGCCTGGCTGTGATGCAGGCGGTTGAAACACTGCAATACAAACCGAGTGTGATTGCGCAGTCGCTGTCCACGCAGTCCACCGGTTGTATCGGGGTCATTTGCGCGACCGAAAACATCAATCAGTCGACCGGTTATCTCCACGCGCTGGAAAAAGAGTTGCGGCTGAATCAGAAATATTTGCTGCTGCGTTTTGCCACCGACGCGGCGAGCCTGACGCATTCCGTGGACGAAATCGGCAGAGGATTGTGCGATGCGATGATTGTGATCGGCGCCCGTTTTCCGCTGCCAAAACTGCCCGACAACGTCATCACCATTGACTGTCTGGATGCGGATTCAGAGCGCAGTATTCATTTTGACCGCAGCTTTGCCGCCGAAACCGCCTGTCAGTATGTGCTGAAACAAGGGCGCAGACAGATTGCCCTGATCAATCCGGAGAGTCATGAAACCGCCGGACAAATCCTTCAGGGATATCACCTCGCGCTGGAGAAATTTCTGTTGCCCTATGACCGGCGGCTGGTACACAGCGGGGCCGATGCGCTGACGCAACTGCTGGCGCAGAACGTGCCGTTCAATGCGTTGCTGGTGCCGGACGATGCCACCGCGCAGGACGCACTTCGCCAGCTGATGCAACGCGGGCGCGCGGTGCCGGAAAACGTGATGGTGTTTAGCCTCGACAGCACGCTGCCGCCGGGTGTTTCTGCCGTTCCGGCCATTGCCTATCCGCTGGAAACACTGGCGCAACGAGCCATGGCGCTGCTGACCGGTCAGTTTTCCGCCAGCGTCAGTGCGCCGGTTCGCGGCCAGCTCTCTTTACCTTCCTGACAAATCTCTCATGTCGCGCAGCAACGGATATCCGCCTGCGCGAATGTTTGCTAACATCACTCTCTGATCCCTTAACCTTTTCAGCGGCACCATCTCATTGATGAATATGAAGAAAAAAAGACCCGTACTCCAGGATGTTGCCGACAAAGTGGGCGTCACAAAAATGACGGTCAGCCGTTATTTACGTAATCCTGAACAGGTTTCCGGCGCGTTGCAGGAAAAGATTTCAGCGGCACTCGACGAGCTGGGTTATATCCCCAACCGTGCCCCTGACATTCTTTCCAACGCAAAAAGCCGCGCCATCGGCGTGCTGCTGCCGTCGCTGACCAACCAGGTGTTTGCGGAAGTGCTGCGTGGCATCGAAAGCGTGACCGATATCCACGGCTATCAGACCATGCTGGCGCACTACGGCTACAGCCAGGAGCGGGAAGAACAGCGCCTGACCTCACTGCTTTCCTACAATATCGACGGGCTGATTTTGTCCGAACGCCATCACACGGCGCGAACGCTGAAGATGATTGAAGTGGCCGGTATTCCGGTGGTGGAGATGATGGATTGCGTGTCGCCGTGCGTGGATCTGGCGGTTGGCTTCAACAACTTCGAAGCCGCACGACAGATGACGCAACAAATTATCGCGCGCGGCCATCGTCATGTGGTGTATTTCGGCGCTCGGCAGGATGAACGTACCATTATCAAACAGCAGGGTTACGAGCAGGCGATGCGTGAATCCGGGCTGGAGCCTTACAGTGTGATGACCAGCCGTTCTTCCAGCTACAGCGGCGGCGCGGAATTACTGCGACAGGCGCAAAAAGACTGGCCACAAATCGACAGTATTTTCTGCACCAACGATGACCTCGCGGCGGGCGCATTCTTTGAATGTCAGCGTCAGGGGCTGAAAATCCCTTCACAAATGGCGATTGCCGGTTTTCATGGGCACAACATGGGACAGGCGATGGAGCCACCGCTCGCCAGCGTGCTGACACCGCGCGAAAGAATGGGGCAAATCTCCGCCGAACGCCTGCTGGCGAGACTTCGCGGCGAAGAAGTGGTGCCGAGAATGGTGGATGTGGGGTTTACGATATCTGCGGGTGGAAGCATCTGATCTTTTACTCCTTCCCCTCTCACGAGGGGAAGGCTGGGATGGGGGGTGGGTTTTGCGGATGACAGCGCTGCCATTAAAACCCCCTCCCGACCTCCCCCTTCGCATGAACTGAACCCCGAATGTTGGACGTTTTAATCCTCATTCGGAGTTTAGTATGAAGTACGATTTTCAAATCAAAATGATAGCCGTCAGGCACTATCTTGACGGCCATGATGGCTTCAAAATTACCGCCCGCAAATATCAGGTTCCGGCATCCTCACTTCGTGCATGGACTGCCGCCTATCAATTTCACGGTGAGCAGGCTTTTCGTAAGGCGACTCGCATCTATTCCGAACAGTTTCGTGCTCATGTCGTGGATGTGACTCTTCGCGAACATCTTTCTATGCGTTCTGCCGCCGCCCGATTTAATATTGCTGATTATCAGACAATCAAACGCTGGATCCTGGCTGCTAAAAACTCAGCTTTTCCAGCTCTGAAAGAGAGGAATAACATGGCGCAGAAAACGCAAAAACCTGAGATAAAGCCTGAAGACATGACGCCTGCCGAGCTTCTGGAAGAGGTGCGCTATCTGCGTGCTGAACGCGCTTACAACGAAAAGCTCGACGCCCTGATGAAGTCAAAAACAGAACGGAAGAAAAAATCCACGCCATCAGGGCATTAATCGGAGAACACCGTCTCCAGGATCTGTTGAAATCTGCGAGGTTGCCACGAAGCACCTGGTACTGGTGGCAATCGCGGGAGCAAGCCGGGGATGACGTGACGTTATGTGACGCCATCGGGCAACTGGCCATCCGCCATAAGCGGTGCTATGGCTATCGCCGCGTCACGTTAGAACTGCGCAATCAGGGCGTGCGGGTCAATCATAAAAAGGTGTTCCGCCTGATGCGGGAAATGGATGTACAGGCGCGGGTGCGGCCTAAAAAATACCGGAGTTATAAGGACGATATCGGGATGGCGCCAGCGCCCAATCTGCTGAGACGGAAATTTAACGCCTCCGGACCGGGGGTAAAGCTGGTGACGGATGTTACCGAGTTCAATGTGGGCGGGGATAAACTGTATTTATCGCCGGTCATGGATTTATACAATGCAGAAATCATCGCGATGAGTATAGGTACGCGGCCGACTTTCGAGCTGACTGAAAAGATGCTAAATGATTTACTTACATCAGGTTACGTCAGAAAAAAAGCCATTCTACATAGCGATCAGGGCTGGCAATATAGGATGCCTTCGTGGCAAAAAAGGCTCAAAGAGGCAGGGATAAGACAGAGCATGTCGCGAAAAGGCAATTGCTATGACAATGCCGCAATGGAAAGCTTTTTTGCGGTGTTGAAGACGGAGATGTTCCACGGTTATAAGTTCGAGAGCAGGGAAAAACTGGCTGAGTCGATAGAAGCGTATGTCGCTTACTATAACCACGATAGAATAAAGATGAAGTTGGGTGGAATGAGTCCAGCAGATTACCGGACTCAAATGTTCCCCCTGCACTAACCTGGTGTCCAAGTTTAGGGGTTCAGTCCACGCAGGGGGAGGAGAAAGTCTTACTTCTGTACCGTCTTCAAAGCCGCGATACAACGATCTACCACACCTTCAAACTTATGGTCGATATTCACCCGCAACACATCCGGTTCGTCTTCGCCCGGTTCTTCGAGCGCATCGAACTGGCTGCGCAGTAAATCGGTCGGCATGAAATGTCCGGCACGCGCTTTCAGGCGCTCGGCGATCACTTCAAAACTGCCTTTCATGTAGATGAATACCATGCCTTCGTTGTCTTTACGCAGGGCGTCACGGTAGCGACGTTTCAGTGCGGAACAGACAATGATGCCGGTTTCATTTTTATGGCGCAGGCTGTAAGCCGCGTCGTTGAGGCGCAATAACCACGGCGCGCGGTCATCGTCGTTCAGTGGCGTGCCGCTGGCCATCTTTTGAATATTGGCGCGGGGATGAAGATCATCACCGTCGATAAATTTCGCGTTAATTTCACGGGCCAGTGCCGCGCCGACGGTGGATTTACCGCTGCCTGACACGCCCATCAGAATGATGCTTTGTCCTGCCATAAGTATGATCTCTATCCCAAAATGAACATTTTGACTGTGTAGTGAGTCCTAATATTACCATGTTACCGGTATCATGATACCGGTAACAAATGGAGATGTGACTAATATCACAAAGGAATGCACTGCTGTTTTAGCGGTCGCGGTCTGTACCCGTAGCACTGTTAATTCCTACAACATCTTGAAAATTAAAACAATGCTTCACCCGGTTTTTAGCCATACCCGGGTGACAGCGTGAGGGGAAGAATATGCCATTAGTTATTGTAGCGGTGGGTGTCGCACTGCTGTTGTTACTTATGATCCGATTTAAGCTTAATGGCTTCATTGCACTGATTCTTGTCGCGCTGGCGGTGGGGATTATGCAGGGAATGCCGGTCGATAAAGTCATCACCTCGATCAAAAACGGGGTGGGTGGGACGCTTGGCAGTCTTGCGCTGATCATGGGCTTCGGTGCCATGCTCGGTAAAATGCTGGCGGATTGCGGTGGCGCACAACGTATCGCGACCACGCTTATCGAAAAATTTGGTCGCGAACACATTCAGTGGGCGATTGTGCTGACCGGTTTCATCGTCGGGTTTGCCCTGTTCTATGAAGTCGGTTTCGTGCTGATGTTGCCACTGGTCTTCACTGTGGCCGCGGCGGCGCGTTTGCCATTGCTGTATGTCGGCGTTCCGATGGCGGCCGCGTTATCCGTCACACACGGATTCCTGCCTCCGCACCCTGGCCCGACGGCGATTGCGACGATTTTCCATGCGGATATGGGTAAAACGCTGCTGTTTGGTTCGCTGCTGGCGGTGCCGACCGTTATTCTGGCCGGTCCTGTGTATGCGCGCTTCCTGAAAGGTATCGACAAACCGGTGCCGGAAGGTCTGTTTAACCCGAAAACCTTCACGGAAGAAGAGATGCCGGGCTTTGGCGTCAGCGTTGCGACGTCACTGGTACCGGTCATTCTGATGGCATTCCGCGCGCTTTGCGAAATGATCCTGCCGAAAGGCCACCCGGTGCTGGCGTATGCTGAATTCTTCGGCGATCCGGTGATGGCAACGCTGATTGCGGTGCTGATTGCTATCTTCACCTTCGGTCTGAACCGTGGCCGTAAGATGGAAGATGTAATGGCGACCGTGACCGACTCCATCAAAATTATCGCGATGATGTTGTTAATCATCGGCGGTGGCGGGGCGTTCAAACAGGTGCTGGTGGACAGCGGTATTGAAAAATACATCGCGGCCCTGATGCACGGCAGTACTCTGTCGCCAATCCTGCTGGCCTGGTCCATTGCGGCGGTTCTGCGTATCGCGTTGGGGTCTGCTACTGTGGCAGCGATTACTGCGGGCGGTATCGCCGCACCACTGATCGCCACCACCGGTGTCAGCCCTGAGTTGATGGTGATCGCCGTCGGGTCCGGCAGCGTGATTTTCTCGCACGTCAACGATCCGGGATTCTGGTTGTTCAAGGAATATTTCAACCTGAGCATTGTCGAAACCTTCAAATCCTGGTCGGTGCTGGAAACCATCATTTCCCTGTGCGGTCTGGCGGGATGTCTGCTGTTGTCGATGGTCGTCTGACGACAAATTGTTAGCATAAAAAGGCGAGCCAGACGGCTCGCCTTTTTCGTTTCTTCTGCCTGCTAAATCTTCAAATACGCTCTGATCCCATCGAGGAACATCTGCGTTGAGAGCATGACCAGAATCAGACCCATCAGGCGTTCGAGGGCGCTGACGCCTTTGTCGCCGAGCAGGCGCAGAAACAGGTTTGAGAGCAGAAGGATCGCCATCGACATGCCCCAGGCGATAAACAGCGCCAGCGTGAGATGACTCATCTGATTCGGGTACTGGTGCGAAAGCAGCATCAGCGTCGCGAGAATCGACGGACCAGCAACCAGCGGGATGGCCATCGGTACGAGGAAGGGTTCTTCACCGGCAGGCAGGCCACTGCTGCTTTTCTCTTCCGACGGGAAAATCATTTTGATGGCAATCAGGAACAGGATAATACCGCCGGAAATTGACACGGTTTCGGTACGTAAATTCAGGAATGACAGGATTTTTTCCCCGGCGAACAGGAAAATCAGCATCAGGATCAGTGCGATCAGCATTTCGCGGATTAACACGACCCGGCGACGTTTCGGGTCGAGATGTTTTAAAACCGACATAAAAATCGGTAAGTTGCCCAGCGGATCCATAATTAAAAACAGCAAAATGGTTGCTGAAATCATTTCGGTCATGACTACCTCAGAAAAAATGCCTGTTATAAGTTGCGCTGCTATTAAAAGCTGCACTATTGATTAAATTCACTTGCCACTTCTACTACATTTTGTAAGGTGGTAGACCAGCGCGTTAACGGGGCACAGTGCATCAAAACAGGCACTAACTTAGTGCAAATGCGCGTTCAAGCCGTTTTAAGCAGTTATCACCCTCAGGGCAGGACAGATATTATGAAAAATGTAGGTTTCGTTGGCTGGCGCGGGATGGTCGGTTCTGTACTCATGCAACGCATGATTGAAGAACGCGATTTCGACGCTATCCGTCCGGTATTCTTCTCCACCTCTCAGCACGGTCAGGCCGCGCCTTCTTTCACGGGTCAGTCCGGAACCTTGCAGGATGCCTATGATCTGGACGCTCTGAGCGCGCTGGACATTATCATCACCTGTCAGGGCGGCGATTATACCAATGAAATCTATCCTAAGCTGCGTGAAATCGGTTGGTCTGGCTACTGGATTGACGCAGCATCCTCTCTGAGAATGGAAGATGACGCGATAATCATCCTCGACCCGGTGAACAGCGCCGTGATCCATCAGGGCATCGACAAAGGCATTAAAACCTTTGTGGGCGGTAACTGTACCGTCAGCCTGATGCTGATGTCGCTCGGCGGTCTGTTTGCTCATGACCTGATTGAATGGGCCTCTGTCGCCACATATCAGGCGGCCTCCGGCGGTGGTGCGCGTCACATGCGCGAACTGCTGACCCAGATGGGCATGCTGCATAACAGCGTGGCGAAAGAGCTGGAAAACCCGGCTTCCGCCATTCTGGACATCGAACGTAAAGTGACCGCGCTGACCCGCAGTGGCACGCTGCCAACCGATAACTTCGGTGTTCCGCTGGCGGGCGGCCTGATCCCGTGGATCGACAAACAGCTCGATAACGGCCAGACCAAAGAAGAATGGAAAGGTCAGGCGGAAACTAACAAAATTCTCGGCACTTCCAGCATTATTCCGGTGGATGGCCTGTGTGTTCGTATCGGCGCACTGCGTTGTCACAGCCAGGCTTTCACGCTGAAATTGAAACAAGACGTGTCGATTCCGGAAATCGAACAGATGCTGGCTTCGCATAACGACTGGGTTCGCGTGATCCCCAATGACCGCGAATTGTCGATGCGTGAGCTGACGCCAGCGGCTGTCACCGGCACCATGAGCACGCCGGTAGGCCGTCTGCGTAAACTGAATATGGGCCCGCAATATCTGTCTGCATTCACCGTCGGTGACCAGTTGCTGTGGGGCGCGGCAGAGCCTTTACGCCGTATGTTGCGTATTCTTCTGTAACCCGATGCTATGTTGAAAACTGCCCTGTTTTCTTCGTAATGATTTCCCGCGGGACACCAGCACGGTGTCCCGTTTTTAACTCTGCCATCAATCACTTCACCGTTTATCCGCCTTTTTCCAGCGCAACTCTCTGAATTTCATTTTGCGAAAAATTCCTTGGTTTCTTCACACTGATTTTTCGAACCTTTGTCTATGCTTAGTAGAAGAGCTATGCCTCTTTGAGAAGCTGAAATAAGCACTTATTTGGAAATTGTGAGCGTAAGCGTCATCACGCACCTTTTGGCAAAACTGAAACACAGCCGGATCACAAATCGGCGATAAAAAGGGGAGCACACTGGAATCACGTTTCGTATTGAATATCTGAATGATTTTATTGGATTTATTGATTTAATTAATCATAGGACGAAATACATGTCTGTACTTCCCGATCAGCACGTCATTAATCAAATTATATCTGGCCACTACGCTGATCCTTTTTCTCTTTTGGGTATGCATTCTGTGGCCGCCGGGCTGGAAGTGCGCGCCCTGTTGCCGGATGCCGATCAGGTCTGGGTTATTGATGTAGAAAAAGGTAAACAGGTGGCGGAACTGCGTCGTTATGACGATCGTGGTTTCTTTGTCGGCCTCATCCCGCGCCGTAAAAATGCGTTTCGTTACAAGCTGGAAGTCCGCTGGGGCGAGAATCTCCAGGTGATTGATGATCCGTACCGGTTCGGCACACTGTTGCAGGAACTCGATATCTGGCTGCTGGCAGAAGGTACACATTTGCGGCCATATGAAAAACTCGGTGCACATCTGCAAACGCTGGATGACGTCGAGGGTGTCAGTTTTGCCGTCTGGGCACCGAACGCCATGCGGGTTTCCGTGGTCGGTGAATTCAACTTCTGGGACGGCCGCCGTCACCCGATGCGTCAGCGTCGCGAAAACGGTATCTGGGAACTCTTTATCCCCGCCGTCCGTGAAGGTCAGCTGTATAAATTCGAAATTATCGACTGCCGCGGGCAGATCAGCCTGCGCGCCGACCCGTATGCGTTTGAGGCGCAGATGCGTCCGGACACCGCTTCGTGCGTGCGGAAATTACCGGATGTTGTGCCGCATTCAGAAAGCAGAAAGAAAGCCAATGCGCTGAATCAGCCGGTTTCCGTGTATGAAGTGCATCTGGGTTCCTGGCGTCGTCATGCCGATGATAATTTCTGGCTCAGCTATGGCGAACTGGCTGAGCAATTAGTCTCGTACGCCAAATGGATGGGCTTTACGCACATCGAACTGATGCCGGTTAACGAACATCCGTTCGACGGTAGCTGGGGCTATCAGCCACTTGGCATGTATGCGCCGACCCGTCGGTTCGGTACACCGATGGAATTCAAAGCCTTTGTCGAGGCCGCACATCATGCCGGGCTGAACGTCATTCTCGACTGGGTGCCGGGACATTTCCCGAGCGACACCTATGGTCTGGCGCAGTTTGACGGCACCGCGCTGTACGAATATGCCGATCCGCGTGAAGGCTATCATCAGGACTGGAACACGCTGATTTATAACTATGGCCGCCATGAAGTGCGTAACTATCTGGCCGGGAATGGTTTTTACTGGATTGAACGGTTTGGCATTGATGGCCTGCGTGTCGATGCGGTGGCTTCCATGATTTACCGCGATTACAGCCGTAAAGCCGGAGAGTGGATCCCGAATTATTACGGCGGTCGCGAAAACCTCGAAGCCATTTCCTTCCTGAAATATACCAACCAGACCATTGGCCGCGAACTCGGCGGTGCGGTGACGCTGGCAGAAGAATCCACCGATTATCCCGGCGTCACCATGCCACCGGATGCCAACGGGCTGGGTTTCCATTACAAATGGAATATGGGCTGGATGCATGATTCCCTGACCTATATGCAGCTTGATCCGGTTCACCGCAAATACCATCACAATCTCATGACATTCGGCGTACTTTACGCCTACAGCGAGAACTTCATATTGCCCCTGTCGCACGACGAAGTGGTGCACGGTAAAAAATCCTTGCTGGATAAAATGCCCGGCGACGTCTGGCAGAAGTTCGCTAACCTGCGCGCCTATTACGGCTTTATGTGGGCGCATCCGGGTAAAAAACTGCTGTTTATGGGCAATGAATTTGCGCAGGGGCGCGAGTGGAATTTCGACGCAAGTCTCGACTGGCATCTGCTCGACGACCCGGGTGGCTGGCACAGCGGCGTACAACATCTGGTACGCGATCTGAACCTGACCTATCGGGCCAACGCGCCGTTGTATGAGCTCGATTACAACCCGCGGGGCTTTGAATGGCTGGTGGTCGACGATCACGAAAACTCGATTTTCGCCTTTGCCCGCCGCGATGAAAATGGCGGCGAAGTGATCGTTATCAGTAACTTTACGCCGGTCCCGCGCGAGCACTATCGCATCGGTATCAGCCGTCCCGGGTGTTATCACGAAATTCTTAATACGGATTCGCATTTCTATCGTGGCAGCAATGTCGGCAACGGCGGCGATGTTTACAGTGAAAATATTGGCCATCATCAGCGTGAACACTCGATCAGCGTGACTATTCCACCGCTGGCGACGGTTTATTTGCGAAGGGAGGCGTAATGAAACAGCCCGCTCCCGGTCTGCCCGCACCTTTTGGTGCGCATCTCAGAGATAACGGCGTCAATTTTTGCCTGTACTCCGCACATGCGGAAAAAGTGGAGTTATGTCTTTTTGATGAGACCGGAAGTGAGCAGCATCTGCCTTTGACGGGGCGAACCGGTAATCTCTGGCACGGATTTGTGCCGGATCTGAAAGCCGGACAGCGTTACGGTTACCGCATTTACGGGCCGTTCGACCCGAAAAAGGGTCACCGGTTTAACCCGAAAAAAGTCCTGATCGACCCGAGCGCACGCGCCATTGATGGCGTATTGCTCGACAACGCACGGTTCACCGGCGGCACCGATGCACCGGACGATAAAGACAGCGCTGTCGTTGCGCCGAAATCCGTGGTGGTCGCCGGAAATTTCAACTGGGGTGATGATAAACCGCCTGCGACACCCTGGGGTGAAACGGTGATTTACGAGGCGCATGTACGCGGCCTGACCCGCCAGCATCCGCATATTCCGGCAGCGATTCGCGGCACGTATGCCGGGCTGGCACATCCGGTGATGCTTGAATATTTGCAGCATCTGGGTGTCACCGCGATAGAACTGCTGCCGGTGCAGCATCATGCCGATGAACCGCGACTGCAACGTCTCGGACTCAGCAATTACTGGGGCTATAACGTGCTGGCACCGTGCGCCGTGGAACCGCGTTATGCCAGCGGGTCGGGCGGGGTGTCAGCGCTGAATGAATTTAAGTCGGCGGTCAAAGCGCTGCATCAGGCGGGTATCGAGGTGATCCTCGACGTGGTGTTCAATCACAGTGCCGAGCTGGATATCGACGGGCCGTTTATCTCGTTTCGCGGCATTGATAACGCCAGTTATTACTGGCTCAACGAAGACGGTTCCGACAACAACATGACCGGCTGCGGCAACACGCTGCGCCTGATGGACGATGAGGTCATCGCCTGGACAATTGACTGCCTGCATTACTGGGTACGCGAATGTCATGTCGATGGCTTCCGTTTTGATTTAGCCACCGTTCTCGGCAGAACGCCGGAGTTCAGTGCGCAATCGCCGCTGTTCAACGCCATTAAGCAGGATGCCACTCTCTCGCAGGTCAAACTCATCGCAGAACCCTGGGATATCGGTACAGGCGGCTATCAGCTCGGCAATTTCCCGGCGCCGTTTGCTGAATGGAGCGATATCTGGCGCGACGATATGCGTCAGTTCTGGCTGCACGGCGACACCTCCCTCGGCCAGTTTGCCGGACGTTTCGCGGCTTCTGCCGACAAATTCAATCCCGCACAACGCGAACCCTGCGCCAGCGTGAATATGCTGACGGCACACGACGGTTTCACGCTGCGCGATCTTGTGAGTTTTAACCAGAAACACAATCAGGCTAACGGCGAAGAAAATCGCGATGGCCACAATGAAAATTTCAGCCAAAACCACGGCGAAGAAGGGCTGGCGGCGTCTGCACAAGTTCTGCAACAGCGCCGTCTCAGTCAGCGTGCTTTGCTGGCAACGCTGTTTCTGTCACAGGGCACGCCGATGTTGCTGGCCGGTGATGAACTCGGTAACAGCCAGTCTGGCAACAACAACGCCTATTGTCAGGACAATCCGCTGACCTGGCTCGACTGGGAAAACGCGGATGACAGCCTGACAGCCTATACCTGTGCGCTGATTGCGCTGCGCCGGAAAATTCCGGCACTGACGCAAAATCGCTGGTGGCAGGAAGGCGGCGACGACGTGCAATGGCTGAATCAACAGGGGCAACCGATGAGCCCCGGTGACTGGGAGCAGGGCCCGCAGCAGTGGCTGCAAATCTGCCTGTCACAGCGCTGGCTGGTTATCGTGAATGCCTCGCTGCACGAGGTGGATTTGCACCTGCCGCCGGGAAACTGGCAGCCGGTTGCACCGTTCAATAGTGTGCTTTTTGATGAGGAACCCCGGCGTGTCATGGAAGGCTCGCAATGGCGGGCGGCAGCAAAAACCCTCTGTGTCCTACAAGATTTCACTCCACAGAGCCGGTCATTATAAAAACGAAGGAGTCCGTTATGGCGACATTAGATAACCGGGACCCGGTCATGCTGGCAAGACAGTTGCCGCTGAAATCCGTGGCATTGATCCTTGCCGGGGGCCGTGGTTCAAGACTGAAAGATTTGACCGCAACCCGGGCAAAACCCGCCGTTCATTTTGGCGGAAAATTCCGCATCATTGATTTCGCTCTGTCAAATTGCCTGAACTCCGGCATTCGCCGCATCGGCGTGATCACGCAATATCAGTCACATACGCTGGTGCAGCATATCCAGCGCGGCTGGTCTTTCTTTAACGAAGAAATGAACGAATTCGTGGATTTACTCCCGGCCCAGCAACGTCACAGTACCGAGCACTGGTACAAAGGGACCGCCGATGCGGTTTATCAGAATCTGGATATTATCCGCCGTTACAACGCTGAATTTGTGGTGATCCTGGCGGGTGATCATATCTACAAAATGGACTACTCGCGGATGTTGATCGACCACGTGCAGAAAGGCGGTGAATGTACCGTCGCCTGCCTGGAAGTGCCGCGCGCCGAGGCCAGTGAATTCGGTGTTATCGGCGTCACTGAGGATTATCACATCACCAGTTTCGTCGAAAAACCCAAAGACCCGCCGCCGATGCCCGGCAATCCCGATATGGCGCTGGCGAGCATGGGCATCTACATTTTTAATGCAGACTATCTGTTTCGCATGCTTGAAGAAGACATGGCGAGTGAAGAGTCGAGCCATGATTTCGGCAAAGATCTGATCCCGAAACTGACCCGTCAGGGCGTCGCCCGCGCGCATCCGTTTGGCCTGTCCTGCGTCACGCAAAACGATGAAGCGCCGCCGTACTGGCGTGATGTCGGTACGCTCGATGCTTACTGGCGCGCCAATCTGGATCTGGCTTCTGTCACCCCGGAACTGGATATGTACGACCGCGACTGGCCGATCCGTACCCATATGGAGCCGCTGCCGCCCGCCAAATTTGTGCAGGATCGCTCAGGCAGCCACGGTATGACCATGAATTCGCTGGTGGCCGGTGGCGTGATTGTTTCCGGTTCGGTGGTGGTGCATTCCGTGTTGTTCCCGCGGGTACGTGTCAATTCTTTCTGCAATATCGATTCGGCCATCATCCTGCCGGATGTGAATGTGGGTCGTTCATGCCGTTTACGCAAATGCGTTATTGACCGCGCTTGTCAGATCCCTGAAGGCATGGTGATTGGTGAGAATGCCGATGAAGACAGCCGCCGTTTCTACCGTTCGGAAGGTGGCGTGGTGCTGGTGACCCGCGCAATGCTGGCGAAACTATAACCAGACAATAGAAATATGACTTTTCGTCATCCCGGTGAACGCCGGGATGACCGGGATAATCAGGAGCGCGAATGCAGGTTTTACATGTTTGTTCTGAGCTGTTTCCGCTGTTAAAAACGGGCGGCCTTGCGGATGTCGCCGGTGCATTACCCGCCGCTCAGATTGCGGAGGGCGCGGATGTCCGCGTGCTCATTCCGGCTTTCCCTGACGTCAAAAAAGGACTGGGGGAAACGCAGGTGATTGGTACGCTGGCAACCTTTGCGGGGCATGTCACCCTTTCACTAGGTTACTTTGATGGCGTGGGGATTTATCTGATTGATGTGCCGGGATTGTATGACCGTCCCGGCAGTCCGTATCACGATCAATCGTCGTTTGCCTACCCGGATAACCATCTGCGCTTTGCATTGCTGAGCTGGATGGCCTGCGAACTGGCGCTGAATTTCGATCCGCACTGGAAGCCCGATATCGTCCATTCTCATGACTGGCACGCCGGGCTGTGTTCCGCCTATATCCGCGCCCGCAACGCACCGGTGCGCACGGTTTTCACCGTCCATAATCTGGCGTTTCAGGGGCTGTTTGGCGCGCATCATCTCGATGAGTTGTATATCCCGCGCGAATTTTTCCAGATGCACGGGCTGGAATTCTACGGTCAGATCTCTTTCCTGAAAGCCGGTCTGTTCTATTCCGACCATGTGACTACCGTCAGCCCGACGTACGCGAAAGAAATCACCCGTCCGGAATTTGGTTACGGCATGGAATCCCTGTTGCTGGAACGCGAAATGCAGGGGCGGCTGACGGGGATCCTTAACGGTGTTGATGAAGCCATCTGGCAGCCGCGTGATGACGTGCTGCTGTCGGCGCGCTACGACGCGGAAGATTTACGCTCGAAAGCGGTCAATAAAGCCTATCTGCAAAGGGCGATGGGGCTGGATGTCGATGATTCGCGTCTGGTATTTGCCGTTGTCAGCCGTCTGACCAGCCAGAAAGGGCTGGATCTGGTGCTCGAAGCTTTGCCGGACTTGCTCGAACGCGGTGGCCAGCTGGCGCTTTTGGGCGCAGGTGACGCAGTCCTGCAACAGGCATTTCTGGCGGCGGCGGCGGACAATCCGGGGCAGGTCGGCGTGCAGCTCGGTTATCACGAAGCGTTTTCCCACCGTATTATCGGCGGGGCGGATGTCATTATGGTGCCGAGCCGCTTCGAGCCTTGCGGATTAACTCAATTGTATGGTCTTAAATACGGCACGTTGCCGCTGGTGCGCCGCACCGGCGGGCTGGCTGACACGGTGGTCGATTGTGCGCTGGAAAATCTGGCCGACGGAACGGCCAGTGGTTTTGTCTTTGAAGAAGCAACGGGGAAATCGCTGGGCAATGCGATCCGCCGGGCATTTGTTTTGTGGAGCCGACCGAAACACTGGCGACACGTCCAACAACACGCTATGGGTATTGATTTCGGCTGGAAGGTGGCTGCACAGGAATATCTCACCCTGTACAACCGTCTGCTGTCCTGACCCTGAACGCAGATAACTTGATCGGGAATGTAACGCTATGACTTCACCGTTTAATTACAACTCACCGACAGTCAGTGTCGAAGCGCTTAAGCATTCTATTGCCTATAAACTGATGTTTATCATTGGCAAAGATCCCTCTATTGCGACACAACATGACTGGCTGAACGCCACATTGTTTGCGGTGCGCGACCGCATGGTGGAACGCTGGTTGCGTTCTAACCGGGCGCAAACCTCACAGGACGTACGGCAGGTTTATTACCTGTCGATGGAGTTTCTGATTGGACGGACGCTTTCCAATGCGCTGCTGGCGATGGGCATTTACGATGACCTGAAAAGCGCGCTTGATGAAATGGGCTTTGATCTCGAAGAACTGATCGGTGAAGAAAATGACCCTGGTTTAGGCAACGGTGGCCTCGGACGACTGGCGGCCTGTTTCCTTGATTCGCTGGCGACGCTGGCGCTGCCGGGGCGCGGTTACGGCATCCGGTATGAATACGGTATGTTTGCGCAAAGCATCATCAACGGTGAGCAAAAAGAAGCGCCGGATTACTGGCTGGAATACGGTAACCCGTGGGAATTCCAGCGTTACAACACCCGTTATAAAGTGCGTTTCGGCGGACGTGTGCAACATGAAGGCATCAAAACCCGCTGGCTGGAAACCGAGGAGGTCATCGCCTGCGCTTACGATCAGGTCATTCCCGGCTACGACACCGACGCGACCAACACGTTGCGCTTGTGGGGCGCGCAGGCCAGTAACGAAATCAATCTGGGTAAATTTAATCAGGGCGATTATTTCGCGGCGGTGGAAGATAAAAACCATTCTGAGAACGTGTCCCGCGTATTGTATCCCGATGATTCGACCTATTCCGGCCGCGAGCTGCGGTTGCGTCAGGAATATTTCCTGGTGTCAGCGACCGTGCAGGATATCCTTAACCGGCATTACACCACGCACCATACTTACGACAATCTGGCTGATAAAATCGCCATCCACCTCAACGACACGCACCCGGTGCTGTCGATCCCTGAGCTGATGCGCCTGTTAATCGACGAGCATAAATTCGAGTGGCAAGCCGCATGGGAAACCGTGTGCAGTGTGTTCTCTTACACCAACCACACGCTGATGAGCGAAGCGCTGGAAACCTGGCCGGTAGACATGATCGGCAAGATCCTGCCGCGCCATCTGGAGATTATTTTCCAGATTAACGATCACTTCCTGAAAGAAGTGGCGGAAAAGATCCCCAATGATAATGGCCTGCTGTCGCGTGTCTCGATTATTGATGAAGGCAACGGACGCAAAGTGCGGATGGCATGGCTGGCGGTGATCGCCAGTCATAAAGTTAATGGTGTTTCCGAACTGCATTCCGAACTGATGGTGCAATCGCTGTTCGCCGATTTCGCCCGTATTTATCCGGACCGTTTTTGTAATAAAACCAATGGTGTCACGCCGCGCCGCTGGCTGGCGCTGGCCAATAAACCGCTGTCAGCGGTGATTGACGACGCCATCGGCCAGACCTGGCGTTCCGATCTCAGTCAACTGGCGGAACTGAAACAGAATCTGGATTATCTGAGCTTCCTGCAGGCAATCCGCAAGGCCAAGCTGGACAATAAAAAGCGGCTGGCACTGTATATCGCCCAGAAGCTGAACATCGTGGTCGATCCGAAAAGCCTGTTCGACGTGCAGATTAAGCGCATCCATGAATACAAACGTCAGTTGATGAACGTGCTGCATGTCATCACCCGCTACAACCGCATTCTGGATGAACCTGAGGCTGACTGGGTGCCACGCACGGTGATTTTCGCCGGTAAAGCGGCCTCGGCATACTATGCGGCGAAGCAGATCATCCGGCTGATCAACGACGTGGCGACAGTGATCAACAACGATCCGCGCATGGGTAACAAACTGAAGATCGTTTTCATTCCGAACTACAGTGTCAGCCTGGCGCAGCTGATCATTCCGGCGGCGGATCTTTCCGAGCAAATCTCGCTGGCGGGAACTGAAGCGTCGGGCACCAGTAACATGAAATTTGCCCTGAATGGCGCGCTGACCATTGGCACGCTGGACGGTGCCAACGTCGAAATGCTCGAACACGTGGGTGAGGAGAATATCTTTATCTTTGGCAATACCACGCCACAGGTCGAGGAATTACGCCGCAAAGGCTACAACCCGCATACCTACTTCGAGCAGGACGCCGAACTGCATCAGGTGCTGACGCAAATTGCCACCGGCGTCTTCAGCCCTGGCGAGCCGAAGCGTTACACTAACCTGTTCGATACGCTGGTGAATCTCGGTGATCACTATCAGGTACTGGCGGATTACCGCAGTTATGTCGATACGCAGGATAAAGTCGATGAGCTGTATAAACTGCCGGAAGAGTGGACGCGCCGCACGCTGCATAACATCGCCAACATGGGCTATTTCTCCTCGGACCGTACCATTCAGGAATACGCCGATGAGATCTGGAACATTAAACCGGTGAAGTTGTAGAGCGGGAATAAAGGTGGGACTTTGCTCCTCCTCCTGCAAAGGGGGATTCAGAAGCGACTTCAATCAGCTCCCTCCCCTGCGAAGGGGAGGGTTGGGGTGGGGTATTAAGGTCAAAAACAAGATGTTAAGTGTGCATAATTACTTGTTTTATCTGTTAAACCCCCTCCCGGCCTCCCCCTTCGCAGGGGGAGGAGCTAAATACCCGTCCTTCGCAGGGGGAAGAGCTCACTAAATCACGACGCCAGCGACAAGTGTTTCTTCTGCTGTTTGTGTGTTTCCAGCCATTCGGCGATACGTTGTTGCTGGGCTTTGTCCAGCCACATACCGAGTTTGGTACGACGCCAGATGGCATCATCAAGCTGTGAAACCCACTCTTTTTCCACCAGATAGCGCAGTTCCGCTTCATAGAATCCGTGACCGAAATCTTCGCCCAGCGATTCCAGACTGGTTGCCTCATTGAGGAACAACTCTGTCTGGCTGCCATAAGTCCGTGCATAACGACGGGCCAGCGATTCAGGTAACCATTTGAAGCGGGTACGCAGACTGGCGCTGTAAGTATCGCGGTCGCCGTTCAGTTTCCCACCCGGCAGCACGGCCGTTTTGGTCCACGCCGGGCCAGCTTTCGGATAGTACTTCACCAGTTTTTCCAGCGCGTGTTCGGCCAGTTTACGGTAAGTGGTCAGTTTGCCGCCGAAGACAGAAAGCAGCGGCGCTTTGCCGTCCTGATCATGAACGTCGAGCGTGTAATCGCGGGTCACGGCCTGCGGTGAATCTGATTCATCATCGCACAACGGACGCACACCGGAATAGGTCCAGACGATGTCTTCGGTGGTCAGCTGTTTCTTAAAGTGATCGTTATAGACTTTCAGCAGATAACCGACTTCTTTATCATCGATTTTCACATCTTTCGGATCGCCGTGATATTCCACGTCGGTGGTGCCGATGATAGAAAATTCATCCATCCACGGGATCACAAACACAATGCGGTGATCTTCGTTTTGCAGAATGTAGGCCTGCGGCTGATTGTGCGCGCGCGGCACCACAATATGGCTGCCTTTGATCAGACGAATGCCGTATGGCGATTTCAGCTTCAGGCCGTCGTCGAAGAAATGTTTTACCCACGGGCCGGTGGCGTTCACCAGACCTTTGGCGCGCCAGGTAAAGGTTTTGCCGGTATCGATGTCTTCAGCTTCCACCATCCACAGGCCGTCTTCACGCCATGCACGGGTCACGCGGGTGCGGGTGCGGACTTCGCCGCCACGCTCTTCCACTTCCTGTGCATTGACCACCACTAAACGCGCATCGTCAACCCAGCAGTCTGAGTATTCAAAACCTTTGGTCAGTTCTGGCTTCAGCACGGATTCACTGCCGAATTTCAGGCCTTTACTGGCCGGCAGGCTGGTGCGTTTACCCAGATGGTCGTACAGGAACAAACCGGCGCGGATCATCCAGGCCGGGCGCAGATGCGGCTGATGCGGTAAACGGAAACGCATCGGGAAGGCAATATGCGGTGCCATTTTCAACAGCACTTCACGTTCAGCCAGCGCTTCGCTGACCAGACGGAATTCGTAATGTTCCAGATAGCGCAGGCCACCGTGGATCAGTTTAGAACTGGCCGAAGAGGTCGCGCAGGCCAAGTCTTGCGCTTCAAGCAGCAGAACAGACAGCCCGCGGCCAGCTGCATCGACTGCGATGCCGGTACCATTAATACCGCCACCAATTACGATCAAGTCTTTGGTTTCCACGTCATCTTCCTCCAGATGTTCGCAATAGCTCTTTTATGTTCGTTTTCGCTCATGATTGTAATCGAGAATGGACAAACAAGCCAAGCGTTAACCAAATAAAAACAATTATGCGTGATGAAGGTAACATTTTTGTGTCGGTTTCGAGCAAAATGGCAAGAAGGGGACGAAACCGAACGCAGTTACGCGTGGAATTTTTCGAAATTGTTCGTTTTGTCTGACAGGCAGGAAGGAAAAGCAGGAGCGCCAGATCCGCGCTCCTTACATGCAGGAAAATCAGCAGAGTTCGAGATGCACGTCGTACTTATCGATGATTTGTTTCACGCTGTCCGGCGGCTGTTTATCCGTGAACAGATAGTGAATCAAATCCATTTTTCCCAGATTAACCATCGCGTTGCGACCAAACTTGGAATGGTCGGTTACCAGCATAACGCAGCGGGAGTTTTCAATAATCGCCCGTTTGGTGCGGGCTTCGTGATAGTCGAATTCGAGCAGCGAACCGTCCATATCAATGCCACTGATGCCAAGAATACCGTAATCAAGGCGGAACTGAGAGATGAAATCGAGTGTTGCTTCCCCCATGATCCCACCGTCGCGGGCCCGCACTTCGCCGCCTGCGAGGAATAAACGAAAATCCTCCTTGGCTGTCAGCAGTGTCGCGACGTTCAGATTATTGGTCACGATCCGCAGATTTTTATGATTAAGCAGCGCGTGCGCCACGGCTTCCGGCGTGGTGCCGATATCAATAAACAGCGTTGAACCGTCAGGGATCTGGCTGGCGACACGCTCAGCGATACGCGCTTTCGCTTCCGACCACATGACTTTACGGTCATTGTATGCCGCATTCACCGAGCTGGACGGCAAGGCCGCGCCGCCATGGTGTCGGTGAATTTTATTCTGTTCCGCCAGATCATTCAGATCACGGCGGATAGTTTGCGGGCTGACAGCAAAGTGCTCCACCAGCTCTTCGGTGCTGACATAACCCTGCTGGCGGACTAAATCGATAATTGCATCATGGCGTTGTGTTTGTTTCACCCGAATCCCTTACTTGCTTTTTTTGTTGCGCGGAGTGCGCGTATCAACAAATGCCATGACCAGTCCGAGACCGAGACCAAATGCATGTGCGGCATTCGACACGGCAGCGCCGCCGGTTGCATAGCCAATGAACATGAAAATCAACGAAATGACCAGTAACCCGCCGGGCACGTACAGACGACTTTCCGGTTTCAGCTGGCCGGTCAGCCAGGCGTAACCCATCAGTGCATAGACCACGCCGGACAACCCGCCAAACCACGAACCGCTGACCATCGACTGGCCCCAGCCGCTGATCAGGGCAGAAATCAGGGTCACGGTAAACAGTTTGCCGCTGCCCAGATGCATTTCTATCTGGCTGGCGAGATACCACCACCATGCCAGATTAATCAACAGGGCAATAAAGGAGAAATTCATCAGGGCCGGGGTGAACCACCGCCACAGCTGGAAAACGCGCGAACTGTCCGGCCAGGCAAGCCAGCTCATCACCAGCTCGTCGCCCACCATTTGTTGCAGGATAAATACCGCCAGGCTCAGCACAATCATGCCGATGGTCAGCGGTCCGGCGCGGCTGCGCAGGGTTTTCAGGAAAGGTGTGTGCGACATCTTTAAATGTGGCTGCGCCTTGCCGGTTTTCCAGCTGGCTTCCTGATAGCGCGGATGCAGGGGATCGCGCACAAACAGCGCCACCTGCTTCTCGGCCTCTTCGAGACGGGATTCATCTTCCAGCCAGAGCTGTACTTCCTGACTTTCGTGTTTCATCGTCAGCGTAAAACCCTGCGTTGCCATGTAATCGACAAAAGCCTGAGCCAGGCGGGGGTTGTTCAGGTTAAGAATGCGCACCATAGCGTTAAGCGGTTTCCCTAATTGTTTGATTTGTTGCCGTCATTTTAGGGCAATACCTTATCTGCCAGCGTGGGGGATGTCGATTATAACGTCAGACGAGTAAAGGAGGAGAATTTAGGCATGCTGTGCGAACCGCAGAGAACAAAAAAATAGCGTGAGTGTGAGATGGATCGGGATCTGATGAAACGTTAAGGGACAGATATCTTTATTGATGGGAGGGAAATCGCCAGTATTCTGGCGATAAATGCCAGTTTTCGCCAGAATACTGACAGAAACTGGCATGTTCATTACCTGTTCGCTTACAGCCCTTCCAGCGCCTGTTGCAGATCAGCAATCAGGTCTGCGGTGTCTTCGATACCGATGCTGATGCGCACCAGCCCGTCGGTGATACCGCTCTGACGGCGGACTTCCGGCGCGACGGCGCTGTGCGTGGTGGATGCCGGATGGCAGGCCAGCGAATCGGTGTCGCCGAGCGAGACCGCCTGCGTGATAATGCTCAGCTTATCGAGGAAAGTCCGTGCGGCGTTCAGCCCGCCTTTCAGCTCAATCGCCATGATTCCACCAAACAGTTTCATCTGGCGCGAGGCGGTGGCGTGCCCCGGATGCTGTTTCAGCCCCGGATAGAACACGGTGTCTACCGCGCTGTGGCCGTCGAGGAATTCCGCCACCGCCTGCGCGCTCAGCGAACTGGCTTCGACGCGCAGCGGCAAGGTTTTCAGGCCGCGGATCAGCAAACTGGCTTCGAACGGGCCCAGGTTGCCACCGAACTGTTTCAGGCTCAGGGTGCGGATTGGCGTGATTAACGCCGCCGAACCCGCCACCACGCCGCCGGTCGCATCGCCGTGACCGCTGATGTATTTGGTCGCGGAATGCAGAACGATATCAATGCCCAGTTCCAGCGGACGCGTCAGGTACGGCGTGGCGAAAGTGTTATCCGCCACACTCACCGCACCGGCGGCTGTGGAAAGACGCGCGATTTCTGCCAGATCGGCGATATCCAGCCCCGGATTAGCGGGAGTTTCCACCAGTACCACTTTGGTATTTTTGGTGAATGCGGCTTCCAGTTCATTCACATTCGCAACGTGAACCGGTTTGATACCATATCGCGGCAGCAGATTACGGACCACGCCTTCGGTGCCGCCGTACAGCGTGCCGATATGAATGATTTCATCGCCGGGAACCAGCAGGGCAAACAATGTGGCGCTGATGGCCGCCATGCCGCTGGCACAGGCAACGGCGGTTTCTGCGCCTTCGAGTGCCGCCAGTTTTTGTTCGAAAACGGCCACTGTCGGATTGGCGAAACGGCTGTAGATATAGCCGGGTTCTTCACCGCTGAAACGGCGTGCGCCGCTGTCGAAATCCGGGTATGAAAATGCCGATGCGGCGGTGATTGGCGTGGCAATGGCGCCGGTCAGGGCATCGGGCTGCTGTCCGCCATGAACGGCGAGGGTACGCATCCCTAAAGAACGTGAAGTGTTCAGATTTTTCATCTTGAAATCCTGTCGATAGTAGACGGAAATTATATCAACACTGGAGAAAGGTAGCTTTTTTGGCTTAAGAACATTTTCGGCGCAAACCCGATAGCCTGGTTATAAAGACTATAGCTTGCGCCGGAGGCAAATAAAGACGAGATCAGGCTTCGATATCTTGCGGGAAAGTCTGTGACCAGGCTTCGAAACCGCCGTCAACGCTGTAGACCGATTCGAAACCCTGAGAGATCAGAAATTGTGCGGCACCGCGGCTGCTGATGCCGTGATAGCACATCACCAGCACCGGCGTTTTGGCATCGGTCTGCTGGATAAACGCAGGCAGGCTGTCGTTGCTCAGATGCCAGGCGCCCGGAGCGTGCGCTGCGCTGAAGCTTTGCGGGTCACGGATATCGACCATCACGGCTTCGCCAGATGTCAGGCGGTTACGGGCTTGTTCTACGCTGATTGCTTCAAATTGTTCCATTCTGGTCGTGCCTCATAAAAGGTTTTGCCCACATTCTACCCAATAATTGCACAACTAAGACCAGACAAAGGGAAGGGATAAGCGTTAAACCAGGATCACTTCCACGCCTTTCTGGCGTAACTGTCCGATGATTTCCTCGTTCGCTTCTTTGCCGGTGATCAGCACATCGATTTGTTCGGTGCGGCTGAACAGCATCCCCGCACGCTGACCGATTTTGCTGCTGTCGACCAGTACCGCTAAATTCCCGACATAATTCAGCATCTTCTGCTCGGCCATCGCCGTGAGCATATCGGTTTTGTACAGGCCATCGCTGGTCAGCCCCGCGCCGCTGGTGAACATCCAGTGTCCGGCATACAGGCTGGCATCGCCGTCTTGTGGTGCCAGCGTAATGGACTGACTTTTATTGTACTGACCGCCCATGATCACCACGCTGTCGTGCTCCTGTTCAATCAGATAATTGGCCAGCGGCAGATAATTGGTGATGACCTGAATGTCTTTTCCGCACATTTCCCGACCGAGCAGGAACGCTGTTGAACCGCAGTTAATCACCACGCTTTCACCCGGCTGGCACAGTCCGGCTGCCGCTTTGGCGATACGCATTTTCTCGTTGAGATTGTGCGTCTGATGGATATTCAGCGGGGTCCAGTTCTGGCGCGGCTGATTCACGGCCTCAGCACCGTTGCGCACTTTACGCAGCTTTCCCAGTTCATTGAGCTTAGTGATGTCACGACGCGCCGTGGCCGGTGAAATATCAAAATTATCAATCACATCGGCGACGGAAATCTGCCCCTGACGTTGCAGCAGATCGAGAATAGCATTATGGCGTTGTGGCTCAGTCATGGTGGCTCCGGGCAGGATCGTCAAATGATTATTCCATGATTATAAACGAGCGTAATTGCGAAATGCATTGTTTATGAAGACGCAAATTAACCGGCCTCAATCAATACCCTAAATAATTCGATTTGCAGCAAGGCGACAAGCTCAGGAAGCCCCGGGAGCTTAGTTAACTAAGTGACCGGGGTGAGTGAGCGCAGTCAACGCATCTGCAACTTGAAGTATGACGGGTATTTATAAGAAAGACTTGAAGGGCAGATCAGTCTCTGTCGTAAAACAGTCGTCAAAGCCACGCGGGTAATGATATTCGAAGTTATCTTTGTCATCCGGATAAGTGAATTTGCCACCGACCTGCCAGATAAATGGCTTGAAGCCGTATTTCAGGCGATCTTTTTTCATCTCCCACAGTACGCGAATTTCCTGCGGATCGGCCTGGAAATTTGACCAGATATCATGATGGAACGGGATCACCACTTTGGTTCTCAGTGATTCCGCCATACGCAGCATATCCACGCTGGTCATTTTGTCGGTCACGCCGCGCGGGTTCTCGCCGTAAGAGCCAAGTGCCACGTCAATCTGATACTCGTTGCCATGTTTGGCGTAGTAGTTGGAATAGTGCGAATCGCCACTGTGATACAGGTTTCCGCCCGGCGTTTTGAACAGATAATTCACCGCACGCTGATCCATCATGTCCGGCAATACGCCCGCGGCTTTCTGACCGGCGGGCAGGGTGATCAGCACCGTGCGGTCAAAGGAGTCCAGCGCGTGGATCTCCACGTCTTTGATCCTCACCACTTTGCCCGGCGTCATCACAATGCAACGGCTTGCCGGTACGCCCCAGCTCATCCACAAATCCACGCAGGTCTGCGGGCCGATAAAGGGCACGTCGGCAGCACAGTTTTGCATGACGGCGGCGGCGACGTTCACATCGATATGATCATTATGATCATGGGTAGATAACACCGCGTCGACCTCCCTGATCGCAAAGGGATCGAGCACAAACGGCGTGGTGCGCAGGTTAGGCTGAAGTTTTTTCACGCCGGCCATGCGCTGCATCTGGTGGCCGGTTTTCATCAGCGGGCTGCTGTGATTTTGCTTGCCGACGCCGCACCAGAAATCGACACAAATATTCGCGCCGCCCTCAGACTTCAGCCAGATCCCCGTGCAGCCCAGCCACCACATGGCAAACGTGCCCGGCGCGACCTTTTCCTGCTCGATTTCTTCGTTTAACCAGGTGCCCCATTCCGGAAAAGTGCTGAGGATCCAGGACTCGCGGCTGATCGTTTCTACTTTGCTCATAGTATTCCCTCATTTGAGTTGGCGTTGAAATGGCGTCACAATAAATCATTTAATGATTATATATGATTCTATTGTGAGAAAGTTATCACCAAAAACTCATCGTGACAATGATTATAAACGGGGTATTTTTAGCGTTTTTTAGCGTTAAGAAGGGGTGAGCAAAGCAGGATGGAAGGGTTTCAGGAGCTTTTTTCAGGTATTATTTCATAATATCTGACTGATATTTATCATAAATTGAGTGGGCTTTAGTGAGTTAACTCATTCTGCCTGTGACGATATCTTGCGAGACTGCTCACAAATAATCATTATGAATCTTTATTTGATTTAATGTGAGCATTAGAGTGCGTCTGTCCCTCACTTTTTAGCGCGGAGTTTGCTCGTTAAGCGCGTGGAAGAGATCAAACAAGGTCAGACGGAGAGTCTTATGGAATTCCTCTACACCATCTTCACCGTATTTTTTAATCAGGTAATGACCAACGCGCCGCTGCTGCTGGGTATTGTGACCATGCTCGGTTACATCCTGCTCCGAAAGAGCGCCACGGTGATCATCAAGGGCACGATCAAAACCATTATCGGCTTCATGTTGCTACAGGCAGGTTCCGGCATTCTCACGGGGACATTTAAGCCGGTGGTGGCGAAACTTTCGGAAGTGTATGGCATTAATGGTGCCATTTCAGACACCTACGCTTCGATGATGGCGACGGTCGAACGCATGGGTGAGGCTTACAGCTGGGTCGGATACGCGGTGCTGATCGCCCTCGCACTGAATATCCTGATGGTGGTTTTCCGCCGTATCACCGGTATCCGCACCATCATGCTCACCGGCCACATCATGTTCCAGCAGGCCGGGCTGATTGCGGTATTCTTCTTCATCATGGGTTATCCGATGTGGACCACCATCTGGTCGACGGCCATTCTGGTGTCGCTCTACTGGGGGATCACCTCGAATATGATGTACAAACCGACGCAGGCGGTGACCGAAAACAGCGGTTTTTCGATAGGCCATCAGCAGCAATTTGCGTCGTGGATAGCCTATAAAATCGCGCCATATCTCGGTAAAAAAGAAGACAGCGTGGAAGACCTCAAATTGCCAGGCTGGCTGAATATCTTCCATGACAATATCGTCTCCACCGCCATCGTGATGACCGTATTCTTCGGCATTATTCTGTGTTCTTTCGGCCTCGACACCTTGCAGCAAATGGCCGGAAAAACTCACTGGACCATCTACATCCTGCAAACCGGTCTGATGTTTGCGGTGGCGATTTTCATCATCATTCAGGGCGTGCGGATGTTCGTCGCTGAACTGACCGAAGCCTTTAACGGCATCTCTCAACGCTTAATTCCCGGTGCCGTTCTGGCCATCGACTGCGCAGCTATCTACAGCTTTGCGCCGAACGCCGTGGTCTGGGGCTTTATGTGGGGCACCATCGGCCAGCTGATTGCCGTCGGCATTCTGTTCGGCATGGGTTCTTCCATCATGATTATTCCCGGCTTTATCCCGATGTTCTTCTCCAATGCCACCATCGGCGTGTTTGCCAACCACTTCGGCGGCTGGCGCGCGGCGCTGAAAATCTGTCTGGCGATGGGGATGATCGAAATTTTCGGCTGCGTCTGGGCTATTAAACTCACCGGTCTCAGCGCCTGGATGGGGATGGCCGACTGGTCAATTCTGGCACCGCCTATGATGCAGGGCTTCTTCAGCATCGGGATGGCCTTTATGGGCATTATCGCGGTGATCGCGCTGTTGTATATGTTCTTCGCCGGTCGCGCATTGCGGGCTGAGGAAGACGCAGAAAAACAGGCGCTTAATCAGTCCGTTTCTCACTAATGATTTCTCATTAATGACTTCTCACAAATGACTTCTCACAAAATAAAGAGGTTCCCATGACAGTACGAATTCTGGCGGTATGCGGTTGCGGGCAGGGCAGTTCAATGATCATGAAGATGAAAATCGGCCAGTTCCTGACACAGGAAGGCGTGGATCACTCCATGAACAGCTGTGCGGTGGGGGAATACAAATCGGAACTGGGCGGTGCAGACATCATCGTCGCCTCCACCCATGTGGCGGATGAAATCACCGTCAGTGGTAATAAATACGTGGTCGGCGTGCGCAACATGCTGTCGGCGGCGGATTTCGGCCCGAAAGTGATGGAAGTCATCAACGCACATTTTTCCGCTGACCTGAAAAAATAAGGAGCGCGCCATGAAACTGCGGGATTCGCTGGCCGAAAACAACTCGATTTGCCTCAATGCAGAGGCAGAAACCTGGCAGGACGCGGTAAAAATCGGCGTCGATATGTTGGTCAGCGCCGGTGTGGTCGAACCGCGTTATTACCAGGCGATCCTGGACGGCGTCGAACGTTTCGGGCCGTATTTCGTGATCGCACCCGGACTTGCCATGCCCCATGGCCGCCCGGAAGAAGGCGTGATTAAAACCGGTTTTGCGCTGGTGACGCTGAAAAAGCCGCAGGTGTTCAACCATGAAGATAACGATCCGGTGGACATCCTCATTACGCTGGCGGCGGTGGATGCCAATGCGCATCAGGAAGTGGGCATTATGCAGGTGGTGAACCTGTTTGATGATGAAGCCAATTTTGACCGCCTGCGCGCCTGTACCACCGCGCAACAGGTGCTGGATTTGATCGACCTGACCTCCGCCACGGCGGTTCACTAATTCGTTAGCAGAAGGAATTTATTATGTCTCATTCATTACCTATGTTGCAGGTGGCGCTGGATAACCAGTCAATGGACGACGCTTACAAGACCACGCGCCTGATCGCCGGCGAAGTCGACATCATCGAAGTCGGTACTATTTTGTGTGTCGCCGAAGGGGTGCGCGCGGTGCGTGACCTTAAGGCGTTGTATCCGGAAAAAATCGTACTGGCTGATGCCAAAATCGCCGACGCCGGGAAAATCCTCGCGCGCATGTGTTTTGAAGCCAATGCTGACTGGGTGACGGTGATTTGCTGTGCCGACATCAACACCACCAAAGGTGCGCTGGAAGTGGCGAAAGAATTCAACGGCGACGTGCAGATTGAACTGACCGGTTACTGGACGTGGGAGCAGGCGCAGGAATGGCATGACGCAGGCATTGGGCAGGTGGTTTATCACCGCAGTCGCGACGCGCAGGCCGCCGGAGTGGCGTGGAGTGATGCCGATATCTCGGCGATTAAACGCCTTTCCGCCATGGGCTTCAAAGTGACCATTACCGGCGGGCTGGCGCTGGAAGATTTACCGCTGTTTAAAGACATTCCGGTGCATGTCTTTATCGCCGGTCGCAGCATCCGTGACGCCAAAGATCCGGTTGATGCAGCCCGTCAGTTCAAAAAATCCATTCGCCAGCTCTGGGGCTAAGGAACACCGCATGATGCATAAAGCCGTTCCACTCGGTATCTATGAAAAAGCCCTGCCTGCGGGAGAAGACTGGCTGATGCGCCTGACACTGGCGAAAGAGCTGGGCTTCGATTTCGTTGAAATGTCGGTGGATGAAACCGACAACCGGCTGGCACGGCTTGACTGGTCACGGGAGCAACGTCTGCTGGTGGTGGAGGCAATATCCCACACCGGCATCCGCATTCCGTCGATGTGCCTGAGCGCGCACCGACGCTTTCCGCTCGGTGCAGAAGATGATGAAACCCGCAATCAGGGCCTGGAAATCATGCGCAAGGCCATCGTGCTGGCGCAGGATCTCGGCATTCGTGTGATCCAGCTTGCCGGTTATGACGTGTATTACCAGCAGGCCAATGAAAATACCCGCGAGCGTTTTCGCGACGGTTTGCAGGTATCGGTTGAAATGGCCAGCCGTGCGCAGGTCACGCTGGCGATGGAAATCATGGATTACCCGCTGATGAATTCCATCAGCAAAGCGCTGGGTTACAGCCATTATCTGAACAATCCGTGGTTTCAGCTTTATCCGGATATCGGCAATTTGTCGGCATGGGACAACGATGTGCAGATGGAGCTGGCGAGCGGTGCGGGGCATATCGTCGCCGTGCATGTTAAGGACACACAGCCCGGCGTATTTAAAAACGTGCCGTTTGGCAGTGGCGTGGTGAAGTTCGAGCGCTGCTTTGAAACATTGCAAAAAAGTGGTTATCGCGGGCCGTACCTGATCGAAATGTGGAGCGAAACCGCCGCCGATCCGATGCAGGAAGTGCGCAACGCCCGTGCCTGGGTGATCGATAAAATGCAAAAAGCCGGGCTGAACATGGAGGAAACCCGATGACGGATGCACTGAAACAACGCGTGTTTGACGCCAACATGGCGCTGCCCGCTTTTGGCCTGGTGACCTTTACGTGGGGCAACGTCAGCGGTATCGACCGCGAACGCGGTATTGTTGTGATCAAACCGAGCGGCGTGGAATACGGGAAAATGCAGGCCAGCGATATGGTGGTGCTGAACCTGCAAGGCGAGGTCGTGGAAGGGCGTTACAAACCGTCTTCAGATACGGCAACGCATCTCGAGCTGTACGCCCGTTTCCCGCAACTTGGCGGTATCGTGCATACCCATTCGACCTGTGCGACGTCATGGGCGCAGGCCGGGATTGCCATCCCGCCGCTCGGCACTACACATGCAGATTATTTTGCCGGTGCCATTCCCTGCACACGGCCTTTATCGCGTCAGGAAGTCAGCGGAGATTACGAACTGGAAACCGGCAAAGTGATCGCCACGGCGCTGACGAACATCGATCCGCTGCATATGCCCGGCATTCTGGTCGCCCAGCACGGCCCGTTCTGCTGGGGAACCACGCCGGAGCAGGCGGTACACAACGCCGTGGTGCTGGAAGAAGTTGCCAAAATGGCATGGATCACCGGTTCAATCCGGCGCGACCAAACCCCGATGGATGATTATTTGCTGCACAAACACTTCAGCCGTAAACACGGGCCGGATGCGTATTACGGGCAGAAATAGCCGCGACTGAGATGCCATTAAAACTCCACCCCAACCCTCCCCTTCGCAGGGGAGGGAGCCGATCGAGCGTTTCCCCTCCCCCGCAGTGAGCATTTTTCCAGCATAGGGTTTATACATAGATAGCGAGATCACACTTTTTCTCACGGAAGCATTCCGTCCCCTCAGACAGAAAAGAGACTGCCCTATGTCGAAGATCACGTTCAAGCAGGATGTTTTTTTGGCGGCGCTCACCCGCCAGTGGCAAGCGTTCGGACTCACCTCAGCTTCAGATATGACCCGGCACCAGTGGTGGCACGCGGTCAGTGCCGCCGTTGCAGAGCAGCTTCCTGCGCAAAGCGAGTCGGTCAGCAGCAAAAGCAAAAAAATCACCCGCCACGTTAATTATATCTCGATGGAATTTCTGGTCGGACGCCTGACCGGCAACAACCTGATTAATCTTGGCTGGTATGAAAAAATTGCCGCTGCGCTGGAACCCTTTGATATCAATCTGACCGACCTGCTGGAAGAAGAAATTGACCCGGCGTTGGGCAATGGCGGTCTGGGGAGACTGGCGGCCTGTTATCTCGATGCGATGGCTTCCGTCGGGCAGCCCGGTATCGGTTATGGCCTGAATTATCAGTACGGACTGTTCCGTCAGCGCTTTGTTGACGGCAAACAAAAAGAGTCGCCGGATGACTGGCACCGCAGCGAATATCCGTGGTTTCGCCACAACAGTGCGCTGGCCGTCAGCGTCGGTGTTGGCGGTAAAATGGTGAAAAATGAGCAGGGCGTTTCACGCTGGGAACCGGAATTTATCCTGCGCGGTGAAGCCTGGGATTTGCCGGTAATGGGGTATCGCAACGGTATCACGCAACCGTTGCGGTTGTGGGAGGCCACGCATCCTCATCCGTTTGATCTGGAAAAATTTAATGATGGCGAGTTTCTGAAAGCCGAACAACAGGGCATCGACGCCGCTAAACTCACCAAAGTGTTGTATCCGAATGACAACCATCAGGCCGGTAAACGCCTGCGTCTGATGCAGCAGTATTTCCAGTGTGCCTGCTCGGTGGCCGATATCCTGAGGCGTCATCATTTCCATGGCCGAAAAATCAGCGAACTGCCGGATTATGAAGTCATCCAGCTCAATGATACGCACCCGACTATCGCCATTCCTGAAATGCTGCGCGTGCTGATCGACGAACATCAGCTGAGCTGGAATGACGCCTGGCATATTACCAGCCGCACCTTCGCGTATACCAACCACACGCTGATGCCGGAAGCGCTTGAAACCTGGGATGAGCGTCTGGTACGCAGTTTGCTGCCGCGCCATTTTCAGATCATCAAACAGATCAACGCCAACTTTAAGAAACAGGTCAGCAAAGAGTGGCCGGGCGATGAGGCGGTCTGGGCGAAACTCGCCGTGCACCATGACAAACAGGTGCGCATGGCCAATCTCTGCGTGGTCGCCGGGTTTGCGGTGAACGGTGTTGCGGCGCTGCATTCCGATCTGGTGGTCAAAGATTTGTTCCCGGAGTATTACCAGCTATGGCCGGAAAAATTCCACAACGTGACCAACGGCATTACGCCGCGCCGCTGGCTGAAACAATGTAATCCTGCGCTGTCGGCGCTGATTGATGAACGGCTGAAAACCGACACCTGGGTCAATAATCTGGATCTGCTGAAAGGGCTGGAAGACGGCGTCAAAGACAAAAAATTCTGCAAGCAGTACCGCAAAATCAAACATGATAACAAAGTCCGGCTGGCGGAATACGTCTGGCAGCGCATGGGGATCCGCCTCAATCCCGACGCGATTTTTGATGTGCAGATCAAACGCCTGCACGAGTACAAACGTCAGCATCTCAATCTGCTGCACATTCTTTCGCTGTATCGCCAGATCCGCGATAACCCGAAACTTGACATCGTGCCGCGCGTTTTCCTGTTTGGTGCGAAGGCAGCGCCCGGATATTACCTCGCCAAAAACATTATCTATGCGATCAATCAGGTGGCGGAGAAGATCAACAACGATCCGATCGTCGCCGATCGTCTCAAAGTGGTGTTCATTCCCGATTATAGTGTTTCGGTGGCCGAACTGATGATCCCGGCGGCGGACGTGTCGGAGCAGATTTCCACCGCAGGTAAGGAAGCCTCCGGCACCGGCAATATGAAACTGGCGCTGAACGGTGCGCTGACTATCGGTACGCTCGATGGCGCAAACGTCGAGATTGCCGAACAGGTCGGTGAGGACAACATCTTTATCTTCGGCCTGACGGTCGATGAAGTGAAAGCGCAGCTTAAAAAAGGCTACAAGCCGAAAGCGTTGGTGAAAAAGGACAAACATCTCAAAGCCATTCTCGACGAACTGGCCAGCGGTTTTTATGCCAGTGGCGACAAAAAAGCCTTCGATCTGATGTTGAACAGCCTGCTCGACGGCGGTGATCCGTATCTGGTGCTGGCGGATTTTGCCTCCTATTGCGAGGCGCAAAAACAGGTCGATGCGCTTTACCGTAATGCCGATGAATGGACACGCCGTACCTTGCTCAACACGGCACGTGTAGGCATGTTCAGCGCCGATCGTTCCATCCGCGATTATCAGCAGCGCATCTGGCAGGCCAAACGATAGGAGCCGACATGGAGGACAAGCAACTCGCTGAGGCCGCGCGCCGGGCAGGCATTGTAGACAGTTTCATTAATATGACGGATGACGTGGAAACGGTGTCAGATGATACGCGCGTCGCCTTGCTGGCGGCGATGGGGCGTGATCCGGCTGACGTGCCGGAAATCACGCCTGTGCCGCCGGTCAACGTGTTTACGCAAGGCAAAAAGGTGCTGCTGACGCCGGAAGTCAGTGGTGCGTTTAGCTGGCAACTGACGCAGGAAAATGGCAGCCAGACGCAGGGCGAAATTCCGGCCGGTACCGTGCTGAATCTTGGTGCGGCGCTGCCCACCGGTTATCACCAACTGACGTTATCGCAAAACGGCAACGTCTGGCCCTGCCGGATCATCGTCGTGCCGCCGCGTTGTTATGAGCCTGAGGCATTGCTGACAGGGGAAAAACTGTGGGGCGCGACCCTCCAGCTTTATACGCTGCGCTCGGAGAATAACTGGGGCGTAGGCGATTTTGGTGACCTGAAAAAAATGGTCGAGGAAATCGGCCTGCGCGGCGGGGCGTTCGTCGGGTTGAATCCGATACACGCGCTCTATCCGGCGAATCCGCAAAGTGCCAGCCCGTACAGCCCGTCGTCCCGCCGCTGGCTGAATCTGACCTACATTGATGTGAATGCCGTGGAGGAGTTTACCGCCAGCAGTGAGGCGCAACGCTGGTGGCACTCTCATGAGACGCGTGAGGCGTTACTGCAGGCGCGCAGCACTGAGTTTGTCGATTATCCGCAGGTGATTGAATTGAAACTGACGGCGCTGAAACTGGCGTGGCAGTTGTTTTGCAGTCTGCCGGAAAGCCGCCCGCGTAAGCAGGATTTCCGGCAATTTGTCGAACTTGGCGGTGAGAGTCTGCGGCAACAGGCGCTGTTCGATGCATTGCATGTGCATCTGCGCGATCTGGATCTGGGCCAGTGGGGCTGGCCGGTATGGCCGGAGGCCTATCGTGATGCGAAAAGTGCAGACGTGCGTGAATTCAGTGAGCGTTACGCCAGCGAAGTTGCGTTTTATCAGTGGCTGCAATGGCTGGCGCAGACGCAGTTTTCCGCATGTTATCAGCGCAGTGTTGAGCTGAAGATGCCGATCGGCGTGTACCGTGATCTGGCCGTGGGTGTGGCGCAAGGCGGTGCGGAAACCTGGTCCGATCCGGCGCTGTATTGCCTGAATGCCACTGTCGGCGCGCCGCCCGATATTCTCGGGCCGCAGGGGCAAAACTGGGGGCTTCCACCCATTGATCCCCACGAAATGAAAGCCCGTGCCTATCAGCCGTTTATTGATTTACTGCGGGCAAATATGGCGGAATGCGGTGCACTGCGTATCGATCACGTCATGGGGTTGCTGCGTTTGTGGTGGATACCGGCGGATCAGGAGGCGGGCAGCGGCGCGTATGTTCGTTATCCGCTGGAGGATTTACTCGGCGTGCTGGCTTTGGAAAGTCAGCGGCATCAGTGCATGGTGATTGGTGAAGATCTGGGCACCGTGCCGAAAGAAATTCTTGCCAGCCTGCGTGACTGCGGGGTGTATTCCTACAAAGTATTGTATTTCGAGCATGATAAAAACTTTCTTTACCGCCCGCCGCAAGATTATGTTTCACAAGCGATGGCGACGGTTACCACGCATGATTTACCGACGTTGCGGGGCTACTGGGAAGGTGCCGATTTAACGCTGGGCGCCTCTCTGGGCGTGTACCCGGATCCGCTCGTGCTGGAAAAACTGCGCGGTGAGCGGGAACGCAGCAAGCAGGGTTTGCTGGACGCGTTGCACCGGACTGGTTGCGTGCCGAAATCGATCAGCCGCAGTGCTGAAAACATGCCAATGATGCCGCTGCTCAACCGGGGTTTGCAACGTTATCTGGCGGGCAGTGCCAGCGCATTACTGGGCCTGCAACCGGAGGACTGGCTGGACATGTCCACACCGGTGAACGTGCCGGGTACCAATACCGAATACCCCAACTGGCGGCGCAAACTGACGCGAACGCTGGAGGAGATGTTTGCTGATGAGTATATCGATGCGCTGCTCAGTGATTTGAATCAGCGGCGGGCTTGTGCGTCGTCTGCTAAACCCTCTCCCCGGCTCCCCCTTCGCAGGGGAAGGAGCTAAACCCGCTTGCCTTCCATCCCTTCGCCGGGGGGAGTTGAAAGCCGGATCTGAAGGGCGGAGCGGCTCCCTGAAGGGGAGGGTTGGGGGGTATTAATGGCATCTCCGGATCGGAGGCATAAAAAAAGCACCCAACGGAAGGGTGCTTTTTGCATTCCTGCTGATCAGCGGGAAATCAGTAGAATGAGTGCTCGCCGCGCTGGTGTTCAGTCAGGTCGCGAACGCCTTTCAGCTCAGGGAAGTTTTGCAGCAGTTCTTTCTCGATGCCGTCTTTCAGGGTGACATCAATCATTGAACAGCCGTTGCAACCGCCGCCGAATTGCAGAACGGCGATACCATCATCGGTGATTTCCATCAGGGAAACACGACCACCGTGGCTGGCGAGCTGCGGGTTAATCTGCGACTGCAACTGATATTCAACACGTTCCATCAGCGGCGCATCGTCAGAGACTTTACGCATTTTAGCGTTCGGTGCCTTCAGCGTGAGCTGGGAACCGAGCTGATCGGTGACGAAGTCGATTACAGCATCCTGCAGATAAGGCGCGCTTAATTCATCAATGAAAGCAGACAGTTTCTCGAACTTCAGTTCGGTATCCGTCGCTTCCACAGCGTCAGGTGGGCAATAGGAGACACCGCATTCTGCGGTTGGCGTACCGGGATTGATCACGAATACGCGGATTTGGGTGCCTTCTTCCTGGTTTGCCAGCAATTTGGCAAAGTGCTCTTGGGCAGCATCGGTAATAAGGATCATAACATTCGCTCAATAGTTGACTACTCTAGTTGGTTATAATACGCCCTTTGTTTTTACCCGTCACCCTTCACGTTGCCAGTGTGTTAGCAGCACGTGCTCATGCCTGTAAAGTCCGGCAAATACAGGCTATTTGCAGCGAAGCAACGCCATGATTACGCAGAATTTTGCTGATTTCCCGCACCGTACTGCCGGTCGTGACCACGTCATCGAGCAACATCACATGCTTATCGCGCAGGCTGGCATGGCAGGTGAACGCTTTTCGCAGGTTCCACTTTCTCTGCTGTTCGGTCAGGCTTTGCTGCGGCGGTGTGCGCCGGTCACGGCTCAGGGCATCGGGCAGATATTCACAATGCAGCCAGCGCGCCAGCGGCTTCGCGAGCAATTCACTCTGATTATACCCACGCGAGAAATAGCGTTTCTGATGTAACGGCACGCTGAGGAGTACGTCCGGTCTCGGCAGATTGTTCATCCGGTAGCGTTCCTGCCAGCGCAGCAAAAGCAAACGGGCGAGTGTGGTGTCGAGCTCCGGTTTTCCGGAGAATTTGAACCGCAAAACCAGCCCGCTCACCGGCATTTCATAAGGGCTGGCGAAGATCATCGCGTCCCATGGTGGCGGTTTTAACAGGCAACGTCCGCAGTCGGTATTGCCTCCGGAAGAGGGCAATCCGCAGCGCAGGCAGCAGGGGGGTGCGGCTGGCAGATATTTCATGCACAGGCTGCAAATGCCCTGAACCGGGAGATGCAACGGACACTGGCATAGCCAACAGCGGCTGGCAATTGTTAGCATAGTGGCGGGTTCCTTTTGCCAATCAGACAGACACGGACAATACGCTATGAATACGCTTTACCGGGAGACTATCGGCGAAGGAAATCGCCATCTTGTGCTGCTTCACGGATGGGGGCTGAATGCCGAAGTATGGCGTTACACGGCTGAGCGACTTGCGCCGCATTTTTGTCTGCATCTGATTGATCTGCCGGGCTATGGTCGCAGTGAGGGTTTCGGGGCCATGACGCTGGAAGACATGGCAGAGACCGTTCTCGCCGCGATGCCGGAAAAAGCCTCATTACTTGGCTGGTCCCTGGGCGGTCTGGTGGCCAGCCAGATAGCCCTGAGTGCGCCACAGCGCGTGGAAAAATTGATTACCGTGGCGTCATCGCCCTGTTTTGTCGCTCATGAAGACTGGCCGGGGATCCGCCCGGACGTATTGCAGGGTTTTCAACATCAACTCAGTGAAGATTTCCAGCGCACGGTTGAACGTTTTCTGGCGTTGCAGACGCTGGGCAGCGACAGCGCCCGTCAGGATGCACGACTGCTTAAATCGATTGTCCTGAACCTGCCGATGCCGCCGGTTGCCGTGCTCAATAGCGGGCTGGAGATTTTACGCAACGTGGATTTGCGCCAGCCGATGACCCAACTGACCTTGCCAATCCTGCGTATTTACGGCGCGCTCGACGGGCTGGTGCCGAGGAAAATGGTGCCGTTGCTGGATGCGATTCTGCCCGGTTCCCGCTCGGAAATCGTTGAAAAGGCAGCGCATGCGCCTTTTATTTCCCATCCGGATATGTTTTGTGAGCTTGTCGGGCAGTTCCTGATTACAGACTGAAAACCAATGTAAATATTTTTTTCAATTTTCTGGCTAATTCCCAAGGGTGACTAATACTTAAGCCGATAATGACGGGGTGAAAGGTGGGCGTAAGTTATTACGCGAGCCTGTTTGCGTCTCTGGGGAGTTTACTGGCGTTTAACCATGAAGGTCATGCCAGCGCAGATACACCCGCTGTTCATATCTTGACTGCTTTCTTTGAGAACTATTCATCCAATTTAGAGGTAATGTCATGAAATCAAACAAAATTATCGTTGCGGCAATTCTGACGGGGTTATTCTCACTCAACGCGATGGCGGCAGAGATGATCTCGAAAGAAGAAGCCAAAGATAAGGGTTACACCAGCCTGGGCGTGGTCACGACCAGCAATGAATACACTGCGCCAATGGATGCGAAAGAAGAACTGTCCAAGCTGGCTGATGAAAAGGGCGGCAAATACTATGTGGTGATTGCGGCTCAGGAGAAGAAGAAAATCACCGCAACGGCTGAAGTCTTCAAATAATCGCTTTTATGCTGCTCTGAACCCCGGGATGCCTTTGTGCATCCCTTTTTTATTCCCGTTTTCTGTGCGCTCCTTCTCTTTCCTTGTTCTGTATCAATTTGTTTTTAATGAAATACGTCAGATCGTTACTCTCAGAGTAACGAAGTGTCAGGCCGCTTAATTGATGGAATATTCTGCGCTGCTTACACTTAGCAGGCTATCAAAACAGGTCAAATGTGATGCAACCGCCACTTGACTGAACTTCCCAACGTCCTCTTGTGACATCACGCCGGGAAGCATTCAGCAAGCTCAACCCAGGGAGGTTTGGCATGCCGCAACATCCGCAGACCACGAAAGTGTGGGACACCCGCCGCAAAGAAAAACAACGGCGTATCGACAGTGTCCGTTCCGTGGCAGAGGGTAAAGTTTTACCCACAGATAAAATTATCCCTATCCTCGAAACGCTGATTGCCTCCGGCGACCGCGTGGTGATGGAAGGTAACAACCAAAAACAAGCTGACTTTCTTTCCCGCTCACTGGCGAAAGTGGATCCTGAAAAGCTGCATGATTTGCATATGATCATGCCGAGCGTCAGCCGCGCTGAACATCTGGATCTCTTCGAACGCGGTATCGCCCGCAAGCTCGATTTCGCCTTCTCCGGCCCGCAAAGCCTGCGTATCGCGCAGTTGCTGGAAGATGGTCAGATGGAAATCGGTGCGATCCACACCTACATCGAATTGTATTCCCGACTTTATGTTGATCTGGTGCCGAACATTGCCCTGATCGCGGGCTTCAAAGCTGACCGCAAAGGCAATCTGTACACCGGCGCAAGTACGGAAGATACCCCGGCGCTGGTTGAAGCCGCCGCCTTCAAAAACGGCATCGTGATTGCGCAGGTTAACGAACTGGTGGATGAAGAAACCGACCTGCCGCGCGTGGATATTCCGGGCGACTGGATCGATTTCGTGGTCGTGGCCGACAAGCCATTCTTCATTGAACCGTTATTTACCCGTGACCCGCGCCTGATTAAACCGGTTCATGTGCTGATGGCCATGATGGCCATTAAAGGCATCTATGCGAAGCACAACGTGCAGTCGCTGAACCACGGTATCGGCTTTAACACTGCGGCCATCGAACTGCTGCTGCCAACCTACGGCGAACAGCTCGGTCTGCGCGGTAAAATTTGTAAACACTGGACACTGAACCCGCATCCGACGCTGATCCCGGCCATCGAAAGCGGCTGGGTGGAAACCGTTCACTGCTTCGGTGGCGAACTGGGGATGGAAGAGTACATCCGCGCCCGTCCTGACGTGTTCTTCACCGGCTCTGATGGCTCCATGCGTTCCAACCGTGCGTTCTGCCAGCTGGCAGGCCAGTACGCGGTGGATATGTTCATCGGTTCCACCTTGCAGGTTGACGGACTGGCGAACTCCTCCACCGTGACCCGCGGGCGTCTGGCCGGTTTCGGTGGCGCACCAAATATGGGGCATGACCCGCATGGTCGTCGTCACTCCACGCCAGCCTGGCTCGACATGATTGAAGAGCCGGACCCGATGGCACGCGGCAAAAAACTGGTTGTACAGATGGTGGAAACCTTCCAGGCCGGTGGCAAACCGACATTTGTTGAGAAACTCGAAGCCGTCGATGTGGGTAAAGAATCCGGTATGCCTCTGGCCCCGGTAATGATTTACGGCGACGACGTGACCCACGTGCTGACCGAAGAAGGTATCGCCTATCTTTACCGCGCCCGTTCTCTTGAAGAGCGCCGTGCGATGGTGGCGGCAGTGGCCGGTATTACTGACATCGGTCTGGGGGTTGACGCCAAACGCGTCGCCGACCTGCGCCGTCAGGAACTGGTGGTCTTCCCGGAAGACATGGGCATTCGCCGCACCGACGCCACCCGTTCATTACTGGCCGCTGGCAGCGTGAGCGAACTGGTTGACTGGTCCGGCGGTTTGTATAACCCGCCAGCCAAATTCCGTAGCTGGTGATCATGATGCCGCAGACTTTAACGATTGGCGCTGTGCTCACAGCGGAAGAACTGGCCGAAAGGCTGGCAGAAACGGCGACGCAGGCGCTGATCGACGAAGCGCGGCTAAGTCCGAAACCGGGGCTGGTAGACAGCCGGAGTGCCGGGGCTCATCAGGATTTAAGTCTGGATCTGATGGTGCGTTCGGCGCGCAGCCTGACGACCACGTTCTATTTGCTGGCCTTACACAGCTGGCAGCGTCCGGCGGATATCGCCCTGCGTCAGGAAGTGGGACGTTTAGGCCGTGCGGGAGAAGCGCAGATGATGGCGGAAACCGGCGGAGTGAATACTCACCGGGGCGCTATCTGGGCGATGGGGTTGCTGGTCAGCGCCGTCGCCATGCAGCCGGAACGTTTACTGCCGCTGCATATTGCGCAGCGCGCCGCGAAAATTGCGGTGTTGCCCGACGCTTTCAGCCCGAAAAAATTCAGTAAAGGTTCGCACGCCGTACAGCGTTATCAGGTACCGGGTGCCCGCGAAGAGGCACAAAGCGGTTTCCCGCACATTATTGGTTGTGCATTGCCGCAGCTTCATCACAGCCGGGCACGTGGTGCGAGCGAAAGCGAAGCACAGGTCGATGCTTTACTGGCGGTGATGAGCACACTGGCCGACACCTGCGTGCTGTCACGCGGTGGTTTGCCAGCGCTGGAAGCCATGCATCAGGGCGCGCAGGCCGTGCTGGAAGCCGGTGGCACCAGCACGATGGCGGGCAAACAACGGTTGCGTCATCTCGAACAGCGCATGCTGGCCGATAACGTATCTCCCGGAGGGGCGGCTGATTTACTGGCTGCGACACTGTTCCTCGACCGCGTCAGCGTGGCCTGAACCGGACACGCATTAACTAACATCAGTACAAAGAGGTGTTATGGAACGTTTTGAATTTAGTTATCCGGCGGCCAAACCGCTGGCAGATCACGCCCAGGCGGGTGTGGTAGGTTCCGGCGATTTAGAAGCGCTGTATGAGCCACAAACAACAAGTGCACTGAAAATTACGGTGACCACCTCTGTCGACGGCAGCCACAGTCTGTGGCAACACTTTTTTGACCGTCTGAACGCGCTGCGCGAATTACCGGCCGGGCGTCTGGACATCAATGATTTTGGTGCCACACCCGGGGTTGCCCGTCTGCGTATCGAACAGGTCTTTGAGGAGGCTGAACATGCCAACTGATACTTCCGTTCAGGATCAGAGCTTTATCGAGCTTAATGCCCGTCAGCGCGCCCGCAAACTGCTGGACGCAGGGACTTTCCGTGAACTGCTCGGGCCGTTCGAACGCATTATGTCGCCGTGGCTGGAACCGCAGGGCATTGTCCCGCAGGCCGATGACGGCATGGTCGTTGCCAAAGGTCAGATTAACGGCCAGCCCGCTGTGGTCGTGGCAATTGAAGGCAGCTTCCAGGGCGGCAGCATGGGCGAAGTGTCTGGTGCCAAAATGGCCGCTGCGCTGGAAATGGCGGCAGAAGATAACCGCAACGGCATTCCGACACAGGCGGTTCTGCTGCTGGAAACCGGCGGTGTGCGTTTGCAGGAAGCCAATCTGGGCCTGGCCGCCATCGCCGACATTCACGCCGCCATTGTGGATTTACGCCGCTATACGCCGGTGATCGGCGTGGTTGCCGGTACTGTCGGTTGCTTTGGCGGGATGTCGATTGCCGCCGCGCTGTGCAGCTATTTGATTGTCACCCGGGAAGCGCGTCTGGGGCTGAACGGTCCGCAGGTTATCGAACAGGAAGCCGGTATCGATGAATACGATTCCCGTGACCGTCCGTTTATCTGGAGCATGACCGGTGGCGAAGTGCGTTATCACAGCGGTTTTGTCGATGCACTGGTGAAAGATTCCCTCGCTGAAGTGAAAGACAGCATGCTGGGCTTCATGAAAAAAGGCGTTCCGGTGACCCATCGTTCGGATAACTATGAGTATTACCTGCCAAAACTGACCGGTTTTGACACCGCGCAGCAGGCCAGCCGTGAAGTGACGGAAGTCTTGTTTAACCGGGAGGATCGCGCATGAGCAACGTAAATAACAACGCAGTCAGCCGGGGTGATTACTGGTTCGCTGAACTGACCAAAGACGCCACACCGGTTGCCGGTCTTTGCCCTTCCGTAAAAGCGGCTGACGGCAAAATGAATGACCAGCCTGTGCGTTTCATCGCCGTGGTGCCGGACAAAAATAACCAGTATCCGCGTGCAGCGGGCGGCGAAGTCGGTCTGCTCGAAGGCTGGAACCTGGCAAAAGTGGTCAGCGACGTGATTGACGCTGACGCCAATGCCAGCACCAAACGCGCCATCGTGGCGGTGATTGACGTACCAAGCCAGGCTTATGGTCGTCGCGAAGAAGCGTTCGGGATCCATCAGGCGCTGGCCGGTGCCGCAGGCGCTTACGCCAAAGCCCGTCTGGCAGGGCATCCGGTGATCGGGCTGATTGTCGGCAAAGCGATGTCGGGCGCATTTCTGGCGCACGGTTATCAGGCCAATAAACTGATCGCCTTCAAAAACAACGGCGTCATGATCCATGCGATGGGCAAAGAATCCGCCGCCCGTATCACCTTACGTTCTGTGGATGCGCTGGAAAAACTGGCGGCCACCATCCCGCCGATGGCTTACGACATCGAAAACTACGCCACGCTGGGCCTGCTGTCGCAATTACTCGACATCGCTGACCCGGACAACGCCACACCCGATGACATCAGCAGCGTAGAAAACGCTGTCTGGCAAAACATTCAGGACGCACGCAAAGAAGGCGTTAGCCTCAGCAACCGTCTGGGTGCAGAAAACCGCGCAAGTTCGCAGCGCGTTCGCCAGCAGATGCGTCAGGAATGGTAATTCATTAACCACTTTCAGTCTCAACCGGTAACGCACCTGCAAACAGCGTGACGCAGCCGCATTGCGGGTTCCCGCCCTGACATACCGTCAGGGTGTGGGCCTGCTGTTGTCTGCAACTGGACTGTCATACTAAAAAAACCATCGCACCGGCGCCGACTGAGCAATCATTTTTTGCCTCAGGAAAAACGCTATGACTTACGTAATATTGCACGCGCTTGCCCCTATTTTCGTCATCATGATCCTCGGATTTTACGCCGGGAAAGCGAAAATGGTGGATAACCAGAATGTCTCTTTACTGAATATTTTCGTGATGGATTTTGCTTTACCTGCTGCGCTGTTTGCAGCCACCGTACAGACCCCGTGGACGGGCATTGTGGAGCAGTCACCGCTGATTCTGGTGCTGGTTCTGGCCATGTGGATCACTTATGCGGCGATTTACTTTATTTGCACTAAAGTCTTCAAAAAGTCTCCGCAGGACGCTGCCGTTCTGACGCTGACCGTCGCACTGCCAAACTATGCGGCACTGGGTCTGCCTATTCTGAGCAGCGTGCTGGGTGATGCGCCGTCAACATCGCTGTCCGTTGCGGTCTCTATCGCCTGCGGTTCTGTGCTGATGACGCCGTTCTGTCTGCTGATTCTGGAACGTGAAAAAGCGCGGCTCAGTGGCGAAAATCAGGGGTCTTCCCTGGCATTGCTGCCGGTTCTGATGTGGCGTTCAGTGAAAAAACCGATCGTCTGGGCACCGTTGCTGGGTGTGATCCTGTCAGCGATTGGCATTAAAATGCCGGAAATCTTCCTGGCGTCGATCAAGCCGCTGGGTCTGTCAGCGACCGCGTCTGCGCTGTTCCTGACGGGTGTGATTCTGTCAGCCCGTAAACTGAAAATTAACGGTCCGGTGCTGTTGTCTTGTGTGGCGAAAAATCTGGTCCAGCCGTTCATCGCCTGGGGTCTGGTTCTGGCCTTTGGCCTGAGCGGTCAGGTTGCGGTGACCGCGATCCTGATGATTGCACTGTCTGCCGGTTTCTTCGGTATCGTGTTCGGTAACCGTTTCGGCGTGCAGTCTCCTGATGCAGAAGCCTCACTGCTGATCAGTTCCGTATTGTGTATCGTGACCCTGCCGCTGTTTATCTCACTGACCGCTGCATTGCATTGATTTAAGAAGGATTGAATATGTGTGACCCGCGTGCCCATGATTTTGTCTGGATCCGTGACCGTTCTGCGCTTGAGAGTGACGACGTTTTACCCGAATGGGTAAACACCGGCTGGCGCACTGCGCTGCCGCTGGTGGTGCGTCGTGATAAACGTGCTGACGGCGCAATTCCTGTGGGCATTCGCGGCCTGACCCGCATTCAGCGTGCCGCCGCCTGGATTGACCCGGCGGCGGTGGAGCGGGTCGTCACACCGGAATCACTGGTCAGCGACGTTAACGCGCTTTTGCACTCGCCGTTTGTGTCACAGCAACCGGTGCAGGCGCTGATTACGTTATGCAGCCTGAAGCTGCCTTTCCCGTGGGGCGTGACGGGCAGTTGCGCCTTCGCGCTGGTCAGCGACCTGCCGGTGATGCACGCCGACAGCGATCTTGATTTACTGGTGCGTTGCGACACGCCGGTGGACTCTTCACTTTTTTCTGATTTTTACGACCAGCTTCAGCGGCTTCCCTGCCGCGCTGATGTTCAGATCACTACGCCGCAGGGGGGATTTGCCCTCAGCGAATGGCTGCGCGGTGGTGACATCATGCTGAAAACGGCGTCCGGCCCGTTGCTGGTGCGCGACCCGTGGCAACCTCCGGCAGACTGATACCCGCAAAAAGAAGCAAGGAGCACGATGAAAATCTTATTTACCTTCCCCGGCCAGGGGCCGCAGGTGCCGCATATGCTGCATCGCCTGCCGGATAATCCGCTCACGGATTCCCTCATTGCACAGGCCAGTCTCGCGCTGGGTGAAGACGTTCTGTTGCTCGACACCGCCGATGCCTTGCGTTCCACCCGCGCGGTACAACTGTGTTTATTGATTGCCGGTGTGGTCTGGGCGAAGCAATGTCAGGCCGAAGGTATTGAGGCAGATTTTTGCAGCGGGCTGTCGATTGGCGCGTTTCCTGCCGCGGTGATGGCGGGTGCGCTCGATTTTGATGATGCCATCCGGCTGGTGGCATTGCGTGGCGAACTGATGCAGCAGGCTTATCCGCAGGGCTTTGGCCTTTCGGCGATCACCGGGTTGCGTCAGATGCAGGTTGAAGATCTGGTGGCTCAGGTCAACAGCCCCACATCACCGGTGTATCTGGCGAATATTAATGCGGAAGATCAGCTGGTGATTGCGGGCAGCGACGCCGCGATGGCGCAGGTGATGCAGCTCGCCAAAGCCCGGGGCGCGCAGAAAACGCATCAGCTGGCTGTCAGTGTGCCGTCACACTGCGCACTGCTTGATCAGCCTGCGGCGAAACTGGTGGAAGCGTTTAAAAATATTCAGATTTCCCGTCCGGCCTGCGGCTATCTCAGCGGAACGACGGGGCGTGTTTACTGGCAGCCGGAGAAAATCGCCGACGATCTGGCGATGAACATGGCGCGTACCGTCAACTGGCGGGACGCCATGGTGGCGGCCTACCAGCGCGAAGTGCGGCTGGCGATAGAAATGCCCCCTGGCGCGGTGCTGACCGGCCTGACCCGCCGCGCGATGGAGCAGGGCGAAGCGTTGTCGTTATGCCAGTCGGGCATGCAGGTTGCGGCACGTCTCGCAACACGGTTACGGGAAAACGAACGCTGATTAAAGGCATGATAGGTTGGTGATGCTACGGAATAAAAGCCTTTCCTGAGTGAAAGATTTTTTGTTTTTATCGGACCGTTTATACAGGGAAGTCACCGCCATGCCAGTGATACTACGTTTTAAAAATTACCGTTTTTTCTTCTATTCCAATGAAGGAAATCCTCTTGAACCGCATCATATTCATGTAAGATCCGGTCAGAAAGAAGCCAAACTATGGCTTTCACCTGTTGCCATATGTCGCCAGACAGGTTTTTCTGCCAAAGAGGTCAGGGAAATTATAACGTTAACTAACGTTTATCAGACACTATTTCAAGGAGCATGGAATGAATATTTCGCCTAAAAGTGTTCGTTTTGATGAAAGTACAATGTGGGTGACTCTTGAAGATGGCCAGATCCTGACAGTGCCGCTGGCGCAATTTCCTGCTCTGCTGAACGCAACACCCGCACAGCGTCAGGATTGCGAAACCAGTGCTTATGGTTTGCATTGGGATGCTCTGGATGAAGATATTTCCATTGAGGGCTTAATCGTGGGAAAGCCGATCGCTAAACCGGCTACCCATACGAATGCGTCAGCGCTTTCTGCTCGCTAGCGCATACATCCGGCTTTCGGCTGCGAGGGCGAGCAGGTTCGGATCGTGCTCGCGGCTGTGCGGGAAGACCAGTGAGATGGTCTGGCGCATCTGGTAGGCTTCGGCCAGGGGCAGTAATTTCACCGTATTCTCATACACGCCTTTCATCCTGCCCGGAATGAGCGTGTAACCGACACCCGCCTGTACCAGACTCAGCATTGAGAAAATATCATTCACCCGCGTCACGATGTCCGGCTCGAAACCGGCGACCTGAAAGGCTTCCTGAAAGCCGTGATAGGTGGCGAACCCTTCGGCCAGGGACACGAATTTCTTCTGTTTGTAATCACGTAAATCCGCTGTGCCTTCCGAAGCCAGCTCTGCGCTGGCCGGGGCCGCGAGGAAAATATCGTCCTGAAACAGCGGCAACTGATCGTAACGCTGGGCATCGACGCTGGAATCACTGGTCGATATCAGGATGGCATCCAGCTGACCGTCTTCCAGTTTGTGCAGTAAATCATTGTTAGAGCCCATCACCAGTTCCAGTTCAAGCTCAGGACGGCGCAGTTTCAGCCCCATGATCAGGCGCGGAATGGTTTCCAGTGTCAGCGAATATAACGTGCCGACTTTCAGCCGCTTGTCGCCAAAACCGGCGGCGCGCCGGGTCGCCAGGATACCGTGTTCCATTTGCTCGATAACCTGCGTCGCGTGCTCAAGCAGTGCTTCAGCCGCAGGCAACGGCAGCAGATTACGGCCACGATGGATAAACAGCGGGCAACGTAAACCTTCTTCCAGCGAATGCAGGGCGCGATGCACGCTAACGCTGCTCAGACCAAGCTGCTCGGCTGCGCGGGTGATGTTTTGCTTTTCCATGTAAGCGAGGAAGATTTCAAGTTTACGGAAGGTGATTTCACTGTCGATCATGCAGGCTCCTGCGGGGCGTAAACGAGGAGAGATGATAGCCGCGACGCGGCTATCATGAAAGGCGTTGAATCAGTGTTGGATGAGCTGATAGCTCACCGTGAGGCAATTTTTGCCGTCGGCGCAGCTTTTACAGCTGCCGCTCAGACAACTGTCATCGGCTTCGACCACTTCTGCTTTGCGCATGGCGACCAGCCGTTCCAGCATCGCCTGCACCAGCGGCTGTGGCGCATTAAGCTGATGACTGAGCTGGCGGGCATCTGCCCGCCCGACCAGTGCGAGACTGTCGCGAACCTGAATCAGGCTGGTCATCTCATCTCCTAGTGGCAGTCGCTGCCGGTAGCGGGTTTACAACAGGCCGCCACATTGCGCGGTTGCAGGTGAACACTGACCCGGCTGCGGGCTTTGCGCAGAGCGGTTAAGACGATGGCATTGAAAATCAGTACGACCAGGATGATGCCCGCGCTGTGTGCGGGATGACGGCTGAACGTCGCCGCCTGGTAGAACACGGTCGCCAGTGAGTACGCCACATTCAGCCCCCAGAAGATGGAGAACGTCATCCAGTTGCGGCTGGTTTCACGGGCAATCGCCCCCATCACCGAGACGCAAGGTACATAAAGCAACACGAAGATCAGATAGCTGTAAGCCGAAATCGCCGAGCCAAATTTGGTGCTCATGACGCCCATTGAGCTGACGCCCATTTCGCCATCGCCTTTGCTGGCTTCGATCGGGTTCGACAGCACGCTGATGCTGAAGGTGTCTTTCAGACCCTGCCAGGTTTCTTTTACCGCACCGCCCAGTTCATCGAACAGGTTGAAACTGGCCGCATCGAAGGTTTCATTGGTGATGTGTTCGGCGGTGTACAGCGTGTTCAGCGTACCGACCACCACTTCTTTCGCCATCGCCCCGGTCACCAGTCCCACAGTCGCCTGCCAGTTGTCAGGTTGTACGCCCATCGGCGACAGCACCGGTGTCAGCACTTTACTGACTGACGCCAGCGCAGAGTCATTGATGTTATCCACTGCCTTGCCGCTGAACGAGAAGCTGTTCAGCGCGCCGATGAAAATACTGGCAATCACGATCACCTTGCCAGCACGTAATACGAATCCTTTCAGACGTTGCCACGTTTGCAGCAGCAGACTTTTCAGGTGCGGCACGTGATACACCGGCAGTTCCATCACAAACGGCGAGGCTTCGCCGCGCATGATGGTGTATTTCAGCAGCAGGCCGGTCAGGATGGCGACCACGATGCCTAACAGATACAGCGAGAATACGACAGATGCGCCGTCCTGGCCGAAGAACGCCGCGGAGAATACCGCGAAAATCGCCAGACGTGCGCCGCATGACATAAACGGTGCCATCATCACGGTGATCAGACGTTCGCGCGGCGCATCCAGCGTACGGGCGCCCATGATAGACGGTACGTTACAGCCAAAACCGACAATCAGCGGCACAAAGGATTTCCCCGGCAGGCCGAGCGATTGCATCAGCCTGTCCATCACAAATGCGGCACGCGCCATATAACCGGAGTCTTCAAGGAAGGAGAGGAACAGATACATCATGCCGATTTGCGGCACCAGCGGCAGCACGGTATTGATACCGCCACCCAGCCCCTGTGCCAGGAAAATGGTCAGCCACTGCGGGAAATGCAGGGTAAAGCCAATCCACTGCATGCCCTGAATGAAAATCGCGGCTGAGCCGATATCGAAAATCGGTTGCAGCGCGCCGCCGATGTTGATGGCCAGCACAAACATCAGATACATCACCAGCAGGAAAATCGGCACGCCCAGAAAGCGGTTGAGGATCACGCGATCGAGCACCTGCGTCAGTTTGTTCGGCGCCGTGAGATGAGAGTTGCTGATCTCGGCGCAAAGTGCCGCGATGCTCTGATAACGTGCATCGGCAATCAGCAGCGCCGGATCTTCCAGTTTGTGCTCAGCCAGCCGGGCTTTCACCTGCGGCAATAATGCCTGCGCGTTGCCTGCATGCGTCTGGCTATAAATATCCCCTTCAAGAATTTGCAGTGCCAGCCAGCGGCGTTGTTGCAGCGCCATGTCTTGCGGCATGCCCGCAGCCAGCACATCCACTTCCTGTTGCAGAACCGGATGATATTGCACACGTTCCAGCGCAGCCACCTGGGGTAACTCGTCGATCGCGGCTTTCAGTTCTTTGATGCCGCTGGCACGGGTAGAGACCAGCGCGACTACCGGGCAACCCAGACGGGCAGATAGCGCAGGGATATTAATATTGATGTTCTGGATTTTAGCGATATCAAGCATGTTCAGCGCCACGATGCACGGCACGCCCAGCTCCAGCAGTTGCAGTGTCAGGTATAAATTGCGCTCGAGGTTTGAGGCATCCACGACGTTGATCATCAGATCTGCATCACCACTGAGAATGTAATGGCAGGCAATTTGTTCATCGAGCGAGGTTTGCTCGGAAATGGTGGTCAGGGAATAGGTGCCGGGTAAATCCACCAGTGTAATCTGATGCTCAGCGGTGGTGAACTGACCTTCTTTGCGCTCGACAGTAACCCCTGCCCAGTTACCGACACGCTGGCGTGAACCGGTTAACTGATTGAAAAGCGTCGTTTTGCCTGAGTTTGGGTTACCAATCAGGCCGATAGTTAATGGTTTCATACGTTAAAGTCTACGCGTGAGAAAAGGGAAACATGCAAGCACAAGGCCCGCCGCGAAAAATGAACAGTCGATGGCCTGATGCGGGGATCAGGCCAGCATCTCGAGCTGGAGGAGATCGAGATCTTTTCTGCGGACGACGAGGCTGGTACGGCGGGTTTCGATTTGTACCGGATCGCCCATCGGCGCGACGCGGATAATGTTAAAAAATGACCCCGGTAACATCCCGAGTGACAGCAGTTTCTGCCGGTACGCCGGACTGATCTCATGAGAAAAGCCGGTAATTTTATAAGCACGTTTTGACTGAAGTTGCATAATTCCTCGCGAGGCGATCAGGCATTAATGGATGACGGCGTTTTAGTGATACTGCGCCGTGCGTCCCTGCCCGGTGATGTCGCTGACCAGCGATTTATGTGGCTAACGATTTTTGTTGCTAAAGATAGTGCTCAGAAATTGTCCCTGGTGCGAAATTATCAGCCCTTGGCTGACGGCGCATTGAATACGCAACGAAGTACAAACGAGAATAGTTATCATAATTAGTACGCGTATGGAGACAAAAGAAAAGAGGCGGGCCTCTTCGCGGCTATCTCCACCGCGTTGCTATCCTATGCCTGCCTGATGGTCGATTTATTGATTTATCTCAGTGATTGATTCATTAGGACAGAGTTTAAAAAGTGTTGAAAAAAGAGCCATAAAAAAAGCCGCTGATTATCAGCGGCTTTCGTCGGCAGAGGATAAAACAGAGAATTACCGTTTTTTGCCGAGCGCGGCTGCCAGTGCATCAGCCATGGCATTATTGCCCGCCGGAACCGTATTGCGGCCCGCCGGTTTGTTCGGCGAATGGCGTTTCTGGTTGTCGCGGGTATCTGCCGCTGGCGCGGAAGAACGGCGGGCAGGCGCTTCGCCCGGTTGCTCATCCAGTCGCATGGTCAGCGCGATACGTTTGCGTTGCAGATCGACTTCCATCACTTTGACTTTCACGATATCACCGGCTTTCACCACGGTATGCGGATCTTCAACGAACTTGTTCGCCAGTGACGAGATATGCACCAGACCGTCCTGATGGACGCCGATATCGACGAATGCACCAAAGTTGGTGACGTTAGTGACAGAACCTTCGAGGATCATACCTGGCATCAGGTCGTTCATGGTTTCCACGCCATCGGCGAAGGTCGCGGTTTTAAACTCAGGACGCGGATCGTGCCCCGGTTTTTCCAGCTCTTTAATAATGTCGGTGACCGTCGGCACACCGAATTGCTCATCGGTGAATTCGCTGGCTTTGAGGCCGCGCAACACATTCGAATCGCCCATCAGTTCTTTCAGCGCCATCTGTGTCGCCGCCAGAATGCGTTCCACTACCGGATAGGTTTCCGGGTGAACCGTCGAGGCATCGAGCGGATTGTCGCCGTGATTGATGCGCAGGAAGCCCGCGCATTGCTCAAAGGCTTTTGGTCCCAGACGGCTGACTTTCAGCAACTGTTCGCGGTTACGGAACTGACCGTTCTCATCGCGCCAGTTGACGATATTCTGCGCCATCATGCGGGTCAGACCGGCCACACGGGTCAGCAGCGGAACAGACGCGGTATTCAGATCCACGCCGACGGCGTTTACGCAGTCTTCCACCACGGTATCGAGTTTTTTCGCCAGCTGAGACTGGCTGACGTCGTGCTGATACTGGCCCACACCGATGGATTTCGGGTCGATTTTCACCAGTTCCGCCAGCGGATCCTGCAAGCGTCGGGCGATAGAGACTGCGCCGCGAATGGACACATCCAGATCCGGGAATTCCAGCGCCGCCAGTTCGGAGGCGGAATACACCGATGCACCGGCTTCGCTGACAATCACTTTCTGCGCTTTTACCGCCGGGAACTGTTTTTGCAATTCGAGGAAGAAACGTTCCGTTTCACGGGACGCGGTACCATTACCGATCGCCACCAGTTCGACGTTATGTTTAATACACAGCGCCGCAACCTGTTGCGCGGCTTTCGCCGCCTGACCGGTATGGGGATAAACCGTATCGATATCCACCAGTTTGCCGGTGTTATCCACAACGGCGACTTTCACACCGGTACGTAAACCCGGATCGAGGCCCATCGTGGCGCGCATACCGGCTGGCGCGGCCATCAGCAAATCGTGCATGTTGCGGGCGAAAACGTTAATCGCTTCATCTTCGGCGCGTTCGCGCACGGTGCCCATCAGTTCAGTTTCGAGGTGCAGCAGCACTTTGATACGCCATGTCCAGTTGACGACGGCGCGACGCCATACGTCGGCAGGTGCGTTGTTCAGCCGCAGGCCCAGATGGTCGATGATCAACTGTTCGGCATAACTCTCTTTCGGGGGTTCATCGTGTTGCGGATCGGCATTCAGCGCCAGTTGTAACACGCCTTCGTTACGGCCACGGAACATCGCCAGTGCGCGGTGAGAAGGCACCTGAGAAATGGGTTCGTGGTGATCGAAATAGTCGCGGAATTTCGCGCCTTCCTGTTCTTTGCCCTCTACCATGCGGGAGGTCAGATGGGCATTTTTCCATAAATAATCACGGACTTTCGCCAGCAGCGAGGCATCTTCTGCAAAGCGTTCCATCAGAATGTAACGTGCGCCATCCAGCGCCGCTTTGGTGTCGGCCACGCCTTTTTCAGCATCGACAAATTGTGCGGCAGCAGCGTCCGGCTCGTTTTGCGGCGCGTTCCACAGCAGTTCGGCCAGCGGTTCCAGTCCGGCTTCAATGGCGATTTGTCCGCGGGTGCGGCGCTTCGGTTTAAACGGCAGGTAAAGGTCTTCCAGCTCGGTTTTGCTCAGCGTTGTATTAATGGCTTTCGCCAGATCGTCGCTGAGTTTTCCCTGCTCCTCAATGGATTTGAGAATGGTCTGGCGGCGGTCTTCCAGCTCCCGCAGATAACCCAGACGGGTGTCCAACTGACGCAGCTGGGTATCATCCAACCCACCGGTGACTTCCTTACGGTACCGTGCAATAAACGGCACGGTATTACCTTCATCCAGCAGACGCACCACGGAAGCAACCTGCTCCGGGCGAACCTGCAATTCACTTGCGATAATGCGGCTCAGTTGATCATTCATAGGTCTGGTATCAGTTTTTTCGTTTAAAAAAGCAGGGCACAGTTATACGGTTTGAAGACATAAAATGCCAGTCATCAGGCTGCCCGCCTGCGTGTTTTGAGAGTTAGCTGATTATTTTATGTATTCGATTTGATTGACGTACCAGGTCGCGTCGCCGACCGGCGTGGTCACCACCAGACTGTCGCCGACTTCTTTTTTCAGCAGGGCGCGCGCCATCGGTGAATCGATAGAAATGTAGTCTTTGCGGCCAAAAATTTCGTCGTAACCGACAATACGGAAACGCTTGATGTCGCCGTCGTCGTTTTCCACTTCAACCCACGCACCAAAGAACACTTTTCCGTCCTGTTGCGGTGAATAGTCGACGATGCGCAGTTGCTCCAGACATTTCGTCAGGTAACGCACGCGGCGGTCGATTTCGCGCAGCCGCTTTTTATTGTACTGGTAGTCAGCATTTTCGCTGCGATCGCCCAGACTCGCGGCCCAGGTGACTTTTTTGGTCACTTCCGGTCGCTCTTCGCGCCACAGGTAATCCAGTTCAGTTTTGAGCTTGTCGTAACCTTCACGGGTAATCAGTTTCGTTTTCATGTCACCTGCCGCTTTCCTTAACATTATCTGGCTATTGTTTCACACAATCGTACCGCTGGCAGCGCAGAAATTAGCCGGAAATTCCGGGTTACTGCTACGCTATATCTGATGGCTTTTCAGGCGAATAATCTTTATCCTGCGGCGCAATACATTGAATTTAATAAAAGTCCTGATTTAAACAAAATATCACTTCTGGCGATGGTTCACAGGGATTAGGGGTACAGCAACAAATGGATTTATTAAAATTCTTACTACGTCTGCCTTTTACATTGATAAAAGGTCTTTTCCGCGTGCTGGCTTTTATTCTGAGTCTGCTTGGGCGCGTTTTCAAACCGCTGGTCGGGAATATCGACTGGCGGGCGCCTGCCTGGTGGACGGCCACTTCCGGCTGGCTGAAGCGCAGTTTTACGCGGATGGAAAAGGGCGTAGATAACTCCCCGAAAGCCATCAGCCTGGCGATTCTGCTTTTGCTGTGCGTCGCAGGTGCGGGTGTTTACGGCTGGCACTGGTGGCTTAACCGCCCACAGCCGATCGAACCTGCACCGATGGTTTATCAGGATACCAGCCTGCGCGTCAGCGGCCCCGAATCTGTGAATTACGCCGCGCAAAAATCTGCGCCGCAACAGGTGATTTTCACTTTCCGTAACTCTGCAGCGCCCGTGACGGACGTCGGCAAAGTGGTCGAAAAAGGGATTTCTCTGAAGCCTGCCACCGAAGGTGAGTGGAAGTGGGTGAGTGGTTATACGCTGGTTTTCACCCCTAAAAATCCGCTGCCGATGGGCAGCAAATATGAAGTTAACTTCTCGCCTGATGTGCTGCTTGCGCCACAAAGTAAACTGGCGAAAACCCGCTATGAATTTTCTGCCCCGGCTTTTGGTTATCAGTTGGGTCAGGCTGAGTATTATCAGGACCCGCAGGATCCTCAAAAACGCAGCGCGATTTTTAACGTTAAATTCAACGCACCGGTGGACGTCGCCAGTTTCGAAAAACAGATTTCGCTTGGCCTGACCGAAGGGAAAGCCAAAACCGAGTCAAAACTCAATTATTCCGTGGTCTATGACCAGAAGAAACTCAATGCCTGGGTACATTCCGAACCGCTGAAATCACTGGATCACGGGGGTTCCGTGCGGGTGACGATTGGCGAGGGTGTGAAATCCTCTGTCCCTTCAAATGCCACTGCGCAGGCGAAGAATGGCGTGGTGTCCGTGCCGACGCTTTATAGCCTGACGGTGAACGAAGCCAGCGCGCAGGTCGTGGATGCTGAGGGTGCGAAAGGTCAGCGTGCGCTGATCGTCGGGTTCAGCGATGCGGTCAAAGACAAAGATATCCGCCAGGCGGTCAAAGCCTGGTTGCTGCCACAGCACAATCCTAACGATCAGGACGAGGCCAAAGGCGCGGATGATTACGCCAGTTGGGCAGTCGACAGCGTCGAAAATAATGTGCTCGCGCAGTCCACACCGCTGAATATCCGGCTCAATGACGCGGAAAGTGATTATCAGCCGCAGTTCAGCTTCCGCTTTGATGCGCCAGCCCACCGCGCCATGCTGGTAGAAATTGACAATATTCTGACCTCTTCCGGCGGTTACAAAATGCCGGAAAAAGTGTACCGCATTGTTCAGGTCCCGGATTATCCGAAATCCCTGCAATTTATGTCGCAGGGCTCGCTGTTGTCGGTCAGCGGTGACAAACAGATCAGCGTGGCGGCGCGCAACGTGCCGGGACTACGTCTGGATATTAAACGGGTGATCCCGAGCCAGTTGCAACACATCGTGTCGTTCAAAAGCCGTGAATATTCATCGGCGGAATTCAACCGCCTGAATGACGAATATTTCACCGAGCATTTCAAATATCAGACGGCGGTTAATAATGACAAGCCGGGTGAGGTGAATTATCAGGGCGTCGATCTTTCGCGTTATCTCTCCACCGACCCGGCCTCACATCGTGGCGTCTTCCTGCTGACGTTGTCGGAATGGGATCCGAAGAAGAAAGAAGATAAACCGGAAACCGATGACGACGGCAATGTTTATCAGGACGAACAGCAGAACGAAGACGAAGCGCCGGTTGGCGATTCACGCTTTGTCGTCGTCACTGATTTGGGGATTATTGCCAAGCGTTCGCAGGACAAAACCCGCGACGTGTTTGTGCAGTCGATTCACAGCGGCACGCCGGTGGCGAACGCGACAGTGTCGGTTATCGCAAAAAACGGCGTCACGCTGCTGACGCAAACCACCGGTGCCGACGGTCATGTGCGCTTTCCTGCGCTGGATGTTTATACCAGCGAGCGTCAGCCGGTGATGTTCCTGGTGGAAAAGGAGGGCGATGTGTCTTTCCTGCCTGCGGACCGGAATAACGATCGCGGCCTTGATTTTTCCCGTTTTGATGTCGATGGCGAAATCACCCCGAATGACCCGCGTACGCTGAGCAGTTATCTGTTCTCCGATCGCGGCGTTTATCGTCCGGGTGATACCTTCAATATCGGGCTGATCACCCGCGCCGCCGACTGGAGCAACGGGCTGGCGGGCGTACCGGTGCGGGCGGAAATTCATGACCCGCGCGATAAGCTGATGAGCACCATCCCGCTGACGCTGGGTGCCAGCGGTTTCAATGAACTGAGTTATACCACTGACGATAATTCACCGACCGGTGAATGGAATGTCTATCTGTATCTCATCGGTAAAGACAATGAATCATCGACCTTCCTCGGGCATACCGCCGTCAACGTCAAAGAATTCGAACCGGATCAACTGAAGGTCAAACTGCAACTGACGCCGGAACGCAAACAAGGCTGGGTGAAACCTTCAGAATTGCAGGCCAATATCGACGTACAGAACCTGTTTGGCACGCCAGCGCAGGACCGCCGCGTGACATCCAGACTGACGCTGCGCCCGATGTATCCGAGCTTCGATAAGTTCCCGGATTATGCTTTCTATGAGAACCGCCAGAACAGCGACGGTTTCGAAACGGAGCTGGAAGACCGGACGACCGATGAAAAAGGCGCGGCGAATATCCCGCTGGATCTGAAATCTTACGCTGACGCGACGTATCAACTGCAACTGCTGTCCGAGGCGTTCGTGGCCGGTGGCGGACGTTCTGTGGCCGCAACGGCACGTGTGCTGGTGTCGCCGTATGATTATCTGATTGGCGTAAAAGCCGATGGTGATCTGGGTTACATCAACCGCGATGCTGCACGACATCTGAATATTATTGCGGTTGACCCGTCGCTGAAACAGATTGCGCTGCCGGATCTGAAAGTTGCGCTGATTGAACAGAAATACATTTCAGTGCTGACCAAACAGGATTCCGGCGTTTACAAATACCAGTCGAAAATGAAGGAAGTGCAGTTGTCGGAACAGCCGTTGTCGCTGACGGCGCAGGGTAACGACCTGACGCTGGCGACGGATAAACCGGGGGATTTCGTGCTGGTGGTGGAAGACGCAAAAGGCAACGTGCTGAACCGCATTGGCTATACCGTGGCCGGTAACGCCAACCTCAGCCGTTCGCTGGACAGAAATGCCGAACTGAAGCTGAAACTGAATCAGGCGGAGTACCTGCCGGGTGAAGAAATCGAGGTGTCAGTCAACGCGCCGTATACCGGCAGCGGGCTGATCACCATCGAAAAAGACAAAGTCTACAGCTGGCAGTGGTTCCACACCGACACCACCAGTTCGGTGCAGAAAATTCGCGTACCGGCGGCAATGGAAGGCAACGGTTACATCAACGTGCAGTTCGTGCGTGATGTGAACTCCAATGAAATCTTCATGAGCCCGCTGAGTTACGGTGTGATGCCGTTCAAAATCAGTACCATGGCCCGGCAGAACACTCTCGAAATCACTGCGCCTGAAGTGATTAAACCGGGCGAAAATCTGGTCATGACGGTGAAGACTGACGGCCCGCAACAGGTGGCACTGTTTGCTGTCGATGAAGGTATTTTGCAGGTGGCGCGTTATCGCCTGAAAGATCCGCTGGAATACTTCTTCCGTAAACGTGAACTGGGCGTGGAAAGCTCGCAGATTCTGGATCTTATCCTGCCGGAATTCAGCAAGCTGATGCAGCTCGCCGCCGCGCCGGGCGGTGACGCCGGTGAAGGGCTGGATCTGAACGTCAATCCGTTTAAACGTAAGCGCGACAAACCGGTGGCGTACTGGTCGGGTATTACCGAAGTGAACGGCGAGAAGCAGTTTGATTATCCGGTGCCGGATTATTTCAACGGTAAAATCCGCGTAATGGCCATTTCCGTGACGCCGGACAAAATCGGCAAAGCACAGACCTCGGCGACCGTGCGCGACAACTTCATCATGACGCCAAATGTGCCGTCGATGGTGGCGCCGGGTGATGAGTTTGATGTCAGCGTAGGTGTAAGTAATAACCTCGAAGGGCTGAACGGCAAAAGCATTCCGGTTGCGATTCACCTGACCGTACCACCGCAGCTTGAAGTGGTGGGCAACGCCGATCAGAACCTGTCACTGGCTGAAAAACGGGAAGGCGTGATTAACTTCCGCCTGCGCGCCAACGCCGTGCCGGGCGATGCGCCGCTGGTGTTTGAGGCGACATATGGCGATAAAACCAGCCGCCGGACTATCAGCACTTCGGTGCGCCCGGCAATGCCGTTCCGCACGCAGTCGGTGATGGGGCGCATGAGCGGCAGTAGCCAGAACGTCGATAATCTGCGCCAGATGTTTGATGCTTATGCGGTGCGCAAGGCGGCGGTATCCAACTCACCGTTAGTGCTGACCCGCGGGTTGTCGCAGTATCTGGCGGATTATCCGTATTACTGTTCTGAACAGATTGTCAGCCGTTCCGTGCCTTTGATCCTCGAAATGGTGCATCCGGAAATGCGCGGCAATCTCAGTCCGGCAGAAAGCAGCAAGCAACTGAAAGACATGATGGCGGTGCTGCGTTCACGTCAGAACGACAGCGGCGCGATTGGCCTGTGGCGTTCATCACCGCAAACCGATCCGTTTGTCACACCGTACGTGGTGCAATATCTGCTGGAAGCCAAAGCCGCAGGCGTTGCATTGCCTGCCGGTATGCTGGAAGAGGCCAGTTCGGCTCTGCGCGAACTGGCGGCAAATCAAAATGATGATTTGTATAGCCTGCGTCTGCGTGCGTGGGCGGTGTATCTGCTGACCCGTCAGGGTGAGATCACCACCAGTTTGCTGGCTTCAGTGCAGGATACCCTGCAACAGCGATATCCCGATACCTGGAAAACCGATCTGAGCGCGATGTATCTGGCGTCGTCTTACCGTTTGCTGAAAATGGATGATGAGGCGGATACGCTGTTGCAGCCAACATGGAAGGAACTGAGTAAAGCGTATGACCAGGCCTGGTGGACGCAAAGTTACTTTGATCCGCTGGTGCAGGACGCGACGCGGCTGTATCTGATCACCCGTCACTTCCCGGAAAAGGTGTCAGCCATTCCGCCGCAGGTACTGGAAAATATGGTCAAGGCACTGAAAGAAGAACGCTACACCACGTATTCCTCGGCGATGAGCATTCTGGCGCTGGAGAGCTATTCCGCGCAGGTTGCAGCGCAGGCCACGGCACCGGATGCGCTGAAAATCACGCAGATCAGCAAAACGAAAAACGTTGAACCGCGACTGATTTCAGAGGTTCAGGGGCTGTTTGCAAAAGCGAATTTCACCGCTGACGCGCAGGCACTTCGCATTGAAAACGGCAACGATGCACCCGCCTGGTACGTGGTGACACAGGCGGGTTACGATCTGGCCGCGCCGGAGAAAGCGATTTCACGCGGTCTGGAAATCACCCGCGATTACACGGATGAAAAAGGCAACGCAGTCACGCAGGTGACGCTGGGGCAGAAGATTAATGTGCATCTGAAAATTCGCGCCAACTCGCAGGAAGGGCAGGATAATCTGGCGATTGTTGATTTGCTGCCGGGGGGCTTTGAAGTGGTGCAGCAAACGCCACCGGAACCAGAATCTGACAGCAATGATGAAAACAGTGACGCAGAGGCTTCTGCGTCATGGCAGTCACCGCTGGCGGCATCGGGCTCCACGTGGACGCCGGATTACAGCGATATTCGTGAAGATCGCGTGGTGATTTACGGCAGCGCCAGTACCGATGTGCAGGAGTTTGTGTATCAGATTAAAGCCACCAATACCGGCAGCTTCGTCATCCCGCCAGCTTATGGCGAAGCGATGTACAACCGCGATGTTCAGGCACTGTCTGTCAGTGACAAAAAACTGCTGGTCGTGCCAGCGGATGACGCGGCGGTTGCGAAAAAATAACCACACGCAGAAGCCCCGTCGTTTACGGCGGGGCGTAACCTGTTCTGAGTAGCAAGATGATCACCTTTCCTGCATTTTCCAAAACAGCCAAACGTCTGCTGCAAAACATGGCGATGGCCGTTTTTTTACTGGCACTGATTGCCGTGGCGTGTCGTCTGTGGCCACATCCGCCCCTTTCTCAGGGGCAGCCTTTCTCCACCGTCTACTATGACCGGCAGGGTACGCTGATGCGTATCACGCTGGCGAACGACGACCGCTACCGGCTATGGACGCCGCTGGAACAGGTATCTCCGCTGGCGGTGAAAAGCCTGTTGCTGCACGAAGACCGCTGGTTCTACTCCAACCCCGGTTTTAACCCGTTCAGCCTGTTGCGGGGGTTCTGGCGCAGCTATGTGGCAGGCGGAAAGATGCAGGGCGGCTCGACTATCACGATGCAACTGGCGCGGATGCACTGGCATCTGAACACCCGCACGCCATCGGGTAAACTTATTCAGCTGCTGCGCGCGGTGCAACTGGAGCTGAGTTATTCCAAACATGACATTCTTGAAGCCTATCTGAACACCGCGCCGTACGGGCGAAATATTGAAAGCATTGGCGCGGCCAGCCTGATTTATTTCAACAAAGCCCCGAAGGATCTGACATTACCCGAAGCACTGACGCTGGCGGTTTTGCCACAATCGCCGAGCTACCGTATCGACTCTAAAACTGGTGTTGTCGGTGCGGCGCTGACGCAGGCACGTAACCGGCTTTTCCAGCGCTGGCAGGCCCATTATGAGACCGACAGCAGCCAGCTTTCATTGTTCAGATTGCCGCTGGCGCTGCGCCAGCCCGAACAGATGCCTTATATTGCGCCGCATTTCATCGAACAATTACGCCAGCAGAACCATCAGGTTATCCGCACGGATACCCGGGTTGATTCGACGCTGGATGCAGGTCTGCAACGGCTGGCCGAGCGGCAGGTCAATGCGTTTATCACCCGCAACGAAAGCCGTGGGATTCACAATGCTGCTGTTGTGCTGGTCGATACCCGCGATATGGGTGTGCGTGCGCTGGTCGGTTCCGCCGATTACTACAACCGTACGATTCAGGGGCAGGTTAACGGTACCAATGCGAAACGCTCGCCCGGTTCGGCACTCAAACCCTTTATTTACGCGCTGGGTATGGAGCAGGGCGTGCTGCATCCGATGACTATTCTTAAAGATGTGCCTTCAGCATTTGGGGCATATGCGCCGGAGAATTTCGACCGGCGATTTCTCGGCCCGGTAACCGCAACCGATGCGCTGAATTTCAGCCGCAATATCCCTGCCGTTTATGTCGCGTCACAGCTTCACCAGCCGACCTTCTATCAGTTCCTGCGTCTGTCCGGTATCGCCAATATGTCCAGCGAGAACCACTACGGTTTGTCGCTGGTGCTGGGCGGCGGAGAAGTCACGATGCAGGAACTGGCAAAATTGTACGCATTGCTGGCGAACCGTGGCGTGTTGCAGCCCCTGCGGATGCAAAAATCTGATCCCCGCCAGGCAATGACAGTGCGGTTGCTGAGTGAGGAGGCCAGTTTTATGACGCTCGATATGCTGCGCCAGCATCGTCGTCCGGGCGACACGCTGGCACAGGCACCGTCTTCACTGCCGGTTTACTGGAAAACCGGCACGTCATGGGGCTTTCGTGATGCCTGGAGCGTGGGAATTTTCGGGCCTTATGTGTTAGTGGTCTGGGAAGGGAATTTCGACAGTAAAGGCAACAACGTGTTTGTCGGCGCAGACGCCGCCGCGCCGTTATTTTTCAACATTATCGACAGCATTACCGCCAGCTATCCTGATTTGCAGGAGCCTGAACGTCCGTTTCCAAAGCAGCTGAAGCGGGTAGACATCTGCCTGGCCAGCGGTGATTTACCGACACCGTGGTGCCAGCAAAAAGGCAAAACCTGGTTTATTCCGGGCAAGTCGCCGATCAAAGTTGATACGGTTTACCGGCCGGTACGTCTCGATAAACTGACCGGAGAAGTGGCATGTCCGCCTTTTGATGAGGACGAAACCCGCACGGAAGTGTTTGAGTTCTGGCCATCGGATCTGGCGAATGTTTTTGCACAGGCCGGGTTGCCAAAACGCAAGCCCCCGGCGAATCACTGCAAGGATGAGGGCGTGGATGTCAGCGGCAATCCTCCGCGCATCACATCACCGCTGAAAAATACCACCTACACGCTGCGCCAGTCCCAGCAAGGCCGTGACCGGATTTCCTTTAATGCAGTCACGGATGCGGACAGTAAAACGGTGTACTGGTTTGTCGATGACATCTACCTCGGCAGTTCCGCCAGTAAATCCGCTATCGACTGGCGGCCCATCAATAACGGCCAGTACCGCATTCGCGCGGTGGACGATCATGGGCGTGCGGACAGCCGGTTGGTGAGTATCGAGATTGTGAACTGAAGAGCGTGGCAGGCTTATCGGATATCTATTTTCAAGGTCGCCATCCCACTGAATTCGCCGGTATCCAGCCCGCCACCAATGAGGTTAATTGGGTAAGCCGTCATAGAGATGTTTCCCATACCGTTTTGATTCATGGGTAAGTTTCCAGATTCAAAAGGGATCGCTGTACCGCTGGCATTCTCAACGCGAATGCCAATATCGGCTTTATTGTCAGAAGGCCGGCGTCTGGCGACCAGCGTGTACTGATCTGTCAGGTCGTCCCCCTTCAACAGCATGGCAAGCTGTGTGCCTGCCGGGATCTGTGGCAATCCATTGACTGTGCAGTCATACGTAATGTTGAACGTTACAGGAATAAACCCCTTGGGCGGCTGATTGAGCGTGGTGAATTTATTGGTGGCGATGGCACCAAAATTGACCGTGATCGTTTCACCTTTATTGATTTCGCAGCTTTGGGGCACGGTCAGTTTTCCGCTGACGTAGACGCGGGCAACAGGGGGGCCAAGCGGAGGGGCGGTCACTATGGCCGTACCTGATGACAAATAAATCTCAGCGATCTCTGTTCTTGGTATGTCCAGTTCTCCGATAAAAGGGGTGGTGATATAAAAAGTTAATGAGCCTTGAGAACCAATGTTGAGGCTGGCACGGGTATTTTGCTGCACGCAAACGCCGTTATTATTTGCATCTGTGTGATGCGTGGCATCGCCAAGTGTTTTGGTCGTCGGTACCGGAACATTGGTTGCCGGAGGCAGATCGAGGCTTGCTTTGACATCAATGTGGTCGTTAATTTTGTAATATCCCAGCTCAGTTCCCTTAGGTAAGGCGGTTTTTACGGTGTACATCAGTAGTACCCCGTTGCTGCTGCTGGCATCGTTGTCGGTACAATTGCAGGCAATGGTGTAATTCTGCATTCCACCATTCATGCTTTTTTCATACTTTTTCCCTCTCTCGTTGTCAGACGCGGGAATATCTTCCTGAAGAAAGTTTTCATAACTCATGCCTGCCCCATTTTCTGGCGAACATATTGCCGATCCCGCCTGTGCGAGGGATGAAAAACTATTTATGGCGATCCCCAATAGTGTGAGCTTTATGAGTGATGCCAGGTTGTGTAAAACCTGTTTTTTAGTGTTCATGAATTATCCTTAAATACACTGAGCCGTTAGTGAATTCACCTGAGAGGTTGAGGCAGAAAGGTTGAGTTGAGCCTGACATTGCTGAGATGCGTCATTCCCCCATTTGACCTGCAGTAAAACAAGTTTTTCTAACGGGATACCTGACAGGTAAACGACGCCGCCCTCATCCACGATATTGCTTTGTTTATCAGTAGCCGCTACGGCACCAAACGGGACGGTGGCACCATTTGGTCGAACAAGTGTCACCAAAACTCTGGCCCCCACATGGGCCTCAAAATGTGCCGTCACCATGGCGCCGGAATTCGGGATCACAATGACTGAGGTACTTTCGATATCTACGTCGTCAGGCAGGGTGGTGGTATCCATGGCGATACGGTTTTCGTTATACGCAGTCAGATACGGGACGACAGCAAAACCACGCCAGTCAGTTCTGACGCCAGGAAGATTTTGCAGACGTGCCCCACTGGCCCCATTGGTATCTATTAATGCAAAGGAATCACCGAGGGGTTGAGACAGCGTGGCTCCTCGAGAGTGCGCCACGATCCCGCCTGCAATGCCGTAGCTGAGTTGCTGAGAATCCCTGCTGTAGTTGTAACCAGCATTGATATTTCCGAAGGAGGAGCGATAAGAAGAATAAAGGTTGCTGCCGTTTTCACTGTTCTGATCGGTGTAACTTTGCTGGACCGAATAACTCAGGCGACGATCGTCAAGCGCAGTTCCGCTTAATCCAACCTGATGGCGCGTTCCTTCACCTTTCTGGTGAGAGACATTGTACGTACCCCAACTCTGTGGCAACCAACGGCTGAGCGGAATACGGACGTTCAGGGATATCTGTTGATCATTATCTTGATCTTGTAACTGGCTGTAGGAATAGCTCAGGTTATAGCTGATACCAAACAGACTGTTGTTTAAACCCAGTGAGATATTCTTCTCCTTGCCGGTGTTGTTCCAGTAGTCCTGTTTGTATCCTGACAGATAAAGGCTCGCGCCTTGCCATAATGTCTGATTGATATTGAACTGGATCTTGCTGCGTTTGTGATAATCAAGTTCCGGAGCATTGTCGCCATTAAGATATTGTGTGGACTCATCGAAGTCGTAATATCCCGCACTTGAGTACCGATAGCTTGCCAGGCTGAGATCTGTGTCGGTCATTTCAATATTTTTCGAATACTGGACGCGATATGACTGACCTGAGGTGGTTTGATTATTGTCCAGTGTGGAACGGGCATGTGTAACATCCGCCGAAATGCCGCCCAGCCACTGGAGGTTATAACCAATGCCGATGAGTCCTGAGAGGTAATCTTCAGATACCACAGAGCCACCGTAGGACGTAATGGTGTTTGAAAGACCATAGATAGCCGTACCCTGAGCAAAGGTTGGCTCTTTCTCATTGTTATCTGTCGCGCGATAAGTCCCCGCTGTTGCGCTGTATTTCAAACGACCCGGGCGTTGCATGATGGGAATCGCTGAAAAAGGCTGATTAAACCGGCGTTCAGTCCCGTCAGCTTCTTTCACCGTTATCTCAAGATTTCCGCTGTAGGATGAGGGATAAAGATCGTTAATCTCAAAGGCCCCCGGAGGGACAAAAGATTGATAGATAATGTGATCATTTTGCCGGATAGTGACTTCAGCATTTGAATTTGCGATTCCCCGTATGGTGGGTGCGAAACCGCGCTGGCTGTTTGGCAGCATATTATCGTCGGAAAAAAGCTGAACCCCGGAGAACGGAACACTGCTGAGGATTTCTCCGGAGGTCGAGTTTTCACCGATTTGGAATTTTGATTTTAAGGTTTTGATATCCCGTTCGGCGTAGGTTGAGATCGTATCCCAACGTTTCTCATCCCCGCTGTCGCTGTATGTCGTGTAATTACGTAAGCGCCACGGGCCTACATTGAAGCCATTCTGCAGATTCAGGTACTGACTGGAATCATCACTGCCATTTCGGTAACTCCGCTGGCCGCCTGAATAGGAATAATTTGAGAAAAGTACAGGCGCACCGTCATCCCATTTTTCCGGATCAATATAGTCTTCAGCTTTTTGCAGGATCGCTGCCTGCGGAATGCTGAAATTAAGCTGCATGAGGTAGAAATCAAATTTGACGTCTGCAGCAGGGATATATTGTGCAAGCGCACCCAAAGGTGCGTCCGGTTGATGATTTTTTAACGCCGGAAACGCATCAACATTGACGCCCAGTAACCGCAATATATCAGGCGTGATCTGTGGCTCAAGCGTGCCGTCTGGTCTGGGCAAGTAGCTGATTGAATAGCGTATTTTTAATTTTTTATTTACATACAATGCGGTGTCATAGTTACCTGGTAACTGTGCCTGGTCATTACTCTGGAACAACGAGAGGTCGACATCCCCAACATCACCGGCTTGACGCTCGATGAACTGAGGATCGAAATAGACATTTTCTGAACGGGCCGGGTGAGCGGCGAGTAATCCCAAAGCCGTACTGGCCAGCAGGCTACCCAGTTTTAGCACGAGCGGCGCGGAGGTCTTTTTAATGTCTCCAGACAAGCTCTTCTGTAAAAATTTTTCATCCGTGAGCATAGTTTTCTCGTGCTTCTGAGTTGCCGTAATTAGGCGATTGCTGTGAGTTATGGCGTAGCTTTATTGGTCCGGTTACAGAGGTTGCTCATATCGTTCTGTCGTGCCGCCATAGTCATTTATCGCTTCCCATTTCACACTGTTGCCTGAGATTTTCGCGGGAAGAATGACATCCAGCTCGCTCAATGGCGCAATCATGGCCACCTCTTTTAAAAAAGTTGAGCCAATGCTGAGTGAACTGAAAACAACGTGATAAGGGCTCTGATTCTTGATAACGAGATGACCGTTATTTTTGGAGAAAGTGAGCGCCTTCGGTGCTTCAAACGATTTTCCGGGCAGTTTTGTTGGCCGGTAAAAGAGCTTTATCCGCGTATTGACCACCAGTTTAAGTTCGTTTTTTGTATTTTTAGGCGTTGAAGGTATCGCTTTAACATTGATATAGAAAACGGACTCTCTGTCTGTCGGGAGGGCGCTGCCGTTATAGGAAATGCGCAGGTTACTTTCCTGTTGAGCATTCAGTCGAAATAGTGGCGGGGTGATAATAAAAGGACCGCGTGTTTTTTCTCCCCCCGCATCAACCCACGATTGTATGAGGAAAGGATTGTTATCGGCATTATTTTTAACGGAAAGGGTCGCTTCCCTTTTATCTGCGTCATAAATAACGCGTGTCCGTCCGACAATAATTCCGCCAGCATAGGTTATTTGTGATGTAAATACAGAAATTATAATGAAGAGTAATGTTAATTTTTTTGACTTACCCATTCGAATATGAATCCTTACAGTAGCAATATATTCATGCGGTAATTGAATAAACGTATAATGAATGCCCTGTAGAATTAATTTTTTACAGGGCAAGGTTCAAAGTACTTATCTGTAATCGAGAGTGACTTTCACGCGCGCGTCTGCCGCACCGGCAGTGATATCGCCAGGCAATTTAAACGACTCATAGTATGCGAGAAGGTTGACATTCATAACCTTTCCGGGGATTGGATAGATGATGTCAGGTAATCCGTTGATTTTCATTACCTCGTTGGTTTCTGCATCTTCGATTCTGATGCCGACACCATCCGCCATTGCATCACCGTAATCATTGCCAAGTGCAATCAAATCAGTGGTATCAGCAACGGTATCTGATTCCAGCCAAATCCTGAAGTGGGGGGTCGGGTTACTCGCTGAAACGACAGGACAGTTATCAAGGGGCAGGGTGAAGGGAATCTTTGGCGAGAGATCACCAATTTCCTGGAATTGAGCTGCTGAATAAGTCCCTAAAGGTATGTTGAGCTCTTCACCACCATTTATTTCACAGGCTTCTTCAACAATCGCACCCGTAAAATTAATCGCGCCATCGATCGCATAGCTATTTACAGCTATAGCCATAAATATCCCGCCCGCTAAGAGCTTGAATTTGGTTTTCATTTTTTGCATCCATTCAGAAATAAAAATAAAGGTTCGGCTAAAGATAAGTTGAGTCAATGTTAGAAAAATTAATTCATCATCTTTAGTCGGCAGATTCTATCAAGTGTTTTCTGTCATGAATAGTGGATGACAATTTATTGAATTAAATAACTTAACTATTAGGTTGCAATATATATGTTGAAATGATTATTAATATTTATTGATTCATTTAAATGATCAGTTGGTGGTTAAATGCTCTATTTTTCAGATAAATATTATTCATAAGCTTTTACTATTAACGATATAAATAAACGTACCTATTTACATTTTCATTTCATTCCATACCTGACGTGATCATGTGTTGATATTTTGGCCAGCAAGCGGCGGGGGATGTGCAACAAAATGGGGCAGACGATTTTGACCGGCGGGACAAACCGTAACAAACCAACCTTCGCTTGCGGAAGACTCCTCTGATATTGTTGATAAATTAGGAAATCCATAATCATTGTTACAATTTCGACTAGAATATATACCATTAAACGCTGTCTGTTTTAGCTGACTTTTCTGACAATACAAGCTTGAGGCATTCACGCCTTTGGGAGATTTAAATGCAAGAAAATCACAAGATTCTGGTGGTCGATGACGATATGCGCCTGCGCGCACTGTTGGAGCGTTATCTGACTGAACAGGGCTTCCAGGTGCGTAGCGTTGCCAATGCTGAACAAATGGACCGTTTGCTGACCCGTGAGTCATTCCACCTGATGGTTCTGGATCTGATGTTGCCCGGCGAAGATGGCTTGTCTATCTGCCGTCGCCTGCGCAGCCAGAGCAACCCGATGCCGATCATTATGGTCACCGCAAAAGGCGAAGAAGTTGACCGTATCGTGGGCCTGGAAATTGGTGCCGACGATTATATTCCTAAGCCATTTAACCCGCGTGAATTGCTGGCTCGTATTCGTGCGGTCTTGCGCCGTCAGGCCAATGAACTGCCAGGCGCCCCTTCTCAGGAAGAAGCGGTGATCTCATTTGGTAAGTTCAAACTGAACCTCGGCACCCGCGAAATGTTCCGTGAAGATGAGCCTATGCCGCTGACCAGTGGTGAGTTTGCCGTGCTGAAAGCACTGGTAAGCCATCCGCGTGAGCCACTGTCCCGTGACAAGCTGATGAATCTGGCGCGTGGCCGTGAATACAGTGCGATGGAACGTTCTATCGATGTGCAGATTTCCCGTCTGCGCCGCATGGTAGAAGAAGATCCGGCGCATCCGCGCTATATCCAGACTGTCTGGGGCCTGGGCTATGTATTTGTACCGGACGGCAGTAAGGCATGAAGCGAATACGCTTTTCACCGCGTAGCTCGTTTGCCCGAACACTGTTATTAATCGTCACCTTGCTGTTCGTCAGCCTGGTGACGACCTATCTGGTGGTGCTGAACTTCGCCATTCTGCCCAGCCTGCAGCAATTCAATAAGGTATTGGCATACGAAGTCCGTATGCTGATGACCGACCGGCTGCAGCTGGAAGATGGGACGTTGCTGGCGGTTCCACCGGCATTTCGTCGCGAAATCTACCGCGAACTGGGCATTTCTCTTTATACCAACTCTGCGGCAGAGGAGAGTGGCCTGCGTTGGGCGCAGCATTACGAATTCCTCAGTCAGCAGATGGCGCAGCAGCTTGGTGGTCCTACCGACGTGCGCGTCGAGGTCAATAAAAATACTCCGGTGGTGTGGCTGAAAACCTGGTTGTCGCCTGACATCTGGGTGCGTGTCCCGCTTACCGAAATCCATCAGGGTGATTTCTCCCCGCTGTTCCGCTATACATTGGCGATTATGTTGCTGGCGATTGGTGGCGCGTGGCTGTTTATCCGTATTCAGAACCGCCCTTTGGTCGAGCTGGAGCACGCGGCCTTGCAGGTGGGCAAAGGTATTATTCCGCCACCGCTGCGTGAATACGGCGCGTCTGAAGTGCGTTCTGTTACACGTGCATTTAACCAGATGGCCGCCGGTGTCAAATTGCTGGCTGATGACCGTACCCTTCTGATGGCGGGTGTCAGCCACGATTTGCGCACACCGCTGACGCGTATTCGTCTGGCGACAGAAATGATGGGGGATGATGACAGCTATCTCGCCGAGTCGATCAATAAAGACATCGAAGAGTGCAATGCCATCATTGAGCAGTTCATCGATTATCTGCGCACCGGCCAGGAAATGCCGACCGAGATCACCGATCTCAACGGTATTTTGGGCGAGGTAATTGCGACGGAAAGTGGCTACGAGCGCGAAATAGATTCTGATCTGGCCGACGGTGAATTGCTGGTTAATGCGCATCCGCTGTCGATCAAACGTGCCGTGGTGAATATGGTGGTGAACGCCGCCCGCTACGGCGACGGCTGGATTAAAGTCAGCAGTGGTCGCGAATTGCAGCGGGCGTGGTTCCAGGTAGAAGACGACGGTCCGGGCATTGCGCCTGACCAGCTCAAGCATTTGTTCCAGCCGTTTGTGCGTGGCGAAAGTGCGCGAACCACCAGCGGAACCGGTCTCGGGCTGGCGATTGTTCAGCGCATTATTGATGCCCATTCCGGCACGCTGGATATCGGAAAAAGTGACCGGGGAGGATTACGCATCCGCGCCTATCTGCCGTTGCCGGTCGAGATGCTGAAAGCGGTGGCGGTTCAGCAGAAACCGGTTTGATTGAGGGGGGGGTGGCGATAAGCCACCCTTAAGGCCGGTATGGGCAGCAGCTCACAGTTTTGACCTAAGGCCAGTGCCGGCAACCTCCCCTTAACTCTTCCTGCTCATCACATAATACTCTGCCGCTTCTTCCCGCCATCTCGGGGTCTCCGCTGCATCCCACGGATTAATCAGTTCTACGCCGGTGTGTGCAAACACTTCTGCGTGATCCGTGGCAAGCTCCGCCTGATGGTTCAGGCAAATTGCCGCAAGCTGCATATGACAGCAATGCTGTCATTCTGAAATGCCACTGGGCCGGTTGCAATAAAAAAGGCGCGGAAGCCCGCGCCTGAGAAGAAATTGCCAGAAAATTAACGTTTCGGTCCGGCACTGACCAGTGCGGCTCCGGCCGGAGTATCGGTGTATTTATCGAAGTTATCGATAAACAGCTGCGCCAGATGTTCCGCTTTCTCCTGCCATTGCTCACGGCTGGCGTAAGTATTGCGCGGATCCAGAATGTGCGTGTCGACGCCCGGCAGCTCAACCGGCACCGCCAGATTAAACAGCGGCAACGTAAAGGTTTCCGCGTCATCAATGGTGCCGTTGAGGATCGCGTCGATAATAGCGCGGGTATTTTTCAGCGAAATACGTTTGCCGGTGCCATTCCAGCCGGTGTTCACCAGATAAGCCTGAGCGCCTGCGGCTTCCATACGTTTCACCAGCACTTCGGAATATTGCGTCGGATGCAGCATCAGGAACGCCGCACCAAAGCAGGCAGAGAAGGTTGGCGTGGGTTCAGTGACGCCGCGCTCAGTGCCCGCCAGCTTTGCGGTAAAACCCGACAGAAAGTGGTATTGCGTTTGCGCGGCGGTGAGGCGGGAAACCGGCGGCAATACGCCAAACGCATCGGCTGTCAGGAAAATCACTTTACTGGCGTGACCGGCTTTCGATACTGGTTTCACGATATTTTGAATGTGATAAATCGGGTAGGAGACGCGGGTATTTTCAGTTTTGCTGCCGTCATTGAAGTCGATTTTGCCGTCTGCGCTGACCATCACGTTTTCCAGCAAGGCGTCGCGTTTTATCGCACCGAAGATTTCCGGCTCGGCGTCTTTGCTCAGTTTGATGGTTTTGGCATAGCAGCCACCTTCAAAGTTAAAGACGCCGTCATCGTCCCAGCCGTGCTCATCATCGCCGATAAGCTGACGCTTCGGATCGGTAGATAACGTGGTTTTGCCGGTACCGGAAAGACCAAAGAACACCGCCACATCGCCTTTTTCGCCGACATTCGCCGAGCAATGCATTGAGGCGATACCCTGCAATGGCAGCAGATAGTTCATGACTGCGAACATGCCTTTCTTCATTTCGCCGCCGTACCACGAGCCGCCGATCAGCTGGATACGCTCGGTCAGATTGAAAGCGATGAAGTTTTCAGAATTCAGCCCCTGTTTCTGCCAGTCCGGATTGGTGCATTTCGCGCCGTTCATCACGATGAAATCAGGCTCGAAATTTTCCAGTTCGCTGTCGTCCGGGCGGATAAACATGTTTTTGACGAAATGCGCCTGCCAGGCGACTTCCGTAATAAAGCGCACTTTCAGGCGGGAGTCGGCATTGGCACCGCAGAACGCGTCGATGATAAACAGACGCTTGCCGGACAACTGTTTGCTGACCAGTGCTTTCAGTGAGGTCCAGGTTGCCTGCGACAGCGGTTTGTTATCATTTTTCCCTTTGCCCTGATCAGCCCACCAGAGCGTATCGCGTGTGGTGTCATCACGGACGATGTATTTATCTTTCGGCGAGCGGCCTGTGAAGATGCCGGTATCGACATTCACTGCACCAAGCTCTGTCACCTGCCCGCGCTCATAACCTTCCAGGCCCGGGGCCGTCTCTTCTGCAAAAAGAGTTTCGTAATCAGGGTTATAGATAATTTCGCTATTCTGGTGGATCCCATACTGGGAGAGTGTTTCGGCGGTGATCCCGATAGTGGTAGGCATTTCCCTGCTCCTTGCTGAACTTGAATCCCGTAGATAGGGATAAATCAGTGGTTATTGTAGGTATATATCGCTTTTGTGCCGCGACAGGTCTCAAAGAATAACGGTAGATGTGAATGTTTTTCCAGAATTGTGATGAAAAACCCGAAAGGTGTGCAAATGAGGTTATGAATAAGCAATAAAAAAGGGACTTTTCAGTGAAAAGTCCCTCAGGCTGCGCGTGTTAACGATCAATGAACGTGGTCATCTCCGGAATGAACGTCGCCGCCAGCTTTCAGCGTCGCCATATCCATTCCATCAAATTCATAGTCCGCGCCGCAATAATCGCAGTGCATTTCGATTTTGCCATCGGCTTCAAGCATTTCGTGAATATCTTCATCCGGCAGGGTCAGCAGCGCAGCCGCACAACGTTCGCGGGAACAGGTGCAACGGAAGCAGACGTCCTGCGGTTCATACAGAGTAACCTCTTCCTGATGATACAGACGGTAAAGCACTTCGTTGGCTGGCAGGGTCAGCAACTCTTCCGCTTTGATGGTGGTGGTCAGCTGTGCCAGATGGCTGAACTCTTCCGGATCAGTATCCTGTGCTGGCAGAACCTGCAACAACATAGCGCCTGCAGCAGGCTGGCCTTCAACTTCACCGGTACGGATGAAGATGCGGGTTGGCAGCTGTTCTGACTGCATGAAGTAGTTTTCCAGACACTCTGCCAGGTTTTCGCCTTCCAGCCCCACGACGCCCTGATAACGTTCGCCGACGGTCGGCGAAATAGTGATCACCATGTAGCCGTTGCCAATCATCTCTTTCAGCGAGCTGCCTTCGGTGATGTCACCTTGCAGACGTGCGACACCGCGCAGTTCCTGTTTGTTATTACCGTTGATCACGGCCAGTTTCAGCGGACCATCGCCCTGCAACTGCACGGTAATATCGCCGTCAAATTTCAGGGTGGCGGTCAGCAGGCTGGTCGCCACCAACATTTCACCCAGCAGATTGCGTACTTCTGCCGGATAATCGTGCCCGGCAACAACCTGCTGGAAAGTTTCTTTGAGCGAGACCAGTTCACCGCGAACGGCGTGATGACTGAACAGGTAGCGATGCAGTTGGTCGTGATTAGACATAATTTTCTCTCTGTTTAGCGAACTCAAATCCTTAATCCTTCATCTGATGACTTTGGATTTATTCAGAATCGCCATATTTAAATTTGATCAGGTTGCGGCGTTCCTTTTTGTCCGGACGTCTGTCCGGGTGCGGCATCGCATTCATTTTGCGGGCTTCGGCGATTTTTTCCCGGCTGGCAATGCTCGCCTCAGTTTCCTGATACAGTTTCTGTGCTTCTTCCGCACTGCGGCGCTGAGTGGTCAGCCCCAAAACGATAATCGTTTTTGTGTCATTTCCCTGGCGTAATGTTAATTCGGCATTCAGTTCCATCAGCTTGCTGGGCTTGCCCCGCTGACCGTTGTAATGCACTTTGCCGCCGTCAATCATCTCGCGTGCCAGCGCGCGGGTCTTATAAAAACGAGCCGCCCACAGCCATTTATCAAGGCGCACTGCATTATCGTCGTCTTCCGTTTTACCTTTCATGTTTCTCCCCTGAGCGTACCGGTATTACTTAGCCGGGCCTGTTACGGGGTGAATTGCAGGCAACAGGCTGCGGTAGTCATTGATGGAAGGATGTCCTTCAAATGACTTATTTGCCATGGTTGAATCCGGATTTTCTATACCCAGACAATAGCGGATGCCGAAGGTTTTTGCCGCATTCAGGATAGGTTCACCGTCATCAACAAATAAGGTTCTGTCGGGATTAAAGCCCGTTTGTCGCTGAACTGCAGACCACAACCGCTGATCTTCCTTCGGATAACCAAATGTGTGGGTGGAAAGTAATAAATCAAGGTGCTGATCTAATCCGGTATGTTCGATTTTAACGGAAAGGCTGTGCGGATGCGCATTGGTGAGCAAAATTGTCTGTCGTCCGCTTTCACGCAAATGAGCCAGAAAGGGCAACGTGTCGTCACGAAGACGCGCATTTTTGCCGATGTTTGTCGTCATCTGGTAAATATCCAGACTCAGCCTTTCGCTCCAGTAGTCGAAGCAATACCAGTTCATGGTGTGCTGGACGGCAAGGTATTCGTCATGAATTAACTGGCGTGCATTTTCAAGCGGGATCGCACGCTGCTGACTGAGAGCAAGCGGGACATCCTGTAACCAGAACTGGCTGTCAAAAGCCAGATCCAGCAATGTGCCGTCCATATCGAGTAAAACGGTATCGATGCATTGCCAGTCAAAATCAGAGGGCATGAAAACTCCATGTCCTTGCGGCGATGAGAAGTCGCAGGGGCGAATATGTGAAAGCCAGGAAGGGCTCAGGGTAGCATAATCTGACCGGGTGGCGCAGAGGCACCCGGTGGTTTCAACCCAGTTTTTGCACGGGCATTGGCATCAGCGTGGGATGAAAGCAGGAGTTATAATATTGCTGAATATCGTCTATCCGGCGCTTATCTTTAATGAACCGGCGGATAAACAGCACGGTATTGACCGCCAGAACACCGATCAGCAACAACAGCAATAAGCTGGTGCCCAGATAGCGCCAGAGCGTCGAGATATCCGGCTCGCTGTGCAGCGAAATGTGACGGGTTCCGTTGGCATCGATACTGATACTGGTGATCACGCCCTGCGCACTGAAAGGTGTATGCAGCAGGAGCGTTGATAATTGTTGCAGCTGTTTCCACTGTTCCTGCGGCGGGTTAGCGAACACGCCCACGGGAGGAGCAGGCATTTCAATCAGCTGACGCCCTTCATCGTTGCTGATCAGGAACCCGCCCGGCGGCGGACTGTTAAGGCTGTCCGCGGCACGACGGGTTTCCTGAACAAAGAAAGAAGACGTGGCGTTATTCACCAGTTCACTCAGTGATTGCGCGCTGACCGGACGCAGCAGAACATTAATCCCCTGCAATGTGCCCGCTTTTGCCCGCTTGACCAGCGAGTTCCAGTTGCTTGAATTGCCCAGATTCACCAGTGCGTTTTTCAGACGAACACAATCGTTGCTGTTTCCGCACAGCGTTTCGGTTTTCAGCACGATATCCGCGAAATCATCAAGCAGGATCATACCGGATTTCTCGATAGCGGTGGCCAGTTGCGGGTTAATGTTTTGCTCAGGCATCTGATTTTGGCCGGGATGCAGTTGGTTGTTCACCGTCGTTTGCAGCGCTGTAGCCGCATCAATAATTTCTGACTGCGGTACCGGCAGCGGTGTCGCGGTATTCCAGTAAATCGCGGAACAGTCAAAAGGCATAAAGCCGGATGCAGAACGGCTGGCTGCCGGTGGCACATAACACATGCCGGTACCCTGAACTTTCAGGGTATCGCCGACGCGCAGGGCCGCCTTTTCCAGTTCCTGTACGCTGTTAACCTGTGAACTTTGGGCGCCCTGCAACCAGGCTACGCTGAGTTTGAGTGGCAGGCCAAGCGGCACATAAACCAGTAAGGCCAGCAGCAAAAGGAAGGCGCTGGTGGCGAGCACCAGATTTCTTCCCCACAGCTGGAGCGGGAATTTCTTCACTTCGTCGTGCAGTGTCAGATAACTTCCCTGACGCACAACGTGGCTGTTCATATAGACTTCCACATCCGTCGGCTGCCCGAGATCACGGCCAATATAGGGCTGCCAGTGAGGCGGATAAATCAGGTCTACCGCACCGAGCGAAATATTGCTGATATCACCTTGTTTGGATTCACCAAACAAACCCCAGCGTTTCGGTAAGCCGCGCAGGCAATGGATCTCCTTACGATTCTTACCTAAACGTTCTGAAACTAATCGCCAGATAACCCAGGCAGCTAATCCTGCTGAAATTAACAGCAGCCAGGGCAGAAATATCACCGGACTTTGCAGCGTGATGAACAGCACAAGCAGAATGGCGGAAACGGCCAGCGCTTCTTTTACGCCATTCGAACGGGTCAGTGCGTGCTCTTCACGCGTTTCGCGACGCACTTTGACCAGTTCAATATGCTCGCTTTCTTCATGGCGGATAGACGCATTTTGCGGCTGCGAAGGCATCACCGCCGAAACCGGCGCAGGGCCTTCGTAAACGTGCTCGGTCAGTGTATGACCGTTGAGTGAAATCACCAGCGGCAGGGTCTGCGTTTTGATCAGCTCAACCTGGTTTTCCTGAGCAATATATTGCTCCCAGAATGGCGGCAGGTGAATTTCAGTAGAATCGAGGAAGTAACGCCATTTGTTGGGATCTTCGCTCGCCACACCATAACGGGTGATCGCGCGGGTCAGGCTATAAACATTTTCGCTTTTAGTGGTCAGCGTCAGTTTATCGCGCAGGATAATCAGATTATTGCGGTGGGTAATCGGCGTCTGGCCGAGGCCTTCATTTTGCCGCAGATAACGTTCTACTGCGTCGCGTTCTTTCTGGGAGAGTTTGCGCTGACTCGGTGTGGAGAAACGCACGACGGACTCGTCGCGTTGGCGGCGACGCAATACAAGCCAAAAATACGAAGCTGTGGCAATAATTGCGATACACAACAACACCAGTGTCACGACTACTGTGCTCATCCGATCCCCGTTCAGACGTGGGTGACTTACGTCAACTCTGTGAAAGTATTATACATAAACGAAATGCACATTCTGCGCATGAGCGCCTTTTTGATAGGAATTTTATTATTATTTGCCTGAATGGTGTGCATAAAAATACCACGCTAGAGGATACCTGTATTTAGGAATCAACGGGTATCGGTATAATCCTATTTTGAAGTGGGAATGTTTTTGTTAAAGCAAAAATGTGATGGCCATGAGGCAACGTATTTTTTTTACGCGATTAACGGCGATTATGCAGCGATATTTTGTACGTAAAATACACAGAATAAAGACGGTTTTTCAGTAAAGATTGCGATGCTGGCGCTCATTAACGCACAATGACTCCCGGTAGCGGCCTTTGAACAGACAACCGAACCCATTAGAACACCTCTGCTCAGGTGAATAATAAGTTGGGGATGAGATGACACAACACCTGCAAAAACCGAAAATCACGAAGGTGGAAACCGTGGCCCGTTCGCGATTATTCACCATCGAATCTGTTGATCTGACATTCAGCAACGGCGCTGAACGTGTGTATGAACGCATGCGTCCTTCCGATCGCGAAGCGGTGATGATTGTGCCAATCATTGATAATGAGCTGCTGTTAATTCAGGAATATGCCGTAGGGATTGAAAGCTATGAGCTGGGGTTCCCTAAGGGACTGATTGATCCCGGTGAAGGCGTGCTTGAAGCGGCGAACCGCGAACTGATGGAAGAGGTGGGCTACGGTGCGCGGCACTTCGACGTGCTGGCAAAACTGACCATGGCGCCTTCTTACTTCTCAAGTCGCATGAATATCGTCATTGCCAAAGATTTGTATATGAAAAGTCTGGAAGGTGATGAGCCGGAACCTTTGCCGCAAACGCGCTGGCCGGTGTCACGCATGATGGAACTGTTGCAGCATCCGGATTTTTGCGAAGCCCGCAATGTGAGTGCGTTATTTCTGGCGCATGATTTTCTGATGCGCAACGCCCGCTGAACCGCGATAAAACATCATTAAAAAAGCCGGTCGTGCATTACGCAGACCGGCTTTTTGCTTTATTACTCAGGCATCAGAACAGTTCGTGTTCCTGGCCGTTATCCATGATGGTTGTCCCGACTTCATGCACGGCATGTTCTGTCGGCTGAGTCCCGTCGATAAAGTATTCCGGACGACTGTTACCACCGCCGTCAGAAAGTTTACCGGTACCCTTATCGATAGTGACCGTCACAATGCCAGGAGGTGGGGTCTGTGGCTGTTCCGGCACACCCTCCAGCACGGCTTTCATGTAATCATCCCAGGCTGGCTGAGCACTTTTCGCACCGCCTTCAGCACCGGAGATTTGATCCGGGATCACACCGGAAGCCGTCGAACGGCCCAAATCACGGCGGTGATCATCAAAGCCAATCCAGACTGACGTCACGACGTCAGGGCCATATCCGGAGAACCAGGCATCTTTCGAGCTGTTGGTTGTCCCGGTTTTGCCGCCAATGTCATGACGTTTCAGGTCGCGTCCTGCGCGCCAGCCCGTCCCCATCCAGCCCGGTTCCCCGAAGATGTTGGAGTTCAGTGCATCACTGATCAGGAATGACAGAGGAGTACTGATCACATGTGGTGCGTATTGCTGTGCGGCATCAACCTGCGGCGAATTCGGCGGAACCTGCTCAAGTTGTGGCGTGGGCACACTGGTATTGTTATTGATGGCGGACGTGGCAACGTTTTCTACATTGTCATCCGACAGCACGGCCGATTTCTGCGTATCCCCATAAATCACCGGAATGTTACAGGTACGGCAGGCGATTTTAGGTTTGGCTTCAAACTGAACCTGACCGGACTCATCCACGATTTTGGTGATGAAATACGGGTCAACCAGATAACCGCCGTTGGTCAGTGTGGCGTAACCGCGCACAACCTGTAACGGCGTGAATGAAGCAGAACCCAACGCCAGCGACTCGGAATGAACAATGTTCGCCGCCGGGAAGCCAAAACGCTGCAGATATTCAGCCGCGTAATCCACTCCCATCGCACGCATAGCACGTACCATCACCACGTTCTTGGATTCACCCAGCCCCTGACGCAGGCGGATAGGACCATAATACGTTGGCGGGGAGTTCTTCGGACGCCAGTCGGTACCGGCACCGGCATCCCAGCGGGTGATTGGCATGTCATTGAGGATGGTCGCCAGCGTCAGGCCTTTGTCCATGGCTGCAGTGTACAGGAACGGCTTGATGTTTGAACCGAGCTGACGAACCGCCTGATTGGCGCGGTTAAACTTACTCTGGTTGAAATCGAAACCGCCGACCAGTGCTTCAATGGCACCGTCGTTTGGATTGAGTGAAACGATGGCTGAGTTGACGTCAGGCACCTGCGCCAGCCACCAGTCATCCCCCACTTTACGCACCCAAACTTGCTGACCAGGGCGCACCACGTCAGTCACTTTTTTCGGGGTCGGGCCCTGAGCATTGTCGTTACGGTATGGTCGTGCCCAGCGCATGCCGCTGAACGGAAGGCTGATAACCGCACGGTTAGACATGGTTGCCGTCGCCTGAGCATCATCCGTTGCGGTGATAACGGCCGGGAACAGCGGGCCATACACTGGCAGGGTTTTCAGCGACTGAACAATCTTGTCCTGATCCCACGCCGGTTCACCCACTTTCCATAACTGATTTGACGGGCCGCGGTAGCCGTGGCGCATATCGTAATTCAGTACGTTGGTGCGCAGGGCTTCCTGCGCGGCCAGCTGGGTTTTCTTGGTGATGGTGGTGTAAACCATGTAGCCATCGTTATAAGCGTTGTCGCCATAACGTTTCACCATCTCCTGACGCACCATTTCGGTCAGATACGGCGCAGAAAACTCGATATGTGGAGCATGATAATTCGCCACCAGCGGCTCGGCACGCGCCTGATCGTACTGGGCCTGCGTGATGTATTTCTCATCCAGCATACGCGCCAGTACGGTGTTGCGACGCGCCAGAGAACGATCGTGAGAATACAGCGGATTAAAGGTTGACGGTGCTTTTGGCAGACCGGCAATCACCGCCATTTCACTGAGCGTCAGTTGGCTGACATTTTTCCCGAAGTAAACCTGCGCAGCGGCACCCACGCCATAAGCGCGGTAACCGAGATAGATCTTATTCAGATACAGCTCAAGGATTTCATCTTTGGACATCATCTGCTCAATGCGGATAGCCAGAAATGCTTCCTTAATTTTACGGGTCAGCGTGCGTTCAGGGCTCAGGAAGAAATTACGCGCCAACTGCTGCGTAATGGTACTCGCGCCCTGTGAGGCGTGACCGGACACCAGCGCAACGGAAGCCGCACGGAAAATACCGATCGGGTCCACGCCGTGATGTTCATAGAAACGACTGTCTTCGGTCGCGATAAACGCATGCACCAGTTCCGGTGGGATCTGGTCGAGTTTCAGTGGGATACGGCGTTTTTCACCATATTGGGCGATTAAATCACCCTCGGCACTGAAAACCTGCATCGGTGTCTGCAAGCGCACGTCTTTAAGCGTGGCGACGTCGGGTAACTGAGGCTCGATATATTTATACAAACCGAAGATCGAGGCGGCTCCCAGCAAAATGCAACACACTGCAAGAATCAATAAATACTTTACGAACTTCACCTGAGATTTCCCATTAAGTGTCAATTGGGCAGTTTATAAACAACCGCGCGGTAGTATAAAGGCAAGCCAGCAACATGGATACGTTCTTTTATTTACCTGACGATATGGAGATTGGGCGAAAATGCGACTACAAGCATGGCAGGTAGGTCTGGATATTCAAGCCGGTTTTGCCCGTGCGATCGCCGTTCAGCGGCGGCGTCATGGCTGGCAATTACGTCACTGGTGGCAGCATCCTTTGCCTCCTTTCACATTGCGGGAGGGGATATTACATGAGACCGCGCCGCTGATCGCCATTTTATCGTGCTGGCGAAAAACGCTGCCGACGGCTTTTTCATTACGAATAAGCCTTCCTGCACAACGAATTATGCAACAGCGAATGGTTGCTCCCGATACCCGTTTGGGGGAGCCGCAGCGCAGTGCGTTTATCTTCGCTAACGCCGCAAAACAGTTTCCCCTGGGCATGGAACATCTGGTGATGGATTACCGGGCCGACCCTCATGGTGATAATCAACTGGTGGTAACGGCGGCAAGGCAGCAGGAAATTGAACAGTGGGTGCAATGCATGGCGCAGGCACGGTTGTTCCCGGATGCTATTGAGCTGGCCCCCTGCGCACTTCAGATGGCGGCCTGTGCTGCCGGCGTTCCGGGTGATGCGTTGTTGATCCATCCTCTTGACGACGCTTTTCTCTGGGCTTCACCGCACAGCCTGCCGTTCCAGTTTGGTTTGCTGGATCACGCAGAGGTCGTGACTGAAACCGCTGTTTCTCAGAAGATCCGTACACAGTATCGCGCGGCCGCGTTATGCCATGCCGAGGACTATTTCAGTGGCGAATTCAGTGGCGAATCGTCATTTGCGGCAATGCAATGCTGGTCGCCATTAAGCGCGATCGTGCAATTGTCCGCGCCTCTGCCTGCGAATCCCGGTGCATTTGCGCCCGCCGTCGGGCTGGCTATTCGTCAGGCGGATAACTGATGCTACAGGTCAATTTATTACCGTGGCGAAAGCTGCGCCGTCAAAAGCGGATGCGTAACTGGCTGAAGATTTTCGTTTCGGTTCCGCTATCAGTGGTGGTCTGTGCCTGGCTTCTGGCCGCTTTCATTGTGCAGGAACGGACGCTATTGCAGGTGAAACTGTCAGCGCTAAATTCGGGTATTCAAAAGATTATGCTTCAACAGCGTCGTGTGGATGTCGCATCGGCGCAGGTGAAGGTTTTGGCTGAAACGCGTCTTTTAAGCCATCAGCGAGTGCTGCAGAGCCGGGACTATCTGCAATTGCTGGAGTTACTCGCGTTAAAGATGCCCGAAGAACTCTGGCTGACTGAGCTGACAGAACATCAGGGAATGCTGACGTTAAAAGGCGAGGGACGGTTGTATCACGATATTCTGGCATTAAGCGAAATACTGTCAGCAGGAGAATTGCTCAGCAAAGTCAGTCTTTCTGCTGTACAGCAACAACCCAACCACAATCTGAGCTTTGTGATGAAAACGCAGTTTCGCTCTGAAAGGGCACTGCCTGCGCCGGGAGTATCACAGTGACCGGTTTTCTATCAGAGCATATTGATCCGCTGATGGAGAAACCCGGCTGGCAGCGTGTGTTCATTCTGACTGCATGCTTACTGGTTCTGGTGCTCACGCTGTATCAGTGCGTATTGCGTGGATTATGGCAGCAACAGGAAACACTGAAACGGGAGATTGATACCGCACGGCAGACCCTTTCCCGGGATCAGATGGCGCTAATGCGCATGATTCCGCTGGAAAGGCTGGAGCAGGAACTGGCCGGTAACGCGATATTGCGGCGCGAAAGCCTGCCGCTGGAGCAAGAGTTTGCCGGGCCGCTGCAAGACGCCCAGGCCGTGCTGATCCGCTGGCAGCCCGTTTCCCCCCCGAAACAAGAACCGCAGGGTGAATTGCAATTGCAGGTGACTTTTACCGGGCTGATGCATTTTCTTTATGCGCTGTTGCAACGCCCCGAACAGCCTGCTTTCAGCGAGCTGAATCTGCATACCACCGGTGATGCCGGGATGAAAGCATCAGTAGTACTGACACAAACCGTGCAAGCGGGGGTGTTTGTTAACGGTGCCGTTGCGGCGAAAGCCGTACGTGATCCCTTTCGTGCGCCACAGACACCGGCCTGTGCAGATGTTTCTCCGTTATCTGAATGGTTGCTTAGCGGGATTTCAGATGCCGGAGGGCAACGTTATGGCTGGCTGCTTTCACCACAGGGGCGCTGGAATAAAGTCGAAACAGGTTCACGCTTTGGGGCACCGCAATGGACGGTTGAAGCGCTCAGCAGCTCGCAGGTTGAACTCAGCCTCAGTGATGCCCGTTGCGGTGCACAGCGCCAGATTATCAGCCTGGGTAAAGGCAACGATTCTCCAGGGAAAGGAAAATAATGAAATACGTTAATAAGCAGATTGTACTGTTTTTGCTGTGTTTATGCCTCAGCCCGGTGAAAGCCGATGCGCCACCGCTGATTTCGCTGGAGTTTCAGTCCTCGCCGGTCGGTTTGGTATTGCAGGCGCTGGCAGATTCCCGACAGCTCAATCTGGTCACTGCGCCGGGTCTGGAAGGGCTGATGAGTGTCAAACTCAAAGAGGTGCCGTGGCAGCAGGCGCTCGACATTATTCTGCAAATGAACCATCTCACCAGCCAGTTGCAGGGAAACGTTTTATTGGTGTCGCCTGAAGAAGACCCGCAGATTGTACAACAGCGGATGAAAGATGCAGCCGACCAGCAGGCGCTGCAAAGTCCGCTAATCAGCCTCACCGTTCCTTTGCAATACGCAGATGCGAAAGAGACGGCGCTTAGCCTGAATGCCCAGAAAGGCTCGTTGTTATCGCAAAAAGGTAATGCTTCCGCAGATACCCGCACCAACACCCTATTATTACGTGACACGCAGGTGGCGCTGGATGTGGTAGCGCCTTGGGTAAAGGAAATGGACTTACCCCTCCAGCAGGTCCAGCTGGCGGCGCATATCGTCACAATGAACAGCGAAAGCCTGCGCGAACTTGGTGTGCGCTGGGGGTTTACCGGTGAGGAACCCATTACAAAAGCGGTGCGCATGAACAATTTCAGTATGGGAATGCCGGTCGAAAATCCGATATTTACTGCCGGTTTCAACCTTGCACACATCAGCGGGAGGATTTTGGATCTCGAACTGACGGCGCTTGAACAGGAAGATAAGGTCGATATTATTGCCAGTCCACGGCTGCTGACGGCGCATATGCAGACTGCCAGTATTAAACAGGGAACAGAAATCCCGTATCAGGTTTCCAGCGGGGCGAGTGGCAGCACGTCGATTGAATTCAAAGAAGCGGTGCTGGGAATGGAAGTCACGCCGAAAATTCAGCGTAATGGCCATATTCAGCTGGCGTTGCAGATTAGCCAGAACATGCCGGGGCGAAGTATCAAGCAGTCCGAAGGTGAGGCGCTGGCGATCGATAAACAGGAAATAAAAACTCAGGTCACAGTAAAAGACGGGGAAACTATCGTACTCGGCGGGATATTCCAGCGTAAAACCCAAAAAACGGACACGAAAGTTCCTGTTCTGGGCGACATTCCTGGGGTCGGTTCCTTGTTTAAACACCAGTACACCAATGAACAGCGGCGTGAGTTGGTGATTTTCATCACCCCGACCTTAATCCTCACCCGTTAAATGGGTATTCTGACTTCACGTAAATCGCACAATAACGTTGAGCACTTGCAACTTTTTGTGTCGCAAGAGGCTTCTGGGTTTGACGCTGCCGTCGATTTAGCTTACAAGGGTTACCGAATTGAGCACCGTGATCTTTTTATTACGACAGACACGCCGATAAAAACGTACGGTTTCCCTCCTGCGGCGTGCAAAGTGATTTATTCGGTTGCCAAACTACCAAGAGTGTTGAGATAATTTTTTTCTGATCTCGCACTATATCGCTCATGAGGTTTCAGTTTAGGTCCCGCCGCTAATTTGATTGGCGGGGCGGGTTATCATCAACGAATTGTCTTAGTAATACCGAAAAACATGGCAGAGAAACGCAATATCTTTCTGGTTGGGCCTATGGGTGCCGGCAAAAGCACTATTGGTCGACAGTTAGCTCAGCAACTCAATATGGAGTTTTTCGACTCCGATCACGAAATTGAGCGACGTACCGGAGCTGATGTGGGCTGGGTATTTGATTTGGAAGGCGAAGACGGATTCCGCGACCGCGAAGAAAAAGTGATCAACGAACTGACCGAAAAACAAGGCATTGTTCTGGCGACAGGTGGCGGTTCCGTGAAATCACGTGAAACCCGTAACCGTTTGTCAGCGCGTGGCGTTGTCGTCTATCTTGAAACTACCATCGAAAAACAACTGGCGCGTACACAACGCGACAAAAAACGTCCATTATTACAAGTGAGTGCTCCGCCACGTGAAGTGCTTGAAGCACTGGCGAGAGAGCGCAATCCTTTGTATGAAGAGATTGCCGACGTCACTATTCGTACCGATGATCAAAGTGCCAAAGTCGTTGCTAACCAGATTATCAATATGCTGGAAAGTAACTGATTATTGGTGTCCATCATTGCCTGAGGGTGTCAGTTAAAGAAGGTCACAGAGCACGACATGGAGAGGATTACCGTAACGTTAGGGGAGCGTAGCTACCCCATTACGATTGCTGCCGGATTGTTCCACGATCCGGCTTCTTTTATGCCGGTAAAGGCAGGCGATCAGGTCATGATAGTGACCAACGAAACCCTTGCCCCTCTCTATCTGGATGCTATTCGTTCAGTGCTGGAGCAGGCAGGCGTTCGTGTTGATCAGGTGATTTTGCCTGATGGTGAACAATACAAATCCCTGACTGTTCTCAATGATGTGTTCTCCGCGCTGCTCGAAAAGCCGCACGGACGTGATACGACGCTGATCGCCCTTGGTGGTGGCGTTGTCGGTGATTTAACCGGCTTCGCTGCAGCCAGTTATCAGCGCGGTGTGCGCTTTGTTCAGGTGCCAACCACGCTGCTTTCTCAGGTTGATTCCTCCGTTGGCGGTAAAACGGCGGTAAACCATCCTCTCGGAAAAAACATGATCGGCGCGTTTTATCAGCCTGCGTCGGTGGTGGTTGATCTCGACTGTCTGCGAACTCTGCCTGCCCGTGAAATGTCATCGGGTCTCGCGGAAGTTATCAAATACGGCATTATTTTGGATGCTGATTTCTTTATGTGGCTCGAAGACAACATGGACGCTTTACTGGCGCTGGATATGAATGCGCTGGCGTATTGCATCCGTCGTTGCTGCGAGCTGAAAGCCGAGGTTGTGGCTGCCGATGAACGTGAAAACGGACTGCGCGCCTTGCTGAATCTGGGCCATACTTACGGCCATGCTATTGAAGCAGAAATGGGTTACGGTAACTGGTTACATGGTGAAGCTGTGGCAGCCGGTATGGTGATGGCCTGTTATACGGCTCATCGCCTGGGGCAGTTCAGTCTGGGTGATATCGCCCGGGTGAAAGCCCTGTTGACCCGCGCGGGTTTACCTGTGACGGGCCCCGAAGTTATGGCCGCGCAGTCTTATCTGCCGCACATGATGCGTGATAAGAAAGTACTGGCTGGCGAGCTGCGTCTGGTTTTACCGAAAGCAATTGGTCAGTCTGAAGTACGCTCCGGCGTATCGCATGAAATGGTGCTGGCTTCGATTGAAGATTGCCGTTAAGACTGTGGCCATAATGATGGCCAGATAACGACCGATTTTACGTTTGCCAGCAAAGCTTTATATTTTTAGTCAGGATAGTTGCTCCGCGTAAAGCCTCTTGAGGCTTTTGCCGGGTTGGAGGTTTTAGATGGATGATTTAACACCGGAAGACGATCTCAAACCAGACACCAGCGATCGCCGCCCACCGCGCGCGCGCAAACCGTCTCCTTCCATTCCAAAAGTCGCTGTATCCCGTCAGTACGTGATGATCGGCATCGGTATTGTGGTGCTGGTCTTACTGATTGTGGGTATCGGCTCAGCCATGAAGTCACCTTCCTCCAGCCAGACGGTTCAGCAGACTAACGGTCCGAAAGACATTAGTCTCGCGGGTAACGATGCTGCGGCACCTGCTCAGCCTTCTGCCCAGGCTCAGGCCAATACTGCGCAAGCCGTAGACGGTCAACAGCCTGCTGATAGTCAGCAACCGAAGAGTATCGGTTTACCGCCAGTTTCGCCGACACCTACTGAAGCCCAGCCTGTTCCGGATAATGGTCAGGCGAAAGAACGTGTCGATTTGCCGGGTGATATGAGCGATGCGCTCTCTTCCCAGCAAAATCAGGTAGATGGCGTGGCACAAGGCAGCATGGCACCTGCGGCTCAGTCACTGACTTCTTTGCCGACCGCACCTGCAACCGTCAATGGTTCCGCGCGTACTCAGGCACCGGCAGGTTCTCAGCCATCAGCGACCCATACACGCCCGGCACAGTCTTCACGTAATGTGCAGCCAGCTCATACCTCGAAACCGGCTGAGCATAAGACATCGGCAACGGCATCGCATACAGCGAAAACGCCAGCGACTAAATCTTCCGCGTCATCTGCTCCGGTTGCATCTGCACCGGCCACAGCTTCTGGCAGTACGTCTGCCATTAAGTCTGCGCCAGGTACGCACTTTACCCTGCAACTGAGCGGTGCTTCTCAGTCCAATACGCTGAATGCGTTTGCAAAACAGCAGGGCCTGAAAAATTATCTGGTTTATCAGACTGCCCGCGACGGGAAGCCGTGGTTTGTCCTGGTGAGTGGTAACTACGCTTCTTCTGCAGAAGCCAAACGTGCTATTTCCAGCTTGCCTGCGGAAGTTCAGGCGAAAAAACCGTGGGTCAAACCTGTACACCAGGTACAGCAAGACCTGAAAAAATGAAACTGATCTCAACGCGATTTGCTGTCTAAAAACAGGATACAATCCGCGGCTGTGAATTGTATAAGTAGCTAACTGACGGCATGAAGAAGAACCGCGCGTTTTTGAAGTGGGCTGGCGGCAAATACCCGCTGATTGATGACATCAGACGTCATCTTCCGGTGGGAGATTGTCTGATTGAGCCTTTTGTTGGCGCGGGCTCGGTATTTTTGAATACCGAGTATGACGCTTATATTCTTGCGGATATCAACAGCGATCTGATCAATCTCTACAACATTGTGAAGACACGCACTGAAGAGTTCGTGCGTGATGCTCGGGTGCTGTTCACGCCAGAGTTTAACGAATCGGATCGTTTTTACGTCCTGAGGGCTGAGTTTAATGCCAGCAGCGATACTTATCGTCGTTCGGTACTTTTCCTCTATCTCAACCGCCATTGTTACAACGGCCTCTGTCGTTATAATCTCAGTGGCGCGTTTAATGTGCCTTTCGGGCGTTATAAAAAGCCGTATTTCCCTGAAGAAGAACTCTACTGGTTTGCTGAAAAAGCGAAGCACGCAGTATTCGTGTGTGAGCATTATCAGGACACATTGCTGAAAGCGCAGTCTGGCTCGGTGGTTTATTGTGATCCGCCTTATGCCCCGCTTTCTGCGACAGCAAATTTTACGGCGTACCACACCAACAGTTTTAGCATGGATGATCAGCGCAATCTGGCTCGTCTGGCGTATCAGCTTTCCAATGAGAACGATGTGCCGGTGCTGATTTCCAACCACGAAACACCACTTACGCTGGAATGGTACGCACAGGCGAAGCAGCTGCACCGTGTGTCAGCACGCCGTACTATCAGCAGTAAAGTTGCCCAGCGCAGCATGGTGAATGAACTTTTAGCGCTATATCGCTGATTACCGGCCAACCGGTGATCAGCGGGTAAACCTATCGTTTGGAGAAGCGGATGAAACAGTTTTTGATTGCACCGTCCATTCTGTCTGCTGATTTTGCCCGTCTGGGTGAAGATACAGCGAAAGCCCTGGAAGCGGGCGGAGATGTGGTCCATTTTGATGTGATGGATAACCATTACGTCCCCAATCTGACGATGGGGCCGGCCATTCTTAAATCGCTGCGTAACTATGGCATTACCGCGCCAATTGATGTTCATCTGATGGTGAAACCGGTCGATCGTCTCATCCCGGATTTTGCCGAAGCCGGTGCCTCTTACATTACTTTCCATCCCGAAGCGTCCGAGCATGTTGACCGCTCACTGCAACTGATTAAAAGCCATGGCTGTAAAGCCGGTCTGGTGTTTAACCCGGCAACTTCCCTGAGCTATCTCGAATACGTGATGGATAAACTCGATGTGATCCTGCTGATGTCGGTGAATCCGGGTTTCGGCGGGCAGTCGTTTATTCCGGGCACACTGGATAAACTGCGTCAGGTTCGCAAGATTATTGATGCCAGCGGTTATGACATTCGTCTGGAAGTAGACGGTGGTGTGAAAGCCGAAAATATCGGCGAAATCGCCGCTGCCGGTGCAGATATGTTTGTCGCCGGTTCCGCTATCTTCAATCAGCCGGATTACCGTACGGTGATTGACCATATGCGCAGTGAACTGGCTAAGGTCTCCCATGACTGACATCCTCGCCGCCCGCGGTTTGGGTTTTGATCTCGACGGTACGCTGGTCGACAGCGCGCCGGGTCTCTCTGAAGCGATGGATCTGGCGTTGCAGGATTTTGGATTGCCAGCTGCCGGTGTTGAACGTCTCAGTACCTGGATTGGCAATGGTGCTGACGTCATGGTTGAACGCGCCGTTCGCTGGGCCGAAGGCGATTTGTCGCCAGAGTTTCTGCAAAGCGTGCGTGATAAATTCGATCACTATTATGCCGATACCGCCGCAGGTGGCAGCCGTTTATACCCGCAAGTCAAAGAGACGCTGGCCGCACTGGCCGCTGCCGGCTTGCCAATGGGGCTGGTCACCAACAAACCCACGCCATTCATTGCGCCTTTGCTGCAATCGTTGGGTATCGACAGCTATTTCACGGTCGTGATTGGCGGCGACGATGTGGTGGCGAAAAAACCGCATCCGGCACCGGTCTACATGACCCTGGCACTGCTCGGATTGCGTGCCAGTGAAATGGTTTTTGTCGGTGATTCCCGCAATGATATTCATGCTGCGCAGGCCGCTGGTTGTCCGTGTGTGGGCATGACTTACGGCTATAACTATGGTGAAACTATCGCGCTGACCAAACCCGATCGCGTACTGGATAATTTCGCCGACCTTTTGCCCACTTTAGGGCTGTTATCTTTAAAAGATCAGGAAGCATAAAATGAGTAAACCCATCGTATTTAGTGGCGCACAGCCCTCAGGCGAATTGACCATTGGCAACTACATGGGTGCGCTGCGTCAATGGGTCAAAATGCAGGACGATTACGAATGCATTTACTGCATCGTCGATTTGCACGCGATCACCGTGCGTCAGGATGCGGAAAAGCTGCGCAAAGCGACGCTGGACACGCTGGCGCTGTATCTGGCGGTCGGCATTGATCCGAAGAAAAGTACCATCTTCGTGCAGTCTCATGTTCCTGAACACAGCCAGCTAAGCTGGGCGCTGAATTGCTACACCTATTTCGGTGAGCTGGGTCGTATGACGCAGTTTAAAGATAAATCAGCGCGCTATGAAACCTCCAACAGCGAAAGCATCACCGCTGGCCTGTTTGATTATCCGGTGCTGATGGCGGCGGATATTCTGCTGTACCAGACCAATCAGGTACCGGTCGGTGAAGATCAGAAACAGCATCTGGAACTCAGCCGTGATATTGCCAGCCGTTTCAACGCATTGTACGGCGATGTGTTTACCGTGCCAGAGCCGTTTATTCCAAAATCCGGTGCACGCGTGATGTCATTGCAGGAACCGACCAAGAAGATGTCCAAGTCGGATGACAACCGTAAAAACGTGATCGGTCTGCTGGAAGATCCGAAAGCGGTGACTAAAAAGATTAAAAGCGCGATGACGGATTCTGAAGAGCCGCCTGTCATCCGTTATGATATTAAAAATAAGCCGGGCGTTTCTAACCTGCTGGATATCCTCTCTGGTGTGACCGGTAAAGCCATTCCTGAGCTGGAAGCCGAATTTGAAGGCCAGATGTATGGTCATCTGAAAGGCGCGGTTGCTGAAGCGGTTTCAGGCATGCTGACCGAAGTGCAGGAACGTTTTAACCGTTTCCGCAGTGACGAAGCTTACCTGCAAGAGGTGATGAAAGAAGGGGCTGAAAAAGCCCGCGCCCGTGCCAGCGTGACGCTGAAGAAGGCCTACGAAGCTATTGGTTTCGTTACTCTTCCCTGATTTCTGGTTTGGTCTCTAAATCAAAACCACGTCTCCGGACGTGGTTTTTTGCTTTCAAAGTCTCATGAAACCGGTACGCTCAATCCTGTTATACCGTCAGGGTTTCGCTGGCAAACCAGTTGAGTTGCTGACGCAAGCTCACCACGCTGCCGACAATAATCAGACTGGGGCTTTGCACCTTTTTCGCCAGACTTTCGAGCTCTGTGAGCTTCCCTGTCACTACACGTTGCTGCTGGCTGGTGCCGTTTTCTACCAGCGCGACAGGCGTTTCTGCTGTCAGACCGTTTTCCAGCAAATTACGCTGGATCTCGCCGGCCTGCGTGAGCCCCATATAAAACACCAGTGTTTGCTGGGGTTGCGCCATGCAGGCCCAGTCTAAAATTCCGTCCTGCTTCGCATGGCCGGTGATCAGCCGCACGCTTTGCGCGTGGTCGCGGTGGGTCAGCGGAATGCCGCTGTAAGCGGAACAACCGGAGGCCGCGGTGATGCCCGGCACTACAGAAAAAGGGATGCCTGCGGCTTTCAGTGCTTCAAGTTCTTCGCCGCCACGACCAAAGATAAAGGGATCGCCCCCTTTCAGGCGGACGACGCGCTTGCCCATTTGCGCCTGTTCCAGCAGGATTTCGTTGATGCGTTCCTGCGGCACACAATGGTGTCCGGCGCGTTTGCCCACGAAAATCCGCTCCGCGTCACGACGTACCAGATTCAGCACACCGTCGGAAACCAGGCGGTCATAAACCACTACGTCGGCCAGTTGCATCTGCTGCAAGCCTTTAAGCGTCAGTAATCCGGCATCGCCGGGTCCGGCGCCGACCAGAATAACTTCACCCTGTTTATCCACGGGTTCACGGAATAATTCTTCAAGATATTCCTGGCTTTGTGCGTCGTCATTGTTCGCCAGAGATTGCGCCAGACGATGATGATTAAACAGCTTCTCCCACCAGCGACGGCGCTCAGAGGCATCAGGAAAATGTGTTTTGACCCGCGCCCGCAATCCGCCCGCGATCTGCGCCAGTTTGCCCAGATGCTGCGGCAGAATGGACTCCAGACGTTCGCGTAGCAAACGTGCCAGCACCGGCGCATTGCCGCCGGAAGACACCGCGATCATCAGCGGAGAACGGTCAATGATCGACGGCATGATCACGCTTGCACTTTCCGGTGCATCGACCACATTGCAGAACACGCGACGGTGATCTGCGGCTTCGCTGACTTCCTGATTCACCAGATCGGAATCGGTCGCGGCGATCACCAGCCATTTTTCATCCACCAGCAGCGGAGAGAATTCACCGCGTAACAGGCGGACTTTGCCTTCCTCTGCCCAGATCTGAAATTGCGGCGTAAACGTAAGCGCGTTCACCGTCAGTTTTGCGCCAGCTTCCAGCAGCAGACGCGCCTTACGCTCGGCAACATCACCGGCACCGACCAGTAAACAGGCTCTGTTTTTTAACTGACAAAAAAGGGGAAGGTAATCCATAAACAATATTCTCTGAGGCAGATGACAACGCCGCCCGGAGGCGGCGTGGAGGCGTGGAGTTTAGCTGATTTCAGCCCGAAGACTGGCGGTATTGATTTGCACGTTTCCGTCCTGCACTCGGACCTCGTAAGCCGGAACCGAATACTGTTCGTCTTCCATGCAGACACCGTCTGTCAGACGAAAATGCTGTTTTTTCAGCGGACTGGCTACCCAAAGTTCGCCCTGATGTTCAGCGATAATCCCGCGTGACAGCACGCTGGCCTGCGCGAAAGGGTCGATGTTCGACAGGGCAAAAATCTGCTCATCGGCGTAAGGACGGAACAGCGCGATTTGCTGATCGCCTGCCAGTGCGCACACGCCGCAGGCAGGCAGGATCTGATCGACAGAACAAAGCGTTAACCACTGGCTCATCATACTTCCTCCCCGTCAGTGACCAGCGTCACCGGAATACGTTCGTCAGGACGCGCCGGACGATGCTGCTGACGTTCGCCGACAAACTGCACGTTCGGATCACGCTGGCTGCTGTTGATAAAGTGGCTGAAGCGGGTTTGCGCCGCCGGATCGTTCAGCGTTTCCTGCCATTCACAAACCGCAGATTCACGCAGACGCGTCAGTTCGGCTTCGAGCTGATCGTTAAGGCCCAGTTTGTTATCGATGATAACGTTGCGCAGGTAACCGATGCCACCTTCGAGGTTGTCCATCCAGACCGAGGTACGTTGCAGTTTATCGGCGGTGCGGATGTAGAACATCATGAACCGGTCGAGATAACGCAGCAGGGTGTCGTTATCCAGATCGGCAGCCAGTAAATCACCGTGCCGTGGTTTCATGCCGCCGTTGCCGCAGACATACAGGTTCCAGCCGTTTTCCGTCGCGATAATCCCGACGTCTTTGCCCTGTGCTTCGGAGCATTCACGGGTACAGCCGGACACACCGAACTTCATTTTGTGCGGCGTACGGATGCCTTTGTAACGGTTTTCCAGGCTGATGCCGAAACCGAGGCTGTCGCCCACGCCGTAACGGCACCAGGTGCTGCCGACGCAGGTTTTCGCCATGCGCAGTGCTTTGGCATACGCCTGACCGGTTTCGAATCCGGCGTTAATCAGTTTCTGCCAGATGGCCGGTAAATCGTCTTTTTGCGCGCCGAACATGCCGATGCGCTGTGAACCGGTAATCTTGGTGTAAAGATTGTATTCAGCCGCGATCTCACCAATGGCCTGCAAGCCTTGCGGTGTGATTTCACCGCCCGGCGAACGCGGTATAACGGAATAGGTGCCGTCTTTTTGCATGTTGGCGAGGAACACATCGTTGGTGTCCTGCAACGGCGTGTGCTGCGGTTTCAGCACGTAATCGTTCCAGCAGGAGGCCAGCAGCGAGCCGACGGTCGGTTTACAGACTTCACAACCGTAGCCTTTGCCGTATTTATTCAGCAGATCGTCGAAAGAGCGGATCCCTTCCACGCGGATCAGGTGATAAAGCTCCTGACGCGAATATGCGAAGTGTTCGCACAGATGATGGTTTACTTCGATGCCTTGTTTGCTGAGTTCGGCATTCAGTACCTGTGTGACCAGCGGAATACAGCCGCCGCAGCCAGTCCCGGCTTTGGTCGCCGATTTCAGCGCCGCCACGGTATGACAGCCCCCCTGAACGGCTTTGATAATGTCGCCTTTGGTGACGTCAAAACACGAACAGATTTGCGCGCTTTCCGGCAGGGCATCGGTGCCAATCACCGCTGTGCCGCTGCCTGAGTGGGCTGGCAGGATCAGCGCATCCGGATTTTCCGGCAGTGGAATGCTGTTCAGCACCAGTTGCAGCAGATTGCCGTAATCGCTGGTGTCGCCGACCAGCACCGCGCCGAGCAGCGTTTTGTTGTCTTCGCTGACCACCAGGCGTTTATACAGCGCTTTGGTCTCATCCAGATACACATAGCTGCGTGCGCCCGGCGTACGGGCATGTGCGTCGCCGATACCGGCCACATCGACGCCTAACAGTTTCAGTTTGGCGCTCATATCGGCGCCCGTAAAGGCGTTATCGCGCCCCAGTAAATGGTCGGCGGTGACCTGCGCCATTTTGTAACCCGGCGCGACCAGGCCAAAAGTCCGCTGGTTCCACGAGGCGCATTCGCCGATGGCATACACATCCGGATCGCTGGTCTGGCACTGGTCGTTAATCACGATACCGCCGCGTGGGGCGATCTCCAGATCGCACTGGCGCGCCAGTTTGTCCTGCGGGCGGATACCGGTGGAGAACACGATGAAATCGACCTCGAGGAAGGTGCCGTCGGCGAACTCCATCGTTTTACGGGCAGACGTGCCGCCCTGAATGATCTGTTTAGTATTTTTGGCAGTATGAACGCGAACACCCATGCTTTCGATTTTCTGGCGTAGCTGGCTGCCACCCTGCGTGTCGAGCTGTTCCGCCATCAGGCCGGGTGCGAATTCGACAACGTGCGTTTCCACGCCAAGGTTTTTCAGCGCACCGGCCGCTTCAAGGCCGAGTAAACCGCCGCCGACCACGGCACCGCGTTTGCTGCGACGGGCGCAGGATTCGATGGCATGTAAATCTTCAATGGTGCGGTAAACAAAGCAATCCTGACCGTCAGAACCGGTGATCGGCGGTACCCACGGATAGGAGCCGGTGGCGATAATCAGTTTGTCGTAATACACCGTGCGGCCGCTGCTGGAATGAATGACCTTTTCCTTGCGGTTGAGCGTGATCGCCCGTTCGCCAGTCAGCACATTGACGTGATGTTTTTCGTAGAATCCTTCGCGAACCAGGGACAGTTCTTCGGCGGTATGGTGTGAAAAATAAGAGGAAAGATGGACGCGGTCATAGGCCACGCGCGGCTCTTCACAAAATACCGTGATATCGAACTGACCCGGTTCTGCCTTATCCAGTAAATCTTCGATAAAGCGATGGCCGACCATGCCGTTGCCAATAATCGCGAGTCTGACTTTGCTCATAATTGCCTCAATATTGATTTTCTAAGGCTAAACATAACCCGCGCGTAACAGGGGGTATTGATGCAAATCAAGCCAGTTCCAATATACTCCTTAGGTGGTATTTAACTGATTTTATTGGGTTTTTGTGTAACCTTTCGATTTATAAACACTTTCAGGCTATTGTTCTACTATTGGCTTTCTAATCGCCAGCGATGCAGTCTTACAAAAAATGATGAGGTAACGCGTGACGAAAACTCTTTTGCGTACCGTTAAAAATGTACGGTTGCCTGACCGTGAAGGATTATGGCAGATAGACATCGAAGACGGCGTGATCCGCCAGATTGTCCCTCAGCTGGACAATGCCGATTACGGCAAACATATCCTTGATGCTGAAGGCGGGCTGGCAATCCCCCCTTTTATCGAACCGCATATCCATCTCGATACCACCCAGACTGCCGGTCAGCCCGCGTGGAATCAGTCCGGTACGTTATTCGAAGGCATTGAACGCTGGGCTGAACGCAAGGCGCTGTTGTCGCATGAAGACGTCAAACAGCGCGCCTGGCAGACGCTGAAGTGGCAGATTGCCAATGGCATTCAGCATGTGCGCACCCATGTGGATGTGTCGGATCCGACGCTGACGGCGCTCAAAGCCATGCTGGAAGTGAAAGCCGAAGTCGCGCCGTGGATCACGCTGCAAATTGTGGCGTTTCCGCAGGAAGGTATCATGTCGTACCCGAACGGTGAGGCCTTGCTGGAAGAAGCGCTGAGGCTGGGCGCGGATGTGGTAGGCGCTATTCCGCATTTCGAATTCACCCGCGAATACGGTGTGGAATCGCTGCACAAAACCTTCGGACTGGCGAAAAAATACAATGCGCTTATCGACGTGCATTGCGACGAAATTGACGATGAGCAGTCGCGTTTTGTCGAAACCGTGGCCGCGCTGGCCTTGCGTGAAAACATGGGCGCGCGCGTCACCGCCAGCCATACCACGGCGATGCATTCCTATAACGGTGCGTATACGTCGCGTTTATTCCGCCTGCTGAAAATGTCTGGCATCAACTTTGTCGCCAATCCGCTGGTGAATATCCACCTGCAGGGGCGGTTTGATACCTATCCGAAACGCCGTGGTATTACGCGTGTGAAAGAAATGCTGGAAGCCGGGATTAACGTCTGTTTCGGCCATGATGATGTGTTTGACCCGTGGTATCCGCTCGGCACCGCCAATATGTTGCAGGTACTGCACATGGGGCTGCATGTTTGTCAGCTGATGGGGTATCAGCAAATTGATGACGGGCTGAAGCTCATCACCACTTACAGCGCCCGTACTATGAATTTGCAAGGTTACGGTCTGGAAAGTGGTCATGCTGCCAGCCTGATTATCCTGCCCGCACAAAGTGGCTTTGATGCCGTACGTCGCCAGACGCCGGTGCAATATTCCCTGCGTGAGGGCGTATTGATTGCGCAAACACAGCTGGCAAAAACGATCATCCATCTTGATAAAGATCACCTTGTAGATTTCAACAGCTAAGACAGTGAAAAATAGGATGTAATATTCTGAAATAATTAGAGTATTTATTCCCAAGCGTAAATAAAGGTAAAGGTCTGGCGCTGAGCGTAAAGGCTCTTTAGAATCAGTGGGATCTGTTGTTTGTATTCTGGAGAAAGGAACCGTCATGTTTAAACGTACTTTAGTGGCTCTCACTGCGCTGCTATCCCTGACTGCAATGGCGCCTGTTCTGGCGGCCGCCCAAACCCACGTCATGCTGACCACTTCAGCAGGGAATATCGAACTGGAACTCGACAGTGCGAAGGCACCGGTTTCTGTAAAGAATTTCGTTGATTACGCCCAGAGCGGCTATTACAACAACACCATTTTTCACCGTGTGATCCCGGGCTTCATGGTGCAGGGTGGCGGTTTCACCACTGACATGCAGCAAAAAGCGACCAAAGAGCCGATCAAGAACGAAGCGGACAACGGCCTGCGTAACCTGCGCGGCACTGTCGCCATGGCGCGTACTGCCGATAAAGACAGCGCGACCAGCCAGTTCTTTATCAACGTGGCAGATAACGCCTTCCTTGATCACGGCCAGCGTGATTTCGGCTATGCCGTATTCGGCAAAGTCATCAAAGGGATGGATGTGGTAGACAAAATGTCTCAGGTCAAAACTGATAACGTCGGGCCATACCAGAATGTGCCGACGACGCCGATTGTGATCCTGTCTGCGAAAGTGCTGCCTTAATTTTTCAGCCTTTCTACCCGAATACTATTTCTATAAGCCTCCGGTTCCGGGGGCTTTTTATTGCTCATTTTTTGGCGCTCCCTTCATGAGACTTATAGTTTTAAAGAACGCCTCAGCGTCCCGCTTTCATGGAAAATGAAATGAGTGAAACCCGTCTGATTGCTCGTCATTTTCATACATTCCTTTTTAAAAGAGAGCGAACACGTTATGCCTGCGTTGTTTGATAAACAATTAGATGCGTAGGGAAAATGGAATTTTCAGAGGTTTAGTATTCATAACTGAGCTGTAAAAAGTAACTTTTTCTGCTAACACACATAAGCTGAAACGCGTCAGCTTATGTGTGTCTGTCCCTGCCTGAGATCTCATTTTCAAGTGCAATGTATCTCACACGATAAGAATTTCTGCGAAGTCTGACACGTTACCGCCTGCCATTTAGCCTCAAAAACGCTCAACTTGAAGGCTGTCACATTTTTCGCCTGCCGGAGTTTGTAGGCTGAATTGCTTTTGGGCTAAATCAATTCAGCAAAAAGGGGTTATTGTGAAAAAATTACTCGTTACCGGGATCGTTCTGGGGCTTTTTTCGTGGCAGGCCACTGCACAAACTATTGTGCTGACGGATGCTGAAGCCGGTACAGAACTGGGAAACTGGAAAACTGACAACAAAAAGCTGAATATCGCGGGAACAGATTTCAGCATCGAACAAAAAGTGCTGCACGGTGGTAAACAGGAAGGGTCAAAAGTCATCACCATTACCAGCAAGGGGCTGACAATTGCCCTCAGCCCGACGCGCGGAATGGATTTACTGCACGTGACCGGCGATAACATCCGTTTAGGCTGGGATTCCCCGGTTCAGGAAGTGGTCAATCCTGCGTATATCAATCTTGAAAGCCGTAACGGCGTGGGCTGGCTGGAAGGTTTCAACGAAATGATGGTGCGCTGCGGTTTTGAATGGACCGGACACCCTGTCACTGCCGATGGCATGATTTACACACTGCACGGTCGTGCGGGTAATACACCTGCCTCGAAAGTGGTGGTTGATATTGCCGATAAAGCCCCTCATGAAATCACTGTGCGCGGCTTGCTGAAAGAAGACACCTTTAAGAAAGCCAAGCTGGAAACCTGGACTGAGCTCCGTTATGTACCGGGCAGTCATTCGTGGACCATCCACGACACCCTGACTAACCAGTCGGATTATCCGCATGACTACCAGATTATTTATCACAGTAATTTCGGTCAGCCTATCCTTGAGCAGGGTGCCCGTTTCATTGCGCCGCTGAAATCAATTTCTCCGTTCAATGATTACGCCAAAAAAGGTTTAGCAGACTGGCAGACTTACGCCGGGCCAACCAAAGGCTTCGATGAGATGGTCTTTAACATGGTGCCGCTGGCGGATGCGCAGGGTAAAACCATTGCCGGCGTCGTGAACAAAGCCGGGAATAAAGGGGCATCGATTGAATTCGATACCCATCAGTTACCGCTGCTGACGCTGTGGAAAAACACCGATACGCTGAAGCAGGGTTACGTTACGGGTATCGAACCGGGCACCAACTATGCGTATCCGGTCACTATCGAACGTAAACAAGGCCGCGTGAAACAACTGCAACCCGGTCAGAGCACAGTGTTTGAGCTGAAGTATTCACTTCTGCCAGATGCGCAGGCGGTGAAACAGCTTGAGGACCGGGTGAAAACGCTTCAGGCAGATCATAAAACAGACGTAAACGAGACGCCTATCGCTGTTGAATAATCCGAGTTTAGGGCGCTGAGACTGGCGCCCTTTTTTCTCTGTCTATACTTAACTCCACAAGGTATATGCCCGAATGGCTGTACACAGGGAGGAAAAGATGGCGAAGAAACTGACACTCAGGCAGCAGGAAAAACTGTTTCGCGAACGTCAGCGGCAGAACTTTCAGGCCAGCAGCGCGCTGGATGGTTTGCAGGTTGAGATTATCACGTTAGACAACGAACAAATTTCACAACGTCTCACCGAACTGAGGAGGCACTATGAACGATAAACTCGTGGCCGGTGCCGACCCTTATTATTATCCCGGCATTAATGTGCTGAAAAACCGGCTGGAAATACGTGAAGAACATCGTCTGTTGCAGGCCGAACTGGCATTTACTGCCCTGCGCGCATCAGTGATGCCGCTTGGGCCGTCGGTGATGGGGCTGCCGCATCTGTGTGCGGTGCATCTGTCTTTGTTCCAGGATATTTATCCCTGGGCAGGTGAGTTCCGTGAAATTGATATCTACAAGGATGACACTCAGTTTTGCCATTTCGAATACATCGAAAAAGAGGGCAATGCGCTGATGCAGGAACTGGAAGAAGAAGAGTTTCTGGTCGGGTTACCGCTGGATAATCTCGCTGAGCGTCTGGCTCATTATTATACCGGCCTGAATCTGCTGCACCCGTTCCGCCACGGTAACGGACGTGCGCTGCGGATATTTATCGAGCAACTGGTCATTCATGCGGGCTACGACATTGACTGGTCCAAAGTGGATCGTGAGCGCTGGCTGGCGGCCAATAAAACCGCAGTATTTGGTGATGAAACCGAGCTGGTGGCCATTTTTAATACTGTTGTCAGTGAAATCCCGCAAGAACATTGATCGACAAAATACTGAGCCTGGGCTCAAAAGTGCGTAGAATTACCCGGTAAATTTTCCGACTTTTACCGGGTACACTATGCTGCTGCTGATCGACAACTACGATTCCTTTACCTACAACCTCTATCAATATTTTTGCGAGCTGGGTGCAGAGGTGAAAGTGATGCGTAACGATCAGCTGACGCTCACCGGCATTGAACAGCTTTCCCCCTCGCATTTAGTGATTTCTCCCGGTCCGTGTACGCCTGATGAGGCGGGCATTTCCCTGCAAGCGATAACCTATTTCTCTGACCGTTTACCGATCCTCGGCGTGTGCCTCGGGCATCAGGCCATGGCGCAGGCGTTCGGCGCGAATATCGTCCGTGCGCGGCAGGCCATTCACGGCAAAACTTCACCCGTCCGCCATACCGGCAGGAGTGTCTTTACCGGACTGAATAATCCGCTGACCGTGACGCGCTATCATTCGCTGGTGGTCGCGCCACAGACGCTGCCCGACTGTTTTGAGGTCACGGCCTGGACAGAACGCGATGGCGGTCGTGACGACATTATGGGCATCATGCACAAAACCTTGCCGCTGCATGGCGTTCAGTTTCATCCCGAAAGTATTCTGAGTGAGCAGGGGCATCAGCTTCTGGATAATTTCCTTAAAATCTAATTAGTTACTATTTCTGAAAAAATTACTTACCCGTCAGGTGCGATTTCCGTTTGCCTGTTTGTGATTTTTTATGCATATTTTGTGATTATAATTTCACATCAATGGCAGTGAGGGAGTAGGGTAATGGCAGAAAAATCAGCGGTAGATCGGGGCACATTCGACAAAGTTATTTTGCCGGTTTATTCGCCTGCGAAATTCATTCCCGTGAAAGGTAAAGGCAGTCGCGTGTGGGATCAGCAAGGGAACGAATATGTTGATTTCGCCGGGGGTATCGCTGTCACGGCGCTCGGACATTGCCATCCGGCACTGGTGAAAGCGTTGCACGAGCAGGGCGAAACCCTGTGGCATGTCAGTAATGTATTTACCAATGAGCCCGCCCTTCGTCTGGCGCAGAAGCTGATCGACGCCACCTTTGCTGACCGCGTATTCTTCGCCAACTCCGGAGCTGAAGCCAACGAAGCGGCCTTTAAACTGGCGCGCTATTACGCTTCGCATCGTCACAGCCCGTACAAAAGTAAGATCATCGCTTTCCATAACGCTTTCCATGGCCGCACGTTGTTCACGGTGTCCGTGGGTGGCCAGCCGAAATACTCCGACGGCTTCGGCCCGAAACCCGCTGACATTGTGCATGTGCCGTTCAACGATCTGGATGCTGTAAAAGCGGTGATCGACGACCATACCTGTGCCATTGTTGTAGAACCCGTTCAGGGCGAAGGCGGGGTGACACCGGCCACCAAAGAATTCCTGCAAGGTCTGCGTGAGCTCTGTAACAAACATCAGGCGCTGCTGGTGCTGGATGAAGTACAAAGCGGCATGGGACGCAGCGGCAAGTTGTTCAGCTACATGCATTACGGTGTGACGCCGGACATCCTGACCACGGCCAAAGCGCTCGGCGGTGGTTTCCCGGTCAGCGCGATGCTGGCAACCGAAGAAGTGGCCTCCGTGATGGAACCGGGCAAACACGGCACCACCTACGGCGGTAACCCGCTGGCCTGTGCGGTCGCCGAAGCTGCGCTGGATATCATCAATACGCCTGATGTACTGGCTGGCATCAACGAGCGCCGCGAGAAATTCATCAGTGCGCTGGAAGCCATCAATCAGAAATATCATATCTTCAGCGAGTTCCGTGGCCAGGGGCTGCTGATCGGGGCCGAGCTTGCCGATGCGTATAAAAACCGCGCCGGAGAATTCCATGCCGCCGCCGCCGAATTCGGCCTGATGATGCTGGTCGCCGGACCGAATGTGATGCGGTTCGCGCCATCACTTGTCATCGACTTCGCGGATATTGAAGAAGGGATGGCGCGGTTTGAGAAAGCCGTGGGGAAAGTTTGTGGGGGGTGATCCCCACGGCCCCACTGGTTTAAACCGAGAATATTTCGGTTTCTCAATAACGGTTATCACAAGGCCTTTGCGCCGAAACCGAGCAGAGGGGAAAGGCTTTTCCCCTCTGCACTCCCCTCGCTTTTTCACTGCGCGCTGTCGCAGGCACGACGGACATGTTCTGACGCATCAGTGTGTGGCGCAAATCCAGGTGCTTCGCACTGCCTTCTCTCGGTCTTCGAGCCGATGGTCTCGAAGCCGCTCCGTTCAGCTGAATTTTGAGCACGCCAATCAACTTATTTAAAAGATAAAAGACAATCTGCCGTTGAATTTGAGATCCTGCGGGCGATTCAGAAATCTTGCCGAACGGAGCGGCCTGAAGACCCAGGGCTTCAGGACCGAGAGAGGGAACCGCAACGCGGCAAGATTTCCAGCCTGTCGCTGCGGTTGCTGAAACATAGCCAGCGAGCGGAGCGCGTGTTGAAAAAGCGAGGGGAAATCCAAAAGGGGAAAAGCACTTTCCCATTTTGGGCGGTTTCGGCGCTGCGCGTTAAGTGATCCCCGTACTTGAGAAACCGAAACTTTCTCAATCCGTTTTAAGCCGTCAGTGCGCGGCATCCGCACTTGAGAAACCGAAATAGCTCCGGCCAATTTTTAATTCGGAGATTTAAAGGGCAATCCCCTTCACGTTCACGCCCGCCGCGTCAGCCAGATACCATGATGTGGCCTCTGCTTCCACGCCAGTGACGAAATGGTATGCATCACGCTGAGATGCGAAATCACGCGCCGCAGATGGCGTTCCATTTCGGTCAGCGGCATATCGGGGTGAAGTTCCGGTGCATTAAACAGATTGTTCTCGCTGCCCGGCCCGTCGTAGAGCAGCCGTTGCTGACAGCTTTGCAGCGCGATTTCGCAGGTCTGTAAATATTCCGTCGCCAGTTTTTCCGGCAGCATGTAATGCTCGCGGGCAAGGATCGTCATCGCGTTGATATGCTCGACCACAAACTGGCTGTGCGTCACCCATAAACGCATGTCCGCCAGATAATGCGAGTTAAACCCCGGTTCCTGCATCGCCTGGTTGAGCGAGGTAAACAGCTTATTGTGTGCCTGATTGACCTGCATACGGGTGTACGCCAGCCTGGCGGTGTCGGGATTTTCCTCAAGCAGCAGGCGGATAGCGTTCTGATAGGTTTCCAGCGCCTGGTGCGCATTCTGGCGCAGCAAACCGCTTTGCCATTGTGGCCACAGCCAGATAGTGCCACCGAATGCCAGTGCGCAGCCGATCAGCGTATCCACCAGCCGCGGTACCAGAAAATGCACGCCATTCATCGCCAGCAACTGCAGGGTATACACTGCCGTCACCGTCATGCCGACCATCGCCAGCCCGTAGTTTTTGCGTAAAACCGTATAGGACAACAGCGTGATCAGCAGCATGTACAGCAACGTGGTGCCTTCCGGCAACTCCAGTTTTAACAACCCTGAGGCAATCAGTAATCCGGCCAATGTGCCCAGCGCACGGTGCTGGATCCGCACGCGCGTGGCGTTATAGCCGTTCTGGCTGACCAGCATAATAGTCAGCAAAATCCAGTACGGTTTGGGCAGATTGAAAAACAGCCCCAGACTGCTGCCAATCGCCAGAATAATGCCCAGACGCGCGGCATTGCGCAGGGCCACGGATTTGAATGAGAGATAACTTTTCAGCGCAGGCCAGAAGGGCAGACGCGGCTGAGTGTTCATCAGATCGCGCCGGTACAACGGGCGCTGGGTGCGCAGCAGACGCGCGATACGGCTGAAATGGTAATAACAAAACTGGCCGACCGGATTGTCCGGGTTACGCGCGGCGATTTTCTCCAGCGCGGTCAGCTCATTGGCCATCGTAAAGCGCTCGGATAAGCGATGATAAAGGATATCGTCGGCAATCACCCGCAGACGGGCGGAAATCACCTGCGCATTGCGACGGATAACCGCTTCGGCATGGCTTTCCTCGACCAGTTTCTGTACTTCCTCCGGCTGATGGAGGCTGACGGTAATGTGCTCCTGCAAATCGAGTGCGACCTGAAAACGCTGAAACAGCCGCTTATGGTGATGATGATGTCCGTGCTGGGGCAACATGTGCAGTTGCTGATAAAGCAGGGCAATCAGGTCGATAACCTGCTGCTGGCGGGTCAGCAACGGCGGCAAAGCGGTTTCGGGATCGGTATGTTGCGTCAGCAGGCTGTACTTGGCTTCGAAATAATCCGCGAGTTGCAGATAGAGCTGGCTGAGCGTTTCGCGCATCGGTTGTTCTTTCGAAATACGAAACCACGCCCAGTTAAACAATCCGTACCAGGCGGTGCCGGCAGCGAACAGCACCGGGGCCTGCCACATCGGGCGCACGCCCACCATGCTCAGCGTGAAGATAGTTGCCACCAGCGCGCCGGGTAACAGACGCGCATGCAGCGGGCTGATTTCACCGGTGACACCGAGCAGTAACGCCAGCGACAGCATAATGAGCGGCAGCGGAACGTGCCAGTTTTCCAGCATCAGTTGCAGCAGAATACTGCTCACGGCAAAGAGTGAACCGCCGACGAGCAGGCGTTTGAAAAAGCGTTTGTGCGGAGTATCCAGACCGGCGATGTTGCAACAGGCCGGACAGAGAGAAAACAGCAGCCCCATTTGCAGATTGCCGAACAACCAGCAAATGCTGACAGGCAGGCACAACACCAGCGTCTGGCGCAGCGCGTAGTTCACTTCAGGATGGTAAAACAGTCTTCGCCATAGCGTCATGGGTAAAGCTTAGCCCATAAAAAAGGCGCGACAGTGTTCTGCCGCGCCAATTTTTGAGGGATTAACGTGTGCCGTAAACGACAATCGTTTTACCGTGTGCGGAGATCAGACTCTGATCTTCCAGCATTTTGAGGATTCGTCCGACTGTTTCACGTGAACAACCGACGATTTGGCCAATTTCCTGACGGGTAATCTTGATTTGCATCCCGTCCGGATGGGTCATTGCATCAGGCTGTTTAGCCAGATTAAGCAAGGTTTGAGCGATACGACCGGTTACGTCGAGGAAGGCAAGGTTGCCGACTTTCTCTGACGTCACTTGCAGACGGTTGGCCATCTGCGCGGAGAGGCGCATCAGAATATCCGGGTTAACCTGAATCAGCTGGCGGAATTTTTTATAAGAAATTTCAGCCACTTCACAGGCAGTTTTAGCACGTACCCAGGCACTGCGTTCCTGACCTTCTTCGAAGAGTCCCAGCTCGCCGATGAAGTCACCTTGGTTAAGGTAGGACAGTATCATTTCCTTGCCTTCTTCATCTTTAATCAGGACAGCAACTGACCCTTTCACGATGTAGTAAAGCGTTTCGGCTTTTTCACCCTGGTGAATCAGCGTACTTTTAGAAGGATACTTATGTATATGACAGTGAGACAGGAACCATTCAAGAGTCGGGTCTGTTTGTGGCTTGCCGAGAACCATTTGCTATTATCCTCTGTTGTTATCGCTGCCCAAAATCACAGGGCTCAGAGTTCCCTGTACGGCACTTCAAAATCCAAAGCGCCCTTTCAGCATATAACTCCCCAGAAATGCTGCAAGCGGATGTCGGAGTGCAACAGCCTGTTTATTGCTGTTATCACCGTGGGTTCTGTTCTTAAACCGCAAAAACCGTCACCGCAATTTACTGGAAAGTATGTTTCGGCTTTGTTTGTAGCACAGGTTTGAGATGCTGTCTTCTGTTGTCTCGCTTCAGCATGATGGCGATCGGGTTACGTTGCCAGATTTTAGGTGAAAGGGTACTCTGAGAGCAGATTTCGATAAGTTTATTCACCGGGAGAATAGTTCATGCATGCACGTGTCAAATGGGTTGAAGGGCTGACATTTTTAGGTGAGTCTGCATCGGGTCATCAGATTTCAATGGATGGCAATGCGGGTGATAAAGCCCCAAGCCCGATGGAAATGTTACTGATGTCCGCAGGCGGTTGCAGCGCAATCGATGTGGTATCAATTTTACAAAAAGGCCGTAATGACGTGCGTGATTGTGAAGTGAAGCTGACCTCACAACGCCGCGAAGAAGCGCCGCGCCTGTTCACGCACATTAATCTGCATTTTATCGTCACCGGGAAGGACCTGACCGATAAGATTGTCGAACGTGCGGTCAGCCTGTCTGCCGAAAAATACTGTTCTGTGTCTCTGATGCTGGGTAAAGCGGCCACCATCACCCACAGCTTTGAAGTGATTGCAGCCGAATAAAGTTTACTCGATCTTCTTGCCTTCCATCAGGCGTTGCACCAGCGGCGCCATGATCAGCTCCATCGCCAGCCCCATTTTGCCGCCCGGCACCACCAGCGTTTTGATGTGCGAGATAAACGACCCCTGTAACATCGCCAGCAGATACGGGAAATCGATGTCGTCCAGCCCCTGGAAGTGGATCACCACAAAGCTTTCATCCAGCGACGGAATGGCTTTTGCTGCGAACGGGTTTGAAGTGTCGATAGTTGGCACGCGCTGGAAGTTGATGTGCGTGCGGGAAAACTGCGGCGTAATATAGCTGATGTAGTCATCCATCGAACGCACGACGGAATCCATCACCGCTTCACGGGAATGCCCGCGCTCGCCGGTATCGCGCACCAGTTTCTGGATCCACTCCAGGTTAACGATGGGCACTACGCCGACCAGCAAATCGACCTGTGCGGCGACGTCAATTTTGTCTGCCACTACGCCGCCATGCAGACCTTCATAGAACAAAATGTCTGTCGGTTCCGGCAATGCCTGCCACGGCGTAAAGGTACCCGGCACCTGATTGTAGGGAACGGCTTCGTCATAAGTATGCAGATACTTACGTGAACGACCCGTGCCGGTTTCTCCGTATTCGATAAAGCTTTTTTCCAGTAAACCAAAGTCATTGGCTTCCGGTCCGAAATAGCTGATATGACGGCCGAGATCGCGCGCTTTGCGTATTGCCGCATCCATTTCAGGACGAGTGAAATGATGAAAACTGTCGCCTTCCAGTTCCGCCGCGCGCAAACCAAGCTGCTGAAATATTTTACGAAATGCCACGCTGGTGGTTGTGGTGCCGGCACCGCTCGAACCGGTCACGGCAATAACAGGATGTTTGGCTGACATAATGCGCTGTTCTCCATAAAGGTGATGCAGGCAGGCGAGACGCGGTCTTTTCTGTGGTCGAAGATCTGGCGTCAAGGCTGCGCATAATTAAGCCTATTGTTACCATATTTATTCGCGAAGCCAAAGAGGGCATCACTATTCTAAACCCGCCAGCAACGGTTGGATCAGCGGGTCTTTCTGGTGGAACAGAGAAACAATGTCATGCAGCGCCTTGCCTGTGTACTCCTTTTTCCACGCCAGACTGAGCGGGGAAGGGGCGCGCGGATAGCGGATTTGCCGGGCGATCAGCTCGCCGCTGTCGAGATACGGCTGGCACAGATGGCGCGGCAGAAAACCGATACCCATTCCCTTCAGGTGACAGGCCAGTTTAGTCGCCACATCTGCCACGATGATCTGCCGTTGCCCGGTCAGCAACCAGGCCACCCGCTTGTTCAGATGGCGCGAGGTGTCTTCCACATTGATGGCAATGTACTGACGCAATACCGCTTCTTCCAGCATGCCAGTGATGTGCTGCAACGGATGAAAGGGCGCATGAACAAAAACCCAGTCCACTTCACCCAGCGGCAGCAGATTCACGGCGTTAGAAAGGGATTCGGTACCGGTCACGCCAATCGCCAGCTGAAAATCTTCGTACAGCAGCGTATCCCATACCCCCATGTAAATCTGCCGTGTGAAAGTGAACTGCGTGAACGGGTAGCGCTGCGTCAGAGAGCTTAATAACGCTGCCAGAGCTTCAGGGCAGTACATCAGATTGTTCACCACCACATTCAGCTGGCGCTCAATGCCGTCGTTAATCTGCTGCAATTCGGCCGGTACACCCTCCAGCCAGGTTAGCCACTGGCGACATCGTTCAAGCAGGTGCTGTCCGGCGGGCGTCAGCGACACCGTGCGGGTCGTGCGGTTGAGCAATAACGTCCCGGTACTGTCTTCCAGCATCTTAATTCGATAGCTGATGGTCGCAGGCGTTTTATGCAGCATCTCTGCCGCGCGGGAAAAGCTGCCTGTTTGTGCGACGTGCATAAAGGTTTTAATCGACTCCTCATCCAGCATAGGTCACCCGAAGTAATGTTAATGCATTGAATGAAAAAGATTTTATAGATTTAACCGGATGAGAATTGTGGACTTCATCAATTTTATGGAATCTTTTTCCATATTTATATTGAGCAAGTTGGAAAAAGTTTCTACAGTAATTGCATTGAGGATAAATCCGCCAATCTGGCGGGCTTATCTCACCGGTTTTATTTTAAATGCAGGGATGAATGCCATGGAACTTCCGGTTTACCCGCTGACCCAGGCGGCCTTCGCGGCTTACGGTGATGTGATTGAGACGACAGGTCGCGATTTTTTTCATATCAACGACGGCAAGGTTGAGCGGTACCACGATCTGACCAACGTGGAAATCCTCGGGCAGGATCGCCCGCTGGTCAGCATCAACCGCGCCCAGCCAGCACCGTTGCCCATTGTGGTGACGCAACTCGAAAAACACCCGCTCGGTTCACAGGCGTTTGTGCCGATGCAGGGCGAGCGCTTTATCGTGATTGTTGCGGCAGGGGGCGAGACGCCGGATATCTCCACGCTGAAAGCCTTTATCACCAACGGCCTGCAGGGCGTGAATTATCACCGGAATGTCTGGCACCATCCGCTGTTTGCGTTTGAGACGGTGACGAATTTTCTCACCGTCGATCGTGGCGGCGCAGACAACTGTGATATCAGTCAGTTACCTCAGGGCTATCAGCTTATTTTACCCGTTGCAGCGGGATTAAAGTCGTGACGCTATAAAGCATCTTGCATAAGATACAAGCATCTGAAAACAAGCGAAACGCGGGCGCTCAGCGCCTGATGCTGGAGAAATGTGAGATGGCCGAAGTAAAAAAACGGGGGCGTCCTAGCCAGCCTGGTTCTGGTTCGCAAAAGGGCGCTCAGGCCTTAGAACGCGGCATTGCGGTGTTGAATTATCTGGCGCAGTCCGGCGGCAGTTCTTCTGTCAGCAACATTGCAGAGAATTTATCGCTGCCCCTTTCCACCACTTTTCGACTGCTGAAAGTGCTGGAAGAGGCCGATTTTGTTTATCAGGATGCGCAACTGAGCTGGTGGCACATCGGCTTACAGGCGTTTACGGTCGGATCGTCTTATATCCATAACCGGGATGTATTGTCAGTCGCCGCGCCTTATATGCAGCGCCTGATGTTGTTGTCGGGCGAAACGGCCAATCTGGCGATCCGCAACGGTTTCGAAGCGGTACTGATCGGCCAGCGGGAATGCCAGTCGATGGTGCGGATGTGCGCGCCACTTGGCAGCCGTCTGCCACTGCATGCCTCCGGGGCCGGGAAAGCGTTGCTGTATTCGCTGGATGACGAGGCGCTGATGAGCCTGATGATGCAGGCGGGGTTGAAGAACTTTACGACGCACACGCTGGATAATCTGAATGCGTTGAAAAAGGATCTGCAACACGCGCGTCAGCAGGGTTTTGCACAGGACAGCGAAGAGCATGTGACAGGGCTGAACTGCCTGGCCTCGGCGATTTTTGACAGCAATAACAATGCGGTGGCGGCGATTTCGATCTCCGGCCCCAGCTCCCGCTTAACGACGGAGCGTTTTACCGATTTAGGCGAACTGGTGCGGGATACCGCGCGTGACATCAGTCTGGCCCTGGGCCAGCGCCACTAACCGGTTCGTCCTGCGATCCCCGCTCTGTCGTGAGCGGGATTTTTTTCAGTCAAATTAAAGTTGGAAACTTTTTCCGTTATTTTATGCAAAGCGGAATTACCTGAGGATTTAGCTATGGCTCGTATGACAGCTGCACAGGCAGCAATGTATGTGTTGGAAAAAGAAGGGATCACCACCGCGTTTGGTGTACCGGGCGCAGCGATTAACCCGTTTTATAACGCCATGCGTCTGCATGGAAAAATCCGTCATGTGTTAGCCCGTCATGTGGAAGGTGCATCGCATATGGCCGAAGGCTATACCCGTGCGAAAGCCGGGAACATCGGCGTGTGCCTGGGGACGTCTGGCCCGGCGGGTACCGACATGATCACCGCGCTGTATTCCGCCTCGGCGGATTCCATTCCGATCCTGTGCATTACCGGTCAGGCACCGCGCGCCCGTCTGCATAAAGAGGATTTTCAGGCGGTGGATATTCAGGCGATTGCCGGGCCGGTGAGCAAAATGGCGGTGACCGTGCTGGAACCTGCGCTGGTGCCGCGTGTCCTGCAACAGGCATTCCATCTGATGCGTTCCGGTCGCCCCGGTCCGGTACTGGTCGATCTGCCGTATGACGTGCAGACCGCCGAAATCGAATTCGATCCGGAAACTTATGAATCGCTGCCTGCTTACAAGCCGATCGCCACCGTCGCTCAGGCCGTCAAAGCGATGGAAATGCTCAACGCCTGTGAACGTCCGCTGATTGTGGCCGGTGGCGGTGTGATTAACGCCGATGCTGCGGTGCTGTTGCAGCGTTTTGCTGAACTGACGCAGGTGCCGGTGATCCCGACGCTGATGGGCTGGGGCGTGATCCCGGACGATCACCGCCTTATGGCAGGCATGGTCGGATTGCAGACCGCGCACCGCTACGGTAACACCTCACTGCTGGCGTCGGATCTGGTATTTGGCATCGGTAACCGTTTTGCCAACCGTCATACCGGCTCGGTAGAGAAATACACCGCAGGCCGCAAAATTATCCACGTTGATATCGAACCGACACAAATCGGCCGCGTACTTTGTCCTGATTTAGGCATCGTGTCTGATGCCGGTGAAGCCCTGAAACTGCTGATAGAAGTGGCGGAAGAGCAGAGAAAAGCCGGCAAATTACCGTGTCGCGAAAGCTGGATCCAGGAATGTGAAGAACGCAAACGCACCATGCTGCGCAAAACCCACTTCAACGATGTGCCGGTCAAACCGCAACGCGTCTATGAAGAAATGAGCAAAGCCTTTGGCCGCAATGTGAATTACGTAACCACGATCGGGCTGTCGCAAATTGCGGCGGCGCAGATGCTGCACGTGTTTGAGCCGCGCCACTGGATCAACTGCGGCCAGGCGGGCCCGCTGGGCTGGACCATTCCTGCGGCACTCGGCGTCTGCATTGCTGCGCCGGAACGTCAGGTGGTCGGGATTTCAGGCGATTACGATTTCCAGTTCATGATCGAAGAGCTGGCGGTCGGTGCGCAATTCAACATTCCTTACATCCACGTCCTGGTGAACAACGCTTATCTCGGCCTGATCCGCCAGTCGCAGCGCGCCTTTGATATGGATTACTGCGTCCAGCTGGCGTTCGAAAATATCAACTCTGAAGACGTGAAAGGTTACGGCGTCGATCACGTGAAAGTGGTGGAAGGGTTGGGATGTAAAGCGATACGTGTCTTCAGGCCGGAAGATATCGCCCCGGCGTTTGCAGAAGCTAAACGTCTGATGAAACAACATCAGGTGCCAGTGGTGGTGGAAATCATGCTGGAACGTGTCACCAATATTTCCATGGGCGGCGAAATTGACAGCGTGAATGAATTCGAGCCTGTTGCAGACAATGCCGATGATGCGCCGACGCACGTCAGCTTTATGAAATATGAATAAGCCGGGAGGCCGAAATGCTTAAGTTCTCTGCGAATTTATCCATGCTGTTTCTGGAAGTGGATTTTCTTCAACGCTTTAAGGCGGCGGCTGAAGGCGGTTTTACAGCAGTCGAGTTTATGTTCCCGTATGACTATCCGGCTGGCACCCTGAAAGCCCTGCTGGCGGAAAATCACCTGCAACATACGCTGCACAATTTGCCTGCGGGCAACTGGGCTGAGGGCGAGCGCGGTATTGCCTGTCTGGCGGGGCGCGAAGCGGAGTTTCGCGAAGGCGTGGCGCAGGCCATTGCTTACGCTAAAGCGCTCGGCAACCGCAAAATCAACTGTCTGACTGGCAAAATTCCGGCGGGTTCGGATGCCGCCAGCGTGACGCCTTTGGTGGTGGAAAATCTGCGCTATGCTGCACAGGCGCTGGCGAAAGAGGGGCTGATGCTGCTGATTGAGCCGATAAACCACTTTGATATTCCGGGGTTTTATCTGACCGGTACGCAACAGGCGCTGGATCTGATTGACCTGGTCGGCAGCGACAATATGTTCATCCAGTACGACATTTACCATATGCAGCGGATGGAAGGTGAGCTGGCAAATACCATGACCCGCCATGCGGAGAAAATCGGTCATCTGCAGGTGGCGGATAATCCGCACCGCAATGAACCGGGTACCGGAGAAATTAATTACGACTTTATTTTCAACCTGATTAAACAGTCGGATTACGACGGCTGGGTGGGTTGCGAATATAAGCCACGGGCGCGCACGGAAGACGGGTTAGGCTGGCTGAACGCCTACCGTTAATCGTTATAAAACGCGAAAGACAGATTTTATTCACCCTCGCGGTGAGGGATTTCTGTACGCCAAATTTCAGTCACATTGAAAGGGAATGACCATGAAAATTGGATTTATCGGCTTAGGGATTATGGGCGCGCCGATGGCGCAACATCTGGTGGATGCCGGACACAGCCTGCATTTTTCCACGCTCGGCAATGTACCAGCTTCACTGACCGATGCCGGTGCCAAAGCCTGTGCGACACCGGCAGAGGTAGCGTCGTATGCCGATGTCATCATCATTATGGTGCCGGATACGCCGGACGTGGCAACGGTGCTGTTTGGTGACAACGGCTGTGCCAGCGTGCCGCTGAAAGGCAAAACCATTGTCGATATGAGTTCCATCTCGCCGATCGACACCAAAACGTTTGCGCAGCGCGTGCAGCAACTGGGGGGTGAATATCTGGATGCGCCGGTTTCCGGCGGTGAGATCGGTGCGCAGCAGGGTACGCTGACCATTATGGTCGGCGGCAAAGAAGCCGTTTTCAATGACATCAAACCGTTGTTTGAGCTGATGGGCAAAAACATCACGCTGGTGGGCGATTGCGGAGCCGGGCAAACCTGCAAAGTGGCGAACCAGATCATTGTGGCGCTGAATATTGAAGCTGTCTCGGAAGCGCTGCTGTTTGCTTCCCGCGCCGGGGCTGACCCTGCCCGCGTACGTCAGGCGTTGATGGGCGGTTTCGCCTCCTCACGCATTCTGGAAGTGCACGGTGAGCGCATGATCAAACGGACGTTCGCGCCGGGCTTTAAAGTCGCCCTGCATCAGAAGGATCTCAACCTGGCGCTGCAAAGTGCCAAAGCCTTGTCGATCAGCCTGCCGAATACGGCGACCTGTCAGGAGTTATTCAATGTCTGTGCAGCAAACGGCGGATCGCAGTTAGATCATTCGTCATTAATTCAGTCGCTGGAAATGATGTCAAATCACAAAATTGGTTAATTAAATCAGGCTGGCATCAATGTCAGCCTTTTTTAATCCACAAGCACGTCCCTAACGTATTATGAGGAATTAAGGATGAATGAATCAGAATGCACTCAGCAAGAACGTTATTGTGAAAGAGGATACAGCAACGATCTTCTGCCAAAATTAAAAGAAAAAAGAAACTGGAAAGGATTTAATTATTTTACGCTGTGGATGGGTTCGGTACACAACGTGCCGAATTATATTGCCGTCGGCGGGTTTCTTATTCTCGGGTTGTCTACGTTCAGCGTGATGATGGCGATTATTATCAGCGCGCTGTTTATTGCGGCGGTGATGGTATTAAACGGGGCGGCAGGTTCGAAATACGGCGTACCTTTTGCGATGATCCTGCGCGGTTCTTACGGTATCCGCGGCGCATTATTTCCCGGCATTCTCAGAGGCTGTATCGCGGCGATTATGTGGTTCGGTTTGCAATGCTATGCCGGTTCACTGGCCTTCCTGATCCTGATTGGCAAAATCTGGCCGGAGTTTCTGACCCTCGGCGGTGATTTCAATCTGCTGGGTATTTCCATGCCGGGGCTGATCGCCTTTCTGATTTTCTGGGCAATCAACGTGATGATCGGTTTTGGCGGCGGCGGGGTGCTGAATAAATTCACCGCCATCCTTAATCCGTGCATTTATGTTGTTTTCGGCGGCATGGCGGTCTGGGCTATCTCGCTGGCCGGGCTGGAAAATATCCTTAACTATGTGCCTGCCAATGCTGAGCAATCGGGTAATCCGCTGTTCCTGTTTCTGGTGGTGATCAATGCCGTGGTCGCGGTGTGGGCCGCACCGGCGGTGAGTGCTTCGGACTTTACCCAGAATGCCAGCAGCTTTAAACAGCAGGCGTGGGGACAAACGCTGGGTCTTATCGTGGCTTACGTGTTGTTTGCCGTCGCCAGCGTCTGCATTCTGGCGGGGGCGAGCATTCACTATGGCGTTGATACCTGGAACGTGCTGGATATCGTACAGAAATGGGACAGCCTGTTCGCCTCGGTGTTTGCTGTGTTAGTGATCCTGATGACCACCATTTCGACCAACGCCACCGGTAACATTATCCCCGCCGGTTTCCAGATTGCCGCTATCGCACCGAAAAAGCTGACCTATAAAAAAGGCGTACTGATTGCCAGTCTGATAAGCGTTGTGATTTGCCCGTGGAAACTGATGGAGAATCAGGAAAGTATTTATCTGTTCCTCGATATTATCGGCGGGATGTTAGGGCCGGTCATTGGCGTGATGATGGCGCACTATTTTATTGTGGTACGCAGTGAGCTGGATCTGGATACGTTGTATACCGCACCGGGAAATTATAACTATTACCATCGAGGATTTAATACCGTGGCATTCGCCGTGACATTAATTGCCGTCGTCCTTTCACTGGGCGGAAAGTTTATTCCTGTGCTGGAGCCTTTATCACGGGTTTCCTGGTTTGTGGGCGTCATTGTGGCTTTCGTTTTGTATTCCATTTTTATGAAAAGGGAACCGTCACTTCAGCCGCAAAATGTGTGAGCCGGTAAACCGGCATGAAATAAACGAATAATAAATCCAATAATAAAATCTTATCTCTGTACTTTCATAAGGAAATATAACCATGTCATATGATCTGATCATTAAAAAAGGCACCGTTGTTCTGGAAAGTGAAGCCGTTATTACAGATATCGCGGTGAAGAATGGCAAAATTGTCGCCATCGGCGATGACCTGACTGGCGCAGAAAAAATACTCAGCGCTGAAGGGGTGATCGTTGCGCCGGGAATGGTGGATGCCCATACGCACATCTCCGAACCGGGCCGCAGTCACTGGGAAGGCTACGCCACTGGTACCCGTGCGGCGGCCAAAGGCGGGATCACCACCATGATCGAAATGCCGCTTAACCAGTTACCGGCCACGGTGGATCGCGCGTCCCTGCACATGAAATTCGATGCTGCTGAAGGCAAGCTGACCATCGATGCCGCGCAGTTTGGCGGGCTGGTGTCTTACAATCTCGACCGTCTGCACGAGCTGGATGAAGAAGGCGTGGTGGCCTACAAATGTTTCGTTGCTACCTGCGGCGACCGCAGCGTCAGTAACGATTTCCGTGACGTGAATGACTGGGAATATTTCAAAGGCCTGCAAATTCTGGCAAAACGCGATCAGTTAGTGGCGGTTCATGCGGAAAACGCGCTGATCTGTGACGAACTGGGCCGCGAAGCCAAAGACGCCGGACGGGTGACGGCACATGATTATGTTGCCTCACGCCCGGTTTTCACTGAAGTGGAAGCCATCCGCCGCGTGTTGTATCTGGCGAAAGTGGCGGACTGCCGTTTGCACGTCTGCCATATCTCCAGTCCGGAAGGTCTGGCGGAAGTGCTGCGTGCGCGTCACGAAGGCCAGCGCGTGACTTGTGAATCCTGCCCGCATTACTTCGTACTGGATACCGCACAGTTTGAAGAGATCGGCACGCTGGCAAAATGTTCGCCACCGATCCGCGACAAGAAAAATCAGGAAGGCATGTGGGAACACCTGCTGAAAGGTGACTTTGACTGTCTGGTCTCCGACCATTCGCCGTGCCCGCCGGATATGAAAGCCGGCAACGTCATGCAGGCCTGGGGCGGTATCGCCGGACTGCAAAACTGCGTCGATGTGATGTTCGACGAAGCCGTTCAGAAACGCGGTATGTCCTTGCCGATGTTCTCAAAGCTGATGTCTTCCAACGCGGCGGATATCTTCGGGCTGAAGCATAAAGGCCGTATCTCCATCGGCAAAGATGCCGATTTCGTGTTCATCAAACCGAACAGCAGCTATGTGCTGAAAGCGTCAGATCTGGAATATCGCCATAAAGTCAGTCCGTATGTTGGCCGCACCATCAATGCGCAGGTCGTGAAAACTATTCTGCGCGGCGAAACCATCTATGACATCCAGGACGGTTTCCAGGATAAGTGCATCGGTAAATTCGTACTGAAACACCTGCAGTAATCTCTGCATCTGCCCGCTGCGTAAACGGCGGGCTTTTTCTTTTTGAGGTCAGCCAGATTGTCATGATGTTATTTCCCAGAGTGCAATTCCTGCCGGGTATTCAGTGGTTCTTCTTCATTTTCTGCAACACGGTGGTTATCCCGCCGACGTTGCAGTCGGCGTTTCAGCTTTCCGATGCGGCCACGCTGTGCCTGATGCAATACTCTTTTATCGCCACCGGGCTGGCGTGCGTGGCGCAGGCGGCGCTCGGCCACGGCCGCGCCATTATGGAAGGGCCGACCGGATTGTGGTGGGGCGTGATCCTCACCGTGACGCTGGCGGAAGCCGCCCACGGGACGCCGCTGCCGGTGATCGGCGGCAGTCTGGCTGTGGGTATCGCACTTTCCGGTGTGATCACCGTGCTGATTGGCCTGAGCGGGCTGGGCCATCGTATCGCCGTGTTGTTTCGTCCGGCGGTGATGATGGTGTTTATGTTTTTACTCGGTGCCCAACTGCTGTCGTTGTTTATCAGGGGTATGCTGGGGCTGCCGTTTGGCGTACCGCAGGGACCGGTGAACATTGATTTTCCGGCATTCCTGCTGGCGCTCGCCGTGGCGGCGCTGGTGGTTGGTATTGTGGTCTGGCTGCCGTCACCGTGGAATAAATATGGTCTGCTGGCCGGAACGCTGACCGGCTGGGCGGCATATCGGATCATTTTTCCGCAGGCCGTCAGCCCGGGCACCGGCACAGACTGGCAGTGGTTTCCGCTGGGCGCGCCGCAGGGATTACGCGGCGGTATTATTCTGACGGCCACCCTGACCGGGTTGCTGAATATTTCGAATACTTTTGGCGCACTGCGCGGCACCCAGACTTTTTACCCGCAGCAAACCCCGCAATATCGCCGCAGTTTTGTGGTTTCCGGCCTGTTTACCCTGGGATCGGCTGTTCTGGGCATCGTGCCTTTTTCGCCGTTTGTCTCGTCGATTGGCCTGCTGACGCAAACCAATGACAACCGCAAAGCACCGTTTATTCTCGGCGCGCTGGTGGTGGTTGCCATTGGTCTGTTTACGCCGCTGACGGCGTTTTTCGCCCGCATTCCGTTGAGCATCAGCAGCGCCGTGTTGCTGGTGTCTTATCTGCCTCTGCTCAGTTCGTCGCTGTCATTTCTGCCCCACATCAGGCTCAGCAGCCGCAATGTTTACCGTCTGGCGATCCCGCTGTTTAGCGGTATTTTCCTGATGGGGCTGCCCGCCGGGTATTTGCAGGAGGTGCCGCTGTGGCTGCGTCCATTGCTGAGTAACGGGTTGCTGACCGGCGTGATGCTGGCGATCGTTCTGGAAAATTTATTGCCCTGGGACCGGGTTCATGCAAATAACGCCCCTCACTGAAACACAAAAACCGCCAGCAATGGCGGTTTTCTTATTACACTCACGAACTGTTAAAGTTCGACGTCGCGGTTACAGTCTTTCGAATAAATATAGCTCAGCGGCTCATCGCGCCCCACGGCATAACAGGCCTGCGGGCAATACGCACCCATAAAGATATAGTCGTTTTTCTTCACCGGGATCCAGTGGTTATCCAGGTTATACATGCCTTCACCGCTGAGGATCAGCGCACCATGCTCCTGAACGTGTGTTTCGACATAACCGTGGCAGGCACCCGGTGCAAACGTCAGGATATGGATGTTCATATCGAACCCCAGATTCGCTGGCAGCAGATCCTGCACAATCACGTCAGACATGCCTTCGTAATGGATTTTCTCCAGCTGATGCACGTTATTGCAAACCACATGCGGCTGGAAACCGGTGACCGGTGTATAGCGTTTTTTATAGAGGAATAACCGGCTGTTGCGGCTGCCGTTGGCATTCTCCAGCGTCATGCTCACCCCCGGCGGGCAGTAAAGATATCCGCCGCTTTCCAGCCGGTAATCCTGACCTTCGGCATTCGCAGTGATGTTACCGTCAATCACGTAGACGAAGGTTTCGATATGCGCGTCGCCGCCGAAGCCCGCCAGGTTCTTGCCCCCTTCCAGCATGTTGATCAGATAATCCACAAAGGTCGCGCCCAGTTTCGGCGTCGCCAGAATGGTGATTTCGCAGCGTTCAAAGCCGGGCAGGGTATTTTTCACCAGACCGTCGGGTTCAATCAGCGCGTAATTCCCGCGTTTGATGATGGAACGGTTAGACAATAAATCCTTGATATAGCCGGTGTTATGGTTGATGTAACCCATTGCAAACTCCCTTTAAGACAGATTAATAAGCCAGTTGATGCAGCATTTTCGCCAGCGTTTCCACGCCCGCAGCCAGATCGGCGATGGCGGTGTTTTCCGCCGGGTTGTGACTGATACCCGCAATGCTGGGAACGAACAGCAGGCAGGTCGGTACGCAGGCGGCGAAAATCTGCGCGTCGTGCCCGGCGCCGCTGTGCATCACGCGGTAACGGCTGTTTTGTTCGCGGCACAGGGCGTCGAGTTGCGCTACCAGTTGTTTGTCCATGGGCACCGGCGCTTCATCCATCCATAAATCAATGTCGATGCCGATGCCGCGTTCCTGGCAAATCCGCCGCATGGTGGCTTCCAGTTCGGTGGTAAATGCCAGCAGCGCCTGCTGATCGGTGTGGCGGCAGTCAATGCTGAAGACGGTTTTACCCGGCACGACATTGACGGTGCCCGGCACCGGCACCACTTTGCCGAACGTCAGCACCAGCGGATCGCCATGCGCTTCGGCGCTGTCGGTGGCGGCCACGCAAATCTGGCTGAAGGCCAGCAGGGTATCTTTGCGATAACTCATCGGCGTCGTGCCCGCATGATTGGCGGTGCCGGTCAGGGTCACGGTATAACGGCGCTGGCCGACAATGGCGTTCACCACGCCAAGTTGCTGCTGGTTGCGCTCCAGCACGCTGCCCTGTTCGATATGCAGTTCGACAAATGCCTTGATATCGCGCCGGGCGGGCAACGGAGAACCGGACAGCGTAAAGCCGCATTGCTGCATCGCGTCAGTAAATTTCACGCCCTGCGCGTCAGTGATGTCGCGCACATCGGCAGGATCGGCCTGTCCGACAATGTTTTTACTGCCCCAGAAAACATAGGGAAAACGGCTGCCTTCTTCTTCGGCCAGCGACACCACTTCCAGCGTGCGGCGCGGCGTGCCAAAAGTGTCTTTCAGATAGCGCATGGCGATAAAGGCGGCGAGCACACCGAACTGTCCGTCGAGATGGCCGCCGCTGACCACCGTATCGATATGCGAACCGGAGAGAATGACCTCGTCTTTGCGGTCACTGCCTTCGATGCGGCCATAGACATTCCCGACGGCGTCGAAACGGGTGGCAAATCCCGCCTGTTCCATACGCTGTTTTAACTGATTTTGCGTTTCCAGCCATTCGGGGGAATAAAGCAGGCGGGAAATACCGCCTTCCGGATCTGCGCCAAATACCGATAACCAGTCCAGCTGACTTTCTACTTCCTGATAAAAGGGCGACATAGCATATTCACCTTTAAATAATTAATGTGCGAAAGGAGATTGTGTTTCGTAAGTGCGCGTATAAAGTTCATCGGAAATTAAATAACGATAAATGTCATCCACCAGTTCAATTCCATTCTTTTTCGTTTCTTCTTCATAAATATCCAGGTTTTGTCCGGGATAAAGGACTTTTTCAAAACCCGGAGCCGGACTCAGTGCCACTAATTCGGCAAGCATCTGGCTGATATTTTTTCTGAATATCTGGGAAGAGGTAAAGAACGCCGGATTAATCACAATGTGCAACTGGCCGAGGTCACGACCGGCGGTGAGGTCTTCATACATCGAGCTGACGGAGCGCCCGAAAGGCAGACCGAGCAAAATACCGGACAACACATCGACCATCATCATCAGGCCGTAGCCTTTCGGGCCGGACATCGGCAGAAGCGCTTCAACGGCAAAAGGATCGGTGGTGGGATTGCCTGCGCCATCTACCGCCCAGGTGTCCGGAATTTTTTCATTGCGCGCGCGGGCATCAAGAATTTTTCCCCATGCCTGCACGGTGGTCGCCATATCAAAGGTGATGATTTGCTCCCCTTCGCCGGGCGCGGCAAAGGCAATCGGGTTAGTGCCGTAGTAGATGTCGGCGGAGCCAAACGGTACCACCATCGGATCGGACTGGCAGACGGAAACCGCGAGCATGCCCGCCTGAGCCGCACGGTGAACGAAATAAGACAGCGCACCGCAATGCCCCATCTGACGGACTCCCACCACGGCGATGCCTTTGATTTTTGCCATGTCGATGGCATGTTCCATCGCCAGGTTTGCTGCGACGTGTCCTGGGCCGTTGTCAGCATGCAGGATGCCGCTGCATGGCCCGGTTTCTTCCCACTGCAACGCCGGAGAGGTGTTGGTGCCGCCTCTGGCAATACGTTCGGCATAATATTCAACCCGCACCGCGCCGTGAGAATGGATGCCTCTGGCATCAGCATAAGAGAGCACGTCGGCCACCACGGCGGCATGTTCCGGCGTTAAACCGGCGGTGGTGAGTTTGCGGGCAATAAGCTGGTGTAATTCTTCGCGACTGACCTTCATCTGACGTTCCTTATTTGCAGCGAATGAGGCGTTGAATAGCGAAGAAAATACGGGATATCCCGCGTGAGAATGTGATCTGAATAACTAATCAGGGATAGCGAAAATCAATTTGCTAATGCGTATTTTTTCTTATTAATTTTTTATTTAATCGTTATTCATTATTTAATTTTTTCACATGTAAATCAGCGTGGTTATTTAATTAAATCTGACAATAAATCAAGTGTGAGCCAGTTCACCTTGCGCGGTTTTATTTCTGCGTAGCCTGCGCCTCACCGTCTGAAAATATAAGGGAAGCAGATGATCCACGCCTGTATTAAAAAAGGAAGTTTTCAGGATTCCGTCAGCCTGATGATTATTTCCCGCCAGCTCAGTGAATCACCGGATGTTGATGATGTGTCAGTGATGATGGGCACACCCGCCAATAAAGCGTTATTAGACGCCACCGGTTTCTGGCATGCCTGTTTTGAACAGGCGACGCCGAATGACATTTGCGTGGCCGTGCGCAGCGAAAGCCGCGATGAAAGCATTATCAGCGCGATCACCGGACGGCTCGAAGAGGCGTTGAAAGCCATGTCGGCAGGGCAACGCGGCGGGCGGTCTCTGCCGGTCGCACGCCGGTTTGCCAGCGCGGAGCAGCGGCTGCCGGAGGCCAATCTGATGCTGATTTCCATCGCGGGTGAATACGCCGCCGGGCTGGCGCATCAGGCGCTCGACAGCGGGCGTAACGTAATGATTTTCTCCGATAACGTCACGCTGGAAGATGAAATCCTCCTCAAACAAAAAGCCCGTGATAAGGGATTGCTGGTGATGGGGCCGGACTGCGGCACCGCCATTATTGCCGGTGCGCCGCTGGCATTTGCCAACGTGCTGCCGCAAGGGATGATCGGCGTTATTGGCGCGTCCGGTACGGGTATTCAGGAACTGACGTCACAAATCGCGCTGAACGGGCAGGGCATCTCGCAGGCTATCGGCCTCGGCGGGCGGGATCTGTCGGCGCAGGTCGGCGGCATCAGCGCGCTCACCTCGCTGAAGATGCTGGCGGAGGATCCGCAAAGCCAGGTGCTGGCCTTTGTTTCCAAACCGCCCGCAGACGCGGTTCGTCTGAAAGTCATGGCCGCCATGAAAGCCATCGACAAGCCGGTGGTGGCGCTGTTTCTCGGTGCGCCGGTCAGCCAGGCGCGTGACGGCAATGTCTGGCTGGCATCGACCCTCGACGAAGCAGCACGCATCGCCTGCCTGCTGGCGCGGGTGGTTCAGGTTGCTGCATCACAACCTGATGTCGCGGGGAAAAAAATCGCCGGATTGTTTACCGGTGGCACGCTGGCCGCCGAGGCCGCGATGGTGCTGGCCGGTCTGCTGGACGTGGAAGCCGATCATGCCCATGAGCACGGCACCATGCTTGACCACAACGGACACCGCATCATTGATCTGGGGGACGATTTTTACACCGTTGGCAAACCGCATCCGATGATTGACCCGACCTCGCGGGAACAGTTGATCCTCGGGCTGGCCGGTAAATCTGAAACCGGCGTGCTGCTGCTGGATGTGGTCATTGGTTATGGCGCGCAGCGCGATCCGGCCGGTTCGGTGGCAACGGCTGTCAGGCATCTGATGACGCAGCGCGCCCGACATGCGCCGCTGGTGGTGATCGCCATGGTGACGGGCAGTGAGCAGGATCCGCAGTGCCGTTCGCAGCAAATCGCCCTATTGCGCGAGGTGGGCATTTTGGTGGTGCAAACCCTGCCGGAAGCCACGCTGCTGGCACACACCTTATGTACCCAAACAGCCGTGACACCTGCGGCATCAACTTGCCTGCTGTTGTCGCAGGTCGCGGTGATCAACGCCGGACTGCTCGGCTTTGCGCTGGATTTGCAATCGGCTTCGGTGCCGGTCGTGCACTACCCATGGTCGCCCGTTGCGGGTGGCAATCTCCGGCTGGCCAGCTTGTTAAAACAACTGGGCTGAGCCGCTTTCCCCTCTTCGGATAACGAGACATTTTATGAAAAATATCCTCGAACAGGCCAATACCGCCGTTATCGAACGCATTCGTCAGGCGCGCCCGCACTGGCTTGATGTTCAGCCCGCCCGTCAGGCGATCCCGGTACTCAATCAGGGCAAAACCTTGCTGCACGCCGGGCCGCCGATCCGCTGGGAAGACATGACCGGCCCGGTGCGCGGTGCCTGCATCGGCGCCTGTCTGTTTGAAGGCTGGGCGCAGGATGAACAACGTGCGTTGCAATTGCTGAATAGTGGCGAAATCCGGTTTGTGCCTTGCCATCACGTCAGTGCTGTCGGGCCGATGGGCGGTATCACGTCGGCGAACATGCCGGTGCTGGTGATCGGCAATCTCACTGACGGCAACCGTGCTTTCTGCAACATGAACGAAGGTATCGGCAAGGTGATGCGTTTCGGTGCCTATGGCCCGGATGTTCAGATGCGTTTGCGCTGGATGCGCGACGTGCTGGCACCGGCACTGAGTGGCGCGTTGAGGCGTCTCGAGCGCGGTATCGATTTAACGGCGATGATGGCGCAGGGCATTACGATGGGCGATGAATTCCATCAGCGCAATATTGCCACTTCGGCGTTACTGATGCGTTCGCTGGCACCGCAACTGGCGGCAGGCAATCTGGATAAAACCACGCTGACTGACGTTTTGCATTTTCTGAGTACGACCGATCAGTTCTTCCTCAATCTGGCGATGGCTTACTGCAAGGCGGCAATGGATGCCGGTGCGGCAGTGGGCAAAGGCAGTATCGTCACCGCCATGACCCGCAACGGCAAAGAGTTTGGTATCCGCGTCAGCGGCCTCGGTGATCGCTGGTTTACCGCACCGGTGAATATGCCGCAGGGATTGTTCTTCAGCGGCTACAGCCAGCAAGACGCCAACCCGGACATGGGCGACAGCGCGATCACGGAAACCTTTGGTGTCGGCGGCGCAGCGATGATTGCCGCGCCGGGTGTGACCCGTTTTGTCGGCGCGGGCGGGATGGACGCTGCCATCACCGTGTCTGAGGAGATGGCGGAAATCTTCCTCGAACGCAACATGATGCTGCAAATTCCCGGCTGGGATTTTCAGGGCGCCTGCCTCGGGCTCGATGTGCGGCGTGTGGTGGAAACCGGCATCACGCCGCTGATTAACACCGGCATTGCTCACCGCGAACCGGGGATTGGTCAGATTGGTGCCGGCACGGTACGTGCGCCGCTGGCCTGCTTCGAACAGGCACTGGAGGCTCTGGCGGAACATCTCGGGGTGCATCCTCAGGTATGAATATTCCCGCACCGCTGGCGGTCAGCGCTCACGCACCGGTATGTTCCGGTGACTGGCTGGTCGTTGGTTTGTTTTCCCGCGCCATCAACCTGGTCAATGAGCGGGGCGAATGGCTGACACTGCATCGATACGGCAAAGGGTTGAGCCCGATGGGATGGCTGTTGCGGGCGCGGGATTTTGAAGGGCTACTCAGTCGTCTGACGTTGGGCGATATGATGCGGGAGGGTGCTGAAAACCAGCCCACGCGCAGGCTGGATTTGCACGTAACACAAGGCTCGCGGCAGCTTTACGACTATGTGCACGGTTTTCTGACCGGATGCCCGCAGCTTACGGGGCTGTTCGGAGAGCTTGGTCAGGTTGTCCTTGAACCGCCCGGCGGAGAACTGGCTCATATTCAGCATCAGTTATTGCGGCAGTTGCAGGGGCATCGCGTTGACTGGCAGAACGTAGTGGGCAAAGGCGCGGGACTGACACCGAGCCACGACGACACGCTGACCGGCATGTTGCTGGTGTGTGCGGCGCACGGGTTGCCGGTCGGTGACTTTTTTGATCATACACCGGACCTGCGTACGCTCACGTCATCGGTCAGTTGCGCCTATCTGCATCATGCGGTGAGAAGACAATTTTCCACACCATTGCTGCATTTGATTCGTGCCCGGCGCGCAGAGCAGGTTCTGGCGCTGGGGCACACGTCGGGTGCCGATACGCTGCTTGGCGTCTGGCTGGCATTGACGCTTTTCAGGGAACACTTTCTTTAAGGAGGAAACATGGAAACTTTAGTGGTCGCGCTGGGCGGTAACGCGCTTTTACAACGTGGCGAATGCCTGTCGGCTGAAAATCAGTATCGCAATATTGCGACGGTGGCCGGTGCGCTGGCGCGGCTGGCAACGCGTTACCGGCTGGCGATTGTTCACGGAAATGGTCCGCAGGTCGGGTTGTTGTCATTACAAAATCAGGCGTATACGGAGGTGCCCGCCTATCCGCTGGATATTCTGGTCGCAGAAACACAGGGTATGATCGGGTTTATGCTGGCGCAAATGCTCGGGCAGCAGACGGGCATGCCAGAGGTGTCCACGGTGCTGACGCGCATTGAAGTCGACAGCCGCGATCCGGCGTTTGCTTCCCCTGAAAAGTTTATCGGGCCGGTGTACCCGCCTGAATCTCAGCAGGAACTGGAAACCCTGCACGGCTGGAAAATGAAAGCCGACGGGCGTTTTCTGCGTCGCGTGGTGGCGTCACCCGTGCCGAAGCGGATTGTGGATATTGATGCCATTCAGCAATTGCTGGCGCGCGGGCACGTGGTGATTTGTAATGGCGGTGGCGGCATTCCGGTGTTTGAAGATGGCAACGGCGCGAAGGCGGTAATCGACAAGGATTTGTCGGCAGCGCTGCTGGCGCGTCAACTGAAGGCGCAAAAGCTGGTGATCCTGACTGATGCCGATGCGGTGTATGAACACTGGGGCACGTCGCAGCAACGGGCGATCCGTCGTGCGACGCCCGCGCAGCTCGCGCCTTTTGCGCAAAACGACGGTTCGATGGGCCCCAAAGTCGCGGCGGTCAGCGCGTTTGTGAATTACAGCGGCTATCCGGCCTATATCGGCGCGCTGGATCAGATCGAGGCGGTGCTGGCGGGAGACGCCGGAACCTGTATTTCGGCAACGGCGTAAGAAAACGGCTCCGCATCGACGGAGCCGTGAGTTACCCGTCCTGCGGGGTTTCTTCCTGACCGGCGCGGAACTGGCCACGCGGCATGATATTCAGGGTTTCATGCAATTCTGACCAGACCAGCACAACCTCGCCGCTTTTCAGCTGACGTTTCACGTCATCGACTTTTTGTTCCAGCGATCGTTCCTGCTCGCCGTAATCGGTGCCTTCGCGTAATACGAAGGATTCCACCACGCTGGTGAGCAGTTCAGCGTCCAGTTCCTGCCAGGGAATAATCACTCTGTTGTTTCCTTAGTCTTATTTTCTAAAAACGGGGCGATCCAGGCCGGAATGCGCTGTTCCAGCCACATCTGCGGATTACGTAAGCTGCCGGACACAAAGCCGACATGCCCGCCGTGTTCTGTTAACTGGTATTCCACACAATCCGGTAAATCTTCTGCTTTCGGGATGACCTCCGGCGTCATAAACGGGTCATCTTTAGCGTGGATAATCAGCAGCGGCGTTCTGATCTGCGCCAGCAACGGCAACGCGCTGCACCGGCGGTAATAATCCAGTGCGTCGGTAAATCCGTGCGCTTTTGAGGTGATGGCATCGTCGAATTCACGAAGGCGGCGCATGGCTTTCAGTTGCGCCAGCGTCACCGGCAACGTTCCCGGATATTTTGCCAGTTTGCGCAAGGCATTGCCTTTGAGCTGACCGAGCAGATAGTGTTGATAAATCCGCGATGAACCGCGTTCCAGCCGGTAAGCGCACGGTTCCAGCATCAGCGGCGCGGAAACTACCACGGCGGCGCTCAGCGTACACTTTTCGCCTTCCTGGCCGAGATAACATGCCAGCATATTGCCGCCGAGCGAGACGCCCACTGCGCCGGTCGGGACTTCGCCATGAGTTTCATTGAGCCAGCGAATGAAAAAACGAGCATCTTCGGTTTCACCGGAATGGTAAATACGCAGCAGCTTATTGGGTTCACCGCTGCATCCGCGAAAATGCATGACGACGCCGAGCCAGCCTTTGTCTTTCCACGCCTGCAATAAGCCGTGCGCATAGGGGCTGTAAAAGCTGCCTTCCAGCCCGTGAAACAGAATCATGCGGGGTTTATGTCGCGCCTGTTCCGGGTCTTCACTCCAGGCTAAATCCAGAAAATCACCGTCCGGTGTATCCAGTCTTTGCCAGTGGGGTTTGAGTTTTGCATGCCGCCTCACCAGTCGCGGTAATAACGTCTGGATGTGCGGATTACTGGCCCCGCGCAAGGGGCGAAAGGATTCAACCATAAGATGAATAAATTTCTCTTAAGAGGCTCTTGTGCGATCAATATCACGCTGTTAGCTTCAATGCTATCGCACATCTTTCGGGTCGGAGAACCCAAATTAAATGGAACCTGGTTTATTTTTATCGATGCTTGGATTTTTATGGGTCGCCGCCATCACTCCTGGCCCGAACAATATGTTGTTAACCACGTCTGGCGCTAATTTCGGTTTCTTCCGCTCACTCTGGCTGATGGTCGGCATTATGCTTGGCATGCAAAGTATTTTGCTGCTGGTGGCCTTTGGTGTCGGCGGGCTCATCACGATTTATCCCGCGTTACATCTGTTCCTCAAAATCGCCGGTAGTCTGTATCTGCTGTGGCTGGCGTGGAAGATTGCGACGTCTGTCTATGAAAAACTGGAAACCGGTGCGCCGCCGCCAAAACCGATCCGCTTGTATCAGGGCTGGTTGCTGCAATTCCTCAACCCGAAAGCCTGGCTGATGGGGCTGGGTGCCGTCGCAAGCTTCAGTCTGGCCGGGGCTGCTTATAACCATTCGATTGCCGGGATCAGCCTCGGGATGTTTCTGGTGAATCTGGTATCCGGGATTATCTGGCTGGGTTTCGGCACTGTGATTGGCCGCCTGCTGCGCAGCAAGCGCGCGTGGTATACCTTTAATATCGCAATGGGTATGTTGACCGCCGCCTGTGTGTTGTTGATCTGGCATTGATTTTCAGACAAAAAAGGAGCCATCACGGCTCCTTCCTCATTTCCGGGCAGACGATCAGTTCTCGATATCAAACGCTTTAGACATCTCTTCCAGTTGTTCCTGCGCATCGAGCCAGGTCATTTCGGTCTCTTCCAGCGCGCCTTTCACTTTGGTCTGCTGTTGCAGACAGTCAGTGAGATCGGCTTTACGGCTGATGTCGTAAATCGCGGAGTCAGCCAGACGCGCTTCAATTGCCGCCAGTTCCGTACTCAGTTTTTCCATCTGCGCTTCCAGTTGGGTGATTTGCTTACGCAGCGGTTGGGTCTGATTGCGGAAATCGGCTTCGCGACGTTTCTGGTCTTTACGCGACTGCGCGCTGTTGACGCCGCCGTCTTTGGCCGGTGCATCCTGCTGGCTTTCCTGACGCTGAATGTCCACCAGCCATTGCTGATAATCTTCCAGATCGCCGTCGAACTGTTCTACTTTGCCGCCGTGTACCAGATACAAATCGTCAGTTGTTGAGCGCAATAAGTGGCGGTCATGCGACACCACAACCATCGCGCCCTCGAAGTCGATCAGCGCTTCGGTCAGCGCCTGACGCATGTCGAGATCCAGATGGTTGGTCGGTTCATCGAGCAGCAGCAGGTTAGGGCGCTGCCAGACAATCAGCGCCAGCACCAGACGCGCTTTTTCACCGCCGGAGAATCGCCCGGTAGGATCCGTCACTTTATCGCCGTGGAAACCGAATCCGCCGAGATAATCACGCAACTGCTGTTCGGTCTCTTTATTCGCCAGACGCACCAGATGTTGCAGCGGCGAATCTTCTGCGCGCAGGAACTCCAGCTGATGCTGAGCGAAGTAACCGAGTTTGACGCCTTTCGCCAGACCAATATCACCCTGAAGCGGTGGCATGGTGCCGGCCAGCAGTTTGATAAGCGTCGATTTACCGGCACCGTTACGGCCAAGTAATCCGATACGTGAACCCGGCACCAGATTCAGTTTGATCGACTCCAGAATCGTGGTGTCGCCATAACCGGCGCTGACTTTTTCCATCCGCAGCAGCGGATCGGGCAAACTTTCCGGCGAGCGGAAGCTAAAATGAAAAGGATTGTCGACGTGCGCCGGGGCTATCAGCTCCATGCGTTCCAGCATTTTAATACGGCTTTGCGCCTGCTTGGCTTTGGTCGCCTGCGCACGGAAACGGTCAATATAACTTTGCAGATGCGCCACTTTCTCCTGCTGACTTTCAAACAATGCCTGCTGTTGCGACAGTTTGGTCGCGCGCTGGCGTTCGAAAGACGAGTAGTTACCGGTGTATTCGTTCAGCATCTGCTGTTCGATATGCAGTATTTTATCGACGATCGGATCCAGGAAATCCCGGTCATGGGAAATCAGCACCAGTGTGCCGGTGTAGCTTTTCAGCCACTTTTCGAGCCAGATGACGGCGTCTAAATCCAGGTGGTTGGTCGGTTCGTCGAGCAACAGTAAGTCAGAACGGCAAATCAGCGCCTGTGCAAGATTGAGGCGCATACGCCAGCCGCCGGAGAAGGATTTGACAGGTTGTTGTAGCTGATTCTGCGTAAAACCCAACCCGCTGAGCAGGCTCGCCGCACGCGCCGGAATGGTCCAGGCGTTGATGGCGTCGAGTTTACCGTGCAGTGTGGCGATGGCGTGGCCGTCATCCCGCTCGTTGGCGTGCTGCAATTGCGCTTCCAGTTGGCGGAATTCGCGGTCGCCGTCGATAACATACTCTATCGCAGGCTCGTCCAGAGCCGGTGTTTCCTGATTGACCCAGGCCAGCGCCCAGTTAGACGGAAAAGTCAGGTTGCCTGCGTCGGCGCTCATTTCACCTTTAAGCAGGGAAATCAGGGTGGATTTACCGCAGCCATTTTTGCCCACCAGCCCGACTTTCTGGCCGGGATTGATGGTCGCAGACGCGTTGTCCAGCAGCACATTAGTGCCGCGTCGGATTTGTAAAGAGGAGAAAACAATCATAAAGCGCCGTGTTGAGAGTATGTTAAATTGTCATGATAATGATTTAAACAAGACGTATCGCGTCCCATTTTGTCTTTGCGAAGCATGGTAACGGAAAAACCGCACCCTGACGACGCTTTGGAGGTATTGATGTCGCAGCCACCAAAGGTTTTGCTGCTGTACGCCCACCCCGAATCACCCGATTCAGTCGCCAATCGCGTTTTGTTACAGCAGGCACAGCAACTCGAGCATGTCACCGTGCATGATTTGTACGCTCACTATCCTGATTTTTTTATTGATATCCACCGCGAACAACAGCTGCTGCGCGAACACAAAGTGATCGTCTTCCAGCATCCTCTTTATACCTATAGCTGCCCGGCTTTATTAAAGGAATGGATGGATCGCGTGCTGGCACGGGGTTTTGCCAGCGGTGCTGGCGGGAATGCGCTTAACGGCAAATACTGGCGTTCGGTCGTTACCACCGGTGAGCCGGAAGGCGCTTACCGTGCGGGGGGGTATAACCGCTATCCGATGTCCGACATTATGCGTCCGTTCGAACTGACGTCGGCGATGTGTCATATGCACTGGATGACGCCAATCGTTATTTACTGGGCGCGACGTCAGAAACCTGATGTGTTGCAGAGCCATGCCGAAGCCTACGGCGAATGGCTGCGATCGCCGTTGCCGCATGGGGGGATCGTCTGATGGATGTTTCAAGTATTCCTACGGCAATCCTGCTGTTTTTGTTCGCTGCGGTGGTTGCCGTCCCGCTGGCGCAACGTTTAGGTATCGGCGCGGTACTGGGCTATTTGCTGGCGGGTATTGCCATTGGGCCGTGGGGGCTGGGCTTTATCCGTGACGTGGATGAAATTCTGCATTTTTCCGAACTGGGTGTAGTTTTCCTGATGTTTATCATCGGGCTGGAACTGAACCCCGGAAAACTGTGGGCGCTGCGGCGGCAAATTTTTGGCGTTGGTGCCGGGCAGGTGATCCTGACCGCGCTGGTGCTCGGCGGCCTGTTGTATCTCACGAAGTTTTCCTGGCAGGCGGCGGTGATTGGCGGTATCGGGCTGGCGATGTCATCAACGGCGATGGCACTGCAACTGATGCGCGATAAAGGCATGACGCGTAACGAAGGCGGCCAGCTCGGTTTTGCCGTGCTGCTGTTTCAGGATATTGCGGTGATCCCGGCACTGGCCCTGATCCCGATTCTGGCGGGCGGTTCTGAAGGCAGCAATAACTGGGAAATGATCGGCCTGAAAGTCCTGGCGTTTGGCGGGATGCTGATCGGCGGACGCTATCTGCTGCGACCCATTTTCCGGCTGATTGTGGCCTCCGGCGTGCGTGAAGTGTTTACCGCCGCCGCGTTGCTGGTGGTGCTCGGCTCGGCGTTGTTTATGGATACGCTGGGTTTTTCAATGGCGCTCGGGACGTTTATCGCCGGGATTTTACTGGCGGAAAGCGAATATCAGCACGAACTGGAAATCGCTATCGAGCCGTTTAAGGGTTTACTGCTCGGGTTGTTCTTTATTTCGGTCGGCATGGCACTAAATCTGGGGGTGCTCTATACCCACATTTTGCTGGTGCTGGCGGGTGTGATTATTCTGGTGGCCGTCAAAAGTGCCTTGCTGTACGGGCTGTCGCGCGTGTTTGGTTTGCGCACCTCGGTCCGGCTGCAATTCTCTGCGGTGCTCAGTCAGGGCGGGGAATTTGCTTTCGTGCTGTTCTCGGCGGCGGGTGCGCAGAAAGTGATTTCTTCGTCGCAGCTTTCGCTGTTGCTGGTGGTGGTGACGTTATCAATGATGACTACGCCGTTGCTAATGCAGTGGGTTGACCGAATCCTGGTGCGACGCTACAACGACGGCGAAGAGAGCGATGAAAAGCATTTTGTGCAGGATGACGAGCCACAGGTGATTATTGTCGGATTCGGGCGTTTCGGGCAGGTGATCGGCCGTTTGCTGATGGCCAATAAAATGCGCATTACGGTGCTGGAGCGCGATATCAGCGCCGTCGGGCTGATGCGGACTTACGGCTACAAAGTGTATTACGGCGATGCGACCGAACTGGAGTTACTCAGGGCGTCCGGCGCGGAAAAGGCAAAGTCGATCGTTATTACTTCCAATGAGCCGGAAGATACGATGGCGATTGTGCATTTATGTCAGCAGCATTTTCCGCATCTGAATATTCTGGCGCGCGCCCGTGGCCGTGTCGAAGCGCATGAGCTTTTGCAGGCGGGTGTCGTGAATTTCTCCCGCGAGACGTTTTCCAGCGCTCTGGAGCTTGGCAAGAAAGCACTCGTGACGCTGGGCATGCATCCGCACAGTGCGTATCGCGCGCAGCAGCATTTTCGTCGGCTCGACATGCGGATGTTGCGTGAACTGGTACCGCAAAACCGGGGCGATGTGGCGCAGATTTCCCGCGTTAAAGAGGCCCGACGCGAGCTGGAAGACATTTTTCAGAGTGAAATGCATAACGAACGTCGCCAGCTTGATGGCTGGGATGATGACGAATAGTCCGGTAGCGAAAAAATAATTTCGGTGGTTGATCGAAAACTGACCGGACGCAATGTCGGCAATTTTTGGAGAAGTAATATGGCTACAACCCGTAAACGGTTCATCGCTGGTGCGGTGTGTCCGAAATGTAAGGCGATGGATACACTGGCTTTATGGCAGGAAGATCAGGTTGAAGTGGTGGAGTGTGTAAAGTGCGGACACCATCAGCGTCAGACTGACGCGCAGGTCAGCAAGAAGCTTCGCCCGGAAGAGCAGGTGATTGGTATTTTCGATCCGAAGTAGCGTTATTGCCCGTGTTTTTTTATGCTGTTAGTACAGAGACGCGGATTTCCGCTACACTCTTCGCCAAATTTATCCGGTCACGTTTTTCAGGATGCTCTCATCGAAAAGCGGCCGTCACTGAATTAGCCTTAAGCGAAGTAGCGTGCGTTACGCAACGCCCGCAGACAACAAATTGAGTTTCCAACGGTAGGAGTTATCATGAAAGTAGCAAAAGACCTGGTCGTCAGCGTGGCATATCAGGTACGTACAGAAGACGGTGTGTTGGTTGATGAATCTCCGGTGAGCGCGCCGTTGGATTACCTGCACGGCCACGGTTCCCTGATCTCCGGTCTGGAAACTGCACTGGATGGTCATGCTGTTGGCGATCGTTTCGATGTGCATGTTGGCGCTAACGATGCGTACGGCAACTACGACGAAAACCTGGTTCAGCGTGTGCCTAAAGATGTCTTCATGGGCGTTGAAGAGCTGGAAGTGGGTATGCGCTTCCTGGCTGATACTGATCAGGGCCCGGTTCCTGTCGAAATCACTGAAGTTGATGGCGACCACGTAGTGGTTGATGGCAACCACATGCTGGCTGGCCAGAACCTGAACTTCCATGTTGAAGTTGTGGCAATCCGCGAAGCGACCGAAGAAGAACTGGCTCATGGCCACGTTCACGGCGAACACGGCCATGACCATGGTCACGACCATGAACATGGTGACGGTTGCTGCGGTGGCCATGATCACGACCATGACCACGGTAAAAAAGGGGGTTGCGGTGGTAACGGCGGTTGCGGTTGTCATTAATCGCTTTGCTGCATTAAAGAAAAAGGCGCCTCGCAGGCGCCTTTTTGCTACGTCGAAATCAGCATCAATAATGCGGCGGCGGGGTTTCTTCCGACGGGTCGGCAATCATTGATGGTTGGCTGGCACGCAGTTTGTCAGTCAGCAGACGCAGGTGATCATGCAGTCTGCTCATTTCCAGCTGATGCTGTGTGACAATCATGTTCAGCTCTTCAATGGTAATCTCCTGGAACGCCAGCTTGTTTTCCAGCATCTCCAGACGTTGTTCAACGGTGTTTGAGTTCATTATCATTACCTCACTGTACGGCTCGCGTTGATCATGTTGTGCACTGACCTGAACCTCATCCTGTATTGTAGACTGGCGATTCTACCCGTAAAGCCGCAGGATTACCTGACCTCCCTGACGCTTTATCCGTCTGTCCCGATCGCGTGACGAAACTTATTGATGTAAAAAAGGTCGGAATAAGACGCTAATGGCGTGTATAGAGATTGTTTTGTCTTGAGACGGACAGTTATAGTAACCGCCGAACTTTCGTAATTATTACCAGAGGTCAGAGACTTCTGGTCTTGGAGAAATGGATGAAATCACTGTTTAAAGTAACTCTGCTGGCAACCACCATGGCTATCGCCCTGAATGCCACTCAGGTTATGGCTGCTGAAGCCACAGCACCGGCCGCTGCTGCAACTGCGCCAGCCGCCGCCCCTGCTGCAGCTGCTCCGGCAGCAACAGACACGGCCAAATTCAAAAGTGATGACGAGCAGGCTGCCTATGCTCTCGGTGCATCTCTGGGTCGCTACATGGACAACTCCCTGAAAGAGCAAGAAAAGCTTGGCATTAAACTGGATAAAGACCAGTTGATCGCCGGTGTTCAGGACGCGTTCGCGAACAAAAGTAAACTGTCTGATCAGGAAATCGAGCAGACTCTGCAAACCTTCGAAGGCCGTGTGAAAGCATCAGCACAGGCTAAGATGGAGCAGGACGCAAAAGCTAACGCTGACAAAGGCGACAAATTCCGTGCTGATTTTGCTAAAGAAAAAGGCGTGAAGAAGACTGAATCAGGTCTGTTGTATCAGGTTGAAAAACCAGGTGCTGGCGCAGCGCCTAAAGACAGCGATACCGTAGTTGTAAACTACAAAGGCACCCTGACCGACGGTACAGAATTCGATAATTCTTATACCCGTGGTGAGCCGCTGTCCTTCCGTCTTGACGGTGTTATCCCAGGCTGGACCGAAGGCCTGAAACACATCAAGAAAGGCGGCAAAATCAAGCTGGTCATTCCACCGGCACTGGCTTACGGCAAAACTGGCGTTCCGGGGATCCCGGCTAACTCCACTCTGGTGTTCGACGTTGAACTTCTGGATGTGAAAGCTGCGCCTAAAGCTGATCCAAAAGCTGCAGAAAAACCTGCTGAAGCGGAAGCCGCGCCAAAAGCAAACTAAGTGGTGCTGAGTTACTGCTGAAAACCGTCGCTTAACGCGACGGTTTTTTTTCGTCAGTCACTTTTATTTGAACCAGCCCCTCTTTTTATTGCGGTTACTCTATGATGATAACTTGACGCGTTTGTCTCCCCGGCATAACGTCACAGATCCATATAATCGTAAGGCCGTTTTTTCTGTATTGTTGATACAGTAACGACCCTGACATGATGAATAATGCGTCCTGACTCCCGTTGGAAGGCGCGATATAGAGGGTGGTAGCTTCAATGTCTAATTCGCTTATAACTGGCGAAACCGGCGAACTGGATTTGCTGGACCAACGTCCTTTCAGCCAGGTCGATCACGAAATTTTGTCTTCATATGAGGCCGTGGTGGACGGGCTCGCAATGCTGATTGGTGAGCATTGCGAAATTGTTCTGCATTCTCTGGAAGACCTCAAATGTTCAGCGGTTCGGATTGCTAATGGTGAGCATACGGGTCGTAAAATCGGCTCGCCGATTACCGATCTGGCACTGCGCATGTTGCATGATATGACCGGTGCGGACAGCAACGTGTCCAAAGCCTACTTCACCCGTGCGAAAAGTGGCGTGCTGATGAAATCCGTCACCATTGCCATACGCAACCGTGAGCAGCGTGTGATCGGCCTGCTGTGCATCAACATGAATCTTGACGTACCTTTCTCGCAAATCATTCAGACCTTTATGCCACCTGAAACGCAGGAAGTCGCCTCGTCCGTTAACTTCGCCTCGTCCGTAGATGATCTGGTTGCCCAGACGCTGGAGTTCACGATTGAAGAGGTCAACGCTGACCGTAACGTGTCGAACAATGCGAAGAACCGCCAGGTTGTGCTGAATCTTTATGAAAAGGGTATTTTTGATATCAAAGATGCCATCAATCAGGTTGCTGATCGTCTCAACATTTCCAAGCACACGGTTTACTTATATATCCGCCAGTTTAAAAGCGGTGATCTGGTGGGGAATGAACGTTGAAACTGCGTTACTGCCTGTTGGTCACCGGCCCTGCCTATGGCACTCAGCAAGCCAGTGCGGCGTATCAGTTTGCCCTGGCGCTGATCTCCAGCGGCCATCATCTCGACAGCGTGTTTTTTTATCGTGAAGGTGTGCTCAATGGCAATTTGCTTTCCGCGCCAGCATCGGATGAATTTGATTTAGTTCGATCCTGGCAGCGGATGGCGGCAGATTATCAGGTGGCGCTTAATGTGTGTGTCGCCGCCGCCTTGCGTCGCGGTGTGATAGATGAAACGGAAGCCCACAATCAGGGGCATGGGCAGACCAACTTACAACCCGGTTTTACCCTGACCGGTTTGGGTAGCCTGGCCGAAGCTTCGCTGACCTGTGATCGTCTGGTGCAGTTCTGATGCGTGAATACAGGGAGCAATAATGAAGAAGATAGCGTTTGTATTCACGCAGGGGCCGCACGGGACGTCCGCAGGGCGGGAAGGGCTGGATGCTTTGCTGGCAACGTCAGCGCTAACCGAAGATATCGGTGTGTTTTTCATGTCTGACGGTGTTTTTCAGTTGATGCCAGCGCAGCAACCGGAAAAAATTTTAGCACGTAATTATATTGCCACGTTCGGCGTGTTATCTCTTTACGATGTCGATCAATGCTTTGTTTGCGAAGAGTCTTTAAAGACGCGGGGCCTGTCTGCCGGTCATGAATGGGTGCTGGATGTTGAGCCGTTGCCCGTTGCTGAAATTCGCCAGCGGCTGGCTGATTATGATGTGGTAATGACGTTTTAAACCAGGAAATTCCATGCTTTTTACTCTTGCCAGTTCCCCGCAACAGTGTGATTTCTCATTGCTTATTAACATGATCACCCAGGATGATGCGCTTTTGCTGATGCAGGACGGTGTACTGGCTGCCGTTGATGGCAGCGAGGCATGCAACCTGATGAGTCAGCATGTGCAGTCTGTTTATGTTTTAAGCGAAGATTTGGCGGCTCGTGGTCTGGTTGGTCAAATTTCACACAAAATCACGTTGATCGACTATACTGGTTTCGTCGCGCTGACTGAGAAACATGCCCAGCAAACAGCATGGTGAAACAACGATGTGCTGTATATTTCTTGACACCCTCTTAGGTCAGCCCTAAAATTCTGCGTCCCCATATTAGCTAATGCTTTTTATGGGGCGATTTATCACGCGTTTACAAAGTAGTTTATGAACCAAAATCCAGGAGCTTTTTAATGGCAACAATTAATCAGCTGGTACGCAAACCACGCTCTACGAAGGTTGCTAAAAGCAACGTTCCAGCGCTGGAAGCTTGCCCGCAGAAACGTGGCGTATGTACTCGTGTATATACCACCACTCCTAAAAAACCAAACTCCGCACTGCGTAAAGTCTGCCGTGTGCGTTTGACTAACGGTTTTGAAGTTACCTCCTACATCGGCGGTGAAGGTCATAACCTGCAGGAACACTCCGTGATCCTGATCCGTGGCGGTCGTGTAAAAGACTTGCCAGGTGTGCGTTATCACACCGTCCGTGGCGCACTGGACTGTTCAGGCGTTAAGGATCGTAAGCAATCTCGTTCTAAATACGGCGTTAAAAAGCCGAAGTCTTAATGGTTCTCCGTTAAGTAAGGCCAAACATTTTCACTTTACTGTCAAAATAAACTCTTAGAGTTTTGGACAATCCTGAATTAACAACGGAGTATTTCCATGCCACGTCGTCGCGTCATTGGTCAACGTAAAATCCTGCCAGATCCTAAGTTCGGATCCGAACTGCTGGCAAAATTCGTCAACATTCTGATGGTAGATGGTAAAAAATCTACTGCAGAAGCAATCGTCTACACTGCTCTTGAGACCCTGGCTCAACGTAGCGGTAAAGGCCACCTGGAAGCTTTCGAAGTCGCTCTGGACAACGTTCGTCCGACTGTCGAAGTTAAGTCCCGCCGCGTAGGTGGTTCAACTTATCAGGTTCCAGTTGAAGTCCGTCCGGTTCGTCGTAATGCTCTGGCAATGCGTTGGATCGTTGAAGCTGCTCGTAAACGCGGTGATAAATCCATGGCTCTCCGCCTGGCGAACGAACTTTCTGATGCTGCAGAGAACAAAGGTACTGCAGTTAAGAAACGTGAAGACGTTCACCGTATGGCTGAAGCCAACAAGGCGTTCGCCCACTACCGCTGGTAATCACTTCGCAGTAGTTATGCTAACCAAGCGGGCGCTTCAAGAAGCCAACCCGCTTGGGTTAACTGAACTTGAACGTCCTAGTTATAGAGGAATCAAATGGCTCGTAAAACACCCATTGAGCGCTACCGTAACATTGGTATCAGTGCTCACATCGACGCCGGTAAGACAACCACTACCGAACGTGTTCTGTTCTACACCGGTGTAAACCACAAAATCGGTGAAGTGCATGATGGCGCAGCCACCATGGACTGGATGGAGCAGGAGCAGGAACGTGGTATTACCATCACGTCCGCTGCGACCACCTGTTTCTGGTCAGGTATGGCTAAGCAGTTCGAACCACACCACATCAACATCATCGACACCCCAGGGCACGTTGACTTCACCATCGAAGTTGAACGTTCCATGCGTGTTCTTGATGGCGCGGTAATGGTTTACTGTGCTGTTGGTGGTGTTCAGCCACAGTCTGAAACCGTATGGCGTCAGGCAAACAAATATAAAGTTCCTCGTATCGCGTTCGTTAACAAAATGGACCGTATGGGTGCTAACTTCCTGAAAGTTGTTGACCAGATTGAAAAACGTCTGGGTGCAACTCCGGTGCCTCTGCAACTGGCAATCGGCGCGGAAGAAAAATTCACCGGTGTTGTTGACCTGGTGAAGATGAAAGCTATCAACTGGAACGAAGCTGATCAGGGCGTTACCTTCGAATACGAAGAAATCCCTGCCAACATGCAAGAACTGGCTGAAGAATGGCGTCAAAAACTGGTTGAGTCCGCTGCTGAAGGCTCAGATGAGCTGATGGAGAAATTCTTTGGTGGCGAAGAGCTGACTGAAGAAGAGATCAAGGCTTCTCTGCGTAAGCGCGTTCTGAACAACGAAATTATCCTGGTTACCTGTGGCTCTGCGTTTAAAAACAAAGGCGTACAGGCAATGCTGGATGCTGTTGTTGAGTATCTGCCAGCACCAACTGACGTTGAAGCTATCAACGGTTTGTTGGATGACGGTAAAGACACTCCAGCAGTTCGCCATTCTGACGATTCTGAGCCGTTCTCTGCTCTGGCGTTCAAAATCGCTACTGACCCATTCGTGGGTAACTTGACGTTCTTCCGTGTTTATTCCGGTCTCGTCAATTCTGGTGACACTGTATTTAACCCAGTGAAATCACAGCGTGAACGTCTGGGTCGTATCGTTCAGATGCACGCTAACAAGCGTGAAGAAATTAAAGAAGTTCGTGCGGGCGATATCGCTGCAGCGATCGGTCTGAAAGACGTGACTACGGGTGATACCCTGTGTGATCCAGATAATGTGATCATTCTGGAGCGTATGGAATTCCCTGAGCCAGTCATCTCCGTTGCGGTAGAACCAAAAACCAAAGCTGACCAGGAAAAAATGGGTCTGGCTCTGGGCCGTCTGGCGAAAGAAGACCCATCATTCCGCGTTTGGACTGATGAAGAATCTGGTCAGACAATCATCGCAGGTATGGGTGAACTTCACCTGGATATCCTGGTTGACCGTATGCGTCGTGAATTTAACGTTGAAGCTAACGTCGGTAAGCCGCAGGTTGCGTACCGTGAAGCTATCCGCGCTAAAGTTACCGATGTTGAAGGTAAACACGCTAAGCAGTCTGGTGGTCGCGGTCAGTATGGTCACGTTGTTATTGACATGTATCCATTAGAACCTGGCACAAATCCGAAAGGATATGAGTTTGTCAACGAAATCAAAGGTGGTGTAATTCCTGGTGAATTCATCGGCGCGATTGACAAAGGCATCCAGGAACAGCTGAAGTCTGGTCCACTGGCCGGTTACCCGGTAGTTGATCTGGGCGTGCGTCTGCACTTCGGTTCTTACCATGACGTTGACTCCTCCGAGCTGGCGTTTAAACTGGCCGCTTCTATCGCCTTTAAAGATGGCTTTAAGAAAGCGAAACCAGTCCTGCTTGAGCCGATCATGAAGGTTGAAGTAGAGACTCCGGAAGAGAACACGGGTGACGTCATCGGTGACCTTAGCCGTCGTCGTGGTATGCTGAAAGGCCAAGAATCTAACGCTACTGGCGTTGTGATTCATGCTGAAGTTCCGCTTTCCGAAATGTTCGGTTATGCGACTCAGCTGCGTTCACTGACCAAAGGCCGTGCATCTTACTCCATGGAATTCCTGAAGTACGATGATGCGCCGAATAACGTGGCCCTGGCCGTTATTGAAGCTCGTGGCAAATAAGCCACTGGTTTAAACACAATGATCCCGTGCTCTCTCTTTGAAGGGAGAGCACAAGAGTAAGGAATATAGCCGTGTCTAAAGAAAAATTTGAACGTAACAAACCGCACGTTAACGTTGGTACTATCGGCCACGTTGACCACGGTAAAACTACCCTGACTGCAGCAATCACTACCGTTCTGGCTAAAACCTACGGCGGTTCTGCACGCGCATTCGACCAGATCGATAACGCACCAGAAGAAAAAGCTCGTGGTATCACCATCAACACTTCCCACGTTGAATATGACACCCCGACTCGTCACTACGCGCACGTTGACTGCCCAGGGCACGCCGACTACGTGAAAAACATGATCACCGGTGCTGCTCAGATGGACGGCGCTATCCTGGTTGTTGCTGCAACTGACGGCCCTATGCCTCAGACTCGTGAGCACATCCTGCTGGGTCGCCAGGTTGGCGTTCCATACATGATCGTGTTCATGAACAAATGCGACATGGTAGATGACGAAGAGCTGCTGGAACTGGTAGAAATGGAAGTTCGCGAACTTCTGTCTGCTTACGAATTCCCAGGCGACGACATCCCGGTCATCAAAGGTTCAGCGCTGAAAGCACTGGAAGGCGATGCTACTTGGGAAGCGAAAATCATCGAACTGGCAGAAGCACTGGACAGCTACATTCCATTGCCAGAGCGTGCTATCGATAAGCCATTCCTGCTGCCAATCGAAGACGTATTCTCCATCTCCGGTCGTGGTACAGTGGTTACCGGTCGTGTAGAGCGCGGTATCGTTAAAGTGGGCGAAGAAGTTGAAATCGTCGGTATCAAGGACACTGTTAAGTCTACTTGTACTGGCGTTGAAATGTTCCGCAAACTGCTGGACGAAGGCCGTGCGGGCGAGAACGTGGGTGTTCTGCTGCGTGGTATCAAGCGTGAAGACATCGAACGTGGTCAGGTTCTGGCTAAACCAGGTTCAATCAAACCACACACCAAGTTTGATTCCGAAGTGTACATCCTGAGCAAAGATGAAGGTGGTCGTCACACTCCATTCTTCAAAGGCTACCGTCCACAGTTCTACTTCCGTACAACTGACGTGACCGGTACTATCGAACTGCCAGAAGGCGTTGAGATGGTTATGCCTGGTGACAACGTGAACATGGTTGTTACCCTGATCCACCCAATCGCGATGGATGACGGTCTGCGTTTCGCAATCCGTGAAGGCGGCCGTACTGTAGGTGCTGGTGTTGTTGCTAAAGTTATCGCTTAATCGCTGATAGTTTTTTGCAAAATAAAAGGGGTGCTTCGGCACCCTTTTTTCATTTTAAAGATTTTATTCATACCTTTATTTTAACTTTCCAAAATATTCGTACGTCAAATAAATTCCACGACTTGTCATCTTCCTGATTATTTAATTTTAGATTTATCTGGTGAATTTAAATTTTATTTGCATTGATTATTAATATTATTTTTAACAGTCCTGAGTTTGTATAATATTTTGGCTAAGAAATGTTATTTGCTAAATATGCTGAATATATATAAATAAGGAATGTTTATGAAGCTCAAATATATCGCCTCGTTGATCGCACTATCTCTCATCTCCACATCTGCAATGGCAAAGTTAAAAGCCAATGATGATACTAACCAGATGGAAGGCACAAATGGCGAAACCATGATGCGTTCCAACGATAATGGTAAAACGTGGTTCCATTTCGAGACGACAAAAGATGGGGAATCGTATGGTTTGAATAACAACTTCCCAGGAACACAGACGGTTATTGTAGCCAATGAAATGTATCCCGTTATGAATACACCTGCCTGGGATGCTTCACAAACTTATTCTAAACCTGATAACAAAGTCAGATATGACGGATATTTCTGGACGAATCAATGGTGGGCAGGCCCAGAGCAAGTACCTGGTGTCGACGACGTCTGGAAAAAAGGTGAGCCAACTAATCTGCAATCAAATATTTTAGGGACCTTCTACTTTACGCCATGGACAGGCGAGAAAGCAGAACAGTTCCAGGCAGAAAGTAAGGCTCAAGTTGCGTCGCAGCGTAAAATCATTGGTTATTTCCCTGAATGGGGAGTCTACGATGCCCATAATAACTTTACTCCAGATAAAATAAATATGAGTAACCTTACTCATGTCAACTACGGTTTTGCTGTGATAAAAAATGGCATTGTCGAAATGCATGATGCAGAGAAAGCACCACAACTGATACCGGAATTAGTCGGGCGCACGAGCACGCAGGGCCGTAGACTCATGATCTCATTTGGTGGATGGGATAACTCACAGGAAGGCGCATTTGAAGCGGCTACGGCAACGAGCGCGGGTTCGGAGAAACTTGCGCAAAGCATGGTTGATTATATGCTTAAGTGGCACTTTGACGGCATCGATGTGGACTGGGAATATCCAGATAATGAGCAGGAAAAAGCGCAGTTTACTCAGTTGATTCAGTTGCTTCGCAGCAAACTTGATTCTGTCGGTTTGCAGAATGATAAATACTTCCAGCTTTCTGCTGCTGTAACAACAAGTTATAAGAATATGGAGTTCATTAACCCCACAGTGACCACTCCATTGTTAGATTCCGTGAATGTGATGGCTTACGATATACATGGGGCATTTGATCCTATCACGGGGCATAACGCACCGCTGTTTGCAAATTCAAAAGATACCGATACTAAGCTGAATGATGCTTACGCGATGAAAGAATATAACCAAACCTATGGTGTGCCGAAAAGCAAACTGATGATGGGACTGGCATTTTATGGTCGCGCCTGGGGCGAGGTAGAGCCTACGATAATTGTTCCTGGATTGCCAGGGCTCTTCGTACCGGGTAATGCAACAGTAAAAGGTGCCTGGGATGATGTCGGTCAGACGACCGGAACCAATCCGTATTACCTGTTAAAGGACTGGGCAAAAAATCCGGCATTTACTCGTTATTATGATACCGAGGCCCGTGTTCCCTATTTATATAATGCTCAGACAAAAGAGTTTTTCACCTATGACGATGAACAGTCTATCCGTGAAAAGGTTGACTATATTCAAAGTGAAGGTTTTGGCGGAGCCATTATTTGGGATCTGAGTGGCGATACACCAGATTATGATTTAGGGAATATTGCTAAAGATATTCTTTATTCAAATGTTAAAGAAAATGACGTCACCAGATTTGTTATAGAAATGAAGGGTGCGATCCCGGTTGTTCGTGCTGATATCAATAAAGACTATAATTCACATTATATCTTTAAGAAAAATGATAAATATTTTGGTGAACTCTTTACTAATGGCTCCAGCCCTTATATGAGCCAGGGTAACACGGATGAGAGCATAATCTTACGTAGTGATACAGTCAAACCGAAAGCAGGTGATGAGTTGACTATTACCATGGAAGATGAAGATCATGTATTTAGCACTGTCAAAACACTGGTTGTCACTGACGAGATGTTGGTTCAGGAACAAAGCATCACTACTGATCCTAATTTTTTATCGATGAATGTTGATAGTGATAAATTATTAGTAAGTATTTCTAAAGACTTCACCGATCATTACATTTTGCAGAGTAATGGTAATTATATTGGTGAATTGTACACGAATAAAACTAGCCCATATCTCTACCGTCAAGATACTGCCGACACTATTGTGCTTAAGCATAATCTGACTACGACGGAAAAAGCGCCAGGCACGAAGTTTACTGTTCTTCGTGAGAACAAGGTTGCCGGGCAGTTTGTGATAGTGGGTGAGACAGTCACCCCATAACTTGACTGCCTGATTTTCTATATGAAAAAACCTGACTTGAAAAGGTCAGGTTTTTTTATTTTCTAATCAAGTAATTACAATAATTATCTGTAACTCACCAGCAGGTCGTATTGCAATAATAACCATTCTCATTTACAGTTAGGTCAGGTTTTGTTCGATGCGTGGTTTCTATGTACGTGTGTTTATGCAACAGTGTAAGTGATAAAACGATACGACAGGCGGTTCGTCGTTATCAACCTCAGACATTTCAGCAGCTCAGAAATTTTGTTCCGGTGGGCACGCAGTGCGGTAAATGTGTTCGTGTTGCGCGCCAGATAATGGAAGACGAATTACAGCAGATACCGCAATTCGACAACATCGCCTGAAAATACATCGCTAAAAAGTAGGTGTTTTCTTTGACTTACTCTGAACCGGATCTACGCTTTAGATACCGGAACGGAGGAGTTACCTATGAAAGGCGATAAAAAAGTCATTGCACACCTCAATAAACTTCTTGGAAATGAACTGGTTGCCATCAATCAGTATTTTTTGCATGCCCGTATGTTTAAAAACTGGGGACTGATGCGTCTCAACGGTATCGAATATCACGAATCCATCGATGAAATGAAACATGCCGATATCTATATTGAGCGGATCCTTTTCCTGGAAGGTCTTCCTAATCTGCAGGATCTCGGCAAGCTTAATATTGGTGAAGATGTTGAGGAAATGCTGAAATCTGACTTGCTGCTGGAGTTGGAAGGGGCAAAGGATTTACGTGAAGGCATTGCTTATGCCGACTCGGTGCATGATTACGTCAGCCGCGATTTAATGATTACTATCCTTGCGGATGAAGAGCATCACATCGACTGGCTGGAAACTGAACTGGAACTCATCGGGCGTATTGGCATTCAGAATTACATCCAGTCTCAGCTGAAAGAAGAATCACAGTAATTTCTGCCGTATTAACTCAACATCAGCCAGATTATTTTGCTCTCCTGGCTGATGTAAATTAGCGCACCAGCCAGGGCCAGGCAGGGGCCGAAAGGTGTCTGCTCTGACATTTTATAAAGACCTACCCGTGCCAGTGTGAAAACGATCCCCGTAAGGGCGGCGAAAATACACAGATACGGTAACATCTGCCAGCCGACCCAGGCACCCAGTGCCGCGAGCAGTTTAAAATCACCGTACCCCATCCCTTCTTTTCCGCTGACAAATTTCACTGCCTGATACAAAAACCACAACACCAGATAACCTGCTACCGCGCCATACAATGCATCCTGCAGTGTCACGTTGCCGTAAAGAGAATGGATGAGTAATCCGGCCCACAGTAATGGCAATGTCAGCCGGTCAGGGAGCAAGTAAGTTGCCAGATCAATCAGGCTTAGCGCCAGAAGAAACCAAAACAGTAATAAGGCACTGAATAAACTCAGGGGAGTAGTAAACAGAAACGACAGGCCCAGAAACATGACGGCGCATCCCGCTTCTGTAAGGGGGTATCTTTTAGAGATCGTGGTTTCGCAGTAATGGCATTTTCCCCGTAACAGCAGCCAGCTCAGCACCGGAATATTTTGCCAGTATTGCAACGGGTGTTTACAGGTGGGGCAGTGCGACGCCGGGAAGCTTAGGTTAAAGCTATTCTCAGCCTTTCGTTCATCGTTGCGGATCATCAAGGGTAAACGATAAACCGCGACGTTGAGAAAACTGCCCATCAGCAGCCCTAAAAGAGTTATACAGGTATGATAAAACCCGCCGGGCAATGATGTGATATACGCCATTTGCTGCCATCCCTCGCTCATGTGAAATGCTTTCCTGACTAACGCAGTATGAGTTGTGAAACCTTTACGCTGCCTTTTTCCCCGGTACCTGCGACTATCGTTATTGCCACGACCTGAATACCGTATTCTTTGTTAAGAACTTCAAGCCAGCGCAAAAGTTCGGGGTAAGAAATCTGCTCATAGCTGAGGGTTATCCCCCGGTCATCGGCGAGGAGTTGAGGCAATTGCAGGGACAAGCGGGTGGCGGAGGTATTAATGGCTTCCGTCAGCTTGTCTTTCTGAGTTCTCCACCCTGACGGGGTGCCGAGCCGTTGTGTTTGCTGAACCATCCATTCAAGCTGGTGATGTTGTGTGTTGATCCGGGCCCGTGATTGGGCGATCCGATTGTTGAGCGGGGTTAAAATACCGTACCAGAGACAAGTCACTGCCAACAGGAACGCGGCAATCAGTATCAGCCATCTTTCCCGTTCATTTTTAAGCATCAACCACTGTTTCATGATTTACTCCGCTGAGTCAGCGTGGCAGTGATACCCGTTGGTGACGTGGCTAAATTAGAAATGGCAAAGTGAAAGTCACTGTCGGTCCGTTCGACGAAATCATCAATCGCCGCCTGATCATCAGTAGTAATCTGCAAAATGAACTGTTTCGTCTCTTGCTGAAAATCTAATTTATCGATGGCAATTTGCGGGATCTCTCCCTGATAAGCGGTGAGTTTTGCCAGTGCAGGAAGAAAGGCCGTGGGTGCCTTTTTCATGTTTTGTTCAAAATAGAACTTCAGATTACGGGTGTGCTTGTCCTGCGGAAACCAGGTCTGGTGAAGTACCAGCATCTCGTTTTTCAGTAATGATTCTTGCTGTGAAACGTGCCACCAGGTGAAAAGTTTAGCGCCGATAATCACTATCACCGTGAGTATCGCCATGCTGGTTGCCACCCGTTGCATATGACGTCCCCAGGCTGGCTCCTCTTGACGCACGGCGAACTCGCCCTGCAACAGGTTCACTGCTGACGGACAATTGTTTTTCATCATAATCAGGGGATGAAAGGGCAGATCAGCGCGAACCCAGTCAGGTGGGATCTCTTTCTCATCACCGTAATAGTGTAATGTCTCCGGCATGGCGATTTTAAGCAGCGTATCAAGTAATACCTGTTCAATCTGACTACCTGAGTATTCAGACTGTCGAAGAAGCCACTGCTCATCAAGCTTCATTATTGTCCAGCCTTTTTCATGTCTGGGCAGCAGCAAGGCATCAATATAAACGTGCTTTATTGTCAGCCCTGCATCGCTAAATCGCTGCAGCCAGTTTCTTAAATAATCTGATTCAATACCCGCCACGAATAGCGTCTGTTCTTCACGATAAAGCTCAACCCAATGCAAAGTGTCGACATCGCTGGCAATGCTTTCTTCGGTAAGATAGCCAATCATCTGGCGCGTAATTTTGCTTGCGCGTTGAGGCAGCGCTATCTGACGAAAAATCACTTCACTGGCGGGGATGAACAGACAAATATTTTGTGCCGCAGGTTGTGTGGCGAGTTCTGATAAATGTTCTGTATCCTGCAGGCAATGAATATCTTCATCACATTCTGCCTTATCCGTGAACCAATAAAGTGAGCGCTCTGGCGTAGTGCCAGCCCTGATAAATAGCCTGTTGGCCGGATGAAGTTGTTCCATTTACTCTATTACCCGATAGCGTCGCTGATAAATTTTGATTTTTGAATCCTTTGGATTGAATTGCACAAAACTGGTCATGGCATTTTGCTGTTCTTCAAACCGGCCTAGCGTATAAAGCACGAAGTACTGGCTGCGTACCGTCAGCAAAGGTTTTAATTCGCTGCTCTGGATTTCCAGAGTAAATCGCTGTTTTTTTGCCTCTTTCAGAAAGGCGTCAACAGAAACCCAGCCTCTGCGCGGTCGCGCTGAAATTAATTTCGTTGCGTCCTCCTGATTAATACCCCCAAGAAATAAGGCGCTTAACAGAGAAGCCTGCTCTTCGGTCAGCGTATTCACATTAATTTGCTGAAACTCTTCGGGGAGGGTGCAAAGCTGATGTCGGATTTGTTTGAGTGGCAGAAGGGGGAGTTCGGGTAGCAACGCCAGTTCATTCAGTGAAAAAAGGCGTTGGTTAGCCGCGGAACGGGGAACAATCAGCGTTTCGTAATACTCGGATTCAGCACCGGCAGTTCGGGTCTCATTATCGGCATCAAGATAATCGCTGAGGGTATCCGCGAACCGCTCAGTTTCAACGGATGTCGCCTGCGCATTGAGGAGAAGTTGTTTCAGTACCTGCGTATTGTACGGTTCACCTTCTGTCGCAGAGTCTGGTTCGTTATTACGCAGGCTGTTAAGGTTAAAACAGTTTTGCCCATCGTTAATAATATAATCGACTGAAAATCCATCCTGGCCGGTGAAGTGTCCTTCCTGAACAGCAAACTGATCAAGGTTGTTTTGGTCAGGATTTTCGGTCAGTGCTTTTTTCAGCCGTGGCAGAGCAATCTCTTCGGCGGCAAAGGTTAGCCAGCGTAATTGCTGTTGATTGAGCAACCAGCTTTGGCGCTGCTGGCTGACCTGAAATTGCAGCGTCATTTTTGCCGCTAATGCGGCCATGATGGCAAGGATCATTAAAACGATCAGTAGCGCCACACCTTGTTGCTTATTCATTGATGGCGCTCTCCCCGTTTAAGGGGATCGGAGCCGCAGCTTCAGAACCGGTTTGCTCAGACGGGTTATCAACAGACTCAGCCTTTGTCTCCTCAATTGTTTGTGGCAGGAGGAATAACCTGCGTATTTCACCCATGTCTTCCAGCGTGACAACGAGTTCGATGACTTTTGGGAAAGTGTCCGGTTTGCTCCAGCTGTTGGTCCAGTCGCTGGAATAGAATCGCCAATGCAGAGACTTCACACCTGTCAGCAGCGTAAAGGGAATTAGCGGTGATAGATCTGTCAGTGGCGGGGAAGGAAGAGCTTGTGCGCTGCGCGTCAGCGTATGATCGGTAAATGTCCAGGTAGCCCGGGTAAGATCACTGGCAGACAAGGGGGCTGATGCAGAATCACTGCTAATGGTTGTAAAACTCAATGATGTCTCTGAAGCGGATAAAAAAGCCTCTTCCTCATCCGTTTGTCGTGGCAATATCTGGGTCAGGTCCCGTTCCAGCAAAGAAAATGCAGTCTGAATCTCGGTCAGTCTTGCTGTGTGTTCTTGTGCCATTTCACTGTTTTTAAGTGATGCGGAAAGGATCTGATAGGCCAGCAGGCTTAGAAGCGCAAATATCGCCATCGCAATCATGACTTCTATCAGCGTGAAACCTTGTTGTTTGGCTGCCTGCTGGCTGTTCATGGTTTCTCTGCCATTATCTGAGTCCAGCTGCTAACTGAAAGGATCGGCAAACGTGCATCTTCAGCCTGAAGGACGCGTACCTGGTTCTGGCGGATTTTGTTCTCTCTATCAAGGGCATATTGCTGCTCAACGAACCATTGCTGCCCGGCCAGTGTCACGTGTTCTTTTTCTTTTTTCCCCAATTTGATTTGTGCTTCTATTAACGTATTTTCAGCCACCCAGCTTGCAAAGAGAGAGGTTCGAAAATGATCCACTGCGCTCATTTGCGAACTCATACTATTCAGTAACGCCAGAGCTGCCGTGGCGAAGATGCCGAGGGCAATGATGACTTCAATCAGCGTCATACCTTGCTGATTTTTAGCGCTACGCGTTGAAGATATGCGCATTATTTTTCAGACCTTCTGACATTAAATATCAGTGGCTGTCGCCCTTCAGAAATGATGCTGCAACAGGCCGGCTCAGATGCTGAAGAAGAAAAACTGAGCTCAAATACTGAAAGTGTTCCGTCAGGCATAAAAACAATCTGTGGTGGAAGGTTGATAGATTTATTAAGAGCCAACGGGCTGAGCGAAAGGATTTCGTTTTCCGAAAGTTTGCCACTGACAGGCATTCGGGAAGATTTAATTTCTTCCCACTGAGGCTCACGTGTTTGTGGAATTAATGGCAGCGTGCCACCTAAAACCACGAACCGATAAGCGCTGGCCGTTAAGGAAAGGCCGAGCGGTTTTCCTTCCAGCACTGCGCGCTCAGAAGCGTATTCCATCACTGTTTTCATTTGTTCTGCGCGTTGGATTTGTGAGTTGTCAGACGGTAAAACCATGATGACTACCCCTGCGGCAATGGCGAAAATAGCCAGTACCATCAGTATTTCCAGCAGCGTGAAGCCGGATTGTTTGGCCGCGGACAAGGTTAGTGATCCTTCTCAACCCAGTTCTTTATGTCATCGGCGGTGTTGGGCTCACTGTCAGGCCCGGCAGAAAAGACATCGATCGTCCCATGTTCACCCGGACTGACCAACATGTATTCGTTGCCCCATGGATCGGCGGGTAAACGTTTTATATACCCGTCGTTACGGTAATTTGCTGGCAACGGATTAAGGGTGGGTAAAGTGACAAGAGCTTCCAGCGTCTGTTCGGTTGTCGGATAGCGATGGTTATCCAGCTTATACATGTCGAGAGCATTCTCGAGAGCGACAATATCGCTGATGGCTTTTTGGGTATCAGCCCGTTCTTTGTTGCCCATAACATTAGGCACAACGAGCGCTGCCAGTACACCGAGAATGACGATAACCACCATCAGTTCGATTAATGTAAAACCTTGTTGCTTTTTAGAAGTAACGTGATGATATTTTTGAATGTTTAACATTGAATTATACCTTTAACTGACGAGGTTATTAAGCTGGAGAATGGGTTGTAAAATCGACATGATGATGAACAAAACGATACTGGCCATAGTGACAATCAGCAGGGGTTCAAACAGCGCCAATACCATTGAAAGCCGATGCTGCATCAACTTGTCCTGATTGTCTGCCGCGTGCGCCATGAGTTCGCCAAGACGTCCGCTTTGTTCACCGGAAGCAATCATGTAGAGCATCATGGGCGGAAAGAGACGGGTTTGTTCCAGAACGGCAAAGAGCGAACTGCCCTGGCGAACATGTTCTGCCGCCTGAGTCAGCAAATAATGGATCCGCAGGTTCGTTATGCCTTCTGTCGAGATTTTCATCGCATCAAGTAAAGGAACGCCGCTCGATTGCAAGATACTGAGAGTGCGGGCATATCGGGCACTATTGATGGCCCTGATCAGCGGTCCTAAAACGGCAACACCAAGCAATGCCGTATGAAAACGCATGAGATTATGTTTTCGACGCAGAGCCAGCCTGAAGATACCGATGACAGCGATAAGCACGATGGCAATCAGCCACCATGCACGTCCCAGGAAACCACTGACGCCGATTAAAATACGGGTGGTGATAGGCAGTGTATGTTTCATATGCACAAACTGTTCAATGATTTGCGGGACGACGGCAACCAGTAAAATAACAATCACCAGAATGGCAACGAAGGTGAGCATGGCCGGATAGATCATGGCTTGCGACAACTTGCTTTTGATCTGCTGGCGAATTTCATAATAATCCGCCATTTTCTCCAGTACGGTGCCAAGTTGTCCGGTTCGTTCACCTGCCGTGACCAGTGTTCTGAACATCGGATCAAATATGCGCGGAAAATCAGATAACGCATCGGCAAGCGTATGCCCTTCCACCACTTTGTTACGAACGGCGGTCAGCACTTGCGTGAGTCCGGCGTGCTCGGTTTGCCGGGCAATGACGGCAAGTGCTGCTTCGACGGGCAGGGCTGCATGAGTTAATGTGGCGAGCTGACGTGAGAACAGTGAAACTGCATGTGAAGGTACACGTGTTTTCAATCCTTTATTTTTGTTATTTATAGCTGTCAGCGAGTTGCCAACCTGCTTTATTTCAAGAAGGGTTAAACCCCGCTCACGCACCATCTGGCGGGCCAGCCGGAGAGAGTCGGCGTCAATCACTCCCCGCTGCGCCTTGCCTGTCGGGGAGATTGCATGAAAAGAGAAGCGGCTCATGAGGTTGTCCCCCCAGCCGCTATCTCTTGTTCAGCCGTGACTCTGATGACTTCTTCCAGTGTAGTCTCGCCGCTAATGGCCTTAAGCAGGCCATTTTCCCGCAAGCTTCGGGCTGTTTTGCGATGAATGTTCTCAATGGAAAATTCATCCTGATTCTCATGAATTGCCTGACGTATAGCGTTATCAACGACCATACATTCATGGATAGCAGCCCTGCCTTTGTAGCCTGTGAAATGGCATTGAGAACATCCGCTGGCTTTAAAAACAAAGGGTGGGGGCTCAGGCAGAAAGTGGAATAAAGGAATATGAGACGCATCTAACGGGGACTGCTGGCTACAATGTGGGCACAGGCGTCGCACAAGTCGCTGAGCAACCACGCCTAATAATGAGGAGGCGAGAAGGAAGGGCTCCAGACCCATATCCCGTAAACGGGTAATAGCACCGACGGCGCTATTCGTATGCAATGTAGACATCACCAGATGGCCGGTCAGTGAAGCTTGTACCGCGATTTGAGCGGTTTCATTGTCACGGATCTCACCGACCATGACGACATCCGGGTCCTGACGCAAAATTGCCCGCAAACCGAGAGCAAATGTCATTTCTACGCGGGGGTTAACTTGCGTTTGACCCACGCCTTCCAGTTCATACTCAATCGGGTCTTCAACGGTAAGAATGTTACGCTCGTTATTGTTGAGTGCAGAAAGAACCGCGTACAGAGTTGTGCTTTTACCTGAGCCGGTCGGCCCGGTGACCAGAATGATCCCGTGAGGTTTATGGATTAATGCCGATAGCTGTTGTTCGTCCTGTGGAGACAGGCCAAGTTGTGGAATATCAAGACATAAATTATTTTTATCCAAGAGACGCATCACCACGCGCTCACCATATTGAGCCGGAATGGTCGATACGCGGATATCAATCGCCCGGTGACCGATACGTAAAGAAATGCGACCATCCTGAGGTAAACGTTTTTCAGCGATATCCAGTTTTGCCATCACCTTGATACGCGATACCAGAAAAGGTGCCAGCTTGCGAGCCGGTTGCAAGATTTGCCGTAAGACGCCGTCAATACGAAACCGAATACTGAGCGTGCGTTCGAAGGTTTCGATATGAATATCCGAAGCACCCTCTTTGACTGCTTCAGAAAGCACCGCATTAATCAGACGTATGATCGGCGAATTTTCATCACTGGCCAGCAAGTCTTCGTTATCAGGTAATTCCTCAGATAAAGACAGAAGGTCGACCTCGTTATCGATATCATCAATAATTTGTTGTGACTGGCCGCTGCTACGCTGGTAGGTCGCTGATAACTTTTCATCAAACAGTGTCGTTTCCACTATTTCGACCGCCATTATTTCCCCCATGACCCGACGTGCTTCGAGCAATGTTTCCACTGAAATGTCCTGGCGGCAAAAAAGCACGTTATCAAGTAGCGTTACGCCTTTTTGTTTAGCGTAGGTATAAGGCAGAACAGGGGCGGCGTGTTCCACAACTGGTCTATTCAGCAACTCGTTATCTCTGTTCATGGTTTATCCACTAAACGGATTACGAGGTTTGTCGTTATCAGGCATGGTCGACAGAGAGGTTTTTGGCGAACTGTTTTCAGGGGCAGGGTAGTCGGGCAAAACAGCACGAGTATTTGGCGTGAGCAGATCTTGATGATCTTCATCCTGACGTGTTTTTTGGAGTTTTTGGAAATGCGAGTATTTCTTATTGGAAATAGAGGAGTAAACCTCATCATCGCGAATAATGGTCGGCCTGATAAACACCATCAGATTACGTTTTGCTGATTCAGTGCTGGTATAGCGGAACAAATTACCTATCCACGGAATATCACCCAACAGAGGAACTTTGGATTTGGTTTCTTTGGTGCTGTCATCCAGCAAACCGCCCAGGACTACAGTTTCACCCGTACGAACCAGGACGGCATTGGAAATGGTTCGGGTATTGAAGGTGGGGCCAAGACTAGAATTGGTTGAAGTATCAACGCTGGAAACTTCCTGTTCGATTTCCATCAGCACAGAGTCCCCTTCATTGATCTGCGGAGTGACCTTCAATTTTGTGCCGACGGTTTTGTAAACCACGCTACTATAAATGTTGTCGCCAGACGTGGTTTGTGAACCAGACAGGGAGGGAACTTCCTGACCGACATTGAATGAGGCTTCTTTATTATCGAGAGTAACAATGCTTGGCGTGGCAAGAATATCGTTTTTATTACTGGTAGATAACGCAGTGAGTAAGACGTTCCAGTCACCGCTAAAGAAGCCTGCGGTCATGCCATTGAAGGTCTGCAAAGTGCTGCTTAGGGGGTTATCACTGCTGATAACACCCTCTTTTTTGTACTGGCGTACTCCGGCCGCAACGGTCGATAGTGGCGCGCCGGTACCGGTAAATTGTGTTCCGCCAACCTGGTTGTTGCTCCACTGGATACCCAAATTGAGCCCGTTGCCATCCTGTACTTCAACAATAATGGCTTCGACTAAAACCTGTGCGCGGCGGATATCGAGCTTGGTGATAACCTGTTCAAGTGATTGCATCACATCCTGCTGAGCAGTAATGACGATGGAGTTGGTTTGCTCATCAGCCGTTATGCTCATCGGATTGTTAGAGGCGGTCGAAGGCTGGGCAGTTTTGCCTTCTTTCATCTCCTGCGTAATGCCTGTCAGAACGGGAACAATTTTTTCAGCCTTGGCATATTTCAGGTAGAAAACACGGGTGTTGCCCTGAGAAGACTGATCTTTATCCAACTGATTAACCAGTTTTGCTGCGCGACTTCGCACGTTTTCTGGCCCGCTGACAATGAGCGTATTGGTCCTTTCATCGGCGACAATTTTGGCTTGTAATATAGATGATGATTGTCCTTTGGATTCTTCACGGATCAGGTTGTTCATCATCTCAGCCATTTCGGGGGCAGAAGCATATTTTAGTTTGATGGTTTGCCTTTGCTGGTCACCCATCGAGTCAACGCGTTCGACCAGATTAATAAGCCGGTTGACCACTGATGCCCGGCCAGTCAGCAGCAAAACATTGGAGGGTTCATAATGAACAACACTGCCTACTCCTGTACTGTCATTCATCTGGCGAAGCAAAGGTGCCAATTCTCTGACCGGTACATTAAGAAGCGTAACGACGCGGGTGACAATTTCATCTCCCTTACCGGGTCTGTTTTTGTCCGCAACGGGTACACCAGACATTTTGGCATTCGCTGAACGCACGACCTTCAGTAGCCCGTTATCCATGGGGATCACCGCAAAACCATAGACATCCAGCACACTTAGAAAAAATTGATAGTATTGTTCTTCATTCAAAACATCATAACTTCTGACAGAAATAGTCCCCTGCACGGAGGGATCGATAAGGATAGTCTTATTCAGATTCTTACTTATCGTATCAATAAACTCTTTAATATCCGTGCCCTTGAAGCTCGCAGTAAATTCTTCCGCGTGTACAATCCACGGGAGGGTAGCACATAATATGCATGCCTTTACTAAGAGAGGGTTAATGAACTTCTTCATGACTTTCTGTATCCAACGATGTTTCGATAGTGGCTAAGTTTATATAGATATTCTGAACTTGATTTTCTCTCAGAACGGTAAGTTGTACATCCCTCAGATTTGCCAGTTGTTCAATGTATTTATCTGCTGTTACCGCGTCGTCAAGAGATTGCCCGTTTATTTTAACGACAAATTCATCAGGAATAAGTCCCGCTCTAAGATAAATATTACTGCTTGTTCTGGGATTAAATCTATAACCTGTAAGTTTCTCATCTTTATATATAGGGTTGGCAACTAAATAATGCATTAAATATTTTGCATGTTCTCTGCTTACCTTTTCTTTTTGTGGTTCAGGACGTTTATCATCCCGTGGTTTATCATTGAGATATAAAATCGCTGTTCCCCCGGGGGTTCGTATTAAAACTTCGTCTGGCTTTACTGATTGTAAGAAAGCATTTTCTACATCAGCGAGTTTTTCGCCTTCACGATAACTATGCTGACCTGATGGTCCTTGAAGGATAGCCAGTGAACGCCGGGTTTCAGTACTTGTCAGAACGCCCTTAAGGATTAAAGGCAGTTTTACGCTAGTCACGGGTGACTGAGTTGTCTCTTTAATCACTGCCTTTCTGCGTTTATCAAATAGTGTGCCATGGATATTTATAAGCATCTTAGTGTTGCCGGAAGCCTTGGGGGTGATTACAGACTTTTCCCAGCTATTGAGTACAGTAATAGCGATTGTGGAGCAACAAATTATTGTGCACATGAATGTTATAACAATTAACATTCCTATCTTCAATGATATATTCGGCCAATGCCATTTATTCCAGGCGGCATACATGTGTTGGATCATTCCTTTGTGTTTTCATTATTCCAGTGGATTACTTATTAGGCTATATTATGCACAGAAAAACATTGATTCACATTAATACATGTTCAATACGAATGAGATTGTGTTTCTTGATTTTCATACTTATTCCTCTTTGGGTTTTATTTTTTTAAAAACATTCATTGAATGTATAAATGGTTATGGACATTAGTATGTACTGCGATCACTTTAATTTTGTCACATTTCCTTTTTTGGAAGGTAATTATTTCAATAATATACGTTTGTTGGCTGCTCAGGACTTTATTCTGCAGAAGTTGAATCAGGGAGGCATCGCGATCATCGGTGGTAATAAAGGTGTTGGCAAAACGCGACTGGCGCACGAGGTTGCCAGACAAAGCCAGCGTCGGGTATTGAATTTAAGTGCAGCGCCTTTGAATGGAGCAGACGGTGAAAACCTGGGGCAGCTATTAGCGTGCTGTTTTCATTTGAAAAAATGGCGAACGTTACCAGCTTCGATCTTGCCTCTGCGAATTGCTGAAACTTTTGACCAAAATGAGTATTCCACTCAGCCCTGGCTGGTCGTAGTGGATAATGCTGAAAACCTCTCTGTAGAAAGCTATGAGTTTTTAAGAACATTCAAAAGTTATCCGCAATCCTCATGTGTTTCGTTCCTTTTGGTTGAGGAACGCAAGGGGGATTCTGGTGACCGTAAGCGCTGTCGGAGGCTTTTTCCCCATACTGATTACCATCTGCTTCCAATGAGCTTCGCCGAAACCTCAGATTATCTTTCACAACGATTGCAATCCTCTGGGGGAGAGGCAGCGGTGATCCCCGGGCCGGTGGCCAAACTGCTGCATAACGCTTCTGGCGGACGAATCCAATTGATTAATGCTCTGGCTGCGGATTCACTTAACAGCGCTTATGCAGAAAAAACATCATCAGTCACCTACCGACAGATGAAAATCTGTACTGAAGCCTGGGGGCTCACACCGGGCAGAAAAAAATGCATCACCTTGCTCATCGCCTGTTACATGCTTTTTGGTGGCATGTTGGGATGGACCTATTACAACTATGCAAAATCCTATCTCCCTCTGCCTTTAACCTTTTCTGAAAAGTTGCATGAAATCCCTGCCGCAGCGAAGACCCTCAGTGATGTTGGCAGTAACGAGCGTAACGGTATGCGTCAGCTCTTTCAGGTATGGGGTTATGACGTTCCGACTGATGATGCGTTCTGTGATCAGGCCATACGTGCGCAGCTCACCTGTAAAAAGGGTAAGGCAACATTAGAGACCTTATTACAGGAAGGTATTCCCTGGCTGAGTCCGATTACAGCAGATAAACGGACGGTCTACGTTACCGTTGTTAAGGTAACTGATGAGACGTTAGATGTTCTTATTAAAGATGAGACGTGGACGGTTCAGCGCAGCTGGTTTAATGAAGTCTGGGGCGGTGAATATATCCAGTTATTCCCGCAGACTCCGAGCGGTAAGAACGTTATCAACAATACAAGCCCTGAAGCTGACACCGCCTGGCTGGATATGACGCTCAGTAAAATCCTGAATCTGCCATTCAGTAAAACGGGTCAGTGGGACAATGATTTGATTGGGAAGATTAAATTATTCCAGCAACGGGAAGATCTTATTGTCGATGGAAGAGTAGGTAAAGGTACTCTGATGCAAATCGCTAAACGTACCGGCAACATGCCAGTGCTGCTTACAAAAGAAGAACTTTAGGTTAAAAATGCAAAATATTCATTTATCGGCTTATGTCAGCCATTTAAACAAACAAAAGGTGAAGGTGGCAGCTCATCATCAACTCAGAAAAAGCCTGTATTGTGTGGTGCTAAGCGGCCTATGTTTATTTGCTGGTGCCTTGGCGGGGTCTTATCTTCATATAATTTATCTTAACTGGCAGGGCTACCGGATAGAAATCAGTGAAGAATCACATCTTCCTTACCAACAATCCGCCTTGCATTACATCTATAAGAACAAAGAGCTCCCTGCCGTTAGCCAGACTGCCTATATAGATGACAATGAAAATGCTGAGGGAGAGTTGCCGGAAGATACTTCACCTATGGAAAATGAGACCCTGGAAGAGGCGCCTGCAGACGAAAGTGATGAGAGTCAAATCATCAAGTTAGATGAAGGGAGCCCAGATATGCCATTACAAGAATGGCTGAAAAAAGCGATGCTGGAACAGCAACAAGAAGAGAAGAGCGCAAAATAAAAGCATTTTCTTTGTCGTTCGAATTGCTTCTTGCTGGTGTTTAAGTATAATGCGCGGGCTTACCTAATCTTGGTAGGCCTGATTCAATGAGAATCAGATGGCCGATAAGTTTACTTGCCGGTCAACAATACTCCCGATATGGGGGTTATGTGAAGAACGATTACACTCTCCCATCAATCGAAATGGGTTTGAGGAGTAATCATTTACGTTTAAAATAATTGGAGCTCTGGTCTCATGCAGAACCAAAGAATCCGTATCCGCCTGAAAGCGTTTGATCATCGTCTGATCGATCAATCAACTGCGGAAATCGTTGAGACAGCGAAGCGCACTGGTGCGCAAGTTCGTGGTCCAATCCCGCTGCCGACCCGCAAAGAGCGCTTTACCATTCTGATTTCTCCGCACGTCAATAAAGATGCGCGCGATCAGTATGAGATTCGCACTCACAAGCGTCTGGTTGACATCGTTGAGCCAACTGAGAAAACCGTTGATGCTCTGATGCGTCTGGATCTGGCTGCTGGTGTAGACGTGCAGATCAGCCTGGGTTAATCAGGGTCATTGAGCGATTGAGAGGTTGAAACAATGATTGGTTTAGTCGGTAAGAAAGTGGGTATGACTCGTATCTTCACTGAAGATGGCGTTTCTATCCCTGTAACCGTTATCGAAATTGAAGCAAACCGCGTTACTCAGGTCAAAGACCTGGACAACGACGGTTACCGCGCTGTACAGGTTACTACTGGTAGCAAAAAAGCTAACCGTGTAACCAAACCAGAAGCGGGCCACTTCGCTAAAGCTGGTGTAGAAGCTGGCCGCGGCCTGTGGGAATTCCGCCTTGCAGAAGGTGAAGAGTTCACTGCAGGTCAGAACATTAGCGTTGAAATTTTCGCAGACGTTAAGAAAGTTGATGTTACCGGTACTTCTAAAGGTAAAGGTTTTGCTGGCACAGTTAAGCGCTGGAATTTCCGTACCCAAGACGCTACCCATGGTAACTCCTTGTCTCACCGTGTTCCGGGTTCTATCGGTCAGAACCAGACTCCGGGCAAAGTGTTCAAAGGCAAGAAAATGGCAGGCCAACTGGGTAACGAGCGTGTAACCGTTCAAAGCCTGGACGTAGTACGTGTTGACGCTGAGCGCAACCTGCTGCTGGTCAAGGGTGCTGTTCCGGGTGCTACCGGTGGCAACCTGATCGTTAAACCTGCTGTTAAGGCTTAACGTCGAGGAGATAGGAATGGAATTAGTAGTGAAAGACGCGCAGAGCGCGCTGACTGTTTCCGAAACTACCTTCGGGCGTGATTTCAATGAAGCGCTGGTACACCAGGTCGTTGTTGCTTACGCAGCAGGTGCCCGTCAAGGTACTCGTGCTCAGAAGACCCGTGCTGAAGTAACAGGTTCCGGTAAAAAACCTTGGCGTCAGAAAGGTACTGGCCGTGCGCGTTCAGGTTCTGTAAAGAGCCCGATCTGGCGTTCCGGTGGTGTAACCTTCGCTGCAAAGCCACAGGACCACAGTCAAAAAGTAAATAAAAAGATGTACCGCGGCGCGCTGAAAAGCATCCTGTCCGAACTGGTACGTCAAGATCGTTTGATCGTTGTCGAAACGTTCTCTGTAGAAGCGCCTAAAACTAAGCTGCTGGCACAGAAACTGAAAGACATGGCTCTGGAAGACGTGCTGATTGTAACTGGCGAAGTCGACGAGAATCTGTTCCTGGCCGCACGTAACCTGTACAAGGTTGACGTTCGTGATGTAGCAGGTATCGATCCAGTAAGCCTGATCGCCTTCGACAAAGTAGTTATGACTGCTGACGCTGTGAAGCAAGTTGAGGAGATGCTGGCATGATTCGTGAAGAACGTCTGCTGAAAGTGCTGCGCGCGCCGCACGTTTCTGAAAAAGCGTCTACTGCGATGGAAAAGAACAACACCATCGTTCTCAAAGTTGCCAAAGACGCGACTAAAGCGGAAATCAAAGCTGCGGTTTCGAAACTGTTTGAAGTCGAAGTCGAAGATGTGAACACCTTGCTGGTTAAAGGCAAAGTTAAACGTCACGGTCAGCGTGTTGGTCGTCGTAGCGACTGGAAAAAAGCTTACGTAACCCTGAAAGAAGGCCAGAATCTGGACTTCATCAGCGGCGCTGAGTAAGTCGGAGGAGTAAGAACAATGGCAATTGTTAAATGTAAACCTACATCTCCGGGTCGTCGCCACGTTGTTAAAGTGGTTAACCCTGAGCTGCACAAGGGTAAACCTTATGCCCCGCTGCTTGAAAAACTGAGCAAAAGCGGTGGCCGTAACAACAATGGCCGTATCACCACCCGTCATATCGGTGGTGGCCACAAACAGCATTATCGTCTGGTTGACTTCAAACGTAACAAAGATGGTATCGCTGCAGTGGTTGAGCGTCTGGAGTACGATCCGAACCGTTCCGCGAATATCGCGCTGGTTCTGTACAAAGACGGCGAACGCCGTTACATCCTGGCGCCGAAAGGCCTGAAAGTGGGTGACCAGATCCAATCTGGTGTTGATGCTGCAATCAAGACAGGTAACACCCTGCCTATGCGCAACATCCCAGTAGGTTCAACGGTTCACAACGTAGAAATGAAACCAGGTAAAGGCGGCCAGATGGCTCGTTCAGCCGGTGCCTACGTTCAGATCGTTGCTCGTGACGGTTCCTACGTGACTCTGCGTCTGCGCTCTGGCGAAATGCGTAAAGTTCAAGTTGATTGCCGCGCCACCTTAGGTGAAGTCGGTAACTCTGAACACATGCTTCGCGTTCTGGGTAAAGCAGGTGCTGCTCGTTGGCGTGGTATTCGTCCTACCGTTCGCGGTACTGCGATGAACCCAGTCGATCACCCACACGGTGGTGGTGAAGGTCGTAACTTTGGTAAGCACCCGGTAACTCCGTGGGGCGTTCAAACCAAAGGTAAGAAGACCCGTAGCAACAAGCGTACTGATAAATTCATTGTACGTCGCCGTAGCAAAAAATAATTAGAGGATAAGCCATGCCACGTTCTCTCAAGAAAGGTCCTTTTATTGACCTGCACTTGCTGAAGAAGGTAGAGAAAGCGGTGGAAAGCGGTGACAAGAAGCCTTTGCGCACTTGGTCCCGTCGTTCAACGATCTTTCCTAACATGATCGGTTTGACCATCGCTGTCCATAATGGTCGTCAGCACGTACCAGTATTTGTTTCCGATGAAATGGTCGGTCACAAACTGGGTGAATTCGCGCCGACTCGTACTTATCGCGGCCATGCGGCTGATAAAAAAGCTAAAAAGCGCTAAGGTAGGAGGAAGAGATGGAAACTATCGCTAAACATCGCCACGCTCGTTCTTCTGCTCAGAAGGTTCGCCTTGTTGCTGACCTGATTCGCGGTAAGAAAGTGTCGCAAGCTCTGGAAACTCTGGCCTACACCAACAAGAAAGCTGCTGGTCTGGTTAAGAAGGTGCTGGAGTCTGCCATTGCTAACGCAGAACACAACGATGGCGCTGACATCGATGATCTGAAAGTCACGAAGATTTTCGTAGACGAAGGCCCAAGCATGAAGCGCATTATGCCGCGTGCTAAAGGTCGTGCAGATCGCATTCTGAAGCGCACCAGCCACATTACTGTGGTTGTGTCCGATCGCTGAGACTCTGGAGACTAGCAATGGGTCAGAAAGTACATCCTAATGGTATTCGACTGGGTATTGTCAAACCTTGGAACTCTACTTGGTATGCAAATACCAAAGATTTCGCTGACAACCTGGACGGCGACTTTAAAGTTCGTCAGTTCCTGACTAAGGAATTGGCGAAAGCTTCCGTTTCTCGCATCGTTATCGAGCGTCCAGCGAAGAGCATCCGTGTGACTATTCACACTGCTCGTCCTGGCATCGTTATCGGCAAGAAAGGTGAAGATGTCGAAAAACTGCGTAAGGTCGTAGCGGATATCGCTGGCGTTCCTGCGCAGATTAACATCGCCGAAGTCCGTAAACCGGAACTGGACGCAAAATTGGTTGCTGACAGCATCACTTCACAGCTGGAACGTCGCGTTATGTTCCGTCGTGCTATGAAGCGTGCAGTACAGAACGCAATGCGTCTTGGCGCTAAAGGTATCAAAGTTGAAGTAAGCGGCCGTCTTGGCGGTGCTGAAATCGCGCGTACTGAATGGTACCGTGAAGGTCGTGTTCCGTTGCACACTCTGCGTGCGGATATCGATTACAACACATCTGAAGCGCACACCACTTACGGTGTAATCGGCGTTAAGGTATGGATCTTCAAAGGTGAGATCCTGGGTGGTATGGCTGCAGTTGAACAACCGGAACCGGCTGCTCAACCTAAAAAGCAGCAGCGTAAAGGCCGCAAGTAAGGAGAGTCGCTGATGTTACAACCAAAGCGTACAAAATTCCGTAAGGTGCACAAGGGCCGCAACCGTGGTCTTGCGCAAGGTACGGATGTGAGCTTCGGCACTTACGGTCTGAAAGCTGTTGGCCGTGGTCGTCTGACTGCTCGTCAAATTGAAGCAGCACGTCGTGCGATGACCCGTGCAGTTAAGCGTCAAGGTAAGATCTGGATCCGAGTATTCCCGGACAAACCGATCACCGAGAAACCGCTCGAAGTTCGTATGGGTAAAGGTAAAGGCAACGTAGAGTATTGGGTTGCTTTGATCCAGCCTGGTAAAGTCCTGTACGAAATGGACGGTGTGCCTGAAGAGCTGGCTCGTGAAGCCTTCCAGCTGGCAGCAGCCAAACTGCCTATCAAAACCACCTTTGTAACTAAGACGGTGATGTAATGAAAGCACAAGAGCTGCGCGAAAAAAGCGTGGAAGAGCTGAACACTGAGTTGCTGAACCTTTTGCGTGAGCAGTTTAACCTGCGCATGCAAACGGCAAGCGGCCAGTTGCAGCAAACACACCTGTTGAAACAAGTGCGTCGTGATGTTGCACGTGTGAAAACTTTACTGACTGAAAAGGCGGGTGCGTAATGACCGATAAGATCCGTACTCTGCAGGGTCGTGTAATCAGTGACAAAATGGAAAAATCCATTGTTGTTGCGATTGAACGCGTGGTGAAACACCCGATCTACGGTAAGTTCATCAAACGTACGACTAAATTGCACGTACATGACGAGAACAATGAATGTGGTATCGGCGACGTTGTGGAAATCAGCGAATGCCGTCCACTGTCTAAGACTAAGTCTTGGACCTTGGTTCGCGTTGTAGAGAAAGCGATTCTGTAATACAGTAGCGCCTCTCAAAAATAGATAAACGGCTCATGTACGTGGGCCGTTTATTTTTTCTACCCATAATCGGGAACCGGTGTTATAATGCCGCGCCCTCATATTGTGGGGATTTCTTAACGACCTATCCTGGGTCCTAAAGTTGTAGTTGACATTAGCGGAGCACTAACATGATCCAAGAACAGACTATGCTGACCGTGGCCGACAACTCCGGTGCACGTCGCGTAATGTGTATCAAGGTTCTAGGTGGCTCGCACCGTCGCTACGCAGGCGTCGGCGACATCATCAAAATTACCATCAAGGAAGCAATTCCTCGCGGTAAGGTGAAGAAAGGCGATGTGCTGAAGGCGGTAGTGGTGCGCACCAAGAAGGGTGTTCGTCGCCCGGACGGTTCTGTCATTCGCTTCGATGGTAATGCATGCGTTATTTTAAACAATAACAGCGAGCAGCCAATCGGCACGCGTATTTTTGGGCCGGTAACTCGTGAACTGCGTAATGAGAAGTTCATGAAAATTATCTCTCTGGCACCAGAAGTACTCTAAGGAGCGAACCATGGCAGCGAAAATCCGTCGCGATGACGAAGTTATCCTGCTTACCGGTAAAGATAAAGGTAAGCGCGGTAAAGTAAAAAATGTACTGTCTTCTGGCAAGGTCATTGTTGAAGGTATCAACCTGGTTAAGAAACATCAGAAGCCTGTACCGGCTCTGAACCAACCAGGTGGCATCGTTGAAAAAGAAGCTGCAATTCCGGTTTCTAACGTTGCTCTCTTCAACACGGCTACTGGTAAGGCGGACCGTGTAGGCTTTAGATTCGAAGACGGCAAAAAAGTCCGTTTCTTCAAATCTAACAGCGTAACTATCAAGTAATTTGGAGTAGTACGATGGCGAAACTGCATGATTACTACAAAGACGATGTCGTAAAAAAACTCATGGCTGAGTTTGGTTACAATTCTGTCATGCAAGTCCCTCGGGTCGAGAAGATCACCCTGAACATGGGTGTTGGTGAAGCGATCGCTGACAAGAAACTGCTGGATAACGCAGCAGCTGACCTGGCAGCAATCTCTGGTCAAAAACCGTTGATCACCAAAGCACGCAAATCAGTTGCAGGCTTCAAAATCCGTCAGGGCTATCCGATCGGCTGTAAAGTAACCCTCCGCGGCGAACGCATGTGGGAGTTCTTTGAGCGTCTGGTCTCCATTGCTGTTCCACGTATTCGTGACTTCCGCGGCTTGTCTGCTAAGTCTTTCGATGGCCGTGGTAACTACAGCATGGGCGTGCGTGAACAGATCATCTTCCCGGAAATCGATTATGATAAAGTCGATCGCGTTCGTGGTTTAGATATTACTATCACCACTACTGCGAAATCCGATGATGAAGGCCGTGCATTGCTGACAGCCTTTAACTTCCCGTTCCGCAAGTAAGGCAGGGTTACTAATGGCTAAGCAATCCATGAAAGCACGCGAAGTCGTTCGCGTAAAACTGGCTGATAAATACCGCGCTAAACGCGAGGAATTGAAAGCTATTATCTCTGGTGTGAACTCATCCGACGAAGATCGTTGGGATGCAGTTCTTAAGCTGCAGTCTCTGCCGCGTGATTCCAGCCCGTCTCGTCAGCGTAACCGCTGCCGTCAAACTGGTCGTCCGCATGCTTTCCTGCGGAAGTTCGGGTTGAGCCGTATTAAGGTCCGTGAAGCCGCTATGCGCGGTGAAATTCCGGGTCTTAAGAAGGCTAGCTGGTAATTGTCACCAATTGAATCACGGGAGTAAAGACAGATGAGCATGCAAGATCCGATCGCGGATATGCTGACCCGTATCCGTAACGGTCAAGCCGCGAACAAAGTTGCGGTCACCATGCCTTCCTCCAAGCTGAAAGTGGCTATTGCCAACGTGCTGAAGGAAGAAGGCTACATTGAAGAATTTAAAATCGAAGGCGACGCTAAACCTGAACTGGAATTAGTACTTAAGTACTTCCAGGGCAAGGCAGTGGTAGAAAGCATTCAACGTATCAGCCGTCCAGGCCTGCGCATCTACAAGAAAAAAGATGAGCTGCCAAAAGTTATGGCCGGTATGGGTATCGCTGTTATTTCTACCTCTAAAGGTGTTATGACCGATCGTGCAGCTCGCCAGGCTGGTCTTGGTGGCGAGATTATCTGCTACGTAGCTTAATTGGGAGGAAAGAATGTCTCGTGTTGCAAAAGCACCCGTCGTCATTCCTGCCGGCGTAGAGGTAAAACTCAACGGTCAGGTTATTTCGATTAAGGGTAAAAACGGCGAGCTGTCACGTACTATCCATGACGCTGTTGTAGTTAAACAGGAAGAAAATACACTGACTTTCGCCCCACGCGAAGGCGCTGTAGACGGTTGGGCCCAAGCGGGTACCACTCGTGCACTGTTGAACTCTATGGTTGTAGGTGTTACCGACGGCTTCACTAAAAAGCTTCAACTGGTAGGTGTTGGTTATCGTGCTGCTGTTAAAGGCAACGTGGTGAATTTAGCCTTAGGCTTCTCTCACCCGGTCGATCACCAACTGCCGGAAGGCATCACTGCAGAATGTCCGACCCAAACTGAAATCGTGCTGAAAGGCGCTGATAAACAGGTTATCGGTCAGGTTGCTGCGGATTTACGTGCCTACCGTCGTCCTGAGCCTTATAAAGGCAAGGGTGTCCGTTACGCCGACGAAGTCGTGCGTACCAAAGAGGCTAAGAAGAAGTAAGGTAACACTATGGATAAGAAATCTGCTCGTATCCGTCGTGCGACCCGCGCACGCCGCAAGCTCAAAGAATTGGGTGCGACTCGTCTGGTGGTACATCGTACCCCGCGTCATATTTACGCACAGGTCATCGCACCAAACGGTTCTGAAGTAATAGTTGCTGCATCTACTGTAGAAAAAACTATCACTGAGCAACTGAAGTATACCGGCAACAAAGATGCTGCCACTGCTGTAGGTAAAGCTATCGCAGAACGCGCATTGGAAAAAGGGATCACGAAAGTATCCTTTGACCGTTCCGGTTTCCAATATCATGGTCGAGTCCAGGCACTGGCAGATGCTGCCCGTGAAGCTGGCCTTCAGTTCTAAGGAAGAGGTTTAAGATGGCTCACATCGAAAAACAAGCTGGCGAACTGCAGGAAAAGCTGATCGCGGTAAACCGCGTATCTAAAACCGTAAAAGGTGGCCGTATCTTCAGCTTTACCGCACTGACAGTAGTTGGTGATGGTAACGGTCGCGTTGGTTTTGGCTACGGCAAAGCACGCGAAGTTCCGGCAGCGATCCAGAAAGCGATGGAAAAAGCCCGTCGCAACATGATGAATGTCGCGCTGAATAGCGGCACCCTGCAGCATCCTGTTAAAGGTGCTCATACGGGTTCCCGTGTGTTCATGCAGCCGGCTTCCGAAGGTACCGGTATTATCGCCGGTGGTGCAATGCGCGCCGTCCTGGAAGTTGCAGGGGTTCATAACGTATTGGCTAAAGCTTATGGTTCCACCAACCCGATCAACGTGGTTCGTGCAACTATCGATGCTTTGGCAAATATGAAATCCCCACAAATGGTCGCTGCCAAGCGTGGTAAATCCGTTGAAGAAATTCTGGGGTAATTAACCATGGCAAAGACTATTAAAGTTACACAAACTCGCAGTTCCATTGGCCGCCTGCCGAAGCATAAAGCTACTCTGCTGGGCCTGGGTCTGCGTCGTATTGGTCACACCGTTGAGCGCGAGGATACTCCTGCTGTACGCGGTATGATCAACCTGGTTTCCTACATGGTTAAGGTTGAGGAGTAAGAGATGCGTTTAAATACTCTGTCTCCGGCTGATGGTGCCAAACAAGCGCCAAGGCGTGTAGGTCGTGGTATTGGTTCTGGCCTGGGTAAAACCGGCGGTCGTGGTCACAAAGGTCAGAACTCACGTTCTGGTGGTGGCGTACGTCGTGGTTTTGAAGGTGGTCAGATGCCTTTATATCGTCGTTTGCCGAAATTCGGCTTCACCTCCCGCAAAGCTATGATCACGGCAGAAGTTCGTCTGTCTGAACTGGCTCTGGTGGAAGGCGACGTGATCGACCTGAACGCGCTGAAAGCCGCTAACGTAGTTGGTATCCAGATCGAGTTCGCGAAAGTAATCCTTTCTGGCGAAGTTGGTCGTGCGGTAACTCTGCGTGGTTTGCGTGTCACCAAAGGCGCTCGTGTTGCTATCGAAGCTGCTGGCGGTAAAATTGAGGAATAAGTAGCAGATGGCTAAGCAACCGGGATTAGATTTTCAAAGTGCCAAGGGTGGACTAGGCGAACTGAAGCGCAGACTTTTGTTTGTTATCGGTGCGCTGATTGTTTTCCGTATCGGCTCTTTTATTCCGATCCCTGGTATTGATGCCGCTGTACTTGCCAAATTGCTCGAGCAGCAAAGAGGTACCATCATTGAAATGTTTAACATGTTCTCTGGTGGTGCCCTTAGCCGTGCTTCAATCTTTGCTCTGGGGATCATGCCGTACATTTCTGCATCGATCATTATCCAGCTATTAACGGTGGTTCATCCAGCGTTAGCAGAAATAAAGAAAGAAGGGGAGGCTGGCCGTCGTAAGATTAGCCAGTACACCCGTTACGGTACGCTGGTATTGGCAGTGTTCCAGTCGATCGGTATTGCTACCGGTTTGCCGAACATGCCTGGTATGCAGGGCCTGGTGTTAAATCCAGGCTTTGCATTCTACTTTACTGCAGTTGTGAGCTTAGTGACCGGGACAATGTTCCTGATGTGGCTGGGTGAGCAAATTACTGAACGAGGTATCGGTAACGGTATTTCAATCATCATTTTTGCAGGTATCGTAGCGGGTCTTCCGCCAGCAATTGCACATACTATCGAACAAGCTCGGCAAGGCGACCTGCACTTCCTCCTGTTGCTGTTGGTTGCAGTTTTAGTGTTTGCAGTGACTTTCTTTGTGGTGTTTGTTGAACGTGGTCAACGTCGTATCGTCGTTAACTATGCTAAACGCCAACAAGGTCGTCGTGTCTATGCAGCACAGAGCACGCACTTACCGTTGAAAGTGAATATGGCCGGGGTTATCCCAGCAATCTTCGCTTCCAGCATTATTCTGTTCCCTGCCACGATTGCATCATGGTTTGGGGGCGGGACTGGTTGGAACTGGCTGACTACGATTTCGCTGTATTTGCAGCCTGGGCAACCGCTTTATGTGTTACTCTATGCGACTGCAATCATCTTCTTCTGTTTCTTTTATACTGCGTTGGTGTTCAACCCGCGTGAGACAGCAGATAACCTGAAGAAGTCCGGTGCATTTGTACCAGGAATTCGTCCGGGAGAGCAAACGGCGAAGTACATTGATAAAGTGATGACTCGTTTAACCTTAATTGGTGCGATGTATATTACTTTCATCTGCCTTATCCCGGAGTTCATGCGTGACGCGATGAAAGTTCCATTCTACTTTGGTGGTACTTCTCTACTGATCGTAGTCGTCGTTATCATGGACTTTATGGCTCAAGTGCAAACTCTGATGATGTCAAGTCAGTACGAGTCTGCATTGAAGAAAGCAAACCTGAAAGGCTATAACCGCTAATCTGGTGAGTTTGCGAAGTTACGGAGAGTAAAAATGAAAGTTCGTGCTTCCGTCAAGAAATTATGTCGTAACTGCAAAATTGTTAAGCGTAACGGTGTCGTTCGCGTAATCTGCAGTGCAGAACCGAAGCATAAACAGCGTCAAGGCTGATTATCTCGCATATTTTTCTTGCAAAGTTGGGTTGAGCTGGCTAGATTAGCCAGCCAATCTTTTGTATGTAAGCAGCAATACTATTTGAGTATCCTGAAAACGGGCTTTTCAGAATGGTGTTGCCGTATATAAATAGTAGGAGTGCATAGTGGCCCGTATAGCAGGCATTAACATTCCTGATCAGAAACATACCGTGATCGCATTAACTTCGATCTACGGCATCGGCAAAACCCGCTCACAGTCTATCTGTGCTGCATCAGGTATTGCTGAAAATGTTAAGATCAGTGAGCTGTCTGAAGAGCAAATCGAAAAACTGCGTGACGAAGTTGCCAAGTTCATTGTTGAAGGTGATCTGCGTCGTGAAGTCACCCTGAGCATCAAGCGTCTTATGGACCTTGGAACTTATCGTGGTTTGCGTCATCGTCGTGGTCTTCCAGTGCGCGGTCAGCGTACCAAGACTAACGCACGTACCCGTAAGGGTCCGCGTAAACCGATCAAGAAATAATCGGGGTGATTGAATAAATGGCAAAGGCACCTGTTCGTACACGTAAACGTGTAAGAAAACAAGTCTCTGACGGCGTGGCTCATATCCATGCTTCTTTCAACAACACCATTGTTACCATTACCGATCGTCAGGGTAATGCTTTGGGTTGGGCAACAGCTGGTGGTTCCGGTTTCCGTGGTTCTCGTAAATCCACTCCGTTCGCAGCTCAGGTTGCAGCAGAGCGCTGCGCTGACGCAGTGAAAGAATACGGTATCAAGAATCTGGAAGTTATGGTTAAAGGACCTGGTCCTGGTCGTGAGTCTACTATCCGCGCATTAAACGCGGCTGGTTTCCGCATCACTAATATTACTGATGTGACTCCTATCCCTCATAACGGTTGTCGTCCGCCGAAAAAGCGTCGCGTATAACGCTGCTTTTAGGTTTGTTGGAGAGAGAAAATGGCAAGATATTTGGGTCCTAAGCTCAAGCTTAGCCGTCGTGAGGGCACAGATTTATTCCTTAAATCTGGCGTTCGCGCGATCGATACCAAGTGTAAAATTGAACAAGCTCCTGGTCAGCATGGTGCGCGTAAACCGCGTCTGTCTGACTATGGTGTGCAGTTACGTGAAAAGCAAAAAGTTCGCCGTATCTACGGTGTTCTGGAGCGTCAGTTCCGTAACTATTACAAAGAAGCAGCACGCCTGAAAGGCAACACTGGTGAAAACCTGTTGCAACTGCTTGAAGGTCGTTTGGACAACGTAGTTTATCGTATGGGCTTCGGCGCTACTCGTGCGGAATCCCGCCAGTTAGTTAGCCACAAAGCTATCATGGTAAACGGTCGCGTTGTTAACATCGCTTCTTATCAGGTATCTCCGAATGACGTTGTCAGCATCCGTGAGAAAGCTAAAAAGCAATCTCGCGTGAAGGCCGCTTTGGAGTTGGCTGAACAGCGTGAAAAGCCGACTTGGCTTGAAGTTGATGCTGCCAAGATGGAAGGTGTGTTCAAGCGTATGCCTGAACGTACTGATCTGTCTTCCGACATTAACGAACACCTGATCGTCGAGCTTTACTCCAAGTAAAGCTTAGTACCAAAGAGAGGACACAATGCAGGGTTCTGTGACAGAGTTTCTAAAACCGCGCCTGGTAGATATCGAGCAAGTCAGTTCGACGCACGCCAAGGTGACCCTTGAGCCTTTAGAACGTGGCTTTGGCCATACTTTAGGCAACGCACTGCGCCGTATTCTGCTTTCATCCATGCCGGGTTGCGCGGTGACCGAGGTTGAGATTGATGGTGTACTGCATGAGTACAGCACCAAAGAAGGCGTACAGGAAGATATCCTGGAGATCCTGCTCAACCTGAAAGGGCTGGCGGTGAGAGTTCAAGGGAAAGATGAAGTTATTCTTACCCTGAATAAGTCTGGCATTGGCCCTGTGACTGCAGCCGACATTACCCATGATGGTGATGTCGAAATCGTCAAGCCGCAACATGTCATCTGCCACCTGACCGATGAAAACGCTGCAATTAGCATGCGTATCAAAGTTCAGCGCGGTCGTGGTTATGTGCCGGCGTCTGCCCGAATTCATTCGGAAGAAGATGAGCGCCCAATTGGTCGTCTGTTAGTAGACGCATGCTACAGCCCTGTAGAGCGAATTGCCTACAATGTTGAAGCAGCGCGTGTAGAACAACGTACTGATTTGGACAAGCTGGTTATCGAAATGGAAACCAACGGTACGATCGATCCTGAAGAGGCGATCCGTCGTGCGGCAACCATTCTTGCTGAACAACTTGAAGCTTTCGTTGATTTACGTGATGTACGTCAACCGGAAGTCAAAGAAGAGAAGCCGGAATTCGATCCAATCCTGCTGCGCCCTGTTGACGATCTGGAATTGACTGTCCGCTCTGCTAACTGCCTTAAGGCAGAAGCAATCCACTACATCGGTGATCTGGTACAGCGTACCGAGGTTGAGTTACTTAAAACACCTAACCTGGGTAAAAAATCTCTTACTGAGATCAAAGACGTACTTGCGTCCCGTGGTTTGTCTCTGGGCATGCGCCTGGAAAACTGGCCACCAGCAAGTATTGCTGACGAGTAACCGGATCACAGGTTAAGGTTTTACTGAGAAGGATAAGGTCATGCGCCATCGTAAGAGTGGTCGTCAACTGAACCGTAACAGCAGCCACCGACAGGCTATGTTCCGTAACATGGCCGGCTCTTTGGTTCGTCATGAGATCATCAAGACGACCCTGCCGAAAGCGAAAGAGCTGCGTCGCGTTGTTGAGCCGCTGATTACTCTTGCCAAGACCGACAACGTTGCAAATCGTCGTCTGGCATTCGCCCGTACTCGTGATAACGAGATCGTGGCAAAACTGTTTAATGAACTGGGCCCGCGTTTCGCGAGCCGTGCTGGTGGTTACACTCGTATTCTTAAGTGTGGCTTCCGTGCAGGCGACAATGCGCCGATGGCATACATCGAGCTCGTTGATCGTGCAGAGTCAAAAGCAGAAGTAGCAACTGCTGAATAATCTGTAGATGCATGAAAAAACCGGGCTTTTGCCCGGTTTTTTTACATCTGAAATGCACTGTTCTAATCCCTCTTTCTTCTCCAGCTTTAACTATTCTAAATTCCACTATCTTTTACAACACGCGGCTTCCAGCTATGATCTAGAATGGCTTGTCCAATGCGACAAAGGCGAAATCATGTTTCTAATTGATCAATGGGTTGAAAAGCACATCAATGATGCCCAGGAAAAGGGTGAGTTTGAGAACCTTCGGGGAAGTGGACGCCCCCTTATCCTGGATGATGACAGCGCAGTTCCAGATGAGCTCAGAACTTCCTATCGTATCTTGAAAAATGCAGGCTATTTGCCACCTGAGTTGCAGGATCGAAAAGAGGCGATCGAGCTGGATCACTTACTGAACACTTTAGACAGCGATGATCCGAAGTTTCTTCCCGCAGAAAAGCGTCTGAAGGTTTTACAGATGCGCTTACAGCAGGCAGGGATGAACACTGGCTTCCTTCATGGGCATTATGAAAATGCATTGAAGGATAAATTCAGAGGAAAATAGGCATGTATAAAATTGGTGAACTTGCCAGACTGGCAAATGTGTCCACAGATACTGTTCGTTACTATGAAAAACAGGGCATGATGAGTACAGGGGCTCGTAATCTGTCGGGCTATCGCCAGTATGACGAAAGCGATGTGCAGCGTTTACGCTTCATTCGCTATGCCAAATCGACAGGTTTTACACTCGATGCTATCAAGGAGCTACTTTCTATTCGGATTGATCCTTTGCATCATACTTGTCAGGAGTCAAAGTCTATCGTGGATGAACGACTCGCAGAGGTTGAGCATAAATTACAGGAGCTTAATCAGATGCGTGAATCACTACAAAGACTAAGTGCTGCCTGCTGTGGTTCTGCGCATACTAGTGTCAGTTGCTCTATATTAGAAGCATTGGAAGATGGCGCGGGCAAGGTAACATGAGCAGGATTAGCCTTCAGGGGGTTTACAAACCGCTTTCACAGTAATAATTATAGCAGTATGATATGCGCGAATTTTGTTCAACTTTATGAAACCATTTCGAGGATTTATGAGCCACTATAAGCATCAAAAAGGCGTCATTCAAGATAACGCATTACAGGCGCTTCTTCATGATCCACTGTTTAAACAACGTGTTGAGAAAAATGAAAAAGGGAAAGGGAGCTACCGTCGTAAAGAGAAAAATGGGAAGAGGAGTTATCTGGAGGGCAGTGTTGAGTGTTTGTTTGAGTATTCAACACTGCCCTTCTAATCAGTCTTAGTCGAGTGTTATCGATTACAGTTTGGGTGTCTGCTGCTCTTTAAGCAAATCACGAATTTCCGCTAACAGAGTTTCTTCCGCTGTTGGTTTAGGGGGGGCAGCGGGCTTATCTTCCTGCTTACGACGCATTTTATTCATCAAGGTAATTGCACAGAATATGGCCAGTGCAACAATGATGAAATCAAATACGTTCTGAATGAATACCCCATAATGCATGACTACTGCGGGTGCTGCTCCCTGAGCTTCCCTGAGGACAAAGGCGAACTGCTTAAAATCGACTCCGCCAATCAACAAACCCAGTGGTGGCATAATGATATCAGCGACAAATGACGATACTATTTTGCCAAAAGCGGCGCCGATGATAACACCGACTGCCAGGTCGACCACGTTGCCGCGCATGGCAAACTCACGAAACTCTTTCATAAAACTCATAAATACTCCTTGGCAAATTCATTAAATATGTCAAATCAAGTAAAGACTATTTACAGGGTCTCCGCTACAAAAGTCTCCATTAACGTTAAATTCGATAAACAATAGAGGCAATTTATAAGAAGAATGGGCTTGGCTGGAACAGCCGTTCAACATCCCTGACAAACTTCTTATCGGTAATAAACATCACAACGTGGTCACCCTGTTGGATCCTGCTGGTGCCGTTGGCAATAATCACCTCATTACCGCGCACAATAGCCCCAATTGTGGTACCTGGTGGCAGTTTGATTTCTTCCACTGTACGGCCAACCACTTTTGATGTCGTCTCATCGCCATGTGCAATCGCTTCAATGGCTTCAGCGACACCGCGTCTCAGCGATGAAACACTGACGATGTCTGCTTTTCGGACGTGTCCAAGCAACGCTGAAATCGTTGCCTGCTGAGGAGAAATCGCAATATCGATGACACTGCCCTGCACCAAATCGACATATGCACTGCGCTGGATAAGAACCATCGCTTTTTTCGCGCCCATTCTCTTGGCCAGCATTGCCGACATGATATTCGCTTCATCGTCATTAGTAATGGCGATGAATACATCCACTTGTTCAATATGCTCTTCAGCCAGCAATTCCTGATCAGAGGCGTCACCATAGAAGACGATCGTATCTTGCAGTATTTCTGCAAGCTCTGCGGCTCGCTGCTGATCTCGTTCGATGAGTTTTACGCTGTAATTCTTCTCAAGCCGTTGTGCAAGCCCCGCCCCGACATTGCCGCCACCAACGATCATGATTCGTTTGTAAGGCTTTTCGAGCCTCTGAAGCTCGCTCATGACTGCACGGATATGCTGAGAAGCTGCCACAAAGAATACTTCATCACCGGCTTCAATGATGGTTGAGCCCTGTGGTCGAATCGGACGATCCTGGCGGAAAATGGCTGCAACTCGCGTTTCAATGTGCGGCATGTGTTCGCGCATTGAAGAGAGTGCATTACCGACTAAAGGTCCACCATAATAAGCTTTTACTGCTGCAATACTGACTTTTCCTTCTGCGAAATTCACTACCTGTAACGCACCCGGATACTCAATGAGTTTGTAGATATAATCAGTGACCAGTTGCTCTGGGGAAATCAGATGGTCGATAGGCACGGCTTCCGGATGGAAAAGTTTTTCAGATTCGCGGATGTATTCAGTTGAACGGATACGGGCAATGCGGTTTGGTGTGTTAAACAGCGAATAGGCAATCTGGCAGGCGACCATATTGGTTTCATCAGAATTCGTCACGGCTACCAGCATATCGGCATCTTCGGCACCGGCTTCGCGAAGTACGCGAGGGTGAGAACCGTGCCCCTGGACTACGCGCAGGTCAAACTTATCCTGAAGCTGACGCAGTCGGACAGTATTCGTGTCGACAACCGTAATGTCATTGTTTTCACCTACCAGGTTTTCGGCGAGTGTTCCACCAACCTGCCCGGCCCCGAGAATTATTATTTTCATATGACTCTCTGCTTTGCCACGAAGGTATCAGCCTGAGTAAACAGTACTGATACGAGATGATCAGCTTTTGATAAGTTTAGCGTAATAGAATCCATCACCATCTTCAGCATGTGGAAGATTCTGTCGACCCGGTTTTTCCATCGTTCCGGTTTCAACCAGCGTAGCATCCTGATGTGATTCCAGGAATGAAGCTATTTGCTGGCAGTTTTCATCCGGCAAAATCGAGCAGGTTGCGTAAACCATGACACCTTTGCTTTTTAGCCGTGGCCAGACGGCATGAAGGATTTCTTTTTGGAGGCTGGCGAGTTCAGCAATATCACTGTCCCTGCGCAGCCATTTGATGTCAGGATGTCGGCGGATAACACCCGTCGCTGAACAGGGGGCATCAAGAAGAATACGGTCAAAAATGCGATCACCGGCCCAAACCTGTGGCTCGCGGCCATCGCCTTGCTTCACTTCTGCATTAAGTTTCAAACGCTGAAGATTTTCATGAACGCGTTTCAAACGTTGCTCGTCCACATCAACAGCGAGAACATGTGCTTTAGGGGCGGCTTCCAGGATATGAGTAGTTTTCCCACCCGGAGCGCAGCATAAATCGAGGATCAATTCGCCATTTTGTGGATCCAGCAGATCAACACTACCTTGCGCCGAAGCATCCTGAACGGTGATCCAACCTTCAGTGAACCCCGGAAGCAGGCTTACCTGACATGGCGTGATCAGACGTATTGCATCACCATATTCCGGATGGGGAACCGCTTCAATCTGGGATTCATTTAGCAGGTGTAAGTATTCATCGCGTGTGTGATGCAGTCTGTTGACACGCAGCCACATCGGCGGCCTTTGATTATTGGCATCAACGATATTTTCCCAGTCATCGGGGTAAGCTTTCTTCAGGCGGTTAAAAAGCCAGCTCGGGTGAAGGTGACGGCTGTCATTGTTGAGCATGCGTTGAAGCAATTCTTCCTGCTGCCGCTGGAACTGACGCAACACGCCGTTGATCAGGCCTTTTAACTGAGGACGTTTTAGCGCAACGGCACCGTTAACAGTTTCAGCCAGTACGGCGTGTGCCGGAATCCGGGTATGGATCAACTGATACAGACCCACCATCAGTAAGTAATGCAGTGTTCTTTGCTTACCTGTGAGAGGTTTTGCCATCAGTTGCTGCAAGCACCATTCCAGTTGTGGGAGCACGCGAAGCGTACCAAAGCACAGTTCCTGAAGGAGTCCGCGATCTTTTTCTGAGACGTTTTTCTGCAGGCCAGGAAGAACTGTGGACAGGGATAATCCTTTGTCCAAAACCTGGCTGATGGCTTGAGCAGCAATGCTACGGAGATTATAGGCTGTTTTCATAGTCAAAAAAGCTGACCGGAGCCAGCATTATCAAAGAGATAAGGCCCGACGAAATATCGGGCGTAGTCGTTATGGTCAGACTAAACGCGTGCCTTCGATAAACCATTCGCGACGAGAGTTCAGCAAATCCTGTGCGGACATTGCTTTTTTACCTGAGGGTTGCAACTGGGTGATGTTCAGGATGCCATCGGATGTCGCAATCTGAATACCCTTTTTGTCTGCAGCAACAATAGTCCCGGGTGCCGCGCTGTTTTTACCTGGCAAACATTCTGCCTGCCAGACTTTCACCGGCTGTTCTTCAATCATGAAAAAGCTGACAGGCCAGGGATTAAACGCGCGAATGCAGCGTTCCAGTTGTTCGGCTGACAAGTTCCAGTCTAAGCGGGCTTCTTCCTTGCTAAGTTTCTCTGCGTAGGTCACGTCCTCTTCACTTTGCACTTCAGGTTTTACTGTGCCATTCGCCAGTTGCTTAAGGGTTTCAAGCAGACCTTGCGGGCCCAGTTCAGCCAGTTTGTCATAAAGCGAAGCACTGGTATCTGCGGGGGAAATATCACACTCGACTTTATGCAACATGTTACCGGTATCAAGCCCGACATCCATCTGCATGATGGTGATACCCGTTTTTGCGTCACCTGCCCACAGAGAGCGCTGAATCGGAGCTGCGCCCCGCCAGCGTGGCAATAAGGAACCATGCACATTGATGCAGCCCAATTTCGGCATACCAAGCACGGCTTTAGGTAAAATCAGACCGTAAGCGACGACAACCATAACATCAGCTTGCAGCGCCGAAACCAGAGATTGATTTTCTTCGGGGCGCAAAGATTTAGGCTGGAACACCGGGATGTCGTGGGTTTGAGCCAGAACTTTCACCGGGCTTGCGGTCAATTTATTTCCGCGGCCGGCCGGGCGATCAGGCTGAGTAAAAACACCGACAACCTGATGTTCTGATGATAAAAGCGCGTCAAGATGACGCGCTGCAAAGTCGGGTGTACCGGCAAATATGATTCGCAAAGCAGTGTCCTGTGTTACACGAATATTAGTCAGCCCGCGCGTTCAGCTTGGCCATTTTTTCCATTTTCTGGCGAATACGCTGACGTTTCAAGGGAGACAAGTAATCCACGAATAATTTACCTACCAGATGATCCATTTCATGCTGGATACAAATTGCCAGCAAGTCATCGGCTTCAAGCTCGAAGGTTTTACCGTCACGGTCAAGCGCACGGACTTTTACTTTTGCAGCACGTGGCACCAGCGCCCGTTGATCGGGGATCGACAGACACCCTTCTTCAATCCCGGTTTCGCCGCTTTTTTCAAGCAATTCAGGATTAATGAGAACCAGACGCTCATCGCGGTTTTCAGAGACATCAATCACGATGATGCGCTGATGAATGTCGACCTGAGTTGCAGCAAGACCAATCCCTTCCTCTGCATACATGGTTTCAAACATATCATCCACGATCTGCTGGATTTCGGCGTTAACTTCTTTGACCGGTTTTGCAGTTATGCGAAGCCGCTCGTCTGGGAAATGTAATATCTGTAATACGGACATATTTTTCTGGATCTTTATTCAATTGATTGAAGATATATAGACTCTATTCTAGACATTTCCTGCTCCGATTGACAGCATCCTCTGCCAATTGTATTAGTCGCTGAAAGGCCTTGAGAAGGGAATGGATAATGACATTACAGGAAGCATGGATACGTTTGTCGGTGGTTAAACGCCTCGATCCCCAACGCGCCATGGGGATCATTCAAACCTTATTTTACCGGGGGGCTTATTCGTCCTCAGAATTAGCAAACAGCGAGCTTTCTCCCGAACAAATAGCTGATTTTCAGCATATTAATCAGCACTGGTTATCTGCAACACTGAAATGGCTGGAAGGAGAGAATTGTCATCTCATTACTTTTAGCAGTGAGTTTTATTCTCCACTGTTGGCACAAATATCCTCCCCGCCTCTGATTTTGTTTGCAAAGGGGGCCGCTGAATTACTGCTATCGCCGCAAATTGCCATGGTAGGGAGTCGCGATTACACACATTATGGCGAACAATATGCGCAGGTCTTTGCGGGAGGTCTGGTCAGCAGCGGTTTTACTGTGACAAGCGGGCTGGCGATGGGAATTGATGGAATCAGCCATAAGGCAACATTAGACGCTCAGGGTAAGACAATTGCGGTGCTGGGAAGCGGACTGATGAAGTGCTATCCATCCTGTCATCTGAAGCTTGCAGCCCGTATTCTCGAGGAGGGCGGGGCACTGGTGTCTGAACATCTGGTGACAGCACCGCCTTTAGCCGCTAACTTTCCCCGCCGTAACCGGGTTATCAGTGGGTTGAGTGCGGGTGTACTCGTTATCGAAGCTACGCTGCGTAGCGGATCATTGATTACTGCGCGTTATGCACTGGAGCAAGGAAGGGAAGTTTTCGCATTGCCAGGCCCGCTGGGAAGTGCAACCTCCGAAGGAACACACTGGCTGATTCAGCAGGGAGCTTATCTGGTGACTGAGCCTAATGATATCGCCGATCATATAGGGAGCGGGCTGACCTGGTTCCCCAATATCAAAGCAGCAGAATCCTTAAAAAGGCCGCAGGATAGTCGCTCAACTGCGTCAGAGGCGATTATTTGTGCGTCAGATAGCGAAGTTGAATTGCCATTTGCTGATGTGTTGGCTAACGTAGAATATGAGGTGACATCTGTTGACGTCGTCGCCGAACGTGCCGGCCAACCTGTGCCAGAAGTCGTAGGCAAACTACTCGAACTGGAGTTAGCAGGATGGATCGCAGCTGTACCCGGCGGCTATGTCCGAATTAAGAGGGCAAGCCATGTTCGACGTACTAATGTACTTATTTGAAACTTACATTCACAACGAAGCGGAGATGAATGTTGACGAGGATAGGTTAACGGATGACTTGACCGAGGCTGGTTTTCACCGGGCTGATATTCACAATGCGCTGAATTGGCTTGAAAAACTTGCGGATATGCAAGAGGGTGGAACCCCATCTTATATGCTGGATTCTGATCCTTCAGCATTACGTGTTTATACCGATGAGGAAACAAGTCGGCTAGATAGCAGTTGTCGGGGTTTTTTGCTGTTTCTGGAACAAATCAAAGTATTGAATTTCGATACCAGAGAGATGGTTATCGATCGTGTTATGGCTCTGGACGCTGAAGAATTCGATCTTGAGGATCTGAAGTGGGTCGTGCTGATGGTTCTGTTTAATATTCCCGGATATGAAACAGCGTATCAGCAAATGGAAGAGCTATTATTTGAAGTTAATGAAGGTTATCTGCATTAAAAGATAACAGGTAAAACGTAACATATGACAAAAGCAGCACTTTTTGCTGATAAGCAAAATGGATCCTGTCCGGAATGCGGGGCCGATTTGGTGATCCGTAGTGGTCGCCACGGCCCTTTTCTCAGTTGTTCATCCTACCCACAATGTCAGTATATTCGTCCTCTGAAATCACAGGCGGATGGGCATGTTGTAAAAGTCCTGGAAGGACAGGCATGTCCTAAATGTGACTCCACTTTAGTGCTGCGGCAGGGGCGTTACGGCATGTTTATTGGTTGCAGTCAGTACCCTGAATGCGATCATATTGAAGCTATCGATAAACCAGAAGAAACGACTATGGGATGCCCGCAATGTGGAAAGGGGCACCTGTTACAACGCAAATCACGTTTCGGCAAAGTGTTCCATGCCTGTGACCGTTATCCAGATTGTCAGTTTGCCATTAATAATAAACCGGTAGCCGGGGAGTGTGAACACTGCCATTACCCGCTATTGATGGAAAAGAAAACGGCTCAGGGAATGAAGTTATTCTGTGCCAGTAAATTGTGCGGCAAAGCCGTAGAAATAAAAGATAACGAACAAGATGAATAAAGAGACAGAAAAATCATTGAATACAGTGCTTGAGGCATTGCGCGGGCAACATGTTATTGCTTATCCAACGGAAGCGGTTTTTGGTCTGGGATGTGATCCTGATAGCGAACAAGCGGTCGAGGCCTTACTGGCGCTGAAAAAACGTCCGAAAGATAAAGGACTCATTCTGATTGCTGACAATTATCAGCAGCTCCTTCCTTATATCGATGACTCATCATTAACGGAGCAGCAGCTTGCGCATGTCGTTTCATTCTGGCCCGGGCCCGTAACCTGGGTAATGCCTGCAAAATCCTCGACGCCTGATTGGCTGACGGGCCGTTTTACCTCGCTGGCGGTGCGTGTCACAGATCATCCTCTGGTAAAAGAACTCTGCCAAAAATTTGGAAAACCGCTGGTTTCAACCAGTGCCAATTTGAACGGGCAATCTCCTTGCCGTTTGTCTGAAGAAGTCAGGCTCCAGTTTGGAAAAGATTTTCCCGTGCTGGATGGCGATGTGGGAGGAAGAGATAATCCATCTGAAATTCGGGATGCCCTCACTGGCAACCTTATTCGTCAAGGCTAACAAATGAAAGTCACGCCATCTTTCGCGGTATTTGGGAATCCGATCGGCCATAGCAAATCCCCCCGCATTCATGCGCTTTTCGCCCGGCAGACGGGTATCGATCATACATATGGTACGGTTCTGGCCCCGCAGGAAGAGTTTGAAGAGACGCTGCGATCCTTTTTTGATAACGGGGCGCTGGGGGCAAATATTACAGTACCTTTCAAAGAGCGCGCTTTTGCTGAGTCAGATGAACTGACTGAGCGGGCTGCCATGTCTGGTGCTGTGAATACGCTTAAAAAGTTCGAAGATGGGCGATTGCTTGGGGATAACACTGACGGAATCGGCATGTTGAGTGACCTTGAGCGACTGGCGCTTTTAAAGCCGGGAGACCGGGTTCTTTTGATCGGTGCCGGTGGCGCTGCGCGCGGGGTGATACTTCCTTTACTGTCCTATGGCTGTCCGGTTGTTGTTACTAACCGAACATTTGAACGCGCGCTGCACCTGAGCCATATTTTCGAAAAGAAAGGCGATATACGGTCCATTGCTTTAGCTGATCTGGCTGATGAATCTTTCGATCTGATCATTAATGCCACTGCGTCGGGTATCAAAGGTGAGATCCCGATGCTCCCCGAAAGCGTGCTGACGAGGCAGACCCGCGTTTATGACATGTATTATCAGGCGGGTTTAACACCTTTTATCTCTTGGGCGAAAAATAATGGGGTAATTCATTATGCAGACGGGCTGGGGATGTTGGTGGGGCAGGCAGCGCATGCTTTCTATTTGTGGCATGGTGTGATGCCACAAATAGAACCTGTGCTTGAGCAATTAAAGAAAGACTTGCTGGTATGATCGGAAATGCCTGAACAGTCGGATTTGTTTCTGTTCAGGCAATATACTTCTTTACTGTTCCTGTGAAAGATAGAGATCTTTCCATGTCACATAATTATTAGAAGAGTACGTCAGCCCGGCGAGTTCATCAGAAGTCAGCTCTCGGACCTGCTTAACAGGACTTCCTAAATAGAGATAGCCACTTTCGAGTGTCTTCCCTGGTGGAACCAGGCTACCGGCGCCAATCATGACATCGTCTTCGACGATAGCTCCGTCCAGCAATATTGACCCCATCCCGACCAGAACTCTGTTCCCGATCGTGCAACCATGCAGCATCGCCTTATGGCCGACGGTGACATCTTCCCCAATAATAAGAGGATGCCCCTCAGGATTCTGTCGCGACTGGTGGGTAACATGGAGCACACTTCCATCCTGCACGTTGGTCCGACAGCCTATAACCACATTATTAACATCCCCACGTATGACGACCAGCGGCCAGATACTGACGTCATCGGCCAGATCCACATCGCCAATAACCACGCTTGAAGGATCCACCATCACTCGTTCGCCCAATGTTGGTATTAATTCCTGATAAGAACGTAAAGCCTGAGACATCTGAAGCACCCCAAAAGTGAGTTTTAATCTTGGCAATATAGTTCGGGTCGGGGGAAATACCAATTCTGGGGCGATTAGAACGACGTTAAAACCCGCGGATCGGCTGAGATCTCTGCGAAGGGCTCGAAAAATACGCAGTCGATCCTTTTATTGGAAAAAAGGCTTGTGCAAAAAATTCGGATCCCTATAATGCCGCTCCATCGACAGGGAACAACGTGAACAACATCACGAAGTGACCGGGTCGGAAAGATTAAAAACAGTGATGACCGGGTAAAATAAACGGTTGACACTGAATGAGGAAAGCGTAATATACGCCACCTCGAGTTAGCAAGCGAAAGCGCGTAACTCACTGCTCTTTAACAATTTATCAGACAATCTGTGTGGGCACTCACAAGACGATATCAGCCACCTCGGTGGCAAAAAATATCAAGTCTTAGAGTGACCAAGCAGTAATTCATTTAGTTGAATTATTACGAAGTAATCTCTGAGCACCGCTTCACTTGTTGAAGCAAATCGAACTTTTAATTGAAGAGTTTGATCATGGCTCAGATTGAACGCTGGCGGCAGGCCTAACACATGCAAGTCGAGCGGCAGCGGGAAGTAGCTTGCTACTTTGCCGGCGAGCGGCGGACGGGTGAGTAATGTCTGGGAAACTGCCTGATGGAGGGGGATAACTACTGGAAACGGTAGCTAATACCGCATGACCTCGAAAGAGCAAAGTGGGGGATCTTCGGACCTCACGCCATCGGATGTGCCCAGATGGGATTAGCTAGTAGGTGAGGTAATGGCTCACCTAGGCGACGATCCCTAGCTGGTCTGAGAGGATGACCAGCCACACTGGAACTGAGACACGGTCCAGACTCCTACGGGAGGCAGCAGTGGGGAATATTGCACAATGGGCGCAAGCCTGATGCAGCCATGCCGCGTGTGTGAAGAAGGCCTTAGGGTTGTAAAGCACTTTCAGCGAGGAGGAAGGCATCACACTTAATACGTGTGGTGATTGACGTTACTCGCAGAAGAAGCACCGGCTAACTCCGTGCCAGCAGCCGCGGTAATACGGAGGGTGCAAGCGTTAATCGGAATTACTGGGCGTAAAGCGCACGCAGGCGGTTTGTTAAGTCAGATGTGAAATCCCCGCGCTTAACGTGGGAACTGCATTTGAAACTGGCAAGCTAGAGTCTTGTAGAGGGGGGTAGAATTCCAGGTGTAGCGGTGAAATGCGTAGAGATCTGGAGGAATACCGGTGGCGAAGGCGGCCCCCTGGACAAAGACTGACGCTCAGGTGCGAAAGCGTGGGGAGCAAACAGGATTAGATACCCTGGTAGTCCACGCTGTAAACGATGTCGACTTGGAGGTTGTGCCCTTGAGGCGTGGCTTCCGGAGCTAACGCGTTAAGTCGACCGCCTGGGGAGTACGGCCGCAAGGTTAAAACTCAAATGAATTGACGGGGGCCCGCACAAGCGGTGGAGCATGTGGTTTAATTCGATGCAACGCGAAGAACCTTACCTACTCTTGACATCCACGGAATTCGCCAGAGATGGCTTAGTGCCTTCGGGAACCGTGAGACAGGTGCTGCATGGCTGTCGTCAGCTCGTGTTGTGAAATGTTGGGTTAAGTCCCGCAACGAGCGCAACCCTTATCCTTTGTTGCCAGCGAGTAATGTCGGGAACTCAAAGGAGACTGCCGGTGATAAACCGGAGGAAGGTGGGGATGACGTCAAGTCATCATGGCCCTTACGAGTAGGGCTACACACGTGCTACAATGGCATATACAAAGAGAAGCGAACTCGCGAGAGCAAGCGGACCTCATAAAGTATGTCGTAGTCCGGATTGGAGTCTGCAACTCGACTCCATGAAGTCGGAATCGCTAGTAATCGTAGATCAGAATGCTACGGTGAATACGTTCCCGGGCCTTGTACACACCGCCCGTCACACCATGGGAGTGGGTTGCAAAAGAAGTAGGTAGCTTAACCTTCGGGAGGGCGCTTACCACTTTGTGATTCATGACTGGGGTGAAGTCGTAACAAGGTAACCGTAGGGGAACCTGCGGTTGGATCACCTCCTTACCTCAAGATACGCATTGTGCAGTGTCCACACAGATTGTCTGATAGAAAGTAACGAGCAGAAATACCTTAATAGGCTTGTAGCTCAGGTGGTTAGAGCGCACCCCTGATAAGGGTGAGGTCGGTGGTTCAAGTCCACTCAGGCCTACCAATTCGTCCTCATGCTGCGTTGTCGTCACACTCGTTTGCGGTTGCAAACGTCGTATGAACTCCGCCTTGCCTGAGAACAAATTGGCTGACTCATCTTGCTGATGAGTGATTAAGGTATCTGTAAGTGACTGTATGGGGCTATAGCTCAGCTGGGAGAGCGCCTGCCTTGCACGCAGGAGGTCAGCGGTTCGATCCCGCTTAGCTCCACCATTACCGTACAGCCCCTAAATAATACTTCAGAGCGTATTGGAAACAGTATGCTGCGAAGTATTTTGCTCTTTAACAATCCGGAACAAGCTGAAAATTGAAAGTTTACAGCTGAACATCACTCTCCGTAGCAGTACTGAGTGGTGGATTAGTCTGTAACAGAGTCTCTCAAATAATCGCAATGCGACGGTGGAAACACCTTCGGGTTGTGAGGTTAAGCGACTAAGCGTACACGGTGGATGCCTAGGCAGTCAGAGGCGATGAAGGGCGTGCTAATCTGCGAAAAGCGTCGGTAAGGTGATATGAACCGTTATACCCGACGATACCCGAATGGGGAAACCCAGTGTGCTCCGGCACATTATCATTACATGAATACATAGTGTAATGAGGCGAACCGGGGGAACTGAAACATCTAAGTACCCCGAGGAAAAGAAATCAACCGAGATTCCCCCAGTAGCGGCGAGCGAACGGGGAAGAGCCCAGAACCTGAATCAGTTTGTGTGTTAGTGGAAGCGTCTGGAAAGTCGCACGGTACAGGGTGATAGTCCCGTACACAAAAATGCACAGGCTGTGAGTTCGATGAGTAGGGCGGGACACGTGACATCCTGTCTGAATATGGGGGGACCATCCTCCAAGGCTAAATACTCCTGACTGACCGATAGTGAACCAGTACCGTGAGGGAAAGGCGAAAAGAACCCCGGCGAGGGGAGTGAAATAGAACCTGAAACCGTGTACGTACAAGCAGTGGGAGCCTACTTTGTTGGGTGACTGCGTACCTTTTGTATAATGGGTCAGCGACTTATATTTTGTAGCAAGGTTAACCGAATAGGGGAGCCGTAGGGAAACCGAGTCTTAACTGGGCGTCAAGTTGCAAGGTATAGACCCGAAACCCGGTGATCTAGCCATGGGCAGGTTGAAGGTTGGGTAACACTAACTGGAGGACCGAACCGACTAATGTTGAAAAATTAGCGGATGACTTGTGGCTGGGGGTGAAAGGCCAATCAAACCGGGAGATAGCTGGTTCTCCCCGAAAGCTATTTAGGTAGCGCCTCGTGAACTCATCTTCGGGGGTAGAGCACTGTTTCGACTAGGGGGCCATCCCGGCTTACCAACTCGATGCAAACTACGAATACCGAAGAATGTTATCACGGGAGACACACGGCGGGTGCTAACGTCCGTCGTGAAGAGGGAAACAACCCAGACCGCCAGCTAAGGTCCCAAAGTCATGGTTAAGTGGGAAACGATGTGGGAAGGCATAGACAGCCAGGATGTTGGCTTAGAAGCAGCCATCATTTAAAGAAAGCGTAATAGCTCACTGGTCGAGTCGGCCTGCGCGGAAGATGTAACGGGGCTAAACCATGCACCGAAGCTGCGGCAGCGACGCTTATGCGTTGTTGGGTAGGGGAGCGTTCTGTAAGCCGTCGAAGGTGGACTGTGAGGTCTGCTGGAGGTATCAGAAGTGCGAATGCTGACATAAGTAACGATAATGCGGGTGAAAAACCCGCACGCCGGAAGACCAAGGGTTCCTGTCCAACGTTAATCGGGGCAGGGTGAGTCGACCCCTAAGGCGAGGCTGAAAAGCGTAGTCGATGGGAAGCAGGTTAATATTCCTGCACTTGGTGTTACTGCGAAGGGGGGACGGAGAAGGCTAGGCTGGCCGGGCGACGGTTGTCCCGGTTCAAGCGTGTAGGGGGTGTGACCTGGTAAATCCGGTTGCATATTAACCCTGAGGCGTGATAACGAGCCACTACGGTGGTGAAGTAGCTGATGCCATGCTTCCAGGAAAAGCCTCTAAGCTCCAGGTAACACGAAATCGTACCCCAAACCGACACAGGTGGTCAGGTAGAGAATACTCAGGCGCTTGAGAGAACTCGGGTGAAGGAACTAGGCAAAATGGTGCCGTAACTTCGGGAGAAGGCACGCTGGCGCGTAGGTGAAGGGACTTGCTCCCGGAGCTGAAGCCAGTCGAAGATACCAGCTGGCTGCAACTGTTTAATAAAAACACAGCACTGTGCAAACACGAAAGTGGACGTATACGGTGTGACGCCTGCCCGGTGCCGGAAGGTTAATTGATGGGGTCAGCCGCAAGGCGAAGCTCTTGATCGAAGCCCCGGTAAACGGCGGCCGTAACTATAACGGTCCTAAGGTAGCGAAATTCCTTGTCGGGTAAGTTCCGACCTGCACGAATGGCGTAATGATGGCCAGGCTGTCTCCACCCGAGACTCAGTGAAATTGAACTCGCTGTGAAGATGCAGTGTACCCGCGGCAAGACGGAAAGACCCCGTGAACCTTTACTATAGCTTGACACTGAACATTGAGCCTTGATGTGTAGGATAGGTGGGAGGCTTTGAAGCGTGGACGCCAGTCTGCGTGGAGCCAACCTTGAAATACCACCCTTTAATGTTTGATGTTCTAACTCGGCCCCGTAATCCGGGGTGAGGACAGTGTCTGGTGGGTAGTTTGACTGGGGCGGTCTCCTCCTAAAGAGTAACGGAGGAGCACGAAGGTTAGCTAATCACGGTCGGACATCGTGAGGTTAGTGCAATGGCATAAGCTAGCTTGACTGCGAGAGTGACGGCTCGAGCAGGTACGAAAGTAGGTCATAGTGATCCGGTGGTTCTGAATGGAAGGGCCATCGCTCAACGGATAAAAGGTACTCCGGGGATAACAGGCTGATACCGCCCAAGAGTTCATATCGACGGCGGTGTTTGGCACCTCGATGTCGGCTCATCACATCCTGGGGCTGAAGTAGGTCCCAAGGGTATGGCTGTTCGCCATTTAAAGTGGTACGCGAGCTGGGTTTAGAACGTCGTGAGACAGTTCGGTCCCTATCTGCCGTGGGCGTTGGAAGATTGAGAGGGGCTGCTCCTAGTACGAGAGGACCGGAGTGGACGCATCACTGGTGTTCGGGTTGTCATGCCAATGGCATTGCCCGGTAGCTAAATGCGGAAAAGATAAGCGCTGAAAGCATCTAAGCGCGAAACTTGCCTCGAGATGAGTCTTCCCTGTGGCTTTAAGCCACCTGAAGGGACGTTTAAGACTAAGACGTTGATAGGCTGGGTGTGTAAGTGCAGCGATGCATTGAGCTAACCAGTACTAATGACCCGAGAGGCTTAACCTTACAACACCGAAGGTGTTTTTGATTTGAGAGACAGACTCGAGAGAGTAGATTTTCAGCGAATTGTTCCGGTATTGGTTCGTATGGCGGCGTGTGATGAGAAATTATGACACGACGCGGTATGAATGAAACAGAATTTGCCTGGCGGCAGTAGCGCGGTGGTCCCACCTGACCCCATGCCGAACTCAGAAGTGAAACGCCGTAGCGCCGATGGTAGTGTGGGGTCTCCCCATGCGAGAGTAGGGAACTGCCAGGCATCAAATTAGTAAAGTTTACTCTTAAGTGAACTGTTATAAGAATAAGCGTGCTGATATGGCTCAGTTGGTAGAGCGCACCCTTGGTAAGGGTGAGGTCCCCAGTTCGACTCTGGGTATCAGCACCAGTAATAAGCGTAGAGTTCGGTAAATTACAGAATTTGCCTGGCGGCACTAGCGCGGTGGTCCCACCTGACCCCATGCCGAACTCAGAAGTGAAACGCCGTAGCGCCGATGGTAGTGTGGGGTCTCCCCATGCGAGAGTAGGGAACTGCCAGGCATCAAATAAGCCAAAAGCCCTGCACAATGTGCAGGGCTTTTGGCTTTTCTGCGTCGAATGTATTTGTGATTAAACACGTAATATTCAAACTAAAGGCCATCCCTCTGGATGGCCTTTTCTTTTATGCACGCGATATATCAGTGATTTGAGCTTTGGGAAATCCCGATCCCTGTTTGTGACCGTACAAACTGAGGATAGAAGCGTTCCCTTTCTTTCTGTCCTTCAAGTGAGTTGTCTGTAATCGAGAAGAACCAGGTGCCCACAAAAGCAACAATCATTGAGAACAGCGCAGGGTATTCGTAAGGATATATCGGCTTGGCATGCCCTAAGATCTGGACCCAGATAGTTGGCCCGAGGATCATTAATATGACTGCTGTAAGCAATCCGAGCCACCCACCTACCATTGCCCCGCGCGTTGTCAGTTTAGACCAGTACATCGAGAGCAGAATGATGGGGAAATTGCAGCTGGCAGCAATGGAGAACGCTAATCCTACCATGAAGGCAATATTCTGTTTTTCAAAAAGAATACCCAACGCGATGGCAACGATACCAAGGAGGATAACGGTGATCTTTGAAACCCTTAACTCATCTCGTTCTGTCGCTTTGCCGTCTTTGATGACGCTGGCATACAGATCGTGAGATACCGCTGAAGCTCCTGCCAACGTTAGGCCAGCAACAACTGCTAAGATTGTTGCGAAAGCCACGGCAGAGATAAAACCGAGGAAGAAGCTCCCACCAACTGCATCCGCTAAATGCACAGCGGCCATATTATTACCGCCGAGTAAGATGCCGCTGGCATCTTTAAACGCCGGGTTTGAGCTGACAAGAACGATAGCACCGAAACCGATAATGAAGGTCAAAATGTAGAAGTAGCCAATAAAGCCGGTGGCGTAGAACACGCTTTTTCGGGCTTCTTTGGCATCATTAACGGTGAAGAAACGCATCAGGATATGCGGTAAACCTGCTGTACCGAACATCAGTGCGAGTCCCAGAGAAAGCGCTGATATTGGGTCTGAAACTAATCCTCCCGGGCTCATGATCGCAATCCCTTTAGAATGCACTGCAACGGCCTGAGTAAAGAGTGTATTGAAGTTGAAGCCGACGGATCTCATGACCATAATCGCCATGAATGTCGCGCCAGCCAGCAGCAGTATAGCTTTGATGATTTGCACCCAGGTCGTTGCCAGCATCCCGCCAAACAACACGTAGAGCACCATCAGGATCCCAACCAGGATCACTGCGACATGATAGTTAAGCCCAAACAATAGCTGGATTAACTTACCGGCACCGACCATTTGTGCGATCAGATAAAGTGCGACGACCACCAGTGAACCGCAGGCTGAAAGCAGCCGGATTGGTTTTTGTTTCAACCGGTACGATGCGACATCTGCGAAGGTATATTTCCCCAAATTACGCAGGCGTTCGGCAATCAGGAACAAAATGATTGGCCAGCCGATCAGGAAACCGATGGAATAAATCAGGCCGTCATAACCGGATGTATAAACCAGTGCGGAGATACCCAGGAAAGAAGCGGCAGACATGAAATCGCCGGCAATTGCCAGACCGTTTTGCAGGCCTGTAATACGGCCGCCAGCGGTGTAGTAGTCCTGGCGGGAGCGGGTACGCTTTGCTGCCCAATAGGTGATATATAAGGTCGCGCCAACAAACAGCACGAACATTACGATAGCTTCAATGTTAAGAGGCTGACGATTGACTTCCCCGGCGATGCCTTCCGCAGCAAACAAACTGAACGGGAAGGCGAGGGATAACATCAGTAAAGAAAGAGAGCCGCGACGTGCGATCATGGCTTCACCTCGCGGATAATATCTGCCGTCAGGCGGTCAAATTCGCCATTTGCACGAACGACATAAATCCCTGTCAGCACGAATGAAATAACGATCAGCCCCACGCCCACGGGAATACCGCGGGTAATGGTGGCTCCGTCATAAAGAGGTGTTCCCAGCCACTGCGGAACGAACGCAATCAGTAAAATGAAAGCGACATACAGAACCAGCGTGATGCCTGACAGCAGCCAGGCAAAACGACTGCGTTTTTGCACCAGTTCCCTGAAGCGCGGATTACTTACAACTCTCTGATAAATGAGATCATTCATCTCAGTGACTCCTGTGAGGCATTGATAGAGTTCACCGCGCCAGGGCGGTGAAAAATTACGACGGCACTTTCATTGATTGTTTTTCTTCCAGCAATTTATCGACTACGCCCGGATCCGCCAGCGTAGAGGTATCTCCCAGATTGCTTGTGTCGCCGGCTGCAATTTTGCGCAGAATGCGACGCATAATTTTGCCGGAACGGGTTTTTGGCAACGAATCTGTCCAGTGAAGAATGTCAGGCGTGGCAATGGACCCTATCTCTTTACGCACCCAGTTGCGTACTTCGGTATAGAGTTCCGGTGACGGTTCTTCGCCGTGATTCAATGTGATGTAGGCGTAAATAGCCTGACCTTTAATGTTATGCGGAATCCCCACAACGGCGGCTTCTGCAATTTTGGGGTGAGAAACTAATGCTGATTCAATTTCAGCCGTCCCAAGACGATGCCCGGAAATATTGAGCACGTCATCAACGCGGCCGGTAATCCAGTAATAACCGTCTTCATCACGACGGGCACCGTCACCGCTAAAGTACATATTTTTAAACGTAGAGAAATAGGTCTGCTCGAAACGTTCATGATCGCCAAACAGAGTACGTGCCTGACCTGGCCATGAATCGGTGATCACCAGATTGCCTTCACATGCGCCTTCCTGAGGAACGCCTTCGTTATCTACCAGAGCAGGCTGAACACCGAAGAACGGACGTGTTGCCGACCCTGCTTTGAGCTCAGTGGCACCCGGCAGCGGGGTTATCATGAAACCGCCGGTTTCTGTTTGCCACCAGGTGTCGACGATCGGGCATTGGCTGTTACCGATAGTTTTGTAGTACCACTCCCAGGCTTCCGGGTTAATCGGTTCGCCAACCGACCCCATGATCCGCAGTGACGCACGGCTGGTGCCTTCAATAGCTTTATCCCCTTCAGCCATCAGTGCGCGGATCGCCGTAGGCGCGGTATACAGGATATTCACCTTATGCTTATCAATAACCTGTGCCATACGGGCTGGTGTCGGATAATTTGGCACACCCTCAAACATCAGGCTGATGGCTCCGCATGCCAGCGGGCCGTAGAGCAAATAGCTATGGCCCGTTACCCAGCCAACATCGGCCGTGCACCAGTAGATATCGCCATCATGGTAGTCAAAGGTATATTTGAACGTCAGGGCCGCGTAGACCAGATAACCGCCCGTGGTATGCAATACACCTTTCGGTTTACCCGTGGAGCCTGAGGTATAAAGGATAAAAAGCGGATCTTCTGCTTTCATTTCTTCGGGCGGGCAATCTGCAGAAACCCCTTCAATCGCATCATGCCACCAGATGTCACGGCCCTCTTTCCATTCCCCTTGTTTGCCAGTGCGTTTGAAAATGATGGAATGCGTGATGCTGGTGACCGCCGGGTTTTTCAGCGCATCATCCACATTTTGTTTCAGCGGAATGGTACGCCCGGCACGCAGCCCTTCGTCGGCGGTAATCACCAGTTTGGCATTGGAATCGACAATGCGACCGGCCACAGCTTCCGGGGAGAAACCGGCGAAGATAACGGAATGTACTGCGCCGATACGGGCACAGGCCAGCATCGCGACAGCCGCTTCCGGCACCATGGGCATGTAAATGGCGACAACATCCCCTTTTTTAACGCCCAAACCTTTTAAGACATTGGCGAACTGACAAACATCATGATGAAGTTGTTTGTAGGTGACGTATTTATTTTCAGCTTTCGGGTCATCGCCTTCCCAAACCAGCGCGGTCTGATCGCCTTTGTCAGTTAAATGACGATCCAAACAGTTGGCCGCAAGATTCAGAGTGCCATCCTCAAACCAGCGAATATCGACATTCCCCGGCGCAAATGAAGTGTTTTTCACTTTTGTGAAAGGTTTAATCCAGTCGAGCACTTTGGCCTGTTCACCCCAAAATGCGTCAGGATCTTCGACAGACTGTTGATAATACTGCTGATATTTCTCAGGTGTGATCAGGGTTCGTTCTGCCACCGAGGCAGGAATAGGGTGCTTATAAACATGGCTCATGGTTTTTCTCCTTTAATTTGTTAATGATATGTCAATCAAAGGTTAAGTGTAGTTTGCGGTATGGCTTTGTTTGTTTTCTGGGGGGCAGATCACGCAAGCGGAGAAAAAACAGCGGGATATATTCATTTTTCATGCGGAGCAGTCCACATAAGTTCAGGAGGGAGGAGGAAAGCGAGAAAGTTAAAAATCATGATTTTTAATGTAATTAATTGGTTAAAGAAAGCTTAATTCAAGATGAGGTGCGGGGATTTTCTTATCTATTGCGGAACATTTAATATCAAATATTTTAACCTCTGAGTTAATTTACTTTCATAAATCTCAGGTTTAAAGATTAATCTGAGAGTAAAACTCTTAATATTTGCAATTAGCAAATTATTATAACGTTAAATTAAAAATATCAGTATATTGATCTGGTAAGAGAGGGGTGCTCTCTTCGGTACAGCGAAAAATATCGCTTAATAGCTGTTTAATGCTTAATAGCTACCGTTAAATCTCAAGGACTCATTATGTTTAACGCCAAAAAAAAGACACTGATTATTGCTTTATCTGCCTTTATTTCTGCATCGGCTTTTGCGGATGATACAACTCCTCCGACAGGAGCCGATCAGGGTTCAGGCCGTATTCATTTCACCGGGACGGTGATTAATGCACCTTGCTCAATTGCGGCGGGTGATGAAGACATTAATGTAAACATGGGGCAGGTCGCGAATAAGGTGCTCGAAAGCGGCAATAAATACTCTCAGAACGTGAACTACACCATTCATTTACAAGACTGCGATCTGACCGCACAGACTGCGGGCACTGTTGAATATCCGGCGATGTCCAAAGTCGCCGTTTCTTTTGCCGGTACGCCTGACAGCAGTGCCGCAGAACTGCTGGCCAACACCGGCAGCGCGAAAGGCGCAGGCATCCGCCTGATTGACGCCAACGGCGATCTGCTCAAAGTGGGTGACACTTCCAAAGATATCAATCTGGTCACTGGCAATAATGAGCTGGTATTCGCCGCACGCGTGGAAGCCAACTCTCAGCCTGTATCAACCGGTACTATCGTTTCTCAGGCGACTTACGCCCTGAACTATAAATAAATATCGCTGCTATTTAGGGGAGTTTTCTCCCCTTTATTTTTCGGCCGTGCCAGCGCCGGGGATTGGTGTGGATTACTATTTTAGTAAGAAGTGATTTTATTATGTCGTTAGCGATGAATAGAACATCGGCTGAAATAAAAAATGCTCTATGGTTTATTTTCCTTCTGTCGGGATGCTTTATTTCAGTCAGAAGCTTCGCAGTGGAATTTAACGTTAACTTCATTGATTCTGCCGATCGCAATAACGTCGATCTGTCACGATTTCAGGTGGCCGATTATATCGCGCCCGGCGAATACCTGCTGGATGTGGTGCTCAATGGCCGTACGCTCGGCGAACAGAGCGTGATTCACTATATTCCCACTGCAGATAAAAAAAACAGCCGCCTGTGTTTACCGCCCGCACTGGTTGATAAATTCGATCTCACCAAAGACGCACGCGAAAAGCTGACTCTGTGGCATCACGGCGAATGCACGTCTCTCGATCAGCAGCAGGAAGTCACTGCACGTTACGATCAGGCAAAACAAACGCTGAACATCAGCATTCCGCAGGCCTGGCTAATCTTTCACGACCAAAACTGGGTGCCACCTTCGCAGTGGGACGATGGCGTCAACGGCGCATTGCTCGATTACAATCTGCTCGGCAGCAAATACATGCCGCAGTCCGGCGACAGCACCACCAGTTTCAGCAGTTATGGCACCACCGGTTTTAACGTCGGGGCGTGGCGCGCCCGTGCCGATTATCAGTATTCTTCGTCGCGCACATCGGGCATGCCAGCCAGTGACAAATTCACCTGGACGCAGACCTATTTGTACCGCGCGCTGCCTTCTGTTGGCGCACGTCTGACTGGCGGGCAGACTTATTTCAGCTCCGATATTTTCGATTCATTTCGCTTTCTCGGCGTCTCGCTGAACAGCGATCAGCGCATGTTGCCGCCGTCACTGCGCGGGTATGCGCCGCAGGTCACCGGCATCGCCAAAACTAACGCTAAAGTGAGCATCAGTCAGAACGGACGGGTGATTTATCAGACCAATGTGTCACCGGGTCCCTTTGTGGTTCAGGATCTGACCGAAGCGGTACAGGGTGCGCTGGACGTCAAAATCGAAGAAGAAAATGGCAGCGTGACGACTTATCAGGTGACCACCGCAACCATTCCGTTTCTGACCCGAAAAGGCCAGGTACGTTTCAAAACCGCCATGGGTAAACCGACCACCGGTAGCAGCAATCACGTCTTGCAGCCGGGTTTTTACAGCGGGGAAATGTCCTGGGGGGCGCTGAATGATTTCTCGCTTTACGGCGGTCTGATCACCACCACCGGTAACTATCAGGCGCAGGCCATCGGCGTCGGGCAAAACCTGCAAAAACTCGGTGCCGTATCTTTTGATGTCACGCGCTCCTCGGCGACCGTGCCGGTGGCAGGGAAACAAACCGGACTGAGTTACCGCGCCAACTATTCCAAGCGGTTTGACTCGACCGGCAGTCAGATTACGTTTGCCGGATACCGCTTCTCGGAAAAAACGTTTATGTCGTTCAGCCAGTATCTCGACAAGGTGAATGGTGACGGCTATTCCCGCGATGATAAACAAACTTACACCGTGACAGCCAATCAGTATCTGCCATGGCCCGCAATTACGCTTTATCTCTCGGCGACGCACAAGGTCTACTGGAATGAGAGTGCGAGTAATAATTACAGCGTATCGGTCAGCAAGATTTTTGATATCGGCCGCTTTACCGGCATCTCAGCCACCTTTTCCGCCAGCAAGCTGAATTACCGTGATACCGATGAGAACCAGATGTTTCTGTCGCTCAGTTTGCCCCTGTCGTCAGGGCAGCAAATCAGTTACGACGCCCAGCAGGATTCGCAAAGTGGTTTCTCGCAAACGGCGTCGTATTACAACAGCCAGGATCCGAACAATAGCTGGCGTGTGGGTGCGGGCGGGAGCAGCCCGGATCTGCAAAAAGGCAACGGCGTGTTCCGCGCCAACTACCAGCACATGTCGCCGTACGGTCAGCTTGGCGCGAACGGCAGCGTGAAAAATAACGATTACCGCTCGGTGAACGCCAACTGGTACGGCTCGTTTACCGCAACGGCGGCGGGTGCAGCATTGCATCAGAGCAGCGCCGGCAGCGAGCCACGCATGATGGTATCAACCGGCGTGAAAGGCATTCCGATCAGCGATGGCGCGTCAGTGACCAATGATTACGGCATTGCCGTGGTGAACGGCGTATCCAGCTACCAGACCTCCGATATCCGCGTTGATGTGAATAATTTGCCGGACGACGTGGAAGTTTACAGCTCGGTGGTCAGCAAAACCCTGACGGAAGGTGCAATAGGCTTTCGCAAAATCCGCGCCATTAAGGGCGAACGCCTGATGGCGGTAATACGTCTCGCCGATGGCAGCCACCCGCCGCTGGGCGCTGCCGTTACGGACAACAGTTCCGGGTTTGAGGCGGGCCTGATTGGCGACGGTGGTCTGGCGTATCTGGCCGGAGTCTCCGGTGAGAAATCCCTTACCGTCCGCTGGGGAGACGGACAGCAATGTCAGATCCAGGTGCCACCGCAGCCCGTGACATATTCAGGGCAGGTATTGCTGCCTTGCACCTAATAATTAAAAACGATTTCACCAAAACAGATCATGAAAGGAATAACCCGATGAACATGCATTTATTACGGTTTTTGGCGGCATTACTGCTGATGACGGGCGCGGCTTATCCGGCTTGTGCCGCAGTCAACCTTGACCGGACGCGCATCATTTATAACGCCAGTGATAAATCCGTCAGCGTGATGCTGGAAAACCAGAGCAAAGATTTACCGTATCTGGCGCAGGTCTGGCTGGAGAACGCGAAGGGCGAAAAAATCACCTCTCCGCTGGTGGCGTTGCCGCCGATGCAGCGCATTGATGCAGGTCAGAAAAGCCAGATCCGCATCCTGCAATTACCCGAAACCGCTGGTCTGCCGAAAGATCGCGAATCGCTGTTTTATTTTAACGTGCGTGAAGTGCCACCAAAGAGTGACATGGCGAACGTGATGCAGGTGGCGATCCAAAGTCGGGTGAAGCTATTTTTCCGTCCGGCGGAAATCAGGAGTCTGGTGAAAGGCAACTGGCAGGAGCAACTGCAGGTTATCCGTCTCAGTGACGGATTGAAACTGACCAATCCGACGCCCTTTTACATCACCGTCGGTTATTTGGGTAAAGATAACAAAGGCAATATTCCTGGTTTTGACAGTGTGATGCTGGCTCCGTTTGCTACCGAAAACCTCAGCGGCAGACAGTATGTTAGCCAGCAATACAGCCTGGGCTACATGGATGATTACGGCGGTTTGCAGGTGAACGAGTACCACTGTCAGACACAACAATGTCAGCGCATCAGCAAAGATGCGAAACGCTAAGGAGAAGTGATGGCTGGTATTCACAGATTTCAGGCGGGCCGGATGGCGTTTCTCCTGCTGCTGCTGTTTTTTTGCCGCAGCGCACTGGCGCTCGATTGTGTCGAAAAAGGTACCGGTATTGTGGACAAACCGGCCATTCCCGTCGGGCAACTGGCGATCCCGGCGAACGTGCCAGCCGGCACGAAAGTCTGGGAATCAAACGATATCAATGTCACGGCCTATTGCGACAACGTGCTGGGTTCAATCATTGACGTGGTGCACTTCTATTTTAATCCTAAATCCCAGTCGATTGGCGAGGGGCTGCTGCTGGGCGTCAGTTACAACGGGCAGGATCTGGAGCAGAACGAACAGCGTCTGAGTACCAACAGTACGCCGATCAAAAAAGGGCAGAATGTGACGGTGAATGTCACATTCCGCCTGTATATCAAAGTCAGTGGAAATGCGCCTTCCAGCGGCCATTATCAGGGTACCGACCAGTTTACGGTTTTCCAGCTCGATGGAAGCCGGGGTATTAACAAAACGCCGGGCGCAAAAAACCTTAAATACAATCTCTCAGGGTTACAGGGGATCCGCTTTCTGGCCTGCGGCTCTGATTTGAAAGTCTATCCTGAGTCTCAGATTGTCGATTTTGGGGCGATTCAAAGTACCACGTTGTCCCGGTCGTCCGGCATTTCACTGCCGTTTGCCATTAAAGCGGTAAAACAAGGCTGCCTTGATAACTTCTCGTTACAGGCGGAATTTTCCACCGCCAGCCCGCTGCTGGACGACACGGCGATTGACCTGTCCAACGGCGCGAAGCTGATGCTCTATAACGACCAGAATAAAGCCATCACTTTCAACCGTTATGATGACTTTGCTGAGCTGAACAATGTGAATGAAGTGACCAAAAACTTTACGGCGAAACTGAGTGCGATCCCGGGGAAAACGCTTTCTCTCGGGCGGTTTGATGCGTCCGTGATCGTCAAGATCAACTACTACTGACGACGGCTTAAGGAAAGGGAGAACGGTATGCTTAGAACGGCAAAATTGCGGGCGCAGGCGCTTGAGGAACCGGTTTATAAGGCCCAGGCTCCGGAGCTGATCGCAGAGACTCACATTCATGCCCTGCTGCAAACTCTGCGCGAAGATGCAGGGCTGAGTAAGACAGAACTGGCCAGACGGCTGGGCGTTACACCACCGGCCATTACCCGCCTTGAAAAGCGGCCGGCTCAGGCCAGTTTTTGTACCCTGTCTCGTTACGCACAGGCCTGCGGGTTTCGTCTTTACCTCTGCTATAAATAAGCAAATGGTTGCAATGTGATTGTATTCAAAAGATTTTTTTGAACACGCACAACGCAACCGGAGACTGGTTGCTTTCAATCAACAAGGTATTGTCGTCGTATTTCTTCAGCGCCAGTGTGTCAGTATGGCCGGTCAGAAAAAAACTGTTCAGCAGCAGAAGAGACGAAATCTGCCAGTCCATATTGTCTACACTGTCGATATTTATCTGACTGCTGGTGAGCGAATAGGTACTGGAGTGAGTACTTTCGTGAATATAGTCATAATAAATATTTCTCAGCAATGTTTTTCGTTGCGTAATATTCCCTTTTTCGTCATACAAATATCCCGTTCCACTGAGTGAAACTAAAATCTTGTGGTTGTCAAGAAAACTGAAATAGAGTGTGCTCACCAATTTTGCGCTTTGATTATCATATCGTGCTTCTACAATCATATTTCCACGGCATGGAATGTTAACAGGGAATACCGCCCTGTCCTTTTTGACGGAAAAGCCATGCAGAATAAAGAGCAATATAAATACAGTCGGAATTAATGGAAGGACAATGATCTTCCATCCCTGAAAAATACGTTTTCTATCACTGATCATGCGTAGTCCTGTCATTTGTATAATAGCTTATGCAAATGTTAGCTTTATCATTATCATCGGTAAGGCACTGCGCCATGAAATCACGAACTGAGCCGGTATTGACAGGCGAGGTAAAACGCTCACTTTGGAATATGAAAATATCTCCCGGTTTGCAGGTGATATTATTTTTTTGCAGAAAGGTCTCGGCCAGTTCAATAAAATCGCGCTGACGGGACAAAACTACGGGTGCGGTCGAATACAAATCACAGGCACCGAGTCTGGCGATTTTCAGCTGCGTTTTCGGATCCTGTAAATCGTGGTACACAATGAAAAATGCCCATATGGTTAGCGCCATCGTCACCAACAGACTGATCATAAAGCCGTGCCGGAACCTGTTTGTACGGTTTTCAGATTGTGTTTTTAGCTGAACGGGTATTACCGTCGGCCTGATAGTTTCTTCCTTCTGCTCTGTTTCAGTCAGCCGGTTTTCCGGCGTTTTGCTGACCTGCACGTTGTGGATCTGAATTTTCTTCTCAGAAATTTCATGCGTAAAGTAAGGTTCAATAATAATGTGTTTACGGATAGTAAAACCGACTTTAGGTACGGTAACGATAAACTCGTTCGGGTAACCTAACGTCACCATCACTTTGCGTAATTTGCTGATGCAATGGTTAAGATTATTATTACTTGCAGTCAGTCCATAGTCATCCCAAACTTTTTTAAAAAATATTTCACGCTCAACAACAATACCCTTTTTCTCTATTAGTAATAATAATATCCTGCGCGCAGGATTAGAAATGGCGATCTTGTTTTCTGAATCACCCGGTAATGAAATTGTGTTATCTTCAGGGTTGAAGAGTATTTGATTTTCAATCAGATAATTCATGTGCATTTCACGCCTCCCTGTTAAGAATATCCTGCTTCCACACCTGTTTCATGTCATGAGAACAATGTGCACCTTGCACGCATTCTTCATTTATATGCCATGCGACAGGTCAGTCAGTATAAACCGTTCTATTTCAAAAACAGATTTCTGTCGTAAATGTTTACAGAGCAGCGGTTTGACATGTAATGGGGGAAAGTGTGCGAAAAGATATAAATCACGTACGGATTTTTAGTAGTACGTGATTTTTTTGATTATTACCGCAGGTACGGGCCGGGAATGTCGATGTGCTGCTGAGAGAAATCGACAGCAATACGGGTACCCAGAGGAAGCGTTAACATCGGATGGGTATGGCAGCAGTCGAAGCCATCAACCAGCGGAATGTCTTGTCCGTTCAGCACTTCAAGCAACACATCCGCTGGTTGTCTTCCTGAACCCGCATCATCAAACAATTCGTGTTTTCCCAGCAGAATGGCGCTCACACGGTCGAAAATCCCGTTCAGTTTCAGCATCGAAAAAGAACGCTCTACAGTCGCGATATCTTTCAGGCTGTCCTCGATAAACAAAATATCGCCCTGACGGATTTCCGGCATATAAGGGCTGCCCCAGATGCCAGACAGCGTATTCAGATTGCCGCCGATGACTCGTCCTTCAATACGGCCCCTGCCAAGAAAACGGCAGGTATTGGCGTATAACGCTTTCGCCCTTACCGGCGTGACATCATTCCAGTTGAGCTTTTCGTCCGTCCAGTGTTGGGGTAAGGCATAGCGGTAAGGTTCACTGTGGCGGGTCATCAGGATGTCAGCAAAAGACGCGTAGGTTTCATCAACCAGCGGCGGAAATTCACCAAAAGAAGCCACCAGCGCCGGGCCGTAAAAGGTGATTAACCCTGTTTTCGCATAAATCCCGGCCAGCAACGCCGTCGTGTCGGAATAACCGATGATGATTTTCGGATCGGCACGCAAAGCATCGTAATCCAGATAAGGCAGCAGGGAGTTAGTGTTGTTGCCACCAATCGTCGACATGACACAACGCACCTGCGGGTCACGGAACAACTGATTCAGTTCTTCCGCGCGTGCCTGAATGGAGCCGGAACGATAGTGATCATATTGCCCGGTCATTGTGCCCGCTTTCAGCACAAATCCTTTATCTTCCAGGAACTTCTTCCCACGCAGATAGCGGTTCGGGGCGGTGGCAGTCACCGGTGATGATGCAGAGAAAAAACCAATGGTATCGCCGGTTTTCAATGCAGGAGGGAACAGCGGAAGTTCTGACGAAGGCATTTTACATCCTATAAATCTGCTCAATGTTCAACCTGCAATGTATCAATTCAATTGCAGGTTGAACAGGGACCTACAGGATAAACCGGGGGATTAATGACCGGTGGCGATTTCTTCCGGCGGTGCTTTTTTGCCAAATAATTCATTCACTTTGTTCTGGCGAACCAGAATAGCCATGGCAATGACCCCGACGATCGCCAGCCCGCTCGAAAGGATGAAGGCTGACTGATAACCCCCGCCGTACTGGATTAAAAATCCGGTGATACTGGGGGACAAAATCCCGGCCAGATTCGCCAGTAAATGCACGAAACCGCCCGCCGTGCCGATACGGTGCGCCGGAACGATATCCTGTAACAATGACCAGCATGCCTGTGGCGTCATGTAAGCAAAAATACTGGCAACTGTAATCAGTGTCACGGCGCCTGCGGTGTTTTGGGTATAAGCCGTCATCAGCACACAACCGGCAGCAACAATCAGACCGGCGAAAATCACCGCTTTGCGCGAGAAGAGGAAATTACCGCTACGACGGTAGAGGATATCGGCAACGATCCCGCCCCCTATGAAACCCGCGGTTGCGCCCAGCCAGGGCAGAATACCAATAATACTCATGCTTTTAATGTCGAGATGCTGGAAATCGGTGAGATAGCTTGGCAGCCATGACAGGAAGAAATACTGGATGTAGTTGAAGCAGAAAAAGGCCGCAGCCACCCCCAGCACCGGCTTGGAAAACACGTAATACCACAGACTGTGGGCATCTTTTTCTCTGACGCCGTTTGTCACTGGTGTCGCCGGGCGATCGCTGGCAATCAGACGTTTTTCTTCCTCTGAGACTCGCGGATGCTGTTCTGGCTTATCGCGGAAAAAAGTCATCCATGCCGCCAGCCAGACGAAGCCCAGCGCGGCAATCACCACGAAGGCGATACGCCAGCCGAAATGCAATCCGACCAGCCCGACAACCGGCGCGGCGATGGCGGCCCCCAGCGGTTGCCCCGCATTGGTGAAACCGACCGCGCGGCCGACTTCCTTGCGCGGGAACCAGTTGGAAATCGACTTGTTAGTAGTAGTGCCCATCGGGCCTTCGCCGATACCAAACATGACGCGCACGACCAGTAAATGGGCGAAACCGCTCACCAGTGCGGTTGCGCCACAAAATACAGACCAGAATGCGGCAGCGAAGGCGAAGACTTTTCGCGGACCAAATTTGTCTGCACTCCATCCGCCAATAAAGCAAAACAGGCAGTAGCCGATAAAGAAGGCGCTGAACAAAATCCCCATCTGGGCATCATTGATATGCAGGTCGCTTTTGATCAGCGGTGCCATTACCGATAACGCTGCCCGGTCCAGATAATTGAGTATGCCGGCAAAGAATAGCAGCAGGGCGATCACGACACGGTAATTAGATTTATACATGAGCGGTCTCCGCGTTCAGAGAAAGAGTATTCGAGCTGATAAGGTACTTCTGAAGGGTGGAAAGTGACGGCTCAAACCCCAACCCCGGCATGTCCGGCAACAGCATATGCGGTTTGAAATTCAGTTGTGAATAAAGGGTTTCCTGCCACTGAATGTATGGCACTTCCAGGCTCACGCTGTCGTCGAGCATAGCGACCAGTTGGGCGGTGGCCATCAGGCCGGCACCGTAATAAAAACAGTGCGGAACAACGCGGATGTGGTATTGCTTCGCCAGCGTAAATACTTTCAGCATAGCGGTAATACCGCCGACTTTACTGACGCTGGGCTGCGCGATATCGATTGCGCGGTGTTCGAAATGTTCGGCGAAGCCCTGAACGCCTGCGGCATTCTCTCCTGCGGCAATGCGCGTGCCTTGTTTGCGAACTTCCGCCAGCCCGGCTAAATCATCCGGTGGCCAGACCGGTTCTTCCAGCCAGCCCAGATTTAGAGAAAGCAACGCCTGCGCCTGTTTCGCCGCTTCTTCCACGTTCCACGGGCAATTCACATCCACCATCAGTTCAGCATCGGCGGGCAATATCTCTCTGGCGGCGGCGATGGCGGAATAGTCGGTTTCATGCAATTTGATGGCGCGGAATCCGGCCTGATAAGTGCTCAGCACTTTCGCCGCCACCCGTTGCGGATGGTTGCCATAACTGACCAGGCTGGCGTAAACCCCGATTTTCTGACGTTTTGCGCCCAGCATTTGCCAAAGCGGTTGCTTGCGTGCTTTTGCCAGCAAATCCCACAGCGCAATATCCACCGCGGAAAGGGCAAACATCACGGGGCCTGTGCGGCCGAAAGCATGAAAATTCACCTCGGCCTGCTGCATCAGTGCGGCAATTTCCTGCGGACTTTGCGGGCAACGCTGGCCGAGGAAAAACCGTCCAACCAGCCCGTTTAACGCGGTTTCTGTCATCGGGTTACAAAGGTGCCCGAATCCTTCACCCCAGCCGTGTAAGCCTGTGTCGGTACTGATTTTTACCAGCAATGTTTCCATTCTGGTGAGTTCGGGAGACGCCGCGTTATAGGCATCCGTTTGTGTCTCTGGCGTTTTTCCTCTGCCGCTGCTGAAAGGGATCGCAACGCGCAATACCTCAATCTTGGTTATTTTCATGAGACGTTCCTGTTTTTGTAGGGCTTCTGAGAAACTTATCAGCCTAAGGAATCAGTCTAAAACGCAGGGAATAAGGCCGTTAACGGACGTCAGCCTAACTTTTAATCAGGATTAAACGGGAATTTTGTGCAAATGAACGAGGTGGTGAGAAGGGCGTCACGAAAGTGGGGATTGGAAATTTGCCAAACGGCAGAAAGCAAAAAACCCGCCATAGGCGGGTTTCTTTAAATATGGTGCCCGGACCCGGACTAACGCCGCAGGCGTTTGAACAACGGCTATGCCGTTGGCCCGCAGGGCGAGCCTGTTAAGGCGAGTCATCGAACGACGTTCGATGGAGAGTCCGTAGCGCAGAAAGCAAAAAACCAGCCGTTAAGCTGGTTTCTTTAAATATGGTGCCCGGACTCGGAATCGAACCAAGGACACAGGGATTTTCAATCCCTTGCTCTACCGACTGAGCTATCCGGGCAACGGGGCGCATTAAACCGTATTGGGCATGTTCCGTCAACGGCTTTGTCATCTAAAACACATAAAAGACGTTTGTTTGCTGCCTTTTCATTCAAAAAGGGTGAAATCGCCGGACAGCAATAAGGGAAAGTCAGGAAAGTGCCCCATGTTCACGGCAGCGGGCGATGTTCAGTACATCCTCTGCCAGACGGCGTGCGACTTCCACATCGTTCAGCTGGCGCTTAACGAGCAGTTTACTCAGGCAACCTTCGAGGATCAGTTCCATCTGCTGAGCGACCATTTCCGGGTCATCCGAGCCCATTTCCTGCAAAAGCGACAAAGTATAGTCATAGGAGGCCCGTTTTTGCTGTTGAGCCAGTTGATGAATCGGCGTATCGCTGTCAGGGAAAAACGTGCAGGCGGCGATAAACAGACATCCCGGATAGCGCTGCTGCCGCACCTGCTCATCCAGCACTTTATAACGAGCCAGCAATTTCTGTGGCGCGGAAAGAGATTCATCCAGCATCAGCTGACGTCGCCAGATATCAATCTGTTCGCCGTGATAACGCAGGCTGTCATAAAGCAGGGCTTCGGCATCCGGCCAGAAACGGCGTAATTCACTGAGCGGAACATCGACCAGTTCGGCGACAGTTTCCAGTGACAATGTTGCAAGGCCACGTTGTTCCAGGAAATTAAGGGTTTTATCGAGAACTTGTTCACGTAGCACGTTTGCCTCCTCACAATTCGCGTACTTCAAAATGTAGTGTCGTTTACGGGTGGACTTTCTGCAAATGCGCGCTGAACTCCGCTGCATCCATAAAACCCGTCACCCGTGATTGTGGCAACTCATGACCATCCGGCCCGAAGAATATAATCGTCGGCAGGCCAAGAACATTCAGACGTGCTAACAACGCCTTCTGCTCAGGAGAATTTTGGGTGACATCTGCCTGCAGCAATACAGTGTCCGACAGTTCATTCTGCACTTCTGACGCTGAGAAGGTATATTTTTCAAATTCTTTACAAGCCACGCACCAGTCGGCGTACAAATCCAGCATGATACGTTTTCCCTGCGCGCCCTGAAGGGCCGTATCCAGCTCCGCGACGTTATGGATCTTCTGGAAATTGAGTGCATGCGTCTGTGCCATCGTATTACCGGCTGGCGCAAATGCCCAGTCCTGCAAGGGACGGCTGACGATCAGCACCGCAGCAAGAAACGCAATTTGCAGGATGCGCACCATGCCATGCTGACTTTTCAGGCTGAGTAACAAGGCCCAGCCGAAGAAAGCTACGCCGAGCAGACTCCACAAACGAAGCCCCCAGATATCGCCTGTCACACGTTCGAGCAGGAATACCGGCAGCGCCAGAATGACAAAACCAAATCCTTCTTTGACATATTGCATCCACGGTCCGCTGCGGGGCAGCAATTTATTGCCGAACATCGTGACGATAATAAGCGGGATGCCCATGCCCAGCGCATACAGATACAACGTGCCCGCACCGGCCAGCAGATTGCCGCTTTGGGCGATATACAGCAGGATCGCACTGAGCGGCGCGGTGGTGCAGGGCGAACAAATCAATCCGGCGAGTGCGCCCATGATAAAGACGCCGGGCAGTGAGCCGCCTTTTTGTCCATTACTCCATAGCGCCAGACGGGTCTGCACCGAGGAAGGGAGTTGCAGGCTGAAGGCACCCAACATCGACAACGCCAGCGCAATGAACATCACCGACAGGACGATCAGTACCCACGGGCTTTGCAACGCGGCCTGAAACTGTAAACCTGCTGCTGCGACGACCATGCCGAGCAGTGTGTACGTCAACGCCATACCCTGCACGTAAAACAGCGACAGCATGAAAATGCGTTTCATGCTGTGAGGGCGCTGACGCCCGAGAATGATGCCGGAAATCAGCGGATACATCGGCAGCACACAAGGCGTAAAGGCAATACCGATGCCGATCAGTAATGCCCACAGCGGAGAAAATGGCAGTGGTGTGGATTGCTTTTCTGGCGTCGCGATAACCGGTGCGGTATCTGTGGCAGGCGTGCTGAGAGGGGAGAGTTCGGTGACGGCACTCAGCGGTACTTCGCGGGTTTCCGGCGGATAGCAGAAGCCTGCGGCGGCGCATCCCTGATAAGTCACGCGAACGGTCGCATCAGCACCAGCCTGTCGTAACGGAACCGTCAGGCTCAGGGCATTCTCATAAACTTCGCTGTCACCGAAAAACTCATCATGATGATCGCGTCCTTTTGGCATCAGGAATGCCGCCAGCCGGGCATTCTTCGGTTCCAGTTCAATTTTGCTGCGATACAAATAATAGCCGTCGCGGATTTGCCAGTTCAGTTTAAGGTCGTGACCTTGCTGCCGGAAATCAAAACTGAATGCCTGATCGACGGGCACAAACTGCGCCACGGCGGGTTTGCCAAATAGAGAAGCATTGGCCTGAAACGGCAAAAGGCACAGGCTGCAAAGCAGAAAGAAGAGTCGAAAAATGCGGTGATCCATGCGGAGTAAAATTCTCTTTGTCGCGGCAGATGAACAGCCACTGAGTGAACCGACAGAAGATGCGCACGGCGTCATGCCATAACGCGTTGATGAACTGTGAGTATACCCTGAGCGATCGCAGAGCAGAAAGCCCCGCTGTGCTTAACGGGGGCCGCAGCCCCCGGAAAAACTGTCAGAGAATAATACTGCCGAAACCAAATCCGAAAAGTACCGCCAGGAACACGCCGATGGTGCCGGGGATAAAGAACGGGTGGTTGAAGACGAAGCGTCCGATGCGGGTCGTGCCGGTGTCATCCATTTGCACGGCAGCCACCAGCGTCGGGTAAGTTGGCAGAATGAATAAGCCAGAAACGGCCGCAAAGGATCCCACGGCTGTCAGCGGCGACACACTCAGCGCCAGCGCCATCGGCAGCAGGGCTTTGGTCGTCGCTGCCTGCGAATACAACAGCGCCGAACTGAAGAAGAAAATCACCGCCAGCAACCACGGATGCGCCTGGATCAGGCCGCCTGCCGTTTCTTTGATCCAGCCGAGATTGGCCTGCACAAAGGTGTCACCCAGCCAGGCTACACCGAGGATACAAATACAGGCGCTCATGCCGGACTTGAACGTGCTGGAGGTCAGAATGGCGTCGGTATCAATACTGCACAGCAAGGTGATTAATGTGGCGACACTGAGCATGATAATCAGGATAGCGCTGTTGGTGGTCATCACCGGTTGCGCGACCCAGCCCAGGCTCGGGCTGTTAATGACTGCATAAGCGACCACCGTCAGTACGCCGAGCAGGAACAGCAGCACCGAGAGTTTGGCGCCGCGTTTGATCTCCGGCACTTTATCGCCCCGCAGTTGGATAAGACCTTCTTCATACCGTTTGAGATAAACCGGGTCATTGGACAGCTTTGAGTCAAAGCACCAGCTGACAATCAGCGACATCAGGATCACGGCGGCCAGCGTGGCCGGGATCATCACCATCAGCAGATGCAGATAACTGACACCATGACCTTCCATGGTGGACGCCATATACACTACGGCGGCCGAAATCGGCGAGGCGGTGATCGCTATTTGCGCGGCGACCACGGCTGTCGAGAGCGGACGACAAGGCTTAATGCCCTGTTCTTTAGCTACTTCAGCAATGACCGGTAACGCCGACAGTGAGATGTTGCCGGTGCCCGCCATAATCGTCAGAAAATAGGTAACGATGGGCGCGAGGAGGGTGATGTGTTTAGGATTGCGCCGCAGCAGTTTTTCGGTTTGTTGCACCAGATAATCCATCCCGCCTGCCACCTGCATGGTCGAGATCGCAGCGATCACCGCCATGATGATGGAGATGACATCAAAAGGGATGGTTCCCGGTTTAACGCCTATCAGTGCGAGCACCAGAACGCCAAGCCCGCCGGCGAAACCAATGCCGATGCCGCCTAAGCGCGCGCCGAGGAAAATCGCCGCCAGTACAATAATAAATTCGATAATTAACATGGTTGTCCGTCCATATTCCCAGCACTCCTTAAGGAATTGATAATTAATTGTTGTGTAATTGTTGTGTCGTGCAAAGTAAAAAGGCCCGCTGTTCTGCAGAACAACGAGCCTTTAAAAGGTCAGTATTTGAGTCTGTTACTGTTCATTTTCATCGGTATAGCGTTTGGCTTTGTAAGCCGGATGTTTCAGGTTTTCGATAGAGAAAATGTCATCCAGTTCTGCCTCCGTCAGCAGGCCGCGCTCGAGCACCACTTCCCTGACGCTCTTACCGGTTTCAGCACAAATCTTGCCGACGATATCGCCATTGTGGTGGCCGATGAACGGGTTAAGGTAGGTGACGATGCCGATAGAGTTGAAAACGTAGAACTCACACACTTCTTTGTTCGCTGTAATGCCATTGATACATTTTTCGAGCAGATTGTAGCAGGCGTTAGTCAGGATATGCACTGACTCAAACATCGCCTGGCCAATTACCGGTTCCATCACGTTCAGCTGGAGCTGGCCTGCTTCTGCCGCCATGGTGACGCAAACGTCGTTACCGATGACCTTAAAACATACCTGATTCACTACTTCAGGGATCACCGGGTTCACTTTGGCTGGCATGATAGAAGAACCCGCCTGCAATTCCGGCAGGTTGATTTCGTTCAGACCTGCGCGCGGTCCGGAAGAGAGCAGACGCAGGTCGTTACAGATTTTAGAAAGCTTCACGGCCAGACGTTTCAGCGAGCTGTGGACCATCACGTATGCGCCACAGTCCGACGTCGCTTCAATCAGGTCTTCAGCCGGTACGCAGGCCAGATTGCTGACTTCTGCCAGTTTTTCTACCGCCAGTTGCTGATAACCTTCCGGCGTATTCAGGCGGGTACCGATTGCCGTCGCGCCGAGGTTCACTTCCAGCAGTAATTCGCCGGTACGCATCAGGTTGCGGGTTTCTTCTTTGAGCAGCACGTTAAACGCGTGGAATTCCTGACCGAGCGTCATCGGAACGGCGTCCTGCAATTGTGTGCGGCCCATCTTGATGATGTTTTCGAATTCTTTCGCTTTACGCTCAAAACCGTCGCCCAACTGGGAAATGGCATCAACCAGCTTCAGCAAGGACGCATACACGGCGATACGAAAACCGGTCGGGTAGGCATCATTGGTGGACTGGCATTTGTTCAGATGATCGTTTGGATTGAGGAACTGATAATCGCCTTTCTGGTGTCCCATCAGTTCAAGACCGATGTTCGCCAGCACTTCATTCGTGTTCATATTTACCGAGGTTCCCGCGCCGCCCTGATAGACGTCGATAGGGAACTGGTCCATGCATTTGCCTTTATCAAGCACTTCGTCGCACGCCTGAATAATGATATCCGCAATATGGCGTGGGATGGTACGCAACTCTTTATTAGCCAGAGCCGCCGCTTTTTTCACCATCACCATGCCACGAACAAACTCAGGGACATCACTGATCTTGGTGTTGCTGATATAGAAGTTTTCAATCGCCCGCAGGGTGTGAATGCCGTAATAAGCTTCTGCCGGTACTTCGCGCGTGCCCAGCAGGTCTTCCTCGATACGAATGGTGTTTGACATGAGAACCTTCTCTTCGGTACTAAAGCGTTATGCGATGTTTAAAATTATGTTACTTACTGTGGTGAATTTAAAACGATCAACCGTTGTTTTGGCTACGAAGGCGATCATATGCTGCTTCAGACGAATTGCACGTACTAAGATCACTATCCTGCCCTATTACTGTGCAAGTTTTTAGTATCTGTGAGAATTCTCACAATTCATTTACCTGCTCAATTAAATCAGGTCTGATGCTTGAAATCATGATGGATGAGCACCATCTCAGTGTAGTCAGCCTGCATTTCTTTGATAGCAAAGATCCCGAGCAGGCACTTATTCAGGGTCTGGAATGTCGCTGCGACAGCGCTTGCGGAGCCAAATTACAAGGAGAATGCGGTGCGCTGGTTACCGTTACTACTGTTATTCCTGCTGGCTTACATTGAAATCACCTTATTTATTAAGGTGGCTGCGGTGGTTGGCGTGGCAACAACGCTGTTGCTGGTTGTCTTTACCTCTTGCGTGGGTGTCTCCCTGGTGAAGAATCAGGGCATGAAAACCTTTATGCAGTTGCAGCAAAAACTGGCGGTCGGGGAAAGCCCGGCGGCCGAGATGGTCAAAAGTGTTTCGCTGGTGATTGCCGGCTTCCTGCTGCTGGTACCGGGCTTCTTTACTGATTTCCTCGGTTTGCTGCTCCTGCTGCCACCCATTCAGAAACGACTGACGCTTAAACTGATGCCGCACCTGAACATTGTGCGTTCCGGCGGCAACTGGGGAAGCAGTGCGCCAACCGGAAATACCTTTGATGGTGAGTTCCAGCGGACGGATGAAACACAGGAACGTCTGGTTTCACCTAAAAAAGATGACGACACAGAGCACCGTGATCGCTAATCTCTGTGGCCTTGATTGTTAAAAAATTGTTGGGAAGCACGGCGAAGGCCGATTTTTAGCGACCGGAGCATTGAAAGAAAAAGCAAAATTTTTTTCTGTTCTTCCCCTTGAAGGGCTGTGTATCGCCCCCATTAAACAAACCACGAGGCCGGGCAAGCTTTGCCGGGCATTCAACCCTAAAAATAGATATGGACCCGCTCACAGGAGAGTTATCAATGAAAATTCGTCCATTGCATGACCGCGTTATCGTCAAGCGTAAAGAAGTTGAATCTAAATCCGCTGGCGGCATCGTTCTGACTGGCTCAGCTGCGGGTAAATCTACCCGTGGCGAAATCCTGGCTGTCGGCCATGGTCGCATTCTGGAAAACGGTGAAGTGAAAGCGCTGGACGTGAAAGTTGGCGACATCGTCATTTTCAACGACGGTTACGGCGTGAAAGCTGAGAAGATCGACAATGAAGAAGTGTTGATCATGTCCGAGAGCGACATTCTGGCCATTGTTGAAGCCTGATTGTCCCCCGACCCACTTTTTTCTGAACAGAACGAATTTAAGGGAAATTAAAAATGGCAGCTAAAGAAGTAAAATTCGGTAACGACGCCCGTGTGAAAATGCTGCGTGGCGTAAACATCCTTGCTGATGCAGTAAAAGTGACCCTGGGCCCTAAAGGCCGCAACGTGGTTTTGGACAAATCTTTCGGCGCACCAACCATCACTAAAGACGGCGTGTCCGTTGCGCGTGAAATCGAACTGGAAGACAAGTTCGAAAACATGGGCGCACAGATGGTGAAAGAAGTCGCGTCCAAAGCGAACGATGCAGCGGGTGACGGTACCACTACCGCAACCGTTCTGGCGCAGGCAATCATCACTGAAGGCCTGAAAGCTGTTGCAGCGGGCATGAACCCGATGGATCTGAAACGTGGTATCGACAAAGCTGTTATTGCTGCGGTTGAAGAACTGAAAAAATTATCTGTCCCTTGCTCTGACTCTAAAGCCATTGCACAAGTGGGTACCATCTCTGCTAACTCCGATGAAACTGTCGGTAAACTGATCGCTGAAGCTATGGAAAAAGTGGGCAAAGAAGGCGTCATCACTGTTGAAGAAGGCACCGGTCTGCAAGACGAGCTGGATGTGGTTGAAGGTATGCAGTTTGACCGCGGTTACCTGTCTCCTTACTTCATCAACAAACCAGAAACCGGTTCAATCGAACTGGAAAGCCCGTTCATCCTGCTGGCTGATAAGAAAATTTCTAACATCCGCGAAATGCTGCCAGTACTGGAAGCCGTTGCTAAAGCCGGTAAACCACTGCTGATCATTGCTGAAGACGTTGAAGGCGAAGCCCTGGCGACTCTGGTTGTGAACACTATGCGTGGCATCGTGAAAGTGGCTGCGGTTAAAGCACCAGGCTTCGGCGACCGTCGTAAAGCTATGCTGCAAGACATCGCAACCCTGACTGGCGGTACTGTTATCTCTGAAGAGATCGGTCTGGAACTGGAAAAAGCCACCCTGGAAGATATGGGTCAGGCTAAACGTGTTGTTATCAACAAAGACACTACCATCATCATCGATGGCGTTGGCGAAGAAGCAACCATTCAGGGCCGTGTTTCTCAGATCCGTCAGCAGATTGAAGAAGCAACTTCTGATTACGATCGTGAAAAACTGCAAGAGCGTGTGGCTAAACTGGCAGGCGGCGTAGCCGTTCTGAAAGTGGGCGCAGCGACTGAAGTTGAAATGAAAGAGAAGAAAGCTCGCGTTGAAGATGCCCTGCACGCAACCCGTGCTGCGGTAGAAGAAGGCGTGGTTGCTGGTGGTGGCGTGGCGCTGGTGCGTGTTGCTCACACTCTGGCTAACCTGACTGGCGACAACGATGACCAGAACGTGGGTATCCGTGTTGCGCTGCGCGCGATGGAGTCTCCACTGCGTCAGATCGTAGTCAACGCCGGTGAAGAAGCCTCTGTTATCGCAAACAAAGTGAAAGCGGGCGAAGGCAGCTTCGGTTACAACGCTTATACCGAAGAATACGGCGACATGATCGCAATGGGTATCCTGGATCCAACTAAAGTAACCCGTTCTGCTCTGCAGTACGCGTCTTCTGTAGCTGGCCTGATGATCACCACCGAGTGCATGATCACCGACCTGCCGAAAGACGATAAAGTCGATATGGGCGGTGCTGGCGGTATGGGTGGAATGGGCGGCATGGGCGGCATGATGTAATCATCCCCCCTGCGTTCATCCGCGGGTATGCGAAATCAGCGAGTTTTTTGCTCCTGAATTCACGTACTGAAGAAACCCGGTCTGAAAAGGCCGGGTTTTTTTATTTGACCCTTTTTTATCAGGTTCAGTAAGATAACTCTCATTGTCTCCACCCTTTAACGTGTAGACTCGTTTCTGCGTGGGTTTCGGATTTTTACCGATAGCGTAAACTTGGGTATGCGTGGCAGCGGATGCCTAAGAGAGCCAGGTGTTTTCTGATAGGCTTTATGTGATTACAAAAACAAATGGGGAAAGTGATGCGGATTAAAATGTTACTGGGCCTGTCAGCTATCGCGCTGCTCGCCGGGTGCAGTACCACTCATCAACTGGATGCAGCGGGCCAGCAGGTGAAATTCACGGACGATAAACCAGGCGCAAATTGTCAGTTACTGGGTGAAGTCACCGGTGCCCAAAGCAACTGGTTCTCCGGCACCGGTGGTGACGGCAGCTCCATGCGTGGCGCCGCGAATGACCTGCGTAACAAAGCGGCAGCCATGGGCGGCAACACCATTTATGGTGCAAACAGCCCGTCCCAGAACTTCCTGTCCAGCTTTGCTCCGGTTGACAGCAAAATGGTCGGTCAGGTTTATAAGTGCCCATAGTCGCCTGAGCGATAAAAATACTAAAGGGATGCCAATGGCATCCCTTTTTGCATTCCCCTTTCATACTTCAAGCTGCAGGCACGTTGGCGACGTTCAGTCACCCGAATCACTTACCTGAGTATGTTCATCGGGACTCCATCACTTGCCGCCTTCCTGCAACGTGAATTATTTTGGGGTAGATTAGTCTGTTATGACTGCTTCAGTCGCAAATCCAATAGGGTTTTGCTCGGCTCACCGCCAATCTCGCGGGTCAGTTTCGGTACCATATAACCTGACACCTTACTCATCAGCCCTTTCATGATGACGCGCGCTTCGTCGTCGTTCACCATGAAATGCGCCGCACCTTGTACTTTATCCAGCACGTGGATGTAATAAGGTAAAATACCCGCCTCAAACAGCGCGTTGCTCAGTGCAGCAAGTACATCGGCAGAATCATTTACCCCACGCAACAACACGCTCTGATTGAGCAGCGTCACGCCATGGTGTTTCAACTTCGCCATGCTGGCGCGCAATGCATTATCAATCTCATTGGCGTGATTGATATGTGTCACCATCAATACCTGAAGGCGTGATTTTTCAAGGCGCTGGCACAAGTTATCCGTGATACGTGCGGGAATAACAACGGGCAAACGGGTATGAATACGCAGCCGCTTAATGTGTGCGATCCCTTCGAGTTCACCGATCAACCAGTCGAGTTCATGATCTTTTGCCATCAGCGGATCGCCGCCGGAGAAAATAATTTCATCGAGTTCCGGGCGTGTGCGGATATAATCCAGCGCCTGAACCCAGTTGGCCTTATTTCCCTGGTTGTCCTGATAGGGAAAATGACGGCGGAAACAGTAGCGGCAATTTACCGCACATCCGCCTTTCACCAGTAACAGGGCGCGATTGCTATACTTGTGCAACAGACCCGGAACAACGCTACGTTGTTCATCAAGCGGGTCGGTGGTAAAGCCCGGCGCGGCGATAAATTCCTCGCGTGCGGTTAATACCTGAAGCAATAAAGGATCCTGTGGATCGCCCGGCTGCATGCGTGCCACAAAGGCGCGGGGTACACGAAGCGGGAACAAACGACGGGCTTCACGCCCATTTTGCAGTTCTGCATTGTCGTTAAGTGCCAGAAGAGTAAGCAGTTCATCCGGGTCAGTGATAACATCGCCGAGTTGATACAACCAATCTTCTCTAAATGGCGCGTTTAGGGTTACAATGTTTGCCATTTTTTTGGCTAATACCAGTTTAAAATTAGAGGGCCATCATGGCGACTTATTCTAGCAACGATTTCCGTCCGGGTCTTAAAATCATGTTCGAGGGCGAGCCTTACGCTATCGAATCCAGCGAATTCGTAAAACCAGGCAAAGGCCAGGCTTTCGCACGCGTTAAAATGCGTCGTCTGCTGACCGGTTCCCGTGTAGAAAAAACCTTCAAATCTACCGACTCGTGCGAAGGCGCAGATGTTGTAGATACCAATATGAACTACCTCTACAACGACGGTGAGTTCTATCACTTCATGCACCCTGAGACTTTCGAACAGCATCAGGTTGAAGAGAAAACTGTTTCCGACGCCTCTAAATGGCTGCAGGACAACGCAGAATGTATCGTGACGCTGTGGGATGGCCGTCCTATCGCTGTTCAGCCACCGAACTTTATCGAAGCTGAAGTTGTTGATACCGATCCGGGCCTGAAAGGTGATACCGCAGGTACAGGCGGCAAGCCTGCAACCCTGAGCACCGGCGCTGTGGTTAAAGTGCCATTATTCGTGCAGATCGGCGAAATCGTCCGTTGTGACACCCGCTCTGGCGAATACGTTTCCCGCGTTAAATAAGTTCTCAATACTTATTACGCCGGATGAAAGCTGCCGCAGGTGAATGCCTGTCGCAGCTTTCCGGCCCCAACTTGTTGAATGGGATTATGTTTACCATGTTGAAGAAGATGATGTTTATCGTGGTTTCAGTGATGTTGCTGGCTTCGTTATCCGGCTGCAACACGGTTCATGGTTTCGGTGAAGACATCCAGCATCTGGGTGGCGCGATTTCCAAAGCAGGCTGATCCCTTCAGCCTCGTTTTACCAAATGTCCTAAAATCCTGCCTTATCCCTTCTATATCCAGAAAGTTAGCTACACTAAAAGTGTCGTACTTTACATTCTCTTATAGGAAGGAAATTTATATGCTGAAGAAAAGTATCCTCGCTATCTTGTCTGTTCTTGTTCTGTCTTCTGCGTTAACTGCCTGCAATACCACGCGTGGCGTGGGTGAAGATGTGTCTGCGGGTGGGCAGGCAATTCAGAAAAGCGCGCAATAGCGGGCGAATAACGTTAAGTAAACTGATGTCTGCCTGCACGTTGATGCAGGCAGTGTTGTTTTTATGGCACGCGTTTTAGGATGTAAAAATCAGGGTTGTTTCACCCATACCAGTTTGCTGGTATCAAACCCGTACTGCTGCGCTGTTTGCAGAAGTTGTTGTTTTACGCTGTCATCCAGCGTCGGTGTACGTGACAGGATCCACAGATAGCTTTTATCCGGCCCGCAGACCAGCGCGTAGCGATAATCTTTATCCAGTTCAATGACGTTATAGCCGCCATAGAACGGGCCGAAGAATGACACCTTGAGCGCCGCCCGCGCCGGCGATCCGGTGAAGTAACCTTTGCCTTCACTTTCCTGCCATTTATTCTTCTGCGGATTAAACCCGCGATTAATCACTTTTACGCCGCCATCATCGCGCAGGCTGTAATTGGCGGTAACGCGTTCCAGACCGCTTTCAAAACTATGGTCCAGTCTGGCGACTTCATACCAGGTACCGAGATAGCGGGTGAGTTCGAAATTATTGACGACTTTGACGTCAGCAGGCGGCGTTACGCTGCACGCGACCGACAGAAGTGCTGTGATGATAACGCTGAGCTTTGACCAGATACGCATAGAGTTTCCTTCCTTAGTATGTTCTCTAAGTGTAGGTAACAAAAAAGAAAAAGGGAAAACCTGCGGATAAAGAATGAAAACAGCGGCCAGAGAGATGGCCGCTGGAAAGTCAGATCTCTGCGGATCAGAGGCGGATCAGCACGATAAGGGTGACGATACTTAAGATCGTCGCCAGTCCGTAGAACACCCATTTTCCGGCCGGAACGTGGATCTTCAGGTCGTGCATGCAGTGATGGATCCGGTGAAGACCGCACCACAGAGGCAGCACGATCATCAGCAGCAGGAACAGACGCCCGATCCCGCTCTGTGCAAATGCCAGTACGCGCGGATAACTCAGTGCGTCACCGGGGAAGAAACCCAGTGGCAACAGGAAGCATACCAGCAGAATCATCACCGGCGCGAAAATCGCGCTCCACATACCGCCCGCACCAAACAATCCCCAGAACACCGGCTCGTCTGAACGTTTAGGAAGAGTATTTTTCATGTCGCCTCCTTAAAGAAACAGTGCGATAACGAGAACAACCAGCGTCACGACGATCGTCACGCCCCAGAAACCGGCAATCACCGGTTCCGGCCCCATCTTTTTGCCTTTTACCACAACGATGGAGGCTTTCGGTGCCAGTTCGAACCAGGTTTTGGTATGCAATAAAGCGGCAAGCAGGGCGATCAGATTAATCAGCAAGACCACCGGATTTTGCAGAAAATTCACAAAACCTGCCCAGCTTTCAGGCCCGTTACGTAACGAGCAAACCCCTGCCAGCAGTAAGAGACTGAACCACACAGCCGGAACCGCCGTGCCCTCACGCAGCATATAAAAACGGTAGAACGGTAAGCTTTTCCACCAGCTGGCTTTCATCTCATGCACGTAGGGTTTACGTTTGCTGCCCGTGCTTTGCGTTGTCATATTGTCCTCCCTCATTGCGGTCTCAGCCTCGCGATCATGAAGTCTTTGGCGCTTTCGACTTTACCTTGCTGAATGGCGGCAGCGGGGTCGACGTGCTTCGGACAGACTTCGGAGCAATATCCGACGAACGTACAGCTCCAGACACCGTTCTGACCATTAAGCTGCGGCATGCGTTGTGCCTTGCCGTGGTCACGGTTATCGAGGTTATAGCGATGCGCCAGCGTAATAGCGGCCGGTCCGATGAATTCCGGATTCAGGCCAAACTGCGGGCAGGCGGCGTAACACAAACCGCAATTGATACAGCCGGAGAACTGGTGATATTTCTCCATTTGCGCCGGGGTTTGCTTACCCGGACCTTCGCCAACCGTGCGGGTATTGCCGATGATGTAAGGTTTGATGGCTTCCAGGCTTTCGATAAAATGGGTCATGTCGACGACCAGATCACGCTCAACCGGGAAGTTCGCCAGCGCTTCCACCTGCATCCCTTCCGGATATTCCCGCAGGAAGGTTTTGCAGGCCAGTTTCGGCACCTTGTTGATCATCATGCCGCAGGAGCCGCAGATCGCCATCCGGCACGACCAGCGATAGGAAAGGTCAGCGGCCAGATGATCTTTGATGTAACCCAGCGCATCGAGCAGTGACGTTGTTTCATCGAAAGGCACGTCATACACCACCGGATGCGGCGCGCTGTCCGTTTCCGGGTTGTAGCGCATGATTTCAACCTTCAGGCTGCGCATTTTAGCCACGTGATTGCTCCTTATCTTTTTTATCGTGAGTCTCAGATTCCCCGCCGTACACGCGTTTTGCCGGTGGCAGCGTGGTAATTTTCACGTCGCCATATTCCAGACGCGGGGCAGAGTCTGGCTGATAAAAGGCCAGAGTATGTTTGAGGAAATTCACGTCATCGCGTTCGGTACAGCCTTCATCAAGACGCTGATGGGCGCCGCGTGATTCGCGACGGTGCAGGGCGGAATGTGCCATACATTCTGCCACTTCCAGGCCATGCCCCAGTTCGATGGTGTACAACAGGTCGGTATTGAAAACGCTGGAGGTATCCTGAATTTTCACCCGTTTGAAGCGTTCTTTCAGTTCGGCCAGCTTATCAATGGTTTTTTGCATCAGCTCGGTTGTGCGATAAATCCCGCAACCTTCTTCCATCGCCAGACCCATTTCGTCACGGATGGCCGCCCAGCTTTCGTCGCCTTCCTGTGCCATCAGCGCGGCAACACGGCTTTCGATATCACGAACCTGTGCTTCCAGGGCATCGTTGTTGCCGGTGTCTTTGGCTTGTACAGCGCGTTCTGCCGCTTTTTCACCTGCCATACGGCCAAACACCACCAGTTCTGCCAGCGAGTTTGAGCCGAGACGGTTTGCGCCATGCAGACCGACGGATGAACATTCACCGACCGCAAACAGACCTTTGATACGGGTTTCGCATTGTGCATCAGTTTCGATGCCGCCCATGGTGTAATGCGCGGTAGGGCGAACAGGGATCGGGTCCGTAATCGGATCGACGCCAACGTAAGCTTTGGCCAGTTCGCAGATGAACGGCAGGCGTTCACGCAGTTTTTTCTCGCCGAGATGACGTAAATCCAGATACACCACGTCGCCACGCGGCGTCTCGATGGTCCGTCCGGCGCGCCATTCGTGCCAGAACGCCTGCGAAACTTTGTCGCGCGGACCGAGTTCCATATATTTATTTTTCGGCTCGCCCAGCGGCGTTTCCGGCCCCATGCCGTAATCCTGCAGATAACGGTAACCGTCTTTGTTGACCAGAATACCGCCTTCACCCCGGCAGCCTTCTGTCATCAGAATGCCGGAACCCGGCAGGCCGGTCGGGTGATATTGCACGAATTCCATGTCACGCAACGGAATGCCGTGGCGGAACGCCATGCCCATGCCGTCGCCGGTGACGATGCCGCCGTTGGTGTTGTAACGGTAAACACGGCCTGCACCGCCGGTCGCCATGACCACGGCGTTGGCACGGATTTGTACGCGGGTGCCTTCCATCATATTGATGGCAACCACGCCGCGCACCTGGCCTTCATCGACCAGGATATCGAGAACGAAATGCTCGTCGAATCGTTTGATTTGCGGATATTTCAGCGAGGTCTGGAACAGGGTGTGCAGCATATGGAAACCGGTTTTATCCGCCGCAAACCATGTGCGTTCGATCTTCATTCCGCCGAAGCGGCGGACATTGACGGAACCGTCATCCTTACGGCTCCACGGACAACCCCACAGTTCAAGCTGGGCCATTTCAGTCGGGCATTGATGAACGAAATGATCTACCACGTCCTGCTCACACAGCCAGTCACCTCCGGAAACGGTATCCTGGAAGTGAAAGTCAAAGCTGTCGTGATCTTGCGTCACGGCGGCAGACCCGCCTTCGGCAGCGACCGTGTGGCTGCGCATTGGGTACACTTTCGAAATCAACGCGATATTCAGGTTGGGATTGGCTTCCGCTGCGGCTATTGCTGCGCGTAAACCCGCCCCACCTGCACCTATAATTGCAATGTCGGCGTTAAAGGTTTGCACTGCATTCCTCCACTATCATCAATGAGATCGGGTTTGAAACACCCGCGAAAAGCTCTTCATAATCGAAGAGTTAGTGAACCCCGATGACATACAGGCGCTGTCCCGGTGGCTGATATTCTTATTGTTTGTAAGGGAATTATTATACCAAAGGGGTAGAAGTGGTAATTTGATGTGAACGCAGGTTTAAGCTTTCTCTGCATTGCGCTTTGCGAAATGAGATATTTGTTTGCCTGCGGGGATGCAGGTAGACTGCATGACTTTTCAGAATTTGGAGTAAATCACCATGAGCGAAACAGCAAGCTGGCAACCCAGTGCTCCCGTCGCCAATTTGTTGAAACGTGCGGCTATCCTCGCTGAAATCCGACGTTTCTTTGCCGATCGCGGCGTACTGGAAGTGGAAACGCCAGCGATGAGTCAGGCCACGGTGACCGACATTCATCTGGTACCGTTTGAGACACGTTTTGTCGGGCCGGGTGCGGCTGAGGGCATGACGCTGTATCTGATGACCAGCCCGGAATATCACATGAAACGTTTGCTGGCAGCGGGCAGCGGGCCGATTTATCAGATGGGACGCAGTTTCCGTAATGAAGAAGCCGGACGTCATCACAATCCGGAGTTCACCATGCTGGAATGGTACCGTCCGCGTTATGACATGTACCGTCTGATGAATGAAGTGGATGATTTACTCCAGCAGGTTCTCGATTGCGATAGCGCTGAAACCCTGTCTTATCAGCAGGCGTTTACCCGCCATCTCGGCGTGGATCCGCTATCCGCCGACAAAACGGAACTGCGTGAAGCGGCGGCGAAACTGGATTTATCCAACATTGCTGACACCGAAGAAGATCGTGACACCTTGTTACAGTTGTTGTTTACGATGGGTGTCGAGCCACACATTGGTCGCGACAAACCAACGTTCATTTATCACTTCCCGGCGACGCAGGCGTCCCTGGCAGAAATCAGCACGGAAGATCACCGTGTGGCCGAGCGTTTCGAGGTGTATTACAAAGGCATTGAGCTGGCGAATGGTTTCCGTGAACTGACGGATGGCCGTGAACAGCGTCAGCGTTTCGAACAGGATAACCGCAAACGCGCGGCGCGTGGCCTGCCGCAGCATCCGATCGATAACAATTTGCTGGATGCGTTAGAGCACGGTATGCCGGAGTGTTCCGGTGTGGCACTGGGCGTTGATCGCCTGATTATGATTGCGCTGGGTGCTGCCAGCCTGAGTGATGTGCTGGCCTTCCCGGTGACGCGTGCCTGATCATGATTCTGCTGTTCAGCCCTGACCTCAGGGGCAGGACTTTGTCAATAATCTGAAAGGGCAGAAGGATCTGCCCTTTTTGCTTTTCTTTTGCCTTTTTCTTTTTGCTTTTATAAATCACCCGGTGAGCGCGAACTGTTTCCGCTGCGACCACTGCCGCTGCTGCTGGTAAAGGTCGCGTTATTGCCATTTTGCGCGCGGTGCAGCGTTTCCATACGCACCTGGAATGGCGGGAACGGCAGCGTAATGCCATGCTCGCGGAATCCGGCCAGGATCAACTGGTGAATTTCATGGCGCAGCGGCATACGGTGTGCCATTTCAGCAGCATGCATACGCAGCTCGAAAATCTGAATCCCCTGCTGGAGATCCACCAGATAGGCTTCCGGCGCAGGCATATCCAGCACCAGCGAACAGCGGTGCGCGGCGCTGAGCAGAATTTCGGTCACTTCTTCACTGTTGGCTTCCGACGGCGCAGGGACGGTCAGCACCACACGGGTCACGGAATCCGACAACGACCAGTTGATGAACTGCTCGGTGATAAAGGCCTTGTTCGGCACGATAATCTCCTTGCGGTCCCAGTCGGCGATCGTTGTGGCGCGGGTATTGATCCGGGTAATGCTGCCGGTCAGGTTGCGGATCGTCACGGTATCGCCGATACGGATCGGTTTTTCAAACAAGATGATCAGGCCGGAAATAAAGTTGGCGAAAATCTCCTGTAAACCAAAGCCCAGTCCGACACCCAGCGCAGCCACCAGCCATTGCAGTTTTGCCCATTCGATCCCGATCAGCGAGAAGCCCGTCAGGCCGCCAATCAGCAACAACACGTATTTGGTGACGGTCAGTACGGCATAACCGGTTCCCGGCGTCAGATCCAGATGTTGCAGCAGCGCCAGTTCCAGCAGCGCGGGCAGATTACGCACCAGTTGCGTGGTGATAATCAGCACAAGAATGGCGATCAGCACCGATCCGAGGGTGATCGGCTGCATACTCTCTACGCCCTGAACCGTAGAGGCAACCTGCCAGAGATGAATATTTTCCAGGAACGAGAAGGCCGAGTGGATCTCAGACCACAGGAAGATCACCGAGATCAGAGCGATCAACGTCAGCAGGGAACGCACCAGTCGCAGCGATTGCGCGGAAATGGCATCCAGATCCACCACCGGTTCTTCAATCTCAACAGTCCCTTCATTACTGGTACTGACCTGATGGGCATCGTCCTCACCGCGGGCGCGCTGATTCAGAATTTCCGCCCGACGCTGCTTGGCGCGTTCGAAGGCGATACGACGACGCTGAATCAGCATCCAGCGGCGGATAATGTGGTAAATTACCAGTAACACGAACCAGATAGCGACCGAGGTTTCCAGACGTGCCAGCAGCGCCTGTGAGGTCGCGAGATATCCCATCAGCGAGGCCATCGCAGCCATAATGGGCGCCCCAAGCAGCATCCACCACAGTGTCTTATTAATGACGTTTTCGCTGTTGCCTTTTTTATCGTGATAGAGCGGAATACCTGCACGTTTCAGGCTGTTGGTGACCAGCGCCACCACTATACAAAGCAGGACAAAGCACAAGCGCCCCAGCGTGTTGGAGAACTCGCGATCATTCAGATTATCGAAGGTAATCAGCGCCATAATTAGCGGCACCAGCACCCAGATCGACAGCGCGTAATAGCGAAGGGCACGTGACACCGCCCGTTGTGGCCAGCCGAAATGCGCCACAAACAGTCCCTGGGGATGCGCCAGCGCAGCGCTGACCATAAACGCCCACAGGATCGGCAGGGTCGCGGTGACACCATCGCCTATCGCGACCGCAATCGGATACGGCCACGCGCTTTGCAGCCCGAAGCCCAGCGCGGCCCACAGTACCGGCAGCGGCATTGCCACCAGAATCGACCAGAACACAGTGCGCAGGGTCAGTGAGAAATGATCTTGTGTGACTTTGCCCACTTTACTGCTGGCCCGTTCCAGAAATGCGTAATAGTGCTTGCGGGAACTGATGCTGATAATCACCAGGATCAGCGCACCAAACAGCGGCAGCAGCGTTTCTTTGCTGGTGACCATCATCATGGACGCACCGCCAAGCTGGCTCAGTGAATCCAGCGAGACCAGACGTTTCAGGTCATGTGCGACCTGCACCGGGTAAGAAATGCCGATCGCGCTGACGTCTGCCACCCAGAACAGATAACGGTGGGCGGCGTCATGTACGTCATTCAGCGCTTCTACCAACTGGCTGTTTGCCACTTTCAGCTTAGTCAGTTCAAGAATTTGGGTATCGCAGCCCGAGAGCAGGGAATTGAGCAGTTCACGCTGCGTCCGCAACTGCGCATCCAGAATTTTTTGCTGATCCGCGGTTAGCGGCTTGCCGTCATCCTGCCGCGCCTGACGGTAAATAGCCTGCTTATCCAGCAAATCTTCATAGTGCAGACGCTGAACGCGTAACTGGCCCATATCGCGGTCAAGCTGCTGCGGTTTCGGCATTTCCGGCAGACGCGCAACCTGCGCCCTCAGCGTTTCGCCAAGTAAATTAGACGCACCAAGCCACTGCGCCTGTTCTCGAATGGTATTAATCGCCTGACGTACCTGCTGAGTTTGCGCAGCGGCCTGACGTTGCTGAGAGGAAATCAGGTCCATCCGCTGGGCCTGTTGATTCAGTGCCAGCGACAACTCTCGGTTGGACTGTAGTTGCTGACTGATTGAATGCGGCAATTCGCCACTCTGTTCGGCCAGCAACTCGGTTTTTTCCAGCGCCTGTTCGGCTTCCTGCTGGCGTTGATTATTCAGCGTGTTGCGTAAAGTCTGTAATTGCTGATCAAGAAAATCGGCGCGCTTTTTGTAGAGATCAGTGCGCATCCGGGACAGTTCCTGCCGGTTATTGGCAGAAAGCTGGGCCAGCTCCAGTTCATCAACCTTGGCTTTGCGTGCTGCGGATTCGGCCTGAAGCGCGCTGAGCTGTGCCTGCGCCAGCGGAGAAGAGGAGGTTGCCGCTGCTGTCGCCGCCTGTATGCGCTGATCGATGTCGCTCAGCGCGTTACGGGCTTCGGATTGCTGTTGCGGGATCAAACTCAGTGAGTCGCTGATGTCGCGGGAACGGTCCTGCTCCTGGCGCAACTGGCGGGTTTCTTCCAGTTGCTGGCTGCTGACTTGCAGGATCTGCTGCTCGAGCTGAGCGGTTGAGATACTGTTATTCAGCGCGGGCGGTTTGTCAGGCTGATTTTGCAATTCCTGGCGCAGGGCCTGCGTCAGTTTTGGAAAGTCATCAATGACCTTTTGATATTCCGCCGTGCGCCCGGCTGAAACGCTGGCTTCATTCAGCCAGTTGAGCGCGCTTTGCAGCGCCTCAACCACCTGTGTCTGATTGGCCATTTCTTTATTGGCTTCCGCCTGTTTCAGCTCCTGTTTGAGCTGATCTTCAGTCGGTGCTGCCCCTGCCATCAATGGCAGGGACAGCAATAAACTCATCAGCAGGGCAGGGATCAGGCGCACTCGGTCACATCCTTTTTTCAGTTCTTTATATCAGTTCAGGTCGAACTCAGAAGTCTTTAGGAACCTGAGGTTCGGCCGTGGCAACACCGGCAGGGGCTTCCGGTTCAGGTTCCGGCGTTGCCGCTGCACGCAGCGCCTCAGCGAACGGTTCACCCATGCGGGTCACGGTGCCATTGCTCAGATTCGGCATGAAGCGAATTTGATGAGCGGCAAACAAGTTGATCACTGTGGAACCCAGTTTGAAACGGCCCATTTCCTGACCTTTTTCCAGCGTGATGGCACCTTCTTCACCGGCTGCCGGATAAGTCCAGCGTTTGATGATGCCTTCGCGCGGCGGTGTGACGCAGCCTGCCCAGACGGTTTCAATGCTGCCGACAATCGTTGCGCCCACCAGAATCTGCACCATCGGCCCGAATTCAGTATCAAAAACGCAGATGACGCGTTCGTTACGGGCGAACAGATTTGGCACATTCGCGGCGGTCAGCGGGTTGACGGAGAACAAATCACCCGGCACATAAATCATTTCACGCAGCACGCCGTCGCACGGCATATGCACCCGGTGATAATCGCGGGGTGCCAGATAAATAGTGGCAAACTGGCCGTCTTTGAATTGCTCTGCCAGCAGATAGTTACCTGCCAGCAGTGCTTCTAAACTGTAAAAATGACCCTTGGCCTGGAACAATTTATCATCGGTAATTGCCCCTAACTGGCTGACTGCGCCGTCGGCTGGCAGGCAAAGCATATCGAGACCGCTGACCACCGGACGCGCGCCATCGCGCAGCGGACGCACGAAGAATTCGTTAAACGTGGCGTAAGATTTAAGATCCGGATTTTGCGCTTCTTTCATGTCGACGTTATAAAAACGCGCAAACCCTTTGATCACCCAATGCGTCAGCGTGGCAGCACGTTTATCTGCTCCCCAGCCCGCCAGACGGGTCAGTCCTTGTTTAGGAAGTAAGTATTGAAGTTTGATTTTGATACTGTCCAGCACGGGGAAAACCTCTTGGATGGTATGAATGACCGGCGTTACCGGCCATTTTGCAGGAGACCCTAAATTCTGTTCAGGGTCACGCAGTGTTGTATGGCGGAGGATTGTAACGGGGTGAAATCAACGGTTCAACTTCCGTTAACGTCACCTGTTTGCCATTCACATATTAAATCAACTGATTAGCATTACAGCGTGTCGAAGTTTTTACGTGTTTTTACGTCTTCCATGCTTTCCAGAATGCGGTGATAGTTGTCGAAGCGTTCTTCGGCTATTTCACCACGGTCTACGGCGTCACGGATTGCACAGCCGGGATCACTGCCGTGTTTGCAGTCACGGAATTTGCAGTAGCCAAGGAAAGGACGGAATTCGACAAAACCCTGGGTGATCTGCTCTGGCGCAAGGTGCCATAAACCGAATTCACGCACACCCGGCGAGTCTATAACATCGCCGCCATGCTGGAAGTGATACAGACGCGCTGCGGTGGTGGTGTGTTGACCCAGACCTGAGTTGTCAGAGACCTCATTCACCACAATTTGTTTTTCATCCGGTGGCAGCAGGGCGTTCAGCAGGCTCGATTTTCCCACGCCGGACTGACCGGCGAAAATACTGATGCGGTCAGTCAGCGCCTTTTCAAACGCAGGCATGCCTTCGCCGGTCTGGCTCGACACTTCGAGTACGCGATAATTGATATTGCGGTAGATATCCATCATGCCCTGAACGAATTTACGGCCTTCATCGTCGAGCAGATCGATTTTGTTGAGCACAATCAGCGGCTCAACTTCAACCGTTTCGCATGCCACCAGATAACGGTCAATTATATTGAGCGACAGTTCCGGCAGAATGGCAGAGACAATGACGATCTGGTCAATGTTCGCGGCAATGGGTTTGACGCCATCATAGAAATCCGGGCGTGTCAGAACGGAGGTTCGTTCGTGGACCGCCTCGACAATGCCTTTCACACTGGTATTTTCGCCGGCGCGCCATACGACGCGGTCACCGGTGACCAGAGAACGGATGGTACGGCGGATATTGCAACGGTGCTGGCTGCCGTCGGCCGCTTCAACGTCCGCATGCATGCCGAAACGGCTGATAACGACACCGTCCTGCGGTTCGCCATGCAGAGAATCGTCCAGTTCTTTGCGTTTATCGGTCTGGGTCAGACGACGCTGATGGTTAGTCTGAACGCGACGTTGTTGCCCTTTAGACAGTTTTGATTTAGTCACTGCGCCTCACTTGACTGGCTTTAATCGCTCGGTGCGACCAAAACGACTATGATACCAGCTATTTTATAGTAATTGCCCGAATGACGGAGAACTCCGTTATATCTCTACTTTGTAACAGGACACATCATGGCTGCTAATGACTCGAACTTAATTTGGATCGACCTGGAAATGACCGGTCTGGATCCGGAACGTGACCGTATTATTGAGATTGCGACGCTGGTGACCGACGCGCATCTGAACATTCTGGCCGAAGGTCCGGTCATGGCAGTGCATCAGTCTGACGCTCAACTGGCGCTGATGGATGACTGGAATGTGCGTACACACACCGGCAGCGGTCTGGTTGATCGCGTCAAAGCCAGTCCGTTTGATGATAATGCGGCGCAGCAAAAAACCATCGAGTTCCTGCGCGAGTGGGTACCTGCGGGTAAATCGCCGATTTGCGGTAACAGCGTCGGTCAGGACAGACGTTTTCTGTTTAAGTACATGCCGGAGCTGGAAGAATATTTCCATTACCGTTATCTGGATGTCAGTACGCTCAAGGAACTGGCGCGTCGCTGGAAACCGGAAGTGCTGGCAGGTTTTAAGAAGCAAAATACCCATCAGGCGCTGGATGATATCCGTGAATCCGTTGCCGAGCTGGCGTACTACCGCGAGCATTTTATTAATCTTTAATCTCCGTCATCCTTCAAGCTGCAGATGCGTTGGCTGCACTCGCTCCCCTGAATCACTGACTGATGTCAGCTCATTGGGATGAACGAGTTTGCCGCCTTCCTGCAACTCGAATGATTTAGGAGAATTATTTTAAAAATCTTTAAAAAGGCCTGCGGAGCATGAAATCATTGTGTTTCGCTGATTAACTCACCGCTTTGATGGTTTAATCGGCACTTGAGCGAAAAATTCATTTTTTTGCTTTCAGGGGCTTGCGGCTAAAAGGATTTCTCGTATAATGCGCACCCCGTACCGATGAAGAATTTCGTTGCGTGCGCAGAGCGGGAATAGCTCAGTTGGTAGAGCACGACCTTGCCAAGGTCGGGGTCGCGAGTTCGAGTCTCGTTTCCCGCTCCAAATTTTTAAGTTGTTTAGATTTAAAGATTTAAGACGTAAAAAATGCAGTGCCATGCGACGCGGGAATAGCTCAGTTGGTAGAGCACGACCTTGCCAAGGTCGGGGTCGCGAGTTCGAGTCTCGTTTCCCGCTCCAAAATTTCAAAGGCTGTACGTTTTAGCAAAAGACAGTACAGCAGATGCCAGACATCTCAATGCGGGAATAGCTCAGTTGGTAGAGCACGACCTTGCCAAGGTCGGGGTCGCGAGTTCGAGTCTCGTTTCCCGCTCCAATTTTCTTCTTCAGTTCAAAATCATTTCTCAATGCTTTCTTCCTGCATCTTCTGTGCATAAATGACCTGATCATTACACGATTTGTAGTAATGTTTTAAACAGACTTATCCACAGGTTTAGGTTTTTTTTTGAACTGTCCGTTTTTTGCGCTCACCATATTGCTAAAATTTAATTCATTGATTCAAATAAAAATTAATTTATAACGAAACGTTATGATGATCACTTGCTCTTTTTTTTGCACTTGATTGGCAAAGCATTTTTATTTTTATGCACAGAAAATATCGCTTTTCAAATTAAGTGCTTTGGGGAATCGTTATGCATCCCTTGGCAGACCCTTTTCAACAGCGCGGATCAGGCGTTTTTGCTGTGAAGATTGCACTTCTACCCGATGTTCATTCCTTCTGGCTACCTGCTGTGCGATTGCCCAGCTGATATGTTCATCCAGCAACGCATTTTCCCCTTCCCGCGACTGTAATGTATTAAGTACCTCTTCTGAGTAGGGCGCATTACCCAGCGCCACGGCAATATTGCGCAGCCAGCGCAAATGTCCGATACGTCGGATCGGCGAACCTTCCGTGATGCGCAAAAACTTTTCTTCCGTCCAGCCAAATAATTCAATCAGCTCTGGTGCATGCAGTGCGGCGCGCGGACTGAAATCTTCTTCGTCCGTCAGTTGTGAATAACGATTCCAGGGGCAGATCAGCTGGCAGTCATCGCAGCCGTAGATGCGGTTGCCCATGAGCGGACGGAATTCTTCCGGTATTGCACCTTCCAGTTCGATGGTCAGATAGGAAATACAGCGGCGTGCATCAACGGTATAAGGCGCAACGATGGCACCTGTCGGGCAGGTGGTGATGCAGGCGACGCACTTTCCGCATTTCTCTTCCTGCGGCTGGTCGACGGGCAGAGGCAAATCGATCAGCAGTTCGCCGAGAAAGAACCATGAACCGGATTCACGGTTAAGGATAAGTGAGTGTTTACCAACCCAACCCAGACCGGCTTTCGCCGCCAGCGGGCGTTCCATCAGCGGTGCGGAATCGACAAACGGGCGGAAGGTGATGGTCTGGTCAGCGTGTTCAGTGCAATGTGTCTGAATCATATCGCCGAGTTTTTTCAGGCGCTGGCGCAACACTTTGTGATAGTCGCGCCCGAGGGCATAACGACTGACATAGCCGAGTTGCGGGTTATTCAGGGTTTTGGCAAAGGCCGCTTTGGCGGGCAAATAGTTCATCCGCACGCTGATCACCCGCAGCGTGCCGGGCAGTAATTCATGCGGGCGCGCGCGTAACATACCGTGGCGCGCCATCCATTCCATCTCGCCATGATATTGTTTATCAAGCCAGTCTTGCAGTTTAGGCTCTTCGGCAGATAAGTCTGTATCGCAGATGCCCACCTGCTGGAAGCCTAGCGATTGGCCCCATTGCTTGATATGTTGAGCCAGTTGAACGAGATCGAGAGGGAGTGTCATGACGAACCAACGTGAAAAACGAAACGAGGCGAGTTTACCACATTCTGTGTTTTCTGCTGACTGGCTGCGACAGGCTGAACGCCAGGCGGCGCAGGAAACGGGGATTTCTCTGTTTACACTGATGCAACGTGCGGCAAAAGCCGCTTTTTCACTGGCGCAGCGTGAGTTTCCGCAAATGCGCCACTGGCTGATTTTGTGCGGCCACGGTAATAACGGTGGCGACGGTTTTGAAGTTGCGCGCTTGGCAAAAAACGCGGGCATACGCGTGACGCTGCTGGCGGTGGCAGGCAGTAAGCCGCTGCCAGAAGAAGCGGAAGCGGCGCGTGAGGGCTGGCTGAAAAGTGGCGGCACGGTTAACCCTGCGGATTCGGCATGGCCGCAGGACGCTGATCTGATTATCGATGGTTTACTCGGCACCGGCTTGTCCTCCGCGCCGCGGGCACCTTACGACGGACTGATTGACGCCATTAACTCGGCATCTTTACCAGTGATCTCCTTAGATATTCCTTCGGGGCTTGATGCGCAAACCGGTCAGACCGCCGGCAAAGCGGTGCATGCCACGCACACGCTCAGTTTCATCGCCCTGAAACCCGGTTTACTGACCGGGCAGGCGCGCGATTACACCGGCAAATTACACTGCGATGCGCTGGGGCTGGAAAGCTGGCTGGGCGGCCATCTTGCGCCATTACAGAGGCTGGATGCGACTCAGCTAGGCCAATGGTTGCACCCGCGACGTCCCTGCTCACATAAAGGTGAACACGGACGGTTGCTGGTGATAGGTGGTGATACCGGTTTTGCGGGCGCGATCCGTATGGCTTCAGAAGCTGCGTTGCGTAGCGGTGCCGGGCTGGTGCGAGTACTCACTCACAAAGAACATGCCGGACCGTTACTGACTGCCAGACCTGAGCTGATGGTGCAGGAACTCACCGCAGAGTCGCTTGATGAGAGTCTTGAATGGGCTGACGTGTTAGTCATCGGTCCCGGTCTGGGACAGAAAGAATGGGGCAAACAGGCGATTGAGCGCGTGGCAAAATGGGACAAACCGGCCTTATGGGACGCTGATGCGCTTAACCTGCTGGCAATCAATCCGCGGAAACGGCAAAATCGCGTACTGACGCCTCATCCGGGTGAAGCTGCACGATTGCTGGGTTGCAGCGTGAAGGACATTGAGAGTGACCGCTTACTTTCGGCCAGAAACCTCACACAGCGATATGGTGGCGTAGTGGTACTCAAGGGGGCGGGCACTCTGATTGCCAGTGAACGTGGCGAGATGGCGGTAGCGGATGTCGGCAATGCCGGTATGGCATCCGGCGGCATGGGTGACGTACTTTCTGGTATTATTGGCGGATTGCTGGCTCAGAAACTTAATATATATGATGCGGCCTGCGCAGGCTCAGTCGTCCATGGCGCTGCCGCAGACGAAATTGCCCACCGGCAGGGAACGCGCGGTATGCTGGCAACTGATCTTTTAGCGGTGATTGCCCCGTTAGTTAATCCAGACCTCAAGAAATAGATATCACTGAATGAATCAACTTAATATCTCTTTACCCGACGAAGCGGCAACGCTGTTACTAGGTGCTTCACTGGCAAAAGCCTGCGAAGGCTCAGCGGTTATCCATCTTTATGGCGACCTGGGAGCCGGGAAAACAACCTTTAGCCGGGGATTTCTTCAGGCATTAGGGCATCAGGGCACTGTAAAAAGCCCGACTTACACGCTGGTTGAGCCTTATCAGCTGGAAAAAATCGCCGTTTATCATTTTGATTTATATCGCCTTGCTGATCCGGAAGAACTGGAATTTATGGGGATCCGCGATTATTTCGCACAGGACGCTATTTGTCTGGTGGAATGGCCGCAGCAGGGCGCAGGTGTCTTGCCTGAACCGGATATTGAACTGACGCTGGATTATTCCGGAACCGGGCGCACCGCGAAGCTGGTGGCGGTTTCTGAATCCGGCATTAAATTGCTGCATCGTGTTCAACAGCAAGGATGATCACGCGATGAACTCACGTTTTACCTCTCTTTATCTTTCAGCGGCGATGTTGTTATCGACGCTGATGCTGTTTGCTGTGCTGGCCCCGCCGGTTTTTGCGGCTGGCATGAAAAACATCAATGTTTCGAACGGTCCTACGCAATCTACCGTCACGATTACGTTTGATGGCTCACCGGATTACTCTTTTTTTCCGTTGCATAACCCTGAACGTGTGGTCATGGATATCCGTCAGGACGGCGTGATGAAAGGCCTGCCGCTGAATTTCAATGGTCAGAATCTGGTGACGCGTGTGCGTGCCAGTACGCCGCCCAATGCGCAGAGTCAGCGTCTGGTATTTGAACTGAATCAGAAAGTCCGAACCAACGCCACAAAACAGAAAGACGGCAGCCAGTACACCGTGGTGCTGACCATGAACGCCTCTGCGCCGGCACGTCGGAGTGCACCGGTTGCCGTGGGGACCAATACGCCCTCGCCAAATGCGGGCAGAATGGTTACGCCTTCCGCGAAATCAAATCCGTTTACCAATGATCAGACCAAAGTCGTCGCCACTACGGTGGCGCCGGATAATTCACGTTCTTCTACCGTGTCGACCAGTGACAGCAGGATTATTGTCGCTATTGACGCCGGTCATGGCGGACAGGATCCGGGCGCAATCGGCGCGGGTGGGCTGAAAGAGAAAAATGTCACCATCTCTATTGCCCGTAAATTACAGGCGATTCTGAATGCCGACCCGATGTTCCAGCCGGTATTAACCCGTGACGGTGATTACTTTATTTCCGTTATGGGGCGTTCCGATGTGGCGCGAAAGAAAAACGCCAATGTGCTGGTTTCCATTCACGCTGATGCCGCCCCAAGCCGCAGCGCGCGCGGTGCATCAGTCTGGGTATTGTCGAACCGTCGTGCTAACAGTGAAATGGGTAACTGGCTGGAACAACATGAGAAACAGTCAGAACTGCTCGGCGGCGCAGGGGATGTGCTGGCGAACACCGCCTCAGACCCGTATCTGAGTCAGGCTGTACTGGATTTACAGTTCGGCCATTCACAACGCGTGGGTTATGACGTCGCGACCCGTGTTCTGCGCGAACTGCGCTCCGTGGGCTCTTTGCATAAAGCGAAGCCGGAGCACGCCAGTTTAGGCGTGTTGCGTTCGCCTGATATTCCTTCCCTGCTGGTGGAAACCGGCTTTATCAGCAATTCAACAGAGGAGCGGCTGCTGGGTAGCAGCGCGTACCAGGATAAAATTGCGAGGGCTATCCACATCGGCCTGCGTAATTATTTCCAGTCGCACCCGATACAAAACGGCCCAAAGGTCGAAAACCGTCCGCTGCTGGCTTCATCAGCAGCGGCGGCAGACAGTAGCGCGACAGCCAGTACTGCCGCTAATCAGCCTGGCCCGATTGAAGTGACTGCCGGTGCAGCCGGTGCCACGCAGATCCATAAAGTGACGCGGGGTGAAACCCTGACCGGGATCGCGAACAGCTATGGCACGACAAACGCGGCGCTGCGTGATCTCAACAAGCTGAAAAAAGATGGCGTCTGGGTCGGTCAGCGATTGAAAGTCCCTGCGGGAACCCGCACATCTTCAACAACCGCCGCCCCCGCTTCGACAGCAAAAACGTCGCAGAAGCCAGCGAAACATAAAGTAAAACGCGGCGATACGCTGTCGGCGATCGCCAGCAAATATGGTGTCAGCATGAACGACATCAAAACCGCAAATCATATGAAGTCTGGCGAGGTACAGCTCGGCCAAACCTTAACTATTCCACAATCATAGGCGGTAAATGACCGCTGCCACAGGAGCCGCTATGCCGATCAAGGTACTGCCGCCACAACTTGCTAACCAGATAGCAGCGGGCGAAGTTGTCGAAAGACCGGCTTCCGTGGTGAAGGAACTGGTGGAGAACAGCCTTGATGCGGGTGCGACCCGTATTGATATTGATATCGATCGCGGTGGCGCCAAACTTATCCGCATTCGCGATAACGGCTGTGGGATTGGCAAAGACGATCTGGCTTTGGCACTGGCACGTCATGCCACCAGTAAAATCACCTGTCTTGATGATCTGGAAGCTATCCTGAGCCTCGGGTTTCGCGGCGAAGCGCTGGCGAGTATCAGCTCAGTATCGCGCCTGATTCTGACATCACGCACCGCAGAGCAGAATGAAGCCTGGCAGGCCTACGCCGAAGGGCGCGACATGACGGTAACGGTTAAACCGGCGGCGCATCCGCAAGGTTCGACCGTTGAGGTGCTGGATCTGTTCTACAACACGCCCGCCCGCCGCAAATTCATGCGCACCGAAAAAACCGAATTCACCCATATTGATGAAGTCGTCCGGCGGATCGCACTGGCGCGCTTTGACGTGTCCGTCAATCTCAGCCATAACGGCAAACTTATCCGTCAGTATCGCGCGGTGAAAGATCCTTCACAATTCTCCCGCCGTCTGGCCAGTATTTGCAGCCCGACGTTTGTCGAGCACGCACTGGAAGTGGAATGGAGCCACGGTGATCTGGCGATCCGAGGCTGGGTGGCGGATCCTGCTGGTTCGCGCAGCCTGACTGAGATGCAATATTGCTATGTGAACAACCGCATGATGAAAGATCGCCTGATTAATCACGCGATCCGCCAGGCGTATCAGGATCAGCTCAAAGACGATCAGCAGCCCGCGTATGTGCTTTATCTGGATGTCGATCCGCATCAGGTGGATGTGAACGTGCATCCGGCCAAACACGAAGTACGCTTCCATCAGTCGCGGCTGGTACATGATTTTATTTATCAGGCGGTGATGTCGGTATTGCAGCAGGCGGGCGCGCCCGTTCTGGATGAGCCACAGCTTCAGGAAGATACGCCGCGCTGGCAGCAGGAAAACCGTCAGGCTGCGGGGGGCAATCATTTCTCGCAGCCGGCAGAACGTAAAGTACCGGCATCGCGGGAAAATAGTTCTCCGCGTGACAATGTGTTTCCTGAAACCGCACGAGCCAGTCAGCCGCGTGATCCTGCTTTTCGCAGCAACGAACCGGCTTACAATCCTTCTGAAAGCAAGGCGTATGGCCGTTTACTGCAACCTGCGCCGGAGTCGTTTTCCTTACAGGAACCGACCCCTGCTGTGGCACAGCCCGCTAAGCCCGCCGGTTCAGCGGCCCGTACACTGGAACCGGCGCTGGAATCACACAGTCAGAGTTTCGGGCGCGTGCTGACGGTATATTCCGCGGAATATGCGTTACTTGAGCGCGGCAATCAACTGGTCTTACTGGCATTACCGGTTGCCGATCGCTGGCTGAAATGGGCGCAACTGACACCCCCTGAAGAAGGATTACGGCCGCAACCGTTATTAATTCCGCTGAAGCTGACAATGAAGAAAGAAGAAACCGTCGTGCTGGCGCGCCATCAGGCGTTATTACAGCATTTTGGTTTAGAAATGCTCAGTGAGTCACAGCGTGTGACGGTTCGCGCGGTACCTTTACCATTACGCCAACAAAATTTACAAAAGTTGATACCTGATCTGTTAGGTTACCTTGCTGTTCAGCAGGAGGTGACTTCTGATGCGGTAGCTATGTGGTTTGCCCGCCACTGCGGCTGCGAGCATGAGGTCTGGACGATTTCACAAGCCATACAATTACTCACGGATGTTGAGCGTCTTTGCCCGCAATTGGTGAAATCGCCCCCGTCCGGCCTTTTGCAACCTCTTGATTTACGGCCCGCACTGGCGGCTTTTAAGCATGACTGATTCAGAAAAACACGCAGTTCCCCCGGCAATCTTTATTATGGGGCCGACCGCATCCGGTAAAACAGCACTGGCGATGTCGCTGATGAAACACCTGCCAGTGGAACTGATCAGTGTCGATTCCGCTCTGATTTATCGCGGGATGGATATTGGTACAGCAAAGCCCACGGCAGAAGAGCTGGCGGATGCACCGCACCGGTTGATTGATATCCTCGACCCGACAGTGGCTTATTCAGCGGCTGACTTTCGTAAAGACGCATTACGTGAAATGGCAGAAATAACCTCGCGCAATAAGATCCCGTTATTGGTAGGGGGGACTATGCTTTATTTCAAGGCATTGCTTGAAGGTCTTTCACCGTTGCCACCGGCTGATCCTGCCGTGCGCGAACGCATTGAAAAGCAGGCTGCAGAACAGGGTTGGGAGGCGTTACATGACCAGTTGCGCGAAATCGATCCCGTTGCGGCTATGCGAATTCATCCGAATGATCCACAGAGACTGTCCAGAGCACTGGAAGTTTTTTTTATTTCGGGTAAAACTTTAACGGAACTGACTAAAATTTCGGGCGAAACATTACCCTATCGTGTACATCAGTTTGCGATTGCGCCGACCCGACGTGAACTATTACATGCGCGGATCGAGGAACGTTTTAGCCAGATGTTGTCCAATGGTTTTGAAGACGAAGTCAGAACGCTGATAGCCCGGGGCGATTTGCATACAGATTTGCCTTCCATTCGTTGTGTGGGTTATCGCCAGATGTGGTCATATTTGTCTGGTGAATTCGATTACGATGAAATGGTTTATCGTGGTGTTTGCGCGACACGACAGCTGGCCAAACGTCAGATGACCTGGTTGCGAGGTTGGGAGAGTGTCGAATGGCTCGATTCTGAGAAGCCAGAAGAGGCCTTAAACCGTGTAATTCAGGTTGTTAGTGCATAGGTTGGGTGATTGTGTACAATTGATCAGTACTCAGCGCGCAAATTTTTTATGTGATTTATTTTCGAGCCGATAGGCTCAAAGTTACAAACAACAAACTAATAAGGAAAAGATAGAATGGCTAAGGGGCAATCTTTGCAAGATCCGTTCCTGAACGCATTGCGTCGTGAACGTGTTCCGGTTTCTATTTACTTGGTGAATGGTATTAAGCTGCAAGGCCAGATTGAGTCTTTTGACCAGTTTGTCATTCTGTTAAAAAATACGGTTAGCCAGATGGTGTATAAACACGCTATCTCCACCGTAGTGCCTTCCCGCCCGGTGTCACACCATAGCAATAATCCAGGTTCGGGCAGCACCAACAATTATCACCAAGGTAGCACTCCGTCTGCGCAACAGCCGCAGCAGGAAAACGATGACGCTGAATAAAGCGCAACGTTGGTCAACCACGAAGGGGTTCATAAGTATTCCGATTATGCTTATGCACCCCCGGCTGGCGAATTTTTCCCAAATGAGAGGTCGCAAGCTTGTTTGACCGTTATGAAGCCGGTGAGCAGGCCGTACTGGTTCATATCTATTTCTCGCAAGACAAAGACACGGAAGACCTGAGCGAATTTGAATCGCTGGTATCTTCTGCAGGTGTAGAGGCGTTGCAAGTCGTCACCGGGAGCCGCAAGGCACCGCACCCAAAATACTTTGTCGGTGAAGGAAAGGCCCAAGAAATCGCAGATGCCGTCAAAGCAACGGGCGCTTCTGTCATCCTGTTTGATCACGCCTTGTCTCCCGGCCAGGAAAGAAACCTGGAAGCCTTATGCGAATGTCGCGTTGTCGACCGCACCGGATTGATATTAGATATTTTTGCCCAGCGGGCCCGAACACATGAAGGTAAGTTACAAGTAGAACTGGCGCAATTACGCCACATCGCTACCCGACTGGTTCGCGGCTGGACGCACCTTGAACGACAGGGTGGTGGCATTGGCGCGCGTGGTCCGGGTGAAACCCAGCTCGAAACTGACCGACGTTTGCTGCGGGACAGAATCACTTTGATCCTCAGCCGTCTTGAAAAAGTGGCTAAGCAGCGTGAACAGGGTCGCCGTTCGCGCGTTCGTGCAGATATTCCGACGGTGTCTTTGGTGGGGTATACCAACGCCGGGAAATCCACACTCTTTAACCGTATTACTCAGGCCGATGTTTACGTGGCCAATCAGTTGTTTGCTACGCTGGATCCTACACTGCGCCGTATTATGGTGGCAGATGTCGGGGAAACAGTTTTGGCGGACACCGTAGGGTTTATTCGTCACCTGCCCCATGATTTGGTTGCTGCCTTTAAAGCAACATTGCAGGAAACCCGACAGGCATCTCTGTTACTCCACGTGATTGACGCAGCGGACATCCGGGTTCAAGAAAACATTGACGCGGTGAATACGGTGCTGGCAGAGATCGAAGCAGATGAAATTCCTGCGCTGTTAGTGATGAATAAAATAGATATGCTGGATGACTTTGTCCCGCGTATTGATCGCAACGAGGAGAATTTACCGGTCAGGGTCTGGCTTTCCGCCGTGACAGGTGAAGGTATTCCGTTGCTTTTCCAGGCATTAACGGAGCGACTCTCTGGCGAAATCGCGCAGCATGAATTGTGCTTACCGCCGGAAGCAGGCCGACTTCGTAGCCGTTTTTACCAGCTTCAGGCCATTGAAAAAGAATGGATTGAAGAGGATGGCAGTATTGGTCTGATGGTGCGAATGCCCATCGTTGACTGGCGCCGCCTCTGCAAACAAGAGCAGGAACTGGAAAGCTATGTCCGCAACCAGAGCCTGTCTGATTTGGCCTGAAGAACACCAATCATAGAATAATGGAGCTATAACATGGCGTGGAATCAGCCCGGTAATAACGGACAGGACCGCGACCCCTGGGGCAGCAGCAATAATAACAGCGGCAACTCTGGTGGAAATTCTGGTGGGAATAACGACAACAAAGGCGGCCGCAATCAGGGGCCACCTGATCTGGATGATATCTTCCGTAAGCTCAGCAAAAAGCTGGGGGGCTTCGGTGGAAAGGGTTCAGGCAACAACAATAACAGCAACAATGGTGCGCCAACGGGTTCCGGTCACGGAATGAGTGGCAGCCGGATTGCCGGCATTGCGGTCGCCGCAGTGGTGGTTATCTGGGCGGCGACAGGTTTCTATACCATTAAAGAAGCCGAGCGTGGCGTTGTGACCCGTTTTGGTAAGTTCAGCCATCTGGTTGAGCCTGGCCTGAACTGGAAACCGACCTTTATCGATCAGGTTCGCGCCGTCAACGTCGAAGCGGTACGTGAGCTGGCCGCGTCTGGGGTAATGCTGACGTCTGATGAAAACGTTGTGCGCGTTGAAATGAACGTGCAGTACCGCGTAACAGATCCTGAAGCCTATCTGTTCAGCGTCGCCAACCCTGACGACAGCCTGAGCCAGGCAACGGACAGCGCGTTGCGTGGCGTTATCGGCAAATACACGATGGACAAAATCCTGACTGAAGGCCGTACCACCGTGCGTAGCGATACTCAACGTGTACTGGAAGAAACCATTCGTCCGTACAAAATGGGTATTACCATTCAGGACGTCAACTTCCAGACTGCGCGTCCGCCGGAAGAAGTGAAAGCTTCCTTCGATAACGCGATCGCCGCCCGTGAAAGAGAGCAACAGTCTATTCGTGAAGCAGAAGCTTACGCGAACCAGATTCAGCCTCTGGCAAACGGTGAAGCACAGCGCTTACTGGAAGATGCTAAAGCCTATAAAGATCGTACGGTTCTGGAAGCACAGGGTGAAGTGGCCCGCTTCTCCAAACTGTTACCTGAATATAAAGCCGCGCCGGAAATTACCCGCGAGCGTCTGTATATCGAAACCATGGAAAAAGTCCTCAGCCACACGCGTAAAGTGCTGGTGAGTGATAAAGGTAATAACCTGATGGTCTTGCCGCTGGATCAAATGCTGCGCGGAAATAATGCAGCGGCCAACGACACCAGCAAAAATGATGACACAGGTTTGTTGCCTTCCGTCCCTGGTTTAACCAGCAGTAACAGCAAAAGCAGTGCCGATAACAGCAGTTCCCGTTCGTCTGGCAGTGTCATGGACCAGCGCCGTGCAAATGCACAGCGTGACGATACACTTCGCGTAGGGAGAGAATAACAATGCGTAAGTCATTTTTACTTATCGTCGTTGTGGTGCTGGTGGCGCTTTATGCTTCACTGTTTGTCGTTCAGGAAGGTCAGCGTGGTATCGTGCTGCGTTTTGGTAAAGTCCTGCGTGACAGCGATAACAAACCGCTGGTGTATGCGCCGGGTCTGCATTTTAAAGTTCCTTTCGTGGAATCCATTAAAATGCTCGACGCGCGTATCCAGACTATGGATAACCAGGCCGACCGCTTCGTCACCAGCGAGAAGAAAGACTTAATCGTCGATTCTTACCTGAAATGGCGCATTAGTGATTTCAGCCGCTACTATCTGGCAACGGGCGGTGGTGATGTATCTCAGGCAGAGATACTGCTGAAACGTAAATTCAGTGACCGTCTGCGTTCGGAAATTGGTCGTCTTGATGTTAAAGACATCGTGACCGATTCCCGGGGCCGTCTGACGCTGGATGTTCGCGATGCACTGAACACCGGTAGCGTAGGCGATGAGCCTGAAGCGACCACTGAAGCCGATGATGCGATTGCCTCTGCAGCAAAACGTGTTGAGCAGGAAACCAAAGGCAAACAACCTGCGGTGAACCCGAACAGCATGGCGGCGTTGGGTATCGAAGTGGTGGATGTACGTCTGAAACAAATCAACTTGCCGGAAGAAGTGTCCAGCGCGATTTACGATCGTATGCGTGCTGAACGTAATGCGGTGGCATTGCGTCACATCTCTCAGGGTAAAGAAGAGGCGACCAAGATTCAGGCTGCGGCGGATTACGAAAGAACCCGTACAGTGGCTGAAGCAGAGCGTACTGCCCGTATCACCCGTGGTGAAGGGGATGCCGAAGCGGCGAAACTGTTTGCTGATGCCTTCAGCCAGGATCCTGACTTCTATGCATTCATCCGAAGCCTGCGTGCTTACGAGGCCAGCTTCAAGAGCGGTAACGACGTCATGGTATTAAGCCCTGACAGCGATTTCTTCCGCTTCATGAAGTCACCTGAAAAAAATAAATAATTGCTTCTGCAATTTCCAAAAGGCCCTCCTGGGGCCTTTTGTCTTTTCTGAAATCCTTCTTTTTGGGGAAGGGATGCAATGAGAACGATTCATCATGAATGCGACAATCTGGCTGGCGCTGGCATTAGTTTTGGTGCTTGAAGGCCTGGGGCCGATGCTATATCCAAAAACATGGCGAAAAATGATCCTCTCGCTGGCGAATCTTCCGGACACGGTTTTACGCCGTTTTGGTGGGGGTCTTGTGGTCGCAGGCTTCGTAATTTACTACATGTTGCGTAGTCGTCTGGGTGGGTGAGGGTTTGTTACATCGGGCGTGTCACGTCTCGTTGAGACGGATAGCACGCAATTAAAATTTTTCCCGCAAACGTGTGCTAAAAGTGCTGGAAAGCACAGAATGAGATGTTAGAATCCTTTTTTAAGCAACCTGGTGATTCTTGAGATGGGTAAGAACGTCGTCGTACTCGGCACTCAATGGGGTGATGAAGGGAAAGGCAAGGTCGTAGACCTGCTGACTGAACGGGCTAAATATGTTGTGCGCTATCAGGGCGGTCACAACGCCGGTCACACTCTGGTTATCAACGGTGAAAAAACCGTTCTTCATTTAATTCCGTCTGGCATTTTGCGTGAAAACGTGACCAGCATCATCGGCAACGGTGTTGTTCTGGCTCCGGACGCCTTAATGAAAGAAATGGGCGAACTTGAAGCTCGTGGCATCCCTGTACGCGAACGTCTGTTACTGTCTGAAGCTTGCCCGCTGATCCTGCCTTATCATGTCGCCCTCGACATGGCGCGTGAAAAAGCGCGTGGCGATAAAGCGATCGGCACGACCGGTCGTGGCATCGGCCCGGCTTATGAAGATAAAGTAGCCCGTCGCGGTCTGCGTGTAGGCGATCTCTTCAATAAAGAAACTTTCGCTATCAAGCTGAAAGAAATCATCGAATACCATAACTTCCAGCTGGTTAACTACTACAAAGTCGAAGCCGTTGATTTCCAGAAAACGTTGGATGATGTGATGGCGATTGCCGACATCCTGACGGCAATGGTTGTTGACGTGTCTGAACTGCTGGATGGCGCGCGCAAGCGTGGCGACCTGATCATGTTCGAAGGCGCGCAAGGCACGCTTCTGGACATCGACCACGGGACTTATCCGTACGTCACCTCGTCCAACACCACTGCTGGCGGCGTCGCTACCGGTTCTGGTATTGGTCCACGTTATGTTGATTACGTGCTGGGTATCGTGAAAGCTTACTCAACCCGCGTGGGTGCAGGTCCGTTCCCGACTGAACTGTTTGATGAAACCGGCGAGTTCCTGCGTAAGCAAGGTAACGAGTTTGGGGCGACCACTGGCCGTAGCCGCCGTTGTGGCTGGCTGGACATCGTGGCTGTTCGTCGTTCTGTGCAGATCAACTCCCTGTCTGGTTTCTGTCTGACCAAACTGGATGTGCTGGACGGTCTGAAAGAAGTGAAGCTGTGTGTTGGTTACCGCATGCCTGATGGCCGCGAAATGACGACCACACCGCTGGCAGCAGAAGGCTGGGAAGGTATCGAGCCAATCTACGAAATTATGCCAGGCTGGACCGAAACCACCTTCGGTGTGAAAGAAGTCGAAAACCTGCCACAGGCAGCGCTGAACTACATCAAGCGTATCGAAGAGCTGACTGAAGTGCCGGTTGATATCATCTCTACTGGCCCGGATCGTAGCGAAACGATGATTCTGCGTGACCCGTTTGACGCATAACAGCCAGAGCTGATTGCGTAAAAACGTCATAACCGGGCAAAATTGCCCGGTTTATTTTTTTCTGAATCCCTTCGCTTGTTTACTTTTCATAAACCATCCACTATCTAAATGATTAGCTGCAAAGTTCGCGGCTGGTTTATCATCAAAGTGTCATAATAAACAATCATCTTCACCCTGTTGTCATTGCTGACGTGGAAAGACCGGGTAATAGCTACCCAGAGGTAAGTGTGCAGTTAACGAGTTTTACTGATTATGGTTTGAGAGCGTTGATTTATATGGCTTCATTGCCGGACGATCAGATGACCAACATTTCGCAGGTCACCGAGGTTTACGGTGTATCGCGCAACCACATGGTGAAAATCATTAATCAGCTGAGCCGTGCTGGTCTGGTCACTGCCGTTCGCGGAAAGAACGGAGGTATAAAACTGGGTAAGCCCGCAGAGACCATTCGCATTGGCGATGTGGTGCGCGAACTGGAACCTCTTTCGCTGGTCAATTGCGCCAGCGACTTTTGTCATATCACGCCTGCATGCCGGCTAAAACAAGTCCTGCACACTGCTGTAGAACATTTTCTTGATGAGCTGAATCAGTACACTCTGGCCGATATGGTCAAAGATAACTCAACGCTCTACAAATTATTGCTTGTTGAATGAAAGACTTTCAACAAACTGCTGATGACAACGGAGGAACCGCTATGTCACAAGATCCATTCCTGGAACGAGAAGCAGAAAAATACGAATCACCCATTCCCAGCCGTGAATTTATTCTGGAACATCTCGCTAAACGGGAAACCCCAGCCAGCCGGGAAGAGATCGGTAACGAACTGAATCTGTCCGGAGAAGAAGCCCTGGAAGCTCTGCGTCGCCGTCTGCGCGCCATGGAGCGTGATGGCCAGTTAGTCTTTACCCGCCGTCAGTGCTACGCGCTGCCGGAGCGTCTGGACTTGCTGAAAGGCACGGTCATCGGTCATCGCGATGGTTACGGTTTCCTGCGTCTGGAAGGCGTAAAGAAAGACGATGTGTATCTTTCTGCTGAACAAATGAAAATGTGCATCCACGGTGACGTGGTACTGGCACAGCCGGTCGGTACCGACCGTAAAGGCCGCCGTGAAGCGCGCATCGTGCGTGTGCTGGTGCCGAAAACCAGCCAGATTGTAGGCCGTTACTTTACCGATGCCGGTGCCGGTTTTGTGGTTCCCGACGACAGCCGTCTGAGCTTTGATATTCTGATCCCGGCCGATGCCATTAACGGTGCGCGCATGGGATATATGGTGGTGGTCGAGCTGACACAGCGTCCGACCCGCCGCACCAAAGCGGTCGGTAAAATTGTTGAAGTGCTCGGCGATAAAATGGGTACCAGCATGGCGGTAGATATCGCTCTGCGTACCCATGAAATCCCACACGTCTGGCCGCCACAGGTTCTGAAACAGGTCGAAGACCTGAGTGAACAGGTGCCGGAAGAAGCGAAAAAAGGCCGCGTGGATTTACGCAGTCTGCCGCTGGTCACCATTGATGGTGAAGATGCCCGCGATTTCGATGACGCCGTGTACTGTGAGAAAAAACGTGGCGGTGGCTGGCGCTTATGGGTGGCAATCGCCGACGTGAGCTATTACGTCCGTCACGGCACTGCGCTGGACGATGAAGCCCGCAGCCGCGCGACGTCGGTGTATTTCCCGTCGCAGGTTGTACCGATGCTGCCGGAAGTGCTGTCTAATGGCCTGTGTTCCCTGAACCCGCAGGTAGACCGCCTGTGTATGGTCTGTGAGATGACTATCTCCGCGCAGGGTAAGCTGACCAGCTCCAAATTCTACGAAGCCGTGATGAGCTCTCACGCGCGTCTGACATACAACAAAGTCTGGCGCATCATCGAAGGTGATCCGGAACTGCGTGAGCAATATTCACCGCTGGTCAAGCATCTGCTTGAACTGCACACCATGTACAAAGTATTGGATCAGGCGCGTGCAGAACGTGGTGGTATCGCGTTCGAAACCGAAGAAGCGAAATTCATCTTCAATGCTGAGCGCCGTATCGAACGTGTCGAACCGACGGTGCGTAACGATGCCCACAAACTGATCGAAGAGTGCATGATCATGGCGAACATTGCTGCCGCGCGTTTTGTTGAAAAACATAACGAACCGGCCCTGTTCCGCGTGCATGACCGTCCAAGCGATGACCATATCTCGGCGCTGAAAAGTGTGCTGGGTGAACTGGGTCTGGTGATGGGCGGCGGCATGAAACCTGAGCCGAAAGATTATGCTCAGATCATGGATGAACTGGCCGATCGTCCTGACCGCGAGATGCTGCAAACCATGCTGCTGCGTTCGATGAAACAGGCGATTTACGATCCGGAAAACCGTGGCCACTTTGGTCTGGCATTGCCTTCTTACGGGCACTTTACGTCGCCAATCCGTCGTTATCCGGATCTGGCACTGCACCGTGCGATCAAGTATCTGCTGGCAAAAGAGCATGGCACGCTGAAAGATCGCTGGACGCCAACCGGCGGCTGGCACAGTGATTACGAAGACATGTTGCAACTCGGTGAGCATTGTTCGATGGCAGAACGCCGTGCGGATGAAGCCACCCGTAACGTCGCTGACTGGCTGAAGTGCGACTTCATGCAGGATCACGTGGGCGAAACCTTCACCGGCATTATCGCCAGTGTCACTGGCTTCGGCTTCTTCGTGCGCCTCAACGATCTGTTCATTGACGGTCTGGTGCACGTGTCATCGCTCGACAACGATTATTACCGTTACGACAACATCGGCCAGCGTCTGGTGGGGGAATCCTCCGGCGCGGTTTATCGCCTGGGCGATACGGTAGAAATCCGCGTTGAAGCCGTGCACATGGACGAACGTAAAATCGATTTTGCGCTGGTTTCCAGCACCCGCAAAGCACGGGGTGAAGGCAAAACCGCACGTGACCGCGCGAAAAAAGGGGGCGAACGTACCATGCGTTCTGCCGCGCCAGCCAATGCGGGCCGTCGCCGTACTGCTAAGAAAAACGTGAACTTTGAGCCGGACAGTGCATTCCGCAAAGATGACGCGAAAACGGCTAAACCGAAGAAAGAGAAAGCGGCCAGTGCTGTGGGTAAAGACGGTAAGCCGAAGAAAGTCAAAAAGCCTTCTGACAAAACCGCAAAAATTGCGGCGGCCACCCGAGCCAAACGCGCGAAGAAAAAGCAGCCTGACAGCTAATCCTTTCTGACGATTCTTCTATGATAGAATCGTCTGTAACCTTACTAAATTGCGGACAGCTTGCTGTCCGCAAGTCTATTTTAAAGAGCATCATGAGCGAAATTATCTACGGTATTCATTCCGTTAAAGCCTTACTCGACAACGATCCGCAACGCTTTCTGGAGGTCTTTATCCTGAAAGGCCGTGACGATAAACGCCTGAAACCGCTGATCGACGAGCTGGAAGCCAGCGGTATCGTGATCCAGGTGGCGAGCCGCCAGTGGCTGGATGAGAAATCCGAAGGGGCTGTGCATCAGGGGATTATTGCGCGTGTACGCGAAGGCCGCCAGTATCAGGAAAATGACCTGCCTGCATTGCTGGAAAGTCTCGATTGTCCGTTCCTGCTGGTGCTGGATGGCGTAACGGATCCGCATAATCTGGGTGCCTGTCTGCGTACTGCGGATGCGGCCGGTGTCCACGCGGTAATTGTTCCGCGTGACCGTTCGGCGAAACTGAACGCCACCGCGAAAAAAGTCGCCAGTGGCGCCGCTGAAAACGTGCCACTGATCAACGTGACCAATCTGGCGCGTACGTTGCGTGTATTGCAGGAACATAATGTCTGGATCGTCGGCACGGCGGGTGAAGCCGATCATGACCTGTTCCAGAGCAAAATGACCGGCCCGATGGCGCTGGTGATGGGTGCAGAAGGTGAAGGTATGCGCCGTCTGACCCGCGAACATTGCGACGAACTGATCAGCATCCCGATGGCGGGGAGCGTTTCTTCCCTGAACGTTTCCGTAGCCACCGGCGTTTGCCTGTTTGAAGCAGTACGTCAGCGCGGTCTGAAGAAGAGCTGATTGTCGTTTATTGATCCGCTGCTTACATAATTCGCTGATTAAACGGGAGCCTCAGGGCTCCCGTTTGCATTTGCGCGTTTGTGATCTGTCCGTCTGTTAATTCCCCGTTTTTTACCATACTTACGCCATATCTTTATGAAAGGGAGCAGGCGATGGACTGGGAAACACACCGGGTTTTCAATCAACCCAAGCCGCTGAGCAACAGCAATTTATTTCTTTCGGATACGCCGCTGCGTGAAGCGGTTTCCCGTCAGCAGGCGGGATGGGATGCAGATGTGCTGGCGTCCCTCGGGCAACAGTTAGGCTCTGCGGAATCGCTGGAATTGGGCAGGCTGGCGAATACCAATCCGCCCGATCTTTTGCGTTATGACACCACCGGTGAACGTCTTGATGACGTGCGTTTCCATCCGGCGTGGCATCTGCTGATGCAGGGGCTGATCGCCAACCGTGTGCATAATTTACCGTGGCAGGAAGACGCGCGTATCGGTTCTGTGGTGGCGCGTGCGGCACGTTTTATTCTTCATGGCCAGGTTGAAGCGGGGACGCTATGTCCGGTGACGATGACATTTGGCGCGATCCCGCTGCTGCAAAAATATCTTCCGCCGGAATTCAGTGGCTGGATGAAACCGCTGTTATCTGACCGTTATGATCCGCATCTGCAATCCGGCGATCAGAAGAAAGGCGTGCTGATCGGCATGGGCATGACGGAAAAACAGGGCGGCTCCGACGTGCTCAGTAACACCACGCGGGCGACAGCGCTGGAAGGCCGCGGTAGCGGAAAGCCTTATCATCTGGTCGGCCATAAATGGTTTTTCTCCGTGCCGCAAAGCGATGCACATCTGGTGCTGGCGCAGGCCGACGGCGGCCTTTCCTGCTTCTTTCTGCCGCGCGTATTGCCAGACGGCACGCGCAATGCCATCCGTATAGAGCGGCTGAAGGACAAACTGGGTAACCGCTCGAACGCCAGCAGTGAAGTCGAGTTTCAAAACGCCACAGCCTGGTTGCTGGGCGAGGAAGGCGAGGGTGTTCGTCATATCCTGAAAATGGGCGGCCACACACGGTTTGACTGCGCGCTGGGCAGCCATGCCATGATGCGCCGGGCGTTGTCGGTTGCACTTTACCACGCGTTTCAGAGACAGGTGTTTGGCAAGCCATTAACCGAACAGCCAATGATGCGTCAGACCCTCAGCCGGATGGCGTTACATCTTGAAGGGCAGACGATGCTGCTGATGCGTCTGGCTGCCGCTTGCGGCGCACGGGATAATCCGGCGGAACAATTGTTATGCCGCCTGCTGACGCCTGCTGCCAAGTTTGAAGTGTGCCGTCAGGGGATGCCGTTTGTGGCAGAGGCGATGGAAGTGCTGGGCGGTATTGGCTATTGCGAAGACAGTGAATTGCCACGTTTGTACCGCGAAATGCCGGTCAACAGCATCTGGGAGGGCTCAGGGAATGTGATGTGTCTGGATGTGCTGCGTACGCTCAAAAAACTGCCTGCCAGTGCGGACATGGTACAGCAGATTTTGCATCAGGCGCGCGGACAAAATCGTGTCTTTGACCGGGCGTCACGCCAGTTTTTACAACGGCTGCGTACACCGGAAGAAGCGCAGGGGCGCTGGCTGACCGGCCAGCTATGTCACCTGCTGACAGCGGCGCAAATGCTGGAGTTTGCCTCGCCACCGGTGGCAGATGCGTGGTGCCGCATGGTGCTTGATCCGCGCGGCGAAACGCTGTTGCCGGAACGGTTATGTCAGTTGTTACTTAACCGCGCGATTGGGGCTGAATAATCAGCGGTAAAGTGTAGCCTGGGAATACCAGCGGCCGGGAATGATGGTTTCGCTGTTAAACATGATCACGTAGTAATGAGCACCTGCAGCATCGGCGCGGCGCTGGATTTCGGCTTCGGCATCCATCGGGCTGCCAATCACATCGACCGTGATACTGCCAATTTTGGTCAGGGTGGAGGTCTGCGCGCGGGTAATTTCCTGCGCTTTGTCCGTCGCAGCAGGCGGTGCAACCGGCGTGGTTTGCATCAGATTACTGCAACCGCTAAGCGCCGCCAGTACAAGCAGCAGGGCGGGGATTCGGAGGGATTTCATCGTGATATCCGGTTAAAGGGCGATACTATGAGTGTAGCCCTTTAACCGGTCTGCTGGCGAGTCTGCGCGGCGTTTATTGCCGCGCGAACCGCATTCTAGCGTTCGGATATTTTAAAGACGCTGACCAGTTGTGAAAGGTGGCGGCCTTGTTCGCTGAGCGCCGCCACGGTTTGCTGTGAATTTTCCACCAGCGTGGCGTTCTCCTGCGTCGCTTTGCCAATCTGCATAATGGCAATATTTACCTGCGAAATACCGGAAGACTGTTCGTGCGACGCCACATCGATATCGCTCATCAGCACCTTTACCTGATTAATGCCCTGTAAAATATGGCTCATGTTTGCCTGCGTTTTGGCCGCACTCTGATGGCCGTCTTCGACTTTGCCCAGGGAATCCGCGACCAGATTTTCAATCTCCTTCACCGCATTGGAACTGCGCTGTGCCAGCGCCCGGACTTCTGATGCGACGACGGCAAATCCGCGTCCGTGCTCACCGGCTCTGGCGGCTTCTACGGCGGCGTTCAGGGCCAGAATGTTAGTCTGGAAGGCGATGCCTTCGATAACGGTCGTGATATCCGCGATGCGCGTTGAGGCGTGTTTAATGGCCTCCATGCTCATGACCGACTGATTCACCGCCTCCGCGCCAACGGTGGCCGCTTTATCGGTCTGTTGCACCAGTTGTGTGGCCTGTGTAGCGTTGTCCGCTGTGTTCTGAACGGTGGCAGTAATCTGCTCCATACTGGCCGAGGTTTCTTCCAGGCTGCTGGCTTGTGTGCCGATCTGCTGAGTGATCTGCTCGCTGTCGTGTGCCAGCCCCTGAGTGCTCATCATGATTTCAGACGAAACCTGCCGTACCTCGTCGACAATTTTTTCCAGCCCGTGACCGATACCGTCAATGGCATGCATCAGTGCACCAATTTCATCGATGCGCTGCGTCTCAGCCCGCGCGCGCAGGTCCCCGCTGGCATACTGTTGTGCGATGCGTACGACCTCGCTCAACGGGCGGCTGACCAGTTTGCGGGTCAGTCCGATAAACAGAGCCGCAAAACACGCCAGCGCCAGCAGGCTTATCAGCAGAAACTGATTGCGCGTACTGTTGACCTGTTCCATCAGGCTGTTTTTATCGGTACTGCCGACCACAACCCAATGCCAGGCCGGAACATTCGCATACACCATAAATTGCTGATGCTGGCTGGCCGCATCCGTGTATTCGCGCTGGCCTTTTGGCTGCGACATGACCTGTTGTAACTCGCCGTCAGGCCACGCAGGGGTTTTACCTTCCCCGGTCGGATGAACCAGATATTTCCCCTGATCTTTCCCCGGTGCGCTGTTCAGTACAAAGAAATACCCTTTCTCACCAATACGTTTGGACAGGATTTTCTGGCGCATATCGGCATATTCTGCCGTGATATCGACACCCACGAACAAAATCCCAATCACATTGCCCTGCGCATCGCGCACCGGCTGGTATTTGGTAATGTATTGTTTACCAAATAATGTCGCCAGTCCGCTGAAGGATTGTCCGGCCATAATTTGTGCATAAGCCGGGCTGGTATTATCGAGTAACGTGCCGATAGCGCGGCTGCCATCCTGTTTTTTCAGGGACGTGGTTACGCGGATAAAGTCATCGCCCCGGCGGGCAAACACTGTAGAAATTGCACCGGTGCGTGCCAGAAAATCATCGGGAATTTTACTGTCGAGATTCAGGGGTGTACCGCCTGCTTTAATGACCGGTGCTGACTGATCGCCCACCATGACAGGGCTGGCGGGATCCAGTTCGAAATCCGACGGCAGAAAATGACTGAACAGGCGCGTATAGCTGTCCACTTCCGCATTCAGGCTGGCGTTGTACATTTCTATCATGTCCACCACGCCGGTCACCTGCTCAGAAATGGCGTTAACGGTCAGTTCACTGACCTGCTTTCCGGCAGAATGCGTCAGTGACAAAGTGAAAATAATAAATAAGGTTCCGACGAGCAGCGAGGCGATGCTGGCCAGTTTTGCGCCAATGCTCCACCGTCGAAATGCACGTTTTGATGCTTTTTTCATGGTTTTTTCCCGTTAGCTTCTGATAGCGCACTAACGGCGGATAACGGGAAAGGATTAATGTTCAAATGTAACTATTTATTTCAATTTAAATTGATCTGAATCAATGAAATAAAAATGAATATATGAATTTGAATTAATGTCGATCTGACCAAAACAGCGGGCTGGACATAACAGGTTATAAATCATACGAAAAAGGTTGTAGTCGCCATTTTTCAGACCCGTAGAATGGCGTGGCACATAGCAGCCGACATTTTTACGAAACGCGCAGGGGAAGACACGATGATTGAGATGTATGAAGAAGATGTAGACGGGATCCAGATCATCCACGCCGTGCCCGCCGGACAGTATCAGCAGCAACTCCCGACGATTTTTTTCTATCATGGTTTTCTGTCTTCTAAAGAGATTTACTCGTATTTCGGCTACACACTGGCGAAAACGGGTTTTCGTGTGATCCTGCCTGATGCGTTAATGCACGGCGCACGTGCGGAACACAGTGAAGAGCGCTGTCTGGCGAATTTCTGGCATATTTTACAGAACAATATTGATGATCTGGCCTTGCTTAAAGAAGCGTTTGTCGGACGGGGTCTGGCGGATCCGCAGCGTTTAGGTGTCGGTGGCGTTTCGATGGGCGGCATGACCACCATGGCGGCGCTGGTCAAATTCCCGTGGATTAAAGCGGCGGCAAACCTGATGGGCTCCGGTTATTTCGCGCATTTATCCCACCATCTTTTCCCTGCTTACAACGCCGGTGGTATGGTGCAGCGTGATGTGTTTGAACGCGAAATCGCACCTTTACTGAGTCTTGATATCAGCGGGAAAGCGGCGTTAATCGCAGATATTCCTTTGTTTGTCTGGCACGGGGAAGAGGATGACGTTGTGCCGTTTGGCGAAAGTCAGCGGTTGCGACAGGAGCTGGCTGAAAGTGGCGCGGATGCCAATCTGACCTTTATTTCTGAGGCTGGCGCCAGGCATAAAGTCTCGGTTCATGCGCTGGCAGAAGCCACCGCTTTCTTCGCTGCAAAGCTGTAGAGAAATTAATCTGCCTTTCTCCTTGAGTTTCCCACAGGCTGTACATATAATTGCGCGTCATTTTTTCGACCGCACACAAACACGTTCCTTGCTTCCATGGGCCGCGGTTGACCCTGACAGGAGGCTGAATAATCCGTAAGGAGCAATTCGATGCGTCATTACGAAATCGTTTTTATGGTTCACCCTGACCAAAGCGAACAGGTTCCGGGCATGATCGAGCGTTACAGTGCAGTAATCACTAACGCTGCTGGTCAGATTCACCGTCTGGAAGACTGGGGCCGCCGTCAACTGGCTTACCCGATCAACAAACTGCACAAAGCTCACTACGTTCTGCTGAACGTTGAAGCTCCGCAGGAAGCGATCGATGAGCTGGAAACTAACTTCCGCTTCAACGACGCCGTTATCCGTAGCATGGTTATGCGTACTAAACACGCGGTAACTGAAGCATCTCCAATGGTTAAAGCAAAAGACGAACGTCGTGATCGTCGTGAAGATTTTGCTGAAGCTAATGATGATGCTGAAGCTGGGGATTCTGAAGAGTAATTGCCGTGACGGCGAATCGTCTGGTGTTGTCGGGCACTGTGTGCAAGACACCCATTCGTAAAGTCAGTCCTTCGGGCATTCCACACTGCCAGTTTGTGCTAGAGCACAAATCGTCGCAGCAGGAAGCCGGATTTAACCGACAAGCATGGTGCAGAATGCCCGTGGTTGTCAGTGGACAAGCGTCACAAGCATTAACTCACAGTATAACGGTCGGCACGCAACTCACTGTTACCGGATTCATTAGCTGCCATCAAGGGCGCAATGGTCTGAATAAAGTGGTGTTACATGCCGAGCAGATTGATTTGATAGATTCTGGAGACTAGCCTAATGGCACGTTATTTCCGTCGTCGCAAGTTCTGCCGTTTCACCGCGGAAGGCGTTGTAGAGATTGATTACAAAGACATCGCTACACTGAAAAACTACATTACCGAAAGCGGTAAAATTGTCCCGAGCCGTATTACCGGTACTCGTGCAAAATACCAGCGTCAGCTCGCTCGTTGCATCAAGCGTGCTCGCTACCTTTCATTGTTGCCATACACTGATCGTCATCAGTAATCGGCCACTGTCTATTAACGACTTTGAGAGGATAAAGTAATGCAAGTTATTCTGCTTGATAAAGTAGCAAACCTGGGCAGCCTGGGTGATCAAGTTAACGTTAAAGCGGGCTACGCTCGTAACTTCCTGGTACCACAGGGCAAAGCTGTTCCTGCTACCAAGAAAAACGTTGAGTTCTTCGAAGCACGTCGTGCAGAACTGGAAGCCAAACTGGCTGACGTTCTGAACGCTGCTGAAGCTCGCGCAACTAAAATCAACGAACTGGGTTCAGTCACCATCGCGTCTAAATCAGGCGACGAAGGCAAACTGTTCGGCTCTATCGGTACTCGCGATATTGCTGATGCAGTAACTGCTGCTGGCGTTGAAGTTGCTAAAAGCGAAGTTCGTTTGCCGAACGGCGTCCTGCGTACTACGGGTGACCACGAAGTGGAATTCCAGGTACACAGCGATGTGTTCGCTAAACTGAACGTGATCGTGGTTGCTGAAGCGTAATAACGCGGAAGTAAACCTGTGAAACGCCGGCCTTGTGCCGGCGTTTTGCTTTTCTGCGTCAGAAAAATGCACAGAGGGGAAGGGATGAGAAACGGGATCAGTTACCGCGCTGGAAACTGCCGTCTGGCTGACGGGTAAATGTCACCGTAACATTCTGATCTGTTGTCACTTGCAGGGCCATGACTGCCCCCTGCGCATCACGCTGTATCTTCACTTCCTGCCCGGTCTTCAGGGTGCTTAGCGGTTTATCCGCCCCTTCTACCCGTGCCATCGAAAATACGTCGTTTACTGCCATATTATTATCGCGGAACAACTGCGCCAGCGTCTGACCCGACTGCACCTGATAACTGCGCCATGTGCCGCTGTTGTCATTACTTTGTGGCTGAACAGGCTCAGGTTGTGCCATTTGTGTCGTGCGACCCTGATCGTTACGCAAATCGGCCTGCATCGGGATGCTGGCCGGTTGTTGCGGTTGCGATGGGGCGTAGGTGTTTTCTGGCGTATACGGCCACAGTAATGCCAGCAGGATGACCAGCGCAGCAAGGATCATGCCGCGACGATGTGCATACGGCAGTGGCGACATCCAGTGGAAATCGTCGCTCATATGCCAGATTTTGCTCAACAGCGTTTTGCCGCGTGTTGCAGCAGATGTTCCGGTTTCCGTTTCCGCAGAAGTGATTTCACTTTCGCTTTCACTTTGCGGTGCTGTCGTGTCTCGCATCGGCCTTTTCATAATGGCAATCCAGGATCTCAACATGGGTTGATAAATACGGATGGCTTTCCTTCTCCTGGGCGGGATTCTGCCCATGACGACCTCTCTTGTTAACTGTCGTAATGTCGACTGCCTGTTGCTGCCTAGTATAGCTGTTTAACTGCTTGATGCGGAAAGGGACAAAGCACAAATATCACCCAAACGATGTCCTGAATGGCGTCAAATGCGAAAAATTTCCCGAAAAGGGAAAGGAACTGCGTCTGCCGTCATGTTGCCTCACACAGGATTTTACCCAAAAGCCTTGCGCTGCTATGCTGCGCCTTCGACATTTTTAAGAGCTAAGGAAATTTCATGACTACCCCTTCATTTGACAGCGTAGAAGCGCAGGCAAGTTACGGTATCGGCCTGCAGGTCGGTCAACAGTTGCAGGAATCAGGTTTGCAGGGCTTAGAGCCTGACGCACTGCTGGCAGGCTTACGCGACGCGCTGGAAGGGAATACGCCAGCCGTTCCTGTTGATGTGGTTCACCGCGCACTGCGTGAAGTCCACGAACGTGCTGATGCTGTTCGTCGTGAACGTCAGGAAGCACTGGCAGTTCAGGGTCAGGAATTCCTGACTGCAAATGCACAGCGTGAAGGCGTGAGCAGCACCGAATCAGGTCTGCAATTCTCTGTCATCACCCAGGGCGAAGGTTCAATCCCGGGCCGTCAGGATCGCGTACGTGTTCATTACACCGGTAAACTGATCGACGGTACTGTGTTTGACAGCTCCGTACAGCGTGGCGAGCCGGCGGAGTTCCCGGTCAACGGCGTTATCGCGGGCTGGATTGAAGCACTGACCCTGATGCCGGTGGGTTCTAAGTGGGAACTGTATATCCCGCATAATCTGGCTTACGGCGAACGTGGCGCAGGGGCTTCCATCCCTCCCTACAGCGCACTGATCTTCGAAGTTGAGCTGCTGGAAATCCTGTAATACCTTACGGATAACAGAAACAGAAAAGGGCGCATAAGCGCCCTTTTCTGTTTCTGAAACCTGACTTATTCGCCACGCAGCGCGCGCGGGAACAACAGGTTGTTTTCCAGATGGATATGCTCCATCAGGTCAGTGATGAATTCGTTGATGCCCGCGTACAGTGCCCGCCAGGTCACACACGCCCCTTCAGGCGGCGTCACGTTATGGGTCAGGCGTTTGATCTCTTCCAGAATCTGTCCCGCATCATCGTGCTCACGTTCCATGACGGAGATCGGACCGGCAGCCTGACGGCCCATTCCGCCGCGAATCATCGGGAACAGAATTTGTTCTTCTTTCATCATGTGGCTGGTCAGTTCTTCCAGAATCAGTTGCAGCTGAACTGCCAGTCCGTGCGGACAAGGTAATTTGTCACCGTGTACCCGTTCCACTTTCTCTGCCATCAGAACCAGTTCAGGCAGCTCCTGACGGTGACGATCGTGGTAGCGTGGAATAATAAAATCGATAATTTGCGCCAGCGGTGCGCTTTTCCAGTCAGTGGAGGTATCCGGCTGTCGGGCAATCTCAGCAATCTGTTGTTCGATGAGGTCAATATCCAGCTCTTTTTTGGTGACCGCACGTAGCAGGGTTTGTTTACCGCCACAGCAGAAATCGAGATCGTACTGACGGAACAGACGTGTAGCGCGCGGAATGGCAACAGCCAGAGCGCCAAGGGGTTGGTCGCGATAGTCCATGATGAAGCCTCGTTAAATGAAAGAATTTATAACATGTATTATAAATGCATGTTTAAGTCGCGGCTATAGCTCAAAGGAAGTACAGACAGAAAAAACGCCCCGGTCAGGGCGTTTGAAGGGAGCATTATTTTTGCAAATCGACCTGATAAATCTCAAAACCTATAGCATCGGTGCCTTTAGCCGTCATCGGGTATTGCGCGTGCGACTGAATAAAGGCTGCTGCTTTGTCGCCAGGAGATGTTTCGAAACGGATATCCAGCGGTTGCGTTGCCGTAATTTTCGCCAGTTTCCAGTTGTTGTCTGCCGTTGGCGTGACCGCACCTGCTTTTTTGGTTTCCGCGCTGATATACGCGGCGACCACGGAACGGTTTTCATCAGGTGATGCAAAAGCGATGTGTTTATCACCGGTACCTGCGAATTTTCCGCCGTAAGCCCGGTAATTATTCGTGGCGACCAGGAAGCTGGCTTTCAGGTCTATCGGCTTACCGTTGTAGGTCAGGTTTTTAATGCGTTCGGCCTCTTTGTTAATCAGGGTGCATTCGCCATCGAATTTTGCAGGCTGACTGACATCAACCTCATATTTCACGCCATCGATAACGTCAAAATTATAAGTACGGAAACCATCCCAGTTGATCAGCGATTGCGGCTTGGTATTGTGAATATCGATTTGGTTAAACTGTCCGGCAGAACATTCCAGCCAGTCCTTCACTTCCTGTCCGGTGACTTTCATCACCACCAGCGTATTCGGATACAGATATAAATCTGCCGCATTGCGGAAAGTCAGCTCGCCTTTTTCCACTTCCACGAAACTGGCCGGATCGTTTTTACGGCCACCGACTTTAAATGGCGCAGCAGCAGAAAGTACCGGCAGATCGGCTAAATCCGGGTCGCCCTGAATGAAATGTTCGGTATAGGCTTTCTGCGCATTATTGACGATTTGTACTGTCGGATCGTCCTGAACCAGCGCCAGATAGCTGTACATGTTGTCGGTGGATTTACCGATGGGCTTGCTGACAAATTTACGTGTTGCGTCATGAGAAGGAGCGAGCACTTTCACCAGACTTTGATCTTCCGCCGCCAGAGATTTCTTCTGCTCTTTATCGTAAATCGGGCGCGCTTCAGCTTTAGCCGTTTCGACTTTCCAGCTGCCACTGTCGTTGTTCAGCACCATATCCACGACACCAAGATGGTCGCCCCACATGCCCGGCATGACGGCAGGAACGCCATTCAGCGTGCCTTGTCTGATGTCTGCGCCTTTAATACTGGCGAATTCCTCACTCGGGAAAACGGCGTGTGCGTGGCCGAACATAATGGCGTCGATGCCTTTCACCTGGCTCAGGTAATAGACCGAGTTTTCTGCCAGGGTTTTATAAGGATCGCCCGACAGGCCGGAGTGCGGGATAGCGACAATAATGTCGGCACCTTGCTTACGCATTTCCGGGATCCACTTTTTAGCGGTTTCGGTGATATCCGCCACGGTGACTTTGCCCTGCAGATTGGCTTTGTCCCAGACCATGATTTGCGGCGGTACAAAACCGATATAGCCGATGCGCAGATTATGGGTTTTGCCTTCGCGGTCCTTTACCGCGTTGTCGGTGATCAGGAATGGCGTGAACAGCGGCTTACCGGTTTTATCATCAATGACGTTGGCATTCACATACGGGAATTTCGCTCCGGCCAGTGCCTTTTTCAGGTAATCCAGACCGTAGTTAAATTCGTGGTTGCCCAGATTGCCGACCGCGTAATTCAGCGTGTTCATTGCCAGATACACCGGGTGGACGTCGCCCTGTTTCAGGCCTTTCGCCGCCATGTAATCGCCCAGCGGACTGCCCTGAATGATGTCGCCGTTGTCGACTAATACGGAATTGGTCACTTCGTTACGCGCCGCGTGGATCAGGCTCGCGGTGCGCACCAGTCCAAATTTATCGGTCGGTTTATCTTTGTAGTAATCGAAGTCCATCATGTTGCTGTGCAGGTCCGTGGTTTCCATAATGCGCAGATCCACCTGTGACGCCTGAACGGATGTCGCCGTCAGTGTCGCCAGCAGGGATAACGTCAGATGACGTTTATTCATTGCCTTGCCTCCAGAGAAAGGGATGATGCCCGTAAAAGAAAACCGGATATGTATCTCAAAATTTGCTGAGAATGTAATCAGTTGTCATGGATAAATGTGAGATGTAACAGCTTTATGGCGTGTTCACATTACGGGATGGCTATTCGCGGCAAAAAAAACTAGGCTTGAGAAATGAGAATCAAAGCACTGAGGTAAACGATGTTAGAGCAAATTTGTCAGTTAGCGCGCGATGCGGGTGACGCGATCATGGCGGTGTATGACGGTGAACAACCGCTGGATGCGCGCCATAAAAAAGACGATTCGCCGGTCACCGCAGCAGATATTGCAGCGCACAACGTGATTAAAGCTGGCCTGCAAACGCTGGATCCGCAAACGCCGATGCTGTCGGAAGAAGACCCGCAAAGCTGGGGCGAGCGCCAGAACTGGACGCGTTACTGGCTGGTTGATCCGCTGGACGGTACGAAAGAATTCCTGAAACGTAACGGTGAATTCACCGTGAATATTGCGCTGATCGAAGACGGTATCCCGGTGTTGGGCGTGGTGTACGTGCCGGTGACCAAGGTGATGTACAGCGCCGCAGAAGGCAAAGCCTGGAAAGAAGAGCAGGGGGTACGTCAGCAGATTGCCGTGAAAGAAGCGCATCCGCCGCTGGTGGTCGTCAGCCGTTCGCACTTCAGCAATGACCCTGAATTGCAGGATTATCTGGCGCAACTGGGCGAACATCAGACGGTAGCCATCGGTTCGTCGCTGAAATTCTGTCTGGTGGCGGAAGGCACAGCACAGCTTTATCCGCGCTTCGGGCCCACCAATATCTGGGATACCGGTGCCGGTCATGCTGTCGCGCTGGCCGCCGGAGCGCAGGTACATGACTGGAAAGGTCAGACGCTGGACTACGTGCCACGTGAATCATTCCTCAATCCGGGCTTCAGAGTGTCTTTATTCTGATATGACACCCCGGTTTATGACCGGGGTTTTTACGTTCTATTCTTTTACCAGGTGATCCACCAGCGTAATCACCTGCTGAACTTCCTGCGGCGACAACTGCCCGTCTTTAGCTAATTTAATCACCCCGTTTTTATCCAGCACCACTACCGCCGAACTTTCCGGTTGCAGTTCCCACGCTTTTTTCACCGCACCGTGACTGTCGACGATCACCTGCGACCACGGGAATTCACGTTTGCCACTTTCAATGCTTTTGCGCACAAACAGGCCGGTGCCGATAATCGCATCGTCGGTATTGACGATCGTCGTGGTCTGGTAACGATCATGCGGCAAGTTCGCCGCCCTGATGGCGGTGATCAGCGGCTCATTCAGCGCTTTGGCGCTGCTTCTTCCCGCCATGTGCTGCACGATACGCACTTTGCCAGGCAGTTTTGCGCTGTTCCATTTGCTGTAACTGAATACATCCTTAATGTCATTCAGTTCGCCTTTATCATCCACTCCGACCGGTGCCAGACGCTGGCCGACGGTAAAGTTGTGGGCAGAAGCAAAAAACGAAAATGTCATAAAAATGATCACAAAAAGACTTCTTAAAAGCATAGATTCTCCGGGGCGCAAAAGAACAGTCACGCCAATCATAGGACGGCATAAGTGGTCTGTCCTGTTGGTATGTTAAATTTGTGTTGCTGGTTACAAAATTGCCACATAAAGCAGGGTTATACTGTGTTTGAATGTCAGGGTTTAAGACAATACTGAAAAGCAATGTAAAAGCAGTTAAATCCACTGGCAATACCCGAGTGCCCTGCTATGTTATAGGTCTCTTCACTGCAAAATACTTTTCTGTCCCGGTATCTGTCGCCTTGCGACGTGGCCGGTACATGCAGTGATTTAACGGAGAACAATAGAAAAATGAGAATCTTCCAGCGTTACAATCCGATGAAAGTCGCGAAGTACGTTAAAACACTGTTTCGTGGACGTTTGTATATCAAGGACGTCGGTGCTTTTGAGTTTGACCATGGCAAGATTTTATTGCCAAAGGTTCGTGATAAGCGCCACTTTAGCGTGATGTCTGAAGTTAACCGGCAGGTTACGCATTTGCAGACAGAAATGGGCTAAGTGCCCTGCGTATTGACACTGCGGTTTCGCAGTGTGCGCAAAAAATAAACGGCTCCCTGGAGGAGCCGTTAGTGTTTCTGGCGTTTGAATTTCCCACGCGCGAAAAAAGCGCCTTACCCTTGCGCTTTCTTCTCGTCTTTAATTTCCTGCGGCGTTTTTGGCAGCAGTGGTGTCACCGGTTGATCGACAATACGCGTCACCAGCAACTGATCAATCTTGTAGCTGTCGATATCAACTACTTCAAATTTGAAGCCGGAGAATTTCACAAAATCCGTACGTTTCGGGATTTTACGCAGCATGAACATCATGAAGCCGCCGATGGTTTCATAGTTACCGGATTGCGGAAATTCTTCGATATGCAGCACGCGCATCACGTCTTCAATTGGCGTACCGCCTTCAATCAGCCATGAATGCTCGTCACGTGCCACAATCTGTTCTTCCATGCCCTGGCCGACCAGATCACCCATCAGCGTCGTCATCACGTCATTAAGCGTGATAATGCCAACCACCAGCGCATATTCATTGAGGATAACGGCAAAGTCTTCGCCTGCCGCTTTAAAGCTTTCCAGCGCTTCGGAAAGCGTCAGCGTATCCGGCACAATCAGCGCATTGCGGATTTGCACACCGCTGCTTAGCATTAAACTCTGATTGCCCAGTACGCGGTTCAGCAAGTCTTTGGAATCGACGTAACCGACCACCTGATCAATATGGCCATCGCATACCAGGAATTTGGAATGCGGATGCGTGGCAATTTTCTCTTTAATACTTTCTTCGCTTTCACGCAGGTCAAAGTAAATCACGCTTTCACGCGAGGTCATGGAGGAGGGCACCGTACGGGATTCCAGCTCAAACACGTTTTCAATCAGCTCATGTTCCTGCTTACGCAGTACACCCGCCAGTGCACCGGCTTCAAAGACGGCATAAATATCGTCGGACGTGATGTCGTCGTTACGCACCATCGGTAGCTTGAAAAGACGGAAAATCGTGTTCGCCATGCCATTGAAGAACCACACCATCGGGCGGCAAATCATCAGACAGAAACGCATCGGGTTGACTATACGGACGGCAACCGACTCAGGTGAAATCATACCGATGCGCTTCGGCGTCAGGTCAGCAAACAGAATGAACAGGCTGGTGACCAGGACGAAGGAAAAGATAAAGCTGATTTGATCCGCCATTTCAGGCGACATAAAGCGGATAAAAAATGTCTGGAAAGCCGGGGAAAATGCGGCATCACCCACAATACCACCGAGGATAGCGACGGCATTGAGGCCAATCTGCACCACGGTAAAGAACAGGCCAGGGGTTTCCTGTAACTTCATGACACGGGAGGCATTGACGTTTCCTTCGTCTGCCAACTGTTTGAGTTTTATTTTGCGGGAAGCGGCCAGCGATATCTCAGACAGCGAGAAAAAGGCACTGATCGCGATTAATAAGAGAATCAGTAAGATACTGTTTAACATAATCTATCCGTTTAACACCGGAATTAACCGGCAGAGAAAGGCACTCATTATTTTTGTTGCTTAAAGAACATCCTTTTAAGAAAAACATTAAAAAGCTGTTCAGAAGAAAAAAGCGTTAAGGATGAAAAACAAAGATAATTGCCAGAAATAGTTTCAAAGGGCCACATTTGTGACCCGCATAGTATAGCAGCAGCACTGAGACTGCCGCCAGCGCTTAAAAATCCCGCATTATAACGGCGGCAGACAGACGCCTATGCCGCCTAATCCGCAGTAACCTTCCGGGTTTTTAAACAAATACTGTTGATGTTCGTCTTCTGCGTAATAAAACGGCAGGGCTTCGGTGATTTCCGTGGTGATGGTGCGCTTATCATTCGCTTCGTCCATCGCCTGCTGGAAACTCGCCAGACTTGCCAGCGCCTGATCCTGTTGTTCTGCGCTTAGCACATACAGCGCAGAGCGATATTGCGTACCGATATCGCCGCCCTGACGCATACCCTGCGCCGGGTCGTGATTCTCCCAAAAAATCTGCAACAGTTTTGCGTAGCTTATCACCGCCGGGTCAAAGACCACACGAACGACTTCCGCATGGCCAGTCTGACCGGTGCACACTTCGCGGTATGTCGGGTTCGGTGTGAAACCGCCGCTATATCCCGCTGCCGTGCTGTAAACCCCTTCCTGTTGCCAGAACAAACGCTCTACACCCCAGAAGCAGCCCATCGCGAAAATCGCGACTTCCATGTTCTCAGGAACATATGTCATTGAGTGGCCATTTACGGCATGAAGGGTCGCCACCGGCATAGGGGTTGTGCGGCCAGGTAACGCTTCTGCCTGTGTGACAGACTGCGTTTTATCGGAAAGTTGCACCACGGGAAACTCCAGTTGTTGCTTTAGTGAACGAGGTTTGTAACAAAAGGTTTGTATGAATAACAACGACCAACAGGTCAGTGTTAGTTGTATCTGATTGCGTCTTTGCACACAATACGGAGGACGTTGCTTCGTCGTTGAACATTTTCAGGGGATTAGCACTAAAATGCATTCATCAGACTTTAAAAAGATGAATCTGCCAAAGACGGGCGGATAATCTCCGGCGGGCATCTGATATTTTAACAGGACAGTAAAATTTAGCAGGAGTGCGTGTGCCACGATATCGTGAACTGGGTTTGTTATTTGTACTGCTGGCCCCCTCACTTTCCATGGCAGCGAAGGTGCGTTTGCAACTGGAAGGCCTGGATGGCGATTTAGAAAGGAACGTCCGCGTTCGTTTATCATCCATTCAAAGCGATGAAGTCGGGGCTAACGGACGGTTCCGTGCCCGCGTCAGTGCCGCCATTGAACAGGGTTTACGGCCTCTGGGCTACTATTCGCCGACCATCGATTTTGATTACCGCGAAACACCGCCGCCGGGGCGTCCGGTTTTGATTGCCAAAGTGACGCCGGGGATACCGGTGAAAATCGCGGGCACCAGTGTGGTGATTGAAGGGCAGGCGGACAAAGATAATGAATTCGAACAGCTTAAACAGCGTGATGTGCCTGCAGTGGGGACGATTTTAAACCACGGGACGTACGACAATTTTAAAAGCTCACTGACCGGCATTGCCCTGCGCAAAGGCTATTTTGATGCCACGATGCGTAAAAGCCAGCTTGGCGTCATTGAAGACGAACATAAAGCGTTCTGGGATATTCAGTTCGACAGCGGCGAGCGTTACCGCTTCGGTGAGGTCCATTATCAGGGATCGCAGATCCGTGATGAATATCTGCAAAATCTGGTGCCATTCCATCAGGGTGATTATTACACCACGGCGCAACTGGCTGAGCTTAACCGCCGCCTGTCTGCTACCGGCTGGTTTAACTCCGTTGTCGTGTCCCCGGATTTTACTGATGCCAAAACCACGAAAACCTTACCGCTGAATGCCGTAGTGTCACCGCGCACCGAAAACACCATCGAAACCGGTATCGGTTATTCCACGGATATCGGCCCGCGCGTGACGGCCAACTGGAAGAAACCGTGGGTTAACGATCGCGGCCAGAGTTTTGAAACCTCAACCACGCTCTCCGGCCCGGAGCAGTCTTTAGATCTCAGTTATAAAATTCCGCTGCTGAAATCCCCGCTGGAGCAATATTACCTGGTGCAGGGGGGCTTCAAACGTGAAGACCTGAACGATACCAACTCAGATTCCACCACGGTCAATCTGGCGCGTTATTGGGATCTTTCCAGCGGCTGGCAACATGCGGTCAATCTGCGCTGGAGCCTCGATCACTTTACACAGGGTAGTGTCACCAACACTACCATGCTGATCTACCCGGGCGTCAGTCTCAACCGTACGCGTCAGCGTGGCGGCCTGATGCCAACCTGGGGCGATTCCCAGCGTTATTCTCTCGATGTGTCCAACACCACCTGGGGTTCTGACGTCGATTTTGCGGTGGTTCAGGCGCAAAACGTCTGGATCCGCACGCTGGCGGATAAACACCGCTTTGTGTTCCGTGGCAATCTTGGCTGGATTGAAACCAACGATTTTGACCGTGTACCGCCGTCCCTGCGTTTCTTCGCCGGTGGCGACCGCAGCATCCGCGGCTATAAATACAAATCCATTTCCCCGCGTGATGATGAAGGCAAACTGACAGGGGCGTCGTATCTGGGCACCGGTTCGGTGGAATACCAGTATAACGTGACCGGAAAATGGTGGGGCGCAGTGTTTGTTGATTCCGGTGAAGCGGTTAACGACATCACACAAAACGATTTTAAAACCGGCGCGGGTGTCGGTGTGCGCTGGGCTTCACCGATCGGCCCGGTGAAATTAGATGTTGCCGCTCCGGTGGGTGACAAAGATGAGCATGGATTGCAGTTTTACATCGGCTTGGGTCCGGAATTATGAGTTTATTTAAAAAGATCTGCCTGGGGTTCCTGATTTTCCTGGTGCTGTTAATCAGCCTGGTGGCTTTTCTGGTCGGCACACAAACCGGCCTGCATCTGATGATCAATGGCGCTAACCGCTTTGTGCCGGGGCTGAACATTGCCAGTACCGAAGGTGGATGGCGTGACCTGACGCTGAAAGGCGTGCATTACGAAATGCCGGGTGTAGATGTCAAAGCCGGAGAGTTTCACCTTTCCCTCGATTTCTCCTGCCTGAAAAACAGCGCGCTGTGCGTCAATGCGTTACGGGTGAAAGACGTTAATGTGGTGGTCAATACCAAAGAAATGACGCCGGCCGCCGCCCAACCTGAGCCTGAAAACAACGAGCCGCTGACTAATCTCAGCACGCCGTATCCGATCACGCTGCGTCTGCTGACGCTCGATAACATCAATATTACGCTGGATGACCGGGCGATTTCGCTGGCATCGTTCCGCACAGGCGCGCACTGGGAAGGTCGTGCGATCCAGCTGATGCCGACGCGTATTGGCGGATTGCTGATTGCGCTGCCGAAAACGCCGGTCAGCCCGTTACCGGAAGTGGTACAGGCTGCCCAGGATAAAGCCATCGAAAAAGCCACCGGAAAACCGGCAGAACCGCCAGTGGTGGTGCCGGAGAAACCGCTGGGTGAAACATTGCAGGCGTTGTTCGCCAAACCGCTGTTGCCTGAGTTACCGGATTTCCGTCTGCCGGTCGATCTGAATATTCAGCAAATTCTCGCCGAAAACCTGCGCCTCACCGGTGACACCGATGTACTGATCACCCGTTTCGAGCTGAAAGCCAGTACGCAAAATCAGAGTGTGAAGCTGGACAAACTGATGGTGCGCTCGCCGCAAGGTTCCGTGGATGGTGTGGGACAGGCGACACTGAACCAGAACTGGCCGGTTGATATGACCGTCAATACCGCCGTGAATATCGATCCGCTTAAAGGGGAGAAAATTAAACTGAAAGTGACGGGCGGTCTGCGCGATAAGCTGGATGTCGGCCTCAATCTTTCCGGTCCGTTGCGTGCTCAGCTGGCCTTACAAACTCAACTGGCGGAAACCGGTTTGCCGCTGGATCTGCAACTTACCAGCGATGCGCTGCAATGGCCGCTGACCGGCACGCCGCAATACCAGGTGAAAGGTTTCAACCTTAACTTGAGCGGTAAAGCGACCGGTTACGCGCTGTCACTGCGTTCCGATTTCAAAGGCGATCAGATCCCGCCTGCCACACTGACGCTTGATGGTAAAGGCAATGTTGAGCAGTTCAGGCTGACCTTGCTGCGTCTGGCGGCGCTGGAAGGGAATACCGATCTGACCGGTGTGGTGGACTGGAGCAAAGCCATCAGCTGGAACAGTGAACTGAAGCTGAGCGGCATTAACACCGCCAGACAGTATCCGGACTGGCCGGCAAAATTACAGGGCAAAATCACCACGCGCGGCAGCCTGTATGGCGGCACGTGGCAGATGCAGATCCCGGTGCTGGATCTGACCGGTAACGTGAAGCAAAACGCTGTTAAAGCGCAGGGTAACGTGCGTGGTAACAGTTACGGTCAGTGGGATATTCCGCAACTGCATCTGGAGCTGGGCCGTAATAATCTGGATGTAAAAGGCACGCTCGGCGATACCTGGGATCTGGACGCCAAAGTGGACGCGCCGCATCTTGACGGCGCATTGCCGGGGCTGGGCGGTGTGGTGAAAGGGATGCTGCAACTGCGGGGTGATCTCAAGGCGCCGAAGCTGCTGGCGGATCTGACCGCGACGGGGCTGAAGTGGCAGGCACTGACGGTGCGGCGCGTGGATATTAAAGGTGATGTCAGCTCCACCGATCAGATCCAGGGCAATCTTGCCGTGCGCGTTCAGCAGCTAAAACAGGATGCGCTGGATATCACCGATATCAATCTCGATGCCAAAGGTAACGAGAAAAAGCATGAACTGACGTTGAAAGTCGACGGCAAACCGGTCTCCGGTCGTCTGGCGCTGAGCGGCAGTTTTGACCGCGCGACTGAGGAATGGAAAGGCAGTATCACCAATACCTTGTTTGATACGCCGGTCGGGCAATGGCGTCTGAATCGTTCGATTGCGCTGGATTACTTCAATAAAGAGCAACGGATCACCGTTGGCCCGCATTGCTGGCAAAATCCAAATGCTGATTTATGTGTGCCGAAAACTATCGATGCCGGTGCCAGCGGGCAGGCGAGCGTGGTGCTCAATCGTTTTGATCTGGCGATGATCAAACCTTTCCTGACCGATGATACGCAACTGAGTGGCGTGTTCAGCGGTAAAGCGGATGTGAGCTGGAAAGCGGAAGGTGGCTTGCCGCAGGCCAGCGTTTCACTGGTGGGCAAGGGCGTGAAAGTACAGCAACGGGTACAGGGCAGCCCGCTGCCGGTGGCGTTTGATACGCTGAACCTGAACGCCGGGCTGAACAATGGCCGTGCAAATCTCGACTGGCTGATTAAAATCACCCACAACGGTCAGCTTGACGGCAGCATCCAGATTGCCGATCCGCAGGGCAAACGTAACCTCAGCGGTAATGTGAATATTGCCCGTATCTCGATGGCCTTGCTGCAACCCGCGCTGATGGACGGTGAAAAAGCCTCGGGTATCTTGAATGCCAATCTGCGCCTCGGCGGAAATGCACAAAAGCCGCTGGTCTTCGGCAAGCTGGCGCTAACCGATGTGGACTTTGACGCGCAATTTATGCCATTTGATATCACCGATGCCAATATCGGCATCAATTTCAATGGCATGTCTTCCATCATGGAAGGGGTAATCAAAACTGCACAGGGTCAGCTTGAGTTGAACGGTAACGCCGACTGGAGTGAACTCAACGCCTGGCGCGCCCGCATCGCGGCCAGAGGCAACAAAGTGCGGGTTTCCGTGCCGCCGATGGTACGTCTGGACGTTTCACCGGATTTAGTGTTTGATGCCACGCCGCAGTTGTTCTCGCTAAACGGAACGGTAGATATTCCGTGGGCGCGCATTACGGTGCAGGAACTGCCGGAAAGCGCGGTGGGCGTGTCGTCGGATGAAGTCATGCTCAACGATCAGCGTCAGCCGATTGCACCAGCTTCTGCCTCTATTCCGATCAACAGCAATCTGATGGTGAACATTGGTAAAGATGTTCGCCTCGATGCCTTTGGCCTGAAAGCCCGGCTGGAAGGCGCATTGAAAGTGGCACAGGATAGCCGCGGTCTGGGGCTGAACGGGCAAATTAATATTCCGTCCGGGCGCTTCCATGCCTACGGGCAGGATCTGATTGTGCGTAAAGGTCAGTTGCTGTTCTCCGGCCCGGCGGATCAGCCGCTACTGAATCTGGAAGCGATCCGTAACCCGGACGCGACAGAAAACGATGTAGTGGCCGGTTTGAGAGTGACCGGTGAAGCCGATGCACCTAAACTTGAAATATTCTCAGATCCGGCGATGTCGCAGCAGGAAGCCTTGTCCTACCTGCTTCGCGGGCAAGGATTAGACAACTCCGGAGGTGACAGCGGTGCAATGACCTCCGCTCTTATCGGGTTAGGGGTTGCGCAAAGTGGTAAACTTGTGGGTAAAATCGGCGAGGCATTCGGTGTCAGCAATCTGGCGCTGGATACTCAGGGCGTGGGAGACAGCTCCCAGGTCGTGGTCAGTGGTTATGTTTTACCGGGTTTACAGGTGAAATACGGCGTCGGGATATTCGACTCTCTGGCAACGCTCACCCTGCGCTACCGGTTGATGCCCAAACTTTACCTGCAGGCTGTATCGGGCATCGATCAGGCATTGGATTTGCTCTATCAGTTTGAGTTTTAATTCATGTGACTTTTACTATACGAATATAAACATGCGAATAATTGTTTACGGTAGCTTACGACGCAAGCAAGGCAACAGTCATTGGATGACGAATGCTCAATGGTTGGGTGACCATGAGCTGGAAGGTTACGCCTTGTATAATCTGGGCCACTATCCTGCTGTTATACCTGGGGAAGGCAAAGTCTATTGCGAAGTTTACCGCATTAACTCGTCCATCATGGCTGAGTTAGATGAGCTGAAAAGTAATACGAAAGATTATCGTCGTGAGCTGATTTCGACACCTTATGGCAGCGCCTGGATTTACCTCTACATTCGCTCACTGGATGGTGTGCCGAGAATTGAGGGTGGCGACTGGGTTAAGCGTAACGAAGCAGTAAGTGAGTAATCTGAGCAAGGTCGTCTTAAAATAATCGTTGTCTGACAGCGCTTAATACATAAAAAAACACCGCCATCCGGCGGTGTTTTTTTATTCGAACGGCGGTCGTTCAAACGGCGGAAAACTTATTTGTTTTTAGCACGTTCGAAAGAAGTCACGATTTCAGCTTTTGCCGCAGCAGCATCAGCCCAGCCGTCAACTTTGACCCATTTGCCTTTTTCCAGCGCTTTATATTGCTCGAAGAAGTGGGTGATCTGCCCGCGCAGCAGTTCTGGCAGGTCGTTCACATCTTTGATGTGATCATATTCTTTGCTCAGTTTGGTGTGCGGAACGGCAACCAGTTTCGCATCTTCACCGGCTTCGTCGGTCATTTTCAGCATACCGACAGGGCGGCAACGGATCACAGAACCAGGTTGCAGCGGGTATGGAGTGGGCACCAGAACGTCAACCGGGTCGCCATCCAGAGACAGCGTGTGGTTGATGTAACCGTAGTTGCACGGATAGAACATCGCAGTAGACATGAAACGGTCTACAAACAGTGCGCCGGTATCTTTGTCTACTTCGTACTTGATTGGGTCTGCGTTTGCAGGAATTTCGATCACTACGTAGATATCTTCTGGCAGTTCTTTGCCTGCCGGCACATTCAGTAAGCTCATTGTTGGTTTCCTTCGTTGAACCAGGAATAGAGTGCTGCACATTATAGCCAACTCTCCCGCGATTTCCCGCCCTTTTCGTCGAATCGTGTGCGTGCATTTCCCGGCATGACCTGCTGTTCAACCTCGGCTAAATCTTCCGTATTGGCAGTAAAATTTCCTTATCTGCCACTTTTCCGCGTAACTGCCTGTATTTGCTTTTCTTATCAAGATATTCAGGCGATTGCCGATAACAATATTCAAACAAAAAATCAGGATTAACCTGATCCCTACCCATCTGAAGTATCTCCTTTTCACCTGAATGGCTGGATAACACCGTATGTTGAATAAGTTGAGCGTAAAAGCCGGTCTGATTGGCCTGCTGGTATTTATGACGTTGATTCTTTTGCTGGTGAGCGTACTGGGTGCAAATGCCATCCGGCAAAGTGCGGTTTCTCTGCAACAAATTAATCAGCTTCAGGGCGATGAACTCGGTTCACTGGCCGACAGCTACAGTTTCTCGCTGCGCACGCGTGTCGCCAGCGGCGTGGCGGTGCGACAGCTGGAAATTGGCATGATGGATGATGCGAAAAATACAGCGGACCGCATTGGCGGTTATATTAAGCAAGCCGATACCGATCTGGCGAAATTTGTCAGCATCCAGGATGATACTCAGCAAGGCAGAGATTTATCCGACGCGGTGAAGAAAACCTACGATGCCTATAAAGCTCACGGTTTAATGCCGTTACTGGCCGCAATTCAGGCGCAAAGTGCAGACGGTTATTACGATGTGCTGGAAAACAAAATCACGCCTTACAGCAATGCTTATGATAAAGCGCTGGCGGATTTCCGTGCCTACGCCGTCGATAACACCAATAAGCGCATCGAACAGGCTCGCGCCAATGCGCGTATCCAGCTGACAATCATTGCTATTAGCTTCATCATTACGCTGATTATCGCCGTGCTGGCGTGGTTCGCGTTGCAAAAAATCATTATGCACCCGCTGAGATTCTCCATCGCGCAGCTGGAATACATCGCCCAAGGCGATCTGACCCATGAAATCGATGATTCCCGTAATAACGAAATGGGGCGTCTGCTGAAAGCGATGAAGCAAATGCAGGATTCGCTGGCGCTTTCTGTTGGACGCGTACGCGATGCCGGGAATCAGATAGATGTCGGTTCCCGCGAACTGGCTGCCGGTAACGTCCATCTGGCGCAGCGTACCGAAGAATCCGCCGCATCGCTGGAGGAAACTGCCGCGAGCATGGAGCAACTGACCTCAACCGTTCGCATGAATGCCGCGAACTCTGACCAGGCCAATCAGCTGGCGCAAAGCGTGTCAGTGATTGCCAATAAAGGCAGCGAAGTCGTCCATCAGGTCATGGATAAAATGCAGGGCATTACGGAGAGCTCAAAACGTATCGGCGACATTATTACGGTCATTGACGGCATTGCCTTCCAGACCAATATTTTGGCACTGAATGCAGCAGTCGAAGCTGCGCGGGCAGGCGAGCAGGGGCGTGGTTTTGCGGTGGTGGCAGGTGAAGTGCGAAGCCTGGCGCAGCGAAGTGCGCAATCAGCTAAAGAGATTAAAGAGCTGATCGTGGATTCGGAAAACCGGGTTTCTGAAGGTTCGGACATGGTGAAATCGGCCGCAGATACCATGTTGGAAATCTCCAGCGAAGTGACGCGTGTGACCAGCCTGATGCGTGAGATTACTATCGCGACGACAGAACAAACGCACGGCATCGAACAGGTGAACGTGGCGATTACGCAGATGGATCAGGTGGCGCAGCAAAATGCCGCGCTGGTGGAACAGGCAACAGCGGCCACGCGTTCGCTGGAAGAGCAGGCGCAGTTACTGGCAAAAAGCATGGCGGTATTTAAACTCAATCGTGCCGATCAGTTCTGAAAATAGAAATCCTGAGCGGTAAACAATAAAAAAGGTGGCTCAGAAAGCCACCTTTTTACGTTTGGGTCAATGCTAAGCTACACCGGTATCACATTCATTCTTTGATGATTTTTGATGCGTATTTCGGTTATTCATCAGGGAACTGGGCGATAAAGCGTTCCGCGTCTTCCACCATTGAACTGTTACCCACAAAGAATGGTGCACGTTCATGCAGTTTCTGCGGGATGATATCCAGGATACGGTTTTTACCGTCACTGGCTTTACCGCCTGCCTGCTCAGCCAGAAAAGCCATCGGGTTGCATTCATACAGCAGACGCAGTTTTCCGTTCGGATGACTGGCCGTGCTTGGATAAATATAAATGCCACCTTTCAGCAGGTTGCGGTGGAAATCTGCCACCAGCGAGCCGATATAGCGTGAGGTGTAAGGGCGTTGCGTCGCTTCATCCTGTTCCTGGCAATACTTGATATATTTTTTAACGCCAAGCGGGAATTTGATGTAGTTACCTTCGTTGATCGAGTACATATTGCCCTTTTCAGGGAAACAGACTTTTTCGTGAGAGAGGCAGAAAACACCAAGTGAAGGATCGTAGGTAAAGGCATGTACGCCCGCGCCGGTGGTGTAAACGAGCATGGTGGAAGAACCATACACCACATAACCTGCGGCGACCTGGCGGTTCCCCGGTTGCAGGAAGTCAGCTTCCGTTACCGGCTGGCCCAGCGGAGTAGTCCGGCGGTAAATCGAGAAAATTGTCCCGACAGAGACGTTAACGTCAATGTTTGAAGAACCATCCAGCGGATCCATCAAAATGACGTATTTTGCATTTTCTGCCCGTTCGCCTTCGAAAATGACAATCTCATCTTCTTCTTCTGACGCGATACCGGCAATTTCACCACGCGCCTTCATAGCGGCTTTTAATTTTTCATTTGCGTACAGATCAAGTTTCATCTGCACTTCACCCTGCACATTCTCGGCACCACTGGTACCCAGAATGTCGACCAGACCCGCTTTGTTGATATCACGGTGAATGATTTTAGCGCCAAGTTTTATTGCTGAAAGTAACGCTGTCAGTTCACCAGTTGCATGTGGAAAATCTTGCTGCTTCTCAACAATAAATTCGCCTAACGTTTTCATGACACTTTCCCTGAATCGAGGATAGATAACGGTACGTTAATAAAAATTTCACAAGAACGTGAGCAGTTTAGCCCAAATATATGGACGAATCATAGGCAAATCCATTTCTTCTGGAGGATTCTGAGCGTTAGAATAGCGGCTGACTTAAAGGCATTAATGGAAAATATATGCGCATTCATATTCTTGGGATTTGCGGCACGTTTATGGGCGGGCTGGCGATGCTGGCACGTGCACAGGGGCATCAGGTAACCGGTTCGGACGATAACGTTTATCCACCGATGAGTACGCTGCTGGAAAATCAGGGGATCGACCTGATCCAGGGGTACGATCCTGCCCAGTTAGATCCTCAGCCTGATCTGGTGATCATCGGCAACGCGATGACGCGCGGTAATCCTTGCGTCGAAGCCGTGCTGGAGCTTGGGATCCCCTATGTTTCTGGCCCGCAATGGTTACATGACCATGTTCTGCCAGAGCGCTGGGTCATTGCCGTTGCGGGGACGCACGGTAAAACCACCACTGCCGGTATGGTAACGTGGATCCTCGAAGCCTGCGGTTATGAACCGGGCTACGTCATTGGCGGTGTTCCGGGTAATTTCGAGGTGTCTGCGCGTCTGGGCAACAGCCCGTTTATGGTGCTGGAAGCCGATGAATACGACTGTGCGTTCTTCGATAAACGCTCCAAATTTGTTCATTACAGCCCGCGTACGTTGATCCTCAACAACCTCGAATTCGACCATGCGGATATCTTTGATGATCTGAAAGCGATTCAGAAACAGTTCCACCATCTGGTACGTCTGGTGCCGGGCAAGGGAAAAATTATTCTGCCCGAGCACGACACGCCTCTGAAACAGGTGATGGCAATGGGGTGCTGGAGTGAGCAGGAATTTGTCGGTGATGCTGAAAATTGTGTGTGGGATGCGAAGAAACTGACGCCAGATTCCAGCACTTTCGAGGTTTATCTGCGCGGTGAAGTGGTCGGGCAGGTGAACTGGAGTCTGGTGGGTGAGCACAACATGCATAACGGCCTGATGGCGATTGCTGCTGCACGCCATGTGGGTGTGAAGCCGGAAGATGCCTGTAAGGCATTGGGCGATTTCATTAATGCCCGCCGCCGTCTTGAATTACGCGGCGTAGAAAATGATGTCAGCGTGTACGACGATTTTGCTCACCATCCGACGGCTATTCTGGCGACGCTTTCTGCATTGCGCAGCAAAGTTGGCGGGACTGCGCGCATTCTTGCGGTTCTCGAACCTCGCTCAAATACCATGAAAATGGGGATGAGTAAGAATGAACTGGCACCGTCACTGGGCCGTGCTGATGAGGTTTTCCTGTTACAACCCCAGCACATTCCCTGGCAGGTGGCCGAAGTGGCTGAACATTGTATTCAGCCTGCTCACTGGAGCGCAGACGTCGATTCGCTGGTGGATATGGTGATTAAGGCCTCGCAGCCGGGCGATCATATTCTGGTGATGAGCAACGGCGGTTTTGGTGGCATCCACGGAAAACTGCTGACGGCACTGGCCGCAAAAGCGCAGGCTGTGCCAGAGTTGTAAAACCGTAAGTTGTAAAACCGTAAATTGATGAAACCAGGCACAGCTCCGGCTGTGCTTTTTTTTGCCTTTTACTGGCGGAGGGGCAGATTTAAGGCAAAAAAAAGCCCTCAAAAAATGAGGGCCAAAGGGTGTCGTCGGACAGGACGACGAGGGTATCGTTAGCCGGAGAGCAAGGCAGTGGCAGTGTCAGCTCTCCTTCCAGCCTCAACAGCGCAGTAGTTTTTCGCTGTATTTCTTCGAACAGTGGCTGTTGAAACCCGGTAGCGCTAATTAAAAATACTCAAACAGTGGCTTTGTATCAGGGAGTTATGCAGAAATCTTACTGATAGATTTCTGCGGTTGCATGATAAGCGCCGTCGTTATGGGCTTCTATCACGCGGAAAGATTTAGCGCCTTTGTTGTCAGCTTTATCAGACAGTTGCTGGCGGATATCGGTCGGAACGCCATCGACGCCGCTGACGCTGATTGTACCCATAGGCTGTAAATTTTCTGCCTGCTGGTTTGTGACAAGCTGTGCGGCCGAAGCACCAAAAGAAACAGCAGATAACAGGCTAAAAGCGGCGATAGCAGTAATAATTTTCATGATAGTTTCCTGAATATACAGACGTTGATGCTTTTCATCAGAGAGCAACGTCGATTGAAATCTGGATTTATCAGGGCTGTAGTATCGGGGTTCAGGAGCGCGTAAAGCGTGCGGGAACGTAGATGGTGCAGTGACAAATCCTTCTTAAGTGCGCCTTGCACTGGCCTGAGTCATTCAGGCCCCTTCGCTTCGTTTACCCGAACTTATTGGTAAATTTCTGCGGTCGCGTGGTAGTTACCTTCTTCACGAGCTTCGATAACACGGAACGCTTTAGCCCCTTTGGCATCGGCTTTATCTGACAATGCCTGACGGATATCTGATGGGGCACCGGCGACGCCGCTGACGCTGATCATCCCGGCAGGTTGCATTGCTGAGGCTTGCTCTTGTGTAACAGGTTGTGCTGCAAAAACGCCAAATGACAATGCAGAGAGAATGCTTAATGTTGCGATTGTAGTTTTAACTTTCATGATTTTGACCTCGTCGATTTTCTTATGTTTCTCACAAAGGGTGTTTCACACCACGGAAATGAGTATACATCTAGTCACTGCATAAATTAATAGCTCGCTAATAGTTATTTGAGTGGTTATATGACAACTATCTGTATTTTTAATAACAGAAAAGCATAAAAAACGGGTAAAAAACGCCCATTTGATGTTATTTTTCTGTAAAATCAATAGATTGTATGAATTTAACTATTTGTGCTCATTTTTGCAGTGAATCACATCCTGGAAATTTTTATGTGACGGGTTTGGATGTGTTGTGACGAGATTTAACCAAAAAGGGGGGCGTTTGCGGCTGTTTTGAGAAACACAAAGGCAGCAATAAAGGAAGGGAATCGTATTGAATGAGGCCAGAGAAAGTAATCTTCTGACCTCAGGCACAGAATGAAAACGACGGGAGGGGCAAAATGTTGTAGCCCTACAACTCCTGCTCAAACAAACTGAGGATCGCATCGTGCAATTGTTTAACGCTAAATCTGCGGGCCGGTGTAATGAATATCGTATCATCGCCAGCAATTGTTCCGAGGATCCCTTCGGACTTGCCCAGGGAATCGAGTAAACGCGCAATCAATTGTGCGGCTCCCGGGCTGGTTCGGATCACCACAATGGCGTCGTTATAATCGATATCCAGCACCAGATTTTTAAGAGGACTGGTCGTTGTCGGCACGCCAATTTCAGCGGGCAGACAATACACCATTTCCATCTTCGCATTACGGGTTCTGACAGCACCAAATTTTGTCAGCATCCGGGAGACTTTTGACTGATTGATATTTTCGAAACCGTCATCCTGAAGTGCGACAACAATTTCGCCCTGAGAGCTGAATTTCTCTTCCTTCAACAGTGCCTTGAAGGCTTTGATCAAATCTTCCTGTTTAGCAGGATTACGCATTTTGCACCCTGGTCTCTGAATCATCGTGGGACTGATTATGCAGATAATTGAATTTTTATGCAACAGAGAGAAACGGCAAAAATCGCTAATTAAGCGTGTAGTAAGGAATGTAAGTTCCGCGATTTGAAAGCCTGGTTCATGAATATGCCAAATTTGTGCATTACGGATGAACGGTATGGCAAAAGAGATTAAATGTGATGGTCTCGATTCAGCTCTCACATTGGACCGAATTTAACCATTTATTAACCTGGCCTATTTTGTGATGCTACTTTTAATGATGAAGCTTTCCGATAAAAAGTCATTAAAAACGGAAAAGGTCGTCTTAGAGATGTTTTTTTACTTTCTAAACGACCAACCTCAGATTCTCTGCAGGTGAGCGATTGTTTTTAACAGCGTAAGTGATTAAGGTCACACCCAATTAATTCCACGACACTTATAAGTTAATGATAAAAAAGGAGTATAGGATGAAAGTTGCAGTTCTAGGTGCTGCGGGTGGTATCGGTCAGGCCCTCGCGCTTCTGCTCAAGACCCAGCTACCTTCCGGTTCCGAACTCTCATTATATGATATCGCACCGGTAACTCCAGGTGTCGCCGTCGATCTCAGCCATATCCCTACCGCGGTCAAAATTAAAGGTTTCTGTGGTGAAGATGCTAAACCAGCGCTGGAAGGGGCTGACATCGTCCTGATTTCTGCGGGGGTGGCACGCAAACCGGGTATGGACCGCTCGGATCTGTTTAATGTGAATGCCGGAATTGTGCGCAATCTGATCCAGCAAGTTGCCAGTACCTGTCCGAAGGCCAGCATTGGTATCATCACTAACCCGGTAAATACTACGGTCGCGATTGCTGCTGAAGTATTGAAAAATGCAGGCGTCTATGACAAAAACAAACTGTTCGGTGTAACGACTCTGGACACCATCCGCTCCAATACTTTCGTGGCAGAGCTGAAGGGTAAGCAACCTGAAGAGATCGAAGTGCCGGTTATTGGCGGGCACTCCGGTGTGACGATCCTGCCTTTATTATCCCAGATCTCAGATGTCTCTTTCACTGAAAGCGAGATCGCTGCATTGACTCAGCGTATTCAGAATGCCGGGACTGAAGTGGTGGAAGCCAAAGCCGGTGGCGGTTCTGCCACGCTTTCAATGGGTCAGGCGGCGGCACGCTTCGGACTTTCACTGGTGCGGGCGATGCAAGGTGAAAGGAATGTCGTGGAATGTGCCTATGTTGAAGGTAAAGGCGATTATGCGCGATTTTTCGCACAACCGGTTCTGTTAGGTCAAAATGGTATCGCGGAGCTTATCGACATCGGTCAGCTGAGCGCTTTTGAGCAACAATCGCTGGATTCGATGCTGGATATTCTTCGCAAAGATATTGAGCTCGGTGAACAGTTTATTAATAAGTGATCATTGAACAAAGCCGCCGGGGTTAACTGGCGGCTTTTGCTTTTCTTAACGCGGTGTTTCATTGGTCGGGCGGCAACGGCGTTCAATGATTTGCGAGGTTTTGGGATCAAAATACCGGCTAGGCCAGATCAGTGAGGGATGGATACCCAAAGCGCCTGCGATAAGCTGTTCTCCTTTTGGCCATGGCCGTGATAATGCGTTTGAAAGTGTCGAAGAACTCAGGCCCGCTGATCGTGATACAGCTGCGAGTGTGGTGCCCTTCTTTCTCAATGCGGCAATAATATCTGCCTGGTGCCAGTCTTCATTCCTTGTCATCATGATATCTTCCTTCTGCAAATGATTTTCGATAAATACACTATTAAACATAGCATTCAAGACGACTTATACTATTTATATAAGTCATATCAATGTTTCCTAAAATCCATTATTTTACTTATTTAGAAAATACATTCTTATTTTGATTTAGACAAACAAGTAAATTCCTTTTGCTTTTTGTGATTTGTGTCAGTTTATAAATTTATTATTGTATTCTTTTAAAGTGAAAACGTAACTGACATGTGTTTTTTTTGAACTAATATATTGATCTTATTAATTAACCAATTGAATTTCGGTTGTTTTTATTATGATTTTAGGCGATTTTTATTGCTTTTTTATGTGACTATCTCTTTGTTATAATTATGTTTTTTTAATTTTATTCTTATTTTCGTTTAAAATTTTATTTAAACGGGTTTCCGAAAAAAAATTTAATCAGCCCACCCGGCTGTTGATAAACATAATTCATGGAAGCATTTGCATACATCTATAGACTCACTCCAAAAAATTGAATATCTTCTTTCTGTCAAATAGGTGTTTTTCTAAATGACTTATGTTAATACCACCTTTTATATAAACGCTCATTACCAGAAAAATATCGGCATTACCCTCATGGATGTATAACAACAATCTTTCTTACTTACTTAATAAGAAACAAGGAATGTTATGAAAAAAGAGTGGTTTGCAGCAAAGGAACTGACCGGAAAGGAAGGACTGCCGACGTCAACCCAAGGTATACATGGGATGGCTCGCAGATTGTGCTGGATTAAACGCCGCAGGCTGGGCGTACAGGGACGTGCAGTGGAATATCACATCGACAGCTTGCCCGGCAATGCCGCCGCCAGTTTATCGATGAATGAGCGTTCTGCTGAATATGTTTACACGTCACATCAGGATCCGCTGGCGATCTGGATCGAAAGTTATAAGCAACTTAAAGAGCCTGAACGTGAAACAATGATCTCATTCATTGTGAGAGAAGGGATATCTGAGTTGCTCAGCCGATTACGTGAGCCTGAAAAAAACTAGTGCAATAATACCTGTCGCGCCTGCTTATTCTGGCAGGCACGGCAGGCAAATATCAGAAATCGCGTTTTACAGACATATGCGCGAGGCCTTCAAGCGCAGAGCGATATTCGGACGCCGGAAGTACCTGAAGCGCCTGGATGGCTTTATCAGCTTCTTCTTCGGCACGCTGGCGGGTGTAAGCCAGAGAGCCCCATTGATGCATTGCCGCCAGCACAGGTTCCAGTAAATGGCGCCCGTTACCTTCTTCGATAGCTTTGCGGATCATTGCGGATTGTTCAGCATCACCATGCTGCATTGCATGTAAAAGGGGCAATGTCGGTTTCCCTTCATCAAGATCATCGCCGGTGTTTTTGCCCAGCGTTTCGCCATCAGCATCATAATCGAGCAAATCATCAATCAGTTGGAAAGCGGTGCCCAGATAACGACCATAATCCTGTAAGGCCTTAATCTGCTGACTGTTTCCATCCGCCAGCATGGCAGAGGCTTGCGCTGCGGCTTCAAAAAGACGCGCGGTTTTGCTGTAAATCACCTGCATATAACTTGTTTCTGTGATGTCAGGATCATTGCAATTTATCAATTGCTGCACTTCACCTTCTGCAATCACGTTCACCGCTTTTGCCATCAGAGCAAGAACAGGAAGCGACTCCAGATCTGTCATCATCTGAAACGCACGGGTATAGATAAAATCGCCGACCAGTACGCTGGCGGCATTGCCAAATGCCGCGTTCGCAGTGGCTTTTCCCCGACGCATATCTGATTCGTCAACCACATCGTCATGTAACAGTGTGGCCGTATGAATAAACTCAATCAGAGCGGCGACTTTGATGTGTTTATCGCCCTCGTAGGATAGTGCTTTGGCTGCCAGTACTGCTATCATCGGGCGGATACGTTTGCCGCCGCCACTGATGATGTAATATCCCAGTTGATTGATGAGAGAAACCTCTGAATTCAACTGTTCAAGGATGGATGCGTTGACTGCAGCCATGTCGTCCTGGGTAAGATCAATAATCTGTTCTAGGTTCATTGTGTTTTTTCAGCTGTTGTTCTCTTCACCGCAATGAGGCCTGGCTCACATTGGCACATGGCGCTAACTGTAAAGGGGATTGTACTTGAAAAACAGTGTAGATAAATGCTATCGGAAGAACTGCGTTTTTTTTCTTCTTTTGTCGTCATTGTGCTCTTGTCTTATGCTGATTTTTTGCGTAGAATTCGCGCCCTATTGTGAATATTTATAGCGCCCTCTGGACTATACAAAGTTGAGTGCGCGGAAAGCGGAGTTTTATATGTACGCGGTTTTCCAAAGTGGTGGTAAACAACACCGTGTCAGCGAAGGACAGACGATTCGTCTGGAGAAGCTGGACGTTGCAACTGGCGAAGCTATCGAATTCGATCAGGTTCTGATGATTGCAAACGGTGAAGAAATCAACATCGGCCTGCCTTTAGTTGCTGGCGGTGTAATTAAAGCTGAAGTCGTTGCTCACGGTCGTGGCGAAAAGGTCAAAATCGTTAAGTTTCGTCGTCGTAAACACTATCGTAAGCAGCAGGGCCACCGTCAGTGGTTCACTGACGTTAAAATCACCGGCATCAGCGCTTAAGATTAGGAGAGCGGAACAATGGCACACAAAAAGGCTGGCGGCTCCACACGTAACGGTCGCGATTCAGAAGCTAAACGTCTGGGCGTAAAACGCTTTGGCGGCGAAGCAGTACTGGCAGGCAGCATCATCGTTCGTCAGCGCGGCACAAAATTCCACGCGGGTATCAACGTGGGTTGCGGCAAGGACCACACTCTGTTTGCTTTGGCTGACGGTAAAGTCAAGTTCGAAGTTAAAGGCCCGAAAAACCGTAAGTACATCAGCATCGAAGCTGAATAAGTTTTTCGCGTCTTAGTAAATAGATGTAAGCCCCGCAATTCGTTGCGGGGCTTTTTACATTCTGATTAGCCCATTCTGGCGGGATATGGACACGAAATCGCAGGCACCTGTCGGGATTCTGTTGGCACTGATTACTGCTATGAGCTGGGGCTCTTTGCCTATTGCCATGAAGCAAGTGCTGGTGGTGATGGATCCCTTTACTGTGGTTTGGTATCGGTTTTCTATGGCGGCCGTTGTGCTTGGCTGCATTTTGGCTATAAGGCGAAGGCTGCCGCCGGGAGTGATTTTCAGCCGACCACGCTGGCTGGTTTTAGTGCTGATTGCGACCTGCGGATTGCTGGGGAACTTTGTTCTTTTCAGTTCTTCTTTGCAATTTCTTAGCCCGACGGCTTCTCAGGTTATCGGCCAGCTTTCTCCGGTCGGTATGATGGTGGCCAGCGTTATCATCCTGAAAGAAAGGATGCGCGTCACGCAGGTCATTGGCGCCAGTATGTTAATTTTCGGGCTCATCTTGTTTTTCAATACCAGCCTGATTGAAATTTTTACCCGTCTGACGGATTACACTTTGGGTGTGATTTTCGGCGTCGGGGCAGCAACGGTTTGGGTGATATACGGTGTGGCGCAAAAGGTTTTACTGCGTCAACTGGCTTCACCGCAAATCCTGTTTTTGCTGTACACTTTATGTTCTATCGCATTGCTCCCGCTGGCCAGCCCGGCGGTGCTTTCACAGCTCAGCGGCTGGCAGTTTGCCTGTCTGTTGTTTTGCGGCGCGAATACCTTAGTGGGATATGGCGCCTTAGCGGAAGCGATGGCGAGATGGCAGGCGGCTCAGGTGAGTGCTTTAGTGACACTTACTCCGCTGTTTACCCTGCTATTTTCAGATTTATTGGCACTTGCCTGGCCTGACTTTTTTGCTGCACCAGTGCTTAATTTCATTGGTTATCTGGGGGGCATTTGTGGTGGTGGCGGGTGCAATGTTTTCCGCAATTGGCCATCGATGGTGGTCACGTCGGACAGAGCAAAACCTGGTAGCTAAACTTTAGCTGCCCGGCGAATGATTTACGGAGACGGTACAAATGAAGTTTGTTGATGAAGCCACGATTCTGGTTGTGGCCGGTGATGGCGGTAACGGGTGCGTCAGCTTCCGCCGCGAAAAATACATTCCACGTGGCGGTCCTGATGGTGGCGACGGTGGCGACGGTGGCGACGTGTACCTGGTTGCTGATGAGAACCTCAATACGCTGATCGATTTCCGCTTTGTGAAATCTTATCGCGCTGAGCGCGGTACTAACGGTCAGAGCAGCGACTGTACCGGTAAACGCGGTAAAGATATCACCATTAAAGTGCCTGTCGGAACACGTGTTCTTGACCAAAGTACGGGCGAAGTCCTGGCCGATATGACCCAAAATGGTCAGGTTAATATGGTCGCTAAAGGCGGTTTTCATGGACTGGGTAACACCCGTTTTAAATCTTCTGTAAACCGCTCACCGCGTCAGAAAACCATGGGCACCAAAGGTGAAGAGCGTGATATCGCACTCGAGCTGATGCTGCTGGCCGATGTGGGGATGCTGGGACTGCCAAACGCGGGTAAATCGACCTTTATCCGCTCAGTCTCTGCTGCCAAGCCAAAAGTTGCTGATTATCCGTTTACCACGCTGGTGCCAAGCCTCGGTGTCGTACGTATGGATCATGAACAAAGCTTCGTGGTTGCAGATATCCCCGGTCTGATTGAAGGCGCTTCTGAAGGCGCGGGTCTGGGTATCCGCTTCCTGAAGCACCTTGAGCGTTGCCGCGTTCTGCTGCACCTGATCGACATTGCGCCGATCGATGAATCTGATCCGATCGAAAATGCCAAAGTTATCATCAATGAACTCAAGCAATACAACGCCAAGCTGGCTGAAAAGCCGCGCTGGTTAGTGTTCAATAAAGTTGATCTGATCGAGAAAGAAGAGGCTGAAACGCGCGCTAAAGCGATTGCTGATGCATTAGGCTGGGAAGGTAATTATTACCTAATTTCTGCTGCAAACCGCGAAGGCGTGAATGCATTGTGTTGGGACGTGATGAAATTTATCAACGAAAATCCTAAACACATGGCGATTGAAGAATCAGCACCAGAAAAAGTTGAGTTCATGTGGGATGATTATCACCGTGAACAACTGGCAGAAGTAGAATCTGAAGCCGACGACGACTGGGATGATGACTGGGATGAAGATGACGACGAAGGTGTCGAAATCATTTATGAACGGTAATCCTGTGGATTAGCGTTTCATCTCAACACAAAGGCTGCCTCTGGCAGCCTTTTCTCTGTCGTTAATGCGTTTTAACGGGTGCCTGGTGAGAGTGTCAGTGAGCTTTGAAGCGCGATATCGGGTAACCAGCACTGTGCACTGAGTCCAGCGTTGCCGGTACGATTTCGCAATGTCAGCGTACCGCCATGCAGGTGTGTAATTCTCACGACAATATTCAGTCCCAGACCGCTACCGCCATAACGCTGATCGACACGCCTGAAAGCCTGCGTCAATTCGCTGGCTTTCGTCTCATCAATGCCCGGGCCCGCATCATCTATCTGTATCAGAAAGCCATTCTGCTGCTGCATAATCGTAATGCTGATCTCACTATTTTCCGGCCCGTAGCGGTAAGCATTCTCGACCAGATTACGCACCATTAAACGTAGCAGCACAGCATCCCCCTGAATTTCAGCATGCGGTGGCATCTCTACTTTCAGCGTTTGTCCACGTTCATTAAGCATTTCACCCAGCTCTTCCCGGAGTGGTTTAATAACATTACTTATCAGATCAACCTGTTGATATTCCCCTTTCGCAAAATTCTGTCCTGCGCGGGCAAGCATGAGTAACTGTTCTATGGTGTGCATCAACAAGTCGATGCGACTGATCAGTGTATCGCTGCCTTCCACGCCCTTTTTTTGCATTATCTCAAGGTGTAGCCGTACGCCTGCCAGCGGAGTGCGTAACTCGTGAGCGGCATCGGCAGTAAACAGTCGTTCCTGCTGGATCGTAGTCGAGAGTCGCGAAAATAGCTGATTCAGCGCATTCGTCACGGCCACAACTTCCCTGATTTCGCTGTTGAGTGGCAGGGGAGAGAGGTTATCGGCCGAACGGGTTTCCAGTCGCTTTTGTAACTGGTTGAGAGGGCGAATAATCCAGCTGATGGCCCAGAATGATAACACCAGTGTAATGCTCATCATCAGCAAAGAAGGGGCAATCAGTGAAGCAATAGCTTCCGCAATTTCCTTTTCTACGTGCGCATTGCGCACTTTGACCGACAATGTGTCATTGACCAGCAAGTTAATTTGCTCCTGGCTCTCATGCCAGAGCCAGAAAACACTGGTAAGTTGAGTTACAAACAGGATCAGCGCAAGCATAACCAGCAGACGGCGGCGCATACTGGTCATACGATAATTTCCAGCCTGTAGCCGATACCGCGCACGGTTCTGATGACTTCTTTACCAAGTTTACGGCGCAGATTATGGACATGCACTTCGAGGGTGTTGGAGCCTAAATCATCCTGCCAGGTATAGAGATCTTGCTGAAGCAATTCACGATTCACCGTCTGTCCTGCGCGCATCATCAGCCGTGACAAAATAGCGAATTCTTTGGGTGTCACTTCTACCGGCGTGCCGTCGAGGTAAGCCTGCTGCGAGGAAAGATTAATTTTCAGGTTGCCCACGGAAATCTGGTTGTCGCTTTGCCCTTGGTATCGGCGGATCAGTGCCCGAACACGCGCCTGTAATTCGACTAAAGCAAAAGGTTTAATCAGGTAATCATCGGCACCCGCATCCAGGCCATCGACGCGGTCTTCGAGTGCATCACGGGCTGTAAGGATAAGGACGGGCAGGGAAATGCTCTGACGTCGCCACTGACGTAACAACGTTGCGCCATCTTTATCTGGCAATCCTAAGTCCAGGATCACCAGACTGTACTGGCTGGCCTGAATCAGGCTTTGCGCCTCAGCCGCAGTAGAAGCGCAGTCGCATGCATAATTTTCACTGGTAAGTGCCAGCATTAATCCCTGCCGTAAAAGTTCATCATCTTCCACTATCAGCAGCTTCATCGTCTGGCACTTCTCCGTGGTTAATTATTTTGGTAGATATCCCTGTAGAGACGGCTTTCAAAGCGCACCAGCGGTGCACGACGTGTACGTTGATCTTCAGGGGGAACCGCATAGCCTGAGAGGAACTGCACAAAGGCCATCCGCTGTCCGCTGGCTGTGGTGATGAAACCTGCCAGGTTATACACGCCAGACAGAGAGCCGGTTTTTGCTGATACTTTGCCGTCAACACCTGCCTCATGAAGGCCGCCACGATACTGCAAGGTCCCGTCATGGCCAGCTAAAGGCAGCATCGAAATAAAATCTAATTCTTTATCGTGCTGGGCGATGTATTGCAGCACCTGCATCATTGTGGCCGGTGACAATAAATCATGGCGTGAAAGCCCAGAACCATCAACCTGGATCGAGTTCCCTAAATCCACACCTGCTTTTTGGCGCAAAATCTGACGAACAGCATCTGAACCCGCCCGCCATGTTCCCGGTACGCCAAAACGCTGATGACCCATTGTACGGAAGACCGTATCAGCGATCATATTGTCTGATTTCTTAAGCATCTGATGCAGCAGATCGTGCAGCGGTGCTGATTGTGTTTGCGCCAGTACGGTACCCGCAGGGGTCGGCTGAGTCTGGCGTTTCAGCGTCCCGTCAATCTGGATATCTGCCTGCAAAAGCTCGTCTTTCAGAATCGCACCGGCATAACTGGCACCATCCTGAATAGCGAAAGCCAGCGGTAAAGGCTCGCTGCGTTGGGTCAGACAACCGGTAAGGGTGTATCGGTTGTATTCACCTGGCACGACGTCCAGTTCGCAATACTGCGCATCCGGAGAACCTTTTGCCAGCGTGCGGACTTCACTGAACATATGCACCGGGTAATAAGAGGCTACGCGGATAAACGCGTTTTCGTCAGGTTTAGGCGCACTATATAGAGATACCGAGAAACAGTTTCTGTCGACAATCGCGGCAGCCGGCGGGGCGCTGAAACATTGTGTGATGTCGTTCCATGGCCATCCGGGGGCTTTATCATGGCTTGCAAACACCGACGTGTTAATGACCACATCACCAGTGATTTCTTTGACGCCCTGTTTTTTCAAAACAGCGACCATATTGCGAATATTCTGACGCTTCAGGGTCGGATCACCTGAAAAACGAGCGACCAGATCTCCCTTAAGAACGCCGTCAGAAACAGAACCTGGCGTTTCGAGTGTGGTGGTGAAGCGGAAATCAGGCCCTAACTGCAACAGCGCCGCCAGCGCCGTCAGAATCTTCATGGTGCTGGCAGGCAGCGCCATCTGGGTACCGTGATAATCGATCGCAGGCGCAGGCGCGCCAATTTTCTGTACCAGCACCGCCAGATTCGTGCCATCAGGCAGATATTCTGTGTAATTTTCGATCTGAGCCGCATTTGTATTCAGAACAAACGCGCATGCTAATCCACTGACAATTCGTAAAAAACGCATTATTTTGAGTAAAGGCTCTGAGTAACGGCTGGATAAATGTGGTGCCATACTACGATGCTACGAACCAAGGCGCAACGTGGCTGAAAGTAAACGATGATCCTCAAGGAACTCTACGTTAAAATACGAATCAAAATGCGAAATGATTCCTGGCCTGGTGGCAACGCCGGGTGAGGTTTTTTTTGTTTTTCGCCAGAGAGAGTCGGTCAAAAGAACTGACTTAATTTCTTACCTGATTCAATCAGGACGGTGTTTACCGAAAGGACCAAGTTAGAGGTAATGAATATATGAAACCGATTCCGATGACGTTGCGTGGCGCAGAAAGATTACGTGAAGAGCTGGACCATCTGAAGAGCGTTCGTCGCCCGAAAATCATTTCTGATATCGCGACCGCACGTGAGCACGGCGATTTGAAAGAGAATGCTGAATACCATGCTGCACGCGAACAGCAGGGTTTTTGTGAAGGTCGTATCCAGGAAATCGAAGCTAAGCTTTCAAATGCTCAGGTCATTGATGTGACTAAGATGCCTGTCACTGGCCGGGTGATTTTTGGTGCTACTGTCACCGTAATGAATCTGGATACTGAAGAAGAGCAGAAATACCGCATCGTGGGGGATGATGAAGCCGATTTTAAGCAAAATCTGATTTCTGTTAACTCCCCAATTGCCCGCGGTTTGATCGGCAAAGAGCAGGATGATGTTGTTGTTATCAAAACGCCTGGCGGCGATGTTGAGTTTGAAGTATTGAAGGTCGAATACCTCTAAAATCTGCATTAAAAAGGGCGAAACGAGACGTTTCGCCCTGTAATTCTCACATTCATGCAGTGAATTGCTTCACCGTAAATTGAAAACTAAAGTAAAAAGGCCTGCTCAGACCTTCCCCTGAACGTGATTTCGTGGCACCTTTCCGAAAATCTACAGCGCTTTTCGTTAAACCTTAATGGATTAACGCGGTAAGATAATTTTGCGGTCTTCGGTGGAAGGGCGATAAAGTACCAGCATATTGCCGATGACTTGCACATTACACGCCTTGGTTTCACGCACAATTGCGTCTACGATCAAGGACTTCGTTTCGCGTTCTTCTGCCGCGACTTTAACCTTGATCAGTTCGTGATGTTGCAGCGCCTGTTCGATTTCGGCGAGCACACCTTCAGTCAGCCCGTTGTTGCCCAGCATAACAACCGGTTTCAGTGGATGCGCGAGGCCTTTCAGGTACTGTTTTTGTTTATTGTTAAGATTCATCGTCTTTTTTGCTTAAGTTGGGATTGAAAACGGGTCATTCTACCGCCATCTCATGTATATCACCAACCCGGACTGCTTCGGGGAGGGAATAATACTGACTTAGCCATAGACGTCATGATGCTAACAGCTTGTTCCAAAAGCTCTAACTCAGGGTGGTTGGAAAACTATATGGTTACTAAATAATGTCTAATAAAAAGCGTTCTGCAAGTTCCAGTCGCTGGTTGCAGGAACACTTTAGCGATAAATATGTGCTACAGGCACAGAAAAAAGGGCTGCGTTCCCGTGCCTGGTTTAAACTTGATGAAATACAGCAAGGCGATAAGCTGTTTAAACCGGGTATGACAGTCGTTGATCTAGGGGCAGCACCTGGCGGTTGGTCACAGTATGTGGTGACGCAAATCGGTAACAAGGGGCGAATCATTGCCTGTGATATTTTACCTATGGATCCTATTGTTGGAGTCGACTTCCTTCAGGGGGATTTTCGTGATGAATTAGTTCTCAAAGCGCTGCTCGAACGCGTGGGAGAAAACAAGGTTCAGGTGGTCATGTCCGATATGGCCCCTAATATGAGCGGTACTCCGGCAGTCGATATTCCAAAATCGATGTATCTGGTTGAATTAGCATTGGATATGTGTCGGGATGTATTAGCACCAGGCGGAAGTTTCCTGGTGAAGGTGTTTCAGGGAGATGGCTTTGATGAATACCTGCGGGAAATTCGCTCCCTGTTTACGAAGGTGAAGATTCGTAAGCCAGACGCTTCCCGAGCACGTTCGCGAGAAGTGTACATCGTAGCGACAGGGCGGAAACTGTAGTTCCCTAACGCTGTTTGTTAACACAGTTGTAATATGAGGTTAATCCCTTGAGTGACATGGCGAAGAACCTGATCCTCTGGTTAGTCATCGCAGTTGTATTGATGTCTGTATTTCAGAGTTTTGGTCCCAGCGAATCTAATGGTAACAAGGTAGATTATACTACCTTTACAACCGAAGTGGCCCAAGACCAGGTCCGTGAAGTACGTATCAATGGACGTGCGATTGACGTTATCAAAAAAGACAGCAGCAAATACACAACCTATATTCCGGTTAATGATCCTAAATTGCTGGATACGCTGCTGAGCAAAAACGTGAAAGTTGTTGGAGAACCGCCTGAACAGCAGAGTTTCCTGGCGACTATCTTCATTTCATGGTTCCCGATGCTGCTTCTGATTGGCGTCTGGATATTCTTTATGCGGCAAATGCAGGGCGGCGGTGGCAAAGGGGCAATGTCCTTTGGTAAAAGCAAAGCCCGCATGTTGACGGAAGACCAAATCAAAACCACTTTTGCTGACGTTGCAGGTTGTGACGAAGCGAAGGAAGAGGTGAGCGAGCTGGTAGATTACCTGCGCGAACCAAGCCGTTTCCAGAAACTGGGCGGTAAAATTCCTAAAGGCGTTCTGATGGTGGGTCCTCCGGGTACGGGTAAAACTTTGCTGGCTAAAGCGATTGCCGGCGAAGCTAAAGTCCCGTTCTTTACCATTTCTGGTTCTGACTTCGTTGAAATGTTCGTCGGTGTGGGTGCATCACGTGTGCGTGACATGTTCGAACAAGCGAAGAAAGCAGCTCCATGTATCATCTTCATCGATGAAATTGACGCCGTTGGCCGTCAACGTGGCGCAGGTTTAGGTGGGGGTCACGATGAACGTGAACAAACACTGAACCAGATGCTGGTTGAGATGGATGGCTTCGAAGGTAACGAAGGTATCATCGTTATTGCCGCAACAAACCGTCCGGATGTTCTGGATCCCGCTTTACTGCGTCCGGGCCGTTTCGACCGTCAGGTTGTTGTAGGTTTGCCAGATGTTCGTGGCCGTGAACAAATCCTTAAAGTTCATATGCGCCGTGTTCCACTGGCAACGGATGTTGATGCTTCTGTGATTGCTCGTGGTACACCGGGTTTCTCCGGTGCAGACCTTGCTAATCTGGTCAACGAAGCTGCATTGTTCTCTGCCCGTGGTAATAAACGTGTGGTGTCGATGGTTGAGTTCGAAAAAGCCAAAGACAAAATCATGATGGGTGCTGAGCGCCGTTCCATGGTGATGACTGAATCGCAGAAAGAATCCACCGCATATCACGAAGCGGGCCATGCCATTATTGGCCGCCTGGTTCCTGAACATGATCCTGTGCATAAAGTGACCATTATTCCTCGTGGCCGTGCATTAGGTGTGACCTTCTTCCTGCCTGAAGGTGATGCGATCAGTGCCAGTCGTCAGAAACTTGAAAGTCAGATTTCTACCTTATATGGTGGTCGTCTTGCTGAAGAGATCATCTACGGTGTGGAAAAAGTGTCTACCGGTGCGTCTAACGACATCAAAGTAGCCACGTCGATTGCCCGTAATATGGTTACGCAGTGGGGCTTCTCAGAAAAATTAGGTCCGTTGCTGTATGCGGAAGAAGAAGGCGAAGTCTTCCTCGGTCGTTCAGTCGCGAAAGCTAAACATATGTCTGATGAAACCGCACGTATCATCGATCAGGAAGTTAAGTCTCTGGTTGAACGTAACTATATTCGTGCGCGTACTTTACTGATGGAAAATATGGATATCCTTCATTCAATGAAAGATGCCCTGATGAAGTATGAAACCATTGATGCACCGCAAATTGATGATCTGATGAACCGTACTGAAGTTCGCCCGCCAGCTGGCTGGGATGATGCTAACGGCAAAAACGGTAACAGCAATTCCAATGACGGTGGTGCGCCAAAAGCGCCGACGCCTGTCGACGAACCTCGTACGCCGAATCCTGGCAACACGATGTTTGAGCAATTCAGCGGCAAATAAGCGGCTGATTTGAAAATAATGCTGATAACACTCAACCCCGGGCTTGCCCGGGGTTTTTTATGTGTGCATTCTTTCCCTCGGAATTTGAAAAAGCCTTTATCGATTGCTCAGAAGGGACGTGATTTATGCATCTTACAGCCAGAGAGTCCAGGTTGGACCTCACTTTCCCTCAGGTTATGGGGATCCTGAACGTCACCCCGGATTCATTTTCCGATGGCGGGCGACATAATACGCTTGATCTTGCCCTCAGACATGCTCAGGCAATGGTTGATGCAGGCGCGACAATTCTCGACATCGGCGGTGAATCGACCCGCCCTGGTGCAGCAGAAGTCAGTGAAGATGAGGAACTGGCCCGTGTGGTGCCGGTAGTCGAAGCCATTGCGCGGCGTTTCGATGTCTGGATCTCCGTCGATACTTCAAAAGCCTCCGTGATCTGCGAAGCGGCAAATGCAGGCATGCATCTGATCAACGATATTCGTTCACTTCAGGAACCCGGTGCGCTACAAGCCGCCGCCGAAACAGGTTTGCCTGTTTGCCTGATGCATATGCAGGGTGAACCCAAAACGATGCAGCAAGCCCCGCATTACGACGATGTCGTTGTGCAGGTGGATCAGTATTTTTTTGAGCAAATTGCGCGTTGTGTGAACGCCGGCATTGCGAAAGATAAATTGCTGCTCGACCCGGGCTTCGGTTTCGGTAAAAATTTGGAGCATAACTATCAGTTGCTCGCACGGCTGGCTGATTTTCATCATTTTGGCATGCCATTGTTAGTGGGAATGTCGAGGAAATCCATGGTGGGGCAACTTCTGCATGTCTCCCCTGAGAAACGGGTTACCGGAAGTGTTGCTTGTGCTGTAATTGCCGCCATGCAAGGTGCTAAGATCGTGCGTGTACATGATGTAAAAGAAACCGTTGAAGCGATGCGTATCGTGGAAGCGACACTTTCTGCAAGGGATAAAAACTAATTATGAGTAACCGTAAATACTTTGGGACAGATGGCATCCGCGGAAAAGTGGGCGATACCCCGATTACCCCTGATTTTGTTCTCAAACTGGGCTGGGCGGCTGGCAAAGTATTAGCACGCCATGGTTCGCGTAAAGTGATTATCGGTAAAGACACCCGCATTTCCGGTTATATGCTGGAATCAGCGTTAGAGGCCGGGCTTGCGGCTGCAGGTTTATCGGCATCTTTCACCGGCCCGATGCCAACGCCAGCCGTTGCTTACCTGACGCGTACTTTCCGTGCAGAAGCTGGTATTGTTATTTCAGCCTCGCATAACCCTTACGATGATAACGGTATCAAGTTTTTCACTATCGACGGGACTAAATTGCCAGACGAGGTGGAAGAGGCAATTGAAGCAGAGCTTGAAAAACCCCTGACATGCGTGGAGTCCGCTGAACTGGGTAAAGCCAGCCGCATCGTGGATGCTGCCGGTCGTTACATCGAATTCTGTAAAGGGACATTCCCGACCGAGTTGAGCCTGAACGGCCTGAAAATTGTGGTCGATTGCGCCAATGGTGCCACTTACCATATCGCACCCAGTGTGTTGCGTGAACTGGGGGCAAAAGTCATCGCTATCGGCTGTGAGCCGGATGGGATGAACATCAACGAAGAATGCGGTGCAACGGATGTCCGTCAGTTGCAGCAGCGTGTACTGGCTGAAAAAGCAGATGTCGGGCTGGCATTTGACGGCGATGGTGATCGGCTGATTATGGTTGATCATGAAGGCAATAAAGTTGATGGTGACCAAATTCTCTACATCATCGCGCGTGAAGGGCTTCGGCAGGGGCAACTGAAAGGCGGTGCGGTCGGCACGCTGATGAGCAATATGGGCCTCGAGCTGGCTTTAAAACAGCTGGGTATTCCCTTTACCCGTGCAAAAGTGGGCGACCGCTACGTACTGGAAAAAATGCAGGAAAAAGGCTGGCGTATTGGTGCTGAAAACTCAGGCCATATCATTCTGCTGGATAAAACCACTACCGGTGATGGCATTGTGGCAGGCTTACAAGTACTTACCGCAATGGTGCGCAATCACATGAGCTTGCATGACCTGTGCAGCGGCATGAAATTGTTTCCGCAGATCCTGATCAACGTCCGTTTTGCTGGTGAACATGATCCGCTGGAATCTGATGACGTTAAGCAAGTGACGGCAGAAGTTGAAAAACAGTTAGCGGGCCGTGGTCGTGTGCTGTTGCGAAAATCAGGTACCGAACCTCTGCTACGCGTAATGGTAGAAGGGGAAGATGCAGAACTGGTGGAAAAACTGGCTAACCGCATTGCTGATGCCGTAAAAGCGGTCAAAGCGTAAGCTGATAAAAAACGGTAAATTTTCGGCGATTTTCTCGCTGCGGGATATCCTGACAGCAGGTTTTATCCCGATTTGCCGTTTTTTTCCGCAAACGAACAATTTGATGAAAATTGCCCTTGCACGGCAATACGGCTTTGGTTAGTATTCACACCCGCTTCAGTGGGTCCTTTGATGGCCTGCTAAATAGTGAGAAGCAATTGGCATGCGGTGAACCCGCGAGGATACAGGTACTACTATGTACGACGCTCTTCTGGTGATTTTCCTTATCGTAGCAATCGGGCTTGTCGCTCTGGTTATGCTGCAACAAGGTAAAGGCGCTGATATGGGAGCCTCTTTCGGAGCAGGTGCTTCTGGCACATTGTTCGGTTCGAGTGGTTCCGGTAACTTCATGACCCGTATGACCGGCATTTTGGCGGCACTGTTCTTTATCATTAGTTTGATTCTCGGGAACATGAGCACCAATAAAGGCCAGAAAGGCAGTGAGTGGGAAAACCTGAGTCAGCCAGCAAAAACTGAGCAGACGACTGCACCGGCAGCTCCAGCAGCGCCTAACAGTGACGTTCCTCACTAAGCAGTAAACTTCTTATAAAAGAAGCTAAGTTTTCAAACAGTGGCTTGTGCTTGGACAGTGCAAGCGATTGTGAAAAAAAAGAGTGCCGAGGTGGTGGAATTGGTAGACACGCTACCTTGAGGTGGTAGTGCCCGAATGGGCTTACGGGTTCAAGTCCCGTCCTCGGTACCAATCTTTATGATAATTTGCTTTTTAGCGATTATCGGCGTAGTATTTGCCACGTTTTCGGACGCGGGGTGGAGCAGCCTGGTAGCTCGTCGGGCTCATAACCCGAAGGTCGTCGGTTCAAATCCGGCCCCCGCAACCACTTTCCCTAAGTGTTTATTTCAAATAGACTTTCAGTATCTTCCTGTGATGTTCTGCAGCTTCAATTTGAAAGCTTCTATTTGAAACAATACTTTGCGAAAGTTGTACCGAAGCCGCTATGCGGCGAATAGGGTCCAGTTGCATAAAGCCCCGATTTATCGGGGTTTTTTGTTATTTGGCAACAGAATCACTGGGCTATTTAGCCCTTTTTTTATGTCTTGGGGGTGGGCTTGTCCACATTAGAACAAAAATTAACAGAGCTGATTACAGCACCAGTCGAGGCACTTGGCTTTGAGCTGGTGGGCATCGAGTTCGTTCGGGCTCGCCAATCGACGTTGCGCATCTATATTGATAGTGACGCCGGGATCAATGTTGATGATTGTGCTGATGTCAGCCACCAGGTGAGCGCTGTGCTGGACGTTGAAGATCCTGTCACTGTCGCCTACAACCTGGAAGTTTCCTCTCCAGGCCTTGATCGTCCTATGTTCACCGCTGAACATTACCAACGTTTTCTTGGCGACGAAGTCAGTGTTGTTTTGCGTATGGCAGTGCAAAACCGCCGCAAATGGCAGGGCATCATTAAAGCTGTCGAAGGCGAAATGATCACGGTGACAGTGGAAGGGAAAGATGAAGTGTTCGCACTGAGCAACATCCAGAAAGCGAACCTGGTACCCCACTTTTAAAGAGTTTGGAAGAGGCAACTAGGATGAACAAAGAGATTCTGGCTGTTGTAGAAGCAGTTTCTAATGAAAAATCCCTCCCGCGCGAGAAGATTTTTGAAGCGCTGGAAATTGCATTATCAACGGCGACCAAGAAAAAATACGAGCAGGAAATCGAAGTCCGCGTCAGCATTGACCGCAAAACAGGTGACTTCGATACCTTCCGTCGTTGGGTAGCAGTCAACGAAGTGACTCAGCCGACCCGTGAAATCACCCTCGAAGCTGCGCAATACGAAGATCCGTCAATCGACCTCGGCGGATATATTGAAGATCAAATCGAGTCGGTCACTTTCGACCGCATCACTACGCAGACCGCTAAACAAGTTATCGTACAGAAAGTACGTGAAGCAGAACGCGCGATGGTGGTTGAACAGTTCCGTGAGCAGCAAGGTGAAATTGTTACTGGCGTTGTTAAGAAAGTTAACCGCGACAGTATCGCACTGGATTTAGGCAGCAACGCTGAAGCCGTTATCCTGCGTGAAGACATGCTGCCTCGTGAAAACTTCCGCTCCGGCGACCGTATTCGTGGCGTGTTGTATGATGTTCGCCCTGAAGCACGTGGTGCTCAACTGTTCGTCAGCCGTTCACGTAACGAGATGCTGATTGAGCTGTTCCGCATCGAAGTGCCGGAAATTGGCGAAGAGCTGATCGAAATTAAAGCGGCAGCCCGTGATCCTGGCTCCCGTGCAAAAATCGCCGTAAAAACTAACGACAAACGTATCGACCCGGTCGGTGCTTGTGTCGGCATGCGTGGTGCACGCGTTCAGGCCGTTTCCAGTGAACTGGGCGGTGAACGCATCGATATTATCCTTTGGGATGATAATCCTGCGCAATTCGTTATCAACGCAATGGCACCGGCAGACGTCGCTTCCATCGTGGTTGATGAAGATAAATGCACCATGGATATCGCCGTTGAAGCCAGCAATCTGGCACAGGCGATTGGCCGCAATGGCCAGAACGTGCGTTTGGCCTCCCAATTGTTGAAACAGCATCGTGGTGATGACAAGTGGGAACTGAACGTGATGACAGCAGACGACCTGCAAGCCAAACATCAGGCTGAGGCACACGCTGCGATTGATACCTTTACCAAATATCTGGCCATCGATGAAGATTTCGCCACGGTTCTGGTTGAAGAAGGTTTCTCTACGCTTGAAGAACTGGCTTACGTGCCAGTTAACGAACTGCTTGAAATCGACGGCCTGGATGAAGACACCGTGGATGCGCTGCGCGAACGTGCGAAAGAAGCGTTGACCACGCTGGCTTTAGCTCAGGAAGAAAGTCTCGGTGACAAAAAGCCTGCTGACGATCTGCTTAACCTGGCGGGTCTGGAACGTAGTATGGCATTTAAACTGGCTGCACAAGGGGTTTGTACGCTGGAAGATCTTGCCGAGCAGGGTGTCGACGATCTGGCTGATATTGAAGGTCTTACTGACGAGCAGGCTGGTGAACTTATCATGGCCGCGCGCAATATCTGCTGGTTTGGCGACAACGCGTAATAAACTGTAGCAGGAAGGAACAGCATGACAGATGTAACTGTAAAATCGCTGGCGGCAGAGATTCAGACCCCGGTAGATCGCCTGGTACAGCAATTTGCTGATGCAGGGATCTCGAAGTCCGAATCTGACTCTGTGACCCAGCAAGAAAAAGAAACTTTATTGGCGCATCTCAATGGTGGAAATTCAGGTGCGACAAACAAACTGACGTTACAACGCAAAACGCGTAGTACACTGAATATTCCGAGCACCGGCGGGAAGAGTAAATCGGTGCAAATCGAGGTCCGCAAGAAACGCACTTATGTTAAACGTGATATGACCGAGGCAGAACTTGCCCAGGCCGAAGCGGAAGAGCAGGCGAAGCGTGACGCGGAAGAACAGGCACAGCGTGCAGCAGCAGAGCAAGCCCAGCGCGAAGCTCAGGAAAAAGCCAAACGCGCCGCCGAAGAGCAAGCTAAACGTGAGGCCGCTGATAAAGCTAAGCGTGATGCAGCGGAAAAAGATAAAGTGACCAATCAAAATACCGATGAAGTAATTAAACCAGCTCAGGCAGAGAAAGCACGCCGTGAAGCTGAAGCCGCAGAGCTGAAACGCAAAACGGAAGAAGAAGCCCAGCGTAAGATCGAAGAAAACGCCAAACGCATCGCAGAAGAAGCCCGCAAAATGGCTGACTCTGGTGTCTGGACTGAGGCTACCGCTCCAAGCGAATCAGAATCTGCTGACTACCATGTCACCACTTCTACGCATGCGCGTGCCGCTGAAGACGAAAATGACGCCAAAGTTGAAGGCGAACGTCGTAGCCGTACCCGCGGTGGCAAAGCAACCAAACAGAAAAAAGGCAACAAGCTGTCCGAGTCAAAAGCGGATCGCGAAGAAGCCCGTGCTGTTGGCCGTAATGGTAAAGGCAAACGCAAACCAAGCACGCTGCAGCAGAGCTTCAATAAGCCAGTTGTTGCCGTAAACCGCGACGTTGTCGTGGGCGAAACCATTACCGTTGCCGAACTGGCAAACAAAATGGCCGTCAAAGGTTCTCAGGTCATCAAAACCATGATGAAACTGGGCGCTATGGCGACCATCAACCAGGTTATTGATCAGGAAACTGCTCAGCTGGTTGCAGAAGAAATGGGCCATAAAGTTATCCTGCGTCGTGAGAACGAGCTGGAAGAAGCGCTGATGAGCGATCGTGACACAGGTGCCTCTGCAGCCGCTGAGCCTCGTGCTCCGGTTGTGACCATCATGGGCCACGTTGACCACGGTAAAACCTCATTGCTTGACTACATTCGTTCAACGAAAGTGGCAGCAGGCGAGGCTGGTGGTATTACGCAGCACATTGGTGCTTACCACGTAGAAACCGAAAACGGCATGATCACCTTCCTGGATACACCGGGACACGCCGCGTTTACTTCTATGCGTGCTCGTGGTGCTCAGGCAACAGACATCGTGGTTCTGGTTGTCTCCGCAGATGACGGCGTGATGCCGCAAACCATCGAAGCGGTTCAGCATGCGAAAGCTGCTGGCGTGCCAATCGTTGTTGCGGTAAACAAAATTGATAAACCAGATGCTGATCCAGACCGTGTTCGCACTGAACTGTCTCAGTACGGCGTTATGCCGGAAGAGTGGGGCGGCGAATCTCAGTTCATCCACGTTTCTGCAAAAGTCGGTACAGGTATCGACGATCTGCTGCAAGCTATCTTGCTGCAGGCCGAAGTTCTTGAACTGAAAGCTGTTCGCAGCGGTATGGCAAGCGGTGTTGTGATCGAGTCCTTCCTGGACAAAGGTCGTGGTCCGGTTGCTACCGTTCTGGTTCAGGAAGGTACGCTGAACAAAGGCGACATCATTCTGTGTGGTTTCGAATACGGCCGTGTCCGTGCGATGCGCGATGAAATGGGTCGTGACATTACATCTGCGGGTCCTTCTATCCCTGTCGAAGTACTGGGTCTCTCCAGTGTACCGGCTGCGGGTGATGAAGTTACCGTTGTTCGTGATGAGAAAAAAGCACGTGAAGTTGCTCTGTATCGTCAGGGTAAATTCCGCGAAGTTAAACTGGCTCGTCAGCAGAAATCTAAACTGGAAAACATGTTCGCGAACATGACCGAAGGTGAAGTTTCTGAACTGAACATCGTTCTGAAGTCAGACGTCCAGGGTTCTTGTGAAGCGATTTCTGATGCATTGCAGAGTCTGTCCACCGACGAAGTTAAAGTTAAGATCGTCGGTATGGGTGTCGGTGGTATCACCGAAACTGATGCGACATTGGCCGCTGCTTCTAACGCAATTATTCTGGGCTTCAACGTCCGTGCAGATGCGTCTGCCCGTCGCGTTGTAGAAAGCGAGAGTCTGGATCTGCGTTACTACTCCGTTATCTATAACCTGATTGATGAAGTCAAACAGGCGATGAGCGGTATGTTGGCGCCAGAATACAAACAGCAAATCATTGGCCTGGCTGAAGTTCGTGACGTCTTCAAATCACCTAAATTCGGCGCTATCGCAGGTTGTATGGTGACTGAAGGTATGATCAAGCGTAACAACCCAATCCGTGTACTGCGTGAAAACGTGGTGATCTACGAAGGCGAGCTGGAATCCCTGCGTCGCTTCAAAGATGACGTTGCTGAAGTGCGTAACGGCATGGAATGTGGTATCGGCGTTAAGAACTACAACGATGTGCGTACGGGTGATGTGATCGAAGTCTTCGAAATCATCGAGATCAAACGTACTATCGCTTAACGTTTGCGAAGTAGCTGATATCCAGATGGGGGCCTTGAGCCCCCTTATTTGTCTGGAGCTAGTAAGGAGAAAAGCATCATGGCAAAAGAATTTAGCCGTACTCAGCGTGTCTCTCAGGAGATGCAAAAAGAAATCGCCATCATCTTACAGCGTGAAGTCAAAGACCCGCGCGTAGGCATGGCGACAGTTTCAGGCGTGGAAGTATCACGTGACCTGGCGTATGCCAAAGTGTTCGTCACCTTCCTGGACGTGCTGACCACGGATAATCACGATCCTGATCGTGTCAAAAATGGCATCAAAGCCTTACAGGACGCGTCAGGTTTCATCCGTACGCTGATCGGTAAAGCGATGCGTTTACGTGTAGTACCAGAACTGACATTCGCTTATGACAACTCTTTGGTTGAAGGTATGCGCATGTCCAATCTGGTGACCAATGTCGTGAAGAACGATGCTGAACGCCGTTCAGCTGCAGGCGATGACGAGGAAGCATAATGAGTCGCCCACGTCGCCGCGGCCGTGATATACATGGCGTTCTGCTACTGGACAAATCTTTAGGCTTGTCTTCTAACGATGCCCTGCAAAAAGTTAAACGCCTTTATAACGCTAACCGTGCAGGCCATACCGGTGCGCTCGATCCCTTAGCTACCGGTATGTTGCCGCTGTGCTTAGGTGAAGCGACCAAGTTTTCCCGATTCCTGCTTGATTCTGACAAACGCTATCGCGTGATTGCCCGCATGGGACAACGCACGGATACGTCAGATGCTGAAGGTGCCATCATTTGTGAACGTGAAATGACGTTCACTCAGCAGCAACTGGATGACGCACTCGACAGTTTCCGTGGGGAAACTCAGCAAATTCCTTCTATGTATTCAGCATTGAAATATGAAGGGAAAAAACTGTACGAATATGCACGTCAGGGCATCGAAGTCCCGCGAGAGTCACGCAGCATTACTGTGTATGAATTGCAGTTCATACGCTGGGAAGGCTTTGAAGTTGAGCTGGAAATCCATTGCTCAAAAGGCACTTACATCCGCACTATCGTTGATGATCTTGGTGAGAAGCTGGGGTGCGGTGCGCACGTAAGCTATCTGCGTCGTTTGCAGGTGGCAACTTATCCTTCAGAGCGAATGGTCACAATGGAAAAACTCCATCAGCTGATCGCTCAGGCAGAAGAGCAGGGTATTGAACCGCGCTTGCTGCTGGATCCTTTGTTGTTGCCGATGGATAGCGCATGTGAAGATTTCCCGGAAGTGAACCTGTTACCTGTGGTGGCCGGATATGTCAAACAGGGACAACCTGTTCAGGCATCTGGTGCGCCTGTCAGCGGTATGGTTCGCATCACTGAAGGTGAAGAACGTAAGTTTATCGGTGTAGGAGAAATTGATGATGATGGCCGCATTGCGCCACGTCGTCTGGTCGTTGAATACACCGATTAAGCGCTTTCTGCCCACCTTGCGATCATATATAGCAAAGGGTAGAATAGCGCAGCTTATGCATTGGGTTGCTGAATTAGAGATCGGCACCCGTTTAATTATCTATAATATTTTGGAGTAAGATTATGTCTCTAAGCGTTGAAGCTAAGGCTCAGATCGTTTCCGACTTCGGTCGCGGCACTAACGACAGTGGTTCTACCGAAGTTCAGGTTGCTCTGCTGACTGCTCAAATTAACCATCTGCAAGGTCACTTTGCAGAACACAAAAAAGATCACCACAGCCGTCGTGGTCTGCTGCGTATGGTTTCTCAGCGTCGTAAACTGCTGGACTACCTGAAGCGTAAAGATGTAGCACGTTACACCAGCCTGATCGAACGTCTGGGTCTGCGTCGCTAATCAAGCGAGTTTCAGTGTAAAGGGGCCAATAGGCCCCTTTATTCTAGGAAGCGCAGCCAAATCAGGGTACTGTATGGCTGCTGTTTCTACTGTTATTCTAAGAACATGAACTTCCGTTACAGATGTTTTCGCGCGGCTAATGAGAGACTTTATTGCCACCTTGTCAGGCATATAAGGATTGTCATTAGTCGCGAGAATGTAGTGAGAAGCTCGGATATTTATCGGTGTGATCTGCTGTCATAACAGCTGCGCGCCACAAAAAAGGATATTACATTGCTTAATCCGACTATTCGTAAATTCCAATACGGCCAGCACACTGTTACGCTGGAAACCGGCATGATGGCTCGTCAGGCAACTGCCGCTGTTATGGTTAGCATGGACGACACTGCGGTATTCGTTACCGTTGTTGGCCAGAAAAAAGCTAAACCAGGTCAGAGTTTCTTCCCGCTGACTGTTAACTATCAGGAGCGTACTTACGCTGCTGGTCGTATCCCGGGCAGCTTCTTCCGTCGCGAAGGCCGTCCAAGTGAAGGCGAAACACTGACCTCACGTCTGATTGACCGCCCGATTCGCCCGCTGTTCCCGGACTCTTTCCTGAATGAAGTTCAGGTTATCGCGACTGTGGTTTCTCTGAATCCACAAGTTAACCCTGACATCGTTGCGATGATCGGTGCGTCGGCTGCCCTGAGCCTGTCTGGTATTCCATTCAATGGCCCGATCGGCGCTGCACGCGTTGGTTATATCAACGACCAATATGTTCTGAACCCAACCGCAGATGAGCTGAAAACAAGCCGTCTGGACCTGGTTGTTGCCGGTACGCAGGGCGCGGTTCTGATGGTTGAATCTGAAGCTGAAGTGCTGAGCGAAGATCAAATGCTGGGCGCGGTCGTATTCGGCCACGAACAACAACAAATCGTTATCGACAATATCAACTCACTGGTTGCTGAAGTCGGTAAGCCAAAATGGGACTGGCAGCCAGAAGCGGTTAACGCTGAGCTGCACGCTCGCGTTGCCGCACTGTCTGAATCCCGTCTGGGTGATGCGTACCTGATCACCGAGAAGCAAGAACGTTACAACCAGATTAATGTCATCAAAGCTGATGTTGTTCAGGCTCTGCAAGCTGAAGACGAATCCCTGGATGCGGGCGAAATCTCTGACATTCTGGGCAGCATCGAGAAAAATGTGGTTCGTAGCCGTGTGCTGCGTGGCGAGCCGCGTATTGATGGTCGCGAAAAAGACATGATCCGTGGTCTGGATGTGCGTACTGGCGTTCTGCCACGTACCCATGGTTCCGCTCTGTTCACCCGTGGTGAAACTCAGGCGCTGGTGACTGCAACTCTGGGTACTGCGCGTGATGCACAGAACCTGGATGAGCTGATGGGCGAGAAAACGGACAACTTCCTGTTCCATTACAACTTCCCTCCATACTCAGTAGGCGAAACCGGGATGGTGGGTTCGCCAAAACGTCGTGAGATTGGCCATGGCCGTCTTGCTAAACGTGGTGTGCTGGCGATGATGCCAAAACCAGAAGACTTCCCGTACACCGTACGTGTGGTTTCTGAAATCACTGAATCCAACGGTTCATCTTCAATGGCTTCTGTTTGTGGCGCCTCTCTGGCCCTGATGGATGCAGGTGTTCCGATTAAAGCCGCTGTTGCGGGTATCGCAATGGGTCTGGTTAAAGAAGGCGAAAGCTTTATCGTTCTGTCCGACATTCTGGGTGACGAAGATCACCTGGGCGATATGGACTTTAAAGTGGCCGGTAGCCGCGACGGTATCACCGCGCTGCAGATGGACATCAAAATCGAAGGTATCACCCGTGAAATCATGCAGGTGGCTCTGAACCAGGCTAAGGGTGCGCGTCTGCACATTCTGGGCGTGATGGAACAAGCTATCAGCATTCCACGTGGCGACATCTCTCAGTTTGCTCCGCGTATCCATACCATCAAGATCAGTCCGGACAAAATCAAGGACGTGATCGGTAAAGGTGGTTCTGTGATCCGTGCGCTGACCGAAGAAACCGGCACTACTATCGAAATCGAAGATGACGGTACTGTGAAAATTGCAGCAACCGATGGCGAGAAAGCGAAATACGCTATTCGTCGTATCGAAGAGATCACTGCTGAAATCGAAGTTGGCCGTATCTATCAAGGTAAAGTGACCCGTATCGTAGACTTTGGTGCCTTTGTTGCCATCGGTGGCGGTAAAGAAGGTCTGGTACACATCTCTCAAATCGCTGACAAGCGTGTAGAGAAAGTGACTGATTACCTGCAGATGGGCCAGGAAGTTCCGGTTAAAGTTCTCGAGGTTGACCGTCAGGGTCGTGTGCGTCTGAGTATCAAAGAAGCTACCGCACCTTCTCAGGACGAAACAACTGAGCAACCTGCAGCAGAATAATCTGTAACAGAAGTTTTACAGCTCCTTTCTATTTGGGAAGGAGCTGTTCGTCTCACGGACGCAGGACGCGTTTGTGTTAAGCAAGCGGATGACAGGATGTTCATCCAATGTTTGTCTCCGGGAGTAGAAATGAAGCCTTTCTTGCGCTGGTGTTATGTTGCGACAGCACTTATGTTGGCAGGATGCAGCAACCATGATTGGCGTAAAAATGAAGTTCTGGCGATTCCGTTGCAACCGACGTTGCAGCAGGAAGTCATCCTGGCACGCATGGAACAAATACTTGCCAGTCGGTCATTAACCGATGATGAGAGAGCACAGCTATTATATGAGCGCGGTGTGCTGTATGATAGTCTCGGGCTAAGAGCATTGGCGCGAAATGATTTTTCACAAGCGCTGTCTATTCGTCCTGATATGCCAGAAGTTTTTAACTACCTGGGGATTTACCTAACGCAGGCAGGCAATTTCGATGCTGCCTATGAAGCGTTTGATTCTGTACTAGAGCTTGATCCAACTTACAACTACGCGCGTTTGAATCGAGGTATCGCCCTGTATTATGGTGGCCGATTCTCGTTAGCGCAGGATGATCTGCAGGCGTTTTATCGAGACGATCCAAATGATCCCTTCCGTTCTTTATGGCTTTATCTTGCGGAGCGAGAAATCAATCCGAAGAATGCCGATGTAGCGCTTCAACAGCGTTATGACAAAGCGGACAGAGGGCAATGGGGATGGAATATCGTCGAATTCTACCTGGGCAAAATCAGCGAATCTACGCTGATGGAACGCCTCAAGGCAGAAGCAACGGATAACACTTCGCTCGCTGAGCATCTCAGTGAAACTGACTTCTATTTAGGTAAACATTACCTAAGTCTGGGGGACAAGAACAGCGCCGCGGCACTGTTCAAACTGACGGTAGCTAACAATGTTCATAACTTTGTTGAGCACCGCTATGCATTGTTGGAATTGGCGCTTTTGGGCCATGAGCAAGACGACCTATCAGAATCGGACCAGCAATAGCTGACGACACCAATCAGCCTTTTAATCATGGTATTTACCATTTTTAAGCGCCTTAACGGGCGAGGGTTGCTTTGTTCGTTTTATAATCTAATTTGAGCCGGTTCACACTTTTCAATGAAAATGACTGAAAATTTTCTCGACGAGTTATGTAGACTGGCTGCCATTATTAATGAGGCACGTGTACATGACTACTGAGCTTGAAACCTCTTTTGCTGACCTGGGGCTGTCTGCTCCGATCATTTCTGCCCTGACTGATTTGGGCTACGAAAAACCTTCACCAATCCAGGCTGAGTGTATTCCTCACCTGTTAAACGGCCGCGACGTTCTGGGCATGGCTCAGACAGGTTCCGGTAAAACAGCCGCATTCTCTTTACCGCTGCTGCACAACATTGATGCTTCACTGAAAGCACCACAAATTCTTGTTCTGGCACCGACCCGCGAACTGGCGGTTCAGGTTGCTGAAGCAATGACTGATTTCTCTAAACACATGCATGGCGTGAATGTGGTTGCCCTTTATGGCGGCCAGCGCTATGACGTCCAGTTGCGTGCTCTGCGTCAGGGACCACAAGTTGTTGTGGGTACCCCGGGGCGTCTGCTGGACCACCTGAAACGCGGCACCCTGAACCTCTCTAACCTGAGCGGCCTGGTGCTGGACGAAGCTGATGAAATGCTGCGTATGGGCTTCATCGAAGACGTCGAAACTATCATGGCGCAGATCCCGGCTCAACATCAGACCGCCTTGTTCTCTGCAACCATGCCAGAAGCTATTCGCCGCATTACCCGTCGCTTCATGAAAGATCCTCAGGAAGTGCGTATCCAGTCAAGCGTGACCACGCGTCCTGACATCAGCCAGAGCTACTGGTCTGTATACGGTCTGCGTAAAAACGAAGCGCTGGTGCGTTTCCTGGAAGCAGAAGATTTTGATGCAGCGATCATCTTCGTCCGTACTAAAAACGCGACGCTGGAAGTGGCTGAAGCGCTGGAACGTAGCGGCTACAGCAGCGCTGCACTGAACGGTGACATGAACCAGGCACTGCGCGAGCAGACTCTGGAGCGTCTGAAAGATGGCCGTCTGGACATTCTGATCGCAACCGACGTGGCAGCACGTGGTCTCGATGTAGAACGTATCAGCCTGGTTGTTAACTACGACATCCCGATGGACTCAGAATCTTACGTTCACCGTATCGGTCGTACCGGTCGTGCTGGCCGTGCAGGTCGCGCACTGCTGTTCGTTGAGAACCGTGAGCGTCGTCTGCTGCGTAACATTGAACGCACCATGAAGCTGACCATTCCGGAAGTTGAAATCCCAACTGCAGAAGTTCTGGGCGAACGTCGTCTGGCTAAGTTTGCAGCGAAAGTTCAGCAACAACTGGAAAGCAGCGATCTGGATCAATACCGTGCGCTGCTGGCGAAACTGCAACCAGCAGAAGAGCTGGATGTTGAAACACTGGCGGCGGCACTGTTGAAAATGGCACAGGGCGAACGTCCTCTGATTGTTGCAGCGGATCCGGTCTTCAAAAGCCGCCCACCACGTCGTGAATTCGAAGAACGTGGCGACCGCGGTGACCGTGGCGATCGTCGTGACCGTCCGGCTCGTAGCAATGACCGTCCTGCACGTGATGGCGACAGCCCGCGTCGTGAACGTCGTGATGCTGGCGAAATGGAGCTGTACCGTATCGAAGTGGGTCGTGATGACGGCGTAGAAGTTCGTCATATCGTTGGCGCTATCGCTAACGAAGGCGACATCAGCAGCCGTTACATCGGTAACATTAAGCTGTTCGGTACGCACTCCACTATCGAATTGCCGAAAGGTATGCCGGGCGAGATCCTGTCTCACTTCACCCGTACCCGTATCCTGAATAAACCGATGAACATGCAGTTGATCGGTGATGCGGTGCCACAGGCGCCACGTCGTGATCGCCCGGCCGGTGCTGGCGGTGAGCGCCGTGGTAACGGTGCTCCGCGTCCATTCAACGGCGAACGTCGTGAAGGTGGTCGTGGTACCGGTGGTGCTCCACGTACTTTCAGTGGTGACCGTCGCGAAGGTTCGTCAGCCGCGGGTGATCGTCGTCCGCCAAGCCGCGCACCACGTCGTACTTCTGACGTATAATCTGATTTCAGTTCGCTGATCTTCAGATAATAAAAAACCAGCCTTCATCGGGCTGGTTTTTTTTCGTCTGCCATTTACGGGGTTAGCCAATACGTTGTTCTTTGACCAATTCACCCTGAAGCTGTGAAACAATCTCGAATGAATGCAGGCGTGCCTGATGATCAAAAATCTGGCCGTTGATCATGAGTTCATCGGCTTCGGTTTCACGCAGAATATTTTGCAGGCCCTGCCGCACACTTTCCTTATTACCGACAACCGACATACGCAGCGCATTATCCACGCCAAAGCGTTCCTGAGCTGACCATAAGCTTTCGATGTTATCAACCGGCGCAGGCAGTTTGCCCGGCATTCCGCGACGCAGATTAATGAACTGCTGCTGGTTGGAGGTGAACATCCGGCGCGCTTCTTCATCCGTATCGGCAGCAATGGCATTGATACATACCATGGCGTGTGGTTTCTCAAGCTGTGCGGAAGGCTGGAATTTGCTGCGGTAAATCGCTAACGCCTGATACAACATGTCTGGTGCGAAATGTGAGGCGAAGGCAAATGGCAGACCGAGTGCCGCCGCCAGTTGAGCGCTGTACAGGCTTGAACCCAGTAACCAGATAGGCACATGTAAACCTTGTCCCGGCACGGCCTGTACGGCCTGCTGCGGCTGAACATCACCGAAATACATCTGCAATTCCTGCACATCCTGCGGGAAGTTATCGATCTCACCGGAAAGATGGCGGCGCAGGGCAATCATGGTGCGCTGATCGGTGCCCGGCGCACGGCCCAGCCCCAGATCCACACGGTTCGGATAGAGCGTGGCCAGCGTACCAAACTGTTCGGCAATCACCAGCGGTGAGTGGTTGGGCAGCATCACGCCGCCGGAACCCACACGGATCGTTTTTGTCCCACCCGCGATATACCCCAGCAGCACGGAAGTGGCCGCACTGGCGATGCCGGTCATATTGTGGTGCTCTGCCATCCAGTAACGCTGGTAGCCCCATTTCTCGGCATGTTGCGCCAGTTCCAGTGAACACTGGAATGCGCGGGCAGGGTCCGCGCCTTGCGGAACCGGTGCCAAATCGAGAACGGAAAGGGGAACGGTGTTTTTATCAGACATAATCGCGGCTCACTCTTGATGGAGGTGAGGGGAGAAGCATTCACTCCGCTCATAATTAGTATGAGTATTACCCAATAATGCCGTATTGAATACGGCATTTGTGCCCTTACATGCCGTTTAAACATCCTAAAATCAGATTGAAATAACCTAAACTATCATTTCAGCCAATATGTTGTTTTGTGTTAAAAACTCTCTGTTCACCCCGTTATTATTGAATCTGGCGAACAAAAAGGATGTCGCACCGATGAGTAAACGAATTTTACTGACCCTGCTGCTGGTTGCAGTCGCGGTTTCTCTGGCGGTGCTGTTTCGGGCGCACAATCAGGATCTCTTATTACAGGGCGAAGTTGACGCGCCGGAAGTGATTATTGCGTCGAAAGCCAAAGGCCGCGTCATTGAACGCCATGTGGAGCGCGGCGACGATGTCAAAGCCGGGCAGTTATTGATCACTCTCGACAGCCCCGAACTGATGGCGCAGTTGCGCGCGGCTGAAGCGGCGCGCGATCAGGCAAAAGCCCAGCTTGATCTTTCCGTTAACGGCACCCGTGAAGAAAGTATCCGTAACCTGAAAGCCACGCTGGCGCAGTCGCAGGCGGAATACATCAACGCACGTGATCTTTACAACCGCAATGCCAAAGTGGCGGCCAAAGGCTTCATTTCTGCTTCTGATTTGGAAGATTCCCGCCGTGCCCGCGACAGTGCTTATCAGCAGGTGCTCGTCGCCAAAGCCAATCTGGATGAAGGCATCAACGGCGATCGCGTTGAGCAACGGGAAAGCTATGCCGCCCAGTTGCGTCAGGCGGAAGAAGATCTGCTGGAAGTGAAAGCGCAAACCGATGATTTGCAGGTCAAAGCCCCGGTTGATGGTGAAGTCGGGCCGATTCCCGTTGAAGTCGGCGAGCTGCAAAATGCCTCGAGCCCGTTACTGACGTTAGTCCGTCTGCCTGATGCGTATTTCGTGTTTAACCTGCGGGAAGATATTCTGGCGGGCGTGCGGAAAGGCGATAAAGTCAGGATGCGCGTTCCCGCGCTGAATAACCAGATGATCGAAACTGAAGTGCGCTACATTGCTCCCCTCGGTGATTACGCGACCAAACGTGCCACGCGTGCGACCGGCGACTTTGATTTAAAAACTTTTGAAGTGCGTCTGTATCCCGCCAAACCGGTGCCCGGATTGCGTCAGGGTATGAGCGCATTATGGCAATGGAAAGCTAAGTGAGACCGGTTAAAGCACCGCGCAGTGAAAGGGTAAAAGCCGCATGGCGCTGTTTCAGTCGGGCTTTTACCCGCGAGACCCGACACGCTTTCCGCAAGCCGGTGATTCACTGGCTGTGCTGGATTTTCCCTTTGCTGCTTTTCGGGCTTATCAGCAGCAACTTTTCGGAAGGCACCTTGCTGGATTTACCGGTGTCTGTGGTTGACAACGATCACAGCCCGCTATCCAAAACGCTGGTCCGCAAACTGGATGCCGGTTCCCATGCCCATGTGCAGGCTTTCGAAGGCGGCTTACCTGAGGCGGAATACCGTCTGCGTACCGCGCAGGATTATGCCCTGTTGTATATTCCCGATGCTTTCGAAGCGGATGTATTGGCCGGAAAACAACCCAGCGCGGTGCTCTATTACAATGCCTTATTTTACGGGGCCGGCCTGTATTCCACGCAGGATTACAGCGGGCTTATCACCGAACTTAACACCCGCTACCGTTCCATCATTGCGGCAAAAATCGGCAAAACGCTGCCGTCGCTGGCCAGTGTCGATGTCTCTTATGGCAGCCTGTTCAATGCCAGCGGCAGTTACATTTACTATCAGCAATTCGCGGCAACCATTCACCTGCTGCAACTGTTCACGGTGACCTGCATGATCTACGTGATGGCGCGCAGTCAGGCCTTACTCAGCGCGCCGTCTTTCACACTGGCATTGCTCGGCAAACTCGCGCCGTACACCTTGTGTTTCACCACCTTGCTGATGGTGGAAATCGCCATGCTGGTGGGCTTTTTCGACGCACGTGTCAGCGGTAATCCCTTGTATATGCTGCTGATCGGCTTTTTCTATGTGATCGCCGCACAAAGCCTCGGATTGCTGCTTTTCACCTTCACCAAAACCACGATCACGGCTTACACCATGATGGGGATTTTCGTCAGTATCGCGCTGACATTCTCGGGAATGGCGGTACCGGTGCTGTCGATGCCGCTGCCAGCCCGTATTATTTCCGGTATTGAGCCGCTGAGTTACGCGCTGGCCGCCATGTTTGACGTTTTCCTGCGCGAGGTGTCGGTGCGCGGCATTCTGATGGTGTGTTGCATCCTGCTGATCTATCCGCTGCTGACCAGTTTGCTGGTGCGTAAACGCCTTTATATGCGGATGAAACAACAGGAGCCAGGACAATGACCGGTCGCGAATGGTTTAAAACCTGGTGGAAAACCTTCAGTAAAGTGCTCACTGGTTTGCTCGATAAACCGATGTGGATGATGTTGCTGCTTTCACTGTGCGTGATGAGTCTGGTGTATGCCAACCGTACGGTGTGGGATTTGCCCGTTGCGGTGATCGACCAGGATCACAGTACTGCCAGCCGCATGCTGGCCCGTCAGCTCGATGCGGGATCGAAAATTGCCACCGTCGCGTATGACAATCTGGCTGAAGCGGAACACGATCTGGCGCTGCGGAAACTGTTCGCGGTGATCATCATGCCGGTCGATCTGGAGAAGAAGATCCTCGCCGGACAAAACATCGTGATCCCGGTGTATGGTGATGCCACCAACCGGCTGGCGAACGGCCAGATCCAACAGGATGTACTGTCGGCGTATCAGTCGATCCTCACGCAGTACAACACTGATTTGCTGCTCAGTAACGGTTTCAGTGAGCGTCAGGCCAGCGTGGTGCTTTCGCCGATCCTCGGCCAGTCTCTTGATGTCTTTAACCCCGGCATCAGTTTTGCCGCGATTATTTTCCCCGGCTTGCTGGTGATGTTATTGCAGCACTCGCTGCTGATTGCCAGTGTGCGCGTCAGTATTGTGCTCAACAGCGGACCTTCGGGTAAACCGGCGATCCCGGCGTTTCTCGGCGGCATTTCGGCGCTGATCCCGGTCTGGCTGTTTCTGTCGATTGTATTGTTTGTGTTGTGGCCGTGGGTACTGGGCTACCGGCAGACCGCGAGTATTCCGGAAATCCTGCTGCTGACGTTCCCGTTCCTGCTGGCGGTTCTGGGCCTGGGAAAACTGGTGACGGAATGTCTGCGCAGCGTGGAGCTGATTTACCTGACGCTGGCCTTTCTGACCACGCCGGTCTTCTATATTTCCGGTACCATCTGGCCGTTGCAGGCGATGCCCGCGTGGGTTCGGGCGATTTCTTCCATGCTGCCTTCAACGTGGGCGACCAAAGCGATTGCCGGTGTGAATCAGATGGGATTGCCGTTCAAAGACGTGGGTGGCGATATACTTATGCTTTTGATCCTGTGCGGTTTTTACACCTTTATTGGCATTGCGGTGGGGATGCTGCGCGATGGGGTGCGGCTCAGGGCACTGTTCCGGCCAAAGCCTAAAAAATCATGATCAAAAAAGGGATATGACGTTGCGGCCATATCCCTTTTGCCGGTCAGCTCCGTCTGAATTACTGACGCAATTCCAGTCCGGCGACGCGCTGCCAGTAGCCGTTACAGTCGGCTTTCTCGGTGAGCGTCAGCGGATGCAGACCACGTTCATTGGTACGGAATGCTTCGAGCGTGGCGAGCGTGTCCATGGTTTCCGGCGACAGACGCACAATGTCCACCAGGCCCTGCATTGAGGTCAGTTCGTTACCCAGGTTATAACAATAGCCGCTCTGAGTCTGAATGCCGTTAAGCACGAACACCTGCTGATTTTCCTGTGACAGCATTTTGCGGCCCTGCGGATAATGGATGCAGCAGGTTTCGCATTCATCCTTTGCCCGGTTTTCTGAACGTGCAGTAAAACAGCGCGCTGAATAGGCCAGCGGCAGATGGCCGTAGGACAACACCTCCACTTCGAACTTATCGCGGATGCCCAGATCCTGACACTGGTTCAGCAGATTCACCAGCCAGTCGCGGGAGAGTTCTACCGGCATACACCAGCGCACCATGCCCTGTTTATGCAGCAATTTCAGCGTGACCGCGTTATAGCAATTCAGCGCATGGCCGACGACAAACGGCAGGTTGCGTTCTGCCGCCATATTCACCGCGCCGAAATCATTGGCTTCCAGCAAAAACTCGCCGTTCTCCACATAGCGTTTCAGTTCATTGAGCTCTGACGGTGCCTGCAACAATGCCAGCGTGGAAATGACCACCTGTTTGCCCGTCGCGGCCAGCTGGCGCGCAATCTCCAGCCAGTCATTCACTTTCATCTCACGGCGTTTGCTGCAGACATTTTCGCCGAGGTAAATCACATCCGCGCTGCTGGCTGCGGCGGCCTGATAAAAGTCTTCAACCTGCGCTTTCGGCCAGTAATAAAGGAGGGTGCCTAAAGAATATTTCATCATCGTCTCTTCAGTTACTGCCACTTGCGGTGATAAGCACCCAGCGTCGTTTGGGTGCCCTCAGACATGGAACCCAGCGTGTTCATCCAGGCTTCATCAGTTTTAAAGTTTTGCGGATCGGCCATGCAGCGGTCGATGGCCGCACGCCAGACACGCGCAACCTGGCTGACATACGCCGGGCTGCGCTGGCGCCCTTCGATTTTCACCGAGGCAATATTGGCGGCAAACAGCTCCGGTAATAATTGCAGCGTATTCAGGCTGGTCGGCTCTTCCAGCGCATGATATTTCGCGCCATCTACCAGATAACGGCCTTTACACAGCGTCGGATAACCGGCGTTTTCACCTTCGTCATACCGGTCGATCAGCACGTCATTCAGACGTGATTCCATACCCTGCGTGGTTTGTTGCCAGCGCACGAACCGCGCCGGTGAGCAGGCACCGACGGTATTGGGGGATTCGCCGGTCAGATAGGATGAAAGATAGCAGCGGCCTTCGGCCATAATGCACAAACTGCCGAACGCGAAGACTTCCAGCGGCACAACGGTGGTACGGGAAAGTTGCCGCACCTGATGCATGGAAAGCACACGCGGCAACACCACGCGGGCGACATCAAAGTTGCGTTTATAGAAACGGATGGCTTCGTCGTTGGTGGCAGAAGCCTGCACCGATACATGGCGCTCAACGTGGGGATATTTATTCGCCGCGTAATCGAGCATCGCCAGATCCGCCAGGATCAGCGCATCCGCGCCAAGCTGTGCCGCCATATCCACCGCACGTTCCCAGCGCTGATAACCGTCAGGATGCGCAAACGTATTAATGGCGATATGCAGTTTACGGTGGTGACGATGGACATAACTGGCAGCTTCCTGCAGCTTTTTTTCCGTAAAATTCAGGCCAGCGAAATGGCGGGCATTGGTGTCATCTTTCAGACCGATATAAACCGCATCCGCGCCATTGTCGATCGCCGCTTTCAGCGCAGGTAAATTTCCTGCCGGGCAAAGTAGCTCCATTCTCGTTCCTTACTGCAACCGGTCAGCCAGAGCTGAAAAGTTGGGGGGTGATGAAAAGCCAGTTGCCGACGTCATTCATTCATCAGTCAGGGCTTTGATTGGTGAACTATTTTAGAGAAGGCAGGGATGCAATATTTTGATTTGAGGCAGTTTCTGCGGCTTTGAAGGGCTTACCGCCGTCGGGGAGGTTGTACGTGGCGTTTTTCTGTTGCAGTATTTATTGATGTAGACCGCTGAACGTTCCCGGCAATGTGTCAAAATAGGCCGCATAACTGCCTTAAAACTTGCCGAAAAGTTACCGAAAGGAGTAGTGCCAGTGTTGCAAAAACTACGTGCACGTATGGTCCGTCAGGGGCCATCCCTGTTGAGTGTGCCCTTGAAATTCACGCCGTTTGCGTTGCAGCGTCAGGTTTTGCAACAGGTGCTGAGCTGGCAGCTTCGTCAGGCGCTGGCGGATGGCGAACTGGATTTCCTGGAAGGTCGCTGGCTGAAAATTGATGTCAGCGATCTGAACCTGAACTGGCTGATGTCGGTGGACGAAGGCAAGCTGGTAATTGCCGAACACGGTGAGGCGGACGTCAGCTTCAGCGGTACGGCGAATGACCTGATCCTGATCGCCGCGCGCAAAGAAGACCCGGATACGCTGTTTTTCCAGCGCCGTCTGCGCATCGAAGGTGACACTGAGCTCGGTCTGTATGTGAAAAATCTGATGGATTCTATCGATCTTGATACCATGCCGCTGTTGCTGAAAAACGGTCTGCTGCGTCTGGCCGATTTCGTCGAAGCGGGACTGCAAGAGGACCGCGGGTCAAAAACTCCGGTAGCTGAGCCATGTTAATTCGTACTGAAATTCCGGTCGATGCTGCGGGCATAGACCGTCTGTTGCGCGCCTCATTTCCGACCGGCGCAGAAGCTGATCTGGTGCAGGAATTGCGCGAAGATGGTCTCCTGACGCTGGGCGTGGTCGCCACCGACGATGAAGGCGGGGTGGTGGGTTATGTGGCGTTCTGTCCGGTGGATATCCAGGGCGAAGACCGCAACTGGGTCGCGCTGGCACCGCTGGCGGTAGAGCAATCTCTGCGTGGTCAGGGGCTGGGCGAAAAGCTGGTGTACGAAGGGTTAGATTCCCTGAATGAATTTGGTTACGCTGCCGTTGTGGTATTGGGTGACCCCGCTTACTACAACCGTTTCGGTTTTAAACCTGCTGCGGTTCACGGTCTGCATTGCCGCTGGATTGGTACCGAAGCCGCATTCCAGCTTTTCACCTTGTCAGACGATGCGCTGTCCGACGCCAGCGGTGAAGTAGTCTTCCCGTCAGCGTTTAATCGCTTCTGATTTCAGTCAGAGGCAACAAAGGCCGGTTTTCCGGCCTTTTTCATTTTCCGCTTTCCGCTAATCCCAGATAATTTTCCAGACATTCCGGTGCGTTTCTGACCAGCAACTCTTTTTGCGCCTTACTCAGTTTTTTGACTTTTATTTCCAGCTTTGACGCCAGTGAACGGTCACCCGCCGGACACTGGAACGCCAGCAGTAATTCTCCTTTTCCACGCAATGATTTCGCCCCTTTACCACACTGATGCTGGCTGAGACGCCGCGTCACGTCGGTCGTGATACCGGTGTAAAGCATCCCGGTTGGGGTTCTCAGCATATATAGAAACCAGTGGGCAGTGGCGGGCATAATTTTGGATATTGGAAATAGAAATAAAGGGTGGTGTCAGTTTACCCGAAAGGCACAACTGAGTGAGGTAAAACATCGGTATACAGCGTTAAACTGTGAGAAATGAAAATAAGGACTGGCGATGAATAACCCTGATGACCTGAAACATATCCTGAAATTTCTGAAAAAGAATCATGTGCTGGCGCTGTGTGCCACCGCTGACGGTGAAATGTGGAGCGCTAACTGTTTTTATGTTACTGACGCGGACAGGATGACGCTCTATTTCATGACGGAACTTAAAACCCTTCATGGCTCGCTGATGTCCCGATCACCCCACATTGTGGGAACAATTGCGCCACATCCCAAAACCATTGCGCTGATTAAAGGCATTCAGTATCGCGGCGAAGCGACCGTTCTCGAGGGTGAAGAAGAAAGCCGTGCGCGCAGTCAGTATTGCCAACATTTCCCCGTCGCTCTCACGATGAAAGCGCCTGTCTGGGCACTTAAACTTAGTCACATCAAAATGACCGACAACGCGCTGGGCTTCGGGAAGAAACTGCTGTGGGATCGGGAAGGGGAATAGCCCCTCTGTGCGGAGAGGGGCGTCGGGATTATGCTGCCAGAATCTTCAGCGATTCGCGATTAAAAGCGGGCAGATCGTCCGGCGTCCGGCTGGTGACCAGCGTGTTATTGTCGACCACTACTTCTTTGTCATAAAACTCGGCTCCGGCATTTTTCACATCCACGACCACCGGTTTCACTGTAGTGAGTTTACGTCCCCGCACGACATCGGCATTAATCAGCAACTGCGGGCCGTGGCAGATGGCGAAAATCGGTTTGCCGCTTTGGGCGAAAGCCCGGGTGAATTCAACAAACCGGTCATCGCCGCGCAGGGTATCCGGTGAATGTCCTCCGGGCAGCAGCAGGGCATCAAAGTCAGCCACTTGCACATCATCAATTGATTTATCAATGGTAACAGAGGCTTTCCCCTGCTTGCCTTTAATGACATTACCCGCTTTTTTTTCGATAGTAATGACCTGATGACCAGCCTCTCGATAAGCTTCGGCAGGCGAAGTGAATTCAGAATCTTCAAATTCATCAGTGATGAGTACAGCTATCTTCTTGCTCATGGTTCCTCCTGCTAAGAATGTATCTTTGAACTTACATCCTTAAGCCTAGAAGCCATGGGCGGGCTGATCAAACTGGAATCATCCGAGTCTGGTCAGGTAACAGGAACTGTCTTATAGCGTGATATTCACATTCAGGTAACACTTCAATCTCTGTGTCTGTATGCCGTTATTTAAAAGGAAGTGATATGGCAAAAGTTCTTCTGCTGGGTGGGAGTGGTCTGATTGGAAGGGAGCTTTTACGCCTGCTGCAGCTGGATCCGCGCGTCAGCCGTATTGTCGCGCCGAGCCGCCGTCCCCTGCCGCCAGGCAAGAAACTGATCAATCCGCTGGGCGCAAATCTGACCTCGCTGGTTGTCGCACTCGATGAACCGGTTGATTTGCTGTTCTGCTGTCTGGGAACCACACGGAAACAGGCGGGCAGTGCACAGGCATTTCGGGCCGTGGATTACGATCTGGTGGTTGACTGCGCCAAAGCAGCACGGGAACTGGGCGCACGTCATTGTCTGGCTGTCAGCGCGCACGGCGCGGATGCGCATTCACGTTTCCTCTACAACCGTACCAAAGGTGAAATGGAACTGGCGCTGATGCAACAGGGCTGGCCACTGCTCACGCTGGTCAGGCCGTCGCTGCTGGTTGGCCAGCGTCATCCGCCGCGCCTGCTAGAACAACTGAGTGCGCCGTTATTTAAAATGTTGCCAGGGAAATGGAAAGCCATCGAGTCCGACATTGTGGCAAAAGCCTTGCAGGAACAGGCCTTTAACGCCGGGCTGGGTGGGATCACTGTGCTGGAATCTGATCAGATTGCCGCCAGCATTGAAGAACTTTAATTCGCGTGATCCGCTGTAGCGGATCCTTGTGATAAGGTATCAGGCAAAAAACGCGAATTTTCTGCCTGCCAGATCCTACGCCCGATCCCTGGCGATCTTCACAAATATTTTTCCGCAAACACCGCCAGATCCCTGAAGTCCGGTATCCTTTCTTTCAGCGTTTCATGATCCCAGTTCCACCACTGACTTTTCTCGATCCTGTCGATCATACCTTCGTCAAAACGCATGCCGATCTTTTTCGCCGCCACGCCTGCGACGATGGAGTATGGCTCGACGTCTTTGGTCACCACCGCTGACGTGCCGATTACCGCGCCATTGCCGACTTTTACGCCGGGCATCAGCACGGCGTTATGGCCAATCCAGACATCATTACCGACGGTAACGTGATGTTCGCGTCGCCAGTCGAAAAACCCCTGATCGTCTTCACCCAGCCCGTACGCCGAACTGCGGTAGGTAAAATGGTGCTGAGCCACACGCTGATAAGTCGGATGGTTACCGGGATTGATCCGCACATACGTCGCGATCGACACAAATTTACCGATCGTCGCGTAGAAAATCTGATTGTTTCCGGCGGTGTAGGAGTAATCGCCGATCTGCGTTTCTTCGATGATCGCATTATCGGCAATATGCACATACTGTCCGAGCTGTGATCCGTTCAGTTCGACCTGCTGACCGATTTTAGGCCGGGCATAATCCTGTTCGTCAGCCAGCGAAAAGGGAGAAATGATGTCTGTCATAGGATCCTTCATAGTGAAGTCACGGGATAAACAGGCGCACTGACCGGCAGCGAAAGGATCGCCAGCAGATGCTGTAAAGTTTCCTGCAATGCGCCGTCGTTGTTCAGCAGATGACACTCTGCGGGCAGCGCGCTGGCGTATTCTCTGGCACGTTGCAAACGACAGGCAATTTGCGCTGCGTCTTCGCGTCCGCGTTGCAAAAGGCGCGAAGCCAGCACAGTGTCTGAGACCTGCAAACACACCGGCAGCAGGCGCTGGCCGTAACGCTCAAGGGCTTTTTCCAGATGCGCGCGCGAGCCATTCACGACCACATGACAGCCCAGTTGCAGCCAGTGGTCGATCTCAATGCCCACACCATACCGGCACTGGTGCGCGTGCCATTCCAGCGCAAACAACCCCTGCTGGCGGCGTTGAAAAAATTCGGCTTCGCTCAGTGCAATATGATTTTCCGAACCGGCGTCTGCGGGGCGCGTAATATAACGATGCGCCACAATGACACTGGCCGGTAAATGCTGACGCAGGGCGTCCAGCAGACTGTCTTTTCCCGAACCCGACGCGCCCATCAGATAGAGTAAACGACTCATTTTACCTCCTTAAACTCCATCCTCTCAGAACACCTGAATGCCCTGACGCCAGACGTTTTGCACGTAGTGATGGTCGCCATGCGCCCGCGCCAGTACCAGATCCGCGCGTTTGCCTTCGGCAATTTCTCCGCGATCCTGCAACCCGAGCGCGTTAGCCGGATTGCGCGTCACCAGCTTCACCGCCTGCGGCAGGCTGAATGCGTTGTTGTCATCGGTGGCAATGCGGAACACCGCGTCGAGCAGGCTGGCGGGATAGTAATCGGAAGAGAGAATATCCAGCAGGCCGAGCGAGGCCAGATGGTGCGCCGCGACATTGCCGGAATGGGACCCGCCGCGCACGATATTCGGTGCCCCCATCAGTACCTGCAAACCGTTGGCGTGCGAGGCGCGTGCGGCCTCTTCAGTGGTCGGGAATTCGGCGATCACACTGCCGAGTGCCAGCGATTCTTCAACATGCGCGGCAGTCGCGTCGTCGTGGCTGGCCAGTGAAATATTGCGTGCCCGGCAGTGCGCGGCAATAGCTTCACGGTTTGGTTGTGCCCAGCGGCGCGAGAGGGCGATTTGCTCTTCCTGATAGTCGTCCATCTGCTGGTCATTAAGGTTGTACTTGCCCTGATAATACTCACGGTACTTCTGGGGTGTGGCGAACTGGCGCTGGCCCGGCGAATGGTCCATCAGCGAAACCAGTGACAGTATTGACGTATCCATAAGTTTTTCGAATAACGGCAAGGTGGTTTCATGCGGCAGTTCGCAGCGCAGATGCAAACGGTGCTCGGCACGGTTCAGTCCGGCATTCTGACTGTTGATGATAGCGTCGATCATCTTTTGCAGATTATCCAGACGATGCCCGCCGTCGCGCACATCGCCGACGGCGACGGCGTCCAGCACCGTGGTGATGCCGCTGGCGACCATCAGGGCATCGTGGCTGCTCATGGCTGAATGTGCCGGCCAGTCAACTTTCGGGCGCGGCGTGAAAAATTTATCCAGATTGTCGGTGTGCAGCTCGATTAAACCCGGCAGCAACCAGCCGCCCTGCGCATCCAGCGCCTGCGGTAACTGGCTGCTGCTGTCTGCGAAGGCACTGATCACGCCGTTTTTCATCTCAAGCGATCCTTCAACAACCTGATCGTCGAGTACCAGTCTGACGTTATTGATGATCATACGGACACCTCCGGCGCGGTTTCAGGGCTCATTTCATACAAACGATCGGCAACGCGTTCGCGCACATCCTCATCATGGAAAATCCCGACCACTGCCGCACCGCGCGCTTTGGCCTGTTCAATCAGCGTCACCACCGCCGCGCGATTGACCGCATCCAGCGAGGCGGTCGGTTCATCGAGCAACAGCACCGGATAATCGACCACAAAACCCCGGGCGATATTCACGCGCTGTTGTTCGCCGCCGGAAAACGTTGAGGGCGCAAGATGCCACAGACGTTCCGGCACGTTCAGATGGCGCAGCAATGCGCTGGCACGGGATTCGCTCTGCGCTTTATCTACGCCCAGCTCGAGCAGCGGCTGCATCACCAGATTCAGTGCACTGATACGCGGAATGACCCGCAGAAACTGGCTGACCCAGCCAACCGTATGGCGTCGGACCGCCAGAATTTCACGCGCTTCGGCGCTGACCATGTCGATCTGCTGCCCCTGATGTTCCACCCAGATGTTGCCGCTGTCCGGCAAATAATTGCCGTATAAAGAGCGCAAAAGGGTGGATTTTCCGCTACCGGAATGGCCGTGCAGTACCACACATTCCCCGGCATCGACCGTCAGGCTGGTGTGGCTGAACACCGGTAATCTGGCGCTGTTCTGGTTATGCAGAACGAAAGTTTTACTGAGATTTTCGACCCTGAGCTTCGTCGTCATTTTGGTCACTCTTTCTCTGGAATTAGATTCAGGACAGCACGGAAGAAACAAGCAGCTGCGTGTACGGATGATGCGGATCGTCGAGTACGCGGTCGGTTAAACCACTTTCTACCACCTGACCTTGTTTCATCACCAGTAAACGGTGCGCCAGCAGGCGGGCGACGCCAAGGTCGTGGGTGACAATCACCACCGCCAGTTGCATTTCCACCACCAGCGTGCGCAGTAAATCCAGCAGGCGCGCCTGAACGGACACATCGAGGCCACCGGTCGGTTCATCCATAAACACCAGTCGCGGGTGGGTCACCAGGTTACGGGCGATTTGCAGACGTTGCTGCATGCCGCCGGAAAACGTGGTCGGCAGGTCATCAATGCGTGAAACCGGAATTTCGACATCTTCCAGCCACTGACCGGCTTTCTTGCGGATATTGCCGTAATGGCGCTCACCGACTGCCATCAGACGCTCGCCGATATTACCCCCGGCTGAAACCTGACGACGCAGGCCGTCCATCGGATGCTGATGCACCACGCCCCAGTCGGTACGCAGCAGGCGGCGGCGGTCACTTTCAGGCATGTCATACAGAGATTGCGCCGGGGCTTGCCCGTTGTTGTAAATCACATTGCCTTGTTGCGGCGCAAGGCGGGCGGAAATCGACTGCAACAGCGTGGTTTTGCCGGAACCGGATTCGCCAACAATCCCCAGCACTTCGCCGGGAAACAGATTAAACGACACATCGCAAAAGCCTTTGCCCGGTGCATAAAGATGGGTCAGGTTATTCACCGACAACAACGGTCCGGCGGTGAGATTTAACGGAGTGTTCATCAGCGGTTACCCTCGTTGGAAGCCTGTTGCTCAACCTGCTGAGCACAAAAATCGGTGTCGGAGCACACGAACATCCGGTTGCCCTGATCGTCGAGCACCACTTCATCAAGATAACTGTGATGCGAGCCGCAAATTGCACAAGGTTCATCCCATTGCTGGACGGTGAACGGGTGATCGTCGAAATCCAGGCTTTCGACTTTGGTGAACGGCGGCAGGGCGTAAATACGTTTTTCACGTCCGGCACCGAACAGCTGCAATGCCGGCATCATGTTCATTTTCGGATTATCAAATTTCGGGATCGGCGACGGGTCCATCACGTAGCGGTCATTCACTTTCACCGGATAGGCGTAAGTGGTGGCGATATGGCCAAAGCGGGCGATGTCTTCATACAGCTTTACCTGCATCACGCCGTACTCTTCCAGCGCGTGCATTTTGCGGGTTTCGGTTTCACGCGGTTCGATAAAGCGCAGCGGTTCCGGGATCGGCACCTGGAAAATCAGGATCTGATCTTCCTGCAACGGCGTTTCCGGAATGCGGTGACGAGTCTGGATCAGGCTGGCTTCCACCGTTTTTTCAGTGGTTTTCACCCCCGCGACGCTCTGGAAGAATTTGCGGATCGACACGGCATTGGTGGTGTCGTCAGCACCCTGGTCGATCACTTTCAGCACGTCTTTTTCGCCGATCACGCTGGCAGTCAGCTGGATCCCGCCGGTGCCCCAGCCGTAAGGCATCGGCATTTCACGTCCAGCGAACGGCACCTGATAACCGGGGATCGCCACGGCTTTGAGGATCCCACGGCGGATCATACGTTTGGTCTGCTCGTCGAGATAACCGTGGTTGTAGCCGGTAATCGTTTGAGCGGCATTATTGTTCATTGGCGGGATCCTGTTCTTTCGCGGCACGCAGGCGTTTTAACAACTCCAGTTCGGCCTGGAAATCGACGTAATGCGGCAGCTTGAGGTGCGAGACAAAACCGGCAGCTTCGACGTTATCGGCATGGGACAATACGAATTCTTCGTCCTGCGCCGGACTGCTGATCTGTTCGTTGTATTCACGGGTTTGCAGTGCGCGATCGACCAGCGACATCGACATCGCCTTGCGTTCAGCACGACCAAATACCAGCCCGTAACCGCGGGTAAAGTGCGGCGGCTTGTCTTCCGGCGCGATGAAACCGTTCACCATCTCGCATTCGGTCAGCAGGATTTCGCCTATATCAATCGCAAAGCCCAGTTCTTCCGGCACGATTTCGACGGTCAGCCAGCCGGTACGGATTTCACCGGCGAACGGATGTGTGCGCCCGTAGCCGCGCTGGGTGGAATAACTCAGCGACAGCAGAAAACCTTCATCGCCACGCACCAGTTGTTGCAGACGTGCCGCGCGGGATGCCGGAAATACCGGTGGCGTGCGGGTGATGTCTTCCGGTTCGGTGCCGTCATCTTCTTCACGAACTGCCAGCTGCTGACTCGTCAGCAAATCAAACACGTGGCCGCACTCTTCCGGCTGGGGTTCATCGGCTATGGGTGTGAACGGTGCTTCACCTTCGGCCAGCAGGGCAAAATCCAGCAGACGGTGGGTGTAATCGTAAGTCGGGCCGAGCACCTGACCGCCGGGCAAATCTTTGTAGATAGCGGAAATACGGCGTTCAAGGCGCATCGCCTGGGTATTCAGCGGCTCGCTGGTGGCCAGACGCGGTAATGTGGTGCGGTAAGCGCGCAGCAGGAAAATGGCTTCAACCAGATCCCCGCCGGACTGTTTAATCGCCAGCGCTGCCAGTTCACGGTCGTAAATCCCGCCTTCACTCATGACACGATCGACCGCCAGACCCAGTTGTTGTTCGATCTGGTCACAACCGATTTCATTTACCCCGGTGTTGCCACGGCGCTCGTGCGCCAGCAACTGGTGAGCGGCGGCAATCGCCTTCTCACCCCCTTTAACGGCGACGTACATCAGCACACCTCCACGCGCGTGGTGCGCGGTATGGCAATCAGTTCTTCGCCGCAGGTGAACATAAAATCCAGACCCAGCGGGAAACGGTGAGGGCGGTTCAGCAGATAATCGCGTACGCAATCAGGCAACTGTGGAGAAAGGGTTCGGCTGTTCTCAATGCCCGGCCCGCGCAGACGCAGCGGGGTGCCGCCGGTCAGGCTTTCGAGCTGAACAATCACGCTGGTCGACAGTTCCGGCGACATTTCATCGCCGCACGGGAAAGCCAGCAGGGTAGCGCTGTCCAGCGCCGGATCAGCCAGTGCAAAACTGACAGCCGACGGGTCATCGGTGAGCACCGCGCCGGTATGAAAACGCAGGTTTTTACGCAGGATTTCATCGTTAAGCGACGCACTCAGCCATAACGGTGTGTCCTGATCGATAAGCGTCAGCAGCACGCACGCGCTGGCGGAACCCAATGCGCCGAAACCGGGCATGGCAGGTAACTGTACGCTGACACCGGGCTCGCTTAACGCTTTAAGGATACGGCGAAAACTGTACTGCGCATCGGCAACCGGATGTTGAAAACTGGCAACAAGTGACATGCGTTATTCTCCGCGAACCAGAGTAAAGAAATCGACGCGGCTGGAAGCCACCTCACGGGCGCGTTGCTGGCGGCGTTCCTGTTGCAGTGCGGCCAGCGGTGCTATCACGCGTTTATGCAGCAGTTCGTCCATGCCCTGTATTTGCAGTAATGCATCAATAATTGCGCACAGTTCGGCGTGGGCCTTATTACGACCGGCGACATAGCTGTAGCCACAGACGCCGCTGTCTGTCCGGATAACCGCGCGGGTAACGGTCATGTCGCCCATCACGAAGCGTTTGCCGGTACCGCCCATCCGGCCCTGAAGCTGAGTCAGGCCGGTTTCAGCGGCACGGAGTCGTTCAAATTGCGGTGACAAATTCAGCGGTTGCCAGTGCGCAAGCAACTCATCGGGACGGCTGTGAGCCAGCACCGACATCCAGCGCTGACGGGTTTGCAGGTGATCCATTCAGTGCTCCATGGTCAGTTCGATCATGTCGGCGCGCGTCAGGCTGACGGAGTATTCCGCCACTGACTCGTTGCCTTCACAAATGTTCAGGGTGCGGACACACAGCAGCGGTGCCTGCGGTACGATTTCGAGTAATTTGCTTTCTTTCGCCAGTGCACGGCGGGCATTAATGCGGGTGGTGCGGCGGGTGAGCTTTTGCTTAATTTCCTCGCGGATAAAATCGTGCAATGAGCCGCTGTGGAAGTTTTGCAGCGCAGGCCACCAGTCGAGATCCGGCAGGTAGTGATCAATCACGCAGACCGGCACGCCGTTGACGCGGCGCAGCGTGCGCAGGTGGATCACCGTGTCGCCCTCCTGACGTGACAGCGCCGCGGCAACGTGATCGGTGGCCGGACGCAGCACCGCCAGCAGACGTTCGCTGGTCGGGTGACTCCCCTGATCCAGCAGGTTCTGGCTGAAACGTGCCTGCGAATGCAGCGGATAATCATAAGGGCGCATCAGCACCAGCGTGCCTATTCCCTGACGGCGTTGCAGCCAGCCGCGATCGACCAGCTCATCCACTGCACGACGTAGCGTATGACGGTTCACCTGAAAACGTTCGGCAAGCTGTTGTTCCGGCGGCAGATAATCGCCGCAGCGGTAACCGTTACGCAGCTCCTGTTCCAGTTCAGCAGCGATTTGCTGATATACCGTCGTGTGACTGGTCGGATGTCTAGATAAGTTCATCACAATGAATACCTCGCATAGGATAAACGGACAAAGGGTGGCGCTGCGATACTGCGCAGTCGCCGGAGACTTTTATGGAAACGAGATAAAGAAGCCATGATGCAAACCTCAGTTCGGTGTTGGCATCATGTTGGAGAAGTTACGTGACAGTTGGGTGAAGGCCTGGTTGCAATGATGTGAAAGATGAAATACAGGAAGAAATATTAAAAATAGAGGGAACTTTTCGAACGGCGACTTTGTAACATCTTGATGGGGCAGATTATGGTAAATATCGATTTCTATTTGATTTCATTGATTTTTATAATTTTAAGAAATGTAAAAATTAATGGCTATTTTTTAATTTTTCGATCTTAAGTTATTTTAATTTATAATCCCTCTGAGCTTAATTTTAAAAATTGACATATTAGCTAAGCTAAATACTTAACACATATTGTGTTTTTAAAAATATAACTCAGTGTTTTTAATGCTGAATTTGAACATGAATGTATAATGATTCCACAAATAGATTCGTTATTTTAATGTTTGCTTTAAAGAACATACAAAAAATGATTGATTTTATCTGAAAGTGATTTGTTAAAAATTAGTATATATTTAAAGTGCCACGCATTTATGTACAATATGCGTCTTCTGGCCATTGCTTATATTATTCAATTAACAAGGAAAAGTTAGTTATGTTAAAAAAATCCAAGATTTTATTATTACCTGTTTGTTTATTTGCCAGCAGCATGGCAGCCAGTGCTGAAGATGGCACAATTACTTTTACGGGCACTATCAGTGATGCAACCTGTATCGTTGAAGGGGGAACTGACGCTGGCTTAACACCATCCGGGACTTTTACCGTTAATCTTAAACCTGTCAGCACTACTGCGTTAAGTGCACCAGGTAAGAAAGCGGGTGATACGCCGTTTTATATTAGTTTAAGCGGTGCTGAGTGTCCGAACGGTAAATTTGCTAATGTTTCATGGGAACGTGCTGCAAGCACCAAGATTGACAGCGCAACAGGTAATTTGCAGAACTCAACTGCAACAGGTTCTGCAACGAAAGTTCAGGTTGTCCTGTCCGATGAAAATAAACAAGCCATCGATTTACGTGTGCCGGTAACGGATCCTACTACAGGTAAAGAAATTACAAATAATACTGCACGTTTCGATTACTGGGCTCAGTATATTGCTACGGGCGGAGCATCCACCTCAGGTACCGTAAATACCGATATCGTTTACTCCATTATTTATAACTAAGATAAGACGCCGGAGTACTTGGTATTCCGGCTTATGAATAAAAAGGAGTGTTTAAGATGAAGTTGAACCTGGCAATCCTGTTGCCTTTACTCTTCGTATTTCTTTCGCCGGCCGAAGCCTCTATTCAGGTAATGGGAACTCGCGTTATTTTTAATGCGAAAGAGAAAGAACAATCGGTTCGTATTAATAATGTAGGAGACGCGCCTGCGCTTATTCAGGTCTGGCTCGACAGCCGAAGGGAATCAAAAATTGATGATAAAGAAAACTTGCCCTTTGTCATCAATCCGCCTATTTCCAGGATAAATAAAGGGAAAGGTAAAGTACTGCGAATATTTCCGACGGATGAAACCACGGCAAAATATCCACAGGACCGTGAAACGATGCTTTGGATAAACATTCTCGATATACCACCAGAGGATGAGAACGCAGCAGATAAAAATTTGATGAACATTGCGGTAAGAACAAGACTTAAGTTCTTCTATCGCCCGGCAGGACTTAAAGGTGATCTGATAACTGCGTCGGAAAACGTCCAATGGTCAGCTCAAAAAACGGCTACGGGTTATAAATTTACGGGAAGTAATAATTCACCTTATTATATTTCGTATGCCTCCATAAAAATGGTCGGGCAGGAAAAAAATATCCTTCAGGGTGATACTATCGAACCTTTTAGCAGTAAGGTTTTTGAATTTAAAGACGTGAAAAGCGTAGCTTCACCTGTACTAAATTATACTTTCATCACTGATCTTGGTGCATTTGTTAGCAAGGAATTCAAGTTGTAATAACCGCTTCTGCCTGTTGTTACAATAGATAAAGGAATATTTTTGTGATTCGTTACATTCAGGCATCAAAGCATATTCCTGCATTTATGGCGGGAGTTTTCAGTGTTGTGGTCAGTAATGCGTTTTGTGAAGAAACGCCCGTTACGCCAGTTGTGCCTGAAAACAATATCGAATCATCAAATTCGGTAAAAGAAAAGAAATCTATAAAATTTAATAACGGATTTATGGTAGGTAATCTTGCTGGCATGGATCTCTCTGCATTTGATAATGAAAGCGTAACACAGCCAGGAAACTATCATGTGGATATCGAAATCAATGGCAAATCTATTGGTACAAAGAAAGTTAAATATGTCGCTGTCGCCGGAACGCATGACGTACAACCGTGCTTGACTAAAGAATATGTTTATCAATTTGATATTGATACGTCAAAACTGCAGGCAGGCTGGGATCAGGATGAATGCATTTTATTGAGTAAGCTCATTCCGTCAGCGTCGTTTAAGTATGACGCTGATGAAGAAACACTATCATTTTCAATACCCCAAGTCAGCTTACTCAATAATCCGGAAGGCTATGTTAACCCTGAGCTTTGGGATAATGGTGTGCCTTCTTTAGCCGTAAACTATTCGCTCAGTGCAACTAACATGCGAAGCAATGATCATACTTCTGATGATTATTATTACGGAAATGCGATCTCTTCGTTAAAGCTGGGAGCATGGCGTTTTTATACTTACGACAGTGTCACGAAAGACAGTACCTCAACACAATGGGATCATATTTCATCGTATGTTCAGCGGGCGATTGCGCCTCTCAAAGCAGAAATGAAAGCCGGGGATATCAACACCAGTGGTGAACTGTTTAATACCGTTTCGCTGCGCGGTGTCACGTTAGAAACCGATGAACGTATGCTGCCTGATTCTCTCAGAGGGTATGCGCCGGTGATCCGTGGCGTGGCTGACACCAATGCAAAAATAACCATCAGGCAAAATGGTAACGTGCTTAAGGAACTGACGGTGCCGCCGGGTGAATTTGAAATCACGGATCTTTATGCCACGGGTTATGGCGGGGATCTGGAGGTCACGATTACCGAGGCGACGGGTCAGGTTCGTACCTTTGTTACGCCTTACTCCAGCGTACCGATGTTATTGCGTCCAGGGCAGTCGAGGTTTTCAACAACAGTGGGTGAGGTACGTAATGATTCATTACGTCATAAGCCGCTGGTTATGGAAGGTACTTACCAGTATGGACTGACTAACCAGGTCACTGCATACACGGGTTTCCAGACCACAGACAATAACGAATATTCAGCATTAATGGCCGGTGCCGCTGTTAATACGCCAATCGGCGCTTTGGGTGCGGATATTACCCGATCATTTACCTCGTTCGAGAAAGAAGATGAGGAGTCCTGCGATAGTTTCTGTGACATGAGTGTGAAACTCAGCCTGGCGAAATTCTTTAATGACACCGGAACGAACCTCAGCCTTGCGGGTTATCGTTATTCAAGTAAGGATTATTACACGCTCAGTGATGCACTGATGACGGCTCAGGCATTAGAGGATGATGAGGGTAAATATTTACCCATCAACTATCGCGACAAAGTTGAGATAAACATCAGTCAGAATCTTATCGATGGCTGGGGGAATGTTTATCTTTCCGGATATTATGGTCGCGCATGGGATTCAAAAACAGAAAAAAATAACGCCAGCAGTTATCAGTTTGGCTATTCAAACTCCTGGCATGCGATGAGTTATAACATCAATTTCAGCAAAACCATTGATGAAGATGGTAATACTGACGACGCCATATATCTCAGCATGTCTGTGCCTTTTGGTACGTTGCATTCTAAAGTCCCTAAGCTGAATGCCTCGGTGAGTTACAGTGATCAGGACTCCAGTATCAGAACCGCTCTTAATGGTACAGCGGGCGAATATAATCAGATGTCGTATGGTGGATGGATTAATTACGTTCAGGATCATCAAACGAATGCAGGTATAAATTTGGGGTACAGCGGCAGTGCTGTGCAAGGAAATGTCGGCTATAGCCAGACTGAAACTTCATTTATGACCACCATGAATGCCAGCGGCGGAGTGGTATTACATGAAGGAGGTGTGAATTACACCTCTGCGCTAAGTGACACCTTCGGCATTGTTGAGGCAAAAGGAGCAACAGGTTCGCATGTTTATCCTGATATGACTTCTCAGGTTTCTGAAAATGGCTATGCGATTATTTCCTCACTGAACCCGTATCAATATAACGATGTTTATCTTGATACAAAAGGCGCAGAAGCGGACGTAGAAGTTGAAGATACCAAAGCGAGTCTGGTTCCAACAGCCGGAGCCTCGGTGAAACTGAATTTCAAAACGAAAAATAATGTCACTAAATTCTTAGTGATTAAAGATAAACAAGGCAGCGTTATCCCTTATGGGGCAATGATAAAAGACAGCAATAAAAATATCCTCGGCATTGTCGGGCAGGGCGGAAGGACAATGATCGCTCAACCCGAAGACAATGTTGAACAAAAGTTAATAGTGACCTGGTCTAAAAAATCGGGGGCATATACCTGTCTCATAAAATATATTCCTGATGAGAAAGAAGTCACCGAGAAAAAAGTTGGGATCGCCACGCTTAATAAAGTGTGTGAATAAAAAGTCCCATGATTTGTTTCATAACGTATAGGAGGGTGCATGATGAAATCAATAATGACGTTCGTTATGCTGGGGTTAGTATCCTGGATAATGCCAGTGTCTTTAGCATTGGCAGCGAATGAATGTACCATCACGCAGGGTAAGGCGATTAATGTTTCCGTTAGTATTCCTACCCTGCGACCAGCCACGAAAGGTACTTCCGGGACCGTATTAGGAAGAGGGGAAGTCAGTACCCCGGCAATCAGCTATAACTGCGGGAATTTAATTCGTAATACCTGGCGATCGAAATTTACACGGCCTGAATCGACTCAGCAGGCACTGAATAATGTATATAACACGAATATTCCGGGGCTGGGCATCAGATTAAGTTGGCCTTCCTCAAGGAATATGTATTTTCCGGATGCAGCGGAATGCATCAGCAGTTGTACCGAACCTGCTGATAAGGTTCTTTTGGAGTTCGTACAAACGGGCACCATAAACAGCGGAACAATTCCGGCAGGCGTGATAGGCGAAGTCAATTTGGTGGCAGATTCTAATCCTGGCACTCCGGTAAAGATTGTCACCATAAGTCTGAGTACTCCGGTTGATGTCGCACCTAAATCTTGTGCCATTTTAACGCCTGTACAAAACGTCGAACTCGGTACTTATTCTTTGGCTGATTTCCAAAACAGAGTTGTCAGACGCGGCGCTGAGATCCCTTTCACGATCAAGCTCGATTGTCCGCAGGAAACTTCTATAGAATTTAGTTTCAGTGGCGATTTTCCCGTCGGTGCAACAAAAGGATATATTGACAATTGTGATGAAACAAGTTGTGCAAATAATGTGGGCGTCAGGCTATTAAGCAGCACAAGCTCAGCCGTGGATACTCAGGGAAAATACAGCACCGCTGTGAAATTTACCGGTGAGCGGACTTTCGGCTACAAAGCACAAATTTATCCTTACAATTATGCCGAAATGACAGCTGGCAAAATAGATACCAAAGTGATTTTTAATATTCGCATGAACTAGATTTTTCTTTTATAAAACATCAGGAAATTAATTATGTATAGGACGTACAAATATTTAGGGGCTGGCTTACTGGCTTTATCTTTTTCCGGCCAGTCAGCGATGCTGGCACCCATGAATTCCAATCGTGAGCTTGACCAGCTCGAACGCCGTCAGACTCAGATGAATATTGAGCAGGAGAAAAAACGTGAAGCTGAAGTATTAAATGCTGGGAAAAGTGCAGAGCAATTACCCGATAGCTTTGCCAAAGCGGGGCCAGGCTATAAGTTTGATATTAATGATATTGTTGTGCTGGGCGATGAAGAGTTTAATGATTCCCCAGCGCGTCAAAAAATAGTCGATGCCTATAAGCATACTAAAATGGGCCAGTATGAAATTATCAAACTCATCAGTGAGTTGACAAATTTCTATGTCGGTAAAGGCTATACGACAACTACAGTGACCATTCAGGAAAGCAGTCTGAAAAGTGGCATTCTGACCCTCAAAGTTTTATGGGGTAAAATTGATGGTGTCAGCGTTGAGGGTAAAGCGCCAACTTTTCGGCAATCGACACGCCTGTTCAGTGCCATGCCATTTGCATCAGGTAAAGTATTAAACATGTCGGATGTGGACCAGGGGCTTGATAATCTTTTGCGAGTCTCAGGTAGTGATAAACTCATTATTGTTCCTTCAGAAAAAAATGGTTATTCGACAATAGATTTGCAGAATTCAGATGTGAATCTGTTTAGCGGTAGTTTGGGGACGAATAACTCAGGAACAGAAAAGGACGGCTGGGCGCAATATTCTGCCAGCCTCAGTGCTAATAATTTAGCCGGATTTAACGATGTTCTAAACTACTATAACTCTTTCAATGACCTGAATAATAATAATGATAACCAGAAATCCTGGTCATTAGGCTACAGCGTGCCTCTGGGTTATTGGGCTTTTGATGCTCAATATTACCATTCAAGTTACGACAAAACGATCGGTGGCGATTTTGGCGGCTATGGTTCTGATGGTACATCTGATCGTATGTCGCTTAAAGTCAGCAGAATGCTGTTCCGTGATGCGAAAGGTAAAACCAGTGCTTACGCCAAAGTAGAAAGTAGCGACAGTACCAATAATATTGAAAATTCTCCGATTGATGTTAGCAGCAAACGTTTTTCTAACGTTACCCTGGGCCTCACCCGTGTGGGGACATTATTTGATGGCTCACTCTATGCCGATTTAAGTACCACCTTTGGTGTGCCCTGGTTTGGTGCTGCATGGAAAAACGATCCTGATTTAACAGGATTTGATGTTGATGCTGTGAAATATAATGGTTTGCTGAGTTGGTCAAAATCACTTTATCAACTCGGTCGTGTTGGTGTGGAATATGAACTGGGGTCCGGTTTTCAGTACACCGACGATATCTTAGTCAGTGATGACAATATGAGTGTTGGCGACGAGTATACGGTACGCGGATATAAAGATAGCTATATGTCCGTTAACAGTGCTGCCTATATTTCTAACACGTTTAAATTCCCCATCAGTATTTTTAAGTTTGGGATAAACCAAATATCTCCTTTCATTGGTTATGACCTGGCCGTCGTAAAGGATAACTGTTCGCAGGATGTTTCACTTTGTCATGCCGAGTATATGACAGGTGCAGCAGTTGGTTTGAAGTTTAGTGCAAAACATATTAACAGTGCCTTAACTTATAGCCGACCTTTAACAGAGCCTACATCTTTAAGGCATACAGGAATGTCAGAGGAAGCACTTTACTATAATGCTTCCGTGTCATTTTGATAGATTTTATCCAGTAATTTAAAATACCAGACAGAGGACGTTATGAATAAAAATTGTAATAAAAATCACTCCAGTAAAGTGATCAAGCTAAAACCCTTATATCTGGCGATGGCCAGTATTTTCTCATCATTTGCAGATGCAGGTGCAATTATTCCTGATAACCGGGAACATAATGCGCCCACAATGAATCAAAGCGCCAATGGCACACCGGTTATCAATATTGTTGATCCGAACGCCAGCGGCGTTTCACATAACAAATTTTCTGAGTTTAACGTTAATCAGGAAGGCGTTGTATTCAACAACAGCATGACCGATGGTGCCAGTAAAATTGGTGGTTTCATTATTAAAAACAACCAGTTGACTCATGAATCAAAAGCCATTATTTCTGAAGTTACCGGCACGAAAGGAACTCAGATTAATGGCGCTATGGAAGTCTTTGGTAAGAAAGCCGATATTATTATTGCCAACCAAAATGGGATTTCCGTTAACGGCGTTTCAACTGTCAATGCGAATAACCTGACATTAACGACAGGTAAAATTAATGCTCAGGCGGATGGTCGTATTCAGCTTAGTGTGGAAAAAGGCGAGGTCAATGTTCAGGGGAAAGGGATCTCGACTGAGGGCCTGAGCTATTTCGACATTATCAGCCGTTCTGCGGTACTTGAAGGCGAGATTGCGGGCCAGGCGGATATCAAAGTTGTCACCGGTCTGAATGAATACGATATTCAATCCCGTACCCATACTGTGCGTGATGCGAATGCCAGCGATCGTCCTGAAGTGTCCATTGATGGCAGTGCGTTAGGTTCAATGTACGGTAACCGCATTCAGCTGATCAGTACCGAAAGTGGTGCCGGGGTTCGCCATGAGGGCAGCGTTGTCGGGAAAAACGGCATTGAAATATCTGCTAATGGTGATCTGCGCTTAAGTGGTTTAAAGAGCGAGCAGGGTGGAGTGACGCTTACAGGTAACAATATCAGCGTACAGAAAAACTCTGCGGGTCAGGGTGGGATTATAAGCCAGCTGGATCTGGTGATGAATGCATTAGGTCATGTTGAGTTAGGTGCTGATGCGATTTCAGCACAGGGTCGGATCCTTATTGACGCCAGCTCAATGTTGCAAAATGCGGCCACATTAATGGCCGAAAATGATCAGGCAGCGGCTGTTAACGTGCCCTCAATCCAGATTAATATCGCGAATGAATACCAAATCGTTGGCTCACTGTATGCGGTAGATCAATCTGGCAACCAGATCTCAGGCGCCGTTATTTCTCTGGAAAATGGGGATTATGTTGTCCGCCAAAACGGCCAGGTCATCGATGCCGGAGTTGCCTCCAATGCACAACTTATCAGCAACAGTGGTGATATTGCCGTTAATGCCAAAACGGTCAAAAATAACAATGGTGGTATCTTCGCTCAGAAAGGCGCACTGGTATTAAATATTGATGAGGCCTTTGAAAACAACGGTATGATCAATGCGTCGGGTAAACTGTCCATCAATACCCGTGCATTTAAAAATAAAGGCATTATCTTTACTAATAGCCAATTGATTAACACGAATTCATTTGAGAATGCCGGCGGGTTGTACGCACAGAATGCTGTTGAAGTGAACACTGACTCGCTAAGTAACAGTGGCCAAATGAGCTCGACTGACAGCGATATTCAACTGAATGTAAATGGCGTATCTGCGAGTAACAGCGGTAGTATCTCCGCGAAAAATATCAGCATTAATCAAAAGAACCAGGGAAATAAAAGCGCTGTATTTACCAATGATGGCAGAATAGATACCGAAGAGAAACTGCATATTAATTCTGATTCTGTTTCTAACAGCGGTACCCTGATTGCAGGCACAACAGTCGAACTTGCTTTAACAAAAGAATTAAAGAATACCGGTGCTGCTGCAGAAATTATTGCTGAGCAGGATTTGCTCATTCACAGTAACCTGTCTGATCATGCCCTGAATATTTTCAATGAAGCCGGATGGATACAGGGCGATAATCTTTCTATATCTGACATTGATACTTATAGTAATACTGCCGGCGCTACGTTGATTGCCAATGGCAATATTGAATTGTCAAATATCAACAATATTTTTAATGATGATTCGTTGATTAAAGCAGATTCTGTATTATTAAGTCATATCCAAAATCTTAGTAATACACAGAATTCTGTGATTGAAGGTAGCAATAGTTTAACAATCACTGATGTTAAAAAACTGATTAATGATAAATCATCTCTTCAGTCTGATGGTGATGTGACAATCAGTGGTATCACGGATCTGAATAATGTGAATGGCCTGATAAGTTCGGGGGGTACCCTGGATATCAATCAGGTTGAAAATTTCCTGAATACCGCGGTATCGACTATTCAGGCATCCACGGCGTTATTGATAAATTCTGTTACATCTCTGGAAAACAGCGATGGTTCTGCCTTGCTTTCACAAGATGTGATGAATATTGATGCAGTTAAAAATATTCTCAATGATGAGTCAAGCAATATCATCAGTGACACGGAATTGACGGTTTCAAATTCAGATCGTCTTGATAATGCTGGTTTTATTCAGTCAAACGGTAATTTGTTGATCAAAGATGTCAATACCTTACTCAACTCAGGTGAATCCTCCCTGATTGCAGCGCTTGATAATCTGACGATTGAAAATATTTCAAATTTATCCAATACAGATAAAGCAACAATCTCTGCGGGTCTGGAATTGGTGCTTAACTCCATTGTGACGCTGGTAAATCATGCTGCCCTCATCCAGTCAGAAGACAGTATGACAGTTAATGCAGCCAATCTGACTAACCTGGCAGGTAATATCCAGAGTTATGGAAATATCGCTTTAAACATTAATAATGTGCTTGAAAACCTGTTTGAAGATGGTATTGATGAGTACGGAAATCCGGTTAAATTTGGCGGCAATCTTCTTTCTGACGGCACGCTTGATATTCATGCTGCAACGCTGGTTAATAACAGTGAAATCAATGCAACAAACATCCTTATTAATGCCAACGATGTCAATAACACCTCCGGTAATATTGAGGGCTACGAGACCGCTGAACTTAAAATAACCAATGACTTCATTAACAAAGAGGGTACGGTTCGCGGTAACGACCGTATGTCTTTGGATTTAGACAAAGACTATGTATTTGATGAGAATGCCGGGAGTCTGACAACACTCGAGGAATTATCCATTCATTCTGACGGCAATATTACAGTACGTGGCTCACTTGAAAGTGCAGGCGATCTTATCCTCGATGCTGGAAAAGATATTACTAACTATTATGCGATTGTCAGTAATAAAGATATTACCCTGACGGCTAACAATATCACCAATGCTTTTAACGCTGAAACGGTAGACCGTGACGGAAATGCGATCCCTGCGATGAGCAGCCTGATCTGGGCTTTTGGTGATGTCAACATTGATGCACGTGAAGGAACATTCCATAACGAAAAATATGGCAACGTTCTGAGTGTGGGCGACATGAGCATTATCGCCAATGAAATTATTAATGATGCCGGTATTATTCGCTCAGAAGGCGATATGGCGCTGGATGCAAGAAGCATTAAGAACCTCAGCGAATATAGCGGTGGTGACTGGAAAACCGGGCCTATTCAGGAAGGGCGTGGTTTCGTTGAATTTTATAGTGGGTTAAATTACTACTCTCGTACTATTAAAACTTATCTTCCTACGCTGTCTTCCGATATTACAATGTTAACGAAGGCTGAAATATCTTCATCTGGAAAAATAGATATCAATCAGCGTAATATTTTTGAAAATACTTCCAGTAATCCATTAGAAATACTTAATGAAGGCGGTATTATTCAATCAACCGGTGATATGACCATAACGGGGAATTTAACGAATCGGCCAAAATATACACAAGCACCTCTATACGACTATTTAACTGAACCTTTAGCGCAACCTATAGAAATTGATATTTATCATAAACTTGTTAATGATGATAATATCCCAGCTACTTTTAATACTATATACAGTTTCCTGAATTGGATGTTTGCGGATGGTAATCCTAGTACCATAGATGGTAAAGAATATGGTGACGATTATGTTCCTCATACGCCTCAGCCTCCGTTTATAGTAATTGATCCAGTCATTAGGATTGGTGAATATAAAGATGCGTTCTTAAATTCGCTTAGAAAAGCTGCAAGTGGCGGTGATAAATCTGTGGAATCCCCACAGCTTAACACCGTAATGACCATGATATTTGGTGAGAGCTGGTTAACTAAAGATCTGGATACGTTAAGAAGTGATTGGGTTAATCTTGGTAAATCTTCGGATAGCACTGATATTGGTACCGATGCAGCCCTGAAGGAAAAAGGTTTCTATTTCCTGCCTAATGACAAGGGAAGCATCGTCACATTGGGCACCTTCACCCACAATGGTGGGGAATTAAATAATGGTATTGGCGACTTTCATACAGAAACTGGGACTTCAGGCTCAGTGAATGTTGAGAAAGTTGGTGACCAGGAAATTACCCCAATTGGTGGTAGTACAGAGGTTCTGGTTAATATCAAAGACATTGAAGAATACCGCGCAGGTATTTCTCCAATGAGTACTATTGAGGCCATGAGTAAGTTGCCTGCCATGTTCCCTTATTCTCCGGAATGGAACCAGCGGAACACGGACGAGCCAAATCTCAAGGACGGACCTACAAATACCGTCACACCGGTTTTCGAAACACGCTTCGAAATGATCGACCAGAGCCAGTATTTTGGTTCAGACTATTTCTTCGAACAGGTCGGTTATGTTCCTGACGAACCTGTCTATGTGATTGGCGACAACTATTATATTTCTGAACTGATCCGTCGGCAGATCAACGACTCTGTCGGCACCTATTTCGCAGTGCGCGATGGTGTTGATGGCGTTGATTTAGTCAAGATGCTGATGGACAACGCTATGGAAGTTGTCAACTACGGTGTTGCTGATACCAGTGGCACTGAAGACAGCGATGAAGTGTCATCCTCCGCGATGAGTTCAACAAGCAGCAATAACAGTCCGGGTCAGACGCTGTCGGTTGAAACGAGTACCGCCATGTCCGGCACATCCCCGGCGATGAGTTCAACAAACAGCAATAACATTCCGGGTCAGACGCTGTCGGTTGAAACGGGTACCACCATGTCCGGCGCATCCGCCCCGACGGGTGCGACCATCAGCAATGGTCAGGTCGTGTCGTCTGGTACAGGCATCACCATGTCCGGCGCATCCGCCCCGACGGGTGCGACCATCAGCAATGGTCAGGTCGTGTCGTCTGGTACAGGCATCACCATGTCCGGCGCATCCGCCCCGACGGGTGCGACCATCAGCAATGGTCAGGTCGTGTCGTCTGGTACAGGCATCACCATGTCCGGCGCATCCGCCCCGACGGGTGCGACCATCAGCAATGGTCAGGTCGTGTCGTCAGGTACAGGCATTACCATGTCCGGTACATCCGCCCCGACGGGTGGGTCAATCAGCAATGGTCAGGTCGTGTCGGCCGGAGCGGGCGCCGTTGCGGGCGACACATCTTCTGCGATGGGTTCAACAAACAGCATTAACCTCCCAGGTCAGACCCTGGAGGGGGGAGCGGGTGCTATTGCGGGCGGCACAACCTCCGAGACGGGTGCGACAAGCAGCAATAACATTCCGGGGCAGACGCTGTCGGGTGACACTACTGCTGCCTCATCCCCTGAAACCAGCGGGACGGCGAGCAACAATAACCTGCCGGGTCAGACGTCAGATACGGCCAGTTCAACGACTACTGCGGTGAAATCAAATTCCACTAAAGAAAATCTTGGTCTGGTGGTCGGTGAGCCATTGACTGAAGAACAGCGCGGTAAGCTGGATAAAGACATTGTCTGGTTCGTTAACCAAACGATTGATGGCGAGCAGGTATTAGTGCCTTTTGTGTATCTTGCAAATTCAACCATTGAAGCCATGTCCACCGGCGCAAAAGAATCCAGTGGTTCTGCCGTCATTCATGCGAAGAACGATGTCAACATTGATGCCTCTTCCGTGAATAACCAAAACGCCGTTATTTCCGCAGGTAATGACGCGAACATTACTGCCAAAGGCGATATTAATAACAGCAGCAACGGTGCAAATGGCGGAATTGTTGCTAAAAAAGATGTAAGCATGGTCAGCACTGAAGGTTCCATTAATAACGATGGCGCTTACGTGAAAGCAGGCAATGACATTAATATGTCTGCTGAAAATGGCAGCATTGAAATGACCGCCAGCGTCGGACGTGATGCAGAAGGTAAACAGCAAGTTCATACTTATGATGATGCTGTTTCTGCTGGTGGCGACATTAATATGAAAGCCAAAGATATTACATCTAATGCGGCCAATATTGAGGCCGGTAATGATGTCAATATGAAATCAACTGAAGGTGATATCACCTTCAATGAAATGCATGAAATTTCAGCTGAATACACCAATGAGCTGGATAAAAAGAATGCGCTTAACTTTACCCATACTGAGACTGAGACGACGACCGCAACCGCGATTGAAAGTAAAGTCAAAGCGGGCGGCAAGTTAAATATCGACTCCGCCGAAGACGTAGTGATGAAAGGGGGCGAGTACAGTGGCACTTCCGGCAATATCAAAGCAGCGGGTGAAGTGGATATGCAGGCCACCCAGGATTATGAACATTCAGAATCTGTGGTTGAATCCCGTGAGTTCACGTTAACCGGTAATGCTAATGCTGTTGGCTATAGCGCTTCCGCTGAGCACAGCGCACTAGAGGGGGGAAGTAGCAGTACTAATGCGGGTGATTATGGCTTCGACTACGGTTCTGAATTTGGTGGTCATGGCTCGAAAAGTCCGGGTAAAGCTCCTGTCGCTCCTGCCGCTGAGGCTTTTGTAGGTTTCCGCTCCTCCACAGATAAGGCAACCTCAGATACCACAACGAATCAAAATGCTTCTTTCAATTTCAGTGATGATCTTAATATTGAAGCGAAAACCGTGGATATTGGTGGTGCAGATATCAAGGCGGGTGACGAGTTAAATATTACGGCTGATGAACTTAAAACCACGAAGTACGTGGATACTCACGATGAAACCTTCAGCCATGAAGGGCTTTCAGTCGGTGTGACGGGAAGTGCGTCCAGCGTCATTCTTGATGTTTTAGATAAGAATGCCGGCATGGTCGTAAACGAAGCCAATAATCCTGATGTGGATTTTGATGCCTTAACTACAGCAGCTCAGGTTGCCGGGGATGCGACAAACTTAATCTTCAATGATTATGCTTCTTACAACACCACCTGGGGTGTTGATTACAACAAGTCTTCGGGGTCATCAAGTTCGACCAGTGAAAATATTACGCATCTTGACGCCGGTAAAATCAATATCAAAACCAAAGGCGATACCACGCTGAACGGGGTTGATATGAAAGCGAATGATGTTGCTATTGATGCGGGTGGTGACGTTAATATGCGCGCGGCCGAAAAAACCTCTTCTTACACTGAAGATGGGATGAACGTCAGCATCGGCGTGACTGCTGGTGCGGCCATAGACCGTGACACTGCCGGTGCCGGTGCCTCACTGGATGCTTCCGGGGGGAATAACCATACTGATAAGAGTTCTAAAAGTTATACCAACACCACCATTCTCGCTGATAATGTTGATATTAAAAGTGGAAATGATATCAATTTACATGGTGCTGATATTACGGCGAACACTGCTGATGTGAAAGCCGAGGGTGATCTGAACATTGTTTCCGTTCAGGATACGGTTAACAACGATGCATCGAGCTGGCATGCCGGTCTTTCTGTCGGTGCCGCAGTAACAACGGACTCGAAGGGTATTCCTATTCCGACTGCTTCTGCGAATGCCGGTGGAGGTTCTGACTACCTTGATAGCGCAAAAACCGCGAAACAATCGGGGATACACACCAGCGGTGAGCTAAATGTTGACGTCAGTGGTGATCTCAATATGAACGGAAGCCATCTTATTTCCGACGATCATACCGGTAATGTTGATGTGGCAGGTAGCATCAATGTGCAGGATCTGGTCGATACGGTTGAGCAAGATGGCGCGTATGGCGGTGGCGGTGGCGGTGTGACCAAAACCGGTCCGAGCGTCAACATATATGCGCAAACGACAGATGAAGTCCATTATCAGGAAAATCAGCATTCCACTATTGATGTTGGTAACACCACCGCAGGCCAGATTAATGGCGATGTGAATACTGATGGCACCAAAACGTCTGAAGTCGTTAAAGATGAGAAAGAGTGGGGCAGTGATATTTCTGCGACGGTAAGCTGGAGCCCGTCTAAGAGCGATAGCTATGATGTGAAGACGCCAGACGCGGTGAAACCAAAACCAGCCGATACGACGGATGGCGTGACGCCACGACCGGAACCGACGCCACAGCCGAAACCGGAGCCAACGCCGGAACCGACGCCACAGCCGAAACCGGAACCAACGCCGGAACCGACGCCACAGCCGAAACCGGAGCCAACGCCGGAACCGACGCCACAGCCGAAACCGGAACCAACGCCGGAACCGACGCCACAGCCGAAACCGGAACCAACGCCAGAACCAACACCTGAGCCGACACCGGAACCAGCACCAACACCGAAACCGGATGAGAGTGAGACGCAGAAAACGGGTGACGATGATACACCAGTGAAACCGGATGACGGCACGAAACCGGATGACGGCACGAAACCGGATGACGGCACGAAACCGGATGACGGCACGAAACCGGACGACGGCACGAAACCGGACGACGGCACGAAACCGGACGACGGCACGAAACCGGATACAGATGAAACGGATTCACCGGACAAAAAACCGCGCCCAAGCGAATACAACGGTAAGAAATGGGAGGTTAAAACACCTGAGCGTGTGGTATTAACACCGGGGTCGGCAACCGGCAACACGACCTGGATTGAACCGCCGAAATCTGGCCCGGGTAAAGACGGTACTCAGTATCAGGGGGTGCCAAGGAGTGGTGCGGTTAAAACGCGTGATACTACGCCGAAAACACCGGCTGCGGACACCAAAAAGGCGGATCCAAGTCAGTATCAGGGTAAAAAATATCCTATTGTACAGCCTGTGAAACCGATAATAGCGTCGCCTGGTTCCAGCACTAATAACATCACGCCAAATGATACGCCGCGAGATGGGAATAAAAATAATGGCACGGAATATGAAGGCCAGCCGGTGCGCCAGGAAGTGAAGCTGCCGGACGGTGCCGCTATCTGGAAGCCACTGATGCCAGAACACGTTATGGCATCTGCGCATACTTATCAGGAAACGGAGTGGTCTGAGAGTAATACCCCAATCAACCAGCGGGGTACTAAGAACGCGTAATTGATACACCTGTAATCTCCATTAGCCCTAAAATGCGTCTCACATGAGGCGCATTTTTTTTACCTCTTGTTTAACAAGTTTTTGATCAGGTTTGTTGGCTCAAAAAAACAAGGGAGAAGGGAGATGAAACTAAGAGATAACATGACGAGATAAAAAAGAGGGCACAGCCCGAAAAGGTGTGCCGTTAATGGCTATCTGAGGTAATGAATCACCTGATTGCCACTGCCGCGCCAGATAAGCGATGGGTCTTTCAGCTCCTGCACGAATTTGCCATCGACCAGCACGTTGATTAACGCTACGACTTCCTGCTGTTCAGCGCTCAGTTCCCCGAGTGTATAACCGGTCCACATCCACACATCTTTGCCCGGGCATTCCGCCTGCACGCGCACTAATAACTGGTGTATCGCAGACAAATTTTGCGGATGCAGCGGGTCGCCGCCGGAAAGCGTTAAACCCTGACGCGGGATCACGGTGTTTTGCAGATCGGCGATGATGCGGTCTTCGTCTGCCTGCGTAAAAGGTTTGCCGGAATCCAGCCGCCAGGTGCTTTTGTTGTAGCACCCGCGGCATTCGTGGACGCAGCCGGAAACGAACAGCACGCAGCGCGTTCCCGGACCGTTCACGACATCTATCGGATAGTACTGATGAAAATTCAACGTGTTAACCCAACTGACCGTTACCCAGATGTTTAATCCGGCGCTTCACTTCTTCCTGCTTACCGGCGTTAAACGGACGGGCGTCGGGGCTGCCGAGATAACCGCACACGCGGCGGGTGACTGACACGCGGGAAGGTTCGTGATTGCCGCATTTCGGGCAGGTGAAACCTTTGCTGGTGCATTCGAATTCACCGGTATAGCCGCAGTCGTAGCACTCATCGATCGGCGTGTTGGTGCCGTAATACGGCACGCGGGTATAGCTGTAATCCCACACGTCTTCCAGCGCTTTCAGGTTGTGCTGCAGGTTCGGGTATTCGCCATAGCAGATGAAACCGCCGTTGCTCAGTGGCGGATACGGTGCTTCGAAATCGAGTTTTTCATACGGATTCACTTTCTTCTCGACGTCAAGATGGAAGCTGTTGGTGTAATACCCTTTATCGGTGACACCGGCCACCAGGCCGAATTCAGCTTTGTCCAGACGGCAGAAACGATCGCACAGGTTTTCGCTCGGTGTGCTGTAGAGACTGAAGCCGTAGCCTGTTTCGTCTTTCCAGCTTTCCGTTGCCGCTTTCAGACGGGCAACAATCGCCACGGCTTTTTCGCGCAACTGGCTGGCGTCGAACACATGGGTCTGGTCACCGAACAGGGCATTGATGGTTTCATGCACCCCGATATAGCCCAGTGAAATTGACGCACGGCCATTTTTGAAGATGCCGGAAATGTCGTCGTCGGCTTTCAGGCGCACGCCGCACGCCCCTTCCATATACAGGATGGGTGCCACGCGGGCCTTGATGCCTTCCAGACGCGCAATGCGGGTCATCAGCGCTTTTTTCGCCAGCAACAAACGCTCGTCGAGCAGTTTCCAGAACGCGGCTTCATCGCGGTTGGCTTCCAGCGCAATGCGCGGCAGGTTCAGGCTGATCACGCCGATATTGTTGCGGCCTTCGTGGATCATCTCGCCGTTTTCTTCGTAAACGCCCAGGAAGCTGCGGCAGCCCATCGGCGTTTTGAAGGAACCGGTGACTTTTACCACCTGATCGTAATTGAGAATGTCCGGGTACATGCGTTTGCTGGCGCATTCCAGTGCCAGTTGCTTGATGTCGTAACTGGCGTCACCAGCTTTATGATTAAGGCCGTCACGGATGGCGAACACCAGTTTCGGGAACACGGCGGTTTTGCGGTTTTTGCCCAGTCCGGCAATGCGGTTACGCAAAATAGACTGCTGGATCAGACGGGATTCCCAGGAGGTACCCAGTCCGAAACCGAAGGTGACAAACGGCGTCTGGCCGTTGGCGGTATGCAGCGTATTAACTTCATATTCCAGCGACTGAAAGGCGTCATAGCACTCTTTCTCCGTGCGGTTATGAGCGAACGCTTCGGCATCGGCAATTTGCCACTCTTCGGCGGTCTGACGATGTTTGTTGAAGCTGGCGGTGACGAACGGTGCCAGCACTTCGTCGATGCGGTTAATGGTGGTGCCGCCATAAATGTGGCTGGCGACCTGCGCAATAATCTGCGCGGTGACGGCGGTTGCCGTTGAAATTGACTTTGGCGTGTCAATTTCTGCATTGCCCATTTTGAAACCATGATTCAGCATGCCTTTCAGGTCGATGAGCATGCAGTTAAACATCGGGAAGAACGGCGAATAATCGAGATCGTGATAATGAATTTCGCCGCGCTCATGCGCCAGTACCACGTCACGCGGTAAAATATGTTGTTTGGCGTAATGCTTTGCCACGATCCCGGCGAGTAAATCGCGCTGCGTCGGGATGACTTTGCTGTCTTTGTTGGCGTTTTCGTTGAGCAGCGCCATATTGCTTTGCTCAACCAGACCACGGATTTCCTGATTCAGACGTCCGCGCATTTCGCGTTTCACGTCGCGGTCATGGCGGTATTCAATATAGGCACGTGCCAGTTTTTTGTATGGCCCCGCCATCAGCTGGTTTTCTACCGCATCCTGAATTTCATGGATATCGACGCGTGCCTGATCTTGCAGATTCTGTGCAACAATCCGGGCAACCTGCTCGCAATAACCAATGCTGTCGATACCGGCGGCTTCAGCTGCGCGTTGCACCGCTTGTTTGATCAGAACTTCATCGAAAGGGACCTGACAACCATCCCGCTTAATCACGATGGGCTGCATTGTAGTGGATTTTGCGGGTAGGGTTTCCAGTCTGTCTGCCTTCACAATGACACTCCTTTTGGGCGGATCCCGCGCCGCACAAGGCTTACAGGCCGGTTGTGTGGCTGTTGCGGTAAACCGCTATATATTGGGTTGGGTGTGTACTATACACACTATATGTAGCATTCACGCGAGTGATAATTCTCGTTTTATTGACCTGAAACAAAGAATTTTTTTGGCGGAAGAATTGATGACCAAATGTAAATTCTGGCCTGAATTTTGCCTGTTGTTTTATAAGGGGATGCATAAAAAATAAACGGGTCAGACACGCTTGTGACTGACCCGACAGAAGGGGAAATTCAGATTATCCGGCGAGTTGCCAGCGGCATTCGTAAGGACGAAGTGTGCCGGAAACTGCCGCTGTGGCGTAATTACTTAACACCATTTCGCCGCTCACTTCCGGCAAGGTGAACGTCTGAGCCCGATCGCTCAGGTTCGCCACCACGCGCAGGGTATTTCCGTCCGCTGTGCGTGAAAAACACCATAATTGCGGATGTTCAGGCAGCAAATCCTGATAATCACCACCGGTCAGTACCGGCAATGTTTTGCGCAGGCGGATCAGTTGCTGATACAGATAAAAGACAGAATCTTTATCGGCCAGTGCCTGTTCGGTATTGATGTCTTTGGCGTTTTGGCTGACGGAAATCCACGGCGTGCCGGTGGTAAATCCGGCCTGTTCACCGGCGGTCCACTGCATCGGCGTACGGGCGTTATCCCGCGATTTCCGCGCCAGAATGCGCAGCAGTTCTGCGGTGTCGCGGCCATCCGATTTCAGTTCGGCAAACATGTTAAGGCTTTCCACATCGCGGTATTGCTCGAGATGTCTGAAGCCCGGATTGGTCATGCCGATTTCTTCTCCCTGATAAATATACGGCGTGCCCTGCAGACCGTGCAGCACCATCGCCAGCATTTTAGCCGACGTGGTACGCAGTGCGCCTTCATCACCAAAACGCGACACGATGCGCGGCTGATCGTGATTACACCAGAACAGCGCGTTCCAGGCGTGACCGTGCATGCCCTGCTGCCAGTCGCGGAAAATCTGCTTGAGCTGCACGAAATCAGGCGGCGCGTCAGTCCATTTTTCGCCGTTCGGATAATCCACTTTCAGGTGATGGAAGTTAAAGGTCATCGACAGTTCGCTGCCGTCATTGGCGGCGTAACGGCGGCAGTGTTCCAGTTGGGTGGAAGACATTTCGCCGACGGTCATCAGCCCGAGGGGCTTGAACACGTCGCGGCTGAATTCCTGCAGGAACGCATGAATGCGCGGGCCGTCGGTGTAAAAACGGCGGCCATCACCGGCGTTGTCAGACGGGAAATCCTGCTGCTTGGACACCAGATTGATCACGTCCAGACGCAGCCCGTCGACGCCTTTATCCGCCCAGAACTGACAGACTTTCTTCAGAGCCTCGCGCACCGGCGGGTATTCCCAGTTGAGATCGGCCTGCTCGGTGGCGAACAGATGCAGATAATACTGACCGCTGGTTTCATGCCACTGCCAGGCGCCGCCACCGAATTTGGATCGCCAGTTATTCGGTGGTCCGCCTTCAGCCGCGCCGTCACGCCAGATATAAAAAGGCCGGAACGGACTGCCCGCATCCTGCGACTGCCGGAACCACTCGTGATGCGTCGAGGTGTGATTAAACACCATATCCATCACGATGCGGATCCCGCGCTGATGTGCCTCAGCGGTCAGCCGTTCGAAATCTTCCAGCGTGCCGTAAGCCGGGTCAATCTCGCAGTAATCCGCCACGTCGTAGCCATTATCAATCTGTGGCGACAGGTACATCGGCGTCAGCCATATCGCATCAACGCCGAGGGTTTTCAGATAATCCAGACGCTGTGTAATGCCGTTGATATCACCGGTGCCGCTGCCCGTGGTGTCCTGGAAACTCTTTGGGTAAATCTGGTAAATCACGCCGTTTTTCCACCACGGCAATTCGCTGTTCATTCCATTTTCCTTCTTGAATGACTTACACCACTGCCAGCTCACCCCGACGGGCTTTTCGCTGATAAACCAGCACGGTCAGAATAACCGGCACCACAATCGCCACCAGCATGGCCAGCGCGTAAATACTCCAGAACTGCGGTTTGATGGACAAAATGCCCGGCAAACCGCCGACGCCGATGCCGTTGGCCGTGACGTGGAACAGGCCGCAAATCAGACCGGCACAGGCGGAGCCAATCATCGCGCACAGCATCGGGAAGCGGTATTTCAGGTTGATCCCGTACATGGCCGGTTCGGTTACGCCGAGGAAGGCGGAGATGGCGGCAGGGACGGAAATCTCACGTTCGTTGTGTTTACGACTGACGATAATCACCCCGACCACGGCGGAGGCCTGCGCAATGTTGGAGAGCGCGATCAGCGGCCACACCGGTGTTCCGCCGGTGCTTTGCACCATCTGCATGTCAATGGCGAGGGTGGTCTGATGCACACCGGTAATGACCAGCGGCGCGTAAAGGAAACCAAACAATGCGGCACCGATTGGCGCGAGGCTGCCGGTCATGATGAATTTCACCGCGAAGGCCACGCCGTCGCCCACCATGCGACCAAACGGCCCGATCAGCGTGTGCGCCAGGAAGACGGCAATCAGCAGTGAACTGACCGGCACAATCACCAGATACAGATAATTAGGCACGATGCGTTTCAGGCCATTTTCGATCATCGCCAGCGCCATACCGGCGAGCACGGAAGGAATAACCTGCGCCTGATAACCGACCTTTTCGATGGTGAACCAGCCGAAATTCCACACCTCGGGGATTTGCTGACCGAGGTTGTAAGAATTCATCAGTTGCGGCGACACCAGCGTGATACCCAGCACAATGCCGAGGATTTCGGTACCGCCCATTTTTCTGACCGTCGACCAGCAAACCGCCACCGGCAGGAACATAAACACCGCTTCGCCGAGCAGCCACAGGAAATCGTAAATCGACTGCCACAGCGGGTGCATCTGCGCCAGCGTCTGGCCGTCGCTCATCGGGATTTCACCGATGACGTTGCGGAAACCGAGAATTAAACCGCCGCTGATCAGCGCCGGGAGCAGCGGGAAGAAGATTTCCGCAAAGTGCGAAATGCTGCGTTCAAACCAGCTCATATTCTGGCGGGCGGCGATTTTTGCCTGCTCTTTGCCCGCCTGACTTTTACCGGTGCTGGCGAGCAGCACTTTGTAGTAATCGTCCACTTCCGGCCCGATCACCACCTGGAACTGTCCGGCATTGGTAAAGCAGCCTTTGACCATTGGCAGGGCTTCGAGGCCTTTCGGGTCGGCTTTAGACGGGTCATTGAGGACAAAACGAAGACGCGTAATACAGTGAGTCACCATCGCGATATTGTCGCTGCCGCCGACAAGGGCGATCAACTGATCAACATCCTGTTGCTTAACTTTGCTCATGGGAAGTGGCCTGTGATGTGCGTGAGTGTAGGGTACGGTTCAAGCATAGCGAAGGCGGCGGGAACTTGTCCGGGAACGTTCCCGGTTTTGCCGGGATGATCACAAAGTTTCTGTATAGCGGCAGATCAGAAAGCGAGTTTTCCGGGAATAATCAGCTGTCTCACGCTTGCGGAACCGCTGAGCTGCGCCAGCAATTGTTTTGCCGCCGCTTCGCCGCCCGCCCCATAGCCGAGTTCCACCGAATACGATTCAGGAAACAGGAAATGCAGCAGCGGGTTGTTGCCAATACCGCACACCTGCACGCCACGTATTTGCTGTTGTTGCAGGTATTTTTGGGCGCCGATAGCGATAGTGTCGGACGCACACACCACTGCCTGAATGTCATTTTTCAGCAACTGCGGGATCAGGTCGAAGCCGCTCTGATAGGTCAGTTCACCCAGCGCAATGTGTGGCGTCAGGCCGTGCTCTTTACAGAAAGCCCGAAAGGCCGCACTGCGGCGCTGGCCGGTAGTGGTGTCTTGCGGCGAAACACCGATAAAGCCAATCTCGCGGATATTCTGTGCCAGCAGTTTTTGCATCAGCAACTGTACCGCGCCCGCATCGTCATAACACACCGAAGACAACCCCGGCATATCGCGCGCCAGCACCACCATTTTGTCCTGCCACGGCGTCAGCATTTGGGCTGAAAGTCCGGTGAAACCAAACAGCACAATGCCGTCGATATTGCGCTGTTTCAGCACCTGCAAATGCTCTTTAACGCGCTCTGCACTGAACTGGCTTTCCAGCACAATCGGGTCGTACCCTTGCTGATAAAACAGCGGCAACATGGCGCGTACTGCCAGATTTTCCGAAGGGGAATCAAGACGCGACACGATGATCGCCACAATTTTATCGCTGAACCCGCGCATCGCCCGCGCCGATTTCGACGGGCTGAAATGCTGTTGTTCGATCACCTGCAACACCCGTTCCCGGGTTTGCGGGCTGACGTTGCCTTCGTTATTTAAAACGCGGGAAACCGTGGATTTTCCGACACCGCTAAGGCGGGCAATATCATTAATGGTCAGGCGATTTTGCTGGGTCATGTTTTAAGGTGAATGAGGGTCAGGTTTAAATTTGGTTGTAGTTAACCGGCGTATACTGCGCTCGCCGGAGATGAAGTGCGCGTCATCCGTGTCGTTACCCTAACGGATTTTTATACCCGTTGCGTATGAATTTCCAAACCGTTCCTTACCGGAGGTGAAAACCCATGGAACCCGACCCCAATTCAGTAGGTCCGTTGTGATCCGGTAAGCACCCGCATTTTTGCTGCTGCTTGCCGTGACTTTACCTGGCAGGCAGTGGCGCACGTCTTTTCGTTCGCCCTGTTTTTAATAACCCTTTTGCCATGCTCATGGCGGCTTCGCCGTGGGCGCAACAAAGGTGCGAATGATGTTCAAAAATTTCACTTCCCGGCTGCTCAGTGCGCTCAGCCGTAATTTACCGCGCCGCTTAGTCCGCCGCGATCCGATGCTGGAAAACGTATCTGCCCGGGCAGCGCAGGCGATCCCTGCTGCGATGTCGGCGCATTGTCAGGCCTGTGCCCGTGCCACCGAAGATCAGTTGTATCTGCAATTCGCCAGTCATCCGGAAGGGCTGACGGCGCACGAAGCCGACGCGATCCGCGAAGTTTCCGGTCTGAATCAGACCGGCGATCAGCAACCGGCGCCGTGGTGGCGGCATTTGTGGCACTGCTACCGCAATCCGTTCAACCTGCTGCTGACCGTGCTCGGCCTGGTATCTTACGCCACCGACGATTTAACGGCAGCGCTGGTGATTGGCGCGATGGTGTTTATTTCCACTTTCATGCATTTCATTCAGGAAGCGCGTTCCAATAAAGCCGCTGATGCACTGAAAGCGATGGTCAGCAATACCGCGACCGTGCTGCGCAGTGACGCGCAAACCGGGCGCAGCGAAACGGTGGAAATCCCGATCAGCCAGCTGGTACCGGGGGATCTGCTCAAGCTTTCTGCGGGGGATATGATCCCGGCTGACCTGCGCATTCTGTCTGCCAAAGATTTGTTTATCAGCCAGGCGGCACTGACCGGTGAATCCCTGCCGGTGGAAAAACACGCCTGCGAGAAAAAACCGATTGCGGCTGATCCGCTTGAACTTAACACCCTGTGTTTTATGGGCACCAACGTGGTGAGTGGCACGGCGATTGCGATGGTGATCGCCACCGGCAGCAAAGCCTGGTTCGGGCAGCTTGCCGAACGTGTGGTGCAGGAAGACACGCAGCCAAACGCGTTCCAGGCCGGGATCAGCAAAGTCAGCTGGCTGCTGATCCGCTTTATGATGGTGATGACGCCGGTGGTGCTGGTGATCAACGGCTACACCAAAGGCGACTGGTGGGAAGCGGCGCTGTTTGCGCTCTCGGTGGCGGTCGGGCTGACGCCGGAAATGCTGCCGATGATTGTCACCTCGACGCTGGCGAAAGGCGCGGTCAAATTGTCCCGCCAGAAAGTGATCGTTAAACGTCTGGACGCCATCCAGAACTTTGGCGCAATGGACATCCTCTGCACGGATAAAACCGGCACACTGACACAGGATAAAATCGTGCTTGAGCGCCACACTGATGTGCTCGGTGAAACCAGCGACGACGTGCTGCATCTGGCATGGCTGAACAGCCATTACCAGACCGGCCTGAAAAATCTGCTGGATGTCGCCGTGCTGGAGGCGGGCGATGCAGGTACGGCGCATAACTCACTGAAAATTGATGAAATTCCGTTTGATTTCGACCGCCGTCGCATGTCTGTGGTGGTCGCCGAAAACGACCAGAATCACCGCCTGATCTGCAAAGGCGCGCTGGAAGAAATGCTGTCGATTTGTACGCTGGTGCAGCTCAACGGTGAGATTGTGCCGCTGACCGATGTGTTGCTGGCGCGTATCCGCCGCATTACCGACGATCTCAATCAGCAGGGCCTGCGCGTGGTGGCGGTGGCGCATAAAGTGATGCCATCGCGCACGCAGGGTTATGGCGTGACCGATGAATCCAGCCTGATCCTTGCCGGTTACATCGCGTTTCTCGACCCGCCAAAAGAAAGCACCGCACCGGCGCTGGACGCGCTGCAACGCAAGGGTGTGACGGTGAAAATCCTCACCGGCGATAATCCGCTGGTGGCGCGCAAAGTCTGCAAAGATGTGGGGTTACAGGCCGATAACGTGCTGATCGGCAGCGATATTGATGCCATGGATGACAGTCAGTTGCTGCGGGTCGCCCGTGATACCACGGTGTTCGCCAAACTCACGCCGATGCACAAAGAACGCATTGTGCGCGTGTTGCGTGGCGAAGGGCATGTGGTCGGGTTTATGGGCGACGGCATTAATGACGCCCCGGCGCTGCGTGCGGCAGACATTGGCATTTCGGTGGATTCGGCGGTGGATATCGCCAAAGAAGCGGCGGATATCATTTTGCTGGAAAAAAGCCTGATGGTGCTGGAGCAGGGTGTGACAGAAGGGCGCAGAACCTTCGCCAACATGCTGAAATACATCAAAATGACCGCCAGTTCTAACTTCGGTAACGTGTTCAGCGTGCTGGTCGCCAGCGCCTTCCTGCCGTTCCTGCCGATGTTGCCGCTGCATCTGCTGATTCAGAACCTGATTTACGATGTGTCTCAGGTGGCGATCCCGTTTGATAACGTGGATGAAGAACAACTGGCAAAACCGCAGCGCTGGAACGCGGGTGATATTGGCCGCTTTATGGTATTCTTCGGGCCGATCAGTTCCGTGTTCGATATCCTGACATTTAGTCTGATGTGGTGGGTGTTTAAAGCCAATACCGTTGAAGCGCAAACGCTGTTCCAGTCCGGCTGGTTCATTGAAGGACTGCTGTCGCAGACGCTGATCGTGCACATGATCCGCACCCGCAAAGTGCCGTTTATTCAGAGCCGCGCCTCCTGGCCGCTGTGCATCATGACGCTGATGGTGGTGATCACCGGTATCGCGCTGATCTACTCGCCGGTGGCCGGATTCCTGCAACTGCAGGCGCTGCCGCTGAGCTACTTCCCGTGGCTGATCGCGATCCTGGCAGGCTACATGGTGCTGACCCAGTGCGTGAAAGGCTGGTTCGTGCGCCGTTACGGCTGGCAATAAGGGTTTCGCGTTAATCATAAAGGCGGTGATGGTTAACGCAGTCACCGCCTTTATTTTATATGTTTCGTTTAAAGAAATTCTAATAAGTGTGTATTTTACACAATAAGTGAACTTTCAAATAACGAAAATCAAGAACAAGTAATGTCAGTTTTCCTGATCTCCATTGTAAGTAAAAAATCTAGTGCGTACGTGTATAATGCAATACCAATATAATGGGAATGAATCACAACTAAGGGATTAATATGGCTGACATTGATGATATAGCCACGCGCATTGCTGGGATTATTCTATCCCCCGAATCAGTAAATGGCCTCATAAACGGTGCGTTCACCGTGCCGCTTGATATGGGCTATATGGTATATGGCGTGTTTGATACAGACTCACGGTTCAGGCGTGAAACAGCTAGAATTAGAATAGCTGGCGCTATAAGAAACGATATCTTGAATTATGACCCTATCATAGATGTGATTAAGATAATTTTTACTAAGTTTAACCTCTACGTTACCGAGACAGAGCAGGACAATATATAGAGGCGTAATTACATCATTTGTGGGAAGGATGGGGACTAATACAATCATGGCTATGATAACGGCTGCAGTATTAGAAAGAGTTTCTTTTATCTCAGCTACATTTAAATCGAAACCCATAGCTGTATTAACTGGAACGTTGTTAATTGGTGGTATGACTGAGCGCTCAATACGAACCTCTGAACGGTTGGAGGCTGAGAACCCAGAAATATATAATTTATTGAGCCCCAAAGACTATGATCTCCTTTACTTCTTATTTGAGCCATCCGTTCAACCTTTTGTAGATGCAATGCATATCAGAATGACGCAAGGCGAACCTGCATTCAGAAAAATAATTGATTTGGTGAGGAAGGAAATAAATGCCTAAAAACGGGGTATTTTTTAAACTCTTCAGGATGGTGCTTACTGCAATCGAAAAAGTAGTTGCATTTATAATTTATTATTTATTTGAATTCGCATTTGCACCATTGATTATATTTGGGACAATACTTTGCATTATGTACATCGAGCCGTGGCCGATAAAGTTTGCAGGTATAGGAACTTGGCTCATATTTCTATACGTCTTGTACAAAGTGATTGATAAAATCACAGGCAGAGACAAACGTGATAATTAACTTTATAAGGATATAACATGTCAATTCCAGCTTATTTATTTCTAACGCGACGGTAATATCATACACAAGGACGGATGGAATGAGAGAGCCACAGCGTAGCGTTGCCAGCCAAAGCTCCTCCTCGGTCAGTTGGAGGGGCTCGTAATCGGAGTTGAGTTATGTCGATGGAAATAAGCTTTGATAAACTTCATTGAAAATAAGACAGCTAAAATAATAAATGGGCGTGGTATCCGCCCATTCGTTATTGTCTATAGAAAACCCCCAGCTAGGCTGGGGGTTCCGTAAAGCTTCCAGCTTTGAGCCGGATATAAAAACCCCTTTTGATTTGTTAAAACACCTTGCGGTCTGGCAACTGCATTGGTCAAACAAGAAATCAAAAGGGGGTCCCAATGGGGGACGAAAAGAGCTTAGCGCACACCCGATGGAACTGTAAATATCACATAGTTTTCGCGCCTAAATACCGAAGGCAGGTCTTCTACGGCGAGAAACGCCGTGCAGTAGGGAGTATTTTAAGAAAACTGTGTGAATGGAAAAATGTGCACATTCTGGAAGCAGAATGCTGTGCAGATCACATCCATATGCTTGTGGAAATCCCGCCGAAGATGAGTGTATCGAGCTTCATGGGGTATCTGAAGGGCAAAAGTAGTCTGATGCTATATGAACAATTTGGTGATCTTAAATTCAAATACAGGAACAGGGAGTTTTGGTGCCGAGGGTATTATGTAGATACAGTGGGTAAAAATACATCGAAGATCCAGGAATACATAAAGCACCAACTGGAGCAGGATAAACTAGGGGAACAGTTATCAATCCCGTATCCAGGGAGCCCGTTTACGGGCGGTAAGTAACGAATTTGGATGCAAATGTCAGATTGCTATGCGCCTGTTAGGGCGCGGCTGGTAACAGAGCCTTACAGGCGCATATGAAAAACCTCCGGCTATGCCGGAGGATATTTATTCCTGATTAATGCTATGACTTTCGCGTATTGTTTAGATCGTTACGACGGTTCACCCGGGTGTTAATCAGCAGGGTGATGATCAGAATCGAGGCGATCACGCCCAGCGATATTCCCACCGGAATGTGGAACACATCGAGCAGGGCCATCTTGATACCGGTGAACAGCAGGAACGCCGGCAGGCGCAGGCTCAGCTGGATGATGCGGCGGCGATCCATGACGAACTGGTGATCGCGATGGTGTATCCGCTGGAGGTGTTGCTGAACGGCGTGAAGCCGTAAGGCAATGCACCGGGCGGCAGGGGCTGCCCGGTGCAGGAAGGATCAGTTTTTCTGACAGGCTGCGGCGGTAAACAACACGTCGGTGGAAGAGTTCAGCGCAGTTTCCGCTGAATCCTGCAAAATACCGATGATGAAACCGACAGCCACCACCTGCATGGCGATGTCATTGGGAATGCCAAACAGGCTGCATGCCATCGGGATCAGCAGCAGCGAACCGCCCGCCACCCCTGACGCGCCACAGGCGCACACTGCCGCCATCACGCTCAGCAACAGCGCCGTCAGAATATCCACTTCAATACCCAGCGTCGTGACTGCCGCCAGCGTCAGCACTGTAATGGTGATCGCCGCGCCCGCCATATTGATGGTGGCACCCAGCGGGATCGACACAGAATAGGTGTCTTCATCCAGCCCCAGTTTGCGGCAAAGGTTCATGTTGACCGGAATATTGGCGGCAGAACTGCGGGTGAAGAAGGCGGTGACGCCACTTTCACGCAGGCAGGCGAAGACCAGCGGATAGGGGTTTCGGCGGGTTTTCACCAGCACGATCAGCGGATTAAATACCAGCGCCACCAGCAACATACAGCCAATCAGCACAACCAGCAGATGTGCATAATCGTATAACGCGCCAAATCCGCTGGTGGCCAGTGTTTCGGCGACCAGACCGAAAATCCCCAGTGGCGCAAAGCGGATCACCACACGGACAATTTTGGTGACGGCCACCGAGACATCCGTGACCAGATTTTTCGTCGTATCAGCAGCCTGACGCAGCGCCAGTCCAAGGCCAATCGCCCAGGCCAGAATGCCGATATAATTCGCATCGATCAGGGCGCGGAACGGGTTAGACACAATGCTCATAATCAGCCCTTTCAGCACCTCCGCAATCCCTCCCGGCGGCGTGATTTCGACGTTCGCGACTTTCAGATCCAGCGTCGAAGGGAACATAAAACTGACCACGACGGCAATCAGTGCCGCCGAAAACGTCCCGAAGAGATACAGAAACAGGATCGGACCCAGCGACGTTTTACGGCCTTTGGGATGATTGGTGATTGAAGCGGTAACCAGCACTAACACCAGCAACGGTGCGACGGCTTTCAGCGCGCCGACAAACAAACTGCCGAGCAGGCCCGCCGTTTTCGCCACTTCCGGCGCCAGTGCCGCGAGGATGATACCGGCGATTAAGCCGACCAGAATTTGCATCACCAGACTGCTGTCGGTGAAGCGTTTTAAAAATGACGGAGAGGATGGTGTTTGCATGATTTTCCCTTTTTTATACGTTATCACCGTTCGTGTCCTGAACGGCGAAGCAGGAGACTAGCAGAATCTAGCTCAAAAAATAACGGGCGCTTGTTAGCGCCCGCCTGATGACATTATTTTGCGATCGATGCCCGCTTATTTTTTGGATTTTGCGAGGTCAGCCCGACGGTTCACCCAGGTGTTAATCAGCAGGGTGATGATCAGAATCGACGCGATCACGCCCAGCGATATTCCCACCGGAATGTGGAACACATCGAGCAGCAGCATCTTGATACCGATGAAAATCAGGATCACCGCCAGACCGTATTTCAGCATCGAGAAACGTTCTGCCACGCCTGCCAGCAGGAAGTACATCGCACGCAGGCCGAGGATCGCGAACAGGTTAGACGTCAGCACGATGAACGGGTCGGTGGTCACCGCGAAAATCGCCGGGATGCTGTCGACCGCAAAAATCACGTCACTCAGTTCAACCATGATCAGCACCAGCAACAGCGGGGTGGCGAACAGAATACCGTTACGGCGCACGAAGAATTTCTCGCCCTGCAACTCGTCGGTCATGCGCATTTTGCTGCGCAGCCAGCGGATCATCGGCTTTTCGCCCACTTCGCCGTCGTCTTCTTTCGCCAGCGCCATCTTGATACCGGTGAACAGCAGGAACGCGCCAAACACGTACAAAATCCAGCTAAATTGCCCCACCAGCCAGCTGCCGGCGAAAATCATGCCGGTACGCAGGACGATGGCGCCGAGCACGCCGTAGACCAGTACGCGGCGTTGCAGGCTGGCAGGAATAGAGAAGTAACTGAACAGGATCAGCCAGACGAAGACGTTATCCACCGCCAGCGCTTTTTCCAGCAGATAACCGGTCAGGAACATCGTGGCCTTGGCGTCTGCCACCTCACGGCCAAACTCGCCGTTGAGATACCACCAGAAGCCGAAGTTGAACAGCAACGACAGGCCTATCCACACCAGCGACCACAGCGCGGCACTTTTCATACTCATGGTTTGCGCGCCTTTGCGACCCTGCAACAGCAGGTCGAACGCGAGCATAATTATCACTACCACGGCAAAAGAGCCCCACAACATCGGGTTGCCTACGGAGTTCATCATTGCGTCATCCTCGAAAAAACATCAAAAAAAAACGGCCAGCGTCGGAAGACGTTAGCCGCTCATTTTTGAGCTGTGAGCAAACCTCGCCTTCCGGCAAGGTCTCACTTACAACCCGTTTCCCCTTCATCTTTCGAGCCGCAGGGTTGTTGGCTGCGTTCGCTCACCCGAATCACTGACCTGTGTCAGCTCATCGGGATTCGTTCGCTTGCCGCCTACCTGCAACTCGAATTATTCGGGTAAACATTAATTAGTGGGTTGCCCCGGTAACCGGGTGGCTGAGACGGCGCTTAAGCGCGGGTCCAGGCACCGTAATGACGATTATCCGGCGAAGAAGTTACTCCCCTTTGCAGCTCGCAAATTAATGCAAAATGTGTCCGGTGTCAAACATTCAGAAACATTTTAGCGCATTAACCTGCCAGGGCCTGGCGCTTGCCGAGTGCGCCAACAAAGGAAAGCAGCAGGCTGCGGCTGAGCGGCGTTTCGCTAAGTTGCTGAGCCTGATGCGCAAAATCGACATTATCGTCTTCGGCGATGGACCCCAGCCAGGACAGATATGTCTTCATGACCGCCAGACTGAATTCAGGATGGAACTGTGTGCTGATGGCGTTCGGGCCGTAGCGCAGGATCTGATGCGGATCGTGCTGCGTTTTTGCCAGCACCGTCGCTGTCGCGGGCGGGGTGATGACGGTTTGCAGGTGGATCAGATTGGCCGCGAACTGTGCGGGAAGCTGCGACACCAGTGGATCAAGATGCCCGTCCGGCGTCAGCGTCACCTCATGGGTACCGACTTCAATACCCTGCGGATGGTAATCCACCTCGCCGCCCAGCGCGTATGCCATCAGCTGATGGCCGTAGCAGGCACCAAACATCGGTAATTCCTGCAACATGCCCAGCCGTACCCAGTCCGCCGCTTCTTCGCTCCATGCCAGATGCTCGGTAACCATGCTGCGCGAACCGGTAATGATCGCCCCGCAATAGTTTTCCGGCGGCAGCGGGCGCTCACCCGCCTGCAAATCCACAATCACCACCTGCTGCGCATCGATATCGCCCTGACGGATAAACATCTGCGGAAAGTTATCGTGCGCACGACGGATAGGTTCCGGCGCGTGGCCGGTCTGTAAAATTAACAGCGGTTTCTGGCTGGGTGCAATCATCTGTTACTCCCGATTTTTACTGAACATTAAGGCTGGTTATCGGCCGGGAACACCACGCCGGTCTGACGGCGGATTTCCGTCAGCACTTTGGCGGTGATACGCGAGACTTCCAGCCCCGGATGCGCGACAAACTGGCTGTCGACCAGAATCGCAAACGTTTCTGCTTCATACAGCATGGTGTTGATGTGCTGGGGCTGGGTCAGATCCAGCTTCTGGCTGCCGCGTGGTGTCAGACTCAGCGTCTGGCATTCAGACAGTTTTTCCATCTGCAATGTGCCGTCTTCGCCCTGGATCTCACTCGGCAAATGGGAATCACTGATTTTGGAATGATGGATCACCACTTCGAAATCATCAGCATAAGACAGGATTACGGTGCCCTGACCATCAACGCCGCTTTCCAGCAAGGTCGCGGTGGCTTTCACCGATTCCGGTTCGCCAAACAACGAAATGGCACTCGCCAGACAGTAATAACCGATATCCATAATCGAGCCGTTAGAAAACGCCGGGTTAAAGGTATTCGGGTTTTCACCCGCCAGATAGCGCGGATAACGTGATGAATACTGGCAGTAATTCAGAATGGCTTTACGCAGTTTACCGATACGGTTCAGCGCGCCTTTCATGTGCAGGAAGTTCGGCAGATAGGCGGTTTTAAAGGCTTCGAACAGCACCACGTTGTTCTCTTTCGCGCAGGCGATCAGGCTTTCGGCTTCGCGCAGATTGGACGCCAGCGGCTTCTCGCAAATCACGTGCTTTTTATGGCTGAGGAACAACAGGGACTGCGGGTAGTGCAGGGAGTTAGGGCTGGCGATATACACCGCATCAATCAGATCAGACGCCGCCATTTCTTCAAGAGAATCAAAGTAATGCCCAACCGGATAATCCTCACCCAGCTTTTTAGCGCCTTCCAGCGTGCGGGAGTAAATCGCGGTCAGCTTCATTTTACCGCTCTCGTGTGCGGCATCAATAAAACGCTGGGTGATCCAGTTGGTACCAACAACCGCAAAACGAATCATATGTATTCCGTATAGATAAGTGGAGATCTCATTTAGGTGTATAACTTACCGAATATTTCCAGATGCGTCAGATACATGCGCGTGTCGAACTCTAACTGATGATAGTCAGGCGTCATATGACAGCACAGGCTGTAGAACGCTTTGTTGTGTTCTTTTTCTTTCAGGTGCGCGAGTTCATGCACCACGATCATTTTCAGAAACGCTTCCGGCGCGCTTTTAAACACCGTCGCCACCCGGATTTCCGCTTTGGCTTTCAGCTTGCCGCCCTGAATACGGGATATCGCGGTATGCAGCCCCAGCGCGTGCTTCATCACGTGGATTTTATTGTCATAAGCCACTTTGCTTAACGGCGATGAACTGCGCAAAAATTGATTTTTCAGGTCCAGCGTATACTGATAAAGCGATTTGTCGGTGGTCAGCTCGTGCGGTTCGGGATATCGCGTCAGCAAGACGTTACCCAAACGTTCCTGGTCGATTAACTGACGCACCTGAGCCTGAAGCGACTCCGGATAGCCTTGCAGATAGGTCAATTCAGGCATAACTGTTTGCTTTGTCTCTTATTGCCGGGGAAAAGATGCCGTACCGGTCAGTGCAGTTTTTGCAACGATCGCGCGGATCAGGCAGATAAACCCCTTTTTAACTGAAAAAACGTTTTACTGATAGACCAAATTAAGGGATAAACAGCGCAAATTGAATACGAGGAGGGCCAATGAGCCAATTTGAAACCGAAACCGGTGGTCAGTTATTGCAACTGCGTCTGGAACGTTATCCGCTGGAAGAAGCGGCAACGCAGTTACAGGCATGGGAAGCGGCCGATGAATATCTGCTGCAAAACCTGAACACCGAGGCGCTCAACGGCCGTCCGCTGCTGATTTTCAACGATGCGTTCGGCACACTGGCCTGCGCATTGCAGCCGTATAATCCGACCAGCGTCAACGACTCCTTTATGAGCCAGCTGGCGATGCGCCACAACCTGCGCCTTAACGGTTTTGACGAAGACAGCGTGGCGGCACAAAGCAGCCTGGTGCCGTTGCCGATCAATCCGGGCCTGGTGATCATCAAAGTGCCAAAAACACTGGCGCTGCTGGAACAGCAACTGCTGGCACTGCGGGAAGTGGTGACGCCGGACACCCGGATTATCGCCGGTGCGAAAGCCCGCGACATTCATACGTCAACGTTGCAGCTGTTCGAGAAAATCCTCGGACCGACCAAAACCAGTCTGGCGTGGAAAAAAGCCCGTCTGATCCATTGCGAAGCCACCTTGCCTGCGCAAACTGCGGAACCGGTAATTTCTGAATGGGCGCTGGATGACAGTGAATTCCGTATCTCCAACCACGCCAACGTGTTCTCACGCGGCGGTCTGGACATCGGTGCACGTTTCTTCATGCAACATTTGCCGGAAGGCATCGAAGGGCGCATGGCGGATTTGGGGTGTGGTAACGGCGTGATCGGCATGACCGCACTGGCGCTGAATCCCGATGCACAAATGCTGTTCGTCGATGAATCCTATATGGCAGTGGAATCGAGCCGTATTAACGTCGAAAACAATTTGCCGCAGGATGTCAGCCGCTGTCATTTCGAAGTGAACAATATGCTGGCCGGTGTTGAACGTGAAACGCTGCACGCCGTGCTGTGTAACCCGCCGTTCCATCAGGGCACCGTTGTCAGCGATGACACTGCCTGGCGCATGTTCTGCGATGCCAAACGTTGCCTGCAAACCGGCGGCGAACTGCGCATCGTTGGCAACCGCCATCTGGATTACTACCAGAAGTTACGTCGTCTGTTCGGTAACTGCACGACGATCGCCACCAATCAGAAATTCGTGATTTTGCGTGCTGTGAAAACCGCCGCACATCACTGATCGCTAAATAGCAGACATGAAAAAGCCGCTGATCGGCATTGCGCTGATCGCGGCTTTTTTTCGTCTGCTGGTGCCCTGGTATTGGTCTTTATTCTTTTTCTGCTTGTAGCTGCAACACGTTTCCTTCCAGGATTATTTTCAGGGGGGCATCGGGAATGAGTTCTTCCCGTTGCAAAACCAGACGCCAGGAGTCTTTCTGAAGGTCGGGTGTTCTGAAATGTGCAACCACCGCGACATACATCGCTTCTTTTTCTATCGGCATATTCAGCGTGGCACCGCCGTCCGGGCGTACACGGATGTCTTTCCCCGCCAATATGTCGTCTTTAAGCACGGTACTGGCCTGTGTCAGCAAAGTCTGATAATCCGTCTGATCAAAGATCTTTCGGTCTTTTAGCTGATATATCCAGACGTCAGTCGCCAGTGAGGCACCTTCTTCGTCGGGATTGACTGAGGCCCGGGCGATAAAGTCCAGCTTCAGTGTTTTAATTTGCTTATAGAAAATGGCCTGGGTCATTGCAGATGTGCCATCCGAAATGGATTGTGTCAGTCCGCATCCGCCGGTCAGCCCTGACAAGAACACAAGAGTCACCACTGCCGGATATCGCCACAGGGAATTAAAAGCAGACATTTATCACCTCACGGGTCTTAAGATTGGGCTTCAGCCCCTGATAGTCACTCAACCGGATGGTGAGGGTGGCGTTCAGCGGGACTTCAGATGATGTGGATGCGGAACGCATGACGGTGGTGTAACCCAGTTGCCCTCTGAATCCACCGTCAGAAGAGGTGTGTAATCGGGCGGGGGGCAGGATGTGACGCGGCAGCGTCAGCAGAATACGGGCATCAACCCGCCATCCCAGATATACCCGTAACAAAACGAGTAAATCCTCCGATAACTGACCTCCCGGCAACCACGCCTGCGCCTCTGCCGGATTTTCCGTATAGAGTTGCAGTTCGAACATACTGTTGACCTCTTTGGCTGAATGACCGAGCACCGGCCGCAGGCCCAGCGGCGTTTTATCACCAAAACGCAGTGGCTTAATGGCAATTGTGCGCGGATAGTGAAGACGAACGCTGGCTGTTGTCTCTGAAGACAACAAATCAACCAGTGCGATGACACCTTCCGCCGTACGGGTTGGCATCCGCATATTGCTGAGTAATGCCAGAAAGCGGGACACCGGAGTGGCAATGTTTTTCGCTGTCCCCGGAATGCCCAGACCCATGAGTCCGAGCAGGCGCTGTGATGTCTCATCGGTGCCTCCCGCCTCGAAGCTGGCCGGATATGAGTATTTTCGCCATACCCGATAGAACTGGGTCATGATGCGGTGATTAAAGATATCCAGAAATTCCTCGACTGCTTCATGTCCTTCACGGCGCTGAGCGATATCATCCAGGTAGCTGGTGGGCAGAGGGGAGTCGACGCCATACAACCCCAGGAAAGTGGTTCTGACGGTGGGAGGACGTTCAGGGTGATCCCGATCGCACTCAAGTGCTTTTAACTCACTGACCGGAAAGCCCATGCCCGGATGGGGGCGAAAACGTATCAGATCATCTTTCGGGGAACTGGTACTGCCAAGCGGCGGGCGTCGGGGGGAGGATTGTTCAATCAACTGACAAAATCGGTAAAAGTTGGTGTAAGGCAATTTGTCGCCCATATCCCGTATCAGCCGGGAATATACTGGCTGTGGTTCTCTTTCCATTGCAGGCATTTTCCTGAGGGTTGAACGATAAGCGTGAGCCGGTTAAACAAATGTATATCGGCATAAAGAGCCAGGAAGCGGTTAAGTACCTCACCAAAAAGATAAATATCCCCTTCACCGTAAAACCCCGGCGATTCCACAGTGACTTCAATGTCAACGCCACGCAGCAATAAACCTTTTTCAAAGCGTTGTAACCGGAAGTGTTCGACCTTCACGATGGCATCCAGACGGCGCCGGTTATCTTCACTTTCTGTCCAGTCATAGAGCGCCAGTGTGTTACGCAAAACTTCAGCGTTATCCATCATTGATAAAAAATGGGTGCCGAGATGACTTAAAACCCGCCAGTGGAACCGATCACGGTTTGGCGGATAGGCTGGCATGGTCGGGGGGCAAAGATTGAGTATGTTAAGCGGCACTGGCAGGGCCTGCGTGGTGGCATTCAGTAATGTGCTGCGCAGTGCCAGGCGGGGCAGCTGTCCGTTTGTACCGGTCAGGCTTAAAGTCAACGTCTCGTCGGCTATCTGACGTTCCTGTTCGAACCCGTCACCGCCTAAAATCAGCCAGGTTTCATGCAGCCCGGTAACGCCCGGTTTGACGCGGGTGTGATAGTAGCGGGCGGGTAAGTGACGGCGCAGCGTACCGCCATGGTATCGAAAAGTACGAAAAGGGGTGTAAACCTGCGCATGCGTGCGTCTGGATGAAGTGACATTATCGACTGAAAATATCTCGGTACAGGCCGGCTGCTTGCACAGAGGTTGTAACAGATAGTCGGTTTCCTGATTGCTGATACTCAGCGGTTTGGCATCAAGAGAGAAAAGATTGATCACTGGAACACAGTGCAGCCGTAAGTGACTGGCATCCAATGAGAAGTCAGAGGGGAAGGGGCTGTCGAGAACGATGTCCACTTCAAACCCTGCCAGGGTTGCGGGCAGTTCAACCCGTTCAAGCCCGCAGAGGGAAACGAACATAAATTTCTCACGGAAGGTAAAATATTCCAGCAACTGTTGATAGCCGCAACAGGTCGCATCGCCTCGTTCCCAAAGATTGGCCAGTTCTCCTAATCCTTCTGCCTTAAAATGTAATGTGACCGGTTGCCTGTCGACCTGTCCGGGCAGGCGCAGGTAGCATTTTCTCACCTGATGCGTCAGCGCCAGCAACAATGCGCAGGCTAACGGAGCATCGCCGTTCAGATAGAGCGGCAGGGAGGTAAGATCAACAGACTGCCAGTTCGCCAGCCGGCTGCAGCTAAAACGCAGACGGATAATGTGCTGTCCATCGGGCTCCATTGCCAGCGAGGCGTGTGACAATATCAGGGGTTGCAACTGTAAATCACGTGTTGTGCGGTAGCGGCAGCGGGTACCCTCCGTGCCAACAGGCTGCGATATGACTTCAAAATGCGCGACAAGTGTTTCCGTCATTTTCATCTCCTGCCAGGCCGGAGCCAGTTCCACTATCGAGAGCGAAGGGATAGTTCTCAGATAGTGCGGCCAGAGCATACTGACCAGGCCTTCGGTGAGTTCCGGCAGGTCATCGTCAAGCTTTTCCCGCAGGCGTCCCATTGAGAAAGAGAAGCCCTGAAAGAGTCGCTCTACGGACGCGTCAGCACTGCCAGGCGTCATCAGCCCTATTTCAGCTGCGCGGTCAGGATGTGCTGTGGCAAACTCCTTGGCGGCTTCCCGCAGATAGCGCATTTCAGCATCGAAATATCGCAAAGTTAAATCTTCCATGAGAATCCTTAATCTGGTGTGTCGGAGCCGGATTGGTTATCACCGGCATCATTTGCAGTGGCTGGCGGAGGAAGGAAAATTGACTGCGGCATTTTGAATCCTTTCAGCGCCAGTAACGCCAGCGGGCCTTCTCCTGCCTCGGTTCGCATCAGATAGTTAAGAGGTAAACCGTCTGGCGCTTTCCATACGAGTCTGAAGGTGCTGGAATCGATTTGCGTCACTTTTGCTTTTTCCAGCAGGCGGATAAATCCCCAGATCCCCGGATAATCGGCATACAGACGGGTGCCTGCCCGGACGCTTACCCAGCTTAAGGTTACGCGGGGTTTCCATTGGCTGTCAGGCCAGTTGAAGGGCTGCCAGCTTTCCATCTGGTTAAAGTATTTCAGGTTTTGCTGATCGAGGGTCAGCTCGGTTTGCATCACGTCTTTGGCCGGTTTGGCCATCAGTTCAAAGTGCAGGCTGGCGTCGCCATGAGTGAACACCACATCGGCAAGTTCGGAAAGCTGATTCAGCGCCTGAAGGAATTCCGGGTCAAAATGTAATCCCTGTGCGCTGATAACGTCCGGTTCCCAGTGACGTCCCTGACGTTTAATCACGCCATTGAGATTGGTGGTGATAAAGCGCGCAATACGTCCGGTGTCGTTGCGAAGATATTGTGACATCAAGGCCAGAGAGACTTCACTTTGCACGGGGGCAAAGGGGTAACGGCCATTAAAATCGGCGCTCCAGTCCTGAACAATGGCGTTTCGCCACTGTGCATTAATACTTTCTGCGGTGGGGGTGAGCACTTGTTGCCAGGCCTGTTCCATCGGCTGAACAAACATAGCCTGGCCAAATCCGCTCCATTCCTGACCCAGACTGGCGGCAACCAGACTGCCGTAATCGCGGGTATCGGTGACATCCACCGATTTTCCCTGAAAGACGGTTTGTGCCAGTGCCTGGGTCATTGCCTGCGGATCAGCGGTATTGGTCACCTGTTGTAACCTGAGACGTACGCGGGTTATCCGGGTCAGGAAACTTTGCAGACTCAGTGAGTTATAGCCATCGCCGCCAGCATTGCTGTTCATTAATGTCAGTAAGGGCGTGAAAGTATCATCAAGAGGTCCCTTCGTGTTTTTATCCCGCTGATCAATGGCGGGTTTTTGATCTGCATGAATCAGATTCTGCGCGGATTTGACCAGTGATTCGGTCAATGCTTCGTTCTGCCGCCCCGTTTTTCCCTGATAATCCAGCGTATTTAACAGGGCGACCAGCGGCGATTGCCTGATGTCAGCCAACAGCGTCAGTTGATCGATGGCATCAGATAATGTGTCAGCACGACGCCAGTGAATGCTGTTCAGAAAACCGAGCCATGCACCGGAGAAATCTGCAAAGTAGCGCTCAGTCAGCCGTGCTTTCAGCGCCTGCGGTGAGATATCTTCTTTGACAGGGTGCTTGTTATCATTTAACACCCAGTCAATTTCATCCCTGCGGGTATTGACCACGTCATCAATAGCGGGCTGTACCGCCTCTTCCCAGGCCTTGCGGGTGAACATACCCGGAACCACACTGTCGGTGCTGAACAACGGGCGGGCAGAAGTATCACCCACCATATCTTCAAGGTGCATGTCGGCATAGTGACGGGCAACCTGTAGCAGCATCTTCTGATATAGCGAAGCTTCCGCGTTTCGCATGCCAATCTGGCGTAACAGCAAGGTGCGCACCTGACCCACCATCGCTTCATCTTGCGTGATTTTCCACTGCGGATGCGCAGACAAGTTCTGGGCATAAAAGCTCAGCAGTGAAGGGCCGTAATTACGCCATACCGCGTCACTCACGCCGTTGCGTTGAGGCCACTGTTTCATCATTGTCGTGGTGAAGTATTGCGCGTCCATCTTCTCAGGGCGGGCCATCATCAGATAGGCTTTGAGCTGATCATAGGCTTGTCGGGCCATCAGGCCGCGCTGCGGACTATCGGGGGGCAGACTCAGCAATGCGTTCATCTGTTGTGTCAGTTTGCTTGCGGCGGCGTCACGAATAAATGTGTTGTTAATCTTCAGATAATGCGGCCACAGCGCGGCAAGAAGTGCCTCGTTTTGATTCATGCCAAAACGTAAATACCAGGGCGCGCCGTGGACTGCCCGGTACTGCAACTGGCCTATTTTCCGTTGCAGCTCTTGCAGGTTCATCAGGCGTTTTTCCAGCGGGATAGCGGGATCAGATATCCTGACGGTGAGGTCGACGCTTTCCCTGAGTACGGCACGGTTAGCCGTAAACGACAGCACGGCAGCGAAACACCAGAAAATTAATAATCCGGCAAGGGAATAACGCAGACCTTTTGCCCAGGGGATGCCTATACGTTTTGCCCGCACAGAGGACAAGTCATTGAGGATCCCCTTCCAGCTGGCATCAGGCAGCCAGCGAAATTTATCGACGCCTTCGACGAAGCGTAATGGCTGACTAAACATGATGCCGCGTAAAGGGGCGGCATACGGGCCCGATAATAACGGCGCAAGGGTTGCGCGCAGGCGTGCAATTTCCCCGTTCAGTAACTGATGTGAGAGGCGTAACATGAAATCGTCGGCGGGCTTTTGAAGCACCTGCTGAGTCCCCTGTACCGTCAGTTGTGATGTCAGTTCCCGCAGCGCTTCTTCCAGCATTTGCGGCGTACTGTTTGCGGGTAACAAGCATCCGATGGGTTGGGTTTCACGGGACGCCGGGGGCGATTCGCTATTTTCAATCTGCCAGACATAGAGGGGAACCTGCCAGCCGAGTAATTTCGCGCGATCACGTAACTGACGTGCGGCGGTGTCGGCCAGCGAAACCTGCTGATGACGGGCATCACATACCCAGACGATGGCCTGAGGCGGGCGGCGGCGTAATTTGCGCAGCGCCGCAATACGGTTGCTGTCTGATGCTGAGGTGATGTTACCGCCCCATAACAGTACGGTGCCATCGGCTTCAATCCACTGTTGTGAAATCAGTTCGGGGGCAATCATCCCCACAAGCCTGGATTGACCGACCAGAACAACTAACCGGACTTTCGACCGCCAGAAGCGTCCATAACGATGGCGCAGATAATCACAAAGCTCTTCTGTATAAGGGGATTGTGTTTCGCCGTCAGCAGCAGAATGCGTTTCTTTTTTCGATACGGGGCTCCGGGCGGGCGGGGGCCGACGTGAGTTGCGATAAATAGCCATCACTGCGAATAACAGTGCCATGCCCAGCGCCCAGATCAGACTGCGCAGCAACGGGCTGAGCCCCCAGCGTTCGCTAAAGAAATACAAAACCGCGGCGAGAATCGCACCAAATACCATCGCCAGCAAACTGGCTCCGGAAGGGCGGGATGCAAAGGGATTAATCATGAAATGTCTTCTCCGGGAGAGACAGTCGCAAATACCAAAGCGTCAGCCTGCGACAGAACCAATGATTGCGGTGCGTAACGGTATTCGGCCATCAGCATCATGAGGGTTATCGTAAAATAGTCAGTGGCAGGGCCGGGTTTTCCCAGCCAGTACGGGATGAACTGTTGTTCTGGCACAGGGGGATTGGATGCCGGATTTTGCACGCGCAGTTGCCTGCAGCGTTTAAGCGTCAGGATATTCTGTGCGGCAATAGCGGTTTGGTTGTACCACTGGTCTGAAACGTTCATCGCCGGTGCCTGATATTTCAGGAACAAACCGGCGTTATGTTCAGCTTCCTCTGCTGTGCCTGTCACAGGCCGGTGCAGGCGACAGCGTGACCTCACCGAACCTGACCCATTGGCAGCAATTAACCATGCGATAGCACCGTCGGTGTGGATCCGGGGTTGATCATTTTCTGGCCACTGGAAAAATATCAGTAACTTAGCGTTGCTATTACCGTCATTTAGCCACTGCGTCGTCTGATCAGCCCAGGGCTTTGTCACGGCACCACTGAAGAAATCAGAGACTGCTGAAAGTGATAAACCCAGTTTTTCCCATGTCAGGGCGAAGGCCCGCCGGGCCGCTTCGTCATCGTTGCAGGGTAAATAAACGTCAAGCGGGTTCCGTAGCATTCTGAGGGAAGCGGCTAAGGGAGCCAGTAATTCTTCGAACAGATACAGAAGGGGAGGGCGCGATGGCAGTGAAAATGCCACCTCATTGTTCACTAATGTCCGGTGTTCAAAAGGGTGCGGGATTTCGGCGGGGAATATGTAGCTGAAATCCAGAATATTCAGACCTGATTGTGCCCATACCTGCCATTTTTCCTGATGCCATTCATTTTGCTGCTCCATGCTTTCGGCGTGTTCCGCATTAACGCCGTAACTGAACAACCGCCAGCCGGCAATACCCAGAAACAACACGGTGACGGTAATCACTGCGCCAAAGGTTAGCAGTAAAATCCGCGGATCTTTAAGCCAGTACCACAGGCCGCATCCGGCAGCAACGCAGAGCATCACCAGCAAGGAAACACCACGCCACCATCCGTTCCACTGAAGGGGGGCCGGATGTTTGACGACATACGGTAGCGGAATATCCCAGGACATTATCCTTATCCTTCAATATAGGTAGTGGGTAGGCTGCTCAGTACTTTGCAGCCACAGGCACAGACGGCTTGATCGAAAGCCACTTGTTTGCCGTCTGAGAGCCATGTGGGTGTGGTACTCACAATACGATTGACGCCATGACCTAAAAGAGGACAAATGACGACATCGCCAATTAACGCGGCAACAATGCCTTCAATAATCATGGTGGATGAAGCAGACATTACAACGCCACCACTGGTCAGTTTATCGCCCAGCCGTATAATTCCTTTTGGCATGATATTTTTCTCTGTTTATATGTTGGGAGTCAGAAAGGGTAAATTATTAACAATTGTCAGGGTTGTTTTAGGGGTAGTAATGAACATCAAAGTTACCTGATTTTAAGTGAGGTTATCTTTTTCTGGGTAATAGAAAACATCAAAGATTCCTTTATCTAATGTTTGTATAATTGCAGATGGTACCTTTTCATTTCCTGATTGGTTGTTGGTTTTTTTTATTTTTTTAATCTTATGTCTGGAGTATTTTGCAAGATTAAGTGTTTCACCGTTAGAGATTTCTAATACGTTGCAAATTTTCTCGAATAATTCACCTGGAGCACGATTTTCATTTTTTATTCCTCTGGTTATAAAGAAAGTGGTTGTGAATGTGAGAAAAAATATGGTCAATAAGGCATAGAAAAATTTCTCTAAAGTTGGAAATTCGAGGAGACACAAGAATATAAATATTGACGTATAAAAAATCCCGGTTAAGACTGTAAATTCTTTAACGTTTGAGTACTTTCTGCCAAAGTGACAATTTTGTGTGGTCGAAATTATCCGTGTCTTTGGGTTAGCAACAGCGTACATACGATATTCATTATTTTCCGGCATGGCAGCTATTTCTACATAGTCTCCTACCTGCATATTCGAATGGCGTAACCATCCTGAGAAGACTCTGCTATCTACTTTCCCAGTGACGTAAATACATTGACTTTCTTTTCTCCTGCCGTCATTAAATCGGGCATGAGGCGCATCCCCGGCAAAAAACTGTAATAGTAATAAAAGTGAAGCCCCCTCGTTATCCCGTTTAATTTTCTCTTCGGCGCGGGCTTTTTCGGTACTGTATTCACTGAAGTCAAAGTAACCAATGACCTTTTTAATTGAGAGTTCTTCGACTATTCCGCTGATTTTAATTAAAGGTTTGGTTGGGGGGAGTTCAGGTAAGGGAGGGAAGCTATTTTTCTCAGCTTCGACTTGCCGGAGGTATTCTTTTGCCCTGATAAGGCTAAGTCGGGTCTCCTCTATAAATATTCTGCTATACATTTGATTAGCTGGATCCTCTTTGGAACCCGGGCGGTTCATTTCGTCATATTCTTTAATTTTTCTAGTTCTGTTTTTTATGTAAAGTTCTAAACTAACAAAACATCCCTCTAATCGGTCTAAATCTTTAAATTCACTTCTCAGGCAACTGGTGTAGTTGACCAGTCGTTCATCTGTTTCTTTTTCCATTAATTTATCCTTTATCAATTACATTGACATGGTGATGTCAAATTACTATTGATTGGCATTATCTTTTACTGGGTAATAGTAAACATCGAAACCACCTTGTATTATTATTTGAGGTGTTGAAACAATCCCTTTTTCAGGTTTAATCCATTCACCTTTTTCTTGTTTATATTTTATTTTCTCTCTGGTGAATTTATCTAGATCTAAAGTATTTCCATTAGGTATGTTTAATGTCGCACAAATTCTTTCAAAGAGATCGCCAGGTGCTCGAGCATCGTTATTCAACCCCCGGAATAAAACGAAAGAGAATCCTCCAGTAAGGGACAGGTAAATTAGCACGGCATATCCCCATTCCTCGAGGCTCAGGGAGGCAAAAGATGCGTAAATAAACACCATAAAGAAAAAGAAAATCCCCGTTCCTTTTATAACGTATCTGATGCTAAATCGATTTTTTCCGGCATAACATCCGGTAGTGACCGATATTGTTTCCAGTTGAGGTTTAGCCGCAGCATAGATTTTAAAGCCATCATCTTCTGGCATTGCAGCCATTTCTACATAATCACCTACCTGAATATTGGTTTGCTTAAGCCAGCCTGAAAAAAATTTCCCGTCAACTTTTCCTTCAACATAAATACATCGTGATTCTTTTCTCTTGCCATCATTAAACCGCGCATGGGGCGCATCCCCGGCAAAAAACTGTAACAGTAATAAAAGCGAGGCACCCTCGTTATCGCGTTTAATTTTCTCTTCGGCTCGTGCTTTCTCGGTGCTGTATTCACTGAAATCAAAGTAACCAATGACCTTTTTAATTGAGAGTTCTTCGACTATGCCGCTGATTTTGATTAATTGCTTTGTTGGGGGGAGTTCAGGGGGAGTAGGGAAAGAATTAATTTCTGCCTGAACTTGCTTTAGGTATTCCTCTGCCCTGATAACACTTAGGCGTGTTTCATCTATAAACATTCTCTTATATGCTTCCGGCGAAGACTCTTCTTCCTGGATTGGATTTTTCATTTCATCGTACTCGTTAATTTTTTCAGATCTATGTTCGATGTAAATATCTAGGCAATCGAGTGATACTTCAAGTCGTTCTAGATCTCTATATTCGCTTCTTAGGCAACTAGTGTAGTTGACTAGTTGCTCATCTGTTTCTTTTTCCATGGAAGTATCCTGTCAATATTTCAGTCGAAAATGGGTGTTAATATCCTGTTGGCGTTTTCTTCTCTCGTCTTCTGCTTTTTTAATTTCTTCTTCAGAAAGAGGTAGGTTAAATACTATCTGCATAGCAGTATGTAATAATTCTTCCTGTTTTTGTACTAACGCAGATATGTCGTATGCAGTTAAATACATTGTATTATGATTATTTGATTTTGTTCCGAACACGGTTTGTTCACACCAGTCCTGAATTTCATTATCAGTCCACATTTCGTATAGCATCTGAGCGAAAACTATAGCAACCATCACCTGCCAGGTTGACATAAACCCAACTAGTCTTGTTACTCCTAATCCTATTCCTTCAGTAGCTGTCGATAAAAGTGTAAACTTAAGTCCTTGTTTGCCCATCGCAGCCAGTACTTTGTTCTTACTGAGCAAAATGTCATTGATCGTACTGAGAGCAAATGCTGTATCTGAAGAAAACTTTGCAAATGAAAGAACGACTGACCATGAAACCCAACCTTTCTTTTCCCCTTTGTCAAAAATATCACGGATATCCATAATAACCGTGAGTCCGGCCGCAACGCTCCCCAATGAGGCTGCTCTCATTTTCCAGATATTTGCCTTAATCTCAATTTCAATGACGTTCCTGTATGCTTCTTCAATCATGGCTGCGAGTGAACTGCCTGCAAATAACAAAGGGATGCTTAGTGCCGTTATATCTTTAACAGATCCCTTACTGCTTTCTGCCAGGCTTAATGCCAGTATTGAATACATTATTATGCCCAAAGATTTAATGCGAAATAACTTTATCGTTTCTTTACCTTTGACACTCTCATTGAGTTTATTATATTTATTTTTGAATTCATCTAAGTCGCTAAGGTTTTTATCAATCTGACTCAATTTATTATCACGGATCTTCTGTATATTCTCCCTCGCCTCAGCCGTGAATATACTCTCTCCCGCAGGATGGGCGATTGCGTCATTCATCATTTTGACTAGCTGGTCTTTTGCAACGCCGGAATCCAAAAGAAATAATGCCCTGAGCGCTTTACCCTGAAAGGTATCCACCACGGTGCCGGCCAGTACCTGATTGGTCATGGTGGTGAGGGCGCGGTCACCAAACCCCATAATCCTTTGTGTCAGGGATTGCGCCTGGCCGGATGACATCATGGCGGTTAATGCCCTGTCCACGGCGTCAGCATAAACTCCCAGGTTATTGAGGATAAACTGCGTATCTGTTTTTATTTGCTCACCTGCCGAGGGCGCTTTCTGGCTTTTTATCTGTGCCAGTAACGGATTGACGGAGGTCATGACCGCCGGGCTGTTAAAAAACTGATAGCGCCAGAGCAGGTTCTTATTGTCCAGCGTGGAATAGCTGTCAGCCCACGTATTAATCTGCGCCTTTCCCGTCTCACTCAGATTTATCGACGCCAGCGCGTAACCGACCATTTCCCGGTAATTAAGGTGGTCCTGAGTCAGGTCAGAGTTGAAATCGTCAATGCAGGCAATAAACAGAGGATGCTGTAACCACAGCAGGCGCAGCCCGATAAGGATGCCTGTTTTTTCCTCTACGGTACGGGTCAGTTCCCCGTAAGCGATTTCAAAATCCGTGATCCAGCGCTGTTCAAACTTATCCGCGTATTTCTGCCAGGCTTTGTTCACTGCATTGAGTTTCCATTTCGCCCGGCTTTCTGCGTATATTTTTTCCAGTTCTTCATAGGAGGGCGTCGTCCCCTTCAGGTCGAATCCGGCCCCGTTCAGCACCGTTTCAATACTGTGCCGTGAAGCCTTCTCCGGGAAGGTCTGGTCAAACTGCTGTTCTTCAGCCTGTCTGATGACCCGCTCCAGCCCTTTGATATCGTAATAGGTCGCAAACTCCACGCCCAGCTCATCGCGGTAGCGTTTATGCATCAGCGTCATGTCATCACACCAGCTGGTCAGCTCATGCGCGATGCCAATCGGGTCATTGACTGCCATGATAAGCGGTTTTACCGGCGTGCCGTCGGGTAACGTGCCGCGCGATGCTAAAGCGGTCAGGGTCACGCTTTCTTTTCCGGCACGTTCAGTGCTCCAGGGGTAAAGCGTGGTGCGCGGACGAACAGCATCGGCCGCAAAAGTGTAAAACGGCGGGGGGTCGGGTATGTCGCTGATACTGGAAATGTTGCTGATACGGGAAATATCAGTGGAAAAAGGTAACTTCCCGGCGGGACAGGCAGGCCCCGGCGGCTGATAATCAAGTACGGTTTGCAGGGGCGCCTGCGTGGCCTGTGCAATGCCTTTTTCCTCTTCGGGAGCGGTCCATTGCCAGGGTTCTACCTGCTGCATACGCGCCTTTCGTTTACCGGCATCAGTGGCATAAATGTCCAGCAGGGCCGGGTTCCATTTAGCCGGTGTATAAGCCAGCCAGAGCGTGCTGGTGAGAGCCAGCTTATCCAGCACAATGAATTCAATATTGGCGGATTTATGGAAACCTCTTTCGCAATCCGACGTGTATTTGGGCTGTGCGGAAAGGGCGTCATTCTGCTTCCACAGTCCGCCATCTGGCGTGATGCTCCAGGTTTCCCAATGTGCATCGGCTTCGTACCAGACGTATAAAAAACCGGCGCGCATGGCGCGTAAACCGTAGTCATAACCGGTGGTTTTAGGGAAATCGATTTCAGGTTTAGCCCATCCCGGCAGTTTAGGGGAGAGTGAGTCCGGTATCGGGGCATAACGCACCGGCAGGATGGCCGGGCCGCCCGGCTGACAGCGGGGACAAATTACGACTTCAGGCTGACTCATGACAACAGCTCCTTGTTTTTGTGCGTGGCGGCAGTTAAGTGCTGACATTCATCCGCCAGCCGCTGCCAGTCCTTTGATGTGAGTGCGCAAATGCGCTGGCGATAGCGTATATCGACCGGCTGAGTCTCTGTGGATAGCAGATATTGAAACTCAGGGCTCAGATCGATGTGCGGGTGATAGCGCAGGACGTGAAAGGCAAATAATGCGCGCTCATCAAAGGTGGTAATGACGGGCGAATGGGCAATGCGTTGCAACGCGAGTTCTGCCATGCTTCGTAATGCAGCCTCGCTCCTGCGTGAATCGTGCCTGGTCAGATCGCGGTATTGCCTGAGCGCCTGATTAATGATCCCGACGCGTTCCAGCATTGCATTGTCATTTTCCTGCAAGGCCAGGGAGAAGGTCAGCAAAGGTTGCGGGGATGTGGTGTGTCGGCGGGAAACAAGCCGGCCGTCGCCGTCCGGGAAATGCCACCCTGACAGGATGCCCAACATGCGCTGTTGCTGGAAACTACTCAGGTGCGGCCATAGCGTGTTATTCACTGCCGGATCAAAGTAACGCAGCAAAATATTGCCGCCTTCCTTCAGCTTTTGTACTGCAGTACTGCCTAACTGACGGGCAACAACGCTGGCAGGCTGCATGCTGGTCAGCCAACCGCACAGGGTGCGACCGCAACCGGCCATCAGTTTTGCCGGATCGATTTCCTGCAGTGACCGGATGATACTTTCCTGCAGCAAGGTTTGATCCTCTGGCCGGGTGAGGTCGAGTGTTATCAGCCACGGGTAATAAGATTGTGGTATTGAGGCATGCCGCAAGGCGACGGGTTCCGGGCGGCGTTCTGTCAGGGTGATAAGCCAGGGAGACGTAATGTTAAGTTCCAGTTTCGCCGGATCAATCAACAGAAATACGTTTTCTCCGTTTCGGAGCAGATGTTCACTCAGTTCGTTAAAGATTGTTGTCGCTTGTTGTTTAATTGCCGTATCGCCGTAATCAAACAACACCTTTTCTTTGTCATATTCCAGAGTCGTCATTTCATTCATCCTTTAACTCAGGCTTACCGTCGGTCCCTGACCCGCCGCCGCTTCGTCTATCATCGAAGCGCAGTGTTCCGGTAATTTCAGCGATGCATTCTGGCTGTCCGGCCCGACTTTTTGCAGCGTGGCACTTTTCACCGACACACTGCCCGGCCCGCCGATTTCCACGTTACCGCCTTTGATGCGAATAAAACCGCCGCCGCATTCAAGCAGCAGTTCGGTTTTGGCTGAAACAGTCACTTTGCCGTCGCTGCTGGCGATCGACATGTCTTTCTTCGAGAACATATCCAGTGCATCACTTTGCGCCTGGATCTGTATCCTGCCGGCGGCGGCAAACATTTTGATGCCCATGGCTTTGGCGAACAGACTGAGAATTTCCCCTGAGGCGATACGCAGTTTTTGCGCGATGCTGATATCGGCATTCTTGCCTGCTGTGGCAATCAGGTTTTCACCGGCGGAGAGTTGCAGGCTGGCTGGGGTAACTTGCGCGATCCCGGCGGGTGCAGAGAGAAGCAGGGCGCGCTGTTGTAATTGTTTAAGCGTGTCATTCATCAGGCTGGCCTGTTTTTCGATATCGGCCAGCTCTGCTTTGGCCATTTTCGCGGCGGTGTGAAGGCTGATCGCTTCACGATGTGCCGCTTCCAGTTCGTCAAGCGCTTCATGCATATCGAGAACTTTTCCCTGCGCCTGAAGCTGACCGTCGGCACTGATAAAAATACCTTTGGCGGCACGGATGGCACCCCAGTGATCTGTTCGCAGTTCGAACCCTTCACCACGCTGTTCTTTCTTGTTATCCACCAGGTGCCCGATACTGACCTGACTTTTACCGTATTCCGTGGCGACTTTGACATGCTCTTTACCGCGTTCGTCATCGAGCCTGAGTTTGTTGTTTGCCGGCGTGCGCAGTACGTTTCGTTTATAGTTTTCAATAGTCACATGATCAGGGTGGCGGGAGTCGTGAAGGGCATGAGCGATATACGGCTTATCGGGATGCCCGCCGTCGAAGGCTACAGCCACTTCCGTCCCTGCCAGCAAAACCAGATGTAACCCGTAAGTATCCCCGGCATAGGCACGGGCCAGACGTATCCACGGGCTTTCATAGCCATCTTTCCAGGTATCGAGGTCAAAGTTGAAATTCAGGCGATAGCGGCCATCTTTATCGATATGGCTGTAGATGTCGTTCGGGCTGATACTGGTGATACGTGCCGGTAAGGTGCCGATTATTTTCGGACGCGCCCGCAACGCAGGACGAAATCCGACGGTTTCACTGTATGGAATGCCGGTGAAAGTCACCTGATAGGACGTGCTTCGTGATGCGCGGGCAACGGTTCCGGTGATCAGAATGCCTTTCCCGTAGGCCTTCGGAATAATGCCGTCGATTTCTAACATTTGCCCCGGTGCCAGTCGGGTAGCGTTGGTTTTACCCCATAGCTGATGCTGATCGTTCAGGTCACGTTCATGGCGCAGAAAGGCATAAAACCCGGCGCTGTCCGGTTCTGGTTTCTGTACGCCGCCTGTTTTCAGAAAGCCTTCGGCATAGTGATAAATATTGCCAGTGGTGGTTTTATCCTCTGACACCACACTGTTTTCCACCGTCAGCGTATTTGCTGCATCGCGATAGTTGTAATCCTTTACCCTGACGGCACTTTCGACGATCTGATGCAGTGCTGACAAAGACCAGACGGACTCTGCGGCGTTATCGTTCATGCCCGAGACATCTTTCACCGGCAGTTTGACATCAAACTGGTAGTACTGCTGGGCATCGCCAAATATCACCACTTCTTCCCTGAGGCGGTTGTCCATTTCGAAAGTAAACCAGATCCCCACTTCGGAAAGCAGGCGGCGGATAAAGTCGAAATCGGACAGTTGCCACTGGGTGACTAACTCACGACGCGGATAACTCTGGCTCAGACGAAACTCAAACTGCCAGCCCTGATAACGGTGATTATCCCGCAAGATTTTTTCAACGATTTCCGGTACTGACATGTTCTGATAAATGGCGCAGCGGCGTGTGTGGTCGAGCAGGACCAAATGTGGTTCAAGGGTCAGGCGGTAGTGTGCTTCATCGCGGGATTCTGACAAGCGGGCAAACTGAGTGATAACGCCGTGCACCGTGCGTTGTACCTGTGGCGGCGTGAAAATATTGAATGCTGTGGCCGGTAAGGATTGCATGATGAACGAGGCGTCCTGCATCAGAATAGTCTGCGGATCGATGTCCTGAATCACGCTGGTGACGTCGACGACATAACGGTAGGCCCGGCTCAGATGTTCTCTGGCGACAAAAGACTCAACATCGAGGGGGGCAGTACTGTTGTGTACGGCGAGCTGATAGCGGTTTAGGGAGCTGACAATGTTCAGTGGCGTTGAGGAGGCAATATCCATTTCTGAATTCCTTAAGTGTGATAAACGTTTCAGTAAGATGTCGACACGCTACCGCCCCTAGCCGTAAACCGAGGCCCATGAGGTCGTGTCTGCCCGATGTTCTGGTGACGGACCCCGGGGCATTTTCCGGTCCGTCGGAAAGGTGAAAATCAGCCGCCTATCTTTCGGGTAGCCACTGATGTAATAACTGTTCCAGTTGCAGGTTCAGCCCTCCGCTCAGAAGCAGCGTTATCAGCAGCAGTCCACATCCGATTAACCAGGGAGAACGCAACCAGCCACCGCGCCTGATAAAGCGGCGGTTTATGATTACCGGCGTATTCAGAGGGAAATCAAAGTCAGGAACTAATTCGTTGAGTTCATTGAGAAGTGCCTGACGGGCAGGGGTTGGCTTATCGCGATAGATGCCCTGAAATCCGAGCGCCAGTGCACGTTGAAAACACGTCAGGACGCGGATATCGGGCGAAGGCTGCTGCAGTACCTGACGAATGCGGTCATACAGCTCTTCGCCAGCCTGGAATGTCTGAAAGAAACGAACTTGCAGGGGCTGATTCTGCCAGACGACACGTTGACGGGTATTTCCTGAAGCGGATTCATCAAGCAAAGCACATTGTGTGTAAGTGATATGATCAATATTCTCAACCGAGATATTTTGGTCTTTAAGTGCTTTACGTACCGCATCAACCTGAATAATGCCCTGCTGATAAAAAGGTTCCCCTGTCGGCTGATCGTTTCGTCTTAGCGATATAACCAGTAACCAGGTGCCCTGAAGCAATCCATCAATAGATGTCATGAGTGAATATATCCGTGAGGTTAAAAATAAGACCGGCAATAAAATTAACCTGTCAGGGATTAAGCTTATAACGACACAACAGGGAGGGATATAAAAATGAATATGGCCTGTTTAATTTAATTCATGAATGTTCAGAGGGTTGCAGGGAGAGGTTTTGCGTCCGGCCCCCTTCCGGCGTGGCCTGTAGCGATGTTGTTTTGTCATTCAGGCCTGTGCGTGAAGTTTTTCAGACACACGGGTGCGCTGATTTTCAGATAATTAGTACCGCCTTTATAATTTTCAACTCAATAATTTTCAATATTTACATTCGCTGGGTGAATGATTTAAATTATCGGGCGGTAACCGGGTTAGTAAATACAGGATAAATTATTTTGGTATTTCGTGATGTTTTTATCATGATTTTTAATTTTTTTTAGACTGTTAATAGAAACGCGTTAATAGAATTAAGTCAGCGTTTTAAACATCCGGAATAATTATGTTTGAATGTTTTTGCCCGTGGATATGAAAAAGCCGCTGATCGGCATTGCGCTGATCGCGGCTTTTTTTCGTCTGCCAGTGCCTAAATTTTCAGTGCCAGCCGCGTGCCCTGATCGATAGCGCGGCGGGCATCGAGTTCGACGGCCACGTCTGCGCCGCCAATCAGATGTACGGTTTGACCGGCCGCCTGCAGCGGCTGATACAGTGCGCGCTGCGGTTCCTGCCCGGCGCAGATAATAATGTTATCCACTTCCAGACACACCGGTTCGCCGTTCATCATCAGATGCAGCCCGGCATCGTCAATGCGTTCATAACTGACACCACTTTGCATTTTCACGCCACGTTGCAGCAGACTGGTGCGGTGGATCCAGCCGGTGGTTTTTCCCAGCCCTGCGCCAACTTTAGTGGTTTTGCGTTGCAGCAGCACGATGTCCCGCGCCGCGGGTTCCGGCTGTGGCCCGATGGGTGACAGACCGCCGCGATATGTCAGGCTCTGGTCGATTCCCCATTCGTGGCTGAAAGCCTGAGGGCTGAGACTCGACGACGAGCCGCTGTGGCTCAGATATTCGGCGGTATCAAAACCAATACCGCCCGCGCCAATAATCGCGACACGCTGCCCGACCGGTTTTTTATCCCGCAGCACGTCCAGATAGGTCAGCACACTCGGGTGATCAATACCGGCAATATCCGGCAGGCGCGGTGAAATACCGCAGGCGAGGATCACATCGTCGTAGCCGGTGAGCTGGCTGGCATTCACGGTTTCCCCCAGACGCAGTGTCACGCCCAGTAATGTCAGCTGACGCGCGTAATAACGCAGCGTCTGATAAAACTCTTCTTTACCGGGGATCTGTTTGGCGATATTAAACTGCCCGCCGATTTCATTGTGTGCCTCAAATAACGTGACGTGATGCCCGCGGCTGGCGGCGGTGGTGGCAAACGCCAGTCCGGCAGGCCCTGAGCCTACCACGGCCAGACGCCGGGTGATTAGCGCGCGGGTGACCGGTAACTGCGTTTCCCGACAGGCGCGCGGATTCACCAGACACGAGGTAACTTCCCCGGCGAAGATCTGATCGAGACAGGCCTGATTACAGCCGATGCAGGTGTTGATTTCATCAGCCCGTCCCTGCGCGGCCTTTTCGACAAACGCCGGATCGGCAAGGAACGGGCGCGCCATCGAAACCATATCCGCACAGTCTTCGGCGAGGATTTTCTCCGCGACCTCAGGGTCATTAATACGGTTGGTGGTGATCAGCGGGATCCCGACTTTGCCCATCAGTTTTTGCGTCACCCAACTGAACGCCGCGCGTGGCACCATGGTGGCAATGGTCGGAATACGCGCTTCATGCCAGCCGATGCCGGTATTGATCATGCTCGCCCCCGCCTGTTCGATGCGCTGCGCCAGTGTTTCGACTTCCTGCCAGTCCGAGCCTTCCTCGACCAGATCCAGCATGGATAAGCGATAAATAATGATGAATTCCCGGCCGCAGGTTTCACGCACACGACGCACGGTTTCGGTAGCAAACCGCATGCGGTTATCAGCAGAACCGCCCCAGCGGTCCGTGCGCTGGTTGGTGCGCGCGGTGAGAAACTGATTAATCAGATAACCTTCTGAGCCCATGATTTCCACACCGTCATAACCCGATTCTTTCGCCAGCCGCGCGCAGCGGGCGAAATCCGCCAGTGTGGATTCAATTTCCTCTTCACTCAACGCATGCGGCGTAAAACGGTTGATCGGTGCCTGAAGGGCAGAAGGCGCGACGGGGTGAGGTTGATAGCTGTAGCGGCCCGCGTGAAGGATCTGTAACGCAATTTTGCCGCCAGCAGCATGAACCGCGTCAGTCACCACCCGGTGATGTGTGAGGTGTTCCTGTTCGGCGAGTACTGACCCGCCCTGATACACCACGCCCTGCGCGTTAGGGGAGATGCCGCCGGTGACAATAAGCCCGACACCTGCCGCAGCACGTTCTGCATAAAAGGCCGCCAGACGTTCAGGCCCGTCCTGCCGTTCTTCCAGCCCGGTATGCATGGAGCCCATCAGCACGCGGTTTTTCAGCCGGGTAAAACCTAAATCCAGCGGCGCCAGCAGGTGCGGATAAAACAGCGAAGCGCGTTCAGTCATGGAATTCTCTTAAGTGGTCGGATGAGATGAGTTCAATTTAGCTGCTGGCAGAACAATTGGAAAGTCAGTGTGCAATGACTGTGATATGTATCACCCTGAGGAATTCGCTAAGCGTTAATTAACGATGATGCATATTTTTCGTCGCGCTTTATTACGGGGTAAAGGGGAATTTGAGGACGGAAAAAAGCATCAGATAGCAGGAGAAATACTTATTTCTGTGTTTTTACATACTCAGGTCTTATTACAGGTTGCTTATTTTTAACCTTTTTTTAAGGGGTTGCAGTCGTTAGGATTATTTTTATAAAACGATATCGAATCGATTCAGTTCGGGTTAGAGCTGGACTAGGCTGAAGCTGCTTCACCCTAAAAATTCAATTCTAATCTGGATATATACTATGAATCTTATTGACCATACAGCCTGCCGCCCGTTCACCGAAGCCGGGCATTTGTCCCAGATTGCAGCCTATTATGAAGAAGGCCGTAATGTCATGTGGATGATGCTCAGGTCTTATCCACGGCCCTGTTTTAATCAGGAACTCATTGAGGACATCATGGCGCTGACTTATACCGCAAAAGCGTCGGGACTGCGTTTCGATTTCTGGGTCACCGGTTCTCTGGTGCCCAATATGTACAACGTGGGAGGTGATCTGAGTTTCTTTGTTGATTCCATCGTCAATAACAAACGTGAGGCGTTACGCGCTTACGCCAGATCCTGTGTGGACTGCGTACACGCCGCCGCACGCGGGTTTGATGTGGGGGCGATCAGTTTGTCGATGATCGAAGGCACGGCGCTTGGCGGCGGCTTTGAGGCCGCACTGGCGCACCACTATGTGCTGGCGCAGAACACGGCACGGATGGGGTTTCCTGAGATCGCGTTTAACCTTTTCCCGGGAATGGGCGGTTACTCGCTGGTGACACGCAAGGCGGGGATGAAGCTGGCGGAGGAACTGATTTCCAGCGGCGAGTCGCATACCGCCGAATGGTTTGAAAGCCGCGGGCTGGTGGATGTGTTGTTCCAGCCGGGGGAAGCCTTCAACGCCACACGCACGTTCATGGATGTTTTGCGGCCCAAGCTCAACGGCATCCGGGCGATGATCCGCGCACGTCAGCGTGTGTTGCAATTATCGCGTTCAGAACTGATGGATATTACGGAGGATTGGGTGGATGCAGCGTTTACGCTGGAGGAGAAAGACCTGAGTTATATGGAGCGTCTGGTCATGCTGCAAAACCGGCATACGGCATCATTGCGTAAAACCGGCTAGCAGCAGGCAGAGACAGCCCGTCACTGGCGCTATTTCTGTTTTGCTTTGTGTTTAAAAACATGGGGTGAAGCAATCATTTTTTCCTCAAGCCAGTGCTCCAGCTCACTCGCGGGCATTGGCTTGGCGTACAAAAAGCCCTGTTTGCTGTCCACACCGATTTCGTCAATCAGCTTCTCTTCTTCCGCCGTTTCCACCCCTTCCGCGACCACCGTCAGTTGCAGCGTTTTTGCCACCGCCACAATCGCCCGCACCAGCGCCTGAGACACCGGGTTGTCATTGATTCCACGGATAAAGCTTTGATCCAGCTTGATGCAGTCGAGGGGGATCCTCGCCAGTTGTGACAGTGAAGAATAACCGGTACCGAAATCATCCAGATGCACCTGCGCGCCCAGTTTATGCAACTGGTTAATCATGGTAACCGCTGCACCTTCGTCTTCCACCAGGCAACTTTCTGTCAGCTCGAAATCCAGCAGACAACCTTTCATGCCAGCTTTTTTCATGGCATCCGATAACGTCGTGATGAATGAAGCGTTATTGAGCTGTCGTCCGGAAAGATTCACCGCCACACGCAAATTCAGCCCTTTTTTCTGCCATTCCGTCGCCTGACGGGTTGCCGTTTCAATCACCCATTTGCCGATTGGCGTGATGAGACCGGATTCTTCGGCATAAGGAATAAAGCTCTGAGGCTGGATCAGACCGCGTTCCGGAGAATGCCAGCGCAGCAGCGCTTCCACGCTTTGCACATTGCCGTAAAGCGACACTTTCGGCTGATAGTGTAAGACCAGTTGATCTTTCTCAGACAAGGCTTTGCGTAAATGAGTATCTAACCACATGTATTCAGAGGCTTTCTCATTCATACCTGATGAGAACACACAGTGTACATTTTTGCCTTTTTCCTTGGCTGCATACATGGCAGTATCGGCGTTTTGCAACAGTGTGTCTCCGTCGGTACCGTGTTCCGGGCAAATCGCGATCCCGGCTGAACAGCCGGTATACACTTCAATCAGTCCGATACGGAACGGCAAAGTAAGCCTGCGCAGAACCCGCTGACTCAGCGCTTCCAGCGTTTTTATCTCAGCATGCGTGCTGAGAATAATGAATTCATCGCCGCCGAGCCGCGCCAGTTTATCGTCAGGCGACAGGCAATCCTGAATGGCATCAGACACCGCCCGCAGCAGGTGATCACCAAACATATGCCCGTAGGCGTCGTTAACTTTTTTGAAGTTATCCAGATCCAGATAAATCAGCCCGACTTTGTTTTCACCACGCTCGAGGAGTGCTCTGGCAAGGGATTCCTGCAAGGCATTACGGTTAGCGAAACCGGTCACCAGATCGGTGTTTGCCAGCACGCGCAAACGCTCCTGTGCCTTGCGTTCGTCGGTGATGTCAGAGCCGGAGCAAATCAGATATTTTTGCTGTTTGCCGCTGCCGCTGTGGACGAATTTATTGCGAAACAGGAACAGGCGCTGGCCTTTGACGGTATTGATCCAGCGTTCCACTTCATAAGATTGCTGGTGCTGAAAAAAGCCAGTGATGTTCTGACGTGAGGCCAGACCTTCTTCCATTGACATGAATAAGTCATAGGCACTTCGCCCGATAACATCTTCTTCGCGCAGGCCGGTATATTCTTCGCTCAGGCGGTTAAAACGGTGGACTTTGCCTTCCTGGTCAATAATGACAATCACGGAGTTGGCTTCGGAAACCACCTGCTCAGCAAAGGTCAGTCCGACTTCAAGGTCATGCGCGACAGACTCGGTGTCATGATAAGCGGAGGCCGTACCGGCCCAGGCTTTGCTGTCGATTTTCCGCCCGACAAGATACAGACGCACGGGGGATCCGAACAGGGTGATATCCAGCGCAAAACTTGAGGTGATCCCGGTCAGTTGCTTTATTTTCCCTGCCTGCCACTGCGTCAGAGGGATAGCAATATTGACAACGCCTTTCTCTGCGGATAACTCCAGCGCATTACTGTCTGAACTCAGTCGCCAATAGGGGCGCGGTGTACCAAAATGCAGGTACAGAAGGGAAGCATCTTGAGAGTCGACCATGAATGTTTCTCCGCAAAGAACGCTATACGCCGCCAGTGTGGCGACAGTCGACAGTCAGCACAGACGGAGCTTACTCTGTTCAGCACACCCGCAGCGCTCCGTAAAAAAATGGATAAGGGCGGAATGGCGTAACACATTGAATTTAAGGTTAGCAACTGTCCGTTATATAGCCAGTAACCGGACAGAAATTACTGCTCAGAACAGGCGGCCTCCGTTGCCGGAATACCGCCTGAGAGAGAACGTTTATGATTGTGTTCCGGGCCCGGTTTCAGGCCCGGAAAGTTATTTCAGCAGGAAACTGGTTTTTTTCACATCCTGAGAATCTAACCCCACGAATACATTGAACTTTCCGGGCTCAGAAGCCCATTTCAACTTGTCGTTGTAGAAACGTAAATCTTTTTCAGTGATCGCAAATGTCACGATTTTCTCTTCGCCCGGTTGCAGGTTGATTTTCTCGAAGTTTTTCAGCTCCTTAACCGGACGACTGATCGACGCCGTAACATCCTGCAGGTACATCTGGACGATAGTCGCGCCGCTGACTTTGCCGGTGTTTTTCACCGTCACGCTGGCGGTCAGCGGATGTCCTGCATCCATCGTGGTGGAGGACAAATTCACGTCAGACACACTGAAACGGGTGTAGCTCAGACCATAACCGAACGGGAACAGCGGGCCGTTGGTGATATCAAAATAACGGGTGGTGTATTTATCCGGATGCTGCGGATTAAACGGGCGGCCGGTATTAAGCACGCTGTTATACAAAGGAATTTGCCCGACAGAGCGCGGGAAGGTCATCGGCAGTTTGCCTGATGGATTGTAATCGCCAAACAGTACGTCGGCAATCGCATGTCCGCCTTCGGTGCCGCTGAACCAGGTTTCCAGCATGGCGTCAGAAATTTCGTTTTCCCATGACAGGGTCAGCGGGCGGCCATTCATTAACACAACAACCAGCGGCTTACCGGTGGCTTTCAGTGCCTTAAGCAAATCCCGCTGGCTTTGCGGAATGTTGATATCGGAACGGCTGGAGGCTTCATGCGCCATGCCTTGTGCTTCACCGACGACAGCGACTACAACGTCAGCTTTTTCTGCGGTTTTCACTGCTTCGTCAATCATATCCTGTGGTTTGCGCGGATCGTTGATCACCTGTTTCTCGTAAGAGTTCAGGAAATCGACCATAGCCTGATCGTCAGTGACGTTGGCACCGCGGGCATACAGGATGGTGCCTTTATCACCGAGCACATCTTTCATGCCCTGCAACACCGTGACTGCCTGCGCCGCTTTACCGGCCGCCGACCAGCTGCCCATCACGTCACGCTTGCTGTCAGCCAGCGCGCCCACGACGGCAATCGTGCCTTTTTTCTGTAACGGCAACGTTTGATCGTTATTTTTCAGCAGCACCAGCGAGGTACGCGCCACTTCGCGCGCCTCCTGACGGTGCAGGCGGCTTTCGGCGTTAGTGTCAGCCGGGTCGCTCGACGGCGGGCCTAAATGACGATATTCATCGACAAACAGTCCCATATCCCATTTCGCCGCCAGAACATCACGCACGGCGCGGTCAATATCTTTCTGGCTTACCAGACCGTCGGCAAGTAACCCTTTCAGGTATTTACCATACATATTGTCGGCCATGTCCATATCGACACCGGCTTTCAGCGCCATCGCGGCTGCCTGACGATCGTCTTCGGCTACGCCATGTTTGACCAGCCCGCCAATGGCACCGTGGTCGCTGACGGTCAGGCCTTTGAACTGCCAGTCGTCGCGCAGAATATCTTTCAGCAGCCAGGTATTCGAGGTGGCAGGAATGCCGTTAATGCTGTTCAGCGCCACCATCACGCCGCCAGCACCGGCATCGACTGCTGCTTTATACGGTGGCATGTAATCATTGAACATGCGGGTCAGGCTCATGTCCACGGTGTTGTATTCGCGGCCGCCTTCGACAGCGCCGTACAACGCATAGTGTTTGACGTTGGCCATGACGGCGTCAGGGGCAGAGGGATCTTTACCCTGATAACCGGTAACCATTTCATGCGCGAGGCGTGAGGTCAGGTAGGTATCTTCGCCGAAACCTTCAGAAACACGGCCCCAGCGCGGATCACGGGTGATATCAACCATCGGTGAGAACGTCATGTTCAGGCCATCAGCCGCCGTTTCCAGTGCGGAAATGCGTGCGCTGGTGGCAACCGCCTGCATATCCCAGCTCGCCGCCAGGCCGAGGCTGATAGGAAAAATAGTGCGCTGCCCATGCACCACGTCATAGGCATAAAACGGAGGGATTTTCAGGCGGCTGTATTGCACCTGATCCTGCATCCGGCGGATATCGGGTTTTGTTACCGTGTTAAACACGCCACCGACTTTACCGGCGCGGATGTCAGCCATGATGGCTTCTTTTTGGTATTCAGGCCCCACAGTGACCAGATTCAGCTGACCGATTTTTTCATCAAGGGTCATTTTTTTCATCAGATCGGCAATGAACGCGTTGCGCTCTTTCACCTGATCCTGAGGTATGCCCGTTGTTTCAACGGCGAGAGAAGAAGCAGAACTTACCAGTAACACTAACGCGCCAAGCATGTGATGCGTATTCATCGGAATTCCTTCAGCCATAAACAGGGGAGCCAAATCAGAGAAAATTCAGCAGCCTGAAGCAAACAAAGCAATGATCATTCTATGAAAAGTATAGAGTGAGAATCTAATACGTCCGTTCAACTATTAGCAATGAATAGTTTAGGCGTTATCACACTCTCTTTTTACCTTTCGGGACATCCCGCAATTTACAGGTAATCAGAATGATAGATACAAAAAGACCTTCGATGCATCCCGCAAATTTTTATATTTAGGATTAAATGACGTCTGGCTGAACAAATAAGCATCAAAAGTACGGCGAGGGGAACGCGCGGGAATAATAAAAAGGGCAGAACATGCGGCTCTGCCCTTTAACAATCTGGAATATCCCTTCAGGACATCGGATTAATAGTAGTAAGACATATCGGTCGGGGTTTTGCTCATGACGTCAAAGAAAACGTCCTTGGTGTTTGCCCAGAATTGCGCGACGGCAACGGCGTTGTAGCTCATGCCCATCAGGCTCATGACAAAGAAACAGGTCACGGTCAGGCCGATACCGCTGCATACGAATGCCATCGTATTGCGGCTGGACTGGCGGCAAACAATATTAAGCTGGCTGGTGCAGAACATCAAAAAGGCGCTCAGTAATTCCCAGCGCATCATTAAAATCCCGGCAGTTAATGTACCCATCGATAAAATCCTTACTCACTACAGCCATTTGCACGAAGCCAAAATCAGCCGCAAGGCGGCGACAACGGGCGGGCAATGGGCTTTACTGAAGAAATGGTGAATTACAATTATGTGACGACGGTCACATTATATCACCGGATTTTATTTTTGAGCAAAAAATGTTCGCTAATGAAAAATAGGCATAACACATCAACTTATTTTGATGATGTGTTATGAAAAGCGGATAAATCGCGACGTGGTTTGAAGAAATAATCAGGCACCGTAACCCATCACTTGTAACAGATGCTGAGCCTGTTGCACCGCTTCCTGCCGGTGCGCGACACCCAGTTTCTGATACAGATTACGGATATGTGTTTTGATGGTCGTCGATGCGACATCCAGCTCACCGGCAATCTGGTCATTACTGTAGCCGGAGTAAATCAGCCCCAGAACCTGCCATTCGCGCTGCGTCAGCGGGCTGGTGCGGATAAGTTCCGGCACCTGCGGATGGGTCAGCAGTTTATTCACAAAGCCTTCGTCGAAATGGGCAAACTTATGGCGGTGATGCTGGTTAATTTCGCGCAAAATCTGCTGGGCGCGGCGCTGTTCCAGCTCCGGCAGCAGATTAAGCTGGATCAACTGGCGCAGTTGTTGCGCCATCATTTCCCCTTCGATGACGAAATGGCTGACAAAGCCGGTGCGGTTCGCCAGCCCGAGCGCTTCAATCAATACCTTCTGAGCATCACTTTTGCGCCCGGTTTGCCAGTAAAGTAAGTTACTTAGCAGCAAGTTGCGGTTCAGATCGCTGGTCAGGCGCAACTGGCGGGCATTCTGATTGAGCTCATCCAGAACCACTTCTGCTTCATCAAACTGTTCCAGCAAAATCTGTACGCGGGCGATATTGCGCCACTGACCTTGCTGGAAATGGTTATCCGCCATGTCCGGTTTACGCGCCTGTTGCAGCCACTGGCGTGCCGCGTTTTTATCGCCAATCATCTGCCAGTAAATCACCCGCGGCTTATCGGTATTGGTCAGCCAGTCGATATGATACTGACCCGTTTTCAGCAATGCCTCGCAGCGCTGTAAATGGTGATGGGCGTTATCGAGCTGGCCGCGTGCCAGCGAACATTTCGCCAGCATCGCCAGGCATTGCAACTGCTGCTGTGGCTGGAAATTGCTCAGCACGTTGAGCCCTTCACGCGCGGCTTCTTCCGCATCGTCGAGCCGCGACCACGACCACAGCAGTTGTGAACGTAAACGCAGTAAAAATTCGTGCATGGGCAACTGTTCGAGATGCTGTTCGCGCACCAGTTCAAAAGCGCGATCCTGCATCTCAAACGCGGCCTGCAAAAAGCCCTGAGCAATCAGAATTTCACTCTGTTGCAGCAGCGCCCATAAGGCGTAGTGATAGGCTTCATAACGGCGGGCGATTTGTTCGGTCTGCTGCATCAGCGGCAGTGCGCGGGTGAGATCCCCTTTGCAGTGCTGAATTTCACCGGTCACGGAGGTGGCCACAATGCGGCTGTAATAGCTTTCATAAGGCAGATAGCGCAGGGCTTCGGCGGCCAGTTTTTCCGCCTCATCCTGACGTCCGTCGTTGATAGCCACCTGCGCTCGCAGGGCATCAAACTCGGCCGCCAGCGTCTGTTCCATCACGATATTATGCTGTTTCATTTCACTTTCAGCGCGGGCCAGCAACACGTCAACTTCGGCATAACGGTGCTGACTTTGTGCCAGCCACGCCTGCAACAGCACCAGTTTAGGATTCTGAATCAGCCGGTCATAAGGCAGAGCCGCCAGACATTCTTCCAGCAACGCCAGTTCGCTTTGATTAAACAGCGCCCAGGCATGCTGCAGCAAAATATCGCGCAGCAGATTGGTGTCTTCAGCACCCAGCGCATGATGAATCGCTTCGGCCGGGAAACCTTGTGCCAGCCAGCCTTCGGCGGCAGCGCGGTGAATGGCAGGCAGCTCGGATGCCAGTTCCCACTGACAGCGCTGACGCAGGAAGGTGGCAAACAGCGGGTGGAAGTTAAACCATTCGCCGCTGTCATCCATACGGTTGATGAATAATCCCTGACGTTCCAGCTCTTCCAGACGTTGCTGGCCATTTTCGCTGCCGGTCAGGCGCACAATCAGTGCATCGTTCATTGAGCGCAGCAGCGAGCAGCGCAGGAGGAAATCACGCGTCGGTGCATCGACGCGATCCAGCACTTCATCCACCAGATATTCAGAAAGATGGCTGGCATTCAGCCCGGCCAGTTTGCGTGCGGACTGCTGCGTCGAATGCTGTGAGGAGTGGGAAGACTGCCGCGCCGATAAGGCAATCAGCTGCAACGCGGTGGCCCAGCCTGCGACTTCGTCACACAGCCGGCTGCTGTCTGCCTGATCAATCGGGTCTTTCAGCCGGTTGTCGAAAAATTGCTGTGTTTCCGGATGGGTAAATGCCAGATGCGAGGCATTGAGTTCCAGCAGTTGATCCCGCACACGCATATTGGCGATGCCCAGCGGTGGCAGGGTGCGTGAAAGCACCACCAGTGACAGATTCTCCGGCTGATGGCGCAGGAAAAAACGCATCCCTTCATGAATGGCGTCATTGGAAATCAGATGATAATCGTCGATCACCAGCAGCAGCGGGCTGTGCCAGTCGGAAAGTTCCACAAAAAGCTGGGCAAACAGCGCCGGTAAACTGGCGTACTGATGCTTGAGGCTCAGCGCCTCGCTTTTAACGCAATGCCCGCCGCAGGCCTGCTGCACTGCAGCAATCAGATAGCTGGCAAAGCGCTCCGGCTGATTGTCGCTTTCATCAAGAGAATACCAGCCCAGATCGCTTTTACCTGCTGCCCAGTGTGCCACCAGCGTCGTTTTTCCATAGCCTGCCGGACTGGCGACCAGGGTCAGACGATAATTGGGCGCAGTCGAGAGCTTCGTCAGCAGACGCTCGCGAACCACTGTATTTTGCTGCCGCACCGGGCGGCTCAATTTTGAAGGGATCAGCATTTTTTTCGATTCTTTTGACAGAAGGACAGAGGGGGCGTTATTTATTTCACAGCGTGTAATTAATCACTTTTTCTAAAGTCCTCCTTTGAAACATTGATTGCAAGAATGTTACGTTTTTACATGCCGTTAAGTTGCTCTGCATCACACTTCTTAATACAAATTTTCAGGCATCTGCCCTGACCCTCCCTCTCCTCCGGCTACGCCCCGTTTCTCCTCCCTGTCTAATCTTCAACGGGATGATGCCGCTCACCGACACACGCGTCAGCATAGTGATAATCAACCCCAGACTTTCCCTACAAATTCCCGGATAAAGAGGCATGAAATGCAGGTGACTTTGGATAAGACGCAGTTTTCAGCCGCGCTGAAACGCCAGTGGCAAGGGTTCGGTTTGCAGCAGGCACAGGATATGACACCGCATCAGTGGTGGCAGGCCACCAGTGCCGCATTATCTGAACAACTGAGTGCGCAGCCCGCGCCAAAAGCAACAAAACAGCCGCAACGGCACGTTAACTATATTTCGATGGAATTCCTGATCGGGCGCCTGACCGCAAACAATCTGATTAATCTCGGCTGGTACGATACGGTCAGTCAGGTGCTGAAAGAGCAGGGTGTCGGGCTGGCCGATGTGCTGGAGCAGGAAACCGATCCGGCGCTGGGCAATGGCGGATTAGGCCGTCTGGCTGCCTGTTTCCTCGATTCCATGGCGACCGTCGGGCAACCGGCGACCGGCTACGGGCTGAACTATCAGTACGGTCTTTTCCGCCAGTCATTCAGCGAAGGCAAACAACAGGAAGCGCCGGATAACTGGCATCGCGAATGCTATCCGTGGTTCAGCCATAACAGTTCGCTGTCGGTCGATGTGGCGTTTGGCGGCAAACTGACGAAAAACGAAAAGGGCGCAGAACAGTGGCATCCGGCGTTTACCCTGCGGGGTGAAGCCTGGGATCTGCCGGTGGTCGGGTACAAAAATGGCGTCACTCAGCCACTGCGTTTGTGGCAGGCCACTGACGTGCATCCGTTCGACCTGACGCTGTTCAATGACGGTGAGTTTCTTCAAGCCGAGCAAAAAGGCATTGATGCCGCCAAACTCACCAAAGTGCTTTATCCGAATGATAATCACCAGGCCGGTAAACGCCTGCGCCTGATGCAGCAGTATTTCCAGTGCGCCTGCTCGGTGGCCGATATCCTGCGCCGCCATCATTTCCTTGGCCGTAAAATTGAGGATTTACCCAAATTCGAAGTCATCCAGCTCAATGACACGCACCCGACCATTGCCATTCCTGAACTGCTGCGTATTTTGCTCGACGAACACCAGCTTGAATGGGATGCGGCCTGGGCGATCACCCGCCAGACGTTCGCGTACACCAACCACACGCTGATGCCGGAAGCGCTGGAATGCTGGGATGAAAAGCTGGTACGCAGCCTGCTGCCGCGCCATTTCTCGCTGATCAAAGCCATCAATGCCCGCTTCAAAAAAGTGGTGGAAAAACAGTGGCCGGGTGACAAAGCCGTATGGGAAAAACTGTCGGTCCATCAGAACAAGCAAGTGCGGATGGCGAATCTGTGCGTGGTCAGTGGTTTTGCGGTAAACGGCGTGGCCGCGTTGCATTCCGAACTGGTGGTCAAAGACCTGTTCCCGGAATATCACCTGCTGTGGCCGAATAAATTCCATAACGTGACCAACGGCATCACCCCGCGCCGCTGGCTGAAACAGTGTAACCCGGCGTTGTCATCACTGATTGATGACACCCTGAAAACGGAATGGGTGAATGACCTCGATGCGCTGAAAGGGCTGGAAAGTTCTGCCGACGACAAGCAATTCCGTCAGCGTTATCAGGCCATTAAGCGTGAGAACAAAATCAAACTGGCGCATTACGTGAAACAGGTGATGGGACTGACCCTCAACCCTGACGCCATTTTCGATGTACAGATCAAACGTCTGCATGAATACAAACGTCAGCATCTCAACCTGCTGCATATTTTGTCGCTGTACCGGCAGTTGCGTGATAACCCGGAAATGGATCTGGTGCCGCGTGTCTTCCTGTTCGGCGCGAAAGCCGCGCCGGGTTATTACCTGGCGAAAAACATTATCTACGCTATCAATAAGGTCGCGGAAAAAGTAAATAACGATCCGCTGGTGCGTGACCGCATTAAAGTGGTGTTTATCCCGGATTACCGCGTGTCCGTGGCTGAACTGATGATCCCGGCAGCCGATGTTTCCGAGCAGATTTCGACTGCCGGTAAAGAAGCGTCCGGTACCGGCAACATGAAACTGGCGCTGAACGGCGCACTGACCGTCGGCACGCTCGACGGTGCGAACGTTGAGATTGCCGGAGAGGTCGGAGAAGACAATATCTTCATCTTTGGCCATACCGTCGATCAGGTCAAAGCCTTGCAGGCGAAAGGCTACGATCCGCTTAAAATTCGCAAGAAAGACAAACACCTGGATAAGATCCTCAAAGAACTGGAAAACGGCTTCTTCAGTCATGGCGACAAGCAGGCGTTCAGCCTGATGCTCGACAGTTTACTGGGCGGCGGCGACCCGTATCTGGTGCTGGCTGACTTTGCGGATTACTGCGCCGCACAGCAAAAAGTCGACGCGCTGTACCGCGACCAGGATGAATGGACGCGCAAAACTATCCTCAACACGGCCCGCGTAGGGATGTTCAGTTCCGACCGCTCGATCCGCGATTATCAGCAGCGGATCTGGCAGGCGAAGCGATAAGGAGCCCGCATGGAGAACAAAGCACTGGAGCAGGCTGCCAGGGAGGCGGGGATCTCCTCTGGTTTTATTAACGCGCACGGCAAACAGCAGGCAATCGCCCCCGAGACCAAGCGTGAACTGTTATCGGCGATGGGCTGGGTGGCGGCGAACCGCCGCCCGGTTGCCACGCCGGTGCCCCCGGTCAAAGTGTTTGTCACCGGCAGCCGTCTGGCATTGCCGGTCGGCGGTGAAGGTGAATATGCCTGGACACTGAAACAGGAAAGCGGCGCGACGCAAAAAGGGCGGATCAGCGGCAAAATGACGCTGGCGCTGCCGGGTAAAATTCCTGCCGGTTATCACCAGCTGACGTTGACGCAAGACGAGCAACAGTGGGATTGCCGGATCATTGTCGCGCCGAAACGCTGTTACGAACCGGATGCGCTGCTGGCCGGTAAAAAACTGTGGGGCGCCTGCGTGCAGCTTTATACGCTGCGCTCGGAAAATAACTGGGGCATCGGTGATTTCGGCGATCTCAATCTGATGCTGAAAAACGTCGCCGAACGCGGCGGCGCATTTGTCGGGCTTAATCCGATCCACGCGTTGTATCCGGCCAATCCGGTGGCAGCCAGCCCCTACAGCCCGTCATCCCGCCGCTGGCTGAACGTGATTTATATCGACGTCAGTGCGGTAGAAGATTTCAGGCTGAGCGACGCGGCGCAACAGTGGTGGCATCAGCCGCTGACGCAACAGCGTTTGCAGGCGGTGCGCGCCAATGACTGGGTGGATTACGCTAACGTCATGCCACTGAAATTAGAAGGATTACGGCTGGCTTACGCACACTTCCTGGAGCGTAAGGCGCAGGATCCGCAGGTGAAATCCCTGCGCAATTTCGTCAAACAGGGCGGCGAAAGCCTGTATCTGCAGGCCGCATTTGACGCACTGTACGAGTATCTGGCGAAAGAAAGTGATGTGGCGCTGGGCTGGAACCGCTGGCCGGAAAAATATCATGATGCCCGTGGCCCGGCTGTGCGGGCATTCTGCGAACAACATGCGCAGGATGTGGAGTTTTATCTGTGGCTGCAATGGCTGGCGGAAACCCAGTTTACGCAGTGTTATCACACCAGCCAGCAGCACGAGATGCCGATGGGGCTGTACCGTGATCTGGCGGTCGGCGTGGTCGCAGGTGGATCCGAAACCTGGGGCGACGGCGAACTGTATTGCCTGAAGGCCTCGGTGGGTGCACCGCCGGATATTCTCGGCCCGCTCGGCCAGAACTGGGATCTGCGCCCGATGGATCCGCATGTAATGGTAAGGCGCGGCTATCAGCCGTTTATCGATCTTCTGCGTTCCAACATGACCAGTTGCGGCGCGTTACGTATCGATCATGTGATGACGTTACTGCGCTTGTGGTGGATCCCGGCTGGTGAAACGGCGGATAAAGGCGCGTATGTGCAATACCCTGTGGACGATCTGCTGGCGATCCTGGCGCTGGAAAGCCAGCGTCACCGCTGCATGGTGATCGGCGAAGATCTGGGTACGGTACCGGTCGAGATCGTCAGTAAGCTGCGCGAAAGCGGCGTGTATTCCTACAAAGTGCTGTATTTCGAGCGCGACGAGGAAAACAATTTCCGCGCGCCGCAGTCGTATCCGGTGCAGGCGATGGCGACCATTACTACGCACGACCTGCCGACGCTGCGCGGCTACTGGCAAAGCGACGATCTGGCGCTGGGCAAATCCCTCGGTTTGTACCGCGACGAGGCTGTTTTAGAGGCGTTGTACGCTGACCGCGCCCGCGCACGTCAGGGTTTGCTCGATGGCCTGCATCATTACGGTTGTATCCCGCAGAAAACCGGGCATAAAGCCGCGCTGATGGAAATGACGCCGGTACTGAACCGTGGCCTGCAACGCTACGTTGCCGACAGCGCCTGCGCCTTGCTCGGCCTGCAACCGGAAGACTGGCTGGACATGAGCGCGCCGGTCAATGTGCCCGGCACCAGCGACGAATACCCGAACTGGCGCCGTAAGCTTTCCCACACGCTCGAAGAGATGTTCGCCGACGAGCAGGTGAATAAGCTGATTAAAGACCTTGATAAACGCCGCCGGAAAGTCTCGGTAAGCTGAGGTTTAAAAAGGAAGTGAAAAAGGGAGTGCTGCCGTGAGGGAGTGCTCCTTTTTTATTTGTACTTATAAATCAACCAATAACAAACCCCGGATATAGACTGCGGTCAGGCTTTCCGCAGCACTTCAAACTTTATCTTGCTTAGTTTCCATTGCACCTTAAAGTAATCACTAATGACATAATGTTTATTTTAAGGTGCAATATGAAACGTTCTCAATCTTTGCTGGTATCGGAAAATCTTTTGCAGCAACTCCGCGAAATGGGACGTTTGCTTGCTGAAAGCCGGATTGCGCGAAAGATGACACAATCCGAAGCAGCGGTGCGAGCTAACCTTGGCAGAAATACTGTCAGCAGGATTGAGAATGGAGATACAAGTGTCGCAATAGGACAAATTCTGCGTTATCTCGATGCCATTCGTCCGGGGGTAACTTTGGCCGACCTCTTATCAGGGGAAGACAATGTCGTACATTCGATGAATGAGAAAATCAGACCTCAGCGCGCCCGTGCATTATCCGAGAGGGAACTTAAAGATTATGACTTCTGAAAGCACATTACTGGTTCACGCCTTTTTACCCGGAGCCTCACAAGCTGTTCCGGCAGGAAAACTTAAAATGACTGAAGCGGGAGCCGAAGTACTCTCCTGTAGTTTCATTTACGGTTTGAAGTATTTGAAAAGAAACGGCGCGATTGAAATTGATCCGATATCGTTGAATTTTCTGAATGGCCGGGATGTTTCCCGAATGGAGCTTTTCCCTGCCAATATCTCATTATTTGGGGGGATCCGCGATGCTGCACCAGACTCCTGGGGGCGGCGGGTGATAGAAGCTAAAAACCGGATGCCAGCCAATTCTTTACCAGAGTCTGTTTACTTGCTGGAGGCAGGCGCTAATCGGGTTGGTGCTCTGAATATTACCGCTGATGGTGAGGCCACCAGAGCACTGACTCAATCCAGTGATATTCGCTCGCTTGGGTATATTCAGGATGCATTCGACCGTGTTGAACAAGGGCTTCCGGTACCGGCAAACTTACACAATCTTCTTGATGCAGGTTCAAGTATGGGGGGAATGCGTCCAAAAGCTACCCTTTTGGATGATGACGACACACATTGGCTGGCCAAATTTTCATCCCCAAATGATCGTGGGCTTAACATTCCTACGGTGGAAAGAGCAACGCTGGAGCTGGCACGTGCTGCCGGCCTGCATGTTCCCCCTACACAATTGAAAGAAGTGGGTGATAACCATTTTGCCATGCTGATAAAGCGCTTTGACCGGGTGGGGAGTGGTGAGTTTGTCGGACGACGCCATTTTAATTCCGCGCTGACATTCATGGACTTACATGAGATGGACTCGCCGAAAAGCAGTTATGCGGATATGGCTGATGCCATGAGAATGCATCTGAACGCAAAGTTTCTTCAGCAGGATTTAACTGAGCTGTTTAAGCGCATGATATTTAACATTTTAATTAACAACGACGACGATCATTTAAGAAATCATGGTTTTATTCTGATGGATGAACCCGCTCAGTTTGCAGTTTCTGCGTGTCAGGAACCCCCGCAATCTGTTTCTCTGGCATGGCGTCTCAGCCCTTTATATGACGTTGTTCCGCGCCCAAGTGGCACTTATTCTCGTCTTCTTCATTTAGGTGTGGGCCAGTTTGGCCGGGAAGCCACGTTGATTAATGCGGTTTCCTGGTCTGAGCGTTTTGGCCTCAGCCGCCAGCTGGCTATCAATGAAATTGATTCTGTGTGGCAAGCGGTTCGCGAATGGCGAAATTGTTTCGAGGAATTTGCGGTAGGCGGGCAGGATATTGATTCGGTAAAAAGTGCCTTCAGGCATATTCGTGAAATCGGAGGAAAAGAGCTTGGGCTTTGCGATTAAGTCTTATAAATGATTGAGTTCATTGTTAGAATTCAGAGGATGTAATAAAAAAAGGCGGCTTATTCAGCCGCCCAAGACACAGGGAATTGATCAAGTATTACAAAGCGCATTAGCCTTACCGTTAACCTTTCACACCGCCCGCCGTTAAGCCGCCGACCAGCCAGCGTTGAGCAATCAGGAATACGGCCGTAATCGGGATGGCGGACAATATGGCGGCTGCCGCAAAATCGCCCCACAGGTAGTTTTGCGGGTTCAGATATTGCTGCATACCGACCGCCAGGGTGTAGCTGTTCACATCGCGCAGCAGTAAAGACGCCACCGGTACTTCGGTAATGGCCGCGATGAATGACAGAATAAATACCACCGCCAGAATCGGCACGGACAGCGGCAGCAGCACCAGCCGGAACGCCTGCCACGGGCTGGCACCGTCCAGCGCGGCGGCTTCTTCCAGCGAGCCGTCGATGGTTTCGAAATAGCCTTTAATGGTCCAGACGTGCAGGGCGATACCGCCCATATACGCAAAGATCACACCGCCGTGGGTATTTAGCCCGAGGAACGGCACGTACATGCCAAGGCGGTCAAACAGGGCATATAACGCCACCAGCGACAGCACCGCCGGGAACATCTGGAAAATCAGCATCCCTTTGAGCAGCGAGCTTTTACCGCGAAATTTCATGCGGGCAAAAGCATAGGCGCAGGTGGTGGACAGGGCGACGATGCCGACGGCGGTGATCCCGGCGATTTTGACTGAGTTCCACAGCCATAGCATGACCGGGAACGGCGGCGGCGTGATGCTGCCGTCGCTGTTGGTGACCGCGATGCCGAGCGCCAGTTTCCAGTGATCCCACGACACCTGATCCGGGATCAGGCTGCCGGTGGCGAAGTTACCCGGACGCAGCGAGATGGCGAACACCATCAGCAGCGGAAACAGGATCAGCGCCAGAAAACACAGCAGTAAAAGGTGCGTGATCAGTAATCTGACTTTCTGCGACTTAGGTTTAACCATGGGCATTGTCTGTTTCTCCTTAGTCGAATTTCATGCGTGAGGCTTTCAGGTTCACGACAGCCAGCGCACCCACCAGCAGGAAGATCAGCGTGGCAATCGCTGCCGCCAGCCCGAAGTCCTGTCCGCCGCCGCCTTCGAAGGCGATGCGGTAGGTGTAGCTGACCAGCAAATCGGTATGACCCGCTGGCGTGGTGGTGCCGAGCATGTCCGGCCCGCCGTTGGTCAGCAGCTGGATCAGCACGAAGTTATTAAAGTTAAACGCGAAGCTGGCGATCATCAGCGGCGTCAGCGGTTTGATCAAAAGCGGCAGCGTGATGCGGAAGAAGTTCTGCATCGGCGTCGCGCCGTCCATTGCCGAGGCTTCGTAAAGATCATCCGGGATCGCTTTCAGCAGGCCCATGCACAGGATCATCATGTACGGATAACCCAGCCAGGTGTTGACGATAATGATCATGCTTTTGGCGGTCCACGGATCGCTGAACCATGCCGGTTTGATGCCAAACAGCGCGCTGAGCATCAGGTTAATTTCGCCGAAGCTCTGGTTGAATAACCCTTTGAAAATCAGAATCGAAATGAACGCCGGGACGGCATAAGGCAGGATCAGCAGGATGCGGTACGCCGCTTTGCCTTTCAGCTCTTCCCACTGCACCACACAGGCCAGCACCATACCGACCGCCACGGTGAGCACCACGGTCAGCAGCGCAAACACCACGGTCCAGACGAAAATCGACAGGAAGGGCTTCTGGATCCCTTCGTCATGCAATACGCGCAGGAAGTTGCCCCAGCCGATGCCGACGGTAAAGCCGGGGCTGAGTTTTTCTGCCTGCCATTCGCCCTGCGCATTCACTGCCTGATAGAAACCGCTGTCCATATTCGGGCGGTAAATCGTGCCGGTTTGTGCGTTGGTCAGTTGCTTCTTATCTTCACCCAGTTTGTACAGCGGCTGCGTGCCGGAGAACTGGCGCAGGGAACTCATGCGCAGTGTTTCGCCGTCGGGTAATTTTGCTGAGATCAGACCGAGGGCCAGACGGTTTTGTGTTACCACCCGCAGCCCGGCTTTTTCAGCCGATGGCGCGGTTTGCGGCAGCATGTCCAGCGTTTGCGGTGCCTGAGCATCGAAAGCAAAAGGCGGAGAAACCAGCGTTTCGCTGTTATCCGGCGACGTCAGCGCCAGTTGCCATTTATCACCGGCAGGGTAGAGCGCAAAATTCAGCGCCTTGCCGCCCTGGAATTCCCGCCCCATCAGAACAGACTGTGCCCGTTCAAAGGTCAGCTGGTTGGTACTGCTGTAGTTGGTGAAGGCAATCGCGATGGTGCAGACCAGCGGGAACAGCACAAATAACAACATCCCGGCCAGACCGGGGTAGACATAGCGCCACGAATAGGCGCGGCGGTTGCCATAAATGTATAAGCCGACGCCGGAGAGGATCAGGGTCAGAATGGCAAAAAGAGTTTCGCCCTGCGCATACATCAGCACGATCAGATAACCGGTCAGGCAGGCGAGCAGGGCGATGATCAGCCATTTGAACGCATTACTGAACGGCCGTTTTTTGGCTCTTGGCATAAGGACAATCCTTGTGGTGGCGGTGCGCAACCCGTGAGTTGCGCACCGTTCATTAAGCTAATGCTTTGGCATTACTTGGTAATGCGGGTTTCTACATCTTTCAGGGCTTGCGGAACGGTCTGACGACCATTCACCGCATTGATGATGGCGCTGCGTTCTGCATACCAGAAGGCGCTCATCTGCGGGATGTTTGGCATGATTTCACCGTTCTTCGAGTTCGCCATGGTGGCGGCAATGCGCGGGTCTTTTTCCAGTTTTTCCTGATAAGACTTCAGCGCCACGGCACCCAGCGGTTTGTCCTTGTTCACGACAGCCAGACCGTCGTCGGTGATCAGGTAGTTTTCCAGGAACTCTTTCGCCAGTTCTTTGTTCGGGCTGGCGGCGTTAATACCGGCTGTCAGCACGCCGACGAACGGTTTAGACGGCTTGCCGTGGAAGCTTGGCAGCAGCGTTACGCCGTAGTTGATTTTGCTCTTGTCGAGGTTTGACCACGCCCACGGGCCGTCGATAGTCATCGCAGTCTGGCCCTTGTTAAAGGCGGCTTCAGCAATGGAGTAATCGGTGTCGGCGTTGATGTGTTTGTTTTTCACCAGATCGATGATGAATTGCAGACCAGCCTGCGAACCTGCGTTATTCACGCCGGTGTCTTTGATGTTGTATTTGCCGTTTTCATATTTGAACGCATAACCGCCGTCAGCCGCGATGATTGGCCAGGTGAAGTACGGTTCCTGCAGGTTCCACATGATGGCGCTCTTGCCTGTGGCACGCAGTTCTTTGTCCAGCGCCGGGATTTCTTCCCAGGTTTTTGGCGCTTCTTTAATGATGTCTTTATTGTAAATCAGTGACAGCGCTTCAACCGCCACCGGATAACCGATCAGCTTGCCGTTGAAGGTGACCGCATCCCAGGTGAACGGGAACAGTTTGTCTTTAAAGGCCTGGTCCGGGCTGATTTCAGCCAGCAGGCCGGATTGTGCGTAGCCGCCAAAACGGTCATGCGCCCAGAAAATGATGTCAGGGCCGCCGCCGGTAGCTGCCACTTGCGGGTATTTTTCTTCCAGCTTGTCCGGATGTTCTACCGTGACTTTAATGCCGGTGTCTTTTTCAAATTTCTTACCGACTTCCGCCAGGCCGTTATAGCCCTTGTCACCGTTGATCCAGATGACCAGCTTTCCTTCTTCTATCTTGGCGAACGCGGAAGATGACAACACCAGCGTAGCCAGCGCCGAGAGTGCCAGTGTGTGTTTAACAATCTTCTTAATGCTGAGGGTCATAATCCAATCCTTTTGTAGTCGGTTTTTTTATCGTCTGAGACGGAAAAGACAGGGTACGACGCCAGTGTGGATTCAACCCGTCAGCGCTTCATCATCCCCCCCTCTACGCCCCCGCCTCTCAGAATGTGATCCCGCCGACACTCTCAGGCGTTATGTGGTTCATCACTCAAAAATATGGTTCGTTTTTTGCCATTCAGATCACGAATTTGATTTTTGCTGTGAACTTTCATCCGGTTGTGGGAAACCTTCATCCTCCCTGCTCCTCCCCCATGAAAAACTTTGTTACGGATGATTACGGTAACCGGCTAATCCTTCACTCTCCGTTGCATTGAGTTTTCTCGCTGGCAGCAAGTACAGGAGTTCAGGATGGCGAGCGTTTCCCTTAACAGCGTGTACAAAGCCTTTGGCGACACCGTGATTTCCAGCGACATCAATCTGGAAATAGAAGAAGGCGAGTTTGTGGTGTTCGTCGGGCCGTCCGGCTGTGGTAAATCCACTCTGCTGCGCATGATTGCAGGTCTGGAAGACATCACGTCCGGTGAATTAAAGATTGGCGATAAACGTATGAACGAAGTGCCACCGGCCGATCGTGGCATCGGCATGGTGTTCCAGTCTTATGCGCTTTACCCGCATCTGTCCGTGGCAGAAAACATGTCTTTTGGCCTGAAGCTGGCCGGCGCCAAAAAAGCCGAGATCAACCAGCGGGTGAATCAGGTTTCCGAAGTATTGCAACTGGCGCACTTGCTGGACCGGCGCCCGAAAGCGCTGTCCGGCGGACAACGTCAGCGCGTGGCGATTGGCCGTACGCTGGTTGCCGAGCCGACGGTGTTCCTGCTCGATGAGCCGCTTTCTAACTTAGATGCCGCGCTGCGTGTGCAAATGCGCATTGAGATTTCACGCCTGCATAAGCGCCTGAAACGCACCATGATTTATGTGACCCACGATCAGGTCGAAGCGATGACGCTGGCCGATAAAATCGTGGTGCTCGATGCCGGACATATCGCCCAGGTCGGTAAGCCACTCGAGCTGTATCACTATCCTGCCAACCGCTTTGTCGCCGGCTTTATCGGCTCGCCAAAAATGAATTTCCTGCCGGTGAAAGTCACTGGTGCTGAGCCTGCTCGCGTGCAGGTTGAGTTGCCAAACCGCCAGCAAGTATGGCTGCCGGTGGAGGGGAGCGATGTAAAAGTCGGCAGCAACCTGTCACTGGGTATCCGTCCTGAACATCTTCTGCCAAGCGACGTCGCTGAAGTGACGCTTTCCGGCGAAGTGCAGGTCGTCGAGCAACTGGGTAACGAAACACAGATCCACATCCAAATTCCGGCAATTCGTCAGAACCTGGTGTACCGCCAGAACGACGTGGTGCTGGTAGAAGAAGGTGCAACATTCGCCATCGGTTTGCCGCCACACCGCTGCCATCTGTTCCGCGAAGACGGAACGGCATGTCGGCGGTTACACCCCGAACCTGGTGTTTGAAAGCACGCGATCCCCTACAGGAGAAAATGATGATCACAATGCGTAGTTCTTCCCTGGCGCTGGCAGTGGCTGCTGGCATCCTTTCTACACAAGCAATGGCGGTAGATTTCACAGGTTATGCCCGTTCGGGTATTGGCTGGACCGGCAGCGGCGGCGAACAGCAATGTTTCAAAGCAACAGGTGCAGACAGCAAATACCGTCTCGGTAACGAATGCGAGACGTATGCAGAGTTGAAACTGGGTCAGGAAGTGTGGAAAGAAGGGGATAAGAGCTTCTACTTCGACACCAACGTGGCGTATTCCGTTTCTCAACAGAACGACTGGGAGTCAACCGATCCGGCTTTCCGCGAAGCAAACGTGAAGGGTAAGAACCTGATCGAATGGCTGCCGGGTTCCACCATCTGGGCCGGTAAGCGTTTCTACCAGCGTCATGACGTTCACATGATCGACTTCTACTACTGGGACATTTCAGGTCCTGGTGCGGGTCTGGAAGATATCGATCTGGGCTTCGGTAAACTGTCTCTGGCCGCCACCCGTAACACCGAAAGCGGCGGTTCGTACGGTTATATCGCTGACCAGCGTGACGAAGTGCCAACCTCCAACGACGTATTCGACGTCCGTCTGGCAGGTCTGCAAACTAACCCGGGCGGCGTGCTGGAGTTAGGTGTGGATTACGGTCGTGCCAATGCGCGTGACGGTTACACACTGGCTGACGACGCCACCAAAGACGGTTTCCTGGTCACCGCAGAACATACGCAAAGCATCTATAACGGTTACAACAAGTTCGTGCTGCAATATGCGTCTGATTCCATGACCGATCCGGGTCAGGGCGCGGCGAACGGCCACTCCAATGGTGCCGCCATCAACAACAACGGCAGCATGGTACGTGTGCTCGACCACGGTGCGATCGACTTCAACGATACCTGGAGCCTGATGTACGTGGCGATGTATCAGGACGTTGACCGCGATAACAATAACGGCACCACCTGGTACACCGTCGGTGTTCGTCCGATGTACAAATGGACGCCGATCATGAGCACCTTGCTGGAAGTCGGTTACGACAACGTGAAATCCCAGCGTACCGGCGACAAAAACGGTCAGTACAAAGTCACCCTGGCGCAACAATGGCAGGCAGGCGACAGCATCTGGTCACGTCCGGCCATCCGTGTGTTCGCAACCTATGCGAACTGGGATGAAAAATGGGGCTACGACACCGACAGCGGCACAAGCAATGGCTTAGCGATGAATGACACCAGCACAAGAACATTCAGCCGTGGTAATGACGACGAAGTGACCTTCGGCGCACAAATGGAAATCTGGTGGTAATTTTTTCCTTCCTCCTTCGCGCTGCCGATGCGTTGGCTGCGCGTCCTCGCCCCGGTCACGTAGTTGTCTGCGCTCCCGGGGACTTGGACGCTTGCCGCCTTCCGGCAACCCGAAAGAGTTTGGAAAAATGGCAATGTAAGCTTTAAAAAAACGCAGTAAAGAAGATGTGCTGGCTGGCGGATTATCGCTGATGACCGCCAGCCTTCATGGTGATTTCAAAGGAACCAATAATGAAAAAGAATCTGCTGTCACTGTGTCTGTCGCTGAGCCTGCTGGCTGCTGTCCCTGCGGGAGTGAATGCTGCGCAAAATGATGCGAATACGGCACCGGCTATTTCCAGCCAGACCTTACGCAACCTTTCATGGACGCCGCTGGTTCCGCCAGTGACGCAGGATGTGACGCTGGGGACTTCCGGCTCTCAAATTAATCAGGGTGAGATCCAGGGGGCTGTTGGCGCATTCGCGTTGCCCGCCGATCGTGGCTCGCTTGAAATTACACTGACCAGTATCGCGACCGGTAAAACCGTGTATGCGCCAAATGTTCTGGTGCTGGATGAGCAGATGCGTCCGGCAGCGTTTTATCCTTCCAGCTATTTCCCGTATCAGAAACCGGGCATCGTCTCGAGTGACCGTCTGGAAGGCACACTGAAACTGACGCCAGCGCTGGGTCAGAAACAAATTTATCTGCTGGTGTACACCACCCGTCAGGATCTGGCCGCTACCACACAAATGGTCAACCCGGCGAAAGCCTTCGCCGCTGGCGTGGGTAATGCGGTGCCGGATATCCCGGATCCGATTGCCCGTCATACCCCGACCGGTACGCTGAGCCTGAAAGTCACCGCCGAGCAGAAAACCGGTAACGTGATGATTGGTCAGATCTTCCCGTCTTCCGCCCCAGCCGCCGCTACACCGGTCGTCGTCGGCAGCACACAAGCGCCTGCGCCTGCCGCAGCACCGGCAAAACCGAGCGAGCCAATGCTCAGCGATTCAGAAACCTACTTCAATGACGCGATTAAGAAAGCAGTGAAAGCCGGGGACGTCGATAAAGCCCTGAAACTGCTGGACGAAGCCGAACGTCTGGGTTCCAAAACCGCCCGTAAAACCTTTATCGAAAGCGTGAAGCACTAAGTTTTCTTAGCGCCTCCCCCTGCAAGTGCAGGAGAGAAAGCAGACGGTTTTTAGCTCCTCCCCCTGCAAGTGCAGGAGAGAAAGCAGACGGTTCTTAGCTCCTCCCCCTGCGAAGGGGGAGGTTGGGAGGGGGTTTTAAGGGCTAACACCTTGTTTAAAAAAACTTTAACTTTTTGATTTTGACCTTAATACCCCACCCCAGCCCTCCCCTTCGCAGGGGAGGGAGCCGCCCGAGTTTTATTTTCCCCGTATCCTGATTTTTCGCTCAATAAACGTCATCGTTTCCTGATCAAAATACCGGCTCGGCCAGATAAGCGAAGGTTGTACACCAATGGCCTGAGCAATCAGCATTTCGCCTTTTGGCCATGGGCGGGAAAGGGCATTCGAAAGCGTCGATGAACTCAGACCAGCCGCACGTGAGACGGCTGCCAGCGTGGTGCCCTTCTTGCGCAATGCAGCAATAATGTCGGCCGGATGCCAGTCGTGACTAGTCATAATTGAATGCTCGTGATAAAGACTGAACAGGAACGAGATAGGGCAGGAAAGTAGGGTTGTGTGGCAGTTTCATTGATACATCTCCTTGTAGTCGTGACGACTATCACCGGAGGTGCAAATCTCATGGTGATAGCTCAGACAGGGTTTGCACTACCGGCCTACAAGGACACCGGCCTGACCGAAGTCAGCCCTGCCTGAGCCACCATTGATATTGTGAGTACAGTATTTATACTGCGCAAACAATAGGTGTGCACAAGCATTGACACTCAATGCATATCATCAAGTGCGCCCTTATAGTTTCCGGGGTGCAAATCCCGGCCACGGATTTTTCCACAGCGGCGCGACTATAGCGTAAATAGGCGTCTTAAACCAACCGGTTAAGTGGCGTATTGGGGGTTGCTTTCCAGAGAAATTTTAGTTGTTGCAGGGAGTTGCAGTGTATCTCTCTCCCTTTCGCAGGGGAGGGAGCCGCCCGAGCCTGGTCATCCCGAAACCCGTTTGTCTTCATTTCTTTTTCCTCCGCCTATTTGTTACCCTGTTGTTAATTCATTCAGCGGGGGATGTATGGCGTCTGCAAACTGGGTCGACTTATCGAAAGATAAAGACAGCGGGATCGAAACGATCCACGCCCATTTCGAAGGCCATGCGTACGATCCTCACTGGCATGACAGCTATCTGGTCGGCGTTACCCAGTACGGTTTGCAGCAGTTCAGCTGTCGCCGCCAGAAACATCAGAGCCTGCCGGGTAAAGTTTTTATGCTCGAACCGGGCGAAATTCATGACGGCGATGCCGTGCAGCCCGGCGGTTTCACCTATCACATGTTATATCTCGATCCGCAATGGCTGAGCCGTGAACTGGCGGCGCGGCGTGATTCGCTCTCTTCTGCTGGTGATCCGAGTTTTGAAAATACCTTAGCGCAGGATCCGCAACTGGCGCAGGCGACCTCGCGGGCGTTTCAGGCGCTGCATGGCAGGGATCTGCGCATTGTGCGCCAGACTGCGCTTGATAGCCTGCTCGGTGCGCTGGGCGGCCATCTCACCTGGCAACCGCCGCGAATTCAGGGCGAAGCGCCGTGGTCACGGTTGGCGCATCAGGCGCGGGAATATCTGCATGCCCATCTGCATGAAGATGTCGGCCTCGAACAACTGGCGGCGGCAACCGGTGAAAGCCGTTTTGTGGTCAGCCGTGCGTTTAAAGCTGAATTCGGATTGCCGCCGCATGCCTATCTTATTCAGCTGAAACTGACCCGCGCCCGTGAAGGACTGGCGCTCGGGCGTACACCGGCAGCGGTGGCCGCCGATTTAGGGTTTGCCGATCAGAGCCATCTCGGGCGCTGGTTCCGCCGTGCATATCAGCTCACGCCAGCGCATTACCGGCGTCTGTGCACAAATCTTCCAGATTGAGAAAAAGTGACAGGTTAAGCTCTGATTTCAACTGAACCGGAGCCTGTCATCATGAATACCACCGCAACAACTCTGCCCTCGTCCCCTGAACGCTGCGTGATTGTCATCAATCAGCAACTTGCCGCAGGACATGCCGCCAATGCCGCCGCGGTCCTGGCGCTGACGCTCGGACAACGCCATCCGGCGCTGGTGGGCGCACCGCTGATTGATGCCGATAACCGCGAACATCCGGGGCTGATCCCGATTGGTATCAGCGTGTTAGTCGCTGATGCTCAACAACTCACACAACTTCATCAGCATCTGCTAAATGACGATGAAATGGACGGCATTATTTTCCCGGTCGAAGGACAGCAAACCACCGATTACGCCGCCTTTCGCGAAGCGGTATCGGTTGTGCCGACCAACAACCTGCAACTGCTCGGCATCGCGCTGGCGGGGAATAAAAAAGTGGTGCGTAAGCTGACCGGCAAACTGGGATTACTGGGCTGATGCCTGTCATTTAAGCGTCACATTTCTTCTCTATTCTCCTGATATTCAAACTAATATCAGGAGTTTCACCGTGCGTAAGTCCCTCGTCGCTCTGCTGCTTTTCACTCTGGGTTCCACCTTTGCTGTTCAGGCTACTGAAGAAGCCAAACCCTTTATCACCAGTCAGGAACTGGATCTGACCCAATATCTGCCAGCGCCACCGGCGGATGATTCGGCGCAGACCCAAGCGGAGCTGAAAGAATTGCTCCAAATTCAGGCCACCCGCACGCCGGAGCAGGAAAAAGCGGCGATTGCTGATGCGCAAGAAAACGTCTGGCGTTTTGCCGATGTGATGGGGCCGGGCTTTGATGCCGAGAAACTGCCGAAAACCGCCGCGCTGTTTGAGCGTATTGTGGCGACAGAAGACGTGGTGGACGATCACGCCAAGAAAGCGTTTAACCGTCCGCGTCCTTATATGCTGGATGAACAAATTCATCCGCTGCTGAAAAAGTCTAAATCCGGTTCATGGCCTTCCGGTCATTCCACCATCGGTTATCTGATGGCGACGGTGCTGGGCGAAATGGTGCCGGAAAAACGCAATGCGCTGTTTGCCCGTGCATCCGGTTATGCCGAAAACCGTCTGGTGGCTGGTTTCCATTACCGTTCTGATACCGTCATGAGCCGCACCGGTGCCGCGCTGATTGCTCAGAAAATGGAAGAACAGCCAGATTTCAAAACCGAATTCGACGCGGCGAAAGCGGAACTTCGCGCCCAATCTGGCCTGAAATAATTTTCGTCAGTTTCTGCCTTTCCGGTAAAGTATGGAACGTAAAACTTGCAGAGGAAGGGACTGATGGAATACAGATTCAAGCGGATGGCATCACCGGTCGGGTTACTCACACTGGCGGCGAAAGGCGACAAGCTGACCGCCATTTTGTGGGAATGTGAAATCGACGGGCGCGTGCCTTTGGGTGAAATGCTGGAAGACCCGGCGTTTCCGATTTTGCTGAAAACCGAACAACAGCTGAACGAGTATTTCGCGGGTAAACGCACGTGCTTTGAGCTGGACCTTGATTTCACCGGCACCGCATTCCAGAAGGAAGTCTGGGCGGCGTTGCTGGAAATTCCGTTTGGTGAGACGCGCAGCTACGGCGACATCGCCCGCCGCATCGGCCGCCCGAAAGCGGTTCGCGCCGTGGGCGCTGCCAATGGTCGTAATCCGATTTCTATCGTAGCACCCTGTCACCGGGTGATCGGTTCTTCCGGCAAATTAACCGGCTTTGCCGGCGGACTGGAGAACAAGTTGTTATTACTGAGGCTGGAAGGCCGTAAATCGTAAGGTTTTTTATGGGGGAATAAATTGCTTGATGTCCGGTTGTCAGTCGATGCATAGTCAAAAAATAAGCAGTAAATAAAAAAGACAACATCACTTACAGACGGAGTTTTACCTTAATGGATCAGATTCAATCCCTCGAACAGTTCTTATCCTCAGTTCAGCAACGCGACCCGCATCAGGTCGAATTCTCCCAGGCCGTACGTGAAGTCATGACCACGCTATGGCCTTTCCTCGAACAACATCCGCAATACCGCCGTTCCGCATTGCTGGAGCGTCTGGTTGAGCCGGAACGTGTCATTCAGTTTCGTATCGCGTGGGTGGATGACACAAATCAGGTGCAGGTTAACCGTGGCTGGCGAGTACAGTTCAGTTCAGCCATCGGCCCCTATAAAGGCGGGATGCGCTTCCACCCGTCGGTCAATTTATCGATTCTCAAATTCCTTGGCTTCGAACAAACTTTCAAAAATGCGCTGACCACATTGCCGATGGGCGGCGGCAAGGGCGGCAGCGATTTCAACCCGAAAGGCAAAAGCGAAGGCGAGATCATGCGTTTCTGTCAGGCACTGATGCTGGAACTTTACCGTCATCTCGGGCCGGATACTGATGTGCCTGCGGGTGATATCGGCGTTGGCGGGCGTGAAGTCGGGTATATGGCGGGGATGATGAAAAAGCTCTCCAACAATACCGCCAGTGTGTTCACCGGCAAAGGGTTGTCGTTCGGCGGCAGTCTGATCCGCCCGGAAGCCACCGGTTATGGCCTGATCTATTTCACTGAATCGATGCTTAAACGTCATGGCCTGGATTTTGAAGGCATGCGTGTGGCGGTGTCCGGTTCCGGCAACGTCGCGCAATATGCCATTGAAAAAGCCATGTCACTGGGTGCGCGCGTGATCACCGCATCCGATTCCAGCGGCACCGTGGTTGACGAAGCCGGTTTTACGACAGAAAAACTGGCGCTGCTGACGGAAATCAAAGCCAGCCGCGACGGCCGCGTGGCCGATTACGCGCAAAAACTCGGGCTGACGTATCTTGAAGGCCAGCAACCGTGGAATGTGCCAGTGGATATCGCGCTGCCTTGCGCCACGCAAAATGAGCTGGATGCGTCAGCGGCGCGTGTGCTGATCGCCAACGGCGTGAAAGCGGTAGCCGAAGGCGCGAATATGCCGACAACGATTGAAGCGACTGATCTGTTCACCGATGCAGGCGTGTTGTTCGCGCCGGGCAAAGCGGCGAATGCGGGTGGCGTGGCGACATCAGGGCTGGAGATGGCGCAGAACGCCGCGCGTCTGAGCTGGAAAGCCGACGAAGTCGATGCGCGTTTGCGTCACATCATGCTGGATATTCACCAGTCGTGCGTCGAGTACGGCGGCGAAAGCCAGCAGACGCAGTATGTGCGCGGGGCGAATATTGCGGGTTTTGTGAAAGTGGCCGATGCCATGCTGGCGCAGGGCGTGCTGTAAGCCCGAATTGAGGTTTCAGAAACAACAAAGCCACCTGATAAACCGTCCAACTTTAAGGGGGCAGTTCGTACAGGTGGCTTTTTTATGCGAGCTATAATGCAGACAGAGACGTTAAGCAGACTCATGTTGTTCTGCGAAGGTACTTGCCGCCCAGACAAGGTCACAGATTTCATCTTTAGGAATAAACAGCAAAGGAAGTTCCATCAGCAATTCTCGAATTTTTTCATGCTGAAAGAGATGACAGGCCTCATCAAGCTCACGTAATTTGCCTTCAAGCAATGGCCATGGCATATCCAGTTCCATGGCTTTAAGAATGCGCGGATGCGGAGTGTCACTGACATTTCCTCCGATCAACAATTCTTCATAGAGCTTTTCACCAGGACGCAGACCTGTCACTTTTATTTCAATATCCCCATCAGGGTGCTCGCTGTCTTTCACTGTGAGACCGCTCAAACGAATCATTCGTTTGGCAAGATCCATGATTTTCACCGGGTTCCCCATATCCAGTACAAAGACATCTCCGCCTTCTCCCATAGCCCCTGCCTGAATTACTAACTGTGCTGCTTCGGGAATGGTCATGAAATAGCGAATAATATCCTCATGGGTAACGGTTACCGGTCCCCCACGGCTAATTTGTTCCCTGAATAACGGGACGACAGAACCGGAGGATCCTAATACGTTTCCGAAGCGGACCATACAAAATTTGGTGTGATGGTTTTCCTTTGCTAGCGCCTGTAATACTAATTCTGCCAGTCGCTTGGAGGCACCCATGGTGTTTGTCGGACGCACAGATTTATCTGTAGAAATCAATACAAAATTATTTACGCCAGCCTCAAGTGCCGCTTGTGCGCAATACCATGTGCCAAATACATTGTTTCTTATACCTTCGACAACATTGTATTCAACAAGAGGGACATGCTTATAAGCTGCAGCATGGTAAACAGTGTCAACGGCAAACCGTTTCATGACAGTGACCAGCCTGCGTTTACGTTGTACAGAACCCAGAAGGGGAATGACCTCTACTTCACTATCAAGTTCAGTCAATGCTGCATGGATGGTATATAGGCCATACTCAGAAAGTTCAAAAAGCACCAGTCGGGAAGGGCGACAGGCAATGATCTGGCGACATAATTCGGAGCCAATGGAACCCCCGGCCCCTGTAACCATAACGCATTTTCCATGAATATTGGCATTCATCAGTTCATCAAAAGGCTCTACGGGAACACGTCCAAGGAGATCCTCAATGGAGACGTACCTCAATTCACTGATGGTGGCTACGCCATTGACGAGATCAGACATTCCAGGTATTGAGAGAATTTCACAGGGATATGTCTCCAGAGACTGTAAAACATTCTGGCGTCTCGAACGGGAAATACTGGGCATTGCTAGTAAAATTTTCTCAGCATGATGGCGAGTCAGCAAAGCAGGAATTTGTGAAGGGGGGTGGACTGAAGCCCCCTGAAGTTGGTAGCCATGCGTTGCCGTGTCATCATCAACAAAGGCGACAGGATAAAATTCATTCCCCTGAAGTAACGCCATTTGTAACTGGCGGCCTGCTGCACCTGCGCCGTAGATAATCACAGGTGTCCGTACCACTCTGGTAATGTTCAGCAGGGCACGGAAAAAAAGACGAACGCCACCCACAAACAACACCATAAAGGCGAAATAGATAATAGTTACCGTTCGGGGAAGAAAGACACTGAAATAGAAGGAACTCATTACGAGAAATAGCGTTGATGCCCCAGTGCCCAACGCAATGGTCCAGAGTACGCGAAAACTGACGAAGCGTAACACCGCCCGATAGAGCCCAAGCCGCGCAAAAACAAACACGCTAAACACGCTTAAAGCCAACAGTAACACCCAGTGCTTAATACTGGTAATGGGGAATGCATCATCTAACCTGACCCAGTAGCCGCCCCAGAAGGCCAGTGAGATCATCAGAATGTCAGCGATTACCGAAATAAAGCGCTTACCGAAACGGGACATCGAGCCGAGGAGTTCTAACAGATGAAAACACATAAGCGCGGGCACTGATTTTTTGTTCATCACTTTCTTCCTGCGTTCAATCGTTTCGCCAGAACACATAAAGGTGCATATGCTATCACTACAGCTACGAGACCATAGCATCTGCCAGAGAATACTAACCACGCGATAGGCATGAGCCATACTATAGTGATACAAGCACTGCTGGCCGTGACGGCACTATGCCCCCATCGTTGAGCCGCGTGTTGAAAAGCATGGGATCTGTGTGCTTCACTCAGCCGATCACCCTGCCGCCATCTCGTCAGCAAAGTCCAGCTTGCATCGACAACAAAAATACCCAGCAATATCAGCCATGCCCATAACCGCTCCGGATCCTTTAATGCATCTATCAGCATCAGCGCGCCAAGAGCCAGCCCCAGAAAACCACTGCAACCATCGCCCATAAAAATCTTAGCAGGAGGCCGGTTCCAGTAGAAAAATCCTGAGCAAGTTGCTGCTAATAGTAAGGCGATATAGGTGACTGCGTCGGTGTCTCCTTCTGTCCAGTGTAGCGCTGCGATGCCAAGGCAAACTGTGATCGCCTCTCCTGAGGCCAGACCATCGATGCCATCCATAAAGTTGTATAAATTGATAAGCCATACCAGTCCAAATGCAAATATTCCCCAGAGCCACCAGTCAGGAGTGATTATCCATTTCGCCAGTGATAAGGCCGGAATGTGGCCTATACCGAACAGGATCAGAGCGGCTGCGAAGAACTGGACGATAAGACGGAATTTGGGGGACAGCGAATGGTGATCATCGATAAAGCCAATGGCGGCAATCAGCAGAAGCGGCAGCATTATCCACAGCCACAGGGATGAAAAGATAGGGTTGGTTCCGACAAACAACAGTAAAACAAGTGAAAAGGATATCACTATAGCCATACCGCCGCCGCGGGGCGTCGGGACGTTATGTGAACTGCGGGCATTGGGAATATCCATCACCTGATGGCGAATCGCATATCGACGAAACACAGCAGTTAATAACCAGGAGATCAACACACTCATCAACAAAATAGAAAGGAACATACGGCAGCATTATCCATTATTAAATATTTTTTTAAGTGCTTCATCAGTTTTAAAAGGGGGATGCCATCCCAGCAAAACCTGAGTTTTGCCGGTATCCAGTTCCAGTGAACCAACCAAACGAGCCACCGCCTTTCTCTTGCCTGTGATCGTCGCCAATACTTTTAACAAAGTAATTGGAAAGGGGAAAAGCAGGGCAGGCTTTCCCTTCGCTCGGGCAATCATCTTAATTAATGTCGATGTTGATACCGCAGGTTCATCAGCTATCAGAAAAACTTCACCTGCAGCAGCAGGATGATTTATGACGTGGAGGATGAAGTGGCAAAGGTTATCTAATGCCAATAAGCTACGCCGATTATCAATGCTAGCAAATGGCAACGGGATGCCAAGTGAGATAATTTTTATGAGTAGCGCAAAGTTGGCCTTCACATCAGGACCATAGACGAGTGGCAAACGGATGATGACAACTTCCATTCCGGTCGATGCTGAAATATCGAGCAAACCTGTTTCAGCTTCATATTTTGACAGGCCATAAGGATCTTGCGGTGGTCTTGGAACTGCTTCGCGAAAGGGGCTTCCTTTGACCGTCTCTTCACCATTAACTTTGCAAGAACTTAAAAAAATAAACCGGGAAACGCTGGCAGCCGCAGCCTGTTTTGCCAGGGTCAGCGTTCCGCTGGTGTTCACTTTCCTGAACTCAGCCAATGCGTCTGACGTCTGTTCCTGCATTTGGTGTACACGGGCAGAACAGTGGATCACGCAATCAATGCCAGACAATCCTTCGGACCAGTCAGCAAATTCATCAAGATCGGGACTGTGCCAGGCGGTAGGCTCATGATAATTGCGTCGTACTGCGCGTCGGACTGTCATGCCTGCTGTTTCAATACTCTTCGCAATGGCGCGTCCAATAAAACCATTTGCGCCTGTCACTAATACCGACTTAGTTTCCAGATTTTTGCTCATTTCTGCGGATGCTCCGCGATCACTTTTTTGTAAAGCGACATATAGCTTTCGACCATTCGTTCAGCGGTAAACATATGATCGAACCTGGCTTTCGCATTCTGCCCCATCTGCGATGTTGCGCAAGGGTTTTCCCAAAGTTCGACAAGTGCGGCGCGCAAGGAAACAGGGTCTGTAGGTTTAACGACAAGCCCTGTTTCCTTATGCAGATTGATAAAGGTGGTGCCTGTACCAATCTCGCAAGAAATCATAGGCTTCCCGTACATTGCCGCTTCAAGCAGGGTCATCCCGAATGCTTCCGAACGTAAATGAGAGGGAAATACTACGGAGTAACAAAGTTCAAGCAAAGCGCATTTATCTTCGTCAGAGACGGCACCGACGAAATGAATATTTTTTAATTTTAACCGCTCAGCTTGTTCTTTCAGTTCCTGCTCGCACGGGCCTTCTCCGATGATCACCAGCGGATAATCCAGACCGGCAATTGCATCAAGAAGATAAGAAAGGCCTTTGTAGTAACGCAGGAAACCAATAAAAAGAAAAAACCGCCCCCGGAGTAATGCCTGCCATTTTTCTGTCACCGATACCGGAGCCTTTGGATAAGATGAATCATCCAGACCAAAAGGTATGACATCTACAGGGCGCTTCAGCGACTGTAAAACGGGGCTGGTTTGCACATAGTTTGGCGAGGAGGCGACAACAGCATCAACGTCATTTAAAAAACGGCGCATCAAAGGTTGATACAGACGTAACAAATTCTTCTGTTTTACAATGTCCGAATGATAGGTCACCACCGTCGGCTTATCAGGGCGCACCATAAAATGCACCAGATCCATATAGGGCCAGGGAAAGTGGTAGTGGATCACGTCGGCTTGCTCAGCCAGCCGGCGGAAATCTTTGAATGCAGACAAAGAAAATCCTGTCGAGGCGATATACAGGTCCTGTTTAGAAGTATGGACGTTATGGTAGCCTATTTTTCCAACATGAGCTGTTTTCTCTTCTGTGAGAGAAAGTACATCTACCTCGGCTCCATTGCGACAAGCGCCCTCGGCCAACTGGTAAATAACCTGCTGAACACCGCCAAACGCAACAGGGTAGTAGGTTTTAAAAAAATGAAGAATACGCATTCGTAACCTGTGTTCCCTTATGAGGTTGAAACAATTGATCCTCGCTCTGCTGCAAAATCTGACATTCCCGGAGGGAAGCCCGGATTTTCAGGTCAGGGGGTAACCATTTGATTTTTAAGGTGGTTGTCGAGGTTGGCAGTTGACAGAGATGATAAAACCATCTCTGTCTTGTCACTCATATCGAATACATCCACCGGAGTGTTTCTTCCAGTGTGATAGGTTTCCAGTCAGGAATGACTGAATTCAGGCGTTCAGCACTTCCAGTCAATACTTTGACTTCATTGGCTCTGACGAATGCAGGATTAACGTTTAATTCAATCTGATACCCAGCCAAAGTTTCCAAAGCCGAAACAACTTCTCTCAGTGACGTCCCCACCCCAGAGCAAACATTGAAAGTTTGTCCAACCGGGCGCATTTTTATAAGGTTTGCATAAGCATTACAGACGGAGCGAACATTACTAAAATCACGCCATACATCAAGGTTTCCTAACTCAATGCGTTGTTCCTTTCGACGAAAATGCGAGACTATTTTCGGGATCAGGAAGTTTTCACTTTGGCCTACACCCGTATAGTTGAATGGCCGCGCAATTACGATGGGCAGTTTATCCATCCACAACTTCGCCATGTATTCCATCGCCAATTTGCTGACAGCATAATCATTAGCCGGGTCTGGTAAACTTTCCTCAGTGAGGATCCCCCCGGTACGATTGCCATAAACATTGGCGCTGCTGGCGAGCAGTACGCAATCAATCCCCTCTGCCACTTCAGATAGTGCCGCTAAGAGATTGCGGGTCCCCATGAGATTGACGCGATAAAAATCATCTGCATTACCATGCGCCACGAATGCGATCGCTGCCAGGTGTACAACGATATTAGGTTTTATCGCGCGGATAGCCTGACGAACGGCTTCTGGATCGCAGAGATCAACTTGACGATTCCCGGCAGCTGTAGCTGCCAGGTTTTCAAGACCATGTACTTCATAACCGGCGTCTGCCAGTTCCCTGGCCATATATTGGCCGGTAAAACCGTTTAAGCCAGTGATCAGCGCACGTTGAGTCATATTAGAATGAGAATCCTGCTTCGTTGCGACGCATGTCTTCTTCAACCATCATTTGGCACAGTTGTTCCAATGTGGTTTTTGGTTCCCAGCCTAACTTTTCCTTCGCTTTTGCAGGATCGCCGATCAGAAGTTCAACCTCAGCAGGACGATAGAATTTAGGACTTATGGAAACGACGGTTTTACCCGTGGCGACATCAACGGCAATCTCTTTTTCTGCATGGCCACTGAATTGAACATTAATCCCTGCGGCTTTAAAGGACATGAGCACAAAATCACGTACAGTTTCAGTACGATTCGTGGCCAGTACATAGGAATCTGGTTCATCAGCTTGCAGCATACGCCACATGCCTTCTACGTATTCTTTAGCAAAGCCCCAGTCGCGTTTGGCGTCGAGATTACCCAACTCTAGTACATCGAGTTTGCCGAGTTTAATTTTGGCAACAGAGTCAGTGATCTTACGTGTGACGAACTCACGACCGCGGAGAGGGGACTCATGGTTGAACAGTATCCCGCTACAGGCAAAAATGTCGTAGCTTTCACGGTAGTTAATGGTCATCCAATGTGCGTACAGTTTTGCTACGCCATACGGGCTGCGTGGGTAAAAAGGTGTTGATTCAGACTGTGGAATCGCTTGCACTTTACCGAACATTTCAGAGGTAGAGGCTTGATAAAAGCGAATTTTAGGATTCACTATGCGAATAGCTTCGAGCAGATTCAGAGCGCCGATGCCTGTAATCTCAGCGGTTGTAACGGGTTGTTCGAATGACACACCGACAAAGCTCTGAGCTGCCAGATTGTAGACTTCCATTGCTCCGCTATTTTGCAGCAGACGGATACTGGAAGAAAGATCAGTCAGATCATATTCTACCAAATGCAGATTGGAATGATTCTGGATGCCTAATTCTTCGATACGCCAGAAGTTAACAGAACTGGTACGGCGGTATGTACCATAAACTGTATATCCTTTGCTCAGTAAAAGCTCTGCCAAATAGGCACCATCTTGACCAGTAATTCCTGTAATTACAGCGATATTGTTCACTTTGTATACTCTTCAAAAATCACATCTTTAATTGTAGCGGCCGTATTGCACCATTCTGTAGGCACATACTCGCGTAAAACCTTCTCAGTCTGCTTATCAAGCATTCCGGGTTTAAAGAGAAGGCATTCTATCTGATCAACCCAACTCTCTACAGAGTAAGGTGATGCAAAAATAGTGAGCTCTGGGGCAATTTCAACCATGCTGGAAGTATTTGAACTTATACAGGGCTTCCCATGCCATAAGCTCTCAGATACTGGTAGTCCCCATCCTTCATAAAGTGCTGGAAATAGTGTAAACAAGCAGTTTGAGTACAGCCAGCTCAATTCGTTGTCACTGGCATCTGTAATCACATCGACTAAGCCATTCAAAGCTCTGTCATTTTCAACCTGGAAATCGATCTCACTGTCGATCCATCCCTTACGCCCGACAAGAACGAGTTTCGGTAGAAGTCCAGGATAACGCTTATCTAGTATGCGATAAGCATGCAGAAGTGCTACCTGATTCTTCCTAATTTCCAGCGTACCAACGCAAAGTATGAACTTTTCTCCGTCAGTATAACGACTACTGTACTGGGTATCATCTGAAGGGCTTGCTACAAAATCATCCCCAAGTCTGATCACTTTCATATCAGACATATCAATACCTAGTTTATTGCTTCGAAGAACGATATCTTTCTTCGTACATTCTGAAATTGAAAAAGATTGGTCACAGAGAGCAACGGTTTCATCGACCCAGCGACCTATATAATCTCCAAAGCCAATTCCATCTTTATAAAAATACGGGAATAAATCGGGGATTATGTCATAAAAAAGTTGTATATATTTTACACCCAACTCTTTCATTCGCCGAATTTCTTCGTTGTAACAGGCAAAAGCCCAGTTAGCTCCAGCTGAGAAAAAAATGTCCCCCTCGCAAAAATCTACTTTCTTGCTGACTGTCGCAACTTGTCCGTTAACGTCAACAGTATGGAATGATTTAAGATCATCATCAATGGCAACTAGCTTAAAATCACTAATCTGAGATGAGAGTTCTTGTGCAAGATAATAGACTGTTCGTGGAATCCCAGTAGGAGTCCCCTGCCAACCCACCATCGTCGAATAATCGAAATAAAAACTCATTCGGCAATCTCCATTATTTCTGGGTAATTGGCAAATAATCCTTCACACATTTGAAGAGCAGTGTCTTTCCAGCTAGACAATTTGTAACCTGTTCTCACACGCTCGCATTCATTTTGTAACTCTTCCGGATTATCAACGAGCAGGCGGATTTGTTCGACCCATTCATTAAGAAGTAGCGGATGCGCATGTCGCACAAGACCAGGTGCAATTTCCACCATAGAAGAGGAGCGCGAAGCAATACAAGGTTTACCAAAGCACAAACTTTCCGCGATAGGCAATCCCCAACCTTCATAAAAAGAAGGATAAAGGGTAAACATGCTATTCTCATAAAGAACTCGTAGGTCTATGTCCTGTAGCCCTTTAAGAACTTCGATGCGCCCTTTTAAACGTAAGTCATTAGCAATTTGATATTCTATATCATTATCCAACCACCCCTGTTTACCAACAATATAAAGTTTGGGTGGTATATAGTTTTGCTCCTCTATCATGTATCTCCATGCATTGAGAAGCATTATATGGTTTTTACGGTATTCGATGGATCCTACTGTGAGCAAATAAGGTTCACTTATTTTTTGAACAATATCCGCACTAGGATCTCCTTCAGTAGTGGGTACTTCATCGCCGAGGCGTACCACCGTGACAGGAGGAAGTTCAAGACCATGCTCAGTAGAAAAATGCTTCAAATCGCGTTTAGTATTTTCTGAAATAGCAAAAGCTAAGTCACAGGCATTTATTGTTTCAATTAGCCATTCTTTATAGATTTCAGGGAAGCCTGGTCCGTAAGTAAATGGTAATATGCATGGAATAGCATCATAAAAGAGAATGCCTAATTTTATTCCCTGTTGCCGTAATTTCATTAGAACTTTATGATGTTCTATATAATCCCAATTAGAACCTGCTGTGATAATAATGTCACCGGCATTTAGCTCAATATTTTCCGTTGTTTTTCGAAGCTGAATGTCATACTCCAAACAAGTGCTATCAGCTTGAAATAACCCCAAGCGAATATTTGGCAGGCAGCCCAATAATTCGTTGCCAATTTCGGAAACTACCCGCTGAATACCCGTAGGGTGTCCGATCCAATTAGTTAAAGATGTGCAATCAAAAATTACTTTCATGAAAGATGTTCTTCCTTACCAGAATCAATTATTTTAAGTACGAAGTCAGGCAAACTCTGAAGAACCCGTTCCCATTCTAAAGCATAGACTTCTTCGCTTCGTGCGTAATGTCTTTCTGGTCGGGTTTCAGTGACCAAATTAGCAAGGCTATCGGCATCTTTAACTAAAAATACTCCTGGTTCGGAGGTGACATGTTCGAAAGCTCTAAATGAAAATTCCGCACCGAGAATGCATTTTGTCGACAATAATGCCTGCGCTGTTTTGAGATTTGAACCCCCTCCTTCCCAAATCGGCAATACAATGCCACTTGAGCATAAAATAGCCGAATCGATATCTTCCGCACTTACCAGGCCCGTAATATGCAACCATGGATAATCTTTGGCATCAAAACCAGGGGTGGTAGCAACTAAACCGTTTCCAACACTACCTAACGCCCATAGTGCAAAATTCTTCTCGCCTTTTTTCTGAGCCAGCGCCATTACAAGATCGCGTAATCCATTTATATTCGGTGGATGCCAGCTACCGACGAATACCCAGTTGGCATCTCTGTTTTCAAAACGAGATTGCCATTTTTTATCCTCTGGACCATTTTTCGGTTTGGAATGTCCATTGAAGTAAATTTTCACTGGTGCATCGGGGTTGAGTCGAGTGATGTAAGCGGCATCAATCTCAGAAACTGCAATTGCACCTGAGCATGCTTTAATTACGCCTTTCTCGATATTATCTACATAGTCAGTATATTTTTTTGCTATTTCAGGTGAAAAAAGATCTTGATAGATCTGGCGTTTCATTATCACTTCGATATTATGCGAGCTATAAATAACCCTAACATTACGTGCAAGAGTACCATCATCAAAAAAACGTTCTACTAATGGCCATAGAAATGGTTGTTCAAGAAGAATGATATCGGGATCAAAATTATGAACATTTCTGCAGACCTGTTCATAACACTTTTCATCTTTCTCCAGGAAATTGCAAATTCCCCAATCAGAAAGCATTCCACTAATACCAAATTCGGTCCAGCGATTTTGATCCAATCTTACTGATAGAGAAGAGGCATCTACTTTCTCATCCCATTCAAACGACAACGTTTCAACATTGAATTGAGTACGTAAACTTCGCCGAATATGATGACTGCGTAGTTTTCCCCCGTGATCTGGTCGCTCAACGTCATAAGTTGCCATCTGTAATATTTTCACGTAAATCCCTCCGGGATACTGATTCTTGAATATTAACAAAAAATTTCTACTGAATGTTTGACTTTGTAAGTTTCAACTTTGTTAAAAACTCACCGTTTGTTCCTGCACTTTCAAACCATGCGTTTAACTCATCTGGTTTTGGATCCAGTTCACCCAAATATGCAACAAACGCCCAACGTACAAAAAGCTTAGATAGTGGAGCTTCTGGTCTGAAATGTTCTTCCAGAATTTTATGGCGTAAACCAGAAATTGATTTGGATTGGCTACGCCAGTACGAAATCTCTTCATCATCAACGGAATCTCTTTCGTTAATAATTAATTGAATCCATCGAATTGCATCTTTACTTAATGTTGACGTGAGATTCATGTTTTCGTATTTCACTGCTTCAATCATGTCCTGAATTTTTCCAAATTCAAGCCAATATTCCATTTCTTGATTATCAACTGAGTCTCTTCCGTTAATAATTAATTGAATCCAACGAATAGCTTCTTTGCTTACCGGCGATGTAAGGTTTCTGCTTTCAAATCGTAATGCTTCAAACATGTCTTGGATATTTTCAAATTTGAGCCAGTTTGAGGTCTCCTCTGGGGAACACTTGCGATCAAAAAGCAACCAATATGCCCAACGGATGGCCTCTTCTGAATTCTTTCTCAATTCTATGGCTTTATGACGGCCATGAGATTTTGAAATGCTAACTAATTCTGAGGCCAGTACTGTAGCGGTATTTTTCCAGGTCCCCATATCAGACAATTTGTCTTGCCGTTTTAAATGAGGAGTATCTGTTAAGAGGCGAGCGAGATCACCTGACCTTTCAATTTCAAAATAGTATGGGCTTGAGCCCGCAAATTCTCCAAAAACAGGCAAACGGTTAGCTAATACCAAACCGTTATAAGCAAGACCTTCAGATACGGACATGCCATAACCCTCACTTTTGGAAGGGCATATTACTGCCACGGCATGCTGATAAGCTGCCATAAGTTCCGCGTCACTGGCGTCGGTAAGCCATATAACTTTATTACCGGCATGACTAATAAACTCAGTGACCTCTTCAGATGCACCGCCTTCCTTGCCGATAATTAATAGGGAAGAGTTACCACCTGAAGCTAAATATGTTTGATATTCAGAAATAGCCTCAATATAACCTCTCCGAGGTTCGACAGTGCCCACCATCAAGAAAAATAGTCCATCAGGTAAACGTTCTGAATCAATGTCGCTTCTGGCAGCTTGAAGCGCCGGCGCAAGCGGGATGACTTGACAGCGTTCACTGTCGAAAATTTCGCCTTTTGAACTACAGTATTCGATGAGATCTTTACGGGTTGATTGAGATATAGTGAATAAGAGATCTGATTTTCTCACAACATCTACAAGCGCCGATTCAAATTCATGTCTTGCAGTTGGGTCACTAAATTCAGGGTTAACAATAGGAATAAGATCATAAACTACTGTTGCTATGCTAACGCCATGATCCCTGAAATAATCATACCAAGATGTCATTCCATAACTCCAGAATGCATCCGGGCATAGATAAATGTCTCTAAAATTAAATTCCAGTGCCACAAAATCAGAAACAGTATCAAGGGTTATTTTTTGAGCATCTTCTAGTGTATAAAAACCATTGAATTGATAGCAAATAGGAATACAGTCGAGCTGAGTAATTTCAGAAAAAGTCTTCGCCTCACCAATTAAAGCTCTTACTACTCGTTGGACACCAGTATTAAGCCCACTACGAAATGTTGAGGTACAATCGATATAAAGCTTAGGATCTCTCTCTTTCATACTATTTCCCATTTTAAGATAATAATTCTCTATATATTTTTTCAAGATCTAGAATAACATTTTCCCAGGTGAAGTTGTCGTGTGTTCTTTGTCTTAAGCATTGCTTAGGCATCGTTAATACTTGGCCAATACCATGACTCATTGAAGCATTTGAGTTCGGGTCGATATATATAGCATTATCACCGAAATATTCTTTCGTCGAACCTACTTCTGTCACGAGAATCCTGCATCCTGATGCGGCCGCTTCCAGAGCAGCAATACTCGGTGTTTCAAGCGTGCTTGGCATCACAAATGCTTCTGCACCAGCCATGGAAGAACGTAATAATTCTGAGCCATATTCAAGCGGGCCGAGATAAACAAATTGTTCTTTGCCCACTTGCTTACATTCTTCGAGATACGCACTATCTCGGGCATGGCCAACCACGACTAACGTGAGTTCAGGATGATCTTTGAGAGCCTGCAGAAAACGTAACTGGTTTTTGCGGGGCTCAACATTAGCTACGTTGAGCAAATAGCGCTTGTCCATTAATTTGCTATAAGAATGGAACAAATCTGGAGTCGCTATATTAAAGAAACTTTTTTCTACACCATTATAAACTACTCGAAAACGCTCTATCTCAATGTCATATACTTCACTTAAAGCTTTCGCCTCTAGAGAGGAGTTTACGACTATTCTATCCGCTATAGAAATCAAGCGTTGTATATCATCATGAGGGTAATCCCATTTTGTCTCAGGAGTAACCCATAAATTTGGTGTTATAACGAGAGCGTAGCCTTTCTTCTTTATATACTCACATAATTGGAATGAACCTGGCATAACAGAAAAAAAATGAAATATTTTAAACTCTTCAGGAACAGGTTTCCAGGGATCATAAAGCGTGACATTATGCCCACGCAATTCTAAATGATATTTCCACGCCATTAACTGACGCTCTCCTCCCCCAGGACAATCAAAAGCCCAAGGGTAAACCCCAAAAACTACATTAACTTTTTTGGTTTCGCTGTTTTTCATTTAAAAGAGTACCCCCAGCAATTACTTTAATTTATAAGTATGTGACTAAATTTCATTAATGAATCACGCAACAAAGATGCCGTATCATCCCAACTGGTCTTGTGATATTGAGCATTAACTTGTTTTCTTACTTTTGCTAGTTCATCCGGTTTTTCTATCCACAATCGCATAATATCCACCCATTCATTGGTCATAAGGGGATTTGCAAAAGGAGTAAGCTCAGGTGCTATTTCCAGCATGCTTGAACTTTTAGAAGTGATACAAGGAACGCCATAACAAAGACTTTCTGCTACTGGTAGACCCCATCCCTCGTAGATAGAAGGATACACTGTAAACATAGCGGAACCGTACAAAGCTCCTAAATCTGAATCATCTAACCCAGAGAGAATTTCTACTTTGCCTTTTAATAAAGGGTCACCTTCAACCTGAATATGAACGTTAGCATCATACAATCCTTGGCGACCTGCAATATATAATTTTGGAACGTCCATTCCAAGAACATCAATCATATAACGATAAGCATTAAGTAAAATTATATGATTTTTTCGATATTCAATTGTTCCTACTGATAAAATATAACTTCCTTTTATATTTTCTGAAATTTGCTCTGAAACTTGATTTTTTACTACCGGAAGATTATCACCGATGCGTAAGATATCAATATTGGGAATTCGAAGGTTTGATTTTTTAGCATACTCCAGTAAGTCAGAACGGGTACTGGCAGAAATGGTGAAGCATAGACTTGCCAGACTAAGCGCCCGGTTAAGCCAAAACTCAAAACGAGCAACGAATTCTGAGGAATAGGTAAAGGGAAATTTCAATGGAATAATGTCATAAAAAAGTACAGCAAGCTTCACATCATTTTCAGCATAATGGCAAAGATGTTTGAAATGCTCTGGGTAGTCCCAATCATGGCCAGATGCAAAAATCATATCTCCTTTGTCTATTTTAATTTCGTTACCTATTTCTTTCGACTCCGGAGAATAAGAATAACACTTTCCATCACTATCAAAAATGACAGTAAAAGTCTCTGGCATGGCCCGTGCCAGAGAAATCCCTAACTCACTTATAACTCTTTGAATTCCAGTCGGTTTTCCTATCCATTTTGTAAGAGCAGTACAGTCAAAAATGACCTTCATTTAATAAGACACCTAAATTATATTGACTGGAGATAATTCACTAAAGGGGCTATGGCATCGACCATATCCGGGAATATATTAGCAGATGAAGAGAGAGGATTATGAGGTTCTTTTAATAGTTGTAGAACAGCCTGGCGGATCTCATTTTCATTTCTGGGATCAACCTGAGTGCAATACGGACCAAGCATTTCCTCCGTCCATTCTGAACGAGAAAGTAATAGTCTGGAGCCCATTGCTGCTGCCTCTATGGCTGATGTACCGGGAAAATCGAAAGGAAGTTCTACTACCATTTGGCTATGGCTTAATGCAGATAAATGTTGTTCAGAACCGAAAGGTATTGTAGATATAAATTTTATATTAGGACCTGCCAGTCGCTTACATTCATCTGCGTACTTTTTATCGCGAATGCCTCCTGAAATGACCAAATCCAAATCGAGATCATTAAAAGCCCGGACAGCCGCCAGTTGGTTTTTTTGCGGTTCAATGATACCTGTCCATATAGCATATGATTTCAGTCCATAAGACTCTCTAAAAACATCAGTGATATTCTTGCGAAGGAATTTTGGCGAAATAAGCGGGGAGATGTGTATTACATCTTTATTTTCAATATTAAGATAGTGACTAAAATGTCTTTCTTCTGCCTGAGAGCGGAAGACGACAGCATCAAAGGACTTAAGAAAAGCTGCCAGATGTACCGAATTATCTTCTGATGGCGGTTCAACAAACCAAAGATTAGGCCAAAGAATTACTGGAATATCAACATTAGAAATAGCCCCAATGATATGTTCGCTCCCACCATTCATCGATAAATGAATTACAGCATCGTAATTCGACAAAGGTCTGGAAGTAGGGCCATAAATTTCAGAAATAATACCTGAGGAATTTAAAGCTTCGTTCAAGAGAAGGATCTCTCTTTCACCGCCTCCCTGATAGAGGAAGGCTTCTGGATATGTTGTTAACAATACTCTTTTCATTAAAAGATCTCCACCGGATGGAGTGGAAAGAATTGATAGCGAATTTGTCGATCTTCATTAATCGTGATTCTTATGTATTCACAGTTACCGATGGTGAATGTTGGATAATGATCGATCTGCAGTTTGAGCAATCGATGCAATATCCCACATACCGTCCCTTCGTGGCCCGCAATAAGTATGGTGTCGGAAGAATTCCACTCAATGAATCTTTTTTCGAACCAGTTTCCTACCCTTAACAACATATCATTAAGGCATTCACCTTCAGGGTATTTAAAATCTGGATCAAGCCCTTGATAACGATAACGTGGTTCCGTTTCCCACAGTTCATCTACCGTAATGTGACTCACCAAACCAGTATTCAGTTCGACCAGTTCTTCTTCAATAATAGCATTTGATGAACACGTTAGGTTTGCAATTGTTTCCCGCGCACGCGAAAGGGGGGAAGTATAAACATGTGTAAAAGGTATATTATTAAGAGTCTGACATACCTGATATGCCTGCGCTTTTCCCTTTTCAGAAAGAGGATAATCAGCAGCACCACATACAATGCGTTTTTCATTGGATGTACTTGCGCCGTGTCGCAGAAGATATATTTCCATTTTAGAATCCATAGGTATCGAAAATGCCGACTTCGCGCGTGAGTTCGCGATCATTCATATCACTCGAGAAAGAAAAATTACGACCAATCAGGTCGACACGTTCTTTCATCATGCTTGCAATACTTTGTTTTGAAAAATGTTCAGCCAATCTGTCTCTTGCCCGGTTTGCGCGTATTATCCATTTCGGATGTTCACTGACGAGCTCCCGAAATGCACTTATCGTATCATTCATATCTGGCTCAGCCCAGACGTCGGTACTTCTATATCTTAATCTTTCATGGCCTACTGTCCGCAGCTGGTAGCCTACCAGACGTGTATCATAGGCATCACAAAATTCCATATTCCCGGAGTATCCTGTCGTAATAACGGGTATTCCTCTCGCCATAGCATCAGAAATAGTTAGCCCAAATCCTTCTGCACGGTGAAGTGATACATAAGCATCAGCACGGCCATATAGCTCATGAACTACGCTATCTTCAACATAACCTTCGATCACCTCGATGTTCGAGAATGATTTTCGGATAGAAGCCAGTTTTTCGGAAAGAATTTTGTCATGTTCCAGATTACTGACTTTAACGATAATACGCACTGCTGGATTGTTTCCATGTGCCTCAATAAATGCTCTGAGAGTAAACAGAGCATTTTTTCTTTCAGCATCACTATAAGTATTAAAAATAGTCAAAAAAGTGAAAGGGTCATTGCAAAGTCCCGCCTGACGAGATTGTATGCGAAGGCTTTTGGGTTGAGGATCAATCATCAAAGGGATTTTAATCACTGGTATATCGGCAGATCTGGCAATTGTGGATTGGCAGAATGATGATGCGGTCCATATTTCGTCGAAAAACTCTAACTGACGTGCCCATTCGTCAGGAATTTTTTGCATTTCGCAAAACCAATAACCGATGTTATAAAATCCATCCAGCGCGCCTTCACTCAGATATGAGAAATAATGTGGGACCCACCTGGCGCTGAATTGAAAAATATTGACTTTATATTGTAACTTTGACACAAGTGCGTCATCAATAACCGTATTACGGCCACTTTGTAAAGCTACAGGACGAGATAATACGAACGTTTCCAGAGGAAGTCTGGAAGCTTCAAGGCACTGAATATTTAAAGCTGCAGCCCGGCCAATCCCATCAGAAGTTTCTGAGGAGCCAAAAAAATTTACACCATTTCGATTCATAGTCGGATACCGTGCAGTGCTGAGACCATTTTGAGAGTACGTCCTTGCCAGGTATTGCTATTCACCAGAGCTCCAGCTTGTTCTTTGGAGAACTTTCCTCTATTTATCTGTATCGAAATAGCATTGATAAATTCCACCGTTCCTTCGGCAATTTCTATTGCCTCTAACTGAGATTCAGTAAACGCAATTCGTGTGCTAGTCACCGGAATACCTGCCGCCAAATATTCATAATACTTCATCGGAAACATTGAACGTGTATAGTCATTAATCAGGGAAGGTAATAAGCCAACCTGTATTCCCCTGAGATAGTCAGGGAGAACCTGATATGCACGATAGCCTAAAAAATGTACATTAGGAAGTTCCGCTAATTCTGTAATCAAAGGACTTTTTTGTCCTTCCCGCTCAGCACCAATGAAAACCCACTGCCAGTCAGGTCTCATTCGTGCAGATTCCAGCAATAACCGGAAGTCGATTTTAAAATCTGATAAAACGCCGTGATAACCTAATCTTGGTTCTGGAATACACGCTAGATCATCCGGTAAATCCTTTTTATCTAATGCTTTCCCAAAGTGTTCAGCGTCAACTACATTGGGAAGAAAATGGGTGTTGTTATTAAACTGGCTGCATCGCTCAGCAAGCGCAGGTGCGGTAGCAAACACAACATCGGCCTGCTTAAGTAATCTTTCCTCCGCTTCACGAAAGGCGTTTGCATCCACGCCAGGCACCGCAGCAAGATCATCAACACAGTGGTACAACAATTGGCTGCCTTTGAGTGCCGCAAATATTTCCAGCATAAAGGGGTGATAAGTCCAGACAAGCGGTGGGCTTTTCACTTTATGGGGCATATTGCGCCAGATAGTTACTTTTAATAACCAGCGGTTTAGCCAGCGAGTGAACGGATTTCGATAACCAGCCGGTATCAGAAGTGGCGAAAGTACGCGAATATTCGAAGCTCGTTTAGGTGCGCCGAAAATAAGTGAGCGTAACCCTTTTGTAAAACGCTCCCTCAGACGTTGCCAGTCGCGGCTACTTGAGGCACTTGGTGCACGCAGACCGACGCTCTCGACGTAGAGAACGTTTACACCAAGGTCTGCGAGTGCTTTGGCGCTGTGTTGTTTATTTGTCCAATAGGGTTCATCCCAATCCGCTGTAGCAAAAAGTATGCAGGATTCAGGAATAGATGAATGATTGACATTCTCAGCCACAAAATGTCTCCACAGGCAATCCAAGCAATGCATCTGCGATACGTGTGGCTGCGTGCCCGTCACCATAAGGATTAGGTAACTGTTTCAATTTATCTACTGCTTCAGGGTGAGTCAGCCAATAGTCAACGGCCTCCTCAATGCGTTCCGGCGATTGCCCTGCCAATGTAGCAAACCCCGCTTTGACACCTTCCATACGTTCAGTGTGCTCGCGCATCACCACGACGGGTGTTCCAAAGGTAGGTGCTTCTTCCTGGATACCGCCAGAGTCAGAAATAACAAGACGCGCATTTTTAATCAGATAAAGGCTGGTGTGGTAATCAACAGGATCCGTGAGTAACAAATTAGGTATCTGGCCGAGAATACGCCGTACCGGGACACTTACCGCAGGATTAAGATGCACAGGGAATATCCAATGAAGATCGGGGTGACGCTGGCATAAGCGCGCGATCATATGGCAGATATTCTCCATAATATCGCCGAAATTTTCACGCCTATGGCAGGTCAGCAGCACATAAGGTGCAGCAGAGGTCCAGTCGTCGAGTTCAGACGAAAGCGTTTCTGGTTTTCCTTCTGCCCATGATTCGCTTGCCTGATAAATGGCATCTACGACAGTATTCCCCGTCACAACAATGGCATCGGCCGGAACGTTTTCGATACGCAAAGCAGCTTGAGCTGCATTCGTCGGCGCACAATGAAGTGTGGTAATTCTTCCCAGCAAGCTGCGGTTTGCCTCTTCAGGGAAAGGACTTGCCAGATCGCCGGTTCGCAGGCCTGCTTCGACATGGGCCACCCTAATGCCCTGATGAAATGCAGCGAGCCCGGCGCAGAAAGCCGTTGTAGTATCTCCCTGGACAACAACCCAATCAGGTTTCTCTTGTTCAAACACTTCATCAAAGGCACTGAGTTGACGTGAAGCCAGGATGTTCAGAGAGCGACCAGGGCTCATGGTATCAAGTTGAATATCCGGTACCAGTGAAAACGCGCCCAGAGCCTGAGCGAGCATTTCACGATGCTGACCACTGGCACAAATGCGCACTTCAGCACGTCCACGTAGGGCTAAAATAATCGGGGCGAGTTTGATGACTTCAGGTCGGGTTCCTAAGGCAATGAGAATTTTCATGACAACACGGCTCCATCAGTAATTTCGTAAAGTAAACCACGGAACTCTGCAGCAAATCTGAGACCGTTGCATGTGACTGGAACGCTTGCGATTTGATGCCGGCTACTGAAGGTGAACTGAATGGCAGCGCGAGCACGCAGAAAATCGAGCGTCTGGCATTCATCTAAAAATAGAGGCTGTGCAGACTGCTCACGCATGTACTTAATAAAATTCAGGTGTGCCGTGACACGAGTTTTCTCATCGGACCAACCATACTGATATCGTTCAGAGAATGGATGATCAAGGTAGCCAAACAGAGTCCTTGTTTCCACTGCACGATCAAAAGCCTGTTTAAAGATCGTCAGTGGGTCTCCGTCGGTTAGCATGCAGTCACCATGCAACATGCTTTGCTGGGAATGGCCCACAAAGCCTGCTGGTAAATGTGCTAACTCCCCACCACGTGCGATTAAAAACTCAGGATCATTACGGATAATACCGCCAATACAACCGAGATAACCGGCGTCACAAAGTGCAGCAAGTGCATATTCAGGTGACTGATGGAAAGGGGATACTGCATACTTAACGTTGATCCCGGTCGCATTCTCAATCTTCGCTCGTGATTCGACGCCTTCCCAATGCGCGGCTTCATAACTCCCACCCCAATTAGGAGCATGGGTTGCGGTGTGGGACAGAACCGCGCCTCCTGTTTCGATAAATGTCTTTAGAAACTTTTCATGTTTCTCGTTTGGCAGGATGTTTGTATGCAGCGCTAAAGATAACGGAACGTCAGCCTGCTGATAGGCTTCCCAAAGTTGCTGCACAGAAGCAATATCTTCATCGCAATCTAGCCGCATTGTAATTGCAGCATCGTAACCAAAGGGAATTTCACTCAGCACGGGTAGACATGGCAGCACGTCATGACGCCAGTTGCTGATAAATGCTTCAATAAGTCGCCATTCATAGGAATCTATAAGCCCGACTTCGCGATTCACCCAGAGCACACTTGTTTTCGGTTCTTCAAACAGTGCTGAATAGCTGGTAATGACGTGTTCCCTGGTCTGTATACGCGCGAGTTCCGCGCTTTCCGGCGCATGACAAGCGCTGGCTATACTCCAGATACTCCCCTCAGCGCGTACGGCACCGAATCCGAGGTTATTCCATTCATCGGTAAAATCGAATCTCTCTAAAGCCCGGTCCCAGTCGCTTGTTTTAAGGGCGAGGGCAGAATGTGAATAATGGATCGATGCCTTACTTTCTGCGAATTGCCCACTCAATGCAGCGGGACTTCTGGCCCAGTCATCGGTAGGTTCTGGCCAAGCGGCTGGGACGATTTTAAAATGATTTAGAAGATTATCAGGGAGTCTTCCAAAAAGGATCAGTTTGCGCGCTCCTTCCGATAACCATACAAGCAGTTTTTCGCCTAAATATTCATCGGGGTTGATCGCTAAAATAAAATCATTCTTGGCTATATCCCCGGATGCGATTCTTGATGCCCCTGACGTAGTGACTGAGCGACGCATTGCTGTCAGCACCAGTTCGCCTGTTTTTCGATCTTCCCAGCTATATAGAATGCCTATCATGCAGTCACCACATGTCGAAATTTGGCCCGATGGCCGACACGGATTAAGTCATCATGCCCAACGAATTCAACTTTCATTGCGTTAGGCCAGTAACTTTCAATTTTTGAAACGATTTCTGCTTTGTCTGCATAGGATTCCGGGACGATACGCATAACAGGTATTTCACCACGCATGTCGATTTGGAATTCCTGAATACAACCAACCCGATAATCGAGCATGTCCTGAATCGTATGGGTTGGGTACGCAACGCCATCTAAATGGACAATGTCATGAATACGGCCAGTGATTTCCGTAAGATAGAAACCATCGTCGCGTTGTTCGACATGTGCCAGATCACCGGTAGTATAACGAATGAGCGGCATCAGGCGATTATGAAAGCCCGTGAAGACCAGTTGATGTTCGCCTGAATCGGTGATGTGTCCTTCTGGCCAGCCTTCTGAGTCAAGGACTTGTAATCCTTTATCATGTCCCTGAAGTTCATAAGCCATCACGCCCAACTCGGCTAATCCGTAGCGGTCAACAATTCTGGCTCCGAGTACACGCGAAATGGTTTCACGCATATAGGGTTCTAATAATTCCCCACTGGATTCAAAGACTTCAAAGCTTTTAGCGCTACCATATTGGCGTTCTATGTAACAGGCTAATGCATAGATAGTGGAGGGATGAGCATGAACCATGTAAGGTTTGCGTCGTTTGAGAATTTCCCAAATTTCGGCCAGACCGGCATCATCTAAGCGGTCAAAGAAAATATTGCTTCGGTTCATCGCAAAGCATTTAAAATCCTCAAGCGTAGGCCAGCCAGGATCGACCATGTCCGGAAAACGACATGCAAAATGCAGTTCTGAACGCCATTTACGGTTCCCCGCTGATTCACGGGCAAAAAGAGTAACAGCAGCGGACCAGTCTGCTGCAGGTTGATCGTAGGCAATATGGCAAGATAAGCCCGTTGATCCCCCTGTTTTACACATATGATGGCGAATATCATTCAGGGGACGCGCGTAAAGGCGCTCCCCTTGCTCGCGAATGATGTCTTTCGTCAGCAAGGGAAGATCCTGCAAGTAACGTATGTCTTGTTTTACCGAATCAGGGTTAAAACCGAGAGAGGCAAAAAGGTCGCGGTAGTAGGGTACTTCGCTTCTTGCGAAATGCAGAGTTTCCACTAACGCTTCCTGAGCCTGAACTAAGCGCTGGGAAAAAGGTTGGCTGTAATGACGGCGCAATGCCTGAACTTTTTCTCTGACTTGCCGTTTTTCATGTCGCTCAGCAAGGGGATAGGCAATGTGTGCACTGACTAAACCTTTGATTAAGCTGAACGGCTGTACGGAAAATAGCCGCTCAGAGGCGAGAAGCAACGGATGCTGAGAAGAAATTTTTATCTCAGATAGTTTCAATTTTCCCCCCGGTAACGTCGGTATTGATCCTTTCGTCACTGACGATGAGTCCGTGTTCAAGGTGCATTTTTCGATTACAGACGCGTGAGATAAGCTCTGGGGAATGGGAAGCTAACACTAAAATAGAGGCGTTACTGACCAGAGAGTCCAGACGGACTGCTGCTTTAGCACTGAACTCGGCATCGCCTACGCTAAGCCACTCATCCATAATGAGAATTTCTGCATTGACGCTTGTGGATATAGCGAAGGCCAGACGTAATTGCATCCCGCTTGAATAAGTACGCACAGGAAGATTGAGATAATCGCCTAAGCCTGTGAAATCAGCGATTTCGTCAATTTTACTGCGGATATGAGCAGGTTTAAGTCCATCAGTGATCCCGCGCAAATAGATATTTTCAAAACCCGAAGCATCCGGATCAATACCGGTGGAAACATCGAGTAATGAGGCAATACGCCCGTGCATCGACAGTTTCCCATATACAGGGGCGTAGACACCTGATAATACGCGAAGCAGTGTTGTTTTGCCTGAGCCATTATGACCCGTTAAGCCGACCCGATCGCCTTCGCGTATGTCAAAATCGATCTCATTAAGTGCACGTACTACAGGGTGCTGACCGACATTCACACCAATGCGCCCACCGGTCGTGAGATGCATAACGGTATTTTTAAGTGAACGGTGTGAATTATCAAAAATCGGAAACTCAACACAGAGTTTTTCGGCACGAATATATGTTTGCATAATATTACAACCAGTAGGCTACGCGGTCACGGTAGCGATTCATCAGATATTGAGCAAAAGCAAAACCAACGACCAGTAAAGCTATACTAGATGCCCATGAAATAAACGGTACGGGTGTGCCTAAAATAGGGGCTCGAACTATCTCAATAAGGTGATAAAAAGGATTGAAATCAGCTATCCAGCCGCGTTCTTTAAGCGCAGATGTTTGCCACATAACCGGAGTGACAAAGAAACAAACCTGGAAAAGGCTACCAATTATTGGCGCAACATCGCGGAATCGCGAACACAGAATACCAAAGACAATTCCCGACCAAACTGCATTGAGTAATACGATTAGCAGACCAGGAATAACCCAAATTATTTCCCAGGTCAGCATATGCCCGAAGAAGAACATAAATATAATAACAACAGGCAAGCTGTGTAACAGAATGATGAAATTACGCCAGGCCATTCGGCATACATGCGTCGTAAGTGGCATGCGTATTTGCTTGATAATATGGACAGAACCTATGAGACATGTGCAGCCTTCATTAGCTGCAGTACTAATAAATTGCCATACAACTAACCCGACGCCCAGATAAGGGAGGTAAGTAGAGATTTCCTGTCCTAAAAGTTCGGAGTACAGAAAACCCAAGGCCCCTACCATAATCAATGTGGTAAGTGTAAACCAGAATGGGCCCAGAACAGAACGGCGGTAACGCTGACGGATGTCATGCCAGCCCCAAATCAACCAGACATGATAAGCCTTGATACCCTCAAGCATATCGGTTTTGCCGTTATGCTCTTTCCAGCCAGGGGGCGCATTATTCGCTTCGGCCTTCTCACGCGTTAAATCAGAAACGTTGGGATTCATTTCGTTATTGCCTTCAGATAAGTAAAACAAGTTGTTACACGATCAATATTCCAGGCTTACAGGTTCGTAAGTCGTAAGCAGAGGAACTATAACTATACAGCCCCTCATTTCCTTTATCATTGATGACCTTGAGTGTCTTTATGGAACTTTAGATAATGACCTCTACCGATGATAAAATATCTTAATGTTATTCTAATGACCTTAGACGTGAGCACTACATTTTAATCAAGTGTTCTACTTCTGCCACTTTTTGCCAAACCAATTCAGGATTACCCCTGCTTTCTATATTGAGGCGTAACAGAGGTTCGGTGTTAGAAGTTCGCACATTTAGACGCCATTCAGGCATATCAATGCTCAATCCATCGGTGAAATCAATCGATACCGCATCGCTTTCAAATGCCTTTTCAATTCTGATAAGTATGTCTTTAGCATTGGAAACTTTAAAGTTTATCTCACCACTGCACGGGTAAGCTTGCATCGCCTCGTGCACAAGCTTTGACAATGAAGTCCCTTTGGAGGAAATAAGCTCGATAACTAATAGCCAAGGGATCATACCGCTATCACAGTAGGCAAAATCGCGAAAATAGTGGTGGGCACTCATCTCACCGCCGTAAATAGCATTTTCAGCACGCATTCTTTCTTTAATATAAGCATGACCTGTTTTGCTTTTTACCGGAATGCCACCTGCCTGTTGAACAACCTCTACGGTATTCCAGGTCAAACGTGGATCATGAATTATTTTGGCACCTTTATTTTTAGTCAGGAATGCTTCCGCCAGCAGGCCGACAATATAGTAACCTTCAATAAAATCTGCATTTTCATCAAAAAGGAAGCAGCGGTCGAAATCACCATCCCAGGCAATACCCATATCGGCTTTATATTCCTTAACAGCGTCAGCGGTAGCTGCACGGTTTTCAGGTAATAATGGATTAGGGATACCATTTGGGAAGTTCCCATCAGGGGCATGATTGATTTTAATAAACTCAACGGGGACATTGAGTTGGCTAAACTTTTCTTCGATAGCATCGATGACATGTCCGGCAGCACCATTGCCAGCATTTACCACCAATTTCAACGGTTTGATGTTGTTGACATCAATATAGGACATCAGATGATGGATATAGCTATCGAGTAAAGACCTTTTTGAATAATTTCCTTTAGTTGCAAAAGTTTTAAATTCACCTTTTTCAATAAGATCGCGAATATCATTCAGGCCTGAATCTCCACTTATTGGTTTTGCACCGCGACCGACTAGCTTCATGCCATTATAATCCATCGGATTATGGCTGGCCGTGACCTCAATTGCGCCATCAATATCGAGATGAAATGCAGAGAAATAAATTTCTTCAGTGCCTGTGACACCAAGATCAATAACATTCACGCCAGAATCTTGTAAACCTTCAGCCAGAGAGGCTTTAAGTGTTTCGCTGCTAAGACGAATATCACCACCAATGGCGACAGTTTTTGCATTCATATATTGGCCGAATGCCCGGCCAATAGAATAGGCTATATCACTGTTAAGTTCGTCGCCAAGACGGCCACGAATGTCGTAAGCTTTGAAACATGTTAATGCAGACATTTAAAACTCCAGTTTAATTGCGACCGTATTGATCCTGAATGCGGATGATATCATCTTCACCTAAATATGAACCTGATTGTATTTCAAGGAGTTCCAGGGGAATTTTCCCTGGATTTTCGAGGCTATGGAAGGACCCAACAGGGATGAAAGTCGACTGATTTTCAGTCAACAGGAATTCTTTACCTTCAATTATAACTTTGCCCGTCCCTGATAATACCACCCAGTGTTCAGCCCTGTGATGATGCATCTGCTTGGAGAATGCGCCACCCGGTTTGACCGTCACTCTATTAACGTTAAATCTTTTTTCTTGCACGATTGCATCACTCCGTCCCCATGGACGGTAAGATTCACGATGCTTTCTGTATTCACTACGTTGTTCAGCTTTCAGGAATTCGACGATTTTTTTAACGTCCTGAACCTTATTTTTATCAACAACGAGTACGGCATCTTTAGTGCTGACAATGACTAAGTTTTCTACACCAATAGCAGCAACTAATCTTTCATCAGTGTTTATATAGCAGTTTTTGGTATTGTGAAGAAAAGCATCACCTGTAATGGCATTATTCAGCTTATCTTTTTCACTCACATCCCAAAGTGCAGACCATGAACCCACATCACTCCAGCCCGCATTCAGAGAAACTACAACAGCTTCATCCGTTTTTTCCATTACTGCATAATCCACAGATTCGTCGGGACATGCCATGAAAGAATCTTTATCAATATTAGTAAACGAATCAGTCTTATTGGATTTCTCTATTGCTAGCTCACAAGCTTCTAATATATCTGGGCGATATTTTTTTAACTCTTCGAGATATTTTTTTGCCCGGAACATAAACATGCCACTGTTCCAGTAATACTCACCAGCGTTTATATATTCTTCTGCTGTTTTTTCATTAGGTTTTTCAACAAAACGCTTAACTTTAAATAATTCCGAATTATTGCCAAATACCTCCCCCCGTTGAATATAACCATATCCGGTTTCTGGGCCAGTAGGGACAATTCCGAAAGTTACAAGGCTGTTCTTCTCAGCATAAGGCGTGGCAAAAGCAATGGCCTGATGGAATGCCTCGGAGTCATTAATAATATGGTCTGCAGCAAGGACAAGCATTAATGGATCACTACCGTCAGCAATGGCATTGAGTGCAGCCAGAGCTATTGCGGGAGCGGTGTTCCTTCCCACAGGTTCTAATATTATATTTTGAGATAATTTATCAATCTGGCGCAATTGTTCAGCAACTAAAAAACGATGTTCTTCATTGCAAATAACCACGGGTTCCCGAACGTCTAGCCCATTTAGTCTTTCTACTGTTTCTTGTAACATAGAAAGATGACCATGCAAACGCAGGAACTGTTTAGGATAAAGTTCCCGTGACATCGGCCATAAACGACTGCCTGTACCACCAGCCATAATTACAGGGAGTAACATCGATAATTCCTTATATTTCAATCACTTATTAATATTAGCGGCCTGTTTTTGAGTTCAACAGACAGGTTTTTCATAAAAAACGACCACGCTACCGCCCTCAGCTCAACAGCTGCCGATATGCTGGGTAGTACTCTGGGTTGGTGGCATACAGCCTAAAGATTTTCACAATAATTGAGATAAGATTCATCTTATAGGTGCTCCAGCACTGACGGAAGTCAAAATGGGGCGCTGATGCTAATTTTCAGGCTAGTGAGGGATGATTACAAGTGCTAATCATTATATTCCTAAATTTGGGTTAAATTGAAAGAGTTAAATAATGAACAGTAGTTAGTTGGCAAGGTATTGTCCATTTGTTAATTCAGAACCGTTTAATCATGAGTTTGCACTGTTTGGATGAAGTACTGCGTATAATCCGTGTGCGCATTGATGTAAACAAGTGCTTATTTATTAAACAAGTTAGGCTTAAATATCTCTTGCCGTAATTTTCCTGTTTATAAACAAGTAAATATCTGAAAGGGAAGGGACATTAACGGTCTGAGTTTTATAAAGAGTCAAATCCATACTCGATTATTAGTAAGCTATGTAATTTAAATTGATCGTTTATTGATGCCATCACCGATATCCCATGTTGATATTTTAAACTTTTAAAAAGTATGTATGAAGCCATATAGAACATGCGATCTGGCTCGTTTTTAGTGTTCGAACCAGAGCCATACACAGATGTAAGCAAGGGGCCGGGCCTGCGTTTGCCGGGCTCTTCACTATGATGCTGACATTTTTTGTCACGATGTCGTTACCGCTCAGACCCGCCAAGCAGTTCGGGCTGACTTCGTTCTCTCGTTGCCGGTGTCTTTCGCTGTTTCTGCGTTGGGCTTGCTCGCGCTGTAATAATCGAGTCTGCACGTGTTGTCACACATCGCATCCACACGCCCGGTCTGGCGGGGAGCGGTGAGCGCTGTTTTGTCAGGTGCCAGCCACAGATACGCTCACGCCGCCGCAGAAAGCGGTGGTAGTCAGCGTCGTGGTAGTCTGAACTGACATAAGCTCGCTCTGAACCTGATTATTTATCCTGAAGATTAAAAAAACCAGCACACATCTGGATAGAAAACAGTGTTTTATTTTCGGCTAACTACCGCCCGGATATTTCCGGACGGTAACTAAGATAATACTTTATCACCTGTCGTTTCTAAAAAAGATAATGCGTTTACTGACAGCTTGGTGCGGCGGCGGTATTCGTGTTGGCAACCGCGTTGATGTTGGCGAACGCAGCAGCATTATTGGAAGCCTGGAAACAGTAGTTATCATTGCCTTGTACGGCATAGAAACACGAAACAACATTTGCCGGAATAGTAATATTATGCAGTCCGTGAATACTGAAGACTGTCGCGGTTGCAGCGCGGGTTGCCGTGCTGTTAGGGTTTTTACGGAATGTAATCCCGGTATTGGGTGCCGCTACCGCAATGGCCGAATGATTTTGGCAATTGGCACTGAAAGGCAGGTCTACGGCAAAAGCAGGTGCAGACAAGGCAGTCAGCGAACTCAGAATAACGCCAGCGGTCAGGGAGCGGAAAAAATGTTTTATTTTCATAAAATATGTCCTTGTTTACCATGTACAGTAATCTGCAATAAATGCAGAGGTTTGTTGTAACAACTCAATTTTCCGTTGTTCTCTGGCGAAAGAAGTCAGTGAAGAATTTTTTGTATGAATAATTAATTAAATTATCTTCAGCATTAATTAATAATAAATATAACGGGGAATCTCCGTAGACCATCACCCAAAAAATAGAAAATTAATGCCTGGCACAATTTAAAAAACACCTTAATTAGCGATGAAATTCAGAGAGCCATCCAGCGTATAAGCTAAGTTTGTTGCTCCTGCACCGAAGGCGATTTTAACCGGCTTGCCCACGCTACGCCCCGATGTATTACAGTCATACATCGGATCCATGGCAGGCAGTACGACCCCCTGTTTAAAATCGGTGACAACCAAATAATACGACAATTTAGGTATCATAAAGTAATAAGTCATATTAGGGCTTCCCTGCATGATTATTGTAGGCAACTTGTTGATAAACAGAGCAATGGCCATGGTCAGGGAATCGGAAACCGTAAAGCTTGAATCGGTTGAGATTTCTAATTTGTTAGTAATTTTATTGTCTGAATAAGGCACACCTGAGAAAAAACCGGCATTGTTAAAGGAAACGGGCAGTACATTGTCACCCCCCGCAACATTCGGAAATGCGGGTGTGGGATCTTGCCCTTGAGAAAATTTCACGCCAATATCAATGTGTTCACTGGTATTTCCCCAGCCTAACCCATAGTCGTTTTCATCCCATGAAAAGGTAGCGTTCCCACTGTTATTGATCGGCTTCAACCACCAGACAAGTGAAAAGTCATTATTATCTGCAGAGTCACCTAAATATACGGCCACATTTTGTTGCAGGCCACTCTTATTAGCCACGGATACTGAATAAGTCACAATAGGGTTCCTTCTTAAGACAAGCTTAGACGACAGTGCTTTCAATGTGATCGGATGTTCATGACAGGGAATAAATTATAATAAACTGGTTTCTATCAATGTATGAAACTCAGGCCACCCTGTTATTTTCAAAAAACCAACCTGTCGTTTCCTTCAGATTGGTTTCTAAGACTATAGCTGTGAATAAAAGCGCTACAAATATCCTTTCGGAAAAATGACGCTATCAGAGCGGAACAAATTGCAACGTATCATTAAGTTCAAAACTTAATGAGGTTATTCCGTCAGCGAAGGCGAACTGCAGCGGGCTGCTGACAAATGTTCCTGAAACAGCAACACCTATTTTTGAATCTGTAGTGCAAATCCAATATGTCGGATGTGTATCAAACATGAAGTTACCATTGGGTTTCCCCTGCATCGCGAATGCAGGCAGGGAATTCATGTAAACAGCAAGACTCATCGCTTTGGATTGCCCGACAGTGAATGTTGAATCGGTTTTTACCAGCATGCTGCCGGAAGCAACCTCCGGATTATTATATGCCGTCGGCTGTGTCTGGAACTGGCCATTGGTGTAAGTAACCCCCATCGCGTTTTTTCCGCCACTGGCCGTAGGATTCATATTTTGGATCGGGCCACCCGAACTCCAGAGAACACCAGGGGCTAATGGCTGTTCAGTTGTACCCCAGTTCAGCGCCCAGTCGATTGACCAGTTATAGCTGTTAGTATTGCCATCGTTGACCGTCTGCAGTAGCCATACCAATGGCAAACCGGTAACCAGATTAGGGTAAGTTTGATAGATGGCGACATTAGCAGCACCGCCGCTAGAGTTTTTAACAGAAATAGAATAGGAAGACATGGTTTTATATTTCCTTTCAGTATGTTTGAATGACGGAAACCATATTTCAAGCCAATTGACTGTGTTGTTTTGTTCAAGAACGAGATAAGTATTATCCGTTTTGAGTATTGTGCAAATGCTATCTTCCCCTCCAAAAATGTTTATAAAAGCTCATCCTTACATAAAAAGGACGGATTATTTTTGTTATTTTAAAGGCCACAAAAATACTGTTTTGTCATGCAATCAATGAGATAAGTCTCGTTTTTATTAAAAATATTTATCAGTAAAGTCGTAAATATATAAGATTTTAATGATTTATCAAATTGTGCTGTTTTATATAATTGCTTGATTTATAGCAATAAATAAAAACACTCATAATCAATTTGATTTTAGTTTTGGATTGCTTATTATTAATTCTTAACATTTAATGTGATTTTTTATCAGTTTCTTTTATTGTTTGTTATTGTTTAGTTAAATCTGTTAAAGCTCGATGAAATAGGGCAGAGTGTTTGAGATTAATTGCATGTGCAATCATTCGCAGAGGGGGGTTAATATGAATGAGTTAATGTTTTTAGGTGGAAGGCCAGAAATGCCTCATTTACCTGGATTGCAACTCCATCCCATAGCCAATTTAATGATATTGGCTAATTCATCATTGAGATTGTCACTTCTCCCTAATTTTCGTCAGCTCAAACGCTGAATTGAAATCAGGGGGATGATAAAAAACTAAACCGATAATTACTTGAAATCCATGAGCTAAAAAAATTTGGCTTCAGTTGACTCGGTTAGGGGGGCTTGCGTTATCGACGTGGTTCGAAGGTACCCGGGCATTAGCATTAACGGGGGGATTTGGCCTCCTGCAGCAAGTGCGGCGGGACATTTTATCGTTCTAAAATATTCCCCCGCATATCCCATAAAAAAATAAAGGACTCACGTTTTAGCGTAAGTCCTTGTTTTATTTGGTGGCCCTTGCTGGACTTGAACCAGCGACCAAGCGATTATGAGTCGCGTGCTCTAACCAACTGAGCTAAAGGGCCGAGGTGCGGGATTATACGGTAAACTCTGCTTACAGGTCTATATGTGTTCGGTCTGTATGCGCGTTTTGTGCACAGTTTTAGTCTGTTGTGTTCACAGCGTTTTTTTACCTATAACTCAGGCAAATACATCTTAAGAGAGAATAATGATTACAGATATTATTGCCGACGATCTTTTAGTTGTGTTCTGCGGCATCAATCCCGGTCTTTCGTCAGCCCACAAGGGCTATCCTTTTGCTAATGGCAGCAACCGTTTCTGGAAGGTCATCCATCAGGCAGGATTTACCGGGCGTCAGTTAATGCCGGAACAGTGGCAGCAGTTAAAGGATTTTGGTTGCGGTATCACGGCGCTGGTGGCGCGTCCGACGGTGGCAGCCAGTGAGCTGATGCGCGATGAATTGCGCGAAGGCGGCGAAGTGTTAAAAGGGAAGATCCTGCGCCATCAGCCACGCGCGTTAGCCATTTTAGGCAAACAGGCATTCAGTAAAGCGTTTGGCGTCAGCAAGGTGAACTGGGGACGTCAGGCGTTGAAAATCGGTGACACAGAGATCTGGGTGCTGCCTAATCCCAGCGGCCTGAACCGTGCGACGTTAGAGGAACTGACCGCATCTTACCGCGAACTTTACGATGCGCTGAATTCTTGAGCCTTAACTTCAGACAATAAAAAAGCCCCGCCATTTCCAGAGAAAGGCGGGGCTTTTTAACGGCTGACAGCCTGAGAACGATTAATCGTCCAGGAAGCTGCGCAGCACTTCGGAGCGGCTTGGGTGGCGCAGTTTACGCAACGCTTTCGCTTCGATCTGACGGATACGTTCACGGGTAACGTCGAACTGTTTGCCCACTTCTTCCAGCGTGTGGTCAGTGTTCATGTCGATGCCGAAACGCATACGCAGAACTTTCGCTTCACGTGCGGTCAGGCCAGCCAGAACGTCATGCGTTGCAGAACGCAGGCTTTCAGAAGTTGCAGAATCCAGCGGCAGCTCGAGGGTGGTATCCTCGATGAAATCACCCAGATGCGAATCTTCATCGTCGCCGATTGGCGTTTCCATGGAGATTGGCTCTTTCGCAATTTTCAGCACTTTGCGGATTTTGTCTTCCGGCATCAACATACGTTCAGCCAGCTCTTCCGGCGTCGGCTCGCGGCCCATCTCTTGCAGCATCTGACGGGAAATACGGTTGAGTTTGTTAATGGTCTCAATCATATGCACCGGGATACGGATGGTACGCGCCTGGTCGGCGATAGAGCGGGTGATAGCCTGACGGATCCACCAGGTTGCATAAGTCGAGAACTTATAACCACGGCGATATTCAAACTTATCAACGGCTTTCATCAGGCCGATGTTACCTTCCTGGATCAGGTCAAGGAACTGCAGACCACGGTTGGTGTATTTCTTCGCGATAGAAATAACCAGACGTAAGTTTGCTTCAACCATCTCTTTTTTCGCGCGACGGGCTTTCGCTTCGCCGATCGACATGCGACGGTTGATGTCTTTAACCTGTTCGATAGTCAGGCCAGTCTCTTCTTCGATCTGACGTAGTTTCATCAGGCCGCGCTGTACGTCTTCGGTGACTTCTTTCAGCTTCTCAGACCAGGGTTTACCCATTGCCAGAGCCGCATCAAACCAGGTATCGCTGGTTTCGTTACCGGCGAACAGATTGACGAAGTTTTTCTTCGGCATTTTGCACTGTTCAACGCACACTTTCATGATCAGACGTTCCTGAGCACGAACGCGATCCATCATGGAACGCATGCTGTTAACCAGGAAGTCGAACTGTTTTGGCACTAAACGGAACTGTTTGAACACATCGGACAGCTTCAGGATTTCTTCTGCTGCGCTCTTGTGGCTACGACCGTTTTTCTTGATGACCAGACGTGTCGCTTCATGCTGTTCACGCAGTTCGGTGAACTTCTGGCGAGCCAGTTCCGGATCGATGCTGTTGTCGTCTTCAGCGTCGTCATCTTCATCTTCGTCTTCGTCGTCATCATCCTGCTCTTCAGTGGTCAGTTCAGAACCCACGTGAGTCGCAGTTGGCGCGATTTCTTCTTCAGCGTTAGGATCAACAAAACCGGTAATCAGATCAGACAGACGAACTTCGCCTGCTTCTACACGGTCATATTGCTCTAACAAATAGGTGATAGCTTCAGGATATTCAGCAACGGAGCACTGGACCTGATTGATACCGTCTTCGATACGTTTGGCGATGTCGATTTCGCCTTCACGGGTCAGCAACTCAACGGTACCCATTTCGCGCATATACATACGCACAGGGTCGGTGGTACGGCCAATTTCGGATTCAACGCTGGACAATACCTGCGCGGCCGCTTCTGCAGCGTCTTCGTCGGTATCAGGGCGGTTTTCGGCCAGCATCAAATCATCAGCGTCCGGTGCTTCTTCAAGTACCTGGATGCCCATGTCGTTAATCATCTGGATGATGTCTTCGATCTGGTCGGAATCGACGATATCTTCCGGCAGATGGTCATTGACCTCAGCATAGGTCAGATAGCCTTGCTCCTTACCACGGGTGACAAGTAGCTTAAGCTGTGACTGCGGGTTTTGCTCCATAAGACGGTATCCACACTTCAGAGTATTTGGGTTGGTGTCGGTCGGGTAACATCGCCAACAATAACGTTAGGGGCGTTTATTGTGCCGCGGCCCACCAGGGCGGCTCTGCGCAGGGCCGTGCCCCGCTTTTTATCGGCACTTAAGCCGTGTTTTCTGTTTTACCCGTCATACTTCGAGACGCAGATGCGTTGGCTGCTCTTATTACCCGAATCGCTTACCTGTGTAAGCTCATCGGGACTCTTCGTTTGCCGCCTTCCTGCAACTCGAATTATTCAGGGTAAATATATGTTCTTGTTATAAATATTAACTCTTTCTCGCTAACACCTGATTCAGGGAACTGACTTCGGTCCGTTCCTCAGGACTCAGGCCGTGCGTCCTGGCTTTTGCAATCAAAGTTTCAAGCCGCTGCTCTAAAATCGAGTCATACAGGCTGGCTAACGTGGCGCGAAATTCCTCCTCGACCATGTCCTCTACGATCATGTGGTTCCATGTCGCCAGAGTTTCAAGCTGTTGGTAGAACTTATTGTCGCGATAAAGTTCCAGTAACTGGCCCGTTGTCAGCCCCGGCTGGGCTAAGCAAGTGGTCACTAACTCCCTGAAAAGATCCAGCCCTGGTTGCTTCGCTTGCTCCAAACCTTGCAGTGAGGGTATAAGTGTAGCCAGTTGTGGATTTTGTACCAGTAACCCTATAAGTATACGCATGGTTGTGCGTTTTAGCTGGGGCGCCTGATAGACATTGCTACTTTCTGCCTGTTTAGGCATCAGCTTTTCCAACTGGCTGTCATCCAAAATACCGAGCTTATTCCCTAACTGCTGACGCAAATACATCCGTAACGTTTCACCGGGAACCTGACGGATCAGCGGCAATGCCAGCATACTCAATTTGGTGCGCCCGTCAGGGCTGCTCAAATCTACCTGTGGCAACAGCGAATCAAACAGGAAAGTGGACAGCGGCATGGCCTGTTCCATTCGTTGTTCGAACACTTCTTTGCCTTCTTTACGCACCAGCGTGTCCGGATCTTCGCCGTCGGGTAAAAACATAAAACGCAACTGACGGCCATCATTGAGATACGGTAATGCCGTTTCCAGGGCACGCCATGCGGCTTCACGTCCCGCGCGGTCACCGTCGTAACAGCAAACGATGTTATCTGTGCTGCGGAACATCAGCTGAATATGATCAGCGGTTGTGGATGTGCCCAATGAGGCAACGGCGTAATCAATGCCGAACTGCGCCAGTGCGACGACATCCATATACCCTTCAACCACCAGCAAACGCGCCGGCGTCGGATGCTTTAACTGTGCTTCATACAGGCCATACAACTGGCGGCCTTTATGGAAAATTTCGGTTTCCGGTGAGTTCAGGTATTTCGGCGTATCATTGCCGAGAACCCTGCCGCCAAAGGCAATCACGCGGCCACGCTTATCGCGGATAGGAAACATCACCCGTTCGCGGAAACGATCATAGCTGCGGCCATTGTCATTGGTGACCAACATACCGGCATCAATCAGAGACGCTTTATCATCGGCATTTTTACCGAAACGCTTTAATGCGTTGTCCCAACCCGGTGGGGCGAAACCAATGGCGAAATGACTGATGACGTCTTCACTTAAACCGCGCCGGGCAAGATATTCCCGTGCGGGAGCTCCTGCAGGCTGTTTAAGTGATTGCTGATAGAACTCGCTAAGCGGTGCCATCAACTGGTAGAGGCTTTGACGCTGATGACGCTCCATCTGGCTTGGACCGATGCCTGCTTCGTACGGCACTTCCAAACCCTGCATTGTCGCCAGTTCCTCAATGCTTTCGACAAACTCAAGCCTGTCATAGTTCATCAGGAAATCGACGGCGTTGCCGTGGGCACCACAGCCGAAACAGTGATAAAACTGCTTATCGCCATTTACGGTAAATGAGGGTGTTTTCTCATGGTGGAAAGGGCAGCACGCGTGATAATTTTTACCCTGTTTCTTGAGCTTTACCCGAGCGTCGATCAAATCGACGATATCGATGCGAGCCAGCAAGTCATTGATAAATACGCGCGGAATTCTCCCAGCCATAAGCCCCTTACTCACTAGCCTATAAACGAGAACAAGCCGCGCATTCCTTTCGGAAAGCACGGCCTTCGTATGCTACTACGCAGTCTGCGCGTTCTTAATATTGCAAATCACGCGATTTGGGGTTGCCCCCGAAGATTAATACAGACGAGTGCGGCGTGCGTTTTCGCGAGCCAGTTTCTTGGCGTGGCGTTTTACTGCAGATGCTTTAGCGCGTTTACGTTCGGTAGTCGGTTTTTCATAGAATTCACGACGACGAACTTCTGCCAAAACACCTGCTTTTTCGCAGGAACGCTTGAAGCGACGCAGAGCTACGTCGAACGGCTCGTTTTCACGTACTTTAATTACAGGCATGTGCCTCTCACCTCGATAAAATCGGTTTGTTTGCTGATGTTGTACCAGCACATTTCAAAATGGTGCGGAATTTTACTCCAATTCGCCTCGTCTTGTAAAGCATAACGGCAAATTGAAACAGGCGCTTTCTGCAACCCTTCTGCAACATTGTGCGCTCGCTTTTGCGTCGGGCGGCGATTATATACCAATCAATCGAAATTGCTCGACATTAATTGGCCTGTGAAACGAGGAATTCCCACTCCGGTGCAGCACCCGCAGAAGCTTGTGTGCTAAACTGCGCGCCGCGAGTTAGCGCGAAAACATGATGGAAAGAGTGATGCGAGTACTGGGTATTGAAACGTCCTGCGATGAAACCGGAATTGCAGTTTATGACAGCGAAGCCGGTTTGTTAGCCAATCAGCTGTATAGTCAGGTAAAACTGCATGCAGATTACGGCGGTGTGGTGCCTGAGCTGGCATCGCGTGACCATGTACGTAAAACAGTACCCTTGATTCAGGCCGCGCTGAAAGAAGCCGGGCTGACCGCTCAGGATATCGATGGCGTGGCGTATACCGCTGGCCCTGGCCTGGTCGGGGCGTTGCTGGTGGGCGCAACCATCGGGCGTTCTCTGGCATTTGCCTGGGACGTGCCTGCGGTGCCGGTGCATCATATGGAAGGCCATTTGCTGGCACCTATGCTGGAAGATAATCCACCTGATTTCCCGTTTGTGGCGCTGCTGGTTTCCGGCGGACACACGCAGTTAATCAGCGTTACCGGGATCGGCGAATATACCTTGCTCGGCGAATCCATTGATGATGCTGCTGGTGAAGCCTTTGATAAAACAGCTAAATTACTCGGCCTTGATTATCCGGGCGGGCCATTACTGTCAAAAATGGCCGCTCAGGGCGTTGCCGGACGCTTTACCTTCCCGCGTCCGATGACCGACCGTCCGGGGCTGGATTTCAGTTTCTCCGGCCTTAAAACTTTTGCTGCCAATACCATTCGTGGCAATGACAGCGACCCTCAGACGCACGCCGATATTGCCCGCGCTTTTGAAGATGCGGTGGTGGATACGCTGGCCATCAAATGCAAACGCGCACTGGATCAGACCGGTTTTAAACAGCTGGTGATGGCCGGGGGCGTCAGCGCTAACCGCACATTACGCGCCAAACTGGCGGAAGTGATGGCGAAACGCGGCGGTCAGGTATTTTACGCACGTCCTGAATTTTGTACCGATAACGGCGCGATGATCGCCTATGCGGGCATGGTGCGGCTGAAAAGCGGTGCAACGCCTGAACTAGGCGTCACCGTTCGCCCTCGCTGGCCTCTCGCTGAGCTTCCACCAGTCTGAGTCAGGCCCCTGCCAGTCTGAGCGGGGCTGCGACTGCGTTGCTGCATCGACCCGAAATGCTCACATACTTGAGTATGCTGCGCTTTCAGGTCTCCTGACGCCTTGTCTCGCTCCCGCTCAGTCAGGCTGGATGAGTTAAAAAACCAATAAAAAAACGACCCACATGAGGTCGTTTTTTTGTCTGGAATGTACCGGTTATTCGGTCTTATCTTCTTTCGCCGCTTTACGTTTCTTCTTCAGTTTGTCCCAGATTTTTCCTTCCTGCCCACGCCACAGACGCTGAATATTGTCGTGATGGCGTAACAGGATCAGGCAGGAAAGCATGGCGACCGGGAAGGTGAACTCCGGTTTGAACCACCAGACGTAAAAAGGCGCTATCAGTGCGCTGACAATCGCGCCCAGCGAAGAATAACCGCTCAGCAGCACGGTCAGCAGCCATGTGCCGGTCATCAGGCCGGTTAAGTCCCAGCCGATAGGGGCGATAGCGCCAAACGCCGTGGCAACACCTTTGCCGCCTTTAAAATGGAAGAAGACCGGATAGATGTGGCCGAGACACGCCGCGATGGCCGTCAGGCCAAGATACATAGGCGGAATGTTCAGGCGATATGCCAGCCAGACCGGCAACATGCCTTTGAGGACATCGAAAATCAGAACAGCCGCTGCGGCCAGACGGCCACCAAGGCGTAAAACGTTGGTGGCGCCGGGATTGCCTGAACCCGCTGTGCGCGGATCGGGTAAGCGGGCTACCCGGCAGACCAGAATCGCACTGGAAATCGAGCCGCAAAGGTAGGCGAAAATAATCATTCCAAGCGCGGTAGCACTCATAAAGCCGTTCCGTCTAATAAGGGTCGTTTTAATCGCAACATCCATGGATAATACGCATTTTCTGCTGGAAGTGGTATCCGGCTGGGCCAAAAACAGAGAATCACGTGATGGATATCGTATTTATTGAGCAACTAAATGTAATCACTACCATTGGCGCTTACGAATGGGAGCAGACCATTAAACAGAAACTGGTATTCGATATCGAAATGGCCTGGGATAACCGAAAGTCCGCTGCCAGTGACGATGTGAATGATTGTTTAAGCTATGCTGACGTCAGTGATGCGGTGATCGGACATGTTTCTTCACAAAATTTTGCGCTGGTTGAACGCGTAGCGGAAGAAGTTGCGACATTACTGCTGAGCCGGTTCAATTCTCCATGGGTTCGGATTAAACTCAGCAAACCGGGCGCCGTCGCTCAGGCGGCGAATGTCGGTGTGATTATTGAGCGTGGAAAGCGTTTTTAAATCCGGTCATGGATACAATTTAGAAAATGCTTGTCTATTTAATGTCATAAAGAAGCGTTAAAAGGAAAGTCCGGATTGCCGGGGTTTCTTTACTGAAGCGGCTCAGCATGATGCCGCTTTTTTATTGTCTGTATTGTAAGCATATTTCCCATCAGCGGATCTTTTAAAGGGTAGGGTGCGATAATGATCGTCGAAAGTCATTCTTTGCTTGTTGCGGCTATTTTGGGGGTGGTTGAAGGACTCACCGAGTTTTTGCCTGTTTCTTCTACCGGTCATTTGATTATTGTCGGCAATCTTCTTGGTTTTACCGGAGATACCTCAAAATCATTTGAAGTCGTTATCCAGTTAGGTTCAATTCTGGCCGTGGTCGTGATGTTCTGGCGTCGTCTGTTCAGCATGATTGGCCTGCACTTTGGTAAGCCACCCGTGCACGAAGGTACGGGTACCCGGCGTTTAAATTTACTGCATATCATTCTGGGTATGATCCCCGCAACCGTCATTGGTTTGGTGTTTCACTCACAGATTAAATCGTTATTCGAGCCGAAATTCGTCATGTATTCGCTGGTGGTAGGCGGCGTGCTGCTGATTGCCGCTGAATTGCTGAAACCCAAAAAACCGCGTGCCGAGGGGTTGGATGATATCAGTTACCTTCAGGCGTTTATGATTGGTGTTTTTCAGTGTCTGGCGCTATGGCCGGGGTTCTCCCGTTCAGGGGCGACCATCAGTGGCGGGATGTTAATGGGGATCAGCCGTTTTGCGGCGTCTGAATTTTCATTCCTGCTGGCGGTACCGATGATGATGGGCGCGACGGCTCTGGACTTGTACAAGAGTTACAGCTTCCTGACACTGGCTGATCTGCCCATGTTCGTAACAGGTTTTGTCTCTGCGTTCATTGTCGCGTTGATTGCGATTAAAACCTTCCTGGCCGTGATTAAACGTATTTCGTTTATCCCGTTTGCGATTTACCGTTTCTTCGTGGCAATTGCGGTGTATTACGTCTTTATTGCCTGATTTTGCTTCCCTGAGGCAATAAAAAGCCCCGACGGTTATTCACCGTGCGGGGCTTTTCTTATGAAAAAAGTAGCGTCTAAATCGCCACGTCCTGAGTGTGTTTCCAGTCGGCCAGCGCCTGAGTGCGGCGTTTCCTGAGTTCATCACGGATAGCCATGCCCTGGAAACCCGCATCCAGAACCTCTTTGTTTGAAACGCTGCTGGCAATTTCAAAGGCTTCGCGCAGGTAATCGCCTTGCGGATACGGGTTATTTTCAAATGTTGTACGCCCACGCGCATCGGCTTCGCTGGTCATAATCATCTGCTCAAGGCGCTGCGGTTTGCGCCACACATCAATGGTATCGAACAATTTTAACAGGGTTTCCGGACGCAGTTTATTCACGGTATGAATCAGATCATGGAACTCCGCGACCAGTTTCGCTAAATCACGAATGTGCGTTGGCACTTTCAGCCGCTGGCAGAGTTTTTCCACCAGTTTCACCCCTGCCGGGCCATGACCGTGATGGGCGGGCCAGAACTGAGGTGGCGTCAGCGCTTTACCCAAATCATGGCAAAGCGCCGAAAAACGCACATCGATGTCAGGCGTCAGAGTGCTGGCGATCTTCAGCGTCATCAGCGTATGTATGCCGGTATCAATTTCCGGATGCCATTTCTCTGGTGCAGGCACGCCAAATAACGCATCGATTTCAGGGAACAACACTTTCAGGGCATCACAATCGCGCAGTACCTGGAAAAAGACCTGAGGATCCTGCGTCTGCAACGCTTTCTCGGTTTCTTTCCACACACGCTCCGGTGTCAGGGCTTCCAGTTCGCCGCTTTCCGCCATCTGTTGCATCAGCGTCTGCGTTTCCGGGGCGACCGTGAAGCCTAAATGCGCGAAGCGTGCAGCAAAGCGGGCAACGCGCAGAACGCGCAGCGGATCCTCGCCGAAAGCATCGGAAACGTGGCGCAACAGGCGCTGTTCGATATCACGCTGGCCGTGGTAAGGATCGAAAAGTTCGCCGTCCTGATTTTTAGCGATGGCATTGATGGTCAGATCCCGACGCATCAGATCCTGTTCCAGCGTGACATCCGGCGCGGCATAACAGGTAAAACCATTATAACCGGAGCCAGATTTCCGCTCAGTACGGGCCAGCGCATATTCATCGTGCGTGACCGGATGCAGGAAGACCGGGAAATCTTTACCCACCTGCTGATAGCCATTTTCGAGCATATATTCAGGCGTTGCGCCCACCACGACCCAATCGTGTTCAGACACAGGCAGGTTTAATAAACTGTCTCGGACTGCGCCGCCGACCAGGTAAATCTCCACGCGATAACTCCTGAAATTAGCCAAAGGACTCTGTCTTCATCATAGCAAAGTTGCGCTGAAGATTTCCTGATTGATGGAAACACGAAAAGGCACCGAAGTGCCTTAGGGAAACGATTCAGGATGCTGAGCCTTCAGCTCATCCAGCGATCTTTTTTCCTGCGACGCGGAACCAGATGTGGCAACACCAGACCCAGCACCAGACCGACACCCGCGACACCGCCTCCATACATAAACCATTGTAAAATAATGGTTCTTTGTTTGTCGTCGAGCTGTACATTCACGGCGTCAACTTTCTTCTTCGCTACGATCAGCTGATTTTTCAGGTCCTGATTTTCTTTCTTCAGGCCATCGATAATACCGTCACTGGAAGCCACTTTGGCCTGCATTTGTGCCGTGCGCTGGTTCCAGCTGGAATCAATATTGGTCAGCTTGTCGGTCAGCGTTTTCACCTGTTGTTCCAGATCCGGAACGCGGGTACGCAGGCTCGGCACATTGCTTAACTGATCAAGCGGGATCCAGGCTGTTTTCCCTTTCGAGTCAACAATCTCACCGTATTTCGTGCTGTCGTTGACACTGCGCAGGGTGACTTCTTCACCGGCATTCAGGGTGCCTACGATGCGATACTGATTACCCGGTCCGCTGTGGATATAGGTGATCAAATCGTCGGAGATATAGCGCTTCTCATCAGCGTGAGCGCCCCATGTCATGCTTAAACCAAGCAAAGCGAAACCAATTAGGCGTAATTTCTGCATTATTTCATCGTTTCTTTGTGAATTTAGGGAACGTGAAGTGTGGATCCGTTTTATCGGGATACGTCTTCTGGCAACCGCCACTGTCCGGCCATTGCACTCATACAGGTACTAAAAGTTGGAGACCGATAGTAAGGGCAACAGTGTGACGACGCAATGTATAAACCGGAATGAGAACTATCTTACAATCCCGCAACATGCGGCTTGCGCGCTGTGCTTATGATAGAATTGCAGCGACGCGTTAATCCCTTTTGGCAGCAAAGAATCGGTGTGAAGACTCATATGACCGTAGAAATAGAATTAAAATTTATCGCCACCCCGGCGGCAATCGCCGAATTACCTTCGCAACTCGCTGGTTTTCACAGTGAGCACACCGCGCCTTCGAAACTGACCAACATCTATTTTGAGACTGCGGAAAACTATTTACGTTCCCACGACATCGGTTTGCGTATCCGTGGTTTTGACGATCAATATGAAATGACCATCAAAACCGGCGGAAAAGTGGTGGGGGGGCTGCATCAGCGTCCTGAATACAACGTTGAGCTGAAAAAGCCGGTGTTGAAACTCAGCGCGTTCCCGAAGGATATCTGGCCGGAAGGGTGCAAACCCGCTGCGTTACAGAAAGAACTCGCACCGTTGTTCCGCACGGATTTCACCCGTGAGAAGTGGGTGATCACTTACGGCGAAAGCGAGATTGAACTTGGGTTAGATCAGGGCGAAGTGGTGGCCGGCGAACTGACCGAACCACTGGCCGAAATCGAGCTTGAACTGAAAAAAGGCAACACCACCGATTTACTGGCGCTGGCGGCTGAAATTGGCGCTCACGGCGGTTTGCGTCAGGGCGGTTTCAGCAAGGCGGCGCGTGGTTATCATCTGGCGAAGGGCAATCCTGCGCGTGACATCAAACCGTTGCCGGTGTTTAAAGCGAAAGCGAAAGCCACGGTTGAACAGGCCATGTCTGCGATGTTCGAACTGGCGCTGGATCACTGGCAATATCACGAAGAATTGTGGGTTCGCGGCGATAAGACCGCGCGTCTGACCGTGTTGCAGGCCGTGGAAACTGTACGTCAGGTTCTGGTGCTTTTCGGCGGACTGGTGCCGCGTAAGGCCTCATCTGAGCTGCGTAACTTGCTGACCGATCTGGTGCCGGCGCTGGAACAGAAATCGGCGGATGCGCAGGAAATCTGTTACGGCGCGGCATATCTGAAATGCAAGTTAGTGCTTACTTCGTGGCTGGTAACATCAGGCTGGACACCGTTTATTGATGATAAATCTGCGAAGAAACTGGAAGGTTCCTTCAAGCGCTTTGCTGACATCATGCTCGGCCGCACTGCCGCCGATCTGAAAGAAGCCTTTGCGCAACCGCTGACGGAAGAAGGCTATCGCGACCAGTTGGCACGCCTGAAACGCCAGATCATTACTTTCCATTTGCTGGCCGGGGCTTACCCTGAAAAAGAGGTCGCCGCGTACATTGCCGGCTGGGTGGAACTGCAACAGGCCATCGTTCAGCAGCAACATGCGTGGGAGGATTCGGCCCGTTCCCACGCGGTAATGATGGATGCTTTCTGGTTAAACGGACAACCTCGTTAATTGACTGATAAGCCTGGGCAAATTGCCCGGGCTTTTTTTTGCAAGGAATCTGACTTCATGTTGCCACTTTCTTCTGTTTTGCAAAGCCACGCGCAGAGTTTGCCTGAACGCTGGCGTGAACATCCTGAAAACCTGCCCCTCCCCGATGATGAACAGCTGGCCGTTCTGAGCAGCAGTGAATTCATGACGGACAGTTTGCTGGCTTTTCCGCAGTGGTGGCATGAAATTGTCCAAAATCCCCCTCAGGCGCAGGAGTGGCAACTTTACCGTCAGTGGCTGGATGAATCGCTGACGCAGGTGACTGACGAAGCCGGGTTAATGAAAGCTTTGCGTCTGTTCCGCCGCCGTATTCTGACCCGCATTGCGTGGTCACAGTCCGCGCAAACCAGCGAAGCAAAAGATACGCTTCACCAGCTGAGTGAACTGGCGGAATTATTGATTGTCAGCGCCCGTGACTGGCTGTATGCCGCTTGCTGTCGCGAGTTCGGTACGCCGGTCAATGCCGCAGGGGAACCGCAGAGAATGCTGATCCTCGGGATGGGCAAACTCGGCGGTGGCGAGCTGAATTTCTCATCGGACATCGACCTGATTTTTGCTTATCCGGAAAATGGCCAGACACGCGGCGGTCGGCGTGAACTGGATAACGCACAATTTTTCACCCGGCTCGGCCAGCGTCTGATCAAAGCGCTGGATCAGCCCACTATCGACGGTTTTGTCTATCGCGTGGACATGCGTTTGCGTCCGTTCGGCGACAGTGGCCCGCTGGTGATGAGCTTCCCGGCACTGGAAGATTATTATCAGGAACAGGGGCGCGACTGGGAACGCTACGCAATGGTGAAAGCGCGTCTGATGGGCGGCGCGGAGGACATCAGCAGTCAGGAATTGCGTAAAATGCTGATGCCTTTTGTCTTCCGCCGTTATATCGATTTCAGTGTGATCCAGTCCCTGCGTAACATGAAAGGCATGATCGCCCGCGAAGTACGCCGCCGTGGTCTGAAAGACAACATCAAACTCGGCGCAGGCGGTATTCGTGAAATTGAATTTATCGTGCAGGTATTTCAGCTGATCCGTGGCGGTCGTGAACCGGCATTGCAGCAGCGTGCGTTGTTGCCAACGCTTCAGGCGCTGGAAAATCTGGGGCTGCTGCCGGTAGAGCAGGTGTTGCAGTTGCGTAACAGCTATCTGTTCCTGCGACGTCTGGAAAACCTGTTGCAGGCCATTGCTGACGAGCAAACGCAAACCTTACCGTCCGATGAGCTGAATCAGGCGCGTCTGGCGTGGGGGATGAATTACGCTGGCTGGCCGCAGCTTCTGGATGCAGTGAATGCTCACATGCAGGCCGTACGCTCGGTATTTAACGATCTGATTGGCGATGACACGCCAGATGCCGAAGATGACGTGCAACTCTCCCGGTTCAGCAGTTTATGGATTGATACGCTTGAGCCTGACGAGCTGGCTCCGCTGGTGCCGCAACTTGACGAAAATGCGCAACGGCATGTTTTACATCAGATTGCTGATTTTCGCCGTGACGTGGATAAACGCACGATAGGGCCACGTGGGCGTGATCAGTTGGATTTGCTGATGCCGCGTTTACTGGCCCAGGTCTGCACCTATAAAAATGCGGATGTGACGTTACAGCGCCTGATGCAGTTGCTGCTCAATATCGTCACGCGCACGACGTATATCGAGCTGCTGGTGGAATATCCCGGTGCGCTCAAACAGTTAATACGTCTGTGCGCTGCCTCGCCGATGGTGGCGACGCAACTTGCGCGTCATCCTTTATTGCTCGACGAACTGCTCGACCCGCGCACGCTTTACCAGCCGATTGAGCCGGGCGCGTACCGTGATGAACTGCGGCAATATCTGATGCGGGTGCCAACCGAAGACGAAGAACAACAGCTTGAAGCCGTGCGCCAGTTCAAACAGGCACAGCATTTGCGTATCGCGGCCGGGGATATTTCCGGTGCGTTGCCGGTGATGAAAGTCAGTGACCATTTAACCTACCTTGCGGAGGCCATTCTCGACGTTGTGGTGCAACAGGCGTGGGAACAAATGGTCGTAAAATACGGTCAGCCAACCCATCTTCAGCACCGTGAAGGGCGCGGTTTTGCCGTGGTGGGTTACGGAAAACTCGGTGGCTGGGAGCTGGGTTACAGCTCGGATCTGGATCTGGTCTTCCTGCTCGATTGCGCGCCGGAAGTCATGACCGACGGCGAACGCAGCATTGACGGGCGTCAGTTTTATCTGCGGCTGGCGCAGCGCATCATGCATTTATTCAGCACCCGTACGTCGTCAGGCATTCTTTATGAGGTTGACCCGCGTCTGCGGCCTTCCGGTGCCTCCGGCATGCTGGTCAGCACCATCGAAGCTTTTGCGGATTATCAGGCCAACGAAGCCTGGACATGGGAGCATCAGGCGCTGGTTCGCGCGCGTGTGGTTTATGGTGATCCGCAACTGACGCAGCAATTTAATGCCACGCGTCGCGACATTCTTTGCCGCCAGCGCGATGCCGACGGCTTGCGTAAGGAAGTCCGTGAAATGCGCGAGAAAATGTATGCCCATCTGGGCAGCAAAAGAGCCGACGAGTTTGATCTGAAAGCCGATCCGGGTGGCATAACGGATATTGAATTCATCGCACAATATCTGGTTCTGCGTTTCGCGCATGATGAGCCGAAACTGACCCGCTGGTCTGATAACGTGCGGATTTTCGAACTGATGGCGCGACATGACATCATGCCGGAAGAGGAAGCACGCCATCTGACGCAGGCTTACGTGACATTGCGCGATGAAATTCATCATCTGGCGTTGCAGGAACACAGCGGGAAAGTGGCCGCAGACAGCTTTGCCACTGAGCGCGCACAAATCCGCGCCAGCTGGGCAAACTGGCTTGGCTGAGGGTTTTTATTCGGGTAACAGGCGCTTGTGATATTATCCGGCGCATTGTGTTTACCCGATTTGATTTATCTGTTTTGGAGTCTTGGGATGAAAGTGACTTTGCCTGATTTTCACCGCGCAGGTGTGCTGGTCGTCGGTGATGTAATGTTAGACCGCTACTGGTATGGCCCGACCAATCGTATTTCTCCGGAAGCTCCGGTGCCGGTGGTGAAGGTCAGTACCATCGAAGAGCGACCTGGCGGTGCAGCTAACGTGGCGATGAACATTTCGTCTCTCGGTGCTTCCTCACGTCTGATCGGTCTGACCGGCGTAGACGATGCTGCGCGTGCCCTGAGTGAGCGTCTGGCAGAAGTGAAAGTAAACTGCGATTTCGTGGCGTTATCCACGCATCCGACCATCACTAAACTGCGTATTTTGTCCCGTAACCAGCAACTGATCCGCCTCGACTTTGAAGAAGGTTTTGAAGGTGTTGATCTCCAGCCAATGCTGACCAAGATCGAACAGGCTTTACCACAAAGTGGCGCACTGGTGCTGTCAGACTACGCCAAAGGTGCACTGACTGAAGTGCAGAAAATGATCCAACTGGCGAGAAAAGCCGGCGTACCGGTGCTGGTTGATCCTAAAGGATCTGATTTCGAACGTTACCGTGGTGCGACTTTACTGACGCCCAATCTGTCCGAATTCGAAGCCGTTGTGGGTCGTTGTAAAAACGAAGATGAAATTGTCACCCGCGGTATGCAGCTGATTGCCGATTTCGAACTGTCTGCGCTTCTGGTAACCCGTTCTGAACACGGTATGACCTTGTTGCAGCCGGGCAAAGCGCCATTCCATATGCCGACGCAGGCGCAGGAAGTGTATGACGTGACCGGTGCCGGTGACACGGTGATCGGCACACTTGCTGCTGCCCTGGCCGCTGGTAATACGCTGGAGGAATCCTGCTTCCTGGCGAACGCTGCCGCCGGTGTGGTGGTGGGGAAACTCGGCACCTCTACCGTTTCTCCGGTTGAACTGGAAAATGCTATCGGCGGACGTTCAGACGTCGGCTTTGGCGTGATGAATGAAGAACAGTTGAAAGCGGCCGTGGCGATGGCGCGTCAGCGCGGTGAGAAAGTCGTGATGACCAACGGCATCTTCGACATTCTGCATGCCGGACACGTTTCTTATCTGGCGAACGCCCGTAAACTGGGCGACCGTCTGATTGTCGCGGTTAACAGTGATGCCTCGACCAAACGCCTGAAAGGCGAAACCCGGCCGGTGAATACGTTGCAAAACAGGATGATCGTGCTGGGCGCGCTGGGCGCTGTCGACTGGGTGGTGTCTTTCGAAGAAGATACCCCGCAGCGTTTGATCGCCGGCATCTTGCCGGATCTGCTGGTGAAAGGCGGCGACTATAAGCCTGAGCAAATTGCCGGTTGTCAGGAAGTTTGGGCGAATGGCGGCGAAGTGCGCGTACTGAATTTTGAAGATGGTCTTTCTACCACCAAAATCATCAATCAAATCAAATCGCAGGACTGATTTCCTCCGCCTTAATCAGGTTATCTGCAACGAAGGGCTTATCTGATAAGCCCTTTTCTTTTTGATTTTTCTATCCATGACGAAAACGGAAGTGACGCTGTTGTGAGCGGATTAAAACAGGAACTGAGTCTGGCGCAGGGCGTCGGGCTGCTTTCGACCTCCTTACTCGGGACCGGTGTCTTCGCGGTGCCTGCACTGGCGGCTCAGCTGGCGCAAAACGACAGCCTGTGGGCGTGGCCGGTGCTGATCCTGCTGGTGTTTCCAATAGCCATCGGATTTGCCGCGCTTGGCCGGCATTTCCCCAGCGCGGGGGGCGCAGCGCATTTTGTCGGCAAAGCGTTCGGGCCACATATGGCGCGGGTCACCGGTTGGTTATTCCTGTCAGTTATTCCGGTCGGGTTGCCCGCTGCGCTGCATATTGCTGCCGGTTTCTGGCAGGCGGCCTTTGGCTGGAGCAGCACAAACCTGCTGCTGGTGCAGCTTGGTACGCTTTTTTTCATCTGGTTCCTCGGCACACGCAGTGCCGGGTCAAGTGCCAATATTCAGACGATTATCGCGTTTCTGGTGATCGCGCTGGTAGTAGCAATCTGGTGGAAAGGGGATATTTCTTTGCCTGAAATCCCGCTGCCTCCGGTGCGTGACGTCTCGCCATCGAACCTGTTTGATGCGCTGGCGGTGATGTTCTGGTGTTTCGTCGGGCTGGAGGCTTTCGCGCATCTGGCGACCGAATTCCGCCATCCGGAACGGGATTTCCCGCGCGCATTATTGATCGGCATGCTGGTGGCTGGCGCAGTGTACTGGGGATGTACGGTGGCGGTGTTGAAATTTCATGCCTGGGGAGAAGGGCGGGAGGCCGGGGCGTCATTGCCGGGGATCGTCGTGCAGCTCTTCGGACAAAAAGCGCTGTGGATCGCCTGCATCATTGGCTATCTGGCGTGTTTTGCCAGCGTAAATATCTATACTCAGAGTTTTTCCCGGCTGGTGTGGTCACAGGCGCAGCTTAAGCCGCAAAGTAAACTGGCACAGCTTTCTGCTCAGCAGGTGCCGGTACCCGCGCTAAATCTGGTGGTGGGTTGCTGCGCGTTCTTTACGTTGCTGATTTACTGGCTGCATCTGCCGCTCGGCGCGCTGATCACTTATGCTAACGGGATTTTCATTCTGATTTATCTATTATGTATGCTTGCGGGGATCCGGATCCTGGCAGGTCGCTCGAAATGGATGGCGATGCTGGGCGCTGTATTATGCTGCGGATTGCTGGCGATGGTCGGCTGGAAAGCGCTGTATGCGGTTGTAGTGTTTGCGGGATTGTGGCTGTTACTGCCACGGGCCAAAACGGTACTTCATGTACGGTAACGCCGATTTCGCACAGCAAAAAGGCCTGCTCAGCAGGCCTTTTCTGATGAGACTCTTCGCAATAATCAGGCCGGATCTTGTGGCTTTTCCGCTTCAGTCAGCTTGCCTTCCAGCGCAGCAAGACGCTGTTCCAGTACAGCCAGTTTTTCACGGGTACGCAGTAAAACCTGGGTCTGAACGTCAAACTCTTCGCGATTGACTAAATCCATGCGGCTGAACTGCGCCTGCAATACCTGACGGATTTTCTTCTCCGCATCCTCACCAAACTCACGGATGCCTTTAGGCATAGATTCGTGAACCTGGCGGGCAATTTGTTCAATTTTTTTCGGGTCAATCATGTTATTTCCTTTTCTCGAAGGAGGTGCTTTTCCTTAGTGTAATCGCTGACGCGGTTTCTATAAACCTTCAGGGGCACTAATTGGCCAAACCACAGGATTGCTCTGCTCATTTATTGGCGCTATAGTTGTTTTGCTTATTCTCAGGGCGGGGTGAAAGTCCCCACCGGCGGTAAACCACGGAATATAGGAAGGATCATCATCCCTTCCATGTGGAAGCCCGCGAGCGCTCAATCCTTCGGGGTTAGAGGTCAGCAGATCCGGTGTAATTCCGGGGCCGACGGTTAAAGTCCGGATGGGAGAGAGTAACGATTCAAGCCGGGCAAATATTGCCCGCTGCGTTATTTTTCATAACTGTAGCACGCCATCTGGCTGCCTCAGCTAGCCTCCTCAAGACGCCCTGATTCTGGTAATCCACATACAGAACATGAGGTTATTTTTACCATGAATCAGACCCTACTTTCCGAATTCGGTACATCTGCTGAACGTGTTGAGCGTGCCCTTGACGCCATGCGTAATGGCGTAGGTGTGTTGGTACTGGATGACGAAGACCGTGAAAACGAAGGCGATTTAATCTTTGCTGCTGAAAACATGACCGTTGAGCAAATGGCGCTGACCATTCGCCACGGCAGCGGTATTGTGTGCCTGACCATGAACGAAGACAGCCGCAAAAAGCTCGATTTGCCCATGATGGTTGAGAACAACTCCAGCCCGTTCCAGACGCCATTTACCGTGACTATTGAAGCGGCTGAAGGTGTAACCACCGGCGTTTCTGCTGCCGACCGTATCACGACGATTCGTGCGGCAATCAAAGATGGCGCGAAACCTTCTGACCTGAACCGTCCGGGGCATATCTTCCCGCTGCGCGCCCAGGCCGGTGGTGTACTGACCCGTGGTGGTCACACTGAGGCGTCGGTTGATCTGGCGGTTCTCGCAGGCCTGAAGCCTTTCGGCGTACTGTGTGAGCTGACTAATGACGACGGCAGCATGGCGCATGCGCCTGAAGTGATTGTCTTTGCCCGTCAGCATAATATGCCGGTAGTGACCATCGCCGATCTGGTGGCCTATCGTCAGGCGCAGACCCGTCAGGCAAGCTGAATGACCGGTTGTGCGTAACAGAAAAGGCCGCTGATGCGGCCTTTTTGCTTTTTATTGCCTGTTATTGCCAAAATGAGTCTTTGCATATCATTCTGTCCCGCCTGCTTTGATTCTTTTCATCAAATTTATTGAATATCTCCTTCACAGTTATCCGGCTGTCAGCGTTCATCAAAAAGAGTACCGTATTGTCATCACGCGGCAGGTCACTCACCGGCCCTCTCCCTTTTATTTGCGGTAAGGAATTCATGATGACAACTCAACGTATGCCCGCACTTTTCTTAGGCCACGGCAGCCCGATGAACGTGCTGGAAGATAATATTTATACCCGTGCCTGGCATGCTCTGGGCGAAACATTGCCGCGTCCGAAGGCGATTCTGGCCGTGTCAGCTCACTGGTTCACTCGCGGCACTGCAGTAACGGCAATGGAAAGCCCGCGCACCATTCATGATTTTGGCGGTTTTCCGCAGGCGCTGTTTGACAAGCGCTATCCGGCACCGGGTTCACCGGCGCTGGCGAAACGGGTTCAGGAATTGCTCAGTCCGGTGAATGTGGTGGCTGATACCAGCGAGTGGGGGTTTGACCACGGAACCTGGGGTGTGCTGATCAAGATGTATCCTGACGCGGATATTCCGGTGATCCAGCTGAGTATCGACGGCACGCAGCCGCCGGAATACCACTATGAATTAGGCCGGAAACTCGCGGCCCTGCGTGACGAAGGCGTGATGATTGTCGCCAGCGGTAACGTGGTGCATAACCTGCGCATGGTGAAATGGGGCGGCGACGCCGAAGCTTATCCGTGGGCGACATCTTTCGAGACATTTGTGAAAGAGAATCTGACCTGGAAGGGCGAGGCGAAAGATCATCCTCTGGTGAAGTTTATGGAACATGAAGGCGGTGCATTATCGAATCCGTCTCCGGATCATTATCTGCCATTACTGTATGTTTTAGGGGCATGGGATGGTGCTGAACCGATCACGCAGCCAACGGACGGGATCGTGATGGCATCACTTTCGATGCTTTCCGTTCAGGTAGGCTAATTTGCTGAATAAAAAGGATAATGATTTTTCTCATTATCCTTTTTAGTTTTTTTATCCGACAATAGTATGCGGATAGAAACGTGACAGATCCTGCGTGATCAGCGCCTTATCTTCACGGATGCCGATCCCGCACGGCTGATCGTTGACCAGCCAGCTGCCGATCAAGGTGTAACTGCCTTCAAACACTGGCAGCGGATGGAACTGTTGCACAATCATGCCTTCAGCGCCATACGGGCCATCCACACGGGCGACTTCCTGGCCTTTCTCGATGACTTTAATGTTCGCGCCTTCGCGGGAAAACAGCGGCTTCACCACGTAGTGATCGAGTTCCGGATGCGGATCCTCGGCAAAATAAGCCGGTAACAGATTCGGGTGATCCGGGAACATTTCCCATAACAACGGCAGCAAAGCTTTATTCGACAGAATGGCTTTCCAGGCCGGTTCCAGCCAGCGTACACCGGCATCTTCCAGCTTGGTCGCGAAGACTTCGCGGAACATGAATTCCCACGGATACAGTTTAAACAGGTTAGAAATCACCTGATCCTGCGTGTCGGTGAATTGTCCGCGTTCCCCCAGACCGATTTCCTCGATAAACAGGAATTCGCTGGCCAGTTCTGCTTCCAGTGCGCAGTCCTGCAGATATTGCACGGTGCCGCGATCTTCTTCGGTGTCCTGACAGCAGGCGATGTGCAGCAAGGAGAAACCATGCTGATTTTTCAGCTCGGCAAAACGTTCAATCAGCTTTTCCTGCAGGCTGTTGTACTGATCCGCGTCCTGCGACAAATTGCCTGCCGCAATCTGATCTTCAAGCCACAGCCACTGGAAGAAGGCCGCTTCATACAAAGAGGTCGGCGTATCGGCGTTATTTTCCAGCAGCTTCGGCGGATTGACGCCGTCGTAAGCCAGATCCAGACGTGAATACAGGGAAGGCTGTTGCGTGCGCCATGAACTGCGGACAAATTCCCAGACGTGTTTCGGGATCTGGAATTTCGCCATCAGCTTGTCGTCATTTACCACGCGCTCAACGACCTTCAGGCACATCTGATGAATCTCCGCCGTCGCGTCTTCGATCTCTTCAATCTGCGCCAGCGTGAACTGGTAATACGCATCTTCACACCAGTACGGTTCGCCATACATAGTGTGGAAGTTGAAGCCAAACTCCGTGGCTTTTTCGCGCCAGCCCGGGCGCTCGTTAATGGGTAAACGTTTCATCGGTATCTCTTAGCCACCCATGCTGCGGCCAGGGCTGCGTGTCGTGGCGGAAGAGGTGCGCTGCATTGAGGTTTGTTTTGCCACGCTGTCGCCAAAACCGCCACGGGTAATGGTGTTGGTCACGGCGGGTTTCGGCGCCATCGCGGTTCTCGGCACGTTCATGGTACGGCCACCCGCGGTTGCCGGGCCGTAGTTTTTACCGGTCGCATCAACGAACTTACCGTTCGCCGGGCTGGCCGGGTTTTTTGAGCTGAACAATGGCTGTTGCGCATAACCGCCACCGCTCATCATCCGGCCCATCATGTAACCTGCCATCAGTGGCATCCACATGCTGCCACCGCTGCTCTGGTTTTCGGCCGTTGCGACGCCTGACTGCGCCGGAGCCTGAGTACACTGGCCTTCGCCGAATTCAGCGATACAGTCTTCACGGCTGGCGTATTTTGGTGCGGTTTTTGCCGCTTCCTGTTTCGCTGCGTCATAGGCGGCAACACACTGCGCACTGCCGGAAGGATTGGCTTTTGAGCAGTCATCCGCATTCTGATACAGAGAAACGGTTTCATCGGTTTTCTCACAGCCAGCCAGCATAAAGACGGCGCTGACTGCCAGTGCGACAGGAGTGATTCGAGAGCTACGCCATGATTTACGGAAGGTAGCCAGGTTAACGCGTTGTGTCCGTTTCATCGTTCTTATCCCATGTATAGGGCTTTTTTGCCCTTTCCCAGTAGGGACTAAGAATAGGGGAAAGCGGGTGATTGTTAAAGCAGCGACAGGCAATTGTTACGAGACTTTACAGAGCGGCGTGACGCAGACAAAAAAAAGCAGCCTTTTCAGGCTGCCTTGATGGAAATGCGGGGGACTTTTCAGAATCAGTTCTGGAAAGGATTGCCACTTTTCTTCGGTGTTGTGGTTGCGGTTGTTGCACTGGCGTTCTGAGCGCGTGGTGCAGGCGCAGTGGCGGTTTTATTACCGTAACCGTCTGCTGCGGCATCCTGATCTGGCGTTTCTGGTGCAACCTGATCCGGTGCGGTTGGAACGGGTTTACCCAGAGTACCATTCAGTGCCAGCAGGTCGCTTTCGTTGAGCGTACCCAGTGCCGATTTGATGTTCAGCTGGTTAATCAGGTACGTGTAACGTGCGCTGGAAAGCTGTTGTTTGGCGTTATACAGCGTGGTGGTGGCATCCAGCACATCAACGATTGTACGGGTACCGACCTGGTAACCGGCTTCCATCGCATCTAAAGAACTCTGTGCAGAAACAACGGCTTGTTTATACGCGTTGATGCTGCTGATCGAGGCCGAGATGTTGTTGAAGGAAGAACGAACGGTCTGCACGACGCTGCGGTGCGCGCTTTCAAGCTGCTCGCTGGCACCCACAAAATTGTACTGCGCCTGTTTCACCTGAGAGGTGACAGAACCGCCACTGTACAATGGCAGGGAGAAGCTCAGCCCAATCTTGTTCTGACCCGCATCGGCGTCCTGATAGCTGGAAGAGCCACCCGTTTTGTCACCGTGGTACTTGGTATTACTGATACCGGTTGAGGCCGTCAGATCAACCGTTGGCATGTGGCCTGTTTCAGCATAACGGATTTGTTCACGAGCCAGATCCTGTGACAAACGCGCAGACAGCAAGCTCAGGTTGCGGCTTTCGGCTTCTTTCAACAGCGTGGCGACCGGTTGCGGACGCGTGGTGTTGAAGTTATCGACATTCAGGGAAGACAGTTGCGGGTAATACATCCCGGTAACCTGACGCAGGGATTCCAGCGCGTTATCCAGGTTATTACGGGCCGTCACTTCGTTAGCCAATACGGTGTCGTATTGTGAACGGGCGTTCTGAACGTCGGTAATCGCGACCAGACCCACGTTAAAACGCTGAGTGGTTTGATCCAGCTGACGGTAAATAGCCTGTTTCTGCGCTTCGGTGTAGGAGAGTGAATCAATCGCACTCAATACGTTGAAATAAGCCGTCGCGGAGTTGAGGATCAGCGATTGTTGATCCGTCTGATAAGACACATCCTGAATACCGGCCGTTTTTTCCTGCAGCGTCAGGGCGCGCCATTTTGACATATCAAAGATGGTTTGCGTTAATTGCAGGCTGGCGCTGCCAACGTCGCTGTTAACGCCATTCGCATCACGGTAGCCATTGGTGTAATTGTAATCCGCACCCAATCCGAGTTGCGGTAATAAAGGACTGCGGCTTTCGTTAATTTTTTCGAATGCAGCATCCCGGTCAGCAGCAGATTTGCGCAGGTCCGGGTTACTTGTCCTGGCTTGCTGATAGACCTGCATCAGGTTTTCGGCCTGGCTTATCGTACTGAAGCCGCCCAGGCTGAGTCCGATGAGAAGGGGGAGCAGTTTCTTCATTTGCATTCCTTGTTGTGCAGCAATGTTGTTATGTATGGTGGCGCAGTCAAATTAACCAATAGACGCGGATTCTAGCAGAGTCAGGCTAGCGGGGCGGTTGGCTTAACGTGCCTTCCCGAGTGAATGAGCCTAAATCTATCACAAACAACCTTGATTATTATTAACGCATTTTCATCAAATTGACCTCAAAGGGCGATAAATTACCTTTATGAGGGATAAGGAAACATTCCATGTCTTCATTTAAACGGTCACCGGTTACTTTCGGCAAAGATGATGTAGAAATTATTGCACGTGAGACGCGATATAAAGGTTTTTTTTCTATTATTGCATATCGGTTTCGCCATCGGCTGTTTAATGGGGAAATGAGCGGAGAAGTTGTCCGCGAAGTTTTTGAGCGCGGCCATGCCGCCGTACTATTACCTTATGATCCGCAAAGGGATGAAGTTGTGCTGATCGAACAGATCCGCATCCCTGCTTTGGATTCCAGTGATACCCCTTGGCTTCTGGAGATGGTCGCCGGTATCATTGAAGAGGGCGAGACAGTTGAAGATGTTGCCCGCCGCGAAGCACTCGAGGAAGCGAACATTGTGGTGAAGCGCTGTAAACCGGCTGTGAATTACCTGGCAAGTCCGGGCGGAACCAGCGAGCGTCTTTCCATTATGGTTGGTGAAGTCGATGCCACGACGGCAGAAGGAATTCACGGTCTGGAAGCAGAGAATGAAGACATCCGGGTACATGTGGTCAGCCGCGAACAGGCTTACCGCTGGGTGGAAGAAGGAGCGATAGACAATGCGGCGTCAGTGATTGCCCTGCAATGGCTGCAGCTGCACCATGAATCCCTGAGAAAAGAGTGGGCCAACTAATGATTAAGCGCTATACCCCTGATTTCCCTGAAATGATGAGATTGTGTGAAACTAATTTTGCACAATTGCGCCGTTTGATGCCACGCACCGATGAACCTGGTGAAACGGTGACATATCAGGTGAGTAGCGCAACGTATTGCCTGACGATCCTCGAATCAACGCGTTATACCTCTCTGATAGAAATCAAACAGACCGCACCGGCAGTGAGTTACTGGAGCCTGCCTTCGCTCACCGTGCGTCTGTATCATGATGCGATGGTGGCCGAAGTGTGTGCGAGTCAGCAGATCTTTCGCTTCAAAGCACGTTATGATTATCCGAATAAAAAGTTGCATCAGCGTGATGAAAAGCATCAAATTAACCAGTTCCTTGCGGATTGGCTGCGTTATTGCCTTGCGCACGGAGCGATGGCAATTCCGGTTTGTTAGACAGACTTCAACAACAAAGGAAACGATTTGGAAAGCCTGTTTACACTGCCTTTGGTGAATGGGGCCAAAGTCAGGATTCTACAGATTACTGATACCCATCTTTTTGCCGGTGAAGATGAAACGTTGTTAGGCGTGAATACGTTCAACAGCTATCGCGCAGTGCTGGACGCCATCAAAGCGCAACAGCGCGAAGTCGATATTATCGCGGCAACAGGTGACCTGGCACAGGATCAGTCGGTGGAAGCCTATCACCAGTTTGCCCGCGGTATCAGCGAGCTGACAGCGCCCTGCGTCTGGCTGCCGGGCAACCATGATTTCCAGCCTGCGATGGTGAATGCTTTGCAGGATGCGGGGATCAGCCCTTCGAAACACGTTCTGCTCGGTGAACACTGGCAAATTATCCTGCTTGATACGCAGGTGTTCGGTGTGCCGCACGGCGAGCTGAGCGACTATCAGCTGGAATGGATGGAACGCTGCCTGAATGCCTGTCCCGATCGTTTCACGCTGCTGATGTTGCATCACCATCCGCTGCCTTCAGGCTGTACATGGCTTGATCAGCACAGCCTGCGCAATGCGCATATGCTGGCGAACACGCTGGTGAATTACCCGAAAGTGAATACGCTTTTGTGCGGACATATTCATCAGGAACTGGATCTCGACTGGTATGGCCGCCGTCTTTACGCGACGCCGTCGACCTGCGTACAGTTCAAACCGCACTGCACCAATTTCACGATTGATACCGTTGCGCCGGGTTGGCGCTACCTTGATTTGTATCCGGATGGCCGTGTGGAGACTGAAGTCTTCCGTCTGGAAACCAGCGAGTTTCATCCTGACACGGAGTCGGACGGCTACGAATGAACACCTTACTTTACCTGCACGGATTCAACAGTTCTCCAAACTCGGCGAAAGCCACGGCGTTAAAAAACTGGCTATCGGTCAATCATCCCCATATCAATATGATTATCCCGCAATTACCGCCTTATCCGGCCGATGCGGCTGAAGAACTTGAGAGTCTGGTGATTAGCAATGCGGGTAAAAAACTGGGTATTGTCGGCTCCTCGCTTGGCGGCTATTACGCTACCTGGTTGTCGCAATGTTTTGCTGTGCCAGCCGTGGTGGTGAATCCCGCCGTGAAGCCTTACGAGCTGCTGATTGACTTCCTCGGGCAAAACGAGAACCCCTACACCGGCCAGCAATATGTGTTAGAGTCACGCCACGTTTACGATCTGAAAGTCATGCAGGTCGAACCGCTGGAGTCGCCGGATTTACTCTGGTTACTGCAGCAAACGGGCGATGAAATTCTCGATTACCGTCAGGCTGTGGCGTATTACACCACCTGTCGCCAGACGGTTGAACCCGAGGGGAATCATGCATTTGTCGGCTTTGAACGCTATTTTTCGCCGATTGTAGATTTCCTGGAACTGGCCGCAGACTAACATCGTCAGGGTGACTTTTTCCCCCGGATTTATAGCGTCTGCTTGCTGCCACTGCTTCCACCCGCCCACATACTGTATCGTTAGCCCACAAACCTATGAGCCACGAATAATCAACGATGAGCCAATCAACTTATAACGCGGATTCCATAGAGGTCCTCAGCGGACTCGAACCGGTGCGCCGCCGTCCGGGCATGTACACCGATACGACCCGGCCAAACCATCTCGGTCAGGAAGTTATTGATAACAGCGTGGATGAAGCATTAGCTGGCCATGCCAAACGCATTGAAGTGATCCTTCACGAAGATCAGTCTCTCGAAGTCATTGATGACGGTCGCGGCATGCCGGTGGATATCCACGCGGAAGAAGGCGTTCCGGCGGTCGAACTGATCTTCTGCCGTCTGCACGCAGGCGGTAAATTCTCCAACAAAAATTACCAGTTTTCCGGCGGCCTGCATGGCGTGGGGATCTCGGTGGTTAACGCCTTATCCAAACGTGTCGAAGTGGCGGTAAAACGCGGCGGCGAAGTGTATGAAATGGCGTTTGAAAATGGCGATAAAGTGCAGGATTTGCACGTTACCGGGACCTGCGGTAAGCGCAACACCGGAACCAGCGTGCATTTCTGGCCTGACGGCAGCTTCTTCGACAGCCCGCGTTTTTCAGTCAGCCGCCTCAGTCATTTGCTGAAAGCCAAAGCCGTACTGTGTCCGGGCGTGGAAATCCTGTTCAAAGATAAAGTGAATAACACCGAGCAACGCTGGTGTTATGACGATGGTCTGACTGATTACCTGATGGAAGCGGTTAACGGCCTGATTACTCTGCCTGAAAAAGCCTTTGTCGGTGCCTTTGCCGGGGATACCGAAGCGGTAGACTGGGCGCTGTTATGGCTGCCGGAAGGCGGCGAACTGCTGACTGAAAGCTACGTCAACCTGATCCCAACGATGCAGGGCGGTACGCATGTTAACGGCCTGCGTCAGGGCCTGCTCGATGCCATGCGTGAGTTTTGCGAATTCCGCAATATTCTGCCGCGCGGCGTGAAGTTGTCTGCGGAAGATATCTGGGAACGCTGTGCCTATGTGCTGTCGGTAAAAATGCAGGATCCGCAATTCGCCGGTCAGACTAAAGAACGTTTGTCTTCACGTCAGTGCGCGGCCTTTGTTTCCGGCGTGGTGAAAGATGCCTTCAGTCTGTGGCTGAACCAGAACGTTCAGGCGGCAGAACAGCTGGCGGAACTGTGCATTTCCAGTGCCCAGCGTCGTCTGCGCGCGGCCAAAAAAGTTGTGCGTAAGAAACTGACCAGCGGCCCTGCGCTGCCGGGTAAACTGGCTGACTGTACGTCACAAGATCTGAACATGACTGAACTGTTCCTGGTGGAAGGGGATTCCGCGGGCGGTTCTGCCAAACAGGCGCGCGATCGTGAATATCAGGCGATCATGCCGCTCAAAGGTAAGATCCTCAACACCTGGGAAGTCTCTTCCGATGAAGTGCTGGCCTCGCAGGAAGTGCACGATATTTCTGTGGCGATCGGTATCGATCCGGACAGCGAAGATCTGACCCAGCTGCGTTACGGCAAAATCTGTATCCTGGCGGATGCGGACTCCGACGGCTTGCACATCGCCACCTTGCTGTGCGCGCTGTTTGTTCGTCACTTCCGATCCCTGGTGCGTGGCGGTCATGTGTATGTGGCGATGCCGCCGTTATACCGTATCGATCTGGGCAAAGAAGTGTTCTATGCGCTGGATGAACAGGAAAAAGAAGGCGTGCTGGAGCAACTGAAACGTAAGAAAGGCAAGCCGAACGTACAGCGCTTTAAAGGGCTGGGTGAAATGAACCCGTTGCAGCTGCGCGAAACCACGCTCGATCCGAATACCCGCCGTCTGGTGCAACTGACGATCGACGAAGATGATATCGATCAGACGCTGCGTATGATGGATATGTTGCTGGCGAAGAAACGTTCTGAAGATCGCCGTAACTGGTTGCAGGAAAAAGGCGATACCGCCGAACTGGACGTCTGATCCTTTCGCCGCTGCCATAAAAAATGCCGGACGCTTTGCAGCGCCGGCATTTTTGTTTCTGAATCGACAGAAGTTCAGGAAATCAGGCTTTCTCAATAATGTGGATCACCACATCCAGTACGTCTGCTTTGATATTTTCGCGGTGCCTGTCCATATGCTCAGCCTGCTGATGCGCTTCGAGATGCGCCAGGCTTTCCCAGTCTTCCAGCATGAAAATGGAATCTGGCACGGTTTTGCGCCAGGGGATCTGTCCGTTGAAATCCACGTAAGGCTCATAACGATGGCAGCCTTTCTCAGCGAGAACGCTGGGCAGCAGTGCTGTAATTTTTTCCATGACCGAATCGCGACGGCCTGGTTTTACTTTGATTTCAGCAATAACAGTGATCATAAAAACCTCTTTCCCGGGTGACCCTCAACCTTAAGCCTGACCGAATACATTTTCAAGGTGAGCACGGTAGCGCGCGAAATCACCTTCCACATCAGGTTGTTTGATCACGTCGTTACACATAAAGGTTGGCAGCGTATCGAGGCCGATAAACTGATTGGCTTTGTGCTGTGCCATGTAAACGCCGTCAACGCCGACGCCGTGGAAGAACTGTTCTTTATCTTCGAATGCTTCTAAAGGCGCGTTCCATGTCACGGACAACATGTAGCATTTGCCGTGCAACAGGCCGCCGGAACCGTACTTTTTCGACTGATCGGAACGGGTACGGCCATCGCTGGCATACAGCTTGCCGTGGCCTTCGGTGAACACTTCATCAATGTATTTTTTCAGCGTCCACGGCATGCCCATCCACCAGCCCGGTTGCTGATAAATGATGGCGTCGGCCCACAGATAACTTTCGATTTCGGTCTGCACGTCGTAACCGTCTTCAAGAACAGTCACGCGCACGTCGTGACCTTTGTCGCGCAGGAAGCTGCCGGCGACCTCGGTCAGGCTGTTATTCAGCGCGCCTTTGGAGTGGGCAAAGGTCTTACCGGCATTGATAATCAGGATATTACTCATGCTTTTTCCTTATGGGGAATTCTTAAATTCTGGTTGTCAGGCTGTTATCACCCAGTGTACTCAACTCTGCATGGCCGAAAAATGTGATATTGCGCATAAGACTATTGACTCAGATGCAATAATTAAAGAAATAGCGCGGCAATTTAACCATTTTGTTGTGGAATAACTGTTTAAAAATAAGGCATAAACACAGCAACTGTGACAGTCATACGGCAGATGATGTACTATCGCGGACATCATTGCCTCGCGGCAGCGGACATTGCGCGCCTGCGGGTGCAAGCTTCCTTAATTTCCAAAACGATAACGCCACGGGTCTGAGGATTAAACATCAATGAGCGAAATGACTCATGACGGAACAGAGCGTTTAGCTCTGCACACGTTTACTGAGAACGCCTATCTCAACTATTCCATGTACGTCATCATGGACCGCGCGCTGCCGTTTATCGGTGACGGGCTCAAGCCGGTGCAGCGCCGTATTATTTACGCGATGTCCGAACTGGGCCTGAGTAATAACGCCAAATTCAAAAAATCCGCGCGTACCGTCGGTGATGTGCTGGGTAAATATCATCCGCATGGCGACAGCGCCTGCTATGAAGCCATGGTACTGATGGCGCAGCCGTTTTCTTACCGCTATCCGCTGGTCGACGGACAGGGAAACTGGGGCGCGCCGGATGACCCGAAATCCTTTGCGGCGATGCGTTATACCGAATCGCGCCTGTCAAAATATGCTGAAGTTCTGTTACGCGAATTAGGTCAGGGTACGGTCGATTATGTGCCGAACTTTGATGGCACGATGCAGGAGCCGAAAATGCTGCCTGCGCGTCTGCCAAATATTCTGCTTAACGGGACGACCGGCATTGCGGTCGGGATGGCGACCGATATTCCGCCGCATAACATTCGTGAAGTGGCCGCCGCTGCGGTGGCATTGCTTGAGAAACCGAACAGCTCACTCGAAGACCTGCTGGAATTCGTGCAGGGGCCTGATTTCCCGACGGAAGCTGAGATCATCACGCCGCGTCATGAAATCCGCAAAATGTACGAATCGGGTAAAGGTTCGGTGCGTATGCGTGCGGTCTGGCACAAAGAGGATGGCAGCGCCGTGATCACCGCGCTGCCGCATCAGGTTTCCGGTGCGAAGGTGCTGGAGCAAATCGCTGGCCAGATGCGTGCCAAAAAGCTGCCAATGGTTGAAGACCTGCGTGATGAATCAGATCACGAAAACTCGACCCGTCTGGTCGTCGTGCCACGCTCCAACCGTATCGATCTGGATCAGGTGATGAATCATCTGTTTGCGACGACCGATCTGGAACGCAGCTACCGCATTAACATGAACATGATCGGTCTTGATCACCGTCCGCAGGTCAAAGGACTGGTTGAGATCCTGACGGAATGGCTGGCTTACCGCCGCGATACCGTACGCCGTCGTCTGAACTTCCGCCTTGATAAGGTGCTGAAACGCCTGCATATCCTCGAAGGCTTGCTGACAGCGTTCCTCAATATCGATGAAGTGATCCACATCATCCGTACGGAAGATGAGCCGAAACCGGTACTGATGCAGCGTTTCGAACTGTCAGATACGCAGGCTGAAGCTATCCTTGAGTTGAAATTGCGCCATTTGGCGAAACTCGAAGAAACCAAAATCCGTGGTGAGCAGGATGAGCTGGCAAAAGAGCGCGATCAGTTGCAGGCATTGCTGGCGTCAGAACGCAAACTCAGCACACTGATCCGTAAAGAGATTCAGGCTGATGCCGACGCCTTTGGTGACGAGCGCCGTTCGCCAATCACTGAACGTGAAGAAGCGAAGGCGATGAGCGAGCACGATTTCATTCCGTCCGAACCGGTGACTATCGTGTTGTCTGAATCAGGCTGGGTGCGCAGCGCCAAAGGTCATGACATTGATGCTTCCGGTCTGAGTTATAAAGCCGGTGACAGTTTCCGCGCGGCGGCCAAAGGCAAGAGCAATCAGCCGGTGGTGTTTATGGATTCCACCGGCCGCAGTTATGCGCTCGATCCGACTACGCTGCCTTCCGCGCGTGGTCAGGGCGAACCGCTGACCGGCAAACTGACACCGCCGCCGGGCGCAACCATTGAGCATGTACTGATGGCGGCGGACGACCAGAAACTGCTGATGGCATCGGATGCCGGTTATGGTTTCGTTTGTACCTTCAATGATTTAGTGGCGCGTAACCGTGCCGGTAAAGCGATGATCACGTTGCCGGATAACGCCAAAGCCTTCCCGCCAATGGAACTTCATGGCAATGACGATATGTTGTTGTCGATCACTGCCGCAGGACGTATGTTGCTGTTCCCGGTGGCGGATCTGCCGCAGTTGTCGAAAGGCAAGGGTAACAAAATTGTTTCAATTCCGGCGGCGCAGGCAGCCAGTGGCGAAGATAAACTGGCATGGTTACTGGTTCTGCCACCGCAAACGTCGATCACACTGCATGTCGGTAAACGTAAGCTGGTTCTCCGTCCGGAAGACCTGCAGAAATTCCGTGCCGAACGTGGACGGAAAGGAACCCTTCTGCCGCGCGGGCTGCAACGTATTGATCGCGTTGAAGTCGATTCCCCTGTCCGCGCCGGTGGTGGTGACAGCGAAGAATAAGTCTGCTGTTGACCGGCAAAATCAGGGCACATTTGTGCCCTGAAATCTTTCGATGGAATTCAGTGGCCTGAGACTGTCGCGCAGTGCAAAGATTTTACATTTGTATTAATAAAACCGTTGTGCCGTGTTGAATGAGGCTTGAGAATAGTTCACCGCACAGGGAGCGAAACTGCACAGGTTTCTTACCGGCTTCGGCTGTAGTTTTAAGAGGATGTTATGTTATTTATTTTGCGTCTGATTATCGTGGTGATTTACTCAATTCTGGTCAGTGTTTTTGGTTGCATCTACTGTCTTTTCAGCCCGCGTAATCCGAAACACGTGGCGACATTTGGTAAGTTGTTTGGCCATCTTGCCCCGGTATTAGGCCTGCGCGTTGAAAAACGCATTCCGGCAGAAGCCGTGAATAACGGCAACTGTATATATATTGCCAACCATCAAAATAATTACGACATGGTGACGGCGTCATCGGTGGTGATGCCCGGTACAGTCACCGTGGGTAAAAAAAGCCTGGCCTGGATCCCATTCTTTGGTCAGCTGTACTGGCTTACCGGTAATCTGCTGATTGATCGTGATAACCGCGCCAAAGCGCACGGCACCATTGCGCAGGTCGTGGCCCAGATTAAGAAAAAAAATCTGTCGATCTGGATGTTTCCGGAAGGTACCCGCAGCCGTGGCCGCGGCCTGATGCCGTTCAAAACCGGCGCATTCCACGCGGCGATTGCCGCCGGTGTGCCGATCGTGCCGATTTGCGTATCGAATACCAGCAACAAGGTGAAGTTAAACCGCTGGTCTAACGGGCTGGTGATTGTCGAAATTCTGCCACCGATCGACACCAGCGGTTACACCAAAGAACGCCTGCGTGAATTGTCCGATCACTGCCGTCAGATTATGGCGGACAAAATCGCCGAGCTGGATGCCGAAGTTGCCCGGCGTGAAGCCGCTGCAAAAAAATAAGATTCAGTTTATGCCACTCTTCCCGCTGCCATTGATGGCGGCGGCGTTCAATACAGTTTATGGTTTTGTTTTCATGGAGAAGATATGTCACTCAGTCGTCGCTCGTTCCTGCAAGCCTCCGGCGTGGCTCTTGCCGCAGGTGCTCTGCCTTTAAAAGCAGAAGCGAGTGGTTCGCAACCGGCATTACCTGTTCCCCCGCTGCTGGAATCGCGCCGCGGGCAACCGCTGTTTTTAACATTGCAGGCCGCGCACTGGTCATTCCTCGGCGGCGCAAAGGCACCGGTCTGGGGCATTAATGGCATGTATCTTGGCCCGACTGTCAAAGTACACAGCGGCGATGACGTCAAACTTATTTACAGCAACCGTCTGGCTGAACCGGTTTCCATGACCGTTAGCGGTTTGCTTGAGCCGGGAACATTAACCGGTGGCGCGGCGCGTCTGATGCAACCGGGGGTCGACTGGTCACCGGTGTTGCCTATTCGGCAGGCGGCGGCGACCTGCTGGTATCACGCCAATACGCCTGACCGCATGGCGCCGCATGTTTACAACGGGCTGGCGGGCATGTGGATTGTTGAAGATGAAGTCAGTAAGAACCTGCCATTACCGAATCACTACGGCGTTGATGATTTCCCGCTGATCATTCAGGACAAGCGTCTGGATGGGTTCGGCGTGCCGCAATATGACACCCCGGCGTCCGGTGGGTTCTTCGGTGACACCATGCTGGTCAACGGTGTGCAAAGCCCTTATGTCGAGGTTTCGCGAGGCTGGGTGCGTTTGCGCTTGCTGAATGCGTCGAATGCCCGCCGTTACGAACTGAGCATGACGGATAACCGCGCGTTTCACGTCGTGGCTTCTGATCTGGGTTTCCTGCCTGCGCCAATGACCGTTAAACGTCTGTCGCTCGGGCCGGGAGAACGCCGCGAAGTGCTGGTGGATATGTCGCAGGGCGAAGAAGTGTCGATTACTGCCGGTGAAGCCGCAGGCGTGATGGACAGACTGCGTGGCCTGTTTGAGCCATCAAGCATTCTGGTGTCGACGATCGCCCTGACGCTCAAACCTACTGGCCTGTTGCCGCTGGTGACGGATAATCTGCCGATGCGTTTGCTGGCTGATCAGATCCTCTCCGGTAACGTTGTCCGTACCCGTGATTTGCGTCTCGGCGACAGTGAACCGGGAATCAACGGCGCGATGTGGGATATCAACCGTATCGATCTGACCGCGCAGCAGGGCACCTGGGAACGCTGGACAGTTCATGCGGACATGCCGCAGACATTCCATGCAGAAGGCGTGTCCTTCCTGGTGAAAAGCGTCAACGGTGCCGCACCGCTGGTGGAAGATGCCGGATTCAAAGACACGGTCTGGGTGGATGGCGATGTCGAATTACTGGTGTATTTCAATCAGCCTTCCTATGAGCATTTCCCGTTTGTCTACCGCAGCGGAGCGCTGGAACTGGCCGATCGTGGCTCAGCGGGAAATATGCTGGTTCAGCCATCGATGTAACCGTGTTCCGCCCAAACAAAAACCCGCCACGGCGGGTTTTTGTTTTTAGGGCATTGACTGAATAGCTTACAGCCCTTTTTCCGGATCCGGCCCCAGACGTTGTCCTTTATCCAGCTTGGTGACTTCCGCCAGTTCTTCCTTCTCCAGTTTAAAATCAAACACGTCGAAGTTTTCACGGATACGTTTTGGTGTCACCGATTTCGGGATAACAATCAGCCCGTTATCCAGATGCCAGCGGATGACAATCTGCGCAGGTGTCTTGTCATATTTTTCTGCCAGTTTCTGGATCAGCGGCTGATCAAATACCCCTTCGCCGCCCTGCGCCAGCGGGCTCCAGGATTCGGTGGCGATGGTGTGGGTGGCATTCCAGGCGTGCAACTGGCGCTGTTGCATCAGCGGGTGTAGCTCAATCTGATTCACAACAGGGAAAATACCGGTTTCGTCTTTCAGCTTCTGCAAATGTTGCAGCGGGAAATTACACACACCGACACTTTTTGCCAACCCTTGCTCTTTTAGTTTCAGCAGGGCTTTCCAGGCATCGACGTAATGACCCTGTGCCGGTTGTGGCCAGTGGATCAGGTACAAGTCGACATAATCTGTTTTCAGCTTTTTCAGGCTGGTTTCCAGCGCCTGTGGCGCGTTTAGCTGATCGTCATTCCACAGCTTAGTGGTGATAAACAGCTCTTCGCGTGGCACGAGGTTAGCGGCAATGGCTTCGCCGACGCCTTCCTCATTTTTGTAGATGGCGGCGGTATCAATGTGGCGATAACCGGTTTCAATCGCCGTTTTCACCGCACTGGAGGCTTCCTGATTACTGGCTTTCCATACGCCAAGTCCTAACTGAGGCATCAGATTGCCATCGTGAAGTTTGATGATGGGTTGCGTTGCCATGAGTTTCTCCTTTCAGGGCAGAGTGCCCGCCGGAATGCACGGGCACCGTGTAGGGATTGACGTTAAGTCTAGTTAACGAAACGGCATCTTGCTGAGCAGGCTACGTATATTCAGACCGGTAAGATGCTTAAGCGTTCATATCCAGCACCACGCGGTAGCGCGCTTTGCCTTCATGCAGATGCTCAACGGCATCATTGATTTTGCTCAGCGGGAAGTGCTCAACCTGCGGCGTAATGTCATGACGGGCGCAGAACGCCAGCATGTCAGCAAGGCGGGAAGGGGAACCGGTCGGTGAACCGGAGATTTCTGCCTGTTTGCTGATAAGCGCCATCACATGCAGCGGTACCGCTTCCGGCACCACGCCCACAAAGTGCAGACGGCCTTTCGGGGCGAGTGCACCGATAATGGCGTCCCAGTCCAGCGAGGCATTGGCGGTCACCATAATAAAGTCCAGCTGACCGGCGATTTTCTTCAGTTCTTCGCTGTCACGGGTGGCAATAACACGGTGCGCACCGAGCGATAATGCTTCATCACGTTTTGCCAGTGATGACGTAAATGCAGTGACTTCACAGCCCCAGGCATTCAGGAAGCGCAGCGCCATGTGGCCTAAACCGCCGATGCCAATCACGCCGACACGGTGAGTTGGCAGTACGCCAAACTGCAGCAGCGGGTTGAAGACGGTGATACCGCCACAGAACAAGGGACCGGCGCTGGTGATATCCACGCCTTCCGGCAGCGGGATCGCCCATGCCCAGTGGCTGCGGATACGGTCAGCGAAGCCGCCGTGATGGCCGATGATGGTGGCTTCTACGTCATGACAAAGGTGCTGATCGCCGGACATACAAGGGTGACAGTGCATACAGCTGCCCCGGTTCCAGCCAACGCCGACAATCTGGCCGACTTTCAGCCCTTTGTTTTGCGCATGGTTACCGATTTTGACGATTTTACCGACCACTTCATGACCCGGTACGAACGGATACTGCGTGATACCCCAGTCGTTGTTGAGCATCGACAGATCCGAGTGGCAAACGCCGCAGTAATCAATCGCGACTTCAATTTCTTCATCGCCGATCGGACCGGCATCATACGGGAACGCTTCCAGTGGCTGATTCGGACCGGCAGCGGCCCAGGCGTTAAAGGTGTTTTCAGCAGCAGGTGCAGACATAAAATCCTCCGAACTTTCGGGTTAGACAAATAATGAGTTGAAATAAGGAGTTATCAGAAAAAAGAATCGGTGACCGAAAGTCGCTCACGATCAGCGAATGAAAAGTGCGTTCATACAGACTAGCAGTTCATCGCATTTATGCAGGTGTGTCCCCCTGCGGAAGGCGACATTAACTGTAAGAGAAAATGGGCGACAGGAAGATGCACATTTCTGCCGGAGTCTTGCCTGATTCTGCTTGTCTCTGTAGGAAAGCAGGGAGTTATGGCAGAATCAGTGCCAGTTTATTGAATATGGGGAGCGAAATGATGGAAAACGTGAACAGTTTGTGCGCCCGTATGGCAGCCAGAGTCGCGCAACTCAGCGGCGATAACAGCCTGACACCGTCGGCAGTACCGCAGGTGACGCTGATGTACACCACGCGATACCATCCCCGTCAGCCTGTTTTGTATAATCCCGGCATCGTGATCCTTTTTCAGGGGCGAAAAGTCGGTTATCTGCGCAAGAAAACCTTTTCTTACGATCCGCACAATTATCTGATGCTGACCGTGCCGCTGCCTTTCGAATGTGAAACCTTCAGCAGCCCCGAAGAGCCGCTGGCCGGGATTCAGATCAGTATTGATAACCTGATGTTGCAGGATTTACTGATGGATATGGGCGACGAAAGCGTGGTACGTCAGAAAGAACCTTCAACCGGTATCAACTCCGGCGTACTGGATGGCGATATTTTGTGTGCCACGGAGCGTCTGCTGGATGTGATGGATAAGCCACTACATGCCCGTATTCTGGGGCCGAAGATTATCCGCGAAATCCTGTTCTTTATTCTGACCAGCGAAAACGGCGGGGCGTTACAGGCACTGGTTAACCGCCATACGCATTTCAGCCAGATTGCCAAATCCCTGCGCAGGATTGAAGCGCAATACGCCGACAATCTGAGTGTGGAAGCGCTGGCCAGTGAAGTGAACATGAGTATTTCCGCGTTTCACCATAATTTCAAAGCCGTCACCAGCACCTCACCGCTGCAGTACCTGAAAACTTATCGTCTGCACCGCGCGCGGACGCTGATGATTTTTGATGGTGTGAAAGCCAGCGTGGCGGCACTCCAGGTCGGGTATGAAAGCGCCTCGCAGTTCAGTCGCGAATTTAAGCGTTATTTCGGCGTCACACCGAGTGATGAGATGGCGCGTCTGCGTGAAGGGAGTTCCGGTGTGCTGGCGTTAGCGGATGTGGCGTTGAAAGCCTGAACAGTGAGTTCAGGCCCGGCATTTGCGTTTCTTCCATACCACCACCAGCCCGCCAAACAACCCCATCACCAGCAACAGAACCGGTAAAATCATCAGCCCCGCCATGACCTGATCTTCATGGCGTTTGACCAGCGGAATGTGGCTCAGTGCGAACCCGAGGGAGATCACCACACCAACCCACAAAATGGCGCTCAGCCAGTTAAAGAACTGGAAGCGGGCATTGTTCAGCCCTGAGATGCCCGCCATGGTAGGCAGCAGGGTGCGGACAAACGCCAGAAAACGGCCAACCAGCAGTGCCATCAGCCCGTGTTGTATAAACATATGATGTGCGCGCTGATGATAATGCGCCGGAAGTTGCAGCAGCCAGCCTTTCACCAGCCGGGTATGTCCGAGCCAGCGGCCCTGAATATAGCTCAGCCAGCAGCCCAGGCTGGCAGCGATAACCAGAATAATCAGGGTAGGGAAGAAGCTCATGACACCTTTGGCAATCAGCGCACCGGTCAGCAGAAGCAGGCTGTCACCGGGCAGGAAAGAGGCGGGAAGCAGTCCGTTTTCAAGAAAAAGCGTGGCGAACAGAACCGCGTAAATCACCCAGAGAAGTTTCGGGTCGGCGAGCATACTGAAATCATGCTGCCAGAGCGCATGAAAAATGTCGCAAATAACGGCCATATTCTGTCCTGTTTCTGTTCATTAAAAACTGTCACTTACCAGTGTACCGCGATTTGCGCCGGAAGACGTTGATCTGCGGCTACTGCGAAAAAGACAGAATGCCCCGGCAGATTTCACCGGGGCTGGAGAGAGCTTACAGATTATTCTCATTTTGCGAACGAAAATACGTCAGACACCTTACCGATCTGCGCGGTGGGTCGCAATCTGTATGGCTCAGGATGTCGTAATCCGTTCAAAGGCTGTTGAAAGATCGGCGATCAGGTCGTCACAATTTTCCAGCCCGATATGCAACCGCACCAGCGTACCGCTGAAATCCACGGTTTCAGCCGGACGTATCGCCTGAATTTCTTCCGGCTGATTGGCCAAAACCAGTGATTCAAAACCGCCCCAGGAATAGGCCATGCTGAAATGGTCGAAGTGATCGAGGTAGTCGGAAAGTTGCTGTTTGCTCAGACGCTGTTTCAGCACGAAAGAGAACAGTCCGCAACTGCCGGTGAAATCACGTTTCCAGAATTCATGGCCTTTGCTGCCGGGTAATGCGGGATGATTGACCACTGCCACTTCCGGTCGCTCTGCCAGCCATCGCGCAATGCGGAGACTGCTTTCTGCATGTTGTTTCAGCCGCACGGCCAGGGTGCGCAAACCGCGGCTCGCCACATACGCGGTGTCGGCATCGGCCATCTGGCCCATCAGATACGAATGTTCCCGCAGTTGCTCCCAGCAACGTGCGTTCGACACAGCGGTGCCAATCATGGCATCGGAATGGCCGACAATATATTTGGTGCCCGCCTGAATCGAAATATCGATATCGAATTCCAGCGCTTTAAACAGAATACCCGCCGCCCACGTGTTGTCGATCATGATGACAACGTCCGGGTTCACTGCCCGCACGGCTTGCACCATCGCCGGAATATCCGGGACTTCCAGGGTGATCGAGCCCGGCGATTCCAGGAACACCACTTTGGTGTTGGGTTGCATCAGCGTACCTAACGCTGCACCGACAGTGGACGGAAAATAAGTGGTGGATACACCGAGTTTTTTCAGCACTTTTTCGCAGAAATCCTGCGTTGGTTCGTAGGCGGAACCGGCCACCAGAATGTGGTCGCCGCTGCTGACAAATGACAGCACAGCGTTACTGACGGCCGCCGCGCCACACGGATACAGCGCACAGCCCGCGCCGCCTTCCAGCTCCACCATCGCCTCCTGGAAGGAGAAATGCGTCAGTGTGCCACGGCGTCCGTAGAACAGCTCACCATTGGCGCGGTTGGCGGTGGCGTGTTTCTTGTCAGCCACGGTATCAAACACCAGCGACGAGGCGCGCTGGATCACGGCATTCACTGAACCCTGTGTGAACTTCTTGTCACGTCCGGCGCTGACCAGCGCGGTTTCAATTTTCTTAGACGACATAATCCGTATTTCACCCTGTTTTGTAGCGCGGCGCGCTCTGACATCCGCTGATATACCATTAACTTAACATGATGAATTTAAGGGATCAGGCTTTTGGCGGGTGGATGAGAAAATTTCAGCCAGCCGGGCAAAAAAAGCCCGTCATGACGACGGGCAAGGGAGAAACACGTTCTGACCTCAGCCGGTATAAACGCCAAACAGTTTGGGGAGGAACAGCGAAATGGTCGGGATGTACGTCACCAGTAGCAGCACCACAAACAGCACGCAGTAGAACGGCATCATGGCCCTGACGACATTCTCGATGCTTTGCTTGCTGACCGCGCTGGCGACAAATAACACCGAGCCGACCGGTGGCGTGATCAGGCCGATCCCCAGATTCACCAGCATGATCATGCCGAAATGCACCGGGTCGATGCCGAGCGATAACACGACGGGTAACAGCACCGGCGTCAGGATCAGAATGATCGGTGCCATGTCCATCAGCGTGCCGATCACCAGCAGCATGATGTTGATCCACATGAGGATCACGTACTTGTTGTCAGAAATGGAGGTGAAAAATTCGGTGATGCGCATCGGCAACTGCATGTAGGTCATCACCGCGCCAAAACTGGCGGCAAAGCCTATCAGGATCATCACGATGCTGACGGTTTTCACCGTGCGATACATCAGTTTCGGCAGTTCGCTCCATTTGTAATCGCGGTAGATAAACATCGTGACGAAGAATGACCACAAACAGGCGATCGCTGCGGATTCCGTGGCGGTAAATATCCCGCTGAGGATCCCGCCCATGATGATGACAATAGTCATCAGGCCCCACAGCGTATCGATAAAAATCTTCAGCGCCTGGCGGAACGGCACGCGCTCACCTTTCGGGTAACCGCGTTTGTGCGCGAACACGACGCACATCACCATCAGCGTCAGACTGAGCAATAAACCGGGCAAAATACCGGCGATGAACAGCGCGGCGATAGACACCGTACCGCCGGTCGCCAGCGAGTAAATCACCGAGTTGTGGCTGGGTGGTGTCAGGATGGCCTGCACCGAGCCGCTGGCGGTGACCGCCGCCGCAAAGTCACGCGGATAACCTTTTTTCTCCATTTCCGGGATCATCACCGAACCGATAGACGCGGTATCTGCGACGGAAGAACCGGAAATTGCTCCGAAGAATGTCGATGCCACGATATTTACCAGCGACAGCCCGCCGCGGATAAACCCGACAAAGATATAGGCAAAACTGACCAGCCTGCGGGCGATCCCTCCCTCGGCCATGATCGCACCCGCCAGAATAAAGAACGGGATCGCCAGCAGGGAAAATTTGTTCACACCGTTGGTGAGCTGGATCATCAGCGCTTCAAACGGCAGGTCAATCCACCAGGCACCCACCAGTGCACTCAGCCCCACGGCGTAAGCGACCGGCACGCCAATCGCCAGCATTACGGCCAGCGTTAACAATAAGATTAATGCATCCATAACAGGCTCCGGTCAGGCGTCAGAATTGCCCAGCATCACCACAGGCCGCTGATGTTGCGGGCCGGCAATGATCTGCTCAATGATGAATAACAGCGTCAATGCAGAACCTACAGGCAGCGGCAGATAGGTCTGTCCGGCGGTCAGCAGCGGGAATTCCGCCACCGGCTGTTGCCAGAGTTCACTGCACAATTGCAGGCTGTACCAGAAAATAAACACGCTGATGGCCAGCATCATCAGGTCAGCAAGCAGGGCTGAGAATTTTTTCAGCGCAGGCGGCAGGCGGTCAGTGACCATGGCCACCACAATGTGCGAACCGGCGCGGTAACTGACGGCGGCACCGATAAAGGTGAACGTCACCATGCACATAATCGCGATCGGCTCCGGCCACGACAGGGCGCTGTTCATCACGTAACGGGCGAAGATCCCAACCGGGATCACCGCCACCATCAGCAGCAACGCGATACCCGCGAGCCACATCGCGCCGCGGTAAAGAATGTCCATCAGGGTGTGATAACTCGAAACCATAAATCCCCCGGCGAGTGATCAGAAAGAGGCAGCCCGCAGGCTGCCGGTGTCAGGGTTTATTTAACATCAGCAATTTGCTGCATCAGATCCTGATGGTCTTTGCCGAATTCATCGCGCACGGATTGCGTGGCTTTGACATACGTCGCAGGGTCAATCTCATAGAATTGCACGCCGCCTGCTTTCATGGTGGCGAGGGCTTTCTCGTTATAGGCTTTCCACAGTTCGCGTTGTTCATCCTGCGCTTCTTTCGCCAGTTTGAGGATTAACTGCTGGTCTTCCGGTTTCAGTTTGTCCCATTTCACTTTTGAATACAGGAACAACTCCGGGATAATGAAATGGCGGCTGTAGGTGTAGTTTTTCACCACCGGCAGATAGTTGTGGGCGACAAATGTCGGCGGGTTGTTTTCGGTGCCATCAATGACGCCGGTCTGCATGCCGCTGAATACTTCACTGACACCCATTGCCACCGGGTTTGCACCCATCGCTTTCAGCGTTGCCAGCGCAATCGGGCTGCCCTGTACGCGGATTTTCATGCCGTGCAAATCTTCCGGTTTCACCACCGGTTTTTTGGTGATCAGGTTACGCGTGCCGCCATCCATCCAGCCGAGAAAGACCAGCCGCGAATTCGGGTTGCTGGTGATTTTATCGCCGATTTCTTTACCGATCTGACCGTCGAGCACTTTGTGCATATGGTCTTCGTCACGGAAAATATAGGGCAGGGTGAACACATTAATTTCCGGCAGAATCGAAGCAACCGGCGTCATCGACACACGGATGATATCCAGCGCACCGAGCTGCGCCTGTTCAATTTCCTGCTTTTCATCCCCCAGCACGCCGCCCGGAAACGTTTTAATTTCGAGGCGTCCGTCCGTTTGTTTTTGCAGTTTTTCGCCCATGTGCTGAACGGCGACGACGTTGGGATAGCCTTGCGGATGTACGTCAGCGGCTTTCAGCGTCTGTGCTGACACGCCATGTGTAAATAAAAGGGTCGCGGAACTCAGGCAAAGGCTGAGAAGTGCTTTTTGCATTTTCATCAGTTTGTCTCCAGGGTACTCGGTAAGAGAAAGATAAATGTGAACAAGTATCGAACTGGACGGGCGCAGAGGCGTTGCCGATTCATTTTGAAAAATGTCTAAATAAGCTTTTAAATGATAGGGATACATGACGCGCCGGTGTGCGGTTTTCACCAGTGGAAGCACATTACCTTATTTTTCGTTGTGCGGTATTTGAGCGTTATCACAAACTAGCAACAAATGTAAAAAGCTGTTGCTTAATATTTAAAACGTTGTTTTGACTTGAGTAATGATATTCAGATGATTGATTTACTGCGTAATTTTTTTTGAAAGTGTGACGCAGGTTAAATTGTTCAACCCTTGTACAAACAGGAAAAACCTTGTCATCTGTCAATGACACGCTGGCCGCCAGGCGTGACAATGTAAATAATAATGAGAACGACTATCAATTAGGGCTTTTTTTTTGATATCATTCGGCGTTATTCATTCCTTTTACATACTGATTCTGGCTGGAGGCGACGCGTGAAAACGGCTCGCAATAAGATGAAAGAGGCGACCTCATTACTGATGTCGTTAATGTTGGTTGCTGGTCTGAGCGGCAACGCGATGGCTGCACCTGCGACGCCGGCTGGACAAGCCGTCAGTTCTGCTGCAACCCAACCGGCACCGGCTGCACCGGCGACCGGCGACGCCACGCGTGCTCCGGTGATGCAACCCGCGCCAACAGAGACGGCACCTGTCATTCCAACCGATTTGTCTGTTATGGGCATGTATCATCACGCTGATGTGGTGGTGAAGACCGTCATGATCGGTCTGCTGCTGGCTTCTGTGGTCACCTGGGCATTGTTATTCAGCAAGGGTGCAGAAGTCTTCACGGGTAAACGTCGTATGCGCCGTGAATTTGATGCGTTGTCTTCCGTTCGTACTCTGGACGAAGCCGCCGAGCAGGCTGAAAGTTTTGCCGCCAGCAGCATCAGCGCGCAGATGATCCGCGATGCGCAGAACGAGCTGGAACTGTCTGCCGGATCAACGGACAACAACGGCATTAAAGAACGTACCGGTTTCCGCCTTGAGCGCCGCGTCAGCGCCGCTGGCCGTTACATGGGCCGTGGTAACGGTATTCTGGCGACCATCGGGGCTATTTCGCCGTTCGTCGGCCTGTTCGGTACCGTATGGGGCATCATGAACAGCTTCATCGGTATCGCACAGACGCAGACCACCAATCTGGCAGTCGTCGCACCGGGTATCGCCGAAGCCTTACTGGCGACGGCGGTGGGGCTGGTTGCGGCCATTCCTGCGGTGGTGATCTACAACATTTTCGCCCGTACCATTACCTCTTACCGTCATCAGGTAGGCGATGTGGCGGCGCAGATTATCCTGTTACAGGGCCGTGATTTGGATCTGGCTGCCAGCGAAGGCAATGCGCCACGCGGTCAGACAGGTCAGTTACGCGTAGGGTAAGAACAGATTATGGCTATTCGGTTAAACGACGATATCGACGAAAGTGGTGAAATGCATGACATCAACGTCACGCCTTTTATCGACGTCATGCTGGTATTGCTGATTATCTTTATGGTGGCGGCACCGCTGGCCACCGTGGATGTGCGGGTGGATTTACCGGCTTCGACGGCGAAACAGCAGCCGCGTCCGGAGAAACCGATTTTCCTGTCGGTAAAAGCGGACAAGCAACTGTTTCTCGGCGACACACCCGTGAACGGCAGTAATCTGACCGCCATGCTGGATGAGCGTACTCAGGGCAATAAACAGAGTACGATTTTCTTCCGTGCGGATAAGAGTGTTGATTACGAAACGCTGATGAGTGTGATGGATAACCTGCGTAAAGCCGGTTACCTGAAAGTCGGGCTGGTCGGCGCAGAACAAACCGGTGCCACGGCGGCGCAGTAAGTTGTGAATCAAATCAGACGCACAAAAAAGGCCAGCATTTGCTGGCCTTTCGTTTATCTGAAGATGGGTCACTCAGGTCACCGGTGCCGGGTTAAACACCGCCAGCGCATTGTGAATGCCCCAGGTGTCTGACCAGGTTTTCTTGCGGCCGCTGGCGATGTCCAGAATGAAGTGGAACAGTTCCCAGCCCACATCCTCGATAGTGGCATCACCGGTCGCAATTGTCCCGGCATTGATATCCATCAGGTCGTGCCAGCGGTTTGCCAGTGTGGTGCGCGTTGCCATTTTAATCACCGGCACGGCCAGCAGGCCGTATGGCGTACCGCGCCCGGTGGTGAATACCTGAACGGTAATACCGGAAGCCAGTTGCTGTGTCCCGCAGACAAAATCGCTGGCAGGTGTGGCGGCGAAAATCAGGCCTTTTTTGGTCGGACGTTGTCCGGGAGACAACACTTCTGAAATCGCGCTGGTACCGGATTTAGCAATGGAGCCCAGCGCTTTTTCAACCACGTTAGCCAGACCGCCTTTTTTGTTGCCCGGAGACGGGTTGGCGCTGCGGTCGGTCTGACCCAGCGACAGATAATTATCGTACCAGGCCATTTCTTCCAGCAGACGTTTGCCCACGTCGACATCAGCGGCACGCGGTGTCAGCAGGTGGATGGCGTCGCGGACTTCTGTCACTTCCGAGAACATCACCGTTGCGCCGCAGCGCACCAGCAGATCAGAAGCGTAACCGACAGCAGGGTTTGCGGTTACGCCTGAGAAGGCGTCGCTGCCGCCGCACTGCGTGCCGACCACCAGATCGGAAGCCGGGCAGGTTTCGCGCTGGCGGCGGTTCAGGCGTTCCAGATGAAATTGTGCGACGGTCAGAATATCGTCCACCATTGACTGGAAGCCGACATGCTGCTCATCCTGCAAACGCACAATGTGCGTGTCATCGAGTGAAATCGCCTGCACATCCGGTGTGCCTTCCAGCAGACGTTCCGGTTGTAATTTCTCACAGCCCAGGCCGACCACCATGACTTCGCCGCCAAAGTTCGGGTTCAGCGCCAGATTGTGGATGGTGCGGATCGGCACGATCGCCGCAGGGGCGTTAATCGCCACACCGCAGCCGTACAGGTGATTCAGTGCCACGACGCCATCGACATTGGGGAATTTCGGCAGTAAATCACGTTCAATGATTTTCACCACGTAATCCACCACGCCCGCCACACAGTGCACGCTGGTGGTGATCCCCAGCAGATTTTTGGTGCCGACGCTGCCGTCGGCATTGCGGTAACCTTCAAAGGTATAACCTTCGAGCGGTGGCAGCGCTGGCGGCACACGGGTGGCCAGCGGCAGGCTGTTCAGCTCAGGGGCAACCGGTAATTCCACCAGCGATTCGTCAATCCATCCGCCCTGTGCGATATCCCGTACGGCATAACCAATGACTTCTCCGTAACGAATAATGTCGCCGCCTTTGGCAATGGTTTCTAACGCCACTTTATGGCCTTGCGGAATATGCTCAATTAATTCCAGACCATTAGCAAATCGGGTGCCGGCTTTTAAGCCATTGTCATTCACAATAATCGCCACGTTATCGCTTTCATGAACTTTAATAAAAAGCGCTTCGGTAGCGTGTTCTTTATCTTTATTACGTGACATAACTGTCTCCGCGTTTATTAAACATCCCGGAACAAAAAATTCCGGTTAATTCTCTGAAGTGGGCGCTCAATAATGTTCTTGTAAACATGCTCGGGTAATACAGGGTATGGTGTCCATTATAAGGCAGTCTTCCGGGAACCTCATTGTGCAACTGACCAGCTTTTTGCCTGATGAGCGTCATTCTGTGTGGCAGTTGACAGAATAAATGTGATGTAAATCACCCTTTGATTTGCGCGGTTATCACCTCTGCACAATCTGTGATTCTCCTCCCACACCGATGTGTGTATGCAAAAGAATAGTCACAATCAGCAGGGCTATTCTTGGGCGAATGCACAGTGTTATTTCCGGGCCTCTTTTTTATACTGTTCTGGCCCTCTGAAGGTGACGTTGAAAGTAATACAGGTAAATTTCAGGCGATCATAAATAAAGCATTTATTGCCTGTTTCGAATTAAGAAACTGTACGGCGAATAACCCCAGGTGAATGAAAAACGTTATTTCGATAGCGATAAGCTGCCTGAAAAATTTTCGCATTATGACAATGAGGGTCACCATGAACATTCAATCTCAGTCCCGGACAATCGCGCAGAGTAAGGTGCGGACCCATATCCGTTACTATATTCTGCTGATTATCTTTTTAATCACGGCGGTGAATTATGCTGACCGCGCAACGCTCTCTATCGCGGGAACTGAGGTCGCGCGTGAGCTGGGCCTGGATGCTGCCGACATGGGACAAATCTTTGCCGCGTTCGGCTGGGCTTATCTGATTATGCAATTGCCCGGCGGCTGGCTGCTGGACAGATTTGGCTCCAAAAAAGTGTACACCTACAGCCTGTTCTTCTGGTCGCTGTTCACCCTGTTGCAGGGCTTTGTGGGTTGGTTCCCGCTGGCATACGGCGCACTGACGCTGTTCATGCTGCGTTTCATGCTCGGCTTCTCAGAAGCCCCGTCCTTCCCGGCAAACGCCCGTATCGTGGCAGCCTGGTTTCCGACCACGGAACGCGGCACGGCCTCCGCTATTTTTAACTCCGCACAGTATTTCTCGCTGGCGCTGTTCTCACCATTACTGGGCTGGCTGACCTACGCCTGGGGCTGGGAACATGTTTTCATCGTCATGGGCGTGATTGGTTTTGTGCTGACGCTGGTGTGGATCAAATTTATTCACAACCCGCCGGAACATCCGAATATCTCTAAAAGTGAGCTGGAGTATCTGAAAGACGGCGGTGCCGTTGTCGACATTGACCATAAGAAAACGGACAGCGCAAACAGCGGCCCGAAATGGAGCTATGTTCGTCAGATGCTGAGCAGCCGCATGATGCTGGGGATCTTCTTCGGGCAGTATTTTATTAACAGTATTACGTGGTTCTTCCTGACCTGGTTCCCGATTTATCTGGTTCAGGAAAAAGGCATGTCTATTCTTAAAGTCGGGATGATTGCTGCAATCCCTGCGTTGTGTGGTTTTGCGGGCGGTGTGCTGGGCGGCGTGTTCTCAGATTTTCTGATCAGACGCGGCTACTCGCTGACTGTGGCGCGTAAAATTCCTATCGTGCTGGGCATGTTATTAGCCACCAGCATCATTTTGTGTAACTACACGGACAATAACGTACTGGTCGTCACCCTGATGGCGCTGGCGTTCTTTGGTAAAGGCTTCGGGGCGCTCGGCTGGCCGGTGATTGCGGATACCGCGCCAAAAGAAGTCATTGGCCTGTGCGGCGGCATTTTCAACGTGTTCGGTAACGTGGCATCCATCGTGACGCCGCTGGTGATCGGTTACATCGTGAAAGGTCTGCACTCTTTCAATATGGCATTAATTTTTGTGGGCTGTTCAGCACTGATGGCGATGCTTTGCTATCTGCTGGTGGTCGGCGATATCAAACGTCTGGAACTTAAGAAACAGTAAATTGCGATGCGGGGTAATCCGGGCATCCCGGCTCTGCCCCCTTTTATGAGGTCAGATATGAGTAACCAAATGATTCCAAACCGGTTCCGTCAGGACTTATTGCAAGGAAAAACCCTGATTGGCTGTTGGTCAGCATTATCCAGCCCGATTTCAACTGAAGTGCTGGGTGTGGCGGGTTTTGACTGGCTGCTGCTTGATGGTGAACATGCGCCGAATGACGTTGGCACGTTTGTGCCGCAACTGATGGCGCTGAAAGGCAGCCGCAGCGCGCCGGTCGTTCGTCCGCAATTTAATGATCCGGTGGTGATTAAACGTCTGCTGGACATCGGTTTCTACAACTTCCTGATCCCGTTTGTGGAAACGCAGGAGCAGGCAGAACTGGCTGTAGCGTCTACCCGTTATCCGCCAGCCGGGATCCGTGGCGTTTCCGTTTCGCATCGCAGCAACATGTTCGGCACCGTGCCGGATTACTTCAACCTTATCAATGACAACATCGCAGTGATGGTGCAAATCGAAAGCCAGCAGGGCGTCGACAATCTGGATGCCATTGCCGCCGTTGACGGCATTGATGGCATTTTCGTCGGCCCGAGTGATCTGGCCGCAGGCATGGGGCATCTCGGCAATGCCGGGCACCCGGATGTGCAGGCCGCCATCCGTCACATTTTTGCGCGTGCAAAAGCACACGGCAAACCGAGCGGTATTCTGGCACCGGTTGAAGCGGATGCCCGTCGTTATCTGGAGTGGGGCGCGACCTTTGTGGCCGTCGGCAGTGATTTAGGCGTTTTCCGCGCAGGAACTCAGGCGCTGTGCGATCGCTTCACCCAGTGATCCGCTCTCATTACATCAATATAAAGAGGATACCCGCATGAAAATTGGCTTTATTGGTTTAGGCATCATGGGCAAGCCTATGAGCAAAAACCTGCTGAAAGCAGGTTATGAGCTGGTCGTTATGGACCGCAATCCGGATACCGTAGGCGAAATTGTCAAACTCGGCGCGACGGCAGCAGACACGCCAAAAGCGGTAGCGGCGGTTTCCGACGTGATCATCACGATGTTGCCAAACTCGCCACAGGTGAAAGAGGTGGCGCTGGGTGAAAATGGTCTGATTGAGGGCGCGCGGCCGGGGACGATTTTCATCGACATGAGTTCTATCGCCCCGCTGGCAAGTCGTGAAATCAGTGAAGCGCTGGCTGCTAAACACATCGCGATGCTCGATGCGCCGGTCTCCGGTGGCGAACCCAAAGCCATCGACGGCACCATGTCCGTGATGGTGGGCGGCGACAAAGCCGTGTTTGATAAATGCTATGAAATCATGAAATCCATGGCGGGTTCCGTGGTGCACACCGGTGATATCGGTGCGGGCAACGTGACCAAACTGGCGAACCAGGTGATTGTGGCGCTGAACATTGCGGCGATGTCAGAAGCGCTGGTACTGGCAACCAAAGCGGGCGTCGATCCGGATCTGGTTTTCCAGGCCATTCGTGGTGGCCTGGCGGGCAGTACCGTGCTGGAAGCGAAAGCACCAATGGTGATGGATCGCAACTTTAAGCCGGGATTCCGTATTGATTTACACATCAAAGATTTAGCCAACGCGCTGGACACCTCACACGGTGTCGGCGCACAACTGCCTCTGACCTCGCTGGTCATGGAAATGATGCAGGCATTGAAAGCGGATGGTCACGGGCAATCTGACCATAGCGCCATTGCACGCTATTATGAAACCTTAGCGAAGGTTGAAGTTACCCGTTAGTCTGCGGCGGCCGCGCGGCACCCGACACGGGAGGCGCGTGGCCCTGCAGGCAGGATGCAAAACTGACAGGACGCTTTTCCACATCGGCGCGTGCAGTTTATGAAGGTAATGACTTTATGAAAATAGTGATCGCACCGGATTCATACAAAGAAAGTTTGTCTGCTTTGGATGTGGCAAAAGCCATCGAAAGTGGTTTCCGTGAGATTTTCCCCGAGGCGGAGTACGTCAAGTTGCCCGTTGCCGATGGTGGCGAAGGCACGGTAGAAGCCATGGTGGCGGCTACCGGCGGACGGGTGGTGAAGGTGAATGTTACCGGACCCCTGGGCACACCGCTTGAAGCATTCTTCGGCCTCTCAGGGGATGAGAAAATCGCGTTTATTGAAATGGCAGCGGCCAGCGGGCTGGAAAGTGTTCCTCCGGCGCAACGTAATCCGCTGAGAACCACGTCATACGGCACAGGGGAACTGATCCATTCAGCCCTCGGCCATGGCGTAAAACACTGCATTATCGGGATTGGCGGCAGCGCCACTAACGATGGCGGAGCAGGCATGATGCAGGCGCTGGGCGCAAAATTGCTGACCAAAGAGGGTAAATCGATTGGTCAGGGCGGCGGCGAGCTGGAAAAACTGCATCATATCGATATCAGCGGGCTGGATCCGAGAATTAAAAAATGCCGCTTTGAAGTGGCGTGTGACGTCACGAATCCGCTGACCGGCAAGGACGGGGCTTCCGCCATCTTCGGCCCGCAAAAAGGCGCGACACCGGAGATGATTGAACAGCTCGACGGCTATCTGCATCATTATGCCCGGGTGATCAAGCAGGATCTGGGCATTGACGTTGAGCATGTCCCGGGCGCCGGCGCGGCCGGTGGCATGGGGGCGGCACTTTACGGGTTCTGTCATGCTGAACTGCGTCAGGGCATTGAGATTGTCACCGATGCACTGGGGCTGGATGAGCTGGTGAAAGACGCCACGCTGGTGATTACCGGTGAAGGGCGGATTGACAGCCAGAGCATCAACGGCAAAGTCCCCATTGGCGTGGCGCGGGTGGCCAAGCGTTACAACAAGCCGGTGATAGGCATTGCCGGCAGTCTGACAAAAGATGTTGATGTCGTTTACGACCATGGTCTGGATGCCGTTTTCAGTGTGCTCTACAGCATTTGTACGCTCGATGATGCGCTGAAAAACGCCGCAGACAACCTGCGAAAATCAGCACGAAATATTGCCGCGACCATTAAGTTATCGCAAAAGCTTTAACCGACCGCAGTCAGGATAAAAAACCGGTGTTCAGGCCCAGCCTGCGCCGGTTTTTGTATTTTATTTCCGGCGTTTTTACGTTAGGTTTTAAAGACATTCGCCAATGAGAAAACACGTATGTCAGAGATCGATTTTTCACAGCAACCGGTTAATACGCAAACGAAAGGTCTGGGGCCGCTGAGTGACGGTGCGCGCATGGGCGATATCCGTGAACAGGGCTGGAATATTTTGCGTGAAGACGTCAGCCTGCCGGTGGCCGTGCTGCTCGAAGAACGAATCGAACACAACCTTTCCTGGATGCGTGAGTTTATTCAGCGCTATCAGCTGAAACTCGCGCCGCACGGCAAAACGACCATGAGCCCTGAGTTGTACCAGATGCAACTGGCGTTCGGTGCATGGGGCATCACACTGGCAACGGCACCGCAGGTCCGCGCGGCGTTTGCCCACGGTGTGCGTAACGTGATCATGGCGAATCAGCTGGTGGGGAAAGGCAACATGGCGATCATCGCCGGTCTGCTGCGTGAGGATAACGCCTTCGATTTTGCCTGCATCGTGGATTCCGCCGATAACGCTGATGCGCTCGGGCACTACTTTGCCAGCCAGCAACTCAAACTGCGCGTGATGTTTGAATATGGCATAGCGGGCGGGCGCACCGGTATTCGTACAGAACAACAGGAAGCCGACGTACTGGCGGCGGTGAAGCGCTGGCCGCAGTCACTGGCGCTGGTCGGCGTCGAGCTTTATGAAGGCGTGAGCAATGATGAAGCGGTGATCCGCCGCTTCCTGCGCCACGTCATGTCGCGCACCGAAGCGCTGGCGCAGGCCGGGGAATTTGCCGAACCTCAGGTTATTTTAACCGGTGCCGGTTCCGCGTGGTTTGATGTGGTGGCGGAAGAACTGACACGAAAAGAAACGCATCTTGATGCTGAAAAACACTACGTGCTGGATATTATCCTTCGCTCCGGCTGTTACGTGACGCATGACGTTGGCGCGTATCAGGCGGCGCTGGAACGCATGCAAACCAGCAATCCGGTGGCGCGTGAAATGAACAGCAGCTTACAGCCGGCGTTGCAGGTCTGGGCGGCCGTGCAATCTTTGCCGGAACCGGGCAGGGCGATTATCGCGTTCGGCAAACGTGATGCCGGTTATGACGCCGGATACCCGAAGGCTGCCGGACATTTTCGTCCGCGCAGCGCCACGCAGGCGGGATACACCACGGTGGTGCCTGCGCCTGACGACTGGAAAGTGTTCGCAATGATGGATCAGCATGCGTTTATGTCGATCCCGGAAGGGGCTGATTTGCAGGTCGGCGATATGCTGGTGTTCGATATCTGCCATCCGTGCCTGACGTTTGACAAATGGCGTCAGCTGTTGCTGGTGAATGAACAGTGGGATGTCACGGGCGCGGTAACGACCTGGTTCTGAAGCCTGTCCTGTTAACGGTGGCCCGTTTTATCCCGGTAAATAGGCCACTGCCGCGCGCTTCACGTTGTCAATTTCATCGAGCAGTTCAAACCATTCCGGCTCCAGCGTTTCCACGCTGACACCCTGACGCAGTTGTTGTTCAATGTAGAAACACAACTGTTTCAGGCGCGGTACGCCGCTGTAGCTGCAACTGCCATGAAGCTTGTGGATCAGCGCCAGAATATCGTTGTCCGGTTCGCCGCGCGTGACGGCTTCTACCCGTTCTGCCACCTGCGGTAAAAACTCCACCAGCATTTGCAGCAAATCCTGCGCCAGCGCGACCTTATTGGCTGACTGACTCAGCGCCAGTTGCCAGTCGAGTGTGCTGATCGGCGCGAGTGACTCGTTGGCCTGCAGCGGTGAATCCAGCTGAGTCTGATGCTGATGATGGCGTGACAGCACATTTTTCAGCATGCTTTCATCAATGGGTTTAGACAGATAATCGTCCATGCCCAGTTTCAGTAACTGTTCACGTTCGCCGCTCAGCGAGTGGGCGGTGACGGCCACCACCGGTGTTTTGGCATGACGCGCCATCTGGTGGATGATTTCGCTGGCACGAATGCCGTCAATATCCGGCATCTGAATATCCATCAGAATAATATCAAGATCGGTATGACGCGCGACATCAATGGCTTCTTCACCGCTGTGGCAAAGCACGGTGGTTTCCACCAGTTCTTCCAGCAAGGCGCCAATCAGTTTGAGGTTGGCCGGATTATCATCCACCGCCATGGCGGTCAGCGGCAGACGCGAGGTTTTATCTTCGTCGTTACCGATCACCCTGACGGAAGCCGGTTGTTCATGTAACAACAACGGCAGCAGGCGGATGCTTGACATCGGTTTAATCAGACAGGCCTGAACGCCACGCCTTTTCAATTCTTCGGCATCCACCTGGAACTGACTCGGCAATGCCAGCAGCAGGTGCTGTGTCATGCCCAGCACTTTCTGCAATTTACCGTCATAGTCCGCCAGAACCTGATCCGGTTTGACCGGAATGCTGCACAACATGATGTCGTACCACGGGTCTGGAAGCGCCGCCAGCGTGGTGCGATGTGTGACATCCAGCGGCGTGGCCTGCAGGATTTCCATCGTGGCTTTCGCCGCCGCCGGGTTGGCTTCGACATAGGCCAGACGTTTGCCTTCAAGATGACTCATGGAAACCGGCGTGATATGACGGTTTTCATTCAGTTCAAGTGTCACGTGGAACCAGAAGGTCGAACCGCGGTTCAGCTGGCTGTAGAAACTGATGTCTCCGCCCATTTCTTTCACAAGACGCTGGGTGATCACCAGCCCTAATCCGGTGCCGCCATGGCGGCGTGAAATGCTGGCATCTGCCTGACGGAAAGCCTGGAACAGTTGCGATTGCTGACGTTCGGAAATCCCGATGCCGGTATCGTGGATCTGCACTTCCAGTTCCACCTGCAAATTATTCTGCGAACGCAGCTCGACATTGATATCGATGTTGCCGGTTTCAGTAAATTTAATCGCATTTCCCAGCAAGTTAGTGACAACTTGCTGCATGCGCATCGGATCGCCCAGCACGTTTTCCGGCACGTTGTTGTGCACGTTCAGCGTCAGCTCCAGACCTTTATCATGCGCGGTATGCGCCAGCAAAATAACCACTTCATCGAGCATTTCACGCAGTGAGAACGGAATATGCTCCAGCACCAGCTTGCCGGCTTCCAGCTTGGAGAAATCCAGCACGTCATTAATGATGGTCAGCAGGTGATTCGCCGAACGCTCAATGGTTTGCAGGTAGTCTGCCTGCGTTGGCGACAGCGGCGTTTTCAGCGTCTGACGGGTAAAGCCGATCACGCCGTTGAGCGGTGTACGCAGCTCGTGGGACATGTTCGCCAGGAATTCAGATTTGATACGCGCCGCTTCCTGCGCGCGTTTTTTCGCCAGATCCAGCTCAACGTTCTGGATTTCCATCTGCTCCAGCGTTTCGCGCAGGTCGGAGGTTGCCTGATCAATATTCTGCTGCACTTCTTCGTGATAGGCCGTCAGCGACATCGCCATCGAGTTAATGCCGTTTTTCAGCATGCTCAGCTCGCCCGGCATGTTGCCTTCCACGCGGCTGTCGAGCTGCCCGCGGCGGATGCGGTCAACGGTATTCACCATATTACGGATCGGCCCTGTCACATCGCGCATCAGGCGGTAAGCGAACAGCGTGGCAATCCCCAGACACAGCAACAACAGCATGGTGGAAACGAACGCTTCCTGATATTGCGCCAGTTTTACCGAACGTAAATCCAGTTCAATGGCGATATAACCCAGCCGGTTGTCCGGCGAGGCACTGAACGTTTCGTCATCCGCTTCCGTATGGTTTTCGGCCTGAATGGGCGTGCGCAGGATCAGCACATCGCCGGAACGGGTTTTGGTCAGCTCACGCGGAATGTCTTCGATGCGTTTTACCTGCAACGGACTGTCGTCATGCTGGCTGGTCGAACTGGCAAACAGCTTGTTCTCACCATCAAACACGCTGATGCTGCGCACAATATCAGAATGATTACGGTGCAGACGGCTGATCAGCCGTTTCACCGGTTCGCGTTCCCGGAACGTCATGCCATATTCGCTTGCGACCGCCAGAGGTTCGATAATACTGGCTCCGGCTTCTGTCAGCTGGTTCTGCAACTCGTTATAGCGGTGCACCACAAAGAAGGTGCTGAGCAGCAAACCGATCATTAATGTCGGTGCCAGGATCAGGATCATCATCCGTGCGCGAAGGCTATATTTGGTCATGAGGTTCCAATGTGGGAGAATTAGCTAAAGTAAGCTTAATAAACCAGCGTGTAATCGACAATAATGGCTCAATTCTACTCTCCGAACCGTCGCGTGACGACCCGGCAAACGATAACTGTGACCGCCACCGACCTTGATACTTTCGGGCAAGGTGTGGCGCGCCACAATGGCAAAGCCGTATTTGTCAGTGGTTTACTGCCCGGCGAACAGGCAGAAGTCACTTTAACAGAAGATAAAAGCAAGTATGCCAAAGGTAAGCTGAAACGTTTGCTGACCACCAGCGACGATCGGGTAAAGCCGGTGTGCCCGCACTATTCCACCTGCGGCGGCTGTCAGCAGCAGCACGCCAGTGAGGCACTGCAACAGCGCAGTAAATCGGCAGCATTGTTACGTCTGATTTCCCGGGAAACCGGGGTTCAGGCGGATCCGCAGCCGGTGATTGCCGGCCCGCAATACGGCTATCGCCGTCGTGCGCGTCTGGGGCTGCAAATCGCGGGCGTTAAACCGGGACGTAAAACGGGGGCCGCCGGTGGCCCGCTGGTGATGGGATTTCGTCAGGAAGGCTCCAACGATCTGGTGGCGGTGACCCGTTGTCCGGTGCTGCGCCCTGAACTGGAGCAACTGCTGGTGCCGGTGCAGGAATGCCTGTCCTCCCTGTCTGCGGTGAAGCGTCTCGGGCATCTGGAAATGGTGCTGGCCGACAACGGGTCGCTGCTGGTGCTGCGTCATCTGGATCCGCTCAGTGAAGCCGACCGCGCGCGTCTGACGGCGTTTGCGGCGCAACACCAGTTAACGATTTTTCTGGCACCTGACAGCGAGACGCTGGAGCCTTTATGCGGCGAACCCCCTTATTATCAGATTGATAGTCTGAATCTGAAATTTGGCCCGCGCGATTTTATTCAGGTGAATGACGCTGTTAACCAGCAAATGGTGGCGCAGGCCCTGGACTGGCTGGAACTGACGCCGGAAGATCGCGTGCTGGATTTGTTCTGCGGGATGGGGAATTTCACCCTTCCGCTGGCAAAAAGAGCTAAGCAGGTTGTCGGCGTCGAAGGTGTTGCTACACTGGTGGCGAATGGGCAAGATAATGCCCGCAATAATGGATTAGAGAATGTGTCCTTCTTCCACGAGAATCTGGAAGAGGATGTCAGTAAACAACCCTGGGCGGCACAAGGTTTCAATAAAATCTTGCTGGATCCGGCCCGGGGCGGCGCTGCTGGCGTGATGACGCATATTGTTAAGCTTGCCCCGGCGCGTGTGGTGTATGTGTCATGCAACCCCACAACATTGGCGCGGGACAGTAAAATTTTGTTGGAGGCGGGTTATCGTTTGGCTCAGGTGCGCATGCTGGATATGTTCCCGCACACCGGGCACCTTGAATCGATGGCTCTGTTTATCAACCCGTCTGACACAGGCGTTGTGTCAGAAACGTAGGGAGAGGGTATGGTTGCGGTAAGAAGTGCACATCTGAACACGGCTGGCGAGTTCGCGCTCGACGACTGGATCAACAGTTTAGGACTGTCCAGCCAGCAATCATGTGAGCGTTTAGCCGAAACCTGGCGCTACTGCGAGCAACAAACGCAGGGCCATCCTGACGCCTCGCTGCTGCTGTGGCGCGGTCTTGAGATGGTTGAAATCCTCTCGACCCTCAGCATGGATAACGACAGTATGCGCGCGGCGCTGCTGTTCCCGCTGGTTGATGACGGCATCATTGATGAAGACACCCTGACCCAGCAGTTCGGCAAAGGCATTACCGATCTGGTGCATGGCGTGCGTGATATGGACGCCATCCGCCAGCTGAAAGCCACGCAAAACGACTCCATGGCCTCCGAGCAGGTGGACAACGTCCGCCGTATGCTGCTGGCGATGGTGGAAGATTTCCGCTGCGTGGTGCTGAAACTGGCTGAACGTATCGCTCACCTGCGCGAAGTGAAAGATGCGCCGGAAGAAGAGCGCGTACTGGCGGCCAAAGAATGTACCAATATCTATGCGCCGCTGGCTAACCGTCTGGGGATCGGCCAGCTGAAATGGGAACTGGAAGACTTCTGCTTCCGTTATCTGCACCCTGACGAATACAAGCGTATTGCCAAACTACTGCATGAGCGTCGTATCGACCGCGAGCAGTACATCGACGATTTTGTGTCGACCGTGAAAAATGCGATGGCCGAAGAGGGCATCAAAGTGGATGTTTACGGCCGTCCCAAACATATCTACAGCATCTGGCGCAAGATGCAGAAAAAATCCCTGTCCTTTGACGAACTCTTTGACGTGCGCGCCGTGCGCATCGTGGTGGAGCGTTTACAGGATTGCTACGCCGCGTTAGGGATTGTGCACACTCATTTCCGCCATCTGCCGGATGAGTTCGACGATTATGTCGCCAACCCGAAACCGAACGGTTATCAGTCGATTCATACCGTGGTGTTAGGGCCGCGCGGGAAAACGCTGGAAGTGCAGATCCGCACCCGTCAGATGCATGAAGATGCTGAACTGGGCGTCGCAGCGCACTGGAAATACAAAGAAGGCACCGCTGTAGTCGGTGGGCGCAGCGGGGGCTACGAAGGTCGTATTGCCTGGCTGCGAAAACTTATCGCCTGGCAGGAAGAGATGGCCGATTCGGGCGAAATGCTCGACGAAGTGCGCAGCCAGGTGTTCGACGACCGCGTCTACGTGTTTACGCCAAAAGGCGACGTGATCGACCTGCCGATGGGCTCCACGCCGCTCGACTTTGCGTATCACATCCACAGTGATGTGGGGCACCGGTGTATCGGCGCGAAAATTGGCGGCCGCATCGTGCCGTTTACCTATCAGCTGCAAATGGGCGATCAGATTGAAATCATCACCCAGAAGCATGCGAACCCAAGCCGCGACTGGCTGAATCCAAGTCTGGGTTACGTCACGACCAGCCGCGGACGCTCGAAAATTCAAAACTGGTTCCGTAAACAGGATCGCGATAAGAATATTATTGCAGGTAAACAAATTCTTGATGACGAGCTGGACAGGCTGGATATCAGCATCAAAGATGCCGAGAAACTGCTGCTGCCGCGCTACAACGTCAACTCGCTGGATGAAGTGCTGGCCGCAATCGGTAACGGTGATATCCGCCTGAATCAGATGGTGAACTTCCTGCAATCGCAGCTGAAAAAGCCGAGTGCGGAAGAACTGGATAAAGAAGCGCTGCGCCAGCTGACGCAGAAAACCACGCCGCCACCGACCCGTACCAAAGACAATGGCCGCGTGGTGGTTGAAGGCGTTGGCAATCTGATGCACCACATTGCGCGCTGTTGTCAGCCGATCCCGGGCGACGAAATCGTCGGTTACATCACTCAGGGCCGCGGGATTTCCATCCACCGGGCCGATTGTGATCAGCTGGAAGATTTACGTTCGAATGCGCCGGAACGTGTGGTCGATGCCGTATGGGGCGAAAGTTACTCCAGCGGGTATTCACTGGTGGTACGTGTGGTGGCTAACGACCGCAGCGGCCTGCTGCGTGATATCACCACGATTCTTGCCAATGAAAAAGTGAACGTACTCGGTGTCGCCAGCCGCAGCGACACACGCCAGCAACTGGCGACCATCGACATGGATATTGAAATCTACAACCCGCAGGTTCTGGGGCGTGTGATCGCCAAACTGAACCAGTTGCCGGATGTGATTGAAGCCAAACGACTTCATGGCAGTTGATTACATGCTTCTCAGGCCCGTTCGCCGGGCCTTTTCTTTTTTGCTTGTCACCCCCTTTTAAAAACGGACAGACCTTATGACCGACTCTTCTCTGCAACGCCTGCTCAGCATTATGAAAACCCTGCGCGACCCTGAAGCGGGCTGTCCGTGGGATAAAGAGCAAACTTTCGAGACGATAGCCCCGTACACGCTGGAAGAAACCTACGAAGTGCTGGATGCCATTGCCCGCAAAGATTACGACGACGTGCGCGACGAACTGGGCGATTTGCTGTTTCAGGTGGTGTTTTACGCGCAGATGGGCAGTGAGCAGGGGCTGTTCGAATTTGACGATATCTGCAATGCGATCTCTGACAAATTAGAACGCCGGCATCCGCAAATTTTCGGGCAGGAAGCGGCCTGGTCGAAAGACGCCAGCAGCCGGGACGTGCTGGTCAAATGGGAAGCACGAAAGGCGCAGGAGCGCGCAGAAAAATCCCTGCATTCAGCGCTCGATGATATTCCTTCCGCACTGCCTGCACTGATGAAAGCGCACAAAATCCAGAAGCGCTGTTCAAATGTCGGCTTCGACTGGACGACGCTCGGACCGGTGCTCGACAAAGTGTATGAAGAAATCGACGAAGTGATGTTTGAGGCGCGTCAGGCGGTCATTGATGAAGAAAAGCTCGGCGAGGAAATCGGCGACCTGTTGTTCGCGACCGTTAATTTGTCCCGCCATTTGGGCCACAAAGCAGAAGATGCGTTGCAGGCGGCCAACCGCAAGTTTGAGCGCCGTTTCAGGCAGGTCGAAGAAATTATCCGCGGAAAAGGCTTAAACATGGAAGATGCGACACTTGAACAGATGGAAGCCGCCTGGCAGCAGGTGAAAAAGCAGGAAGGCTGAGTTCCGCGATGCGACTTTGATCGGAAACAAGATCCGGCGAAGCTGAAACGGTTAAGCTCAGTGTTATGCCGTGGTTAAGCGGCTGATCTGAGAGCAGTAAAGTTCAACAAATTGAAATCTAAGATGTTTTAGGGTGTCATGCAATCAACACAGCAATTTTTATAAGCTAACCTGTTGTTTTTGAAAGAATGAAAAAATAAAGCTGGCAGGGTTAACCCTTCTGAACTGACGGTAAGGAAAACGAGGATGGACAGCAAAACGTTTATTTGTGGCGCACACAAGGTTCCGGTATACTGTTTTCCCGTCTTGGTTACTCCATCATCTTTAAACCTAACCTCTCAGGTTCAGCATGACAACTAATTATATTTTTGTGACCGGCGGGGTCGTATCCTCTCTGGGTAAAGGCATTGCCGCAGCCTCTCTGGCGGCTATTCTCGAAGCCCGTGGCCTCAACGTGACTATCATGAAACTGGACCCGTATATCAACGTGGATCCGGGTACGATGAGCCCAACTCAACACGGCGAAGTCTTTGTTACCGAAGATGGCGCTGAAACCGATCTCGATCTGGGTCACTACGAGCGCTTCATCCGCACCAAGATGACTCGTCGCAACAACTTCACCACGGGCCGTATTTATTCCGACGTGCTGCGCAAAGAGCGCCGCGGCGACTATCTCGGCGCAACCATCCAGGTTATCCCGCACATCACTAACAACATCAAAGAACGCATCATTGAAGGCGGCGAAGGCCACGATGTCGTTCTGGTTGAAATTGGCGGTACTGTCGGTGATATCGAATCCCTGCCGTTCCTGGAAGCGATTCGTCAGATGGCGGTTGAAGTGGGCCGTGAGCACACACTGTATATGCACCTGACGCTGGTGCCTTACATGGCGGCAGCCGGTGAAGTGAAAACCAAACCGACCCAGCACTCCGTGAAAGAACTGCTGTCTATCGGTATCCAGCCAGACGTGCTGATCTGCCGTTCTGACCGCGCTGTGCCTGCCAACGAACGCGCGAAAATTGCGTTGTTCTGTAACGTGCCGGAAAAAGCCGTTATCTCCCTTAAAGACGTTGATTCTATTTATAAAATCCCGGCACTCTTGAAATCTCAGGGGCTGGACGATTATATTTGTAAACGTTTCAGCATCAACGCACCGGAAGCCAACTTGTCCGAATGGGAACAGGTTGTTTACGAAGAAGCCAATCCGGGCGGTGAAGTCACCATCGGTATGGTCGGTAAGTACATTGAGCTGCCAGATGCTTATAAATCTGTGATTGAAGCGCTCAAACACGGCGGTCTGAAAAATCGTCTGACCGTGAATATTAAACTTATCGATTCACAAGATGTCGAAACCCGTGGCGTGGAAGTGCTGAAAGGCCTGGACGCGATCCTTATCCCGGGTGGCTTCGGTTACCGTGGTGTGGAAGGGAAAGTGGCCACGGCACGTTATGCACGTGAAAACAACATTCCTTATCTGGGCATTTGTCTGGGTATGCAGGTTGCGCTGATCGAATTTGCCCGTAACGTCGCGGGTATGGAGAACGCCAACTCTACTGAATTTGTGCCAGACTGTAAGTTCCCGGTGGTCGCACTCATCACCGAATGGCGCGATGAAGAAGGTAACGTCGAAGTACGTTCCGAAGACAGTGATTTAGGCGGCACCATGCGTGTGGGCGGACAGCAATGTCACCTGAACGACGGTAGCCTGGTTCGTGAGATGTACGGCGAGCCGACAATAGTTGAACGCCATCGTCACCGTTACGAAGTGAACAATATGCTGCTTAAACAGATCGAAGCCGCAGGTTTACGCGTAGCCGGTCGCTCTGGCGATAAGCAACTGGTTGAAATTATTGAGCTGCCGAATCATCCGTGGTTTGTCGCTTGTCAGTTCCATCCAGAATTTACGTCAACGCCGCGTGATGGTCATCCGTTGTTTGCAGGCTTCGTGAAGGCTGCCGGTGAGTATCAGAAGCGTCAGGTAAAATAAAATACCGGCGAAACGATGCGCCTCAGGGCACGTCGTTTAACCGAAGCTTTAGTTAACTTGTACTGAGGAAATCCTAATGTCCAAAATCGTTAAAGTCATCGGTCGTGAAATCATCGACTCCCGTGGTAACCCGACCGTAGAAGCTGAAGTTCATCTGGAAGGCGGCTTTGTAGGTCTGGCTGCTGCGCCATCAGGTGCTTCTACTGGTTCCCGCGAAGCGCTGGAACTGCGTGACGGTGACAAATCCCGTTTCCTGGGCAAAGGCGTACTGAAAGCCGTTGCTGCTGTAAACGGTCCTATCGCTCAGGCTGTAACCGGTAAAGACGCTAAAGATCAGGCTAACATCGACAAGATCATGATCGATCTGGACGGTACCGAGAACAAATCTAAGTTCGGTGCTAACGCGATTCTGGCTGTTTCCCTGGCTGCTGCTAAAGCGGCGGCTGCTTCTAAAGGTCTGCCACTGTACGCACACATCGCAGAACTGAACGGCACTCCAGGCAAATATTCTATGCCACTGCCTATGATGAACATCATCAACGGCGGCGAACATGCTGATAACAACGTTGATATTCAAGAGTTCATGATCCAGCCTGTTGGCGCAACAACGCTGAAAGAAGCTATCCGCATGGGTTCAGAAGTGTTCCACACTCTGGCTAAAGTGCTGAAATCTAAAGGCATGGGTACTGCTGTTGGTGACGAAGGTGGCTATGCGCCAAACCTGGGTTCTAACGCAGAAGCGCTGGCAGTTATCGCTGAAGCGGTAAAACAAGCAGGCTATGAGCTGGGTAAAGACATTACTCTGGCGATGGACTGTGCGGCATCTGAATTCTACAAAGACGGTAAATATGTTCTGGCTGGCGAAGGCAACAAAGCCTTCACCTCTGAAGAATTCACTCACTTCCTGGAAGACCTGACCAAACAGTATCCAATCGTCTCTATCGAAGACGGTCTGGACGAATCTGACTGGGATGGTTTCGCTTACCAGACTAAAGTTCTGGGCGACAAAATCCAGCTGGTGGGCGACGATCTGTTCGTTACCAACACCAAGATCCTGAAAGAAGGTATCGATAAAGGCATCGCTAACTCCATCCTGATCAAATTCAACCAGATCGGTTCTCTGACCGAAACTCTGGCTGCGATCAAAATGGCGAAAGACGCGGGCTACACTGCCGTTATCTCTCACCGTTCAGGCGAAACTGAAGATGCGACCATCGCTGACCTGGCTGTGGGTACTGCTGCAGGCCAGATCAAAACCGGTTCTATGAGCCGTTCTGATCGTGTTGCTAAATACAACCAGCTGATCCGTATCGAAGAAGCGCTGGCGGCTGCGGGTACTCCTGCTCCGTTCAACGGTCTGAAAGAAGTTAAAGGTCAGTAATTACTGACCCGTAACACTTTCTTAAAAAACCCGCTCCGGCGGGTTTTTTTACGCCCTGATTTTGCTCACAGAGAAATCTGCCATACTCATTTACAGCACAAGTTTGGTCTCAACGGCCATATCTGTGATAATGCGCGCTGATTTTTTTAGAGATGACTGAGAAACCGATGCAGTACCCGATTAATGAGATGTTCGAAACCCTGCAAGGGGAAGGCTATTTTACCGGCGTGCCGGCGATTTTTGTGCGCCTGCAAGGCTGTCCTGTAGGGTGCAGCTGGTGCGACACCAAACACACCTGGGATAAAATTGCCGATCGGGAAGTCGATATGCAGCGCATTCTGGTCAAAACCGAAGAGAGCGATGCCTGGGGCAATGCCACGTCAGAACAATTGCTCGACATTATCGCCCGGCAAGGTTATACCGCGCGTCATGTGGTGATCACCGGCGGCGAGCCGTGCATTTACGATCTGACTGAACTGACGTCATTGCTGGAAAAGAGCGGCTTCAGTTGCCAGATTGAAACCAGCGGTACGCATGAAGTGCGTTGCTCAGTCAATACCTGGGTAACCGTTTCTCCGAAAGTGAATATGCGTGGCGGGTACGACATTCTGCCACAGGCATTGAAACGTGCGGATGAAGTGAAACATCCGGTGGCGCGTCAGCGTGATATCGACGCGCTGGATGCCCTGCTGGAAACACTGACGGACAGCAAAGCGCGGATTATTGCCTTACAGCCGATCAGTCAAAAAGAAGAAGCCACCAGACTGTGCATTGCGACCTGCATTGCAAGAAACTGGCGGCTGTCAATGCAGACACATAAGTATCTGAACATTGCATAATACCCTGCATCCTTCGCGCTGTCTCCGCGTTGGCTGCTTTCATTCACCCCAGTCACTGACTATTGTCAGCTCCGGGGGATTCATTCAATTGCCGCCTGGATACAGCACGAATGATTTTGGGTATCTGAATTAGCCTTTATACACACAACCCGCCGTGCAGGTTTCTTTCACGCGCACGGCGCTGAGTAATGGCAGCTTAGGTTTCATCTCGTTCCAGATCCACGCGGCCAGCACTTCGCTGGTCGGGTTTTCTAAACCCGGAATGTCGTTCAGATTATAGTGATCGAGACGATCCAGGGTCGGATTAAACGCGGCTTTCAGTTCGGCGAAATCCATCACCCAGCCGGTATGCGGGTCCACTTCACCGGTGATTTCTAAACGAACGGTGAAAGAGTGTCCGTGCAACCGTCCGCACTTATGCCCGGCAGGCACATGCGGTAAATGGTGGGCGGCTTCAAACTGAAAATCTTTAAATAATGTGGTGGTCATGAGGCATGTCTCGTTGCTCGAAAAAACGCGGCATAGTACCGGAATACGGGCTTGCGTGCCATGACTTAACTGCGCTTTTCTTCACCAAATCCTGACTTTTACTCTCTTTACTCCGCCCGCATTGCTGGCTTACAGTGAGCCGGTAGAAACTAACTTGTTGAGATGGTGAATGATTACTGTGCTTCGTTGCGCTGTTCTGGCGCTGTTGTTCTCTGCGGGTGTACAGGCAGAAACCACGGCACCCGCTCAGGAGTCCGCGCCCGCTGCGGCTAAACCGGTTCAACCTGTGGCGAAAGCTTCTCCGGTTGCCAAAACTCCGGCCAGTAAAGCCCCTCTGGCTTTCCCGCCGGGATCCGGTGTGATGCACATTGCATTAACGCCGGGTAAAAAGCCGCTGGAAGTGTTCACCTATCAACCGGTCGGTGCAGATGAGACTACGCCGGTGGTCATGGTCATGACCGGCGTTGACCGTAATGCGGCCACGTATCGCAACGACTGGATAACCGTCGCCGATCAGTATCATCTGCGCGTCGTCGTGCCGCATTTCAGCGAGCAGGATTTCCCCGGTGCGGCAGGCTATAACCTGGGCAACCTGACGGACAGCAAAACCCATCACCGCCTGCCGAAATCGCAGTGGGCGTTCAGTATTGTCGATAACCTGTTTACGACGCTGCAAAAGCAGGGCATCACCCGCCAGACGCAATATTATCTGTTTGGAAACAGCGCGGGTTGCCAGTTTGTCCACCGCATGCTGACCTTGCTGCCGGAGCCAAATGTCAAAGCGGCAGTCTGTGCGGCGGCAGGCTGGTGGACATTGCCGGATACCGATCAGCGCTGGCCTTACGGTTTACGTGAAGCGCCGGTGGCGGTCAGCCAGCAGCAGCTAAATGATTATTTTGCCAAACCGGTGCTGATTGCCGTGGGGGCTGAAGATGATGATCCGGAGAACCATCTGCTGCGTAAATCCAAGCAGGCCATGGCGCAAGGCACAAACCGTCTGGAGCGGGCCGAGGGTTACTTCACCACTTCCCAGCAACGCGCTGAACAGAACAATACGCCGTTTAACTGGCACTTCATGGATTTGTCAGATACCGGTCACAGCGGCAGTAAAATGTCGGTGTTTGCCGCAGGTCAGTTTGCGTGGTTTGAGCAGCACAACGCTTTCCATCTTTAAACGCGTCACCGTAAAACGTAATCCTGAAAAATATTCATCACCCCGCTCCGGCGGGGTTTTTCTTTATGTATCCGGCACTTTGCAGAGAGCCTGTGAACAGTGAGGGAAATTTTTTAGCGATTTCAGTACGATAAAAATCACGGCTTACCACTTTTTTAGATAGAACTTACCTCTAAATCCTCTTAGTCATTTTGGTTATTTATTATTTCCATCACTTCTTTAATTGTTATTATCCGGCTCGTTAACCTACATCCTCTGAAAGGTCTTTCCCGCGCGAAAACACACTGTAAAAGGCGCCGGAGGCCGGATTGATGACTTGCTTTTGCATAAGGGAATTCGTACCGCGATGACGACTCAGGCTCCTCCAATTTCACTGCTCCCGCTGACCCCCGAGCAAATGGCCCGCCTTCAATCGGCGATTGGTGATTACTCACCGACTCAGATGGCCTGGCTGTCCGGGTATTTCTGGGGAATGGTTAACCAGCAACCGGGTGCGGTCGCTGACCCCGCGCCGGTGCAGGCCGCCGCGTCGGTGACCCTGATTTCTGCCTCGCAAACCGGTAACGCCCGCCGTGTTGCCGAGCAGTTGCGTGATGACCTGATCGCCACGAAAATTAACGTCAATCTGGTGAATGCCGGGGACTACAAATTCAAACAAATTGGTCAGGAGAAGCTGCTGCTGATCGTGGCCTCTACTCAGGGCGAAGGCGAGCAGGCGGAAGAGGCGGTTGCGCTGCACAAATTCCTGCAATCCAAAAAAGCGCCAAACATGAAAGGCACCGCCTTTGCGGTGTTTGCGCTGGGCGATACCTCTTACGAATTCTTCTGTCAGGCGGGTAAAGACTTTGATACCCGTCTGGGCGAACTCGGCGCAGAACGCCTGTTAGATCGCGTTGATGCCGATGTTGAATATAAAGAAGCGGCAGAAAACTGGCGTAAACGCATTGTCGATGTGCTGAAACAGCGCGTACCGGCTGACACCGGGGCGCAACCGGCTCCGACGCTGGCGGGCAGTGTCAATCAGGTCGACAGCAGCCCTTATACGAAAGAAGCGCCGCTGACCGCGACCCTTTCCGTTAATCAGAAAATTACCGGTCGCGATTCGGATAAAGACGTACGTCATCTGGAAATTGAACTCGGTGATTCCGGCCTGCGTTACCAGCCGGGCGATGCGCTGGGGATCTGGTTTGAAAACGATCCGCAACTGGTGCAGGAAATCGTTGAACTGCTGTGGCTGAAAGGGGATGAAATCGTTGAGGTGAACGATAAAAAACTGCCGCTTTCTGAAGCCCTGCAACATCACATTGAACTGACCCAAAACACGACACCGATTATTGAGAAATACGCCGCGCTGTGCCGCGACGAACATCTGACCGGTTTACTGGCCGATAAACCTGCGCTTCAGCAATACGCGCAGACCGTACCGTTTGCTGACATGGTACGCCGCGCACCGACGGAGCTGGATGCCCAGCAACTGGTAGATTTACTGCGTCCGCTGACGCCGCGCCTGTATTCGATTGCCTCCTCACAGGCGGAAACCGAAACAGAAGTGCATATCACTGTCGGCGTGGTGCGTTACGACATCGACGGGCGTGCGCGTTCCGGTGGCGCGTCCGGTTTCCTGGCCGATCGTCTGGACGAAGACGGCGAAGTGAAAGTTTTCATCGAGCATAATGATAACTTCCGTCTGCCGGCGGATCCTGAAACGCCGGTCATTATGATCGGACCCGGCACCGGTATTGCGCCATTCCGCGCTTTCATTCAGCAGCGTGATAACGACGGGGCCACCGGTAAAAACTGGCTGTTCTTCGGTAACCCGCACTTTACCGATGATTTCCTGTATCAGGTCGAATGGCAGCGTTACGTGAAAGACGGCCTGCTGACGAATATCTCCCTGGCATGGTCACGGGATCAGGCTGAAAAAGTGTATGTACAGGACAAACTGCGCGAGCAGGGTGCTGAAGTCTGGCAATGGTTGCAGGAAGGCGCACATGTCTATGTCTGCGGCGATGCCAACCGTATGGCGAAAGACGTAGAGCAGGCGTTACTGGAAATCATCGCCAAATACGGCGTGATGGATCTGGAAACTGCCGACGAATATCTCAGTGAATTACGTCTTGATCGCCGTTACCAGCGCGACGTCTACTAACGAATCAGAGCAATGAGCGAAAACCTTATGAGCAATAAGTTGTGGAGTGAACTCAATCCCGGTCCGGGCCCGCTGATCGTCGATGCCCCGCTGGCCGATGCCGAACGCCTGAAGAAGGAAAGTAATTTCCTGCGCGGGACGATTGCCGAAGATTTAAAAGACGGTCTGACCGGCGGCTTCAACGGAGATAACTTCCTGCTGATCCGCTTCCACGGCATGTATCAGCAGGATGACCGCGATATCCGTGCGGAACGTGCTGAGCAAAAGCTGGAACCGCGTCACGCCATGATGCTGCGCTGCCGCTTGCCGGGCGGGGTGATGACGCCTGCGCAATGGCTGGGTATCGACAAATTTGCCGAAGACAGCACGCTGTATGGCAGCATCCGTATTACTAACCGTCAGACATTCCAGTTCCATGGCATCCTGAAACCGAACGTCAAACCGGTGCATCAGTTGCTGAATAAACTCGGCCTGGATGCGCTGGCGACCGCCAACGACGTTAACCGTAACGTGTTGTGTACGTCGAATCCGGTGGAGTCTGAACTGCATCAGGAAGCCTATCAGTGGGCGAAGAAAATCTCCGAGCATCTGCTGCCGCGCACCCGTGCTTACGCTGAAGTGTGGCTGGATCAGGAAAAAGTTGAAACCACCGACGAAGAGCCGATTCTGGGCGCGACCTATCTGCCACGTAAATTCAAAACCACCGTGGTGATCCCGCCGCAAAATGACGTGGATCTTCATGCCAACGACCTGAACTTTGTGGCGATTGCCGATAACGGCAAACTGGTCGGCTTCAACGTGCTGGTCGGCGGCGGGCTTTCTATCGCACACGGCGATAAAGCCACGTATGCGCGCACTGCCAGCGAACTGGGCTTTATTCCGCTGGAGAACACGCTGGCGGTGGCCGAAGCCGTGGTGACCACGCAGCGCGACTGGGGTAACCGTACCAACCGTAAAAATGCCAAAACCAAATACACGCTGGAGCGTGTCGGTGTGCCGGTATTCAAAGCCGAAGTTGAAAAACGCGCGGGTATTCAGTTTGCTGATATCCGCCCTTACGCATTCACCGGTCGCGGCGATCGCATCGGCTGGGTAAAAGGCATCGACAAACAATGGCATCTGACGCTGTTTATCGAAAATGGCCGTATTCTCGACTACCCCGGCAAACCGCTGAAAACCGGACTGGCAGAAATTGCTAAGATCCATAAAGGCGATTTCAGGCTTACTGCTAATCAGAACCTGATCGTGGCCGGCGTTTCTGAAAAAGACAAAGACGCGATCGAAACTCTGGCGCGTAATCACGGCCTGATTGACGACGGTATCACCGAGCAACGTAAAAACTCGATGGCCTGCGTCTCTTATCCGACCTGCCCGCTGGCGATGGCGGAAGCGGAACGTTTCCTGCCTGAGTTTGTGACCAAAGTCGAAGGCATCATGCATAACCACGGTGTAGGCGATGAGCACATCGTTCTGCGTGTGACCGGCTGCCCGAACGGCTGTGGACGTGCGCTGCTGGCTGAAATAGGTCTGGTGGGGAAAGCGATAAACCGCTACAACCTGCACCTCGGCGGTAACCGCGCCGGAACACGCATTCCGCGCATGTACCGCGAAAATATTTCTGATGCAGAGATCCTGAGCATCATTGACGAACTGGTCGGACGCTGGTCGAAAGAGCGTGAGGCCGGGGAAGGCTTTGGCGACTTCGTGATCCGCGCAGGGATCATCAGGCCCGTGCTGGATCCGGCGCGTGACTTTTATGATTAAGAGCGATAACCGACAGGAGGCGATATGAGTTGGCTGAACCTTACTCTGGCTGAACTGAATGAACTGCCGAAGTCCGGACAATCCATGGCGCTGGCGGAAATTAACGTCAGCCTCGAAAAGTTGTCCGCGCAGGAGCGTGTGCAATGGGCGCTGGAAAACATGCCCGGTGAGTTCGCGCTGTCTTCAAGCTTCGGGATTCAGGCTGCGGTCTGTCTGCACTTAGTCACACAGCAGAAACCGGATATTCCGGTGATCCTGACCGATACCGGTTATCTGTTTCCGGAAACCTATCAGTTTATTGATACGTTAACCGAAAAGCTGAACCTGAATCTGCAGGTATTTCGTGCCGAACACTCGGCTGCCTGGCAGGAAGCGCGTTACGGCAAACTGTGGGAGCAGGGCGTCGAGGGCATCGAGAAGTACAATCACATCAACAAAGTCGAGCCGATGAATCGGGCGATTCAGACGCTGGGCGTGCAGACCTGGTTTGCCGGTCTGCGTCGTGAGCAGTCCGGCAGCCGTGCGCATCTGCCGGTGCTGGCGGTGCAACGTGGGGTGTTTAAAATCCTGCCGATTATCGACTGGGATAACCGCCAGATCTTCCGTTATCTGCAAGACAACGGTCTGAGTTATCACCCGCTCTGGGATCAGGGCTATCTTTCCGTCGGTGACACGCATACCACGAAAAAATGGGAAGAAGGGATGAAGGAAGAAGATACCCGCTTCTTTGGCTTGAAACGCGAATGCGGCCTGCACGAATAAATCCCTGTCATACTTCGGGTTGCAGATGCGTTGGCTACGTTCAGTCGCCCGAATCACTGACTCATGTCAGCTCACCGGGACTTCTTCGCTTGCCGCCTGCCTGCAATCCGAATTATTTAGGGGATTCCTGATAAGAGTCCCTTAAATTATCCTCTTAATCAGGCGTGTTTCGCCGGTTTCGCCAGATCCTTCAGCAGCGGGAATAACACTTTCACGGTATCGCGCGAGCGCTTCTCGATGCGGCCAGGCAGCGTTTTATCCAGATATTGCAGATTATCGAACTGGCTTTGATAGCGGGTGGTGCCCAGCGGGAAGTGGCTGGTGATCGCACGTTGCTGTACGCCGTCTTTCTTACCCAGCGCAAAGTTGGTCGCGGTCACGTTCAGCAGCGGCAGGCGTGCGTCATCCAGCGCTTTAATGCCATCGCAGCAATGTGCGCCTTCATGGCTTTCTGCCGGAATACCCAAACTGCGCGCAAGATTCAGCGCACGCACGCGGGTGAGTTTCGCCACCGCCACGGACGTATTCGCGCCGCTGTTGAAATACAACCGGTCACCGGTGATCAGCGAATTCAGGTTGATCACCAGCAGCGTATTTTTCTTCTCTTCAGCACTCATCCGCTTTACAAACTCTTCCGCACCTTTAGCACCGGTTTCTTCCGCGCTCAGTGCCACGAAACGCAAGCTGTAGTGCGTGGGGATCGCCTGCATGCGTTCGGCCAGCTCAAGCATCACGCCGACGCCGGACGCGTTGTCATCGACACCCTGCAACGTCAGGCCGCCGAGATTGTGGTTGGTATCACTGTCACTTTGCGGCACATAGGTATCAAAATGCGCCATCACGATGATTTGCTGCGGCACTTCTCCTGCACGTGCGGCAATCACCGACGTGGCGTGAATATTTTGCCAGTTCTTTTTGCCCGCACTGCTGGTGTAAACATAACGGGTATCGAAGCCACGTAAATCGCTCTTATAGCCTAATTTATTGAACTGCTGGTTAAGATAATCTGCGGCGATAAGTTCTGCCGGGCTGCCGGCCATGCGTCCCGGGAAATAGGTGGCGATATGGCGAATTTGCTGACTGGCGATCATGCCCATCGGCGGAAGCGGGGCGGACGCCGCCATCGCATGACCCATACAGACACAGCTCAGGCTCAGCGCCAGCAGCGTCCGCTTCATGCGTGAAAAAGAAAACATAGCCAAAAATCCTTATTTGCTGGTCAATACGACCGGAAGGCAATCAAACAACAGGCCGCGTGTGGCGGTCTTTCTGGGGCATACAGTATGCGATTGTCTGTGCGATTAGACAATTTCCCGTTATCCCAAACCGCTCTTTTTGTCGGGCTATATTCCATTTAGTAACTATTCATTCCTTTTCGTCATTTCAGATCAATTATTGCCTGCACGTATAGTTTGTTTATTAATCCTGACAATCATTAAAGGCTTTTGTGGACTATCTACCAATATTTGCCGACCTCAAACAACGCCCTGTGCTGGTTGTAGGGGGTGGCGAAGTCGCTGCTCGCAAAATCGATCTCCTCCTGCGGGCGGGTGCGCAAGTACGGATAGTCGCACAGGCACTTTCCCCCGAACTGGAACAACGCAGACAGACCGCTGAAGTCAGCTGGTCAGCCCAGGCTTTTCTGCCGGAGCAGCTCGACGACGTGTTTCTGGTGATTGCCGCCACAGACGACGCTGCGCTGAATGCTGAGGTTTTCGAGCAGGCCAACCGCCGTCATGTTCTGGCCAACGTGGTCGACGATCAGCCGAAGTGCTCCTTCATTTTCCCGTCGATTGTTGACAGATCGCCGATTGTGGTGGCGATTTCTTCCAGCGGCAAAGCGCCGGTGCTTGCCAGAATGCTGCGCGAAAAGCTGGAAACTCTGTTGCCGAACAGCCTGGGGCAAATGGCCGATATCGCCGGGCGCTGGCGCGACAATGTCAAAACACAGTTCAGTTCAATGCGTGCGCGTCGCCGTTTCTGGGAACAACTTTTTGCCGGACGTTTTGCCAGCCTCGCTTCTGCGGGAAAGCTCGCAGAAGCAGAGCAGGCGCTGCAACAACAGTTAGAAAACGCGGAAGACATCTCGCATAGCGGGAATGTCACGCTGGTCGGTGCCGGGCCGGGTGATGCAGGATTGCTCACCCTTCGCGGGCTGCAGGTGATGCAGCAGGCCGATGTGGTGCTTTACGACCATCTGGTCAGCGAAGACGTGCTGGATTTAGTGCGCCGCGATGCGGACAAGATTTGTGTGGGTAAACGTGCGGGCAGCCATTCTGTCGCGCAGGAAGAAACCAACCGTCTGCTGGTCGAACTGGCGCAGCAGGGGAAAAAAGTCGTGCGCCTCAAAGGCGGTGATCCGTTTATTTTCGGACGTGGCGGCGAAGAATTACAGGCGGTGCAGGCGGCAGGCATTCCTTTCCAGGTGGTGCCGGGTGTTACCGCTGCTGCAGGCGCAACGGCTTATGCCGGAATTCCGCTGACGCACCGCGATTACGCGCAGAGCGTGATATTCGTGACAGGGCATTGCCGCCCGGAAAACAACGGTGTGCAGTGGGAAACCCTCGCGAAAGGCCAGCAGACTTTGGCGATTTATATGGGCACGCTTAAAGCTGCCGAAATCAGCCAGCAACTGATCGCTCATGGTCGCGCAGCGCATACGCCCGTTGCGGTCATCGGACGGGGAACGCGTTCTGATCAGCAGGTGCTGACCGGAACACTTGATAATCTTGAACATCTGGCTCAACAGGCACCGGCGCCAGCGTTACTGGTGATTGGTGAGGTGGTATCACTTCATCAGCAACTGGCCTGGTTTGGGCATCATCCTGAGACTGACGGCACCCAGCGCCCGTCAGTTGTGAATTTGGCTTAAAGGATCTGTTATGGACGAAAAACGACTGACTCATTTGCGGCAACTGGAGGCGGAGAGTATCCATATCATCCGTGAAGTGGCTGCTGAATTCGCCAACCCGGTGATGATGTACTCCATCGGGAAAGATTCCTCGGTGATGCTGCATCTGGCACGCAAAGCCTTCTTCCCGGGAACCTTGCCGTTCCCGCTATTGCATGTGGATACCGGCTGGAAATTCCGTGAAATGTACGAATTCCGCGACCGCACGGCGAAGAATTACGGTTTTGAGCTGCTGGTGCATAAAAACCCGGAAGGCGTGGCGATGGGCATCAACCCGTTCGTGCATGGCAGTGCCAAACACACTGACATCATGAAAACCGAAGGTTTGAAGCAGGCGCTGAATAAATACGGCTTTGATGCCGCTTTCGGCGGCGCACGTCGTGACGAAGAAAAATCCCGTGCCAAAGAGCGTATCTATTCGTTCCGCGATCGTTTCCACCGCTGGGATCCCAAAAACCAGCGCCCTGAGCTGTGGCACAACTACAACGGTCAGATTAACAAAGGCGAAAGCATTCGCGTATTCCCGCTCTCTAACTGGACTGAGCTGGATATCTGGCAGTACATCTATCTGGAAAATATCGAGATCGTTCCGTTGTATCTGGCCGCACCGCGTCCGGTGCTGGAGCGCGACGGTATGCTGCTGATGGTCGATGATGATCGTATTGATCTGCAACCGGGCGAAGTGATCGAGAAGAAAATGGTGCGTTTTCGCACATTAGGTTGCTGGCCGCTGACCGGTGCCGTTGAATCCGGGGCACAAACGCTGCTGGAGATCATCGAAGAGATGCTGGTGTCGACCACCAGTGAACGTCAGGGACGTGCGATCGACCGTGATCAGGCCGGTTCGATGGAACTGAAAAAGCGTCAAGGGTATTTCTGAGGAGCCGCAGCTAATGAATAACGCAATTGCACAACAAATCGCGGAGCAGGGCGGCGTTGAAGCTTACCTGCACGCCCAGCAACACAAAAGCCTGCTGCGCTTCCTGACCTGCGGCAGCGTCGATGACGGCAAAAGTACCCTGATCGGTCGTCTGCTGCATGACACCCGTCAGATCTACGAAGATCAGTTGTCTTCGCTGCATAACGACAGCAAACGTCACGGTACCCAGGGTGAAAAACTGGATCTGGCACTGCTGGTGGATGGCTTACAGGCCGAGCGCGAGCAGGGCATTACCATTGATGTGGCGTACCGTTATTTCTCTACCGAGAAACGTAAGTTCATCATTGCGGACACCCCGGGGCACGAACAGTACACCCGTAATATGGCGACCGGCGCATCGACTTGTGATCTGGCGATCTTACTGATCGACGCCCGTAAAGGCGTGCTGGATCAAACCCGCCGTCACAGCTTCATTGCGACCTTGCTCGGGATCCGCCACCTGGTGGTTGCCGTCAACAAAATGGATCTGGTGGATTACAGCGAAACGGTTTACGAGCAATTCAAACAGGATTATCTGGATTTTGCTCAGCAACTGCCGACCGATCTGGACATCAAATTTGTGCCGCTTTCTGCGCTGGAAGGCGACAACGTTGCCACACCAAGCGGCAAAATGAGCTGGTACACCGGCCCGACGCTGCTCGACGTGCTGGAAACGGTCAACATCATTAACATCCGTGAACAGCAGCCGATGCGCTTCCCGGTGCAGTATGTTAACCGCCCGAACCTCGATTTCCGGGGTTATGCGGGAACGCTGGCATCAGGTTCTGTCCGTGTCGGTCAGAAGGTGAAAGTGTTGCCATCCGGTGTGGAATCTACCGTGGCACGCATTGTGACCTTTGACGGTGATTTACCGGAAGCCTGGGCGGGCGACGCGATTACGCTGGCGCTGGCCGATGAGCGCGATATCAGCCGTGGCGACACGCTGGTCGATGCAGAAGAAACGGTTAAACCGGTACAAAATGCCAAAGTTGACGTGGTGTGGATGGCCGAGCAGCCACTGAGCGTCGGCCAGAGCTACGACATCAAAGTCGGCGGTAAGAAGGCCCGTGCGCGGGTGGAAAATATCGAATATCAGGTTGAGATCAACACCCTCACGCAGCGTGTGGTGGAAAACCTGCCACTGAATGGTATCGGACTGGTGGAACTGGCCTTTGACGAACCTCTGGTGCTGGATAACTACCAGAGCAACGCGGTGACCGGCGGCATAATCTTTATCGATCGCCTGACCAACGTCACTGTCGGTGCCGGTCTGGTGCGTGAGGCCATTGAGCAGGTCTATCAGGAATCGGATAAATACAGCGCATTTGAGCTGGAACTGAACAGCCTGGTTCGCCGTCACTTCCCGCACTGGGGTGCACGCGATTTACTGGGTGGTAAATAAGATGGCGTCACCGGACGGCTCCTTACTTAAAGATGACAATGTTGTCTGGCATCCGCACGCGGTGACGCGTGCGGATCGCGAAAAGCAACATGGTCATCGCGGTGCGGTGCTATGGTTCACCGGGCTTTCGGGCTCGGGGAAATCCACCGTGGCCGGTGCACTGGAGCAGGCACTGCATGCTCAGGGCGTCAGCACGTATCTGCTGGATGGCGACAATGTCCGCCACGGACTGTGCCGTGATCTGGGATTCACCGACGATGACCGGCGTGAAAACATCCGTCGTGTGGGTGAAGTGGCAAAACTGATGGTGGATGCCGGGCAGGTTGTGCTGACGGCGTTCATTTCACCTCACCGCGCCGAGCGTGAAATGGTGCGTGATTTGCTGGGAGACGGTCAGTTTATTGAAGTGTTCGTCGATACGCCGCTGGCGATCTGCGAGGCGCGGGATCCGAAAGGTTTATATAAAAAAGCCCGTGCCGGTGAACTGAAAAACTTTACCGGTATTGATTCAGAATATCAGCCGCCGGAAACCCCGGATGTGCATCTTGATGGTGAACAATTGGTAACACAATTGGTGCCTCAATTATTAGAAGTGATGCGCCAGCGCGCTATTATCAATCCCTGAATGTTGCCGGCCAAACGCCACAGAGTGTGCCGGTTTACACTGAAATACAGGGATCATCTATGCAGGCGTTACTTAGCAGACTTGTCAGCCGGATCCGCGTGGATCGTACCGGGGAAATCAGCCCCCGGATCCGCGTGCCGATACCGGCAACAGACAGCGCAGATACTGAGGAACCGTCCTACTCCATTCAGGGTGGGTTTATCGGTTTTGTCTTCTACTGGCTGGCGTTTGCGATCCCTTTCCTGATCTACGGTTCCAATACTCTTTTTTTCCTGCTTTACACCTGGCCGTTTTTTCTGGCACTGATGCCCGTTTCCGTGCTGATAGGCATTGCATTCAGCATGTTCTTTGGCGGTGGCTGGTTCAAAAGCTCGGCGGTCAGCGGCATCTGTGTCGTTAGCATGTTCTGGGCAGTCTTCTCTTTCTTGTCTGGCTGGTGATTTTTTCTGGCGCTTTTCCCTGCAAATTCCCTTCACGATGTAACCCATTGTGTCATTCTCACCCATAATTGCGTGCGTAAGTCTGATTCTCACTGGCATTTACCCTGCCACAGTGGAGTCAGAGGGAAAGTTGTGGGATGATTGTCCGGCTTTTTTAGGGGGCGGGGATGGGCAAACTAACACTGCTATTACTGATTTTACTTGGCTGGCTACAGTATTCGCTGTGGCTGGGTAAGAATGGTATTCACGATTATGTACGTGTAAATGATGACGTTCAGGTGCAACAAGTTAATAACGGCAAACTGAAATCACGTAATGATCAACTTTTCGCAGAAATCGACGATTTAAACGGCGGTCAGGAAGCGATAGAAGAACGCGCACGCAACGAACTGGGCATGATTAAACCCGGCGAGACTTTCTATCGTCTGGTGCCTGACAATAAACGTGCGCCGGGCAGCACCGTTTCGCAAAACAACCTGAATCAATAGCCATGAGCCATACCGCAGTTTCCCTTCCAGAGGTCATTGCCGTTTTACCGGCTGCCGGCATTGGCAGCCGTATGCAGGCAGAATGCCCCAAGCAATACCTTTCTGTCGGCGGTAAAACGCTGATAGAACATTCAATTCGTGCTTTGCTGCAAAGCGGCAGAGTCACCCAGGTTATCGTGGCGTTAAGCCCGCACGACACTCAATTCGCACAACTTCCCATTGCCAGCGATCCGCGTATTCGCGTAGTGGCGGGCGGTGCTGAACGGGCTGAGTCGGTAATGGCCGGGCTGGACGTTGCCGGAGACAGCGGTTGGGTGCTGGTGCATGACGCCGCGCGCCCGTGCCTGCACCCTGACGATCTCAATAATCTGCTGGCGATTTCTGCCACCAGCAACGTCGGCGGGATCCTCGCCGCGCCGGTGCGTGACACCATGAAGCGTGGCGAACCCGGCTTAGCGGCCATTGCGCATACGGTCGAACGTCAGGATCTCTGGCATGCGCTGACGCCGCAGTTTTTTCCGCTCGAATTACTGAAAACCTGCCTGCGCCGTGCACTTGATGAAGGTGCGACGGTCACAGATGAAGCCTCAGCAATGGAATATTGCGGTTTTCATCCTATGCTGATCCCGGCACGGGCCGATAATATTAAAGTCACCCGACCAGAAGATCTGGCGTTGGCAGAATTCTATTTAACCCGCTTATCCCAGGAGGAGAACGCCTAATGCGTATCGGTCACGGTTTTGATGTACATAAGTTTGGCGGCGAAGGCCCGCTGGTGATCGGTGGGGTGCGTATCCCTTATCCGCAGGGTTTACTGGCGCATTCAGATGGCGATGTTGCCCTGCACGCGGCCACTGACGCGCTGCTCGGCGCGGCTGCGCTGGGTGATATCGGCAAGCTTTTCCCGGACACTGATCCGGCATTCAAAGGTGCTGACAGCCGCGAACTGCTGCGCGAGGCTTATCGCCGCATCCGTGCAAAAGGCTACAAGCTGGGCAATCTGGATATCACCATCATCGCGCAGGCACCGAAAATGGCACCGCACATCCCGCAGATGCGCGTGTTTCTGGCAGAAGATCTGCAATGCCATATGGATGACGTCAACGTGAAAGCCACGACCACCGAACAGCTGGGCTTTACCGGCCGTGGCGAAGGCATTGCCTGCGAAGCCGTTGCCCTGCTGATTAAGGAATGATGTTGTGGAAGATTACCGCATGATAGATATGTCCCGACTCACCTGGTTACTGGGCAAACCTGTCGCCACCGGCCAGCTGAAAGCCAATCCGGAAGACTTTATCGTCGAAGAGGATCTGGGTTTTGAGCCGGACGGCGAAGGTGAACATCTGTTGGTGCGGATCCGCAAAAATGGCTGTAACACGCAGTTTGTCGCGGAGCAACTGGCGCGGTTTGCCAAAGTGCATCCGCGCGATGTCAGTTATGCCGGTCTCAAAGACCGCCATGCAGTTACCGAACAATGGTTTTGCCTGCATCTGCCGGGCAAGACGGATCCCGATTTAAGCCAGTTTGATCTCGAAGGCTGCGAAGTTGTCCGCGCTTCACGCCATCGCAAAAAGATGCGAATCGGCACGCTGAAAGGCAACGCGTTTACGCTGGTGCTGCGTCAGTTAAGCGACATTGCTGATGTCGAGGCGCGTCTGGAAAAAATCGCCCGACAGGGCGTGCCGAACTATTTCGGTACCCAGCGTTTTGGCCGTGGTGGCAATAATCTGGTGCAGGCGAAACGCTGGGCGACCAACGAAGCCCGTCCGAAAGAACGCGCGAAGCGCAGCTTCTATCTTTCCGCCAGCCGCAGTGCGATGTTCAATATCGTCGCCAGCCAGCGGCTGGCAGAGGGGGCCGTGCGTCAGCCAATGCTCGGGGATGCCCTGCAACTCAGTGGTCGTGGCAGCTGGTTTGTCGCGAAAGGGGAAGAGTTCGAATCGCTGCTACCGCGCGTTGAAAGCGGTGAGTTGCTGGTAACGGCACCGTTACCGGGGGATGGCCCGCTGGGCACACTCGAAGACGCCGAAGCGTATGAACAAGCCTGTCTGCATGGTCAGGGCGATTTACTGTCGCTGCTTAAACGTGAGAGGGTTGAACCGGCACGTCGTGCCATCATGCTGCAACCGTTGCAGATGCAATGGCAGCGCTGGGATGATGTCACGCTGGAACTCAAATTCTGGTTACCGGCCGGCAGTTATGCCACCAGCGTGGTGCGTGAACTGATGAATCTGGATGAAAGTGATGCGGATATTACTGAGTAACGACGACGGCGTACTGGCTCCGGGCATACAGGCGCTGGCGTCAGCGCTGCGTGAGTTTGCTGACGTGAAGCTGGTAGCCCCTGATCGTAACCGCAGCGGCGCATCGAATGCGCTGACGCTGGATGGCCCGCTGCGTATTCAGTCTTACCCTAACGGTGATACCGCCGTAATTAACGGTACGCCGACCGATTGCGTGTATCTTGGCGTGAATACGCTGATGCGTCCGAAGCCGGATATTGTAGTCTCTGGCATCAATGCGGGACCGAACCTGGGCGACGACGTCATCTATTCCGGCACGGTCGCCGCCGCGATGGAAGGTCGGCATCTGGGCTTTCCTGCGCTGGCGGTCTCGCTGGACGGGTATCAGCATTACGACACGGCGGCAATCATCACCTGCCGGATCCTCAGGGCGCTGGCGCGTGAGCCGTTACGTACTGGGAAAATTTTGAATGTTAACGTCCCGGATCTGCCACTTTCGCGGATTTTAGGTATCAAGGTGACGCGTTGCGGTAGCCGTCATCCGGCCGAGCAGGTATTTTGTCAGCAGGACCCGCGTGGTCAGGACTTGTACTGGATTGGCCCGCCGGGGGATAAATTTGATGTCGCACCTGACACTGATTTTGCTGCTGTAGCGCAAGGTTATGTTTCAGTAACGCCACTTCAGGTGGATTTAACCGCCTATGCGGCTCAGGATGTCGTGGTCTCATGGTTGGAAAAGGCCGGGGTGAGCGCGAATGGTGAATAAACCGATGTACAACCTGCTGGAGCAACTACGCCAGCAGGGCATTCATGATGAAAAACTGTTGCATGCCATCGAAGCTGTGCCGCGCGAGCGTTTCGTGGATGAGGCATTTCAGCATAAAGCCTACGAAAACACTGCATTACCTATTGGCTCAGGCCAGACCATTTCTCAGCCTTATACCGTGGCGAGAATGACTGAATTACTGCGCCTTGAGCCTTCTTCCCGGGTGCTGGAAATTGGCACCGGTTCAGGCTATCAGACTGCCATTCTGGCCCATCTGGTTGAACACGTTTTCTCGGTTGAGCGCATCAAAGGGTTGCAGTGGCAGGCAAAAAGACGCCTCAAGCAGCTCGATTTGCATAATGTCTCCACCCGTCATGGTGACGGCTGGCAGGGCTGGCCTTCGCGCGGCCCGTTTGATGCCATTATTGTCACCGCTGCACCTCCAGAAATACCTCAAGATTTGCTGCAACAACTCGATGATGGCGGCGTATTAATTCTGCCCGTGGGTGAAGAAAATCAGACATTGCAGCGGGTCACACGGCGTGGTGATGAGTTTATCGCAGAGACGATCGAAGCTGTACGCTTTGTCCCGCTGGTGAAAGGCGAACTCGCCTGAAACCAGTGAACCGCCGGTAGCGTCAGGACTAAACCCTTAAAATTTAAATACAACTGTTATATGGTGCTGTACTGGCGATGTTGATAGCATCCACTACAGTTTTTTATGGCACAGCGGCATTTGGGCAAAGACCTGAATGAGCATGTTGCCTGCCCGCACCGTGTCCGATGACACGAAAAGCGCCAGCTGGCGCGGTGTGCGCGGTTAAAGAGATATTCTGAGATTGCCGTAACGGGGGAAATATGAGCACGGGAAGCCCAATAAAAACACTAAGCCGCATTGCAATGTGTACTTTTATCAGTGCCTGGATGGCGGGATGTACGAACAACTCAACGACATCCGCACCCATCAGCAGCGTCAATGGCGGCGGTGGCAGTGGCAACAGCAGTCAGAATACTCCGAATTCCGCTTCGCCAATGGCACCTGCTGTCGGGCCTGGCGGACACATTGTGTACAACCGCAGCTATAACTCAATCCCTAAGGGAAGTTATAGCGGCAGCACCTATCAGGTGAAGCGTGGCGACACGCTGTTCTATATTGCCTGGATCACCGGTAATGACTTCCGCGACCTGGCCGCGCGCAACAATATTCCCGCGCCATACAGCCTTGAAGTTGGCCAGACAATCCAGATAAATAACGTCTCTTCCGCAGCCAGTACCGGGGGTGCGATAGCGGTCACAGATGCCACAAATGGCGGGGTTCCGAAAGCGCCAACCGGGGGAATGCTCACAGGTTCTGTGGTTGCATCTCAACCAACTACCACGTATTCTGATTCTTCTGGTAAACAGAATGTAGGCAAGATGTTGCCTTCATCAGGTGCAGTTACCACCACAACACCTGTTGCTGTAGCCAGCACTCCCGTCGCCACCTCAGCAAATAATGGCGGTCCGGTTTCCTCCTGGAAATGGCCGACTGACGGGAAAATTATCGATAATTTCTCTGCTTCTGAAGGGGGAAATAAGGGGATCGATATCGCTGGTTCGCGTGGACAGTCTGTCGTAGCAACCGCCTCCGGGCGCGTGGTCTACGCCGGTAATGCTCTTCGCGGTTACGGTAATCTGATCATCATTAAACACAATGATGATTACCTGAGCGCCTATGCACATAACGATACAATGCTGGTCCGGGAACAACAAGAAGTGCAGGCGGGACAAAAAATAGCGACGATGGGTAGCACCGGAACCAGTTCAGTAAGATTGCATTTTGAAATTCGTTACAAGGGGAAATCCGTAAACCCGCTGCGTTATCTTCCGCAGCGATAAATCGGGGCAGAGCATCGATTCTGCCCTCGGGACCACGGGTAGGAGCAGCTTATGAGTCAGAATACGCTGAAAGTTAACGAGTTACATGATGATGTAGATTTCGATGAGAACAGCGCTGAAGCCTTTGACGAGAAAGCTATAGTCGAAGAGACTGCCGACAATGATGCTGAAGAAGAATTATTGTCGCAGACTGTAAGCCAACGAGTGCTGGACGCAACTCAACTGTACCTCGGTGAAATCGGTTATTCCCCTCTGCTTACCGCAGAAGAGGAAGTTTATTTCGCACGACGCGCGCTGCGGGGAGATGTGCCTTCCCGCCGGCGTATGATTGAAAGTAATCTGCGTTTGGTGGTTAAAATTGCCCGCCGCTACAGTAACCGCGGTCTGGCACTGCTGGATTTGATCGAGGAAGGTAACCTGGGTCTGATCCGTGCGGTTGAAAAATTCGACCCTGAGCGCGGTTTCCGTTTCTCTACCTATGCAACATGGTGGATCCGCCAGACGATTGAACGGGCGATCATGAATCAAACCCGTACTATCCGTTTGCCAATCCATATCGTTAAAGAACTGAACGTTTACCTGCGTACCGCACGTGAACTTGCACATAAGCTGGACCATGAACCGAGTGCTGAAGAGATTGCTGAGCAGCTCGACAAACCGGTACATGACGTCAGCCGTATGTTGCGCCTGAATGAACGCATTACCTCTGTGGATACGCCGTTGGGCGGTGATTCAGAGAAAGCGTTGTTAGATATTCTGGCGGATGAAAAAGACAACGGCCCGGAAGACACCACGCAAGACGACGATATGAAACAAAGTATCGTGAAGTGGTTATTCGAGTTGAATGCAAAACAGCGTGAAGTACTGGCGCGTCGTTTTGGCCTGTTAGGCTATGAAGCGGCAACGCTGGAAGATGTGGGCCGCGAAATTGGTCTGACACGCGAACGTGTCCGTCAGATTCAGGTAGAAGGTTTGCGTCGCTTGCGTGAAATCCTGCAGGGACAAGGACTGAGCATTGAAGCACTTTTCCGTGAATAAATAATTCACAGGCAATTGCCACAATATGCAGCATCCAATAAAAACGGTGGGTTAATCCCCACCGTTTTTTTATGCGTCCGGTTCAGTTCAGCGAACGTCTACACCATATCTTTCAGACGATAGATCCATTCCAGCGCCTGACGTGGCGACAACGAATCTGCATCCAGTGATTCCAGTGCTTCAACGGCGGGAGACACTTCTTCGGTCAGTAAAGCCAGTTGCGGACCGTCGACTTTGCTGGCGGCAGCGTTGTTCGACAAGGTTTCCAGCTCTTTCAGTTTCTGACGTGCGCGCTTAATCACATCACGCGGGACACCAGCCAGCGCGGCAACAGCCAGACCATAACTCTTGCTGGCGGCGCCATCCTGTACGCTGTGCATAAACGCAATAGTGTCGCCGTGTTCGATAGCATCCAGATGCACGTTGACGGTGCCTTCCATTTTTTCCGGCAGGGTGGTCAGTTCGAAATAATGGGTGGCAAACAACGTCATGGCCTTAATACGGCTGGCGAGATTTTCCGCACATGCCCACGCCAGCGACAGACCATCGTATGTTGACGTCCCCCGCCCGATTTCATCCATCAGCACCAGACTGTTCTCGGTGGCGTTATGCAGGATATTGGCGGTCTCGGTCATTTCCACCATGAAGGTAGAACGCCCTGAAGCCAGATCGTCCGCCGCACCGACGCGGGTGAAGATACGATCGACCGGGCCGATGACGGCGGCTTCTGCCGGTACATAGCTGCCGATATGCGCCATCAGGACGATCAGCGCCGCCTGACGCATATAGGTACTTTTACCGCCCATGTTCGGACCGGTGATGATCAGCATGCGTCGCGCCGGAGACATATTCAGCGGGTTGGAAATAAACGGTTCGCTCAGCACCTGCTCAACCACCGGATGGCGGCCACCGGTGATATTAATGCCCGGTTTTTCACTCATGGTCGGACAGGCGTAATTCAGTGTATACGCACGTTCCGCCAGATTGCTCAGCACATCCAGCTCGGCCAGTGCACTGGCGCTTTGCTGTAATGCAGAAAGGTGCGGCATCAGCAAATCGAACAACTCTTCGTATAACGCTTTTTCCAGAGACAAGGCTTTACCTTTTGAAGTCAGCACCTTGTCTTCGTACTCTTTCAGCTCAGGAATGATGTAGCGCTCAGCATTTTTGAGCGTCTGGCGACGGACATAGTGGATCGGCACCAGATGACTCTGACCACGGCTGACCTGAATGTAATAACCGTGAACGCCGTTAAAGCCGACTTTCAGCGTATCCAGCCCCAGCTTTTCACGTTCGCGGATTTCTAATCTGTCGAGATAATCCGTCGCGCCATCGGCCAGCGCGCGCCATTCGTCCAGCTCGGCATTGTAACCCGGCGCGATTACGCCACCGTCACGCACCAGCACCGGCGGGCTTTCGATCACAGCGCGTTCAAGCAGTTCCACCAGTTCAGTGAATTCGCCGGTTTGTTCGACCAGTGTTTTCACATGCGCGGCGTCGGTGCCCTGTAAAATTTCACGGATTTCCGGCAATTGCTGCATCGCATGGCGCATACGGGCCAGATCACGTGGGCGGGCGCTGCGCAGGGCCAGACGCGCCAGAATACGTTCGAGGTCGCCAACCTGACGCAACACCGGCTGCAGATCTGCGGTGATATCCTGCAATGCGCCGATGGCCTGCTGGCGATGCGTCAGCAGTTTGATGTCGCGGCTCGGCATGTGGATCCAGCGTTTGAGCATGCGGCTGCCCATCGGTGTGACCGCCTGGTCAAGCACTGCTGCCAGCGTGTTTTCTATGCCGCCCGCCAGATTTTGCGTCAGCTCCAGATTCCGGCGCGTGGCCGCATCCATAATGATGCCGTCCTGCTGACGCTCCATGGTGACACCACGGATATGCGGCAGGGCGGTGCGTTGCGTATCTTTAACGTATTGCAGCAGGCAACCCGCTGCACGCAGCGCCTGAGTGGCCTGCTCGACGCCGAAGCCGCTTAAATCGCGGGTACCAAATTGCAGGTTCAGCTGCTGTTTCGCGGTTTCCAGCTCAAATTCCCACATCGGACGGCGGCGCAGCCCACGGCGGGAGGCAATCAGCGGCATGGCTTCAAAGCTTTCCGGGTAGAGTAATTCTGCCGGATTGGTACGCTGTAATTCGGCTGCCATGGTTTCCAGATCATCAGGCTGTGCGACGCGGAAACGGCCGGAACTGATATCCAGCGTGGCGTAACCAAACCCGCGTCCGTCCTGCCAGATAGCCGCCAGCAGGTTATCATGACGCTCGCTCAGCAACGCTTCGTCACTGACGGTGCCCGGTGTGACGATGCGTACGACTTTGCGTTCAACCGGTCCTTTACTCAGTGCCGGGTCGCCAATTTGTTCAGCAATTGCGACAGACTCACCGAGTTGCACCAGTTTCGCCAGATAGCCTTCTACCGCATGATAAGGCACGCCCGCCATGGGGATCGGCTCACCGGCAGAAGCACCGCGTTTGGTCAGGGAGATATCCATCAGCTGCGATGCGCGTTTCGCATCGTCATAGAACAGTTCGTAAAAGTCACCCATACGATAGAACAGCAAAACTTCCGGGTTCTCAGCTTTCAGACGCAAATACTGTTGCATCATCGGGGTGTGGGCATCCAGGTTTACATTATTTGTCATAGAGTTAATCTTTTTTAATCCACTTCGACGCGATGGGGTTAAGGATTTTTTTCTGTTGCGTATCTTAGCCCAGCGGGCAAGAAGCTGTCACAACTAAAAATGGATAACATCGCGCAAATCTTGCATGTAATAGCCGGTATGACGTTACAGGATGGGAGTTAAAATAAAGAAAAAATAGTGTGTTGTTGTGGGAAAAAGAGAGAGGAGAGGGAGAACTTTTTTAGAAGGACCAGACAATAACACCATGTTACAAAATGATTCTAATGGTTTGTGGAAAATCATCTTATGAGGAATATTTTCACTGTTCATTTTTTTTAAAATTTCATCTTAACAAAAGAATATAAAATACAGAGTATTAGGATTTTTTTTATAAAACTTAATACATCATTTAGTGGTTTAACTAATTCATTTGAATGATTATACACCCCGAGGAATATCTTATATGGAATGATAGTTTATTGTTTCAGGTGTTATATGTATGTGTTTCTTAAGTTGTTATTTAAAAATCATTTAATTAGAAGGATCTAATCATGTCAGCAAAACGTAATGTATTGAAAGCGTCGGTAATTGCACTCACTTTGGTTTCTGCTTTTGCAAATGCTGCAGATGACGGCATCGTCAGTGATGATGGTGGCGTGACGCTGTTGGGTCATGTTTATACCGGTACTTGTGTTGTCACAACGAATGGCCAGGATTCTAAGGATACCGTTCGCCCTGAAGTGACTATGCCGAGCATTCTCATTGCTGACGTTAAAGACGCGGCAATTGGTGATTTGCTGGGTGATAACTTTAGTAAATTTAACGTTGAAGTCTCTGGTTGCGCTGATGATGTTGTTCCAAAAGCGATTGCCTTTAATCAGGGTGTGTTTGGTGTAGATTCTGCGGGTGTTGACAGTTATAAAAATGACTTCATCGGTCAGGGCTCTACTCCTGTTGCAACAGGTGTTAACGCGGCCATTGTACTGCCATCCGCGCCGACTGCGGCTGTCACTTTTGGTCAGGAATTACCATTAGTTAAAACCTCAGCTGGCGATACAGACTTCACAGGAAATGTAGAAGTTGGTGCTCAGTTTGTTAAAACCGCTGCCACTATTGGCTCAGGTGCTTTCACCTCTGTAGCTACGTTTGACATCGTTTACAACTGAGTTTGAATTGGTCATTGTCTTCATCAGGCAATGACCTCTTTTTAACGAGTTATTCAAATGAAACAAAATTTAATTAAATGCACTCTGGCTGTATTACTCGCTGCGGGATTTTGCCAATCTGCTAATGCAGATTTAGTTCTTTCAGGGACTCGCGTTATATTTCCGGCAGAGAAAAAAGATGTCACAGTACAACTGACGAATAAGGGAACTCATCCTTTATTAGCACAATCATGGATAGATGCCGGTGACCCATCTGCTCGCCCGGAGTCTGTAGATGTCCCTTTCTATTTGACACCACCCGTTTCGCGAATCGATCCGGAAAAAGGCCAGACGCTGCGTATTGTTTATAATCAGCCAAAACTACCCAAAGATCGTGAAAGTGTCTTTTGGTTAAACGTATTAGAAATTCCTGCAAAAGCCAAGAAAGGTGAAAGCAGTGAAGTGGATAATACTTTACAACTTGCATTCCGTACCCGCGTAAAAATATTTTATCGTCCGACGGGTTTAAAATCCCAGCCGAATCTTGCTGCGAAAGATGTTATCTGGAGCAAAGTCGGGACGAATAAGATTAAAGCTAATAACCCTACGCCATATTACATTTCTTACTCAGCAGTTAACTTAAGTTCTGGTGCTAAGAAAGTGGAGTTAGGTGATGCGATGTTAGCGCCTTTTAGCACGACAGAGTTACAATCCAAACAAAATATTAATGAAAATTCATGGGCAATAAATTACGCATTCATTAATGATTACGGTGGTTCGGAAAACGGCAATGCAGCGCTTAAATAAATCAGTTACTTTTATTCTAATGAAGTGATTTCCTATACGTAGGTTTTCAGGTGTTTTTACATGTCTAGAATGAAGCTTTCATTATTAACTCTTTCTGTATTTGTCGCATGCAATAGCGTTTATGCTGCAGATATTAGTGAACAACAACCCATTTTAACAACGGATGTACAAGATAATAAAAAAGGAGAAAGTGAGGGTGTTGAGTTCAATGAAGGTTTCTTAAGTGGTTATGGCATTGACATTTCAAAATTCAACGAAGGTAATCCGGTTATTCCCGGACATTATATTGTCCGTTTCATCACCAATGATGTTGATAAAGGTGATAAAGCTGTCGATTTTATTGATACCAATAAAGATGGTGTTGGTGACGCCTGTTTAACGCCAGTTCTGTTAAAGCAGGCAGGGATAAAAGATGCTGGCTGGGATAAAGATACCGATCAGGAAGAAACCGACGAAAAACGCTGCGTTGATCTGAAAAAATATATTCCTACTGCGCGCTGGAATTTAGACGTCAACACGCAAACCTTCAGGCTTGATGTCCCTCAGGTTAATACCTTTGTGTCTGAAGATGGCACGGTAGATCCTGAGCTTTGGCAGAATGGCATTAATGCTGTGCTGCTGGATTATAACTTTAATGCTTACTCAACTAAAAATGACGCCGAAACTTCACGTACGGTAAGCGGGAACTATAACGGTGGGATTAATCTTGGTGCCTGGCGTTTTCGTACCAATGCCTATTCTAACTGGAGTGAAGAGAGCGGCAGCACTTTCGATACCGGTGACTACTATCTCGAACGTGACATTGCCTTCTTACGTGGCCAGGTCCGGCTCGGTAATGCTTACAGCGATGGTCAGCTTTTCGACTCATTTAATGTTAATGGTTTCACTCTCAAAAGTGATGACCGTATGTTGCCTTTTTCGCAACAGGGTTTTTTCCCGGTGATCCGGGGTGTGGCGGAAAGCAACGCTAAAGTTAAAGTGAAGCAGAACGACTATGTTATCTATGAAACCACTGTACCACCCGGTGCATTTGAATTTTCGAATATCCGCTCGGGAAACGTTGGCACAGATATCCAGGTTGAAGTGACCGAAGCCGATGGCAGGGTTAAGACATTCGTTGTTCCTTATTCCACATCGAGTCAGATGTTACGCCCTGGCGTATTTCGTTATAACTTCACCGTCGGTGAATATGATGCCGGGAGCACATACAGTGATAAGCCTTTAGTTGCGCAGGGAACCTGGCAGCAAGGGTTAAGTAATACCATTACTGCCTATGGCGGTTTGCAAGGGACAGAAAGTTACTGGGCTGCTGTTGTCGGTGGCACGCTGAATACGTCAATTGGGGCATTTTCTTTTGATGTTACAAACTCTAATACGCAAATCCCCACAGATAAAACCTATAACGGGCAAAGCTATGAATTGAGTTATGACCAGTTTATTGATGCGACTAAAACGAATTTCCAGCTGGCTGCTTATCGCTATTCAACCAGCGGTTACTTTAGCTTAAGCGATGCAATGGATTATATCTATGATGACAATATAGATGATTTGTCTCAGTTAAGCCGTTCGCGCAATAAGTTCCAGCTCAATATCAGTCAGGCATTACCACAAGGTTATGGTTCTCTCTATCTGAACGGCAGTATTGAAGATTATTGGGATGCAGAAAAAGGGAAAAATACCCAATACCAAATGGGCTACAGCAATAACTGGAGCAAAGTCTCCTACAGTATTTCAGCGTCGAAATATTATGATGGAACAGAGGGCAGGTCTGACACCCAACTCTATGTCAATTTGTCGATTCCTCTTGACTGGTCTGACGGTAAAAGTACTACGCCACCTGTATTTGACAGCCTGAATGTGGGTTATGGCACCAACAATAAACATGAAACCAGCACCAATATAGGGGCGAATGGTTACCGGCCAGAAAATGAATTCAGTTACGGTGTTAACGCGTATTACAACACCACCCGGGATGGCGGGCAGGATATTTCTTCTGTAAGCGGTAACAGCTCCATCAATACCCGATTCTCACGTCTCGGTGGAACGGCTACCCGGAGTAATGATGGCAACCAGCAAGTGTCGATGTCGGTAAACGGTGGCCTGGTCGGGCATTCAGGGGGGATCACGTTTGCGCCTGATGTTTCGCTCAACGGGCCAATGGCACTTATTGAGGCAAAAGGGGCGAGCGGCAGCAAAGTACAGAATGGCAGCGCGAAGGTTGACGGTAACGGTTATGCGTTAGCCACTAACCTTTCCCCTTATATTGAAAATAAGGTCGCGCTGGATATCAGCAGCATGGAAGGCGATGCCGAGATGAAGGGCACCATGAGTAATGTTATCCCTCATGATGGTTCTATTGTGCGTGTGAAGTTTGATACGGATGAACGGCGCTTTGTGATGTTTGTTGCTAAACGCCAGAAAGATTTTATCCCACTTGGTGCAGATGTTTATAACGAAGCGGGAGAGCACATTGGCAATGCGGCGCAAGGTGGAAAGTTATTAACCCGTGGTGCCAGCGATAAAGGTGAGCTGACTGTACGCTGGGGTGAGGATGCCGCAAGCAGTTGCCGCGTTTCATATCAATTACCGCCCGAGCTTAAAGAAACCAAACCGGGCGAAACGGCCACTGTAGAAGGACTGCTATGTCAGTAATCAGCGCATCAATTTTAAAAAAGATGACTCATACTTTGGGCGGGCTGATGTTGATGTCAGCATTTCCTGGCCATGCAGCCTCATTGAATATGGAATTTAAGGCAAGGCTGGTGGCAGAGACGTGCACTTTTGCGGCCACGTCCAAAACCTTTGCCTTTGGTAACGTTTATCCGCAAGAAATATTGCAGGAAACCAAATTCGTGACCCAGGACATTGCCGTAAGCAGTTGTACCGGGTCGCCGCAAAATATGCAGTTTTATCTCACGCCCATCACGGGAACGAGTAACAGTGCAACGACGCGTAATTTACTGGTACCTCCCGGGAAAAGTTATGGCATAGAAACGACGCTGAGTATTCTTAATGGTTCTAATCAGCAGCAGGGAAATATTATTTATCTTCCCTTCGAACCCACGAGTGCCGTGAGTATTACCAATCAGTCAATGGTTGGGAAAAAGATCCGGCTGACAGCGGGTCTCGTTCCTGTTCCCGGGAAAACAAGCGGTGCAGACTTTGAAGTTGGCGCTTTTTCTGCCGTTGCCACTTTAAATATTGTTTATTTTTAGAGGGCAACCTATGACAAGAATAACACCATTGCTGATATTCACCCTGCTTACTGCAGTCTTATCATCGGCAAAATTAATGGCAGATGATGCGGGTAATCAACTCCAGATGACATTTGGTGGCAGAGTGAATATATCCACCTGCCGTGTCATTATTCCTGAGAAAATTGTGGTCATGCCAAGTGCGCTGATCGCGGATTTTTCGCCTCTGAAAACTGGTGATTTATTCGCAGAAAGGGAATTCAGTGTCAGCGTTGCTGACTGTAACGGTGGTGAAGGTAACATCAATCAGGTTGTTTTATATTTCGAACCCAAAACTGCCACTTATGATGACAAATTCCCGGCATTTAAAAATGATGCAGGCGATGCTGTTCAACCCAGAGCAACCGGAATTGGCGCTGTCATTACTGACGAGCGGGACGACAGAAATGTGACCGGGAACGATCAGAAGCCTGTCGCCATGACGTATGACACAGAAATAAACCCACTGGGTTCTGAATATAAATTTATTGCACGTTACATCAAAACATCCACCACAGTGACTTCCGGCTATTTTTCTTCAGATGTCATTATTACAGCAACGTACCAGTAGCAGGAATTTTGAAATCGAGAACGATATGAAAATAAAACATCATTTTTACTTTTTACCTCTTGTTATTGCGGGCGTTGTGCCTTTGTCAGTACAGGCGGCAAGTACTGGCCTGAACCTGACCGTAAATGCCACAATCCAGCCCGGCACCTGTTATTTTAATACCTCAGCCTTGACGTTTGATTTTGGTACGGTCTATCCGGCGAATATTGCCAGCTCAGATCCGACCTTGCGCCCGGCATCCGACGATAAAACTATTACCTCAGTGGCTCAAACTTCCGGAGATAATAGTACGCGCCATCTGGCATGTGACCCCAGCGCGGCAGTCATGAAATTTAATATTGATGCACAGGGGCACTCGGCATTAGGGGCAGATAATAAAGACATTATCACATTGTTTGCAGATCCCGGACAAACAGGCGCTGCCGCTGCAGGGTTTGGTATCACCGTTTATAAAGTTGATACAGTGAATTCTTCACAAAGTGAAACCCCGATTATGCTGGGTCAGGACACGGATATGGGCACGCCCGGTAATTTTATTTTGCGAGCCAGACTTGTGCCACTGAATGGCAATCTGGGAAAAGATATTACGGGTGGCTATATTCATGCGCAGGCTACATTAGATATCAGCTATCAGTAATAACAGGTATTGAACATGAAAATTAAATTACTCACTCTTTCTCTGGTCTTGTTTGTTCACGCAGCATGCGCCGGGGATGGTATTAAAACGATTGATTTAAACTTTACCGGAACGGTGATCCAACCTTCTTGTATGATCACATTTCAGAATGGCGGGTCAACTCAAAATGTTAATTTTGGTGCTGTCAATGTTTCTGATATCCGTTATTTTAAGAATAATGAGGTCGACAATATGTATACCTATTCCAAGACAATCGACTCCCCATTATTTGGCATAAAAATCAGGGGTTGCCTGCCAGGTAATATCAGTACAGACAGCAGTGGCAAGCAGTTTACCCTGTCTATTGCGGCAGGTGCAGGTTCTCAATGGATATCAAGTTCAGCTGATAATCAAAATTATATGGGCGGCGGGCTTTCGCCGACCTCCGGTGCGACTGATTACGCCGCGAAAGTACTGGTGCCCGCCACGTTCCCGGCACAAGTCTCACCCACGTCCTGGAAAACACTCACGGCCTCGGGGATAAACGGACGTAATTACCCTGATGAAGGCAATATGGGGGTGATCAGCGATATGCCGATTGCCTTCAGTGACCTGATTACGTCAGGGACGGGCAGTGATCAGAGCTGGGAATTACCGATGAAAGTTGCACTGGGGATGGCGGGTGCCGGTTCCGGTTCCGGAGAAAATGCCGGGGCATTTAGTGTGTCGGCGATCCTGACGGTGTCCTATTTTTAATGTTTTTAAGAATGCCAGCCAAAATTTGAGGCTGGCATCCATTAATTTAACCGCGAAAATTATAATTAACGCACGCACAATATTATCCGTGAGAACCCTATGAAATTCCTCTCTCTGCTGTTGTTTCTTTTTATTGTTGATATACCGCTCTGCCATGCGTATTTAATAACAACTACTGGCGCGACATCAGATACAAAATGTGAATTTGTTAACGTAGTTAAGGCTCAACAGGTGAGCATAAGGAATATACGGATTGATGCCAGCCAGATTGTCAATTTGGCCAGCGGGCAATACTATGAGCTCCCACAAACGTTATCCATGCATCCCGGTAACGAGACCATTGCCTTTGTTGTAAATTGTGATGAATGGGGAAAAAGACTGGAAAAGACTAAACAGACAACGAAAATAAGCAGTTCAAATACTTACGCCACGATTAAAGAAAGTTCCATCATTGGAGCTTCACAAATTCCGGGCGAACTTAATGGTGATGTCAGTCTTTTTACAACAAATATTCCTGGCCTGTTCTATTATTATGAATTTTCGTCCGGATTCTCATATCGCCTTCCCTCTGCTGTAGAAGGAACTGACACACTTTCTATTAAAGAGGATTTAAGATCTGATGTATTTGCTGTACTTGTTGTAAATAATGAATTTAGAGGGGTGCCAGAAGGGGCAAGTATCTCTTCAACAGCAGGCCAGACATCTTTTGATTGGTATGATGCGAATGTGACGGGGGGGGCTGTTCTCACTAACAGGGTAACTTTAAATACAATACCCCCTGGGGAGATAAAAATAATAGCATCTTGCAATTACTCTTTGTCCAACAACGGTATTGTAGATTTTGGTGATCAAAATCTCTCAAAAGTAACCAATAACCGCACGACGACAGTTAAGAAACCCTTAACCCTGTATATGAGAAATTGCTACGGCGTGAATAAAGTGAAAACTTATATTACCAATGCTACGACGACGCTTGAAAATGGTTTGTTACTGGGAAATACCCAAACAAGCAATGCCGCTACGAATGTTGCCATCGGCATTAATGTAGCAGCCAGTTCCGCCAAAAATAGTGAAAATAATGGCAGCCCGATGTATATGGATGGCAGTAATCCGCTGGAGTGGGAATTGGGTAATGACCATAGTCTTGATGCTATCAGTAAGGAAATCCCGCTGGATGTCTTTTTATTAAAATCAGGTGGTGAACCCACAAGCGGTGATTTTAAAGCCACCGCTACTATTATGATGGATTTTATCTGATCTGTTTTGTGCCGGGCACCCTTACTGTCACAGGTGACTGACACTTAAAAATGCTTAATATTACAGTTTATATTTTGAGTGATAAATTTAATTCCCGAAGCGGAATTTTTTAAATTCATATTGAGTTTGTTTATATTGTTGGTTTTGTTTTTATCTATCACTCCACATAACAATTGCATAAAATGAATTAAGTGTGAAGATGAATGATTTATTCCTCTGCTAGGGTAGTGACTGTTCCCGGATGACATTATTTATTCGGGAGTTTCCATACTATATATCCCTCTTTGCGGAGAAGTATTATGCAATTGCAATTCAAATTAAACATGATCAACGATGCCTGGTATCCTACTCTCGATTTGAATGAGATGAAATCAACGTCTGGTGGCACAGTTGATATTAAAGAAAAGTTAGTGATCGTTTTTTCCGCACCCGGAAAAATAACTGTCGGTGATATTAATGTTGAAACTAACCCGTGGAAGCCACTCGGCACGAAAGTGGAGTCAACAGATGTGGGCGGAGGTGTGTTTGACATCAAAGTGACCATCGAGCCGACAGACGGGCAGCCTGTTGGCGACGCCATTCAGAAAATCCATATGGGGCTGAATGTCTCTTCTGCGGACTCGCCAGCCTGGTCTGATTTTCGCGAAACCTTTGCGCTGGCCGCAGACGAAGAGCCGGGTATGACCGGTGAATTGTCGGTCAGTTGCCCGCCGCTTCCTGCCGGATTGACAAATGCCGCGCTGGAATTGCGTCTGGCGCGCGGTGATAAGACACTGCGAGTTTTGCCTGGGTTTGGTCACGTGTCTACCTTCGCCGTTAATGCAGGGAATTACACGGTCTTTGCGACAGATTTAAGCACGGATGATGGCACGGTCCGCGTTCCCGTGAATATCGGTCAGGCAGAAATCACCATTGATAAAGGCCGCACCACGTCGCTTGCCATCACCTTCGGCGCAGTGGATCGCAGCACGACCATTGATGTTGCCCTGAATTTCTCTGGTCTTGCCGGTTTGCGTGATGAAGAACTGACGCTGATTTGCAGCGAGAATGGTACGGATAAACTGAGCCTGCCGGTGCGTTCCGGCCAGCAACATCGTCTGGAGCATTTGCCTGTTTCCGGCCGGTTTGAAATCCGCCTCGCCGATGTGCGTCTGAACAACATTCATTATCTGTTCGATGATTATGACGGTCAGTTCGACGGTCAGTATCACAGCATCAATTACACGCAGGCACAGGTCAGCCAGCGTGGCGATTCACAGTCAAATGCGGCGAAGCTGACGGTCAATGTGAAGGCAGAAACTGCGGTCAGTAAATCCCTTACCCTGCGTCTGACGGACAACGCCGTTCCGCCGCGTCAGTACCGGTTTGATGCGATTGCCGCGCAAAATGGCAGCATTGAGCAACCGGTTCTGGTGGCGCCCGGTTCTTATACCGTGGTTTCCGGCACCTTTATTCATAATGGCGTTGTGCATTACGTGGATGTCAGTCCTCAGCCGTTACTGATCAGCGCGAATGCGCCGGCACAGCTGAATGTCGCGATTGTGAAAGGCGCGAATCTGCATGTGAAAGGTTTCCCTGAGTTCCTCACCTTTGGTGCCTGCGCCAATATGGTGCCGACTAACGTGGACGATTTTGCCGCGGCGCGCGTCTCTTCAATTTTCAAATATTCCGGTGATGACGGCATGGGCGATGCGGGCGATTATCTGTCACCGTCTAAAGAACCCACACTGCAGATTATTAAAATGGCGCGGGACGTCTCCGCCAAACTGAATGAAACTGTGCTGCCGGTGATGGTGTCTTATACCTGTAACTTATCACTGGGTGATGTGCCGAATATTATTGCCGATCCGGTTCGCCATAAATTCAGCTTCGCCAACTTTATTCAGTCACTGCAAATGGCGCAATCCCAGCAGGATGCCGAACATCCGGTGCCAGCCGGGTATATTGTGAATCCGGATTATCTCGGCGAATGCCAGAAATACGGTTTCCTGCCAACTTATGAAATTCCGGTGCGTCAGCCTCTGAGCGAAGCACTGGCCCATCATAATGTGAATGTGCAGGTTCCTGCGGGTATTACCAATACCCTGAAAGGGTATATCCGTGCGGTAAACTGGCTGACACGCGTGGTTGCGCCGGATGTGGTGCTCGGCTGGCAGGTCAATCTGTGGGGCGTGGCCGGTTCACAGTGGATCTATAAAGATTTCTCCTATGATGATGTGTTCGATGCCGCTGACGGGCAGCATAAAAAAATGACGGTTGATCCGTTCACCGCGGGCAGACTGACGGCGCAATATGCGTTGCTGGTCGGCGTGTTTGATGACATCGAGTATATCCGTGCAGACGGTGCGCCGGATGTGGCGAAAGGCGCTGATTTTATGGCGGCTGACCGTTACGAGGCGGATGATTTCACTATCCGTTCGTATGCCAATGGCTATTGTTATTCGCCATACGAATGGGAGCGCACCTTTGATTTCTGCGCCTCATTAAGTCGCCATCTGCGTCAACCGGTTCTGCCATGGCAGGTTCCGGCCAGCCATCTGCCGACTTCTGCTGATGAGGTTAACGCTGATTTCAACACCCAGAACTGGGGCAGCGGCGGCAGCTATCTGATGGGGCATTCTGAAATTGGAACCTCGGTAGATGCGATCCATGAACGCCTTCTGGCACTGAAATTCGATGCCGCTTATGCATCAATGATGGGCCACGACACCCGCGAACTGTTCTCACGTCATTCATGGGATCTGTCCACGCCGAAGTATCTGGATTTCCCGTCACGCGGTATTTTCCATGTCCATCTTGGCGGCGGAGCGACGACCGGGGTGATCAGCGGGGTGGGTGATGCCAGCAGCTGGATGCGCAACAAACTGAAAGCTTATCGCGATAATCCGGTGAAATTTGAGGAAAGCACTACGCTTAAATCAGGCAGCCAGTGGCGTTCTAAGTCGCCAGTGACGAAGTAATCTGACCGCGTTTTTACTACAGGCGGGTCCGGTACAGCGGGCCCGCCTCACGGGATCATGGTTCCTTGTAAAGACGGTGATTTTCAGTTTTTTCGGTTCTGATAATGCTCTACCATATCCGCACCTCTTTTCTTGCATGGTTACGGATATCCGATGCGCCACCTGGCAGTCATTCTTCCCCTGGTTCTTATACTTTCTGCATGTAGCAGTCACAAGCCCGCGCCACAGCCTGAAGGCCCGCGAAATCCTTTTTCCGATGGAAGAAATGCCAGCGTGAATACGGTTCCCGCCGGCGGTTTTCTGCTGCAACCTGAGCATACCGGTGCGGTTCAGACCGGTGATTTCGCCTACGATCCGGCCATGAATCAGTTCGTCGACAAAATGGTGCGCGAGCACGGATTTGACCGTCAGCAACTGCATGATGTGTTGTCGCAGACCAAACGTCTGGCCTTTGTCTTAAGGCTGATGGATCAGCAGGCACCTTCCGGCCCGCCATCGACCGTACCGAACGGGGCGTGGAATCGTTACCGCAGTAAATTCATTACGCCGGATAACGTGCAGAATGGCGTAGTATTCTGGAATCAGTATCAGGATGCGTTACAGCGTGCGGAGCAGGTTTACGGCGTGCCACCTGAAATCATTGTCGGGATTATCGGTGTGGAAACCCGCTGGGGACGCGTAATGGGTAAAACCCGCATTATTGATGCGCTGGCGACCTTATCCTTTGCCTATCCGCGCCGGGCTGAATACTTCTCCGGTGAGCTGGAAACCTTCCTGTTGATGTCCCGTCGTGAAGGCGACGATCCGCTGAGCCTGCGCGGCTCCTTCGCGGGCGCGATGGGCTACGGCCAGTTTATGCCGTCCTCCTATAAAGATTATGCTGTCGACTTTAACGGCGACGGCCATGCCAACCTGTGGGATCCGATTGATGCCATCGGCAGTGTCGCCAACTATTTCAAAGCACACGGCTGGGCGAAAGGCGCGCCAATTGCGGTACCGGCAGCGGGGCAGGCACCTCTGCTTGAAAATGGCTTCAAAACCCAGTATCCGCTGTATACATTGAAAGCCGCCGGGCTGAGCCCGTTGGGTTCGCTGGGTAATTATCAGGAAGCCAGCCTGCTGCGTCTTGATATGGGTACCCATTATCAGTACTGGTACGGGCTGCCGAACTTCTACACCATCACCCGCTATAACCACAGCGTGCATTATGCGATGGCCGTGTGGCAGTTGGGCGAGGCAGTCAAAGCCGCACGCTAATCCCGGTTGCGTTGATTTCTGAAGGGCCGCAAACTGCGGCCCTCTTTTTTCTTTTCATTCCAATTCTGAATACATCGCGCAAAACGCTTCGACAGGACTCACAGACCTGAAGAGAAATGCTAACATCGGATCAGTTTCAGATGGCCCGCCAGGAGGGGATATGGACGAAAAACGTTTACATGAACTGAGTGTGGAAATCGGGGCGGCGCTGAAAGCGCAGGGGCGTTGGATAACCTGTGCGGAATCCTGTACCGGCGGCCTGATTGCCAAATCAATCACCGATATTGCTGGCAGCTCTGCCTGGTTTGATCGCGGATTCGTCACTTACAGCAATGCGGCCAAACATGAATTGCTGGGTGTTTCAGAAAGCACGCTCGAACAATATGGTGCGGTAAGCGAACAGGTGGTGCATGAAATGGCACTGGGCGTTCTGCATGCTGCGGGCGCTGATGTTGCGGTTTCGGTCAGCGGTATTGCTGGCCCTGACGGCGGTTCTGAAGAAAAACCTGTCGGCACTGTCTGGTTTGGTTTTGCCGGAAAAGACGGGCGTGTTCTCACGGCTAAACAACAATTTTCCGGCGATCGCGAAGCGGTGCGTTTGCAAGCTGCTGTTTTTTCGCTACAAACTGCATGGGATGAGTTTCTTAAAAATTAGGCTTGATACTGTATGAGCATACAGTATAATTACTGCCAATTACCTGTACATAAATTATATTCAGTGATGCAGGCGGGATGTTCCCCTGTATCAGACGAGGAGTAAAAATGGCTATTGATGAGAACAAGCAAAAAGCGTTAGCTGCAGCACTGGGCCAGATTGAAAAGCAATTCGGTAAAGGCTCCATCATGCGTCTGGGTGAAGATCGCTCCATGGACGTCGAAACGATCTCTACCGGCTCTTTGTCTCTGGATATCGCGTTAGGCGCTGGCGGCTTGCCAATGGGCCGTATCGTTGAAATTTATGGCCCGGAATCTTCCGGTAAAACCACGCTGACGTTGCAGGTTATCGCGGCTGCACAACGTGAAGGCAAGACCTGTGCGTTCATCGATGCAGAACACGCCCTGGACCCTATCTACGCTAAAAAACTGGGCGTGGATATTGATAACCTGTTGTGTTCTCAGCCCGATACCGGTGAGCAGGCTCTGGAAATCTGTGATGCGCTGACCCGCTCAGGCGCTGTTGACGTTATCATTGTGGACTCCGTGGCAGCACTGACACCGAAAGCAGAAATCGAAGGCGAAATCGGTGACTCTCACATGGGCCTTGCGGCGCGTATGATGAGCCAGGCGATGCGTAAACTTGCCGGTAACCTGAAAAACGCCAACACCTTGCTGATCTTCATCAACCAGATCCGTATGAAAATTGGTGTGATGTTCGGTAACCCGGAAACCACTACCGGCGGTAACGCCCTGAAATTCTATGCCTCTGTACGTCTGGATATTCGTCGTATCGGTGCTATCAAAGAAGGTGATGTGGTTGTCGGGAGTGAAACGCGTGTGAAAGTGGTGAAGAACAAAATCGCGGCACCATTTAAACAAGCTGAATTCCAGATCCTGTACGGCGAAGGTATCAACATCAACGGCGAACTGATCGACCTGGGCGTGAAGCACAAACTGATCGAGAAAGCCGGCGCATGGTACAGCTACAACGGCGAAAAGATTGGGCAGGGTAAAGCGAACTCTTGCAACTACCTCAAAGAAAACCCGAAAGTTGCTGCTGAGCTGGACAAAAAACTGCGTGATATGCTGCTGAGCGGTACCGGCGAACTGAGCGTTGCGACTACCGCTGACGACGCTGACGACAACATGGAAACCAGCGAAGAGTTTTAATTTCGCGGTTGTCTGACAAAGACATTTGAAGGGCAGGGGGGCGTTGTCCGCTACTTTCAAAAGTCACTAAAATGCCAGTCTGGTTACCAGACTGGCATTTTGCATATCAGAGGGGGGAACCTTATGTCCGATGAAAACTTACCTGATAAAAAAATCATCGACCTGAAAAAACTGCTGGAAGAAGTTGCGCAAAACAGTGAGTCCAGGCTGTTCGAGCCGCAGAAAAAAGACGGTGATGCAGCGAAAATCAACACGCTGATTAATCGCGCTATGCGTCTGCTTTCTCAGCGTGACCACGGCGAAACCGAGTTGCGCCGCAAGTTGCTCATTCCACCGATGCCTTTTGTTAAACCTCAGAATAAGAAAAACAGCTGGTCATCGCGTAAAAAACCGGCGCAAAATATATTTGCTGACGAAGAGGTGGTGAGAGCTAAACCGGAGCCGCTGCCGGTGCCAGAGGAAATTGCGGAAGAACATGTGCAGGCGGTGATTGACTACTGCTATCAGCATCACTGGCTCGATGATGCCAAATTTGCCAGCCGTTATATTTCCGGTCGCAGTAACAAAGGTTACGGTGCGCAGCGCATCCGTTCGGAATTACTGCAAAAAGGTGTCGATAAAGAAACCATTACAATGGCACTGGAAAACACAGATGTAGACTGGTGCGTTCTGGCGCGGGATTTGGCGGTCAGGAAATTTGGTGAAAATTTACCGACTGACTGGAAAGAAAAATCAAAAGTTCTGCGTTATTTGCTCTATCGGGGCTTCTTTCAGGAAGAAATACAGTCTATTTATCGCGATTTTGACGATTGACCGCATACGGTATTTTACTTCCCTGCGCAGAAATTTTATCTTATCCGCACTTTTTCGTTCGTGAGCTGTACAGATTGCTGCCATATGCAGCGTTATCCGGCTCAAGAGCCGTTCTTCCAGCATGATTCCGGGACATTTATGAGCAAGAGCACCGCTGAGATCCGTCAAGCGTTTCTCGATTTCTTCCATAGTAAGGGACACAACGTTGTTTCAAGCAGTTCGCTTGTCCCGACAAACGATCCGACACTGTTGTTTACCAATGCCGGGATGAACCAATTTAAAGATGTTTTCCTCGGTCTGGATAAGCGCGATTACAACCGCGCCACCACATCTCAGCGCTGTGTACGCGCGGGCGGGAAGCACAATGACCTCGAAAATGTCGGTTATACCGCGCGCCATCATACCTTCTTCGAAATGCTGGGTAACTTCAGCTTCGGTGATTACTTCAAGCACGATGCCATCAACTACGCCTGGGAATTGCTGACCGGCGAAAACTGGTTTAATTTGCCGAAAGAGAAGCTGTGGGTCACCGTCTATGAGACCGATGATGAAGCTTTTGAAATCTGGGAAAAAGAAGTCGGCGTTCCGAAAGAACGTATTATCCGCATTGGCGATAATAAAGGCGGTGCATACGCTTCTGACAACTTCTGGCAGATGGGCGATACCGGTCCCTGCGGTCCTTGTACTGAAATTTTCTACGATCATGGTGATCACATCTGGGGCGGCCCTCCGGGTTCTGCTGAAGAAGATGGCGACCGTTATATCGAAATCTGGAACCTGGTGTTCATGCAGTTCAACCGTCAGGCTGACGGCACCATGCTGCCACTGCCAAAACCATCTGTAGACACCGGGATGGGGCTTGAGCGTATCACTGCGGTTATGCAGCATGTGAACTCAAACTACGACATTGATCTGTTCCAGAAACTGATCGCTGCAGTGGCAGACGTCACTGGCGCGACCGATTTGAGCAACAAATCCCTGCGCGTTATTGCTGACCACATCCGTTCATGCGCATTCCTGATTGCAGACGGCGTGATCCCATCGAATGAAAACCGTGGCTATGTGCTGCGTCGTATCATTCGTCGTGCTATCCGCCACGGCAATATGCTGGGTGCGAAGGACACTTTCTTCTACAAACTGGTTGCTCCGCTGATTGAAGTCATGGGTCCGGCAGCGACGGAACTGAAAGAACAGCAGGCGATGGTTGAACAACTGCTGAAAACTGAAGAAGAACAGTTTGCCCGTACTCTGGAACGTGGTCTGGCGTTGCTGGACGAAGAATTGTCCGCACTGAAAGGCGACACGCTGGACGGCGAAATTGCTTTCCGTCTGTACGACACCTTTGGTTTCCCGCTGGATCTGACCGCTGACGTTTGCCGTGAACGTAATCTGAAAGTGGATGAAGTCGGTTTCGAAAAAGCGATGGATGTTCAACGCCGCCGTGCTCGTGAGTCCAGCGGTTTCAGCGCAGACTACAACAGCATGGTACGTGTTGACGGGGTCACTCAGTTCTCCGGTTACGAACATTTGCAGCGCCATTCCAATGTCGTGGCACTGTTTGTCGAGGGGCAGCCAGTGAATGAGATTGAGGCTGGCGTTAATGCTATCGTGGTTCTGGATGACACGCCGTTCTACGGTGAATCAGGTGGCCAGGTTGGCGATAAAGGCATTCTGAAAACGGCTGCTGGCGTATTCTCTGTATCTGATACTCAGAAATACGGCAAAGCGATTGGCCATCAGGGCGCACTGAACGCGGGTAAACTGAGCATCGGTGACAGCGTCGAAGCAGAAGTTGACGTCGCGCGCCGTGACCGCATCCGTCTGAACCACTCCGCTACACACTTGCTGCACGCCGCGCTGCGTCAGGTGCTGGGCAAGCACGTGGCTCAGAAAGGTTCTCTGGTTAACGACAGCTATCTGCGTTTCGACTTTTCGCATTTTGAAGCGATGAAACCAGAAGAGATCCGTCAGGTAGAAGATCTGGTGAATGCGCAGATCCGTCGCAATTTGCCGATCCAGACCACTATTATGGATCTGGACGAAGCGAAAGAAAAAGGCGCAATGGCGCTGTTTGGTGAGAAATACGAAGACAGCGTCCGTGTGCTGAGCATGGGTGATTTCTCTACCGAATTGTGTGGTGGTACACACGCCAGCCGTACCGGCGATATCGGGCTGTTCCGTATTCAGAGTGAATCCGGTACCGCAGCAGGTGTTCGTCGTATTGAAGGGATCACTGGTGAAAACGCGATTAATGCATTGCATCAGCAAAGCGATTTGCTGCAGGATGTCGCGCATCTGGTGAAAGGCGATGTGAACAGCATCACCGATAAAATCCGTTCTCTGATTGAACGTTCACGTGTGCTGGAAAAAGAACTTCAGCAGGTGAAAGGCCAGCAAGCTGCGCAGGAAAGTGCATCACTGTCCAGCCAGACGAAAGAAGTGAAAGGCGTTAAATTGTTGGTCCGTCAACTGGATAACGTAGAGCCTAAAATTCTGCGTACGATGGTTGATGACCTGAAAAATCAGTTGGGATCAGTGATTATTGTCCTGGCAACCATTGCTGATGATAAAGTCAGTCTGATTGCAGGTGTCACGAAAGATCTGACCGATCGCGTTAAAGCCGGTGAGCTGATTGCTTCTGTGGCACAGCAGGTCGGTGGTAAAGGCGGTGGTCGTCCTGATATGGCTCAGGCAGGCGGCAGTGATGTGCAGGCATTGCCTGCCGCGCTGGCGACTGTTGAAGCCTGGGTTGAAGCTAAGCTGTAATAAGAAATAAATAGCTAACCATGTAAACGCCATAATCTATTGTGCTGTATGGCGTTTTCAGTCTTAATGGCGATGTAAGCTTCGCGATTAAAGTCGCGACAATGACGATATCGGCTAAACTTAAAGTACTCATGGCTGAAGTTGCAGGCTGCTTACATTTTATGTAGGGGTCATGGCTTACGTTTTACCCGCTTATGTTCGATAATGGCCGGGAAACTGAGAGACCCGACTCTTTTAATTATTCAAGGAGCAAAGAATGCTTATTCTAACTCGCCGAGTTGGTGAAACCCTCATGATTGGCGATGAGGTTACAGTTACCGTTTTAGGTGTTAAAGGTAATCAGGTACGCATTGGTGTGAATGCGCCGAAAGAGGTCTCTGTTCACCGTGAAGAGATTTATCAGCGTATTCAGGCTGAAAAGTCTCAACAGACGAGTTACTGATTTACGAGGCGTCTCGCTAATGGCGAGGCGCTGAACCTCTTTTGTGTACGTTATCGCTTATCCTCACCTCGTTTTCCTGCGTTTTCTTTTTAATTTCTTACTGTGTTAACTCTCCTGAATTGTCTTTTCCTAAAAATGAAGGCATTTTTTCTGCGTTCATGGCCTGTTTTTGTGTTCAAACTGCTCAGGTTGCGCGTGAAATGTCCAAACGGATGATTGTCAGGAAAAAAGGGTTTGACTTATAAGGGCCAGAAAGTAATATGTGCGCCACGCAGTGCCGATGAGCTTGAACAAAGTTAGTCAGCACACTCGCAAGAGGCGTATGGTGAGGTGGCCGAGAGGCTGAAGGCGCTCCCCTGCTAAGGGAGTATGCGGTCAAAAGCTGCATCCGGGGTTCGAATCCCCGCCTCACCGCCATTTAAAATGCACCCATAGCTCAGCTGGATAGAGTACTCGGCTACGAACCGAGCGGTCGGAAGTTCGAATCTTCCTGGGTGCACCATACTTTCCTGAACGTATATTGATTTGCAATCAAATGAGCGTGACGGGCAAATGCGAAAGCAGATGCAGTACGGAAAAATGGTCAGGTAAATCTGCAGTAAGAATCAAAATGCACCCATAGCTCAGCTGGATAGAGTACTCGGCTACGAACCGAGCGGTCGGAAGTTCGAATCTTCCTGGGTGCACCATATTTTGTGTATGTTGAAGTGATAATAACGATTTTATATTGCACTCAACATGCAGATAGCACGAAGGAAGATAACGTTGCTTCAGCAACGGCCCGTAGGGCGAGGCGATAGCCGAGTAATCTTTCTGGGTGCACCATTCTTCTTAAGCAATTTCCGAACTAAAATCTGTAGTACCCTAATGCACCCATAGCTCAGCTGGATAGAGTACTCGGCTACGAACCGAGCGGTCGGAAGTTCGAATCTTCCTGGGTGCACCATATTTTAAACATGTTTGAGCGACGACTTTCGTATAGGGTCCTCCGGCATGAAGGTAGCACGAAGAAAGATAACGTTGCTTTAGCAACGGCCCGCAGGGCGAGGCCCCGCCGAGTAATCTTCCTGGGTGCACCATATTAGAAAAACCCGCTTCGGCGGGTTTTTTGCTTTCTGCATTTCACCTCTGTATCTCACCCTTCTTTTTCATTTTCCTGAGCTTTCTGACGTGTTCTGATGTGCTGTGCGCGTGGACAAAATGCGACTTTCTACAGACTTTGCGATAAAGTAGTTTTCCTGTTTTTTCGTGATCATGGAGCATCCGATGTACGATCGATACGAAGGGCTAATATTTGATATGGATGGCACCATATTGGATACCGAACCTACGCACCGTAAGGCATGGCATCAGGTATTGACCAAATACAGCATGCAGTATGATGTCGACTCCATGGTTGCTCTCAATGGTTCTCCGACCTGGCGGATCGCCAGGTTCGTTATAGACAGTAATAAGGTTGAGATGGATCCCCATCTTCTGGCGGCTGAGAAAACAGCGGCCGTGCAGGAAATGTTGCTCGACACCGTCCGGCCTCTGCCATTGATTGACGTCGTCAAATCCTACCATGGTCGCCGACCGATGGCGGTAGGAACGGGCAGCGAGCACTGGATGGCGGATGCACTGTTACGGCATTTAGGGCTGCGCGATTACTTTGATGCGATTGTGGGTGCGAATGACGTAAAAAACCACAAACCCGCGCCGGACACTTTTTTGCGGTGTGCGGAGTTGATCGGTGTGCCTCCTGAAAAATGTGTCGTCTTTGAAGATGCAGATTTCGGTATTGAGGCGGCGAAACGCGCCAATATGGATTTCGTGGACGTGCGTAAGCTGTGAGCCGTGCTCTGGCGCTGGCTTCCTTATTTGGCAGCAGCTTTTTAAGTGCCACATTATTGCCTGGAAATTCAGAAGTCTTATTAGTGGCTTTATTGTCAGCTGGCAGCGCAATGCCAGCTGCACTGGTTTTGTCTGCATCTGTCGGCAATACCTTAGGCGGCATAACCAACGTCATCATCGGACGCTTTCTGCCACAGCTTAAGCCTCAGCGTGGACTCAATGTCGCACAGGGCTGGCTGAAGCGCTTCGGACCCGCCGCGTTATTGCTGAGCTGGTTACCGGTGGTGGGTGATGTGTTGTGTGTATTAGCAGGTTGGCTGCGAATGCCGTGGGGGCCTGTGGTCTTTTTCATGTTTATCGGAAAAGCGGTGCGTTACATCCTTTTGACTTTTGTAACGCTGGAGGGGCTCTCATGGTTCGGTTAGATTGGCATCAGCTATCAATTATGGTCACATCTATGCAGATTCAGTATGCTTGCAAATTAATGGTTTCACCAAGCGGGAGGTCAATTTGATCCCGGATGTATCTCAGGCGCTTTCCTGGCTGGAAGCCCACCCTCAGGCATTAAAAGGTATTCGTCGTGGTATCGAGCGTGAAACGCTTCGGGTTAATCCTGACGGTTCATTAGCGACTACGGGGCACCCGGAATCTTTAGGTGCGGCTCTGACGCATCGCTGGATCACCACCGATTTTGCTGAAGCCTTATTAGAGTTTATTACGCCCGTCGATGACAATATTGAGCATCTGATGGCGTTTCTCCGTGACATTCATCGTCACGTGGCCCGTGAGCTGGGTGACGAGCGCATGTGGCCGTTCAGCATGCCGTGCTTTATCGAATCCGGACAGGATATTGAACTGGCGCAATATGGCTCCTCGAATGTCGGGCGTTTAAAAACGCTTTATCGCGAAGGCCTGAAAAACCGCTATGGCGCACTGATGCAGGTGATTTCCGGCATCCATTACAACTTCTCGCTGCCGATGACATTTTGGCAGGAGCGGTTGGGTGTGACCGATACGCAAAGCGGGAAAGAGGCGATCTCTGCGGGGTATTTCAAGCTTATCCGTAACTATTACCGTTTCGGTTGGGTGATCCCGTATCTGTTTGGGGCTTCGCCTGCAATCTGTTCCTCCTTCCTGAAAGGACGTGAAACGGATCTGCCTTTCGAGTATACCGAAGGCGGATTGTGTTATCTGCCTTATGCCACGTCACTGCGTCTGAGTGATTTAGGATATACCAATAAGTCGCAGAGCAATCTGGGCATTACATTTAACGATCTGAGCACCTATGTTCAGGGCGTGAAGAAAGCGATCCGCACACCATCTGCTGAATATGCTGAAATGGGTGTGAAGAAGGACGGGAAATATCTTCAGCTGAACACCAATGTGTTACAGATTGAGAACGAACTTTATGCGCCAATCCGTCCTAAACGGGTCACAAAATCGGGTGAAACGCCTTCGGATGCGCTGATGCGCAGCGGTATCGAATACATTGAAGTCCGATCGCTGGACGTCAACCCGTTCTCTCCGGTGGGTATCGATGCAACCCAGGCGCGTTTCCTGGATCTGTTTTTGGTATGGTGTGCTTTAGCGGATGCGCCGGAAATGAACAGTGATGAGCTGCTTTGTACGCGCAAAAACTGGAACCGGGTGATCCTTGAAGGGCGTAAACCGGGCCAGACGATTGGTATCGGCTGTGACGATCAACGTCAGCCGTTAGCCAGCGTCGGCAATGCGTTGTTTGCAGATCTGAATCGGGTGGCTCAGGTCATGGATAACCAAAATGGTGATCATCTCTATCAGGATGTCTGTAAAGAGCTGGTTGCTGCGTTTGATGATCCTGAACTGACTTACTCTGCCCGCATCCTCAAAGATCTGAAACAGCAGGGCGTCGGTAATCTCGGACTGGAACTGGCGGAAAAATATCGTCAGATGCTGGTGAGTGAACCGCTGGAAGTCTTGGATGAAAGCGCTCTGATGGCTGAGCAGGATGGTTCATGGCAGCGTCAGCGCACCCTGGAAACCAGTGATAAGCTAAGCTTTGAAGAGTATCTGGCTGCGAATGCAGGCAGTAGCAATGAGTAGAAAAGAAAAAGGCCACAATTAATGTGGCCAAATAAACATCTCTGTTTACAGGGATGATGATAACAAATGCGCGTCTTTCACTAATTAAGACCCGCATGCTGGGAAAAGGTTTCCTGAGTTCGTAAAAAAAATTAATTTATTTAGGAGAGGTGACGATATGCCACTGTTGGATAGCTTTACCGTAGACCATACCCGTATGGCAGCACCTGCTGTTCGCGTCGCAAAAACCATGAAAACCCCACACGGGGATACCATCACTGTGTTCGATCTGCGTTTTTGCCGCCCGAACATTGAAGTGATGCCGGAACGTGGTATCCACACGCTTGAGCACCTGTTTGCGGGTTTCATGCGTAATCATCTGAACGGTAACGGTGTTGAAATCATTGATATTTCTCCGATGGGTTGCCGTACCGGTTTTTACATGAGCCTGATCGGTGTGCCGGAAGAGCAACGGGTTGCTGACGCCTGGAAAGCAGCGATGGCGGACGTTCTGAAAGTGAAAGAACAGCGCCAGATCCCTGAGCTGAATGAATACCAGTGCGGGACTTACGAAATGCATTCCCTGAAAGAAGCCCAGGAAATCGCGCAGCATATCCTCGATCATGAGGTTGTCGTGAACCGTAACGATGATCTGGCTCTGCCAAAAGAGAAACTGTCCGAACTGCACATCTAGTTTTCAGGTGGTGCAGATGACAAAAAAGACGCGAAATTCGCGTCTTTTTTATGCCTGAAATTCAGCGTACTAGTGCTGATTCACACTGCTTTGCAAAGGTTGTAACGGACGGACCTGCACTTGTTTGATCATGTTGTCCTGGACATCCAGGATCTCAACTTCATAGTCTTCAATGCGCAGATTAGTACCGATTGTCGGGATCTCTTCCAGCACTTCCAGCAGCATGCCGTTGATAGTTCTCGCTTCTTCGGCGGGCAGGTGCCAGTTAAAAGCTTTATTCAGTTCCCGCACGTTCGCACTGCCTTCAATCAGCACTGAGCCATCGCTTTGCGGCGTCACTTCTTCAGCCAGCGTTGGCGACATCGACGTTGTGAAATCGCCGACGATTTCTTCGAGGATATCCTCAACCGTTACCAGGCCCTGAATATCACCGTATTCATCCACCACGATGCCTACTTTCTTTTTATTCCGCTGGAATTTTACCAGCTGAATGTTCAGCGGTGTGCCTTCCGGAATGTAGTAAATCTCGTCAGCGGCCCGCAGGAGGTTTTCTTTGGTGAACTCTTTTTTCTCGGTCATCAGGCGATATGCTTCGCGCAAACGTAGCATCCCGATAGCATCATCGAGCGAGTCGCGGTAAAGCACGATGCGGCCATGAGGTGAGTGGGTCAATTGACGAATAATCGACTTCCAGTCGTCGTTGATATCAATGCCGACGATTTCATTGCGCGGAACCATGATGTCATCAACAGAGACTTTCTCCAGATCAAGCACAGAAAGCAGCATGTCCTGATTCCGGCGCGAGATATTGGAGCGTGACTCGTTCACGATGGAGCGCAGCTCTTCTTTACTGACGGCGTCGCTGAGGCTCGTAGTAGTTTTGATGCCGAACATTCTCATCAGCAAACGCGAGAGACTGTTAAGGATCCACACCAGTGGCATCATAATAGTTTGCAGCGGACGCAACAAAATACTGCTAGGAAACGCGATGCGTTCCGGATTCAGTGCGGCAAATGTTTTAGGCAGCACTTCTGCAAACAGCAGAACGACAAATGTCAGTACACCCGTGGCAATCGCCACACCGGCATCACCGTAAAGACGGATGCCCACAATCGTTGCCAGAGCGGAAGCAAGAATGTTGACCAGGTTGTTGCCAATAAGCACCAGGCTGATCAGCTGGTCCGGACGTTTTAACAGCTTTTCGACGCGCCGCGCCGCGCGGTTACCCTGTTTGGCCAGGTGACGTAACCGGTAACGGTTGAGTGTCATCATACCGGTTTCGGAGGCTGAAAAATAAGCCGAAACCACCACCATGATGATCAATGTGATGATCAGGGTTGTTGTCGAGACGTGCTCCAACGGGTATTCCTTTTGATTAATGAACCATGATTTGCTGGATCAGGCGACTGCCAAAATAGGCAAGAGTAAGCAGGATGGCGCCCGCCATGCTGAACCATACCACGCGACGGCCGCGCCAGCCTTCGTGATAATGGCCCCACAGCAGGACGATATAAACGAACCATGCCAGTATCGATAAGACGGCTTTGTCGATATTCTCCGGGCTGAACAGGTTATTCAGATAAAGTAATCCGGTGCACAGCGTCAGCGTCAGTAAAATGACGCCAATCTGGGTAATGTGAAAAAGTTTGCGCTCAATACTCATCAGCGGCGGCATGTCAGCGGTGAACGTCAGGCGTTTATTCTTCAGCTGATAGTCGAGCCAGGCCAGCTGCAAGGCGTAAAGGGCGGCAATCATCAGCGTAGCATAAGAGAATAATGCCAGGCCGATATGTACCAGTAAGCCTTTGCTTTCTTCAAGATGGGTGATGAATTCACCTGGAAGAAACGTCACGAACGCCAGATTGATCAGCGAAAAGCTGTAAACAATCGGTAAAACGAACCAGCCGCGATTGCGCGAGGCGACGATGGTCATCACCGTTCCGATGATTAAACTGACCACTGAGCCGATATTGACCAGGCTGAGGTTCTGACCGGTGCTGACATCAAAAATTCGTTGTTGCAATGCTACGGCGTGGCAGACAAGTGCCACTACAACGGAAATCAGTGCTAAACGCCGGTATGCGCTGTTCTTCCGGATAATGCTCGGAATAATCAGTGCAAGGCTGAGCAGATAGGCCAACATGGCGACGAGAGCAAAAACTGACATAGCGTTTCGGTAGCATCGAAAAGTGAATGAGAACCGCAGTATAACGTTACCCGCGTCACGCTCCAACCTATCTGAGACGCCAAAGCAGAGATCGTTCGCGCTTCGTGTTATAATCCCGCAATTACGTCGCAAAAGCGGCCTGTCATTACGTTGAGCAAGAGACGATGTTTGAGAATTTAAGCGATCGATTGTCGCGCACATTGCGCAATATCAGCGGCCGCGGGCGGCTGACCGAAGAGAATATCAAAGAGACATTACGTGAAGTGCGTATGGCGTTACTGGAAGCGGACGTTGCGCTGCCGGTTGTACGTGATTTCATCAACCGGGTGAAAGAGAGCGCCGTTGGCGTTGAGGTCAATAAGAGCCTCACACCGGGTCAGGAATTCGTCAAAATTGTCCAGAAAGAGCTGGAAACCGCGATGGGCGAGGCGAACACCGAGCTTAACTTAGCGGCACAGCCGCCGGCTGTGGTTCTGATGGCGGGTTTACAAGGTGCCGGTAAAACCACCAGCGTCGGTAAACTGGCGAAGTTCCTGAAAGAGAAGAAAAAGAAAAAAGTGCTGGTGGTTTCCGCCGACGTTTACCGCCCTGCGGCGATCAAACAGCTGGAAACCCTGGCGCAGCAAGTTGAAGTGGATTTCTTCCCGTCTGACGCCCAGGAAAAGCCGGTTGATATCGTTAACCGTGCCCTGCAGCAGGCGAAACTGAAATTCTACGACGTGCTGATTGTCGATACCGCCGGACGTTTACATGTCGACGAAGCGATGATGGACGAAATCAAACAGGTTCACGCCGCGATTAATCCGGTTGAAACCCTGTTTGTTGTCGATGCCATGACCGGTCAGGATGCTGCGAATACGGCGAAAGCATTTAACGAAGCGCTGCCGCTGACCGGTGTGATCCTGACCAAAGTCGACGGTGATGCGCGCGGCGGTGCTGCGCTGTCGATTCGTCATATTACTGGCAAACCGATCAAATTCCTGGGTATGGGTGAAAAAACCGATGCGCTGGAGCCGTTCCATCCGGATCGTATTGCCTCCCGTATTCTGGGCATGGGCGACGTTCTCTCTCTTATCGAAGACATTGAGAGTAAAGTTGACCGCGCACAGGCTGAAAAACTGGCCAGCAAACTCAAGAAAGGCGACGGCTTTGACCTGACCGATTTTCTCGAGCAGCTCAAGCAAATGCGTAATATGGGCGGCATGGCGAGTATGATGAGCAAACTGCCGGGTGTCGGTCAGTTGCCGGATAACGTCAAATCCCAGATGGATGACAAAGTGCTGGTGCGCATGGAAGCGATCATCAACTCGATGACGCTGAAAGAGCGCGCTAAGCCAGAAATTATTAAAGGTTCCCGTAAGCGTCGTATTGCGATGGGTTCTGGCATGCAGGTGCAGGACGTGAACCGCTTACTCAAGCAGTTCGACGATATGCAACGCATGATGAAGAAAATGAAGAATGGCGGCATGGCGAAAATGATGCGTGGCATGAAAGGTATGATGCCACCAGGTTTCCCTGGCCGTTAATCGACGTCACTGCCTATATATCAGCCATATAGGCGGCTCATGCAAAATGGTGGCTAAGGTTTCTACGCTTTAGATTGCTTTTTGCGCCAAAATGAGTAAAATTTTCGGGCTTTTTATATTGCAACCAGACCCCGTTCCCCGATGGGGTCTGGTTGTTTTATTAACTAAAGAGGATGTTATGGTAACAATTCGTTTAGCACGTGGCGGCGCAAAAAAGCGTCCGTTTTATCAAGTAGTAGTGACCGACAGCCGCAACGCTCGTGACGGTCGTTTCATCGAACGCGTAGGTTTCTTCAACCCATTGGCTTCTGGCCAGGCTGAAGCACTGCGTATGGATCTGGACCGTGTTGCCCATTGGGTTGGTCTGGGTGCTACCGTTTCTGATCGCGTTTCTGCGCTGATCAAAGACGCTAAGAAAGCAGCTTAATCTGTCGCGGTGGTGGCAATGAGCAAGCAATCCAATCCAGTGGTACCCGCTGAGCCGTTAGTTCTCGGCAAAATGGGTTCAACGTACGGCATTCGTGGTTGGCTCAGAGTGTTTTCATCCACCGAAGACGCTGAAAGCATCTTTGACTACCAGCCCTGGTTTATCCAGCGTGCCGGTAAGTGGCAAGTTGTCGAGCTGGAAGGCTGGAAACGCCACACTCAGGACCTGATTATCAAAGTCAAAGGCATTGATGATCGGGATGCCGCGAATCTTCTGACCAATTGTGAAATTGTCGTCGATTCAAAGCAACTGCCTCCACTGGAAGACGGTGACTACTACTGGAAAGACCTTTTTGGTTGCCAGGTAGTGACAACTTCCGGTTACGAACTGGGCAAAATCATCGATATGATGGAAACCGGTTCTAACGATGTGATGGTAGTTAAAGCCAACCTGAAAGATGCATTCGGACTCAAGGAGCGGTTGATTCCGTTCCTCGATGGGCAGGTTATCAAGAAAGTCGATCTCGCTACTCGCACTGTGGAAGTAGATTGGGATCCTGGTTTTTGACCTCCGTAGTGTTTATTCATGTAAAACATGTAAACAAGGTCTGGTTGAGCGGTCAAACATTTGGAAGGGGTAGGCTATGTGGATTGGTATAATTAGCCTGTTTCCTGAAATGTTCCGCGCAATCACGGATTACGGGGTAACTGGCCGGGCAGTTAAGAATGGCCTGTTGAGCGTAAATTGCTGGAGTCCTCGTGACTTCGCATACGACCGACATCGTACCGTGGATGAGCGCCCTTATGGCGGTGGTCCCGGAATGCTGATGATGGTGCAACCCTTACGGGAAGCGATTCATGCAGCAAAAGCAGCGGCAGGCGAAGGTGTGAAGGTGATTTATCTTTCACCTCAGGGTCGCAAACTGGATCAAACCGGTGTTTGCGAGCTGGCGGCTCATCAGAAAATTATTCTGGTTTGTGGCCGTTATGAAGGGATCGATGAGCGCATAATCAAAACCGAAATTGATGAAGAATGGTCAATTGGCGATTATGTTCTTAGCGGTGGAGAGTTGCCGGCAATGACCCTGATTGATTCAGTTTCCCGCTTTATACCGGGCGTTCTGGGTCGTCAGGCTTCAGCAGAAGAAGATTCTTTCGCTGACGGATTGTTGGATTGTCCCCATTATACCCGCCCTGAAGTGTTGGAAGGCATGGAGGTACCGCCAGTTTTACTGTCGGGCAACCACGCTGATATACGTCGCTGGCGCCTGAAACAGTCGCTGGGTCGAACCTGGCTTAGAAGACCTGAACTTCTGGAAAACCTAGCTCTGACTGACGAGCAAGAGGTGTTGCTGAGAGAGTTCCAAAAGGAACATCGGCTCAGTCAACAAAACTATGAAGGGAACGCCAAAGCGTAACGCGAGGCCGTCCCGATATATCAGTTTACCTAGGGTAAGAGACATATTATGAGCAATATCATTAAACAAATCGAACAAGAGCAGATGAAGCAAGACGTACCTGCATTCCGTCCAGGTGATTCTCTGGAAATTAAGGTATGGGTCGTTGAAGGTTCTAAAAAGCGTCTGCAGGCATTCGAGGGCGTGGTTATCGCTATTCGTAACCGCGGTCTGCACTCTGCATTCACTGTTCGCAAAATTTCTAACGGCGAAGGTGTTGAGCGTGTATTCCAGACTCACTCCCCGGTAATCGACAGCATTACTGTTAAACGTCGTGGCGCCGTTCGTAAAGCTAAACTGTACTACCTGCGTGAGCGTACTGGTAAGTCTGCTCGTATTAAAGAGCGTCTTAACTAAGGTATCGCTAACGCGACATCTACTAGTTAATATAGAACAAGGGGTTAGCCATCGGCTAACCCCTTTTTTTGCATCAATGACCCCATATTGACTACGCAGCGGCAGGCTGGCCACCCGGTTTTGAGATAACCCGGGCGACAGATTCGTGTGTTGCGAAAGTACAGCTGCACTCAATGTTCTGACACTGGTGATAGCGTTCTTTCGTGGATTCACTCAGATAACGGCTTGAACGTGTATGGGCAACCTTTCCACAAAGCGGACAATGCATCATAAAAACCTCCGGCATGACAGGTAAGCGATAAGGTGATTATGAAACCCACATCTTGCAAAAGCAAGTTAATATTGCAATATTGATGATTCGTAGGTGATATCTGCAACATAAATCTTCAGATTCAATGTTGTCGTGAAACCTTTTTCATTAAGATTATGAACGGCTGAATCGATGATCCAGTGCTGGTTGTCTATCACATCTTTAAACCCCTGCACGTTGACCGGCGTTTGTGCGCCCAGGTCTGCGCGCCCCAGCGCCAGACGGATGCTAAAAGAGGCCGAATCTGCCTGAACCTGATTAAACACAGAGTCAGCTGCGCGTTTTGCGGTTTCCTCGTCAGGAAATATTTTGGCGAGCTGGAGAACGTTATCTTTTGTGCCTGCGGTATAACTTTTTTCAGACGTATTTTTTAGCGCGACATTGCTTGTTGTTGCCGTTTTAATGTCATGCCATCGGGCATTCACTCCCTCATAGGCCTTCTTGTCGGCAATTTTGAAAATATGGTTATCACCGTCACTTCGAGTGAGGGTCTTCCAGGGAAGCGGTTGTCCGGAAGCGGTACGGCCTGTGCCTGGTTTGAAAAATAAAATGGCGCCATTTTTCACGGTTACCTGAGCACCGTAAAGCTGCGCCAGCCGGGTCAGGAAATAGCCGTCATTCTCTTCCGTCTGGTCAATATGTGGGATCTTAATGCTGTCGAGTTCCGGCGGGATGACCGGCAGGGATAATTGGTTGCGGCTGGAAATCATGCGGATAATCGCGCCAAGCGTGTAATCATCGTAGGACTGGCTGAGCTTTGTCTCGAAAGAACCCCGAAAATCGGCACTCCGGGCCGTGACATCGATCCTGTCCGGTGAGCCCTGATGATTCACAGTATCTACAGTGAAATAACCACAGTCATATAACGCCTGCTTCGACCATCCGAGGTGCAGATGTAAAACCGTCCCGCGGGCTGGCATTTGCACCTGACCATCACTGTCGTCGAAAGTCAGGGTCAGGGTGTCCGCCTCAAAGCCACTTTTGTCAGTCACTGTCAGGCTGATAATGTGGTCAGAGATATTTTGCTCAAGCACCTTATTTTTGATCTTTAAGCTAAAAACAGGCGCGATGCGGGCGCCGACAGGTAACTGCAAATCAGTAAGCATGATCAGGCTCCGCTGGCGAAATTGCTGAGTGCCGAACTGGCCTTGTTATATAAGCCCTCGGCCTGAGTCAGCAGATCGCCGAACATGGCGGCCTGCGATTCATCGACGCGCGTCAGATTGAGCGTGAAAGTGATGCTTCGCGCCTGGCCGCTGGAGTTAAACTCGGCATTGTCATTGGTTATGCTTTTGATAACAAACATGCCGTAAATCGTCCCGCTGCCTTCAATGAGCGGCCATGCGCGCCCGGAATCCGCCATAACCTGCAGCGCTTGCAGATACCGTACTCCACCGGTAACTTCGGGCAACAGTTGCCCTTTGAGGGTCATGGCCTCTTCACCCAGTCCAAGAAATTGCGAGACCGGGCGCTGTCCAAACCGGGTATTGGTGCCCCAACCATAATTTACCTGACGGGAAGTATTCTGATACGGCAGCGTGTTTAATTTAAACACGAATAAACCCAGCGACATCATCATGGGTAAATCCCTCCGTTGTTGTACTGGCTGAGAAGATTGTTGGTATTGTTCCATTCCCGCTGGTTTAACGAATCCTCGATCCAGGTTCTGATCTGGTTATGATCCGTCTCCGGTGTCGCGGTGAAACTTAAGTTCACGGTCGTCGCCCGGTTATCCGTCAGGTTGTTGGCCACGCTGCTTTTAGCTGGCTGATACAGGTTCAGCGCGCCGCCGGTTGGGGATATGCTGTCTGATGGGGGAGCTGAGATATCCGGGCGTTCAGCGGGATCACTGCCGCCAAAAAGGGAGTCCCATCCTTTTTTTGCCCAGTTGAAGACTTCGCCAATTTGGGAGACGGCTTTATTGAGCGTGACGAAAATCTCTGCGATTGCTTCTCCGACCGCTTTGCCGATATCAGTGAAGCCGCTCAGGGTGTTTTGTGTGAAGTGAATGGGCTCAAACAAATCCGTAATCCATCCCAGCGCGGTTCTGAACGGTGCAAACGCGCCACTTATTGGCCCCATTGCCGCAGTAAATCCGTCAATCACTCCGCCGACAAAGGCACTGATCGGCTCCCAGAGTTTCACCACCGCAATGCCAATCCCGGCAATCAGCGCGATGACTGGCAGCAGCGGAAGTCCGATGGCGGCAAAGGCTGCAGCAATAACGCCGCCGGTACCGGTAAAAATGGTTCCCAGCAAACCGGCGCCCGCCATCAGCATATTGATACCGCTCAGCACCGGTGCAATGACCATGCCGAGCGAGCCCAGCCCGCCGATGATGCCGGTGATACCTAATGCCAGACCGAGCAGGGAATTCACCAGAACGGGATTATCAGTAATCCAGGTATTGATCGTGCCCAGCCAGCTGGTGGCGGTTTGCGTCAGTTCACGCAGGGCGGCACTTTGCCCGTCGAAAAGGTTGATACGGATAGTGTCCCAGGTGGCAAAAAGCTTGGTGATATCGCCATCCAGATTGTCGCCTTTCACGGTCACCGCCATCTGCGCCGCAGGCGTTGCGCCATTCAGTGCCGCCGGTGTTTGTTCCAGAACCTGATCGGCATTCATTCCGTTTTTAGCGAGTGCCTGCTGTTTAGCGACCACTTCCGCCGGTGAATGGCCGGCAGCCGCCATCGACAAGCTTTGCTGGCGTAAAGCCGCCAGTTGTGGATCGTCATTTTTCAGTCCGAGAACAGACTGCACTTCAGCCAGTCCGGATTCTAGCTCTGCACCCGGTTTAAGAAAGTTTTGTGCCAGCGTCAGTTTCGGTTGTGCAAAGGAAAGGGCAGACGAGCTAATATTTTTTAACTGGCCAATTTTCAGTTCGCGATTTTTAAACTGTTGCCCGATCTCCTGCCCTTTGTGTTCCATTTGCATCGGGCGTTGCTGGCGCAGCTTTTCTAAGGACTGGCTGGCCACCTTTTTTTTCAGACCAGAAAATGCCTGCGTTTCTGTCCCGCTGTCGGGGGCGAACAGTGACGTTTCAAACTGAAGGGAAGCATCAGCCATATCTTCTGAAACAACGCTGAATAACGTCTTCCCGGGCAGCGCGAGCAGGTTTTTCCTGACCCTGTCTGTTTCTGCCCTGAAGACGGCCAGATCCTGATTTATTTTTTCCAGCGTGTCGGGTAACTGTTCGAGATTACTCATCTGTTTTTACTCCGCTGCGTTGCAATGCCTTATATCGCCAGTTCAACAGATCGGTGAGTGACATGCCGTCCATCTCGGACGGCGGCCAGTGAAAGATCACCGCGATATCAGCCATCAGGTCATCCACGGTGAGACGGGGCGCAATGCTTACACCACCGGTTTCGGCGATAAAAAACCAATCACCTTGCCTGCCAGCGCAATCAGGTCAGGCAGTTCCAGGCGTGAGCACTCTTCTTTGGTCAGGTTCGGATAGGTGATGCGCGGCAAAATAGTGATCAGAGCATCCACATCGGCGTTTGCCAGCGCTGCGAGGCCGATGCCCCGCAGGCTGCCTGCTGTCGGTTTAGTCACCTGAATTTCAGTGATTTCCATTTCACCGCGTTTTAGCGGAACATCTAAAATCACGGTGTTGTCGTTGATGTCAGTAAGATTCATACGTTTCCTGCTTAAATCGGAGATGAAGCCGGCAATAGCTGCCGGCTTGGGGAAGAGATTACAAGCCGAGTGCGGTGCGATGTTCCGCCAGACGGTCAACGCCGTTGACGATTTCCACCATATTGACGGTGTCGATCTCAATCAGTTCTTTGCCGTCGATAGTGAGTTTGAAGTACGTACACTGGGTGGTGACTTTGGTCTCAGTGTCTTCACCTTGTTTGTACTCGCCGAAATCAAACTCTTTGTGGCGGCCGCGCATCATCACTTCAACTGCCGACACATCGCCGGTGTCGTCGCGCTGCAGTGAACCGGCAAAACGCAGCGGAATATCCGATGTGCTGCCCCATTGCTGCAGAACCAGTTCATCCAGACCGCCGATAGACCATTCCAGTGTCAGCGCATCATCATCCAGACCGAAGTCCACCGCGACCGAACCGCTCATGCCGCCGCCACGATAGTTTTGCAGTTTGCGGGTGAGTTTCGGCAGTGTCAGCGAAGAGACCAGACCGAGGTAGCTGTTCCCGTCATTAAACAGGTTCAGGTATTTCAATTTCTTTGGAAGTGCCATGAGTCTTTGTCTCCTTAGCTGTTAATGGACGCGGCAAAGTTCACCAGATACGAGTCGGTGATACGCTGGCGCAGGGTCAGATCTTCCAGTGGAGGAACCGGGGTGTAGTCGTAATCGATGTAAAGTTTGCCAGCTTTCAGCGTTTCCGCTGTATTCGCGGTTTCGTCGTACCAGCAGTCACCGTCAATGATGTAACCCGCTGATTTCATCTCGCGCATTTTGGCTTTGATGCCGTCGATCATGTCGCGCACCAGTGTCGGGGTCATGGGTTTATCGACCGCCCACATGTGCGCTTCCGCCATGGTGTCAGCCAGAATCTGCGCGGTACGGGTGTAGTTTTCGAACAGGAACAGCGTGTCATCGCTGCAGGTGCGGTTACCCCAGAAACGGAAGCCGTCTTTGCGCACCAGCGTCGTCACCCCAGCTTCGTTCAGTAAATCGGCATCGGTGCCGGTGGCCTGCAAATCCCAGAAGACACTGGCGGACAGACCGGTCACACCGTTGACGCCGACGTTGGACAAGGTTTTATGCCAGCCGGTATCCTGGTCAATTTTGGCGCGTAAACCCAGAGCACGGGCGGTGGCATAAGCGATATCAGACTGGCTGGTGGTGGTATTCCAGTTCACGAAGTCCGGCCAGATCAGCATCAGTTCACGCTGGCTGAAGTTGTCGCGGTATTTGATCGCATCAGAAAGGGTTTTCGCGCCGTAAACGCTGACATAACCGAACGCACGCAACTGCTGACACACACCCGCCAGCGCAGTGGCGACGGCCTGATTATCCAGCCCCGGAACACCCAGAATACGAGGCTTCACGCCCAGCTCTGCCTGCGCAGAAAGCAGCGCCTTCATGCCGGTGTAACGGCCATTGGCATCAGAACCGCCAATGATATTGCTGGTGGTTGCGGCTTCATCTTCACCCGTGGCGACACGTACCACGACAGTGACCGGTTTACACTGATCGGCAATCGCCAGAAGCGCGGCACGCAATGTCCCGCTGGTACCGGCTTTACCGCTGGCCGCCAGAACGTCAGTGATCAGAACCGGCATATTAAGAGGAAATACAGTGGCATCCGCATCTTCTGCGGTACAAACCATGCCGATAATTGCTGTGGAAACGGTGGAAATAATGCGGGTGCCGTCGTTGATTTCGACAACACGCACGCCGTGATGATAATCAGCCATCAGGGTGACTCTCTCTGTTGTGGGTGGTGAAGCAAGGATGCCGGTTCGCAACAGAAAGCGCATTTGATCAGGGGCGTGGGGGCGGTGGCACAACAGAAGCAGAGAATAAAAAAGAGATAATGGCAATTATCTCTTTGATAAATTAGGTATTTTATGCGTATCGCTTAGGGTCAGGCGGCCCGGACAATATAATTAAAAGCGATATTGCGAGGTCGCATGGTGATCCATACTCCTGCGGGGTTTGATAGGCTGGCCGGTAATTGTACGGCTGTCATGCAGTTATCCGCCATGATGGGAATAAGTGTACTATTGTTCGGACTTTTTGCCCCTGGAGGCTGCCCGGCAATCGCTGAGTCAGCAGCCACAAAAGGAGTGCCTATAGTTCCTCCAGTTGTTGTTTCATCGGCTCCGAAGTAATCCAGCGCGGCCGTTCTGATACCGGTTGCCCCCTGAGCGCTATAGATCACTCGCCCTGCATCAACCCCTCTTCCATCATCCCAACCACGAATAAATTCCCCGCGTAAGTCTGGCAATAAACCAGATGGATAGGCTAATGCCAGTTTAGGATACTTTGCCTTATCAAATGCCGCGCCATTACATTTCAACCATCCTGCTGGTGGTGTTGCTGTCGGCCAGGGAAGAGGAATGCCAACGGGCAGATCGTATTGTGGATGTGGATTCACAGCCGCCACATGCTTTGCCAGCAGATCATCCGCATACGCCTTAACTTCGATGGCTTTATCATCGACATATTTGCGCGTTGCCAGCACCACGGAAGGATCAATTTTCAGCGTTACCGCATCCGTACTGTTTACCACTAAAATCATACGAACCGTCTGCGTCCGGCCACTGCCTTCCTGTAATTGCGGTTTATAGGTTTCAGGGCAGTTGGCGATGGCAATCAGCGTATTGTCCTGATCGAATAAACCAATTTCACGGATCCAGAATCCGCCCTGATCTTCAGGAATGATCTGTTCGGCGATAATCTGATTAGTATTCGCCGGATCAACGCTAAGTGCGTTGAGTGAGGCACGACGCTTTTCGCCAATCAATTTTGTTTGCGCCGGATCGGGCGTTGGCAAAATACCGCCGCCATCACCGACCGCCATTTGGGTCAGGCTGAGTTGCGTACCCAGCGCCGTAGCATTGGCCAGTTTCGCTGCACCCAGATTGGTCAGCAACGCATAATATTTAGCTGTCATAATTCACTCTCAGGTTGTCGATTAAATGAATGGCTGAACCGGTAAACGCAGGGCCGGAGGCGGTAATGGTTTCAGGGAGATAGGGATAAACCGTCAGTTCTTCGCCGTCGTAAGTCGCTGCGGCGATATAAAAATCTCCCGTCACGTCCAGATTGATGGAGAGGCCAATCAGATGGCGGCTACAGGGTTTGGCATCAGTGATCAGGCGTTCGAGTTCCTGATACATCTCCTCAGTGATACCCGTTTCCAGCACGCCGACATCGAGGCGAAAAGTGCCCGGAACATCGTGGGTCTGCCACCATTCGGTGACGCGGATTAAATATCCGAGCGGTTCAACGACCCGGCGTAATGCGCCAATAGTGCCTTTGTGTTTATGGACGAACCAGGCTGCGCGAACTGCGGAGCGTTTCGCTGGTTCCGTCCAGTTTTCATCCCAGCGGTCAACCGAAAATGCCCAGCCAAGATAGGGGAGTAATTCCAGCGGACAGAAATCAGGATCCCAGAGTTCACGAAGAGGAACGCTGAGATTACCGATTTGCGATAACGCCTGTGCGGCCGCGACTTCAAGTTGTGTTGAACCGGAAGGTAAAAGACGGTCACTCATCCGAGCCTCCCACTGTCAGTGAGTAACCGGTACAGAGTGACGCCTGAGTTTTATCAAGCACGATATCCGCCAGCGGCGATGACAACTCGACCCGCTGAACGCCCTCAACATGCAAAGCTGCATAGATGGCAGAAAGCCGGATATCGCGGCCTAGCCGACTTTGCGTATTGATATACGTTTTTAACTGCGCTTCTGATGCCGCCCGGACAGGCTCAATTTCAGGTGTGGGTAAGACATACAGCACGGCATCAATCTGATAAGGCACAATATCTGCCGCCTGCACAGTGACACGGTCGGCGACAGGCCGGACATCTTCATGGTTCAGTGCCTTCTCCACGGCAACGAGCAAATCAGCAGAGGCAACGCCATCGTTGTCACGTGACAAAATGGTGACTGTCACTTCTGCGGGAGACGGGCTGATGGCCGATGCATCCGCGATACGTCCGTCTGCCGAGCGCGCATGATATTCGTAAGCGCCTGTGGGGCCGGCCACGCTTAACCCTTCGAATGCCTGAGGAATACGCATGCGTAAATCGCTATCGGCTTCTAAAACGGCGGCTGTTGGTGGGATGGTATTGTTATTCGCAGGCTGCAGAACCAGGCGCTGAACGTTAAAATTCGCCGCCAGCTGATCCAAATCACTGCCCGTCGCATAGGCAACCATCACCGCGCGGGCGGCTTCGTTCACCCGCTGGCGCAGGATCAGTTCGCGGTAGGCATTCTCCTGCAACAGTTTGACCAGTGGCTCGGATTCCAGCGTCAGTGTGCGGCTGATGGCCTCCTGCTGATCGGCGGGATAGAGCGAAATCAGCGTCGTTTTACGTGCTTTAAGCAGGCTTTCATAATCCAGTTCTTCGACCACATCAGGGGGCGGTAACTGGCTCAAATCGATCGTTGCCATAAGTATCAGCTCACAGGAATATTCAGGGAAAAATCCGTTGCCGTGTCGGTACGGCTTCCGGTCAGTTCCACCACCATCTTGCCGTCGTAACCGGTGTCGAAAGTGATGGCATTCAGTGAAATGCGGGGTTCCCACTGCAGCAGAGCGGTGTAGCAAATTGCCATCATCTGCAGTCGCAGGGCGCCGTTTTGCGGCTGGTCGATCAACTCTGAAAGCAACGAACCGTAAGTGCGGCGCATCACCCTTGAACCGACCGGTGTATTTAAAATGTCGCTCACGGACTGGCGGATATGGTCGAGATCCTCAATGGCGATACCGCTGTTTCTGTTCATCCCCAGATATTTTGGATTGCTCATTGCGGGCCTCCAGTCTGACCGCTGCCTGTCTGTACACCGCTGTGCCGGTGGGTATGCACAACAATGCCGTTGGATGTCAGGTTGCCGCCGCTGTGGGTTAAGTTGCCGGTCAGCGTGCCGCCTTGTTTCACTTCGAGTGAACCTGTCGTCAGTTTGCGGGTGCACACCACTTCCGGCGTATCCAGCGTGATGCGGGTGCTGGCGGTACAGCGGATTTCGGGTGCGGTAACGTCCACTTTCTGCGTCGCATTGATCACGGCGGTTTTAATGCCGGTGACCTTCAGTGCACTGGTTTCCGGTTCGTACTCAAAAATGGCACCGTCCGGAAAGACCAGATGAAGGGCGTCCGCCGAGGATGAAGGTGCGGGCGAGGCATCGGAGAAAACCGCCGGCAAAACGAATGCCGTATTGAGTTCGCCCCCCATCGAGAGCAGTAAGACCTGTTCACCGACGGAGGGTGCCCACCAGCTGCGCGTGCGTCCGGCACGGTGCGTCATCCACGGCAACCAGGCCGTCACATTGCTGCCTGTGGCAACGCGGCAGCGGGCGTTGGCAAGATCCAGTTCTGAGACCTTGCCGATGCGCACCATATTGCCAATCAGCCGCATCATGTCGTTGAGTTGAAGAGTTGTGTTCATGAGATAAAGGATGCCGTTTCAGAGGGTTGGGCGACAACCTGTGGCCGTCCGACAGTGGATGGCACAACGAGGCGTTGAGTTACACGGTCCAGCTGCTGATCAGTTCACCGTTGAGATAAACCTGACGCGGCAGCGCCACGTTTTCCGGCAGCGGCGGCTCCGGCAGATGAGTGATCGTGCGCACCTCATCCTTGTCACTTACCTGGACGCGTTCCGTCAGTTGCAGCAACAGAACGAGGCTTCGTTCCTGCTGAGTAAAGGTAAAATCATTCAGCCGGTGCAGGGCGTTGCCGAGAATTTCAGGCTGATTAACCTGCAGCCAGTCGAGAACAGTGACCACGGCCAAGTCGACCAGCGTTTCGCTCAGCGTATCGTCAGTGATCGTCATCGTCAGCGGATAGCGGTACTCAAAAGAAAGCGACGGTGCGGATGTGGCCACCACGTTGACCGGCCCGGTGGCGATCACCAGTTTTTCAGGTGCGGCCGCAAGCAGGGGGATTTGTTCAATGAGCCGCTGTTGCAACTGAATTGGTTTTTGCATGTTGTGCCTCCTGACACTGTTTGATGGCTTCAATTTGTAAGCCGCAATCCATCAGCGCGGACTCCAGCTGAAGAATGTCGGCACTCAGGTCCTGATTAGTGACGGGGTGACTGGCCGGTATCGGACAAGAGCTCACCGCCGGACAGCCAATGTAAATAATCGCTGGCGGAGCTGAAGGCGGGGCGCTGGTGCAGCCGGCTAATATCAGCAGGCAACCCGTTATCAGCCCACTGACGGGTTTGCAGATTTTCATGGAGGCTCCTCTGCCTTTGTTGTTCACGGGTTTGCATCACCTGCCGCGCGGCACTGAGGTTTTGGCGTAACGACAGTTCAGCCTGTTCACGCTGACGCATTTGCTGATTCAGTGTGGCGATCAACTGCTCGCGTTGTTGTAACTGTGACATCAGGGCATCGCGTTGCTGACTGGCATTGTTGAGGTCGTGCTGTAATGAGCGGTTGGAAAGTATCAACATGGCAATCAGCAGAACCATTGCAGCCAGAATGGCCAGTAATGTGCGCATTCAGACACCTTTCAGGCAGAGGGCATGTTCGGCGTTTCGCCTGCGTTCCAGACCCCGGTTGCGTTCGCCATTGACGAAAACCCACCGTGGCAACTGGTCACAGGCTTGTTGCCATCGTTTTTTGTTGATGAAAAACGCCAGTGTTGATCTGCACGCTGCGCCGGCGCCGACGTTAAAACTGAAGGACACCACAGCATCAAAAACCGGTTGCGGCATCGTGACCGGCATGCACTTTTTTATGGTGCGCTCAGTGTGCTGAATATCGGCCAGCAGGTTTTTAGCGGCCTGATGTTCAGTTATTTCCTGCGCCGGTTTAACGCCTGACGTATGACCGATACCGCTGGTCCATACCCCGGCACTGCACTGGTAGGGTTGCAGCTGGCAGCCTTCAAAATCGGTGATCAGCCGCAACCCTTCTTCCGACACCTGCAATGACAGGTAACCTGGAAGTGTCGCCATCAACCCTAAAACCATGGCGGCGCTGCAGCGTTTAAGAGTTGAGGTTTTCATAGTCATCTTTGCTCAGGCTTTTACGTGCCAGCAACTGGTAGCTTTTGCGCCGGTAGTACCAGTTGATCAAAAACGTGCCAACACCCACAGCTGAACCGATCAGAAAGGCGACGTCCTGTGATGTCAGACTGGCGAGCCAGGTCAGCGAGGTGGCAATGAAGTAGGCGCAGCCTGAACTGATACGTTCTGTATTCAGTCCCATAATTTGAGCGCTTCCTGTACGGGTTGTTCTGCAATGTCGGGCATAACGATGGCCGTGCCGTGAGGTAATAGCGGGCCTAAATCCGCGATGCCAATATTAGCGGCATACACTTTTTCGACGACGACCGCCGTGCGGTTGTAATAGCGCCAGCAAAGAGAATCGAGGGTATCGCCCTGTTCTGCATAGACTTTCATGAGGTTTCTCCACAAGTGAGTGACATCGTCAGGAGGTGAGTTCAGTCTGCGCAATAGCACGCCGGGCGGCAATCTGAGCGGGATGTGAAACGGCTGGCACAACAGGTAAGCAGGCAGCGAACGGAGGGAGAGGGCGGGGCGCTTAGTCCGGAGGGAAACCGGTCGGGCAAGCGCCTGCAATGTTGACTACTACCGCCGCAGGATCTGGCAATCAGTGGGTATCGTCAGCGCTCCCGTTGCAATACACAACGTCCTGGTTCTCGTCAGTCAGCGCCTGGCTGGCGAGCTCTGAGATCAGTGACATCACGACCAGAAATTCTTTTGGATTGCATTGCGCCGTCTGCGAAATGTCTGCGATCAATTGTATCCTGGACAACGTTAGCTGTTGTTTAGTCAGGTTTTCCATTTTCTCCCCTCGCCAGATACTGTGTTTATATACAGTATTCTTTAATTGATCTAATACGTCAACAGTCAGGGTATTTTAAAATTTATAATTCATTGAATTTATGCATAAATTTTTATTGGCGCGATTTTTGTATCAATAACTCACTTTGTCCGACAGGCGGTGATCCACAGTTATTGACAGAACTCCAAGGCAGCCGAATCTCTGTTATTTCCGGATAAGAAGGCCGGTGGCGGACAATCCGCCATTGTTCAGTGTGTGTCAGAAAGATAGGGGAGATGCCAAGATGAGGCGCGTAAATGCCGATGACTTTATTGCGGGGTTCGTCATAGGCATTTTTCTCCTCGCTGAGCTGGCGGGCAACGCGAACTGTCTGCGCTTTGCGGGGAATGTGAATACCGCCCTGTGCCTGAATATAGCCGGCGAAATCACCGTCATCGGCAGCGCTGCGCACGTTTTCAACCCGCGCGTCAAAACGGTTGGTCAGATTCTGGTGGCGGATCCGTCTGCATTCGCGCCAGGCGCCGACCGAAGGAATACCGATGGCGTGGAATTGCGGGATCCTCCACGTCGATGCCCAGGCCGTGACCGCCGTGGCGACATCGGTCAGCAAGCGACCGGAGTCAAAATCAGTTTCGCCATCGAGCGCGTACCCATCAATATTTTTGGCGACGTATTTCGCGATATATCCGGCTGCGCCACCCCGGTTAAGCGGCTTGCAATTGAAACGTGACTCAGCGGCACCCGGCTCATCCGGATCTTCTTCAAGGGCATAACGACGCATAACCTCGGTCACTTTTTGCTGCTGGTCCGGCGGTGTGAACAACATCATGTGCCAGTGCGGTGTGCCGTCGTGATGTGGCTCGACGACGCGCACGCCATAAACTTTCAGGTTCCGGTCTTTAAAAGTGGTACGGATTTTTGCCCAGACCGCCACCAGATAACGCTGCGCATCTTTGGGGGTAAACGCGTGCTGATCCCATTTCTGGTTAAAAACAGGTGATGAACCGGTGCCAGTCGTTTTTAGCGGATGATATTTTGACGGCGTGGTCAGCGTAATAAACAGCCCGCAGTCGCGCTGCCGGTCAGCGACATCTTCGACGCCGGCAATCAGCGTCATCAGTTCCATACGACGAAGTTTGGGATTGGAAATGCTGGCTAATACGGTATCCAGCAGACTCAGTGTTTCACCGGATTCAACATTTTCAAGCTGGCATTGTTTCAGGTAATTGATGGCGGATAAGCGGCGTGACACCACATCACGGATGGCGTTTTTACTGGCATAAGGTGATGTCGCACGGCTGACATAACCGCAGGCAATCATCAGGGATTCACGCCACAAGCGCTGTTTTGAACGCAGCTGTTTTTCCCACCACTCGCCGCTGACCAGGCGTGAAATGCTGGCGACAGCCAAATGCGCTGTCATGCGGCCTTTTTGCCATTTCTGCCAGTAAAGAGGCTGTACGCGGCAGGAACGCGCCATCGCGGCGACATGTCCGTAAATCTCCTGCTGGGTGCTGTCGAGTAATAACACGCCGGATCCGTCATACCTGTCTTTCAGCCAGCATTCACAATGATATTCATAGGCATCCTGCATATGCACAGCGAGTTTATTGGCCAGCCTTCTCAGGTCATCATCATTAAGATCGGGCAAGCTGTTAAACGTTTCTTCTTCCGTAAGTAGCTTTTGCGAGATTTGACGATTCAGTGTGTTTCGCGCATTTACCTGCTTAATACGCGGCCATAAGCGTTGGGTGAAAACTGTCATCAGGAAATGAAATGCAGCGCGTACCCCTTTTGTTTCCAGCAAAAATGTATATCGCTGATGTAAAGGCGCGCGCAGGCACCCGGGCAGCGTTGCCAGCTGAGAAAGGGCCATTTGCTGGCGCTGACAAAAATCACGAGTCAGGGGCTTTTCCAGCGGATTGCTGAGCGCCGCGCGGGGGGCATTCCACCACCAGGCACCTGCAAAATATTGCACTGATGTCGGGTTAAGCGTGGGCGGTGACGAAGGGATGATTCTGTCTCTGATATTATCTGACATATCCGTTTCCCGAAAAATGAAATAAAGAATTCCCTCCGGAAATAATATTATTTCCAGCGCGTTGATTAATTTTAGTGATATGGATCTGTCAGTTTATACTGGCCGATAATTCTTTCTTTTAATCTCCTCAATTTCCTGACATTCAATACATCGCTGTACACCCGAAATAATTTTCCTGCGTTGTTCCGGAATGGAAGCATCGCAATCAACGCAGAAGAAGGTTGAAGGCGCGCGCTGCATGCGGGTCGCCTGCGAAATCTGCGTTTCAAGTACCTTCAATTGGTATTCCTGTGATTCATCTATCCAGTCAGCCATCAGCAAAGTTCCCCTTTAAATATCGCCGTGAAATGGCGAAGTGATAATAAAGCCTGTGTAATTTTCAACTGTTCTTCCTCATTTAATTGTGAATACGCCAGAAAGGTATGATGGCGTTTAAGACCTGCATGAAAACATAATGTGAGTTTCCATTTTTCAGGGGCCTGATCAAAAATAACCTCAACCCTGCTTTTATTGCGGGAAAAATAGGTTTCTTTCAGATGAGCGATATGGCGCAGGCCGGTCTGGCGCTGCTGCTCTGTTCCTAAAAACATCGCGTCTCCTTATTTCTCCATGACGCCGTAAATTTGGTATCATGGTCGTCTGTCGGTACATTACATAATCAATCTAAGCTTGCATTTGCGAGTTGTCAAGATGATATTTACAGATTCAGGGGTTTTCGCCAGATGCAATTAGATGAACTTGAAGGTGGAAAAGCTGTTTTGACGCGTATGCTTCAGGCTTACGGCTTTAGCATGCAGAAGGAACTGGGGGATCTGTATGGATTGTCATCTGGCACGATAAGTACTTGGGTAAGAAGAGATTATTTCCCCGGTGATGTGGTCGTAGCCTGTGCGCTGGATACCGGCGTGTCGTTGCGCTGGCTGGCAACGGGCAAAGGCTCGATGCAGGATGCAAGCTCTTCGGCTGCCATGGCGTCAGGTGAAACCCGCCAGCTTAAAAAGTTAAGATTGCGTGGCGGTGCGCTCGAGGAAGAAGGTCTCTGGGCGGTCGATCCTTCACTGCTGGACGATTCGCTGGCACAACCTGCGTATATCGTGAAAGGCAATCATTCATGGATTATCGATCTGGGCAGCACGCATCCGGGCAATGGCCGCTGGTTGCTGGATATCGACGGTGATCTGGATGTTTACGATGTGGCCCGCATTCCTGGTAACCGCCTGCAAGTGAGCCGTCAGGAAAGCCATTTCGAATGTGGCGTTGATGAAGTGACTGCTTTAGGGCAGGTATTTATTACTCTGGATCGTAACCTGTAAATTTCGTTTCCTCAGCAGCACCCCGTTGCTGAGGGCATTTCTGACGTTTTTCCCCCTCCCTTTTCCCTAAAACTCATTTTTCACCGCCGATAAACCGTATGTAATATTTACGATACACGCCTTGGGTTTGATATCCCTTGTATGTAAAGTTAACTTTCCATTAAGTGCGTGATGGCGATGAATTGGTAATGATAACTTTACAACTAAGGCTTGCTAAGTTTACGCGCTGTGTTAATGTTGTCCGCAGATGCCGCCGCGGCAGCCCATTTTCCTTATAACGGAACACGATCATGCAAAAAGACGCCCTGAATAATGTTCATATCACTGCTGAACAAATCCTGATTACTCCTGAAGAGTTGAAAAACCGTTTTCCTTTAAGCGTCAGTGATGAAAACAGTATTTCCGAAGCTCGCAAAACCATCGCAGATATTGTCCATGGTCGTGATCCTCGTCTTCTGGTGGTATGTGGCCCTTGTTCAATTCATGACGTCGATGCGGCGCTGGATTACGCGCGTCACCTGCGCGCACTGGCAGCGGAACTGAGCGATCGTTTGTACATCGTCATGCGTGTGTACTTTGAAAAACCACGTACCACTGTCGGCTGGAAAGGGTTGATTAACGATCCGCACATGGATGGGACGTTTGATGTGGAAGCGGGTCTGCACATTGCCCGAGATTTGCTGTTGCAACTGGTCGGCATGGGTTTGCCACTGGCGACAGAAGCACTGGATCCCAACAGCCCGCAATACTTAGGCGATCTGTTCAGCTGGTCAGCAATCGGTGCGCGTACTACTGAATCTCAGACTCACCGCGAAATGGCCTCAGGCCTGTCAATGCCGGTGGGTTTCAAGAATGGCACCGACGGCAGCCTGGGAACCGCGATCAATGCCATGCGGGCGGCAGAAATGGCGCACCGCTTTGTGGGGATCAATCAGGCCGGTCAGGTTTGTTTGTTGCAGACTCAGGGTAACCCGGACGGACATGTGATTTTGCGCGGCGGCAAAACACCAAACTACAGCGAGCAGGACGTTCAGGCTTGCGAAAAACAGATGGCCGATGCGGGACTCCATCCTTCCTTGATGATAGATTGCAGTCACGGTAACTCAAACAAAGACTATCGTCGCCAGCCTGTTGTGGCTCAGTCCGTTATCGACCAGATTAAAGCCGGTAACCGCTCTATCACGGGGCTGATGCTGGAAAGTCACCTGAACGAAGGCAGCCAGTCTTCTGAACAACCGCGTTCAGAAATGAAATACGGTGTGTCTGTTACGGATGCCTGTATTAACTGGGAAACCACGGAAAGCCTGCTGCGCACAATGCATCAGGAACTGGGCGACGCGCTGGCGGCAAGAATCGCAGGAGAGTAAGTTTTTATGGTGGCAGAACTTAACGCGTTGCGCGATCAGATCGACGACGTTGATAAAGCGTTGTTGGATCTCTTATCACGGCGTCTGGCGCTGGTGGCAGAAGTCGGGGAAGTCAAAAGCCGTTATGGTTTGCCGATTTATGTGCCTGAACGGGAAGCCGCCATGCTGGCTTCACGTCGTCAGGAAGCGCAGAACCTCGGTGTTCCGCCGGATCTGATTGAAGATGTATTGCGCCGCGTGATGCGTGAGTCCTACTCAAGCGAAAACGATAAAGGCTTTAAAACGCTGCATCCGGCACTGCGCCCGGTAGTGATTATCGGTGGCAACGGGCAGATGGGGCGTTTGTTCACCCGCTTGCTGGAGCTTTCCGGTTATCAGGTGAAAGTGCTGGAGCAGGAAGACTGGCCACAGGCAGAAACGCTGCTGGCGGATGCCGGTATGGTGATTGTCAGCGTGCCGATCCATCTGACCGAAGACGTGATTGCCCGTCTGCCGAAACTGCCTGATGATTGTATTCTGGTGGATCTGGCGTCGGTGAAAAATCGTCCTCTACAGGCGATGCTGGCGGTGCATGAAGGTCCTGTGCTTGGCCTGCATCCGATGTTTGGCCCTGATGTCAGCAGCCTGGCAAAACAGGTTGTGGTGTACTGTGATGGCCGTGAACCTCAGGCCTATCAGTGGTTGCTGGAGCAGTTGCAGGTCTGGGGCGCGCGGTTGCATAAAATCAGCGCCGTCGAACATGACCAGAACATGGCCTTTATTCAGGCGCTGCGCCACTTCGCGACCTTTGCATATGGCCTGCATTTGTCAGAAGAGAATGTACAGATCGAGCAGTTACTGGCGCTGTCTTCGCCAATTTATCGCCTCGAACTGGCGATGGTCGGACGCCTGTTTGCACAGGATCCTCAGCTTTACGCTGACATTATTATGTCGTCAGAAAGCAATCTGGCGCTGATCAAACGTTACTATCAGCGTTTTGGTGATGCCCTTGCTCTGCTGGAAAGCGGTGACAAACAGGCGTTTATCGATAAATTCAGACAGGTTGAGCACTGGTTTGGCGATTATGCGCCGCGGTTCCTGAAAGAAAGTGGTGCGTTACTGCGTCAGGCAAACGACAACCGCAAGTAATTCGATGGGCTGATGAAGAGAAGGGCGTTGCAGTCGTATGCAACGCCCTTTTTGTTTGCGCAATTACAGATCGACGGAGACGACGTTTTCGCTTGGATAACAGCCAAGAACTTTCAGTGAGCGTGTGATTGGCGCCAGATCCTTCAGCGCCTTTTTCATCTCTTCTGAACGCAGGTTGGCCTGCACATCGATGTAAAACATCTCCTCCCACGGATTGCCGTTAATCGGGCGTGATTCCAGTTTGGTCATGATGATGCCCTGATCGCGCAGTACCAGAAGCGCATTCACCAGCGCACCTGCTTGCTGGCCGGTTGCCATAATCAACGTGGTTTTAGCCGGAACCTGATCCGTCACTTCAATGGCTTTGCGCGCCAGAATAATGAAGCGGGTGATATTTTCCTGCTGGTTTGCCAGATTATGTTCAAGCACCTGCAGTTTATATAGCGCGCCACCGGCTTCGCTGCCCAGCGCAGCAACATGAGGAGAATTGGCTGCCGCCACTTTTTCCATCGCCGCGGCAGTACTTTCACAGTATTCAATTTTCCAGTGAGGGAAACGGTTAATGAACTGGCTGCATTGCTGGAACGGTTGCGGATGACTGTAAACCGTCTGAATCTGCGACAAATCGGTGTCGGTTGCCACCAGCACGCAATGGTCGATAGGATTCGTCAGCTCGCCCACAATCGACAGACTGGTATGCTGTAGCAGGTCATATACATCATTGATCGAGCCTGAACTGGTATTTTCAATCGGCAATACCGCGTAATCGGCCTGACCGGTTTCTACCTGAGAAAAGATATCCTGGAATTTCTGACAGCCGCACTCGATGAACTGGTCGAAATGACGGGCGGCAAACTGACGGGCGGCGAGGTGTGAATATGAACCTTTCGGACCGAGGAAAGCGATGCGGGCGGAGTCAGAAGGGGTGTTATTCAGATGTTGTTGCAAAAGCGCCTGTTGCGTGAGAACAGAATCTTCAATGATCAACTGATAAACGCGGGTGATGTAATGCCCGTCCAGCCCCTGCTTTTTCCCCTCCTGAATCAGCGTGTTAATCAATTCTGCTTCGCGTTCTTTATCGCGAATAGGGCGGTGAGAGTGCATTTTGGATTGCGCGACCTCAATTGCCATCGTACGTCGTTCTGCCAGCAGGGCCAGCAGTTTCAGGTCTAATGCGCTGATACGTTCGCGCAGTGCCAGTAATGAATTCTCGGTCATGTCGTTACCCTTTTAGATGTTCTTTCTTTCAGCAAAATGTGTAAAACGCAGGCATAAAAAAAGCCCCCTTTTCAGGAGGCTTTGTTGTTCGTCTTCGCATTTATTCTTTCGCGACGAAACGCCTCCCAATCAGGGGAAGGTAAAAAAGAATGCGAAGAAAAACAGACGGGAATTCATCTATGCGTTGTTTCCATAAGTTTGAGCAGAGTCTTAAAGTAACCGCAGGGTTTTCCTTGTGTCAATAACATTTCCTTCAGGCACAAAAAACGCGCTCCGCGGAGCGCGTGGTTACTGACATGTCGGATAACCCGGTTATTCCTCTTCTTCCTGCACCGGTTCCAGATTGAGTTCTTTAACGCCGGACTCTGCACGGCGGGCCTCACCCTTGTGCTGCGCTTTGTTGAGCTGACGCTCAAGCTTGGTGGTCATTTCGTTAATCGCAGCGTACATGTCATCGTGCGTGGCACTGGCAACCAGTTTTCCGTTTGGTGTACTGATAGTCGCATCGGCGACAAATCCCTGAGGTTCTTTCGACAGGATGATGTGCGGATTAATCAGCTGAGTTTGCCATTTATCCAGTTTTTTCAGACGGCCTTCGATGTGTTCACGAATAGCAGCAGTGATGTCCATTTGTTTACTGGTAATGTTGACTGTCATATAACTTACCTCTCTTCTTTCCGTCTCCGATGAATCCAACATACCAGCCTTTTTTACGAAATGCGTCCCCAGGCTCACGGTTTTTTGTCACTTTTTGTCAACTTTGACGTTTATGTGATGCAAGGTAATTAATGGCCGGAAAGGCCTTGAGACTTCATTCAGGAGCAGGCATGATTGATGGGATCAGTGTGTTATTCTTTCCTGTGTTTCTGCGATTCTCCCCTGAAAAAGAGCCAAAAAAAACGGCAGCCTGAGCTACCGTTTGTCTACGGACATGTGAAATTACGCTGCGCTGTTGGCGGCAATAATTTTCGCGACTTTATCAGCCTGAGTGTTCAGCTGCAGTTCGCGGTAGGCGTTTTCCATCAACGGCAACGCATCATGCGTTGCTTTTGTATCCGGGTAATCTTTCAGCATTTGCTCTACACGGTTAACGACAGCGACGTAAGCACCGCGTTTAGTGTAGTATTGCACCACTGACAGTTCGTATTTCGCCAAACGATCTTTCAGGAACACCAAACGTTTAGTCGCGTCTGTAGCGTACTGGCTGTTTGGATACGTGTGGATCAGCTGGCTGAAATCACGGAATGCTGCACGTGCATGCTGTGGATCACGGTCTGAACGATCAACCCCGAAAAATCCTTGCAGTGCACTGTCATCCAACGCCATATCCGTTAAACCACGCATATACATGACGTAGTCGATATTCGGATGGGTTGGGTTCAGACGCATAAAGCGATCAATAGAAGCCTGAGCCATAGGCAAGTCAGCAGACTTGTAATAGGCATAAATCAGATCTAACTGAACTTGCTGCGAGTAAGGCCCAAACGGGTAGCGGTTATCCAGCGCTTCTAATTGCGCAATAGCGCCTTTAAAGTTACCGTCCTGCAGCTTTTGCTGGGCAGTGGCATAAAGGACGTTAGGCGGGTTATCGGGAACCGTTTCTTTGGAACTGGAGCAACCGACCAGCGCCAGGCTCAACGTGGCTGCTGCCACCAGATATTTCACACGCGTCATGACGTTTTGATTATCCTCAGGTGTTATTCTGGGAGACTGTCCGTTAAGCTCCCGACAAAGACCAGCTACAATAGCACATTATTTTAAACGGCATCGCCGTGAAAACCCAACGTTAACCAAGAAGCTGCATATGGCACAACAAGTACAACTCACCGCAACGGTGGCCGAATCTCAACTCGGTCAACGGTTAGATCAGGCTTTGGCCGAATTGTTCCCTGATTATTCAAGATCTCGCATAAAAGATTGGATCCTTGAAGACAGGGTCACGGTCAATGGCAAAAAAGTGACCAAACCAAAAGAAAAAGTGTTGGGTGGCGAGGCTATCGCAATCGATGCGCAAATTGAAGAAGAAGCGCGTTGGCTGCCACAAGATATCGCTTTAGATATCGTGTATGAAGATACTGATATTTTAGTCATCAATAAACCCCGCGATCTGGTTGTTCATCCGGGCGCAGGGAATCCTGATGGCACGGTACTGAATGCGCTGCTGCATTATTACCCGGCAATTATTGATGTACCGCGCTGCGGCATCGTGCATCGCCTGGATAAAGATACCACCGGTCTGATGGTGATCGCCAAATCGGTGCCCGCACAAACGCACCTGGTGACCGCACTTCAGGCCCGCGAAATTACCCGCGAATATGAAGCAGTGGCGATTGGTACAATGACGGCAGGCGGCACTGTGAATGAGCCGATTGCGCGCCATTCCACCAAGCGTACGCATATGGCGGTTCATCCGACAGGAAAACCGGCGACTACGCATTACCGCATCATGGAGCATTTCCGTGCTCATACGCGTCTGCGCTTGCGTCTGGAGTCAGGTCGCACACACCAGATCCGTGTGCATATGGCGCACATTAACCACCCTCTGTTAGGCGATCAGCTTTATGGCGGCCGTCCGCGTCTGCCGAAAGGCGCCTCAGAATCGTTCATTAATATGCTGCGCGGGTTCGATCGTCAGGCTCTTCACGCTACTATGCTGCGCCTTTATCATCCGGTCACTGGTATTCAGATGGAATGGCATGCGCCAATTCCTCAGGATATGGTTGATCTGATTAATGCGCTCAAAGCAGATACTGAAGAGTTCAAGGATCAGATGAACTGGTAATGAGCGCCCTTATCCAGCCTCAGTGGCCGCAACCGGCATCGGTGCGGTCATGTGCAACAACCCGTGAAGGAGGCGTCAGTTTGCCTCCTTACGGGGCGCTCAACCTCGGCAGCCATGTCGGGGATTCTCCTGAAGATGTCGCTGCGAACCGCCAGCGTTTAATCGAACTTGGCGGTCTGCCTGCTGCGCCACACTGGCTGGAGCAGGTGCATGGCACCGATGTTATTCGTTTAACGACCGAAACGCCCCCTGTCTCCTCACTGATTGCTGATGCGGCGTATACCCGCGAATCAGGCGTTGTGTGTGCAGCAATGACGGCGGACTGCTTGCCGGTGCTGTTCTGCAGCAGGAATGGCGATGAAGTGGCAGCAGCCCACGCCGGCTGGCGTGGTTTGTGTGCGGGTGTGTTAGAAAACACAGTGGCCTGTTTTGAAGCGACGCCTGCAGACGTGATGGCGTGGATGGGACCTGCGATTGGCCCTTCTCATTTTGAAGTTGGCGGTGAAGTACGTGAAGCTTTTATGGCTGTGGACTCTGCCGCATCAGCCGCTTTTACACCTGCAGGGTCCAAATTTATGGCCGACATTTATCAACTTGCACGGTTTCGCTTGCAAGCTGCGGGCATCACCGCTATCTACGGCGGTGAATATTGCACCGTGACAAACAGCAACAAATTTTACTCTTACCGGCGCGACGGAATTACCGGACGGCTGGCAAGTTTAATTTGGCTGATATAACCTATTGAATCAAGACGATCCATCGCGCATAACCGCTGTCCTCAGAATATACTGCCAAGATAACCTTGAAAACGTGAGGGTTGACCTCATCTAATCTCCAGTAGCAATTTTGTTCAGTATTGGAGGTGTTATGCGTCTGGATCGTCTTACCAGCAAATTCCAGCTTGCCCTCGCGGATGCCCAGTCACTCGCGCTCGGGCGCGACAATCAATTTATCGAACCTGTTCACCTGATGAGTGCATTGCTCACTCAGGAAGGCGGAACCGTGCGTCCTTTATTAACAGCGGCTGGGGTTGATACCCAGAAACTGCGCACGGACGTTGATCAGGCTTTGGGGCGTTTGCCGCAAGTTGAAGGTACCGGCGGTGATGTTCAACCATCCCATGAGCTGGTACGTGTTTTAAATCTTTGTGACAAATTGGCACAACAACGTGCCGATACTTTCATCTCTTCAGAACTGTTTGTTCTGGCTGTGATGAAAGACCGCGGCTCTTTAACGGATCTGTTAAAAGCCTGTGGTGCAACGGCCGAGAAAATCACAACGGCTATCGATCAAATGCGTGGGGGTGAGAAAGTGGATGACCAGAATGCCGAAGACCAACGTCAGGCATTGAAAAAATTCACTATCGATCTGACCGAACGTGCCGAGCAGGGCAAACTGGATCCGGTTATCGGTCGTGATGAAGAAATTCGCCGGACCATTCAGGTTCTGCAACGTCGTACCAAAAATAACCCGGTTCTGATTGGTGAACCAGGTGTCGGTAAAACCGCGATTGCGGAAGGACTGGCACAGCGCATCATTAATGGTGAAGTGCCCGAAGGCCTGAAAAATAAACGCGTACTTTCATTAGATATGGGCGCCCTTGTGGCCGGGGCTAAATACCGTGGGGAATTTGAAGAACGACTGAAAGGTGTCCTGAGCGATCTCGCTAAACAGGAAGGCAATGTCATTCTGTTTATCGACGAATTGCACACCATGGTCGGTGCCGGTAAAGCCGATGGCGCGATGGATGCCGGTAATATGCTTAAACCGGCATTAGCGCGGGGGGAACTTCATTGTGTGGGCGCGACGACATTAAACGAATATCGTCAGTTTATCGAGAAAGATGCAGCGTTAGAGCGACGTTTCCAAAAAGTGTTTGTCGCCGAGCCGTCTGTTGAAGATACCATTGCTATTTTGCGTGGCCTGAAAGAACGCTATGAGCTGCATCACCATGTGCAGATTACTGACCCGGCAATTGTTGCGGCAGCTACATTGTCGCACCGTTATATTTCTGACCGTCAGTTACCGGATAAAGCGATCGACCTTATCGATGAAGCAGCATCCAGCATTCGTATGCAAATGGATTCCAAACCTGAATCTCTGGACCGTCTCGAACGTCGTATTATCCAGCTCAAACTGGAACAGCAGGCGCTGAAAAAAGAGTCTGATGATGCCAGCGTGAAACGCCTGGAAATGCTGGAAACCGAACTGAACCAGAAAGAGCGTGAATATTCTGAGCTGGAAGAAGAATGGAAAGCCGAGAAAGCCTCCCTGACCGGCACGCAGAATATTAAAGCCGAACTGGAGCAGGCTAAGATCACGCTTGAACAGGCCCGTCGTGTTGGCGACCTGGGTCGGATGTCAGAATTGCAGTACGGGAAAATTCCTGAACTGGAAAAACAACTGGCAGCTGCAACTCAGGCTGAAGGTAAGACCATGAAGCTGTTACGAAACCGCGTGACAGATGTGGAAATTGCCGATGTGCTGGCGCGCTGGACCGGCATTCCGGTTGCCCGGATGCTGGAAAGTGAGCGTGAAAAACTGCTGCGCATGGAAGAAGAACTGCATAACCGCGTAATCGGCCAGAACGAAGCGGTGGAAGCGGTATCTAATGCGATTCGTCGTAGCCGCGCAGGGTTGTCAGATCCAAACCGTCCGATCGGGTCATTCCTTTTCCTCGGTCCGACCGGTGTGGGTAAAACAGAGCTGTGTAAAGCGCTGGCGACATTCCTGTTTAACAGTGATGACGCGATGGTTCGTATCGATATGTCAGAGTTTATGGAGAAACACTCGGTTTCACGTCTGGTCGGTGCGCCTCCGGGCTATGTCGGTTATGAGGAAGGTGGCTATCTGACAGAAGCTGTCCGTCGTCGTCCTTATTCTGTCATCTTATTAGATGAAGTGGAAAAGGCGCACCCGGATGTTTTCAACATCTTATTGCAGGTGTTGGATGACGGTCGCTTGACTGACGGGCAGGGCAGAACGGTCGACTTCCGTAACACGGTTGTCATCATGACGTCTAACCTGGGTTCTGACATTATTCAGCAGCACTTCGGTGAGGCCAGCTATGCGCAGATGAAAGAATCGGTAATGGAAGTGGTTACACACAGCTTCCGTCCGGAATTCATCAACCGTATAGATGAAGTGGTCGTGTTCCATCCACTGGGTCATGCGCATATTAAAAATATCGCCAAGATTCAGCTGGAACGTTTGTACAAACGTCTGGAAGAACATGGCTACACAGCCACCCTGACCGATGCGGCTCTGGAATTGCTGGGGAATACCGGATTTGACCCGGTATATGGCGCGCGTCCGTTGAAACGTGCCATCCAGCAGGAGATTGAGAACCCGCTGGCGCAGCAAATCTTGTCAGGTAAGCTGATCCCAGGTAAGCCGATTACTGTCGATGTGGAAAATGATCACATCATCGCAAGACAGTAAATAGATACGTAGCAACCTTAAACGGGCTCCGGAGTCATCCGGAGCCCGTTTTTTATGCATTACTTGTTCGTTATTAATTCATTTGATGAATTTATGAACGCTTGGTAAGAAAAGTGAAATTAGCCCTTGCGGCCTGCTGAGAACTCCCTATAATGCCGCTCCATCGACAGGGAACAACGTGAACAACATCACGAAGTGACCGGGTCGGAAAGATTAAAAACAGTGATGACCGGGTAAAATAAACGGTTGACACTGAATGAGGAAAGCGTAATATACGCCACCTCGAGTTAGCAAGCGAAAGCGCGTAACTCACTGCTCTTTAACAATTTATCAGACAATCTGTGTGGGCACTCACAAGACGATATCAGCCACCTCGGTGGCAAAAAATATCAAGTCTTAGAGTGACCAAGCAGTAATTCATTTAGTTGAATTATTACGAAGTAATCTCTGAGCACCGCTTCACTTGTTGAAGCAAATCGAACTTTTAATTGAAGAGTTTGATCATGGCTCAGATTGAACGCTGGCGGCAGGCCTAACACATGCAAGTCGAGCGGCAGCGGGAAGTAGCTTGCTACTTTGCCGGCGAGCGGCGGACGGGTGAGTAATGTCTGGGAAACTGCCTGATGGAGGGGGATAACTACTGGAAACGGTAGCTAATACCGCATGACCTCGAAAGAGCAAAGTGGGGGATCTTCGGACCTCACGCCATCGGATGTGCCCAGATGGGATTAGCTAGTAGGTGAGGTAATGGCTCACCTAGGCGACGATCCCTAGCTGGTCTGAGAGGATGACCAGCCACACTGGAACTGAGACACGGTCCAGACTCCTACGGGAGGCAGCAGTGGGGAATATTGCACAATGGGCGCAAGCCTGATGCAGCCATGCCGCGTGTGTGAAGAAGGCCTTAGGGTTGTAAAGCACTTTCAGCGAGGAGGAAGGCATCACACTTAATACGTGTGGTGATTGACGTTACTCGCAGAAGAAGCACCGGCTAACTCCGTGCCAGCAGCCGCGGTAATACGGAGGGTGCAAGCGTTAATCGGAATTACTGGGCGTAAAGCGCACGCAGGCGGTTTGTTAAGTCAGATGTGAAATCCCCGCGCTTAACGTGGGAACTGCATTTGAAACTGGCAAGCTAGAGTCTTGTAGAGGGGGGTAGAATTCCAGGTGTAGCGGTGAAATGCGTAGAGATCTGGAGGAATACCGGTGGCGAAGGCGGCCCCCTGGACAAAGACTGACGCTCAGGTGCGAAAGCGTGGGGAGCAAACAGGATTAGATACCCTGGTAGTCCACGCTGTAAACGATGTCGACTTGGAGGTTGTGCCCTTGAGGCGTGGCTTCCGGAGCTAACGCGTTAAGTCGACCGCCTGGGGAGTACGGCCGCAAGGTTAAAACTCAAATGAATTGACGGGGGCCCGCACAAGCGGTGGAGCATGTGGTTTAATTCGATGCAACGCGAAGAACCTTACCTACTCTTGACATCCACGGAATTCGCCAGAGATGGCTTAGTGCCTTCGGGAACCGTGAGACAGGTGCTGCATGGCTGTCGTCAGCTCGTGTTGTGAAATGTTGGGTTAAGTCCCGCAACGAGCGCAACCCTTATCCTTTGTTGCCAGCGAGTAATGTCGGGAACTCAAAGGAGACTGCCGGTGATAAACCGGAGGAAGGTGGGGATGACGTCAAGTCATCATGGCCCTTACGAGTAGGGCTACACACGTGCTACAATGGCATATACAAAGAGAAGCGAACTCGCGAGAGCAAGCGGACCTCATAAAGTATGTCGTAGTCCGGATTGGAGTCTGCAACTCGACTCCATGAAGTCGGAATCGCTAGTAATCGTAGATCAGAATGCTACGGTGAATACGTTCCCGGGCCTTGTACACACCGCCCGTCACACCATGGGAGTGGGTTGCAAAAGAAGTAGGTAGCTTAACCTTCGGGAGGGCGCTTACCACTTTGTGATTCATGACTGGGGTGAAGTCGTAACAAGGTAACCGTAGGGGAACCTGCGGTTGGATCACCTCCTTACCTCAAGATACGCATTGTGCAGTGTCCACACAGATTGTCTGATAGAAAGTAACGAGCAGAAATACCTTAATAGGCTTGTAGCTCAGGTGGTTAGAGCGCACCCCTGATAAGGGTGAGGTCGGTGGTTCAAGTCCACTCAGGCCTACCAATTCGTCCTCATGCTGCGTTGTCGTCACACTCGTTTGCGGTTGCAAACGTCGTATGAACTCCGCCTTGCCTGAGAACAAATTGGCTGACTCATCTTGCTGATGAGTGATTAAGGTATCTGTAAGTGACTGTATGGGGCTATAGCTCAGCTGGGAGAGCGCCTGCCTTGCACGCAGGAGGTCAGCGGTTCGATCCCGCTTAGCTCCACCATTACCGTACAGCCCCTAAATAATACTTCAGAGCGTATTGGAAACAGTATGCTGCGAAGTATTTTGCTCTTTAACAATCCGGAACAAGCTGAAAATTGAAAGTTTACAGCTGAACATCACTCTCCGTAGCAGTACTGAGTGGTGGATTAGTCTGTAACAGAGTCTCTCAAATAATCGCAATGCGACGGTGGAAACACCTTCGGGTTGTGAGGTTAAGCGACTAAGCGTACACGGTGGATGCCTAGGCAGTCAGAGGCGATGAAGGGCGTGCTAATCTGCGAAAAGCGTCGGTAAGGTGATATGAACCGTTATACCCGACGATACCCGAATGGGGAAACCCAGTGTGCTCCGGCACATTATCATTACATGAATACATAGTGTAATGAGGCGAACCGGGGGAACTGAAACATCTAAGTACCCCGAGGAAAAGAAATCAACCGAGATTCCCCCAGTAGCGGCGAGCGAACGGGGAAGAGCCCAGAACCTGAATCAGTTTGTGTGTTAGTGGAAGCGTCTGGAAAGTCGCACGGTACAGGGTGATAGTCCCGTACACAAAAATGCACAGGCTGTGAGTTCGATGAGTAGGGCGGGACACGTGACATCCTGTCTGAATATGGGGGGACCATCCTCCAAGGCTAAATACTCCTGACTGACCGATAGTGAACCAGTACCGTGAGGGAAAGGCGAAAAGAACCCCGGCGAGGGGAGTGAAATAGAACCTGAAACCGTGTACGTACAAGCAGTGGGAGCCTACTTTGTTGGGTGACTGCGTACCTTTTGTATAATGGGTCAGCGACTTATATTTTGTAGCAAGGTTAACCGAATAGGGGAGCCGTAGGGAAACCGAGTCTTAACTGGGCGTCAAGTTGCAAGGTATAGACCCGAAACCCGGTGATCTAGCCATGGGCAGGTTGAAGGTTGGGTAACACTAACTGGAGGACCGAACCGACTAATGTTGAAAAATTAGCGGATGACTTGTGGCTGGGGGTGAAAGGCCAATCAAACCGGGAGATAGCTGGTTCTCCCCGAAAGCTATTTAGGTAGCGCCTCGTGAACTCATCTTCGGGGGTAGAGCACTGTTTCGACTAGGGGGCCATCCCGGCTTACCAACTCGATGCAAACTACGAATACCGAAGAATGTTATCACGGGAGACACACGGCGGGTGCTAACGTCCGTCGTGAAGAGGGAAACAACCCAGACCGCCAGCTAAGGTCCCAAAGTCATGGTTAAGTGGGAAACGATGTGGGAAGGCATAGACAGCCAGGATGTTGGCTTAGAAGCAGCCATCATTTAAAGAAAGCGTAATAGCTCACTGGTCGAGTCGGCCTGCGCGGAAGATGTAACGGGGCTAAACCATGCACCGAAGCTGCGGCAGCGACGCTTATGCGTTGTTGGGTAGGGGAGCGTTCTGTAAGCCGTCGAAGGTGGACTGTGAGGTCTGCTGGAGGTATCAGAAGTGCGAATGCTGACATAAGTAACGATAATGCGGGTGAAAAACCCGCACGCCGGAAGACCAAGGGTTCCTGTCCAACGTTAATCGGGGCAGGGTGAGTCGACCCCTAAGGCGAGGCTGAAAAGCGTAGTCGATGGGAAGCAGGTTAATATTCCTGCACTTGGTGTTACTGCGAAGGGGGGACGGAGAAGGCTAGGCTGGCCGGGCGACGGTTGTCCCGGTTCAAGCGTGTAGGGGGTGTGACCTGGTAAATCCGGTTGCATATCAACCCTGAGGCGTGATAACGAGCCACTACGGTGGTGAAGTAGCTGATGCCATGCTTCCAGGAAAAGCCTCTAAGCTCCAGGTAACACGAAATCGTACCCCAAACCGACACAGGTGGTCAGGTAGAGAATACTCAGGCGCTTGAGAGAACTCGGGTGAAGGAACTAGGCAAAATGGTGCCGTAACTTCGGGAGAAGGCACGCTGGCGCGTAGGTGAAGGGACTTGCTCCCGGAGCTGAAGCCAGTCGAAGATACCAGCTGGCTGCAACTGTTTAATAAAAACACAGCACTGTGCAAACACGAAAGTGGACGTATACGGTGTGACGCCTGCCCGGTGCCGGAAGGTTAATTGATGGGGTCAGCCGCAAGGCGAAGCTCTTGATCGAAGCCCCGGTAAACGGCGGCCGTAACTATAACGGTCCTAAGGTAGCGAAATTCCTTGTCGGGTAAGTTCCGACCTGCACGAATGGCGTAATGATGGCCAGGCTGTCTCCACCCGAGACTCAGTGAAATTGAACTCGCTGTGAAGATGCAGTGTACCCGCGGCAAGACGGAAAGACCCCGTGAACCTTTACTATAGCTTGACACTGAACATTGAGCCTTGATGTGTAGGATAGGTGGGAGGCTTTGAAGCGTGGACGCCAGTCTGCGTGGAGCCAACCTTGAAATACCACCCTTTAATGTTTGATGTTCTAACTCGGCCCCGTAATCCGGGGTGAGGACAGTGTCTGGTGGGTAGTTTGACTGGGGCGGTCTCCTCCTAAAGAGTAACGGAGGAGCACGAAGGTTAGCTAATCACGGTCGGACATCGTGAGGTTAGTGCAATGGCATAAGCTAGCTTGACTGCGAGAGTGACGGCTCGAGCAGGTACGAAAGTAGGTCATAGTGATCCGGTGGTTCTGAATGGAAGGGCCATCGCTCAACGGATAAAAGGTACTCCGGGGATAACAGGCTGATACCGCCCAAGAGTTCATATCGACGGCGGTGTTTGGCACCTCGATGTCGGCTCATCACATCCTGGGGCTGAAGTAGGTCCCAAGGGTATGGCTGTTCGCCATTTAAAGTGGTACGCGAGCTGGGTTTAGAACGTCGTGAGACAGTTCGGTCCCTATCTGCCGTGGGCGTTGGAAGATTGAGAGGGGCTGCTCCTAGTACGAGAGGACCGGAGTGGACGCATCACTGGTGTTCGGGTTGTCATGCCAATGGCATTGCCCGGTAGCTAAATGCGGAAAAGATAAGCGCTGAAAGCATCTAAGCGCGAAACTTGCCTCGAGATGAGTCTTCCCTGTGGCTTTAAGCCACCTGAAGGGACGTTTAAGACTAAGACGTTGATAGGCTGGGTGTGTAAGTGCAGCGATGCATTGAGCTAACCAGTACTAATGACCCGAGAGGCTTAACCTTACAACACCGAAGGTGTTTTTGATTTGAGAGACAGACTCGAGAGAGTAGATTTTCAGCGAATTGTTCCGGTATTGGTTCGTATGGCGGCGTGTGATGAGAAATTATGACACGACGCGGTATGAATGAAACAGAATTTGCCTGGCGGCAGTAGCGCGGTGGTCCCACCTGACCCCATGCCGAACTCAGAAGTGAAACGCCGTAGCGCCGATGGTAGTGTGGGGTCTCCCCATGCGAGAGTAGGGAACTGCCAGGCATCAAATAAGTGGAAAGCCCTGTACTGACGTACAGGGCTTTTTGCTATGGAAAATTTGACGACTAATACGACCTTAATCGCGCTTCGCGTCACAAAAAACGCCGCAACTCCAGGTAACAACCAAATTAATTTCCCTTATTTATTCATTCGTTGCTTAACTCAATATTTCTAATCGAATAATAAGTAGCAGCCTCACATTCCGGGTGAGCACTGCCAGGAGAAAGTAATATGATGGATACTCTGGGATCCCAGCCTGATCATCACGATCAGCAAGATAAGAAGAAACGTATTTTCGCTATTGTGGGGGCGTCTTCAGGAAATCTGGTGGAATGGTTTGATTTCTACGTCTACTCCTTTTGCTCGCTCTACTTTGCCTCTTCATTTTTCCCCAGCGGAAACAGCACAACTCAGTTATTACAAACGGCGGGTGTTTTTGCTGCCGGTTTCTTTATGCGTCCTATTGGCGGATGGTTATTTGGTTATATCGCCGATAAACACGGGCGCAAGAATTCAATGATGATCTCGGTCTGCATGATGTGCTGCGGTTCACTGGTCATTGCCTGTTTGCCTACCTACGCGACGATAGGCAGCTGGGCACCAATCTTATTGCTTATCGCCCGCCTGTTTCAGGGGCTTTCTGTTGGCGGTGAATACGGCACCAGTGCCACTTATATGAGTGAGGTGGCGATTAAAGGCCGTCGCGGTTTTTATGCTTCATTTCAGTATGTGACCTTGATCGGCGGCCAATTACTGGCTCTTCTGGTATTGGTAGTATTGCAGCAAATCTTCTCGAATGATGAACTCAAATCCTGGGCATGGCGGATTCCCTTTGCACTGGGTGCTGTGCTGGCCGTCGTTGCCTTGTTCCTGCGTCGTTCACTGAATGAAACGTCTGATAAACAGACCCGTGAACACAAAGATGCAGGTACGCTTTCAGGATTATGGAAGCATAAAAAAGCGTTCATGATGGTACTGGGATTTACGGCGGCAGGCTCTCTGACGTTCTATACCTTCACGACATATATGCAAAAATATCTGGTGAATACTGCCGGAATGGATACCAAAACCGCCAGCGCATTAATGACTGTCGCCTTGTTTGTCTTTATGTGTTTACAGCCCATTATTGGCGGACTGTCGGACAAAATAGGCCGCCGCAGTTCTATGCTGATATTCAGCGGCCTGGCGACTGTTTTCACCATTCCTATTTTGTATATTCTACAAACTGTTTCCAGTCCTTATATCGCCTTCGGACTTATTGTTATGGCACTGCTGATTGTCAGTTTTTACACATCAATCAGCGGGCTATTAAAGGCAGAGATGTTCCCGCCGGAAGTCAGGGCATTAGGTGTCGGATTATCTTATGCGGTGGCGAATGCTGTGTTTGGCGGCTCGGCAGAATATGTGGCGCTGACCTTTAAATCCTGGAATATTGAAGAAGTGTTTTTCTGGTATGTCTGCGTAATGTGTTTCATTGCATTTATTGTTTCGATGAAATTACACCGCAGGGGAAAGGAAATTCAGCTGTAGTTCGCCCTGTGAGAGTGCAGGGATGCACTTTTAATAATGGTGTTCGGCTCATTTGTGAAATGCGAGCATTCGCCGCGCCCCGATATCAGAATAATGACCGGCAGCCTGAGTGCCCAAGATAATTTTTGTATCATAAAACGAACTTCCCCATATAAAAAAGCCCGATCAAAATGATCAGGCTTTCAATATAGCCAATTACAGGATCCGGCTGATTAATCTGTCGATACGTATTCTGCGCAGACGGCGGATAAGCTTACGGACTTTCACAGGATAATTAGGAATACTTTCCAGTTCCATATAATGCGAGACAACCTGCGTATGCTGGCGAATTTCTTCCAGCTCTTTATGTCGCGCTTCTTCGAGTTCTTTATGCGGATCGTGGATAAGAATGGCATTCTCGAGATCCAGACGCCATGCGCGTGGATTCAGGTTATTACCCGTGATCAACTGCCAGCGATCATCTACCCACATTCCCTTCAGATGGTAACTGTTATCGCCGTCTTTCCACAGGCGAACAATCAGCTGCCCGCTGTCAACGAAGCGTTGTAAACGGCTCAGGAAGCGGCGCAGATTAATTTCATACAAATACGGTAAGGCGCCGATGATTTTGAATGGCTGATCCTGAGGGATATAAAAATCATTCGCGGTTTTATCACCCACGATAATTTCCACCTGCTTACCCCGGCGCAGCAGATGAATGATATTTCTCGCCAGCATGGCCGGCATATTGAAATAAGGTGTACATAGCGTCAGTTTATGCTCCGTACTGGCCATCAGATGATGGATAGTCCGGTTCAACTCATTTTGTTTGCCCAGACCGACGATAGGCGTCACTGCCAGTTCATCATTTCCTGCACTGTCTTTGAAATGATAACCGCTGATGCGCAGGTTCTGACGGAACTGACGTGTTTCGTTTTTGATCTCAATGCTTTTTGGACGATCTTCGCGATCAAGACGCTGTACGGCAGCAGCGGTCAGGATCGACTTCTTTATAAAGTCGGCCATGGCATTTGCCAGCGGGGCGTTAGTCATCAGCTGATAGCGATCGTAGCGGTATTTTTCATGACGATGCAGGTAAACATCATTGAGGCTCGCGCCGCTGTAGATCACCTGATCGTCAATAACAAAGCCCTTGAGATGCAAAACACCTAACGCTTCACGGGTGTTAACCGGAACGCCGTATACCGGCACGGAAAGCTCAGGATGCTCTTTTGCCATGCGACAATACCAGTCAGCATTGGTGTTTGAGGCTGCCGCGCCAATGCGGCCACGCTGAGCACGGTGCCAGTCAACCAGCACACAAATCTCCAGTTCAGGACGTTGTTGCCTGGCGGCATACAGCGCCGACAGCACATCACGACCACCATCATCGTTCTCTAAATAGAGCGCGACCAGATAAATCCGTTGGGTGGCGTTGGCAATGGCTTCGAGCAGCGTCTTACGGAAATCTGCAGGACAGTAGAGCGTTTTTACAGCATCAACCGTTTGGGGGAGTTTGGGCAGTTGAGCAAGGTGTTGTTGATGTTTATTACGTTTGAATTTTGACAACATCACAGTGCGCTTCTTCTCTCTTCATGTAATGGCTTTAGCGGCACAAGCAGACAGTGGTAACCGCACAATCGCTGGATAATACCATTAGTCCTGTCTCATGTGCGCATCTTTTGCCTGTTCACGGTGCAGGCTCACGGTTTTCTGCTGCGAAATCCGGGTCTTTTCCAGTGCCAGTGAAAGGTTCACAATGCCGTCCTGAATCTGAATATCAACGTCGAATTCCAGTTTTCTGGCCAGCGTGATCATGCCACGATTATTGGGCATTGTAATGCCTGTGAGACGTTGCAGGCCGTGCTCTGCCGCATAATGAATCATCTTATCAAGCAGTCGCCTTCCTAGCCCCAGGCCTTTCAGATCCGACCGCACCAGCACTGAGAATTCAGCATCAATATTATCAGGATCCGAGACCGCCCGGGTGACGCCAATAATTTCGCTTTCGTCATCCACAGTATGAATGGCGACGAATGCCATTTCACGGTCATAGTCGATCTGCGTCATGTTCGCTAAATCTTCATGCGTGAACTCATTGATCTCGCTGAAGTAGCGGTAATACAGGTCTTCCTTAGTGACTTTCAGGATAAACGCTTTCAGCAGCGGCTCATCTTCCGGAAGGATTGGCCGGAACAACGCGGGTGATCCGTCTTTCAGTATAACGCGCTCTTCCAGTTCGCGCGGATAAGGGCGAATCGCCAGTCGTGATGGAGCCTCTGCTCCCTGTGCACAAAGCTGCATGGACACGTCGAGCAGGCTGAGTTCGCTGCCGGAAATCAGCAGAGGATGGATATCCAGCCGTTCGATCTCCGGGCAGTCGATAATCAGGTTCGACACGTTCACCAGCAACTGACTCAGCGCCGGAATATCGAGAGGATGCAGGGCATTGCGGCCACGAATTTTGCCGCTCTTCAGCGCCTGAACCACCTGATAACGCGCCAGCGTCATGTTCAGCGGGGGCAGCGAAATCGCCGCCTGTCTTTCAGGTCGCCAGTCAGTGCCGCCTTCGGCCAGCATGATCAGCGGGCCGAAGACCGGATCCTGTTCGACGACTACGCGCAGTTCTTGTGAACCCGGCCGGTTGGCCATGGTTTGCACCAGCAACCCCAGGATCCTTGCGTGTGGAAATGCCTGTCTGGCACGGTCAAAAATGGCATTCGCCGCCTGCTCAACTTCGGCCGGTGTACGCAGATACAGCATCACGCCCTGAACTTCAGAATTATGCGGAATATCCGGGGAGCGCAATTTCAGTGCCACCGGATAACCCACCTGACTGGCGATATTCACGGCTTCGGCACTGTCGCTGGCAATCCATGTCGGCAGCACATTCATGCCGTACGCCTGCAATATCGCCCGGACCTCATGCGTATCCAGTTGTGTGGTGCCTTCCGCCAGCGTCCGGGCGATCAACTGATGCGCCTGATCGGTGTTTTGTTCCAGATCCGCCGGAAGCGCCGGGGTTTCTTTCAGCTGTTTCTGGTTGCGGCGATATTCCACCATGTGCATAAACGCCGTCACCGTGCCTTCCGGCGTGCGGTAGGTCGGGATCCCGGCTTCGGTGAACAGCTTACGGGCTTCCTGCGACGAAAACTCCCCGCACCAGTTGGTCAGGAGCGTGATGTATTTGCCGCGTGAATGCTTCTGGACGGCGTCAATAAGATGGCTGGCGGTCACCGTGCCATGAGCGGCGGCGCTGGGCGCGTGGATCACCAGCAGCGCATCGTAATCGGTGCTGTCGAGCAAGGCGGTCATCACTGCCTGATACAGTTGTGGTGTGGCGTCATCGTGTAAATCCAGCGGATTCGAGACGGCGATATTGTCAGGCAGAACGGCACTCAGTGTTTTACAGGTTTCATCAGTCAGTTTCGCCAGTTTGCCGTTACGGGCAAGCAACTGATCCAGCGCCATGGCAGCCGGAGCGGCACCGTTACTGATGATAAGTAAACGTTCACCCCGCAAAGGCCGCATATGGCTCAGGGTTTCGACGGCGGAAAACAATTCATGGGTATCCTGCACGCGCAGCAAACCGGCGCGCTGAATAGCCGCATCATAGGCGGCGTCGAGGCTCAGCGGGCTATTGAGTAATTGCTGCGCCTGTCCGCTGCGACCACTTTTGATCACCAGAATCGGTTTATTGCGTGATGCACTGCGCGAGGCGGAAAGAAAACGCCGCGCATCGCTGATGTGTTCGAGATACAGCAGAATGGCGCTGGTTTTACTGTCGCGGGCGAGGAAATCCAGCAGGTCATCGACATCAATATCCAGGCTGTCGCCCAGCGACACGAAATAGGAAAAGCCGACGGCACGCTGTTGCGCCCAGTCCAGAATAGTATTGGCGACCGCAGCCGATTGCGAAATAAACGCCAGCTTACCCGGCAGGATGGGCACCGGCGAAAAGCTGGCGTTTAGTTTTTGCCACGGTGCGAGAATGCCGAGACTGTTAGGGCCGAGCAGGCGCATCGAAAAGCGCTGGGCGCAGGCTTTGAGTTCAGCGAATTGTTGTGGCTGTGAGGAAAGCACAATCACGGTTTTACAGCCGCGTTCGCCGAGTTGTTCGAGCAACTCAAGATTGCGGTCAGCATGCGTACAAAGAATGGCGAGATCCGGCGACATCGGCAAACTGGCGACATCCTGCCAGGTCAGCACGCCACACACTGCGCGGTAAGCCGGTGTGACCGGTAAAACCGGGCCGTTGAATCCGCTGTCGAGCAGATTGCGCATCATCAGATATCCGGCCCGACCCGGTTTATTGCTGGCGCCGATGACCGCAATAGATTCTGGTCGTAATAGTGCTTCCAGTCCGCGCTGACTCATAACATCTCCGATTCATCATGTTCCCATGATTCTAGAGGCTTTCTTCACTCTTTGCTGTGAGCTGATGCACCGGATGATGGGGCTTTCCGGCCAGATACTGGGTGCGGAAATGGGTAAAGTGGCGCGAGAGGCCCGCTGAGGCGCTGAAATCTCCGGCTTTTTCCAGCAACGCGGCGGCGACCTCCACGGTGCAATGCAGTTCCGGGCGCGAGGCTTCACGCAGGATATAGCCGGAGCTGGCGCTCACATCGAGAGAGAAAACGGGCAGATTATCCAGATAAGGACTTTTGCGGAACATCTTGCGCGCTTCGTTCCACGTGCCGTCGAGCATAATGAATAAAGGCGGTTTGCTGTCTGCCGGAACTTCGGTAAACACCTGACGCGGTGGTTCGGCGAAAGAGGCCGGAAAAACCACGTAAGCCTGACGTTGCGGATCCGCAATGGCTTCCAGCAGCGCCGGATCGGTTTGCGTGCGTGACCACAAAAACGCCTGCGTATCCGGTAATACGTCCGCGATCAAGCGACCGGTGTTGCTCGGTTTCATCGGTTCAGTGTCAAACATCACCAGACAAAAACGGCTGGTGGCCTGATGAATTTCGCGTGTGGCGCAGATGCAATTGCGTTTGGGCAACAGACAGGTCTGACAGCGTATTGCCCGTGAACCTCGTGCAAGAAAAGGGCGGGTAGATCGGGCTAAACGCTGCTCACGCAGGCGAAGGACGGCGTTGTCTGACATAAGCATTCCGGTTTTCGAAAACGGCTATTCTAATCGCCCGGTGGTGGCAGGCAAGTGGCTTGTGTTCTGAACAGAAAAAGGCCCGTGCGGTGACGGGCCTTCAGCAGGGCTTTATCGCAGCTTATGCGTTACAATGATTCATTAAGCCAGTTGTTGAACGGTGCTTTAGGCATTGCCCCACTCAACATATCGACCATTTTGCCTTCATTAAACACCATAATGGTCGGAATACTGCGGATACGGAATCGCGCGCTCAGTTCAGGTTCAGCTTCGGTGTTCACCTTGATGAAGCGGATTTTACCGGCGCGTTCCTGTGCAACGTCTTCAAAAATTGGCGCGAAGTTAACGCAAGGTCCACACCACGGTGCCCAGAAATCGATGACTACCGGCAGATCATCCTGCAGGTATTTATCCAGCGTGGCAGCGGTTGCGTGAACCACATCGCCTTCAAAAAGTGCATGACCGCAACGACCGCATTTTGCGCCGTCGTCGATACGATCCTCAGGCAGGCGGTTGGTGGCCTGACATGATGAACAAACCGTATTCATAAAATAGCCTCTACATTGCTTAACGTGAGAATGGTATCAACCACAACCCCGGTTTTATCCTTAAAAGCGGTAAAGAACACGGCTGATATGTTACTTATATGTTGTAAGTATGGGGTCGATAGGTCACGTAAACAACGTGGTTTATTCAATGATTACGATAGTTTTTAGCTTTTGGTCCAAAGCCTGTGGCTTAGCTCACAGACATCAGGTAATCTTCGCGCCCTGCGCGTAGGTGGAGAGAAAAATGAACGATTCATTCAGTGGCAAGAACGGCAAAGTCAAAGTGATGTACGTCCGCAGTGACGACGACGGCGATAACCGCAATAACGATAAACGTCCTTCTAACAATAAAGGACGTCCGGGCGATAAACCTCGCCAGGGTTCCCGTCCAGACGATGCCCGCCGCAATGAGCGTCGCAGCAGCGATTCCCGTGGCGATTCCCGCGGCCCGGCACCACGCCGTGGTGATGATCGCCCGCGTCGTCCGGCGCGTGACGACGACGGCCCGTACTCTTCGCCGTGGAAAACAGTTTCACGTCCGCCGGCAGATGAATCTGTTCCGGATCACGGCGGTATCAGCGGTAAAAGTTTTATCGATCCTGAACAACTGCGTCGTCAGCGTCAGGAAGAAACCCGTGTGTATGGCGAAAACGCCTGTCAGGCACTGTTTGCCAGCCGTCCGGACGCCATCGTTCGTGCGTGGTTCGTGCAGTCCGTAACCCCGCGTTTTCGCGAAGCGCTGCGCTGGATGGCGGCGAACCGCAAAGCTTATCATGTGGTTGAAGATGACGAACTGGCGAAAGCGTCCGGTACCGAACACCACGGCGGCGTGTGCTTCCTGATCAAAAAACGTCAGGGTCTGGATGCAGAAACGTATCTGCAAACGGCTCCGGCGAAAGACTGCGTACTGGCGCTGGAAAACGTCGGCAACCCGCACAACCTCGGTGGTATCATGCGTTCTTGTGCGCATTTTGGTATCAACGGGATGATGGTTCAGGATCCGGCTCAGCTGGAATCTGGCGCGGCAGTCCGTACCGCTGAAGGCGGCGCGGAGCATGTTAAAGCCATCAATGCTGATAACTTCCTTGAAGTGCTGGAAACTTTCCGTAAAGCGGGATACACCATCGTGACCACCTCCAGCCATAAAGGTACAGCGCTGGGCAAAGCACAGTTACCGGCCAAAATGGTACTGGTGCTGGGCGAAGAAAGTGATGGTTTGTCTGACAGCGCATGGCAGCAGGGCGACCTGAGCGTGTCAATCGGCGGTACCGGCAAAGTGGAAAGCCTCAACGTTTCCGTGGCATCCGGTATTTTGCTGGCAGAATGGTGGCGTCAGAACCAGGCGTAGTAGCCCGGTTTCAGCCATAAAAAAACGGACGCTTAAGGCGTCCGTTTTGCTTTCTGACTGTCAGGGATTGCCTGAATCAGTGCGCGCCCCCCGCACCGCCGCCACTGGTGAATGGCGGTCGGGCGAACCAGATTAAAATCAGCAACACCAGGAATGCGCCACCGGATAACCAGAAAATCTCATTGGCAGAGATAATTAATCCCTGATTGGTGATCTCCCGCGCTATCCATCCTGAAGCCTGCTGGTGGCTCATGCCGAGGCCTTCCAGCTGCTGATAAGTCTGCGTCGCTGCCGGATTAAACGGCGTGATGTTTTCCGTTAACTGGGCGTGATGCAGCGATTCACGGTTCGACCACAACGTGGTGGTGATTGACGTACCAATCGAACCTGCCAGCGTACGGATAAAGTTCGACAGACTTGATGCCGCCGCCATCCGTTCCGGTGGTAATCCCGACAGAATAATGGTGGTCAGCGGCATGAAGAAGCAACCCACCGCAAAGCCCTGAATAAATTGTGGCCAGGCGGACGCGCCAAAATCCATCCCCGGTTCGAACGTATACGCGCGCCAGAAGAAGCAATAGGCATACATGATAAAGCTGAAGGTCACCAGCTTTCGCATGTCCAGACGATGTGCAAAACGCCCGATAATCGGCGACATCAGTACCGGCAAAATACCCACCGGCGCGGACGCCAGACCGGCCCAGGTGGCGGTATACCCGTAAACCTCCTGCAACAGCTGCGGCAGCAAGACAATGGCGCCGAAATAAAGCATGTAGGCCAGACTGATACACAACACACCAATGGTGAAGTTTCGCGATTTAAACAGTGACAGATCGACGATCGGATGCTCGTCGGTCAGTTCCCAGACCACAAGGAAACAGAGCGCGACCACCGCCACGACCGCCAGCACGATAATTTCTGTCGAGTTAAACCAATCCAGCTCCTTGCCCCGGTCAAGCATCACCTGCAAAGCACCGATACCCAGCACCAGCAGCACTAACCCCACACTGTCGATCGGACGGATCTGCGTGGCGGTTTCGCGTCCCTTCAGCGTTCTGAGCGTCAGGAACACCACGGCCAGGCCGATCGGTACATTGATGAAGAAGATCCAACCCCAGTGGTAGTTATCACTGATATACCCGCCGAGGATCGGCCCGCAAATTGGGGCGACGATCACCGTCATCGACCAGAGCGCGAGCGCGGTACTTCGCTTGGCCGGCGGATAGTTATTCAGTAACAGACTTTGTGACAATGGGATCAGCGGACCTGCCACCACGCCCTGCAACACACGGAAGAAGATCAGCATTTCCAGACTGTTGGACATTCCGCACAACCACGAAGCAAGGGCAAACAGCACTGTGGACCACAGGAACAGTTTGACCTCACCGATGCGTTTTGCCAGCCAGCCGGTGATCGGGATCGAGATGGCGTTCGCCACCCCGAACGAGGTAATCACCCAGGTGCCCTGTGAGTTTGAGGCACCCAGATTCCCGGCGATGGTCGGGATCGCCACGTTGGCGATCGTCGAGTCCAGCACCTGCATAAAGGTGGCCATAGACAAAGCCACCGTCATCCAGGCCAGCGGGGCGCCTACCAGCGGTTTATTTGCCACAGAGGCCTCCGGATGTTTTAGCCTGCATTGGCATGAATAACGTCAGAAATAATGGCGTTAACCGGCGCCAGATCCAGCGTCAGTGCTGAAGTCTGATACAGCGGTTCGCTGCGGACTTTATTGGCCAGCACCAGACCCTCGCGGTTCTGAGTATCCACCGTCACCAGCGTCGATAAACCAATACGCAACGGATGTTCAGCCACTTCCTGATCGTTGAGTTCGATACGTACAGGCAGGCGCTGAACCACTTTGATCCAGTTGCCGGTGGCATTTTGCGCCGGTAACAGCGAGAACGCGCCGCCGGTACCCATATCCATACCGACCACTTTGCCGTGATATTTCACGTCGTCGCCGTACATATCGCTGACCACGGTTGCCACCTGACCAATACGCATATTGGCGAGCTGGGTTTCTTTAAAATTGGCATCGACCCAGATGTGATGCGCTGGCACCACGGCCATCAGGGAAGTTGTCGGGCTGATCTGCTGGCCAATTTGAACAGCACGGCGCGAGACGAAACCGTCAACAGGGCTGCGCACTTTAGTACGTTGCAGGGCAAGCCATGCGTCACGAACCTGAGCGGCTGCCTGCAGAACCTGCGGTTGCTTATCGACCGGCGTATCCAGAATCATCGCCTGGTTGGCGTTGTATTGCTGAACGGCGACATCGTATTGTGCTTTCGCGGTATCGACGGCGTCACGGGCGTGTTGCAGTTCTTCACGGCCAATCGCATCGACATTACCCAGCACAATGCGGCGCTTAAGGTCAGTCTGCGCCTGTTGCAGTTGCGTCTGACGCAGCGCGATATTGGCCTGATATTGCTTACCGTTAATGATCAACTGATGCGTCTGACGCACACTGTTCGCCAGCGCCGTTTTAGAGCGCTCGAAAGCCTGCTCTGCATCGGTCGGATCGAGGGTCACCAGCACGTCACCTTTTTTCACAAAGTCGGTGCTGTCGAAATTGACGTCGGTCACGCTGCCCGACACTTGCGCCATAATCTGCACCTGGTTACCGGCCACATAAGCATCGTCGGTAGACTGGAAGTGACGTAATACCAGCAGCCAGTAGAACAGGTAGGCGATGGCGATAATAATGAAAATCCCGGTTAACAAGAGCATCGCGACTTTGCGCGTTTTCTTCTTATTTTTCGGAGCTTGCGGCGTTGCCTGAGTATCGGCATTTGCGCTCATGGTCTTCTCCACACTGAGTCTTTTATTATGATTTTAGGTCCGCTGCCGGGGCCTGATAGCCACCCCCAAGCGCACGGATGAGACTGATTTTTGCCTGCATCAACTGACTGCTGGCAGTGAGTTGCGCCTGCTGTTGTTGCAGGAGCGCTGACTGGCTGGTTAACAGCTCATCCCGTCCGATGACGCCAGCGTTGTATCTTGCATCTGAAACGCGATACACCTCGTCCAGCGATTTAGCGGCAGAAGACGCCTGCTGCAATTGTTCAACGCTGCTTTTCGAGACCGTAATGGCATCCGCAGTTTGCTGGATGGCGTTCAGGATGGTCTGGTTATACGACTCAACGGACTGGTCATATAACGCGGACTCTTCGCCCAGTTTGGCGCGCAGCGCACCGGCGTGGAAAATCGGCAGCGAAATGGCCGGCGCGATATTCCAGGCTTTACTGGCTGCTTCAAAAAGATTCGGGCTGGTGCCACCAAAGTTAGTGGTCGTCAGGCCACCGAAGGCACTGATAGAAAGGCTTGGGTAAAACTCTTTTTTCGCGGCGCTGACGCTCTGGGAATAGGATTCCACCAGATCACGCTGTGCGGCAATGTCAGGGCGTTTGCCGAGTAAATCCAGCGTCAGCTCACCTTGAGGTGCCAGCGCGTCTGGCGACGGCAATGCTACGGCGTGCAGCCCGTCCATCGCATCCGGGCCACGTCCCGCCAGCGCGGAAAGCTGATGGCGCAGCTGTTCGGTTTGCGACTTCAGATTGATGATTTGCTGTTTCGCGTTGTCGGCCTGTGCCTGGGTTTGCTGCGGAATTTCAATGCCGTACACACCGGCCTGATATTGCGCTTTGCGCAAATCAGCCAGATGCTGATTATTGTCCACTTCGTGTTGCAGAATATCCTGCAAGGCAAGATTGGCCTGCAACTGATAATAGGCTGACGCCACCGAACTGGTCAGCGTCAGAGCGGCTTCAGCCTGTTCGGCACGGGCGGAATCGACCTGTGCTTTCGCGGCATTCACCTGATTGCGGTATTTACCCCACCAGTCAAACTCATAGCTCAGATTCAGCCCGAGGCTGTTGCTGCTGTCGTAAATTGGCGCTTCGGGATAACTGGTCAGAAACGGCGGGATTGTGTTTTTTGCCACACGTTCACGACGCGTTGAACCGTTCAGATCCAGATAAGGGCCATTGGCGGCATCGGCCTCTCCCATCACACTTTGCGCTTCGCGCACCCGGGCGGCTGCCTGACGTAATGATGGCGAGTTTTGCAACGTCGTGGTCATCAGATTATCGAGTTGCGGGTCATTAAGACTGCGCCACCACTGAGGGCCGATAGTCAGGGAACTGACTTTTGCCTGCTGCAGATGAAGCTGTTGCGTATCCAGCAGCGACGACTGAGGGGCAATATTATTACCGGAGGCACAGCCGGCCAAAATCAAAACGGCAAACAGCGGCGTAAGCCTCCAGCGAGCTTGGAGTGACATGTGTGGTTTACCTGAACTGAAATCTAGAGTTGTTGTAGTGCTGTCGCATCCATCTGATCAAGGCGAGTTAACAGTTTGCGCGTCAGGGTTTCTAACTGCTTCTGTTCATCTGCGTCTAGCGTCGACCAGAGGAAGTGCAGGCTCTTATGTTGAGGCGGCAGTAACTTCTGAATAAAGGCTTCACCGTCAGCCGTCAGGTGCAAATGCAGGCACCGGCGGTCGTTATCGCTTTCACGGCGTTCGATCCATCCGCGCTTTTCCAGCTCATCCGCAATACGGGTGGCGTTGGTGCGGGATGAACCCAGCGCAGAGCTGAGCTCCGAAGGCTGAATGCTGTGACTTTCCTGCGCATCAAGGGTGAGCAACGCCATAAACAGCGTTTCATTAATTCCTTGTGCTTTCAGCATCTTATTACGGTTTTCAAGCAATTTACTTTGCATGTGCATACACAGGCGGGTCAGCAAAATTTCCTGATAAGGAAAATCTTTTTGCTTTTTAGCCCGGAAATTTAACATGTTTTCAATTGGCGCGAACGAACTGTCCATATGAGAAGCCTCATTAGTTACGAATGACATAGTAACGATGGTAATTAATAATATCAATGTCATGAATCACCAATTCTTTAGCAATTAGTGTTATCCATAACTCCGGTGAATTATTCGATGTTTAATGTATCGGGCAGACTTTGCCCGGTTGTTACCTCGCGGTAAAAAAAGTCTTCAGCCTGCCAGCAGCATCACCTTGAACACCAGACCGTACGCGACGGCACCGGTCAGGGTGGCAATAATAATGCTTTTGGTACGCCAGAAAATCAGTGCGAGCAGAGCGAAACCCGCCAGCGACGGCAGCAGCTTTTGCTGATCGCGCAGAATTTCAGGGGTGCCTGAAACCACCAGCAGCGCGCAAATTGAAGCGATACCAATGCTGTCGAGCACGCGGGATAACGGGCCACTTTTCAGTCCTGATTTCTGCCGCGAACCCAGGCGCAGAGGCAGATACCGGAACAGGTAATTGACGGTGCCGACGAGCAGACAAACCAGAATGACATCAGTGCTCATCTGAGGGGATCTCCGTGGCAGAATGGGCGTCGGGGCGTTGCAGCAAGGCGGCGAGACACCCGGCGCTCAGACCGCAGCCGATAGCCGCGGGAATCGACCAGAACAGCAGCCCGCCCAGCGCACCGGCCAGTGAGGCGACAAACACCATGCTCTGTCGGCGCTTAAAGGCTGCCAGCAAAAAACTCAGGAACAGCGCTGGTAACATAAATCCCAGTGCGGCTTCGATGGCGGGGAAATTTTCCAGCGGACCATTGCCAAACAGCGCACCTGCTGCGGTGCCGGAAACCCATGAAAGCCATGATGACAACGCAATGCCGCACATCCAGTTTTCACTCCAGCTGCGTTTATCACGGATGAGTTTGGCCGTAGCGGCAGCGAACACTTCGTCCGTCAGGCCGAATGCCCAGAGCGCGGTTTTTTTGCCATTGAGTTTCCCCACCAGACGGTTACGCAGCGACGGGCCATACAGCACGTGCCGGACATCCATCGCCATCACGGTCAGGGCGGAAACCCACAACGACATTCCTGCGCTGAGCAGCGCGGTGATCACAAACTGACTGGCGCCAGCGTAGATGAGAATGGAAAACAGCAGACTTTCAGCGGGTGTAAAACCCAGTTTGACGGCGCTAAGCCCGAATGCAAAAGCGATGGGCAGATAACCAATCACGATAGGCAGGCTATCGTTAATACCTTGTGCGAAAGTGGAAACGTGGACGGGGTCAGGTGCTTCGAGATCTGGATTGGTTTGCATGGGTGTTTGAAACATTGTGAAACCGGATGGTTGCCGGCAAATAATTCATGGCGTAAACATTACCAGACTGTAAGTATCGTTGACACCCTTTGGTTCAAATAAATTTCTTCAATGACTATTCGCAAGCTAATCAGGAGGAGTGATGGTTCCCTCCTGATGTAGTTTCGTATGTTATCAGGCCAGTGTGTACTTATGGCCCTTCCACCAGACCAGTAAATTCAGTAGACACATGATGATGCCTGCTGCTGAGACCCCGTACCAGCCCGCCGCCTGATAGGCTGAAGCCGACACCAGCGACCCCACTGCACCACCAATAAAGTATGTCGTCATGTAACCCGCGGTCAGACGGTTACGCGCTTCCGGCATCGTTTTATAGATAACGCTTTGGTTGGTGATGTGTACGCCCTGAACCGAAAGGTCCAAAATGATGATGCCGATAATCAGCGAAATCACCGAATATTGCCCGTATGCAATCGCAGCCCATGACAACAACAGCAATATCAGACCCGCTGTCGTGGTCAGATGCGCTTTGCCTTTATCCGCCAGATTCCCGGCACGGGTGGCCGCCAGCGCACCCGCCGCGCCCACCAGACCAAACAGGCCGATCACCCCTTCGGAATAGCGATACGCCGGGCCTGCGAGCAGGAACGCCATTGAGGTCCAGAGAATGCTGAAGTTGGCAAAACAGAACATACCGAGCAGCGCACGGGTGCGTAAAACAGGCGTACAGATGAACAGGGTGAAAATGGATTTCAGCAACTGCGGATAGTTCAGATCTGTTTTCTGCTGATGCTTAGGCAGTTTGCGCCACAGTACCAGCGCCATCACGATCATCAGCGCACTGGCGACCCAGTACACCGTCCGCCAGCCCCCGAGCGATGCCAGTGCCCCCGCGACGGTACGCGCCAGCAGGATCCCCAGTAACAGGCCGGACATAATCAGCCCGACAATTTTACCGCGACGCTCAGGTTCCGCCAGCGTGGCCGCCAGCGGCACCAGAATTTGTGCCACTACCGAGAACAGTCCGGTGAGCGCCGTCCCGATCAGCATGATGGTCAGCGTCGGTGCCATTGCCGTGATCAGCAATCCGGCGGCAGAAAGCAGCGTCATCAGTACAATCAGACCGCGACGTTCAAACATATCGCCCAGTGGTACGATAAACATCAGGCCACAGGCATAACCGAGCTGGGCCACGGTGACAATAAATCCGGCCTGATTCACCGACAGGCTGAATGCGCGGGCGATGGTTTCCAGCAGCGGTTGCGGATAATAGTTACTGGCGACGGCAAGTCCGGTGGCGACCGCCATCAGAATAATCAGCGCCGGGCTGAGCGGAGAATGTGTTGTAGTTTTTTTCATAATGAGAATAAACGGATCTTATTGAAGAAGCAGGGAAAGGCGAATGACGATTATCGTTTTGGTCAAAATATTAAACCAATGAATAGTTTTAATGGCAACTATCTGGTTTTGTAATAAACGCAATAATAAGGAAGCAGCAGGAGGCGTTTCCTGCTGCCAGATTGTCAGGCCAGCAATTCCTTACGTGCCGCCATCGCCAGAAAATGGCTGCGGTCGCGATACGACGGATGATTTTTAACTTTATTATCAATGCGCTTGATCAGGGTGTCAGGCAGCGAAATATTGATCCGGTGTGCTTTCCCTTCGAATTCTGAGAGATCAATATCAATCAGAAACCAGGTATCGAAGTCGGCATATTCGGGACTGGCGGCATAGACTAAATGGCCCGCGTCGAAAATGTCGTCAACCACGAAACGTTCGCTGTCGATCAAATCTTCTACTGTCATCAGGATGGCTTCGCGAACCATAGGGCCGATTTCTTCACGGGTATCCGCTGCAGAAAAACATCCGTAATCAAACGCGGTAAAGGCAGGCACCACCATACCGTAGGCGGTTTTGTCATCTTTTGGTGTTTCAAGACCGACTGAAAAGAACATATTCAACCTCCGGTTGCAGGATCATATCCCTGCCATTTTCATAATGGATTTGAGAGTTCCCACAGGTAAATCATTTTTGGGGTGGGGAACGGGAAATGTTTTGTTGGTGATGGGTGACCACCAAATTTGATGACTTCCTCCCCGGTGACGCTTGAGTTCACAACCCGCTGCAAGCAGCGCTTTAATCAATTCCGTCGATTTCATAAGCTCTCCCTGGTGAGGAATAATTATACACACGAATACACACGAACTCAATCACCCCACAAAAAAACGGGCGGAGATTTCTCTCCGCCCGCGGGTCTGACTGAGTCTGTGACTGCGTTATTTCGCTGCGGCAGCCGCTTCCTTCACCCAGCCGTCGAACTGTTCCTGATGGGCTTTAATCCAGCCATCGGTCTGTGCATCAATATCGGCTTCTGAATTTTTACCGGCATGCATGGCGGCGTTTTGCGCATTGATGTCTTTCAGAGGCAGTTTCATGATGGCAAACAGTTTCGCCGCTGCCGGGTTTTTCTCAGCCCAGGCTTTGTTCGCCACGATGTGCATGGTGCTCACCGGGAAACCGTAGTTTTTGCCGTTTGGCAGCTTGGTGTCGGCGTTTTTATCCCCCGGCACTACTGAGAACGGTACCTGCATCCACAACACGTCTTTGCCCGGGATCAGGACATTGCTGACCCAGTACGGCGTCCAGGTGTAATAGAAGATCGGTTTTCCTTCTTTGTAACGCGTAATGGTGTCGGCGATCATCGCAGAATAGTTACCCTGATTATGGGTCACGGTATCTTCCAGACCATAAGCTTTTAACTGCTCATTCAGTGCCGCTTCACAACCCCAACCCGGCGTACAGCCGGTCAGATCGGCTTTGCCGTCACCGTTGGTATCAAACAGTTTGGCCAGTTTCGGGTCTTTCAGCTGTTCGATATTGGTGATGTGATACTTCTCAGCGGTTTTCTTATCGATCAGCCAGCCTTGTGCCGCACCGGTCACGTAGGTGCCTTCACGGTAAAAGACTTTATCGCCACCGGCGGCTTTGTACATTTCATCATGCAGCGGTGACCAGTTGACGGCGGTGAATGTCGCATCTCCGGCCGCAATGGTGGTGTAGCCGACGTTATAATCGACTTCGCGTGTCGGCTGGACGTCATAACCCAGTTTTTCCAGCGCTTTATTCACCAGCTCAGTCTGAAATGTCTCTTCGCTGATGGTGCTCTGGATGGGCGTCACGGTGACGCCTTTACCCGGCAGATCGGCGGCGAATGAGGTGACTGTTGCAAATGTGGTGAGGGCAGCAACGGCCCAGAGTCCTGTCTTTTTCATAAATTCCTCGATTTTTATCATGCGTTATTTTGCTGCGGCGGCAGCTTCTTTGATCCAGCCATCGAAGGTCGCCTGATGTGCCTTGATCCAGCCATCAACGTGCTGCCGGATATCCTCAGAAGACGATTCCCCTTCATGCATCCGCAGGTTCTGCGCATTCACGTCGGCCAGAGGGAGTTTCATGAGGGCGAACAGTTTCGCGGCTGCCGGGTTTTTCTCAGCCCAGGCTTTATTCGCTACGATGTGTTCGTTATTGACCGGGAAGCCGTAGTTCTTACCGTTCGGCAGCGTGGTATCGAGATCTTTCTGCGAACCCGGATTGGCCGAGAACGGCACAGTCAGCCAGACCACGTCTTTGCCCGGTTTCATCTCGTTGCTGACCCAGTACGGCGTCCAGGTGAAGTACAACACCGGCTTGCCGGACTTATAGCGGGTGAGGGTATCGGCGATAATGGCCGAATAGTTGCCTTCGTTTTGCGTCACGGTATTGCTCAGGCCGTAGGCTTTGATTTGAGTATTGATCACCTGATCGCAGACCCAGCCCGGATTACAGCCCGCCATATCGGCTTTGCCGTCGCCGTCGGTATCAAACAGTTTGGCGATTTTCGGATCTTTCAGCTGTGACAAATCGTGGATGTGATATTTGTCGGCGGTTTTTTTGTCGATCAGATAACCCTGTGCCGCGCCGCTGATGTAGGTGCCCTGACGGTAGAACTTCTGGTCGCCACCGGCTGCGTTATACATGTCTTTTTGCAGCGGCTCCCAGTTCACCGCCATGTAGGTGGAATCGCCGCTGGCAATGGCGGTATACGCGACGTTGTAGTCCACTTCGCCGGTTTGCTGAACGTCGTAGCCCAGTTTTTCCAGCGCGCGGTTAACCAGTTCGGTCTGAAAGGCTTCTTCCGCGATGGTACTTTGCAACGGTTTGACGACCACGCCTTTGCCCGGTAAATCGGCAGCGAACGTTGTTGAGGATGTGACGAGTGTGCTCAGGGCTAGTGCCCAAATAGATGTTGTGCGCATGGTGAACCCTTATTCTTTTCCTCTTCATCATTGAGTTGTCGCCCGAATGATTTTGAGGATTGTTTATCAATACGTAAGAGTGGACTGCGTTGTTTTAGCTTTTGAGAGTTCCCGGCAGCGAACCGCCGGGAAAAGTGCAGTGTGTGAATCAGGCTTTCTTCGTGAAAGGTTTCATCACCAGACCGACAGGACCGCGGGTGAACCAGCGGTGGCCGCCTTTGCTGCGGCTGTCGCGTCCCATCGACTGGGTGAGACGGTCAAGGATGATGGCGAGAATAACGATACCCGCCCCCCCGACTGACGCCAGACCCATATCCAGACGGCCGATACCGCGCAGTACCATCTGGCCCAGACCCCCTACGGCGATCATCGAGGCGATAACCACCATCGACAGCGCCAGCATCAGCGTCTGGTTGATACCTGCCATGATGGTCGGCATGGCCAGCGGCAACTGCACTTTAAACAGCAACTGACGCGGGCTGGAACCAAAGGATTTCGCCGCTTCGATCAGATCTTCCGGCACCTGATTAATACCCAGAATCGTCAGACGTACCACCGGCGGCAGGGCGAAGATGATCGTCACCACTACGCCCGGCACGTTACCGATACCAAACAGCATGACGATCGGCACCAGATACACGAACGCTGGCGTGGTCTGCATGGCATCGAGTAACGGCCTGATAATTTTGGCTGCCTTCTGACTGCGGGCCAGCCAGATACCGAGCGGCAGACCTATCAAGATACAGAAGAACAGCGAGGTCAGAACCAGCGCCAGCGTGACCATTGCCTGTGACCAGGCACCGATTGCGCCAATCAGTACCAGCGAAACCAGCGTGGCCGCACCCATACCGAAACCGGCCATCTGCCAGGCGAGCAGGGCGAAGACCAGGATCGCAATCGGTGCAGGCAGGGATTCCAGACCGTGCTGGAAACCGCTCAGGACGAAATCGACCGGCACGCGGATCCCCTGGAATACCGGGCGGAAGTTGCCCACCAGCCAGTCGATCCCTTCCGTGACCCAGCGGTCGAGCGGGATCAGCGTGCTGTGAAACGGATCGAGAATATTAAAATGCTGATGATGTTCCGGCGCGACGCTCAGCCAGTCGTTGGTCTGGGCGGCGGCGTGATGTGTGGCGTCCGGTGTGCTGGTCGCGGCATCGCTGCCGCCGCCCCACGGATCACTGCTGCCCGCATCGGCTGGCGCGGCGTCAGCTTGTGGCGCGACACCACCACTGGCGTTATCGGCACTCCACGGATCCACGGAAGGATCCAGAGCCTGTGTCTGAGCGGCCTGTGCATGCTGTGTAATGGTGTTCGTTATGGTTGAAGTGCTCATTCGTTACCCCCTTCTTTGTCCAGAGCCTGAAGCAGCATGGCTTTGGAAATAATGCCGATATAGTTATTGTCCTCATTGATGACCGGCACGGCGCAAGGCGCGGCGGCGACATGAGAAATCAGTTCGCTGAGTGGCATGTCTGCCTGCACGGCTGCCGGAGATTCCAGCAGGGCGCTTTCCAGCGGCTGATTGGTTTTGAGCGCAGTTTTCAGCGATTCAATCGACACCACGCCGATGAATTTCTGTCCACGTTCAAGCACATAACCATATTCGCGGTCTTCATCTTCGAGCAGCTTGAGGGCGGCACGGGGACCAAAACCGGGGGTTTTACGAATAAGCGCGCCACGACGGCGGGCAATGTCTTTGGCGCTGAAGACCTGACTGATATCCACACCACGGAAGAAGGTGCGCACATAATCGTTGGCCGGATTATTGAGAATGTCTTCCGGCGTGCCGACCTGCACCACTTCGCCGCCCTGCATAATGGCGATACGGTCGCCGATACGCATGGCTTCGTCCAGATCATGGGAAATAAACACGATGGTGCGCTGATGCTGAGCCTGAAGCTTCACCAGTTCATCCTGCATTTCGGTACGAATTAACGGGTCGAGTGCCGAGAAGGCTTCATCCATCAGCAGAATATCAGGGTTGTTGGCCATCGCGCGGGCCAAACCGACACGCTGACGCATCCCGCCGGACAATTCATCCGGATAAGAGTTGGCATAGTTTTCCAGCCCGACCTGACGCAGTGCATCAATCGCTTTGGCATTGCGCTCTTCCACCGGCACACCTGCCAGCTCCATACCAAACGCCGTGTTGTTCAACACGGTCAGGTGTGGCATCAGCGCAAAAGACTGAAACACCATACTGATTTTGCTGCGGCGTACCTGGCGTAATTTTGCTTCTGAGATTTTGGCGATATCTTCGCCGTCGATCAGGACTTCGCCGCGGGTGGGCTCTATCAGACGATTGAGAAGGCGTACCATGGTGGATTTACCGGAACCGGATAACCCCATGATGACGAAAATCTCGCCTTCTTCAATGGCCAGACTGGCATTCTTAACGCCAAGTGAAAGACCTGTTTTCTCAAAAATTTCTTCTTTACCCTTGCCTGCGTCAATCATCTTGAAAGCGCGATCCGGGTTTTCGCCAAATACCTTATAAAGGTTCTTTACTTCGATTTTAATTGCCATGCAATATGCATTCCTTGGATATAAATAGCCGTATCGGCTCGATGTCTAATTTTTGTGTTGGACCGTATAGGGTTTTGCCTGTTACCAAATAGTGAACGCGTTATACCCTAACACATCGAAATTCTGAGACAAGTCTCAATGTTTCCGGAGAATATTCATGGTTGGTTTTCCGGTTACGTATTTATCTGTATTTTCGGTGGTTAATTTCATTCAGCATGCGTTGACAATTAATGACAAATTACCGCGTGTCTTCGTTTGAGGTTTTTACCTAATTCCCCGGCGGAAATATGCGCTGTAAATATAATTAATTATATGATTTAATTGAAATTAATGACTTTTGTTTGAGCGAAATTTTGGGGTGTAATAATTGCGTGATTTAAATGAAATTAATGCGTAACCCTCACGGCGTGTTGACAGGTGTAAATAGAGATTTCAGATTTATGTGAAAGCCGTGAATTTACCGGTTGTCTGAAAGATGAATGCACAGTGAAATAATAGTCTGAACCGGCAGGGGAAGCCGGAAATTCGCCGGTGATGACACCGGCAGAGAGTGTGAAATTCGTCCAGTGAAACAGCCAGAATTCGGCATCAGGAAGATGGTTTGCCGTCATCGGCTATTTTTCGATACAGGCGCCTCGGATGTCCGATATTTCCGTACTGCATCTCCACGGCGATAAAGCCAATTTCCACACAGTATTCGAGATAACGGCGACCTGTCGTTTTGCTGATCCCAACTTCTTCCACCACCTGTTCGACCGACCAGCTGACGTCAGGTCTGGCGGTAAAAGCACGCTGAACCAGTTCCAGTGTATTCGGCTCAATGCCTTTGGCGGAAGGCGCTGACGGCGCATCGGTAGCGGGCAGATTGAACAGTTTATCCAGCGCCCGTTGATCAACCACTTTGACATTACGCAGGGTTTGCACCAGTTGCATAAAGCGTTCAAGCGAACTGCGCAGACGATGGAATGACACCGGCTTGATAATGTAATCGAATGCGCCACTGCGCATCGCCTGACTACAGGTTTGCATATCGCTGGCGGCGGTAATGAAAATCACCGAGCAATCGACGCTTTTCAGCAACGGGCTGTCGATCAAATCGACCCCCTGACCGTCGGGCAAATAGTTATCCAGCAAGATCAGCCGTGGCTGATGCTGCCGCAGCAGGGAACGCGCCTGTTCCAGCGTGGCCGCAATACCGACCACGCGCAGATTGAAATTTTGCTCGATAAAGTCACGATGCAGACCGGCCAGATGCGGCTCATCTTCCACAATCACGACATCGAGTGCGCTGCTGTTATTCATGGTTCTGTCCTGTTGAGGCTTCCGCCGGGTACGGGATAAAGACTGAAAATATCGTACCTTGCGGCGTGTTGTCTGAGATTTCGATGCTGCCACCCGCCTGACGGACATAACCGGCCACCAGATACAGGCCGATACCGTGTTCTGCGCCTGTGGCGTCCTGCCCGCTGGAAGGCTTGCTGGTGACGCCTTGTTCAAACAGGTGCGGCTTAAGTTCGTCTTCCACACCGCTGCCCTGATCGGCGACTTCAATCAGCAGCTCACGGTTCCTGTCGGAAATATACAATTCGACCGGTGCCGGTGGCGTCAGTGCTTTCAGCGTGGCATCCACGGCGTTATCCAGCAAATTACCCATCACTGACATCAGTTCGGTTTCACTGATGGTCGCCGGAATGCGGGTTAGCTGACAAGCGGGGTCGAAACTCAGCCCGACACCTTTTTCGCGCGCGCTGACGTATTTTCCCAGCAGCAGGCCGCACAGCGCCGGCGAGGTAAAGCGCGCCGAGACGAAATCCAGTACCGCCTGCGCGCCTTGCGACTGTGCCTGAATATAGTGCATGGCGTCGTCGTAACGCTGCATTTGCAGCAAGCCTGCCAGCGTAGCGGTCCAGTTCAGTTGTTCATGGCGCATGATGCGCAGATTATCGGCGTAGCGTTTCACCTGACTCAGCTGGCTGCTCAGTGTATTAATGTCGTTTTTATCGCGGAAACTGAATACCCAGCCACTTTCTGCACCGGGTTCAAGTTCGATTGGCACACGATTGACGATCACCTGGCGCTGATTAAGTACCGTAATCTGATCATGCTGGCTGTTATTTTCACTGACCCCGCTTTGCGTAAAAAATGCGGGTGGCGTATGCAGTACCTCCGCCAGCGGTTTCCCCAGCAATTCGTTTTCGGGCTGGCGGATATCCAGTAACTCGCGTGCGGCACGGTTAATCAAAATCAGCTGTTTTTCAGCGTTAACAGCAAATACGCCCTCATACATGGCTTCCAGCAACGCTTTTTGCTGGCGAACCAGCAGGGCGATAGCTTTGGGCTCCAGCCAGAACATCTGTTTTTTAACGTTGCGGGTAAACATCCATGAAAAAATAAACAGCAGTAATAAAAGCAGCAAACCGTATAAACCGGCCTGCGCCAGACGGCGGCCATTAATATTATCGATGTAAGACGTGAGATAACCGACCGAGACAATACCGATCACCTGATTATTCGCATCCAGAATCGGGGCTTTGCTGCGCAAGGAAACGCCAATGCCGCCCTGACGCACAGAAATAATGGTTTTACCGGCCAGCACACCGGCGTTATCACCGCCAATCATCGGCAGGTCTATGCGCTCCGGCGATTCGGAATGATAAAGATGCAGCTCGCGGGTATCGCCGATAACGATATAACTGGCGTCACTTTTATCGCGTAATGGCTGGATAAGTTGTGCGATACCGGGGATATCCCGCGTCTTAACTTTCTGCGCCAGCCCCGGCATCAGCGCGATCTCGCTGGCCTGAACCCGCGCTCGCTGACCGAGATCATGATGCAACTGGCGGTCGATAATATGAAATAAAATAGCCCCGAGCAGTGCCAGCAACACGCAGGAAAATACCACCAGAGATAAAAATAGTTTTACCTGAAAAGGTAATCTGAATTTCATACGACCTGCTGCAAGGCGAACCTGAGATAGACATTCAATAAGCCTATCACGGCGAAATGTGAGTCGTAATCGCAGAGAATCGGAGTTGTGAACAGAAGATTAAAATAATGATTATTTCACACAGTAATAACAGGGTTAATAGCGGTATTTACTACTAATCTTATAATCCTTATAAATCAGGGTGCATTAACACCATAAACACCATAACAACCTTTATCCCTGCGATTTTAATTTGAACAACCTCACATCCGGCTGACCGGCTGTTTTCATATGCTCAGACCCTCAATAAGAAAAGTATTCAGAAAAAAGAGGCAATGTCATGAGCACAACCGACGATTCCTACATCGCTGTCAAAGAAACGAAAACCTCCGGCCTTTCAGCCAGACAAAAATGGTGGCACATTCTGGATAACTACAAGATAGGTATTATCCCGCTGCCCTTTTTCCTGCTGGCGGGGGTGCTGATCCTGCTTGACTGCCTGAACGGCAAGTTGCCGGGTGATATCGTGGTGATGGTCGCCACGCTGGCCTTCTTTGGTTTTGCCTGCGGTGAATTCGGGAAACGCTTACCGGTGGTGGGTAAACTGGGGGCCGCGGCGATTTGTGCCACTTTTATTCCTTCGGCGATGGTGCATTACGGCCTGCTGCCGGATGTTGTTGTTGATTCCACAGTCAAATTCTATAAATCCACCAATATTCTCTACCTTTATATCTGCTGCATTATTGTCGGCAGCATTATGAGCATGAACCGTCAGGTGCTGATCCAGGGCTTTATGCGTATTTTCGTACCGATGCTGTGCGGGGAAGTGGTCGGCATGATTGCCGGTATGGCGATGGGCACTGTGTTAGGTTTACCGCCAATGCAAACCTTCTTCTTCCTGATCCTGCCGATCATGGCTGGCGGTGTAGGGGAAGGTGCGATCCCGCTGTCGATGGGTTACGCGACCATTCTGCATATGGAGCAGGGCGTGGCGCTTGGGCGCATTCTGCCGATTGTGATGCTTGGCGGTCTGACGGCTATCGTGCTGGCGGGCGTACTGAACCAGCTTGGAAAACGTTATCCACATCTGACGGGCGAAGGCCAGCTCATGCCGTCGAAAAAAGGCCAGATGGGCAGTGGCACCGATGAATTTGAGGGCAATCCGGGCGTCAACGCGCTGGCCTGTGGGGCACTGCTGGCGATCCTGCTGTACATGGTCGGCATGCTGGGTCAGAAATGGATCGGCCTGCCGGCGCCGGTCGGCATGCTGTTTGCGGCGGTACTGGTGAAACTGGCGAACGGCGTCTCGCCGACCATCCAGCACGGTTCAATGACGGTGTATAAATTCTTCCGTACGGCGGTAACTTATCCGGTGTTGTTCGCGGTGGGTGTAGCGATCACGCCGTGGCAGGAACTGATCAACGCTTTCACCCTTCAGAACCTGCTGGTCATTGTGACCACGGTGATGGCGCTGGTGGGCACCGGTTTTTATGTGGGTAAGAAAATTGGTATGCACCCTATCGATGTGGCGATTGTCTCCTGCTGCCAGAGCGGGCAGGGCGGCACTGGCGACGTGGCGATTCTGACATCCGGCAACCGCATGACGCTGATGCCTTTCGCGCAAATCGCTACCCGTATCGGCGGTGCCATCAACGTTTCTGTCGGTCTGTTTGTTCTGGCGAAGTTCTTCTCATAACATCTTCACCCACCCCTTCAGCCTGAGGGGGGGGGGTCCTGAGAAAAAATCCCCAGTCCAATTTTGGACTCAATTCAACCTGCTTATTTATTGTTCAGCGGTTATTATTTGCGCACTCAGAGACGAGTCACCCGCCCCGTGAGCAGGTTCCCACGTAAGGAAGAGCACTATTTTTTGACCAAAGAATCCACGCATGTTCCGTATTAAATCGCTTGTTTCTGCTTTACTACTTCTCGTTACCGGTTTGTTTAGCATCCAGTCCTTTGCTTTTGATATGCCAAAAGAATTTGAGTCTATGGACAGCTATAAATTTTTTCATGGCGAACTTTTTAATGAAAAAGGATCCCCCGTGACTGCGGTCAATGCGGGCAACTCAGAAAATATTAAAAGCGCCCTGCTGGCTGAATATCCACGCTGGAAAGGGACACATTACCGCTGGGGCGGAACCACACACAAAGGCGTCGATTGCTCGGCGCTGATGCAGCATCTCTTCAGGGATTCTCTGCAAACACGTCTGCCAAGAACCACCTTTCAGCAAATCAGGAACGGCAGAAAGGTGAGTAAAAATAACCTGAAACCGGGAGATTTAGTGTTTTTCAAAACGTCGCCGGGCGATCGTCATGTCGGCGTGTATGTCGGGGATCATCAGTTCATTCATGCCTCGAAAATTGAAGGCGTTACTATTTCATCACTGGATAATCAGTATTGGGTTGATCATTACGAAACAGCACGCCGCCTGACATTCATCAGTTGATCAGTCGACGTTTTAATAAATTTTTTTAATGTTATGAATTTGCAGAATTATATTTCCGATTAACGAATGCTTTAGTCATTATTAATTAGAAAGATTGTTATTAGTTGTGGATAATCGTTTTTCATTTTTTATTTAAAATAATATTTCAGGTTAGGTTTTTTATGCATTCAGTTATTAATCGCCGTATCACCAAAACGCTTGCGTTGGTTATTCTTGCCGGGGGATTGCTCTCCGGATGTGATTCGAAAACTGTCGGGGATAAAGAAGTGAAATTCGTAAATATTGAACAAGTCGTCAATGAATCAGGTCTTGCCGCCCAACAAAAAACGCATCTCGAAGCTGTTTATAAGAGCCTTCAGGGTACGGCTAAACAAGCGGAAGAAATCTATAAAACCATGACGCCGGAAAAGGCAGCACAGGTTCGTCAGGCTGATACTAAAGCTCTGAATGCCCAATGGCAGGTACAGATGCAAGCGGCGCGTCAGGTTGTTGCAGATCAGATTAAAAAGTCGGCGGAACAATACCGGGTTGCTCACAAGATTGGAGCAATCTTGCCTGTCCAAACGACGGTAAGTTATGCGAAAGATCTGGATATCAGTACAGAACTGGCGGCTCAGCTGAAGACTGAAAAAGTAACTTTTGGCGAATTGCCTAAATTAACGCCGAAAATGGCACCACAACCGGCGGCTAAAACCCCAGAAGCCAAAAAATAATTTCCCTGTTATTTGCTTTACCCGTATTCATTTAACACCTTCTCAGTATCTGAATTAACGTTTTAATGTAGCGTTAATTCAGAATGCTGATCTCTATAAAACTACTTATCTGACGAAGCCTGCCAAAGATTCAGCTGACCATCTGCCACATGCTTATCAATCGCCGTCAGCTCTTCAGCGGTGAAGCGCAGATTCTCCAGTGCTTTCACGTTTTCATCCAGTTGCTCCGGACGACTCGCCCCAATCAGCACCGACGTCACGCGATCGTCTTTCAGCAGCCAGCTCAGCGCCATCTGCGCCATGGTCTGTCCGCGCTGTTGTGCCATGTCATTGAGTAATCGCAGGCTGTTCAGGTTGTCCTCTGACAGCATTTTGGCATTCAGGCCACGCACTTTATTACCTTCCACCTGCATCCGCGAACCGTCCGGAATACCGTTGAGATATTTCCCGGTCAGCAGCCCCTGCGCCAGTGGCGTAAACGCAATACAGCCTGTGCCATTTTGCTCCAGCGTATCCAGCAAACCGCTCTTGTCTACCCAGCGGTTCAGCAGATTGTAGGACGGCTGATGGATAAGCAGCGGCACTTTCAGCTCGCGTAACAGTTCCGCCATGATCCGCGTACGTTCCGGCGAATAAGAAGAAATCCCGACATACAGCGCCTTACCGCTTTGCACCGCATAAGCCAGCGCCGCCGCCGTTTCTTCCATCGGCGTTTCTTCATCCACCCGGTGCGAATAGAAGATATCGACATAATCCAGCCCCATGCGTTGCAGGCTCTGATCCAGACTGGCGAGCAGATATTTGCGCGAGCCACCGGAACCGTAAGGCCCCGGCCACATGTCGTAACCGGCTTTGGTGGAGATGATCAGTTCATCGCGATACGGCGCAAAATCCTGCTTCAGCAAACGGCCAAAGTTTTCTTCCGCAGAGCCCGGAGGCGGCCCGTAGTTATTCGCCAGATCAAAATGAGTGATACCTAAATCGAAGGCTTTTTGCAGCAATGCCCGCTGAGATTCCAGCTGACTGACATGGCCGAAGCTATGCCACAGGCCGAGAGAAAGTGCAGGGAGTTTTAAACCGCTCTGACCGCAGCGACGGAATTGCATGGTTTCATAGCGGGAGGGTGAAGCCTGATAGGGCGTCATGATGTTTCCTTTTTCTGAGCGTAGGGTTTTGAAACACTGTTTCTATACTAACGCGGTGAAAAATAACGGCAACATCAGAAAGTGGGTTTTAGCTCCTCCCCCTGCGAAGGGGAAGGAGTACAAGCAAACCTTGCTCTTCTCGGGGAGAATCAGAAATCCCAGTCCTCGTCTTCGGTGTTGACGGCTTTGCCGATCACATAGGAAGAGCCGGATCCTGAGAAGAAATCATGGTTTTCATCGGCATTTGGCGACAATGCTGACAGGATAGCCGGATTGACGTCGGCCATGCTGGCCGGGAACAGGGCTTCGTAGCCGAGATTCATCAGCGCTTTGTTGGCGTTGTAGTGCAGGAATTTCTTCACGTCTTCGCTCCAGCCTACGCCGTCGTACAGTTCTTCGGTGTAGCGGATCTCGTTGTCGTACAAGTCCTGAATCAGATCAAATGCCTGCTCCTTGATCTGACGCTGGCGCTCTTCGCTTTCCAGCGCCAGCGCTTTCTGGAATTTATAGCCGATGTAGTAACCATGAACCGCTTCATCACGGATGATCAGACGGATCAAATCGGCGGTATTAGTCAGCCTGGCGCGGCTCGACCAGTACATCGGCAGGTAGAAGCCGGAGTAGAACAGGAACGATTCGAGGAACACGCTGGCGACTTTCTTCATCAGCGGATCTTCGCCGTCGTAATAGGACAAAATGATCGCGGCTTTATTTTGCAGCGCGACGTTTTCCTCACTCCAGCGGTAGGCTTCATCCACGTCAACGGTGGCGCAAAGCGTCGAGAAAATCGAGCTGTAAGAACGCGCATGGACCGCTTCCATAAAGCAGATATTCGAGTAAACCGCTTCTTCGTGTGGCGTTACCGCATCTTTCATCAGCGTGGGTGCGCCGACGACGTTTTGCACGGTATCCAGCAGCGTCAGGCCAGTAAATACGCGGATCGTCAGCTGTTTCTCTTGTGCGCTGAGCGTCGCCCAGGACGGAATATCGTTCGACAACGGCACCTTTTCCGGCAACCAGAAGTTCGACGTCAGGCGGTTCCACACTTCCAGATCTTTATCGTCCTGGATTTTGTTCCAGTTAATGGCTTTACTGACCGGCTGTTGCACTAACAATTGTTTTACTGCGCTCATCTTTTAAATCCTTTCAGTCGGTTACAGCGTGCAGGAAACGCAGCCCTGAACTTCGGTGCCTTCCAGTGCCATCTGGCGCAGACGGATGTAATAAATGGTTTTAATGCCTTTGCGCCAGGCGTAAATCTGCGCTTTATTGATGTCACGCGTGGTGGCGGTATCGCGGAAGAACAGCGTCAGCGACAGCCCCTGATCGACGTGCTGTGTGGCTTCGGCGTAGGTATCAATGATTTTTTCCGGGCCGATTTCATAGGCATCCTGGTAGTAATCCAGATTGTCGTTGGTCATAAACGCCGCCGGATAATACACACGGCCAATCTTGCCCTCTTTACGGATTTCCACGCGGGACACGATCGGGTGAATACTCGACGTCGAATTATTGATGTAAGAAATAGAACCGGTTGGCGGCACCGCCTGTAAATTCTGATTATACAGGCCATGCTGCATCACCGAGGCTTTCAGCGCCGCCCAGTCTGCGGTGGTCGGAATGGCTATTCCGGCGTCAGCAAACAGTTCGCGCACACGATCGGTTTTCGGCTGCCATTTCGCGGCCAATGCATCATCGACATATTTGTCGAAATACGTGCCACTGGCGTAAGTCGAATCTTTGAACCCTTTAAATGACTGCTGGCGTTCGATGGCGATCTGGTTCGAGGCGCGGATCGCGTGGTAAGCCACGGTGCAGAAATAGATATTGGTGAAATCCAGACCCTCTTCCGAGCCGTAGTAAATACGCTCGCGGCACAGATAACCGTGCAAATTCATCTGGCCGAGGCCGATGGCGTGCGAATCCTGATTACCCTGATCAATAGATGGCACTGAACGGATGTGGCTCATGTCGGACACCGCCGTCAGCGCACGCACCGCCATTTCGACAGTATTGCCGAAATCCGGCGAATCCATCGCCGAAGCGATATTCAGCGAACCGAGATTACAGGAAATATCTTTGCCAATGTGCTGATAAGACAGGTCTTCGCCGTAGATCGTCGGCGAATTCACCTGCAAAATCTCCGAACACAGATTGCTCATATTGATGCGACCTTTGATCGGATTGGCGCGGTTGACCGTGTCTTCAAACATCATGTACGGGTAGCCGGATTCGAACTGAATTTCTGCCAGTACCTGAAAAAATTCACGCGCGTTGATTTTGCTTTTATGAATGCGCTTGTCATTCACCATCTCGCGGTACTTCTCGCTGATACTGATTTCTGACATCGGTACGCCATACACTTTCTCGACGTGATAGGGCGAGAACAGGTACATATCTTCGTTATTCTTTGCCAGCTCGAAAGTGATATCCGGAATGACCACGCCCAGCGACAGCGTTTTTATACGGATTTTTTCGTCAGCGTTTTCGCGTTTGGTATCAAGGAAACGCAAAATATCCGGGTGATGGGCGTTCAGGTAGACCGCTCCCGCGCCCTGACGTGCGCCGAGCTGATTGGCGTAAGAAAAGGCATCTTCCAGCATTTTCATAATCGGGATCACGCCGGAAGACTGGTTTTCGATGCGCTTAATCGGCGCGCCCACTTCGCGGATGTTGGTCAGCATAAACGCCACACCGCCACCGCGTTTGGAAAGTTGCAGCGCCGAGTTCACCGAGCGCCCGATGGATTCCATGTTGTCTTCAATGCGCAGCAGGAAACACGACACCAGTTCGCCGCGCTGCTTTTTACCGCAGTTGAGGAACGTCGGTGTGGCAGGCTGGAAGCGGCCGGAAATGATCTCATCGACAAAATGACCTGCGAGCCGGATATCGCCACGGGCCAGCGTCATCGCCACCATGCACACGCGATCTTCATAACGCTCAAGGTAGCGTTTGCCGTCGAAGGTTTTCAGCGTGTAGCTGGTGTAATACTTGAATGCGCCCAGAAACGTCTGGAAGCGGAATTTTTTGGCGTAAGCCTGTTTGAACAGACGCTTGATGTCGTCGAATTCATACTGATTGAGCACGTCGGCTTCGTAATAACCTTCTTCCACCAGATAACGCAGTTTCTCCGCCAGATTATGGAAGAAAACCGTGTTCTGATTGACGTGTTGCAGGAAGTAATGGCGCGCCGCCAGTCGGTCTTTATCAAACTGGATCTGGCCGTTAGCGTCGAACAGATTCAGCATCGCGTTAAGCGCGTGATAGTCCGGGCTGCGGGTGCCGGGGTCGGAAATTGCTAGTTCTGTCGCTGCCAAAATTCTGTTACTCCCTGTCTGACCTTTGCAACGTCTTCCGGCGTTCCCAGCAACTCAAAACGGTACAGGTAAGGGACCTGACACTTCTGGGAAATAATATCGCCGGCAATACAATACGCTGCGCCGAAGTTGGTGTTTCCTGCGGCAATCACGCCGCGAATTAATGAACGGTTATGTTCATCATTGAGGAAACGGATCACCTGCGTGGGCACCGCCCCTGTTGCTGATCCACCGCCGTAGCTTGGCACCAGCAAAATATAGGGTTCGTCCATACGCAGCTTTGCGCCTGCTCCGCCGATCGGAATACGGATTGCTGGCAAATCAAGCTTGCCGACAAAACGATGAGTGTTTTCCGACGAACTGGAGAAATACACTAACGGATGCATCAGCCGGGCCTCAGAAGGCAGTTTGCAACTGGCGCAGGGCGGAAATTTTGTCCGGACGGAAACCAGACCAGTGGTCGTCACCGGCCACAATCACCGGTACCTGCTGATAACCCATGGCACGAACCTGGCCGAGCGCCTGCTCATCCTGAGTCAAATCCACAACCTGATAAGCGATGCCTTGTTTATCTAATGCACGGTAAGTCGCGTTGCACTGGACACAGTCGGGTTTGCTGTAAATAATAATGCTCATGATTCGTATTTCCATTTAGTAAGAAATCAGAGACAATTTTTGCCTTCCCGCTGTGCGGCTGATTGAGCCGGGGGAAAGACGCGAGAGTCGGTGCCATCGTGGCGTCCCGATGCTTTGAATACTAGATGTGGTGATTTAAATTTTCAACCACACAATATGTAGATTTTCCAATTTTGCTTGTTGCAAAAACGGCAAAGCCCGCAGGGAGCGGGCTGGAGAGAGAAAACTTTTTTCAGTTCAAAAAAACAACAGAAAAATGACTGACGCATACCGACGGCGAGGCGGTTAAAGGCATTCATCAGGCTGATGGCGAAGGTCAGTTCCGAGATTTCCACGTCGTTGAACTGCGCTTTCAGCGGTTCAAAGGCAGTGTCCGGTGCGCCGGTTGCCGCCACTAACGTCAGCGATTCTGCCCATGCCAGCGCCGGTCAGGAAAGACGCCGTGCGTAAGCCCATCAATCCGATGCTGCCTTCAGTTTCTTCCCTTCCTTTCCAGCTCGGGCTGCAGGCGCTGTCTGACTGGCGGGTTGAGCACCGCGAACGGGGCGACGCGTTACGTCCGAACGGCCTGCTGATGGGGTTTGTGAATATCAGCTCGCAGGCGCAGGCGGACGAACTGGTGCAGCGGCTGGCGCAGGTGGTGGCTGACAGCCGCTGATCAGTGCGGCATTCGTCTGGCGACCAGTGTGAATTTATAATCATCCGTGCGGAAGGTATTACGGCTGAATTCAAACACCGTGCCGTCCGCCAGAAAACCCTTCGAGATTTTCTGCAAAATCGGCTGATCTGCGGCCACGCCCAGCAGCGACACCATCTCTTTGGTCGGCATCAGCGGGATAACTTCCTGCTCGCTGCGGTCAATCACCAGATGTTTGGTCTGCTCCATCCAGGCATATTTCGAACCCTGCATCACCTCGTAAGTCAGGTCAGGGAACAAGTCCAGCGGCATCCAGGTTTCTTCCAGCGTCACAGGTTTGCTGGCGATATAGCGCAGGCGCTTGATGTAATACACCCGCGCCTGTTCAGCCAATGCCAGCGCTTCGGCGATACCGATCGGCGGTTTCACAATGGAGAACGCCAGAACCTCACTGTGCGAGGGCCTGTCCAGAGGCTGTAACTTCTCATCAAAGCTGGTCAGCTGATAAATATCGTAATTGACCTTCGCTTCCTTCACGTAAGTCCCGCTGCCCTGCACACTTTCCAGCACATCCTGTTCGACCAGCAGCTTAATCGCCTGCCGTACCGTCACACGACTGACGCCAAACTGCTCGCGCAGACGCAATTCTGTCGGCAGCGCATCGCCTGTTTTGATTTCTCCGCGCTGGATCTGATCGCGGATCTGCGAAGCGATCTGGCGGTAAAGCGGCTGATTACTCACGTTTCAGATTCCTGTCTGGCACTTTTTGACGAGTGTAGCAGTTCGCAGACTCTGCAAAAACAATACAACCCAACGAAAGATCTTCTATCCGGATCACATTCATCTCTTGCTGATTTGATGTGTAATACAAATACAATACAACAATAATACAAATATTGTTTTTTCATCGATTCAGACAGGACAACTTTATGGATCTGACATTACTGACCTCACCCGAACTGATACATCTTAATAGCCATTTTTCCAGCCGTGAACGGGCGATCGCTTTTCTTGTTCAGCAACTCGATCAGCAGGGGATCCTTGATAACGCAAAGGATTTTTTGCAGGCGGTGACGGAACGTGAAAACGAAGGCCCGACCGCGCTGGGTGAAGGACTGGCGGTACCGCACGGCAAATCGGCCAGCGTCCGGCGCGCGGCGTTTGCGCTGGCAACGCTGGAAAATCCGCTGCCCTGGCAGGGCGTAGATGGCGAGGAGCCGGTAAATATGATCTTCCTGCTGGCGATCCCCGAAGCGGAGGCGGGTTCGACTCACATGGAACTGCTGACGGCACTGACCACGCGGCTGGTGGATGATGACACCCGTGCGGCGTTGATGGTGGCGCGACACGTGCAGGAGGTGCTGGCGCTACTGGGCGCAGAGCCAGCGACGGAAACGCCGCATCCGCAGATTCTGCCTGACGATGCGCCGCGGGTGGTGTGTGTTACCGCCTGTCCGGCAGGCATCGCGCACACTTACATGGCAGCGGAATACCTGGAAAAAGCGGCGAAAAAATTAGGTATCCACATTGATGTGGAAAAGCAGGGCGCTAACGGCATTGAGAATGCGATCACTGCCGCGCAATGTGATCGCGCCGTTGCCTGCGTTTTTGCCGCTGAAGTGGCAATCAAAGACAGCCAGCGTTTTGACGGGATCCCCTGCGTTCAGGTGCCGGTGGCGGAACCGATCCGCCACGCCGAAGCGGTGCTGCAACAGGCGCTGGCGATACGGCGTCAGCCCGGTGAAACCGTGGCTTCAGCGCCGGTTAATCCGCAGAAAACCAGCATAAAAGCAGATTTAAAACAGGCGTTGCTGAGCGGGATTTCCTTTGCGGTTCCGCTGATTGTCGCCGGTGGCTCGTTGCTGGCGGTGACCGTGCTGATCGCGCAACTGTTTGGCTGGCAGGAACTGTACGCGCAGAAAGCGTCATGGCTGTGGATGTACCGTCAGCTCGGCGGCGGCATGTTAGGCATTCTGATGGTACCGGTGCTGTCGGCTTACACGGCGTATTCGCTGGCAGACAAACCGGCGCTGACGCCGGGATTTGCCGCCGGACTGTGCGCCAACATGATCGGTGCAGGTTTTCTCGGTGGTGTTGCGGGTGGCCTGATTGCCGGTTATGTCATGCGCTGGATGAAAAAACATGTCCGCCTGCGCGCCAGCTTCAACGGCTTCCTGATGTTTTACCTCTATCCGGTGCTCGGCACGCTGGCGACCGGCAGCATCATGTTATTTGTGATCGGCGAACCGGTGGCGTGGCTCAACAGCAGCCTGACCGCGTGGCTGAACGGATTATCCGGCAGTAACGCGATGGTACTCGGCGCGATGGCAAACGGCGTTTACGGCCCTTACGCCATTTTCGGTGCGACCAAAATGGTCTCGGCATTTACCGTGACCGCGTCAACCCTACTGGCACCCCACCTGTTTAAATCTTTTGAAATCGAAACCGGAAAGTCCACCTGGCTGCTCGGCCTGGCGGGGATCACCGAGGGCGCGATCCCGATGGCGATTGAAGATCCGCTGCGTGTCATTGGCTCCTTCCTGGCAGGGTCGGTAGTGACTGGCGCGATCGTCGGGGCTTCGGGGATCGGCCTTTCCACGCCGGGCGCGGGCATTTTCTCCATGTTCCTGCTGCATGACGGCGGATGGGGTGGCTGGCTGTCGGCAGCTATCTGGCTGGGCGCCGCGCTGGCGGGCACGGTGATCTCCACGCTGGTTCTGCTGAGCTGGCGCGGCTACGCGGTACGACAGGGACATTTCACCGGCGACATCCCTTCTTCTTAATTTTGGGTTAATTCACATTATGCCCTGCAGGGCTTGAAAGGAATGATTTTATGACTGTTTCCCGCGTTCATCTGACCCCGCATATGCACTGGGATCGCGAATGGTATTTCACGACGGAAGCCTCGCGGATCCTGCTGGTTAATAACATGGCGGAGATCCTCGATCGTCTGGAAAATGACGCTGACTATCCGTTTTACGTCATGGACGGACAAACGGCGATCCTCGAAGATTATTTTGCCGTCTGCCCGGAAAACCGTCCGCGTGTGAAAGCGCTGGTCGAAGCCGGAAAGCTGATTATCGGCCCGTGGTATACGCAGACCGACACGATGGTGGTCAGTGGCGAATCCATCCTGCGTAATCTGCTTTATGGTATGCGCGACTGCCGCGAGTTTGGTGAGCCCATGAAAATCGGCTATCTGCCGGATTCCTTCAGCATGTCTTCTCAGCTTCCACATATCTTTAACGGGTTTGGCCTGCAACATGCCATGTTCTGGCGCGGCTGCTCGGAACGCCACGGCACGGATAAAACCGAATTCCGCTGGCAGAGTAACGACGGCAGCGAAGTCACCGTGCAGGTGCTACCGCTGGGTTATGCCATCGGCAAATATTTACCCGAGGATGAAAAGGCGCTGCGCGAACGGCTGGATAAGTATTTGCCGGTGCTGGAAGCGGCGTCGCTGACCGGCGATATTCTGCTGCCTAACGGTCATGATCAGATGCCGCTGCAGCAAAATATCTTTACCATCATGGAGATGCTGCGGCGGATTTACCCGCAGCGCAGTTTCCAGCTGAGCCGTTTTGAAGAAATTTTTGAACGCATCGATGCCATCAAACCGCAACTGGCGTTGTTGCGGGGGGAATTTAACGATGGCAAATACATGCGCGTTCACCGCACCATTTCCTCGACCCGTATGGACATCAAACAAGCCAACGCAGCGATTGAGAACAAAATCGTCAATGTGCTCGAACCCTTGTGTTCCATCGCCTGGCGCTTGGGTTTTGATTACCATCACGGTCTGATCGAAAAAATGTGGAAGGAAATCATGAAGAACCACGCGCACGACAGCATCGGCTGTTGTTGCAGCGACAAGGTTCATCAGGAAATTATGTCGCGCTTTATTCTCGCTGACGACATGGCCGAAAACCTCATTCAGTTCACGATGCGTAAAATCATCGACAACCTGCAACCCGACGGTCACACCGCTGACCGGCTGGCGCTGTTCAACTTCTCGCTGTATCCGCGGCAGGAAACGGTCAATACCACCGTGCGGATACGGGCGTCCTCTTTCAGCCTGACTGACGGGCAGGGCAGTACGGTGCCTTATTTCATCCGCGAAGCGCGGGAAATCGATCCGGGGCTGGTGGACAGGCAGATTGTGCATTACGGCAATTACGAACCCTTTATGGAATACGACATCCAGCTTTGCGCCACGCTGCCCGCGATGGGCTACGTCACCCTGAACGTTACGCCGCATCAGCCGGGCATTTTGCAGCCCGCGCCGCAGGGCGAAGAGACGCTGGAAAACGATTATTACCGCGTGACGGTTAACCCGAACGGTACGCTGGATATTCTGGATAAACAGACTTTCCACCGTTATCAGCAGGTACTGGAACTGGAAAACGGCTCTGACGATGGCGATGAATATGACTATTCTCCGGCGCGTGAGGAATGGGTGCTCACCTCGGGCAGCCTGACGGCTGAGGTGAGTTATCAGCATCAGCCGTGGCAAAGCACGGCGACCATTTCGCTGAACATGCCGCTCCCCCGCACGCTGGAAGATCGCGCTGCGCGGACGCTCAGCTGTGAAATGCCTGTAACGATCAACGTGACGCTGGCGAAAAACAGCCGCCGGATTGAAATCGAACTGGCGCTGGAAAACCGCGCGGAAGATCACCGGTTGCGGGTACTGATCCCGACGCCGTTTGCCAGCCAGACAGTGGTAGCCGACAATCAGTTTGGTTGTATTACCCGCCCGGTAAATGATGCGGCGATGGACAACTGGGAAGCAGAAAGCTGGAAAGAAGCGCCGGTACCGGTATGGCAGCTAATGAATTTCGCGGCATTACAGGACGGCAATCATGGGCTGGCGCTGTTTACCGAAGGGTTGCGTGAGTTTGAGGTGGTCGGCGAATCCTATAATACCTTCGCCCTGACGCTGTTTCGCGCCGTCGGTGTTTTGGGTAAGGAAAATCTGTTGCTGCGTCCTGGACGTCCTTCCGGCATCAAAATGCCGACGCCGGATTCGCAGATGGCAGGCAAACAGGTTTACCGTTTCGCCCTGTTCGGTTTCAGCGGCGATCCTGTTCAGGCAAATGCCATGCAACATGCGCGGGATTATCTGACGCCGGTGCGCACCTACAACAAAATGCCGTATGACGCGATGAAGCTGAATCTGACGAAAAACAAAACCCCGTCGCGTTTCAGCCTGATGCACAAATGCATATCGGGTACGGTGTTAAGCGCCCTGAAAAAAGCCGAAGATGAAGAGGCGCTGATTGTGCGGGTTTATAACCCCTCGGAAACGCAAAGCACGCAGGATAATTTGCAGATTAATGTCACTGTGGCCGAATGGCAGGAAGTCCGCATGGATGAAACGCAGGCCTCTTCTCACCATAAAAAAGGTGACCTGGGGACATTTAAACCCAGCCAGTCAAAGAGTTTTCGCATTCATTTTTAACGTTAACGGGTTGCAAAAATAGAAAACGGAGCCCGAAGGCTCCGTCGTCTTTTTAGCAACTGCGCGGCAATGAGGGAGCCACGCGGATGTTTCAGCTTTTTAAGCCATATTCCCGACACAGGAGTGAAACATCACAAATTGCCTCTTTACGTTAGCGGCGTCCCAACAGAACACCGATAACAATACCGATTGCCGCACCTGCACCGACGCCGTACCACGGATTATCTTTCACATAATCATTGGCTGTAGCCGCCGCTTCACGCGCCTGCTGACTCAATTTTTCGCTGTTGAAACGAGCACGGGTTTCACGCAGAACACCCTGTGCTTTACTGCGGATTTTATCCAATTCATCCCTGGATTTATCACCTGCAGACTGAAGCACTTCATCCAGCGTGTCTGCCAGCAGGGTGACGTCCTGATCGACATTTTTTTCAATTTTATCTTTTCTGTTAAACATTCCGTCTCTCCTTGTGTGACTGTTATCATAAGCATAGACCATAATGTTGTACCGGATGGTTCTTTAAGGACAAAGGTCTGTGATTTCGGGGCTTTTCAGGCCATGTCACTGCGTCACAAAGTCAGGTGCGGCGCGGGCTGGCGTGATACAGATCAGATTTTTCTGCAAAACAAAATTCGCGTTACAGCCCATAACATTTTTAACCCGTTTTGAGGGAAAAACCTGTTTATACTGTGTATTCCACTCCCTGTGATCTCATTTTTCGGGTCCGCCCATGTCTTTAAGTACGCTTCGTTCTAACGCTCTGCTCAATAAACGCATTTTGTCGTTCATGCTGTTCACTTTCGTTGTCTATCTGACCATTGGTTTGCCGCTCGCGGTGCTGCCGGGATTTGTGCATAACACGCTGGGATACAACTCCGTGCTGGCGGGGCTGGTGATCAGTGTTCAGTATTTCTCTACGCTCATCAGCCGTCCGCACGCCGGGCGATATGCCGATCTCCTTGGCCCAAAACGGGTGGTCATTTTTGGCCTGATTTGCTGCGGGTTCAGCGGGGTCTTTTACGTGCTGGCGTATCTGCTCTCCGCCATTCCGCTGGCGAGTTTGCTGCTGCTGTGCATCGGCCGCGTTTTTCTGGGGGTCGGTGAAAGCTTCGGCAGCACCGGGACCACGCTGTGGGGGATCGGCGCGGTCGGCGCAAAACACACGGCGCGGGTGATTTCATGGAACGGCGTGGCGACGTATGGCGCGATGGCGGTCGGCGCGCCGCTCGGGGTACTGCTTAATCACGGTTACGGGCTGATGGGCGTGGCGGTGTTAATTATGGTAGCCGCCGCATTTGCCGCGATACTGGCCTGCATGAAAGCCGCGATTTCTGTCACCGCCGGTAAACGTATTGCCTTCAAAGCGGTGGTCGGGCGCATCTGGTTGTATGGACTCGGGCTGGGGTTCGGCACCATCGGCTTTGGCGTTATCGCCACCTTTATTACCCTTTACTACGCCGATAAAGGCTGGAGCGGGGCGGCCTTTACGCTCACCTTATTCAGCCTCGGATTTGTCGGTGCACGCCTTATATTTGGCAACATGATTAACCGGTTCGGTGGCCTGCGGGTCTCACTGGTCTCCTTTGTGTTGGAAGTTGCGGGCTTACTGATGATCTGGCTGGGGCACGATCCGTTATCGGTGCAACTGGGCGCCTTTCTTACCGGTTCAGGTTTCTCGCTGATTTTCCCGGCGCTGGGCGTGGAAGCGGTAAAACAGGTGCCGCCGCAAAATCAGGGCACGGCACTGGGGCTATATTCCGCCTTTCTCGATCTGGGGCTCGGCATTACCGGGCCGGTAGCCGGGCTGATTATTTCCCATTTTGGAACGCCGTCTATTTATCTGGCAGCGGCATTTATGGTGGTGATTGCCTGGCTGCTGACCCTCAGATTATGGGTTACGACGTCGCGGCAATCTCCTGCGGAATAGCCCTTTCAATGGCAGGGGGAATGCGTTTAGATAAATCCTAAATACGCCAAAATTTGGGATAAACGCATTGTCTGGCAGAGTTATTGCGGTAAGGTCGCCTTGCGGTTAAAGAAGCGAGGAGCAACCATGTATTTACGGCCAGATGAAGTGGCACGTGTTTTAGAAAACTCAGGGTTTGAACGTGATTTTATTGATGATAAAGCCTACGGTTACCGCCGGGGCGAGCACTATGTGTATGTAAACCGGGAAGCGCGGTTTGGCCGGACTGCCCTGGTAATACACCCGGCGCTGAAAGAGCGCAGTGAGCGTTTTGCTGAACCTACAGCATCGTTTCGCAGCAGTGAAGCTTACAAGAATTTCCCGCTGGATGTCTCCAGCGACAATGAAACTTACTATGGCATTTGCCATGGTTTCAGTTCACGCCAGATCCTGGCCAGTTATCTGGACAACGTTTTCAGGTAATCCGGCGACGTTGCAGGGTGATGCGAAAAAGCCACTGAATTCAGTGGCTTTTTTACGTTAAACCAGATGGATTTGATTATAGGTTTCGTTGTAGTCGCGGCGAAACTGCGCCAGCTCGAAGGGTTCGATATCCAGTTCGGCAAAATAGAACAGCGCCAGCTCGGCGTGTTCGCTGCTTAACTGTGGCGGCAGATGCGCGCGCACTAAAATGTTTCGCCAGCGGACGATATTCTCTTCCGAAGGATCTTTAATAAACGTCTGATAAATAAAAACAACATAAGCAGCTTTGCGGATTTCTTCAGCATAGCCACCGCTGATTGAGCGGATAAACATCTGGCTCTGACGTTTGCCCATTTCCAGCAACATGGAATCGATATAAACCGGCTTTATTTTCAACAGACTGGCGAGAGAATCATTCGCTTTACGGGTATCTGCTGTCATAAACCAATAACCCACAATAAAAACCACAACAATTGCAGCAAGCATAATCCATATCATTCTGGACTCTGGCCTCCGGCCTTTTCTGGCGTGATGTGAAAGGTGCATGCAACACCCGATGCTGCGAGTTTATCTGCTAATCAGGGGAAATACGTGAAGGAGTGACAAAGAATTTGCGCCCGCTGAGCAGAATGTCATTGTAGGGTCATGGGATATTGATTAATTCCGTGTAAAAACACATGAACTTTTAAGGAGTGAAAGATGGCCAGAAACATTGAGATCAAAGCCCGGATTGATGATTTTTCCGCACTGTATGAAAAAATTGCGCTGCTTTCTGATGGATTGCCGGACATCATTGAGCAGGACGACACCTTTTTCGTGTGTCCGCACGGACGCCTGAAATTACGCACATTAGCACCCGACCGCGGCGAGTTGATTTTCTATCAGCGTCCTGACAAGGCGGGTCCGAAAACCAGTTTCTACACGCTTTCAGAAACGCATGATCCTGACAGTCTGCGCGAAACCCTGACGCTGGCCTATGGCGCTGCCGGACGGGTCATCAAACAGCGCACCCTTTTTATGACCGGACGAACCCGCCTGCATCTCGACAGGGTAAAAGGACTGGGCGATTATCTGGAATTCGAAGTCGTGCTCGCTGATGATGAAACGCAGGAGCAAGGTATTGCCATTGCAGAAGATTTACTGGAACGGCTGGGGATTGACCGCCAGGAACTGGTGGATCAGGCGTATGTGGATTTGCTGAATGCGAAAGGCAAACACCTTCACGATTAAATTCACCATCACCGCCTTCATATCAGGAAGGCGGTAATATGTTGAAAGTTACTTGGTTTCTTCCAGCGAATACGGCAGCGGCTGAATGCTCAACTGGCTGGTCGCGTCATCGCGCACCCGCAGACGGGCATCGGCTTGCAGATCGTTATTCAGCACGGCCTGAACCCAAAGCGTGCCGTCGCTGAGCTGAACCGCCGCGAGAACGGTGCCGGTCCGGCGCCAGTTTTCACCCAGTTGCAGTTCGAGATCGTCCGCCGGTGCAGGTACTTTGCTCCCTTTACCAGCCAGCCAGTACAGTGCACGTTTGTTCGCCCCACGGTATTTCGCACGCGCCACCATTTCCTGACCGGCATAGCAGCCTTTGGTAAAGCTGATGCCGTCGAGCGCCTGAATGTTGGTGGCCTGCGGGATAAACTGCACGGCGTTGGCGGTATCAATGACCGGGAAACCGGCTTCGATATCCAGCGCCAGCCATTGCTGACTGTCGTTGCGCTGTGCCTGTTCACCCAGTTCTTCCACCACCTGACGGGCTTTTTCCGGGCTGGTGACAATCAGATAACGCTCGGCGGGCAGGGAGAAATGCAGCAGGGTGGTTTCATCTTGTTGTACGACCTGCTGTTCCGCCGTTGGCAAGGTTGAAAAAAGTCCGGTCAGTGCCGCACTGGCCTGAAAACCGGCCACACCGAGCAGCACCACATCGTCATCGGCAGTGAACGTCACTTTAGAAAATACCGCGTACTTTTTGATTTCCGTTAGCTGTGTGTCGCGTAAATTGCGGCGTTCAATAAACGCCATACCATCGCCACGCTTGAACAGGCGCAAATTACTCCACATTTTCCCTTTCGCATCACAGTGCGCACAGAGAATATGCTGATCGGCGGCCAGTGCATCGACATCCGCAGTGACCTGGCCTTGCAGGTATTTCACGGTGTCTGCACCGGTCATGGTCACCTGTGCCCAGTCTTCCAGTGAAATCAGCGTCAGCGGAAGGTGGGAAGACGCTGAAGGTTTTTGCGGTGGAAAGGGAAATTCGTTAGCCATTTTCTAATCCCGGTCTGTGAAATGTGACTGATGCCTCATGGTAAAAGAGCCCACCCGCTTTGAAAACAGTTATTGGTGCCTTTTCCAGGATGCCTTCCAGAGAATGTAAGACAAACGGCAGGTTTGCATCAGGTTTTCCAGCACATCACATAGATTGACAAAACAGGGCACTGAAAAGTTACGCCCCTGCGCAACGGGCTGTTAGAATCGCTTTCTATATAAAAGAATTCTCATTCTGTATCCTAAAAAAGAGTCTTGTTATGGAAAGCAAAAACCCACTGGATATTAATAATCGATCCCGCGTTCACTGGGCCTGCCGTCGTGGCATGCGCGAGCTGGATATCTCCATCATGCCGTTCTTCGAATATGAATATGATTCGCTGAGCGAGACCGATAAAGAAGTGTTTGTCCGCCTGCTGACCTGTGATGATCCGGATCTGTTCAACTGGCTGATGAATCACGGCGAACCGAAAGACACCGAATTGCAGCGTATGGTCGCCCTTATCCAGACTCGAAACAAAGCCCGTGGCCCTGTGGCGATGTGATCTCAGGGTGTCCTGGCGCAGTCAGTTGATTTCACTGGGATGTTATGGCGGAGTGATGTTGCTGATTTTGCTGGCACCCTGGCCTGCAGGTTACTGGCCGGTATGGATGGCGTTGCTTTTGCTGGTGCTGTTTGAATGCATCCGCAGCCAGCGGCGTATTACGGCGCGTACGGGCGAAATGATCCTGCTCGAGGATAACCGTCTTTTGTGGCGCGGCCATGAATGGCAGATTAAACAACCGGTATGGATGATAAGCCATGGCGTACTGCTCTCGCTGCGTCGCGAAAAGCGTAAAGGCGGGCTGGCGCAGGCGATGCGCAGTTCAAGGCAGCGATTATGGCTGGCGTCGGATAGTATGAGTCTGGAGGAGTGGCGGCGGTTGCGACAGATATTGCTCAGTAGCACTCCGCGCAGCCCGGCAAAACCGGGCTGAGAGAGGCCATGTTCATGGAAGGCTGACGCTGATTTATTATGCTGCGTTAAAGCAGGGCGTCCATTTCCAGCAGGATCTGCTCGCACCATTGTTGCAGGCGTTCTTCGGTAAGATCGAACTGGTTCACATCATCCAGAGCCAGCCCGACGAAATGTTTACCGTCCGCACTCAGTGGTTTCGGACTGGTGAATTCAAAGCCTTCTGTCGGCCAGAAGCCAATGAAATGCACGCCAAGGGGAACCAACTGATGATAAAGCATGCCGAGTGCGTCAAGGAACCATTCGCCGTAGCCGAGCTGGTCGCCCATGCCATACATGGCCACGATTTTGCCGCGTAATTTCAGCGTCGGAAGTTGATTCCAGACCGCTTCCCAGTCTTCCTGGATTTCGCCAAAATCCCATGTCGGGATGCCCAGGATCAGGATGTTGTAGTCTTCCATCCTGTCGGGATCAACATCTTTTATGTTATGCAAATCAACCAGTTCTTCGCCCAAAATATCGCGGATTTTTTCCGCCGCCATTTCGGTGTAACAGGTGCTGGAACCGTAGAAAAGTCCGATCTTCATACTTGCTGCCATAACGTTATCAGAATACGAATGGCAGGCAGTGTAGCAGATTTGAGCGCATGAAAGGCATAATGGCCGTCGTGAGTAAGAGGAGTCGGAATGTCAAAACAAGATAATGCGCGTCCTCAGGATGTTACGCCTGAGCAGGCGGCACAAGCGGTCAATGAGGCCGATCAGAGCCTGACTGAGCAGTTTCTGGATATGCTCTGGATCGAGCGCAATCTCGCTGAAAATACGTTGTCGTCCTACCGTCAGGATCTGAAATCCCTGCTGGGCTGGCTGCATCATAACAACACGGATCTGCTGCATGTCAGCGCCGAAGATTTACAGCTATTCCTTTCCGAGAGGATCGAGGGGGGATACAAAGCCACCAGCTCAGCACGGTTGCTCAGCGCGATGCGTCGCCTCTTTCAGTATATGAACCGCGAATCCGTGCGCCAGGATGACCCGACCGCGCTGCTGTCTTCGCCAAAATTACCGCAACGCCTGCCGAAAGACCTCAGCGAGGCGCAGGTTGACGCATTGCTGGCCTCACCGAGTGTTGATGTGCCTCTTGAACTGCGCGATAAAGCTATGCTGGAGCTGCTTTATGCCACCGGTTTGCGTGTTTCCGAACTGGTCGGACTGACGCTCAGCGATCTGAGCCTGCGCCAGGGGGTGGTGCGGGTTATCGGTAAAGGCAACAAAGAACGGCTGGTACCGATGGGCGAAGAAGCCGTGTACTGGATCGAAAATTATTTCGAACACGGCAGGCCGTGGCTGCTGAACGGACAGTCGCTGGATATCGTGTTCCCCAGTAACCGGGCGCAGCAAATGACACGCCAGACGTTCTGGCATCGCATCAAACACTATGCGATCCTTGCGGGCATTGATGCGGAACGGTTGTCTCCCCACGTTCTGCGCCATGCTTTCGCCACCCACTTATTGAATCACGGTGCGGATCTGCGCGTCGTGCAAATGTTGTTAGGTCACAGTGACTTATCGACCACGCAAATCTATACCCATGTAGCGACTGAACGACTCAAACTGCTACATCAACAACATCATCCCCGTGCGTAACAGGCCGGAGAAAAAGGACGACATGATGAAAAAAGGTTTAATGCTGCTGACACTTCTGGCTGCGTGTATGAGTTCCGCGGTCCATGCTGACGAAGCAGCAATCAAAGCCACGTTGGGCAAACTGGGCATGAGCCATGCCGGGATCCAGCCTTCGCCGGTAACCGGTTTGAGTGCGGTCTCTACCGACAGCGGCACCCTTTACATTACCGACGACGGCAAGCACGTTTTGCAGGGCCCGCTGTATGACGTCAGCGGCAGCCATCCGGTTAACGTCACCAACAAAACGCTGGTGAAGAAGATGGATGCGTTACAAAACGAGATGATCATTTATAAAGCCAAAAACGAAAAGCATGTGATCACGGTGTTTACTGACATCACCTGCGGCTATTGCCACAAGCTGCATCAGCAGATGCAGGACTATAACGATCTTGGCATAACCATCCGTTATCTGGCCTTCCCGCGTCAGGGGCTGAATTCCAAAACCGAGAAAGACATGCAGTCGATCTGGTGTACAGGCAACCGCAAAACCAACTTTGATGCGGCAATGCGTGGCGATGACATCACGCCTGCTACCTGCAAAACCAGTGATATTGCGAAACACTTTGAGCTGGGCGTTCAGTTCGGCGTGACAGGCACTCCGGCCATCGTGCTGGAAGACGGAACGTTGATCCCTGGTTATCAGCCGCCAAAAGAAATGGCCGCCATGCTCGACCAGCAGGATCCTTCACATAAAACCGGTGGTTGATTTTTCGTGACCTTGCAGACTCAACTTCGCCGCCGTGAGGCGGCGACTGGCGTGGATCTTCCCGCCGAACTCTCCCCGCTGTTACGCCGCCTGTATCTCGCCCGCGGTGTGACACAAAGCCAGGAGCTGGAACGCGGCGTTCGCGGCATGCTGCCTTATCAGCAGCTTGATGGCATTGATACCGCCGTTGCCTTGCTGCAAAAAGCGCTGGCTGAGCGTCTGCGTATAATTATCGTCGGTGATTTTGATGCCGATGGCGCAACCAGTACCGCGCTGACGCTGCTGTCGTTACGCAGCATGGGCTGCGGGAATCTGGATTATCTGGTACCTAACCGTTTTGAAGACGGCTATGGCCTCAGCCCGGAAGTGGTTGAACAGGCGGCGTCGCGCGGTGCGGAGCTGATCCTCACCGTTGATAACGGCATTTCTTCCCACGCGGGCGTGACGCTTGCCCACGAAAAAGGCATTCAGGTGCTGGTCACCGATCACCACTTACCGGGCGAAACATTGCCGGATGCCGAAGCGATCATTAACCCGAATCTGGTCGGCTGCGAGTTTCCCTCCAAATCGCTGGCGGGTGTTGGCGTGGCGTTCTACCTGATGCTGGCGCTGCGTAGTGCTTTGCGTGAAAGCGGCTGGTTTGAACAAAACGGTCTGACGATCCCGAATCTGGCGGAACATCTGGATCTGGTGGCGCTCGGCACGGTGGCGGACGTCGTGCCGCTCGATGCCAACAACCGCATCATGGTGTATCAGGGGCTGAACCGTATCCGTGCCGGAAAATGCCGTGCGGGGATCCGGGCGCTGCTGGAAGTGGCCGGGCGCGAAGCCCGTACGCTGTGCGCCAGTGATTTAGGTTTTGCGATCGGGCCACGGCTGAATGCTGCCGGACGTCTCGATGATATGTCGGTGGGTGTGGCGCTGTTACTCAGCGAAGACATCGGGCAGGCGCGTGCGCTGGCCAGCGATTTAGATGCGCTGAACCAGACCCGCCGTGAGATAGAGCAGGGCATGCAGGTCGAAGCACTGGCGCTGTGTGACAAGCTGGAACGCAGTACCGACGCGCTGCCGTTCGGGCTGGCGATGTACCATCCGGAATGGCATCAGGGCGTGGTCGGCATTCTGGCATCTCGCCTGAAAGAGCGCTTTAACCGGCCGGTGATTGCGTTCGCACCGGCGGGTGAAGGCATTCTGAAAGGGTCCGGTCGCTCGATTGCCGGATTGCATATGCGCGATGCGCTGGAGCGCCTCGATACGCTTAATCCCGGTCTGATGATGAAATTCGGCGGACACGCGATGGCCGCCGGTTTGTCGCTGGAAGCCCATAAGTTCGACGAATTTAGAGACAAATTCGCCGGACTGGTCGGGGAATGGCTGGATCCTTCACATCTGGAAGGGGTGGTCTGGTCGGATGGCGAGCTGTCGGCGCGTGAACTGACGATTGATACGGCTGAAATGCTGCGCGACGGCGGCCCGTGGGGGCAGGCGTTCCCGGAACCGACCTTTGACGGCAGGTTCCGTATCCTGCAACAGAAACTGCTGAAAGAGCGTCATCTCAAGCTGATGATTGAACCTGTCGGCGGCGGCCCGTTGCTCGACGGTATTGCTTTTAATATCGATCCGACTTTCTGGCCGGACAGCAGCATCCGCGAAGTGCAACTGGCCTACCGGCTGGATATCAATGAATTTCGGGGAAATCGCAGCGTTCAGTTGATTATCGAACATTTATGGCCGAAATAAGCGATTTTTGCCCGCAATAAACCCTGCAAAAAAACGGCTCCTTGCTATAAAAAGACCGCTAATTCCGTTAGAATCGGCGGTTCGAATGGCATTGGGCCAACTCCGAATCTAACGTAAGACGCGAAAAATCATGTTTGAAATTAATCCGGTTAAAAACCGCATTCAGGACCTGTCCGAGCGGACAGTCGTTCTTCGGGGGTATCTTTGACTATGATGCCAAGAAAGAACGCCTCGAAGAAGTAAACGCCGAGCTGGAACAGCCGGACGTCTGGAACGAGCCAGAACGCGCACAGGCGCTGGGCAAAGAACGTTCCTCACTGGAAGCTATCGTTGAAACTATCGATGAGTTGTTGCAGGGCGCGGAAGATGTGACCGGCCTGCTGGAACTGGCTGTTGAAGCCGATGATGAAGACACCTTCAACGAAACGGTTGCCGAACTCGATGTACTGACCGCCAAACTGGAACAGCTGGAATTCCGCCGCATGTTTTCCGGCGAATACGACAGTGCGAGCTGCTATCTCGATATCCAGGCCGGTTCCGGTGGTACGGAAGCACAGGACTGGGCGAGCATGTTGCTGCGCATGTATTTGCGCTGGGCAGAAGCCAAAGGTTTCAAAACTGAAGTGATCGAAGAGTCCGACGGCGAAGTTGCCGGGCTTAAATCTGCCACCATCAAGATCATCGGCGATTATGCCTTCGGCTGGCTGCGTACGGAAACCGGCGTTCACCGCCTGGTGCGTAAAAGCCCGTTCGATTCCGGCGGCCGTCGCCATACGTCTTTCAGTTCCGCGTTTGTGTATCCGGAAGTGGATGACGATATCGAAATCGAAATTAACCCTGCCGACCTGCGTATCGACGTATACCGCGCGTCAGGTGCGGGTGGTCAGCACGTCAACAAAACGGAATCTGCGGTACGTATTACCCACCTTCCGACCAACATTGTGACCCAGTGTCAGAACGACCGCTCCCAGCATAAAAACAAAGATCAGGCCATGAAGCAGATGCGTGCGAAGCTTTATGAGTATGAAATGCAAAAGAAAAATGCGGACAAACAGCAGCTGGAAGACAACAAGTCTGACATCGGCTGGGGCAGCCAGATTCGTTCTTACGTGCTGGACGATTCGCGTATTAAAGATTTACGCACGGGTGTTGAAACGCGAAATACGCAGGCCGTACTGGATGGCGACCTGGATAAATTCATTGAGGCAAGTTTGAAAGCCGGGTTATGAGGAACCAAAATGTCTGAGCAACAACCAGCAGCGCAAAGCGCAGAAAACGTACCAGATCTTAACAACGAGCTGAAATCTCGTCGTGAGAAGCTGGCTTTACTGCGCGAATCCGGTATCGCTTTCCCTAACGATTTCCGTCGTGACAGCATCTCTGATGAATTGCATGCGAAATATGGCGAAAAGACCAACGAAGAACTGGAAGCATTAAACATCGAAGTCACTGTCGGTGGCCGTATGATGACCCGCCGTATCATGGGCAAGGCGTCTTTCGTGACCCTGCAGGATGTCGGCGGCCGTATCCAGCTTTACGTTGCGCGTGATGACCTTGCAGAAGGCATCTACAACGAGCAATTCAAGAAATGGGATCTGGGCGATATCCTGGGGGCGACCGGTAAACTGTTCAAAACCAAGACCGGCGAACTGTCGATCCATTGTTCTGAACTGCGTCTGCTGACTAAAGCGTTGCGTCCGTTGCCGGACAAATTCCACGGCTTGCAGGATCAGGAAGCGCGTTACCGTCAGCGTTATCTCGACCTGATCGCTAACGAAGATTCCCGTAAAACTTTCAAGATCCGTTCTCAGATCATGTCGGGCATCCGCAGCTTCATGGTGGAAAACGGCTTCATGGAAGTCGAAACCCCGATGATGCAGGTGATCCCTGGCGGCGCGGCGGCGCGTCCGTTCATTACTCACCACAATGCGCTTGATATCGATATGTACCTGCGTATCGCGCCGGAACTGTATCTGAAACGTCTGGTTGTCGGTGGCTTCGATCGTGTATTCGAAATCAACCGTAACTTCCGTAACGAGGGCGTTTCTCCGCGTCACAACCCAGAGTTCACCATGATGGAACTCTACATGGCGTACGCGGATTACAAAGACCTGATCGTTCTGACCGAATCCCTGTTCCGCACCCTGACTGAGTCCGTTCTGGGCAGCAGTGTGGTGCAGTACGGCGATCAGACGTTTGATTTCGGTAAGCCGTTCGCCAAACTCACCATGCGTGAAGCGATCTGCAAATACCGTCCGGAAACTAACGTTGCTGATCTCGACGATCTGGCTAAAGCGACCGCTATCGCAGAATCACTCGGCATCAACATCGAGAAGAGCTGGGGTCTGGGCCGTATCGTGACCGAGATCTTCGAAGAAACCGCCGAAGCACAGCTGATCCAGCCAACCTTCATTACCGAGTATCCGGCAGAAGTTTCTCCGCTGGCGCGCCGTAATGACGTGAACCCTGAAATCACGGACCGTTTCGAGTTCTTCATCGGTGGCCGTGAAATCGGTAACGGGTTCTCTGAGCTTAACGATGCCGAAGATCAGGCACAGCGCTTTGCTGATCAGGTTTCTGCGAAAGATGCCGGCGACGACGAAGCGATGTTCTACGACGAAGACTACGTAACAGCGCTGGAACACGGCCTGCCACCGACCGCCGGTCTGGGCATTGGTATCGACCGTATGGTGATGCTGTTCACCAACAGCCACACCATCCGCGACGTCATCCTGTTCCCGGCAATGCGTCCGCAGACTCAGAAATAAGTTTTCCTCAGAAACAACAAAGGGCGCTCCGGCGCCCTTTTTCATGCTGCAGATCACGCCACATGCTAACTGCTTAAAACTCCAGCGCTTATCCGCAATCACGTCTTGCTCCGCCGTCGTAACCGGTTATAATGCCAGTCGCACACCGATGCGGGTGTAGTTCAATGGTAGAACGAGAGCTTCCCAAGCTCTATACGAGGGTTCGATTCCCTTCACCCGCTCCAGAAGCTTCTGACTTATTAAGAATAACTAAATCAGCAAGTTATCAGGCGTTTGAATCCTCGAATACTCCTTAAAGTATCACCGTGACTTATCCCAGAACTGTCGTGTTTTGGTGTGTGGTTCTGGGAGCATATCAAACCGCTGGCGGTCGTTCCACGTCTTACCGCGATAGCACAACAAGAACTCTATGCCGTTCTAAAGGCTCTAAACTCTCCCAAAGCTCATAGCAGGGCGCATTCAAGCCCGATGTTATTAAACAGGTCTATGGTGGTAACGTACCTGCAAACGTATGCAGGCTCTGCCAGCGGTTCAGCCACGCTTCCTCACGGATACACGGTTATCCTGATAAGACTCTGCTATAGGTTACATTAATGAAGTCGCTCCGCTCCGCATGGTGTATTACCACCAACGGGGCTTTATGGTTTCTATTGGTCCAACTCTTGCGATGGCTCATTTTTAATCGTTCTAAGTTTGAGCATTTCGCTTTTTCCGGAGTCTGTCAGAATCCAAAATAAAGCCATACTCCCGGCTGTAGTCTTGAGGGATTTTATAGAAATTAATCCATAAGCTTGGAGTTGAATGCCAATAGTTTTCAAGTCTTGTGAGATAACAGATGGAGTAGTGCCTCCTTTCCCTAATTTTCTTTGTGCAGCTTCAACTATTATATTAGATACTTTACTTTCTGCTGTGTATTCAGATAAGTAAGGTGAAATAGTATAAAATATATCTCGCCAGGACATTTCTACATTCCACTCCCTTGCCCCTGCTCTGCCAATCTGTTGAGCTGTATAATATGATTTACAAGTAAATTTAAATACACTTTCAATACCCACTAAATTTAGTGACTCAAATTTAATATTATTATTTTTAATGTCAATCAATTCATTTTTCAAAATCTCATAATCTTTCTGAAGTTTTATCATTTCCCGTAAATCAGATTCATTACCTATGCTATTGGCACGTACCCAGCCAACCGCAGGATAAGTCTTTATAGTTTTAGTCATACTTAAGGCCACTAAGCCGGGAAGATCTTTCGCTGTTGACCATGTCTTTCGAAGTCTACCTTTGGAAGCCTTTTCAATAAATAATTCCAATTTATTAACTAGCTCTTCATTTATTTCTGACTTGGAAACTGGTAATTCAGAACGATTCTCATGTGTCAGTACAATAATTTTAATGCCCTTGGAAACAGCATAGTCGAATTCTTTTTCCGTATAACTAAGGCCATCTTCGGCTACGGAACCGTAACGGCCGCCGATGATTAGAAGGTAGTAATCACAATCATCGATTATTTTTTTTATAAACTCCCACTGTTCCTCATCAATAGCCGGAAATAATTCCATCCCAGCGGGAATACAGTCCATTTCCATTAACGTTTGGATAACGTTACTGCGTTCATCCTTTAAATCGGTAAAAGTAGAGCTAACAAATACCTGATATCTTTTATCCATAATAATACTCTTGTAATTAATTATATTATGATCTACACCAAGAGTCGCAGGGAGAGAATTATCTCTCCCTGCGAGATATTAACCTGCTTTAGAATAAGAGTCGCGAACGCCATCACTGTAACCATCAGCAAACGCAGCATGCGGACTTTTATGGCGAACAATCCCAGCTTGGCTAAATGGAAGAGTATTTAAATCTAAGGATGCACGACATGTTCGAGTTAAACCCAGTGCGTAGCCTTGATCATAAGCACAACCACTGCATTTATGACGGCCCATGCCACCCTGATCATGTGGCAATCTAGCTAGAGATTCATCGTAACGATGTTGGTGAGTACAAATAGTCATGTTGAATACCTTAATGTTTGATTTGAAATCAACTTTTAGTTGAGATCAACTTTTAGGTTGCAAGTTTATTTGCATGACTCGATTAGCATGACTACAATCCGACTGTTGAATGTAGGAAGTAGGTGCAGCTTTATCAATTAACTAAAAATTTGGCGATTTTTAGTGATCACGCATCTTAAATAGGCTGAATTCACTATTGTGGATTCGGCCTTTTTGCTTAAGAGCACAACATGTAGTGGTGCTAGCTCAAGTAATGATCAAGATAGTGACTGAATGGCCCTTTGGCAAGTGAAGATAATGACCAGATTTGTGGATAACTTGGGGAGAAATTAACGGGCCAAGGCTGCGGAGTCCGCCGTTGCTGGCGCGACAAACCTGTCAATATCTGAGATGCGATTTTCTTATATTTTTACGAAAGGTGATCGACTGCCGGTTTATTAAACATTAGAAAAAAACGCTATATTGATCTTAATTACTATTCTAAAAAATCATATTGGCGCGGCGGTACACTCCAGAAGCCTAAAAATAGTATTTTATCTAATGCTTCCTAGTGAAGTTTTTTGAAAAAGTCCATTCAGCAAACGCTTTGCTTCCTATCTTAGTTAACCTATTAATTGTCTTTTTACACTTATGCCAAGTGCGAACTAAATTTTATTATTTCTAAATGAGTGAGTTCCTCCACTTATGCTGCCTCGCTTGCCCCCGTAGCCTTCTGCTACCTGTCTACTTTCCTCCTTTTCTGTGCAATTTTGTGGGCTTAAGTTGTTCTTTACACATCAATATAAGCTTTGCTCCTATCTCATTTGAGTACACACCATCGATAGGTAAGTACTGCATTGTATCAACTATCAAATAAGGCTTGTTGTAACTCTAATGATAGACTATCGTTAGGGTGACTTAATTGGTATTTAGGGTGACAGCATGAGCAAGTTTGGTTACATACGAGTATCAACCGCAGAGCAGAACACAGCACGTCAGGAAGCAGCATTGGAGCCGCTGTGTGATGAGCTTGTAATAGATAAGGTATCAGGCAAGAGCACTGACAGACCGCAGTTACAACTCTTGTTACAGCGTGTGCGTACTGGTGATGAAGTGATAGTGAAGAGTGTTGATCGTCTGGCACGTAACACTAAGGATCTCCTCACAATATTAGATGAGCTGCTAGCCGCTGGTGTTACGGTTCGATTCATTGATAACGGAATGGAGTTCTCAGAAAACCCAACATCCCGATTCATGATCACTATGTTGGGTGCAGTTGGCGAGTTAGAGCGTAGCTTCATCCGTCAACGCCAGTCAGAAGGAATTGCAGTTGCTAAGACAGAGGGCAAGTTCAAAGGTCGCAGCAAGAACAGCGTGTTACGACAAGAGGTGCAGAAGCTACTCGAACGCGGCTTAAACAATGATGAGGTCGCTAAGCTGGCTGGTTGTGGCGTTGCAACCGTGTACCGTATTAAACGTGAACTCAACTCAGAACCCAGTAATACATAGTACTGTAACTGTCTGTTTTTACTGTAAAGGTACTTAGAATAGCACTCTTAGGGGAAGAGGGGGACACCGCATAGGTGTTTAGGGTGCCCACTTAAAGGGGAGATGATAAGACTGTGTTCCCACCTGAGTATAATAGAGAGAATATTCAACCTGTGATTTATGAAATCACAAGTCGGATGAGCTTTCCCCATCAGCCATTCTGAGCAAGCCGAATAAACCCAAATGTAGAATCGCCAAGGTACATCACACTTAAGTGGTGCGCGTAGTTGCGTCTGGATATCGTGGGGTTTCGGTGGAGGAAAGCATGTTTCAACTAGATGAATATGAATTACCAAAGCAGTTTAGTACCGATACCACACCGCCAGATCTTACAAAGATGGACGTACACTTTTGGGGCATGTTTCAACGTGGCTGGATTCCCTCAGCCAATGACTTACAAGCCCATTCACTAAAAGCACTGCACGGACGCTATAAGGATCTACACGGGCGAGATGATATGAAGACAGCGATAGCGGACAAGCTACGTGCTGAGAGCGCTATCAGACGTATTGCAATGCAGAATCCTAACCGAATTAGCCTGAACCAATCACAGGTTACGCTCGCGGTAAAAACCTCGCTTGATGTTTACCACACAGGCGAGACTCAACCTAGCATCAATATTGTACGTGACCTTTTACCCGGAAAGGAAGTTAAGCCCGTGATGAGTCGCCCACAACAGCGTAAACGTATGAAGAAAGCCCTCAAAGCAAATGCCAGCCACCCCGCAGTAATAACAGCAGTTGCACAGGGAAATCCTATCCGCATGGATGCAGACACCCTGAGTTCCGGCCTAATGAGCCTCCAGAATGCTGCTATGGTTGTGCGCAAGCTGAATGACCATGAACAACGTCTTGCTGATATGGAAGCCCGCATGAAAGAGCTGGAAGCGTTTAAAGCCAGCACTGAGAAGCGTCACGCAATCGAGGATGCAGGACAAACGCCAGAGCAACGCGTCATCGAGTTACGCAAGCAGGGCCTAGGTTATAAAGCGATTCATTCAGCCACGGGGGTTCCTGCCAGTACCGTGCGCGATATGTGCAAGCGCAATTCGATTTAATGCCAGTATGGGTGTGGGCATCCGCACCCACCCGCACCCCCTGAACACCAAGAAAGTCTTATATATAAATATATATGTAACCCTTCTGCTTAAAAATACTCAGCCCCGCTGGGTACGCCCCTCCCCCCCCACCAATCCTGTCCGTACGCACTATCTACAAAAGGAGTTACCCATGCCGATTCGTCAACCGAGTCACATACCAAGCCGTGTCTCAGGCAAAGCCAATACAACCTTTACTTACGTTGAACGCCAGACCATTCAGGACATTGCCCAGCGGATGCGAGGAGCGAATAAAAACCAACATACTGAGTTACAAGCAGCCCTAGATCATCTGGTAGGAGATCGCGACTTAACCCCAGCAGATGCCCGCCTAATTGCTGTACACGCTGCTTACGGAGCTGCTGACGGAAAAACAGGAGAAACAGGCGGCAATGATGCTTGGCAATCTCTTATCCCGACCCTGACAGACTCTGACTAATACTGCCTGAGTCGAGCTAGAACTAACCAAACCAAAAGGAAAATCATGAATAATCAATCCAGTAGCAACAAGAAAGTCACTGTTTTACCTACTCCCGACGCAGTGGTACATGCCGCTGTTGATGTTAAATCGACTGAGCAAACACAAAGCACTACTTCTCAGGTAACCGGTACGGATGCCTCTGCGCGTGCTCACGCAGGCCGTGGGGCTGTGCTTTCTGCATTAGAGTACGCGAGTAGTGTTGATGCAGCAGAGGGCATACAGGATCTTCCAGAGCTGTTCAAAGCGGTTGACTACCCGGCTGATGGATTGTCCCACGGCTACCGAAGTACTGCATACGGCCGCATTCGATTAGACCTGCGCGATATCACCCGCGACTGGCAGATTCATACTCAGAATGACCTTGATGATTTGTTGGGTGTGATTGCATCCGAGCTGGTCAATAAGATGAATCACCAGAAGCGTCACAATATCAATCGCATTGAGAATAACCGACTTCAAACGTTGGCTGATAAAGCTGCTGCGGATTACAAGGTAATTGCGGATGGTTACATTCAGCAGTATCTACTTAGAAAGCGTTTCTCTGAGCCAGAAGTGCAAGAGCTTTTACAGATGGTAGCTGATAACAAAATTGGCTTTGTTCGTGGCATTGTCGGTTCAGGTATCGACGTGCAGGCTGTACACGCAAGTATCGGTACTAATTGGAAAGCAGCGGCGGACGAATGGGCGAATAACACTACGCAAGCTGGCTCGTGCTCATTCAGCACCGGCGCCACCGATAACGTAGATGGTACATCATTTATTCTACAGGTTCGCCCTGCGGGTAAATGGATTCTGTCAGCGTGGGCCGATGGTTCATGGTATCCGCTTCAAGCCTCACCAGTTGCCCTACCTGATGCACTATCTGACCGCGCCGTCATTGATTCCATACGTGAAGCCCAGACTAAGCCCCGCCCAGTTACAGGTGATATCTTCATGGATGAATTGCAGTATGAACATTAATCCCTTGCCGAACGGGCGACACCCGACAAATCGAGAGCTGCAACTGATGCGTCTGGGGTATCCAGAGTATCAGCAACGACTCCTCAGCATTCACAAGAGTAACCCCCTGCGGTACAGCGCAATTATGGATGGACGTAAACGGTTCTACCAACCGAACTGGTCATGCCCTACCTGTTTAAACTCTGAACGTTACACAAGAAATCTGGCCTGTGCTTACTGTGCAGGGCAGCGCGTCCGCTTGTGTTTCACCATCCTCGAAGGTGGATTATCTGTGTACAAGCCAACCTCAGAGGAGCGCTCTGAAATGTACCAGCAGCGTAAGCAGAAACTCATTTATAAACGGGATTTTAATCAGCGTCTGAAATTACTGGGTGATATCCGATGTGGTGGGTGGGAGTTCCGCTGCGGTGAATTCATTGGAAAGAACCTTTCTGGAATTCAAGTTCAGATATCGCTGCATGAGCCTGACGCCTTCACAGTGCGGACTCTTTGCAAGCAGGATGCGAGCTTTGAATCCATCTGGAGTTACGTGCATGACCATTTAAGAATCCCCGATACAACCGGTAGAACAACCGGCACAACTAAATAACCCCAGCGCCATTGCTGGGAGGAGACAGTATGCGAACTGAAACAAAACCAGCAGTAAGTGTCATTACCCCAAAGAAAATCCGTCGCTCGCGTTCCCGTGCGGTATCAGTACAACAGGCGGCGCGGTTTAACGCTGTGCTTTCACTGTGTGATAAATCCCCTTCGGGGCTTGTCTGGAAGGAGTGGAATAGAGGTGTTGGTGCTCGCAGTCGGGAGTGCGGCGAAACAGCCGGTTGTGAGAAAAGAAATTATCCAGGAATTTATCTCGTGGGGCTTGACGGCCAGCGGTGGTACAGCCGCGTTGTGGTTTCTGCATTAAAAGCATTGCATGAGGCTCATAATGGCAACTTATAACGAGGTACCTATAGTACGTACTCTGGAAGAACAGTTCTTATTAGCGGATGACTCACCCTCTGGCCTGCGGCATTGGGCGGGCGGGTGGATTGGCCCCGTTGCTGGTACCCCGTGCAATGTGTTCTACCCGTACTCGGAGGCTGAGCGCTTTGCTGGTCAGCATCTCTGCCCGATGGATTATGAGGTTCGTGTCCAGACCGGTTGGAATGTAGTAGATCTCGGTTTCACATACGACTGTTACGCACAGTACGAGGTGCTACCGGCCACGTCCGTGCGCGAGTATCTCGAGCTTGTTCGCGAAATAGAACTACTTACTGCAATAGTGCTGATAGGTCGCACCCACTAGTAGACCTGTACCGCCCCAGAACTTTCTTTCCCATAATTTAAATAGACAACTCACAAACTCATTTGGTGGGCTGCTGCATGATCATAAGGAATTCGGATGAGTATATTCCCTAAAGAAATAACTGAAATACTGGCTGATGTGCTGGCTCCTGATGTGCATTCACCTAGCGGCCTTGTTTGGAAATCTTCCGTAGCTAATAGGATTAAAATTCACGGTTATGCTGGTACTCACGGCAAAGATGGCTATTGGGCTGTACAGATTAAGGGTAAGAAACTGGCAGCTCATCGTGTGTTGTGGTGGTTATTAAATGGGGAGATTCCTGTGGGGCAATGCATTGACCATATAGACGGTAACAGAGGAAACAACAGGCCGGAGAATCTGCGACTTTGTACGCGTGCTCAGAATAACTGGAACACTCATAAAAGGACTGGCAGGCTGCCGAAAGGAATTACCGCTGTTGGGGAAGCGTACCACGCACAGGTACAGACTAACGGCACCCGCTGGCGCGCACGCTCCAGAAATCTGGACACACTGACCAGAGCTGTGCAGGCGGTGCGGGCACAAATGCATGGCAACTTCACTTGTCATGGATAACGCGGGTGGAATTGTGCCTCAATCAAAGCCAATTAGGAAAGAAGCAAGCTGCACATCACGTCATGGTTCCCAGAAGGAACTAGTGACCACCCAGAAGGCGTTAAGCACTTGTTTCACTTTGATTCAGGTTTTAAGGAGCGGTGAATATATTTCACTAGGCGGGAATTATAATTAATTTTCGTCAACATTTACATACCCCGCCTTTAATAATTCCTGTACCAGTTTTGAAATTTCAGTTTCTTCAAGGTCACACAGCGGAAATTCATCTTTAGTGGATAACCTTTCCCTTATTGACTCAACTGCTGTGATGCATTCATTCTCTATGTTTGTTAGATAAACTTTTCGGCCATCGGTAACATCACCATATTCATTGAAGCTTTCAGAAATAATCATCATATCCCATTCACGGGAATGGTCGGTGCTGTCATAAATAAAAGGGAGTGCTTTTTTATTACTAGTCGATGTATTGATATCCTTTACTCGTTGGCTACCGGCTGGTTCTTTTATGTTGGGGTGCATTCCGAACAGGCATTGTACATGAAATGTTATCCAAGCTAGCGGCACCAACGCTACCCAGAAAACGCCTACGATAGCAGCTATGATTAATATTACTGTCAAAGCATTAACCAGCCATAATGAAGTTATCACTAATACCTCTCTAAACGGTCTGTATGACGTTGTGACCGTGTCCGTTTTTTTATCGATCTAGTTGTACTCTTATACGAATAAAAGGCTATAGCGGCCTTCTGAGATTACTCTCAGGACAGAGTTACACGGCGCGAGCGTCCCCGCTACTTCTGTGCATTCAATATATAACCTGTGCATTATCCAAGTGAGTCGTCAGTCGCCCCATCGTTTCCCATTCTCTTCGACTGTATATGGGATATTGGGATTTCCAGCTTTCCATAAACGTAAGAATAAACTTATGTGCTTTGAGCAGGGGCCGGGATGTGCCGAAATACCATCCGTTGTTTCTATGATGCACGCGTTTGTGGTTTCTGGAGTTGGATTTTTTACAGGATATACGCTGAACGTATCAATAAACCGAATTGTTACAGAACCCAAATCACTGGCAGATACTGCCACCGCACTAAATGATAGACCTAGTGCTAAAACTACTGTCTTCATACAACCCCATGCTTGGCAAGTTAGATAATTGATTACACGGGTCATTCTGGCAGCAATGGGGTCTCATTGATAATTGGTTTGATAGATCAATATCACCTTATCGATCGTCAAAAACGATCGGTTGGAACAGTTCAAAAATAGTGCGATTTTTATGCTTTTGGTTCTGAGGAAAGCGAAGATTGTTATCTTAATAGCAGAGGGTCTAGTCAAGACAACTGAACTGCGGATACGGGTATAATAAAAAGGGAGGCCAAAGCCTCCCCTTTGCGCATAGGTAACTCAGCGTTTTTTGTCGGACTGCGAAACAACTGTTCCGGCAAGAGTGCGCGTTAAAGCAGCGGAACGAGGGTTATCCAAAGCTGCTGACGCTTTAGATTCCATTGAAGCACCCGTTTGTTTACTTGTGCCCGATTGTGCAAGAGCGGAACCAGCTAAGCTTCTTTGGAGTGCTGACGCGTTAGGGTTATTAAGAGTTTGTGCAGCCTGAGAGGCCACTGATTTAGAGGTTTGCTTTGAATTTGCCATCTTTAGACGCCTTATCGTTATTGAAGGGTTTTTCACTGCATGTGGTGTTTTTTATAAATACAAACACTACATGTAGATTTGACTGTATATCTAAACAGCGGCCAGATCAAAGCTAATTTGGGTTAAAACCTCAAAAAGATTCAGCCCTTCTTTTTAAAGGAGGTATCCCTTTGATAATCCACTAGTTCAATGATCCGTTTTAATTCTTCAAGCTCAGCACCTTGACTATAAATCTGTTTAGCTAGTGTCTTCTGTGAATGTCCGACTAGTGCAGCTATCCGACTGTCGTCGATGTTTTGCCTGTCCAAACAAGTGATGAACATTCCCCTTAAGCTGTGAAAACATTGCCTGTCTGTAGCATTGGGCAATACCTCATTTCTTAACCGTGTAAATTGCTGACTGAACCACGGCCCACGCTTGGCATCTGCTCTTTTGATGGCGTTTGCTTTAGTCAGCAGGTATCGCCCATATTGCCCTTGCTCATTTATTCGTATGTACTTCTCAATTATGTTCGTCAATGCAGAATGAATCGGCACAAGCCTGATGCCTGCTTTTGTTTTAGATGCCTTTACTCGCAGGCACCTTACACCGTCAATTTCCTGCACGTCAGAGATCTCCAGAGAAGCGATCTCATTCAAGCGCATGCCTGAGTACCACCCAATCAAAATAACGTCCTGTAGATCTTCTGAGGCCGTTTTAATTAAGGTAGTGATCTCTTCATCTGTGAAAGGCTGATAGCTTTTAACTGTACTCTTAGCCTCAAGCCGATGACCAGTAAACGGAGAAGCGTCGGGGATGTCGTCATAGCAGCGGCGTGCATATTCATAAATTGAATTCAATCCTGATAGGTAATTCTGGATTGTCTGGACTGATTTATTCGACTTTAGTTCACGTACGAACCGTGTCACATCGGTACGGGTGATATTCACTAAAAGGATGTCTCCCACTCCAATCTGTGCCAGAAATAATTTTGTAGAAAGGGCGTGCTTACTCAACGTGCTAGGGCTTCGAGTATTTCTGTACTCAGCTAGATACTCACTAGTCACGGCTTGCAGCATTACCAGTGCGGCAGGGGACATAGCGCATGTTTGACCGAGTTTTTGTACAGCTAGAATGGCTCGATTTAACGCCGCGGTTTCAGTATCAATAGAATGCTTTTCTTTAACGTGGTTCCACTCCACAACTAATTGGTCGCGTACTTTTCTGGCCTTATGAACATCACGCTGCCCAGTGCTTTTTCTGAAAAGGAGCCGCCCGTTTGTTAAATGCCGCATATGCTTAGGCACTGATATTTGAAACATCCAAATGCCTGACTCGTGTTTGTACAGGTACTGATTACGTGCATTGCTGCCCATAGCGTTATCCCATTCTCTGATGTAATATTCACGGCATCAGCAATGGGATTAGGCACTTAGCGACTACTTTAACAGTACCTGTATTCGATTCCCTTCACCCGCTCCAAAAGCTTCTTCCCCAAATCTGTTCAATATCCCAAAAAATTCACTGGTCAATCCCGCTTATTCGTATTTTCTGTACGACGTTTCTGCGCATCCAAATTTTTGAATCAAAAACTAAAAACGATGCAAAGCAGCTGCCTATACTGCGCAGGGAGAGAAGAAACATGAAGGCTTTCAAGCACGGTTGCTGAGTAAGAATTTGGCCAGCTCCCTCCCCTGCGAAGAGGAGGGTTGGGGTGGGGTATTAAGGTCAGATCGCAATGCGGAAATATCGACTGTTTTAGGGTTTGCTAAACCCCCTCCCAGCCTCCCCCTTCGCAGGGCTGTCTCTTATACACATCTCAAATTACGGGGAAATGGCCGTAATTTGAGAAATATAGCTTACTGATTTTAAAAGAAATATTTTCGAGTTACTCAAGCGCGAGCTTAAAATAATTCTCTTATAAAACAACAGTATAGAGACTTGTGTATAAGAGACAGTCGCAGGGGGAGGAGCACACTTGCAATCCCTGCAACTCCTTGCAAACCATTAAATTTATCTGGAATCATCACCTCAGTTTCGTTCTTTGCCACTGGGTTTAGCTACGCGCTTTACGCTATAGTCGCGTCGCTGCGGTAAAATCTGCAGCCGGGCGTGAGAACTCGAAATCTACTGGAAAACGGCACAGTTTCTGTTGTGCATAAACATCAGCTTAGAATGGAGTTCTCAATGAAAATACTTCAGTTTCCCACCTTTCTCCCTTTCCCACATTCCCCTGTGATCCTGACCTCAGGAGCACAACATCATGAATAATCACGACTGGCATCAGGCAGATATTATTGCGGCGCTGCGTAAAAAGGGTACGACATTGGCGGCGGTATCACGGGCTGCGGGGTTAAGTTCTTCGACGTTATCGAACGCGCTTTCGCGGCCGTGGCCGAAAGGGGAAATACTGATTGGTCAGGCGATTGGCGTTCATCCTGCGGTGATCTGGCCAAGCCGTTATTACGACCCGAAAACACATCAGTTAATTGAACGCCGTACACGAAATCATTTGGTGCAAATTATTGAGCGGGCAGGGCATTAGTAATGATGATCATCCTGCCCGCTCGTTTACGCTAACAGCAATTACTTATTCTTTACCTGTAATCCGCGCGGCAGATTATTGTTATCCACCTGCGGTAAACCGGTAGAAGCAGAAGAGGTCAGTAAGCCTGTCTCAACGTAGTTTTGCAGCTTCTCGCGGGTATCGGTGATATCCAGGTTACGCATGGTCAGCTGACCAATACGGTCATCAGGTGAGAACACGGAATCGCCTTTTTCCATGGTCAGGCGCTCTGGTTTGTAAGTCAGGTTCTCAGACACCGTGTTCATGATGGTGTAGTCATTGCCGCGACGCAGTTCCAGCGTCACTTCACCGGTGATTTCGCTGGCGACCCAACGCTGAGCGGAGTCACGCAACATCAGAGCCTGCGGATCGAACCAGCGGCCCTGATACAGCAGACGCCCCAGCACGCGGCCATTCGCATGATATTGCTCGATGGTGTCTTCGTTATGAATACCGGTCAGCAGACGTTCATAAGCGATGTGCAGCAGCGCCATTCCCGGGGCTTCGTAGATGCCACGGCTTTTGGCTTCGATGATACGGTTTTCAATCTGGTCGCTCATGCCTAAACCATGACGGCCACCAATGCGGTTGGCTTCCATCATCAGCTCAACGCTGTCGTCAAAGGTCACGCCATTGAGCGCAACAGGATAACCACGCTCAAAACGGATGGAGACTTCTTCCGCTTTCACGACCACATTCTCGTCCCAGAATTTCACGCCCATAATCGGGTTAACGATTTTGACGCCGGAATCGAGGAATTCCAGATCTTTGGCTTCGTGCGTCGCGCCCAGCATGTTGGAGTCTGTGGAGTAGGCTTTCTCGGTCGACATTTTGTAGTCGAAACCGGACTGAATCATGAATTCTGACATCTCATGACGGCCGCCGAGTTCATCGATAAAGTCAGTGTCCAGCCATGGCTTATAAATTTTCAGTTCAGCATTGGTCAGCAGGCCGTAACGGTAGAAACGCTCAATGTCGTTCCCTTTATATGTGCTGCCGTCGCCCCAGATATTCACGCCGTCTTCTTTCATTGCGGCAACCAGCATGGTACCGGTCACGGCGCGGCCCAGCGGCGTGGTGTTGAAGTAAGTCACGCCCGCCGTGGTGTTATGGAATGCACCACATTGAATGGCGGCAATCCCTTCGGCAACCAGTTGCTTACGGCAATCGATCAGGCGAGCTTTCTCTGCACCGTACTCCAGCGCTTTACGCGGAATGGCATCGTAATCTTCTTCATCAGGCTGACCCAGATTAGCTGTGTAGGCATAAGGGATTGCCCCTTTTTTCTGCATCCACAGCAGGGCTGCACTGGTGTCCAAACCGCCGGAGAATGCAATCCCCACACGCTGATTAATCGGAAGGTGCTTGAGAATAGTTGTCATCGGTTAAATCCTGTATGAATGGGGTCTGTCTGCTTAAGGTTTCAATGCCTATATTGATATCGCAAAACCGGCGTCGGGTAAAAGGGATTTTGCATATTTATGTAAATTTTATCGCATAACTATCTAGTTGTCATGCCCTCAAAGCGGCATTTGATTCAAAATTATTCACTGTACGCGCAAGCCCTCGACACTCTGCAGGGGCAAAATCAGTACCGTTTTCAGGCTGTTTTCAATGCAACCGATAATCTCTTCACGCGGGCCGAGGCGCCAGTCATCGCCTGCATAAAACTCTTCCAGGATCTTATCCATACTTTCGATACTCTCAAATGCACGGATCAGGTAATAGCAGTCCGGAGTATGCAATGAATTCCCAAATGACACGACATCGATTGCGCAGCGTCGATGTAAGGGAACGCTGATTTCCCTCATGATGCGATGAAACGCGGCTCCCATACCCGGTTGTAAGGTGTATTGCAGAATCTCTACGGTTCTTGTATCAGCACTCATTATCTCATCCCTGTTAAAAACCTGAGGTTTCAGCATACGCGAAAATGAGGGGTTTTTTGTCGCATCGTCCTTAAATTCCCTCCAGCGGCAGCACATCCAGCGGTTTCATGCGCCGCCAGCAGGGTGGTGCCGTTTCCGGCATTTGCCCGTACTATGCATCAGTTCGACCAGTACGAAACCGCTTTTCCGCTGCGGAATTTATACGATGAGGTGATCGACGGTGTCGGGCTGGTGGGGCCGGAAAAGTGGATTAAATCGCTGACCGGTAATCTGAAGTTATTGCGCTAACGTGTTGATGCTACGGGTATAAAAAAGACCGGATACAGGGGTCGTATTCGGTCTTAGTTTTGTGCTAATCCGTATTCAGCTCGTCGCTTTCAGCTGCGGATAGCGTTTGAAAATCGTCAGACACCAGACGAACGCGACACAGCCGATCAGGCCACCGGCGTAGCCGATATTGCTCATTTCCAGATGCAGACTCACCTGATTACCGATCAGCGCGCCGGCACCGATACCGATGTTATAAATACCGGAAAGCAGCGCCATCGACACGTCGGTGGCGTCGGTCGCCAGTGCCAGCACGCGCACCTGCATTGCCAGGCCGATAATCATCATCGCCAGTCCCCAGATAACACACAGCACTGAAATGGCGACCGGACTCATCGCCGCCACAAACAACAGGAGCATGCTCAGTGTGACCAGCAGGATCGGGCCGCTGAGCATGGCTGCCGGGAAACGGTTGCCGAGCAAACTGAACGCAATGCTGCCGAGAATACCCGCGCCGCCGAAAATCAGCAGCAGGAAGGTGGTGAAGTTTTCACCCATGTTGGCCACGCTCTGGATAAACGGTTCGATATAACTGTATGCCGTATAGTGAGCGGTCACTATCAGTGCGGTCAGAAGATACATACCGACCAGCGCCGGACGGCGGAACAACATCGGCACGCTTTTCAGTGAACCGGTATGTTCACTTGGCAACGGCGGCAGCAGTTTAATCAGACAAATCAGCGTCAGCAGCGCAACGATGCCGATGCTCATAAAGGTGGTTCGCCAGCCAAGATACTGACCAATAAGCCGGCCCAGCGGTAAGCCGAGCACCATCGCCAGTGCGGTGCCGGTGGCTAACATACTGAGCGCCTGCGTTTTTTTACCGGCCGGTGCCACACGGATCGCCAGCGAGGCAGTGATCGACCAGAAAATGGCGTGGGCGAGGGCGATGCCGACGCGCGAGGCCACCAGACTCCAGAAATCCCAGGCGACGACAGATAACGCATGGCTGACGATAAACAAACTGAAGATGATGATCAGCAGGCGCTTTCGCTCAACATTGCGGGTCAGCAGCATCAGCGGCAGCGACATCAGCGCGACGACCCACGCATAAATGGTCAGCATCAGGCCGACCTGCGCGGTCTGCATATTGAAACTGGTGGCGATGTCGGAAAGTAATCCGACGGGCACAAATTCAGTGGTATTGAAGATGAATGCGGCAATAGCCATCATCACAACGCGAAGCCATGCTGTCCTGCGCGAAACGGTATCTGATTGCATTGAAATTTATGACTTATAAGAAGATGTTGAAGTCAGACATCTGTCTGGCAGATGCCTGTTGAGCGCATAGTGTGTTTTATTTGTTCGAAAAATGAAACAGAAAATTGGCCTATCAGATAAATCTTCAGGCGACAATTTTAGTGACGGAAACTGAGACGCAGGTCACTGTGTTTTATTGCGGATGCCAGCACCAGTGCCACGGCTCATAAATAAATCCCCAGGGATTATTCAGCGGAAATGACATCACAAAACCGAATCCGGCGGCGTGGGTTTGCAGCCACTGAAAAGCTTCTGTTTCACCAAAAACGCCGGTCACTTCGTCGCAGCCGGGGGTATTAATATCCACCGCGCAGCCGGTGTGATGTTCGCTGCATCCGGGCGGCGCCAGCGAGGTAAAGAAATCTTCCGGGGCGATGCCTGCCTGTTGTTTAGTGCGGATTAACTCAGCCTGATAGTTCAGGCTGCGCCAGGCGGAAACCAGATAAATCGCCACGCCGTCAGCGGCAGCCTGCTGTTTCATGGTGTGCCAGGCGGCAGCGGCGGGTACGGTCAGACGGTATATTTTACCGCTGTCGGCATCGGTTTCCGCCTCCACCAGTAAGTGCTCACTTACTTCTTCAAAATACGGCAGTGTGCGGTGGGCGATAACCGCCGGATCGATATGCAGCTCCCGCAGTATCTGCTGCGTTTGCGCTTTGAGTTCCGCCTGGTTCATGCCGGTCCGTCCCCCGAACGGCCAATCACATCGTTCATGGCTTCCGTCATCGCTTTACCCGCTGAGCGCATCGACTGCTGATAGCGCGAAGCGGCAACAACAAATGCAGTAAGAAGCTGGGTATCCTGTGCATGTTGCTGATATTCAGGGTGCCATTGCACGCCAAGACAGAAATCATAGCCTTCGCATTCAATGCCTTCGATCACGCCGTCGGGGGCATACGCGTTGATGATGCAGCCGGGTCCAACGGATTTCACGGCCTGATGGTGCGAGCTGTTCACCACGTAATTGTCACGATCCACGCAGCGGCTGAGCAGTGAGCCTTCTACAATTTCTATCGGATGGCGTGCGCGTTTTTTACCGCCAGCGTTTTCGGTATCGACAGTGGTGCTGTGCTCAAGGGCATCGGGCAATGCATCGGGAATATGCTGATACAGCGTGCCGCCGGTTAATACGGCAAGTAACTGCTGGCCGCCGCAAATCCCGAGCAACGGCATATTGCGCTGCATGGCACCTTTGACGATGGCTTTTTCAAATTCGGTACGGGCGGGTTTCAGGCGAACCTGATCACTGGTTTGTTGTTCATTAAACAGTTCAGGCGGCACATCAAACGCCCCGCCGGTCACGACAATGGCGTCGCACAGCGCCAGATATTCATCGGCCAGCGCCGCGTGATGCGGCAAGGCCAGCGGCACCGCGCCCAGTTCCGCCAGACTGTCCATATAATTCTGACGCAAGGCATACCACGGATAATCGGCATAGCCACCGGCTTCCTCGCTGTCGAGCGTTACCCCAATAACCGGTCTGGATTGAAATTTTGTCTGCATTCGCCTGAGTCCCTGCATTAAGATGAAAAACAGTCAGAAATTCACCATATCAAGTCGTGGTCGGCGCAAACAATATAAATTATCAATAGGTCATATTTTCAGGATTTAGCTCTGGTTTTCTCATCCGTTCAGGGGAGATGTCAGTGCATTTTCCGCGCTAACCCTGCGTTTTCCTGACAAAATTCCGGTCTTCGCTGACACTTCCTGATGCTTTTTTATCGCTGTCTTCAATATTGATTCTCATTGTGTTCTTAATATTACCTGCCGCCAAAGGATAAATTAGCGGGTATAATTCATCCTGCTGATAGAAATAGAAATTCTTAATTGCTAACGAAATCTTTACGTTGTCCTAAAAACAGCCAACCGTGGTTTTCAGGGATAATGTTTTTTGACTGATATTGAAAATCTCTGGTTGAAGGTCATTTTTCAGCTGTTTTCTCCTCATTAATACTGCGAAACCAAGAAATTTATGCTGCCGACTGCCTCGTCTCGTTCCAAAAAACGCACATTCCTGTGGGTTACTGTCGCCATTATCGTTGCTGCGATCCTGGTCTGGTTCTTTGCTTTCCACCAAAGTGCGTCTGATCCTTCTGCCCAGAAAAAGCCTGGCCGTAGCGGCATGCGCGCGATGCGTGGCCAGATGATGGCGGGAATGGCAACGCCGGTGCAGGCCGGAAAGGCCACCCAGGCTGACGTACCGGTGTATCTGCGCGCACTGGGCACGGTCGTGGCGAATGCCACGGTGACGGTGACCAGCCGGGTGGATGGCCAGCTGATGAAGGTGTATTTCACCGAAGGTCAGAAAGTGGAGCAGGGGCAGTTGCTGGCGCAGATTGACCCGCGCAGCTATCAGGCGACCCTGGAGCAATATCAGGGCTCACTGGCACAGAATCAGGCGCTGTCGAAAAGTGCCGAACTGACGCTGGCGCGTTACCGCAAACTGTATGCTCAGGATTCCCTGGCGCGTCAGGATCTGGAAAGCCAGATTGCGACAGCCGGTCAGTACGCGGGTGCCGTCAAAGCCGATCAGGCACAAATCGCTGCGGCCAAACTGAATATTGAGTTTGCGAAAATTACCGCACCGGTCAGCGGGCATGTCGGTTTACGACTGGTCGATCCGGGCAACATGGTCACCAGCGGTTCCACCACCGGCATTGTCACCATTACCCAGACTCAGCCGATTGCCGTGACCTTCAGTGTGCCGCAAAGCAATCTGCAAACCCTGCTCAAAGCGTTGCGGGGCGGCAATCAGTTGCCGACCACGGCTTTTGACCAGAGTGGCAGCGAAGTGCTCGGACAGGGCAAACTGCAATTTATCAGTAACGAAATTGACACCAGTACCGGCAGCATCAAGCTGAAGGCATTATTCGATAATGCCGATGAAAAACTCTATCCGAATCAGTTTGTGAATGCCCGCTTACAGGTGGCGACGCTGAAAGACGCCACGGTGATCCCGGCGGCAGCCTTGCAACTGAGCAGCGACGGCGACTTTGTTTATGTCGTGAAAGCGGATAACACCATTGAACGGCGCAGCGTGAAATCCGGCCCGGATTTTGGTGATGACCAGGTGGCGATTTTGTCCGGCGTGAAGCCGGGCGAGCAGGTGGTGACCACCGGTATTGACCGTCTGAACAACGGCACTAAAGTCGACATTGTGACACCAGTCTCAGGTAATTCTGCGACTGCTGACAGTTCGTCGAAACAACGTGAGCAAAGCGGTGGCGTGGATAAGGCCACGACAGGTGCGGATAAAACGACTGTTGCTCCGCAGGCAAACCAAAACACTGCCGGTAAAGACAGCGGGTCTAAATGAATCCTTCACGCCTCTTTATACTCCGGCCGGTCGCGACCATTCTGCTGATGGTCGCCGTGCTGTTGTCGGGAATTTTTGCCTACAACATGCTCTCGACTTCGGCGCTGCCGCAGGTCGATTACCCGACCATTCAGGTGACCACGCTGTATCCGGGTGCCAGCCCGGATGTGATGGCATCCGGCATCACCGCGCCGCTTGAGCGTCAGCTCGGGCAGATGGCGGGGCTGAGCCAGATGTATTCCACCAGCGCCAGCGGTTCTTCCATTATCACGCTGAAATTCTCGCTGGATTTGTCCCTCGACGTCGCCGAGCAGGAAGTGCAGGCGGCGATCAATGCTGCTGACAGCCTGCTGCCGAGCGATTTACCGAATCCGCCGACCTACAAAAAGGTCAACCCGGCGGATGCGGCGGTGCTGACGCTGGCTGCAACCTCTGAATCATTGCCGCTGACTAAAGTGCAGGATCTGGTGAATACCCGCGTGGCGCTGAAACTGTCACAGATTTCCGGCGTCGGTATGGTCACCCTGGCGGGCGGGCATCAGCCGGCGATCCGTGTGCAGGTGGATCCGCGTAAGCTGGCGGCGCATAACCTCAGCATGGAAACCATCAACACGCTGATCGGCAACAGCAACGTCAACGGTTCCAAAGGGGGCTTTGACGGCCCGCATCATTCGATCACTATCGATGCCAACGACCAGCTGCGCACCGCCGCTGAATACGGCAACCTGATTGTTAACTATGAAAACGGGGCGGCGCTGCGTCTGCGCGATGTCGCGACGCTCTCCGAAGCGCCGGAAAATCAGTACCTTTCTGCCTGGGCGAACAAACAACCGGCGATCATTATCAGCGTTCAGCGTCAGCCGGGCGCCAACGTGATTCAGGTGGTGGATGCCATCAAAGCACAACTGCCGAAATTGCAGGAAGCGCTGCCGGAATCCGTCAAAATCAACGTGATTTCTGACCGGACACAAACCATCCGTGCCTCGATCAGCGATGTTCAGTTCGAACTGCTGCTGTCGATTGCGCTGGTGGTGATGGTCACCTTCCTGTTCCTGCGCAATGTCGCGGCCACACTCATTCCGAGCGTCGCCGTGCCGCTGTCGCTGGTCGGTACTTTCGGCGTGATGTACCTGTGCGGTTTCAGCCTCAATAACCTGTCGCTGATGGCGCTGACCATTGCCACCGGCTTTGTTATTGATGACGCTATTGTGGTGGTTGAGAATATTTCGCGACGGCTGGAAGAGGGCGAAACGCCGATGCAGGCGGCGCTGAAAGGCTCGCAGCAAATCGGTTTCACCATTATTTCCCTGACCTTCTCACTGATTGCCGTGCTGATCCCGCTGCTGTTTATGGGCGACGTGGTAGGGCGTCTGTTCCGTGAATTCGCCATTACGCTGGCGGTGTCGATTCTTGTGTCGATGGTGGTTTCGCTGACCCTGACACCGATGTTGTGTGCTTATTTGCTGCGTCATACGCCGGAAGAAAAACAGAGCAAGTTTTACCGTAAAGGCGGTGAGTTTTTCGACAAAATGATCGCCGGTTACGACCGTATGCTGATCGTGGTACTGAACCATCAGAAACTCACGCTGCTGGTGGCCGCCGCGACGTTAGTGTTCACCGCGTTGCTGTATGTGATTGTGCCAAAAGGGTTCTTCCCGTCGCAGGATACCGGGATGATCCAGGGGATCACTCAGGCGTCGCAGGATGTTTCGTTCAGCGAAATGGGGCGTCGTCAGCAATTACTGGCCGCCGCTATTCTCAACGATCCTGACGTGGAAAGCGTGTCTTCTACCATCGGTGTGGACGGCAATAACACCAGCCTGAACAGCGGGCGTTTGCAGATCAGCCTGAAATCGTTTGATGAACGCAGCGAACGTGCACCGGCGATCATTGAACGCCTGAAACAGGAAACCGCCGGTGTACCGGGCATTGAGCTTTATATGCAGGCTTCGCAGGATCTGACCGTGGACGATCAGGTGACGCCTAGCCAGTACCAGTTCACGCTTGATGATGCCGACAGCGAAAATCTGGTGGAATGGACACCGAAGCTGACTGAGAAACTCAGTGCATTGCCGGCGTTCAGCGACGTGGTGAGCAACCTGCAAAATCAGGGGCAGATTGCTTATGTGGAACTGGACCGGGATGCTGCGGCCCGCTACGGTATTACGGCGTCTGACGTCGATACCGCGCTGTACAACGCCTTCGGTCAGCGACTGGTTTCCACCATCTTTACCCAGGCGAACCAGTATCGCGTGGTGCTGGAAGTGGCGCCGCAGTTCCAGCAGTCACCGGCCTCTTTTGATGATGTCTATCTGGCGACCAACAACAGCACATCGACCAGCGGTACGGTAGCGACAACGACGACGACCACCACGTCAACGACGTCAGACAGCGGTAATCCGACCACTAATTCCGGTGCCACTAACGGCATGGTCAAACTGACGTCGATTGCCAAAATTCATATGCGCACCGGCGCACTGTTGCAGGCGCGGCTCAATCAGTTCCCGGCGGTCACCGTCTCCTTTAACCTCAAAGACGGTTATTCGCTGGAACAGGCGCAGCAGGCGATCAAAACCACCGTAGCCGATATCGCCATGCCGGACAGCATCACTTTGCGTTATCAGGGGGCGGCGGCCTCTTTTGAAAGTGCCACCGGCAACACGCTGTGGTTGATCCTTGCCGCGCTGCTGACCATGTATGTCGTGCTCGGTATTCTGTATGAAAGCTTTATTCATCCGGTGACCATTCTGTCCACGCTGCCGTCGGCGGCGGTCGGTGCGTTACTGTCGCTGATCTTTACCGGTACGGAATTCAGCCTGATCGCACTGATCGGGGTGATCCTGTTGATCGGCATCGTGAAAAAGAACGCCATTATGATGATCGACTTTGCGCTGGATGCGGAAAATAAACAGGGATTATCGCCGCGTGAGGCGATTCACCAGGCGTGTTTACTGCGTTTTCGTCCGATCATGATGACCACCATGGCCGCGCTGCTCGGTGCGCTGCCGCTGATGCTGGCGAGCGGATCCGGCGCGGAACTGCGTCAGCCGCTGGGGCTGGTGATCGTCGGCGGTCTGATCTTCAGCCAGATCCTGACCCTGTTCTCGACGCCGGTGATTTACCTGATGTTTGACCGGCTTTCCCACCGCCTCAATCCACGTCACCGGCGTGCAGCGAAGCAGGCGGAATAAATGAACATTTCGCGTTTCTTCATCTTCCGCCCGGTCGCGACATTGCTGCTGACGATGGCGATACTTCTGCTCGGTTTGCTTGGGTATCGCCTGCTGCCGGTGGCACCGCTGCCGCAGGTGGATTTCCCGACCATTCTGGTCAGTGCCAGTCTGCCGGGCGCCAGCCCTGAAACCATGGCGGCGACGGTTGCCACGCCGCTGGAAAGGGCGCTCGGGCAAATCGCCGGGGTAACGGAAATGACCTCGCGCAGTTCGCAGAGCTCGACCAGCGTTATCCTGCAATTCGATCTCGATCGCGATATCAACGGCGCGGCGCGTGACGTGCAGGCGGCGATCAACGCCTCCCGTGCATTACTGCCGAGCAGCATGCCGTCGCTGCCGACCTATCGTAAAGCCAACCCGTCGGATGCGCCGATCATCATGCTGGCGCTGACTTCGGCCACGCGCAGTAAAGGCGAGCTGTACGATATTGCCTCGAGCCAGTTGCAACAGAAAATCGCGCAGGTCAACGGCGTCGGGCAGGTTTCTCTGGTGGGGTCCGCGCTGCCGGGCGTGCGTATTGATTTACGCCCGGAAGCGGTCACCTCTTACGGAATTTCCCTCGACACCATCCGCGCTGCCATTGCCGACAGTACCAGCAACCTGCCGAAAGGCTTACTGCAAGGGTCGGATCAGTCGTGGATGATTGAAGGCAACGGCCAGCAAAGTACCGCCGCGCAGTACAAAACGCTGATTGTCACCTACATTAACGGCTCGGCCATCCGCCTCAGCGACATCGCCAATGTGTATGATTCCGTCGAAGACAAATACAACGTCGGGTATTACAACAGCACGCCGTCGGTAATGATTGGCGTGACGCGCCAGGCTGGCGCGAACATGCTGGAAACCATTCAGGCGATTAAAGCCGCGCTGCCGCTGATGAAAGAAAGTCTGCCGGGTGACGTGCAGCTTAATCTGGCGCTGGATCGCTCGCCGAACGTTTCCGCTTCCCTGCGTGATACTGAAATGACCCTGATGGAAGCCACGCTGCTGGTGATCGCGGTGGTCTTTGTGTTCCTGCGTAACTGGAATGCGGTGCTGATCCCCGCCGTGGCGCTGCCGGTATCCCTGATCGGCACCTGTGCGGTGATGTATCTGCTTGGCTACAGTCTGGATAACCTCTCGATGATGGCGCTGATCATCTCCACCGGTTTCGTGGTCGATGACGCCATTGTGGTGCTGGAGAACATTACGCGGCATATCGAAGAGGGAATGGGACCGGTGCGCGCGGCGCTGAAAGGCGCACAGGAAGTCAGTTTTACCGTGCTGTCGATGACGCTGTCGCTGATCGCGGTATTCATTCCGATCCTGCTGATGGGCAGTATTGTCGGGCGTCTGTTCCGCGAATTTGCGGTGACGCTCAGTGTCTCGCTTATCATCTCGATGCTGGTGTCACTGACCCTGACGCCGATGCTGTGCGCGCGTTTCCTCAAGCGTAAACCGCCGGTGGAAAAACGCCAGCCGCGCATTTACCGCATGATCGAACGCGGCCTGAATAAACTGCTGGCGGCCTATTCTGCCGCGCTCGGCTGGGTGATGCGCCATCAGCTGATCACGCTGGTGGGGTTATTCCTCACCGTGATCCTCAACTTCTATCTTTATACCGTGGTGGAAAAAGGTTTCTTCCCGGATCAGGACACCGGCATGCTGATGGGTATGTTGCGTGCGGATCAGAACACCTCGTTTCAGTCGATCCAGCCGCAGGTGCTGAAATACAGCAAGATCATTCAGGATGATCCGGCGGTAGAAGCGGTGATGAGTTCGGCGGGCAGCGGCGGTTTTGGTTCACGCAACACCGCGACCTTCTTCGTGCGTCTGAAAGATTTCGATAAACGCACCGCGACCGCCAATCAGGTGGCTAACCGTCTGATGATGGCGACCGGCAAAGAGCCGGGTGCGCAGTTGTTCCTGATGGCGGCGCAGGATCTGCATATCGGCGGGCGCAGTGCCAACGCGCAGTATCAGTACAGCCTGCAATCTGATGATCTTTCTGTGCTGCGGGAATGGGCGCCGAAAGTGCAGAAAGCCCTGGCGAAATTGCCGCAACTGACCGGCGTGGATTCCGATGCGCAGACCGGCGGGCAGGAGATCATGCTCAATATTGACCGGGATCGCGCCACGCAGCTCGGCGTGAACGTGAAGATGATCGACACCTTGCTCAATAATTCCTTCAGCCAGCGGCAGGTTGCCACGATTTACAAAACGCTGAACCAGTATCACGTGGTGATGAACCTGACATCCGACTACACCAGTAATCCGGATGTGCTGCATCAGCTGTATGTGGTGACGGATGCCGGTAATCAGGTGCCGTTGTCGGCGTTTGCCACCTTCAGCGGGGCGAATGCGCCGCTGTCGGTTTCCCATCAGGGACAGACGGCGACCACCACGATTGCGTTTAACCTCGCCGACGGGTACGCGCTGGAAGATGCGCAGGCGGCGCTGAAAACCGCCATGGCGCAAATCGGCCTGCCGGATACCGTTCATGGCAGTTATGCCGGTACGGCACAGGCGTTTGAAGCGCTGGCCAGTTCGATGCCGTGGCTGATCCTGGCTGCGCTGGCGGCGGTGTATATTGTGCTCGGCGTGCTGTATGAAAGCTATATTCACCCGCTGACCATTCTCTCCACGCTGCCTTCCGCCGGTCTGGGCGCGCTGTTACTGATGCTGATGACCAATACGCAACTGACGGTGATCGCACTGATCGGGATCCTGCTGCTGATCGGCATCGTCAAAAAGAATGCGATCATGATGATCGACTTCGCGCTCGACGCTGAACGGCGGCTCGGCCTGACGCCACAACAGGCGATCACCCAGGCCTGTCTGATGCGTTTTCGTCCGATCCTGATGACCACGCTGGCGGCGTTCTTCGGTGCCTTGCCGCTGGCGATGGGCAGCGGCGGTGACGCGGATTTGCGCAGTCCGCTGGGTCTGGCGATTGCCGGTGGTCTGGCGCTGAGCCAGATCCTGACGTTATTCACCACGCCGGTGGTTTACCTGTATATGGATCGCACCAGCCGTGCGACGCACCGTCTGTGGCAGCGACTGCGTCCTCACACGCCGCCGCCGGAGGCCCGTACACATGACTGATCACACTGAAACTCATTACCCTGAAGCGAATCTGATGACTCTGCAAAAAACACGTTTAATGGTGTTCCGTCTTGCCCCGCTGGCGCTGGCCTTACTGGTCAGCGCCTGTGCCGTCGGCCCTGATTACCAGCGGCCGGATGTGGCTATGCCAACGGCCTTTAAAGAAGCCAAAGGCTGGACGGCCGCGATCCCGAAAGATAATCAGGCCAAAGGCGACTGGTGGGCGGTGTATCAGGATCCTGAGCTGTCGTCCCTGCTGACACAGGTGCAGATTTCCAACCAGAACGTTGCGCAGTATGCCGCGCAATACCGTCAGGCGCAGGCACTGGTGACACAGGCGCGTTCCGATTTGTATCCTTCCGTGGATGCGACCGTCGGCAGTACGCGCAATGGCACATCCACCTCCACCACCAACAGCCAGTCCGCACAATTGAGTGCAAGCTGGGAACTGGATTTGTGGGGCAAACTGCGCCGCACGGCAGAAGAGCAGGATGCCAGCGCGCAGGCCAGCAAGGCCGATCTGGCCGATGCCACGCTTAGTGCGCAATCCGAACTGGCGCAGGATTATTTTCAGCTACGGGTGATGGATCAGCAAATCGCGTTGTATAAGCAAAGCATCGACGCCTATCAGCGTTATCTGACGGTGATTGAGAACCAGTATGCCGGTGGCAGCACCTCGCGTGCCACACTGGCGCAGGCGCAAACTCAGTTGGAAAGCACCAAAGCGTCGGCGCTGGATCTGCAATGGCAGCGCGCCCAGCTTGAGCATGCCATCGCCGTGCTGATCGGCAAACCACCGGCACAGTTCAGCCTCGCGGCACGTGACGTAAAACTCAACCTGCCTGCGATGCCGGATGCGATTCCGTCGCAACTGTTGCAGCGCCGTCCTGATATCGCCGCTGCTGAGCGCACCATGGCCTCAGCCAATGCCGCCGTCGGTGTCGCGACCGCCGCGTACTATCCTGATCTGACCTTAAGCGCCAGCGGCGGCTTTGCCAGCTCGGCCTTCCACAACCTGTTCTCGCTGCCCAACCGTGTCTGGTCTTTAGGCCCGGAACTCAGCCAGACGGTACTGGATTTCGGTTCCACCCGTGGCAAAGTGGCACAGGCCGAAGCCGCGTATGACGCCGACGTCGCCAGCTATCGCCAGAGCGTGTTAACCGCGATGCAGGAAGTGGAAGATTATCTGGTCGAACTGCACACGCTGGACACCGAACTGGTCGCCCGTCAGAACGCCGCCGATGCCGCCAAAGAATCCGCCCGCGTGACCTACAACCAGTATCAGGCCGGGATGATCGACTATCTCGACGTCGCCACGACCGAAAACACCAGCCTGACGCAACAGCAAAGCGTCCTGTCACTGCTCAGCACCCAGATGGTCACCAGCGTCAAGCTGATCGCCGCACTGGGCGGGGGATGGAACGGGGATGTGGGGAAATAAGAGAGGGTGAATTATCTCTGCACTAAGGGCACATGAAAATGTCTTTGGTGTAGAGATCGTTATTCATTTCAGTTTCAGCGCGAATGTTGCCATTCATCTTTAAAAATAATATTACGTGCACAATACTTCCAGGTACTCGCTTCATAACGAAGTAAGATAGTTTTCATATGCGTTTTAACTCATTTTTTTATTTGTATTTATCAAATTTTGATGTAAGTTTCGCAAAAATGAGAATCCAGATGATTACCGATGCCGCGCCTATCAACACGCCATACGAGGGAAAGATATAGATACAAAGCAGCCATGATGAAATAATAACAATAGGAAATAAAATGTCTGATAATAATAAAGATATTAAGCTTTTAAACATTATATTTGTCCCTTAACTCTTCATAAGCCTCATCTAAATTACGCAGCATTTTAGCCCTTACTTTCTTTATTACATCCTCTAATGCAGGTTCAATAAAATAATAAAAAATTTCTAATTCAGCGGTGTATAAGATTCCAGGCGTTTGGTAAGATTTAAATAGCACCACAGCCATCAGGATTATACAAGGGTAATTTCTGATTATGTGAGGCTAGTAACGGCTATAAATTTTCCTTAGTGAGTGACGGTTGATATCGACTACTTACGAGCGTAAATACTGGAGTGGCGCGCTAAATTTGGCCGTCTGAAGAGAGGTGATTTAATCGCCTAATTAGTAATAAATTTCTGAAAATTCCATTTTTAAAGGTTCTCCAATAGATTGTGAAAACATATGGGCATAACGTAATGGCTCTTTTTTAAATGGACTCAGCGGGTTTCATGCGCTACATAAGCCGAACTGTTGCCCGTCAGCCACTGGATTGATTTTCCGGTAAATGAGTATCGAACCGCTTTTCTACCACGCCAGGCATCACATCCTGTACCGTGCTGCTGTCGTAACTAAAATTAGCGTTAGTGTTAGACATATACCCAAACCTATCTCTTAAGTTAAGAGACTTCTACTGTCTGGCTTTTCGTGGGGCCCACTCAATGGTAAATCGATCAGCATGGACTTAGTACCTTACGCAAGGAACGATTATGTACGGTAACGATGAAATTATTAGTCATTTACAGGCGAATAAAATTCTTGCACTAAAGCTAGATCACGCTGTAACTGCTGTCGGTCAGCAGGTCGCAAATCAAGTTGAAACATTAGGGAAGGGTGCTACCAGGCTGTTGTATTATACGTCCTGTTTTACCGATGAATATAACGATGTTTGCCAAAAACAAAAGACGGAAGATCTGCGCTTCAGGAACGGTGTCATTCGAATTATCCAGAATGGTGATGTTGTCTATAATATGCTTCATATCTACTTTGAAGAAATATTTAAATACAAAACCAATGACCAATTAGAGTATATCAAAAAACAGCTCATGGCTGTGAATGTTCATATCGCCGCCAGCTCACTTACAGGGGCAGGATATGCTTTAGCGGCCGCATTGGATTGAGTCTAAGTGTGCAACTCAGCTCTCTTACGGGGCGTGCAGCTGGTACGGTTGCCGGTGTAGTGACTACGTATGGCTTGGTTCAGAAAGCGGTGGATAGTGCCCATCGTCTATCCGTTCGATATCCCGCCTATTACGCAGCCCTTTATGCGCAAGAGCTGGAAATGATGTATTTCCTTATTGAGCCAGTGTTCGAACGCGCGGGTGCACTTGAAGTGCAATGGTCTGATTCCAACATCGCAAGTATCATTACTCGAATGATTCGATAACCATGATTAAATATCTAAAGAAATTTCTACTGTGGCAACTAGCGTTTTTATCATCACTGTACGGGCCTGTGGTTCTCACGATTATTTTCGCACTATTTCAGGGTTATTTTTTTCCTGATAGTCCCGTCTGGCCGATAGGCGTATTCGCCATAGTTATGATTGTTATTTTTATACGTTACTGTAAATGGTGACGGTCGAAAAATTAACCGCTGTTAAATTATCACTGATAAGGAAATTGAATGTCCACACCCGCTCACTTATGGCTTGAAGATGAAAATGGTTCTCCGGTTGTCGGTAGCTGCATGATGCCACTGCGTTTAGGTTCCATTGAGCTGAAATCATTCTCCCACGGTGTCACTATCCCCGTTGATTCTCAATGCGGAAAACTCACGGGTACGCGCGTTCATCGGCCTATCACGATAGTGAAAGAATTCGATCAGACTACGCCTCTCCTGTATCGAGCAGTGTGTGAAGGCCGAACCATGAAGAAGGCAATAATCAAGATGTACCGCATCTTGGAATCTGGCATCGAGGCCGAGTATTTCAATATCATCCTGGATAACGTCAAAATCACGACAATTTCACCCTACCTGGCTCCAGGCGGCATGAGCAGCACGCATCTGGAAACGCTAGAGTTACGTTATGAGGCGATCACATGGAAGTACACTGACGGAAACATTATCTACCGAGATTCATGGAATGACCGTTGTTGTGCATGACCACCGTTTTTATTTGCGGCACATTTCCCACAGGTAAAGAATAGCTAATGCCACCCGAGGTGGGTGCACCGGAAAACGGGGTACGACGCTGGCAGCGGTATCGCGCAGTGCGGGATTGAGTTCATCGACGTTGTCGAATGCGCTGTCGCGGTCATGGCCGAAAGGGGAGAAGGTGATTGCACAGGCGCTGGATGTGCATCCGAGCGTGATCTGGCCGAGCCGTTATTTTGATGCGCGGGAGGAGTTGGTAGTGAAAGTCATTCGGAATTCAGCGAAATCCTGAGTGACGATGAGCTTTTTTGGAAGCTTTGCCGCAGCGATGAAAGTACAGAGTTGCTGATAAAACAGTAATCTATATTCTGCACACTGCTCTGTAAGTGAATACATTTTGTTCAGTGGCTACATGAGGGCTACAATGTAGCTACACGACAAAATTGATCCGGAGGTTTTATGACTGACACTGTTGTCAGAGCTCGAGTAACTTCAGCGTCAAAGGCTGCTGCAATGGCAAACGCAAAGGCAATGGGGTTGGATCTTTCGACAATCATTCGAATGGTTGTAAATAGGTTGGCTGTGAATGCTGAGCTACCCGTCGATTTGTTGCAGCCTAATGCAAAAACACTTCAGGCCATTCGTGATATGGAAAATGGAATTGGTGTTGAAAGTGTCGCAACGATTGAGGAGTTGAAGCACGATCTGGGATGGTGATATGTGCTAAGGATTGTTTATCAGACAAGATTCAAAAAGGATGCGAAAAACGCCGACTTCCGTCGGCGTTTCCATTCACTCAAAAATCACTCCTTCCAGCCGCCCCCTAAGGCTTTATACAAACTGATGTCCTGATTCAGTTGGGCAAGCTGGGTGGTGATCAGTGTTTGCTGAGCAGAGTACAGGGAGCGCTGTGCGACCAGTACACTGAGGTAATTGTCGACACCGCCTTTGAAGCGCATCTGCGAGAGATCGAAGTTGCGCTGGTTGGCGTCGGCGTCCTGCTGGCGGGCCCGCAGTTCGTCTTTGTAAGTCGCCTGACCAGCTAAGCCGTCGGACACTTCCTTGAATGCCGTCTGAATCGCTTTCTCATAGTTAGCGATATCAATTTTTTTGGTGTCCTTCGCGATGTCGAGATTGGCCTGATTCACGCCGCCGTCGAAGATCGGGATGTTAACCGAAGGCATAAATGACCACGCGCCGGTACCGCCATCGAACAGTTTACTCAGGCTGCCGCTTTCAGTGCCTGCCGTGCCGGTCAGCGTGATGCTCGGGAAGAACGCCGCCCGCGCCGCGCCGATATTGGCGTTGGCAGCTTTCAGCGTATGTTCAGCGGAAATAATATCCGGACGGCGGGTCAGCAGATCAGAGGGCAAACCGGCCGGTGTCTGCGGGAATTTCCAGTCCTGTTGCAGGGTGGCGTTCGCCAGCAAACTCTGGGGGATGGTGGTGCCGACCAGCAGGGTCAGCGCGTTGACGTCCTGACGCACCTGGCGTGTGTACTGGGCGATATCGGCCTGCGCCGCGCGCACCGTGGTTTCGGCCTGCACCAGATCCTGTGAGGTGTCGATGCCGGAATCGTAGCTGCGTTTGGTGAGTTCGTACGATTTTTTCTGACTGTCGGCGGTGCTGATTGCCAGTTTTAGCAGATCGTTATCCGCCGCCAGACTCAGATAGCCGGAAGCGACCTCAGACACCAGCGAGATTTGCGTGGCGCGCTGCGTGGCTTCTGTCGCCAGGTAAGTTTCCAGCCCCTGATCGCGCAGGCTGCGTAAGCGGCCAAACAGGTCAACCTCATAAGAGGTTACGCCCAGATTGGCACTGTATTGCTGATACGTCACTGGTCCGCTGGTTTGTGTTGAATACAATCCGCCCGGCAGATGCTGGTTAGTTTCACCGGCGCTGGCGTCGAGTGTCGGCAGCAGAGCGGCGCGGTCAATCTGGAAGGTAGCGCGTGCGGTATCGACGTTTAATGCCGCGACCCGCAGGTCGCGGTTGTTAGCCAGAGACATGCCAATCAGCTGCTTCATCGCCGGTTGATTGAAGAAGGCTTTCCAGCCGATATCCTGCGCAGCGCTGGTTTTCGCGCCATCCCAGTTGCTGGCGACCGGCAGTGCAGGGCGCTGATAATCAGGTTCCAGGGTACAGCCCGCCAGCAGGGTGAGTGAAAACGCGCTGACAAGCGACAGTGCGAAATGCGGTTTATTCATGGTGTGTGGCCTCTGGTGCAGGAAGCGCCTTATCGTGTTTTTTCGATTTGCGGGTGAACAGATTCACCACCGTGACGTAGAACATCGGCACGAAGAAGATCGCCAGGAAGGTCGCCGTGAGCATGCCGCCGACCACCGCCGTCCCGATGGAATGCTGGCTGCCCGCGCCCGCGCCACTGGAAATCGTCAGCGGGAATACGCCGAGGATAAAGGCCATTGAGGTCATGATGATTGGCCGGATACGCAGTTTGGCTGCTTCGATGGCCGCCTGGGTGACCGACATCCCTTCGTTCTCATGCAACTCTTTGGCGAACTCGACAATCAATATGGCGTTCTTCGCTGCCAGCCCGACGGTCGTCAGCAGGCCAACCTGGAAGAAGACGTCATTCGACAAGCCACGCAGCAGCACGGCACCGATGGTGCCTAAAATCCCCAGCGGTACCACCAGCATGACGGAGAACGGAATTGACCAGCTCTCGTACAGCGCTGCCAGACACAGGAACACCACGATCATCGACAGACTGTAAAGCGCCGGGGTTTGTGAGCCGGAAAGCTTCTCTTCATAGCTCAGACCATGCCATGCCACTTTGTAACCCGGTGGCAGTTTGGCCGCGATTTCCATCACCGCCTCGTTGGCATCACCTGAGCTGTAGCCCGGTGCCGGTGAACCCATCAGTTCGACAGAAGACACGCCGTTGAAACGCTCATAACGCGGTGAGCCGTACACCCATTTGCCGCTGCCGAAGGCGCTCCACGGCACCATATCGCCGCTGGAATTACGGAAATACCAGTTGTTCAGATCTTCAGGCGTGACGCGGGAAGCCGCCTTGCCCTGGATGTAAACACGTTTCACGCGGTCGTTGTACATGAACTGATTCACATACGCTGACCCCCAGGCCGCTGACAAGGTGTTGTTGATGTCATCGAGGCTCAGACCCAGCGCCTGCGCACGTTCATCGTCAATTTCCAGCTGATATTGCGGCTCATCTTCCATCCCGTTCGGACGCACAGCCGTCAGGCGTTTGTCCTGCGAAGCCAGTTGCAGGAACTGGTTACGCGCGGCCATCAGGGCTTCATGCCCCTTGCCGTTGGTGTCTTGCAGGAAGAAGTCGAAGCCGGTGGCATTACCGAGTTCCATGACCGCTGGCGGAACGAAAGCAAATACGCGGGCGTCTTTGATCGTCGCGAAATGCGCCATCGCACGACCGGCCAGCGCCTGAACTTTTTGCGCGGCGGCCGGGCGGTCTGCCCAGGTTTTCAGCTGTACGAACGCAATCCCGACGTTCTGGCCTCGTCCGGCGAAGCTGAAGCCGTTGGCGGTAAACACCGAGGAAACGATGCCGCTTTCCTGCGTCATCAGGTATTCCCGGACATTATCCAGCACCTGCTGGGTTCGTTCTGCCGAAGCGTTGGCGGGCAACGTCGCCTGAACAAACATTACGGCCTGATCTTCATCCGGCAGGAAGGTGGTCGGCACGCGGGTGAACATAAAACCGGTGGCGATGACGATCAGCAGGTAGATGCCCATAAACAGACGGCGGCGGGAGATCACCGTGCCGACGGCGCGGGTATAGCGCATCGCGCCTTTATCGAAGTTACGGTTAAACCAGCCCGCAAAGCCTTTTTGGGCTTTCTCCTCGTCATTGTGTTTGATGATAGTGGCACACAGCGCCGGGGTGAAAATCAGCGCCATCAGCACCGAAAGCGCCATGGCAGACACGATGGTGATCGAGAACTGACGGTAGATGATCCCGGTCGAGCCGCCGAAGAAGGCCATCGGCACCAGCACGGCAGACAGCACCAGGGCGATACCAAACAGCGCACCCTGGATCTGTTTCATCGATTTAATGGTGGCGTCTTTTGGTGAGAGCTTTTCTTCCGTCATCACGCGTTCGACGTTTTCCACCACCACGATGGCATCGTCCACCAGCAGGCCGATCGCCAGCACCATCCCGAACATGGTCAGGGTGTTAATGGAATAACCCGCTGCCGCCAGAATACCGAATGTCCCGAGCAGAACCACCGGCACCACCAGCGTGGTCACCAGCGTCGCGCGCAGATTTTGCAGGAACAGCAACATCACGCAGAACACCAGCACGATGGCTTCGATCAGCGTTTTCACCACTTCCTCAATCGACGCGCTGACCACCGGCGCGGTCTGGTACGGGAACTCGACTTTCACGCCGGCGGGCAGAGAATCTTCCAGCCCGGCGATGGTTTCTCTTACTGCTCTGTCGGTGTCCAGCACGTTCGCGCCGCTTGCCAGACGCAGGGCGATAGCAGTAGACGGTCTGCCGTTAAAGGTCGAGGAGATGGAATAACTTTCCGGCCCCAGATCGACGTTGCCGACATCACTGAGACGCACCTGAGAGCCGTCTGCATTCACTTTCAGCAGTACGTTTTTGAACTGATGAATACTGTCGAAACGGGTTTTACCAATGATCGTTGCGCTGAGTTTGCTGTCTTTGACCGTCGGCAGGCCGCCGAGGGAACCGGACGATACCTGCACGTTTTGTGCTTCTATGGCCGTGCTGACATCACTTGGGACCAGCTGATATTTATACAGTTTTGCCGGGTCGAGCCAGATACGCATCGCGTATTCTGAACCGAGCAGCAGGAAGTCGCCGACGCCTTTGGTACGCACGATCGGGTCTTCAAGTTTGGTCACCAGCAGGTTACTCAGATCCGAGTTACTCATTTTACCGTCGGTCGAAATCAGGCTGACCAGCAGCATGAAGTTGGCCTGATATTTGGCAATACGGATCCCCTGATTGACTACTTCGGTCGGCAGTTGCGATTCGGCCAGAGACACTTTGTTCTGTACCTGAACCTGCGCGATATCCGGGTTGGTGCCCTGATCAAAGGTGGCAATGATGGTGGCGCTGCCGTCGCTGTTACTTTGCGATTCGATATAGCGCAGGTTATCCAGCCCGTTCAGTTGCTGTTCAATGACCTGAACCACAGTGTTCTGGGCGGTTTCCGCTGACGCACCCGGATAGGTGACGCTGACGGAAATTGCCGGCGGCGCGATATTCGGGTATTGGCTGATCGGCAGTTTCATGATCGACAGCGCACCGGCGAGCATGATGACGATGGCGACAACCCAGGCGAATATAGGGCGGTTAATAAAGAAAGTAGACATTCAGCTCACCTATTGCGCGGAAGGATCGGTCATCGCGAGATTAGCCTGTTCGGCAGGGGCACTGGCTTTACGCTCGGTGGCATTCACTTTGGCACCCGGCCTGACGTTCTGTAATCCGTCGGTGATCACTTTGTCGCCATCGTTCAGGCCCTGATTCACCAGCCAGTTGCCGTTCATCATCTGACCGGTGGTGATGGAACGCTGTGCGACCGTGTTATCGGCGTTCACTACGTACACATACGGCGCGCCTTTCACGTCATGCATGATGGCTTCCTGTGGCACCAGAATGCCTTTGTCATCAATGCCTTGTTGCAGTTGGGCGTGAACAAACATCCCCGGTAACAATTCATCGTGCGGGTTCGGGAAGGAGGCACGCAGGGTGACGGAACCGGTGCTTTGCGACACGGTGACTTCGGAGAATTCCAGCTTGCCCGGCAGGGCATATTTGCTGCCGTCTTCCAGCGTCAGGGTGGCCTGGGCGGCGTTGTCACCGGCGCTTTGCAACTTACCGGAAGCCAGCGCACGGCGCAGTTTCAGCACGTCCAGCGAGGATTCGTTCACATCGACATAAATAGGATTGAGCTGATCGATGGTGGTCAGAGACGCCGTCTGGCCGCTGGTGACCAGCGCACCTTCGGTATACATCGAACGGCCTATGTGACCGGAGATCGGCGCGTACACTTTGGTGTATTGCAGATTGACACGGGCGGTTTCGACATCCGCTGCGGCTTCCCGTTCGGCAGCGACGGCATCGTCATACTGCTGACGACTGACGGCCTGCGCCTCAACCAGCGGCTTGTAGCGGCGGGCGGTCGCATCGGCGCTTTTCCAGGTCGCCATGGCGCGGTCAAATGTCGCCTGATAGGTTGAGGGATCAATCTGATAAAGCTGCTGACCGGCTTTGACTTCGCTGCCTTCCACAAACAGGCGTTTCTGGATCACGCCATTCACCTGCGGACGGACTTCCGCGCTGCGTACGGCAGTGGTGCGGCCGGGCAGGCTGGTGGTCAGGGTGACGGGCTGGCTGTGCAAAGTAACGACATTCACCGCAGGGGTCTGTGCTGCCGGGGAAGCAGAACTGGCGGAACCATCACATGCACAAAGCAGTACCACTGTACTGACAGAAAGTAACTTGAGGCGCATAGAATTCACTCTTTTTGGGGAATTGAGAATAACCATTCTCAACAAGTCCTCCACTATACGAGAGCGCCCGGTTTTCCGGTGTAAGGATATTGTCATCACCCATGTTTCGATATTTCAAAATATGAGAGAAATGTTGCTGTATAACCCCTTATTATTGTGTGGTTTTGATCTTTTCGTGCAGTGCAAAATAGCAGGAAACTAGTTACTTAGTAAACTAATTAATATGCTCTAAGAATAATTAACAGATGAATATTCTAAAAGTGAATGAATTGTTGGGTGTTAAAAAAGTGTGAAGTAAATCAAACAAATTTATACATTTTAACCTGCTCCTTACCAGAAAAGGCTGAAGGATCCCGGTCACAGCCGTTACCTTAAGAGCCGAGAGCAAGCAGTTCTCACATTTGCTTGTTGCCAGCCGTTCTGAACAACGGCCAGTTGCAACCCCCGCGCCCACAGTCCGATGTGGGCTTTTTTTTGTTTTACCTCCACACCTGCTTTCCTCCCGCAAAACTGTGATCCCTTTCATACTCCTGACTGTTATGTCTATACAACTATACATTCTGTGACTTAACTCAATTAACGGTTTATTTTTAGCCAGCGAATTGAGGGAAGACAGATGATAAAACTTGGCAGCAAGGTACACGATCTGGGGAAAGCCCTGATGACACCTATCTCGGTGATTGCCGCCGCCGGGATTTTCTTAGGTCTGGCCGCCGCGTTGCAGAACCCGGCGGTGACCGGTGAAACCTTTACCCAGATGAAAACATTGCAACTGGTGATCGGCTTTATCCGCCAGGTGTCGGGTGCGCTTTTTGCCAACCTGCCGCTGTTTTTTGCGGTTGCCACGGCAATGGGGCTGGCTAATGCAGAGAAGGCCACGGCGGCCTTTTCGGCTGTGATCGGCTTTGTCGGGTTGCACGTCGGGGTGAATTACAGCCTGCTGGCGCAGGGTATTACGCCGGAAACCATTACCGTCGCCAAACTCACTGCAAAAGGCATGACCGAAAGCGACGCGATGATTTACGCCGCCGAATTCACCAACACGCTGGGGATTTTCACCTACAACATGAGCGTGCTGGGCGGGGTGCTGGTCGGGTTAATCACCATGTGGCTGCACAATCGTTTCTATACCATCGTGCTGCCGACGGCGATCGCGTTTTTTGGCGGGCGGCGTTTTGTGCCGATTATCACCGTGCTGGTGCTGCCGATCGTCGGTGTGCTGATGTCGCTGATCTGGCCGACTGTTGCGCTGGGGATCCAGTGGATCGGCGAGCTGATCGGGCGCACGGGCGAGATCGGTACCTTTATTTATGCTGCGTCAGAACGTTTGCTGATCCCAACCGGTTTGCATCACATCATTAATGAAACCGTGCGCTTTACGCCCATCGGCGGCGTGACAACAGTGGATAACCAGAGCATTGTCGGCGCGCTGAACATCTTTAATGCTGCACTGGCGAATCCGGGCCTGATCCCTGATGCGGTCACGCAGCAGGCGACGCGCTTCCTGGCGCAGGGGAAAATCCCGGTGATGATGTTCGGGTTACCCGCGGCGGCGCTGGCGATGTATCACTGCGCACGGCCGGAACACAAAGGCCGCGTGAAAGCGTTGATGCTGGCGGGCGCGCTGGCGTCGTTCACCACCGGGATCACTGAACCTCTTGAGTTCTGCTTTATTTTCGTCTCGCCGGTGCTGTACATCCTGCACGCGGTGCTGACCGGTGTGTCGTTTGTGTTAATGCAGATGCTGCATGTGATGATCGGTAACGTGCAGGGCGGGGCGATCGACTTCCTGATCTTCGGTGTGCTCGGCGGCAGCCGCACGCACTGGTGGTATCCGCTGATCCTCGGCATTTTCTATGCACCGCTGTATTACTTCACCTTCCGCTGGGTCATTTTGCGGATGCAGATAAAAACGCCGGGACGTGAGGATGAAAATGATGCCGAAGAACGTGCAAAACCGGCGCAGGGTACGGGCGAAAAAACCAAAAATATTATCATCGGACTGGGCGGCGAGGGGAATATTACGGCGGTTGATTGTTGTTTCACCCGTCTGCGTGTGAAGGTGAAAGATATGACTCAGGTACAGGATGGCACATTAATGAAAACCGGCGCGATGGGGGTGAAACGCATCACCGAAACGGACGTGCATGTCATTTATGGCCCGCAGGTTGAACAGGTGGCAAATCTGGTGAAGGCGGAGTTGTCGGGCATTGCCTGACGGCGCTTAAACTTTAACTTTGGCATGGACGCTGAAGCCATAGTTTTTCTGGTTGTAGTAAACATCAGACACTTCAAACAGCGTGCCGTCAGTGAACGACACAATCGCGTGAGAATGCAGCACCGGCTGGTCGCGTGACAGGTTGAGCGCGAGGCGGATCTCGTTGGACGGCAGTTCTGCCGAAATCAGTTTGGTGCTGCCCGCAGGCTGGAAACCTTTCGAGCGGATATAGGCATATTTTGACGAGGTCATGGCGGCGCGGGTGATATCCGGGAACCGGTCGCACAGCATCCAGCATTGTTCATACACAAACGGCTCATCACCCAGCAGACGCAGGCGGATCATAAAATAAACTTCAGTACCGGGCCGAATATTCAGCTCGCGGGCGATGTCTTCACTGGCAGGCATACGGCGAAATTCCAGCACCTGATTTTCAATGCGCTGATTATTTTCCTGGGCGACTTCGCTGGCGGTGAGATGCCGGTCGAGCGGCAGAATGATTTTCTGCTGTTTTGGCGGTTCAACCACAAAGGTGCCGCGACCACGAAAACGGGCCACACGCCCCTGACGCACCAGATAATCCACGGCCTTTCGCGCGGTCATGCGTGATACGCCATAGATCTCGCACATAGCGGCTTCGGTCGGGATCGGATCACCGGGGCGAATTTCACCGGTGCTGATTTTTTCGGTAAGTTGCTGCTCAATTTGCAGATAAAGCGGTGTGAACGAATTTTTATCTATCTTCATTAACCCTTACCTCCGATCCGTTTCAATTTCACTTAAGAATGATTGTATAGTCAGCTATACAAACCAGCCAGCCACCCTGTTGGTTTTCTGCCCAAAATGGGTTTCAGCACACACAAAAAATAAAGGTTGCTGACATCAGCAACCTTTCTGCATTTTGAAACCTTTTCGCCGGAATCAGGCGTTATTCAGGCAACAGCGCAGTGGAAGTGAATCCGCACGGGCCATTTTCCTGATTTTTGAAACGCCAGCAGTGCTGATGATATTTTGCGACCGAATTCCGGTGCGCCACACTGATAACCGAGGTGTCCGGCAATTCGCTCAGCAGCAGAGCGTATACCTGTTGTTCGGTTTCGTCATCCAGTGCGCTGGTGGCTTCGTCGAGGAACAGCGTATCGGGTTTGATCAACAGCGCACGGGCAAAGGAGAGCCGCTGCTGTTCACCCGGCGAGAGGCGCTGGCTCCAGTTGGCGTAATCATCCAGAATTTCTACCGCCGCCAGATGTGACAGACGGCATTGTGTCAGCACCTGTTGCAACCGTTCATCAGTATATTCACGGCTGGCGTCAGGATAACTGAGCGCATCGCGCAACGTGCCAATTGGAATGTAACTGCGCTGTGGCAGGAACAGATAACGCTTACCCTCCGCCAGCGCAATATGGCCGGAGCCGTAAGGCCAGATACCGGCAATTGCACGCAGCAGCGTTGATTTACCACAACCGGAAGGCCCGGCAATCAGCACGCGTTCGCCCGGTTGCATGGCAGCAGAAATATTGCAAAACAGCGGATTACCGTTCGGCAGGTTCAGCGTCAGTTTATCAAGCTGTAAGGCGTGTTCGGTGCTTTTGCCTACGCTGATACCGCGCGGCTGAGCGTTAACCTGATCGATTGCCGCATTAAAACCGGCAAGACGGTTAACCGTGGCTTTCCAGTTTGCCAGATCGGTAAAGGCATCGATGAACCAGGACAACGCGCCCTGTACCTGACCGAACGCTGAAGCAATCTGCATCAGCGCACCCATTTGAATGGCACCCGCGAAATAGCGCGGCGAGGCCACCAGGATCGGGAAGATATTGGCAAACTGTGCGTAAAAGTTGGTCGCGACGTTCAGACGACGGGTCACGCGCATGATTGACCACCAGTTGGTTTTGATGGATTCAAACTTGCCGGTCAGCTGGTCATGCTCGTTTTTCTCCCCGTGATAGAGCGCGATAGCGTCGCTGTTTTCACGAATACGGATCAGGCCAAAACGGAAGTTCGCCTCGAACCATTCCTGATTAAATCCGAGTCTTACCAGTGGCTTACCGATATACCAGATAATGAAGGAGCCGATGGCGGCATACAGCAGCGCAAACCACAGCATGTAGCCGGGAATTTCAAAATGATGGCCCGCGAGCATAAAATTCAGCGGCCCGCTGATGGACCACAAAATAAACACGAACGAGAACAGCGTCACCACGCTCGACAGCAGACCGAGCACCAGAGAAAGAGTCCCGCTGGTCAGAGCATTCAGGTCGTCGGAAATACGCTGATCGGGGTTATCCACCTGATGCTGATACTCCGTGTAATAATAGGCGTGATTGGTCAGCCACTTCTCCATATACTCTTCTGTCATCCAGCGCCGCCAGCTCATTTGCAGGCCCTGCGTCAGATAAACCCTGTAGATGGCGATAACGATGAACAGCAGCGCCAGCCAGGTAAATTTCCACAACTGGGCTTTGAAAACCGGATAGTTTCTGTTTTGCAGCGCGTCATAAAAGACACGGTTCCATTCGTTAAACTGTACGCTGAGGTACACACCGGCCAGCGAAAGGATGATAATTGTGGTCAACATGCCCCAGGCACGCCACTTTTCTTCTGAGCGCCAGTAAGGCTTAATTAACTGCCAGACGGCGCCCCATTGCGCCGATTTCCCAGGTTTTTTAGTCATAATAGCCATGTGTAATCGATATGTTGTAAAGCCAATCATCCCAGAATGAGTGGCTCAGTGCGATAGGGCAATGAGCCACTTGTAAGGATGTTTTTCCAGCACGAAGCTCTGTAGACCACAAAAGTAGAAGGATGTTTGATGAAAGTCGCAGTGAATTTACTGCTGGTGGCAGGATGTTTTGCCAGTGTTCAGGCGTTTGCCCAGATTGATGAACCGGATATCAATGCCGATTGTGTTAAAGCCGGAATTTATGCCGCTGCCGGAAAAGTGGCTTACCAGCAGGGCGATATGGGCAAAGCCCGGGACATTTTCCGTAATCAGGTCGCCTGGAGTGAGTTTTGCCATAAGCCGCAAGACCAGATCGCCACGGCCTACAACAACATTGCGCTGACCTACATAAAGCAGGGCGATTATCTGAAAGCCAAAGCCTGGCTGATGCTGGCACCTGCTGACAAAAAATCACAATACAACCTGAGCCAGATGCAGCCAAAACTGGCTGCCTTGCCGCCAGCGGAAAGTCCGGCAGGGATTTACTGGCAATATGCGGGATTTGGCAGCTGGAATATCCTCGAAGTGAAGGCCGAAGAGGCGCAGTTTAAAATCGATTTCAGTGGATTATATATGGGGCAGATGTCGCTCTATTATGGCCCGAACATGGGCGAATTTTCAGTGGTGACGGCCATTAAAGATAACCACGCGATTTACCATGAAACTGACGATGCCGCCGTTGCGGGCGGCGAGTGCAGCGTTGACATGAACTTCACGCCACAGAGCGTTAAACTTCACACCACCCATGACTGCGGTTTCGGTCACAACGTGCAGGCCGAAGGCGAATTTGTGCGGGTGACGCAGTAGGTATTAAGGGGGAGCACCTCGTCAATGTACATTTCAACTTTTTGATTTTGCTGTAATACCCCACCCCAACCCTCCCCTTCGCAGGGGAGGGAGCCGCTCGACGTATGCCTTTAGCCGAAGAGGGCGCCGACTCAGGTCATATTCACTGCGGCCACTTCATTTCGCCCTTCAATACTTTTGCGCTCAGTTCTAAAGAAGATTCTTCTTTCAGTTGCGGATAATGTTTTTTCATGGCGGCGATCAGCGCGGCGGAATCTTTCGCTTTCGGTAATTCTTTTTCCAGCGTCAGCAGATACTGGCGGGTGAATTTCACCGATTCCAACGTTTTCGGCGCGCCCGGCAGGTAATGCCCCGGCACCACGGTTTCCGGTTTCAGAGCGGCAATTTCATCCAGTGCTTCTACCCACTGTTTACGCGAGGTCGGCGTTTGCGTATCTGCTGTCCAGACATGCATGTTATTGCCATTCACCAGTACACCGCCCACCACTGCTTTCAGCGACGGGATCCACACAAACGTCCGCTCATCGTCCACACCCTTCACTTCAAATTTATGCCCTTCCAGTTCAAACGTTTTGCCTTGCAGCGCTTCGGGAACCACGACAGATTTTGGCGCGTTGTCTTTAAGCTGCGGGCCCCAGAACGCGACTTTGCCGTCTTTAGTGGCGTTGATCTGATTGAGGGTTGCCTGCGTGGCGATGATCTTTGCTTCCGGGAAGGCGGCATGAATGACATCCAGCCCGAAGTAATAATCCGGGTCGGACTGGCTGATGTACACGGTCGTCAGTTTCTTGCCGGTGGCTTTGATCATCTCCACCAGTTTTTCGGCGTCATTACGCTGGAACTGTGCGTCGATCAAAACCGCTTCTTTGTCGCCGGTAATAATTTCAGAAGAAACCGGGAAAACGCTTTTTTCACCGGGGTTATACACGTCCATTTTCAGTGCACTGGCGGCGTGAGCAGACAGGCTGCTGCCCAGCAGCGCGGCGATTAACGTCAGGTGTTTGAGTTGCATAATATTTCCTCAGAAGCATAAATAATCACGTTCAGTAAGACTCTACTGTACGTTGCATAATCCGCAGGAAAAACCGGATAATGCGCAACTGTTTGTTGCATAAACCGGACGAATCATGGACAGAATTACCGCTGCACAAGTGTTTGTTGCCATTGTTGAACGGGGAAGCATGGTCAGTGCCGCCGAATCGCTGAATATGTCGCGGGCAATGGTGACGCGTTATCTGTCGGAGATGGAAAAGTGGTCGGGCGCACGCCTGTTGCACCGTTCCACCCGCAAACTCAGCCTGACGGATGCGGGCGAAAATACGCTGGCGCGCTGCCGGAAAATGCTGTCGGTGGCGGCGGAAATGGGCAGCGTGGCGGACACAGGAAATGAAGCGTTACGCGGCTTGCTGCGTCTGAGCTGCTCGCCGTCGTTCGGGCAGGGTGCGGTGGTGATTGCGGTCAGCGAGTTTTTGCGGCGACATCCGCAGGTAAGCATTGATCTTCAGCTGGAAAGCCGGGCGATCAACCTGGTGGAAGACCGGATCGATCTGGCGCTGCGCATCACCAACGATCTGGATCCTAACCTGATCGCCCGGCCACTGGCGCTGTGTCCGTCGGTCGTCTGTGCATCTCCGGCTTATCTTGCCGCGCAGGGCACGCCGCAACATCCGCAGGATCTGGCGGTGCACAATTGTCTGACGTACACCTGGTTCGGCAAAAGCCTGTGGCAGTTTGAACGCCAGGGGGAACAGGTCGCGATTCCGGTGAGCGGAAACCTCAGTGCCAACGAATCGCTGGTACTACTTACCGGCGCGGTGGAAGGCGCGGGGATCGTCATGCAGCCCTATTATTCGGCGGCACCGCTGATTGCCAGCGGCCAGCTTGTAGCCTTACTCAGCGAGTGGCAGCCACAGGAGATGGGGATTTATGCGATTTACATGTCACGGCGGCAAATGCCTGCGGCGTTGCGTGCGCTGCTCGATTTTCTGGTGGAGTGGTTTAAAAGTCATCCGCGCTGGCTGTCGCTGAAGGATGAAAAACACTGAGCCGCTGGCAGGCGATGCCACCCTGGGAACGGTTCCTTTTTCGCTTTGCTGCATGTTATACAATGTATTGTTATGTAAAGATTAATACGGATATCGGGTGATTTTCAGGCAGTAAGGGCACAGACTGCGTCTGGTCAAAAGTGTGATCAACGTGGTATTTAAGCCCTTCCGGCGCAATGCCGGAGCCTTTAATCATAACGATAATATCCGGAGTTTTTATGCCTGTCGCACTCCTGGCACTGGCGCTCAGCGCGTTTGCCATCGGTACTACTGAATTTGTCATCATGGGGTTGCTCCCTAACGTGGCGGGGGATCTGAATGTCAGTATCCCTTCTGCAGGCTGGTTAATCAGCGGATACGCGCTGGGCGTGGCGATCGGTGCACCGATCATGGCCGTGCTGACGGCAAAACTGCCGCGAAAGAAAACCCTGCTGCTGCTGATGAGCATCTTTATCATCGGAAATGTGATGTGCGCACTGTCGTACAGCTACGATTTCCTGATGCTGGCGCGTGTGATCACCGCGCTGTGCCATGGTGCATTCTTCGGGATTGGCGCGGTGGTAGCGGCAAGTCTGGTGGCGCCTAACCGCCGGGCCTCTGCGGTGGCGCTGATGTTCACCGGCCTGACGCTGGCTAACGTACTGGGCGTTCCGCTCGGTACCGCGCTCGGACAGGCTTTTGGCTGGCGTTCAACGTTCTGGGTGGTGGCGGTGATTGGCGTGGCCTCGCTGTTCGCGCTGTATAAAAAGCTGCCAGATAAGAAAGAAGAAGAGCCGACCAATCTGCGTAAGGAAATCCGTGCGCTGGGCAGCCTGGGGTTATGGCTGTCGCTGTCGATCACGATTTTCTTTGCGGCGGCGATGTTTGCGCTGTTCACGTATATCGCGCCGATCCTGACACAAATCACCGGCGTGTCTGAGCACGGTGTCAGCTGGACGCTGTTGCTGATCGGCCTCGGTCTGACCATCGGTAACGTACTGGGCGGGCGTCTGGCGGACTGGCGTCTGGGTATTTCACTGACCCTGACATTCCTGATGATCGCGATATTTTCCGTCCTGTTCAGCTATACCAGCGTGCATCTGCTGGCGGCGGAAATCACGCTGTTTATCTGGGCAATGGTGAATTTCGCGGCGGTTCCGGCGTTGCAGGTTAACGTGGTGACCTACGGTAAAAACGCGCCAAACCTGGTGTCGACCCTGAACATTGCGGCGTTTAACGTCGGCAATGCGCTGGGGGCCTGGGTGGGCGGCGCGGTGATTGAACGCGGAATGGGACTGGGCACCGTGCCGCTGGCGGCGGGAGGACTGGGCGCTATCGGTTTCGTACTGTGTGTGATCACTTTCCGCCGTGCGGCGAAGAAAGCGGAAAAAGTGGCCGCGTAATTCAGCCACAGAAAAGCGTAAAGGCCACGCGGGATTTCTCCGGCGTGGCCTTATTTTTTTCTGTTCAGCGCATCAGCGCGGCCTCGAGAAGCCCGGCAAAGCGTTGCGCCTGCTGATGGCAATGTTCGATAAATGTGGTGACCAGCGCCGAAGCGGGGCGGTGCAACGGCCGGATCAGGCTGACGGTAAAGGGTACGGCGACGCTGAATTCCCGCAGGACGAGTCCGTTGTCACAATAATCCAATGCAGTCAGCGGGTTGACGATCGACACGCCCGCGCCTTCCCGCACCATACTGCACACCGACGCGGCGCTGTGGGTTTCCATCACCAGCCGCCGTGTAACCTGTTGTTCCATAAATAACGTATCCAGCAGTTGCCGGTAACTGTCGGTCGCCGACAGGCTGATATAATTCAGCCCGCTGAAATCTTGTGGTGTGAGTCGCTGTTTTGCGGCCAGAGGATGTCCGGCAGGCAGCACACACACTTCGTTCAGCGTCAGCAGCGTCTGCCGCTCGGTCCCGGCGGGCGTCTGGGTATTTTCCGTCAGTCCTAAATCATGGCGCTGCGCCGACAGCCATTCTTCCAGCAGCGGCGATTCCTGCGGCACGATATTGAAACTGACGTCAGGATAGCGGTCAAGAAACGGCTTACACACCGCAGGTAGCAGCGACTGGCTGAATACCGGCAGGCAGGCAATCGACAGCTGCGCCTGCTCGAACTGACGGATGCCTTCCGCTGCGCTGATAATCCTGTCCAGCCCGTAATATGACCGCTGCACTTCCTCAAACAGCCGTAAACCCTGCACCGTCGGATATAACCGCCCGCGCAGGCGCTCGAACAGTTGTAAATCCAGCAGCTTTTCGCAGCGCGCCAGCTCGCGGCTGACCGTCGGCTGTGACGTATTGAGCAACGCAGCAGCTTCGGTCAGATTGCCGGTGGTCATTACCGCATGAAAAATTTCGATATGGCGCAGTGAAATGGCTGGCATGGTTTCATCCGCTAAGCGATGACAAGAGTCCATATCATAAATGAATAGACTGGCCTGAAATAGATATTTTATCGCCAGTCCGCCACGCGGCATACTGAGGGAAATATAACTGAATTCACCTGACGGAAAATCTTATGCCACGCGCTCTGAACGACATGACTACCGCGCTTAACGCCGCGAATTTACGGGCTCTGCCGCAACAATTTGGCTGCCCTGTGTGGGCGTATGACGCGGAGATTATCAAAGCGCGCATTGCCCAGTTGCGTCAGTTTGACGTGATTCGTTTTGCGCAGAAAGCCTGTTCTAATATTCATATCCTGCGCCTGATGCGCGAGCAGGGAGTGAAGGTCGACTCCGTTTCTCTGGGCGAAATTGAACGTGCGCTGGTGGCCGGTTTTATTCCGGGCGGCGAAGACAGCGAGATTGTGTTTACTGCTGACGTACTGGATCAGCCGACACTGGAACGCGTGACAGCGCTGGATATTCCGGTGAACGCCGGTTCCATCGACATGCTCAGCCAGATTGGCCAGCACAAAGCCGGCCATCCGGTGTGGCTGCGTGTTAATCCGGGCTTCGGTCACGGCCACAGCCAGAAAACCAATACCGGCGGTGAAAACAGTAAACACGGGATCTGGTATGCCGACTTACCGCAGGCGCTGGCTGAGATCGCCCGTTACGGTCTGAAACTGGTGGGCATTCATATGCATATCGGTTCCGGCGTGGATTATGGTCACCTTGAGCAGGTTTGCGATGCGATGGTGCGTCAGGTGATTGAAACCGGACAAGATATTGAAGCTATCTCCGCCGGTGGCGGTCTGTCGATCCCGTATCATTTTGAAGAAGAATCCATTGATACCGGCCACTATTTTGGCCTGTGGAACCGGGCGCGTGAGCAGATTGCGGCGCATCTCGGGCATGAGATTAAACTGGAGATCGAACCGGGGCGTTTCCTGGTGGCGGAATCCGGCGTGCTGGTGGCACAAATCCGTGCGGTAAAAAACATGGGCAGCCGTCACTTTGTGTTGTGTGACGCGGGCTTTAACGACCTGATGCGTCCGGCGATGTACGGCAGCTATCATCATATTTCACTGTTACCGGCCGATGGTCGCGATGTGAGCGGGCAACCGCTGACTGATGCCGTGATCGCCGGTCCGCTGTGTGAATCCGGTGACGTGTTCACCCAGCAGGCAGGCGGCGGAGTGGAAACCTTCCCGCTGCCGCCGGTCAATATCGGTGATTATCTGGTGTTCCACGACACCGGTGCTTACGGCGCATCGATGTCATCCAACTACAACACCCGTCCTTTGCTGCCGGAAGTGTTGTTTGAGAATGGCGTGCCACGACTGATTCGTCGCAGGCAGACGGTGGAAGAGTTAATTGCTTTAGAACTGTAATCTTTGCTCCTGAATATCAGCGACGGTCTGCTTTGCTCCTCCCCCTGCGAAGGGGGAGATTGGGAGGGGGTTTAGCAAACAACCCAGTTGTCATTAATACCCCACCCCAGCCCTCCCCTTCGCAGGGGAGGGAGCCGATCGAGTTGCCTTTACTTCTTCGCAAAGCAGGGAGCTTACTTATCAAACATCTCTTTTCTCAGTAACACGATCTCTTCTGCCAGATCACGGCACAGCATGGCGGTCATCAGATGATCCTGCGAGTGCACCATGATCAGATTCACCGGAATTTTGCCCACGCCTTCATCCAGGCCAATCAGTTGTGTCTGTACTTTGTGCGCAACACGCGCCGCGTCGTCAGAGGCTTTCAGCATCGCATCGGCCTGCGCCCACTCTTTTTTACGCGCGTGCTGAATCGCCATCATGGCGTTAGAGCGTGCTTCTCCGGCGTTGATCAATAACTCCATCACCGTTTGTTCCAGATCGAATTCCATCGAAAACTCCAAATTGGTATACCAGAAAAGTGTGAATTCATCATATTGGAATTCCAATATTCACATGTGAGAACGCTGTCACAGAAATTAATTCGTATTCCGCTATTTTTTGGCATGCCACATTGCGTAATTATTCCCGCAATATGGCCGACAGGATGATTTACAGAACCGGAATCTGACCCTGCTTCGTGCGACACCTTTATTCCTCATTCAATATAAAAGGTGAAGACGAAACCAACACCTGTGCAGTATAGAAAAAAGAAAATGAGGTGCTGTCATGTCACTGAAAGACCGCTTTATCGATTCTCTGGGGGGATTCGCCAATACCTTTAATAGCTTCAGATATATCATGGCTATTAAGGCGTCTTTTATCACGTTAATGCCCGTCATTATTGTGGGGGCATTCTCAGTTTTAATTTCAAATATGGTGATGGATCCGAAAAACGGATTAGCCCACTTTGAAATGTTCTCCTGGCTGGCCATGCTCAAACCGATCATGAGCAGTATTAACTACGCCACGCTCAGTTTTCTGACCATCGGTGCGGTGTTTTTAATTGGTATCGAACTCGGGAAAATTAACGGCTCACGCTCGTTATTTCCCGGCCTGCTGGCGGTGATTTGTTTTATTGCCGTCACGCCGACTACCGTCGATATGATGGTCAACGGCCAGATGCAGGAAGTGAAAGATGTGCTGGCAAAACAGTTCTCCGATACGAAAAGTCTGTTCCTCGGCATGTTTATTGCCATTCTGTCGGTCGAGATTTATTCCCGTCTGGAACGGGTTAACGGCCTGCGCATAAAAATGCCGGAGAGCGTACCGCCCAATGTGTCGGCCTCATTTTCGGCACTGATCCCCGCCATTATTACCGTGGTTCTCGTCGCCACCTTCGGCTTTGTATTCCACCGCGTCACCGGCATGTATCTGTATGACGCGGTGTATCAGGTGATCCAGCGTCCGCTGGAATCGGTGATGCAGAGCCTGCCGGGTATTCTGTTGCTGATGTTTGTCGCACAGCTGTTCTGGGTGATTGGTATTCACGGCAACCAGATGATTAAACCGATCCGCGAACCGCTGTTGCTCGGTGCAATCATGGTTAACATGACTGCGTTTGAGCAGGGCCACGAAGTGCCGAATATCATCACCATGCCGTTCTGGGATGTGTATATGAGCATCGGCGGTTCCGGCTGCACTATCGGTTTGCTGCTGGCGGTAATGATCGCTACCCGCCGTAAAGAGATGCGCGAAATCGCCAAACTGTCCCTCGGGCCGAGCTTCTTCAACATCAATGAACCGGTGATTTTCGGTATGCCGATTATGCTCAACCCGATCCTGGCAATTCCGTTCATCATCACGCCGCTGATTACCGGCACCATCGGCTACTTTGCCACCAGCCTCGGATTCGCCGGACGTGCGGTGGTGATGGTGCCGTGGACCACGCCGCCGATCATCAACGCCTGGTTGTCGACAGCCGGTTCCATGGGCGCGGTGGTTACCCAAATTGGCTGCATCGCGGTGGCGGTGCTGATTTATCTGCCGTTCGTGAAAGTGGCCGCGCGCCGTGCCGATCAGGCGCAGCTGGAAGCCATGCAGCAGAGCCAGAAACAGGCTGCCACGGCGTAAAACCATCCGGAAAAAGAGGGACGTTATGAGCAAGGTTTCAATCGCCATTCCAGACGGATTTATTCTCGGTGCCGCCGCCTCTGCGTGGCAGACCGAAGGCTGGAGCGGCAAAAAAGACGGGCAGGATTCGTATCTGGATCTCTGGTACAAAAATAACCGCCACGTCTGGCACAACGGTTACGGCCCGGCGAAAGCCACCGATTTCATCAACCGCTATCAGGAAGATGTTGCGCTGATGAAAGCCAGCGGGCTGAGCCATTACCGCACGTCCGTCAACTGGTCACGCTTTCTGACAGATTATGAACTGGGCATAGTCGATGAAGAGTACGCCGCGTATATCGACGACCTGCTCGATGAGATGAAGCGCAATGGCATCGAGCCGATGCTGTGCCTGGAGCATTACGAATTACCGGCGTTTCTGATGGAAAAATACGATGGCTGGAGCTCGAAAAAAGTCGTCGATCTGTTCGTGCTGTACGCGGAAAAAGTCTTTGAACGCTTTGCCGGAAAAGTCAGCCGCTGGTTTACCTTCAACGAACCGGTTGTGGTGCAGACCCGCGTCTACCTGGACGCCATCCGCTGGCCGTTCGAGCAAAACACTGCGAAATGGATGCAATGGAATCACCACAAAGTGCTGGCGACCGCCAGAGTCGTCGAGCTGTTTTATCGCAAAGGGTATAACGCCTCGGGCACTGTCGGTGTGATTTTAAATCCGGAAGTGACCTACGCCCGCTCAACGGCAGCGCATGATCAGCGGGCGGCGTATTTATACGATTTATTCTATAACCGCGTATTTTTGGATCCGATGATTAACGGGGAATATCCTCAGGAACTGTTGGAATTACTGGAAAAGCACGGTGTACATTTCGATTATACAGAAGCGGAACTGGCGGTTATCCGTCATAACACCGTGGATGAAGTGGGGATTAATCTTTATTATCCGCACCGGGTGAAAGCACCGTCCCGCGAATGGAATAAAGGCACACCATTCCATCCGGCGTATTACTACGAACATTTCGAATTGCCCGGACGCCGGATGAATAAATCGCGAGGCTGGGAAATCTATCCGAAAATTATTTATGACATGGCGATGCGCATTAAAGCGGAATACGGAAATATTTCGTGGTTTGTGGCTGAAAACGGCATGGGTATCGAAAATGAAGGTCAGTTTCGCGATGCCGTCAGCGGGGAAATTCAGGACAACTATCGCATTGAATTTATTGCCGAGCATCTTTACTGGACATTAAAAGCGCGGGAAGACGGCGCCAATTGTCAGGGATATATGCTCTGGGCCTTTACCGATAATGTCTCGCCAATGAACGCCTTTAAAAACCGTTACGGGCTGATCGAGATTGATCTTGAGAACAATCGCGATCGCCGTCAGAAGAAATCATCTCACTGGTTTAAATCGCTCAGTGAAAGTGGTGTGTTGTCTTTAACGCTCGATGACCAGGAAAAATAACCTAAGGAAACACTATGAAACGAATCGTTTTAGCCTGTTCGGCAGGGATGTCCACGTCGCTGGTGGTCACCAAAATGGAAAAAGAAGCCGCTGCCCGTGGCATGGAATTTCAGATTTACGCGATCCCTGAAAACAATCTGCGCGATGAACTTGAAGCCTATGGCCGCGATATTGTCGTCGTGCTGCTCGGCCCGCAGGTACGTTTTAAACTGGCGGAGAATAAAAAGCTGACTGATGAGCACGGCATTCCGATTGCGGTGATCGACATGGTGGCTTACGGCACGTTAAACGGTGCAAAAGTGCTGGATCAGGCGTTATCTCTGATACAGTAACATCCGGTCTTTTTTGTTTTTTGCATCAGGGTGATTGTGTGGAAAAAGGTGTGGTTTCGCAGGACAGAAAGCAGTATCAGGAAATCGGGCATGACCTGCGTGAGCAAATCAAGCAAGGGCATTTCGCTGTGGGATCCCGCCTGCCGCCCGAACGTAATATGGCGGAAAACTACGGCGTCAGCCGGACGATTGTGCGCGAAGCCTTACTGATGCTGGAACTGGAGGGCACGGTGGATATCCGTCAGGGTTCCGGCGTGTACGTGATCCGCATTCCTTCACAGGAAGAAGGCGAAGACGAACTGATGTATCAGGGGCAGATCGGCCCCTTTGAAATCTTACAGGCACGGCAGTTGCTCGAAAGCAATATTGCCGCGTTTGCCGCCAAAATGGCGACCAAAGCGGATATCGAAAATCTGCGCCGCACGCTGGATCAGGAACAAATCGCCATCGTTGCCAACGACGAAAGTGGCGATAATGACCGGTTGTTCCATCTGCTGATTGCCGGTGCGACACAAAACCAGATGCTGCTCGATTCGGTGAAAAATATCTGGATGCACCGCGATTCCAGCCCGCTGTGGAAACAGTTACACAGCCATATCGCCACCCGCGGGTACCGCCTGAAATGGCTGGCTGATCATCAGAATATTTTGGCCGCACTGCGCCGCCGCGACGTCATGGGTTCGTATCAGGCGATGTGGCAGCACATGGAAAATGTGAAAAATACGCTGATGGAATTGTCGGATGTGGATGCGCCGGAGTTTGACGGCTATCTGTTTGAATCTGTGCCGATTTTTCAGGGAAAGATGGTCTGAACACGATGAAGATTATTAACCTGAGTGAACGGCCCGAATTTCAGGACGCGGTCACAGACTGGCTTTGGCAGGCATTTGGCAGCGAAAACAGCCGGGAGTTTTTTGCCAGCGTGGTGCGAAGCAGCCTGTCCGGCGCAGATTTGCCGCAAACCTTTATCGCACTCGAAGGCGATAAACTGGCCGGAACCGCGGGCCTGTGGCGCTGCGATTTAATCAGCCGTCAGGATCTTACCCCGTGGCTGGCGGCGTTATACGTAGATGAGGATTTCCGTTCGTGCGGGCTGGGGCAGCAGTTACAGACCTTTGTGCTGGAACAGAGCCGCCGCAGCGGCTTCCGGGAGTTGTATCTCTACGCTGAATTTACCGGCTATTACGAGCGTTTTGGCTGGAACTACATTGGCGATGCGCTGGATTATCCGGACAAGCCGGTACGCGTCTATCACCAGTCACTCTAGGTGTTTGACGGGCCGCTCACCGAGTGACGACGTACCAGCGTCGGGCTGAACATATGGGTGGTTTCCGGTAACGGCTGACCATTTGCCAGCGCTAACGCCAGTTGCGCCGCCTGATTTGCCATCGCCACCACCGGATAACGAACGGTGGTCAGACGCGGGCGCAGGTAACGTGAAATCAGCACATCATCAAAGCCAATCAGCGAAATTTCGCCCGGCACATCAATACTGTTATCGCTTAATACCGATAACGCACCGGCGGCCATCGGGTCGTTGTAGCAGGTCACTGCTGTAAATCCTTTGCCCAATCCCAGTAAATCGGCCATGGCTTTTTCGCCACCGATTTCATCGGGTTGCGCGTACGCAATCAGCTTGTCATCCACCGGAATGTTGTGTTCGGTGAGGGCGTCGATATAGCCCTGAAGCCGGTCGCTGGCATCGGAAATGCCGTGGTTGGAACATAAAATCGCGATGCGCTGATGGCCGGCCTGAATGAGGTGGCGCGTCGCCAGCCAGGAACCGTAGCGGTCATCGAGTGCAATACAGCGCTGTTCGAAACCCGGCAACGTGCGGTTAATCAGCACCATGCCGGGGATTTGCTGCATCAGGCTGGTCAGCTCATCTTCCGGCAGCATTTTGGCGTGAACCACTAACGCCGCACAGCGGTGACGGATCAGTTGCTCAATGGCCTGACGTTCTTTTTCAACGTTATGGTAGCCGTTACCAATCAGCAAAAAATTGCCAGTGGCGTACGCGACCTGTTCAACGGCTTTGACCATCGCGCCGAAAAAAGGGTCGGAAACATCGGCCACGATCAGCCCCAGCGTTTCGGTTGCCTGTTGGGCAAGGGCACGGGCGTTGGCATTCGGATGATATTGCAGATGTTGCATGGCGTTCTGTACGGCTTCCCGCGAACTGTCACTGGCTTTCGGGGAATGGTTAATCACGCGTGAAACGGTCGCAACCGATACGCCTGCCAGTTTTGCTACATCCTTAATCGTTGCCATAACACTTCCATTTTCCGTGAGGGTAATCGTTTACACTGACCAGTTTTGCGGAAAAGACCGGTGGCTGCAAGGATGCTGATCGCAACTTTTTGATGTAAGCGCGATGTAACGGGAAAAGATCGTGCAGCTTTTACGCCCCGCCCTGCGAAAGGGCGGCGGGAGCGGGGTAAATGGCGAAACGCTGGACCACGTAAACGCCATTCCTCTTGCCTCTGTCTACACCTTTCCTTCTTCCTTAATCCACTGCATAAAATCATCGATAAACACTCTTGTTTTAAGCGGCAGCAGTTTATTGGGCAGGGTGATGGCGTAGGTGTTGCGCGGCAGGGGATTCTCCACCCGCCATTCAGGCAAGACGCGACGCAATTTACCATTAGCGATATAGCGGTTGGCGATGAAAGTAGGGATCAGCGCAATGCCGACACCTTGCAAGATGGCATCAATCATGGCGTCACTGTTATTGATCATCAGCCGTGGAACCAGCGTCACGGTCTCCATGATTTCATTGTGCCAGAAACGCCATGGACCGCGAAATTGCCGTTCATCGGGGAAAAAAATATTGTGTTTGATGAGCCCTGCCGGGAAATCCGGCAGCGCTTCGTCGTAATCCGCAGCACAAACCAATACGTAATCAATAGGCATCAGGGCACGGGCGACCATATTCTCCGGCGGGCTTTCGGTGACGCGCAGTGCCAGATCGTAAGCGTCCTGCGTCAGATTCGTGACCCGATCGGTCAGCGACAGCTCGACGTTTATTTCGGGATAGCGGCGTAAAAATCCGGGCAAAAAGGGTGTGAGAAGGATCTTACCGAGTGTGTTAGGCGCGGTGATGCGCAAAACACCCTGAGGAGTATCACTGAAGCTATCAGCCCGGGAGAAAAGTGTCTGCGTAGCCGATAGCACCGTCAGCGCCTGCTGGTAAATTTCCAGTCCGACCTCGGTTATGGCGACAGAGCGGGTCGAGCGGGTAAATAGCACCACATTGAGGCGCTTCTCCAGCCGGTCAATCATCCTGCTCACCGAAGAGGGTGCCAGCGAAGTCTCCCGTCCTGCCGAAGAAAAACTCCCTTTTTCAACCACCTGGATAAAAACGGACAAACTGGGAAGTAGTTCGGCTAACTCATTTGTGCTTTTCACGCATAGCTCTTTTGTTTCTGGAATATCTATCCAAATTATCATCAAGCCGTATGATGTTCAACAGAGGCAATCTCTGGTGAGAATTGGCCATAATAGTCAATTTATTTAATGGGTTAGCTATGTCAGACCAAACGGTTATTGAACGGATACGCCAGCACGATGTGCTGAATGTTGGAGTTAGTCTGGGTTTTAAAGGTTTGTCGTTTCGTAATGTATTGCACAATTGCTGGGAAGGGTTCGACATTGATTTAGCCCGTGCGGTAGCGGTGGCAGTATTAGGTGATGTCGGAAAAATTCATTATATGCCATTGCAGTCCGGTGACCGGTTTCGGGCGCTGCGTGACGGAGTGATTGACCTGGGGTCATTTAATTCCAGCATTACCTTCCAGCGTGAAGCAGAGTCAGACGTCAGTTTTGTTCATCCGATGCTGTTTGATGGCGAAGTGCTGATGACGCCGGCGAGTAATTTGCTCGAACCCGTTGAACAGGCATTGTATACCCGCGAGCGCCGGATAGCGGCCATGCGCGGATCCACCACCGAAGAGAACCTGAAACGTTACTTTGGACATTTAAATCTCTCCTGCGAGATCCGACTGTTTGATTCGCCTACTCAGGCCCGTCAGGCTTATCAGCAAGGTGAATGCAATATCTACTGTCTCGATTCCTATTTGCTGGCCGGCGAACGTGCTCAGCTGCAAGACAAAGAAGCGCATATTATCTTGCAGGATCGCATCTCGCTGGAAGCCATGTCACCTGCTGTGTCCTCTCATGACACGCAGTGGCTGAAAGCAGTGACCTGGATCATGCGTACGCTGATAGAAGCGGAAAACTTACAGGTCACCAGCAAAAACATTCTTGAAATGAGTCAGGAGGCGACGGGTTACCTGCACACCTTCCTTTACCCGTCAGAGCAGCATTGTAAAAATCTGGGGCTGCGTCCTGATTTTATCCGCGCGATCATTCATCAGGTGGGCAATTACGGGGAAATATTCCAGCGTAATTTGGGCAAATACTCAGAGCTTAACCAGCCGCGCCGGGATAATAATTTATGGTCACAAGGGGGAATGCTGTATTCGCCTTTATTCATCTGATATCTGATTTATACAGACCCTTTTAATAACAATTTTTTGTGCGTTTATCATTTTAATATTTCTTTGGCAGGAACATCATGAGTGAGTTATTGGCAGAAAAACAGCAAGAGATAGTATTGTCCGGTTCAGTAAAAAATAATTTCGGTTATTTAGAGACGCAGCCTGATAGTGTCGATTTTAGCATTATCAAGAATATTATTCTGCACGGTCATCATCAGGGTAATGTTCTGTATATCATCCGTAATTTTGCGAATAAAAAAATCTGTCAGGATGTGGCTGAAAACTTTAATCAGATGGTCAATCGCAACGGGGGCGGAAACCGCGCCGATGACGGTTTTGTTCTGACCAATCAGATTGGCGCCACGCAGTTTTCACGTAACGGTGAAAACTATATGGCGGAAGTGAACCGGGTCAACGCCAGTGTGGCAGAACTGATGTCCGTCGCGGACAGTTATGCCACCGAATCGCTGTTCCTCAACCGCACGCTGGAAGATTTATTCCTTGATGAAGGCATCCATTTTGGTCCGGCGCGTTATAAGAATTCTTACGCCTGTTTTGCCACGTTCCGTCGCTGGCTGGATAACGGTGTCATGTCGCTGATGCCGCATGAAGACCGCGCCCAGCTTAAGTTTGCGCAGCAGGATGATTTTGAAATTGCCGATGCCATGACGGTGACCGCGTTTAATGTGTGCCTGGAAGCGGCGCAGGGCGGTGGCGAATTGAAAATGTGGAACCTGGATCCGGATGAGCCATGCCGGGCCCGCTTTGGCGTGACGGACACCGGTTATCCCTATCCTCCGCACCTGTTGCAGGGCGTGGAATCACTCTCCGTGCGGCTGAATGCCGGGGATATTTACTTCATGAACGCCTGCCATCTGCACGGCGTCAGCAGCGTGAGTCAGGGAAGTCGCCTGACGGCCGGGCGCTTTATTGGCAGACTGAATAATAGCAAAGTGGTGTACTGGACCTAGCGGAAGTGAATTAATCATGGTGATTCATTCTCTCTTTGTCCTGAATTAATAACGAGTCTTATATGGAATATGTTAATCATCTTGCGGCCGGGGGATATGCATTTATTCCCGGCAGTTATTATCAAACGTTGCCTGATGTAAATTACGCGAATAAAGATAATTTTCTTTCTGAACTTGAACAGTTAAAACTGGCGTATGAACAACTGACGCTGGACCCTTATTCTGCGGGAAATCGCTGGCGCGGTTATGCGCAATGCCGTCGCAATCCGCAGGGTGAACTCAGTTTTGGTCATTTTACGGAATATAAGCAAACTAAAAAATACAATCCGGATACCGGCGGTATTGTTCGCCATTATCCTTTGCTGCCCGAAAATATTACCGCTAACCGCCTGATGCAGGCGATTTTGCAGGATGACATCGCTTTTGTTGAAGCCTACGGGCGTATCGGGCCAATGGAAGAACTGAGTGTCGGCATTCATTTATTCCGCTATGAAGCGCAGTGCGATGCGCCCGCGTACAGCTCACCCGTCTGGCTGCATAAAGATGATGAGGATGTGGTGTTTGTTCACCTGATCCATGCCTCCGCCAACATGCTGGGGGGCGACAATCTGATTGCCCCGAACCCTAAAAATATTGAGCGGGTGCTGCGCCTCGAGGCGCTATTCGACACGCTGGTGGTCAATCACGACAAATACCATGCTGTGACACCCATCGGCTGCCGCCAGCCGGGGGAGACGGCACTGCGTGACATCATTCTGGTAACGTTCCAGCGCACGATGAGGGAAGCAGCATGAGCCTGAAACATAAAGCATTTATCACGGGTGCCTCCAGTGGTATCGGTCAGTCGATGGTGGCGGCCTATCTGGCTGCCGGTTATGCGGTAGAGGGCATTGACTGTTCCCCGTCCGTTTTCGCCAATGAACCTGACTACGTTCATCACCAGCTGGATATTACCGATTCAGTGCGCCTGGATGGCGTGTTTGAAGCAGCAGAATACGCCAGCGATAACAATGTCTTAATAAACTGCGCCGGTACACGTGAAATCTGCCGTATCGATGAATTATCCCTCTCACTGTGGGAACGTGTTTTTGCCGTCAACGTGACCGCCAGTTTTGTTGCCGGACGTGCATTCTGTCAGCAACTGGTTCGCCATAACCTGCCGGGCAATGCCGTCAATATCGCCTCGGTTTCCGGCCTGATGGGCGAGCCTGACCGCACCGCCTATGTCTCTTCAAAGCACGCCGTGATCGGCCTGACGAAACAGCTGGCGCTGGAATACGGCAAACACCACATCCGGGTGAATGCCATTGCGCCCGGCGTTATCCGCACACCGCTCACTGAACCCTACTATGACAACCCGGCACAGATGGAGAAGATCCAGCGGGGTCAGTTCCTGCCTGTGCTGGGCGAAACGCAGGATGTGGCACAAGCGGCAATGTATCTCACCTCTTCTGATGCGCGATTTGTGACCGGCTCCACGCTGGTGATCGATGGCGGCTGGACGATTGGTAAAGACCTTTAATCCGATGGCCGGCATAACGGCCACAACTGACTTGCAGGAGTTTTATTATGAACAACACCTATATTTTGATCCTTGGCGGCGAGTTTGCTTTACGTGAGCGTGTGCTGGCGGGGGCGTTACGTGCCTCAGGAGGAATGCGGGTACTGACAATGGCAAAAAACCGTACCACGCCGACAATCAAATTTTTCGACGGCTTTTTACCGGGGGATGTCGCCGATGCAGAAGCTGTGCTGCGTGCTGTGCAGGCTCATCAACAGGAAACCGGTGAAACCCCTGCGGCGGTGATCCCGATGAATGATTTCACCGTGCGCGCCGCCAGCCTGCTGACGGAGCATTACCCGCTTTACGGCAATGATTGCCAGACAATCACTAACTGCCGTGACAAATTTGTGATGAAGCAGATCCTGCAAGCTGCGGGTCTGCCGGTGCCGCGTTTCGCTGCGTTTCGCACCCTCACTGAACTGAAAAAACTGATCGCGGAGTTCGGTCTGCCGGTGGTGATTAAACCCCGTGAACTGGCGGGTAGCCTGGGCGTGTTGAAAATCAGTCACGAACAGGAAATCGAAGAAGTGTTCGCCCGCTGCGTTACCGATGTGATTTCACTCAATGGTGAATCCTTTGCGCCGGAAGACTTGTTCCAGGTCGAGGAGTATATCCCGGCGTGGCAGGAAGTCAGCGTTGAGGTGATCAATCAGGGCGACTATCACCGGGCGATGGCTGTTACCGACAAATACCTGGGTGAAGAGCCGAATTTTGTTGAGGTGGGCCACAGTATGCCGTCGCTGCACAGCGACAATCAGGCACTGCGTGACATCGCTGAACGGGCCTGTCATGCACTGGGGATCCGTTACGGGGTGGCGCACTTTGAAGCACGTATTACGCCTGCCGGGGAGATCAAAATCATCGAAGTGGGGGCGCGTACCGGCGGCGACACCATCATGGATCTGGTGGAAAGAACCTACGGTATCAACCCGTATGAACTGCACGTACTCAGCCATCTGAACAAACTTAAACCGCTGCCGGAGACGCTCAAACCTCGCGGCCTGAGCGCCGTCGCTTTTATTAAAGCCGACGTTGGCGTGATTGAGAAAATCACCTTGCCCGCCAGCCTGCCAGCTCACGTGGTGAATATGCAGGTTACCGCTAAGCCGCTGGATCTGTCGAAAAAGCTGGTGTCGTGGAAAACCCGTGAAGGTTCTATCGAGTATTTCTGGCCACAGCGTGCCGCAGAACAGGGTTTTGACGAGCACTTAACGATTGCCGATCAATACGCCCGATCGCTGTTTACCCTTCGTCAGGTCTGATATCACCCGAGCCACCTCATGCGGGGTGGCTTCCGAACTTTTTTAAGGAAAGCAATGATATGAACAGTGATCGTTTTGGATTAAAACGTTTCGTCTTTTCCCGCTTTGCCGGGTCACTGTGCGATCAGTTTTTGCTGTTTGCCGTGCCGCTGGCCATTTTGAAAGCGACCGGTTCTTTAACCTTTTCCTCGCTGGCATTCGTGATTGAATGGCTGCCGCGCATTCTGTTTTTCCCACTGTCAGGTTTTCTGGCTGACCGTATCAGGCCCCGTTTTATCTTCTTTAACGTGGAAGCCGGACGCTGCGTGTTAATGGTGGTCGCTTTCCTGACCCTGACCTTTCATCCCGGCGCCACATTCCCGGTGCTGGCGGTCATGATGGCGCTGCTGTCGGTGGCCTATGTCCTGAACTTTGTTGCCACCGAAGCTTTGTTACCGCGCCATATCCCCGCAGAAACTCTGCCGAAAGCCCATTCCATGTTACAGGGTGTCGACCAGACCACGCAGGTTCTGGGCCCTGCGCTGGCAGTGGCAATTTCCGTTTATGGTGGCGTCGGGGCGATTTTAGCCTGTGCAGCCGTGCTGTTTGCTGTCTCTGCCATCAATTATCTGTTCCTCAAAACTCATGACCTTGAAGTTACTGAGAAGATGAGTCTACGTTCAATTGTGCAATCAAACATTACGGCGATTCAGGTGCTCAGGCAGAATAAAATCCTGCTGCATCTGTGTGCGCTGACCTGGGTAGTGAATCTGGTTTACGGTGCGGCGCTGGTGGTGAGTGCGGCGGTGATCCTCAAAGAGTTTCATCTGCCTGAGAGTTACTTTGGCGTATTACAGACCTCGGCAGCGCTGGTCACCATCATTACGTTTTTCTTTGTGCCGCGAATTGCCAGACGCTTTGGGCTTTCCACGCTGGGAACCCTGTCGTTTTGCGGCATGATATTGTCAGGTGCGCTGATGTCGCTTTCACTCGATTATGCGATGTATCTGGCAGGTTACGCATTACTGATGGCTTTTGACGGTGCATTCAGCGTCTACCTGCGTACCTTACGCAGCCAGATTATTCCGCAGAAACATCTGGGAAAAACCATGGGGCTGATTGGCCTGATGAACATGTGTTCGGTCCCCGTTAGCGGCCTGGCGGTGACAGTGCTGGCAGGAAGCTTTATGCCGTTGCAAATCATCGGCATCATACTGATTTTTGCGCTGATATTAGGACTGATGCTGATCGTCATTGGCCGCCGTGCCTTCGGCTACCACAGCTGGCTGCCGCCGGTCATCGCGCAGCCGCAGGCCTGAAAGGATCATCTCTTTTCAAACGATAAATAATGGGGAGAAAATCCCCTTTTCTGTTTATCCACATTTGTGCTTTGAGTTATCAGCGCCGTGAATGGTATTTTTAAAGTCACTTATCTGCGCTGAGAAAAATAGAAAATATGTCGATAAAACGCTATCCGCAACTGGCCCACTGGGGCGCTTATACCGCCGTGGTGGAAGATGGCCGGTTGATCCGCTGCGAGCCTTATCAGGCCGATGCCGATCCTTCCCCTTTACTCGATTCCATTGCGCCGCTGGTCTATTCCGACAAACGTATCCGCAAACCGGCAGTGCGCCGTTCGTGGCTGAAACACCGCGAAAACAGCGATCGCTCGCTGCGTGGCCGTGAAGATTTCGTCGAAGTGGACTGGGATCAGGCGCTGGATCTGGTGGCTGAAGAGAATAAACGCGTGCGTGATCGTTACGGCGCTTCCGGTATTTTTAACGGCTCTTACGGCTGGTCATCCGCCGGACGTTTGCATCATGCCCGTTCTCTGGTGCGCCGTTTTTATTTCACCGGCGGCGGCGGGGTAGATCAGCAGGGCAACTACAGTTGGGGCTCGGCGCAATTTTTTCTGCCGTACGTTATCGGCACTTTTACCCCGCTGACCGGACGTGTGACCTCGTGGCCAAGTGTGGTCGAGCACGCTGACATTCTGGTGGCGTTTGGTGGGCTGGCGCTGAAAAATGCACAAGTGGCGTCCGGCGGCGCGGTGGAACATACCCTGAAACCGGCGCTGGAACAGCTGGCGAAGAAAGGCACCCGCGTCATTAACATCAGTCCGATGCGCGACGACTGTCCGGAATTCGTCAATGCAGAGTGGATCCCGATCCGCCCGAATACCGACGCCGCGCTGATGATGGCCGTCGCCTATGAAATTCAGCGCCGCGATGCGCAGGACGACGCGTTTCTTGCCAGCCACTGTGTCGGTTATCCGCAGCTTGCCGCCTATCTGCGTGGCGACACGGACGGCATCCCGAAAACCCCTGACTGGGCGAGCGACATCACCGGCGTACCGGCTGAACGTATTGCGCGTCTGGCTGACGACCTGATCGGGGTGCGCAGCTTTATTACCTGTTCTTATTCGGTGCAGCGCGCCCACCGCGGTGAGCAACCTTACTGGATGATGATCGCCCTCTCTGCCATGCTCGGGCAGGTCGGTTTGCCGGGCGGCGGTTTCTCTTTCGGTCACGGTTCGATGAACAGCGTGGGTAATCCGCGTTATGACACGCCGGGGCCAGCCGTCAGTGCCGGGCCGAACCCGTCTGGTTTGTCGATCCCCGTGGCGCGCATCAGCGACATGCTGCTCAATCCGGGCCAGCCGTATGAATTCCAGGGCGAGACGCTCACTTACCCCGATATTCATCTGGTGCACTGGGCGGGCGGCAATCCGTTCCATCATCATCAGCAACTGAACCGTCTGGTGGAAGGCTGGCAGAAGCCGGATACCGTGATTGTGCAGGATAACGTCTGGACGCCAGCCGCGCAGATGGCCGATATCGTGCTGCCTGCGACCACGTCGCTGGAACGTAACGATATCGGCGGATCGTCCCGTGACCGCTTCGTGCTGGCGATGCATCAGGCCATTGCGCCACAACACCAGGCGCGTAACGATTTTGATATTTTCGCAGACATTGCGGATCGTCTCGGTTACCGCGAGCAGTTCACTCAGGGGCGTAATGAGGATCAGTGGCTGCGCCATATTTACCGTCAGTGCGGCGAAGCGCAAAAAGGTACCGGCGTGGAATGGCCGGATTTTGAAACCTTCTGGGAGCGCGGTTTTGTTGAACTGCCGGTGCCGGAAAAAGATTACGTGTTCTTTGAGGCATTTCGTAAAAGCCCGCGCGCTAATCCGCTGGGGACGCACAGTGGCAAAATCGAACTGTTCTCCGAAACCATCGCCGGTTACGGCTATGAAGATTTCGCACCGCATCCTGAATGGCAGCCGCCGGTGGAATGGCTGGGGGCAGAAAGTGCGAAACAGTGGCCGCTGCACCTGATTTCCATTCAGCCGAAAGATCGTCTGCACAGCCAGCTTGATCAGTCGCCGCTGGCGCAGGCGAACAAAACGGCCGGTAAGGAAACCCTGTTCATGCATCCGGAAGATGCCCTCAGCCGTCAGCTTAAGGACGGCGACCGGGTGAAAGTGCACAATGCGCGCGGCAGTTGTCTGGCGGGCGTGTCGCTGAACGACGGGATCACGCGTGGTGTGGTGCTGATGTCCACCGGCGCCTGGTTTGATCCGGGCTTTGGCGGCCAGTGGCAGGAAACCGAGCAGGCGGGAAACCCGAATGTGCTGACGCTGGATATCGGTACGTCGCGCCTGACGCAGGGGCCGAATGCCATGAGTTGCTTGGTCGAGGTGGAAATTATTTAGGGTAGTTTTTAAATGTTTAGCCTGATTTATGATAAATCGGGCCTATTTTCACCACTGGTTACATTTTGCGGGATTATGTTGCGATTGCCTGCTGGCGGTGGTTCTCATAAACCAGCTAAATTGAACGTCCCAGAGGTATTGATTGGTGAATCATCAACGTGCTCTGTATGTTGATACCGATTAAATTTGCACCAACCTACGCGGATGCGTAGGTTTTTTTTTACCTCAATTCCGGCACGCCGATCAGTTCCCTCCTAAACTCTCTCTGACTGTCGTCATTTTTCAGCGGCTTATAGTATGCTGTTTCCCCAACCTTTTTCTTTCAAGATCAGGGATGACACATAAGGAGATGGCAAATATGTATAACTTTCTTTTCGCCGCATTCAGGTGGCTTTTCCGCCTGATGTTCAGGGTTACCGTGACCCCGGTGAAAAACAATTATGATTACCCGCGTTTAATCCTCACGCCAAATCATGTCTCGTTTATCGATGGCATGCTGCTGGTGCTTTTCCTGCCGATCAAACCGGTATTTGCGGTGTACTCCGACATCACGGAAAGCTGGTTTATGCGCTGGCTGAAACCCTACGTGGATTTCATGCCGCTGGATCCGACCAAGCCGATGGCGATTAAGCATCTGATCCGCGAAGTGGAGAAAGGGCGTCCGGTGGTTGTGTTCCCGGAAGGTCGTATTACGGTTACCGGTTCATTAATGAAGATTTATGACGGCGCGGCCTTTGTGGCGGCGAAGTCTGGCGCAACGGTGATCCCGGTGCGTATCGACGGGCCGGAATACACGCCGTTTGGCCGGCTGTTCGGCAGCTTTAAAATCCGCTGGTTCCCGAAAGTCACCATCAATCTGTTACCACCGACCAGGATTGCGATGCCGGATGCACCGCGTTCCCGCGAGCGACGTGTTCTCGCCGGTGAGCAACTGCATAAAATCATGATGCAGGCGCGTATGGATACCCGCGAGCCGGAAACTTTATATCAGGCATTGTTGTCCGCGCAAACCCGTTATGGCCGCCGCAAACCCTGCATCGCCGATATCGCCTTCAAAGAAGATTCCTATCAGGGCCTGCTGAAAAAATGTCTCGGTGTCAGCCGTATCCTGCAACGTTTTACCCGTGAAGGTGAGCATGTCGGGATGCTGTTGCCAAATGCCACCATTATGGCGGCGGCGCTGTTTGGCGCGTCAATGCGTAACCGTATTCCGGCGTTGCTTAACTACACGGCGGGTGCCAAAGGGCTGCAAAGCGCCATGAAAGCGGCGCAGATCAAAACCATTATTACCTCCCGCCAGTTCCTTGAGAAAGGCAAACTGACGCATCTGCCGGAGAACGTGCCGGAGGCGAACTGGGTTTATCTGGAAGATTTGAAAGACACGGTGACCACGCAGGATAAGCTGTGGATCCTGTTCCATCTGGTTTTCCCGCGCCGCGCGATGTTGCCGCAACAAGCCGATGATGCGGCACTGGTACTGTTTACCTCCGGTTCTGAAGGCAATCCGAAAGGTGTGGTGCATTCACACGCCAGTCTGCTGGCTAACGTCGAGCAAATCCGTACCGTTGCTGACTTCACGCCGCGTGACCGGTTTATGTCGTCGCTGCCGCTGTTCCACGCCTTCGGCCTGACGGTCGGATTGTTAACGCCGCTGCTCACCGGTGCCCGCGTGTTCTTGTATCCGAGCCCGCTGCATTACCGCATTGTGCCGGAGCTGGTTTACGACCAGAACTGTACGGTGCTTTTCGGCACCTCAACGTTCCTTGGAAACTATGCCCGCTTTGCGCATCCGTATGATTTTGCACGGTTGCGGTATGTGGTCGCCGGAGCGGAGAAACTGGCAGAGAGCACCAAAGAAATCTGGCAGAACAAATTCGGTATCCGCATTCTGGAAGGCTACGGCGTGACCGAGTGCGCACCGGTGGTGGCGATCAACGTACCGATGGCGACCAAAGTGAATACCGTCGGCAAGATTTTGCCGGGTATGGAATCTCGTCTGATTACCGTGCCGGGCATTGAGGAGGGCGGACGTCTGCAACTGCGCGGGCCGAACATCATGAAGGGTTACCTGCGCGTTGAAAATCCGGGCGTGCTGGAAACACCGCAGGCTGAAAATGCCGCAGGCGAAATGCAGGCGGGCTGGTATGACACCGGCGATATCGTCACGCTGGATGAAAAAGGTTTCTGCACCATTCGTGGCCGCGTGAAACGTTTTGCCAAACTGGCGGGGGAAATGGTCTCGCTGGAAAGTGTCGAACAACTGGCGATCAGCGCCTCACCGGATAAACAGCACGCGGCGACGTCCCGCAGCGATGCCAGCAAAGGCGAGGCGCTGGTGTTGTTTACCACCGATCCTGAATTACGTCGTGATGCGTTAAGTAAAGCCGCCCGTGAGCTGGGGCTGCCGGAACTGGCCGTGCCGCGTGAGATTCGCGTCGTTAAAGCGTTACCGTTGCTCGGCAGCGGTAAACCCGATTTTGTCACCCTGCGCGAGATGGCAGAGAACCCGGAGAGTGAGGCATGAGTCAGCCTTTAACGGCGGCCGCAGGGCCGCTGATGTCAAAGAGTATGACGGCGGTGATCGTGGCGCAGTTCCTGTCGGCCTTCGGTGATAACGCGCTGTTGTTTGCCGCGCTGGCGCTGATTAAACAACAGCTTTACCCCGACTGGAGCCAGCCCGTTTTACAAATGGCGTTTGTGGCGACGTATATCATCCTCGCGCCGTTTGTCGGGCAGTTTGCCGACAGCTTCTCGAAGGGCCGCGTGATGATGGTCGCTAACCTGCTGAAACTGGCGGGTGCGGCGGTGATTTGCGCCGGACTGAATCCGTTCCTCGGCTATACGCTGGTCGGCATTGGCGCTGCGGCTTATTCACCGGCGAAATACGGCATTCTGGGCGAGATCGCCAGTGGAGAACAACTGGTGAAAGCCAACGGGCTGATGGAAGCGTCTACTATTGCCGCGATCCTGCTGGGTTCTGTGGCCGGTGGCGCACTGGCTGACTGGAGCATTCTGGCGGCGCTCGGTATCTGTGTGCTGGCGTATGGCGCGGCAGTGGCGGCAAACTGGTTTATTCCGAAGCTGAACCCGGCGCGTCCGGGGCAGTCGTGGAATCCGGCAAAAATGAGCCGGACGTTTTTCTCTGCCTGCAAAGCCTTGTGGCAGGATGGCGAAACCCGCTTCTCGCTGGTCGGTACCAGCTTGTTCTGGGGCGCGGGCGTGACGCTGCGTTTCCTGCTGGTGCTGTGGGTTCCCGTGGCGCTGGGCATCACCGATAACAAAACCCCGACGTTGCTGAATGCGATGGTGGCGATCGGGATTGTGTTTGGTGCGGGCGCGGCGGCGAAGTTAATCCGTCTGGAAACCGTGAAACGCTGCCTGCCAGCAGGTGTCGCCATTGGTATCGCCGTGGTGGTCTTTGCGCTGCAAACCAGCATGGTGAGTGCTTACATTGTGCTGGTAGTGGTGGGGATTTTAGGCGGCTTCTTTGTGGTGCCGCTGAATGCATTGTTGCAGCATCGCGGTAAGATTTCCGTCGGAGCCGGTAACGCGATCGCGGTACAGAACCTGGGTGAAAACACCGCCATGCTGCTGATGCTCGGCTTGTATTCGCTGGTGGTGATGGCAGGTGCGCCGGTAGTGGCGATTGGCATCGGGTTCGGTGTGGTGTTCGCGCTGGCGATTGCCGGGTTGTGGATCTGGAAAAATATGCAGAAACGCCGTCTGGCGTGATCTGGCATCTGAAAAAAGAAAAGGGCGCTCAGCGCCCTTTTTTGTTGCCTGCAATCAGGATTTACGGCGCAGGAATGGTGAAGCGTTTGTGGATATTTTCCAGATCAGCAAGGATTTCCTCATCGAGTGTCAGATCCTGACTGTCGATGTTGATCTTCAACTGTTCGAGCGTGGTTGCGCCCAGCAGCGTGCTGGCCACAAACGGTTGCTGACGTACAAAGGCCAGCGCCATCTGAGAAGGATCCAGGTTACGTTTCTTCGCCAGCGCGACATATTCGGCAATCGCCGCTTCAGCCTGCGGTGATGAGTAACGGGTGAAACGGCTGAACAGCGTATTACGTGCCCCGGCCGGTTTCGCACCGTTAAGGTATTTACCGCTCAGTGTACCAAACGCCAGGCTGGAATAGGCCAGCAGTTCGACCCCTTCGTGCTGGCTGATTTCCGACAAACCGATTTCAAAGCTGCGGTTCAGCAGACTGTACGGGTTTTGAATCGAAACGATACGCGGCAGATCGTGTTTCTCAGCCAGTTGCAGGTAACGCATCACGCCCCACGGAGTTTCGTTAGAGACCCCGATATAGCGGATTTTACCGGCACGAACCTGTTCATTAAGTGCTTCCAGTGTTTCCAGCAGGGTCACCGGAGACTGCTCTTCGGTGTACTGATAACTCAGTTTGCCAAAGTAATTGGTCTGGCGCTGAGGCCAGTGCAACTGGTAAAGATCCAGATAATCGGTATTCAGACGTTGCAGACTGGCATCCAGTGCCGCGCGGATATTTTTGCGATCCAGCATCTGAGCCGGGCGAATGGCGTTGTCATTACCCCGGGAAGGCCCGGAAACTTTGCTCGCCAGAACGATCTTCTCACGATTACCACGGGCTTTCAGCCAGCTACCGATATAGGTTTCCGTCAGCCCCTGTGTTTCAGGACGCGGCGGAACGGGATACATCTCTGCGGTATCAATCAGGTTGATACCCGCCGCAACGGCGTAATCGAGTTGCTGGTGGGCGTCGGCTTCGCTGTTTTGTTCACCAAAAGTCATGGTGCCAAGTCCCAGTAAGCTCACTTCTAAAGAACTGTGGGGTATACGGTGATATTGCATTGCCGGTCTTCCTTTATATCTGAGAATGTCAGCCTGTTAGAAAAAGCGCCTTAACTGACTATATACAAGGCTGGCAGATGGGGGAAGTGGCAGTGTGTGCGGGAGGAACGACGCGGTCGGTGGATAAAATAACAAAAAGCCAGTCCTGAGAACTGGCTCTGCGACGGGTTAAGAGGCGTAGTGCTTAACGCTTCATCACCTGGCTGACATTGTCATTATTGATCTGGCGATCGTTGCCTTGTTCATCTGTGTAACTCAACAGTCCGGTAGATTTATCCAGCTTAGGTTTACCATCGGTCAGGATCATATTGCCGTCTTTGGTTGAGATGACATAGTCGCTGGCACAGCCTGCGAGGCTCAACACCACAAGCGCAGCACCGGCTGCCATTAAAGTTTTTTTCATCATCGTTAACGTTCCTTTTTGTTGTACCGAAGATAGAGATATTTAGCGTAGCAAACTATCCCGCAGACAGCGGGAAATGATATCAGTTAAAGCTGAAAATGGCGGGCCAGAAGCGCCGCGGTAAAACGCTTCTTCAAATAGAAGCCGCGCGGCAGCGTCAAAATGGGTTGCCCCAATTCGCCGATCGCTTCCGTCAGCGCTTTGCTGTTGGCGGCCTTGGGCCGAATTTGCAGATATTCGCCATGACGGGCTGTGATGCTTTCGACTTTACCCAGAACGATTAAATCCATCAGTTCTTCCCAGTCCTGACGCAGTTGCTCATCTTCTTCCCCGGAGGGTTGCCATAATAAAGGCGCCCCGATGTGGCGCTCAGCCAGGAGGATCTGGCGCTCACCTTCAACCGGTATCCACAAAACCCGCGCCAGTTTGTGGCGCACATGGCTGTTTTCCCATGTCACGCCGCTGTTACCGGTTAAAGGTGCTACGCAGACAAACGTGGTTTCCAATGGTTTGCCACGGGAATCAACCGGGATCGTTTTCAGTTCAATGCCAATGTCAGCGAAATCCTGCTCGGGTTTACTTCCTGCAATGGCACCGAGATATACCTCGAGCAACATACCCACCCAGCCTTTCTCCCGTTTAAGGTTCTCAGGAATGGGCAGGCCAGCGCGTGCGGCGAGTTCACCCAACGTATGACCCGCCAGCGATTGTGCGCGGTGTAACAGTTCCTGTTCATTGTGCGGAGGCCGGGTGGCAGGTAACGGAATAGACATAAAAAAAAAAGCTCACTCGGTAGATTAAATTTCGTACTGCTTTTGTCATGCACAGTGAATAAAAAGTTATCCCTGTGGAGCAATGAAATAATAGCATGATTTGTCTTAGGTTTTTTTTAGGTTTCTGGCGTTTTTTGTGCCTCAATGATTAGGTTGATCACCTGTTGAAGGCGACAATGAACAGGATCTTCCACCTACTTATCCACAGATTTCTTGGATAACCCTGCCTGAATTCGATCACTGGTTCGATTTACAGGCTTGACGGGAGGGGTTTTATGCAATTTTTGGGGCAATGACGTCAACTTTTAGACGATCGCTGTGGATAAAAACGACATTGGTGGATCTTTCGCCAGATTGCTTGCCGGTGTGATATAACTCTCATTTTTAACCGTGGGATAACTCTGCTTTATGTTTTTAATTCTTTGTTGTTAAAGGTTTTTATAAAGTTATATTTTCCCGCTAAAAATAAGTTAAGAAGAGTTTTACCCCGCTTACTCTGAAGTTCTTCACACACCTATCCACAGAAAAAGTGAATAAAATTGCGGATGATTTCTAAAATCTGTTTATAACTCGGCGTATAACTGTGAGTTATCCCATTTTTATTCATACGGATCGGCATTAACCAGTGGTTTACCGCCTGTTGGTAGTATGAAACAATCAGAACATCTATGAGTTTAAGCTATTGAGGTAGTCCGGTGATCGATGATGATGGCTACCGCCCGAATGTTGGTATTGTAATCTGTGACAAGCAGGGTCAGGTGTTGTGGGCCAGACGATACGGCCAGCACTCCTGGCAGTTTCCACAAGGGGGCATAAACCCTGGTGAAACCGCTGAGCAGGCCATGTACCGCGAGCTGTTTGAAGAAGTGGGGCTTGGCCGTAAAGATGTCCGTATTCTGGCTTCAACCCGTAACTGGTTACGTTATAAATTGCCGAAACGTTTGGTGCGTTGGGACACAAAGCCGGTTTGTATCGGCCAAAAGCAAAAATGGTTCTTGCTGCAACTGATGTGTAACGATGCTGACATCAATATGCAGCGCAGCAGTACGCCTGAATTTGATGGCTGGCGTTGGGTGAGTTTCTGGTATCCGGTTCGTCAGGTGGTGTCATTTAAACGCGATGTTTACCGGCGTGTAATGAAAGAGTTTTCCACGACTATTATGCCGATGCAGGAAGTCTCCCTTCCCAGGACGTCACCCGCTTATCGTCGTAAAAGAGGCTAAGTCACGAAGAGATGCTCACGCGTTTGCGAGAAATTGTTGAAAAGGTAGCAATGGCGTCCAGCCTTAATGATGCGCTGGACGTACTGGTCAATGAAACCTGCCTGGCGATGGACACGGAAGTGTGTTCCGTCTATCTCGCTGACAATGACCGTCGTTGTTATTATCTGATGGCGACGCGAGGTTTGAAAAAACCTCGCGGGCGGACTATTACGCTGGCCTTTGATCAGGGGATTGTCGGTCTGGTAGGGCGTCTGGCTGAGCCCATCAACCTTGCTGATGCGCAGAGCCATCCCAGCTTCAAATATATTCCTGCCGTAAAAGAAGATCTTTTCCGATCCTTTCTGGGTGTGCCGATCATTCACCGTCGTCAGCTGCTGGGCGTGCTGGTTATTCAGCAACGCGAACACCGGCAGTTCGACGAAAGTGAAGAGTCGTTTATGGTCACACTCGCCACTCAGCTGGCGGCGATCCTTTCTCAGGCACAGCTTAATGTGCTTTACGGGCGCTTTCGCCAGACGCGCGTTCGTGCGCTTGCTGCATCGCCGGGGGTGGCCATCGGTATTGGCTGGCAGGACAGCTCACAACCTTCGCTCGATCACGTTTATATGGCGTCTACGCTGGATACCGTGCGTGAACGCGAACGTCTGACCCGCGCTCTGGAAGACGCCGGTGCAGAGTTCCGCCGTTTCAGTAAACGGTTTGCAGCGAGTGCGCAGAAAGAAAGCGCGGCGATTTTTGACCTTTATTCTCACCTCCTTAATGATGCGCGGCTCAAGCGCGAACTGTTCGCCCAGATAGATCAGGGCGCAGTCGCAGAGTGGGCAGTCAAAAAGGTCGTAGAAGAGTTTGCGGCGCAGTTTGCCAGCTTGCAGGATACCTATCTGCGTGAGCGTGGCAGCGATTTACGCGCGCTGGGCCAGCGGCTGGTATTCCATCTTGATGATACGATCCAGGGCAACACACAGTGGCCGGAACGTTTTATTCTGGTTGCCGATGAACTGACAGCCACTTTGCTGGCCGAAATGCCGCAAGACCGGCTGGCAGGCGTGGTAGTTCGCGACGGTGCAGCCAACTCGCATGCGGCGATTTTAGTGCGTGCGATGGGGGTGCCGACCATTATGGGTGCCGATATTCAGCCCGCACTGCTCAGCCAGCGACAACTGATCGTTGACGGCTACCGGGGTGAGTTGCTGATTGACCCGGAAGCTGTACTGGTTACGGAATACAAGCGTCTGATCAGTGAAGAAATGGAGCTGAGTCAGAAGGCTGAAGATGACGTTGAGCAACCCGCAGCGCTGAAAAGCGGCGAACGGGTGAAAGTGATGCTCAACGCCGGTCTGAGTGCGGATCACGAAAAACTGTTCGGTAGCCGCGTTGACGGCGTCGGGTTGTATCGCACCGAAATTCCTTTCATGTTGCAAAGCGGCTTCCCTTCTGAGGAAGAGCAGGTCGCGCAATATCAGGGCATGTTGCAGCTGTTTCCGCAAAAGCCGGTGACACTGCGAACGCTGGATATCGGCTCAGATAAACAATTGCCTTATATGCCGATCAGCGAGGAGAACCCTTGTCTGGGCTGGCGCGGTATTCGTATTACCCTCGATCAGCCTGAAATTTTCCTGATCCAGGTTCGTGCGATGTTGCGTGCCAATGCCGCAACCGGAAATCTCGGTATTCTTCTGCCGATGGTCACCAGCCTTGAAGAGATTGATGAGGCACGCCGTTTAATCGATCGCGCCGGACGTGAAGTGGAAGAACAGTTGGGTTACGCGCTGCCGCATACCCGTCTTGGCGTGATGATCGAAGTGCCGTCGATGGTCTTTATGCTGCCTGCATTGGCCGGAAGAGTGGAATTTATTTCCGTCGGCACCAACGACCTGACGCAATATCTGCTGGCTGTTGATCGCAACAATACCCGTGTCGCCGGGCTTTATGACAGCCTGCATCCGGCGATGCTGCGGGTGCTCAAACAAATTGTCACCACCGCTGAGGTGGCCGGACTGGATGTCAGCTTGTGCGGAGAGATGGCGGGTGATCCGATGGGGGCATTACTGCTTACCGGTATGGGCTTTCGTAATCTCAGCATGAACGGGCGCAGTGTTGCCCGTGTAAAATACCTGCTTCGCCGTATCGAACTACATGATGCTGAAGAGCTGGCCAGCCGGGTGTTACAGGCGCATTTCACGACGGACGTTCGTCATATGACCGCTGCTTTTATGGAAAGACGCGGGCTGGGCGGTCTGATCCGTGGGGGGAAATAAGCGCCGGATGCCATGCTTTGTACCGTGTTACTCTCATCCTGCTCGCTTGCCGGCGCAAGATGAGATGATTTTTTACAGAACTTTTCCAGCGGCTTAGCCCCGGAAAACCTTCCGGCTATGCTACTATTCGCTCCCTGCTGGCCCCTGACCGGGCAATAATGATAAACAATTTGTGGTGATAGATGAGCAACAGCTATCTGGCGTTTCCCCAGTTTGATCCGGTGATTTTCTCAATCGGACCGGTATCTCTTCACTGGTACGGACTGATGTACTTAGTCGGTTTTGTCTTCGCGATGTGGCTGGCGGTACGCCGTGCCAATAAGCCAGGCAGCGGCTGGACAAAAGATGAAGTTGAAAACTTACTGTACGCCGGTTTCCTGGGGGTATTCCTCGGTGGTCGTATCGGTTACGTTTTCTTCTACAACCTGCCTTTATTCCTCGATAACCCGCTTTATCTTTTCAAGGTCTGGGATGGTGGCATGTCTTTCCACGGCGGCCTGATTGGCGTGATCGTGGTCATGCTGATTTTTGCCCATCGTACCAAACGCAACTTCTTCCAGGTTTCGGACTTTATCGCTCCGCTGATCCCGTTTGGACTTGGCGCAGGCCGTTTGGGTAACTTCATCAACGGTGAACTGTGGGGTCGTGTGACCACAGATGTGCCATGGGCGATGCTGTTCCCGGGCTCACGTCAGGAAGATATCGCAATTGCGGCTGCTGACCCTAAATGGCAACCTCTGCTGAACCAGTACGGCGTATTGCCACGCCATCCTTCCCAGCTGTATGAACTGCTGCTCGAAGGCGTCGTGCTGTTCATCATTCTGAACGTATTCATCCGTAAATCACGCCCGATGGGCGCGGTGTCAGGCTTGTTCCTGATCGGATATGGCTTATTCCGCATCATCGTTGAACATTTCCGCCAGCCGGATGCACAGCTCGGCCTGTTCGACGGGATCATCAGCATGGGGCAGGTTCTGTCCATTCCAATGGTGGTCATTGGCCTGATTGTGATGGTCTGGGCATATCGCCGTCCGCAGAAACAATTGTCGTGAGGTAACATGAAACAGTATCTGGATTTAATGCAGAAAGTGCTTGATGAGGGCACCCCTAAAGCCGACCGTACCGGTACGGGCACGTTGTCGATTTTTGGTCATCAGATGCGTTTCAACTTGCAGGACGGTTTTCCGCTGGTCACCACCAAACGCTGTCACCTGCGCTCAATCATTCATGAACTCCTGTGGTTCCTGAAAGGCGAGACTAACATCGCCTATCTGCGTGAAAATAATGTCAGCATCTGGGATGAGTGGGCTGACGAAAACGGCGACCTCGGCCCGGTTTATGGCAAGCAATGGCGTGCCTGGGGCGCGGCTGATGGCAGGCAAATCGACCAATTGGCAAGCGTGGTTGAGCAACTGAAAAAAGACCCTGATTCACGCCGCATTATCGTGTCGGCGTGGAATGTGGGTGAACTGGATCAGATGGCGCTGGCACCCTGCCATGCTTTCTTCCAGTTCTATGTGGCCGACGGAAAACTGTCTTGCCAGTTGTATCAGCGTTCGTGCGACATCTTCCTTGGTCTGCCGTTTAACATCGCCAGCTACGCGCTGCTGGTGCATATGATGGCACAGCAGTGTGATCTGGAAGTCGGTGACTTTGTCTGGACCGGTGGTGACACGCATCTGTACAGCAACCATATGGAGCAGACACATCTGCAACTGACACGTGAGCCTCGTGCATTGCCAAAACTGGTGATTAAACGCAAACCGGCCTCCCTGTTTGATTACAACTTCGAAGATTTCGAGATTGAAGGGTACGATCCGCACCCCGCAATCAAAGCGCCTGTGGCGATCTGATTCTTTGTCGTGTGCCGCCTGACAGCCTTGTCAGGCGGTGATTTATCTCTCCTCACGTTTCTTGCAGCACTTTTTACACCTTTCCCTGACGATTCCTATTCCGATTTTCATCATGATGTTATCCCTGCGAGACATCACGCAAACTTTCTGTTGCATGTGTTTTGTTGCAGCGATTGCTCTGAAGACATCCTGGAAAAAATAACTTTGCCGATGGCGATAAAAATCTAAACGTCTATTTTGGCGGCATGAAAACATTTGAGCGAGCAGGAGAGCAGGGAATGTCGTTGATCGAAATGATGGTTGTTGTGGCTCTGGTCGCCATGTGTACATTGTGGGGGATCCACAGCTGGCGCAGTTACCAGCAGGCATTGAAGCTTGAACAATCTGCTCAGCAGTTGCGTTTGTATCTATCCGGTATGCAGGCTGAAGCTAATAACTACAATCGCCCGGCAGTTTTATGGGTGATTGGCGGGTTCCGTGGTTGTGTGGGCACACAGGCTCGTCCTTCAGCATGTCACGTTGCGAAGGGTAAAATATTTTCCATTGCGGAACCGGATATCGAATTGCTCGATTCCACTGATAAAAACATGGGTTTTTACGGTCTGCGCAATGCAGCAATTGCCGGGCATATCACGATGAAAAATTCAGCAGGCAGTTTGCGAATCATTCTTTCCGTCAGAGGACGGTTACGTATGTGTAGTGAAAATCAGCCTTTACTGGGCATCGGGTTATGCCAGTGAATATGGCCCGCTGTCAGGGATTCACACTGCCTGAAGTCATGATTGCCATGGGAATTGGCAGCATGCTGATGCTCAGTGCCGCGCAAATCTATCCGCTTATGCGCCAGAGAAGCCAGAGTCTTGGCTGGCATTATCAGCTCGAACAACTGTTGCGCCAGACCACTTTTGCTATTGGCAAAGATATCCGCCGGGCCGGCTTTTGTAACGGAAACTGTGAGGGTAAATCTTTCATCATCGGCAACGCTGCCGGCGAGGCGGCCAGCTCCTGCATCATTGTTATCTATGATCTTAACCGTAACGGAATATGGGATAAAGCCGGTACGTCGGAGTCTGAATACTTTGGTTATCGTTTACGGCAGGGCGGTATTGAAATTCAGCGCGGCGCAGATGATTGCGGCGGTTCGGGCTGGGAAAAACTTCTTGACCCTGCTGAAGTCAACGTGACCCGGTTTACGGTTACAGAGGTCGCAGAAACTGTCTCCGGCCGACTGTATTCTCTGCAACTGGAAGCCCACTGGAGTAAAAATTCTTTTATCCGCCGTCAGGTCACCGAGATGGTCGCAGGCCATGTTTTATGACAACACTAACCGAAAGAAACGAGTCATTCAGGCAGCAGGGGAGCGCCATGATCCTGAGTATTCTGGTGATGATGGGATTAGGGTTAATTGCTCTAAACTCTTTGCAACAGCAACTTTCCGCCGGACTTGCGCTCACGTCAAATCAGCATCGCTATGCTGTTGCCTGGGAAAATGCGGCTTCAGCATTGGTATGGGGCATAGGGCAGCCATGGAGCGACAGTCATGATTCTTACTGGCAGTGCCGGGATGTGGCGGCAGGGATCATTGTTTCAGGAAGTGGCAGGGCGTGTGCCCGGCCTTCGCTGCGTCAGGATATCTTTCTGGTTCGTGGTGAAGGTCGAATGGCTGAAGGCAATGAGCCTGTCATGCAGTATCAGCAAGTCAGTATCAACAAGCAGGCTGACGGGGATCTGATTTTTTCACCGCTGAAACAGGGATGGCTGGATTTTTGTCCTGAGAGTGATGAGCAGATCTGCAATGAATAAAAGCTATTCAATACAGCAAGGTTTCAGCCTCACGGAAGCGCTAATCGCCATGTTGCTCTTGTCAGTTTCCCTTCTGGGGCTGCTGAATTATTACCAGTCACTGAGCCAGGGTTTTATGCGTCAGTGGCAGGTTCAGCAGGCGTGGTCTGAAGCCCATTCACAGCTTGAAGCATATTCAGTGGCAGGAAAGGGTACAGAGCCTTTTGCGAAAGAGTGGGAATATCTGATTACTGGCACTTCAGACGCACAATCCTGCAAGTTGGTCACTGCGACAATTCAAACGCCGACAAAATATCAGGCAATATTGCGACGCCTGGTATGCAATTTGAGCCTCTGAAGCTGTACCTGCCAGCCGCATACTGCCGGGCAAAAATACGGTTAAGCCACTTGCAATGGCGGGCTAACAGCTTAGAGTGGTTTAACAGGGTGATTTTTCCCTATTGGGAGTAATTGGCTTTATGGCTAAAACGTGACGGAACACAGGAAGAAAATCCCGATTCGATTTTTTTCACAACTATCCTGTTTCTGCGGGGTCTGAACAGACTCAACCGCTCAAAACAGCTTGTTGAGGTTCATCTGTTGTTGAACCGTGTATTTATTGCCCGTGTGGCACGTTTATTCGATTGAGGGAGAGTGGCAATGTTAAAACAGGTTACCCGCGTTTCCGGGGTACTGTTGTTATTGACCTTTTGGGTTCCTGTTGTTTCAAGTGCTGCCGACTGGCAGCCTTTTGCACAAGCTATCAATAAAAGTCAGAACGACCCTCGTCAGTATCAGGCAATAAAACTGGCCAATGATATGACCGTTTTGCTGGTTTCTGACTCTCAGGCACCTAAATCACTCGCTGCACTGGCCATTCCTGTGGGTTCGCTGGAAGATCCTAATTCTCAGTTAGGTCTTGCCCACTATACCGAGCACATGTTGCTGATGGGCTCGAAGAAATATCCTCAGCCGGAAAGCCTGTCTGAATTCCTTAAGAAACACGGTGGCAGCCACAATGGCAGCACAGCCTCTTATCGAACCGCGTTTTATCTTGAAGTCGAAAACGATGCCTTGCCAGAAGCAGCAGATCGCCTTGCGGATGCTATCGGCGAACCGTTGTTAGACCCCGCCAACGGGGACCGTGAACGTAATGCGGTGAACGCTGAACTGACCATGGCCCGTTCGCGTGACGGCATGCGGATGGCGCAAGTTCGCGCAGAAACATTAAACCCCCAGCATCCGGCAGCCCGGTTCTCAGGGGGAAATCTGGATACGTTGAAAGATAAACCTGGCAGTAAGCTTCATGACCAACTGACGGCTTTTTATCAGCGCTACTATTCCGCCAACCTGATGGTCGGTGTGATTTACAGCAATAAAACGTTGCCTGAACTTGCTGAGCTGGCTTCCACAACCTTTGGTCAGATCGCCAATCACCACGCAGCCGTGCCGCCGATTACGGTCCCGACATTAACTGCAGACCAAAAGGGTGAGTTTATCCATTTCGTTCCTGCACAGCCGCGCAAAGAATTACGGGTTGAATTTGCAATTGATAACAACAGTGCTGATTTTCGCAGTAAAACCGATACTTATATCAGCTACCTGATAGGTAACCGCAGCCCGAATACTCTATCTGACTGGTTACAGAAACAGGGCTACGCCGATGGGATCAGCGCAGGTGCGGACCCGATGGTTAACCGTAATATGGGCGTATTCAATATCTCTGTTTCCCTGACTGATAAGGGGCTGGCGCAGCGCGACACAGTTATTTCGGCCATTTTTAGCTATCTCAACGAAATACGCGCGCAGGGGATCCGGAAATCCTATTTTGATGAAATTGCCCATGTTATGGCGCTCGATTTCCGCTATCCGGCGCTGACGCGTGATATGGATTACGTCGAATGGCTGGTGGATACCATGCTGCGCGTTCCTGTCGAGCACGTTCTCGACTCGCCTTATCTGACTGACCAGTATGATCCCAAAGCGATTGAATCACGGCTCACTGAGATGACGCCGCAAAATGCGCGTTACTGGATCATCAGTCCGAACGAACCGCACAATAAAATGGCCTATTTTGTTAATGCCCCTTACGAGATTGATAAAGTCTCCCCGCAAACTTACTCGCAGTGGAAGGCGCTGGGGCAGGGGATTTCGCTGTCGTTGCCAGCGCTGAATCCTTACATTCCTGATTCGCTTGCGCTGGTCACTAAAGATTCGACAGCGACGAAACCTGAGCTGTTGGTTGAGGATAAGGGCTTGCGTGTGTTCTACATGCCGAGCCGGTATTTTGCTGATGAGCCTAAAGCAAATGTCACCGTTTCTTTTCGCAATGAGCAGTCGCTCAGCACCGCTAAAAATCAGGTGCTGTATGGCCTGACGGATTACCTCACCGGTGTGGCTTTTGATCAACTGAGTTATCAGGCATCCATTGGCGGGATCACGTTCGGGACATCTCCGGATAACGGTCTGCAATTTACTGCTACGGGTTTCACCGAGTGCCTGCCAGATTTACTGGCCGCGCTGGTCGATAACTACCCCGATTTCAAACCGACTCAGGAACAGCTTGATCAGGCAAAATCATGGTATCTCGAGCGTTTGGCTTCAGCAGATAAAGGAAAAGCCTTTGAGCTGGCGTTGCAACCGGTGCAGTTGCTTTCGCGGGTGCCTTATACTGAGCGCAGCGAGCGTGAAAAACTGGTTTCCGCCATCACCCTGGATGACGTTAACGCCTATCGTGAACAACTGGTTCACCATGCTGCCGTGGAAGTGATGGTCGTGGGGAACATGACGGCTGATCAGGTTAAAGCGATGTCTTCGCAAATCATGCAAAAGCTGGGCGCGCATGGAACGCAGTGGTGGCGTGGAAAGCAGGCCGTGGTGACTGAGCCGCTGAAAGCCAACATCCAGCGTATCGGGACCAGTACGGACTCAGCGCTGGCTGCGGTATATGTTCCCACCGGTTATGATGAAGTTCAGGGCATGGCGTACAGCGCTTTGCTGGGACAGATTATTCAGCCGTGGTTCTACAGCCAGCTTCGGACACAGGAACAACTGGGTTACGCGGTGTTTGCTTTTCCTATTCCGGTAGGAAAACAGTGGGGGATTGGGTTCCTGCTGCAAAGTAACAGTAAGCAACCTGATTACCTGTATCAGCGCTATCTGGCATTTTATCCGCAGGCTGAAAAACGTCTGCGTGAAATGAAGGATGAGGAGTTCCTGCAATACAAACAGGGACTGGTAAACGAAATGCAGCAAAATCCGCAGACGTTAGATGAGGAAGCCGATCGTCTGGGGAATGATTTCAGTCGCGGCAATCCGCAATTTGATACCCGCACGAATGTGATCCGGGTTATTGCCGGGCTGACGCAAACTCAGCTGGCTGATTACTTCCATCAGGCAGTCATTAAGCAGGATGGCCTGACGATGCTGTCACAGGTGTCAGGTAATGACAGCAAAACGCCACAATACGCGGCGCCTGAGGGCTTTAAAACCTGGCCTGATACATCCACGTTGCAACAGGCGCTGGAACCGCGCGCTGATAAATAACATGCTGATGTGCAAAGAAAATAAAAAGGACGCGGGAGCGTCCTTTTTTACAACCGATGAGATGCTGGGCACTTTTTACAGTTCAGCGATCAGTATTTTTGAGCGACGCTGGTAGTTGTACATTTCCTGTTTCTGAATCGGTAATACATCCACTTCCGCTGGCTTAAAGCCACGTTCCTGGAACCAGTGAATACTGCGGGTCGTCAGTACAAACAGCCTGTTCAGCCCCATGAGTTTCGCCTGGCTGGCAACGCGTTGCAGTAACATTTCACCGCGTGAAGAGCTGCGGTAGTCCGGGTGAACCGCCACGCAGGCCATTTCGCCAATCCCTTCATCATGGAACGGGTAAAGCGCCGCGCAGGCAATGGTCAGGTTATCCCGCTCGATAATGGTAAATTTATCGATTTCCATTTCCAGCTGTTCGCGGGAACGACGTACCAGAATACCCTGTTGTTCCAGCGGACGGATAAGTTCCAGAATGCCACCGATATCGTTGATAGTTGCACGACGAACTTGCTCGGCACTTTCCATCACGATTTGCGTACCAATACCATCGCGCGAGAACAGTTCCTGAATCAGCGCACCGTCTTCCTGATAACTGATCAGATGGCTGCGACGTACGCCGCTGCGGCAGGCTTTCACCGCGCCGCGCAGGAAGCGAACGGTGCCGGAAAGATAATCGCCGCTGGATTCCATCTGATCAATTCTTTGCTGCGCATCGTTGGGGAACAGCTCGGAAATAATATTACCCTCCTCATTGATCACGCCCTGAGAAGAGCAGAAGCCGATCATTTTTTCCGCTTTCAGTTTGATCGCCAGTTGTGTCGCTACTTCCTCTGATGTCAGGTTAAAGCTTTCACCGGTAACCGAAACTGCGACCGGACCGAGCAAGACAATGGCATTGCTGTCAAGCTGACGGTGAATGGCTTCTTCATCAATACGACGGATACGGCCGCTGTGACAGTAATCAATACCGTCATCAACGCCCAGCGGCTGAGCAATAATAAAGTTGCCGCTGACGACGTTGATATGCGCACCCTGGAGCGGCGTATTATTCAGACTCATTGACAGCCGCGCTGTGATATCGAGTTGTAGCAGACCTGCGGCTTGCTTAACCAGTTCGAGCGCGCGGGCATCGGTGACGCGAATGTTTTTATGATAAATCGGTTCGTAATTGTGCTCAGAGAGGTTCTCATCAATCTGCGGACGGGCGCCATAAACCACTACCAGACGGATGCCTAAACTGTGTAACAGGCCGATATCATTGACAATATTGCTGAAATTCTCATGTTCAATGGCTTCTCCACCGAGCATGACAACGAATGTTTTGCCACGGTGAGCATTTATATAGGGAACTGAGTGGCGAAATCCCTGAACCAGTTCAGTACTACGTTCCTTCACGGCAAAACCTCGTATGAATTTTTATTCGTAATTTTTGTATTTTTATTCTTTTATGGCCCTGTGGCAAGTAAGAAATCTCTGTTTTTGTTTTAACACCCGTCACAAACAGTCAACAAATTGATAAATCGAATAAATGTTTAGGAATGACATGCAGGATACGATTCGCTAGAATTCGTAAACTGAGTTTTTTATCAGCTATTTTTAACTTTTGGACCTTTTTGAGACTGCATGACTGACGATACTCACAATCCCGGAAGACGACGCCTCCTGCAAACCGTAGCTGCTTCCTGGATGCTCAGCGTGAGTAAAGTGGGTTTTGCGGCCAGCTCGCAAGTTATCGCCGTACGCATCTGGCCCTCGTCTACTTATACCCGAATAACCCTCGAATCCAGCACTCCTTTAAAATATAAGCAGTTCCTGCTCAGCGATCCGTCGCGCGTTGTGGTGGATATCGAAGGCGTGCATCTCAACAGTGTACTCAAGGGGCTGAGTGAAAAAGTCCAGCAAAGTGATCCTTATATCCGGCAGGCGCGGGTGGGGCAGTTTGATACTAAAACGGTTCGTCTGGTGTTTGAGCTAAAGCGTGTCATCAATCCGCATGTCTTCACGCTGAAACCGGTCGCTGAATTCCATAACCGGCTGGTGGTGGATCTGTATCCGCAGGAGGGTGAGATCAGTGCTCAGGATGATCCGCTGCTGGCGTTACTGGAAGATTACAACCGCGGAGATGTCGCGCGAACGTTACCTCCGGAAAAAGCGAAAGACGGTCAGGCGGGACGAAGCCGGCCACTGGTAATCATGCTTGATCCCGGCCATGGCGGCGAAGATCCAGGTGCGATTGGCAAATACAAGACCCGTGAAAAAGATGTCGTTTTGCAGATTGGCCGCAGATTACAGAAGCTGATTGCGCGTGAACCCAATATGAAAGCGCATATGACCCGTAATGAAGACGTGTTTATTCCGCTCAAAGTTCGCGTGGCAAAGGCACGTAAACTGCGGGCAGACCTTTTTATTTCTATTCACGCAGATGCATTTACCAGCCGGGCGGCAAAAGGCTCGTCGGTTTTTGCGCTGTCAACCAAAGGCGCAACCAGTTCCGCAGCACGTTTTCTCGCACAAACACAGAATGAATCTGATTTGATAGGCGGCGTCAGTAAAAGCGGCGACCGGTATCTGGATCACACCATATTTGATCTGGTTCAGACGGCAACCATCAGCGACAGCCTGAAATTTGGCAAAGAAGTGCTGACACGTATGGGCAAGATTAATCATCTGCACAAAAATAAAGTAGATCAGGCCGGATTCGCGGTATTGAAAGCGCCAGACATCCCGTCGATTCTGGTTGAAACGGCGTTTATCAGTAACATTAATGAAGAGAAGAAATTGCGGACTGCGCATTTTCAGCAGCAGGTGGCGGAGTCCATTCTGGCCGGGATCAAAGCGTATTTCGCAGAAGGTGGGATGTCAGCGAGGGCATGAGTCCAGGCTGGATGCGGGATGATTATTTCCGTAGTTTGCCGGAATTCAGAAACAAAAAAACACCCGTTAGGGTGCCTGATGTTTTAACTTTTCTAGTAGTTGGTTGCGGGGGCCGGATTTGAACCGACGACCTTCGGGTTATGAGCCCGACGAGCTACCAGGCTGCTCCACCCCGCGTCCGTCACTACTAATTACTGCTTTACTTCATCACATTATCCGAACTGAGCATCTTCATGCATCGGTCTCGAATTGGTTGCGGGGGCCGGATTTGAACCGACGACCTTCGGGTTATGAGCCCGACGAGCTACCAGGCTGCTCCACCCCGCGTCCGTATACTGCTTTACTTCATCGTACAATTCAACTGAGCATTTTATGCATCGAAATCGAATTGGTTGCGGGGGCCGGATTTGAACCGACGACCTTCGGGTTATGAGCCCGACGAGCTACCAGGCTGCTCCACCCCGCGTCCGATGGAGGCGAACTATACTCCCCATGAGATTTCGTGCAACCCTTTTTTGAATTTATTCAAATAAAGCACTTAGTTGCTGGCTTTTTATCCACAAAATCGTCGTTTGGTGCTCAATTTGGCTCAGCACACTTTTTTCGGCTGTGGCAATTCCTTTCTGATAGGGCGTTTGTTATCGTTTCGCCAGTCATTTACCTGAATGTAAGAGAGCGCGGCAATAATGAAAGGACGTTGGAGTAAATATCTGCTGAGTGGTCTGGTGATAGCGGTGCTGGCGGGTTGTTCTTCGCGACCGACCGACCGGGGCCAGCAGTATAAAGATGGCCGTCTGGATAATGCGCTCGAATACGTCAATGAGCCGAATGCCACCGGCAAGCCGGTGAATGCGCTGGATTACTCTAATCAGGTCGCCGCGGTTCAAATTGCCTCTTCTTCTTTATACGGTCGTAATAACACGACGTTCCAGGCTGTAGAACAATGGCTGCGTTCCGGCGCTGATACCCGCAATCTGAGCCAGTACGGCATCAGTGCCTATCAGATGGAGGGCGCTGACAATTTCGGTAACGTGCAACTGACCGGCTATTACACGCCGGTGGTACAGGCGCGCTATACCCGGCAGGGTGAATTCCAGTATCCGCTTTACCGTATGCCGCCAAAGCGCGGCCGTTTGCCTGATCGCGCCTCGATTTATTCCGGCGCCCTCAGCGATAACTATGTGGTGGCCTGGACCAATTCCCTGATGGATAACTTTATGATGGAAGTGCAGGGCAGCGGTTATGTTGATTACGGCGATGGTCGCCCGTTCATGTTCTTCGGTTACGCTGGCAAGAATGGTCACGCGTATCGCAGTATTGGTAAGGTGCTGATTGACCGCGGTGAAGTGGCGCGCGAGAACATGTCGATGCAGGCGATCCGTCAGTGGGCGGACACCCACACACCGGCACAAGTGCGTGAACTGCTGGAGCAGAATCCGTCATTCGTTTTCTTCAAACCTGAGCCTTTTGCCCCGGTTCGCGGCGCCAGCGGTGTGCCGCTGATTGCCAAAGCCTCTGTGGCGTCTGACCGTTCGCTGATCCCGGCAGGAACAACATTACTGGCAGAAGTGCCGGAACTTAACGATAAAGGCAAGTTCACCGGTAAATATCATATGCGCCTGATGGTTGCACTGGATGTCGGCGGTGCCATTAAAGGACAACATTTCGATATGTATCAGGGGATTGGCCCTGATGCCGGCCACTCCGCAGGATTTTATAATCACTACGGACGCGTCTGGGTGTTAAAATCAGCGCAGAATGGCAAGCCATTGTTTACGGCCTTCGCGCCATCCAACTAGTTTTCACACGACAAAATTTCAACCGACAAAGTTTTCGAACGCACTGAGGTTTATCTTTTCATGACAGCTATTTACTCCGACGCTTATCAGCAACGTTTTGGCGGCACTGCCCGGCTATATGGTCAGCAATCGCTGGAGCTGTTCTCGCAGGCGCATGTCTGTGTGATTGGTATTGGAGGCGTCGGTTCATGGGCGGCTGAAGCGCTGGCCCGCACCGGTATTGGCGCGATCACGCTGATTGATATGGATGATGTGTGCGTCACTAACACCAACCGTCAAATTCATGCGTTGCGTGAAAATGTCGGGCAGGCAAAAACGGAAATCATGGCGCAGCGTATTCTGGCGATTAACCCGGAATGCAAAGTCACCTGCATCGATGATTTTATTACGCCAGATAATGTGGCTGAGATGCTCGATCAGGGCTTCAGCTATGTCATTGATGCTATCGACAGCGTCCGGCCTAAAGCTGCACTGCTGGCGTATTGCCGTCGTTTTAAAATCCCGGTGGTGACCACAGGCGGTGCGGGTGGCCAGATTGATCCGACCCAAATTTCCGTCGTGGATTTGGCGAAAACCATTCAGGATCCGCTGGCGGCAAAACTGCGTGAACGTCTGAAAAATGATTTCAATGTGGTGAAGAACAGTAAAGGTAAGCTCGGGATTGATTGCGTATTTTCCAGCGAACCGTTGATGTATCCGCAGGCTGATGGTTCGGTATGCGCTGCAAAGGCAAGCGCAGAAGGCCCCAAACGCATGGATTGCGCGTCTGGTTTCGGTGCGGCGACGATGGTGACCGCGACGTTTGGTTTTGTCGCGGTGTCCCACGTATTGAAGAAAATGATGGCTAAAGCACAGCGTCAGGCTCAGGCAGCCTGACGGGCGAGGGTGATGACGCCTTCTGCCAGCGCATCAAGCCCGCTGGAGCGGCTGGTACTCAGTTGCTCACGCAACCCCAACACAGCAAACAGCGCCAGCGGATCCCGCATTAATATCTCTTCTGGCGTTTTGCCTTCTACGGTGGTCAGCAGTACTGCCAGCAAACCTTTAACGATCCGACCTTCGCTGTCACCGTAGAAATGCATCGTTCCATTCTCCGCTTTTTCCGCACCCAGCCAGACCCGGTTTTCGCAACCTGCCAGCTCGTTTTCAGGTGTTTTCAGCGACGTATCCAGTGGTGGTAAAGATTTCGCCAGCAGGATTAGCTGACGGTAACGATCTTCCCACTGGCGGAATGACGCGAACTTTTCGGTCAGCGAGGTTTCGGTGATCTCATGGCCGAAAGGATGTGGCGCTAACATCATGGTATTCCTCAAAAAATAAATTAACCGGCTAACAGGTCGAGGGCATATTTTACCGCACCGACCAGCCGCATAACGTCCTGTTCATTATTATACGGCGCAAATGAGGCCCGTAATGTTCCGCTGATGCCCAGTGCGTCCATCAATGGCTGAGCGCAATGTTGTCCGGCGCGCAAGGCAATGTCCTGTTCGGCCAGCAATGCCACCAGATCACTGTGATGCACACCGGCGATATCGAATGCCAGAACAGAGGAATTCTGACAGCGGAAACTGCGGAAACCGTCAATCTGGGTAAGCTGCTCTTCAGCCAGACTCGCCAGATTTTGCGTATATTTCTCCGCCGCTTGCAGATCTAGGGTATTTAACCATTTCAGCGCTGCTGACATGCCTATCACACCGGCAATGTTAGGCGTACCCGCTTCAAAGCGATAGGGAACGGCCTGCGGTGTAAAACCGGTCATGGAAGCCCGGGTCAGCATTTTCCCGCCGCCCTGCCACGGTGCCATATTCTCGAGTAATTCAGTTTTGCCATACAGCACGCCGATGCCTGTCGGTCCGTAAAGCTTATGACCGGAGAAGGCATAAAAGTCGATATCGAGTTGTTGTACGTCTGGCGGGCAATGAACAACGCCTTGTGCGCCATCGATCAGAACGGATGTGTTGTTAGCGTGTGCCAGTTCAATAGCGCGGGCTATATCGGGTATGCCGCCGGTGACATTCGACATTTGCGTCAGTGCCAGAAGGCGGGTTTTGTTGTTCAGCAGGGCGGAGAGGGCGGTGATATCTGCAATGCCGTATTCATCCACCGGCAGCGTAATAACCTGCGCCTGACATTGCTCAGCCACCATCAGCCACGGAATAAGGTTCGCGTGATGTTCAGCCTGACTGACAATAATTTGGTCGCCGGGCTGCAAGCGCGGACGCAACCAGCTTTGCGCCACCAGATTTATTGACTCTGTGGTTCCCCGCGTCCAGACGATATTCGCGGCACGCGGCGCGTTGATCCACTGCGCTGTCAGCGTTCTGGCCTGTTCATAGGTTTCTGTCAGGCTTTGTGCTGCACGATGCTGGCTGCGGTGAACGGTGGCGCCTTCCTGTGAATAGAAATTCAGGGTGGCCTCGATCACCGCCTGCGGCTTCAGGGCAGTGGCGGCACTGTCGAGATAACATTGGCCCTGAGACAGCGCAGGAAACTGTTGACGAAAATCTGCGGGGTTAAAATCAGTCATACGAAATCAGATCCTTCGGCCTGAGTTAAAAAAACAGGTTTATCTGTAACACAAGCCGCTTATTCATTTTAGGAATGGTTACCTGGAAATTCATCAGAGGTTTGTTATGCTGAATTACGAAGACTAGAAGCATTAGCCTGGAGTCTTACCAGGAATTTGAAGCATATTAATCTGCAAGGAGTCTATGATGAAGAAGATCGCCGCCGTAATTTCAGCTGCACTGCTGACGACAACACTGGCCGCCTGTTCGAGCAACTATGTGATGCATACCAACGATGGCCGTACCATTGTTGCTGAAGGCAAACCTAGCACGGACAATGATACCGGTATGATCAGTTATACCGATGCGTATGGCAACAAGCAGCAGATCAATAAATCTGAAATCAAAGAAATGGCAGAAGGGAATTGATCCCTGATGTGAACACCTTGAGGCAGTTGCTCAGGTAACGTCACACTTTGCTTTATGACAAAACCGGCCCTCTTGCGATGAGGCCGGTTTTGTCACATTATGCGCTCGCCTTCCTGCTGCTTTGCGCTGTCCGTGGGGCATTTTTGCGACCTTTTGCAGCAAAAAAGGGGCAAAAAAAAGCACCGCAAATTGCGGTGCTAAAAAATCACTTTGGACAGACAGGGTAATGTACAGGAAGTGAAAAGTTTGTAGCATTCAAGCTACGCGTCTGGATTGCCAGACAATTGCAAACACAACATCACAACCACAAGCCAAAAGTATTTCAGCATCCTCATACCAATCTACTTTTCGTTCCGGCTCAGGAAGTGGCGCCACTATAGGTTTTTGCCTGTACATCCTCAACGGACAAATTATAATGTCTCGGATTAAAAAAACTAATACCCAAACCCACGGACAGGCGTTCCGCTAACCGGCGAATAAGAAGTATCCATTCTATGTCAAAACGTTTACCGCCTCTGAACTCTTTGCGGGTGTTTGATGCCGCAGCGCGCCACCTTAGTTTTACTAAGGCTGCCGAGGAATTGTTTGTCACGCAGGCTGCTGTTAGCCACCAGATTAAGTCACTTGAGGACTTTTTAGGGCTAAAGCTGTTCCGCCGCCGTAATCGCTCTTTGTTACTGAGCGAAGAAGGGCAGAGCTATTATCTGGATATCAAAGAGATATTTTCTGCTCTGAATGAGGCCACGCGTAAACTTCAGGCACGCAGTGCCAAAGGCGCACTGACCGTCAGTTTGCCGCCAAGTTTTGCGATTCAATGGCTGGTGCCAAGATTGTCTGGCTTTAACTCAGCTTATCCGGGCATCGATGTGCGTATCCAGGCGGTAGACCGTGAAGAAGATAAATTGGCCGATGATGTGGATGTCGCCATATTCCATGGCCGGGGTAACTGGCCGGGGCTGCGGGCAGAGCGTTTGTATGCGGAATATTTACTGCCTGTTTGCTCTCCTTCTTTGCTGATGGGGGATAATCCGCTGAAGGAACCCGCCGATTTAAGTCATCACACATTGCTGCATGATGCCTCCCGTCGCGACTGGCTGGCGTACACCAAACAGCTTGGGTTGCAACAAGTGAATGTGCAGCAAGGGCCGATTTTCAGCCACAGTGCGATGGTGGTTCAGGCTGCCGTCCACGGGCAGGGTATTGCACTGGTGAATAATGTTATGGCGCAGACCGAAATTGAGGCCGGGCGTCTGGTATGTCCGTTCAGTGAGGTTTTAATCAGTAAAAATGCTTTTTATCTGGTTTGTCATGACAGTCAGGCAGAACTGGGTAAAATAGCCGCCTTTCGTCAGTGGATCCTCGCGCGTGCAGCCAGCGAACAGGAAAAACTGCGCTTTCGTTTCGATCAGGCGTGAGACCTGATCTCCGGGGATAGAACGTCCTGATTCTGCTGATGAAACTGATTAATCAGGTTTTTCATCAGCAAATAACGATAACAGGTAACACATAATGACCAGTCGTTCAATGTTGATCTTCGCCGCGATCAGCGGTTTTATCTACGTCGCTTTCGGTGCGTTTGGCGCACATGTATTGAGTCAGTCGCTCGGCGAAGCGGAACTGGCGTGGATACATACCGGGTTAACTTATCAAAGTATTCATACGCTGGCGGTGATGATTCTGGGTGTTGCGATGCAACGTCAGCGCAATGTGTGGTTCTACTGGAGCAGCGCTTTTCTGGCGCTGGGAATCGTTTTATTCAGCGGCAGCCTTTATTGCCTGGCGCTGTCGCATCTCCGTTTATTCGTTTTTGTCACTCCGATTGGCGGTACCTTGTTCCTGGTCGGTTGGATTTTGTTGTTGATCGGCGCACTGCGCCTGAAGAAAAAGGCCGAACGCCATGAATAAAGTTGCTCTCTACTGCCGTCAGGGTTTTGAAAAAGAATGCGCAGCAGAAATTACTGACAAAGCTGCGAAGATGGAAATCTTCGGTTTTGCCCGTGTCAAAGAAAACAGCGGTTATGTGCTGTTTGAATGCTATCAGCCTGATGATGCTGACCGCATTGCTAAGGAACTGCCCTTCCGTGAGCTGATTTTTGCCCGTCAGTTGATCGTGGTGGGGGAGTTACTGAAAGATTTACCGCCGGAAGATCGTGTTTCTCCGATCGTCGGCATGGTTCAGAACGTCATCACCAACGGGGGTGAGCTTCGCGTTGAAGTGCCGGATACCAATGAAAGCAAAGAACTGACCAAGTTCTGCCGCAAACTGACAGTGCCGCTGCGTTCTGCGATGCGCGAATGCAAAGTGCTGGGCAAGAAAGAGAATGCGCTGCGTCCGGTAGTGCATGTGTTCTTTATCGCGCCGGGTTGCTGCTATGTGGGTTATTCCTATAGCAATAATAATTCACCCTTCTATATGGGCATTCCGCGCCTTAAGTTTCCTTCCGAAGCGCCAAGCCGTTCGACGCTGAAACTGGAAGAGGCTTTCCATGTTTTTATTCCGGCTGATGAATGGGATGAACGTCTGGCAAGTGGCATGTACGCGGTGGATTTAGGCGCGTGTCCGGGCGGCTGGACGTATCAGCTGACACAACGCAGCATGATGGTGACGGCAGTCGACAACGGTCCGATGGCGCCAAGCCTGATGGAGACCGGTCAGGTTATTCATCTGCGTGAAGACGGCTTCCGTTACAAATCTACCAGCACCAAGAACTACTGGCTGGTGTGTGATATGGTTGAGAAACCGGCGAAAGTGGCTGCGTTGATGTGTGACTGGCTGGTCAACGGCTGGTGTCGTGAAGCGATTTTCAACCTTAAGTTGCCGATGAAAAAGCGTTACGAAGAAGTTTCTAACATTCTTGAGCGCATCGATGAACGTCTGAAAGAAAATGGCGTGAATGCGGAGATCTTCGCGAAACAGCTTTATCACGATCGTGAGGAAGTCACCGTGCATATCCGTCGTTTCTGGTCGGCAATTGGCGGGCGTCGCGATGAGCGTGATCGCTGATACTCTTCATACTTCGAGTTGCTGATGCGTTGGCTGCATGCGCTCACCCGAATCACTTACTTATGTAAGCTCATCGGGATTCACTTACTTGCCGCCTTCCTGCAACTCGAATTATTTTGAGTATCTGATTATGGCGTTTCTTAATAAGAAGCGCCTTTTTTACACCCATTTTATGGCAGACGCAGTTGCTGTAAATTGCCATCCAGCGCGACGTCGGTTTGCAGCGTCGACACCCGTTTGCAGGCATAGGCCAGTTCCCGGTGCTCCTCCAGCTTATGACGCCATTTTTCCGGCACGCCTTCCAGATTGTCGTAAAGTGCATCCAGCGAGCCAGTTTGCGTCAGTAAGGTGACCGCCGTTTTCGGGCCAATGCCCGGCACGCCCGGAATTTTGCTGCTGCTGATCCCCGCCAGTCCCCAGTAGTCGGTCAGTTGCTGTGGCAATACGCCAAAGGTTTCCTGCACAAAAGGCATATCCAGCCAGCGTTTCTGGAAGTAATCGCGGATCTGAATATTGGGTGCCAGTAACTGACAGTACCCTTTGTCCGTTGAAACGATAGTGACCTGATGGCCGCCCGCCGACACTTTTGCCGCCAGCGTCGCCGCCAGATCATCGGCTTCATTCCCCGCCGAGTGCCAGCAGGCAATGCCCTGTGCTTCGAAACCGGCTTTCAGGCTGGGCATTTCCGCGAACAGGTTGTCCGGCATCGGTGAACGTCCGGCTTTGTAGTCCGGCAGGCACTGATGACGCCAGCTGTCGGCGCGGTCGTCTTCATCGAACACGGCGACGGCATGGGTGGGTTGTGTATGTTGGATCAGTTGCCCGATGGCATTCTGGCAGGTAACCAGACAAGGCGAGCCCTGCACCGCATGGATCCGGCGGATCAGGTTCAGGGCATCGATAATCAGCAGATGTATAGCCATGATAATCTCCATAATAAAGGCGACTCGCGTCGCCCTTAGATTTGCTTGAGAAGTGTGACTGGCCGTATATTCAGGCGATCAGGCACAAATCTCATAACAAGGGATGTACGCGCTGCCCGGCAATTTCATGCGGTGCTGTGCGACAAAACCTTGCAGCAGGCTGTCCATTTTTTTCATTAAGGCCGGATCGCCGTGTAGCTTGAAGCGCCCGTGTTTTTCGATAGCGTGGATCCCAAATTCTTTCACGTTACCGGCCACAATACCGGAGAAGGCGCGGCGCAGTGCGGCGGCCAGTTCCTGCGGTGGCTGGTTCGGATAAAGATTCAGGTTCGCCATGTTTTCATGGTTTGGCTCGAACGGATGCTGCAAATCGGGCGCAATGCGAATCGACCAGTTGAAACTGTAGGCATCACCGCTGTTACGACGGTTTTCTTTCACCAGCGGCATGGCGCGTTTCATCTGGCGGGCGACTTCTGTCGGGTCGTCGATGATGATGGTGTAGAACTTACAGGCTTCTTCACCCAGCGTTTCTTTAATGAAGGCATCGAGAACGTGGAAGTAATCGGCGCTTTCTTTCGGGCCGGTGAGGATCAGTGGTAAAACCTGATCGCTGTTTTCCGGATCCATCAGTATGCCCAGCAGATACAGCAATTCTTCTGCTGTGCCTACGCCGCCCGGGAAGATAATGATCCCGTGCGCAATGCGGACGAAAGCCTCAAGACGTTTTTCGATATCCGGCATGATGATCAGTTCGTTAACCAGCGGATTCGGTGGCTCAGCGGCAATAATCGACGGTTCTGTCATGCCGATAAAGCGACCGGCTTTATAGCGTTGTTGCGCATGACCCACGGCGGCCCCTTTCATCGGGGCTTCCATCGCGCCCGGACCACAGCCGGTACAAATGTTCAGTTCACGCAAACCCAGCTGACTGCCGACGTTGCGGGCATACTGATATTCAATTTCATTAATTGAATGTCCACCCCAGCAAACCACCATGTTCGGATCTTCATCCAGATGCAGGGCGCGGGCATTGCGTAAGATAGAGAACACCAGATTGGTCAGATGCGCTGAGTTTTCAGTATTCAGGTGCTGAAAACGACCGGCGTTGTCGATTTGCCCGCTCACGAACAGGATATCGCGCAGGACAGCAAACAGGTTGGCCTGGAGTGAGCGGATAATCCGGCCATCAACAAATGCGTCTTCCGGTGGGTTTACCAGTTCGAGTTTCACGCCACGTTCTCTGCGCAGCACATTAATATCAAAGCTTTCGTAACGTTCGAGAAGTTCTTTACTGCTGTCAGTCTGGCTGCCGCTGTTAAGGACGGCCAGTGAACAATTTCGGAAAAGGCGGTAGAGGTCGCTGCTCGCTGTACGTTTGAGCATGTCGACTTCCAGCTGCGACAACAAATCCATTGAGCCTAACGGGCTGATATGTGTAATCAAAGTTGCTCCTTGGCACCAACGGGTGCAATGATTCTTTCTGCTACCTGATTGCGGCGCATGATTTTCGGATCATGTTTTTTGCGCCGTATGCGATTTAACAGTAACCCCGCCATCAGGCTTTTACCAATGCTGACAGAGCGTTAGCTCAGTTCTTGAGCAACGTCTCGCATTATTGTCTGACAAGTCTCGTGGTTGCAGGTTCAAACGGGAAGTTGGATCTCCACGGATTGATATCCAGACCGCCGCGGCGTGTATAGCGTGCATAAACGGCAAGCTTTTCAGGCTGGCAGAAACGCATGAGGTCATTGAAGATGCGTTCAACGCATTGTTCGTGAAATTCATTGTGATGGCGGAAAGAAACCAGGTAACGCAACAGCGCTTCACGATCGATTTTCGGGCCGCGATATTGGATCTGGACGGAACCCCAGTCAGGCTGATGGGTGATCAGGCAGTTGGATTTCAGTAAATGACTGACCAGCGTTTCCTCAACGATCTCATCGCCTTTGGCATTGGCCAGATAATCCGTGCTGAACACATAACTGTCGATTTCAATGTCCTGCTCATCAATGCACGTCCCTTCAAAATGCCCGACCGGCGAACCTTCAATTTCAGACAGGCGGCTGACGGTCACCGTGACGTCGCCTTGCGCGCAGGCGCTTAAATCACGGGTTAACGTTTCCTGCACCGCCTGCCAGTCGGGGAAAACGGTCTGATTAAAGCTGTTCAGATAGAGCTTGAAGCTTTTGGATTCGATCAGATTCTGGCTGTGGGCATTCAGACTGATTTCACCCACGGCCACCTGCGGCAGGCCTTTTGCATTGAGCCACGACAGTTCGTACAGCGTCCAGATATCTGCGCCATGAAAGGGTAAGTCGTCAGGGTATAAACCCAGGGGTTCACGGTTCATGCTGCGCGGAACGGCCTGCAATAAAGAGGCGTCGTATTGATCGACATAAGCTGTGCTTTTACCCAGCGTCAGTTGCGCCAGGGCGGGGTTATCCTGATATGAGGACATGCTGTCACCTTAAGAAATAGGTACAATAGTGAATAATCCCTAGTTTACCCCAGCCTTACCGGAAGATGAGAGAATTATGGAGTCTGAAGTTTCTGTAGCATTGCGTGAATTTACTCAGCGTTATGTCGATCTCTGGCAGGAGGAAACCGGCATGCCACCTGCCAGCGAAGCCCTTGTTGGTGTGGATTCGCCGTGCGTGGTCAAAACAGAAGAAGATAAAGTCTTCTGGCTGACGCAGACATTTATCCCTGAAGCAACGCTGCAAAATGTGGAGCGCGCGCTGGAATTACAATTGCGTCCCGAAGCCCATGCGTTTTACACCACGCAGTATGCAGGGGATATGACCGCCAGCTGGCAGGGAAATGCGCTGACGTTATTGCAGGTCTGGAGCGAGGACGATTTCACCCGCTTGCAGGAAAATCTGATCGGGCATCTGGTTACGCAAAAGCGATTGAAACTGTCACCCACTCTTTTTTTGGCGACCACCGATTCTGAGCTGGATATGGTCTCGTTATGCAATGTGACCGGCAATGTGCTGCTCGAACAATTCGGCAGTAAAAAACGAACTATACTCTCGCCATCGTTATCAGAATTTCTTACAATGCTGACCGCTGTCTGTCCCGCCTGACTATCATCTTCTGAACTCCCCCATCCCGCAGAGCACAAATGGCTCACAAGCGTGTGAGAGATCTCTCACAAAGGCTGTAAGAGATCTCGCTAATTTGACTTAGTTAATCATCGATAAAAATACTTATAATAATTAAAATCAATAAGTTAAATTATTTATTGTTTGTGGAGTGGCTTACATCACCTCATTTTGGCTTACAGCCTGTCTTGCCGGGAAGGCAGAAATCAACGATTCTAGTCGTGCACAAAGGAAGCATGAAGCAGAACATCAGGATGATGGCTGATTCATAAAAGAAGGGGACGACTCAGGAAGAGTCAGGACGGCATCGGATTATGCCAGGATGTTTCAGGATGAAACCAGGGACACCTCCAGGACGGAGAAGAGAGCTCACAAAGGAAGCTGAGCGGGTCACAGATGACCAAGGGATTTGAGTCAGGATGATTTAGGATAGCCCGTCAGGATGAAAGTTGGACGATGCGAAGGACAGCCGGTTAGGATAACCGCAGGAAAAGTTTTCAGGGATTGAGCAGGGAGCACTGAGGTAGCTGGATTGCTATAAAACGAACCGGGGGCACTGTGAAAACAGTGCCCCCAACTTTTTATGTGAATAACAATGGCCTCTGTAAAACCTTTCTCTCAGTCAAAAGCGCCAGCCACACCCTCAGCCGATCGCTCCTAAGACATCATCCTGCCCCTGCTTTTTCGGCAGCAGGAATAGCGTGGCAAAAATATCCAGCAGATAAATCGCCGCCAGCAAGGTAATGGCCGCGGTAAATGACACCTGCGCCACCAGCATGCCGATCACCAGCGGACCAAAACCGCCGACACCGCGTCCAAGGTTAAATAACAGATTCTGCGCTGTCGCCCGGACACGCACCGGATAGAGATCGGAAATCAGCCCGCCGTAACCACCAATCATGCCGTTCACGAACATGCCCATCAGTGCGCCCGCGAATAACATCAGCGTCGGGTCAGTCAGTTGTGCGTAACACACTACCATCACGACTGCGCCAATCTGGTAAATCAGGAAGATTTTCCAGCGCGGGAAACGGTCAGACAGCATGCCGAACAGCCAGATGCCGAAGGTCATGCCGATAACTGTTACGGCGGTCCACAGGCCGGATTTGGTCAGCGAAAAACCAAAGTTTTTTGACAGATAACTCGGCATCCAGATCATCAGACCGTAATAGCCAAAGTTCTGAACCGAACACAGGATCAGAATACCGAGGCTGGCTTTGGTGGTGGCTTTATCGCGGAACAGGCGCTTAATGCGGCTGAACAGCGTGCCGTCGTTGCTGGCTGATGCGCTTTTCACAAAGGCTTCCGGTTCGCCCATCGTACGACGAATGAGAAAAGAGGCCAGTGCCGGAAGCAGGCCGACCAGGAACATGCCGCGCCAGCCGATAATCCCCAGCAGCAGCGGCGTCAGGAAGGCCGCCATTAACACGCCCAGTTGCCAGCCCATACCCACGTAGGCCGAAGCGCGGTTACGTTTTTCAGCGGGCCAGGCTTCTGCAATCAGCGCCATGCCAATACCAAATTCGCCACCCAGCCCGACACCGGCCAGCGTGCGATAGATGAGTAAATCCCAGTAGCCTTGTGCGAAAGCGCATAAACCGGTGAACAGGGAGAACATCAGAATGGTGAAGGTCAGTACGCGGATGCGGCCGAAACGATCGCTGATTGGCCCGAAAATCACACCGCCAAGCACGGCACCAATCAGTGTCCAGGTCACCAGTGAACCACTTTGTGAGGACGACAAGCCAAATTCGCTGGTAATGGCCGGGAGCATGAAACCGAGGATCAGTAAATCGAAACCGTCCATGGCGTAGCCGGTTACGGAGGCCAGCATCGCTTTGGCGGGTGTTGCATGGGCTTTTTGAGGGTGTTGTGCGGACATGTGGACACATCTGTAAAGAAAAAAGTGGCGGTAGTTTGCCCGTATCGGGCGTTTATCGCTACCACGAAAAACTTATGGCTGGATTGATAAATTGGATAGGATGCAGAAAGTTGGGGCATCAGTCCTTCAATGTTATGCTTTGCGCCCCCTGGCGGAGGCTGCCCGGGGCCATGAACGAAGAGAGTGATTAATGAATACAGAAAACCAGGTTCGTCAGATTTTAGAAGATATCGAGCAGGCCATGCGTGATGAAAAATTGTGGCACGCCACGCCGCCGGAAGCGGAAGCCTTTGAAAGCAAAGAGCCGTTTTCAGTGGATACTATGTCTGCTGAACAATGGTTGCAATGGGTGCTGGTCCCCCGTATGTACGCGTTGCTGGAGGCTCAGGCGCCACTGCCAACCCGTTTTGCTATCACCCCCTATTTTGAAGTGGCGATGCCTGAAGCATTACGTTTGCTGAGTCAGTTGCAACGCCTCGACGATTTGCTGAACATAGAAGACTGACATGCTGGAAATTTTGTATCAGGACGAACATCTGATCGCAGTGAATAAACCTGCTGGCATGCTGGTTCATCGCAGCTGGCTGGACAGCCATGAAACGGTATTTGTGATGCAAACCTTGCGGGATCAGATTGGTCAGCATGTGTTTACGGTTCACCGGCTGGATAAGCCGACGTCCGGCGTATTACTGCTGGCACTTTCCAGTGAGGTGGCGCGGTTACTGTCACAGCAGTTTGAAAATAACCAGATGAGTAAGGTGTATCACGCCGTGGTCCGCGGATATGTGCCGGGAGACGGCACCCTGGATTACGCGCTGACTGAAGAGCTGGATAAAATTGCCGATAAGTTTGCCCGTCCGGATAAAGCGCCACAACCTGCGGTCACGCATTATCGGGTGCTGGCACAGGTCGAGATGCCGGTGGCTGTCGGTCGTTACGATACCGCACGTTATAGCCTGGTCGAACTGAAACCGGAAACCGGCCGTAAGCATCAGTTGCGCAGGCATATGTCGCATCTGCGTCATCCGATTATCGGGGACAGCGCTCATGGCGACTTAAAGCAAAATCGTGGTATGACGCAGCATTTCGGTTGTTCCGGGCTGATGCTGCACGCGAGTCATATGCAATTGCCGCATCCGGTAACGGGTGAGCCGTTGTCGATTCAGGCCCGCTGGGATCATCGCTGGCAAAATGTGGTGACGCAGTTTGGCTGGCAGGGGAAAATCCCTGAGCTTGAAAGGGTTGAGTTTGCAGAAACTTGCCGTCAGGATAGTGCACAAATTTAAGTCCTTTGATTGAAATATTGGCATCACACAGGAGTGAAACCCATGGCAGAAGTCGGAATTTTCGTCGGTACGGTATACGGCAATGCGTTACTGGTGGCAGAAGAAGCGGAAACCGTGCTGAAAGGCCAGGGGCATGACGTGAAACTGTTTGAAGAAGGTACGCTGGAAGCCTGGCAATATTACCGTCATCACTTTGTCCTGATTGTAACGTCCACCACCGGCCAGGGCGATTTGCCGGACAGCATCGCGCCTTTGTATGCAGCCATCCGTGACAACGTGGGTTATCAGCCAGAGTTGCGTTACGGTATGATTGCGCTGGGTGATATCAGTTACGATCATTTCTGTGGCGGCGGCCATAAGCTGGATGATTTATTGCAGGAGCAGGGCGCGTCGCGTATCGGCGAAATGCTGGAAATTGATGCGATGGAAACTGCTGAACCGGAAACGGTCGCGATCCCGTGGGTGGAAAAATGGGGACAGTTGCTTAAATAACGTCACGTTCTTTTCCATTCTGCGCACTATAAAAAAGGTCAGGCGAAAGCCTGACCTTTTTTGTATTTACATCTTCTGACCGGAATTTATCAGCGGCCGTTGGTGAGTTTTTCCAGATCAGATTCGATCTCAGAAATTTTATTCGCCACAACGGATTCAAGATGACGCAGGTCATCCAGAATTTTACGCTTCAGATCCACTTCTACCTGATCACGCTGACAGATTTGATCCAGTTCATCAATCACATAGCGCAGATTTGGGCTGATCTCGTGAATTTCTTTATAACCCTGACCGGCATTATCAGCAACGATAGTTTTACGCTGGCGCGGATATTTAAACTTCACGCTTTTAGCAAAAAACTCGCCTTTATCTCTGCGGAAATAGATCTTCAGAATATCGTTATTGGCCTCCTGACGCAGGCTGTAACGATCAATATCGTCGGGATTATTAATGCCCAGGCTTTTCAGATTGTCATACATAGCGCCACCTTCGTTTAGGAGAAAAAATCAGAATGTCATGATGAACTGAACGGCGGCTTTAATCATTGATTAATTGCACCGTTTGCCGTTGAGAAGATAAAAAAATAGCGGGTTATTTTTTAAAACAATACCCGCTATTTTTAAGTTTAGTCGATTGTGCGTAATAACTCATTCAGGCCAGTTTTACCCAGTGTTTTCGCATCCACTTTCTTCACGATAACCGCGCAATACAGGCTGTATTTACCGTCTTTAGAAGGCAGGTTGCCGGAAACAACTACGGAGCCAGCCGGTACGCGGCCGTAATGCACTTCGCCGGTTTCACGGTCATAGATCTTGGTGCTCTGGCCGATGTAAACACCCATGGAAATCACCGAGCCTTCTTCCACGATCACCCCTTCAACGATTTCTGAACGCGCGCCGATGAAGCAGTTGTCTTCGATGATGGTCGGGTTAGCCTGCAGTGGCTCAAGGACGCCGCCGATGCCTACGCCGCCGGACAGATGTACGTTTTTACCAATCTGTGCGCAAGAACCTACGGTCGCCCAGGTATCAACCATGGTGCCTTCATCAACATAAGCGCCGATGTTGACATAAGACGGCATCAGCACGGTGTTACGGGCGATGAATGCGCCTTTACGCACTGCCGCAGGTGGCACCACGCGGAAACCTTCACGCTGGAAACGCGCTTCATCGTAGTCAGCGAATTTCATAGGTACTTTATCGAAGTAACGGCTTTCACCGCCTTCCATCACCTGGTTGTCATTGATTCTGAACGAGAGCAGTACCGCTTTCTTCAGCCACTGATGCGTCACCCATTCGCCATCAATTTTCTCAGCAACGCGCAATTCGCCGCTGTCGATTTTGCTGATAACTTCAGTGATAGCGTCGCGCGTTACGCTGTCAACGTTAGCCGGGGTGATGTCTGCACGGCGCTCGAAGGCTTGTTCAATAACGGTTTGTAGTTGCTGCATCCTGTTCTCTTTCCTGAATTGGTTTTAAAAGATATGGTACTTGTATCACATTTTATCGCCAGGGTTGAGTGCCTCGGTTAACCGGCGTGTGATTTCCTGGCGAGTTTGCTTATCCAGCGCGCGACGCTCGCCATTTGCCAGAATAAATAAATCCTCTACGCGCTCACCGATGGTCGAGATGCGCGCACCGTGCAGCGACAGGCCGAGATCAGAGAAGACTTCCCCGATGCGGGCCAGCAGGCCGGGCTGATCCAGCGCCACCAGTTCCATATACGTCCGGCGGTCAGTATGTGTGGGCAGGAAACTGACTTCGGTCTGCACACTGAAATGACGCAGTTTCGGCGAAGGACGTCGTGCGCGTGGTGGCTGATAAGCCTGCGTCATCGACTGTTCCAGCGCGTAACGAATGGCTTCATGGCGATCTTGTGCCAGCGGGCTGCCGTCCGGTTCCAGCACGATGAAAGTATCCATCGCCATGCCGTCGCGATTGGTGAAAATCTGTGCGTCATGAATGCTCAGGTTACGCCTGTCCAGCTCACCGGCGACGGTAGCAAACAGATAAGGACGATCCGGGCTCCAGATAAATATCTCCGTCCCGCCGCGTGTTGCCTGGCGGCTGACCAGCACCAGTGGTTTGGTGGAGTCGTGTTCCAGCAGATGCCTTGCGTGCCATGCCAGCTGATTGGGCGAGTGACGCAGGAAATAATCCGCACGACAGCGGCTCCAGATCCGGTGCAGCGCTTCTTCGTCAATATTGTCCATGCGCAGCAGGGCCAGTGCCTGCAGACGGTGATGGCGCACGCGCTCGCGCAGATCCGGCGTGTTTTGCATGCCGCGACGCAGTTGTTTTTCGGTGGCGAAATACAGCTCACGTATCAGGCTCTGTTTCCAGCTGTTCCACAGGGTTTCATTGGTTGCGCAAATATCTGCCACGGTCAGGCTGACCAGATAACGCAGGCGCACTTCGGTCTGCATTTCAGCGGCGAATTGCTGAATTTCATTAGGATCCTGAATATCGCGGCGCTGCGCCGTCACTGACATCAGCAGATGACAGCGAACCAGCCACGCCACCAGTTGCGTTTCGCGGGAATTCAGCCCGTGCAGTTCGGCAAATTCCAGCACATCCTGCGCGCCGAGAATCGAGTGATCGCCGCCACGGCCTTTGGCGATGTCGTGGAATAAGGCAGCCATCAGTAACAGCTCTGGCTGTGGCAGCCGCGGATACAGTTCCACGCACAAAGGATGCTTCGGCCGGGTTTCCTCATGGGCAAAGCTTTCAAGTTTTTGCAGAACGCGAATGGTATGTTCATCGACCGTGTACGCGTGGAACAAGTCGAACTGCATTTGCCCGACGATTTGCCCCCATTGCGGCATATACGCCCACAGTACGCTGTGACGGTGCATCGGCACCAGCGCGCGTGACACAGCGCCCGGATGGCGCAGGATTGACATAAACATTTCGCGCGCCTGCGGGATCATGCACAGCGGCTCTTTGAGATGGCGGCGTGCATGGCGCAGCAGACGGACGGTAGTGGAGTAAATCCCTTTAATTTCGCGATGACGCACCATCAGGTGGAACATGCTGATGATCGTTTCCGGACGGCGGTCAAAAAGGGTGCTGTCCCGCAGGTCAATCAGGTCGCCACGCAGCTGGAAATCTTCATCGAGCGGCCGGGGTTTTTCATTCGGGCCGATGGCCAGAATTGCTTCATCGAACAGCTGTAATAACATCTGATTCAGCTCGCCGACCCGGCGGGTCATGCGGTAGAAATCTTTCATCATGCGTTCGACGGGCTGGTTGCCTTCACCCTGATATTGCAACAGTTGCGCCACACTTTGCTGACGGTCAAACAACAGACGGTTGTCGTAGCGCGGCAACAACAAATGCAGGGCAAAACGGATGCGCCACAGGAAGCTCTGGCATTCCAGCAGTTCGTTGCGCTCGGCTTTGGTCAGGAAACCAAAGGCCACCATTTCATCCAGCGATGTGGCGCCAAAATGACGACGGGCCACCCACAATATGGTGTGAATGTCGCGCAGGCCACCGGGGCTGCTTTTGATATCGGGCTCAAGGTTATAACTGGTGCCGTGATAACGCTGATGGCGTTCATTCTGTTCATCAATCTTGGCGCGGAAAAAGTTCGGCGAAGGCCAGAATCCGTCGCTGAAAATGTGTTTTTGCATGCTGAGAAACAGTGCGACATCGCCGCAAATCAGGCGGGATTCGATCAGGTTGGTGGCCACGGTTAAATCAGCCAGTCCTTCCAGCAGACACTCTTCCAGCGTACGCACGCTATGACCGACTTCCAGCTTAAGGTCCCACAGCAATGTAATCAGTTCACCGATCCGCAACGCCTGTTCATCGTTGAGACGTTTCTGGCTGAGCACCAGAACGTCGATATCCGATAAAGGATGCAATTCACCGCGCCCGTAGCCGCCTACGGCCACCATCGCAGTTTCAGGAATATTGTCGAAGCCATAGAACGTCCACAGACGTTGCAACAACTGATCAATGTAATGCGTCCGTGCGTCTACCAGTTCTTCAGCCCGTTGCCCGGCATTGAAGGCATCTGCCAGCCATGCCTGAAATTGTTCCATATGCTGTTTCAGACTCTGACGGTTTAAATCGTCGTCCGGATAGGCAGAAGGGGAGGCAGGTTTTGGCGGGAAAGTGCGGGTGAGATCCTGCGTGGTTTGCAATAGCAGGCTCTTTTCAACCGGGAAGTTTTCAATCATGGATGCGCAGCCCTACACGTGAGAGACCAATAAACGTGAAAGATAAAAAAACCGGCTTTCGCCGGTTTGATTCACAGATTTATACCCTTCTCCGCAGAGCGGGTGACTGTTTAGTCGTGCGTCAGGATAGCCGGGATGGTGTCATCCTTACGCAGCGTCATAATTTCACAACCGTTATCTGTCACCACAATAGTATGCTCGTACTGAGCCGACAAGCTGCGATCTTTAGTTTTTACTGTCCAGCCGTCTTTCATGGTACGGATGCGGTAATCGCCTGCGTTGACCATCGGTTCAACGGTAAACGCCATACCAGCCTGGAGTACAACGCCGCCATCATCCGCATCGTAATGCAGAACCTGAGGCTCCTCGTGGAAACCTTCGCCGATGCCGTGTCCGCAATATTCGCGTACCACAGAGAATTTCTCGGCTTCAACGAATTTCTGGATCTCTTTACCCAACGTGCGCAGGCGGATACCTGGTTTGATCATGCGCAGTGCGATATACAGGCTTTCCTGCGTGATACGGCAAAGACGCTCGCCCAGAATCGTCGGTTTACCGGCGATAAACATTTTGGATGTATCACCGTGGAAGCCGTCTTTAATGACCGTCACGTCGATGTTAACGATGTCGCCATCTTTCAAAATTTTGTCTTCGCTCGGAATACCGTGGCACACCACTTCGTTAACGGAGATACAGACAGATTTCGGGAAACCGTGGTAATCCAGACAGGCAGAAACTGCCTGTTGCTTGTTCACGATGTGATCGGCACAAATGCGATCCAGCTCACCGGTGCTGACGCCCGGTTTAACAAAAGGCTCAATGATTTCCAGCACTTCCGCGGCCAGACGGCCAGCAACGCGCATTTTTTCGATATCTTCAGGGGTTTTGATTGAAATAGCCATGTGTTGTCCTGCGGGTTCTGTGCATCAGGTGTGCTTTATTTCTACACCGATGTCGTCAATAATTAGCTGTCGCTTATGGTATCAGCCCTGATATTTGCTGCCAAACTATCATTTCCCGGGAAGCAATCCGGTGAACAAAAGTTGCTGCCGGGCCGTCATTTATGGTATAAAGCGCGCCGGCAATCCGCTCTGGGTCTTACGACGCTGAGGGATTAAAGCCAAAATCACTCATTGTGTACTTATTAACGTAAGTAATAACACACACGTATCGACACATACGCCGGGGTGCCTTGGGAATTCGTTCTGCAGGGTCGGTTGTATGGGATACGTGGAGGCATAACCCCAACTACTTAATAGAGGTTTTATCATGGCAACTGTTTCCATGCGCGATATGCTCAAGGCCGGTGTTCACTTCGGTCACCAAACCCGTTACTGGAACCCGAAAATGAAGCCATTCATCTTCGGCGCTCGTAACAAGGTTCACATCATCAACCTTGAGAAAACTGTTCCAATGTTCAACGAAGCTCTGGCTGAGTTGCAGAAGATCTCCTCCCGTAAAGGTAAGATCCTGTTCGTTGGTACTAAACGCGCAGCAAGCGAAGCGGTAAAAGAAGCTGCACACAACTGCGACCAGTTCTTCGTGAACCATCGCTGGTTGGGCGGCATGCTGACTAACTGGAAAACCGTTCGTCAGTCCATCAAACGTTTGAAAGATCTGGAAATTCAGTCTCAGGACGGTACCTTCGAGAAGCTGACCAAGAAAGAGGCGCTGATGCGTACTCGTGAACTGGCTAAGCTGGAAAACAGCCTGGGTGGTATCAAGGATATGGGTGGTCTTCCTGATGCTCTGTTCGTTGTCGATGCTGATCACGAACACATTGCAATCAAAGAAGCTAACAACCTGGGTATCCCGGTATTCTCCATTGTTGATACCAACTCCGATCCGGATGGCGTTGACTTTGTTATCCCAGGTAACGATGACGCAATCCGTGCAGTAAATCTGTACCTGAGCGCTGTTGCTGCCACTGTACGTGAAGGCCGTTCGCAAGATCTGGCTGTTCAGGCAGAAGAAAGCTTCGTAGAAGCTGAATAATAAGGCAAGCTCAGCAGAGCCCTTATTAACCAGGTATTGAAATATGTTGGTTAGGGGGCCTTTATTGGCCCCCTTTGCTTATCTTAAATGCGAGAAATATCTCACCGCAAAACCCCTTTTTGCACTGAGATAATCGAGGAAAATACAATGGCTGATATTACCGCTGCCCTGGTAAAAGAACTGCGCGAACGTACTGGCGCTGGCATGATGGATTGTAAGAAAGCTCTGGTTGAAGCTAATGGCGACATCGAGCTGGCAATTGAAAACATGCGTAAATCTGGCGCGATCAAAGCGGCGAAAAAAGCAGGCAACGTAGCTGCTGACGGCGTGATCAAAACTAAAATCGAAGGCAACTTCGGCGTGATTCTGGAAGTTAACTGCCAGACTGACTTCGTGGCTAAAGATGCTGGTTTCCAGGCTTTTGCTGACAAAGTGCTGGACGCTGCTGCTGCAGGCAAAGTGACTGACGTTGAAGTCCTTAAAGCTCAGTTCGAAGAAGAGCGTATTCAGCTGGTTGCTAAAATCGGTGAGAACATCAACATTCGTCGCGTTCAAATCCTTGAAGGCGACGTGCTGGGCAGCTACCTGCACGGCGCACGTATTGGTGTTCTGATTGCTGCTAAAGGCGCTGATGAAGAGCTGGTTAAGCAAATTGCTATGCACGTTGCAGCAAGCAAACCAGAATTCGTTAAGCCTGAAGATGTGTCTGCTGACGTGGTAGAAAAAGAGTACCAGGTTCAGCTGGACATCGCGATGCAGTCTGGCAAGCCGAAAGAAATTGCAGAGAAAATGGTTGAAGGCCGCATGAAGAAATTCACCGGCGAAGTTTCTCTGACTGGTCAGCCTTTCGTTATCGACCCAAGCAAAACTGTGGGCCAGGTTCTGAAAGAACACAACGCTGACGTGATTAACTTCATCCGCTTTGAAGTGGGCGAAGGTATCGAGAAAGTTGAGACTGACTTTGCTGCTGAAGTTGCAGCAATGACTAAACAGTCTTAATCAGTATCTGATACACCCTAAAATGGAACCGCTGCGAAAGGGCGGTTCCGTTTTATCCAGCCCAAATTCCTATTACATTGTGCGTGAAGTCATTCAGACAGCGCTATGATGTAAAGACCGACTATCCATTAAGACACATTGCTTCTAGGACAGACACCATGGCTACCAATGCGAAACCCGTTTATCAACGTATCCTGCTCAAACTTAGTGGCGAAGCCCTGCAGGGTAGTGAAGGTTTTGGTATCGACGCGAGTGTATTAGATCGCATGGCTCAGGAAGTGAAAGAGCTGGTCGAACTCGGCATTCAGGTAGGTGTTGTGATCGGCGGCGGTAACCTGTTCCGCGGCGCGGGTCTGGCACAGGCGGGCATGAATCGTGTTGTAGGCGACCATATGGGGATGCTGGCGACTGTCATGAACGGCCTGGCAATGCGTGATGCATTACACCGTGCCTATGTTAACGCACGCCTGATGTCTGCAATCCCATTGAACGGTGTTTGTGATAATTACAGCTGGGCTGAGGCCATCAGCTTGCTGCGTCATAACCGCGTAGTGATTTTCTCCGCCGGTACCGGCAATCCTTTCTTTACCACTGACTCAGCCGCGTGTTTGCGCGGGATTGAAATCGAAGCTGATGTGGTATTAAAAGCCACCAAAGTTGACGGCGTGTATTCTGCCGATCCGGTGAAGAACCCGGAAGCGACTCTTTACGAAACACTGACCTATCAGGAAGTGCTGGAACAGGAATTGAAAGTGATGGATCTGGCGGCCTTTACGCTGGCCCGCGATCACAACCTGCCAATTCGTGTCTTCAACATGAATAAGCCTGGTGCACTGCGTCGCGTGGTGATGGGTGAAAATGAAGGGACGCTGATTTCTAAAGCGGAATGATCCTTCACAATTGAACATGACGTTCAGCCAGCCTCTGCTGGCATGAGTATTCACGGACTATACTGATGTTATGGTCTGCCAGGTAATCAGCTTTCAAAGGTTCCCAACGTGATTAACGAAATCAAAAAAGACGCTGAAATTCGCATGGAAAAATGCGTTGAATCATTCAAAACGCATATCAGCAAAATTCGTACCGGCCGTGCATCTCCGGGCATTCTGGATGGCATCATGGTGGAATACTATGGTTCAGCCACGCCTCTGCGTCAGCTGGCACAGGTGACGGTGGAAGATTCCCGTACTCTGGCCATCTCTGTTTTTGACCGCTCTATCAGCGCTGCTGTTGAAAAAGCGATCATGACCTCTGATTTGGGTCTGAACCCGTCTTCTGCAGGCGCGACAATCCGTGTTCCATTGCCAGCTCTGACCGAAGAACGTCGTAAAGACTTGATCAAAGTGGTACGTGGTGAAGCAGAGCAAGGCCGGGTATCTGTACGTAACGTCCGCCGTGATGCGAACGATAAAACCAAGGCACTGTTGAAAGATAAAGAAATCAGCGAAGACGAAGACCGTCGTTCTCAGGACGATATTCAGAAACTGACTGATATTTTCATCAAGAAAATCGACGTTGCTCTGAGCGAGAAAGAAGCCGAGTTAATGGAGTTCTAATCCGGCTTGAATCCCTTCCAAAGCGCCGCAATTGCGGCGCTTTGTTTTTATCAGGCTTTAAATTTTTTACCGGTTCGCACAATCTCATAGACAAGCTACATAAGAGGTTTCAGACTGTGCACTTTCCGAATTTACGAGCGCTATCCCGGGCATTTTCATGAAAAAAATGACTATTCTTGGTTCGACAGGGTCTGTCGGCACCAGTACGCTTTCCGTTGTCCGGTCTAATCCTGACGACTTCTCCGTTAAAGCACTGGTTGCAGGGCGCAATGTTGACGTTATGGCGCAGCAGTGCCTTGAGTTTCACCCTGCATACGCTTCGATGGCGGATGAATCTTCTGCCCGTGCGCTGAGAGCCATTCTGGCTGAACAGGGAAGCCGTACCGAGGTGCTTTCGGGCCCTGATGCTGCGACTGAACTGGCTGCTCTTGATGATGTAGATCAGGTGATGTCGTCTATAGTGGGTGCTGCGGGCTTGTTACCGACACTCGCCGCTGTGCGCGCAGGTAAACAGGTTCTTCTGGCGAACAAAGAATCGCTGGTGACCTGCGGGCGCATTTTTATGGATGCTGTCCGCCAGAGCCAGTCTCAGCTATTGCCCATCGACAGTGAACACAATGCAATTTTCCAGAGTTTGCCTGAATCCGTTCAGAGGCAATTGGGATATGCTTCCCTCAAAAGCCATGGGATCTCACGTATTATTTTAACCGGATCCGGTGGTCCGTTCCGCGAATTGCCGTTGGATAAATTCCGCGATGTCACTCCTGATCAGGCTTGCGCGCACCCCAACTGGTCGATGGGGCGTAAAATTTCCGTCGACTCGGCAACCATGATGAACAAAGGGCTGGAGTATATTGAAGCCCGCTGGTTGTTTAATGCCTCTGCTGCTGAAATGGAAGTGATTATCCATCCGCAATCCGTGATCCATTCCATGGTGCGTTATTGCGATGGCAGCGTGCTGGCTCAACTGGGATCGCCGGATATGCGCACCCCGATTGCGCATGCTATGGCATACCCGCGCAGAGTCAGAACCGAAGTCGAAGCCCTGGATTTTTGTAAAATGGGTGCGATGACTTTCAGCGCTCCGGATTATGCCCGTTATCCTTGCTTGCAACTTGCTATCGAAGCCAGCAACACCGGGCAGGCAGCGACGACGGCACTGAATGCCGCGAATGAAATTTCAGTGGCCGCGTTCCTCAATGGCGAGATTCGTTTTACCGACATTGCTTTCCTGAATCGTCAGGTGATGGAGCAGTTAGTGAGTGCTGAACCTGATTCTGTTGAAGAAGTGTTGGAGATAGACGCACAGGCGAGAGCCAGCGCACGTGAGAAACTTCATACATTTGCGCTATAAGGCTGTTTTTGTACTTATGCAGCAGTTTGTTAGCATCACATTGAAATGGTATAGTCTGCGCCACACTGACAGTAGATTTGGCTTTTCAGGGCCTGAGCGTTAAAGGTGGAATCGGTGATCTGTCAGTGTAAGCCGTGCCTGCAAGGGAGACACGGCTTTTTTGCGCGTGTAGTCGCACCAGCGACAGAAAGGTGGGCCGCCAGCTAACTGTTGTGGCGTCCAGCCAGAAGAATGTTATGTCAGCCAGAAAGCCGCTGTGTTCTGATAAAAGGAAATGAGTACGCGTTATGTCCCTCGAAAATCAACAGATGTCTGATATGTGTTGCTCTCAACCTCGCCATGTTGCCATTATCATGGACGGTAACGGACGCTGGGCAAAACGTCAGGGTAAAATGAGGGTATTCGGTCATAAAGCGGGAGTGAAGTCGGTGCGCAAAGCGGTGAGTTTTGCTGCCAGTCATCACCTTGATGCGCTCACGCTTTATGCCTTTAGCAGTGAAAACTGGAATCGTCCGGCTCAGGAAGTCTCTGCATTGATGGAGTTGTTTGTCCGTGCATTAGACAGTGAAGTCAAAAGCTTGCATAAACATAATGTCAGGCTTCGGGTCATTGGCGACGTGAGTCGCTTTAGTGCTCGTCTGCAGGAACGTATTCGTCGTTCAGAAACACTTACTCAAAATAACGACGGTCTTACCCTGAACATTGCCGCGAATTACGGTGGCCGATGGGATATTATTCAAGGCGTTAAGACGCTGGCGGGGCAGGTTGAAGCCGGCACACTGCGGGCAGAACAGATTACAGAAGAATTGCTGAATTCAGCGGTCTGTATGAGCGAACTGGCACCCGTCGATTTGGTGATCAGAACCGGTGGGGAACATAGGATCAGTAACTTTTTGCTGTGGCAAATTGCCTACGCGGAGCTGTACTTTACCGATGTCCTCTGGCCTGATTTTGATGAAAATACCTTTGAAGGTGCGCTGACGGCTTTTGCTCAACGCGAGCGCCGCTTCGGGGGGACCACACCTATCGGCGCCAATGCGTCCTAGGGAGAACATTTGCTGAAGTATCGCATTATCACAGCTCTGATTTTAATACCGATTGTTATTGCAGCACTCTTTCTATTACCGCCTGTCGGTTTTGCCATCGTGACATTAGTTGTATGCATGTTGGCAGCGTGGGAGTGGGGCCAACTGGCCGGTTTTGCAAGCCGTAATCAGCGCATCTGGCTGGCTATATTATGTGGTTTCCTTCTGGCAGCGATGATGCTGAGCATACCGGCTTACCAGCAAAGCGTGCATCTGTTGCAAGTCGGGGGCTCATTATGGGCAGCGCTTGCGTGGTGGTGTCTGGCACTGGTGCTGGTGGTCGGGTATCCGGCTTCGGCAGCCTTTTGGCGCCATTCCCGTGTGCTGCGTTTGGTCTTTGGCATACTGACCATTGTGCCGTTTTTCTGGGGCATGGTCGCACTGCGCCAATACGGTTATGCAGAAAATCATCATACTGGCGCATGGTGGTTGTTATATGTGATGCTACTGGTCTGGGGTGCAGATTCCGGCGCTTACCTGTTTGGTAAATTATTGGGTAAGCATAAACTGGCACCTAAAGTATCTCCGGGGAAAACCTGGGAAGGATTTGCTGGCGGTCTTCTGACTTCAGCCGTCATAGCCTGGCTATTCGGCCGCTATGCACCACTTGATGTGGTACCTTCAACTTTATTGATTTGTTCTGTTGTTGCTGCACTGGCTTCTGTGCTGGGCGACCTGACGGAAAGTATGTTCAAACGCGAGGCAGGCATCAAAGACAGCGGTCATATGATCCCTGGTCATGGCGGAATACTGGATCGTATCGACAGCCTGACGGCTGCGGTACCTGTATTCGCTTGTCTGATGCTGTTAGTGTATTAATCCGTCCCTGACGGTGAAGTTTTCTAAGGAATAGTTAGACATATGATGAACATACTCTGGAGCCTGGCCGCCTTTATCGTCGCATTGGGGGTGCTTATCACCGTGCACGAGTTCGGCCATTTCTGGGTTGCTCGTCGTTGTGGTGTGCGTGTCGAACGTTTTTCTGTTGGTTTTGGACGTGCACTATGGCGCCGGACCGACCGTCAGGGAACAGAGTATGTTCTGGCCATCATTCCTCTCGGGGGCTACGTTAAGATGCTCGACGAGCGCGTCGAGGCTGTAGCGCCTGAATTCCGTCATCAATCTTTCAATAACAAAAAAATCTGGCAACGTGCTGCTATCATCAGCGCCGGGCCGATCGCTAATTTCATTTTTGCTGTTTTTGCTTACTGGCTGGTCTTCGTCATCGGCGTGCCAAGCGTGCGTCCGGTTGTGGCAAATGTCACTGCAAATTCAATTGCCGCACAATCCAATATTTCACCTGGAATGGAACTAAAGTCTGTTGCTGGTATCGAAACGCCTGATTGGGATTCAGTTCGTATGGCGTTAGTCGGCGAAATTGGTGATGACCAAACGACGGTGGGTGTGGCGCAATTTGGCTCCTCACAGGTTGTTGAGAAAACTCTGGATTTGCGTCAATGGCAGTTTGATCCTGAGAAGCAGGATCCGGTGGTGTCTCTGGGTATGATTCCGAGAGGGCCGCAGATAGAATCTGTTCTGCAGGAGGTGCAGCCAGATTCAGCCGCTCAAAAGGCGGGTTTGCAAGCCGGGGACAGGATCGTTAAAGTCGATGGTCAGATTCTGGAAAGTTGGCAGTCTTTTGTCATCCAGGTAAGGGACAATCCGGGCAAACCGATAGCACTGGAAGTTGAAAGGGCGGGAAATCCTGTCACGTTAACACTGACGCCGGACACGAAGTCCGCAGGCAAAGGCAAGATACAGGGTTTTGCTGGTGTGGTACCGAAAGTGATACCGCTGCCTGATGAATATAAAACAATCCGTCAGTATGGTCCGTTTGTGGCGTTTTATGAGGCCGGGGATAAAACCTGGCAACTGATGAAACTCACCGTGAGCATGCTGGGTAAGTTAATGACCGGAGATGTGAAGCTGAACAATCTGAGTGGCCCAATATCCATCGCACAGGGCGCAGGAATGTCAGCTGAATATGGTTTGGTGTCTTACCTCACGTTTTTGGCGCTCATTAGCGTCAATCTGGGGATCATCAACCTCTTCCCATTACCGGTATTAGATGGTGGACACCTGCTGTTTCTCGCAATAGAAAAGCTTAAAGGTGGGCCAGTTTCCGAGCGAGTTCAGGACTTCAGTTACCGCATTGGTTCAGTTTTGCTGGTGTTGTTGATGGGGCTTGCACTTTTCAATGATTTCTCCCGTCTTTAAGGCCGGAGATTAGGTTAGGAAGAACGCATAACAACGATGGCGATCAAAAAGTTGCTCATAGCGTCGCTGCTGTTTGGCAGCGCCACCGTATACGGTGCAGACGGTTTCGTAGTGAAAGATATTCATTTCGAAGGCCTGCAGCGAGTTGCCGTCGGTGCGGCGTTACTCAATATGCCGGTTCGCGTCGGTGATACGGTGACTGACGATGATATCAGTAATACCATTCGTGCCTTGTTTGCCACTGGCAACTTCGAGGACGTACGTGTCCTGCGCGATGGTAATTCTCTGATTGTTCAGGTCAAAGAACGTCCAACAATTGCCAGCATTACTTTCTCCGGTAACAAATCGGTGAAAGATGACATGCTGAAGCAAAACCTGGAGGCCTCTGGCGTCCGCGTTGGCGAAGCCCTTGACCGTACAACCATCGGCAGCATCGAGAAAGGTCTCGAAGACTTCTATTACAGCGTCGGTAAATACAGTGCATCGGTAAAAGCGGTTGTGACCCCTTTGCCACGTAACCGTGTTGATCTGAAGCTGGTCTTCACCGAAGGTGTTTCTGCCAAAATTCAGCAGATCAACATTGTGGGTAACCATGCCTTTACGACCGATGATCTGATTTCACGCTTCCAGCTGCGTGATGAAGTGCCATGGTGGAACGTGGTCGGTGACCGTAAATATCAGAAACAAAAACTCGCGGGTGACCTTGAAACCCTGCGCAGTTTCTATCTGGATCGCGGTTATGCCCGTTTCAACATTGATTCGACTCAGGTCAGCCTGACGCCGGACAAAAAAGGCATCTATATTACGCTGAACATCACAGAAGGTGAGCAATACAAACTTTCTGGCGTTGAAGTGACTGGCAGCATGGCGGGCCACTCAGCAGAAGTTCAAAGCCTGACTAAAATTGATAAGGGCGAGCTGTATAACGGCGCCAAAGTCACCAAAATGGAAAACGACATCAAGCAGATGCTGGGTCGTTATGGCTATGCCTATCCGCGTGTGACGACACAGCCAGAAATTAATGATGCAGACAAGACCGTCAAACTGCATATCAACGTTGATGCGGGGAACCGTTTCTATGTCCGTCACATCCGTTTTGAAGGTAATGACACCAGTAAGGACAGCGTACTGCGCCGTGAAATGCGTCAGATGGAAGGTGCCTGGTTGGGCAACGATCTGGTCGATAAAGGCAAAGAGCGTCTGAACCGTCTGGGTTATTTCGAAACGGTTGATGTTGATACGCAGCGTGTTCCAGGTTCGCCTGATCAGGTTGATGTTGTCTACAAAGTGAAAGAACGTAACACAGGTAGCTTCAACTTCGGTGTGGGTTACGGTACGGAGAGTGGTGTCAGCTTCCAGGTGGGTGTCCAGCAGGATAACTGGCTGGGTACGGGTAATTCTGTTGGCATCAGTGGTACGAAAAATGACTACCAGACATATGCAGAATTCACTATCACTGACCCTTACTTCACCGTAGATGGCGTAAGTCTGGGTGGTCGTATCTTCTATAACGACTTCAAAGCAGATGATGCAGATCTCTCCAGCTATACCAACAGAAGTTATGGTATTGGCGGTAATCTTGGTTTCCCAATCAATGAAAATAACTCATTGCGCCTGGGTATGGATTACGTACACAACGATCTGTCCAATATGGAACCCCAGATCGCCATGTTCCGTTATCTGAACTCTGTCGGGCTGAAGCCGCCGGTGACCACCAGTGATAACGCTGATGCTGACTTCAGTGCGGATGACTTCTTTGCCAATATCGGCTGGGGTTATAACAACCTCGACCGAGGCTACTTCCCGACATCCGGGACGAAAGCCAGCCTTAACGGTAAAGTGACTGTTCCGGGTTCTGATAACGAATATTATAAAATTACATTTGATTCAACCAGTTATATGCCGCTAAATCAGGACCGTGACTGGGTGCTGATGGGCCGTGCGCGTGCAGGTTACGCAGATGGTCTTGGCGGTAAAGAAGTGCCGTTCTACGACAACTTCTATGCCGGTGGTTCAAGCAGTGTTCGTGGTTTCCAGTCGAACACCATTGGTCCGAAAGCGGCATATTATAAGTGTACTACGGCTAACACGTCTTACAGCGGCTGTCCGATTGATAACTCAAACGACGCAGTTGGCGGTAACGCAATGGCAGTATTGAGTGCTGAACTGATTGTTCCTACTCCATTTGTTAGTGAGAAATACGCTAACTCATTGCGTACTTCCCTGTTCGTGGACAGCGGTACTGTTTGGGATACCGGTTGGGAAAACACCCCGCAGACTATTGCGGCAGGCGTTCCTGATTACAGTAAACCAGGTAACATTCGTGTTTCTTCGGGTCTTGCGTTGCAGTGGATGTCTCCACTTGGACCATTGGTCTTCTCCTACGCACAACCGGTCAAGAAATATGAAGGCGATAAGGCAGAACAGTTCCAGTTTAACATTGGTAAAACCTGGTAACGTTCTGTCCGGGCAGAAGTTGTTCAGCAGAATCGCAATGGCCTGATGCAAAATCTCATACACGGGTTTCGGCCCGTGTATTGTTTTCATATCAGGTGTTTTGTGTAATTTAATGTGCCACATGGCACAACGGGTGATGGAAGGAGTTTATAGTGAAAAAGTGGTTATATGCCGCAGGCCTCGGTTTAGTTATGGCTTCTTCAGCTAGCGTTCAGGCTGCTGATAAAATTGCTATCGTTAACGTAGCAAGTATTTTCCAACAAATGCCTGCTCGTGAAGCTGTAGCAAAACAGCTGGAAAACGAGTTCAAAAGCCGTGCGACAGATTTGCAATCTCAGGAACGTGATCTGCAAACCAAAATGCAACGTCTGCAACGCGATGGCTCTACAATGAAAGCCAGCGATCGTTCTAAACTTGAAAAAGACGTGATGGCTCAGCGTGAAGCATTCTCTGCAAAAGCGCAGCAGTTCGATCAGGATAACCGTCGTCGTCAGGGTGAAGAACGTAACAAAATTCTGAGCCGTATTCAGGACGCTGTGAAAACTGTAGCAAGTAAAGAAGGTTATGACGTTGTTATCGATGCTAATGCCATTGCATATGCTGACAATAGCAAAGACATTACTGCTGATGTGCTGAAACAGGTTAAATAAACATGTCTTCAATTCGACTGGCTGATCTCGCACAGCAGTTGGATGCACAATTGCACGGTGATGGCGAAGTTGCCATCACCGGCGTTGCTTCAATGCATTCCGCACACTCTGAGCAAATCACGTTTTTATCAAACAGCCGTTACCGTGAACAGTTGGCTTCCTGCAATGCAGGCGCCGTAGTGTTGACCGAAGCGGATCTGCCATTTTGCCCTACAGCGGCATTAGTGGTTAAAAACCCTTACCTGACGTATGCGCGTATGGCGCAATTGCTGGATACTACGCCAGCACCCGCACAGAATATCGCGGCGAGTGCGGTGATATCAGACAGTGCAACATTAGGTAAGAATGTCTCGGTTGGCGCAAATGCAGTCATCGAATCAGGCGTTGTATTGGGTGACAATGTTGTCATCGGTGCAGGCTGCTTTATCGGTAAAGAGGCAAAAATAGGCGCTGGCACACGGTTATGGGCCAATGTTTCTATTTATCACCGCGTTGAAATTGGCGAACAGTGCCTGATCCAGTCAGGTACGGTGATCGGTGCTGATGGTTTTGGTTATGCCAACGATCGCGGCAACTGGATCAAAATCCCTCAGTTGGGCACTGTCATTATCGGTGACCGTGTTGAAATTGGTGCCTGTACCACGATTGACCGTGGCGCACTGGATGACACCATCATTAGCAATGGCGTCATCATTGATAACCAATGCCAGATTGCACACAACGTCGTGATTGGAGACAATACGGCGGTTGCTGGCGGAGTTATTATGGCCGGTAGTCTGAAAATTGGACGCTACTGCCAGATTGGCGGAGCCAGTGTTATCAATGGTCACATGGAGATCTGTGATCAGGCCGTAGTGACGGGAATGGGAATGGTAATGCGACCAATCACTGAACCTGGGGTATACTCCTCCGGTATTCCGTTACAACCGAATAAAGTTTGGCGTAAGACGGCTGCATTGGTAATGAATATCGATGAGATGAATAAGCGCCTGAAAGCTGTCGAGCGTAAAATCGAAAAAGATTAATTACCACCTACGGTGCTGCTTTGTGTTCCCTTCGTTGAGTGAACCTGCGACATACGTTCCTATTTGCGGCCTGCCTGATGACCTTCTTTTGGGGTCTGGCAGGCCGTGTTATTGATGCCATCAGTTTTTATAGACAGGAAGAGTATTTTGACTACTGACACTCATACTCTGCATATTGAAGAGATACTGGATTTACTGCCACACCGTTACCCGTTTTTACTGGTTGATCGCGTGTTGGATTTTGAAAAAGGGAAATTTTTGCGCGCTGTGAAAAACGTTTCTTTTAATGAACCGTTCTTCCAGGGGCACTTCCCGGGCAAACCGATTTTCCCTGGCGTTTTGATTCTGGAAGCGATGGCTCAGGCCACCGGCATTCTGGCGTTTAAAAGCGTGGGAAAACTGGAACCGGGCGAATTGTATTATTTTGCAGCAATCGACGATGCACGCTTTAAACGTCCGGTCTTACCGGGTGACCAGATGGTTCTGGAAGTTGAATTCATTAAAGAGCGTCGTGGCGTTGCTCGTTTCAAAGGTGTCGCGAAAGTCGATGGCGAGATCGCTTGCGAGGCATCAATGATGTGCGCCCGCCGCCGGGAGTCTTAATACATGATTGATAAAACCGCCTTTATTCATCCAAGCGCTATTGTTGAAGACGGTGCCGTTATTGGTGCCGGAGTTCATATCGGTCCTTTCTGCTACGTGGGTTCCCAGGTAGAAATTGGTGAAGGTACCGAGCTTAAATCACACGTAGTTCTTAATGGCGTGACCAAAATTGGTCGCGATAACCGCATTTTCCAGTTCGTTTCCATTGGTGAAGTTAACCAGGATCTGAAATATGCCGGTGAACCAACACGCGTTGAGGTCGGCGATCGCAACAATATTCGTGAGAGCGTTACCATTCATCGTGGTACCGTTCAGGGCGGTGGTCTGACAAAAGTGGGTAGTGATAACCTGTTGATGGTTAACGCACATATTGCCCACGATTGTGTCATTGGTAATCGCTGTATTCTGGCGAACAACGCGACCCTCGGTGGTCACGTTGAGATTGATGATTTCGCGATCATTGGCGGTATGACGGCGGTGCATCAGTTCTGTATTATCGGCGCGCATGTGATGGTGGGCGGATGTTCCGGAGTTGCTCAGGATGTTCCTCCGTTTGTCATTGCGCAGGGTAACCACGCAACACCTTTCGGCATTAATATCGAAGGGCTTAAGCGTCGTGGTTTCGAAAAAGCCGATCTGCATGCTATCCGCAATGCTTATAAGTTACTGTACCGCAGCGGTAAAACGCTGGAAGAAGCACAACCGGAAATCGCTGCTATCGCGGCTGAATTCCCGAAAGCTAAACCCTTCAGTGATTTCTTTGGCCGCTCAACGCGCGGCATTATTCGCTGATCTGCGCTACGGAAAACAATGCAAAAGCCTGTTCTGACAGTTGGTCTGGTGGCTGGAGAAACGTCCGGTGACATTCTTGGCGCCGGGCTGATTCGAGCCTTGAAGAAGCATCATCCTGATGCCCGTTTTGTGGGTGTCGCAGGTCCGCTGATGCAGGCGGAAGGATGCGAAGCCTGGTACGAAATGGAAGAACTGGCGGTAATGGGCGTGGTAGAAGTTCTTGAACGGCTGCCACGCTTATTGAAAATCCGCAAAGATCTGACCCGTCGTTTTAGCGAACTGAAGCCGGATGTTTTCGTAGGCATTGATGCGCCTGACTTCAATATCACGCTTGAAGGTCGTTTGAAGCAGCGCGGGATCCGTACTATTCACTATGTCAGCCCCTCTGTCTGGGCCTGGCGCCAAAAACGTGTTTTCAAAATCGGGAAGGCCACTGATCTGGTTTTGGCATTCCTGCCTTTTGAAAAAGCGTTTTATGACAAATTTAATGTTCCCTGTCGTTTCATTGGTCATACGATGGCCGATGCGATGCCGTTGCATCCTGATAAACAGGCCGCACGTTTGTCACTCGGTATTCCTGAAGATGTGCATTGCCTCGCTTTGCTGCCAGGAAGTCGTCATGCTGAAGTGGAAATGCTCAGCGCGGATTTTCTAAAAACAGCTTTGCAGCTACGACAAACTTATCCTGATTTACATGTCGTTGTGCCTCTGGTGAATGCCAAACGTCGCGAGCAGTTTGAACGTATTAAGGCTGAAATAGCGCCTGATCTTCCTGCGCATTTGCTCGATGGGAAAGGTCGGGAAGCGATGATCGCCAGCGATGCCGCTTTGCTGGCATCGGGAACGGCAGCGCTGGAATGTATGCTGGCAAAATGCCCGATGGTCGTGGGCTACCGTATGAAGCCTTTCACTTTCTGGCTGGCAGAGCGTCTGGTGAAAACACCTTATGTTTCATTGCCAAATCTGCTGGCACGGCGGGAAATTGTCACCGAATTACTGCAAACCGAATGTGTACCTGACAAACTTTCTGCTGCGTTGCTGCCTTTATTGGCTGGTGGCGAGAAAAGTCAGGCACTGCGTAAGACGTTCCTTGAACTGCATGAAAGTATCCGCCGTGACGCAGACGAACAGGCTGCTCAGGCCGTCATGGAGCTGGCAAAGCGATGAGTGATGTATTTATTTATCCGCAAGCTGTCTGTATTGCTGGCGTGGATGAGGTGGGACGCGGCCCCTTAGTGGGTGCAGTCGTCACCGCTGCTGTGATTCTTGATCCTGCTAACCCGATTGTCGGGCTGGCAGACTCCAAGAAACTCTCTGAAAAGCGCCGCGAGGCGTTGTACATCGAAATCAAAGAGAAAGCGCTGGCCTGGAGTCTCGGGCGAGCTGAACCGCATGAAATTGATGAACTGAATATTCTGCATGCCACTATGCTGGCAATGCAAAGAGCCGTTGCCGGTTTGTGCATCACGCCAGATATGGTGCTGATTGATGGTAACCGCTGTCCTAAACTTCCAATGGCTTCACTGGCGGTAGTGAAAGGGGACAGCAAAGTCGCAGAAATCAGCGCCGCCTCAATTCTGGCTAAAGTCACCCGCGACCGCGAAATGGTTGAACTGGATCTTCAGTTCCCTGAATATGGTTTTGCGAAGCACAAAGGCTATCCGACGCCGGTGCATCTTGAAAGCCTTGCCCGTCTTGGCGCCACTACGCACCACCGTCGAAGTTTCTCTCCGGTGAAACGCGCGCTCGGGCTGGCATAACGCGTCATTTGTCCCTGCCCGTTTTTATTGCTAAAAAAGACGGGCACACAAACCTTTAATTCACTCATTTCTGGACTCTGGATATGGCCGAACCTCGTTTTATTCATCTGCGTGTACATAGCGACTATTCCATGGTGGATGGGCTTGCGAAGGTCGGTCCGCTGGTGAAATGCGCAGCGTCACTCGGCATGCCTGCTTTGGCGATTACCGATTTCACTAACTTGTGCGGACTGGTTAAATTTTACGGTGCGGCACATGGTGCGGGTATAAAACCGATTATCGGTGCAGACCTGAATGTTCAAAGCGAAATACTGGGTGATGAACTGGCACAGCTGACGGTTCTGGCGATGAATAATCAGGGCTACCAGAACCTGACCTTATTGATTTCCAGAGCGTATCAGCGCGGTTACGGCGCAGCCGGGCCGATCGTCGACCTCGAATGGCTGGCAGAACTGAATGAAGGTTTGATTCTGCTTTCCGGCGCGAGGATGGGTGATGTCGGTAAATTTCTGACCCGCGGAAATGACTTACAAGTCAGCCAGTGCCTGGATTTCTACCAGCAGTATTTCCCCGATCGTTATTATCTCGAATTGATCCGTACCGGCCGTGCAGAAGAAGAAAACTATCTGCATGCGGCTGTCGCACTGGCGACAGAGCGCGGTTTGCCGGTGGTGGCAACCAACGACGTGCGCTTTATGGTGCCGACTGACTTTGATGCCCATGAGATTCGTGTTGCGATCCACGATGGTTTCACGCTGGATGACCCTAAACGTCCGCGCAATTACACTTCGCAGCAATATATGCGCAGTGAAGATGAGATGTGCGAGCTGTTTGAGGATTTGCCTGAAGCGTTGCAAAACAGCGTGGAAATTGCCAAACGCTGTAACGTCACCATCCGTCTGGGCGAATATTTTCTGCCGCAGTTCCCGACCGGTGATATGACCACTGAAGATTTTCTGGTCGAAAAATCAAAAATCGGGCTGGAAGAGCGCCTTGAGTTTTTATTCCCGGATCCGGAAGTTCGTGCACAAAGACGCCCTGAATATGACGAGCGTCTGGACATTGAACTTAAAGTTATCAACCAGATGGGTTTTCCCGGTTACTTCCTGATCGTAATGGAGTTCATCCAGTGGTCGAAAGATAACAACGTACCTGTCGGGCCGGGACGTGGTTCCGGTGCAGGTTCTCTGGTGGCATATGCCCTGAAAATTACCGATCTGGATCCGCTCGAATTTGACTTGCTGTTCGAACGTTTCCTTAACCCTGAACGTGTTTCCATGCCCGACTTTGATGTCGACTTCTGTATGGAAAAACGCGACCGGGTTATCGATCACGTTTCAGAAATGTATGGCCGCGAAGCTGTTTCGCAGATCATTACTTTCGGAACGATGGCTGCCAAAGCGGTTATCCGCGATGTGGGCCGTGTTCTGGGGCATCCTTACGGCTTCGTTGACCGCATTTCCAAACTGGTGCCACCCGATCCGGGCATGACGCTTGAAAAAGCGTTTGCTGCAGAGCCACAGTTGCCCGAAATCTATGAGGCTGACGAAGAGGTTAAGTCTCTCATCGACATGGCGCGTCAGCTTGAAGGTGTCACCCGTAACGCCGGGAAACACGCCGGTGGCGTAGTGATTGCGCCCACCAAAATCACCGACTTTGCGCCACTTTATTGTGATGCGGAAGGTAACCATCCGGTCACGCAGTTTGATAAAAATGATGTGGAATATGCGGGTCTGGTGAAGTTCGACTTCCTTGGCCTGCGTACGCTGACCATCATCGACTGGGCGCTGGAGATGATCAACGCCCGCCGCGCGAAAGCCGGTGAGGCACCGCTGGATATTGCGGCCATCCCGCTGGATGACAAAAAAAGCTTCGACATGCTGCAACGCTCGGAAACCACGGCGGTATTCCAGCTTGAATCACGCGGCATGAAAGATTTGATCAAACGCCTCAAGCCTGACAGTTTCGAAGATATGATCGCTCTGGTGGCGCTGTTCCGCCCGGGCCCTTTACAGTCCGGCATGGTGGATAACTTTATTGACCGTAAACACGGTCGTGAAGAGATTTCTTACCCGGATATCCAGTGGCAGCATGAATCCCTGAAACCTGTGCTGGAGCCGACGTACGGCATCATCCTGTATCAGGAACAGGTTATGCAGATTGCGCAGGTTCTGGCAGGTTACTCGCTGGGTGGTGCAGACATGCTCCGCCGTGCGATGGGTAAGAAAAACCCGGTGGAGATGGCCAAGCAGCGCGGCGGTTTTGAAGAGGGGGCAAAATCTCGGGGTATCGACGGCGAACTGGCGATTAAAATCTTCGACCTGGTAGAGAAATTTGCCGGTTACGGTTTTAACAAATCTCACTCAGCAGCTTATGCTTTAGTGTCGTATCAGACGCTGTGGCTGAAAGCGCACTATCCGGCGGAGTTCATGGCGGCGGTAATGACGGCTGATATGGATAACACTGAAAAAGTGGTCGGGCTGGTGGATGAATGCTGGCGTATGGGGCTGAAAATCCTGCCGCCTGATATCAACAGCGGCCTGTATCATTTCCACGTGAACGATGAAGGCGAAATTGTTTACGGCATTGGCGCGATTAAAGGCGTGGGTGAAGGCCCGATTGAAGCCATTATTGAAGCGCGTAACGAAGGCGGCTATTTCAAAGAGCTGTTTGATTTGTGCGCGCGTGCTGACGTCAAAAAACTGAATAAACGCATTCTCGAAAAGCTGATCATGTCCGGGGCGTTTGACCGTCTGGGACCACACCGTGCCGCGTTGATGAGTTCCTTAAGCGACGCATTGAAAGCCGCTGATCAACATGCCAAAGCCGAGGCGATTGGTCAGGTTGATATGTTTGGTGTGCTGGCAGAAGCACCTGAGCAGGTTGAGAAATCTTACGCGAATGTGATGCCATGGCCGGAACAAACGGTTCTGGATGGCGAACGTGAGACGCTCGGCTTGTATCTGACCGGCCATCCGATCACGCAATATTTGAAAGAAATTGAACGTTATGGCGGCGGCCAGCGTTTGAAAGATATGCACCCGACGGAACGGGGCAAAATGACCGTCGCGGTCGGGCTTGTCCTTGCCGCACGTGTCATGGTCACCAAGCGGGGTAACCGCATTGGGATCTGTACCCTTGATGACCGTTCCGGTCGTCTGGAAGTCATGTTGTTCACTGAAGCATTGGAAAAATTCCAGCATTTATTGGAAAAAGACCGTATCCTTATCGCCACAGGACAGGTCAGCTTTGATGACTTCAGTGGCGGGCTTAAAATGATGGCCCGCGATATAATGGACATCAGTGAAGCACGGGAAAAATATGCTCGCGGTCTTGCTATCTCGCTGACTGACAGGCAAATTGATGACCAGCTTTTGAACCGTCTCCGCCAATCGTTGGAACCACATCGATCGGGGACGATACCAGTGCATCTGTATTACCAACGAGAAAACGCAAGAGCCCGGCTACGATTCGGGGCGTCATGGCGTGTTACGCCAACGGACAAACTGTTGCTGGATTTGCGAGGCCTGGTCGGTACTGAGCAGGTGGAACTGGAATTTGACTAAAATAGGAATGCTATGAGTCTGAATTTTCTTGATTTTGAACAGCCGATTGCGGAACTGGAAGCGAAAATTGACTCGCTGACTGCAGTCAGCCGTCAAGACGAAAAATTAGATATTAATCTGGACGAAGAAGTTGCACGCTTGCGCGAGAAAAGCGTTGAACTGACCCGTAAGATTTTCTCTGATCTGGGTGCCTGGCAGATTGCCCAACTGGCACGCCATCCTCGTCGCCCTTATACGCTCGATTACATCAAACATATCTTTACCGATTTTGATGAACTGGCGGGTGATCGTGCCTTCGCAGACGATAAAGCTATCGTTGGCGGTATTGCTCGTTTGGGTGAACGTGCTGTGATGATCATTGGTCATCAGAAAGGCCGTGAAACGAAAGAGAAAATTCGTCGTAACTTCGGCATGCCTGCACCAGAAGGGTATCGTAAAGCGTTGCGTCTGATGGAAATGGCTGAGCGTTTTAAACTGCCAATTATCACCTTCATCGACACCCCGGGCGCTTATCCGGGTGTGGGCGCGGAAGAACGTGGTCAGTCTGAAGCGATCGCCCGTAACCTGCGTGAAATGTCCCGCCTGAACGTTCCGGTTATCTGCACCGTTATCGGTGAAGGTGGCTCCGGTGGCGCACTGGCGATCGGTGTGGGTGACAAAGTTAATATGCTGCAATACAGCACCTATTCGGTGATCTCGCCGGAAGGTTGTGCGTCAATTCTGTGGAAGAGTGCGGATAAAGCCCCTCTGGCTGCGGAAGCGATGGGCATCATTGCACCGCGTCTGAAAGAGCTGAAACTGATCGACTCTGTGATCCCTGAGCCTTTGGGTGGCGCTCACCGTAACGTAGAAGCGATGGCTGCTTCTCTGCGTGCACAACTTGAAGCTGATCTGAGCGATCTGGATGTGTTGAGTACGGAAGAGCTGCGTAACCGTCGTTATCAGCGTCTGATGACTTACGGCTACTGCTGATCCTGAACGTGATTTTCGAAAGGCCACGCACTGCGTGGCCTTTTTTATTGGCCGTATTTATCTGTCAGTCTTTCCGGCATTCTTAAATTTCTCCCATTCACTTTAAACTCAACGGTAAAGGGTACCCAGCAGGCACTAACCGTGTTTCTATAAATACCTTAGAAAATAAACAACAGAAGGATTTGTCAGATGAATATTATCGCTATCATGCGCCCGGAAGGGGCTTACTACAAAGACGAGCCGATCCGTGAACTGGATAGCGCGCTGACGCTTCTCGGATTTCAGGTCATTTATCCGCGCGATCGCGCGGATCTGCTCAAACTCATCGAAAATAATGCCCGCATTTGCGGCGCTATTTTCGACTGGGATCAGCATAGCGAAGAGCTGTGTACAGCCATTAATGAGCTGAATGAATATCTGCCGCTTTACGCTTTCATCAATACGCATTCAACGCTTGATGTTGACGTTAATGAAATGCGCATGGTGCTCTACTTCTTTGAATATGCGCTGAGTGCGGCTGAAGATATTGCCAAACGCATCCGCCAGTATACCGACGAATACATCGATACCATTACGCCGCCGCTGACAAAAGCGTTGTTCACCTATGTAGAAGAAGGAAAATACACTTTTTGTACGCCGGGACATATGGCCGGTACGGCGTTTTTAAAGAGCCCGGTGGGGACATTGTTCTATGATTTTTTCGGCGCCAAAACGCTGAAAGCCGATGTGTCGATTTCGGTGACCGAACTGGGTTCCCTGCTTGATCACACGGGTCCGCATCTCGAGGCGGAGGAATATATCGCCCGCACTTTCGGTGCCGAGCAAAGCTATATCGTCACTAATGGCACCTCGACTGCCAATAAAATTGTCGGAATGTATGCTGCACCGGCGGGGAGTACGGTACTGATTGACCGCAACTGTCATAAATCACTCGCCCATCTGATGATGATGACTAATATCGTGCCGGTCTATTTGCGACCCAATCGCAACGCGTATGGCATTCTTGGCGGAATACCTAAGCGTGAATTCACCCGAGAAAGCATCGAAGAGAAGATTGCACAGACTGAGAATGCCACCTGGCCAGTGCACGCAGTGATCACTAACTCTACTTACGACGGCTTGCTGTACAACACGGATTACATCAAAAGCACACTTGATGTTCCGTCGATTCATTTTGATTCTGCATGGGTGCCATACACGAATTTTCATCCAATTTATGATGGTAAAAGCGGAATGAGCGGCGAGCGCATTCCGGGAAAAGTCATTTACGAAACGCAATCAACACACAAACTACTGGCAGCTTTCTCGCAGGCGTCGATGATTCACATTAAGGGTGATTACAATGAAAGTACCTTTAATGAAGCTTATATGATGCACACCACCACATCGCCAAATTACGGCATTGTGGCTTCTGCAGAAACTGCCGCAGCGATGTTGCGCGGTAATCCCGGGCGGCGTCTCATTAACCGCTCGGTTGAACGCGCGCTGCATTTCCGTAAGGAGATACAGCGGTTGCGGGAAGAAACCGAGGGCTGGTTCTTTGATATCTGGCAGCCTGAACATATTGATGAAGCCGAGTGCTGGCCGCTGAATCCCGATCAAAACTGGCATGGTTTTGCGCATGCCGATGCCGATCATATGTATCTGGATCCGATCAAAGTGACGATCCTGACACCCGGAATGGATGAAACGGGAAAGCTGGAAGAAGAGGGGATCCCGGCCGCGCTAGTAGCGAAATTCCTGGATGAGCGCGGCGTGGTAGTGGAAAAAACCGGTCCGTATAACCTGCTTTTCCTGTTCAGTATCGGCATTGATAAAACCAAATCCATGAGTCTGATGCGCGGCCTGACTGATTTTAAGCGCAGTTATGATCTCAACCTGCGCATTAAAAATATGCTGCCGGATTTATATGCGGAAGATCCTGATTTCTACCGCAATATGCGGATTCAGGATCTGGCGCAAGGGATCCATAAGCTGATTGTTCGCCACGATCTGCCGCGCTTAATGCTGGAGGCATTTGATGTGCTGCCGGAAATGAAAATGACGCCGTATGAAATGTTCCAGCATCAGGTTCGTGGCCATGTTGATGAATGTGACATTGATGAACTGGTCGGCAAAGTATCAGCCAACATGATCCTGCCTTATCCGCCCGGTGTACCCGTGGTGATGCCGGGCGAGATGATCACGGAAGAAAGCCGCGCTGTGCTCGATTTCCTGATTATGCTCTGCTCAATAGGCGAGCGTTACCCCGGCTTTGAGACGGATATTCATGGAACGCGGCTCACAGAAGACGGGCGATATCTGGTGAAGGTCTTAAAACTTCCGGAAGCGAGCTAGCAAACTGCCCTCTTTAAGAGGGCTTTTTATTGACGTCTTTGGCCGCCCTGAGTAACGTGCAGGTCAGAAATTAACAGGACATGACTATGCTTAATCTTCGCCAGATCCACCACATCGCCATCATCGGTTCTGATTATCAGGCCAGCAAACACTTCTACTGTGACATTCTCGGGTTCAGGCTACTGGGGGAGTTTTACCGTGAGGAACGCGATTCCTGGAAAGCTGACCTGGCGCTTAATGATCATTACACCATTGAATTATTCAGCTTTCCGCAACCGCCAGCCCGGCCAAGTCGTCCTGAGGCGTGCGGATTACGCCATCTTGCGTTCAGTGTTGAAGATATCGGGCAATCCATTTCCGCGCTCACTGAAGCCGGTGTTGTCTGCGAACCGGTAAGAACCGATCCGTACACGGGCAAAAAATTCACCTTCTTTAACGATCCTGACGGCTTACCGCTGGAATTGTACGAATCCTGATAATCCTATGAACTCAAAACCGGCGGCGACATTTCTTTCAGAACACCTGCGCAATAAAATCGGTGATGCACGAAAACTTTGCGTGGCGTTCAGCGGCGGCCTGGATTCTTCGGTCCTGCTGGCCGGGCTGGCAAAGTTACGCGACGACGCGTTGCCGGGCATCGAACTGCGTGCGTTGCATATTCATCATGGATTGAGCCGGTTTGCTGATGACTGGGTCGCCCACTGCCAGATGTTTTGTCAGCAGCGAGATATTCCTTTCTCCGTGGTTAAAGTGCAGGTCAATTCGCAGGAAGGCGGAATCGAAGCGGCGGCACGAACGGCACGTTATCAGGCATTTGCTGAAAGTCTGACTGCCGGTGAAGTGTTACTGACCGCACAACATCTGAATGACCAATGCGAAACTTTTATGCTGGCGCTTAAACGTGGAAGCGGGCCTGCCGGTCTCTCGGCGATGAGCGCAGACAGTTCGGTTCAGGGGTACCGGTTACTGCGACCTCTGCTTGATCTCAGCCGTGAACAGCTCGAAGAATGCGCCATTCAATATCAGTTGCGCTGGATCGAAGACGACAGCAACCGGGATGCGCGTTTTGATCGTAACTTTCTGCGACTGGATATTTTACCTGCGCTTTACGACCGATGGCCGCATTTTGCTCAGGCCACGGCTCGCAGCGCATTACTTTGTGCAGAGCAGGAAGCATTGCTGGATGAGTTACTCAGTGAGTCCCTGGAAGTCTTAACTGACGGTCAGGGCAGTTTATCTGTCGACGGGTTAAGCAATGTCTCAGCGGTGAGACGTTCTGCGTTATTACGTCGCTGGCTGGCATCGCATGGTGTGAGAATGCCTTCGCGTGAACAGTTGCAGAGAATATGGGATGAGGTTGCGTTAAGCCGTGAAGATGCGCAGGCGCAATTAGTTCTGGGAAAATGGGTTGTCCGGCGTTTCCGTCAGCGTTTGTATGCATTGTCAGAACGCAGACCGCTTAAAGATCAGATCCTCTGCTGGGATCCGGCTGAAAAATTAGCGCTGCCTGACGGACTGGGTTGTCTGATTGCCGATCATGTTCTCACCGGGCAGGCGGCTGACTGTCTGATCCGCCAGCCACGTGCTGATGAAAAGATCACTGTACGTTTCCATGCGAAGGGATATATCGAAAAGGTTGGGCGGGATCGGGCGCGTCAGGCCAAAAAATTGTGGTCCGAGTTAGGTGTGCCGCCATGGGAGCGGGATCGTATTCCGTTGATTTATTACAATGATCAATTGATGGCTGCACCGGGCTGGTTTATTACCCGCCAGTCCCAGGCTGAAAATAATGAAGCGCAATGGCGGATCATCTGGTCGGCTGCGCAATGAACAAAAAGAACGGCTTATTTGGGGCGGACGTTATTTGCCGGGGAGTTGTGATGCAAGTCGTGGGAAGAACGGTGTCAGGAATAGCGGCCTTGATGTTGCTCAGTTTACCTGCTCTGGCGGGTGGAAATGTGGCTGACGGGCAGTCTAAATCAGCCAGTTGCATGGCATGTCACGGAGCAACGGGTAAAGCCGTTAATTCGATTTACCCTAATCTGGCAGGGCAAAATGAAGATTATCTGGCGCTTTCGTTGCAGGCTTATAAGAAAGGTGAGAGAAGTGGCGGCCAGGCGGGTGTGATGCAGGCTTTCAGTTCGTCATTATCTGATCAGGATATCAATGATTTGTCGGCCTATTACGCCAGTCTGACACCGCTGCAAAAATAAGCTTATCGCAAAATGCAAACGGGCAATCCTGAGATTGCCCGTTAGGTAAACTGACGGCGGTTATCGCTATTCAGCGCTGACGACAACGGTGCCAATTTCCGGATGGCTAAAGCTTTCAATGTGATCCAGACGCAGATCCCGTTGTTCGCCGTTCGCCTCAACCACCAGATATTCCACTTTTTTACGCATTAACAGATCGTTGGCTTTTGCCTCAACGATTTCTCCGCTACGCATCTTCAGCGTCAAAACCAGGTGATGCTGGCAGGCGAGCTCAAGATTATCGTAGTCATCACAATTGATGGGTTGGTACTCATCATTCATCGACATAATCGCTCACCAATAAGTTAGCGGCGGCGTAGGCCGCCTGGTCCCTAACGGAAGACGGAAGTTCAGCATTTGCTGCGACTTCGTCCAATGCTTTCAATACACAGCCCAACGCATCGGGCACATATCCGAGATCACCGCTGGCGATTTCAGAATATTTACGGCGTACCAACTCACAGTATTGTTGCATAAGTTCTCCCTAAAAAGCGTATCCCTCTGAGGAAAGCGCAGAAAGATAAGCTCTCAGTATTTAACGACTATAGCACAGGAGAGTGTGAGTTATTAGCAGCCCTGTAAAGGTAAATCGTTTGCGTAAAGCCATTATTGAGGATGACCATCGGGGGAAAACTGGTCGCGGCAGGATGCTTTCAAGTACACTGTGCGTCTATTATCAAGAGGTTTACCATGGCGTTAAAAGCAACCATTTATAAAGCAGCGGTCAACATCGCTGATATGGATCGTAATTTCTTTCATGATGCCAGTCTGACTCTGGCACAGCATCCTTCCGAAACAGAACAACGCATGATGCTGCGGCTGCTGGCATGGATTTACCATGCTGACGAACGACTGACTTTTACCCGGGGATTGAGTGCAGAGGACGAGCCAGAAATCTGGCGTAAGAATGATCACAACGGCATTGAGCTGTGGGTCGAATTAGGATTACCGGATGAGAAGCGTCTGAAAAAAGCCTGTAACCAATCTCGGGAGGTCGTGCTTTACGCGTATGGTGAGCGTGCTGCGAAAGTCTGGTGGTCGCAAATCGAGGGAAAAGTCAGAGGCTTTGAGAACCTTCGTATCCGTTATTTAGAAGATGAGTTACTGAATCAACTGACCGCTTTTGGCAGCCGTACCATGAACTTACAGGCGACATTGCAGGACGGAACTATTTGGCTTTCTGATGCTCAGAGTAATTTGGAAATCCATTTTTCTGAATGGAAAGAGTCTGTCATAAAAGAAGCCAGGTAATCAGCGTGCTAATCCTTTCCGGAAAACTGGAAATACCTGACAGCGAAATCGAATTAACGGCGATCCGCGCTCAGGGTAACGGCGGTCAGAACGTCAATAAAACATCAACGGCTATCCATTTACGTTTTGATATTAAAGCTTCAAGTTTGCCAGAATATTATAAAGAACGGTTACTGGCGTTTAACCATCATTCTGTGACCGCTGACGGCTGGGTCATTATCAAGGCTCAGGAATACCGGAGTCAGGAGATGAATCGTGAAGCGGCTCTTGCCCGGTTGAGCTCATTGATTTCACAGGCGATGGTCATTGAAAAACCGCGCCGGGCAACAAAACCGACCCGGGGCTCGAAAATTCGTCGGGTAGAAAGTAAGGTTCGCAAAGGTGCGGCAAAAGCATTACGGGGCAAAATACGTTAGCCCTAACTTCGTGCTGCAGGACAATTTTTATCGCAGCACTGTAGAAAAGCAGTAGGGGAGAAACTGTGAAAAAAATCATCATTAGTGCAGTGCTGGCGTTCGGGGCTCTGTCACTGTTCGGCTGTCATACCGCCGCTTTTAATCACGAAAAACCTTTGCAAGCCATGCAGCAAAGTTACAGTGGCGTATTGCCGTGCGCAGATTGCAGTGGTCTGAAGACGTCATTATTCCTGGAGCAGGATGGTACTTACATTCTTCAGGAACAATATCAGGGCAGCAAAGAGGGCGATCAGGTGTTTGCCAGCTACGGACGCTGGGCACGTACTGCAGATAAACTGGTGCTGACGGACAGTCAGGGAGAGAAACGTTATTTCCATCCGAAAGATGAAAATCTGGAAATGCTGGATCAGAGCGGCGAGCCGATTGTGTCCACATTCAACTATACGTTGAAGCCGGTGCAGCAGAATTTGCCGAAAACGCCAATGGCACTGACCGGAATGATGCAGTACAGCGCCGATGCAGCCTCCTTTAAAGATTGTGCAACAGGCAACGTATTTCCGATGTCGGCAAATAAATCGCTGGAAGAAGGTTATCTTGCCGTACGTAAGACTCCTAATCAGTTGGTCTTTCTTTCTATGGACGGGCATTTCATGACAGAGCCGTCAATGGAAGAAGGGCTGGTGCAAAAGGCTGTGGTAGCAGATAAAAACGTACAGTTTGATGCAACGAAGACCTGTCCGTAAGAGCGATTAGTCTCACGCTGAATAGCACAAATAAAAATGCCCGCATAGTGCGGGCATTTTTATGAACGAATGAACGTCAGCGGATCTTAACGCGGGATCTGGCTCAGCAGATATTCCACGATATCGCCTTGTTTGATCATCTGTTTTTCACCAGTGCGACGGTTTTTGTATTCCAGCTCTTCGGCATCCAGATTACGATCACCAATTACCACCTGATGCGGCACACCGATCAATTCCATATCCGCGAACATGACGCCCGGGCGTTCCTTACGATCGTCGAGGATCACATCAATACCCTGTGAACGCAGCTCTTTATACAGCGCTTCTGCCGCATCTTTCACACGGAAAGATTTGTGCATGTTCATTGGCAGGATAGCAACCTGGAACGGCGCGATAGCATCCGGCCAGATAATACCGCGGTCATCGTGGTTTTGTTCAATCGCCGCAGCGACCACACGAGTCACACCGATACCGTAACAACCCATGGTCATCAACTGGTTACGGCCATCTTCGCCCTGAACGGTCGCATTCATCGCTTCGGAGTATTTGGTCCCCAGCTGGAAGATATGACCGACTTCAATACCGCGTTTAATCACCAGCGTACCCTGACCATCCGGGCTTGGGTCGCCTGCGACCACGTTACGGATATCGGCAACTTCTGGCAGCGTAGCATCGCGATCCCAGTTAATACCGAAATAATGTTTACCGTCGATGTTTGCGCCTGCACTGAAATCGCTCATTGCTGCAACGGTACGATCTGCAACGATTGGCATTGGCAGATTAACCGGACCGAGTGAACCCGGGCCAGCCGCGACGATTTCACGAATCTCAGCCTCTGTTGCAAAGGTCAGCGGTGACGCCACTTGCGGCAGTTTTTCGGCTTTGATTTCGTTCAGCTCATGATCACCACGAATCAGCAGAGCAACCAGTTTATGGCCGCTTTCCTCTGTTGCATGAACCATCAGGGTTTTCACCGTTTTCTCAACGGGCACCTGGAACTGTTCAGTCAGTTCGGCGATCGTTTTTGCGTTCGGCGTTTCAACAATCCGCATTTCTTCTGTTGCTGCCGCACGTGGGGTTACGGGTGCCAGCGCTTCTGCGAATTCGATGTTAGCGGCAAAATCAGAAGAATCAGAGAATACGACATCATCTTCACCGCTTTGTGCCAGCACCTGGAATTCGTGAGAGGCGCTGCCGCCGATAGAACCGGTATCCGCCAGCACAGCACGGAAATCCAGACCCATACGGTTGAAAATCTGACTGTAGGCCGCGTACATCGCGTCATAAGTTTCCTGCAAAGATTCCTGCGTCGTATGGAACGAATAGGCATCTTTCATCAGGAATTCACGGGAGCGCATTACACCAAAACGCGGGCGCACTTCGTCACGGAATTTAGTCTGAATCTGGAAGAAGTTCAGTGGCAGCTGTTTGTAAGAGCTGATTTCATTACGGATCAGGTCAGTGATCACTTCTTCATGGGTTGGACCCAGTACGAACGGGCGCTCGCCACGATCAACGAAACGCAACAATTCCGGACCATATTGCTCCCAACGTCCGCTCTCCTGCCACAAATCGGCGGGCTGGACTACCGGCATCGACACTTCAATGGCATTCGCATTGTTCATTTCTTCGCGTACGATGTTTTCAACTTTTTTGAGAACACGTAAGCCGGTCGGCAGCCAGGTATACAGGCCTGAGGCCAGTTTGCGGATCATCCCCGCGCGCAGCATCAGCTGGTGGCTGATAACTTCCGCGTCGGCTGGCGTCTCTTTCAGTGTAGAGAGCAGATATTGAGTAGTACGCATGATGTGTTGGTTCCGTTAGCACTGCAAATTGCAATCGGGCTGCCATGGGCAGCCAAAACGTGAAAAGTGGCTTAGTTTACCAGCGAGTTGCTATTGTCAAAAGAGACGCAGAGGAAATTTAGTCGTTGTCGAGAGACAATACCTGATTCACAGAGCCAGTAACCCGCCAGCGGATATTAAACTCCAGCAAACGAACGGCATAATCGCGCTCAGCGGCTTCACCTTTGCGATAAGCCGGACGGGGATCCTGCCCTAAAACCTGTGTGATAAAACGGCGCAGATGTGGATATTGTCGCGTATGTTGGGCGAGTTGCTGTTCGGCCAGAGGTAAAAATTCGACCGGCATATCAGCATCGGGTGCATGCTGAGCAAAACCGGCGCGTGCATCAGGATGGCTTTCTGCAAAGGGAAGATAGGGCTTAATGTCTATGACAGGGGTGCCGTCTACTAAATCCAGACTGCCAAGCTGCAGAATGACATTCTGGCCCTGACAACGGATCCCTTTCAGTTCAACCAGAGACATCCCGAGCGGATTAGGCCGAAAGGTTGAACGGGTGGCGAATACACCGGTACGAACATTCCCGCCCAAACGTGGCGGGCGAACCGTCGGACGCCAGCCGCCTTCCATCGTCTGATGAAAAATAAACATCACCCATAAATGGCTGAACTCTTCCAGCCCGCGAACGGCCTCGGGCTGGTTATAAGGTGCATGCAGATGTAATTCGCCGCCACCATCCTGTATCAGGCCGGGCTGGCGCGGTACCGCAAACTTCTCTTTATAGGGCGAGTAAATTGTCCCTATTTGCTCAAAAGAAAATGAGGTCATTTAAACGTGACATTCAGAGCCGAACCCTGACAAATTGCCTGCTGGAAGCAGCCTGGCACGCCGCTGATGATCTGGCACTGATGTAACAACACAGCATTGGCTTTCATATAGGATGCACGGGTCAGCATTCTCTTACGCGCGGTTGCCAGACTTGGCGGCGTATCGTTTTGAGCGCTCTGGCAAGATTCGCCGGAGACTTCACCCAGATCACGGAACGGCGTTCCGACTAAAGCTTCTGCATCTTTATACAGTTTTACAGGAGCAGGGCGCACTGGTGCCGGCTTTGGTTTGACTGGTTTTGGTTCTTCTTTAACAACAGGCGCAGGGGGTGTTGGCTGTGTGTGTTGAGTCAGGGAACAACCCGCCAGCAAAAGTGCCGACAAACAGAGAGGTAAAGCACGCATGGTATATCCTCTGCTTTTTAATATGTTTACAGGAATGAAAATGTGGCGTTATTGAACCAAGGTATTGAGGAAATAACAAGGCGGGCAACTGCCCGCCTTGTTATTTATTTATGAAAATATGTATTTGCGAATCGACTATCTTAGAAACGAATACTCAGGAGCAATGCAACGTTCCTGATTTCGGGCAATTACCAACCTTTCACTGCGCCGCCGTTGAAGATTTTATTCGCTGCAGCATTCACTTCATCAGACTGGTAAGCCTGAACGAATTTCTTAACATTTTCAGCGTCTTTGTTATCTTCACGTGAAACGATGAGGTTCACGTACGGAGATTCTTTATCTTCTACAAAGATACCGTCTTTTTCCGGCGTCAGGTTGATCTGGCTGGCGTAAGTGGTGTTGATTACTGCCAGTGCGATTTTCGCATCATCCAGTGAACGCGGCAGTTGCGGTGCTTCCAGCTCAACCAGTTTCAGATTTTTAGGATTCTCAGTCACATCCAGAACGGTCGGCAGCAGGCCAACACCGTCTTTCAGTTTGATCAGACCTTGTTTTTGCAGCAACAGCAAAGAACGGCCGAGGTTAGTCGGGTCGTTTGGCAACGCAACCTGATCGCCATCTTTCAGTTCATCAATCGATTTGATTTTCTTAGAGTAACCGGCGATTGGGTAAACGAACGTGTTACCGACCGGCACCAGTTTGTAGCCACGATCTTTAATCTGCTGATCAAGATAAGGTTTGTGCTGGAAAGCGTTTACATCAATGTCGCCTTTGCTCAGTGCTTCGTTAGGTAAAACGTAATCATTGAATGTCACCAGCTCAACATCAAGACCGTATTTTTCTTTCGCCACTTTCTGTGCAACTTCAGCGACCTGCTGTTCAGAACCGACGATCACACCCACTTTGATGTGGTTTGGATCTTGTTCTTTTGGCCCGCAGCCCACTAAAGCCAGCGATCCCAGAAGCGCGCCGACAACAGCAATGGATTTGAATTTGTTAGACATGTCCTTTCCTTTCCTCAATAAGCGGATAAAAATTATTCACAGGGTAGCTATTACAGCTATTGTTTCGTTATTTATGTGTGACTGCTTTTACGATGCGGTCGCCACAAAACTGAATTAAATACACCAAAACCACTAACAGGACTAATACCGTATTCATCACGGTTGCGTCATAACCGATATAACCGTACTGATAACCGATTTGCCCCAAACCACCAGCACCCACTGCGCCACCCATAGCAGAATAGCCTACGAGAGTGATCAGCGTGATGGTGGCTGCATTGACCAGACCTGGCAGAGCTTCCGGTAACAGGATCTTACGGATGATCTGCATCGGCGTTGCGCCCATTGCGCGGGAAGCTTCCACCAGACCGCTTGGAATTTCCAGGAGGGCATTTTCAACCATACGGGCAATAAAGGGTGCCGCACCCACGGTCAGCGGAACAATTGCCGCCTGCAATCCGATAGAGGTACCGACGATCATACGGGTGAACGGAATCATCCACACCAGCAGGATAATAAAAGGAATGGAACGGAAAATGTTAACCAGCGCCGACATCACGCGATAGACATTTTTATTCTCAGCAATCTGGCCCGGACGGGTGACGTATAACAGCACGCCAAAAGGCAGACCCAGCACAAAACCAAAGAAACCAGAGGTCAGCGTCATGATGACCGTTTCCCAGATACCCCGGCCCATTAACCACATCATTGCCTCAGACATAACCGAGTACCTCTACTTTCACCTGATTCTCATGCAGGAACTGAATGGCCGCCTGAGTGTTTTCTTCTGAACCGTGCATTTCCGTCAGCATAATCCCGAACTTCACCCCGCCGGCATAATCCATCTGAGCACTGATAATATTGTTATTAATGTCAAAGCGACGTACAGCTTCTGACAGCAGCGGTGCATCCACTGACTGACCGGTAAATTCCAGCCGCAATAAAGGCACACGACCTTCTTCCGCAGTGGGGATCATACGCACGGCGTAATCTTCCGGGATATCCAGATGTAAAGTCGACTGAATGAACTGCTGAGCCAGCGGCGTTTTAGGGTGAGAGAACATTTCGCTCACTTTATCCTGCTCGATCAGTTTGCCATCGCTGATCACGGCAACCTGATCGCAAATGCGTTTTACAACATCCATTTCATGAGTGATCAACAGAATCGTGAGTCCCAGACGACGGTTGATATCTTTCAGTAATTCCAGGATGGCACGGGTTGTTGCCGGGTCCAGTGCGCTGGTAGCTTCGTCACACAGCAACACTTTGGGATTACTGGCCAGCGCACGGGCAATCGCCACGCGTTGTTTTTGTCCACCGGAAAGATTGGCCGGATAGGCGTCATGCTTATCTTCCAACCCGACCAGGCTAAGCAGCTCGGAGACGCGGGTCTTAATATCAGCTGAAGACAGATTATCGAGTTCCAGTGGCAGTGCAACGTTGCCAAAAACAGTACGTGACGACAGCAGATTAAAGTGCTGAAAAATCATACCAATCTGGCGGCGTGCACGGGTCAGTGCTTTCTCTGAGAAGGACATCAGATCCTGACCGTCGACCAATACCTGGCCTTCAGTCGGGCGTTCCAGCAAATTGACACAGCGGATTAAGGTACTTTTCCCCGCGCCGGAAGAACCGATTACGCCATAAATTTGTCCGGCAGGGACGTGAAGACTCACGTCAGAGAGCGCGACGATCTGGCGCGCCCCCTGCTGGAAAACCTTGGTGATGTTAGAAAGTTTAATCATATTATTTTTTATTCTGTCTTTTTGCCGTGACGTGGTGAATTTAACTCTGCGGAGGGCTCCTCCGTAGTATGTCGTGGATGCTAAGGCGTCTAGACGTCTAAGTCAACCAGGTTAGCATTCTCACGGACATTGAAAACATGCGATACTGGTGCCGTTAATCAGCCATCAGGAGCAAATTCGTGGCACAACCTGTTTCAGCAATCTTTCTCGACCGTGATGGCACTTTGAATGTCGATCACGGTTATGTACATGAAATCGATGACTTCCAGTTTATCGACGGTGTAATCGATGCTTGTCTTAAATTAAAAGAGATGGGCTTTTTACTGGTGCTGGTCACCAATCAGTCCGGTATCGCGCGCGGCAAATTTACTGAAGAGCAGTTTATGACTCTGACAGAGTGGATGGACTGGTCGTTTGCCGATCGTGGGGTGGATCTCGACGGCATCTATTTTTGTCCGCATCATCCGGAAGGCTCCGTTAAAGAGTTTACTCAAGTCTGTGATTGCCGTAAGCCGCAACCCGGGATGTTTTTGACGGCCAAACAAGAACTGGACATTGATATGGCTTCTTCTTATATGGTTGGCGACAAACTGGAGGATATGCAGGCAGCGGCTGCTGCGGGAGTAGGTCATAAGATTTTAGTCCGTACTGGTAAGCCCGTGACTTCTGAAAGTGAAAGTGCTGCTGATGCGGTACTGGAAAGCCTTGCCGCATTGCCTTCCTTTATAGCAAAAGGTCAGAAATAACGTCTTCTGGACAAAAAAACGGCAAACGAAATAAAACTGTATTTATTCGCTTGCCATTAAAATCCAACTCCCTATAATGCCGCTCCATCGACAGGGAACAACGTGAACAACATCACGAAGTGACCGGGTCGGAAAGATTAAAAACAGTGATGACCGGATAAAATAAACGGTTGACACTGAATGAGGAAAGCGTAATATACGCCACCTCGAGTTAGCAAGCGAAAGCGCGTAACTCACTGCTCTTTAACAATTTATCAGACAATCTGTGTGGGCACTCACAAGACGATATCAGCCACTTCGGTGGCAAAAAATATCAAGTCTTAGAGTGACCAAGCAGTAATTCATTTAGTTGAATTATTACGAAGTAATCTCTGAGCACCGCTTCACTTGTTGAAGCAAATCGAACTTTTAATTGAAGAGTTTGATCATGGCTCAGATTGAACGCTGGCGGCAGGCCTAACACATGCAAGTCGAGCGGCAGCGGGAAGTAGCTTGCTACTTTGCCGGCGAGCGGCGGACGGGTGAGTAATGTCTGGGAAACTGCCTGATGGAGGGGGATAACTACTGGAAACGGTAGCTAATACCGCATGACCTCGAAAGAGCAAAGTGGGGGATCTTCGGACCTCACGCCATCGGATGTGCCCAGATGGGATTAGCTAGTAGGTGAGGTAATGGCTCACCTAGGCGACGATCCCTAGCTGGTCTGAGAGGATGACCAGCCACACTGGAACTGAGACACGGTCCAGACTCCTACGGGAGGCAGCAGTGGGGAATATTGCACAATGGGCGCAAGCCTGATGCAGCCATGCCGCGTGTGTGAAGAAGGCCTTAGGGTTGTAAAGCACTTTCAGCGAGGAGGAAGGCATCACACTTAATACGTGTGGTGATTGACGTTACTCGCAGAAGAAGCACCGGCTAACTCCGTGCCAGCAGCCGCGGTAATACGGAGGGTGCAAGCGTTAATCGGAATTACTGGGCGTAAAGCGCACGCAGGCGGTTTGTTAAGTCAGATGTGAAATCCCCGCGCTTAACGTGGGAACTGCATTTGAAACTGGCAAGCTAGAGTCTTGTAGAGGGGGGTAGAATTCCAGGTGTAGCGGTGAAATGCGTAGAGATCTGGAGGAATACCGGTGGCGAAGGCGGCCCCCTGGACAAAGACTGACGCTCAGGTGCGAAAGCGTGGGGAGCAAACAGGATTAGATACCCTGGTAGTCCACGCTGTAAACGATGTCGACTTGGAGGTTGTGCCCTTGAGGCGTGGCTTCCGGAGCTAACGCGTTAAGTCGACCGCCTGGGGAGTACGGCCGCAAGGTTAAAACTCAAATGAATTGACGGGGGCCCGCACAAGCGGTGGAGCATGTGGTTTAATTCGATGCAACGCGAAGAACCTTACCTACTCTTGACATCCACGGAATTCGCCAGAGATGGCTTAGTGCCTTCGGGAACCGTGAGACAGGTGCTGCATGGCTGTCGTCAGCTCGTGTTGTGAAATGTTGGGTTAAGTCCCGCAACGAGCGCAACCCTTATCCTTTGTTGCCAGCGAGTAATGTCGGGAACTCAAAGGAGACTGCCGGTGATAAACCGGAGGAAGGTGGGGATGACGTCAAGTCATCATGGCCCTTACGAGTAGGGCTACACACGTGCTACAATGGCATATACAAAGAGAAGCGAACTCGCGAGAGCAAGCGGACCTCATAAAGTATGTCGTAGTCCGGATTGGAGTCTGCAACTCGACTCCATGAAGTCGGAATCGCTAGTAATCGTAGATCAGAATGCTACGGTGAATACGTTCCCGGGCCTTGTACACACCGCCCGTCACACCATGGGAGTGGGTTGCAAAAGAAGTAGGTAGCTTAACCTTCGGGAGGGCGCTTACCACTTTGTGATTCATGACTGGGGTGAAGTCGTAACAAGGTAACCGTAGGGGAACCTGCGGTTGGATCACCTCCTTACCTCAAGATACGCATTGTGCAGTGTCCACACAGATTGTCTGATGAAATTAATGAGCAAGAGCACCTGTTGATGCGGTGAGGGTAACCTTACGCTGATACGAAAAGTGCCAAACCATGTATGTGGTCTGGTACGGATTTTTCGTGTCCCCATCGTCTAGAGGCCTAGGACACTGCCCTTTCACGGCTGTAACAGGGGTTCGAATCCCCTTGGGGACGCCAATCCGATAATGTGTGAAAGACATTATCACCTGTTCTTTACGAACAGAAAATAACTTAAAGATGACTTTAACGAGTCGTGTTTAAGATATTGCTCTTTAACAATCCGGAACAAGCTGAAAATTGAAAGTTTACAGCTGAACATCACTCTCCGTAGCAGTACTGAGTGGTGGATTAGTCTGTAACAGAGTCTCTCAAATAATCGCAATGCGACGGTGGAAACACCTTCGGGTTGTGAGGTTAAGCGACTAAGCGTACACGGTGGATGCCTAGGCAGTCAGAGGCGATGAAGGGCGTGCTAATCTGCGAAAAGCGTCGGTAAGGTGATATGAACCGTTATACCCGACGATACCCGAATGGGGAAACCCAGTGTGCTCCGGCACATTATCATTACATGAATACATAGTGTAATGAGGCGAACCGGGGGAACTGAAACATCTAAGTACCCCGAGGAAAAGAAATCAACCGAGATTCCCCCAGTAGCGGCGAGCGAACGGGGAAGAGCCCAGAACCTGAATCAGTTTGTGTGTTAGTGGAAGCGTCTGGAAAGTCGCACGGTACAGGGTGATAGTCCCGTACACAAAAATGCACAGGCTGTGAGTTCGATGAGTAGGGCGGGACACGTGACATCCTGTCTGAATATGGGGGGACCATCCTCCAAGGCTAAATACTCCTGACTGACCGATAGTGAACCAGTACCGTGAGGGAAAGGCGAAAAGAACCCCGGCGAGGGGAGTGAAATAGAACCTGAAACCGTGTACGTACAAGCAGTGGGAGCCTACTTTGTTGGGTGACTGCGTACCTTTTGTATAATGGGTCAGCGACTTATATTTTGTAGCAAGGTTAACCGAATAGGGGAGCCGTAGGGAAACCGAGTCTTAACTGGGCGTCAAGTTGCAAGGTATAGACCCGAAACCCGGTGATCTAGCCATGGGCAGGTTGAAGGTTGGGTAACACTAACTGGAGGACCGAACCGACTAATGTTGAAAAATTAGCGGATGACTTGTGGCTGGGGGTGAAAGGCCAATCAAACCGGGAGATAGCTGGTTCTCCCCGAAAGCTATTTAGGTAGCGCCTCGTGAACTCATCTTCGGGGGTAGAGCACTGTTTCGACTAGGGGGCCATCCCGGCTTACCAACTCGATGCAAACTACGAATACCGAAGAATGTTATCACGGGAGACACACGGCGGGTGCTAACGTCCGTCGTGAAGAGGGAAACAACCCAGACCGCCAGCTAAGGTCCCAAAGTCATGGTTAAGTGGGAAACGATGTGGGAAGGCATAGACAGCCAGGATGTTGGCTTAGAAGCAGCCATCATTTAAAGAAAGCGTAATAGCTCACTGGTCGAGTCGGCCTGCGCGGAAGATGTAACGGGGCTAAACCATGCACCGAAGCTGCGGCAGCGACGCTTAGGCGTTGTTGGGTAGGGGAGCGTTCTGTAAGCCGTCGAAGGTGGACTGTGAGGTCTGCTGGAGGTATCAGAAGTGCGAATGCTGACATAAGTAACGATAATGCGGGTGAAAAACCCGCACGCCGGAAGACCAAGGGTTCCTGTCCAACGTTAATCGGGGCAGGGTGAGTCGACCCCTAAGGCGAGGCTGAAAAGCGTAGTCGATGGGAAGCAGGTTAATATTCCTGCACTTGGTGTTACTGCGAAGGGGGGACGGAGAAGGCTAGGCTGGCCGGGCGACGGTTGTCCCGGTTCAAGCGTGTAGGGGGTGTGACCTGGTAAATCCGGTTGCATATCAACCCTGAGGCGTGATAACGAGCCACTACGGTGGTGAAGTAGCTGATGCCATGCTTCCAGGAAAAGCCTCTAAGCTCCAGGTAACACGAAATCGTACCCCAAACCGACACAGGTGGTCAGGTAGAGAATACTCAGGCGCTTGAGAGAACTCGGGTGAAGGAACTAGGCAAAATGGTGCCGTAACTTCGGGAGAAGGCACGCTGGCGCGTAGGTGAAGGGACTTGCTCCCGGAGCTGAAGCCAGTCGAAGATACCAGCTGGCTGCAACTGTTTAATAAAAACACAGCACTGTGCAAACACGAAAGTGGACGTATACGGTGTGACGCCTGCCCGGTGCCGGAAGGTTAATTGATGGGGTCAGCCGCAAGGCGAAGCTCTTGATCGAAGCCCCGGTAAACGGCGGCCGTAACTATAACGGTCCTAAGGTAGCGAAATTCCTTGTCGGGTAAGTTCCGACCTGCACGAATGGCGTAATGATGGCCAGGCTGTCTCCACCCGAGACTCAGTGAAATTGAACTCGCTGTGAAGATGCAGTGTACCCGCGGCAAGACGGAAAGACCCCGTGAACCTTTACTATAGCTTGACACTGAACATTGAGCCTTGATGTGTAGGATAGGTGGGAGGCTTTGAAGCGTGGACGCCAGTCTGCGTGGAGCCAACCTTGAAATACCACCCTTTAATGTTTGATGTTCTAACTCGGCCCCGTGATCCGGGGTGAGGACAGTGTCTGGTGGGTAGTTTGACTGGGGCGGTCTCCTCCTAAAGAGTAACGGAGGAGCACGAAGGTTAGCTAATCACGGTCGGACATCGTGAGGTTAGTGCAATGGCATAAGCTAGCTTGACTGCGAGAGTGACGGCTCGAGCAGGTACGAAAGTAGGTCATAGTGATCCGGTGGTTCTGAATGGAAGGGCCATCGCTCAACGGATAAAAGGTACTCCGGGGATAACAGGCTGATACCGCCCAAGAGTTCATATCGACGGCGGTGTTTGGCACCTCGATGTCGGCTCATCACATCCTGGGGCTGAAGTAGGTCCCAAGGGTATGGCTGTTCGCCATTTAAAGTGGTACGCGAGCTGGGTTTAGAACGTCGTGAGACAGTTCGGTCCCTATCTGCCGTGGGCGTTGGAAGATTGAGAGGGGCTGCTCCTAGTACGAGAGGACCGGAGTGGACGCATCACTGGTGTTCGGGTTGTCATGCCAATGGCATTGCCCGGTAGCTAAATGCGGAAAAGATAAGCGCTGAAAGCATCTAAGCGCGAAACTTGCCTCGAGATGAGTCTTCCCTGTGGCTTTAAGCCACCTGAAGGGACGTTTAAGACTAAGACGTTGATAGGCTGGGTGTGTAAGTGCAGCGATGCATTGAGCTAACCAGTACTAATGACCCGAGAGGCTTAACCTTACAACACCGAAGGTGTTTTGATTTGAGAGACAGACTCGAGAGAGTAGATTTTCAGCGAATTGTTCCGGTATTGGTTCGTATGGCGGCGTGTGATGAGAAATTATGACACGACGCGGTATGAATGAAACAGAATTTGCCTGGCGGCAGTAGCGCGGTGGTCCCACCTGACCCCATGCCGAACTCAGAAGTGAAACGCCGTAGCGCCGATGGTAGTGTGGGGTTTCCCCATGCGAGAGTAGGGAACTGCCAGGCATCAATTTTTTATAATAAAGAACGTGTTCCTTTTCCCCTGACAAGGAAAATAACAGGAACAAACATGTATCAGACGCTTTCTGATGTATGTGAAAGAACCGGTGGAGCGGTAGTTCAGTTGGTTAGAATACCTGCCTGTCACGCAGGGGGTCGCGGGTTCGAGCCCCGTCCGTTCCGCCAATTATTGCATAGCCCCTGAATCGAAAGATTCAGGGGCTTTTTGCATTTATTTTTTGGTGAAAAATGCAAATAAGCCTCCTGTCTTTCTCTTATGTATATTTTTATTATCTCACAGGCTAGCGTTTATCTCATCTGCGTCCCTGACAGGATTTAATCCTAAGGCGTTGACTGGTATTAAACTATTATCTTTTATTTAATATAATTCTTATCACTTTGAATTTCTCAAAGAATAACCATATCCAGATATCTAAAGAATACTTTGTATCAAATTGAAAGATTTGTGTTTTCGCGTAAGTCCGCAAAGTGTTAATAACGCTCATAATAAATTTGTACTAAAATTCTTAATCCAGTTCAATAAGTTTTCAGATTACAGATGCAAGTTCCAATAAAATATCATAAAGTCTCAATTTGGCAGAATCACAAAGATCATCATTATGAAATTCTCACTGGATATACAGGACTGGCGGGCTGTGGCTCCGGGGGTCGATAGTTGTGAGCACTGGATCCAGTGGGCTCAGTGCTCAGACATAAATACATTTTCCGGTGAGAATCCCAGAAGCCAGCAAATTCCAATGATGTCAGCTCGTCGAATGAGTATCGGCAGTCGTTTTGCTGTTGATGCCGGGCTTACATTGCTCACCAATAACAACGTAGATGCGGCAATTTTTACCAGCCGTCATGGTGAGCTGGAGAAAACGGGGCGTATTTTGCATTCTCTGTCGGAGGAAGAGGCTTTATCTCCGACTGAATTTTCCATGTCAGTACATAATACCGCAGCGGGTTGGCTTACCATTATTAGCAAGAATCCGTTGCCTGTAACCTCATTAGCGGCCGGGAAAGACAGTTTTCAGCAAGGGATACTGGAAGCTCAGGCAATGCTGGCAACGGGTGCTTCCAGCGTTATGTTGGTCGATTTTGAGGGTGAAATTCCCGATATATATAACGAATCGGTGAATTCTGAGTTTCTCCCTTACGCCGTAGCAATAATATTGACTGCTGGTGATAGTTTGCAGTACCAGCGTATTTCATTACCGGGCGAAAGCATGAATGCAGAACTTCCGCAGAGTCTGCAATTTCTGCGTGGTTATCTTTCCTCCTCTTCTTTATTCAATGTCAGTGCAGATAGCCGCCATAGCTGGCAATGGGTTCGTGATTTGTGATGAGAGAAACGTTAGTACCCGAAGAAAAGTCTTCCCTGGCTAATCGCATCTGGCGATGGCTGGCAACCGGATCCTTTTTCGCACTTTTCGGAATTGGCGGGCTGTTGCTTTCTATTATCTGGTTTAATCTGTTGCGACTGATCGTCCGGCAACCTGACAAATTGCACCGAATGACGCTCAACAGCATTCGTAATAGTTTCAGGTTTTTCCTGAGTGGATTACGGGTAGTGGGCGTAATGGATTACCGGTTTACCGGTGATGAGAAGTTTCAGCAAGATACCGGCTGTCTGATAGTGGCGAATCATCCCAGTCTTCTGGATTATGTGATCCTGGCGTCCCGGATGCCGCGTTGTGACTGCATCGTCAAACAGGCTTTGCTGCAAAACCCATTCTTAAGCGGGGTGATAAAAGCGGCGGGTTACCTGATTAACTCAGGGTCTGACGCTCTGTTGCAGGCCTGTGAAACCCGGTTGCAGGCAGGGGGTACCCTGTTAGTTTTCCCGGAAGGAACGCGTTCCTTGCCTGGGAAACCGATGACGCTGCAGCGTGGTGCCGCTAACATTGCCCTGAGGGCGGGGTGTGATGTCAGGATTGTCCATATTTCATGTCAGCCGCCCATGCTGACAAAAAATGGGAAGTGGTACGAAATTCCCCGTGTAAAGCCTCAGTTTGTGATTACTGTTGCCGATAAGGTAAAGGCTGAAGACTTTTTAGATGAAAGCGATCTTTCACCTGCTCTGGCTGCACGGCGTCTGACACAGCATTTATGTACTGAGTTGATGCGCAGCAATACGCAAAATAACGAGAATTAAGTCATGGATTCATTAAGTAACGAGATAAAAGCACTTATCATTGAGACGCTGAATCTGGAAGGAATGACCCCAGATGAGATAGAGACGCAGGCTCCGCTTTTTGGTGACGGATTAGGACTGGATTCTATAGATGCCCTTGAGCTTGGACTGGCGTTAAAGAAACAATACGGTGTGATCCTTTCGGCGGAAAGTCAGGAAATGCGTGAACACTTTTATTCTGTTGAAAGTCTGGCCAGATTTATATCAGCACAGTGTGGTTAAAGAGATTCCTATGCAGAAGCAAGAAATTTACCAGCAGATTAGCGCGTTATTAATCAAGCTATTTGAAATCGATGAAGATGATATCCGCCCGGATGCAAAGCTCTATGAGGATCTGGAATTAGACAGCATTGATGCTGTTGATCTGGTGGTTCATTTACAGAAAATTACCGGCAGAAAAATTAAACCTGAAATGTTTAAATCTGTTCGTACCGTTCAGGATGTCGTTGATGCCATAGATGAATTACTTGATTCTCCTGCTCCATAGTCTGTGCGGATATCCTTCTGATGGATAAGACCCGGCGCTTCTCATTTCCTCTGGTGACGAAGATGACGAACTGGGCGATGCCGGTGGCGATTATTGCTTATCCGCTGGCCGTATGGTGCGGTTTAAAAAGTTGGGGAATGGGCGTTCTGGCACCCGTACTGATCGCTGTTTTTATTCTGCGCTTACTGACTTTTCGCGGAAAAATATCCCAGTTAACTTTTTTCGGAAAAGCGATTGCGCTTGCAGGGATTGTGCTGGTCGCCACCAGCATTTTATTACGCGAAACATCAATGCTGTTGTATTACCCCGTTGCGGTAAGCGCTTTATTGTTCGGGTTATTTTTCAGTTCATTGCGTGCCCGCCAAACGCTGATTGAACGTCTTGCGCGGCTGAATGAGCCCGATTTATCACCAGAAGGTGTTGTTTACACTCGCCGTGTCACCCAGGTCTGGTGCGTTTTTTTCGTGTGTAACGGATCGTTTGCTCTATATACCTGCCTGAAAGGTGATATGGATTTATGGGCTCTTTACAACGGCGGGATCAGTTATCTGCTGATTGGCTTATTAATGGGTATTGAATGGATAGTCAGAAAGCGTCTGCGACACCCATGACGCAGCGAATGTGCGAATGGCTAAGCGCAGAAAGAGCAGATGAACATCTGGTTGCCTGGAGCGAAAGCCGGGAATGGCGTCAGTGTGATTTCCGCCAGGACGTGTTATCTCTGCTGACTCATATCAGTGCGACATCGCATTCCCGCTGGGCATTGTGTCTTGAAGATAACTATTCATTTGCCGTGGCGCTGCTGGCAGTGCTTTACAGCGGTAATAAGCCGGTTTTACCCGGTCATTTTCGGCCCGTTGTTTTGGCCGGGCAACGCGATGAGTTCGATGCGTTAATCACCGATCTTCCTTTGCAGATTGATTGCCCTGTTCTCCGTTTTCCTTGCTCAGCGGATAAACCGTTAACTGTTTTGCCCGAATGGCCAGAGAACGCTGAACTCATCTTATTTACCTCCGGTTCGACCGGGAAATCGCAAAAAATAATCAAACCAATTAATTGTCTTGAACTGGAGAGTCAGTGGCTTTGCGCACGCTGGGGCGCACAATTCGCAGACGCGCACTTTGTTGCCACCGTGGCACCTCATCATATGTACGGCCTGAGTTTCGCTTTTATGTTGCCTCTGGCTCTTGGCCGGCCTTTTGCGACGAAAAGTGTGGAGTATCACGAACAGTTGCAATCACTTGCCAGTAAAAAAGCTTTGGTGCTGACCAGCAGTCCGGCCTTTCTTAAACGCCTTGATCCGGCTTTGGCGTCCACACATCTCCGGCATGTCTTTTCTGCCGGGGGCCCGCTGAGCAATGACACCGCTTTACGGGTGGAAAATGTCTGTGGCTGTTTGCCGACAGAAATCTATGGCACCAGCGAAAGCGGTATTATTGCTTTTCGTACGCAACATCAGCCAGACGCCGCATGGACTCTGTTTGATAATCTCGAATTCTCGTCACTGCCGGAGGATAATATTTCCCTGATTTCTCCGCTGATACCGCAGCCGGAAGGTATGATCCTCAGTGATAAGATCCAGCGATTGGCCACCGATCCCCGGCAGTTTGTTCTTTTAGGCCGTAAGGATCGGATTGTTAAAATTGCAGAGCAGCGGATCTCATTGACTGAAATCGAACAGCGTTTGTGTTCGTTAGATCTTTTAAGCGACGCCAGCGTGCTGACCATCGAAAAACAGGAGCGGCTTTATGTCGCAGCTGTGCTGGTATTAAGTCACAGCGGAGAGCAGCTATTACAGGCGCAGGGGCAGGCCGCTCTGCTTGCTCAGATCCGCCGGGCATTGCGCGACTGGTTTTCGCCGGTCTCTGTGCCGCGATACTGGCGCTTTGTGCCTGCCATTCCTCTTAACCCGCAAGGCAAACGTGCGACGGCTGAATTACAGGAAATGTTTTTATGATTCTGCCTGAAGTGCTGAACCAGCAACTCATCAGCGACACCAGCCTGCTTCTCACACTCTGTTTACCTGCGGATTTATTCTGGTTTAAAGGCCATTTTCCGTCGTCTCCGATTTTGCCTGGCGTGACACAGGTAAACTGGGTCATGGGCTATGCTGAAGAACTTCTGGGGCTGGATAAAGTATTTTCCGGCATGGAAGTGGTGAAATTCCAGCGGCCGCTTTTGCCCGAAGAAATCGTGAATTTACAGATCGACTGGCTGCGAGAAAAACAGCGGCTGGTATTCCGTTACAGCGTGGGTGAGGTGACCGCCAGCAGCGGGAAAATCACATTATGTCTATGACGCCATCCGCTTCTTTTTCTCCCTGCCTGATCATTCCCTGCTACAACCATGGACCGATGATGGCCGGTGTACTGGAGAGTCTCCGGCCATTCGGTTTGCCCTGCATTGTGGTTGATGACGGCAGCGACATGCAGACAGCAGAAGAGCTGCAGCGTCTGGTCTGTGTGACACCGTGGATGAGCCTGACGCGATTAACCGTTAATCAGGGGAAGGGCGGGGCTGTGATGGCGGCTCTGCGACTGGCAGCCGAAAAGGGTTTTACGCACGCCTTACAGGTGGATGCTGACGGCCAGCACCAGCTTTCAGACGTTCCCGCAATGCTGGCTGAAGCCCGAACGTATCCGGATTGTCTGATCTCCGGGCAGCCGGTTTACGATGACAGCGTGCCGAAATCACGCCTGTATGGCCGCTATATTACCCACTTCTGGGTTTGGGTCGAAACCCTGTCATTCTCAGTGAAAGACAGTATGTGTGGATTCCGCGTGTATCCCCTCAAACCTTGCCTGCAACTGATGGCGAAACAGACGCTGGGTTTACGGATGGATTTCGATACGGAAATCATGGTGCGTCTTTACTGGCAGGGCACACACAGTCGTTTCCTGCCCACGCGGGTGACTTATCCCGAGAATGGCCTCTCGCATTTTGATGCCGTGAAGGACAATCTGCAGATTTCGTGGATGCACACGCGGCTGTTTTTTGGCATGTTGCCGCGCATTCCTTATTTGCTGCGTCAGCGGAAAAGTAATCCTGAACACTGGTCCTCGACGCAGGAACGCAAAGGGTTATGGGGCATTCGCCTGATGCTGTCGGTTTACCGGACGCTGGGATACAACGCCTTTCGTCTGCTGCTTTATCCGGTCATCACTTATTTTTGGATCACCGGCCGTAAACAGCGCAATGCTTCTGCCGGCTGGCTTGAACGTGTCCGCGTGACGGCGGCACATCGCAACATTTCCCTGCCTTATCCGCTGAGTACATTCCGGCATTTCATGCGGTTTGGTGAATCCATGCTGAGCAAACTGGCGAGCTGGCAGGGCGATAAAACACTGACTGATGCGGTGCTGGTCAATCCCGAAATTTGCGAATCGTATATTGCTTCCGGGCGTGGCACGCTGATCCTCGCCTCACATTTAGGCGACATGGAGTCATGTCGTGCGATTGGCGCACTCAACCATCGCATTACCGTCAACGCGCTGGTATTTACAGAACACGCCGAGCGGTTCAATCAGGTCATGAAAGAGATTAATCCACAGGCTGTGGTTAACCTGATCCAGGTCAGCCGGATGGGGCCGGAGACCGCCATTTTATTGCAGGAGAAACTGGATGCCGGAGAGTGGGTGGCGATTGTCGGCGACCGCACATCTGCCGGACGCCATCAGCGTGGTGAACATTCACGCGTGATTTACAGCGAGTTTCTGGGCAAAACTGCCGCATTCCCGCAAGGGCCCTTTATCCTGGCTGCTGCGCTACGCGCGCCCGTCATGCTGATGTTTGGCATCATGCAGCGACAGCGCCTGCATATTTACTGCGAATCTTTTGCGGATCCTCTGGTCCTGCCGCGCGCCAACCGCCTGCCAGCGTTACAGGCGGCTGTCGATCACTATGCCGCACGGCTTGCGCATTACAGCCTGCTGGCGCCTCACGACTGGTTCAATTTTTATGATTTCTGGCAGCATCCCGCCGATGTCGCCCCTGAGAGGAAACCTGACTGACATGACTTCCAAACTTGATCCGCGCTTTAACGATCCGCGATTTTCTACCCGCGTTGAAATCACGGTGCCTTTCCACGACGCAGATGCCATGGGCGTGGTCTGGCATGGCAACTATTTCCGTTATCTGGAAATCGCGCGCGAGCAGTTACTCAAGCAATTTGATTACGGTTACCGCCAGATGGAAGCATCAGGTTATGTCTGGCCGATTGTTGATACCCGCCTGAAATATATCGCGCCGGTATTTTTTGAGCAGCGTATCGCCGTTCATGCACAGCTTGAGGAAATCGAAAACCGTCTGCGCATCGGCTATCAGATTTACGACATCGAAACCGGCAAACGCACAACGACAGGCTACACGTTGCAGGTCGCGGTAGACGCTGCCACTAAAGAAATGTGTTTTGCCTCACCGCAGGTTCTTTTCGATAAAACAGGAGTCAGCCTGTGAAAGCCTTTCTGTTATTTGTACTGACGGTTTTCAGCGTAACGGCAAACGCTGTGACTCTGGAAGAATTACAACAGCGCTTCAGTCAGGTGCCGGTACTCCGTGCTGAGTTTGCGCAGCAAAGAACCATCAGCGGGATGACGCAACCGCTCAACTCCAGCGGGAATCTGCTGATAGCCCGGCAACAGGGGCTGTGGTGGCAGCAGGAAAAACCGTTCAGCCTGACATTATTACTGACCGAAAACCGCATGGTGCAAATCATGGCGGGGCAGCCGCCGCAGGTGGTCACCGCGGAGACGAATCCGCAAATGTTCCAGTTCAACTCCCTGCTCAGCGCGCTGTTCCACGCAGACCGCAAGGTGCTGGAAGAGAACTTCTCGCTGGATTTTACCGATCTGGGGAAAGGCGCCTGGAAGCTCGTCCTGACACCAAAGGTCTCGCCGCTGAACCGTCTGTTCCGCAGCATTACGCTTAATGGCGAAACCTTCCTGAACAATATCGATATTAATGACATGCAGGGCGACGCCACGCATATTCGTTTCTTCAATCAGAAGACGACGCCCGCGACGCTGACTGACGCAGAGAAACGCCATTTTGCATCCTGATCTTCACCGAAAACTGGCGCAAAGCTGGCTGCTGATTATCGCGCTGCTGGTGGCGGCATTATTCTGGTTGCTGCCACGCAGCCAGATTAACAGCAGCGTTCTGGCACTGTTGCCGCAGCAACAGCATACGGAGGTGCCGCAGGCTTTGTCTGACGGCTTTACTCAGCGGCTGGATCGCCAGCTGATGTGGCTGGTCAGCCCGCCGCCGGGAACGGGTATTCAGCCCGCTGCTGACTGGCTGAAGCAGTTACAGGCGCTGCCTCAACTGAGCCAGGTGCAGGGTCCGATGGACGCACAGCGTCAGCAGGAGTGGGGCAGCTTCTTCTTCAGACACCGCAATGCGTTGCTCGATGACGGCACCCGCCAGCGTCTGACAGCAGGTGCTGAGACACAAAGTCAGTGGATCCTCGGTCAGGTGTATTCGGCGTTTGCCGGTGTCAGCGGCAAAGAACTGGCGAATGATCCGTTATTGCTGGTTCGTGCTTCGCAAATGGCGCAACAGCAGAGCAGCGGGGGTATGACGCTGGATCAGGGCTGGCTGATGGCCCGTGATAAAAATGGTCGCAACTGGTACATGGTGCATGGCGAGCTGAAAGCGTCATCCTATGACATCACATCGGCTAAACAAACCGTAGCGGCTCTTGGTGCGGTGAAAGACGCTTTTGAGACGCGCTGGCCGGGCGCAAAAGTGCTTGAGCGCGGCACGATTTTCTACAGCAATTACGCCAGCCAGCAGGCTGAGCATGATCTTTCTACGATTGGTGCAGCGTCAGTAACTGGCGTGTTTGTGCTGATCTTACTGATGTTCCGTTCTGTCCTGCCGATGTTGCTCAGCTTACTTTCAATCGCCATCGGCGCGCTGTCAGGTGCGGTGTTTACCCTGTGGATATTTGGTGAAATCCACGTAATGACACTGGTGCTGAGCACCAGCATTGTCGGCATTTCTGCCGACTACACGCTTTACTTCCTGACTGAACGCCGGGTACATGGCGATTCCAGCACACCGCTGCAAAGCCTGAAGAAACTGTTCCCTGCATTATCCATGGCGCTGCTGACGACAGTGGTGGCCTATCTGATGCTGCTGATCGCACCCTTCCCCGGCCTGCAACAACTGGCTGTGTTTGCCGCCGCCGGGCTGAGCGCGGCCTGTATCACCGTGATGTGCTGGTACCCGTATTTGTCTAAAAATCTGCCGGCAGGCCCTGCACCAGGGCTTGCGCTGATCATGCGCTGGTTACTGGCCTGGCGCAGTCACAAAGCTATACGCATTGGCCTGCCGTTACTGATTTTTGTGCTGGTGGGGGCAGGAATATCGCGGCTGAAAATCAATGATGATATTGCGGATCTGCAATCTCTTCCGGCCGGTTTACAGCAGCAGGAACAGCAAATTGCCGCGCTGACCGGGCAGACGAACGATCAGAAATGGCTGGTGGTCTACGGCGATAGCGCCGAGCAGACATTGCAACGTCTTGAAGCCTGGCGGCCCGCGCTGTCACAGGCCAAAGAAAAGGGCGTGATTGACGGTTTCCGGGCGATAAACCTGCCTTCGCAGGCACAGCAGCAACGCGATTTATCCCTGCTCCGTCAGCGCGCGCCGCAAATCATTGCGCAGTTGCAGCAGGCGGGGATCACAGTGGCAAAGCCGGATCTCAGTGCGCAGACAGTTGATGTGCCGCAGTGGCTCAGCAGCGTGGTCAGCGAAGGCTGGCGTTTGTTATGGTTGTCCCTGCCGGACGGGCGCAGCGCCGCACTGATCCCGGTGAACGGTGTTCATGACAGCGCAGCCATGGCGGCGCTGGCTGCGTCCACGCCGGGAACCGGCTGGATCGATCGCAAAACTGAATTCAGCAGTCTGTTCTCACAATATCGCGTTTATCTGACCTGGCTTCTGGCGCTGGCCGTTGCGGTCATTGCGGTCATTTATCTCTGGCGTTTTCGCCTGCCGCACGGGCTTGTTTGTCTGGTTCCGACCATGCTTTCCCTCGGGATGGGCGTCGCGGCGCTGGGTTTCAGTGGCCATAATCTTAATTTATTCTCCCTGCTGGCGCTGATTCTGGTGCTGGGGATTGGTATCAATTACACCCTGTTTTTCACCAATCCGCGCGGCACGCCAACGACGTCTATGTTTGCCATTTTTATGGCCGCAGTTACCACGTTACTGACGTTCGGAATGCTGGTGTTCAGTTCAACGCAAGCCATCAGCAGTTTTGGCATCGTACTAAGCTTTGGCATATTAACGGCATTCCTCTTGTCACCCCTGACCCTGCCGGCTAAAAAACGAGGACGTAAAAAATGACCCGGTTTACGCTGCCTGCGCTGGCACTTATGATTTTTATGCTGGGCGGATGTGCGACAAATCCCCCTTCAGATATGCAGCCGCAAGCCTGGCTGAAACGCGGCGTGCAGGTGAAATTACCCGCGCCCACCCTGGATAAACCCGTCAGTCAGCAGCAGTTGCTGACGGCCACGGTGAACGGTAAACAACAGTCGTTGCTGGTGCTGCTCAATGCTGACGGAAAGTCGTTGCAGCTTGCCGGGCTTTCCCCGCTGGGGATCCGCCTGTTCAAAGTGGTCTACGATCAAACGGGGATCCACACCGAACAGGCCATGAAGATCGAAGGTTTACCTCCAGCAAATCAGGTTCTGGCCGATATTATGTTGAGCTACTGGCCAGCGCAGAGCTGGCAACCCCTGTTGCCGCCGGGCTGGAAACTTGACGATCAGTCGCTGCGTCGCACGTTACTGGATAACGAAGGCAATACGATCACCCGCATTGACTACCTGCCACAGGGCAGCGGACGTCAGCCGGTGTCGATCACACAGATGGCGTTTCACTACCAGATAACTATCCGGAATGTGGGTGACTAACATGATTTATTTTTCGGCCGTGGGCATGGTTAACGCGCTGGGAAACAGCAATGTGCAAATCGCTGCCAGCCTGAAATCAGGTATTGCGCCGGGAATGTCGTTGCAAAAAGGATGGCTGACGGAAGAACGACCGGTCTGGCTCGGCGCGGTGACCGGCGAACTGCCCGCGATCTCCGACTCTCTGTTAGCGCATCGCAGCCGTAACAACCAGTTGTTGCTGGCTGCGCTGGCGCAGATTGAACCGCAGGTTCACAAGGCGATAAGCCGGTATGGTAAAGATCGTGTCGCCGTCATTATGGGTACCAGTACGTCGGGCATTGCCGAAGGCGAAGACGCGGTGCGTCATCTTCATCAGCATGGGCAATTCCCGCCGGGCTATGATTACCAGCAACAGGAACTGGGTGATCCTTCAGAGTTTATGGCGGAACTGCTGGATCTCTGCGGTCCGGCTTACACCTTATCTACAGCCTGCTCATCCAGCGCGAGAGCGATTATCAGCGGGAAGCGCCTGATCGACGCCGGGCTGGCAGACGCCGCGCTGGTTGGCGGGGCTGACAGCCTGTGCCGGATGCCGGTGAATGGTTTTAACAGCCTGGAATCTTTCTCCCGCGGGCGCTGCACGCCGTTCGGGCAACATCGTGATGGCATCAATATCGGTGAAGCCTCGGCGCTGATCCTGCTGACCCGCGAGCCCGCCGACGTCGCGCTACTGGGCACGGGCGAATCGTCCGATGCGTGGCATATGTCTGCACCGCATCCGCAAGGTCTCGGCGCGGAACGGGCAATCTGCATGGCATTGGAGCAGGCCGGGCTGAGTGCAGCAGACGTCGGTTACATCAACGCACACGGTACCGCCACACCGCTCAATGATCAGGCAGAAGCCGCCGTCATACACCGGTTATTTGGCAACCAGACGCCGTGCAGTTCAACCAAGCATCTCACCGGCCATACGCTGGGTGCGGCTGGCGCGACAGAAGCAGCACTGAGCTGGCTGATCCTGACGCAAAATCTTAACCTGCCGCCACAGGATTTCAGCGTGATACCCCGTGATACCCACCTGCCTGATATCCGGCTGGTGAAAAAAAATGAAACGCTGGCGAAGCCCGTTATTCTTTCCAACTCGTTTGCCTTTGGCGGTAATAACGCCTGCATTGTGATCGGGAGGCCGTCATGAGTATGCTCAGCGCGGACCATTATCTGCCGCATGAATCACCGATGGTTTTACTGGATAAGGTACTGAGCGTCACAGAAGAGACTGCGCTGTGCAGCGTGGTGGTGTCCGAAAATGGCGTGCTGGCACCGTTCCTCAATGCCCGTGGCGCATTGCCGGCGTGGTATGCCCTTGAGCTTATCGCGCAAACGGTCGGCGTCTGGAGCGGCTGGCACGGTGCGCAAAGTGGCGAACCGCCTCAGGTGGGCATGTTGCTGGGCGGCAGGGCTCTGAAATGCAGCGTGCCGGAATTTGCGGCAGGCAGTGAATTATTCATCAGCGTCTCAATGGTGCTGCGCGATGAAAAACTCGCCAGCTTCGAAGGCGTGATCTGCATTAAACAAGAAAAAGACAACCTGCAGGTTGCAAAAGGACGGCTGAATACATACCAGCCAGACAAGGATGAACTTATTAAGTTAACTCAGGGGAAACAGGAATGATGCGTTCGGTATTAGTGACCGGTGCCAGCAAAGGGATCGGCAAAGCCATCGCGAGTCAGTTAGCTGACGATGGTTTTTTGGTTGTAATTCATTACCACAGCGATCAAGCAGGGGCAGAAAGTACCCTGCAAAAGATAACTGACAACGGCGGCAGCGGACGAATTGTGCAGTTTGATATCAGCAACCGCCAGCAGTGCCGCGACGTTATTGAAGCCGATATTGAGGCGCACGGCGCCTACTACGGTGTGATCAATAATGCCGGGATTGCCCGCGACGCGGCGTTTCCGGCACTGACCGACGAAGACTGGGACGGCGTGATCCACACCAATCTCGACAGTTTCTACAATGTTTTACAGCCCTGCGTGATGCCAATGATTGGGCTGCGTCAGGGCGGCCGTATCATCGCGCTTTCCTCGGTTTCCGGTATTACGGGCAACCGCGGGCAGGTCAACTACAGCGCGGCGAAAGCCGGAATTATCGGTGCCTGCAAAGCGCTGTCGGTGGAACTGGCAAAACGCAAAATCACCGTTAACTGCATTGCGCCGGGGTTGATCGACACCGGTATGCCCGACATGGAAACACCAGCGCTCGACGCCGCAATGAGCATGATCCCGCTCAAACGTATGGGGCGGGCGGAAGAAGTCGCCGGACTGGCAAGCTACCTGATGTCAGATATCGCCGGTTATGTGACCCGTCAGGTGATCTCCATCAACGGAGGCATGGTATGACCCGGCGCGTAGTGATTACCGGCATGAAAGGCATAACGGCGTTCGGGAACCATTGGAACGAGATTTCCGCCCGCCTGCAGCAGGGTAAAAACGCCGTCCGTCACATGGACGAATGGCTGATTTATCAGGGGCTGAACACGCATCTGGGCGCGCCGGTGGATGATTTTGTTATCCCGGCGCATTACACCCGCAAGCGCATCCGCTCGATGGGCCGCGTTTCCCTGCTGTCAACCCGTGCGGTTGAGCTGGCGCTGGAGCAGGCCGGTTTACTGGAAGATCCGGTGCTTACTGACGGCGAAACCGGTATTGCCTTCGGGTCATCCACCGGCAGCACCGGTCCGGTCAGTGAATTCGCGACCATGCTGACGGAAAAGCACACCAACAACATTACCGGTACGACTTACGTGCAGATGATGCCGCACACCACGGCGGTGAATGCAGGTCTGTTCTTCGGCCTGAAAGGGCGGGTGATCCCCACCTCCAGCGCCTGCACGTCGGGCAGCCAGGCGATCGGTTATGCCTATGAAGCCATCAAACACGGTTATCAGACGCTGATGGTGGCAGGCGGCGCGGAAGAACTTTGCCCGTCAGAAGCAGCCGTGTTTGACACGCTGTTCGCCACCAGCCAGCAAAATGAACACCCCGAACTGTCGCCGCGTCCGTTTGATACGCAGCGCGACGGACTGGTGATCGGCGAAGGTGCCGGGGCGCTGATCCTCGAGTCACTGGAACATGCGCAGGCGCGCGGCGCGAAAATTTATGCTGAGATCGTGGGGTTTGCCACCAACTGTGACGCGGCCCATATCACCCAGCCACAGCAATCGACGATGCAGATTTGCATTGAAAAATCGCTGAGCAATGCCGGTATTCCTGCTTCCGAAATCGGCTATATCAGTGCGCATGGTACGGCCACCGACCGCGGTGATATTGCGGAAAGCCATGCAACCGCTGCGGTGTTTGGCAATCAGACGCCAATCTCGTCGCTGAAAAGCTACTTTGGCCATACGCTCGGTGCCTGCGGCGCGCTGGAAGCGTGGATGTCGCTCGAAATGATGCGCGAAGACCGGTTCGTGCCGACCATCAATCTGACGCAACCGGATCCGCTGTGCGGCGAACTTGACTATGTGATGGGCGAATCGCGTCATATTCAGACTGAATTTATTCAGTCGAATAACTTTGCATTCGGCGGTATTAATACCTCTTTAGTTTTCCGCCGCTGGCCGTAACGATGAATCGTGCACAGCTCATTACGGCGTCACTGGAGGACAGCTTTTCGTTCTCACGTTTGCCCGCAGAATGGCTAATGAAAAGTGAAGGAATGAATCCTGCCCGCCGCCAGCAATGGTGCGCGGGCAGGGCGCTTCTGGCCGAAGCGTTGTCAGTTTTCAGTGGTTGTGACAACTTACCCGCCATGCAGATTTCCTCGCAGGGAAAACCGTATTTTGCGGACGCCTCCCTGCCACACTTTTCTCTCAGCCACAGTAAACATCATTTGCAACTGCTGCTGTGTCCGGCGGGCGAAGGTGGCGGCGATGTGGAGCAAATTCGCCCGCGCCCGCGTTATCCTGACGTGGCACGCGCAGCATTCACTGATATCGAATGTCAGTGGCTGGTGGAACAGGCCGACCCGCAAACGGCGTTCTGGCAGTTGTGGTGTTTGCGTGAGGCGTGGCTGAAACAGCAGGGCGGAAGTGTATGGCAAATGGACCGGATCCGTCTCGATCCGGGCAATCACCGTTTTACCGCTGAACCTTCCGCTGACAGCCGTTTATGGTTCGCTGCGGATGGAACTGTGATGCGGGCGCTGGCGTTGCCGGCGGGAGTTTCTGATATCGAGGAATACTTGTTTGATGCCGCATCCGGCGCACTTCTTCGTCAGACGCCGGTCGTCTGGACGCCGTTTAATGCAGCCACATGAAGCCGGGATTACGGGGCGCCGTGAGTTTTTAGTTTTGGCGCTAAAGGTCAGAACATCGCAGTTCTTGAAAAACCGAAATTCTTTCGTTCCGGGATTTTACTTCTCTGTTTGCCCCAGTTTCTCACTCAGAAAATCAATAAAACACCGGATCCGCGTGCTGACGGTCTGATCGCTGTAATACACCGCGTGCAACGGCATGGCGATGCGCATGATGTCCGGCACCAGCAGTTTCACCAGATCACCCCGCACGACATCGTCATCGGTCATAAAATCCGACAGACAGGCAATGCCGTTGCCCTGCAAACACAACCGGCGCAGTGTTTCACCGCTTCCTGAACTGATAAACGGTGTGACTGTCAGTTGCTGACCGTCGGTGCACAACAGCGGCCATTTATTCAGCGCAACCACTTCATTAAAGCCCAGACAACGGTGTTTCAGTAAATCATCGGCGCTTTGCGGAGTTCCCCATTTTTTCAGGTAATCCGGCGAAGCCAGCACGCTGCGATAACTCAGCATCAGTTTGCGCGCCCGCAGGCTGGAATCTTCAAGCTCACCGACGCGGATCGCCACATCCACTTTATGGTCGATCAGATTGATATTGCTTTCGGACGAGAACAGTGCGAGCGACATCTTCGGGAAACGCTGCGTAAATTCCGCCACCAGCGGTGAAATGACATGCAGAATGACCGGTGTTGCCGCATCGATTCGCAACAGCCCCTGCGGATCGTCGCGGTTCTCCAGCAAGTCATCTTCGGCAGCCGCCATTTCATGCAGGATTTTTTGTACCCGCACGAAATAGCGCTCGCCTTCATGCGTCAGGCTGATCTGACGCGTGGTGCGGTTGAGCAGGGTGATCCCCAGTTTTTGTTCCAGACGTTTCAATGTCCGGCTGACCACTGAATTATCCTGCCCCAGTTGTTCTGCAGCACGGCTGAAACTGCCACTTTCCACCACGGTGACAAACGTAATCAACTCTTCAGAACTGGCTCGCATTGTTGTTACTCCAGCATAAATAAATTCATACTTTGGGTATTTAAGTCATTTAAACACAAGCCGATATTTGCTGCCATCAAATCGATATTCATACGGACAATCCCCTTAGGTTCAGTGACTGGCGGGCCGTTTTTATTTTTATGCTAGCCTGTAGATGTGATCAGGTTGTATACCAATGTAAACAGATTTGGCCTGAGCGCCTGCGGGCGTATACTGAACCTTCGCTGTGAGAATCTCTCTCATATAGCAACGATATAACGGGTAAACAGGCGATTAGCGTGCGGAAAAAAACATATGCAATGAGGTATGTCGCAGGTCAGCCCGCAGAGCAAATCTTTCCGGGAGCCCTCGCACATTTGGGGCCAGATTTGCCGCCGGGTGCTGCGCTGCCCAATTCGAATATTTTGCGCGTGATGGTGTGGAATATCTTCAAACAACAGCGGGCTGACTGGTTGTCAGTTCTGCGTGATTACGGCAAAGATGCGCAACTGGTCTTGCTTCAGGAAGCTCAGACGACACCTGAACTGATCCGTTTTGCGACTTCCAATTATCTGGCGGCCGATCAGGTGCCGGCGTTTATGCTGCCTCAGCACCCCTCTGGCGTGATGACACTCTCTGCGGCGCATCCGGTGTATTGTTGCCCGCTGCGTGAGCGTGAGCCGCTTCTGAGGCTGTCTAAATCGGCTTTAGTGACGGTGTATCCGCTTCTTGATGGTCGTTTACTGATGGTGGTGAATATTCATGCGGTGAATTTCAGTATAGGCATCGACGTCTACAGCAAACAACTGGATCCGATTGGTGAGCAGATTGCTAACCACAAAGGCCCGGTGATCATGGCAGGGGATTTTAATGCGTGGAGCAAACAGCGTATCAATGCCCTGTTTGGCTTTGCGGGAAATATCCATCTGGAGGAGGTCCGTTTTCCTTCTGATTACCGTAAGCGGGCGTTCGGCAGACCGCTGGACTTCATCTTCTACCGGGATCTCAGCGTTACCAGCGCGTCGGTGATGGAAACGCGGGCCTCGGACCATAATCCGCTGCGGGTTGAATTCCTGGCGGGTAAGCCTCTGATACAGTAGCGCTTAATTCGCCCACCCCAAAATGCAGATATAAAAAAAGCACCCGGAATATTCAGGGTGCTTTTTTATGGCCGGTACCTTTCAGAATCAGGTATCAGGACTCATTTTGTTGCTCACAAACAACGTTAACTTGTTGCCCGGTTGCAGATTGTCGGCATTCGTATTCCAGCGCATCACATCTTTGATGTTTACGCCGTGACGCCTGGCAATGCTCGACAGTGAGTCACCTTTACGTACCTGATACGTGATACTGCCGCCATTCACACTGGTGCTGCTGACGCTGTTATCCGCCACTTGCAGGGTTTGCCCAACTTTTAACGCGCCTGCTGAGCGCAAATTGTTCCAACGCTGTAAATCACGGGTCTTCACATTCAGTCGGGCTGCAATACCAGACAAGCTGTCGCCGGAGCGCACCTTGTACTCTTTTGCCCCTGACGGAGTGTTGCTGGCCAGTTTGGTTTCCTGTACTGCGGCAATATCGCCATCAGCCAGTGAATCTTTTAACTGGTCGGCATGCGCCTTCGGCAGAACAATGTAATGCGGGCCATTCGGCGCGGTAACATTTTTCTTATAGCCAGTGTTAAACGACTTGAGCTTGGTCAGGGACATGCCCGCCATCTCAGCCGCCTGGGTCAGTTGCATCTGCTGTCCGACTTCAACACGCGCCAGGGCACGGTCTTCACTCGGTTTCGGCAGGCTGATACCGTATTTCTTGCTGTGCTTGAGGATGTCGCTCAACGCTAACATTTTCGGCACATAAATCGAGGTTTCACGTGGCAGCGCCAGCGCCCAGAAATCCGTTGAACGGCCTCTGGCTTTGTTCGCTTTCACCGCTTGCATGACACGGCCTTCACCGCTGTTATACGCAGCCACGGTCAGTAACCAGTCGCCACCAAACATCTTGTTCAGACGTTGCATCATATCAAGCGCAGCAGTCGTCGAAGCCACAACATCGCGGCGTCCGTCATACCACTGGTTTTGTTTCAAACCATAGTTTCGACCCGTCTGCGGCACAATCTGCCACAACCCTGCAGCGTTAGCTGATGAGGTTGCTTTGGGGTCAAAAGCGCTCTCCACTATGGGTAGCAGTACCAGTTCCATCGGCATATTACGTTTCTTAATCTGCTCGGTGATCCAGTACATGTACGGCTCTGCCCGTAATGTTACATCGTGGAGATAGCTCTTATTTTTTAAATACTTAACTCTTTGTTCGCGGATCCGGGGATTATCCGGAACCTTCATCTTCAGCTCGTCGCCTATGAAGTTCCACAGATTTTGTTGGGAGACGGTGTCGTTTCCATCCAGCCATCCCCCAGAGGCCGCCCGGCCATCACCTGTGAACTGTCCTGCTTCTTCACTTTGACTTGCTGAAGACAAACTCTGTGCATGTTGTTCCGGTACCTTCACGCCCTGCCTGGACGCCTGGCAACCTGTGAGCAACATGGAGGCGATTATTAGGATCGCGTTTGCCTTCATGTGTGTGTCATAGTTGCTTAAAAGACGAGCGATAATACTTTGCTTCAGAAAAAAACACAACCTTTGGGTCTAGAAGCTATCCTTGAGTGCCCTTAAACGAGCAAAAACCTGCCAGTGAGGCGTTAAGGGATCGCTAAGGTTTAATTTGTTTTGTAAATCAACATCATCACATCGTAAAAAGAGGTTAATTTTACGCTCAAGACCGAGGGTTGAAGGCAGGGAAGATTGTCCCTTTTCACGCATTTGTTGCACTTTGTGCTCATGAGAATGAATATCATCATCAGCCGGTAAAATAGCACGTGCAAACTTAAGATTTGAAAGAGTGTACTCATGTGCTGCGCACACTAATGTTTCATCAGGCAACGCCGCTAACCGTTGAAACGACTGGTACATTTGCTCCGGCGTCCCTTCGAACAAACGGCCACATCCGGCGGAAAACATCGTGTCCCCGCAGAAAAGATAAGGCGCGCTATAGTATGAAATGTGACCAAGGGTATGACCTGGCGTAGCAAAGATCTGCCATTCCATGCCGCCAATTACCCGTTTTTCACCGTTTTTAAGACTAATCTGACGAAATTTATTCTCAGTTTCGTGAGGTCCGTACACTTTCAGACCCGGAAAATGGCTCGAAATCTCGTCAACGCCCCCCACATGGTCATGATGATGATGCGTCAGAAGGATGGCTGTCGGGGTTAAATTGGCCTTTTTCAGCGCGGCCAAAACCGGTGCAGCTTCGCCGGGATCAACAATCAGGCAATGCCCTTGCTGGTCATCGAGCATCCAAATGTAATTGTCCTGCAATGCAGGAATACTGATAAGATTCATGGCAACCTCTCTTTGGCAACTGCTTGAAAGAAGAAAACAAACTATGCGACCAGCCCGCGCCCGTAAGACCATTGTTGCTCCGGCTTCCTGGGATGAGATCCCGTGCGGCGACTACTACCGTGCCGCGCTTGAGCAACAACTGCAACCCTGGTGGGGGAAACTCTACGGTTTCCACCTGCTGAAAATCGGCGCATTAAGTGCCGGAATCGATACGCAGGCGTGCCCGATCTCGCATCAGGTGAATTTTGCGCCCGAAGGCGAAGGGCTGCATGTGCGGGGTGATCCGTACTATTTGCCTTTCGCGGCAAAATCGGTCGATGCCTGTCTGCTCAGCCATACACTGGCCTATGCGGATGACCCGCACCGCATTCTGCGTGAAGTCGATCGCGTGCTGATTGATGATGGCTGGATGGTGCTCAGCAGCTTTAATCCGCTCAGCCTGCTGGGTATCGGCAAACTGATGCCGCTTTTTCGCAAGCGTCAGCCGTACAGCAGCCGTTTGTTTACCCAAATGCGGTTGCTCGACTGGCTGTCGTTGCTTAATTATGAAGTGATGGTACACCGGCGTTTTCACGTGCTGCCGTGGAAAAAGAATGGGGGAAAATTGCTGAGTACGCACCTTCCTGCACTGGGTTGTATGACGCTGATTATTGCCCGTAAGCGGACCTTCCCGCTGACACCAACCGCGAAAAAGGTTCCTGCGCAGAAACAGAAAATACCGCAGGCGGTGGGAGCGACGAAAAGTTACCGAGAAGAGCACCGGGACTGAAGCCTTACGCCTTCCCCTTTAACAAGGGGAAGGTTGAGACGGGCTGTGAGGCCTGCGGAGTTAATTCTCCGCCTGATAACCCACATCATCCAGCGTGGGATTCCCCGCAGCTTCTTTCGCCAGCACATCACAGCGTTCATTTTCAGGATGGCCTGCGTGGCCTTTCACCCACATCCAGTTTAGCTCATGTGTCTGGATCGCGGCATCGAGACGCTTCCACAAATCGACGTTTTTCACCGGTTTTTTATCTGCGGTTTTCCAGCCACGTTTTTTCCAGTTGTGGATCCACAACGTGATCCCCTGGCGCACATACTGGCTGTCGGTACTCAGTGTCACTTCACACGGCGAAGTCAGCGCTTCAAGCGCGACAATCGCGGCCATCATTTCCATACGGTTATTGGTGGTCAGGCGGAAACCCGCGCTGAACTCTTTTTCGTGTTGCTTGTAGCGTAAAATGGCACCGAAACCGCCGGGGCCTGGGTTACCCAGGCAGGAGCCATCGGTGAAAATCTCTACCTGTTTGGTCATTTCTGGCAGGCTCTTTCATCAAAAGTAAACGCCAAGTTTGACATATACCAGCGTACCGGGCACAGCACTATCTTGGGGTATAACTGTCTGAAAGAGGGGCGAAGAGGTGCCTTTGTCGCGGGTTATACAGGCATTCATCACTCTTTTGGCTGGAGAGCGCTGTCATTTGCAATATAATAGGAAAATGCAGAGTGCCAGTTCAAAACTCTGAGCGAGTGGAGCCTTTCATGGTTTTTACACTGCCAATTTTTCAATGCTTTAAGGATGTCTGATGAGAAATGTAACGGTTTCTGCAACACAAATGAGCTGCAGCTGGGATCTGGAAAAGAATATTGTTAACGCCGAAAAGCTGGTTCGCCAGGCACATGCCAAAGGTGCGCAAGTCATTCTGATTCAGGAACTTTTTGCTGCGCCTTACTTCTGTATTGATCAGAGCCCTGAGCATTACAGTCTGGCGCAAGAGCTGACTGACAGCCCCCTGATCCGTCATTTCTCTGCACTGGCGAAAGAACTGGAAGTCGTGCTTCCTTTGAGCTTTTTTGAGAAGTGCAATAACGCCTATTACAACTCGCTGGTCATGATTGATGCTGACGGCAGTGTGCTGGATGTCTATCGCAAAACTCACATCCCGAATGGCCCGGCCTATCAGGAAAAACAATTTTTCATTCCGGGCGATACCGGTTTCAAAGTGTGGAATACCCGTTACGCGAAAATCGGCGTGGGTATCTGCTGGGATCAGTGGTTCCCGGAAACTGCCCGTTGTCTGGCATTGCAGGGCGCGGAAATTATCTTCTATCCGACAGCGATTGGTTCCGAACCGGCCTATCCGGACATTGACAGCCAGCCACACTGGACCCGCGTCCAGCAAGGGCACGCGGCGGCAAACCTGGTGCCGGTGATCGCCTCAAACCGCATTGGCACTGAAAAAAGCAAATTTATTCCTGATTATGAAATGACCTTCTACGGTTCTTCGTTTATTGCTGATCAGACCGGTGCGCTGGTTGAACAGGCTAACAAAACTGATGAAGCTGTACTGGTTCACACTTTTGATCTCGATGCCATTGCCGCCCAGCGCGCTTCATGGGGGCTGTTCCGTGACCGCCGTCCGGAAATGTACGGTGCGATCGCCACATCTGACGGTTCAACAAGGAAATAACGGATGTCTTCTATTGATATCAACCCTCAGGCTGAAGGTTTTGTGATGCCTGCTGAATGGGCATCACAGCAAGCGGTCTGGATGATCTGGCCTTACCGCACCGATAACTGGCGCTCCAGCGGGCGTCCGGCACAGCTGGCTTTTGCTAACGTAGCGGCAGCGATTGCGACCAAAACGCCGGTATTTATGGCGGTTCCGGCAGCAGAAATGGCCAACGCATGCGAAGTGATGCCTGCCCAGATTACGCTGGTGGAAATGGAAAGCGACGACGCCTGGATGCGTGATACCGGCCCGACCATTGTGGTGAATCCGCAAGGTGAACGTCTGGCGATCGACTGGACGTTTAACGCGTGGGGCGGTTTCCACGGCGGCCTTTACTCCAGCTGGGAACGCGATCAGTTGGTTGCCCGTCAGGTTGCCAATTATCACCACATTCCGTACCTGTCGACCGATCTGGTGCTGGAAGGCGGCTCGATTCATGTCGATGGTGAAGGGACCTTACTGACCACCGCTGAATGCCTGCTGAATCCTAACCGCAATCCTGATTTGTCGAAGGCAGAGATTGAGGCGAAATTGCGGGAACTCCTCGGTGTTAAGCAATTCATCTGGCTGGAAGAGGGTGTATTCAACGACGAGACCGACGGTCACATTGACAATATGTGCTGCTTTGTCCGTCCGGGTGAGGTTGCTTTGCACTGGACTGACGACCAGCAGGATCCGCAGTATGCGCGCTCTCTGGCGGCGTTAAAGGTCCTGGAAGCGGCGAAAGATGCCAAAGGGCGCAGCCTGAAAATCTGGAAAATGCCCTCGCCTCCGGTCATGCACGCTACGGCGGAAGAAACTATTGGTGTATTACCGGGCACCGCCATTGAGCGTGTGGAAGGTAACCGTCTTGCGGCATCTTACGTCAATTACCTGATCAGCAATAATCACATCATCTTCCCGCTGCTGGATGCGACAACGGATAAGCAGGCTGAGAAGTTGCTGGGTGAAATGTACCCTGATTACAAAATCACCGGTATTCCGGCCCGTGAAATTCTTCTGGGGGGTGGTAACATCCACTGCATTACGCAGCAAATCCCCGCGTAAGATAAAGTGCCCGGCACGCGTCTCTGTTTCGTGGCCGGGCAGATCGTTTCTGCAATTGACCGTCACCGTTGGATAATAAGCCATGGATTTACAAAACACCTCTAACAGGATCGTCGTTCTCGATACCGAAACCACCGGTATGAATAAGCTGGGCGTCCATTATGAAGGGCACCGGATTATCGAAATCGGTGCGGTTGAAGTGGTTAACCGCCGGCTGACGGGGCGAAATTTTCATGTTTATCTCAAACCCGATCGACTGGTGGATCCGGAAGCTTTTGGCGTTCACGGTATCAGCGATGAATTCCTCGCCGATAAACCGACGTTTGCCGACATCGCTGACGACTTTATTGAATACATTCGCGGCGGCGAGTTAGTCATTCATAACGCAACGTTCGACATCGGCTTTATGGATTACGAGTTCGGCATGCTTGGCCGTGACCTGCCGAAAACCGAAACGTTCTGTAAGATCACCGACAGCCTGGCGATGGCGCGTAAGCTGTTCCCCGGCAAGCGTAACAATCTCGATGCACTAAGCGATCGCTACCTGATCGACAACAGCAAGCGAACGCTGCACGGCGCGTTGCTTGACTCCGAAATTCTTGCCGAAGTTTATCTGATGATGACCGGCGGCCAGACCAGCATTAAGTTCACCCATGAAGGCGAGCAAAATACCGGTGCGGACGGTCTGGGGATCCAGCGCGTGGCGCGTCCGGCATCCGGGTTAAAAGTTATCGCTGCCACAGAGCAGGAACTGGCGTGGCACGAAGAAAGATTGGATCTGGTGGTGAAAAAGGGCGGCAGCTGTTTGTGGCGTTCGTAAGCGGCTTTTGCTGAGTTTTGAACTGAAATTATCCAGCCTGCGGAAAAACTGTGCGGTTGATTGAAAATATCAGGAAAAGCATTGACGTAAAGGCGGTCATTCCTTAATATCCGCTCCGTTCTTAACCAGAACAAAACGCGGAGCGGTAGTTCAGTTGGTTAGAATACCTGCCTGTCACGCAGGGGGTCGCGGGTTCGAGCCCCGTCCGTTCCGCCACTATTCAGAAGCCCTGAGTGAGAAATCACTCAGGGCTTCGTCGTTTCAGCCATCCTGGCCCTTTTCCTCCCTGATATAACCCTTTATTCCACTTCGGTTTTCATATATCCCATCGCCCCGCTGGCCGCACGATCATGGCGGGCAATATAGCGGTAGAAGCCTCCGGCCAGAAACGCGCCGATAAACCAGCTGAAGTTCGCGACCTGATGCAGGCCCGGCGTAAAGCTGATAAACAGACCAATCGCCACCGCAGGCACCAGCGCGGCAATTGCTTTCGGGTTGAAGCCGTTGCGGTACCAGTAACGGCCGGAAGGGGTCGCGTTAAACAGCGCATCCACATCCATATGCCCGCGTTTTATCAGGTAGTAGTCCGCCAGTAAAATGCCAAACAACGGCCCGATGAATGATCCCAGCACGTCCAGCGTGTAGTGAATAATTTCCGGTGACTGGAACAGGTTCCAGGGTGTCAGCAGAACGGAACCGACGGCGGCGATCATCCCGCCGGTACGGAAACTGATTTTCTGCGGTGAACAGTTAGAGAAGTCGAATGCCGGTGAAACAAAGTTCGCCACAATATTGATACCGATGGTTGCGATGATCATGGTCAGCAGGCCGAGCGCCACCGCCACGCTGTTGCCGACGCGGCTGACGGTTTCGATAGGATCGGTGATCATCTGTCCGAACAGTGATTGTGTCCCTGAAACGATCACTACGGTCACAATCGAGAACAGCAGGAAGTTAAACGGCAGGCCCCAGCGGTTACCGCGGCGGATTTCGCTCATGCTTTTCCCGTAACGCGAGAAGTCGCCGAAGTTCAGCAGCGGACCGGAGAAGTAAGACACCACCAGCGCCGTGGCGGTCAGCATTTCCCAGCCTTGCTGGCCGGCAGTCAGGGTTTTAGTCGACAGCGTGAAAGAGATATTGCTCAGGCCGGTTTTATACAGGATCCAGCCCGCCAGCAGCAGCATCACGACATACACCGCCGGGCCAGCCACATCGATAAAACGCTTAATTGCGCTCATTCCGTGCCAGAACACCATTGCCTGCAACACCCACATAATGCCAAAACACACCCATCCCAGCGCCGACAATCCCAGCCAGTGCGGAATAGTCATTGGCGTCAGTGACGGGAAGAATTTGAGCAGTACCAGCATTAACGCGTTAGCGGCCAGATAGGTCTGAATGCCGTACCAGGCGAAAGCGATCAGCCCGCGGATCACTGCCGGAATATTGGCCCCGAATACGCCAAATGCCTGACGGCAGATTACCGCGTAAGGCACACCGGCCTGCTGGCTCGGTTTCGCCACCAGGTTGGCACAAATCTGCACAATACAAATCCCGCACAGCAAACACAGCAGAACCTGCCAGCTGGTCAGACCGAGCGTAAAGAAGCTCGCGGCGACCACATAGCCGCCCATACTGTGCACATCGGACATCCAGAAAGAAAAAATGTTGTACCAGCTCCAGTTTTGGTCACGAGTGGGCGCTAAATCATCATTACACAGCTTCGGGCTGTAATAAGGTTTGATGATCCCGGCGCTCTGTTCAGATGACGCCGTGGCGGAGGTGATTTCCTGATTTGGCATAAATCGTGCTCCTGTCATAAACAACATGTGAAAGTCGGAAGCCGGACACCGGCTGCCCAAAGTTAAAAAGCAGTCACAGGAGCACTGCATGAATCAGGCCAAATTTCATTTTTTGTATACAAAAAATAAGTTTCATGTATACGATTATATTCCCGAACGGTATACGGAGTAACGGCAATGACCAGTTGGAACGGGCTCAATACAGCCTATTTTACCGAGGATAAGGACGACCATATTTATAACGCGCTGGTGAAATCTATCGTGGAACACCAGCTTTTACCGGGCAGTAAATTGCCGGAAGAAGCGCTGGCCGAAGTATTTTCAGTCAGCCGCACGGGGATCCGCCGCGTCCTGCAGCGCCTTGCCGCAGTGCAACTGGTGACGTTATTGCCCAAGCGTGGTGCGCATGTCACCACGCCGGATGCTGAAGAATCGCGCGATGTGTTCGCGACGCGTAAAATCCTGGAGTGCGCCAACCTGCCGCTGGTGATTGCCCGTTGCCAGTCGCCCCATCTGGTGGCGCTGAAAAAACTGGTTCAGGAAGAAAAGCGGGCTCACGATGAACGTAACGGTGCCGCTGCGATCCGCCTTTCCGCCGCCTTCCACGTTCAGCTTCAGGCTATTTCCGGCAATAAAGTGCTTACTGAATCCGTCTCGCAACTGACCCTGCGCTCCTCGCTGGCGATTGCCGCCTGGGGCGCACCGTGGCAGCAGGGCTGCCGTTGTCATGATCATGATGATCTTATTGATCTGCTGAAAAAGCGCGACGTCGCCGGGCTGACCGCTGGCATGGCGCATCATTTCGATACCATCGTAGCCAGCCTGCGTTTTGAGCAACATAACGGGCAGACGCCCGATTTTGCGCAGATATTTGCGGCTCAGAAGCCGGTTACGGGTAAGGAGCCGGGCTGATGGTCAAATCACTTTGTATACAACTGATCAATCCGAACACCAGCCAGGCGATGACCGAAGTGATGGCGCAAACTGCCCGCTCGGTTGCCGCGCCGCAGACACACATTCTGGCCGTTTGCCCTGAGGAAGGGGCACCGTCAATTGAAGGGCATTTCGATGAAGCGATTGCCACGTTGGGCGTGTTGCAGCAGATAAAAGCGGGGCGCGATGCCGGTGTTGACGGGCATATAATTGCCTGTTTCGGTGACCCCGGATTACTGGCTGCCCGCGAGCTGGCGCGTGCGCCGGTTATCGGTATTGCGGAAGCAGCAATGCATCTGGCGACAATGCTGGCGACGCGTTTTTCTATCGTGACGACCTTGCCACGCACGCTGACTATTGCCCGGCATTTGCTGCATCAGTACGGATTCGAACGTCATTGTGCAGCCTTGCACGCCATCGATTTGCCGGTGTTATCACTGGAAGACGGCAGCGGGCTGGCGCAGGAAAAAGTGCGCGAGCAGTGTATCGCGGCGAAAAAATCTGACGGCAGCGGGGCGATCGTGCTCGGTTGTGGCGGAATGGCCGATCTGGCGCAGGAACTGACGATCGAGCTGAATATACCGGTGATCGACGGTGTCAGCGCGGCGGTCAAAATGGTCGAGTCACTGGCTGCCCTGCGCCTGACGACCAGTAAACACGGTGATCTGGATTATCCGCTGGAAAAACCCTTGTCTGGCCGTTTTGCCGGGCTGAATCTGAGAGAACACTATGTCTGATACTGAATACGGTTTTACTGATGCTTACCCGCGCGACTTAATCGGTTACGCCGGACGCCCGCCGCATGCTCACTGGCCGGGCAACGCCCGTATCGCGGTACAGTTTGTCCTCAATTACGAAGAGGGCGCCGAGAATAACGTCCTGCATGGTGATACCGGCTCTGAGCAATTCCTGTCTGACATCATTGGTGCCGCCAGTTTCCCAGACCGCCACATGTCGATGGATTCGCTGTACGAATACGGTTCCCGTGCCGGTTTCTGGCGTATCCACAATGAGTTTCAGAAACGCGGCTTACCGCTGACCGTTTTCGGCGTGGCGATGGCACTGGCACGCAATCCGGAAATCGTCAGTGCGATCAAAGCAGCGGATTACGATGTTGTCAGCCATGGCTGGCGCTGGATCCACTATCAGGACATGAGCAAAGCCGAAGAGGCGGAGCACATGAAAAAAGCCATCACGGTTCTGCGCGACCTGTTCGGTAAAGCGCCGTCCGGCTGGTACACCGGCCGCGACAGCCCGAATACCCGTCAGCTTGTCGTGGAAGCGGGCGGGTTCCAGTATGACAGCGATTATTACGGCGATGACCTGCCGTTCTGGATGCCGGTAAAACGGGAGAATGGCGAAACTAAACAGCATCTGGTGATCCCTTACACGCTGGAAACCAACGACATGCGTTTCGCCTCCCCGCAGGGGTTTAACACGGGTGAGCAGTTTTACACTTATCTCAAAGACACCTTTGATGTGTTGTACGCCGAGGGGGAAACCTCGCCGAAAATGATGTCGGTCGGGATGCACTGCCGGATACTTGGCCGCCCGGGGCGGTTCAGGGCTTTACAGCGCTTTCTCGATTACATCGGGTCACATGAGAAAGTGTGGGTTTGTAAGCGGCAGGACATTGCGGATCATTGGGTTAAACATTTCGGTGTTTAATCTCGAAATTCAAATTCAAATTCAAAACCTTGGGCTCGCCGCCCAAACTGGCCATAGCGACAACGATTAAACTCCCTCCCCTGCGAAGGGGAGGGTTGGGGTGGGGTATTAAAGACAAATCAAGGTATTAGAGTTTGCTTTCACCGGATGTTCGCCCTTAAAACCCCCTCCCAGCCTCCCCTTTCGCAGGGGGAGGAGAAAATTTCCAAAGCTGAACCGCCCAATGGTTCGGTCAAACCATCAGACTCACATGGGCCGCCACAATCTTCCATCCACTCGCCATCTTCACCCACGTCTGCTGCTGACGGCCCGTCTTGTCGCTGCCTTCCCGGCGGAATTCTGTGCTGGCGACAGCCATGTCATCGCCAAAAGTGGTGATGGTGGTGTTGACCAGTTCCCGGTCTAACCCTTGTGACGATCGCGCTGTGCGGAAGGCGCGGATGGCGTCAATGCCGTAAAGATTTTCTCCCGCGCCGTAGCGCACGGTACGCGGGTCGTGCCAGAACAGTTCGTCGAGTACGGCGGTATCGTTGGTGATCAGCGCCTGTTCATAGCGATAAAACGCCGCATTCATTTCGGCAAGGATCGCCGGGCGGTCGATATGTTCAGTTTTCATAGTGATTCTCTTTACTCTTTTCACTTCACCCTGGAAAACGGCGATGCAGGTTATTACGCGGGCATCACCGGAGAACTGCTGACATTCACTATTCCCTGCTGCTCCAGCGCCCAGGCGGCACGCAGGCAGAGGTCTTCGCGCCACGGCGGCGCAATCAGTTGTAACCCTATCGGCAGGCCGGTCGACGTGGTGACCGGCACCGTCACCACCGGCAAACCGAGGAACGAAATCGGCTGCGTCAGCATGCCCATATTGGCACGCGTCGGCAGATCATGACCGTTGATACGAATGGTCTCCTGACCGATTAACGTGGCCGGACACGGCGTGGCAGGCGCGATCAGAATGTCCCAATGATCGAACAAGGGCAAGATTTGCTGCTGAAAGTGCTGACGAAAACGCTGCGCCTGAACATACCATGCCGCCGGGATCATCGCCCCTGCCAGTAAACGTTCGCGCGACAGTGGCTCAAACTGTTCCGGAATACTGCGCAGTTTTGGCAAATACTGATTACCGCCTTCCGACGCGCTGATGATAAACGCAGCCGAGCGCGCCAGTTCGGCCTGCGGCATTTCAATTTCTTCCTGCGCTTCCAGTGCCTGCGCTATCTGACGCACGGCCGCTTTGGCGTGATCATCACACCAGGTAGAAAAGTATCCGCCCAGTACGGCGCTGCGCAGCCCCTGTTGCCCGCGTTTGAGCAGGGAAAAGGTTTCGGTAACCGGTTTGTCTGCCTGGAAATGATCCTGCGGATCTGTGCCCTGCATGGCGTCATAGACCTGCGACAAATCTTCGCTGCAACGGGCCATCGGGCCGATGTGATCGAGGCTGGCGACGAACGGCTGACTGCCGCGACGTGAAATCCGCCCGAAGGTCGGTTTCAGGCCGAGAATACCGCTTAACGAGGAAGGCACGCGGATCGAACCGTTGGTATCGCTGCCGAGGGTGAAATGCACCAGCCCGGCGGCGACGGCTGCGGCCGAACCACCGGAAGAACCGCCGGCCACGCGCGCCAGATCCCGCGGGTTACGGGTGGCGCCATAATGACTGTTTTCGGTGGTGAAGCCATACGCGTAAGCATCCATATTCAGCATGCCGGAAAGCATTGCGCCCTGTGCAGCAAGGCGGGAAACTGTCCAGGCATCATGGCGTGCGGCGGCGTTGCTGCTGTTGAGGCTTGCGCCTGCCAGCGTCACTTCACCTGCAATGTCCAGCAGGTTTTTCACGGCGTAGGGAATGCCCGCCAGCGGAGGCAAGGTTGTGCCGCTGGCGCGGATTTTATCGACTTTTGCGGCTTCGCTCAGCATGCGTTCGCGGGTGATATGCGTGTACGCATTGATGGCCGGATTCGCCTGTTCAACGGCATCAAGCGTGGAAGTGGCGATTTCCGTGGCCGAAATTTCACCCTGTGCGATCGCCTGATGCAACTGGCTGACGGTAAAAGTATCAAACGATTTCATACGCGATACACTCTTCATGCTCTATACACCCCGGCGATTTCCAGGCGGGAGTCGAGCGGTAAATCCATCAGCGGTTGCGCCATTTGCGCAATGCGGCTGAACTGCACCAGTAATTCCTGACGGTGTGCGTCGTCGAGTTCCAGCGCCAGAACGGATTCCATCTGGCGGATATAGGCGGCCCAGTCGGTGGCTGCGGACGTATTTTTCATGTTGCTTCCTTATCAATTCTCATGAGCGAACTCTGATCAAAATCCGGCGGCGCTGCCGTTGCTGCGCGGGTCGGAGGCCCCTTCAAACATGCCATTGGTGTGGCGAATGATCGCACCGGCGTGGCCGACGGCTTCGCTGAAATCCGGCAACAGCTCCACGTCGTGACCGCGTTGTCTCAGCCCGGCCAGCGTCGGATAGGCAAAACGGCCTTCCAGTTTCAGCGAATCCGAACTTTCTCCCCAGGTGCGACCCAGCAGCCAGCGCGGGCCGCTGATTGCCTGCTGCAAAGATTGCCCCTGCACCACATGGCGGATAAACACGGCGGCCTGCGTTTGCGGCTGGCCGTCACCGCCCATCGAGCCGTAAACCATCGTGCGCCCGTCGTATAAGCGTGCGGCGGCAGGATTGAGGGTATGGAATGGTTGTTTGCCCGGTGCCAGCGCCAGTAAATGACCGGCATCGAGGCTGAAGGAGGCGCCGCGGTTTTGCCACAATACGCCGCTGCCCGGCAGCACCACGCCACTGCCAAACTCGTGATAAATACTCTGGATAAAGGAAACGGCCAGCCCGCTGCTGTCCATCACGCCCATCCAGACGGTATCGCCCGGTCCTTTACCTTTGCCCCAGTCGGCGGCGCTGTGGGGTTTGATGCGGGTGGCGAGAGCATCGAGATACTGCGGATCCAACAGTTCCTGTGCGTCCTGCGTCATCATGCGCGGATCGGTGATGAAGCGGTCGCGCAGGCCGAACGCCAGTTTGGTCGCCTCCACCACGCTGTGAATGGTGGCACTTTCGTCCATGGTTTCCAGTGGCAGGCGGTCAGTCAGGCCAAGGATTGCCAGCGAAACCAGCCCCTGCGTCGGGGGTGTCAGGTTGTAGATTTCGCCTTTGCTGTGTTTGAGACGCAGCGGCACACGGCGCTGTGGCTTGTAAGCCGCGAGATCGGCGCGGGTGACCGGCATGCCGAGTTTTTCCATGTCGGCGGCCATATTGTCAGCCAGCTCACCGCGATAGAAACTGTTCAGCCCGTCCTCGCACAGCATTGACAATGTCTGCGCCAGTTGCGGCTGGGTGAAACGGTTTCCGGCGCGGGGCACATCACCGTTAGGCAGAAAAACGTCGGCAAAGGTGCGGAAATCTTTCAGTTCGTGTTGCTTGGCGCGGGTGGCGGCTTCCTGCGAAGCCGTCACCGGAATGCCGTCAGCGGCGTAGCGGATGGCATCGCGCAGCAGCCGGGAAAGCGGTTTCTGTTCGCCACCCAATTCAGCCGACACATTCAGCGCTTCCTGCCAGCCGCCGACAGTGCCTGCCACCGTCAGCGCAGCTTTCGGGCCACGATGCGGAATGTGCGTTTCACCGGCGTAGAAATCGAGAGAGGCGAGGGCGCCCGCCGCGCCGCTGGCATCGATCGCCACCGGATTGCCCTGCGGTGGCACAATCAGCCAGAAGCCGTCGCCGCCCAGCCCGTTCATGTGCGGATACACCACGGCAATCGTTGCGGCTGCTGCTACCATCGCCTCGATGGCATTGCCGCCTTCGCGCAATACCGCAAGCGCACTCTGGCTTGCCAGATGATGAGGCGTGACCGCCATGCCCAGCGGTGCGCTGTTACTGTTAATCATGCGATGTCCTTTTTTGAGACGCTTTTTTTATGCTGCCCGTGTTTGCAGGGTTGAGGGCGCGTAGGGATAAAGTTAAGCAAGAGGTGTTCCACATCGGCAAAAGCCGCCGGCTTTTGCACATAATTTTGCTTGCATTGGCAAGCATAGTGCATGGTATGTTCCGCTGATTTACTGAAACATTGGTTACAAAAGGGACGGAGATGAAACAGATTGATGAGCGTCTGCGTGACCATTACGCAGAACTGACGCCACAGGAACAGCGGGTGGCCGATTTTATTTTTGCCAGCATCGACGACCTGATGAGTTACAACAGCGCCGAACTGGCGCGGCTCAGCGGCGTCTCGAAAGCCACGGTCAGCCGCCTGTTTAAACGCCTCGGTTACCCAAGCTATCGCGATATGCGTGATGAGATGCGTACCCTGCGCCAGAGCGGGATGCCGCTGACGGACAGTCGCGATGCGGTGCAGGGTAACACCTTGTTATCGCGGCACTATAAACAGGAAATGGCTAACCTGACCCAGTGGATTAACCAGATTGACGGCACCCAGTTTGGCGCGCTGATCGCCGCGCTGAGTCAGGCGCGACAGGTGCGCCTGCTGGGCTTTCGCAATAGTTATCCGGTGGCGCTGCATCTGCGACAACAACTGATTCAGGTGCGGGCAGGCGTGATGATGATGCCGCAGCCGGGGCAAACGCTGGCGGAAGAACTGGTGGATCTCACCGCACAGGACGTGGTGATTTTCGTCGCCTTCCGTCGCAGGCCGCGCATGGCAAAAGCGATTCTTATGCAGTTACAATCATTTGGCGTACCTGTGCTGCTGATTTGTGAGCCGCAGGCGCAGGCGCTTATCCCGCTGGCGACCTGGCATCTGGCCGCGCCGCTCGACAGTGTCTCGGCGTTCGACAGTTATTCTTCTGCCATGAGTCTGGCGAATCTGCTCAGTAATGCATTGCTGCACGATATGCTCGCTTCTGGCCGTCAGCGCATTCATCAGATAAGCGACTTGTATAACGATCTGGATGAACTGGAGCAGCGCTGATTCCTGTTTTAAGAACAAACTGAGCGCTTTTCTGGTGCTTTTGCACAACCTTAGTGCATGATAATTTTCTTCCCTTTACGTTTTTTGCCCTGAATCAGGGCAAAAAAATCCCCACTCATTGTACCGTTCACCGTCTAATGCCTTGTCATGCCGTGGCTTTGCGCACAAATTTTCCGTTGCGTTGCTTTTGGCACATTCGTTGCAAAGTTATAAATATAAGAATCTATCGTTTCAAAAACCTTTCACCGGAGATAATCTATGAATATGAACAAACGGCTGTTGGCATGGGCTGGTGCGGCAATGCTGGTGCTTCAGGCATCAGGCGTTATGGCCGATCAGTTGCAGGATATTCAGAAACGCGGCGTGTTGCGTGTGGCCGTTCCCCAGGATTTTCCGCCATTTGGTTCGGTGAGCAAGGATTTACAACCGGAAGGTTATGACATCGATATGGCGCATTATCTGGCCGATAAGATGAAACTTAAGTTGCAACTGGTGCCGGTGACCAGCGCCAACCGCGTGCCTTATCTGCAAACGGATAAAGTCGATCTGGTGATTTCAAGCCTGGGGAAAAACGCTGAGCGCGAAAAAGTCATCGATTTCAGCAACGCTTACGCACCGTTCTTCCTCGGCGTGTTTGGCGCGCAGGGTGACAAACTGTCCGATCTGAAAGCACTGTCCGGCAAAACCATCGGCGTGACCCGTGGCGCGGTAGAAGATCTGGCACTGACTGACGTGGCACCGAAAGATGCCAAAATTCAGCGGTATGAAGACAACAACACCACGCTGTCCGCCTACCTGTCCGGTCAGGTGGAATACATCGCCACCGGTAACCTGGTGGTGGCGGCGATTGCCCGCATGAACCCGGCTAAGGCACCGGTTTCAAAAGTGATGCTGAAAGATTCGCCGTGCTACGTTGGCCTGCGTAAAGACGAACCGGCACTGAAAGATAAAGTGAATGCACTGATCGCCGAAGGCATCAAAGACAAGACGCTGAATACGCTGTCTGAAAAATGGATGAAGGCACCGCTGCCTGCTTCCATCGGCGCGTAATCAGGGGTTTGACGGAGATCTTTCATGACCTATCAGCTTAACTTTAGCGCGCTATGGCCTTATATGCCGGAACTGCTGGCCGGTTTATGGACCACCATTGAGCTGACGGTAATGGCAACGGTTGGCGGTGTCGCAATAGGTATTTGCGGCGCGGCCATCCGCTGCGGCAACCATAAAACCCTGCGTGCGCTCTGGGGCGTGTATGTCGAAGCCATCCGCAATACGCCGTTTGTGGTGCAGCTGTTTTTCATTGTTTTTGGCCTGCCAGCCATCGGTCTGAAAATGACTGCCGGTGAAGCGGCACTGCTGGCGATGCTGATTAACCTCGGCGCCTACAGCACGGAGATTATCCGCGCCGGTATTCAGGTGACGCCGAAAGGCCAGTGGGAAGCCGGACGTGTGCTGGGATTAACCCGCAGCCAGACGTTCATGCGTATCGTGCTGCCGCCGTCGCTGAAACGCATTTATCCGTCGCTGGTCAGCCAGTGCATTATCGTGATGCTCGGATCTTCCGTGGTATCGCAGGTGTCCTATGAAGAACTGACGTTTGCCGCCAACTTAATTCAGTCGCGTACTTTCCTCAGTTTTGAAGTGTATCTGGTCACCACCTTGTTCTATCTGTTGCTGTCGGTGGCGATGCGCCAGTTGTTGCTGCTGGCCGGACGCCGTGTCTTTGGGAGTGAAAACTGATGATGACCTTCACCGACTGGGACATTGTGCGCAATCTCCTGCTGGCGGCGCGCTGGACATTGCTGCTGTCGCTGACCGCGTTTATCGGCGGTACGCTGGTGACGTTGCCGCTGCTGTTACTGCGCCTGACCAAACGCCGCTGGCCAGCGCGCTTTGTGCGTCTTTATTCCGAACTGTTTCAGGGCACGCCGCTGCTGATGCAGCTGTTCCTGGCGTTCTTCGGGCTTGGCCTGTTTGGTATTAACGTCAGCCCGTGGACCGCCGCCGCGCTGGCGCTGACGCTGTATACCAGCGCCTATCTGGTGGATATCTGGAGCGGCAGTATTGCCGCGTTACCGAAAGGCCAGTGGGAAGCGTCGCGCTGTCTCGGCCTGAATTTTGGCCAGACGCTATGGCGCGTCATCACCCCGCAGGCGCTGCGGATTGCTATTGCGCCGACGGTCGGATTTTCCGTACAGGTAGTGAAAGGCACCGCGCTGGCCTCGATTATTGGTTTTGTCGAACTGACCAAAGCCGGAACCATGCTCAATAACGTGACGTATCAGCCATTCAAAGTGTTTGGATTAGTGGCGCTGGGCTACTTCCTGATGTGCTATCCGCTGTCCCGTTACAGCCAGCATTTAGAAAAATCATTGCGCGGAGAGAAACAGTAATGCCACTGATCACCATCAATCAGGTTCAGAAATTTTACGGTCAGAACCACGTACTGAAAGGCGTGGATCTGGATATTGACAGCGGCGAAGTGATTTCGATCATCGGCCGCAGCGGTTCAGGGAAAAGCACGCTGTTACGCTGCATGAACGGGCTGGAAGGCTATCAGGAAGGCAGCATCAAACTCGGCGGGATGACCATTACCGACCGCGATTCTCAGGCGCGTGATATCAGCCGTTCCGTGGGCATGGTGTTCCAGAGCTTCAATCTTTTTCCGCACATGACCGCACTGGAAAACGTCATGCTGGCGCCGCGCCGCGTGCTGAAAAAATCTGCCACCGAGTGCCGTGAACTGGCCGCGCAGATGCTGGCGAAAGTCGGGCTCGCGGATCGCATGGATTATTACCCGTCCAGCCTTTCCGGCGGTCAGCAGCAACGTGTGGCCATTGCCCGTGCGCTGGCGATGAACCCGAAAGTGCTGCTGTGTGATGAAATCACCTCAGCGCTGGATCCGGAATTAGTCGGCGAGGTACTGAAAGTGCTCGAGCAACTGGCGAAAGAGGGCATGACGCTGGTGCTGGTGACGCACGAAATGAATTTTGCCCGCGAAGTGGGCGACCGCGTAGTGTTTATGCATCAGGGCACCGTGTGGGAACAGGGCGAAAGCCGGGCGCTGTTTGCCAACCCGCAAACCCCCGAGTTAAGACAGTTTATCGCCTCCGTGCGCGGCCTGAATGAGGCTGCTTCAAGCTAACATTGTAAAGGATTAACTATGTCAGATTTCATCTCTCCCGGACAAATCAACCCGCCAACCCGTCTGCTGATGGGGCCGGGACCCATCAATGCTGACCCGCGCGTGCTGCGGGCGATGGCGAGTCAGCTGGTCGGGCAATACGACCCGGTGATGACCGGCTACATGAACGAAGTGATGGCGCTGTACCGTGCGCTGTATAAAACCGACAATCAGTGGACATTCCTGATCGACGGCACCTCGCGCGCCGGTATCGAAGCTGTGTTGCTTTCCGGTATCCGTCCGGGTGACAAAGTGCTGGTGCCGGTGTTTGGCCGCTTCGGCCATCTGCTGTGCGAGATTGCCCGCCGCTGCCGCGCCGAAGTGCACACCCTCGAAGCGCCTTGGGGCGAAGTGTTTGATCCGCAGCAAATCGAAGATGCGATTAAATCGGTGAAACCGCGCTGGCTGCTGACCGTGCAGGGCGACACCTCCACTACCATGTTGCAGCCGCTGGAACAACTGGGTGAAATCTGCCGCCGTCACGGCGTGCTGTTCTACTCCGATGCCACGGCGTCCTTTGGCGGCAATCCGCTGGAAACCGACGTCTGGGGGTTAGACGCGGTGTCTGCCGGTTTACAAAAATGCCTCGGCGGTCCGTCAGGCAGCTCGCCGGTGACCATTAGCCCGCGCTTTGAAGAACAAATCCGTCGCCGTAAATGCGTGGAGCAAGGGATCCGTACCGCCGATCACGCCGACGGCGACGATGAGATGATCTACTCCAATTATTTCGATCTGGGCATGATCATGGATTACTGGGGGCCGGAGCGTCTGAATCACCATACCGAAGCCACCAGCATGCTGTTTGCGGCACGCGAATGCGCGCGCATTATTCTGGAAGAAGGGCTGGATACCGGCATCGCCCGCCACAAATTGCACGGCGGCGCATTACTGGCAGGCATTCAGGGCATGGGACTGGAGGTGTTCGGCGACCTGAACAACCGTATGAACAACGTGCTTGGCGTGGTCATTCCTCAGGGCGTTCATGGCGAACAGGTGCGTCAGATGATGCTTAATGATTTCAGCATCGAAATCGGCACGTCATTTGGTCCGCTGGCCGGGAAAATCTGGCGTATCGGCACCATGGGTTATAACGCGCGTAAAGACTGCGTGTTGCAGACGCTGGTGGCGCTGGAAGCGGTGCTCAACCGTCTGGGCTTTGCGTCGAAATACGGCGCTGGCGCGCAGGCCGCCTGGGATCACTACGCAGGAGATCAGTAATGGCAGAAGCCTTTACGCTGGCTGCGGTTTCCGAAAGCGCAAAGCTTGCCGCTGAGCGGGTGATGGCGCGCTGCGACGCACTCGCTGCCATCAGCGAAACGCCGGGGCAACTGACCCGCGTGTATCTCTCAGCCGAACATTTGCAGGCCAATCAGGTGGTGGGTGAATGGATGGAAGCGGCCGGGATGCGTGTCTGGCAGGACAGCGTCGGCAATATCTGCGGGCGTTATGAAGGGCTGGATCCTTCGGCTCCTGCCATCCTGCTCGGTTCGCATCTCGACAGCGTGCGCAATGCGGGGCGTTACGACGGCCCGCTCGGCGTGCTGACCGCGCTGGAAGTGGTGGCTCATTTGCATCAGAACGGCATTCGTTTGCCGATGGCGGTGGAAATTGTCGGCTTCTGCGATGAGGAAGGTACACGTTTTGGCATCACGCTGCTCGGCAGTCGCGGCCTGACCGGCACCTGGCCGGCAGACTGGCTGGAACGTCAGGACGCGCAGGGGATTTCTGTCGCACAGGCGATGCGCAACGTCGGTCTGGATCCGCTAAAAATTGGCGCGTCACAGCGCGCGGTCAGCGATTTCTGTGCGTACCTTGAATTACATATCGAACAAGGCCCGTGCCTGCAAGCGGCAGATGTGCCGCTTGGCGTGGTCACCGCGATTAACGGCGCACGTCGTCTCAATTGCGAATTCACCGGTCACGCCGGGCATGCCGGCACCGTGCCGATGGGGCAGCGTCAGGACGCGCTGACTGCCGCCGCCGAATGGACGCTGGCGATTGAAAGCATCACCACCGCCACCGGCCGCAATCTGGTGGCGACAGTGGGCACGCTGGAATGCCTGCCGGGTGCGGTGAATGTTATTCCGGGGCAGGTGAAATTGTCGCTGGATGTACGCGGACCGCGTGATGATGATTTATCGGCACTGCTGGAAACGCTGCTGGCGAAGGGCCGCGATATTGCTGCACGTCGCGGGCTGACGTTTGCCGCCGAACAGTTTTATGGCATCAGCGCGACGGAATGTAACGACGGCTTACAGCATCGTCTCAGCCAGAGTGTTTTGCATTTACAGGGGCAGGCGATGTCGCTGCCAAGCGGCGCAGGGCACGACGCGATTGCCATCGCCGAATGCTGGCCGGTCGGCATGTTGTTTGTACGCTGCAAAGACGGCATCAGCCATCATCCCGATGAATCTGTCACCTCCGGCGATGTGGCTTACGCGGTACAGGCGTACATCAATACCGTGCTGAGTTTTGCTGAGGGGCATTTATGACCTTTGAAGAATTCAATGCGCTGTCTGAATTCGAAGCCGTTGCCTTGCTGCGTCCGCTGGTCAATATTCCGGCCTGGGCGAAAGGGGTCAGCGACCGACGGCCTTACGCGTCGTTGTCAGCCTTGCTGCAATACGCAGAAACCGCCTGCGCAGGCTGGACGGCGGAAGACATTACACGCGCGCTGTCAGCACATCCGCGCATTGGCGAGCGGGCCAGCGGAGCCAGCAAAGAAGCGCAGCTTTCCCGTGGCGAACAGGCGACGCTCAATATCAGCCAGCAGGCAATGACTGATGCGCTGCACGAGGGTAATCTGCGTTATGAACAGCGCTTCGGACGGGTGTTCCTGATCCGCGCTAAAGGGCGCAGCGCAGAGGAGATCCTGGAGAATCTGCAACGGCGGCTACAGAATTCACCGGACGCTGAAGATCAGGAAACGGCGCAACAACTCAAAGAAATTACCCTGCTGCGTTTAAAGGAGATATTTCAATAATGACCCGCATTACTACTCATATTCTCGATACGTCGTTAGGGCAGCCCGCGGCCAATGTGCGCGTCTGGCTGGAAAGCATTGAAGGACAGAACATCACGCTTGTCAGCGAAACCCAAACCGATGCCGATGGCCGCGCCGCAAAATTAACGCCGGAGCCGGTTGCTTCAGGGCATTACCGGCTGTGTGCGGATATCGGCGCGTATTTCGCCGCCACCGGGCGTGAGACGCTTTATCACTCAGCGATCATTGATGTGGTGATCGCCGGAGAACAGGCTCATTACCATCTGCCGCTGCTGATCAGTCCGTATTCTTATTCCACGTATCGCGGCAGTTAGCTTTCGCTTCTGTCAGCCCATCAGCAGGTGCGGATGTTTTAGCCGCACGCTTTGGGTCAGCGCGGCGTGACTGATATCCCGGTCGCGGTTGCCCTGACGCACCTGTTGCAGGAACGCCATCAGCAGCGGATTCGGCCGCTCGCGGCGCGACATCAGCTCCGGCTGCCCCTGCACACCCATAAAGAACGGATGATTGTTCAGCTCAACGGCCTGCGCCTGTTCACCACTTTCATCATACCCTGAAACAATCAGCCCGGCGTTTTCCAGCTCAGCCAGCAAATGCGGATTCAGATAACGGCGCTGGTTGTAGCGCAGCATAAATTCATCCCCCGTTTTATTCGCCAGCAGGCTGCCGCTGCGGGTCATGACCGGATGATTTCCCAGACGCGGCTGCGTGTTTTCGGCCAGCGGCAGAGCGGTTTGCAGGCTGCCGAGCGTCGACGGCCCGTGCATCACCACGCGTTCCAGCCCGAGTATTTTCTGCCCCAGCGCGGTGACCATCTGATGCATACCCTGATTAATCCCTAATACCGGCGTCTGGTTTTCCAGAGCCCAGGTGGCGGTCGCCAGTTGCCCGGCCTGCGTGTCGCTGCGGGTGAGCGTCGCGCCCGGCAACATAATGCCGTCGACGTCAGACAGCGTGGCATCAAGCTGACTGCCCGCCAGTGACGGCGTGACATAAATAACGTCAATGTTCATTGCCAGTGCATCGGCAGCATCTCCCAGTGCAGCCAGCATCGCCGGATAACTGTCGCGCTGCTCGGTAAAATCCCCGACCAGTGCCACGCGCAGGGTTTTTCCTGCCCGCATGACCGGTTGTGAAACCGGGCCTAATGCCCAGCGGCCAAAGGCATCACGCCCCCAGCCGTTGCTGCGAATTTTGCCGGTAATGCCGTCTTCCAGCTGGAATTTATCCTGATTGCGCACCACGGTTAATGATTCAATTTCAATGCCCTGCTCTGCGATGAGTGCGGTCAGTTCTGCGGATAACGGTTCACGCAACGGCACGACGACATCTTCTTTAAGTGCCCGATAAATCAGGGATTCAATGCCGGATTCTTCACCCGCACCGCGCCCGGTCAGACGCTCCAGCCACACCAGCCCGCTGGTCAGTGCATGTCCCTGCGCCGTCACGTGCTGACAGGCATTTGGGTAACATCGGGCATCATGACTGACGGGAAAGTGACACAGCGGCAAAGCGCGTAGCTCAGCAAGTATCGCTGCCATCGCGCCGTACAACGCAGGTTCGGGCGTGGAATGTGCAATAAAGGTGATGGTCATCAGGGGGCCTCTGTCAGATGTTTTTGCGGAGGTATGGAATGCAAGAATTGATCCATACGCGGATGTTTTTACATGCGCTGACAAAAAGAGAGGCGCCGGTCGCAAAGCGGTCTTTTCGTCACACTTCACTGCTATAAAACGTCGCACTGTTCAGACCATAACGCGCTAAGGTAGCGCCGGTTGTTCTAAACCATCATTCACTGAGGAAGCATCATGTCAGCATCGCTTTATGGCAGTACGGCCGCACAGTTTGTGCGTGGCTTACAGAATCTTTCAGCATTGCTGGAAAAAGGCGCAGCATGGGCAAAGGAAAACGGTAAATCAGAAGAGGAAGTTCTGAATACCCGTCTGGCTGAAGATATGTATCCACTGGCGCGACAGGTGCAAATCACCAGTGATATGTCGAAAGGCGCGATTGCCCGTCTGTCGGGCGTTGCCGCACCGGCAATGGAAGACAATGAAGTGACGTTTGCCGAGTTGCAGGAGCGTATCGCCAAAACGCTGCGTTTTATCGAAAGCGTGGATGCACAACAGCTTGAAGGCGATGAATCCCGTGAGATTGTGGTGAAAGGCAGAAACCGTGAAATGAAATTCACTGCGCACAGCTATGTTACCGTTTTCGCCGTGCCGAACTTCTATTTCCATATCACCACGGCCTATAACATTCTGCGCCATCTGGGCGTGAATATCGGCAAAATGGACTTTATCGGCGGCAACTAAACCGACTGGCAGGAATAAAAAATGCCCCGGCTGAGAAGTCCGGGGCATTTTTTATTCCAGAAGCGAAGCCTTAATCATGAAGACTAATCATGGAGCAGATAGCTATCGGCATCGCGCCAGGCCGGGAAGGTTTCGCGGTAATCCTGTAACGCTTCCAGCGACAACTCTGCGTCGATAATCATCGCCGAACCCGGCTCGGCACGCGCCAGCTCTTCACCCTGCGGATTAATGATCAGGCTGTCACCGCTGTAGTAATGACCATTGTCATCGTGGCCTACGCGATTGCATCCGGCGACATAAACCTGATTTTCAATCGCACGGGCGGCGAGCAGCGTCTGCCAGTGGCGGCTGCGCGGGGCAGGCCAGTTGGCGACGTAAAGTGCCAGGTCATAATCCTGACGGTTGCGGGAATAAACCGGAAAACGCAGGTCATAACAGACTTGTGGCAAAATACGCCAGCCACGCCATTCCACGATTTCACGACGCTTGCCCGGCACATAATAATTGTGTTCACCGGCCATGCGGAACAGATGACGTTTATCGTAAAAATGCACCTTGCCCTGCGGTTCAACCAGCAGGAAACGGTTCACGGCGCCTTCCGTGGTGCTTAACGCCACACTGCCGCCAATCATCGCCCCGAGCTGCTTCGCCCACTGTTGCAGCCATTGCACGACACGCGATTCAGGCAGCGCGCTGCCCGGTGCCTGCATGGCGAAACCGGTGGTAAACATTTCCGGAAGAACAATCAGGTCGCGGCCGGTCAGCGCACTGAGCAAACCGTCGAAATGTGCGAGGTTCGCCTCGCCATCCAGCCACACCAGCGGCTGTTGCAATACGGACAGTTTTAAAGTTGACACAGGCGCTCCGCAGCAGCGTCCAGCGTGGCTTCCTGTTTGGCGAAGCACAGCCGGATCAGTTTATGTGGGAAAGGCGCGGCGCAGAAGACCGACATCGGAATGGCTGCTACGCCCACATGTTCAGTCAGCCAGTGGCAGAATGCCACATCGTCTAAATCGGAAACCTCACTGTAATCGACCAGCAGGAAATAGGTGCCCTGACCCGTTAAGACCTTCAGGCGACTGTTGGCCAGCCCTTGTGCGAGACGGTCGCGTTTAGCCTGATAAAAGGCCGGTAACTCCTGCCAGTGTTCAGGCGCTTCACGCAGCATATCCGCCAGCGCCAGCTGAACCGGCGTGGTGACAGAAAATGTCAGATACTGGTGAACCTTGCGCAGTTCTGCGCTGATTATCGCTGGTGCCACGCAGTACCCCACGCGCCAGCCGGTCATGTGATAGGTTTTGCCGAACGATGACACCGCAATGGCGCGCTGACGCAGCTCCGGATGTCGCAGCACGCTGGCGTGACCTTCCGGCGCAAAACAGATGTGCTCATACACTTCATCGCTCAGCACGAAAATGTGCTTATCCGCAATGCTCTGCCAGAGCTGTTCAACGTCGCTGTGGCGCCAGACGGTAGCCGACGGGTTGTGCGGCGTGTTGATGATCACAAGCCTGGTGCGGTCGGTAATCTGATCGGCGAATTCCGCCCAGTTCACCCTGAACTCCGGGGGTTGCAACTGAATGCGTTTCATCACGCCGCCTGCCAGTTCTACTGCCGGGGCGTAGCTGTCGTAACTGGGATCGAAAGCAATCACTTCATCGCCTTTCGACACCAGCGCGGTGATGGCGATATACAGCGATTCTGTCGCGCCCGCCGTGATGGTGATGTCGGTACTGGCGTCCGGTGCATAGCCATAAATCTGCTCTGTTTTCGCGGCAATGGCTTCACGCAACTGCGCCGTGCCAGTCATGGGGGCGTACTGGTTTGCGCCCTGACTGACGTGATAAGCCAGACGGTTTCTCAGGTATTCGGGGCCGTCGAAATCAGGAAAGCCCTGCGACAGGTTAATCGCATTATGTTTCTGCGCCAGCGCACTCATTTGGGTGAAAATCGTAGTGCCTAATGCCGGAAGTTTACTTTCGGGGATCAATGCTGCTGTGCTCATGGCGGGTCAGTACTCCTGGACCGTTGACCTGACAGGCGTCAGGTGTGCAAATAGCGATGTTGCTCACAATATAACACGATGTTAATATTTGGCAATCGAGACGCTTAGATGGCTAAATGCCAATTCGGTCTAAGCCGCAACACATTGAATATATCGCGGTAAATAGCGTCAGTTTCAGTCCGAACTCCGTCCCTCAACGCACAGCTTTTCAGGAATACGATGACAGAGAATTTGCAACTGGGCGCGCTGCTGGCGGCCTGTCACTGGATTGGACAGAAGGGCTGGAGCCCGGCGACGGGCGGCAATATGTCTGTGCGCGAAGGCGAGGCACATTGCCTGATCACCGAATCAGGGAAAGACAAAGGATCACTGACTGCAGACGATTTCCTGCTGGTGGAGCTGGAAAGCGGCCTTGCGCCCAGCGGACGTCGTCCTTCTGCGGAAACCGGCCTGCACACTATGCTGTATTCCCGCTATCCTGAAACAGGCGCGGTGCTGCATACCCATTCGGTCAATTCGACGGTGCTATCGCGGGTTGAGCGCAGCGGCGCGCTGGTGCTGGAAGGCTACGAGATGCAGAAATCGCTCAGCGGCCAGACCTCGCACCTCGATCAGGTGGTGATCCCGATTTTCGACAACAGCCAGGATATTCCTGCGCTGGCGCAGAAAATTATTGCGTCAGCAGAGCACACGCCGTTGCAGTATGGTTTTCTGCTGCGCGGCCACGGGCTGACGTGCTGGGGGAGGGATGTGGCCGAAGCGCGCCGCCATCTGGAAGGGCTGGAATTTCTGTTCCAGTGTGAACTGCAACGTCGCCTGCTGGAGGCCAAATGATCCGCGCCATTGTCACTGATATTGAAGGTACCACCACGGATATCCGTTTTGTGCATCAGGTATTATTCCCGTATGCCCGGCAGCGTCTCGCCGAATTCCTGCGTCATCAGCATGAACAACCTGAGGTGGCAGCCGCGCTGGAAACCTTACGCGCTGAAATCGACCGGCCACAGGCCAGTGTCGAGGCGCTGATTGAACAACTCTTTACCTACATGGACAACGATGTCAAATCGACGTCGCTGAAAGTGTTGCAGGGCATCATCTGGCGTACAGGCTATGAGAACGGCGATTTTCGCGGACATCTGTATGCCGACGTCGCGCCGCAACTGGAAGCGTGGAAAGCGGAAGGTCTGCAACTTTGCGTCTATTCCTCGGGTTCGGTGGATGCGCAAAAGCTGCTGTTTGGCTACAGCGATGCCGGTGATTTAACGCCGTTGTTCAGCGGGTATTTCGATACCCGCGTGGGTGCCAAGCGTGAAACGGAGTCGTATCAGAACATCGCTGAACAACTGATATTGCCGCCGCAGGATTTACTGTTTTTATCGGACATCCGTCAGGAGCTGGACGCCGCGCGCTTAGCGGGCTGGCATACCTGTCAGCTGATCCGCGATGACGCTGACGACCTCAGCGATCACCTGCAGGTTAATCGTTTTGATCAGATAGCCTTAGAAACATTCTTATAAGAGGGTTGACCATGAGTGCATTAACGATTTTTAGTGACCAGGATCCTTGCGCACCGTTGTGGGAAAGCCGCGACGGCGACGCGATCGCCGCCGAACTGAGCAAAATTGATGTGCGTTTCGAACGCTGGCAGGCTGACCGCGATTTAGGCGAGAACCCGCAGCCGCAGGACGTGATTGCTGCTTATCAGCATGAGATCGACAAACTGGTCGAAGAGAAGGGCTACCAGAGCTGGGACGTGATCAGCATGCGTCCGGACAACGAGCAACGCGAGGTGCTGCGCACTAAATTCCTGTCCGAACATACGCACGGTGAAGACGAAGTGCGTTTCTTTGTTGAAGGCGCAGGGCTGTTCTGCCTGCATCTGAACGGCAAGATTTTCCAGATCCTGTGCGAGAAAAACGATCTGATTTCCGTACCGGCCAACACCCGCCACTGGTTTGATATGGGCGGCTCTCCGTCATTCACCGCAATCCGCGTTTTCGATAATCCCGAAGGGTGGGTGGCGCATTTTACCGGCGATAAGATTGCCGATGCGTACCCGAGAATGGGTGAGTAAGGTTTGCGTACTGCAGAAACAAAAAAACCACCGAAAGGTGGTTTTTTTGTGCTGGTCAGGTTAGCGGCCTTCCCAGCGGGCTTCGTTACTGATGTAACGCAAGCGCAGACTAGCGGGAGGGATAGTCTACTTTTTGAACTTATTTGTCAAGGACCCAGGCAATGCGTGTATGATGACGCCGGGCCTTTACGCCGTCTTAGCAAACGGGCACCGGTTTCAGGAAAGGATGTCCAACGACCGTCAACGCAGGCGCAGACTAGCGCTTGTTTTCACGGAGATATCACCGGTGGTGTTAACGTGAAGCGGTCTTTGCAAGGACCGCACAATGAAACGGTACATCTGTATCTTTATCGTTGTCACCGGCGCGGCAATGTTTCAGGGCAAAGGAAGTTGGAGTATCTCCAATAATTTTCTCTCTGTAACAATTGACGCATCGGGCAAGTAAGCCAGAAAGCCGTCCCGTAAGGGACGGCTTTCTTTAGGCCTTTAACGCATTGCCTGCTTACCATAATTTGGTGAGCGCGGGCCATACAGCAGGCCATCGGTCTGAGATGCACTCAGCAGACGGTAGCTGGTGAGCCCGGCGATATCATGACCTTTGTCGGAAATCGTGCTGGAGATTTGCTTCACCGCAGCCTGAACCAGCATGCCGATGATCCCACCGTTATTGTTGTCATGTTCGCTGTCAGAGGCAGTGGCGTTACCTGTCCACAGCACTTTGCCATTGCGTAAATCCACCAGTTTGGCATTAGCGGTCACACGGGTTTCGCTGGAAACCACCATGTAAGTGCTGCCGTAGCTGGTGATATCAATGTAAAGCGCGGCATCCGCCCCGAAAATTTCACGCAGTTTGGCGGCGCTGACTGCACGGATATCTTCCGCACCGGTTATGCCGTTCTGCTTGAAAGTTTCCTCAACGACGGCCACCGGGAAGACATAGAAGCCGTCTTCAGCCAGCGGTGCGGTGACAGTAGAAAGCATGCTGTGGCTGGCATTCACATCCGGTGAATGGTTCACCGGTGGGAGCACCAGAATCGATCTCGGTTTGCTCTCTTTAAACGCGGTGTAATCGTAGGACGCTTTTTTCGCACAACCCGTCAGCAGTAACGTCAGCACTACCCCGGTCAGCAGGAATAAACGTTTCATTTAACTCTCCCTTTATTTTTCAGCAGGAAATCCATGTAGGTTGCTGACTCCGGAAATAAACTTTTCTCAGTATTGAATTCCTGGAATGCCAGATCGGTATGACCGGTATTGGCATAAAGTAATCCCAGTTGCGCGTGCAGGCCAGGGGGAACGGCTTTACTGGTGGCGCGGGATTTTTCAATCGACTCTTTCAATGACGCGATTTGTTCTTCAGGACCGACTTTGTCTCCCTGATAATATTGGTATACCGTGGTCTGGTAATTGTCCCAATTATAAAGTGATTTATCTGTCTGCTTTGCGCAGCCCGCTAATAATAACGCTAAGGTAATAAGACTACCTTTTATCAGGGCGCTGTGGGTTTTACATACTGTCATTTTATAATATCCGTATTATTAATTAGCCGGACGCCATGCGCCGCTTTCAATTCCATTCACCAGATTATTCACCGCTTCGCGGATCGCTAAATCCAGCACTTTGCCGTTTAAGGTGGAGTCATAACTGGCCGTGCCGCCGAAACCAATAATTTCGCGATTGGACAGAGAATATTCGCCTGCGCCTTGTGAGGAATACACCACTTCAGACGTCTGTACATTGACGACATTCAGGCTGACTTTGGCATACGCGATCTGCTGCTTACCGCGGCCGAGGATGCCCCATAGCTGGTTGTCGCCGACTTCTTTACGGCCAAATTCAGTCACATCACCGGTGATGACGTAGTTAGCCCCTTTCAGGGTTTGTGCCTGGCCTTTAATTCCGGCTTCTTCTTTAATTTCCGCCATATTCGTGCGGTCTAATACATTGAAGCGGCCAGTTTGTTGCAGGTCGGTGACCAGTATGGTTTTAGACTGATTGCCCAGACGATCGACGCCGTCGGAGAAAATGCCACTCATATAGCTGGAGCGGTTATCGAATTTGCCGACTGAAATTGGACTGCGGGGACCATTATATTGGGTGTTATAAGACGCGACTTTCTGAACTTCTACCGTACGCGATGATTCTGTTGCGCACCCTGATAATGTGCCTGCCGCAATAATTGCCGACAAAACGAAAACTGATTTCCTCATGTTACTATTCCTTGTCCATTTAATGTCTTATTAACGGCTAATAGCTGCCCGTGCCAAATTAAATTCATTTGACTTAATGCCATTGCAATATGATGAAACAGATATTTCACTTAAAGGCGCGAATTATCTCAATAGCCAGATTTACTATTTTCAGTTCCTAAAAACTGCCGCTGAAAAGGGAAAGTTGGCTAATAATAATCCTAACAGATATTGGTTTTCGATTTCCTTACATTTATGGATTTTTCTTATCATTAGCTTAAAAAAACAGCGCCCGCAGGCGCCATATTATGAAAGTGTGTATTAGCGTAAGGCCTGGCGGAAGACACCATCCCGAACCTGACCTGGTGTGACCACGCCAACATCCAGCACCCATCCGCTGATTAATTCTGCCGGTGTGACATCAAACGCCGGGTTGTAAACCTGCGCATTGTCCGGTGCCCATTGCACGGACCCGAAACTGCCGGAAACGCCGGTAACTTCACCCGCCGCCCGTTGTTCGATGGGGATAGCGGCACCATCCGGGCACTGCGGATCATGGGTGGTATGCGGCGCGGCAACGTAGAACGGAATACCGTGATATTTCGCCAGAACCGCCAGGCTGTAAGTGCCAATTTTGTTCGCCACATCACCGTTGGCGGCAATGCGGTCAGCGCCGACCCAGATAGCATCGACGCGCTTTTGCGCCATCAGGCTGGCGGCCATCGAATCACAAATCAGCTGATAAGGAATGCTTAATTCGCCGAGTTCCCAGGCGGTCAGGCGGCCGCCCTGCAACAACGGACGGGTTTCATCCACCCATACCTGCGCAACATTCCCCTGTTCATGTGCACGACGGATCACGCCGATGGCCGTCCCGACACCGGCCGTTGCCAGACCGCCGGTATTGCAATGGGTGAGCAGACGACTGCCGGGCATCACCAGCGTCGCGCCGTGGGTGGCAATGCTGTCACACAATGCGCGGTCTTCGTCCACCAGGCGCAGGGCTTCTTCGGTCAGCGCTTTCACGTAATCAGTGTGTTGCAACGCGGCCTTCATACGGTCGAGATTATTCATCAGATTCACTGCCGTCGGACGCGAGGCGCGCAGTGTTTCCAGCGCATGATGCAATGCATCCTGCGCCATTCCCTGTTCAGCCAGCAGCGCCAGCAAAAGGCTGGCGGACAAACCAATCAGCGGTGCACCGCGTACACGCAGGGTGCGGATGTGATCCACCAGTTCGCTGACATCGCGGCATTCGCGCCAGTCTGAACGTTGCGGCAGGGCTTGCTGGTCGAGGATCCACAGCTGGTTTTCACGAATACGTAAACTGGTGGTTGTGAGGCTTTGCATTGTTGGTTAAATCCTTGTTGCCCGGTTGCATCTGTTCACTTATTCTGCCAACATGCTTCACGGATGTATAGACGTCTAAACGCTTTAAAGGCTAAAAAAGAATCGAGAGGTCAGGATGTCACGCTACTACACATTTACCGCCAAAGATGCCGTTGAATATGCCCGTCAGTTTGGTGGCGTGGCGGATCCGCAATCTCTGGTCACGGCCGATGAAATCGGTGACGGAAACCTGAACCTGGTGTTTAAGATCCGCGATACCGCCGGGAAAAGCCGGGTGATTGTGAAACAGGCGCTGCCTTACGTGCGGTGTGTGGGGGAATCCTGGCCGCTGACCTTAGATCGTGCGCGCATTGAAGCCGAAACCCTGATTATTCACGGCCAGTATTGTCCGCAGCATACGGTTAAGGTGCTGCATCACGATGCTGAACTGGCGGTGATGGTGCAGGAAGATTTGTCGGATCATCATATCTGGCGCAGTGAACTGGTGCTGGGAAAACATTACCCGCAGGCGGCAGCTCAACTGGGTGAGTACCTGGCACAGACGCTGTTCCATACCTCCGATTTCTACCAGAATGCCCAGGCTAAAAAAGCCGAAGTTTCGCGTTTCACCAATCCTGAATTGTGTCAGATCACCGAAGATCTGTTCTTCACCGATCCGTATGTTGACCATGAGCGCAATAATTTTGAGCCGGTATTGCAGCCGTCGGTGGAGGCGCTGCGTCAGGACAAACCGCTGCGTCTGGCTGTGGCCGCACTCAAACATCGTTTCCTGAGCAAGGCCGAAGCGCTGTTGCACGGTGATATTCACAGCGGATCGATTTTTGTTGCTGAAGGCGAACTGAAAGCCATCGACGCGGAGTTCGGTTATTACGGCCCGATGGGCTTTGATCCCGGTTCCGCTATCGGCAATCTGTTACTGAACTATTGTGGTCTGCCGGGGCTGGTGGGTGTGCGCGAGGCGGCGGACGGCCGCGAGCAGCGTCTGAAAGATGTGCGTGAACTGTGGCTGAGTTTCTCAGCGCGTTTCCTGCAGCTGGCGCGGGATAAATCTCAGGATCCGACGCTGGCGGAAACCGGCTATGCCGGACTCTTTTTGCAGGAAGTCTGGCACGATGCCGTCGGTTACTGCGGCGCGGAGTTGATCCGTCGCACCATCGGTCTGGCACATGTTGCTGATCTCGATACCATTAAAGATGATGCGATGCGCGCCGACTGCCAGCGCCATGCGCTGAGCCTTGGGCAAAAACTGATCCTCACTGCACAACAAATCGGCGATGTGGAGTCACTTATTGCGCGGATACGTCAGTTCAGCTAATCCTGTAAGTTTCTTGTATAATGCCCGCCTTCGAGGTGCGTAGGGGTAAACCCGGTGGCATTTCCTCGGTTTACTTTTAACAGGAATACAGAATTATGATGCATAACCATGTCTTACGCAGCGTGCGCTACATGTTGGATTTAAGCGAAGGCCAGCTGATCGAGATCCTTAAAACCACCGGTACGCCTGTCAGCCCTGACGTGATGTCGCGTTATCTGAAAAAAGAAGACGAAGAAGGTTATATGGAAGTGCCGGACGAAGTGATGGCGAATTTCCTGAATGGCCTGATCACCTTTAAACGCGGTAAAGACGATCGCTTCCCGGCACCGGAAGTGGAAAAACGCCTGACCAATAACATCATGCTGAAAAAGCTGCGTGTGGCGTTTGAGCTGAAAACCGAAGACATGATTTCTGTCCTGACCGCGGCTGATTTCAAAGTGTCCGAAGGCGAGCTGAGCGCATTCTTCCGTAAAGAAGGCCACAAGAATTACCGTCCGTGTGGCGATCAGGTGATGCGTTATTTCCTGAAAGGACTGACGGCGAAAGTCCGTCCTAAAAAAGGCTAAGATATAAAATATTCGCCAGCTTAATATATCTGATGGTGTGTATTATAAATAATAATAAGCGGGGTGCTTTTATGAAAAAAGCGCCCCGTTTTACGTTTATTGGTTTTTCAGTGATGTAATTTCGTTATTACAGTTTTACTTCACGTTTCCCCGCTTTTATTTTTGACAGATTATTCCTCAGGAAACTATCTTCTGTTCTCATTATGAAACCTCCGGGCATTATTTTAATAAAAATGAAATAACACCGTTTATTTTAAAACGGCGAATTTAATTTGTATTGAAAGGACATCTTAATTATGAGAAAGATTAAAACTTTGGCTTTATTAGTCGGGCTGGCTGTGTCTGCTCCCGCACTGGCAGCGAGTTCATCAGCCAGTCTGGAAGCCCGCATGGCGCAGCTTGAACAACGTCTTCAGCAGGCAGAAGCGCGCGCGGAAACGGCGGAAAAGCAGATCCAGCAACTGACGAAGCAGGATGTGAAACGTGAGCAGGAAATAGCCAGCGTGAAAGAAGCCACGCCGGTAGAAGTTAAACAAGATGGAATATCGAAAGACAAGCTGTTAACACTTAATGGCTTCGATAATTTAAAACTCTACGGTGATGTTGAGTTTAATGTTGACGGCGCAAGCCGCAGCGGACAATTAACCTCCATCAGAACGCAGGATAATAAAAACTTCCGGGACGGAAATAATGAACGCTGGGATGTGAATGGTCGTTTATTAATCGGACTTGATGGCTATCGCCGTAATGATAATGGTCAGTTCTCGGGTTTTTCTGTGCAGCCAACGGCGGATCTGAACGGTTCGATGAATCTTGATGATGCCGCTTTCTTCTTCGGCGAAGAAAAAGACTGGATGGCAAAAATCGGTCGCTTTGAAGCCTACGATATGTTCCCGCTTAATCAGGATACTTTCATTGAGTATTCCGGTAACACCGCCAATGACCTGTATGCCGACGGCTACGGTTATGTTTACATGATGAAAGAAGGGCGCGGACGCAGTGACAGCGGCGGTAATATCCTGCTGAACAAAAATCTCGGCAACTGGTATTTCGAGCTGAATACGCTGATGGAAGATGGCACGTCGCTGTATGCCGATCGCAATTATCATGGCAATGAACTTGATAATGATAAAAACACCGTATACCTGCGCCCGATTATTGCCTGGAAAGGGGATGCCTTCTCGGTGGCGGCCGCGATGGAAACCAACGTCGTCAACAATGCGTACGGCTATAAAGATGGCGACGAATTTGTCGATCAGTCCAAACGTAATGGTTATGGCCTGACGATGACCTGGAACGGCCAGAAAGCTGACCCTGAAAACGGCATCGTGGCGAACCTGAGTACTGCGTATATGGATGCGTCGGATGAAAAAGACTTCACCGTCGGTGCCAATGCCTTGTGGAAACGCTTCGAGCTGGGCTATATCTATGCGCATAACAAAATCGAAGACTTCAATATTAATGGCGTGCGTGCATCCGATTACGACGATGACTGGTTCGATGAACCGGGTAACTATGACATTCATACCGTTCACGCCAGTTACCTGATCCCGAACGTGATGGACATGGAAAACTTCAACGTGTATCTGGGCGCGTATGTCTCAATGCTGGAAGCAGATAAAACTTACAGCGGCGATGATGACAGCGATGAGCGGTATGGGGCTCGCGTCCGCTTCAAATACTTCTTCTGATTACCCGTCATATTTCGCGCCACAGATGCGTTGGCTGCGCGTGTTCGCCCGAATCAGTTACTTGAGTAAGCTCATCGGGACTCACTTGCTTTGCCGCCTTTCTGTGACACGAACTATTTAGGGTAATCCGATGAACTGAATCGCTGAATCGGATACAAAAAAAGCCTGAGCGCGTAAACACTCAGGCTTTTTTAACGGTTAACGATTTATTCAGGCAGCTTCGGTGTGGCGGGGGTTCGCCTCATCCTTTTTTACGTTGTCTTTCTCCGCTTCCGGTTTTTGCGCAGCCAGGGCATCCGGCTCAAACTCATCCACGTTAATCGAACGCAGACGACTTTCCTCCGCACGGCTGAGAATACGGGCATCATCAGCACTCAGATGACCGGCCTCCAGACCTTTTTGCGCCAGAATATCCAGACGGGTGAACGGCAGTTTTTTACCCATCGCCTCACACAGACGTTTATGCACCGGCTCTGCCGCCAGAATATCCTGCAAGGCTTCTTCCAGCAGGCCGACCGGGTTGTGCTCGCTTGGCGTCAGATACTGACCGCGACCGATACGGCTGCGTGTGGCTGAAGGCACCTGAAGGATACGCGCCAGTTCGTGATCCAGACGGTCAGACGGTGCCGAATGTGAACGGCCCAGCGGGAAAATCACCAGACGCATCACACCGGCTACAAAACGGTTCGGGAAGTTACGCAGCAGATCGTCGATAGCGACTTCGGCCTGATGCAGACAATCCTGCACGCCCCAGTGCACCAGCGGTAAATCCGCTTCGTTACAGCCTTCTTCGTCATAACGTTTCAGTGTTGCCGTCGCCAGATACATCTGGCTGAGGATATCGCCCAGACGGGCAGAAATACGTTCACGGCGTTTCAGGCTGCCGCCCAGCACACCCATCGACACGTCAGCCAGCAGGGCCAGATTGGCGCTCAGGCGGTTGATATGCTGATAGTAACGCGCCGTTTGGTCGTTTACCGGCGTATCACTGGTGCGGCCATTGGTCAGCCCCAGCCAGAAACTGCGCATTTTGTTACTGCCGACATGGCCGATGTGTCCGAACAGTGCACGGTCAAAATCAACCAGATCGTTTTTCTCCGCCGCCGCCATTTCACGCAGAACATAAGGATGGCAGCGGATCGCACCCTGACCAAAGATGATCATGCTGCGGGTCAGAATGTTGGCACCTTCCACGGTAATCGCAATCGGCGCGCCCTGATAAGAACGTGCGACGAAGTTGCTGCTGCCGAGCATAATGCCTTTACCGCCGGTGATATCCATCGCATCCATCACGGCGCGCTGGCCACGGTGTGTACAGTGGTATTTCACGATAGCCGACAGCACCGCCGGTTTTTCACCCAGCATAATGCCGTTAGTGATAAGCGTAGCGGCGGCATCCATCACATAAGCATTACCGGCAATGCGCGCCAGCGGTTCTTCGATACCTTCCATTTTACCGATTGGCAGTTTGAACTGACGGCGGATATAGGCATAAGCACCGGTCGCCAGCGCCAGAGATTTCAGGCTGCCGGTCGAGTTAGAAGGCAGCGTGATGCCACGACCCACAGAAAGACATTCCACCAGCATACGCCAGCCCTGACCGGCCATTTTCGGGCCGCCAATAATATAATCGATAGGGACAAAGATATCGCTGCCGCGTGTCGGGCCGTTCTGGAATGGCACATTCAGCGGGAAGTGACGGTGACCAATTTCCACACCGGCGGTGTCGGTTGGGATCAGTGCACAGGTAATACCCAAATCAGTTTCGCTGCCGAGCAGATGATCGGGGTCTTTCAGTTTAAACGCCAGACCGAGCACGGTGGCGATAGGCGCCAGCGTGATGTAACGCTTGTTCCAGGTCAGGCGCATGCCGAGCACTTCTTTCCCCTGCCACTGGCCTTTACACACGATACCGAAATCAGGGATGGCTCCGGCATCAGAACCCGCTTCCGGGCTGGTCAGGGCGAAGCATGGGATTTCCAGACCTTCGGCCAGACGTGGCAGATAGTGATCTTTCTGCTCTTCGGTGCCGTAATGTTGCAGCAATTCGCCTGGCCCGAGGGAGTTCGGCACGCCGACCGTGATTGCCAGAATACCTGACACACCGGCCAGTTTTTGCAGCACCCGCGCCTGAGCGTAAGCGGAGAATTCCAGACCGCCGTATTCTTTCTTAATGATCATCGCGAAGAAGCGGTGTTCTTTCAGATACGCCCACAGTTCCGGCGGCAAATCTGCCAGTTCGTGGGTTATCTGAAAGTCATTTGCCATGCGGCAGGCTTCTTCAACCGGCCCGTCAATAAAGCGCTGCTCTTCTTCTGTCAGTTGCTGCTCAGGGTAATCCTGCAATTTCTTCCAGTCTGGTTTGCCACCAAACAGGTCGCCTTCCCACCAGGTGGTACCCGCTTCAATCGCTTCTTTTTCCGTGCGCGACATGGCAGGCATCACTTTACGGAAGGTACGAAGCGCCGGGCCGGAGAACAATGAACGACGCAGGGCAGGAATATTGAAGGGCAGAAGAATGATCGCCAGCGGCAATAACAGCCACAGGGTCCACAGATTAATGGCACCCATGACCGCCGTAAACGCCAGTAAAATCAGGCTGCTAAGGGCAAGATTGACCTTGTGATAGAACAACACACCAAGGATCACGACAAATGCAACAATGCTAAGAACCATCATAGTAAAGCTCCTGAGTAGTAGGAGGTCTGACCTGTTGTAGGGATACAATGGTTTTAGTTCATGCTCATTTCTTTATCAATGTGTTTACATACTAATTACAACACAGCTCACAAACCGGTCGCACGAAGCGTCAAAAACAAAAACTATCGGCATCATTACCGCTTCATTGCTTCTCGCTGTTTCGGCTTTCCGTTAAACTGCACAGCGGAACGTTTTATTGCTATCGGCCGTGCTGAAACCGGCTGTAAATGGACATAAAAGAGGCTGCTATGTACCAGGATATTATCCGTACTGAACTGAACGAAGCTGCTGACACGCTGAATAAATTCATCAGCGATCCGGCAAATATTGAGTCTATTCAACGTGCAGCTGTGTTGCTGGCGGATTCATTCAAAGCGGGTGGGAAAGTGATTTCCTGCGGTAACGGGGGTTCACACTGCGATGCCATGCATTTCGCCGAAGAACTGACAGGCCGCTATCGTGAAAACCGTCCGGGCTATCCGGCAATTGCTATTTCTGACGTCAGCCACATCTCTTGCGTCGGCAATGATTTCGGCTACGAATACATCTTTTCCCGTTATCTGGAAGCGGTTGGCCAGAAGGGCGACGTGCTGCTGGGCATCTCCACTTCCGGTAATTCCGGTAACGTGATCAAAGCCATCGAAGCTGCGCGTGCCAAAGGCATGAAAGTCATCACCCTGACCGGTAAAGATGGCGGGAAAATGGACGGTTCAGCCGACGTGGAAATCCGCGTTCCGCACTTTGGTTTCGCTGACCGCGTGCAGGAAATTCATATCAAAGTCATTCATATTTTGATTCTCCTGATCGAAAAAGAGATGGCAAAGGCATAAGCCCTTTGTCGTTAAAGGAGGCTGGTGATGTGCGAATTGCTCGGGATGAGCGCTAACGTTCCTACTGATATTTGTTTCAGTTTCAGCGGATTAGTGCAGCGTGGTGGCGGGACTGGTCCGCATAAAGATGGCTGGGGCATCACCTTCTATGAAGGGAATGGCTGTCGTACTTTTAAAGATCCGACGCCAAGCTTTAATTCGCCCATTGCCCGCCTTGTTCAGGAATACCCGATCAAATCCTGCGCGGTGATTTCTCATATCCGTCAGGCAAACCGTGGCGAAGTGGCGCTGGAAAATACCCACCCGTTTACCCGCGAATTGTGGGGACGCAACTGGACTTACGCGCACAATGGTCAGCTTCGGGGTTATCGCCAGCTCGATACCGGCACGCTGCGCCCGGTGGGTCAGACCGACAGCGAATACGCCTTCTGCTGGTTACTGCATAAACTCACCCAACGCTACCCGCGCCGTCCTGCAAGCTGGCCGCCGGTGTTTCGCTATATTGCGTCGCTGGCTGATGAGTTACGGCAGAAAGGGGTATTTAACATGTTGCTGTCTGATGGCAATTTCGTGATGGCGTATTGCTCGACGAATTTGCACTGGATCACGCGGCGTGCGCCTTTTGGCAAGGCAACGTTGTTGGATCAGGATGTGGAAATTGATTTTCAGCAGCAGACGACACCGGATGATGTCGTCACCGTGATTGCCACGCAACCGCTGACGGCGAACGAAACCTGGAACAAAATTGCGCCAGGTGAATTCGCATTATTTCATCGGGGCGAACGCCAGCTGTGAAGGCAGCGGGGTGTTGGACAACGGTTGCAGCACTTCATATTTACCCTCATTGACCACGACATTCGGTGGCTGATGGTGTTTCTCAAAGTATGCATATCCCGGTTGCAACTGGCTCCAGAAACTGTAGTAGCTGGAGTTTTTATGCGCCTTCATATTGGCATCGGTCATCCTGAACGGGTAAATGCTAATCTTTAAATTGCGTTGCCCGAACTGGAATGCTGCCTGTACGTAGGTGAAGATTTCGTCCATATAGCCGTCAGTCATGGCGTAGCAACCAATAGACTTACAGTTACCGTGGATCATCAGATACTTACCTGAATAACCCTGAGAAATATCGTATGCATTGGGGAAACCGATGTTGATGGCGCGATAAAAGCGACTGTCGGGTTTCAGGTGGTGAATATCCACGTTGTAGAAACCTTCCGGGCTTTTGAAATCGCCTTCGCGACGTTTATTTCCCAAACCACCAGAAAAATCGCAGATGCCATAACTGCCGATCAGACGAAATTCGCCGTCGAGCTGAGCATACAATTCGAGCTTACGTTCTTGTTTGAAGATCTGGATATAAACGGGCGCACCCAATAATTGTTTTTTAAGTGCTGCGTTGACCGGGACAGCATCGCTGGCCGCGGCGTAATTTGCTGTAAATAAAGGCAAACTGAGGAGCATCGCAAGAAACAGCGCGATTCTGATCATTCTAAGTCCTGCTCGGTAATAATTTTGATTATTTTGTCTACAGCTCAACTGCCTGTAAGACCGCCACTGATTTTCTTCTTATGTACTGCCTGTCTGAAACGCTGTCATATTAATACTGATTAAATTTTTAGCAATCACCAAATAATGAATAATGGCTTTCGGAATAGGAAATTTATTACGTTGCCATTAATGGTGATTAATTAAGCCAAATTAACCCGTATTTTCCGTGTTGGACATTCCCGCACTCAACTGTATACTTATACAGTTATTAAGGGGAGGGTTATGCGTAAAATCATTCACGTGGATATGGACTGCTTTTTCGCGGCTGTCGAAATGCGCGATGATCCTTCCCTGCGCGACATTCCTATTGCCATTGGCGGCAGTCGTGACCGCCGTGGCGTCATCAGCACCGCCAATTATCCTGCCCGCAAATTCGGCGTGCACAGCGCGATGCCTACCGGCATGGCACTGAAACTTTGCCCGCACCTGAAAGTCATTCCCGGCCGGATGGAGGCTTATAAAGAAGCGTCAAACCACATCCGTGAAATCTTCGCGCGTTATACCTCATTGATCGAACCGCTGTCACTCGACGAAGCTTATCTGGATGTTTCCGATTCGCCGCAATGCAACGGCTCTGCGACACTTATCGCTGCTGAAATCCGCCAGGCCATTTTCGATGAAATCGCTCTGACGGCGTCGGCCGGGATTGCGCCGATCAAATTTCTGGCAAAAATCGCCTCGGATCTGAACAAACCCAACGGTCAGTTTGTGATTACGCCAGAAAAAGTCGGGGCGTTTTTACAGGATCTTCCGCTGAGTAAAATCCCCGGCGTTGGTAAAGTCACCGCCCAGCGTTTACAGGAGCAGGGGCTTTTCACCTGCGGCGATGTACAGCGGTACGATCTGGCGAAACTGCTCAAACGTTTTGGTAAGTTTGGCCGCGTACTGTGGGAACGCTGTCAGGGTATCGATGAACGTGAAATTTCCTCCGAGCGGTTGCGTAAATCGGTCGGCGTGGAACGCACGCTGGCAGAAGATATTCACGGCTGGGAAGAATGCGTGGCGCTGATCGAACGTTTATATCCTGAACTGCATACGCGCCTGAGTCGTGTCAGCCCGGATCTGCGTATCGCTCGTCAGGGCGTGAAACTCAAATTCCATGATTTTCAGCAAACCACGCAGGAACACGTCTGGCCGGTGCTTAATAAAGAAGATTTACTGAAAGTTGCGCGGGAGGCGTGGGAAAAACGGCGGGGTGGACGGGGAGTCAGACTGGTGGGATTACATGTGACGTTGCAGGATCCGCAAATAGAGCGGCAGCTTCTTTTGGATTTGAGCTCCTCCCCCTGCGAAGGGGGAGGCTGGGAGGGGGTTTAGCGGGCAAAATCAATGCCTGAGAAAACTTCAATCAACTGATTTTGCTTTAATACCCCACCCCAGCCCTCCCCTTCGCAGGGGAGGGCGCAAAAATTAACCGCGTTCAGGAATTGCTTTCAGCAAGGCTGTCAGCAGTTGCCAGTACAGCCCGACGCTGGCGATTTCAACCTGTTCATCCGGCGAGTGCGGGCCGGTGATAGTTGGCCCGATGGAAACCATGTCCATGTCCGGGTAAGGTTTTTTGAACAGACCGCATTCCAGACCGGCGTGGATCACCATGATGTTCGGGGTTTTATTGAACAGGGACTGGTAAGTTTCACGCACCAGCGTCATCACCGGCGAGCTTGGCTCAGGTTTCCAGCCAGGATAGCTGCCTTTTGCCAGACTTTTTGCGCCAGCCAGTTCACTCAGTGAATTCAGCATGCTGACAACATACTCTTTGCCGCTGTCGATAAGCGAACGGATCAGGCTGTTGATCGCCACTTCGTCATCTTTCATCGTGACCACGCCGACGTTCAGTGAGGTTTCTACCACACCTTTCACGTCATCACTCATGCGGATCACGCCGTTTGGCGTCGCGTTCAGCAGCGCAAGGAATTTACCCTGAGTTTCTGCAGTCAGTGCTTTCGCGTTGCTTTCAGCTGCTTCTACAACGAAGGCGATTTTCTTTTCAACGGCTGACAATTCGAACTGAATCGTTGCCAGGAATTCCTGTGCGGCCGCTTTCAGTGCATCCGCTTTATCGGCGGCAACCGCCAGTGTCACGATCGCTTCACGCGGGATGGCGTTACGCAGTGTGCCGCCGGTGAAGTCCAGCAGGCGCAGGCCGAGAGTATCAGTATTGTCAGCCAGAAAACGTGCCAGCAGTTTGCTGGCATTGCCCAGACCTAAGTGGATTTCAGCGCCGGAGTGGCCGCCTTTCAGGCCCTTCAGGGTCAGTTTCAGCGTGCTGAAACCGGCCGGAACTGCTTCACGGCTCAGCGGCAGTGTGGCGGTAAAATCAATCCCGCCGGCGCAACCCATGTAGATTTCGCCTTCGGTTTCAGAATCGGTGTTGATCAGGATTTCAGACTGTAACCAGTTCGGTTGCAGGCCGAATGCGCCTGCCATGCCGGTTTCTTCGGTCATGGTCAGCAGCACTTCCAGCGGGCCGTGTTCTACGCTGTCATCAGCCAGAACTGCCAGCGCGGACGCCATACCGATACCGTTGTCAGAACCCAGCGTGGTGCCGCGGGCTTTTACCCAACCGTCTTCGATGAAGGGCTGGATCGGATCTTTAGTGAAATCATGAACAGTATCGTTGTTTTTCTGCGGCACCATATCGAGGTGAGCCTGCAGGGCAACGGCTTTGCGGTTTTCCATGCCTTTAGTGGCCGGTTTGCGCAGCAAAATGTTGCCAACTTCATCACGCTCAGCGTGGATACCTTTTTCCTGTGCCCATTCAACAATGTGTTTTGCCAGCGCTTCTTCATGGTAAGAAGGGTGCGGAATTGAACAAATTTTGGCAAAAATATCCCACAACGGTTGTGGCGAAAGCTGAGACAGTTCAGACACTATAAGTCTCCTGTAACAGTCAGCTCATTCAGGCTCCGTTTGTCGGGGAACTGACTGAGATGCTGTAGGTTTAAGGTTAAGTAATCCCCGCCAGGCTGTGTGGCGAGTGGCCTGACAGAATATCACTTAATCTTAACCTGTGCGCGGGCTCGGGGAGAAAATCCGGGATTTTTGGACGACTGAGGCCAGATAATCGCTGGTTTTTATGAACCGGACTCACTATAATCTCGCGCAACCTTTTTTCCCCCACTACTTTTTTAGAAGCCGTTAATTCACTGGCTGGGACACCTTTATGAGCGAAAAATACGTTGTAACCTGGGACATGCTGCAAATCCACGCCCGCACGATGGCTAAACGCCTGCTGCCGGCAGAACAATGGAAAGGCATTATTGCAGTCAGCCGTGGTGGCCTGGTTCCGGCAGCGTTGCTGGCTCGCGAGCTGTGCATCCGCCATGTGGATACCGTGTGTATCTCCAGCTACGACCATGATAATCAGCGCGAAATGCAGGTGCTGAAACGCGCAGAAGGCGACGGTGAAGGCTTCATCGTAATTGACGATCTGGTGGATACCGGCGGCACCGCGAAAGCGATCCGCGAAATGTACCCGAAAGCGCATTTCATCACCATCTTCGCTAAACCGGCGGGCGCACCGCTGGTGGATGATTACGTGATCGACATCCCGCAGAACACCTGGATCGAACAGCCGTGGGATATGGGGGTTGTCTTTGTGCCTCCATTAGTGGGTAAGTAATTTTCCCTTACTGTTTATAAACGCCTGGCTTATTGCCGGGCGTTTTGCTTTTGTTGACTTGAAATCCTTTCCGCTTGACCTCACACCTCACTTGTCGCAACGTGGGCGGGTTATAATCCCGCCCAGAAATGATCGCCTGCGGGCGACCTGCTGCTTGCTAACGGAGGATCTTGCATCATGGCTCCAGCCAATCTTACGGAAAAACTGTTTAAACCTTCCTTCAAATATCCGGAAACATCAACGCTGGTTCATCGCGTTCATCACCACAATACCCACCCGACGATGCACTCCGCGCTGGAAGGCGATACGGTCCATTGCTGGTACCGCACGATTAACCGTTTGATGTGGATGTGGCGCGGGGTTGATCCGCTGGAAGTGGAAGAAGTGCTGTCGCGCATTGCCGTCTCCAAAGCGGAACATAGCGATCCGTTGCTGCTCGATACCGTGATTGGTTACCGCAATGGCAACTGGATCTACGAATGGTCAAATCAGGCGATGCAATGGCAACAAAAAGCCGCCGAAGAGAAAGATGCCGATGTGGCGAGCGAATATTGGCTGAAAGCCGCCAACCTTTACAGCATTGCCGGTTATCCGCATCTGAAAGGCGATACGCTGGCGGAACAGGCGCAGGCGCTGGCCAATAAAGCCTTTGAAAAATCCTCGGAACATTCGCCTTACGAACTGAAAGAGCTGGAATTTAAGATCCCTGGCGGCACGCCGATCACCGGTTTCCTGCACTTGCCGAAGGAAGGCAAAGCGCCGTTCCCGACGGTGTTGGTGTGCGGCGGCCTCGATACCTTACAGAGTGACCATCAGCGCCTGTTCCGTTCGTATCTCGCGCCGATGGGCATTGCGATGCTGACCATCGATATGCCGTCGATCGGTTTTTCGTCGAAGTGGAAACTGACCCAGGACACCAGCTTCCTGCATCAGCAGGTGCTGATGCAGCTTTCGGATGTGCCGTGGATCGATGCCAGCCGCGTCAGTTTGCTCGGCTACCGTTTTGGCGCGAACGTCGCCGTGCGTCTGGCGTATCTCGAACCGCGCCGCGTGCGGGCGGTCGCCACGCTGGGGGCGCTGGTGCATACGCTGCTCAGTGATCCGAAATGTCAGGAACAGGTGCCGGACATGTATATAGATGTGCTGGCGAGCCGCATCGGTATGTCGAGCGCGTCCGACTCGGCGCTGAAAACTGAACTTAATCGTTATTCTCTGAAAACGCAGGGGCTGCTCGGGCGCAGAACACCGACGCCTATACTGGCCGCATACTGGGAGAACGATATCTTCAGTCCGAAGAGCGAAGCGAAGCTGATTGCGGATTCTTCCGCTGACGGCAAACTTTTGACTATCCGCAGCGAGCCGCTTTATGCGCATTTTGACAGCGCTTTACATGAGATTTGCGGGTGGTTGCAGAAGAGAATGCAGTAACTTAACAGTTGCTAATTCTTAACGTTTTGCTAAAAAGGATCGTCTTTAAATGGAGGTAAGTACTATGACGTTACCAAGTGGTCATCCTAAAAGCAGGCTAATGAAACGTTTCGGTACTCTGGGACCGTACATCAGAGAAGGGAAATGCGAGAACGACCGCTTTTTCTTTGACTGTTTAGCTGTCTGCGTGAACGTGAAGCCCGCGCCGGAGAAGCGTGAATTCTGGGGCTGGTGGATTGAATTACAGGCTGAAGCCGAACGTTTTACCTATGTTTATCACTTCGGATTGTTTGATAAAGACGGCATCTGGAAAGCGCAAAATATTAAAGATGCTGAAGTGCGCGAGAAACTTGAGACGACATTGAAAGGATTCCACAAGAATCTGAATGCCATGATCGAAGAGATGTCCCTCAGACTGGAACCTGCTGATGATTTCAGCGAGGAACCGGTGAAGCTCTCCGCCTGACCTTCTGTACTACCCATTCCCACGATGAATGCTGCTATTATAGCGTTATGCCGTTTGGCATAACGCTTCTCAACTGTTACAAAGACAAAGAAGCCCTTCTTTTTCACACTAATGGAACGATTATGAGTGGTAGTCAGACACTGGTTGTAAAACTGGGCACCAGCGTGCTCACTGGCGGCTCCCGTCGCCTCAACCGTGCTCACATTGTTGAGCTTGTCCGCCAGTGCGCGCAGCAACATGCGGCAGGGCACCGGATTGTGATTGTCACGTCGGGCGCGATTGCCGCCGGGCGCGAACATCTTGGCTACCCCGAACTCCCCGCCACCATTGCTTCCAAACAACTGCTGGCTGCCGTCGGGCAAAGCCGTCTGATCCAGCTGTGGGAGCAATTGTTCTCGATTTATGGCATCCACATTGGTCAGATGCTGCTGACGCGCGCCGACATGGAAGACCGCGAGCGGTTCCTCAATGCCCGCGACACGATGCATGCGCTGCTCGATAACCATATCGTGCCGGTGATTAATGAAAACGATGCCGTCGCCACCGCAGAGATCAAAGTCGGCGATAACGACAACCTTTCCGCGCTGGCGGCGATACTGGCCGGTGCCGATAAATTGCTGCTGCTGACCGATCAGCGTGGTCTGTTTACCGCCGATCCGCGCACCAATCCGCAGGCAGAGCTTATCCGCGAAGTGATGACCATTGATGATGAACTGCGCGGTGTGGCGGGCGACAGCGTTTCCGGCCTCGGCACCGGCGGCATGGCCACCAAACTGCAGGCGGCGGATGTCGCGTGCCGTGCGGGCGTCGATACCATTATTGCTGCGGGCAGCCTGCCGGGCGTAATTGGCGATGTCATTAACGGCGTTTCGGTCGGCACGCGTTTTCACGCGATGGAAACGCCGCTGGAAAACCGTAAGCGCTGGATCTTCGGCGCACCGCCAGCGGGTGAAATCACCATCGACGACGGCGCGGTTTCCGCCATGATGGAGCGCGGCAGCTCGCTGCTGCCAAAGGGGATCCGCGAAGTGAAAGGCGATTTCTCGCGTGGCGAAGTGATCCGCATCCGCAACCTGAACGGGCGCGACCTCGCGCACGGTGTCAGCCGCTATAACAGCGATGCGATGCGCATGATTGCCGGTCATCACTCTCAGCAGATCAGCGAAATTCTCGGTTACGAATACGGCCCGGTTGCCGTGCATCGTGACGACATGATTGTCAGTTAAGGAGCCACAGATGCTTAACGAGATGGGCCAGGCTGCGAAAGCCGCGTCCTGGCAGCTTTCCACCCTCAGCACCGCGCAGAAAAATCGTGCGCTGATGCTGATAGCCGACATGCTTGAGGCCAACAGCCAGAGCATTATTCTTGCCAACGAACTCGACATGGCCGCCGCCCGCGAAAGCGGCATGAGCGAGGCATTATTAGACCGCCTGCTGCTGACCCCCGCGCGTCTTTCGGCGATTGCCAGCGACGTGCGCGATGTCTGCCGCCTGAGCGATCCGGTCGGGCAGGTGATTGATGGTTCACAGCAGGACAGCGGTTTGCGTCTCGAACGCCGCCGTGTCCCGCTTGGCGTAATCGGCGTGATTTATGAAGCGCGCCCGAACGTCACCATCGACGTCGCCAGCCTGTGCCTGAAAACCGGCAATGCCGTTATCCTGCGCGGTGGCAAAGAAACGCACCACACCAATCAGGCGACGGTTAACGTCATTCAGATGGCGCTGGAAGAATGCGGATTACCAAAAGCCGCCGTGCAGGCCATCGACAGCCCGGATCGCGCACTGGTCGCGGAACTGCTGCGTCTGGATAAATACGTCGATATGCTGATCCCACGCGGTGGCGCGGCGCTGCACAAACTGTGCCGCGAACAGTCCACCATTCCGGTGATCACCGGCGGTATCGGCGTTTGCCATACGTTTGTAGATGAAAGTGCTGATTTCGACAAAGCGCTGACCGTGCTGGAAAGTGCGAAAGTGCAGCGTCCTAGCGCCTGTAACAGCCTGGAAACCGTGCTGGTGCATCAGGCGATCGCCGCCCGCTTCCTGCCGGAACTGAGCGACAAAATGCACCGTGCAGGCGTCACGCTGCATGCCAGCGAATCGGCGATGCCGTATCTGCAACATGGCCCGGCGAAAGTGGTGGCGGTAACCGAAGAAGATTATTCGGATGAATGGCTGTCGCTGGATTTGAACGTGACGGTTGTCGCTGATCTCGACGCCGCCGTGGCGCACATCCGCACCTACGGCACCGAGCATTCCGATGCGATCCTTACCCGTTCCATCAGCAGCGCGGACAGGTTCGTGCGTGAAGTGGATTCCTCTGCGGTTTACGTCAACGCCAGCACCCGGTTCACCGATGGCGGACAGTTCGGTTTAGGCGCAGAAGTGGCGGTCAGTACGCAAAAACTGCACGCCCGCGGCCCGATGGGATTAGAAGCCCTGACGACCTACAAATGGATTGGTTACGGCGACGATTTAGTCCGTCCTTAACTGACCGGCACCGGTGGATTCAGCATGATGAAGCCGGTGCGATGTTTATCTCTTCTGAACACCCTCATTCCTGAAACAACGCCCTGACCCATTCGATAAAATACCGCACTTTTGACGGCAAATGCCGGTTCTCCGGCCAGGCAACATGCACCGGCACCTGTTCATCCGCCCATTCAGGAAACAGCGGCACCAGCGCGCCGTTATCCAGCGCTTCCTGTGCCAGAAAGCGATATGTCGTCAGCACACCAAGCCCCGCAATGGCACCGGTCAGCGCCGCGGTGGAATCGTTAACCGAGAACTGCCAGCGCCCGCGAACGGTCACAGATTGCTCATCCTTAAACACCTGGTGTTCAAATACGCGGCCGGTTTGCGGCGAAGCGATCTGCACCAGCGTATGGTCGCGGATAAGATCCTGCGGATGTTCAGGCACGCCGTGTTTTTGCAGATACGCCGGTGCGGCACAGGTGATCATCGGCAGGACGCCAAGCGACCGGGCGATCAGCGCATCGTTGTGCAACTCCCCGATGCGGATCACACAATCGATGTTTTGCGCAATCAGATCGGCGGTGCGGTTGCCGACGCTCACCTCAACCTGAACATCGGGATAATGCATCAGGAAGCCGGGCAGGGCGGGGATCACCCGACGATAGGCAATCGCATTCGGCATCTCGACGCGGATTTTGCCGCGCGGAGCCTGTGCTGCCGCCTGCACATTGCTGTCGAGGATCTCCATCTGAGAGAGCAGCCGTATCGCTCCGTGATAATAGGCCTCGCCCTGTTCCGTCATGCTCAAACGGCGAGACGTCCGGTGCAGCAGTTTCACACCCAGTTCGCTTTCCAGCGCCTGCACCTGCCGCGTTACCGTGGATTTCGGTAAATCCATCAATTCTGCAGCGCGGCTGAATGACCCTGAATCCACTACCTGCACGAACGTACGCATATTCTCCAGCTTATCCATTCCGTCCCTTTCATCTTTTTTTATCGTTGCAATATCAGCAACCCTGCATTCGGGATTGCCGTCTTGTTCACCCGCGCTGAAACAGGGAGGATGACCCCACACCAGAAGGTTATCACCAAATAAGGTCATAAAATGAGTGTGCCAGAAACTTACCCGATCGGCAGCGCCAGAATCACTAAGATCCCCGAGATGACATTGAAAGATCCCGGATCGTCGCTTTTTCCGCAATGGAATGCGGAGGCTATTGAGGATGCTACGAAAACATTACCGGCAGACTTTTTCGGCGCAGATGCTTCAGAGCTGATGCTCAGCACTCACAGCTGGCTGGTGCAGACCGGCACGCAGACGGTGCTGATTGATACCGCATCCGGCAACGATAAACAGCGTCCGCTGAACCTGTTGTTCAATCAGCTGAAGACCGGCTGGCTGGACAACCTGCGGGCGACGGGCGTCGGCCCTGAAGAGGTTGATGTGGTGCTGCTTTCACATCTGCACGTTGACCACGTTGGCTGGAATACACGGCTGGAGAATGGCCGCTGGGTACCGACTTTCCCGAACGCGCGTTATCTGTTTTCTGAAGCCGAATACCGGTTTTACGCCGACCCGAAAAACGTCCGGGATCCGAGCGACGGTATCTTTGCCGACAGCGTTGAGCCGGTCGTGGCGGCCGGTCTTGATCAACGGATACATGCTGACGACACCACGGCCATTCCGGGTTTTGCCATCATCCGCACGCCAGGTCACAGTCATGATCATTTCTCTTTCGCTTTTACCTCCGAAGGTGAAACCGCCTTTTTCTGGGGCGACGTGATGCACCATCCGCTTCAGCTCGCACGCCCCGACTGGGATTCGGTGTTCTGCGAAGAACCGCAACGGGCGACAGCCTCACGCCACAAGGCGATTGAGTTTGCCCTGAACCATCAGGCCACCGTTTTCACCACCCATTTCGCCGGTTCCTCTGCGGGAAAAATCCGTCAGGATGCCCGTGGCCTGAGCTGGCAGCCACTCTGAGAAGGAAAAACCGATGAGTAATGCCGATATTTTCAGCGAAAGTTTTTTGATCCCCTCTGACACCGACGGCATCCGGTTGCATCTTTTGCACAAGCACCGCAAAGGGGAGCAAAAATTCAGCGAAGCCAACACCATTGTCATGATGCACGGCGCGACGTATTCCTCCGGCAGCCTGTTCGATACGCCGCTGGAAGGCGCTTCTTTTGCCGATGTACTCGCCCGCGCCGGTTTTGATGTGTACGCCGTCGATGTGCGCGGTTATGGCGGCTCGACCCGTCCGGTGGAAATGCTTCAGTCCGCCACCCTCAACGCGCCTGCAGTGAGAACGGATGTCGCCGTGCGCGATTTCAGCAGCGCCGTTAATTTTGTGCTCAGAACCAACGGGTTTTCACAGGTTAACGTGATCGGGATGTCGTGGGGCGGCAGTGTCACCGGCACATATACCACGCAGAACGGCCACAAAGTCAGGCGTTTAGGGTTGATTGCACCGCAATGGGTCAGTGATAAACCGTTGCCGCTCGACCCCGGTGGCGAACTGAATGCCTGGCGCATCGTCAATGCCGGTGCGGCGCGTGAACGCTGGATTAGCGCAGCGCCACAGTGCAAGCGGGAAGGGCTGATCCCGGAAGGGGGTTTTGAGGCATGGCTGGAGAAAACCGTCAGCGACGAGCCGGATGATATACTTCGGGCACAGCAATCAATCCGCGCCAGCAACGGTCCGATTCAGGATATCCGCGATTACTGGGCGGCGGGAAAACCGTTTTACGATCCGGCCGATATTGACGTGCCGCTGATGTTAATCCACGGCGAATGGGATATTGATGTGCCCGTGGAACTGGCACAGGCGTGGTTCCTGCGCGCCACCGGTTCACCGGATAAACGCTGGCTGGAAATCGGTGAAGCCACGCACATGATGGTGCTGGAGAAAAACCGCTATCAGGTCTACAACGCCCTGATCAGTTTCTTCCGCGAACCGCTGGCGAAAGCTTAAGCAGTCAGATCGTCAAAATGCGTATGCTGATGAGAAAAGCAGCATACGCACCACCAGGGACTTGACGGACGTCGAAGATTTCAATATTTTATGCCCCGTAGTTCCCCGGTAACACTCCAAAATGCCGACTTAGCTCAGTAGGTAGAGCAACTGACTTGTAATCAGTAGGTCACCAGTTCGATTCCGGTAGTCGGCACCATTTCAGTTTTAAACTCCTTGATTATCAAACACTCATTTAGAATGGCACCTTAGCTTTCTGCCTATTTTTGTTCCTGTATTCCCATCAAAATACCGACTCGGCCAGATCTCTCTAGCTTCAACCCCAATCGTCTTTGCAATTATCATTTCACCTTTCGGCCAGGGTCTTGCCAGCGCATTGGAAAGGGTGGATGAACTCAACCCCGCGTCCCTCGAAACAGCTGCCATCGTTGTCCCTTTCTTTCTGATTGCCGCGATGATATCTGCAGTGTGCCAATCTTTTGAACCTGTCATATAAGACTCCCTGTTAATGGTGATTACTAAGTTATCCTTAGTATGTGTGGCGCTTAAAAATAACACAATAGAAAACTAAGAATAACTTAGTAAAAGGTTGGCTCCGACATCATGTTGATCAAGAGACTTAAGGAAGCACGTCTGCGTGCAGGGCTTTCTCAATATAAGTTAGGCGTACTGGCAGGAGTTGATGAGGCATCGTCGAGTGCGCGAATGAATCAGTACGAGAAGGGCAAACATCAGCCGGATCCGGAAACGGTGAAGCGAATTGCGAAAGTGTTGGATGTGCCTGTGGCTTATCTTTATGCCGAAGAAGACGACCTTGCTGCGCTGATTATTGCATTCCATGAAAATAGAAAGCAGTCAGTTTAGTATTTTCAATCTCAGGGAGCCAAAAAAATGAGCCAGAAACTTTTAACCTTCGCCAGATCATTTATTAATGGCGAGATCTCAGCCGAAGATTTTGCTGACCCTTATCAGATGTTATGGAAAACTGAGGGTGAAAATGGCGATTCGCTGAAAGATAACGATCAGGACAGTGAAAAATGCTCGACCATTTTTTGTCTCGCAGATCAATTCAATCCTGACAATGATCGTGAGAAAGATGAGTTTGATGCTGATGAACTTAAAGCGCGGGTTAGGGCTGTTTTGGATAATGAATGACCCTCAGGTGCCACCTGAATACAGATAAAGGAAAAACATGCAGCTCAAAGATAAGTTTGAAGAATACTCGGAAGCCGAATTTATTGCGCTGGTAAAAGATATTTTCGACGTGCATGGCAGCGAGTCATATCAGGACAGTTTACTGGAAAATTTCAGCCGGGTTACCGGGCATCCTTCAGGTACTGATTTAATTTTTTATCCTGAAGGCGATAAAACAGTAACTCCAGAGAGTGTAGTTACCGAAATTAAACAGTGGCGGACTTCTGTCGGGAAAGCATTGTTTAGAATCTGATTAGTCTCTATGTCATCCGAATTCAGGCAGCAGATCATATCTCTGTCGCCTGTGAATAATCATCAATGCTATTTCTCCGCATTTTGCGCAGCAGCAATAAGTTTACTGCATAAAGCTTTATTTTCAGCCGGGCAGGACTCCGATGACAGCGTAATGATCTGATTCAGGTCATCCGTATCCAGCGTAGAATCAATATGTCTCAGAATATATTTTTCAAATCCTGAATCTTGACTTATCAACGATTGCAGTTTTACGATTTCCGGCCATTTATCGACAAGCATTCGCGCCATCGCTTCTGAATTCCCTTCAGCAATACTGCCATCATCACATTGCGCGTAAGCGATGTAATTCTTTTGTATTGCTTCCCATGAGTCCAGATTATCGATAGCTAAATCAGCAGCTTCAGCATCACGTTCAGTACATCTTTTTGCATGAATAGTGCCAGAGATGAGAGCCAGTGATAGAACAATTACGACAATTTTCATTCTCTATCCATTAATTATCATGTGTTATTTTCTACGCTGGTAGTATCTGAATGTTGAAAGTAATTTTACACAAAGAAATCAGTGAGGCAATTTGTGCCATAAATATTTAATATACATCCACTTTAACTCTGAATTTATTTTTATAGGTTTTTGGTTGTTTTATTTATTCATATAAATAAAGCTGGGTGATCTAACTGGTTTATATTTTATGATTTGGCGCAATGTTTCTGGTTTTATATTTCATTGCTCGTTGTGAGTGTCTGTTTAAGCTGATTATCATAGTTCCGTTATTCATTTCAACGGACGAAAAATAAATATGGAAAAGCAATTTACTAATGAACTGAATCAGGAATTACTGGATATCATCAATGCCTCACCTTTCACCGCTGAACAGCTGGCTGAAATGGATGATAGCGCGCGGGCGGTGGTTGAGGAACAGATTGCGTTTTCCCGCCAGCATCCTGTGATTGCAATTTACCGGCTGGCGACTTTGGGCAGCCTGACCGCCCGAGGCGGCAAAGTAACAAAAGCCAGCAGTACGGGGAAAGTTTCCCTTGAGAACGGTACGGAAGCGACGCTTGCCGTAGAGCAGGATGAAGTCACTTATGCCGATGGCAGCACGGCAAAGATTGTCACCAGCGCGGGTCACCAATTTTGTAACGGGAATCGAGGGTTTGCGTTAGTCGGCAGCGTACTGGATAACGGCGACAACATTATCAGTACGCCGCAGGGCAGTTTCTATCTGGTTGCCCGTCAGGGTATTCCGATGGCAGAAGATTTCCTTGCCGTTACCGGAGCATAACGGATGGGGTATCGCTCAAATTGTTATGGTCGCGGGCAGGCGCTGCACGGTGATAAAACCACGACGGGCGCGGTCTGTCTGACCTCTCTGCCCGATGCGACGGAACACGGACTTGGTGTGATCCGCATCGGGGATGTCACGACCGCCTGCCCGAAATGCGGCCTCACCGGAAAGATCACCAGCGGAGAACCGCATTCCACCTTTGACGGCCTCGCTTCTGCCGTGGACGGTTCAGATGTTTTATGTGGTTGCCCGCCGGGGACGAACCGGGTTATCGCGCCCGCCGGACAATGGATGGGGAGAGGTAAATCACCTTCCGAACTGGCGCGCGAAAAGTGGGAAGCAGAGCGTGCCGCGATATTACGGGTTCAGGCTGAGAAAGAAGCGGCAGAACAGGCCAGACGTTCGATGCCGGTGTTTGCGAAATCCGCAGAATGTGGCGCAGGAAATACCGAAGCACGAACCTGTGAGGAGCAGCATCATAACTTCGGGCGGATGTCTTACGGCGTGCCGACGCCGGTCGCAGGCATAAAGCCCGAAGTTGAACAGCACGCGCAGACAGCGAAGCGTAAAAAGTCAGCCAGTGATAAAACACCGTGGTACAAAAAGATGTTTGGTGGGAAGGCTGATACGCCCGCACAGTCCGGTATGCCGCTGGCACTCCCCGTGGCAACGGGGGGCGGGACTGAGCTTATCGCATCAGGCATGAATGCCTTGCGCGGGGTGACATCGATCCGCTCCGGCAGCCTGTTCGTGAATCCTGTAGCTGTGGGTGTCATCGGAACCTTTTACTCGAACAAGCTGAACGCTGGTGAGAAAGATATTTTAAGCGACAGCCAGCTCGCGGCACTGGCCGGAAAATCTGCCCCGACGCGGATCCGCTTTCAGTGGGTGAAGGATAAATATGGCCGGTTAACACCGGTGGCTTATCACACCGGCGCTGACAGCGGACAGGATCAGGTTCGTGTGCGCGCTATGCGGAGGAACACGTTTACGGGTAATTATGAGTTCCGGGTGGATGGCGCGGAAAAGCCCACCATCATCTGGACGCCAGACGAGCTGGAGTTTAAAGCGCCCACGAATACCGGTAATCGTGACGAGCCGTATTTACCTTCGACCATCACCGTATTACCGTTACCCGGCGCGGAAGAACTGGGCAGCACGTCAACCTCGCTGCCGATCCCGGATGAACAGTCATTCGATGATTACATCCTGGTCAATCTGCCGCATGGCATGCCGCCGGTTTATATTTATCTTAGCCAGAGCCGGTCGGGTATACCTAATAAAGATTACGATTACCATCCGGCTCCTGAAACAGAAGAAATCTCAGGTCTTTCAGGATTGAGACAATCCAAAAAGAAAACACCAAAGCAAAGTGGTGGTGGATTAAGAGAGCGCTGGGCTGATAGCAAAGGGCGCCGAATTTATGAATGGGATTCACAGCATGGTGAACTTGAGGAATATCGAGCGAGTGATGGTGAACATCTTGGTTCCGTAGATCACAAAACAGGACAACAGCTGAAACCCGCTGTTAAAGGTCGAAATATTAAACGGTATCTGTGAGGCTTGAGATGGGATTAGCTCTGAAACTTGAATGGTTTGATAAAGCTGATGAATTGTTAGTTGGTAAAGAAGTATCTGTCGATCTGGGCAATGATGGCAGCCTTATAAAGAAATTTTCCCTGCCTTTTGATGGAAGGATTTACGATGGTGGATTTGATGTGTTACAGGCGTGGAGGAGTGATTTACAGCCATTTTTTCAGCACAGAATTGATTTCAGTCGATATGATTATCAGTTGGTTTTCAAAAGAACAGATAGTTAATAAGTAGTGAATGCTGATGCCCTTGTTGTAAACAGTAGCTTTCTATGAGAAGGCGATAATGAGATCTGGAGATTAAGATCTCCAGGTCCTCAAATCATGAATAATCTCAGACTAAAGATAACTAGCCCTAATCCATCATATTAGGGCTTTTGAATTTTCAGCAATTGCTTCTTGTCAACCCAGCTCCGGCAGCCCTCCAATCAGTTTATCCAGTGTCACCGGATAATCCCTGACCCTGACGCCCGTCGCGTTATAAATAGCATTGGCGATGGCGGCGCTGACGCCGCACAGGCCCAGTTCGCCGACGCCTTTGGCTTTCATCGGCGAGGATACCGGGTCGGTGTCGTCGAGGAAAATCACTTCCTGATCCGGGATATCGGCGTGAACCGGCACTTCATAAGCGGCCAGATCGTGATTCACGAAATATCCCAGAGTGGTATCGACATTCAGCTCTTCTGTCAGCGCCGCGCCGATGCCCATAGTCATCGCGCCGATCACCTGGCTGCGCGCCGTTTTCGGGTTAAGTATCCGGCCCGCAGCGCAGACAGCCAGCATGCGGCGGACGCGGGTCTCACCGGTCGCGATATCCACGCCGACTTCCACGAAGTGCGCGGCGAAGGTCGATTGCTGGAATGTCTTGTCCAGTCCGACGAACTCGATGGTGTCTTCCACGGTTATGGTCCCGCTGGCAGCGGCTTGCGCGAGCGATGCGGTGCGGTCGCCCTGACAAATCAGTTCATCGGTAAACACCGCGCTATCGGCATCAAACCCGAGTTTTTCCGCGATGGCTTCGCGCAGTTTTACGCAGGCGGCATACACACCGGCAGTGGAGGTATTGGCTCCCCATTGCCCGCCCGAACCGGCAGACACCGGGAAGTCGGAATCCCCCAGCCGTACCACGACCTTTTCCAGCGGTACTCCCAGCATCTCGGCGGCGGTCTGGGCGATGATAGTGTAACTGCCGGTGCCGATATCGGTCATGTCAGTCTCTACCGTCACGACGCCCTGCGCATCGAGATGTACGCGCGCGCCGGATTTCTCCAGCAGGTTATTACGAAAGCCCGCTGCGACGCCGATACCCATCAGCCAGCGTCCGTCGCGGACCTGTGCCGGTGTGGCATTCCGGCGGTGCCAGCCAAATTTCTCCGCACCGGTGCGCAGGCATTCGATCAACTGACGGCGTGAAAAGAAGCGTCCGGTATTGAGCGGATCGACCTGCGTGTCGTTAAGGATGCGAAACTCCACCGGATCGACTCCGGCTTTTTCCGCAACTTCGTCGATAGCGATTTCCAGCGCCATCAGGCCGGGGGCTTCGCCGGGCGCGCGCATGGCGTTGCCTTCCGGCAGATCTAACTGCGCCAGCCGCAGGCCGGTCAGGCGGTTTTTGCCCGCATAAAGCAGTTCACTTTGCTGCACCGCCGTCTCAGGCGTGCCACCGGGCAGATTGCCGGACCAGCTTTCATGGGCGATGGCGGTGATCCGGCCTTTCTCGTCCGTGCCGATGCGGATGTGCTGAATAGTGGCCGGACGGTGCGTGGTGTTGTTGGGGATCAGTGGTCGCGGCAACATGACTTTCACTGGACGGTTGGCAGCACGGGCCGCCAGCGCCGCCAGCACGGCATCGCTGCGCAGAAACAGTTTGCCGCCGAAACCGCCGCCAATGTAGGGCGAAATCACCCGCACCTTCTCTTCGGGAATATTCAGCGTTTTGGCCAGTTCGCTGCGACACCAGGCGATCATCTGGTTTGAGGTGCGCAGGATCAGCTTGTCGCCTTCCCACACTGCCAGCGAGGTATGGGGTTCCATCGCCATGTGGCTTTGATCCGGCGTGGTGTAAGTGGCGTCATGCTGCACCGCTGAAGCGGCGAAGGCGGTGGTGAAATCGCCTGCGGTTTTATCCGGCGTGTCTTCCGGCGGGGTGGTGACGGCAGGTTTTTGCGCCGCAAGACTGAACGCGCCGGGTTCGCGCAGGTACTTCACGTGGATCAGCGACGCAGCGGCGCGTGCCTGTTCAAACGTCTCTGCCACCACCACGGCAATCGCCTGATGGTAGTGCTCAATCGCGGGGCCGCCGAGCAGGGTAGCGGCGTTCATGTCGCCTTTACCCAGCTTACCGGCGTTGTCAGCGGTGACAATTGCCAGCACGCCGGGCGCGGTTTCAGCTTCATGTAAGTCCATGGCGGTGATCCGGCCTTTGGCAATGGCGGAACCCACCACATAACCGTACGCGGCGCCGGGTATTTCATCGTGCCATTCATAGGCGTAGGGCGCGGTGCCGGTGGTTTTCAGCGGACCGTCGATGCGGTCGTGTGCGCGGCCGACCACTTTCATCTGGTCGATCGGATTACGGGTTGCAGGCGTGTCGAATTTCATCTGTTAAGCCCTCGCTTCAGTCAGCACGGAGGCGAGCGTTCGCTTCGCCAGTATCAGCTTAAACGCGTTCTCAGGCGTCGGTTGCGCACCGGCGAACAAGCGCGCGTAAACGTCTCCCGCGCCGTGCGCCATCTGTGCATCGGCTTCTGCCAGCCGCCAGGGTTTATGTGCCACGCCGCCGAGTGCGACGCGACCGGTGCCGTCGGGCTGAACGATGGCGGCAACGGACACCAGCGCGAACGCGTATGAAGCGCGGTCACGGACTTTGCGGTAAATGTGTGTGCCTTGTAATGGCGGCGGTAAGGTGACGGCGGTAATCAGCTCGCCCGCGTTCAGCACGGTTTCCAGATGTGGCGTGTCGCCCGGTGCGCGGTAGAAACCGGCGAGGGGAATGTGGCGCACCATGCCGTCAGGATTGACGGTTTCCACCACCGCGTCGAGCAACTGCATCGCGACGGCCATGTCGCTTGGATGGGTGGCGATGCAGGCCGCACTTGCGCCAACCACTGCATGCTGGCGGCTGAAGCCTTTCAGGGCAGCGCAGCCACTGCCGGGCTGGCGTTTATTGCAGGGCTGGTTGGTATCGTAAAAATAGGGGCAGCGGGTGCGCTGGAGCAGGTTACCGGCGGTGGTGGCCTGATTTACGTAACTGACCGGAAGCCCCTGCCAGCAGCGCCCGCGACAGCACGGCATAGTCACGGCGGATGCGTAAATCAGCCGCCAGATCGGTATTACGCACCAGCGCGCCAATCCGCAGGCCGCCGTTGCCGTCGGGTTCAATGGTATCCAGCGCCAGCCCGTTGACGTCGATCAGATGAGAAGGTTGCTCAATCTCGAGTTTCATCAGATCCAGCAGGTTGGTGCCGCCTGCAATAAATTTTGCGCCGGGGTGTTGCAGTGCGCTGCCGGCGGCATCGGCGGGGGTTTGCACCCGTTCATAGGTAAAAGCCTTCATGATTTTTGCCCCCCGGCGACGTCTTCAATCGCGGCAAGAATATTGGAATACGCGCCGCAGCGGCAGATATTGCCACTCATGCGTTCGCGGATCTCTTCTGCCGTTCGCGCAGGCGGGGAAACCAGATCCAGCGTGACGTGGCTCGGAATGCCCGCGTCGATTTCCTGCAACACCGCCACCGAGGAGCAGATCTGCCCTGGCGTGCAGTAACCGCACTGGTAGCCGTCGTGTCTGATAAACGCGGCCTGCATCGGATGCAGATTGTCAGGCGTGCCGAGACCTTCAATGGTGGTGACGTCGGCATCCTGATGCATAACCGCCAGCGTCAGACAGGAATTGATGCGGCGGCCATCAACAATAACGGTACAGGCGCCGCACTGGCCGTGGTCGCAGCCTTTTTTGGTGCCGGTTAGTTGCAGGTTTTCACGCAGCGCATCCAGCAGGGTGGTGCGCGTATCAACGGCCAGCTGGCGTATCTGGCCGTTCACTTTGAGTTTCAGGTGGGACTGATGCGTTTCGTTGTCATGGTTGCTCATGCCAGACCTCCGGTATGACAAAAATTGAATCAAAAAAGGGGAATGTGCTCGCAGGTGCCTTTTCGGCATTTTTTATCACTGAGCTTTAAGCATAGTCGGCGATGGCGTTGGGATTAATCCTGAAGTCCGGCTTCTCCGGTGTGTTCCTCTTTTCGTCCTGCATCTTGCGATCGCACATTTAGTTAATGATCATTAAATAAATTGCTTGCACAACCTTTCGCAGGCGCTTAGTATTTACTTATCGAACGTTAATTAATAAGTAACGTTGACCTGAAACCGGGGCACCTGAAACAGGTTGCCCCATCAAAATTCGAAGAACAGGAATTAATACCATGAAAACTATCGCAATGACCCTCGCCGCTCTGACACTGGCAGCCGCTTCTTTCTCCACCCTGGCAGCAATGCAAGTGCAGTCAGCTCCCGCAGGTCAGCAATCCATTGGTGTCGTCGGTGCATCAACCACCGGTTCACTGTCAGGTCTGCAATCAGAACTGAATGCTAAAGCCACTCAGGCGGGCGCAAGTTCATACCGTATTATCGGTGCATCCGGTAATAACCAGCTTTACGGTACAGCAGAAATGTACAAATAAGCTGAGCAGTAACAAGCAGTAAGCAGAAGAGGCGGCGGTTGCCGCCTTTTTCGTGTCGTTAATTAGCTAATTTTTATCACCATACTCAACCTCCATTGCGAGGGCCACCTCATGTATTACTGGCCCATGAATGTCTGCGTTTTGTTCAATGTTTAAAACAGGATGAAGACGTGGTACCGCAGGGAAAACACCGTATTTATTACGGGGAAAATTGTGCAGGGGATACGAAGGGTGAAAAATAGCCCGGAATCGGGCTAAATGATTTTATTCCTGAGAGTGTATGAGATCTGTTTTGGTAGGATGTTGTCAAATGCTACCGGCCATCTGTAAAAATTGCCAAAAGCTCATCTCGTACTGATGGTTTCATCGTAAGTCCACGGTCAAGGAACGCAAGAAAATACTCGCGCGCTTTCCCCCTGGTAATTAATTCACGACGCACGCATTCCTCAAGGATTCCGCCGTGCCTGGCTGCTTTCAATCCGCGTTCTGTGCAGGTTTTATATACAGCGTTGTCAGCTGAGAGACATGTTGCATCGTTCATTTTTGCATTGACGATACAACTGATGTCCGCAGTTTTAAGCGCTCTTCGCCGGGATTTAATCTCGGCCATTTCCAAATAATGCTCTGGCTCGTAGTTGTTAGTAAAGTTATAAAAAAGGCCAAGCTGCTGTAGTTCGTGTTGAACATCTAGCATGTACCTGACCTTTAATTCTTCACTGACATAAGGGTCAATCCAGACCCCTTGTGGATACAAATCCCAGATTAATTTTAAACATTCACATTGATAAAAATCTGATAAGACGTTTGTATCAACAACGCATTTTTGACGTTCAAAAGGCATCCTCTTCCGCCTCCTGTTCGCAATACCAGCCATCAATCAGTTTACCGAGATCTTTTCTGTCCATTTCCAGAAGATCGGCAATGAATGATTCTGAAGCTGAACCCGTTCCCCAGGCTTTACGGGAGAGAACAATGAGCCGCCCTTTGTAATTGAGTTGTTCAGTAATTGGCAAAGGTTCACACTTCAACCATCCCCTTTTGTTAGCCATTGCCCATAAAAAACCTGAATTCCGCTTATTGATTATTCCGGTTTTGGATAAACGATCAATAATGCAGCTTGCCGAAACGCGGAATACCCGTTTAAGTCTCATCACGGTTTCTTCGTAAGCCCATCCACCACCTTGCATCAGAAATTGCTTGCGCAATGCAGCTTCGGGAATAAGGAAGCAGGCCGCGAAATGATTTGCGATCTTTTCTTCCGGCGAGACAGAACGCCCTCTGGTTTTGTACGCGCGCGCTGGACCGGTATATTCTTCGCGGTGAAAAATCAAATGCGCATATTCATGGCAAATACTGAAAATCTGGCGTTCTACTGAAACGGTTTCATGATTATTGACGTATATGGCGGTTCCATATTTTCCAGAGAAAGCAGAAAACCCCCATACCATCCCCTGATCGTCATCTTGCTGCGGGCGGCTGAAAGGAATGACTCGAATGTCAGATGCTTCCAGTAAAGCTACAAGATCCCCGACACAGGTTGCGTTGCCGATACCCAGCCGATTACGTTCAGTCACCGCTTTATCTTCAACCAGTCGTAAATCTTCTTCCTTTGCGCTGAACAAGGGCATGGAACTGGGGAGATCTTCTGGTTGATTCGCCTCCGCTGCTTCTTCAATTGCACTGATATTTTTTAGCTTTTCTACGAGCTCATTTCGCAGATTACTGTCGAGTAGGTCAGGGCTGTCTGCACGCATTGCAAAACGGAAACTACCTTCGTCTTGATCATAGAAATAACCTAATGGCTTATCAAAGATCTTACATAAGGCAATAAGTTGCGAAACGTCCGGAGTGCTCAATCCCTGCTCATATTTACCATAAGTTTGGCGCACGATCCCTAAGGCATCTGCAACCGCTGATGCGCTCATGCCCATACTGGTACGAGCTTCAATGAGCTTCTGGGCTATTTGTTTTTGGATATCCATATGTCACCCCAAATTAACACTAATGGTTTATGTGAGTAAGGCTGTGTTAGTTAATGATGACAGTATGAGCCAGATATCCGAAAGGATAAAGCTTTCTTTTATTCTTTAAAGATAAAAAACAAATAAATTTTTTATAATAAAATCAATTGTTTATTGTTTTTTTTGGCGGAGTGAGACTCATCGCTGAATCTTACAGCTTTGGAGGCCGGGAGCCCGAATGACAGATTTGCTCTGAAAGTCTGAGTTTCCTTTGTCCAAAATAGCTCTGAGAAGTAACGAATCGCACTATCATGGCTAAGCCGATAGTGTCTTCCCTCATGCTTTTTGGCGTTTTCCGCTTTTTTAACGCCCGGCACCGCAATATTGATGTTTTCCTGCTTTTTCGTGTCTGCGGTTAGCGGAATTTATGGAAGTGGTTATTGCGGATCTTTCGGTTGATATAACCATGCAGGCCGCTGCCAGCTTTCGCCATGGCGATCATGTGGTCAACGTCCGTTACCCCCGGGCGGATGGAATTATAGATGTAATGCCAGCCATCTTTGAACTTCACGGTAATTGAATCTTCCGTCGTCGTGAAAGCGACGATTCCCGAATTGCCTCCCCGGTTTTGGTACTTTTCCATATTCCCCCTTCCTGATTGATGAAGTCATTCACGACCTGAATAATAATAGCCATAAATTTTTGCAGGTTATGTGCGTAAGAAAGCTTTTTTAAGCTGTTTTGGCAAAACGCCCCGGCGGCATGCCTGTGTAGCGGGTAAATGCCACGCCGAAAGCGCTGACCGAACGGTAACCGGTGCGTTCGGCAATATCGGCAAGGGGCAGTTCGCCTTCTCTCAGCAGCCGTTTGGCGATCGCCATTCGCAAGGCCATCAGATACGCCATTGGCGGCATGCCGACAGCGCGGTTGAAGCGCTCGCACCAGCCGGATCGCGACATCGCCGCTGCCCGTGCCAGTTGTGCGATTGTCCAGCCCGCTGCGGGGGAACCGTGCATACAACGCAACGTGATCGCCAGTTTCGGGTCCGATAATCCGCGCACCAGGCCCGGTGACGCCGCGGTCACGGCCGCTGAGCGGAACGCTTCTATCAGCAATACTTCCAGCAGGCGGGTCATCACCATTTCCCGCGCCGGTTTATCCGCGCGATATTCCTCGCCGACCATCTGCACCAGCGTCGATAAACGTTTTTCCCCGCGAACGTGCAGCCATTGTGGCAGCAACGACACCAGCAGCGCTGAATCCGGCGAACCGAAAACGCAATTTCCGACCAGCATCCGCATATCTACCACGCTGTCAGGGTTACCGACACGTGCGCCACCGGGCATAGGGGTGATGGGGGTAGTCAGCGTTTCCCCGGTAACGGGCGGCTGGCGGTCAAGGCTGGAGGTCGAAAAGCGCTTTGCTTCCGGGATCAGCACAAAATCACCTTCGCTGAGCAGAAGCGTTTCACGATGATCGTCGTTTTCAATTGTCAGGTAACAGGATCCTTCCAGCACAGCGAAGTAAAAAGGGCGTCCTGTCTCAGCGCGCTGAACCGCCCACGGCGCGGAGGCTGCCACCAGTTTTGAGAAGGGGGCACCGGGCTGAAGTAGCGAAATAACGTCTGCTAAAGGATCTACCATTTGGACGATCTCGACAAAAAGATGGATATCTGAACATAGGGATACCGGAAAGAGTCGCCTATCTTATAGGTCTTGTCCACTGTTACGGAGTTTCTCATGTCCTCACAATCCACCATTCTGATCACCGGCTGTTCTTCAGGTTTCGGCCTCGACATTGCGCGTCATTTTCTTGAAAAAGGCTGGCGGGTGATCGCCACGATGCGTACACCCAAAAACGATCTGTTGCCGGAGTCCGGCTCATTGCGCATTCTTGCGCTGGATGTCACCGACCCCGAAAGTATCCGCCGCTGTTTTGAAGAAGCCGGGCCGGTTGATGCACTGGTCAACAACGCCGGTATCGGCCTGATTGGCCCGCTGGAAGGGGAAAAATTCAGCAGCGTGCGGCAGATTTTCGAAACCAACACCTTCGCCACGATGGCCATGACGCAGGCGGTGTTGCCGCAGTTCAGGGCGCGCCGCTCCGGGGTGATTGTAAATGTGACGTCAAGTGTGACGCTGAAATCGCTGCCGCTGCTCTCGGTTTACACCGCCAGCAAAGCGGCGGTCAATGCCTTCACCGAATCTCTCGCACTGGAACTGTCGCCGTTTAACATTCGTGTGCGGCTGGTTCTGCCGGGGCGTGCGCCGGGCACCCGCTTTGGTGCCAATGCCCGACATCTGATTGCCGATACCCTTCCCGAAGCTTATGAGGAATTCAGGAACAGGGTCTTTTCTGCGGTGCAGGACACCAGCACGCCGGTGACTTATTCACAGGATGTCGCCGATGCGGTTTGGACAGCGGTCACCGACCCCGATGCGCCGATGCGCATTCCAGCCGGAGCCGATGCGGTGGCCCTTTCCTAAAGTTTAACGCCTGATAAACGAAGCAAAAAGAAGACGCTTTTTAAGAATACGGGAGTAGATAACGGAAAGCGGCGGGGAATAGAATTCCCCGTCGTTTTTACTCTCATCACGAGGGCTCAGAATGAAAAAACTCCTCCTCATTGTCATGGTTTCAGCGCTGGCAGGTTGCGCGGGTTATCACCAAGGGTAACGTAAGCCGGTTTCCCGTTTATCGGTTCATGGCAGGATGTGATACTTTGGAATTATCGTGCCGGTGGGAGCCTCTCACCGTGTTGAATTCAGAACAGCACAGAGGGTGTATGGCGGTTATTTCCGGACAGATTATCGGGCAGGCGAAACAGTGGCGTCGCGACTTTCACAGGCGACCTGAACCTGGCCTGCATGAGCATGGCACCGCAAAAATAATCAGTGAACTGTTAGTATCTTTTGGCCTTGAAGTGCATACCGGCATTGCCGAAACCGGCGTTATTGCCACACTGCGACATGGCGAAGGCCCTTCGATCGGTCTGCGTGCGGATATCGACGCATTACCCATTCATGAACTGAATGATTTCGCTCACCGGTCGCAAAATCCGGGGCTGATGCATGCCTGCGGGCACGACGGCCACACCTCCATTTTGCTGGGTGCGGCAAAATATCTGAGTGAGAATCGCCATTTTCGCGGCACCGTCCATTTCATCTTCCAGCCTGCTGAGGAAAACTTAGGCGGCGGCGAAATGATGGTGAAAGAAGGGCTGTTTGAGCGTTTTCCGATGCAGGCAGTGTACGCGCTGCACAACTGGCCGGGGCTGCCGGTGGGGGAAGTGGCGGTCAGTCAGGGGCCGATGATGGCGTCGCAGGACAATTTCTATATCACGCTGACCGGCAAAGGCTGCCACGCGGCGATGCCTGAGTTGGGTGCCGATCCGGTGGTGGCTGGCGCGCAGCTGATTTTGTCCTTGCAAAGCCTGATATCGCGCCGGTTGTCGCCGCTGGAGCAAACGGTGATCAGCCTGACACAACTTCAGGCGGGCGAAGCCATTAACGTTATTCCTGAAACGCTACATATGTCGGGCACGCTGCGCTGTCTGAGCAATAAAACCCGTGAAACCTGCTGGCGGCTGATTGAAGAATACGTGAATGCAGTGCCGTTACCGTACGGGGTGAAAGGGGAAGTGCGCTGGGAACGGGGTTATCCGGTCACGCAGAACCATGCGGCACAGGCGGAGATTGTGCGTGATGCAGCGAAAAACACGCCGGGTATTCAGAAAGTGCATTTCAATAATGCGCCGTCGATGGCCGCAGAGGATTTCGCTTATCTGCTGGAAGCCTGTCCGGGCGCTTATTTCTGGCTGGGTGCCGATGGCGCCACACCTTCTGCTTCACTGCATAGCCCGCGCTATGACTTTAATGACGACATTATTCCGCTCGGTATCGGCGTGCTGACGACGCTGGTGGAACGCGAGCTGAAAGCCTGACCGCATTTTTCACGGCATTCCGGGCCGGACAACAGAGGCGTTACGCATTGTCCGGTCTGGGTTTTTATATTTTTGCCAGTTCTTGCGCAATATTCACCATTTTATAGTCATATTCGCTAATGACATTGCGGCGTATTTTATCCTCCATCTCATCGATGAATTTTATAATATCAACAGCCGCTGCGAAGTCGGGTAAATCAGTAATTTTGTAATTCCACCATTGAATAGATTGCAGGCGATTAATAATACCCTCATCAAACCGGTATTTAATCACTCTGGCCGGAATACCCGCGACAATAGCGTACGGAGGAACATCCGAAGTGACGACAGCATTGGCGGCAATAACTGCGCCATTGCCGATAGTGATGCCGCCTTTTAATACGGCGTGTTCCCCCACCCAGACATCATGACCTAATACCGTCGCCGCCGGCATATAGTCGAACCCGGCAATGTTCAGCGTTTCTCCGAATTGCTCCAGCGCCACTTTCGGGAAGAAGTCATGATACGTCAGCGGACTGGTCGTAAACCGGTGTATGGGATGTTGCGGCCCCATCACCCGCACCCCTGCTGCCAGGCTGCAAAATCTGCCGGTTTTGAGATTATTGGGTAATTTACTGCACGCGTAAGAATACGCGCCCATCGAACAGAAACTTTTTCGCGGCATTGAGGCATATTCTTCGACCCAGACATCTTCGGTAAATTTTATTTTCTCCCCTTTTTTAAAAAGGAATATATTTCTCTTCTTATATATTCCTTTCACTATTTCCGGGAATTTAAGATGGATCTTATGGCGTAAACAATAATCCTCATGTTTTTGAGTCCATCGAAACTCAACGGGATACTTCATTCATTGCTCCTCAAAGGTGACACGCTGTTTTTATATATTCTTGTCTAAATCCTAGCATAAAACAGACATTGCAAAATCTGAGGTCGGCGGAAACTACGTGAGGAGGGGGAGAAGTAAAGCAAAGAACGCCCGGAGGATAAAGTCCGGGCGCCGGGATGAACATTTTACTCAGGTGGCGTGATCAGACCCGGAAATGCCCGACGGCAACGGCCAGGCCGGTAGCTTGCTCCTGCAACGCCGACGCCGCACCGGTAGATTCCTGAACCATCGCGGCGTTCTGCTGCACCATGCCGTCGAGCTGGGTAATGGCACGGTTGATTTCGTGAATACTCAGCATCTGCTCTTCAGATGCATGGGTAATTTCCAGCATCACTTTGCTGACGTTCGACACGTTGCTGACGATTTCACTCATGCTGTCGCTGGCGAGGCGCACCTGCGCGGAGCCGGACGCCACGCTGCTGACCGTTGATTCGATCAAGACTTTGATCTCTTTCGCTGCCTGGGCGCTGCGCTGGGCGAGGCTGCGCACTTCGCTGGCGACCACCGCAAAACCACGCCCCTGTTCACCGGCACGCGCGGCTTCGACTGCGGCGTTCAGCGCCAGAATGTTGGTCTGGAAGGCAATGCCGTCGATCACGCCGGTAATATCCCCGATTTTTGACGAGGCGCTTTCGATGCTTTCCATGGTTGTAATGACTTTAGTCACCACTTCGTCACCGCGTATGGCCGCTTCGGAAGCGGATTTGGCGGTTTCGGATGCCTGCTTAGCGGAGCTGGCCGACTGAGAAACCGTCGCCGTGATCTGCTCAAGGGATGCTGCGGTTTGTTGCAGGCTGGCTGCGGCAGATTCCGTACGACCGGACAAATCGTTATTCCCTGCGGCGATTTCATCGGCAGCGATTTTAACGGATTCACTGGTGGTACGGATTTCAGACATCACCTTGCTAAGCTTATCGACGAAGGTGTTGAAGGCGTGGGCGATTTGCGTCACTTCATCATGTCCGTCGGTCGGCAGACGCTGCGTCAGATCATCCTCACCGGAACTGATGGCGTTGAGCGTATCGCGCACCACCGACAGGCGGTGGAACGATTTGCTGATAATCAGCCCGATGACGGCGGCTGAAATCAGCATGATCACAATCAGCGTAATCACCGACGAGGTCAGCAGGGATCGCATACCGGCAGTCGATTCCTTCTTATCCTGCGCCACCAGCGTGAACCATTCCGTGCCCGCCACCGGCATCGCACGGAGGCGCTTGACCGCGCCGCTCAGACGGATATCCACCGGTGCATTGGCGGCAAACACATCCTGCAAATTCACCCCTTCCGCCAGTGCGGTAAATGGCTTCAGTGCCAGGCTGGCATCCGGATGCGCGATAATCACACCGGATTTGTCCACCAGCATGCCGAAACTGCCCGGCGTCGGATGAATGGTACTGACGTTGTTAACGACGCTGTCCATCGATACATCGCCTGCCACAACCGCTTTCAGCGTGCCTGCTTCCATCACCGGTACGGCGAAAGTGACCACCAGTTTACCGGTACCGGCATCGATATACGGCGGTGTGGCCACCGGATGTCCGGCGGCTTCAGCCTGCTTGTACCACGGGCGACCGGTCGGGTCGTAATCTGCGGGCACACCGGCCGGATCGGAAAACTTCGCGGTGCGGTTTGCATAACCGACATACACATTGGTAAACCCACCTGCACTGGCGATCTGCTTGAGAACCGGGATCGGATCTTCCGACATCGCGACCTGTTGCAGTGAAACGATCATCCCTGTTTTTGCGCTTACCCAGTCGCTGATCCCTTGCGTGTGGCTGGCGGTCAGGGCGTTCAGCGTGCTGTCTGTCGCCTGACTGTTGTATTTGCTGGCAACGGTATAACTCAGGAACGTATTGATAATCAGCGAGCAGGCCACGATGACGATACAGGCCGTGATAATGCGCGAACGGATGGTCTTAAGCATGAGCGTTTCCCTGGAAGGAATCTTAAGTTACAGGTATCGGCAGGGAAGAGGAAAACTTGACCCTACGCCTCACCGTTCCCGCCCGTTTTCTTCTTATCCACATGTCCCAGTGAACGTTCCGGGAAACAGATATCGCGCACCCGCTGTTTGAGCGGTGCGGCGTCCGGAAAACCGCCGTCGCGTTTGCGTTCCCAGATGACCTCATCATCGACTTTAATCTCGTAAATGCCGCCCGTGCCGGGAACAAGCGTCACCGATGCCAGATCGGTACTGAACGAGTTGAGCAATTCCTGCGCCATCCATGCGGCGCGCAGCAGCCAGTTACATTGTGAGCAATAAGTGATGGTGATGGCAGGCAGTTTTTCCATGGTATGAACCCTTTTAAGATGGTTTTAACGTGATATCACAACGCAGATGAAGCCCTGAAAATAGCATGATGTCTGGCGATCTACTGCACCGTGATGATATCCGCCGTCGGTCAGGGCACTGATTGAATTATCCCGGAAATCCGTCATGGGTATTGCCTGCGCCTTATGCGCACTGGCTTGAGCGTTACAGCATTCAGTGATCCTCAAATATCTGTGGAAAGAAGCGCATAAAGCGCGCAGGTAATTTTCAGGGCATTACATTTTGCTACGAGGCAGGCCGCAAGCCCTGCCTCTTTTCTTTTCTGTTCTTTCAATCCATTCCAAATCAACGCAAAATCCCAACCCTGACAGGCGATATTAAAGGATGCGGGCGTGAATTCAGGTTTGATGGTATTACACGGAAATCACTCAGAAGCGCTGAGGGACGTGCTGATCACGTGGATGGCGGCGCATCCGCTGTCGCCGCTGGAAAATGAAGTGATTCTGGTGCAGAGCAACGGCATTAATCAGTGGCTGAAACTGGCGCTGGCACGTGATGTGACCGACGGTGGCTGCGGGATTGCTGCGGCGCTGGATATCAAACTTCCGGCGCGCTTTTTCTGGCAGGTTTACCGCGCGGTGCTCGGCAAAGAACAGGTGCCGGAATCATCCCCGTTCGACCGCCCGCTGCTGACCTGGCGACTGATGCGCCTGTTGCCCGAACTGCTTGCCGAACCGGTGTTTGCGCCGCTCGCGCGTTTCTTAAAAGATGACGGCGATATGCGTAAACTGCATCAGCTGGCACAGCGCCTGGCGGATTTATTCGATCAGTATCAGGTTTACCGCGCCGACTGGCTGGAAGACTGGGGCAACGGGCTGGACGTTCTGCGTACCAGCCGTAAAGGCAGCGAACCCTTGCCGGAGAATCTGCTGTGGCAGCCGCAACTGTGGCGCGCGCTGCTGGCGGATGTCCCTGAAAGCGAACGTGGCACCAGCCGTGCGGCGGTGCATCAGCGTTTCCTGCAATACGCGCAATCTATTCCTGAAGGCCAGCGTCCCGCCGGGCTTCCCGCGCGGCTGGTGGTCTTTGGTATTTCCTCGCTGCCGCAACAATCCCTTGAAGTGCTGGCCATGCTCGGCCGCTGGACACATATCTTTATGTGCGTACATAACCCATGCGAGCACGACTGGAGCGATATCATCGCGGATAAAGATTTGTTGCGCGCGGAAAGAGTACGTCAGCAGCGCAAACCGGGCATGCCGCAGGTGATTGCCGAAGATGAACTCCATCAGCATGCGCATCCGCTGCTGGCAGCATGGGGCAAACAGGGGCGTGATTACATCGGTCTGCTGAATGAGTATGACAATCATGAATCTTATGCCTCGCAGCTGGCGCCGGTGATCCCGCGCATCGACCTCTTTACCTCAAACGGTACCGACACCCTGTTGCATCAGTTGCAGGAAGACATTTTGCAGCTGCGTCCTCTGTCCGAAACCATCGATCAATGGCCTGCCGTTGACGTTCAGCATGACGATTCCCTGCGTTTCTTTATTACGCACAGCGCCCAGCGTGAAGTGGAAGTGCTGCACGACCGCCTGCTGGCGGCACTGGCCGCTGATCCGACGCTGAAAGCGCGCGACATTATCGTGATGGTGCCGGATATCAACGGTTATGCACCGCACATTCAGGCGGTGTTTGGCCTGATGGAGCGCAGTGATCCGCGTTATATCCCGTTTACCGTCGCCGATCAGGGACCGCGCCAGAACAACCCGTTACTCGGTGCGCTGGAAAGCCTGCTGGCGCTGCCGCAGTCGCGTTTTGCGGTCAGCGATTTGCTGGATTTACTCGATGTGCCATCGGTGCGTCAGCGCTTCGGGATTGAAGAAGAACAACTGCCCCTGCTGCACCGCTGGATCAGAGCGGCTAACGTGCGCTGGGGGCTGCATGCCGAACAGCGTCAGAGCCTGGAACTGCCCTTATCGCCGGAACAAAACAGCTGGTTCTTTGGCCTGCAGCGTATGTTGCTGGGTTATGCGGTAGGCAGCGGCGAAGCCTGGGAAAATATTGAGCCACTGGATGAAATCGGCGGGCTGGATGCGGCGCTGATGGGGCCGCTGTCACATCTGCTGAACTGCCTCGATGACACCTGGCGTCAGTTGCGTGAACCTGCGGCACCGCTGGTGTGGGGGGAACGGCTGCGCTCCATTCTTTCTCAATATTTTGCCGATGATGACGGCGAAGACGGCTTTATTTTAGTGCGGCTGCTCGGCGAGCTTGAAATCTGGCTCGAAGCCTGTGAAAGCGTCGATCTACAGGCTGAACTGCCGCTTTCGGTGGTGCGTGACCACTGGCTGGCACAGTTCGAACAGTCGGGTCTGACCCAGCCGTTTTTCGGCGGCGCGGTGACTTTCGCCACGCTGATGCCGATGCGTGCCATTCCTTTCCGCCATGTGTATCTGCTGGGTATGAACGACGGGGATTATCCGCGTAACCGTGTGCCGATGGATTTCGACCTGATGGGGCGCGATTACCGTCCGGGCGACCGTTCACGTCGCGAAGATGACCGCTATCTGTTCCTTGAAGCGCTGCTTTCCGCGCGTGAGCGCTTACACATCAGCTGGGTGGGTCGCAGCATTCACGACAATACCGAACGCCCGCCGTCCGTGCTGGTGGCGCAGTTGCGCGACCATCTGGCGGCGGGCTGGGGAAGAAATAAGGGTAAGGAGTTCCTGGCTGCGCTGACCACCGAACATCGTCTGCAACCGTTCAACCGTGACTACTTCAGTCAGGGCAGCCCGTTGTTCAGCTATGCGCACGAATGGCGCGCCGGACTGGAGGCGGAAGCTGCCGCCGTTGCTACACAACCGCTGCAACCGGCAGAGCAGGAAGGCGCGCTGACGCTGCGTCAGTTGTCGGATTTCCTGTCGGATCCGGTGCGCAGTTTCTTCCGCCAGCGGCTGAACATCTGGTTTGAGCTGGAAGATCCGGGCAGTGAAGATCAGGAGCCGTTTGACATCAATGCGCTGGAAAACTGGCGGTTGCAGGACGAACTGATCCGTGCGCAAAAATGGGCGCTGGAAACCGGCGTTTCGCGCCAGGATGTGTTGCGTCAGCAACTCGAACGTATTGAGCGGCGCGGCGAGCTGGCGCCGGGCGAATTTGCCGCCGTGCTGAGTGAGGATCTTGCTGAGCCGATGGACACCTTATTCGCCAGTTATCAGCAGATTCTGGATGTATGGCCGCAGCCGCTGGCAAATGAGGCGCTGGAAGATGGCACCGGTGGTGTGATGTTCTCTGACTGGCTGAGCGAACTGCGGGCAAATCCTGCGGGTGACCGCGCGCGCGTGGTGCTGGAAAGCATCGGCATCATGACCAAAGAACGCAGTTACCGTTTTGACCGGCTGCTGCCTTACTGGGTCGCCCATCTCGCCGGTCACCTTGACGGCAAGCCCATGCACACCGTGATCATCAGTAAGAACGGCACGGCTGAACTGCTGCCGCTGGAGATTGCACAGGCGCGTGCCCTGTGGGAAATGCTGATTGAAACCTGGAAGGCGGGGCAGTTGCGCCCGTTGCCGCTGGCGGTTAAAACCGCATTTGTCTGGCTGAAAAAAGAGGGCACAGAAAACAGCACACCGGACAGCGATGCCTGGCTTTCCGCCCGCGACAGTTATGAAAATCACGATCCGGCAAACATGAAGTTCGGTGAACGCGACAGTAACCGCTATCTGTCCCGCGCGTGGCCGGACTTCGCCGCACTCTGGTCTGACGGTGAATTTGCCCGCCTCGCGGATACGCTGCTCGCGCCGCTGAGAAATCATCTTTCCCGCGGTAAAAAAGGAACGAAGGAATGATGGAACAATGTTTAACATCAGCATCAGCGGTGCCCCCTGTGGTGCCATCAGCGCTGAATGTGCTGAATTTTCCGCTGACGGGCAGCCGCCTGATTGAAGCCAGCGCCGGTACCGGCAAAACCTTCACCATCGCTGCGCTGTATGTACGGCTGGTGCTCGGGCACGGCGGCGACAATGCCTTCAGCCGTCCGCTGACGCCGCCGGAAATTCTGGTCGTGACCTTTACCGATGCGGCTACTAAAGAGCTGCGGGATCGTATCCGCGAACGGCTGTCTGGCGCAGCGGCGTGTTTTTTAGACGATCCGCTGGCACCGTCTTCCTGCGACGAATTTTTGCAAACCCTGCGTGCGGAGTACCCGCCGGAGCAATGGCCGGGCTGTGCCCGCAAGCTGCAACTGGCGGCGGAATGGATGGATGAATCTGCTGTCTCGACCATTCACGGCTGGTGTAACCGTATGCTCGGCGAGCACGCGTTCGACAGCGACAGCCTGTTTACCCAGACGCTGGAAACCGACCAAACCGAACTGCTGATGAACGTGGTGCGTGATTACTGGCGCAGTTTCTATTTTCCGCTCGGTGAACAGGAAATCCGCACACTGCGCGGATGGTGGCGCGCGCCGGAAGATTTACATCGCAGCGTGATGCCGTTGCTGGATTACACTGAAGAGTTAGGTTCAGATCTGACACCCGCCGAAGTGGTCGAAACAGTGAATAACCAGAAAGCCGCGGAACTGGCGACGCTGAAACAAGACTGGCCGCAATGGATTGAAGAACTCAATGTTCTCTTAGACGATGCTTCCTCTAAAAAACTTGTTAACGGAACAAAATTACGACCATCGTATTACCAGCCATGGCTGGATAAGCTTCGGATCTGGGCAACGACAGACGAAATTAAGCCAGAGTTAAATAAAGGTTGGGAACGCCTTACCCATTCGGGGCTGAAAGATGCCTGGAAACAGGGCGAACCGCCGGTACACCCTGCACTGAGCGCGATGGAAACCCTCAAAGCCCGGCTGGAAAGTCTGCCGGATGCCCGCAGCGGGTTGCTGCAACATGCCTGCCGCTGGATCAAAAACCGTTTTGACGCCGAGCAGCAAAAGCGTGCGCAAATGGGCTTCAACGATTTACTGACCCGTCTGGACGCCGCGCTGCGCAGTGATAACGGCGCGCGGCTGGCGGAGATTATCCGCACCCAATTCCCGGTGGCAATGATCGACGAATTTCAGGACACCGATCCGCTGCAATACCGTATTTTCGACGCCGTTTACCGCGTGGCTGCAAATGCGCCGGAGCAGGGGCTGATCCTGATCGGCGACCCGAAACAGGCGATTTATGCCTTCCGTGGCGCGGATATTTATACCTATCTGCGCGCCCGTCGTGATACTGGTGGCCGCCATTACACGCTGGCGACCAACTTCCGTTCTACCCGCGCGATGGTGGCATCGGTGAATCAGGTGTTTGAACTGGCGGAAAAACGTCAGTCCGGTGAGGGGGCATTTCTGTTCCGGCGCGGCGCGGAAAATCAGGTGCCGTTCCTGCCGGTGGAAGCCAAAGGACGCGCTGACACGCTGGTCATTGAGGGGGCTGAAGCCGTTGCGCTGACGCTATGGTATCCGGAAAACCAGACGGAAGCGTTGCCGAAAACGCAGTATGTCCAGCTGATGGCAGACGGCTGTGCGACGGAAATTGTCCGCCTGCTGCGCCTGGGTCAGCAGGGGGCTGCCGGTTTCGGCACACCTGGCGAAACGCTGAAACCGGTGATGCCGGGCGATATTGCGGTGCTGGTGAACACCGGACGTGAAGCGTCGGCGGTGCGTGCTGCGCTGTCAAAACGTGGTGTACCCAGTGTGTATCTCTCTGATAAAGAATCTATTTTCGAAAGCGTACAGGCCGGTGAATTGCAATACTGGCTGGCGGCCTGTGCCGCGCCGGAAAACGATCGTCTGCTGCGTGCTGCCCTCGCGACACCTTCCCTGAACCTGAGCTGGGAAGCGCTCGACAGGCTGAATCAGGATGAAAACGAGTGGGAACGCTACGTTCATCAGTTTCAGGCACTGCGTACCTGCTGGCGCAAACAGGGCATTCTGCCGATGCTGCGCCGCCTTATGTGGGAATTCGACGTGCCGCGCCGTTTGCTTGGCCGCGGTGACGAACGTGCGCTGACCGACCTGTTGCATCTTTCTGAGCTGCTGCAACAGGCCAGCGTTCAGCTCGACGGTGAGCACGCGCTGATCCGCTATCTGGCACAGCAGTGTCAGGATGAACATCAGGGGGGCGATGCGCGCAAACTACGCCTCGAAAGTGATGCAGAACGGGTGAAAGTGGTCACGGTGCATAAATCCAAAGGGCTGGAATATCCGCTGGTATTCCTGCCTTTCGCCTGTGCTTTCCGCGCGGTCAAAAAACAGGATTCACCGCTGAAATGGCATACACCGGAAGGCGAACTGGAAGTCGCGCTGAGTGCGACCGATGAACTGCTGGTGCAGGCTGACCGCGAGCGCCTGGGAGAAGACCTGCGTAAGTTCTACGTCGCGATGACCCGCTCGCGCTACGCACTGTGGCTGGGGATGGCACCGCTGAAGGAGTTCGAAAAGAGCGCACCTGGTTATCTGTTCCACGGCGGCAACGCTATCGATGCGCAGACGCTGCCCGCCAGTTTGCAGGCGCTGGAAACCGAAACTATTCGCGCCTGGCCGCTGCCCGTTGCGGATGGCGCAATCTATCGCAGCGAACAGTCGTTGCCGAAACTCGGGCCGCGCCCGCCGCTGCGTACGCACAAAGACCCGCGCTGGTGGGTGTCGAGTTTCTCCGGTCTGCAAATCGCGCCGGCGGGCACCTATATCATGCCGGAAAGCCTGAACCGCGAACCCCGTGGTGAAATCGAAAGTGCGGCGCAGGACAGCTATTTAGAAGATCAGAAAGTGTTTGTGGAAGAAAAAGAACCGGTATCCGGACTTTTGCAACCGATGACCGGTGAGAATTTATATGCGTTTCCGCGCGGCCCTGTGCCGGGTAATTTCCTGCACGGTTTGCTGGAATGGGCGGGTGATGAAGGGTTCGCGGCCCTGGCGAAGGATCCGGCGAAAATCGCCGATCAGGTCGCGCGGCGTTGTCATACACGCGGCTGGGAAAAGTGGATCGTGCCGCTGACCGGCTGGCTGACGGCGTTACTGACACAGCCGTTAGCCCTGCCGGACGGGGAAACCTTCACGCTGGCGGAACTGCCGCCTTATCAGGTCGAAATGGAATTCTGGTTCTCGCTCACTCAGGTGCCGACCCGTCGTCTCGACATGCTGGTTCAGCAATACACGCTGGAAGGCGCGGAGCGTGCGCCGCTGCTGCAGGAAGATCTCAACGGCATGCTGAAAGGCTTTATCGATCTGGTGTTTGAACATAACGGGCGTTATTACGTGCTCGATTATAAATCCAACTGGCTCGGTGATGACGCCAGCGGTTATGACCAAAACACTATGATGCAGTCGATGCGCGACCACCGCTACGATTTACAGTTCACGCTGTATTTGTTCGCACTGCATCGTCTGCTGAAATCCCGTCTGCCGGATTACGACTATGACCAGCATATCGGCGGCGCGGTCTATCTTTTCCTGCGCGGCAGCCATGCGCCGGGTAACGGCGTCTGCGTCCAGCGGCCGGATAAAGCGTTAATTGAACAACTGGACGTTCTGTTCAGCAGCAGCGAGGAACATGCATGAAGATCAACAGCCGTGAAGATATTGTGCATCTGCTGACGAGCTGGGTGGAATGTGGCTGGCTGCGCGAACTGGATCGCGCACTGGTAACGTTTCTGGCGAAAGAAGCGCCGGATGCCCATCCGTTGCTATTACTGGCCACCGCACTGACCAGCTATCAGCTCGGGCGCGGGCATGTGTGCCTGGATTTGCAGGCTACACTCGACGACAGCGCCTTTTCACTTTCGCTGCCGCCGGAGGGAGATCATGCTGACGGCGCGGTGATCCGTCCGGCAGCGGTGCTGGACTCTCTGAGTCTGCAGGAATGGCTGGCGGCGCTGGCGCACCCGACGCTGGTCGGGCACGGCGAAGGGAATTCGCCCCTGGTGCTGACCGGCCAGCGCCTGTATCTGCGCCGTTACTGGCAGTATGAACAGAATGTACGGGCGGCAATTGAACAGCGTCTGGCACGCAGTGCGTTGCACACTTTGCCGGCGAAGGCCCTGCGCGCGCCGCTCACTGCGCTGTTCCCGGCAGATGGGCAATCTGCTATCACTAACTGGCAAAAACTGGCCTGCGCGCTGGCGGCAGGCAGTGCGTTCAGCATTATTACCGGCGGGCCGGGCACCGGTAAAACCACCACGGTTGTGCGTCTGCTGGCGTTGTTACAGACGCTGGCGCTGGAAGAAAACGGCCAGCCGCTGCGTATCCGGCTGGCTGCCCCGACGGGTAAGGCGGCGGCGCGTCTGAATGAGTCGATAGCCGGTGCGGTATCGAAGCTGGATCTCAGTGCGCTCGGCAACGGTGATGCGGTGCGTGAAAGTATCAACACCGATGTGGTGACGCTGCACCGTCTGCTCGGCAGCCGCCCCGATACCCGCCATTTCAGGCATCATCCGGGCAATCCGCTGATGGTGGATGTGCTGGTGGTCGATGAAGCATCAATGGTCGATCTGGAAATGATGGCAGCATTGCTGGCGGCATTGCCGGAACAGGCGCGTCTGATCCTGCTGGGTGATAAAGATCAGCTTGCGTCGGTAGAAGCGGGTGCATTACTGAGCGAGTTATGCCAGCGCGCCAACGGTGGCCATTATCTGCCGCAAACCCGCGACTGGCTGCAAAGCGTGACCGGCGAACAGATCCCTGATGCGCTGGTTGATCCGCAAGGTACGGCGATGGATCAGGCCGTCGTCATGCTGCGCCACAGTTACCGTTTTGATGCACAAAGCGGAATCGGCCAGTTGGCCGAAGCCGTAAATGACGGTGATGTGAAAGCGCTGAAACAGGTCTGGAAACACGGGTACGCTGATCTGGCGCAACTGACACTGAGTGCGGATGATGACACCGTACTGCGCGACTGGGTGGTGAAGGGCGGAGTGAAGCAGTTCCCGGCGACGGCAAAACCTGAGGGTGCAGAACCACCGGCCGGCTATCAACATTATCTCAATGTGATGATCAGGGAGCGACCGGCAGACGATGAACCGCCGGAAGCGTTCAGTCGCTGGGCAACCAAAGTGCTTCTGGCCTATAGCCAGTTCCAGTTGCTGTGCGCCTTACGCGGCGGGCGCTGGGGCGTGGAAGCGCTGAATCAGCGCATCGCTGACATTTTGCGAAAAGAAGGATTGCTTAAGGCGTCGATCGGCTGGTATCCGGGGCGTCCGGTGCTGGTGACCCGCAATGATTACAGCCAGCGCCTGATGAACGGCGATATCGGCATCACGCTGGAGATCCCGCATCGTCTGGCCGACGGTTCTGTCGTGCCGACCCTTCGGGTGGCATTTCTGGCCGGAGACGGCACACAGGATATCCGCTGGGTGATGCCGGGACGCTTGCAGGCAGTGGAAACGGTATTTGCCATGACGGTGCATAAATCGCAGGGATCAGAATTTACCCATACCGCGCTGCTGCTGCCGGAGAATCTCAGCCCGATCCTGACGCGCGAGCTGATTTACACCGGTATTACCCGTGCGCGTCACTGGTTCAGTCTGGGATGTGTCGGGGGAATAAATGCCGTTTTACCGGATGCGGTGAAGCGTCGGGTGTTACGTGCCAGCGGATTAATCGAAAACGCGTAACCTGTGCCTGTGGGCGAAAATCAGTATTCGTACTCGTGGATCCTGACGGGTTTACGCAGCGTACGGGCCTTGTTGCCCGCCACTTTGGTAGCTTTGTCCGGATCGCCAGCCACAAATTCCAGCGTCGGTGAGTAATAAAAAGGCAGCCAGCCACCGTAGCCATTTTCCCACTCCCAGCGAACCGGGCAGGGCCACAGAATGTCTTCGTGCATAATGTAATAAGTCCATCGCCCATGCGGACGACGCGGTTTCGGTGTTTTCATAAACGGGCGAACATGCTCTTAAAAATCACTGAGGATATTCTGGCTCGCGTGGCGTAAGGTTTCAACCCCCTGACCGGATTGATGCTTATTTAAGCGGTTTTAACCGGGGTAATTTGCAAAACTTTACCCCCAGATCATTGCCGCCCAGCGTAACAGCATGAGTGCGCCACAGATACACAGCAGTACTACGACCATTTTCCAGTGCTTGATCATCATCCGTTTGGTTACCATTTCTCCTCCTGCCATTCGGGCATTTTAGCCCGCCATATGCTGATCGACATAATGAACAACCTGTTCTTTCAGTTCAGGAACGGCCTGATCGCTGAGCCATTCAAACGCCATCAGCAGTAAGGCTGCAATGGCAATGACTGACAAAAGTATAACGGTTTTATTACGTGCTTCCATGATTCTCATTGATTCTGAATTGCCTGCTTTTTACTCTGCCAGAACGCTGAAGCCGCATCGGGTGCGGCTTCAGCGTTCTGGTTCCGGAAAGGTTTAAGAAATTATACCTTTTCGACTGTTTCGAAACTTTGATCCCGTTTCTGCTCCTGCGGCATTGATGCTATTGCTGCATGACGGGCACCGGGGCGGAAACCATTCTTTCGGGCGCAGACGGCAATAATCAGCCCGGCGACGATGAGCAGTTGCATGGCCCATGGAAAAATGGCAATGCCCGCAGTTTCCAGCAAAACGCCTCCGGTTAACCCGCCACCGGCAATCGCCAGATTCCATGCCACGACCACCATCGATTGCGCCATATCGGCATGTTCACCGGTGGCATCAGCCATCGCTGTTTGCAGCAATGTTGCTGCACCGCCAAACGTCAGCCCCCACAGCGCGACACACACCGTTACGTTAAGCGGTGAGAAGTGGCTCAGCGCCAGCATCAGGGAAAGCAGGGCAAACATAAACAGGCTGGTAAGCAGGGTGCGGCGCAAATGTTTATCCACCAGCATACCGGTGATACCAATGCCTGCCAGCGCGCCAATGCCGAAAACCAGCAATATCTGATCGGCCCGCGCATCAAGCCCGGAAAGGCGCAGGAACGGCACAATGTAGGTATAAAGCAGGTTGTGCGCCAGCATCCACAGCAGTATCACCATCAGAATACTGCGCACGCCGGGCATCATCAGCACCTGCCTCAAAGGCTGGCGTTCACCGGCGGCCTGACCCGGATAGTCTGGTACTTTTCGTATCACCCAGACAATCAGCAGCACGGTGATAGCGGACATCACGCCGAACGCCATCCGCCATCCGAGCGCGGAACCCATCCAGGTACCCAGCGGGACGCCGACAGACAGCGCCAGCGGCGTGCCGACCATGGCCACCGACAACGCACGCCCTTGCTGATGCACCGGCACCATCCGCCTTGCGTAACCGGCCAGTAATCCCCATGCCAGTCCGGCTGCCGCACCGGCCACCCAGCGGGCGAAGAGCGTCAGGAAATAATTCGTCGAGAATGTGGTGAGGGTATTAAAAATCAGAAAGCCAAAGATTGCCGTCAGCAACGCCGTGCGGCGGTTCCAGCCCCGTGTCAGAGCCGCCAGCGGGATCACGGCCATCAGCGAACCGGCGGCATACAGCGTCACCAGTTGCCCGGCCATCGCTGGTGAAACATCCAGACTGGCCGCTATCTGGGGCAACAGCCCGGCGGGCAGGGTTTCCGTCATGATGGCGATAAAGCCGGTCAGCGCCATCGCCAGTAAAGCGGAAAGCGGAAGGGGTGATTTCAGTGCTGTGGCATTCATGACTGCACTCCGTACACGGCATCGCGCACTTCAGTGACAAACGCGCCTGACATGCCTTCATACAGGGTATTGGTGAAGGCGACGACGCTCAGTCCGGCGGTACGGTCAACGAACCAGGAGTGACCGTAAGCCCCGCCCCAGCGCCACGTGCCGGTTGATTCCGGTGAAGCGGCGGCCTGCGGGTTACGCAATACCGAAAAACCCAGGCCAAAGCCCAGCCCCGGCGATTCCGGCAGTTCGGCACCGCGAGTTTGATCGCGTCCCATTTCATCGACCAGCGCCGCTGACACTAACGGAGCGCCACCGCAACGCAGCATTTCCAGCATCTTCAGTACGTCTGCCGCGCTGCTGACCATACCCGCGCCGCCGTAAGGATAAGCCTGAGCATTGAGTGCGCGCGAAGGTGAGTATTCAATTCCTACGGTATTGTCGAAAGCGGCGACCTTTTCGCCTTCACACAGACGATGGGGCTGTGGCCCATCACTGACATACGGCGTAGCCAGCCGTGCCGGGTCATGGGCGAAGAAACCGGTATCCTGCATGTTCAGCGGGCCGGTCAGTTGCGTTTTGACCACTTCAGCGAGCGGTTGTTTGCACACCTGTTCCAGTACTGCGCCCAGCACATCGACGGCCAGCGAATATCCCCACGACGTGCCCGGTGTATACAGCAAAGGCACATCCGATAAGCGTCGCAGATTTTCCGCCAGCGAAATGCCGCTGCTGTCCATTCCGTCAGAAACCCCTGCACGGGCATAAGGGCCGTTTTCGTCCGGCTCAAAAAAGCGGTAACTCAGTCCGGCGGTATGACTTAATAACTGTCGTACCGTGATGCGTGCCGGTTGTCCGTCTGGCAGTGCAGGACGAAACTGCGGCAACCATGGATGAATATCATCATCCAGCGCCAGCTTTCCCTGGGTGATCAGCGCCATTGCAGCGGTGGACACTATTGGCTTGCTGACCGATGCCAGACGAAAAAGTGCATTTTCAGGCATAGGTTTTTGGCCTTCCCGGTCGGCAAAACCGGCTGCCTGGCGGTAAACAACTTCGCCGTGATGGGCGACCATGACAACGGCACCGACCAGTCTTTGTGATTCAATGGCCTGCGCGATAACGCAATCAAGCCGGGATTTCAATGCAGTGGAATTCATGGGATATCTCATTTCAGAAAGGGTTAAATCACGATAGAGATCTCCTCAGTGCGGAAAAAGTAGGGTAGATTTCCATAATATACGGACGCTGATGTCCGCAATCGGGGGGCAGCAATGGAAAATCTCAGTAGCCTGAATGTGTTTGTCCATGTGGCAGAAACCCGCAGTTTTGTCGCAGCAGGGCGAATTTTGGGTGTGTCGGCGTCGGCGGTGGGCAAAAGCATTGCGCGCATGGAAACTAAGCTGAATGTGCGGCTGTTTCACCGCAGTACCCGCAGCGTGACGCTGACCGCCGAGGGGACGTTGTTTCTTGAACGTTGCCGCAGGATTATGGCGGAATTCGAAGCCGCGCAAAGCGAGCTGTCACAACTGGCAGAATGTCCGCGCGGCAGATTGCGGCTGAGTTTGCCGCAGGTCAGTACGTTACTTTTGCCGGTGCTGGGCGAGTTTATGCGCCGTTATCCCGATATCGGGCTGGATCTGGATTTCACCGATCGCATCGTTGATGTGGTGGAAGAGGGGTTTGACGCCGTGGTGCGCACCGGCCAGCTGGCTGATTCCCGGTTGTCGATGCGCAAGCTGGGCACTTTTCATCATTTACTGGTTGGTGCGCCCGCTTATTTTGAACAGCACGGGATGCCTGCGAAGCCGCAGGAACTGGTTGATCACCGTTGTCTGCATTTTCGCTTTCCTAACAGTGGAAAGCTTGAGCTGTGGCCGCTGCCGGAGTATCAGGATTTAGCACTGCCGGTATCGATGGTTTGCAATAATATTGAAACCCGCCAGTGTTTTGCCCTGCAGGGGCTGGGCATCGCCTGTCTGCCTGATTTCAGTATTCGCAAGGAGCTGGCGCGCGGACAACTGTTGACGGTGCTGGATGATTACGTGAAGCGCAGTGGTGACTTTTACATTTTATGGCCGTCCGGTGGTTATATGACGCCGAAGTTACGGGTGTTTATTGATTTTCTCAGCGAGCGGGTTTTCCCTGAAAATCCTGAGCTGGCGCTGCTATGTCCAAATTAAATCTGTCTTTAACTGAGGGAGTGTGTGATGAGTCATTCTGTCTTAATTGAACGCTTTTCTGCCGCCGATCAGCGCGGTGTGGTTGACGTGATTTTACCGATCCAGAACCAGGAATTTGGCATTGCCATCACCGAAGAGCAACAGCCTGATCTGCATGATATTCCGCAATTTTACCAGTGCGGCACCGGGGATTTCTGGGTTGCCCGCTGTGAAGGGAAAGTCGTGGGTACGCTGGGGCTGAAAGATATCGGCAACGCGCAGACGGCACTGCGCAAAATGTTTGTCAGCGCCCCTTTTCGTGGCAGGGAGTACGGTGTGGCCGCATTGCTACTTAACACGTTGCTGCACCATGCGCAGACGAAAAATGTGAAGGACATTTTTCTCGGCACGACAGACAAGTTTCTGGCAGCGCATCGCTTTTATGAAAAGAACGGTTTTAAGGAAGTCAGGGTGCCGGATCTCCCGCCAGCCTTCCCGCTGATGGCAGTAGACAGTAAGTTTTACCGGTTAACATTCTGATTTTTAAGGCTGTCAGGTTGCTGTCGTGTCCATGTCAGGTTGCTGTCGTGTTGATTTCCGATCCCGCGTTGCATGCTGATTGGGTGTTCAACATTCACTCTACAGGTATAAATTATGAATCAGAGCAAAATCAGGCAACTTCGCATTTCCCGCGCATGGTCTCAGGAACAACTGGCAGAACTTTCCTCACTGAGTGTGCGCACGGTTCAGCGTATCGAAAATGGCGAACAGGCCAGCCTCGAAACCCTCGGCGCTATTGCGGCAGCCTTTGATATCAAGGTGGCTGAACTGACAGAAAACAATACGCAGGCGGGCAGTTTTTCGGAGCAGGCGCTTGACGAACAGATAGAAAAGGCCAGATATCAGGTGGCGGAAGAAAGCAGCTTTTACCGTTCCGTTCTGTTGTGGGCAGTGGTCAATGCCGGTTTGTTCGCGCTAAACCATTACACCTCGCCGGATTCAGACTGGTTCGTCTGGCCGCTGGGTATCTGGGGCGGTATTTTGTTGCTGCGTGGTTTACGCATTTTTGTTTTTCGCACAACAGTGGAGCGCTGGCAAAAAGCGCGTTTACAGAAGTTAATACGCAAGCCCTGAATCTTAAGACATTCAGCTAAAGCGCCGTTGTGAATCACCGGCAAAACCGCCCTGACTGAGACATATTAAAACCCTTGCCGGACATGCTGCTATCCTCTGTAATATTCAGAGTCATTAGCTCAACGGACAGAGAATGGATCAGCAGCGGCGGTTTGCATTTAATCTTAAAAGACTGATATTGCTTCTTGCACTGGTGAGTACGCTTGTCACCTTGCTCAGTAGCTACCTGGCAATTTTTCAGGTAGAGAAGAAACTCCTTACCGAATCCTCATTGCGGGCGAGTCAGTCTTTCGCCACACGGCTGTCGCTGACGGGCGATTTGTTTTTCAATGCGGCGAACAAGCAGGTGGCCTATAGCGCCGATTTACTGGGTGCCCGGTTTAATAATGTTGATGCCCTGACCGAAGAGGCCGATCGTTTGCAGGTGCAAAGTAAGCGCTTCAGCTCCGTGCTGGTGGTGGATAAAACCGGCGTCGTGCGTGCGGCATCGCGAAACTCTGCGACGATGGTTGGTTTAACACTGGAGTCGGATGCCAATACCGCTGCGCTGAAAACGCAAAATCCGGTACTCAGCTCGCCGTTTCGCACTCCGCAGAATAATCATATCATTGTGCTTTCTTCCCCTATCCGTAACGCGCGTGGCGGCTATCTCGGGTATCTGGCGACCGAAATTGACCTGAGCAAAGGCGGCATTGTGGATACGCTGATAAATGCGCGCAATTACCGTAAAGACGCCTATATCTATGTCATCGACCGTGAAGGTGACGTGTTGTATCGCGACGCCTCAGGCTGGAGCGAAAGCGCGCCACAGGGGCATGTCAATAAGGCACTTCTGGGTGGCCGGGAGCAGGGTTTTTTGCGCATGGAAAACCTGCAGGGCGAAGAATCTCTGGCCGGTTTCTCCACGATGGAGGTGGCGGGGTGGACGGTGCTGGTGCTGCATCCGGCGAAATCTGATGTGGTGCTGCTGTATCACGTAATGGTGCTGGTTCTGATCTACACGCTGCCGATCGTTATCTTGGTATTTATCTGCATCTGGTTGCTGACGCGCTATATTTCGCGCCCGCTGCGACAGCTTGCCTCAAAAGCTGACACCATGGATTCACATGATGTCTCCGAGGAAATTCAGCAAATCAATGCCTGGTATTATGAAGCGTCGAAGCTGAAAACGGTGATGTTGCAGGGGATCCGATTGTTGCATCAGCGCATCGAACAACTCAGTACCGAGGCCCATACCGACCCGATGACCGGGCTGCTGAACCGGCGCGGTTTTTATGAGGCGGTAGATAAACAGCTAACGGGATCGTCGCGCATTGCGGTCGTCACGCTCGATATCGATCACTTCAAAAAAATAAACGACACCTACGGGCATGGTGTCGGTGATATGGTGATTACCCAACTGGCGCGCCATATTCTGAGTAATTCGCGGGAAGGCGATTTGCTGTGCCGCATGGGCGGCGAAGAGTTTCTGTTGCTGCTGCCCGGCGCGTCACTGACGCAGGCCATCGGGCTTGCCGAGCGTTTGCGCAAGCAGGTTGAAGTGCAGCAGTTTGAGGGGGCCGGTCAGGTCACTATTTCACTCGGCGTAACCCTGTTCTATCCCGGAAAAGCCAATATCGACGGCGCATTGAGAACGGCGGATAAAGCGTTGTATCAGGCCAAAAATGAAGGGCGTAACCGCGTGGTGAATTTGTAGAGGGAGTGAGGCTAAAAGGCCCCTCAGAAGAAAGAGAAAAGGCTCAGGCATCGCGCCTGAGCTTTTTTTAGCGTGAACCCGGCAGCAGGGATTCAGTGCATTTGAAGACGTCTTCGCGGAATTTGCGTGAGGCGTCATCCAGATCAGCCTGATTGGCGACATCTGCACGGTTGGCTTCCAGTGCCTGATTGACCGCGAGGGTAAAGGCATTTTCCTGGCTGGCATTCAGCACATTACCGACGCTGCCAAACAGCAGACGCATGGCGGAAATCTGTACCAGCAGTTCACGGTTTACGCGTTCGAGCTGATCCACTCGTTTGTTCAGGGTCTCGTCATTCATAGGTGTCTCCTTATTTAATTGCCGCACACCATAACAAAAGCACTGCAATGAAAAAACCGTCTTCCACTGACCGGGTCTTTGCCTGGGGGATTAACGCACCATTTGCTGCATCTGACGGCTCAGTTGCATCAGTTGCGCGTTCAGCGGAACCAGTTTTTGCTGGATGGCGTTGTATTTATCCAACTGTTTCTGGTTGGCAAATTGCAGACGATTGCCGGTGATGGTGACATTTTTGCCCTGATTCTTGATGAAATCGGCCTTCGCCACAATCAGGTTCAGTACCTGCGGCAATAAATCGAACACCTGCTCAGTGATCTGCGACGGTTTAACGATGGTTTTTTCATAGGCCTGATCGTAAATCTTCTTCAGGTCATCTGGCTGTTTCAGGGCGGCATGCTGCGTATCGGCCTGGGTTTTCAGCAGCACGATTCTCTCTTTCCATCGTTCACTGCTGTCAGCCATTTTCTTCAGATCATCGCGCTGTTCCAGCAGGTTACTGACGCTGTTTACGCCGTTCATGCCGGCAAAAACTGGCACCAGCGAAGAATCCAGTTCGATATTCATCTGATGATGAAAACCGGTGATGATCGCGTAATCTTTCGTGTAATCGCCAAATTCTTTTTTCTGCGCTTCGGTCAGTTGCGGCACGGCCAGCACGGGTTTATCGAGGATCCGCGACTGAAGAAAATCCATAAAGGCTTTGCGTTGTGCGGGTTCTTTATCACCGCAGCCGCTGAGGACAAAAATCATCAGCAACATCATAAAAGGCAGTAAAAATGCGCGGTGTAAGGTTTGCGGGCGGGGCGCTGAGTGCATAATTTCCTTGTTCCTTTATCTCCATCATCAGAGCATTAACCTTAACGCATAAAGATAATTTTTTGCTAGATCAGCATAGCTATCTTCGCTAACGTCACTCGCAGAGTCATTTATCCAGGGAATGTATAACTTTGAAGAATAAGTCATTTTCGATGAAACAGTTCGCGCCGGTGCTGGCCATGATGATCCTTGCCGGTTGTACCTCGACGAAAAAAAGCGCAACGCCGGTACAAAACCCGCATGACGTGAAAGCGGATATCGTGCGGCTGATGCCGGCATCGGCCTCTGACCGGAAAGGCTGGGCGACCGATATTACGGCCGCTTTCACCACGCAGGGCATCCCGGCGACGACCGAAAATATCTGTTCTGTGCTGGCGGTGGCGCAGCAGGAATCCAATTTCAGCGCCGACGCACCGGTGCCGGGATTAAGCAAAATTGCCTGGAAAGAGATCGACCGGCGCGCCGATGCGGTTCATGTGCCCAATTTCCTGGTGCATACCGCGTTGTTGCTGAAATCGCCGAACGGAAAATCCTACAGTGAGCGGCTGGATAACGTAAAAACCGAGAAACAGCTAAGCGCGATTTTTGATGATTTCATTGATATGGTGCCGATGGGGCAGAAACTGTTCGGCAATCTGAATCCGGTGCATACCGGCGGGCCGATGCAGGTCAGCATCGCGTTTGCCGAGCAAAACGCCACAGGCTATCCGTATCAAGTCGACGGTTCGATCCGCAACGAAGTGTTCAGCCGCCGCGGCGGTGTGTATTTTGGCGTCAAACATCTGCTGGGATATCCGGCGAATTACACGCAACCGCTGTACCGCTTTGCCGATTTTAATGCCGGCTGGTATGCCAGCCGCAACGCCGCGTTCCAGAGCGCGGTCAGTAAAGTGTCCGGCGTTCCGCTGGCGCTGGACGGTGACCTGATTAACTACGGCACTGATAAACCGGGCAGCACAGAGCTGGCGGTACGCTCGCTGAGCAAGCGTCTGGACATCAGCCAGTCCGCCATCCGCAAGGCGCTGGAGAAGGGTGAGCAGCTGGAGTTTGAAGATACGAAGCTCTATAAACAGGTCTTCGCGCTGGCGGATAAAACCACCGGTAAACGCCAGCCGCGCGAGATGCTGCCGGGCATCACGCTGGAAAGCCCGAAGATTACCCGCAAGCTGACTACCGCCTGGTTTGCTAAGCGGGTAGACGGTCGTCGTGCGGATTGTATGAAAAGAGCGGGAGGATGATTCTTAAAGCCTGCCTGAACCCGGCAGGCTTTCTCCTTATTTAATCGGGCCCCAGCCGTTGCCACGGGCGGCCTGAGCGATATTTCCTGATGGAATGAAAACACCGGTAATATCATTGCGTTGAAATAAAAGCTTGCTTAATAAATCCGCCTGTGTGTAAATAGCGTCAACGGTTTGTGGTTAAGACCTATTTATGTAAGACATTTTAGTAAAGCAGTTCCTGGTTCAAGTGATATAGCAAATCCTTTCTCCGACGAATTTCCTTCTCTGATGCATCCATAAGTATTTCAAATAAAAACAGACCTATATTGCCCTATGGCATCATAAAATAAAAACGAAGAAGGTATTTCCTATGTCTAATAAAATGACTGGTTTAGTAAAATGGTTTGACGCTGGTAAAGGTTTCGGTTTCATCTCCCCTGCAGACGGCAGCAAAGACGTGTTCGTTCACTTCTCTGCAATCCAGAGCAATGATTTCAAAACCCTGGACGAAGGTCAGAACGTTGAGTTCACCATCGAAAATGGTCAGAAAGGCCCATCAGCGGGTAACGTTGTCGTTCTGTAATGTCGCCTGATATTGAAGGCAAACACTCTGCAATAGCGAAGATGGGTTAAACCCGGAGCAGCCAGAATAATTGTTTCAGTATCGACATTATTAATGACAAAAATAAACCCTGGCCAACGCCGGGGTTTATTTTTTATAAGCTTCTGGATTTATTTCCGGAGCCATAACAGAAAAGCCGGTTGAAGTATTTTTCATCTCAGCCGTTTTTTCTGTTATGAAATGGCCGTGCTCAGGCCGCGCAATGTCGGAGTGTTCGATGGACGCTTGCGCCATAATATGACGGCCGGGAAAGCACCGGCAAATTCCCTTTATCCTTTGGGCTGTCTCTGCGTTGGCCGTCTTCGCTCACCCCAGTCACATACTAATGTATGCTCCCGGGGACTCGCTCAGTTGCCGCCTTGATCCAATCCAAATGCTTGCGGGAATGCCTTTCTTCACTTCCTGCAACTCGAATTATTCGTGAATAAGCTGTGACTGCTTTCGCCCAATCCAAATCCAAATGATGTCTTTGCCGGAAAACAGGCAAAAAAAAGCCCGCACGCGGCGGGCAAATAACAGGGTTCTACAGGGGTATTACACAGGGACATCACACAACATTTGATGGATTTAAGATATCAAACCTTGTGTATGGTTTTGTCATCACCCGGTAAGGTTAATCCAGCAGATGTAAGGCTTATTTGTCCGCATAATGGGTAATGACCTGATCAATTTTGGCGTCTGCCAGGGCAATTCCTTTCTGTATCAAAGACTCAGAGCCGATGCTTGCCAGCACGATAATGACGGCAACAATCATTAATCCTTTGTATGTCATGATTTTTCCTTCCGCATTTCTCAATGAATAGCAGCATTATGCGACGATACTGAAAGTACCGCCACATGACCAGGGTAAACGGAGGGAAAGGCGTTATGCGCCTAAATGGCCGACGGTGAAATAAGTCACCAGGCCGACGATCACCAGCAGCGCGATGGCGGCTGCGGTATAGAGAATGATGCGTTTCGGGCTGTAAAATGCCATGAAATGTCCTTATTTATCCGTCATCGTTAATGCGGCTTCATCACAGAAGTTCCATCATCAGGGCCATCACATAGCCGATGCCAACAGAGCCACCCGCCATCATTAACCAAAAAGCAGTTGCCTTCATTTCGCACTCCTTGTGCGGGACGGAGCGTCCCCATAATCTGTTTCAGGATGCAATAATAACAAACATATAATCCGTATGGATATATATCTGTCCTTATTTTAAGGGATCCGTCGGGAAAATCCCTTTCTGAACTGTGAAGTACCTCGCTAATCTGCGCAAAAGCAATGACGAAGCAGGGTAAGTTATTGTGCTTATGCACATCATTTAATGCATTGATAATAGGCGGTAATTGTGTGATTGATTCCTTGCGGGTGATCAAAGCTTAGGCGGCTGCACAATGGTAAATCCCGGTGTTCACCTCTTACTTAGTGTTGCAGTTGTTCATAATTTCAACGCTAAGGGAACACCATGAACGGTCATGAAAATAAAGCGGTACGCAGTGCAAACCGCAAATTCTTTGCCCGCACCATTCCGATGCTCATCCTGATGTTGATCATTAATCAAATCGATCGCACCAATGTCGGATTCATCAAACACAGCCTCGAAACCGACGTGGGCATCAGCACTGCTGCGTTCGGCTTTGGTGCCGGGTTGTTTTTCGTCGGTTACGCGCTGTTTGAAATTCCCAGCAATATGCTGATGGACAAGTACGGCGCGCGCGTCTGGCTGACGCGCATCATGATCACCTGGGGCGCGGTGGTCTTTGCCATGGGCTTCGTCACTACGCCCATGCAATTTTACGTGCTGCGGTTTCTGCTCGGCGTCGCCGAAGCCGGTTTCTTCCCGGGGATCCTGTTTTATTTTCGCAAATGGGTGCCGAATGTTTACCGCGGCCGTGCCACGGCGCTGATTCTCACCGGATCGGCGGCGGCGTATTTGCTCTCCGGCCCGGTTACCGGCGGCCTGCTGGAGCTGCATGATTTTATGGGATTACCCGGCTGGCAATGGGTGCTGTTTATCGAGGGTGCGCTGTCGGTACTGGTCGGGATCGTGGCAGCGTTCTTCCTGGTGTCCAGGCCTGAAGAGGCAAAATGGCTGACCAGTGAAGAGAAAATTGCGCTGAGTCACGCGCTGAGCACGGAGTCCAGTTCGCGTGATTTACACACCCAAGGGCAGTCGCGCTGGAAGCTAATCACGGATGGCAAAATGGCGTATCTGTGTTTTCTGTTCTTTGTCATGTGCATGACCGGTTACACGCTGGTGTTCTGGCAGCCGGAGATCATCGGCCGTATTCAGGGGCTTTCCCCCTTCCAGATCGGCATGCTGAATTCCGTTCCGTGGATTTGCGCCATTATCGCTATCAATATTCTTGGCCGCGTCAGTGACCGTTTCCGTGGCAGTCGCGAAACCATTCTGGCACTGGCGCTGATTGTGGCGGCGATCGGCACCTGTTTGTGTACTGTCGGCAGCCCGTGGTTTGGTTTGTTTGCGCTGTGTGTGGTGTGTATCGGGACGAAATCCAGCGCGGTATTGTTCTGGCCGATCCCGCAAAGTCAGTTGCCGTCATCTATCGTGGCACCGGGGATTGCGCTGATCAATTCGCTGGGCAATCTCGGCGGTTTCTTCGCACCGGCGGTGTTTGGTTATCTGCAACAAACCACCGGCAGCACAACCGCGGGCTTGTATATCCTCAGCGGAATTTCGGTGTTCGCCGCTATCACACTGTTCTTCACCAAAACCCACCGCACGCCAACGCAACCTGAATATCACGCCCCGCAGGGAATGGAGCCAAAACGTCATGTCTGATACGCCTAAAATTGTCGAAATGCAGGTTATTCCGGTTGCCGGTTACGACAGCATGCTACTGAACATTGCCGGTGCGCATAACTGCTATTTCACCCGCATTTTGCTGGTACTCAAAGACAGTGCCGGGCATACCGGCGTGGGTGAAGCGCCCGCCACAGGCGTGGTGCTGAAGATCCTTAATGACGCCATCCCGCATATCGTCGGGCAGGAAATCGGCATCATGAATCAGCTGGTCAGCGATTTGCACAAACGGGATCTGGAGGAAAACCGTCAGCCGAAACCGGTGCTGCCGGGCTTGCGTCCGTGGGATCTCGAACGTCATCACAATGCCGTCGCGGTGCTGGAGACGGCGCTGCTGGATCTGATGGGGCAGTTTCTTAATCAGCCGGTGGCGCAACTGCTTGGGCCGGGTAAACAGCGCGATGAAGTGCCGGTACTCGGTTATCTGTTTTATATCGCCGACCGGCAGAAAACCGATCTGGAATATCTGGAAGGAAAGGCACAGGCAGGGCAACATCCGTGGTACCACCTGCGCCATCAGGAGGCCATGAGCCACGAAAAGGTGGTGCAACTGGCGGAAGCCGCGCAGGATAAATACGGCTTCAAAGATTTCAAACTCAAAGGCGGCGTGCAGGCGGGTGAAGTCGAAATCGAAACGGTCAGGGCGCTGAAAAAACGCTTCCCGCAGGCGCGGATTACGGTGGATCCGAATGCGTCCTGGTCGCTGGAACAGGCGATTTCGCTGTGCAAAGACATGCACGGGATTTTGTCTTACGTTGAAGACCCATGCGGAGCGGAGCAGGGGTTTTCCGGGCGTGAAACGCTGGCGGAATTTAAGCGCGCCACCGGATTACCGGTCGCAACCAATATGATTGCCAACGACTGGCGGCAGATGAGCCATGCGCTGCAACTGAATGCGATCGATATCCCGCTGGCCGATCCCCATTATTGGTCGATGCGCGGCGCGAATACTATCGGCACGTTATGCAATGCGTGGGGACTGACACTTGGCTGTCATTCGAACAATCACTTTGATGTGTCGCTGGCGATGCTGGCCCATCTCGGGGCGGCTGCGCCGGGCGAGATCACACCATTTGATACGCACTGGATCTGGCAGGAAGGCCAGCATCTGACAAAAAATCCGTTGCAGATTAAAGACGGTAAACTGGCGCTGAACGGGCTGCCGGGGCTGGGTGTTGAACTGGATATGGATGCCGTCGGCATCGCCCATCAGCGTTACAACACCCTGCGGCACAAAGATCGCGATGATGCGATCGCCATGCAGTATCTGATCCGCGGTTGGGCATTCGACGGCAAGCGTGCCACTTTGGTTCGCTGAAGTCGGGGGCCGCTGACGTCGGACTTATTTCAGATACTTTTTATTTCAGATAATCGGTACCGGCGTTCAGTTTGTTATGCGCGCTGGCATCGATAGTCGTGGAAGGTCTGGTGCTGCTTTCGCTGGCTTTACGGTTCAGTTCAGAAGCCACTTCCTGAGCGCTGGAAGGGTAAGCCTGAGCGATACTGTTGAAAGTGGTCGTTGCGATCATCAGGCCAAAAAGAGCGAGGGTGGTGCGTTTCATTTTGCAGGTGTCCGGTCTGTTCACATTTTGTCATAAGAGGTACGTGATTCAGCGGCCGATTTTAACTGCTTTATTCATGAGAAACGGGAGCTAATTGTGCTCCCGTTCATCATTTATGCTGCGCTAAGCCGCTGTGTTACACGTGCTGGAGCGTATTATGCGCTTCTTCTGACTTATTCGGTAAGCGAATCGTGGCAGAAAGAACCAATGACACAATCAATAATGCAGTGATGATACTGAAGGTCACTGCGAAGCCGCCGAACAGGGAAGCCACCAGTGAGGCAAAGATGCTGCCGATCCCGAAGCCCAGATACAGCAGGCCGTAGTTCTTGGTCATGTTATTCAGACCGAAGAAGTCGCTGACCAGGGACGGGTAAACGGTAATGGTACCGCCGAAGCTGAAAGCGACACAGGCCACGGAGAGGAAGAACATCATTTCGTTCATCTGGGTGAACAGCATCATGCTCATCCCGGCCAGTGACACAACCTGTGCGATGGAAATGACGCGGATACGCTGCATTTTGTCAGACAACACACCCAGCACCAGACGGCCGCTCAGGTTAGCAATCGCAATCACGGTCACGGCGTTCGCCGCCGTCAGCGCATCCAGTTTTACCAGGCTCTGACCGATATCTTTCGCCACACCAATGACATACAGGCCACTCATACAGGCGGTCAGGAACATCAGCGCCAGCATCCAGTATTGTGGCGCACGAATGGCTTCGGCCAGGGTGAAATCACGGCTGTCGTTGCTGTTGTCGTTCAGGGTATTTTCCTCACGGGTGACGGCTGATGTTTCCTGTTTCGGTGCATCTTTCATCATCAGTGCACCGGCAATCACCATCACCATCGCGACACCTCCCCAGATCATGAAGGTGTTTTGCAGGCCTTCGGTCGCCAGCAGATGGCCACAAATGAATTTGAATAACAGGCTGCCCAGACCGTATGCACCAATTGAACAGGCTGAAATCATGCCTTTACGTTCAGGGAACCATTTCACGCAGTTGGTGAGGGTCAGCAGGTAACCCGCACCGTCTGCCAGTCCGACCAGCACACCGGCGCTGATGTACAGCATGATGACGTTATCGGAATGCGCGGTCAGTGCGAAACCGGCGGCCATCAGTAAACCGGCGGCGATGGTGACGGTACGCACACCAAAGCGTTCCTGAAGTTTACCGGCAACGGAAGAAGCAAGAGCCAGACACAGGCTCAGGATACCGAAAGTCAGTGCAACGCGGCTGATCGGTTCGCCGAGCTTTTCGGACAACTGACCGTTAAACAGACTCCAGGTATAAACGGAACCCAGCGCCAGTTGAGTAAGAATGGTACCGGCCAGTGTCAGCCAGCGGGTACGGTTGTTGTTCTGCATGCCAGATGTGTCACTCATAGTGGGTTCTCCCGAGCGAAGTAGATTCAATTAACTGTGGCTATGATAAGTCCGCTAAATGAATGCGGATGATTTGTGGCATGAGTTGCATGAGTTGCGGAATGAAATGCATCCATGACGGCATGAGTCGCCATTTTGGGGCAAAAAACACCTCGAAATTGGACTTAAAACACCGCTGCAGGCCTTGCGGGGCGCGGGTTTTAGTTGATCTGGATCACTAATCCGTCATTTAGTTTTTTCAGGCGGGATGACAAATTTTGTTACCAAGGCTTCGTCGTGTCATCAGGGACAGCGGGAAGATTCTGGCAGGGGAGTGATTTAAATTATCAGGGTGAAAAAAACGAGCCGTTTTGGCTCGTTTTGGTTTCTACATTCTGACCTGCAATGTTCAGGCATTCAGCGCGGCATTAATCGTGGCCGCGACGCCGGCCGGATTTTCCCACATCATTGAGTGGCCGGCTTGCGGCACAATGGCGGTCTGAACGCCATGTTGCGGCAAAATGGCGACATCCGGTTCAGGCAGTGAAAATTCACCAAACAGCACCGTGGCAGGCATTTCAAGCTGATAGAGCTGTTCGCGCCATGATACCGCCTCACCTTTTACCAGCCCGACCGCCTGGCGGTGAATGGCCAGCGGCGAGGCGATGCTCATACACCCGGCCCAGATGTGATTGTTACCGCGTACTGCGACATCAATCAGATGCGCATGGCCCTCGCGCAGATAGGCTTCTTCTGAATACTGAGCCACTGCGCGACTGAAGGTGCCACCTCCGGCATCCAGATTTGGCTCGGCGACAATCAGGCGCTGGATCAAATCAGGGCGTTGTGTCGCGACCATAATGGCAATGCTGCCGCCCATGCTGTGACCGATTAAATTGACCTGGGGTACACCCAGACTTTCCAGCCAGGCAATTACGCAGTCTGCATGTGCCTGCAGGCTGTAGCTGAAATCATCGGGTTTATCGCTGTAGCCCGAACCGGCGAAATCCAGCAGCAGCGATCGACGCGGGCGCAGTGATGCATCGGTCGCCACCCGCGGAAAATCGCAGGAGGCGGCACAGCCCAGACCGTGTAAAAAGACCAGCGGCACGCCCAGCCCTGACAACTCGTGGAAACGTAAATGCATTTCCGTACCGGGGAGTTTGAACGATTTCATCTGAATCCTTTGTGAGAGACTTAAGTGCAATCTGCGGATTATAAGCAGGATTTTTCCTGATGGCAGTACAAAAAACTAGTAAACACGCGGACCGGGACTGGAGGTATCCTTAATTATGGGGGATTTAGGTTAAGTCATTCAGGTTGTGAATATTTTTTTTCCAGGCGCTTTCTATCAGTCAGACAAGTGATAGCATGGGACTCTTGCTCACTTTATGGATTTATCTGATGGTCAGGTTAGGCAGTTTTGTGGCGGTTATCCTGGTGCTGGCGTCATTTTCGGCATCTGCTGTCACTCAGTATCAATGTGTATTAACGCATCACACGCAGTCCGATGAGGGCAACGATGTTTCTGAAGTCGTGAATAAAAATGCCCAGGTCTATGACGCAGGTAACACGTTCAGTTTTTCTCCCGATGGCAGTAAAATGGTCACCAGTCCGGAACTGACAGACATCATTGGCAAAGACAATCAGCCCATGAAAGCCGGTGCGCAAGATAACCTGATGTATATTCACGTAAAAGACAGTTTTGTCGTTGCCACGCAAACCGAAGGCTATGTCTACGGGGATTGCAAAGTGAATACCGCCAAGTAAAAATCCTGGCCACTGCATTTTCTGAATCCGGGGTGTTACGCCTGTGCGCAACGCCCTGCAATAAATAGAAACACTCCTGTCAGTTCATTAGCACACTTCTTATAGTCGCCTGTTGCCCGACGGGCTATCCTTGCGCACTTTTCCGCTCCCCACTTTTTCATTTTCGCCCGCTTCAAGAAGCAGACAAAAAAGGTATTTGCCCGCTTATGGCCTTACTTAACGACGAAATCCGCGACCATACGGCCGAGTCCGTCCTTTTCGTTCGTCGTGCGGTGATCGCATTTCTGGTGGTGATCCTCCTGTCGTCTGCGCTGGTGTTTAACCTGTACCATCTGCAGGTAGGCATGCATGATTTTTACCAGACCCGCTCGAATCAGAATGACATCAAAATGCTGCCGATCGCACCCAGTCGCGGGTTGATCATGGATCGCAACGGTGTCGTGCTGGCGCAAAATATCACCCTGTACCAGATTGAAGTGATCCCGGGAAAAGTCCCTGATCTTAACGCCACGCTGAATGCGCTGAAACCCATTGTCGATCTGACGCAGGACGATCTGGACAGCTTTCACGATGCGATGATCCACGGCCGTCGCTTTGCGCAGATCCCGCTCAAACTGGCGCTGACGGATGTTGAAGTCGCGCGTTTTTCCGTTAACCAGTTTGATTTCCCCGGTGTCTCCATCAGTACCTATCAGCAGCGTCGTTATCCGTATGGCGCGGAGCTGGCGCATGTTGTGGGTTATGTTTCGAAGATAAATGATAAAGATGCCAAACGTCTTGAGGCGGAAGGTATTGCCGAGAATTACGCGGCTGACCACGATATTGGTAAGCAGGGCGTTGAAAAATATTATGAAAATATTTTGCATGGCCGCACCGGCTATCAGGAAGTTGAGGTTGATAACCACGGCCATGTGGTGCGTTTACTGAAAGAGGTTCCGCCGCAGGCCGGGCAGAATATCTATCTGACGCTGGATCTGGATTTGCAGCAGTACATCGAAAAAGTGCTGAAAGGTCAGCGTGCCGCCGTTGTGGTGATGGATCCGCGCGACGGCGGGATCAAAGCGATGGTCTCCAGCCCAAGTTATGATCCGAACCCGTTTGTTAACGGCATTTCCAGTAAGCAATACAGCGCGTTGCTAAAAAATCCGGATTTGCCGCTGATCAACCGTGTAACACAGGGGCTGTATCCGCCAGCCTCGACGGTGAAACCTTTTATGGCGACATCGGCGCTGTTTGAAGGGGTAATCACGCCACAAACCACTTTCTTCGGTGCGCCGACCTGGACGCTGCCGGGCACCACGCGCCATTACCGCGACTGGTTGAAAACCGGTCACGGCATGTTGAATGTGACCAAAGCTATCGAAGAGTCTGCCGATACTTTCTTCTATCAGGTAGCCTATGAAATGGGCATAGACCGTATCCATACCTGGCTCAGTAAATTTGGCTATGGTCAGTCAACTGGCATTGATCTGGATGAGCAATATAGCGGTGTACTGCCGAGCCGTGAGTGGAAAATGAAGGTTCACAAAAAAGGCTGGTTCCAGGGGGATACCGTCTCGGTGGGTATCGGTCAGGGCTACTGGGTGGCGACGCCGATTCAGATGGTGCGGGCGCTGAGCGCGCTGGTAAATAACGGCAAGCTGGAAACGCCGCATCTGCTGTATTCTGCAAAAAGTGGCAAAGTGATCACCCCTTATAAGATGCCACCGACGCAGCAAATTGCTGATCCGAAATCGCCGATCTGGGGCATTGTGAAAAACGGCATGTTCGGGATGGCTAACTTCCCGAACGGCACCGGTTATAAACTTTTCCACACCGCGCCTTATCAGATTGCGGCGAAATCCGGGACATCTCAGGTATTCAGTTTGCGCGAAAATCAGGTGTATAACGCCAAAATGACGCCGGTACGTCTGCGCGACCATATTTTCTATACGGCATTTGCGCCTTATAAGCACCCGACAGTAGTGATGGCGTTAATCATGGAAAATGGCGGCGGCGACGGGGTTGTTGCAGGACCGACGGCACGAGCGATCCTCGACCATATTTTCCTGCCGCCACAGGCGGTAATCTGTGATCCGGCGAAAGCGGATAATCCGGCAGATTGCGAACAGCCGGTGCCGACGCCCAATTCACTGGGCTTTAGTGAGCATTGATCCGGGCGCTGCCTCAGAGGATTTCAAAGGGCACGTTGTTGAGCCGGGCAACATATTTTCCAATCTCTTCCGCTGTCTTCATTTGATCAAAATGTACATTACCGTGGTTAGGGAAAAGAGTTTTATCGACGGCTAGTACCTTGGTCACCCGGATCGGTTGTGTCGGCGGAAGCCCTGCATATAAATTGAGACCCGACTTGCCAATGACCAGAATTTCATTGTGGCTATGATCTTTGCGGAAGATTTTATCTTTAATCATAAGTCGGGTGGGGGTAAGGAGTTGCTGATATCCACCGGCACATTTGTAATTCTCTACCCCTCTTCCGCTCCTTATACAGTCCACAAGTTCATAGGGCCTGATCACCGGCCCTGTAGGGCTATAATCTTTCCGACCAGCATGGTTGATAAACCACACGTCATGCGGGAATGTCCCGAGTATATTTTGTCGTGGTACTTCAAGTACCAGCGCGACGTTGTGAAACATTCCGGTATATCGTGATGTGGCGCTTGTCAGAGGTTTAATGTCTTTTAAATCAATCAGCGACGCGCTGAAGATATCCCAGCTATTCAACAGTGACGCCGCATTCTGATGGCAGAAGGGACTTATATGCAATTGAAAGGTATGAACCAAAACATGATTTTCGGGAAGAACCGCCCAACTTTGCAATGTTGCTGCTCTCTGCATATCCCGCGTTTTTTTATTTTCCTGCTCTGTTAACTGCAGTTCTTCAGGGATTGGTTTAGAGTTCTTTTTTTTAAAAAATGGCATAATATTACTCCAGAAATCGTCAGTCTTTTTATAAAATCTGCGGTTGTCTTTATTGTTATTTCATCAGCGGCGCGTTCCGTGCGTGTCGCCAGTTACTCAAATTATTTCGTATTCTACTTTGTTGATTTCTGCTGCTTTAGCTGCGACGATTTCCGGTGAGCCTGCATAATAATCATACATATCGTTACTCTCTGTCTGTTCGACAACGACTATTTTGCGCACCCGGATACTTTGTGTTGCCGGCAGACCAGCATATAACTTAACTCCCGGGCGACCGATAATGAGTACCTCATTATGTGATTCGACAGAGCGTGTTTTTTTATCTTCTGACAGAAGCGCCTGAGGTGTCAGCAGCCGCTGATATCCTCCTTCACAATGGTAATCGTCTTTGCCTTCTCCCCGGAATATCGCCCGGCTAAGAGCTGAGGCATCGATAATCCTTCCCGCGGCATAGTCATTTTTACGCCCGATGTGATTAGGAAACCAGACGTCAGTCGGATGCGTCCCAAGAATATTCTGTACCGGGACGTCCAGAATTAAAGCTGTGGTACAGTACATCCCGGTATAGCGTTTAATTTTGGTTAGGGGTTTGATATCTTTTAAGTCAACCAGTGATGTACTGATAATATCCCAACTGTTTAAAAGAGACTCGGCGCGGTGCTGACAAAACGGATTTTCTTCGCCTTCAAAGGCATGAACCAGAACAAGGTTTTTTGGCAAAAATCGCCAGCTGTTGAGTATTGTTTCCTTCTCTCCGGATGAATGTTTAATATCCTCTTTTTTAATAAAATGAATCCCTGACTTTTTATGGAAAAACATAATAATCTCGCTGATCAACTGCTGGGGTAATATTGTGGAAAATATAACATAAGAGATTTTTTTAATGACTTAATCACTTCTTAAGAATATTGATATTAAAGTGACTCTTTAACGGGATATATAAGTGCCCGTCAAATCGGCAGATTTTTTCATTGCGTATATTTTATGCGACGGTACGGCGCTATCCCCTGCAAAATGGGGTGTGTCATAAAATGACGACAATCGCGTTATGTGTTGTCGTCATTTGGAGACGTTTAACTGATTGATAATTAACTGTTTGAATAAGTCCGATGAATATTGTTGGGTTTTGGCGACACGCCGGGTGTTTTTTCAACAATGTATAGCGCTTTGTGCAGATGCCATAAAATACTTTTAAAATAAAAATCATTTAAATTCATGGTGTTGAAAATTTACCTTTAAAGTTGGCACGCATTCTGCTAGATTGCAGCAGTTGCTCATTCACCTGATTATGATTGGCTCACGCGAAAGCGTTGATATGCTCATAATGTCCGAATGACGCCAAAGAAACGGTGCCTATCGTTCACCCGACCGATAATCGTTGCGTAAGCACGTTATCAAGCATCGAACGACACGTTGAGTGAGGCACCACCTCTTCCGGCCTGCTGAATTTTCTGAAGAAGTTTCAGCAGGCCAACCCTTCATACTTTGCCTTTTTACACCCCCTTCATATCCTCTGTGACACTGGCTGTTTAAACCGTTGTCCGCTAGCATGACTTTATCTGTGGTCAATGAGATGAATGCGTTGAAAAGAGGACGTTTATTCCCCGGCTCGTTACGTCAGCTGGTCCTGATGGCTTTCCTGCTGGTGATGCTACCCTTGCTGGTGCTGGCCTATCAGGCGTACGACAGCCTGGATCAGCTCAGCCGGCAGGCGGCGCGTATCAACCGCACCACGCTGAGTGACGCGCGTCGCAGTGAATCAATGTCCGGTATTGCGCTGGAAATGGAGCGCAGTTATCGCCAGTATTGCGTCCTCGACGATCCGACGCTTTCCCGTCTTTATCAGAATCAGCATAAACAATATGCCCAGTTACTGGATGCGCATGCCTCTGTGTTGCCGGATCTAAGCTATTACCAGACGCTGCGCACCTTGCTGACGCAGCTGACACAACCGACGTGCCTGAATAACTCACCGGATAAAGACTCCGCCGCCCGACTGGAAAATTTCTCGCGCACCAATGCTGAGATGGTCCAGGCGACGCGCGAAGTGGTGTTCTCACGCGGACAACAGCTTCAGCGCGCGATTGCCGAACGCGGCCAGTTCTTTGGCTGGCAGGCGCTGGTGCTTTTTCTGCTCAGCGGTGCGCTGGTGGTGCTGTTCACCCGCATGATTATCGGGCCGGTGAAAGGTGTCGAACGTATGATCAACCGGCTGGGAGAAGGGCGTAATCTGGGCGATGTGACCCGCTTTAAAGGGCCGCGGGAGATCCGATCGCTGGTGCAGCGCATCGTCTGGCTGAGTGAACGTCTTGCGTGGCTGGAGTCACAACGCCATGAATTCCTGCGTCATATTTCTCATGAACTCAAAACCCCTCTTGCCAGCATGCGCGAAGGCACCGAACTGCTGGCGGATGAAGTGGCCGGGCGGCTGACGCCGGACCAAAAAGAGGTGGTGGCTATCCTTAATAACAGCAGCCGCCACCTGCAAACGCTGATTGAACAACTGCTCGATTACAACCGCAAACTGGCTGATGCGCCGACGCTGAGTGTGGTTGTCGATGTTAAAGCGCTGGTCGATGACGTCGTGACCGCTAACAGCCTGCCTGCCCGCGCAAAAAAAATTCGCACTGAGGTGATGATCGGCGCACCCCGATGTCTGGCGGAACCGACTTTACTCAGGCGGGTACTGGATAATCTCTATTCCAATGCGGTGCACTATGGGGCTGAATCCGGTACTATTTGGGTCCGCAGCCGGCAGGAAAACGAACGGGTGATGATCGAGGTGGCGAACACGGGTATACCGATCCCGCAGGCCGAGCGCGCGATGATTTTTGAACCTTTTTACCAGGGTAGCCAGCAGAGGAAAGGGGCTGTAAAAGGCAGCGGTCTGGGGTTGAGTATTGCTCAGGACTGTATTCGCCGCATGCATGGAGAGCTGCAACTGGTTGCCGTTGAGGATGCGGACGTCTGTTTTCGTATCGAATTGCCCCTGACGGCTGAGAAGAATGAATAATGATGAAATTTTCAGGCTGGCTGCATGCGCTGTCACGCTGCCGGATAATCTTATTGAGTGCTCCGCTGGTGCTGGCAGGCTGCGTGCCGCATTCTGCCAATAACCCCTATTATCAGCACGTTTCCGATCAGGTCGTGCCTGACAGCAAAGTGATAGACTTTCGTATCGCGCCCTGTGAAACCCTCTGGGCGCTGGATGATAATGACGCACTGACCAATTCGCTGTACTGGTTGCGGGCGATGGACTGCGCTGACCGGATGAGTGATGCGCAGGCGCGTTACCAGGCGCAGCAGATCCCGGCCACAAGTTGGGAACGGGTGTTTAAACAAAGCATCCTGCTCGCCGGTGCGGATCCCGATCAGCAACAGCGTCGCGCATTGCTGGCGAAAGTGAGCGAGTACCGTGGCCAGATGCCGGGTTCGATTCGCCCGCTGGTGCAGTTATGGCGTGAGCGCCAGAATTTGCAGGTGGTGCTGGGGGATGAAAAAGCCCGTAACGCCCGTCAGCAGGTGTTGAATGAAGAAAAACTTCAGTCGATGGCCGCCGCACGGCAGGTGCTGGAAAACAACCTTGCGGATACGCGGCGTAAGCTGGAAAATCTGACCGACATCGAGCGCCAGCTTTCCTCGCGTAAACAGATTCAGGGGGATTTGCCGGATAATGATGCCACCGCACCTGCGAAAGCGGCTTCCGGTAATCCGGTCAAACCTGCCGAAACCTATGCGCCGCCCGCTAAGGATCAGAACGCAAAATGACGATACGTAAAGCTGCCAGCTTATTGCTGGTTGATGATGATCCCAGCCTGTTAAAACTGCTGGGCATGCGCCTGACCAGCGAAGGTTTTCGCGTCACCACGGCGGAAAGCGGTGCTGAAGCGTTGCGCTTGCTGCACCGCGAACGTATTGATCTGGTGCTGAGCGATTTGCGCATGGATGAAATGGATGGCATGGCGCTGTTCGCCGAAATCCAGAAATTCCAGCCAGGCATGCCGGTGATCATTCTGACGGCGCACGGTTCTATTCCCGATGCGGTCGCCGCCACCCAGCAGGGCGTATTTGGATTCCTCACCAAACCGGTTGACCGTGATGCGCTGTATAAAGCGATAGATGAAGCACTGGCGCAGTCCAGCCCGTCGGCCGATGAAAGCTGGCGCGAATCGATTGTCACCCGCAGCCCGATCATGTTGCGCCTGCTTGAACAGGCCAATATGGTCGCGCAGTCTGATGTCAGCGTGCTGATTAACGGCCAAAGTGGCACCGGTAAAGAAGTGCTGGCGCAGGCCATTCACGGTGCCAGCCCGCGTGGCAAGAAAGCCTTTATTGCCATTAACTGCGGCGCGTTGCCGGAACAGTTGCTGGAATCCGAATTATTTGGTCACGCCAAAGGGGCATTTACCGGCGCGGTGAGCAGCCGGGAAGGGCTGTTCCAGGCAGCAACCGGTGGCACGTTGTTCCTCGATGAAATCGGCGATATGCCGCTGTCGCTGCAGGTAAAATTGCTTCGCGTGTTGCAGGAGCGCAAGGTGCGCCCGCTGGGCAGCAATCAGGATATTGATGTGGATGTGCGCATTATTTCTGCGACACACCGTGATTTGCCGAAAGCGATGGAGAAGGGTGAATTTCGCGAAGACCTGTTTTATCGCCTTAACGTCGTCAGCCTGAAGTTGCCGACGCTGAGTGAAAGATCAGAAGACATTCCGCTGCTGGCCAATCATCTGCTGCGTATCGCGGCGCAGCGGCATAAACCTTTTGTGCGCAGCTTTTCGACGGATGCGCTGAAACGGCTGATGGCCGCCAGCTGGCCGGGCAATGTGCGCCAGTTAGTGAATGTCATCGAGCAATGCGTGGCGCTGACGTCTGCACCGGTGATCAGCGAAGCTCTGGTGCAACAGGCGCTGGAAGGAGAAAACACCGCTCTGCCGACGTTTGCCGATGCGCGTAATCAGTTCGAGCTGAATTATCTGCGCAAGCTGCTGCAAATCACCAAAGGCAACGTGACGCAGGCAGCACGTATTGCCGGGCGTAACCGCACCGAGTTTTACAAGTTGCTGTCCCGCCATGAGCTGGAAGCCACCGATTTTAAAGAGTAACGGGAATTTACTTTCAGAGGCCTGAGGTACATTCCTGTCGCTGAACTATGATACCTTTAGCGCCTTCGCATGCCTCCGGCATCCGAAACCAGATTGTGAACCATGCTGCCGCTCAGGAAGGCGGAGAGCAAACGAATGATTATAAGGGTCCGCCATGAAAAAGATTGATGCGATTATCAAACCATTCAAACTCGACGATGTCCGTGAAGCACTGGCTGAAGTCGGGATTACCGGAATGACCGTGACCGAAGTGAAAGGCTTTGGCCGTCAGAAAGGTCACACCGAACTGTACCGTGGTGCTGAATACATGGTCGATTTCCTGCCGAAAGTGAAAATCGAAATTGTCGTGGCGGATGACATCGTGGATACCTGCGTGGAAACCATTATGACGACCGCCCAGACCGGTAAAATCGGTGACGGTAAAATCTTCGTGTTTGATGTAGCGCGTGTGGTGCGCATCCGTACCGGCGAGCAGGACGAAGAAGCGATTTAATGTTTCATCAGGGCGGGTAATGTCAGGTTACCGGCCCTGAGTTTTTACTTTCCGTTTGTCCCTCTCCGTTTGTCCCATCTTGTTATACCAATCAGTTTTTAATCAATTATTCCCCAGGCCTTTGTTTATTTTGTTTTTATTCCTTAATGCTGTTCAGCGCCCTGTAAAACTCCTTCCCGTAATCACCACAAAAAATGCTATTTGTTATTTTTATGTGAATCTTGTGGGGTTTTTATTGTGACTTCATTGAAAAAGTGAGAGTAAAATCACGTTTGTTGTTATACCAGTTCGAAATACTTGTCAGATACGTTGTAGTCACCCACTAAAACAATTCAGGGTGAAAGTATCGGGCGGCCGGAACTGGTGTGGATTGATCTCCGTTGATCGTGGTTTTCACACCCATTCAAAAGGCTTTGCAATGTCACCACAAGAAAAACCCATACGCATTTCCCGTCGCGTATTTTTAGGGGGCGCACTGGCGGCGCTTTCCGTTCCGCTGATGAATAAGCTGCTGCTCAGCCCGGTCTATGCTGCGCCGGTTGCCGGTTTGTCACAGGCAAAACAGGATTTCACTCAACTCTCACTGTATCTGACCGGGCACGACCAACTGGATCCGGCCCTTTCTGAACGTTATTACCAGACGATGTTAGCGCTGTACCCGGATTTCACCGCACAGGTTCAGGCTTTGCAGGCGTTTATCACGGCAAATCACATTGATGCCGCTGATTTGCAAAAAACGCTGGACGCACAGCAACCGGCGCTGGCGAAACTGCCGCGCAGCATCCTTCAGGCGTGGTATCTCGGCGTGGTCGGCGATGGCAAACAGGCGGTTTGTCTGGCGTATGAAAACGCGCTGATGAACGTCGCGGTACGCGATCACCTCAATCCGCCGAGCTATGCCTACGGTGCATACGGCACCTGGGCAAAACAGCCTGTCTGAAAATAACATTCAAAAAGGGTTAAGCAATGAGTAAACAACTTTCCGCTGACGTCGTTGTCATCGGCTCGGGGATCTGTGGCTCGCTGGTCGCACAGCGTCTGGCAAAGCAGGGCATCTCCGTCATTATTCTGGAATCCGGCCCGCGCATTGATCGCGGTACGCTGACTGAAAACTTCCGTAATTCGCCGCGCAAAAAAGACTTTATGTCGCCATATCCGTACTCGGACTGGTCACCGCATCCGGTCTATAAACCGGAAGATAATGATTATCTGCAACAGCAGGGGCCGTATCCGTTCCCGGCGGAATATATCCGTATTATGGGCGGCACCACCTGGCACTGGGCGGCGCAGGCGTGGCGCGTTCTGCCAAACGATATGAAGATCAAAACGTTGTACGGCGTGGGGCGTGACTGGCCGTTATCCTATGACGAACTGGAACCGTTTTATTACGAAGCTGAAGTGAAAATGGGCGTCTCCGGTGCGCCCGATAACGGCTCACCGCGCAGCCAGCCTTTCCCGATGGAGCCGGTCGCCGAATCCTGGCTGCAACAGCGCTTTCGCGAGCGTCTGGCACCGGGCGGCTATGACGTGATCGTCAACACCACCGCCCGTAACAGCCGTAACTACGACGGGCGTCCGGCCTGTTGCGGTAACAATAACTGTATGCCGATTTGCCCGATTGACGCGCAATATCATGGCGGCATCGCCGCGCAGGCTGCTGAAGCGGCGGGTGCAAAACTGATCACCAGCGCGGTGGTTTACCGTCTGGAGCATGACGAAAAAGGCCGCATTGTCGCCGCGCATTATTACGACCCGGATAAAGGCGAGCATAAAGTCACGGCAAAAAACTTTGTGCTGGCTGCCAACGGTATCGAAAGCCCGAAACTGTTGCTGATTTCCGCCAGTGATAAATATCCGGACGGGCTGGCCAACAGCTCCGGCACTGTCGGGCGTCATCTGATGGATCACCCGAGTAATTCTCTGACGTTTGAAACCGAAGAACCATTGTGGGCGGGCCGCGGGCCAATGAGTCCGGCCTCTATCAACAGCCTGCGCGACGGCGATTTCCGCAAAGATTATGCCTCGTTCCGTATCGATATCGCCAACTCTTCCCAGGTGCAATCGGTCACGCAGGATCTGCTGGCGGAAGGCGTTTACGGCATCAGCCTGGATAACGAAATTCGTCGCCGGGCATCGCACCAGACCAGCCTGAAAAACGTGATGGAGCAGTTGCCGAACTACGACAACCGCATCATTCTCAGCGACAAAAAAGACAAACTGGGCATCCCGAAACCGGCGGCGATTTACCACATGGACGATTATGTGCATCGCGGTATGGCGCGCGCCGTGAAGGAATACACTGAGATTGCCAGACTGATGGGCGGCACCAATTTGCGCTTCAGCAAGCCGGGCGTTTACGGCAATAACCAGCATATTACCGGTACGATGAGCATGGGGCATGACCCGAAAGATTCCGTGGTGGATGCGTTCGGACGCACTCATGACCATGAAAATCTGTTCATCACCAGTACCGGCGTAATGCCGACGTCTGCCACGGTCAACTCGACGCTGACTGCGGTCGCCCTGGCGTTACGTACCGCTGACCATCTTGCCAAAACTGCGCTATAGGCTGACTGACATGACTCTGAACCGTTTAACTCAAAAACGTCTGACGGGCGCGTTGCTGGCCTTTGGCCTGAGCCTCAGTGCGGGCGCAGCTTATGCCGCGTTGTCGCCGCAACAGGATGCGCTGATCAGGAAAGGCGAATATATCGCAGTAGCCGGTGACTGCGTGGCCTGCCATTCCACCGAAGGCGGTAAGCCATTCGCCGGAGGTCTCGGGCTGGCGACGCCGCTGGGCACCATTTATTCGAGCAACATCACGCCGTCTAAAAAGGACGGCATCGGCAATTACACGCTGGAACAGTTTGAACACGCGGTGCGCGATGGCGTGCGCGGCGACGGCGCGAATCTGTATCCGGCAATGCCGTATACCTCGTATGCCAAAATCAGCGATGACGACATGAAAGCGCTGTACGCCTATTTCATGCAGGGCGTGCAACCGGTGGATGTGCCGTCAACGCCGACCGCGCTGCCGTTCCCGTTCAACGTGCGTTTGTCGATGGCGGGCTGGAATTTGCTGTTCCTCGAGAAAGGCGCGTTTAAAGCCGATCCGTCGAAAAGCGATCAGGTGAACCGCGGGGCGTATCTGGGGGAAGCCCTCGCGCACTGCAGCACCTGCCATACGCCGCGTAATGCGCTGATGGCGGAGCAGGGCGATAAAGCGCTGGGTGGCAGCAGTCTGGGCACCTGGTTTGCGCCGAATATCACCCCGGATGCCGTCAGCGGTATTGGCAACTGGAGCACGGATGAAATCGCCGGTTACCTGAAAACCGGTCATGTGCCGGGTAAAGCGCAGGCGGCAGGGCCGATGGCGGAAGCTATCGATCACAGCCTGAGCCATCTGAGCGACAGTGATTTACAGGCGATTGCCGTCTGGCTGAAACAGACCACGCCGGTCACTCAGGAAGGGCAGGCGAGAGCCGCCGATCAGTTCGGATCACCGGCAACTTACGTTGATACTCTGCGTGGTGTTCCGCGTCCAGCCGGTGCCGATAAAATGACCGGCTGGCAGGTGTATGACGGCTATTGCGCCAGTTGTCATCAGCCCGACGGGCGGGGCAGTAAGGACGGTGGTTTGCCGTCGCTGATAAATAACACCGCGCTGGGACATCTGAACAGCGACAATCTGGTGATGGCGATCCTGCATGGCGTGCAGCGTGGGCCGGAAAGCAAAGATGTCGCGATGCCGGCGTTTGAGCATTTGCTGTCAGATACGCAGGTTGCCACACTGAGCAATCAGTTGTTGCAGCAGTTTGGTAACGATCAGGCGAAAGTGACGCCGGAGAGGGTGAAGGAATTACGCGCAGGCGGCACGCCTTCGCCGCTGCTGGAACTGGCGCACTGGGGAATGGGCATTGCCGGGCTGGTGATTATTCTGCTGATTTTGCTGTTCCTGGTGCGACGTCGCCGCCGTCATTAATCCATACTGATGCGGCAAATAAAAAAGGCTGACACTCTGTGTCAGCCTTTTTCTTTTCGTGCAGGGATTAAATCACTTTATGCGGGCCGAAGCATTCGTAATGAATGTTCGCTTCGCTGATGTTCATCGCCAGCAGTTGTTTTGCCGCAAACTGCATAAAGCCAACCGGGCCGCACAAATAGAAATGCATCGCCGGATCGCTCAGCTGATCGCTGACTTTGCTCAGATCCATCAGCCCTTCATACTGAAAATGTTCACCGGGTAAATCGTTCGTCTGTGGCTGGTTATACCAGACATGGCTTTCCAGTTGCGGCAGACGACCCTGCGCGCTTGTCACTTCACCGGCAAACGCATGCACCGCGCCGTTTTCTGCTGCGTGCAGCCACTGAACCGGGGCATGGTGTCCGTGCTCTGCCAGTGTATTAAGCATGCCTAACATCGGCGTCTGACCGACACCGGCGGAAATCAGCGCCACCGGCGTGGTATCGCTGATATCCATAAAGAAATCACCGTGCGGGGCGGCCAGATGAATGATGTCGCCCGGCTGCGCAAAATTATGCAGGAAGCTGGACACCGCGCCCTGACCTTCGCGTTTTACCGCGATGCGGTAGGTTTTGCCGTTCGGTGCCTGTGTCAGGGAATACTGACGAATTTCCTGATTTTCCAGCGAGGCGTCACGGATATACACCGCCAGATATTGTCCCGGCCGGAAGTCAGCCACCGGTTTGCCATCGACAGGTTCCAGCAGGAAAGAGGTGATAAGCTCACTCTGCGGCTGTTTTTCGGCGATGCGGAATTCGCGTGTACCACGCCAGCCACCGGTTTTTTCTGCACTGTCCTGATAAATTTCGGCTTCGCGGTTAATAAATACATTTGCCAGCACACCATAGGCTTTGCCCCACGCATCCAGCACTTCCTGACCCGGACTGAACATTTCATCCAGCGTTGCCAGCAGGTGAGCGCCGACAATATTGTATTGCTCAGGCTGGATGGTGAAGCTGGTGTGTTTTTGCGCGATGCGTTCCACTGCAGGCAGCAGCGCCGCCAGATTTTCAATATTAGCGGCGTAAGCGCAGATGGCATCAAACAGCGCCTGACGCTGATCGCCGTTGCGCTGGTTGCTCATATTGAAGATGTCCTTCAGCTCGGGATTATGCGCAAACATGCGGTCATAGAAATGTGCGGTCAGCTTCGGGCCGGTGGCAGCGAGCAATGGAATGGTGGATTTAACGGTGGCGATAGTGGCTGAATCAAGCATGGTGAACTCCGTGTCTGTGATGATTATATTTAAACATGTATTTTAAATGCATCTTATATAAACCCACAAATTCTGTAAACACCCCCTAAAGGGGTAAGGGCTTTTCCGGTAGAGTGCTGAGTCACAAAGCTGAAATTTGTACATGATCAGGTGAATAAATATCTCTTGATCATGGACAGAGGTTCGCAGATCAAAGCCTTGCTGTATCTGGAGCCAATCGTTTGCCTAAAAACCTCAAGCTGACCCTATCCGAAGGCCGCTTAAACATTTACACTGTGGCGCAGAACCCGGAAGGGGCGTTTATTTTTAGTTTGTTGAGTCAGGAGATGCGGATGTTAAAGCGTGAAATGAACATTGCCGATTATGATGCTGAGCTGTGGGCAGCAATGGAAAAAGAAGTTGTTCGTCAGGAAGAACATATCGAGCTGATTGCGTCAGAAAACTATACCAGCCCGCGTGTCATGCAGGCTCAGGGTTCGCAACTGACCAACAAATATGCCGAAGGCTATCCGGGCAAACGTTATTATGGTGGTTGTGAGTACGTCGACATCGTTGAACAACTGGCTATCGACCGTGCAAAAGAATTGTTCGGTGCCGATTTCGCCAACGTTCAGCCACACTCCGGCTCACAGGCCAACTTTGCGGTATACACCGCGCTGCTGCAACCGGGCGACACCATTTTGGGGATGAACCTTGGACATGGCGGTCACCTGACTCACGGTTCACCGGTTAACCTGTCCGGTAAACTGTATAACGTGGTGCCTTATGGTATCGACGAAAGCGGCGACATTGATTACGAAGACGTGAAACGTCAGGCCGAAACGCATAAACCGAAAATGATCATCGGTGGTTTCTCCGCATTCTCCGGTATTGTTGACTGGGCAAAAATGCGTGAAATCGCCGACAGCGTGGGTGCTTACTTCTTCGTTGACATGGCACACGTTGCCGGTCTGATTGCTGCGGGCGTTTACCCGAACCCGGTTCCGCATGCACACATCGTGACCACCACCACGCACAAAACCCTGGCTGGCCCACGCGGCGGTCTGATTCTGGCGAAAGGCGGTGACGAAGAATTCTACAAAAAACTGAACTCTGCCGTCTTCCCGGGTGGTCAGGGCGGCCCGCTGATGCACGTGATTGCCGGTAAAGCGGTAGCACTGAAAGAAGCGATGGAACCTGAGTTCAAAATTTACCAGCAGCAGGTGGCTAAAAACGCACAGGCTATGGTGGCGGTGGTTCTGGAACGCGGCTACAAAGTGGTTTCCGGCGGCACGCACAATCACCTGTTCCTGATGGATCTGGTGGATAAAAACCTGACCGGTAAAGAAGCCGATGCCGCTCTGGGGCGCGCTAACATCACCGTGAACAAAAACAGCGTTCCTAACGATCCTAAGAGCCCGTTTGTGACGTCCGGTGTGCGTATCGGTACTCCGGCCGTGACTCGTCGCGGCTTCAAAGAAGCTGAAGCACGTGAACTGGCTGGCTGGATCTGTGACGTGCTGGACAACGTGAACGACGAAGCGACCATCGAACGCGTTAAACAGAAAGTTCTCGACATCTGTGCACGCTTCCCGGTTTACGCGTAATATTTGCGAAGCCGTTCAGCTGCTAAAACCCGCTCCGGCGGGTTTTTTTATGGGCATGTATCAGAATTTGTGAGCTGGCAGACATTACTGGAGTAAGAAAGCGTCTGCGGATTGCTAGCGATTGTGAGCTTTGTCAATGTATTGGCCTCACACCGGAGGATTTATGGAATTGCGTTCCACGCGCTGGCTTGCACTCAGTTATTTCACCTATTTTTTCAGTTACGGTATTTTTCTTCCTTTCTGGGGCTTATGGCTAAAAGGCGAGGGCATCTCCTCCGAAAGCATCGGCCTGCTGCTCGGCGCGGGTCTGGTCGCCCGTTTTCTCGGCACGTTAATCATTTCGCCATCCATTAAAGATCCTTCTTATCTCATTACCGGCCTGCGTATTCTGGCGCTGCTCACGCTGGCGTTTGCCGTTGGCTTCTGGTTTGGCAACGGCTGGGCGTGGCTGATGATCAACATTGCTGGTTTCAGTCTGTTTTTTGGTCCGCTGGTGCCGCTGACTGATGCGCTGGCGGGTACGCTGCAACGCCAGATCAATATGGATTACGGCAAGGTGCGGGTCTGGGGTTCCATTGCGTTTGTGATCGGTTCCGCAGTGACCGGCAAACTGGTTGAGGTGTATGGTCATAACGCGATTCTCTATACGCTGACCGCAGGCGTAGCGGCAATGCTGCTCGGGATGTTATTGCGCCCGAGCGTGAAACCGGCGGGGGAGCCGCGGTCAAGCGGTGCGCCGGGTATTTCGTGGAAAGCATTGCTCGGCGAAAAACCGGTCTGGCGCTTTTTGCTGTGCGTCACGCTGTTGCAGGGCGCGCATGCGGCGTATTACGGTTTCAGCGCGATTTACTGGCAGGATGTCGGCTATTCCTCAACGACCATTGGTTATCTATGGTCGCTGGGCGTAGTGGCGGAAGTGCTGGTGTTTACTTTCAGCCATCAGTTGTTCCGGCGCTGGTCGGCGCGGGATCTCCTGTTGCTGTCGGCGTTCTGCGGGGTGGTCCGCTGGGGACTGATGGGGGCGTTTACCGCGCTGCCGTGGCTGATTGTGATACAGATTTTGCACTGCGGCACGTTTACGGTTTGCCATCTGGCAGGCATGCGGTTCATCGCCGCACGGCCACGCGATCAGGTGATCCGTCTGCAATCGGTCTATTCCGCGCTGGCGATGGGCGGCGGCGTGGCGGTGATGACCATGGTGTCCGGTTTCCTGTTCGAACATCTGCATGCCGGATTGTTCTGGGTGATGGCGCTGCTGGCGGTGCCGGCGATTTTCCTTCGCCCGGCGGTTACGCCGTCAGCGCCAGAGGTTTCCGCCCGCTAGGGGGCTTCGAGCAGCGAGCGGATACGTTTTCGCTGCTCTTTTGCCAGCGGCAATTGTGTGTGGATCACCAGCGGGTCGGCGTCGGTGCTGCGGGTGGCGTAAGGCGTGACAATCATCGCCACGCCGCTCGGGGCACCGAATTTATAGAAATCCGCCAGAGTCTGATACTTGATGTTCAGCGGCAGCAGCGTGGCTTCGCGGATCTGCTGTTCAACGGCCTCTTCCAGCTCTGGATTATCATGGGTCAGCAGCAGGATCTGTTTTTCCTGCAAGGCATTACCCTGCATCAGCCATGCGCCGAAAGTGATCGCCACCAGCCCGATTTCATCTTCTGAAAGCGTAATGAGATATTCGTGTTCAAAACCCCGTAACGCCTCGCGGGTGGTTCGCACCAGACGCGGATACATGCGGTTAACTTCATCCTGCATCAGATTGTCGATGCCAATACCGAAATGACAGCGTTCAATTGCCGGGCCAAGATGGGCGAAAAGCTGGCCGACCAGCCCTTCATAGCTGCTGAACTTCATCCCGGCGATGTCCTGAAAACGCGCCACCATGTTCTCAATTTCTAACAACAGCCGCTGATCTTCCGTCGAACCGGAACTCTGGTAACTGTGGATTTTCAGCATCCGTAACATCAGGGTGAAAAACTCACACTCGCAGTCATCCAGCAGGCCGTTGCTCAGTTCCTGTAGCTGGATAAACAGCTCACGGGCCGCCGGATATTCGGGCTTTTCGCGCAGCCAGCGGCGCTGTTGTTCGGTGAAACGCAGACCGGTCGCGCCGTTGTTTTGCCACAGACAATATTGCAGACAAATCAGCATCAGCTGGCGGTCATGCCCGCTGAGCGGTTTGGGTAACAGCGCACCGGAATCTTCCAGCACCATGCCGAGAATGTCGGTGCGCAATGCCGCCTTCGGGCAGGTCTGGCCTTCGAAAGCGATATGCAGCCACGGGATAAAATGGCGGGAAACAAAGTCCGGCGAAATGCGCAACGTCCGGCGCAATCCCTGAAATAAACACAGCCGCTGTGCCAGCGCATCGCCCTGAATGCGGCATTCTTTTTCGCTGTATTGCAGCACATCAAGCTGATGGATCCGCTGAATTTCGCAGGTCACTTCCGCCAGATCTTCCCACGTCGTGCCTAATCCGACGCCGTTAATTTCGCTGATGATCTCCAGCTGAACCGCCGTCAGCGGCGCGTACAGCATCAGCAACACGTGGCAACGGCGTTGCGTAGCGGAAAGCGCAGGGGAGGGCTGTTTGTCTGGATTCATATCACCTACCGGAAAGGTATCACCTGAAATTATTAGTCAAGCATAGCAAAGGCAATGCCCGCAATAAGGCGCGGGGATTGGGTTTTACTCCGGCTTACAACTCAGATCACAGATATTTTTGACGACCGCTTAAATGCACAGCAAAATACTGTTACTTAGTAACAATATTATGGCGCTGATATGGAAATGACGTTACACCAGGCCCGGAACCGGCCTTTTTCCCGTTACGCCAGATGGCTGGGCGCTGCGCTGTTCTGCCTGCCCGCAACGGTGCTGGCGCACCCGCACAGTTTTATTGATATGCAGACCACGCTCGTAGCAAATGAAACCTCGCTGACCGGGCTGAAAATGGTCTGGACGATGGATGAAATCACCTCGGCAGATTTACTGTACGACGCGCAGAATGCCAAACCGGGTTCGGATATCTGGAAGAAACTGGCGGCAGAAGTGATGGCGCGGGTACTCAGTCAGCACTATTTCACTGACTTTTATCGTGAGGGAAAACCGGTGAAATATCTCGATTTACCCAGCGAATATCAGCTTTCCCGCAAAGGCGATCAGGCCGTGCTGGAATTCGTTCTGCCGCTGGCAAAACCGCAAGCGCTGGAAGGCAAGCCGATGGAGTTCTCCACTTTCGATCCGTCGTACTTTGTCGATATGACGTATAAAGACAAAACCGCGCTGCACCTGCCGCCGGAACTGGAAAAACGCTGTACGCTGGCGCTGTTTACGCCGAAGCCGGATGCCTCGCTGCAAAATTATGCTCTGTCACTCGATAAGGCAGATGCTCCGCCGGAAGACATGGATCTTGGTCAGCAATTTGCTCAGAAGGTCACGCTGGAATGTCATTAATCGCCACGCCCTCGAAAACCCTGTCCTGGCGCGATCTCTGGCCGCTGGCGATATTCCTGTTGCTGCTGGCGGGCGGCGCTTTTCTGTTAATCCAGTACTGGCCGCGCATTTTGCTTAGCAGCATTATCTGGCAACGGGAACTGCATCAGGAACTGGCCGGGCTGCTGCGGCAGGTGAAGCAAAATCCGATGCAGGCGGGTATGACGCTGGCCGGTTTTAGCCTGATTTACGGTGTGGTCCATGCCATCGGGCCGGGGCACGGCAAAATCGTTATCACCACTTATCTGGCGACGCATCCTTCACGGCTGAAAAGCAGCCTGAAGCTGACATTTGCTTCGGCGATTGTGCAGGGGCTGGTGGCGATTTTACTGGTCACGGTGGTGCTTGGCGTGTTGCAACTGTCTTCACGACAGCTGCATCAGAGCAGTTTCTGGATGGAGCGGGGCAGTTTCATTCTGGTGATGTTGCTGGGTGTATTGCTGTGCTGGCGCGCGCTGAAAAAGGTGTGGCAGACGATAAAAAGTTTGCGTCCTGCACCGGCTATGAAAATCCACAGCCTGTCGCCGATGGGCAATGAAATGCATGTCCACGATGAACATTGCGGCTGCGGGCATCAGCATGTCCCAAGCGATCAGCAGCTTCAGGCGGGTGGAGATTTACGCACACAGATAGCGATAGTGCTGGCGATGGGATTACGCCCGTGTTCCGGCGCGATCATGGTGTTGCTGTTTGCCAAAGTGATCGGCGTGTATAGCTGGGGCGTGATTTCGGCGATCACCATGGCTCTCGGCACCTCGCTCACCGTATCACTTATCGGCGTACTGGTGTTTTACAGCCGCGCGCTGGCGGTGAAACTGAGTGCCAGCCGTACACCTGCGGCGTGGCAGCGGATCACCTGGTCGCTGCTGGCACTGACCGGCGGAATTGTGCTGCTGGTGGCGGGCATTTTACTGTACAGCACCGGCGGCGGAGACGTTTCGCCGATCACCGGCGGGCCCTTCAGGGGATAACTTCCTGTGCATAAACAACAGGCATAAAAAAACGGACGCCCGAAAGGACGTCCGTTTTTTTTAACTGATAGTCAGCGCAATTAACGCTTCAGCGCTTCGCTCAGTTCATCACGCATGGTCATCAGAATACCTTTAACGACGCGCGGGTTGCCGGCAACGATGTTGCCTGACGAGAAGTGGTTGTGGCCGCCAACAAAATCAGTGACCACGCCGCCGGATTCACGAACCAGCAGTTCACCACCGGCGAAATCCCATGGCTTGAGGGCGATTTCGAAGAAACCGTCAACGCGGCCAGCGGCCACGTAGGCCAGATCCAGCGCAGCAGAACCGGTGCGACGGAAGTCAGCACACTCGGTGAACAGCTTGCCAACCACATTCATGTAGCTGGTGGCGTGTTGTTTTGCTTTGAACGGGAAGCCGGTCGCCAGAATGGTGCCGTCGAGATCTTTCGCATTGGTACCGCGCAGACGGTAACCGTTCAGCTGTGCGCCCTGACCACGGCTCGCGGTGAACAGTTCGTTACGCATAGGATCATAAACTACCGCGACTTCAGTGCGGCCTTTGATGCGCACGGCGATAGAAACAGCGAAATGTGGGAAGCGTTTAACGAAGTTGGTGGTGCCATCCAGCGGGTCGATAATCCATTGTACGTCTTTGTCTTCGCCTTCCAGCTCGCCACACTCTTCACTGATGATGGTGTGTTTTGGATAGGATTTGCGAATGACATCGATAATCATGTGTTCTGCATCGCGGTCTACGTTGGTAACAAAATCGTTGGTACCTTTTTGTGTAGATTCTACAGAGTCTGGCGTTTCGTAATGTTTGGCAATCAGGTTACCGGCCTTGCGCGCAGCGCGCACGGCGATGGTGAGCATCGGATGCATGGATATCTTCCAACTAGGATGTTAAAGAACGGGAATACGGGAAACGGCGCGCAGTATAGCAGGGGTTCTGAAAATTAACTACCGTTGTGTTAGGCTGTTGTGATTTTCCGTCTGGCTAAGAGTGCCTATGCTGCCCAATATCCGCATTGTATTAGTAGAAACGTCCCACACTGGCAATATGGGCTCCACCGCCCGCGCCATGAAAACCATGGGATTATCAAGTCTTTATCTGGTCAATCCGCTGGTGAAACCTGATTCTCAGGCCATCTCTTTATCTGCCGGTGCCAGCGATGTGATCGGTAATGCGACTATCGTTGATACGCTCGACGAAGCACTGGCCGGTTGCAGCCTGGTAATCGGCACCAGTGCGCGTTCCCGCACCTTGCCGTGGCCGATGCTGGAGCCACGTGAATGCGGCGAGTTCAGTGCCAAAGCCGCACAAACCGCGCCGGTGGCGCTGGTGTTTGGCCGCGAACGCGTCGGTCTGACCAATGAAGAACTGCAAAAATGTAATTATCACGTCTGTATTCCGGCGAACCCTGAATACAGTTCGCTGAATCTGGCGATGGCAGTGCAGATTATTGCCTATGAAGTGCGCGTCGCACATCTGGCCTTGCTGGAAGCGGCAAAACCACACGTTGAATATGAAGAAACGCCTTATCCGCTGGTCGATGATCTTGAGCGTTTTTATCAGCATCTGGAAAAAACCTTGCTGGAAACTGGCTTTATTCGTCAGGCGCATCCGGGCCAGGTGATGAGTAAATTACGCCGTCTGTTTACCCGTGCACGACCTGAATCTCAGGAGTTAAACATCCTGCGCGGTATCCTGACGTCGATTGAAAAGACGCATAGCAACAAAGAATAAGCATCGGAATTTGATTATAAAACACCCGTTTTTGGTTTTTTATTAAAGGGTTGTCGATTATCAGTAAATGACAGACATCGTGCGGTTCTGCCCGCTCTGTAATACTTGAGTAAATTACTAGGTTAAATAGTTGACTGTTTTACTCGGGAATGGCAGACTCATTGACATGTTCCGCACGATTGAATTTCTAAGTCATTTAAACAGGTAACCATGCTATGAGACTGACATCCAAAGGCCGTTATGCCGTGACCGCTATGCTCGACGTTGCACTGCATTCACAGGAAGGACCAGTACCCCTGGCTGACATTTCTGAGCGCCAGGGTATTTCCCTTTCTTACCTGGAACAGCTTTTCTCGCGCTTGCGTAAAAATGGTCTGGTTGCCAGTGTTCGGGGGCCGGGCGGTGGTTATCTGTTAGGTAAAGACGCTGGCGATATCGCCGTGGGCGCTGTGATCACAGCCGTTGACGAATCCGTCGATGCGACCCGTTGTCAGGGTAAAGAAGGCTGCCAGAACGGCGAACGTTGCCTGACTCACACCTTATGGCGTGATCTGAGCGAGCGCATCAGCGGCTTCCTGAACAACATTACGCTGGCAGAGCTGGTCAACAATCAGGAAATCCTGGAAGTGGCCGACCGTCAGAACGGTGAAATCCGTCGTCAGCCGAATGGCCGACAGATGGAAACGATTAATGTGAACTTACGAGCGTAATTGCTTAGTCAGCATTGATAACTGATTTAAAAAGCCCGCGGAAATGCAGATTTCCGCGGGCTTTTGCTTTTATGACGTCAATTCTTACCGATTAGTGCCCGCAAAGCGTCATTTCCCTTTTAAGAATCTGTGAACCCGTTTTAAACTGGATGTCGTTTTTTAATTCTTTCGTTCGAAACCGAACGCGCAGTCCGGAGCTTACCTGCCATGAAATTACCTGTTTATCTCGATTACTCTGCCACCACGCCGGTTGATCCGCGTGTTGCACAGAAAATGATGCAGTGTTTAACACTGGACGGTACTTTCGGTAATCCGGCTTCCCGCTCTCACCGTTTTGGCTGGCAGGCGGAAGAGGCCGTGGATGTGGCGCGTAACCAGATTGCTGAGCTGATTAATGCGGATCCGCGTGAAATTGTCTTCACGTCAGGTGCCACCGAATCTGACAATCTGGCGATTAAAGGCGCTGCCCATGCACAGCGCGCGAAAGGTAATCATATTATTACCAGTCAGACCGAGCACAAAGCGGTGCTGGACACCTGTGCGCAGCTGGAAACGGAAGGTTTTGACGTCACCTATCTGGCACCTCAGGCCGACGGTGTTATTCCGCCAGCGGCGATTGAAGCGGCGCTGCGCCCGGATACCATTCTGGTGTCCATCATGCAGGTGAATAATGAAATTGGCGTGGTACAGGATATTGCGACCATCGGCGAACTGTGCCGCAGTCGGGGCATCCTTTTCCATGTGGATGCGACGCAAAGCGTAGGGAAAATAGCGATTGATCTCAGTGAATTGCAGGTTGATCTGATGTCGTTTTCCGCGCATAAGATTTACGGCCCGAAAGGCATCGGCGCGCTGTACGTGAGTCGCAAACCGAAAGTGCGGATTGACGCGCAAATCCACGGCGGTGGCCACGAACGCGGCATGCGTTCCGGTACATTGCCGGTGCATCAAATTGTCGGGATGGGCGAGGCGTATCGTATCGCCAAAGAAGAAATGACCGCCGAAGTGGCGCGTCTGACTGAACTGCGTGATCGTCTGTGGAAAGGCATTCAGGCGCTGGATCAGGTGTTTCTGAACGGCACGCCGCAACATGCGGCACCGAATATTCTCAACGTCAGTTTTGCCAGTGTAGAAGGCGAATCCCTGATCATGGCACTGAAAGATCTGGCGGTATCGTCAGGTTCGGCTTGTACGTCTGCCAGCCTTGAGCCTTCCTATGTTCTGCGTGCTCTGGGGTTAAGCGAGGAACTGGCGCACAGCTCCCTTCGCTTCTCGCTGGGGCGCTGGACAACGGAAGAAGAAATTGATTATGCGATTGCGCTGGTGGTGAAATCTGTCCGCCGCCTGCGTGAGTTGCCACCTGTTTATACGAAATGAAGTGCCACCCGATGAAAGGGTGATTTGCCTGTCATTGAAAATGAATATTCATTGAAGATAAAAAACATCAGGAGTGCTGTTATGAGTTCCGAAGTCACGACCAATGAAGCAATGTCCGTATTTCTTTCTTCCCAGCCTGCTGATGCGCGCTGGGGCGAAAAAGCCACACTGAGCACCGATTCCGCCGGTATGACCATTCATTTGAATGGCGGCGATGTGCTGACGGTCATTGCCCGTGCTGCGCGTCGTATCGACGGTCAGGGCGTTAAAAATGTTAAACTGGCGGGTGAAGGCTGGGATCTCGAAAACAGCTGGGCATTCTGGCAAGGCTTCCGTGGCCCGAAAGGCACACGCAACGTTGAATGGGCAGAATTGTCCGAAGATGACGCAAATACGCTAAAACAACGCCTGAAAATCATCGACTGGGTACGTAATACCATAAATACCCCGGCGGAAGATTTGTCTCCTGAACAACTTGCCACCCGCGCTGTTGATCTGATGTGTGAATTCGGCAACGAAAAAGTCAGCTACCGCATCACCAAAGGCGATGACCTGCGTCAGCAACATTATATGGGTATCCATACTGTCGGCCGTGGTTCTGACCGTCAGCCGGTCTTGCTGGCACTCGATTACAACCCGGGCGGCGACGCAGATGCACCGGTTTACGCCTGTCTGGTCGGTAAAGGTATCACTTTTGATACCGGCGGCTACAGCCTGAAGCCAAGCGCGTCAATGGATTCCATGAAAGCGGATATGGGCGGCGCGGCCACCCTGACCGGCGCACTGGCGCTGGCTGCGGCTAACGGTCTGAACAAACGCGTTAAACTTTACCTGTGCTGCGCGGACAACATGGTCAGCGGCAATGCACTGAAACTGGGCGACATTATCCGCTACCGCAACGGTAAAACCGTGGAAGTGATGAATACCGACGCTGAAGGCCGTCTGGTGCTGGCTGATGGCCTGATCGACGCGTCTGCGCAAAAGCCTGAACTGATCATTGATGCGGCCACGCTGACCGGTGCGGCGAAAACTGCGCTGGGTAACGATTATCACGCACTGTTCAGCTTTGACGATGCACTTGCAGGCGAACTGCTGGAAAGCGCGAAAGCCGAACACGAACCGTTCTGGCGTCTGCCGCTGGAAGAGTTCCACCGCTCTCATCTGCCGTCTAACTTTGCTGAACTGAACAATATTGCCGGTCCGTCACACACTGCGGGAGCGAGTACGGCGGCGGCTTTTCTGTCTCATTTCGTCACTGACTATAAGAAAGGCTGGCTGCACATCGACTGTTCCGCAACGTACCGCAAAAGCGCGGCAGATCAGTGGTCTGCCGGTGCAACCGGTTTAGGCGTACGCACCGTCGCCAACCTGCTGTTAGCTAAAGCGAAGTAAGCAGTAAAAATTTGCATGAAGCACAACGGGGCGCTTAACGGCGCCCCGTTTTATACCCCTACCGGAGTTAAGAACCATGAGTGTCCCACACGATCATCTCCCCGCTGGCGCGGCGGCGACCGACGGTGAAAACGAGCTGGAGCGCCTGCTTCGTCTGTCTGTCACCGCACCGGCCTGGCGTCCGGCGTTTTATCAAACCTTGCTGGAGTCCACCGTGTTTGTGCTCGGTGATGCAGGGCAGGATAACGCTGAAAAGCAGGGCAGTGTGGCGATCACCGCAGGCAGTGAACTGAATATTTTGCACTGGGAAAAGCAGGATGGCAGCTCGATCATTCCTTTCTTTTCCTCTGTGGACGTTCTGGAAAAAGCCAGTGCCGGCGAAAGCCCGGACGAGCAGGCGTTTGTCGCGCTGCCTGCCCGCGTGTTGTTTGAAATGACGCAAGGCGAAGAATTGTTTCTGAATCCGAAATCAGAGTACGGCAAGGAATTTTACCCGAGTGAAGTTACGCTGTTGCTGAGCAATGGCGGGCTGAATGTGCCGTCAGAGCTGGTGCTGGATAAAGAAAGTCAGTTGCTGATCGGTCAGCCGGAGGAATATCCTTCTGCCATGATCGACGCGCTCACCACGCTGTTTACCCAGAAGAAACCGGTGCGCAGGGCATTTATGGCGCTTATCCACGATAAAGCGGTGGATGATCAGCCAAACCTGCTGATCGGTGTGGAAGCAGACGGTGATGAGCAGGAAATCGATGCGCTGATCCGCGAGGCGGGGAATGTGGCGAGTGAAACCTCTCCCGACGAGCGTCCGGTGGATTTCTGTATCGTTTCTGAAAAAGAGCGCGGTATCAGCCATTATCTGATCAGCCACACGCAGCCGTTCTATCAGCGCAAGTGGGGAAGCTGGTTGCGCAATATTATTCCTTCGTCCGGTCAGGCATAAAAATGAGAGTACACAGGGGAAAATGCCGTTTTGCCCCTGTTTTGTTTGCGGGAAATAGGTGGATTAGGTTCGATAGTGAATCAATAACACTTTTTTTTAATTAAATGTTGTGATTCGGGTAGGCAATCGTAACTTCGCTCCCTATAATCACCGCCATTTTACGGCAGGTATAACATTAAATTAACCGGCCCTACCTATAAAAGTCAGACAGAGGTTTTTTTCATGACTATCGAACGCACTTTCTCCATCATCAAGCCAAACTCCGTCGCTAACAACGACATCGGTGCTATCTACGCACGTTTTGAACGCGCAGGCTTCACCATCATCGCGTCTAAAATGCTGAAACTGACCAAAGAACAAGCTGAAGGTTTCTACGCAGAACACAAAGGCCGTCCGTTCTTCGACGGTCTGGTTGAGTTCATGACCTCTGGCCCGATCATGGTTCAGGTACTGGAAGGCGAAAACGCGGTTCAGCGTAACCGTGACATCATGGGCGCCACTAACCCGGAGAACGCTCTGGCCGGTACCCTGCGTGCAGACTTCGCGGACAGCTTCACCGCTAACGCTGTTCACGGTTCTGATGCTGTAGAATCTGCACAACGCGAAATCGCTTACTTCTTCACCGAAAGCGAAATCTGCCCGCGTTAAGATTTTTGAGTCACTGTTGCTGGAAGATGTGCCGCAAATTCACAAGAATTTTGTCACTGCACCTTCCAAACATGGCAACCGTGCCCTAAAATTTGTACAATGTTGCGCCCCGAATGAGCCAGCCTCTTCGGGGCGCAATTTTATTTGCAGGCCAGCCGTTTCCTGTCAGGTCAGGTTCTGCACTTCCAATACGCCATAACGTGTAACAACGAGGCCATTTTCATCATGTTAGAATCCAACACGTCCGAGCCAACTTTGTCTGAAAATAACGCTGTTTCCGCAGAAGCCGTGAATACTGTCGTGCCTGCTGCCGCAAAAATTAACCTTCTTGATCTTAACCGCAAGCAAATGCGTGAGTTTTTCATCAACATGGGCGAAAAGCCATTCCGTGCTGATCAGGTCATGAAGTGGATGTATCACTACTGCAGCGATGATTTCGAGCAAATGACCGATATCAACAAAGCGCTGCGTGAAAAGCTGGCCCGCGTTGCCGAAATTCGTGCACCGGAAGTCGCCTCAGAACAACGTTCCACTGACGGCACCATCAAATGGGCGATTCAGGTGGGCGGACAACTGGTCGAAACCGTATATATCCCGGACGGCGATCGTGCGACGCTTTGCGTTTCTTCTCAGGTCGGCTGTGCGCTGGAATGTACGTTCTGTTCCACGGCGCAACAGGGCTTTAACCGTAACCTGCGTGTGTCCGAAATTATCGGTCAGGTATGGCGTGCGGCAAAAATTATCGGCGCGGCGAAAGTGGCCGGTACGCGCCCTATCACCAACGTGGTGATGATGGGCATGGGCGAACCTTTGCTGAACCTCAATAACGTGGTGCCGGCGATGGAAATCATGCTTGACGATTTCGGTTTCGGCCTGTCAAAACGTCGCGTGACGCTTTCCACATCGGGCGTGGTCCCTGCGCTGGATAAACTGGGCGATATGATTGATGTCGCGCTGGCGATTTCCCTGCATGCACCTAACGACGCCATTCGTGACGAAATCGTGCCGATCAACCGCAAGTACAATATTGATACTTTCCTGGCCGCCGTCGAGCGCTATATTGGCAAATCCAACGCCAATCAGGGCCGCGTTACCATCGAATACGTTATGCTGGACCACATCAATGATGGCACCGAGCATGCGCATGAACTGGCTGAGCGTCTGAAGAATACGCCATGCAAAATCAACCTGATCCCCTGGAACCCGTTCCCGGGCGCGCCGTATGGCCGCAGCTCGAACAGCCGTATCGACCGCTTCTCAAAAGTGCTGATGGATTATGGCTTTACGGTGATCGTGCGTAAAACCCGCGGTGATGATATTGATGCCGCGTGCGGGCAACTGGCCGGTGATGTTATCGACCGTACCAAGCGTACGTTGAAGAAAAAAATGGCAAGCGAGCAGCAGATTTCCGTTAAAGCCGTCTGATGTCAGGAAGTAGGTATGCAGGGCTTTACCGTGCCGTTTTGGTTAAGCCCACTGTTTTATTGTCGCTGGCAGGGTAAAGGGAATTAAGCATGGCAATGAAGGGCAGTGTGAAAATGTTAATGGCCGCAGGTGTGGCCCTGGCGTTACTGGCTGGTTGTTCCGGTTCACCAAAAGAAACGCAACAGGCCAGTGGCGCAGCACAAACGCGCCTTGAACTGGGCATGGCGTACCTGAATCAGGGAAACATGGAGGCGGCCAGACAGAATCTCCAGAAAGCCGTTGACGGTGCGCCGCAGGATTATCGGACACAGCTTGGTATGGCGCTTTACGAGCAAAAAAACGGCAATCAGAAAGCTGCACAAACCCGCTACCAGCAAGCGTTGCAGCTGGCACCGCAAAATGGGACGGTCTTAAATAATTACGGTGCGTTTTTGTGTAGTTTAGGGCAGTATGTACCCGCACAACAGCAGTTTAGCGCCGCAGCTAATGCGCCTGATTACGGTCAGGTTGCTGACAGTCTGGAAAATGCAGGCTACTGTTTTCTGAAGGCCAATCAGAATGAGGAAGCGCGAGTGTTACTAAGCCGGGCATTGAAAGTGGATCCCGATAAAGGTGCACCCTTGCTGACTGAGGCAACCAAAGAATTTGGGGAAGGGAACCGCGCTCAGGCGAAACTATTACTGGATGTATATCAACATGTTCTGCCAGCCACTGCCGACAGCCTCATGTTACAAATTCGATTCGCTGCGTTAGCGGGCAATCCGGATAGCGTTCAACGCTACGGTAAGCAACTTGCGCGTAGTTATCCACAATCTAAACAGTACCAGCAGTTCTTAGCCAATGAATACTGAAGCCCCTCAAGAAAATAATGCAAAACTGACTACAGGCGAACGTCTGCGTCAGGCTCGTGAACAGTTAGGTCTCAGTCAGCAGGCCGTTGCAGAACGCCTGTGTCTGAAAGTCTCAACTATTCGCCAAATCGAAGAAGAAACGACGCCGGCCGATCTTGCGCCGACTTTCCTGCGTGGTTATCTCCGTTCTTATGCAAAACTGGTTCATGTCCCTGAAGAAGAATTATTAGGGCTGATCGGTAAACAAGCCCCAATTAAAGTGCCAAAAGTGGCGTCAATGCAGGGATTCTCTCTCGGCAAGTCTCGCAAAAAACGTGATGGCTGGCTGATGGGCTTTACCTGGCTGGTGGTGTTTGTGGTGATTGGCCTGACCGGTGCGTGGTGGTGGCAAAATCATCAGGCGCAGCAGCAGGAAATCGCAACAATGGCCGATCAGTCATCGGCACAGCTGAATCAGGATAACGGCCAGGGGCAAACTATTCCTCTGGGCGACAATGCGAATTCGGCACCGACAACAGAAGAGACTTCTTCTGATCCGGCGCCTGCCACAAACGCAACACAGCCGCAGAACGCTATTCCGTTGAATACCGCGCCGGGCGCAGCAGCCAGCAACGCACCTGCTGCATCGGGTACGCCAGCGGAGCAAGCGCCTGCCGCTGTTTCAACCAGTCAGCCTGCTACCACTGAAAATGGTCTGCCAACCGGTGATGCACAAACTGCGGCAGCAGCGGGTGCGGATCCACAAGCGGTGACTTTTACCTTTAAAGCTGATTGCTGGTTCCAGATTGATGACGCGTCAGGGAAAACCCTGTTCAGCGGCATGAAGAAAGGCGGTGAAACCTTCAGCGTGAAGGGCACTGCGCCATATAAACTGAAAATCGGTGCGCCGGGTGCGGTAGATATCCAATTCCAGGGCAAGCCGGTTGATTTAAGTCGTTTTGTAAAATCAAGCCGTGTTGCACGCCTGACCTTAGCTGCCGAGTAATCGGCAGTTTGTCAGACGATTGTAACGATGGAGAGTGAAGTAATGCATAACCAAGCACCCATTACCCGTCGCAAATCAACCCGGATTTATGTCGGCAAGGTGCCTGTCGGTGATGGAGCGCCGATTGCAGTGCAATCGATGACCAACACCCGCACCACAGATGTCGCGGCGACAGTCGCACAGATCAAATCACTGGAACGCGTCGGTGTCGATATTGTTCGCGTTTCTGTGCCTACCATGGATGCAGCAGAAGCATTCAAACTTATCAAACAGCAGGTTAATGTCCCGCTGGTCGCTGATATTCATTTCGATTACCGCATCGCCCTGCAGGTTGCAGAATACGGCGTAGATTGCCTGCGTATTAATCCGGGTAACATTGGTAACGAATCCCGCATCCGCTCTGTGGTGGATTGCGCGCGCGACAAAAATATCCCTATCCGTATCGGTGTGAACGGCGGCTCCCTGGAAAAAGATATTCAGGAAAAGTACGGCGAACCTACGCCGCAAGCCCTGCTGGAATCGGCGATGCGCCACGTTGATATTCTTGACCGCCTTAACTTCGATCAGTTTAAAGTCAGCGTAAAAGCCTCTGACGTCTTCCTGGCTGTTGAGTCCTACCGCCTGCTGGCTAAACAGATTGTTCAGCCTTTGCATTTGGGGATTACCGAAGCCGGTGGTCTGCGTGCAGGTTCCGTTAAATCGGCGATTGGTCTGGGCCTGCTGCTCTCAGAAGGCATCGGCGACACGTTACGTATCTCGCTGGCGGCCGATCCGGTTGAAGAAGTTAAAGTCGGATTCGATATCCTCAAATCACTGCGTATCCGCTCCCGTGGTATCAACTTTATTGCCTGCCCGACCTGTTCGCGTCAGGAGTTTGATGTCATCGGCACCGTGAATGCGTTGGAACAACGTCTGGAAGATATCATCACGCCAATGGATGTTTCGATCATCGGTTGTGTGGTTAACGGTCCGGGCGAAGCGCTGGTTTCCACTCTGGGCGTGACCGGTGGTCATAACAAAAGCGGTTTCTATGAAGACGGCGTCCGTCAGAGAGAGCGTTTTGATAACAACGATATGATTGACCAGTTAGAAGCAAAAATTCGCGCCAAAGCGGCGATTATGGATGAGAGTAAACGTATCGTTATCAATCATCTTGAAAAGTAACATCGGTTGCGGGTGTCAGCGTACATCTGCATTATTATATTGAACCCGACAGGGGTAATGGCGTCTGTGCGTTGAACCACAGGCCACAAAGCCCCTATAATCGGGTTCATTTTTTATAAAACGATAGAGAACTGACGTGGCAAAGAATATCCAGGCCATTCGCGGCATGAACGACTACCTGCCAGAAGACACAGCACTGTGGCAACGCATTGAAGGATCGTTGAAACAGGTGCTCGGCAGTTACGGCTACAGTGAAATCCGTATGCCGATTGTAGAGCAGACCCCATTGTTTAAACGCGCTATCGGTGAAGTGACTGATGTCGTGGAAAAAGAAATGTATACCTTTGATGACCGCAACGGCGAAAGCCTGACGCTGCGTCCGGAAGGTACGGCGGGCTGTGTGCGCGCCGGTATCGAACATGGTCTGCTGTACAATCAGGAACAACGTCTGTGGTACATCGGTCCGATGTTCCGTTACGAACGTCCGCAAAAAGGTCGCTATCGTCAGTTCAATCAGCTGGGTGTCGAAGTCTTTGGTCTGCAAGGGCCGGACATTGATGCGGAACTGATCCTGCTGACCGCCCGCTGGTGGCGCGCGCTGGGGATTTATGAGCACGTGACGCTGGAACTGAACTCTATCGGTTCACTGGAAGCCCGCGCGAACTATCGTGATGCGCTGGTGGCTTTTCTTGAGCAGCACAAAGACAAGCTGGATGAAGACTGCAAACGTCGCATGTACAGCAATCCGTTGCGTGTTCTGGATTCCAAAAATCCGGATATTCAGGCGTTATTAAATGATGCACCTGAGCTGGGTGATTATCTTGATGAAGAATCAAGAGAACACTTTGCAGGTCTGTGTGAACTTTTAGAGCAGTCTGGTATCCCATATACGGTTAATCAGCGACTTGTGCGCGGTCTGGATTATTACAACCGCACCGTGTTTGAATGGGTAACCAGTAGTTTAGGCTCACAAGGTACTGTGTGTGCCGGTGGCCGGTACGACGGTCTGGTCGAACAACTGGGTGGTCGTGCAACACCGGGTGTCGGTTTCGCCATGGGGCTGGAACGACTGGTATTACTGGTTCAGGCCGTAAACCCGGACTTTAAAGCACCGGCAACCGTCGACACCTACGTGATCTCATCCGGTGCGGGCACGCAAAGCGCCGCCATGCAACTGGCTGAAACACTGCGTGATGCACTGCCTGAACTGAAAGTTATGACTAACTACGGTGGCGGCAACTTCAAGAAACAGTTCGCCCGTGCTGATAAATGGGGTGCGCGTGTTGCCCTGGTATTAGGCGAAACTGAAGTCGCTAACCAGCAGGTCGTGGTAAAAGACCTGCAGAGTGGAACGCAAGAAACGCTGGCGCAAAGCGAAATCGTCGCGCGCCTGGCTTCGATGTTGGGTTAAGGAGAAGGACACTGTGGAAGTCTATACCACTGAGAATGAACAGGTTGATGCTGTACGTCGCTTCTTTGCCGAAAACGGTAAAGCGCTGGCCATCGGCGTTGTTCTGGGTATTGCAGCCCTGGGCGGCTGGCGTTTCTGGCAGAGTCATCAGGACTCAGCCCTGACGGAAGCTTCTGCGTCTTTCCAGCAAGCTAATCAGTCGCTGACCAGCAATAACGCGAAAGGCGTAGCTGATCTCGAAAAATTTGCTCAGAGCAATGACAATAATTACGGCGTATTCGCCGCCCTGCAACTGGCTGATCATTTCGTCGGAACCAGTGATTTCGCCAATGCTGAAAAGCAATTAGTGCAGGCGCAAGGTCAGGCCAAAGAAGACAATTTACGTTCGCTGGTGAACTTACGTCTGGCTCGTGTCCAGATGCAGCAAGGCAAATTTGATGATGCACTCAAAACGTTAGACGGCGTGAAGGGTGAAGGCTGGACGGCTATGCAGCAAGGCATCCGTGGTGATGTTCTGTTTGCCAAAGGCGATGCAAAAGGTGCACGTGAAGCCTACAGCAAAGGACTTGATTCTAAACCCTCTCAAACGCTGCAAACCGTGCTGCGTATGAAATTGAACAACTTAGCCAGCTAAGGGGAACCCCGATGCAATTGCGTAAAACACTCTTGGTAGGATGGGTTTCTGTTGCCCTGCTAAGTGGCTGTTCATTGTTTAACAGCGAAGAAGACGTGGTCAAAATGTCTCCGCTGCCAAAAGTTGAGAACCAGTTTACTCCGACGCAAGTGTGGAGCAAATCCGTGGGCGACGGCATTGGCGAATTCTATTCCAATCTGCGTCCGGCCTGGCAGGACAGCACCATTTTTGCGGCTGACCGTTTTGGTCTGGTTAAAGCACTCGACGCTGACAGTGGTAAAGAAAAATGGAGCGTTAACCTGTCTGAAAAGACTGGCTTCCTCTCCCGCAATATTTCTGCACAGTTGTCTGGCGGCCTGACAGTTTCAGGTGATCACGTTTACGTTGGCAGTGAAAAAGCGATCGTTTATGCATTGAACACCACTGATGGTAAAATCGCCTGGCAGACCAAAGTGGCGGGTGAAGCATTGTCCCGTCCGGTGGTCAGCGATGGTCTGGTGCTGGTTCACACCGGCAATGGTATGTTGCAGGGTCTGAATGAATCCGACGGCACCATTCAATGGACCGCTAACCTCGATATGCCAACGCTGTCATTGCGTGGTGAATCAGCGCCTGCGGTAGCCTTTGGTGCAGCAATCGTCGGGGGTGATAATGGCCGCGTCAGTGCTGTGCTGATGAAAGAAGGTCAGCTGATCTGGCAACAACGTATTTCTCAGACCACCGGTACGACTGAAATCGACCGTCTGAGCGATGTGGATACCACGCCGGTTATCGTTGATGGCGTTATTTATACGCTGGCATACAATGGCAATCTGGTGGCAATGGATCTGCGTTCTGGCCAGATTATGTGGAAGCGTGATGTCGGTTCTGTGAATGACATCATTGTCGACGCAGGCCATATCTATATGGTCGATCAGGATGACCGCGTGATGGCGCTCGATACTCAGGGTGGTGTCAGCGTGTGGCGCCAAAGTGAATTGCTGCACCGTAATCTGACGGCACCTGTGCTGTATAATGGTTACCTTGTGGTCGGCGATTCCGAAGGCTACCTGCACTGGATCAACACCACTGATGGTCGTTTTGTTGCTCAGCAGAAAGTCGACAGTGATGGTTTCCTGAGCGCGCCGATTGTGGCAAGCGACAAGCTGGTTGTGCAGGCGAAAGGTGGCGAAGTTTACTCCTTCACCCGCTAATATCGCGACCGGCATCTGGCTCTGAGATCAGTTGATCCCGGGCTTTAAAACGGCTCCTGAATTGCTCAGGGGCCGTTTCGTATTATGAAATATGCGTAATCACGGCTGATGAATCATGCCGTAACAATTTGAATTATAGTGGTTTGTATTGAGTTTCGCAGATCAGCTATTTGCGTTTAGCACCATCTATACTATGCATCATAAAAACATTGAGGCTTCAAAATGATACCTGTCGTTGCGCTTGTTGGGCGCCCGAATGTGGGTAAATCCACTTTATTTAACCGTTTAACCAAGACGCGTGATGCGCTGGTTGCGGATTTCCCGGGGCTTACGCGTGACCGCAAGTATGGTCGTGCCGAAATTGAGGGTAATGAATTCATCATCGTGGATACCGGGGGTATTGACGGTACCGAAGATGGTGTTGAAACCCGCATGGCAGGACAGTCTTTGCTGGCTATCGAAGAAGCAGATATCGTGCTGTTCATGGTGGATGCGCGCGCGGGCCTGATGCCTGCCGATCAGGGCATTGCCCAGCATCTTCGCAGCCGTGAAAAAGCCACCTTCCTGGTCGCGAACAAAACTGATGGCCTGGATCCGGACAGTGCAACTGGTGATTTCTACTCACTCGGTTTAGGCGATGTGTATGCCATTGCGGCCTCACACGGGCGTGGCGTCACACAACTGATCGAACATGTATTAATCCCGTTTATCGGTGAAAAGCCGGAAGAAGTGGAGCTGACCGAAGAAGAGGCTAATGCCGCTTACTGGGCCGAGCAGGAAGCCACCGGTGATGAAATCCCTGAAGACGAAGAAGATAATTTTGATCCGCAATCTCTGCCAATCAAACTGGCTATCGTCGGACGTCCGAACGTAGGTAAATCCACACTGACTAACCGCATTCTGGGTGAAGAGCGCGTTGTGGTTTATGACATGCCGGGCACCACCCGCGACAGTATTTATATCCCGATGAACCGCGACGACCGTGAATATATTCTGATCGACACGGCGGGTGTGCGTAAGCGCGGTAAAGTGACTGAAACCGTGGAGAAATTCTCGGTAATTAAAACCCTGCAGGCGATTGAAGATGCCAACGTGGTAATGCTGGTTATTGATGCCCGCGAAGGCATTTCCGATCAGGATCTCTCGCTGTTAGGCTTTATCCTCAATAGCGGGCGCTCACTGGTTATCGTGGTCAACAAATGGGACGGGATGAGCGAAGAAGCCCGTGCTCAGGTTAAAGATCAGCTGGACCTGCGCCTTGGTTTCGTTGATTTCGCCCGCATTCACTTCATCTCTGCCCTGCACGGCAGCGGTGTCGGCAATCTGTTCGAGTCTGTGAACGAAGCGTACACCTGCGCAACCACGCGTGTGAGCACTTCCTTACTGACCCGTATCATGCAAATGGCTGCAGACGATCACCAGCCACCGCTGGTGAACGGTCGCCGTGTGAAGCTGAAGTATGCTCACGCCGGGGGATATAACCCGCCAATCGTGGTGATCCACGGTAATCAGGTGAAAGATCTGGCCGATTCCTATAAACGTTATCTGATGAACTATTTCCGCCGTTCATTGAAAGTGATGGGTACGCCAATCCGTATTCAGTTCAAAGAGGGTGAGAACCCGTATGAAGGCAAGAAAAATTCGCTTTCTCCTCACCAGCAGCGCAAGCGCCGACGTCTGATGCAGCACCTGAAAAACAAATCCTAAACGAATGGGGTGCATGAAAATGTACCCCATTTTTTTGTCTTCATTTTCCCGCAAGGAGCTGGCTGGATGTTCTGGCAGACCTGGAGTTTTGCATTGGGTGTTACGGTCCCAAACTTACTGATCTTGTTGCTGGGCATGGTGCTCCGCCGTACCGGCCTGATGGATGACAGTTTCAACGAGAAAGCCAGCCGGTTAGTGTTCAATATTGCCCTGCCTTGTCTGCTCTTTTTCAGCGTGGCGCAAGGGCATGACTCCTCAGGCTCAAATCTGCCACTCGCCATTTATGGGGGGCTGGGCACTGTCGTCTCTTTCCTGTTGCTGGAACTGGTGGCGTTAAAACTGGTGAAGGACCCGCGTGAACGCGGCATTTTTGTGCAGGGAGGATTCCGCGCCAATACCGGTATCGCGGGGCTGGCTTATGCCTCTCTGGCGTTTGGCAGTGAAGGCATTGCACTGGGTTCGATGTATCTGGCGATTACGGTGATTTTGTTTAATGTTCTGTCGGTCATAACCCTGACCCGCAGCCTGAAAGGCGGGCAGGGCGAGCGTATAGGGATGAAACCTATTCTGCGCGGCATTATCACCAATCCGCTGATTATCGGTCTGGTGCTCGGGCTGGCATTCAAGTACAGTCATCTGCCGATGCCGGCGACCCTTGCCAGTACGGGGAATTTTATTTCAGGTATGGCGCTGCCGCTGGCCATGTTATGCGCCGGTGCCAGTCTTGACGTGAAGGCGATGTTCCGCAGTTCTAACGTGGCGGCCTGGGCTTCTGCGTCACGTGTAATATTTGTGCCTGCGCTGATGACCTTCGGGGCAGGGTTGTTTGGCTTTCGCGACGCAGCACTTGGCGTTATATTTCTCTTTTCCTGTACACCGACCGCCGCAGGCAGCTATGTGATGACCCGCGCGATGGGCGGCAACGCGACGCTGGCGGCGAATATTATAGCCGTCACCACGCTCGGATCATTTTTCACGACCGCACTGGGTCTGTATTTATTGCGGACGCTGGGCGTTATTTAGAAGGGATAGACGATGGATGCACTTTGTCCGGTTTGCGGCCAGCCGATGAGCTGGGTAAGCGGTCACTTTCATTGTGACGCCTGCCATGGTGACTATCAGCAAACGGCATTATGCCCGGATTGTCAGCAACCGTTGCAGGAGCTGAAAGCCTGCGGCGCGGTGGATTACTTCTGCCAAAACGGGCACGGAATGATTTCAAAAAAGCGGGTACAGTTTACGTATTCGCCTTATTCCGAAGAGTGATCGTCAGGGGGAGCCTGTTTCCATAAATTCACCAGTTCCTCGGGCGTTTGCGTTTCAGGAATAATCATCACCAGACTGGCTGAATGCTCTTGCGATGCATAGTAAATCTCCAGCCGGAAATAACGCTGGTCTCCCTGACCGGCGTTTTCTTTTTCCTGAGCATAGGGCAGGGCTTTGTTGATAAGCTGGCAAATTTCCCGCCGCTTATCCTCACTCATGCCCGAAAGCTCAACCCGTCGCGGCCCGCTGAGTTTAGGGATAAAAGCGATGCCGCCTTCGCGGTAAATCTCAATCACCGCATTACTTTCCAGCGAATCTAAAGGTTTCATTTACATCACTCCAACCTGCTCCCAGGCTTCACGAACTGCTTGTGCAACAGAAGCGTCAAAGCGTTTTTCCGCATGCTGAATTGTCAGTTGGGCGAACGTGACAAAGTCCGCATTTTTGGGCAGGGATTTATCACAGACCGTGTCATACCAGACGTACCCTGCACGCTCCCACGCGTTACCCCCCAGTTTAGTCGCTGCCAGATAGAACGCGCGGTTGGGTATGCCTGAATTAATGTGCACACCGCCGTTGTCGTCGCGGGTATTCACATAACCGTTCATGTCCGCCGGTTGCGGATCTTTACCCAGCAGCGGGTCATCGTAAGCGGTACCGGGATGAGACATCGAGCGCAGACCGGTACCGTTGATGCCTTTCGCCAGCAAGCCTTCACCAATAATCCAGTCGGCTTTATCGGCAGTTTGTTTCAGGTGGAATTGTTTCACCAGCGAGCCAAACACGTCCGACATCGATTCATTCAGCGCGCCGGACTGGCCGTTATATTCCAGACCCGCTTCCGTTTCGGTGACACCGTGGGAAAGCTCGTGCCCGACAACGTCGATAGCAATTGTGAAGCGATTAAAGATTTCGCCGTCACCGTCACCAAACACCATCTGCTGCCCGTTCCAGAAGGCATTCTGATAGCCTTTGTCATAATGCACCGTGCCGAGTAGTGCCAGCCCTTTGTTATCCAGGGAATTTCGCTGATACGCTTGCCAGAAGAAATCGTATGTTACGCCCAGATAATCATAGGCTTCATCCACCGATATGTCGCCGTTACCTGGCTGACCTTCCTTACGCACGGATTCCCCCGGTAGCCGGGTGGTATTTTTGGCGTCATAAATATCGCGCTCAACCTGGCCCGCTTTGGCTGTCACGATCTTTTGCGGTCTGGCGTAGGGCTGTGCCATCAGGGTATTCACATGGACCAGCGTTTGTCTGGCACATCTGCGTTGGGGCTCTGAACCGTGTTCAATAATACGGTTAAGCATATAGGGCGGGATAACGCTGTTGTAACGCTTTGCTGAACTGTGATTCATCGTGAATCTCCTTATCAGGAATCACCCGAAGGTGAAAACAAGGTGTTCTGACCGTCTGATACTAAAAGCCAACTAATGAATAGTCGTCACCGTCAGTATAGGACTGCTAAGCGTTAAGTCCGTTAAAGATGAGATTTATCTGTCCGGCTGTGGGTCATACAACGTATGCGGATGACAGGTAACCGCCCGTCCGCTGGCCTTTCTGACCGATTCACGCACCACGAGTTTTCCCTGTAACAGTTGAGTGGTGTAAGGCGCATCGGGGCGCAGCATGCGCCGCTGCAACAGGGAAATGGCTTCGGCACCGAGTTCGTCGCGCGGTACATGCACCGCCGTCAGCGGCACGTCGTGAATTTCAGCCAGATTGAATCCGTCAGTGCTGATCACGCTGATATCACCCGGCACGGAAAAACCGCGTTTTGCCAGCGCGGCGACCACACCGGATGCCATAAAATCGCCCCCGGCCAGAATTGCCGTTGGCAGCGGCTGGCCGGGGGCCAGGGCGTCCAGAAATTCCAGCAGCGCCTGCTCGCTTTCCTGCGCGCCAAAACCTGACGTATTCAGCAAATGCTGGTTGTCGCTGAAAACCTGATGATGGCGTGTGAACGCCTGTTTTATCCCCGTAAGCCGCAGTTCCATCGTATGACGGCGCAGACACTGCACGGTCACGATATGGGTATGGCCCTGAGAAAAGAGATAATCGCAGGCGAAATCTCCCATCGTCTGATGATCGGGGCTGACGCTGTCATGGCGCATGTGCCGGTCATGACAGTTGACCAGAACACACGGCTTGCCCATGTCGGCGGCAAGCTGATGAATATGCGGATCGTCGATACCGACCAGCAACACGGCTTCAGTCTGCGGATCGGTCATTTTGGCAATGAACAGCGCGGCATCAGCGTTTTCCTCTTCCATCGCACAATAACGGACGCGCACTTCGTGATGGGCAGTGGCCGCCAGAATGCCCTGGATCACCTTGTAGTAAAAAATATCGCTGCGCACATCAAAGGCGCGGGCCGGGGCGAAAATCATAATATTGTTGAGCATCAGCCTGCCGGTGGAAAGCTCGTTCAGCACCCCCTGCGCTTTGGCGCATTCAAGCACGGCGTCACGCGCCTTGCTGCTGGTGTTATTTTTCCCGGCTAAAACCCGCGAAACGGTACTGATCGACAACCCTGTCTGGTCGGCAATTTGCTGGATATTTAACTTTCCTTTCAAACTGTGATCTCCTTCAAAATCGTCCCTGCAAAAATTTTCATATCAGAAGATGTGCTGCCCATGAGCTTTTATCCTCCCTGACTTCCCGGTGCAGTTATAGCGTGAAAGCTTTTGCAAAAAATCACGTTTCCCTCACAAATCCGTGTGCCTACTCTGCAGAAGTACCTCACATACCACATCATCTGCGGCAAGGCCGACGGGTGGGAGAACGGACATGACAATTCAAATAAATACCGGGACAGCTGCGGTTGCAGGACGCAGAAAGATAAAGGCCTTACGCTGGTGGATGCTGGCGCTGTTTCTGCTCGGCGTGACGGTCAACTACGTCACCCGAAATTCACTGGGGTTACTGGCGGCTGAATTGAAAACCAGCCTGAACATGACCACGGAACAATATTCTTATATCGTCGCGGCGTTTCAGGCGGCTTATACCATTTTCCAGCCGTTGTGCGGCTGGCTGATTGATGTGATTGGCCTGAAGCTGGGCTTCCTGATCTGCGCCTCCATCTGGGCAGTGGTGTGTATGCTGCACGCGGGGGCGGGCAGTTGGATCCAGCTCGCCGTGCTGCGCTTCTTTATGGGCAGCGCCGAAGCGGCGGCTACCCCGGCTAACGCCAAAGCGATTTCCGACTGGTTTCCGCGTAAAGAGCGTCCGGTTGCGGCGGGCTGGGCAGGCGTAGGCTTCTCGATTGGTGCCATGCTGGCCCCGCCGATTATTCTGGTCGCGCACGTTTCATTTGGCTGGCGTGGCGCATTCCTGTTCTGCGGCGTGCTGTCGATGTTATGGGTTCTGTTGTGGTGGAAATTTTACCATTCGCCGGAAACGCACCCGAACCTGAGCGAAGATGAACTGGCGCTGATCCGTTCAGATAACGAGCCACAGCAAACGCGTTTGCCGTTTATCAAATCGCTGAAAATCGTCTGCAAAAACAAAAAATTCTACGGTATCGCCATTCCGGCATTTCTGGCGGAACCCGCATGGGCGGTGTTCAGCTTCTGGGTGCCGTTGTACCTCGCCAATGAACGCGGGATGGATTTAAAACACATCGTAATGTTCGCGTGGCTGCCGTTCCTGGCCGCAGATCTCGGCAGTATTGCCAGCGGATATCTCACCACGCTGTACCGCAAAGTCTTTGGCTGCACCCGCATTAACTCCATCGTCGCCAGCTCCGTCACCGGCGCATTTATGATGTTGTCTCTGGCGCTGGTCGCCGTGACACAAAGCCCGTATGCCGCCATCGCCCTGATCTCAATCGGCGGTTTCGGTCATCAGGTGATTTCCTGCATGCTGAGCGCCGTGGTGGTAGAGACATTCGATAAAAGTCAGGTGGCGACGGTTAACGGCATGCGCGGTTCTTCCGCATGGATCGCCAGTTTCCTTTTTTCACTGCTGATCGGCGCAGTTGCCGACAAAATGGGTTTCAATCCGCTGTTTATCGCGATGGGTTTCTTTGATTTGATCGGCGCAGTTTTCCTGATTGCCCTGATCGCTGAACGCCGCAATCCGGCTAAAAGGGAGGGTGTATGAAGACGTTAAAACACTGGGAGCTTGCCGGGCAGGATGAAGCTGGCGTGGATTTGCGTGTCGATGGCAAGCATCTGTTTTCTCTGCGGGTGCTGGAACAGGGTCTGCTTCGCGTATTCATCCAGCGCAATGGCGAACTGGCGCTGGATCGTACCTGGAGCATCGCGCCGGCCAAGGGTAACGCGTCCCAAAATGATGTGCCGTGGGAAGGTCGTGACCGCCTGAGCAACGAAGGTTTTTCGTTGCCGGGTTATCAGCTCACTCACGGCGATAACTGTCTGACGCTGACCACTGACGCGCTGCGTGTCACGGTTCATCAGCCGTTGTGGCTGGCGTGGGAATATAAAAATGAGGCCGGTGTCTGGCTGCCGCTGGTCAAAGATCGTAAAACCGGCGCGTATATGCTCGGTGTGAAAGACGACGCGTCGGCGCACTATCAGCTGCGCGAGGCACAGGATGGCGTGTACGGGCTCGGCGAAAAAGCCGGTGATCTCAACCGTAGCGGCCGCCGCTTTGAAATGCGTAATCTGGATGCGATGGGCTATAACGCTGCCAGCACCGATCCGCTGTATAAGCATATTCCGTTTACGCTGACACGGCGCAATGACGTCAGTTTTGGCGTGTTCTACGACAATCTCAGCAATGTCTGGCTGGATCTCGGCAATGAACTGGATAATTACCACCTGCCTTATCGCCGTTTCAGTGCGGAAGCGGGCGATCTGGATTACTACCTGTTTGTCGGCCCGACATCTCTCGACGTGACCAAAAAGCTGGTGCGCCTGACCGGTAAAACCACCTTTGGCCCGAAATGGAGTCTCGGTTACAGCGGCTCGACCATGTACTACACCGATGCGCCGGATGCCCAGCAACAGCTGATGAAATTCATCACGTTGTGCCAGCAGCATCAAATCCCCTGCGATTCGTTCCAGCTTTCATCGGGTTACACCTCAATTGGCAACAAGCGTTACGTCTTTAACTGGAACTACGACAAAGTGCCTGAGCCGGAAGTGATGTCGAAAGCGTTTCTCGACGCCGGGATCCGTCTGGCGGCAAACATCAAACCTTGCCTGTTGCAGGATCACCCGCAATATGAACAGGTTGCTGAGCAGGGTTTATTTATCCGCGACAGCGAAAGCGACGTGCCGGAACGCTCTGTGTTCTGGGATGACGAAGGTTCCCACCTCGATTTCACTCATCCTTCCGCTGTGCGCTGGTGGCAAAAAGGCGTGACACAACAGCTGCTTGAAAAGGGCATTGGTTCGACGTGGAACGACAATAACGAGTATGAAGTCTGGGACAGCGATGCGCGCTGCCACGGTTTTGGTAAGTCTATCGCCATCAAACATATCCGTCCGGTGATGCCGCTGCTGATGATGCGTGCGTCGTTTGAAGCGCAGCAAAAATTTGCGCCGGAAACCCGGCCGTATCTGATCTCCCGCTCCGGCTGTTCCGGCATGCAGCGTTATGTGCAAACCTGGAGTGGTGACAACCGCACCAGTTGGCAGACGCTGCGCTACAACACCCGCATGGGGATTGGCATGAGTCTGTCAGGTTTGTACAACGTCGGGCACGATGTTGGCGGATTCTCGGGGGATAAGCCGGATGCGGAACTCTTTGTCCGCTGGGTACAAAACGGCGTGATGCATCCGCGTTTCACCATTCACTCCTGGAATGACGATCACACGGTGAATGAGCCGTGGATGTATCCGCAGGTGACGCCGCTTATTCGTGATGCCATTCGTCTGCGCTATCGTCTGCTGCCGTATTTCTACACCTTGCTGTGGCAGGCTCATGCGGATGACGAGCCAATGCTGCGCCCGACATTCCTCGATCACGAGCACGATAAAAATACCTTTGTGGAAACGGATGATTTCCTGATGGGCCGGGATTTACTGGTCGCCAGCGTGGTCGATGAAGGTCAGCGTGAGCGTCAGGTTTATCTGCCGGATAACGGCATCGGCTGGTGCGATTTCTACACCGGCGAATGGTTTGCGGGCGGGCAGACAATCACACGGGATGCGCCGCTGGATCGCCTGCCGCTGCTGGTACGCGCCGGTGCTGCATTACCGCAATCCTGTCGTCTGGCACATGTTGATATCCGCAGAGATACGCTGCGTGAATTGCATGTGTATCCGGCACCGGGTCAGGCGACATCGTCAGGCATGCTGTTTGAAGATGACGGCGAAAGTCATCGCTGGGAGCAGAATCATGCGCTGTGGCTGAACTGGGACATCGTCAGTGACAATCAGCGAATCAACATCACGCTGACGCAGCGCGGCGATTTTAAACCGGCGTGGAAAACCCTGGATATGGTGCTGCCGCAAGGTGAAGCGCGTGAAGTTTGGGTCAATGGCGTGAAGACTAACAGCTATAATCTGTAATCTTTTCAATCACCTCCCCCTGCGAAGGGGGAGGATGAAGGTAAACCCAACACTTATTTAACTGCACGTTTCCGCGCTTTCTTCTCCACCACAATCGATTTCACTTCACTTTCAATCCAGCCATCGGCCAGACGCGTTTTCAGTGTTTCGCCCGGTGCGGTCTGCGTGGTTTTCTTCAGCAATGCCCCTTGTGGCGTGGTGGTCACGCTGTAGCCGCGGGCAAGTGTGGCCAGCGGGCTGACGCTTTCCAGTTGCGTACAGGCAGTGCCGAAACGCTGGCGGCTCTCTGCCAGCTGAGAAGACATCGCCTGTTGCAGCCGGTATTGCAGTTGCTGAACCCGTTGCTGGGCGCGGTGAATGCGCGGCTGCGGCTGTTGTTGCGTCAGGCGCTGCTGCAAACGGTCGGTGCGACGCAGCATCTGGCGCAGCTGATTTTGCATCGCCTCATCCAGACGACGGCGCAATTTGAACAGTGCCGTTTGCTGGCGTGCCAGACGTAAATGCGGATGCTGTTGTTGCAGGCGATGATTCAGACGGGTAAAGCGTTGTGTCAGCTGTGCGAGGTAATAATCCATCGCCATTTCGAGGCGTTGCTGCTGTGACTGGATCTGGCGCAGCAATTCCAGCTGATTCCGGCTGATCAGTTCGGCGGCGGCAGACGGCGTCGGGGCGCGTAAATCAGCAACAAAATCGGCAATCGTGACATCGGTTTCGTGACCAACGGCGCTGACGATCGGAATGCGGCTGGCAAAAATCGCCCGCGCCACGCGCTCATCGTTAAAGCTCCACAAATCTTCCAGCGAACCGCCACCGCGCCCGACAATCAACACATCCACTTCTTCGCGGGCGTTAGCCAACTGAATGGCGCGGACGATTTGTGCCGGGGCATCCGCGCCCTGAACTGAAGTCGGATAAATAATGACGGGTAACGACGGGTCGCGACGCTTTAAGACATTTAACACGTCGTGCAATGCGGCACCGCTGGCGGAGGTGATGACACCGACGCATTTGGCCGGCGAGGGCAGCGGCTGTTTAAATTGCGCATCAAACAGACCTTCGGTGGCCAGTTGCTGTTTCAGCAAATCGAATTTCTGCTGTAACAGACCGTCGCCCGCTTCCTGCATACTTTCGGCAATCAGCTGATAATCGCCGCGCGGTTCGTACAACGTGATGGTCGCACGAACCAAAACCTGCTGACCATTTTGCGGACGGAATGTGGTGCGGCGGTTGGTATTACGGAACATGGCACATTTGACCTGAGCGCGGTCATCTTTGAGCGTAAAATACCAGTGGCCGGAGGAAGGCTGTGAGAAGTTTGAGATTTCACCGGAGAGCCAGACCTGACCCATTTCGTTTTCCAGCAACTGTCGGACCGTCTGATTGAGGCGGCTTACGGTAAAAATAGGAGGCGAAGAAGGTAGCGACATGTGATCCAGATCAAATTCAAAAACAGAGACTTAATCGAACGATACTACATGCCCGCAAAAGGTAATCAAGAAGTTTTTGAAATAGTTCTGGTCGTAATGCCTACTCACCTGTATACTCCCGCTGCAATATTTTATCTTTTCCGCATCCACCTTGGTGAGATATTGCCCATGCTACGTATCGCAAAAGAAGCACTAACGTTCGACGACGTTCTCCTTGTTCCAGCCCACTCCACAGTTCTGCCCAATACTGCCGACCTCGGTACTCAACTGACCGCTAAAATCCGTCTGAATATCCCTATGCTGTCCGCAGCGATGGATACTGTGACTGAAGCGAATCTGGCGATTGCTCTGGCGCAGGAAGGCGGCCTCGGATTCATTCACAAGAACATGTCTATTGAGCGTCAGGCGGAAGAAGTCCGTCGCGTGAAGAAGCATGAAAGCGGCGTTGTTGCTGACCCTAAAACGGTCACGCCATCGACGACTTTGCGTCAGGTTAAAGAACTCACTGAAATTAACGGTTTTGCCGGTTATCCGGTCGTGACGGAAGAAAACGAACTGGTCGGTATTATTACCGGTCGTGACGTGCGCTTCGTCACCGATCTGGAACAGCCTGTCACCGCGGTCATGACGCCGAAAGAACGTCTGGTCACCGTGAAAGAAGGCGAAGCCCGTGAAGTCGTGCTGCAGAAAATGCACGAAAAACGCGTAGAGAAAGCGCTGGTGGTTGACGCGCAATTCCATCTCCTCGGTATGATCACCGTCAAAGACTTCCAGAAAGCCGAACGTAAACCTAACGCCTGTAAAGATGAGCAGGGCAGCCTGCGCGTCGGTGCAGCGGTGGGCGCCGGTGCAGGCAATGAAGAACGTATCGATGCGCTGGTGGCTGCCGGTGTTGATGTTCTGCTGATCGACTCCTCTCACGGCCACTCCGAAGGCGTTCTGGAACGTATCCGCGCCACCCGCGCAAAATACCCGGATCTGCAAATCATTGGCGGTAACGTGGCGACGGGCGCAGGTGCGCTGGCACTGGCCAAAGCAGGCGTGAGCGCGGTGAAAGTCGGTATCGGTCCTGGCTCAATCTGTACCACCCGTATCGTGACCGGCGTAGGCGTTCCGCAAATCACTGCCGTTTCTGACGCGGTTGAAGCGCTGGAAGGCACCGGTATTCCGGTTATCGCTGACGGCGGTATCCGCTTCTCCGGTGACATCGCAAAAGCCATTGCTGCGGGCGCAAGCTGTGTGATGGTCGGCGGGATGCTGGCAGGTACTGAAGAATCGCCGGGCGAAATCGAGCTGTATCAGGGCCGTTCGTACAAATCTTACCGCGGCATGGGTTCTCTGGGCGCGATGTCCAAAGGTTCTTCTGACCGCTACTTCCAGACTGACAATGCCGCTGACAAACTGGTACCTGAAGGTATCGAAGGTCGCGTGGCGTATAAAGGCCGTCTGAAAGAGATCATTCACCAGCAAATGGGCGGTCTGCGCTCCTGTATGGGGCTGACCGGTTGTGCTACCATCGACGACCTGCGCACCAAGGCGGAGTTTGTCCGCATCAGCGGTGCGGGGATCCAGGAAAGCCACGTACATGACGTGACGATTACCAAAGAGTCGCCGAACTACCGCATGGGATCCTGATCCTAAAGACAGCGAGCTAAAGGCTCGCTGTCTGCTTTTAAGATTGTTAGAAAATTTAACCTGTTGTTTTAACGCTTTTATTGCTTTCTGGAAAACGCCCCCTCATGAGCGAAAATATTCACAAGCACCGTATCCTGATCCTCGATTTCGGCTCCCAGTACACCCAACTTGTTGCGCGCCGCGTGCGTGAACTGGGTGTCTATTGCGAACTCTGGGCCTGGGACGTAACCGAAGCCCAAATCCGCGAATTCAACCCGAACGGGATCATCCTGTCCGGCGGCCCGGAAAGTACCACCGAGCATGACAGCCCGCGTGCACCAGATTATGTTTTCGAAGCCGGTGTTCCGGTTCTCGGCGTCTGCTACGGCATGCAAACCATGGCGATGCAGTTAGGCGGCCATGTTGAAGGTTCTAACGAGCGCGAATTTGGTTATGCGCAGGTTGAAGTGCAGACGGAAAGCGCGTTGATCCGCGACATTCAGGATGCCCTGAGCGAGAACAACAAACCGCTGCTCGACGTCTGGATGAGCCACGGCGATAAAGTGACGGCCATCCCGTCTGATTTCGTGACCGTTGCCAGCACGGATTCCTGCCCGTTTGCCATTATGGCCAACGAAGAAAAACGCTTCTACGGTGTGCAGTTCCACCCGGAAGTGACGCATACCCGTCAGGGCCTGCGTATGCTCGAACGTTTCATCATGGATATCTGCGAGTGCGAAGCACTGTGGACGCCGGCAAAAATCATTGAAGACGCTGTTGAGCGCCTGCGTGTGCAGATTGGCGACGATCATGTGATCCTCGGCCTGTCCGGTGGCGTTGACTCCTCCGTGACCGCCATGCTGCTGCACCGCGCCATCGGTGACCGTCTGACGTGCGTGTTCGTCGATAACGGTCTGCTGCGTCTGAACGAAGCGGATCAGGTGCTGGAAATGTTCGGTGACCGTTTCGGTCTGAACATCGTTCACGTCGCTGCGGAAGAGCGCTTCCTGTCTGCGCTGGCGGGCGTTGATGAGCCGGAAGCCAAACGTAAAATCATCGGTCGCGTCTTTGTTGAAGTGTTCGACGAAGAAGCCTGTAAGCAGGAAGAAGTGAAATGGCTGGCGCAGGGCACCATCTACCCTGATGTGATCGAATCCGCGGCCTCTGCTACCGGCAAAGCGCATGTGATCAAATCACACCACAACGTGGGCGGCCTGCCGAAAGAAATGAAACTGGGTCTGGTTGAGCCGCTGAAAGAGCTGTTCAAAGACGAAGTACGTAAAATCGGTCTGGAACTCGGCCTGCCATACGATATGCTTTACCGTCACCCGTTCCCGGGGCCGGGTCTGGGCGTTCGCGTGCTGGGCGAAGTGAAGAAAGAGTACTGCGACCTGCTGCGTCGCGCCGATGCTATCTTCATCGAAGAACTGCATAAAGCTGACCTGTACAATAAAGTCAGCCAGGCCTTCACCGTCTTCCTGCCCGTCCGCTCTGTTGGCGTGATGGGCGATGGTCGTAAATACGACTGGGTCGTCTCCCTGCGTGCCGTCGAAACCATCGACTTTATGACCGCGCACTGGGCACACCTGCCGTATGATTTCCTTGGCCGCTGCTCCAACCGCATCATCAACGAAGTCGACGGCATTTCCCGCGTTGTCTATGACATCTCGGGCAAGCCACCGGCGACGATTGAGTGGGAGTGATTTCGCGTCTGGCAACAGCCTGTACGTATAAGCAGTAAATTACTTCTAAGCCCGCATCACTGCGGGCTTTTTGATATCAGCCAGGATATCAAAAAGCCGTTTTCAGCTTTATCATGTGATTCTTTCCATCGTTTATTCAACTGTGCCTGTACTATCTTAACCGGTGGTGCAAAACGACGCAGTGCTAATGGACGACGGATATCTATCGTAAAGGTCGTCGTACTCACTCTTATATTCAGGCCTTATAGTTTCTCTATGGAATCGAACCCTCACGCACCGTTGGCCAGTTTTATTGATCTCATGATGGATGCTGTTTTTGCGGTTGATGCCCATGCCAATATCGTTTTTGCGAGCGCATCATGCGAACGTATTTTTGGCTATACGCCGAAAGAAATGATCGGCAAAAACATGTTTGACATGATGCTGCCTGAAGATCGGGAAATAACCCGAAACTCGGTGGTGGGGATCATGTCTGGCAATCCGCAGTTTCATTTTGAGAACCGTTACATTCATAAGAATGGACACGTCGTCAACATCATGTGGACAGCTCGTTGGTCACCGGCCGATCAATTGCGCATTGGTGTTGCCCGTGATATTACCGAACGCAAACGATCCGAATTGTTGCAGTCAGCGCTTTATTCTATTTCTGAAGCTGCACATACCGCCGAAGATTTACTCAAGTTATTCCAGCGCATTCATGAGATCGTCGGCACGTTGCTGCCCGTCGATAATTTCTCGGTGACGCTCTACGATGATGAAACCGGTAAACTTAGCTTCCCTTATCATGTGGATCAGTTTCTGCCGAGGCCAGATCCCTTTACCCTGATCCCAGGTACGTTCTACGCAGAGATTATTCATACCGGTCTCCCGCTGCTGCTGACACCTGAAACGATAGTTGCCCGCATCGAAGAACTGCGTGTCTCTTTTGGCATGAATCCGTTCTGCTGGCTGGGTGTTCCGCTCAAGTCGCACAAGGGCACGATTGGCGTGCTTATGGTCAAAAGCTACCCAGGTGGTGTGCGCTACAACGAACAGGATCAGGAGTTACTGCAGTTCGTTTCGACTCAAATTGCGACTGTCATTGAGCGTCAGCAAATGCAGGCCCGGCTGCAGTATATGGCGCAGTATGATCCCCTGACCGACCTCCCGAACCGTGGTTTTTTGCATGACCGCCTGAAAGTCGCGCTCTCAACAGCACGTCGGGAGCAAAGTCAGTTGTCTCTGTTGTACATTGATCTCGATAAATTTAAACAGGTTAACGATACGCTTGGCCATGGTATTGGAGATTTACTGCTGCGAGGGGCCGCTGCGCGCCTGAAGTTGTGCGCGCGCGAATCGGACACCGTCGCTCGGGTCGGCGGCGATGAGTTTGTGGTTTTGCTCCAGGGGGCTTCATTAGCCGAGTGTGCTCTGGTAGCAGAAAGAATCCGTGACGCTTTCAATTCTCCTTTTACCCTGGAAGACCACAGTTTGACCATCACGCCCAGTATCGGAATCGCACTCTATCCGGAGCATGGTAACGATGAACGTCAGCTTCTCGAATATGCCGACAACGCCATGTATTTAGCCAAAAACGGCAAAGAGCATTGAGAAAATAACGATTAAATGGGAATAGGTTTTAGCGAAATCTGAGGCTGAATGCCCGTAAAAACGCCAGTGCGATCGTAAGATCCACTGGCGTTTTTTATGCCTGAAATCCTCTCAGGACGTTATTTCAGATGCGCCGCAAACCCGCTTTTCTCCGGCGTAATTTCCGGTTTCAATATCAGTGACGGAATAGCGTAATCGCCGCCATTTTGCTGGCGAAATGAAATGGGCGTGGTGCTTTCTACTGTATCCAGCCGGTGAGCCATCTCCCTGCAAATTTGCGCGTAGCGGGTCTCATCCATGCGTCCGGTGCGGTAAAACACCAGTGGCGGCAGCACGGTAAAGCCCGGATAATGCAGGATGCCGTGGTGGATCGGGAACAACAGGTCGTCGATCGGGCCGTTAATCCCACGCGCACTGTAATGCGGTTCCCAGCCGCCGGTGGTGACCATCAGCATGGCGCGTTTACCGGCCATTTTGCCCTCCCCGTAACGGTCGCCCCAGTGCGTGTCGGAATGCTCACCGACACCATAGGCCAATCCATAAGCATAAACACGTTCAACCCAGCCTTTCATAATGGCAGGCATTGAAAACCACCACAGCGGGAACTGAAATATCACGGTATCCGCCCACTGTAATTTTTCCTGCTCGGCGGCAATGTCATCGCTTTGCGTACCATTTTTGTAAGCGCGCTGTGAATCCTGCGAAGGGTGAAAAGGCCCCGGCGACGGTTCGGTGTTATCTCCCGCATCCAGCGCGGCTTTCCATTGCATGGCATACAAATCCGAAATCTGCACATTGTGCCCGGTGGCCTGCAAATGACTGACCGCAAAATCTTTCAGCGAGCCGTTCAGCGATTGCGATTCGGGATGGGCATAGACGATCAATACATTCATGACGAAATCTCCGTTAAGTGTCAAAGCAGAGTAGGTTGTCGTCAGGTATAGTTGAAATGAATTGATCATATAGCAGGTATAGCAATGAGTAATTTCGGTCGTCTGGATCTCAATCTGTTGCTGACGCTGGATGTTTTGCTGACCGAGCAAAATGTCACGCGGGCGGCGCAGCGCCGTCATCTTTCACAACCTTCAGTCAGCGTGCAGCTCGCTAAGTTGCGGGAATTTTTTGATGATCCGTTGCTGCTGCCGGGGCCACGGGGAATGCGTCCGACGGCGCGAGCAGACGAATTGCGGGAACCGCTGCGGCAGGCACTGGCCGCGCTGGAACTGGCCGTGTCTGCGGGTGAAGTGTTTGACCCCGCGACGGCAAAGAATACCTGGAGTCTGGGTGCGGCAGATTATGGTGAATCGACCATTGTGCTACCCGCGTTACGGGCATTGCGTATCGCCGCACCTTCTGCACGGCTGGCTATATTTGAAACTTCCCCTGCGCGGATTATCCGCAAAATGGAACAGGGTGAGTTAGATCTGGCGTTTCATACCTCGGAGGCTGTCGTGAACGGGTTGCACAGCAGATTAATGTTTGCCGAGCGCTACGTGCTGGTCAGCCGCAAAGGACATCCGCAAATCAATAGGCCGGTAACGCTGGCAGAATTCTGCGCGCTGGAGCATGTGATGGTTTCACCCGATGGCGGCGGATTTTATGGATATACCGACACCGCGCTGGCGGCGGCGGGTTTATCACGGCGTGTGGTACTGTCAGTGCCGCATTTTCTGTTTGTGCTTCAGGTGCTGATGACCACGGATCTGGTGGCGATGTTGCCCGAACGTTTAGTACGGGGAAACCCTGCTTTGCAGATAACCGACGCCCCGCTGGATGTGCCAGGGTTTGAAATGTTTATGGTGTGGCATGAACGTGCGCACCGTGACCCGGCGCATCAGTGGTTACGGGAATTTATCGCTGATGCAGTCTGAAGGTTTATCATTCCCGGTAAACAAAAAAGGCAGCCCTCTGGCTTAATGCCGGTCACTTAAGCACTTTTATGAATACAAATTCATTTTTGTGCTTCAAAGGATAACGAAGGAATCAGGCTTGTAGCGCTATTTTTCTTCATCGAAGGCCCAAATTCACGGGCCTCATTTCCTTAAGTGACCAGCATTAGCCCTCTGGCTGCCCTCAAAATGTATTCAGTCAATTAACTGTGAACCGCTTGTACCAGCGTATCGTTGATCCATTGATTAACGCTTTTACCGGAGATCTCCGCCGCAACGTTAATTGCAGCATGTATCTCGGGCTGAATGCGCAGACTTATTTTGCCGTTTGCCGGACGCTGGGGTTCACGGCCTTGTTCTGAGCAATAGCTTAGATAGTCATCCACCGCGTCTTCAAAAGCAGTTCGAAGGTCAGTGACATTTTCTGCATGAAAACCGATGACATCCTGAATACCTGCAATATGCCCAATCAGGCATTGGTCTTCATCGTTATATTCAATTTTGGCTGCATATCCCTGATAAGTCATAGTACTCATGGTTTTACTCCTATAGTTTCGAGGAATGTTTTGGCATCCCGAACCTGATAGATTTTCGCCTCTTTATCCGGATGTGGGCGGTGAAATGACGCAACAACATTATTAATTTCAAACCTGACCCGCGAACCTTTCCCTTCACTTACTTTGGCACCCAGCGCAATAAATAAAACCTCTATTTTTCGCCATTCCAGTGCTGAAGGAGTAGGGACAGAAAAAATCAGAGATAACGTTTTCAGGTGCCTGGCATTCAGCATGTTCATTGTCGATCCTTCGAAAGAGAGAGTGATGTGCCAGCAGATATAATGATATCATTATCTGATATCAAAAAGGCAAGTATAAACAAAAAAGGCAGCCCTCTGGCTGCCCTCATTGTTATGCTGTTTCGAGAGTTATTCGTTGAACAGCCTGGTATCATTTGCCAGGCTATCTACGACCACTTTTAAATCGTTAGCGGTGACTTTCTGTTTATCATTGGAAACTTGTTTACCGAAGCCTTTACGCACGACTTTAATCACCGGTTTGCCGGTGCTGGCATCGATCAGCTCACCTTCAAAGTAAACTTCAGTATCACGCGTACGATGGCCTGTGGCAGTTTCAGTACCGGCAATTACCAGCGCGACCGGGATGACTTCATAGAACTGCAAACCTTCTGCCGAGGTGTTCACACCGGTGATCGCACCTTTGAAAATCAATGTGCGCGGCCCTGCGTGATCTGTCAGTGGCATGCGCTCCGCCAGTGCAGCTTTCATACGGCTGTTGGCGTAATCCAGCACCCCCTGCAAGGTAGCTTTGTCGATCTGCTCCGTAGGCTGCGGTTCCGGGTAGAATTTAATCGGTTCGTATTTGATGTAAGAATAATTTCCTCTCTTAAACGAAGGATCGATCCAGCGCAGCACCGGATTTCCACCGGCCGTTTTGACTTCTTTCAGATCCGAATAATCGCCTAAAAAACCAGAATATTTTTCTGTCTTGGTTATGTGGCTGGTACAACCGGCCAGGAACAGTGCACCAGTCACTGCAGCAATCTGCATCAGTTTTATTGTTTTCATTCGTACCCTCGAAAATTTTAAGGAAGACCAAGTATGTATAGCACCGCTGCGGAATTTAACCTCTTAACGACAAAGAAAAATTGATATTTGTCAGGATCGCGAAAATACGGTTCTGTGAGGTAATCATTTCTTCCTTAATTATTTTTTTGATGAATGAAACAAATAGTATTCACCTTTTGGGCTATCTCCCCTGGAGATGATGTTCCAGCCTTTTGAGAGATAAAAAGCGACTGATTTTTCACTTTTTACTAAACATTTCAGCGATCCCTGACGGGTAAATGTTTGTTCAGCAGCGTGAAGCAATGCCGAACCTGCGCCGGTTCCCTGATATTGCGGATCAACAAACAGGTTATGCAGGAAATCTTCCTGAGTGAAAATCGAGGCGAATCCCAGCAAATGTCCGTCACGTTCCGCGACCAGTATTGTCTCGCCGATCACTGCACGATCAAAATCCTCCAGCTGAAAATCGTCTTCCAGCCATGTCCAGGTGTGCTTGCGCGAGGCCAGATACAGTGTACGTAAAAACGGGCGGTCTGCTTCTTCATAAGGACGGACAGTAAGTGGTGAGGGCAAGGAAAACTCCTGAGAAAATTTATTATCAACGTGTGTTGTTCATAGTCGTTTTCCGATACTGCCAGTGAAACGGGGTGAGTTCAATGACGTTGGTGGATCGGTTTTTTAACGCATTTCCTGATTGATCTTCTGACCTGCGCCGCCAATAATGCTCCCTTGACTCGGGGTGCCCGCTGCAAAGCAGGGCTGAGATTTTACCCGTATTACCTGATCTGGATTATGCCAGCGTAGGGAAGTCAGGTATCTCTCTCCTGATACCGCCTTCTGAGCGCCGGTGGGGAGACTTATGAATACCCGACCTACCCACATTCCCGGCGCTTTAGCCGCCACTTCTCTGAAACAACTCCGTTTCACTGCGCCGCTGGTTCACTGCCTGACCAACGACGTGGTGCAATCTTTTACCGCCAATGTCCTGCTGGCGCTGGGCGCGTCTCCGGCGATGGTGGTTGATCCCGCCGAAGCGGCGCAATTTGGTGCCATCGCGGACGCCCTGCTGGTCAATGTTGGTACGCTGACACATCCCCATGCTGATGCGATGCTGGCGGCTATTCATGCGGCCAGTCAGGCCGGAAAACCCTGGGTGCTGGATCCGGTTGCCGTCGGCGGCCTGAGCTGGCGTACAGAATTCTGTCATGAAATCATCACACTGAAGCCCGCCGCGATCCGCGGTAATGCGTCGGAAATCCGGGCACTCAGCGGTCTCAGCGCATCCGGGCGCGGCGTTGACAGCGGCGATGATCCCCTTTCTGCATTACCTGCTGCCCGGCAACTGGCGCGCGGGACCGGCGCGGTAGTGGCCGTCACCGGTGAAACTGATTATGTCACCGACGGCATGCGCAGTTGGGCTGTGGCTGGCGGGCATCCGATGATGACCCGCGTGGTGGGGACCGGATGCGCATTATCTGCCGTGGTAGCGGCCTTTGCGGCTTTGCCGGGCGATCGTCTGGATAACGTGGCCGCCGCCTGCCGGGTGATGTCGTGCGCCGGCGAACGCGCCTGTGCGGTCGTGAAAGGGCCGGGCAGTTTCACGCCTGAATTCCTCGATAATCTGTATTTAATCGGCGAAGAATGGCTGAACGGCGAGGGCATGCAATGAAACGTATTAATGCACTGACAATTGCAGGCACTGACCCGAGCGGCGGGGCGGGGATCCAGGCGGATTTAAAAACTTTTTCGGCACTTGGCGCGTACGGTACCAGTGTGATCACAGCGCTGGTGGCTCAGAACACGAGGGGCGTGCAATCGGTCTATAACATTGAGCCAGATTTCGTTGCAGCGCAGCTTGATTCTGTACTGAGCGATGTGCGGATCGACAGTACGAAAATCGGCATGCTGGCGAACAGCCAGATTGTGGAAGCGGTGGCGGAGCGGCTCAGACATTATCAGCCGTCGTTTGTGGTGCTGGATACCGTGATGCTGGCGAAAAGTGGCGATCCGTTGCTGTTGCCGGAAGCGGTTGATGCGGTGCGCCGTTTGCTGATCCCGCAGGCATCGATTATTACGCCCAACCTGCCGGAAGCGGCGGCGTTACTGGAATGCACGGTGGCAACGAATGAAACTGAAATGCGTGAACAGGGAGAAGCCTTACTGGCGATGGGATGTGACGCGGTGCTGATGAAAGGGGGGCATCTGAGCGATGAGGAAAGCCCTGACTGGCTGTTTATGTCCGGTTCCCGCGAGCGGTTTACTGCGCCGCGTGTGAATACCCGACATACTCACGGCACCGGCTGTACGCTGTCGGCCGCGCTGGCCGCGTTACGTCCGCGTCATCACAACTGGGCCGATACGGTGCGTGAAGCCAAAGCTTATTTACAGCAGGCGCTGATGCAGGCCGACTCCCTTGAAGTCGGCCACGGCATCGGGCCGGTGCATCATTTCCACCGCTGGTGGTAACCGCAGATTATGCGAGGCGCCGGGTTTCGCTCAGCGCCTGTTCAGCCTGATGGAATTTCGTCAGCGCCTGTTGCAAATGCACGGCATCAAACGGATTAAGCGGATAGAATTTTTCTTCCTTACGCGGGCGCAGCATCACGCGGATTTTACTCGCTGACATCCGTTCAAACAGATAACTGGCAATATCGTCGTTCTCCTCGTCCTGCCACGAGAGCAGCAATGCCGCGTGTTCACCGCTGCGGCGGCCAATAAATTGCCCGTGCGACCACAGTCCTTCCAGTTCGCCATCCTTTTGCAGTTTTTTGCCGCTGAACCACGGCGATTCAGCCAGCGTCAGAAGGGTTTGCGGTGTGATTTCCGCATGCAACTGGCGCCATTGCGGGCGGTTGTTATCCATCTGCCAGCAGGCCATGCCGAGATAATCGTTCAGTTCACGCCAGTCCTGTTCCAGCTTCTCCCTGAGTTCAGGATCCTGCACATGCATAAACTGTTGCAGACCGGTCGCCTGTTCCCCCAGTTTGTTATAAGCAATAACGGTCATGATGCGGGGCTTGCGGCGAAATGTGACCCACAGCAGCACTTTGGGGATGCGGAAAGTGATGGCCTGAACGGTGAGTTTGTAACGGTTGCCACGTGACATTACCAGGCCGTTGGACGTGCCCCGTTTGTCCTGATAATTTCTCACCAGTACTACGCTGTTCTGGCCCATCCAGCCCGTGACGTAATGTTCTTTTTCGCTTTCGGCCACGTCCAGATCCTGGACGATCTGGGTAATTTTCTCGTTATCCAACTGAGAGAGGGAGAGTGACTGTTCGGCACTGTAGTAGCTTTTTTTCAGGACGGCTGTGGCTGGCATAAAAGTATCCACGATGTTGATGTGGTTTACAGCTTACACCAAGTTGTCATACAGATTTTAGGGCTGACCCGCAAAATTTGAACGCTGTGGTTCACGGTTTTTACAGTACCCCTTCTTTTACTTACTCGGCATCAAACCAGTCGCTGTTCTGTTCGGCAATGGGGGTAATGGTGGAAATCATTTCCTGCAAATGAATACGGATGGCTTTTTCAGCGGCGTCCGGGTCATGCGCTTGCAGCCCGTCAAAAATCGCATAATGTTGTGCAATCAGATTTTCCGGTGGTGACACTTTACTGAGTGTCAAAAAGCGGACGCGATCCATTGTCGCTTTGATGTGCTCGACGGTTTCCCATGCCAGACGGCAGTCGATGATCTGTGCAATCGTGCGGTGGAACTCATCATCGAGCAGCAGGAATTCCTGCGTTTGCTGACTCTTTGCCGCCAGCGTCTGACGCTCAAGATTATGTTCGAGCAGCGCCAGATCTTTATCGGTGGCGACCATCGCCGCACGGCGTACCACGGCAGTTTCGACCGCTTCGCGAATGAAGCGTCCGTCAGCAACCCGCTTGGAGGATATTTTCATTACATAAGTGCCGCGTTGCGGTAAAACCTGAACCAGCCCGGCTTCGGCCAGTTTGATAAAGGCTTCGCGAACCGGCTGGCGGGACACATTAAAGCGTGTGGAAATCTCTTTCTCCGACAGGAATGCCCCCGGTGCGATAGCACAGGTGACGATGTCCTGACGCAAGGTGCGATAAATCTGCTGATTAACCGGCACATTACTGAGAAATTCAAAGGAGTCTGTCATGGGCAAAAGTTGTCTTTAAAGTCGGGAGAGCACAATACTAACATGAGTTTTCTGATGTTTTTGAGATTGTTAGCGCAAGGTTTCATCAAATTATTGGGAGTTTATATGTTCCCGGCAATATAACTTTTTATAAGCCGCAGGCGTGATACCCAGCAGTTTACGAAATACCCGGCGAAAATACGCCACATCGTTAAAACCGGTCAGGCGTGCCACATCCGACACATTACCGGTATTGGCCAGTAACAGCTTTTCTGCTGCCGCGACCCGTTGTTTATGCAGTGCATCCGTCAGCGTCATCTGAAAGGTCAGGCGGAAAACCCGCCCGAGATAATCCGCGTTACAGTGCAGCCGTTCCGCCAGTTCAGAGGCCCCCAGCGGCAGATGAAATTGTGTCGTGAGCAACTGACGGGCTTTATAGGCCAGCGCGACGCCGGGGCCGCCGGGTTCGACATTCTCCGGCCAGGTGCGCGAAACTTCCTCTAACAGCAAAATCAGGAACAGCCCGAGAGAATGACCACCGCGTTCCTGTTCATATAAAAATAATCTGAACAGCGTTAACAGGGTTTCATTGTCCCTGACTTTACAATGTTGTGGAATATTCAGCTGTAAAGAGGGACTATTTTGCTGTGGTCTGATGATTGTTATATCTTCCACAAGTTCAAAATGCAGCCAGTAAAATTTTAAATCAGGATCAAAGGTTGTGACCCCTTTATGTTCCCTGCCGGGAAATAACAACAAACTTTCTCCTGCATGTAGATCAAAACGCGTATTTTCTTCCTGTAAAGACAATGAACCACGGACGACATAAATTAATTCGTGCGAATTCAGGCGACGGGTCGGATGTGTGCCAATTCCTCTGGAGATAAACAAGCCGCCGTTTTGCACTTTAACCGGGTAATTTACGGGGAACGCAAGCATTTCAGGCATTTTAAGGCACTCATCAGCCGGGATTGGCCTGACATTAGCACAGGCAACGCGCACCGTCAGCCAGGTGCAAAGAGGTTTTGATCTGCTTCACAGATTCTGATCGTGAGTCGGAATTGTCCCGTTTAACTACTTTATCCTCCTCTTGTTGGCATCCTGTCTCTATGCCAGATTTATGGCGTACCTTATTTAATCTCAGGGCTGATACAGCTAATTAGCCTTATTCATTGTGTTCCTACAGCTTATTAATAACGATATAAAAGCGAGGAAAAATAATGCCAACAGATTCAGTTAATACCGGTTCTGCACCGGTAAGCGGTGAGGGAAGAATAATTTCTGCTCATGCCAAACTTTCTGTCAGTGAAAAAATCGGTTATGGATTAGGTGACGCCGGCGGCACGATAATTACCTGTCTGATCACCAGTTTTCTGACATTCTTTTATACCGATGTTTTCGGGCTGACGCCTGCGATTGTCGGGACACTGTTTATTTCCCTGCGGGTGATTGACGCAATTTCCGATCCGCTGATGGGCATTCTGGCTGACCGTACGCAAAGCCGCTGGGGACGTTTTCGTCCGTGGCAGTTATGGGTCGCACTGCCTATTGGCGTGGTCGGATTTCTCACTTTTACGGTGCCCGGCCTGAGTGGTGATGCCAAAATTGCCTACGCCTTCTTCACTTATTTCCTGCTCTCTGTGTCTTATACGGCAATTAACGTGCCGTATTGCGCGCTGATTAACACCATGACCACCGATCACCGGGAAGTGATGTCGTGTCAGTCGTGGCGCTTTGTCCTGTGCGGTGTGGCGGGCTTTATGGTTTCCGTCGGGTTGCCGTGGCTGGTGCAGGTGTTGGGTAAAGGCAATGCGGCAGTGGGCTATCAGCAGGGCGTGGGCCTGCTCTGTGCGGTTGCTGTGGTGATGTTCCTGTGGTGTTTCTTCACGGTGCGCGAACGCCTGCCCCTTGCGCTGCTCGGACAGTTCAGCGTTAAAGAACACATTCGCGGGATGCTGAAAAACGATCAGTTGTTGCTGGTGTTGCTGATGTCTTTCCTGCTGATCAACGTGTTCAATCTGCGCGGCGGCGGCTACATGTATTTCATCACTTATGTGCTGAAAGGCGGTGCGGGTTACGCTTCCCTGTTCTTCGGCATGGTAACGCTGGCGTCTATTCTCGGCGCGGTGATCGTCAATCAGCTGACCAAATTTATCGACAGCGTGCGGCTGTATATGCTGACCAATCTGATACTGGCGGTGTTTTCCCTGTTGCTGTGGTTTGTGCCTGCCGGTGAACATCATCAGACACTGTGGCTGGGTATCATTTTTGTACACTGTGTGATCCTCGGATTCACGTTGCCGCTGCATTTTTCCATCATGGCGTTCGCCGACGATTACGGGCACTGGAAAAACGGTATCCGCTCCTCCGGCATGAACTTTGCCTTCAACCTGTTCTTTATCAAACTGGCCTGGGCATCAAGTGCCGGGATCATCAGCCTGGTCTTCATTCTGGTCTCTTATCAGGCTGGCGCAGAGCACCAGACTGCGGCGTCACTCGGCGGGATCACCCTGCTGGAAACTTTGTTACCTGCGGCGATGCATCTGCTGCTGGCGGGAACGCTGATGTTCTGCAAACTCGATAACAAATTGCTGTCACGGATGTCGCACGATTTAGCCGAAAAAATTTAATTGAGTGTTTTCAGGAGGTTGTATGTCGTTTTCCCCGGTTGATTCTTTAGAAGTGCCTTTGCAAAAGGTAAATGTTTCCGATGCTTTCTGGCTGGAATATCAGCGTCTGGTGAAAGATGTGGTGGTGCCGTATCAGTGGAAAGCGCTCAATGATGACGTCGCCGACGCCGAACCAAGCCATGCAATTGAAAATTTCCGTATTGCCGCCGGGCAATCCGATGGCGAGTTTTATGGCATGGTTTTTCAGGACAGCGATGTGGCGAAATGGCTGGAAGCGGTGGGGTATTTACTGGCGAAAACGCCGGATCCTGCGCTGGAAGCCACTGCAGATCAGGTGATCGAACTGGTGGGTGCCGTGCAGCAACCCGACGGCTATCTGAATACGTATTTCACCGTCAAAGAGCCACAACAACGCTGGGCCAATCTGGCTGAGTGTCATGAGCTTTACTGCGCCGGACATCTGATTGAAGCCGGTGTGGCTTATGTGCAGGCCACCGGTAAAACCCGTTTGCTGGAGATTGTCTGCAAACTGGCAGATCACATTGCACACGTCTTCGGGCCGGGCGAACAGCAACTGCATGGCTATCCGGGACATCCGGAAATTGAACTGGCGTTGATGCGTTTGTATGAGCAGACCGCCGAAACGCGATATCTCGAACTGACCCGCTATTTTGTTGAACAGCGCGGCACACAGCCACATTTCTACGATATCGAGTATGAAAAAAGGGGAAAAACATCGCACTGGAATACCTACGGTCCGGCGTGGATGGTGAAAGACAAAGCCTACAGTCAGGCGCATGTGCCGGTGGCCTTGCAGACAACGGCTGTCGGTCACGCGGTACGTTTTGTTTACCTGTATGCCGGTGTGGCGCATCTGGCGCGGTTGAGTCAGGATCAGGAAAAACGCGAAGTGTGCCAGCGGTTGTGGGAAAACATGACCCAGCGGCAGATGTACATCACCGGTTCCATCGGCTCGCAAAGCAGCGGTGAAGCGTTTTCTTGCGACTATGATTTACCCAATGACACGGCTTACACCGAAACCTGCGCATCGATTGGCCTGATGATGTTCGCCAACCGCATGTTGCAGATGGATGCTGACAGCCGCTATGCCGATGTGATGGAGCGTGCACTTTACAACACTGTGCTGGCCGGCATGGCGCTCGACGGCAAACATTTCTTCTATGTGAATCCTCTGGAAGTGCATCCGAAAAGCATTCCGTTCAACCATATTTATGACCACGTAAAACCGGTACGTCAGCGCTGGTTCGGCTGTGCCTGTTGTCCGCCAAATATTGCGCGTCTGCTGGCGTCGCTCGGCCATTATATCTATACCCAGCGCCCGGACGGCGTGGATATCAATCTGTATATCGGCAGTGATGTCGACGCGACCATCGGCGGAAAAGCGTTGCGACTGAAACAGTCCGGTGGCTACCCGTGGGCAGAACGCGTGCTGATTGAAATCGATACCGATCAGCCGCTGGAAGCCACGCTGGCGCTGCGTTTACCTGACTGGTGCGGCAGCCCGCAGGTCACGCTGAATGGCCATCCGCTTGAACTGGCCAGCCTGACGCAACGTGGATATTTGCGTCTTACGCAGGAATGGCAGAAAGGCGATCGCATTGAAATGACGCTGCCGATGCCGGTGACGCGGGTGAAAGGCAACGCGCTGTTACGGCATGTTGCGGGCAAAGTGGCGGTGCAGCGCGGACCGCTGGTGTACTGCCTCGAGCAGGCCGATAACGGCAGCGAACTGCATAACATCCGCCTGCCGCACAATGCGCAATTCCGTCTGATTTCAGGCAGCGGACTGTTCGCCGGTAAAACCTTATTGCAGACGCAGGGCGAGCGCCGGACTTCCGTTCAGGCCAGTCAGCAGCCACTTTATCGCTACAATCCGCCTGCACAAGAAACGGTGCCGCAAACCCTGACCTTTGTGCCGTACTTCACCTGGGCGAATCGCGGGGAAGGAGAGATGCGCGTTTGGGTGGATGAATAAAATCGTCCTCCTTTAGTCTACTTCACGCGTCTGATCCCGGATAAGCCCTGGACCAGACGCGCTTTATCCACCTCGGTTAAGTGTGGTGCATGGAGCAGAGTCATAATCTCTGATTTATCTTCCTCACTGAACCCGCCTGCCAGCAATCGCTGACTAATGGCGTTCAAAATTTGCTTATCCTGTGCAGAGATTGAATCTCTGACCTTATCGAGGCTTTTCGGTTTTTCCCCCATCTCGGGCTGAGATAACCAGTCAGCAAAATAGCGGTACTGGATAGCCTTGGCGACGTCCATCTGTGCCTGAATAAACGGGAGCACTGAGTGCGGGTCAAGCCCTGCCTCTTCCGCTTCGGCCTGTGCCAGGGAAAGAACCTTCTTTTCGCGCCCTAAATCTTCGACCGGTAAATGATTTGCCGCTTTATAAGCCGCCACGTCTTTCATATCCACCATACGATCGTTCATCGCCGTTGTGAGCGAAGATATCGCTGCGGTCGGTGCCGATGCCGCATAAACTGAACCCACCATAAATAACGACGACAAAAACACCATGATATAAGCCATAACACCCTCAGTTGCGCCAGGAACAATAAGGAATTTACTTTACTATTAAAATAATACCGTGGTGTTACAAAGAGTCATGCATCATGTCTGAAATGATCTCTGACCGCTTTTGAGTCATGGGCAGGAAATGTGCAAAATGCCGCTCCCTTTTGGCTGGGAGCGGCATTGGCATTCAGAACATCAGTTATGAGACAGCGAGGAGTCGGGCAGGTGTTTTGGCGGTTTAATCACGAAGAACACCAGAATGGCGCCCAGCGCAGCGACGCCGCCAGCGAGAATGAAGGCACTGTCAAAACGTCCGGTGTTCTGAACGATGAAACCCGTCACGACCGGGCCGATGATGCCCGAGACACTGCCGACAAGATGAATAAATCCGCTGGTGCCGCCAACGCGGGATTTATGTACCACATCCTGAATAATCGCCCAGTAAATCGCGCCGGTGGTATACAGGAAGAAAATAGACACCGACATCAGAATGACCGCCGGCACCACGCTGGTAACAATACCGGCGAGGGCGACACAAATAGCCGCAGCTAACAGGCTGACCACTAATATAATTTTGCGCGACAACAACAAGCGGCCGGTGATATTAAAAATCTTATCAGAAATATAACCGCCCAATGCCAGGCCGACAAAACCGACAATCCACGGAATAACCGTTGTCAGGCTCATCTCTTTAATATTCAGGCCATGCGCCTGTACCAGATAAGCCGGGAACCAGCTGAGGAAGAAAAATAAAATATAGTTGTAGCAGAAGAAGGCAAACGCAGTCACCAGAATAATCGGCTGACGCAAATAATAACCCAGACCGTGCGCGGCCTGCGCTAAATTCTCTTCTTCGCTTAAATGTTCATTCTTCATTTCATCAACTAAACGCAACTCTTCCGGTGAAACACGTTTACTTTTCAGCGGATTATCGGCAACGGTGAAGAACCACACCACCATCCAGACGATGCCGATACTGGCAATGACCATAAAGGCCGGACGCCAGCCGAAGGAAATCGCCAGATACCCGACAATCGGCCCGGCCACCGCGCCGCCGAGGGGAGAACCGGCGCTGAGCAAGCCCATTGCGGTTGCCGCCTGTTTCTTCGGGAACCAGCCGTTAATCATCTTATTTGCTGAAGCGCAAATCGGGCCTTCAGCCATGCCGAATAATACCCGTAAAATAAGCATGGAATAAAAGCCGGTCGCGATAGCGGTCATGCCACAAAATACGGACCATAAGCCGACGGCTAATCCCATCACCAGCGTCGGGCCGAATTTATCCACGGCCAGGCCACCGATAAAGTTAAATATCGCGTAACCAAAGAAGAAACTGCCAAATATCATGCCGAATTGTTCGGGGTTAATGGTCAGTTCTTTTTCTATCATAGGGACAGTAATCGACAGCGCAACGCGGTCGAGGTAATTGATCATGTAAACCAGAAACAGCAGGAATACGATGACCCAGCGTAGGTTCTTAAACATAGATGAGTGCTCCACTTGTGGTGTCGTTTTAATAGTGTTGCGTTTTTATAGGTAGAACATGAGGTACGGCAGACGGGAAGATATTTGAAATCCTCCCGTCTTCTTGCAAAAACTAACGAATAATCAGAATGTCAGTAAAACCTTGCAGCAGGAGCGCTGATCTTTCTCAAACAGCGTTAATGCCGCTTCCACTTCGCTGGCGGGCATCCAGTGCGTCACCAGTTTTTCGGGTGCGATTTTTCCCTGTTCCATCCATTCAATCACCTGCGGAAACCGGTGACTGTTCAGGCGTGAAGAAAACAGTGAAATCTCTTTGCTGGTAATGCTTTGTTGCGTTACCAGGCTGGGCTCGCCGGAGAAACCCATCATACCGATACGTGCTGCCGGAGACGCCAGCAGAATAGCTTCCTGCAAAATCGCCGGATGGCAGGCAGCATCAACGATGAGCGTCGGGCGTACCCCTTCGGCGGCCAGCTCATCCGCCACGCTGCGTTCGCTATTGTTAATTGTCCAGTCAGCACCACTTACCTGCGCCATCTGTAACCGTTCGTCGATACGGTCAGCGACAATCACTTTCTGCACGCCATAAACACCTTTCAGCACCTGAATCACCGTCAGCCCCATCGGGCCTGCGCCGTATATCAGCGCAGTATCCTGCGGCGTTGGTTTCAGAAACGCCGTGATATTGGCCGCGATAGTAAACGGCTCGACCATGCTGGCGAGTTTGTCCGGGATCACATCCGGCACCACATAGGCATTTTTCGCCGGCGCGCAGGCGTAATCACTGAAACCGCCATCGCGGTGGACGCCAATAACCTGCAATTCTGCACAGACATTCGGGCGGCCAATCGAGCACGGATAACAGTGTCCGCAACTGACGACGGGATCGATAACCACGCGCTCACCGATACGTTTGGCGTCTACGCCTTCGCCGACGCTGTCGATATGGCCGAAGAACTCATGGCCGATTACCCGTGGATATTTCGCAAACGGATTGTGACCGTGATAAATGTGCACATCTGAACCACAGATGCCCGCATGACTGACCCGAACTCGTACTTCACCGGCGGCAGGTACCGGCAAAGCACGTTGCTCGATGACTAATTTTCCAGGTTCCTGAATAACGACACTGTTCATTTTTCGCTCCCTCACCAGTTCCACAACGTGCCGTCTTCCAGACGGGCCACCGGCAGATACGCCGGTTCGTACGGATATTTCGCCGCCAGCTTTTCGTCAAACTCAATGCCCAGACCCGGTTTTTCGCCCGGATGCATGTAGCCGTTATCGAACGTCCAGTTATGCGGGAAGACTTCCAGCATTTGCTCGGAATACCCCATGTATTCCTGCACGCCAAAGTTCGGCACCCACAGGTCGAAGTGCAGGGCCGCGGCCATACAAATCGGTGAAAGATCGGAAGGGCCATGGGAGCCGGTGCGCACCTGATACAGCGAAGCGAAATCAGCGATGCGGCGCATGCCGGTGATGCCGCCTGCGTGTGTCAGCGTGGTGCGGATATAGTCAATCAGCTGTTCTTCGATAAGCTGTTTGCAATCCCAGATGCTGTTGAACACTTCGCCGACCGCAATTGGCGTCACTGTGTGCTGGCGGATCAACCGGAAGCATTCCTGATTTTCAGCAGGCGTCGGATCCTCCATCCAGAACAGGCGATATTCTTCGATGCTTTTGCCAAAGCGCGCGGCTTCGATTGGCGTCAGGCGGTGGTGCATGTCGTGCAGCAAATGTTCGTCGAAACCGAATTTATTACGCACGGCTTCGAACAGTTTTGGTGTGAAATCGAGATATTTTTCTGTCGACCACAACTGCTCTTCCGGCCAGTTGCCTTTGGTCGCCGGTTCGTAGGCCAGACCTTTGCCTTTCGCCATGCCATATGTGGTTTTCATGCCCGGTACACCGCATTGCGCGCGGATCGCCTTGAAGCCGAGCTCTTTGTGTTTGGCGTAATCGTCGAGCACTTCATCAACGGAGTGGCCGGTGGTGTGGCAATAAACCATGACGCCGGTGCGGGATGCGCCGCCGAGCAACTGGTATAACGGCATGTTGGCGGCTTTCGCTTTGATGTCCCATAACGCCATGTCTACGGCAGAAATCGCAGACATGGTAACCGGGCCGCGACGCCAGTAAGCGCCTTTGTAGAAAAACTGCCAGATGTCTTCGATCTGATGCGCATCGCGGCCAATCAGCTGCGGACACACATGATCTTTCAGATATGACGCGACCGGTAACTCGCGGCCATTCAGCGTGGCATCACCAATGCCAGTCAGTCCGCTGTCAGTAGTGATTTTCAACGTCACAAAGTTACGTCCCGGACAAGTGACAAATACTTCAGCATTCACGATTTTCATCGGTTACGACCTTCTGCAGTAAAAGTAGGATGCATTTTCTGTGGTTATAAATACGCCTTATCTTAACTACCATACAAGTATGTTTATCGTTTTTTGCCGGAGAGGATCACACTTTGTGAGTGAAATGTTGCGGGGATTAAAAACAAAACGCCTGCTATTAACAGGCGTTATTTGGCGTGAAAGAGCGGGAACTATTCCGCCAGCCGTACCACCTCATCCCATACGGCATCATCGACCGGGATGCCAAGACGGCGGTTTTCTTCGCGGTTGGAAGCGGCTGTCTGGCCCGGATAACGGACATCGCGGTTGTGTTCGGCGGGGTCGGACTGATTAACGTAGTCTGCAACGCTGTCGGCCATGCGTTCGGTGAATTCGGCCCCACCGAGTTGTGTCGGGTCAAACACCATGAAAATCTGACTGGCGCCGGTACAACTGCCTTTGCCTATTTTGTCGATCTCATTGGTGGGTGATCCGGCGGACAACAGCGCAGCCATAGCATCGAGTACAATGGCCAGGCCGGAGCCTTTCCAGTAACCCGTTGGCAAAATACGCATGGATGCCTCGATTGGGCCAGGGTCGTCTGTGAGATTGCCCTCTTTATCATAGCCGCCGGGGAAGGGGAGTTTTTCGTTTTTCAGCCGCGTGACCTGTAATTTGCCGTAGGAATACTGCGACATTGCCATATCCAGCACGATCGGGCCCCGGGTCCGGGGCACGGCCATCACGAACGGGTTGTTACCCACGCGGGTGTTTTTGCCGCCCCACGCAGGCATGCAGGATTCAGTATTCGTCCAGCAAATCGCCGCCATGCCTTGTTCTGCCGCATGCCAGCCATAGCTTCCGCCACGCATCCAGTGGCTGCTGTTTTTCAGCGCGACAATACCGACACCGTATTCTTTTGCCATCTCCGCCGCTTTTTCGACGGCAAACAGGGCGCTGGTAATGCCGATCCCGCGGTTACCGTTGTAGATGGCGATGGCACCAAGGGATTTTTCCAGCTCCGGTTTGGCATGAACGTCAATCCAGCCTTTTTTGACGTAATCGACAAAGCGCGCCACACGGTTCAGACCATGGGATGAAATGCCGTCACAACTGGACTCGGTGTGGATCCGTGCGCAGGTCCGCGCGCTTTCCTCATCAAGCCCTGCTTTTTGCAGGGCGCGGAAAATAGTCTGTTGCATCAGGCTGAATTCAATTCTTTGCATGGTCGGCTCCGGTTGAGAGGTCATCAGGCGTTAGTGTGGGTAATTCTTCTGTCTGGCTAAGAATATTATTATCCCCCCAACATTTTTCGTATGGCCAGCCGGTCAGTTGTTCGGTAATTAAGCGGGTTTCCGGGGTGACATCATATTTACTGCCACCGGCTTTTAGTCGCTCAATCTCATTGACCAGCAGCGCATGGTTGTGGCGTGTCAGGCGGAACTTCATTGAACTGTATAATCCCACCAGCAGGAAGATGACCGAACCTGTGCCAAATACCAGCGTGATCCCATAAATGGCTTCAGCAGGTTGTGTTGCGCTTTTCGGTGTAAATCCGTAGTGCTGCAATAACAGGCCAACACCAAATAGTGCCACTGCCTGAACGGCTTTACGCACAAAAGTCATGACCCCGGCGAATATACCTTCTCGCCGTTTTCCGGTCAGCATCTCATCCACATCCGGAATAAAGCTGTAAATATTCCAGCAAACATAACTGGTGCCTGAACGGCCAACACCCATTAAAATGACGGAGAGATAAATCAGCGCCATATTAAACGGCAGTTGTAATAAATGGATGGCTAAGAATAACCCGACGCTTGCCAGCATAAATAACTGCGCAATGCGGTAAGACGCACCATTGCCTAATTTCATGCACAGGAAAATAAACAGCGCGACACAGACAAACTGCACCAGCGTCATTAATGTCATGGCGTTCGAGGCCGTCACGGCGTTTTGCCCGAGGACAAAAATAATGTAATAGGCCAGCACCGCACCGAGCACGTCGAGGGCGACATAACCGCCCAGATACATCCCCACATGCTGACGGAAGGTGCGTACTTTCATTGTGGAAATCAGTGATTTAAACAGATGTTTCATGTCGCGGCGAAAAGAAAGTTTCGGCGCAGCGACATCAACCGGGATCGGACGCTCCCATGTATAAAAGTAAAGCATCAGAATCACCACAGCAAACAGCACGCCGAAAATCACCCCCATAATCAGAAACGATGAGGATGAATCTTCACCGAGATAGGCAATGATCCGGCCCGGTAACCAGGCGGCTAATATTGCGGCACCGGTGGAGAAGAACATTCTGACGCCGGTCAGTTTGGTGCGCATTTTAAAGCTGGAGGTCATTTCCGCTGCCAGCGTTTCATAAGGCACAATTGCCAGCGTATAGGCAGCATAGAATAAAATATAAGTGAACAGGTAGTACCAGAACCCCATGCCGCTGACCCACATAATAATGTAGGTCACCATAATCAGCGGCGCACCAAATAAGAAGAAGAAACCGCGTCGGCCGTATTTTTTACCCAACGGATTACGGTAGAAATTATCCGTGACATACCCCATAAGCGGATCGAAAAAAGCATCCAGCAAACGTGCTGTCGCAATAACAGCACCGGCCTCTGCAGGGCTTAATCCGGCATAGGTGGTGTAGAAAAACATTATCCACAAACCCAGAACCGCAAAACATCCGCCGCCGAAGAAATCTCCTCCGCCGTAGGCCAGCATATTTTTTACCGATATCGGTCTTTCTTTATGATGATTAATCATACTACCCCTGCATTCCGTCACCGGATAAATAAGAGTCGTAAAAAGAAATGCGTCGTTTGTGCCCGCAGAAATTCATGAATGAATTATTCAGCGACATCGGCAACGTAAAATTAGGCAATGCACATCTACCATACAAGTATGCGAAATGGGTTTTATCGGGCGAGATCACAAAAATAAAGGCAGAATTGCTCTGTACTGCAAGATAGATCACAGTACAGAGAATGAACAAAGAGAAGAGTCGATATCAGCCGAGCAGGTCGCACTGCGGGGGTAAACGGCACCGGATGGCGGCAGGTAAAACTTCGATATGGAACTGTTTGCCGGTCAGCGGTTCACCGTCGAGATTGAAGGTCATGTCATGCGGCGCGGTGATATCGAGCCACGGCAGACTGGCGGAAAGGATATTTTTGTTTTCTTCATTACTGAGCAGGCTGCGCAGGAATGATGGCAGCAGCTCTTCTGACGTCAGAAGACGTAACTGCAACAGACCGTCATTGATCAGCGCGTCCGGGCAAATTTGTTGCCCGCCACCGGCCTGGCGACCATTGCCGATGCCAATCACCAGCGCATCGCCTTCCCACTGAAAATCCGGGCCTGTGATTTCACAGCGATCAGCTTTGAGCGTATCCAGGCGTAAAAGCCCGTGGATGAAATAGGATACACCGCCGAGTGCCGCTTTCAGTTTTTCCGGTGTTTCCGTGGTGATACGTGTCCCAAAGCCGCCTGTCGCCATGTTGATGAAGAAATGCTGGCTGTTGACGCAAGCCAGATCGATCTCGACGGCCCGGCCTTTTACCGCCAGTTGTAATGCCTGCTCAGGCGTCGGGGGAATATTGCAGGCGGTAGCGAAATCATTGGCCGTCCCCAGTGGCACAATCCCCAGAACCGGCCTTACACCGTCGAGTTGTGCCAGCGCACCCGCCACTTCGTTAATTGTTCCATCACCGCCACCGGCGATCACGGTTTCACAACCCAGTTCAACGGCTTCGTTGACATAACGCGCTGCATCACCGTGCTCCCAGGTGACCCGTACGTCCAGCTTCACGCCTTCAGCACGCAGCGCGTTCACCGCTTCGCGCAGTTCATCGATGGCCGCACCTTTTCCATTTAAAATCAGCAGTGCTGTGGTCATGTAGGCTCCTTTTATCTATACATAACAACAATAGATGATTATGAACGTATTTGGCTATCGGATAAATCAGTGAAGCATTCTTTCTGATATTAAATAATTGCAGTTAACGTAATTCAATAAATTCGTTATTTAACCAAAAAAGAGTTTTTTATTTTTGAGCGAAGAAAAGGTTATTTGTTCGTTTAACGAGAGAAAAATGAATGGCCAGAATACTAAAAGAAAAGCCAGCTCAAGGGAGATTGAGCTGGCCAAGGAGGTGGTTCCTAGTGTAGTCCGGTGCTTTATTTTGCATTCGAAGTAAATTGCGAATGCATATTAACCAGTTGTTCTAAAAATAGATGTGATCGAATTCTTGTTTTCGAAGAATTCCTTATTTTGAATGCGGATTCCGGGTGTCTGTTTTTTCCAGATTGCGCAACAAAATCGCGAATTCCAGGCTGATGTCTTCCGGCAACGCGACATAAACGAAGTGGCCGTTACCCGGCGCCACGTCGGTCGGCTGACCTTTTTTGTTGCGCAGCGCTTCCAGTGTGAACTGAACATTGCCCTGGGGCGTCATCATTTCCACGCTGTCGCCGACGCTGAACTTATTCTTCACGTCGATCTCTGCCCAGCCATCCTGACGGTTACCGGTGAATTCTCCGACAAACTGCTGGCGGTCGCTGACGGAGAAACCGTATTCGTAGTTCTGTTGTGCGTCATGCGTATGACGGCGCAGGAAACCTTCGGTGTAGCCGCGATGGGCCAGCCCTTCCAGCGTTGACAACAGCGTCGGATCAAACGGTTTTCCGGCCACCGCGTCATCAATCGCACGGCGATAAACCTGTGCGGTACGGGCGCAATAATAGAAGGATTTGGTGCGGCCTTCGATTTTCAGCGAGTGCACGCCCATTTTAGTCAATGTTTCCACATGCTGGATCGCCCGCAGATCCTTGGAATTCATAATATAAGTGCCATGTTCATCTTCAAAAGCACTCATGTATTCGCCCGGACGCATCGCTTCTTCCAGCATAAAGACTTTATCCGTCGGCTGGCCGATACCTAACGTCGGTTCTGCGGCGTCTGCCTGCTGAACCGGGATCGGCTCGTACTGATGCACGATGTTGCCGATGGCATCTTCTTTGCCTTCCTGAACTTTATATTCCCAGCGACAGGCGTTGGTGCAGGTTCCCTGATTCGGGTCGCGTTTATTGATATAACCGGAAAGCAGACAACGACCGGAATATGCCATACACAGCGCGCCGTGCACGAAAATCTCGATTTCCATGTCCGGCACCTGAGCGCGGATCTCGGCGATCTCTTCCAGCGACAGTTCGCGGGATAAAATGACGCGTGTCAGCCCCATTTGTTTCCAGAATTTCACCGTCGCCCAGTTAACGGCGTTGGCCTGCACCGAGAGGTGAATATCCATTTGCGGGAACGCTTCGCGCACCATCATGATAAGCCCCGGATCGGACATGATCAGGGCGTCCGGCCCCATGTCGATTACCGGTTGTAAATCACGGATAAAGGTTTTCAGCTTGGCATTATGCGGCGCGATATTCACCACCACATAGAATTTTTTCCCCAGAGTATGGGCTTCGTTAATGCCTGTTTCCAGATTCTGGTGGTTAAATTCGTTATTACGTACGCGCAGGCTATAGCGTGGCTGGCCGGCATAAACTGCATCGGCACCGTAGGCAAAGGCATAACGCATGTTTTTCAGGGAGCCGGCAGGGGACAGCAGTTCCGGAACAAAAGAATCGCGGGTAAACATAGTCAATCTCAGTCTGATCACAAGTCAGGGCCGTCCCGGATGCGGGGCGACGAAAGGTCGGAATTGTAACGTCTGAGTTGATCAAAAGCAGCCAGTTCGTGTGGGTATTTGAGGTTTTACGGGGGCAGATCAATTTTTGCATCCTGAGGCTACAACTGGAAATGTTGCAGCCTCAGGATAACGGGATCAGGCAATTTGCTGGGTGAGATCACGGATCTCCGGGCTTAGTCCGTTTTTGATGACGGACTGCACCCCTTTTTTGGCGGCGCTGAGCGAGGTGTACATCTCGCTGACGCCAATGACCTGATGGTTTTTTGCTTTCAGGACAAAGTAAAACTGCCCGTCTTTCGAGGGTTTGATCTCGTACTGGTTTTCTTCTGCGACGTTGCTTTGTACCGATGAAATGCCGTTTTCCGCAGATGCTTTGCTGGCATACATTTCGCTGGTGAGAATAATCTCTCCATTACCGGCCTTAAGGATAAAGTGATATTGCCCGTTCCTCGCCTTAATCAGATCATAGTGGGCATTAGCCATAAAGGTCATCTCCATAAGAGGGGTTATTTTCCAGAGATAAGTGTAGTTAATGGAGACTTTTTCGCGGCGATAGCGGAAATTTAAGGTATGAAATGTGAACTGGCCGACAGACTTTCAGTAACTTTACAAACCTCAGTTGCTGGCCAGAAGAACATTAAGCTAAATGGCAGGGCTCTGCTTCCCAGCGGTAACCAACGCCGTATACCGCGCGGATAAACGCCTTTTCACCATCGAGCGATTCAAGCTTGCGGCGCAGATTTTTAATGTGGCTGTCGATGGTGCGATCCGTCACAACGCGGTAATCGTCATAGAGATTATTGAGCAGCACTTCACGGGTAAAGACATAACCTGGTTTCACGGACAGGGTTTTTAGCAGGCGGAACTCCGCAGGCGTCAGCTCAAGTTCGTGCCCCTGAAAGGTAGCCTGAAAGCGAGCTTCATCAATGTGCAGGCCGGTTTCTTTTGCCACATGTTCATCCGTACGCACGCAACGGCGCAGGATCACTTTCACACGCGCCACCACTTCCCGCGGGCTGTACGGTTTGCAGATGTAATCATCGGCACCAATTTCCAGGCCGAGCAGACGGTCAATTTCCTCCGTTTTTGCCGTCACCATCATGATGGGGATATCGGAGAACTGGCGGATATCGCGGCAAATCGACAATCCGCTGATCCCCGGCAACATCAGATCCAGCAGGATCAGCGCCGGGGGCTGGGTTTTAACCAGCGTAATCACGTTGTTCCCGTCGGGCAACCACTGCGTGGCATAGCCCGCCGCGTCGAGATAGTCGATCAGTAACTGGGCGAGTTTAGGTTCGTCTTCCACGATCAGAATTTTCAACGGCGCAGGGCCGGACAGTGCAGAGTCGTTCATTCAGTTTCTCGGGCCATGTGGAACAGAAAGGGGCAGGACGATCGTAATACGTACGCCACCCGCCGGAGAGTGGCTGGCGCTGATCTGCCCGCCGTGGGCTTCGACGATATTCTGGCAAATCGCCAGACCTAAACCTGAGCCGCCGCTGGCGCGGTTACGCGAGCCTTCGGTACGGTAAAATCGTTCAAAAATACGGATGAGTTGTTCATCGCTGATGCCCGGCGTACTGTCCTGGAAAATCAGATGCAGCGTTTTTTCGCGGATTTCTCCCAGAATTTCCAGGCCGCCATTGGGGTCTGTATAGCGCAGGCTGTTTTCCAGCAAATTGTTGAAAAGCTGCGACAACCGCTGCGGGTCACCGAATACTTCGGCACTTTCCGGCAGATGGCTGGTGAGCGTTAACTGTTTGTTGTGGAAGCGGTCACGTGAACCGGCCTCTGCCAGTTGCACCAGATGTACAACGTCGGTGTCGACTTTACGGTACGCCAGCGCACCGGCATCTGACAGCGAAAGCTGATGCAGGTCATCAACCAGTTTAGTCAGAATCGACACTTCCGATTGCAGCGATTCCAGTGAACCGACGGTCATTTTACGCACGCCATCCTGCATGGCTTCCAGCTCACCGCGCAAAACCGCCAGCGGGGTGCGTAACTCGTGGGAAATATCCGCCATAAATGCCCGGCGCATCTGCTCGTTTTTCTCCAGCGTCATTGCCAGCTGGTTAAAATCCTGTGCCAGTTTCCCCAGTTCGTCTTCACTGTCGACCTCCACGCGGGTGCTGAAATTTCCCGCAGCAAGCTGATGGGTGCCATTCACCAGCCGTTTTACCGGTGCGAGCATTCCGCGAGATAAAACCCAGGTTACGGCAGCAGCCAGCAGCGCGGTAAAGGCGACAATCATCCAGCTTGTACGGCTTTGCTGGCGCTCAAAGTTGATATCGGCATCGCGGGTCAGGCGCTCAGCGGGGGTGGATATCACCGAACCGATGACCACGCCATCGACGGTCATCACACGGCGCGGTCCCTGCAGATCAGGTGGAACCGGCTGATCGTAACCGCCGATCCGCCGATCGTGACTGTCGAGGATCCAGAATTTTGTCCGCCAGCCCTGCGGCGGCATTCTCGGGCTGCTGTTTTGTTCAAATGAGCGCATCAGCTGGTAGATCAGCCGGTCATTGGTTTCCAGAAATTCCCAGTTGCCATGCTGCTTATACTGCTCCTGCAATGTGTCCGCCAGCAGTTCGACACGCTGTTCATTGCTCTGGCGGATGTAGTCAATAAAGCCCCGTTCGAAGCTCATCCGTACGCCCCAGTTCATGGTGATCAACACCAGCGCGCAGGTACAAAAGATGGCCATAAACAGCTTGGCGGTGATACCAGGTTTCATGATTTTCTCATCGGATCGGGGGAGCCGGCCTCAGCACGACGACGGTTAATAATGGCATTTTTCTGTGTGTCTCGCGGCACTTTGGAAAATACCCAGGCGGGCAGGGCAATCACCAGTGCCATCGACATGTAGCAATACAGAAACGCGGTGTGCATTGTGCTGCTGTCAGGTGTAATCGCTTGCTGATGTGCGAACAGACCAATCAGCAAACCGGCGACGCTGACACCGAGGCTCATCGACAATTGCATGATCATCGACAGCAAGCTGTTGCCGCTGCTGGCAAGGCGCGGCGGCAAATCCTTGAGCGTCAGGGTATTCATCGACGAGAAGCGCAGGGAGTTCACCATTCCCTGGAAGAACAGGACAATCGGGAGCATCCATACGGCACCATAAATCGCCACCAGCGGAAAGATAAGCGTAATCAGTGCCAGCAACAATGTGGCGCTGACCAGTGCCAAACGGTAACCAAGCTGATTAACCAGCCGGACCACCACGCGTTTCATTCCCATACTGCCCAGCACCATCGGGATCATCATCAGCCCGGCGTGGAAGGGCGTAAAGCCCATCCCGAGTTGCAGAAAGACCGGCGTCATAAACGGCAACATACCGCTGCCGATACGCCCCAGCAGGCTGCCGATCAGGCCGATTTTAAAGGTCGGCGTATGAAACAGGCGCAGGGAAAACAGCGCCGAGAGATTCCCGCGGGCATGCAGCCAGTAAATGACCAGTGCGCCGCCACCTGCCACCATCAGTAACACGACTTCCAGCGCCGTCAGCCCCATGCTGCGGCTGCCTTCCAGCGCCAGCGTCAGCGTGGCCATACACACGGCCAGCATCACAAACCCGCTGATATCAAAGCGCCGGGTCTGCATTTTGTAATTCGGCATGATCATTAATGTGGCGATGCAACCGGCCAGACCGACGGGCAGATTGATCAGGAAAATCCAGTGCCAGCTGGCATATTGCACCAGAAAACCGCCCAGCGCCGGGCCAAGTAACGGGCCAACCTGACCGGGCAATGTCACCATGGTCATTGCTGCCATGTATTCGCTGCGCGGGACGATTTTCAGCACCGTCAGCCGCCCGACCGGCACCATCATCGCTCCGCCGATCCCCTGAACGATGCGCGATAACACCAGCTCACGCAGGCTTTCCGATTGCGCGCACAGCAGCGATCCGAGCGTGAACAACACAATGGCGGAAAAGAATACCCACTTCACACCGACTTTATCCGCCAGCCAGCCGCTCGCCGGTAACATCACCGCGACCGTCAGCACGTAAGCGACAATGACCGAATGCATATGCAACGGGTTTTCACCCAGACTGCGGGCCATGGACGGCAGGGCGGTATTGACGATCGTGGTGTCGAGGGCCTGCATAAAGAAGCCGAAGGCGACGATCCACAATTGCCAGCGAACCGAAGACGGCAGCGGCGTGGAAGGCGGTAAGGTGTCAGTGTTTTCAGATTTCATGAGTCATCGCATCAGCACAATCATTGTCGCGGCATTTCAGGAGGCCATTCACCTGCAGACCGGCTACACAGTGTAGCCAGAATGTTTCAGCAGAAAATGGAGGAAATAAGGAGAGTCTTTCCCATTTTTTGACAATTCTTCTGACAATAAAGAATAGCGTTTAGCCTGACATTTTATATCAAAATGCTAAGGTTGACCTTTGACCGTTAAACGTTCGCACGCAAAGTAAGTCTGCTCTGAACTTATAAAAGGGAGATAACGATGAACAAAAGAGAACTGGGTCGTTCAGGTATTCAGGTGCCGCTGTTAACCTTTGGCGGCAATGTATTTGGCTGGACCGTCGATCAGACAGCCTCGTTTAGCCTGCTGGATGCCTTGCTGGATCATAAACTGAATTTTATCGACACGGCTGACGTGTATTCGAGCTGGGTTGAAGGCAACAAAGGCGGGGAATCGGAAACGATTATTGGTAACTGGCTGAAAAAATCCGGTAAGCGTGACCAGATCATTCTCGCCACTAAAGTCGGTAAACCGATGGGCGAGGGCAAATCCGGGCTGTCGCCACGCTATATCAAAGAAGCGGTGGAAGCCTCGCTGAAACGTCTGCAAACGGATTATATCGATTTGTATCAGTCACATGATGACGATACTGATACCCCGCTGGCTGAAACCATGGCGGCGTTTGATACGCTTATCAAAGAAGGCAAAGTGCGCGCCGTGGGGGCATCAAACTACAGTGCGCCGCGTCTGGCCGAAGCGCTGAAAGTCAGTCAGGAAAACGGGCTGGCACGTTATGAAACGCTGCAACCGCAATACAATCTCTATGACCGCAAAGTGTATGAAGAAGCGCTGGAAAAAGTCGTGACGGATAACGGTTTGGGTGTCATCAATTTTTATGGCCTGGCCGCCGGCTTCCTGACCGGGAAATACCGCACCAGGGCTGACGCCGGGAAGAGTAAACGCGGTGAAAATGTGGTTGCGCGTTGCCTGAATGAGCGCGGTCTGAAAGTACTGGCCGGGCTGGATCAGGTGGCCGCGAAGCACGGTGCACAACCGGGACAGGTTGCACTGGCCTGGCAGATTGCCCGTCCGGGCATAACCTCGCCTATCGTGAGTGCGACCTCCCTGGAGCAGTTGAACGAACTGGCGCAGGCCGCGACCCTGAAGCTGGATAACGAAGATATCAAAATATTAAACGATGCCAGCGCCTGGTAAACCCAGGATCTGAAGTATAAAAAAACCGCCTTCAGTCTCAGGCGGTTTTCGTTTATCTGCATTTTCAATCTTAGCGGAACAACGTTTGTGCCCAGCGCGCCAGTCCGGCGGTGACTGAGCCGAAATCATTGCCACCGACCAGCGGGATACCCGGTAACTGCGCCTGTAACGCGGCACGCAGCAACGGTGAACGCGCACTGCCACCGGTCAGGTAAATCACATCCGGTTTAATTTCGCTGCTGGCGAGCGCCAGACTGACCTGCTCCTGGATACGTTCCAGTGGCTGAGAAATCGCATCACTCAGTTGCTGCTGGCTGATGGTTTCTGCCAGACCCGATTCAATGAAGTCCATTGCTGCGGTTACGCTTTCACGTTCAGAAAGTGCAATCTTACTTTCTTCCGCTGCACGAACCAGACGGTAGCTCAGACGTTGTTGCTGAACTTTCAGCAGGCGTTTAATCAAATCAGGCCGCGCCGCATCGCGGATCAGATCACGCAACATACGGCCATTCGCCACACTATAAAAATCCAGTTGCGCCGGAACATCGTTGGTCGCGACGGCATTCCAGTAAGGCAGGGCCGGAATAGCGATGCCTTTCTGGGTTTCGCTGCCCATACCAAATTGTGGTGTCAGCTGTTTGAAGGCAGTCATGATATCCAGATCATTGCCGCCGACACGGCAACCACTGTGGCCAAGCAGGCTGTTCTGACGCTCTGCTTTATCGCGCCATTGTGGCCCCATCAGCAGCACTGAGCAGTCGGTGGTACCGCCGCCGATATCGACAACCAGCACTGTTTTCTCTTCTGTCAGTGTGGCCTCGAAATCCAGGCCTGCCGCCACCGGTTCAAACTGAAAAGCGATATCACGGAAACCAGCGCGTTCAGCGGCGCGTTGCAAAATCCCCTGCGCCTGAGTATTCGCTTCCTCACCGCCCATGCCCTGAAAGTTAATCGGGCGGCCGATAACCGTCTGTTCAATACTTTTCTGCAGGACAGCTTCAGCCTGGCGTTTGATGTGGAACATCATCGCGCAAACCAGATCTTCGAACAGGGCGATCTGTTGTGGTTTCAGGCCATTTGCACCCAGGAATGATTTTGGTGAGCGCACAAAGTACACTTCTTCCGGATCTTCCATATAAGTCGAAAGCGCCTTCAAACCGAAGTTTACGCTGTTGGCATTAACCGGAATATCTTCCTCGCGGTTAAAGCTGATACTGCGACGCAGCAGCGCCAGATTTTCATCACTGCCTGCCGGAACCTGCCCGTGACGGTTCAGCCACTCGCTGACGGCTTCACGTGTCGGGGCACAAAGCATGGAGGGTAAGTAAGGATCGTTATTTTCGAGCGCCAGAAGGTGAGCGTTGTTGTCACGCATCACCGCAACGGAGCAATTCGCGGTACCGTAGTCAAATCCAATAAACATCATTGTTCCCCATGCCAAAGAAGGGACGGGACTTTACCGGAGAGACGGCGATTCATCAAGTCAGAGGGATACACAATTCTGAGGAAGTCCCTCTCCGACTCAGGAGAGGGACTGAAGTACGCTGGATTACTTCGTTTCTTTTACTTCAATAGCGCCTGCGCTTTCGCGACGACATTATCAGCGGTAAAGCCGAACGCCTTAAACAGTTGCTCTGCTGGCGCGGATTCCCCGAAGGTTGTCATGCCGACAATGGCACCGTTGAGGCCTACATATTTGTACCAGTAATCGGCGATACCGGCTTCAACAGCCACTCGTGCGGTCACGGCTTTCGGCAGAACAGATTCACGGTACGCCGCGTCCTGTTGGTCGAAGACATCCGTGGACGGCATAGAAACCACGCGCACTTTGGTACCCGACGCGGCCAGTTTCTCTGCGGCTTCCACCGTAATGCCGACTTCGGAGCCGGTGGCGATCAGGATAACGTCCGGTGTGCCGTCAGAATCTTTCAGTACATAACCGCCGCGTGCCACGTTAGCCAGTTGTTCGGCCGTACGTGGCTGCTGGGTCAGGTTCTGGCGCGAGAAGATAAGTGCAGAAGGACCGTCAGTGCGTTCGATAGCGTATTTCCAGGCGATAGCCGATTCCACCTGATCGCCCGGACGCCATGTGTTCATGTTTGGCGTCACGCGCAGGCTGGCCATCTGTTCTACCGGCTGGTGCGTCGGGCCGTCTTCACCCAGACCGATGGAGTCATGGGTATACACGAACACGTTGCGGATTTTCATCAGTGCCGCCAGACGAACGGCGTTACGGGCATATTCCACGAACATCAGGAAGGTCGCAGAATACGGCAGGAAACCACCGTGCAGTGCAATACCATTGGTGATGGCGGTCATACCAAATTCACGAACACCGTAGTGAATGTAGTTACCCGCCTGATCGTCACCGATGGATTTAGAACCAGACCACATCGTCAGGTTACTTGGCGCAAGGTCAGCGGAGCCGCCCAGAAATTCAGGCAGGATTTTACCGAAGGATTCCAGCGCGTTTTGCGAGGCTTTACGGCTGGCAATATTGGCCGGTTTTGCCTGCAGTTCTTCGATATATTTCTGCGCTTCGTTTTGCCAGTGAGCAGGAAGTTTGCCGCTCATACGACGATCAAATTCTGCAGCCAGTTCCGGATAGGCTTTGGCATATGCGGCAAACTTATCATTCCAGGCTTTCTCTTTCGCTTTACCGGCTTCTTTGGCATCCCATTGGGCGTAAATATCCTGCGGGATTTCGAAAGGCGGGTAATTCCAGCCGATATGTTGACGGGTGGCTGCCACTTCATCATCACCCAGGGCGGCACCATGCGCGCCATGGGTACCGGCTTTGTTCGGTGAGCCGAAAGCAATCACAGTTTTACACAGCAACAGTGACGGTTTATCGGTGACGTTACGGGCTTCTTCGATAGCCGCTTTCACCGCGTCAGGATCATGCCCGTCAATACCGCGGATCACATGCCAGTGATAGGCTTCAAAGCGCCTGGCAGTGTCATCGGTGAACCAGCCTTCAACATGGCCGTCGATGGAAATACCGTTGTCATCATAAAACGCAATCAGCTTGCCAAGCTTCATGGTGCCAGCGAGTGAACAGGCTTCGTGCGAGATGCCTTCCATCATGCAGCCGTCGCCTAAAAAGGCGTAAGTGTAGTGGTTCACGATGTCGTGATTTTCACGGTTAAACTGAGCCGCAAGCGTGCGCTCGGCAATCGCGAAACCTACGGCGTTAGCAATACCCTGACCCAGCGGGCCGGTGGTGGTTTCAACGCCTGGGGTATAGCCGAATTCCGGGTGTCCCGGCGTTTTCGAATGCAACTGGCGGAAGTTTTCCAGCTCTTTCATCGGCAGATCATAACCGGTCAGGTGCAGCAGGCTGTATTGCAGCATTGATCCATGACCGTTAGACATCAGGAAGCGGTCGCGATCAACCCATTTCGGGTTGGTCGGGTTGTGATTCATATAATCACGCCACAGCACTTCAGCGATATCCGCCATTCCCATTGGCGCGCCGGGATGGCCGGAGTTCGCTTTTTGAACGGCATCCATGCTCAGGGCACGGATCGCATTCGCGAGTTCTTTACGAGAGGGCATATTCACTCCATCTGTTTGTTTTCAAAGCTAAAGTTCAACGCTCAAATTCAGTTAAAACTAAAGTTGTGCTGACAGCATATCTTCGAGTTTTTTCTGATCGACGGCGAACTGGCGGATACCTTCGGCCAGTTTATCTACCGCCATGGCATCCTGATGATGTTCCCAGAGAAATTCAGCCTGAGTCAGCGGTGCAGGCTTTTTACCCGCCTGAGAGGAGGGTTGCAGTTTACGTTCAACCGGCGCATCACTGGCTTTCAGTTCTTCCAGCAGGTTTGGAGAAAGCGTCAGGCGGTCGCAGCCTGCCAGAGCCAGAATTTGTTCTACTTTGCGGAAGCTTGCTCCCATGATGACGGTCTCGTAACCGTGGGATTTGTAGTATTCGTAGATATCCCGGACAGATTTCACGCCCGGATCTTTTTCAACATCGTAAGCGGCATTGGGCTCTTTGGCTTTGTACCAGTCATAGATACGGCCAACGAAGGGCGAAATCAGATATACCCCGGCTTCGGCGCAGGCACGTGCCTGAGCAAAGGAGAACAGCAGGGTCAGGTTACAGTTGATGCCTTCCTTTTCCAGTTCGTTGGCAGCTTGAATGCCTTCCCACGTAGACGCCAGTTTGATCAGGATGCGCGATTTATCGATGCCATGATCCTGATACAAACCCACCAGTTTGCGGGCTTTTTCGATACATAAATCCCGGTTAAATGACAGGCGGGCATCCACTTCTGTCGAGACGCGCCCCGGCACACTTTTCAGGATTTCGGCGCCGATATTGACGGCCAGTTTATCTGTGGCGTTGATTACCTGAGTTTCTTTGCTGCCGCCTTGCTTGCGGGCATAGTCCAGCGCGTCTTTAATCAGGTTCTGGTACTGCGGCAGGTCGGCTGCTTTGAGGATCAGCGAAGGATTGGTCGTCGCATCCTGAGGCTCGAAATGACGGATAGATTCAATGTCACCGCTGTCGGCAACGACGGTGGTGATTTTTTTTAGTGCGTCTAACTGGTTCATCTCTTAGCTCCTTGGCGAGAAAAAACGATACAGCAATAAGGTCGAACGACTCTCTTTCGTAGGGCTCCTACCCTGCATCATCCGGTTAACAAACTGAATGCGCTTTTTCTGATTACTGCAATGGGTCTCAACAATGGCGGCCCCTGATGCCCGTCAAACTGAGCGTCTGGCGAGAAAAGCGCAAGGACAAACTTTAAGCTTAGTGCATTTTTACGAGACGTCTTCCATGAATGAAAAGTAATCAATGTAACGGCTAAGTTTTGGTCGTGATCCGCCCTTAGTCGTGGCAGGGTTATCTATACTGGTCAGCGGGAAAACCAGATGCTGATGTTTCCCGTACCCTGTTGTCTCTGCAAAAAATAAGAAACAAGAAAAGGATCCCGCAATGGACGAACAACTCAAGCAAAGTGCGCTCGATTTCCATGAGTTTCCGGTGCCCGGAAAAATTCAGGTTTCGCCCACCAAGCCTCTTGCGACACAACGTGATCTGGCGCTGGCCTATTCTCCGGGCGTGGCTGCCCCTTGTCTGGAGATCGCTAAAGATCCGCTGGCGGCCTATAAGTACACCGCACGTGGCAATCTGGTGGCGGTGATTTCCAACGGTACTGCCGTTCTCGGGCTGGGGAATATCGGTGCACTGGCCGGGAAACCGGTGATGGAAGGTAAGGGCGTATTGTTCAAAAAATTCGCTGGTATCGATGTGTTTGATATTGAGGTGGATGAGAACGATCCCGATAAACTGATCGATGTGATTGCCGCGCTGGAACCGACATTCGGTGGCATCAATCTCGAAGATATCAAAGCGCCGGAGTGTTTTTACATCGAGAAAAAGCTCCGTGAGCGCATGAAAATCCCGGTGTTTCATGACGATCAGCACGGCACCGCCATTATCTGTACCGCCGCAGTGTTAAATGGTCTGCGCGTGGTGGGTAAAAGCATTTCCGATGTGCGTCTGGTCGTTTCCGGGGCAGGGGCTTCCGCCATTGCCTGTCTGAATTTGCTGGTGGCGCTGGGGCTGAAACGCCACAACATCACGGCCTGCGATTCCCGTGGTGTGATTTATCAGGGGCGCGAAGAAAATATGGCCGAAACCAAAGCGGCTTATGCGATTGAAGATAACGGCCAGCGCACGCTGGGCGATGCGATCCCGGACGCTGATATTTTTCTCGGGTGTTCCGGTCCCGGTGTTCTGACGCAGGACATGGTGAAAACCATGGCCAAAGATCCGCTGATCCTGGCGCTGGCCAATCCTGAGCCAGAGATTTTACCGCCGCTGGCAAAAGCGGTCCGGCCTGATGCCATTATCTGTACCGGCCGCTCGGATTACCCGAATCAGGTGAATAACGTTTTGTGCTTCCCGTTCATTTTCCGCGGTGCGCTGGATGTGGGCGCGACCACGATCAATGAAGAAATGAAACTGGCCTGCGTTCACGCTATCGCGGATCTGGCGATGGCGGAACAAAGCGACGTGGTGGCTTCCGCTTACGGTGAAGAAGAGCTGTCTTTCGGCCCCGAATATATTATTCCTAAGCCTTTTGATCCGCGTCTGATCGTGAAAATTGCGCCAGCGGTAGCAAAAGCTGCGATGGATTCCGGTGTGGCCATGCGGCCGATTGAGGATCTGGAGGCGTATACCGAAAAACTCACCGAGTTCGTCTACAAAACCAATCTGTTCATGAAGCCCATTTTCTCGCAGGCGAAGAAAGACGCCAAACGGGTGGTGATGGCGGAAGGAGAAGAGGAACGCGTGCTGCATGCCACGCAGGAGCTGATTTCCCTCGGGCTGGCGAAGCCCATTCTGGTCGGGCGTCCGAGCGTCATCGCCATGCGCATCAAAAAACTCGGCCTGCAACTGGAAGCGGGGCGGGATTTTGAAGTGGTGAACAACGAATCCGATCCGCGTTTTAATGAATACTGGCGCGAATATTATGAGCTGATGAAACGGCGCGGTGTGTCGCAGGAGCAGGCGCGGCGGGCAGTGATCGGCAACCCGACACTGATTTCCGCCATCATGCTGCTGCGCGGAGAAGCCGATGCGATGATTTGTGGCACGGTCGGCACCTATCATGAGCATTATGACATCGTCGAAAAGGTGTTTGGTTTCCGCCGGGGTACGCATGTTGCCGGGGCGATGAACGCGCTGTTGCTGCCGAGCGGCAATACCTTTATTGCGGATACCTACGTCAATGATGATCCGACGCCGGAACAACTGACGGAAATCACGCTGATGGCGGCAGAAACGGTGAGGCGGTTTGGCATTGAGCCGAAAGTCGCGTTGTTGTCGCATTCCAGTTTTGGCACGTCAGACAGCCCGGCTGCGCTGAAAATGCGACGTACGCTGGAGCTGATTAATGAACGCGATCCTGATCTGGAAATCGACGGTGAGATGCACGGCGACGCGGCGCTGGTCGAGAGCATCCGTCAGGACATCATGCCGGACAGCCCGCTGAAAGGTTCAGCGAATATCCTGATCATGCCGAACATGGAATCGGCGCGGATCAGTTACAACCTCCTGCGGGTGTCGTGTTCAGAAGGGGTGACCGTCGGGCCGGTGCTGATGGGGGTATCGAAACCGGTGCATATTCTCACGCCGATCGCCTCGGTCAGGCGGATTGTGAATATGGTGGCATTAGCCGTGGTGGAAGCGCAAACCGAGCCGCTTTAAATCAGAAAGGGCGCCAAAACGGGCGCCCTTTAAAAACATTTGCTCAGTATTTCACTTCGCCGATACGCTTCAGCGCACCGACGATCAGATCCCAGAAACGCTGATGATCGAGTTTAACTGCCACTTGTGTATGGCAATCCGGTGGAGGCGGGGCGCGGAAATCGGCTACGGTCATGCCCAGCGTTAAGGTGCCGGTCAGTTCGATATCCACCGGCACTTTCTGCACTGTCATGACATTCGGATCAATCACGTAAGCCACGGCGCACGGGTCGTGAACCGGTGGTGAATCAAAGCCCTGACGGTCTTTGTAGCTCAGGCTAAAGAAGTCCAGTAGCTCGCCGACAAATTTCGCAGGCTGTGTCCCCACGGCGGCGATGCGCGCGGTGACGTCCGGCGTAGCCAGCGCCTGATGGGTTAAATCAAGCCCGACCATGGTCAGCGGCCATTTTTCGTTGAATACGATATGCGCGGCTTCAGGGTCAATCTTGATATTGAATTCAGCGACCGCACTCCAGTTACCCACGTGATAACCGCCGCCCATCAGCACGACTTCCTTCACGCGTTCAGCAATGCGCGGTTCTTTGCGCACCGCCATGGCGATGTTGGTCAGCCCGCCGGTGGGCACCAGCGTGATGGTTTTAGGCGGATGAGACATGATTAAATCAATGATCAGATCGATGGCGTGAACAGGTTCAAGGGTGATGCTCGCCTCCGGCAATACCGGGCCGTCCAGACCGGACTCGCCGTGGATTTCGTCCGCCACTTCAACCTGACGCACCAGCGGACGGGTAGCGCCCGCCGCAAACGGCACGCCGGTCAGATTAATAACACGCGCTACGGCGAGGGCGTTGCGGGTAACTTTCTCCAGCGTCTGATTACCGACCACCGTGGTAACGGCCAGCAACTCAATTTCGGGATTACCGTGAGCCAGTAACATCGCGATAGCATCGTCATGCCCCGGATCGCAATCAAGGATGATCTTTTTGACCATTTTTACACCCGTTTCAATTTATCCACTTTTATCAGTCCCCAAAATAATTCGAAGTATGAAGGGGGATCATTTTTTGGCTTGTTGCAGCCACTTATCCAGTTCATTGGCAAATTGCTGGCGGTCACGCTGATTAAGCGCGGGCGGTCCGCCGGTCTGCACGCCACTGGCGCGCATGGTGTCCATGAAATCACGCATGTTCAGACGTTCTTTGATGGTCTCTGTTGTATAACGCTCACCGCGCGGGTTCAGCGCCACGCCGCCTTTATCAATGACTTCTGCGGCCAGCGGAATATCGGCGGTGATTACCAGATCACCGGGTTCGGTGCGTTTCACAATTTCGTTATCCGCAACGTCAAAACCCGCCTCTACGCGTAAGGTGCGCAGGAATTTTGACGGCGGCGTGCGGATGATCTGGTTGGCAACCAGTGTCACCATCATGCCGGTGCGTTCCGCGGCGCGAAACAGCACCTCTTTAATGACGTTCGGACAGGCGTCGGCATCAACCCAGATTTGCATCAGTTTGGTTCTCCACTTTCAGCCAGCCAGTCGCGAGCCGGCAGGAAATCTTTATACAGCGCGGCTTCCGGGCTGCCTTCTTCCGGCTGATAGCCGTATTCCCAGCGCACCAGCGGCGGCATCGACATTAAAATGGATTCTGTTCGTCCACCGGTTTGCAGGCCAAACAGCGTTCCGCGATCCCACACCAGATTAAATTCGACGTAACGACCCCGGCGGTAAAGCTGGAACTGACGCTCACGTTCGCCCCATGGCAGAGCTTTGCGTTTTTCTACCACCGGCAGATAGGCGTCGGTAAAACCGTTACCCACGGCCTGCATAAAGCTGAAACAGGTGTCGAAATCCGGCGAATTCAGGTCATCAAAGAATAAGCCGCCGATACCGCGTGCTTCGTTACGGTGTTTAATAAAGAAGTAATCGTCACACCATTTTTTGTATTTGGGATACATATCATCGCCGAACGGCTGGCAAAGTTGTCGAGCGGTAAGGTGCCAGTGACGGGCATCTTCTTCAAAACCGTAATACGGGGTGAGGTCAAAGCCACCGCCAAACCACCAGACCGGCGCTTCGCCGGGCTTTTCTGCAATGAAAAAGCGTACGTTGGCGTGGCTGGTTGGCACGTAAGGATTCAGCGGATGAATAACCAATGAAACGCCCATAGCCTGGAAACTGCGACCCGCCAGCTCGGGGCGATGTGCGGTTGCGGAGGCGGGCAGGGCGGCACCGGCAACATGTGAAAAGTTGACACCCGCCTGTTCAAACACTGCGCCATGGGTCAACACCCGGCTCTGGCCGCCGCCGCCTTCTTCCCGCACCCACTGATCTTCAGCGAACTGGCCCTGTCCGTCGGCGGCGGCCAGTTGCTGGCAAATGTGATCCTGAAGCTTAAGCAGGAAAGTTTTAACTTGCTGGATGTCGGGAATGGATTGGCTCACGGGTAAACTCACAGACGTTGACTGAAAAGACATTCAGCGCTTTGCAGGCGCTGAATCAGAAAGAGGAAGTGATTATATACCCAAAATCATCCGCGTTGCCCGGATGCACCTGCTTTTGGGGCAGGAAGGACATTACCGTGGCTTGCGTTCATTGGCATCGAAGTAACTGAAGAAATTCACAATACCCTGAGAAATTGCCTGCGCGATTTCACGACGAAACGCCGTAGTACTGAGTAATTGCTCTTCCTGATGATTCGTAATAAACGAGGTTTCCACCAGAATCGACGGGATCGACGGGGACTTCAGTACCGCAAACGCCGCCTGTTCGGTCTGCTGGCTGTGCAGATGGTGGATCGGGCGGATCCTGTCGAGCACGTGATGCCCCAGTGTCAGACTGTTTTTGATGGTGTCGGTTTGCACCAGATCGAACAACACCTGTTGCAGATAATTGTTGTCTTCTTTAGCATATTTTGCGCCCGCAACCAGATCGGCATCGTTTTCTTTTTTCGACATATAACGCGCCATTGTACTGCTGGCACCGCGATTAGAGAGGGCGAAAACAGACGCACCGGAGGCGGTGGGGCTGGTGTAACCATCGGCATGAATCGACACAAATAAATCGGCCTGATGCTGATGTGCCAGTTCAACCCGCTGATAAAGCGGAATAAAGTGGTCAGAGTCGCGGGTCAGCTTCACTTCAATATGGCTTTGCTCACCGAGGAATTCACGCACATAGTTGGCGATTTCCAGCACGACGTGTTTTTCTTCTGATCCTTCATAGCCAACCGCACCGGAATCGATGCCGCCGTGCCCGGGGTCAATCATCACCAGTTTTTTCGCACCCGGCGGTTTAGGGGCCGGTGCGGATTTGGTGATGCGGGTCTGTTGTGCGGCGCTGGCAGAACGTGAACCGAAAGCGGCAATCGCTAATCCAAGCCCGGACAGCAATAGCTGGCGGCGGGTGGCAGCGGCAGGCAAAGGCTGGAAATGCAAAAATTTGTTCAGGGGATTTAACATCAGTCCGTTACCGTCAGAAAAAGTGCAGAATGCTCTATGTTATAGAGTATCTATTTTATGGTTTCGATCTGAGAACTATTACTTTTTATGAAAATTGTGTCGTGAATGATGTCATGACCGAATAAATATCCGTTGCAGTACGAGCGTCATACTGTTTTATGTGAAGATTTTATCGCTCAAAACGGTTCGTAAAGTACGCAATCTGTGATTTTGATGTTGCGTATCAAACAGATCACGCGATAATCATATAAACCCCTATCAACAGCGGCGAACAGTGATGGAAATTCGCGTATACCGTCAAGAAGATTTCGAAGAAGTACTGACCTTATGGGAGCGCTGCGATTTACTGCGTCCGTGGAATGATCCTGAGCTGGATATTGAACGTAAAATTAACCACAGCCCGGAATTTTTCCTGGTGGCAGAAGTCGGAGGCGAAGTGGTAGGCACGCTAATGGGGGGCTATGACGGTCATCGTGGTTCGGCGAATTATCTGGGTGTGCATCCGGATTATCGCGGACGCGGCATTGCCAATGCACTGGTTAACCGTCTGGAGAAGAAGTTAATCGCCCGTGGCTGCCCGAAGATGAATTTAATGGTACGTGCTGAAAACGATGCGGTGGTCAGCATGTATGAAAAACTGGGTTATGAAATCTCGGATACCCTTTTGCTGGGTAAACGTTTGATTGAAGATCAAGAGTACTGATGTCGTTTTCCCCAATAAAAAGCCCCGGCAAGTGTGACGTTGCCGGGGCTTTTACTGTCTGATTTACTTAATCAGTTTTACGCTTTTGACATCCACTTCCACAGAGTTCCAGTCTTTATCGACTTTACCTTCAATGCGGATTTTGTCCTTCGGCGACACGTTCTGTCCCTGCCAGCGTTTGCCGTCAATTTCGACATTGAGGGTGCCGGTGTTGTCGCGGAATATGTATTTATCGTGGTCGATGCGTTGATCGATAAACCCTTCCAGCATCACCCATTGATCATCCTTCATGGTTTGCGCGTCTTTGACCGTGCTCAGTGCCGTGGTGCCGGTGAAGCCGCCCTGTGTGGCAGACTGGGTTTGCGGTTCCTGTGCCGACGGGCCGTTAAATCCGCCTGGCTGCTGGGCAAAGGCGGTGGCTGAACAAAGTGCAATGAGGGTTGCCAGCGTGATCTTCTTCATCATAATAGTCGTCCTTAAATTAACGTTTCCAGAGTACTGGCAACTATGACATCGTTTCAGATGTGTTGCCGCGTTGAGAACCATTAAAGCAGACAGTTCTTAACAGTTTCTTAAGCCCATACCCGGCATACTTCAAATTGCAGAGGCGTTGGCCTTTCTGCACTTCGGATTATTTTTGGTATACTGTTGATGTATATTAAAAATTTCATTTTATTTGCAGGAACGTTGTCCTTTTTATGAACCCGGATGATTATAACGACCACGGTATGTTGCGATTGCCGCTGTGGTTCTGGACGATTTTGATTTTGCAGGCGCGGACCTGGATATTGTTTGTAATGGCCGGTGCATCACGTCAGCAGGGCAGCGAGCTGCTGACGTTGTTTTATCCCGATCAGCAAAGTTTCTGGTCCGGTATGTTACTCGGGTTACCACCCGCGCTGGTGTTTTTACTCAGCGGGCGTCGCCATGTATGGCCGCGTATCTGGCAGGCCGGTTACTGGCTGTTGCTTGCTGGCATGTTTGTCACGTTCGCCTTGCAGGGGCTGGGGTTGTGGCAAAGCACGGATACCGTTTCCGGCGTGGATATCGTGCTGGCCTTGCTGGATGCCGCCGCGCTGGCTTACTGGTTAATGAGCCGCCATCTGCGCGCCTGTTTTGATGCCGCGCGCCGTCTGGTCTGATGCATATTCCCCATTCAGGCTGAACTTTTTAGCCAGGAAGACACTCGAACTGGCGCTAAACAATAATGATTCAAGGAGTGTACCGAATGACTTTACGCCTGCGGGTTCGCCCGATGTTACTGGTGCTGCCGCTGATCCTGACCGGCTGTTCGTCGATGTCAAATATGTCATGGCCAAGCATGTCCTGGTCGGCCATGAATCCGCTTAACTGGTTTGGCAGCAGCGCGACGGTCAGTGATAAAGGCGTCGGTGAAATTACAGCCAGCACCCCGCTGACCGAAACAGCAATCACCGACGCGCTGGACGGCGACTATACCCTGCGCAGCGGCATGTCGATGAGCAACGGCAAAATGCTGAGCTTCTTCCAGGCGATGGATGGCAAAGACGTGAAAATGTCGGTCAGCGGTGAGCCGAAAGGCAACGTCCAGCGCGTCGATGTGGTTGACCCCAAGGTCGAAAGCGAGTGGGGCGTTAAAATCGGTACACCGTTCAGCGATCTCTACAGCAAGGCTTTTGATGTGTGCGTGAAGGGTGAAGGTGATGATGCCGAAAACGTCGAGTGTAAAGCGCCGCAAAGTGCGCACGTGACGTATGTGTTCAGCGGTATCTGGCACGGTCCGGATTCGCTGATGCCTTCGGATGATGCCCTGAAAGACTGGAAGGTCAGCAAAATTATCTGGCGCGCTAATCCGTTGCAGGCCGCTGCCGCGCAATAAAACGGGCTTCTCCGCTTAAAAAATCCTCAATGCCTTGCCTTCGCGCAAGGCATTTTTATTGACATCCGGTATGATGTCGCCGGTCAAATTAACGAGGATGAGAAAATGACTCAGGTTCAGAGCGGCATTTTACCCGAACATTGCCGTTTCGCGATTTACATTGAAGCGAAAGCTCAGGGTGACCTGGATGCGCTCCGGCAGGGCTGCCGCGCATTTGTGGCCGTACTGGAAGACATGCAGAAAAAATTTCCCACCGAACATCTTGGTGCGGTCGTGGCCTTTGGTAACGATGTGTGGCGTGATTTATCCGGCAATCGGGGCGCGGATGAGCTGAAATCTTTCGAGCCACTGGGCAAAGGTCTGGCGCCCGCGACGCAGCGAGATATGTTGCTGCACATTCAGTCCCTGCGTCATGACGTTAACTTTGCGCTGGCACAGGCGGCGCTGAAAGCTTTTGGCAGCGCAATCACTGTTGAAGAAGAAACCCACGCCTTCCGTGCGCTCGAAGAACGTGATCTCAGCGGTTTTGTTGATGGCACTGAAAACCCGAAAGCAGAAGCGCGTGCTCAGGTGGCGATTATTCCTGAAGGCAGCATCGATGCTGGCGGCAGTTACGTGATGGTTCAGCGCTGGAAACATAATCTGGTGCAATGGGAACGCTTCTCCGTACAACAGCAGGAAGAGGTGATCGGCCGTACTAAAGACACCGACGAAGAACTGGATCCAGAAACCCGTCCGGCGACGTCACACGTTAGCCGCGTGGATCTGAAAGAGGACGGCAAAGGCCTGAAAATCCTGCGTCAGAGCCTGCCTTACGGCACCGCCAGCGGTGAGCACGGATTGTATTTCATCAGCTATTGCGCCCGTTTGTGGAACATTGAGAAACAATTGCTGAGCATGTTTGGCGATCTCGATGGTAAACGCGATGCCATGCTGCGCTTCACCCGTCCGGTGACCGGCAGCTATTATTTCGCGCCATCCCTGACCCGTCTGCTAGCGCTTTAAGTTCTCCCGGCGCGTTCCGTTGCGGACGCGCTGTTTCTCTCCCTCTGCTATTCCCCCGCGTTGGTTACTGCCTTATAGCTTTTCATGCTTGAAAATCACCAAATGGTATATAAAACCGTTACAGCCTGACCCTCAGTTATAAATACACTGTGTGATATTGAGCGGCATTTATCAGCGTCGCATATCGGTTCACTCACCTAAGGCTAAGCATGAAAACACTCGGATTTACAGGCAGCGTGCTGAAAGGTTCTGTAGCGGCATTGTTGCTGGCCAGCGGCGCGGCTTCGGCGACTGAACTGCTTAACAGCTCTTATGATGTGTCCCGTGAACTTTTTGCTGCACTGAATCCGCCATTCCAGAAACAGTGGGCGGAGCAAAATAACGGCGACAAACTTGATATTAAACAGTCGCATGCCGGTTCGTCCAAGCAGGCACTGGCCATTTTGCAGGGGCTGAAGGCCGATGTGGTCACTTACAATCAGGTGACGGATGTGCAGATTTTGCATGACCGCGGCAATCTGATCCCGGCCGACTGGCAAAGCCGTCTGCCGAATAACAGCTCGCCATTCTATTCCACCATGGCGTTTCTGGTGCGCAAGGGCAATCCAAAAAACATTCACAGCTGGGACGATTTAGCCCGTCCGGGTGTGAGCCTGGTGTTCCCGAATCCAAAAACATCCGGCAATGGCCGTTATACCTATCTCGGTGCCTGGGGCGCATTCAATCTGGAAGACAATAAAAACCAGGCGCAGACCCGCGAGAAGATGGCGAGCTTCCTGAAAAATGTGCAGGTGTTTGATACCGGCGGCCGTGGCGCAACCACCACATTTGTCGAACGCGGACTGGGCGATGTGCTGATCAGTTTTGAATCTGAAGTGAACAACATCCGTAAGCAGTACGGTGATGATAAATATGAAGTCATTGTGCCGAAGGTGGATATTCTGGCGGAGTTCCCGGTCGCCTGGGTGGACAAAAACGTTGAGAAAAATGGCACAGAGAAAGCCGCAAAAGATTATCTGAATTATTTGTGGAGCCCGCAGGCGCAGAAAATCATCACCAGTTTTAACTACCGCGTGTATGACAAAACGGCGATGGCAGCGGCGAAAGGGCAGTTCCCGGATACCCAACTGTTCAACGTTGAAGATCAGTTCGGTGGCTGGCCACAAGTGATGGAAACCCATTTCAGTACCGGCGGTGAGCTGGACAAACTGTTAGCGCAAGGTCACAAGTAATGTTGTTGTCGAGCAAACGCGTATTACCCGGATTCACCCTGAGCCTCGGCAGCAGTTTGTTGTTCGTGTGCCTCGTGCTGTTGCTGCCGCTGAGCGCGCTGGTGATGCAGTTATCACAAATGACCCTGGCGCAATACTGGGATGTCATCACCAACGGTCAGGTGGTGGCGGCCTATAAAGTGACGCTGCTGGCAGCGGGTGTGGCGAGTATTTTCAACTGTTTTTTCGGCATGCTGATGGCGTGGATCCTGACCCGTTATGAATTCCCCGGCAAGAGCCTGATCGATGGTCTGATGGATTTGCCGTTTGCCCTGCCAACGGCAGTGGCCGGTTTAACGCTGGCAGGATTGTTTTCGACCACCGGTTTTTACGGTCAGTGGCTGGCGCATTTTGATATCAAAGTGGCGTACACCTGGCTGGGTATTGCAGTGGCAATGGCATTTACCAGCATCCCGTTTGTGGTGCGTACCGTGCAGCCTGTGCTGGAAGAGTTAGGCCCTGAATATGAAGAAGCGGCCGAAACTTTGGGCGCATCGCGCTGGCAGAGTTTCCGTCGCGTGGTGTTGCCGGAAGTCATGCCGTCGCTTCTGGCAGGGACGGCATTGTCCTTTACCCGCAGTCTGGGGGAGTTTGGCGCGGTCATTTTCATCGCCGGTAATATTGCATGGAAAACCGAAGTGACCTCGCTGATGATTTTCATCCGTTTACAGGAATTTGATTACCCGGCAGCCAGCGCCATTGCTTCGGTGATCCTCGCGGCATCGCTGTTGCTGCTGTTCGCCATTAATACCTTACAAAGCCGCTATGGCCGTCGCCTGGGAGGCCAGTAATGTCTGATATTCCGGCTTTTGCAGGCGAAAAACGCCAGCGTATTGATTGGGTGAAATGGTCACTGATCGGCACCGGGGTGCTGATTTGTATTCTGTTGTTGCTGATCCCGATGATCAGCATTTTCGTGCTGGCCTTTTCCGACGGCATTGCCGCGGTGTGGAAGAACCTGTCGGATGCCGACATGTTGCATTCCATCTGGCTGACGGTGCTGATGGCGCTGATCACCGTGCCGGTGAACCTGATTTTCGGCACGCTGCTGGCCTGGCTGGTGGCACGCTTTAATTTTCCGGGACGCCAGCTGTTGCTGACGCTGATCGACATTCCGTTCGCGGTGTCACCGGTGGTGGCGGGGTTACTGTATCTGTTGTTTTACGGTACCAACGGTCCGATTGGTGGCTGGCTGGATGCCCACAATATTCAGTTTATGTTCGCCTGGCCGGGCATGGTGATGGTGACAATATTCGTCACCTGTCCGTTTGTTATCCGTGAACTGGTGCCGGTGATGCTGAGCCAGGGCAGTCACGAAGATGAAGCCGCGGTGTTGCTGGGCGCATCCGGCTGGCAGATGTTCCGCCGGGTGACGTTACCGAATATCCGCTGGGCATTGCTGTACGGCGTGGTACTGACCAATGCCCGCGCGATCGGTGAATTTGGCGCGGTGTCCGTGGTGTCCGGTTCTATTCGCGGCGAAACCTACACGCTGCCATTACAAGTCGAATTACTGCATCAGGACTACAACACCGCTGGCGCGTTTACTGCCGCTGCGCTGTTAACCCTGATGGCCATTGTCACACTGTTTCTGAAAAGCGGCCTGCAATGGCGTCTGAAGCGCCACAATGACCGTCTTGAGCGGGAGGAAAGTCATGAGCATTGAAATTAACGGTATCAACAAATATTTTGGCCGCACCAAGGTGCTCAATGATATCTCGCTCGATATTGCTTCCGGAGAGATGGTTGCTTTGCTCGGTCCCTCCGGCTCAGGGAAAACCACGTTGCTGCGTATTATCGCCGGACTGGAAAATCAAAGTGCCGGCCACCTGAGTTTTCACGGCAAAGACGTAACGCGTCTGCATGCCCGCGATCGTCAGGTCGGCTTTGTGTTCCAGCATTATGCGCTGTTCCGCCATATGACGGTGTTCGATAACATCGCCTTTGGTCTGACGGTATTGCCGCGCCGTGAGCGTCCGGACGCCGGGGCCATCAAACAGAAAGTCACTAAATTGCTGGAGATGGTGCAGTTAGCCCATCTGGCAAACCGTTATCCGGCACAGCTTTCCGGCGGCCAGAAACAGCGTGTGGCGCTGGCCCGTGCGCTGGCGGTTGAACCGCAAATTCTGCTGCTGGATGAACCTTTTGGCGCGCTGGATGCACAGGTGCGTAAAGAGCTGCGTCGCTGGCTGCGTCAGTTGCATGAAGAACTGAAATTCACCAGCGTGTTCGTGACCCACGATCAGGAAGAAGCGATGGAAGTCGCTGACCGCGTGGTGGTGATGAGTCAGGGCAATATCGAACAGGTCGGCGCACCGCAGGAAATCTGGCGTGAACCGGCCACCCGTTTCGTGCTCGAATTCATGGGTGAAGTGAATAAAATCGGCGGTGAAATTCGTGGCTCTCAGCTGTATGTCGGTGCATATCACTGGCCGCTTGATAACCCGCCGCTGCATCAGGGCGCGGTCGAGTTATTCCTGCGTCCCTGGGAAATGGAAATTACGCCGCACAGTACGGCGCGTTGCCCGTTGCCGGTGAAGGTGCTGGAAGTCAGCCCGCGCGGTCATTTCTGGCAGCTTATCGTGCAGGCCGAGGGCTGGCATGATGAACCGCTTTCCGTTGTACTTTCTGAACCTCACGCTAACAACGCCCCTCAGCGCGGTGATCGTTTTTATGTCGGCGGACTGAATGGCCGCCTGTATGCTGGTGATCAGCCGCTACAACCCGTTGCGTTAGCGAAGAGTGCCTGATATTTTTTAATCAGCATTTTTCTCAGGGCGGTCATCGGGCCGCCCTTTTTATCGTCTGATATCTGTTTATATGTTTTTTATCAGTCAATATACCTTTTTAATATAAGGCAAGCCCGTGAGTACGCTCGAACATTACATCGGCAATACCCCTCTGGTGAGATTACAGCGTCTGACGCAGGGGCTGGACAGCGAGATTTGGGTCAAGCTGGAAGGGAACAATCCCGCCGGATCGGTTAAAGATCGCGCCGCACTGTTTATGATTGAGCAGGCGGAAAAGCGGGGCGAAATTCGCCCGGGGGAGACACTGATTGAAGCCACAAGCGGCAATACCGGCATTGCGCTGGCAATGATTGCCGCGCTGAAAGGCTACAAGCTGAAGTTGCTGATGCCGGAGAATATGAGCCTTGAACGTCAGGCATCGATGCGCGCATATGGCGCTGAACTGTTGCTGGTCAGTCGTGCACAGGGGATGGAAGGCGCACGTGATCTCGCACTGGAAATGGAAAAACAAGGGCAGGGGAAAGTGCTGGATCAGTTTAACAATCCTGACAATCCCCTCGCACATTTTACGACGACGGGCCCTGAAATCTGGCAACAGACGCACGGACGAATTACCCATTTTGTCTCCAGCATGGGCACCACCGGCACCATTACCGGGGTCAGCCGTTATCTGCGCAGTCAGCATGCTGGCGTGACCATTGTCGGGTTGCAACCGTCAGAAGGCAGCAGTATTCCGGGGATACGCCGCTGGCCCGAGGAATATCTGCCGGGCATTTTCAATCCTGAACTGGTTGATGAAGTGATGGATATGGGGCAGAACGAGGCAGAAGATACCATGCGGGCGCTGGCGCGGTCAGAAGGTATCTTCTGTGGCGTAAGTTCCGGCGGCGCGGTAGCGGGTGCTCTGCGCGTTGCCAGAAGCCATCCGGGCAGCGTGATTGTGGCGATTATTTGCGATCGCGGTGACCGTTATTTATCCACGGGTGTTTTTAACGTTTGATTCAATATTGAGTCGTTGAATGTAAAATTAGAGTAAAAGCGGCTGCGAATGGCTGGCTTAGTGGTAAAAATGACCAAAATTTTAGCCAGGCGGAAATAAAGAATGAAAATTTTATTAGTCGATGACGACCTTGAATTAGGCACCATGCTCAGCGAATACCTGATCGCCGAAGGTTTTGATGCTTCTCTGGTGCTGACCGGTAAAGCGGGCGTGGAAGGCGCGATGTCTGGCGAATATACCGCAATGATCCTCGACATTATGCTGCCGGACATGAGTGGTATTGATGTATTGCGTCAGGTGCGCAAAAACAGCCGTCTGCCGATCATCATGCTGACCGCGAAGGGTGACAACATTGATCGTGTCATCGGTCTGGAAATGGGCGCAGATGATTACATGCCAAAACCATGCTATCCGCGCGAACTGGTGGCACGTCTGCGTGCTGTGCTGCGTCGTGTGGAAGAGCAGCAGGAATCACACTCTGATCATTCGTCGGTCAACTATGGCGATCTGACACTGAATCCGGCGACCCGCAGCAGTGAATGGCGCGGCGTGGCATTCGATCTTACCGCTTCCGAGTTCAATCTTCTGGAGTTGCTGTTGCGTTCTCCTGAGCGTGTGGTTTCGAAAGATGAGTTGTCGGAGAAAGGTCTTGGGCGTCCGCGTGAAGCTTATGACCGCAGTATTGATGTGCATATCAGTAACATCCGTCAGAAACTGGGGTCACTGGAAGGTGGCGATATTCTGACTATTGAAACGGTGCGCAGCATTGGCTATCGAATCCGCTAAACGACTGCGCGGCAGGCTGTTCTGGAAAATACTGCTGGGATTCTGGTTTACCTTCGTGGCAATCACTCAGGGGCTCTGGGTGGTTTTTGCTTTTTATAATCCGCATGAACCGCCGGAAAGCGGAATCGCCCGCCGGTTTGTGAAACTGCAAATTACCTCGGCTGTTTCCACGCTGCATTCCGGCGGCCTGCCTGCGCTGAACGCCATGATGGCCGACTGGCCGCAAGATGACCGGCAGTTCTTTTCGGTGTCACCTTCATTGCTGCCAGCAAAAGGCAGCAGCATGCAAGATCTCGGGCCCGGAAAAATTCCGCCTGAAGTGGTGGAGTTTGTGCAGGGGCCGGACGGACAGGGTTACCGCCTTCGTTATGACGTGGCGGGGCTGATGCATGAATACCGGCCAAGAAAACATCGGGAACTGCTGAACATGCCGCCGCCCTTGTTGTGGCTGGGTGGCCTGGGCGGTTTGCTGTTCAGCGCCGTACTGGCGTGGAACCTGACGCGGCCAATGCTGCAAATGCGTAAAGCCTTCGGGCGGGTGGCGCAGGGGGATTTATCAGTACGCCTGTTTAGCAGCATGGGTAAGCGGCACGATGAGCTGTCCGAAGTCGCGCGTGATTTCGACTCTATGGCTGAACGACTGCAGGTGCTGGTCAAGGCGCGCGAAGAGCTGTTGCACGATGTGTCGCACGAACTGCGTTCTCCGCTGGCGCGTTTGCAGCTGGCGATCGGCCTGGCGCGGCAGAATCCGTCGAATGTCGAAAGTTCCCTGAGCCGTATAGAACATGAAGCGGGGAGGCTGGATAAAATGATTGGCGAATTGCTGGCGTTGTCGCGTACTGAAAGCAGTGAAATCCCTGATGAAGAATATTTCGATCTCTACGGCCTGGTGGAAGCGGTCGTTAACGATGCACGGTATGAAGCGCAGTTGCCGGGGGTCGAAATCGCGATGTCTCCTGAATCTCCGGATGACGTGGATTACACGGTGAAAGGCAATGCTGAGCTGATGCGTCGCGCGGTGGATAATGTAGTACGTAATGCGCTGCGTTTTTCGGCCCGTGGCCAAACTGTCAGCGTTTCACTGGCTCAGGTTGAACAGTATTTGCAGATTGAAGTGGCCGATCAGGGACCGGGCGTGGAAGAAGATAAGTTGTCGAGTATCTTTGACCCGTTTGTGCGCGTGAAATCGCCGTTGTCAGGCAAAGGCTACGGCCTGGGACTTGCGATCACCCGTAAAGTGATGTTGGCGCATGAGGGGAAAGTGGATGCCCGTAACGCGCAGCCACATGGCCTTATCATCAGCCTCTTATTGCCTCACTGGCAAATGTGAGGCAATAAAAAACGGCGCTGATGAGGCGCCGTTTTTTGTTTCTCGCTGAGCGAATTACTTCCTGATGCGGATGATTGGGGTTTCGCCCACAGTCACGCTACCAGTCAGTTTAATCAGCTCTTTGATCTCGTCCATGTTAGAGATGACAACCGGAGTCAGAGTAGACTTCGCTTTCTCTTCCAGCAGCGCCAGATCAAACTCGATAACCAAATCGCCTTTCTTAACACGTTGACCTTCTTCAGCGATGCGTTTGAAGCCTTCGCCTTTCAGTTCAACGGTGTCGATACCGAAGTGCACGAACAACTCGATGCCACTGTCGGATTCGATTGAGAAAGCATGGTTAGTTTCGAAGATTTTACCGATAGTGCCGTCAACCGGAGCAACCATTTTGTTGCCAGATGGTTTGATAGCAATACCGTCACCCACGATTTTCTCAGCGAAAACAACGTCAGGCACGTCTTCAATGTTGACAATCTCACCAGAGATTGGCGCTACAATTTCAATAGTGCCAACGTCTTTTTTATCATCAGAAACCAATGATTTCAGTTTATCGAACAAACCCATGATCTTCTCCTAAGCATTAATTTGGGCAGCTTTACCAGCATCGCGCAATTAGCAGAGTGTTTTTTCTTCAATGAACTTGTTAACCAGGTTCATCAACTCTTGCGCCGTAGGTTGGGCCAGGGCCTGGTCTGCCAGCGCTTTCACATCTTCAAAGTTTGTATTGCGAATAATTTTCTTGATGCGTGGGATAGAGATAGCACTCATGCTGAACTCATCTAACCCCATGCCCAATAGAAGAAGTGTAGCACGTTCGTCACCGGCTAGCTCGCCACACATCCCTGTCCATTTACCGGCAGCATGAGATGCGTCAATAACTTGTTTAATTAAACCAAGTACAGACGGAGACATTGGGTTGTACAGATGAGAAATCAACTCGTTACCGCGATCCACTGCCAAAGTATACTGGGTAAGATCGTTTGTACCAATACTGAAGAAATCGACTTCTTTCGCCAGGTGATGCGCAATCACAGCCGCTGCTGGCGTTTCAACCATCACACCCACTTCGATGGTTTCATCAAATGCCTGGCCTTTCTCGCGCAGTTGCGCTTTCAGCATTTCGAGTTCTGCTTTCAGTTCACGTACTTCTTCAACAGAAATAATCATTGGGAACATGATGCGCAGCTTACCGAACGCGGAAGCACGCAGAATGCCTTTCAACTGATCGTGAAGAATTTCTTTACGGTCCAGGCAGATACGGATTGCACGCCAGCCCAGGAACGGGTTCTCTTCTTTTGGCAGGTTCATGTACGGCAGGTCTTTATCACCGCCGATGTCCATGGTACGGACGATAACTGCCTGTGAGCCCATCGCTTCAGCAACGGCTTTATACGCCTGGAATTGCTCTTCTTCGGTAGGCAGGCTGTCACGGTCCATGAACAGGAATTCTGTACGATACAGGCCGACACCTTCGGCGCCATTGCGCTCTGCACCGGCGACGTCGCGCACGGTACCGATGTTGGCACAGACTTCGACCTGATGACCATCCAGCGTGATCGCCGGCAAGTCTTTCAGTTTAGTCAGTTCGTCTTTTTCAGAGATGTACTGATTCTGAACCGCTTTCAGCTCGTCAATAACGTCTGCCGTCGGGTTGACATAGATTTTATTGTTAACGGCATCGAGGATCAGATAGTCATCATTTTTAACTTGTTTGGTCACGTCGCTGGTACCCACGATAGCAGGCAGTTCCAGTGAGCGGGCCATGATTGAGGTGTGAGAAGTACGACCACCCAAATCAGTGATGAAGCCCAGAACCTTGTTCAGGTTCAGCTGTGCAGTTTCTGACGGCGTCAGATCGGTCGCCACCAGGATAACTTCGTCCTGGATGGAGCTCAGATCAACGATGGTCATGTTCAGAATGTTGCGCAGCAGGCGTTTACCGATGTCACGCACGTCAGCCGCACGTTCTTTCAGGTATTCGTCATCAAGCTCTTCCAGGGCTTTTGCCTGGCCTTCAATGACAGAAAAAGCCGCAGCGTCAGCAGAAGCGTGCTCATCTTTGATGAGGGCTATGATTTCCTGTTCAAGCTCTTCGTCTTCCAACAACATGATGTGGCCTTCGAAGATGGCTTCTTTCTCTTCACCGAAGGTCTCACCGGCTTTGGTCTTGATCACTTCCAGCTGAGCCGACGCTTTCGCACGGCCCGTCAGGAAACGTTCAACTTCCTGATCAACCTGATCAGGAGAGATTTTTTTCCGGTTGATGACAATTTCATCTTCTTTCAACAGAAGTGCTTTGCCGAAAGCGATACCGGGAGATACTAAAATGCCTGAAATCATAACCCTACCTTTCTCTTGACTGGTTTAAACTATATAAGAGCGGCTGTTGTTACTCGAGCTCTGCCATCAGTTTTACCAAGTGTTCAACGGCTTTCTGCTCGTCTTCACCTTCAGCTGAGAGGGTCACAACGGTACCTTGGGTCAGGCCCAGAGTTTGCAGTTTGAAAAGGCTTTTAGCACTGGCGCTTTTACCGTTTGAAGTCACGGTGATGTCAGAAGCGAAACCTTTAGCTTCTTTCACGAACTGTGCAGCAGGGCGAGTGTGCAGACCATTAGGAGCGGTAATAGTAACTTCTTGCTGGAACATTGTTGTTTCCCCAACTTATTAAAGTAATGTTGTGGAGCTAAAGTTTAGCTTATGGCCTTCACTTTAGCCTGTAGAGATTAGCGCCTGACTATGGTTCAGGGGCAGGTTCAGATGCAACAGAAAAGAGAAAATAACGCACTCAGCGATAAAACTCTTTGCCCTGGATCCAGGCTTTTTCTGTTATTCCTCCATTATGCCGTCTTTTCCCCTCCTGTAACAAATCAGTAAATCGATTCAGCGGGGAAGGCGTGTGGAAGCGATTAATTTCGAGCATCGAAATAATTGTCCGGTTAAATACTAAACCTGGCGGGTAAAATCAATGACGAAGTGGTGTAAAGTTTGACGCAGGCCACAAAAAAGCACCCCTTGAGGTGCTTTTTTACCCGCTTTTCAGGATGTGGCATTATTGTTGCAATTCTTTCTCGGTGAATAAATCAGCAAACAATGCGGTACTCAGATAGCGCTCACCGGAAGACGGCAGAATAACCACGATAGTCTTATCTGCAAACTCCGGTTCTTGCGATAATTTCACCGCAGCTTCAACCGCTGCACCGGAAGAAATCCCGGCCAGAATGCCTTCTTCTTCCATCAGTCGGCGTGCCATCTGAATGGATTCGTCGTTAGTGATCAGCGTGACACGATCCAGCAATTCCAGATCCAGGTTACCCGGAATAAAGCCTGCGCCGATACCCTGAATTTTATGCGGGCCCGGCTTCACTTCTTCGCCGTTCAGTGTCTGGGTGATAACAGGGGAATCTGTTGGCTCAACGGCCACCAGTTTCACGCTGCTTTTTTTACTTTTCAGGTAACGGCCCGTCCCGGTGATAGTTCCGCCGGTGCCCACGCCTGCAATCAGCACATCCACTGCGCCATCGGTATCTTCCCAGATTTCCGGGCCGGTGGTTTGCTCGTGGATAGCCGGGTTGGCCGGGTTGCTGAATTGCTGAAGAATAAGATAACGCTGCGGATCGCTGGCCTGAATTTCTTCGGCTTTGGCAATCGCACCTTTCATGCCTTTGGCGCCTTCGGTCAGCACCAGATTGGCGCCGAGCGCTTTGAGCAGTTTACGGCGTTCAACGCTCATGGTTTCCGGCATGGTCAGGGTCAGTTTGTAACCGCGTGCAGCAGCCACATAGGCGAGTGCGATACCGGTGTTACCGCTGGTGGGTTCAACCAGTTCGATATCTTTGGTCAGAATGCCTTTCTTTTCAGCATCCCAGATCATGTTTGCACCGATACGGCATTTCACGCTGAAGCTCGGGTTACGTGACTCGACCTTAGCCAGAATACGACCATTACCGATACGGTTCAGGCGAACCAGTGGCGTATGGCCAATTGTTAATGAATTGTCTTCATAGATCTTGCTCATAACCCGTCCTTTAACTGTATGAAATATTCACGGTGTGAAGCTTTCAACACTATGAAATTAGTGGGAATCAGGAAAGCATACGCGAACCGCTTTCCCAGTGAAGTAAGGTTTTGGTATTTGGTATATCGATACGTTATTAAGAAATAAGTTTGGGGAAGAAAAGTCAAGCATAGCAGGCAGCCGCCTGCAGGCGGCTGTGAGGAAAAAGCATTATTTCCGGGTGGCATTCACGTCGATACTATTTTTATAAACATCGCTTTTGACGTAAACATCGCGGTAACGGTCGCACCACATGGCTGTTGCGCCACACACGGCAACCGGCAGGATCACCAGATTCAGCACCGGGATCATCGTAAACAGGCTGACCAGCGAACCAAACTGCATGTTGTCAATTTTATGACTGCCGAGCGAGCGACGCATATCCGCAAAACTGACTTTGTGATTATCGAACGGATAATCGCAATACTGAATGACGACCATCCAGGCGCTGAAAAAAAACCACAGCACCGGCGCGACAGTCTGGCCAATCACCGGAATAAAATACAGCGCGAACAGCAGCAGGGCGCGCGGCAGGTAATACGCCAGTTTCTGCCATTCACGTTTCATGATGCGCGGCAAATCTTTCATGATGTCCCAGATGCCGGTATCAGGCAGCGGTTTACCTGTGAGGCGCGCTTCGAGTTGTTCGGCGAGCAAGCCGCTGAATGGCGCGGCTATCCAGTTGGCAATAGTGCTGAAGAAATAGCTGAACACCAGCACCACGGAAAGTGCTGCCACCGGCCAGATCAGATAATCCAGCCAGCTGAGCCACGACGGCACCTTGCTCATCATTGCCGGGATCCATTCACCCAGTTGGGTGAACAGCCACCAGAATGCGCCGCCCATCAACAACACGTTAACGGCCAGCGGTAAAATCACAAAACGTCGTATCCCCGGTAAGGAAATGAGCGTCCAGCCCTGTTTGAAATAATGCACGCCGTTTTGTTGTCTGGCGCTTTGCGATGAGGTCATAAACGAAATTTTCTCTCTGAGTTGAATGACATGGGCTATCATATCGGTATGATTTTCCACTGGCTAGCGGTGGATTGGCTGAAAAAACAGCAAAAAAAGGTGCAACTGCCCTATTTATTAGCAGAAAGTAGAGTCGAGACTTGCACTTATCTACGTGGGCAAATAGAGTTAATCATGTGAATGTTTGCCGTGGTGGCAATGTATTAGAACAACAGAGATAGCAATGATGCAGGATTTGCGTCTGATATTAATCGTTGTTGGCGCGATCGCCATAATAGCGTTGTTGTTACACGGTTTGTGGACCAGCCGTAAAGAACGCTCTTCGCTTTTCCGCGATCGTCCAGCTAAACGTGTGAAAAAAGAACGGGAACAATCTCCGTCCGAAGATTTTGTCGATGGAGTGGGGGAAGTGCGCGTGCGTCCTGCCTATCCTCAGGATGAACCGACTTTTGGTCAGTATGATGAGCCTGAACAGACTGCACCGCCACGTCAGCCGCAGGTTTCCCCTGCGCAGCCAGCGCCAGCACCTGTTGCTCGTCCTCAACAACCGGTTCAGCCACAGCAACATGCTGTGCAAGATGATCCGTTGCTGAGTGGTTATTCAGCCGCTGAACCTGTCACTGCACCGCGTCGCGAACCTGTCGCTGATTTTGCACCTCAGGAATACACGCCTGAAGCTAAACCGCACGCACCGGTTCCGCCGCAGGAAATTCATGCTGACGCGGCGCCTGCTGCCAAAGCAGAACCTCAGGCTGCGCCTTTTGCTCCGGCAGAAGAAGCACCGGCTGAGAAAGCGAAACTGAAAGAAACGGTTCTGGTACTGCACGTTGCCGCGCATCAGGGTGGTGTCATCGGTGGTGAAGTATTGCTCAACAGCGTGCTTCAGGCCGGTTTCCAGTTTGGTGCCATGAATATTTTCCATCGTCATGTCAGCCCTGCGGGCAGCGGTCCGGTGTTGTTCAGTCTGGCCAATATGGTTAAACCGGGTTCCTTTGACCCTGACAATATGTCTGACTTCTCCACGCCAGGCGTGACGTTGTTTATGATGGTGCCGTGCTACGGTGATGCGCATCAGAACTTCAAACTGTTGCTGCAGTCCGCCCAGCGTATTGCCGATGATGTCGGTGCGATGGTGCTTGACGATGAGCGTCGTATGATTACGCCGCAGAAGCTCGAAACGTACAAAGCGCGGATCCGCGAGGTCCTCGAGGCGATCGCCTGAGTCAGGCGTTCGTGAAACACCCATTCCCCTAACCCCCGCTTGCCGGGGGTTTTTTATCTCCACGGTGAGTCATGGCCACTATCGAAGAACAGATCAATCAATTACGCACCCAGTTGCGCCATCACGAATATCAGTATCACGTCCTGGATGCACCGGAAGTGCCTGATGCCGAGTATGACCGCTTAATGCGCGAATTACGCGAGCTGGAAACCACGCATCCTGAGCTGGTCACTGCGGATTCTCCGACGCAGCGCGTGGGGGCTGCACCGCTTTCTGCATTTGAACAGGTCAGGCATCGGGTACCGATGTTATCGCTGGACAACGTATTTGATGAAGAAAGCTATCTGGCATTTTATAAACGTGTGCAGGATCGTCTGAAAACGGCTGAGCCGCTGACGTTCTGCTGCGAGCTGAAACTTGATGGTCTGGCAGTGAGCCTGTTGTATGAAAATGGCGAACTGGTGCAGGCCGCCACGCGTGGTGATGGCACGACCGGTGAGAACATTACGGCCAATGTACGCACAATTCGTGCCATCCCTTTGCGTCTGCATGGCGACAATATTCCTGCGCGCCTTGAAGTGCGTGGCGAAGTGTTTATGCCACAGCCGGGCTTTGAAGCGATGAACGCTGAAGCGCGCCGTACCGGGGGCAAAGTGTTTGCTAACCCGCGTAATGCCGCCGCCGGTTCATTGCGTCAGCTTGACCCGCGTATCACCGCCAGACGTCCGCTGACCTTCTTCTGCTACGGCGTCGGATTACTGGAAGGCGGCGAATTGCCACGCAGTCACCTTGGGCGTTTGCAACAATTTAAAGCCTGGGGTTTACCGGTTAGCGATCGCGTGCGACTTTGTACCGGCAGCGAGGAAGTACTGGCATTTTACCGTCAGGTTGAAGCGGACCGATCGTCGCTGGGGTTTGATATTGACGGCGTGGTGGTGAAAATTGATTCGCTGGACATTCAGGAAACGCTGGGCTTTGTCGCCCGTGCACCGCGTTGGGCGACGGCGTTTAAATTCCCGGCGCAAGAGCAAATCACGCGGGTGAAAGATGTCGAGTTCCAGGTCGGACGCACCGGTGCGATCACGCCGGTCGCACGTCTGGAGCCGGTTCTGGTCGCGGGTGTGATGGTCAGCAACGCTACGCTGCATAATGCTGATGAAATCGAACGTCTTGGCCTGCGTATCGGCGACACCGTGATTGTCCGTCGTGCCGGTGATGTTATCCCGCAGGTGGTGGGCGTGGTACTGGATGAACGTCCGCAGGATGCCCGTGAAGTGGTTTTCCCGACGCATTGTCCGGTCTGCCACTCAGATGTCGAACGTGTCGAAGGTGAAGCTGTGGCGCGTTGTACGGCAGGTCTTATTTGCGGTGCGCAGCGCAAAGAAGCGCTGAAGCATTTCGTCTCCCGCCGGGCGCTGGACGTCGACGGCATGGGCGATAAAATTATCGATCAACTTGTCGAGAAAGAATATGTCAAAACGCCAGCGGATCTGTTCCGCCTGACGGCGGGCAAACTCACCGGTCTGGATCGCATGGGACCGAAATCGGCGCAGAATGTGGTCAGTGCGCTGGAAAAAGCCAAAGAAACCACGCTGGCGCGATTCCTGTACGCTTTAGGTATTCGTGAAGTGGGCGAAGCGACGGCGGCAAATCTCGCGGCGCATTACGGCTCAGTTGAGGCACTCAAAGCGGCGGATATTGAATCGCTGAAAAGCGTGCAGGATGTCGGTGATGTGGTGGCGAAACACGTAGTGAATTTCCTGTCGGAAGAACATAACCAGCAGGTCATTGACGAGCTGTTAAGCCCTGAAATCAATATTCACTGGCCACAAGTGCAGGTCATTGTGCCGGAGGAAATCGACAGTCCGTTTGCCGGTAAAACCGTGGTACTGACCGGATCGCTGACGATCCTGTCCCGCGACGAAGCCAAAGATCGTCTGACGGCGCTGGGCGCGAAAGTCTCCGGCAGCGTGTCGAAGAAAACCGATCTGGTGATTGCCGGTGAAGCGGCGGGTTCAAAGCTGGCGAAAGCCCAGGAGCTGGGCATTGAGGTGATCGACGAGGCGGAAATGATCCGTCTGCTGGGTGAATAAACATGGAAAAAGAAGATCTGATCCAGATAGCCAATACGGTCATGCCGTTCGGTAAGTATGCCGGACGTGTGCTGATCGACCTGCCGGAAGAATATTTACTGTGGTTCGCCCGTAAAGACGAATTCCCGCAGGGGAAACTGGGTGAACTGATGCAACTGACGCTGGCGATCAAAAGCGAAGGGCTGCAAAGCCTGATCAATCCGCTGCGTCGCAACGGGCCGGGGCTGGGCGGCACTGACGAATAACGGGGATCATCCATCCTGAAAAGGCGCTGATATCAGCGCCTTTTTTCTGCCTGTTATTCGCCTGCGCTATTCAGTGACAGGCGTTTGTTTGAGCGCCGCTTCCTGCTGCTTTTTCTGGTAACGTTTCGCCAGCACCGCACAGGTCATCAGCTGCACCTGATGGAAAATCATCAGCGGCAGCACCATCATGCCAATCGCGCTGACCGGGAACAGAATGTTCGCCATCGGGATGCCGTTCGCCAGACTCTTTTTTGAACCGCAGAATACGATAGTGATTTCGTCCGGTTTACTGAAGCCCATCCAGCGCGCCATGTAGGTATTGATCACCAGAATAAAGGCCAGCAGCACCAGACTGAACACCAGGATAAATAACAGCGAACCGATACCGACCTGATGCCAGATCCCCTGTGTCACGGCTTCACTGAACGCGGAATAGACTACCAGCAAAATCGACGTCTGGTCGGTTTTGCCGATCATTTTACGGTGACGTTCGACAAAGCCGCCAATCAGCGGACGGAGTAAATGCCCGGCGACAAACGGCACCAGCAGTTGCAACACAATATGCCAGACCTGTTCCAAACCATTCCCCGTTTCGCCCTGCACGTGCATCAGCAAACTGACCAGCAACGGCGAAACAAAAATCCCCAGCAGGCTTGAGGCGGAAGCGCTGCACACTGCTGCCGCCACATTCCCGCCTGCCAGTGAGGTAAACGCAATCGCCGACTGTACGGTCGCAGGCAAAATACACAGATATACAAAGCCGCTATAAATTTGCGGGCTGACGTCCACCGGATGCCACCACTGGAACAGCAGTCCGAGGATCGGGAATAAAATGAAAGTGCTGAACATCACCCACAAATGCAGACGCCAGTTATTGCTGCCCTGAAAAATAGCGTCGCGCGAGAGTTTTGCGCCATGCATGAAAAACAGCAGGCCGATGGCGAAAATGGTCAGATTATTGAAGAACGCCACAAATACGCCGCTGGCCGGGAAAAATGTTGCCAGCAGAACCGTGGCGATGAGTGTCAGGGTGAAGCGATCGGGTAAGAAGCGCATAGCAGGTCTCGGATTGTTGTCTCTGAATGCGGGTATTCTGTGCCTTTGCGATACAATTAAAAAATTGATTTATTTAATCCATTGATGCAGAAAATTCATGAATTATTCACTCAGACAACTTCGGGTATTTGTGGCGGTTTCACGCTATGGCAGCTTCAGCCGGGCAGGGGAAGCGATAGGGTTAAGCCAGTCGGCAGTCAGCCATAGTATGAAAGAACTGGAAGCTGAAATGGGTGTGCGGTTGCTGGACCGCACAACGCGTGAAGTCGTGCTCACCGACGCCGGTCTGCGTCTGGCGAATCGTGTCGAGCCGTTGCTCGATGAACTCCACGCCATGCTGCTCGACACCCGCAGTTTCGGTACGCAGCATAATGGCCGGGTGCGCATTGCTTCAAGTCAGACGATTTCGGCGCAACTGATGCCGCAATGTATCTCCGGCGGCGAGCGGCAGTATCCTGACATTCGTATTTTGCTGCGCGACCAGCCTCAGCAACTGGTGCTCAACAGTGTGAGAAATGCGGAAGTGGATTTCGGGATTGTGATTGATCCGGGTGAAAACACCGATCTGGACTGTGAACCCATTCTGCATGAGCCGTTCCTGATGATGTGCCGCGAGGATCATCCTCTGGCTGCGTTGCCGGAGGTTGCCTGGCAGGCGCTGAACGGTCAGAAACTGGTGCTGCAGGATTATGCATCAGGAAGCCGGATCCTGATCGACGGCGCATTGAAAGCGCAGAAAGTGAAAGCGGAGATCGCCCAGGAAATCGGCCATCCGGCCACATTATTCCCGATGGTGGAAGCCGGAATTGGTATCAGCGTGATCCCGGCGCTGGCGTTGCCCATGCCGGAAGGGAGCCGGCTGGTGGTCAGAAACCTGGTGCCGGAAATCAACCGGGTGCTGATGCTGGTCAGGCGTAAAAACCGGTCGTTATCACCCGCTGCGCAGGCCATCTGGCAGGTGGTGAAAGAACAGGCGAATTTATTGCGGGAAAAACGCAGCCAGCAGGGAATGTACGGACTCTGATACCTTGCTGGCTGTTTCAGGCTTTTACTGCAGTTATACGTAGATATCGACAGCGTTGGTTTCTGAAGGTTTATTCACGCCTTCGTCTTTCTGCATTTCAGCGGCAGCTTGTTGTTGCTGCTGTTGCTGAAGCGCTTTCTGAGCCTGCTGTTGTTGAATCTGAGCGATCTGCTGTTGCAGCAGTTCGATTTGCTGCTGCAGGAGTTCTTGCTGTTGCTTAACCTGGTCAGTATCGCCGCCTGAATTGCCCAGATTTTTGAGCTGTTCGGTCAGTTTGGTGATCTGCTTAGTCAGCTTTGCAATCTGGCTGGCACTGCCTGAGTCACTGGTGGACGCAGAGCTCACCGAACTGCTGGTCGCGCTGATAGTCGTCATAAAAAGCCCCATTGAGTAAGAATCAAATTTTGCACATAAGCGTGCGTAACAGATATCGGCAGTAATCAGCGTGGCTTTACCGGCTTTTCATATTCCTTACAGTATTTATGGTTTTTATTCGGTTCACGCTTTCACGCTGAGCTTCGGCCACCGGCTCAGCCAGCCTTTGCTGCGGACCCGTTCGGCAAAAACGGCAGGGATCGCATGGCGCGGATTTGGCGTAATACTGAAAGCGAACAACGCATCCAGTCCCAGCGGCGCGTTCAGCTCGATTTGCCCGTCAGTATTCATTCTTGCGCCGATAGCGGTTTCCACTTCCACCCAGTAGCTCATTGCTTCCGCGCTGGAGGCATAAGGCATGTGACCGTGGCGCTCATGCATGCGGGCCTGATTTTTTACCGACCAGGGAAGCTCAGGCGATTGCGCTTTCAGGCGCTGTTCATAGCGCTCGTCAGTCTCCACCGAACAATCCTGTGAATTGAAATACACCACGTCGATATCATTGAGCGGTGTGGCTTGCGTATAACCGTGCAGCCGGTCCCAGACCAGATTGCGGACAAATCCCGCCGCCAGCCACGCATCGTTAAGATTTTGCGTGCTTGCCTGCGTCAGTGCCTGCAAATGAAGCGGTTCTTCTCTGAGCCAGGTCATGATTTGCTGTTCCATTGTTGCCACGCGTTGCTCTCCTTTTTCAGACGTCAACGTCCTGAGAAGCCAAAGTGTAGCGTCATTTTGTGATGCTTTTCCAACGCACCATTTCGGAGATGCGGCTTCCGGCAGCGCGCTAAAATGTCGCAATCCTCCGCTGTATACGGCTACAGGCCGCGCCTGCTATGGGTTTCTTATGTGGTACAGCCTTTGCAATATCAAACTTTGCAACACAAATAATGGGCAAGGCTGACGCATTTTCTCTTCTTACAAAATTGAATTATCACCGGGCAGGGGATCATTTATGCAAACCACGAAAGTTGCACCCGTTTTAAAACGCACACTGGGGAGCTTTAAACTCTGGGGCATCGCCGTCGGGCTGGTTATCTCCGGCGAATATTTTGGCTGGAGTTACGGCTGGGCACAGGCAGGTACACTGGGCTTTCTTATCACCGCACTGGTGATAGCGGCCATGTATTGCGCCTTTATTTTCAGCTTTACCGAACTTACCACGTCAATTCCGCACGCGGGCGGACCTTTCGCTTACGCTTACCGGGCGTTCGGGCCAACCGGTGGATTTGTGGCGGGTTTCGCGACGCTGGTGGAATTTGTTTTTGCGCCGCCCGCTATCGCGATGGCGATCGGGGCGTATCTCAATGTGCAGTTCCCGTCGATTGAGCCGAAATGGGTGGCTGTGGGCGCGTATCTGATATTTATGGTGCTCAATATTCTCGGTGTCAGTATCGCCGCTACCTTTGAGCTGCTGGTCACGTTGCTGGCAATTTTTGAATTGCTGGTCTTTATGGGCGTGGTGGCGCCGGGCTTTGAAATGTCGAACTTTGTTCACGGCGGATGGGCAGGCAGCGACACCTTCAGCCCGGCGGCGTTTTCCGGCATTTTTGCGGCCATTCCTTTTGCTATCTGGTTTTTCCTGGCGATAGAAGGCGCATCAATGGCCGCCGAAGAGGCGAAAGATCCGCAGCGTACCATTCCGAAAGCCTTTATCGGCGGTATTCTGACCCTGACCGTTCTGGCGCTTGGCGTGATGTTGTTTGCCGGTGGTGTGGGCGACTGGACCAAACTGTCGAACATTAACGACCCGTTACCGCAGGCCATGAAACTGATTGTCGGCAGCAACAGTGGCTGGCTGCATATGCTGGTCTGGCTGGGATTGTTTGGCCTGATTGCCTCTTTCCACGGCATTATCATGGGGTATTCCCGTCAGATCTTCGCGCTGGCACGGGCAGGTTATTTGCCTAAACGCCTGGCGAGCGTCAACGCCCGTTTCCAGACACCGCATCTCGGTATTATCGCGGGAGGCGTTATTGGCATCGCGGCTATTTTCTCAGATTCACTGATCGTGATTGGCGGTCAGCCACTGACGGCCAATATCGTGACAATGTCGGTGTTTGGCGCCATTGTGATGTATATCATTTCGATGGCTGCGCTGTTTAAACTCCGCCGCAGCGAACCGAATTTAATCCGTCCGTTCCGTGCGCCGCTCTATCCTTTTGCACCGGCTTTGGCGCTGGTGCTGGCAGTCGTCTGTCTGATCGCTATGATTTACTACAACACCTTACTGTTTCTGATCTTTGCGGCCATGATGTTGCTGGCGTATGCCTGGTTCCGCATCACCCATCAGGCGCGGACGGATGCCGCCGAAGATCCGCAATTACGTGGCCTGCGCCCGGTGTCCGCTAAAAGCAGCAAATAATCCGCTGTGCTAAGGAGTGTTATGTTTCTGACGACATTACGTCACCGAAGCTATCAGTTTAAGGATTTACGCGAACTGATGGCAAAGGCGTCGCCCGCACGGTCGGGCGACTATCTCGCTGAAGTGGCTGCCGCCAGCGCTGAAGAGCGGATGGCGGCGAAAATGGCGCTGGCTGAGGTGCCGCTCAAAACCTTCCTGCAACAATTACTGGTGCCGTATGAGGATGATGAAGTTACGCGGCTGATTGTCGATACCCATGATGTCGCGGCGTTTGCCGCGATTTCGCATCTCACCGTCGGGGATTTCCGCGACTGGTTATTGAGTGAAAAAACCGACAGCGCTGTGCTGGCAAAAGTCGCCCGCGGGATCACGCCGGAAATGGCAGCTGCCGTGAGCAAACTGATGCGTAATCAGGATCTGATCCTGGTGGCTAAAAAATGCCGGGTGATCACCCGGTTCCGCAATACCATCGGGCTGCCGGGGCACATGAGCGTGCGCCTGCAACCGAACCATCCGACCGATAATTTACAGGGCATTGCTGCCAGTATGCTCGATGGCTTGTTGTATGGCTCCGGTGACGCGGTAATCGGTATTAATCCCGCCAGTGACAGCTTACCGCTGCTGGAAAATCTCAATTACATGCTCGATGACATCATTACGCGCTTTGAAATTCCCACGCAGTCCTGTGTGCTGACGCATGTCACCAACACCATCAAACTGGTGGAGCGTGGTGCGCCGGTTGACCTGGTGTTTCAGTCGATAGCGGGTACCGAAGCGGCGAACAGCGGGTTTGGTATCAATCTGGCGCTGCTGGCGGAAGCGCAACAGGCGGCGCTCAGTCTCAAACGTGGCACGCTCGGCGACAACGTGATGTATTTCGAAACCGGGCAGGGAAGTTGTTTATCCGCCAATGCGCATTTTGGCGTAGATCAGCAAACCTGTGAAGCGCGGGCATACGCCATCGCGCGGCATTTTTCGCCGCTGCTGATCAATACCGTGGTGGGGTTTATCGGGCCGGAATACCTGTATGACGGCAAACAAATCATCCGTGCGGGGCTGGAAGACCATTTCTGCGGCAAACTGCTGGGCGTGCCGCTGGGCTGCGATGTGTGTTACACCAACCATGCCGAAGCGGATCAGGATGATATGGATACCTTGCTGACGCTGCTGGGCACCGCCGGGCTGACATTCCTGATTGGCGTACCGGGCGCGGATGACATCATGCTCAATTATCAGAGCACCTCTTTCCATGACGCGTTATACATCCGCGAATTACTCGGGCTGAAACATGCGCCGGAATTTGCCGTGTGGCTGGAGAAAATGAAAATTATCGATCCGCAGGGCGCGTTGCAGGATGCCCGTGCCTCGCATCCGTTACTGCGTCAGTTGCCGCAACTGAGCTGAGGTCTGTGCTGATGAATAAAGAAAAAGAGCAGGGATTATCGCCGCTGGTGCATAACAACCCCTGGGAAACACTGCGTCAGTTTACGGCCGCACGTATCGCGCTGGGACGAACAGGGTCGAGTTTACCCACGCAAGAGTTGCTGCGTTTTGGTTTAGCGCATGCGCAGGCGCGTGATGCTGTACATCAGCCATTCGACAGCCAGAAGCTCGAACCCGAGCTTTATGCGCTGGGGCTGGAAACGCTGACCGTTGCCAGTGCGGCACCGGACAGGGCGACCTATCTTTGTCGTCCTGATCTTGGCCGCAAACTGTCAGAGAACAGCCGTCAGGCATTACAGCGTCTGGCACCGGAGCCTGCCGACGTGGTATTGGTCATCGCTGACGGTTTGTCATCGAAAGCCGTGCACCGGCAGGCCGTACCGCTGATTGCCGCGCTTTTACCGTATCTGCGTACGCTGGAGCTGAAAATCGGGCCGGTGGTGCTGGCGCATCAGTCGCGGGTGGCACTGGGCGATGATATTGCGCAGGTGATGAAAGCGAAGGCGGTGGCGATTTTGATCGGCGAACGTCCGGGATTGTCCTCTCCCGACAGTTTAGGCATTTATATGACCTGGGGGCCGCATACCAAGAGGCTGGAATCAGAACGAAATTGTATCTCCAATGTGCGACCGGAAGGGCTCAATTATCCGCAGGCGGCTTTTAAACTCGCGTGGCTGCTTGAGCAGTCCTTCCATCGTCAGTTGTCGGGTGTGAATCTGAAAGATGAAAGCGATAACCCGGCGCTGCACAATAAAGTCGTGCCGATGTTTAAATTAGAATAGTGGTGAGAGAAGGGGAATTGGCTCGAACCAGCGGCTGGTTCGCCTCCATCACGGTTTTTCTTCGGACTACAGATGCGAAAAAAGCGCCTGTAAGGCGCTTCTTTCTGAATTGGTGGGCCGTGCTGGATTCGAACCAGCGACCAATTGATTAAAAGTCAACTGCTCTACCAACTGAGCTAACGGCCCGCAGAAGTGGTGGGCGATGACGGGCTCGAACCGCCGACCCCCTCCGTGTAAAGGAGATGCTCTACCAACTGAGCTAATCGCCCACTTCTGGGTACTTCCCTCTGTAAGAAGAAACGTGCTGAGAAATGGTGGGCGATGACGGGCTCGAACCGCCGACCCCCTCCGTGTAAAGGAGATGCTCTACCAACTGAGCTAATCGCCCATTTCTCAATTCTTCCTACTTATCACAACGCGGCACTCTTAAAGAGTGGTGGGCGATGACGGGCTCGAACCGCCGACCCCCTCCGTGTAAAGGAGATGCTCTACCAACTGAGCTAATCGCCCCCGTCGTGATGGAGTCGCATTATAGGGATACTTGAAATTACGTCAACGCTTTTTAAAAACAAAAATGTTCGTTCGGCTTATTTTTAGTCAACCTGACGGGTTTCTCGCCCGCGTAGTCGATTCTTTACGCATTCATGGCGTTAAACCCCCCGACAGCCCCTGGTTGTGCGTTGAGGAATCAGGGCAGAGTGGTAGAATGTCAGCCACTTTTTGTTAATTGATAGCGACGTTTTTTAGCGTTGCGTGATTAAGGTTGCACCCTGATGAAAATCAAAACCCGTTTTGCCCCAAGCCCGACCGGCTATCTGCATGTCGGTGGCGCCCGTACCGCGCTCTATTCCTGGCTCTTTGCCCGCAACCTTGGCGGTGAGTTTGTGCTGCGTATCGAAGACACCGATCTCGAACGTTCCACTCAGGCAGCTATCGACGCGATTATGGATGGCATGAACTGGCTGAATCTGGACTGGGATGAAGGCCCGTATTTCCAGACCAAACGTTTTGACCGTTATAACGCCGTGATTGATGAGATGCTGGAAAACGGCACGGCTTATAAATGCTATTGCTCTAAAGAACGTCTGGAAGCGTTGCGTGAAGAACAAATGGCGAATAACGAGAAGCCTCGTTATGACGGCCATTGCCGCGACAGCCATGAACATCACGCAGCGGATGAGCCGTGCGTCGTACGTTTTCGTAACCCGCAGGAAGGTTCGGTCATTTTTGACGACCAGATCCGCGGCCCGATCGAATTCAGCAATGATGAGCTGGACGATCTGATCATCCGCCGCACCGACGGTTCCCCGACCTATAACTTCTGCGTTGTCGTGGATGACTGGGATATGGAAATCACCCACGTTATCCGTGGCGAAGACCATATCAACAACACCCCGCGTCAGATCAACATTCTGAAAGCGCTGGGTGCACCGGTACCGGTTTACGCGCATGTTTCTATGATTCTGGGCGATGACGGTAAAAAACTGTCTAAACGCCATGGCGCAGTGGGCGTGATGCAATACCGTGATGACGGTTACCTGCCTGAAGCGCTGCTGAACTATCTGGTGCGCCTGGGCTGGTCTCATGGTGATCAGGAAATTTTCAGCCGTGACGAAATGAAAGCGTTGTTCTCACTGGAAAACGTCAGCAAATCTGCCAGCGCGTTCAACACTGAAAAACTGCAATGGCTGAACCACCACTACATTAATACGATGGATCCGCATTACGTGGCGACCCATCTGTTGTGGCATGTGGAGCAGGCGGGTATCGAAACCCGTAACGGCCCGCAGTTGTTTGAAATCGTGACCCTGTTGGGTGAGCGCTGCAAAACCCTGAAAGAGATGGCCGGATCCTGCCGTTACTTCTACGAAGATTTTGCAGAGTTTGATGCGGATGCGGCGAAGAAACATTTACGTCCGGTTGCACGTCAGCCGCTGGAAGTGGTGCGCGCCAAACTGGCCGCCATCACTGACTGGACCGCTGAGAACATTCACCATGCTATTCAGGGCACGGCGGATGAACTGGAAGTGGGGATGGGTAAAGTCGGGATGCCTTTGCGCGTTGCGGTAACGGGCGCCGGTCAGTCGCCGGGTGTTGACGTCACCGTTCACGCTATCGGTCAGAGCCGCGTACTGGCGCGTATCGATATGGCATTAGCCTTCATTGCTGAGCGTGAAACACAAGCGCAGTAATCATCGCTAAAGAGCTGTAATAAAAAAGCCAGCACGGGAAACCGGCTGGCTTTTTTACTTTCCGTAAAGCGTAAGCGTGAAACGTCTTAATTAACGTTGTTCAGTCGCCGGTGTTTCAATGGTCGGGCGGTAGGCCAGGAAATACATCAGGCCAACGAAGCCTGCGCCACCGACGGCATTACCGAGGAATACGGCCACGAAGTTAGGCAGGTATTCAGACCAGCTCAGCGCACCGGCAAAGATTGCCGCAGGCACGATGAACATATTTGCCACCACGTGCTGGAAACCGATGGCCACGAACGCCATCACCGGGAACCACATGCCGATCACTTTGCCGCCGACTTCTTTACTGGCGAAGGCCAGCCAGATTGCCAGACACACCAGCCAGTTACAGCCGATACCGGAAATGAACGCGTGCATGAAATCCGCGTTGACCTTCGCGGTGGCGGTTGCCACGGTTTTGCTCAGGAAAGCCCCTTCCGTCAGCCCCAGAACGTGGCCGAAGAAATAGGCCACTGCCAGGCTGCCCAGCAGGTTAGCGACAGTGACCCAGAACCAGTTCCGTAGAACGGCATAGAGGCTTATCTGGCGCGCGAACCAGGCGATAGGTAAGGTCATCATATTACCGGTCAGCAGTTCTCCCCCTGCTAACACGGTCAGAATGATGCCTACCGGGAAGACGGCTGCGCCCAGCAAGTTACTGAATGAACCCCAGGATGCAGGTAACGTCCCTATTACATGCAGATCCAGCAGGAAACCGGTGGCGATGAATGCGCCAGCCAGAAAGCCCAAAATTAACAAATTCAACACGGTGGCGCGGCTTTTATTAACGCCCGCTGTGACGGCGATGGATGCGATTTCTTTAGGTGAATACAAGGACATGGGAGTGCTCGAATGGTGTAAGTTATGATTATTGCGCGAGCAGTCTATTCTGAGATTTATCTCAAAACAAGGCGATTATCATAGTCTGCTAACATTTCATTAATCATTCGGACATAGATGTTAAGGAAATGCGTAAGCAGATCAGAAAGCTAGGAAGAAGGCGGGCTGGCGGGTAAATTGTAAAACAAAGCGTCTGTCTGAAAATTTCCCGCAGGGCAGGGGATTTTTCCCTGTGGAATGGGGGATTTGGCGGCTTTTTCAGCGCTTGAATTGAGAAACGGATTTAGCCGTTGACAGGGGTAGCGACGTTTCATATTATGCGCCCCGTTCACCCGTTTTTACGGGTATGAATTGGGGGTATAGCTCAGCTGGGAGAGCGCTTGCATGGCATGCAAGAGGTCAGCGGTTCGATCCCGCTTATCTCCACCAACTTCCTTTCCAGAGTAAGTTGGCTGTTTCCTTCCCAGGGAAACAAAAAGTAAATATGTACGACCTCGTGTGGGGGTATAGCTCAGCTGGGAGAGCGCTTGCATGGCATGCAAGAGGTCAGCGGTTCGATCCCGCTTATCTCCACCAAATATTAAAGAAACCCGCTTCGGCGGGTTTTTTGCTTTCTGCGGTTTGTCATTGCTCTTTCCTGTTATTACAGCGCGCGAATCGCAGACATAAAAAAAGGCGCCGGAGCGCCTTTTCTTGTCGTTCTGTATTTGCTTACTACGCCAGTACCAGACCCGCGATAGAAGCAGACAACACGCTGACCAGCGTTGAACCGTACAGCAGTTTCAGGCCGAAGCGGGAAACCACGTTGCCCTGATGTTCGTTCAGGCCTTTGATAGCACCGGCAACGATACCGATCGAAGAGAAGTTCGCGAAAGACACCAGGAACACGGACAGGATGCCCACGCCACGAGGTGACAGTTCAGTGGCCACTTTCTGCAGATCCAACATCGCAACGAATTCATTGGAAACCAGTTTGGTCGCCATGATGCTGCCTACCTGCAGGGCTTCGTGACTTGGCACACCCATCATCCATGCGAATGGATAGAAGACATAACCCAGCACGCCCTGGAAAGTAATACCGAATACCACGTCGAACAACGCATTCAGGCAGGAAATCAGTGCGATGAAACCAATCAACATGGCTGCAACGATGATAGCCACTTTGAAGCCTGCCAGGATGTATTCACCCAGCATTTCAAAGAAGCTCTGACCCTGATGCGTATTACCGATTTGCAGGTCTTCTTCTGAATCAACTTTATAAGGGTTGATCAACGACAGCACGATGAAGGTACTGAACATGTTGAGCACCAGCGCAGCAACAACAAAGCGCGGTTCCAGCATGGTCATGTACGCACCCACAATCGACATAGAAACCGTCGACATCGCGGTGGCTGCCATGGTGTACATGCGTTTTTCAGACATTTTGCTCAGAATATCTTTATACGCGATAAAGTTTTCTGACTGACCCAAAATCAGGGAGCTGATGGCGTTGAAAGATTCCAGTTTTCCCATGCCATTAATTTTCGACAGAACCGTACCGATAATACGGATGACGAAAGGCAGTACACGAATGTGTTGTAAAATACCGATCAATGCAGAAATAAACACGATCGGACACAAGACTTTCAAGAAGAAGAACGCTAATCCTTTATCGCTCATGCCTCCAAATACGAAGCCGGTCCCTTCCGCAGCGAATCCTAATAATTTCTCAAACAAGTCTGAGAAGCCTTTCACAAAACCTAAACCAACAGAAGAATTCAGGAAGAAATAGGCTAACAAGACTTCGATGACCAACAGCTGAACGATGAAGCGTAAACGGATATTTTTCCGGTCACGGCTCACCAGTAAAGCGAGTGCAGCGACAACGGCCAACGCTAATACAAAGTGCAATATTCGGGACATGGGTGCTCCAAATTAGAGGCAGGCTATATTTCGACGGTCATTTTATGTAACGCGTACATTTAAAACGTGAAGTCGATTGCAAATATAGAAATTACAGGGACGAATTGCAACAAATCACGGCCCATCACACAAAAAATCAAGATGTTAATAAAACTAAGCACAATTAGCATTCCTGTGCTAGTTTTATCATCTGCCGTAATGCGTTCTGAATCTGGCCCGTTAATGTCTGTTTTAGGAAAGTATGATGCGTCTGTCTTTCTGAAGTCGGGTGAGCGAATCACCTTTGCGTTGTTACCTGCCCGCTTACCGCTGCTGCCTATCAGAGTAATCACTCAGAACATTCTAAATGCACTTGATAATCATTATCAATTGGATATGATTGATGTAAGCGTAATAATTGTAAGGGTTAACTCACTATGCTCAACAGCCGGGCCGAATCCACAGGCCGCGCGTCCAGAAAGATGAAGCTTTCACTGATGGGACCGGCCTTCATTGCCGCCATCGGTTATATCGATCCGGGCAACTTTGCGACGAACATTCAGGCCGGTGCCTCTTATGGCTATCAGTTGCTGTGGGTGGTGGTATGGGCCAACGTGATGGCGATGTTGATCCAGTTGTTGTCTGCCAAACTCGGTATCGCCACCGGCAAAAACCTGGCCGAACATATCCGCGATCGTTTCCCGCGCCCGGCCGTCTGGGCCTACTGGGTACAGGCAGAAATTATCGCCATGGCCACCGATCTGGCCGAATTTATTGGTGCCGCCATTGGCTTCAAATTGCTTCTCGGCGTATCGCTGCTACAAGGCGCGGTGCTCACCGGGATTGCCACCTTTATTATCCTCGCGCTGCAAAAACGCGGGCAAAAACCGCTGGAACTGGTGATCGCCGGTTTACTCCTTTTTGTCGCGGCGGCTTATATCGTTGAGTTGTTCTTCTCGCAGCCGAGCATGATTGCGCTGGGTAAAGGCATGCTGATCCCTGCGTTGCCGACCGCCGATTCGGTATATCTGGCCGCCGGTGTGCTCGGTGCGACCATTATGCCGCACGTCATTTATCTGCATTCCTCGCTGACTCAGCGGGGCGGCAAGGCCTCTAAAGCACAGCGCTATTCAGCCACCAAGCTGGATGTCGGTATTGCTATGACCATTGCCGGTTTCGTAAATCTGGCGATGATGGCGACGGCAGCGGCGGCATTCCATTTCAGCGGACACAGCGGGATAAGCGAGCTGGATGAAGCCTATCTGACGCTGCAACCGTTGCTGGGTCATGCCGCTGCGACTACCTTTGGTCTGAGTCTGGTGGCCGCCGGTTTATCTTCAACAGTGGTCGGTACGCTGGCCGGGCAGGTGGTGATGCAGGGGTTCGTGAAATTCTACATTCCGCTGTGGGTTCGCCGTACGGTGACTATGATGCCGTCTTTTATTGTGATCCTGATGGGATTAGATGCCACACGCATTCTGGTGATGAGCCAGGTCTTGTTGAGCTTCGGGATTGCGCTGGCGTTGCTGCCGCTGCTGGCTTTTACCGGTAACCGCAGCCTGATGGGCGATATGGTGAATACTAGAACCGTGCAGTGGGCCGGGAGGATCATCGTGCTGATCGTCGTCAGCCTTAACCTTTATCTGCTGATCGGTATGTTGAAATAACGCCTGCGCAGTGACAGGCAAACAAAAACGGGACAGTTTGCGCTGTCCCGTTTTTGTTTGTTTTATTCAGCTGATTAATGGCGGTGGTCGCCATGTCCGCCGCCCCGGTGATCATCATGACCGTGCCCCCGGTCATGTCCCCGACCCCGATCCGGCCCGCGGCCGTGATCATAATGCGCACGCCCGTGGTCGCTGTAATAATAACGCGGCGGTGGCATCGGACGACGTGGCGGATGGCGTTCGTTCCACCAGCCATGATCGCGCCAGCGATAACCATCCCAGTAATAGCCGCGCGGGCTGCGTGCACCATAGTGGTGACCCCGATAGCCGTTCCACCAGCTTGGGTTACGCCAGTCATAGCCGTCCCAGTAATAACCCCGCCTGTCGCGGTCACCGATATTGATAGAAAGGCCCGGCGTATTCAGGCTGAAACTGCTGGCCTGCACGGTGGGTACCGCCGCAGGGAGCAGGGCAAAGAACAATGTTGCGAAAAGTACCGGTTTTAACATGAGTGGCCCCAGAATCCTTATAATTTATGCTGACAGTTATAAGGGGAAGAGGGCCGTCATTCTATTGCTTACAATCCTGTTTTGAATGATTTACGCGCCTTAACGCAAAGCTTACACACTCTCCATAAAGGCGCGTTTTTTGCTCATTCAGGTAAGCGTTTACACCAGGATACCTTCGATCGCCGTCAGCTCTTCTGCACTAAAATGGCGGTTGGCAATCATGCCCACGGCGTCGTCGATCTGGCTGGTTTTACTGGCACCAATCAGGACGGACGTCACGCGGTCGCCACGAAGAACCCATGCCAGCGCCATCTGCGACAGTTTCTGACCGCGCGCCTGCGCAATATCATTCAGCTTACGCACTTTCGCCAGCTTATCTTCCGTCAGCTGATCCGCAGTCAGGAACTTACTGCCGCTGGCGGCGCGGGAATCTTCAGGAATGCCCGCCAGATAACGGTCAGTCAGCACGCCGCCTGCCAGTGGCGAGAAGGCGACAGACCCGACGCCGTTATCCGCCAGCGTATCCAGCAGATCAGCCTCAACCCAGCGCTCGAACATGGAATATTTCGGCTGATGGATCAGGCACGGCGTGCCGAGTTGCTGCAAAATCTCAAACGCTTTTTTCGCGCGTTCTGCCGGATAGTTCGACAAACCGACGTACAGTGCTTTGCCCTGACGCACGATCAGATCCAGCGCCGCCATGGTTTCTTCCAGCGGTGTATCAGGATCAGGGCGGTGATGATAGAAAATATCCACGTACTCCAGCCCCATACGTTTCAGGCTCTGATTCAGACTGGCAACCAGATATTTTTTTGAACCCCAGTCCCCGTACGGGCCGTCCCACATGGTGTAACCGGCTTTGGAGGAAATAATCAGTTCATCGCGGTACGGCAATAAATCTTCCTGCAGGATGCGGCCGAAATGCTGCTCCGCTGAACCCGGAGGCGGGCCGTAGTTATTGGCCAGATCGAAATGGGTGATCCCATGGTCGAAAGCATGGCGGATCAGCTTCCGGCCATTCTCAAAATGGGCGTTATCGCCGAAGTTATGCCACAGGCCAAGGGAAACAACGGGCAGTTTCAGACCGCTCTGGCCACAGCGACGGTATTCCATATTCTCGTAACGGGCTGGACTGGCTTGATACACCATGTGAGTCCTTATAATAAATTCAGAAGTGAACAGAAGGTTATAAATGTCATAAAAAACCAATTTTAGTGTATGCGCTTTCACAAGCATTTCCAGCTAATCAGATCACATCCGGAGCAATCCTTACGCCCAGGACTGTTGATTACCGTGACTATTCTTCCTGCATATTACCTTTACTGCTGGATCCGCTTCCCTGCATTAACGCAGTGCAGGGGTGTAACTCTGCGTTGCCATGTCTTATTTCGAATAATAAATGTCCTGTTCCCCTGTTTGGAGTAATACTGATATCAGTGGGATTAACTGTTTACTTTATTTTTAACAGAGGATCGTCATGAGTAATGAATACACCGTAGGTGACTATCTTTTAGATCGCTTATCATTCAGCGGGATCTCCGAGTTGTTTGGTGTGCCGGGTGACTACAATCTGAAATTCCTCGACAGCGTGATTAATCATCAGCAAATCACCTGGGTCGGCTGTACCAATGAATTAAATGCCGCCTATGGCGCAGATGGTTATGCGCGTACCAAAGGTATTGCAGCGTTGCTGACGACGTTTGGTGTCGGCGAACTGAGCGCGCTGAATGGCATTGCCGGTAGTTATGCGGAATATGTGCCCGTTGTGCATATCGTGGGGGCGCCAGCGCTGACGTCTCAGCGTAAAGGCGAGTTGTTGCATCACACGCTGGGGGATGGCGAATTCAGTCATTTCATGCGAATGTCCGCGCCGGTCAGCGTGGCGCAGGCGTCTCTCACGCCGGAAAATGCCCTGGCTGAAATCGACCGGGTGATTGAAGAAGTGATGTACAGCTCGCGTCCGGGGTATCTGTTGCTGCCCAGCGACGTGGCCGCACTGCCGGTCAGTACCCGTGCGCATGCGCTACCTGCACGTCAGCCGCCTTTCTCACCTTCTTCTCTGGATGCTTTTGTTGCTGCCGCTGAAACGCAGTTGCGGGGCGCAAAACGGGTTTCACTGCTGGCGGATTTTCTGGCAGACCGCTTCAAGGTTAAAAAGGCGCTGGAACAGTGGATGGAAGAAGTGCCGCTGGCCCATTCAACGTTGCTGATGGGCAAAGGTTTATTTAACGAGCAACAGGCGCATTTTGCCGGCACGTATTCCGGTGCCGCCAGCGCACCATCAACGAAAGAAGCGATTGAAGGGGCTGATGTGGTGATCACGGTCGGGGTGAAATTTACTGACACCATCACCGCCGGTTTTACCCAGCAGCTGCCGTCCGGAAAATGCATCGACCTTCAGCCCTTTTTTGCCCGCGTGGGCGATCAGATCTTCCACCAGCTACCGCTCGAAAAAACGGTCAGCGTGATGCACCGCCTCACCGCAGAACTGGCTTGTGGCCGGACGCCTTATCCCGTTAAACACAACGCATTGCCGTTATCGCACGATAACCGCCTCGGGCAATGTGCTTTCTGGCAGCAAATTCAGGATTTCCTGCAACCGGGAGATGTGCTGGTTGCCGAGCAGGGCACCGCCTGTTTTGGGGCGGCGGCGCTGAGTTTGCCGGAAGATTGCCAGTTCGTCGTCCAGCCGTTATGGGGCTCAATTGGTTTCACGCTGCCCGCCGCGTTTGGTGTGCAGATTGCCGTACCGGATCGCCGGGTCGTGCTGCTGATTGGCGACGGATCCGCACAACTGACCCTGCAGGGATTAGGTGCTGCCATCCGTTATGGTCTGCCGCCGATTATTTTTGTGATTAATAATGACGGCTACACCGTTGAACGGGCGATCCACGGTGAAACCCAGCGCTACAACGACATCGCCCGGTGGAACTGGACACAGTTCCCGGCGGCCTTCGGCGGTACAGAAGTGTTCAGTGCGCGGGCGGATTCGCCGCAGGCGCTGAAAGAGGCGATAACAAAGGCCACCGCACGGCGACAGATGGCCTGGATAGAAGTTATTTTGCCGAAAATGGATATTCCTGACTTGCTCAATTCAGTGTCTAAATCGCTGGCGAAGCGTAACTCAGGGCAATAGATCGGTTTCCGGTGACGGCGGGTCAGTCAGCTGGTCGATGAACCACCAACCCGCCGGACCCGGCTGATTATTTTTACTCCACACCGCATCCACGGAAATCTGCTTCGGCCAGCCGCGCAAGGGCAGGCTGACCAGCTTGTCATGGCCAAATTGTTGCACCAGCCAGTGCGGCAACGTCGCCCAGCCAAACCCCTGTTCCGCCATTTCCAGCAACATCAGATAGCTGGGCGCTGACCAGATCTGCCCCTGCGCGCGGGGCATTTCACGGCGGCTGTAAGGTTGCAGGCAAAGCTGGCGGAAGGTATGTAACTGCTCCGGTTGCAGATTGCTGATGTTCGCCAGCGGATGCTCACGGCTGCAAAACACCGACATATCCGTTTGTTCCGGTAAGCGCGCCACGCCAATGTCCGGCGGATAACTCGCCTGCACTTCCACCATGCCGATATGGGCGCGGCCGGACTGCAACAGGTCGATCACGTCCTGATCTTCGGCGATCTGGCATTCAAATTCGATATCAGGATAACGGCGTTCAAACCGGCGCAGCAGTGCCTCGTGGTGGGTTGGCTGATAAGTATCCGACAGCACGAACGTCAGGCGAGTTTCCACCTGCGTCGATAAACGCACCGCCAGCTCATCAAGGCGTTCGCTGGCCGCCAGAATGGCCTGAACGTGGCTGAGTACGCGTTGCCCGGCAGGTGTCAGCACCGGCTGGCGGCTCTGGCGGTCAAACAGCGTAATGCCCAAATCCACTTCCAGATTGGCGATGGCCGTACTGACGGTGGACTGACTCTTACGCAACTTACGCGCTGCTGCCGAAAACGATCCGGTATCCGCCGCTTCGACAAAAGCCATCAGGGCTTCCGGTGAATAGCGCATCCTGTTCTCCTTCTGATTTCAATCCATCTATTTTATCGATACATTCTATCTTTTATCTATCTTATTTAGTGATGATAATGACCGCCTGTGACAACCGTCACGTAACAGTTCACGTAACAACGATCAGGAATCAGGCAGGTTTTTATGTCTAAGCAAACACGGAATATCTCTCAGAAAACGTTCGGCGAACGCATTTTTCATGCGGTAGGTTTTGAAACAATCGCGGTACTGATTTCAGCCCCCGCCGCAGCCTGGGCGCTGAACAAACCGGTCTGGGAGATGGGCGCGCTGGCGATCATGCTGTCCACCACGGCGATGGTCTGGAACATTATCTATAACAGCCTCTTTGACAAATTCTGGCCGGTTTCCCGCGTGGTGCGGACATTTAAAATCCGCGTGGCGCACGCGCTGGGCTTCGAAGGGGGCTTTATCCTCATCGGCCTGCCGGTTGCGGCACTCTGGCTGGGCATCAGCCTGCCGGACGCCTTTATGCTGGAGATGGGTTTCTTCCTGTTCTTCCTGCCGTATACCGTGGCGTACAACTGGGTGTATGACACCCTGCGTCATCACTGGATGAACCGCCGTATGGCGGCAAAGGATTGCCCGGCTAAACATTAATTTGCATCGCTGAATGTGTAAAAAAGCCCGCCGACATTTTCTTTGTCCGCGGGCTTTTTGTCGGTTATGGTTTTGCCATCTGGAAAAATACAGGGTGTGCAGATGAAAACTTTAGGATTGATTGGTGGCATGAGCTGGGAATCCACCGTGCCGTATTACCGCATGATTAACGAACAGGTAAAGCAGCAACTGGGCGGATTACATTCGGCCAAACTGTTCCTTTACAGCGTCGATTTTTACGAAATCGAAAAGCTGCAAATGGCCGGTGACTGGCAGCAGGCAGGTGAAATTCTCGGTAACGCCGCGAATTCACTGGCGCGTGCAGGTGCGGAGGTTATCGTCGTATGTACCAACACCATGCATAAAGTGGCAGATGATATCGAACGTATCGGTGGCCTGCCGCTGTTGCATATCGCCGATGCGACGGCAGACAAAATCACCGGCCAGGGGCTGCGTAAAATCGGTCTGCTCGGCACGCGGTTCACCATGGAACAGGATTTCTATCGCGGGCGTTTGCAGGAAAAACATCAGATTGACGTGGTGACGCCGGATGAAGCTGACCGGGCGATTGTCCATCGCATTATTTATGAAGAGCTGTGCCTGGGCCTGATTAAGGATGATTCCCGCGAAGAATATCGGCGGATTATTGGCAAATTAGAACAGCAGGGCGTGGAAGGCATTATTCTCGGATGCACCGAAATTACCCTGCTGGTGGGCGCGGAAGACGCGAGCGTACCGGTTTTTGACACCACCGCCATTCATGCGCTGGCGGCGGCGGAGTTTGCATTAAAGCAGGATTAATCTTCTTCTGTGACCTGCCGGTTGAGTCGCTGTTTTGCCACCTGCATCAGCGGCTTACCGGCCAGCATTAACCACGCTGGCAACATCACGATACACAACAACGGCAGCAGCTTCAGCCCCGGCACCACGGCAGCGGCCATAAACAAACTGAGCCAGCCGTCGCGTGTCACCACCAGCACCATGCCCATGACGGCGCATGAAACGGTCACCGCTGCCGGCACATCCGGCGCGTACTGATGCAGCATCAGACCAAGCGATACCCCGACAAACACCGCCGGGAAAATACGTCCGCCACGAAAACCGCAGGCTGCCGCCACCACTAACGCGGCGAGTTTGGTCAGGGTGATCGCCAGCAGCGGCCCCATCTCAAACAACGCGTTGGAATGCGCCAGCTCTTTCATCTCATCCAGCCCTTTAAACAGCGTGATTTCCCCGCCTGTCAGCGCCAGTAAACCGAGCACAAACCCGCCAATACCCAGTCGCAGTATCGGATTCTGAATATTATTAAACATCCGGTGAACATGCGGGAACAGCCAGACGGCAATCATCCCCAGTGCGATGGCAATCAGCACCACCACCGACCCGCTGAAAATATCCATCAGGCTGGCGGCGTCATACGACGGAATGCTGAGCGAAAAATCGGGCTGGAAAAACTGATCGGTGGTGATGGCACCTGCACCCGCGGCGAGCAAGGGCGCAAAAAGGCGATCCCATAACTGCACATCTTTGTTGGTGCCGAGGGTTTGCGAAAAAATCAGCGCTGCCGCTACCGGCGTGCCGAACAACGCGCCGATAGTGCCGGCCGCCGCCAGGATCACCCAGTCGGTCGTCGGCACTGCGGGCAGCAAGCGGGACCCTATAGCCGCCACCAGCGCAATATTAATCACCGTGATCGGATGTTCCGGCCCCAGGCTGACACCACCGGCCAGACCGACCATCAGCGCCAGCGCCAGGCCCGGTAACGCATTCAGTGCCACCGGTGCACCAATCAGAGATTCCGTGGCCGGATCCGGCCCGGCGTGGCCTGGCATATACTTAATGATGGCGCCGACGCCAATGCCGGTCAGTGTCAGCATAAACAGCGTCCAGCTGGCGGATTGTGTATTGATATTCAGCACGGCGGGAATGTTCCCCCACAGCAGGTTTTGCAGCGCGCCAGAAATCATCATGACGAAGACCAGAACCAGACTGGACATCACACCAATAATGATCGCGGGCAGGGCAAAAGCTAACATAACTCTGGCGCGGGGATGGAACATGCACGTATTTCCTTATTTATAATTTTGTTTGCTCTGATAGCTTAGATGAATCCCGGCAAAGTCGGTTTGCGGGCTGTCGACATTATTTTGTGTGGCATGCTGCATAAATGTGGGTTGCTTCAAAACTGCGTTGCAGCGTATAGCAATTACCGCTATTTTGCCCACACGAATTTGGCGCGGATGCGCAGCATAATGAATTTACTTTTGCGGAGAATAACATGACCAAGTACTCCCTGGTGGGCGATGTCGGGGGCACCAACTGCCGCCTGGCGCTTTGCGCGTTGGACAGCGGCGAGATTTCTCAGTCTAAGACTTTCTCCGGGCTGGATTACGACAGCCTCGAAGCCGTGGTGCGTGAGTACCTCGCGCAGCAGCATCAGGATGTTGAAGATGCCTGTATTGCCATCGCCTGCCCGATCACCGGCGACTGGGTGGCCATGACCAACCATACGTGGGCCTTTTCCATTGCCGAAATGAAGAAAAACCTCGGTCTGCAACATCTGGAAGTGATCAACGATTTCACTGCCGTTTCTATGGCAATCCCGATGCTGAAAGAAGATGACCTGTTGCAGTTCGGCGGTAAAAAAGCGCAGGACGGCAAACCGGCAGTCATTTACGGTGCGGGCACCGGGCTGGGCGTGGCGCACTTAATCCATGCCAATAACCAATGGCTGAGCCTGCCGGGCGAGGGCGGTCACGTTGATTTCGCGCCAAACAGTGAAGAAGAAGACATCATTCTTGAGCAGTTGCGTACCGAATTGGGACACGTTTCTGCTGAGCGTATTCTCTCCGGTCCGGGCCTGGTGAATCTCTACCGTGCCATCGTCAAATCAGATAACCGCGTACCGGAAAACTTCAGACCAAAAGACGTGACTGAGCTGGCACTGACGGATGAAAATCTGGACTGCCGCCGCGCACTGTCACTGTTTTGCGTCATCATGGGACGTTTTGGCGGCAATCTGGCGCTGAACATGGGGACCTTCGGCGGCGTATACATTGCAGGCGGCATCGTTCCGCGCTTCCTGGAATTCTTCAAAGCCTCGGGCTTTCGCGCCGCGTTTGAAGATAAAGGTCGCTTCAAAGATTACCTGATGGATATTCCGGTATTCCTGATCACCCACGATCAACCGGGATTACTCGGGGCAGGGGCTTATTTGCGTCAGTCTATCGGCATGACAATCTAGGTTTCCCCTCGAAGGGAATGAAGTAGAAAGCCATCGGCTCCCTCCCCTGCGAAGGGGAGGGTTGGGGTGGGGTATTAAGTTCAAAATCAATAAGTTGAAGTGTGCTTTAGCAAGGTGTTAGCCCTTAAAACCCCCTCCCGACCTCCCCCTTAGTGAACTGAACCCCGAATGTTGGACGTTTTAATCCTCATTCGGAGTTTAGTATGAAGTACGATTTTCAAATCAAAATGATAGCCGTCAGGCACTATCTTGACGGCCACGATGGCTTCAAAATTACCGCCCGCAAATATCACGTTCCGGCATCCTCACTTCGTGCATGGACTGCTGCCTATCAATTTCACGGTGAGCAGGCTTTTCGTAAGGCGACTCGCATCTATTCCGAACAGTTTCGTGCTCATGTCGTCGATGTGACTCTTCGCGAACATCTTTCTATGCGTTCTGCCGCCGCCCGATTTAATATTGCTGATTATCAGACAATCAAACGCTGGATCCTGGCTGCTAAAAACTCAGCTTTTCCAGCTCTGAAAGAGAGGAATAACATGGCGCAGAAAACGCAAAAACCTGAGATAAAGCCTGAAGACATGACGCCTGCCGAGCTTCTGGAAGAGGTGCGCTATCTGCGTGCTGAACGCGCTTACAACGAAAAGCTCGACGCCCTGATGAAGTCAAAAACAGAACGGAAGAAAAAATCCACGCCATCAGGGCATTAATCGGAGAACACCGTCTCCAGGATCTGTTGAAATCTGCGAGGTTGCCACGAAGCACCTGGTACTGGTGGCAATCGCGGGAGCAAGCCGGGGATGACGTGACGTTATGTGACGCCATCGGGCAACTGGCCGTCCGCCACAAGCGGTGCTATGGCTATCGCCGCGTCACGTTAGAACTGCGCAATCAGGGCGTGCGGGTCAATCATAAAAAGGTGTTCCGCCTGATGCGGGAAATGGATGTACAGGCGCGGGTGCGGCCTAAAAAATACCGGAGTTATAAGGACGATATCGGGATGGCGCCAGCGCCCAATCTGCTGAGACGGAAATTTAACGCCTCCGGACCGGGGGTAAAGCTGGTGACGGATGTTACCGAGTTCAATGTGGGCGGGGATAAACTGTATTTATCGCCGGTCATGGATTTATACAATGCAGAAATCATCGCGATGAGTATAGGTACGCGGCCGACTTTCGAGCTGACTGAAAAGATGCTAAATGATTTACTTACATCAGGTTACGTCAGAAAAAAAGCCATTCTACATAGCGATCAGGGCTGGCAATATAGGATGCCTTCGTGGCAAAAAAGGCTCAAAGAGGCAGGGATAAGACAGAGCATGTCGCGAAAAGGCAATTGCTATGACAATGCCGCAATGGAAAGCTTTTTTGCGGTGTTGAAGACGGAGATGTTCCACGGTTATAAGTTCGAGAGCAGGGAAAAACTGGCTGAGTCGATAGAAGCGTATGTCGCTTACTATAACCACGATAGAATAAAGATGAAGTTGGGTGGAATGAGTCCAGCAGATTACCGGACTCAAATGTTCCCCCTGCACTAACCTGGTGTCCAAGTTTAGGGGTTCAGTTCATAGCAGGGGGAGGAGCAAGAAAACCTGTTCCATTTCTTCGCAGCTGGAAACAAAACTCGATCGGCTCCCTCCCCTGCGAAGGGGAGGGTTGGGGTGGGGTATTAAGCTAAAAATCAATAAGTTGAAGTGTGCTTTAACTCATTGTTAGCCCTTAAAACGCCTTCCCGGCCTCCCCTTCGCAAGGGAAGGGGCAAAAAACGTTAAGCCCACCATCAAAACCGCATTAACTGCCTGAATTCCTTCACCTTGCTTCTGCTCACCGGCACTTCAAAATCCAGATCACTTAACCGCAAAATGTAGGTGTTGTTAAACCACGGCACGATCTCGCGGATTTTCGACAAATTCACGCAATAGGAACGATGGCAGCGGAAAAAATGCTCTTCCGGCAGGCGGTTGCATAATTCGGTGATGTTCATCGGCATGGTGAATTCTTCTTTGCGGGTATACACCTGCGTGACCTTTTCCTGCGCGGCGGCGTAATAAATATCGTTGATGTCGGTAACGATAATCCGCTCATCTTTGATCAGATTGATGCTGTGACTGACACGCGCAGTGCTGCCCGCGACGGGAGCAATACCTTCCTGTTTATCGCCCGGTTCCTTCACTGCCAGCGCTTTATCCCGGCGAAAATGTGACTCCAGCTTTTGCAGCATGGTGACAATACGTGACTCGTGATAAGGCTTAAGGATGTAGTCAAACGCTTCGATTTCAAAGGCTTCTGCGGCGTGTTCCTTATAGGCGGTGATAAACACGATATAAGGCTTATGGGCAAACTTACTGATGTTTTGCGCCAGTAATACGCCATCAAGGGAAGGGATGCTGATATCGAGAAAAATCGCGTCCACTTCATGTGATTGCAGGTATTTAAGCACATCCAGCCCGTCATCAAATATCGCTTCAATGCTGATGCTGCTGTGCGTATTAATCAGATAACTCAGCTCTTCCTGAGCCGGGATTTCATCTTCGACGATAATAGCTTTCACGGAATTATCCCCCGGTGCGGTGGCCCGAAAGGCGGGCGGGTAAAATGAAAAAAGCGTCCCTGCGGTCAGGCTATTTTGCTCTCAGGGGCTTGCGCGACGTTTGCAGGCGCGCGGGTAATGACAAACGAAATATCAGTGCCTGGCTCAAGACGGCGGATGGTCAGGCCCTGGCCATACAGCAATGAGACGCGGTGATGCACATTGAGCAGGCCGATTTTGTTACCGGGCATCTCATTGCGCGCCACACGGTCAATGGTTTCCTGATTAATACCGTGGCCGGTATCCTTTACTGACACCCGGATACCGTCAGTCTGATGTTTCACTGAAATCACCACCACGCCTTTTCCGCTGCATTTCTGGATACCGTGCACAATGGCGTTTTCCACCAGCGGCTGGATCAGCAGGCTGGGGATTTTCACCGAAATGTCGTCATCAATGTCATAAATCACCGTCAGTTTGCTGCCGAACCGCGCCTGCTCAATGGCGATGTAATCCTGCACCTGATGCAGTTCTTTACGCAGATCAATCAGTTCGTCATTCAGTTCCAGGTTATAACGCAGATAACGGGAAAGGTTGATGATGAGCTGACGCGCCACGTCCGGGCGGGCGCGGATAGACGATGAAATCGCGTTCAGTGCATTAAACAGAAAATGGGGATTTATCTTGCTCTGCAACGCCCGCATTTCAGCTTTATTGGCCATCTCGCGTAACTGTTCGGTGCGTGAGACTTCCATCTGTGTCGACATAATTTGCGACAGCCCGATCGCCATCACTTTCAGCGAATAAGTGATGCGGTGCGGGTCGCAATAATAGATTTTCAGCGAGCCGGTGACTTCGCCTTTTTCCCACAGCGGGATAATAATCAGCGAGTGAATTTGCGGGGTACGGTGCATTTCGTCGTTGTTTTTCACCGTAATTTCACCGCTTTCCAGCGTCGCTTTGGTCATCTCACTCAGCGTTTCATGGCCGATATTATATTCTTCAGCCCCCACACCAACGTAAGCCAGAATGTTTTTGGTGTCGGTAATCGCCACCGCATCGGCGTCGATATCTTCGCGGATAATGCGGCAAATACTGGCCAACGATTCGGCATTAATATTACGGCCTTCTATATTACGGAAGTAGGGTAACGTTTTGTTGGCGATATCCAGTGCCAGCCGCGCCTGCCGGGCGGCGATCACCTCTTTTTCATCCTCGACACTTTGCACCAGCAAAACAATCAGGCCGATGGAGCTGGCGCCGAGGATCAGCGGAGCGGCGATATTCATGACGATATCCAGCCCGAGCGAAAACGGTCGCGCCATCAGTAAAATCAGGAGCATGGTCAGCGTTTCGCACAGCATGCCGCCCAGAATACCGACTTTCCAGTGCAGCGATTTTTTAACTTTTTTATTGATGTAACCGGAAAGGAAACCTGCGGTAATACTGGTGATCAGGCACGGAACAGACGTGGGCCCGTGAATGTCGATCAGGAAACGGTGCGTACCGGAAATCAGGCCGGTAATGATCCCGACCCACGGCCCGAACAGGATCCCGCCCGACATGATGGCGATCGTACGCACGTTGATCAGCGAGCCTTCGACGTTGATCCCAGAGAGCGTACCGAAAATGGCGAACAGCGAGAAAATGGCGGTCACCGCAGTCAGTTCCAGCGGCGTATGGTTTTCATTTTCTTTGTGCAGCAGTTTGCGAAACAGCGGGGTTCGCGTGAGGAAGAACAAACAGATGAGCATCAGCGCCGCACGGTCAAAGACCGCCAGCAGCATATCGAACATGTGAGGCATGGCAGATTAAACTCTTTGCACGATTGAAAGATAAGCGTGCCAAATGGATTCAGCGGTTATTATATGTAAAAGGTCAGACTTTCACCATCGGCAGACACAGGAGCACATTCCGACATGATTTTGTTATCCACGCCGCGGCTGATCATGCAGCCCCTCCAGGCTGATGACTGGGCGTTTTTCTTGCGGCTGTATCAGACCCCCGACGTCATGCGTTTTATCGGCGATATCGAAACCCACGCGCAGGTTCATAGCCGCTTTGAGCAGCGTCTTGGAAACTGGGATCGCTACAGTGATTTCTGGTTGTGCCTGCTGATCCGCGAAAAAGAAACCGGTGCGGCGGTGGGACTGACCGGATTTTTCCCGGACTGGCGGCCCTATAAACAAGGCGAAGTCGGGTTCATTCTGGCACCTGAGCATCAGCGCAAAGGTTATGCCGTGGAATCCCTGCGCGAAGTGCTGAACTTTGCGTTTGACCAGTGTGGTTTTCACCGTCTGCAGGCCAATGTACTCGAAGGTAACGACGCCTCGCGCCGCGTGCTGGAAAAGTGCGGATTCCGGATGGAAGGCCATCTGCGGGACAGCTACCGGATCGGCGATGAGTGGAAAAACGACTGGCTGCTGGGGCTGCTGGCGACTGATCCGCGTCCGCAGTGAAAAAAAAGGTGCCCGGTATCTCGACAGCCATTTTCCTCTGCGTTATGTTCGTTGAAGGCCGTTACGCGGCCAGCGTCGCTCGGACGGTCCGGGCGCTTACGTATCCCAGAGGAAATTATGGCTGATTCCAGTTCACCCCGTCGTTTTTCACGTATTGATCGTCTTCCCCCTTATGTTTTCAATATTACTGCTGAACTGAAAATGGCCGCCCGCCATCGTGGCGAAGACATTATCGATTTCAGTATGGGCAACCCTGACGGCCCGACACCGCCGCACATTGTGGAAAAACTGGTGCAGGTTGCGCAGCGCGAAGACACTCACGGTTACTCGACCTCACGCGGCATTCCGCGTCTGCGTCGTGCCATTTCCCGCTGGTATGCCGACCGTTATCAGGTAGAGATAGACCCTGAAAGCGAAGCTATTGTCACCATCGGTTCGAAAGAAGGGCTGGCGCATCTGATGCTGGCGACGCTCGATCATGGCGACACCGTTCTGGTGCCTAACCCAAGTTATCCGATCCACATTTATGGCGCCGTGATTGCCGGTGCGCAGGTGCGTTCCGTGCCGCTGGCCGAAGGGGTGGATTTCTTTGCTGAGCTGGAAAAAGCCATCCGCGAAACCATTCCGCGCCCGAAAATGATGATCCTCGGCTTCCCGTCCAACCCGACGGCGCAGTGCGTGGAGCTGGATTTCTTTGAGCGCGTGGTGGCGCTGGCTAAACAATACAACGTGCTGGTGATCCACGATCTGGCCTATGCGGACATCGTGTACGACGGCTGGAAAGCACCGTCAATCATGCAGGTGCCGGGCGCAAAAGACATTGCCGTGGAATTCTTCACGCTGTCGAAAAGTTACAACATGGCAGGCTGGCGCATCGGTTTTATGGTCGGTAATCCTGAACTGGTCAGCGCGCTGGCACGTATCAAAAGTTATCATGATTACGGCACCTTCACGCCGTTGCAGGTGGCGGCGATTGCCGCGCTGGAAGGCGATCAGCAATGCGTCAAAGACATTGCCGAACAATACCGTCAGCGCCGTAATGTGCTGGTCCGTGGTCTGCATGAAGCGGGCTGGATGGTGGAAAACCCGAAAGCGTCGATGTACGTCTGGGCAAAAATTCCGCCTGCTTATGCGCACTTAGGGTCGCTGGAATTCGCCAAACGGCTGCTGGCCGACGCTAAAGTGTGTGTGTCGCCGGGGATCGGTTTCGGAGATTACGGCGATACGCATGTACGCTTCGCGCTGATCGAAAATCAGGACCGGATCCGTCAGGCCGTACGCGGCATCAAAGCGATGTTCCGGGCAGACGGTTTGTTGCCCCCGAAAAAAACGGTGGGTGAACCGCCTGTGGAACAGGATCCTACGGTTATCGCGTGATGCACAACAAAAAGCCGGGCAGATGCCCGGCTTTTGTCTGTTTTCAGATTCAGAACGCCATTCCGGTTATTTCACCCGCTATTCCTCGCTGAGGTTGTAGTGAATCACCCGGCGCTTACCGTCAACCTGCACATCAGCCCATTTACGCGCCACCGGTTTGACTTCGCCGTTGCGTAGTGCCGTGATCAGCGCGGATTTATCCTTATCTTCATACAGATAAAGTTCGCCAGCCTGGGCCCATTGGGTGGCATGTCTGACGTAAATACGGCAGTTAATGGACGACGAATCTAACGTATTACACAAGAAAATTTCTTTCTGCTTATCGCCGTTCAGATCCAGCGTGTTGATGATACACATCCCCTGCAGGCTGAGACAGTCGCGCAGCGTGTTGCTGTATTGCTCAAGCTGAGGCAGGGAGCTCCACCAACCGTCATCCGGCTGCACCGCACCTTTCGCCAGTACAATCATCTTTTTAGCCTCTTCCAGACGATAGTTTTTCGCCAGTGCAGCGTGCTCTTTATCATCGTAAGTTCCCCAGCGGGACGTCCGGGCGATCATGTTTTTCAGCGTCAGCAGCAACTGCGGATCGCCGGTAAAGGCAGGATGCTGCTGCAGCCTGGCCAGCGCCTCGTTGCCACGGCGGCCGGTGTCGAAACGCAGCATCTGCAGATCGAAATCCTTCGCCTGCGTTTTGCCGCTGTCGAGTCGCGCAATCTGATTGTTGACGCTGATACGGTAAGGATCGAGCAGCGGGCTGTTGGCCGCCATCACCAGAATGACCACCAGCAGCGACAACGGCTTATTTAACTGAGTAACACGCGGCAGCCAGTCAGGGCGTTTATCGATCACCGCAAAACTGTAGCAAAGCGCGGCGATCAGCGTGACGCTGATCACCAGCACCGCCCACAGACGTTGTGGCGTCCAGCCGTATTGCGAAACGCGCAGGCCGGTAGAATACAGCGCCAGCGCGGCATACACCGGCAGCAGTAAAATCGCCGCATTCACCAGCAGACGAATTGCCTGCGGATAAGGTTTTTCAGCATGATCGGTTTCGCGTACCACATTAACCAGCAGCAGAATGCTCAGTGCCAGGGTGGTCAGCAAACTGGCCGCGGACCAGGCTTGTGATAACACCGTCAGGCCGGTAAACGGCAGGGCAAACAGGAAAATCAGCGCAACGAACGCCACCAGCGGCAGCAGGCCTTTGAGAATAAAACGGATGACATTGCGGGTGGTATTCATCAGCGCCGGTTGCGTACGGCAGGTGACGATACTGATGCCCAGCAGCAAGGCGGACACCAGATGCATAAACAGCGGCGTATCGAAAAACAGCTCATGGAAATATTCAATGCCGATCAGCCGGAATAACCCTGCACATAATGCCATCACTCCGATGGCCAGCAGCAGCATCAGCAACGTCAGCATGACACACAGCGTATTCTGACTGTAGCAGGCAGAAAGGTTTGCGTAACGGTAACGGCTTTCTGCCGGGAACGCCTGCACCTGTAGCCATGGCAAAACAAAAAAGACCAGCAGCGTCAGCGACAAATAAAACGGTGCCAGCAGCGAATCCGCCGATGTCCCCGTCATATTACTTTTTACCCATGCAGCCATACCGGCCAGCAGCAGCGTGAGAAGCGCCATTCCGGTCCAGAACCGGCGGTCATTCAGATGAACGACAGACAATGAAATCAGCACCGGTAATGTTAATGCCATAGTCTGGCCGTAAATATTATGGGAGAAACTGGCAAATTTCGCCGCGGTGTGGTCTGAGAAAAAGAAGTACAGCAATAATCCCTGGACCAGGCAGAGGATAACGACTAACCCGCGGGCGGGAACGGGCAGGTGGGGCATGGCGCGACCTGCTCTGTTGAACTGAGACATCCGTGACTCTCCAAAAATGTAAGAGGACATGTTGTTAAAAACGCATGCCAGTGTAGTGGGTTCCGGCTTCCGGTGCAGAAAACTCTTCATCTGACCGGCCTCAGTGTGAGTGAGCGTCCTCCCATAACTGGCAAAATCAGCGGCAGTCACTAGGCTTATGTATTAAATGGAGAATTTCGAGGTGAAAATGGCAGAACAAGAACTGAAAGAAAAACGCATTGAAATCGTTAAGAATTTCTACGCCAAACTGGATCAGGCAGATGCGTCATTACTGGATCTCTTTGCTGAAGATGTGGTGCTGTTTTTTCCGAAATTTGGCACCGCGCAGGGAAAGTCTTCTCTGGGGGAACTGGGTAAACGCTTCGCGCTTGAAATCGACAAGATCCAACATATTCAGAACGCTTTCCGTTTTCTGAGTGACGGAGATGCCATTGTGCTGGAAGGGCAGATGCGCGGCGTGATGCAAAACGGCGACCGCTGGCCGACATCGGAGGCCGGCAGCCATCATTTCTGCACGGTTTTTGTCTTTGAGGATTTGCTGATCAAACGGGTGAGCATTTATCTCGATCCTGATTTTAATCTTGAGGATAAAAAGCGGGTGAATAATTATCGCCAGGCGGCGAAAACTGAGGAAAACAAAACCTGAGATTACCGGATAAAAAAAGAAGGGAAACCGTGTCAACCCACGGTTTCCCTTCGCCAACTGCCGCTCATCAGGATTCGGCAGGGACAATGCTGTTCTTGTAGCGTTGAAGAATCGGTGAGTTGATCTCCGACGGGTTCTGCAACTGCCACAGGTTACGTTCGATGCCGTCGTTGACCAGATAAATCACCCCGGATTCAATCGCCGACATCAGGCACAACATCACCGGCTCATTGGTGGTGTAGCCCAGTTCGCCTTCCAGTAACCGCTGATAATCGATAAAGCGGAACACCCCGGCCTGCACTTCATACGATAAAATCGTCTTGCTGGTATTCACAGACGATAAAACCTCTCCGGTATTGACGTCGACAGCACGCAGGTTCACGGCTATCTGGTCAAGCTGGTATTGCGTACTGGCACCGATACCGAAATACCGCGCACCAATCCCGCCTGATTTCACATTACTTTCATAGCCGATAATCGATCCTTCAATCAGGATGTTCGCCGCCACCAGCGAGGAAAGCGGCCGCTGATTATTGATAGCGACGCTGCCGTTTTCCTGTGCGGCACGGATAATTTTGCGTTCGTTCAGTAAGTTTTGCAGCCCCTGACGTTCCAGCGGGATAAACCATTTGGAATCTTTGAGTGCCGATACCAGCATTGCCGTGGCGCTTTGCGGCACCGCAGTCGAGAAGTTACTGGCCGGATACGGCTTGAACTGGCCTGTTTCATCCTGAATGTTATACACCGACACAAAAATCCGGCCCTGCGGCGAAGGCAAATGGGTCAGATCGGTATAGCTTGGCGCCCGGGGTAATAATGTCGGTCTTGCGGCTTCTTTCGGTGCTGCTGTGAGGCACCCGCTCAACACAAAAACTGCGATGAGTAATAAATAGCTGCGCATGATGTCGTTCCTGTTTTTATCGGTCGTCGGAATCAGTTGGTCGTGGCAGACAAACCCTGTACCTGAATGGTGGAAATTTTACCGGTCTTGCGGTCAGTGACATTCATCACCAGTTGCCCGTCGGTATTCTGGATATCCACGATAAAATCCTGTGTGACCAGCCGCCCCGGTTTCCCCTGATTGACGTTGCCCATCAGGCTGCCCAGTAATTGCGACTGAATCGAGGCGGTGAAATTGTCCAGCGCAGACGTCGAAGTGGATCCGAAGTCATAGCTGTCGGGGTCTTTATAGGAGTTCTGCGCCTGAGCCTCGTTGAGCAGGAACGCGCCATTATTCGGGTTGCCGCCGAAATTCGGGTTGATGAACTGGAAAACCATATTGCCGCCCCAGGAAACCGGGGACGCCGTCAGCAATGCCAGCAGCATGACTGAACGCGAAGCTGAGACTGGAATATTCACGATGCTCTCCTTAAAAGAGGCTGTGCATTAAAATTCGTCATGGGCGAGATCCCCGGTGCCCAGTAACGCTTTGTCCAGTTGCCGCCGTGATAATGCTTCGGTCACACCGGCAATGGCGGTTTCGACGTCCTTATTAAAATTGCGACGGTTGGGAAACAGCAAAGTCTGATACAGGGTGTCCTGACCTATTTTTATGGTGATCCAACTGCCCCAGCGGGCGCTGGGTCTTTCTGAAATAGTGAGGGTTTCCGGGTAGTTCTGTTCCCATTTGCCGGTAAAACCACGGTAAAAATCGTGGCCAACCGATGTCACGGTTCTGTCGGTGATAAGCCCCGGGTCTTTTATATCCGCAGCCTGAACATGCAGGCAGGTGGCGCACAGCAGCGCCAGCCAGAGCCAGAAGCCCTTTATGCAAATAGTCATGATATCAGCGCTTGAGGTTGTCATTAGCCCAGGACGCCGCCTGAGTGCGGTTTTTAACTGAGATTTTTCTAAATAAATTATAGAGATGCGTCTTGACGGTGTTCTCGCTGATAAACAGCAAACGTGCGATTTCCGTGTTCGAAGCGCCCACACGTAACTTATTAAGGATCTCTTTTTCGCGATGAGTCAGGCCGGTATCCTCTGAGTGAAGATGACGGAAAGCACCGGACTGATTGATCAGGTAACTGGCGAAGCCCTGAGAGAAGTAGCATTCTCCGCGGATCACGCTTCTGATCCCTTCGACCAGATGTTCTTCATCGGTGGAAAGATAAAATACGGCGCTGATCCCCGGCCAGGTTTCAATTTCCCGAAAATGATAATTATCAGGTGTGTTTAATAATAATAACTTCACGTTGTTGTGATAACGGTTAACGGCTGTTTGCCATAGCTCAATTGTCCGGCGATCGGCTTCCATCATATCGAAGAGAATTAATGCCTGCTGAAGCGTCTGATCCTCAAGTGATTTATGGATATTATGAAGCCGGGTATTAACACAAAGTTGCTGTCTTAATTGCTGCAATAAAGCACTGGCTTGTAATGATGGTTTGGTCACTAATAAAAGAATATTATTATTGATTGCTGCTTCATTACTCATAATGAAACCCTGCCCTGATTTTTATAGCCACAGTCTGCCATTGCCTGATCACTGAAAAGGCAGGAAATAGACTGAGATTTTATTTTGCTAAATCTATAGCTGTATGTTTGCTGTGTATATCTGAAAATGGCAAATATTCACAACCTGAGGCACATAATATTTTTAGGTGGTTTTATGTGCGGTACTGACTCAATTTAGCTTTTGGTTTACCTTACGCAAGGCTTATTTATGTTTCAAAATGTAAATAAAAATGTATAAAGTTTTTCTTATGTATGGAGGGAAATTACATTCCGCCATGTTAAAGAAGACTTAAGTAATTATTTTACACAATCTTAACGTTTGGCCTTGTTAAGGCTGCATATTTGTCCGATAACAGTCCGCATTAATTATGCTTAAACACCAGTTGGCTGCATGCTTCGCCATTAATAACGTAAACTGACGCCTGTTTTTGTATTGATTTCACTTAGGTGAGCACATCTGCAAGCTTCTTTGTAGCCTGTTAAACCCTGCTGCAAAGCTGCGTGAAGACACTTTTAAGCGGCTTTTAAGGGTGGAAATGTGCGGGAGATCTCTTTTACACCTGTGTTTAATTTCAGAGAGAATTAAGAATAGTTGCATTTGTGTGATTATTTAAACCGGTTTCCATTTTAACTTTAGGATTAATGCCATAGGGTTGATTAGCCGTGCTGACCTTTTACCAGGACGTTCTGGTCAGTACGCATGATAAATGCCGCCTCATACTTTCTGATGAAGCCTGAAATTAAAATACGACGAGCGGGTGAGTTCCTTATTTCTGGCAAACACCATAATCAATCCGTCAGCAGCAATTAACCGGTTCGCAAAGTGTGGGCCGGTATATACAGGGTGACGAAATGAAAAAGACTTTATTGACCCTGGCGTTACTTTCAGCCTCCTGGGGCGTTCATGCACAGCAGTTTGATATGGCTTTTTCGGAAATGAATTCTGAGGGTCCGGATCAGGTCTTTGCTGGTGCAAGGAATTCATCGGGGAATGCATCCATGATTTATCAGAACGGTAATAGCAATCTGGCCGCCACAAATCAGACGGGTTATGGAAATGCCGGCGTTATCCGTCAGGCCGGATCAGAGAATACTGCACTGTTAAATCAGCGGGGTAATGGAAATAACGCGGATATATCCCAAAGCGGCAGCGATAATTTCGCCTACGTATCGCAAACCGGCGGCGGAGATGCATCCATTACGCAACAGAATTTTGGCAATACCGCCTACATCCTGCAAAAAGGCCGGGGTGTGACGGAAATTCGCCAGAATGGTACGAACCAGAGCAGCGGCGTCGTACAAAACTCGTCAGGAATGGCGATTAGAGTGACACAGCATTAACACACCAAACATCCGATATTAAACCAATGGGGTAGCATCATGAAACTTTGGAAAATTGTGGCAGTCTCCGCTTTAGTCGTCAGTGGCAGTGCATTTGCAACCAGTCCTGGTCATGGCGGGGGTGGCTCTGACCACGGTCATAATCCACCGACATCAACGGTACCGACATTCACGGCGACTCAGTGGAATTCTGAAATTCAGATTTACCAGCAGGGCACGGCTAACCTGGCGAATGCCACTCAGTCTGGTGCACAAAAATCGCTGACAGCGATTAGTCAGGATGGCTACAGAAACAGTGCCGGGACCAATCAGACCGGTGATGGCAGCCTGATCAGTGTGGTACAAAAAGGCGACTACAACGGGGCTAACGTTTCGCAGAGCGCTAACGGCAGTAAAGTGCTCGTGTCCCAGAACGGTTCAGGTAACTATGCCCAGGCTTCACAAGGTGCCAATGGCTCTCTGACCAGCATCACTCAGGTCGGTACTGCGAACCTGGCCTACGCGTCACAAAACTGATTAGTGCGCCCTACCCTGCGAAGGGGAGGCGTAAAGCAGAAACAGGGCACTGGCCCTGTTTTTTTTCGACCGGATACGCAGGATAAACGTTATGCATTTGCTCCTGATCGCCGCCGTGATGTCCAACCAGCTTTGGTTCGATACACACCACGATGCGCAGAATTATGTTATTACCCCGATGGTCAGTCTCACCAAAGCCTGTTCCTGTCAGGTGGCGGTTTCGGTTTCGCAGGAAAGCACTGCGGGCACCAGCACCAGCCGCCAGAGCCACAATGTGAATTTTTCCGCCCATCAGCCACAGCCTCTGGGACAGATGCGTTTTGTTCTCCAGCCCGGCGGAAAAACACAAATTATGATAACCGTGACGGACGGCGACAAACTGCGTCTGGAAAAGCAGTTTACCTTGCCGGATGACGCCTGACGTCGGGCGGATCACACCGCCAGATTGTCATAGCCCTTGCGGCGATAATTGAGGGCAGAGATGCCCCAGAACACCACGAAAATCGCCACGGCCGCATAGCCGACGCTGCCCATATTTTCATTCAGGCGACCGACCACTGCCCATATTCCGCCGTGTAAATCCAGCTTATCAGCCATCAGCCCGAGCGCTTCCAGGCCGCCGATAAACAGGGCAATCACCACGCTGGTGGCCGTAATCGTCATGTTGTAATAGAGCTTGCGCACCGGTTTATCGAACGCCCAGCCGTAGGCGCCGACCATGACAAAGTTATCCAGCGAATCGACCAGTGCCATGCCGCTGGCGAACAACAGCGGAAATACCAGAATGCTCCATACGGACATGCCGGAAGAGGCCCCCGCTGCAGAAATACCTAGCAGGCCAATTTCAGTGGCAGTATCAAAACCCAGTCCGAATAAAAATCCCACCAGATACATCTGCCAGCTTTTATTCACCAGATTAAACGCAAAGCTGAATAACCGGCTCATTATTCCTCCCTGCATCGCCTGGGTTTCTCCGGCATCGGCAAAGTTTTTACCCTGTTTGATCTTCTGAAAACGGCGGTAAACGTCGCGCAGGATCAGCGCATTCAACAGCGCCATCATCAGTAAAAACAGGGCGGAAACCAGCGTGCCGAGGGTGCTGCCATAATCGTGCAGCCAGCCAATTTTGTTGCCAAACACCAGTGAGGTGGCAGCGATCGCTACGCAGGCCAGCATCACAATGCTGGAGTGTCCGAGAGAGAAAAATGCACCGACCGCCACCGGACGCTGCCCCTGTTGCATCAGCTTGCGGGTGACGTTATCAATAGCCGCAATATGATCGGCATCGACGGCATGACGCAGCCCGTAACCGTAAGCCAGCAGGGCCGCGGCCACCAGCGCCGCGTTGTGGCGAAACACCACCAATGCCCAGCCCCAGGCCAGTAAATTGACCGCCAGCAGCCCGGTCAGCAGCCAGAAAGCACGACGGTGCGTGTGGAAAAAATCACGGTTAATCATGGGGATCCTTGTTGTTAAAACCAGAAGAAAATTGCAGACGGGCGCAGGCGACAACGGCCTGGCCCAGTGCCAGCCCGCCGTCTCCGGCAGGCACGTTTTGCGGCATCAGCACGTGAAGGGGCGCTAAATAGCAATGTAAAAGCTGGCGCAGCAGGCGGTTATGCAGCACACCGCCACCCAGTGCCACCGTGCGGGTGCCGGTTCTCACCGCGTGATAGCAGGCGAGGGCGGCAAAGCCTTGCGCCAGCGCGTCGTGAAAAGCAAAAGCCCGCGCGGCAGGCGTGGCATTCCAGTCGAGCCATTGTTGCCAGAATGTCGCTAAATCCAGAAAAGTGCCCGACGTCGTATGCCGCAGCGGCATCGTGACCGGATGCGAAGTGCCAGCTCCCCGTTGCGCCAGCGCTTCCAGACGGCCTGCCGCTTCGCCTTCCCAGCTCAGTTGCGCAGGCGTACAGCCGAGTGCAGCGGCGACGGCATCAAACAAGCGCCCGCAGGACGAGGCCAGCGGCGCATTGATCCCGGCGGTGATGGCTCTGGAGAGCGGCAGCCACGGATATTCCCGCAACGCCTGCGCCTCCGGGCGCGTCTGCCAGTCCGGCACAAACGCCTGCCATTGCGCCAGCAAATTCCGCCACGGTTCCCGTGCTGCGCGGTCGCCACCCGGCAGCGCAACGGCAGGCAATCCGCCTAAATGTTTGCAGTGCAGATAATCCACCTGCAAACACTCGCCGCCCCACAAGGCACCGGTTTTATCGTCAGCAACGCCATAACCCAGCCCGTCAAGCGCCAGCCCGATGACCTTGCTGCCATCCAGCGGCCAGTGATGTTCCGCCAGACACGCGGCGATATGGGCGTGATGATGAAGAACGTCAATTATGCGTATACCGTGGCTTTCCGCCTGCACATGGCTGACATACGCCGGATGCGCATCACGGGCCACCGTCAGCGGCGTGCAATCATAAAGGTGCTGAAAATGTTCAATCGCCTGCTGCTGTTGTCCGGCAATATCGCAGCGGGTGAGTGAGCCGAAATGCGCACTGAGAATGGCCTGATCGCCGCGCACTAGACAGAAGGTATTTTTGAGGTCACCGCCCAGCGCCAGCAGCGGCGGCTGAACATCGAATCCGTCAGGCAGCGTAAAAGCATCTGGCACATAACCGCGCGCACGGCGCAGCATTTCAGTGCCATGTGCCGTCACCCGCAGCAGCGAATCATCGGCGCGCTGGACGATATCGCGGTTATGCAGCAACCATATGTCTGCAATGCCATCGAGTTGTAACAGTGCAGCTTCATTGGTGAGGGCGGGCGCACAGCCGCTCGCATTTCCGGAGGTCATCACCAGCGGTGTCTCAACCGCCTGCATCAGCAAATGATGCAGCGGGGTAAACGGCAGCATCAGCCCGACTTCGTCCAGTTCAGGCGCGATTGCCGCGCACAGCGGCGACATCGCACTTTTCGTCGCCAGTACGATGGGCGCGGCCGGTGATCCCAGCATTTCGCGCAGCGCAAATTGCGGGCTTTCGTCGCTGCATGCTGCCAGCCAGCTGATGTCCGGCAGCATCACCGCCAGCGGTTTTGACGGCCGCTGTTTACGTTCGCGCAGCCGCATCACCGCGTTTTGCTGCGTGGCATCGCAAGCCAGATGAAAGCCTCCCAACCCTTTAATGGCGACGATTTTCCCCGCGCGTAATGCCGCGACGGCGTATTCCAGCGCCGCTTCTCCTTGTGCCAGCATGTCGCCATTTTGCAACGTCGCGCTGACCAGCGGCCCGCAGTGCGGGCAGGCGACCGGCTGCGCGTGAAACCGCCGGTCGGCAGGGTTTTGGTATTCCTGCTGACAGTGCGGACACAACGTAAATTCCGCCATGCAGGTGGAAGGACGGTCATAAGGCATGGCGCGGATCAGCGTAAAACGCGGGCCGCAATGTGTGCAGTTGGTGAAGGCGTAGCCGAAACGACGATCGTCCGGGCGGGTAATGTCTTTCAGGCATTCGGGACAGGTCGCCGCGTCGGGCACCACCTGGGTATCCATCCGGCTGTGACGGCTGTCAGTGATAGTGAAATTTTGCGGAAGCGCCTGCCAGTCGAAAGGATCGAAACTGATGCTGTCGATGCGTGCCAGCGGCGGGCAGTCGCGCTGTAACTGTTCAATAAAAAGTTCAAGATTGACCGGCTGAAGCAGCCTGATTTCCACTCCCGCGCTGTCGTTGCATACTTCACCACGAAGCCGCAGACGGTCCGCCAGTTGCCAGACGAAAGGCCGGAAACCGACGCCCTGGACTTTGCCACTGATGCGGATGAGCAGACCGGAATCAGACATAAATACCTCTTAAATCTCAGGGGGTTGCTCCCTCCCCTGCGAAGGGGAGGGTTGGGGTGGGGTATTAATGACAACTTTGAATCCGAGGCTGCCTGTAAAACCCCCTCCCAGCCTCCCCCTTCGCAGGGGGAGGAGCTAAGAACCCACACCTTTTGCTGAGGAGCTTAAAACCTAAACCTCAACCACCGGGATCACATCTTCAACGGCGCTGCGCAGGCGCGCTTTCATGTCGCTGTAAGTCTGATGTGCGTAATTCTCTGCCCAGCGCTGATCGGCGATTTGTTCGACTTTCACCGCGCAGTATTTGGTTTCCGGTGTTTTGGAAATCGGATCGAGGTTGTCCTGCGTCAGTTCATTACAGGCACCAATCCACCACTGATAGGTCATGTACACCGCACCCAGATTGATACGTTCGTTGTAGTTGGCGCGGGAAATGACTTTGCCACGGCGCGATGCCACCCAGACCAGTTGCTGATCGCGAATGCCCAGCGCCTGTGCATCCACCGGATTCATCTGCACAAAGCCCGGTTCGTCAGCCAGCGTTTGCAGGGCGGCGCAGTTACCGGTCATCGAACGGCAGGAGTAGTGACCGACTTCGCGCACGGTGCACAGCACCAGCGGATAATCGCCGTCCGGCACTTCCGCCGGTGCGCGCCACGGGGCGGCGAACAACTGGCCTTTGCCGGTCGGGGTATCGAAATGATTGTCGGCGTACAGGTATTGTGTCCCCGGACTTTCCAGCGTGGTGCAGGGCCACTGCACGTGTCCCAGTTCGCCCATTTTTTCGTAGGTGGCGCCGTAGAACAGCGGGCAGAGGCTACGCATTTCGTCCCAGATTTCCTGGTTATCGTTGTAATGCATCGGATAACCCATCTCTGTTGCCAGCAGGCTGATAATGTCCCAGTCGCGTTTGACGTTGTATTTTGGCTCGATGGCTTTCTCGAAACGCTGGAAGCCGCGGTCTGCGCAGGAGAAGACGCCGCCGTGTTCGCCCCAGGACGTTGCCGGTAAAATCACGTCGGCCTGTTCCGCCGTTTTGGTCATGAAGATGTCCTGCACCACCACGAAGTCCAGTGCTTCGAAGCCTTTGCGCACCAGACCTAAATCGGCTTCGGTCTGTAACGGATCTTCGCCCATGATGTAATAAGCTTTCACTTTGCCCTCAAGGGCCAGATGCGGGATCTCGGTGATACGGTGACCGATTTCGGTGTCCATCTGATTCACGTCAATGCCCCAGGCATCAGCGAATTTTGCGCGAACTTTTGCATCAGTGACGGACTGATAACCCGGGAATTCATTGGGCAACACGCCCATATCACAGGCACCCTGCACGTTATTTTGCCCGCGAACCGGGCCGACACCGACGTTGGCGCGGCCAAGATTACCGGTCAGCAAGGCAAGCCCTGCCAGACCTTTCACCACGTCAACCGCCTGACCAAACTGGGTAACGCCCATGCCCCACATGATGGTGGCAGAAGGCGCAGCGGCGTAAGTGCGCATCGCCTGACGGATTTGCTGGGCGGACACACCGGTCTGTTCCGCCACGGCTTCCGGTGAGTAATCCGCGACATTTTTGCGGTATTCCTCAAAGCCTTCGGTGTATTTCGCCACATAGTCATGGTCATACAGATCTTCTTCGATCAGCACATGGGCAAAGGCATTGACCAGCGCCATGTTGCAGCCGTTTTTGATTTGCAGATGTTGATCGGCAATGCGTGCGGTTTCGATGCGGCGCGGGTCGCAGACAATGATCTGCGCGCCTTTTTCTTTCGCCTTGATCACGCGGCGCGCGACGATCGGATGAGAATCCGCGCAGTTATAGCCGAACACCAGCAGACATTTTGAGTTTTCGATATCGCCGATGGAATTACTCATCGCGCCGTTACCGAGCGTGGCCTGCAAACCGGCAACCGACGGGCCATGACACACACGGGCGCAGCAGTCGACGTTGTTGGTGCCGATCACTGCACGGGCAAATTTCTGCATCACATAGTTGGTTTCATTGCCGGTCCCGCGGGAAGAACCGGTGGTCATAATGGAACGCGGGCCGTGTTTTTGTTTGATGTCTTTCAGGCGCTGTGCGGTGTAACGGATGGCTTCATCCCAGCTGACGGCTTCGAATTTCCCGCCTTTCTGGCGGCGGATGAGCGGCTGTGTCAGGCGCGGGGTCAGCAGTTTGGTGTCATTGAGAAAATCCCAGCCGTAATAGCCTTTCAGGCACAGTTCACCCTGATTGGTGACGCCGTTCGCCGCTTCCGCACGGATGATTTTTCCGTTATCGACAACCAGATTCAATTTACATCCGGCACCGCAATACGGGCAGACAGTAGTGACTTTTTTCATGGTATGGCTTCCTTAATCCGGGTTAAAACAGCAGCGGGGAGGTGCTGTCGAGCGCAGCGCGGCGGCGTTTTTCTGCGTTCATTTCCTGTAAGTGGTTACGGTCGATGGCGAAAAGTGCCTTGGTCGGGCAGATTTCCATACAGGCCGGGCCTTCAGCGCGGGTGTGGCACAGATCGCATTTGTGCGCTTCGGCTTTATCCGAGGTGGTGACCATCGCCGCGCCGTTCTGACGGAAAACCGGTTTGGTGACCACTTCCATGGCGCCGTACGGACAGGCGACAACGCAGGTTTTACAGCCGATGCAGCGTTCCTGCATCACCTGCACATGGTCTCCGGTGCGAAGAATGGCCCCGTTCGGGCAGACATTGGCGCAGGGCGCATCTTCACACTGGCGGCACATCACCGGTGTGCTGAGATTGACGCCTTTGATCACATGCAGACGTGGCGCGAAAGTGGCGGCGTTAAGCAGCGAGATATCCTGCGAATCGCTGTGCGCCATCACACAGGCAATTTCACAGGTACGGCAGCCGATGCATTTTTTAGGGTCGGCGATGATAAACCGGTTCATCTGAATCTCCTGATTCCGGATTTTCTTATGGAGCCGGATAACACCGGCTTGACGACATTGCTGTACGGGTAATACATAAAGCGTGCCAGTTTCTTAATTTTAATATTTTCCATAAAATTCAATATTTTATTTTTAAATCGTGTAACGGTGACGAAATGTCGGGCTGATGTCATGTCTGTTTCGTCACCGCATCGACAGTTATGTCGACAGCCGCTGTCAGAGGCTTTCGGGCCGGAAAGGCGCGATCCCCAGCCCCTGATCCAGCGCAGGCAATAGCTGATACAGTCGGTTCACGGCCTGTTCCACAGCGGTGCTCATCGGGTAATAAAAGGCCACCACGTCCGGCTGAATGCCGACAAAGGTGATGTGCGGGATGTCTTCACGCAACTGCTGAATCAGGAAGGTCAGCGGCAGATTGTGGGTGGTCATCATGAACATCCCGGCGATGTCATCTTCATCGATAATGCGCATTTCACCGGCCGCCAGCCCCATGTCGGTGGCATCAACAATCACCAGATGCGCAGGCCGCAGTTCGCGTAAATAACCGATGTCGTTTTCAGGTGCCGCGCCGCCGTCAACCACTGTCCAGCCGGACAGCGGTTTTTCAGCGCACAGTTCGGCCAGACGCGGACCGGCACCGTCATCGCCCATCATGCTGTTGCCCACGCACAGCAGTGCGTAGCGTGGGAGGTTTTCAGGGGAATCAGGCATCGTATCTCCTGACCATCAGGTACATGGCGGGGTCGTGTTCAATTTGTGTGAGCAGGGCGATAAGCTGGTCGCTCCAGCCCTGTTGTTCATCACTCATGTCCGGGCGGGCATCGCGCAGTGCCAGCGCCAGCAGGTGGGTGTGGCTGCTGTCGATATTGATCTCCCCGAAACGCTGCACACCGGCCAGTTTGCGGTGTGCTTCGCTGTTTTCGGGCAGGCAGTCAATCCAGTGCAGATACCCGTCGAGCGGGCATTCGAGACGGGATTGCAGGCAGTCGATCACCCCGAGGTGGTGGCCGATCGCCAGGCTGTAATACACCACTTCCTGCACTTTTTGCGAACTGCGTTTTTGCGCGCTTTTTTCATCGACAAACTTGCTGCTCAGCGAATAGAAAATCACTTTGTTTTTGTCCGGCTGATGACCGGCGTAGGGTTGATGTCGCGCGTAGCGCTGGTCGTTGACGGAGGTCACCACAGGCGTACCTCGCCACGCAGAACCTGCTGATAAATGTGCTGCAGGTTGCCGACAATTTCGCTGAGCCGCAGATCGCCTTGTTCCTCAAGATAGGCAGACACCCGCTGTTCCACCGGCTGTAAGCCGGGCGCGGCCACGATATCCATAAATTTATCAGCAATCTGGCGACCATAACGGTAACCGGCCATCCGGCGCGCTTCGCGGTCGAGCAATACGCGCAGCGGCTGCGGTAAATCCGGGTGCAGCAGCGCCGCCGGTCCGGTGGCTGCCTCATCGTGTTGCTGGCCTTTGATCTTCTGATCCAGCAAACCCAGCGCCATCGCAAAACCATAAATGGTGGCAGCCGGTGTCGGCGGGCAGCCCGGAATATACACATCCACCGGCACGATTTTGTCGGTGCCGCCCCACACGCAATACAGATCGTGGAAAATGCCGCCGCTGTTGCCGCAGGCACCGTAGGAAATGCAGATTTTCGGATCCGGTGCGCTGTCCCAGGCGCGAAGGGCCGGTATACGCATGGCGCGGGTCACGGCACCGGTAAATAGCAAGATGTCAGCGTGGCGCGGTGACGGCACGACTTTAATCCCGAAGCGTTCGGCATCGAACAGCGGAGAAATGGCAGCGAAAATCTCAATTTCACAGCCGTTACAGCCGCCGCAGTCCACGCGGTAAACATAAGCTGAGCGGCGGATGCTGTTAAGCAGTGTGGATTTCAGACTGGCGATACTTTCATCCAGCGTGACGGGTACCGGCAGGCCATTGTCGTCACGCGGAGCAATCAGGTTATGACTCATGAATGAGCCTCCGTGGTCATGTGCCGGCCAATATCAATACGGTCGGAGGAAGAAAGGCTGTGCAGTTTTTTGCATTCGGGGCAGGTTTCATACTGTTCGCGGCGATCGCTAATTTGCCGGTCGCTCAGTGCGGCACTTTCCTGCAACAGGCTGAGTGCGAAGTCGATCTCTTTTTGTACCGCGTAAGGTTTGCCACAGGCACGGCAGTGGCAGATCGGGAAATCTGCAGTTTCAAACAAATCTTCTTTACGCCACACCGCCAGTTCGAATTCCTGCGACAGTTTAATGGCCGCCGTCGGGCAAACTTCCTCGCAGCGGGCGCAGAAAATGCAGCGGCCCAGAAACAGCGACCAGCGGATCGTTTCGCCGTCTTCTGCCGTGGTCATGGTCAGCGCATTAGACGGACAGGCGTTGGCACATGCGCCGCAGGCAATACACTGCTGTGCGGTGTATTGCGGTTTGCCGCGAAAATTGGGTGCCAGATCCAGCGGCTTAAACGGATAAGCCACGGTTGCAGTGCCGGTTTTAAGCACTTTTTTAATCAGTTTCAGCATGATGAGCAGTTCCTCAAAGCGGCGAATTTTTGCGTTCGATGCCGTAACGTTCGATCTCTTTGTAAGGCACGACGATGGATGTTTTCTTACGCACATCGACAACCGTCATGCGGTCGGTGCAGGAATAACAAGGATCGAGACTGCCGATGATCAGTGGCGCATCGGACACCGTATTGCCGCGCAACATGTAGCGCAGCGTCGGCCAGTTGGCATACGTCGCCGCACGGCAACGCCAGCGGAACAGCTTCTGGTTGTCGCCGGTCATGCTCCAGTGAATGTCGTCTCCGCGTGGCGCTTCGGCAAAGCCGAGGGCAAAACGGTGCGGGAGATAATTGAAACCTTCTACCGCCAGCGGGCCACCCGGCAGGCTTTGCAGGCCGAACTCGATCATATTCAGGGCGTTAAACACTTCGTGGATGCGTACTTTCAGGCGGGAATAAACGTCGTTACCGGTTTCGCTGCACAGCTCAAACGGCAGTCTGGCGTAACCGGCATAAGGATGATCCTGACGCATATCGCGGCGGTGGCCGCTGCCACGCACCATCGGACCAACGTTACTGAAATCCCGCGCCACCTGCGGATCCAGAATGCCGACGCCGACGCTGCGTTGTTCGGTATTGGGTGTGCTGAGCAGGATATCGACCAGTTCATTGAGATCACGGCGCATGCTGCCTGCCAGCGCAATGGTGGCGATCATGTCGTCTTTGAGGATGTCGCGGCGGATGCCGCCGATCAGGTTCATGCCGTAGGTTTTACGCGCACCGGTCAGGATTTCTGCCATCTTCATCGACTGTTCACGGACGCGGAAAAATTGCATGAAACCGGAATCAAAACCGACAAAGTGACAGGCCAGTCCGAGGTTCAGCAGATGGCTGTGCAGACGTTCGACTTCCAGCAGAATGGAGCGGATCATCTGGGCGCGTTCCGGCACCACAATGCCCATCGCATTTTCGACCGAAGAGGTGTACGCCACGCTGTGCGTGAAGCCGCAAATGCCGCAAACGCGGTCTGACAGGAAGGTGACTTCGTTGTAGCCCATGCGGGTTTCGGCCAGTTTTTCCATGCCACGGTGCACGTAAAACAGCCGGTAATCGGCATCGATAATGTCTTCACCGTCAACGAACAGACGAAAGTGTCCGGGTTCGTCAGAAGTGACGTGCAGCGGGCCAATCGGCACGATTTTGCTGCCTTCTTTGGCCTCGGAAATAAACGGATAGGTCTCTTCGTCCGTGGTCGGTGCCGGGCGCTGACGGTAATCCATCGCGTCTTTACGCAGAGGATATAAATCGTCCGGCCAGTCATCCGGCAGCACCAGACGGCGTTCATCCGGCAGCCCGACCGGACGCAAGCCGTACATATCACGCACTTCGCGTTCGCCCCAGACCGCCGCCGGTACACGCGGGGTGACGGAAGGGAATTCCAGTGAAACCGGATCCACTTCGGCGCGCACGGTGATCCAGCACTTCACGCCCTGTTCCATCGACAGCACGTAATACAGCGCGTAATTGCCGCACAGGGTACGTTCGTCATTACCGAATAACACGGAAAGCCAGCCGCCCTGCTGGTAATACAGCCATTCGACCACTTCCGGCAGCCAGTTCAGCCTGATGGTGACGGTCGCCTGTGTGTCGGTCTGCCATTCACTGCCTAAAATCGCCGACGGAAACTGCTTCGCCAGCGCGGCCAGATACTCTTTGCCGACCGGATTTTGATTTAATGCGGTATTGAACTCACTCATTACAAAGCCTCTTCCCGCCGCAGCGGGACAAGAAAAATGTCAGGTCAGCCTGCGACCAGCCAGGAAACCAGCGCCAGAAACGCCAGCCCGAAACCCGCCCAGGTGGTGCGGGAAGTTTTAAGAAAGCGCAGACGGGCGACGCTGTTCTCGATGAGCGCGACCACAAAGACCGCGATCAGCAGCTTCACCAGACACCACACCACGGCGGTCAGCAGTGCCAGCGGCGTGAGCTGTTCAGCCAGCCCGAACGGGAAGAACAGGCCGAGGAATAACTGCAACACCACCAGTTGTTTCAGGCTGATGCCGATTTTCAGCACGCCGAGCGCCGCGCCGGAATATTCGGTCAGCGGGCCTTCCTGTAATTCCTGCTCGGCTTCCGCCATGTCGAACGGCAGTTTGCCCATTTCGATGTAGGTGGCGAATGCACAGGCCAGACCGGCCAGAACGAGGGTTAAGGAAGAGGATAGCGGCCAGTGCAGCACGCGGGCTGCAATGGCACCCAGCGAGGTGGAACCGGCCACCAGCGCGGCAATCCACAGCCCGAGCAGCAGGATCGGTTCGACCAGCACACCGAGTACCGCTTCACGGCTGGCCCCTATGCCGGTGAAGGTGCTGCCGGTATCGAGCCCGGCAATCGCAAACACAAAGCGCACCACGGCAAACAGGTAGATAACGGTGATCAGATCGCCTGCCGCGCCCATTGGCGAGGCCAGCGTTATCCCCGGCAGGGCGGTGGCGATCACCAGCAAGCCACCGGTCAGCAGATACGGCATGCTGCGAAATGCCACCCCGGCGGCGGCAGGGGCGACACTCTGGCGGGTCAGCAGCTTGGCGATATCGCGGTATTCCTGTAATACGCCCGGCCCCTGACGGTTGTGCATCCGCGCACGCATCACGCGGCTGAAACCGGCAAACAGCGGGGCGATCGCCAGCAACGCAATGGCCTGAAGCAGCGCCAGCGGCCACAACGAACCCGCGAGTAAGAATGAAGTGTTCATAGACAGTTCCTCAGGCAAAAGCCACGACCAGCAACACGGCCAGTTCGATGAGTGCCAGACGACGGCAGAAAATCCCCAGCCAGCCACGGTGCAGCGCAGCCACCAGCGGAGCGGGTGTCATGTGCTGACGCAGGCGATAAAGCGGGGCAAACATGACGCGCAGCGGTTGCGCAAAACCGGTCGCTGTCACCACCATGTCAGCGGAATGACCGTAGCCACAGGCCCAGGCATCGCCGCGTGAACGGTTTGGCAGACGGGAACCGCGTAATACGGCGGCGATAATCCATGGCAGCAGCGGCATGCCCAGCAGCAGGATGGCAATCATCGGGGCAGACACGGCAGACGTGGTGGAAAACGCCGCGCCATGCCCGGCGGCCTGTAAAACCGGCGCGTTGAGCACCGAGGAGGCCACGGCGGCGAAATGCGGAATTATCCACGGTGAGGCAATACCGAAAATCACGCATAACAGCGCCAGCATTACGCTGCTGAGCGTCATCGCCAGCGGAGCAGGCGTGGCGTCTGCCGCTGCCTGACTGCGTGGTGTGCCTAAGAAAGTGACGCCGAAGACTTTGGCAATACACATCAGCGCCAGCGCACCGGTCAGCGCCAGACCGACCGCCAGCAACGGCCCGAGCAGACGAGTGATAAACACCGGACCGGCGCTCAGCTGGAACAGCGACTGATACAGCAACCACTCGCTGGCAAAGCCGTTCAGCGGCGGCAACGCGGACATCGACATCAGGGCAATCAACATCGCCACGGCGGTCCACGGCATCAGACGGGCAATGCCGCCGAGCTTTTCCATGTCCTTAATGCCGGTCTGCATTTCGATTTCACCGGCACCGAGAAACAGCGCGGTTTTAAACAGCCCGTGATTGAACAGATGGAACAATCCGGCCAGCAGGGCGAGCGAGGCCAGCAGCGGCAGATTCAGCGCCACGCCCACCATTGCACCGCCGACACCGAGCAGAATAATCCCGACGTTTTCCAGCGTGTGATAGGCCAGCAGACGGCGGATATCGTGTTCCATCAGCGCGTACAGGCCGCCGATAAATGCGGTCAGGATTGCCAGAAGCAATACCATCAGGCCCCACCAGAGTGGCGGTGCGCCGAGCAAGTCCAGACCGACTTTTACGATGCCAATAATGCCGATTTTCATCAGCGCGGAAGAGAAAAGGGCGGCGGCGTGGGCGGGTGCGCTGGAATGCGACTGCGGCACCCAGGCATGCAGCGGGATAATCCCGGCATACAGTCCGAAACCGGCCAGCGCCAGCAGGAAGGCCAGCGATTTAATGCCCGGCGTAAACAGGGTGTGGCGAAGCACCTCAAAATCCAGACTGCCGCTGGTGTGATGCAGCAGTGCGAACGCCAGAATCAGGCACAGCGTGCCGAGACGGCCGGATAAAAACTGATTCAGACCGGCACGGCGGCTTTTCGCATCGTCGGCTTGTACGATCATGAAATAGGCGCACAGTGCGGCCATTTCCATCATCAGGATCAGTTCAGCCGCATTGGCGGAAATCGCGGCGGCGGTCAGCGCAGCCAGCAGCAGATTGCATAACAAGCCGGTACGGGCGCGATGACGCGGACGGGCATTCGCCAGCCATGCGCAGGCATACAGGCTGCTGAACAAGGCCGTGACGGACATTGCCCCTAATAACAGCGCATTCAGCGGGCTGAAGCTGGCGCGGTAAGGCAGAACCGGCAGTGTAAGTGTCACCGGTACGCCACGGTTTACCATCTGAACCGCCGCAATAATAACCGCCACGCAAGCCAGCATGCTGCCAGCGCCTGAAATCAGGCTGCTTAACTTCGCGGTGCCTGCCAGTAACCCGCAGGCAATGCCGCTGAAAATCCAGACCAGCAGCGCCAGCGTCATCAGCGACGCCGGATCCAAAGCGAATAGTGCCGTCATTGTTTGGCCTCCGTGTCAGGTGCACTAAAGGAAGTCAGCCCGGCCGGAAAAACGTTCATCGCATTCAGACGTTTTTGCTGGCTGGCATTTTCAGACAGACTGGCTGTGATAAGCCGGATGGCCTGTGTGGGACAGGTTTTGATGCACGCCGGACCCTCAGGGCTGAAGCTGCATAAATCGCATTTCACTGCCACCGCACGAATCCCCGGCACACAATCCAGAAACGAACTGACCGCCCGCGGGGCTTGCGGGGCTGGCAGGGCTTTGGGCGTATTACAGTCGCGGGGAATATCCAGCGGTGTGCTGCCGGAAAAGCTGATGGCCCCGAACGGGCAGGCAAGCCCGCACAGTTTGCAGCTCACGCACAGGCTCTCGTTGAGATGAATCGCGTCGTTTTCACGGGTGATTGCATTCACCGGACACACCTGCGCGCACGGAGCATCTTCACACTGGTGGCACATCACCGGCGCGGAATCCAGACGGTTACGCATCACCTGTAAACGGGGGGCAGATTGTAAACCGTGACGCTGGTGTTCCTGCGAACAACTGGCCATACAGGTATTGCAGCCGATACAAAGTTTCGGATCGGCTATCACATATTGATTCATGGCATTTTTAACGCTCATGAAGTCTCCTTGGTATTTCGTCAAAGATGACGAAATCGGCACTTAAATTGACATTTCGACATTTATGTCGGAATTGATCCCAGTAAAAAATCGGCAATGAAAAATATTCCTGTGATGCCGAAGTAATAATGTATTTCTGAATGTAACTCAGGCGTGGCTGAGTAATTTATCGAGTTGCGAATGAATCGGCTGATTAGTTTTCAGTGAATCAAAAATACACTGATAAATAGCCGATATTTTATTGAGATAATGTTCCAGCACAGCGTCCTTATCTTTAATATCCACGCTGCCATCAACCCGGCCTTCTTCGCTCAGCGTGGCGTGTGCAAATACCCGAAAGTTGGGTTCTTCAGCGTTGTGCGCCATGTTCAGGCTGTAAACGATATCCTGGCTGTAGAAGTCGTCACTGAGATGAATGCTGACAGAGAAATGGTTAAACAGCGTGAAGCGGATATCCTGTTCTTCGCCGCAGCTAAATTCATGGTTTATCTTTTTATTTGAATGGGTTATGGCCTGCGTCAGGCTGTTCTGATACGTGCGCCATTGTGATTTCAGATGGCTGTTTTTACTGGCTATATAATCAGCTTTGCTGGTCAGTTCACTGAGAGTGCTCATTGTCATTACCCGTAATTGAGGTGTGCGTAGGTGCCTTTCCGGTCCGTCTTGATGCAGAACGAGACGTCGAAAATACGGCGCATACAGCACTACTGGCATAAAACGTGCCAGTTTCGGTTTTTGTTTAACAACTGCTTTATTATGAGTAAGTTAAGTTATTTTTGGGGCAGGTGGCTGACTGCCTGAAAAACAGGATGACATGTCGATGACACTGTATTTCGACATATATGACGGACGGTGACTGCTTATTCCGTCATCCTGATTCTTCTCCTTGTTTATGCGTGTCGAAAAAATTCTGGCACCAATATTGCTACTGACCATTCCATGCTCTCTTTATTAATCTTCTGACGGAGGGGAAATAATGCACGAGATTACGTTGTGTCAGAACGCAGTGGAAATAATGCAGCAGTTTGGACGGCAAAATAATGCCCGGAGAATTACGGCGGTGTGGATGGAAATTGGCGCATTTTCCTGCGTCGAACCGGAAGCAGTGCAATTTTGCTTTGAACTGGTGTGCCGCGAAACGCTCGCCGCAGGTTGCGAATTACATCTCGTGACACCGGCGGCAGAAAGCTGGTGCTACACGTGCCAGCAGGACATCACTTTACTCAGCCCCGGCGTGCTGCTGTGTCCGCACTGTGGCGGACGTGATGTACGGATGGTGGCCGATGACGGCATGAAAATTAAACGAATCGAAATCGAATAACGGGCGACCGGTTTGCCCGGGGAGAAAGCTATGTGCAGTACCTGCGGTTGTGCCAGCGGCGAACTTCGTATCGAAGGCGTCAGCGCTGAACACGCTCATCATCATTCCCACGATCATTCGCATGATCACAGTCATTCACACGATCACGAACATTCACACGATCACAGCCACGGTTTGCCGTTTGCGCCGCGACGTCTGGTGGACATCGAAATGGACGTGCTGGCGAAGAATAACCATATCGCCGCCCACAACCGCGAGCATTTTGCGGCAGCGGGCATTCTGGCACTGAATCTGGTGTCCAGCCCCGGCTCCGGTAAAACGACGCTGCTGACCAGCACCCTGACCCGACTGGCACCGTATTTCGACTGCGCGGTGATAGAGGGTGACCAGCAAACCACTCGCGATGCCGATCGTATCCGCGCCACCGGCGTACCGGCGATCCAGGTGAATACCGGTAAAGGCTGCCATCTGGACGCGCAAATGGTTCACGATGCGCTGCATCAGTTGTCGCCAAACAATAACAGCCTGCTGTTTATTGAAAATGTCGGCAATCTGGTGTGTCCGGCCAGTTTTGATCTTGGCGAATTGCACAAAGTGGCGGTGCTGTCGGTTACGGAAGGCGAGGACAAGCCGCTGAAATATCCGCATATGTTCGCGGCTTCCCGTCTGATGATCCTCAACAAAATCGATCTGCTGCCGTATGTCAGTTTTGACGTCGAAGCCTGCATTGCCAACGCGCGGCAGGTGAATCCGCAGATTGAGGTGATCCGGCTTTCAGCCACCACCGGCGAAGGCATGGATCGGTGGCTGGCCTGGCTGGAGCAGCAACGATGTGCATAGGCATTCCGGGACAAATTGTCGCGCTGCATGAACAGCAGCCCGATCACGCCTGGGCGGAAGTCTGTGGTCTGCGCCGCGAAGTGAATATTGCGCTGGTGTGTGACGGCCAGCCACAATCGCTGATCGGCGGCTGGGTGTTAATCCACGTCGGCTTTGCATTGAGCAAACTCGATGAGCAGGAAGCACAGGAAACGCTGGCCGCGCTGCACGCGATGGAAGAAGTGGAAGCCGATGTCGCCCTGTTTCTCGGTGCGGGAGAGGCACGATAATGCGTTTTGTTGATGAATTTCGTGATCCAAAACTAGCGAAAACGCTGATTGAACGGCTGCATCAGCGGGCGGCATTGCTGCCTTATACTGCTGAAAAGCCTATGCAGATTATGGAAGTGTGCGGCGGCCACACGCATGCCATTTTCAAATTCGGGCTGGATAAACTGCTGCCACCGCAACTGGAATTTATCCACGGGCCGGGGTGTCCGGTGTGCGTGTTACCGATGGGGCGTATTGATGCCTGTTGCGAAATTGCCGCCCATCCCGACGTGATTTTCTGCACCTTTGGCGACGCGCTGCGCGTGCCCGGTAAACAAGGCTCGCTGTTGCAGGCGCGCGAACGCGGTGCCGATGTGCGCGTGGTCTATTCCCCGCTGGATACGCTGAAACTGGCGCGTGAAAACCCGGCCCGTCAGGTGGTGTTTTTCGCCCTCGGTTTTGAAACCACGCTGCCGGTTACCGCCGTCACGCTGCAACAGGCACGGCGCGAACGCCTGAGCAATTTCAGCGTATTTTGTCAGCACATCAGCCTGATGCCGACCTTACGCAGCCTGCTCTCGCAGGATGATGTGCGGATTGACGCTTTTCTGGCACCCGGTCACGTCAGTATGGTCACGGGGACCGCGCCTTATCATTTCATCAATGAAGAGTTCGGCAAGCCGCTGGTGATAAGCGGCTTTGAGCCACTCGATATGCTGCAAAGCGTGCTGATGCTGGTGGAACAAGTTTGCGATGCATCGTGTAAAACCGAAAACCAGTACCGCCGTGTGGTGCCGGAAGAGGGTAACCTGCTGGCACAGGAAGCGATGCGCGAGGTGTTTACGCTTGCCGGCAGCAGCGAGTGGCGTGGTCTGGGGGTAATTGAAGCCTCAGGGATTTCCCTGATGCCCGCGTATGCCCCGTTTGATGCAGAGCGACGCTTTAACCCGCAGGCACAACCGGTGGCGGACGATCCCCGCTCCCGTTGCGGTGAAGTGCTGACCGGGCGCTGCAAGCCGCATGAGTGCCCGCTGTTTGGCACCGGCTGCACGCCACATAATGCGTTTGGTGCGCTGATGGTGTCTTCCGAAGGCGCGTGCGCGGCGTGGTATCAGTACCGGCATCAGGAAACGGCAATGGCGGATACACCGCAGTACAAGCATAAACAACAGAAGGTAAGCCAGGATGAGTGATCGCAAAGAAGTCGTCACCATGGCGCATGGCAGCGGCGGCCGCGCCATGCAGCAGATGATCGAACACCTGTTTCTCAGCGCATTTGATAACCCCTGGCTTAACGAACGGGAAGACGGCGCACGGTTATCACTTGCCAGCCTGAGCGCACAGGGCGACCGGCTGGCGTTTACCACAGACAGTTACGTTATTGACCCTATTTTTTTCCCCGGCGGCAATATCGGCAAGCTGGCGGTGTGCGGCACGGCAAACGATCTGGCGGTCTGCGGTGCAACACCCGCCTATCTTTCCTGCGGTTTTATTCTCGAAGAGGGGCTGGCGCTGGATGATTTACAGAAAATAGTCAGCGCCATGGCGCAGACCGCACACACTGCGGGCATCGCCATTGTGACCGGCGACACCAAAGTCGTGCAGCGCGGGGCCGCTGACAAAATCTTTATTAATACTGCCGGGATCGGCGTGATCCCCACAGCCGTGAACTGGGCTGCCGGTACGATAAAAGCGGGCGATAAAGTGATCGTCAGCGGGACGCTCGGCGATCACGGTGCGGCGATCCTGAATCTGCGTGAAAATCTGGGGATGGATCTGGGGGTGGAAAGTGACTGTGCGGTGCTGGCCCCGATGATCGCACCACTGCGGCCGCTGGCCGGTGTCCATGCTGTACGCGATGCCACGCGCGGCGGGGTGAATGCGATTTTGCATGAATTCAGCGCCGCCAGTGGTTTTGGGATCAGCATCGACGAAACTGCGTTGCCGGTTAAACCGGCAGTGCGCGGGATCTGCGAATTACTGGGACTTGAACCGCTGAATTTTGCTAATGAAGGCAAACTGGTGGTGGTGGTTTCTGCACAGGCCGAAGAAAAAGTACTGAATCTGTTACGCAGCCACCCGCTGGGGGCCGATGCGGCGACTATCGGCGAGGTGACGGTAAATCCGCAGGTGTGTCTGCGCGGCGCGCTGGGGATTTCCCGCCAGCTAATGTTGCCCCATGCAGAGCCCTTACCTCGCATTTGTTGATCTCGTCAGGGGGGCTGGCTGCGTCGAAAGGGGTAGACTTTTCCCTGCTTTCCGATTTTCAGAAAGCTTGTTTCCAAAAAACCACGTTATCCAGAGCCAACGCTATGCAGAGTGCAACAATGAGCACCACAAAACACAAAGGATTACTGGAACTGACGCGCACATTGCTGCTGCAACAGACCATGACATCGCTGCTGGAAACCCTGACTCAGGTGATTCAGACTGCCGGTATTGCGGAGGCCGTGACACTCGTATTGTTCGACAATAACAGCGAACGCGTCAGTTTTTATGGTATCGATCCCCACCATCAGCCGGTCAGTTACGAAGATGAAACGCTGCTGGCGACGGGCCCGGTGCATGCGCTGCTGAGCAATCCGAAAACGCAGGTCTGGCGCAGTGAAGCGCTGCATCTGCGCTATCCGCAACTGGCGGCGCTGAACCTGTATCCGGCGTTTACCGATTATTGTCTGGTGCCTTTGCTGGCTTCTTCCGGCTTGCTGGGCGGCTGCGAGTTTACCCGTCAGCATGCGACGCCGTTCAGTGAGGAAGACAGGAACGGTCTGTATGAGCTTTGCACGCTGGCTGCCATTGCGGTCGAACAGATCCAGCTACGTGAAAACGCCTTGCTTCAGCAATCCCTGCTGCGCCACGAGCGTGATGATTTCCGTATTCTGGTGGATATCACCAACGCCGTGCTGTCCAAACTGGATCTTGACGAACTGACCGGCGAAATTGCCAAAACTATTCACCATTTCTTCCACATCAACGCCATCAGCATTGTGTTGTGTGATGCCGATAAAGACAGCGAACAGGCCAGTGTTTACGCGACACATTACGTACAGACGCACGTCGCCGAGCGTGAACAGTCACGCATGACGCTCGACGGTTCACTGGAACAGCAGGTGATGAAATCCGGCGAAATGCTGCTGACCAACGTGCGTCCTGCCGGAGAGCCGGATGGTGATGAAAGCACGCTGTTCCAGCTTTTATGGCGCGATCAGACCAAAACTCTGTGCATTCTGCCGTTACGCTTTGGTCATAAAACGCTGGGTGTTCTGAAACTGGCACAGTGCCAGCCGGATAACTTCAATTCCGCTAACCTGCGGGTGTTGCAACAGATCGCCGAACGCATTGCGATTGCCGTGGATAACGCGCTGGCCTATCAGGAAATTAAGAGCCTGAAGGAAAAGCTGCAACACGAAAACCTGTATCTCACCGAGCAGATCAACAGCAATAACCCGGATTTCAGCGACATTGTCGGGCGCAGTTCCAGCATGTCGGCGGTACTGAAACAGGTTGAGATCGTGGCGAAAAGCGACTGTTCGGTGCTGATCCTCGGTGAAACCGGCACCGGGAAAGAGCTGATTGCCCGTGCGATCCATAATCTGGGTGATCGCCGTGACCAGCGCATGGTGAAAATGAACTGCGCAGCCATGCCTGCCGGATTGATGGAAAGTGATTTGTTCGGCCATGAAAAAGGTTCGTTTACCGGTGCCACCGCGCAACGGATGGGCCGCTTCGAACTGGCTGACAAAGGCACGTTATTTCTCGATGAAGTGGGTGAAATCCCCATTGAACTGCAACCGAAGCTGCTGCGCATTTTGCAGGAGCAGGAGTTCGAGCGCGTTGGTGGCAATAAACTGATTTCGGTGGATGTACGGATGATAGCGGCAACTAACCGCGATTTACGTCAGATGGTGGAGGATAAAGAATTTCGCAGTGACCTGTATTACCGGCTGAATGTGTTCCCGATAGTCATCCCGCCGTTGCGTGAACGCCCTGAAGACATTCCGCAACTGGTGAAATTCCTGACCTATAAAATCGCCAAACGCATGAAACGCACCATCGACAGTATTCCCGCCGAGACCTTGCGTTTATTAAGCCGGATGCCGTGGCCGGGTAACGTGCGCGAGCTTGAAAATGTTATTGAACGCGCTGTGCTGCTGACCCGCGGAACGGTGCTGGATTTACAACTTCCTGAACTCAATTATCCGTTGCCGGTGTCTCAGCCGGAGAGGATGACGCCCGCACCTGATAGTGCGCCCGCTCCGCATTTGAGTGAGGAAGACGAGCGCGAACATATTCTTCAGGTACTTAAGGAGACCAACGGCGTGGTCGCCGGTCCGCGTGGTGCGGCGCAACGTCTGGGGTTAAAACGCACGACGCTGTTATCGAGAATGAAGAAACTGGGTATTGCCGCGCATTAACCGAATCAGACTGCTTTTACCGCACCGGACAATGAAATATGGCCGATGCGGTAATGCTGCCCGCCGCCTGCCAGCGGGTTTCTCCCCGCCGTAAAATGTATTTTCTTCCAGTTTGTCGTGTCCCAGGCGGTGACGTCGATCAGTCTGTCATTTACGGTTTCTTCAGGTAATGGCGCAAGATCACTGAACGGTGCGATGTCCGTTATCTCTCTTTTGGCGTAAACCGCTTGTGCGACATCATCACTCATTCTTGCTGACAGCACAGGATAAACCCGGATCTGCGGCCAGCCGAAGGCGTTGGCGACGCCCTGAAAACCCGCTCCTGAAATGAACCGGTTCATGCCTGACACGTCCTGCCACAAATAAAACGGCGCGTAGATATTTTCTGCACTGCCGGTTTGCGGGCAGTCACGTCGGGAATAGAGATACGTTTTGAAAATAAGCCCCGCAAAGCCATCCGTCCGATATCCGTTATCGGCAATGCGCTTTTCAATAATGCCCATGTCGTAATCTGCGGGCAGCGTAAAACTGTATTGCATGGCAATCATCAGGCGGCTCCCTGTGGAATTCTGAACATTTCGCCGTAACTGAACGACCAGTCTTCCGGCCGGGTAAAACTGACCACCACCATCACATCAGCCTGAGAAATGCCCAGCGTGAGGTGTAGCTTTTCGGCCAGATGCCGGAACAGTTGCTGTTTCTGGTAGCTGTTACGCGGTTTCCCCGCCGTAATGTGAAACAGCAAAAAATCGTCTGAACGCCGGTCATTTTCGCCAGCTAAATAGGTCGGACTGATCACCCGCTGGCGGCGGCCTGCCGGTTCGAATAACTGAAAACAATCCTCTTTGGGCACGGAAAAGTGATCAACCAGCGCTTCCTGCAATATGGCTGAAATGGCGTCCTGCCAGGCATCCGCGCGGTGAGCAGGTAAAGATATTCGGGTAAAAGGCATTGTCAGTTCCTCCGGTTACTGGTTACTGACCATTGAGAGCGGCGAAGCGGGTCAGGGCAGACGCGGCGGCGGGCCATCCGGCATAAAACGCCAGATGGGTGATCACTTCCGCAAGCTCGGCATGCGTGACACCGTTGCTGACCGCCAGATCCAGATGAAAAGGCAGTTGTTCAACGCGACTGAGGGCAATCAGTGCGGCAACAGTGATCAGGCTGCGGTCACGCGCAGGCAGTTCGTTTCGTTTCCACAGATCGCCGAACAGCACCTGTTCCGTCAGTTCTGCAAATTTGGGCGTCAGACGCGACATGCTATCCAGTGTCTGCGTTTGGGAAGAGGTCGTGCTCATATCAGGCTCCTTTTTGTCGGTGTGAAAAGGAGCATAAGAGGTTATGATTATCCTGAATATCGAAAATATCAGCAGTGTTAATCCATAAAAACAGGATGATTAAGCATGGCGAAAAGACCGGTCACTTTTGATTCAGAAGCCTTGCGCAGTTTTGTTACCGGCATTGAGCTGGGGAGTTTTGTGCTGGCCGCTGACCGGCTGGGGCGCTCAACGTCTGCCGTCAGCGCACAGCTGAAAAAGCTGGAACAACAGGCGGGCACGGAGCTGGTGCAGAAATCCGGACGGCACCTGAGCCTGACCGGACGCGGCGAAGTGATGCTGAGTTATGCGCGGCGGATCCTCAGCCTGAATGATGAGGCCAGCGCCGTGCTGCTTGCCAGCGCGCTGAGTGGCAGCCTGAATCTGGGAATGCAGGAGGATTTCGGCGAAACCCTGTTACCGGCCATTCTTGGCACATTCACCCGCGCGCATCCGCAGGTGCAGGTTTCCGCCAGCATTACCCGCAATCAGCAACTGCTGGACGGGATCCGCCATAACGAGTTTGATCTGGCGGTGTGCTGGCAGGCCGATGAAACGCCACTTTTCCCGTCGAGCCGGTCGCTCGGGCGTATACCGCTGCGCTGGATTGGCCCTGAAAATTTCGACCTGAAGCATTATCAGGAAACCGGCGAACCGGTGCCTTTACTGGTGTTCGAAGCGCCGTGCCTGATGCGTAACGCTGCGACGACGGCGCTGGATAATGCCGGTATTGCCTGGCGGATAGCCTTCACCAGCCGCAGTCTGAGCGGGATCTGGGCGGCAATGTCGGCGGGATTAGGCATCACCGTGCGCACAGATTTCGGTAAACCCGCCGTAGTACGAATATTGAATGAATTGCCCGCGCCGGGTGAGGTGGGGATCAGCCTTCATCAAAGCCTGACGCCCCCTGGCGAGGCGGCCGCCAGCCTGAGAGAGGCGATTATCAGCTTCTTCACGCCGCGGCACTGAGTCGCTGTGATTATTTTTTAGCCGGTTGCTGGCGGTAGTGTTCCAGACGCTCGCGAAAATAGGCGCGCAGATGCTCCGGCTGCTCCATTTCCACTTCATCTGCATTCACCGGCAGATTATTGCGTTCACGCACCGCCACCGTTCCGGCGGCCAGACCGGCGCTCACTTTATCCATTTCTTCTTTACTCAGACCTGCGAGAGTTTTGTTCATGGTGTCTCCTTGGATATGTTCAGTTGCTCCGGAAGGGGAGGGTTATGTTAACTCACTCCCGACCAATGTCCTTAACATGCCGTCTGCACAGTATTTTTCCAGCAGGGCAATGTCGACTTTTTGATGAGCGGTTGAAATAAAACGGGCAAGAGTCGTGGGATCATCTTCGCCCCAGATAAAAACCCTCTCCGGGCTATAAAAAGCATGTTCTTTAATTGATCCATTATTGGTAATCAGTTTTTTATTAAAAGCCATGGCTTCGAGTGCGCGTAAAGTTAAACCACGCTGGCCCGGTTTGTTAATTTCCAGAACGATATCCGAATTCATCAGCTTTTCAATATTCTGCTGATAGGTCAGTTTTTCATTGATGCAGAAGCGGGGATAACGTGGGTTTTGTGCGCCACCGCCTACCAGATAAAAATCTGGCTGACAGTGACTTTCCAGCAACAGCGGCGCCAAATTCTCAATAAGCGCAGCGCGGTCATCGTCGTAGCCGCCCACATAAAAGCAGGATCCGGACTCAGCGGTATGGCGGGTGTCAGAGGGCTGGTGAGCAATTTCACTACGGGTGAAAGGTAAAAACTGGTTCACGTACGAAAGATGATATTGCTTACAATCTTCCGGATCGAAGCTGTAAATGACGTCAAAAGTAGAACGGACTCTGTCCAGATAGTTTTCGTCTTCAGAAAGCAATTTCAGACGACGTCTTTTTGATGTCAGCGCAGCCACGGAGTCACGCAAGACGAGTATTTTTTTGCATTTGAGAAGGGAAAGTAAATCCAGTATCAGAAAAGCACTGTAGCCGTTACAAATGATGACATCGTTTTCCCGTACATGGCGGAACTTGATGGCAATCTGAAGTTTCTGATGCCAGTGTCTGAGACACTTTCCTGGCAGTAATGCATGCAGTGATTTGAAATGCTGTTTAACGTTATAGATTGCATGCACATTAAATTCGTTTTTGAGTGTCGACGTCATCATCCTTTCGTATTCTGAGTTCCACTCGATGAAATGTATTTTTGTCTGTGCCGAAAGTTTGTTTGCCATTGCTCCTCCCTTTTGCCCCGCAGTTTAGCATTCCCGGCGGCCAAAAAGTTTTGCTCCCTTCGATGACGACGACCCGATTTCACCACCGGCTTACAAAATCGGCAAAAACAGGCCATTATTTAACCTTCACTTGTCCGGAACGGAGCCTGAAGATGACCCGAATGACAGCGAAAGATTTCCCGCCTGAACTCCTCGAATATTTTGATTTTTACGTGCACGGCAAAATGACCAAACGTGAGTTTCTTGATCTCTCGGCGAAGTTTGTGGCGGGCGGATTGTCGCTGGCTGCGCTGACGACGCTGATGACGCCAAATTATGCCTACGCCGAACAGGTACCCTTCACCGATCCGGATATTGTGGCGCAATACATTCAGTATCCGTCGCCGCAGGGGCACGGCAGCGTGAAGGGCTATCTGGTGCGTCCGGCCAAAGTGACCGGCAAAGTGCCTGGCGTGGTGGTGGTGCATGAAAATCGCGGACTGAATCCGTATATCGAAGATGTCGCACGGCGGGTGGCAAAAGCCGGATTTGTCGCGCTGGCGCCGGACGGACTGAGTTCGGTCGGCGGTTATCCGGGCAATGATGAGAAAGGGCGCGAGCTGCAAAAACAAGTCGATCCAACCAAACTGATGAACGACTTTTTTGCAGCGGTGGAATTTCTGATGCACCACGAGACCGGCACCGGCAAAGTCGGCATCACCGGTTTCTGTTACGGTGGTGGCGTGGCGAATGCGGCTGCGGTGGCTTACCCGGAACTGGCGGCCGCCGTGCCGTTCTACGGACGCCAGCCGAAAGCGGAAGATGTGCCGCACATCAAAGCGCCGTTATTGTTGCATTATGCTGAACTGGATAAGCCGATTACCGAAGGCTGGCCTGCATATGAAGCGGCGCTGAAGGCCAATAATAAAGTTTATGAAGCGCATATTTACCCCGGCGTGAATCACGGGTTTCATAACGATTCGACGCCGCGTTATGACAAAGCGGCGGCGGATTTAGCGTGGGAAAGAACCCTTGCCTGGTTTAAAAAGTACCTCGGGCCGCAGACAGAAAGCGCATAAAAGAAAAGGGCAGGATCGCAAAATCCTGCCCTTTTTGTTTTTCAGCCGCCCGTCAGGATTTCAGAATGCCATCGAAATCCGCGGCATCATGGCGCTCTTCCAGCTGTTCATCACCCCAGGTACGATTGACAATGCGTCCGCGTTTGACTGCCGGACGGTTTGCCACTTCAGCCGCCCAGCGCTGGAAGTGCTTATAGGATTCGATGTCGAGGAATTTGGCCGACTCGTACAGACCGCCCTGCGCCAGGCTGCCGTACCAGGTGAAAATGGCGATATCGGCAATGGTGTATTCTTCACCGGCAATAAAACGGTGCTCAGCAAGCTGACGGTCTAATACGTCGAGCTGGCGTTTGGCTTCCATGGTAAAGCGGTTAATGGCGTATTCGATTTTAACCGGTGCGTAATGGTAGAAATGGCCGAAACCGCCGCCAAGATACGGCGCGGAACCTTGCAGCCAGAACAACCAGTTCAGGGTTTCGGTGCGACCGGCGAGGTCTTTGGGCAGGAATTGGCCAAATTTTTCCGCCAGATAGAGCAGGATGTTGCCGGATTCAAATACGCGCACCGGCGGTGTAGTGGAGTTGTCCAGCAATGCCGGGATTTTCGAGTTCGGGTTAACGTCAACAAAGCCGCTGGAGAACTGATCGCCTTCGTTGATGCGGATAATAAATGCATCGTATTCCGCACCGCTGATGCCCAGCGCCAGTAACTCTTCCAGCAGGATCGTCACTTTCTGGCCGTTCGGCGTGCCAAGGGAATAAAGCTGAAGCGGGTGTTTACCCACCGGCAGCGTTTTTTCGTGCGTCGGGCCCGCTATCGGGCGGTTGATGTTCGAGAACTTGCTGACTTCATCTTTATTCCAGGTCCAGACTTCAGGGGGCTGATACTGTTCTGACATTGCAATCTCCGCATCTTTTTTTGAGTTAAGACCCAAAAGTTTAGCAGGAGATAATCAATGGCGACGCTGAGAATGTGCCCTTGGCGGGCGGCTAGCTGGCAGTGTGATACAACCCTTTGCGCTTCCATTTCACATCGGCCACCGACTGGCCGGTGTGAATTTTTCCCTGTAACAGCAGATTAAATTTCGCGCCGGTGGCCCGTGTCAGGCGGCTTTGCAGAATATACACGGCCTCACTGCCCAGCTCGCGGCAGGGTAAAAGCATGGACGTAAAGTTCATCGGCGTGAGGGTTTTCAGGTCATGCTCGAAATCCATGCTGATCAGCGAAATATCTTCCGGCACCTGAAGGCCGCGCGCCGTCAGGGCTTCCAGGGTGGCGTGGGCAATGGGCGTACTGCCGCAAATAATCGCCGACGGCAGCGATTCATGCGTATGTTCGCGCAGGTATTTTTCAAAACTTTCCCGCGCCAGTTCTTTACCATTGCCGTGATTTATCAGCAAATGCGTGGCTTCGTCGAAAACGATGTGATGTTCCAGGCAGGCACGTTTAAAGCCGTCCAGCCGCTGCATCATGGTTTCACGGCGCAGATCGGTGAACAGTAAAACCGGGCGATGGCCCTTGAGAAACAGGAAATTTGCCGCGCTGTAGCCCAGGGAATAATGGTCTGCGGATACGCAATCGAGGCGCATTTCACGGTCTTTGGCATTGACCATCACCACCGGCTTATTGGATTCTGCGGCCAGGCGATAAAGCATCACGTCATCAATACCGATGATGATGATCCCGTCGGCATCCGACTGATGCAGCGCCTGCATAAAGACGGCAATATCCGGATCATTCACCTCAAGCGCACATTTGCGGATATGAATATCGAAGCGCGCCACTTCCGCCGTTATTTGCTGAATTACTTCATAATAGTAGAGATCTTCATACGGAGAAAAAGCCGCCGGAGGCGCGCAAATTAACAGAGAATTCATTAACAGACGACTGGCAGGAATGTCGCGCAAAATACCCATATTTCGCGCATGGGTAAATACTTTTTCTTTTGCCTGCGGGCTGACATTTGCTTTCCCTGCCAGCACACGGGAAACGGTGCTTGGAGATAGCCCGGTTAACTCTGCTATTTGCCTGATTTTTAATTTTCCCGTCATTTTGTGATCAACGCCTCATAAGAAGATGGACTTATTGCCACGGTTAACTGATTGTAATTAATGAGCTATTCCCCATCATAACAAAACTCACCGGCCACACTGCAATTCCTGTCACAAATAGCGGTTGTTGGAAAAAAAAGCCGTTACTACTCTCCTCAATAACAGCGCTGAAGAATAAAAACTGTATTTCGTCACACTGAATTTTTAATAAATTCAGCAAGGTGACGCACACCGTTCGGTTTAAAACGAGGAGTAAGATAATGCTGAAAATAGCTATTATTGGAACGGGTAATATTTCGCATAACCATATTCAGGGATATTTAGAGTTTGCAGACCGTTGCCAGATTGTGGCACTGGTCGATATTTATCCTGAAAAGGCCGAAGAGAAAAAACGGCATTACGGCCTCACGCATGCAAAGGTTTATGCCAGCCATCACGACATTCTCCATGACGCGTATATCGATATTGTTGACGTTTGTACGCCGCCGTATGTCCATGCCGAAATTTCCATTAATGCCCTGAATGCGGGCAAACATGTGTTGTGCGAAAAACCTATGGCAGCATCGTTACAGGAATGCGATGCCATGATAAGTGCTGCAAAAGAGAGCGGCAAAACGCTTTCAATTATTGCGCAAAACCGTTTTACCGACGCGTTCTGGCGGCTGAAAAAAGTGCTCGATTCCGGCGAAACCGGCAAGGTGTGCCACGCGCAGGTGGATTCTTTCTGGTGGCGCGGCCATTCCTATTACGATTTGTGGTGGCGCGGCACCTGGGAAAAAGAGGCGGGTGGCTGCACGCTCAATCATGCCGTTCACCACATTGACGCCATTCAGTGGATGCTCGGTTTCCCCTCAGAAGTGGTCTCGATGATCACCAATGCCGCGCACGATAATGCTGAAGTGGAAGATCTCTCGGCGGCCATTTTCAAATACGACACCGGCGCACTGACCCAGCTGACGGCATCGGTGGTGCATCATGGCGAAGATCAGAAAATTGTCATCCAGGGCGAGAAAGCGCGAATTTCCGCCCCATGGGACAAATTCGCCAGCATTTCTGCGCCGAACGGTTTTCCGATTGATGCACGAGATACGGATCGTGAAAACCAGCTTGAAGACATTTATCAGTCGATCCCAAAACTCACTTATACCCTGCATACCGGTCAGATTGACAATTTTCTGACGGCACTGGAAACCGGCAGCGCGCCGTTGATCGATGGCATTCAGGGTAAGCGTTCGCTGGAACTGATCGCCGCAATTTATAAATCCGCTATCACCCGCAGCATAGTGTCACTGCCGTTGTCGCCGGAAGATGCGTTTTATCAGACCGGCGGGCTGGTTTCGCAGGCACCACACTTTTATGAAAAATCCGCATCGGTGGAAAACTTCGCCAATGAAGACGCGATCCCGCTCGGCAAAAACATGGATAAAGGAGCCTGAACATGAGCAATAAAGACGGAATGAACTACGCGCCGGTGGGCAAACCGCAGCCGGTAGTGAAACCCGGTGAATTCGTGATTGCTGCCGCAGCATTGGATCACGGGCATATCTACGGCATGTGTAACGGGTTGATCGAGGCGGGGGCCAGCCTGAAATGGGTTTACGATGCGGATCCGGCAAAAGTAGAGAAATTCGTGGCGCAGTATCCGCAGGTTAAGGTCGCTGACTCCCTGCAGACTGTTCTTGATGACCAGGCAGTACAACTGGTCGCCGGTGCGGGCATTCCGTCCGAACGCTGCGCGCTGGGGCTGAAAGTGATGGCGGCCGGGAAAGATTATTTCACCGACAAAGCGCCGCTGACCACGCTGGAGCAACTGGCGCAAGCAAAGGCCAGAGTGGCCGAAACCGGGCGCAAATATGCCGTGTATTACAGCGAACGCCTGCATGTGGAAAGCGCTGTTTTTGCCGGGCAACTGGTGCAGGAAGGAGCCATCGGACGCGTGATCCAGACCCTTGGTACCGGCCCGCACCGGGAGGGCGAAGGGCGTCCGGACTGGTTCTACGAGAGAGAGCGTTTCGGCGGCATTTTGTGTGATATCGGCAGCCATCAGATAGAACAATTCCTGTTCTATACCGGCAACCATGATGCACGTGTTGTGGCGGCTCAGGCCCTTAATTTCAATCACCCGCAATATCCGCGTTTCGAAGATTTTGGTGACACGATGCTGGAAGGCGAAAACGGTGCCCGTGGGTATTTCCGCTGCGACTGGTTCACGCCGGAAGGGCTGAGCACCTGGGGCGATGGTCGTCTGACGCTGCTCGGCACCGAAGGTTATATCGAGATCCGCAAATATGTCGATCTCACGCGCGGTGAGCAGGATGTGGTGTATCTGGTGAATCAGCATGGTGAGTTCCGTTATCCGGTTTCCGGCAACGTCGGCTTTCCGTTCTTTGGTCAGCTGATCCTGGACTGCCTGAACCGCACCGAATACGCCATGACCCAGGACCATGCGTTTAAAGCCGCCGAGTTGTGCGTCCGCGCGCAGATGCTGGCAAACGGAACCCACTAAACGGGAGCAGAAGATGAAAACACTTCAGGTTGCGGTGATCGGTTGCGGATCTATCCATACCTGCCATGTGGCGGCGATCCGGCATGAACCGGACTGTCAGTTACGGGCGATTGCTGAGTGCGATATTGGCAAAGGCCGGGCGCTGGCGCAGGAATATGGCTGTGATTTTTATACGGATTATCACGAAATGTTGTGTGATCCGCAGATTGATGTGGTGCATATCTGTCTGCCGCATCATCTGCACAAAGAGGCTATTCTCGCCGCGCTGGCGGCGGGAAAGCATGTTTTTACCGAGAAACCGCTCGCGCTGAATATCGGCGAAGCGAATGCCATTAAACTCGCGGCGTCACAGGCGGCGGGGCTGACGGGCGTGTGCTACCAGAACCGCCTGAACCCTTCCAGTCAGAAAATTAAAACGCTGCTGGAAAGCGGACAACTGGGCAACATGCTGAGCATCAAAGCCGTTCTGACCTGGTCACGCAGCGGTGCTTATTACAGCGAAAGCCTGTGGCGCGGGCGTTTTTCCACCGAAGGCGGCAGCCTGCTGATCAACCAGGCGATACATACGCTGGATTTAATGCAGTGGTTTGGCGGCGGTGTTCTCGCGCTGAAAGGCGTGGTGGAAAGAACGTTTCTCAGTGATCTGACTGAAAATGAAGACACCGCAATGGCCAGCCTGAAAATGGGCAACGGCGCGCGCGGATTGTTTTACGCAACAAACTGCCACAGCACCGATTCGCCGTTGCTGCTGGAAATTCATTGTCAGAAAGGAGTGTTGCAGTTGCATCACAACGCGCTGTGGCTGATTGAAGGAGAAAATAAAACACTGCTGGTCAGCGATGGCAGCCCGTCAGGAGCAACCAAAAGCTACTGGGGCGACAGCCATCGTCAGGCAGTCTCGAATTTCTATTATTCTGTTCGTCATCCTGAAGAAAAAAATTATATCTCTGTTTCACAAGCCGAAGTTTCCCTGAATATTGTCGGGGCGATTTACCGCTCTTCACAATCCGGGGAATGGATCACACTGGCTGATTAAATAATTTTAATAATAACCCTACATTCACAGGATAATAATAATGAAACCTACTGAACGCAGAGTGGGTTACGGCACAGCTATAGGCTATGGCGTAACTGATTTATTTGGCGGCGGTGCATTCGCTGTTATCGGTACCTGGCTTTTATTCTTCTATACCGTGTATTGCGGATTAACCGTTTTAGAAGCGGGATCTATTTTCGCAATTGCCCGTGTGATTGACGCCATATTAAGTCCGATCATGGGTTATATCACCGATCACTTCGGCAATACATGGCTCGGAAAACGGTTTGGCCGCCGACGGTTTTTCCTGCTGATCAGTTCGCCGCTGATGTTCCTGTATGCGCTGGTCTGGGTAAAGGACATGGGCTACTGGTATTATCTTGGCACGTATTTGTCGATTGAATTACTCTCGGCGATGGTGCTGGTGCCATGGGAAACGCTGGCCGCAGAGATGACCAACCGCTTCGGCGAACGTACCCGTCTTGCCGGTGTGCGTATGATCTGCTCGCAGCTCGGCGGTTTTCTGGCGGTCTCTGTGCCGGGCGTGATCATGATGTATACCGGTAAAGATAATCCGATGACGTATACTTATACTGGCATCTTCTTCGCCACGGTATTTTGTATCGCAGTCTTCACCACATGGCTGTGTACCTGGGAAGCCAAAGACGTGCGGGATCCGAATGAGCCGGAACCGGAAATGGAAACCGGCGGCAGCCTGTGGCATCATCTGAAAAGTCTGGTTTTAGATTTTATCTCATCCTTTAATATCCGCATGTTCCGCCAGCACATTATTATTTATATTGCTTCCTTCACCGCGATGGACGTATTCGGAGCTGTGTTTACTTATTATGTGGTTTATGGCCTGAATCAGGATGTGGGATCGGTTTCCGGTTATTTAAGCGTTGCGGCCTTTGTTTCGGTGCCATCGACGATTGTTTATATGATGGTGATGGAACGTCTGAACCTTTCGCCATCGGCTGCGCTGCGCATAGCCTATGGATGCATATTTTTTGTGCTGGCCGTTCTGTTTTATATTTACATCACTAAAACCTCAGTGCCATTAATTCTCTTTACCTCCCTATTTGTTGTCTTAGGTTTCGGTCGTTCAGGGCTTTATTATATCCCGTGGAATATTTACAGCTTTATTCCGGACATCGACGAGATCGTTACCAAAAAACGCCGCGAGGGGATCTTTGCCGGTGTGATGGTGTTTACCCGTAAAAGTACCGTCGCGATAGCCATTATGGTGATTGGGCTGGTGCTGGAAGAAAGTGGATTTGTGAAAGGGCAGGGCGCTCAGCCACTCAGCGCCTTACACGCCATCATCGGCCTGATGATCTTCGCCACTGGCGCGTTGCTGGCGATCAGTTTCTATATGACGTTCAAATTCAAACTGACGCGGGATACGCACAAAATTCTGATCAAAGAAACGGCGCGTCTGAAGCTGGGTGGTGCTCAGGAAGACTGTGATGAAACCGCGCGTAAGGTGATTAAAGATCTGACCGGTTACGAATACAACGAAGTCTGGGGCGGAAGCGCGACACGTAAAACCACGAGGGAAAAGTTAGCGATTGAGTAATCCGTAACCTGCGGGCAGCAACCGGGCCCGCAGGTATTTCCTGTCAGTGATCCTGCGCAGGCAGGGTCTGGTTTCCGTCACCCAGCGCGAGCTGCATAAACACGGTGTCCAGCCAGCGGCCATGCTTAAATCCAACGCTATGCAGGGTGCCTTTCATCTGAAAACCAGCGGCGAGATGTAAGCCAATGGAGGCTTTATTTTCGCTGTCACCGACGTTACCGATCAGTTGCCGATAGCCGTGGGTTTCTGCCCAGTCTATCGCCCGTCGCAGCAGTGCTTTCCCCGCGCCGCGTTTCTGAAACGCAGGATCAATATAGATAGAATCCTCCAGCGTGTGGCGGTACGCATAGCGTTCGCGATAATGGCCCAGATAGCAATATCCCTTCACTTCGCCCTCATGCAAAACCACCAGCCAGAGTAAACCAGCTGCTTTAATCTTTTTCAGACGGCCCGCCATCTCGCGTTCTTCCGGTGGCTGCGTCTCGAACGAGGCGGTTCCATGGAGAACATGCCAGGCATAAATTTTCTGTATCGCGGGAATATGCTGCTCTTCTGCTTCAATAATTTCCATTCTTGCAGGTTCTCATCAGTGATTTCTCTCCCGCCTACTCTTTCCCAAATGCCTCAGGGAGAGCAAACTTTTTATGACGGATATAAGGAAAAGCTCTGGTTAGCCGCACTTAAGCGGGTTAGCTATATGCTTTTTTCTTCTTAGCGATGCTTTATTGGTTTTTTAAACCGCGACCATCCTGCTGTTATAGTCATTTTCATTACGCATTAGCGGTTATTTTTTAAGGAAAAAAAGTGAAACTGACGTTATCTCATTTACGCACGGGTGCTGTGGTATTGCTGGCGGGATTACTGCTGGCGGGTTGTGATCAAAAAAGTGGTGATGCCAAACATATCAAAGTCGGCGTGATTAATGGCGCAGAGCAGGATGTGGCGGAAGTGGCGAAAAAGGTCGCGAAGGATAAATACGGTCTGGACGTCGAACTGGTCGGTTTCAGCGGCTCATTATTGCCGAATGACGCAACCGAGCATGGCGATCTGGATGCGAATGTTTTCCAGCACCGTCCGTTCCTCGATCAGGACAACAAAGCCCACGGCTATCATCTGGTGGCGGTCGGCAATACTTTTGTGTTCCCGATGGCGGGTTACTCGAAAAAAATCAAAACCGTGGATCAGCTGAAAGACGGCGCGACGGTGGCGATCCCCAACGATCCGACCAATTTAGGCCGGGCGCTTTTGCTGCTGCAAAAAGAGAAGCTTATCACCCTGAAAGAAGGTAAGGGCCTGCTGCCGACGGCGCTGGATATCGCCGCAAACCCGCATCATCTGAATATTATGGAGCTGGAAGGCGCGCAGTTACCGCGTGTGCTGGATGACCCGAAAGTCGATGTGGCGATCATCAGCACGACTTATATCCAGCAAACCGGGCTATCGCCGGTGCATGACAGCGTGTTTATCGAAGATAAAAATTCGCCATACGTGAATATTCTGGTTTCGCGTCCGGACAATAAAGATGCAGAAAATGTGCAGGAGTTTCTGAAATCGTATCAGTCGCCGGAAGTGGCGAAAGCGGCGGAGAAAATCTTTAACGGCGGCGCGGTACCGGGCTGGTGATCGGTTTAAACCGGACAATTTAACCTGCTGATCATCCTGAATCGCCCACTTAACCGTGGGCTTTTTTATTCAGTTCAGCCAGGCCGCCACCCCGCCGTGTCCTGAACATGTTCCCCGGCGATGCGTACTGAAACTGTATGTTCCATCCCTGCACTGAGCCGATGCGCCATCGGGCGCTTTGCCTGATTTGGTATGCGCCGGACGGTGAATTTCCTGCCCGTCTGAGTTGGTGTAATCGCCTTGCTCAATGAGTTCACTATCCTGCGACGAAGGCTGCGTATGCTGTCTGGCCACTGCCGTGTTGCATAAAAGGGCCACTGCAAAAAGAACAAATCCCAGTAAGCGCATGATTGCACTTTTCCCTGTTGTGGTTGTATGACCCGAATGATTGGTGAGGAGAATACTCCTGATACCCACATAGACAATGCTGATATTTGAACAGTAGTTAATCGTCTTACTGAACGGGGTAATAAGCACGGGGAAATCATTAACGGAGAATGTTTGCACGCAGAAAATTGTGTGCCGGAAAGCTCCGGATGGGGATATTACTCAGGTTGGGCAGAGCAGGACGAGTGGAAATGAATGGTAAAAATGGTGTCCCCTACAGGAATCGCACTAAATTTTAAGTTATTGTTTTTGCTTGTCTTTATTTTTAATTTTGATTTATGTACCCACCATTGTACCCATTTTCAAATTCAAGGATGTTATCCCTTTCTAAACCCTCTGAAAATGGGAAACAATTTGGCTACTCCCCCTGAGATGTCTGTCCTCTCATTCGAAGAATTTGTTCCGAATCAAGTAATTCATTTTGTAGATCTAAATTCCATAACTCTAATATTTTAGAGAATATCAAACTATTTACACTTTTGCTGGCTACTAATGACATTAATGTTACGTCAATGAGTGATAATGCCGAACACTGCATTGGCTCTATTAGCCCTTCATTAGAAGGCCCTGCCATTAAAAGTTCTTCTTCTCCGAACTCTTCGCTTAAAGAAAGGCTAAGTTTATAATCAAGACTCTTCGAGCCAAGATGTACTCTTATACTTGAAAACTTATAATAAGGGCGAAGGTATCCCAAGCCTGAGAAAGCTTCTAGATCGTAAAAGTTGACTTTTTTCTTTCCAATTACATCAACCGCCCATCCGTAGTCATTAGCATAGTGAGTACCATATTTTTTTACTAACTCATCATGTTTGTTTGAAATAATCTCCAAGGATTTATTATCAATTGATTCAAAACCTAATGACTCTGAGTGTTCAGAATACGAAAGAGAGAATTTATAATCATCAATATGTTTATGGTAGTAATACTTCTCTGCAATTTCATCTGATGACTCGTTTATAATTTTACTAATTACTGCGCATTCATGTAAGGATCGCCAACGAGCCATTGCTCCGTCGGCATAACCTCCTTTAAGGAGGTGTAATATTTCACATGATATATGAATAGCATGAGCTTGCATTCGTGTTAATACTTCTAACTTATATGTTTTTTCTTCAAATTCTTCGCTTCGGAAATCATTGTTAACGCTCGCCCCTAACTCTCGACACATAACAATTAACAGATTAAATCTATCTAAGGGAGACTTCCATACTTCATACAAGCGTTCTTCGAACTCTGAGATTAACTCTTTTTCATAATTTATATGCTCATTTTTGTTATTTTCTAAGCCATCTTTATAAATTTTGGCCACACTGTCAGCTATTGGTGATATGTTTTTAACAAACTGGTCTAAAATTTCCGTTATAGATTTTCCGCTTTCTTCAGAGATCTGTGTTGCGACATTTAAAATTATCTCTTCAAAATCAAAGTTCAAACTAGCTTCTTGGATAACACTCATGAAAAATTTCCTTATAAGTTAGGTGTTAATAGAGTGGTAATGGAAATAAACATGCACTCCCCATTACTGAATTTCAGATTTATTCATTTTCTAAATTAATTTTTTCACCATATTTATTTATAAAGTCTAGAAAATCTTCTTTAAAGTTAGAACTTATTCTTGCATACTCATAATTATTACCACGCCCATCCGGAATAGTTATTTTATACTTAAAGGATTTTCCTCTTCCGTTGTTTCTAGATAACAGGGTTATTATCAGTTCATCTTCTTTAAGATTGACCATAAAACTATGGCCGTTAAATATTTCTTCCTGACTAATGAAGTTTTCCATTGACTGTTTTACAAAATCTTGACCTGTTACTAATAACTTTTTAGCCTGAGAGTCTTTATCATTCTTATCGAATATTGGAATGTATCTCCTGTCATCTTCCTCATCATTACGAGATGATCCTTCTGTTTTTTTAACGTCCTCATTGACTGCCTCAGATGCTTCAGGAGTGCCTTTTTGTTTTAATAATGCTCTTAAGGATATATTTTCATCACGAAGTTTTTCGATCTCTTTTTCGAATTCAATATTTAAAATGAAAGCGTCAGACCTTATTTTTTTGGCTTCTTCTTTAGTCAATGGTGTGTCATCATCAATTTGCTGTTGTATTTCTTTTAATTCGACTTGACGTCTCCTATAGAAGGAATATGTGTACTTTGCTGGGTATGGGTATATATAAATAACAAATAACGCTGTTAGTAAAGGATAAAATATCCCATGTAAGGCTATATCATAGGCGCTGGTGTAGATATTTAAGTCAATGTATTTGAATTTTTCTTCAATTTTAATTCCGGAAAGTAATACTAAAATAAATTTATAGTTCCAACCGACCCAAGAGATAAAAAAACAGCTAAAAAGAGGACTTGTAACTCTGTCGTATAATTGTGATTTTACAGTCTTAATTAAGTCATCAAACATAAAAACTTCCTTAGTATGGTTATTTTTTAGATTTGTAATGCTTAGTCTGTTATTTATAACAGAGAGTGAGTTATTACTATTATTGCCGCATATGGAATGAAAGACATTAATCCCGCAGTTAAATAGGAAAATGCAATCCACTTTTTAGAATTTCCATAGAATTCATCTTTTGATATTATACTTGTAATTCCTCGCAGATATCCACGGAAGGTAATTATTGTTAAGAGCAATGAGGCTAATATCATAATATATAGCATCGGGTGCATTATGTTCTTTTTGGCACCTATGATGACTGTGGCGAATAATGCAGCTAGCATGGTTGAAATACCTGACATTTTATTCAGTAACTCAATGATTTTCTCACCAATTTTATCGAAAATAGCCCATCGAGACATTTGTCTTATTTCCCTTCAAAGTTTAAATTCAGCCTGTACTTGAGATTAATTGTCCAAAGCAGAGTGAATGACTAACCGAAATCCCTTATGCACAGAGAAGCAGATCATACATATCTCTCTGGCAATAATTTAATTATATTTGCGCTCGCGCGCAATGCTATCCCCGCCACGCCTGCCCGCTTTTCATATTGCTTTTAATGCATATGCATGGACGTGCTCAGAGCGCGCCAGTACAGGCTTGGAGGGTTTTGAAAAATACTCATTTTAAAATGCAAAAGCATGCAGTAAGAATGCACCACACATTTTGATAAAATCAATGATTTAATCGGTTTTTATGGTGAATTTTTGAAGGTAGGCAACACAGTGCAAGAACAAAGAAAGTGGCAAGTTTTTCAGTAAAAATGAGTATCTCGTAGGAGTCATTGCGCCGAGATACCCATTTATGTGATTGGGAATTTGGGAGGTTATTTCTCCGTTACGCTGAGTTGCTCTTCCTTACGCTTCAGGGCTGCAAATGCCATCGACCGGCCACCGCCGCTGGCAAGTTTTGCGCTGAAATACTTCGTCTCAGGCCGGTGAACGCCAAGTTGTGCTAAAACGGGTTCCTGAGCCATGTCGAATTTGTAGCGCGTCATTTCATCTTTCAGATACTGATTAATTTCTTCAAAAATGACGGCGTCCGGACTGACTTCGTAATCGCTCAGCCTGCCGCCCAGCGTTACGGTAGCCTGCTGGTATCTTAAGGCTGTACGTTTCAATGATACTGCCCGGATTAGCGTCTCAAGGCCTGCTGACAGCGCTTTTTTCAGTTCCTGCTCTGCATAGGCCATTAACGCACTTTCATGGCTGTCTAAAAGCGCTTTGCCAGAGCCTGAACAGGTAATTTCCTGACGGTCTTTTTCAATGTCCAGACTGAGAAGCAGGTGTCCCAGCTCGCGTGACATTTCCTGATTTGCCAGACGTTGCAGTTGCTGCGCTTTCATTTCGTCGCTGACCTGACCGCGCATTTTCAAAAAGGCCTCGCGCCACTGGCCACCGGACTGCTCACTGAGTTTATCTATTTCCTCTTTTTGATTTTTGCAGCGGGTCATGTCGGCAATTATCTCCTCCATTTTATTCACATTCCCCTGCTGGGTCTGCTTGGTATCGAGATAACGCGAAATAGCCTGCTGAACGGCAGGCGATAATTCTGACTCAGGCGTATTGGGTTTCATAAATGGCTCTCACATTGGGTCGGTTAATATCAATAATTATGAGCCTGACCGGAGAGCGTTTCTATTGAGGCAGGACGTACTGTGGACGACAGAACGGCGGAAGCTAACGCATATTTTTCAATGCTGTAATCTAAGCATATCGCTAATAACTTCAGAAAAGAAAGGGGAAATATCAATGCTCACACTCAAACTCGGCACCCAGCAAATCACACTCACTCAGCGTGATGCCATGCGGTTAATTGAAGGCATGATGTTAGCAATCAAAGACCCTGCCGGCGCGGGCAGAAATGCGCTACATCTTGGGGATTTGACTCTTTCCTCTCAGCCGCAGTCTGTGAAACAGCCGGTAAATTACTCTTCAGGCGCGAAGGACACGCTGACAAACTGTTGAGGGTATTTGTCACCCGTCGGGCGATGAAAAAAACGCCTGCCAGAAATAAACGCTTCGGGTTTCTGTATTATTCAGTAATTCTCGGCGCGTACATGTAGTACAGGTGCGTACAGCTATGATTCGCAATGTAAAATCCTGTACTACATGCCACATTTACACCGCGTACATGTAGTACAGTTGGGTGCATGTAATGACAAATCAGCCGTGTACGACATGTACTACACGCTATTGCCGATGTAGTACATGAAAAACCCTTTAAATATCATAGCTTGTACGCGGTGTACGACATGTACTACATGGATTAATAATAAAATAAGATACGCGAGGCACTGACCTCAGCCGATGACCTCCTGATTGAGCACGTAAACAAACTTCGGCCCTATTTCTGGCAGGCGAATTTGCTTTTGTATCCGGTTTTCGCTGGTTTCAGTGATCCAGCCGTTTTCACGGCACAGCTGGGCGGTTTTCTTCTGGTCTGATGTGCCGCAAATCTCTTTCCAGCCGCTTGGCAATACGTAAAAAGTGGTCACCGCATCACTGGCATTATCACCTCTTACCACTCTGCGATAGCCCACCATATTGGCAGGCCGGTTTTTATCATCATTCCAGTCTGCAAAACGGGTGAACTGATTGGCCGTGATGAAACGCCGTATCCGCTCCAGCGCATCCGCTTCTTCCTGATTGGCAGAGTGGCCACGGTCTTTCAGCCACGCATCAAGACAGGCTTGTGCGGCGCGAAGCGCCTCGCCGGATGGCCATCCGGTTATGCCTGCAAGCGAGGCCAGCTCGCCCGCCACGGCCAGCAGGGCAAAGCGATCTACGATACGCCCCACTTGTTTACATGCCTAACGCCCGAGTGGTGTCCTTCCCATTAATAGTGCGTCTGAAGCGCCAATACTTCGAACCATTAGAATGCACCAGAAGATATAACCCCTTGGAATCACTGAGTTTATAGGGTTTGTCTTTTGGCTTCGAGCCCCTGATGCCTGTGTCAGTTAATGGCATGAAATTTCCTTAGTTCGACGGGTACAAATTTTATCGAACCAATTATACCCGCTTTTATACCCGAGAAAAAATGGGCTGTCATGGGTTTCTATGGGATTGAATGGGATGTTATTTCTGTTTTACTTTATGATTTTAATGGGTTTTTTGTACTTGGCGGGATGTCGTGGAAAGTGGTTATGGTGTCCCCTACAGGAATCGAACCTGTAACTAGCCCTTAGGAGGGGCTTGTTATATCCGTTTAACTAAGGAGACACGGGCGCCTGTGGAGAGCGCCCGCGTAGTATACCCATTTTTCTGGTAATAATAAGATACCAGGCTGTCGTTTGGTTGTTTCCTCGCCACTCAGGGCTTCGCGGCCTCTTTTTTGGCGGCTTCCCGTTCCGCTTTCTTCGCTTCGGCTTTCTTCTGATTACTCATGTCGTTGCGGATCTGCGCGTGGCTTATCAGCGCGAAGATAAACGTGCCGCCGAAGATGTTGCCAGCCAGCGTCGGCAGGGCGAACGGCCAGATAAATTCATACCAGGGGATGGCGCCCGAGAATACCAGATAGAGGATTTCAACCGAGCCGACGACGATGTGCGTCAGGTCGCCGATCGCCACCATATAGGTCATCAGCATGATCACCCACAGTTTGGCGGTACCGGCAGAGGGGATCATCCACACCATGGTGGCAATCAGCCAGCCGGACACCATGCCGCCGACAAACATGCCCTGAGGGTCTTTCTTCATGATCTCCATACTGATGGTGCGAAACGCTTCGTCGGTCGCGGTATCGAAAAAGGGCACCAGATGAAACACCAGCGCCGCCAGTCCGCCGCCGATGACATTACCTGCCAGCACGATGCCCCATAAACGCAGCAGCAGCAGAATGTTTCTGCCGGTCGGTTTTTGCATGATGGGTAACACGGCGGTCACGGTGTTTTCGGTAAATAACTGCTGGCGCGCCATGATCACAATAATGAACCCGACGGTATAACCGATATTTTCAATGAAGAAGCGTTCCGGTGTATCAGGCAGGCGGGCATGAAGAATACCTTTCGCCATCAGTGAGGCGCTGATCGACAATCCGGCGGCAATCGCCGACCACAGTAACGCCTGTCCGTCGCGCTCAAGCTCTTTTTCACCTTCCATGCGGATAACTTCGTGAACGGCGGCCGCTTTCGACGGCAGGTTATCTTCGCCGGTCTCGATTTCCTTCCCCTGCGTATGTTCGTCGCTGTCAACATCGTTGTCATCGTGATGCTGTTTTTCTCCGGCCATTGTGGTTCCCCAAAAGTAAAGCAAAGTGATTGCAGACATATCCATGAGTAAGCATAGGCGAGGCAGGGAAATTATGAGCAGGTATACAAAAAAGTTACAAACCGTTAACCCATGAACCTTATGGAACATTTCAGAGGGTGCTGGCCGGATTTCAGGTTTTTCAGCCGGGTAAACTGTGCCTGCCTAAGCTGCGTCGCGCCTGACGCCTGTGATATGATGCACACTTGTGAAAAATAAGAGACATCACCATGTTTGAAGCCCTGAATCTGAGCTGTGTTCGTGATGAACGACCCCTGTTTAGCGGCTTAAGTTTTACTGTCGAACCGGGTGAAGTGGTGCAGATTGAAGGCCGCAACGGTGCCGGTAAAACCAGTTTACTGCGTATTCTTGCCGGGTTGTCCTCGCCGGACGCCGGTGAAGTCCGCTGGCAGGGCGTGAGTACCCGCCGTCAGCGCGATATTTTCCATCAGCAGCTTTTGTATCTTGGCCATCAGCCCGGCGTAAAGTCAGTGCTTACTGCGTTTGAAAACCTTGCCTTCTATCTGTCTGTGAACGGCCCGACGGTCAAAGGTAACGCCAGCGCGGAAGCGATTTACCAGGCACTGGAAAACGTCGGATTGCTGGGTTATGAAGATGTGACGGTGGCGCAGATGTCTGCCGGGCAGCAACGCCGCGTCGCTCTGGCGCGTCTGTGGCTGAGTGATGCGCCGTTATGGATCCTCGATGAACCGCTGACCGCCATTGATAAACAAGGCGTTGCCACACTGACAGCGCTGTTTGAACAGCATGCGCAGCAGGGCGGAATGGTGTTGCTGACCACGCACCAGGATTTGCAGGGCGTTAACCGCGACGTGCGGAAACTTCGTCTGACCAGCGCAGAGCCGGTGTGACGCGAAGGGGATAGAAAAGGAATGTTTACGAAAGTCCTGCGCCGCGAACTGAAAATTGCCTTTCGCAAAAGCGCTGAAATCATTAACCCGCTGTGGTTTTTCCTGATTGTGATTACGCTGTTCCCGTTAGGGATCGGCCCTGAGCCTAAACTGCTGGCGCGCATTGCGCCCGGCATTGTCTGGGTCGCCGCGCTGTTGTCCTCCCTGCTGGCACTGGAAAGATTGTTCCGTGATGACTATCTCGATGGCACGCTTGAGCAACTGTTGTTATTGCCTTCGCCGCTGGCAATCACGGTTTTGGGGAAAGTATGTGCTCACTGGGTGGTGACGGGATTACCGTTACTGATCCTCTCACCGCTGATTGCGCTGCTGCTTTCGCTGGATTTTGAAACCTGGAAAGCCGTCGCGCTGACGATTTTACTGGGCACGCCGACGCTGAGTTTTATCGGCGCGATTGGCGTGGCGCTGACCGTCGGGTTGCGCAAGGGCGGCGTTCTGCTCAGCCTGCTGGTGTTGCCGCTGTATATTCCGGTGCTGATTTTTGCCACCGGCGCGATTGATGCCGCATCAATGTCGATGCCCATCGGCGGTTATCTGGCCATTCTTGGCGCGATGCTGGCGGGCAGTGCCACTCTGGCTCCGTTTGCTACGGCCGCTGCTCTGCGAGTGAGTATCCACTAACCCGTCATACTTCGAGCTGCAGATGCGTTGGCTGCTCTTCGCCACCCGAATCACTTACTTGTGTAAGCTCATCGGGATGGCGTCGTTTGCCGCGTTACTCAGCCTGCGGCTTCACCCCTGGAGGGGCCGCTGCAAGCAGCGTTCTAAATCTGCTTACAGCAGATTTAGTCCTGCAACTCGAATTATTTAGGGTTAACTATGAATCTGGCCCCAACATAGAATTATTTTACGTGTCGTTACAATAGAGAAGAAAAAACGCAACCTTTGACTAACATCACACTTCTCTATAGTGAACAATAGAGATGCCAATAATAAGTGCGGGTGATTTATCGCTGACCGCGCAAGAACCCACCGAGGTTCCATGGCATAACACACAGTGACATTTTAGAGTGAGCAACGATAACAATGTGGAAATGGTTACATCAACTCGCCAGGCCAGAACGGCTTTACCACGTCTGTGGCCGGTTCATTCCCTGGCTCGGGATTTTGGGGCTTGCCTGCCTGCTGATCGGCTGGGTATGGGGTTTTGGCTATGCACCGCCGGATTACCAGCAAGGTAACAGTTACCGGATTATGTATATCCACGTTCCGGCGGCGATCTGGTCGATGGGGATTTACAGCGGGATGGCGATCGCGGCGTTTATCGGTCTGGTGTGGCAGATGAAAATGTCCGATCTGGCCGTTGCTGCGATGGCACCGGTCGGCGCTGTTTTCACATTTATTGCACTGGTTACCGGCTCTGCATGGGGCAAACCGATGTGGGGCACCTGGTGGGTGTGGGATGCGCGTCTGACGTCCGAACTGGTGCTACTGTTTCTGTATCTCGGTGTCATTGCGCTGTATAACGCCTTCGACGACCGCCGTCTGGCCGGGCGTGCCGCCGGTATTCTGGTGCTGGTCGGCGTGGTGAACATTCCCATCATCCATTACTCCGTACAGTGGTGGAACACGCTGCATCAGGGGTCCACCAACATGCAGCAAACCATCGACCCGAGCATGCGTTATCCGTTGCGCTGGGCAATTTTCGGTTACCTGTTCTTCTTTATTACCCTGACCCTGATGCGTTTACGTAACCTGATTTTGGTTCAGGAACGTCTGCGTCCGTGGGTGGCCGGTCTTGTGAATAAGGAGCGTCGCGGATGAGCCCTGCATTCTCAAGCTGGCATGATTTTTTTGCGATGGGCGGCTACGCCTTTTATGTCTGGCTGTCGGTCGCCGCGACGCTGCTCTCGCTGATCATGCTGGTGGCGCATACCTGTATTCAGCACCGGCAGATCCTCGGCGACGTCCGTCGTCGTCAGGCACGCGAAAAACGCATCAGTCAGTCTCAGTCTAAAAAACAGCCAGGCGCACAGACGTCACCGCTGGAAGAACCGGACACCTCCGGGGAGAAGTTATTGTGAATCCACGTCGTAAAAAACGGCTGTCGCTGGCGCTGGTGGTGCTGATCGGCCTTGGTCTGAGCATTTCACTGGTGATGTACGCGCTGCGCTCCAACATTGATTTGTTTTATACACCCAGTGAAATATTGCAGGGCAAAGGCGAGGACCACGAAATGCCGACCGTCGGCCAGCGCCTGCGCATCGGCGGCATGGTGATGCCCGGTTCGGTGAAACGTGACCCGAAAAGCCTGCAGGTGAGTTTTAAAATTTATGATGCGCGCGGCGCGATTGCCGTGACCTATAACGGCATCCTGCCGGATCTGTTCCGTGAAGGGCAGGGCGTGGTGGCGCAGGGCGTGATGGAACCGGGGAATGTGGTGAATGCCATTCAGGTGCTGGCAAAACACGACGAAAAATATGTGCCGCCGGAAGTTGCCGACGCCATGAAAGAAAACCACAAAGGACCGGCTTCGGCCTACGTGGGTAACAATAAAGGAAACGACCGCTCATGATGCCGGAACTGGGAACATTTGCACTCTGTCTGGCATTAGGGCTGGCGGTGTTACTGAGTATTTATCCGCAGTGGGGCGCGGCCCGTCAGGACAGCCGGATGATGGCGATGGCGCGTCCGTTGTCTTACGGCATGTTCGCCTGCATCGCGCTGGCCTTTATTATTCTGGTGCATGCGTTTGTGGTGAATGATTTCACCGTCGCCTATGTTGCCAATAATTCCAATACCCGCCTGCCGGTGTATTACCGCGTGGCCGCCACCTGGGGAGCGCACGAAGGTTCGCTGCTGCTGTGGGTGTTATTACTCAGTTGCTGGACGCTTGCCGTGGCGCTGTTCAGCCGCCGTATGCCGCAGGATGCCGTGGCGCGCGTGCTGGCGGTGATGGGCATGATCACCGGCGGATTCCTGCTGTTTATTCTGCTGACGTCCAACCCGTTTATCCGCTCGCTGCCGAATTTCCCGGTGGACGGCAGCGACCTGAATCCGGTGTTACAGGACATCGGCCTGATATTCCATCCGCCATTGCTGTACATGGGGTATGTCGGTTTCTCGGTGGCCTTTGCTTTCGCGATTGCTTCGCTGATGGCAGGGCGTCTGGATACCGCATGGGCGCGCTGGTCGCGGCCGTGGACACAAGCCGCCTGGGTGTTTCTGACCATCGGTATCGTACTCGGATCGGCGTGGGCGTATTACGAATTAGGCTGGGGCGGCTGGTGGTTCTGGGATCCGGTTGAAAATGCTTCTTTTATGCCGTGGCTGGCCGGTACGGCGCTGATCCACTCGCTCGCCGTCACCGAAAAGCGCGGGACGTTCAAAGCCTGGACGGTGCTGCTGGCCATCACGGCGTTCTCGCTGTGCCTGCTCGGCACTTTTCTGGTGCGTTCCGGCGTGCTGGTCTCGGTTCACTCGTTTGCCTCTGATCCGGCACGCGGCATGTTTATCCTGGCTTACCTGGTGATTGTGATTGGTGGCTCGCTGCTGCTGTACGCCTTCAAAGGCAACTCGGTGCGTGCGCCGGGCCGTCACGAGCTGCATTCCCGCGAAAGTTATCTGCTGGGCAACAACGTATTGCTGGTCGCCGCGATGCTGGTGGTGCTGCTCGGTACGCTGCTGCCGCTTATCCACAAACAGCTCGGGCTGGGCAGTATTTCTATCGGTGAACCCTTCTTTAATACGATGTTTACCTGGCTGATGGCACCGCTGGCGCTGTTGTTAGGTATCGGGCCGCTGGTGCGCTGGCGTCGTGATGAACCCAGCAAACTGTGGCGTCGTCTGGGCGTGGCGCTGTTGGTCACGCTGGTATTGTCGATTCTTCTGCCGTGGCTGTTACAGGATAAAATTGTCGGCATGACCGTAGTCGGACTGCTGATGTCGGTGTGGGTGATTGTGCTGACGCTGATGGAGCTGCACGAACGTGCCACGCACCGTCACTCATTCTGGCGCGGTCTGACCAAACTTTCCCGCAGCCACTGGGGCATGGTGCTCGGCCATCTGGGTGTTGCGGTGACGGTGATCGGCATCGCGTTTAGCCAGAATTACAGCGTTGAGCGTGATGTCCGCATGAAGTCCGGCGATACCGTGGATATTCATGATTATCACTTTATCTTCCGCGACGTTCGCGATATCACCGGCCCGAACTATACCGGCGGTGAGGCCAATATTGATGTGACGCAAAACGGCAAGCAAGTCACCACGCTGCACGCGGAAAAACGCTTCTACAGCGTGGCGCGCAGCATGATGACCGAAGCGGCGATTGACGGCAATCTGGCGCGCGACCTGTATGCGGCGCTCGGCGAAGAGATGGACGATGGCTCATGGGCGGTACGGTTGTACTACAAACCCTTTGTCCGCTGGATCTGGCTCGGTGGCCTGTTTATGGCGGCCGGTGGCGTGCTGTGTATTCTCGATCCGCGTTATCGCATGAGTAAAAAACTTAAGAAGCAAGGTCTGGCGGAGGCTGAAGAAGCATGAACCGTAAACTCCTCTTTATTCCGCTGATCTTGTTCCTGGCGCTGGCCGCGGCTTTTCTGGTGCAACTGACCCGCAATGCCAACGGCGATGATCCGACGCTGCTGGAATCAGCCCTGATTGGCAAACCGGTGCCGGTGTTCAAGCTGGAATCGCTGGCGCAGGTGGGCAAAACCTACGATCAGTCGGTGCTGCGCGATGGCAAACCGATGCTGCTTAATGTCTGGGCGACATGGTGTCCGACCTGCCGCGCCGAGCATGATTATCTCAATACGCTGGCAGCAAAGGGTGTCCGCGTGGTCGGTCTGAACTACAAAGACGACCGGCAGAAAGCGGTGAACTGGCTCAATACGCTGGGCAATCCTTACATGCTCAGCCTGTATGACGGCGACGGCATGCTCGGGTTAGATCTGGGTGTTTACGGTGCGCCGGAAACCTTCCTGATCGACGGGCAGGGCATTATCCGCTATCGCCATGCCGGTGACTTAAACGAAAAAGTCTGGCAGACCGAAGTTCTGCCGCTGTACAAAAAATACGGAGGCAATGTATGAGACTGATTTCATCGCTGCCTGCGTTGTTGCTGGGCATGCTGCTGAGTGTCAGCGCGTTCGCCTCCATCGACACGTATCAGTTCAAATCGCCGGAACAGGAACAGGCTTACCGGGACATCACGGCGCAGTTGCGCTGCCCGAAATGTCAGAACACCAATATTGCCGCGTCGGATTCGATTATCGCCGCCGATATGCGCACCAAGGTGTTTCAGTTGCTTAATGAAGGGCAGGACAGACAGCAAATCGTCGCGTATATGGTGGCGCGTTATGGCAATTTCGTGACTTACGAACCGCCGGTCACGCCCTCGACAATCATTTTGTGGCTCGGGCCGGTGCTGGTGATTGTTATCGGCGCAGGCATGATTTTCATGCGTTCCCGCCGGGGGGCTGCGCGCACTGAAAACACGGCCACATCAATGTCAGAACAAGAGAGACAGCGCCTGGCGCAGTTACTTAAAGACAGCGACAGGAAAGGATCATGAGTATTTTTTGGCTGTGCATTGTAGTGATGCTGGTTATTGCACTGGCGCTGTTTATCGTGCCGGTTATCCGTGGCGACCGGGCGGAACATACCTCCCGCGATGCGCTGAACAAAGCGTTTTACCATCACCGTCTGAGTGAGCTGGAAGAAGATGAAGCGCAGGGCGTGGTGGATGAACGTCCGGCGCACATCCAGGAATTACAGGAAAACCTGCTGACGGACATTCCCGCCGGGCAGATGCCCGTCGCCACGCAGCCTATTGGCCGCTGGACGCTGGTGCCGGGCGCCATCTTGCTGGTGATGATCACGCTGGGTGTGTATCTCTACGCCGGTGGTCTGGGGCAGGTGAGTGCGTGGGATCAGGTCATGCAGCGTATGCCCGATTTACGCCACCGCATTGCTGATGACCACGGCGCGCCGCTGACCGCCACGGACGTGCAGGATTTAGGGCTCGGATTGCGTACCGATTTGCAGGCAAATCCGCATAATGTCCAGGACTGGGTGATGCTTGGCCGTGTCGGGATGGCGCTCAATAATGCCGCCACCGCCACGCAGGCTTATGCCCATGCCTATGAGCTTGCGCCGGACGATATGTCAGTCAAACTCGGTTATGCCGAAGTGTTAACCCGTTCGTCTGATCCGCAGGATAACCTTACCGGCGGCAATCTTTTACGCAGTATGCTGGAAAAATCTCAGGGTGATCTGCGTGTGTTAAGTCTGCTGGCCTATAATGAATACGAACAGGGCCACTACCCGCAAGCCATTGGTGCATGGGAGGTTATGCAGAAAATCCTGCCAGCCGGTGACAAACGCCTTGAAATGGTCAACGCCAGCATTGCGCAGGCAAAACAAAAAGCGGGGCTGGATCAGGTTAAACTGGCGGTCAATGTCACGCTTTCTGCCGGGGCTCAGGGGAAACTTCCGCAGAATGGCACGGTCTTTATTTCGGTGACGGATGGCAGCAGTCCGGTGCCGGTTGCGGTGAAAAAACTGCCGCTGAGCCGCTTCCCGCTGGCGGTCACCGTCGATGACAGCAACGCAATGATGCCGGAACGCTTGCTTTCTTCGCTGCATCAATTAAAAGTACGCGTTCGTATTTCACAAAATGGTCTGGCAACGCCAGCCTCAGGTGACTGGTACGGCGACAGTCCGCTGACTGATTTTACCGGTAACGGTCAGGTCAGCATCGACATTAATCAGCAGGTTCCATAATAAGGAACCGACGATCAAAAACAGGGAGATATCCATGAACTTACGCCTGACTGGGCTGGCGTTTGCGACAGTTTTACTGGTCGGTTGTGCCGGTACGTCCGGATCATCGGACAGCGAACCGCAGGGACGTTCTGATCCGCTCGAAGGTTTCAACCGGGTGATGTTCGACTTCAACTATAACTATATGGATCCGTACCTGGTGCGGCCTGTCGCGGTAGCGTGGCGTGATTATGTGCCACAACCGGCGCGTAACGGCACCAGCAACTTCCTGAGCAATCTGGATGAACCGGCCAGCATGGTTAACTCCTTGCTGAAAGGCGATCCGTACCGGGCAGCGATCCACTTCAACCGCTTCTTCCTGAACACAATTTTAGGGATGGGCGGTCTGATCGACGTTGCCGGGATGGCAAATCCGAAACTGGCGCGTGAAGAGGCGCAGGGCTTCGGCAGCACTCTGGGCCATTACGGCGTCGGCTACGGTCCGTATGTGGTTCTGCCAGGTTATGGCAGCGCGACCATTCGTGACGAAGGTGGCGACATGGTTGATGATTTGTATCCGATGCTCAGCTATCTGACCTTCTGGATGTCAGCCGGTAAATGGGTACTGGAAGGGGTGGAAACCCGTGCAGAACTGCTCGATTCTGATGGCCTGATCCGTAACTCTTCTGATCCGTATCTGTTTATCCGTGAGGCTTACTTCCAGCGTCATGATTTCCTGGCAAGAGGCGGTCAGCTGACACCGCAGGAAAATCCGAACGCCGCACTGATTCAGGGCGACCTGAAAGATATCGACTCGGAATAACCGTTCCGGACACACAAAAAAGCGCCTTCCGGCGCTTTTTTCATATCAGGCGTATTACTCAGTTCATCAGAAGCTGTAGTTAAAGTTCGCGCCGTACAGCATGGCGGTCCCTTTGGCCTGGTATTCGTAATTCGGTACACCGTTAGCGACTTTCTCACTGATATTCACGGTCTGACCATGCATATAGGAGACACCCACATCCACAGACGCGTCTTTATTGAAGGCGTAAGTCGTCCCGGCGGAAACCCAGAAGCGGTCCTGATCCGGAATAGAAATGGTGCGGTTATCTGCCGGAACCGGGCTGTCATCGAAGGCGATACCGGTACGGAACGTCCAGTTATCATCGTAGTAGTAGGTGGTACCCAACGCGATGCGGTAAGCATCATGGAAGCCTTCATCTTTCTGGAACAGCGTCTGGCCGTTAGAACCGGTCGCTTTCAGCTCCTGGAACTGGCTCCAGCTGGTGTAAGCCATGCTGTAGTGAATCGCCCATTTTGGTGCCACGCGGTTATAGCCGGATATTTCCCACATTTCAGGCAAGTTCAGGGTCAGGGATCCCGGCACGGTCTGGCCGCCTGTGCCGCCTAACGCTTTCGGAATGCCGTTACGGTATTCGCCGTCGAAGTCAATTTTCACTTCAGAACGGTAGGTGAAGCCGTAGCGGTTATTATCATCCACTTCATACAGGATACCGGCGTTCCAGCCGTAGCCCCACTCATTGCCTTTCAGCTTGGCGGCTTCAGTATCCGCGGGCAGACGGCCGCCGGTTTGAATCGGCACCAGTTCACCGGCGGTACGACGGAATTTCGCTTTCGCGTAAACGGCATCAAAGCCCAGGCCGAAGCTGAAATGCTGGTTCAAACGGTAAGCAACGCTTAAGTTAGTGTTGACGGTGGTGAGGTCAGTTTCGCCGCCGATCGGGCCTGCCGGATAATTATCGCTGAACTCTGTCGCCAGACCGTAGTTTGACGTAGCCGAGGCACCGACTGCCCATTGATCATTGAGCGGCATAATAAAGTGCAGGTTAGGTACCCACTGATTCGGTGCAATGTTATCCGCATCGGTGCTCCTGCCTGTAACCGGCGAGTTGCCCGTCACTTTGACATCCGGGTCGATATAAATCGCACCTGCTGAGAAGGAAGGACGATCAAACATGGTCATGGTTGCCGGGTTACGGCTGCCGGATGCGGCGGTATCAGCGATGGCACCTTCACCCGAGAAAGAGCGGCCTAGCCCCGCAGCGGTATATTCATTTAACTGAAAACCTGCTGCATAAACGTTGGAGGAAACAATTGCCACTGCAGCTGCCAGAGCTGATCTTTTAAACAGGTTTTTCTGGTTCATGACCAAAACCTCAATTTTATGTTTTTTATCAAACAATGTTACATGGAGTAACAATGAGCGCGGGATTGTAGGGTCCGTTATCAGTCTGACAAATCAGACCAGTGAGCGAAGTATAGGTCTGACCTGTGGTGTAGTTGCAATAATGTTTCATTGATATTTCTTATTTGATGCAAGAAATTGGATCCACTTAACAAAAAACCAACAATAAAAGTTCAATTAAGAAACGTTAAAGTGAGAACAATGACGTTCTTATCATCGATTACTTACATATACGTGATCTGGATCACCTGAAAGGCACATAATAAGTCAGTGCTAGTGTGTTGTCAGAACAGTGGCGTAAAATACAGGCTGGAAATAAAACCTTATTCGCAAACAGGCCAGACGGTGGACGTTGCCGTTGATGCCGGGGAGAAAATTATGTCTGACGTAACCATGTCCTCTAAATCCACCCAACCTCTGCATTCCATCAACAAATGTGGTGCGGAAGAAACCGCAGCCTGCTGCTGTGTCGATGTGGGGACTATCATGGATAACACCGATTGCACCGCCTCTTATAGCCGCGTTTTCGAAACCGAAGCTCAGGCAAAAGAAACCCTGCAAGCCCTGACCGAACGTGCACGCGGCGTTGAATCTGAGCCATGCGAAATCAACAGCCGTATCGCAAAAGTGGATGGCGGCGTCGAACTGAATATCGATTTCACGTTTAGCTGTCAGGCTGAAACCATGATCTTCCAGTTAGCGTTAAGATAATTTCACCTCGCTTATTTAAATACCGCTTATATGAGCGGTATTTTTTTGTCCGTAATTTCTCCCCGCCGGTTTTTCTTCTCATTCTTATTTCAGAAAAATTTGCTGTTGCTCGCACTTCACTCCCTTTCGCTTTGCCAAATGTAAATACATAGTTAAAACTGAGTTATCAGGTCTGACCTCTTAAGACCCTATTTTTTCTCAGGAGCTTGTATGAATAAAGTCGTTCCACTGGTAACGCGTGAGGGCGATCGCATTGCGATTGTCGACGGCTTGCGCACGCCGTTTGCGAAACAGGCCACCGCCTATCACGGCATTCCTGCTGTTGATCTCGGTAAAATTGTGGTCAGTGAGCTGCTGGCAAAAAGTGGGATAGACCCGAAGCACATCGATCAGTTGGTTTTCGGCCAGGTGGTCCAGATGCCGGAAGCGCCGAATATCGCCCGCGAAATTGTGCTCGGCACCGGCATGCATGTGTCGACCGATGCGTACAGCGTCTCACGTGCCTGCGCCACCAGTTTTCAGGCAGTCGCCAACGTGGCCGAAAGCATTATGAGCGGTATGGTGCATGTCGGGATCGCAGGCGGAGCGGATTCTTCTTCGGTATTGCCGATTGGCGTCAGCAAACGACTGGCCCGCGCACTGGTGGATGTCAGTAAAGCACGCACGCTGTCACAGCGTCTTTCCATTTTCAGCAAACTGAAACTGCGGGATTTACTGCCGGTGCCGCCAGCGGTGGCCGAATATTCTACCGGCCTGCGCATGGGCGATACTGCTGAGCAGATGGCGAAAAGTCATCATATCAGCCGTGCGCAACAGGATGAGCTGGCGCACCGTTCACACACGCTGGCCGCGCAGGCGTGGGAGCAGGGTTATTTAACCTCGCAGGTGATGGCGACGCAGGTTCCTCCGTATCGTGAAGTGCTGCAAAAAGACAACAACATCCGCCTGAATTCTGAAATCAGCCAGTACGCTAAATTGCGTCCGGCGTTTGACCGCAAACACGGCACCGTCACTGCCGCCACCAGCACACCGCTGACTGACGGCGCGGCGGCGGTATTAATGATGAGCGAATCCCGCGCGCGTGAGCTAGGCCTGGAACCGCTTGGCTATCTGAAAAGTTTTGCGTTTGCTGCCATCGACGTCTGGGAGGATATGCTTCTCGGCCCGGCTTACGCCACGCCGCTGGCGCTGGATCGCGCTGGACTGACGCTGGGCGATTTGGATCTTATTGATATGCACGAAGCGTTTGCCGCGCAGACGCTGGCCAATATCAACATGTTGGCCAGTGAGGAATTTGCCCGTGAAAAACTTGGGCGCAGTCAGGCTGTTGGCGAAATAGACTGGGATAAATTCAACGTTCTGGGCGGTTCGCTGGCCTACGGACATCCTTTTGCAGCAACCGGTGCACGAATGATTACCCAGACGCTGCATGAGTTACGCCGTCGTGGCGGAAAATACGGGCTGACGACCGCCTGTGCCGCCGGTGGCTTAGGCGCGGCAATGATTCTGGAGGCCGCGCAATGAGCGATAATATGCAAAACCTGAATACGACAGACACGGATGCCGCTGAACCGGCTTCCGCTTTTTCACTGATATTTACCGCAGAACAGGTCGGGATTATCACCATTGATGTTCCCGGTGAAAAAGTGAATACCTTAAAGGCTGAATTTGCTCAGCAAATCTGCACCATTTTGCAGAAAGCGCAGCAATATCCCGGCCTGAAAGGTCTGGTGCTGATTTCCGGTAAAACAGACTCGTTTATTGCCGGCGCAGATATCAGCATGATTTCGGGTTGTCAGACGGCCGCCGAAGCCACTCAGTTAGCGCAAAAAGGCCAGACGGTGATGGCGCAAATCGCCTCATTTTCTGTGCCGGTGGTAGCCGCCATTCATGGAGCCTGTTTGGGTGGCGGACTGGAACTGGCGCTGGCGTGCCATGCCCGCGTGTGTTCGCTGGATGAAAAAACGCAGCTTGGTCTGCCGGAAGTGCAACTGGGTTTATTGCCGGGCTCCGGCGGTACGCAACGCCTTCCGCGGCTGATCGGCGCGCCGAAAGCGCTGGAGTTGATGTTAACCGGTCGCAGTATTCGCGCAAAACAGGCGCTGAGAATGGGGCTGGTAGATGATGCCGTGCCGTATTCTGTTTTGCTGCAAACCGCGCTGGAACGTGTGGCAAAAGGGCGTAAATCGCGTCCGCCATTACCGTGGCAGGCGCGTCTGGCGGGGGGGCCTCTGGGCAAAAGTGTGCTGTTCCATTTTGTGCGCAAGCAAGCCCGGGCAAAAACGCATGGCAATTATCCGGCCACCGAAAAAATCATTGATGTGGTGAGAACCGGTCTGGATCAGGGCAGCGGTAATGGTTATCAGGCCGAAGCCAACGCTTTTGGCGAGCTGGTGATGACGCCGGAATCAGCCGCATTGCGCAGCCTGTTTTTTGCCTCCACCGCGCTGAAAAAAGAAAAGGGCGGCGATGCCGAACCCTTGCCGGTACGCCGGGTAGGCATCCTCGGGGGAGGCCTGATGGGCGGCGGTATTGCGCATGTGACTGCCATCAAAGCCGGTCTGCCGGTGCGGATTAAAGACATTAATCACGAAGGCATCCGCCATGCGCTGAAATACAGCTGGGATTTGCTGGAGAAAAAGGTGCGCAGCCGGAGGCTGACACGCACTGAACAGCAACGGCAGATGATGCTGATTTCCGGCACCACGGATTACAGCGGTTTTGCGCAGACGGATATCGTGGTGGAAGCGGTGTTTGAGGATTTATCGCTCAAGCAGTCTATGGTAGCGGAAATAGAGCAAAACGCCGCACTGCACACAATTTTCGCGTCAAACACTTCTTCGTTGCCTATCCACAAGATTGCAGAGCAGGCCAGTCGCCCTGAACAGGTGATCGGGCTGCATTACTTCAGCCCGGTCGATAAAATGCCGCTGGTGGAAGTGATCCCCCATGCGGGCACCAGTGCGCAGACTATTTCGACAACCGTCTCGCTGGCGAAGAAACAGGGGAAAACGGCGATTGTGGTCGGCGACCGTGCCGGATTCTACGTAAACCGCATTCTTGCCCCTTACATCAATGAAGCCGCGCGCTGCTTAATCAATGGCGAACCGGTCGATCACATTGACAAAGCGCTGGTAAATTTTGGTTTTCCGGTCGGCCCCATCCAGTTGCTCGATGAAGTGGGCATTGATGTCGGCACGAAAATTGGCCCGATCCTGGTGGACGCTTTTGGTGAGCGTTTTGCCGCACCATCGGGTTTTGATGCCGTGCTGAAAGATGACCGCAAAGGACGTAAAAATGGTAAAGGTTTCTATTTTTACGGGCAGAAAGGGCGGGCGGCGGCGAAGAAGAAACAGGTCGATCCGGCGATTTACCGTCTGCTGAATGTCACGCCAAAAGCGCAGCAGTCAGAAGATGAGATTGCACAACGCTGCGTGATGCTGATGCTCAACGAAGCCGTGCGCTGTCTTGACGAGAACGTCATCCGCAGTGCGCGCGATGGCGATCTGGGTGCCGTGTTCGGGATTGGTTTCCCGCCATTCCGGGGAGGTCCGTTCCGTTACATGGACCAGTTGGGCCTCGCCAGTGTGGTGAAAACGCTGGAGCGTCTGGCGCAGCAGTATGGTGAGCGCTTCACCCCATGCGCAGGGTTATTACGCCGGGCGCAGCAGGGTGAACTGTTCTGTTCAGATGGCGGGGCGCGCGAAAAGGTCAGTGAAGTGTGATTGTGGTCACTGCTTATTGCTGAGTTTCGCGAGAATCTGGGACAGATCTTGCCTGCAGCCAGACAAAATGCCCGCGGGATCTTTTTTAGGGTGAGAATGACTTTGTACAGAAACAATCCCAAATGATTGATCTACAACCCGGGTGGTTAAATAATCGCCGGAATGGTTTACAAGCGGTAAGGGTTGGTGTAAAAAACAGCGTTTTCTTTACGTGAAGTTTCAGGCAAAATGCCCGACCGCTGATGCTTACCCTGCAAAGCATGGGGGCACAGCGTGTTAAGTGGATGTACTGCCTGACAGCTATCTTGTAGTGAGAAACATCAATCAGACAGTGATTGAAATGCTGGGCAATGGGTAATACAGCACGCAAGGCGTTTCTGTATAGCGCTATTTTTGTTAACAAAAGCGGTGCAATATGCAAGTTGTAATTATGCGTCACGGTGATGCAGTTCTCGAAGCTGCAAGCGACTCGGTTCGCCCGTTAAGCGAATGCGGATGTGACGAATCAGTACATATGGCGGCCTGGCTGAATGGCCGTGGCGTCAAAATTGACCGCGTTCTGGTCAGTCCGTACCTGCGTGCGCAGCAGACGCTTGAAAAAGTGCGCCAGTGCCTGGCGCTGCCTGACAACGTTGAGATTGATGTTCTGAAAGAACTGACACCGGGCGGAGATCCTGCTCTGGTCGCCAGTGAACTGCAGCATCTGGCGCTGACCGGCGTCAGCGCGGTACTGGTGGTGTCTCACCTGCCGCTGGTCGGTTATCTGGTGGCCGAGTTGTGTCCTGGCGTTTGTCCGCCAATGTTTGCCACGTCTGCGATGGCAAGTGTTGAACTGAGCGGCGAAACCGGGCAAGGCACCTTTGACTGGCAGTTCAGCCCGTGCCAGGTGATGGCTAAGGTTTAGTTTTCCGGGACGAAAAACTAAACAAAGAAAGGCACAGCTTCGGCTGTGCCTTTCTCGTTTCTGAAGGTTGGGACGGAGTCAGCTGATTTTATCATCCAGTTCGACCAGCACCAGCAAGGCGGCGTTGCCGCCGAACTCCTTTGGTGCCTGATGGAAGGCTTCGACATCAGGATGCTGCGCCAGCCACAGCGGGGTTTGCTGCTTGAGAATATGTTTGCCGTGACCGTGCATCACGCAGGCGCAATGAACGTGTTCGCGTCGGCAGGCGGCGATCAGCGCACCCAGTTCCTGTTTGGCTTCTTTCTGCGTTAAACCATGTAAATCCAGAAACAGCTCGGGTGAATAATCCCCGCGGCGCAATTTTTTCAATTCAAAATGACTGACGTCTGGCCGGATGTGGCGAACCGGGCCTTCTTCCTGCAACATTGGCTGGAATTCATCAGAAAAATAATAACTCGCGTCCACCTGTTCCTGAATCAGCTTTTTAGGCGACAGTTCTGCCACCTTTTTCCGTAGCGGGCGATGAGTAATCGTATCGTTTTTCAGGCGCTTGATGCCTGGAACAGCCTCGCGGAATAACGCCGCTTCTTCGGGGCTGAGCAGGTGTTTTTTCTTCATTTTTTTATCGTCATTTTCGCTCAATACAGACAGTGTACCTTCCGTCCCCCTGCGGTTTAAAGAAAACTCAGGGTTAAATTCTTCGAGACATCGCGCAAGTACGTTGACTAGCTGCTGATTTGTGGCGGGCTTCGTGGCAAACTATGCGGCAAATAATGGGTTAAACGTTTGTTAAAAACCCGTGCACTGCCTGGAGAATAAAATTGGACAAAATTTTCGTCGACGAAGCTGTCAGTGAACTGCATACCATTCAGGATATGCTGCGCTGGACCGTCAGCCGCCTGAACGCGGCCAATGTCTATTACGGTCACGGTACCGATAATCCGTGGGACGAAGCAGTGCAACTGGTCTTGCCAAGCGTGTTTTTGCCGCTGGACATCCCTGAAGATATGCACACCGCCCGCCTGACATCCAGCGAGCGCCACCGCATTGTTGAACGTGTGATCCGCCGCGTCAATGAGCGTATTCCGGTGGCCTATCTGACCAACAAAGCCTGGTTTTGCGACATGGAATTCTATGTCGATGAACGTGTACTGGTGCCACGTTCGCCAATTGGCGAGCTGATCAGCAACCGTTTCTCCGGCATTCTGAGCGAACAGCCACAACACATTCTTGATATGTGTACCGGCAGCGGCTGCATTGCCATTGCCTGCGCTTACGCGTTCCCTGAAACTGAAGTTGATGCCGTCGACATTTCTGCCGACGCGCTGGCCGTGGCAGAGCGCAATATCGACACGCACGGTATCGAGAACTGGGTCACGCCAATCCGCTCTGACCTGTTCCGCGAATTGCCTCCGCTGCAATATGACCTGATTGTCACTAATCCGCCGTATGTGGACGAAGAAGACATGTCAGATCTGCCGCAGGAATACCGCCACGAGCCGGTTCTGGGGCTGGCTTCCGGCAGCGACGGTCTGAAACTGACCCGCCGGATTCTGGCCTGTGCGCCGGATTACCTGACCGATAACGGCGTGCTGATCTGCGAAGTGGGCAACAGCATGGTGCACCTGATGGATCAGTATCCTGAGATCCCGTTCACCTGGCTGGAGTTTGAAAACGGTGGCGACGGTGTGTTTATGCTGACCAAACAGCAACTCCTCGATTGCGCGGAAGAATTCAGCGCATACAAAGACTGAGAAATCACTTTGACAATAATGACCGGCATGGCGCCGGTCATTCAGCAATCAATCAACATAATGGTTAAGGAGCCGTGATGGCAGGGAACAGTATTGGGCAGTTTTTCCGCGTCACCACTTTTGGCGAATCCCACGGTGTGGCACTGGGCTGTATTATTGACGGCGTGCCGCCGGGCATTTCGCTGACCGAGGCTGACCTGCAACACGATCTCGACCGTCGTCGTCCGGGCACTTCACGTTACACCACGCAGCGTCGTGAAGCCGACGAAGTGAAAATTCTTTCAGGCGTGTTTGAAGGCGTGACCACCGGCACCAGCATCGGTCTGATTATCCAGAATACCGATCAGCGTTCGCAGGATTACAGCGCAATCAAAGATGTGTTCCGTCCGGGACATGCCGATTACACCTACGAGCAAAAATACGGCGTGCGCGATTACCGTGGCGGTGGTCGTTCTTCCGCCCGTGAAACTGCGATGCGTGTGGCCGCAGGCGCGGTGGCCAAGAAATACCTGCTGGAAAAATTCGGCGTTAAAGTGCGCGGTTATATGTCGCAAATGGGCGATATCACCTGCGAGCTGAAAGACTGGGATCTGGTGGAAACCAATCCGTTCTTCTGCCCGGATGCAGGCAAGCTGGAAGCGCTGGATGAACTGATGCGTGCGCTGAAAAAAGAAGGCGATTCGATCGGGGCCAAAATCACCGTCGTGGCGGATCACGTGCCTGTCGGCCTTGGCGAACCCGTGTTTGACCGTCTGGATGCGGATCTGGCACATGCGCTGATGAGCATTAATGCGGTGAAAGGCGTGGAAATCGGCGATGGTTTTGCGGTTGTCGCTAAACGCGGCAGTGAAAACCGTGACGAAATTACGCCGGACGGTTTCCAAAGCAACCACGCGGGCGGCATTCTTGGCGGGATCAGCAGCGGTCAGCCGGTTATCGCCCATCTGGCGCTGAAACCGACTTCCAGCATTACCGTTCCCGGCCGCACTATCAACCGTGAAGGTGAGCAGGTCGAGATGATCACCAAAGGTCGTCATGATCCTTGTGTGGGGATCCGTGCGGTGCCGATTGCCGAAGCGATGATGGCGATCGTGCTGATGGATCATTTACTGCGTCAGCGTGCTCAGAACGGCGACGTCCATTCCACTGTGCCACGCTGGTAATTTGTCCGATGAAACCTTTACGCACGCTCCCCGCATTTCGTGCTGTTTGTGCCAGTCTTCTGGCGCTGGCACTTTGCGCACCTGCCATGGCGGCAACGCCGTGGCAGAAAATTACCCAGCCCATTTCCGGCACGCCGGAAGCGATTGGCAGTTATGCTAACGGTTGCCAGGTTGGCGCACAGCCACTGCCGCTGAATTCGCCTGCCTACCAGGTGATGCGTACCGATCAGCGCCGCTATTTCGGTCAGCCTGATTTACTGGCGTTTATCACCCGTCTGGGCACACAGGCTCAGCAAAAAGGGCTGGGCACCATGCTGGTCGGGGATATGGCGATGCCGGCCGGCGGGCGCTTCAGCAGCGGTCACGCCAGCCATCAGTCCGGGCTGGATGTAGATATCTGGCTGCAACTGCCGCGTCAGCGCTGGAGCGAACAGATGTTGCTCAGGCCGCAGCCTATCGATCTGGTCAGCGCCAACGGCAAATCCATTGTGCCAGCTCAGTGGCAGCCACGCATCGAAACGCTGATCAAAATGGCTGCGCAGGATAAAGACGTGGTTCGGATCTTCGTCAATCCGGCCATCAAACAGCAACTCTGCCTCGATGCCGGAACGGATCGCGAATGGCTGCATAAGGTGCGTCCGTGGTTTGGTCATCGTGCACACATGCACGTTCGTCTGCGTTGTCCGGTAGGTAACCTCGAATGCGAGAATCAGGCACCGCCGCCGCCGGGTGATGGCTGTGGCGCTGAGCTGCAAAGCTGGTTCCTGCCACCCAAGCCGGGCAGCGGGATCCCTGTGAAAAAAGAGCCGCCTCCGTTGCCGCCTTCGTGTCAGGCGCTGCTGGATAAACACGTTCTTTAATACGTTTTACTCACCCTTCGCCACGCATAGCGAGCTGACAGAAAAATGGACTGGTTGATTGTTGCCCCGTGGGTTTTGGTTGTTTTATTTTTCGTTGCACTGTTTGCCGGTTTCATTGATTCCATTGCAGGTGGCGGCGGGCTGATCAGCCTGCCAGCGCTGCTGGCGGCAGGTGTGTCACCGGCGCAGGCAATTGCCACCAATAAGCTGTCATCGATCGGCGGATCTTTCTCCGCCAGTCTTTACTTTGTGCGGCGTGGCGTGGTGAACCTTAACGATCAGAAGCTGAACATTGCCTGTACCTTTACCGGTTCGGTGATCGGCGCGATCCTTATCCAGCATCTGCGCGCCGACATGTTACGTCAGGTTTTACCGGTGCTGATTATCTGCATCGGTTTGTATTTTTTGCTGACACCGCGTCTGGGGGAAAGCGACCGGGCAAGGCGCTTAAATGCACTGCCGTATGCGCTGGTCGGCGGCGGTTGTGTGGGATTCTACGACGGCTTTTTCGGCCCCGGAGCCGGTTCTTTCTACGCACTGGCTTTTGTGACGTTATGTGGGTTTAATCTGGCAAAAGCCACGGCACACGCAAAAGTCCTGAATTTCACCTCCAACTTTGGTGGCCTGCTGTTTTTCATACTTGGCGGCAAAGTGGTGTGGGTGCTGGGGTTTGTGATGATGGCGGGACAGTTTATCGGCGCACGTCTGGGCGCACGGATGGTGCTGAGTAAAGGGCAGAAGATAATCCGCCCGATGGTAGTCATCGTTTCCGTGGTGATGAGCTGCAAACTGATTTATGACAACCATGGCGCTGAAATCCATCAATGGTTAAGTCTGCATTTATAATGTCAGGAGCAGCAAAATGCTTGCCTGAAGTCATGAAATCGGGTGTTTAAACAAGGGTATATTGTCGCCCTTTCCCACTTACTGAGTTTTACCGTTTTATGTCAGATTCGACTGCAACACATAACTATCATCAACTGATCGACATTTTTGATTCCTGTTTCTTTGAGGAATTCAACGTTCGCTTAGTGAAAGGCGACGACGAACCGATCTATCTGCCTGCTGATGAACAAGAACCGTTTAACCGCATTGTGTTCGCACACGGTTATTACGCCAGCGGCATGCATGAAATTTCACACTGGTGCGTGGCCGGTGCCGAACGCCGTAAACTGGTGGATTTCGGCTACTGGTATTGCCCGGATGGCCGTGATGCGCAAACGCAAAGTGAATTCGAGAAAGTGGAAGTCAAACCACAATCTTACGAATGGCTGTTCTGTGCGGCGGCAGGTTTTCGTTTCAACGTTAGCTGTGACAATCTCAGCGGCGATTGTGAACCGGACCGCGTGGGTTTCCAGAACAAAGTCCGTGAAGAAGTGCTGCGTATGCTGGAGCAGGGCATTCCTGAAAGACCGGCGCGCTTTATTAAAGCGTTACAATCGTTTTACAATACGCCCCCTTTGACGCCTGCAGATTTCCCTGCCTTGCAGCCGATAGAATAAGACCTGAACACGAGAGGAAGAGTAATGATCGCAGAATTTGAAACGCGGATTTTAACATTGATCGACGATATGGTGGAAAGCGCCAGCGACGACGAACTGTTTGCCAGTGGCTATCTGCGGGGGCATCTGACGGTCGCGGTGGCGGAAGCGGAAGAAAACGGCGAACACACCGCCGAAGCGCTGAAAATCCGTGTTCAGGACGGTCTGGACAAAGCCATCAAAGCCGGTGAACTGTCACCGCGCGATCAGCTTCTGGTACAAGGTATGTGGGAAAACCTGTATCAGGCATCTCTCCCTCAGTAATCTCTTTTCAGTAAAAAAAAGCGCAGCACGGATTAACCGGCTGCGCTTTTTTTATTGCCTGAGAAGGGGCGGATTAATGTGATTCGACCGGGCGGCCTTTCAGCAGTTTTCTGACCCACATCCGGTTCGGGTTGAGTGCCGCCAGCGTGTCGCTGTCGAGCGGCAATGGTTCACCGGCAATTTGCGCGGCCAGAATTTCCGCCCCCAGCGGTGCGGAACTCAGACCGCGTGAGCCGAGCGCGCCAAACAGGAACAGGTTTTCATACACCGGCGCGTCTGCAATCGGGCGATGGCGCTGAATATCCAGATCCAACTTTTTATAACTTTCGAGTAACGCGTCGTAATCTGACACGGAACCGATCATCGGCAGATGATCCCTCGTCGCACAACGCACGCCGTTTCTCGCTTCGCCTTCACTGACATCCACCTCATGCGGCCATTGCTGATCCGGCAAACAGTTGAGTAAACGCTGGCGGTTTTCCTGCTGATCGTCCTCACGGTAATCCGTGCATTTATCCGCACGGTGATAGCTTGCGCCGATGCAATGATGCTGATTCTGCGGGCTGACCGGCGTCATATAACCGTCATAACACAGCACCTGTTTAAGCTTGCTCAGCGTCGATGTGGTCGGAATATGCGAAACCTGACCGCTGACGGCGTAAACCGGCAGTTTTTCCGTCTGGCTGAAATCAGTAATGTCCGCGCCATTCGCCAGTACCACCGCCTGATGACGGGCAACATGGCCGTCTGCAAAGGTCAGCGCCCACTGAGAATCTGCATCAAAATCTAATGCGGTCACTCGCTGGCGATAATGCACGGTTAAGCCTTGTGTTTGGGCAAGTGAAATCATCGATGCCGTCAGTTCAGCCGGGCACAGCCATGCGCCGAGCGGATACGTCACGCCGCCGCTGCCGCACGGTAATCCGCATAATGCTTCCACGTCTTCTTCATTCACTCCTTTCGCCAGTGCTTCCGGCCAGCCACCGTGAATGATGCCGTCAATTTTGCCCTGACTTTTTTCGTCATAACCGAGCTGTGTGACGCCACTCCAGCCGTGGTCGAAAGGCACCTCCAGCTTTTCAAGCTGCGCATACTGGCGGCGGGCGAAGGTGAAGGCGTGCGCAAAGAAATTTTCCAGCGTGTCGCCGCGGCCATTGAGCAGCGGATATACCGCGCCCTGACGGTTACCGGAAGCGCCGAGTGCCGGTTTTTCATCGGCGCAATACAGCGTGACCGCAAATCCACGGCGAAGTAACGCCAGCGACAACACGGCGCTGGCGACGCCGCCACCTAGCACCGCAAAATTTGTGGCATTTTTTGCCGCCGGACGCACATACCACGGCGCGGGATGAGGTACGTCAATTCCTGCGGGCAGCACACCGGCTAACATATGTCGCTTTTCGCCGAACCCCGGCACCTTGCTGATGTCAAAACCCGCGTCCTGCAATCCGCGGCGGACAAATCCGGCCACCGTGAAGGTGGCGAATGTGCCTTGCGGGCGGGTCATTTTCGCCATAGCGAGAAATAAGTCCGGCGTCCACATGTCCGGGTTTTTGGAAGGGGCAAATCCGTCGAGAAACCAGGCGTCGACCTGCTGATTCATACTGGTGTCACATGCCGGAAGCAGGGTAGTGACATCGCCGAACCACAGGTCAAGCGTGATGCGCCCGTTTGCGAGCAGCAGGCGGTGACAGCCGGAAAAGGCCATGGGCCATTGCTCGCAAAGTTGTGCTGAATACGCGGCGAGCTCGGGCCATTGTGTGTGTGCTGTTGTCAGATCACCGGCAGACAACGGGAATTTCTCGTAGCTGATGAAATGCAGACGTTGCAGCGTGGCGTCGGGATGTTCCTCGCAGAACGCATCAAAGGCTTGCCACAGCGACAGAAAGTTCAGGCCGGTGCCAAAACCGGTTTCGGCGATGATGCACAGCGGGCGAGGATGATCGGCAAAACGCGCCGGAAAATGATTGCCATTGAGAAAAACATGACGCGTTTCCAGCAGGCCGTTCTGATTGGAAAAATAGACGTCATCAAAATGTCGGGAAACAGGTGTACCCTGTTCGTTCCAGCTTAATTCAGCGGGCGTAATCGGGTTATGGCTCACATGAAACTCTCTCAGTTCAAGGCGATGCCGGAGTTTAACGCTGCGTTTGCACCCGCGCAAATTTACCACGATTTACACAAGGAATTGCTGATCGGACTTGTTCGGCGTACAACTGTACGCTAGAGTGCCTGACGAAATCCCAAATGGTGAATAGTACAAGAGGTATTAAATGAAACGTGCAGTGATTACTGGCCTGGGTATCATCTCGAGCATCGGTAACAACAAGCAGGAAGTTCTTGCATCTCTGCAGGAAGGTCGCTCTGGGATCACCTTCTCGCAAGAGCTGAAAGATGCCGGGATGCGTAGTCACGTCTGGGGTGATGTCAAATTAGACACCGCGGGCCTTATCGATCGTAAGATTGTGCGTTTCATGAGTGATGCCTCGATCTACGCTTACCTTTCCATGCAACAGGCGATTGAAGACTCCGGTCTGACCCCTGAAATGGTATCCAACGAACGTACCGGCCTGATCGCCGGTTCCGGCGGCGGTTCTCCGCGCAATCAGGTTGCGGGCTCCGACGGTATGCGTGCTAAAGGCCTGCGCGGCGTTGGCCCTTACATGGTGACCAAAGCGATGGCTTCCGGCGTATCTGCCTGCCTCGCGACGCCGTTCAAAATTCGCGGTGTTAACTATTCCATCAGTTCTGCCTGCGCCACCTCTGCACACTGCATCGGTAACGCGGTAGAAATGATTCAGCTGGGCAAACAGGACGTGGTGTTTGCCGGTGGCGGCGAAGAACTGTGCTGGGAAATGGCGTGTGAATTCGACGCGATGGGCGCACTGTCCACCAGCTACAACGAAACGCCAGACAAAGCATCCCGTACCTACGACAAAGCGCGTGACGGTTTCGTTATCGCAGGCGGCGGCGGTATGGTTGTTGTCGAAGAGCTGGAACACGCTCTGGCACGTGGCGCGCACATCTACGCAGAAATCGTTGGCTACGGCGCAACGTCTGACGGCGCAGATATGGTGGCTCCGTCTGGCGAAGGCGCAGTGCGTTGCATGAAAATGGCAATGAACGGCGTGGATACTCCAATCGACTACGTTAACGTTCACGGGACTTCTACCCCGGTCGGCGACGTGAAAGAACTGGGCGCTATCCGTGAAGTGTTCGGCGATAAAACCCCGGCACTGTCTTCTACCAAAGCCATGACTGGTCACTCGCTGGGTGCCGCAGGCGTTCAGGAAGCGATCTACACCTTGCTGATGGCTGAATACGGCTTCATCGCGCCAAGCATCAACATCGAAAACCTCGATGAGCAGGCCGAAGGTATGGATATCATCACCAGGCCGACTCAGCGTGAACTGACGACTGTGATGTCCAACAGCTTCGGCTTCGGTGGCACTAACGCCACGCTGGTGATGCGTAAGCTGAAAAACGACAAATAATCCCTGTCGTTAATGTCTGAATAAAAGCCTGCCTGCGAGCAGGCTTTTTTATATCCGTCATCCTTCAGGCCGCCCTGGTGCTATTCGAATGATTTTGGATATATTTCTCAACAATTCAGGTACAATTTCGCCGCTTATTATTTTCACCTTGTTGACATAATGCTCTCACTCCGACACATCCATCATCGACATCTGCACTTCCCGGCCTGGCTCGGGATGGTGGCGATACTGATGTTGTTTATTGCGCCGGTGATTTCCAAATCACGGGTGGCAGAGGGTGCGCAGCATATGATGATGCCCGGCATGATGATGTCCGATATGGACATGCCGGACGCGGAAATGGCTGGCATGGACATGGCAGAACATGTCGCATCATCAGGGGAGCATTGCCAGACGTCCGCCTGTCAATCTGCGCCGCAGGATGCCGTGAAAGTCCTGCTTTCCGGAGATATGAGCGATGCCGCCTGCGGTTATTGCGTGCTGCTGGTGCATCTGCCGATGCTTGATTTACAGGCCATACCGATGTTGTGGTCGCTGGATTTTTCCAGTCGTGCGCCGCCGCGCACTGTCATGGAACGTCTTATCCCTTCGCTTATCTTCACAGATGCCCAACCCCGGGCGCCCCCCGTTTTTTCATAACCGCTTAACACAATATTTCTTTTCAGGTTAACCGCGAAACTGATGGCGGTTGACGGCGTGTTATTTGAAATTCGGGAATTATGATCGATGACCCCATCTGCCAACCTGCCTGTCAGCGCGGGTAAAAAACTGTCTGCACGGGCTGCTTTTCAGGCGCTGCTGCGCCGTTTACATTTCTATATTGGTCTGTTTGTCGGACCCTTTATTTTTATCGCGGCGCTGACCGGCACGCTGTATGTGCTGACGCCTCAGTTCGAAAATTATCTCTATGCCGATGCTCTATTTACTGCGGCAAAAGGCACCTCGTTAAAAGCCGAGGCGCAGCCGCTGTCTCGCCAGATTGACGCGGCGCTTCATGTTGCCGGTCAGGATAAAAAAATTTACGCCGTCAGACCGGCGCCTTCTGCGGGAGAAACGACCCGGGTGATGTTTTCTGATCCGCAACTGGGCCCCTCCAAAAGCCGGGCGATTTTTATCGATCCGGTAACGCTGGCGGTGAAAGGGGACATGACGGTGTACGGCACCAGCGGTATTCTGCCGTTCCGCACCTGGCTGGATGATTTACATCGCGGTTTATTACTGGGCGATGCCGGCCGTATTTACAGTGAACTCGCCGCCTCCTGGTTGTGGGTGGCGGCACTGGGCGGCGTCGTGCTCTGGTTCAGTGGTCGCCGTAAACCCCGCCAGTTGCGTAAGGTCAGTGGCAAGGTACAAAAACAGCAGAACAGCCGCCGCTGGCACAGTTCGCTCGGCCTGATTTTACTCGCCAGCTTACTGTTCTTTTCAGCTACCGGACTGACCTGGTCACAATGGGCGGGGGATAATATCGGCGTGCTGCGTGCATATATGGGCTGGATGACGCCTGCCGTGAAAACCAGTCTGGATCCGCAGGCGGCAGCCGCACCTGCGGATGAACATGCGCAACATCATGCGCAGATGGCCGATATGCCAGATATGCCGGGGATGGACATGTCTGCACATGAGATGCCTGCCGTGCAGCAATCTGTCGCTGTTTCTGCACAAACTTTTGATGCGGTGGTACAGGCGGCGCGTGAGTCGGGTATTGCGGCGCACAAGATTGAAATCCGTCCGACGTACAGCACGGGGAAAGCCTGGACCGTGACGGAAGTTGATCGCAGCTGGCCGACGCAGGTGGATGCGGTATCCGTTGATCCCCGCTCCCTGCAGATTATCGATCACGTCCGGTTTGCTGATTTTCCGCTGCTCGCCAAACTGACCCGCTGGGGTGTAGATGCGCATATGGGCATTCTGTTCGGTATCTGGAATCAGGTCATTCTGGTGATTTTTGGCGTCGGACTTTGTGTGATGATTGTCTGGGGATATCGCCTGTGGTGGCTGCGCAGAACCGTCAACAGTGACGGCAGTCATCCGGCCATGACATTGCTACACACCTGGAAGTCGGTGCCGTTTAGCCTGCAATGCCCGATTTTGGTGATCACGCTTGGCCTGGCAATTTCGTTGCCCGTGATGGGGGCGAGTTTACTTATTTTTCTCCTGATTGATGTTATCCGCTGGAAGCGGCTAAATTCTTCGGGTAACGTCAGCGCATTCTGATCAGCGAAGAAAAAAACATGTTAATGGCGGCTTCCGGCTCTGTATTAAAGCCTTTTTTACGTGACAGATTTTTGCATCTGTTAATCCTGCTTGGTGTCATTCTGACCCTGTTCCAGCCGGAGAAAATCAGCCTGTTCCCGCAGTTTGTGGACTGGGACACGATCGTCACTTTGCTGGGGTTGCTGATGCTGACCAAGGGCGTTGAGGTCAGCGGTTATTTTGACTTTGTTGGCCGTAAGATGATTAACGCCATCGATAATGAGCGGCGGCTGGCGCTGTTTCTGGTCACGGCGGCGGCGCTGCTGTCCACGTTTATGACCAATGACGTTGCGCTGTTCATCGTTATCCCGCTGACGATCACGCTGAAGAAACTGACGTCGTTACCGGTGACGCGGCTGATTATATTTGAAGCGCTGGCGGTGAATGCCGGTTCGCTGCTCACGCCGATCGGCAACCCGCAAAATATCCTGCTATGGAATAAATCCGGACAGTCATTCCTGCATTTTATCGGGCAGATGGCACCGCTGGCGCTGATAACACTGGCTGCATTATTGCTGGTGACCTGGTTTTGCTTTCCGTCGCACAGCCTGAAAAAGATTGAGAACAATCAGGGTTATCCCTTCCGCCAGCGTCTGCTGGTGAGCTGCGTGGTGCTCTACGTGGTGTTTATTGCCTGTGTCGATCTGGGGCTGGCGTTGTATGGTTTGCTGGGGGTGATTGTGTGTTTTTTACTGCTGGCGCGGAACGTCCTGCTGCGTATCGACTGGCCGTTGATCCTGGTGTTTATCGTGATGTTTATCGATGTGCGTTTACTGGTCGGGCTGAATGCCCTTCAGCCTGCCTTTACTCACATTCACGGGCTGCCGGATTACGGGCATTATCTGCTGAGCATCGGGCTTTCTCAGGTGATCAGCAATGTGCCCGCGACGATCCTGATGATCAACTATTTACCCTCCGGACCGTTGCTGGCTTACGCCGTTAATGCCGGCGGTTTCGGGCTGGCGATAGGATCGCTGGCCAATCTCATCGCATTACGTATGGCGAATGATAAAAAGATCTGGCTGCGGTTTCACTATTACTCTTTCCCGTTCCTGCTGTTCAGCGGCGGCGCGGGCTGGCTGCTGCTGAGGCTGTTCGTTAAATAACCGGCACCTTCAGCGAGGCCAGACGGTTCACTGCGGCGGTAATTTCAGCGGGGGTTAGCGCCGAGAAGCCGAGCAGCCAGCCGTCCTGAGGTTGTGTTACGACACCGGCGCTGGCGGTAAACAATGGTGAAAGCCGTGGCGTCTCAACGCCAGCCTGTGCGCCGGAATTGATGGCCTGCCGCAACGCCGCACACAGCCGGTCACGCAAACCTGCCGCAGCGCCTGAACCGTTGGTCGCTGTGTTTTCGAAAAGCGTAATCAGTGCAGAGGGCTGAGACAGTGCTGGCATAATGGGTCTTATCATTGGCTTGAAATTGGCATTAATCATAAGACCAAAAACAGCGATGATGGAACTGTTTTCAGCCACATCACTTAACGAGGAAACGTTTATGCAACAAGAGTCTTATGTTTTGGGATTCGCACCACCGTCACCTGAAATCAGTGCTGCGTATTTGTTGTCGAAACTGAGTTTTTATACTGATGCCGCCGATGTCGCGGCGGATTTACAAAACGGTGTGAACGCAATTGTGGTTATTGATACCCGTTCTGCTGAACATTATGCACGCGGCCATGTGCCGGGCGCGGTCAGTTTTCCGCATAAACTGATGACAGCAGAAAGCACCCGCGAACTTAGCAAAGACGTGGTGTACGTGACGTATTGTGACGGAATCGGCTGCAACGGTTCGACGCAGGGCGCGTATAAACTGGCGAAACTCGGATTCCGGGTGAAGGAAATGATTGGCGGGCTGGATTTCTGGATCCGCGATCAGCACCCGGTTACGCCAGGTGAAGAACGCGGACAGTACTCACGGGAACAAATGCCGCCAGATTGCGGTTGTTGATAAGGCGTAATTGCAGGATTAAAACAGCAACCACAACAGCAGTACGACCACCACGAACGCGATAAACAACAGCGGCTTGCCGCCCATTGCCTGCATGGATGGCGGCAACATCGCGATAAACGGATTCATGATTGGTTGCGGATCGGTGCGCGTCACCGTGGTGAACGTATCGTCTGTATCCACTGCGCGTGGAGAACGGTCAACCCGCTGGCTGAACAGAACGCCAATCAGATCGCTCACCTGAACCTGCGTCAGCGGCGTGGAGAGCGTCGCACTGAAACGGTTTTCGGCGTATTCCGTCAGTTGATGAATTTCATGGGTGCTGGCCGGTTGCTTGAGCACGCTCAGCAGTGTGGTCAGCGTTGGCGCGGTGGTCTGCTGGCTGAGCGACGCTTTCACCTGCATAAACTGGCTGAGCACCTGAAAATGCTTCGCCGGTATTGGCTCGCCCACTTTCACGCCAACCAGCGTAAACAGTTCCTGCCAGACTTTCACCGGTGCTTCGCCGGTGGCGGCACTGAGACGGGTGACAAGCTGTTGCAGGCTGTTGTGTTCGGCAGGCAGCAACGGACGATCGGTGACCGGCGTCTGCTGGGGCTGCGGGATATTCATCTGGCGTGTCTGGATCAGATCCAGCACCTGTTGCAACTGCGGATGCGTCAGCTGACTCAGTACGGTATGACCGAAATTCTGGCGGATAAAATCGCTCACCGCCTGACGGTTGTTGCCCTGCGGCAGCAGTTCGGTCAGTTGCAGCATCAGCTGGCGCGAGGCACGGCCGTCCTGCGCCTGCGTGAGTTTTCCCTGCAACAGCGCTTCGGCCTGCGGGAACTGCTGTGAGGTAATTTCTGCACCGTTTGGCAACGCAAGTTCGTGGCGTAAACTGGCCCAGATCTCGGCAGACTTGATGGGCGTCAGCGCCATCAGTTTGACGATCAGTTTTTCCAGCGTGGTGCGCTGTACCGGCGTTAAAGGCAGCTCAGCGCCTGCTTTAGCCGGAACGGTCTGACCCTGCGGCTGTGTTCTGTTATCGCCAACCGGCATGCCCGGGCCGCTCAAAGGTTGCATATCACCGTCCTTCGCTGGAAATTTAAAACGTCGCTTAAACTTAATGATAAGTAAAAAGCACGGCGCAGAGCGCGGAAGCGCCTCATCATACCTGCAAAGTGTTTTAATCGACACCGTGAATAGCAGACTGAGAAAGATTCTTCAGGATATTGTTTCCTAAAACAGCAGATAAAACGTCTGGCGGGGCGCGAAAGCAGAAAGTAGGGGAGGCGCCACCCTCTTTAACGAGGATGGCCTGCCGTTTAGCGGATGTCTTTTTGTTTCACAGGCGCGGCGCGGGTGAACAGCGGTTTACGCAAACGCTGAGCCAGGATGACCCCGGCGAGCGTGATACCGCCGCCAATCAGATGGTAACTGTGCAACTGTTCGTGCAGAAACAATACAGCGATCACCGCAGTGAAAATCGGTGACAGGTTCATAAAAATGGACGCTTTGTTGGCACCGAGACGAATAACGCCCTGTATCCACAAAAACGGCGCAATGATCGACGCCGGGATCCCCGCGAAAAGCACCAGCGGAATATTATGGGCGGTCAGGCTGACATCCCTGGCGAGCAGGAAGTTTGGCAGCAGCAATAAAACGCCGAAAATGATCTGCACATACAGCGACTGCCAGTTCGGCAGTGGGATCGCCCAGCGTTTGGTGAGCACGCCGTACAACGCGTAGGAGGCCGAAGCCGCAAACATCATCAGTTCGCCCATGCCGATGCCGTGTTGCAGCAACTGCGCCGGTGAGCCGGCACTGACCAGCCAGACTAAACCGCCGAGGGAAATCATACTGCCCAGCGCGACGCCCACCGTCGGCACCACACTCAGCACAAACAGGCCAATCAGTACGGTCAGCAACGGGATCAGCGAATTCAGGATGCCCATAAACAGCGCACTGACGCTGTGTGCGGCGTAATAAGCCAGACTCTGATACAGCACCATGCCCAGCAGGCCGAGGATCAGCAGTTTCCACCCGTATTGTTTCACCGCCTGAAGGTTGCGCAGCACACCGGGAAGAACGAAAGGCGTCAGCGTCAGCAATGCCAGAAGCCAGCGATAGAACGAAATGGCAGCAGGATCAATCGCGCTGGCCGAGGCTTTGCTGACAACCGCATTCAGCGACCAGATCAGGACGGCGAGCAGGGGAAAGAGCACATTCATTGAATATTATTCCTGAGTAAATCGTCACGTCAGTGTACGGTTGTCTTGTTTGTTAGATATAACGATAATCAGACAACCGATCGCGTAATTCAGACAATCCTCGTGTTGCTCACAGACAAAAGGTATTTATGCCCGTGCCCCGTACTTCTTTGCCCCGATATTACCCGCCGTTACCGGAGAAGATGCCGGTGACCTTGCTTTTTCGCGGGGAAATTGTGGAGGGGAATTCTGAGTATGTTGAGCATTCACATCCGTGGAGCCAGATTATCTGCGTGAAATCCGGCGTTCTTGCCATGCGCGTGGCCGGACAGCGCTATCTGGCACCGCGCGAATTCGCCATCTGGGTGCCCGCAGGGGTTGAGCATTCAAGCTATAACCGTAAAACCACGCGTTTTTGCGCCATTGATATCGCGCCTGAGCTGGATACCCATCTGCCTGCCGGACCTTGTCTGCTGACGCCGACGGCCATTTTTAACGCCATTGCTGATGACTGTTTCTCACGAAATATGACTGAACCGCAGAGTGAAACGGATTTGCGCATGTGCCGTGTTTTACTGGATCAAATCAGTCTGGCACCCCGTCAGGACACTTATTTACCGACATCAGAAAATAAATTACTGGCACCCGTTCTGAGCGCACTGGAGAAAAATCCGGCGGATAATACATCGCTGGCGCAATGGGCGAAGCAGGTGTATACCACCGAACGGACATTGTCGCGGCGTTGCCAGCAGGAACTGGGGATGAGTTTTGCGCAATGGCGTCAGCGGTTGCGTTTCCTGCATTCGGTCTCTTTGCTGGAGCAGGGGAAAACGGTGCAGGAGGTGGCGCTCGATCTGGGTTACAGCTCGTCTTCGGCCTTTATTGCCATGTTCCAGCAGGTTTCCGGCACCACGCCGCAGCGTTTTCGTAACGACAGGTAAACCTGTGCCCTGAAAGTTGGGATCTGGCCCGGTATCGTGGCAAAATCATTGCCCGCTTTATTTTCTATTCTTTCTTTAGGCCATGTTGCCGGAGACAAACGTGAAAATCCTGGTTGATGAAAATATGCCGTATGCCGTCGAGCTTTTTAGCCGTCTGGGTAACGTGCAGGCTGTACCCGGTCGTCCCATTCCGCAAGATGCCCTGAATGATGCCGATGCGCTGATGGTGCGGTCTGTGACCAAAGTGAACGAAAGTTTGCTGGCAGGAAAACCGGTGAAATTTGTGGGTACCGCCACGGCGGGCACTGACCACGTTGATGATGCCTGGCTTGCCCGCGCAGGCATTGGTTTCTCGGCCGCGCCCGGCTGTAATGCGATTGCCGTGGTGGAATATGTCTTTTCTTCACTGCTGATCCTCGCACAGCGCGATGGTTTCTCTCTGCGCGATAAAACGGTCGGGATCATTGGTGTCGGTAACGTCGGTTCGCGTCTGAATGCCCGCCTTGAAGCGCTGGGGGTACGCACGCTGTTGTGCGATCCACCGCGTGCCGATCGGGGGGATGCCGGTGAATTCTGGCCGCTTGAGAAGCTGGTCGCCGAAGCCGATATCCTGACGTTCCACACGCCGCTGAATATGTCCGGCCCTTATGCCACGCATCATCTGGTGGATGCGGATTTACTGGCGCGTTTGCCTGCTGACCGTATTCTGATCAACGCCTGCCGTGGCGAAGTGGTGGATAACGCCGCGTTGCTCGATGCACTGAACGGCAGCAAAAAACTGACGGCTGTGCTGGATGTCTGGGAACCGGAACCGGATTTGTCGTTAGCGTTGCTGGATAAAGTCGCCATCGGCACGGCACATATCGCCGGTTACAGTCTGGAAGGGAAAGCGCGCGGCACCACGCAGGTGTTCGAAGCATTCAGTCAGTTTATCGGTCAGCCACAAACGGTGCCGCTGGAGTCGTTACTCCCTGCGCCCGAATTTGCCGAAGTGACGCTGAGTGGGGCGCTGAGCGAAGCCAGACTGCTGCGTCTTATTCACTTAGTGTATGATGTGCGCCGCGATGACCGGCCTTTGCGCCGTGTCGCCGGAAAACCGGGCGAATTCGACAAGCTGCGTAAGTTCTATGAAGAGCGTCGCGAGTGGTCCTCTTTACGGGTGATTTGCGACGATGCAGCGACCGCTGATGTGCTGAAAAAACTGGGTTTTAACAGCCGGTTAAAATAATTTTTTTATACCCTGATAATTCGGATTGAAATATGACGGGTATAACGATGTAAAACAGGGCGGTGATCATCATCGCCCCTTGTATTTTGTACTTTTATTTCTGGAGAATACCAACATGTCTGATGGCTGGAATATTGCGCTGCTTGGTGCAACGGGCGCAGTCGGTGATGCGTTACTGGAATTATTGGCTGATCGTCAGTTCCCGGTTGGTGAGCTCTTCCCGCTGGCAAGTGAACGCAGCGCCGGTAAGACCGTGCGTTTTAACGGCAAAAGTCTGCGCGTACAACAGGCATCTGAGTTCGACTGGTCGCAGGTTCAGCTGGCGTTTTTTGTTGCAGGTGCTGAAGCCTCTGCCTTATATGCCGAAGAAGCGGCAAATCAGGGCTGTCTGGTGATCGACAGCAGTGGCCTGTTCTCGCCTGAACACGACATTCCGCTGGTGGTGCCGGGCGTGAATCCTGACGCACTGTCTCATTACCGTAACCGCAATATCGTGGCGGTGGCCGACAGCCTGACCAGTCAGTTGCTGACCGCCATCAAACCGCTGACCGAACAGGCCGGTTTGTCCCGTCTGCACGTCACGTCGCTGCTGTCCGTTTCGGCGCTGGGCAAAGCCGCTGTTGACGATCTGGCCGGGCAAAGCGCCCGTCTGCTGAACGGTATTCCGGCAGAAGAAGGCATATTCAGCAAACAGCTGGCGTTTAACCTTTTACCACTGGTCAGCGATGAAGAGGGCAGTGTGCGTCAGGAACGCCGTCTGGTGGATCAGGTTCGCAAAGTGTTGCAGGACGATGGCCTGCCGATTTCGGTCAGTTGCGTGCAGTCGCCGGTGTTTTACGGTCACGCGCAGGTGGTCCATATGGAAGGTTTGCGTCCGCTGTCAGCAGAAGAAGCGCGTGCTGAACTTGAACGCATTGATGATATCAATCTGAGTGATGAAGATGATTTCCCGACGCAGGTCAGCGATGCTTCCGGCAACGCCAATCTGAGCATCGGTTGTATCCGTAATGACTACGGCATTCCTGAGTTACTGCAATTCTGGTCAGTGGCTGACAACGTCCGTTTTGGCGGCGCACTGATGGCGGTGGAAACCGCAGAGAAGCTGATTAACGAGTACTGGTACTGATTATGTCCGACGAAGTGATCGCTGACGTCAGCACCACACCGGTAGCCGGACGTGTGGCGTTAGGCATTGAATATGACGGCAGTGCCTATTTTGGCTGGCAGCGTCAGCAGGGCGTTGCCAGCGTGCAGGAATGTCTGGAAAAGGCACTGAGCCGCGTGGCCAATGCACCGGTTGTGGTGTTTTGCGCCGGACGTACTGATGCAGGTGTCAGCGCGACGGGGCAGGTGGTGCATTTCGACACGCCGGTGCTGCGTAAAGATGCGGCGTGGACGATGGGGGTGAATACCCATTTACCCAAAGATATTGCTGTGCGCTGGTGCGCGAATGTGGGCGACGATTTTCACGCCCGTTTCAGCGCCACCGCCCGCCGGTATCGCTATGTTATTTATAACAACCGTTACCGTTCAGCGATTTTGCACGCCGGCGTGACCCATGTTCATATGCCGCTCGACGTCGAAAAAATGCAGCTTGCCGGTCAGGCGTTGCTGGGTGAGAACGATTTCACCTCTTTTCGTGCATCACAGTGCCAGTCGCGCACGCCGTGGCGTTATGTGATGCATGTGAATGTGAGCCGTCACGGCAGTTATGTCGTGGTCGATATCAAGGCTAATGCGTTTGTTCATCACATGGTGCGCAATATCGTGGGCAGTCTGGTGGAAATTGGCGCGGGCAATCAGCCTGTTGGCTGGATGGGAGAACTGCTGGCCGCGAAAGATCGCAATCTTGCGGCTGCCACCGGTAAGCCGGAAGGGTTGTATCTGGTTTCCGTGGATTACCCCGAGAAATTTGCGCTGCCGCAGGTGAATATGGGACCCCTGTTTCTCGAAGACTAAGTTCCCTGAAGATTAAGGAACGGGTAAAGCGACTGTTTAAATGGGCTGTTAAACCGAAAAGAGGTGGAAAATCAAATGGGTTTTATTCACTTTGTCATTGATTTCATTTTGCATATTGATGTGCATTTAGCGGAGCTGGTTGCGCAGTATGGCATCTGGGTTTACGGCATTTTATTCCTGATTTTGTTCTGCGAAACCGGTCTTGTGGTGACGCCTTTCCTGCCGGGTGACTCATTATTGTTCGTGGCAGGCGCGCTGGCGGCGTTGCCGGGCAACGACCTGAACGTCCATCTGATGGCGTTCCTGATGGCCATTGCGGCGATACTCGGCGATGCAGTGAACTACACTATCGGACGGGTATTTGGTGAACGTCTGTTCAGTAATCCTGATTCAAAGATTTTCCGTCGCAGTTATTTGGACAAGACGCATAAGTTTTACGAGAAACATGGCGGCAAAACGATTATTCTTGCGCGCTTCGTGCCGATCGTCCGCACGTTCGCGCCATTTGTGGCCGGTATGGGGCATATGTCTTACCGCCATTTTGCAGCGTATAACGTGATTGGGGCACTGGTTTGGGTACTGTTATTTACCTATGCTGGCTACCTTTTCGGTGATCTGCCGATTGTTCAGGAAAATCTGAAATTGCTGATCGTGGCGATCATAGTGGTTTCCATCCTGCCGGGTGTGGTCGAAATCTGGCGGCACAAACGCGCAGCGGCCAAAGAAAGGCGTCAGCAGGATTAATCCCGGACGTTTTTTACGCAAGCGCTTTAAAATTTAAGGCATTAAACCTGAGGGTAAGACCAGTTTTTTATCCACAGTGTCTGGCCGTTATGGTTTAATGAGCGACAATTTATGGTCTGTTCCTGCGAACAACCCTTCTGTGGCGCGGTGTGTGAGGTTTTTTATCACCCCGCACACAGGTGATTTTGGGTAGGTTTCAGGGGACTTGTTACAGCATGAACAGCGGACTGGCTTCGGCCGGGTTCAAACAGAAAGGTTATCGATGAGCTGGATTGAACGAATTCTTAGTAAGAGCACTGACTCGCAAACCCGTAAGGCCAGTATTCCTGAGGGCGTCTGGACTAAATGTGACAGCTGCGGGCAGGTTCTTTACCGCGCCGAGCTTGAGCGCAATCTCATGGTGTGCCCTAAGTGCGACCACCATATGCGCCTTACCGCGCGTATGCGTCTGTCCACTTTCATGGATGAGGGCAGTGAGGTTGAGTTAGGCAGCGAGCTTGAGCCTAAAGATGTTCTGAAGTTTAAAGATTCCAAGAAATACAAAGATCGCTTGGTTGCAGCACAAAAAGAAACCAACGAAAAAGACGCGATGGTCGTCATGAAAGGTACGCTGTTTGGCATGCCAATCGTGGTCGCATCGTTTGAATTTGCCTTCATGGGCGGTTCAATGGCGTCCGTTGTGGGGGCGCGTTTTGTGCGAGCCGTTGAGCAGGCACTGGAAGATAACTGCCCGCTGGTGTGTTTCTCTGCCAGTGGCGGCGCCCGTATGCAGGAAGCGCTGATGTCGCTGATGCAGATGGCGAAAACCAGTGCAGCACTGGCGAAATTACAGGAACGCGGCTTGCCGTACATTTCTGTTCTGACTGACCCGACCATGGGCGGTGTTTCTGCCAGTCTGGCGATGCTGGGCGATATTAACGTCGCTGAGCCGAAAGCGCTGATCGGTTTCGCCGGTCCACGCGTTATCGAGCAGACCGTTCGCGAAAAACTGCCGCCGGGCTTCCAGCGCAGTGAGTTCCTGATCGAAAAAGGTGCGATTGATATGATCGTACGTCGTCCTGAAATGCGAGCCAAACTGGGCAGCGTTCTGGCGAAACTGACCGGGCAACCGGAGCCAAAAGTGGCTGACGTCCATGTGGCTGTCAACGGTTCTGCCGCTGACAACCAGGATGCCTGATCGAACAGGGTAAACGCCGGTCAGTTATTCGGGCGGCCATCGCATGTTGTGCCGCCCACACTGTTTTTCTGCAAAACAGACAGCCGTGCTTTTACTCTGTTGGTATGATCTGACAAAGAGGGCATTGCCTGCTGTCACAGTCTGGTGATGTAGTGTCGAAGTGGACCTGACAAGGTTGAACGGGACTCATGCAAAATCAACTTATTCCCCAAGCCACGTCGCCTTTGGCCACGTGGCTTTATTATCTCGAACATCTCCACTCTCAGGCTATTGAGCTTGGCCTTGATCGGGTCAAAGCGGTTGCCGCGAAACTCGATTTACTGACGCCTGCGCCGCTGGTTTTCACCGTAGCCGGAACCAACGGCAAAGGCACCACCTGTGCGACGCTGGAGTCCATTCTGATGGCGGCGGGTTACCGTGTGGGCGTTTACAGCTCCCCGCATCTGGTGCGTTACACCGAACGTGTCCGGATTCAGGGGGAAGAATTAGCGGAATCTGCGCATTGCGAATCTTTTGCGGTGCTGGAAGCTGGCCGTGGCGATATCTCGCTGACCTATTTTGAATACGGTACATTGTCGGCGTTGCAGCTGTTTAAACAGGCTACGCTGGATGTGGTGATACTTGAAGTCGGGCTGGGCGGGCGTCTGGACGCGACCAATATTGTCGATGCCAGCGTGGCTGTCGTTACCAGCATTGCGCTCGATCATACCGACTGGCTGGGTTCTGACCGCGAAAGCATTGGCCGCGAAAAAGCCGGTATTTTCCGTAGCGGTAAACCGGCCGTGGTCGGTGAGCCGGAGATGCCGCAATCTATTGCTGCCGTTGCGCAGGAAAAACACGCTGATTTACATCGCCGTGATGTCAACTGGCATTTTTCTGCGGATGCCGGACAGTGGCGCTGGGCAGCGCTGGAAGAAGGCCATGAGGTTAACGGGCTGGAGGGTTTACCGTTGCCAAATGTCCCGCTGGCTAACGCCGCGACCGCGCTGGCCGCGCTGCATTATTCCACCCTGGATATTCCTGAAGCCGCGTTGCGCGCTGGTTTACAGCGCGCGGCCTTGCCGGGGCGTTTCCAGACGGTGAGTGAATCACCTCGTCTGATCCTGGATGTCGCGCACAACCCGCATGCGGCGGCGTATCTGGCCGGACGCCTGGCGGAACAGCCACGTAATGGCGGCAAAGTACGCGCCGTCGTCGGAATGTTGAAAGACAAAGATATTGCCGGTACGCTGGCTTGCCTGTCGCCTCAGGTGGATGAATGGTATTGCGCGCCGCTGGAAGGCCCGCGCGGGGCCAGTGTTGAAGAACTGACGGCACATCTGCCGCAGGCGCACCAGTTTGATGATGTGGAGTCTGCCTGGAAACAGGCTATGCAGGAGGCGGCTCCTCAGGATATTGTGATTGTCTGCGGCTCGTTCCATACCGTAGCTCACGTAATGGATGCTATAGACACGGGGAAAACCAGTGGCAAGTAAGTTTCAAAATCGTCTGGTCGGGACGGTCATTCTGGTGGCGCTGGGCGTCATCATTTTGCCCGGTTTACTCGACGGCAAGAAAAAGCATTACGAAGACGAATTTGCGTCTATTCCATTGGTGCCAAAACCGGGTGATGTTGAGGAACAGGATTCGGTGCCACCGGTCACGCAATCTTTGCCTGCTCAGCCGCCGGAAGGTGCTGATCAGGCCATGAACGGCGAACCGGACATGGAGAGTTCAGCCAACAATACCAATGCCGCGAATCAGGGCAATGTGGCACCCGGCAACACCACAATAGAAGCTCCGCCGGCCACCACGCTGCCTGAACAGAAAAAACCGGTACAGACCGCGCCGGTCAAACCTGCGCCTCAGAAGCCAAAAACGATTGAACCTAAACCGATGGTGGAAGCTAAGCCCACGGTGAAACCGAAGCCTGTGGAGCAGCCGAAACCGGCCGAACAACCGAAGGCGGTTGCCGAACAACCTAAACCGGTTGAACAGCCGAAGGCTGCGCCGGAAGAAAAAGCGCCAGCAGGGCAGTCTTATGTGGTGCAACTTGGCGCACTGAAAAATGCCGCCAAAGCCAATGAGATTGTGGCAAATCTGCGGTTGTCTGGTTTCCGTGCTTACACCGTTCCGGCCACACCGGTTCAGGGGCAGATCACGCGCCTGTACGTCGGCCCGGATGCCTCGAAGCAGAAGCTTGAAGCGTCACTTCCGCAACTGCAACAGCTGAGTGGATTAGGTGGGCAGGTTCGCGCATACAGCGCGCACTGACTTTGCTCCTCCCCCTGCGAAGGGGGAGGCTGGGAGGGGGTTTAGCAGGCAGCGTTAGATTCAGAGTTGCCCTTAATACCCCACCCCAAACCCTCCTTTTGCAGGGGAGGGAGTTGATAAATACATAAAAAATACCACGGAGGGCACAAGCGATTTGTGCCCTTTTTCTATAAGATCCTCTGGCTGGATTTTTATAGGTTTATGCTGCGATTGAGGTTTTTTTAATCGCTATTATTAATTTGTCTGACCGGCTGATTTCCCCTACGCAAACGTTTTCTTTTTCTGTTAGAATTCGCCGCGAACGGGATGCCGGGGCAGATGTGACTGGATTAGACACTGGAATAGTTAATGGTCTGGATTGATTACGTCATTATTGCGGTTATCGGATTTTCTGCTTTAGTCAGTTTAATCCGTGGCTTTGTTCGTGAGGCTTTATCGCTGGTAACCTGGGCTTGCGCCTTTTTTGTTGCCAGCCATTATTACCCTTACCTCGCCATCTACTTCACACGTTTCGAAGATGAGTTAGTTCGAAACGGGATCGCAATTGCCATCTTGTTCATCGCGACGTTGATCGTAGGTGCAATTGTCAACTATGTGATTGGCTCACTGGTTGAAAGAACCGGGTTGTCCGGCACTGACAGGGTGTTAGGTGTGTGCTTCGGCGCACTGCGCGGGGTGTTAATCGTCTCCGCGATGCTGTTCTTCCTCGATACTTTTACCGGTTTTTCACAAAGTGAAGACTGGAAACAATCCCAGTTGATCCCACAGTTCAGTTATATCATCAGGTGGTTCTTTGACTACCTGCAGAGCACGTCGAGTTTCTTGCCAAAACATATTTAGTTTTGGCAGCGCTGAAGAGGAAAAGACAACATGTGCGGTATTGTCGGTATCGCCGGTTTCATGCCGGTAAACCAGTCGATTTATGACGCGTTAACGGTGTTACAACACCGTGGTCAGGATGCCGCAGGCATCACCACCATCGATGCGAATAATAACTTCCGTTTACGTAAAGCGAATGGCCTGGTGAAGGATGTTTTCGAAGCCCGCCATATGCAACGCTTACAGGGCAACATGGGTATCGGCCATGTGCGCTACCCAACGGCTGGCAGTTCCAGCGCTTCAGAAGCTCAACCTTTTTACGTCAACTCTCCGTTCGGCATCACCCTTGCCCATAACGGTAACCTGACCAATGCTCACGAATTGCGCAGCAACCTGTTCGAAGGGCAGCGTCGTCATGTGAACACCACGTCCGATTCTGAGATCCTGCTGAATATTCTGGCGAGTGAACTGGATCGTTTCCAGCATTACCCGCTGGAAGCTGACAACATTTTTGCTGCGGTTGCCGCAGTGAATCTGAAAATCCGTGGTGCTTACGCGTGTGTGGCGATGATTATCGGCCACGGCATGCTGGCGTTCCGTGACCCGCACGGTATCCGTCCGCTGGTCATCGGTAAACGTACGCTGGAAGATGGCCGTAACGAGTACATGGTGGCTTCTGAGAGTGTGGCGCTTGATACGCTGGGCTTTGAGTTCCTGCGCGACGTTGCGCCGGGCGAAGCGGTGTACATCACCGAAAAAGGTCAGCTGTTCACCCGCATGTGCGCGGAGAACCCGCAGTACAATCCGTGCCTGTTCGAATACGTCTATTTCGCGCGTCCGGATTCCTTCATCGATAAAATTTCCGTCTACAGCGCCCGTGTCCGTATGGGTGAAAAGCTGGGCGCGAAAATTGCCCGTGAATGGGAAGACCTGGATATCGACGTGGTGATCCCGATCCCGGAAACCTCCTGTGATATCGCGCTGGAAATTGCCCGTATTCTGGATAAACCTTACCGTCAGGGGTTTGTGAAAAACCGCTATGTGGGTCGCACCTTTATCATGCCGGGCCAGCAGGAACGTCGTAAATCTGTACGTCGTAAACTGAATGCTAACCGCGCTGAATTCCGTGATAAAAACGTGCTGCTGGTGGATGACTCCATCGTACGCGGTACGACTTCTCAGCAGATTGTTGAGATGGCGCGTGAAGCCGGGGCGCGACGTGTTTATCTGGCGTCTGCGGCACCGGAAATTCGTTTCCCGAATGTTTACGGTATCGATATGCCAAGCGCCAACGAGCTGATTGCTCATGGCCGTGAAGTCAGCGAAATCAATCAGATGATTGGTGCCGATGCCTTAATCTTCCAGGATCTGAGCGACCTTATCGCGGCAGTGAAAGAAGATAATATGGATATCGAGAAATTCGAATGTTCAGTCTTCGACGGTGTTTACGTCACCAAGGACGTTGACCAGAACTATCTGGAATACCTCGAAGCCCTGCGCAACGATGACGCTCAGGCGTTGCGTGGTCAGCAGGAAGCTGAAAACCTCGAGATGCATAACGAAGGCTAATCTGCCCGTTGCTGGCATTCTCTCAGGCGCGCCCCTCCGGTGAACACCGGGCGGGCGCGTTTTTTTATGCCTGAATTTATGTCAGTATTGGCACCACCGGGTCCGGGTTCATTTTTCTAAGGCAGTGTTCATGAAACAACTTATCGTCGGTATTTCCGGCGCCAGCGGCGCAATCTATGGTGTCAGGCTCTTGCAGGTATTGCAGAGCGTACCGGATATCGAAACACATCTGGTGATGAGCAATGCGGCCCGCCAGACGCTGACACTGGAAACCGATCTCACACTGCGCGACGTTCAGGCGCTGGCGGATGTGGTACATGATTCCCGCGATATCGCAGCCAGCATTTCTTCCGGTTCTTTTAAAACTGCCGGCATGGTGATTTTACCCTGCTCGATCAAAACGCTCTCCGGCATCGTGAACAGTTACACCGACGGCCTGCTGACCCGTGCGGCGGACGTGGTGCTGAAAGAACATCGCCGTCTGGTGTTGTGTGTGCGCGAAACGCCGCTGCATCTCGGTCATCTGCGTCTGATGACGCAGGCCGCAGAGCTTGGCGCAATCATTATGCCGCCGGTCCCGGCGTTTTATCATCGCCCGGCCTCGGTGGAAGATATTATTGATCAGACGGTAAACCGGGTGATTGATCAGTTTGATATCGAACTGCCGGAAGACTTATTTGTTCGATGGCAGGGCAGCCACTAAACTTTCACGTCCCAATACGCACCCATTTCGCGCACTTCCGTTACATTGCACCAACAATGATCACAATTTGATTCATTGAGGTGCAGTGTTAAATCCCCCTTCAGCTATTCTTCCCTCAGACCTTTGAAAACTTTCATTATCCCGATGCTTTTTTGACCGGTTTTCACTCTCCCGCTGCGGAAAATCGCGATGCAGAGAAACGGCACGAAAAGTGCATGAGAAAACCTGGCAAAAAGCCATTTGCATCGTTCAGCAAACTATAAAAAGACGTTCATTCACGCACACACAACCACAACAGATGAATAATCACTGAGGCTAATGTATGAAAAAGTTGTTCAAGGTTCTTCCGCTGGTTCTGGTCTTAGCCAGTGCAGGCAGTGCATTTGCTGCCGCGCCTAAAGCAATTAATATCGGTACTGATCCGACTTACGCCCCATTTGAATCAAAAGACTCCAGCGGCAAGCTGGTGGGTTTTGATATCGACCTGGCAAATGAGATGTGCAAACGTGCAGCCATTAAATGTACCTACGTTGAAAGCGATTTCGATGCGCTGATCCCGTCCCTGAAAGCGAAAAAAATTGATGCGATTATTTCCTCATTATCCATCACTGAAAAACGCCAGCAGGAAATTGATTTCACAGAGAAACTTTACGCCGCGAACGCCCGCCTGATCGCGCCTAAAGGATCAAAAGTGCTGCCTACTCTGGATGCGCTGAAAGGCAAAAACGTTGGCGTTTTGCAGGGCTCCACTCAGGAAGCTTATGCCAACGCGATGTGGCAACCAAAAGGCATCAATGTGGTGGCTTACCAAAACCAGGATCTGATTTATGCCGATCTGGCTTCCGGTCGTCTTGACGCGGCATTCCAGGACGAAGTGGCAGGCAGCGAAGGCTTCCTGAAACAGGCTGCGGGTAAAGATTATGCGTTTGCGGGCCCGTCCGTTAAAGACGATAAATTCTTCGGCGTGGGCACCGGCATGGGGCTGCGTAAGACGGATACTGATCTGAAAGATGCGCTGAACAAGGCATTTGACAGCATGCGTAAAGACGGGACTTACGACAAACTGGCGAAAAAATACTTCGACTTTGATGTTTACGGCGGCTGATACGCGTCGTGCGATGTGCCAAAGGGGGCGGCGTGTCCGCTCCCTGCGGTTCTGACGCTGGCCGTCGTTTTGCCTGCGCAGGGATCCACTAAAGACAGGAAAAAACCATGCTGTATGGGTATTCCCAGGTAATTATCCAGGGCACATTAGTGACACTGGAGCTGGCGATTTCGTCAGTCATTCTGGCGCTGGTGATAGGGTTAATCGGCGCGGGCGGGAAACTGTCAAAGAACCGGATCGTGTCTGGTTTTTTTGGTTGCTACACCACGCTTATTCGCGGCGTACCTGATCTGGTATTGATGTTATTGATTTTTTACGGGTTGCAGATTGCACTGAACAGCGTCACAGAATCACTGGGTATGACACAAATTGATATCGACCCGATGAGCGCCGGTATTATCACGCTGGGCTTTATCTACGGGGCTTATTTCACCGAAACGTTCCGTGGTGCGTTTATGGCGGTTCCGCGCGGACAAATCGAAGCCGCCACGGCTTTCGGGTTCAGCGGTTCACAAATTTTCCGTCGAATTTTATTCCCGGCCATGATGCGTTTTGCGCTGCCGGGCATTGCCAATAACTGGCAGGTTATCCTCAAAGCCACCGCGCTGGTGTCATTACTGGGCCTCAATGATGTGGTCAAAGCCACGCAACTGGCCGGGAAAGGCACGTATCAGCCGTTCTATTTTGCGATTGTGGCGGGTGTGGTTTATCTGATTTTCACCACGCTGTCGAACGGCGTGCTGGTATGGCTTGATCGCCGTTATTCGCTGGGTGTGAAGAGGGCTGATCTATGATCGAAATTTTACAACAGTACGGTATGTCTTTGCTCTACAGTGACGGCTACCGTTTCACCGGTCTGGCGATCACCCTGTGGTTACTGATCAGCTCCGTTGTGATTGGCGGATTACTGGCCGTACCGATGTCGGTAGGGCGCGTGTCGGCCAACAAATTCCTGCGTTATCCGATCTGGCTGTATACCTACGTTTTCCGCGGAACGCCGCTGTATGTCCAGTTGCTGGTGTTTTATTCGGGGATGTACAGCCTGGAAATCGTGCGTGGCACCGACTTCCTCAATGCCTTTTTCCGCAGCGGGCTGAACTGTACGATTCTGGCGCTGACGCTCAACACTTGTGCGTACACCACTGAGATTTTTGCCGGTGCTATCCGCGCGGTGCCGCACGGCGAAATCGAGGCGGCCAATGCCTATGGTTTCTCACGCTTTAAACTGTACACCTGCATTATTTTGCCATCGGCATTACGCACGGCGCTGCCTGCTTACAGTAATGAAGTCATTCTGATGTTGCACTCCACCGCGCTGGCGTTTACCGCCACGGTTCCGGACGTGCTGAAAATCGCCCGCGACATTAACTCGGCCACCTATCAGCCGTTTTATGCTTTCGGGATTGCAGCGGTTATCTATCTTTGCATCTCTTTTATATTGATTGGGCTGTTCCGCATGGCGGAAAAACGCTGGCTGGCGCATGTAAAGCCTCAAACTCATTAATAAGAATTATTTTTGCGGAATAACTTTATGCCAGAAAACAAATTAGCGGTTCTCGATCTTCACAAACGTTATGGCGACCATGAGGTGCTGAAAGGCGTTTCGTTGTCGGCGAATGCGGGGGATGTGATCAGTATTATTGGTTCATCAGGTTCGGGTAAAAGTACCTTCCTGCGTTGCATTAACTTCCTTGAGAAGCCAAGTGAAGGCTCCATCAGCGTCAATAATCAGGATATCCGGATGGTGCGCGACACCGACGGGCAACTGAAAGTGTTTGATAAAAAACAGCTGCAACTGCTGCGGACCAAACTGACGATGGTGTTCCAGCACTTCAACCTGTGGAGCCACATGACGGTGCTGGAAAACGTCATGGAAGCGCCGGTACAGGTGCTGGGGCTGAGCAAGGCAGAAGCGCGGGAACGCGCGGTAAAATACCTCGATAAAGTGGGTATCGACGCCCGTGCGCAAGGCAAATATCCGGTGAACTTATCCGGCGGCCAGCAACAGCGCGTGTCTATTGCCCGTGCGCTGGCGATGGAACCGGAAGTGTTACTGTTTGACGAACCGACCTCCGCCCTTGACCCTGAACTGGTGGGCGAAGTGCTGCGCATCATGCAAAAGCTGGCGGAAGAGGGGAAAACCATGGTGGTGGTAACGCATGAAATGGAGTTTGCCCGTCATGTTTCCAGCCATGTCATTTTCCTGCATCAGGGCGTGATTGAAGAACAGGGCGATCCGTCGGAAGTCTTTGGCAACCCGAAGAGCGCCCGTCTGCAACAGTTCCTGTCAGGTGCGCTGAAGTAACATCTGTACGCGCCTTCCCCTCTCATGAGGGGAAGGCTGGGATGGGGTGTGGGTTTTATCTGAAGCAAATCAACCTTTCGCGGCCAGCAGGCACAACTGAAGGGTCAGTTCGTAGGATTTCACAAACGAATTCACCGGCAGGAATTCGAATTTCGAATGGAAATTGTGCGCGCCGGTGAAGTAGTTCGGCGTCAGCAAACCTTTGGCTGACAATGCGGCTCCGTCGGTGCCGCCGCGCATCGGGATCACTTTGGGCTCCACGCCAATTTCTTTCAGTCCCGCAAAGATCAGGTCGATCGCCCGGCGATCCTCGCCGATGGCACTGCTGATATTACTGTAGGTGTCGCTGATCTCAACCGAGACTTTTGCGCTCGGATACTGCGCGGCAATCTCTTTCGCGACATCCTGAATTTTCTGCTTACGGGCGGCAAAACTGTCGTTGTCAAAATCACGGATTGAGGCTTTCAGCTCTGCTCCCTGCTGGGATGCGCTCATGCCGTTGAACCAGATATAACCTTCCCGGCCTTCGGTGTTTTCAGGGGTTTCAGCGCGGTCAAAATGGCTGATGAAATCCTGTGCCATCAGCAACGGATTCACCAGTACGCCTTTGGCCGACATCGGATGCGCTGTCACACCGGTGAAGGTAATTTCTGCTGCCGCCGCATTGAAGTTTTCATACACCACTTCGCCCAGTTCACAGCAGTCGATGGTATAAGCAAAGTCCACATCGAAGCGGGCGAGATCCAACGCCTTGGCACCGCGCAGGCCGATTTCTTCGTCTGGCACGAACGCCACCACGATATCGCCGTATTCCTGCTCAGCCGTCAGGTTTTCCAGCAGCGTCATCACTACCGTGACCGCCGCTTTATTATCCGCGCCCAGCACGCTGGTGCCGTCGCTGAAAATAATATCCTCACCTTTATACGGCAGGATTTCCGGGCGTTCGGAAGGGCGCAGCCAGATATCCTGTTCTTTGTTCAGACACACATCTTCACCGGTAAAACGCAACGTCTGGGGATGAATATCCGGACGCAGGCCGACATCCACCGTATCTATATGCGTGATGAAACCGATGCGCGGGCCGCCTTTTTTGGTACCGGATTTTACGGCCGTCACGGTCGCATGTTCGTCGATCTGAATATTTTCCAGGCCCAGCTGATGCAGTTCCTCAGCCAATAGCCGCGCCATATCATGCTGGCCTGGCGTGCTTGGCAGGGTGGTCGCGCTGGCATCACTCTGTGATGTTACGCTGAGATAGCGGTAGAAACGTTCGGTAAGCTGTTTTGCGATTGTTGTCGACATCTTGACCTCTGAATGTGCGCAAATATTGTTCCCTGTTATAAGATTTTCATATATAACAAAGTATTACTACGTGTTATCCAGATGTTAATCTGTTTTTGCTTTAGGTTCCACGATGAAGAAGATCTAAACACTCTCCGGACAGGGAAAATAGGGAAAAGAATGAAACACAACATCTTAAAAATAAGCACAGGCTTACTGGCGTTAACTCTCACTGGCGGCGTTTGTGCTAAAACGCTGGTTTACTGTTCCGAAGGTTCGCCTGAGCAATTCAACCCGCAGCTTTATACGTCGGGCACCTCCGTGGATGCCAGCGCCGCGCCAATTTATAACCGTCTGGTGGATTTCAAAATCGGTACTACCGAACTGGTGCCAAGCCTGGCGGAAAGCTGGGATGTCAGCGCGGACGGTAAAACTTATACCTTCCACCTGCGAAAAGGCGTGAAATTCCAGAGTAATAAGTTGTTCAAACCGACCCGTGATTTCAACGCTGACGACGTGATCTTCTCGTTCATGCGCCAGAAAGACGAGAATAATCCTTATCATAAAATTTCCGGCGGTACTTACCTTAACTTCGATAGCCTGAAAATGGGTGACCTGATCGGCAGTATTGATAAGGTGGATGATTACACCGTGCGCTTCAACCTGACGCGCCCTGAAGCGCCGTTCGTGGCCGATCTGGCGTGGTATTTTGCTTCCATCCTCTCGGCGGAATATGCCGATCAGATGCTCAAAGCCGGCACGCCGGAAAAAGTCGATCAGGATCCGATTGGTACCGGTCCGTTTGAACTGGTGCAATACCAGAAAGACACGCGTCTGCTGTACAAAGCTTTCCCGGACTACTGGCAGGGTAAATCCAAAATTGATCGTCTGGTGTACACCATCACGCCGGATGCTTCGATGCGTCTCGCCAAACTTGAGAAGAACGAATGTCAGGTGATGCCGTTCCCGAACCCGGCTGATCTGGATCGTATGCGCGCCAATAAAGACATCAACCTGATGAGCAAGGCGGGCCTGAACACCGGTTTTCTGTCTTTCAACACGCAGAAACCCCCGCTGGATAATGTGAAAGTGCGTCAGGCGCTGACCATGGCGATCAATAAGCCGCAAATCATAGAAGCGGTATTCCACGGTACGGGAACCGTCGCGAAAACGTTGCTGCCGACCGGCGTCTGGAGTTACAACGACAAACTGGTGGATTACGATTATTCACCGGAGAAAGCCAAAGCGCTTCTGGCCGAAGCCGGTATGCCAAACGGTTTTGATATTGATTTATGGGCGATGCCGGTGCAGCGTCCGTATAACCCGAACGCCCGCCGTATGGCAGAGATGATCCAGTCGGACTGGGCGAAAATCGGCGTGAAAGCGCATATCGTCAGTTATGAATGGGGCGAATACCAGACCCGTATCCGTAACGGCGAGCACATGGCAGCATTAATGGGCTGGACAACGGCAAACGGTGACCCGGATAACTTCTTCGGTCCGCTGTTTACCTGTAACGCCGCGAAGGGCGGTTCAAACTCAGCGAAATGGTGTTACGCGCCGTTTGACCAGTTGATCACCGAAGCCAAAGAAACCACCGATCATGCCAAACGTGTCGCGCTTTACGAGCAGGCCCAGCAGATGATGCACGATCAGGCTCCGGCCGTAATGATTGCCCACTCGACGATTTTCGAACCGGTTCGCAAAGAAGTGACGGGATATGAAGTAGATCCGTTTGGGAAACATGTGTTTTATCAGGTGGATGTGAAGGAGTAAAAGCGCGGATCTGCTCCCTCCCCTGCGAAGGGGAGGGTTGGGGTGGGGTATTAAAGGAAAATCAATAAGTTGAAGTGTGCATTAGTAATGGTGTTAGCCCTTTAAGCCCCGTCACCCCAGCAAATCCTCCAGCGCTTCCTTCAGCTCCTGATGCTTAAAAATAAACCCTGCGGCTTCGAGCCTGCGCGGGACGGCGCGCTGTCCGCCGAGGACCAACACGGCTGATTCACCCATCAGTAATCTTATAACAGGTGCGGGTGCCCGCATAAACGCCGGGCGGTGTAATACTTCGCCGAGCAGGGCGCTGAATTGCTCGTTGCGCGCCGGATATGGCGACACCATATTGAACGGGCCGGAGAGTGTTTCGTGGGCGAGCAGGAACAAAATTCCGTCAATCATGTCGTTGATGTGGATCCACGGCATGTATTGCTGACCATCGCCGAGCGGGCCGCCGAGGCCGGCGCGGTAGGGCAGAACTATTTTTGCCAGCGCACCCCCTTTTTCAGCCAGCACGATGCCTGTGCGCAGCAAACAAACACGCGTCGCCGGGCTTTCGGCTGTCATCGCCAGCGCTTCCCAGCGGGCGCAAAGCTGCCAGGTAAATTGCTTGTTAGGCGGCTCGTCTTCAGGCACCAGCGCCTGGCCCTGATCGCCGTAATATCCCACCGCCGAACCGGAGATAAACACGGAAGGCGGCTTTTCACTGGCGTTAATCAGCGTTGCCAGCTTTTCTGTCAGCTTCCAGCGACTTTCACACAGCAACGCTTTGTAGTCTTTCGTCCAGCGTTTGTCGGCAATCGGTTCACCGGCGAGATTAATCACGGCATCGAAACCGTCGAGCGAGGTTTTTCCTTCCAGCGTTTCCCAGACCACAACCTGGGGACCGAGTAACTTAGCCGCGCGTTCAGGTGCACGGCTCAGGGCGGTGATCTGATGAGATTGCTCAAGAAGCCTTTCGGTCAATTTTCTTCCGATGAGGCCGGTGGCGCCGGTAATCAAGATCTTCATATCGGGATCCTTAACTGTCTGAATACGCGGATGAACTGTCTTTAATCATAGATGAGTCATCGTTATTAACTCGCGATATGGAGCACAATTAAGTGTTTTTTATTCTGAGACATTCAGAACACCGCCGGCAGGCTGAAGGGGATTACTCAACCTGCGCCAGTGCGTAGGCTTTCTGTGTTGCCGGGCGGCTTTTAACCCGTTCGAACCAGTTGCGCACGGCAGGGTATTCTGCCAGATCAATCCGCTGACGTTCATGAGCCGCCACCCACGGATAAGTGGCCATGTCGGCGATACTGTAATTTTCTCCGGCGATATAGGCATTTTTCTCTAACTGGCGGTTCAGCACGCCATACAGACGCTGAGTTTCCTGTAAATAGCGCTCAATGGCATAAGGCACCGGCTGCGGCGCGTAATGCGTAAAGTGGTGATTCTGACCCAACATCGGGCCAAAGCCAGCCACCTGCCAGGTCAGCCATTCCAGCGTCACAGTGCGCTCGCGCAACTCTTTACTGAGAAATTTTCCGGTTTTTTCTGCCAGATATTGCAAAATTGCGCCAGACTCAAAAATACTTACCGGTGCACCGCCGTCAACGGGCTGGCTGTCGACAATGGCCGGGATTTTGTTGTTTGGCGAAATGGCGAGGAATTCAGGTTTGAACTGCTCCCCTGCGCTGATATCAATGCGGTGGAGCCGGTATTGCAGGCCACTCTCTTCAAGAAAAAGAGAAATTTTATGGCCATTCGGTGTTGGTGCGTAATAAAGATCGATCATATTGCCTCCTGCGTTATTTTAATCACTCTCCGCGACGGGCGGGGGCGGGATGTGCCAATGTGGAACGGGTAATCACAAGCTTCTTATCCGGTTTAATAGGGTATCATAATGCAGATGTTTAGAAGTCTATGTCGGACTTGTCTGATGGCGAATTTTGCGGGGTGACATAGCTTTTAGGTTGCATCAACGCATCCATAGCTATTGAAGCGACCCGGCAGACCCAGATAGAATCTCAGGACATTATCGACGTGTTGCAAAATCACAGCGCACAGACTTATTGCGCACAGACCAGCGCTTAAAAGAGAAGGTTCCAGCGGATGTCAGAACAAGAGCAAAACATCAGTACGGATGAATGGGTTGATATCGTCAACGAAGACAACGAGGTCATTGCCCAGGCCAGCCGACAACAAATGCGTGCTCAGGTCCTGCGTCACCGTGCCAGCTATATTGTGGTTCATGATGGAATGGGGAATATTTTGGTTCAGCGTCGGACTGAAACCAAAGACTTCTATCCGGGCTGGCTTGATGCAACGGCCGGTGGTGTGGTGCAAAGCGGTGAAAATATTCTGGATTCAGCCCGCCGTGAGGCCGAGGAAGAGCTGGGCATTGCCGGTGTGCCGTTTGCGGAGCACGGTCAGTTCTACTTTGAAGAAGAGAACAAATGCCGCGTATGGGGCGCACTGTTCAGCTGTGTATCCCATGGCCCGTTTGCCCTGCAGGAAGAAGAAATTGATGCCGTCCGCTGGATGACACCCGAAGAAATCACTGCCCGTTGTGATGAATTTACGCCGGACTCCCTGAAAGCACTTTCTCTGTGGATGACGCGAAACAATGAGAAAGAACACGGTAAGCCTCTGACCCGTGAAGCTGCGGCTCCTGTCGCTGAGGTGTCTGTTTCTGACGATAAAGAAAACGATGAAGAAGCATCGTCACCGAAAGGCGATATCTGAGACACATCACGGGCGATCTCCTATCGCCCGTTCTCTTTTTAGCAACTTTCCCGCTTGCACAATGACGACGCGATCGTCACTTCTTCCCATTCTTCGTCATTAATTCTTGCCAGTAACGCCTGGGCCGCGCGCACGCCGATTTCTTTATGCGGAACGGCAATGGTCGTCAGCGGCGGCTGGCATACTTTACTGACATCGGCATTACCAAAGCCGACCACGGCAAGATCGTCTGGCACTTTGATGCGTCTGCGCTGGCATTCATACAGTGCACCACAGGCGAGATCGTCAGAAACACATACCAGCGCGTCAATTTCCGGCCAGGCGAGCAGAAACTCCGGCAGTTGCTGAGCGCCGGTGGAAAAGCTGGCGGGCTCGGCGGCATTTATCACCCGATGCGGGGACATGTGCGCTTTCAACATGGCCTTACGCCAGCCCTGAAGATGCTGCTGGAAAATCCATTGTTCCTGGTTGGCGCATAGCATGCCGATATTCTGATATCCCTTTGCCACCACGGTCTGCGTCAGTTGAAACATCGCTTCCACGTAATCAATACCGATATTCATGTCGATCGGCGAATCGGTCAGCGCACCGATTTCCAGTACCGGAATCGTCAGGTTATCCAGCCATTGCCGGACGTTGGCGGAATGTTCGACCGACAGCAAAATCGCTGCCGCCAGATTGTAGGAAAGCAACGTTTCCAGCAGTTTTTCTTCCCGCTCAATACGATGCTGGGATTCCGCCAGCATGATCTGATAACCCGCCGGTTGCAGCACTTTCTGTAGCCCGGCAAACATCTCGGCGCAGCCCGCTTCGGACAGGCTCGGCACAATCATCGCGATCGTATTTGAGGAGGCTGAGGCCAGTGAGCTGGCGGCCTGATTGGGCAGGTATCCCAGCTGACTGACGGCTTCTTCGATCTTTTCCCGCAGCTTGTCGGAGACCTGTTCGGGTGTGCGCAGCGCACGGGAAACAGTCATGCTACCCACGCCTGCCAGCTGCGCGACATCGGCCAGCGTCACTCTTCCGGTACTGCGTCTTTTCTTGTTAATGGACATTCACGATCCTGACCTTAACTGCGCATCTTGCGCACAATGTATACCCGCAGGTATAGCGAAAAAAGCGGGCCGCAGCAGGACCGGCAAAACGGGAACCACGGCAGAATTCGGTAAATTATCGGCAATTTCCTGACAAAGTATACCGTTATTTATGCGATCCACAGACGGGTGATAACTCAGCGCGATTATTTTTGATAGCGCTATCACAGATCTCAATGATAGAAGTTTGGTAGCGCTATCTTTGAGATATGTGTCACAGATGTTAACGCTACCGCTGAAGTAGAGTCTGGATTGTTGGTGCGGTCTGGGGGAAATTTGACCGGCCATCTTAAAAAATATAACGGAGCATCACTATGCTGAATGATTGGCTGACATCTGAACGAATTCAGATCAGAACGGATATCACGGACTGGCGCCAGGCAGTGGAAGTCAGTGCACAACCGCTGCTTAAAGAAGGAACCATTACCCCGGATTACCTGACGGCAATTTTTGCTCAACGGGAAAAACTGGGGCCGTATTTTGTTCTGGCGCCGGGCATTGCGATGCCACACGCCAGACCAGAAGAAGGGGCGAACGGATTGGGACTCTCGTTGCTGACGCTGCCGCACGGCGTTGTGTTTAATTCAGAAGATAACGACCCGGTCTATATCGTGGTGATGTTGTCGGCAGCGGACAAACACAGCCATATAGAACTGATTTCTGAACTGGCGGAATTATTTTCCTGTGAAGAAGATATGCAGAAAATACACCAGGCAAAAACCATCGGCGAAATTCAGGACGTAATATCCCGCTATTAATTTGACTTAATGTTGTAAAAGGAATGCGATTTAAATCTAAGGGAATGCTGACCATTCAGATGCATTAATATATGCAACTGGCGTGCGATTCTACGCGTGTTAAACGTTTAAAAACAGATAAAGAACAGGTGAATAATATGAAAATCATGGCGATTTGTGGTTCCGGTTTAGGCAGCAGTTTTATGGTTGAAATGAACATCAAGAAAGTTCTGAAGAAACTCAATATTCAGGCTGATGTTCAGCACTCCGATTTGTCTTCAGCCATTCCGGGCGAAGCCGACCTGTTCGTGATGGCAAAGGACATCGCTGCCAGCGCCAGCATTCCTGAAAACCAGTTGGTGGTGATTACCAACATTATTGATATTAATGAACTTGAAACAAAACTGATTGCTCACTTTGAAAAGCATCCAGTGTCCTGACCGGCGCTGAATAACCCTACAAATAAAACAAATAGACAAACGAGGTGGATATGTTTATCCAGGAAACGCTCAAGTTTGTGGTCGATATATTAAAAGTGCCTTCCATACTGGTGGGGCTCATCGCATTAATCGGTCTGGTGGCACAAAAGAAAAACTTTTCTGATGTGGTGAAAGGCACGGTTAAAACAATACTTGGCTTTTTAGTGTTGGGCGGAGGTGCAACAGTATTAGTTGGCTCATTAAATCCTTTAGGCGGCATGTTTGAACACGCCTTTAATATCCAGGGTATTATTCCTAATAACGAAGCGATTGTTTCCATCGCGCTGGAGAAATTCGGTGCACCGACAGCGTTAATTATGGCGTTTGGGATGGTGGCAAATCTGATCGTAGCCCGTTTCACCCGTCTCAAATACGTGTTTCTGACCGGTCATCACACGTTTTATATGGCCTGTATGATCAGCGTTATTCTGACGGTGGCCGGTTTTGAAGGTGTTTCACTGGTGTTCACCGGTTCCCTGACGCTCGGTCTTATCATGGCGTTCTTCCCGTCGCTGGCGCAACGTTACATGCGTAAAATTACCGGCAGCGATGACGTGGCATTTGGTCATTTCGGCACCATCGGTTACGTCTTATCGGGCTGGATAGGCAGCAAGGTGGGTAAAGGCTCACGTTCTACGGAAGAAATGAACCTGCCGAAAAACCTCAGCTTCCTGCGTGACAGTTCCATTTCTATCTCGCTCACCATGATTATTATTTATCTGATTATGGCGGTGTTTGCGGGGCAGGTCTTTGTTGAAGCAACCTACAGTGCAGGCCAGAACTATCTGGTATACGCCATTATCATGGCGATTACCTTCGCGGCGGGCGTATTCATCATTTTGCAGGGGGTGCGTCTGATCCTGGCGGAAATCGTTCCGGCATTCGTCGGCTTCTCCGAGAAACTGGTGCCTAACGCCCGTCCGGCGCTGGATTGTCCGGTAGTGTATCCGTACGCGCCAAATGCGGTGCTGATCGGCTTCCTGTTCAGTTTCCTCGGCGGTCTGGTGGGATTGTTCCTGTTAGGACAGATGCATCTGGTGCTGATCCTGCCGGGTGTGGTGCCGCACTTCTTCACCGGTGCAACGGCGGGCGTGTTCGGTAATGCGACCGGCGGGCGTCGCGGGGCCATGGTCGGCGCGTTTGCCAACGGCGTGCTGATTACCTTCCTGCCGGTTCTGTTGCTGCCGGTACTGGGTGCGCTGGGCTTTGCCAATGCCACCTTCTCTGATGCGGACTTCGGGGTTATCGGTATTTTGCTGGGCAACCTGGCACGCTTTATGTCGAAGGAGGCCATCATGGCGTTGATTGTCGGTATCTTCGCGGTACTGGTTGCCTGGAACTATCTCGGCAAAAAACCGCTGGCTGAGAAAGAAATCACTGAAAAGTAATTCCCTGCATCACTACGTTTTTTAACTCCATCCGGGAAACACTGTCCTGCCTGTTAGAAATAACAGGCCAGGATAAGTGCTCATTAAAATAAGGATCAATGAAGATGAAAGATGTCCAGGAGGTTCGTGATCTGGCCCGCCATATCCGCATCGAGACGCTGAAAATGCTGACCAGTCTGGGATTCGGGCACTATGGCGGCAGTATGTCAGTCGTGGAAACGCTGGCTGTGTTGTATGGCGATGTGATGCGTATCGACCCGCAAAAACCAGACTGGCAGGATCGCGATTATTTAGTGCTGTCAAAAGGCCATGCAGGACCCGCACTGTATGCCACGCTGGCACTGAAAGGTTATTTTCCGGTCAGCGAATTACACACACTCAACCAGAACGGAACCCGTCTGCCGAGCCATCCTGACCGGCTGCGTACCACTGGCGTGGATGCGACCACCGGCTCGCTGGGACAAGGCGTGTCCATTGCAGCGGGTATGGCGCTTTCGCATAAGCTGGGCGATCGCCGTAACCGCGTCTTCTGCATTCTCGGCGACGGTGAGCTGAATGAAGGCCAGTGCTGGGAAGCCTTCCAGTTTATTGCACACCACAATCTGCATAACCTGACGCTGTTCATCGATTACAACAAACAGCAACTCGACGGCACACTGGATGAAGTGATTAAGCCATTCGATCTGGCCGGAAAGTTCAGTGCGTTCGGGTTTGATGTAGAGACCATTAAAGGCGATGACATTTTGGCTATCAGCGACGCGGTGACGCCGGTGCGCCATGCCGAGCAACGTCCGCTGGTGGTGATCCTCGACAGCATCAAAGGGCAGGGGGTGAAGTATCTCGAGCAACTGGCTAACTCACACCACCTGCGGTTAACGCCGGATGTGAAACTGGAAATCGAAAATGCTATCGCTGAGCTGGAGGCCGCCCATGTTTGAAGTTTCTCTTGAATTGCAAAAAGATGCGGTAGAAATGCGTAAAGTTTACGCCAGCACCGTGCGCGAAAAGATTGTTGAGAATACACCGATTATCGCGCTGGAAGCGGATCTGATGAGTTCAATGGCGATGGACGGTGTACATAAAGATCATCCGGATCACGTGATTAACTGCGGCATTATGGAAGCCAACGTGATCGGCGTTGCGGCCGGTTTGTCGCTGACCGGCCGGGTGCCGTTTGTGCATACTTTTACCGCGTTCGCCAGCCGTCGCTGCTTTGACCAGCTGTTTATGTCGCTGGATTACCAGAAGAATAACGTCAAAATCATTGCTTCAGATGCGGGCGTCAGCGCCTGTCATAACGGCGGCACGCATATGTCGTTCGAAGATATGGGCATTGTGCGCGGGCTGGCGAGTTCGGTGGTGATGGAAGTCACTGACGCCGTGATGTTCCGCGATATTCTGCTGCAACTGATGGATTTAAAAGGTTTCTACTGGGTACGCACTATTCGTAAACAGGCGACGCAGGTTTACCGTGAAGGCTCGACGTTTACCATCGGCAAGGCCAATGTGTTGCGTGACGGCACTGACGTGACGCTGATCGCCAACGGGATTATGGTGGCGGAAGCGCTGAAAGCGGCAGAAATGCTGAAACGCGAAGGCGTGAGTGCGGCAGTCATCGACATGTTTACCCTCAAGCCGATTGATAAAGACACCATCATCAAATACGCCGCGAAAACCGGCAAAATGGTGACCTGTGAAAACCACAGTATTCATAACGGACTGGGATCGGCGGTGGCGGAAGTGCTGGTGGAAAACCAGCCGGTGCCGATGCGCCGAGTCGGTGTTAAAGAGCGTTACGGGCAGGTGGGCACCCAGGAGTTTTTACAGCAGGAATATGGCCTGACGGCTGAGCATATTTTTGAAGCGGCGAAAACGTTGCTCTGAGTGTACACAAAACAAAAAAACGCCGGACTCAAAGCCCGGCGTTTTGCGTTCAGAGGGTCGGGCTTATTTAGCCGGAACCGCCGCTTCTGCCTGAGCAGACTGAATCGCAGTCAGTGCAACGGTGTAGACGATATCGTCAACCAGTGCGCCACGTGACAGGTCATTGACCGGTTTACGCATGCCCTGCAGCATTGGCCCGATAGACACCAGATCTGCAGAACGCTGTACCGCTTTGTACGTGGTGTTACCGGTGTTCAGGTCAGGGAAGATGAACACGGTCGCTTTGCCCGCAACCGGCGAGTTTGGCGCTTTAGACTGGGCAACATCAGCCATGATCGCTGCATCATATTGCAGCGGACCATCGATGATCAGGTCCGGACGTTTTTCCTGTGCCAGACGGGTCGCTTCACGCACTTTCTCAACATCGCTACCGGCACCGGAGTTACCGGTTGAGTAGGAGATCATGGCAACGCGGGGCTCGATACCGAATGCTGCTGCAGAATCCGCAGACTGGATCGCGATTTCTGACAGTTGCTCAGCAGTAGGATCCGGGTTGATCGCGCAGTCGCCGTAAACCAGAACCTGGTCAGGTAACAGCATGAAGAACACTGAAGAAACCAGCGAGCTGCCCGGTGCGGTTTTGATCAGCTGCAACGGTGGACGGATGGTGTTTGCGGTAGTGTGAACAGCACCGGAAACCAGACCGTCAACGTTACCTTGTTCCAGCATCAGGGTGCCCAGAACGACGTTGTCTTCCAGTTGTTCGCGCGCAACCACTTCGGTCATGCCTTTGCTTTTGCGCAGTTCAACCAGACGGGCTACGTATTCTTCACGAACAGCCACCGGATCAACAATTTCGATGCCTTTACCCAGAGTGACGCCCTGAGCCGCTGCAACGCGTTTGATTTCGTCAGGGTTACCCAGCAGAACACATTCCGCGATACCACGTTCAGCACACAGCGCCGCTGCTTTCACGGTACGAGGCTCATCGCCTTCCGGCAGCACAATACGTTTACCGGCTTTACGGGCCAGTTCGGTCAGCTGATAGCGGAATGCCGGAGGCGACAGACGGCGTGAACGTTCGGAATGTGCACTCAGCGAGTTGATCCAGTCAGCGTTGATGTGAGAAGCCACGTACTGCTGTAGTTTCTCTACACGCTGATGGTCATCCGCGGGTACTTCCAGATTGAAGCTTTGCAGGCTCAGGGAAGTCTGCCAGGTATTCGTTTCTACCATGAAGACGGGCAGACCGGTCTGGAATGCACGTTCGCACAGGCTGTTGATGCGGGCGTCGATTTCGTAACCACCGGTCAGCAGGATAGCACCGATTTCCACGCCGTTCATGGCTGCCAGACAGGCTGAAACCAGCACATCAGGACGGTCAGCGGAAGTCACCAGCAGTGAGCCAGGACGGAAATGTTCCAGCATATGCGGAATGCTGCGCGCACAGAAAGTGACGGATTTCACGCGGCGGGTTTTCACATCGCCTTCGTTGATGATTCGTGCGTTCAGATGCTTGGCCATGTCGATTGCGCGGGTGGCAATCAGCTCGAAGCTCCATGGAATGCAGCCCAGAACCGGCAATGGGCTGTTGGCGAACAGCTGAGTCGGATCGATATTCGCCACGCTGGCTTTGTTGGAATCATCAAAAATTTCAGACAGGTCAGGACGGGTACGCCCCTGATCGTCAACCGGTGCATTCAGTTTGTTAATGATCACGCCGGTGATATTTTTGTTTTTGCTGCCACCGAAGCTGGAACGGGCCAGTTCGATACGTTCTTTGAGTTGCGCAGGAGAATCATTGCCCAGCGCCAGTACGAAGACAATTTCTGCGTTCAGGGTTTTGGCAATTTCGTAGTTCAGCGCATTGGCGAACTGGTGTTTGCGGGTAGGCACTAAACCTTCAACCAGCACCACTTCTGCATCTTTGGTGTTTTCGTGATAACGCGCGATGATTTCTTCCATCAGCACGTCTTGCTGGTTTGAGCTCAGCAAGGTTTCAACGTGGCTCATTTTCAGCGGTTCGGCTGCGGTCACGGTGGAGTTAGCGCGAATAATGGTCGTGGTTTGATCAGGAGCATCTCCGCCAGTACGCGGCTGGGCGATAGGTTTGAAGATACTCAGGCTGACGCCTTTTTGTTCCATGGCACGGATCACACCCAGGCTGACGCTGGTCAGACCGACACTGGTGCCTGTAGGGATCAACATAATTGTACGGGACACGGCTAAACCTCTTTAACGGTTGCCAGGCAGGGACATCCGCAGGTTGGTGCAGAGGAGATAATGATCAGCATAAGCGCGATGATTATCCTGCGCGGTGCGTCCAAACGGGCGGCGTTTGCCTATAAGTGAAAAATTGCCCGCATGACGCGGGCAGGCTTGAATCGAATTATGCAGTCAGACGCGCGGCGTCTTGTGCAATCACCAGCTCTTCGTTGGTTGGGATAACCAGAGCGGCGCGGGTGCCTTCTTTGTTGATCGCCCCGGATTTGCCAAAACGCGCAGCCAGGTTACGTTCGTGATCCACTTCAAAGCCCAGCAGACCCAGTTTAGCCAGAGACAGTTCGCGAACCATTGCGGCGTTTTCACCGATACCGCCGGTGAATACGACGGCGTCCAGGCGGCCTTCCATCAGCGAAGTGTACGCACCGATGTATTTCGCCAGACGGTGGCAGAAGACGTCCATGGCACGTTTAGCATCTGCTTTGGTGGTGTAATTATCTTCAACATAACGGCAGTCGCTGGTGACTTCAGTCAGACCCAGCAGACCTGATTCTTTGGTCAGCATTTTGTTGATTTGATCAACGCTCATGCCCAGAGAATCGTGCAGGTGGAAGATAATTGCCGGGTCGATGTCACCGCTGCGGGTACCCATCACCAGACCTTCCAGCGGGGTCAGACCCATGGAAGTATCCACACATTTACCGTTACGGATGGCACTAACAGAACCGCCGTTACCCAGGTGGCAAGTGATCAGATTCACTTCTTCCACGGGTTTGTTCAGCATTTTTGCGGCTTCCTGCGTCACGTAGAAGTGACTGGTGCCGTGTGCGCCATAACGACGGACGTGGTGATCTTTATACAGGCTGTACGGCAGTGCGTAGAGATATGATTCTTCTGGCATTGTTTGATGGAAAGCGGTGTCGAAAACGGCAACGTTTTTATCAGCCAGTTTAGGGAAAGATTTCAGCGCTTCATCGATACCGATCAGGTGAGCCGGGTTATGCAGCGGCGCAAACGGAATAGATTCTTTGATACCTTCGATAACAGCGTCGTTGATCAGCATTGATTTGGTCAGCTTCTCGCCGCCATGAACGATGCGGTGGCCGATTGCAACCAGTTCTGCGGACAGCTCAGGTTTTTTGCTCAGAATGTTATTAACGATGAATTTCAACGCTTCACTGTGTGCGGCGCCCGCACCTAAAGCGGCTTCTTCTTTGCCACCGTCCATTTTCCATTTAATGCGCGCTTCTGGCAGATGGAAACATTCGGCTAAACCTGAAATGTGCTCTTCGCCATTTGCAGCATCAATGATGGCAAACTTAAGGGAAGAACTACCACAGTTAAGAACCAGTACAAGCTTACTCGACATGGAAGTACCTATTTATTGTTGGTGCTGTTTAAGAAAAACAATACACGTGGTTAATAAATCGTCAGTCTGACATCAAGCGTAGCGCATAATGGCGGTGACAATTATGATTAACATCATGCCAGAGAGCCAAAACAGGCATGACGATGAAAAAGCTGAAGAATCGCCGGGCTTTGGTTTTTTTAAGCGTCCGGATAACAGAAATTAATCTGTGCAGTGCACGGCATATTTCGGTTTACGCGTCTTCAGGATGTTACTAATCAGTAAAAACACTAACAAAAAATACAATTACTAATTACAAATCCTCTCAGACCGAGGCACTATGCTTATTATGGGGATGAAAGATTGCAATTCACCGCTTTTACCCCAACTTTATATTGATCCCGTTGCCTGAGAGGGTTGCGAGGCTGCGATAGAATACCGACAGGTGCCAGCAAAAACAAAATATATTTTATCGTGGTAAACTACAGTTTGTGTTTTACAACTATTTTTTAAATTTTATACGCGAAGTTGAGGTGCAAAGATGACGAGTAAGCCAACAGGCTCCGTAGGCTGGTTTCAGGTATTCCAGCGCGGGCAGCACTATATGAAGACATGGCCGTCAGATAAGCGCCTGGCTCCGATGTTTCCGGAGAACCGGATTTCTACGGCCACACGTTTCGCGGTGCGCATCATGCCGCCGGTTGCGGTTTTTACACTGACGTGGCAAATCGCGCTCGGCGGACAACTCGGACTGGCTGTCGCCACAGCAATTTTTGCCTGTAGCTTGCCGATGCAGGGACTGTGGTGGCTGGGTCGCCGTTCTCTGACGCCGTTGCCGCCGGGATTACTCGGCTGGTTCCACGATGTACGCAATAAACTCGCTGAATCCGGCATGGCGCTGGCACCGATTGAAGGCACGCCGACGTATCAGTCACTGGCTGACGTCCTTAAGCGGGCTTTCAAACAGCTGGATAAAACCTTTTTAGACGATCTGTAAGTCTGATTTCCCTGCTTGCTGCGTCTGCCATCATCTATAGTCTTTCATAAGTCGCATTTCACCGGGGGAAAGTCTCCTCCGGTGATTATTTCAGATGAGATCCCGACCCAAATCAAAGAATGGTGTGCTTGAGATTTCGCAGAACTTTGCGCTATGCCATGCTTTGCTCATTATGCAGACATGAGGATTTTCACGATGGAAATGACGAACGCTCAACGCCTGATTTTGTCCAATCAATACAAAATGATGACCATGTTGGATCCCGATAACGCGGAACGCTATCGCCGGTTACAAACGGTGATCGAACGGGGTTTTGGTTTGCAAATGCGCGAGCTGGACAGGGATTTCGGGGAATTGCCGGAAGACACCTGTCGCACCGTGATTAACATTATGGAAATGCATCATGCCATGCAGGTGTCGTGGACCAATTTGAAAGACACGCAAGATTTGGATCGCCGCCGTATTGATTTTCTGGGCTTTGATGCTGCAACGGAATCCCGCTATTTAAGCTATGTCCGCTTTATGGTGAACACCGAGGGACGTTACACGGATTTTGATGCAGGCACGCACGGGTTTAACTCGCAGACCAAAATGTGGGATAAATACCAGCGTATGCTGGCGGTCTGGCAATCATGCCCGCGGCAGTATCATCTGAGCGCGGTAGAGATCGCGCAAATTATTAATGCCTGATGTAAACACTTAAAGGAGTCGCCTGTGCTTTGTAAGGGTTTTTTGTTCGACCTTGATGGAACGTTAGTGGATTCATTACCTGCAGTTGAGCGTGCCTGGGTGAACTGGGCGCTTAGCCGGGGTGTCAGCCCGCAGGATGTACTGGCGTTTATTCATGGCAAGCAGGCGATCACTTCTCTGCGTCATTTTATGGCGGGTGAAAGCGAAGAAACGATTCAAAAAGAGTTTCGTAAGCTGGAACAAATTGAAGCTACAGACACCGAGGGCGTAGCCGCTCTCCCGGGTGCCCATCTGCTGTTAAGCGAACTCAACCGGCAGAATATTCCCTGGGCGATTGTGACTTCCGGATCAATGCCAGTTGCCAGCGCGCGCCATAAAGCGGCGCATTTGCCTGAACCTGAAGTGTTTATCACCGCTGAACAGGTCAGACACGGCAAGCCTCAACCCGATGCCTATTTGCTGGGGGCAGAACGTTTAGGTCTGGCGCCGGAAGATTGCGTGGTGGTAGAAGATGCTGCTGCCGGTGTGATGGCCGGGCTGGCTGCGGGTTGCAAAGTTATCGCCGTCAATGCGCCTGACGATACACCCGGGATTGAAAATGTCGATTTCGATCTGACTACGCTGGAAATCCTGCTGGTCAGCCGTTCTGATGAAGGCGTGAAAGTCAGCCTGCGTTAAGGGCAGAAAAAATACAATTTCCCTGTATAAATTGATATAAACCTCGCCTGTGCGGGGTTTTTTTATGCCATTCTGATACCCGTTCCTGCCTCTCAATCTCAACGCAAACGGAGTGTGTTTTGACCGGTGAATTACTGTGGGTCGTCACGTTGCTGGCTATTGCGATGGTGCTGTTCGCACGCAATACACTGCGAATGGATATTGTCGCGTTGCTGGTCATTATTGCTTTTGTGCTCAGCGGCACGCTGACTATCAATGAAGCACTGGCCGGATTCAGTGATCCGAATGTTATTTTGATCGCGGCGCTGTTTGTGGTCGGACACGGGCTGGTGAGAACCGGTGTGGCGTATCAGGTCGGTGACTGGCTGATGAAAGTGGCGGGTAACAGTGAAACGCGGATGCTGGTTTTGCTGATGCTTACCGTCGCTGGTCTCGGCGCTTTTATGAGTTCCACCGGCGTGGTCGCGATCTTCATTCCTGTGGTGATCAGCGTCTCGGCGCGCATGAAAACCTCTCCCGCACGGCTGATGATGCCACTCAGTTTCGCCGGGCTTATCAGCGGCATGATGACGCTGGTCGCCACGCCGCCGAACATGGTGGTCAACAGCGAACTGCTGCGTGAAGGATTCGACGGTTTTGGTTTCTTTGGCGTCACGCCTGTCGGGCTGGTGGTGCTGGTGATGGGGATCGGATACATGCTGATTGCCCGTCGCTGGCTGTCATCAGAAGATGCATCACGGGGGCAGCAGCGCTGGAAGCGGCGAACCTTCCGGGATTTGATCCGTGATTATCACCTGACCGGCCGGGCGCGTCGCGTCACTATCCGTCCGGGGTCGCCTCTGGTCGGGCGCACACTTGATGATGTGCATCTGCGTTCCCGTTATGGCGCAAACGTGGTGGGCATTGAACGCTGGCGTAAATTTCGCCGCGTGATGGTCAGCGCGACGGGGAATACCGAACTGTTTGCCCGCGACGTGTTACTGCTCGATATGTCGGATCCTGAAATCTCCATCAGGCAATTTTGCACCGACGAAATGCTCGAGCCTATGGTGCTACGCGGCGAGTATTTCTCTGAACAATCGAGGGATGTCGGGATGGCCGAAGTGTCGTTAATTCCTGATTCCGAACTGCTCGGCAAAACGCTGCGTGACGTTGCCTTCCGTTCGACCTATGGCCTGAACGTTGTCGGGATCCGCCGTCAGGGTGAAGCACTGGAAGGCAAGCTGGTAGACGACCAACTGCAGCTTGGCGATATGTTACTGGTGATCGGTGACTGGAAATTGATCCGCCAGCTTCAGCAACAAATGCATGATTTTATTGTGCTTAATCTCCCCGCCGAAGTGGAGGAAGTCGCGCCTGCCCTGAGTCAGGCACCGCATGCGCTGTTTTGTCTGGCACTGATGGTTGCGCTGATGCTCACCGACGATGTGCCTAATGCTATCGCCGCCATTATCGCCTGTATGCTGATGGGTAAATTCCGTTGTATCACGATGGAAGGTGCCTATAAAGCCATTCACTGGCCAAGTTTGCTGCTGATAGTCGGGATGATGCCTTTTGCACTGGCACTGCAAAAAACCGGCGGTGTGGCGCTGATTGTGAAGGGATTAATGGAGGTCAGCGGCGGCTACGGGCCGTATATGATGCTGCTGAGTTTATTTATTCTCTGCGCCGTCATCGGGCTGTTTATTTCCAATACGGCCACCGCCGTACTGATGGCACCGATCGCGATCGCGGCGGCACACCAGATGGGCGTTTCACCTTATCCGTTCACCATGATCATCGCGATTGCTGCCTCAGCTGCCTTTATGACACCGGTGTCGTCACCGGTGAACACGCTGGTGATGGTGCCGGGCAACTACAAATTCGCTGACTTTATCCGCATCGGCGTGCCGTTTACGCTGATGGTGATGGTGGTCAGCGTGTTCCTGGTACCGGTGCTGTTTCCGTTCTGATCACATTGGAGAATCGAGGCTGATCTCATCCAGTGACAGACTGAAGCTCGGAATGAAGACTTCCATAAAATAGTCCATTTCCGGGCTTTTTCTGTCTGCCAGCGTTTTTTCAAGACGCGCTTTTGCCAGGGTGAACTCATTGTTTCCCGCAGACAATTCTTCCAGACATTTCAGGTATGCGCACAGCGCATCAGCCTGTTTGACGGTCAGTTTTTCTTCCTCAGTGTAATAATGTTCGTCAATCAGCGGGCGGAAATCTTCCTGTAATTCCTTAGGCAGCATTTCAATCAGTTTCTGCTGAGCAATTTTCTCAATCTTTTTGTACTCATGCGCGATTTGCGGATTGTAATACTTGATTGGCGTCGGCATATCGCCGGTAAGCACTTCGCTGGCATCGTGATACATGGCGAGCAGTGCAACACGTTCTGCGCTCAGATTGCCGTTAAATTTGCGGTTCTTGATCACGGCTAAAGCATGGGCGACGAAAGCGACTTGCAGACTGTGTTCCGACACGTTTTCGGTGCGGACATTGCGCATCAGCGGCCAGCGGCTGATCAGTTTGAGGCGGGAAAGGTGGGCGAAAAAATGGCTCTGATTCATAGCACTCTCAATAACTACGGTGAATGAGTGACTATTGTGAGCAGTGCGAAACCGTTATGCAAATGCGGAAATTGGCGGGGGAGAGAAAAGGGCGCCGTCGTCAGCGCCCTTACGTCATTACTGGCGGTAGGTTTCGAGGAAACGTCCCAGTTTGTTGACAGCCATTTCCAACTCATCCACGCGTGGCAACGTCACGATACGCACATGATCCGGATACGGCCAGTTGAATGCAGACCCCTGAACCAGCAGTACTTTTTGCTGTAACAGTAAGTCGAGCACCATTTTCTGATCGTCATGGATGTTGAAACGTTTGGCATCAATGCGCGGGAACATATACAACGCCCCCTTTGGTTTCACGCAGGAAACGCCCGGGATTTCATTGATCAGTTCCCATGCTCGATCGCGTTGTTCGACCAGGCGTCCGCCTGGCTGAATAAATTCGCTGATGCTCTGGTAGCCGCCCAGTGCAGTCTGAATAGCATGTTGCATAGGCACGTTGGCACAAAGGCGCATCGAGGCCAGCATTTCCAGACCTTCAATATAACCTTTCGCATGTTTCTTCGGTCCGTTCAGAACCATCCAGCCCTGACGGAAACCGGCCACGCGATAGGTTTTTGACAGACCGTTAAAGGTCACAGTCAGTAAATCCGGTGCCAGTGAGGCGATGGAAATATGCTGTGCTTCGTCATACAAGATTTTGTCGTAAATTTCGTCGGCAAAAATAATCAGATTATGTTCCCGGGCGATATCCACTATCTGCATCAGCAATTCTTTGCTGTATACCGCGCCGGTCGGGTTGTTCGGGTTGATGATCACAATACCGCGGGTGCGCGGTGTGATTTTGTCACGGATATCGGCAATGTCCGGGAACCAGTCAGCCCCTTCATCACACAGATAATGCACCGCATTACCGCCTGATAAGGAAACGGCGGCCGTCCACAACGGATAATCAGGCGCAGGGACTAACATTTCGTCGCCGGTGTTGAGCAATGCCTGCATAGACTGAACAATCAGTTCGGACACACCGTTGCCGATATAGATATCTTCGACCGTGATGTCACGCATGTCGCGCGCCTGGTAGTGCTGCATGATCGCTTTACGTGCAGAAAACAGACCTTTCGAATCACAATAACCCTGTGCGGTAGGAAGGTTGCGGATGACGTCGACCAGAATTTCATCTGGTGCATCAAAACCGAACGGCGCGGGGTTGCCGATGTTCAGCTTGAGGACTTTATTACCTTCTTCTTCAAGACGTTTTGCTTCTTTGAGCACCGGGCCGCGAATGTCATAACAGACGTTGTCCAGTTTGTGGGATTTTTCAATCGGGGACATGTAAGTGAGAGCCTTTTGCAGTAAAGCCTGTTCTTCCCTGGTGCAGAGCGACCGTAGAACAGTGCGAAGGGCTCAATTTACTCTCCCGCAGAGGGCATGAGAAGGGCTGTGCACCGCTTTGGTGAAAAACAGCAGTAAAGCAGGCTGTGGCGGGGTATTACCGTAGGGTATAAGAGGCTTAATGGTTTATTGTGCTGCGTAATGTGATTTTTGTGATTTTATATTTTGCAAATGTATGCTTTGTGAACAATAAATTCACTGTTTTTGCTGCGTTCCATCCGCTCCCTGACGTATCACTGAGTTGTCTTTATGCGCAGAACATCATGAAATCTTACCAAAGCTCGACAAATTCTGAAAAAAATGCAGGAAGCTTTGTTTTAGCGCTAAAAAACCTTAACAGGAGTTAGTTTTATTAATCTAATGATTAATAGCAAGTGCTGGATGAATGATCATGTTCTAAGTAAAGTCTTAAACGTATTTCCTGAGATTATGTAAATGCTTTTACAGCATATATTTTAGCAAATCGGTGTAAGTGAAATTTTATGAAACGAGAAAAATCTTAATGTTAGTTAAACATAAGCTTTCGGGCATAAAATGATTATTCATGTGACTCAATGAATTTATTGAATTATATTTTTAATAGTCAGTTTTATTGGTTAATTTACCTTATGTTTCCGTGCAATGCTATTGCGGGATATCCGCTTTATGTCAGCGGCAGGCGGTATTGTGAGGGATATGGAATGGTTTGTAGAGAAAGGTTATATTAAATAAGGAACTCTAATCATTTAGACTTTGTGTGGGATTATTATGCACAGGTTTAATGACGGAATGCTCACAATGACGAAAACTTTCATGCACAAATATTTCTCAATTTAGGTTATCAAATGAGTGAGTATCCGACATATCTGGTATTCTGCCTTTTGCGGGTACTTTGACGCACTATCAGGGTAGCTTGTTATTAGATTCTATAAAGTGAAGAAAAACTATGACAATTGCAAATCGTCCAATCCTCAATCTCGATCTTGATCTGTTGAGGACATTTGTAGCTGTTGCTGATTTAAATACGTTCGCTGCTGCTGCTGCGGTGTGTCGTACTCAATCGGCGGTAAGCCAACAAATGCAACGTCTAGAACAACTCGTTGGAAAAGAACTGTTTGCCAGACATGGACGCAATAAATTATTAACTGAACATGGTATTCAGTTATTGGGGTACGCACGCAAAATCCTTCGTTTTAATGATGAAGCCTGCACCTCTTTGATGTACAGCAACGTTCAGGGCGGGATAACGATTGGTGCGTCAGATGATACTGCTGACACCATTTTACCTTTCCTGCTCAGCCGCGTGACGTCCGTATATCCCAAGTTGTCTATTGATGTCCGCGTTAAGCGCAGTCCTTTCATGTTGTCGATGCTCGAAAGTGAAGAAGTGGATTTGGCCATCACCACGATGACGAACACCGATCACCCGCATATCGTTCTGCGTACATCGCCAACACTCTGGTACTGCTCAGCTGATTTTGCGTATCCCTCCGGCGACAGTGTTCCGCTGGTGGTGCTTGATGAGCCAAGCCCTTACCGGATGATGGCGATAGAGCACCTGAATCAGGCAGGGATCCCGTGGCGTATTGCTTATGTTGCGTCGACATTATCGGCAATTCGTGCAGCCGTGCGTGCGGGTCTGGGTGTGACAGCTCGCCCCATCGAAATGATGAGTCCTGAGCTGCGTGTTCTGGGTGAACAGGACGGTTTACCACGTTTGCCGGATACGCAATATGTGTTGTACAAAAATGCCCGTTGTGAGAATGAACTGGCAATGGCGATTTTCAATGCAGTTGAGCAAGGGAATGATCCCTATTCTCTCAGTGCCTATGGTCCGCGTCCGGTAGTGGATGATGATCATGAGTTCCTGGCAGACTCTCCAAGTTAAGATAATCCCCCGGCTTTACCTCCCGCCTCCATCTGACGGGGCGGGGGTAAAGGTTTCTACCTCTTTAGGGGTGATAAACTTATCTTTTTAGTCATTTTGTTTAATATCTTTCCTAAAACCCCTATTTTCCTTTATTAACCTTTCTCTTTCCGCGTCATGACTGTCATTCTCATCAGCTATCAACGTAGTAACTGTCGCAAAATACTGTCTTTTTTCAGGTTAAAAAAAAGCATCAAATTTTTCCGCTAATCGCTTGTCGTTTTTTGAAAATCAATAAAACTTGTTAAATGTGTGCCTTTTTATCTACCAAAATTGACAGAACTCTGACACAGATCAAAAAAATAACCCCATTAAGAGAGTGGAAGCGCTGTCTATTCCTGCGACAATAGTAAAGTTCGAAAGATGCAATAACTCCCGTCACAGGCCCATGCTTTATCACAGTATTTAACTGACACGATTTAGCTTATGTCCCGGCGCATGATATGTTAATTAAATGCTAAGCATGTAAACTAATGTGGAGATACTTTTGTCAAAGTTGACAAAAGGTTATAGAAAAGGGTAAAAAGCCCACAACAAATCACTGGCTTAATCCCTTGTTGAGCCGTGAACTGTGTGGTTTTTAATCCTTCCCTTGAATCGATGTGGTGCGCAAGCTGCCGACCTTACAGAGCAGATGCCAAAGTGCCACTTTTGATGAGTAAGCAATGAGTATGTCAACAGCCACTGAAGTCATCGCTCAACACTGGGCGTTCGCCGTTTTTCTTATCGTCGCAATGGGCCTTTGTTGCCTGATGTTACTGGGCGCTGCGTTTCTTGGCGGGAGAGCCAGAGCGCGATATAAAAACACGCCTTTTGAGTCAGGTATCGCCTCCGTCGGCACTGCCCGGCTGCGTCTTTCCGCCAAGTTTTATCTGGTCGCCATGTTCTTCGTCATTTTCGACGTTGAAGCCTTGTATCTCTATGCATGGTCAACGTCTATTCGCGAAAGCGGCTGGACCGGATTCGTTGAAGCCACCATTTTCATTTTGGTACTGCTGGCTGGTTTGTTCTATCTGGTGCGAATTGGCGCACTCGACTGGACACCTACACGTTCGAAAGGACCTGTTAAACCAAGCCCGGCGATTAATACCAACAGTCACCCTCAGTAAGCAGTCATAGCGAGGCATTAAGATGGACTATACGCTCACCCGCATAGACCCGGACGGTGAGAACGACCGTTACCCCCTGCAGTCTCAGGAGGTCGTCGGCGATCCTCTTCAGGAACAGGTTAAACGCAGCGTCTTCATGGGAAATCTCCAGGAATCACTGCATGGCATGGTGAACTGGGGTCGCAAAAACTCCCTTTGGCCCTATAACTTCGGTCTTTCCTGCTGTTATGTCGAAATGGTGACGTCATTCACTGCGGTGCATGACGTTGCGCGTTTTGGTGCAGAAGTGCTGCGTGCTTCACCCCGCCAGGCTGACTTTATGGTGGTAGCGGGAACTTGCTTCACCAAAATGGCCCCGGTTATTCAGCGTTTATACGATCAGATGCTGGAACCAAAATGGGTGATTTCGATGGGCGCCTGTGCGAACTCCGGCGGCATGTACGATATTTACTCTGTGGTGCAGGGTGTGGATAAGTTCCTGCCGGTCGATGTGTACATCCCGGGATGTCCGCCACGCCCGGAAGCCTATATGCAGGCTCTGCTGCTTTTGCAGGAATCCATTGGTAAAGAACGTCGCCCATTGTCATGGGTTGTTGGCGATCAGGGTGTTTACCGCGCGAATATGCAGTCTGAAAAAGAGCGTAAACGTGCTGAGCGTATTGCCGTGACAAATCTGCGTTCGCCGGACGAGATTTAACACTGCGGTCTGAGAGTCAACCCTGAGGGGCGGTGTCTATGAATATCCCCCTTACGGCATAAATGACCATTTTGTGTGGTGAAAAAAATATGACAGATTTGACGACGCAAGATTCCGCCCTGCCAGCATGGCATACCCGTGATCATCTCGATGATCCGGTTATCGGCGAATTGCGTAACCGTTTTGGGCCAGAGGCCTTTACTGTTCAGGCGACCCGCACCGGAATTCCCGTGGTGTGGTTCAAGCGTGAACAGTTACTGGAAGCGATTACCTTTTTACGAAAACAGCCAAAACCTTATGTCATGCTTTTCGATTTGCATGGCTTTGATGAGCGTTTACGTACACACCGCGACGGTTTACCGGCTGCGGATTTTTCCGTTTTCTACCACCTGATCTCGGTTGAGCGTAACCGGGACATCATGATCAAAGTGGCGCTGGCAGAAAACGATCTTCATGTTCCGACGATCACCAAAGTGTTCCCGAACGCTAACTGGTACGAACGCGAAACATGGGAAATGTTTGGTATTACCTTCGATGGTCACCCGCATCTGACGCGCATTATGATGCCGCAGACCTGGGAAGGGCATCCGCTGCGTAAAGACTATCCGGCGCGCGCCACCGAGTTCGATCCTTATGAGCTGACCAGGCAGAAAGAAGAACTCGAGATGGAATCGCTGACCTTCAAGCCTGAAGACTGGGGCATGAAGCGGGGTACCGATAACGAGGACTTTATGTTCCTCAACCTCGGTCCTAACCACCCGTCTGCGCACGGTGCATTCCGTATCATCCTGCAGCTGGATGGCGAAGAGATTGTCGACTGCGTACCTGACGTGGGGTATCACCACCGTGGTGCTGAGAAAATGGGTGAGCGCCAGTCATGGCACAGCTACATTCCTTACACGGATCGTATCGAATATCTCGGTGGTTGTGTTAACGAAATGCCTTACGTGCTGGCTGTTGAAAAACTCGCCGGTATTGTGGTGCCGGATCGCGTCAACACTATTCGTGTCATGCTCTCTGAACTGTTCCGTATCAACAGCCATCTGCTGTACATCTCTACGTTTATTCAGGACGTGGGCGCAATGACGCCGGTGTTCTTCGCGTTTACCGATCGTCAGAAAATCTACGATCTGGTGGAGGCGATCACCGGTTTCCGTATGCACCCGGCCTGGTTCCGTATTGGTGGCGTAGCGCATGATCTGCCGAAAGGCTGGGAGCGTTTGCTGCGTGAGTTCCTTGACTGGATGCCAGCCCGTCTGGATTCCTATGTCAAAGCGGCACTGAAAAACACCATTCTGATTGGCCGTTCCAAAGGCGTTGCTGCCTATAACGCAGACGATGCGCTGGCCTGGGGCACCACCGGTGCTGGCCTGCGCGCAACGGGTATCCCGTTCGACGTGCGTAAATGGCGTCCGTATTCTGGCTACGAAAACTTTGACTTTGAAGTGCCGACCGGGGACGGCGTTAGTGACTGCTATTCCCGTGTGATGCTGAAAGTGGAAGAACTTCGGCAGAGCCTGCGCATTCTGGAACAGTGTTACAAAAACATGCCGGAAGGCCCGTTCAAGGCGGATCACCCGCTGACCACGCCGCCACCGAAAGAGCGTACGCTGCAACACATTGAGACCCTGATCACGCACTTCCTGCAAGTGTCGTGGGGGCCGGTGATGCCTGCGCAAGAATCTTTCCAGATGGTTGAAGCAACCAAAGGGATCAACAGCTATTACCTGACCAGTGACGGCAGCACCATGAGCTACCGCACCCGTGTCCGTACGCCAAGTTTCCCGCATTTGCAGCAGATCCCGTCCGTAATCCGTGGCAGCCTGGTATCCGATCTGATCGTGTATCTGGGCAGTATCGATTTTGTAATGTCAGATGTGGACCGCTAACGATGACAGATATCAATAAAGACTCAGACGTTCAGTACATCAACATCAGCGAGCCTGTGGCACCGCCGGTGTTCGTGCTGAGTGACGCTGAACGTGAAGCGATTGAACACGAGAAACATCACTACGAAGATGCCCGCGCGGCCTCGATCGAAGCGTTGAAAATCGTACAAAAAGCGCGTGGCTGGGTGCCGGACGGCGCTATCTACGCGATCTCCGATGTTCTGGGCATTCCTGCCAGCGACGTTGAAGGTGTGGCGACATTCTACAGTCAGATCTTCCGTCAGCCGGTCGGACGCCATGTGATCCGTTACTGTGACAGCGTGGTGTGCCACATCACCGGTTATCAGGGGATCCAGGCCGCGCTGGAACAACAGTTGCACATCAAGCCGGGCCAGACGACCGAAGACGGACGTTTTACCCTGCTGCCGACCTGCTGCCTCGGTAACTGTGATAAAGGCCCGTCAATGATGATTGATGAGGACACGCACAGCCATCTGACGCCAGAAGCCATCGGCCAGCTACTGGAGCGCTACGCATGACATACACCCCGAGACATATCGAACGCACACCGGAGATGCACCCGCTGACCTGGCGTATGCGTGACGATAAACAACCTGTCTGGATCGACGAATACCGCAGCAAAAACGGTTACGTCGGTGCGGAAAAAGCCCTTAAAGGCATGGCACAGGAAGAAATCGTCAATCTGGTCAAAGACGCTGGCCTGAAAGGGCGCGGTGGTGCAGGTTTCTCCACGGGCCTGAAGTGGAGCCTGATGCCGAAAGACGAAAGCATGAATATCCGCTATCTGTTGTGTAACGCTGATGAGATGGAACCAGGTACGTATAAAGACCGGTTGCTGATGGAACAAATGCCGCACCTGCTGGTGGAAGGCATGCTGATCTCCGCATTCGCGCTGAAATCGTATCGTGGTTACATTTTCCTGCGTGGCGAATATATCGAAGCTGCGGTGAACCTGCGTCGTGCGATTGCTGAAGCGACTGAAGCAGGTCTGTTGGGTAAAAATATCCTCGGCACCGGGTTTGATTTCGAACTCATTGTTCACACCGGGGCAGGGCGTTACATCTGTGGTGAAGAAACCGCGCTGATCAACTCACTGGAAGGCCGTCGTGCTAACCCGCGTTCCAAGCCACCTTTCCCGGCGTCAGCCGGTGCCTGGGGTAAACCGACCTGTGTCAACAACGTCGAAACCCTGTGCAACGTGCCAGCGATTCTTGAGCACGGTGTGGACTGGTACAAAGGTATTTCTGCGGGCAAAAGTGAAGATGCTGGCACTAAACTGATGGGTTTCTCCGGCCGGGTAAAAAATCCGGGTGTCTGGGAACTGCCGTTTGGGACTACTGCACGTGAAATCCTTGAAGAATATGCCGGTGGCATGCGTGATGGCCTGAAATTTAAAGCCTGGCAGCCGGGCGGTGCGGGGACTGACTTCCTGACCGCTGACCATCTGGATTTGCCGATGGACTTTGCCAGCATTGGTAAAGCCGGCAGCCGTCTGGGTACGGCACTGGCGATGGCCGTCGACAATGAAATCGGCATGGTTCCGCTGGTGCGTAACCTGGAAGAATTCTTCGCCCGTGAATCCTGTGGCTGGTGTACACCGTGCCGCGATGGTTTGCCGTGGAGTGTGAAAATTCTGCGTGCGCTGGAACGCGGCGAAGGCCAGCCGGGGGATATCGAAACTCTTGAGCAGCTTTGCCGCCAGCTTGGCCCGGGCAAAACCTTCTGCGCACACGCGCCGGGTGCCGTGGAGCCATTGCAGAGTGCGATTAAATATTTCCGGGAAGAGTTTGAGGCGGGTATCGCCAAACAGCATTACAACAACGCGCGTGCGATTGCGGGCATTCAGCCAAACAATCTGCTGAAAGAGCGCTGGTAGTGAAGGCAACAGGCAGCGGACGTGAGCCCGCTGTGCGCGAAATCTCAAAACAAGAGACGCGTGGTCGTTTGTTTAACGCCAACCCGGCAAGAATTTTTGATTAACGCCCACTTAGTGGGCCACGTGGAAGCATGCTGACTATGGCTACGATTCATGTAGACGGCAAAGAATACGATGTAGACGGAGCGGACAACCTGTTACAGGCTTGCCTCTCTCTCGGCCTCGATATTCCTTATTTTTGCTGGCATCCGGCGCTGGGAAGCGTCGGCGCTTGCCGCCAATGTGCGGTTAAGCAATACCAAAATGCGGAAGACACGCGCGGTCGTCTGGTGATGTCATGTATGACACCTGCGTCTGATGGCACCTTCATTTCCATTGATGACGGAGAAGCGAAAGAATTCCGTGAAAGTGTCGTGGAATGGCTGATGACCAATCACCCGCACGACTGTCCGGTGTGTGAGGAAGGCGGTAACTGTCACCTGCAGGATATGACGGTGATGACTGGCCACAGTATGCGCCGTTACCGTTTCACCAAACGTACCCATAACAACCAGGATCTCGGGCCATTCATTTCTCATGAAATGAACCGCTGTATCGCCTGTTACCGTTGCGTCCGTTACTACAAGGATTACGCGGACGGCACCGATCTGGGCGTTTATGGCGCGCACGACAACGTCTATTTCGGTCGTCCGGAAGATGGCCCGCTGGAAAGCGAGTTTTCCGGTAACCTGGTAGAAGTGTGTCCGACCGGCGTATTCACCGATAAAACACACTCCGAACGCTATAACCGTAAATGGGACATGCAGTTTGCGCCAAGCATCTGTCAGCAATGTTCTGTGGGCTGTAACACCAGCCCGGGTGAGCGTTACGGCGAACTGCGTCGTATCGAAAACCGTTATAACGGTACCGTAAACCATTACTTCCTGTGTGACCGCGGTCGTTTCGGATACGGCTACGTGAACCTGAAAGATCGTCCGAAGAAACCCTTGCAGTTGCGTGGTAACGACTGGATCGAACTTAACGCTGAACAGGCGATGCAGGGCGCGGCAGATATTATCCGTCAGGCCAAGAAGACCATCGGTATCGGATCTCCTCGCGCCAGCCTGGAAAGCAACTTTGCCCTGCGTGAACTGGTCGGAGCCGAAAACTTCTATACCGGTATCAACGCGGCAGAGCAGGGGCGTTTGCAACTGATGCTGAACATTCTGCGCAACAGTGGTGTGCGTACACCGGCGCTGCGCGAAATCGAAGATTATGATGCCGTTCTGGTACTGGGCGAAGATTTAACGCAGACCGGTGCACGTATCGCATTGTCTGTACGTCAGGCCGTGAAAGGTAAAGCCCGCGCGATGGCAGCGGCTCAGCGTGTTGCCGACTGGCAAATCGCGGCCGTGCAGAATATCGGTCAGCATGCCAAGCATCCGTTGTTTATCACCAACGTGGATAACACCAAGCTCGATGACATCGCCGCTTACAATTACCGTGCCCCCGTTGATGAGCAGGCGCGTTTCGGCTTTGCGATCGCTCATGCGCTGGATAATTCTGCGCCAGCCGTTAACGATCTGGCTGACGGTCTGAATAAGAAGATCGATGTGATCGTGCAGGCGCTGACCGGTGCCCGTAAGCCCCTGATCATTACCGGTACCCATGCCGGTAGCGATGCCATTATTGAAGCGGCCGCCAATATTGCCAAAGCATTGAAAGCGGCAGGCAGCGATGTCGGCATTACTTTCGTGGCTTCTGCAGCCAACAGCATCGGTCTTTCGATGATTGGCGGCGGCTCGCTGGATGACGCACTTGAGTTGCTGGCCCGCGGTGATGCGGACAGCGCGATTGTGATGGAAAATGACCTTTACCGTCAGGCACCTGAAGCGAAAGTGAATGCGGCGTTAGACAATGTGCAGAACCTGCTGGTCGTTGACCATCAGCGTACGCGCATTATGGACAAAGCCAGCCTGATCCTGCCTGCGGCAAGTTTTGCAGAAAGTGACGGCACGCTGGTGAATCAGGAAGGCCGCGCTCAGCGCTTCTTCCAGGTTTACGACCCTGCTTACTACGACACGACTGTGACTATGCTGGAAAGCTGGCGCTGGCTGCACTCGCTGCATTCCACCATTAACAGTCGTCATGTTGACTGGACGCAGTTGGATCACGTTATTCAGGCGTGTGTTGCTGCGTTGCCACAACTGACCGGTATTGTTGAAGCTGCACCGGATGCCACATTCCGTATTCGTGGTCAGAAACTGGCGCGTTCTCCAATCCGTTCGAGTGGTCGTACTGCGGCACGCGCGAATATCAGTGTGCACGAACCGCGTCAGCCGCAAGATAAAGACACTATGTTTGCCTTCTCAATGGAAGGGAACAACAGTCCGACGGCCAACCGTAATCAGGTGCCATTTGCCTGGGCACCGGGCTGGAACTCCCCGCAAGCCTGGAACAAATTCCAGGGCGAAGTCGGTGGCAGCTTGCGTTTCGGTGATCCGGGTGTGCGTCTGTTTGAAGCTGGCGAAGCAAATCTTGAATACTTTACTGAGATCCCGGCTGCCTTTACGGCGCAGAGCGATAACTGGCGTGTAGCGCCTTACTATCACCTGTTCGGCAGTGAAGAAATGACACAGCGCTCGAAGGTTATCCAGCAACGTATGCCAGAAGCTTACGTGATGGTTAACCCGGCAGATGCCGCGCAGTTAGGCGTGAACGCAGGTTCTCAGGTGGAATTCACCTGTGCCGGTCAGACACTGACATTGCCGGTTCGTCTGAGTGAAACATTGAGCCAGGGCCAGGTTGGCCTGCCGCTGGGCTTGCCGGGGATTCCGCCGGTGCTGGTTGGCGCAACGGTTGAAAATCTGCGGGAGGCAGCACAATGAGCTGGTTTACACCTGTCGTGATTGATTCGTTGATCGCCGTTCTGAAAGCTGTCGTGATCTTGCTGGTCGTGGTGACCTGCGGGGCCTTCATGAGCTTCGGCGAGCGCCGCTTGCTGGGCCTGTTCCAGAACCGTTACGGACCCAACCGTGTCGGCTGGGGCGGTTCTCTGCAACTGGTCGCTGACATGATCAAGATGTTCTTCAAGGAAGACTGGGTTCCTAACTTCACCGACAAAGCCATCTTTACGCTGGCACCGATGATTGCGTTTACGTCCCTGTTGATCTCCTTTGCGATCGTTCCGGTCAGCCCGACCTGGTTCGCCGCAGACCTGAACATCGGTATTTTGTTCTTCCTGATGATGGCCGGTCTGACCGTCTATGCGGTGTTGTTCGCTGGCTGGTCCAGTAACAACAAATACTCGCTGCTGGGTGCGATGCGTGCCTCTGCCCAGACGCTCAGCTACGAAGTGTTCCTCGGTTTATCACTGATGGGCGTCGTGGCACAAGCGGGTTCTTTCAATCTGCAAGACATCGTCAATTCTCAGGCGCATGTGTGGAACATCATTCCGCAGTTCTTTGGCTTCGTGACCTTTGCGATTGCCGGGGTTGCTGTTTGCCACCGTCATCCGTTTGACCAGCCGGAAGCCGAGCAGGAACTGGCCGATGGTTACCATATTGAATATTCCGGTATGAAATTCGGTCTGTTCTTCGTGGGGGAATACATCGGTATCGTGACGGTCTCTGCGCTGATCGTCACCTTGTTCTTCGGTGGCTGGCAGGGGCCGTTCCTGCCGCCGTTTATCTGGTTTGCGCTGAAAACTGCTTTCTTCATGGTGATGTTCATTTTGATCCGTGCTGCTTTGCCGCGTCCCCGCTATGACCAGGTGATGTCATTTGGCTGGAAAGTTTGCCTGCCATTGACCTTGCTTAATCTGCTGGCGACCGCTGCGGTCATTTTGTACAACGCGCAATAAGGGGTGATGAAACCATGACATTGAAAGAATTAGTGGTCGGGTTCGGTACCCAGGTTCGCAGCTTGTGGATGATAGGCATGCACGCCTTCGCCAAGCGCGAAACCCAGATGTACCCTGAAGTTCCGGTCAATCCACCTCCGCGTTATCGTGGCCGTATCGTGCTGACGCGCGACCCGGATGGTGAAGAGCGCTGCGTTGCCTGTAACCTGTGTGCCGTAGCTTGTCCGGTAGGCTGTATTTCTTTGCAAAAAGCAGAAATGAAAGATGGCCGCTGGTATCCGGAATTCTTCCGCATCAACTTCTCACGCTGCATTTTCTGCGGTCTGTGTGAAGAAGCTTGCCCGACAACAGCCATTCAGCTGACGCCGGACTTTGAACTGGGCGAATTCAAACGCCAGGATCTGGTGTATGAAAAAGAAGATCTGTTGATTTCAGGGCCGGGTAAATATCCGGAATACAATTTCTACCGGATGGCCGGTATGGCGATTGACGGCAAGTCGAAAGGCGAAGCTGAAAATGAAGCCAAACCGATCAACGTCAAAGGTCTGATGCCTTAAGGAGCCGCAAGCATGGAATTTGCATTTTATATTGCAGCCCTGGTGGCCGTGTTGGCGACATTGCGTGTGATCACGCATACCAACCCGGTACATGCACTGCTGTATTTGATCGTCTCTTTACTGGCGATTGCTGCGGTCTTCTTCTCGCTCGGTGCGTATTTCGCCGGTGCCCTGGAGATCATCGTATACGCCGGTGCCATTATGGTGCTGTTCGTCTTTGTAGTGATGATGCTCAACCTGGGTAACGTCCAGGAGCAGGAACGCGCATGGCTCAAACCCGCCACCTGGATCGGGCCTTCGGTTCTGTCGGTAATCCTGCTGGTGGTGATGATCATGTCAATCCTCGGGTTGCACGATCACGGCATCAAAGGTGACATGGTTGATGCGAAAGCCGTCGGTATCGCGCTGTTCGGACCTTACGTTCTGGCGGTTGAACTGGCATCGATGTTGCTGCTGGCCGGTCTGGTCGTGGCATTCCATATTGGACGTGAACACAAACCGGGTGAAGTCTTTGGTGACGCACCGGTAACGACCGAAATGGCAACAAAAAGAAAAACGGAGGAGAGAGCATGATCCCTCTACAACATGGTCTTATTCTGGCCGCGATCCTCTTTGTGTTGGGGCTTACCGGGCTGCTGGTTCGTCGTAACCTGCTGTTTATGCTGATCAGCCTCGAAGTGATGATCAACGCGGCAGCGCTGGCGTTTATCGTGGCGGGAAGCTACTGGGGTCAGGCGGACGGACAGGTGATGTACATTCTGGCTATCAGCCTCGCTGCGGCAGAGGCCAGTATTGGCCTGGCGTTGCTGCTGCAACTGTATCGCCGTCGCCACACTCTGAATATTGATACTGTCAGTGAGATGCGCGGATGAACTTACTCTATTTAACAATTCTGTTCCCGCTGATTGGCTTCCTGTTACTGGCCTTTTCTCGCGGACGCTGGTCTGAAAATACCTCCGCTACCCTTGGTGTAGGTTCTATTGGTCTGGCAGCAGTGACCACCATTTACGTGGGCATCAATTTCCTCAGCCAGAAAGCGGCGGGCGTGGAAGTCTTTAACCAGCATCTGTGGAACTGGATGCAGGTCGGGGATTTCAACATTCCCGTCACGCTGACGCTCGATGGTTTATCGATGACCATGTTGTCTGTGGTCACCGGTGTCGGTTTCTTCATCCACATGTTCGCTTCCTGGTACATGCGCGGTGAAGAAGGCTATTCACGCTTTTTCGCGTACACCAACCTGTTTATCGCCAGCATGGTGATTCTGGTACTGGCTGACAACCTGCTGCTGATGTACCTGGGCTGGGAAGGCGTGGGCCTGTGCAGCTACCTGTTGATCGGTTTCTACTACACCCATCCGGCCAACGGTGCGGCCGCGATGAAGGCCTTCATCGTGACCCGTGTCGGTGACGTGTTCCTGGCTTTCGCGCTGTTCATCTTGTACCGCGAACTGGGTACGCTGAACTTCCGTGAACTGATGATTCTGGCACCGCAAAAACTGGCAGTGGGTGATACGGCTATCACCTGGGCGACCCTGATGTTACTGGGTGGCGCAGTGGGTAAATCTGCACAGCTCCCGCTTCAGACCTGGCTGGCAGATGCCATGGCCGGTCCGACGCCGGTTTCCGCGCTGATCCACGCCGCGACCATGGTCACCGCCGGTGTTTACCTGATTGCACGTACTCACGGCCTGTTCCTGATGGCGCCGGAAATACTGCATCTGGTGGGCATTATCGGTGCGGTCACGTTGGTTCTGGCGGGCTTTGCTGCGCTGGTGCAAACGGATATCAAACGTGTTCTCGCGTACTCGACCATGAGCCAGATTGGTTACATGTTCCTGGCGCTGGGCGTTCAGGCGTGGGATGCCGCTATCTTCCACCTGATGACGCACGCGTTCTTCAAAGCACTATTGTTCCTTTCTTCCGGTTCGGTCATTTTGGCCTGCCACCACGAACAGAACATCTTCAAAATGGGTGGATTACGTAAGTCCATTCCACTGGTGTATATCTGCTTCCTGGTCGGTGGTGCGGCGCTGTCCGCCTTGCCAATCATCACTGCGGGCTTCTTCAGTAAAGACGAAATCCTTGCGGGTGCGCTGGCTAACGGCCACCTGAATCTGATGGTTGCGGGTCTGGTCGGTGCGTTTATGACCTCGCTGTACACCTTCCGCATGATCTTCATCGTCTTCCATGGCGAAGAGAAAATCAAAGCGCATGCGGGTAAAGGCATCACTCACCACCTGCCGCTACTGGTGTTACTGGTTCTGTCCACCTTCATTGGCGCGATGATTGTTCCGCCACTGAAAGGCGTACTGCCGGATACCACTGAGCTGGCGCATGGCAGTGTGCTGACGCTGGAAATCACATCAGGCGTGATTGCAATTGCTGGCATTCTGCTGGCGGCGGCTCTGTATCTGGGGAAACGCTCGCTGGTCAACAGTATTGCGAAAAGCGCACCGGGACGTTTCTTCACAACCTGGTGGTTCCATGCCTGGGGCTTCGACTGGCTGTATGACATGATTTTCGTGAAACCTTATCTGTTGGTCGCGAAACTCCTGCAACGTGATCCGCTGAACTCGATGATGAATCTGCCTGCGCTGTTTGCCCGTCTGGGTAACCGCGGTCTGACTCTCAGCGAAAACGGTCAGGTACGTTGGTACGTCGCGTCAATGGGGCTCGGTGCAGTCGTTGTTCTGGCGCTGCTGCTGGTGATTTAAGCCTGCATTACAGGTGTAATTATCAATGCCGGTCTGTTCCCGTAACGGGCCGGCAAGTGAAATAGCCTTCGGGCATACAAAGAAGGGAACGACACGCCATGCTATTACCTTGGCTAATATTTATCCCCTTTATCGGCGGGCTGCTGTGCTGGCAGACTGAGCGCTTTGGGAGCAAAGTACCGCGCTGGATCGCGTTGATTGCGATGGGGCTGACGCTGGCTCTTTCCGTGCAATTGTGGTTGCAGGGAGGATATTCATTAACGACGCCTGCGGGTATTCCACAGTGGCAATCCGAGTTTTCGTTGCCGTGGATCCCACGTTTTGGCATCAGCTTCCATCTGGCGCTGGACGGTTTGTCCCTGCTGATGGTGGTGTTGACCGGTCTGCTGGGTGTTCTGGCGATCCTCTGTTCGTGGCGTGAAATCCAGAAGTATCAGGGCTTCTTCCACCTGAACTTACTGTGGATCCTCGGCGGCGTGATCGGCGTGTTCCTCGCCATCGACATGTTCCTGTTCTTCTTCTTCTGGGAAATGATGCTGGTGCCGATGTACTTCCTGATTGCCTTGTGGGGTCACAAAGCGTCAGACGGTAAAACGCGTATCAGCGCAGCGACTAAATTCTTCATCTATACGCAGTCCAGCGGTCTGGTGATGTTGATTGCCATCCTCGGCCTGGTGTTCGTGCATTACAACGCCACTGGTGTATGGACATTCAACTACGCTGACCTGCTGAAAACGCCAATGTCGCACGGTGTTGAATATCTGCTGATGCTCGGTTTCTTTATCGCGTTTGCGGTGAAAATGCCGGTTGTGCCATTGCACGGCTGGTTGCCGGATGCACACAGTCAGGCACCGACAGCCGGTTCCGTTGACTTAGCCGGTATCTTGCTGAAAACCGCGGCCTACGGGATGTTACGTTTCTGTCTGCCGCTGTTCCCGGAAGCGTCTCATCAGTTCGCACCGATTGCCATGTGGCTGGGTGTCATTGGTATCTTCTATGGTGCGTGGATGGCGTTCTGCCAGACCGATATTAAACGTCTGATCGCATACACCTCCGTTTCGCACATGGGCTTCGTGTTGATTGCCATCTACACCGGCAGCCAGCTGGCGTACCAGGGCGCAGTAATTCAGATGATTGCTCACGGTCTGTCCGCAGCCGGTATGTTCATCATCTGTGGTCAGTTGTATGAACGTCTGCATACCCGTGATATGCGCCAGATGGGCGGATTGTGGGGCCGGATTAAATACCTGCCAGCGTTGTCGCTGTTCTTCGCCGTCGCCACTTTAGGGATGCCGGGTACAGGTAACTTCGTGGGTGAATTCCAGATCCTGTTCGGCAGCTACCCGGTTGTGCCGGTGATCACTGTCATCTCAACCTTTGGTCTGGTGTTCGCTTCGGTTTACTCACTGGTGATGATGCAGCGCGCTTACTACGGCAAAGCAAAATCTGACGAACCGCTGCCGGGCATGACCTCACGCGAACTGTCGATCATCCTGTTACTGGTGGTATTGCTGGTGGCGCTGGGCTTCTACCCGCAGCCCATTCTGGATACTTCAAGTGCAGCGATGACTAACATTCAGCACTGGTTCGGGTCTTCAGTTTCCACTATTTCAACGACAAGGCCGTAACTCGCCATGACATTTACACTTCAAAATCTGATCGCACTATTACCGCTGATGATCGTCGGATTGACGGTGGTGGTGGTGATGCTGTCCATTGCGTGGCGACGCGACCATTTTCTTAATGCCACACTGACAGTCATCGGGCTGAACGTTGCCTTACTTTCCCTTTACTATGTCGGGCAGGTCGGCCCGCAGGACGTCACACCGCTGCTGCGCGTTGACGGCTACTCGATGTTCTACATCGGGCTGGTATTGCTGGCGAGTCTGGCCACCAGCACGTTTGCTTACCCCTGGCTGGCCGGTTATCCGGACAACCGCGAAGAGTTCTATCTGTTAGTTCTCATTGCGGCCATGGGCGGCATTCTGCTGGCATGTTCTAACCATCTGGCGTCAATGTTCCTCGGGATCGAACTGATTTCCCTGCCATTGTTCGGCCTGATTGGTTACGCCTACCGCCAGAAACGCTCGCTGGAAGCGGCTATCAAATACATGCTGCTGTCGGCTGCTGCGTCTTCCTTCCTGCTGTTTGGTATGGCGCTGCTGTACGCACAGTCCGGTGATTTGTCGTTCGCGTCTTTGGGCAAAAATCTGGGCGATGGCGTAATGCTGCATCAGCCTTTGCTGATGGCCGGTCTCGGAATGATGATTGTGGGCCTGGGCTTCAAACTGTCGCTGGTTCCGTTCCACCTGTGGACGCCAGACGTGTATCAGGGCGCACCTGCACCGGTCTCGACTTTCCTGGCAACCGCCAGCAAGATCGCTATCTTTGCGGTGGTCATGCGTTTGTTCCTGTATGCGCCTGTGGCTGACAGTGAATCAATCCGCATCGTGCTGAGCATCATTGCCTTCTGTTCGATTCTGGTAGGTAACCTGATGGCAATCAGCCAGAGCAACATTAAACGTCTGCTCGGTTATTCCTCCATCGCTCACCTTGGTTATCTGCTGGTGGCACTGATTGCGGTACAAACGCACCAGTTGTCGATGGAAACCGTTGGTGTGTATCTGGCCGGTTATCTGTTCAGCAGCCTCGGCGCTTTCGGTGTGGTCAGCCTGATGTCCAGCCCGTACAAAGGCCCGGACGCAGAATCACTGTTCTCTTACCGTGGCCTGTTCTGGCATAAGCCAATCCTGTCTGCGGTAATGACCGTGATGATGTTGTCACTGGCCGGTATTCCGATGACGCTTGGCTTTATCGGTAAGTTCTACGTGATTGCTACCGGTGTGACCGCGCATCTGTGGTGGCTGACCGGTGCTGTGGTTGTCGGTTCTGCGATTGGTCTTTATTACTATCTGCGCGTCACCGTGAGCCTGTACCTGAGTGCACCGGAAACGCTGGTACGTGATACCCCGAACAACTGGGCACTGACCGCAGGCGGTGTCGTGGTGCTGATTTCTGCGATTTTAGTGCTGTTGCTGGGTATCTTCCCGCAACCGCTGATTTCGCTGGTACAGATGGCGCAACCGCTGCTTTAAGAAAACTGTAAGTCATGACGAAGCCGCTCAAATGAGCGGCTTTTTTCATCGTATTGCTCAGTAATTGTGATTCGCATCACATTTGTATGTACGTTCAACAAAATATTACATTGGTTTTGTGATCTCTCCCATTCCATTATTCCTGCCAATGCGTACACTGCGCGCTTGTTCCGATTCGTACAGGTTTACACCATGAATGTTTTAGTGATGATCGCCATCACCACCGGCATCCTCTCCGGTATCTGGGGCTGGGTTGCGATTAGCTTTGGCCTGATAAGCTGGGCGGGTTTTCTGGGGTGTACTGCGTATTTCGCATGCCCGCAGGGAGGATTACGCGGATTGCTGATCAGCACGCTGACCTGCCTCAGTGGGGTATTCTGGGCGGTCGTGATCATCGCCGGCAGCGCAATGCGCCCGGAATGGAATATTCTTGGTTATCTGCTGACGGGTATAGTGGCGTTTCTGATGTGTATTCAGGCACGGCAGCAGTGGCTGGCCTTTGTGCCGGGTACTTTTATCGGTGCCTGTGCGACCTTCGCCGCGCAAGGTGACTGGCGTCAGGTGGTGGTGTCTTTGCTGGTCGGGCTGGTGTTCGGTTACGCGATGAAAAACAGCGGATTATGGCTGGCAAAACAGCGCGAAAAACAGCAAAGCGACGCCACGAAAGGACCAGTTTTTACGGAAACGAAAGGGTCGGAAGGTTCTTAAAACCTCGATTTTTCGGCACTTTAGGGTGGATCATTCAGGCAATTACTCCCGATATACGCTAGGGTTAAAGGCAGTCTGTGCTTTTACACGAACACATCATAAGGAGATAACCATGGCTGATCAATTTGAGACACAGCAGAATTCGTTGGATGACGATTTACGCATGCTGACTGAAACACTGGAAGAAGTACTGAAATCCTCCGGTGACAAAGCGGATGAGAAATACATTCAGGTCAAAGCACGTGCAGAGAATGCGCTGAAAGATATCAAATCACGTATTGACCCGGCTGGACGTTCTTACTGCAAGAAAGCCCGTCAGGTAGCGGAAAGAACAGACTATTATGTGCATGAAAATCCATGGCATGGTGTCGGTTTTGGCGCTGCCGCAGGTCTGGTTGTCGGCCTGCTTCTGCGCCGTTAATCTGACTGTACAGGGGCAGCACGTGCTGCTCCTTTTTCTCCTGGTTTGCTTACTCCTTTCTCCCCTCCTATACTCCTTCTTAGCTAATGGCACTCACTTCAGCTTGATCTGTCGCATATTTTCATTTTTCGTATCGCCGCATAATTCATCCGTAATTGATCCAACCCGTTTTTTGATCCAGAAGGGTATTTCTGCCCGTCACTAAACATCCGGTATGGCCCGAGGTAGCGGTGAAACAAATATCAGCAATCATTGAACAGCTTGATACGAGGCTGGCAGGCGAATGGCCTGCTACCGCAGGGATCCGGCAGTTCAGTTATTCCCTGCAAAAACAGCCTGACACTGGCCTGCTTGAATGGCTGGCGGCACAGCCTTGTTACCCGAAATTTTACTGGCAACAACGTGACGGAAATGAAGAGGCTGCGGTCTGTGGCGATGCTTATTCTTTTGGAAATACTGCGCAGGCGCAGGCGTTTATACGACAGTTTCCTGATGTTCCCGATTTACATATCTGGGGATTGAATGCGTTTAACGGCGCAGAGGATGGCACATCCACCCATAACGCACTGTTTCTTCCCCGCATCGAACTTTGCCGTCAGGGCAATACCTGGTGGTTGCGCTGTACCATTTTCAGCCCGCATTCTTTACGTGCTGAAGCGCGCCGCACCCGCTTATTCCTCCGTTCACTGGTCGCCAGTCGTGCCTTGCCGCCAATTGCTTCCCGCGTATTACAACATCAGCATTTACCGGCCCAGTCGCAGTGGAAACCGCTGATCGACCGCGCGCTTTCGGGTATTGAACAGCATCAGTTCGACAAAGTGGTGCTGGCGCGCAAAACAACCTTAACGCTCAGCCAGCCGCTGAATGCCTGTGCATTTCTTGCCGCCAGCCGCAATGTTAATCATCACTGCTATCACTTCATGCTGGCGTTTACCCCGCACCAGGCATTTCTGGGTTCCAGCCCGGAACGTCTGTTCCTGCGCGATAACACCGAGCTCTATACCGAAGCGCTGGCGGGAACCGTAGCCAATCATCCCGATGACCAGGAAGCGCAGACGCTGGGTGACTGGCTGCTCAGCGATGGCAAAAACCAGCGCGAAAATTTACTGGTCGTTGATGACATCTGCCAGCGTTTACAGGGCGGGGCGCACTCTCTGGATGTGACGCCAGCGGAGATTTTACGTCTGCGCAAAGTGCAGCATTTACGCCGCAATATTCACGGTGAACTGACCGAGCCTGATGACGCCGGTTGCCTGCAACGTCTGCAACCGACTGCAGCGGTGGCCGGATTACCCCGTCAGGCAGCGCGTGCATTCATCGCCGAATTTGAACCTTTTGACCGCGAATGGTATGCCGGTTCCGCCGGTTATCTCAGTGCTGAACAAAGTGAATTCACTGTCGCGCTGCGTTCGGCTGCGGTGAAAGGACATCATCTTGAACTCTACGCGGGCGCGGGGATTGTCGCCGGTTCTGACGCTGCACAGGAATGGCAGGAAATCGAAAACAAAGCCGCCGGTTTGCGCACTTTGTTGGAAGAACATTACGCGCCTGCCGTTCAGGCCGGATAACCCCCTTTGCCGGAGTGAGTTAAACATGTCTGTTGCCGTCTTTAACCGCCGCTGGGCGACGCTTATCCTCGAAGCGTTAACCCGTCATCAGGTGCAGCACGTGTGCATCGCGCCCGGTTCCCGCTCCACGCCGCTGACCCTTGCCGCCGCCGCGCATCCGCACCTTATCTGCCATACCCATTTTGATGAACGCGGCCTCGGCCACCTGGCACTCGGGCTGGCAAAAGCCAGCGGAAAACGAGTGGCGATCATCGTCACCTCGGGCACGGCGGTGGCAAATTTATATCCCGCGCTGATTGAGGCCGGGCTGACTGGCGAAAAACTGGTGTTGCTTACGGCTGATCGTCCACCGGAACTCATCAATTGCGGTGCGAATCAGGCTATCCGCCAGACCGGTATGTTCGCCAGTCATCCGGTCGGGACGCTGGATTTACCGCGTCCGACGCCGGAAATCAGCGCGCGCTGGCTGGTTTCTGCGCTGGATAATGCGCTGGCGCAGCAGACGCACGGCGCCGTGCACATCAATTGCCCGTTCGCCGAACCGCTGTATGGCGAGGACAACGGTGAACATCAGGACTGGCTGCAAACGCTGGGCGACTGGTGGCAGGGGCATCAGCCGTGGCTGAGTTATTCTCAGGTTTTGCCCGCGACGGCACAACCTGACTGGTTTTCCTGGCGACAAAAGCGCGGCGTCATTATCGCTGGCCGTCTTTCTGCCTGCGAAAGTGAACAGGTGGCACAGTGGGCGGCGCAACTGGGCTGGCCGTTGATCAGTGATGTGCAGGCATCAACCGGCAATCCACTTCCCTGCGCAGATTTGTGGCTGGCATCGCCTCAGGCGCAGGCAATACTGGCGCACGTCCAGTTGGTTATCCAGTTCGGCGGCGGTCTGACCGGTAAGCGCCTGCTGCAATGGCAGGCGACCTGTCAGCCCGATGAATACTGGCTGGTTGATCCGCTGTCAGGCCGTCAGGATCCGGCGCAGCATCGCGGTCGTCGTCTACAGGCCAGCGTCAGTGAATGGTTACAGTCTCATCCGGCGCAGTCTCAGCCAGACTGGGCAGAATCCCTTGAGCATTGCTCGCAGCGGGCGTTACATGCGGTTGAAACCCGTCTCGAGGGTGTATTTGGCGAGGCCGCCACCGCGTGGCAGCTTCCCGCTTTATTGCCTGAGCACGGGCAGTTATTTCTCGGCAACAGTCTGATTGTCCGTCTGGTGGATGCCTTTGCTCAACTCCCCACCGGTTATTCTGTTTTCGCCAATCGCGGCGCGAGCGGTATTGACGGGTTGTTGTCCACCGCCGCAGGCGTGCAGCGCGCGACCTGCAAACCGACGCTGGTGCTGCTGGGCGATATCTCTGCACTTTATGACTTAAACGCGCTGGCGCTGATGCGTCAGTGCTCCGCGCCGACGGTGATTATTGTAGTGAATAATAATGGCGGGCAGATTTTCTCGTTATTGCCAACGCCTGAAGCCGAGCGGCAGCGTTTTTACTGCATGCCACAGAACGTCAGCTTCAGCCATGCGGCGGCGATGTTTGGGCTCGATTATGCCTGTCCGACATCGATGTCTGAGCTGCACCATGCCGTCAGACAATGCTGGCAGCATGGCGGCGTGAAACTGATTGAGCTGAAAGTCAGCGAGACGGAAGGGGCGGAATGCCTGCGTTCGCTGGTGCAGGAGATGAGCGCATCATGACGCTGGCCTGTCAGGTTCTCAACGCTGATGTTAAAGACCGCCCGTGGCTGGTGTTTCTGCACGGCCTGCTGGGCAGCGCGGAAGACTGGCAGCCATTGCTTCCCGCGCTCGACGGCTGGCCTTGTCTGTTGGTGGATTTACCGGGACATGGTCATTCCGCGTCGCTGACGGCTGCCGGATTTGCCGATGTCAGCCAGTTGTTAACCGGCACTTTGCACGAAAAAAACATTACCGCGTACTGGCTGATCGGCTACTCGCTGGGCGGGCGCATCAGTCTGTATCACGCCTGTCAGGGCGATCGCAGCGGTTTACAGGGCGTACTGGTCGAAGGTGCGCATCCGGGGCTGACCTGTCAGGCGGAACGCGCACAACGCCGCCATCACGATCAGCAATGGGCGGCTCGCTTTTTGCAAATGCCGTGGAAACAGGCGCTGGAAAGCTGGTATCGACAACCTGTGTTTTCCAGCCTGACCGGTGAACAGCGCCAGCAACTGATTGCGTTGCGTGAGAACAATAACCCGCACACTGTCGCTGCCATGCTGGCCGCTACATCGCTTTCAGTACAACCCGATTTGCGCGGGAAACTGCTGCGGCTTTCCCTGCCGCTCGTCTGGTTGTGTGGCAGCCAGGACGCCAAATTTATTCATCTCGCGCGGCAGTCCGGTTTCGGGCTGCGCACTGTCGCTGATGCCGGGCATAACGCCCACCGTGATAATCCGGCGGAATTTGCCCGTCAGGCACTGGCATTTATTACTTCACCTGTCTTAAAGGAAGTTGAACATGATTTATCCTGATGAAAAAGAACTGTACGCGCCGGTCGAATGGCGTGATTGCACCGGCGAGTTTGAAGATATCCGTTATCACAAATCCATTGACGGCATCGCTAAAATCACTATCAACCGCCCGCAGGTTCGTAATGCATTTCGTCCGCTGACCGTCAAAGAAATGATCCGCGCACTCGACGACGCCCGTAACGACGAAGGCATTGGCGTGGTCGTGCTGACCGGTGAAGGCGAAAAAGCCTTCTGCGCAGGCGGCGATCAGAAAGTGCGTGGCGATTACGGCGGTTACCAGGATGCCAGCGGTGTGCATCATCTCAACGTGCTGGATTTCCAGCGCCAGATCCGCACCTGTCCGAAACCTGTCGTGGCGATGGTTGCCGGTTATTCCATCGGCGGCGGTCATGTTCTGCACATGATGTGTGATCTGACCATTGCCGCAGATAACGCCATCTTCGGCCAGACCGGCCCGAAAGTCGGCTCTTTCGACGGCGGCTGGGGCGCATCCTATATGGCGCGTATCGTCGGTCAGAAAAAGGCCCGCGAAATCTGGTTCCTGTGCCGTCAGTACGATGCCAAAGCGGCGCTGGAGATGGGGCTGGTCAACACCGTGGTGCCGCTGGCGGATCTGGAAAAAGAAACCGTGCGCTGGTGTCGTGAAATGCTGGAAAACAGTCCGATGGCACTGCGTTGCCTGAAAGCCGCACTGAACGCCGACTGCGACGGCCAGGCCGGGCTTCAGGAACTGGCGGGGAACGCCACCATGTTGTTCTACATGACCGATGAAGGTCAGGAAGGTCGCAACGCGTTTAATGAAAAACGCCAGCCGGACTTCAGCAAATTTAAGCGTAATCCATAATGCGTCGCGCCACGGTGTACCGGTACAGCGTGCCGATGGAGGCGGGTGTGGTGCTGCGCAATCAGCGCCTGAAAACCCGCGACGGTTTTTTGGTGTCACTGTGGCAGGACGAAAAAACAGGTTGGGGAGAAGTGGCGCCGCTGCCCGGTTTTAGTGCAGAGGATGTGTCTCAGGCGCAGGATGCCGTTCAGCATGGTCTGAGCCAGTGGGTGCAGGGCGCCTCGCTGGCTGCCGTTGCCTCAGCATTCAGTGCCTTACCTTCAGTGGCTTTCGGGCTGAGTTGTGCGGACGCCGAACTGCGCGGCGAATTGCCGGAAGTCCTGAGTACACGCTGTGCGCCGCTGTGTCACGGGGATCCGAATGAGCTTTATGCGCGTCTCGGTGCGCTGCCGGGCGATTTTCGCGGCAGAAAAGTGGCGAAGGTGAAAGTGGGACTGTACGAATCTGTCGGCGATGGTTTGAATGTCAGTATGTTGCTCGAAGCCTTGCCGGAACTGCATTTGCGTCTTGATGCCAACCGCAGCTGGACGCCGGTCAAAGCCGCAGGGTTTGCCCGCCATGTGGCACCTGAGCTGCGTTCCCGAATCGCGTTTATCGAAGAGCCGTGCCTGACCCGCGGGCAGTCCCGCGATTTCGCCCGTCTGACCGGGATCGCGATCGCCTGGGATGAAAGCGTGCGTGAAACCGGTTTTACCGTGAAGGCCGAACCCGGGCTGGCGGCGATCATCATCAAACCCACGCTGACCGGCAGCCTGATGCGCTGCCGTCAGTTGATCGCGCAGGCGCATGCCGCAGGGCTGGAAGCCGTGATCAGTTCCTCCATCGAGTCGAGTCTCGGACTGACGCAACTGGCGCGCATTGCTCAGTGGCTGACGCCGGACGCCATTCCGGGGCTGGATACGCTGGATCTCATGCAGACACAGCTTATCCGTCGCTGGCCGGGCTCTGAATTACCGCTGACTGACGAATCTGATCTGGAGATCGTGTGGCAGAGCAAATGATCAACGACTGGCCATGGCGTGAAAGGGCCGACCATTCACCTTTTGCCGTGGCGCTGAAAGCGGGAGACATCACCTGGTGCTGGCGTGATTTACAACACCGCATCGACACGCTGGCAGCCGGCTTTATTGCGCAGGGCGTGGGAGAGGGTACCGGTGTTGTTCTGCGCAGTAAAAACAGCCTTGATGCCGTACTCAGCTATCTGGCGTTATTGCAAACCGGCGCGCGCCTGTTGCCGCTTAATCCGCAACTGCCCGAGGCATTATGTGATGAACTGCTTTCGCAGCTTGATATCGATTTTGTGCTGGATCTGGCAGAGCCGGAACTGCTGCTGAATATTCCCGCGCTGACCCTGCAGAATGCCTGTTGGCTCAGTTCTGCCGGATGGCAACCGCAGCGTATTGCCACACTGACGCTGACATCGGGTTCCAGCGGTTTACCAAAAGCCGCGGCGCATACGGTTGCCGCCCATCTCGCCAGTGCGGCGGGCGTGCTCAACCTGATCCCTTTCACCTGTCACGACGGCTGGCTACTTTCCCTGCCGCTGTTTCATGTTTCCGGACAAGGTATTCTCTGGCGCTGGCTGCTTGCCGGGGCCACGCTGGTGCTGGCCGAAGGGCAACCGCTCCATGCCGCGCTGGCAGAATGCAGCCACGCTTCGCTGGTACCGACGCAACTCTGGCGTTTGCTGCAAGGGACACGGGTGCCTGGAAAGTTGAAAGATGTTTTGCTTGGCGGCGCGCAAATTCCGCCGGAGCTGACTGAACAGGCCGAAAAAGCAGGAATACGCTGCTGGTGCGGATATGGGCTGACGGAAACCGCATCCACAGTGACGGCGAAACGCGCTGATGGCCGTGCCGGTGTCGGTCAGGTATTGGTGGGAAAGGAAGTCAAAATCATTGATCAGCAGATCCTGATCCGTACCGACAGTCTGGCCAGCGGTTACTGGAAAAACGGTCAGTTATCACCAGTGACTGATGCGCAAGGGTGGTTGCATACCCGCGACCGTGGCATGTGGGCGGGTGATGAACTGCAGATAGCCGGACGCATGGATAATTTGTTTTTCAGCGGTGGAGAAGGGATCCAGCCTGAAGATATCGAGAAAGTGCTGGTCAGCCATCCGCAGATTTCCCAGGCATTTGTGGTTCCGGTGAAAGACGAGCAATTTGGTCAGCGTCCGGTCGCCGTGCTCGAGGCACAAGACGGGCTGCTGTATGAGGAACTCAATCTCTGGCTGAGCAATAAGATCCCCCGTTTCCAGTTGCCGGTAGCCTATCATCCGCTGCCCGAGGCTTTGTCGCAGGGCGGCATTAAAATTTCGCGGGCCAGCGTCCGGCAATGGATAGAAATGCTTTCGTAAAACAATTCCCTGAAATAAACAAAAAAGGCCGCGCAGTGCGGCCCTTGTCATTTCTGAAGGTAAAAAATCAGTCTTTCAGGGCCTTTTCAACCCCTGCGCCATATGCCGGATCGACTTTATAAAACAGCGCCAGCTGACGTGCCTGCGTGTCCGGCGAAGCCTGTTTCAGCTCACCGGCAATGCGTGCAAACATGCGCTGATGTTCAGCATCAGACAACAGGTTGAACAGCAAACATGGCTGAGTGAAGTAATCATCATCCTCACGGTGATTCCAGTGATCGGCCGCGCCTTCAATGCTCAGTGGCGGTTCGCTGAAATCGGGCTGTTGCTGGAACAAACCCGCGCTGTTCGGCTCGTAAGTCACACCGTTGCCACTGTTGCCGTCGATACGCATTGCGCCGTCACGATGATAATTATGGAACGGGCATTTTGGTGCATTGACCGGGATCTGATGATGATTCACACCCAGGCGATAACGGTGCGCGTCGCCGTAAGAGAACAGACGCCCCTGCAACATGCGGTCAGGTGAGAAACCGATGCCAGGCACGACATTGGCCGGATTCATTGCAACCTGTTCTACTTCTGCAAAGTAGTTTTCCGGATTGCGGTTCAGCTCGAATTCACCCACTTCGATCAGCGGATAATCGCTGTGCAGCCAGACTTTGGTCAGGTCAAACGGGTTGTAAGGCAGCGTTGAGGCTTCGTGCTCCGGCATGATTTGCACAAACAGTTTCCAGCGCGGGAAATCGCCGCGTTCAATTGCTTCATACAAGTCCCGCTGAGAACTCTCGCGGTCGGTACCTACCCGTTTTTCCGCCTCATCGTCCATCAAATTTTCAATGCCCTGCTGGCAGCGGAAGTGGAATTTCACCCAGAAACGCGCATTTTCTGCATTGATAAAGCTGAAGGTATGACTGCCGAAGCCGTGGATATGACGGTAAGACCTTGGCAGGCCGCGGTCGCTGACATCAATGGTCAGCTGATGCAGGGCTTCAGGAAGATGAGAGAAGAAGTCCCATTTATACGCCGGATTACGCAGGTTAGTGCGCGGGTCACGTTTGACGACGTGATTCAGGTCAGGGAATTTCAGTGGATCGCGCAGATAAAATATTGGGGTATTATTGCCGACTAAATCCCAGTTGCCTTCTTCGGTATAGAATTTTATCGAAAAACCGCGAATATCACGTTCCGCATCTGCTGCGCCCCGTTCACCGGCAACTGTCGAGAAACGGATAAACAGGTCAGTTTGTTTGCCGATTTCAGCGAAGATTTTCGCGCGGGTGAAGGCGGTAATATCCTGTGTCACGGTGAAAGTACCATAAGCGCCGGAGCCTTTCGCGTGCATACGGCGCTCCGGGATCACTTCACGGTCGAAATGCGCTAATTTCTCAAGAAACCAGACATCCTGCAAAAGCAACGGGCCACGGCGGCCAGCGGTAATCACGTTGTTATTATCGACGACAGGCGCGCCAGCGGCGGTGGTTAAACCTTTCTTGGTCATAAAAATTCCTTTCAGTGAGTGCGGGTGTATAGGGGTAATGACGTTGATGTGGTTCTTTAAATCTGCCCGGGTAGCAGGTTGCTTCCCTAAGTCAAATTAACTCTACCGGTTAGAAATAAACCCTATATTGATCAGAGGCAAATAGGTGGGAATTATCATTTCGATGGGAAACGTTCATTTCATCAATGTAAACGATGTTTCTTACAATTTTCAGAACCTCTGTGAATGCATTAATGCGCCAAAAAGTTGTTACAGCAGAGTGAATTGCTTTAGACTTTCAGCGGAAGATTTATTGTCGTTTGACTGTTATTTAGGATAAATAATGAAAAAGTTACTTGTCGCTGGTGCCGCTGCCAGCCTGATGTTTGTCGCGGCCTCTGCCAGCGCAATCAGTGTCAATGGTGAAGTTGGTGAACATTACACGCATCTGGGTGTGGGCTTTGGTACAAGCTCTCCGGGTCTGGCATTGAGCGGTGATTACACCCATAACGATGACGACGGTGATGTGGCTGGCCTGGGTTTGGGGTACAACATTCCTCTGGGGCCGTTCATTGCGACTGTAGGCGGTAAGGGCCTGTATACCAACCCGAAAGACGGTGACGAAGGTTACGCTGCGGCTGTCGGTGGTGGTCTGCAACTGCCTATCGCGAAAATGTTCACCCTGTACGGTGACTACTATTATTCCCCGGATTCCCTGTCCAGCGGCATTGCTAACTATGAAGAAGCCAACGCAGGTATTCGTCTGACTGCCATCCCGTTGGTTACCGTGAGCGTGGGTTACCGCTACATGGCAATGGATGGCAAAGATGGCAACCGCGATAACGTGGTGGCAGACGGTGCTTATTTAGGTGGCGCTGTTAATTTCTGATTTTGTCTGAAGCAAAATCTGAAGGCTCGCATTTGTGCGGGCCTTTTTGTTTTCTGCCGAACGGAGATTGTTTTTCTGCGCCAGCCTTTCTACAGTGGAATAACAAAAATACAGAAGGAGAACGGGATGCTTAGGGTTGAGATGCTGAGTACGGGTGATGAAGTGCTGCACGGCCAGATTGTGGATACCAATTCAGCATGGCTGGCGAATTATCTGTTTGAGCAAGGTTTACCGATGACCAGTCGTGAAACCGTGGGCGACAGCCTGGACGCGCTGGTGGCGGTTCTCAAAGAACGTAGCCACATCGCTGATGTGCTTATCGTGAACGGCGGCCTGGGGCCAACGACCGATGATTTAAGCGCGCTGGCGGCGGCTAAAGCCTGTGGTGTGGGGCTGGTGGAAGATGCCGGCTGGATTGAAACCATGCAGGCGTTCTTCAATGAACGTGGCCGTCCGATGGCCGAATCCAACCGCAAACAGGCGCAGATCCCGGCCAATGCCGAGTTGCTGGATAATCCGGTTGGCACCGCCTGCGGCTTCAGCGTGAAACTTAACCGCTGTCAGATTTTCTTCACACCCGGCGTACCGTCGGAATTTAAAGTGATGGTGGAACAACAAATCGTTCCGCGTTTGCACAAACAGTTTCCGGCGCTGGAGGCCCCGTTATGTCTGCGTCTGACCACCTTCGGACGGGGTGAAAGTGATCTTGCCACTGAGCTGGATAAACTCGTACTGCCGGAAGGTGTGGTAATGGGTTACCGTTCTTCATCGCCGATCATTGAACTGAAAGTCACCGGCCCGCGTTCTCAGGAAGCCGCGATGCACAAAGCGTTCGAGCGCGTGCGGGAAGTGGCGGGGGAGAGCACCATTTTTGAAGGCCTGGGCAGCCTGCCGGATCGTCTGGCAGAACGTCTGCTGGCACAGGATTTACGTCTGGCAGTCAGCGAAAGTTTCACTGGCGGCCTGCTGAACTGGCGTCTGCAAAGCGCAGGCGTACCGCTGACCAATGGTGAATTATTGCCTCAAGACAACGAAGCTTCCCCGGAGAAATCCCTCGAATGCCTGCTGGCACGCGCACAGGCTCTGGCCGAAACCACCGGTGCACAACTGGCGCTGGCCATCGGAGCCTTGTCCGGGGCCGAATTAAGTCTGGCGCTGCATACTCCGGCCGGTACCCGTGGCCTGACGATCCGTTATACCGCGACGCGTCACGGGCTGGCATTACGTCAGGAGACGATGGCGATGGTGGCGATGGATATGTTGCGGCGCTATCTGAATGGCTGGGAGCCGGTGGCGGATTACCCGTGGCTGGATCGCGTTGCTAAGGTTTAGCTTTAGCTCCCTCCCCTGCGAAGGGGAGGGCTGGGGTGGGGTATTAAAGCAAAATCAAAGAGTTGAGGTTGGCTTTGATGAGATGTTAGCCCTTAAAACCGCCTCCCGTCCTCCCCCTTCGCTGAACTGAACCCCTAAACTTGGACACCAGGTTAGTGCAGGGGGAACATTTGAGTCCGGTAATCTGCTGGACTCATTCCACCCAACTTCATCTTTATTCTATCGTGGTTATAGTAAGCGACATACGCTTCTATCGACTCAGCCAGTTTTTCCCTGCTCTCGAACTTATAACCGTGGAACATCTCCGTCTTCAACACCGCAAAAAAGCTTTCCATTGCGGCATTGTCATAGCAATTGCCTTTTCGCGACATGCTCTGTCTTATCCCTGCCTCTTTGAGCCTTTTTTGCCACGAAGGCATCCTATATTGCCAGCCCTGATCGCTATGTAGAATGGCTTTTTTTCTGACGTAACCTGATGTAAGTAAATCATTTAGCATCTTTTCAGTCAGCTCGAAAGTCGGCCGCGTACCTATACTCATCGCGATGATTTCTGCATTGTATAAATCCATGACCGGCGATAAATACAGTTTATCCCCGCCCACATTGAACTCGGTAACATCCGTCACCAGCTTTACCCCCGGTCCGGAGGCGTTAAATTTCCGTCTCAGCAGATTGGGCGCTGGCGCCATCCCGATATCGTCCTTATAACTCCGGTATTTTTTAGGCCGCACCCGCGCCTGTACATCCATTTCCCGCATCAGGCGGAACACCTTTTTATGATTGACCCGCACGCCCTGATTGCGCAGTTCTAACGTGACGCGGCGATAGCCATAGCACCGCTTGTGGCGGACGGCCAGTTGCCCGATGGCGTCACATAACGTCACGTCATCCCCGGCTTGCTCCCGCGATTGCCACCAGTACCAGGTGCTTCGTGGCAACCTCGCAGATTTCAACAGATCCTGGAGACGGTGTTCTCCGATTAATGCCCTGATGGCGTGGATTTTTTCTTCCGTTCTGTTTTTGACTTCATCAGGGCGTCGAGCTTTTCGTTGTAAGCGCGTTCAGCACGCAGATAGCGCACCTCTTCCAGAAGCTCGGCAGGCGTCATGTCTTCAGGCTTTATCTCAGGTTTTTGCGTTTTCTGCGCCATGTTATTCCTCTCTTTCAGAGCTGGAAAAGCTGAGTTTTTAGCAGCCAGGATCCAGCGTTTGATTGTCTGATAATCAGCAATATTAAATCGGGCGGCGGCAGAACGCATAGAAAGATGTTCGCGAAGAGTCACATCGACGACATGAGCACGAAACTGTTCGGAATAGATGCGAGTCGCCTTACGAAAAGCCTGCTCACCGTGAAATTGATAGGCAGCAGTCCATGCACGAAGTGAGGATGCCGGAACGTGATATTTGCGGGCGGTAATTTTGAAGCCATCGTGGCCGTCAAGATAGTGCCTGACGGCTATCATTTTGATTTGAAAATCGTACTTCATACTAAACTCCGAATGAGGATTAAAACGTCCAACATTCGGGGTTCAGTTCATCGCAGGGGGAGGAGTAAAGACTAAAACGCAATCTCAATATCCCCGACCGGCATGCAACAGCACGGCAAAATTTCGCCGTCTGAGATGAAGGCTAAAGGTTTTTCACTGTAGGTGACTTCCCCGCTGATAAGCTTCATCCGGCACGAGCCGCAATAGCCTTCCCGACACTGGTATTCCACTTCAACCTGATGATGTTCAAACACTTCCAGCAAATTCCGGTGCCCGGCTTTACAGGCCAGTTGCTGTCCGTTTGCTGAAAGTGTGAGGATCCTGTCGGTCATTTACAGCTCGAAATCACTCAGGTCATCGGCGTGAACTTCAGAGTCAATCTGACCGACCAGATAGGAACTGACTTCCACTTCCTGCGGGGCAACCTGCACGTTATCAGACACCAGCCAGGCGTTGATCCAAGGGATCGGGTTTGAGCGGGTTTTGAACGGCGCATCCAGACCTACCGCCTGCATACGGATGTTGGTGATGTATTCGACGTACTGACACAGAATGTCTTTGTTCAGGCCGATCATGGAACCGTCTTTGAACAGGTATTCTGCCCAGTCTTTTTCCTGTTGGGCCGCCAGAACAAACAGGTCGTGGCATTCCTGCTGACATTCCAGCGCGATTTCCGCCATTTCCGGGTCATCCTGACCTGAACGCAGCAGGTTCAACGCGTGCTGAGTACCGGTCAGGTGCAGCGCTTCGTCGCGGGCGATCATCTTGATGATTTTCGCGTTGCCTTCCATCAGTTCACGTTCAGCGAATGCAAATGAACAGGCAAAGCTGACATAAAAACGCACGGCTTCCAGCGCGTTGACGCTCATCAGACAGATGTAGAGTTTTTTCTTCAGTTCACGCAGGTTAACCACGACCGTTTTGCCGTTGACCTGATGCGTGCCTTCGCCCAGGAGATGGTAGTAGCTGGTCATTTCAATCAGCGTGTCGTAATAACCGGAAATGTCTTTCGCGCGCTTGAGGATTTCTTCGTTGGTCACGATATCGTCAAACACTATCGCCGGATCGTTAACGATGTTACGGATAATGTGCGTGTAAGAACGTGAGTGGATGGTTTCTGAAAACGCCCACGTCTCGACCCAGGTTTCCAGCTCAGGAATGGAGATCAGCGGCAACAACGCCACGTTCGGGCTGCGGCCCTGAATGGAATCCAGCAGCGTCTGGTATTTCAGGTTACTCAGGAAAATGTGCTTTTCGTGATCCGGCAGTGCCTGAAAATCGATACGGTCGCGGGAAACATCAATCTCTTCCGGACGCCAGAAGAAGGACAGTTGCTTTTCGATCAGTTTTTCAAAGATTTCATGCTTCTGCTGGTCGAAACGGGCCACGTTAACCGACTGGCCAAAGAACATTGGCTCAAGAAGCTGATCGTTTTTATTCTGGGAAAAAGTACTGTAAGCCATGACGTTAACTTCCTCGGAATGCTCGGCAAAAACCCCCTGACGGGGGTTTTGAATAATATTTTTTAGTTAAAACAGAGGGTTAGATTTTGCAGGCGCCGCTTTCGCAGTCGTCAGCCACTTCGGCTTTCATGTCTTCCTGCACATCATCGGCCCCGTCGCGGGTGTTCTGATAATACAGCGTTTTTACGCCAAATTTGTAGGCGGTCAGCAAGTCTTTCAACAACTGTTTCATCGGCACTTTGCTGTTCGGGAAGCGCGACGGGTCATAGTTGGTGTTAGACGAAATCGCCTGGTCGATGAATTTCTGCATCACGCCAACCAGTTGCAGGTAACCGTCGTTGTTCGGCATATCCCACAACAGTTCGTACTGATCTTTCAGACGCTCATACTCCGGCACCACCTGACGCAGGATCCCGTCTTTCGACGCTTTAATACTGATGTGCCCGCGTGGTGGCTCGATACCGTTGGTGGCGTTGGAGATCTGCGAAGAGGTCTCGGACGGCATCAGTGCGGACAACGTGGAGTTACGCAGACCGTGCGTTTTGATGTTTTCGCGCAGCGTATCCCAGTCCAGATGCAGGGGCTCATCGCAAATCGCATCCAGATCTTTCTTGTAGGTGTCCACCGGCATGATGCCTTGTGAATAGGTGGTTTCGTTGAACCACTGGCACGCGCCTTGTTCTTTCGCCAGCTCGTTGGAGGCTTTCAGCAGGTAATACTGAATGGCTTCAAAGGTTTTGTGTGTCAGGTTATTGGCGCTGCCGTCGGAATAACGCACGCCGTTTTTCGCCAGATAGTACGCGTAGTTGATCACGCCGATACCCAGCGTACGACGGCCCATTGCACCGCGTTTCGCGGCTTTAATCGGGTAATCCTGATAATCGAGCAGGGCGTCGAGGGCACGAACCGCCAGCACTGCCAGCTCTTCCAGATCGTCGAGGCTCTCGATGGCACCGAGGTTGAAAGCAGACAGCGTACACAGCGCGATTTCGCCGTTTTCGTCGTTTACGTCATCCAGCGGTTTGGTTGGCAGTGCGATTTCCAGACACAGATTGGACTGGCGGACGGGCGCAATAGCCGGATCAAACGGGCTGTGGGTGTTGCAATGGTCAACGTGCTGAATGTAGATACGGCCGGTGGATGCACGTTCCTGCATCATCAGCGAAAACAGCTCAACCGCTTTCACTTTCTGCTTACGGATGCTGGCGTCCTGCTCGTATTTCTCGTACAGACGCTCGAACTCGTCCTGATCGGCGAAGAACGCATCGTACAGGCCAGGCACGTCAGACGGGCTGAACAGGGTAATATCGCCGCCTTTCACCAGACGCTGATACATCAGTTTGTTGATCTGCACACCGTAGTCCATATGACGGACGCGGTTGCCTTCCACACCACGGTTGTTTTTCAGTACCAGCAGGCTTTCCACTTCCAGATGCCACATCGGGTAGAACAACGTCGCTGCGCCGCCACGAACGCCGCCCTGAGAACAGGATTTCACCGCAGTCTGGAAATGCTTATAGAACGGGATACAACCGGTATGGAACGCTTCGCCGCCACGGATCGGGCTGCCCAGCGCACGGATGCGACCGGCGTTGATGCCGATACCGGCACGCTGGGAAACGTATTTCACGATGGCGCTGGAGGTTGCGTTAATGGAATCCAGGCTGTCGCCACATTCGATCAGCACGCAGGAGCTGAACTGACGGGTCGGGGTGCGCACGCCGGACATAATTGGCGTAGGCAGGGAAATTTTGAAGGTTGAAATCGCGTCGTAGAAACGTTTGATGTAGTCCAGACGGGTTTCGCGCGGGTAACCTGAGAACAGGCAGGCAGCGACCAGAATGTAGAGGAATTGTGCGCTTTCGTAGATATCGCCGGTGACACGGTTCTGTGCCAGATATTTCCCTTCGAGCTGCTTAACCGCAGCGTAAGAGAAATTCATGTCGCGCCAGTGGTCAATAAAACTGTCCATCTGCTCGAACTCTTCAGCCGTGTAGTCTTCCAGCAGATGTTTGTCGTATTTACCCATTTCAACCATACGGGTGACCTGGTCGATCAGTTTTGGCGGTTCAAACTGGCCGTAAGCTTTTTTACGCAGGTGGAAGATCGCCAGGCGCGCCGCCAGATATTGGTAATCCGGGGCATCTTTTGAGATCAGATCCGCTGCGGCTTTAATGATGGTTTCGTGAATGTCAGCGGTTTTAATCCCGTCATAGAACTGGATGTGTGAACGGAGCTCTACTTGAGAAACTGATACGTTTTGAAGACCTTCCGCTGCCCAGTCAATGACACGGTGGATTTTATCAAGGTTGATGCGTTCTGTGCGGCCATCACGTTTAGTAACAAGCAGACTTTGGTTCATGGGGTGCGATACCTTAAAGGTTTATAAAGGGTCTGACCCGACCGCGTGAAACACGCGCGGCAGCACAAGAGGTTACTAGTGTGCTGGTCAGGATATAAACACAATATATTGTGGGTTTGTTGTTTTCTGATGACAAGATAGTGATTGAATGTCCCATTTGCAAGTGAACAAAATGGGCAGATTTGTGGATAAGTTGGGGAGAAATTTTACGGCCCCGCCTGAGGAGTCCGTCGTTGCTGGCGCGGCAAACCTGTCAATATCTGAGATACGATTTTCTTATATTTTTATGAAAAGTGATCAACTGCCGGTTTATTAAACGTTAGAAAAAAACGCTATATTGATCTGGATAACTATTCTAAAAAATCATGTTGTAACGTTCATACCCACCAACGCTTTAAAAACTAAGGTTTTAACGCTGACACACGCCGTTCCCTAACGTAAATTCTGCCAAACTGGCCCCAAAAATGTCTTGCAACTGCTGACGATTTCGCGTTGCTGCGCTGCGGGGAGGTCGTCCGGGGCAGTGTCAGTACCCTGCTTTTGTTCACTTTCTTAAAGGTGCATTTTTGAGAAAAATGAACCTAATTATAAATACATACTGTGAATGAATGATGTTGTTTATATATTCTAAATCTATCATTAAGTGGCCTCCCCGTACTGTGCATATTACTTTCACGCCTCGTTCATCAGGTGCGGGAAAAAATTTCAATGGTATTCAATAAAATCACGACATGTTTATTTTTAGCCTTTAATTTACTGCCATTGGCAGACGTTGTATATGCAGAAACTCTCCCGGCCTGTTCAGGTTTCCAGATCACTGAAAGTTGCAGCGCCACCCCCACCACGCTGGAAAATAAAACCCTTAATACTTATACGGTGGCTGACGGGGCTGAGATGCAGTTCTCAGGCCTTACCGTGTCAGGTGATTCAGGCGGCGCTTTCCATCTGGGGAACGGCTCCACCCTTGAAATTATTCCTGAAAACACCAGCGGCTACAGCGAATTTACCGGAAACAGCAGTTCCGGAAATGGCGGTGCGATATTTGCCAAAGAAAACTCGACGGTCTATTTAGAAAATACCCTGTTCATTGATAACGTCGCCCATGATTATGGCGGCGCAATATATATGTATGGCAGCAATGATGAAGGTGATGTTGATCTTACGATCACGAATGCCGTGTTTTCAGGGAACATTGCCAGCGAGGGGAAAGGCGGCGCTATTTATTCCCTCAATAATAAAGTTCAGCTGACGAATATTTTATTTGAGAATAATCAGGCGAAAACCAACGGAAACGGCAGCAATGGAAATGGCAGCGGCGGTGCGATCGATGCAACGGACAATACCACCGACTCTCACGGCAGCATGTTTATCACCAACAGTGAATTTACCGGCAATCAGGCCGAAGGGCAGGGCGGCGCGATTTATACCAACAGTGCATCTACGCCATTCTTCGTCGATATCAATATTGATGAGAATTATGAAGATAACAATGGCGTGGCGTACTACCACGACAATGTCGCTGATAATTATGGTAATGACCCCGATGCCGCAGGCGGCGGTTTCATGTATCTCGGCCACAGCGAAGCTAATTTTGATATTGCAGCAGATAAAACCCTGGTTATTGGCAATACTGCAAACGACGGTGCGTACGATTCTATTGCCGGTTATGGCGCTATTTTTAAACGCGGTGCAGGTGAACTGGTACTTAATGCTGACAACAGCGGTTTTACCGGCGTCTTCGATATTTTAGAGGGCACGGTCACGCTGGGGCGCGATGACACGTTGGTCAATGTCGGCGACACCAACTGTCAGAGTGAGGCGGATACCTGTCACGGCATCGTATTAGGTAACGCTAACTCTATGAATGACAAGGCAATACTGAATGTTGGCAGCACGCAGCAGACCTTTAAAAACGCCTTTATGGGTCATGAGAACAGCACCTTGAATATTGATGCTGGCGGTAATGTCATAGTCAACAGTGGTTACATGGCGGGGACAACCACCGGGGCAGGTGACCTGACGGTGGCAGAAAACGGCAGTTTTACCCTGACGGGTGCGCAGTCTATGGGGCTGGATGGCGATATTGTGGTGGAACAAAACGCCGTGCTCAGCGTTCAGGGCGATGCTGAAGATTTAGCGATATTGCAGGCCGATCCGCAGTCCATTGTATTAGACGGCGGCGTGCTGGATTTATCGGATATGTCGACCTTTAACGGTCAAACAAATCAGGTCAACGACGGCCTGACGATCACCGGTACCGGTGGCACAGTGATCGGCAATGACGATCTGGTGACGCTCGGCGCAGGCACGGATTATCACATCGGTGACGGCACCTCTGCCGCTGATGGTGTGTATGTTGTGATTGATGCCGGAGACGGGCGCGTCACTCTGGCGGATAACAACGCCTATCTGGGCACCACGCAAATTGCTTCCGGCACCTTGCAGATCACCGATAATTCTCAGTTGGGCGATAAAGCCTATAACCGGCAGGTGATTTTTACCGACCCTGCACAGGCCAGTACGCTGGAAGTCTCAGCACCGGCGGATGGCAGCGGGCAGGTTGATACCACTTCAGCGCAGACCGGAAAGGCGCGGGACATTGAAATGCGGGCCTCAGGGACGATGCAGGTGGACGACGGCGTGACCACGCAGTGGGGCGGTTTAATGGCCGACAGTACCGGCGCGCAGGCGGACGTGAACAGCACGTTCACGAAAACCGGTAACGGCACGCTGATTCTGGACGGAACAGGCAGCAGCCATTCCGCCGTGCGTGTCGAGCAGGGCACCTTACAGGGCGGGGCGGAAAATATCATCGCCAGCGCGTCTTCCCTGTATGTCGGTGATAATGCCACCTTTGAAACCGGACTGGATCAGCAGGTGCAAAGCCTCGATGTGGCGTCCGGCGGGACGATAGTGATTTCCGATGATACACAACTGATGCTGATGGAGCAGGACACCTCTGCGGCGCTGGATGCCAGCCTGTTTGCTGACACGGACGGCACGCTGGTTAACGCCACGTCCGGCATGAGCCTGCAAGGCACGCTGAACACCAATATGACCCTTGATGCTTTAACCTATCTGCCCGGTGTGACGGTGAATGGCAGTCTGGATAACAGCGCAGGAACAGCCAGTCTGCAAAACGGCACGGCGGGCGATACCCTGACCGTCAATGGCGATTACACTGGCGGCGGCACTGTGGTGCTGGAAACAGAAATGAATGGCGATACCTCGGCCACCGATCAGCTCATTCTCAACGGCAATACCTCCGGTGATACCGCACTGGCGATTGTGCCGGTCAGCGGTATCGGGCAGGCCACACAAGCCGGCATCAAAGTGGTCGATTTTGTTGCCGACCCGCAAGGTAATAATAACGCGGCAGATTTCCATCTGGCGGGCGATCAGCAATATATCAATATGGGGGCCTACGACTATTCGCTGGTGCAGGATAATCAGGACTGGTATCTGCGTTCACAGGTCGTAACGCCTGATCCGCAACCTGAGCCGGTGCCCGGTGGCGACGATTTTACCCCCGTGCTGAACCCGAAAATGGGCAGTTATATGAACAACCTGCGCATCGCCAATAATGTCTTCAGTATGACGGCACAGGATCATGCCGGTGCTGATCACGACAACCTGAAATTGCGTGTGGATACGGCACGCGACAGCGCCACCTTTGGCAATCAGATTGACAGCCATAACGACACCTCGGTGGCGCAGCTCAGTGCCAATTTCCTGCAACACCCTGCGGGCAATGGCGAGTTACTGGCGGGTATCGTGGCGGGCTACAGTAATAACAGCGGTGACAGCACCAGCGTGCTGACCGGACGAAAATCCGACAATGACAGTCAGGGCTATGCCGTGGGGCTGACCGGTGCCTGGTATCAGGATGCGCAGGCGCATCAGGGAGCCTATCTTGACAGCTGGCTGCAATATGCCTGGTTTGATAACAGCGTCAGCGAAGAGGACACGGGTGACGATAATTATCACGCTTCCGGACTTTTGGCTTCACTGGAAGGCGGTTACCGTTTCACCCTCATGCAGGGAAATCAGTGGAACTGGACACTGCAACCGCAGGCGCAGGTGATTTACCAGGGCGTGAAACAGAAAGATTTCACCTCGGCCAGTCAGTCAAAAGTGACACAGACTGGTGATGATAATATCCAGACGCGATTGGGTTTGCGCAGCGAATGGGATATTCATCCGGTCAGTACGCTGCATATCAAACCTTTCGTCGAAGCCAATTACCGCCATAACAGTGAGCAAACGTCCCTGAATGTCGATGGCGTGAATTTTACCGATAATACGGCAAAAGACAGCGCGGAACTGAGTACCGGCATCAGCGGCAACCTTGGCGCGAATACCACCGTCTGGGGCAAGGTCGGACAACAGGAAGGGTCAGATGATTTTTCCCAAACCGAAGCGACAGTTGGGGTGAGTGTTCGCTGGTAATTCAGTGGATTAGCCGGAAAATAAAAAAGGGTACAGCGCAAACTGTACCCTTTTTTGCAGGCAAAATATTACAGCGCCTGCGTGTGGATCATGTAGTTCACATCTACATTTGGCCCGAGTTTGAAATGGTCGCTCAGCGGATTGTAGTGCAGGCCGATAATGTGGCGCTCGGACAATGAAGTGCGGTCAATCATGCCCAGTAACTCAGACGGCTTGATGAATTTTTTAATGTCATGTGTGCCTTTCGGCACCATTTTCAGCACATATTCAGCGCCGAAAATCGCCATCAGCCAGGCTTTATTATTGCGGTTGATGGTGGAGAAGAATACATGGCCGCCGGGTTTCACCAGACGGGCACAGGCGGCAACAACAGAAGCCGGATCAGGAACGTGCTCCAGCATTTCCATACAGGTCACCACATCGTATTGCTGCGGATGCGCTTCGGCATGCGCCTCCACGGTTTCCTGCACGTAATCGACTTTCACGCCGCTTTCCAGCGCATGTAAACGCGCCACCTGCAAGGGTTCGCCACCCATATCCAGTCCGGTGACTGTCGCACCGGCCACCGCCATGCTCTCGCTCAAAATGCCGCCACCGCAACCGACATCGAGAACATTTTTCCCGAACAAACCATCGGCGCGTTCGAGAATGTAATTCAGACGCAACGGATTGATGCGGTGCAGCGGTTTGAATTCGCCTTCCAGATCCCACCAGCGTGAGGCGACGGCCTCAAATTTGGCGATCTCTTCATGGTCGATGTTTTGGGGTGTTGATGACGGTGTGGTTGTCATGAGCGTGATGAACTCCTTATAACTTGATGAGCGGATTATACATATTCCATCTGCTTTGGCTTAGTTTTGTCGTTTTGGTTAATGTTTATACGAAATGAAGCCCTGCGTGCAAAGGTTTGAAACGCGTTGGATAATAGTAGGCAAAAGGGGGCGGTTGTTTTCCACGTTTGGCTGGTTTGTGGTATAGTTTTACACCTTTGCGCTATATATGCCTACGTGGGCAGCGGCCATGAATAATCAGTAGAGGGATAGCAGCTCCATGAGCGACCTTGCCAGAGAAATCACACCGATTAACATCGAAGAAGAGCTGAAAAACTCTTATTTGGATTATGCGATGTCCGTTATTGTCGGACGTGCGTTACCCGATGTGCGCGATGGTTTGAAACCGGTGCATCGCCGCGTACTTTTCGCCATGAATGTCCTCGGTAACGACTGGAATAAAGCCTACAAAAAATCGGCCCGTGTGGTCGGTGACGTTATCGGTAAATATCACCCGCACGGTGATACTGCGGTGTATGACACCATTGTGCGTATGGCTCAGCCTTTCTCACTTCGCTATATGCTGGTGGACGGTCAGGGTAACTTCGGGTCAGTGGATGGCGACTCCGCAGCCGCCATGCGTTATACCGAAATCCGCATGTCAAAAATTGCACACGAATTGCTGGCAGATTTAGAAAAAGAAACTGTCGATTTCGTGCCAAACTATGACGGCACAGAGCAAATTCCTTCTGTTATGCCAACCCGTATTCCTAACCTGCTCGTTAACGGCTCGTCTGGTATCGCGGTGGGTATGGCAACCAACATTCCGCCACATAACCTCACCGAGGTGATCAACGGCTGTCTGGCGTATATTGAAGATGAAAACATCAGCATTGAAGGGCTGATGGAACACATCCCGGGGCCAGACTTCCCGACGGCTGCGATCATTAACGGTCGCCGTGGTATCGAAGAAGCTTACCGTACCGGCCGTGGCAAAATTTATATCCGTGCCCGCGCTGAAGTGGAAGCCGATGCGAAAACAGGTCGCGAAACCATCATTGTTCACGAAATCCCGTATCAGGTGAACAAAGCCCGTTTGATCGAAAAGATCGCCGAGCTGGTGAAAGAAAAACGCGTTGAAGGTATCAGTGCACTGCGCGATGAGTCTGACAAAGACGGCATGCGTATCGTCATTGAGATCAAACGTGACGCGGTCGGTGAAGTGGTTCTGAACAACCTGTATTCACTGACGCAACTGCAGACGTCTTTCGGCATCAACATGGTGGCATTGCATCAGGGTCAGCCGAAAATTCTCGGTCTGAAAGAAATCCTGTCAGCCTTCGTCCGTCACCGCCGTGAAGTGGTCACACGCCGTACCATTTTCGAACTGCGCAAGGCCCGTGACCGTGCTCATATCCTCGAAGCACTGGCTATCGCGCTGGCTAATATCGACCCGATCATCGAACTGATCCGTGCTGCACCGACCCCGGCTGAAGCGAAAGCTGGCCTGGTCGCGCGTTCATGGGATTTGGGCAATGTTTCAGCGATGCTGGCGAGTGCCGGTGACGACGCAGCCCGTCCTGAATGGCTGGAGCCACAGTTTGGTATTCATGACGGGAAATATTTCCTGACTGAACAACAGGCCCAGGCCATTCTGGATCTGCGCTTGCAGAAACTGACCGGTCTTGAGCATGAAAAACTGCTGGATGAATACAAAGAGCTGCTGGTGCAAATCGCCGAGCTGCTGTTCATCCTGTCCAGCCCAGATCGTCTGATGGAAGTCATTCGTGAAGAACTGGAAGCGATCCGTGATCAGTACAACGATCCGCGTCGTACCGAAATTACGGCCAATACGTCTGACATCAACATCGAAGACCTGATCAATCAGGAAGACGTTGTGGTGACCTTATCGCATCAGGGCTACGTAAAATACCAGCCTCTGACCGATTACGAAGCGCAGCGTCGCGGCGGTAAAGGCAAGTCAGCAGCACGTATCAAAGAAGAAGATTTCATCGACCGTCTGCTGGTGGCCAACACCCACGACACCATTCTGCTGTTCTCAAGTCGCGGACGTCTGTATTGGATGAAAGTCTATCAGTTGCCGGAAGCCAGCCGCGGTGCCCGTGGCCGTCCTATTGTCAACCTGTTGCCGCTTGAGCCGAACGAACGCATTACCGCCATTCTGCCGGTACGCGAGTACGAAGAAGGTCGTCATGTGTTCATGGCAACCGCCAGCGGTACGGTGAAGAAAACCGCGCTGACTGATTTCAGCCGTCCGCGCAGTGCTGGCATCATCGCCATCAACCTCAACGAGGGTGATGAGCTGATTGGTGTTGACCTGACTGATGGTAAAGACGAAGTCATGCTGTTCTCTGCGGCCGGTAAAGTGGTGCGCTTCTCCGAAGAAGCGGTTCGCTCGATGGGCCGTACGGCGACCGGTGTACGCGGTATCCGTCTGGGCGAAGGCGACAGCGTTGTGTCACTTATCATCCCACGCGGCGACGGCTGTATCCTGACGGTGACGCAGAACGGTTTCGGTAAACGTACTGAATCGACCGAATACCCAACCAAATCCCGTGCAACGCAGGGCGTTATCTCAATCAAAGTGAGCGAGCGTAACGGACCGGTCATTGGTGCGATCCAGGTGGATGAAGCCGATCAGATCATGATGATCACCGATGCAGGTACGCTGGTGCGTACCCGTGTTTCCGAAGTGAGTACTGTTGGCCGTAACACTCAGGGTGTGACGCTAATCCGTACCGCAGATGATGAGAATGTGGTTGGCCTGCAACGTGTTGCAGAACCAGTTGAAGACGAAGAACTGGATGGCGTAGCCACTGAAGCGGGCGAACTGGAAGCGGCACAAGCAGCCGATCTGCCAGACGATGCGGAAAGTGAAGATGATCAGCCAGCTGATGACGAAGAAGAATAAGTTTTCTTAGTCAGCAGACAAAAGGGCATAACACCAGTTATGCCCTTTTTTATTGGATTCGTCTCAAAACAAATCTTTCACCTGAACTGCATTATCCGGCGCTTTTTAGAAAGTCTGGCAATAGTGTATCCTGATCCCTATTCCGCTCACTGAGCCGCTTCGCTAATGGTTAATCTTTGAAATATCTTGCTTCGTTTCGCACAACGCTGAGAATCTCCCGTTATCTTTTCCGGGTGCTGGCGCTTATGTTGTGGACTCTGGGGGTGCTGCTGACCACCTTCTATGTGCTGAATATTTTCCACAACAAAGAGTCCGAGATCCGCGATGAGGACAACCTCAATTACGATCTGGCGCAGAGCTACATCAAAAACGCCAATGATGTCATGCACAGCATTAAGTTTATGGCTGAGAATCGCCTGAGCACTTCAATGAACGGGCTGGATATCATCAATGGCATGATCAGCACTAAAAACACGACACCGTCTTATCTCACATTGTTCCCTGAGTCCGACTGTTCCCAGATTAATGACAGCTACCGTAATTCGCTGGCCTCGCTGGGTAATATGATCCACTACTGGAAAGACAACTTTTCCGATGCCTACGATCTTAATCGCGTGTTCTTCATCAGTGGCGAGAATTTGTGTCTGGTTGATTTTGGTATCAGCAGTGAACCGTTCGAGCGCGAAAGCCAGGAACAGTTGAAATCATTGCATGAAAAAATTCTGCAATATCGCAATGGTAAGAGCAAAGATAAAGAAAACAGCCTGTACTGGGTGTCGCAGTCCGGCAGTAAAGACGCCGGAAATCTGTATGTGCTGACCCCGATTTATGTGGGCAATAAACTCGAAGCACTGATGGGCATTCAGCAAAATCTGCGGGCCGAAAATTTGCTGAATCCGAATTCTCAGCATACCGCCGTTACATTGCTGGATGAAGACGATCAGCCTTTGCTGGGGATTTCCGGGGACGGGCATTACAGCGCCGCGCCGGGTGATTATCCGCAGGACGGTTCATTCTTCGGGTATGTAAATGGCTACAAAGATTTGGTCTACAAAAAGCCGCTGACACCTTCGTCGCTGAGTGTGGTGTATTCCATGCCGTTTAATACGGTGATTGATCGGTTTAAAATCCTGATCTTTAATGCAGTTTTACTGAATATTTTCTCCGGCCTGTTGTTGTTTATTCTGGCCTGGGTTTTTGAGCGCAAAATGTTTTTACCGGCTGAGGAAAACGCATTCCGGCTTGAAGAACATGAGCAGTTCAATCATAAAATCGTGGCCTCAGCGCCGGTCGGCATTTCTATTTTGCGCATCAGCGATGGCGTTAATATCCTGAGTAATGAACTGGCACACAACTACATCAGCATGCTGACGCAGGAAGACCGGCAGCGTATTACACGAATCATCTGCGATCAGCAGACGAACTTTGTCGATGTCATTACCAAGAACAATAACAATATCCAGCTGAGTTTCGTGCATTCACGCTACCGTAATGAAGATGTGGCGATTTGTGTGCTGATCGATGTCAGTGCGCGTGTGAAAATGGAAGAGTCGTTGCAGGAAATGGCCAACGCGGCCGAGCAGGCCAGCCAGTCTAAATCAATGTTCCTGGCGACCGTCAGCCATGAATTACGCACGCCGCTTTATGGCATCATCGGGAACCTGGATTTACTGCAAACGCAAGGGTTGCCTCAGGGTGTTGACCGTCTGGTGACCGCGATGAATAACTCATCGGCGCTGCTGCTGAAAATCATCAGCGACATTCTCGATTTCTCCAAAATTGAATCCGAGCAACTGAAAATTGAGCCGCAGGAATTCTCCTGCCGTGAAGTGATCACGCACATTGCCGGTAACTATTTGCCGCTGGTGGTTAAAAAGCATCTGGGACTTTACTGCTTTATCGAACATAACGTGCCGCTGTCGTTCAATGGCGATCCGGTGCGGCTGCAACAGGTTATCTCCAACATTCTTAACAATGCGATTAAATTCACCGATACCGGCTGCATTGTGCTGAATGTCAGAACCTGCGGTAACTATCTTGAGTTTCAGGTGCGTGATACCGGCGTGGGTATACCTGAGCGGGAAATCACGCGCCTGTTTGATCCGTTCTTCCAGGTGGGAACCGGCGTACAGCGCCATTTTCAGGGGACCGGGCTGGGGCTGGCTATCTGTGAAAAGCTGATTAACCTGATGGATGGCGATATCGAGGTGGAATCGGAGCCGGGGCTGGGCAGTTCGTTCACAGTGCGTATTCCGCTCTACAATGCCACTTTCCCGTCGGGTGAACCGCTGGATAACTGGCAGGACAAAACGGTCTGGCTGGATGTGCGTAATGCTTATCTGGAAAGCTACCTGATGCAGCTGATGCGTTATCACGGCGCGAATGTTCAGCGCTATGAGCCGGAGATGCAAAGCCAGCGGGAAGATGTGCTGATTACTGACACACCGCTGATCCATAAGGGTGAACTGGCCGCACAGATTGAATTCTCCATTGGCCATATCGGGCCGCCGGTCGAAACGCGTCCGGGTTACTGGGTTCACAGTACGTCCACACCACTGGAAATCACCGCGCTGCTTAACCGGATTTATCGTCTTGAGACAACAACAGAAGAGGGCGGTTCGGTGACGCCGGAAGCTGCTGTGGCGCAGGATTACAGCGATATCACATTGCTGGTGGTGGATGATCATCCGATTAACCGCCGTCTCCTGGCGGATCAACTGGGCACGATGGGTTATATCGTAGTGACGGCGAACGACGGGATTGATGCGCTGGATGCGATGCGTGCACACGAAATTGATATTGTGCTCAGTGACGTCAATATGCCGCGTCTTGACGGTTACGGGCTGACGGCAAAACTGCGCGAACTCGGCCACACCTTGCCGGTGATCGGCGTTACCGCGAACGCGCTGGCGGAACAGCGTCAGCGTTGTCTCGAGGCGGGAATGGATAACTGTTTATCCAAACCGGTTACGCTGGAAACGTTACGCGACACGCTCAGTTTCTATAGCGGGCTGGTGCGTAAGAAACGCTAATCCTGGCGGGCAGAATACGAGCAATAAATCAGGCATCTCCAGATGCCTGATTTACAGTATGTTGTTCTTATTGTTATTTTCAATAATATCTTTGAATTAATAGATTAAATATAATTATTGTTAGGATGTCTTAATTATTTATTCAGTTGAGAAATGGTCTCTCTTTATAGAATATAAATCGACTTTAAAAGTAGAGTCATAGTGTTTTTGTTGGTTGGAATGCTGATGATTTTATTTCTAACCTATTGAATAATTACTTACTATAAAGAATTCCATGTTTAGAAATTTAAAAACATTGTGTAATTATGCCCTTCAGAAATCACAAGGTTGCACTTTTACCGGGGAAATAAATGCCTGGGTTCTTATCTGGTATCCTGAGAATCATCATCTGGGGCATGCTGCGATGATTATTGGAGATCTGGACGTGAGCAGCCCCTATGTCAGCTGGTGGCCAGAAAAAACCAGAAGCGGGCTTTCTGCATTTATTTTAAAAACGCCAGCAGCCAGGGAAAAACTTTACAATCATAAAACGCATCATTTCGAGTTTACTACCAGTGATTATGAAAGTGACTTTCTTTCTGAGGAGGACTGTCCCCATGTCATCTATGGTCTGAGAGATTTTGATACACGAAGTATGCTGACAACCTGGGAAAAAATAATGAGCAGGGGATGTCCCTCTTTTTCGCCACTGTCGAAGAATTGCGCCGCTATTGTGAGTCGGGTTATGAAGGCGGGTTTAAAAAACCACCCCTTACGTCATAAGGTATTTGGCATATTTGGCGGTGAGCAATATATCTGGACACCTAAAAGAATCGCCGTGGCATGTAATACATTACGTGATAAAAACTGTGCGTTGAAAATTAATATATCAGGGCGCAACAGCCAGCATAGTTTTGTAAAAACGCTTATCCGCCTGAGATAATAAAAAGGCACCGTCCGGTGCCTTTTTTACAGTTGAAGTAACGTAACCTTCTTAAATATCAGTCTTTATCTACCGGCTGGGAGCTGACAGAAGACAGATAGTTCAGCAGGGCGATATCGTTTTCCACGCCCAGTTTCAACATCGCAGATTTCTTCTGGCTGCTGATGGTTTTGATGCTGCGGTTCAGCTTTTTGGCAATCTCAGTGACCAGGAAGCCTTCTGCAAACAAACGCAGAACTTCGCTTTCCTTCGGAGACAGACGTTTGTCGCCGTAACCATTAGCGCTGATTTTTTCCAGCAATTTCGCCACGCTGTCAGGCGTGAATTTTTTGCCTTTCTGCAATGCGGCCAGCGCCTTCGGCAGATCAGTGGGTGCGCCTTGCTTGAGCACAATCCCTTCGATATCCAGATCCAGCACAGAACTCAGGATCGCCGGGTTATTGTTCATGGTCAGAACAATAATGGATAACTGCGGGTAATGACGCTTGATGTATTTGATCAAGGTGATGCCGTCGCCGAATTTATCGCCCGGCATGGACAGGTCAGTGATCAGCACGTGAGCATCAAGTTTGCTTAAGCTGTTAACCAGTGCAGTCGAGTCTTCGAACTCTCCTACAACATTCACCCATTCAATTTGTTCAAGGGACTTACGAATACCAAACAGGACGATAGGATGGTCATCAGCAATAATTACGTTCATATTATTCATGTGATTAGCTACCTTGCTGGAGCAGTCTGGAGACAAAAGAATCAATGTGATTGATGGTTTCAGTTATCTGTAAAACATCGCCATCGGCGATGTATTGTTCTAAGGATTCACACATTTGCTTGCCTGGGGTCAGGTTCAGCATGGCGAACACCCCCTTGAGACGATGTGCTGTTTGGGAAAGTGATGTGAAATCACGGCGTTGATTTTCATTATACAGTTTCTCAAGATCTTCCGGTACTGTCTCAACGAAAAGCTGATAGTAATCGCTTGATTTTAGCTGCTTTTCATAATGGTCGAGAGAGTCTTCGCCGGGTTCTTCGGGTGAAACACTGTCATCGGATACAGAAAATTGCTGTTCGATTAACAGTAATGTTGCGTCGATCAGCGCACTGCTGATGTTGTAATTGACGCGAATATAATGCTTTTCAAGCTGCTGTAAACCCGATTCATCGTCGGTCAGCAGCAGGGTAAATTTGTCACTGTTTTGCGGGTTATCTGTCAGTAAAACATCATATTCCCGCGCGGCCTGCCTGTCGTCAGCCACGATGCACACCGCGCCGTAGGCATTCATTGTCCGGGTCACAATACCGCGAACTTCATCTGAAGTGATATCGAGTAATACCGTCACATCATTGAGTAATTTCTCGTGTTCTGCTTCAACTTCCTGCGCTTCCTGACGTTGTTTAATACGCACAGTATAGCGTGTGCCGATATTAAGCTTGCTGCGGATTTCGAGCTGACCCCCCAGCTTTTTGCACAACTGATTACACAGGAAGAACGTCAGACCGGAACCGTGGTTAAAACGATCCACTAACGTCTGACTAAGGAAAGGATAATTCAGATTACTCAGTTCTTCTTTGGAAATTCCGCTCCCCGTATCGTTTATGTGGAAAATTAACTGATCCGGGCGATCTTCATCCTGTTCGCTGGTCAGGGTCACCTTGCCCAGCGATGTGGTCACAATGGCGTAATCGAGCAACAGAGACAGGATTTTCTTCACCGCCTGTCTGTCGCCGATAAAGGCCGCTTCAGGGGCAATCTGGAAATGATTCAGCAACCCGAGGCCTTTCTGAGTCAGGCGGGGCAGGGCCTCAAGCAACAGCTCATCTACCATGGCTGAAAGCACGTATTTATCGTTTGCCGGCTGCCAGTCCTGGGTTTCCAGACGGGTCAGCAGCGTAATGTTATCCACCAGCGTCAGCGCGTTACGCGATTCATTCAGCAGTTTGCCCTCCAGCATCTGACGCGCTTCCGGTTTCTGTTCTTCCACCAGCGCGGTGGCCAGCCCGTTCAGTTCCTGCAACGGCTGGTTCAGCTCAATGCCCAGATTATGCAGCATCAGTTTGCGTGCCTGCAGGTTCTTCTCAAACTCACGTTTGGCCTGTTGCAAGGTGCGGTTCACCATCACTTCTTTATCCTGATCGTGGAGCATAAACAGGTAAGTTTCCGGCGAAATCTGGCTGCGGATCATACGGATTTCATAAACTTCGTTATTGACGGTCGCCTGTATTGTGCCGTGATGCTGCTCGGCCATATTGGCAATTTTGTTCAGACTCAGATGCGGTAATAACTGGTCGGCAATTTTATTGCTGAGGATCACGCTGTGGTTGCTGAAGTTATACACCAGCAAACCGAGCGGCAGACCGGAAATGATTTCCTGATTCAGGGCCTGCTGCATCTGCAATTGTGCCGCCATATTCTCGCTCGGGCGGATGTACTGATGGCGAATGAAATAGATGCTGGTCATTGCCAGTCCGATCAGGAACAGGTTGATCAGGATCAGCCAGAAGTTATTACGTGAAAGATCAACCATCAGGCTGAACAGCGGCACGTGGTAGGTCAGTGACAGCGGTGAATTGCTCAGCGGCACATCAAACACCAGCGACCATCCCTGTATCACAATGCTGCTGGCCGCCGGACTATCATCGGTCGGATCGCCTTCATTGACCGCCGTGGAGTTGCCATTAAGCTGGAAATTATCCCTCGCCATGCTGTAAGGGATCAGATCACTCATCGGTAAATCGAAGGCAATCACGGTTGCCAGATGTCCCGGATTATTAAAGGTGGTGCGCAGGGAGAAAGAATAGTCGTTGCTCTGGCGCGATTTGCGCAGGGGAGAATAACTTTCGCGTTCGTCCAGGGTATTCGCCTGCTGCAACATTTCGGCACGACGTGCCTGCAGCGTACTGGTGAAATAGTTTTCCTTCAGGCGGGAATCTTGCTGCTCAAGTGGCACCGTGGTGATCAGCAACATACTGTTGTCCTGACCGTTCAGGTAATAGAGCGAATAAGGATGCGTCGTTGAGCCCCACTGGTCATCCAGGAAGGACGAAATTTTCAGGGTTAAATCCAGCGTGGAACTGTCATGTGCCCCGAAAATCAGCGCATCGGTTTTCTTGTGAGGTTTAGAGACAAAATACATGTCCTGACGCAGGCGGATTTCCTGTGCATTGACGGCATCCGCAGGCATCGGCTGTCCGGTGAAATTATCGTAAATCTGGTAGGTCATGTAGCGGTACTTATCGATGCGTTTTTGCAGTAAGTCTGCGGTATTTTGCACCGTGCGCAGTTTGTCGTTCAGATAAGCATTGGTGTAGTTATACCCGTAAAGGCCAAGCCCCATAGCCAGCAGCAAAATGAACAACCAAAAGAATCGCGTGATATTGGTTGATGTCAGCGATAAATATTTACCAGCCATGATGATGAGTTTTTCCCTTCATTCTTGTTATGACGCCTTTAGCGGACGACGGTTTTTGCACAAACAGTGACACACAACATCGTTGCCGCAACGCAACCTAATGCAACAGATAAATTACTGACTTGCGCGATAAAACCCATCAGCGCCGGACCCGCTAAAATACCGGCATAGCCCGGCGTTGTCACGGAAGCGACAGCCATTTCCGCAGACGCACTGGCCGCACACTTTATCAGAAAGCATAAGTGCTGTGATTGCGCATAGTCTTAATTGTGTCCGTGCCGGAAACCCGGTCAACAGAGAATTTACAAGACGATCACATAATTGATAAGTCATTTTTATGTATTATTAATCCGTATAACGCTTGATTTTCTTAATAATGATCACACTTATACCGGGCGGTTATTTTATTAAATTGTTGTTTTTAAAATAATAATTTTTATTGATGCGTGGATAAACCAAAATTTTACATCTGTCAAACTGATGATTTGACTTTTTTTAGATGAATTATTTCAATCTTAATGATTACATTCTTTTATGGTAATTAAGGTGAATCATGCATATAACTTATGGAGTTTCGGGACAAAAATGCCGGAAATGAGGGACCATCGAAGCCCCTAAAAAATAGTTATAGGCGATAACCGCACTTTTTTGTTTGTTTTGTAGTCTGTGACATTCCCTCACACCAGTTGGAAGTTTATCCATTTTTATTAATGGTCTTCATTAGCCGCTGAACCGCTTTTTACCTGAAAAGGAAGAGCGGTGTTTAGCGCGTATGGACAAAAACTGGCGTAACAGGGGTACAACATGGCTCAGAACGGTAGCGTGGTTATTGATATTCTTTCTCGTACTAATGGTGCACTCATCTCCCAGGTTTCAAACGCCAGCCAGGACATTACTCTCAATCAAATCAGCATAGTACGCGTGCACGCGACGCGCGACGCGGTCATCAGCTACGAGCGCCTCGGGAATGATCTTGTCATCCACATGAAAGACGGACGCACCGTCCGCTATCACAGTTTCTTCGATACAGATGGCAAGGGCCATCACAGCGAACTGATTTTCGATGATGGCGAGCATCCTGTCGAACACGCCGCATTTGTCGATACCGGCGCAACAGCGGGGGCTGTCCCGATCGTTCCTGCGTATGAAACCCTTCCTGATGTTGGTGCGCTGGTCATCGACTCTTCCAGTTTTGACCCGGCTGTTTTGGGTGCCATTCTGGGCGTTGTCGCACTGGGTGCCGGTATCGCGATTGCCGCTGGGGGCGGTGGTGGTGGGGGCGGCGGCAGCGGCAGCAACGGCGGCAGTGAGGGTGGCGGGAATACCGGTGGCGGGAACACGGGGGGTGGAAATACCGACGGGGGCAATACTGGCGGCGGTAACACCGGCCAGACCGCAACGTTATCTCTGGGCACCTTTGCCAGTGACAATACCCTTAACGCTGCGGAATCGCGTTTAGCACAAATCTTTTCAGGCACTGCAGGCAACGTGGCCGCAGGCCAGACCATTACACTGACCATCAATGGTAAAACCTATACCAGTACCGTAGGCGCTGACGGCAAGTGGAACGTTAATCTGCCGTCGGTAGATTTACAAAATCTGGCAGATGGCACTTACGTCGTGTCTGTTACTGTCACCGGCACTGATGGCAAGTCTGTCACTCAGGGGATCACGGTTGTCGTCGACAAAACCCCGCCTGCGATCTCACTTGATCCTATCGCCAGTGACAACATTATTGACGCCGTGGAGCATCAGCAACCGCTGACGGTGACCGGCACAGCCTCTGTTTCTGAAGCCGGGCGTACACTGGTCGTCACCCTGAATGGCACGCTATACAACGCGACGGTAGGTGCTGATGGCACCTGGTCCGTGACCCTCCCTGCGGACACCGTTTCTGCTCTGGCGGAAGGTAGTTATACGCTGACTGCATCACTGACGGATGCGGCGGGCAATCAGACCAATACCCCGCTTGAATTCTCGGTCAGCGACAGCGCCGGTATTCTGACGGTCAATCCGGTTTCGGGCGATGGCCAGATTAACGCCACTGAAGCACAGAGTGCGCTGGTGATCACCGGTACCACGGCCAACGTGCCCGCTGGCACTCAAATTATCGTAACGCTGGGCGGCGTGGAATATCGCACCACCACTACCGCAACCGGCGGCTGGAGCCTGAGCATTTCCCCTGACCAGTTGCAGACGCTGACGGATGGCCCGGCTGGCGTAACCGTCAGCCTGGTCGATGCACAGGGCAATACCATCAGTCAGACGACTGATCTGAATGTGGCGATCCACGGTGTTCCGCCAACAGTGGATCCCATTTTTGGTGGCGACAATATTCTCAATGGCAGTGAATCAACCACCCGTCAGATAATTACCGGGAATACCGGCCTGACAGGCGACGGTCAGACAGTGACCGTCACCGTTGGCGGCCAGCAAATTACCGGTACGGTGACGACAGACGGTATCTTCACCGTGACGGTCCCGCCTTCAGTACTCGGTACTCTGCCGCAGGGCAGCAATAATATCGTGGTCACCGTGACGGACCCGGCGGGCAATCACAACAGCATCACCACGCCGGTGACAGTCGATACCGTAGCACCCGTACTTATGATCAATCCGCTGGCTGGCGACGGGCAAATCAGTCTGGCCGAAGCCGCAGGCGCACTGACCTTGTCAGGCACGGCGACGGCGGCAGACGCGGGCAGAACGGTCACGATCACCATTGATGGCAATACGTTTACGGCCGTGGTAGGCGATAACGGCGCATGGAGCACTCAAATTCCGGCGGGCACGCTGACCGGACTGAACGGCGATTTCCCGATTAGCGCCACCCTGACCGATACGGCAGGCAACACCACCAGCACATCCATCCCGCTGAATGTTGTTGCTGATGCCACCGTTCAGCCGGGCATTATCGTCAATACATTTGGCGGTGATAACGCTGTTGATGGCGCAGAAGTGCAAACGGCGCAGGTGCTGAGTGGTTCGACAACCCGCGTCGAAGCCGGGCAGATTGTCACCATCACGCTTAACAGTCATACCTACGAAGCCACAGTCCAGGCCAGTGGTAACTGGAGTGTGATTATTCCGGCGGCCGATATGGTCACGCTGACCGACGGTCCCCAAACCCTCAATGTCAGTGTTTCTGATAAAGCCGGTAACCCGGCGACCGCCAGCGATACCTTCAATGTTGATACCGCTGAGAACGGCATTGCGATTGATCCGGTGACCGGCGATAACGTCATCAATGCCGTGGAAACCGCCAGCGGCATTGAAATCAGCGGGACCACACTGGGTGTCGCGGAAAACGCCATCGTCACCGTGCGATTCGGTTCGCTGTTTAAAACAGCCACGGTCGGGGCGAATGGCAGATGGTTCATGCTGTTAAGCACGGGGGAGATTGAAGATATTAAGGGCGCAAATCCGGACCTGAACAGCATTTCTGCCACTGTCGAAGGGCCAGGCGGGGTAATTTTATCCAACAGTATTAATATCGGTATCGACAACACCAATCCTGTTCCTGTCCTCAATACGCCGTTTGGCGATGGCTTGCTGAATACCGCGGAAGCCGCTGCCGGGCAGACACTCAGCGGCACCACAGGTAAATCGGGTGATGGTCAGACCGTCACCGTGACATTGGGCGGGCAAACCTATAACGCAACAGTGGCCGCAGACGGCAGTTGGTCAGTTCAGATCCCGGCGGCAGATTTACAGGCGCTGCCGCAGGGCAATGTGGCGATCTCCGTCATCGCGACTGACGGTGCGGGTAATACCGCGGCGGTAAGCGGCACTGCTACTGCTGATTTCACCACACCGCTTCTGACCGTTAACCCGGTTTCCGGTGACGGTTATATCAACGCCACCGAAGCCGCTGCGGGCGTGGCGATCACCGGTACGGCTTCTCTTTCTGAAGCCGGTCGCACCGTTACCGTCACCCTCAACGGTGAAACGTATACCGGCATCGTGCAGCCAAACGGCCAGTGGAGTGTTTCCGTACCTGCCACCGCGTTCAATGGTGTCGCAGACGGCAGCTATCCGATTCAGGTCCAGCTTTCTGACGCGGCAGGTAACAGCACGACAGTCTCATCAGACGTGCAGCTTGCAGCCGATGTGGCGAACGGCCCGACCATCAGCGTGAATACCTTTGCGGGTAATAATGTGCTGGATGGCGCAGAGCAACAAACCGCGCAGCAGCTCAGTGGCTCGACCTCACATGTTGAAGCGGGTCAGACCGTCCTGATCCTGCTCAACGGCCATTCTTACACGGCAGTGGTGCAGCCAAGCGGTAACTGGAGCGTCAGCATTCCGGCGGCGGATCTGGCCACCCTCGCCAACGGCACCACACAAATCAGCGTGTCAGTGGCGGATAAAGCCGGGAATGTGGCGACCGGCAGCGAAACCCTGACCGTCAACAACCAGCTCAGCGGGCTGGCGGTCAATCCGGTCGCAGGCGATAACCAGCTCAATGCCGGTGAAGCCGCGGCAGGGATCACCCTCAGCGGCACCTCCGGCAATGTGCCGGTGAATAGTGTGATCACCATTATCCTGAACGGCAAAACGTATACGGCAACGGTCGGCGCAGGCGGTGCCTGGAGTGCGCAGATCCCGGCAGCCGATCTGGCGCTGCTCAGTGACGGCAACAACACTGTGAGAGTCAGCGCGACAGATGCCGCAGGTAATCCGCTGTCCGGCAGCCATGACTTCGGCGTGATTATTCATTCCCTTCCCGCCGCGACGCTCAATACCCCGTTTGGCGATACGCAGCTCAGTGCCCGTGAAGCGGCGGCAGGTCAGACCCTGACCGGCAGCACCGGCGTCAGCGGCGACGGACAGACCGTTACTGTTACCGTCGGCGGCACAGAGTACACCGCCACAGTGGATGCTGGCGGTAACTGGAGCGCTACCGTACCGGCCGGAGATTTGCAGGCGCTCCCTCAGGGACCGGCCGCAGTACAGGTCACGGCGACCGATGCGGCGGGTAATGCCAGTAACATTTCCGTGCCGGTCACGGTCGATACGGTTGCACCGGTGGTCACTATCAACCCGATCGCCAGCGACGACACCATCAATGCCGCAGAAGCCGGGGCGATTATTCCTGTCAGCGGCACGGCGGGGGCGGGTGAGGCGGGCGATACCGTGACTATCAGCATTGCGGGGCAAACTTACACCGGCACTGTGGCGACCGGCGGCGGCTGGACCGTCAACATTCCGGCCGATGCACTGGCAAACGTGGCGAACGGTTCGTACACCGTGACTGCCACCGTGACTGATGCCGCCGGTAACGCAGGCACTGCAACCGCGCCGGTCACAGTCACAGCGGATCCGGCATTGTTGCCGACCATTAACATTGATCTCTTTGCCGGAGACGGCACGCTCGATGGCGCGGAACGCACGAACCCGCAAACTGTCAGCGGAACGACCACCTACGTGGAAGCCGGACAAATTGTCACCGTGACCATCGGAGGCGTTGATTATCCGGCTACGGTTCTGGCCAGCGGCGCATGGAGCGTCATCGTTCCGGCTGTCACCTTGCAGGCGCTGCAAAACGGCACGGCAACCCTTGAGGTTTCTGTCGCCGATAAAGCCGGTAATCCGGCGAACAACAGCGAAGACTTCACCGTGAACAGCGCGCTGGGCGGCGTGACCATCAATCCGATCACCGGCGATAACAAAATCGATGCTACGGAAGCGGCAGCGGGCTTTGATATCAGCGGTAAAACCGCCAATGTGCCGGAAGGCACGCCGGTAACGGTTAAACTGGGTACGGTGACCTACACCACGCAGACCGATGCTGACGGCAACTGGACAGTCAATGTTCCGGCGTCTGACGTTGCCAGTCTGGCGGATGGCACCAGTCACGTGATTGCCTCGACAGTCACCACCGATCAGGGGCCGGTGACGACCACCCAGGATTTGGGCATCTATACTACATTGCCGCAGCCTACACTCAACACGCCGTTTGGCGACGGATTACTGAGTACGGATGAAGCCACCACCGATCAGACGCTGACCGGTAAAACCGGGCTGACCGGCGACGGTCAGACGGTGACGGTCACCCTTGACGGCACCTCTTATACCGGCACGGTTGCCACCGACGGTAGCTGGACGGTGACTATTCCTGCGGCGGATTTGCAGGGCCTCGGTGAAGGCACGAAGACGATTACCGTGGATGTGACCGACGCTGCGGGTAACACCGCAACCTTACCGGGATCGGTGAATGTGGACTTCACACCGCCCCCGCTGTCGCTGGATAACGTGGCGACCGACAATGTGATTAATGCCGCCGAAGCTGGCGCGCCGATCACCCTGAGCGGGACCAGTGATCCGGCCGATGCAGGGCAACTGGTCACCCTGACCTTCAACGGACAAACCTATACCGCAGAGGTGCAGCCAGGCGGCAACTGGAGCACCACCATTCCGGCCAATACCCTCGACGGCCTGGCAGACGGCAGCTATCCGCTGACGGCTGAACTGACCGATGCGGCGGGTAATACCACCACGCTGTCACCGGTCAGCATTGAAGTCGCCACCAACAACGTACCTGTGCCGAGCATTGATACGCCGTTTGGCGACACTTATCTCAACCTGACCGAATCCGGCCAGCCGCAAATCCTCACCGGCAGCATTGGCGCGACGGCTGACGGCCAGACGGTCGTGGTTTCCTTAGGCGGTGAAGACTATCCGGCGACGTTGAACCCGAACGGCACCTGGAGCGTAACCATTCCATCCGCTGATCTGGGGGGTCTGGCGGACGGCAATCTGCCGCTGAGCGTGACGGTCACGGACGCCGCCGGTAACGCCGGCACCACCAGCTCGCTAATCACAGTTGACCGCACCTTGCCTGTTCTCAGCATTGATGACGTGGCGACCGACGACATCATTAATGCGGCTGAATCCCTGCAACCGGTGGTGATCAGGGGGACGGCGGATACCGATGATGCCGGACGTACGGTGTCGGTGGTGCTGAGTTTCAACAACGTCAGCTACACGGCAACCGTGCAGCCCGACGGCACCTGGAGCTTCACGCTGCCAAGTACTGTCGTGCAGTCGCTGACAGATACCACGTATACGCTGACTGCCACGATCACGGATGCGGCAGGCAACAGCACGACAGCCACGCATACCTTCAGTGTGGACGCGGATATCGCTAATTTGCCGACACTGACAATTACAGCCGTGTCCGGTGATGATTACATTAATGCGGCGGAGAAAGGCGCGGATATTCCGATCACCGGCACATCCACAAATCTCGAGGCCGGGCAGACGGTGGGGGTGAGCTTTAACGGCAAAACCTACGACGCTGTTGTTGACGAAAATGGCGACTGGACGGCAACCGTGCCGCTGGCTGATCTGGGCACCTTGTCTGACGGACCGGTTACCGTGACAGCGACTGCCAGCGATGTGGCGGGTAACCCGGCCTCCGCGTCGCACAACGCCACTGTTATCGCCCAGCCCGGCGACCTGCCAACCCTGACCATCAATGCCATTTCCGGCGATGATTACATCAATAGCACTGAACATAATCAGGGTCTGACCGTGAGCGGAACCTCCACGCATGTGCCCGTGGGCGGTACGGTAACCGTGGTCATTACCGGCGAAAACTACACGGCGACCTATACCACCACCGTACTGGCCGACGGTAGCTGGAGTTTCCCGATGACGGCGGCGCAGGTTCAGGCGATGCCAGCCGGGAACAATACCTTCACCGCGACAGCGAATGACGTGGCACAAAACGTGGCAACCGGCACGCATGATGTGACGGTAGACACCCTTCCTCCGCTGCTGACTGTCGTGGTGGATACCGGCGGTGACGGCATCATCAATCTGGCAGAAGCCGCGCTGGGTGTGCCGGTGAGCGGGACGACTGATCCGAATCTGACGGTCAAAGTGACCTTCAATGGTCAGGATTATCTGACCACCGCTAACGATCAGGGGGTATGGTCGCTGACCATTCCGGGCGTGGATGTGCAGGCGCTCGCTACCGATGGCAGCAAAACCCTCGGCGTCAGCGTCAGTGATGCGGCCGGTAACATTGTGACCGCGTCAGGCAGTTTCACGCTGGCAACCCATTCGCTGCCAACGCTGACCGTCGGTGCTATTGCAGGCGACGGCGTGCTCAATATTGCTGAAGCCGCCGCAGGGTTTACCCTGAGCGGCACCAGCACCGGGCTGGTTGCGGGCACCACGGTGCTGGTCACCATTCCTGGCCTGGCCGATCCTGTCTCGGGCATCGTGAATACGCTGGGGACCGGCTGGACAGCGGTTGTGGCACCTGGCCTGCTTAGCGGGCTGGACAACGGGCCGATACAGGTCAGTGTCACGGCGACGGATACGGCGCTCAACCCGGCCTCATCCAGTGCCAGTCTGAATGTGGTACTGACCCAACCGGGCGTGCCGACCATTAATACGCCGTTTACTGATGGTGTTCTGAATGCCACTGAAGCGGCAGCCACGCAGCTGATCACCGGCAACACCGGCATTACCGGCGCAGGCCAGACGGTGACGGTGACGATCGATGGCACGACGGTCACGGCCACCGTCGGTGCGGATGGTAACTGGACCGCCACAGTGCCTTCTTCTGTTTTACAGGCACTGACGGATGATACACATACTCTTTCCGTGACGGCGACGGACAGCGCGGGTAACCCGAGCAGTGCCGCAGGAACCCTTGATTTCACGGCGGTGACGAATGTTCTGCCGGTAGCGGGTATTGACCTGCCATTCGGTGACGGCGTGCTGAATCTGGATGAAGCGACGGCGGGGGGCGTCATTACCGGTACAACCGGCATTACCACGCCGGGTCAGACGGTTACCGTTGTGATTAATGGTAACGCGGTGCCGGTGGTGGTGGATCCTGCTGCCGGAACCTGGAGTGTCACCCTGACGCCAGTGCAGTTACTGGGCTTGCAGGACGGCACCTTGCCGGTAGTGGTGACGGTCACGGACAGCGCGGGTAACATCTCGCCGCTGACGACGTCGTTTGACGTGCAAATTAACAACGTTCCGGCACCGACGATCAATCTGCCGTTTGGTGACGGTACGCTGAACATTGCCGAATCCACCGACGTTAACGGGCAGACTCTGACCGGTAGCACCGGCGTGACCGGAGCCGGGCAAACCGTCAGCGTGGCTATTGCGGGCATGACCGGAAGTCCGTTTACGGCAACGGTCGACCCGGACACGGGGAACTGGAGCCTGGACCTGACGTCAGCGCAGCTCACTTCCCTTGGCACGGCGACGGCGTCGCATCTGATTACCGTCACGGCGACAGACAGCGCGGGGAATCACACCGATGCGACACTGACCTTTACGTCCTATCTGTCCGCCCCTGTGCCGGTTATCGACCTGCCGTTTGGCGACGGCAATCTGAATATCGCTGAAGCGGCTGCCGTGAACGTGATTACCGGGAATACCGGCATCACCGGCAACAACCAGAACGTTAAACTGACCATTGATGTGAACGGCATTACCTATAACGCCACCGTTGATCCGCTGACCGGCGACTGGTCGGTGAGCCTGCCTGCGGGCGTACTGAACTCTCTGGGCAGCGGTCTGCATGATATTAATGTCACCGTAACAGATGCCGCAGGCAACAGCACGCCAGCGACCCTGCCATTCACCAGCTATCTCACCGTGCCGGATGTCACCATCAATACGCCGTTTGGCGACGGTTACCTGAACGCGACCGAAGCCGGGGCAACGCAGACCCTGACCGGGACGACGGGGCTGACGGGGGCAAATCAAACCGTGGTGGTGACCATTGGCGGTCTGACGATCCCGGGTGTCACGGTGGATGCGGACGGTAACTGGTCAGTCCCTCTGACGGCTGGCGATCTTGCCGATCTGCCACAGGGGCCGCAGCAAATCTCCGTGTCTGTCACGGACGGCGGCGGCAATACCGGTTCAGCTTCGGCGGATGTCGGCATTGCCGTGACACAACTGCCTTCCGTGGCGGTGACGTCCTTTGCCGGTGCCGGTTTTGATCTGACCTACGCCGAGAGCCAGAGCACGCAAACCATTACCGGTACGACGGTGAATGTGCAGGCGGGACAGCAGGTGACAGTCACGGTCGGCAGCATCAGCCATCAGGCGACGGTGCAGGGCGACGGTTCATGGAGTGTGACACTGACCCCGGACGAACTCGGTACGCTGTCAACCGGTCAGACGATTGGTGTCGCAGTGAGCGATCTGGCGGGTAACCCGGCGACGGCAACATCATCGCCAGTCACGGTGAACCTGATACCCCCTGCGTTCTCCATCACCCTTGATCCGGTCACCGGTGACAACATTATTAACGTGGCGGATGGCAATCCGGCGGACATTACCCTTTCCGGTAAAACAGTGAATGTGCCGGATGGCACACTGGTCACCGTCACTGTCGGCGGGAATGTGCACACGACCACGGTTAACGCAGACGTCTGGACACTGTCTGTTCCTGCCTCCGAATTTGTGAATGGCACGACCACGACGGTGACCGCATCAACGCTTGTTCCGGTGACCAATGTCACGCAAGGCGTGCTGGTGGATACCACTGCACCGACCCTGACCATCAGCGCCTTTACCGGCGATGATATTCTCAATAATACCGAGTCGAAATCCGCCCAGCTGATTTCAGGGACGGCGGATACCAGTGAAGTGGGCCGTGTGGTCACGGTCACCCTGAATGGCAAAACCTACAGCGGCACGGTGCAGACCGGCGGCACCTGGTCAGTCAGCATACCCGCCGCCGATTTGCAGGCATTACCGCAAGGTACCGGCGCAACCAACGTGATCTCCGCCACCCTCACGGACGCGGCAGGCAACGTGGGCACGGCGGTTCCGCATACGGTGAACGTTGATACGTCAGCGCCGTTACTGGCGCTGAATGCCGTCGCCGGTAATAACGTCATTAACCTGGCGGAATCCCTGCTCAACGTGCTGGTGGGCGGAACCTCCAGCGGTGCGGACGGGCAGACGGTGAATGTCACCCTGGGCGGGGCGTCTATCGGTACGGCGCTTATCCAGCCTGGCGGCGCATGGTCGCTTAACCTGACACCTGAACAACTGATTTTGCTCAATGACGGTACCCTGACCCTGGCTGCGACCGTAACAGATGCAGCGGGTAACACCACCAGCGTCAGTACCGGTCTGGATATCTTCTTCAATAAACTGCTTGATCTGAATGTCACCAGCGGACTGGGGCTGACGGATGGCTTCCTTAATCTGGCGGAATCGCAGGTAGCGCAAACCCTCAGCGGCACGGCGATTGGCGCGGGTGTCGGTTCTGTGGTCTCGACGGTTATCAACGGCACGCCGCTCTCGGCGATTGTCGGGGCGAATGGCGCGTGGTCGCTGAACATTCCGGCAGCGTTACTCGGTGCGCTGGGTGAAGGCCAGCAGGTGCTTAACATTAACCTCACCGATGCGGCAGGTAACGTGACCGCGTCCGTGCTGAATCTGAATGTCCTCAAAACCATTCCGGTTCTGGGTGATCTGGAGCCTCTCTTCGGTGGCAACGGCCTGCTCAATGCTGCGGAAGCCCTGCTGGCGCAAACCATTGGCGGGGTGGCAAATGCGGTCGATGGCACTCTGGTGACCGTGACCCTCGGCGGTAAAACCTACAACACGACCGTAACGGCAGGCACCTGGGATCTGCAAATTCAGCCGGGCGATCTGGGTGCGTTGCTGGACGGCAACCTGAATCTGGGCATCACCCTGACTGACCCGGCGGGCAACTCGTCTACCACCAATATTCCGGTGGGGATTGCAGTCCAAAATCTGCCGCAAGTGGTGCTTAACACCGTGTTTGGCGACGGCGTGCTGAATATCGCCGATCTGCTGGTCAATCAGACCATCAGCGGCACGGTCTCTAACGTGGCTGCGGGGACAGCCATTGCGGTGCAGGTCGGTACACAAACTATTAACGGCGTGGTCGATGCGACGGGGCATTTCCTGGTCACCGTTCCGCCGTCCGTTCTCGGGTTGCTGAGTGGTACCACTGCGGCGGTCAGCGTGACGGTTGCCGATGCGGCGGGCAACGTCGGCAGCGCGGCCGCGAATGCGGTGCTGGATCTGGTCAGGCCGGTCATTAACCTGACGTCGGTTCTGGGCGATGGCTTGCTGAATGCGGCCGACGCGCTGACCACGCAGGTGATTGGCGGTACGGTCAGCGGCGTGACCACCGGGACGCAGGTGCAGGTGACGCTGGGCGGGAAAACCTTCCTTGGCGCAACCGATGCCAGCGGTGCGTTCAGCATCACCCTGCAACCGGGTGACCTGAAAGCGCTGGGTGATGGCACCTTCCCGGTCGTGGTTTCTGTTACCGATGCCGGCGGTAATACCAGCACCACCAGCGGAACGCTGAACTCCATCATCAACGCGGTACCGAAAATTGTGCTGGATCCTGTTTTCGGTGCAGACGGCATCCTTAACGCGGCTGAAGCCCTGCTGACGCAAACCATCAGCGGGACAGTCACCAACGGGCATGTCGGTGAAACGGTCAATATCAACATCGGCGGGGGGCTGATTAATCTGACGGCCGCCGTAGGCAGTGACGGCAAATTCACCGCGTCGCTGACGCCGCTACAACTGTCCGGCCTGCTGGACGGCAATCTGACTCTCGTCACCTCGGTGACTGATGCGGTGGGCAACACGGCGTCCAATACCGTGGGGCTGAATGTCGGTATCCACAATCTGCCGTCGATTGTCCTTAACCCGCTGTTCGGCGACGGTGTGCTGAATGTGGTTGACCTGCTGACCGGACAGACCATCAGCGGTGTCGCCACCAACGTGGCGCAGGGCACTCAGGTTCAGGTTTCCCTGAATGGCAAAAATTATCTGGCGACGGTGGGCGCGGGCGGCATCTTCAGTGTCACCGTGCCGGCGCTCGATCTCTCCGCCATCCTTAACGGCACGCAGTCGGTGGTCGCCAGCCTGACGGACGGATCCGGTAACCCGGCCTCTGTCACCGGTCTGCTGAATGTGGTGTCGCAGTCGCTGCCAACCATCACGCTGAATCCGCTGTTTGGCGATGGCCTGCTGAATGCGGCAGATGCGCTGCTGACCCAAACCATCAGCGGTACCACCACCAACGCGCAGGGCTCAACCGTGACCCTGAACGTGGGCGGGAATACCCTGACGGCGCTGGTGAAAGCCGACGGCACCTTCAGTGTGGCGATCCCGCAACTCACCCTGGCGGGCTTGCTTGACGGTACGCTGAACGTCGGTGCCTCGGTGACCAACGCCGCCGGTCATGCCGTCAGCGGCAGTGCCACGGCAACGGTCGGGATCCATACCTTGCCGACGCTGCTGGTCAATACTCTGTTCGGCGGGGACCAGTATCTCAATGCCGCAGAAGCCGGGGTGAATACCAATATTACCGGCACATCTAACCTGCTCAACGGCACGGTCTCAGTCACGGTCGGTAACGTCACACACAACGGTACCGTCACCAACGGTGTCTGGAGCGTGCCGTTCACCACTGCCGAACTGAAAGGACTGGCGGACGGTTCCACCCAGGTTTCCGTGGTGGTGAGAGACAGCGTGGGTAACACCGCGACGTCTTCCAACCTGCTGAATGTCCTGACCCATGATCTGCCGCTGGTGGCGCTGAATCCGGTTCTCGGGCTGACGCTCGGTCTGGTGAGCAACATCCTCAGCGGTCAGGGGCTGACGCTGAGCGGCACCAGCCGCAACATCGCGCAGGGCGGTCTGGTCAGTGTCACCCTGTTGGGGAATACCCTGGCGGGTACGGTGCAGGCAGACGGTTCGTGGACGGTGAAATTCAGCAGTGCGTTGCTGAGCAGTTACGGACTGGTGGGCTTACTGTCGGCCTTGCTGGGTTCGATTGTTGAACTGAAAGCCGTCGATGCCGCCGGTAACGGATTTGATGCCCACGTCGGGCTGACCGTCGGTTCATCATTACCGCCAGAAACGGCCACGCTGATGGCGACATCGCTGTCTGTCGAGAATAGCGATACGCACACACTGGCAGCCAGTATGACAGCCGACTCCTCCACAACCTCCGCAACGGACTCCACCGACACCACACATGCCACCAGCACACGGGTCTCGTCGCTGGCGACCACGGAATCCGCCACGACGACATCAGAAATCCCCGCGCATGCTGATACCGCCTTCTCGATTGGCGGGATGACTATCGATCTGACGGCAACGGACGGTGTCGCACTGGGCGGCACCGGCGACGACGTGATTGCGGTTCACACGCTGGACTTCGGTCTGATCGACGGTGGAACCGGTGTCGATACCTTGCTGCTGGCAGGCACCCATCAGCATCTGGATCTGACGCTGCTCGGGCTGAAAGTTGAGCATATCGACATTTTCGATTTGGGCAATTCCGGCACCAACAGCATTTCGCTGAACCTGCATGAGGCGCTGAGCGTGAAGGATAACCCGGCCGATGAAGTGATCATCAAAGGCGGCGAGGGCAGCCTGGTGAATCTGCACATCGGCACTGACGGCGCGTGGAACGAAACCGGGCAACGCACGGTGGATGGCCTGACATTCGACGTTTACCACAATGCCGCCATGGAAATCTCAAATACGCTGGGAGACGTTCTGGTGCAGCACGGCCTGCACGTACAACAAAGTTAATTTCTGTACGCCTCCCCCTGCGAAGGGGGAGGGAGCAGTAATAACAAAAAATCGGCGTAATTAAGTGGTGTCGGTAATGAAAAATAAGAAAGTGATGCGGTCACTGACCGTGATGTTGGGCACCTTGTGCCTGACGGGTTTAACAGGGAATACGGGTGTGATGGCGGCGGTGAAACAGCCGGAATTTAACTGGCAGGCCGCGCCGACTGAGGAGATGCGTGCCAGCCTGACGTTACAGGATGCCATCCTGCGGGCGTTTGCACGCAATCCGCAAATTTCAGAAGCGGCGGCGCAAATTCGCGTCGGCAGAGGCAACCTTGATGAGGCCAAAAGTGCGTGGTATCCGCAGATCTCCTTACAGGGAACCGCCGGAAAATCGCATCAGACCGACTCCGCAGGTAGCCTGAGCAACAACGCATCGGCGGGTGTCCAGCTCAGCCAGTTGCTGTATGACTTCGGTCGTACCGGCGGCAGCATCAGTCAGCAGGAATACCTTTCTGATTCCTATCGTTATTCGCTTTACAGCACGATGACCGACGTGGCGCTTAGCACCCTGCAGGCCTATCTCTCGGTCAAACGCTATCAGGCGCTGAGCCTGGCAGCGCGCGACAACATCGCTTCTCTCGAACGTGTGCGTGACACCGCCAGACTGCGGGCAGACGCCGGGCTGAGTTCGCAGTCTGACGTGTTGCAGGCGCAAACGCGTATCGCCGGAATGAAAGCCACCGTTGAGCAATATCGCGCACAGCAACGTTCCGCACAGGCACAGCTGACGGTGCTGACCGGCGTGGTCTCCGATAATTTGCCGGATCTGCCGCAAAGCCTGCTGGATCAGAAAGTCACCCTCAACAAAATCCCTTATGAAAACAGCACGCTGGTGCGTGCCGCACAGGCTAAACAGCAGGCGGCAATCGAGGAAGTCAATCAGACCGAAGCTCAGCACTGGCCGACCCTGAAAGTCCAGGCAGGACGTACGCGCTATGAAAACAGCGGCGGTGGCGGTTCTTACTGGGACGATCAGGTACAACTGGCGGTGGATGCGCCGGTGTATCAGGGCGGGGCGGTCAGCGCCAAAATCCGCGCGGCAGAAGGCCAGCGGCAGGCGGCGCAGGCGGAAGTCGAAAAAGCCAAGCTGGATATCAACCAGAAGGCGTCGGCGGCTTATGCCGACATGATCGGCGGCCAGCAGCGGCAGCTCGCGGGCGAGGAGCAGTTCGGCAGCGCGACGCATACCCGCAGCGTATATCAGGACGAATACAAACTCAGCAAGCGCAGTCTGAACGATTTGCTCAGCGTCGAGCAGGACGTTTTTCAGGCTGATACGTCGCGCATCGGCGCGCTGTATGACGGCTGGGACGCGACGGTGCGCTACGCCGCTGCCGTGGACAATCTGGTCGACATGTTAGGCATCGACCGGCACAAACAAACAGGTGACACCATCCCGTCGCTGTAAGGGTCGGGCAGGACATGAATAAACCAGAAGCATTCGATATCGAGGTTGAAATGAGTAATGAAGCAACAACACCGTTGTCGATCGACATCTGGATAAGCGCCATGGGGCGTGTGGCCGAAATATTTGGTAAACCCGCAGATCCGCTTTATCTTCGCCAGCAGATGCGCTGGTTTGAACATCAGCCGTTGCGGCGTCAGCTTGACCGCCTCAGCGGTCTGATGGGCCTTCAGGTCGGTATGGTCAGCTGGGATCAGGTGCGATGGCGTCAGGAAGTGTTACCCGCAGCGATTACGCTGCAACAGGGCGGCATCGCGGTACTGGAAAATCTGCATGACGACGGCACGGTGGACTACTGGCTGAGCGACGGCGGCAATTTATTGCGTTCGGCCGAACTGGTGGTGTTGCTTGAGCAAAGTACCGGTCCGGTCTTTCTGGCTGGCGTGGCACCGCGCGGGCGCGATCAGCGTATCGACCCGTTCGTTCAGCCGCATAAAAAACACTGGTTCTGGGATAATTTTCGCGGTTCGGGGCGCAAAATTGCGGAAATCTCGCTGGCTTCCGTACTCGGTAACGTGCTGGCGCTGGCCGGTATTTTGTTCTCGATGCAGGTGTATGACCGCGTTATTCCTGCGCAATCTTACCCGACGTTGTGGGTGCTGTTTTTCGGCGTGGTGCTGGCGGCGGGGATGGAATATGTCATCCGCCTGATGCGCACGCTGGTGTCAGATCTGATGGGCAAGAAAGTTGATCTGAAAGTTTCCTCACTGTTTTTCGTGCGGGCGATGAATATCAAAAACGACGACCGGCCAAAATCCACCGGTTCCTTTATTTCTCAGTTGCGTGAAATCGATCAGGTGCGTGAATTGCTGACCTCGACCACCATCAGCGCGGCGGCGGATATGCCTTTCGTGTTGCTGTTCCTCGGCATTATGTTTTTCATCGGCGGCCCGCTGGTGATTATCCCGCTGCTGGCGATCCCGCTGATTGTCATTCCCGGTATTCTGATCCAGTGGCCAATGGCCAAACTGGCGAAAGAAGGCATGCGCGAAAGTGCGCTGCGCAACGCCGTGCTGGTGGAAACCATTGAAGGGATTGAAGACATCAAGGCGTTACAGGCGGAAGCCTATTTTCAGCGTCAGTGGGAACAGACGCACGAAGTCAGCGCCGCTGTGGGCATGAAACAACGCGTGTGGGGTGCGCGCCTGACTGGCTGGGCCTCCACCGTGCAGCAACTGACTTACGGCGGCATGCTGGTGTTCGGCGTGTATCTGGTGCTCAGCGGCGACATCACCACCGGTACGCTGGTCGCCAGCAGCATGTTGTCATCGCGCACTATCGCGCCGCTGATGCCACTGACGATGGTGTTTTCCCGCTGGCAGCATGCCAAAAGCGCGATGCGCGGGCTGGATGAATTGCTGAAAAAGCCTGTCGACCGGCCCGCCGATGCGCAGTTGTCACATTGCCCGACGCTCAGCGGCCATTTTAACGTGCGCAACCTGCAATATACCTACGACAAAGAGAACGCGCCGAATGTGTTAGGTATCGGCCAACTGGAGATTAAACCGGGCGAACGTGTGGCCATCCTCGGGAAAGTCGGCGCGGGTAAATCCACGCTGCTCAAACTGCTGGCGGGTCAGGCCAGCCCGTCGCAGGGGAAAATTCTCATCGATGGCGTCGACATGACCAAAGTAGAACCGGCGGATATCCGCCGCCAGCTCGGTTATCTGTCGCAGGATTCGCGGCTGTTTTTCGGCACGTTGCGTCAGAACCTGATGCTGGGTTATCCGCACGCCACTGACCAGGAAATGCTGCAGGCACTGCGTATCAGCGGTGCGCTGTCGATGGTGCAGGCCGACGCATCGAGCCTGGATAAAATCATCAACGAAGGCGGTCGCGGGTTGTCCGGCGGTCAGCGGCAGATGGTGATGCTGAGCCGCATGATCCTGCGTAATCCGCAGGTGGTGCTGATGGACGAACCGACCGCGTCGATGGATGAACAACTGGAAGAATACGTCATCCGTCAGTTACATGGCTGGCTGGTGGGGCGGACGCTGATTGTGGTGACGCACCGTCCGGCGCTGCTCAGGCTGGTGGACAGGATTGTGGTGATGGATAACGGGCGCGTGGTGGCTGACGGACCGCGTGATCAGATCCTCGCCAAAGCAGCCAGCACCACACCCGCTCCGGCAGCGGCGATGGCGGACGATAAAAAACAAGGCGCAGCCTGAGCGGCTAAGGACACTGAATGGCACATCTGACATTGCATGATGAACTGGAAGCTGAAGGCCGCAAAGTCTCATGGATTATCTGGGTCACGCTGGGCAGTTTGCTGATGTTTTTTGTCTGGGCTCGTTTTGCCGTGCTCGATGAAGTGACGGTCGGCACCGGCAAAGTGACGCCATCGAGCAAAGCGCAGCAAATTGATTCACTGGACGGCGGCGTGATTTTAAAACTGATGGTGCAGGAAGGCTCGGTGGTCAATCGCGGACAGCTTCTGGCGCAGCTTGACCCGACACGCTCCCGGTCAAACTACGGTGAAGCGGCCTCCCGTGTGCGGACATTGCGTGCGTCATCCGAGCGTCTGAGTGCGGAACTGACCGGTGCACCGCTGAAATTCAGCGCCGAAACCATGAAATCCCCGGAACTGGTGGCGCGTGAGCGTCAGTTATATTTATCGCGTAAGCAGAACCGTGATGAAACGGTGACGAATCTGCAACAGTCCCTCAGGCTGGTGAACGATGAAATCAACATGACGCAACCGCTGGTGGCAAAAGGCGCGGCGGGGCAGGTTGAGGTCATTCGTCTTAAACGTCAGGCCAGCGAACTGCGCGGAAAAATCGACGATGCGACGAACCAGTACGCGGTGCGTGCCCGTGAGGAACAGGTGAAAAATAACGCCGATCTGGACGCTGAACTGCAGGTGCTGGCCGGTAAAGAAGATCAGGTGACGCGCTCCGAGCTGTATTCGCCGGTTCACGGTATCGTTAAAGACATTCAGGTTTCCACTGTCGGCGGTGTTCTGCAACCCGGCGGTAAACTGATGGAGATCGTGCCGATTGAAGATCAGTTGCTGATCGAAACCCGCATTAATCCGCGCGACATCGCCTATATCCGCCCCGGACTGCCTGCCACGGTAAAAATCTCGGCGTACGATTCATCAATCTATGGCGATCTTGATGGCAAAGTAGAAGGTGTCTCGCCGGATACGTTGCAGGATGAAGTGAAGCGCGACCAGTACTATTACCGCGTGTATGTCCGCACCGATAAAGCTTTCCTGACCAACAAAGCCGGCCGCCAGTTCCCGATCGTGCCGGGGATGGTGGCGAATGTGGATATCAAAACCGGTCAGAAAAGCGTGCTGGATTATCTGATTAAGCCGTTGAATAAGGTGAAAGAATCCCTGAGGGAGAGGTAAGCAGGAGGCGGGTGCTTGTGCGCCTTCAACTTCAACATCAAGGTCGTGGGCTCTTTCACTGCGCGCTGTCGCTCGCTGACTATGTTTCATCAACCACAGCGGCGGACATAAAGCTCCCTCCCCGCCTCCCCCTTCGCAGGGGGAGGAGCAAAGATGAAAAACAATCTGCTTTTGAATTTAAGATCGTGCGGGCGATTCAGAAATCTTGCTGAACGGAGCGGCTTCGAGACCTGTGGCTCGAAGACCGAGAGAAGGAACCGCGCAGCGGCAAGATTTCCAGCCTGTCGCGGTGGTTGCTGAAACATAGCCAGCGAGCAGAGCGCGCAGTTAAAAAACGCAGGATTCCAAAGGGTTTCGTTTAAAACCCTTTGGGCCCGTGTGGGCGGCGAGCCCACGGTGTTGATCTTAAGGCCGGAGTGGGCAGCAACCCAAGATATCAGCCCGCTATTGCAACGGCTCCTGCAACCGAAACTCCGCTACCGGATCTTCCACCTCGGTTTTCCGCTTATCCTGCCAAAGATTCATCCTCGCACGCAGGGAACCGTTGAGGTCATCGTGAACCTGCTTCGCGGCCTCAGATCCCGGGTTAAGCTCGAGCACGAATTCCATGAATTTACCGGCGATGTAGCGGTTTTTCTTAACGCCGGTGCCGGTCAGCCATGCCATGCCAAGGGTATAAGCGGCTTCGGCGCGATCAGGGTGCGCGGCGTTATGCAGAATTTCCGGCAGCCAGACTTCTGCGGCCTGACGTTTTTCAGCATCTGAACCGTTATCCAGCGCACAACTGGCGCGGTAGTAGGCGGCGGAGAGGTGCCCGGCGTCCATTGCGCGCTGATACCAGTGCATCGCCTGTTCGTAATCCGGTTCCCCGCCCAGCCCTTCGCGCAGTGCGTTAGCGCAGGTAAACATTGCAGGGACCATGCCGGCGCGGGCGGCGCTGAGAACACAATCCATCGCATTGCTGTCATTGTGATAATGCTCAGGCACATCGTGATGCCAGCCGTTGCGGTAGAAGAAATACAGCTCGTAGCAGTGGATGGCGCTGCCGTGGCGCGCCATGCCGGTCATCAGAAAATGGGCGGCGTCGATATCGTCATTGATTGCCATATCATGCGCCAGCGTGACCAGATCGCTGACCGGTTGTTCATCGCCCGATTGCTGGATAAGCGACCACGCGTGTTCCATCAGCCCTTCACTTAATTCCGGGCGGGCAGGCAACCCGTACAATCCGAATTGCAACGCCGTGGCAGCAAAAGCCACCAGCACCGGATCACTGGCCTGGCTCAGACCGCGGGTCAGTAACTGGGTAAGTACCGGCAAGCCTTCTTCATGGCCGTTTGCCAGCACAGCACGGGAAATAAACATGCGGGCAGAATGGCCCGGCATCGCCTGCGGTGAAACGGCGAATAATGTGTCATACACGGCCAGCCCGGCCTGATCATCATCCTCCCAGTACGCGGTACAAATCCCGGCGAGATCCAGCAGACGGATACGGGTTTCAGGTTCGAGAGGCTGAGCCAGTAAAGTGGCCAAACGCTGCCGGAGTTCCAGTGCCTGCGGCGATTCGCGGTCTGCAATATCGCCGGAAAGTGCATCGCACAGCGCATTCGCACGAAACTGGTTACGTTCTTCCTCACTGAATTCCGCACACAGCGGGCTGTCGATGATCCGCATCTGTTGCTCGTCGCTGCCGCCCCAGAAAGCGGAGTGGAATAACAGGTAGGATCCCATGGTGCCGACGTCGGCGTGACGCACGGACATCGCCATGCGCAGCCAGTAATCCAGCGCTTCTTCGCCGCTTTTCCGGGTTTGCTGTAACGCGGCAGGTAACATTTGCGGCCAGTGTGTGGCGGGTTCGAACCCGAGGGCGTGGATATGCGCCACACCGGCTTGCCAGATTTCACTGTCCTGAATCGAAAACTTCTCATGCAAAGGCTGGGGGATTTCGCCAGCGAAAAGGGATTTCAGCCAGTAAGGCTCACCGAAACCTCCGCTGAGGTTCATCAGATGCCGGAAGGCATGGGTCGGGCGCGGGTGTAATTCGATGGCGCGTAAAAACGCCAGCACAGCGTAATCGCAACACAACTGGGCACCGAGCCACTGGTGATCTTCAATTTCATTTTCGCCCTGCGACTGGCGAATTAACCAGGCATTTTCATGCCAGACCATGCCCAGTAATACGTGAGCATGGTAGCTCTGCGGGCATTGCTGCGCCCAGTCACTGAGCACTTCCAGCGGGTTAAGGGCAGGCGATTCCGTACCGGTAAACAGGGTGCCCGGATGCAGCAGCAGGCCATAATCGCGTTGACCTTCGCCCTGATTCTGCCAGCCACGCATCAGTGACAACAGCCACTCGTCGAGTTTTAGAAAACGGCGGGTTGCCAGAAGCATTCTGGCTTTGGAGATGTTGTCGAGCTGATCCTGTTGTGGCATGGGGTTCCCTGAACTATTGAATAAAGAAGATGTTGCGTGGCACCGCAGTCTATCGGTCTTCCCGGCAGTGATCAGCGGGATTGGTCTGACTTTGGCTATAATAACGGATCTGACGTGTCGCTGACCAACAAAGCCTCTCCACAATATTCATTAATAATTTTCCGAAAATACCTTATTAATTTAATGGATTAGATATCAACTATTAATAAAATCGTAATTTAAAAGATGGAGAAACGATGAAGTCATTATGGAGAAATACAGTCAACCTGCGCGATATAATTAGTGATGAATATCACAGAGTGTAATTATATCTTTGTAAACCAAAAAAAAACCGGCCACAAAGGGCCGGCTGTTGTTTCCACAAAACGGGGAATGAGGGTAATTGAATAACAAATAATGATGATAGCGAGAGAAAGTATATATTATTGCTGAATAGATGATTTATCACTTAGTGCGGTAATTATTTAAGATAACTCATTGATAATGATTAAATTTTCGATATATTAGCTTTGAGTGCTTTATTTTTACAAAAATAAATAGACGTAAATTTACTCAAAATTAATATTTTGTTACAGGTTCTAATATATAAGTAATGTCTTCACTAATTTCGTATCATTTTCTTTCTGGATTAAAAGAATCTATATCATGAGAATGGAACTGCCATGTCGGGCCAACATTTATACAGATACAAAAAAACCTTATGCAGATTTAAAGCAGTAGAAAACCTGTACTTTACATTCAGTGGCACGGTCCGACACTTATTGAGGACAAAAAAATGAAAATCCGTGTTCTTTCACTCATGATCCCTGCTTTAGTGGTGGCAGGATCAGCAAGTGCGGCAGAAGTTTATAATAAAGATGGTAATAAACTGGACCTGTACGGTTTAGTTGATGGTTTGCACTACTTCTCTAACGACAAAGGTTCAGACGGCGATCAGAGCTACATCCGTCTTGGTTTCAAAGGCGAAACTCAGATTACTGATCAACTGACCGGCTACGGCCAGTGGGAATATCAGGTTCAGGCTAACCAGGCTGAAAGCTCTGATGACGGTGACCGTGCATTTACCCGTTATGGTTTCGCAGGTCTGAAATTTGGTGACATGGGTTCATTCGACTACGGTCGTAACAATGGCGTGATGTATGACGTTGCTGCCTGGACCGATTTGCAACCTGAGTTCGATGGTTCCACTTACGGTGCTGACCAGTTCCTTTATCAGCGTACCAATGGCGTGGCAACTTATCGTAACGATAACTTCTTTGGTCTGGTCGATGGTCTGCACTTTGCCCTGCAATATCAGGGTAAAAACGACAGCGGCGGCGGTGAACCGGGTACCCGTGATGTGTTGACACAAAACGGCGACGGTTACGGTATGTCTCTGAGCTATGATATTGGTGCGGGCGTCAGCGTGGCGGGTGCATTCTTTAACTCTGACCGTACTGACGAGCAGAACTCCGCACCCGGTATCATGGGCGACGGTAAAAAAGCTGAAGGCTACACCGGTGGTCTGAAATATGACGCCAATAACGTCTATCTGGCTGCGATGTTCACCCAGGCTTACAATGCTTCCCGCTTCGGTTCTACCGATTCAGAAGCTTACGGTTATGCTAACGAATCCCAGGCATTTGAAGCTTACGCAAGCTATCAGTTTGATTTCGGTCTGCGTCCGTTCGTGGCTTATAACCAAACCCGCGGTAAAGATTTAGGTTCAGACCGTCTGGGGAATAACTATCAGGATCAGGATCTGGTTAAATTTGTTGACCTGGGTGCGACTTACTACTTCAACAAAAACATGTCAGCCTACGTTGACTATAAAATTAACCTGATCGACAGCAGCACCTTCACCGACAACGCCGGTATCAATACCGATGATGTCACTGCGGTAGGTCTGGTGTATCAGTTCTAAGCGTGCCTTTCTCAGACACAGAACAGCGCTTAGTTTTTAGTGGTAAAGAACAGCAGTAAAGCACAAGAACGCGGCCTGTGATGGCCGCGTTTTTTGTGGGTTTCTGACCGCTTCAGGCTGATTTCTGGTGGATCAGATGCAGCGGGGGAGATACATCAAGTTTGATGTCCGGGTTCTGACGGAATTCATGCGGCGTTATGTTGAAACGCTTGCGGAACATGTAAGTGAAATGCGATTGCGAACCGAAACCGAAATCCATCGCGATATCAAAAATCGGGGTTTCACTGCTGCTCAGCTGATAAACAGCACTCGCCAGACGGCGTTCCCTGATGTACTTCCCCAGAGAAATGCCTGTCGATTCTTTGAACAGTTTTTGCATGTGCCAGAGCGAATAGCCTGAATACTCAGCCAGTTCTTCAAGATGGATCACACGACCAAGATGGCCTTCAATCCATTTGCTGAGTGCGCAGACGATAGCGATATGAATGTCTTGAGCCATAACCAGTCTGTATTAAGGTTGAATACCGCTATTATACACGAGTTCGTCAGGTTGGCGTGGCAGGTGTTGCTCAGAGAGGTTCAGGGATTGACCAGACAATAATGGCCCGGTGGGCAGGACTGTCGTGACAGCCTGACGGGCCATGTTTTAACGCAACAGGATCCAGTGGATTAACCGGGCGATGCCATCGTCCACCATAACCATCCCGACGAGAATAAGAACGATTAAAATCGCGAAGTTCTTACCGGTTGGCAAAATGATGTCTCCTTTTATCCCTTTTCAGGAAACGGAACTCAATTACCACGGGCCGCTGCCCTGCATATTCAGTGCAATCACACCCAGACAAACCGCGACAAATATCAAAAATACGATAAGAAGCCGTTTCATGCTTTTTCTTACAGAGCGTGCGCTCTTCCTCCACCGTGTCAGCCAGAAATTTCATCAGCCAATAAACACTGCGAACGTTAACCGCTTATTTCTGCAAGATCCAGTCTGTCAGAAGTTTTTAATGATTTTGCTTGTCTTGGGTTAACCATCCGTGGCCGGGCGACGCACCAGATCGGTTTTTTGACCCCCATTAATCACGGTGGTTGGTGGCGTTTCCGGCACCAGCGCATCCGGCGCAATGTTCATATGGTTGAGGATTTCGCCCATAATCTGTCCGAAAATCGGGCCGGCAACTGAACCCCCAAAGTGCTTACCCGCTTGCGGATTATTGACCATCACCACCAGTGCGACACGCGGATTACTGGCTGGCGCAACACCGGCGGTGTAGTTGATGTAACCGCCGTCATATTTGCCACTGGCCCCCATTTTTTCCGCTGTACCGGTTTTAATCGCCAGACGGTATCCCGGCACCGCCGCGCTGAGGCCGGAGCCGCCGGGCAGGGCGTCACTTTCCATCATATGAATCACGGTTCTGACCACGTCAGCCGACATCACACGGGTGCCGAGCACCGGCGGTGTCACTTTGGTTATCGACAGCGGGCGGTAAATACCTTCCGCGCCGATCGTGGCGTATTCGCGGGCGATTTGCAGTGGCGTGACGCGCAGGCCATAGCCGAAGGAGAAGGTCGCACGTTCGATATCGGCCCAGCGGTCACGGTGTGCCGGGAAATAACCACTGCTTTCGCCACCGATACCCAGATCTGTCGGTTTGCCCAAACCAAAGGATTGATAAAGCTGAACCAGTACGCTGGCAGGCATCGCCAGCGCAATATGCGAAACCGCAATGTCGCTGGATTTTTGCAAGATACCGGTAATGGTCAGCGCCGGCCAGTGGCCCACGTCGCGGATCAGGTGGCCGTTAACGGTGTACGGATGGGTATCGAGAACCGAATCCGGGCGGATCATATGTCGGTTCAGACCTGCCATTACCACCAGCGGTTTGACCGTCGAACCCGGTTCGAAACTGTCGCTGATCGCCACATTTCGCATGTCTTTTGCCTGCACACCGGCGTAGTTATTCGGATTATAGGAAGGGTAGGACGCCATCCCTAAAATCTCACCGGTATTCACATCCACCAGAACAGCCGCTCCGGATTCGGCCTGGTTAAGCGTCACACCGTCGCGCAGCCGCGAGTACAACACGTACTGCATAAAGCTGTCGATACTCAGGTTAATGGTCGGTGGCTGTTGCGGTGCCACTTCTTTCAGGATGCCGATCACATTGCCGTGGCGATCCTGACGGTATTCCCGCATGCCCGGTTTGCCCTGCAGCAGGGCATTAAAGCCTTTTTCAACGCCCGTCAGACCTTCATTATCTGTCCCGACCACGCCGACCAGATTGGCAGCGGCTTCGCTCATCGGGTAATAACGGCTGTCATCCAGCTGACTGCTGATACCGCCGAGATGAAGCTGGCTGATATCTGCGGCAATGCCTTCTTCTATTTTGCGACCGAGATACACGAAGCGGCGCTGGGGATCACTGGTGATGGTTTGCTGTAGCTGCGAAAGCGGCATATTCAGCGCAGAAGCCAGATATTGCCACTTCGGACTGTTCAGATCACTGTGTAACTCCAGCACACGGAACGGGTCGGCGATAATGTCTTTTGAGGCGACGCTCAGCGCCAGCGGATGACCGTTACGATCAACAATGGTACCGCGCCCGGCAGGGATAACGGTGGAACGCAACGAGCGGGAGTCGGCCTCTTTTTCCAGCATCGGCTGGTTGAGCAATTGCAGGTAACCTACCCGACCCAGCAGAAGCGCCAGACAACAGACAATACCGAGACAAATCAGCGCAAAGCGCTTGGTGTAGAAATTAGGTTGGGCGCTGGATTTTTTTAGGCTCGGTGGCATGGCGGTTTCGCAAAGTCATTGGCGCGTGTGAAGCGAAAAGCAAAGGTGCCGGGAACAATGTACCGGATGAAATCAGCCCGGTCTGTACCGCATTAAGTGCAACTCATCGCTCTGATTGATAATGAATTTCGTATAACACGCACATCTTATAGTAAGCCATAGCGATGGATTGTTTATTTCAATTGCGCTTTGTAAGTAAGTGCAACGGCAGGGCGGATTTTTACTCCATGGCGAGCCAGTCATCGGCTTCTTCGAACATTTCCTCTAACATTTGGTTTAATTGCGAACGTTCCTGCTTGCTGGCACCGTGGGTGTTCAGCCCGTTAGCCTGCATGGGTTTCACTTTTACTTCAGCCTCAGGAAACAGCCGGTGTACACGTTTAACCAGTTCCGCTTCAATCTTTTCACTGGCATTGGGGATGCCGGAGACATTCCGTTTGTCAAAAATCAGTTCGACCCGCATAACTTTCCTCATAAAAGAAGGGAGAAATAACTGTTAAAATATACAGTGTTATCCGTGCGGGTCCAAGCGATTTTTAGTCTGTTAACGGCATAACACCGCGACCGCTAAAACGCTGACGATCAGGGGGACGCCGCGCCAGTAAAAAAGCCAACCGGTCAGGGTTGGCTTTCATCCTTGCGCTTAACGGTGAACGTCAGTTTGCCAGGAAGCGTTTTTCATCTGTCAGCACCTGGAGCAGCAAACCCAGTTCCGGTTTCTGATTTTTAATCCGCTTGCCGTTAATGTCAAAGGCGCGGTAATCACCGTTACTTTCCAGCTCCAGCGTCTGGTCCGGGGTGGTGATCACCAGCGTACCGTCATCGCTGGTCGTGACCCAGTTATGACGTCGCTTGGCGGCGAACAAATCTTCGCCCTGCGAGTAATCCGCCGGAGCCGTTGTCGCGTGCAACAGACGTTGCATCAGCGTGGTCATCACATCAGCATGATCCGTCAGCTTATCGATATTCTGCGCCGGTGTGCCCGGCCAGTGAATGATCAGCGGAACCTGTAACTGGCGACGGTTCATTGCATTGCCTGAACCCCATGTCCCGTTCTCGTTGAATTCAATACCGTGTGAGGCGGTAATGACGACCACCGTTTTATCCAGCTCCCCGCGATCTTTTAACGACTGCAGGATGGCTTTGATTTGGTCATCCACATCCTGTGCACCGTTCTGGTAACGACGAATAAAGGTGTTACCGGTTGGCACACTGGCCCCGTCCTGACGCAATGCGCTGCTGATCCCGTTCAGGTTCATGTAGGAGAACCACGGGCCGTTGCCTACGCCATTCAGCCATTGCTGCCACTGGTAGACGGTTTGCTGGTCAGTTTGTTTGACCGGCGGCGGCAAGGTGAAATCGGTCAGTAATGCCTGACGGTACAGCGGACTGTTAAAACCGTCTGAAGCAAATAAACCGAATTCGTAACCTTGTTGTTCCAGCGACGACACCAGCGCAGAAGGTTTTCGCGCCGCCAGAATGCCCTGCATATAGCTCGGCGAAATCCCATAGAACAGGCTGAACTGCCCGGTGTCATTACGGTTTCCGGAACTGAAATGCTGATCAAAACGAATGTTATGTTTGGCGAAATCGCTGAGCGCTGGCATGTCTTTATCCAGCGTGGTGGTATGAACACCATCGAGCACGACCATCAGCAAATTATACTTCGAGCCGGTTTTCGCAAAGCTGATGTTGTTCAGCGGGTATTCCACTGCCAGCGCTTCAGGATTGCCTTGTTCTATCAGCCGTTTCTGGTATTCCCCGGCATTCAGCAGGCCGTGTTTTTCGAGGAATTTGCGTGCCGTCATCGGATACGACAGCGGCAGATTCGCACGCTGCATGGTGATCGGACGATAGAAGTTGGCATCCGCCCAGATGTACATCAGGTGCGAAGCAAAGAAACTGCTTATAAACAGCACCACAATCGGTTTGGCGAAATTGCGGCGGTTGAGGCTGCGCAGCTTCTGCCAAGCCCAGGTACCAAACAGCATTTCGAGCAGGAATATCACCGGCACAGCGATAAACATCAGCTGCCAGTCACGCGCCATTTCGCCCTGACCGGGATTGACCACCAGTTCCCACACAACCGGATTAATATGCAGGTGGAAACGGGTAAAGACTTCGGTATCCACCAGGAGCAGTGTCAGCCCGGTGGTAGCCAGAATGGCGGATAAGAACCGCAGCAGGCGTTGCGACATCACCACAAAGGTGAGTGGGAAGATGATCAGCAGATACGCCGCAAAACCGATAAAGCTGAAATGCCCAAGCCAGCTGACCAGCGCGTAAATACGCCCCTGCAATGAAGAAGGCCAGTCGGAAACAAACAGGTAGCGGCTGCCGATCCCCAGGATGAGCAGGATATTAAACAGGGCGAACCAGTGGCCCCAGCTGATCATCTGGGATACTTTTTCGCGATAGCGCTGACGATTTGTCACCATGAGAGGGTTTGGGCAAGTTGTGAATTAATGGGCTTTATCTTCTCTTATCGACGCTTGCAACGCTTTCGCAAAGGACTGCGACAAGGCTTTACGCTGTGCAGGAGCGACGCTGGTATTAATAAGGTTTGTCACCATATTGCCCAGAACCATCAGAGACAGGTCTGTCGGCGCGCGGTGTTTTTCCAGAACTGTCGCCAGCTCGGAAAGCAGCTGTTCAACGTGTTCGTCACTGTAACGGGATGATTGTGCCATAGAGTATTGTGCTTCTTGATCTGACAAAGTCCAATATCTTAGCCGATCACAGACTCACTTTCCGCATTTTTATAATCCCTTCATACTTCGGGTTGCGGCTTCGTCGCTTCGGTGTTTGAATACGCCCCGCAGACAAACCCTTCTTGCACGGCTGCAATTCTTACAGGAGAAAATCCCCATGAGTCTGGATCTTGAGCAGATCGCTCTGCACCAGTTGAACAAACGTGATGAGCAAACGCTGGATGTTGTGCTGCGTGATACGCTTCTGACGCCCAATGCTGCCGTTGATGAAATGATGGCAGAACTGCACCGTGTTTACAGTGCAAAAAGCAAAGCGTACGGTCTGTTCAATGAAGACAGCGAGCTGGCAGTCGCATTACGCAGTTGCCGCAAAGGGGACGACGATTTCCTGTCATTCAGCCGCGCTGCCACGGGGCGTCTGCGTGACGAACTGGCGAAATACCCGTTTGCCGAAGGCGGCGTGGTGCTTTTCTGCCATTACCGTTTCCTGGCAGTCGAATATTTACTGGTTGCCGTGCTCAACAGCCGCAGCAGTATGCGTGTCAATGAACAGCTGGATGTCAGCAGCATTCACTATCTCGACATCAATCATGCGGATATTGTGGCGCGCATTGATCTGACGGAATGGGAAACCAATCCGGAATCGACCCGTTACCTCACCTTCCTGAAAGGCCGGGTAGGGCGCAAAGTCTCTGACTTCTTTATGGATTTTCTCGGCGCATCCGAAGGTCTGGATACCAAGGCGCAGAACCGTGGCCTGTTGCAGGCCGTTGACGACTTTTGTACTGAAGCGCAGCTCGATAAAAACGAGCGTCAGAACTACCGTCAGCAAGTTTATACCTACTGCAACGAGCAGTTACAGGCGGGCGAAGAGATCGCGCTGGATGATTTGTCCGAAGAACTGCCGCCGTGGAATGACAAGAAATTTAAAGAATTTACTCAGGAGCAGGGTTATCAGCTGGAGGAAACCTTCCCGGCCGACCGCAGCACCTTGCGTCAGCTGACCAAATTCGCCGGCAGCGGCGGTGGTCTGAGTATTAACTTTGACGCCATGCTGATGGGCGAACGCATTTTCTGGGATCCGGCCACGGATACCCTGACCATCAAAGGCACACCACCGAATTTGCGGGATCAGTTGCAGCGTAAAGCGGGTCATAAATAATCGCTCCCTCCCCTGCGAAGGGGAGGCGCAAATCAGAATAGCGCCCAATAAAAAACGCCGCATAAGCGGCGTTCTTTATTTGTTCTCGCACGGCGTCCCGATGCGCAACAACTCAGTCAGCGATTAAACGCGAACGAAGTCAATGTGAGCCAGTTTTGGCTTGAACGGGTGACGCTGTACAGCCTGAACTTTAACTTTGGTTTCTTTACCGTCGATAACCAGAGTAATAGCTTCAGAGTAGAACTCCGCTCTAACTTCCATGTTCTTAACAGAATCATGGTCCAGTTTGATAGAAACCGGAGCAGCTGAGCCACCGTAAACGATAGCCGGGAATTTGTTTTCTGTACGCAGGCGGCGGCTCGCACCTTTGCCCTGCTCGTCCTGTGGACGTACTTCTACATTGATAGTGATCATTGTATGTTTCTCTATTAGAACTACTTCTAAAATGTGCCCCGCCACCTGCGACCGAGTGACGAGTTGAGTACTGCGGCTTTCACACAAGGCGAAAGCGGGCGGTATGATACCGGAGTCGGCGCGCAGCAACAACGAATAATTACCGATTTGATCATCCCTGTTACCCGCGCAGTTCATTCGCGCGCCGGTAGCGGCCTTCATAATCGAACACTTTTTCCCGCACCTGCCAGAACTGGCCTTTCATGCGCGCCACCACAAAATCAGGATGGCGCAATAAAATCTGCTTCGCGATGATATCCGCTGCGCTATTCCATTCCAAAGGCACGCCCGGTGCGCGCTGGTGCGGACGCAGGAAGTTATGCAGAAACGCCAGGCGCTGTGCAGGCGTTTGCAGACGAAAGCGCTCAGAAACGTCAGCGCCGTCTTCATCGTAATAGGTAATTTTCAGCCATTCCCCTTTGTCATCACGACCGTTTTCCAGATTCATACCACCGCAGCGCAATACCAGCGCATCTTTCAGACGCAGTGCGGCTTTCAGCATGTCATCGGGGTCGACCAGAATTTCCTGACACTGATGGCAACGCCGAGCGGCGATATCATTTTCTGCACCACAGTGCGGACAGCTCTTAAAGCGGAAGCGGAAATCGCATTGCTCACGGTTGCCTTCATCATCTTCCAGCACGCCCTGACAACGGCGGCCAAAATGCTCGATGATGGTGCCGTCTTCGGTGGTTTTCCCCCAAAAAATATTGGCGAAACCGCAGGCCGGGCAGAATACCTGCACGGGCTTATTATCGCCCGCTGGCTTGTGGCTGCCGACTTCCGGCGTAAACAGGTCGTGCGGGTTTCCGGCGTAATCGAGGATCAGGCAATCCGTTTTGCCCGGTGAGAGCCGCAGCCCGCGACCGACAATTTGCTGATACAGACTGACAGACTCAGTCGGGCGCAGGATGGCGATAAGATCCACGTGCGGTGCATCAAAGCCGGTGGTCAGCACGGATACATTCACCAGATAGCGTAACTGCTGAGCTTTAAAAGCGGTGATCAGCCGGTCACGTTCTACCGCGTGAGTTTGCGCGCTGATCAGCGCCGCTTCGCCTGCGGGCAGCAGACCAAAAATCTCACCTGCATGTTCTACCGTAGAGGCAAAAATCATCACCCCTTTGCGGTCCTGTGCGAATTCAATAATCTGGCTGATGATGTGCGGCGTAATGCGCTTTTGCTGACGCAGTTCGTCATTCAGATCGGCTTCGCTGAACAGACCATTACTGTTGGCCTGCAGGCGGCTGAAATCATAACTGACCACCGGCATATCGAGCCGTTCGGGTGGCACCAGAAAGCCGTTTTTGATCATATAACGCAACGGCAGTTCATAGATGCAGTCACGGAACAGGCTGTTGGCATCGCCGCGCACAATACCCTGATGGTGATACTGATAAATCCAGCCTTTGCCAAGCCGGTAGGGCGTGGCAGTCAGGCCGAGCAGCCGCAGGCGCGGGTTTTGTGCTTTGAGATGGCCGATGATTTGCTGATACTGACTGTTGTCATCGTCGGAAATACGGTGACATTCATCGACAATCAGCAGGGAAAACTCACCGCTGAACGCCGCCAGGTTAGGCGCGACGGACTGCACGCTGCCAAACACCACTTTGCCGCTGCTTTGTTTCAGGTTCAGACCGGCGGCGAAAATATCCGCTTCCAGCCCGTAGGAAAGGTATTTGCTGTGGTTTTGCGCCACCAGCTCTTTGACGTGGGCGAGCACCAGCACACGTCCGCGAGCAACGCGCGCCAGTTCGGCGATCACCAGACTTTTTCCCGCACCGGTCGGCAACACAATGACGGCCGGTTCGTCATGCTGGCGGAAATGACGCAGCGTGGCATCCACGGCATCTTGCTGGTAGGGGCGGAGGGTAAAAGCAGTCACGCGATGATCACCTGTTGATTTTCCGGTTAACAACCCTGTTTATAAAAACAGTAATGCAGTATGCCAAGAAATCTGCCCGATGGCGATGAGCAAAGAAATCATCTGCCATGAATCTTTAGCCTGCTTATTTTCCTTCTTCCTTACAGGATGCGCGGCTATACTAATGTGCTCAATGCGGCAGTGTTTCTGCCCCCCCGAAGTAATAATAACTCTTTGCAATTATTACGAAACGAACAAACCTGAACCCTGTCAGTTGCAATATTGCGACGGCGGGGTCTTGTGTTTTATCAGTAACGCGATCACTCAGATCGCCATGAAGGCAAGTTGATCCAATGCGTCTGGACAAGTTTCTCTCTCAGCAATTAGGCGTAAGCCGCGCGCTGGTTTTGCGCGAACTGCGTAACAAACGTGTCACCGTAGACGGTGAAATCGTCAAAACCGGCTCAATGAAAATCAGCCCTGAACAGCGCGTCGAATTTGATGGCAATGTGCTGGATCAAATTACCGGCCCGCGTTATTTCATGCTCAACAAACCGCAGGGGTATGTGTGCTCCACCGATGATCCGGATCACCCGACCGTGCTGTATTTCCTCGAAGAACCCGTTGCCTACAAACTGCATGCGGCGGGGCGTCTGGATATCGACACTACCGGTCTGGTGCTGATGACCGACGATGGTCAGTGGTCACACCGCATCACCTCGCCGCGCCATCACTGTGAAAAAACCTATCTGGTGACACTCGAACATCCGCTGGCTGACGACACCGCCGCGCAGTTTGAAGCGGGCGTACAATTGCATAACGAAGATTCCCTGACCAAACCGGCACAGCTCGAAAAAATTGAAGATTGTCTGGTGCGTCTTACCCTCAGTGAAGGCCGTTACCATCAGGTAAAACGCATGTTTGCTGCGGTCGGTAACCGGGTGATTGCGCTGCACCGTGAGCGCATCGGCGAGATTGTGATGGATGAAGATTTGGAACCGGGTCAGTATCGTCCGTTAACGGAGCAGGAAGTGGCCAGCGTTGGCGTTCCTTCGCGATAGTTTTTTTCTAACTGGAGCAGCGTAAAGTGCAAGAAAAACCGGTCTCCCACGTCGGACTGATTTTCATCCTGGGACTGATATCGATGCTGATGCCTCTGGCCATCGATATGTATCTGCCAAGTATGCCCGTCATTGCGCAGGAATATGGTGTTCCGGCAGGCAGCGTGCAAATGACGCTCAGTGCTTACGTGCTGGGGTTTGCGATAGGGCAGCTGTTTTACGGACCGATGGCGGACAGCCTCGGACGTAAGCCGGTTATTTTCTGGGGCGTGATGATCTTTGCCGTCGCGGCCGGTGCCTGTGCGCTGGCGCAATCTGTCGAGCAACTGGTCTGGATGCGTTTCCTGCACGGTCTGGCAGCCGCTGCTGCGAGTGTGGTCATCAACGCGCTGATGCGCGACATGTTCACCAAAGATGAATTCTCGCGAATGATGTCTTTTGTGGTCCTGGTGATGACGGTTGCGCCGCTGCTGGCACCGATGATCGGCGGTTTGCTGATGGCCATTTTCAGCTGGCACGCGATTTTCTGGGCGATGGCCATCGCCGCGCTGATTGCCGCGACGCTGGTGGGCGTGTATATCAAAGAAACGCTGCCCAAAGAGCGGCGGCAAAAATTCCACCTGCGCACCAGCGTCGGCAATTTTGCTTCCCTGTTCCGTCATAAACGTGTGCTCAGTTATATGCTGGCGAGTGGTTTCTCATTTGCCGGGATGTTCTCTTTCCTCAGCGCCGGTCCGTTTGTGTACATCGAGCTTAATGGCGTTTCGCCGCAGAATTTCGGTTTTTACTTTGCGCTGAACATCGTCGCTCTGGTCATTCTGACACTCATCAACAGCCGTAATGTGCGCCGCACGGGCGCGGTGAAAATGTTCCGTTTCGGGTTGTTTGTGCAACTGACGATGGGGATGTGGCTGGTGATCGTCTGTACCTTCGGATTGCCGTTCTGGGCGATGGTGATTGGTGTGGCGGGGTACGTTGGTGTGATTGCGATGGTCACGTCTAATGCGATGGCCGTCATTATGGATGATTTCCCGCACATGGCCGGTACCGCCGCTTCTCTGGCCGGCACGATTCGTTTCGGCACCGGTGCGGCGATAGGTTCTGTGTTGTCACTGTTTACCGCGAAAAGCGCCTGGCCGATGGTGGGGTCGATGGCGTTCTGCATTCTGGCCGCCACGTTGTTGTATCTCTATGCCAGCCGTCCGGCGAAAGCAGTATCTGCATAACTTCCTCCCCCTTCGCAGGGGAGAAACAAAGTCCGGTTGGCCTGCTGATTTTACAGATGTCGAAGCAGGAATTCGGTCTGCTCCCTCCCCTTCGCATGAACTGAACCCCGAATGTTGGACGTTTTAATCCTCATTCGGAGTTTAGTATGAAGTACGATTTTCAAATCAAAATGATAGCCGTCAGGCACTATCTTGACGGCCACGATGGCTTCAAAATTACCGCCCGCAAATATCACGTTCCGGCATCCTCACTTCGTGCATGGACTGCTGCCTATCAATTTCACGGTGAGCAGGCTTTTCGTAAGGCGACTCGCATCTATTCCGAACAGTTTCGTGCTCATGTCGTCGATGTGACTCTTCGCGAACATCTTTCTATGCGTTCTGCCGCCGCCCGATTTAATATTGCTGATTATCAGACAATCAAACGCTGGATCCTGGCTGCTAAAAACTCAGCTTTTCCAGCTCTGAAAGAGAGGAATAACATGGCGCAGAAAACGCAAAAACCTGAGATAAAGCCTGAAGACATGACGCCTGCCGAGCTTCTGGAAGAGGTGCGCTATCTGCGTGCTGAACGCGCTTACAACGAAAAGCTCGACGCCCTGATGAAGTCAAAAACAGAACGGAAGAAAAAATCCACGCCATCAGGGCATTAATCGGAGAACACCGTCTCCAGGATCTGTTGAAATCTGCGAGGTTGCCACGAAGCACCTGGTACTGGTGGCAATCGCGGGAGCAAGCCGGGGATGACGTGACGTTATGTGACGCCATCGGGCAACTGGCCGTCCGCCACAAGCGGTGCTATGGCTATCGCCGCGTCACGTTAGAACTGCGCAATCAGGGCGTGCGGGTCAATCATAAAAAGGTGTTCCGCCTGATGCGGGAAATGGATGTACAGGCGCGGGTGCGGCCTAAAAAATACCGGAGTTATAAGGACGATATCGGGATGGCGCCAGCGCCCAATCTGCTGAGACGGAAATTTAACGCCTCCGGACCGGGGGTAAAGCTGGTGACGGATGTTACCGAGTTCAATGTGGGCGGGGATAAACTGTATTTATCGCCGGTCATGGATTTATACAATGCAGAAATCATCGCGATGAGTATAGGTACGCGGCCGACTTTCGAGCTGACTGAAAAGATGCTAAATGATTTACTTACATCAGGTTACGTCAGAAAAAAAGCCATTCTACATAGCGATCAGGGCTGGCAATATAGGATGCCTTCGTGGCAAAAAAGGCTCAAAGAGGCAGGGATAAGACAGAGCATGTCGCGAAAAGGCAATTGCTATGACAATGCCGCAATGGAAAGCTTTTTTGCGGTGTTGAAGACGGAGATGTTCCACGGTTATAAGTTCGAGAGCAGGGAAAAACTGGCTGAGTCGATAGAAGCGTATGTCGCTTACTATAACCACGATAGAATAAAGATGAAGTTGGGTGGAATGAGTCCAGCAGATTACCGGACTCAAATGTTCCCCCTGCACTAACCTGGTGTCCAAGTTTAGGGGTTCAGTCCACGCAGGGGGAGGAGCTAAACCAGCACCGTTTTGGATCATTAAACTACTTCTGCTTTCACTCCCTGAACCCTGCGCGCTGCTTTGGCACGGGCGTATTCATCCGCCATGGCTTTGGCTTTCGCACCCGGCACCAGCGCCATATCGCACTCTTTTGGCAGCAATGTGGTCACCGCTGCGGCAATCAGTAATGAGGCCACCAGCGCATAAATTGCGGTGCTCTGGCCGTACAGGCTGACCAGCACGCCCACCAGATACGGACCGCAGAAACCACCCAGATTCCCCAGACCATTAATTACACCGCGTGCGCTGCCTGCCACTTCCGGCGTGGTGACTTTGCCCGGAATGGTCCAGAAGGCGCTGGTTGCAGCCTGCAGGAAGAAACCGGCCCCGACCAGGAATCCGTAGGCCGCCATGATGTTATGGCCAAATGCTACGGATGCCGCCAGACAAGCGGCGAAACCACACAGCGGCAGGGCGATAAACATACGACGCTTACCGGTTTTATCCGACAGCACAGACATCGCCAGGATCCCCAGCATGGTGCCCACGTAAGGGATAATCGCCAGCATACCCACTGAACTCATATCTCCGCCGGTCAGGTTTTTCAGGATGGTCGGCAACCACAAGGTGTAGCCGTAAATCCCGGTCTGATAGAAGAAGTTAATAATGATCAGTTTGATGATAGACCGGTTGCGGAACACTTCTTTCAGCGGGGCGTTATTTACCGGTGCCAGTGCTCTCAGGGCTTCACGTTCGCGGTTCAGTTCCGTCACCAGATAGTCGCGTTCGCGCTCTGACAGCCATTTCGCTTCTTCCGGACGATCGCTGATGGTGAACCACCAGAACAGCATCACCACGAAAGACAATGTCCCTTCAATGATGAACAACCAGCGCCAGTCGAGCGTATCGAGAATCAAACCAGACAGCGGGGCGGTGATCATGCCGCCGAGGGGCGCGAACATCAGCACGTAAGCATTGGCGCGTCCGCGTTCTTTATCGGGGAACCAGTTGCTGACCATCGTCAGCACCACCGGCAACATCCCGCCTTCTGCCACACCCAGCGCAAAGCGCAGGAACAGCAACTGATACTGATTGGTAATCAGCCCGGTCAGAATCGAGATAATCGCCCAGGCAACCAGGGAACAGGCGATAAATTTCCGTCCGCTGCCGTGCACGGCCAGGCTGCCGCCCGGAACCTGCAGGAATAAATACCCGATAAAGAAAATACCGGCGGCCAGACCGGCCATTGAAGCAGTAATCCCCAACTCGGCATCCATCCCGCCGGGCATGGCAAAACTAATATTGACCCTGTCCATGAAGGAAATAATGCAAGCGATAAGGATTGGCGTAATGACACGTAACCAGCGGGCCTTAGGAATTTTATTATCCATGTTCTTTCCTCTGTGTACTTGTAACGGCGATGGCTTAATAAAAGCATTTTGAGGAAAGTATTTCGTGACAGGAGTCACGTTGAATTATGTTAAGAAAAGGTGTTACCACTTACGTGATCCTGCACCGGAGTTGGCGTGCAGGACGGCGGGGGAGAAATGGACGGGAAAGCAGAATTAAATGGTGCCGCCGAGGGAGATACGGTAGTGCAAATCCACCCGTTCGATCGTAGGCAGGTTTCTGATTTTTTTGAGTAATATCTCCGCCACCACTTTTCCCATTTCAAAGCGCGGGGTGATAACACTGGCTAATAAAGGTGTGGTCGCGAGACCGATATCCAGCCCGTGGAAACCGGAAATAGCCATATCTTGCGGTACGCGGATCCCCAGTTTGATACATTCCTGTAACACGCCGACGGCAATATCGTCATTGGTACACAAAATCGCGTTGGTCTGCGGATATAACTGACGCGCCATGGCCAGCATGCCCGCACCGATAGATACCGACGACACTTTATTAGGCGTGATATGCACCGGCGTCAGTCCGCGTTCATTCATGGCGCGGCTGTAACCCTGATAACGCTTCTGGTCGCGGGCATCCGACATCGAACCGAAATACACCACATGTTGTTTGCCACTGGCGAGCAATGTATTCGCCATATCGTAACCGGCCTGCTGGTTATCAAAACCGACGGCAATCCGCCCGTGCGGGTCGTCGAGATCCATCACCTGGGCAACAGGAATTTCTGCGGCATTCAGGTACTTATCGGCTTTCAGGGTATGCACGGAATCGGTGAGGATCAGCCCGGCCAGTTGATAACCAAGCAGATTAATGATGTGTTCTTCTTCGCGCTCTTTGCTGTAATCGTAATTGACCACCAGCGTCTGAAAGCCCTGCGCGGAAGTGACCGACTCAATGCCCGCCAGCAAGTCGGAGAAAATCTGGTTGTTAAACGAAGGCACTAAAATACCGATACGCGGCGCTTTGGCCGGTCCGCGGGCTTCTTCCAGCGGATAGCCCACTTCTTCCATCACCTTCGTGATGCGTTCGCGGGTTTCAGGAGACACCTTTTCCGGCGTGCGCAGAAAACGGCTCACCGTCATCTTCGTGACATCCGCCAGTTGGGCGATGTCCTGTAGTGTCACGCGCTGGTTTCTCATGCGGAGTTTTCCTGATTGGGCCTGCAAAGAATCTTTGTTATTGAAACAGAAAGCGCCGGAGATTGTTATCAAAATGATGATGATCACACCGGGAGTAACAGGGTTTTTTAACATCCCGTCAGGTGATCTGCATCACAGTTTAGCGCGGAGTAAACCGGTGTAGTGAAGCTAACTTTTTAAATCCGCATTCAATAAGGCCAACGTCATGACAAATCTCTTCTCACTGGACAATAAAAAGATTCTGATTACCGGTTCGACGCGCGGTCTGGGTTTCCTGCTGGCGAAAGGGCTGGCGCAGCATGGTGCAGAAATTATCGTTAATGGTACACAACAGGGATCCACGCAAAAAGCCGCTGAAGCCTTGCGGGCAGAGGGTTTTATCGCCCATGCGGTGTCATTTGATGTCACCAGCAGCCAGGCGGTGAATCAGGCGATTGATCATATTGAAAGCACCATCGGGCCGATTGATGTGCTGGTGAATAACGCCGGTATTCAGCGTCGCCATAAATTTACCGAGTTTCCGGAAAAAGACTGGGACGACGTGATTGCCGTGAATCAGAAATCCGTGTTTCTGGTGTCACAGGCGGTGGCGCGTTACATGATCCGGCGCGAACGCGGCAAAATCATTAATATCGGTTCGATGCAAAGCGAGCTGGGCCGCGACACCATTACGCCCTATGCCGCCTCGAAAGGTGCGGTAAAAATGCTGACCCGCGGCATGTGTGTTGAGCTGGCACGCTACAATATTCAGGTGAACGGTATCGCGCCTGGCTATTTCAAAACCGACATGACGCAGGCGCTGGTGGATAACAAAGAGTTTTCCGAATGGCTGTGTAAACGCACACCAGCCGCGCGCTGGGGCAATCCTGAAGAGCTGGTGGGCGGCGCGGTTTATCTGTCCTCCAAAGCCTCGGATTTCGTCAACGGACATCTTCTTTTCATTGATGGCGGCATGTTAGCTGCTGTGTAGAAGGAGCCGAAATGAGCACTGAAGACATAAAAATCGCCTTAGTGACCGGCGGCGGGAGCGGTATCGGGTTAAGCGCCGCGAAAGCGCTGGAAGCGATCGGATTTAAAGTGATCCTGGCCGGACGCAATAAAGAAAAACTCGATCAGGCGGTTGCGTTGTTTGCACCGGGGCAGGCGGTGGCACGTCAGCTGGATGTTACCAGCCCGCAATCGGTCGCCGCGCTGTTTCAGGATATTCAGGAAACCTTCGGGCGGTTGGATCTGCTGTTCAATAACGCCGGTAATAACGTGAAGGATGTGCCGGTCGATGAACTGCCGGTAGAAGACTGGCTGTCGGTGATCAATACCAATCTGACCGGCGCATTCTTGTGTACGCAGGCGGCGGTTAAGCTGATGAAACGTCAGACGCCGCAGGGCGGACGTATCATCAATAACGGTTCGATTTCGGCACAATCGCCGCGTCCGAATTCCGCCCCTTACACCGCCAGTAAACATGCGATCACCGGCCTGACCAAATCCACCGCGCTGGACGGACGGGCGTTCAACATAGCCTGCGGGCAAATCGATGTCGGCAATGCGGCGACGGACATGGGTAATAAGGCGCTGGCGGGCAGGATGCAGGCGGACGGACATATCGCTGAGGAGCCGGTTATTCCGGTGGAACGCGTCGGCGAGGCCGTGGCGTTTATGGCCGGTTTACCGCTCGACACCAACGTACTGACCATGACCGTGATGGCAAGTGCCATGCCGCTGGTCGGGCGCGGTTAAGCTGAGTTTCAGGCATAAAAAACGGCCCGTCATGGGCCGTTTTGCATTTCAGTGTACGGATTACGCCGCTTTGGTTTTGCGTTTCCGGCCGAGCCAGAAAATCAGCACCAGCAGAACAATCACGCCAGCCACCATCGCCGGAGCCATGAACGGTTGCAGTTTTGCCAGCAATGTCACCGGACCGCCTGCGCGTAACACCGCCACATCCTGCGCGCTGACCTGAATGGCCGCGTTGCCGTAGTTCTTCAGCACGTAGTTGGAGATGTCGGCAATCTGCTGATCATCGAGCTGACCGACATACGAGCCCACGCCGAATTTCGGCATCAGCACGTGATGGTCGCCGACCTGACGATCCACGCCGTAAAGGATGGCAGAAATCAGGTTAGAGGCATTACCCATACCGGTCGCAGTATTATTAAACAGCGACGGATAAGCCTGATTTTCGCTGCCAGAACCATCCGGCTGGTGGCAACTGGCGCAATAGCCGCTGAACAGTGCCGCACCGTTGTCGATGGTTTTATTGGCGTTAAACGGATGGGTGCCGCGTAAACCTTCTTCCACATTCACCGGTTTACCGAAGGTGTCCGCCGCCTGCGTATCACGCGGGTCGCGAACCGGCGTGCTGTTTTTCAGGTAGAAGGCGATCGCGTTCAGGTCGCTGTCAGACATGTATTGCAGACTGTTCTGTACCGCTTCCGCCATGCCGCCCGCCGCCTGGTTTTTCCCTGCGGTGCGACCGGTTTTCAGATATTCCACCAGTTGCGCCTGCGACCAGTTGCCAATACCGCTGACCGGGTCCGAGCTGATATTGGGGGCATACCACGGGCCGACCATGCCACCCGCCAGCGGTTTATCGGTCACGGAACCCATCATCAGGTTACGTGGCGTATGACAGGTATCACAGTGACCGGCACCGTTAACCAGATACGCACCGCGGTTCCATTGCTCACTTTTCGACGTATCCGGCTTAAACGGCGTGCTGTCGAGATACATCATGTTCCAGCCCGCCATGGCAATACGCATGTTGAACGGGAACGGCAGAGCGGTTTCAACATTCGGCTGCTCGACCGGCTTCACTCCCTCTTTGAAATAGACATACAGCGCATGCATGTCGGCATCGCTCATATGGCTGTAAGAGGTATAAGGCATGGCCGGATACAGATTCGCGCCGTCAGGACGAACGCCTTCACGTACAGCACGAGTGAACTGCTCTTCAGTGTAATTGCCGATACCGAACTGCTTCGACGGCGTAATGTTGGTGGTATAAATCGTGCCCATCGGCGAGTGGATTTCATAGCCACCGGCAAAAGGTTTGCCCCCTTCCGGTGCGGTATGACAGGCCTGACAGTCGGCGGCTGTTGCCACTTCCTGACCCTGACGGATCAGCTCTGCCTGATTATCTGCGGCAAAAGCCATTCCGCTAAGGGATGCGCTTAACAGGCAGGCGGTAAGAAGTTTTTTCATGCCGCACCTGCCAGTTTTTTCGCCATGTCATCTGCGGCTTTCAGGCCCAGTGCCGCCATGGTCAGCGTACTGTTCACCACGCTCGATGACGGGATCGCGCCGCCGCCCGGTAGCCACAGGTTGGCATGGTCATGAGTACGACAGTTGCCGTCAACCACAGAATCTTTCGGATCACTGCCCATGATGGTACCGCCCATGATGTGGTTATTGGCGTTCAGGCTGGTGGTGATATTGAATTCTTCGGCCATGAACAGGGAACCGATGTGCTCAAGCTGCTTATGAGCGGCTTCTGCGCCTTTGCGCACGTAATCGCCGACATCATAATGAATGTCCGGGCACGGCAAACCGTGCGGATCTTTACGTGTGGTACTGAGCGTCAGGCGATTATTCGGATCCGGTAACGGTTCCAGGCTGATGGAAAGATCTACGCCGAAGATTGAACGACGGCGGATCTCTTCATCCAGTTCTTTACCCACCAGCCCCATCTGCAACGCTTTAGACGTTGCCGGGATCACGCGGCTGATGTTGTTGAGGATCATTTTGTTGGCCGAATAATCTTTGCGGAAATCGCCGTCGCGCGGACCCACCAGACAACTGCTCTGCGCCGGACCACGGCCAATCCACAGCGGCTCTTTGGCAATGAAGGTGCAGTGGAAACCGGAGTGATCCATCATGTTGCGACCTACGTGATCGGACGAATTGGCGATACCGTTCGGGTTCTTTTCGTTGGCGGCCATCAGCAGCAGGCGCGGCGTCTCGATGCCGTTACAGGCCAGCGCGAACACTTTACCGGTGGCTTTATGTGATTTCTGCTGATTGTCCAGCCAGTGAACGGCAGTCACATTGTTGTTTTCATCGGTGTCAATTTTGTAGACCACCGCTTCAGCCAGTACCACGGCACCTTTATTCTCAGCGCGTTCGACGTGCGCAATTCCGTTATACATCGCGCCAATCGGGCAGATCGGCTGGCAGTTGTTGTTACCGCAGCAGGTCGGGCGACCGTTCCACGGACGGGTACTGCGACCCTGTGGGATCGGCACTGAACGGTAACCGTGCGGATTCACGATTTCAGCAAAACGGGTGTCGCCGTAACCGTAAGGCACCTGCTCCATCGGATAGGGTTTGCTGCGCTCAGAAGGCGACTGCAACTCAGGGTCATTCGGACCGGCTACGCCAATCTCTTCTTCAGCACGGCAGTAATAAGGTTCAAGTTCATCATAGGAAATCGGCCAGTCGCGGCCCACGCCGTACAACGTTTTCATTTTGAAATCGTTGGGAACGTGACGCCAGCAGGACGCTGCCCAGTGCCAGGTGGTGCCGCCAACGGTGCGCAGATAACCTTGTTTGAAGCTGCTGGCGCTGGGCCCGGTCAGATGGACGTAGTTATTTTCCGGAAAATACAGCGGTGCGGGCGCTTTTTCAGACTGCGGGTAAAGCCCCTGGAAGTCAGAACCGGCGCGGTTTTCGAACGGCATGTTGCGCCAGTTTTCAACGGCCTGAGCACGCTCAATGCGTAAACCCGCTTCCAGCACCAGCACAGAATATCCCTGGCTGACCAGCTGATCGGCAATCATGCCGCCCACGATGCCGGAACCGACAACAATCACATCAGCAGACGCATCGCCGTCTGCCGTAAATTCAGGTTTTTTCATCAGGCTTTGCTCACAACATTTGATTCAGAAGGATGGGTAAAACGGTCTGCGTTCATGGATTCCGGCATCGCTGCGGCGGGAGGTGCGGCGGTGAAGTACAGCGGACCATTTCCACAGTAAGTCGGCACAATCAGGCCGTCACTGACGGGACGATACATCAGCGCATCTTTATAGGAAATTAAAATGGAATCGGTTCCATGTCCAACCGTGCCGGTGTACCAGGCGGTGACGATGCGGGTCACCAGTTCACCTAAACCGTTTTGCTTTGCCACTTCCTGCAAATCTTTTGCCGCCTGGCCCGGTTTTACCAGCGCATGCAGCTTGCTGACCTGCGCTGGGAAGTCGGGTTGTGAGCGATAAAAGGCGTTGAAAATCTGGGCAGAAGAACCCTCGCTGATATTTTTATGTTCAGTGATGGCCTGTGATACCAGATAGAACTGGCCGAAGATGACCGGATCCTGCGTGGCAGTTTCTTTCTCCGCCTGGCTCAGGAACGGGAAGCCGAGCAGGGTAGTTGCCACCATCGCAGACGTCAGACCTTTCAGCAGTTCACGACGACTGAAACCGGTTCCATTTTCGGGTGTGTTGCTTCCAATGATTGAAGGATCGTTTTCCATCTCTTTCTCGCTGGGAATGGGATTTTGCCAAAAGGCAGGGAGTTCGCTTATGTGATGCTTATTATAATTTGCGTAATACGAGATTTATCATTGGGTTAGTTTCCGCCGATGTCTGTCCCGATAGGGTATATCACTTATCACGGTGCGGATGATAAGCCAGAGAAGAGGGATTTGTGCAAACAAATTGTGCTGATTTATTAACATTAGATCCTTATTTTAACGTATGATGCGCGGCGGAAAAATGTAACCTACTGGTTCATTTCTAAATGAAATTAACTGAACCCGCATCATACCCGCGCTCTCATCTATTCATATCTTGTTGATATTATTTAATTTAATGAATAACGGTATCGTTCGTGCAATCTGATTTGTATATTAAATGTAAATAATTAAGAAATGAAAGGTAGCGCTAATTGATTAAAATGGTTGAGAATAAAGGCGAAAAAGGTTACAAATAAGCCAAAACGAGATCTGCATCTCAGTATGTCCGGGAGCAGAGATAAAAATAACGATAGCCTGTCAATTTGTATCCGACGACGTTAATTTAATGTTAATTATTTGAACGCAAAGTGGGCAAAGTGCAGCCTGTCGGCTATAACTTAAACAGTGCGGTTGTAGCAATTTTGTAAAAACATTGTGTAAATGATTTGCATGAATCATTGTCTGGGGAACCACGTGAATAATATCCAGCTTTCGGTAGTACATCGTTTGCCGCAAAGTTATCGCTGGTTGTCAGGTTTTGCGGGTATTAAAGTTGAACCGATTCCGCTGCCTGGTAATGATGAAGATAACAATCTGATCGGCCTGAAACTGCTCAGCCATGAGGGCGAATTCGCCTGGCAGGTGATGCATCAGCTGACCGATGCTTTAGAAGATATTCAGGTTAAAGCGGCGATTGTAGAAATCGACGGTGAGCCTTGTTTATTCGTTCATCGTGAAGATGAAAGCGCCACGCTCTGTTGCCTGAAAAATATCGGCGCAGCTATCGCGGAATCGGTGACCGCACTTTATCCTTTCTGAAACGCCGGAATTTCGATGCATTCCGGCGTCTTCTTCCTGCGTCTCAGGGCAGGGTGTCGAAAGCATCTGATGCCGCCAGTAACGTGCGGGTGTAAGCCTGTTGCGGTGCAGTAAAAATCTGTTCACACTCTCCCTGCTCCACCACTTCTCCGTTTCGTAAAACCATCAACTGGTGGCACAAAGCCCGTACTACCTGTAAATCATGACTGATAAACAGATACGTCAGGCCGTGGCGCTGTTGCAACTCGCTTAAAATAGTCAGAATCTGTGCCTGAACCGATTTATCCAGCGAGGATGTCGGTTCATCCAGGATCAGCATTTCCGGTTGTAAAATTAACGCACGGGCGATCGCGATACGCTGGCGCTGGCCGCCGGAAAACTCCGTCGGGTAACGGTAGCGGGATTGCGGATCCAGCCCCACTTCCTGCATGGCGCGGATCACTTCTTTATCACGTTCCTGCTCGCTGACATGGCGGTGCACCAGCAAACCTTCGGCGATGATTTGCCCGACGGTAAAGCGTGGATTTAACGCAGAGAAAGGATCCTGAAACACCACCTGAATCCGGCTGCGGAACGGCAGCATTTTCTTGCGTGAGAAAGCATGCAGCGGCTGGCCGTCAAACCAGATTTCTCCCTGCGATTTAAGCAGACGCAGCAATGCCAGTCCGGTGGTGCTTTTTCCCGAACCTGACTCACCGACCACGCCGAGACTTTCTCCGCGACGAAGCTGGAAACTGACTTGTTTCACCGCGTGTTTGATAGCGACCGTGCGACGCAACAGGCCGCGCCTGACGGGAAACCCGACATCCAGATTTTTTACATCCAGCAGAACTGGCGGTTCGCCGGTCAGCGGTTGCGGACGGCCTTGTGGTTCGGCCTGTAAAAGCTGGCGTGTGTAAGGGTGCTGAGGCTGGCTGAACAGCGTGGTTCGTGATTGCTGCTCAACGACACGCCCGTTTTGCATTACCGCTACGCTGTCCGCCAGACGGCGCACAATGCGCAGGTTGTGGGTGATAAACAGCATCGCCATCCCCATTTCCTGCTTCAGTTCGTCGAGCAGAGATAAAATCTGTGCCTGTACGGACACGTCAAGCGCGGTGGTCGGTTCATCGGCAATCAGCAGTTTTGGCCTTGTCAGTACCGCCATGGCAATCATCACGCGCTGGCGTTCTCCGCCGGAAAGCTGGTGCGGAAAATCCCGCAGGCGCGAGGCGGCCTGCCTGATCCCCACCCGGTCCAGACAGCGCAGAATTTCAGTGCGTGCCGCTTCACCGTGAAGATTACGGTGCAGCGTCAGCACTTCAGTCAGTTGTTTTTCGAGGGTATGCAACGGGTTCAGCGATACCATGGGTTCCTGAAATATCATCGAAATCTGGTTGCCACGGATTTGGCGCAACGTGTTGGCATCGGCTTGCAATAAGGACTGACCGGCAAACAGAATATCACCCTGAGGATAAATCGCCGATGAGGGCAGCAGACGCAGGACCGACAACGCTGTCACGCTTTTGCCGGAGCCGGATTCCCCCACCAGCGCCAGCGTTTCGCCGGCACGGATATCGAGTGATACATTGCTGACCACTTCACGTTTCAGTTTTCCCTGACGAAAAGCGACGCTGAGGTTTTTAATTTGTAAAAGAGGAGTATCCGTCATCTCAGAGCACCTCATTGTGGTGTGCGGACGGATTGAAGGCATCACGAACAGCTTCACCAATGAAAATCAATAATGACAGCAGCGCGGCCAGTACCACGAAAGCGCTGATCCCCAGCCACGGTGCCTGCAAATTGTTCTTACCTTCCATCAGCAGTGTGCCCAGCGACGGCGAGCCCAGCGGCAGGCCAAAACCGAGGAAATCCAGCGACGTCAGCGTGGTGATCGAGCCACAAAGAATAAAGGGCAGATAGGTCAGGGTGGCGACCATCGCGTTAGGCAGCATATGCCGCCACATAATGGCGCGATCGCTGACGCCCATTGCCTGTGCGGCGCGGATGTAATCAAAGTTGCGGGTGCGCAGGAATTCCGCGCGCACCACGCTGACCAGCGTCATCCAGCCGGAAAGCACCGTAATCAGCAGCAGCCACCAGAAGTTGGGCTGAACCACGCTGGCCAGAATAATAATCAGGAACAGAGTCGGGATGCTCGACCACACTTCGATAAAGCGCTGCCCGAGCAGATCAATTAATCCGCCGTAATAGCCCTGCGTGGCACCGACCATAATACCCATCACCGAGGTCATCACCGTCAGCAGAACGCCGAAGAACAGCGAAATCCGCAACCCATAGAGAATTTGCGCCAGCACGTCGTGCCCGTTGCTGTCGGTGCCCAGCCAGTTCTGCGCGGAGGGCGGAGAAGGGAAGGGCCGGGTGGTGGAAAAATTGATGGAGCTATAACTGCTGCGAATCGGTGCCCACAGCGCCCAGCCGTGGTCTTCAATCTGGCGCAGAACAAAGGGATCCTGATAATCGGCCGGTGTTTCCAGCTCTCCGCCAAATGTTGTTTCGCTGTAATTGACCATAAAGGGCACATACCAGTGCCCCTGATAGCGCGCCAGCAGGGGTTTATCATTCGCCAGCACGTTAGATAACAGCACCAGAATCAGCATCACCATGAAAATCCACAGTGACCAGAAGCCGCGACGGTTCTGACAGAAACGTGCCCGGCGCGCCTGACTGACGGTGCTCAGCTTAAAAAATTTCATACGCATCAGTGGCGGCCCTCAAAATCAATACGCGGGTCGACCAGCGTGTAAGTGATGTCGCTGACGATATTGAGCAGCAAACCAATCAGGGTGAAAACGTACAGCGTGCCGAATATGACCGGGAAATCGCGCTGTACAATGGCGTCGTAGCCCAGTAATCCCAGCCCCTGTAATGAAAACATCACTTCAATCAGTAATGAACCGGTGAAAAACATGCTGATGAAAGTGGCCGGGAAACCGGCGATCACCAGCAGCATGGCGTTGCGGAAAACGTGGCGGTACAAAATTTGTTTTTCGTTCAGCCCCTTCGCGCGGGCAGTCATTACATATTGTTTACCGACTTCATCCATAAATGAGTTTTTGGTCAGCATCGTCAGGGTTGCGAACCCGCCAATCACGGTCGCCAGCACCGGCAACGTGATATGCCAGAGGTAATCGGTCACTTTGCCGTACCAGGGCAGCGTATCGAAATTCGGCGACGTCAGGCCACGTAACGGGAACCAGTCGAGATAGTTACCGCCGGTGAATAACACAATCAATAAGATCGCAAATAAGAAAGAGGGGACGGCATAACCGACGATGATGACTGAACTGCTCCAGGTATCGAATTTGGTGCCGTTGCGCACCGCTTTGCGGATACCCAGCGGGATTGACACCAGATAGATAATCAGCGTGCTCCACAGGCCGAGGGTTACGGATACGGGCAATGCGCTTTTCACCAGCCCCATCACGGATGAGCCGCGGAACAGGCTGTCACCGAAATTGAAGCGCACATAATGGGATAACATCTCGACATAACGTACATGCAGCGGTTTGTCGAAGCCGAAGCGGTGGGTGATTTCGGCAATGACTTCCGGGTCCAGGCCACGTGCACCACGGTACTGGCCCTCGCCAAACTGCGCTAAGCCCGGCGAGGCTTTGCCATTTCCGCTGCCACCGTCGGCGCCAGGCAAACCGCTGGATTGCCCCATTTCAATAGCGGCAATGGCCTGATCGACCGGGCCGCCGGGGGCAATCTGCACAATAAAAAAGTTAATCGTGATGATCGCCCACAGCGTCGGGATCACCAGAAGCAGTCGTCTTAACAAATAGGCGGCCACAATATGCTCCTCAGCGGCGTTGCGCAGGTAAACGGGCTGCGCGGTTAACGTCGTACCACCACGTATCAAGTTCCATTCCGTTGGACGGGGTGACGGCAGGCATAGAGAATTTATCCCAGTACGCGTAGCGCTCGTGATGGGTGTACCACATCGGGATCATCAGCATATTCCATGTCAGCACCCGGTCAAGCGCATGGCCCAGCGACAATAATGCCTCAGGTTTGCCCTGATTCGCGGCGATCTCGTCGGTCAGTTTGTCAATGGCCGGATCGCTGACACCTGATTTGTTGTAGGTGGAATCGAGATATTTGCTATTCCAGTAAATCTGCAAATCGCTGCTCGGATACGACGTGGCGGGATAAACCGTCGGCAGCATATCGTAATCACGCTGGCGCATACGGCGCACGAATTGCGAGTTATCCACTTCACGGATCGACATCTTAATGCCCAGTCGCTGTAAATTATGCTGGAACGGCAAGACGTACTGCGAATTCCCGCCGCCGGGTAACAGCAGCTCGAAGGTAAACGGCTTGCCGGTTTTACCGTTCACCAGCACCTGATTTTTCACTTCCCAGCCCGCTTCTTTCAGTAATGCGGTGGCTTTCAGCAAATTCGTCCGGTCATTTCCGCTGCCGTCAGAGCCGGGGGGCTGATACATCGTGGTGAAGACTTCCGGGGGCACTTTACCTTTCAGCGGCCCCAGCCACGCCAGTTCCGCAGAGTTGGGATAATCTTTTGCCGCGTAGTCGGTATTCTGGAAATAACTGTTCACACGCTGGTAGGCACCGAAATACAGCGCCTTGTTCATCCAGTCAAAATCAAAGGCCAGCGTGATGGCTTCCCGCACCTTGCGGTCAGCAAATTGCGGGCGATGAATGTTGAATGCCAGCCAGCGCGTATCCTGCGCCGCCTGGTTTATCTCATCGGCTTTAACAATAAAGTTTTTGCTGAAATTACCGCCCTGATATTGCGTCGCCCAGTTTTTCGGCGAAGTTTCCATACGGAAATCAAATGCGCCGGACTTAAACGCCTCCAGTGCCACCTTGTCGTCGAGATAATAATCATAGCGGATGGTGTCGAAATTATAGCGGCCGCGGTTGACGGGCAAATTGGCAGCCCAGTAATCCGGCACGCGGGAATAGGTGATGTACTGACCGAGTTTGTAATCGCTGATACGGTAAGGGCCACTGCCCGGCGGCGGCACACTCAGCGGTTCATTGAATTTATGCTTTTCCCAGAATGTCTGCGGCAGAACAGGCAAGCCCAGCAGGCCGAGCATCATGTCTTTATCTGCTTTCGGCAACACCATGCGTACTGTCAGGCGCGAAATGGCTTTCACTTCCACGCCTTTATACACCACACGAAATTGCGGTACGCCTTCGGTCATGAATTTGCGGAAGCTGAAGGCCACATCGCTGGCGGTGATGGGCGTATTATCGTTAAAGCGCGCACGCGGATTGATATCGACTTCGACCCAGCGGTACTGGCTGTCATAACGGGCAGAATCGGCGATCAGCGGATAATAGCTGCCGATTTCGTCGCTGGAGGTGGTGAACAGGCTGTCGTAAAGCGATCCGCTGCGCGCGGCCGGATTACCGCGTGAAGCAAAGCGGTTGAAGTTGTCGTAGGTACCAATGGCCGCCAGGGTGATCTGACCACCTTTCGGGGCGGCAGGATTGACGTAGTCAAAACTGGTGAAATTTGAGACATACTTTGGCTCGCCTAATATGGCGAAGGCGTAGCTATCCTGTATGACTTCAGCTTGTGCGCTGAGACTCAGCAGGCACAGCACACCGGCAAAAACGCGAGAAAACATCCTGAATCTGCACTCCTGTGATGACGACAGCATGATGCGGCATTGCCGCAGGCTATTTCGATATTAATCAATTGAAAGCAAAGATTTTGTCACGTACGACGCTTCAGTTTCGTCCCTGATTTTGGCCTTTTTAACACAACCGGATGCAGACGCCTAAAAGAAAAATGGAACAAAAGATGCGGGACTGATGCAGGTCAAATCTGCCAGGTGGCTTCTTTCTCATTGAAATCACGTACAAAGTCCAAAAGCTCGGGAACACCCAGAGACTGACTGTACAGATATCCCTGCAAATAGGTCACGCCGTGATTGCGCAGATATTCCGCCTGCGTCTGGGTTTCGACGCCTTCGGCTACGGTTTTGATCTTCAGCTCTTCCGTGAGTTTAAGGACGGTATCCAGCACCGGCGCGATCAGGGTTTTCTGATCAATTGACATGACAAAGCCGCGATCGATTTTCAGATAATCCAGCGTAAACTTCTCAAGATAAATCAGCGCGCTATGGCCGGTGCCAAAATCATCAATGGCTATTTCAATCTTATGGCGGCGCAACCAGTTAAACTCCCGTAAGGCACCTTCCGTATCAATCATCCCACGTTCTGTAATTTCGAATACCACCTGAAAAGCATTTTCAGGTAACGCTTCAATAAAATTCATCACATCGTCATGAAAGCTGATTTTGTTCATGTGGTGAGGGGAAATGTTGATGCTGAGTTTTCCCGGTTCGGGAAAAGCGTGTTGCAAGGTATGGGCATCTGCCGCCACCAGCGCCATCATATGTTGTGTCAGTTCGACGATAAGTCCCTGATTTTCAGCGTAGCTGATAAAAACATCGGGCGGGATGCGCCCTTCAATCGGGTGCTGCCAGCGCAGCAGGGCTTCAACGCCGGTCACTTTCAGGCTTTTTGCGTCGATAACAGGCTGATATTCTACAAAGAATTCTTTATCTTTCAGCCCGCGGAGGACCTCGCGCTCAAGGTTATGGCGGTTCAGCAGGCTGTGATAAATCAGCGCACAAACCAGCAGACTCAGCAGCAGACCACCGGAGAACGTAAAAAATACATTAGCGTGGGTCAGGGCAGGGGAGTAGAGACGAATACTGAAAGGATAATCACCGATTTTGACGTGAGTAAAATGGCTACGGGGTAAATCATTGACCCTGATCAGATCTGTCTGAGAAGAAATCAATGCGCGGTCTCCTACCAGCAGCGCAAAGCCACGGTAGCCGGAACCTGGCTGTGCAAAAAGCATATAAGGCGACAGCGTCAGTTCCAGCGTGGCTATGACACCGTCATCCGTTGCGCCGGGGTTACGCTGCCATACCAGGATCACCGCGCGATTAGGAACGGCCGGCGTTCCCATCTGCAGGCCGATACTCATACTTTTATCGAAATCGATGTCATGCAGGGTACTGTTTACAGGAATGTGTTGATTGCCGGAAGCCGAGGAACAAAAAACGATGCCATTACGCACCAGTTGGAAATCACGAACGCCAATGCTGAATGCAACGTCACGGTTTAATTCCCCGGCAATGGAATGGCAGGATCCCGTCGTGAGCAGCCCGATTCTGAGCATCGTGTCGGTTAACTGGCGCAGGTAATCAGAGGTAAATTGCGCTGTTCTCTGCGCGATTTCATTTTGTTCGCGGAGATTGTTGGTTTTAATAACGGTAAGGGTGGCAGCAGTGAATAAAATGAAAAACAGGGCTGAAAAAAACACGCTTCTCTTTAAATACAGGCGTTTGGGCAATACGGTGTGTGTTAACGCCGTTTTTAAACCCATATGTTGTGCCCTTTTCGCGCAGAGGAAATAAAAGGATTATGTCGTCAAAAAAACAACAGACACTTAATACACTTTATTACAGGCATAAAAAAACGCCATCCAAAGATGACGTTTTTTTATTCGCTTGGCATAGGACAACAAGAACTAAATCATAAGGTAACGGGATTAACCGTTAGCTAAAACTCGTCTTGCTTCACGATAACGTGCATTCCAGTAGGACTCTTTCAGATTTGAAATCATCACACCGTTGCTGGTGGAGGCATGTACAAACTGATCGTTGCCTAAATAAATACCGACGTGACGGCCTGTTGAACCCGCACGGAACAGAACCAGATCACCCGGACGCAGTTTCGTGCGCTGGATTTTCTTGCCTTTCTCTTCCTGTTCATAGGTTGAACGAGGTAAATCCATACCAAATTGTTCGCGGAATGTTACCTGAACGAACGCTGAGCAATCGATACCACGCTTGCTGTCACCGCCTAACCGATAACGAACGCCTTTCCAGCCAGCGTACTGATCCATAATTTTGGATTTAACGTTGACGTTGCGAACCATTGCTTCGAATTCATCCTGAGAGGCTTGCAGTAGAAGGCCATCATTGCCATTTACTGCACGCATATCAGTTTGCGCGTTTTCTGTGTTCGAAGAATGTGTACCACTACATGCAGAGAGAATAATTGCTGCACCAATCGCGGGAATTATCCGCGTGATATATCTCAGAAACGGTTGAGACTTGACCATTATTGTTGTTATCCCTTGCTGTCCTTAACGATGAAATCGTTATTAAAATTGCCAAACGAAGCGAGACTACCTGCCATATATCCGTGGGACAAATACTTCAGGGGGGAAATGTGCGTCAGAGCACGTTTATTCTCTCAACCGGGGTATTTTTAACACATTTCTATACAGGCGAACTGGAGATTACCGTAATGAACAAGTGATTGCGAGAGGTATTATGAGATTTTTTATAAGAAATTGTGATGTAAGGTGATGTAAGTAAACATGTTAAAAATGATGACTGATCTTTATACAAATTTTGGTTAAAACAGCATCATTAGGGCGTTGAAGGCACATTATACCGGGCAGAAGCGTTAAGAAACATCCCATAAAAAGGCCCGGCAGATCATCAGCATCTGTCGGGCCATAATTATTATGTATGTGTCCTAACATTATGCGCGTGGCTTAGGATTTTTTTTACCGGGTAATTTTTTGTCAAGCCAGTTAATCAGCATATCGCTGGCGGGCGTCATTAACCACCAGCTTGCACCGACCAGTACGACGGACATTGAGCCTACCGCGATGTCAGTAAACCAGTGCGCACCAATCATCACACGGGGTAGTGAGAAGACGAGGGTGATGATCAAGGCGACAGCGAATGCTGACTTGCTCAGGTAGCGCAGCATAAAGCACGAGAAAATAATCAGCATCATGCCATGGTCGCCGGGGAAGCTGTCACTGGAGGCATCTTTAGTGGGAATGCCCGTCAGTTCGCTCACCCGGTTTACGCCCGGGAAACTCAGCGACGGACTTTTATGGCTGACAGGCAATAAATGTCCGAGCTGGTTGAGTACCACAGCGGTCAGCAGCATCACAATACCAATAATGATGTAGCGGCGACGCCCGTCGCTATCCTGCTTCAGGAAATAGCCCAGATACAATATTCCCATCGCCAGCAGTGAAATAAGATCAAAAGCACGATTATTGGTCACGGCGACCAGGTGCAGAAACCACGCATCAGTTGCCAGATGTTGATTAAAAAAGAAGAAGATCGATTTATCAATCGGGAACCAGAAACCATGGTTTGCTGGCAGATAGAAAGATAAAAATAAGGCAACGCCTAAGACATTAAGTATCAGGATTGCGGGAATATTGCGGCGCCACATAAAGGAAAACCTATTCTTAGCAAGGTAAGGAATAACTTAGTTAGCGTTAACTTAATCCGATCAACTTAAACGAAACTTCAACAAAGATGATTGTATTGTATTCCATTGCACTTCATTTTGCGTAATAAGCTCAATTCTGCTGTCTAACGGCGCCACCGGTTTCGTTTCTATGTGTAAGTCATTGCCCTGGCGGTTAATCAGTAATGTGCCTTCTTTAATGCGCATAATCCCTTTGACGCGATCAACCGGTACCGCACGTGCCCAGTCGAGAATGCCCGCGGTCTCAAACTGCGTTTCTCCATCAAATATCCATCCACAACTGGTATAACCGTCTGCCTGATTTAGCGCACGACGCCAGCGCTGTTTCCCCGGCAGGCTCAGCGCAGCAAGCCCAGGTTTTGCAGCATGCGCGTGATGATGTTTACCTTGCGGTAACTCAACCAGATTCTGGCGCGGTAAATCAAGTAATGCAGGGTCGATCCGGCCTTGCGAAGCTGTCACCAGAAGGCGCTCGCGGCCATTATGCTGATACCACTCTTCCAGCTTCTGTTTGTCCTGCGCCTGCATCACATCAGACTTATTCGCCACGATAACGTCTGCCGAGGCCAGTTGATCGCGGAAGTTTTCATTATCAATGACGCGCTGATCGCTTAACTGGCGTGGATCCAGCAGACAAAGCGTGGCATTGAGTGTCAGCCAGTTGCTGTAAACGTCAGACGTCAGTAAAGAAAGGATCTGTTTCGGATGCCCCAGCCCGGTGGGTTCTATCAGCAAGCGGTCAGGTTTAGCCTGCTGCAATAACATATTCAGGCCGACCTGCATGGGCAAACCGTTCACGCAGCACATGCAACCACCGGGAATTTCCTTCAGCACCGCACCACTGTCAGCCAGTAATGCACCATCGATGCCGACTTCGCCGAATTCATTCACCAGCACGGCCCACTTTTCACCTTCAGGCTTCTGAGCCAGAAGGTGGCGAAGCGTGGTGGTTTTTCCGCTTCCCAGAAAGCCGGTGATCAGGTTGGTTTTGGTCATGGTTGCACATCCTTTTTGAAAAATTCCCCGCCAATGTGCAGCGACTCCTTAAGAAAATCCAGCGTTGCGCCGATGTAAGACATGGATTGCTTATTTTTGTCGGCAGGCAAGCAAGATTTATTTTTGCCTCCGGATGTGTAAATTCAATTAGATGTATTAATGTTAAATTGTGGTTGCGGGAATTTTAAAATTAATAGTTATGATGAGGTGTCACCATGAACAGAATGACCTGTGTACTGTTTTTGGGAGTCATGGCCTCAGGGACGATTCAGTTTGCCAGTGCCGCTGCAACAGGCGGAATTATTCATTTTACCGGGTCAATTGTTGACGGAGGATGTCACTTCAGTGCCGCACATAATGCGGTGATCAGCGACTGTGATCGTGGCGGAAAACAGGTGAGGCAAGTTCACACTCTGAATGCGCAAAATCCTTCTTCTTTCGCCTTGCCTTTGTCTCTCGGGCAGGTCACCACGCAGCATATTAATCATGATCCTCGCCTTGCGGTGATGACGGTAAGTTATAACTAAGTAGCCGTAAATAGTGAGTATCTTTAATATGTTTCGCTCCGGCATTGAGCGCGATAACGCAATCTATTGTTATGTGGCCGGACAACTTTACGAACTGGCTGGCCCAATCTTGATCGGGCCGTCAGTTTTCCCTTCCCGTCCTTTCCCTTTCTGCCGACATGTTATAATTTTCTCTCTTATTTCAGACATCAGAACGATTAATCAGGTGTCAGACCAATTGAGATTGTGTCAGAGAAAGGGGCAAAAAATGCGACTTTATCAGGAGATAGGCGGTCATCTGCGCCGCGATATCCATGCCGGGAAATATGCTCCTGGCGATCGCCTTCCTCCGGAACGTGACATTGCTGAATCTTATTCCGTCAGCCGAAGCGTGGTACGTGAAGCGCTGATCATGCTGGAGCTGGAAAAAGTGGTAGACGTGCGTAAAGGTTCCGGCGTCTATGTGTTGCCCCAGCCGCAAAACAGCCCGCCGGAAGACGCGGACAGCGGGTATGGTCCGTTCGAGCTGTTACAGGCACGGCAATTGCTGGAAAGCGAAGTCGCGGCTTTTGCGGCGATGCAGGCCACGAAGACGGATATTCTGCAAATGCGTGATGCCATTGATGCACAGCGTGAATGCATTGCCCGTGGCGTATCCGATGATGCTGAAGATCAGCGTTTTCATGCCTTGCTGGCACAGGCTTCCCAGAACAGTGTACTGGTTAAACTGGTGGATGATTTGTGGCTGATCCGCCAGCGCAGCTCAATGTGGCAGGGGATCCATCAGCATGTCGGCGATAAAAACTACAGTCAGATTTGGTTGCAGGACCATCAGACCATCTTGCAGGCCGTACTGCGCCGGGATCCGAAAGCCGCCAAGCAGGCGATGTGGCAGCATCTGGAAAATGTTAAAGACATGCTGTTACAGGTTTCGGATGCCGATGATCCGTCTTTTGACGGATTCCTTTTCTCCTCAGTCCCCTCCGGGCTGAACGACTGATACCGCCGGATAAATAAAAACGGCTGCCGCAGCAGCCGTTAACCGTTTCAGTTGCCGTGCTTAACCCACGTATTTTGCGACGGTTTTCTTCGCGCCGATCCTTTGCAGATCGGCATACGCGCTCAGTATGGCCTCTACGACTTTCTCTTCATGAGGCAATTGCTCACCGAATACGCCTGTCAGAGCCAGCAGGGCTTTCACTCGCGGTTCGCCATCTTCGGTTGATGCCACAATTTCAGCGACCGTTTCAGCCATCGGATCTTTAATCTCGATCGGCTGCCCGGCATCATCCGTACCGCCGACATAACGCATCCAGCCAGCCACACCGAGCGCCAGCAATGCATAGGAACCGCCATTCTTCACATGCCAGCGGATGGAATCAAGCATACGCTGTGGCAATTTCTGGGTGCCGTCCATAGCGATTTGCCAGGTACGATGCTTCAGTGCCGGGTTGCTGTAACGTGCAATCAGGCTGTCAGCATACGCGCTGAGATCAACACCCTCGACGCTCAGTGTCGGTGCCTGCTCATGCAGCATCAGATGATGGGCAGCGGCCTTATAGTTGGCATCTTCCATGCAATCGTTGATGTGCTGATAACCGGCCAGATAGCCGAGATAGGCGAGGAAGGAATGACTGCCGTTGAGCATGCGCAGCTTCATCTGTTCGAAAGGTAAAACGTCGGAAACCATCTGCGCACCGGCTTTTTCCCAGTCCGGACGGCCCGCCACGAAGTGGTCTTCCACCACCCACTGAATGAACGGTTCACAGGCGATACCGCAAGGGTCGGTCACGCCACCGAGCGCTTCGGTGATTTCTTCCAGCGTGTTTTCCGTTGCGGCAGGAACAATGCGGTCAACCATGGTGCTAGGGAAAGAGACGTTTTTGGTGATCCATTCCGCCAGTTCTGCGGAACGCGCTTTCGCCATGCCCAGAACGGCGTTTTTCACCACCAGACCGTTTTCAGGAATGTTATCGCAGCATAAAACAGTAAAGCCCGGCAGGCCGCGTTCATGGCGCAGGCGCAGAGCTTCGACCAAAACGCCCGGAGCGGTACCCGGTGCCTGACCGCCCGCCAGATCCTGCTGAATTTTTGGATTTTGCAGATCCAGTTCACCGGTGCCCGGCTCAATGCAGTAGCCTTTTTCGGTGATGGTCAGGGAAACAATCGCTACCTGTGGCTCGGTGAGTTTTTCAAGTACCGCTTGCAGCCCGTCAATGCTGCCGTGCACAGATTCATGCGCAGAGCCGATGATGATCGCCTGATTGCCGTCCGCACCTTTTTCCAGCACGGTAAACAGATGATTTTGCTGGCGTAAACTTTTTATCAGCGTTTCATTGCCAAACAGACTGATTTCGCAAATGCCCCAGTCGCCACCCTGGAGATTCAGCACTCGGTTGGTCAGCAGCGCCTGGTGAGCGCGATGGAAGGCACCAAATCCGAGGTGAACAATACGGCTTTTCAACGCATCGCGATCATAAGCAGGCAATGACACTGCTGCAGGCAGGGACGCTGTGGCAATAGTTTTCATGCAATACTCCAGGCAAGTCAGAAATAAATAATTGGTCAGGCCAAATTGGGGCTGTTTACCCGTCAGTTCAATTTTATGCTGGATAAAGCGACGATTTAAGCCGAAATCAGGGCTTAGAGTGTAAAGTCATATGATAGAAAGGGGAATTGGTAAGTCCAGATAGCCACTGATTTTGTGATGCAGATCCATTGTCTGAGGGATTAATCGCAAAATGCAGACAATAAAAAAGGAACGCCGGGGCGTTCCTTTCAGCAGGGTGCGGAGCGCAGATTAATCCGCGCGACCCATATAACGACGTTCTGCGATATGAATACGGATTTTGTCGCCAGAACTCAGGTATTCAGGAACCTGAATGTTCAGACCGGTGCTCATTACCGCAGGTTTTGTACGGGAACTGGCGGAAGCGCCCTTGATGCCCGGTGCTGTTTCCACGATTTCCAGATCCACCGTCTGTGGCATTTCCAGCGCCAGCAGCTGGCTGTCCAGCGTCAGAACCTGCATACCCTGCAAACCTTCTTCAGGGATGAACAGCAGTTCGTCTTCAATCTGCGCCTTGTTAAAGGTGTAGGGCGTGAAGTCTTCATCATCCATGAAGATATATTCGTCACCATCGACGTAAGAAAAGTTCACTTTACGACGGGTCAGGGTAACGGTATCCAGAATATCGTCGCCTTTGAAGCGTTCTTCCACTTTGCCACCAGTACGAACGTCAGCGAAACGCATTTTGTACAAAGTGCTGGCACCACGGGCGCTCGGGCTCTGAACATCAATATCTTTTACCAGCAGCAATTTGCCGTCGTAGTTCACAACGAAGCCGCGTTTAATTTCGTTAGCACGTGCCATATAAATAACCTGTCAGGAGAGAGATAAATAATTTGCGACACGTTACCCGCGCCGCTGTTTTCAGGCAAGCAGATAGCGTAAAAAGAGTCGCGAAAATCCGCTTTATAACGCATTTTTCACGCGCTACCTGCCAGCATGAAAAATGTTTAGTACAGGGTGTTAAAGAGTCGTGAATATTTAGCTGGTGGCGCTTTACGCCGCCTGCTATTGTCGCGCCTCAAAATGACGCCTGAGGAGGCTGTTGATGGACTGTCGTACTGATTGCGGAGCCTGTTGCATAGCGCCTTCAATCTCCAGCCCGATCCCCGGAATGCCCGATGGCAAGCCGGCGAATACGCGCTGTGTTCAACTGGCCGATAACTTTCGGTGTAAGATTTTCACCTCACCGCTGCGCCCGAAAGTTTGCGCCAGCCTGCAGGCCAGCCGCGAAATGTGCTTTACACATCGCGACCAGGCGCTGACTTATCTGATACAGCTTGAGACGGATACCGCGCCTTAAACCACCGCCGCGGATACGTCTTGCGTCGTTTTATCGACGTTTTTCACATTCCAGATACACAACACCGAACCGATCACCATCGCCAGTGCGGCATAAAACACCGCATGGTATGTCCAGAACTGCGCGATAACCCCAGCCAGTGAACCGGCGAGGATCCAGCCCGCACGCGTTGAATTGGTAAACAGCGTGGTGGCAGCACCCGCCTGACCCGGCATCAGATCCTGAAAATACAGCATGCCGATCCCGGCCAGAATGCCGATGAATATCGCGTTCAGCAACTGTAAAGCAATCAGCATTGCCGCACCGGTGGTAAACAGAATACCGCCGTAGAAAATCACGCCCGCCAGCACAGCGAAACGCATCAGGAAGCGTTTCCCCAACTGCTTAGCCAGATATCCGGCGATCAGCATGGTCGGAATTTCCAGACAGGCCGCACTGCCCATCAGCACGCCCGCCAGTTTTTCGGGCAGGCCCAGTTCACGCACCACATACAGCGGCATATTGATCAGATAAATGCTATTTGCTGCCCACATCAGTGAACAGGCGATGAACAACATCAGCGTATCGCGGCGGTTACGGCGTGGCGCTTCCAGCGTGGCGGTGGTCTTAATGTGCGCCTTAGGCATCGAAGGCAGGAACATCCATACCATCACGCCGCACAGCATGAAGGCCAGCGTCGCAGCGCAGTACATAAAGGTAAAACCAAAACCCATCGACAGGGCGAAGGCCAGCGGCGGGCCGACGACCCATGCCAGCGAAACCTGTGCGCGCAAAATGGAGCTGAACATCACGGCTTCGCGGCCGGTTTTTTCGGAATGCTCCCGTGCTAACGCGAACATTTGCGGGTTTGCCGTGGAACCAAAACTCGACAGCAAAACGCCGATGAACAGCAGGATAAAATAATTACGGTTGAAAGCGAAAAGCACACAAGCCAGTGCACCCAGAATGCAGCAATACAAAATCAGCGTCTTGCGGTCGCCGCGTTTATCAGACCAGGTCGCCAGCAACTGGCTAACGAAAATGCCAATCACGGCACTGCCGGTAAAGAAGATACCCACCATAAACGGGCTGACGTGCACCTGAGAAGTCAGGAACAGGCTGAGGGTCGGGGTCTGTAACGCGCCCGCAATGCCGGTAAGGAAGGCGATGATCAGAAAAGCAGTCGACGTCATGTCGGGTAAACGGCGGGCTGACGTTGTAGAAATTCGCATTAGCTAAGTGAACCAGAAGTAGGAGAGGGGACGAAATTTGCGCGAATGTTACGACAGTTTAAAAAAAACAAAAACAGGTTTTGATCATCAAAAATGTAAACCGGGGTGAATTTGCCATACTGAATAATTAAACCGCACTTTGTGTCAAAAATAACCGGATGATGGGCCGGTCTTTCACCCTGATATTTCCGTTAGAAATAAGGTCAGCTTGCTTCAGCTTTTTACGTCAGCCTGACTTCAGCATTTGCGTTAAGTTATCTGTTTCAGAAAGCTCTCAGAAAGGAAACTGTGCGTAGCATCAAAAAATTGTGACGTAAAATCAGGGAATGCTTGATTTAAAAACAGGCCCGATTGAGACTCCTTGAAACGTTTCAGCGTTGTCAGTTTTTCTCCTGAAATCTGATGGCGCTCCTTTTTTCTCAGTAAAGCTGAAACGATTCAATTTCAGCAGGAGAGGAGAATTATGTTCCAACTGTCACAGCAAGATATTCATCCCGGTGCAGTGGCCAGCGATAAGCAGGACGCTATTCGCCAGGTTGCAGCAGCATTGACTCAGGCCGGTCGCGTCAGCGAAGGCTATGTAGACGGCATGCTGGCGCGTGAGTTGCAAACCTCTACTTACCTTGGCAACGGCATCGCCATCCCGCACGGCACCACGGATACCCGTGATCTGGTACTTGATACCGGTGTGCAGGTTTTCCAGTTTCCGCAGGGGATTACCTGGGGCGAAGGCCAGACGGCATATGTCGTGATCGGCATCGCGGCCCGTTCTGATGAGCACCTCGGTTTGCTGCGCCAGCTGACGCACGTCTTAAGTGACGACAGCGTGGCCGATCGTCTGGCAAAAACAGATTCTGCTGAAGAGTTACGCAGCTTGCTGATGGGCGAGAAAAATGCGGCTGAGTTCCTGTTTGATACCCAGTTGATCGCCGTCGATGTGGCCGCTGAAAACCTGATCACGTTACAGGCGCTGAACGCGGGTCGCCTGAAAGAGATGGGTGCCGTCGATACCGCTTTTGTCAGCGATGTGATCAGCCGTAAACCGCTGAACCTCGGGCAGGGCATCTGGCTGAGCGACAGCACCGAAGGCAACCTGAAAAGTGCTGCAACGGTCAGCCGTGCGCAGCAGGCGTTTGATGTGGATGGCGAACAAGTGGCCATGTTGCTGACCATTTCCGTTGCCGATGATCAGCCGCTCGATGTGCTGAACTACCTCAGTGATTTGCTGATTGCCAACAAAGCTGAACGCTTGCTGACGGCAGATTCCGTCGGTGTGCTGGCATTGCTGACCAGTGAAGTTGAAGAACAAGCCAACGTGCTGACCGCTGAATACGTGATCCGTAACGAACACGGCTTGCATGCACGTCCGGGTACCGCACTGGTGAACGTGATCAAACAGTTCAGCAGCGAAATCACGGTAACGAATCTTGATGGCAGCGGTAAACCTGCCAACGGCCGCAGCCTGATGAAAGTCGTGGCGCTGGGCGTGAAAAAAGGTCATCACCTGCGCTTTACTGCCAGCGGTGAAGATGCAGAACTGGCATTAAAAACCATCGGTGAAGCGATTGCTGAAGGTCTTGGGGAGGGCGCATGAGCCGTCGGGTCGCCACAATTACCTTAAATCCGGCCTACGATCTGGTCGGTTACTGCCCTGAAATCGAACGGGGTGAAGTCAATCTGGTACAAACCACCGGCCTGCACGCGGCAGGTAAAGGGATTAACGTTGCCAAGGTGCTGAAAGATCTCGGCATCGACGTCACCGTTGGCGGTTTCCTGGGTAAAGAAAATCAGGATGGTTTCCAGCTGTTATTCAGCGATCTGGGCATTGCGAACCGCTTCCAGGTGGTTAATGGCCGTACCCGTATCAACGTCAAACTGACCGAAAAAGACGGCGAAGTCAGCGACTTCAATTTCTCCGGCTTCAACGTCACGCCTGCTGACTGGGAACGTTTCGTGACGGATTCCCTGTCATGGCTGGGCCAGTTCGACATGGTGGCTGTCAGCGGCAGTCTGCCAGCGGGTGTTGATCCTGACGCCTTCACTGACTGGATGAAACGTCTGCGCGCACAGTGCCCGTGCATCATCTTCGACAGCAGCCGTGAAGCACTGGTTGCCGGTCTCAAAGCCGCTCCCTGGCTGGTGAAACCTAACCGTCGTGAGCTGGAAATCTGGGCTGGCCGTAAATTGCCTGAACTGAGTGACGTGGTAGAAGCCGCACACGCCTTGCGTGATCAGGGTATCGCCCATGTGGTGATTTCTCTGGGCGCTGAAGGTGCTTTGTGGGTTAACGCATCCGGTGCGTGGATCGCCAAACCGCCAGCCTGTGAAGTCGTCAGCACCGTGGGTGCCGGTGATTCCATGGTCGGTGGTCTGATCTACGGTTTGCTGATGCGTGAATCCAGTGAACATACGCTACGACTGGCAACGGCTGTTGCTGCCCTGGCTGTCAGCCAGAGTAATGTCGGTGTCACCGATCGTCCGCAACTGGCGGCGATGATGGCCCGTGTTGATCTGAAACCCTTTTAACCCGCAGGAGGCAGAATGAAAACGCTGCTGATGATAGACAGTTCGCTGGGACAAGCTCGCAGCCAACTGGCGAAAAATTTACTCGCTGCTGCTGCGGCGAAAGCAGGCCACCAGCTGACTGAACTCGTCGCTGATGCTGATGTAGTGATCGTAGCGGGTGAAACCGTGCCAAACGATCCTGCACTGGCGGGCAAAAATATTTATACCGGTAATGTGGCTGATGCAGTCCGTGATCCGGAGGCTTTCCTGCAACGCGCTGTGGCTGAAGCTAAACCTTATGTCGCACCTGTTGCGGCAGCCGTTGCCGCTCCGGCAGCCAGCGGCCCGAAACGTATCGTCGCCATCACTGCCTGCCCGACCGGTGTTGCACACACCTTTATGGCTGCAGAAGCGATTGAAACGGAAGCTAAAAAACGTGGCTGGTGGGTAAAAGTTGAAACCCGCGGTTCTGTAGGTGCCGGTAATGCTATTACGCCGGAAGAGGTGGCAGCCGCCGATCTGGTGATTGTCGCAGCTGACATCGAAGTAGATCTGGCGAAGTTTGCCGGTAAGCCGATGTACCGCACATCTACCGGTCTGGCACTGAAAAAGACCAAACAGGAACTGGACAAAGCGCTGGTTGAAGCTGAAGTATTTGAGCCGAAATCTCAGGGCGCAGCGACGGGCACCAGGAAGAAAGAAGCGGGCGGCGCAGGTCCATACCGTCACCTGCTGACCGGCGTGTCTTACATGCTGCCAATGGTGGTGGCGGGTGGTCTGTGTATCGCACTGTCATTTGTCTTCGGTATCAAAGCCTTTGAAGTGAAAGGCACGCTGGCGGCGGCATTGATGCAAATCGGTGGCGCTTCAGCCTTCGCGCTGATGGTGCCGGTTCTGGCCGGTTTCATTGCCTTCTCTATCGCTGACCGTCCGGGTCTGACGCCGGGTCTTATCGGCGGCATGCTGGCTGTCAGCACCGGTGCTGGCTTCCTCGGCGGTATTATTGCCGGTTTCCTGGCGGGTTATGTGGCGAAAGCCATCAGCGGCAAGCTGAAATTACCGCAAAGTATGGAAGCGCTGAAACCTATCCTGATCATTCCGCTGGTGGCGAGTCTGATTACCGGTCTGGTGATGATTTATGTGGTCGGTACGCCGGTGGCTAAAATCATGGCGGGTCTGACTGCCTGGCTGCAATCTTTGGGTACAGCCAATGCGGTTCTGCTGGGCGCAATCCTCGGTGCGATGATGTGTACCGACATGGGTGGCCCGGTGAACAAAGCCGCTTACGCGTTCGGCGTGGCACTGCTGAGTTCCTCCGTCTATGCACCCATGGCCGCCATCATGGCTGCCGGTATGGTGCCACCTCTGGCGATGGGACTGGCAACATTGCTGGCGCGTCATAAGTTCGAGCAAAGCGAACGTGAAGGCGGTAAAGCGGCGCTGGTATTGGGCTTGTGCTTTATCTCTGAAGGTGCGATTCCGTTTGCAGCCCGTGACCCGATGCGTGTTCTGCCATGCTGTATCGCAGGTGGCGCACTGACCGGTGCTCTGTCGATGGCATTCCACGCACAACTGATGGCACCACACGGCGGTCTGTTCGTACTGCTGATCCCGGGTGCAATCACGCCGGTTCTTGGTTATCTGGTGGCGATTATCGCCGGTACGGTTCTGGCGGGTGGTGCATACGCGATTCTGAAACGTTCAGATGCTTCGGTAGCGGCAAAAGCGGCGGCATAACGGTAAATCGTTAAAAGCCAAAAGGCGCGACATGTGAATGTCGCGCCTTTTTTATTACGCCTCCCCCTGCGAAGGGGGAGGCGGGGAGGGGGTTTTAAGGACTAACATCCTTGCCCATGCACACTTCAGCTTTCGTTTTTGACCTTAATACCCCACCCCAACCCTCCCCTTCGCAGGGGAGGGAGCTGACCGAAATCCTACTCAATGACCGCGCATGAAAATGCTATATCTTAAGCTGCGGCTTCGTCATTCTCCGACTTCTGCTGCGCTTTCAGCCAGGCGATTTCATCTATCCAGATATCCGGATTGACGGTTTCGAGGATCATCGGGATGCCGTCGAAACGCGCATCTTTCATGATCCAGCTAAATACGGTATTGCCGATATTGCCTTCACCGAGGCTGTGGTGGCGGTCTACCCGGCTGTTGAACGCGCTTTTCGCATCGTTGAGGTGCATACCGCGCAGGTATTTAAAACCGACCACCTCGTCAAAGTGCTTAAAGGTTTTCTCGCATTCTTCCACTGTGCGCAGGTCGTAACCCGCAGCGAAGGCATGGCAGGTATCAATGCAGACGCCGACGCGGCTTTTGTCTTCCACGCCTTCAATAATTTTGGCCAGGTGCTCGAAGCGGAAGCCGAGATTACTGCCCTGACCGGCGGTGTTTTCGATAACTGCCGTCACGCCTTTGGTTTTATCCAGCGCAATGTTCAGAGATTCAGAAATCAGCGCCAGACATTTATCTTCTTCGATTTGCATCAGGTGGCTGCCTGGATGGAAATTCAGCAGCGACAGGCCCAGTTGTTCGCAACGCTGCAACTCATCAAGGAACGCCTCGCGGGATTTCTCCAGCGCTTCGGTGACCGGATGACCGAGGTTAATCAGGTAGCTGTCGTGCGGCAAAATCTGATGACTTTGGTAGCCGTATTTTTCACAAGCCACTTTGAATTTTTCGATGACGTCTTCCGGCAACGGTGCGGCTTTCCACTGGCGCTGATTCTTGGTGAAAAGCGCAAAAGCCGTGGCTTCCAGCTCGTGTGCCCTCAGAACCGCCTGATCGACACCCCCGGCCGCACTCACGTGTGCTCCCACAAACTTCATTTTTGCTCCTCAGTTATTCATCGCGTTTATGGACAAATGATAGCGCCTCCCGGCAGGAGGCGCAGCACTGAAGTGTTAAAAGCAGCAACATCAGCCAAAAAGATGCTGAACCAACTGGTTGATACCGGCACCGCCGACAATCAGCCAGATAAACAGCACCGCTGCCAGCAGCATGGGTTTCAAACCTGCCTGACGCAATGCGCTCATGTGAGTGGTCAGGCCGAGCGCCGCCATTGCCATCGCCAGCAGTACGGTATCGAGCGTGATCAGCGCCGGGATCCAGCTGTGCGGCAGAATATTCAGCGAGTTAAAGGCTGCCACCAGAATAAACAGCAGGGCAAACCACGGGATTGTAATGTTGCGCATACCTGCATTCCGGCCGCCTTGCTGCGCGGCTTTGCGAGATTTCCAGCCAGAGAGCAGCAGCAGGAACGGTGCCAGCATCATCACGCGGATCATTTTGGCGATCACCGCCGCGTTTTCCGCATCCGGGCTGACCCCCTGACCGGCCGCCACGACCTGTGCCACTTCATGCACCGTCGACCCGGTGTAAATGCCGAACTGGGCAGCGGTAAAACTCAGCCAGTGATACTGTGCATTGAGATGCCATAACCACGGATACAGAAAGATGGCGGCTGTCCCGAAGATAACGACAGTGGCCACCGCAACCGTCACTTTCTCCGCTTTGGCATCCAGCACCGGTTCCGTCGCCATCACCGCCGCTGCACCACAGATGCTGCTGCCCGCGCCAATCAGCATCGAGGTATCGCGATCCAGTTTAAATACCCGCTGTCCAAGCCAGCAGGCGAGGGTGAAAGTGGAGCACAGCATCAGTGCGTCAATCAGAATACCGGTCGCGCCAACGTCCGCGATTTGTGCAAACGTCAGCCGCAAGCCGTAAAGGATAATGCCCAGACGCAGAAGACGTTGCTTGGCCAGCGTCACGCCTTCCTCACACCAGGGTTTTGCCGCCGGATACACCGTATTGCCGATGACCATGCCGATGACAATCGCCAGGGTCAGCGCGCTCAGGCCGAGATGATTCAATGCAGGAATATCGCTGAGCCAGACCGCGAGTGCAGTGATTACACCGGTCAGCGCCAGGCCGGGTAACCGGTGGCGAAAGCCCGACAAAGGCGGGAAAGGGTGTTTATCCGCCGCTTTCTTATTTTCGTTTTTAAGCGCAAGTGTATTCATTGCCCGTTCCTCATTCAGGAGTGATGAGGTAAGGCTACGCCGCGCTTATATAAAAATGAAATAGATTATTACTTTATAACCTATCGCTAAAACTGGTATAAAACAATCAATCAAAACAGGCCGGTTATGCAAAGGTCTATACTTAAAGCACGGCGTGCCGACAGGCGCGTGAGAATAGCGGGACATTTATGCACATAACATTGCGACAACTTGAAGTTTTCGCCGAGGTGCTGAAAAGCGGTTCGACCACGCAGGCGTCGGTTGTGCTTTCATTATCACAATCGGCGGTCAGTGCGGCGCTGGCCGATATCGAAGGGCAGCTTGGCGTGCAGTTATTTGACCGTGTCGGGAAGCGGCTGGTAATTAATGAGCATGGGCGTTTGCTCTATCCGAAAGCGCTGGCGTTGCTCGAACAGGCGGGCGAAATTGAGCGTCTGTTTAATCACGATAACGGTTCGCTGCGCATTGGCGCGAGCAGCACCATCGGCAACTATATGCTGCCGGCGATGATCGCGGATTACCGTCTGGATTTCCCCAATACGCCACTGGAGCTGAACGTCGGTAACACTAACGATGTCATTAATGCGGTGGCGGATTTTCGTGTTGACCTCGGGCTGATCGAAGGCCCGTGTCAGATGCCGGAACTGATCACACAACCCTGGCTGGATGACGAACTGGTGGTGTTTGTTGCACCGGAAAATCCGCTGGCGGGACGGGTCATTTCGCTGGAGTCGCTGGCGCGTGAACCCTGGATCCTGCGCGAGCGCGGATCCGGTACCCGTGAAGTGCTGGATCACCTGCTGTTGCCTCAGTTGCCCGATTTTAATCTGGTGATGGAGCTTGGGAATTCCGAGGCAATCAAGCACGCGGTACGGCATGGCATCGGGATCAGTTGCCTTTCGCGGCGGGTGATTTCTGAGCAACTGAGCACGGGTTCGCTGGTGGAAATCCGGCTGCCTGTCGCGCCGCTGGTGCGTAAACTTTACCTGATCCATCACCGGCAAAAACATATCTCCGGGGCATTATCACGGTTTCTAACCTATTGTCGCGAAGCCCAATAACGGTCTTTCACTAATGATCCGCGGCCAGTTATGAAGGTGTCTTATAACAGGTCGTTCCTGCTATTCAGAGCGGCAGGTTTTGCTACAATCCGCGCTTAAATTTCCACATGACGAGCGGATATAGGGAAAAAATGGCTCAACAACCTACAAAAAATACGCAGGTGGCTCCCACACTGCGTCGCGAGCTGAAGGCACGTCACTTAACGATGATCGCCATCGGCGGTTCAATTGGTACGGGGTTATTCGTTGCATCAGGTGCGACAGTTTCCCAGGCAGGGCCGGGCGGGGCACTGCTTTCGTACGCATTAATTGGCATCATGGTTTACTTCCTGATGACCAGTCTCGGTGAACTGGCGGCCTTTATGCCGGTTTCCGGTTCATTCTCCACCTACGGCTCCCGCTATGTCGAAGAAGGCTTCGGTTTCGCACTGGGCTGGAACTACTGGTACAACTGGGCTGTCACCATCGCGGTTGACCTGGTCGCCTCACAACTGGTGATGAACTACTGGTTCCCGGACGCGCCGGGCTGGATCTGGAGCGCCTTGTTCCTCGGTCTGATCTTCCTGCTCAACTACATTTCCGTGCGCGGTTTTGGCGAGGCGGAATACTGGTTCTCGCTGATCAAAGTGGTGACCGTCATCATCTTTATCGCCGTCGGCGTACTGATGATCACCGGCATTATGCGCGGTGCTGAAAGCGCGGGCTGGCATAACTGGGCCATTGGTGATGCACCGTTTGCAGGCGGATTTGCCTCAATGATAGGCGTGGCGATGATCGTCGGCTTCTCCTTCCAGGGGACTGAACTGATCGGTGTGGCGGCGGGTGAATCTGAGGATCCGGGCAAGAATATTCCGCGTGCGGTTCGTCAGGTGTTCTGGCGTATCCTGCTGTTCTATATTCTGGCGATTCTGGTCATCAGCCTGATCATTCCTTACACCGACCCGAGCTTGCTGCGTAATCAGGTCGGCGATATCTCCGTCAGCCCGTTCACACTGGTGTTCCGTAATGCCGGTCTGTTATCCGCGGCGGCGGTAATGAATGCCGTGATCCTGACGGCGGTATTGTCTGCCGGTAACTCCGGAATGTACGCCTCAACCCGCATGCTGTTTACGCTGGCAAGTGAAGGTAAAGCGCCGCGCATGTTCGCCAAACTGTCGAAAGGCGGTGTACCACGCAACGCGCTGTATGCCACCACCATCGTGGCTGCGCTGTGCTTCCTGAGCTCAATGTTTGGTAATCAGACCGTTTACCTGTGGCTGCTGAACACCTCGGGCATGACCGGTTTCATCGCCTGGCTGGGGATTGCGGTCAGCCATTACCGCTTCCGTCGCGGTTATGTTTTGCAGGGGCGTGATCTGAAGAAACTGCCTTATCTGTCTGGTTTCTTCCCGTTCGGTCCGGTTTTCGCCTTTGTGCTGTGTCTGATCATTACGCTGGGCCAGAACTATCAGGCGTTCCTGAAAGACACCATTGACTGGGGCGGTGTGGCGGCAACTTACATCGGCCTGCCGCTGTTCCTGATCATCTGGTTCGGCTACAAGTTGAGCAAAGGCACCAAAGTGGTGAAATACAGCGACATGGAATTCCCGGATCACGTCGATAAGTAACAGACCCGGATTTTCATATTCTTGAAGCGCGGAGCCCAGGCTCCGCTTTTTTTTGTCTGCGATCCATGCCGGGAGCCTTATAACGTCATGCTTTGTTACCCCTTGTTTAATCTGCACGCCTGATAGGTTTTGCAAAACACATTGATAATTATTATCATTTCTTTCCTTCCTACGGGAACCACAAAACATGTTCTCCCGCCGTAAGTTTTTAACTTAATGAGATTGAAGCGAAAATGAGTGCAACTACCGAACCCGCCCTGAGGGTGAACGTCAACGCCGAAGACAGCGTTATGGGGCGATACCAGAATATCGTGCGCCGCCGTCTGTTCGTTATGCTGATCCTGGTACTGGCGATTGTCGTCTCCCTGGTGATTGATTTCATTATGGGGCCTTCGGGGTTATCGCTCGGCACGTTGTGGAAAACGCTGTTTGACGCCGCAGCGGCGGATCCGGGCACGCGGGTGATTGTCTGGGATATTCGTTTGCCTTACGCGCTGATGGCGGTGGCGGTCGGGATGTCGCTGGGCCTGGCCGGTGCTGAAATGCAGACCATCCTCAATAACCCGCTGGCCAGCCCGTTTACGCTGGGCGTGTCGTCTGCCGCGGCGTTCGGTGCCGCGCTGGCGATTGTGCTGGGTATTGGTATTCCGGGCGTGCCGGATCAATGGTTTATCTCTGCTAATGCCTTTATTTTTGCCTTATTTGCCGCACTGATGCTCGACGGCATCACCCGCTGGACGCGCGTCGCCAGCTCCGGTGTGGTGCTGTTTGGTATCGCGCTGGTCTTCACTTTCAACGCACTGGTTTCGCTGATGCAATTTATCGCCACCGAAGACACCTTACAGGGGCTGGTTTTCTGGACGATGGGCAGCCTGGCGAGAGCATCCTGGGTGAAACTGGGTGTGATGGTGCTGGCTTTCCTGATCCTGCTGCCATGGTCGATGATGAGTGCGTGGAAACTCACGGCGCTGCGACTGGGCGAAGATCGCGCCGTCAGCTTTGGTATTGATGTCCGCCGTCTGCGTCTGGGTACATTGCTACGTATCAGCATCCTTTCCGCGCTGGCGGTGGCATTCGTCGGGCCGATTGGTTTTATCGGACTGGTGGCACCGCATATCGCCCGCCTGATGTTTGGTGAAGATCACCGTTTCTATCTGCCCGCCAGTGCGCTGATTGGTGCACTGGTGTTGTCAATGGCGTCGGTGGCCTCTAAAAATCTGGTGCCGGGCGTCATTATTCCTGTCGGCATCGTGACGTCTCTGGTTGGCGTGCCGTTCTTCCTGAGTATTATTCTGCGCCACCGGGGGAATGTCTGATGTCTGTGATGTTAGAAACGCATCCTGAAGATTTACTGAATGCCGCGACACAAGGGTTGCAAATTCGTGATTTCAACGCCGGATATCCGAAACGACAAGTGATCCGTCATCTGAATGTGCCGATGTTGCCACGCGGGAAAATTACGGTTCTGCTCGGACCAAACGGCAGCGGAAAATCGACCCTGTTGCGTTCTCTCGCCGGGCTTAACCGCGCAGAAGGGCAACTGATGCTCGACGGACACGATTTAATGCCGATGCCGTTTGCACGACGTGCAGAGCAGGTGGTGTACCTGCCGCAAACTCTGCCTGCGGGCGTGCATCTGCATGTGCTGGAATCCATTATCGTGGCGCAGCGTGCGTCCGGCGGAAAAGGCAAAAATGCGGAAGGCACCGACAAAGTGATGGCGCTTTTGCGTCAGTTGGGTATCGAACATCTGGCGCTGAGTTATCTCGATCAGCTTTCCGGTGGTCAGAAGCAACTGGTCGGCCTGGCGCAATCGCTGATCCGCCAGCCGTCATTACTTTTGCTCGACGAACCGCTGAGCGCACTCGATCTCAACTACCAGTTCCATGTCATGGATCTGGTGCGTAAGGAAACGCAGAAACGCAATATCGTGACGGTGGTTGTGGTGCATGACATCAATATCGCCCTGCGTCATGGTGACCGCGTGCTGATGCTTAAAGATGGCAATCTGATCGCCGATGGCGAACCGGAAGACGTGATCACCGCCGACAGTCTGGCCCGCGTTTACGGCGTACGGGGGAGAATTGAGCGCTGCTCGCAGGGGACACCACAGATATTGATTGACGGGTTAGTGGGGGATCCGGAGATTTAACGTTATGTCCTGACAAAAGGCAGACATTACTCAGGCGTTCACCGATCCGCTCCCTCCCCTGCGAAGGGGAGGGCCGGGGTGGGGTATTAACGCAAACACATTGGGTGATGTTTCCGCTCAGACCATTGATTTACAGTCTAAAACCCCCTCCCAACCTCCCCCTTCGCAGGGGGAGGAGCAAACCGCAACGGGCTTACTTCCCGCTCCACGCCTTCAAATTCTGATCCCGCGCTGACAGTTTCTGCTCAGGCGTCAGCTTGTTGTAATCCTTCGCCAGACCGCTTTCCCAGTCGCCATACAGCGGGTTCGGCAGCACGATATATTGTGTGCCGAAGTGCTGATGGTTCTGATTCACAAACGCACGACGTTGCTCGTTACCCTGATGGTAAGTCGCTGAACCAAAATCATTCAGGTTATCGCCGATATAAATCACAACGTGATAGCCCGCGGCCTTGATGGAATCAAAACGTGGCTGCTTGTTAGAGGTATCAGAACTCAGCAACATGGTTTTTTCGTTGGCGCCGGTAAAGCCCAGACGGTTCATGTTGTCCAGTGTCGCGGCATATTCGCTGGTTTTGCGGTTAGACACGTAGAACATCGTGCCGCCGTGAGTGTTGACGTAATTAGCGAATTCAACAGCGCCGGGCACGGCCGTTGCCTGGCGGGCAGCGGTCCACTGAGCCCAGGTTTTGCTGTCGAATGGCTTGTTCGCTTTGACCTGCCACGCACTGTATGCGCTGTTATCTAGCATGGTTTCATCGAGGTCAACGACAACCGCTTTCTTCTGGCCGGCCAGAGGCTGCGCCTGATCAAAGGCCATTTTTGCCGTGTTAAATGCCTGATAAGCCAGCGCCTGATATTCACCAGATTGCTGGAACCAGTTCAGCGCCATGACGGACTGATCGTTGAGCTTCTGCTGGGCATCCGTTTTTTGCTGCGCACAGCCGCTGAGGGCCAGCATGATTAAGGCACTGGTGGTGCAAAGCGAAATTTTATTCATTGGTTGTCCCTATGCTTGTTAAGAAAGATTCGCATTCATGAAAATCGTTAAAACTTTAGCAGATTCAGCGGGGTGTGAAAGAATAAATGACAATTTACGCGAGATGCGCCGGAAAATGGCAAAAATGAAAAAGGCCGGAGGGTGAGTCCGGCCAAAAAAATCAAAGACAGAGAAATAACAATGAGGGGGTAAACGCTTAAATTTAGAACTGATAAACCAGGCCAACGGCAGTAACATCGTCGTTGTTCAGCGCCAGTTTATTGTCGTCAGACAGTTGGTTGATTTTATAATCAACATAAGCAGACATATTTTTGTTGAAATAATAGGTCGCGGCTACGTCAACGTATTTAACCAGGTCGGCATCACCGATGTTTTCAATATCTTTCGCTTTAGTCTGGACGTAACCCAGTGAAGGGCGCAGGCCATTTTCAAACTGATATTGTGCAACAGCTTCGAAGGTTTGTGTTTTATTCGCAAAACCGCTGCCAGCCGGTGCGTCTGCAATTCCGCCAGGCACGGTAATAGCCAGCATATTACGGGTTTCAGCATACATGGCGGCTAAATAAACGCCATTAGCGTCATATTTCATGCCGCCTGTCCATGCGTCCGCTTTATCACCTTTGCCGTAAGTGGAATTACTCTGAGCCGTGGTGCGGTCTGAAGAAGCATACGCGCCGCCGAAGCTCACACCAGTGTCACCCAGTGCGTAAGTGGTAGAAAGTGCATAACCGTCGCCGTTAGCTGTGCTGCTGCCGCGACCGTCGTTTTCATTTTTGCCCTGGTACTGAACGGCAACGTTCAGACCGTCAACCAGGCCGAAGAAGCCGCGGTTACGGTAAGTGGCTACGCCGTTAGTACGGCCAGTCATGAAGCGGTCAGCTTTGGTATAACCGTCGCCGCCGAATTCAGGGAACATATCGGTCCAGGCTTCAACGTCGTACAATGCGCCGTAGTTACGGCCATAGTCGACGGAACCGTATTGACCAAATTTCAGACCTGCAAAGGCCAGACGGGTTTTCGTGCCGGTGGTGCTTGGCGTTTTGCTGTCAGATTCAGCATGGTTAGCCATGACGTTGTATTCCCACTGGCCGTAGCCGGTGATCAGGTCATTAATTTGTGTCTGGCCTTTAAAACCGAAACGAATATAGCTCTGGTCGCCGTCATTGCTGGCAGAGTCAGAGAAGTAATGCAGACCTTTTACTTTACCGTACAGATCCAGTTTATTACCGTCTTTATTATAAACTTCCGCTGCGTGAGCTCCTGATGCAATCAGTAAACCAGGAATTAAAAGTGCCAGAATATTACGTTTCATGAATTTTTACCCTGCATTTTCTATTAAAAGCTTTTCGGGAAAGCTTTATATGAAGTCTTATGGAAAGACGCTAATTATCATTTTTTGCTGTGCATTCCGTGTGGACTCGGATTTTTCTCAGCGAGAGTTTTTTACCGTATATTTGTGATCAATTTATGACAAACAGAAATGAACTTTTTCTTTTTTTACACGTCGTGCATTTTTTCTCCATAAAGTTTGACCCCGCCAAATGCCTGGATCCACGATTTCGGGCTGCGCCAGAAGCCGGTCTGTGTGACAATAGCCCCTGACACTCCGGTCCTACTTTCAACTAAAAAGAGATGCATGGCGCTTTCCCCCGCAGTAAAAAATCAGATAAGCCAGTGGTACAAAGCCCTGCAACAGCAAATCCCGGACTTCATTTCCCGCGCTCCGCAACGTCAGATGATTGCAGAGGTGGCGAAAGCGTTCTCGGGTGACTCGGCACGGCATCTGGCCATTGAGGCGCCAACCGGCGTCGGGAAAACGCTGTCCTATCTGATCCCCGGCATTGCCGTCAGCCGCGAGGAAGAAAAACCGTTGATTGTCAGCACCGCCAACGTGGCGTTGCAGGATCAGATTTTCAGTAAAGATTTACCGCTGCTGAAAAAAATCATTCCTGACCTGAAATTCACCGGCGCATTCGGGCGCGGTCGGTATGTCTGCCCGCGCAATCTGGCGGCAATGAGTAACGAAAATGCGCAGGGCGATCTCGGCTTATTCCTCGGCGATGAACTGGCACCTTCCAGCGGCGAAGAACAGAAACTCTGTAAAACGCTGGAAACCGCTCTGTCCCGCTACGAGTGGGACGGATTACGCGATCACTACCAGAAAACTATTGACGATCCGCTGTGGATAAAAATCAGTACTGACAAAGCCAACTGCCTCAGCCGTAACTGCCACTATTTCCGTGAATGCCCGTATTTTGTCGCGCGCAAAGAGATTGAAAGTGCCGATGTGGTGGTAACCAACCATGCGCTGGTGATGGCCGCGCTGGAATCGGAATCGGTGCTGCCGCCGGCGAAAGATCTGCTGCTGGTGCTCGACGAAGGCCATCATCTGCCGGACGTGGCGCGCGATGCGCTGGAAGTCGATGCCGAAATCACGGCGGTGTGGAATAACCTGCAACTGGATAACTTTGTGCGCCAGATTGAGCAATGTCTGGCGCTGTTCACCCCGAAAAATCCGCCGCCGTTGACCCATGCTGAACGCCTGCATAATCACTGCGCCGAAATGCGTGAACTCATAGTGCTGGTTGAACAGTCGGTCAGTCAGCATCTGCCGCCTGCGGAACCGGAAGCCGAATACCGTTTCGAGCTGGGTGCTTTGCCGCCGGAACTCACCGAACAGTGCAGCCGCCTGTTTAAACTCACCGATGGCCTGCGCAGTCTGGCGGAATACATGGTCAACGACCTGAGCGAGAAGACCGGCAAACATGACATTATGCGTTTGCATCGCGCGATTTTGCATATGAGCCGCATGCAGGGGTATCTCGAAACCATGAGCAAACTGTGGCGGCTGGCGGCGATGGACAAAGCTTCGAATGCGCCGATTGGCAAATGGGTGACGCGAACGTATTTCGATAACCAGACGCATCTGGTGTTTCATTGCGCGGGGATCCGGGTCAGTGAACAGCTGGAAAAAATGCTCTGGCGCAAAGTGCCGCACGTGGTGATCACTTCCGCGACACTGCGCTCGCTGAACAGTTTTTCCCGACTTCAGGAAATGAGCGGACTGACAGAAAAAGCCGGTGACCGGTTTGTCAGCCTGGATTCGCCGTTCAGTCATGTCACTCAGGGCAAGCTGGTTATTCCACAAATGACGCTGGAACCGGTGATGGCGAATGAAGCCGCACATATTCAGGAAATGGCGGATTTCTTCCGCACCGAGCTGGCGAAAGGGCTGCATACCGGTCAGCTGGTATTGTTTGCCAGCAACCGGGCGTTACAGCAATTCGTCGCCCTGTTGCCGGACCTGCGCCTGATGTTGCTGGTGCAGGGTGACCAGCCGCGTTACCGGCTGGTGGAGGAGCACCGTAAACGTGTGGCGGCGGGCACCACCAGCGTGCTGGTCGGTCTGCAATCGTTCGCGGAAGGCTTAGATCTCAAAGGGGAATTACTGACGCAGGTGCATATCCATAAGATCGCTTTCCCCCCAATAGACAGTCCGGTTATTCTGACGGAAGGCGAGTGGCTGAAAACGCTCAAACGCTATCCGTTTGAAGTGCAGAGTTTGCCCAGCGCGTCATTCAATCTGATCCAACAGGTCGGGCGACTGATCCGCAGCCATGAATGCACGGGTGAAATCGTGATTTATGATAAGCGCCTGCTGACGAAAAGTTACGGCGCACGCCTGCTGGCCGCATTGCCAGTGTTCCCGATTGAACAGCGTGAAATGCCCGCGCCCGGTACAGTGAAGCGCCCTGATATTCTCAAGACCGCGAAGAAAGACCCGGTTCGTCGCCGTGCGCGCAGACGATAACTTCTTTGCACTGACACATGCTTGCACAGACAAGGTAAGGCTACGATGGATTACACTAAACTTATCAAAGAAGTGGGACGGGGCAAGAATCACGCCCGTGATTTGGACCGGGAGCAGTCGTATGCGTTGTATCGCGCCATGCTGGCGGGCGAGGTGCCGGATCTGCAACTCGGTGCGCTGTTGATTGCATTTCGTATCAAAGGCGAAGCGGAAGAAGAAATGCTCGGTTTTTATCAGGCGATGGAAGAGTGCGTGATGCACCTTCAGGCACCCGCTGACCGTCCGCTGCCGGTGGTGATCCCAACCTATAACGGCGCACGTAAACAGGCGAATCTGACGCCGCTGCTGGCTATGCTGCTCAGCCGTCTCGGTTTGCCGGTGCTGGTGCATGGTGTGGATGAAGATCCGACCCGTATCACCAGCGCTGAAATTTTCCGCGCCCTCGGCATCCACGCAGCGCAAAGCCAGCAGGAGGCACAACAGTTGTCAGATGCGGCTAACGCCCCGGTGTTTGTGCCGATCTCCGTACTTTGTCCGCCAGTCGAAAAACAGCTCGCGTTACGCTGGCAAATGGGGGTGCGAAACAGCAGCCATACCCTGGCGAAGCTCATCACACCGTTTACCGGTCAGGGTTCCCTGCGTTTATCGAGCGTTTCTCACCCTGAATACGTGCAGCGTGTTTCCTCGTTCTTCCGTCAGATTGATGGCCGCGCGCTCCTGACGCAGGGCACCGAAGGGGAAGTGTATGCCAACCCGTCACGCTTCCCGCAAACGCACTTTATCGCCGGTGGCGAATATCGTGTTCTGGCAGAAAAGGAAGAGATTTTCGGTGCGGACGTACCGGCAAGCAAAGACGTGGAGACCACCGTCGCGTACATCACCCAGTGTCTGAATGGCGAGCGCGCCATCCCGCAGGCGATTCTGACTCAACTGATGTGCTGTCTGGTGGCAACCGGCGTTTGTGCCGATATGGCCGAAGCGAAAATGATTGTGGATCCGATATTCTGATTACGTTCTGGCGAACTCGATCCGCTCCCTCCCCTGCGAAGGGGAGGAGTTAAAAAACTGCCTGTATTCCTCTATAAATCCTGCGTTTAAGTCCGGCTCAGCTCCCAAAAAACTCCATTACCCTGTTCAAAAGTGTGGTTAACCGCTAAAATAGAGAAACTACGAAATCTATTAACTGATTTCATTCGCTTTTTTTATAAAGCTTTATGGAGATTTAACTATGGAAACGTTACCGGCTTGCCCGACGTGTCAATCCGAATTCACCTGGCAGGACGGTGAAATGCTTAACTGCCCTGAATGTGGACATGTGTGGTCCATGAACAGTGATGCTGCTGCGGAAGATGATGTGCTGAAAGTCGTGGATGCCAACGGTAATCTGCTGGCGGATGGCGATTCTGTCACGGTGATCAAAGACCTGAAAGTGAAAGGCAGTTCTTCGATGCTGAAAATCGGTACCAAAGTGAAAGGCATTCGTTTAGTCGAAGGTGATCACAATATCGACTGCAAAATTGACGGTTTTGGCCAGATGAAACTCAAATCTGAGTTTGTTAAGAAAAACTGATCTCCGCACTATCCTGCCTGACATTCAAAAGCGGTTCTGCCATATCGACATAACCGCTTTGCGAACATACACTCAATGCATAATCTCGTTAACTTTCAGCAGAGAAGAATGCATGAAACAGGCTCAGGACTACTTTAACGCCCTCAATCGCGATTACCTCAAAGTCCATCAGGACAAAGAAAATTTGTTCTGGCAACACTATATGGGCATCGGTGATGACACTGTTTCTGCGGCTTTCTCCGCTGCCGAAACGGCGTACAAACGCTTTATCGCCGAACCTTCCCGCCCGCAGGCATTGCGTGATGCGATTGCCCGCGTCGAAAAAGAACCCGCCAGCGAAGCGCGTGATGCCTTACTTCACGGCCTGCGCGGCTGGCTGAGTTTCTTTGACTGCAACGTGATTGAAGACCCTCAGGCGCAGGCGCTGCTGGACGAAATCATTCAGGCGGAATCCGCGCTGTTTGGCAAACGTAAGCAATACCGCATGACGCACATCAACAGCAAAGGAGAGCGTGTTAACGCTTCTCTCGGCGAGTTGCTGACCAATCAGGCGAATAACGAAAATGAAGCTTATCGCCGCAGTTCGCAAAATGCGTTGCGCGAACTGGAGAACTGGCTGCTGCATAACGGATTGCCTGAGCTGATCGGTTTGCGTAACCGCTTTGCGCGTCAGCTTGGGTACCGCAACTACTTCGACTATAAAGTGAATAAAACCGAGCGCATGTCGCCGGAACAGTTATTCGCCATTCTCGATCGTTTCGAAGAACAAACCCGTGAAAGCAACACCCGCAGCCTCAATGAACTGGTCGCACGTGAAGGCGACGCCGCACTGCTGCCGTGGAATATCCGCTTTGCCAGTGCCGGTGACGTTACCCGCCAGCTTGATCCTTACTTCCCGTTCGCCGATTCCCTGCGTCGCTGGATAGACAGCTTCAAACGCCTGAATATCGGTTTCAACGGCGCAGAGATGCAACTGGATTTACTGGTGCGTGAAGGCAAATATGAGAATGGTTTTATGCACGGGCCGGTGCCGCCGTTTTACGACAACGGTAAATGGGTGCCAGCGGTGATTAACTTCACCAGCCTGGCGAAGCCTGATCAGATTGGCAGTGGCGCGAATGGCCTGAATACGCTGTTCCATGAAGGCGGCCATGCGGCGCACTTTGCCAATATCCGCCAGAATGCGCCATGTTTCTCGCAGGAATTCCCGCCGACATCGATGGCCTATGCGGAAACGCAATCCATGTTCTGCGACAGCCTGCTGGAAGATGCGGACTGGCTGAAGCGTTACGCAAAAAATACCGCCGGTGAGCCGGTGCCGGATGAACTGATCCGGGCAAGCATTGAAGCCCGTCAGCCGATGCGTTCCTTCAATGAGCGTCACATTCTGCTGGTGCCGTATTTTGAATGGCAGCTTTATCAGTGGCCGGATGAGAAACGCACGCCGGAAGCTATGACGGCGCTGGCGCGTGATGTCGAAACCCATATTCTGGGCGTAACCGGCAGCCCGCGTCCGACGCTCGCTATTCCGCATCTGCTTTCCATGGAATCCGCCTGTTCCTATCAGGGCTATCTGCTGGCGATGATGGCCGTAGAACAGACCCGCGCATTCTTCCTGAAACGCGACGGCTATCTGACCGATAACCCGGCTATTGGCCCGGATCTGGCCAGACACTACTGGACGCCGGGTAACAGCGTCAGTCACGACGATACGCTGCGCAGCCTGACCGGCGAGGGATTCAATCCCGATTATCTGGCACAGGCCTGTAATCAGACGGTGGATGCGGCGTGGCAGGATGCGCAGCAGACCATTGAAAAAGCCTCAAAACGTGAACAGCCCGAAGCGGATTTCGACCTGAATGTGCATATCCGGGTGGTGGACGGCAGTTTGATCCTCGCGGACAGCGCCGACGGCGATGACGCGATGTGTCAGGATTTTGCCGATTTCGTTGAGCAGAACTACGGTAATAAATAGTTACGGCAGCGAATAACCGTCATTGATGAAAAAGCCACCGGCAGTGTGAACTGCACGGTGGCTTTTTTTATCGCAAGATTGTTAACTCAGCGGGCGTCGGGGCGCGTCAGATCGAAACGTAAGTCTTCGGAAATGGCGTAATACGCCGACGGGCCGCCCGCGCGTAATACCGGTTCCGCCAGTGCAGTCTGATAAATCCCGTCCACCAGCAGATGTGGCGCGATATGTACGGCGACCACTTCACCCAGCACCAGCCAGGTATCGATATCGCCGCCAGCGGCGGTTTTCAGCTGAATGCATTGCGTGAGCCTGCATTCAAAATTCACCGGGCTTTCCAGCACACGGTCAGCGGCTACAAGCGTGCCGGGCTGCGCGGTCAGTCCTGCAAATTCAAATTCATCCACGCCGCGCTCAAGAGAGGTCGAGCTTTCATTCATTTTGACCGCCAGCGAGCGGGTGGTCAGGTTCCAGACGAATTCGCCGGTTTCCACAATGTTTGCCACGCTGTCTTTCCAGCCGCTGCTGGCGAAACCGATGATCGGTGGCCGGTAATTGAAGCAGTTAAAGAAACTGTAGGGCGCGAGATTGCGCTGTCCGGCGGCATTGCGTGAAGAGATCCAGCCAATCGGACGCGGGCCGACAATGGCGTTTAACGGGTCATGGGGCAGCCCGTGGCCTTTAGCCGGTTCGTAGTAATAGCGATCATCAGTGCTCATGATTTTCCTCAGCAAACAATTCATAAAGACTATGATTTGTACATTACCCGATTTAACCGGGCGGTGACCGTTTTTATGTGCCCGGTTCAGCCTGCATGCATCCGGCAGGCGGCGGCGCTTTGTGGTATCTTGTGCGCCATTCATGAATATCCAACGCCCCATCGCATATTTTATGCGTCGCGCACACCTTTCGGAGAGTCACTCAGGTGGAAAAAAAGAAAGTCTTCCCTCAGGAAAAAAGCGGTCTTCACCCGCGAAATCGTCATCGCAGCCGCTATGATTTCCCGGCCCTGATTGCCAGCAGCCCGGAACTTGCCCCGTTCGTGGTCGAAAATAAATGGGGCGATTTGTCGGTTGATTTCGCCAATGCTCAGGCGGTAAAAGCCCTGAACCGTGCCTTGCTGCGCGACTGCTATCAGATTGAAAACTGGGATATTCCGGCTGATTATCTGTGCCCGCCCATTCCGGGGCGTGCGGATTATATTCACCACCTGGCTGATTTACTGGCTGGCAGCAATAACGGCAATATCCCGCAGGGCAAAGACATCTCTGTGCTGGATATCGGTGTCGGTGCAAACTGTATTTATCCGATTATTGGCTTGCGTGAATACGGCTGGCGCTTTACCGCCAGTGAGATTGACCCGGTTTCTATGGCGGCGGCCAAGAAAATTGTCGCCACCAATCCGCAACTGACCAATCAGGTACGTTTCCGTTTGCAGGCGAAACCGCAGCGTATTCTCGACACCATTATCCGCCACGATGAGCGCTACGACGCGGTGTTATGTAATCCGCCATTCCACGCTTCGGCGGCAGATGCGGCATCCGGCAGTCAGCGTAAACGTCAGAACCTCGGTCTGGACAGACGTGCGGGTACGGCGGAGCTTAATTTCGGCGGCCAGCATAACGAATTGTGGTGTGAAGGCGGCGAAGAAGCCTTTGTTGTCCGCATGGCAGAAGAAAGTGCCGGTAAGGCGCAGAACTGTTTCTGGTACACCGTGCTGGTTTCCAAAAAAACAACGCTGCCGTTACTGTATGACGCACTTCGCGAAGAGGGCGCAACGGATGTCCGCACGGTCGAAATGGTGCATGGCAACAAGATCAGCCGTTTTGTCGCCTGGACTTTCCTGACACCTTCGCAGCAAAAAAGTTGGGCAATCAAACGCTGGTCAGTCTGATCACGTTGTGAATTCCTCTGGCGGTTGAAATTGATCAGTTCACGCAAAGCATCCGCGACGGCGAAGGCATGAGTTGCAGGGAGCCGCTGCAACGGGGCGGCTAACCGAACGCTTTCTCACTCGCCGTGAAGGCTGAATTGTGAAAATTTCGGTTTCTCAAGTGCGGTGAACGCTTAACGCGCTGCGCCGAAACCGCCCAAGAGAGGGAAGTGCTTTCCCTCTCTTGGATCTCTCCCCGCTTTTTTTACTGCGCGCTCCGCTCGCTGGCTATGTTTCAGGTACCACCGTGACAGGCTGGAAATCTTGCCGCTTTGCGGTGCCTTCTCTCGGTGTTCGAGCCATAGGTCTCGAACCCGCTCCGTTCAGCAAGCTTTCTGAATCGCCCGTGAGTTTCCACATACTCGATCTGCTCCTCCCCCTGCGAAGGGGGAGGCGGGGAGGGGGTTTTAAAGACGACTCAAACGGCTATTTGATCCATAACGTCTTCATCATTTGCTGAAAATGCCAGCACATCGTTTAAGAGGTTCAGCCTTTCCAAAAGAACAAAATTCAGTATTTCTTTAGCGACTGGATTGCAGATCTCGGTGATAGCCAGACACAGTGCTCGGCATTGATCACAAAGTTCATCGGGTTCAAGCGGTGTCTTATCGAACAGGCCATCAGCGGTAGGATTCGGTAAAGAAGTAGAAGTAATCATGGTAAACCCTCAAATGTTTGGTGTGGCGTCATACATGCGTTGCAAATCGCATGGGTGGCAGATCAAACAGAGTTTGCAATACCGGACATTTGAGAAAACCAGCCAGCCCGAAGGCTGCTCTGTCTGATCCGCCATAATATGCTGGCGGAGATCCACGGTGTATTTAACCATGAATATTTCAAATGTCACAGGTTGCAAATCCTGGCTACGGATTTTGCCGCAGCAGGAAACAATTTACGCCGATTAATTTAATAAAAAACTGGCTTTTCAAAGCATTGGAAAGCATCTCGCAAACAAAAATGTAATCAATGTAAAGCATAGATTCAGGTAATATTACGAGTAACTTCATCACTGAGTCGTTATTAAAACCCCCTACCCGCCTCCCCCCTTCGCAGGGGGAGGAGCAGATCGAGTATGTGGAAACTCCCCCTTCGCAGGGAGGAGCAGATCGAGTACGTGGAAACTCACGGGCGATTCAGAAAGCTTGCTGAACGGAGCGGCCTGAAGACCTGTGGCTTCAGGACCGAGAGAAGGCACCGCAAAGCGGCAAGATTTCCAGCCTGTCACGGTGGTACCTGAAACATAGCCAGCGAGCGATAGCGCGCAGTAAAAAAGCGAGGGGAAATCCAAAAGGGGAAAAGCACTTTCCCCTTTTGGGCGGTTTCGGCGCAGCGCGTTAAGTGATCATCGCACTTGAGAAACCGAAATGTTTTCGATCAAAGGGGGTTAAAAGCCGCCTTTGCAGCGGCCTTCTGCATCACGAAACGTGTTGCAGGAACTCACGCAGACGTTCACTCGGCGGATTGTTCACCAGATCAGCCGGTTTGCCGTCTTCTGCAATGCGACCTTTGTCGATGAAGATTAAGCGTGATGCCACTTTCTCGGCGAAGCCGACTTCATGGGTCACGATAACCATCGTCATGCCTTCTTCCGCCAGTTGCTTCATGACGGTCAGCACTTCGTGACGCAGTTCAGGGTCGAGCGCAGAGGTGGGTTCATCAAACAGCATCAGTTTAGGTTTCACTGCCAGCGCACGGGCGATTGCCACGCGCTGCTGCTGACCACCGGAAAGCTCTGACGGATAGTGGTGCGCGCGTTCGGACAAGCCCACTTTTGCCAGCAGTTCTTTCGCCAGTTTATGGGCTTCATCCTTCGACGCACCACGAACGCGAATCGGGCCGAACGCCACGTTTTCCAGCGCTGTCATGTGCGGGAACAGGTAGAACTGCTGGAACACCATACCGGCTTCCTGGCGGATCAGACGTTCATCGACTTTCGGGTCGTTCACTTTCAGACCATCGACAATCAGCTCGCCGGACGTGATTTCTTCCAGCTTGTTGATGCAGCGCAGCAGCGTGGATTTACCGGAGCCGGATGGCCCGATGATAACCACGACTTCACCCTGAGAAATGTTCAGATCGATGTCATGGAGCACCTGGGTTTTACCAAAGTGTTTTGAGACGTTCTTGAATTCAATCATATAATTTTCAGTTTGCGTTCTAAGCGGCGCAGAACAAAGCTCAGAGCCAGCGTGATGATCAGATAGATAACAGCAACCGCACTCCAGATTTCCATGGCGCGGAAGTTGCCGGCGATGATTTCCTGGCCCTGACGGGTCAGTTCGGCGACACCGATGACGATAAACAGTGAGGTATCTTTGATACTCACAATCCACTGGTTACCCAACGGTGGCAGCATACGGCGCAATGCCAGCGGCATGATGATGTAACGCAGCGTCGCACGGCGCGACAAACCCAGCGCCAGGCCAGCTTCACGGAAACCGTTGTGAATCGACAACACCGCGCCACGCGTAATTTCAGCGATATAAGCACCGGAGTTGATGATGATCGTCACCACCGCCGCGCTGAACGGGTCGATCCGCAGATCGGGCACCATCATCGGCAGGGCGAAATAAATGAACATTACCTGTACGACGATAGGCGTGCCGCGAATAAGCTCGATAAAGACCAGTGCGACGTTGCTGCTAAACCAGCCACCGAACGCGCGGGCAAAGCCCGCAATCACACCAATAATCAGGCCGCCAACCAGACCGAGGACCGAAATCCACAATGTCATTTTGGCGCCTTCGAGCAGGATAGGCAGAGCGGGCCAAATTACGCTCCAGTCAAACTGCATGGATTATCTCCTGGTAAAACAAAAAACTGCGCCTGGTCAGGATCGCTGGCAGGCGCTTCTTATCAAGTGCTCTTTCTGAAAAAGGAACGACTTAAATGAAAAAGGACTTATTTAGGTTCGGTATCAAACCATTTTTTGTAGATTGCCGCGTAAGTACCATTCTCTTTGATGGTTTTGAGCGCTGCGTTGGCTTTTTCGCGCAGATCACTGCCTTGCGGGAAAGCAATACCGTATTGCTGGCCAGCCAGTGAATCGCCAACCGCTTTGAACTGACCTTTGCCAGCCGTTTTGATGAAGTACAGAATGTTTGGCGTGTCGTGCATGACCGCATCAGCACGGCCGGTGCCCAGTTCCATGTAAGCGCTGTCGATGTTCGGGAACTGACGCAGATCTTTGGTCTGTACGTTAGCTTTCATGTAATCAACGGAGCTGGTGCCGCTTTTCACTGCAACGGTTTTGCCTTTCAGATCAGCAACGCTTTTGATGGCGTCGTTGTTGCTCTTAACCATGACCATCAGACCGCTGTTGTAATAGCCGTCAGAGAAGTCGATGGCTTTTTTACGTTCAGGCGTGATGGTGATACCCGCCAGCGCCAGATCGATGTTATGCGTCTGCAGGGCAGGAATGATGCCGCCGAAGTCCATTGGTTTCAGTTCATAGGAGACTTTCATCTCTTTAGCGACCGCGTCCCACAGGTCAATGTCGAAGCCGACGTACTTGTCGCCTTGTTTGAATTCAAACGGTACAAACGCAGTGTCGGTAGCTACGATCAGTTTTTTGTCTGCTGCGTGGGAGCTCACGGCAAAGGCCAGGGTTAACGCGGCCAGGGAAACTTTTAAGAGTGACTTCATCAGTGAATTTCCTTTGTACATATTATGGGAACGACTTTATATTACGGCGCTTTAATGCAATATTCATGCCAAATTCCATGCATATTAAAATTCAATAGCTTAACGCTTTGCTGAACCGTTCAGGCAGGGATTAAAAGCTGAAGCGCACCATGATAGTGCGTTGTTGCACATTGTCATGTTCTCTCGTGGTGCACGGCATCATCATTAACCATATGTTGTATTTTAAACAATCATTAATTAACAAGTACGCTGCTCAAATGATAACTTGCTCTAACTTTATCGGTACATGCGTAAAACGTGTGCTCAAATATGAAGCAAATGTAAAGGGGGGCAGGGAGGAATAACAGAGAAAATGCCTTTTGTTGAACCATAATGGTGCAAGGTAATATAAGAGAAAGTTCTAGCGTAGCTGGCTGTCTTTACTGCCACGACGATTGTAGCCCGCATGATCCTGCTGTTTTTTATCCAGAGCTGCCTGACAGGTGACACAATACTGCACACCCTGAAGCGCTTCCCGGCGCGCCTGTGGAATGGGTTCGCCACACTCCTTACAAAAATGCGCGCTTTCGCCATGCCCGAGAGACTGACGTGCGCGATCGACCGCATCATTTACCGTTGAATCAATCTGATCCTGCACTGCGCCGTCTTGCGCCCATCCGCTTGCCATAATGACCTCCTCAGAAGCGTATCAAAAAAGGCAAAACGGGCCGGTGATTGTCACCCGCCCGTTTCACATTCATCATGAAGCAATTATGGTAGCCACTGTTTTATGATTGTGGCTACCGGATCCTGATTACTCGATATTTGATTCGATGAACCACAGGAATTTATCCAGGTCGCGCGATGCGGCAGTGAAAATATCTGCGGTGTCTTCATCTTCGACTTCGCTTATGGCTTTGCGGGTATCATTAGCGACGACGGCATAACGTTCTGCCAGTGCTTTCAGATGTTCCTGCACGGTATGGATGTTGGTCGGGTAACTTTTCAGCGGAGTTTTATCGTTAACCACCTGCACGGTACCCAGCGCTACGCCACCTAACTGCACCACACGTTCTGCGATGGTGTCCTGATGGTCGATAATCGCGGTACGGAAACCATCAAGCATTTCATGCACGGCAATGAAGTTTGCGCCACGCATGTTCCAGTGAGCCTGTTTGGTGATCAGCGACAGATCGATGTATTCAGTCACCAGACGGTTCAGCACCTTGATAGTATTGAGTTTGACGCTTTCATCTAAATCATTGCGTGTATAGATAAGCTCAGAAGATTTCGTTTTGACCAGTTTAGCGGTACTCATATACATATCTCCTTGTTTCATTAAAATTAATCGCTACTATTGTATTTCGTAACTGCATTCAGTATAGCAATAAATTGAAAATTTGCAGGGCGTCTATTCCTATCGTTCTGATAGCGTGTGTCTTATAGACCCTGCGGCAATTTCACTTCTACCTTATCACGCTGATTTATAAGGTAGATAGGATTCATCCTGAACGTCACGCTCTATTAAGGTGATAAAATACACTAAAAGTGATAATTATTTTCATTACGCAGGGAAGATATTTTTAAATGTAAGTGGGCGTGTGTGGATATATTATTATCAGGCGTTTTCCTCTGGGGCGGAATACGAAAAATAAACCTAACCGTTGCAGTATCAATATTGAAAATATAACAGCGGGATAATACCCGCCGTTAATCACCGTTTACTGTTTTTAAAGCGCCATCGCACCGCTATACAAAACGGCGCCCGTCGGTTGCCCTGTCGTTGAACCGCCGCGCGGCTCGAGGCTTATCGCCAGCGTAAAACCTGCATCCGGCATTTTCGCTGCCAGCGCCAGTTGCGTGGGTTGTTGCGTATTCAGTAATCCGAGGGAGCGCGGCTTACCGCCCGGCGGAATAGCCCACAGTTCAAGACTGCGGTCCGCGGCAATATTCTGCGCATTAATTGGCGTCAGCAACAGGCTGCGGGTGCTCTTGTCAGCGCTGACCACCCATTGCCCGTTTTGTGCACCGGTACTGCTGGCCAGTATCGCCACCGGCAACGGGGCTTCTGGCTGGACCAGCAGACGAGGGATCAGCAACAACGCGGCAAGTCCGGCGGCCAGCGCCCAGCCCATGTACGCCCGCACCGGTCGTCTGGCCGGTAGCGGAGGTCTTGCCGGTTGCAGCGCAAGGCTGTGCTGAATGCGTTTCCACACCGATGCAGGCGGTATGACCGGAGTAATCTGATTATCCAGTTGCGTGAAGGCTTCCTGCCAGCGCGCCACTTCGGCCGCCAGTGCCGGGTCTTCCCGCATTTTTTGTCCGAACTGAATCCGGGCTGCGCCGCGCAAGGTGCCGAGCGCATATTCAGCCGCGAGGGCGGCATGATAATGGCTTCTGCTTTTCATAGTCCTACGCAGCTCTTTAAGTGATCCAGGGCGCGACGGATCCAGCTTTTGATCGTCCCGAGAGGTTGCTGAAGATGCGATGACACCTCGCCGTGCGACAGGCCCTGATAATAGGCAAGGATCAGGCTTTGTCTTTGTTCGGCAGGCAGATGGGCCAGGCAGGCGGCCAGAATTTTGGCGTCGCTGTCCTGTTGCAGCCGTTGCAAGGGTTCATCATGGTCGCTGGCATCACCGTCACTCATTGTCTCGTCCAGTTCATCTACCTGGTTGTCGCTCCCGCGCATCCAGTCGATAGCGCGGTTGCGGACAATATGGGTGAGCCAGGTCATCGGGGAACTGAGTGCCGGATTATACGAGGCAGCCCGGTTCCACGCGGTGATATAGCTGTCGTGCAAGACTTCTTCTGCCCAGGCATGCCGCCGCAACATACGTAATGCAACGGCGAACAGCCGGGGGGACGTCAGACGATATAACTGCTCAAATGCCTGATGGTTACCAACGGCCATGGCGCTCATCAGTTCGCGCTGTACTGCCTGCGCATTCTCTGGTGTTGGCTTAATTAAAAAATTGTCATGCATTCGCGCATCCTGGCTTACTGAAGTGCTGTTTCATAAAGAAATCATGCCCTCAGTATAGCCGGTATTATTTTGGCATCAGAACGGTATCAATGACGTCGATCACACCGTTCTTCTGCTGGACGTCATAAGTACTGATATTGGCGATATTTCCCTTGCCATCTTTCAGCTGAATATTGTGCGGGCCGTTGTTTAGGATCCACAATGGCTGACCGTTGACGGTTTTCAGTTCCGCCGTGCCGTTGCCTTTTTTCAGCAATTTTTCCAAATCTTTCATTTCATATTTACCGGCCACCACGTGATAGGTGAGGACACTGGTCAGCGTGGCTTTGTTTTCTGGTTTCACCAGATTATCCACGGTGCCTGCGGGTAATTTTGCGAAGGCGGCGTTGGTCGGCGCAAAGACAGTAAACGGCCCTTTGCCTTGCAAGGTTTCCACCAGACCGGCTGCTTTTACCGCCGCGACCAGGGTGGTGTGGTCTTTCGAATTCAGGGCATTTTCTACGATATTTTTGGACGGATACATTTCAGCGCCACCGACCATGGTGGTGTTTTGGGACATCATTGCTGCCATTGACGCGGTGCTGAGCAGCAGAGAAGCACAGATTGCGGTACGGAGTAATGTTTTCATGATGGTGTCCTTCGTCAGTTAAGTAGGTAAGGTCTTGCCTCACATCTATACATACGAATGACCCCCTGCTTTTGGATGCAGGAAAAGATGAAAAAAAGTGAAATAAATGAAAGGAATTTGCAACCTGCTGATAGAAAAGAAAAAGCCATATCGTGATGACATGGCTTTTATGAGGTCGACGTCGCGGAATTATTTTCCTGAAGGGGTATTCCCGGGGATATCCACCGTTTCGATTTTGATTTTGCGCTGCAGGGTCAGCGTTGAACCGGCGGAAGCCGCGATAATCGCCGCCAGCCCGAGCCACTGCGTCGCGGTCAGGAATTCACCGAGGAAGATAATGCCGGAAAGCGCGGCCATCGCCGGTTCCATACTCATCAGCGTGCCGAAGGTTTTGGCTGGCAGTTTAGTCAGTGCCATCATTTCCAGTGAATAAGGAATGGCGGAAGTGAGCAGGGCGATCAGCAAGCCGAGCGGTAAAATCCCCCAGCTGAAAATGGAGGTGTGCGCCTGTATTGCGCCAATCGGGAAGAAAATTAACGCCGCAATCACTGACCCCATTGCGGCGGTACCCGGCCCGTAACTGCTGCCTGCGCGTTGTCCGGCGAGGATATAAACGGCCCAGCAGGCACCGGCGATCAGCGCAAAACACGCGCCTTTGAGGTCAACCCCCCCGGCGCTTTGCCCGAGAGGCAACAGGAACAGTAAACCTGTCACAGCCAGCACGACCCAGATGAAATCCACCGGACGTCGTGAGGAGAACATTGCCACTGCCAGCGGGCCGGTAAATTCCAGGGCAACGGCAATGCCCAGCGGCACGGTACGCAGGGCCAGATAAAACGAATAGTTCATGCAGCCCAGCGCCAGGCCATACATCAGCAGCGCACGCAAATTACCGCCGCGCATTTTCAGACGCCACGGACGAAAATAGAGAAGTAACAGAATGGAGCCGATGCCGAGACGCAGAGCCGTGACACCTTGCGGGCCGACCACCGGGAACAGTGTTTTCGCCAGCGAAGCGCCGCCTTGTAATGAAAGCATGGCGATCAGTAACAACATGATCGCCACCAGCGGTGAGGCTTTTTTCGGTAATGCAGGAACGGGCGGGCTGTGGTTATGCGTCGCCGCCTGCAGAGCGATCTGCGGTTTTTTCGGCTGATTTTGTCCTGACTGTGTCATCCATTGCGCCTTTTGAGGTGATCCATGAATCCGGAAACTTCAGATTTATAGTTTTGAAAAGAAAGGTAAAGCGCTGTCAGTGTAGAGGGAAATGTGGCGAGAAAAAATCCTCGCAAAAAGTTTTTTTCGGAACGTTTCTGTTTAAAATCTTCCTAAAATCGTTCTTTTTTTGAGCATAATTTTAGGAATTATCTGCTAATCTCAAAAAGTTCAATAAGTTTACCTTATAGTTTATGCGACTAAAATCTCAATAAAATTAAATGGATAACCTATGCTGGAAACTTCCTGTTACACCATATGATGCTTTGGACATCTTAATTGAGGCAGAGTTTCACACTAGTTTTTGTTATATTTTCAAACGTGAAGGTTACTTTGGTTTCTCTTTTTGAGGTGGTTTATGAAAAAAATTGCATGTCTTTCCGCATTAGCTTGCGTCGTTGCATTGGGCGTTTCTTCCAGCGCTTTCGCTGATACCAGCACCGTAACTGCTGGCTACGCTCAGGGTGACGCACAAGGCGTTGCTAACAAAGCAAACGGCTTCAACTTAAAATACCGTTGGGAACAAGATAGCAACCCACTGGGCGCTATCGGGTCTTTCACTTATATCGAAGATGACAGCTCTCCGGCATCTGGCGACTACCGTAAAGCGCAATACTACGGTCTGACTGCGGGTCCTGCTTACCGTCTGGCTGACTGGGTTTCCATCTACGGTGTTGTGGGTGTTGGCTACGGTAAATTCCAGTACAACGAAGCAGCAGCATCAACTGCTAACCGTGAAAAGAATGACACCAGCGATTACGGCTTCTCTTACGGTGCTGGTCTGCAGTTCAACCCAATCCAGAACGTTGCTCTGGACGTGTCCTACGAACAGTCCCGCATCCGCAGTGTTGATGTCGGTACCTGGATCGCAGGCGTGGGTTACAGCTTCTAATTCTTCGCCGCAGCGTAACGCTTTGCCGTTACCCTCCCGCGAAAACGAAAACCGCTCAATTGAGCGGTTTTTTTATGCCTGTCTTTTATACCTGTCAAATACCACTGAACCAGTTATAGCCCTGATCTTCCCAGTAGCCGCCGGGATATTCGTTGGTGACGAAAATCGCGCCGATATGCTTGGCGTTTTTAAAGCCGAGTTTGGTTGGCATGCGCAGACGTAACGGGTAACCAAAATCGGGCGGTAAGGGTTTGCCGCCAAAATCCAGTGCCAGAATGGTTTGCGGATGCAGCGCGGTGGCCATATCAATACTGGAATAATAGCGGTCGTCACATTTGAATCCGACATATTTGGCCGTCAGATCCGCGCCGACATGTTGCAGGAAGGTTTTCAGCGGTACACCTTTCCACTGGCCGATGGCACTCCAGCCTTCAATGCAAATCAGCCGGGTGATCTGGCTTTCCTGCGGCAGGCGCTGCAATTGCTCCAGCGTCCACGGGGCTTTCTTTTGCACCAGACCCGAGACTTCCAGCCGGTAATTAGAGATGTCGATTTCCGGCACGTTGTATTCGGGGTAATACGCGTTGAAACGAAACGGCGTGGTGATCTGATCCGCACGATAGGTTTGCGCCAGTTTCTGGCCGCTGAACAGCCAGCTTTGTACCCGGTCGTTCCAGCGGGACATGGCCCACAGCACCTTATCGACCTGATCGCCGTCCTGCAAATTACAGCCCGTCAGCATCGCGACGCCGCCGAGCGTCAGCCCTGAGCGCAGCAATAAACGGCGCTGAATATTGACCAGTTGTTTACGCTGGTCGGGCTCAGGAATAATTTTTGGCCGTTGTGATTTTTCACTCATCGGCGTGGTTCTCCGTGCTCATCTTTTTGCCGCCGGTCAGCATCGCCACGAAGGTTTTAGGCACCAGCAGAACCATCAGTACGTGAATAATGACGAACAGCAACACGCCGCTCATCGCAAAGAAATGCACATAACGGGCGATACCAAAACCGCCAAACAGCCAGACCAGCCCGCTGAACTGCACTGGTTTCCAGATGGACAGACCCGACAACACCAGTAATGCGCCCAGCAACAGAACCCCGCTGTACATCAGTTTCTGCACGGCGTTGTACTGACCGGGCTTGTGGGGAAGTTTGAATGTCAGTGCGCGAACGGTATCGCGCCAGACGGCGCGGGGCGAAAAGGGGAAAAAGTCGCGCCTGAAATGACCGCTGAAAATCCCCCACAGCAGATAGAACAGGGCATTGGCCGCCAGCAGCCACATCACCGCCAGATGCCAGGCAATATTGCCGCCCAGCCAGCCGCCGAGGGTAGTGTTCTGCGGGAATGTGAAAGCGAAAAGCGGGTCGGCGTTATAAATCCCCCAGCCGCTCATCACCATGCCAATCATTGCCAGCACATTAATCCAATGACAAATACGAACCGGCCAGGAATGAATCCGGCGCTTGCGGGGCGATGAGAGCTGAGGTTTCACGCTTAATCTCCTGTTGACTGGCCGGATTACATCGGTGGCGCGATACCGTCTTTACCGGCAGCAATACCACGGGCAACCAGCGCACCTTTGTCGTCTTTTATGGCAAACAATACGATTTTAGTGCCCGGTTTCAGCAGGCTGCGGTCGCCCGGTGCCAGCAGAACGACCGGCACATCGTCAGGCACGACGACAGTTTTCTCAGCATCGTGATATTTCACGGTCAGGGTGCGGCCGTTGCTGTTCACCAGCTTGCCGACGGTGCCGTTGGTCATGGTATTGATTTTGCCATCGGCGGATTCAAACGGATTGAAGCCTTCACCGCTGCCGCGCAGGCTGGGTGCGAATACGTGAACTTCAAGCGCTTTCAGCGTACCGTCAGCCTGCGGAACGGCGGCCGTCCCGATGAAGCTGTCCGCTTTGATATCGCTGATTTTGCCTTTGGTGACGGCATTGATTTTGGTCTGATCAGTCAGCTTAACGTCAAGTTTCTCACCCTGACGGGTGGTGATTTGTACCGATGAGTCATTAACTGAATCAATGGTTCCGCGTGTGGGTTTAATCACATTATCGGCGGCAAATGCCGATGTCATCCCGCTGCACATCAGCAGGGAACCCAGTAACAGACCAGCGAGACGTGTTGGTGCATTCATGATTAATTCTCCATTTTCCAGCGTTTTTTCATTCTGTTAGATGAATCACTGAACCTGCCAGTGATGAATAACTTTCTTAAGAGTGGACGATAAACCGGTATTGGCTGATGACAAATTGATGACAAAATTGTCATCAAAGGTGTCTGACGAAACTGGTAAACTTTCGGATGAATCATTCTCTAGGTGAATGGTCATGCGGCGCTGAGGGCCTGAATGCGAATACTGGTGATTGAAGACGATGTCAGTACAGGCGACTACCTGAAAAAAGGGCTGACAGAAGCGGGTTACAGCGTGGATCTGGCGCGCAACGGTGCCGATGGCCTGTTTCTGGCGCTTGAGGAAGGTTACGACGCGGTGATCCTCGACGTCATGCTGCCGGGGCTGGACGGCTGGCAGGTGATGGAAGTCCTGCGCAAAAAAAGCGACGTACCGGTGTTGTTTCTCACCGCCCGCGATGAAGTGCAGGATCGCATTCACGGGCTGGAGCTGGGTGCTGACGATTATCTCATCAAGCCGTTCTCCTTCACCGAACTGGTGTTGCGTATCCGCACTTTGCTGCGCCGCCCGGCCGCCCGTGAGCCGGATGTGTATTCGGTGGCGGATCTGAATCTTGATGTGCTGCGCCGGCGCGTGACCCGTCAGGATCAGACCATCGCGCTGACCAACAAGGAATTCATGTTGTTGCAGTTGCTGATGCGCCGCGAGGGCGAGGTGCTGTCGCGCACTATGATTGCCTCCCAGGTCTGGGACATGAATTTCGACAGCGATACCAATGTGGTGGATGTCGCCATTAAGCGTCTGCGTGCCAAAGTTGACCGGGCATTTGAGGTGAAACTGATCCACACCGTGCGTGGCATTGGCTACGTATGCGAAGTGCGACATGAGTGATCGTCAATTGACTCACCTCCCGAAACGCGCCATGTCGCTGACGCTTCGCGCGACCTTACTGTTCGCGCTGATCGCCTCGCTGGTGGTCAGTGCGGTGGGATTTTATCTTTATTACTCGATGGATAAAGAGCTGGTGCGACGCGCGGATTATCAGGTCAGTGGCCGCGTGCAGTATTTCCGTCATCTGCTGGCCAACGAATTCCCGCTGTCGCAACTCAGCCGTAATCCCGGTCTGTTTGAAAATATGCTCGGCAACGAGCGCGATATCCTGACGTTTGGTCTGTCCGGTGAGAAGCTGCTGATCAACGTCAATCCGTCACGGCTGGCATTGCCGCCGGTGGCGGCGGTGGCGGACGGTCAGCCGCTGACGCTGAATACGGTGCATCATCTCGCCGCCCCTGATGGCACGCCGGTACGCTTTGCCCGTGCGGCGGTAAAAATTCAGGACGGACGGACAGTTGAAATCACCGGCGCGCATTTCATGACCGAGGAGTCGCGTCTGTTACAGACTTTTCGCTGGGAAATCATTGGCGCGGTGTTGTTCGCTTATTTGCTGATTGCCGCGCTGGGTTATCTGGTGATCCGCCGCGGATTGCGGCCGCTGCGCAATATGGCGCATGAGGCGGCGCAGATCCATCCGGCCAGTCTGTCTACGCGATTGTCTTCTGAGAACGCGCCGCAGGAATTGCAGCAGTTGATTTATTCTTTCAACGACATGCTCGACCGGCTTGCCGAAGGGTATCAGCGGCTGACGCAATTTTCCGCCGATCTGGCGCATGAAATCCGTACGCCGGTAGGGGCGCTGATGGGGCATTGTCAGGTGGCGTTATACCAGCCGCGCACGGTGGAAGAATACGAAACGCTGCTGGCGAACAATATGGAAGAGCTGGAACGCATTTCACGTATGGTGGAAAACATTCTGTTTCTGGCGCGGGCTTCAGATGCACGTTCCGTTCTGACGATCACGGCCATCGATGTTTCATCTGAAATGATCCGCATTCAGGAATATTTTGAGGGCCTGGCGGAGGAGCGCGGTATGACGCTGGGCGGCAAAGGCGCGGGCGTGCTGCATGCCGATGCCATTTTATTCCAGCGCGCGCTCAGTAATCTGGTGGCAAATGCAGTGCGTTATGGCCGCGAGGGAAGTGCCATCTTGTTGCGCGCCGAACCGCAGGGAAAAGGTATGAATATCCATGTGATCAGTCAGGGGGAGCCTGTCCCGCCGGAAAAACTCGGAAAACTTTTCGACCGCTTCTACCGCGCCGATGCTTCCCGCAGCGAAGGCGGCAGCTCCAGCGGTCTTGGATTGTCGATTGTTCAGGCCATTATGGCCCTGCATCAGGGCAGTGTAAGCGTGACCAGTTCCCCACAGGGAGAAACGTGTTTTACGCTTTCTTTTCCCGCTGCTGATCACAAGTTTTCTCAATAAAAGAGAAAAATTGCGTGAAAACATGGGAGAACTGTATTTTTCATTTCATTGAAAATTAAGGATTTCGTTAATTTCGTTACATTATCACATTGGAAGAAACCAATCAGTTTGAACGAAAATGCCCGGCCCGGAGTCTGAATGTCCTAAGGAGTGGGTTCCAACCTCCGGTACGAGCGGTCAGTTCGACGCAACCAGACTCACAAAAGAGCCAGTTATTACCAATGCATAAAATTCGTTCACTTTCGCAACAGAGCATTTCTTTGTTCATTGCACTTTATCTTGGGCTTCTGCTAAACCTTCCGATTTTTATCCGTCGTTATCAGCAACTGCATTATGACAATGCCTTGTCGATTGCTGTCGAAATGGTGGCCTGCTTCGCGCTGGTCTATTTCCTTTGTATGTTGCTGTCTTACACCGGAAAAACTATTTTCCGTGTGCTGATGACCGCCATTGTGATTTCATCCGCCGCCGCCAGTTACTACATGATTCTGTTTAACGTCGATATCGGCTACGGAATTTTAGCGGCGGCGCTGGCGTCTGATTCCATTGATTTATCGAAAGAATCTATCGGGACACATTTCATCGCCTGGACAGTACTGGTGAGTGTGTTGCCGGTACTGCTGCTGTGGCTGAGCAAAATGCCGGGCGCGGCACTGAAACAAACGACCTTTAAAAAACTGGCGGTCAAAACCCTGTTGCTCGCGGTCTCCGGCCTGCTTTGCTATATGCCGCTTCAGCTGATGGGTAAAGTGCAGGATCGTCACGACATCGTAAACAACCGCATGATGGCGAGTTACGGCGGCGTGGTGGCCGGAACCTATTCGCCATCCAACTGGCTTTCAGCACTGGGTTTGTATTCTTACAGCAGCTACAGTCAGGCGGAAGACACCAAAAATCTGTTCGATCCGGCCAAACACTTCACGTATACCGCACCGGCGGATGCCAAAGATATGTATGTGGTGTTTGTGATCGGTGAGAGCGCCCGCCGCGACCACATGGGGCTGTACGGCTACGATCGTGACAACACGCCCAATCTCGACAAAGAGAAGAATCTGGTCGCCCTGCAGGGTTATTCCTGTGATACCGCCACCAAGCTTTCCCTGCGCTGTATGTTTGTCCGCGAAGGCGGGGCGTCTGAAGAGCCACAGCGCACGCTGAAAGAAATGAACGTGTTTTCCGTGCTGAAAAGCAATGGCTGGAGTTCAGAGCTATATTCCATGCAGAGTGAAGCCTGGTTCTATAACAAAACCCGTGCGGATGATTATTCGTTGCGTGAAAACATCGCCTCTGAGAAGCGCAACGCCGGTAAACCGGTGGATGACATGTTGCTCATCGATGAAATGAAAGACTCGATGAATAACCATCCGAAAGGTAAGCACCTGATTATCCTGCATACCAAGGGGTCGCATTACCTGTATTCGGATCGCTATCCACGTTCTTTTGCCAAATATAAGCCGGAATGTATGGGCATTGATGATTCCTGTTCTACCCAGGAAATGATCAACGCTTATGATAATTCATTGCTGTATACCGATTACTTCCTGTCGCAGGTTTTTGACCAGTTGCGCGATAAGAATGCAATCGTGTTCTATGCCTCCGATCATGGTGAGTCGATTTCCAAAAGTATGCACTTCCACGGTACCCCGCGTGATCATGCTCCGGCTGAGCAACGCACGGTGCCGATCATGGTCTGGGCGTCAGACAAATTCCTGTCCAATGATCAGAACAAGGCCAGTTTCGAACAGCTGCAAAAACTGGCTGTCGCGAAAACGCCTGTTTTCCATGAAAAGCTGTATGACTCTATTCTGGGCTGTATGGGTTATACCTCGCCAAATGGCGGGATTGTCGAGCAGCACAACTGGTGCCATGTGCCTGAACAGGCCGCCGCAACAAAATAATCTTTGCTAAATTTGCCGCCTTTTTCTGATGACATGAGAAGGCGGCGACATCTCCCTTTTTTTCAGTCACAATCAGTTAACAACAAATATCCTTCATATTCAGGGTATTATTTTTGCTTTTTTATCAGGGTCGATAACCCATGCAAGCACTGAGAATCACCATTTGCGTACTGACAGTCATTATGACTCTGCTGACGCTCCTTCCTCTTTCTAAAAATCAGCACTGGTGGGTGCGTGTCTGGGATTTTCCGCGTTTACAGATGGCTTCGCTGTGCCTGTTTTTTCTGCTGACTGAACTGGCCATTATGCCGTTTGGTGATGCGATCACCACCACGGTGATCATCCTGACCGTTGCCTGCATGGCGTATCAGAGCTGGTGGATTTTGCCTTATACCCGCCTGTATCCGTTACAGGTGAAGAAAACCGTGCCCAACGGTCATTCACGGATCACGATCATGAACAGCAACGTGCTGACCACCAACCGTGAACCGGAAAAATTACTGGCGCAGGTCAGGCATTATCAACCGGATATTCTGGTGCTGCTGGAAACCGATCAGTGGTGGGAAGATCAGATGGCAGAACTGGATGCTGATTACCCGCACAGCCTGCGTTGTCCGCTGGAAAATCTGTACGGTATGCATGTGTATTCGCGCCTGCCGATGCAGGCGGCGAAGATTCAGTATCTGGTGGCTGATGACATTCCCTCCATGCATTTTCGCGCTGAACTGCCGTCAGGCGAGCAGGTGATTTTGCACTGTCTGCACCCGATGCCGCCCAGTCCGACGGAAGCGGATGAGTCTACCGCCCGTGACGGCGAGCTGATCGCCGTTGGGCATACCGCCGCCAAAGCACTTTATCCGACCATCGTCACCGGTGATCTGAATGATGTGGCATGGTCGCGCACCACTCGCCTGTTTATGAAAATCAGCGGCCTGCTGGATCCGCGTCGCGGTCGCGGCATGTACAACACGTTTCACGCCAGCTATCCGTTCCTGCGCTGGCCGCTGGATCACGTTTTCCACAGCAAAGATTTCACGCTCATTGATCTTAAACGTCTTGATTTTATGGGCTCAGATCACTTCCCGATCCTGGTGGAACTGGCGCTGACGCCTTCTCAGGGTATCAGTCAGGAATCACTGGAAATCGACAGTGAAGATATTGAGGAAGCGGAAGAAAAACTCTCCAGTGCCGGGGTGAAAAGCAGTGATGTGCATAAGGCAGAAAAGCTTAACCAGCCGGTTTACGGACGTTAATTCAAACTGCCCTGAATACCTCCCGCAAAGGATGTTCTCCGTTGTTGAACCTGTGGGGAGAAAGGGAAAAGGGTATGTAAGCGTATAAGAAACCCGCATGGCGCGGGTTTTTTTGTGGGTTCTTATCAGACCGGCAGTTCCGGGAAGGTGAGGGTGTTGCCCGGCGCTTCGCGGTTGATGTGCAGGAAGTTCAGATGACGCTCGTACTGATCCAGAATGTCATTGATCACCTGATGTTGGGTGAAGTCCATCAGGTCATTGCCCTGCGTGCCTTCCAGCAGGAAGGTTTCCAGACGGTAATAATGCGATTTACCGGCGCGTGCGCGATAGGTAAAGGCAGGCACCGCATAGCGTACCGGCCAGATCTGATAGACAAAGTTTTGCTCTTCGCCCAACGCGACCTGCAATTCCAGCGGCCCGATTTTCTCGTCTTCCTGCGGCTCGTGCTCGTTAAAAATCACTTTTGCCCCGCGCAGCTCCAGCTCCTGCGCCACTTCCTGCATCGCAGGGCGGCAAACGGTGTCCATCATTTTCTGCGTATGGCGCGTGCCGGGGTAATTCATCACCCGCGACAAACGTTGTTTCCAGTTCAGTGCCGCGTCGCTGGTGGCAGGCAGCGGAGCCAGAGTCTGCTGGGTACTGGCGCGGCGGTAATCTTCCAGGCGCAGCGATTTATACAATCCGGCCATAATGAAGAAAATCACAAAGCTGAACGGCAGACCCATAATCACCGTGGTGTTTTGCAGCGCGGAAACACCGTCGGTCATCAGCATACCCAGCGTCAGCACGCCGATGGTGACGGACCAGAAAATCCGCAGCCAGTTTGGCGCATCGTTATTAATGTCTGCCAGTTTTGAGGTGAAGTTACCCAGCACCAGCGAGCCGGAATCCGCCGAGGTGACATAAAACAGCAGGCCGGTGATGGTTGCGACGGACGCGCTCAGCGTAAAGCCCGGATACTGTGCCAGCAGGCTGTAAACGCCGCGTTCAGGGTGTGAAATCACTTCGTTGGCAAAATCCAGATTGCCATGCAGGATCTGATACAGCGCACTGTTACCGAAAATTGACAGCCACAGCAGGGTGAAGACGAACGGAATAATCAGGGTGCCGAGCACGAACTGACGAATGGTGCGTCCGCGTGAGATACGCGCCAGGAACAGGCCGACAAACGGCGACCACGCCACCCACCAGGCCCAGAAGAACAGGGTCCAGCTGTTCATCCATTCGGTTGGCCGGTCAAAGGCAAAGGTATTGAGCGTCATCCCCATAAAACGGTTGATGTAATCGCCAATATTGAGCACCAGCGCATTGAGCAGGAATTCGGTGTTGCCGAAAAACAGCAGGAACAGAATCAGCCCCAGCGCCAGCAGCACGTTGAGTTCCGACAGAATCCGGATGCCTTTGTTCACACCGGAGGTTACCGACACCGTCGCCATAATCACAGAAAGCAGGATCAGTGCGGCCTGAACGGTCAGGTTTTCCGGAATATGGAACAGCACTTTCAGGCCGTAGTTAAGCTGTACCACACCAATGCCGAGCGTGGTGGCGATACCAAAAATAGTCCCGACCACGGCAGCGATATCCACGCTGTGGCCGATCGGACCGTTAATGCGTTTGCCAAAAATCGGGTACAGCGCTGAACGGATGGTCAGCGGCAGGTTATAGCGGTAGCTGAAATAGCCCAGGGCGATGCCCATCAGTGCGTACATCGCCCAGCCGGTCAGCCCGTAGTGGAACAGCGTCCAGGTCATGGCCTGCCGCGCCGCCTCCAGCGTTTGCCCGTTGCCTTCCGGCGGCAACATGTATTGCGTGACCGGTTCGGCAACCGAGAAGAACATCAGATCGATGCCGATCCCGGCAGCAAACAGCATTGCGGCCCAGCTCATCATGCTGAATTCGGGTTTGGATTGTTCAGGGCCCAGTTTGATCGAACCAAAACGTGAACAGGCTATGAACACTACAAACACGATGTACAGCGTAGCCGCCAGCATGTAATACCAGCCGAAGGTGGCGGACACCCAGTTAAGGGTCAGGCTGATCCATTTCCCCGATAAATCGGTGAAGAAAATGGTCATTAATGTGAAGGCTAAAATCAGCCCGGCGGAGGTGAAGAACACAACCTTGTTCAGCGGGTCGCGCGGTTTTTCGCTCTTTCTCTCTGTCGTATCGGCAATCGCCATCTTTTCCCCTGTTATGTTAATTAATCACTATTTTTCAATAAAATAGATGCTTTAAAATCCCAAAATTCATACAAATTACTAACGTATTGGTAATAAAATATATGCATTTTTAATTGAACGTTCAATCAAAAAAAAGTTAAATAGGGGGTGTCAGAGCGTTGTAACGAGGTTGAGCAGGCGCGTAAAAAAGTTTTTTAAGCGTGCTTCAACCCGCTCATTTTCAGGAGCCGGAACCATGCCCAAAGTAGGAATGCAGCCCATCAGACGGCAGCAATTAATTGAGGCAACACTGGCCGCAGTGAACGAAGTCGGGATGCATGATGCTTCGATTTCGCAAATTGCCCGCCGTGCTGGCGTCTCCAACGGCATCATCAGTCACTACTTTCGTGACAAGAATGGACTGCTGGAAGCGACCATGCGCTTTTTGCTCAGTCGCCTGGGGGAAGGTGTGCAGTTGCGGCTATCGCAACTGACGGATACCGCACCGACGGCGCGGCTGCATGCAATTGCAGAAGCTAATTTTGACGACAGTCAGACCAACAGCGCGGCGATGAAAACCTGGCTGGCCTTCTGGGCGAGCAGCATGCACCACCCGCAGTTGTACCGGCTGCAACAGGTTAACAGCCGCCGGCTCTATTCAAATTTATGTTCTGAATTCAGACGCTTTCTGCCTAAAAGTGAGGCGCGTCTGGCGGCGCAGAGCACCGCCGCACTGATTGATGGCCTGTGGCTGCGCGGCGCGCTCAGCGGTAAAGGGTTCAACCGCGCCGAGGCGATGCAAATCACGCACAGCCATATCGAATCGCAGATCGCGCCGCGCGTTACTGCGCAGTAAACCGGGCTGAAAACTTTCAGACCGCACAGACCGAGGAGAGAGGTATGTCCCGCTACGGCAAACAAAAACTTTATATCAACGGGCGTTTTCAGGACAGCACCGGGGATGAAACCTTCGATGCAGTCAATCCGGCCAACGGCGAAGTGATTGCGACCGTGCAATCCGCAACGCATGCGGATGTCGATCTGGCAGTGAAATCAGCGCAGAAAGGCCAGAAAGTCTGGGCCGCGATGACGGCCATGAGCCGCGCCCGTATTCTGCGCCGCGCCGTGGATATTCTGCGTGAGCGCAATGACGAACTGGCCGCCATTGAAACGGCCGACACCGGTAAACCGCTGTCTGAAACACGGGCTGTGGATATCGTCACCGGCGCGGATGTGCTGGAGTATTACGCCGGATTAATCCCGGCGATTGAAGGCCAGCAAATTCCGCTGCGGGATTCTTCATTCGTCTATACCCGCCGTGAGCCGCTGGGCGTGGTCGCCGGTATCGGTGCCTGGAACTACCCGATTCAGATTGCCTTGTGGAAATCTGCCCCTGCACTGGCAGCCGGTAACGCGATGGTGTTCAAACCGAGCGAAAACACGTCGCTGACCGCACTGAAACTGGCAGAAATCTACACCGAAGCCGGTGTGCCGGACGGCGTGTTTAGCGTGGTAACCGGTGCGGCCAGCGTCGGGCAGGCATTAACCGAGCATCCGGACATTGCCAAAGTGTCTTTCACCGGCGGCATTAAAACCGGCAAGAAAGTCATGGCCAGCGCGTCGGCTTCCACGCTGAAAGACGTGACCATGGAACTGGGCGGTAAATCGCCGTTGATCATCTTTGATGATGCGGATCTTGATAAAGCTGCCGACATTGCGATGATGGCGAATTTCTACAGTTCCGGTCAGGTGTGTACCAACGGCACCCGTGTGTTTATCCCCAAAACCTTGCACAAAGCGTTCGAAGCCAAAGTGCTGGAACGGGTGAAACGCATTCGCTTAGGTGATCCGACAGATGAAAATGTCAACTTTGGCCCGCTGGTCAGTTTTGCGCATAGGGAATCGGTGCTGCGTTATATCGAAAGCGGCAAGCGTGAAGGCGCGACACTGCTGACCGGTGGTGGGCCCGTCACCACCGGCGAATACGCCAAAGGCGCTTACGTCGCGCCGACGGTCTTCACCGATTGTCGTGATGACATGCTGATTGTGCGTGAAGAAATCTTCGGGCCGGTGATGAGCATTCTGACTTATGAAAGCGAAGAAGAAGTGATCCGCCGCGCCAATGATACTGAATATGGTCTGGCCGCCGGCCTGGTAACGCGGGATCTCAACCGCGCCCACCGCGCCATCCACAAGCTCGAAGCCGGGATTTGCTGGGTTAATACCTGGGGCGAATCCGCCGCAGAAATGCCGGTTGGCGGCTATAAACACTCGGGTGTTGGCCGCGAAAACGGCATCACCACGCTTGAGCATTACACCCAAATCAAATCCGTGCAGGTCGAGCTGGGCGAATTCAGCTCAGTATTTTGATCCGCTGCAACAGAGGAGATTCAATGGATTACGATTACATCATTATCGGTGCCGGTTCTGCCGGCAACGTGCTCGCCACCCGGCTGACGGAAGACAGCAATGTGACCGTTTTGCTGCTGGAAGCGGGCGGCCCGGATTATCGTCTGGATTTTCGCACGCAGATGCCTGCGGCGCTGGCGTTTCCGTTACAGGGACGTCGTTACAACTGGGCGTATGAAACTGACCCGGAACCGCACATGAATAACCGTCGCATGGAATGCGGACGGGGCAAAGGGCTTGGCGGTTCGTCGCTGATCAACGGGATGTGTTACATCCGCGGTAACGCGATGGATTTTGATAACTGGGCGAAAGCACCGGGTCTGGAAGACTGGAGTTATCTGGACTGTCTGCCTTATTTCCGTAAAGCAGAAACCCGCGATATCGGCCCGAATGACTTCCACGGTGGCGAAGGACCGGTGAGCGTAGCAACGCCAAAAAACGGCAATAATCCGCTGTTCGGCGCGATGATTGAAGCCGGTGTACAGGCGGGGTATTCACGCACGGATGACCTGAATGGGTTCAAACAGGAAGGTTTCGGCCCGATGGACAGAACCGTCACCCCGAATGGCCGTCGTGCGAGTACTGCCCGCGGGTATCTGGATCAGGCCAAACCGCGCGCTAATCTGACCATTTTGACCCACGCGCTGACCGACAGGATCCTGTTCGACGGCAAGCGCGCGGTGGGTGTCAGCTATTTCCACGGTGATGAATACAACGCCAAAACAGCGAAGGCGAAACGCGAAGTGTTGCTGTGCAGCGGCGCGATTGCCTCTCCGCAAATTCTGCAACGTTCCGGCGTCGGCGCAGCGGAACTGCTGAACCGTCTGGATATTCCGCTGGTGCACGACCTGCCGGGTGTCGGCGAGAATTTGCAGGATCATCTGGAAATGTACCTGCAATACAGCTGTACGCAGCCGGTCTCTTTGTATCCGGCATTACAGATGCACAACCAGCCGGCGATTGGTGCCGAGTGGCTGTTTAAAGGCACCGGCGTCGGTGCCAGCAATCAGTTTGAAGCGGGCGGTTTTATCCGCAGCCGTGAAGAATTTGCCTGGCCGAATATTCAGTATCACTTCCTGCCGGTGGCGATTAATTACAACGGCAGTAACGCGGTAAAAGAGCACGGTTTTCAGGCGCATGTCGGTTCAATGCGTTCACCCAGCCGTGGCCGCGTTCAGGTGAAATCGAAAGATCCGCGCCAGCATCCGAGCATCCTGTTTAATTACATGGCGACGGATCAGGACTGGCAGGAGTTCCGTGACGCCATCCGCATTACGCGTGAAATCATGAATCAACCGGCGCTGGATCCTTACCGCGGTCGCGAAATCAGTCCGGGCGAAAATGTGCAGACTGACGAAGAGCTGGATGCCTTTATCCGCGAACATGCGGAAACAGCTTTCCATCCGTCGTGCTCCTGTAAAATGGGCACCGATGAGATGGCGGTGGTCGACGGAGAAGGGCGGGTTCATGGATTGCAGGCGCTGCGCGTGGTAGACGCGTCCATCATGCCGCAGATCATTACCGGCAACCTGAATGCGACAACGATCATGATCGCCGAAAAGATTGCCGATAAAATCCGTGGCCGTCAGCCCTTACCGCGTAGTACTGCGGCGTATTACACCGCCGGTAATGCACCGGTTCGCACGCCGCCGCTGAAGCAATCTGCCTGATAAATTGGCTGTAAAACCGGTGTTAAAAAGAGATATTCTCAGGAATATCTCTTTTTTGGCTTTCAGAAAACAGGCAGGGCATTCACTCATGACGGAATCATCATCGCTTCACTGGCAGGATTATCATCACAGTGAACTGAACGTGGCGCAGCTTTACGCCATTCTGGCACTGCGAAGTGAAGTATTTGTGGTGGAACAAACCTGTGTTTATCAGGATATCGACGGACAGGATCTGACCGGTGAAAACCGTCATATCATCGCCTGGCTGGACGGCAAGATTGCCGCCTACGCGCGTATTCTGCGTTTCGAAGATGACGTGGCGATCGGACGGGTGATTGTCGCTCCCTCTGCACGCGGCCTGAAACTGGGTTATCAGCTGATGGAACAGGCACTGGCTGCCTGCCAGAAACACTGGCCGGGTGCGCGTGTCGCCATTTCCGCTCAGGCGCATTTGCAGGGGTTCTACGGCAGACTGGGATTTGTGGCGTATAGCGAAATTTATGATGAAGATGGGATACCGCATGTGGGGATGGAGTTGAGGATTTAATCTTCAACTTCAACTTCAACTTCAACTTCAAAGTCAAAACCGTGGGCGTCGGTTTACACTGACTTGGGGGACGGCATATCGCCGCTGCCCATAAAGCTCCCTCCCCTGCGAAGGGGAGGGTTGGGGTGGGGTATTAAAAAAGAATCAAAGAGTTAAGGTTGGCTTTGATTCGGTGTTAGCCCTTAAACCCCCCTCCCAGCCTCCCGCTTCGCAGGGGGAGGAGCAAAGATAAAAACAGTCTGCCTTTGAATTTAAGATCCTGCGGGCGGTTTAGAAAGCTTGCCGAACGGAGCGGTATCACTCCCAGTACGCCGGACTGCCAAATTTCTCCACCAGAAAATCAATCACTGCACGGACTTTGATCGACGGGCGGCGGCTGTTCGGATACAACGCTGATATTGTCTGCGGTTCAGGCGAGGTCGATACCTGATAACTTTCCAGCACGCTGACCAGACGTCCGTCGCGCAGGGCATCGCCAATCAGCCAGGTGGGAAAGACCACCAGCCCCATGCCGTCGATAGCCGCCTGCGTCAGCGTTTCCGCGTTATTACTGGTCAGTAATCCCCCCAGATGCAGCGAGTGCCATTCCTGATCCGGCTGGCGGAAGTACCAGCGTTGCGGACCGGCAAATCCCTTGAACACCAGACAACTGTGACTGGCTAAATCCTCCGGCGTTCCCGGTTTTCCTGCGCGGGCCAGATAAGCAGGGCTGGCGGCAAGACGAAAAGTCTGATGGCCGAGTGTACGCGCCTGTAACGTAGAATCCGCCATCACACCGATACGGATGAGCAGGTCAACGCTGTCCTGCAACGGATCGACAAAATCGTCGGTCTGCATCAGCTCGATATGCAGGCGCGGATAACGGGTACTCAGCTCATGCAACCACGGCGCAAGATGTCGCTGACCGAACACTACAGGCGCATTGATGCGCACCAGTCCGCCGGGTTCGCTGTCCTGCTCCTGCAAATCCAGAGTGGCAAGATCGAGTTGCGCCAGCACCTGTCGCGCATGTCCGGCCAGCAGTTTACCGGATTCTGTCGGGCTGACGGCGCGGGTGTTGCGATACAGCAGTTGCGTCTGTAACGCCTGCTCCAGTTGGGAAATCACCCGCGATACGGTTGACGGCGACATCGCCTCACGCCGCGCCACTTCTGAAAAGCTTCCCTGATCGAGTACCGCGATATACAGGCGCAAAGACTGGATAGTGATCTGATTAAAACCTTTCATCTGTGTATTTTCCGCAAAGGTATTTTCCTGATTTTGCTGTTTTTTGCATAGTTATGCCACGTTATAGTCGCCGCCTCTTAAAAAAGCAAAGCAGGACAATGATGAATCTGATGTTAATTCCGCTGGTCGTCCTGGCGGGGATGGGGCTTTCACTGGAGGCCGGGCTGATTGGTCCGCTGGGAACTGAAGTGGGGCATTTGTGGGCCACACTGAGTATTTTTGGTGTGGGCGCGGTACTGACCGGCCTGCTGGTGCTGTTTTTCAGCCCGCGTAATGCACCCTCTTTCACCGGGCAACCGGGGTGGAAATTACTCGGCGGCGTGCTCGGGCCGGTCTATGTTGTGGTGCTGACGCTCTCGACGCCGGTGATTGGGATCGGCATGACCATGATTGCGATTTTGTCAGGGCAGGTGGCGAAAAGCGTGCTGATCGACCATTACGGCTGGTTTGGGACACCGCATAAAAAAGTCGGCGGTGAACGCCTGCTGGCGCTGCTGTTTATCATTGCTGCGCTTGTTTTAATTGCCTGGGACTGAACCATGACTGAACTGACTATGATTATTCTGGCCATTGTGGCGGGTGCCGCGCTGAGTATGCAGGCGGCGGTTAACGGGCAGTTAGGCGAGAAAGTGGGCGTACTGAAAAGTGCATTCCTGACGTTTAGCGTCGGGGCTGCCATTACCGCAGTGCTGGTACTGTTTTTGCAAACACCGCAGCCGCAAACCTTGCTCACCGTGCCAAAGTGGCAGCTCGCGGGCGCATTATTTGGCGTGCCGTACATCATTGTGATGGTGACAGCGGTACCCCGTGTCGGGACGGCAGTGGCAACAGTTGCGGTAATCCTCGGGCAACTGGCAATGGGTATGCTGATTGATAATTTCGGCTGGCTGGATAATCCGCAGATCGCCTTGTCATGGCACCGGATTGCGGCGATTCCCTGTTTGATCGTCGCACTGGCACTGATTTATCGCAGCAATCGCAAAACAGAATGATTTTCTGACCGACAACTGACCCGCGCTTTACTGAAGGCGCGGATCAAACATCATTGGCTCGCGTTCGACTGAACTCAGTAAATCGGCAAAAGCCGGATGCTGTGGATTGAGCAATACGTTGTATTCTGACGGCACAATCACTGACGGCACTTTCAGCCCGACGTATTCACCTTCCGCCAGCCAGGTGTCACCCTGACGTTGTGTGCTGTCAGGCACCGAGGCGCTACGCCAGTCGGCGGCCAGCTCTGAAACTTCCAGCGTATCAAGCCATTCCTCTGGCACCTCAATACTGAGCAAGGTATAGGAACGCATCAGCATGCTGTTTTGCACATGCACCAGGATTTCCAGGATCGCCAGCGAGATGCTGGTGGTGACATAAACCACCGACCTGCCCGGCGGATTCCAGCGACCGCCGTAAAGTTGCGCACCGGCTCCCGACCAGGCTGTCGCCAGGTGGCGGGTCTGCACGATACGAAACAGCTTCAACTGAAAACACCGTGCTGGAGACGACCAATCAGGCGGCTGACTTCCACCGCGCCAGCTTCAGAAGACAGCAGTTCCAGCGGGCGCGAACCATCCAGTGCCGGAGCAGGGCGGGTGAACCATTCCAGCGCCGAGACACGATCTCCTTCGAACAAATCTGTTGCTGCATCCACGATGCGCACCAGCCGTGCCACACGTTCACTCTCTTCACTTTTCAGCAATCCGTTCCCGGCTTTACGCCGTGCATAGTTGCGTTCGTTAATGCCCATGATTTCCAGTAACACCATTTTTGGCCATCCCAGCTCAGTATTAAGACGGCTGATACTATCAACCGGAAATCCTTTTTGTATGGCATTTATCAGACTGATTCCGCTGCTTGCGGGAAGGCCCGCAGATTGCCAAAGCGGCGTTGCAGAATCTTGCACAGAGCTGGAAGACAGCCCGGTAATTTTTGAATTCATGATGTGTGCCTCCGCACCGTTATTTGTCATGATTATAGCATGACAAATAACGAATGGTCATTTTATCAACGATGACTTTTTTGCATCACTCCGTGCTGAATAAAATCGTCCTGAAACATAAGTGTGATCGATATCACATTGGAGATGTATCGGAATGAAACAGAAATTGACAAACCTTGACCAAATCTATTTATTAGCTAAGAAAAGTCGACTCTTGTAGGAAGTAACTGGAAATTGCAGGTTTTTTGCACTATGCGCAGCAATCGGTTGCGGATCACAGTTTTAGGGTTTGTTTTATGCAACGTCTGAAAGTGGCAAGACGTTGTCCCACCCCCCGCTTCGGGTAAAAATATGAAAAATAAAATTATTGCAGCAGGCGCTTTGATGGCTTTGTCCTACAGCGCGACCGTGCTCGCTGATGATAGCAATGGCGAATTTGTTTCTGACTGGTGGCACCAAAGTGTCAACGTTGTAGGCAGCGCCGATACCCGTTTCGGGCCTACGCTGCGTAACGATGTTTACCTTGAATATGAAGCGTTTGCGCACAAAGACTGGTTTGATTTCTACGGCTATATCGATATTCCTAAAACCTTTGGTGCCGGTAACGGCAATGACACCGGTATCTGGGATAAGAACGGTTCTCCGCTGTTTATGGAAATCGAACCACGTTTCTCTATTGATAAGCTGACCGGCACTGATCTGAGCTTCGGTCCGTTCAAAGAATGGTACTTCGCTAACAACTATATCTACGACATGGGCCCGGACAGCGATAACCGTCAGAATACCTGGTACATGGGGCTGGGCACCGACATCGACACCGGTCTGCCGATGAGCCTGTCTCTGAACGTGTATGCGAAATATCAGTGGGAAAACTACGGTGCAGCGAACGAAAACAGCTGGGACGGTTACCGTTTCAAAGTGAAGTATTTCGTTCCTCTGACGCAACTGTGGGGCGGCAACCTGAGCTATATCGGGTTCACCAACTTCGACTGGGGTTCCTCACTGGGTGACGACGATTTCCGTGATCTGAACGGCAACAAAGCGCGTTCTAATAACTCTATCGCCTCCAGCCATATCCTGTCACTGAACTATACACACTGGCATTACTCGTTCGTGGCGCGTTACTTCCACAACGGCGGCCAGTGGGCTGACGGCGCTGAGCTGAACTTCGGTAACGGTAACTTCGATGTGAAGTCCACCGGCTGGGGTTACTACGGCGTAATCGGCTACAACTTCTGATTTCAGCGGTTGTACGACAAACCCGGCTCCGGCCGGGTTTTTTGCTTTTGTTGCTTTCTGAAAAGTCATCCGCCAGGCTTTTTTTTAGCTATTGAGTGAAAAATGAACATAACTACAGGCGATCCTGACGCGCTGTTGTGGCATAATGCGCGCCAAATCACATTTCCCAATTAAGAGCGAGCGTTGTGCTAAGTACTTACAACATCACCATGCAATTCGGCAGCAAGCCGTTATTTGAAAACATTAACGTGAAATTTGGCGGCGGTAACCGTTACGGCCTGATTGGCGCGAACGGTTGTGGCAAGTCCACTTTCATGAAGATCCTCGGCGGCGACTTAGTGCCTTCTGGCGGTAACGTCGTGCTGGACCCGAACGAGCGTCTGGGTAAATTGCGCCAGGATCAGTTCGCCTTCGAACAGTTCAGCGTGCTGGACACCGTGATCATGGGCCACACCGAATTGTGGGAAGTGAAGGAAGAGCGCGACCGCATTTACGCTATGGCGGAAATGAGTGAAGAAGACGGCTACAAAGTGGCTGATCTGGAAGTCGCTTACGGTGAAATGGACGGCTACAGCGCGGAATCCCGTGCGGGTGAATTGCTGCTGGGCGTGGGTATTCCTGTCGAACAACATTATGGCCCGATGAGCGAAATCGCACCGGGCTTTAAATTGCGTGTTTTGCTGGCGCAGGCGCTGTTCTCCGATCCGGAAATCCTGCTGCTCGACGAACCGACGAACAACCTGGACATCGATACCATTCGCTGGCTGGAGCAGGTGCTGAACGAACGTAACAGCACCATGATCATCATTTCGCATGACCGTCACTTCCTGAACATGGTGTGTACGCACATGGCGGATCTTGACTACGGTGAACTGCGTGTTTATCCGGGCAACTACGACGAATACATGACGGCGGCGACGCAGGCGCGTGAACTTCTCAGCGCCAATAACGCCAAGAAGAAAGCGCAGATTGCTGAACTGCAATCGTTCGTCAGCCGCTTCAGCGCGAACGCCTCAAAATCTAAACAGGCGACTTCCCGTGCCCGTCAGATTGATAAAATTCAGCTTGATGAAATCAAAGCATCCAGCCGTCAGAACCCTTACATGCGCTTCGAGCAGGACAAGAAATTGTTCCGAAATGCGCTGGAAGTGGAAAAAATCACCAAAGGTTTTGATAACGGTCCGCTGTTTAAAAACCTCGGCCTGATGCTGGAAGTGGGCGAGAAAGTCGCGATTCTGGGTGCTAACGGTATTGGTAAATCAACCCTGCTGAAAACGCTGGTCGGTGAGCATGAACCGGAAAGCGGTTCAGTAAAATGGTCTGAAAACGCCAAAATCGGTTATTACGCGCAGGATCATGAATATGAATTCGATGACACCCTGAACGTCTTCGACTGGATGAGCCAGTGGAAATCCGAGAAAGACGACGAGCAGGCCGTGCGCGGTGTGTTAGGCCGCCTGCTGTTCGGTCAGGACGATATCAAGAAGAAAGTGAAAGTGCTTTCCGGGGGTGAAAAAGGCCGTATGTTATTCGGGAAACTGATGATGCAACGTCCGAACATCCTGATTATGGATGAGCCAACCAACCACCTTGATATGGAATCCATCGAATCGCTGAACATGGCGCTGGAAATGTACGAAGGCACGCTAATCTTCGTTTCTCACGACCGTGAATTCGTCAGCTCGCTGGCGACGCGTATTCTGGAAATGACACCGACGCGCGTGATTGATTTCTCGGGTAATTACGAAGACTACCTGCGCAGTCAGGGCATCAATTAAACCTCGTCATCCTTCAAGCTGTCTCTGCGTTGGCTGTCTTCACAAACCCCGGTCACATACTGATGTATGCTCCCGGGGATTTGTTCAGTTGCCGCCTGGATACAACTCGAATGATTTAGAGGTTTTCATTATTTAAAAACCGCCGATAAAGGCGGTTTTTTTGTGTCTGAATTGACTGATTCAGCAATCACCACACACTTCACAATGCGGATCTTTCATCAGCTTCATTTCGCGAAACTGCAACGTCATGGCGTCAAACATCAGCAGTTTTCCGCGCGGGGTTTCACCCCATTTTGTCAGCAACTTGAGGGTTTCCATGGCCTGTAAACTGCCGATGGTACCGACCAGCGGCGCCATCACACCGGCTTCCACGCAGGTCAGCGCATTTTCGCCAAATAAGCGGCTCAGGCAGCGGTAACACGGCTCCTGCGGCTGATAGGTAAATACGCTGAGCTGGCCTTCCATACGGATTGCGGCACCGGAAACCAGTGGTTTTTTCTGTGCGAAACATTCACCGTTCAGCTGATTCCGTGTGGTGACGTTGTCGGTACAGTCGACCACCACGTCGCAGGCGGCGATCAGGTCACGCAGCATATCGTCGCTGGCCTGTGCATTAATCTGATGAATGGCGATGTGCGGATTGATTGCCGCCAGCGCTATGGCGGCGGATTCCACTTTCGGCATGCCGATCCGGGCATCCGTATGCAGCGTCTGGCGTTGCAGGTTGGACAGCGAAACCGTATCGAAATCCAGTAGCGTTAATGTACCGGTGCCTGCGGCCGCCAGATATTGCGCCGCGGCACAGCCTAAACCACCCAGTCCGACAATCAGCACATGACTGGCTTTCAGTTGCTCCTGACCGTCAAAATCAAACCCTTTCAGAACAATCTGGCGGTTATAACGCAGGATTTCGGCGTCCGTCAGTTCCGGCAATTGAGGCATGTTCAGCTCCGCAACAGGGCGTTAAACGGTTCGATTTCGACGATTTCGCCTGTCGACACATTGCCGCGTTCGCGTTCAAGTACGATGAAACAGTTGGCCTGACTGAATGAGCTGAACACATGCGAGCCCTGATGTCCGGTGGTGCGGACTTCCAGTTGACCTTCGGCACTGGTGCTGAAAATACCGCGCTGGAAATCGAGACGTCCGGGGGATTTTTTTAATGGTGTTACCGCTTTTGCCTTCAGGCGTGGCGGGAACTGCCAGGCCGTATGGCCGGACAATTGCGCAATAAAGGGCTGAACCAGTTGATAAAACGTCAGCGCAGCCGACACCGGATTACCCGGCAAACCGCAGAACCAGCTGTTTTCAAGTTTGCCGAACGCGAAAGGTTTGCCCGGTTTCATGGCAAGCTTCCAGAAACCAATTTCACCCAGTTCATCCAGGATCTGCTTAGTGTAATCGGCTTCACCGACCGACACGCCGCCGCTGGAAATCACCAGATCCGCAAACGCATTGGCTTCTTCAAAAGCTTTACGCAATGCCTGCGGATTGTCGCGGATAATGCCCAGATCCAGCACGGTGCAGCCCAGTTGTTCCAGCATCAGGCGCACGGCGAAACGGTTGGTATCGTAAATCTGGCCTTCCTGCAAAGGTGTGCCCACCGGTTGCAGTTCATCGCCGGTGGAGAATACCGCGACTTTCAGCGGCTTCCAGACATCAACGTGGGTGACGCCCAGTGAGGCCAGCAGGGGTAATTCTGCTGCACCCAGCCGCACGCCGGCAGGCAGCACGCTGTCACCCTGTTTTATGTCATCACCGGTCAGACGGATATTCTGGCCTTTGGTGATGGCTGCCGTGAAACGTACACCGGCATCCGCGACTTCGGTCTGTTCCTGCATGATCACGGCGTCAGCGCCTGCAGGCACCGGTGCACCGGTCATAATACGAATGCAGGTTCCGGCCGGCCATTCGCCATGAAAAGGCGCACCCGCAAAGGCTTTGCCTGCAACCGGGAACACTGCGCCATCGCACAACTCTTCGCAACGCACCGCATAGCCGTCCATCGCCGAGTTATCAAACGGTGGCACGAAAACCGGTGAAAGTACCGGTGCGGCGGTAATACGCCCCGCGGCACCAGCGAGTGGCAGAGATTCGGCCTCCTGAGTTGTTTTAGGCGGTACGCAGGCGCGCATTTTATCCAGCGCTTCGTCGAGTGAGATCAGACCGGCAGTATTGAATTCCATGAAAAATCCTTAGTCATTCGTCCCGGCGTAGCAGGTATTTTCACCGGAGCCGGGCAAGGAAAGGGAGCATGCGCATAGTATGACAGAGAAACGCAGCGAACCAAAAATCACTGAAGGCGTAAAAATTCTGCGAAGATTCCTGAAAAATTGAGATCGATCCCAAAATTAACAATGTAACGTGGGTATTATAGTTGCCGTTATTTGTGACTTTCGTCACATAACTGTCATATAAACAGGAATAACCGGTGCTTAAAAAAAATCGTCATCAGGCCATCCTTCAGTTGGTTGAACAACATGAAGTGCTACAGGTAAGCGAACTGGCACAATCGCTGGATGTCAGTCTCGAAACGATCAGACGCGATCTGAGTGAAATGCAGGACAAAGGATTGATTTTACGCCGCCACGGACGTGCGCGTCGTCTGGCCGCTCAGCCTGAAACATCCTGGCTAAACAGTTTGCAGCGTTGCCCGCAGCTTTAAACGCAGCAACGACAATAAGAAAAGGGAAGGCTTTTATGCCTTCCCTTTTTTATGGTTCGCCACTGAGACTCAGTGTGCGGTCACTTCGTGGTTAATTTTCTCTGCCTTGCTCTTCAGGCTGGCAAGCACCACCATCAGCACCAGCAACGCGTAGGAAACGGTCGCGATATTCAGCGCCCAGAACAAACCGTACTCGTTGTAGATGAAAGAAGAGAAGGACGCGAAAATCAGCGTGCCGACGGAACTGGTGGTCAGCAGTGCGGATGTCAGCGTAGGGGGTGAATTTTTCACCTGCAGGCTACCGTAGCTCATCAGGCCGGAGAACAGACCGGAGTTACAGAAACCGAACAGACCCACGGCAAAGAGCACCAGCGTCGGCGAATTGCTGGTGGTGAGCACTGCCAGGCTTGCCATGCCGATAATCACGGAAATTAGCAGGAAAGTCCGCAGTTTCACGAAACGCACGGTGAACTGGTTCAGGAACAGGCCAATCGCTTTCACCATCCAGTAGGTGGTGATGTAAATCGCGGCACGGTCTGTTTCCATACTGAAGTGCTCATGCAGCCAGCTTGGCATCCACAGCGTGAAGACCAGTTCGGTAAAGACAAAAGCAAACAACGCAATACACAGGAAGAAGACTGCGATTCCCCATGGCTCTTTCGCCACGTTATGACTGGCTTCGTTTTTAACCGGTTGCGGAACATTCGGGAATTTCTGACCCGCGCACAGCAAAATCATCAGCAAGCTCAGAACGCCCATGATGCCGTACATCGCCAGCCAGCTTGCGCCGTGTTTGAACAGGAAACCCAGCACCAGTGACAGCGTCATACCGGAAAGCGCAAAGAAGAAGTCGGTGAAGATTAAGTTCGCTGAACGTTTTTTCGGATCGTCATTAATACGAACGACCAGGTAGCTGCCGATAGACATCATCAGGCCCGCGGTGGCACCGATCAGGAACACGCCCACGCCGAACAGGGTAATCGACGGCATGATAAACAGCGCGATACACACCAGCACGGAAATGAAAGAGCCGGTCATCAGCTGTTTGCCCAGATCAAACTTACGCATCAGAATGCCGCTGATCATGATTGGCAGGAACAGACCGATGTTCATTAAGGAGAACATCTGGCCGATAAAGCCCGGATCTTTGTTAAATGCAGTGGCCACCGGTCCGATAACAATGCCCAGAGTGGAAACCAGTCCACCGGTAAAGAAATAGCTGAGCCATGAGATCACATTAATCCGACGGCGGTTATAAACAGTTTCCATAAACTGATTTCCTAAAAAGAGAAAATAAAAAAGCCACGGAAAGCTTATCCAGAGATGCTTTTATCCGCAGTTAAGACGTTTATTATTGCTGTTCTTTGGTCATTTGTCCCGCAGGTATATTCAATTGCAGCATTTGTTTTTCCTAAACAATCTAAGCAATTAGCGACCTTTTAATGGCGCGACATTTCTGCTTTACATACTGTTGCGGGCTAAATATAGTCAAAAACAGCTCAACATTTTCCTATACATAAATACAACATCGAAAGGTGCAGCGCTAATGAGTTTTTCTACTGATAATTCAGCGGCTTCCGTTTCGGACAAGAAGCGGCCGGTTATTGCGATCCACGGTGGTGCAGGGGCGATTACCCGCGCAGCAATGAGCGCTGAAAAAGAACGACTTTATTTAGCCGAACTGGAGAGAATAGTCACCAGCGGACAGGCTATTCTGGCCTCCGGCGGCAGCGCACTGGATGCGGTCACCGAAGCGGTGCGTCTGCTCGAAGAATGCCCGTTATTTAATGCCGGAAAAGGGGCTGTTTTTACCCATCAGGGCACTCATGAGTTAGACGCCTGCATTATGGACGGCCGTACGCTCGATGCCGGTGCCATCAGTTGTGTGAACCATATTCGCAATCCTGTTCTCACCGCCCGTAAGGTGCTGGAAGTCAGCCCGCATGTGATGTTTACCGGTGCGGGCGCGGAGGCGTTTGCCCGTGAACACGGCCAGGAAATGGTCGGACCGGATTATTTTTTCACGCAGGAACGTTATGACCAGTTGCAGCGTGCTATCGCGGCGGATACCGGCGTGATGCTCGATCACGACGGCGCATCGCTCAGTGCATCTGCCTCAGATGACCCGCTGGATCCTGAACATAAATTTGGCACCGTGGGTGCCGTGGCGATGGATGTTCTGGGCAATCTGGCGGCGGCGACATCGACCGGTGGTATGACTAACAAGCAGGCCGGGCGCGTGGGCGATTCGCCGATCATTGGTGCCGGGTGCTATGCCAGCAATAATACGGTGGCGATTTCCAGCACCGGCACCGGCGAAGTGTTTATGCGCACGGTGGCGGCTTATGATGTGGCGGCGCTGATGGAATACGCCGGTCTTTCTCTGGAAGAGGCCACCCGCAAGGTGGTGCAGGAAAAACTGCTGCCCCTGGGCGGAAGCGGCGGAATGATTGCCGTGGATAAATTTGGCAACGTGGTGCTGCCTTTTAACAGTGAAGGCATGTACCGCGGCTTTGCCAGGGTGGGTGATGCACCCGTCGTCAGTATTTACCGCTCATGAACAGTCCTCTGATCCTGCCTCCCGACCACGTGCTGGCTGTCAGCCAGCTCAGCGTACAGTTTGCCCATGAAGGGCAGGTGATCCCGGCGGTTAATCAGCTCAGTTTTCAGGTGAAACGGGGTGAAACGCTGGCGATTGTGGGCGAATCGGGTTCCGGAAAATCCGTGACCTCACTGGCACTGATGCGGCTGGTGGAACAGGGCGGCGGGAAGATTTCACAAGGGGAAATGCAATTTCGTCGCCGTAACGGTGAGGTGGTCGATCTGAGAAACGCCTCGCAGCCCGCCATGCGCAACCTGCGCGGCGCGGATATGGCGATGATTTTTCAGGAGCCGATGACGTCGCTCAATCCGGTCTTTCCGGTGGGGGAGCAAATTGCCGAATCGATCCGTTTGCACCAGAACAAAGATCACCGCGCCGCCCGCGCGGAAGCGTTACGGATGCTTGATCTGGTGCGCATTCCCGAAGCCCGGAATATTCTCGACAGTTACCCGCATCAGCTTTCCGGCGGTATGCGCCAGCGGGTGATGATTGCGATGGCACTCTCCTGTAAACCGGCGTTGCTGATAGCCGACGAACCGACCACAGCGCTGGATGTCACTATTCAGGCGCAAATTCTGCAACTGATCCGTGTGCTGCAAAAAGAGATGCAGATGGGCGTGATTTTTATCACGCATGATATGGGTGTGGTGGCCGAAATTGCTGATCGTGTGCTGGTGATGCATCAGGGCAACAGTGTGGAAACCGGAGAGGTGAACGCTATATTCCGCTCTCCGCAGGCGCCTTACACCCGGACGTTGCTGGCGGCGGTGCCAAAACTCGGCTCGATGGCGGGTAAACCGCTGCCCGCCCGCTTTCCCGCGCCTGAACAGCAGGAAAGCGATCCGGCGCTGATTCAAAACACTCTCACGCCAGGTGTGCCACCAATATTGCAGGTGCGTGATCTGGTCACGCGCTTTGACCTGCGCAGCGGCATTTTTAATCGGGTGACCCGCCGGGTTCATGCTGTGGAAAAAGTCAGTTTTGATTTACATCCTGGTGAAACGCTGGCGCTGGTAGGGGAATCAGGCTGCGGGAAATCCACCACCGGCCGTTCGCTGCTGAAACTGGTGAAAAGTCAGGGAGGCACTATCACTTTTAAGGGCCAGACGCTGACCGATATCGGTGGCAGCGAACTGCAACATCTGCGCCGCGATATTCAGTTTATCTTTCAGGATCCCTATGCCTCGCTCGATCCGCGCCTGACGGTAGGATATTCCATCATGGAACCGCTGCTGGTTCACAACCTGGCAAAAGGCGCGGAAGCCGAAGCCCGTGTGGCGTGGTTGCTGGAGAAAGTCGGGCTGCTGCCGGAACACGCGCAGCGCTATCCTCACGAATTTTCCGGCGGACAGCGGCAGCGAATTTGCATTGCGCGTGCGCTGGCGCTTAATCCAAAAGTGGTGATTGCCGATGAATCGGTTTCGGCGCTGGATGTGTCTATCCGCGCGCAAATCATCAATCTGCTGATGGATTTGCAGAAAGAGTTTGGTCTGGCATTTTTGTTTATTTCTCACGATATGGCCGTTGTGGAACGCATCAGCCACCGTGTGGCGGTGATGTATCTTGGGCAGATTGTGGAAATCGGCTCGCGCCGTGCGGTATTTGAAACGCCGCAACATGCGTATACCCGCAAACTGATGGCCGCTGTGCCAGTTGCCGATCCGGCGCACAAGCGAAAAGATCAGGCGCTGCTGGTTGATGAAATCCCCAGTCCGATCCGCGGGTTGCACGATGACCCGGTGGTGATGCCATTGGTGAAGGTGGGCGAAGGTCATTTCGTCGCCAGACATACGATTGCGGGTATTTACTGATTTTTGTGGCGGCTTATTTTGAACCGTCAATTCTTAGCAACACAAACGGGTAAGACAGGAAAAGGAACTGACATGAATCAGCAGAAATCTAAAGGTAAAAACGTTGTCCGTCAGGTCGTGCTCGCTGCCGCTGTTTTCGGTTCGCTGGCGTCGGCTTCTGCATGGGCGGCAAAAGACGTGGTCATCGCCGTAGGTTCTAACTTCACCTCGCTCGATCCGTATGACGCCAACGACACCTTGTCACAGGCCGTCGCCAAATCGTTCTATCAGGGCCTGTTTGGCTTTGATAAAAATATGAAACTGGAAAACGTTCTGGCGGACAGTTACACCGTCAGTAAAGACGGGCTGGTTTACACCATCAAACTGCATCCGGGCATCAAATTTCAGGACGGCACCGACTTCAATGCGGCGGCGGTGAAGGTTAACTTTGATCGCGCCAGTAACCCGGACAGTCACCTCAAGCGCTATAACCTGTTCAAAAATATCGCCAGCACCGAAGCGGTTGATGACACCACGGTGAAAATCACGCTGAAAGCGCCGTTCTCCGCCTTTATCAACATTCTGGCGCACCCGTCTGCGGTGATTATTTCCCCGGCGGCGCTGACCAAATACGGCAAAGACATCGGCTTCCATCCGGTCGGCACCGGCCCGTATACGCTGGAACAATGGAACCAGACTGACTTTGTGAAAGTGAAGAAATTCGACGGTTACTGGAAAAAAGGCGAGCCGAAACTCGATACGATTACCTGGCGTCCGGTGGTGGATAACAACACCCGGGCAGCCATGCTGCAAACCGGCGAAGCGGATCTGGCGTTCCCGGTGCCTTACGAACAGGCGGCCTTGCTGGAGAAAAACGCCAAACTGGATCTGGTGACTGCGCCGTCAATTCTGCATCGCTACATCAGTTTTAACGTCACGCAAAAACCGTTCGACAATGTGAAAGTGCGTGAGGCGATCAACTACGCGATTAATAAACAGGCGCTGATCAAAGTGGCGTTTGCCGGTTACGCCGTGCCATCGGAAGGACCGCTGCCGCAGGGCATCGAATATGCTGCGAAATTTAAACCGTGGCCGTATGACCCGGCAAAAGCGAAAGCGTTGCTGAAAGAAGCCGGTTATCCGGACGGTTTCACCACCACGCTGTGGTCTTCGCACAACAACAGCACCGCGCAAAAAGTGTTGCAGTTCACCCAGCAGCAACTGGCGCAGGTGGGCATCAAAGTGACGGTCACCGCAATGGACGCCGCGCAGCGTGCCGCCCAGGTTGAAAACGTCGGGCAGAAAGAGGCGGGCATCCGTATGTTCTATACCGGCTGGTCGGCGTCTACCGGTGAAGCAGACTGGGCGCTGTCGCCGCTGTTCTCCACTCAGGCCGCACCGCCGAAGCAGTTCAATACTGCCTTCTACAGCAATGCACAGGTGGATAAAGATTTGTCTGATGCGCTGAAAACTACCGACAAAGCTGAGAAAGCCAAACTGTACGCCGATGCCCAGAAACAAATCTGGACCGATGCGCCGTGGGCATTTCTGGTCACTGAACGTCTGGTTTCAGCCAAAAATAAACGTCTGACCGGCTTCTATGTGATGCCAGACACGGCCTTCAGTTTTGACGATGCAGATGTGAAATAATACGCGGTAAAGCTTTCAGGGCGCGTAACGCCACAGCGTGCGCGCCCTGAACTTATGTGTTCCGGGGGCCGGAACATGGATGTCTACCGTGAAATCACAGACAGCGAATCATGCTTAATTATTTTTTAAAACGATTACTCGGACTGATACCGACGCTGCTGATTGTGGCCGTGCTGGTGTTTTTATTTGTGCATCTGCTGCCGGGTGACCCGGCGCGGCTGATGGCCGGACAGGATGCCGATGCCAGCGTGGTCGCGCTGGTGCGTCAGGATTTAGGACTGGATAAACCGCTTTATCAGCAATTCTTCACTTTCTTTGGCAATGCGCTGACCGGGGATTTCGGCCACTCAATGGTCTCAAAACGCCCGGTCATTGAAGAAATCAGTTCGCGCTTTATGCCGACATTCTGGCTGACGCTGACCAGCATGGTGTGGGCGGTGATTTTCGGGCTGGTGATTGGTGTAGTCTCCGCCGTGTGGCGTAACCGCTGGCCGGACAGGCTGGGCATGGCGCTCGCCGTCTCCGGTATCTCCTTCCCGGCTTTCGCGCTGGGCATGTTGCTGATGCAAATTTTTTCCGTTGAGCTGGGCTGGCTGCCGACGGTGGGTGCTGACAGCTGGCAGCACTATATTCTCCCTTCTGTTACGCTCGGTGCAGCGGTGGCGGCGATCATGGCGCGCTTTACCCGCGCTTCTTTTGTTGAAGTGATGCAGGAAGATTATATGCGTACCGCGCGTGCCAAAGGCGTACACGAAGCGGTGGTGGTGGTCAAACATGGCCTGCGCAACGCGATGATCCCGGTCGTGACCATGATGGGGCTGCAATTTGGCTTCCTGCTCGGCGGTTCGATTGTGGTGGAAAAAGTGTTCAACTGGCCGGGGTTAGGGCGGTTGCTGGTTGATTCGGTTGAGATGCGCGACTATCCGGTGATACAGGCAGAAGTGCTGCTGTTTTCGCTGGAGTTCATCCTGATCAATCTGCTGGTGGACATGCTGTACGCCGTCATCAACCCTTCTATCCGATACAAGTGAGTAAGCGCATGAAAAACTGGCGGCGAAATGCCGTACTCGCGAGTTTACCGGTCATCACGCCGGGAGCTGCGCAATCACAGGCGGGAAGGACACCGTGGAAAGCGTTCTGGCGTCGTTTTCGCCGCCAGCATATTGCAATGATTGCGGGGGCTTTTATCCTGCTGCTGATCGTGGCGGCCATTCTTGCGCCGTGGCTGGTGCCGTTTGACGCGGAAAATTATTTTGATTACGACCGCCTGAACGAAGGGCCGTCGCTGATCCACTGGCTGGGGGTAGATTCTCTCGGTCGCGATATTTTCAGCCGTATCCTGATGGGCACGCGGATTTCACTCACCGCTGGCGTACTTTCCGTGGTGCTCGGTGCGGCAATCGGTACAGTGTTCGGACTGCTGGCGGGATATTACGAAGGCTGGTGGGATCGCATTACCATGCGCGTTTGTGACGTCCTGTTTGCTTTCCCCGGTATTTTGCTGGCGATCGCCGTCGTTGCGGTGATGGGCAACGGCATGTCGAATGTAATTATCGCCGTGGCGATTTTCAGCATACCGGCCTTTGCGCGTCTGGTGCGCGGCAACACGCTGGTACTCAAACAGCAAACCTATATTGAATCGGCGCGCAGCATTGGCGCCTCTGACGCCACGATTTTATTCCGCCACATCCTGCCGGGTACGCTGTCATCCATCGTGGTGTATTTCACCATGCGTATCGGTACTTCGATCATCACCGCCGCCAGCCTGTCGTTTCTGGGCATGGGCGCGCAGCCCCCGACGCCGGAGTGGGGCGCGATGCTCAACGAAGCCCGCGCCGACATGGTGATGGCCCCGCATGTGGCGATATTCCCCAGTCTGGCCATATTCCTGACCGTTCTGGCGTTTAATTTGCTGGGTGACGGATTACGGGATGCACTGGATCCGAAATTGAAGAATTGATTTTTGTGCTCCCTCCCCTGCGAAGGGGAGGGTTGGGGTGGGGTATTAAGGTCAAAATCCATAAGTTGGTGTGCTCTGACCGGGGGTTAGCCCTTAAAACCCCCTCCCAGCCTCCACCTTCGCAGGGGGAGGAGCAAAGCCAAACCCTTGTTGCATCAGCAGAATGTCAGACTTCAGAGTGCAAAAACTCCGCATGGAATCTCAGGTGATCTTCCACAAATGACGCAATCGTAAAGTAACTGTGATCGTACCCAGGCTGAACCCGCAGTTGTAACGGCCAGCCGCGTTGTCGGGCGATCTCCGCCAGTTTTGCCGGTTGCAACTGATCTGCCAGGAACTGATCGCTATCGCCCTGATCGACTAAAATCGGGAACGGTTTTTGACCGGCTGGCAACGCACTCAGCAGGTGACAACTGTCGTATTGCAGCCACTGACTTTCGTCATCCCCCAGATACGCGCTGAACGCTTTACGTCCCCACGGTACCTGCGCCGGATTGACGATTGGCGCAAACGCTGATACTGAACAGAAACGTTGCGGATTACGTAACGCCAGCATCAGCGCACCGTGGCCGCCCATCGAGTGACCAAAAATGGACTGACGATGGCTGACATTAAAATGCCCGCTGATCAGCGCAGGCAGTTCATCAAGCAGATAATCGTACATGCGGAAATGCGCAGCCCACGGGGCCTGCGTGGCGTTCAGGTAAAAACCTGCTCCCTGACCGAGGTCATAACCGTCATCGTTGGCGACACCTTCACCGCGCGGGCTGGTATCCGGCATCACCAGGATCACGCCGAGTTCTGCCGCGACGCGCTGCGCTCCGGCTTTGATCGTGAAGTTTTCGTCATTACAGGTCAGACCCGACAGCCAGTACAGCACTGGCGGCGGCGCGTCGTCAGGCGCCGGCGGCAGATAAATGCTGAACGTCATACTGCAATTCAGGCTCTCAGAGGTATGGCGGTAGCGCTGCTGCCAGCCGCCAAACATCCGGTGTTCTTCGAGTAGTTCAATCGAGCTGCTCATTGACACATTCCTTACTTATTAAAATGAATCACCGTACGGATAGATTTGCCTTCATGCATCAGGTCAAAGGCCTGGTTGATTTCTTCCAGCGGCAGGGTGTGGGTGATGAAATCATTCAGGGCGAATTCGCCGTCCAGATAACGTTGTACAATGCCCGGCAACTGGCTGCGGCCTTTCACGCCACCGAAAGCAGAACCACGCCATACGCGGCCGGTGACCAGCTGGAACGGGCGGGTGGAGATTTCTTCGCCTGCACCGGCCACGCCGATGATGACAGATTCACCCCAGCCTTTGTGGCAGCATTCCAGTGCTGAACGCATCACGTTCACGTTACCGATACATTCGAAGGAGAAGTCCACGCCGCCGTCGGTCATTTCGACGATCACATCCTGAATCGGCTTGTCGAAGTCTTTCGGGTTGATCAGATCGGTTGCACCGAGTTTACGTGCCAGATCGAATTTGCTGGTGTTCAGATCGACACCGATGATGCGGCCTGCGCCAGCCATCACCGCGCCGATAATCGCAGAAAGACCAATACCGCCGAGACCAAAGATAGCTACGGTGTCGCCTTTTTTCACTTTAGCGGTGTTGATAACCGCGCCCATACCGGTGGTCACGCCACAACCCAGCAGACACACTTCTTCCAGCGGCGCTTCTTTATTGATTTTCGCCAGTGAAATTTCAGGGACCACGGTGTATTCGGAGAAGGTCGAGGTGCCCATGTAATGGAAAATCGGCTTGCCGTCTTTGAAGAAACGCGTGGTGCCGTCCGGCATCAGACCTTTGCCTTGTGTAGTACGGATCGCCTGACAAAGGTTGGTCTTGCCGGATTTACAGAACTTACACTCGCCACATTCCGGTGTGTACAGCGGGATCACGTGGTCGCCCACGGCCACGCTGGTCACACCTTCGCCGACCGCTTCCACTATGCCGCCGCCTTCATGGCCGAGGATCGCCGGAAAAACGCCTTCCGGATCTTTTCCGGACAGCGTGTAAGCATCAGTATGACAAACACCGGTGGCGACAATACGCACCAGCACTTCGCCTTTTTGCGGTGGCATCAGATCCACTTCTTCAATAGACAGAGGTTGATTCGGGCCCCAGGCGACAGCCGCACGTGTTTTGATCATTTGCATTTTTTAGCTCCAGTCAGGTGTTTTTTACTTATTCGGTTTTTAATTTAATAAGTCGGATGCAACGCCGGATCAGGTTCCCCGGCGAGCGGATGTTTCAGTAACGGGATCACCCCGTCATTTTGTTCGATGATCAGTTCTTTCAGCGCCCGGACATTCGGGCTGAACGCGTCCCGGCGCCAGATAAGCCAGGTGGCGGTATCGGCGAACTCATCCGGGATTTCGTGAATTTCTACCCGCTCGTGGCCGGGCAATTGTTCCAGCACAGAACGCGGGATCATGGCGATACCCGCACCGCTGGCGACACAGGCCATCATGGAATGATAGGACTGAATCTCCAGCGTGCTGGCGACCGGCACACTCATCTGTTTGATCCAGCCCTGTAAACGCTGGCGGTATGAACAGCTGGGGCGGAAGGCAAAAACGGTATGTCCGCTGCGACCGGCGGGCGCTTCCAGCGGTGATTCGCCCGGCGGGGTGATCACCACCATCCGCTCACGAAAAGAAATACAGCCGTTGATGTCGTCAAAATCGATCGGGCCATCAACCAGTGCTGCAGCGAGACGTCCGGCACGGACGCTGTCAATGGTTTCACCGGACGTGGCCGTCACCAGCGACAGCGCCACCTGCGGAAACTTCTGATGATAGGCCGCCAGCAATGTCGGCAGACGTGTTGCCGCCGTGCTTTCCATCGAGCCCAGCGCAAAATTCCCGGCCGGTTCACCGGCATGCATGATGCTCATCGCCTCGTCGCTCAGGGCCAGAATGCGCTCGGCGTAGTTAAGGAAGTTGTGACCCATGGCGGAAAGGCGGATGCGCTGCTTCTCGCGGATAAACAGATCGGTGCCCAGTTCGAGTTCGAGCTGGCGCAGGCGGGTGGTCAGGTTCGACGGAACGCGATGCAGTTGCTCTGCCGCACGCGCCAGCGAACCGGTTTCCGCTACGCAGCAAAACATCCGTAACTGAGTGAGATCCATGATGGGTTCCTGTGTTCTCTAATCGTAAGCAAGTTGGTTTGTATTATTCAGTTTCCGTGATTGTATCCATAAGGCATCATAGCGACAACTTCCAATTCACTTTCTTTTAAGAAATCTGCTGTTTTCGGCGACAGGCTTTGAGTATGTTTACTTATTGTTTCTAATATGTTGCATTGCAGTTTCTTTTGACGGAGCAATTATGGCTTTTCGTATTGCGCTAAGTGGTTTTCTGGCTTTTGTCGTCGCGATGGGCATCGGGCGCTTCGCCTTCACGCCGCAGGTTCCTTTAATGATAGCTGAACATCAGTTCAGCCTGACCGGCGCGGGACTGGTCGCCGCGTTCAACTATCTCGGTTATCTGTGTGGCGCGTTTGATGGCATGCGTGCCAGCAAACATCTTGAACGCCGTTTGTGGCTGGGCGTGTGGGGCGGGGTGATCCTGACATTACTGTCGGCGGTGATTTCCGGCGAAGTGCTGCACAGCATCGTGCGCTTTATGATTGGCTGGACCAGCGGCTGGGCGATGGTGATGGTCTCGGCGTGGTGTAACGAACGATTAGCGCATTATGGCCGTCCGGCAATGAGTGCCGCGGTGTTTGCCGGGCCGGGCGCGGGGATTTTCCTCAGCGGCATGTTAGCGGTGGGTATTCACAGTTTGCAGCTCACTTCAGCGCAGGCGTGGTGCGTTTATGGTGTACTGGCGCTGATTTTCGTGGCGATCATTACCCCGAATCTGCCGCGAAAAGGCGATTTACACCGGTCGCATATGGCGACAGAACCGCTGGTAATGACGCCTGCGCTCAGGAGGCTGGTGTGGAGTTATAGTCTGGCGGGCTTTGGTTACATTCTGCCCGCGACATTTTTATCGCAGATGGCGAGTGCCCGTTTCCCTGACAGCCTGTTCGCGCAGTTTGTCTGGCCGGTGTTTGGTGGCGCGGCGGTTATCGGCATTGTCATCGGTATTCTTACCCGTCATTGTCTGACCACGCATACCCGTCTGGCGCTGACGTTATGGATCCAGGGGCTGGGGATTTTATGTGCGGAAGTGGTGCCGGGCGTCAGTGGTCTGGTGCTCGGCGCGTTACTGACCGGCGGGGGGTTCCTCAGCGTGGTGCAATTAGCCTTACAATACAGCCGCGAGCTGGCACCCAATCACAGCCGTTATATGGCCGGGTTGCTGACGACCGGTTATGCCGTTGGCCAGTTATTCGGCCCGCTTCTCTCGGCCATTTCTACCGCGCTGACGCATCGTCTGGAACCCGCGCTGTACGTGGCACTGGCCGGTTTTATTATCGCCGGTGCGCTGGTGGTTCGCCACAAACGATAACTTGCAGCTATTTCATCCATCATGAAAGACAATCACTGGATTCTGAACGGGCTCTCCACTACAGTAAGCCACCTCACTTTAGCGTGATCTGCGTCAAAGTGATTACATCTGCCGGAGAAGAAAGCATGTCAACCCTGAGTAAAGAAGCCATTTTGGTTCACGAGGCCCTGTTAGCCCGTGGTCTGGAAACCCCACTGCGTGAAGCTTTGCCGATCGACAACGAAACGCGCAAGCAGCGGATCCAGGAGCATATGACCGGCATCATGCAGCTTCTCAATCTGGATCTTTCCGATGACAGTCTGGCGGAAACGCCGCACCGCATCGCCAAAATGTATGTGGATGAAATTTTCTCCGGACTTGATTACGCCAACTTCCCGAAAATCACCGTCATTGAAAATAAGATGAAAGTGGATGAAATGGTCACCGTGCGCGATATCACCCTGACCAGCACCTGCGAACACCATTTCGTGACCATCGACGGTAAAGCAACCGTGGCGTATATCCCGAAAGAGACTGTGATTGGCCTGTCGAAAATCAACCGCATTGTGCAGTTCTTTTCACAGCGTCCGCAGGTTCAGGAACGTCTGACCCAGCAGATCCTCGTTGCCCTGCAAACCCTGCTCGGCACGACCAATGTCGCGGTTTCCATTGATGCGGTGCATTACTGCGTGAAAGCGCGCGGTGTGCGTGATGCGACCAGTGCGACGACGACAACCTCTTTGGGCGGATTATTTAAATCCAGTCAGAATACGCGACAAGAATTTTTAAGAACCGTCCGCCATCCGTCGTAAATAAAGCCGCAGCGGTGTTCGCTGTGTTCGTAGACCCGAATCACTGACATCAGTCAGCTCATCGGCTTTGTGAGCCTCTTCCTTGAGGCTCACCCTTCGGGCCAGCGCAGGCGCTGTTCAAATCGGTTCCCGACCAATTTGTCCTCGCTGGCTGCCTTGCTGCAACTTCATTTACCTGGAGGGTAGCCACCCTGATTTTCTTCCCTTATTCTTAAATATCTCAATAATCTTCAAAAGGAATGTCAGGGTGCGCTCACGTATTGCCACGCTCGACTTTGCCCGTGGTCTCGCCATTTTTGGCATTCTTCTGCTCAATATCAGCGCCTTCGGTTTACCGAAAGCCGCCTACCTGAATCCGGCGTTTGCCGGAACGCCTTCTGTTTCCGATACCTGGACATGGGCGGTGCTTGACGCCGTGGCGCAGGGCAAGTTCCTGATGATGTTTGCCATGCTGTTTGGCGGCGGTCTGTATTTATTACTGCCACGCGGTAAACCCTGGATCCAGGCGCGGCTGTCGATTTTATTATTGTGCGGTTTTCTCCATGCCACCTTGTTATGGGACGGCGATATTTTGCTGTCTTACGGGCTGATTGGTCTGGTGTGCTGGCGAATGGTACGGGAAGGGCGCAGCAGCCAGTCGCTGATTTCAACAGGCATCATTTTGTATCTTATCGGCGTGGCGGTGCTGGCGATGCTGGGATTGATTACCCCGCCAAAGCCCGGCAGTTTCTGGCTGCCGGGGCCGGCGGAAATTCAGTATGAACAATACTGGCGGCTCAAAGGTGGCTGGGAGGCGATTCAGAACCGGCTCGATTTGCTGTCGTCCAGTTTGCTGGCGATCGGCGCGCAATACGGTTGGGAACTGGCGGGCGCGATGCTTATAGGTTCCGGCCTGATGCGCAGCGGATGGCTGAAAGGCGAGTTTCGTCCATCGCATTACCGACAGGTTGCCGCCGTATTGTTACCGCTTTCATTACTGATTCAGATCCCGGCGATTTATCTGCAATATCGTACCGGCTGGGACTACCGCTGGAGCGGTTTTCTGTTGCAGGTGCCGCGTGAAATTGGCTCGGTGATGCAGGCGGTGAGCTATCTGGCGCTGTGTTACGGCTTCTGGCCGCTGATCTCCCGCTGGCGCGTGACGCACTGGATTTCACAGACTGGCCGCATGGCGCTGACTAACTATCTGTTGCAGACCGTCATCTGTACCACCTTCTTTAACGTCTTCGGCTTCTACCAGCATTTCGACCGGCTGCAACTGGTGGCGCTGGTGCCGCTGATCTGGGCCTGTAATGTGCTGGTGACAGTGCTGTGGTTGCGTCATTTCCGGCAGGGGCCGGTGGAATGGCTGTGGCGAAAACTGACCGTCAAAGCCTCCGGCGTTGAACTGAAAACGGCCTGAACCTGATGTCATTACATCATCCTAAATTATAGATTTGGGATGAAGGTTGCAGATTTGTATGTAAACGTTTTCTTTCCTGTGACGAGATTCACGCAGGTGTTTTCGCAAAATGTTTAGGATAGCGGTCGTGCCTCTCCGACGACCACTACACTAAAAAAGGAAACGCCATGCGCACTTCACCTCGCTTCTCTTTGTCTGGTTTCTTTACCTCCTGGGTCAAAAATTTCCGTATTCCTCCGTACCATTCTCTGGCTGATCACGGAGCGACGCATGGTCACAATTCGTGATGTTGCCCGGCTGGCGGGGGTTTCTGTCGCCACCGTGTCACGTGTTCTGAACAATCCGTCTATCGCCAGCAAAGAGGCGCGCGAGCATGTGTTACAGGCTGTCGCCACGCTGGGATACCGGCCCAATGCCAATGCGCAGGCACTGGCCACGCAAAGCAGCGATACCATCGGCGTTGTGGTTATGGATGTGTCAGATCCGTTCTTCGGCGCACTGGTGAAAGCCGTTGATACCGTCGCGCAGCAGCATCAGAAATACGTCCTGATAGGTAACAGCTATCATATTGCCGAAAAAGAAAGGCACGCCATTGAGGTTCTGATCCGTCAGCGCTGTAACGCACTCATCGTGCATTCTAAAGCGCTGGGGGATGACGAGCTTTCGCAATTTATGGATCAGGTGTCAGGGATGGTGCTGATCAACCGCGTGATTCCGGGCTACGAACACCGCTGTGTCTGGCTTAACAACGTCAGTGGCGCGGAAATGGCAACCCGCCTGTTGCTGTCGCAGGGGCATCAGCGCATCGGTTACATCGGTTCAAGTCATGGCATCGAAGACGATTTGCAGCGTTATCAGGGTTACGCACAGGCAATGATGCAGGCACATCAGAGCGGTGACGCGCCCCCTGCCGCATGGCGTGCGCAAAGTTCGCCGGATCTGCAGGGCGGGGAAGCGGCGATGGTCGAACTGCTCGGGCGCAATCTGCACCTCAGCGCAGTGTTTACCTACAACGATTCAATGGCAGCAGGGGCGATGGCGGTGTTGAAAGAAAACGGAATTAACATTCCTGATGACTTTTCGCTGATCGGTTTTGATGACATTCCGATTGCCCGTTATACCAGCCCGAAAATGACCACCGTGCGTTATCCGATCGTTTCCATGGCGACACTTGCCACCGAACTGGCTTTAAAAGGTGCAGCAGAACAGCTAGCTACGGGCGTTTCGCATTGTTTCATGCCCACGCTGGTCAGACGCCATTCGGTTGCACCCTGGCAAAATGTGGCACCCGTCACTTATTGATCAAATAACGCGATGTAACCGTTTTCAATCTGTGAGAACTTTCACAGTTTATTAACATCGCGCGCATTATGATTCATTCGTTTTCAATATGATTCAATTTGGGTCCGGTTTGCCGGACTTGTTTCACAGCGAGTCAGGACGTTATAAGTCAAGGATGGCAGGCACCCACAATCATGACGTGGAGCTGTACTGCTCCCGCAGGGATTTCCGGTGCCAAATTCTGTAACACCCTACATAACCGGAGATACAAATGAATAAGAAGGTCTTCACCCTGGCGACTCTGGCTGCAAGCATGATGTTCGGTTTTGCCGCGCATGCTGCTGATACTAAAATCGGCGTCACCATCTACAAATATGACGACAACTTCATGTCCGAAGTTCGTAAAGCCATTGAGAAAGATGCGAAAGCGACCCCAGATGTGCAACTGCTGATGAATGACTCGCAAAACAGCCAGTCTACCCAGAATGACCAGGTTGACGTGATGCTGGCGAAGGGTGTTAAAGCGTTGGCCATTAACCTGGTTGACCCGGCTGCTGCCCCGGTAATCATTGAGAAAGCCCGCGGTGCTGGCATTCCTGTCGTTTTCTATAACAAAGAACCTTCCCGTAAAGATTTAGACAGCTATGACAAAGCCTACTACGTCGGGACTGACTCTAAAGAGTCCGGCGTTATCCAGGGTGAGCTGATTGCTAAACACTGGAAAGCTAACCCGGCCTGGGATCTGAACAAAGACGGCGTGATCCAATACGTGCTGATCAAAGGCGAACCGGGCCATCCGGATGCTGAAGCGCGTACTAAATACGTCATCAGCACCCTGAACGGCAAAGAAGGCCTGAAAACGCAACAGCTGCAACTTGATACCGCGATGTGGGATACCGCACAGGCGAAAGACAAGATGGATGCATGGTTGTCCGGCCCTAACGCTAACAAAATCGAAGTGGTTATTGCCAATAACGATGCCATGGCAATGGGTGCTGTAGAAGCGCTGAAATCCCATAACAAAACCAGCATTCCGGTATTTGGCGTGGATGCCCTGTCAGAAGCGCTGGCACTGGTGAAATCTGGTGCAATGGCCGGTACCGTGCTGAACGATGCAAACAACCAGGCGAAAGCCACGTTTGATCTGGCGAGAAACCTGGCTGACGGTAAACCCGCCGCTGAAGGGACTAACTGGAAACTTGAAAACAAAGTTGTTCGTATTCCTTACGTCGCCGTGGATAAAGACAATCTGTCTTCCTTTGTGAAATAAGAATACGACAGCAGCAGTAAAGACAGACAGCAATAAAAAACAAAGCTAAGCAGTGGCAAAAATAATTGCGGTTAAGCCGTAAATAAAGACTAAGTATGATTAGACGTTAATGCTTATCTGACAGGACGTCATGTCGCTCTGCGTGTGGTGCGTTTACCGGCTGCACGCAGGGCTGACATCAGGTATTAATACACCCGTTTATTTTTATCTTTAGCCAGGTATAACTATGGCCGATAATTCGTTATCTGACACAACACAAAAACCGGACGAATTCCTTCTGGAAATGAGTGGCATCAATAAATCATTTCCTGGCGTCAGGGCGTTAGATAATGTGAATTTAAAAGTGCGTCCACATTCCATTCATGCCCTGATGGGTGAAAATGGCGCCGGTAAATCCACATTATTAAAATGCCTTTTCGGGATATACAGCAAAGACTCCGGTACCATTCTTTTTCAGGGACAGGAAGTTAATTTTAAAAGTTCGAAAGAAGCGCTTGAACAAGGCGTGTCGATGGTCCATCAGGAACTAAACCTGGTGTTGCAACGTACGGTCATGGATAACATGTGGCTGGGACGTTATCCGACCAAAGGACTTTTTGTCGATCAGGACAAAATGTACAAAGACACCAAAGCGATTTTTGACGAACTGGACATTGATATCGACCCGCGTGACAAGGTCGGTAAGCTGTCCGTTTCACAGATGCAGATGATCGAAATCGCCAAGGCGTTTTCCTACAATGCAAAAATCGTCATTATGGACGAACCGACGTCCTCGCTGACGGAAAAAGAAGTGAACCATCTGTTCACCATCATCCGTAAGCTGAAAGATCGTGGCTGCGGCATTGTGTATATCTCTCATAAGATGGAAGAAATTTTCCAGTTGTGCGATGAGATAACCATCCTGCGTGATGGCCAGTGGATCATTACCCAGCCGCTGGAAGGTCTCGACATGGATAAAATCATTTCCATGATGGTCGGCCGCTCACTGAGCCAGCGTTTCCCTGACCGCCAGAACGTACCGGGTGAAGTCATCCTCGAAGTACGCAATCTGACTTCGCTGCGTCAGCCTTCAATCCGCGATATTTCCTTTGATTTACATAAGGGGGAAATCCTCGGGATTGCCGGTTTAGTCGGTGCAAAGCGTACTGATATCGTCGAGACGTTGTTTGGCATCCGCGAGAAAGTCGCCGGAACCATTAAATTACACGGCAAAAAAATTAATAATCACAGTGCCAATGAAGCCATTAACCATGGTTTTGCACTGGTGACGGAAGAGCGTCGTTCAACCGGTATTTATGCGTATCTGGACATCGGCTTTAACTCGCTGATTTCCAATATTCGTCAATATAAGAATAAAGCCGGTTTACTCGACACCGCCCGGATGAAAAGCGATACCCAATGGGTTATTGATTCCATGCGGGTAAAAACGCCGGGACATAAAACCAGCATTGGTTCATTGTCAGGCGGGAATCAGCAAAAAGTCATTATCGGGCGCTGGTTGTTAACCAACCCTGAGATATTAATGCTGGACGAACCGACGCGCGGCATTGATGTTGGCGCTAAGTTTGAAATTTACCAGTTAATCACCGAGTTGGCGAAAAAAGAGAAGGGGATCATTATTATCTCCTCTGAAATGCCGGAGTTGCTGGGTATTACTGACAGAATATTGGTTATGAGTAATGGACAGGTTGCGGGTATTGTTGAAACCAAAAATACTTCGCAGAACGAAATATTACGCCTGGCTTCCTTGCATCTCTAATTTTTAAGGGTTCTTATTATGAAAGCATTAAATAAGAAAAGTTTTCTCACTTATTTAAAAGAGGGTGGGATTTATGTGGTATTGCTGGTTTTACTGGCCATTATTATCATCCAGGATCCCAGCTTCCTCAGTCTCGTCAACTTAAGTAACATTCTTACCCAGTCTTCCGTGCGCGTTATTATTGCACTGGGCGTGGCGGGGCTTATCGTCACGCAGGGTACTGACCTGTCAGCCGGGCGTCAGGTGGGCTTAGCGGCGGTTGTCGCGGCCACCATGTTGCAGGCGATGGATAACGTCAATAAAGTCTTCCCGCATCTGGAAGTGGTGCCTATTCCGCTGGTTATTCTGACCGTGTGTATTGTTGGCGCGTTAATTGGTTTGCTGAACGGTATTATTATCGCTTACCTGAACGTCACGCCGTTTATTACCACGCTGGGTACCATGATTATCGTCTACGGGATTAACTCTCTGTATTACGATTATGTCGGTTCTTCACCGGTGGCAGGCTTTGACCCGGGCTTCTCCCAGTTTGCACAGGGCTTTATCCATTTAGGGGGCCTGAAACTTTCCTATATTACCTTCTACGCACTGATTGCGATCGCCTTTGTCTGGGTGTTGTGGAACAAAACCCGCTTCGGTAAAAACATCTTTGCTATCGGTGGTAACCCGGAAGCCGCGAAAGTTTCCGGCGTTAACGTCCCGTTAAACCTGATCATGATTTATGCATTGTCTGGTGTGTTCTACGCGTTCGGCGGTTTGCTGGAAGCGGGGCGTATCGGCAGTGCGACTAACAACCTCGGGTTTATGTACGAACTTGATGCCATCGCAGCCTGTGTGGTCGGCGGCGTGTCCTTCGCGGGCGGTGTGGGTTCTGTGGCAGGGGTAGTGACCGGGGTGCTGATTTTCACCGTCATCAACTACGGCCTGACCTACATCGGCGTGAACCCTTACTGGCAGTACATCATCAAGGGCAGCATCATCATCTTCGCGGTGGCGCTGGATTCCCTGAAGTACGCCAAGAAGAAATAAGCTATCAGGCAGTAAAACAAAAGGCCGCTTATGCGGCCTTTTTTGCTGTCGTAAATTCAGAACCGGACTGCTCCCTCCCCTGCGAAGGGGAGGGCTGGGGTGGGGAGGCGCTAAAGGCCAAACCCTTTCGCAGGGGAGGGAGCAGTCGGGTTTTCACTGCTGGAAAGGATTTCTGCCTGCCGGCTTTGCCGGTTCGGGTTTTGCGGTCGGCTCAACATCTTCCGTTTCATCCTGTGCGGCGTCATTGGCTTCCTGTTCTGCTTTCAACCTGGCCGCTTCGTCTGCCGCAGCTTTGTCTGCTGCGGCCTTTTCCGCCGCCGCCTTATCAGCAGCGGCTTTGGCAATGGCGGCTTTCTTTTCGGCTTCCAGTTGCTGTTGTAATGCCAGTAGCTGCTCCGGTGTTACAGCCGGATAGCCCTGGGCATCGTCCGGAATGGTGTGTACCGCGGGAATGGGGATCAGCGGGCCGAGGAAGCGGGGTTCACGTTTAAGCAGATACAAATCTGTCAGCGCGCCGATGCGGGCGAAGATCTCGCGGCTGCGTACGCTGAGCATATTCTTCGGCGAAGGGACGGCGAAACATTGTGCCTGAATGCCCATGTGCAGCGCGATAAACAACGCCCGTTCGCAGTGGAAACGCTGGGTGATGATAATGAAATCGTTGGTATCGAAGACTTTGCGGGTCCTGACAATGGAATCGAGCGTGCGGAATCCGGCGTAGTCGAGCACGATATCACTGGCAGGAATACCGGCGGCGATCAGGTCGCGGCGCATGGTGCTCGGCTCGTTATAACTTTGCTGCGCATTATCGCCGCTCAGCAGCAGATATTTCACCTTGCCGCTGTTGTAGGCGTTAATCGCGCCCTGGATACGATACAGGTAATACTGATTAATGACGCCGGTGCGGTAATACTTCGCGGTGCCGAGCACCACGCCGACCTGGCGGTGCGGCAGAGTCTGCACTTCATCATAAATGTAGGGCTGGGTGCGTATGCTTATCCACTGATCAAGCCCAATAGCGACCGCCAGCATCAGAATAATGATGCCGAAAACGCCAGCGATGAGTCGCTTAATCATAGGTATCCCTGTTATGACCGGATGGAAATCGGATCCAAGGCTACTTTACCTCTTCGGGGTTCGCAATACGTTGGGCTCTGCATCCACAGGCTTCGCAGGTTTTTTCAGCACTTTTCAGTGAATTACTTCTTAATCTGCGCGACGGGCTGCAATTTGAACGAAAAAAAAGACCAATGCGCAAAGCATTGGTCTGGATCATAGTCTGACTTCTTTTACTACATCGGGATCAGAAAGAGGTGCGCTTATAACTGCGGTACTGCGGTGCCCAGAAGTTGTGCTCAATGGCTTTCGACAGTGAATCTTCTGAGGTCACCATCGCGACACCCTGCAACTGCGCGGCTTTACCGACGGCCATCGCGATGCATTTAGACACGCCCTGAATGTCGTCCACATCCGGCAACAATGAACCTTTACCTTCCGTCGCCAGCGGGGAACACTCTGCCAGCGTCCGGCTGGCGGCCATCAGCATACCGTCGGTGACGCGGGTGGCTCCCGAAGCAATCACACCCAGCCCGATGCCCGGGAAGATGAAGGAGTTGTTGCATTGTGCGATAGGGTAGAGCTTGCCTTTGTGGCTCACAGGGGCAAACGGGCTGCCGGTGGCGACCAGCGCGGCACCGTCGGTCCAGTTCAGGATGTCTGCCGGTGTGGCTTCAACGCGTGATGTCGGGTTGCTGAGCGGCATGACGACCGGACGGGCGCAGTGTTTGTGCATCTCACGAATGATTTCTTCGGTGAACAGGCCAGGCTGGCCGGAAACACCGATCAGTACCGTTGGCTTAGCGTTACGCACCACGTCCAGCAGGGAAACACTGTCGCTTTCCATGCCCCAGCTTGCCAGTGCGCTGCTTTTTTGCACCAGTTTGCTCTGGAAATCCAGCAGGTTAGGCAGTTTGTCGGTCAGCAGACCGAAACGATCCACCATAAAGACTTTGGCGCGGGCTTCTTCTTCGCTCAGACCTTCAGATTTCATCTGCGCAACGATTTGTTCTGCGATACCACAACCGGCTGAGCCCGCGCCGAGGAATGTGACTGTCTGATCGCTCAGTTTGCCACCGGCGGCTTTACTGGCGGCAATCAGGCTGCCCAGCGCCACGGATGCTGTGCCCTGAATATCATCGTTAAAGCAGCACAGTTCATCACGGTAGCGTTCGAGGATCGGCATGGCGTTCTTCTGCGCGAAATCTTCAAATTGCAGTAAAACGTTTGGCCAGCGGATTTTCACGGCCTGAATAAACTGATCAACGAACGCTTCATATTCTTCGCCGGTAATACGCGGATGACGCCAGCCCATGTAAAGCGGGTCGTTCAGTAATTGCGGATTGTTGGTACCGGCGTCCAGCACCACCGGCAAGGTATACGCCGGGCTGATGCCGCCACAGGCGGTATACAGGGAAAGCTTACCGATCGGGATACCCATACCGCCGATGCCCTGGTCACCCAGGCCGAGGATGCGTTCGCCGTCAGTGACTACCACCACTTTAACGTGTTGTTTGGTGGCGTTTTGCAGCATGTCGTCAATGTGGGCACGGTTCGGATAAGAGATAAACAGGCCACGTGCGCGGCGGTAGATATCGGAAAAGTGCTCACAGGCTTCGCCGACTGTCGGGGTATAAATCACCGGCATCATTTCGCTGAGATGATTGTCCAGCAGACGGTAAAACAACGTCTCATTGGTGTCCTGAATGTTTCTCAGATAGATATGTTTATCGATGTCGGTTTTGAAATTCTGAAACTGGCGGTAGGCACGGTCAGCCTGTTCTTCGATGGTTTCTACTGCTTCAGGCAGCAAACCGTGAAGGTTAAAGTTGCTGCGCTCTTCTTCCGTAAAAGCGCTGCCTTTATTCAGTAACGGAAACTCTAACAGGATCGGGCCAGCGTGGGGAATGTACAGGGGGCGTTTACTTTCGTATTCAAGTTCCATCGTTTTACTCTTCCGGTTTCAGAATGTTGTTTTTTATATTTCGGAGCGGTGAGGGTAACAGAGAGGAAATAAGGATTTCAAATGACAAATGTAATGACAATGTTATGTAACTAAAGACTCCGGAAACGAAGTCTTTAGTGTTAACCGGCTCACATTATCAGCAGGCCAGCGTGGTGATATCTTCGCAGCCCAGTGCTTTTAACGTGGCGCGCGTGGCATCGCTTTGTGTGATCAGCGCACCTTTTTGTTCGACCAGTACTGCCCGGCGAACTTTCAGGCAATCTTCCCCTGACATATTCAGCAGGATTAACGCCGCCTGCAGCGGAGGCAGGCCCGGGTTGAATGCGGCGTTTTCGGCGTAACGGCCACCGAACTGTTTGCCGTTATGCGTTTCCAGCGCCACACCACTGTGCGACTTACTGTAAGGCGCATGACTTTGGTTGCAGGCATCCAGCGCAATAAGGGCAAGGGGATCAGCATTTTTCAGCGTATAGCCGTGGTTCACTTTGTCCATCAGCAGGGTGGTGATGTCCAGATCCTTCGGGCCGAAGGAGTGCGGCAGATAATCGCCAAGTGTTGCCACTTCCCGGTCGGGCAGATGAATATCCAGCGCCGTGCCGCTGGTCAGCTCATTCATAAACTGACGGCAATGCCCGCAAGGGGTGTAATTCACGGTAATGGACGCCAGACGGGTTTCACCGCGCAACCAGGCGTGGGTGACCGCAGATTGCTCGGCATGAACGGTCTGCTGCATCGGCGCACCGGCGAATTCCATGTTGGCACCAAAATACAGATTACCCGACGTGCCGCGTGCGACGGCACCGACATTGAAATGAGAAATCGGCGTAACGGAACAGGCAGCGGCCAGAGGCAGCAGGGCAAATGCCAGCGCGTCATCATCCAGTCCGGTCGCCTGTTTTACCTGCGCAACATCAGCCGCAGTGAGCATGGCGGGGAAGTCATCATGTCGCAAAAACGGCTCAAGTGCGGAGGATAAATTTTCAGGGAGTGCCGCAAAGGCGGTGTGAAAACGTGCGTGCATAAACATTCGGTCTCGCAGTGATTACGGTTGAACAGTGTAAAAGTCATTCCATGAATGTGGTGTGACGAATGTCACTTTTTGGATGTAATAAGTTCTGCTTCGTTGCATATTTGGGAGATGTCACGCATAACAGCCGCCTTTTTAGACGGCTGTTAAAAAAGGATGACGGGGAATCAGTGTGCCGGGAACCATTTATCATTCAATTTCTGGAATTCGCCGTTGGCTTTGATGCCTTCAAGCGCCGTGTTCAGTTTCGCCAGCAGTGCCTTATTATCAGGACGCACAGCCATGCCAACGCCGGTACCAAAGTATTGCGGATCTTTAATCACTTCGCCCACTTCACCGAGATTCGGATTGGATTTCAGCCAGCCGTTCAGTACGGCGGAGTCTCCTAACAGCCCGTCCAGGCGACCACTCTTCAGATCCAGAATCGCATTCTGATAGCTGTCGTAACCGACAGTGGTGATTTCAGGATGCTTTTCCATCAGGTATTTCTGGTGCGTGGTGCCATTTTCCAGACCGACACGCTTACCTTTCAGGTCCGCAACAGAAGCGAACTTGCCTTTCGGCCCGATGATCATCGCGGTGTTGGCATAGTAAGGTTGGGTAAACGTCACCTGTTTGCTGCGCTCTTCGGTGATATCCATACCGGAAATAATCACATCGAAACGACGGAATTTCAGTGCCGGGATCAGGCCATCAAACGGCTGATTGGTGAAGGTACAGGTTTCCTGCATTTGCTTACACAGCGCGTTCGCCAGATCGATATCAAAACCAATAATCTGGTTGTCAGCGCCGATCGATTCAAACGGCGGATACGTGGCGGAAGTACCGAAACGAAGGGTTTCAGCAGCGGTGGCATTGAAAACCGTGGCAGACAAGAGGGCGGCGAGGATCAGCTTTTTCATGCAATACATTCCCGTTTATAAAATGACATTCCCTTCATGGTACAGTGTGCTGATTTTATTAATATAATCGGACAACTGGCAGGAAGTGAAACCAGCTAATAAAGTGCCATTAAATGAATTTATATGCAATAAATTTGATTAAAAATTTATAAACAAGGATGGGGTTCGTTTTTCAGGCACAAAAAAAGGGACGATTTCTCGTCCCTTCAGCTTTTTGTCTGGCTATCCGTTACGGCGCTCAAACGCCAGGGCGCGACGCTCAATCAGGCGCATCATCAGGGTCAGCAACCCGTTCACGCAAAGATACACAAGACCGGCTGCGCCAAACACCATCACGTCATAGGTGCGGCCATACATCAGCTGGCTGTGCCCCATCACATCCATCAGCGTAATCGTGTAGGCCAGCGAGGTACTTTTAAACACCAGCACCACTTCGTTGGAATACGACGACAAGGCGCGTTTAAAGGCGTAAGGCAACAGAATACGCAGGGTCTGTGGTTTCGACATGCCCAGCGCTTCGCAGGATTGCCACTGACCGGACGGAATTGCACGTACCGCCCCGGTAAACAGCTGCGTGGTATACGCCGCGCTGTTCAGCGCCAGCGCAAACATCGCGCAAAGCCACGGCTGCGACAGGACTTCCCATAACCACGGGATTTCACGGATCGACGGAAACTGACCCGGTCCGTAGTAAATCAGGAAGATTTGTACCAGCAACGGCGTGCCGGTAAACAGCGTGATGTAACCTTTAACGATCTGACTGGCCACCGGCACTTTCAGCGTCAGGATCACGGTAAAAATCATCGCCAGCAGCAGCGCCACAATCAGTGCCGCCAGGGTCAGCGTCAGGCTGGTGTGCAATCCTTTCAGGACTTCAGGTAAATATTCCCACATCAGGAAGCACTCCGTTCAAAGCGTGTGGTACGCAGTTCAATGCGTTTAATCACGAACTGGCTGAACAGGGTGACAAGCAGATAAATACACGCCGCAATCACATACCAGGTAAACGGCTCCTGCGTACGGGTTGCGATGCTTTTGGTTTGCAGCATCAGGTCATTCACGCTGATAAGCGACACCAGCGCGGTATCTTTAAGCAGAACCAGCCACTGATTACTCAGCCCCGGCAACGCATGACGCCACATCTGCGGCATGATCAGACGGAAGAAAATCGCTGACTTTTTCATGCCCAGCACCTGACCGGACTCCCATTGTCCTTGCGGCACGGCTTTCAGTGCACCGCGCAAAGTCTGTGAAGCGTAAGCCGAGTACAGCAGGGAAAGTGCGATCACACCGCATACAAACGGGCTGACTTCAAAGTTCTCGATCGGCAGTTTTATCGGAATGGCAAACAGGCCGAGATTAATGCTAAAGCCGTCGGCCAGCACCATCAGCAGTTGCGAGGAGCCAAAATAGATGAACAGCACCACCAGAATTTCTGGCAGCCCGCGCAGGACGGTAACCCACGCGGTGCCCAGCCAGCTAAGCGGCTTCCACGGCGCAGATTCCCAGACGGCGAAGATCATCGCCAGCACCAGGCCGAGGATCAGCGCACAAACGGCAAGGCCGACGGTCATCCCGGCGGCGCTTGCTAAAGGTTGGAATTCAGTCATTGATAGGCAAACTTATTGCTGGAACCATTTTGAATACAGCGTCTTGTACGTGCCGTCTGCTTTCACTTTTGCCAGAGCATCATTCAGTTTAGTCAGCAATTCGGTATTGTTCTGACGAACCGCAACACCCAGACCGGTACCGAAGTAAGTCGGATCAGTGATTTTGTCACCCACAGCGGCCAGGTTTTTGTTCTGTTTCAGCCATTCGTTCACCACGGCGGTGTCACCGAATACGGCGTCCAGACGACCATTTTTCAGATCCAATACGGCATTCTGATAGCTGTCGTAAGGAACGGCGGTGATTTCAGGGTGCTTATCCATCAGGTATTTCTGATGCGTCGTGCCGTTTTGCATACCGACACGTTTGCCTTTGAGTGCTGCAACGTCAGTGAACTGACCAGAATGGGCGATGAAAATAGCAGAGTTATCATAGTACGGGTTGGTGAAAGCCACTTGTTTCTGACGTTCAGGCGTGATGTCCATACCGGAAATGACCGCGTCAAAACGGCGGAATTTCAGGCTTGGGATCAGGCTGTCAAACGCCTGATTGGTAAATGTACAGGTCGCCTGCATCTCTTTACACATGGCATTAGCCAGATCGACGTCAAAGCCCTGGATCTGATTGCTGGAGTCGACAAACTCAAACGGAGGATAAGACGCTTCCATCGCGAAACGGATGGTATCAGCAGCGCTGGCAGACAAACTGACGGTAGCCAGAACCGCGGCAATTACTAATTTTTTCATCGCAAACTCCGTAGAAACATCAATCAATATGTTGAGAGAAATACAGTTTAGTGGGAAAGGTAGCTGGCAAACTCTTTGGTTTGCGGCTGTGCGAAAACGGAGGCATCGCCTTGCTCGACAATGCGGCCATTTTCCATGTACACCACGCGGCTGGCGGTTTTACGCGCAACTTCAACTTCGTGGGTCACGATAACCTGAGTAATACCGGTGCCGGCCAGTTCGCGAATAATGCTGACAATCTGGGCAGTGATTTCCGGGTCAAGCGCGGCGGTCGGTTCATCAAACAGCAGAACCTGAGGCTCCATCATCAGCGCACGGGCAATCGCCACACGCTGTTGCTGACCACCGGAAAGATGTAACGGAAAACGATCGGCGTAATCGGTCAGACGCAGACGGGTCAGCAATTTCTGGGCACGCGCGAGCGCAACGTCTTTCGTCAGCCCCAGCACACGCACAGGCGCTTCCAGTAAATTGTCGAGCACCGTACGGTGCGGCCACAGATTGTATTGCTGGAAGACCATACCGACGTTCTGACGCAATTCGCGAACCGCTTTTTCATCCGGCTTGCGGGTGAAATCGAAGGTATTACCGGCGATCTGCAAAGTACCTGAACGCGGCATTTCCAGCAGGTTCAGAACACGTAACAGGGAGCTTTTACCTGCACCACTTGGCCCAAGTAAAACCAGGGTTTCACCGGCAGGGCAGTCGAGCTGGATGTCAAAAAGCGCCTGATGCACGCCGTAGAAGCAGTTGATGCTATTAAGTTGAATACTCATGCGCAAATAGTGAATAGCCATTGATGCCGCAGATGGTAACTTCCGCAGCATAGTTATGCAACGATCGCGGCTTAAAAATTATGTGTTGCCGCAGGAATGCCAAAGTGTAGCACAACATATTGTTAAACCGCTGTGACGGGGATGTTGGTCAATGACGATATTCATCACTGACCCACATTATGCAACCGCTGTTTTAGAGAAAGGAAGGGCTTACTGGTGTTCTAAAACCTGACGCAGTGTGCCACTGGAAGCAAAATCGAGGTTTGCCATATAACGCACGTCATCCACCGTCCAGCATTTGCCTTCACGCACCATCAGCACTTCATCTTTCCAGCTTGTCGATGCGCCTTTGTCTTTATCATGGGTGAAGGTGACTCGCAGGGGAATATTGCGGGCGTCGGTGTTCGGAATGGTGGAGGCGCTGTCTACGGAGGCAGACGTCGGGCCATCAAACAGGCTGGAGAAGATATCGCCATCGCCTGAACCCGTGCCGGTTTTCTCGTTAGGTGAAGCAGCGATATCCACTTTCGGCTGTGACCGGGCTTTCAGCAGCGCATCATACAAGGCGGTGCTCAGATAAGGGCGGTATGCGGCGAGCTGGCTGGAATTGGGTAATCCGCTGCCGCCTTGTTTGATGCGAAAATCATAAAATTGCTGGGCCACGCTGTCGGGGCCGCCATCTACACAGGGTGCGGTGCGGCTGCCGATATCCTTATAGGCAGGTTCTACCGTGGTGCAGGCACTTAACATCAGTACCAGCGGAATTGCGGCGACGGGAGTTTTCTTTTTCATTGTATTCCTTACTGAAAGATTGAACATTTTCACCATGACGTTCTTTACCATACAGTATAAAACCGATTTGGCTTAATGCATGGCGAAGAGAAAATCTGTCGCAGGCCATACCTTGATCTCCCGCGCAGGGTTTATGCTATTAATGGCATTATTGCCAGGATTTGGACGACAACTGATAAGGAATACTCATGCAAATTTCAACCACCCCGACTCTCGAAGGTTTCACCATCGCTGAATATTGTGGCGTAGTGACGGGCGAAGCGATTTTAGGGGCGAACATTTTCCGCGATTTCTTCGCGGGTGTGCGCGATATCGTCGGCGGACGCTCCGGCGCTTATGAAAAAGAGCTGCGCAAGGCGCGTGAAATTGCTTTTCGTGAACTGGAAGAACAGGCGAAAGAGCGCGGTGCGAACGCGGTTGTGGGTATTGACATCGATTATGAAACCGTGGGCAAAGACAGCAGCATGCTGATGGTCAGCGTGTCCGGTACCGCAGTGATTGTGCACCGCAAATGATCTTCCAGTATGTGAAACGTGGCCTGTTCACCGTCGCATGGCTTATGCTGGCCGGTTGTCAGCACGCCGGCCAGCAGAGTGCGGATGCGCCGTTCCGGCTGGAAACGGCGCGACAGGCGCAGGGTGCGGATCAGCGGATCCGTTTTCTGGTGATCCATTACACCGCTGAAGATTTCAACAACGCATTAAATACGCTTACAGATGAACACGTCAGCGCACATTATCTGATCCCGGCGCAACCGCCACTCGAAGCGGGTAAACCGGTGGCGTGGCAACTGGTGCCTGAAAATATGCGCGCCTGGCATGCCGGTGCCAGCGGCTGGCGCGGGCGAACCAATCTCAATGATACGTCGGTGGGCATCGAACTGGAGAACAAAGGCTACAGCCACTATTTGCTTGGCAAAAAGTTCTATCCGTTCCCGCCTGCACAAATTGATTTACTGGCTGATCTGAGTCAGGAAATTGTCGCGCGTTATCAGATAGAACCGCGCAATGTCGTGGCGCACAGTGATATCGCGCCGCAGCGCAAAGATGACCCCGGCCCGTTGTTCCCGTGGCAGGAAATGGCTGAACGTGGGATTGGCGCCTGGCCGGATGCGGCGCGGGTGAATCATTATCTGGCGGGGCGTAATCCGCAACAACCTGTCAGTCAGGCGCAGTTGCTGGCGTTGCTGAAAGCGTACGGATATTCGGTGGAAGAGAATATGACGCCGCCTCAGCAGCGTCGGGTGATTGCGGCGTTCCAGATGCATTTCCGCCAGAGTGATTATCGCGGCAATGCAGATGCCCAAACCGAAGCGATCGTCCGGGCGTTGTTACAGCAGTTTCCGGATAAGAACGACTGACATCAGCGGCTGACCTTTACGGTCAGTCGCGTTTCGGACCGATGCCGTGCAGCCCCTGAAGTTTACCGTGATCGCGCAGCCAGTCGGCGGTGCGGATAATCCCCTGATCGAGTGAAATCACCGGCACATAACCGAGTTCTTTCTGCGCACGCTGCGTGTCGAGCGTGAGATCGAAATTGAGTTTTGCCACGCTGTAATGCGTCAGCACCGGTTCTTTCTGCGAGCTTTTGCTGATGTGTTCCATGCCCCGCGCCATCATATCCAGCAGCGGATACGGCACCGAACGGATGCGGTATTTGATATCCAGATTTTCCATCAACTGTTTCACCAGCGTATGCAGCGGACGCGGTTGCTGGTTGGTGATATTGAACGCACGGCCAGATTCTGTCGCCTGTGAGTGCGTCGCCAGCCACATCGCATGCACGGCATTCTCGACGTAGGTCATGTCTACCAGCGCTTCACCGCCGCGTGGCAGCATCAGTGTTCCGCCATATTTCAGCATTTGCAGTAAACGCGGCATCATGACGTTATCGTGCGGGCCGAAAATGCCCTGCGGGCGCAAAATAGTGAAATGTGTTTGCGGATTCGACAATGCCAGCGTGTGGATCACCTGTTCCCCGGCGGCTTTACTGCGCGCAAAGGAGTTGGCGAAACGGTGCGGGCGGAAGTCTTCCTGAATGTCGCGGTGATGGTGAAAATCGAAGTAGATCGCCGGTGACGAAATATGCACGAAGTTTTCCACGCCATACGCGGTGGACCATTCGCCCAGACGCCGCGTGGCGCGCACGTTCGCCAGCTCGAATTCCTGTTCACTGCCCCACGGCGACATCAGCCCTGAGCAATGCCAGACGGTATCGATATCTGCCAGCAGGGCTTTGGCCTGAGCAGACACCAGTGTGGTGAGATCGGCGTGAATAAATTCTGCACCCATTTTCTGCAAAAGCGGTCCCATGGCGGCATTCCGGCCCGTCGCCCTGACTTTGATGCCTTTATTTCGCAGAAACTCAACGGCATTTCGTCCAAGACCGCCGCTCGCACCGGTAACCAAAACCTTCATATACAGGCCAATGCCTTCATAAACAGAGAAAAATCGTTGTCAGCGTCGGGGTTCTGGCACCCCTGAGCAATAAGGGTGCCATTCTTTCGTGAAATTGTGCGGGTTGCAATGGGAAACGGGGAAAGCTGTGTCTGACAGCAGATTAAATGAGCCTCTTTAGCGTCCGCACCGGTCTTTCTGCCGGGCGAGGCTGGCGATGCGTTTTGCCATGCCACGAAAAATAAACTGATGAGCGGGCATCATACTGAACCAGTAAAGCAGGCCGCTGAACCCTGCCGGATGCCACCAGGCACGCACATCCAGGCTGCGGCTTTCACCGTGGTCGGTAATGGTGAATGTTAAACGACCGAGCCCCGGCGCTTTCATGCCGAATAACAACGCCAGCTCCCGCTGAGGTTTCAGCCCGATAACTTTCCAGCCATCAATTTTATCGCCGGGTTTCAGGAAGTCCCGTTCAGGACGGCCATATTTCACGCCGCCGCCGAGTAAATCGTCGATCCGTGCCCGTGTTTTCCACAAGCCGTTGGCATAGAAATACCCTTCAGCGCCCCCAAGCTGCTGGATGACTTTCCATAATGCGGCTTTTGACGCCGACGTTTCCAGGGTGAAACCCGCCTGTTTCGGATAATAACCGTAGCCTGGCCGCCAGCGCGCACGGGCATCAGGATCATATCCCCAGTCCGGTGAATCCATGATTTGTTGCTGTTCTTTTTCCAGCGTACTGCGGATCGCCTCATCAAGGGGGATCAGTGTCTGCGGGATCAGCTTTTGCAGTTTCTCACTGTCAGCCGGTAAATCGTGGTTCAGCCCCTGGATCAGCGCTTTTGCCAGCGACGTCGGTACGGAGGTGATCAGGCTGAGAAAATATACCGAAACAAAAGCTGTCGGCAGGGGAACGGGGATCAGCCAGCGGCGTTTACCGCTCATCGCGATAAAGCGTTTAAACAGCGTCTGATAGCTGATGTATTCCGGTCCTGCCGCCTCCAGAATCTGATTTTCTGTGGCAGGCAGCGTCACCAGTCCCTGTAAATAATTAAGCAGATTTTCCAGTGCAATGGGTGATGATTTGGAGCGAACCCAGCGCGGCGGCGTCAGCACCGGCAGGTTGTAAACCATGTCACGCATCACTTCAAACGCGGCAGAACCCGCGCCAATCACGATGCCGGTGCGCAGTTCCGTCACCGGAATTGTGCTCATGCGCAGTAAATCGCCGGTGAGTTTTCTTGCCTGCAAATGCGCCGAATGGTTGCCTTCCGGCTGCATCGAGCCGAGATAAACAATGTGCTTAATGGAGGAATCTTTCAGTGCCAGCAGGGTGTGCTGCGCCGCCTGCCGTTCTTTTTCAAGTAAATCATCATCTTCTGCCATGGCATGCACCAGATACACCAGCACGTCAGCACCTTCGAAGGCGGCGGCCAGCGTTTTACTCTGATAGACATCCGCGAAGCAGCAGCGGACGTTTGGCCATTTTTGCTGTTGCAGCCATTCGATACGGCGTGCGGCTGCCGTGACCTGAAAACCTTGCTGGCTCAGGTGCGCCGTCAGATGTTGCCCGATATACCCGCTGGCACCGAGAACGACGATCCGGCCAGTGTGTGTCGTGATTGGCATTTCCATTTGCTCGGTCAGTGTTAGGGAGATAAAGCAGAAAGTACGGCGATACCGCGCAGGCTATCGCCGTCAACCGGACTGTCAGGCGTGCTGATGCAGGAATTCCTGCCACAGCGCCACGACTTTTTGCAGATCTTCGCGGCTGATATTGATGTGCGTGAGCACGCGTGTCACGGGACCCGCGCTGATAATCACGCCACGCTCCAGCATCCATGGCCCCATTTTGGCGGCCAGTTCTGCGCTTTGTTTAATGTAAAGCACGTTGGTTTGCGCGCCGGGTTCTGCGATTTCTGCGCCAATTTTGCTCAGTTCTTCTGCCAGCCACTGTGCATTGTCATGATCATCTTTCAGACGTGCCACGTTGTTTTCCAGCGCGTAAATGGCCGCTGCGGCCAGAATACCGGACTGGCGCATGCCGCCGCCGGTCATTTTACGCCAGCGGTTGGCGCGCTGGATGTACTCTTTGCTGCCGACCAGCAGGGAGCCGATGGGCGCGCCCAGACCTTTCGACAGGCAAATAGTCAGCGTGTCGCAATACCGAGTGATCTCACGCAGTTCTACGTTCAGCGCCACTGCCGCATTCATGATACGCGCGCCGTCGATATGCAGTGCCAGCCCTTTTTCGCGGGTGAAAGCATACGCCTTTTGCAGATAATCCAGCGGAAGTACTTTGCCGCTGTGGGTATTTTCCAGGCTGAGCAGGCGGGTTCGGGCAAAATGGATATCATCCGGTTTGATGGCTGCCGCGACTTTATCCAGCGGGATAGAGCCGTCAGCATCCATATCCAGCGGCTGAGGCTGTATGCTGCCGAGCACCGCGGCTCCGCCCGCTTCGTACATATAATTGTGGGCTTTCTGACCCACAATGTATTCCTCGCCGCGCTGGCAATGCGTCAGTAACGCCACCAGATTGGCCTGCGTGCCTGTCGGCAAAAACAGCGCCGCTTCTTTGCCACACAGCTTTGCCGCCATGTCCTGTAAAGCATTTACCGTCGGGTCATCGCCGTAGACATCATCGCCGACTTCAGCGCGGGCCATGGCCTGTCGCATAGCTTCACCGGGGCGGGTTACGGTATCACTGCGTAAGTCGATCAACGTGGCTTCCTTCTGGGTTATTGCCCGTCATACTTCGAATTATTTAGGGCTTAATAGTCGAGTTATTACTCGTCGAATCCTCCACTATAGCCCTGTCAGGGTTATCGCAGCCAGTTGGTTTTTGCCAGTTCGACCACTTCGTCGCCCCGGCCGCTGATCACCGCACGCAGCATATACAGGCTGAAGCCTTTTGCCTGCTCGAATTTTATCTGCGGCGGCATCGCCAGTTCTTCAGTGGCGGTAATGACATCAATCAGCACCGGCCCTTCGTAAGCGAATGCATCCTGCAGCGCGGTGTCGATATCCGAAGCTTTTTCAACGCGGATGCCTTTGATGCCAGCCGCTTCAGCGATAGCGGCGAAATCCGGGTTTTTCAGCTCGGTGCCATCCGTCAGATAACCGCCCGATTTCATCTCCATCGCCACAAAGCCCAGCACGCTGTTGTTGAAAATGATGATTTTCACCGGCAGCTTTTGTTGCGCCAGGGTCAGGAAATCCCCCATCAGCATGGCAAAGCCGCCGTCGCCACACAGCGCTACCACCTGTCGTGTGCGGTCAATGGCCTGTGCGCCAATCGCCTGCGGCATGGCGTTGGCCATCGAGCCGTGGTTGAACGAACCGAGCAGGCGGCGCTGGCCGTTCATTTGCAGATAACGGCAGGCCCAGACGGTTGGTGTGCCGACGTCGCAGGTGAAAATGGCGTCGGCAGCAGCGAAGCGGCTGATTTGCTGCGCCAGATATTGCGGGTGGATTGGCTGCTTGTCGTTGGGTGTCGCCAGCCCGTCGAGATCTTTGCGTGCTTCTTCGTAATGCTTCAGTGCCTTGTCGAGGAACTTGCGCTCATTTTTTACCTGTAATTGCGGCAGAAGGGCGGTCAGGGTGGATTTGATGTCGCCGACCAGCGCCATATCCACATGGCAATGCGCGCCGATGCTGCCCGGATTAATATCGATCTGAATGATTTTTGCATCGGTCGGGTAGAAGGCGCGATACGGGAATTGCGTGCCGAGCAGAATCAGCGTATCGGCATTGAGCATGGCATGATAACCGGAAGAAAAGCCGATCAGCCCGGTCATGCCGACGCTGTACGGGTTATCCCATTCGATATGTTCTTTGCCCCGCAGCGCATGCACCACCGGCGCTTTCAGGGTTTCGGCGAGTTTAATCACTTCGTCGTGCGCTCCCGCACAACCGCTGCCGCACATCATCGTAATGTTGGTTGCGCCGTTCAGCAGTTCGGCGAGTTTCGCCAGTTCCGTGGGCTGAGGTGTGACTTTGGGCAGCACCGGCGGATACCAGCTGACTTTAGCGTCTTCCGGCGCAGGCTTGAGCGCCACATCACCCGGCAGCACAATCACGGACACGCCACGGTTGAGAATAGCTTTGCGCATGGCGATCGCCAGTACCTGAGGAAGTTGCTCGGGATTGCTGATCAGTTCGCAGTAATGGCTGCATTCACGGAATAATTCGGTCGGATGGGTTTCCTGGAAGTAACCGCTACCGATTTCGCTCGACGGGATATGCGCGGCAATGGCGACAACCGGCACGTGATTGCGATGGCAATCGAACAGGCCGTTAATAAGATGCAAATTACCGGGCCCGCAGGAACCGGCGCAGACCGCCAGTTCGCCGGTGATTTGCGCTTCGGCACCGGCGGCAAAGGCGGCCACTTCTTCATGGCGCGTGCCCAGCCATTCGATGGTACCCATGCGGTTCAGGCTGTCGCTCAGCCCGTTCAGGGAGTCGCCGGTGACGCCCCAGATCCTTTTTACGCCTGCTGCCTCGAGAGTTTTTGCCAGATATGCTGCTACGCTTTGTTGTTTCATTACTGAATCCCTCCACTGATGCTGAAAAATAACTGCGTTAAGCATAGTCCACTGATTACATCCTTGAATGTTCAGCTTTAAACCATACAAAAATATGCGGAGGAGGGAGGTGAAGTTTTGTAAATCTGCCCGCGCAGACTGTAAAAAGTCATGTGCGGGCAGGGCGTTAACGCGGAGGTTCAGGCGAGGGTGACGTCGCCCTGTAGCTGACAGCTACAGGCCAGCACATAGCCCTGGGCGACTTCTTCATCGGTCAGCGTCATGCTGCTGGTGGTCTGATAATCACCGGAAAGTATCCGGGTTTTACAGCTGCCGCATACGCCTGCACGGCAGGCCGCGGTGACCGGTAGCTTGTGCTGTTCCATGGCAGCCAGCAACGTAGACCCCACCGGTACGCGGTAATTCTGTAAGGGGGTCAGGCGGGTCAGTGTCAGTTGCTGATCAGCAGACACTTCCGCTTGCGCAGCCTGAAACTGTTCTTTGACGATATTCTCTGTCGCCGCGCCCAGTTCTTTTACCCATTCTCCGGCCAGTTGCATATAAGGCGCAGGGCCACAAATCATCACCCGTCGTTCACGGAGATCCGGCACCTGACTTTGCAATAAATCCTGGCTCAGACGTCCGGCGATTTGCCCCGGTTTTGCATCCTGTTCAGCAAGAAGGGTCAGATTCAGTTGCGGATATTTTGCCGCAAGTTGCTGCCATTCTTCGGCAAAGATAATGTCCTGCGGGCTGCGCACGCTGTAAAACACCTGCACGCTTTGCGCCGGATGATGCGCCAGAATATCGCGGGTGACCGACATCACCGGCGTCACGCCACAGCCTGCCGCCAGCAATAACAAAGGCTGTTCCGTGTCACAGGTAAATTCGCCCTGCGCATCGCTCAGCCATAAATAATCACCGGGTTTAACCTGCTGTGTCAGCCACTCTGAACCTTTACCGCCTTCGATGCGGCGCACCGTCAGCTGGATAAAGCGGCTCTGACCCGGCGTGGAAGACAGGGTGTAGGCACGCTGTACGTCGCCACTCCGGGCAATATTCACCAGCGCAAACTGGCCGGGACGATAGGGATACACATCGTGATTAATCAGCGACAGCGTGCGGACATCCGGCGTTTCCTGTGTGACGGAATACACCTGCATGCGGTTCTGGCACAACGCGGTCGGCTGATCGGGAAATAAGGGAAAATTCATCTCAGCTTACTCCGGCAGCATGGTTTTCAAATCCTGCTCAACCGAGGTGATTGCGCGCAGGCCAAATTTTTCATTCAGGATCGCCAGCAGGTTGTCGGTGAGGAAGGCCGGTGCCGTCGGGCCGGTGGCGATATTTTTTACGCCAAGCGACAGCAGGGTCAGCAGGATCACGATCGCTTTCTGTTCAAACCACGACAGCACCATACTCAGCGGTAAATCATTCACACCACAACCTAATTTCTCAGCCAGATTCACGGCCAGAATAATGGCGGAATACGCGTCGTTACACTGACCGACGTCCAGCAGGCGAGGCAGGCCTTCAAGCGTACCGAAATCCAGTTTGTTGAAGCGGTATTTGCCACAGGCCAGCGTCATGATCAGGCAGTCCTGCGGTACGCTGCGCGCCAGATCGGTGAAGTAGCTGCGTTCGCCGCGGCTGCCGTCGCACCCGCCGATCAGGAAGATATGGCGCAGTTTTTTCGCGGCAACTAAATCAATCACGGTGTCTGCCGCGCTGAGTAAGGTCTGGCGGCCAAATCCGACGGTAATTTCCTGTTCAATTTCGCTGTAACGGAAGCCCGGAAGCTGCAACGCCTGTGCAATCACCGGCGCAAAGTCTTCGCCTTCCAGATGCTGTACGCCCGGCCAGCCGACGATGCTGCGGGTCCAGATACGGTCACCATAATTGCCGACATTCGGGTCAATGATACAGTTTGAGGTCATGACGACAGGGCCGGGGAATTTGGCGAATTCCACCTGCTGATTTTGCCAGCCGCTGCCGTAGTTACCGGCCAGATGCGGGAATTTTTTCAGTTCGGGATAACCGTGCGCTGGCAACATTTCGCCGTGGGTGTAAATGTTGATGCCGGTGCCTGCGGTTTGCTCGAGCAGCATCTGCAAATCTTTCAGGTCGTGACCGGAGATCAAAATTGCTTTGCCTGCCAGCGGACGGACGTTTACCGCGGTCGGTTGCGGATGTCCGTAAGCGTCAGTTTCACCTTTGTCCAGAATGGCCATCACGCCAAAGTTCATTTTGCCGATGGCCATCGCGTTCGCGAGCAGTTCGCCCATGTCCGACGGTTGCGTGCCGAGCCATGCCATCAGACGATGATATTCGGCGTAAATGGCGGTATCAGACTGGCCCAGAACATGGGCGTGCTCCATATACGCCGCCGCTCCTTTCAGTCCATACAGGCACAGCATACGCAGGCCGTGAATGTCATCGCCGATCTGCGCTTTGTCACCGTTGAGGGCAAATTGCTGCGCCTGTTGTTGCAGCTCGCTAAGCTTATCACTTACCAGTTCCAGGGCGGCCAGCGGATGACTGACGGTAATTTGCGGATCCATCAGACGGCAGCGGACGGCCAGTGATTCGCGGTAAAGCACGGCTTCACGGGCGTACCCGACGATACGGTCAGAATCGAAGTTTACGTTGGTCAGCGTGGAGAAAAAGGCGCGGGGTGCGAAGCTGTCGATCTCTTCATCAATGATGCCATAGCCTCGTGCGGTCAGTGCCCAGGCGGATAAACCTTCTAATACCGCGACCAGTAAGTCTTGTAAATCAGAGGTTTCTGCCGTTTTGCCACACATACCTTGCGCATACGCGCAACCATTGCCCGCCGGGGTACGGACTGTTTGTTCACATTGCACACAAAACATAATGAGGTCCTTTTAAAGTTGCATTTGAAATGCTTGTTTTGATGCAAGCCTAGAACTGGCTGAGACAGAAATGAAGGGATTTTTAAGACAAAGTGACGCGGAGTTGATTTATCGCAATTTTTGCGGGAGGTTCCCGCTGCGGGAAGGCAGCGGGACGGACAGGATCATGCAGAGAAAAAGGCCATTAGGACCGGGGCAATCAGGCTGAGGATAAATCCGTGTACCACGGCTGGCGGCACCATATCCAGCCCGCCGCTGCGCTGCAATACCGGCAGGGTAAAGTCCATGGATGTCGCGCCGCACAGGCCGAGCGCCGTTGAACGGCTGCTGCGTACCAGTGTCGGGATCAGCATAATGGCGCAAAGTTCACGGGCCAGATCGTTAAAAAAGGCCGCGCTGCCAATCACCGGGCCAAAAGAATCGGTCAGAACGATGCCGGAAAGCGAATACCAGCCATAACCGGAGGCGATGGCCAGCCCGGTTTTCAGCGGTAAACCCAGCAGCAGGGCGGCCAGTGCGCCGCCAATCAGGGCGCTGAGGGCGACCACTATCGCCACCATCATGCCGCGACGGTTCAGGATGATCTGGCGCAGAGTCATGCTGCTGTTACGCAGTTGCAGACCCACCAGCGCCAGCAGGAATAACAGCGCAATTTCGCTGGCCTGCGACGCGAACGTCAGCCAGTGCCATTGTGTCAGGCCCAGGGCAAAACCCCCGACCACCACGCCGCACAGTTTCAGTGATTCGAGCGCCATATGAATGCGGGACGGTAACTTTTCCTGTTTATACTGCGTTTTCCAGGGCTTGCGGCGTTCCAGCAGCCACAGCGCGGCGTAGTTCATCACGAAGATGCACAGGAAACAGACGGCGGCATATTTGAAAATCAGCAGCAAATTCGCGCTGAGATTATCGAGGAAAGCCAGACTGATACCCATAATGAACAGGATGACGTACACCATCCAGCTCAGTAACTGGTTAACAAGATGCAAGAGGGCACGGTTTTTAAGCGGAATGAGATAGCCGGCAATCAGCGGCAGGAGAATAATTAACAGCCCGGAGTACATGATGCAAAAGTCCCTGAAAAGTGTGATCCCGTGAGTGGTGCGCAGCACAGAAAATGCCGCCCGCCACGCTAACGAAAAGTTATCGGACTGTAAAGCAGCTTTGGCGCGCAGAGATATCTCAGCGCGCTTGACCTGAACCAATTTTTAACGCCATGCTCAGGAAAGCTTTGAGCGCACAGGAGGCGTCTGATGTATCTGGAACGTGTTGATATTGTCGGTTTTCGCGGGATTAACCGCCTGTCTTTGACGCTGACGCAGCCCGCGCAACGTGGCGCATCGATTACCGGTTCTGTCCATCAGGGGCAGGCCGAATCCTTTCTGACCAACACCGTGTTAATCGGCGAGAACGCCTGGGGGAAATCCAGCCTGCTCGATGCCTTAACCTTGCTGCTTTCCCCGGAACCCAAACTGTATTGCTTTAAAGAGGAGGATTTCTATTTCCCGGCGGGCGAAGAGGAATCCAAATCACAGTATCTGCACGTGGTGTTTACGTTTTGCGAGAACCAGGCGGGGCATCATATGTCGCCGCGGTTTAATCCGCTCTCACCGCTTTGGGTGAAATGTGCTGACAAACTGAACCGTATTTATTACCGGCTGGAAGGCGAGCTGGACGACGATGGCAGCGTGATGACGCTGCGCAGTTTCCTGTCGTCCAACGGCCAGCCTTTAAATCTGACGACGATAGATCCGCTGGCGCAGGCGCTGATCCGCCTGAATCCGGTATTACGTTTACGCGATGCCCGTTTTATCCGTCGTCTGCGCAGTGAAACGCTGGCACCGCGGCTGGCAGTCAATAATGAAGAACTGGCAAAGCAGCTCGATGAACTGACGCGCGAACTGGTCCACAGCCCGCAGACGCTGAAAAACAGCGAACTGCGCAGTGGCCTGTCGGCGATGCGACAACTGCTGGAACACTATTTTGCCGAGCAGGGGACTTCCAGCAGCGCGCCATGGCAGCAAAAGCGTCATGGCCGGGCGGAGAGCCGACGCGCATGGCGTTCGCTGGATAACATCAATCGCATGATTGCCGAGCCCAACAGCCGCAGTATGCGGGTGATGCTGCTTGGCATGTTCTCTACGTTGTTACAGGCGAAAGGTTCGGTGGTGCTGCATCCGGATGCCCGGCCACTGTTACTCATCGAAGACCCTGAAACCCGTTTGCATCCGATTATGTTGTCGGTGGCCTGGGGGTTACTGGATCAGTTACCGTTACAGCGCATCACCACCACTAACTCCGGCGATTTGTTGTCGCTGGTACCGGTTGAGCAAATATGCAGACTGGTGCGTGAGTCCGGTCGTGTCGCGGCTTACGCCATCGGTCCTGAAGGGCTGAGCATGGAAGACAGCCGTCGTATCGCTTTCCATATACGTTTTAACCGGCCCTCGTCTTTATTCGCCCGCTGCTGGCTGCTGGTGGAAGGCGAAACCGAAGTCTGGTTGCTGAATCAACTGGCGCGTCAGTGTGGTTATCATTTTGAATCGGAAGGGATAAAGGTTATTGAGTTTGCACAATGTGGCCTGAAGCCTCTGCTGCGTTTTGCGCGGCAAATGGGCATCGAATGGCATGCGCTGGTCGACGGTGACGAGGCGGGTCGCAAATATGCGGCAACAGTGATTGCGAACGTGGAAAATCACAACGATACGCTGCGGTATCGCCTGACTGCATTGCCGTCACAGGATATCGAGCACTTTCTGTATCGTGACGGTTTTGAGGACGTTTACCGCAAGAATGCGGCGATACCGGACAATGTACCGATGTCGCCGAGAAGAATTATCGATAAAGCCATTCACCGCAGTTCAAAGCCGGACCTGGCGATTGATGTGGCACTTGCGGCCTCACTGAGGGGAACCTCGTCGATTCCTCCGCTGCTGCGGCAAATGTTTTCCCGCGTGGCATGGCTGGCACGCGGCAGGGCAGATTAAGCGGCATGGCTGTTTTCAGTCATCGCCGGATGACCATGACCGCTGGAGAAAGTGTGACGGATCTGCGTTTCCAGATCGTCTAACAGCTGGTAGCGGCGACGATACTCCGAGCGCCGTTTACTGGCGATTTCTTCCAGCGGGCGATGGGCAATCTGCGACGGTAAATGGAAATAGCCATCATCGCCCGGTTTTGCGTCCAGGGTTTCCCAGAAACTGTCGTAATCGGCAAACACCATGCCTTTGCGTTTTTTGTAACGCGGGTTTTCATAAATATGGGTGTGATTACCCACCGCTACGATTTGCTGCATGCCGGTCACATCCGCGAGTGTGGTCAGCGCTTCAATCACCAGGCGTTTCGGGAATAAACCGTGACAGGCTTTGGTCGCGGTCTGAATTTCCTGGTGATCAACATGCGCACGCGGCCCCTGTAACGCACCGATGAACAGCGTCGGACGGCCCAGATAGACTATAAACGAGAACGTCACAATCGCAATCGGCTCACCCTGCGGATTATTAAAGGTCAGGGTGGCTTCTCCTTCTTTATCCAGACGACTGACAGCATTAAAGGTGACAGAAAAATGCTGCCCCTCTTTGCCGGTCAGCGTGGCAATCGGCATCGGTTTTTTATTCAGATAGCCATGATTAATCGCGTCAGGCAGGCAATGGCCAATCATATCGTAATGATCGGTGATGCGTTTCATTGCCTGTTCCGGGGTGATATTCGCCGACTGATAGGCGCGGTGTAGCTTACAGGGCAGGCTGGGCATGGCGGTCAGAATTTCGTCGCGCTGCGGATGCTGTGCCAGATAATCAAGCATCCCAATTGTTCTGCGCGGGTGCGCCAGCGTGCGGAAAAGAAATTTGAGGCGATAGCGCGGTAATTCCCATGACGGCCCCGGCGTGATCTGACGGGAGAGCAAGGCCTTCATTAACTGAAGGCCGGAAAGTGGCGCCTTTTCTACAGAAGGGTAGCCGTAAGTAGTCATGGTAATACCTGTTGTCGTGAGCCAGAGTTTTGTAGTGGCTATTTCATCAGGTCATGAATAAACAGGTGTACAACGGCGGGAATGATGGAGAAATTGAACGTGATTTGTTGAGATTATGTTTAGGCTTACGTCGTCATATGACATGTCTTAGCAATTGGTGTCTAAAAAATGTACTTTTTTTCACGCTGAGGGCTTGAAGCCGGAGGCATTCTCCCCCATAAATAAAAATGCCAGTCAGTAAGTGACCGGCATTTGCAGTTGAAGCGTTATCTGATGCGTGATGCTGAACCGGTCAGGCGACCGCTTCACTTTCCACTGGAATGATGAGACTGGCATGATTCCCCTTTGGGCCTTCATGAACGTCGAAATTGACCTGCTGGCCGGCTTTCAGAGTCCGGTAACCCTCCATCTGGATTGTGGAGTAGTGAGCGAAGATGTCTTCACCGCCATTTTGCGGGCAAATGAAGCCAAAGCCTTTAGCATTATTGAACCATTTAACAGTACCCGTCTGCATGCTTCTTCATCCCTCTCATGACTAGTCTGGTAGTAAATAGATAAAGCCAGTTGGGTGAGCACGAAGGCCGGAACACAGCGGATAAGCGTTGGTTCAGGCCGGTTTAAACTCCGTTCAGCTCACGAATTTACACTCTAGTGGAATAGAGTTAGACGTCAAGGAAACGGCATTTGTCGCGGGGGAGCAGATAACCAAAGTTTGAAGCAGGTAACGCTATTGGCATATTTTGTTAAGTTTTCACAAGCGTTGTCTGACGCATGTAGACATTTTGTGCAGCGGCAAGGTGAGGCCAGAGATGGTAAAATACGGTAATAACAACGCGAGGCTCTACAGAAAGCCTTCTCGTTTGTGTATTTGGCTTCCTATACGATCTTCACAGGTGATGAACAGGCAATGGGCAATAATCAAGACGGGTTAAATTTTGAACATTTGGCGGCGGATAAGCAAAAGGATGAGGTAAAACCGCCGTCTATGTATAAAGTTATATTAAACAACGACGATTACACTCCGATGGAATTTGTGATTGACGTTCTGCAAAAGTTCTTTTCTTATGATATTGAACGTGCAACGCAACTGATGCTCCAGGTGCACTACAGAGGCAAAGCGATATGCGGCGTTTATACCGCCGAAGTCGCGGAAACCAAGGTCGCACACGTAAACCAGTACGCCAGGGAGAATGAGCATCCGTTGCTGTGTACGCTGGAAAAAGCCTGATTAAGGCAATCTATTTGGGAGGTGCCTATGCTCAATCAAGAACTTGAACTCAGTCTCAACATGGCTTTCGCAAGAGCCCGTGAGCACCGGCATGAGTTTATGACCGTGGAGCACCTGTTGCTGGCGTTGCTCAGCAACCCTGCTGCCCGTGAAGCGCTTGAAGCTTGTACAGTGGATTTAGTGGCCCTGCGCCAGGAACTGGAAGCCTTCATCGAGCAAACCACACCCACCTTACCTGCCAGTGAAGAAGAACGTGACACCCAGCCTACGCTGAGTTTCCAGCGCGTTCTGCAACGTGCGGTATTCCACGTGCAATCTTCCGGCCGCAGCGAAGTGTCCGGCGCCAATGTTCTGGTCGCAATTTTCAGCGAGCAGGAATCTCAGGCTGCCTACTTACTGCGTAAACATGATGTCAGCCGCCTTGATGTGGTGAACTTTATCTCGCACGGCACCCGTAAAGATGAATCGGGCAGCCAGGCGCAAAACAATGCGGAAAGCCCAGTTAACGAAGAACAGTCGGCGGGGGAAGATCGTATGGAGAACTTCACCACTAATCTTAACCAGTTAGCGCGTGTAGGTGGCATCGATCCGCTGATTGGCCGTGACAAAGAACTGGAGCGTGCCATTCAGGTGCTCTGCCGTCGCCGTAAGAATAACCCGCTGCTGGTGGGCGAATCCGGCGTCGGTAAAACCGCGATTGCTGAAGGTCTGGCATGGCGAATCGAGCAGGGTGACGTGCCGGAAGTGATGGCCGATTGCACCCTGTATTCTCTGGATATCGGTTCGTTACTGGCGGGTACCAAATACCGCGGTGATTTCGAAAAACGTTTCAAATCTCTGCTCAAGCAGCTGGAGCAGGATAAAAACAGCATCCTGTTTATTGATGAAATCCACACGATTATCGGTGCCGGTGCGGCGTCAGGTGGTCAGGTGGACGCGGCAAACCTGATCAAGCCATTGCTGTCGAGCGGGAAAATCCGGGTGATCGGTTCGACAACGTATCAGGAATTCAGCAATATCTTTGAAAAAGACCGTGCACTGGCACGTCGTTTCCAGAAAATTGATATTACTGAGCCAAGTGTTGAAGAAACCGTCCAGATCATTAACGGGCTGAAAACAAAATACGAAGCCCATCACGATGTGCGTTATACCGCGAAAGCAGTGCGTGCGGCGGTTGAGCTGTCGGTTAAATACATTAATGACCGTCATCTGCCGGACAAAGCCATCGACGTGATTGACGAAGCGGGTGCACGCAGCCGGTTAATGCCGATCAGCAAACGCAAGAAAACCGTCAACGTCAGCGATATCGAAAGCGTCGTGGCGCGTATTGCCCGTATTCCGGAAAAAACCGTGTCTGCGACAGACCGCGATGTGCTGAAAAACCTGGGCGACCGCCTGAAAATGCTGGTCTTCGGACAGGATCCGGCCATCGAAGCACTGACCGAAGCGATCAAGATGAGCCGCGCCGGTCTGGGTCAGGATCACAAACCTGTCGGTTCATTCCTGTTCGCCGGTCCGACTGGTGTGGGGAAAACCGAGGTCACGGTTCAGCTGGCGAAAGCGCTGGATATCGAACTGCTGCGCTTTGATATGTCGGAATACATGGAACGTCATACGGTCAGCCGTTTGATCGGTGCGCCTCCGGGATATGTCGGTTTTGATCAGGGCGGTTTGCTGACGGATGCGGTGATTAAACATCCTCACGCCGTGGTGCTGCTCGATGAAATCGAGAAGGCGCATCCGGATGTCTTCAACCTGCTGCTGCAGGTGATGGATAACGGGACGCTGACCGATAACAACGGCCGCAAAGCGGATTTCCGTAACGTGATCCTGGTGATGACCACTAACGCCGGTGTGCGTGAAACGGAACGTAAATCGATTGGTCTGGTGCATCAGGATAACAGCCCGGATGCGATGGAAGAGATCAAACGGACCTTTACGCCGGAATTCCGTAACCGTCTGGACAATGTTATCTGGTTCAACCATCTGTCTACGGAAGTTATCCAGCAGGTTGTCGACAAGTTTATCGTCGAATTGCAGGCGCAGCTGGATGCGAAAGGTGTTTCTCTGGAAGTCAGCGACGAGGCTCGCGACTGGCTGACAGTGAAAGGCTATGACCGTGCGATGGGTGCGCGTCCGATGACCCGTACCGTTCAGGAAAACCTGAAAAAACCACTCGCCAACGAGCTGCTGTTTGGTTCACTGGTGGATGGCGGTTCCGTCTCTGTTGCACTGGATAAGGCGGCTGACAAGCTCATTTATCACTTCATGAGTGCGCAGAAGAAAAAACCGGAAGGTGCGGTGCATTAATTTTCATCAGGCATGAAAAAATAAAAGGCGATGTGAAAACATCGCCTTTTTTCTTTCTGAAATTCTTTATGTAATTGCAGTAATTAGTGAGGGATTTCAGAAAGGATAGTGGAACAAAACGCCGGATTGCGGATACCACAAAACGCCCTTGCAACAGCAGGAAGGGCGAAAAGGGTATCCTCAGGTATCGCCGGAAAATCAGCGATGAGTGAGCCGCTTATTAACGGCTACGGAAGACAATGCGGCCTTTGCTCAGGTCGTACGGGGTCAGCTCTACAGTGACTTTGTCGCCCGTCAGGATGCGGATGTAGTTCTTACGCATTTTACCGGAGATGTGAGCGGTAACTACGTGTCCGTTTTCTAATTCTACGCGGAACATAGTGTTTGGCAGCGTATCAAGTACGGTGCCTTGCATTTCAATGTTGTCTTCTTTGGCCATCGAATCCTCTAGGTCTAACTACCATAGTTTTTAACCGGCAAGATAATGCCGAAAAACCCACATTATGTAAAGAAGTATGGTCCATGACCGCACCTATTCCCTATCCTTCGGGAACACCGGCAGGTCTTCATCATGTGGGGATAAGTCTTGTGGCAACCAGCAATCCGGCGCTAACGCGCGTTGCGAAAGTTCGGATAACTGCTGCAAAAATTGGCGGCGGGGGATCTCTCTCGCACCCAGCGACGCAGTGTGAGGGTTGAGCACCTGACAGTCAATCAGTTCTCCTCCATTGCGGGAAAAATGTTGGCAAAAAAGCATAAGTGCGCACTTGGAGGCATTCTCCCGGCGACTGAACATCGACTCGCCGCAAAATAACCTGCCGACAGAAACACCGTACAAACCGCCGACCAGTTCGTCACCTTCCCAGACTTCGACTGAGTGCGCGCGACCGGCTTCATGCAACTCCTGATAACCACGCTGCACCAGCGGCCCGATCCAGGTGCCATCTTCACGTTGCATAGCGCAAGCATGTATCACCTGCTCAAATTGCTGATTAAGGGTGAAACGAAACGGCATCTTGCGCATAAAACGTTTCAGACTGCGGCTGGCATGACGTTCTTCGGGAACTAAAATCGCGCGCGGGTCAGGCGACCACCAGAGGATCATTTCCCCCGGTTCGAACCAGGGGAAAACGCCATGCTGATAAGCGGAAAGCAGGCGGGGAGCGGTGAGATCGCCGCCGATAGCCAGCAGGCCATTCGGCTCCTGCAATGCAGTTTCAGGATCCGGGAAATTAACGGAACTGGCCTCAAGCTTAACTAACCGCATAGATCTCCTTATCCGGCGGGTACGCCCGCCGTAAAACCACAAACAATCACGTCAGGCGCGGGCAAGGAACCTTGCATAACGACTTTGTGCCGCGGCTAACGTCTGGTGATCGCCTTGTTCCACAATCTGACCCTCTTCCATAACACATATCCTGTCGAGGGCTTCCAGACCGTGCAAACGGTGCGTCACTAAGAGTAGCGTCTTATTCTGACAGTGCGTGTGCAGCAGTGCCAAAATATGTTGTTCCGTTTCTGCATCCAGCCCTTCAGTGGGTTCATCCAGCAACCACAGCGGCGCATCATGCAATAACGCACGGGCCAGTCCGATACGACGTTGTTCGCCGCCGGAAAGCTGACGGCCGCCTTCACCAAGCCAGGCGTTCAGCCCTTCGTTTTCCAAAAGCACATGTAAATCAACCTTTCTCAACGCTTCTGCAAGCTGTTCATCGGTACTGTGTGGTGAGGCCATGCGCAGGTTTTCACGCAGCGTGGTATTAAACACATGCGCACGCTGACTGACGACAGTGATCATCTTGCGCAGTGTGGCTTCATCATAATCAGTGACCGGATGGCCGTTAATTTCCAGTGTGCCACGGCTGATATCCCAGCCACGGGTCAGCAATTGCAGCAGCGTGGATTTACCGCAACCGGTCTGACCGAGCAAGGCAATATGCTCACCGGCACGGATATCCAGAGTGATATTTTTCAGAACCGGTAGCGGCTGGTCAGGATAAGTAAAATTCACATTTTTCAGCGACAGACTGATCTGTTCACCAGCCAGCGGGCCTTGTGACGGGAAGGTCACATCTGCAGGTTGATCAATGATCTGGCTGACGCGCTGGGCGGAGGCGATAACCTGCCCAAGATGCTGGAATGCGGCGGCTACAGGTCCCAGCGCTTCGAATGCCGCCAGCGGGGTGAAGACAAACAGCGCGATCAGCGCACCCGGTTGCGGGAACTGACTGATACCACCGGCAGCCAGCCACAGCATCAGCGTAACGGTCAGACCGGCCGCGGCAATCACCATCGCCTGCGACAAGCCAGTGAGTTTGGCCTGCTGCTGCTGACGCAGCATCCAGCGCTGTTCGATATCATTGAGTCGCTGGCGAAAGCGTGGCTGAGCGCCGAACACCACCAGTTCAGACTGCCCCTGTAACCATGATGTCAGTTGCATCCGGTAATCGCTGCGCAGCGCCGTCAGTTCACGTCCGGCAGGTTTTCCCGCGCGGTAGAAAATCACCGGCAGGAGCAGCATCAGCACCAGCATAATCGTGCCCAGCGTCAGCGCGAGGGTGATATCCAGGAAACTCAGGCCAAACGTCACCAGAAGGATCACCACCAGCGCACTCACCAGCGGAGATATCACCCGCAGGTATAAGTGATCGAGCGTATCGACATCAGCGACCAGACGGTTGAGCAGATCCGCCTGACGGAAGCGCGCAATGCCGCCCGGCGACAGCGGCATTATTTTTGTGAAAGTGAACACCCGCAAATGCGCCAGCACGCGGAAGGTCGCGTCGTGACTGACCAGACGTTCGGCGTAGCGGCCTGCGGTCCGAAATATGGCGGCCCCCCTTACACCGGCGGCGGGAAGCATGTAGTTGAAGCTGTATAAACCGGCGATACCGGCCACGGCAGAGGCCGCCAGGAACCAGCCGGAAAGCGTCAGCAGGCCGATGCTCGCCAGTAAGGTGACGATAGCCAGAATGACGCCCAGTGACAAACGGAACCAGTGACGGCGGTACAGGGCGAGATAAGGCAGAAGAGTTTTCATGATTACAGCTCCTTATTCCGCTGGGAAAGCAGACTGGCGAATAAACCGTTCTGAGCCACCAGTTGCGCGAAGGTGCCGCGCTCAGCGATCAGGCCTTTCTCCATCACCCAGATTTCGTCGTAGTCACGCGTATCCTCCAGCTGATGTGTCACCAGCAGGGAAGTCTGTGCTTTTGAGGCTTCGCTCAGCGCGCTCATCACACGTTTCTCGCTGTGCGCATCGAGGCTGGCGGTCGGTTCGTCGAGCAGCAACAAACTGCAGGGAGAGAGCAGGGCGCGGGCAACGGCGACGCGTTGCGCCTGGCCGAGGGATAACCGTGCAGCGCTGTCGCCCAGTTCGGTTTCCAGCCCCTGCGGTAACAGCGGCAGGAATTCATTCACATAAGCACGATCAATGGCGGACTGAAGCTGTTCGTCACTGACATCCGGCTGATTGAGCAGAATATTGGCGCGCAGGGTTTGCTCGGGCAGATGCGGATTCTGGCCCACCCAGCTCAGCTGTTTACGCCATTCGTCATTGCGCAGTGATTTCAATTCAATGCCGCCAGCGGTTACCGAACCCTGATAAGGCAGGAAACCCAGCAGGACATTGAGCAGCGAGCTTTTCCCCGCGCCACTCAGACCGACAATGGCGATACGTTGCCCGCTCTGAATAGTAAACGTTAACGGACCGGCCAGCGTTTTGCCCTGCGGCGACTGAATAATGACGTCGCGGGCTTCGAGTGCCACCGGTTGTCCGGCAGGCCAGTGTTGCTCACCGTCACCCATGTCGGCACTTTCCGCACTCAGGAACGTGACGAGACTTTCGGCAGCCCCCACCGCCTGCGCTTTGGCGTGATAAAACGCGCCCAGATCACGCAGAGGCTGGAAAAATTCAGGGGCGAGTATCAGCACCAGGAAGCCGGCGAACAGGGTAACAGGGGTACCGTAGCTGCCGAAATTGAGCTCACCGAGATAGGAGAAACCGAAGTAAACCGCGACAACTGCGATGGAAATAGACGCGAAGAATTCCAGCACAGCGGAGGATAAAAAGGCCAGGCGCAGGACGTCCATCGTGCGGGCACGAAAGTTCTCAGTCGAACGTTTGATTTGCTCGGTTTCCGCCGTGCCGCGATGAAAGAGACGCAGCGTATCGAGGCCGCGCAGGCTGTCGAGAAAGTTCCCGCTAAGACGTGCCAGCGCCACAAAGTTACGGCGGTTGGCATCAGCTGCCCCCATCCCGACCAGCGCCATAAACAAGGGGATCAGCGGCGCGGTGACCAGCAGAATCAGCCCGGCAGCCCAGTTAATCGGGAAAACGCTGACCAGAATAAGCAGCGGGATGATACCCGCAAGGGCGATCTGCGGCAGATAGCGGGAATAGTAATCCTGCATATCTTCGATTTGTTCAAGAATAATGCTGGCCCAGCTGCCCGCCGGTTTTCCCCGGATCCACGCAGGCCCCAGTTTTTCCAGACGATCCAGCACCAGCTTACGCATTTCCTGACGGATAACGCGTCCGCAAATAAAGCCCACCTGTTCACGCAGCCAGGTGATGAGCGCGCGCAGAACAAACGTCAGCGCCATTAACAGGAAGCTTTGCAGCAGGGCATCACGGGAGGTGTGCTCAATGATCAGGTTATGCAGTAATCCGGCCATCAGCCAGGCCTGAGCCAGGATCAGCAAACCAGAAAGTAAGCCCAGCATCATAGACAGACGGATCCAGCCTTTGGCGCGTGAGCTTTGTTGTTTTAACCAGCGGATAAGTTCTTGTTGTCGTGTTTTATTCATCAGGCATCAGTCTGTGCAGCAATCCGGATGGGAGGGCGCTTATGTTACATGCTCAGACCGCAAACTGAAAATATGAAAAAGGCGGCAATTACGCCGCCTCTTTTTAAGGGCAAACAGAAGGGGAGATTCTTACAAATCCGGGGCTTGCGATAAACCGTCCAGATAGCGTTCGGCATCCAGCGCGGCCATACAACCGGTTCCGGCGGAAGTGATCGCCTGACGGTAGATATGGTCCATAACATCGCCTGCAGCAAAGACGCCCGGAATACTGGTCTGGGTAGCATTGCCATGAGAGCCGGACTGCACTTTGATGTAACCGTCTTTCAGTTCCAGCTGGCCTTCAAAAATACCGGTATTCGGGCTGTGACCGATGGCAATGAACACCCCCGCCACATCCACCTGAGATTTCTCGTCAGTGCGTACATCCATCAGGCTCGCGCCGGTCACACCCATCTGATCGCCGACCACTTCGTTCAGGGTTTTGTGGGTATGCAGCACAATATTGCCGCTGGCCACTTTATCATTCAGACGATCCACCAGAATTTTTTCTGCGCGGAAGTTGTCACGGCGGTGGATCAGATGCACTTCAGAAGCAATATTTGCCAGATAAAGGGCTTCTTCGACAGCAGTATTGCCACCGCCGACAACCGCGACTTTCTGGTTACGGTAGAAGAAACCGTCACAGGTTGCGCAGGCTGAAACGCCGCGGCCTTTGAAAGCTTCTTCAGAAGGCAGGCCGATATAGCGTGCTGAGGCACCGGTGGCGATGATCAATGCATCACAGGTGTATTCGCCGCTGTCACCGGTCAGGCGGAACGGACGGTTCTGCAAATCGACTTTGTTAATATGGTCGAAAATGATCTCGGTATTAAATTTGGTGGCATGTTCGTGCATACGTTCCATTAAAGCCGGACCTGTCAGACCTTCCGGATCGCCCGGCCAGTTTTCCACTTCGGTCGTGGTGGTCAGCTGTCCGCCTTTTTCCACGCCGGTAATTAATACCGGATTGAGGTTTGCACGCGCAGCATAAACCGCTGCGGTATAACCCGCCGGACCGGAGCCCAAAATCAATAATTTACTGTGTTTAACCGTACTCATGCGTAATTCATCTCCGCGATGGCGACAAGCGATAGACCGATTGTAGGGAAAACGGCGCAGTAAAAAAAGCAAACTCAGATGATGTTAACGATTTGTCTGATAGTTTTTACTGCGAAACCCGCGTAAAAAGGGGCTGCCTAAATCGATGAAGCAGGTAACTGCTTGATGGATAGAGTGAAAAATCAACGCATTTCAAACGGTGCGCTGTGAAGATTGTTGATCAGATCGCGTTAATTTAGTCACATATCAGGGCGGTTTGCAGGGATTTGGCTGAAATAACGGGTGAGATGCGTTGTTATTGTCCAAAGAGAAAAGACAGCTAAAAAGGGGGCGTCAGCTTTTCAATATGGCACGTTCTTCTGATTTTGCTTCTTTTACTTTGACAATCCGCTGTGCATTTGCGAAAACATCAGGGGAAGAAGAAATTAACCGCCTGTCCGTGACTTGAATTTATGCAAATGGCTGCTACGGACTCGTTCCGGTATTGCTTTTTGCTGTTTTTGTTGTGGCAGGGTTTAGTGAATCAGGTCGGTTGTTGGCGATCTATTAATTTCGCAGGGTTATTTCTTTTGAGTATCCGTTTTACGGCCGTGTTCCTTTTGACAGGGGATCAACGCGGCTTTTGGATGCGTAAACCTTAATCATCGGGTCTTCGCTTGGGACAACCCTTAGACATTGAAGTTGGCTGGGGTATGGCAGGTGCAGGGAAGGACAGCAGAGAGACAATAATAATGGTAGACAACAAAAAACGTCCGGGAAAAGATCTCGACCGTATTGACCGTAACATCCTCAACGAATTGCAAAAGGATGGCCGGATTTCAAACGTCGAGCTTTCCAAACGTGTGGGATTATCTCCAACTCCATGTCTGGAGCGCGTTCGTCGTCTGGAACGTCAGGGCTTCATCAATGGTTATACTGCATTGCTCAACCCGCATTATCTGGATGCATCGTTGCTGGTATTTGTTGAAATTACCCTCAACCGCGGCGCGCCGGATGTGTTTGAGCAGTTCAATGCGGCAGTACAAAAACTCGAAGATATTCAGGAGTGTCATCTGGTTTCAGGGGACTTCGACTACCTGTTGAAAACCCGCGTACCTGATATGTCTGCTTACCGTAAGCTGTTAGGTGAGACTTTACTTCGTCTGCCAGGTGTTAACGACACCCGCACCTATGTAGTGATGGAAGAAGTGAAGCAGACAAATCGCCTGGTCATTAAGACCCGGTAATTGTTCTGGTGCAAACCCCTGTAATTTTAGCTACACTCCTGTGTATCTATACAGCTATGGCGCCGGGGAGTCTCGGCGCTGTTGCTTTTTCTCAGTTCACAGGAACCTGGAGAGCCTTTCTTGAGCCAGGAATATACAGAAGATAAAGAAGTTACCCTGAAAACACTGAGCAATGGCCGCCGTCTTCTGGAGGCTTTGCTGGTTGTGGTAGCGATTTTTGCTGCTTATTTAATGGCGGCATTGGTGAGTTTTAACCCCTCTGATCCCAGTTGGTCTCAGACCGCCTGGCATGGGCCAATTCATAACTGGGGCGGTGGTGTAGGTGCATGGATGGCCGACACGCTGTTCTTCATCTTTGGCGTATTTGGCTACGCTATTCCCCCTATTATTCTGTGTCTTTGTTGGGCGGCTTTCCGTCAGCGGGATAAACAGGATTTCGTCGATTATTTTGCTCTTTCGCTGCGCCTTATTGGCACGCTGGCGCTCATTGTCACGTCTTGTGGTCTCGCGGCCGTCAACGTTGATGACCTGTATTACTTCGCTTCCGGCGGTGTAATCGGCAGTTTGCTCAGTACCGCGATGACACCGTACTTTAATAATGTGGGTGCGACCCTGGTGCTGTTATGTGTCTGGGCTGCCGGCCTGACCTTATTTACCGGCTGGTCCTGGCTGACGATTGCCGAAAAGATCGGTGGAGCCGTGCTGGGGGTGACGAATATCGTGACCAACCGATCCCGTCGTGACGATGATTATGATTACGATGAGGACGACGACCCGCTACTGGAAGACGACGCCAAACCGGCCGCTAAAGTCGCACCTGTCGTCGCTGCTGCAGCGCCTCCTGCCGCTGTCGCCGCTTCTGAAGCCGATGAAGATGACGTACTGTTCTCTGCGCCTTCGGTGAATGAACCTGCGACGCAGGCATCTGCTGCTGCGACTGCACCTGCTGCCACTGCGCCTGTCGCTGAGCCAGCACAGGCAGCGGATCCTTACGCTGCTGAACCGCCGGTTGCCAATATTGCTCCGCCGCCCGCACCGGCAACGGCCACTCCAACCTTATACAATTTCGAGATCCCGGAAGAAACGCCGGTGCCGCGTCATCCGCAGCCCGTTCAGCAATCGCCTTCACCTGCGCCTGTTGAGCGCAGAGAGGAAGACGGTCCGAGTTTGGGCAACTGGCAAACGGCCGTGGAACCTTCCCGTTCTCCGTTTGATTTCAGTTCAGCAGTGCCAGATGCCGCTCAGGCGGCCAGCGTTGCGGCCACCGCAGCTCTGGCGACCGGCCTTGCACAGGCAGGGCAGTCCACAGCATCTTCCGTTGGTAACACCTTTATGCCGGCTTTCAGTGCGGTGAGCGATGAAAATCCACAGGTGAAAAAAGGCTTTGGCCCTGAGTTGCCGCGTCCTAATCCGGTGCGTATACCTACACGCCGTGAGCTGGCCTCGTATGGCATCAAACTTCCGTCTCAGCGTATGGCTGAACAGCAGGAGCAGGTGCTGTCTGCGACGCCTCAAGAAGCGGAGCAGAACGTATGGCATAACGATCCTCTGGCTCAGGCCGACGAGCAAGCCATGCAGGAAGCTGCGTTGCATGAGGCGTTTGCCGCTCAGCAACAAGAGCGCTATGGCGATACGGTTACTGAAAATGAACCTGATGAAGAAGCAGCCTTGCAGCAAGCCGAATTGCGCAATGCGTTTGCTGCACGTGAGCAGGCGCGCTATCAGCAGGATGTCGAACCTCAAAGTGGCGTGGTACAGCATCACCATTCACAGAATCAGCAGACTGAATTGCCTGCGGTTGCTGATGATTTTGCCGCTGCGGCCATGAAACTCAGCCAGCATGATGCCTTTAGCTTCTCGCCAATGGCTGACCTGGTGGACGATACGCCTTCTGAGCCACTGTTTACATTGCCGGCGCAAGCGGAAGAAGAACCGCAACCTGCAACGTTTGCACAACAACCTTATCAGCGCGCTGCATCTTCTGAGCCCGTGCAACACGCACAGGAATATGAAGCTCCACGTCAGTCTTCGCCATCGGCGCAGCCTGATATGGACAGCCTGATCCACCCGTTCCTGATGCGTAATGAGCAGCCGCTGGTGAAACCGACCACACCGCTGCCATCACTGGATTTGCTGACGTCACCTCCGGCTGAAGCTGAGCCGGTGGATGAGTTCGCGCTGGAACAGATGGGCAATCTGATCGAAGCGCGTCTGAACGATTACCGCATTAAAGCCGATGTCGTCGGCAAATTGCCCGGACCGGTGATCACGCGTTTCGAACTGGATCTGGCGCCGGGCGTTAAAGCCGCGCGTATTTCTAACCTTTCACGTGACCTTGCCCGTTCATTGTCAGCAGTTGCGGTGCGTGTTGTAGAAGTGATCCCTGGCAAACCCTATGTCGGCCTGGAATTACCCAACAAGAAGCGCCAGACGGTATATCTGCGTGAAGTCCTGGACTGCGCGAAATTTAAAGAAAGTACGTCGCCGCTGACCATTGTGTTGGGGAAAGATATTTCGGGTGAACCTGTTATCGCCGATCTGGCTAAAATGCCTCACCTGCTGGTGGCCGGTACAACCGGTTCCGGTAAGTCCGTCGGCGTTAACGCCATGATCCTGAGTATGCTGTACAAATCCAAACCGGAAGATGTGCGTTTCATCATGATCGACCCGAAGATGCTCGAGTTGTCGGTGTATGAAGGTATTCCGCATCTGCTGACCGAAGTGGTTACCGATATGAAAGATGCCGCCAACGCGCTGCGCTGGTGTGTCGGTGAAATGGAACGTCGCTATAAACTGATGTCGGCACTGGGTGTGCGTAACCTTGCCGGTTACAACGAACGTGTTCTGGAAGCGGAAGCGATGGGGCGTCCGATCCCTGATCCGTTCTGGAAACCGGGCGATGGTATGGCCGCTGAGCCGCCATATCTGCAGAAAGAACCGTTTATCGTGGTGATGGTCGATGAGTTTGCCGACCTGATGATGACCGTCGGTAAAAAAGTTGAAGAGCTGATTGCTCGTCTGGCCCAGAAAGCCCGCGCAGCCGGTATTCACCTGGTGCTGGCGACGCAGCGTCCTTCTGTCGATGTGATTACCGGTCTGATTAAAGCTAACATTCCGACCCGTATTGCTTTTACGGTGTCGAGTAAAATTGACTCCCGTACCATTCTGGATCAGGGCGGCGCAGAATCACTGCTGGGTATGGGTGATATGCTGTATATGGCACCAAACTCCTCGATTCCGGTGCGTGTTCACGGTGCTTTTGTCCGTGATCAGGAAGTGCATGCGGTGGTTCAGGACTGGAAAGCGCGCGGTCGTCCAAAATACATCGAAAGCATTGTTTCCGGTGGTGAAGAGGGTGAAGGCGGTGGTTTAGGGCTGGACGGCGATGAAGAGCTTGATGCGCTGTTTGATCAGGCAGTGGCATTCGTGGTCGATAAACGCCGGGCGTCAATTTCCGGAGTTCAGCGTCAGTTCCGTATCGGGTATAACCGTGCGGCGCGAATTGTTGAGCAAATGGAAGCGCAGGGCATTGTCAGTACGCCGGGCCATAACGGTAACCGTGAAGTTCTGGCACCGCCGTCACACGAATAAAGCTGTACCGATCTGCCTGTATTTTGTTAAGAAGGGTCGCGGATGCGACCCTTGTGCAAAGAAGCGTAAAACAACGATTTTTCAGATGATTGAGCTACCTTCTGAGCCTCTCCTCGGATAGAGTTCGCACCATACGTCTTTTGCCGGTATAAAAGGCATCGTCTGAAGTTTATGGATTTCTGAGGTAAGAATAAGAATGAAAAAATTATTAATGATAGGGTGTTTACTGACTGCATTTACCTCCGCTTCTGTTTTAGCGGACGCCAGTAGTGATCTCAAATCCCGCCTGGGTAAACTTAATACTTTCCACGCCAGCTTCACACAGACGGTAACCAGCGATGATGGTGCAGCTGTTCAGCAGGGTGAAGGTCAGTTGTGGGTGAAACGTCCAAATCTGTTTAACTGGCATATGACCACGCCAGATGAAAGCATTTTGGTTTCCGATGGTAAAACCCTGTGGTTCTACAACCCGTTCGTTGAGCAGGTTACAGCGACCTGGCTGAAAAATGCTACAGGGAATACGCCGTTCATGTTGATTACGCGTAATGACAGTAGCGACTGGGCAAAATACAACGTGAAGCAGAAAGGCGATGATTTCGAGTTAACGCCGAAAACGGCGACCGGTAATCTGAAACAATTCGCGATCAACGTGACCCCTTCAGGCACTATCAAAAGCTTCACTGCCGTTGAGCAGGATGGGCAGAAAAGCGCCTACACACTGAAAGGCGAGCAAAATGCGTCTGTTGATGATGCCAAGTTTAAATTTACTCCGCCGCAGGGTGTGACGGTGGACGACCAGCGTCAGTGAGGTTAGTTTGAGTAATCTGTCACTCGATTTTTCCCAAAACGAATTCCAGCCACTGGCCGCCCGTATGCGGCCAGTCACTCTTGCAGAATATATCGGACAGCAGCATCTGTTAGCGCCGGGCAAACCTCTGCCTCGGGCGATTGAAGCAGGGCAATTACATTCGATGATTTTGTGGGGGCCGCCGGGCACCGGGAAAACGACGCTGGCAGAATTAATTGGTCGTTATGCGGACGCCGACGTTGAACGGATATCGGCGGTGACATCCGGCGTTAAAGATATTCGTGAAGCGATTGAACGCGCCCGGCAGAACCGCGATGCCGGACGTCGTACGATTTTGTTTGTTGACGAAGTCCATCGTTTTAACAAAAGTCAGCAGGACGCTTTCCTGCCGCACATTGAAGATGGCACCATCACGTTTATTGGTGCCACCACCGAAAACCCGTCTTTCGAACTCAATTCCGCTTTGTTGTCTCGTGCCCGTGTGTATTTGCTGAAATCACTGACCGCTGAAGATATCGAGAAAGTTATTGATCAGGCACTGACCAATGCTGAGCGCGGTTACGCCAACGAGAAAATTCGTGTTCCGCCGGAAACCCGCCGGATGCTTTCGGAACTGGTGAATGGCGACGCACGCCGTGCGCTGAACAGCATTGAAATGATGGCCGATATGGCGGAAATCGACGCCAAAGGTTACCGGACACTTACGCCGGAATTGCTCACCGAGATTGCCGGCGAACGCAGTGCGCGCTTTGATAATAAAGGCGATCGTTTTTACGATTTAATCTCTGCATTACATAAATCAGTGCGTGGTTCTTCGCCTGATGCGGCGCTTTACTGGTATGCCAGAATCATCACGGCCGGTGGCGATCCGTTGTATGTCGCGCGACGCTTACTGGCGATTGCTTCAGAAGATGTCGGGAATGCGGATCCGCGGGGCATGCAGGTAGCGCTCGCTGCCTGGGATTGTTTTACCCGTGTTGGCCCGGCTGAAGGTGAGCGTGCGATTGCCCAGGCGATCGTATACCTGGCCTGTGCACCAAAAAGTAATGCTGTTTATACCGCATTCAAATCGGCCATGCGTGATGCACGCGAAATGGCAGATTTCGATGTGCCGGAACATTTGCGCAATGCGCCGACCAAACTGATGAAGGAAATGGGGCTGGGTGCAGAGTATCGTTATGCGCATGACGAACCGAATGCCTATGCGGCAGGCGAGGATTATTTTCCGCCTGAAATGGCTCATACGCAGTATTATTACCCGACATCACGCGGGCTTGAAGGCAAGATTGGCGAAAAGCTGGCATGGCTTGCCGAACAAGATCAAAATAGCCCGACAAAACGCTACCGCTAATTTTATCGTTGCGGTAAGGTTACCCGTGATAACTCTTTGACACGCTGCCGTTTCAGTCAGCGTGCATCGTCAAATTAACATTCAATAACGACACGTACAGGATTAGCATGCTGGATCCCAATCTGCTGCGTAATGAGCTAGACGCAGTTGCAGAAAAACTCGCTCGCAGAGGTTTTAAACTCGATGTGGAAACGCTACGTTCTCAGGAAGAACGTCGCAAAGTCTTGCAGGTAGAAACGGAAACTCTACAGGCTGAACGTAATTCCCGATCGAAATCTATCGGTCAGGCAAAAGCCCGTGGCGAAGACATCGAACCCCTGCGTCTGGAAGTGAATACGCTGGGTGAGAAACTGGATGCAGCGAAAGCTGAGCTGGATGCATTGCAAAATGATATCCGCGATATCGCTTCTGCTATTCCAAACATGCCTGATGACTCCGTGCCTGCCGGTAAAGATGAGAACGATAACCAGGAAGTGAGCCGCTGGGGCACTCCGCGTCAGTATGATTTCGCCGTACGCGATCACGTATCGCTGGGCGAAATGGCTGGCGGCCTGGATTTTGCCGCTGCCGTTAAACTGACAGGTGCGCGTTTTGTGGTGATGAAAGGGCAAATCGCCCGTATGCATCGTGCGCTGTCACAGTTCATGCTGGATCTGCACACAGAGCAACACGGTTATCTCGAAACCTACGTTCCCTATCTGGTGAACCAGGAAACGTTGTTCGGTACCGGTCAGTTGCCTAAATTTGGTGAAGACCTGTTCCATACTAAACCGCTGAGTGAAGAAGCGGGCAGCAGTAACTATGCGCTGATCCCAACGGCAGAAGTGCCGCTGACCAACCTGACTCGTGATGAAATTCTTGAAGAAGAATCTCTGCCACTGAAGATGACGGCCCATACGCCATGTTTCCGCTCAGAAGCCGGTTCTTACGGTCGTGATACCCGTGGTCTGATCCGCATGCACCAGTTCGACAAAGTTGAGATGGTACAAATCGTTCGTCCTGAAGATTCAATGGATGCACTGGAAGAACTGACCGGTCATGCTGAAAAAGTGCTTCAGTTGCTGAATCTGCCGTACCGTAAAGTTCTGCTGTGTACCGGCGACATGGGCTTTGGTTCGTGCAAAACCTACGATCTGGAAGTCTGGCTGCCGGCGCAGGATACTTACCGTGAAATTTCATCATGTTCAAACATGGGTGATTTCCAGGCACGTCGTATGCAGGCGCGTTGCCGCAACAAAACTGACAAAAAACCGCGTCTGGTTCATACCCTGAACGGTTCTGGTCTGGCGGTAGGTCGTACACTGGTTGCCGTACTGGAAAACTACCAGCAGGCTGATGGTCGTATCGAAGTGCCGGAAGTATTACGTCCGTATATGGGCGGTTTAGAATATATCGGATAATCCCGTTATAGATGCATTAACATAGCGAAAAAGCGCCTGAGGGCGCTTTTTTTATGCATGAAACCGTGCGTTGCGTTAAGAATCCCGCATTTGTTTCTCTTCAACCCCGCCTTTTTTGATAGCAGACAAAGTTTCGTACCTCCTAATAAGTAGTATCCATGCAATCTGAGTGGGTATTGCCTCGTTACCGGAGCGAAAAATGTCGGAAATCAAACCAGAAATCACCACACTGACAAGTGGTATCAGCCGCCGGACGCTGATGAAAACATCAACGCTGGCAGGCCTGGCCATCGCTGCGGGGGGTGTATCACTTCCTTTTGGCCGTAAAGCATTGGCCCAGTTTGCCAATGAGGCGAAGCATTCAGTTTCTGCTGATAAAGTGGTATGGGGAGCCTGCTCAGTCAACTGTGGCAGCCGCTGTGCGTTACGATTGCATGTGCGTGATGATGAAGTTTACTGGGTTGAAACGGATAACACCGGACAGGATATTTATGGCGATCATCAGGTTCGAGCCTGCCTGCGCGGACGTTCTATACGCCGCCGAATGAATCATCCGGAGCGCCTGAATTACCCGATGAAGCGCGTCGGCAAGCGCGGTGAAGGCAAGTTCAAACGCATCAGCTGGGAAGAGGCCTTCGATGAAATTGCCAATAACCTGAAGCGTATTGTCGCGAAATACGGTAATGAAGCGGTATATATCAATTACACGTCCGGCATTGTAGGCGGCAACATCACCCGTTCCTCGCCTTATGCCTCTCTGGTTGCCCGCCTGATGAACTGCTACGGTGGTTTCCTCAGCCACTACGGCACTTACAGTACCGCGCAAATCGCCTGCGCCATGCCATACACCTATGGCAGTAACGACGGTAACAGTACGTCAGATATTGAAAACAGCAAGCTTATCGTCCTGTTCGGTAATAACCCGGCGGAAACGCGCATGAGTGGTGGCGGGATCACGTACTACCTCGAACAGGCGCGCCAGCGTTCCAATGCTCGCATGATCGTGATCGACCCGCGTTATACCGATACCGCCGCAGGCCGGGAAGACGAATGGATCCCTATCCGGCCAGGGACAGATGCCGCACTGGTTGCAGGCCTTGCTCATGTGCTGATCACCGAGAACATGGTCGATCAAGCTTTTCTTGATGCGTATTGCGTGGGCTACGACGAAAAAACATTGCCTGCGGATGCGCCAGCCAACAGCCACTATAAAGCGTACATTTTGGGTCAGGGTGAAGATGCGATAGCGAAGACCCCTGAATGGGCGTCCCGTATTACCGGCATCCCGGCGGATCGCATTGTCAAACTGGCACGCGAAATCGGTCAGGCCAAACCCGCCTACATTTCTCAGGGCTGGGGCCCGCAGCGTCAGGCCAACGGTGAACTGACGTCACGTGCCATCGCCATGCTGCCGATATTAACCGGCAATGTCGGCATTAATGGCGGCAACAGCGGTGCGCGTGAATCCACCTATACCATCACCATTGAACGCATGCCCGTGCTGGAAAATCCGGTCAAAACACAGATTTCCTGTTTTAGCTGGACTGATGCCATTGCCCGTGGCCCGCAGATGACTGCCACGAAAGATGGCGTGCGCGGCAAAGACAAACTGGATGTGCCGATCAAGTTCATCTGGAACTATGCCGGTAATACCATTACCAACCAGCATTCCGACATCAATAAAACCCACGATATTCTGCAGGACGATGCGCAGTGCGAGATGATTGTGGTGCTGGAAAACTTCATGACTTCCTCGGCGAAATACGCCGACATCCTGCTGCCTGATCTCATGACCGTCGAGCAGGAAGATATTATTCCAAATGACTACGCCGGAAATATGGGATATCTGATTTTCATCCAGCCTGCAACGTCCGCTAAATTCGAACGTAAAGGCATCTACGAAGTGATGAGCGAAGTGGCGCGTCGTCTTGGCCCGGATGTTTTTAACAAGTTCACCGAAGGGCGTACCCAGCGGGAGTGGCTGCAATATCTGTACGCCAAAATGCTGGCGAAAGACCCGGCATTGCCTGCTTATGAAGAACTGCGTGAAATGGGAATTTATAAGCGTAAAGACCCGGCCGGACATTTCGTGGCGTATAAAAAATTCCGTCAGGATCCTCATGCCAATCCGCTGAAAACACCTTCCGGTAAAATCGAAATTTACTCCTCCGCTCTGGCGAAAATCGCCAGAGAATGGGAGCTGCAAAAAGACGAAACCATTAGTCCGCTGCCGGTGTATGCCTCGACCTTTGAAGGTTGGGACGATCCGAAACGCAGCCAGTTTCCGCTGCAGATGTTCGGCTTCCACTACAAAGCCCGCACCCATTCCACGTACGGCAATATCGACGTGCTGCAGGCGTCATGCCGTCAGGAAGTGTGGATTAATCCAATGGATGCCAAAACCCGTGGCATTGAGAACGGTGACAAAGTGAAAGTGTTTAACGACCGCGGCGAAGTACGTGTGGCAGCGAAAGTCACGCCACGCATCATGCCCGGTGTCGTCGCGATGGGGCAGGGCGCATGGCATCAGGCCAATATGAGTGGTGACCGTATCGATCATGGGGCTTGTATGAACACGCTGACAACCCAACGGCCGTCCCCGTTGGCGAAAGGTAATCCTCAACATACTAATTTGATTCAAATAGAAAAAATCTAAAGAAACTACGAGCCAGGATCCTGGCCCGATAACAAGATTGTTAAATTTTCGTCCCTGAGATAAGGACGTTACGGAGTAAGCAATGTCAGATTCGAACAGTCATAAATCCGGTTCAGGCGGTGGGATCAGCCGCCGTGACCTGGTTAAGGGAACCACACTCGCCGGTATGGCAGCTGCGGTTGGCGGCATATCGTTGCCGTTTAAATCTATACGAGCGGAAAAACTACCGGCGCCAGCCAAAACCGCGGATGAGAAAATCGTCTGGAGTGCCTGCACCGTTAACTGCGGCAGTCGTTGTCCGTTGCGAATGCACGTTGTTGATAATGAGATCCGCTATGTCGAGACCGACAATACCGGTGATGACAATTATGAAGGACTGCATCAGGTTCGTGCCTGTCTGCGCGGGCGCTCAATGCGTCGTCGTGTTTATAACCCCGACCGTCTGAAGTATCCGATGAAACGCGTGGGTAAACGTGGTGAAGGAAAATTCAAGCCCATCAGTTGGGACGAAGCTTTTGACACCCTGGCGGGCAGCCTCAAAGACATCATTCACCGCTATGGTAACGAAGCGATCTATCTGAATTACGGTACCGGCACGCTGGGTGGCACGATGACGCGTTCATGGCCGCCAGGCAAAACATTGATCGCCCGTCTGATGAACTGTTGCGGTGGTTATCTGAATCATTATGGCGACTACAGTTCGGCGCAAATTGCCGCGGGCCTGAATTATACCTATGGCGGCTGGGCGGACGGCAACAGCCCGTCTGATATCGAAAACAGCAAACTGGTGGTGCTGTTCGGTAATAATCCGGGTGAAACCCGCATGAGCGGTGGCGGGGTGACATATTACCTTGAGCAGGCTCGTCAACGTTCGAACGCCCGCATGATCATTGTTGATCCGCGTTATACGGATACCGGTGCCGGGCGCGAAGACGAATGGGTGCCGATCCGTCCGGGTACGGATGGTGCGCTGGCAGCGGCGCTGGCGCATGTCATGATCACAGAAAATCTGGTTGATCAGCCATTCCTCGATAAGTATTGCATCGGTTATGACGAAAAAACTTTACCGGCTGGTGTGCCTGAGAATGCGCATTATAAGGCCTATATTCTCGGTAAAGGTCCGGATGGTGTGGCGAAAACGCCTGAATGGGCGGCAAAAATCACCGGCATCTCGGTGGACAAAATCGTCAAACTGGGCCGTGAAATCGGGCAGGCAAAACCCGCATTTATCACGCAGGGCTGGGGCCCGCAGCGTCACGCTAACGGAGAGATTGCGACCCGTGCGATCGCGATGCTGGCGATCCTCACCGGCAATGTAGGTGTTAATGGCGGGAATTCCGGTGCCCGTGAAGGTTCCTACGAGATCCCATTTGTACGTATGCCGACGCTTGAAAATCCGGTTCAGACCAGTATTTCGATGTTCCTGTGGACGGATGCGATTGTGCGCGGTACACAAATGACGGCCACGAAAGATGGCGTGCGCGGCAAGGAAAAGCTGGATGTGCCGATCAAGTTTATCTGGAACTACGCCGGTAACTGTTTGATCAACCAGCATTCTGATATCAACCGTACCCATGACATTTTGCAGGATGACAAACAGTGCGAAATGATTGTGGTGATTGATAACCACATGACCTCTTCGGCGAAATACGCCGATATTATCCTGCCGGACTGCACGGCTTCTGAGCAGATGGATTTTTGTCTCGATGCCTCGTGCGGCAACATGGATTATGTGATTTTTGCCGATCAGGCGATTACGCCACGCTTCCAGTGCAAGAACATCTATGAAATGACCAGCGAGCTTTCCCGCCGCATGGGGGTAGAGCAGCAGTTCACCGAAGGCCGTACGCAGGAAGAATGGTTGCGTCATCTGTATCAGCAATCGCGTGAAGCGCTGCCAGAACTGCCGGATTTCGATACTTTCCGCAAACAGGGCATATTCAAAAAACGTGACCCCGACCAGCATCATGTGGCTTACAAAGCATTCCGTGAAAATCCTGCGGCCAATCCGCTGAGTACACCGTCCGGTAAAATTGAAATCTACTCCGCTGAACTGGCCAAAATTGCTGCCGAATGGGAACTCTCTAAAGAAGACGTGATTGATCCATTACCGGTGTATGCCGCAGGTTTCGAAAACTATGACGACCCGCTGGCCAGTAAATATCCGTTGCAGCTGACGGGATTCCACTACAAAGCGCGTACGCACTCCACTTACGGCAATGTTGATGTGCTCAAAGCCTCCTGCCGCCAGGAAATGTGGATCAACCCCATGGACGCCGCACAGCGCGGTATCACCAACGGCGACATGATCCGCATCTTTAACGATCGCGGGGAAGTGCATATCGCTGCCAAAGTGACACCACGCATGATGCCGGGGGTTGTCGCGCTGGGCGAAGGTGCCTGGTATTCCCCTGACAGCAAAAAAATCGACCGTGCGGGCAGCATTAATGTACTGACTTCTCAAAGACCTTCACCGCTGGCGAAAGGTAACCCCTCTCACACCAACCTTGTGCAAGTGGCTAAGGTTTAACGGAGTAAAACATGACAACTCAATATGGATTTTATATTGATTCAAGCCGCTGCACGGGATGCAAAACCTGTGAGCTGGCATGCAAGGACTTCAAAAATTTAACACCGGACGTCAGCTTCCGCCGCATCTATGAATACGCCGGTGGTGACTGGCAAAAAGACGGAGATGGCTGGCATCAGAATGTGTTCGCCTATTACCTGTCCATTTCCTGCAATCATTGTGCGGATCCGGCCTGCACCAAAGTCTGCCCAAGTGGTGCGATGCATAAGCGTGAAGACGGCTTTGTGGTCGTAAACGAAGACGTCTGTATCGGCTGCCGTTATTGCCATATGGCGTGTCCGTATGGTGCGCCGCAATACAATGAAGCCAAAGGTCACATGACCAAATGTGACGGATGCTACGAACGCATTGCTGAAGGTAAAAAACCGATTTGTGTTGAATCCTGTCCGTTGCGTGCGCTGGATATGGCACCCATAGAAGAACTGCGTGCGAAATACGGTGAACTGGCTGAAGTGGCACCGTTGCCGGCTTCACATTTCACTCACCCAAATATCGTCATCAAACCCAATGCGAATTGCCGTCCTGTAGGCGATACCACGGGTTATCTGGCTAACCCGAAGGAGGTTTAAGATGGGAAACGGATGGCATGAATGGCCTTTGATGGTCTTTACGGTTCTGGGGCAGTGCGTCGTCGGTGCATTTATCGTGCTGGCCATTGCGTTGTTGACTCAGCGCAGTACGGAAGAGTACCGACGGGTCCATCTCTCGATGTTTTTCCTGTGGGTATTGATGGCCGTTGCCTTTATCGCCTCGGTTCTGCATCTGGGGTCGCCGCTGAGAGCATTCAACTCACTGAACCGTCTGGGGGCCTCGCCACTCAGTAACGAAATTGGCAGCGGTTCACTCTTCTTTGCTTTGGGCGGGATTTACTGGCTGCTGGCGATGATCAACAAGATGCCACGCGCTCTCGCCAAAATCTGGTTAATTGTGACCATACTTGCAGGGATTGGGTTCGTTTTCGCGATGTGCCGTGTGTATGAAATCAATACTGTGCCAACGTGGAACAATGCCTATACTGCGTTTCATTTTGGCCTGACAGTACTGATTGGCGGTCCGGTTCTGGGTTATCTGCTGCTGCGTGGTGCCAGGATCAATGGCTGTGCGTTGCGTCTTTTACCGGTCATCAGTCTCTCGGCGCTGGTTGTAAGCATGGCGGTTGTGATGATGCAAAGCGCCAGTCTGGCCGGTATCAATAGTTCCGTTCAGGCTGCTTCTGCACTTATCCCACAATACGGCGTGTTGTCGGTATGGCGGCTGGTGCTGGTTGTGCTTGGACTGGGCTGCTGGTTCTGTCCGCTTATACTGCGTAAACGGCCTGCACTGGGCTCAATGATACTGGCCTTTGTGCTGGTGTTTGCCGGAGAACTGATGGGTCGGGCGATTTTCTACGGTCTGCATATGACCGTGGGCATGGCGGTGAGTGGTTAATTTCGGGTAGTCAGGTTTATCAGGAGGTACATCGCCCGTAAGGATGTGCCTCTGCAAAATGAGTGAATTATGTCAGCTGAATCAATTAGTCTAACCGGTAAAATATTGGGTGCGATGCTGTTTTATCCACCGAGTTCTCCTGAAGTTAGTGTCTTAATTACCTTACTTGAAGGAAGTGTCTGGACCGAATCATGGCCATGTGCGAGTGACGAGGCTAAAACTCAGGCGGGAGAAACGTTCAGCCAGATTACCGCCGCATCTGAAAGTCTGGATGACGCGTATCAGCGTCTTTTTATCGGCCCTTATGCGTTACCTGCGCCACCCTGGGGCTCGGTGTATCTGGACAAAGAATCTGTGGTGTTTGGCGATTCAACGCTGGCATTGCGCCAGTGGATGCGTGAAAACGGCATCGAGCCGCATCTGCAACAGGCAGAACCGGAGGATCATATTGGTTTGCTGCTGATGATGTCCGCATGGTTAGCCGAGAATTCACCCTCATTACTGGATGAATTTCTGACTGTGCATTTATTGCCATGGGCCGGACGTTATTTTGAATTACTCCGTCAGAAAGCCGCACACCCGTTTTATCTCGGAATTGCCGTACTGGCAGAATCCACACTCCAGGGCTGGAAGCAGCAACGTAGTCTGGAAACGCCAGTCGTGGATTTGTATTTCTGATGAGCGATTCCCGTGATGCCAGCTACTATCGTGCCTGGATGAGCAGCAGAACCGTCAGCCGCCGTGGGTTATTCCGCGGCTTGCTGTCACCGGGAAAACCGGTAATTGAACAAGTGCCTCAATCTTCTGCAGACGTGCTGACGCGTTCTGTTGCCCGTCCGCCTCAGGCCATTGCCGAACCGGTGTTTCTGCAACAATGTGACGGATGCGGACACTGTGCACAGGCGTGTCCGGTCGGTATTGTAAGCGTTCAGGACGGGAAGGCTTCGCTGGCTATAGATTATGCCGAATGTGATTTTTGCGGAGCCTGTACACAGGCTTGCAAAAGCGGAGCGCTGGATGAATGTATCCCGATGGATATCGGTTTGCGTCCGGTAATTTTGTCTCAGTGTCTGGGGCGGTTAGATGACATGTGCAGGATGTGTGAAATTGCATGTCCGCGTACGGCAATATTTTTTAATCAACAAAATCAACCCGCGGTTGATGATAAGAGATGTAACGGGTGCGGTAAATGTAAACTTGTTTGTTATCATGGAGATATTATATTGTCTTTAAAACATCATGATTCTTAATCCCAGGATTTGATTAACGATTTCAATCATCACTCTTCCGTTTGTGCTCAGGTTCGTTTTTGCCGGATTGACTTTTAAACCGCCGGTGGCATGATGCGCGCAATTTCTTCCTCTTTGTGGTCACCATCGCCCTATGTCCGCCTATTCCCGTCCTGTTTCTCTGCTCCTGTGCGGACTCCTGCTGCTGACGATTTCTATCGCCGTTTTAAATACACTGGTCCCTTTGTGGCTCAGCCATGAGCAACTTTCTACCTGGCAGGTTGGACTCGTCAGTTCGTCCTATTTCACCGGTAATCTGCTGGGTACTTTACTCGCGGGCGGGCTGATTAAACGTATTGGTTTTAACCGCAGTTATTATCTTTCCTGCATTCTGTTTGCTGTCGCGACCGCAGGTCTGGCATTTTCAATGAGTTTCTGGAGTTGGGTGACGGCGCGCTTTGTTGCGGGCATCGGCTGTGCGTTGATCTGGGTTGTGGTGGAAAGTGCGTTGTTGCGCAGCGGAACCGTCAATAATCGCGGCCAGTTGCTGGCAGCGTATATGATCATGTATTACATCGGCACGGTGGTCGGCCAGCTTCTGGTAGGTACTGTTCCAACGGCTATTATCAGCGTACTGCCATGGGTGACAGCTCTGATCGTTATCGCCATGCTACCGCTGTTGTTGACGCATATAGAGAATCAGGACAGTCAACAGCCGCGTCATGCCGTCATGCCGATGTTCAGACGCCGTAATGCCCGGTTGGGGATTAACGGTTGCATTATTTCCGGCATCGTTCTGGGCTCTCTGTACGGCCTGATGCCGCTGTTCCTGACGCACCAGGGGATGAGTGATGCCGATGTAGGTTACTGGATGGCATTGCTGGTCAGCGCCGGGATTATCGGGCAATGGCCGGTAGGGCGTTTGGCCGATCGCTATGGACGCCTGATGGTGCTGCGTATTCAGATTTTCGCCGTTATCCTCGGTAGTATCGCGATGCTCAGCGGTTATGCGATGGCACCGACGTTATTCATTCTGGGATGCGCGGGTTTTACGTTGTATCCGGTTGCTATGTCCTGGGCTTGCGAAAAAGTAAACGCAGAGGAACTGGTGGCGATGAACCAGGCCTTACTGATGAGTTACACCATCGGCAGCCTTGCAGGACCGACGATGACCGCGATACTGATGCAAAGTTATTCAGACCGCCTGCTGTTTGTGATGATTGCAGTGGTCTCGCTGGTCTATCTGGCGATGCTGATGCGCAAAGCGGATCATACACATAATCCGGTTGCAACCGCCTGATACCCTGCATCTTAAGCCGCGGTCGGCTGCAGAAAGCAAAAAAGACGCCGGTTGGCGTCTTTTGATGGGCTAAGTCAGGTTATTAATAAATAACTTTATGCCCGTAGCTGGCAAGAATATTTTTCACTCTTTCCATGATCTCTTTGGTCGGTGGATTGACACCATCCAGACCGTATTTCTCACCCATTGCTGTCCATTTGTGTTTGCCCAATTCGTGATAAGGCAGCAATTCAATCTTCTCGATATTGGTCATATCTTTGGTGAACTCACCCAGTTTATGCGCAGAATCATCATCATCAGACCAGCCCGGCACAACGACATAACGGATCCAGGTGCGCTGATTACGTTTTGCCAGATAGCGGGCAAAGTCCAGCGTGCGGTGATTGGATACGCCCACCAGATTTTGGTGAATATCGTCGTTCATCTGCTTGAGATCAAGCATGACCAGATCAGAGACATCCAATAATTCGTCGATCACCGGATCATAACGGCGTACAAAACCGTTGGTGTCCAGACAGGTATTGATCCCTTCTTTCTGGCAGGCGCGGAACCAGTCACGCACAAACTCCGCCTGAAGGATGGCTTCGCCACCGGAGGCTGTTACGCCGCCGCCCGAAGCATTCATGAAGTGGCGATACGTCACAACTTCTTTCATTAAATCATCGACATTGATCTCTTTCCCGCCATGTGTGTCCCAGGTATCGCGGTTATGGCAATACATGCAACGCATCAGGCAACCCTGGAAAAAAACAATGAAACGGATACCTGGGCCGTCAACGGTGCCACAGGATTCATATGAGTGGATGCGACCTTGAACGGACATATGCCCCCCTGACTCGGTGGTGCTTTCCGTGGAAATACAATCAGTTAAGTTACTCATAAAGTTTCACTTAGTCCTAAATAGTGCAGATTCGTGGACATTATATGGACACTCCGTTAAGTGGGTTTAATGAGACTGCATCCTGCAAAAAGTCCGGTGCAAAGTGCGCATAAACCATGGTCTGTTGTACGGTGGAATGCCCTAAAATTCGCTGTAGTGTAATAATATTACCTCCATTCATCATAAAATGCGTGGCGAATGTGTGCCGCAGTACATGGACAGCCTGTCCGGCGGGTAGGTCTGGCTTCATAGTTCGCAGTGTGTTTCGCACCGTGTCGTAATTGGGCGTAAACAGTTTCCCGGTACTACGTTTTTTCACCATTTTAACCAAGCCCTCAGACAGCGGTATTGTTCTGCGTCTACCATTCTTTGTTTTCATGAATGTCAGCATGCAGTTAATAATGTGCTCAGCTTTAAGATCTGCAACTTCACTCCAGCGACCACCGGTGGCCAGACAAAGCAGCACAGCGTTGCGGTTGTCTCCTTCCAGCATATCGAGCAACTGCGTGATTTCTTCCGTGGAAAGAAACGCCATTTCTGGCTCAGCCTCTTTAAGCTTTTTCACGCCTCTGAAAGGATGCTCGCTGTGATATTCATTGGCATCAATCAGCTTGGTAAACATGCCGCTGAATATAGCCTGATGACGGTTCACACTGGCTGGCTTCAAGCCTTCATTCATCATCTTGACCCGATAATCCGTTATAGCTTTCTTGGTTATCTGGTCTGCTCTGGTCACCCCGATTTCAGCAAACTTAATCATGATTGCTGAAAGCCTGCCTTTTTCTATCAGACCACGGTTATGGTGCTTACCGTGGTATAGCCACCACAATTCCAGCAAATCAGTCAGTTTGCGGCGGTCTGCCGGTTTTTCTAACCACTCTTTATTATGGTAGTTAACCAGCACATGACGCTCATAAATCTGAGCCTCACCTTTCGTATTAAATTTACGCCGGATTCTTCTTCCCTCGGAACCCTGCGGCCTTACGTCCACTTCATATCGACCATCATCGAGCTTCTTAATTGACATAGCGAAGCCCTCCAATGGTTATAACTTTGTTCGGTACTGTCTGTTTGTGGCTATAACAGTCGGCCACTGTACAAAAATCACATATTTGTGCGGCGTATATGGTCAGCCAGTCTTTTGGTCTGAGTGGGATGAGGTTGGATTTTCTGGCCCAAAGTGTGCGAGTGCCGGCGCAATTTGGCCGGAAGCTGGGTCGGTTTCGTCAAACATGAACCAATCGCGATACTTGCGAAAACGCGGGTGTTTAAAGAACTTCATCCCCGCTTCCATAGACATTTTCGACTTGCCAGATTCATAGCCATGGTAAGTCACATAATTTAATCCAACTAATTCAGCGGCTTCCTTAACTTTTAGTCGTTCAGACTCACGGATCAGCTTTAGCTTCTCTGACTGTTCAGTTGACATAAAATATCAGATCTCTTATTTTATAAGCATTGAGATACCCGATAAGACATTAGATAGGTCTAAATGGTGTCAGATCGGAAAGGAAATAGGAGAATACCAAATGAATACGAAAGCTAAAACATCAGACCAGTCGAATGATGACGAACTTTTAGGGGAAAGCGGCGATATCGTTAAGCGTAAACCTGTCAGTTTGTCTGAGAAACCGGGCAATCTTCTTTCAAAAGAAGGATTCGCTCTGTATGTAGGTAAAACTCCGGCGGCGATCGTAGCGATGGCAAAAGCTGGAAAACTCCCAGCTTTTTACATGGCTGATCCTCTAAAGCCCGGAGGACATGCAGAGTTATGGATTAGCCGTAAAGAGTGGGACAAGTTTGCTGATCAGCTTGTTGAAGATGCACCGGCAGAGTGGCACGGATGGAAAGACCGTATTAGTGCAAGTAAGCCTTGCCGTGGACGCGGCCGTGCAGCATAGAAGAGGCCAGTAATATGCAAAACCCAATCTCTTTAGCACCACTGCTCTGGAATCATCAAACCGCACGTCCCATGAATAATTCAATTACACATGGGAAAGGTCGCAAAGGAATCATTATCTGTTCACGCCGTTCTATGCGCGCGGTAGCGGTAAAACGGTTTTTATCATGGGGGAGAAAATGACAGTAATCACTGCGGCTATTGTAATGAATCAGCCTGCCGGGCTTCGCGCTGCTGTTGGGGAACGCCTTGCGCCCGCTCGCTGGCAAACCTCTTGTGATTTCTATAATAAGATGAGCGAACGTGAACGTCTGACCATCTGTTTTCATGCTCAATTAAGACAACGCCATTCCGTAATGAAATTGCAGGAAATGAACGATTGCGATCGTGAACGTATTGTCTGTGCAATTGATGAGCTCCGGGCTGCTTTTGCAAAGTACCGCAGTTTCAGGATCACCAAGTCATGTTTTATCGGACGTTTAAAGATTAGCGAACGTCGAACTTTATATTTTCATGCAGGATTAACGGAAGAAGAATTCAGCCAGCCATATTGGCGAATCGATGACGAAACCTGCTCATGGAGAGAGGCTTTATTCCGGGCACTACGGGAATTATTTAGCCTGTTCGAAAATGCGCCGACTGTATTAACGTCGGTTCGCCCCGAAACTTACCTCCACTAATTAACCATTTTTAATTCTGCGCTTGATTGCGTAGGGGATCCCTTTGTCTGGAGCCAGAGATGAGCTTAACAGTTGGTCAGGAAATGAGAAATAAAGCAGACAGCGAAGCAACGAATTGGATGTTAAATCAGGCACGAAATCAGGCTAAGGCTGATGCAGCAATCACCTTTTCCTCGCATCTGGATTCGCTAATTAGTCACGCGATTCAAGAGCAATTAGACAGGGTTGAAATTCTTGAATTACTCGGACAAGAGTCCATCCGTTTTCACAACGAAGGTTTAGAAAATAAAGAGGTGATGTAATGCCAGATTTAATGGATTCCGTGCAGGAAAGAAATCTCGAAATTTTGACTCATCAGGTAGCTGCACATCGTATTCATAGCAATGGGGTATCGGCCTCAGTCTGTGAAGACTGCGACCAGCCAATCCCTGCGGCGCGGCGCGCTGCATTTCCCGGTGTCGTGCGTTGTGTGCCATGCCAAGAAATCACCGAACAACAGAAAAAACATTTCAGGAGCTAAGCATGATTCGAATTTCTGTCGGTGACAATTGGGTTGTGACGAGCGACTGCTACCAGTTCATTCTCAACAAAAAGAAAACTGTTCTTTCTGGCGATAAGAAAGGGCAGGAATATTTAGAAGCCACTGCTTACTACGCCAAGATTGACCAGTTGGTGAAAGGATTACTGCACTTTCATATCAGAGATTCTGATGTCCGTACCCTTGCGAAACTGGCTGATGAAATAGCGAATATTGGAGATCTTTGCCGGGTTGCTTTTAACGTGACGCAGTCCGGTAAATAACGTGCTGATGAATGCGAGAGGGCGTATCGCGCCCTCGCCACCACCTAAACTAATAAAAGCCGACAAGGTTCCTTTTGTCGGCGCATACCCTTGGAACGCTCCCCGTCCTGCAATCTCAAAAGAAAGACCTCTTACCCGTGATGAATTCCATCAGGGGCAAGATGCCTTACGCAAGATCCACGCGCTGCCATTTTTTCTAAGTGGCGTTTTCTCTGGCCGGTATGAATACCTTAAAGAAAACTCAGGGTTGCTGGCTGCACATCGTTACCTCATCAATGTTTTTATGCCCCGAATTTGGCCACGTATAGAGGTTGTACAGGCTAAATATGCGTTGGCCTTAAGTGGCAGAGCTAATGAAATTTTTACTGATGAGGCTGAGAGTTATCGCCAGTTAGCTGGAATGAATGATAAAGCGCTAAAACGTCTTGCAATGCAAATTTCATCCCGGCTGTTCACTGAATATGAAGAGCAGAGCGATCGGCTTCTTAGTCAGCACAACGGGGTTCAAGCCAAGTTATTCACCGATAGCGCACAGCAGAAAATTTATGGTGAGGTTGCCGGTGCTGCCCGCGTTTTTAATATCACTCCAATGCACTGGCAAAAATACTGTAAACGCAAACTGGATATGCGCTCAGCGTTCTCCAGCATCGCGCGGTTGGTAAATGATGAGTGGTGGATTCGACAGTTAAAAGCGCAGCGCACTCAATGGCGCGAATCTCTCCTGATTGCTGTTGGCGAGGTTAGTCTGCAAAAGTCTGGCTATGCCAGCAAACAGGCTATCCGGGATGTTCGGGCGCGCCGCTTAGCAAACATGGAATATCTGAAATCCTGTGATTTAGAAAACATCGAAACAGGGGAACGTATAGATCTCATCGATAAGGTTATGGGGAGTATTTCTAACCCTGAAATCCGTCGTATGGAGTTGATGAGCACTATTGCAGGAATTGAAAAATATGCCTCAGAAGTTGGTCATGTTGGCATGTTCCTCACGATAACCACTCCCTCAAAATACCATCCAACACGCATGGTCGGGAAAAAGACTGATCGCCGCGTTAATTTCAATCATAAGTGGGATGAAGAGGCGTTTTCACCAAAGGATGGCCAGCACTATCTGGTGAAAATATGGGGCAAGATGCGTACAGCATTCAAAGATAACGGCATCAAGGTATACGGAATGCGCGTAGTTGAGCCTCACCACGACGCTACACCTCACTGGCATATGATGTTGTTTTGCGATAAAGCTCACCGTCAGCCTGCCGTTGACATCATGCGCCGCTATGCACTCCAAGAAGATGGTGATGAACGGGGGGCACAAGCTCAGCGTTTTGAGTGTAAGCATTTAAATAAAGGCGGGGCGGCAGGCTATATCGCTAAATACATAGCCAAGAATATTGATGGTTATGCTCTGGAAGGTGAGATAGACCATGAGACTGGCCGATCATTGTCAGAGACTGCCGCAGCCGTTACTGCATGGGCTTCTACGTGGCGCATCCCGCAATTTAAATCAATCGGTGTACCAACAATGGGAGCCTATCGTGAGCTGCGCAGGTTGCCGCGTGGCGTGAGTATCGCAAGCGAGTTTGACGAACTTGTCGAAGCTACAAGAGCAGCAGCCGACGGTGGCGACTTCGCCGCATATATTTCTGCGCAGGGTGGGGCGAATGTCCCTCGCGACGAGCAAACGGTAAGAACCGCCCGCCAAGTGATTGATGAATTAAACGAGTACGACGAAGAGATCCAGAAAATCATCGGCGTTTATGCCCCTCATCTTGGCACTGACCTCATCCACGAAACACGCACAACAAAATGGCGCATTGTCGCCAAGTCTGTTGAAGTTGCCGTTCATCCTTTGAATTTAATAAGCGCCTCCGGCGCGCCTCGGAGTCCTGTCAATAACTGTGGGAAGGTTGAGAGAGAATCAGGACAGTTAATAATTCCGATATCTTCGGAGTATACCGCAGCGGTCTTGAAGTTAATTGAAGAGGGGAGTATTGGGTGGGACGACACAGACGTCGTTATGGTGTTGAGAGACGCTATAAGGAGGCGATTACCGACGGTTAAACATCTACAGCAAAGCTATAACCCTTCAAAAGCTCGAAAGCTAGCACCCTCTTCGAGACTAACGAGGGAAGAGCGAACAAGATTCGTAAGGATATTCCTTGATTTGGTGAAAATAGGTATCCACCCATCAAATTGGCAATTAGATGTGCTGGCGCGTGGGGCCACGATGCTAATTAATGGGAAGGAAATATCTTATCCTATTATAGATTTCAAAACCCAAACCCTTCAGCAGGGGTTTCTTTAACAGTAAAAAGGTAATTTTGTAAAACATCATCTACTTTTTTATAGTATGATTTATTCGGCATTGCTATTATTAGGTTTTTGTCGAACGAGTTTATTTTTAAAGCTTTTTTAATCTCATTTAGATTGTTACCAGACAATAATATATTAGCTTTGCATTTGGATTCATTATTAATCAAATCTGTTTTTGACTGGCCAACGACGATTAAAGGTCTGTTTAAATCCAAAGCAGCTTTTGATGCGTGCAAGCTACCGCCGGGTACACCACTTTGAACGAGAAAAACAGCAGACGCTAGCGCAGCTTGTACGGCATCTCTTTTTACAAAGTTAGATCTTGCTATGAAAGAATCATAGTGATATTCACTAACGAGCGTACCATTTTGAGCTAAAATATCCTCAGCAAGCTTTCTATTACTTTTAGGGTAAATAGTTTCCAGGCCGTGAGCTAATACAGCAATTGTTTTTCCTTGCACATCGATACAGGCCTGATGTGCAAGCGAGTCAACACCAATTGCTAAACCGCTGACTATATTCCAACCATTTTCAGAAAACCATTTTGTAAGGTTTTTTGCGATGATCTCCCCGTGTCCAGTTGGTTCGCGAGTACCAATTACAGTAATGCATTTTTCGTTAAGCGCTTCTAAATTACCTGCACAGAAAAGTATCGGCGACGGGGTTTCTATGAGTCTCAGAGAATGAGGATATTCCTTGTCAAAAAAAGAGATTATCCTGTGTTTCTGTGTGTCAGATTTATGAATCTGATCTTCAGCAAAAGAAACCGCTGAATCGATTTCATTTGCTGAATATTTTTTGTTTAAGGACTTCTCTGTAATGTCACTAATACTCATATCATCAAAGTGTTCTAGATTAGCCAAAGAAGAAAGTGACTTTTCTCCGACACCTTTTAATTGGCTAATTGCTAAAAGCTTTTTTGTGTTTATAGAGACAAAACTCACAAGATATCCTCTGTATATCGACAATTTCTCACAGTATAGTACTCTTCACATGTCAGGAAAAGTTCTCCCTTCTTGTTTCTCTTTTGGTACATGTTTCCACCACAAGATGGACATTCTTTAATCCTCATGTTCTCTGTGTGTTTACATTGAGGGGTTTCATGAAATCCGGTACACCCCCAGAAGTGAGTGTCGTCTTTGTGATTCGTGCGTAATTTCATTCGTCTTCCGCAATCCGGGCAAAATTTTAACTCTGCCGAAACACTCACGGTTTTAGCTAAACAAATCCCTAAAATACGTTCAGGGCGATAGCTACTTAGTAGATTAAATGCCCCCTCAAAGGTTGCGCCAGTTGTAACAACATCGTCAATAATAAGTATTTTGGCATTGCCAATCAATGTAGAGTATTTATCTTTAATTCGAAGGTTCTGGCCTATCTCATGCTGCCTATTTTCCTTTCTACCTAAAGTTTTTAAACTCTTCGCATTTTCTTGAAATTCGAAAAGATCAGGAATGAATTTTGCTGTGGATTTTGATATCCTCGAAATCCTATTTAGCATATTTTCAAGGCGAGGGTTTTTAGATTTCTTTGATGGTATAACTGTAACAATATGAAAATCGCTAGTGTTATTAAAAATATATGCTGGGGTTTTTTCTACAAAATGATTCAATAGTCTAACCCAGTACTCGGGGATTACATATGTGTTCGATAACTCTTTCTTGTAAATTTCTTTAGACAGTGGATGCATGTCATGTATTCTAGCGGTTAACTCACTTCCTTGGCTGAAATACCTTCCTAAACATATGATGTCGATATCATCTTTTTTAATAGCACCAATTTGCCCGTCAATTGTCATGGGTATGAAATAAAGTTGCTTCTTCTCTATTTCAAAACTGTTTTCATTTGCACATCTGTCAGCTATGAGGTTTATATTACTAAATTTTTGTATTTCACTAAGTAGCAGACTGGTGCTTAACATCGCAGCAGGTACTTGCCCAATGAATTCCTTTGATGCCCAAGCTGGGGCAATAGGTTTGACTCCTGCAGCATATGAAGCATTTACATCATTTTCTTCATCACCAATAAAAAGAATATTGTTTTTAGAGCTTAGCCCCAGTTGAGCTAATGCTAGATTAATACCTATAGGAGAGGGTTTTGCTCCGCCATTTTTAACGTCATCATAGGTAATTATAACTTTAAAATAATTAGTCAGATCATAGTGTTCTAACAGTTTTAGTGCGTATCTTTTTGGAGAGTTAGTGACTACCCCTAATGGAATGTTCCTTTGCGCGAGACTGTCCAGAATGCTTCTTGTCTTTGGATAGATCTTTGTTAAATCTAGAAGTCCTTGTGTAAAATCGCCTCGCAAACTATTTTCTCTATAGTTCTTTAGGGCTTGAGTGTTTATGAGTGTGTTGTCTAAATCGAATAAAATAGCATCAACCTGATCCGTCATTTTATCTTTCCCCACTAGTTTGATAAGTTTTTTTAAATTATTTTTTATTTCCCGTCAATGCCAAACATAAAATATTATTATGATCTAATTCTTTGAAATACGATTGCAAGTTGATAATTTTCATGAAGTAGGAGAATGTTAGTCCCACTCAAGATTAGCATGCACATCTCTGATGAAGCCTTTGCTTTACGCATAGAGATTTGCATTCTTGTTGCATGACTTTGCATTTTTTTTTGGAACGGCAATCAGAACTTCCCACCAGTGCAGACCACTATAAAATGATTTTAAAAAGCTGCATTACAATCGACATGTAAAGCGGGTAGGCGTGGCGGGGATAGCATTGCGCGCTACTAACTATTTCATATTTATCCTCGCGCCTGAGACAGTCGTGTCCTGTTGTTGAGATAGACCAGTATGCAGGTGCTACGTAATACGGCGCTCATGGCTTTGTGCTTAGGTGAAGAAATCTTGAAACATTTTGATACTTTTTTGGCTCAGAGCTATACTCAATCGCGCTGTTAGCTCTATGCCAGTCGGAAGCGCTGGCGCTTAAGTCATTTCAAAGATGCAATGTAAAAGCGTAATGGCACTACATATACAAACTTAAAGACTTGTCTAATGGGAGAGGGGATGGCCAACTATATTTCAGGAAATATAATTTCTCAATCGTACATTCATGTGAATCCTAAGTGGTTATCTGGTGCAAGTCCCGCCGAAAAAAAAGAAAAAATCGCAAGAATAGAGGCGCAGATAACTAGCTTTGCGGAAAGTCGGATTCCGTTTTTTATTGGTAATAATGTTCATATAGAAGTTGAGTTTTCCGAAGGCTCAATTATAGCTAAAATAACCGCTTACGGTAAGATACTCCCAATCTTAGGTGGCCTTGTAGTGGCATACCCACAGTTTAGTGAAGGTGTGAGAACAGCTGTAAAGGATGCCCACGATCTTGGTTCTTACATCAACTCAGAGCTCTTGTTTCAGACAGAAGCTAGATATAAATCTGAACGTAAATCAGTTGAAGCTAGGTTGGGGGTTTTTGGAACAATAGACCGGGTTAACGGCAAGATAAATGAACTGAGAAGCATCTCCTCTCGGAAGAATAACTCCCTATCAGCTACATACAAGCAGTTGCTACAGCTACATGACGATATCCTAGTCTCACTGGATAAAATATCGTCAAAAGCTATTGATGACTCTGATGCTGATACCGCCAGAGAAATGTGGCTTGATGGTGTTTTAGGTTTGAAATTGAGCCGTACATATTTTCGATTCAATAACGTAGGTGATCCAGCAACTTATAAATTACTGATTGCAGAAAGGGAAAGTATTATCGCCGACCTAAAAAAACGCAAAAAGTGATTAATGCCCCTGTGGAAGGTATATAAAAATACACGGGGGCGTTATCGTTTTCAAATTATCTGACCGCGAGAAATACTGAGCCTAACTCTCGGAAATTTTATCTGTCAGAGTTCGTAATCAGTAAACCTGACCACCTCCTTTCCAACCCACTCGTTTATCTCCTTCATGCGCTCCTGCAACGGAACCAGCTCGTTACGCACAAATACCTTTGCTGCTTTCTCAACATCACCAAAGCCGCCGGTGTTATTTGGGATAATGCCCATCATCTGTGGTGGCACCCGGTGCGCGCTAAGCAGATCGTCGCGTGTCGCGTTCTTGATGTTAAAGAAATCATCCTTGGTCGCCACTTCGCTGAGGGGAATTATTTTGATCGCATCTGATTTTCCGCCGGGAGCGTGGTAGAAAATATTTTTAAAATTCCCTGACCCTTTGGATTTGGTCATCATGTCGCGCAGTGCGGTCACGTCCTGCGAGTTTTGCGCCGGGTCAGTTACGTACATGACATAGCCCGCGTGTGCGCCGTTGAGGAAATATTTCCGACGGTACAGCGTCGCTGACTCATTGAGCCACGCACTATTTAATGCGCTGAGGTATTCCGGCAGGCCGTACAGTTCCTGATTAATGTCCGGTTCTTGCAAATGAAATACGCTTCCCTGACCAAAGGCGTGAGGGGTTATGTAATTCTCCACGAACCAGTAAACATTTTCCTCAACACCCCGGCGCGTGTACTTGGCCGGTGATGCCTCCAGTTTGAGAAGCTGGCCGGTCACGCTCAGGCGTTTTTCGATGAACGCATTACCAAAAACAATGTAGTCCAGCGCGTAGCGGCTGAATTGCTGCTGAGAAAGCAGTGGGTGAGGGATGAACGTACTCGCCAGAATATTACGCTTAACGTACATCGGCGAACTGTGGTGAACGGCGGCGCGGAAGCTTTTAGCCAGCCCGGAGAAAGTGACCGGCGGCTCGTACCATTTCCCGTTGCTGAGGCATTCCAGATAATTAAGAATATCGCGGCGATCCATCACCGTGGCCGGTTCGTCAAAGCGGAAAATCTCACTTTTCTGGGCGTCGGATTGCGGCGTCAGTTTTTTATTGATGCGGTTTTTTTTACGGGTCATATCAGAACATCACCAAGGTAGATTTTATTTGTTTGCCGGAGGCGGCGGTCAGCGGCTCGTTAATCAAAACGTGCATCGTTGCCCACGCGACATCGGCGTGGCTGGCTTCTTCACTGCGACTCGCGCGGTAGGTTGATTTCGCCCCGCTGGTCGTCATTGTTTTCTGAATGGCCATGAATGACGCCGTGATATCCGTGTGGCCAGCGTCGTATTGCAAACAGCCGCGATGGATGGTGTTTTTTGCTTTCAGCACCATTTCCGTTTTCACTTCCGGCGTGTATTTGATTTCGCGCGCCGCTGGGTAAAACTGCCTGACGAGCTGATAAACGCCCTGACCCACGGTGGTGGCATCGATACCGATGTATTCAACGTTATATTTTTCTGTCAGTGCCTCGATGGCTTTGGCCTGCGCATCAAAATCCATACCCTGCCACTGGTGACGTTCCAGAATGCGGAAAATGCCGCCCGGCTGATCGGGTGGAGCAATGACCACACACCCGGCACTGTCGCCGCCGTTCGCTTCCGACGGGTCGTAACCAATCCACACCGGATTGTCATCGAACGGGTGAAATACGTAGGGATTAAAGTCCGGCCACTCTTCGAGACTGTCCACCATGCAGCCCTGCAACTCCTCAAACGGGAATACCGAGGACTTATCATCGACAAATTCACACATCAGCAGGTTCTGATATTCAGACGGGCTGTATTCGAGCGAAAGCTGATTGATATCGAACAAGTCGCAGCCCCCGGACAGTGCATCTTCCACTGTGACAATCTGCCGCTACTGGCCGTCGGCACATTCCACCCCGGCGGCTAAATGGCTGTGGCTGAGGTCGAGCTGAATACGTTGTTCTTTGTGCCGACGTCCTTTGTTAAATAACTCACCTGACCAGAAGGGATAGGCACTGTGGGCAAGGCTAGACGGTGTGGAGAAATAGGTGGTACGCCATTTTTTATGCAGTGACATCCCGGAGGCCACTTTGCGCAGCTCCTGAAATTTGGGGATCCAGAAATATTCATCCAGATAAAGATTACCGGTGTAGCTCTGCGCGGTGCGGATATTTGTTCCAAGAAAGAACAGGCGCGCCCCGTTTGAAAGCTGCATCGGATCGCCTTTGAGGTCTACGTCAACCTGACGGGCAAAGTCGATGATGTAATTTTTAAAGACGTGCGCCTGTGATTTACTGGCCGAGATAAATATCTGATTACGTCCGGTGGTCAGCGCATCAAGCAGCGCCTCGCGGGCAAAAAAGAAGGTCGCGCCAATCTGGCGAGATTTGAGAATATTGCGGATGCGGTGCTGTAAACCCGCCTGATGCCAGCCGCGCTGATACTCAAACGCCTCATCGAGAAAAATGTCACTGAGTTTGGCGATAGCGTCATCCGTGAAAACATTTTTCTCCGCCTTTTTCCGCTCCCCTTTGTTGCGGTTCGCCACGTTCGGATTTAAATCCGCTTCGCTGCCGGTGGACATGTAGCGGTTAACTCTTGCGAGACGCTCAATCTGTCGGCCTAGCAGGTCGATTTCTTTAAAATCCTGCCCCTCTTTTTTACTCTTCATCACCAGTTGAATGACCCGCGCCTCGATGCTGGTTTCAATGCGCGAAATCGGGGCGACGGCGTCCCATTTTTCGCGCTGTTTCCAGCTCTGCACTGTGGGTTTTTTCAGACTGAGCATTTCCGCTATTTGCGTGACGGAAAAACCCTGCCAGTAAAGCAGTGCTGCCTGTCTGCGCGGGTCGCTGATTAATCCTGCGTTGTTCTCGGTCATTGTGTCGCTCCGCTGAATGGATGAGCGTCACGCTACGCAACCGCTCACACCCTCGCATTAACCCCCTGTTGTGTAATGGATCGTCAGACGGCCACCGCTGGCCGTGCGGGCGTCAGGTCGGGAAACTAGCCCCGAACCTAACTCCCACTCAGGACATCTGAACAATGGCAAAGAAAGTATCGAAATGGTTTCGAATCGGCGTTGAGGGTGATACCTGCGACGGCCGCAATATTGAGGCAAGCGACATTCAGCAAATGGCCGCAGCGTTTGATCCGCGCGTCTATGGTTGCCGCATCAATCTGGAGCACATCAGAGGCTTATTACCCAGCGGTGACTTTAAGCGCCTCGGTGATGTCGTCGAACTGAAAGGCGAGAAAATTGATGATGATTCAGCCCTGAAAGGTAAGTGGGCACTGTTTGCCAAAATCACCCCGACTGACGAGCTGGCCGCAATGGTCAAAGCAGGGCAGAAAATTTATACCTCCATGGAAATTCGCCCGAATTTCGCCAACACCGGTAAAGCCTATCTGGTCGGTCTGGCCGTGACTGATGACCCCGCCAGCCTTGGAACGGAAATGCTCGAATTCAGCGCCCGCGCTAAGGTCAACCCGTTCGCCGGTAAGAAAGACCAGCCGGATGATTTGTTCTCCGTGGCCACCATTGCCGAGCTGGATTTCGAAGACCTGCCCGACAACCTGCTTACCAACCTGACTGAAAAGATCAAAGGGATGTTCAGCACTAAACAGACCAGCGATGACGCCCGTTTTTCTGACGTGCAGGGCGCGATCACTGTCGTGGCAGAAGAATTACAAACCGCCGGTGAAACCACCGCAAAACGCTTCTCTGAACTGGAGCAGGAAATTACCGCGCTGAAAGGGCAGGTGAAAACCAGCGATGAGGCGCTTAGCTCGTTAAAAACCTCCCTCGACAGCACCGAAAGTTTCAAACAACCGAAACGTCCGGTCTCTCCGGGTGGCAACGGTGAAAGCACCTTTTTGACGAACTGCTAACCGGCGGCGTTCCCCTTTATTCCTGATAAACAGTGAGAGAAACATGCGTAAGAACACCCGTTTTAAATTTAATGCCTACCTGTCCCGTCTGGCCGAGCTGAACGGCGTCGATGTGGAGGATTTGAGTAAAAAATTCAGCGTTGAACCTTCCGTCACGCAGACCCTTATCACTACCGTGCAGGAGTCCTCAGAATTTCTGAGCCGCATCAACATGGTGCCGGTGGACGAACAGGAAGGTGAAAAAATCGGCCTTGGCGTGACCGGCTCTATTGCCAGTACCACGGATACCGACGGCGGCAGCGAGCGTAAAACCGCAGATTTTCAGGCGCTGGCTTCACGCAAATATAAGTGTGAACAGGTCAATTTTGATTTCCATATCCGTTACAACACCCTCGATTTGTGGGCGCGTTATCAGGACTTCCAGACCCGTCTGCGCGATGCAATCGCTAAACGTCAGGCACTGGATTACATCATGGCCGGTTTCAACGGCGTAAGCCGCGCGGAAACGTCTGACCGCAGCAAGTTCCAGATGTTGCAGGACGTGGCTGTCGGCTGGCTGCAAAAGCTGCGTAACGAAGCCGCCGAGCGCGTGATGGATAAAATCACCGACGACACCGGCGCGGTGGTTTCCGACACCGTGCGCATTGGCGTGAAGGGTGATTTTGAGAATATCGACGCGGCGGTCATGAACGCCACCGATTTTCTGCTGGATGCGTGGCATTCAGAAGACCCCGGACTGGTAGTGATTTGCGGCCGCAAAATGCTTTCCGATAAGTATTTCCCGCTGATTAACAAGTCGCAGGAAAACAGCGAAAAACTGGCCGGTGACATTATTGTCAGCCAGAAACGCATCGGTAATTTGCCTGCGGTGCGTGTGCCTTATTTCCCGGACAATGCCCTGCTGATCACCCGTCTGGATAACCTGTCTATCTACATCATGGACAGCTCACACCGCCGTCATATCGAAGAAGTAGCGCGCCGTGACCGCATCGAAAACTACGAGTCCCTGAAAATTGACTTTGTGATCGAAGACTACGGCTGCGCGGCGATGATTGAAAACATCGAGCTCGGCGATTTCATCCCTGAAAAAAACGAACCGGCCTCATCACCGGTGACTGAAACCCAACCTGAAACCGAGGCGTAACCATGCTGAGTCCCGCACAGCGTCACATGATGCGGGTCTCTGCTGAAAAAGCCTCATCGCAGCGGGTCAGTGATCCGCTGCGTTCGGCACTGCCATACGGTCAGATGCTGATGAAGCTGCGCGGAGACCGCCAGATACTCAAATCCATTTATTCCGTTGAAGACAAAGCCCGACGCAAGCGCGACATGTTGCCAGCCTATGCGCCGTGGATTGCCGGTGTGCTGGCCAGCGATGCCGGAAATCAGGATGACGTCCTGATGACGATGTTGCAGTGGTCACTCGATGCGGGGGACATTCGCGGCACGTTCGAGATGGCGCGCTATGCGTTAAAACACGATCTGCGTGTGCCGAATAACAAGCGCCCGACGCCGTATTTATTTGCCGAAGATGTTGCGCTGGCCGCGATGCGCGCCCGCAGTGCCGGGCAGACCGTCAGCGTTGATGACCTGCTGACCGTTATTGATATGACCCTCCCGCACGACATGCCGGATCCTGTGCGCGCCAAGCTGCACAAAATTACCGGTCTGGTACTGCGCGACAACGGCCAGCCCGAACAGGCGCTTATTCAGCTAAAACGCGCGATGCAGCTTGATAACGTCGCTGGTGTGAAAAAAGACATAGAGCAACTGGAGAGGGCGCTGCGGCCAGCGGTGGTGGTGGCGAAGCCTGATGCCGCACCGCGCAAAACCAAGCCTAAAGCAGCCACCCCGGCTAAGCGTGGTCGCCCGCGTAAGACAAAGCCCAGTTGTTAACAGAAAGCGCCCCGCGCCGGACGGCACGCAGGCCGATGCAGGTTTTCACCTCGTCTGACGCCTGCGTCCACCGTCCACCTATTTGAGGTTTGAACATGGATATTGTCATGACCGCAGCAGCGGCGAGCTCCACCGTAGTGATCCCCCCAGAGCAGGCGGTCATTCCCGTTATCACCAATACGTTCTTTTTCCCGGACGTTGATCCAAAACTGGTGAGCGAACGTATCCGCCTCGGTCACGTGGTGACGGATGAACGCCTGCGCGCCGCGATTAAGTCCGCAATGGCCGAGGTCAACGCCGAGCTTTATCTCTTCCGGGAGGCGCAGATCGAAGCAGGATTTAAAACGCTGGCGGATGTGCCCGCTGAAGCGCTCGACGAGGAAAGCGTGAAGTGTTTCCACTACCTGAGCGCGGTCTGTGCGATGACCACCGCCGTGATTTATGAGCGTTACCGCAGCTATGACGCCAGCGCGAAGGGTGACAAAAAGGCCGATGCGCTGGAGGTGTCGGTGGATGACCAGTGGCGTGACATGCGCTGGCATTTGTCCCGGTTACAGGGGCAGGCGCGCGGCATGGTGAGCCAGCTCTGATGAAAGTCATCGCACAGCAGGGCGACACGCTCGACGCCCTGTGTTTTCGCTACTACGGGCGAACCGGGGGCGTCGTTGAGACGGTACTTACCGCGAATCCCGGTCTGGCTGAATTAGGCGAAGTCCTGCCGCACGGCACCACCGTGATTTTGCCAGACGTTGATACCGCCTCCACTTCTGAAACCGTCCAGCTATGGGACTGACGATGGAAAAAATATCTTCAATGTTTGCCTATGGGCTCGCGGCATTGCTGGCTTTTATCGGCGCGCTGACGCCGCAGGATTTCGCCTTTCTGGTGGGTGCTGCGGTGGCCGTGGGGACGTTTTTCGTTAACTGGTACTACCGGCGCAAAAGCTACAAATTGCTGGAGCGTAACGGCCTGAGTCAGAGGGTTTTCGATGAACTCAATCGTTAAACGTTGCAGTGTGGCCGTCGTGTTGGCACTCGCCGCGCTGATGCCTGATTACCGGTTTGTCAAAACCTCCGCCGAGGGTCTGGCCATTATTGCCAACCTTGAAGGGTGCCGCCTGAATCCGTACCAGTGCAGTGCCGGAGTCTGGACGTCAGGCATTGGCCACACTGCTGGGGTGAAGCCCGCGCAGAACATTACGGAGCAGGACACCGCCCGTAATCTGATCGCTGACATCATCATGACGGAGCGTGCCGTGGATAAATGTATGCCGGTGACCATGCCGCAGCCGGTGTATGACGCCGTGATCAGTCTGGCGTTTAACGTCGGTACGGGAGCGGCATGTAAATCCACGCTGGCTTATTTCATCAGGCACGGTGAATGGTCGCAGGCCTGCCAGCAGCTTCCCCGCTGGGTGTATGTCAATGGCGTGTGGAATAAGGGACTCAACAACCGCCGGGCTGTTGAACTGAAACATTGCATGAAGGGGGTGCCATGAAATACATCATCACGGTGTTAGTGCTGACCCTTGCGGGTGCGCTCTTTGCGTGGCGGGGAGCAAATCAGAAAGTGGCAGCGGCAAACCAGCACATTCAGCAATTAAAATCGACGCTGGAATCCAGCGCGCTGGCCATCAGTGAGCTGAAAGCCAGCGGTCAGCGTAATGAGCGTGCGCTGGTTGTGCTCCGTCAGCAGGTTAATGCGGCGGGTGCGCTGGCCGCGCGTCGGAATCAGACAATTACGAGGTTACTCAATGAAAATGAAGCATTGCGCGGCTGGTTTCAGTCTCCTTTGCCTGATGACATTATCCGGCTGCACACCCGCCCCACGTTCGACAATCCCGGCGATTATTTACGTTGGCTGTCCGAAAGTCAGCAGTTGTCTAATTCCGGGAAGCACCCCGAAAACCAATGGTGACTTAAGCGACGACAATCGCCAACTGGAGAGCGCGCTGGTCAACTGTGCGCTGCAAGTCGAGACCGTTAAACAGTGTCAGGAGTCCCACGATGTTGAAGCCCGCCAGCCTGAAAAACGCGATTTTTAAGTCCGTTCCGTTGCTGCGTGATAACCCGGACATGCTGCACATGTTTGTTGATGGCGGCACGATTAATGCCACGCTGGCTACCTCGTTATCGTTTGAGAACCGCTATACGCTGGATATTGTTGTAACGGATTACACCGGGGATTTAAACCTGCTGATTGTGCCGGTTAACGTGTGGTTGCGTGAGCATCAGCCGGACATCATGACCACAGAGGAAGGGAAAAAACGCGGCTTCACCTACGTAGCGGATATTAATAACGACGACAGCAAAGACGTGCGCATGAGTCTGCAACTGAACGAGCGCACCATCGTCAAAGAAGCTGAGCGCAGGTTAACCGTTACGCCACTGGATGAGCCCCCGTTGCCGGTGCCGGTACACCGGCCAATGGAACTATATGTGCATGGTGAGCTGGTGAGTCAATGGAATGAATGAGCTCAAGCCCTTTGATGATAAGCTCGCCGGATTACTGGCCAGCCTGTCCCCCGCTGGCCGTCGCAAGATGGCCGCTGAAATAGCTAAAAAGCTGCGAGCCAGCCAGCAGCAGCGCATCAAGCAACAGAAGGCACCGGACGGTACGCCGTATGCAGCCCGTAAGCGACAGCCTGTCCGGGGGAAACGGGGCAGGGTAAAGCGAGAAATGTTCGCCAAATTGCGTACGGCGCGATACCTCAAGACGAAAGGCAGTAGTGAGGCTGCGGTGGTCGAATTTGCGGGGAGGGTTCAGAGGATTGCGCGTATTCATCAGGAGGGGCTAAAAGACAAACCCAATCGCTACAGCCAGCCGGTGAAGTATGACATCCGTCCTCTACTGGGATTTAATGCTGCTGACCGACAGATTTTTGAAGATGTGATCTTTCGACATTACGTTGATGAGATGAATTAAATGCTAACTTTTAACATTGTTACTTTTTAATCACGCTCTGTAGCGATATATTAAGATAAAATAATATTGCGGATTTAAGAGGGAGTTATGGAGTTATTAAAGTATTTGGTAGATCATGTAGAATCATTGACAAAAATCACATCGTTTATTGCTGTTGTGTCTATGACTTTTGCCGCGACAATGAAAAGGTTTTATTTTAGTTACAAGTTTAGAGAGCCTAAGAAAGTAGTAAAGCAAATAATGTATCTAAATAAATATAGTGAGTACATGAGTGAGAGTGATAAAGCCTACACTCGATATCGTATTAATGATGAGATAATGAGAGATATAACTAAAATCCCATCAATTAATAACAGGAAGGAGCTTATTTATATTTTTAATAATCTTGAAAAGAAGCAATATATAAAGGATATTTGCAATCTACAGAATGATATGGAAAGGGTTGATGGTCGATTTTTTATTAAAGCAAGTCGTTTTGGTTTTTTATTTATGTTTAACAGATTTATGTCTATTATCTTAGGTGCTGTTTTTTTTATGTTCATTGCTTTGGGCCTCATTTCTGTCTATGAAGGGAAGAGTGTTATAGTAATGCTCGCATTTCTTACGATTTCTGTGGTCTACGAGTTCCTTGGGTTATATTTTTTAAGCCTTTCTCCAACCCAAAATACCATCGATAAAATTAATTTAGAATTGGCAAAAATTAAAGTTCCAGAATAAATATCTTTGCAGCATCCATGAGTAGCTAAGATTTAATTGATAATGTGTTAAATGCCAGTATGCAATAGACGATCCCCATTGTTGTATCACCGATAGTCCTACGCCCGCATGTTGTCGCCGAATCTCTCCGGCGGCATCCTTTCCATCATGAATACACACGAAACGCTCTCCGAACTTTCCCGCGCGATGCGCGACATTATCCGAATAGGTGTGGTCGCTGAAGTCGATACCGAACTGGCTCTTTGTCGCGTCCAGACGGGTCAAATTCTTACAGACTGGCTGCACTGGCTGACGCCCCGCGCCGGTAGTTCGCGCATTTGGTGGGCTCCCTCCGTCGGTGAGCAGGTCCTGCTTTTATCTCTTTGTGGTGAGCTTGATATCGGGTTTGTTTTGCCGGGGATTTACAGCGATGACTTTCCCGCACCGTCTATATCCGCAGAGGCGTATCACGTTAGCTTTTCTGACGGCGCTCAATTTCAGTATGAACCGGCCAGCGGTGCGCTGACGGTGAGTGGTATTCAGACCGCTGATGTATCTGCCACAAAATCTATTCAGGCTACCGCCCCTAATGTGACGGTGACGGCCAGCGGGAAAATCACGCTCGATACGCCGGAGGTGGTATGTACCAACAAACTGACTACCGGCTCATTAGAGGTGAAAAAAGGCGGTGCGATGAAAGGCAATATTGCGCACACCGGCGGCGCGTTTACCTCCAACGGTGTGCAGGTAGATACCCATACACACGGTGGCGTTCAGACCGGCGGCGGAAATACCGGTAAACCGAATTGATAGCTGAGGTTTTGATAATGAGTAATGCGAGGTATCTCGGCATGTCCCGCCATTCGGGGCGCGCGGTGGAAGACATGGCGCACATCAACCAGTCGGTGAGCGATATTCTGAGAACGCCGATAGGTTCGCGCGTTATGCGTCGTGATTACGGCTCGTTGCTTTCCGAACTGACTGACCAGCCGCAAAACGCAGTGATCCGCCTGCAAATCATGGCCGCGTGTTATTCCGCGATCCTCAAGTGGGAGCCGCGTATCAGTCTGACGGGCATCACCTTTGATTCGTCTTTTGACGGCGCGATGGTGGTCAATATCACGGGTAACCGAACCGATACCCCCGGCAGTTTCTCCTCTTCCCTCTCACTGAGTTAACGCTATGGCACTTATTGATTTAAGCCAGCTCCCCGCGCCGGATGTGGTCGAGGAACTGGACTATGAAACCCTGTTTGAAGAACGCAAAGCCACGTTGCTGTCACTGTATGACGAGAGCGAACGCGAGGCCGTTGTCCGCACCTTGGCGCTGGAATCTGAGCCCATCGTTAAGTTGTTACAGGAGAACGCTTACCGTGAGGTGATTTTGCGTCAGCGGGTAAACGAAGCGGCGCGCGCCAATATGCTGGCCTACGCCACCGGCGCTGACCTCGACCAGCTCGGTGCAAATTATAACGTTGCGCGTCTGATTATCACTGAGGCTGATGATTCCGTTTTGCCGCCGGTGGCTGAGGTGCTGGAAAGTGACGGGGATTTCCGCGTGCGCATTCAGCAGGCTTTTGAGGGGCTGAGCGTGGCCGGATCAACCGGCGCTTATCAATTTCATGGCCGCAGTGCCGATGGTCGCGTGGCGGATGTGTCGGTGATTAGCCCGGCACCGGCCAATGTGACTATTTCCGTGCTTTCGCGTGAAGGTGACGGCACGGCCAGCGCGGAGCTTATCGCAATTGTGAATAAAGCGCTTAACGCCGACGATGTGCGTCCGGTGGCTGACCGTGTGACGGTGCAGTCGGCGCAGATTATCCCTTATCAGATTGCCGCCAAGCTCTATGTTTATCCGGGACCGGAATTAGAACCCGTCAGGCTGGCCGCAGTGGATAAGCTCAACGCCTACACGCTGGCACAGCACCGACTCGGGCGAGATATTCGCCTTTCCGCTATCTATGCCGCGCTGCATGTTGAAGGTGTGCAACGGGTCGAACTCACGCAGCCGCTGGCTGATCTCGTACTGGATGACATACAGGCTTCATATTGTACTGAGTCCTCAATCACTATCGGGGGCACCGATGAGTAATGTGCGCCTGTTACCTGTGGGTTCTTCTCCGCTGGAGGTTGCCGCCGCTGCGGCCTGCGCCGAGCTGACCGCTGTCCCTGTGCCGCTGCGTGATTTATGGAACCCGCAGACCTGCCCGGCGAAGTTCTTACCCTATCTTGCGTGGGCATTTTCGGTTGACCGGTGGGACGAAAGCTGGCCGGAGGCAACGAAACGCGGGGTGATCCAGTCGGCTTATTTCATCCATACCCATAAAGGCACCATCAGCGCGATCCGCCGGGTGGTTGAGCCGCTGGGGTACGTCATCAAGATTTCTGAATGGTGGGAAACCAATAGCCCGCCCGGCACGTTTCGCCTTGATATTGGCGTGCTGGAAAGCGGCATCACCGAAGCGATGTATCAGGAGATGGAGCGGCTCATTACAGATGCGAAACCCGCCAGTCGCCACCTTGAGACGCTGACCATTATTCAGGATATCCCCGGCCATATTTTCGTCGGCGCACTTTCTTACGACGGCGACGTCATCACCGTTTATCCGGCCTAAGCAGAGGAAAACTTATGGCGACTTATAAAGCATTACTGACCACCGCCGGAGCGGCCAAAATTGCCGCCGCCACGGCAGGCGGAACGCAGGTCAAAATCACACGTATGGCCGTCGGTGACGGGGGCGGAAAACTCCCGACGCCTGACCCAAAACAAACCAAACTCGTTAATGAAGTTTATCGCGCCAATCTTAACCGGCTAAGCATCGATGCCAAAAACAGTAATTATCTGGTGGCCGAGCTGGTTATTCAGCCTGACGTCGGCGGCTTCTGGATGCGTGAAATGGGCTTATACGATGCTGACGGTGTGTTGGTTGCAGTCAGCAATATGGCTGAAAGTTATAAACCTAAGCTGGCCGAAGGGTCTGGCCGGTTGCAGACATTGCGCATGGTACTCATCGTCAGTGAAATTGAGTCAATCGCGTTGAGCATTGACGGCTCGACGGTGATGGCCACAAAAGATTATGTGGACGATAAACTGTTCGAACATGAGAAATCGCGTAATCATCCGGACGGAACGCTGACGGCAAAAGGTTTTGTGCAACTGAGCAGCGTTGTGAGCAGTGAAAGCGAGATGCTGGCCGCCACGTCAAAAGCCGTCAAGGCGGCGAATGATAATGCCAATGGACGCCTGCCGTCCGGCGGAACAGCGGTAGCAGCCAATAAGCTGGCAACATCACGAAAGATTGCTGGTATGGCTTTTGATGGTACTGCTGATATTAATCTGACGCCTGATAACGTCGGCGCGCTTCCTTCTGGCGGGACTGCGGTAGCAGCCAATAAGCTGGCAACACCACGAAAGATTGCCGGTGTGGCTTTTGATGGTACTGCTGATATTAATCTGACGCCTGATAACGTCGGCGCGCTTCCTTCTGGCGGGACTGCGGTTGCCGCCACTAAGCTGGCAATGTCACGAAAGATTGCCGGTGTGGCTTTTGATGGTACTGATGATATTAACCTGACGCCTGATAACGTCGGTGCACTTCCTGCAGACGAAACGGCGGTTGCTGCTACAAAGTTGGCAACGTCACGAAAGATTTCCGGTGTTGCCTTTGACGGCACCCAAGATATCGAGATCACTGCCGCAGATGTCGGGGCATACCCTATTCAGGGTGGAAAAGTTAAAGGGTTGGTAGAAGCTGACGGTTTTTCAGCACACGGGAAGCCCGTCGTATTGCCCAAAGAGGGAGGGATTTACATTGGTTACAACGAAAGCGCAGGGTATGGCGAAACTGATTTTGTGAATAACAGCGGTAATGCCAACAATCCTGGCAACCAGATGGGTGGGTTTATTTTCCGTAATGTCTCAACCCCCCTCGGCGTTGAGGTCAGTCGCGTAACGATTAGCGGAAATGGCGATGTAAACACCAGTGGTGTTTTTAAAGAAAACGGCCAGCGGCTTTTCAGTCCGAGTAATACACCACCTTATCCCGTTACCAGCGTTAATGGTCAAACCGGCGCGGCTCGAACGTCATTAGCATCACTGGATTATCGCGGCTGGTTCAAAGACGAATACACCGGAAAGCTTGAACAGTGGGGAACATGGACAAGAACGGCAGACACAACGTGGATTGTTTTTCCTGTGGCTTTTGCGGTTGGTTCCTTCAACATACAGCTTACTCTTATCAGCGATACCAGCGGTGGATCGGGGTCGAATATTTCCGTGCTTGATGGCTCGATGAACTCAACAAGCTTCGCTATTTTTGCGAGAGCCGGTGAATCCGGCGGTTTTTGGCGCGCAGTAGGCAAATAGATGAAAGTGGGATAGAAAATGAAAAATTATTATTACAGTGCTAAAAATAATGGAATTTATCCTTTAGAGCTTAAAGCTGCTTATGAGGACTCGGTCAACGGCTGGCCAGACGATGCCAAAGCTATCAGTAATGAGGAATATGTTGCGTTATTTGAAGGTCAAGCCAGCGGTAAAATTATCACCGCCGGTAAAAACGGTTACCCCGTCTTATCAGAGCCTCCCGCACAAACGCAGGCGCAATTAATCATGGAGGCAGAGGTAGTACTCGACAGTCTGCTCAATGAGGCAAAAGATAAAATCATTGTCTGGCAAACGAAATTGGCCATCGGGCGGGTGCTCATGGAGGGTGAGAAAATAAAGCTTAATGCGTGGTTAGATTATATCGATGCGCTGGAGGAGGTGGATACCGGCACTGCACCTGATATTGAATGGCCAGAAATACCCGCTTAAAAGTTGCCCCGAAAGGGGCTCTTTTTGTCTGTTGTACTGATCCCCTCCCAACGTTCACTCCTCGCCCTGACCCCCGTTAAACAACAAAATGACGTTGCCTATTTTAACGGAGTTAACCCGATGAGTGATTTTCACCACGGCGTGCAGGTCGTCGAAATTAACGACGGAACGCGCGTCATTACCACCGTATCCACCGCCATTATTGGCATGGTCTGCACGGCCAATGATGCTGATGAAAAAGTCTTTCCGCTGAATACGCCGGTTTTAATCACCGATGTGATCGCTGCGCAGGGCAAGGCGGGAAAAACCGGCACCCTGTTACCGGCGCTGACGGCCATTGGTGACCAGTGCAAACCGGTCACCGTGGTGGTGCGCGTGGCTGAGTCAGAAAACGAAGACGAGAAAGCCGCCGCAGCCGAAACCCTTTCTAATATCATCGGCGGCGCTGATGAGAACGGCCATTACACCGGCATGAAAGCCCTGCTCACCGCCGAAGCGGCCACCGGTGTAAAACCGCGTATTCTCGGTGTGCCGGGGCTGGATCCGCAGGAAGTCGCCACGGCGCTGGCCACGGTCTGTCAGTCGCTGCGCGCGTTCGGTTATATCAGCGCGTGGGAATGCAAAACGCTCTCTGATGCCATTAAGTACCGTGACAATTTCAGCCAGCGTGAACTGATGCTTATCTGGCCTGATTTTATTTCTTGGGACACCACGGCAAACGCCAGCTCTACCGCTTACGCCACGGCGCGCGCGCTAGGTCTGCGCGCTAAAATCGACCAAGACACCGGCTGGCATAAAACCCTGTCAAACGTTGGTGTTAACGGCGTGACCGGTATCAGTGCCTCGGTGTTTTGGGATTTGCAGGCAGCGGGTACTGATGCTGACCTGCTCAATGAGGCCGGTGTTACAACGCTGGTGCGTAAAGACGGCTTCCGCTTTTGGGGGAACCGCACCTGTTCTGATGACCCGCTTTTCCAGTTTGAGAACTACACCCGCACCGCGCAGGTTCTGGCTGACACGATGGCCGAGGCGCATATGTGGGCGGTGGATAAGCCGATGACCGCAACGCTTATCCGCGACATCATCGACGGCATCAACGCCAAATTCCGTGAGCTCAAATCGAACGGCTACATCATTGACGGCAATTGCTGGTTTGATGAATCGGCGAACGACAAAGAGACCCTGAAAGCCGGGAAACTTTACGTTGATTATGACTACACGCCGGTGCCGCCGCTGGAAAGCCTGACCCTGCGTCAGCGCATCACTGACACCTACCTCGTCAATCTGGCCGCATCTATTAACAGCTAAGGGCATTCATCATGGCACTTCCTCGCAAACTGAAATACCTCAACCTGTTTAACGACGGTCTGAGTTACATGGGCGTCGTGCAGTCGGTCACGTTGCCGAAGCTGACCCGCAAGCTGGAGAACTATCGCGGCGGCGGCATGAACGGCTCGGCAGCGGTGGATTTTGGTCTGGACGATGACGCGCTGACCGTTGAGTGGTCAATGGGCGGGCTCCCGGACAATGCCCTGTGGGCGCAGTATGCCGCCTCCGGTGCGGCTGATGTGCCGCTGCGTTTTGCCGGTTCTTTCCAGCGCGACGACACCGGCGACACCTCCGCCGTGGAAATCGTCATGCGGGGTCGCCACAAAGAAATCGACACCGGCGACATGAAACAGGGCGAAGACACCGAAAGCAAAATCACCACGCAGTGCAGCTATTACAAGCTGGTGATTGACGGGAGCACCCTGATTGAAATCGACACCGTGAACATGGTCGAAATCGTCAACGGCACGGACATGCTGGAAAAACATCGCCGCAATATCGGCCTGTAATTTTTGCGTGGTCAGCGCGCTGGCCACCTTCACCCAATCCAACGGAAATCACTCATGAAAAAGAAAGAAACTACCCCGGAAAATCAGAACGTCGTGACACTCCATACTCCGATTAAACGCGGTGAAACCGTCATTAGCGAAGTCAATGTGATCTGCCCGAATGCCGGTGCGCTTCGCGGTGTCAGTCTGGCTGACGTGGCCAGCTCGAACGTCGATGCGTTGCTGGTCGTGTTGCCCCGCATCACCTACCCGAACCTGACGAAAGAAGAGTGCGCCGCGCTGTCATTACCGGACATGATCAGTTTAGCGGGCAAGGTGATTGGTTTTTTAGTGCCGAATTCGGAGAGCTGATTTTTCCACCCCGGCTGTCAGTGGATGACCTGATGGCCGACGTGGCGGTGGTCTTTCACTGGCCACCGTCGGAGCTCTATCCGATGAGCCTGACCGAGCTCGTCATATGGCGCGGAAAGGCGCTCGAACGAAGTGGACACGCCAATGAGCAATAACGTCACCTTACAGGTTTTACTCAAAGCCGTTGACCAAGCCAGCCGCCCGTTTAAATCCATCCAGACAGCGAGTAAATCGCTGTCTCAGGATATCCGAAGTACCCAAAACACCATTAAGCAGCTCAACGCTCAGGCTGGTCAGATTGAGGGGTTTCGTAAAACCAGCGCGCAGCTTGCGGTCACCGGCCAGTCACTCAAAAACGCAAAGCAGGAAGCCGCCGCGCTGGCGATCCAGTTCAAAAACACCACCAATCCGACGCGGGCGCAGGCTAAGGCAATGGAGGAGGCCAAACGTGCCGCGTCTGACCTGCAACTCAAATACAACGGCCTGCGCCTGTCCGTGCAACGCCAGCGTCAGGCGCTGTCAGAGGCCGGTATCAGTACGCGCTCGCTGTCAGAATCTGAACGCCGCCTGAAAAGCTCAATCAGTGAAACCACCGCGCAACTCAACCGCCAGCGTGATTCACTGGCTCGCGTCAGCGCGCAGCAGGCCAGACTCAACGCCGTCAGGCAGCGGTATCAGTCCGGTAAACAGCTTGCGGGCAGCGTGACCGCCGCCGGGGCGCGCGGTGTCGGCGTGGCTGCGGCCGGAACGGTTGCGGGTGGCGCGGCGCTGAAGCCGGGCTATGACTTTTCGCTGAAAAACTCAGAGCTTCAGGCGGTTCTCGGTCTGGAGAAAGATTCCGCCGATATGCTGAGTCTGCGTAAGCAGGCGCGTCAGCTCGGTGATAACACCGCTGCCTCGGCGGATGATGCCGCCGCCGCGCAAATCATCGTCGCCAAATCAGGCGCGGATAAAGACGGCATTCTGGCGGCCACGCCAACCATCCTGAATTTGTCGCTGGCCAATAGACAGAGCATGGAAGACAACGCCAGTTTGCTGATGGGGGTGAAATCGGCTTTTGGTCTGGCGAATGACAAGGTTGCGCATATTGGTGACGTGCTTTCCACCACCATGAATAAAAGCGCCGCTGACTTTGCGGGCATGAGCGACGCACTGACCTATGCGGCACCGGTGGCTAAAAATGCCGGGGTCAGCGTGGAGCAAACCGCCGCGATGGTCGGCGCGCTGGCCGATGCGAAAATCACGGGGTCAATGGCCGGTACGGGGAGCCGGGCGCTCATCACTCGTTTACAGGCACCGACAGGAGCCGCCGCCACCGCGCTGGATGAGCTTGGCGTTAAAACGGCTGACCGCAAGGGGGATTTCAGGCCGATATTTACCATTCTGAAAGAAATGCAAAAGAGCTTTAAAAAAAATAATCTCGGCACGGCGCAGAAAGCGCAGTACATGAAAGCCATTTTTGGTGAAGAGGCCAGCTCTGCGGCAGCGGTGCTGATGAATGACGCCTCATCGGGCAAGCTCGACGCGCTGACCCAAGCCCTGCGGACGTCTGACGGAAAAACGGCGGAGCTGGTCGAGATTATGCAAAACAATCTCGGCGGGGATTTTAAAGAGTTTCAGTCGGCGTATGAGGCCGTCGGCACTGATATTTATGACCAGCAGGAGGCATCGCTGCGCAGCCTGACCCAAACGGCCACAAAGTATGTGCTGAGGCTGGATAAATGGATTGTTGATAATAAAGCGCTGGCCACGACGCTGGCGAAAATTGCCGGTGGCGCGCTGATGCTGGTCGGGGCGCTGGGGGTGATTGGGCTGATAGCGGGGCCGGTTATCGGTGGGATAAACATGATTGTGGCGGCGGCTACCGGTTTATGGTCGGCGCTGAGTATCGCAGGCGGCGCGATTGCGACGGTGATCGGCGGGCTGACGTGGCCGATTGTGGCCATTGGGGTGGCCATCGTCGCCGGTGCGTTGCTTATCCGCAAATACTGGGAGCCCATCAGCGCCTTTTTCTCCGGCGTGATTGAAGGGTTGGGTATTGCGTTTGAGCCGGTGAAAGAAATGTTTGCGCCGTTGAAGCCGGTCTTTGAATGGCTTGGAGATAAGCTCAAGATCGTGTGGCAGTGGTTTAAAGACCTGATTCAACCAGTGAAATCAACCAAGGAAACCCTCGATAGTTGTAAAGATGCGGGGGTGTCGTTTGGTCATGCTGTGGCAAATGCACTTACCGCACCATTGCAGGTAGCCAATAAGCTGCGTAGGGGCGTGGTTTGGCTGCTGGAAAAACTCGGCGTAGTGAAGAAAGAGTCTGACGACCTCGACAAAAACGCTGACAAAGCGGAACAACGGTCAAAATCCGATACCGAGGATGCGGTGCCGTATCAGCCACCCGGCGGTAAGTTTGGGTTCAGTTACGGTTATGTGCCGGTGGCGGCAGGCGGTGGCCGCAACTACACCGATAACAGCAAAAACAGCTATCAGATTTCAATCGGTTCCGGTACAGGCGCGCAGGATACCGGCCGTCAGGTGATGGATGCGCTGGATGCTCGCGAACGCCAGCGCCGGGCAGATTTACGCTCACGGCTGGGTTATGACTAAGGAGATATTCGCATGATGTTAACGCTCGGATTGTTTGTATTTCAGCTACAGACCGTCCCTTATCAAAGCCTGCAACGCAGCGTGGATTATCGCTGGCCGTCGAACAGCCGTATTGGCCAGCGCCCCGCGCTGCAATTTCTTGGCGTCAGTGAGGAGAAAATAACTCTGTCCGGTGTGCTGATGCCGGAAATCACCGGCGGGCGCATTTCCCTGCTGGCGTTACACCTCATGGCCGACGAGGGTAAAGCGTGGCCGCTGCTGGAGGGAACCGGCACCATTTACGGTATGTTTGTGGTGAACAGCATCAGCGAAACGCATACTGAGTTTTTTTCTGACGGCAGTGCGCGCAGCATCGAGTTTTCACTGACCCTGACCCGCGTGGATGAGTCTCTGACGGCGATGTTTGGTGATTTGCAGACGCAGGCTAACGGGCTGCTGAACAAAGCCAGTTCAATGGTGCCGGGGGTATGGTCATGATCACCGGTATGACACTTGATGCCGGGGCGAAAGTGGCACCGGCGTTTATGCTGACACAGACGGGTCATGACATCACGAAAGATATCAGTTCCCGGCTGCTGTCATTGACGCTCACGGATAACAGAGGGTTCGAGGCCGACCAGCTCGACATTGAGCTGGACGACAGCGACGGTCAGGTGGAAATGCCGCTGCGCGGTGCGGTGCTTTCGCTGTTTTTAGGCTGGCAGGGTTCGGCGCTGACAGGCAAGGGGAGCTTTACGGTTGATGAGGTGGAGCACCGGGGCGCGCCGGATACGCTGACCATCCGGGCGCGCAGCGCAGACTTTCGCGGAACGCTCAATTCACGCCGTGAAATGTCTTACCATGACACCACGCTCGGTCAGGTGGTCGCGCAGGTGGCTACACGTAACAACCTGACCGCCAGCGTCGCCGCGCCACTGGCCGCTATCCCTGTCCCCCACATTGACCAGTCGCAGGAGTCTGACGCCAAGTTTTTAACCCGGCTCGCTACGCGCAACGGAGCTGATGTGTCGATAAAAGCCGGTAAGCTGTTATTTCTCAAAGCCGGGAGCGCCACCACCGCCAGCGGTAAAGCCATTCCGGCGATGACCATTGAGCGCGCCGACGGTGACCGGCACCAGTTTGCTATTGCAGACCGGGGCGCATATACCGGCGTCACGGCGAAATGGCTGCATACCAAAGACCCTAAGCCGAAAAAGCAGAAGGTTAAAATCAAGCGTAAACCCAAGGTGCAGCACCTGCGCGCGCTGCAACACCCCAAAGCCAAACCGGTGAAAGCCACCGCCGCCGCTAAAACGCCCGAAGCCAGAGAGGGTGAATATATGGCCGGTGAAGCGGATAACGTTTTTGCGCTGACCACCACTTACGCCAGTAAGGCGCAGGCCATGCGCGCCGCGGCGGCGAAGTGGGACAAATTACAACGGGGCGTGGCGGAATTCTCGCTAACGCTGGCGATGGGGCGCGCCGATTTATTCCCTGAAATGCCGGTTACCGTCAGCGGGTTTAAGCGCGTCATAGACGATCAGGCGTGGGTGATCACTAAGGTGGTGCATTCACTCAGTAATAACGGCTACACGACATCCCTAGAGCTTGAGGTGCGGCTTTCAGAGGTGGAGTATGAGAGCGAAGAGGAAGAATGACTTATCTGATTAACTCGTTGTTTTATATGTATTTAGTGGCTAGAATATGCTGCATATTAAAGCGATTCGTCGAGGTGATGATCATGTTCCATTGTCCAATTTGCAAACATGCGGCGCATACCCGTTCCAGCCGTTACCTGAGTGAGAACACCAAAGAGCGATACAATCAGTGTCAGAACATCAACTGCGGACATACCTTTAAGACGATGGAGTCATTCGACGGCTCAATTATGAAGCCGGGTCACATCAATGCGGTGTTGCCTCATCCCACCTCACACGGTCAACAAACCTTCCTGATGTAATCGTAGAAACAGAAAAGCCCCGCAAATTAAAATGCGGGGCTTTTCTGTCGTTAAATCTCGAAATGGTCAATATGTGGACGTGGTTTGAAATAAATCCTTATATTTCAATTAAATAGACCCTAAATTATGTCACCTTGAACTGACATTGCGGGTTATTCTCCATATTGACCAATGAATAGCAGTCTACATGTGCGTGTGCTGGCCTGGCAGAGATAAACTGGAAACAACAGGTTTATGATACCAGACAATCAATAAGGTTGATTGTCAGCAATGGCGCTACTGCTTTGCCAGAGGTCCACAATGTATAGCGCTCTGGCAAAACAGACTGTCATACAGACAGTGCGGGCAGGGAGGGATGAAACAAAGGCTCCACATTGTGGAGCCTTTTTATCAGACCAGATTACAAGGCTGAATTATTACAGGGACTTGGTGAAAGTACGGGTAATAACGTCTTGTTGCTGTTCTTTAGTCAGTGAGTTGAAACGTACTGCATAACCGGAAACACGGATGGTCAACTGAGGATAGTTTTCAGGATGTTCCATCGCGTCTAACAGCATTTCACGGTTCATGACGTTCACGTTCAGGTGCTGACCACCTTCGATGGACGCTTCGTGGTGGAAGTAACCATCCATCAGACCCGCGAGGTTTGCTTTACGCACATCATCGTCTTTACCCAGTGCATTTGGAACGATAGAGAAGGTATAAGAAATACCATCTTTCGCGTAAGCAAACGGCAGTTTAGCAACGGAAGTCAGAGAGGCAACCGCACCTTTCTGGTCACGACCGTGCATTGGGTTAGCACCTGGGCCAAACGGAGCACCAGCACGACGACCGTCTGGAGTATTACCTGTTTTCTTACCATAAACCACGTTAGAGGTGATGGTCAGAACAGACTGAGTTGCTACAGCGCCACGGTAGGTACGCAGTTTCTGAATTTTCTTCATGAAACGTTCTACCAGGTCACAAGCGATGTCATCTACGCGAGAATCATTGTTACCGAACTGTGGATATTCGCCTTCGATCTTGAAGTCTACAGCCAGGCCGTCTTCGTCACGGATGGTGCTAACTTTTGCATATTTGATAGCAGACAGGGAGTCCGCAGCAACTGACAAACCTGCGATACCACATGCCATGGTACGATAAACATCACGGTCATGCAGAGCCATCAGCGATGCTTCGTAGCTGTATTTGTCATGCATGTAGTGAATGATGTTCAGCGCAGTCACGTACTGTTTAGCCAACCAGTCCATGAAGTGATCCATGCGATCCATGACTTTATCAAAGGTCAGCACTTCATCCATCATTGGTGCTTCTTTAGGACCAACCTGGATTTTCATTTTTTCATCAACGCCGCCGTTGATTGCGTACAACATGGTTTTTGCCAGGTTTGCACGAGCGCCGAAGAACTGCATTTGTTTACCCACAACCATTGGGCTCACACAACAAGCGATAGCATAGTCATCGTTGTTGAAGTCAGGACGCATCAGGTCATCGTTCTCATACTGTACAGATGAGGTATCGATAGACACTTTTGCTGCGTACTTCTTGAAGTTCATTGGCAGCTTTTCAGACCACAGAATGGTCATGTTTGGCTCTGGTGAAGGCCCCATGGTGTACAGAGTATTCAGGAAGCGGAAGCTGTTTTTGGTAACCAGAGTACGACCGTCAACACCCATACCTGCCAGGGATTCTGTCGCCCAGATCGGGTCACCGGAGAACAATTCATCATATTCAGGGGTACGCAGGAAGCGGACCATACGCAGTTTCATGACCAGATGGTCAATCAGTTCCTGAGCCTGTTCTTCGTTCAGTTTGCCTGCTTTGATATCACGTTCGATGTACACGTCAAGGAAAGTAGAGACGCGGCCAAAGGACATCGCAGCACCGTTCTGGGATTTAACTGCTGCCAGGTAGCCGAAGTAAGTCCACTGAACAGCCTCTTGTGCAGTTGTTGCAGGACCAGAAATGTCGCAGCCGTATTTTGCTGCCATTTCTTTAATCTGACCCAGAGCACGATGTTGTTCAGAGATTTCTTCACGCAGCTGGATGGTCATTTCCAGGTTTACGCCGTTTTCCAAATCGTCTTGCAGAGACTGGAATTGCGCGTATTTGTCGGCCATCAGGAAGTCGATACCGTACAGAGCAACGCGACGGTAGTCACCGATGATACGGCCACGGCCATAGGCATCAGGCAGACCGGTCAGAACACCAGATTTGCGGCAGTTCAGGATGTCTTTAGTATAAACATCGAACACACCCTGGTTGTGGGTTTTGCGGTAATCAGTGAAGACTTTTTTCAGTGCCGGATCCAGTTCACGACCATAAACTTTACATGAACCTTCCACCATTTTGATGCCGCCGAATGGGATCAGGGCACGTTTTAATGGCGCGTCAGTTTGCAGACCCACGATGGTTTCTAATGATTTGTTGATGTAGCCGGCATCGTGAGAAGTGATGGTAGAGGCAACGTCGGTATCGAAATCTACTGGAGCCTTAGTGCGGTTCTCCAGTTTGATACCATCCATTACTTTATCCCACAGGGTGGTTGTCGCTTGGGTAGCGCCAGCCAGGAAGGACTCATCACCTTCATACGGTGTGTAGTTCTTCTGAATGAAGTCACGGACGTTTACGCCATTCTGCCATTCACCAGCACTAAAACCCTGCCATGCGTTGGTCAATTTTTCATTGAGCTTGGACATTTTGCACCTACCTTCTAATTTGGATTTCTTTAAAAATCACGTGTAAAACTGTCGTAACAAGAGACTGCCACGTTGGCTCAGTGGTGTTTCTCATCGCGAAGATATATGACCCAGTACGTTAACCCTACCAGTAAACCACCCCCGATGATGTTACCGATGGTCACAGGGATCAGATTGTCGATGATAAAGTTTGTGATATTTAGTTCTGCGAATTGTGCCGGTGTTGCCCCGACGGCCTGCCAGAATTCTGGTGTCGCAAAATTTTTCACTACAATGCCTAAAGGGATCATGAACATGTTAGCAATGCTGTGTTCAAAGCCGCTGGCGACGAACATGCCAACCGGTAAAATCATGGCGAACATTTTATCCATCAGACTGCGGCCGGAGTAACTCATCCATACCGCCAGGCATACCATCAGGTTAGCGAGGATCCCCAGACATACGGCTTCGATAAATGTGTGATGCATTTTATGATCAGCAGTTTGCAGAACGTTCAGTCCCCACAAACCATTATCAACCATGTATTCACCGGAGAACCAAATCAGAGCCACAAAGAATAAGCAGCCAAACAGGTTACCAATATAGACATTGACCCAGTTACGCGCCAATTGCCCCCAGGTGATTCTCCCGCTGGCTTTCGCAATGACGATAAGCACAGTGGACGTGAACAGGTCCGCGCCGCATACGACAACCAGCATAAGACCCAGAGAGAAGCAGATGCCTCCAACCAGTTTTGCCAGACCATAAGGGACGGTACCGGCGCCTGTTGTGGCGGTGATATAAAAAGCAAAGGCTATAGAAATAAAGACGCCAGCAGTAATGGCTAAAAAGAATGTTTTTAACGGCTGTTTGGTGGCTTTATAAACGCCAGCATCTTCAGCAATTTTCGCTGTAGCGGCGGGTAAAATGAGATCGAAGGGGTTGTCAGCTTTCACATTAACTCTCTTATTCAGGGCTATGCACTGCGCAACGAGATACTAGCAAAGCAGTATAACGTAAAAATTGACGTGGATCATATGAGGGGGTTTTTAGTGGTTTCCAGTATACTACTGAAGGGGTGAATTTCAGATTAACCTATTGAAAATAAAACAATAAAAAGATTTTAATTTTTGCAAATAAAGTTGATGAGCGAGGAATTTATTTTTAGGTTCAGGTTAATATTAAGGATTCAGTGTTAATAAATATCGTTATTTTTATTTTATAAATTTTACTTTCAATTAACTTATAAAAATAAGTCCCCTATTTTTTTCGTAAAAACGACGCGCAGATATTATTTCGCGCAGAATTACACGTCATTTTAGTGACCGAGTCAAACTTTTGAGGATAAAGAGAGCAGCGGAAGCTCAGGATGTAGAATGAACGGATGTTGAATTTATAAACAAAAAACCGGCAGTAAATTCTGCCGGTTTTAGTCGGTTCACCCTGTCAGTGGATCAGGCTTTCGACCAGTGACGACGTTTGGCGACTTGCAGCTTTTCGTATGCGCCAAGCAGCGCCTGATGGGCGGGCAATGCTTTCAGCTCAGGGTCGACTGCAAACAGACTGTGGAAACGGACTTCGCCACTGATCGCTGCCGAAGCATCTTCAACCGCTTTCTGACCATACATTTTCACGAAAGCGTTGTAGTACTGGGCTGGCTCGCGATCTTCTTCCAGAGACAACTGCAGCAGGGTTTGCAGGCAACGGTAATAGTTATTGCGCTCATCGCTGTACACCGAGGCGTTGAACTCATGCGCCCATTCCGCCCAGGTCAGCGCCTGATCCAAATCACCACCTGCGAGGGCCAGCATAGATTTCAGCTCGCCAACACGCAGCGTGTACCAGCCGTTGTCTTTGCCGCTGGCGATACCCAGCAGTTCGCGAACACGGGTAAAGTCATCCAGACCTTCATCATCAAGCTGTGTGATCATCTCAAGATACGTTTCTTTTGGCAGATCACTGTCCGGCAACGCCAGAAGCTGATCACGCAGATGCGCGCCCATGCTGTTATTCGCCAGCAGTAAATCTTCCGCAGGATAAATGTCAGACATACCCGGCACGATAATACGGCAGGCATACACATCCAGATGCTCGTAATCGGCGATATACACTTCAGCATCTTCTTTATCGAAAATAGCCATCAGGGTTGCAAATTCTTCTTCAGTGGTACCGCTGAAGCTCCAGTCTGCAAACGGATAATCTGCGTCCTGCTTGAACATATCCCATGAAATCAGACCGCTTGAATCGATGAAGTGAGTTTCAAGGTTGGCGTGTTCGGCAACTTCTTCATCATCAAAAGTCGGTGCAGTGAAGACATCCAGATCTTTCAGGCTGCGGCCTTGCAGCAGTTCAGTCACCGTACGTTCCAGTGCTACCCCAAAATCAGGGTGCGCGCCAAAGGATGCGAAACAGGTGCCGTTTGCCGGGTTGAACAGAACCACACAAATGACCGGGTAATTACCCCCCAGCGAGGCGTCATAAGAAAGGATAGGGAAACCTTCTTCTTCCAGTTTTGCGATGGCTTCAACCACACCAGGATAGCGTGCCAGAACCTCTGAAGGGATTTCAGGCAGACTGATGGATTCTGCAATAATGCGGTTTTTGACATAGCGCTCGAAGACTTCTGACAGCCCCTGAACCCGCGCTTCATTGGCGGTGTTACCCGCGGACATGCCGTTGGAGACGTACAGGTTGCCGATGATGTTCATCGGTATATAAACGGTTTGCAGATCAGACTGACGGGTAAATGGCAGGGCGCAGATACCACGGTCAGGATTGCCTGATTGCAGGTCGATCAGATCACGGGCAACCAGTTCTTTATCGGCATCATAAAATGCATGCAGGCGCTCATCCAGAATCCCGGCGGGCAGACTGTCGTCTTCCGGAAGCGGGAACCACTTCTCATTCGGATAATGAACGAAATCACCGTTAGCGATTTCTTTGCCCAGATAGAAATCAGCGAAGAAATAGTTAGTCGACAGACGCTCAAAATATTCACCCAAAGCAGAAGCCAGTGCGGCTTTTTTGCTGGCACCTTTACCGTTGGTGAAGCACAGCGGGCAGTCGCGATCGCGAATGTGCACTGACCAGACGTGGGGAACCGGATTCAGCCACGAAGCTTCTTCGATATTAAAGCCGAGATCGGTGAGTTTTTGTTGGAAGCGGGAAATGGAATCTTCCAGCGCCGCGTCTTTACCAGGAATAAAAGTTTGGGTCATTGAGTTCACTTTTGAGCGTGCTAAAAACGCGCAATGATACGGGGTTTTGCGCATTAGCTCCATGTATTCGTGTTAAGAATGTAATCGCGTTGTAACGCGCTAAGCTTGTCTGTAAAACCTCGGTCGCTAATCTGCTGTTTTCACTTTCTATGAGGCATCTATGCAGGCTTTTGATATCAAACGTATGGCGCTGGATAAATTTCCCCTCGAGTATCTGGGAGAGGTGTCATTCCGCTGTTTTTTCATCTTTGTGGTGGTGTTTATATTTCTGAAACTCACCGGGCGACGTGGGGTAAACCAGCTTTCTTTATTTGAAGTGGTGATCATCCTGACACTGGGATCTGCCGCTGGTGATGTGACTTTCTATGACGATGTGCCTCTGCTGCCTGTGTTTGCGGTCTTTTTCTCGATTTTGCTGCTGTACCGCCTTTCGACCTGGCTAATGAATAAAAGCCGTCATTTCCAGAACTGGATGGAAGGCAAACCGCTGATCCTTATTCGCGACGGCTTGTTCGAATGGGAAACCATGGCCCGGGAAAATATTACGAAGGGGGAATTTTATATGGAGTTGCGGCAGAAGGGTGTCGAGCATCTCGGGCAAGTCCGGCTGGCATTTTTGGAAGCCAATGGCGGTCTGAGTGTTTTTTTCCGACAGGCTGAAGATGTCCAGCCGGGGCTGCCTGTATTACCGGAAGATTATATTGATATCGAAATGCTTATGCTCACCAGTGGTCTGTATGCCTGTCACCAGTGCAGCTTGATTCAGAACTTCAAAGTCGGCGAAAAAGCAGCGTGTCCGCGTTGTCAAAATATCACCTGGGTGAAGGCGCTGAGTACCGTGCGGGCGTGAACAGATAATCCTGTTAAATCAGCTTTCCAGGGAGGAATGAACCTTGTGACCAACATCTCATCGCTGTTTATCAGGTCGTCATCAATAACCGTTGCAGACTGCTTGTCTCGGATGATAAAACCGTTAAATTAGTGACTACTATGTGGCTGTCTCAGAGAAGTGGTGAGGGGAAATGACTCAGGTTTATAATTTTAGTGCAGGTCCGGCAATGATCCCGGCTGAAGTGTTGCGTCGTGCGGAACAGGAACTTTGTAACTGGCACGGACTGGGTACATCGGTGATGGAAATCAGTCACCGCAGTAAGGAATTTATCCAGGTTGCTGAAGAATCCGAAAAGGATATTCGTGATCTGCTGAATATTCCCTCGAACTATAAAGTGCTGTTCTGTCATGGTGGCGCACGTGCGCAATTCGCCGCAGTGCCCATGAACCTTTTGGGCGATAAATCCTCCGCTGACTACATTGATGGTGGTTACTGGGCACACAGTGCAGTCAAAGAAGCCCAAAAATATTGCACGCCAAACGTGATTGATGTCACCACCACGATTGAGGGTAAACGTGGCATTCTGCCGATGAGCGAATGGAAGCTGAGCGCCGATTCTGCCTACGTTCATTACTGCCCGAATGAAACTATTGATGGTATCGCTATCGATGAAATGCCTGATTTTGGCGATAAAATCGTGGTAGCAGACTATTCATCCTGCATTCTTTCCCGTCCGATTGATGTCAGCCGCTTTGGGGTGATTTATGCGGGCGCGCAGAAAAATATCGGTCCTGCGGGCCTGACCCTGGTTATCGTTCGCGAAGACCTGCTGGGTAAAGCGCGCACTGAGTTGCCTTCTATCCTCGATTATACCGTGCTGGCTGAGAACGATTCTATGTTCAATACCCCGCCAACATTCGCATGGTATCTGTCAGGTATGGTATTCAAATGGCTGAAAGAACAGGGTGGTCTGCGTGAGATGGAAAAACGTAATCGCGCAAAAGCCGAACTGTTGTATGGCACCATTGACCGTACCGGTTTCTATCGTAACCCTGTGGCAGACGCGAACCGTTCGTGGATGAACGTTCCTTTCCAGATGGCTGACGCCTCTCTGGATAAACTGTTCCTTGATCAGGCGCAGGAAGCGGGTCTGCATGCATTAAAAGGCCATCGTGTGGCTGGTGGTATGCGTGCATCTATCTATAATGCAATGCCTGTGGAAGGTGTAAAAGCACTGACTGACTTTATGACTGAATTCGAAAAACGTCACGGTTAAGTGCGCTGGCTTTCGGGCCCGCAGGATGCTTTAGTAAGAAGCCTTAAAAATGACCCCGGCTCACTGTCCGGGGTCATTTTATAAAAAGAAGAATTGGAGAAAGAGTGGAATCCCTGACATTACAACCTGTTGCGCTGGTTAACGGCAGCATCAATTTACCTGGCTCAAAAAGTGTTTCAAATCGCGCACTTTTACTGGCTGCTTTTGCACAGGGCACTACCCGCCTGACTAACCTGCTCGACAGCGACGATGTGCGCCATATGCTGACAGCACTGACTCAGTTGGGTGTCACGCATCGTTTATCTGCGTCCAGGACAGAGTGTGAAATCGACGGTCTGGGCACGGCTTTTTCCAATGCTAAAGGTCTGGAACTGTTTCTGGGGAACGCCGGTACCGCTATGCGTCCGCTGGCTGCGGCGTTGTGCCTGGGTGAGCAGAATGTGGTGCTGACCGGTGAGCCGCGCATGAAAGAGCGTCCGATCGGGCATCTGGTCGATGCGCTTCGTCAGGGCGGCGCGCAGATTGATTATCTTGAGCAGGAAAACTATCCGCCTCTTCGCCTGCACGGTGGGTTTAGTGGTGGTGACGTTAGTGTCGATGGCAGCGTTTCAAGCCAGTTCCTGACTGCGCTGTTAATGATGGCTCCGCTGGCAGGTAACGACACCACCATTCAGATTAAAGGTGATCTGGTTTCCAAACCTTATATCGATATCACGCTGAACCTGATGAAAACCTTTGGTATCGAAGTGGAAAACCACGCGTACCAGACATTCAGTATCAAAGGCCGTCAGCAGTACGTGTCTCCGGGTTCCTATCTGGTCGAAGGTGATGCCTCTTCAGCGTCGTACTTCCTGGCCGCTGCGGCCATCAAAGGGGGTACGGTTCGCGTGACCGGAATCGGCAAAAACAGCATGCAGGGTGATATTCGTTTTGCAGACGTGCTGGAAAAAATGGGTGCGACTATTCACTGGGCTGATGATTACATCGAATGTACCCGCGGTGAACTGAAAGGCATTGATATGGACATGAACCATATTCCTGATGCAGCAATGACCATTGCTACTGCTGCGTTGTTTGCCGAAGGTCCGACGACGCTACGCAATATTTACAACTGGCGTGTTAAAGAGACTGATCGACTGACAGCGATGGCGACTGAGCTGCGTAAAGTCGGGGCAACGGTGGAAGAGGGCGAAGATTACATTCGTGTTGACCCGCCTCAATCACTAAAATTTGCCGAAATTGGCACCTATAATGATCACCGGATGGCAATGTGTTTCTCGCTGGTGGCGTTATCTGATACACCAGTGACCATTCTTGATCCGAAGTGTACCGCGAAAACATTCCCGGACTATTTTGAACGTCTGGCAGCCATCAGCACACTGGCATAGTGTTTCACTTGTTTGCCCTGCCTGAACGGACATCCCGGATGTCCGTTTTTTTGTTTTTCAGGCTCAGAACCGTCCGCTTTTTAGGCAACTGAAAAATGTGGGGTAACAGTTGTCGCAAAGGCAGCGTATAATGCCGCTCCTGAATTAGTCCTGTGAGACTAATGAAGCGGGCAGACCCCACCGAAAGGAGACAAAAATGACGGCTTTAGCCCCGGTAATCACCGTTGATGGGCCAAGTGGTGCAGGCAAAGGTACGTTGTGTAAAGCGTTGGCCGAGGCCTTTAACTGGCATCTGCTGGATTCCGGCGCGATTTACCGCGTTTTGGCGCTGGCGGCATTGCATCACCAGGTTGATATTGTCTCAGAAGAGGCGCTCGTTCCGCTTGCCGCACATCTCGACGTTCGTTTTGTGGCTCAGGATGGGCAGTTACACGTTATTTTAGAAGGTGAGGATGTGACCCATGAAATCCGCACCGAAACGGTAGGCAATACGGCGTCTCAGGCGGCGGCATTTCCCCGCGTTCGTGAAGCGTTATTGCGCAGGCAGCGCGCATTCCGCGATGCTCCGGGCCTGATTGCCGATGGTCGCGATATGGGGACGGTGGTTTTCCCCGATGCACCAGTGAAGATATTTCTGGATGCCAGTTCGGAAGAGCGTGCAAACAGAAGAATGCTACAGTTGCAGGAAAAAGGCTTTAGTGTTAACTTTGAACGGCTTTTAGCCGAGATCAAAGAACGCGATGACCGTGATCGTAACAGGCCTATCGCGCCTTTAGTGGCTGCTTCCGATGCGTTGTTGCTGGATTCAACCAGCATGTCCATTGATGAAGTCATCGAAAAAGCGCTGGCTTATGCCACAGAAATTCTAGGATTGCCGCAAAAACAAACCCGGTAATCGAGCCTTAATCTGGTGCTGAAGAATATTCAGTGCCAGTTTTGGCTATAGTTTTTTTTAACCTCGCCGCAAGGATCTGTAGCGGGGCATTTGAAACAACCCCATCCAGCAGGACGCCAGATGGACGTTAAACTTAAGAACCTAAAGATTATCAACATGACTGAATCTTTTGCTCAACTCTTTGAAGAATCCTTAAAAACAATCGAAACCCGTCCTGGTTCCATCGTTCGTGGTGTTGTTGTGTCTATCGACAAAGATATCGTACTGGTTGACGCCGGTCTGAAATCCGAGTCTGCAATCCCGGCAGAACAATTCAAAAACGCACAGGGCGAACTGGAAATCCAGGTTGGCGACGAAGTTGATGTTGCGCTGGACGCTGTTGAAGACGGCTTCGGTGAAACTCTGCTGTCCCGTGAAAAAGCTAAACGTCATGAAGCTTGGATCACGCTGGAAAAAGCTTACGAAGAATCTGCAACTGTTACCGGTGTTATCAACGGTAAAGTTAAAGGCGGTTTCACTGTTGAGCTGAACGGTATCCGTGCGTTCCTGCCAGGTTCACTGGTAGACGTTCGTCCTGTTCGCGACACGCTGCATCTCGAAGGCAAAGATCTTGAGTTCAAAGTCATCAAACTGGACCAGAAACGCAACAACGTTGTTGTTTCCCGTCGTGCAGTAATTGAGTCTGAGAACAGCGCAGAGCGCGATCAACTGCTGGAAAACCTGCAGGAAGGCATGGAAGTTAAAGGTATCGTTAAGAACCTCACTGACTACGGTGCATTCGTTGATCTGGGCGGCGTTGACGGCCTGCTGCACATCACTGACATGGCTTGGAAACGTGTTAAACACCCAAGCGAAATCGTTAATGTTGGCGATGAAATCACTGTTAAAGTTCTTAAATTTGACCGTGAGCGTACCCGTGTATCACTGGGTCTGAAACAACTGGGCGAAGATCCTTGGGTCGCTATCGCTAAACGTTACCCAGAAGGTACTAAACTGACGGGTCGCGTTACCAACCTGACTGATTACGGCTGCTTCGTAGAAATCGAAGAAGGCGTTGAAGGTCTGGTTCACGTTTCTGAAATGGATTGGACTAACAAAAACATCCACCCATCTAAAGTTGTTAACGTGGGCGATGTTGTTGAAGTTATGGTTCTGGATATCGACGAAGAACGTCGTCGTATCTCCCTGGGCCTGAAACAATGCAAAAACAACCCATGGCAGCAATTCGCAGAAACCCACAACAAGAACGACCGCGTTGAAGGTAAAATCAAGTCAATCACTGACTTCGGTATCTTCATTGGTCTGGACGGCGGCATCGACGGCCTGGTTCACCTGTCTGACATCTCCTGGAACGTTGCAGGCGAAGAAGCAGTACGTGAATACAAAAAAGGCGACGAAATCGCAGCTGTGGTTCTGCAAGTTGATGCAGAACGTGAACGTATCTCCCTGGGCGTGAAGCAACTGGCTGAAGATCCATTCAATAACTACCTGTCTGTTAACAAGAAAGGTACTATTGTTACTGGTAAAGTCACAGCAGTTGACGCCAAAGGTGCTACAGTTGAATTAGCTGGCGGCGTAGAAGGTTACCTGCGCGCTTCAGAAGCTTCTCGCGACCGTATTGAAGACGCAACTCTGGTTCTGAACGTTGGTGATGATGTTGAAGCTAAATTCACCGGTGTTGATCGTAAGAACCGCGTAGTAAGCCTGTCCGTCCGTGCTAAGGATGAAGCAGACGAGAAAGATGCAATCGCTGTTGTTAACAACAAACCAGACGAAAGCAACTTCTCTAATGCTATGGCTGAAGCGTTCAAAGCGGCAAAAGGCGAGTAATGACGGGGGGCGGCTCAGTCGCCCCGAAACGGTAGTTTAGCTGCAAAGCTTGGAGGTACTATGACCAAGTCTGAACTTATTGAAAGACTTGCTGGCCAGCACTCTCATATCCCGGCGAAAGCTGTTGAGGATGCAGTGAAAGAGATGCTTGAGCATATGGCTGCAACCTTGGCTGATGGTGAACGCATCGAAATCCGTGGGTTTGGCAGTTTTTCTCTTCACTACCGTGCTCCGCGTGTTGGGCGCAACCCTAAAACTGGCGATAAAGTCGAGCTGGACGGCAAGTACGTTCCTCACTTTAAGCCAGGTAAAGAGTTGCGCGATCGCGCGAATATTTACGGCTAAGGCTTTCGCCTGAACGTAAATGTCTGCCTATAGCGAACGTAAAACGGTACCTTTCGAGGTGCCGTTTTTTTTGTTTTATGCCTCCCTTTTTCAGTTCTGAAAACAGAATGTTTGCGTAATGTCTCGCAGCGTTTTTCTCTCCTGCTTGCCTCTTGTTTGCGTGAAAATCATACTCCGGCACGAAAACATTCTGATGAACGTGAAGGGAGTAAAACATTAAAATCTCACTGGACGAGGCTGCTTTAGCTGTTATTGCAGGCATGATGCCGCTGCTCATTTTTTTCCGACTTCCTTCCCTCCTTCAGTTGACTATGCTGTGTATTGCCGCTGCCTGTTGTTTCAGATTTCATCACAAAACATTCAGCCTGATAGCGATAGGCCTCCTGAGTTTCAGTTGGGCCTCGTTTCAGGGGAATATGCAGCTTGATCAGATTTCAGTACTTCAGGGGACACAGCGCCATGTTACCGCAGCGGTGGAGAGTATTAATCTCGGGAGCAACGGCACGTCTTCTGTACTCTTCAAATTAGAAAAAGCGGAAGGCAAAATAATTTTCCCGCCGGTCATGTTCCGTACTAAATGGGAAGAGGCAGAGCAAGAACTGTTAGCGGGTCAGCGTTGGGATATGACGGTCAGTTTGCGGCCCGTGCACAGCGTGCTGAATGAAGGCGGCTTTGATGCCCAGCGTTGGGCGCTGTCTCAGCATGCACCACTGACCGCAACTGTTCGCAATAGTCGGCTAATAGATTCAAAAATATCGCTTCGTCAGCAATTTATACAGCGGGTGCAGCAGAAGATGCCACCGATGGAAAATACACCCATACTGATTGCATTGGCCTTTGGCGAAAAAGGATTAATACAGAGTACAGATAAATTGCTATTACAAAAGACTGGCATCGCCCATCTGGTGGCGATATCAGGCTTACATATTGGAATTGCGGCGTTATTCGGATGGTGGCTGGCGCGTGGATTGCAATATCTGCTGCCGGTAAAACTGATTGATTACCGCTTTCCGTTATTCATGAGCGGTATTTTTCTGCTGACTTATACCTGGCTTTCCGGAGGCAACGCACCCGCGGTGCGGGCAGCGTTAGCGGTGTCGATGTGGATCCTGCTGCGTCTGTTTCGGGTCCGCTGTCATCCATGCCAGATATGGCTTTGGGTGGTTGCTACGCTTCTGCTGGCCGATCCTATGAATTTATTATCCGACAGCTTCTGGCTGTCATGTTTCGCGGTTGGGGCACTGGTTTTCTGGTTTCAATGGGCACCACTTCCTGCAATGTTTCAGCAAGCATGGTATTGGGCATTGTTCCGCTGGGGACATCTGCAACTGGGGATGACGCTTCTCCTGTTACCCTTACAGGTCGGGATTTTCCACGGCATAAACCTCTTTTCGTTTCCGGCTAATATGTGGGCAGTACCGGTTGTTTCGCTAATCACAGTCCCGCTGGTGTTACTGGCTCTGTTGATGAACACCGTGCCCTGCGTATTCATGGATTACCTACAAGCTCTGCTTTGGCAACTGGCGGATGCCACCCTGAGGCTGGCCCTGTGGGGTGTAAAAGCATTACCGGACGGCTGGATCCCATTGGGTGAATCATTTGTGGTCGCGAGCCTGATGGGATGGTTGGTGCTACTGTGCTGGCGGATTTGCCCGTTGAGACAATGCCTTTCATTGTTGCTGTCTCTTTTTGCGATCTCTTTCGTCTGGCTGAACAGAAATCCGGCAGAGCGCTGGCGGGTTGATATGCTCGATGTCGGGCACGGCTTGTCGGTACTTATCAGCAAAAACGGCAGAGGTGTTCTTTATGATACCGGCAACCGGTGGGAAGGGGGATCAGCCGCTGAGCAAAATATTATCCCTTTTTTAAATTGGAAGAATATTCAGCTGGAACAGATAATTATCAGTCATAATGACATGGATCACCGGGGGGGCCTGGCTCCGTTACAAAGACGATATCCCGCCGCCAGCGTACGTGAAAGTGCCTTGTCTGAGCAGCAGCATCTGAAATGTATGGCGGGCGAACAATGGCGCTGGCAGGGGCTGGATTTTAACGTTTTGTGGCCAGAGAAAATGTCCGGGGATGCAGGGAATAACGACAGTTGCGTTATCCGCATTGATGATGGTTCATTCAGTTTGCTGCTGACCGGCGATATTGAAGCTGAAACAGAAAAAGCGTTAGTCAGGAAGTGGCGGAGCGAACTGCAGGCCACTGCACTTCAGGTTCCTCATCATGGCAGCAATACATCATCGATACCGCCATTCCTTCGGGCAGTTAAGCCGGTTATCGCGCTGGCTTCCGCATCCCGTTTCAATAAATGGCATCTGCCGGCCCATAAAGTTGTTAGCAGATACAACAAAGCGCGCTATGACTGGCATTCCACCTCTGAATCGGGTCAGCTCAGCCTCTTTATTTTTGATGATTATTGGACAATTAAAGGCTTACGCGAGCAATTAATCCCCCGTTGGTATCACCACCAGTTTGGAGTATCTGCAGATAATGAGTAGAATAGACCGCTATTTCTTTCGATGCTGGTTGATATTGCATGATGAACGATAAAGATCTCTCCACATGGCAGACATTCCGTCGACTGTGGCCGATGATCACACCTTTTAAAGCCGGGCTGATCGCTGCGGCTATTGCGCTGGTCGCAAACGCCGCCAGTGATACTTTCATGCTGTCTTTGCTGAAGCCGCTGCTGGATGACGGTTTTGGTAAAGCTGACCGCTCAATTCTACTCTGGATGCCATTGGTCGTTATCGGCCTGATGATTGTGCGTGGTGTCAGTGGCTATATTTCGAGTTACTGTATTTCATGGGTTTCGGGCAAAGTGGTGATGCATATGCGTCGCCGTCTGTTTGGTCATATGATGAGAATGCCCGTTGCATTCTTTGACCAGCAATCTACCGGTACCTTACTTTCCCGTATCACCTATGATTCCGAACAGGTCGCGTCTTCGTCTTCCAGTGCGCTGGTGACCGTTGTACGCGAAGGTGCGTCAATCATTGGTTTGTTTGTAATGATGTTCTATTACAGCTGGCAGCTTTCGGTAATCCTGTTAGTGATTGCGCCAATTGTTTCTGTTGTGATCCGTGTGGTGTCTAAACGCTTTCGTAATATCAGTAAGACAATGCAAAACACGATGGGGCAGGTGACGACCAGTGCGGAACAGATGCTGAAAGGCCATAAAGAAGTGTTGATCTTCGGTGGTCAGAAAGTCGAAACTGCGCGTTTTGATAAAGTGAGTAACCGTATGCGCCAGCAAGGTATGCGTATGGTATCCGCCTCTTCAATTTCAGACCCGATTATTCAGCTTATCGCTTCTCTGGCACTGGCATTTGTGCTGTATGCGGCAAGCTTCCCGTCAGTGATGGAAACGCTCAGTGCGGGTACCATCACCGTTGTGTTCTCTTCTATGATTGCCCTGATGCGGCCGTTGAAGTCACTGACTAACGTGAACTCCCAGTTCCAGCGCGGTATGGCAGCTTGTCAGACGCTATTCTCAATTCTGGATATGGAACAGGAAAAAGACGAAGGGAAACTGGAAGTCAAACGTGTAAAAGGGAATGTTGAATTCAAAAATGTGACCTTCACTTATCCGGGGCGTGATGTTCCTGCTTTGCGTGACATTTCCTTCAACCTGCCGGAAGGTAAAACCGTTGCACTGGTTGGCCGTTCAGGTTCCGGTAAATCGACTATCGCGAATTTGCTGACCCGCTTCTATGATATTCAGGAAGGTAAAATCCTGATGGACGGTCATGATCTGCGGGAATATACGCTTTCTTCATTGCGTGACCAGGTGGCACTTGTTTCTCAGAACGTTCACCTTTTCAATGACACTATTGCCAACAACATCGCTTACGCCCGTACGGATATTTACTCCCGCGAAGAAATTGAAAAAGCAGCGACGATGGCTTACGCAATGGACTTCATCAGCAAAATGGATAAAGGGCTGGATACGGTCATTGGTGAGAATGGCGTTCTGCTCTCAGGTGGTCAACGCCAGCGTATCGCAATTGCCCGTGCCTTGTTGCGTGACTCACCGGTTCTGATACTTGATGAAGCAACCTCTGCTCTTGATACCGAATCTGAGCGCGCTATTCAGGCTGCGCTGGATGAACTGCAGAAAAACCGCACATCGCTGGTGATCGCACACCGTTTATCCACTATCGAAAAGGCCGATGAGATCCTGGTAATTGAAGATGGTTGCGTGGTGGAACGTGGTTCGCATGTAAGCCTCCTCGAAGAACGCGGTGTTTACTCACAACTCTACCGGATGCAATTCGGGCAATGATTGATCGTATCTGGTCAGGAAAGTCACCGTTATATCTGTTACTCCTGCCGCTGGCATGGCTTTACGGGCTTATCTCGAATCTCATCCGTTTGAGCTATAAATTTGGGGTTAAAAAAAGCTGGCGTGCACCGGTGCCCGTGGTGGTGGTTGGCAACCTGACCGCTGGTGGGAACGGTAAAACACCGGTGGTTATCTGGCTGGTAGAAACGTTGCAGCAGCATGGTTTTCGTGTCGGTGTCGTTTCGCGTGGTTATGGCGGAAAATCTGAGCGTTATCCGCTGTTACTGACCCGCGAAACGTCTACTCTACAAGCGGGTGATGAGCCTGTGCTGATTTTTCAAAGAACAGGGGCACCGGTTGCAGTGTCCCCGGTTCGCTCTGATGCAGTGAAGGCATTACTCGATGGACATGAATTAGACGTTATTATTACGGACGACGGGTTGCAGCATTATGCACTTCAGCGTGATATCGAAATTGTTGTGATCGATGGTATCCGCCGTTTTGGTAATGGTCACTGGTTACCTGCAGGCCCTATGCGTGAAAGAGAATCTCGTTTGCGTTCAGTGGATGCGGTGATTACCAATGGCGGCACAGCCCGTACCGGCGAGTTAGCGATGCTCTTGCAGCCGGGAAAAGCGATAAATTTGATTACAGGTGAACAATGTGATGCTTCTGCATTGAAAAATGTGGTGGCTATTGCCGGCATCGGGCATCCCCCACGTTTCTTCTCCACGTTGAAACAACTAGGGATAAACGTACAAAAGGAAGTCGCCTTTTCTGATCATCAGGCTTATACCTCCGGACAACTGTCCGCAGTAAAAAAGCCAGGTCAGGCCCTTCTGATGACTGAAAAGGATGCCGTAAAATGTCGTTCTTTTGCTCAGCCAGACTGGTGGTATTTACCGGTCGCCGCAAAAATCGAGGGTGGCCAGGCTGAGAAACTGCTCCAAAAAATAGCTGATCTTATTTTGAAAAAGATGCATTGATACAGTAAAAATAGACCATTTCTCTGCATCTGATAAAAATTTACGTAAATCTAAAGTTTCAATCTTCATGATTTTAAAGGTTAATATTTACCGTTAATGTTTAATGTAAGAATAATTGCGCAACGTGACTTGCTATTGCTCTGCACTTATGAGTAAATGCGTGCAGCCTGTGTTGCAGCGCTATTTATGTATGAGTGTAGAGTAAAGCAGTTCCTCCCAGACGTTATCTCTTTCCCGATGATTCCGCTTCCAAGACGAACCTTCTAAGTCCTCCCCATAAGTAATTGTCTGAACTATTGGCTAACATTGCCGAATGGCAGGATTTTATATTTTGTAAAAGGTTTTAAATATGTCTAAGAAAAATGGTCAGGTTAAGTGGTTCAATGAAAGCAAAGGTTTTGGTTTTATTGAACAGGCTGATGGTGGCAAGGATGTGTTCGTACATTTCTCTGCAATCGCAACCGATGGTTTCAAAACTCTGGCCGAAGGCCAGCGTGTAGAATACACCATTCAGGATAGCCCGCGCGGTCCTGCTGCTGCTAACGTTATTGCGCTCTGAAAAGAGACAAGCGTGATGATATGAAACAACGTTAATCGCTACTCATATCAGCAGAGTAAAACCCGCCGGATGGCGGGTTTTACATACCTGAAAAGGTAAAGATGGCGTTTATAAAACGTCGTGAAAGTTGTAAAAATAATGATTAAAACAAATTCGCTCATTAGAGGTTTTTTATAAAAAAATAACTTAGCAATGGGCAAACGCATCCGAACAATAATAAAAAAGTGTGTTCATGGATGCCCAAAAGAAAGGATAGAAATTATGATGTTAAAAATGGGTTTAGTTAAATGGTATAATCAGGCTAAAGGCTACGGTTTTATTTGCCCGCTCGATGGTTCTTCTGAAATTTATGTTCAGCGTACTTCTATTGCGAATACCGGGGATAAATCTCTGAGTGCCGGTCAGAAGGTGGAGTTCACCACTTACCGCAGCGTAGCACATGGCCCTTCTGCGGCTGATGTTATTGCTTTCTGAGTCTGGTTTTGTTGTACACCGTTGAGTTGAATTTTACGCTCCGGTAAAAATATGCTATCGGTATCCACAGTTTACTTGCTGCTACGGATACCGATATGTCTCACCCGGTTATATCTCTTGCTTCAGCCCGCACCCTGCATCTGTCTGCACAAAATCTCCTAAAACCTTTTACCCGAAAGCCTTCGGCTGTGGATGTCGTTCAGGCGATCCGTGATATGGGATTGCTGCAAATTGACACGATAAGCGTGGTTGCGCGCAGTCCTTATCTGGTGCTCTTCAGCCGCTTAGGTAATTACGCCCCCCAATGGCTGGAACAAGCCCTCTCGGCAGGAAAAATATTCGAGTACTGGGCACATGAGGCCTGTTTTATTCCCAGTGAAGATTACGGACTCCTGCGCCACCGGATGCTCAATCCTCAGGGAATGGGGTGGAAATTTTCTCAGGCCTGGTTTGATGAGCATCAGACGGATATTGAGGCGCTGCTGGGATATATCGCCGAAAATGGTCCTGTGCGTTCGGCCGATTTCAATGCAGATAAAAAGTCTGCCAGCGGCTGGTGGGACTGGAAGCCTCATAAAAAGCACCTGGAAACATTGTTTACTTCCGGGAAACTGATGGTGTCTGAGCGGCGTAATTTCCACCGGGTTTACGACCTTGCTGAACGGGTGATGCCTGGCTGGGACGATGCGAGCCAAACTCTTGAACAGGCTGCAGCGGAATATCAGATGCTGCGGCGTTCGGCGCAATATCTCGGCATCTTTAAACCTGAATGGCTGGCGGACTACTACCGCCTCAGGCGAGTGAATACCAAAGCTGTGATTGCACAATTACTGACGGATGAGGAAATCACACCGGTAGAAGTGTCAGGGCTTGAAGGTATTTATTATGTTCATCGCAAACAGTTTCCCCTTCTGCAACAAGCCACCGAATCACGGATCGGTTCAACCGTCACCACACTGCTTTCGCCTTTTGATCCGGTGGTATGGGATCGTAAACGCGCATCGACATTGTTTAATTTTGAATACCGGATCGAGTGCTATACGCCGGAAGCAAAACGCCTGTACGGATATTTCACGCTTCCCATATTGCAACGGGGTGCGCTGATTGGCCGGGTAGATGCAAAAATGCATCGCAAAGAAAAAATACTGGAAGTGAAGAGCCTGCATCTTGAGCCTGATGTGACGATGGCTGCACGACGGGCAAAAGACGTACACGGGGCAATCAGCCGTTTCGCGCAGTGGCAGGGTGCTGAAAGAGTCATCACCGTGAATGTACCCGACACGTTAACGGCGTGTTGGGGGAAAGACTGGCAGATTTGATGTCACAAAATGAAACGGCTGCATCAGGCAGCCGTTATTTCACGATGATTGCAGGTGGCATGCAGCTTAGTGGCTGAAGTTAGCGAACATTGCGATGATTTTGTTAATAGTTTTCATTTTTAGTGCTCATATTGAAGGTGTTTAGTGTGATGTGCATCACAAAAAAATTGTACTCCCGCAAAATCGACAGCGCAATCCTCCTTAAAAGATATTTTTTATTCACAAAAATGTAACTTTTTGCAGTCGTTTCGGAGAGGGCGTGAGGATTAACGCGGGTGTAGCGTTATGCTATTCTCTTCAACCACCGTGTTGGGTTTCCAATGCTTTTTGCGTTGCACCTTGCTGAAAAAGCGGTGTATTCGCCTCCGGGAGGAATTTATGGACCACCGTTTGCTTGAAATCGTTGCGTGCCCTGTATGTAACGGAAAGCTTTACTTCAATAAAGAGTCGCAGGAGTTAGTGTGTAAGGCAGACAGCCTGGCTTATCCCGTGCGTGAGGGTATCCCCGTATTATTAGAAAACGAGGCCCGCCCGCTTTCTGTTGATGAGACACACCCATGAGTTTTGTTGCCATTATCCCGGCCCGATTCGGGTCAAGCCGTTTGCCGGGTAAGCCGTTGGCCGATATCAACGGTAAACCTATGGTTGTGCATGTGATGGAGCGTGCACTGGAGTCGGGTGCTAAACGTGTGATTGTTGCGACAGACCATCCTGACGTTGTGGCGGCGGTTGAGGCTGCAGGTGGTGAAGTTTGTCTTACCCGGCCTGATCATCAGTCAGGCACTGAGCGTCTGGCTGAAGTCATCGATTTATGTCAGTTTTCCGATGATGAAATTATCGTCAACGTACAGGGCGACGAGCCGCTGATCCCGCCGGTTATTATCCGTCAGGTGGCTGATAATCTGGCAAACAGTGAAGCAGGAATGGCGACTCTGGCAGTGCCGATTGAAACAGCGGAAGAAGCGTTTAACCCGAATGCGGTAAAAGTAGTTCGGGATGCCAAAGGTTACGCCCTGTATTTTTCCCGCGCTGCAATTCCGTGGGAACGTGAACGTTTTGCCGTGTCGAAAGAAACGATTGGCGATGTCTTCCTCCGTCACATCGGCATTTATGCTTACCGTGCTGGCTTCATTCGCCAGTATGTGAAGTGGGAACCGACTACACTTGAGCACATTGAATTGCTCGAACAACTCCGGGTGCTGTGGTACGGTGAAAAAATTCACGTTGATGTGGCGAAGGCCATTCCTTCTGTGGGGGTTGATACCGCTGAGGATCTGGAACGTGTGCGCGTGATTTTAGGCCATAAAAATTCCTGACCAGATAGCGTATAAAAAGTCATAAAAGCGGAATGTTCCGGCATTCCGTTTTATCATCACTGTTCTCTTTTCGTTTTGCGCGCTGCCTTCCTGTTTCTGCCCCGACTATCCGGTTTTTGTTTGATCTGAAACGGGGTAATCCTTTCCTGAAGCTTTCATCATAAACGTTAATTTATTCGTCACTGCGAACACGTTATGGAACAGCTAAAAGCCGAATTGAGTATTGTGCTGGGCGAGCGTTTATCCCGCCTTGAATGTGTCAGTGAGCAGCCTTATGCCCATCTTTTTTCTCTCTATGATGAGCAGGGTTACGCAATGCCTTTGATGGCCAAAAGTTTTGTCTGCCAGGGGATTGCCGGACAGGAGGCTTATAAATTATCAATGCTGGCACGGGAAGGTGTGGTACGTGTGCCGACGGTTTATGGCATGGTCACCACGCATCAGAAACCGTATCAGGAAATATTGCTGATTGAACGACTGCGTGGTGTCTCTGCCGAGGCGCCAACGCGTACTCCTGAGCGCTGGCAAATCTTACAGGAGCAAATTGTTGAGGCGATGCTGGCGTGGCACCGGATTGACAGCCACGGCTGTGTCGGTTCGGTAGACAGCACGCAGGAAAATCGCTGGGAAAACTGGTATCCGCAACGGGTTGAAGTGTTGTGGGCAACGTTATCAAATTTACAAGCCTCTGAACTTACACCTGAAGATCGCACATTGCTTTTCCGTTCCCGGGCCTGTATCCCCGCGTTGTTTGCAGAATTTGACGACACGCCGGTACTGGTCCACGGCAATCTCTCGTTGCGCAGCATGCTCAAAGATCCGCGCAGCGATCAGTTGCTGGCGATGATTAACCCCGGCACCCTGTTGTGGGCGCCGCGCGAGTTTGATCTCTTCAGGCTGTGGGAAAAAGGTATGAGCGAGCAACTGCTGTTCAGTTATCTGCAAAAAGCACCTGTTTCTGAAACCTTCCTTGCCCGCCGCTGGTTGTATCTGGTGTGGGAATCTGTCGCGCATCTGATCCATACCGGTAAGCTTGACCGCCAGCAGTTCGATTATGCACGGCAACAATTATTGCCGTGGCTTAACTGAGTTACTTCGCAATGGGTGCCGGCAGCGTTATCCATTGCCATGCGCGCCCCAGCGTTTCATACCATGCCCGCTCGCTGTGAGACAAGAACAGTGCCTGTGGCAACGCTTTTTCCCACGGATTGAGCGGGGAATCTATCGCAAGCTGATTCGCCGGTGCCGGAATAGGGTTCAGTCCCAGTTGGCGGAAGAAAATGATTGCCCGCGGCAGATGGTTTGCCGACGTCACCAGCACAAACGGCTGCTCTCCCAGCATTTCTTTAACCTGCAAAGCTTCCTGATGTGTATCCCGTGGTCTGTCGAGCAGAATAATATCGCTCTCCGGCACCCCTAAACTCTCCGCCACTTTCCCGGCGACCGCAGCACTGCTCATCGGGTTGGTTATGGCCCGCGCACCGGTGAAGATCATTTTCGAACCGGGGTTTGCCCGGTAAATGCGGATCCCTTCTGCCACGCGAGGAAGGCTGTTACTGATGAGATTAGAACTCGGTGCCCACGCCGGGTTATAGGTATAACCGCCACCCAGTACGACGACATATTTTACCGGCACTTTGCCGCTGGCCTGATAAGTAGGATAAGCCGATTCAATAGGGCGCAGCAGGTTATCCGCAACAGGTTGCAGGCTGAGCAGCAACAGAAGCAGCCAACTCAGTGAAAAAAACACTTTTCCGGTTTTTTGCCAGCGGGTCATCCACAGCAACACCAGGGCTATCGCCATGAGGAGCAGAATAAATGGCAGAGGTAATAACAGTCCCCCCAGCGTCTTTTTTAGGATAAATAACATCAGAAACCGATCCTTTTGGGTGAAAAAACGACATCCGGGCGTGAATCCGCGTCAGGATGATTTATTCTATGCCAGCCTGTGCCAAAATAGCACTTCACCCGGCATCGCCGCACAACCATCATTCAACAAATTGTTTTCTGAAACAGGGTTCATTTCATGCAGGATCGTAATTTCGACGATATGGCCGAGAAATTTTCGCGCAATATCTACGGCACAACAAAGGGACGTATCCGTCAGGCTGTGCTGGGTCAGGATCTGCATGATTTGCTACAGACGTTGCCTCAGCGTCCACTGCGCATTCTTGATGCGGGGGGCGGTGAAGGACAAATGGCCTGTGAACTGGCAGCTTTAGGACATAAGGTCTTGTTGTGTGATCTGTCCGGTGAGATGATCCGCCGCGCCGGGGCTGCCGCGCGGGAAAAAGGTGTGAGCGACAACATGCAATTTGTACAATGTCCGGCTCAGCATATTGCCGAACATTTGGAACAGCCGGTTGATCTGATATTGTTCCATGCGGTCATCGAATGGCTGGCTGAACCCCGGCAAGCGCTGGCTGCACTGGTCGATTGTCTGACACCCGGTGGCGCAATATCGCTGATGTTTTACAATATCCACGGTCTGGTCATGCGGCACATGATCCTCGGCAATTTTGCTCATGTCGAAGCGGGTGTGCCAAAAATCAAAAAGAGCTCCCTGTTACCCGATCACCCGCTGGAACCTGCGCAGGTTTACCAGTGGCTGGAAGAACTTGGGATGCAGATCAGCGGCAAGACCGGTGTTAGAGTGTTCCACGATTATTTGCGAAACAGACAACAACATAAACAGGATTTTGACGAGCTTCTGGCGCTGGAACAGCGCTATTGCCGCCAGGAACCTTTTGTTAGTTTGGGACGTTACATCCACGTGATGGCGCACAAACCCATTCTGAAGGACGAATTATGAGTGAATTTTCCCAGACTGTACCCGAACTGGTCGCCTGGGCACGGAAAAATGATTTCTCAATTTCGCTGCCAACGGAGCGGCTGGCTTTTCTTCTGGCAATTGCCACATTAAACAGCGAGCGCCTTGATGGGGAAATGAGTGAGGGTGAACTGGTTGATGCGTTTCGTCATGTCAGCAAGGGATTTGAGCAGACAAACGAGACCATCACCGTACGTGCCAATAACGCCATTAATGACATGGTGCGTCAGCGTTTGCTCAACCGTTTTGTCAGTGAACTGGCTGACGGTAATGCCATTTATCGCCTGACGCCTTTGGCGATCGGTATTTCCGATTACTATATCCGCCAGCGTGAATTCTCTACGTTGCGGTTGTCTATGCAGTTGTCGATCGTTGCGCAGGAACTCAAGCGTGCTGCTGATGCGGCCGAAGAGGGCGGCGATGATTTTCACTGGCATCGCAATGTTTACGCGCCCCTCAAATACTCCGTTGCTGAAATTTTTGACAGCATCGACATGACTCAGCGGATCATGGATGAACAGCAGCAGGGCGTGAAAGACGACATTGCCGCGTTGCTCAATAAAGACTGGCGCGCGGCAATTTCCAGTTGTGAAATCCTCCTGTCAGAAACGTCCGGTACGCTGCGTGAATTGCAGGATACGCTCGAGGCCGCAGGTAACCTGTTGCAGGCGCATCTTATGCGTATTCAGGATGCCACGATGGTCGAACTCGATTTGAGTTTTGTCGACAAACTGGTTTTCGACCTGCAGAACAAACTCGATCGTATTACCAGCTGGGGCCAGCAGGCTATTGACCTGTGGATTGGCTATGACCGGCATGTGCATAAATTTATCCGTACCGCCATCGACATGGATAAAAACCGGGTGTTCGCCCAGCGTCTGCGTCAGTCGGTTCAGAATTATTTTGATCAGCCGTGGACGCTGACGTTCGCTAATGCCGACCGTCTGCTGGATATGCGTGACGAAGAACTGGCCTTGCGAAGCGAAGAAGTGACCGGCGAACTTCCGCCAGATCTTGAATTTGAAGAATTTAACGAAATCCGCGAACAACTTGCGGCATTGATTGAACAGGCATTACAGGTTTATCAGCAACAAAAAACGCCGCTCAATCTGGGCATAGTAATGCGCGAATATCTTAAACAGTATCCGCGTGCCCGACATTTTGATGTCGCGCGAATTGTGGTCGACCAGGCTGTGCGCCTTGGTGTGGCTGAAGCAGATTTTTCAGGGTTGCATGCCGAATGGCAGGCAATCAATGATTACGGAGCCAAGGTGCAGGCCCATGTCATCGACAAATATTGAACACATAATGCCAGCTAAGCTGGCGCAGGCACTGGCAAATTCAGTGTTTCCTGCTCTCGACAGCCAGCTGCGTTCTGGCCGTCATATCGGCATTGATGAACTGGATAACCACGCATTCCTGATGGACTATCAGGAAGAAATGGAACTCTTTTACAGCCGCTACAACGTGGAGTTAATCCGGGCACCGGAAGGCTTCTTCTATCTGCGTCCGCGCTCCACCACGCTTATCCCGCGTTCAGTCTTATCTGAACTGGACATGATGGTCGGGAAAATCCTTTGCTATCTGTATCTCAGCCCGGAACGTCTGGCGCATGAAGGGATTTTTACCCAGCAGGAACTGTATGACGAATTACTGAGTCTGGCGGATGAAAGCAAATTGCTTAAATACGTCAACCAGCGCTCAACCGGCTCAGATTTAGATCGTCAGAAGTTGCAGGACAAAGTCCGGACATCACTCAATCGCCTGCGCCGCCTGGGCATGGTGTATTTCATGGGTGTCGACAGCAGCAAATTTCGTATCACTGAAGCGGTATTTCGTTTTGGTGCAGATGTCCGCAGCGGCGATGACGCGCGCGAAGCACAGCTGCGGATGATCCGCGACGGTGAAGCAATGCCAGTCGACAGCGCGCTGTCGCTCAATGATGAAAGTGAGGACGGCGAATCGCCGGCAGTGCAGCAAGGGCATGAGAGCGCAGAGGATGAACAGGAATGATTGAACGCGGTAAATTTCGCTCACTGACGCTGGTTAACTGGAACGGGTTCTTTGCCCGCACGTTTGACCTCGACTCACTGGTCACCACGCTTTCCGGCGGTAACGGGGCCGGGAAATCCACCACGATGGCGGCCTTCGTCACGGCGCTGATCCCTGATTTGACGTTGCTGCATTTCCGTAACACCACGGAAGCGGGCGCAACCTCCGGTTCGCGTGATAAAGGCCTGCACGGTAAATTGCGCGCGGGTGTTTGTTACTCGGTTCTGGACGTGGTGAACTCCCGTCACCAGCGTATTGTGGTTGGGGTTCGCCTGCAGCAGGTCGCCGGTCGTGACCGTAAAGTGGACATCAAACCTTTCACTATTCAGGGCTTGCCGGTTGCGGTGAATCCGACGGAAATGCTGACTGAAACGGTCGGCGAGCGTCAGGCGCGGGTGCTGTCTTTGCAGGAACTGAAAGATCGCGTAGAAGCGATGGAAGGCGTGCAGTTCAAGCAGTTCAACTCGATTACTGATTATCATGCCCTGATGTTTGATCTGGGTGTTATTCCGCGTCGCTTGCGTTCAGCATCCGACCGTAGCAAGTTCTATCGTCTGATTGAGGCGTCACTTTACGGCGGTATTTCCAGCGCCATCACCCGTTCCCTGCGCGACTACTTGTTGCCGGAAAACAGTGGTGTGCGTAAAGCCTTCCAGGATATGGAAGCAGCGCTGCGTGAAAACCGCATGACGCTGGAAGCGATCCGCGTGACGCAATCTGATCGCGACCTGTTTAAGCATCTGATTTCTGAAGCGACGTCTTACGTGGCCGCCGACTATATGCGTCACGCTAATGAACGCCGCATTCATCTTGATGGCGCGCTGGTACTGCGTAATGATTTGTTCACCAGCCGTAAACAGTTGTCCGGTGAACAATACCGTCATGTCGAAATGGCCCGTGAACTGGCTGAGCAAAGTGGTGCGCAAAGCGATCTGGAAACCGATTATCAGGCTGCCAGTGATCATCTGAGTCTGGTTCAGACCGCGATGCGTCAGCAGGAAAAAATCGAGCGTTATGAAAGTGACCTCGAAGAGCTGACATATCGTCTGGAAGAACAGAACGAAGTGGTGGCCGAAGCCAGCGAGCAGCACGCCGAATACGAAGCGCGCGCTGAGGCCGCTGAACTGGAAGTGGATGAGCTGAAAAGTCAGCTGGCCGATTACCAGCAGGCGCTGGATGTTCAGCAGACCCGTGCTATCCAGTATCAGCAGGCGTTACAGGCCATTGAGCGTGCACGCGACTTGTGCCAGATCCCCGATCTGAGCATTCAGAACAGTGAAGAATGGCTGGAAACGTTCCAGAGCAAAGAGCAGGAAGCGACTGAAGTCCTGCTGATGCTGGAACAGAAGATGAGCGTCGCTTCTGCCGCCCATAATCAGTTTGAAACGGCTTATCAGCTGGTGGTGAAAATCGCCGGTGAAGTGAGCCGCAGCGAAGCCTGGCAGACGGCGCGTGAGTTACTGCGCGACTGGTCATCTCAGCAGCATCAGGCGGAGCGTGTCGAACCGCTGCGCATGCGGTTGTCCGAACTTGAAGGCCGCCTGCGTGAACAGCAGGATGCCGAACGTCAGTTGCAGGAATTCTGCAAACGTACGGCGCAGGATGTGCATCCCGAAGATCTGGACGAAATGCAGCGTGAGCTGGAAGTTCAGATCGAAGAATTACAAGGTGTTGTGTCGCAGGCAGGCGAACGTCGCATGGAAATGCGTCAGGAACTTGAACGTGTTCAGTCGCGCATTCGTGAACTGACCGCCCGTGCACCTGTCTGGCTGGCCGCGCAGGAAGCACTCAGCCAGTTAAGCGAGCAAAGTAAGGAACCGCTGGAAAGCAGCCAGCAGGTGACCGAATACATGCAGCAACTTCTGGAAACGGAACGCGAAACGACGGTTGAGCGCGACGAAGTGGCTGCCCGCAAACGTCGTATTGAAGGGCAGATAACCCGCCTCAGCCAGCCGAGTGGTGCGGAAGATTCCCGCATGATCGCGCTGGCAGAACGCTTCGGCGGTGTGTTGTTATCGGAAATTTACGATGACGTCACTATCGACGATGCGCCTTACTTCTCTGCCTTGTATGGTCCGTCCCGCCACGCGATTGTGGTGCCTGATTTATCCCTGATCCGCGATCAGTTGGATGGGCTGGATGATTGCCCGGAAGACCTCTATCTCATCGAAGGGGATCCACAGTCATTCGATGACAATGTCTTTGAAGTGGAAGAAATGCAGGGCGCGGTACTGGTCAAAACCGGCGATCGCCAGTGGCGTTATTCTCACTTCCCACAGGTGCCGTTGTTTGGCCGTGCGGCGCGTGAGAACCGCCTTGAAACCTTGCATAAAGAACGCGAAAACCTTTCAGAACGTTACGCGACATTGTCATTTGACGTGCAGAAAATTCAGCGTGCGCATCAGGCATTCAGTCGTTTTATCGGCAGTCATTTAGCCGTGGCATTTGACGCCGACCCTGAAGCTGAAATCCGCACCCTGAGCGGGCGTCGTGGCGAACTGGAACGTGCTATTAATGCGCACGAAGGCCAGAATCAGCAACAGCGCCAGCAATACGAGCAGGCGAAAGATGCTATCGGCATGCTCAATAAATTGCAGCCACGTGTCGGCTTGCTGTGTGACGAAACGCTGATTGATCGTGTTGAAGAAATTCGCGAAGAAATGGAAGAGGCACAGGATTGCGCCCGTTTCATTCAGCAGCACGGTGTTTCACTGAGCAAGCTGGAACCGCTGGTCTCAGTGCTGCAAAGCGACCCGGAACAGCATGAGCAACTGAAAGAAGATTACGCCCAGGCGCAGCATGCACAGCGTCTGGCGAAGCAACAGGCGTTCGCGCTGACGGAAGTGGTTCAGCGTCGTGCTCACTTCAGCTATACCGACTCTGCCGGTATGCTGAATGAAAACAGTGACCTGAATGATAAGTTGCGCCAGCGTCTTGAACATGCGGAAGCAGAACGTACGCGTGCCCGTGAACAAATGCGTCAGCATCAGACGCAACTGACGCAGTACAGTCAGGTTCTGGCCTCGCTGAAAAGTTCGTTCGATGCCAAACGTGATATGCTCAAAGAGCTTAGCCAGGAATTGCAGGATATAGGCGTTCAGGCTGATGCCAATGCCGAGGCACGCGCTAAAACCCGCCGTGACGAACTGCACAGCGCGCTCAGCACTAACCGTGCGCGCTGTAATCAGCTCGAAAAGCAAATCACCTTCTGCGAAGCTGAAATGGATAACCTGCAGAAAAAACTGCGCAAACTTGAGCGTGATTATCATCAGAGCCGCGAACAGGTTGTGACCTCGAAAGCGGGCTGGTGTGCTGTCATGCGTCTGGTGAAAGACAATGGCGTGGAACGCCGTTTGCACCGTCGCGAGCTGGCTTATATGGATGGCGACGAACTGCGTTCCATGTCGGATAAATCTCTCGGTGCACTGCGTCTGGCGGTGTCTGATAACGAACATCTGCGCGACGTGCTGCGTTTGTCGGAAGATCCGAAACGTCCTGAGCGTAAAATTCAGTTCTACATCGCCGTGTATCAGCATCTGCGCGAGCGTATCCGTCAGGATATTATCCGTACCGATGACCCGGTTGAAGCTATCGAACAGATGGAAATCGAGCTGGGCCGTCTGACCGAAGAACTGACTGCCCGCGAGCAGCAACTGGCTATCAGTTCGAAAAGTGTGGCCAATATCATCCGCAAAACTATTCAGCGCGAACAAAACCGTATCCGCCAGCTCAACCAGGGCCTGCAGGCAGTGGCGTTTGGTCAGGTGAAAAGCGTGCGTCTGAACGTGAATGTACGTGAAGCACATGCGGGACTGCTGGATGTGCTGTCTGAACAACAGGAACAGCATCAGGATTTATTCAGCAGCAACCGTCTGACCTTCTCGGAAGCGCTGGCGAAACTCTATCAGCGCCTGAATCCGCAAATCGATATGGGTCAGCGCACACCGCAAACTATTGGCGAAGAACTGCTGGATTACCGCAATTATCTCGAGATGGAAGTGGAAGTGAACCGTGGTTCTGACGGCTGGTTACGTGCAGAAAGCGGGGCGTTGTCAACGGGTGAAGCCATCGGTACCGGTATGTCAATTCTGGTGATGGTTGTTCAGAGCTGGGAAGACGAATCGAGCCGTATGCGCGGGAAGGATATTTCACCTTGTCGTCTGCTGTTCCTTGATGAAGCCGCGCGTCTGGATGCTAAATCTATCGCCACGCTGTTTGAGCTTTGCGACCGTCTGGAAATGCAGCTGATTATCGCAGCACCGGAAAACATCAGCCCGGAAAAAGGGACAACCTATAAACTGGTGCGTAAAGTCTTTGGCAATAATGAGCATGTACACGTGGTCGGTTTGCGTGGATTCGCGCCTGAACTTCCCGCGCTGGTCAATACGGAAGCTGACGTTTCCTGATTGTGTTCAGATAAATCAGGTGAGTGATTTTTAAAAGCCCCGGCCTCAACACCGGGGCTTTTTATTGAAATGGCATTCATTTCACTTATATTTCTTTAAGAAGTTGCGGTGAGCTTAATAGTTTGTATGACAACGCTAAAGTGCTGCGTAATTTATAGACGAATGCTTGAAAACAACACATAAACACGTAACGGAAGACTTTATTTAAACTGACAGCTGGCTTAGAGTCTTTACGTTACACGCGGGCTCTATTTCATTGAGTTCCTACGCAAAAAAAGAATTCTCTTTATATACTTAATCCAAGAGCTGCTGGCTCAATTTTGGGGATGAAATTGGGCACCTTATCGGGAGGCAAGGGAAGATGTTAATGAATCAAAGGTCTCTCAGGTTTTTAGTCGCCAGCTGCCTGCTGGCGAGCGGTCTGTCGCCGTGGTTTGCTGCATGGGCCACCGTGCCCGCGCTGCCATTAGGAAAAACCACGTTATCGAGCGTACAGAGTATGAGCCAGTTGCAGGCAGAGTTATTGCCAAGAGGCATCAGGCCATTGTATCTGTCATCTCTGTCATCGCTTTATGCTGCAAACCATATGCAGCCTATGTGGAACGATCGCGAAACAGTTCAGATATTCCAGCAGCAACTCGCCGAACTGGCCATATCGGGGATCCAGCCTCAGTTCACGCAATGGGTGAAATGGCTGACGGATCCGCAAGTCACCGGCATGGCCCGTGATGTGGTGTTGTCAGATGCGATGCTGGGATATTTGCAGTTTACGAGCAGCGTCGAAGCCAATGGGGACAAGTGGTTATACAGTTCCACACCCTACAAAATGACGACGCCATCGCTGACGGTGATTAATCAGTGGCAGCTGGCCGTGCGTCAGGACAACACGTCACACTATTTGTCGACTCTCGCGCCGCAGCATCCTTACTACACCAAAATGCATGATGCGTTGAAGACGATGCTGGCGGACAATCGCCCATGGCCCGTCATGACGGGATCAGTCAGTTTGCGTCCGGATCAGATCAGTGACGATGTCCCGGCTTTGCGGGAGATCCTGACCCGCACCGGTATGATGGTCGCATCGCCTGAAGAGAACAGGGCACCTAAACCGACAGATGAAACAATCGCTCCTAACATGCCGGGAAGCGCGGCAAATGACGATTTGTCTGTTGATGAAACCGCCGATAAGGCCCAGCAATCGACGCCAGCCGTCAGCCCTTCCGCAACATCGGTACAAGATGTTCTGCCAACTGTTCAGTCGACAGAAGCGCCAGCGACACCCGTGCCGGTTGCTGTTGTCCATAATCAGTACACGCCGGATTTAGTGGAGGCCGTTAAACGTTTTCAAAAATGGCAGGGTCTGGAAGCTGACGGTATTATTGGGGCACGTACACGCCAGTGGCTGAATGCCTCTCCGCAATTGCGTGCGACCTTACTGGCACTGAATATTCAGCGCCTGCGCATTCTCCCTGGCAATGTGAACACCGGTATCATGGTGAACATTCCAAACTATCAGCTCACCTATTATCTCAATGGCAATGAAGTGTTGTCGTCACGGGTGATTGTCGGGCGTCCAAGTCGTAAAACGCCGTTAATGAGCAGTGCGCTGAATAATGTTGTGGTCAATCCGCCATGGAATGTGCCAACAACGCTCGTGCGTGAAGACATCGTGCCCAAAGCCATGAACAATCCGGGTTACTTCCAGCAACATGGCTATCAGGTGTTGTCTGGCTGGAGTAATGATGCTGAAATCATCGATCCTTCAATGATCGACTGGGCCATGGTGTCACCCAATCATTTCCCATACCGCATCCGTCAGGCACCGGGCGTAAGCAACTCCCTGGGCCGGTATAAATTTAATATGCCAAGTTCTGATGCCATTTACCTGCATGACACGCCAAATCACAATCTGTTCAGTAAAGACATTCGTGCCCTGAGTTCAGGCTGTGTGAGGGTAAATAAGGCTTCTGAATTAGCCAATATGCTGTTGCAGGATGCGGGCTGGAATGACACGCGGATCTCATCAACATTGCAGGGCGGCAATACCACGTATGTAGCGATACGCCACCACATACCGGTAAAACTGTTTTATCTGACGGCGTGGGTTGCAGATGACGGTAAGCCGCAATTCAGAACAGATATTTACAATTATGATTCAACGGTGAGATCCGGTGCACAAATTCTGCCTCAGGCGGAAATTTTGCTTCAATAAATGCAGTAAAACTAATCTGATAAGGGTCAGAGTATTTGGCCATCGAACGAGCGTGAGCCACTGGCACGCTCGTTTTGCTTATATGGGTTCCCTTGACTCGCAGAAAATTGGCAGTTAAGGTTCAAAACGGCTCAGATCAGAGCTTATTTTTGACTCTCTTACCGGATAGTAAACTGTTCATGAATGAAATCGACAAACATCGCCGTAAATGGCTGGCATTAGGCAGTGCCGCTATGGGGATTGCATTGCTTCCAGGTCGTGCATTCGCCACTCTTTCCACACCTCGTCCGCGTATTTTAGTCGTTAATAATATAAATACCGGCGAAACCCTCAAAACCGAGTTTTTTGATGGAAAGCGTTACAACAAGGATGAGTTGGCCCGGTTGAATCATCTGTTCAGGGACTATCGTGCGGAAAAGGTAAAATCTATCGATCCCGCGCTGTTCGATCATCTCTATCGTTTGCAGGTGATGCTCGGCGGAACCAATAAACCGGTCCAGCTGATTTCGGGTTACCGCTCACTGGCGACAAACAACAGCATGCGAGAACCCGGAAGCGGGGTAGCGAAGCACAGTTATCACACCCTCGGGCAGGCAATGGATTTCCACATTCAGGGCATCGAACTGAGCAATATCCGCAAAGCTGCATTAAAAATGCGGATGGGTGGTGTAGGATATTATCCACGAAGTAACTTTGTGCACATCGATACCGGCCCTGCGCGGACCTGGTGATGTGTGTCATTAATGGCCTGCCGGAATGTGCAGGCCATTTTGTGGAGCTTTATGAAAATCCATCTTATTACCGTCACGGCCTTCAGCCAAAACTGCTCACTGATTTGGTGTGCTAAAACCAATCAGGCTGCCATTGTCGATCCCGGTGGTGAAGCCGCAAGGATCATCCAGGAAGTTTCTGCGAAAGGTGTGCTGGTTACGCAAATTTTGCTGACCCACGGACATCTTGATCACGTGGGTGCTGCCGCAGAGCTGGCTGCTCACTATCAGGTACCGGTTGTCGGTCCTCAGAAAGAAGATCAATTTCTGCTGGATGCACTGCCGACCCAAAGCCAGATGTTTGGCCTCGACCATTGTGACCCGCTGACGCCCGATACCTGGCTGGAAGAAGGGGATTCAGTGAATGTCGGCGAGGAAATCTTATCCGTGCTGCATTGCCCGGGCCATACGCCGGGGCATATTGTCTTTATCAATGATAAAGCGCGAATTGCCGTTTCCGGTGATGTGATTTTTAAAGGTGGCGTAGGCCGCAGTGATTTCCCGCGTGGTGACCATCAGGCGCTGATTCATTCCATCAAAACGAAATTATTACCGCTCGGCGATGACATGGTATTTATTCCCGGTCATGGCCCGATGTCAGACTTTGGCTATGAGCGTAAAACCAATCCGTTCCTGCAGGATGAAATGCCGGTCTGGTAATGACATCTGCTGCTTATCAGCAAGAAACAAAAAGCCCGTCAGTTTCCTGACGGGCTTTTTTAATTGGGCAACACAAATTATCTTTTACAGTACGGCGACGATGGCTTCACACAGCGGTGCCATGTTTTCGAGTGTAATCCCAGCAACGTTAATACGGCCGGAGTTCACCGCGTACACGCCGAATTCATCACGTAAACGCAATACCTGATCTTTGGTCAGGCCGCTGAAAGAGAACATCCCGTTCTGGTTGATAATAAAGCTGAAATCCTGTTGAGCGCCTTTTTCCTGTAACGTGCTGACGAATAGCTGGCGCATACGATGGATACGCAGGCGCATATCGCTTAGTTCCTGCTCCCACAGCGTGCGCAGCGTTTCGTTACCCAGAATGGTGGCTACCACCGCAGCACCGTGTGACGGCGGGTTGGAGTAGTTTGCACGGATAACCGATTTCATTTGGCTGAAAGCGCGACCGGCAGTTTCTTCATCGGCTGCGACTAACGTACAAGCACCCACGCGTTCATTGTATAACCCGAAGTTTTTCGAGTAAGAACTGGCGACCAGCAATTCTTTGTGTTTTGCCACGAACAGCCGCAGACCTGCCGCATCTTCTTCCAGACCTTTTGCAAAGCCCTGATAGGCGAAGTCGAACAACGGTAACCAGCCGTTGCTCACCGACAATTCTGCCAGCTGTGCCCATTGTTCTTCCGTAGGATCGATACCGGTTGGATTATGGCAGCAGCCGTGGAACAGCACCACGTCGCCTGCTTTAGCTTCGCTCAGGCTTCTCAACATGCCATCGAAATCAAGACTGTGACTGGCGGCGTCATAATAATTGTATTCCACAACTTCCAGACCCGAAGCTGAGAACACACCTTTATGGTTTGGCCAGCTTGGATTGCTTACCCACACGCGTCTGGCGCTGGTTTGTGTCGCGATGAAATCTGCTGCGATACGCAGGGCGCCCGTGCCACCCGGAGTCTGCGCGGTGCGTGCCCGTTTATCAGCGATAATCGCACTGTCTTTGCCAAACAGCAGTTCTTGTGTGCAATGTGCGAAATCAGGCAACCCGTCGATACTCAGATAGGTTTTCGTGGTTTCATTTTCCAACAGGAATTGTTCGGCTTTTTTCACGCTGGCCAGAACCGGCGTTTTACCTGTTTCGTCTTTATAAACACCAATCCCCAGATTGATTTTATTAGAGCGGTCGTCAGCGCGGAAAAGATCGGTAAGACCCAGAATAGGGTCAGCAGGTGCTGCAGTGATTTTTTCAAACATGTCGGAAAATTCCATAGCCTGATATGACGAAAGAGGTCCTCAGGGTAACGCCAGCGCCCCCGTTTGCCAACCGTTTGCGGCAAAAAGAAAGCAGAGTTGTGAGAAGGCGTGGGAGATTAAAATATTTTATGGCGAGGGTGGAAAAACGATATTTTCAAACATACACAAACGCAAAAGGCAGAGCCGAAGCTCTGCCTTGATATCCGCTTTGCTACGCCCGTAAGCGCATCGTTAAGCGATATTAGAACTGGTATTGCAGACCAACACCAACAACATCATCGGTAGAAACACCAGCGGTACGGGTATAGCTGTTGTCGTCCAGCAGATTGATTTTGTAGTCTACATAGGTAGACATGTTTTTGTTGAAGTAGTAGTAAGTACCAACTTCTACGTATTTAACCAAGTCAGCATCACCGCCTGCAAAGCCAGTACCCAACGCATTAAGATCTTTACCTTTGGACTGCAGGTAAGCAATGGAAGGACGCAGGCCGAAATCAAACTGGTATTGTGCTACAACTTCAAAGTTTTGAGTTTTGTTAGCAACTTGGTTGAAGTCTCCGCCATAGATGGTGGTGTTCTCGGATTCACCGTAGAATGCTGCCAGGTACAGGTTGTTAGCGTCGTATTTCGCGCCCAATGCATATGCGGAAGCTTTGTCACCGTTACCATCAAGTTTCTGAGAGTTAGTACGGTTAGATGAGAAGTAAGCACCACTTACGCTAACGCCAGAGTTGCCGATAGCATAAGCTACCGAAGAACCCCAACCGTCACCATTCTGGTTTTTAGTTGAACTTCCAGGAACACCCAAGTCGGTACCATCAGCAGCAAAGTCATGGCCATCACGATCGTTTTGGTTTTTGCCCTGGTACTGTACTGCGAAGCTCAGGCCGTCAACCAGACCGAAGAAGTTGCTGTTACGGTAAGTTGCCATGCCATTACCACGACCAATCATGAAGTTGTCGTTGTTCTGGTACATAGTGTCATCGCCATAGATTGGCAGTTGGTCGGTGTAGGACATTACGTCGTAGATTACGCCGTAGTTACGACCGTAGTCGAAAGAGCCTGCATCACCGAATTTCAGACCTGCGAAGCCCAGACGAGTTTTGTTACCTTCGTCGCCAGCGCTTTCTGCGTGGTTTGCCTGAACGTTGTATTCCCACTGGCCGTAACCGGTCAGTTGGTCAGTAATTTGAGTTTCGCCTTTGAAGCCGAAACGGACATAGGTCTGGTCGCCATCGTCGCCAGCATTGTCAGAGAAGGTGTGACGGGCGTCAACTTTACCGTACAGATCCAGTTTGTTGCCATCTTTGTTATAGATCTCAGCTGCATTAGCTGCACCAGCAACTAACAGAGCAGGGATTACCACTGCAAGAATATTGCGCTTCATCATTATTATTACCCTCATTGGTTTTATTTGGACACCTGCCACTGCCTTAAATAATTCTTTACGGAACTATTCGCGAAAGTTTGGTGTCTCCTGTGTCTGAACGCACTATTCCATCCGTGGTGAGCTTAATCCATAGCGAAAATGCTACTAAATTACTAAATATGTTTCAGTTGGAAAAAATGTATTTCAAAATGTGTATTTTACGGAACTTTGTGACAGGGATCTATCTTTGAAAATGACTAAGGCCAGCAAAGCTGGCCTTAGTTTTGTAACTATTCTGTTAACTAAAAATATTTTAATTAATTAGAAGGTTGCATTCCGTGGTGTACGCGGGAACGGAATCACGTCACGCACGTTTTGAACACCGGTCACATAGGCGACTAAACGTTCAAAGCCGAGGCCGAAGCCTGAATGCGGCACAGTACCGTAGCGACGAAGATCGCGATACCACCAGTAATCTTCTTTATTCAGTCCCATTTCAGCCATACGGGCGTCCAGAACATCCAGACGTTCTTCACGCTGAGAGCCACCAATAATCTCGCCGATGCCCGGAGCCAGAACATCCATTGCTGCGACGGTTTTACCATCTTCATTCATACGCATGTAAAACGCTTTGATATCTTTCGGATAGTTTTTAACCACCACCGGCGCTTTGAAATGCTGTTCTGCAAGATAACGTTCATGCTCAGAAGAAAGATCGACGCCCCATGAAACCGGGTTTTCGAATTTCTGACCACAATTCATTAATATTTCTACTGCGTCGGTATAGTCCACCTGGGCGAAATCGGATGTTACAAATCGCTCCAGGCGCGCAACAGCATCTTTGTCTACACGGTCAGCGAAAAAGGCCATATCGTCTGCACGTTCGTCTAAAACGGCTTTGAAAACATATTTAAGCATGTTTTCGGCCAGTGCCGCGATGTCATCCAGCGTGGCAAAAGCAACTTCCGGTTCTACCATCCAGAATTCCGCCAGATGGCGACTGGTGTTAGAGTTTTCTGCACGGAATGTCGGGCCGAAGGTGTAAACCTTGGACAGCGCACAGGCATAAGTTTCGCCGTTCAGCTGACCGGACACTGTCAGGAATGCTTCTTTACCGAAGAAATCTTCGCTGAAGTCAATTTCGCCTTTGTCGGTACGCGGCAGATTTTGCAGATCCAGTGTGGATACGCGGAACATCTCACCCGCACCTTCGGTATCGGAAGCCGTGATCAGCGGTGTGGATACCCAGAAATACCCGTTTTCATGATAGAAACGGTGAATGGCCTGGGAAAGGGTGTTGCGCACACGAGCGACGGCACCTATCAGGTTGGTGCGCGGGCGAAGGTGCGCCACTTCGCGCAGATATTCGATGCTGTGGCGTTTTGCCGCCATCGGATAAGTATCAGGGTCATCCACCCAGCCAACAACTTTGACGTTCGTTGCCTGCAGCTCAAAACTCTGGCCTTCGCCAGGTGAGGCGACAACAGTACCGGTCACTTCTACTGAACAACCCGTCGTCAGACGTAATACGTCTTCCTGATAATTGGGCAGAGAATTATTGATGACGGCCTGTAAAGGATTAAAGCAGGAGCCGTCATAAACGGCGACGAATGAGATGCCAGCTTTAGAATCTCTCCGGGTACGTACCCAACCGCGCACGGTGACTTCACTGTCAACCGCAGCACGGCCTTGCAGTACGTCGACTACAGGCACAACGCTCATAGATTTCTCTCTTTCTTTATATATGTTGACTAAGAAATATTGGACACCCTGTAAATAGGGATTTTGCTATGTTACTTAGGCTTTCTCAGGACACAAGCAGAAATCGTTCTCGCCGGACAAGAATTGTGGCGCAAATGCAGTGATCGAAGGGGAAATATTGAGAGAGTGAATAAAAGCCGAGCAGAATTAGATCGCAACTATATAAAGGAAAGGAAATCCGAATAAAGCGCCGGATGCGTCTCCGGCACTTTATGGAGAGTCAGGACGCTTTTTTCACCAGCGGCAGATCGAAAGCTTTGCGCAAGGCCTGAACAAAAGCTTTGTCCTGACACATTGTTTTGCCCGGGCTGTCCGAAAGTTTCGCGACAGGTTTGCCATTGCACTGCACCAGTTTAATGACAATATTGAGCGGCTTCACGTCTGGAATATTACACGTCAGGCGCGTACCAATCCCGAATATCAGATTCACCCGCTGATGGAAATGGCGATACAGGTGCAACGCTTTGTCCAGATCCAGATTGTCGGAGAACACCAGTGTTTTGGTCATCGGATCGATATCCAGAGCGTGATAATGCGCTATCGCTTTCTCACCCCATTCAAACGGATCCCCGGAGTCATGACGCAGGCCCTGATAAGCATTGGCGAATTTACTGCCGAAATCACGCAGGAAAGCGTCCATCGTAATGCAGTCGGTGAGGGCGATCCCCAGCATATCCGGGTATTCATCCAGCCAGGCCTGCAATGCCGCGCGCTGGCTGTTAGCCAGAACCGGACTAATCTGCTGATGCGCCTGGAACCATTCGTGGGCTTGTGTACCGACTGGCGCCAGCTGTAATTTATGCGCTAACTCGTAGTTGCTGGTGCCCACCAGATAAGGGAATTCATTTTTCAGGGTGCTGACGATGGCTTCCTGAACGTCACCGGAGAAACGGCGACGTGTGCCGAAATCCATCAGACGGAACGCGCCAAGGTCGATATCTGCGGCCTGTTCTTTAAAGCTGGCGAGATTTTTACGCAGCTGTTCCACTGCCATTTGCGCCGTGACTTGCGGTGAGCGCTGGCGATGGACAACCTCACTGATGACCGCGAGCAGTGGCACTTCCCACATAATGACTTCACGCCACGGGCCTTCAATGCGCACATGCAAATGTCCGTTGCGATCGGAAACCATGACATGTTCAGGATTGTAGCGGAAGATTTTCAGCCAGTTCAGGTAATCCTGCGTGAAGAAAGGCAGCCCTGAAAGGTAGGTGAACTCGTCGTCCGTCAGCGCCAGCTGACTCATCATCTGGATTTGCTGGCGGATCTCGCTGGCGTATTCGCCCAGCAGTTCATCGCCACGGCAACGGAACTCTGCCACGACGCTGATGTTGCGGTAGCGATGGTAGACTGCTTGCTGCATATGAAGCTTGTAGGCATCGGTATCTAACAGCGAAGTCAAAATCGGGGAGGCGTATGGAGTCATAGCGCGTTTACAGCATCCTCGTCAGAAACTGAGTGTTTGAACACAAACAACCGTTCCGTAAAAAAAACGTTCTGGATAAAACAGCAAAGTCTGTGAAGTATACCGCATTATCCCGCCAAAGAATCCTCATCACATCATAATTGTCAGGGGATGGTCGAGGCTTAAATGTGCTTAAATGCAGGAAATATGGGCAAGCTGGCGATTTTCCGGCTTCGAAAAAGCACGAATTGATTACATAAATTTAATCAACCTGACATTAAGAAAGAAAAAAACGGGGCGGTTAAACCCCGCTTTTCTTATCTTCATTTCCCTACGTTTGTTCACGATAGTAAACGCAATAATGTTTTCGAGAGTGATTCAGCGGTTTTTTGGCCCAAAATACCGATCACCTGCATCACGACCCGTATGCGTCATACCATGACACCATATGACAAGCTGTCCGTGACGGTTGTGTTTTTGCCGGATGCGCCAAAACCGCTGTTTTACAGAAATTTCTGTGTTTTGGTTGAAAGGTGCGCATACGCACTCACAAACCGGCAACAATCTGGGATTTCCTCAGGCCTGTGTTAAAGTTTAAAGATAAAAAGTATGAAGGTCGTCCGGTGTGCTGTCAGCCATTCGCTGTCCAGCGGAACCTGCCTCATCAACTAAATCGCCATTATTAACAACAAAAACGTCAAAAGGTTTTTTATGACTCAACTGCCACAAGCCAAGTTCCGCCACGATTATCGTGCCCCGGACTATACCATCACGGACATTGACCTTAATTTCGAGCTTGATGCACAGAAGACCCTTGTGACCGCTGTCAGTCAGATTAAACGACAGGGCGCAGAAGGCGTGCCGCTGGTGCTCAACGGCGAAGACCTGACGCTTATTAGCCTGAAGGTTAACGGCCAGGACTGGCCTAAATATCAGTTAAAAGAGGGCGCGCTGGAAATCACTGGCTTGCCGGAAGCCTTTGAACTGACGATTGTTAATGAAATTCATCCGGCAAAAAACACCGCGCTCGAAGGGTTATATCTTTCCGGTGAAGCGCTTTGTACGCAATGCGAAGCCGAGGGTTTCCGCCACATTACGTATTATCTGGATCGTCCGGATGTGCTGGCGCGTTTCACAACCCGCATTGTGGCGGATAAAGCCCGCTATCCGTATCTGCTGTCCAATGGCAACCGTATTGATCAGGGGGAGCTGGAAGGCGGCAAACACTGGATCAAATGGCAGGATCCGTTCCCGAAACCTTGTTACCTGTTCGCGCTTGTCGCCGGTGATTTTGATGTTTTGCGCGATTCCTTCAAAACCCGCTCCGGCCGCGATGTGGCACTGGAACTGTTTGTCGATCGCGGTAATCTGGATCGTGCGGACTGGGCGATGGAATCGCTGAAGCAATCCATGAAATGGGACGAAACCCGTTTCAATCTCGAATACGATCTCGACATCTTTATGATTGTCGCCGTTGATTTCTTCAACATGGGCGCGATGGAAAACAAAGGCCTGAACGTCTTTAACTCCAAATACGTGCTGGCGAAAGCGGAAACCGCGACCGACAAAGATTACCTCGGCATCGAAGCGGTGATCGGCCACGAATACTTCCATAACTGGACCGGCAACCGCGTGACCTGCCGCGACTGGTTCCAGCTGAGCCTGAAAGAAGGCCTGACCGTATTCCGGGATCAGGAATTCAGTTCCGACCTGGGTTCGCGTTCAGTGAACCGTATTGATAACGTCCGCGTGATGCGTGGCGCGCAGTTCTCTGAAGATGCCAGCCCGATGGCGCACCCGATCCGCCCGGAAAAAGTTATCGAAATGAACAACTTCTACACCCTGACGGTGTATGAGAAAGGTTCAGAAGTTATCCGCATGCTGCACACTTTGCTGGGTGAAGAGAAATTCCAGGCCGGGATGCAGCTCTATTTCGAGCGTCATGATGGCAGTGCGGCAACCTGTGATGATTTTGTGCAGGCGATGGAAGATGCCTCAAACGTCGATCTTTCCCTGTTCCGCCGCTGGTACAGCCAGTCCGGTACACCTGTACTGACCGTGCGTGACGACTATGACGTGGAAAAACAGCAATACACCCTGACAGTCAGCCAGAAAACCCCTGCGACGCCTGATCAGAGTGAAAAACTGCCTCTGCATATTCCGCTGGATATTGAATTGTATGACCCACAGGGCAACGTCATTGCGCTGAAACAGAATGGTCAGGTGGTCAGTAATGTACTGAACGTCACCGAAGCGGAGCAGACGTTCATCTTTGACGACGTGCAATACCCGCCGGTGCCTTCTTTATTGCGTGAATTCTCTGCGCCGGTGAAACTCGACTACAAGTGGGGCGATCATCAGCTGACTTTCCTGATGAAATACGCGCGTAACGATTTTGCCCGCTGGGATGCAGCACAAAGCCTGCTGGCAACCTACATCAAGCTGAACGTAGCGCGTCACCAGCAGAAACAGCCATTGTCTCTGCCGTTGCATGTGGCGGATGCGTTCCGTGCGGTATTGCTGGATGAAAACATCGATCCGGCGCTTGCTGCACAGATCCTGACCCTGCCGTCTGAAAATGAAATTGCTGAACTGTTCGACATTATCGATCCGCAAGCGATCAGCGCCGTTCACGATGCGATCACCCGTTGTCTGGCAACAGAAATGGCGGATGAATTCCTGGCAGTCTACAACGCTAACCGTCTGCCTGCGTACCGCGTCGTGCATGAAGATATCGGTAAACGTTCACTGCGTAACACCTGTCTGCATTATCTGGCCTTTGCTGATGTGGCGCTGGCCGACCAGTTGGTGAAAGCACAGTTTGAGCAGGCTGATAACATGACAGATTCGCTGGCGGCGATGTCTGCGGCAGTTTCTGCACAGTTGCCTTGCCGTGAATCCCTGATGGCGACCTACGATGAGCGCTGGCATCACGACGGTCTGGTGATGGATAAATGGTTTATCCTGCAGGCGACCAGCCCGGCAGCCGATGTGTTGCAGAAAGTCCGTTCACTGCTAAACCATCGTTCATTCAGCATGGGCAACCCGAACCGGGTCCGTTCATTAATCGGCGCATTTGCTTCTGCGAATCCTTCTGCATTCCACGCCGCAGATGGCAGCGGTTATCAGTTCCTGGCTGAAATGCTCACCGATCTTAATACCCGTAACCCGCAGGTCGCGGCGCGGATGATCGAGCCGCTGATCCGCCTCAAACGCTACGACCAGAATCGTCAGGCGCTGATGCGTCAGGCGCTGGAACAACTGAAAGGGCTGGAAAACCTGTCCGGTGATTTGTTCGAAAAAATCACCAAAGCGTTAGATGCGTAATTGCAAATAACCGTAAAGCAAAAGGGCGATGGAAACATCGCCCTTTTTTGTCTATAGAAAACCCCCAGCTAGGCTGGGGGTTCCGTAAAGCTTCCAGCTTTGAGCCGGATATAAAAACCCCTTTTGATTTGTTAAAACACCTTGCGGTCTGGCAACTGCATTGGTCAAACAAGAAATCAAAAGGGGGTCCCAATGGGGGACGAAAAGAGCTTAGCGCACACCCGATGGAACTGTAAATATCACATAGTTTTCGCGCCTAAATACCGAAGGCAGGTCTTCTACGGCGAGAAACGCCGTGCAGTAGGGAGTATTTTAAGAAAACTGTGTGAATGGAAAAATGTGCACATTCTGGAAGCAGAATGCTGTGCAGATCACATCCATATGCTTGTGGAAATCCCGCCGAAGATGAGTGTATCGAGCTTCATGGGGTATCTGAAGGGCAAAAGTAGTCTGATGCTATATGAACAATTTGGTGATCTTAAATTCAAATACAGGAACAGGGAGTTTTGGTGCCGAGGGTATTATGTAGATACAGTGGGTAAAAATACATCGAAGATCCAGGAATACATAAAGCACCAACTGGAGCAGGATAAACTAGGGGAACAGTTATCAATCCCGTATCCAGGGAGCCCGTTTACGGGCGGTAAGTAACGAATTTGGATGCAAATGTCAGATTGCTATGCGCCTGTTAGGGCGCGGCTGGTAACAGAGCCTTACAGGCGCATATGAAAAACCTCCGGCTATGCCGGAGGATATTTATTCGTTTTGGATCCTCTGAATATACCGGTCAACTCCGTGCGCGTTTCGCTTCCTGCAGCGCAACGCGAGCAGGCTGTGGCGTCAGTACACGTTCCAGCACTTCAGCTTCCAGTTCCGCCAGCCGCGCAGAACCTTTACGGCGCGGACGCGGTAAATCAACCGTTAAATCCATGCCAATCTGACCCTGATCGATAAGGATTACGCGGTCAGCGACGGTCACCGCTTCACTGACGTCGTGCGTGACCAGCAGCACGGTGAAATCATGTTGCTGCCACAGGCGTTCGATCAGGCTTTGCATTTCGATGCGTGTCAGGGCATCCAGCGCACCCAGCGGTTCATCCAGCAATAACAGACGCGGGCGATGGATCAGCGCACGCGCCAGCGCCACACGTTGTTTTTGTCCGCCGGATAATGCCGACGGCCAGTCGTTGGCGCGATCTGCCAGTCCGACTTCTTCCAGCGCGGCCTGTGCGGCTTCACGCCACTGGCCTTTCAGTCCTAATCCCACGTTATCAATCACCTTTTTCCAGGGCAGCAGGCGGTCATCCTGAAACATGAGACGCGTATCTTCGCGCACCTGACTCAGCGGTGCGCTGGCGCTGAGCAGTTCGCCTTGCGTGGTTTTCTCCAGTCCGGCCAGCAAACGCAGCAAGGTACTTTTGCCACAGCCGCTGCGCCCGACGACGGCGACAAACTGGCCGGGCGGAATGCGCAGATTGATATCGTTCAGCACGGCGCGGTTACCGTATTTTTTGGTGATGCCGGACAGTGTCACCGGCGTGCCTTGCCCAATGCGTGCAGGTGTGTTCATGCGGCATCTCCTTGTTTTTTCTGATATGCAGGGTGCCAGCGCAGCCAGACACTTTCCAGCAGGCGGGCAAGGACATCGGCCAGTTTGCCAAGAATGGCGTAAAGCACGATGGCGACAACCACGACGTCAGTTTGCAAAAACTCGCGGGCATTCATCGCCAGATAACCAATCCCGGAGTTGGCGGAAATGGTTTCGGCTACAATCAGCGTCAGCCACATGAACCCCAGCGCAAATCGTACCCCGACCATAATTGACGGCAACGCGCCCGGTAATACGACCTGAATAAACAGTGGGAAACCGGAAAGCCCGTAGCTGCGTGACATTTCAAGCAGGCCACGGTCAATATTACGGATGCCGTGATAGGTATTGAGATAAATCGGGAACAGCGTTCCCAGCGCCACCAGGAAAATCTTGGCGGATTCATCAATGCCGAACCATAAGATCACCAGCGGGATCAGCGCCAGATGTGGAATGTTTCGCAGCATTTGCAGAGAGCTGTCGAGCAGACGTTCGCCCCAGCGGGAAAGCCCGGTAATAAAACCGAGGAGCAACCCGAGGCTGCCACCGATGGCGAAACCCGTCAGCGCGCGGAAGGTGCTGATTTTCAGGTTCTGCCAGAGGTCACCGCTTTTCGTCAGTGTCCAGAAGGCTTCCACCACTGCGCTTGGTGCGGGCAGAATGCGGTTGGATAACCAGCCCGCTTCGACAGCCAGCTGCCAGCCACCGATCAGGACCACTGGTACCACCCACGGCGCTGCGCGGTTTAGCCAGCGTTGTGTCGTTGTCATCTGCGTTCTCCTTAATGCTGGCTGGCGGTGCGTTTGCTCGCAAAGTCATGAGCGACCAGCTCGCCACGCGGCAAAATGGCTTTCTTCACGGTGTTGTCATCTTCCGGTTTTGCCAGATCCAGATGCGGGAACAGCAGCTCGCTGACGCGGTACGCTTCTTCCAGATGTGGATAACCAGAGAAAATAAAGGTATCGATGCCCAGATCAGCATATTCCTGCATACGCGCGGCGACGGTCGGGCCATCGCCCACCAGCGCGGTCCCGGCTCCGGTACGTACCAGACCAATGCCGGCCCAGAGATTCGGGCTGATTTCCAGCTTGTTGCGGTCGCCGCCGTGCAATGCCGCCATACGATGCTGGCCGACAGAATCGGTTTTAGCGAAAGCCGCCTGAGCACGTTGAATAGTTTCATCATCTACATTGGCGATCAGTTTGTCGGCGGCGCGCCAGGCTTCTTCGGTCGTTTCACGTACAATTACGTGCAGACGGATGCCGAAACGCACGGTGCGGCCTTTCGCAGCCGCTTTGGCACGAACCTGCTCAATTTTCTCTTTCACTAACGCCGGAGGTTCGCCCCAGGTCAGATAAAGTTCCACCTGCTCGGCGGCGAGATCCTGCGCTTCGTCAGAGGAACCGCCGAAGTACAGCGGCGGGCGAGGATATTGAACCGGTGGATGCATCAGACTCGCGCCCTTTACCTGAATGTGTTTGCCTTCGTAATCGACGGTTTCGCCTTCCAGAACACGACGCCAGATACGGGTAAATTCCGCTGACGCTTCATAACGTTCTTTATGATTGAGGTGCAAACCTTCCGCCGCCAGTTCAGCCGGATCGCCACCCGTCACCAGATTAAACAGGGCGCGACCACCGGAAAGCCGGTCGAGGGTCGCCGCCTGACGGGCTGCCAGGGTCGGAGAAATAATGCCGGGACGCAGTGCCACCAGGAATTTCAGCCGCTGCGTGACGGAAATCAGCGAGGCGGCCACCAGCCATGAGTCTTCGCATGAACGGCCCGTCGGTAACAAAACGCCACCGAAACCTAAGCGGTCAGCCGCTTGCGCGATCTGCTGCAGATAGCCGTGGTCGACCACACGGGCACCTTCCTCAGTGCCTAAATAACGACCATCGCCGTGGGTAGGTAAAAACCAGAATATGTTCAGACTCATCGTTATGTTCCTCTCAAAATTTGCGATTCGTTACCGCTCAGCGACGGCTCAATGGATGTTCAGTTAGCTTGTACAGTGGGTTTCCAGATGCGGTCTTTAATTTCAACCGGCTTCGGTAAAATGTGGTTTTGATAGAACAGGTCGGCGGTTTGCTGCTGGCGTTTTTCTGTTTCTGCACTGACCGGCATGATTGGCATATCCGGCAGATGATCCAGATAAGACGCCACAACTTTTTCCGGCAGCCCCATCGACTGGGAAAGCAGTTTGATACTTTGCTCACGGTCGGTTTTGGTCAGCGCATTCGCCTGCGTCAACACGTCCAGAACCTGGCTGATAAACTGCGGATTGGCTTCGGTGTATTTTTTCGGTGCCAGATAGAAGGAGCCGGTCTGATGCAGCGTCGAGCCGTCGGTCAGAACCCGCACATCGCCCTGAACCAGTGCAGCCGAATAGTACGGATCCCAGATGGCCCAGGCATCCACATCGTGTTGCTGGAACGCGGCCCGTGCATCGGCAGGCGTCAGATAAACCGGCTGAATATCACTGAATTTCAGTCCCGCCTGTTGCAGGGCACGAAGCAATAAGTTGTGCGAGCTGGAGCCTTTCTGGAAAGCGACTTTATGGCCTTTGAGATCTGCCACGGTCTTAATCGGGCTGTTGTTGTCGACCAGAATCACTTCTGCTTTCGGTTTAGGGGGTTCAGAGCCGATATACAACAAATCTGCCCCTGCTGCCTGCGCGAACAAAGGCGGCAAATCACCGGTACCACCCAGATCAATACTCCCGACGTTCAGCGCTTCAAGAATTTGTGGCCCGGCAGGGAATTCTACCCAGCTTATTTTTGTATCCGGAAAACGTTTTTCCAGTAACTGGTGTGATTTCGCCAGCACCAGCCCGACAGATCCTTTCTGGTAGGCAATACGTAATTGCGCCGGATCTTTTTCCTGAGCCGCTGCGGTGCCGTTCAGAAAAAGGCTGGTCAGCAGACCGGCCACAATCGGGATACGGCGTAGGAAAGAGAATGAAACAGGCATGATTAATTCCTTTTAATGTCAGACACGCAGGGCTTGCGCAGAAAGAGACGCTACAGACGGAAGCTGCGGACGGCGGCGGCTCAGCGCCAGGTAGAAGTTTTCCAGAGATTCGATCAGGCGCTCTTCCAGTGCCGGGGCCAGCTTCGCCGGGAACGTCTGATAATCGGTGATCAGGCTGTCATCAGCGAAAACGCCCTGCAAAACTTCCTGTGCTTTCAGCGAGGCGAGTACCGGTTTCAGTGCGTAATCGACGGCCAGCATATGGCCGATGGATCCGGCTGTCGCCAGCGGCAGCACCACTTTATGGTCGAGAGCGCGCTCTGGCAGTAAATCAAGCAGGGTTTTGAGTGCGCCGGAAAAAGACGCCTTATAGACCGGCGTGGCGACGATCAGGCCATCTGCACTTGCCAGTTCGGCATTCAGTTGCTTTAACTGCGGGCTGCCGAAGTTGGCGAACAGCAGATCATCAGCGGAAAAATCCTGAATATTGTAGGTGAAAACTTCAACGCCACGGCTCGCCAGCCACTGGTGGCTGAGCGCCAGCAGGGAAGAGGAGCGGGAGGGTTGTCGCGGGCTGCCTGCCAGAGTCACTACACGCATTTGCTTATTCCTTATAACAATCTGTTATAGAACTATCATTTTTCTTAACGAAGTGAAGTAAACCTAGCAGCCAGAGGTGGCGCAGCGGAAATCTCAATTTTGGCTATGGAAAGTTTCAAATCAGATAAAGCACGTGTTGTGCGCGCTGTGGGGCGATGGCGGAAAAGGAAGGAAAAGTGAACTAAAGGTAACAAAAAAGTAATCGTTTGCGCAGCGAAGCAATTATTTGACCAATATGCCGGTTATCATTTCCAATTGTCCGGCGCTTAGTCAATAATACCGCCCCGTCTAGCCACCGGGAATCCAGGAGTTTCCATGTATTATCCTCTTGTCAGGAAAGCACTGTTTCAGCTCGATCCAGAGCGCGCCCATGAGTTAACCTTTCGTCAGCTGAGCCGCATTTCCGGCACCCCTTTTGAATTTTTGATCCGCCAGTCAGTGCCGTCCAGGCCGGTGACCTGCATGGGATTATCCTTTAAGAACCCTCTGGGGCTGGCCGCAGGCCTGGATAAAGACGGCGAATGTATTGATGCGCTCGGGGCAATGGGCTTTGGATTTATTGAAGTGGGTACCGTGACTCCGCGCGCGCAGGCCGGTAATGATAAGCCCCGTTTATTCCGTATTGTTGAAGCAGAAGGCCTGATTAACCGTATGGGTTTCAATAACCATGGCGTGGATAATCTGGTGAATAATGTCAAAAAATCACATTTTGGCGGTATCCTGGGGATTAATATCGGCAAGAATAAAGACACGCCGGTCGAGCAGGGCAAAGAGGATTATCTGACCTGTATGGAAAAAGTATATCCCTACGCAGGTTATATCGCGGTGAATATTTCATCACCTAACACGCCGGGATTACGTTCATTGCAATACGGTGAAGCGCTGGATGATCTGCTGGCAGCGATTAAGAATAAGCAGCTTGAACTACAGCAACGTCATCAGAAATATGTGCCTGTCGCAGTGAAGATCGCGCCGGATCTTTCTGAGGAAGAATTGATCCAAATAGCCGACAGTTTAGTGCGTCATAATATGGATGGCGTGATCGCGACGAATACCACACTCGATCGTAAACTGGTTCAGGGGCTCAATTATTGCGAACAGATCGGTGGCCTGAGCGGACGTCCTTTGCAACTGCGCAGCACAGAAATTATCCGCATGCTCTCAAATGAATTACAAGGACGTCTGCCTGTTATTGGTGTGGGCGGTATTGATTCATTAACGGCGGCCCGTGAAAAAATGGCAGCAGGCGCTTCCTTAATTCAAATCTATTCCGGCTTTATCTTTAAAGGCCCGGGCCTGATCAAAGATATTGTTACCCATATCTAATATTTTTCATCCTGAAGGCGAGTCAGGGGTTTATTTATTAACCCGGCTCGTCTATATTTTGTCCACTGACCGTAATTCAGGCTCAGGATTTGTCTGATATCGTTTCGTTACTGAAAAATCTATTCTTACAGATTAGCCGGTAATGACATCAGGCAGAGTGCATGAGGGTAAACAGGATGACGAGATGAAAATTAAACCAGATGATAATTGGCGTTGGTATTTTGATACAGAACATGACCGGCTTATGCTGGATCTCGCCAATGGCATGATTTTTCGTTCCCGTTTTCCCGCTAAAATGTTAACCCCTGATGCCTTCGGAAATATGTCATTTTGTGTCGATGATGCGGCACTGTATTTTGATTTTGAAGAACAGTGTAAACATATTCGCCTCACGGCTGAACAACGCGCTGAATTAGTTCTGAATGCCTTAGTCGCTTACCGTTTTTTAAAACCGCTGATGCCGAAGAGTTGGCATTTCAGTCAGCAGTTGCGTCCTTTCCAGCCCGCTAACGGTCAGCTTGCTCAGGTGCAGGTGATGGAAAGCGGTGAACAGGCGACATTACTGGTGGTGGAATCCGGAGATAATGCCAGTCTGTGCCTGCTGGCGCAGGAACGACTGACGGTGGCCGGACGTGGCATGGTGTTGGGTGATGCAATCAAAGTGATGCATGACAGGTTAATGCCAGCAGCATTGCGCGTTGACAGAGATGATGTTTACGATCAGGCAGTGTAGTCTTCTGCCTGATCCTCATTCAATACCTCTCTAGCCGAGCACAATATCCGAGGCCGGAATACAACTGCACGACAATATCGTTCCGTCTTTTCCCACAGCACTCTCTTTCAGTGGCGCCACTTTCCCTTCTTTTAACGTCATTCTGCATGCGCCACAAATTCCGGCACGACAGGAATAGGGGATACGTAACCCCTGCAATTCCAGCTGTTCGAGCAAAATCTGCTGATTATTACCGGTGAACTGCGTCCCCTGATAATGAATGCTGATGTCCTGTGCGGTGCTTTTTGGCGCTTCCACATTTTCAATGATATCGCCCGCGCTGTAAGGTCGTGGTGGTTTGGTGGCCAGCACCTGAACACTGTCACCTGCGCGTATCACGCCGCTGTTGCGGGCAATCATGTTTTGACCAAAATCGACATCGCCGTCGCTGGCGGTTCGATACCCCTGCAACGTTTTCAATGGTTCGCCACGCGGATGTTTGCGTCCTTTTTCGACGCTGACCGTGGTCAAAATGCAACGGCTACACGGTTTCACCAGATCGAAAATCACTTCCCCGATGCGGATTGTCTGCCAGCTGTCTTCGGCATAGGCATGCGCGTCGCTGACCACGATATTTGGCCGGAACTGTTCCATCCTGACGCCGCCCGGACAGCGGCGTTGTAAATCCTGCAGTGAGGCTTCATTGATCAGCAGATACGGGAATCCGTCAGCGAACGACAGCGGCACTTCCGGATGTTTTTTCACCCGGCGCGTCGGTTCGTCGCCAACCCAGCGCAGTTGAACGTCACGCTTTAAATAGCCACTTAACCCGCGATTTACGGGTTCCGGCGCGATGAGTGAGGTAAACTGGTTGCCCCAGACTTCTGTCGGGGAATTAACGCCTGCGAAATCACGAAATTTGACGATGATACTTTCGCCTTCGGGTGTACAAATCATCAGACCATCAGGCAGCAAAACCGGCGTGAACAGCACGAGATTCGGATACTGGCGTGCTGTAATGAACATGCCTTGCGGATCGGTAATCATGAACTGGCGATCAAACGCCAGACCGGTTGCCGTCACCAGCGAGTGTGAAACCTGCAGGCCGCGCATGGATTTGACCGGGTGAACAAATAAACGTGAAAGAATGGGCACTGAAGACGGCCTCTCAGAGTGTAAAGTCTTAAGAACAACCAGAGACTTTATGACAAGAGGCGGGGATTAGCTATAATGCGCAACAATTTTATTTTTGGTGATATGTCGATATGAACTCTTTGTTTGCCAGCACGGCGCGTGGACTGGAAGAACTGTTAAAAAGCGAACTGGAAACGCTGGGTGCGCAAGCCTGCAAGATTGTGCAGGGAGGGGTGCATTTTGAAGGTGACGATCGCCTGTTGTACCGCAGCTTACTGTGGAGCCGTCTGGCTTCGCGCATCCTGTTGCCGCTGAACGAATTCAAAGTTCACAGCGATCTGGATCTCTATCTCGGCGTGATGGCGATTGACTGGCCGTCCGTTTTTAGCGTGGATAAAACCTTTGCCGTGCATTTCAGCGGCCTGAATGATGAAATCCGTAACAGCCAGTACGGTGCGCTGAAAGTAAAAGACGCCATCGTCGACAGCTTTACCCGCAAAATGGATGAACGCCCGAATGTGGCAAAACAGCAGCCCGACATCCGCGTAAACGTCTTCCTGCAGCGTGATACGGCCAGCGTGGCACTGGATCTCAGCGGCGAAGGCCTGCATCAGCGTGGCTACCGTGATCTGACCGGTCAGGCGCCGCTGAAAGAAAACCTGGCGGCGGCGATTGTTATGCGTTCCGGCTGGCAGGCTGGCACGCCGATGGTCGATCCGATGTGTGGTTCCGGTACGTTGCTGATCGAAGCGGCAATGATCGCCGCCGATCGCGCGCCGGGCTTGCATCGCCAGCACTGGGGCTTTACCGGCTGGAACCAATTTGACGCAGAACTGTGGCGCGAACTGACTGCGGAAGCACAGGTTCGCACCCGCCGTGCGGTGCAGGAAACGACATCCCGTTTCTTCGGTTCTGATATCGACCGTCGCGTGATCGAAATGGCGCGTGCCAACGCCCGTCGTGCCGGTGTGGCGGAGCTGATTAGCTTCGAAGCTGCAGAAGTCGGGAAACTGGTGAATCCGCTGCCGGAAGGCCCGGTGGGTACTGTGATCAGTAACCCGCCATATGGTGAGCGTCTGGAAAGCGAACCGGCATTGATTGCGCTGCATAACTTGCTCGGCCGCATTATGAAGACCCAATTTGGTGGCTGGCAGTTGTCGCTGTTCAGTGCGTCACCGGAATTGCTGAGCTGCCTGCAACTGCGTGCTGAACGCCAGTTCAAAGCTAAAAACGGCCCGCTGGAATGTGTGCAGAAAAACTATCAGCTGGCAGAAAACCCGACGGGGGCGGCGGGTACGCAAATGGCGGAAGATTATGCTAACCGCCTGCGTAAAAACGTCAAAAAACTGGAGAAATGGGCCAAACAGCAGGGGATTGAATGTTATCGCCTGTATGACGCCGATTTGCCGGATTACAACGTAGCGGTTGACCGCTACGGCAGCAAAGTGGTGGTGCAGGAGTATGCGCCGCCAAAAACCGTTGATGCGCAAAAAGCCCGTCAGCGCTTGTTCGACGTGATAAACGCCACACTGTCTGTGCTGGACATTTCGTCCAGTCAGTTGATCCTCAAAACGCGTGAACGTCAGAAAGGCACCAGTCAGTACGAGAAACTGGCGCAAAAGGGCGAGTTCCTGCTGGTTGAAGAATTCAACGCTAAACTGTGGGTTAACCTGACGGATTATCTTGATACCGGTTTGTTCCTTGATCACCGCATCGCTCGCAAAATGCTGGGTGAAATGAGCAAAGGTAAAGACTTCCTCAACCTGTTTGCTTACACCGGTACCGCCAGTGTTCATGCCGGTCTGGGCGGTGCACGTAGTACGACCACGGTAGATATGTCCCGCACGTATCTGGAATGGGCGGAAAAGAACCTGCGCGCCAACGATCTGACCGGCCGTCAGCATCGCCTGATCCAGGCGGATTGTCTGTCTTATCTGGGTATGTGCGACGAACAATTCGATGTGATCTTTATCGATCCGCCGACGTTCTCCAACTCGAAACGTATGGCCGAAAGTTTTGACGTACAGCGTGATCATCTGGCCCTGATGAAAGATCTGAAACGCATTTTACGTCGCAACGGCACCATTATGTTTTCCAACAACAAGCGCGGCTTCCAGATGGATCTCGAAGGACTGAGTAAGCTGGGGCTGAGCGCGAAAGAAATCACCAGCCAAACCCTGTCACAGGATTTTGCCCGTAATCGTCAAATTCATAACTGCTGGCTGCTGTCCCATGCCGGCGAGGAAAAATAAAGTTTATGTCGTTAATTAGTATGTCAGGTGCCTGGCTGTCATTCAGTGACTCGCCGCTGTTGGATAACACCGAATTACACATTGAGCCAAATGAGCGTGTCTGTCTGGTCGGCCGTAACGGCGCCGGTAAATCGACGCTGATGAAAATTCTGAACCGCGAAGTGCCGCTTGATGACGGGCGCATCGTGTACGAGCAGGATTTGATTGTGGCGCGTCTGCAACAGGACCCGCCGCGCAATGTTGAAGGTACGGTGTTTGATTTTGTCTCAGAAGGCGTCTTCGAGCAGGCTGAACATCTGAAGGCGTATCACGCCATTTCGCATCTGGTTGAAACCGACCCGAGCGAAAAGAACATGAATAAACTGGCTCAGGTAATGGAGATACTCGATCACCAGGGCTTGTGGCAACTCGACAGCCGTATCAACGAAGTTCTGTTAAAACTGGGACTGGATGCGGATACCGAGCTGAAATCACTCTCCGGTGGCTGGCTGCGTAAAGCTGCGCTGGGTCGTGCGCTGGTCAGCGCGCCGCACATTCTGCTGCTTGACGAACCGACCAACCACCTGGATATCGAGAGTATCGCGTGGCTGGAAGATTTCCTGAAAGAATTCCAGGGCAGCATTATCTTCATCTCCCATGACCGTTCCTTTATCCGCAATATGGCCACGCGCATTGTCGATCTTGATCGCGGCAAACTGGTCTCCTATCCGGGCAATTACGAAGCGTATCTGCTGGCGAAAGAAGAGGCGTTGCGTGTTGAAGAGTTGCAGAACGCCGAGTTTGATAAAAAACTGGCGCAGGAAGAAGTGTGGATCCGTCAGGGTATCAAAGCCCGTCGTACCCGCAACGAAGGCCGCGTTCGCGCACTGAAAGCCCTGCGTCGTGAGCGTTCAGAACGCCGCGAAGTAATGGGTACTGCGAAAATGCAGGTGGTCGAAGCCGCAAGTTCCGGCAAAATTGTCTTTGAAATGGAAGACGTTTATTACAGTGTGGCCGGTAAACAACTGGTGAGCAACTTCTCTGCGCAGGTCATGCGCGGTGATAAGATTGCGCTGATTGGCCCGAACGGCTGTGGTAAAACGACGCTGCTGAAACTGATGTTAAGTAAGATTCAGGCAGACAGCGGCCGCGTCCACTGCGGTACTAAGCTGGAAGTGGCGTACTTCGACCAGCACCGTGCGGAGCTGGATCCTGAACGTACCGTAATGGATAACCTGGCCGAAGGTAAGCAGGAAGTGATGGTTAATGGCCGTGCACGCCACGTACTGGGCTACCTGCAGGACTTCCTGTTCCACCCGAAACGCGCTATGACACCGGTGAAAGCGCTGTCAGGTGGCGAACGTAACCGTCTGCTGCTGGCAAAATTATTCCTGCGCCCGAGCAACCTGTTGATCCTCGATGAACCGACCAATGACCTGGATGTGGAAACTCTTGAACTCCTGGAAGAGATGATCGACAGCTATCAGGGCACGGTACTGCTGGTGAGCCATGACCGTGAATTCGTGGATAACTCGGCAACTGAATGCTGGATTTATGAAGGCGACGGCGTGATCAATAGCTACGTGGGTGGGTACCATGATGCACAGCATCAGCGGCGCAACCAGAAGCCAATCCGTCAGGCGGTGACAACGGAAAATAAACCCGCTGCACAACCAAAAGCAGAACCGGCCAAACGCACTGCGAATAAGCTCAGCTATAATCAGCAACGTGAGCTGGAACAATTGCCTTCGCAAATCAGCACTCTGGAAGAAAAAATCAGTGCCTTGCAACTGCAAATGAGCGATGCGAATTTCTTCACCCTTCCTCATGAAGAAACTCAGCAGGTGCTCACTGCTTTCGCTGCCGCAGAGCTTGAGTTAGAGCAGGCGTTTGAACGTTGGGAAGCGCTGGAAGCGCAGAAGAACGCTTAACACTGCATATGATTGGCAACCGGATAAAGGGAAGACCGGTTGCCGATATTCGTAGTCTTTCCGCTGTTGAGGAGTCGATAGTGTGTTCTGACGCCCATGACCCTGGCCCGCACATTTTATGCCCCCAATGCGATATGCTGGTGGCCATTCCTGGTCTGCACATCGGGCAAAAAGCGGTGTGTCCCCGTTGCCACACTACGCTGACTTCCCGCTGGAATGAGCCTCGAAGACGTCCTGTCGGTTATGCCATCAGTGCGTTGTTCATGCTGTTGCTGGCCAATCTCTTTCCCTTCGTTAATATGAATGTCGCCGGGCTGAGCAGTGAAGTCACGCTGGTGCAGATCCCTCAGGTTCTGGTTTCAGAAGATTACGCCAGCATGGCGTCGCTGTTTATGATTGTGGTGCAACTGCTCCCGGCCATCTGCATGTTGTCTATTATCATCCTCTGCCAGGGGGTCAATATTCCCGTTCGCTGGAAAGTTGGCATTGCCCGTACCTTATTCCAGCTGAAAGCCTGGTGTATGGTCGAGATTTTCCTTGCCGGTGTACTGGTTAGCTTCGTGAAACTCATGGCTTACGGTGACGTGGGCGTGGGCACCAGTTTTTATCCCTATGTCCTGTTTTGTCTTCTGCAATTACGTGCCTTTCAGTGCACTGATCGCCTGTGGGTATGGCAGCATATCGAACCTGCTCCGGCGGTGTCTCACCCGCTGCGCGTGGGCGAAAGCGGGCTGCGTCAGGGATTGCGTTCCTGTCATTGCTGTATGGCGATTTTACCGGTTGATCAGAAAGAATGTGGCCGCTGCAAAACCCATGGTTATGCGCGGCGTAAAAACAGTCTGCAATGGACCCTGGCTCTGCTGGTGACCTCCGTTCTGCTGTATATCCCGGCAAATCTGTTACCCATCATGATCACTCAGGTTCTGGGCAATCCGATGCCGTCCACGATTATGGCCGGGGTGGCGTTGTTATGGAGCGAAGGTTCCTATCCCGTGGCGCTGGTTATTTTGATCGCCAGTATCATGGTGCCGACGCTCAAAATGATCGCTATTGCCTGGCTATGCTGGGATGCGAACAGCGATAAAGAGATCGACAGGGAACGGTTGCATGTCATTTACGAGATGGTTGAGTTCGTTGGCCGCTGGTCAATGATCGACGTGTTTGTTATTGCGGTACTGGCGGCGCTGGTGAGAATGGGGCAACTGATGAGTATCTATCCGGATATTGGCGCGCTGCTTTTTGCCTGCGTGGTCATTCTCACCATGTTTGCCGCAACGACATTTGACCCAAGGCTCATTTGGGATCGCGCTGGAATGAAGTCTACAAAGGAGCCACAAGATGGCAGGAAATAACATGGCAGAGCATGATGGAACTGCCAAAGTCGAAAAAATTAAACGCTGGTCGCCGGTGTGGATCGTACCGATCGTCACCGCGCTGATTGGCGCGTGGATCCTGTTTTATCACTACAGCCATCAGGGCCCGGAAGTCACGCTGATCACCACCACCGCCGAAGGCATCGAAGGTGGCAAAACCACCATCAAAAGCCGTAACGTTGATGTCGGTAAAGTAGAGTCGGTTACGCTGAGCGATGATTTACAACAAGTTATCATCAAAGCACGACTGAACACCGGCATGGAAAAAATGCTGCGCGATGACTCTGTTTTCTGGGTGGTGAAACCACAAATCGGACGTGAAGGCATCTCCGGTCTGGGCACATTATTGTCCGGTGCTTATATTCAGTTGCAGCCAGGCAACAAGGGTGGAGAAAAGTCAGAGTATAAATTAGATGACTCACCGCCGCTGGCTTCGCCGGATGCGAAGGGGATCCGCGTGAGCCTGGAAAGTGAGCGCTCCGGCCAACTGAGTCCAGGTGACCCGGTACTGTTCCGTGGTTTCCAGGTCGGTACAGTAGAAACCAGTCACTTTGATCCGAAGGCACGTAACATCAAATACCAGCTTTTCATCCGTGCGCCTTATGACACGCTGGTGACTGATAACGTCCGTTTCTGGAAAGACAGCGGCGTGAACTTTGATATGTCTGCCGCCGGCATGCGTGTCGAAATGGGTTCCCTTACTACCTTATTCAGTGGGGGTGTCAGCTTTGATATTCCCAATGGCTGGACGCAGGGCAATGAAGCTAAAAATGGCGACAGTTATAAGCTCTTCGACGATCAGAAAAGCATTCAGGAGTCGTTGTATACCCGTCATACAGATTACGTGATGTTCTTCTCGGATTCTGTTCGTGGTCTGCAGCCTGGCGCGCCGGTTGAATTCCGCGGTATTCGCCTGGGGACTGTGGCCGACGTGCCTTATCCGATTAATGTTGTTAAACAACAGATGTCGGATGATTATCGCATTCCGATACTGATCCGCATTGAACCGGATCGCTTTGCTCAGCTGCTGGGCAGCAATTTCAATATTGAAGATCATATCCGTGACGGTATTGCTCAGGGGCTGCGTGCTTCGATGAAATCCGCAAACCTGTTAACGGGAGCGATGTATATCGATCTGGATTTCTATCCGAATGAGAAGCCGTGGAAAGGGCCGCTGGAAATCGGCGGGCATAAATTGTTGCCAACGGTGAGCGGAGGCTTTGCACAGATTCAGCAAAAACTGATGACCACGCTTGATAAGATCAACAATCTGCCAATCGAACCGATGATGCGTGAAGCGACAAGTACGCTGGCGGAAAGTCAGAGAACGATGAAGTCAACGCAGAAAACGATTGAGTCCCTGAACGCGATTGTCAGCAGTAAAGAGATGAAAAATCTGCCTCAGGATATGCAACAGACGCTGATCCAGCTGAATCGCAGCCTGAAAGGCTTCCAGCCAGGTTCACCTGCGTATGGCAATCTGGTCGGCGATATGCAGAGTCTGGATAAAACCCTGCGTGAGCTGCAACCGGTATTGAAAACGCTGAACCAGAAAAGTAATGCACTGATTTTCGCCGCCCCAGGGCAAGATGATCCTCAGCCGAAGAAGGCCAAATAATGATGAAATGGATACCTGTCGTCTTAGCATTATTCCTGACTGCCTGTAGCAGCAGTGATCAGAAAACCTACTACCAGTTGCCTGTGCTGAGCAGCACTGCGACAACCGGCAGCGCGATGTCTTCAGGTGCCGTACAGCGGCATCTGTGGGTTGAGCGGGTGAGTGTCGCAGACTATCTGGCCGGTTCAGGTCTGGTGTATCAGACCAATGATGTGCAGTACACGCTGACGCAGAATAACCTCTGGGCCAGCCCGTTGGATCAGCAACTTCAACAAGCACTGGTGACCTATTTACGCCGTGACTTGCCGGGTTCGCTGGTGTCTACTCAGGCAGCAAATACCGACGAGCAGGATGTGCTTAATGTTAATGTCACCGGTTTCCACGGCCGCTATGACGGCATTGTAGTCGTGAGCGGTAGCTGGAGCCTGACACGAAACGGGCAGGTGATTCAGCGCGATTTCACCCTGAACCTGAAACAAAAGGAAGATGGTTATGATGCGCTGGTGAGAACGCTGGCAGCGGGCTGGCAGCAAGAAGCGAGCCAGATCGCCATGCAAATAAGATAATGTTTTTTTAAGCTTAATAATTTTTAAGTAAAACGTTAAAAATCCCGGATTCTGTCCCGACAGAGCCCGGGATTTTTTTATGAGGATCAGCCAGATGAGATTTTTTACGGCACGATTATCTTGCGCGCAATCCAATAATATAGCTCACAAATATGACATTGGCGTGAATTTTGCGCATTGACCTCTCCTCATATTGCAGCTATTTGTTAGATGTGGACGCAGAAGCGGCCCACTGTTTTCTTTCCACCTGACCTGAATAATGAGGGATACAAGGCATGAAGAGACAAAAACGCGATCGCCTGGAACGGGCACAATCACGTGGATATCAAGCAGGTATTGGCGGACGCTCAAAAGAGATTTGTCCGTACCAATCATTAGATGCCCGATCACACTGGCTCGGGGGTTGGCGACAAGCCATGGAGGACAGGGCTGTTACCGCTTAAGCGGCTCCCCTGTCAGAAAAAGGACAACCTCCGCTGCGCGCGGAGGTTTTTGTTTGTGGCAAACGATGAGAATTTCCGTCTTTGTGACAGGCATAAAAAAAGGCGAGCCCTGAGGCTCACCCTTTCTTCAGAGGCTGTAGCGGGCTTTCTCAGAAAGCCGCAGCGTCTTTAAACAGACCCACTTTCAGGTCAGTTGCGGTGTAAATCACCACGCCGTCAACCAGCACTTCACCATCGGCCACGCCCATGATCAGTTTACGGTTGATAACACGTTTGAAATTCAGGCGGTAGGTGACCAGTTTTGCGGTTGGCAGAACCTGGCCGGTGAATTTAACTTCACCCACACCCAGTGCGCGGCCTTTGCCTTCGCCACCGAGCCAGCCCAGATAGAAGCCGACTAACTGCCACATGGCATCCAGACCCAGACAACCAGGCATGACCGGATCGCCAATGAAGTGACAACCAAAGAACCACAGATCAGGGTTGATATCTAATTCAGCTTCAACATAGCCTTTGCCATGGGTGCCGCCATCTTCTTGCATCTTTACGATACGATCCATCATCAGCATATTGCCTGAGGGTAATGGAGGGCCGCCAGCACCGAACAGTTCACTGCGGCCAGAAGCTACGAGGTCTTCTTTCGTATAGGAATCGCGTTTATCTACCATGTTCTCTGTAAGCCTTATTTTGATGAAGGGCGGAGTTTAGCGAACAGCTGTAAGCTGAACAACTCCGATCAGCTGCGATTGAACCAGTTCAACCAGCGAAGAGGCCACGGATAACGCGGGCTGCCTTGCAATGTTGCCAGCGCAATACGCTGCTGAATTAATCCCAGCAGACTCGGACGCTCTTCTTCAGCTTCTTCTTCGTTTGTGTAAATCAATCCGGTCAGGATAGGCAGCGCTTCGGCTGCGTTATCAACTGCCCACAAGTGAAACTGGCCTTCGCGAACGGCGTCCAAAACCTGCGGATGCAGGCACAGGTTGCGCACGTTGCTGGTTGGCAGAATGACCCCTTGCTTACCGGTCAAACCGCGGCGCTGACAAACTTCGAAGAAACCTTCGATTTTCTCATTTACGCCACCAATAGGTTGCACATTCCCAAACTGATCGACGGAGCCGGTGACCGCAATTTGCTGGTTGATCGGCTGCATCGATAACGCACTGATCAGTGCGCAGAGTTCAGCAAGTGAAGCGCTGTCGCCGTCCACTTCTCCGTAAGACTGCTCAAATACAATCGATGCGGAGAAGGGCAGAGGCTGGTCGAGTTCTAACTCGGAAATCAGAAAGGCCTGCATAATCATCATGCCTTTGGCATGCAGATTACCGCCTAACTCGGCTTTACGTTCGACGTCGGTAAATTCACCGTCGCCGGTGTGTACGACACAACTAATTCGGGAAGGTTCACCCAACGCACGCGGATGTCCGGGATATTCCAGCACAGACAGGCCATTAATCTGCCCGACAACTTCGCCTTCTGTTTCAATGCGAATTTGTCCAAGCTCGATTTCATCCTGCATACGCTCCTGCAGATAACTCTCGCGCCACGCGCGTGCATTGGATGCCGCCTCAAGAGACTTGACGCTGAGCAGCTCATCTTCATTATAGAGTGCCGCTTCGCTCAGCTGGGTGTTCAGCCATACCGGATCGAGTGTCAGACTGCCCTGATCTGTGCTGTGGCGAATGGCCATCTTCAAAAACTCTGGCCATGCATCGGCGGCCAGACGTGGGATCTCAAGTTCATCAGCCAGCGTATTGACATAACCACACCAGGTTTCCATATCGCTTTCTTCAGTCAGCGGCAGGTCGGCTTCGAATTCACCATAAATGGCAGAATCCACCAGCTCGGGTTCCATATCATTGAGGTCGCCAAGCGATAAGCGGTCACCGACCAGAATCAGGCGGATATCCAAAGGCATCGGAGGGACTGACACAGGTAACGGTGTAGTCTCATCTGGCGAAACCCAATGATATTGACCTTCAGTGATCATCTGTTTCAGACGTAACCACATCAGAGGCTGCGCGATGAGAGTACGGATAGAAAGGACCAGTACACCACCATTCACCTGATGTACTAATCCTGGCTCCAGCTGAATTTGTTCTTTGTAAATGCGCACGCACCCGAACAGCTGTTCAGGTTCAACCCATTCACGATACTGGCAGGTCGATTTAGCCGCGAAGGCATCTTCGGCAGACTTTGCTGCCAGCAGCGTTACCCTATTGCCTTCAATATGGTAGCGGTTACCCTTGACTTCAGCCGGTTCAGGCAGTAAATCGCTGACTACCTGTGCGATGCGTGACAAGTATTCGCGATTTTCCTGCGCCTTGAGCGTCATAAAACGCGGACGTGAGCGGGGATGACAAAACAGCGTTAAACCATTTTCCAGCCGAGGCTGAATTCCTGCGAAATCGACAGGGGCTAACTGGGCAGCCGTTGCAAAGATTGCCTCGTAAGGCGCGGAGTCGGGCAGTAAAAGCTGCCAGTCAAGTCGGTTATTGGTCAATGTGTTAGCTGTTTTCTATAAAAAGGGAAAGTGCGATTATACAAGAATAAATACGGCTGCATACAATGAGAGTCATAGCAGAATTGTTCTTAGTGCACATTGTTGTACGGGTGAGCAAAAAACAACCAGAATAAGCGGTTTTATTTGGAGTGAAAATTGAATTAAAGCTGTTATGCTTAGTAAAGTTACGTGGTCACCGAAGAGTTCACGATGAAATATCAGCAACTGGAAAATCTCGAAAGTGGTTGGAAATGGAAGTATCTGGTGAAAAAACACCGGGAAGGTGAGCGGATCACCCGCCATTTGGAAAACAGCGCTGCCCAGGAATCCGTGAATCAACTTCTCAGCCTGGAAAACGAGCCGGTCAAAGTATCAGACTGGATTGTTAATAATATGAATCCTGCGCTGGAAAACCGCCTTAAGCAAACTATCCGTGCACGCCGTAAGCGTCACTTCAATGCCGAGCATCAGCACACTCGCAAAAAATCTATCGATTTAGAATTTCTGGTCTGGCAGCGTTTAGCGGGACTGGCGCAAAGGCGGGGGGTAACGCTTTCTGACACAATCATTCAGCTTCTTGAAGATGCTGAGCGCAAAGAGAAATATGCGAATCAGATGTCTTCACTCAAAGAAGATTTAGAACAAATCCTCGGCAAGAAAGATCCCGGATAATTTGCTTTCGTGTCTCAGGGAGTCAGCTATTCCCCTGACTGAAGGCAAAAAAAAACCCCGCCATGGCGGGGTTTTTAGTATCTGGAGCAAAAGCTAAAGAGTGTTATTAAGCCTGTGGCTGAGTAACAGTATCTTTGTAGCCTTTAACTTCGATTTCTACACGACGGTCTGGTGCCAGGCAGTCGATCAGAGCAGCACGGCCTTTAACGGAGTCACAGGTAGAACCAGTAACTGGGTTAGATTTACCCTGGCCTTGTGCAGAGATCTTGTTAGCAGGGATACCTTTAGATACCAGGTAATCTACTACGCTCTGAGCACGTTGCTCAGACAGTTTCTGGTTGTATTGTTCTGAACCGATACGGTCGGTGTAACCCAGAACGATAACAGAACCGTCTTTAGGATCGATGGAGCTCAACTGGCTGTACAGCTGATCCAGAGCCTGTTGGCCTTCTGGTTTCAGAGTCGCTTTGTTGAAGTTGAAGAGAACATCAGATTTCAGAGTGAATTTCTTAGTCTCTACAACTGGAGCTGGAGCTGGTGCTGGAGCAACAACTGGAGCAGCTGCTTCATCTTGACCGAAACGGTAAGAAACACCTACAGACAGCATTGCGTTATCAGGACGTGCACCAACGGTAGCCGCGTCACCAATGTTGTTAACCCACTGGTAATCCAGACGGGTAGCCCAGTTTTTGGTTACTGCGTATTCAAGACCTACGGCTGCCAGTGGAGAAACACCAGTGTCGTGATCATTTACGCGACCATTAGCACCGTTGTTGAAGTTACCCTTAGCATCTGCACGCCAAACCATACCACCCAGACGGGTGTACAGGTCCAGATCGTCAGTCAGCGGGTAGCTCAGTTTAGCAGCCAGCTGAACGCCTTGTGCTTTGAACGCGCCGTTGTTTACGCTGCCTTTGTAAGGCATACGGCCAAGCCAGTCATATCCCATTTCAAAGCCCAGGTATTGGTTCGCTTGGTAACCCAAGAACGCACCTGCACCCAGTTGGCTTTCGTGGGTAGGGCCGTTGCCGATACCGTTGTAAGCATTTGCGAAACCAGTGTCATGGTATTGGGACCAGCCCAATTTACCACCGGTATACCAGGTGTTATCTTTAGGGGCGGCTTGCGCTACGGTAGCGAAACCTGCCAGTGCCACTGCTAATGCGATAGCTGTCTTTTTCATTTTGCGCCTCGTTATCATCCAAATAGGCAATTGAGCTTTAAGCTTTTTAAGCCCTTGGTTAAAATCCTTACGCCAAGATTATTGCTTCATTTCAGAACTTGCCACTTTACGTTGGCATTATCGAGCAACCTTGGCGTTGTAAAGTCTACAACGTGGCGCGAAACTTACAAGCTTGATGTGTTAACACCGTGGAAAAAAAGGGAAAAATGTACACATTTCTTAACGTGTTTGGCAATTTGCTGACAAATTCTGGCTCTAATCGGCATTCCGGAAGCCCGTTTTTACTGGCTTGCAGGCATTATTCAGCACAAATCACTAAGTTCCGCATTATTTTCATAGGAAAATTCCTATTTTGAACTAATGGTATACGGAAGAGTGAATTTTTACTGTTGAATGATGTCCACAAGCTGAATTCTGTTCAATTGTCGGTTTCATAATGAAGCCATAAGCCCCTCCCTGACGCGCGGCAATTTGCAATCTTTCCCTCTCAGCATCACTCAAATCCGGAAGCCATCCCAACACGACACTGTAGTTACCCGTCTGCAATGCTTTCTCCATCGCATCCACTGTCGACATCGCCGTAATTTGATTTACCTGCACCATCTTATCCACCGGCAACCCTGACTGAGATAACCAATGACGGCTCAGTTTTTGCTGAGGCGTGAGCCACAACAACCAGCGAGACTGCATACCTAAGTGTTGCAGTAAGGGCAGCAGTAACTGCGCAAAAGCAGGCTGGCTCGCACTATAGACGAACTCAGTGATCAGACCATTATTCAAGGATGCAGACGTATTTACCTGTGACGGAGTAACGGGCAAAGCAAGCTGACTAAAATGATGATTTGTATGGTGTTGAGTTCGCATAAAGATGTACCCCAGTGAGTTACTGTATGTATGTACAGTACTCTGGCGGTGAGCAAAGATCAACCCAATTTTTCCAAGATATCTCGCAAATTTTGAAGGCAACAGGCTGTAACGGCATTTTATGTTTGTTGCGGTTCATAAGATTGCGTATTTTGCTTTTAGCTGTTTTGGTAACTCAAAATGGAAGCAAGGGATTAACGTGAAAAGGATAACGCAATGATAAACAAATCAAAAAAAAGAGTGCTCGAGTGTCTGGAGATTTTTTCCCCGCTGGGCAATATTCGTTCCCGCACCCAATTTGGGGGGATGAGCCTGTCTGCTGACCGCGTCATGTTCGCCCTGGTTTCTGATGGTGAACTTTATCTGCGAGCGACCGGCGAAACCGAAGCGCATTTTTGCCGCAAGAAGATGGAGAGGCTGATCTATCGCAAGCGGGGCATGGATGTGCAGTTGCGTTATTTCAAAGTGAATGCCCGGCAATGGAATGATCCCAAGGCGCTATGCGAACTGGGCAGATTATCGTTGCAAGGCATGCTGCGGGATAAAGAACTGAAAAAAAACAGCGAAGCGGTCCGCCTGAAAGATTTACCCAATCTCTCGCTGGCGCTCGAAAGGATGCTCTGGCAAGTCGGCATTGAGAACTCGGGAGACTTGCGGTTGCAGGGTGCCTGCCATACCTATCTCAAACTATGTGCCATTAAAAAAAAGAATTTAGGGATTAATTTACTGATGGCGCTGGAAGGGGCAATTTTAGGCTTCCATGAAGCTGCTTTGCCGGTGGAATCCAGAGAATTATTAACTCACTGGTTTAACCATCACAAAGAGCAGCTATCAATGGTCGTGCACTAAATTTGCGTAGGGTATCTGCAACTAGAGCTGACTCTTTGCCGGCAGGATTTTAGTATTGAGACTGGTGAGTTCAGGCAAATGGGCCACCAGTAATCCAATCTGCTGAAGCACGAGTTGCTCTTTACTGTCGATATCTGCTGTTCGCAACTGAATACGCGCAGTCAGTTGCCCGAGCGCATTTTGAATGCGTTCTGCTTCAGAAGGCAGATGATGCAAAGCACCGTCAACGCAGCATGCTGCATCATCGAGCAATCTCAGGGTTTCAGCATCATTGAGTTTTTCGCGATGAGCACCCAACGCCGAAATGTAACTCAGCATCGTATGATTGAGGCATAACAGGCGAAACGCCGCTTCGAGGGTCGCCGGATCGTTATTTCTCTCAGAGCTCATGTTCGACACAACGGACGCCAGTTCGGCATCGCAATTATGTGCATCACGACGGGCCAGACGATAGTCGAGACTATTGTCTTTCCCCTGATGGTATTGCACCAGGATTGCATCAAGATAGCGGCAATTAGCATCGAACGTTTTGCTGACAACCTTATCCAGTTGTCTGAATTTCCAGTCGGGCCATATAAAAGTTACTGCCGCCCAGGCGATACCACAACCAATCAGGGTATCTATTACCCTCGGAATAGCGACTTCAAATCCTTCGCCCAGCAAATTGAAGCATAACAACACCAGAAGGGTGATGAACATCGTGGCCTGTGCATATTGCACTGTACGGAACGCAAAGAACAATAATCCGCTGATGACGATCAGAATCATTTGTCCGTCAACGGAAGGAACGAAGTATAGGATAGGGATACCGAGTGCAATACCGGCAAGTGTTCCGATTATCCTTAGTGCTAACCTTCTGCGGGTCGCACTGTAGTTTGGTTGACAGACAAAAAGGCTGGTGAGCAAGATCCAATAGCCGTGATTTAAGCCGCTAACCTGAATGAAAACGTAGCCCACAAAGAGCACCACAGACATACGAATTGCATGGCGGAACAATACAGATTGCGGTGTGAAATGACGTGAAATACGCAGCCAGATGTCATCAAGGCCGGTCAGGCGGTCTTCCGCAAACGGGCTTTTGCCGGTCTGGTTTTCCGGCAGAGACTGCTCAGACTCAATATTTGCCAGTTGCGCATCAATCGCATGCAGATTGCGTAACAGATGGCGCAACGCCTGCAACGTTTCACGGTGTTCATTGTGAGATTCCAGGCGCTTGAGGGCTTCTTCCAGCCGGGAAAACGCCCGTTCGAACTGGCCGTTGTGGGTATATTGCTGACGATAAAGAATGCATTGTGACAGTTGTAAACAGGCCCGTGCCTGCATGCTCATCAGACGCTGAAAGCGGAACAAAATATCACTGTGATGGAATTGTTCACTGAGCTTGAGATATTGCACGTGGGACGAACTGGCGCGTTCATGAATATCCTGCACCACAAAATAATAATGCAATGTCCGACGTGTTCCTTTCTGGCCGCGATCCCCCTTCAGCCGGGTCTGTAGCGTATTTTTCGTTTGGTTGAGTGTGGAGACCAGTTGACCATTGGCCATGGCCAGCTCGACAAGTTGCTGGTTGTTATCTTCCTGATCGGGATCAAACAGCGTTGCTTTGGCTTCAAGATAAGCCGCCAGTTGCGTGAAACAACGGGAAATCTGATCCTGTAAGGGGCGTATGGGAAAAATAATATGGCCAGCCAGTGTCAGCAGGTTGTACCAGATAGCACCCGCAAGCAGGATCAGCGGTTGCTGATACCAGATGTGATACATGCTGGTGCCGAGCATTGTATATATGGCGATCAGCAACGCGCCAAAGGCAATCGTGGCATAACGCTGGCCCAGGGCTCCCAGCAGGATAAATCCGCAGGTTGAAATCATCAGTCCTGGTGCAAAAAGCCACGGGTAAGGGAAAAGTAATTCTATGGAAGCTGAAGCAATGAAAAAGCAGACCAGGGTAATCAGCAAATTGCGCAGACGACCGGCGAGACGATCGTCAAGGTCAGCAAGAGCCGCTGCAACCACGCCGAGTGTCAGGGGAATTGTCAGCGTAAACTGCCCCAACCACCACGGCAATGCCGCAGCGCCTGTGAGCGCAATGAAAATTCTGATGTGATAAAGAACATTGCTGTTATAAGCATAACGCCGTAAACCGGGTGCAATAGAAAGCACGAAAAAACCCCGCCTTAAAATTCAAAAATGATGAAACACCGCAATCAGCGAATGCGTCCGTTTTCTCTCTGACGGCTTGCATTAGCTTCGCGGACTTGTTTTGCCAGCTCGACGGAAACGACCCGGCGTCCTACCGGCCAGAGTGCAATGGCTGCGATTTTAAAGTTTGCAATGCCCACCGGAATACCAATTATGCTGATACATTGCGCAATACCGGCAATGATATGCGACAAGCATAACCACCAGCCGAAAAAAATAAACCAGAAGATATTCAACAGAGTACCTCCACCGGACAGTAACACGTTGCGTTTTTCCGGATACAGTTCATCGACATGCACGGCTTCATTGCCAAATGGCAACAGTGAAAGACGGGTAATTTCCCAGCAAGAGCGGGTGAGTGGCAGTGTAAAGATCAGCACGATACTGACCAGCGTAGCAAGCAACCAGGCAAGCGTGGTGAAAAAACCACCTAAAACAAAGTTGAGAATATTGAGTACGGTGCGCATGGCAGCTCTTCCCGAAGAGATTAAAAAATTGATAAATTTCATGTTCACGTAACGCAAACATACCCCTTATTCTACTCTGTTTTGGCGCGTGGATCGCCTGCGCTTATCAAAGGTAAACTCTTAAATGCTCTTGCATGTAAAATGTCAGGAATTAAAGAGAAAACACGGTGTGATGATATGGAATTGAAATCGACCTCATTCGGGAAACATCTGGCGCAGCACCCTTATAACCGGGTGCGCCTGCTTAATGCAGGCGTGGAAGTCAGTGGCGACAAACATCACTACCTGATCCCTTTTAATCAGCTTATCCAGATCCGCTGCAAGCGCGGTATCGTCTGGGGGGAGCTCGAATTTGAATTGCCGGAGCAAAAAGTGGTCCGTTTGCACGGCACTGAATGGCAGGAAACCCAGCGTTTTTATCAGTACCTTCTCAATATCTGGCAGACCTGGAGTCTGGAGATGAGCGAGGTCAGCGCCGGGGTATTACACGGACAGGTTAAAAAAATCCTGCAGATTGAACAGCAAGATAAATGGTTCAAACGTGTTGATCTGGCTGATGTGCAGAAAGACATCACTGAGGCATTTTCTGCGATCCCGGTGCCTGTTGAACGTCTTACTGAATTTGATAACTGTCGGGAAGATTACCAGACCTGCCTGCGCTGGCTTGAGCAGGGTAAACGCAGCGTTGACCGGCGCAATCTGGCATGGACTGACAGAGTGATTGCCGATAACCGTGACTTTTTTGATACCGTTGAAGTGTCGCCGCTTAATGACAGCCAGTGCCGTGCTGTCGTGAACGGTGAAGATGCGGTGCTGGTGCTGGCTGGCGCGGGCAGTGGTAAAACGTCGGTACTGGTGGCGCGCGCGGGCTGGCTGCTGCGCCGTCAGGAAGCGCATCCTGAACAAATTCTGTTGCTGGCTTTCGGGCGTCAGGCAGCAGATGAAATGAACGGGCGTATCAAAGAGCGTCTGCATACGGAAGGCATCAAGGCCAAGACGTTCCATGCGCTTGCGTTGCAGATTATCCAGGAAGGAAGCAAGAAAGCCCCCAAAATCAGCAAACTTGAAACCGACTCGAAAGCCCGTCGCAGCTTACTGATTAAGACGTGGCAACAGCAGTGTGCCGAGAAAAAAGTGCAGGCCAGCGGCTGGCGGCAATGGATGACCGACGAACTGGAGTGGACGGTTCCTGACGGAGATTACTGGAAAAATAAATCGCTGGCGGAGCGTCTTGGAAGTCGCCTTGAGCGCTGGCTGAGCCTGATGCGTATGCACGGTGGCAGCCAGGCGCAGATGATTGAAAACGCACCGGAAGAAGTCAGGGATCTGTTTACTAAGCGTATTCGCCTGATGGCACCGCTGATGAAAGCCTGGAAAACCGCACTGAAAGAAGAGGGCGCGGTTGATTTTTCGGGGCTTATCCATCAGGCAGTCAATATTCTGGAAAAAGGGCGTTTTGTCAGCCCGTGGAAGCATATTCTGGTGGATGAATTCCAGGACATTTCCCCCCAGCGTGCGCTGCTGCTTTCGGCTTTGCGTAAACTTAATAAGCATACCAGCTTGTTTGCTGTGGGGGACGACTGGCAGGCGATTTACCGTTTCAGCGGGGCTGAGTTGTCGCTGACCACGGCGTTTGCAGACAATTTTGGCGAAGGGGCGCAATGCGCGCTGGATACGACTTACCGGTTCAATGACCGCATCGGAGAAATCGCCAATAAGTTTGTGCAGCAGAACCCTTATCAGTTGAAGAAGCCGCTGAACAGTCTGACCAAAGGCAACAAAAAGAATGTCGTGATCCTGCCTCAGGACCAGATGGAAAAATTGCTGGATAAACTCAGTGGTTATGCCACCGCCGATGAACATATTCTGGTGCTGGCGCGTTATCACCATCTTCGTCCGCAAATTCTGGAGAAAGCCGCGACCCGCTGGCCAAAGCTTAATCTTGATTTCATGACGATTCACGCCAGTAAAGGACAACAGGCTGAATATGTCATTATTGTCGGATTGCACGAAGGCAATGACGGTTTTCCTGCCCCCGCACGGGAATCTTTGCTGGAAGAAGTGTTATTGCCTGAACCGGAAAACTTCATGGATGCTGAAGAGCGGCGCTTATTGTATGTGGCGATGACGCGTGCGAAGCATCAGGTCTGGTTGCTGCAGGATAAAGAACGTCCTTCTGTTTTTGTTGAACAGCTTGAAGATATCGGCGTACCGGTCCAGCGAAAACCGTAGATAACATCAACAAAAAGCCCGGCAGGCGCCGGGCTTCTTACGTTGAAAAATCACCGCATTGAAGGATTATTCTTTCAGGCGTGACCACAGATAGCGCTGATAGTCAGGAATAGTGATTTCGACTTCAGACCGGAACAGCGGGGACTGGATGAGAAAGTCAGCAGTAGACAGATTGGTCGCTACCGGGATATTCCACACGGTCGCCAGACGCAGCAGAGCTTTCACGTCCGGATCATGCGGGACGGCGTTGAGCGGATCCCAGAGGAAAATCAGCATATCGATTTTGCCTTCGGCAATCAGTGCGCCCACTTGCTGGTCGCCGCCCATCGGGCCGCTCAGCATGCTTTTGACATCAATGCCGGTATTGCGCTGAACCAAATTGCCCGTCGTGCCGGTGGCATAAAGGACATGCTGCGAAAGCTCAGCAACGTTTTTATCAACCCATTTCAGCAGGGTACTTTTGCAGTGGTCATGCGCGACCAGGGCTATATGTTTTTGTTTTGCGATCGTGCGGGTCGTGTATTCCATCTAATTCCCTTCAACGCGAAAATAAAAGTGGATCACAGAATACTGAAACTCCGTTTTACTGCATAGCTCAGAGGGAATAATTCGGCGCTAAGAAGGGGGAATGCGTGACGCAGGTTAAGTTATGACGTCCGTTCCTGATTATCCGGCAGTTTTAACCAGAGCAACAACCGCTCAAAGCCAGCGTTCGCGGCCAGACGTGTCCACAATGGATGAAGATAAACGACAGAAATTTGGGATGTTACGTCGGTGGCTAGCGCCGATTGTTTATCCGTGCTGCCTTTGGCGAATGAAGGAACCGCCGCGCGCGCGCCCGACAAATTATAGGTCATCATTAATTTTTCAGCGTCGGCGGCATGCCCGCGATTAAACCTGTTCAGGACGTCGCGTTGCGTCGGTATCTGACGGCCTTGTTCATCAACGAGCTGATAATTCATCTGCTGGCTAAATTGCGACGTTTCATTGTCATTGCTCAGTTTTGGCAACACGAAAGAAACGGAACGATTACTTTTAGCATTGAAAGTGACGATAAGTGCAGGCGAATGGTAGAGCATCGGTGTCTGCTGAGTCACAGAACTGACATTTTTGCTGACCTGAAAGAGGATCTGGTGCTGACCGCCATCCAGTTCAAGGCTGTCCGCGCCTTTAAGGATTGCGCCAGACATCTGTTTGCCATCGATCACCAGAACATCGACATCGGGGGACAATTTAAGTGAGGTCGCCGAAGCTGACACCATCAGGCTGAGACTCGCTAATGCGACCAGCGCATGACAGATTTTCATTCTTCTCTCCTCAGATACAACGTTGCTCATCCTCTATTATTCAGGAATGACGATTGTGTGTCAAAGTTTTACAAAATGTTTTAATTTCCCACTGAGAAGCGCCTGAGCGCAGCTCTTTTTCTCGCTGAAGCTGTCGGAATGGTCAGGCTGCGTTACACTTAATGCATACAGGCCAAAGGAGATAAACCCGTGCAAGACAATGATATTCGCAAGATTCTTGAAGAAGTGAAAACCGTCGCGCTGGTGGGGGCCAGTGATAATCCTGGCCGTCCAAGCTACGGCGTAATGGCGTATTTACTTTCTCAGGGCTTTGAGGTCATCCCGGTCAGTCCGAAACTGGCAGGACAGGAACTGCTTGGTCAGAAAGCGTATGGTTCGCTGGCAGAAATCCCTCATCCGGTAGATATGGTGGATGTATTCCGTAATGCCGATGCTGCTTATGGCGTGGCGCAGGAAGCGATTGCGATTAAAGCGAAAGTGCTGTGGCTGCAACTGGGCGTCATTAATGAACAGGCTGCGGTGCTGGCAAAAGAGGCCGGACTGAAGGTGGTGATGGATCGCTGTCCGAAAATTGAAATCCCGCGACTGGACATGGAAAAGTAAACGTCTGAGGATCCTGCCCGTAAAAAAACCGGCTGCTGGTGCCGGTTTTTGTTTTTCATCTGTCAGGAAAAAGCCATCATTCTCAGTTACGCAGGCGCGGTGCCTGTAACTGATTGCGGATTGACGCCGCCAGGTCGTCCAGCGAGGCTTGTTCCGGATGGGAACGCGCCGCTTCATGATCGATCTGAATTTCAGCCAGATAGGTGTGAACCGGCTGGCCTTCTTCATCTTCCATCACGACATGGTACCAGGGAGCGGTACGCATTGAATCATCAGCAACGACATCATTGACGTCAGGCTTATCGAGCGAATATTGCGCATCAACATCAATGACCACACCCAGATAACCTAACATTCTGTGCCGAACCTGCTGTCCGATACCGTATTTACTGGCAATCATAGTCACCTCCCAAAATAATTCATTAATCTCTATATGGAGATAAAACGGGCTATTTCAAGTTTTGACCACGTAATCTGCTTAAAATTCGCTGGTGTGCCGTCGCAACAGCACACCGCGCTTATTTTGTCAGTTCATTACACGGCAGGCGAACCCTTTCAGATACAGTCCTTCAGGGTAAGCGCCGGTCACCGGATGGTCGGCTGCCTGACGGAACTGCTCAACGAACTGGATCTCACGACCGGCATCCAGCGCCGCATCAGCCAGAATTTTCTGGAATAAATCCGTGGGCAACAAACCGGAACAGGAGAAGCTCAGCAGAATTCCGCCTGGACGCAGCAACTGCAGCGCCAGCATATTAATATCTTTGTAACCCCGGCAGGCGCTTGCCAGCTGGTTTTTGTTCTCAACGAATTTCGGCGGATCCATCACAATCATATCGAACTGCTGGCCTTCAGTGCGGTATTTGCGCAACAGCTGGAACACGTCTTCACGCACGAATTCTGCTTTCAACAAATCCAGGTTGTTCAGCTCAACGTTCTGACGGGCTACATCGAGCGCAGCCTGCGAGGTATCCACGTTGGTGACTTTGGTACAGCCCCCCATCAGCGCAGACACTGCAAAAGCGCCGGTATAAGAGAAACAGTTCAGCACGTTGCGGCCTGCGGCATAATGACGGGCGGCAAGGCGGCTGTCACGCTGATCGAGGTAGAAACCAGTTTTGTGGCCTTCTTTAATATCCACCAGCAGGCTCATTCCGTGTTCCTGGATTGGCAGCAGGGCAGGAGGTTCGTCGCCAAATACATGTCCCTGAGCCAGTTCCAGACCTTCTTTTTTACGCACAGCGACGTCAGAACGATCCCAGATAGCGCATTGCGGATAGCAATGTTGGAGTGCAGCAATCAGCGGGGCACGCTGATATTCTGCACCGGCTGAAAGCAATTGCAGCACAAGGAAATTCTGGAAGCGGTCAATAGTGATGCCCGGCAGGCAGTCAGATTCACCGGCAATCAGGCGGTATCCGTCCAGCCCGTCACGTTTGGCGATATAATCGCGCCAGCTCTGTGCCTGTTGTAAACGGCGGATGAAAAACGCGATATCAATGTCTTCATCTTGTTTGAATGTCCAGACGCGTGCACGGATCTGGGAGGACGGCGAATAGGCGCCGCGCGCCAGCCATTTTCCCTGACTGTCTACAATATCTATAGTCTCGCCGGAATTGGCTTTACCTTCGATGCGTGATACAGCGCCGGAAAACACCCACGGGTGGCGACGAAGAAGTGATTTTTCACGGCCTTTGGCCAGAATTAAACGTGCAGTCATAAAATTAGGTTCTGTCAGTTCGGAGACAAAAAAGAGCGACATTGTCCGGTCATGCAGGTCAAATTGCAACGAACCATACCGCTAACGGAGAGAATATTATGGCAACAGTCAGTATAGCCGCCTATGTGTACGGCATGGTGCAGGGCGTCGGTTTTCGTTTTGCGACCCAACATCAGGCCACCGGTTTAGGTCTGACCGGTTACGCGAAAAATCTTGAGGATGGCAGCGTCGAAGTGGTGGCGTGCGGTGAGCAGGAGAAAGTGGATCAGCTTTTAGCCTGGCTGAAGCAGGGCGGACCAAAACATGCACGCGTGGACCGCGTGCTCAGCGAGCCGGCCGCGCCCGGCCATTACAGCGATTTTACGATCAAATACTGAAATTTTTCACAGGCACTTCACCGGTTTTGGCAGGCCCGCGATCTTTGTAGCCTGTTTGGCCGGGCCTTTCGGGAACAGCCGGAACAGATAACGGCTGTTGCCTTTCTCTTCGCCGTATTTCTGCGCCATTGCTTTCACCAGCATGCGCACGGCGGGAGACGTGTTGAATTCGAGGTAAAACTCGCGCACGAACCGCACGACTTCCCAGTGGGCCTCAGTCAGAACGATCCCTTCTTCTGCAGCCAGCAGCGGTGCCATACCTTCCTGCCACGCCTGACTGTCTTTCAGGTATCCCTGAGCGTCGGTTTCAATAACCTGACCTTCAAACTCCAGCATACAACCTCAAATCTGTAAAAATGCGGCGGTCAGTTTAGCAAAAACGCCGGTAAGACAAAATAAAAAGCCCCGCACTCGGCGGGGCTTCAATACGCATCAGACATGATCAGTTACGTGATGACAGGCCCAGAATGCTCAGCAGGCTGACAAAGATGTTGTACAGCGAGACATACAGGCTGACGGTCGCGCGAATATAGTTAGTTTCGCCGCCGTGAATAATATTGCTGGTTTCCCACAGAATTGCCCCTGCGGAGAACAAAATAAACAGGCAACTGATCGCCAGTGACAGCGCCGGAATTTGCAGGAACAGGTTAGCAATCACCGCCACCAGCAGCACCACAAAACCTGCCATCATCATGCCGGACAGGAACGACATGTCTTTGCGCGTGGTCAGCACGTAGGCTGAACAGCAGAAGAACACCAACGCGGTCCCGCCCAGCGCCAGCATAATAATGTCACCGGCACCGGCTGAAAGCAGCGAGCTCAGTAACGGCCCCAGCGTGTAACCCATAAAGCCGGTCAGTGCGAAGGCAGACAAAATCCCCGCAGGACTGTTAGCCGTGCGGTAGGTCAGGAACATCAGGCCATAGAAGCCAACGATGGTCAGCAGAAAACCGGGAGACGGCAATCTCAGAACCGTACTTGCCGTCGCAGTGATTGCTGAAACGCCGAGGGTTAGTGCTAACAGGAAATAAGTATTACGCAGCACCCGGTGCGTGCTTAGCAGCGAGCCAGCGCGTGATGACGAAGAGGCAACGATACGATCCATGCGGTTCATAATAAAATTCTCACTTAAGCCCTTCATACTTTGTGTCGCAGATGCGTTGGCTTCGCCCGGTCACCCGAATCACTTACCTGTGTAAGCTCATCGGGACTCCCTCTCTTGCCGCCTTCCTGCGACCCAAATTATTTTGGGTATCTAATTGGAGTCGGTGAAAATACAAACAGGTTGCAGTGTAAGGAGTTGCGGTGTGTCATTAAAGACGTTTTACCCTTCTTTACCTGCTCAGGTCGGGCAGGGAGCGGCATCCTGAGGACAAAGTCACCGAAATGATGCTTAAATCGCCGCTTGCGAACCGAATGCCTGTTTTTCAGGCAATCGGACATGTTCAGACTTTACAAGCGGATCGGCACTGTTTATAGTTCGCTTCGTTGCGGAGGGGTGGCCGAGCGGCTGAAGGCACCGGTCTTGAAAACCGGCGATGGGAAACCATTCGAGAGTTCGAATCTCTCCTCCTCCGCCATAAACAACACAAGAAAGCTGCTAAGCAATTAGCGGCTTTTTTTGTGTCTGTCATTTATGTCTGCACGACTTTGTGTATGCGGTTTAAATGCTCATAAAATCAACAAACTAGACTGAAAATAATGTTTGCATCTTTTTTCCGGTCTTGTATACTACGCCCCGTACTGAACGACTGAAGTCGTAAAGTGCTTGTTGTTTACGGAGGGGTGGCCGAGCGGCTGAAGGCACCGGTCTTGAAAACCGGCGATGGGAAACCATTCGAGAGTTCGAATCTCTCCTCCTCCGCCATAAACAACACATTAAAGCTGCTAAGCAATTAGCGGCTTTTTTTGTATCTGAAATTCGTGTCTTCTCAACATTCCTGCTTTGTCTCAGCCCGCTTCACGCTGGCTGTACTGCCTTGGTGAGCACCCCAGCGTGCGTTTGAATGCCGTACTGAAGGCGCTTTCAGATTCATAACCGAGTGACAGCGCCACGGCGGACACCGGTTCTTTACTGTTCGCCAGCCGGTCTCCGGCCAGCAACATCCGCCAGCGCGTAAGGTACTCCAGCGGCGCACTGCCAACGGCCAGCTTAAATTTCTGTGAAAACACCGAACGCGACATACCTGCACGTTCCGCCAGCGTCTGCACCGTCCAGCGTTGGGCCGGATTTTCATGCATGGCATTCAGCGCCCGGGATAGCTGCCTGTCGGCCAGCGCGGCAAACCAGCCGCTGTTTTCATCTTTTGCTGCGTTATCGACGTGCATCCGCAACGCCTGCACCAGCATCATGTGTGCCATATGCTGCGCGATAAGCAATCCGCCTGGTCGCGGGTCACGCAGTTCCTGCATCATCCGTTCAACCGCCCAGCGCAAACTCTCTTTGTCGGATTCTTTTGAGATATGCACTACCGGCGGCAGCATCGCCAGCAACGTGGTGGCGTTAGAGCCGCTGACCGCAAACCGGCTACCGGTGAGGAAGAAATCATGGCCGCCGTTGCATGAAACGGTCCCGCCATCCTGTGCCTGTTGAAAAATAAGTCCGGCATCGACCGGTTGAATACTCAGATCGCTGGCCAGCCGGAACGGGCGACCGCTGGGTAACACAAAACAATCACCCGCTTTGAGATGTACCGCGCCGGGCACCGAATCGACCGCCAGCCAGCACTCGCCGGTAATGATCGCGTTACATTTAATCGACTGATAATGCGCGGGAAATTGTACCGACCAGGCGCCTCCGGCTTCAAAACCTTTGGACATATAACTGCGCGGCTTCAGCAGCGATAACACATCAGAAAGAGGGTCCATGAACGACTCCGGACGATTGCAAAGATAATGCGGACATTAGCGCATAGATCGTCTTTTCTCCAGCCATTATATTCTGTTTCGTAAGCAGCAGATTGAGCCAACAACAGAGGAATTCGCAATGCGTGTATTCGTGACAGGTGCTACAGGTTTTGTCGGTTCTGCAGTGGTGCAGGAATTACTGCGTGCAGGCCATCAGGTGCTCGGTTTAGCGCGTTCTGATGCCTCGGCGCAGGCGCTGACTGACGCGGGGGCTGACGTGCTTCGCGGCAGTATTGAAGATCTGGACAGTCTGAGGTCCGGCGCAGCGCAGGCTGATGGTGTGATCCACATGGCGTTTATTCATGATTTTTCGAAGTTTCACGAGAACTGTGAAAAAGACCGGCTGGCGATTGGCGCTTTAGGCGCTGCGCTGAAGGGCACCCATAAACCGCTGATCGTCACGTCCGGCACGGCGCTGGTAAACACCGGACGTCTGGCGACGGAAAATGATTTACCCGATCCGCAGGGGCAGAATCCGCGCGTGGCATCTGAACTTGCCGTCGCTAATCTGGCAGAGCAGGGCGTGCGTGTTTCTTTGGTGCGTCTGCCGCCGTCGGTTCATGGCGAAGGCGATCACGGATTTGTGCCGATGATTATTGCAATGGCGCGGGAAAAGGGGGAATCGGCGTATCCCGGCGATGGCGAAAACTGCTGGCCTGCGGTTCACCGTTTTGATGCTGCACGGGTATTTGTACTGGCGCTGGAGAAAGGTGCGCAAAATGCTATTTATCACGCCAGCGCAGAAGAAGGTGTGCCATTTCGTGAGATCGCCACAATGATTGGTAAACATCTGAATCTGCCGGTAATCAGTAAAAATGCGCAAGAGGCCGCAGCACATTTTAGCTGGTTTGCCCACTTTGCCTCGCTTAACAATCCGACTTCCAGTCAGATCACCCGCCATGTTCTGGGCTGGAAACCCACTCATCAGGATTTACTGACGGATATTGATACCGCCGGATATTTCCAATAAGCGCAGTTTTAGTGCTAAGCAAAACAGGTCATCGGATTGGCCTGTTTTGCATTTTAGCTGTGGTTTTTATGGTGTTAATTGCCTAAAAAACGCCCCGACTCACAAATCGGGAAGATAAAAAAATTACCCCATTGCCTGTCAGATGTTATGCGCTATGTTGATTTTTAGTTTCCCAAATGTAACTAGAGGTTAACAATAATGACGAACAACTTACGATTCTCTCTGATTGCTGCGGCTGTACTGATGTCTTCCTCTGCAATGTCTGCACTACCTCAGGGCTACCCGGCCGACTATCAGAAAATCGTCGATGCGGCGACCAAAGAAGGCAAAGTCGTGGTCTATTCTACGACCGACACCAAAGCCGCAGGTCCGCTGATTCAGGGCTTTGAGGCCACTTATCCGGGCATCAAAGTTGAATATAACGACATGAACAGTACCGAGTTGTACAACCGTTATATCAGCGAACAGGCCGCTGGTGGCACCAGTGGTGACGTGGTGTGGAGCTCCTCAATGGACACCGCGCTGAAACTGGCGACCGATTACGCGCAGGAATATAAATCCCCGGAACAGGGCCAGTTGCCAAAATGGGCAGTATGGAAAGACAAAGCTTACGGCACGACCTATGAGCCGGTGGTGTTTATTTATAACAAACGTCTTATCCCGGCCGGTGATGTCCCTGATTCTCACGCGGCGCTGGCGAAACTGATTGCCAGCCAGACCGACAAATTCAATAAAAAAGTCACCACCTACGACATCGAAAAGTCCGGTCTGGGTTTCATGTTGTCAGTGCAGGATTTCAAAGCCGACCCAAATTATTTCAAAACACTGGCTGACGTCGCCAAAGGCGGCCTGGCGGTGCAGTCTTCTACCGGCACCATGATGGAACGCGTCTCATCCGGCGAGAACCTGATCGGCTTCAACATCCTCGGGTCCTATGCCGAAGCCCGTGCCAAAACGGACCCGTCGCTGGGGATTTCCTATCCGAAGGATTACACCCTAGTGCTTTCACGCGTCTCCTTCATCAGTCAGGAATCGAAAAACAGCAACGCCGCCAAACTGTGGCTGGACTATGTGCTGTCCGAGAAAGGGCAGAGCATTCTGGCCAATCAGGCCGATATTCCCTCCATCCGCAACGATATCGAAGGCAAAAACGACATCGACGGTATGACCAAAATGTTAGGCAATGCGCTCAAGCCCATCCCGGTGGATGAAACCCTGCTGGAATACCTGCAACAGAAAAAACGCCTCGATTACATCAAACAATGGCGTACCGCTGCTGCCAAGTAGTGACATGTAGTGACATATCGAAGCGCGGCCTTTTCCGTCGCGCTTCCTTTTTCCTGCCTGATTTCGCTCTCCTTGTTTCTAACCGAAGGGAAGTAACATGAATGCATTGCGCAGAAAGTGGCAGAGCCTGCCGCGCGGCATTGTGGTGTTGATAACGGCGCTGGTTATCTACATCCCGTTGTCGTTTATCGTGATACAAAGTTTCCTCTCCGCGCCGTTCTTTTCACCGTCGAAAGAATGGAGCCTCGAATCTTTTGGATTTATTTTTACCGATCCGGATTTCTACAAAGCGTTGAAAAGTGGTTTTATTCTGGCTTTCGGGCTGGTGGTGATCGCCATTCCGCTCGGCGGTATTCTGGCGTTCCTGATGGTGCGTACGGATTTACCGGGCAGACGCGTCATTGAGCCGCTGATCCTGGTGCCGATTTTTGTGTCGCCGATGGTCTTGGGTTTCGGCTACGTGGTGGCCGCCGGGCCGGTCGGGTTCTTCTCACTGTGGGCACAGGCGATCCTCGGTTTCGTGCCGTGGAACATCTACGACATGTCGAGCATCGTGGTGATTGCCGGTCTGACGCACGTTCCGCACGCCTATCTGTATATCTCTTCGGCGCTGCGCAGCGTCGGGTCGGATGTTGAGGAAGCCGCGCGAACTGCCGGTGCGTCGCCGCTACAGGTGATGACGGCTGTCAGTCTGCCGATGGTGCGTCCGTCGATTCTTTACGCCACCGTTCTGCTGTTCTTCCTCGGGCTGGAAGTGTTCGGCCTGATGCTGGTGCTGGGCGATCCGGAAGGCAACATGGTGCTGGCGACCTATCTTTATCAACTGACTAACAAACTCGGTACGCCGTCTTATCATCTGATGGCGGCGGTGGCGGTGGTACTGATATGTATCACTATTCCGCTGGTAATGTTGCAGCGCCGCCTGATGCGTACCGCAAACCGTTTCGTGACGGTGAAAGGTAAAGCTTCCCAGGCGCGAGCCTTACCGCTCGGCAAATGGCGCTGGGTGGCCGGGGCTGTAGTGGCGTTCTGGCTGACGGTGACCATCGGCGTTCCGCTGATTGGCGTAATGCTGCGGGCATTTATCTCCAACTGGGGTGTCGGCGTTTCCATCTGGGATGAACTCTCGCTCAACACGTTCCGTACTATCTGGGAACAGCCTAACCTGCTGCGCGCTATCGTCAACTCGATGGCTATCGGGGTTATCGGCGGCGCGCTGGCCGTGGCCTGTTATCTGTTTATCGGTATTGCAATGCACCGTAAACCGGACGGCGTGACCCGTTTCCTCGATTACAGCGTACTGGTGCCGCGTGCAGTGCCGGGGCTGCTGGCCGGTCTGGCGTTTCTGTGGGTGTTTCTGTTCCTGCCGATGTGGCTGGATAACGCGCTCAAATCCGGCTGGCTTTCCGGCATGCCGTGGTCACAGTGGTTGCGCGACAATCTGGTGGTCTGGCTGCGATCGTTGCGCAGTACGATTTTCAGTGTCTGGCTGGCCTATACCGTGGTGTGGATGGCGTACGGCCTGCGGCTGATCTCCTCGACGCTGTTGCAGGTCGGGCCGGAGCTGGAAGAGGCGGCGCGCAGTACCGGTGCGACGCGCGGGCAGATCACCCGTCACGTCACCATTCCGCTGTCGCGTTACGGCCTGATTGGTTCGTGGCTGCTGATGTTCCTGATTTTCGAGCGCGAATATTCCACCGGTGTCTATCTGCTTTCGCCGGGCACGGAAACTATCGGCTCGATGCTGGTTTCCCTGTGGGCGGCGGGGGCTATTGATATCGTTGCCGCGCTCTCCTTTATTAACATCCTGCTGGTGGTGTTAGGTCTGGGTATTGCCCTTCGTTTCGGAGTCAAATTACATGATTGAATTATCGGTCGACAATCTGCACTTAACTTATGGCGACAATCCGGTGCTGAAGGGCGTTTCCATGGAACTGAAACGCGGTGAAGTGGTGTCATTGCTCGGGCCTTCCGGCAGCGGAAAAACCACCTTGCTGCGTGCCGTCGCCGGGCTGGAAAAACCGGTGAAAGGCACCATCGTCATCGGCAAAAATAAGGTCTACGACGGCACACCGCGCAGTGAAATTCCGGCCGAAGAGCGAAATCTCGGGCTGGTGTTTCAGTCTTACGCGCTGTGGCCACACAAAACCGTGTTTGAGAACGTCGCGTATCCGCTTAAATTACGTAAGGTTTCGGCGGATGAAATTACCCGGCGTGTGCAGGATGTCCTGAATCAGCTGGGGCTGGGACATCTGGGCAAACGCCATCCGCATCAGCTTTCCGGTGGCCAGCAACAACGCGTGGCGATTGGGCGTGCGCTGGTCTACAACCCGCCGGTGATTTTGCTCGATGAGCCGCTGTCGAACCTGGATGCCAAACTGCGTGAAGAGGCGCGGGTGTTCCTGCGCGAACTGATCATTAAACTCGGGCTGTCGGCGCTGATGGTGACGCACGACCAGAACGAAGCGATGGCGATTTCTGACCGCATTCTTTTGCTCAACAACGGCAAAATTGAACAGCAGGGTACGCCGCAGGATATGTACGGTTCGCCGAAGACCCTGTTTACCGCAGAATTTATGGGCAGCAACAATCGTCTGCACGGTAAAGTCACCGAAGTGCGTGATGGCAAAGCGCGTATCGAAGGCAGCGACTGGGTGCTGTGGGGGCTTGCGGGTGAAGGGGTACAGGCAGGGCAGGAAGGGACCGCGGTGATCCGCGTCGAACGCGTGGTGCTGGCCGACGGGCCGGGCGAGAATCAGCTGGAATTGCCGCTCCTGACCAGCATGTATCTCGGTGACCGCTGGGAATATCTGTTCCGTACCGCCGGCGATGATTTTGTGATCCGCGCTTACGGCACAGACGTGCGCGACCCGCAGCATTGCCGTCTGGCACTTCCCGAAAACCATGTGTGGATCTTCCCGAAACAATAAGTGAGTCGCAGGGAGCGGTTCAGCGCCGCTCCCTGAAATATTTTTGTCATTTCCCGCGCGTAAAATTCTGCTTCTTCTCTAAATAACGCAGAATAATCATGAATTTAACTTCTTGTTTACGTATTGGTAAAATGCCATTCAACAAATTGTTTCGATCGGGGTTCACCAAACGTCCGCGGGGGATCCTTTTTGGGGTAATTTGCGTTATCGCCCTGTTTTCTGCTTTGCAAATCTTCTCCACCGTGGTGCTCACCAAAATCCTGCAGGATGCCCGTAACAACGTTATTGCCACCGAAAGTCTGCGTCAGCAGCAAGCCGTCATGGATAAAGCCCGCATGGAGTTGCTGATGGCCAGTGACAAACTGAACCGTGCCGGTATTTATTACATGCAGGATAAAGAAACCGGCTCGGTTGGCAGCTGGAACAGCCTGATGGAAGAATCCTTGGGTTCGCTTGCCGCGTCGCAAAAAGCTTTTACACAATTCGAAGGCATGACGAAAAACGCCGATACGGCTGCCACCGAGTTGAAAGCCAGCTATCAGATGTTCTATGACGGCTTGCGGGAACAGGCGGCAGGGCTGCAAAAAAACAGCAATATCGACACCTTCTTTGAAGTGCCGATCCAGGCCTTTCAGGATGATTTCAGTCAAAAATATTATGCTTATCTGGCGGTAAATGAGCATACCGCGGTGTCCCTGAGCGACCGCCTGCTCAACGCGCTGACGCAGGCGAAAACGCTGTTTATGGGCGCGCTGGTGCTACTGGCGGTGATTGCGGTGCTGGTCTGGCGCGGCGTGTCGGCGTGGATCATCCGTCCGTTGCAACGCATGATCGGCCATATCAGCGTGCTGGCTGCCGGGGATTTATCGCGCGATGTCAAAGATGACCAGGCGCGGGTGATTGAAGTGCGCGAGCTGGGTGTCAGCCTGCGCAATATGCAGCGCGGCCTGCAAAAACTGGTCAGTGAAGTGCGTGATGCCTCCTCGCATATCATGCTCAATATCAACCAGATGGCGAAAGGTAACGAAGAGTTGTCGGCGCAGGCGGCGATTCAGAGCGAAGAACTCAGAGCCGCCACTGAACATATCACCCATCTCAATGAACGCGTGAAAGAAAACGCCGCCCATGCACAGCAGGCCAGTCAACGCGCCGGGCAGGCGAAAGGCGTTGCGACGCGCGGCGGTGAAGTGATGGGGCAGGTGGATACGGCGATGAAAGAGATTGTCAGCCAGTCTTCAGAAATGAGCAGTATTGTGTCGATGATCGACAGCGTGGCGTTTCAGACCAACATTCTGGCACTGAATGCCGCCATTGAAGCCGCACATGCCGGGCAGCACGGGCGCGGTTTTGCGGTGGTGGCGAAAGAAATCGGTCTGCTGGCGCAAAAGAGCAGCCATTCGACGCGCGGTATTCACCAGTTGATTGATGATTCCGTACAGCAAATCAGCCGGGGTTCCGCGTCGGTCACGGTGCTGAGCCAGAGCCTGGAAGAGATCATCAGCATCTTCAATGGCCTCAGCACGTTAGTGAAGGAGATTTCAGAAGCGACGCAATACCAGGGACAAAGTGTTCACGATGTCTCCGAACGCATTACCGCGCTTAACCATCTGACACTGCAAAACGGCAAACTGGCGGATCACGCGGCAGCCTCTTCCCAGCAGTTACTTGAGCAGTCACAGCGGCTGGAAAAAGCCGTGGCGCGTTTCGCCCTGACCGCTGCGTGATGTTGCAGTTATTTTTGATGCCATACCAGCAGGCTGCCTTCGCTGTGTCCGGTCACCGGATCGGTGGCGGGCAGCGGGACGGCCTTGACTGCTTTGGTGCGCGCCGCCAGTTGCGGCACTTCGTCGTGGCATAAATCGGCTTTAATGCCCGGCGGATACGCCCCGACCAGCATAAAATCTTCATCGGCGGAAATTTGTTTGTGGCCAATCCCGGCCGGAAGCAGTAATACATCGCCGACTTTCACCTCGATAATATTGCCGTGCTCGCCGCCCAGTTGCAGCTTCGCCGAACCGGCAAAAACACCCAGTACTTCATGTGTATTGGAATGAAAATGCGTGAAGGTGTAGACGGGATAACGCCACTGTGGCGGCCAGCCGTTGGCGCGGAAAAGGTGTTCGAGATATTCGGCATTATCGGGGGTATCAGGCGGAATAACGCGGTGGTAGATCAACACGGGTAACGTGTTATTCGGCACACCGCCGTCGGGTTTCTCAATCAACAGAGTATCCATAGCAACCTCCCGGGGCGTCGCGAAGCCCGTTTGGGGTATCGGCATCAGGGCAATCACACCCAGCAAAGTAACGAACCGGCGTCGATCCAAATGCATCAGGAATGGCTCCTTGTCGCGCATTCAATGGCTTATCTCTTTCATGTATAGATCAAAAAGCCCTGAATATCCTCTTTTGCCCACACAAAAATGTCCCTCCGGCCACGCGCAAACTGTCAGTACCGGTTATCAGAAAAAACTTAAAATATGGTGTAATCAACAAATAAAAGTCATATCGGCTGGCGAAATCCCTTATGTCTTCTATGCTTAACAAGACAAAAATACTCAGGAGGAGAAGTTATGAATAAGAAAATGTTACTTGTGGTTGCTACAGCAGTTTCGGTACTGGCCGGGTGTCAGACTTATGACCGTGCAGCGAGCTATGTGAAAGAGCCGGTCGTCAGCGACGTGAAAGTCGGGATGACGAAATCGCAGGTTCGTGCTATTGCAGGGCCACCGTCAACGGAAGCGACGCTGATCCATGCGAAAGGGACGTGTCAGACTTATGCGGTCGCACCGCGTGATGGTAAAGCTCAGACCTACTTCGTCAGCTTTAACGACACCGGTCATGTCATGAACAAAGGTTATCAGTCTTGTTCTGACTACGACAAAGACCCGCAGGCTGCCCAGTAACACATCCTCTGTGCCGCCCCTCGCGGCACAGATTTTCCGTCGTGAAAAATAGCGTCAAAAACCCGTCACCATAAATTCCCCAAACTCTTCTTTTAGCTTAGCCACCGCTCCCGCCGGGGGAGAATCGCCGTTCGCCAGTCCTGAGAAATACTGCCTGACCTCCCTGAGCAGTGGCATCTCAGCGGCTTGACCGGGAGATTTTAGTCCGATAATTTGTGCCAGGCTTGCGGGGTTTTGTAAGGTACGACTCAGTTCTTTTACATTGGCGAATGTATGGGTTGACCCCTGCTGGAATGAAACTGAAAGACTATTTTTTCCGTTCGTGGCGCTCAGAGACTGAAAAACCAGCTTCAGATATTTACGCGTGGCCCGTAGCAACGGATTTTGGTTCATCAGCTGTTCAACTTGTTGGATGTTGCTGAAATTGACCGTCGAGGCATCACTGAAGAGCAGGTCATAAGCTTGCTGTACATAGGTGTTCGGATTGCTTATGGCAGTAATAAATTCATTCATGGTCTGCGGTGCCTCCCGACTTCGGCTGGCACCACTCACGAAACGTTGCAGAGAATCAGAAAGTTGTTCGCTTTGCAGCGTTCTTACCACAAAAGCTTTGATGACATTATCTTGCGAGATAACATCCGCATTCTTTTCCTGCTCATTGTGGCCTTCTATCGGCAAAATCAATAGCCTGGAACTACAGCCTGCCTTCTTTCTCAGATAAGCATATTCGCCCACGGTGCCTGCGCCCGCAGTGGTTATACCATCCGCGTCAGCTAAATAAGCCAGATGCATGGCATTCAGATTTCCCACGGCGCCTGCGCCACAGAAGAGGAATATCAGTTCGCAGAAAGCGGGATCACCCGCGAGCATCCTTTCATTCACACATCTGGCGATAATATTGGTTTTCTTATGGGCATAAACGTAGATGATATTTCGGGCATCTCCGCCATGTTTCACGCCTGAGCCACATATCACACCTGCGAAAGGTTTATCAGACTCATTCAGCCGGGTATCAATCTGTTCTTTTGAAAGGGCGAAGGTCAGCAGTAAGTCAGCAATTTTTATGCGGGAAATATATTTCGGTGTTCCGCTATAAATATTCAGGCGTGTAGCGATTTCACACAGGCTATTGAGTGTGTTGCATCCTCCTAAATCAATATGGGAGATTTTTTCTCCGTATCCGCCAAGGACTTTAGACAACAATGCATATTTGGGTAACAAATTGAGTTGGGTGTCATTGAGATTGAGTAATATCGCATGGTTTTGCTGATCCAGACAGCGTTTCCCGGGGACACCAGCCGATGAGGCGGCTTTTTGTAAATAGGGATCCATATCAGTCAGCAAATAAGTTCGCTCAGCGATGACGGTGTGACCAAATTCCGCTAAAACCCCGGACATCAGATCCTTTGCTGAAATAACGGATAACGCATTTTCTGAGGTGTCGTTCTTAAAATAAACACATTCATTCAAATTGGTTATGATTTTTTGTTTTTTTTCACTGGTATTGATTTTATTCTGCTGATTGCGTAAGGGGAAATGTGTGACACGTTGCAAAATATTGGCATCGTCAGAACCGCCGGTATCTTTATTTAAATATCCGTAAATTGATTTATCAGACTCGGCAATCCAAACATGAATTTTTTGGCTGACCAGTTTCCTGGCCAGTGAGGCCACCAGAGGGGATCGCGGCGTCCCTTCCCATGGGCAGGGAACGTGAAATATCACGATACTGTCCTCGGGAATGGATTTTTTTTCTAATGCCAATGTAATGATATTTAACAAACGTGCGGTATGTCCGCCACCCGTAGGGGAATAACTGACAATAATTAATTTAGCAGACGCGTCTTGTTTTAACTTTGTTATTGATGCATTTATCATAGCTTTCATTACGCCCTAATAATATATCTAGTGAATGGTTTATTGTTGGCTATTTTACAAATGAATAGAAATTTTTAATTCTTTAATTAAAAACGGGGAGGAGCAATACCTGATGATAAAAAGGCATTGCTACGAACTGTTAAAAATGGATGTTGAAACCTGTGCTAAGAACAATCCTTTTTATTTTTGGGGGAGGCGCAGCTCGATAGTAAAATCATAATAATCATTAAGACACCATGTACAGGTGTATTCTACAGGTTGCTCATGGTATGTGTAACCCGTTCGCGTCACCAGTAACAAAGGATGATGTTCTTTGATACCAAGATAATAGGCCAGTTTGTTATCTGTCATCACAGCTTTAAAATGCTGGCTCGCTCTCAGCACCGGGGAGCCTTTTTTCTCCAGATACAGGTAAAGGGACTCATCGAGTTCATTAATTTTATCTAACAAATGTGCGGGCAGAATGGCCGTTTGAAGAGAAACGGCGATGCCGTTGATTTTTCGTAAACGGGTCAGTTCGACGACTTCTTTTTGCTCATCCGCCAGGCGCAGAATTTCCCGTTCCTTCGGCGTTGATGCCCGCCGCAAATATCCCACCAGTTCACTTTGTGCTTTTCCCCCGCTGGCATCAGCCATTTCGCTGAAACTTTCCAGCAGCGGCAGGGACTGGCGGACATGCGGGGCGACAAAAGTGCCGGAGCCCTGATTACGGATAAGTATTCCCTCCTCAAGCAATTGCTGAAACGCCTTGCGGATCGTGCCACGCGCGATGTTGAGCGACTCGACCAGGTCACGCTCTGATGGGATCGCATCTCCCGGTTGAAGCTCATGCCTGGCAATCGCCGATTTAACGGAATTAATCAGCTGCATATACAGCGGCATGCCATTGCTGGCATCAAGCTGAAACAGGCTGGCGGGAGAAGTTGTCATTGTTTATCCAGTATTGTACAGAGTGGTTTATTAAATAGTGAACCAGTTGTTATTTGGAAAATCAATCTGTCCATCCTGACTTTCTTAGAAACTCATTAATAATGATAGCATGATCACAAACTAAGTCTTCCAGACTGCATAATAACACAAGTTTCCTTATGGTATCCAAGTGGTACATAATTGGTACTTAAATCATAAGATTTTTTACCATTCCGGATGAATAACAACCTCAGGTGAATTTATGCAAGGGAACTTTTTCGTCATCATGCAGCGGTTAGGCAAAGCGTTAATGCTGCCTATTGCTGTGCTACCCGTTGCCGGACTCTTGTTACGTCCGGGACAACCAGACGTATTTGACATTGCTTATGTGACTAAAGCAGGACCAACACTTTTCGATAATCTGCCCTTACTCTTCGCGATTGGTATCAGCGGCGGGCTGGCAAAAGATAATCATTGTGCTGCCAGTCCTGCAATTAACGCCTCACAGCTTGCTGCCGCCTGTCTCGATGCCCTGGGCGGAGGAAAAAATCTGATACGGGTTGATGCCTGTATAACCCGGTTACGCCTCGGAATTGTCGACATGGAGATGATCCGGGAGTCAGCGTTAAAAAAACTGGGAGCGATGGGGGTGATAAAACGTGGAGATTCAGGTCTTCAGGTTATCATTGGTACACAGGCGGAAATTATAGCCAGTGAAATTCGTGAATTAGTGAATCAATAAGGACATCTATCTCATGACAAAGAAACGATTACTGGATTGTTGTGCTTCGGATATCGTTAACATGGACCGGGAGATGCTTCTTTATGCTATCCGTGCCAGCGAAGGCCGCGTGTTAGTCAGTGAAACGATCGCCATCACTCAGCCTTTACTGAACAACGTCAGCAATGCGGAGCTCGCCGCGTCACAGGGTGCAGATATTTTACTGATCAATATGTTTGACCTTGAGAGTCCGGAGATCAAAGGATTGACTGCAGATATCGCACCTCAACATATTTTGCACGAATTGCAGAGGCTTACCGGTCGCATTATTGGTGTCAATCTGGAAGCGGTGGATCCTGAATTTGCCTCCTCGCATGAGGATATCTGGAAAATGAAACCCGGCAGGATGGCGACGGCAGAGAACGCCCGTAAGCTGGTTGAAATGGGGGCGCAAATTCTGGTACTGACCGGCAATCCGAACAACGGTGTCAGCAACCGCGCGCTGGGACTGGCGATCAGTGATATTCGTCAGGCTGTCGGAGACCATGCTGTGGTGATCACGGGTAAAATGCACGGTGCCGGTGTGGTGCGGGAAAGTGGTGCTGCCATTATCAGCGAAGAAGATGTTGCCTGGTTTGCCTCACAGGGTGCAGATGTTGTTCTGATCCCTGCTCCGGGAACCGTTCCGGGGATGAGCCAGGAGAAAGTCACGTCGCTGATTGCCCGTGCGCATGCGCACGGCGCGCTGGCAATGACCACTATCGGCACGTCACAGGAAGGCGCAGATGTCAGTACGGTGCGACAAATTGCGCTGATGAGCAAAATGGCCGGCGCTGATTTGCATCACATCGGCGATACAGGTTATATGGGGATCGCACTGCCCGAGAATATCATGGCTTACAGTATTGCGATCCGCGGTGTACGCCATACCTATACCCGCATGGCGAGATCGATTAACCGCTAATCTGAACAAATCCCGGTGTCACACCGGGATTTGCATTATCTGAGGAAGCTTTTGATAAAACTACTTTTCAGGCCTTCTGCGTCACAATCCTCACGCCGACTTTACTCACCCGATTTCCTTCCATTTCCGCAATTGTCCACGTCAGCCCGTCCCATTCAATATGGTCGCCGATAACCGGTTCGCCACCGAGCAGATTGATCACGAAATGTCCCAGGGTTTGCGACTGATCAACGGTGTCTTCCAGATTCAGGCCATACAACTGGGAAATCGCATCCAGCGGGGCATCGGCCTGCAAAATAAAATCACCGAAGAAACGGTCATCGAGCACCACTTTATTGCTGTCGCTGAACAACTTACCCAGCTCCGGTAAATCTTTTTCCTGCCCGATCACACAAAGAATATCGCCTTCCTTCAGCCGCGTACTGCCGGTCGGATGCAGCATCTCTTTGCCACGGAACAGCGCCGCAATGCGTGTTGCCTGCGGCATTTGCAGATCACGCAGCGCCGCGCCGACGCACCATTTATCGGAGCCGAGCTGATACACGAACTGTTCCCAGTCGTTATACACATCGATATCCAGACCGACGCGGGAAATCGGCGTCGGTTGCGGCGGCACCAGCACTTTGGCTTTTTTGGCCGCGAAGCCTAATGACGTGCCCTGAAGCAGCAGGGAGACCAGCACGATAAAGAAGGCGACATTAAAATACAGCGTGGCATTGGGCAGACCGGCCATCATCGGAAACACCGCCAGAATGATCGGCACTGCACCGCGCAGGCCCACCCACGAGATAAAGAAGCGTTCGCGCAGGGTAAAGTTTTTGAACGGGATCAGGCTGACAAACACCGACAGCGGACGCGCCAGCAGGATCATCCACAATGACAGCGCCAGCGCCGCGATAGCAATAGGCAGCAGATCGCTGGGCGTCAGCAGCAAACCGAGCACCAGGAACATGCCAATCTGGCTGAGCCACGCCAGCCCGTCGAAGGTTTGCAAAATACCGTGACGGTTGCGGATGGGCATATTGCCGAGCATCAGACCGCACAGATACACCGCCAGAATGCCGCTGCCTTCCAGTGACATGGTTGCCGCGTACACCAGCAAACCACCGCTGAACGCCAGTAGCGGATACAGCCCGGCCGCCAGCGTAATCTTATTAATCAGCTTGTGCAGCAGCCAGCCGCCGCCCACACCAAACACAATGCCGAGGCCAAACTGGCGCACCACATCAACAACAAACATCAGGCTAAGGCCGTGTTCACCTTTAGATATCATGTCGATCAGGGTGATGGTCAGGAACACCGCCATCGGGTCGTTGCTGCCGGATTCAATTTCCAGCGTGGCGCTGACACGCTCATTCAGACCTTTACCGCCAATCAGCGAGAAGACGGCTGCCGCATCGGTTGAACCGATTATCGCGCCAATCAGTAAGCCCTGCATCAGGTTGATATTGAACAACCACGCGGCCGCCAGCCCGGTCAGACCGGCGGTAATCAGAACACCGACCGTTGCCAGCGACAGCGCGGGCCACAGGGCAACACGAAAGGAAGAGGCGCGGGTGCGCATCCCGCCGTCGAGCAAAATCACCGCCAGCGCCAGGTTGCTGACCAGATAGGCGGCGGGGTAATTATCAAACGCAATGCCGCCAATGCCATCGATGCCTGCCAGCATGCCGATCGCCAGAAAAATGACTAAAATAGGGATGCCAAGCTTAGAAGAGAACGAACTGAGCAAAATGCTCGCTGCGACTAACAGGGCGCCAATAAAGAAAAGAGTATTAATTGTGCTGGCGTCCAAGAGCGTTCTCCTTGTAAGGCATGAGTGGTGCGGGGGCGTGCGGTGTCGTCATCAGTGACAATACCTCTAATTTATCAGGAAAATGCGCGCGTTGCTGGGGTCATTTAGGATTTTTATTAGTTGCACTTAAGAATAAAAAACTATGCTTAAAGATGAGTGATGTCTATGTGCAGTTCATCAAAAAGGAAACCACAATGAGTGAATTTACCGGTGTACACCGTGAGGTGATGAAAGACGGCGCGATCAAACATGTACTTATCCGCGATGCGCAAGGCAATGAACAGTCCATTGCGGCAAAAGATTACATTTCGCAAGGGATCGAGCCGGATCTGAATGAGTTGCCCGAAGTTGGCACTGACAGTGAATTTCCGGTGGCAGGAAAAGCCTGACACACGCCTCTCCCCGCAGAGAAACTGCGGGGGGCTGTTCGGGTTTTTACCCGGGTAAAAGGTTTACACGCCTAAACGGTCACGCAGGGAATAATACGCCGCGCCCAGCATGGTAAACGGCACCTGGAAATTGCGGCCACCGAAGAATGGCATGTGCGGCAACCGGGCGAACGCATCAAAACGTTCGGCGTCGCCGCGCAGCATTTCGGTGATGAGCTTACCGGCCAGATGGGTCAGGGTCACGCCGTGCCCGCTGTCACCCTGCATGTAATAGATGTTATTTTCCAGCCGGCCAAACTGCGGCAGGCGCGACAGCGTCAGCAGAAAATTGCCGCCCCATCGGTAATCAATCTTCACGCCCTTAAGCTGCGGGAAGGTGCGGTTGAGTTTGGGCAGGATCACTGAATCGATATTGGGCGGATTCTTGCCGCCGTAGGTCACACCGCCGCCGTACAACATCCGGTTGTCTGCGGTGAGGCGGAAATAATCGAGCAGATAGTTACAGTCTTCCACGCAGTAATTGTTCGGCAATAATGAAAGCGCCATGTCATCCGACAAGGGTTCGGTTGCCACAATCTGCGAGCCACACGGCATGCTGAGACGCGTGAGGCGTGGCGCAAGCTGCTGACTCAGATAGGCGTTGCCCGCCAGAATCACATATTTAGCTTTCACCTGACCTCTGGCCGTGTGCACTAACGCCGGTTCGCCAGGGTCAATCCGGGTGACGGCTGAGCCTTCAAATATACGCCCGCCGTGACGTCGCACCGCTTCGGCTTCACCCAGCACCAGATTCAGCGGATGAAGGTGGCCGCCATTTTTATCCAGCAGCCCGCCGACGTAACGGTCGGTGGCGATTTCACGCCGCACGGCAGTTTCATCCAGCAGTGTCAGTTCAGTATGGCCGTAACGGTTCCACAGTTTTTGCTGGTCGCGCAGTTTCGACAACTGACGCGCACTCAGCGCGGCAAAAATACAGCCGGGGCGATAGTCGCAGTCGATGGCATACTGATCGATGCGCTGACGGATAATGTTCGCGCCTTCAAACATCATGCTGCCGAGCATATCAGCGGTCTGGCGTCCGTAGCGGTCTTCAATCACATCAATATCGCGGCTGTAAGAATTGACCACCTGGCCGCCATTGCGCCCGCTGGCACCCCAGCCGACGCGGGCGGCTTCGAGCACCACCACGTCATAGCCGGCTTCACACAGATATAAAGCAGAAGAGATGCCGGTAAAACCGGCACCGACAATGCAGACATCGCACTCAATATTGTCCGTCAGCTCCGGCCACGGCGCGTGGTCGTTGACAGAACTGGCGTAATAGCTGTCGGTGTGCGGCACACCGGCAGCGCGGGGACTTCCTGTTTGAGCAGTCATGGTGACATCCTTCTTTGGGTTCCCGTTGCCGCGCCCGGAGCCGGTGACAACTAGAAGGTATTAGGGGTATGCGCGCTGACAATCCTGCAAATCCGCGTCGAAATATTACTGAAACTGTGAGGGTTCGCGGTGTTAATGGCATAACTTTGCCCCGCACGCAGCGGGTAACTCTGACCGTTGATGGTTAAGATGATTTCTCCTTCTAACAGGGTGCCGACTTCTTCGCCCTGATGTTTGATTTTATCGCCCGTGGTGCTGCCTGGCTGATAGGTCTCCAGCAACATGGCAACGGTGTGGTTTGGCGTGCCGTTGTGGACCATACGCATGGACACGCCGCGGCTGCCGATTTCAATTAAATCCGCCGCATTAATCACGATCCGCGGCGCGTCACTTTTATGCTCTTCGGCGAAAAACTCCGAAAGTGACAGCCCGTAAACCCGCAATAGCTTCTGTAAAGTACTGACGGCGGGGCTGACTTTATCCTGTTCGATGGTGCTGATGGCGCTGTGTGTCAGGCCAGACAACTCGGCGGCTTTGCGCTGTGACATCCCGAGTTGCTGGCGAATTTCAGAAAGCCGGCGACCAGGCGCCAGACTGACTTCGCTCATCCGTTTATTCCTCTCGTGCGCGCCGGGCCTGATGGCCTTTGCGACAGGCAGCGATAAAAGCGTTAAACAGCTGACGCGACACCGGGTCGGTCAGACTGTGCCATTCCGGATGCCACTGCACACCAAGGGCAAACGGATGATTACGGACACTCACGGCTTCCACCAGATTGTCCGGTGCGCGTGCTTCCACGGTCAGGACTTCACTCAGACGGTTGGCTCCCTGACCGTGAAGGGAGTTCACCTGAAACTGCTGATAATCGGGTAATAATTCTGAAAGTAAGCCGCCCGGTTCGATATACACCGGATGCACGAGATCATACTGATTATCATGCGGCAGGCTGGTATCTTCGCGGTGATCCATATAACCCGGTACCTCCTGCACTTTGCGGTGCAGACTGCCACCGGTGGCCACCACCAGCTCCTGCAAACCGCGACAGGCGGCAAAGAGCGGGATTTTCTTATCCAGCGTCGCGCGGATTAACTGCAAACTCAGGCGGTCACGGCCGGGATCGGCCAGCTCCTCGACACCTTCTTCACCGTACTGATGAGGTTCAATATTGCTGGGGCTGCCGGTGAGGAAGATGCCGTCCAGACCGCGCAGAATCTGATCTATCGCGCCTTCGCGAGCCGCCAGTTCATGCGGCAGACAAACGGGAAGGGCATCGGCGTTGAAAATGGCGTCCAGATATTTTTCGTGGACAGTGAGGGCAGGGTTTTCATCAACCGTGTTTTCACACATGACTACCCCAATGACCGGTCTGTAGCGCGTCTCTTTTCCCGCAGATGCCGTGGAAAATATATTGCCCATAATACCGCCTCGTTGAGTAGATGAATTGACTGACAGCACGCGCCTCCCCGCACGTCGCTGCTCAGAATATTGACCTTGCATTGACCAATTTAGCAGCGGCCTGCACGCTTTTCAAACGGATATGTTGCGTATATGTAGATGTTGCAAATAATTAATGTTAAGTCTAGGGTTAATAATATGGCTGTTATTTTGAGCAAAAAAGAGTTTACGCAAAGAGAGTTTGAGCATAACCGAGAGGATCCTGAACCCATGAGAGCACAGCGTTGAACACAGTGATGACCCGGTAAAGATAACCGGCTGGCACCATGGTGGTGCCTGATATGCCGGAAACCAGCAAATGGCGGATAACCTATGCAAGCGACCGAACTGATGAATGAAATCAAGAAAGAGATTAGCGGGACCGAACCCCTCGCTAAGCACGTTGAAGAGCGAAGTAGCGCGTTCCAGGATGAAGTGTCCCAATACCTGGAGCGTCACCCGCAAACCCTTCACGTCGACGTCCTGCTCACCGATCTCAATGGCTCCTTCCGCGGCAAACGCATTTCCGTCTCAGCACTTCGAAAAATTGAAAAAGGGTGTTATTTCCCGGCATCGGTCTTCGCCATGGACATTCTTGGTAATGTGGTGGAAGAAGCCGGATTAGGCCAGGAACTGGGCGAACCTGACCGCATCTGTGTGCCGGTTCCCGGTACCTTAACGCCTTCCGCCTCGGACCCCGAACATACCGGCCAGTTGCTTCTGACCATGCTTGACGAAGATGGCACTCCCTTTAACGTTGAACCACGCAATGTGCTTAATCATATCTGGCAAACATTGCGCCAGCGGGGGCTGTTCCCGGTGGTAGCGGTAGAGCTGGAGTTCTATCTGCTCGACAGGCAGCGCGATGCGGAAGGCTATATTCAGCCACCCTGTACACCGGGGACGCAGGAACGCAGCATGCATACTCAGGTTTACTCCGTCGATAATCTCGATCACTTTGCCGATGTGCTCAGCGATATTGATCGCCTGGCGCGCATTCAGGGTTTACCGGCGGATGGCGCGGTGGCGGAATCCTCACCGGGACAATTTGAAATCAATTTGCACCACAGCGAAAATATTCTGCGCGCCTGTGATCACGCCCTGATGCTTAAGCGTCTGGTGCGACTGGTGGCGGAAAATCACGATATGGACGCCACTTTTATGGCGAAACCTTACGATGAATATGCGGGCAGCGGGATGCACATCCATCTCAGTGTGCTCGACGACAACGGTAAAAACCTGTTTGCCGATGCCAATGGCGAAGATTCTGCGCTGATGAAACGCGCACTCGCCGGCATGATTGCGCTGATGCCTGCCTCCATGGCGGTACTGGCACCTAATGTGAATGCTTTCCGCCGCTTCCAGCCAGGTATGTATGTGCCGACGCAGGCGTCGTGGGGGCACAATAACCGTACCGTTGCGCTTCGCGTACCGTGCAGCGGCACCGCCGATCACCGCGTGGAATACCGCGTGGCGGGAGCGGATGCTAACCCGTATTTGGTGGTTGCTGCCGTGCTCGCAGGCATGCTATATGGTCTGGATAATGATCTGCCCTTGCCGGAGCCGGTCACGGGTAACGGTCTGGAACAGGAAGGTATTCCGCTGCCTATCCGCCAGAGCGATGCTTTATATGATTTCAATGACCAGCCCGCACTGAAGAAGATCCTCGGTGAGCGCTTCTCGCAGGTTTATCACACCTGTAAATCCGATGAACTTCTGCAATTTGAAAGAAGAGTAACGGAGACAGAAATCGACTGGATGTTGAAAAACGCATAGAAATGGTTAATGCGCATGCGCGAATGTTTTAGGTTTGAAAAGAATTTTGAACCTGACGTCTGTGAATGTTGTCATTCATGCGTGATTTGTGCAAAATACGCCGCACTGCAGATAACCGACGCTTAAAGGCGCCGGTTATTTTTTTTGTATAGGCAGTACCCAAACTAATTTAACAGAGGCCGGACCCGGATCCGGATAGATAACAAGGTTCGTGTGCGATCCCAAATTAAAAACGGTCGCCACTATGAGGAAATGTAATATGGGGCAATATTTCACATCTGTACCGGTGCCCGCCGGTGCTTCTTTCCGCTGCGGCCAAATTCGCACCGTCTTCACCTGCGCCTTAATAGACGTGAAGATGACTCCCCCGTTTACTGGTAATAACTCCCGAAGTTTTCCCTGTACGTTGCTTTCAGAGGCGTTTAAGCGCCCGGTGTCTGCAATTCAGGGAGGGCTGAACCATGTCTGCTAATGCATCTGCCGCGCCGGCCACTCAGCGTGTACAACTGCGTAAAACTCTGACGCTGGTTCAGGTTGTCATGATGGGGCTTGCCTATCTGCAACCGATGACCATTTTCGATACGTTCGGCATTGTTTCCGGCCTGACCGACGGTCACGTCGCGACCGCGTATATCTTCGCACTGATCGCCGTTCTGTTTACCGCCGTGAGCTACGGCAAACTGGTGCAGCGTTTCCCGTCTGCCGGTTCTGCTTACACTTACGCGCAAAAAGCGATCAGCCCGCACGTCGGCTTTATGGTCGGCTGGTCATCGCTGCTGGACTATCTGTTCATGCCGATGATCAACATCCTGCTGGCGAAAATCTACCTGGAAGCTATCTTCCCGGGCGTCCCTTCGTGGATCTTCGTGGTGGCGCTGGTCGGCATGATGACCGCGTTCAACCTGCGTGGCATCAAAATCGTCGCTAACCTCAACAGCATTATTGTTGTGGTGCAGGTGGCGATCATGGTGGTCTTCCTGGGCCTGTTAGTTCGCGGTGTTTACATGGGCGAGGGCATGGGCACACTGGCGACCACTAAGCCATTCTTCAGTGAGAATGCGCATGTGGTGCCGATGATCACCGGTGCGACCATTCTGTGCTTCTCGTTCCTGGGCTTTGACGGCATCAGCTCGCTGTCTGAAGAAACCCCGAACGCGGGCAAAGTGATCCCGAAAGCGATTTTCCTGACCGCGCTGATTGGCGGCATCATCTTCGTGGTGGTGTCTTACTTCCTGCAGCTGTATTTCCCGGACATCTCGCGCTTTAAAGATCCGGACGCGTCTCAGCCTGAAATCATGCTGTATGTGGCAGGTAAGTTCTTCCAGTCCGTCATTCTGTGCTTCAGTTGTGTGACCGTTCTGGCATCCGGCATGGCCGCCCACGCCGGGGTTTCCCGTCTGCTTTATGTGATGGGCCGCGATGGTGTATTCCCGGAAAAACTGTTCGGTTATGTGCATCCTAAATGGCGCACCCCGACGTTTAACGTATTGCTGGTCGGCGCTGTGGCAATGTCTGCGGTGACCTTTGATCTGGTGACAGCGACCGCGCTGATTAACTTCGGTGCGCTGGTGGCGTTCACTTTCGTGAACCTGTCGGTAATTTCACAGTTCTACATCCGTGAAAAACGTAACCGTACACTGAAAGATCACATCAGTTACCTGATCCTGCCGGTAATTGGTGCGCTGACCGTCGGTGCGCTGTGGCTGAACCTGGAATCGAGTTCAATGACGCTGGGCTTAGTCTGGGGTGCGATTGGGCTGGGATATCTGGCGTTCATCACTAAAGCATTTCGTCAGCAGCCACCGCAGATGAGCGGTGAGATTGTTTCCGAATCCTGATTTGGTCGGCTCCCTCCCCTGCGAAGGGGAGGGCTGGGGTGGGGTATCAAAGCGAAATCAATGAGTTGAAGTTTGCTTTGACGAGATGTTAGCCCTTTAAACCCCGCTCGCAGCGTTTCCCCTTCGCATGGGGAGGCGCAAACCGATTAACCCACCAGTTTCTTCCCGTATTCAAACAGCGCCTTGAGAAGCGCCATCTTCTCAACATTCCCCTCATGCAGGTTATAGAGCGATTCAAGCTCTAATGCATAATTCTGAAAACGTTCATCAGTGAGCTTCGTCTGCCGGTGCGCCATCCAGCGCTTCTGCTCGGCATCGGTCAGCGTGGCAGGGTAGTTGCGTGCCCGGAAGCGGAACAACAGCGGCTCAATACGGGAATCGTTAAAGGTCAGATCGAGCGCGGGAAGGTTCTCCGGACGGGTTTCCAGAATGATGCGCATGGCCGCGCGATCGGCATCGCTGAAAAAACCGTCGTAAAGGCGGGCATCCACATCATCGGAAGGCGTAAACGGCTCAGCCTCGGCAAACAGGGTGACCACTTTCTCGCGCACCTGCGGGTTCTGACGCAGTAACTGCAAATTCTCGAGACAACGCTGACGGTCAATCCCCAGCCGTTCGGCATTTTCCGGTAACAGTGTTTTGGCCGGTGCCAGTACCGGACATTTATTGATATGCACCAGCTTTATCGGCAGCGGAGATTGCCCGGATTGCAAAGTATCGCGGCGGCTGTACAGGCGCTCGCGCATTTCATCAGGATTGAGATCTAACAACGTCGTCATATCACCGGCCAGATCGCACATGATCACCGCGTTCTTATTCTCCGGGTGCCAGGCCAGCGGGGCGACCCACGCGGTATTACCACGCGCCGCGCCGAACATACCCGAGACATGCACCAGCGGCCCCATCGCAGGAATATCGATCAGGATGTTGAGTTTATGCTTGCTACGATGCTCGAGCAGGAAACTGAATAAACGCGGCTGCGCCTGCTTCACCAGTTTCGCCATGGCGATAGTGGCGTACACGTCAGCCATGGCATCGTGCGCATTTTCATGTTCGATGCCATTGGCTTTGGTCAGATGTTCCAGACGAAAACTCGGGAAACCGTCATCGTTTTCCGGCCAGTTGATGCCTTCCGGACGCAGCGCATAACAGGCGCGCATCACGTCAAGTAAATCCCAGCGGGAATTGCCGTTCTGCCAGCTGTAAGCGTAAGGGTCGTAAAAGTTGCGATACAGAATATTGCGACTGACTTCGTCGTCGAAGCGGATATTGTTATAACCGACAATGCAGGTGCCCGGCACGCTGAATGCCTGGTGAATTTGCGCGGTAAATTCTGCTTCGATCACCCCGCGTTCCAGCGCGATCTGCGGCGTAATACCGGTGATCATCACCGCTTCCGGTTCCGGCAGGTAATCGTCAGAAGGGCGGCAATAAATCACCAACGGTTCTTCGATAATATTGAAATCTTCGTCAGTTCTCACTCCGGCAAACTGCGCCGGGCGATCCAGCGCCGGGTTTTTACCGAAGGTTTCATAATCGTGGAAGTAGAACGTTTTTTGCGGCTTGTCTGACATGACGAAAATAACCTTAATCAGTGCGGAATGGATAAACTTGACGGCAACTAGGATACCATCCGCCACAATGAAGTCATGACAAAATGCGCAGGCATGGAAGACATCATCAAAACCGGCATATTCTTGCGCACCGGCCCCCAAAATCCCTGACAAAAACCAGGGTGATCCCCTCTGGTAACTCGGCTAAACTACCGCCTTCTTTGAATTCACGCCTTACGGCAGGCTCATCGTGCGTCTCGATAAGAAAATTTCTGCGCTGGATAACGTCATTTACCGTCATTACCGCATCACTCATGCCCTGCGTATCGCGGTGGCGTTTATTCTGACATTCCTGATTGTCCGGCTGACAAAAATCCCCGAAGGCACCTGGCCGCTGATCACCCTGGTCGTGGTGATGGGGCCGATTTCGTTTTGGGGGAACGTGGTTCAGCGCGTGCTGGAGCGCATCACCGGTACGGTATTTGGCTCAGTTTCAGGGCTGATTGCCTTATGGCTCGAGCTGTATTCCTTTCCGCTGATGCTGGTGTGGTGCGGGATTGTGATGTTTGTCAGCGGTTATCTGACACTCGGCAAGCGTCCGTATATGGCGCTGCTGATTGGTATTACGCTGGCGGTCGTGTGTGGCGCAGGGCCGGGCGATATGGATACGGCGTTATGGCGCTCCGGTGATGTGATTTTCGGCTCTCTGCTGGCGCTGCTTTTCGCCAGTATTTATCCGCAGCGCGCGTTTATTCACTGGCGCATACAGATGGCTGATTACCTGATGTCGCTGAACAAACTCTACAGCGCCTGGTTATCACCCAATATGCTCGAACGTCCACATCTGCACGGTAAAATGAAAACGACGATGGGGCAGATGGTCAAAATGCGCGCGCTGTTTGCCCCCGCCAGTAAAGAATCGCATATCCCGCGTGAAGTGTTTGACGCGATCCAGACCCTGAGCCGTAATCTGCTGTGCACCCTTGAACTGCTGGCTGATGCCTACTGGAGTTCGCGCGAAAGCCATTTCCTGATGCTCAATGCCCGCACGTTGCGCAGTGCGCAACTGCTGATGCTCAATACGCTGGAAAAACTGAGTCTGATGCTGATGAACGGCACGATAGGTGACGAACTGACTATCAATCATCAGCTGAATGAATCTGCGGAAGAACTGAAGGCACTGATGTCGGAAATGAATGCCGCGAATCATCTGGAAGCGCAGGTGTATGGCTACGTGTGGCTGAGTTCACAGGTGGCGGAACAGCTGCGGGCCATGGGCGACCTGATCACCATGACGATGCAAAAAGAAGATGCTCAAATAAGCAGCGTTAAAACGCCGAAAGCATGAAGGGATTTTTTTCTGCGGCCTAAAACGGGTAAGATGACCTTATTGGACGATTATCTGAGCGCGCCGCCCGATCTTTGCTACTCTTCCAGCTAGCTGCCAGTCAGGGCAGGACAAGCGGTTGCGACAAGTCAGTCACTGAATCTGTGTAACTTAATCGAAGGTGTTAAAATGGACAATATCAATAAGCCAAGTTTCCAGGACGTTCTGGAGTTTGTGCGCATTTTCCGTCGTAAAAACAAATTACAACGTGAAATTGCTGACAACGAGAAGAAAATCCGTGACAACCAGAAACGCGTTCTGCTGCTCGACAACCTGAGTGACTACATCAAACCAGGCATGAGCATCGACGAAATTCAGGCGATCATTGCCAGCATGCGTGGCGACTATGAAGATCGCGTTGATGATTACATCATCCGCAATGCAGACCTGTCGAAAGAACGTCGTGAAATGTCCAAAAAGCTGAAAGCGATGGGCGAAATCAAAGCCAACGAAACCAAGTAGTTTCGTCGCCGCTGAAAGCCAAAACCGGGTTTATGCCCGGTTTTTTTATGCCTGTTTTTTAGGTTTGTCGTTTGCTTTAATCCAGCACGCGAACCGGTTTGCCCGCCAGAAACGCCTGAATGTCTTCGACGGCTTCGGTGAAATACACCCGATAATTACCGTCGGCAACATAACCCAGATGCGGTGTCGCCAGCACGTTGGGTTGCGTTCTGAAAGGATGGTCTGCCGGCAGGGGTTCGACATCAAACACATCCAGCCCGGCACCGGCAATGACTCCGCTTTGCAATGCACTGAGCAGGGCGGGCTGATCGACAATGGCGGCGCGCGACGTGTTGATCAGCAGGGCAGAGGGTTTCATCTGCGCCAGTTCCTGCGCGCCCAGCAAGCCGCGTGTGCGGTCGCCGAGCACCAGATGAATCGATACCACGTCGCTGGTTTGCAGTAATGCTTCTTTCGATGGGCAAAGTGTCACGCCATGTTCGGCGGCGCGTTCTGCGGTCAGGTTCTGGCTCCATGCACACACGTTCATGCCAAAGGCCTGCGCGATATGTGCCACCTTCTGACCAATTTTGCCCAGTCCCAGCAGGCCAAGCCGTTTGCCGTTCAGGCCAAAACCCAGTGTGCTTTGCCACGGGCCGTTGTGGCGTAGCGCCCTATTTTCAGTGACCAGATGCCGCGCCAGTCCGAGGATCAGCGCCCAGGTCAGCTCAACCGGGGCGGCCTGCCCGCTGCCGGTGCCGCATACCGTTACGCCATGCTTTTTCGCCGCCGCAAGATCGACCGCCGCATTACGCATGCCGGAGGTGATCAGCAGTTTCAGTTTGGGCAGGCGGGCAAACAGACTGGCAGTGAATGGCGTGCGTTCGCGCATAATCACCACCATGTCGGCGTCTTTCAGGGTTTCGGCGAGGATATTTTCATCAGCAATATGTTGCGTGAGCGCCCGGCATTCCACCTGCGGCGCAAGTGCTTGCCAGTCAGCCAGCGAAAGGGAAACGTTCTGGTAATCATCAAGAATGCGGCATTGCAGTGACATGGAAATCCCTTATCTGAAAATCATGATAAAGAGATATAGCACTGAAACAGCCGGGACGTGAAGTGTCCCGGCAACGCGGCCTGAAAAGATTAATTAATGCAGATGGGAAAGGCTCGGGGCGCTGATGCGCAGACCGTCCTGGCTGAAAACCATGCAGCGCTGGGCATCAAACCAGGTGGTCAGGCTCTGATAAGGGTTGAAAGCCATGTCGCCCGGCAGCAACATTTTAAAGCCGTCAATGCCATAACACTGGCCGAACAGATAGGTGCTGTTGCCGAGCCGTTCTACCACTTCGCAGTTGAATTCCAGCCTGTTTTCGGTTTCCTGCGACAGCAAATGTTCAGGGCGGATCCCAAGCGTCACTTTATCGCCTGCCGCCAGTTCGGAGGTGCGCAGTGCCAGCGTCAGGGTTTTCTCCGGCGTCAGACGCACTTCGATCTGATCGGGCTGCCAGCGGATCACTTCAGCAGGCAGGAAATTCATTTTCGGCGAACCGATAAACCCGGCGACAAACTGATTCACCGGATTGTAGTAAAGGTCCATCGGCGCGCCCATCTGCTCGACCTTGCCGTAATTCATCACCACGATTTTATCGGCCAGCGTCATGGCTTCGGTCTGATCGTGCGTCACGTAAACCATGGTGGTTTTCAGTTCCTGATGCAGTTTGGAAATGTGCAGGCGCATGTCCACGCGCAGTTCGGCATCCAGGTTAGACAGCGGCTCATCAAACATAAACACCTGCGGATTACGCACAATCGCCCGGCCAATGGCGGTTCGCTGGCGCTGACCGCCGGAAAGCTGCTTCGGTTTTCTGTCCAGCAGATGAGAAAGCTGCAATGTTTTGGCGACCATCTCCACCTGATGACGGATCTCCTCTTTTGGCACGCCGTTGACTTTCAGCCCGTAACCCATGTTTTCCGCAATGGTCATGTGCGGATACAGCGCGTAAGACTGAAACACCATCGCCACGCCTCGCCGTGAAGGATCGACGTCATTCACCCGCTGCTCGCCAATGTAAACGTCTCCTTCCGTAATATCTTCCAGCCCGGCAATCATGCGCAACAGGGTGGATTTCCCGCATCCCGACGGCCCGACGAAAACGGTGAATTCGCCGTCTTCAATATCAATATTGATGCCATGCAACGTCACGGTTTTATCGAAACGCTTGACCACATTTTTAAGTCTGATGCTGGACATGTTTGACCCCATAAAGAATTCATACCGCTGATGTTTCGGACTATAACCACCTTGTGTAAGCGTTTGCACAGGCGGGTTCGAATTTTGGAGAGAAGATCACACAATACGCATCTTTTTGTAGTGATTTATGGCTTGTAAGTTTAACGTATAACATAGTTTTCAGGACGACATTAATCACTTTTCAATCAGCATATAAAGGGTTTTTGGCATAGGTTGTTGATTGAACGTCGTGTTTAACCCTACAAAAATGTTATACCTTCACATTCAGGAGCAACAATGAAAATTACACACCTTACTGCCCTGGTACTGATGTCATTAAGTCTTAGCAGCCAGGCCGTCCGGGCAGCCGAGGGTCAGTTACTTATCTGGGAAGACATTAAGAAATCTTCCGGTATTGCCGACGCGGTGAAAGATTTTGAAAAAGAGAACAATGTCAAAGTCGTGGTGCAGGAAACGCCTTATGCACAGCAAACGGAGAAACTACGACTGGATGGTCCGGCGGGAATTGGCCCGGACGTGGTTGTGATCCCCAATGATCAGTTGGGCACGGCAGTGGTACAGGGTTTACTGGCACCACTGACTCTCGACAAAGCGTTTCTTGCGAGCTTTACGCCTTCGGCTATCAACGCCTTCCAGCTGAAAGGCCAGACCTATGGCGTGCCGAAAGCGGTGGAAACGCTGGTGCTGATTTACAACAAAGATTTGCTGCCACAGGCTCCGGCGACCCTGGATGAGTATTACACCTTCTCCAAAACCGAAAGGGCGAAAGGCAAATACGGCCTGCTGGCCAAGTTTGACGAAGTCTATTACGCCTACGGCGCGATGGCTTCCATGGGCGGCTATATCTTCGGTAAAGACGCCAAAGGCGAAATCAACGTCGAAGATATCGGCCTGAACAAACCGGGCAGCATTGAAGCCATTACCTACCTGAAGAAATTCTATGCCGACGGATTATTCCCGGCAGGGATTGTCGGCGATAACGGCCTGAACGCCATCGACTCGCTGTTTACCGAGAAGAAAGCGGCTGCGGTGATCACCGGCCCGTGGGCCTTCCAGCCGTATGAAGCGGCAGGCATTAACTACGGCGTCAAAGCGTTGCCGTTGCTGCCGAACGGCAAACCGATGAGCTCGTTCCTCGGCGTGAAAGGTTATGCGGTCTCGACGTACAGCAAGCAAAAACCGCTGGCCGAGAAATTCATCACCTTCATCAACCAGCCGAAGTACGCCAAAGTGCGTTACGAAGTGACCAAGGAAATCCCGGCACTGACGGTGCTGGTCAATGATCCGATGATCAAAAACGATGAAAAAGCCAATGCGGTGGCTGAACAGTCTACCCGTGCCACGGCCATGCCGGGTGTACCGGAAATGCAGGAAGTCTGGGGTCCGGCCAACAACGGCATCCAGCTGGGTGTGACCGGTAAACAACCGGTTGACGCGGCGCTGAACGATGCGGTGAAAAATATCCAGATGCAAATCGAAGCGGCGAAAGCCAGCAACGAGTAACCGGTAACGCCTGCTGAAATCCCGTATGTCTGACAGGAGGGAGTGATTTCACTCCCTCACCAGTGAAAGGAATATCTTTGTGTCTATGCGTCTTCATGAGGAAAACCAGGCGCCACTTTCCGCCAGCCACCATGCCCCGGTGGCGCTGGCTGTGGCGCTGATCCCCGGTTTTGGGCAGTTTTATAACCGGCAATGGGCCAAGGGAATACTGTTTTTTATCATCCTTATCTGTTTCGCCGGCGTGTTCTATGATTTTCTGCGTCAGGGATTAGGGGGTTTATATACGCTGGGCGAAGAAGTGCCGCGTGATAATTCGATATTTCTGTTAGCCAAAGGCATTATCAGCGTATTGATTGGGGCATTCGGTGTGGCCTTTTATTACTGGAGCCTGCGTGATGCCTGGGCAAACGGTAAACGCCGTGATCAGGGCAGGGAATTACCCGGCGTGCGTAAGCAATATCATTTGCTGCTGCGTGAAGGTTTTCCTTATTTAATGATCACGCCAGGTTTTATTTTACTGGTGTTTGTGGTGGTCTTCCCGATTATATTCGGCTTCTCTATTGCGTTTACCAACTACAATTTATATCACACACCACCGGCGAAACTCGTCGACTGGGTGGGGTTCAAAAACTTTATTAATATCTTCACGCTCAATATCTGGCGCTCGACCTTGCTGGACGTATTGCAATGGACGGTGGTCTGGACGGTGCTGGCGACCACGCTGCAATGTACGGTAGGGGTGATGCTGGCGATTCTGGTCAACCAAAAAGATTTGCGCTTCAAGGCGCTGATCCGCACCGTGCTGATTTTGCCATGGGCGGTACCGGGTTTTGTCACCATTCTGGTGTTTGCCGGCATGTTTAATGACTCGTTTGGTGTGATTAACAACGGCATTCTGGCGGCCTTAGGCATCGAACCGAAAGCCTGGCTGACCGATCCGTTCTGGACCAAAACCGCGCTGATCATGATGCAGACCTGGCTGGGTTTCCCGTTTGTGTTTGCCATGACCACCGGCGTATTGCAGGCCATTCCGAACGATTTATATGAAGCGGCGACCATGGACGGTGCCAGTACCTGGAAGAAACTCAAAACCATTACATTGCCGCTGGTCTTATATTCCATTGCGCCGATTATTATCACGCAATACACCTTCAACTTTAATAACTTCAATATTATCTATCTGTTTAATAACGGTGGCCCGGCGGTGGCCGGTTCGAATGCAGGCGGAACGGATATTCTGGTGTCGTGGATCTATAAACTCACCATGTCATCTTCGCAATATGCCATTGCCGCGACCATTACCATTTTGCTGTCGATATTTGTGGTCGGTATTGCGCTGTGGCAATTCCGTTCAACCAATTCATTTAAACAAGATGATATGGCGTAACCGGGGGAAGGGGTATGAGTAAGAACAGCAGTATTAAAAGAAACCGGTTTATCCGCCTTGCGCTGAGTTATTTCCTGTTACTGATAGTGGCGGTGATCATTATTTATCCGCTGATCTGGACCGTCGGCGCGTCACTGAATGCCGGTAACAGCCTGCTCAGTACGTCGATTATTCCCGAGAACGTCTCGTTCCAGCATTACAAAGACCTGTTTAACGGCGAAGTGAATTACGTCGGCTGGTACTGGAATTCAATGAAAATCAGTTTCCTGACCATGATCCTGACGCTGATTTGCGTCAGTTTCACCGCCTATTCCTTCTCGCGTTTCCGGTTTAAAGGCCGTAAAGACGGGCTGATGTTGTTTCTGTTATTGCAGATGATCCCGCAATTTTCGGCGCTGATCGCCATCTTTGTGCTGGCGCAGTTACTCGGGCTTATCAACAGCCATCTGGCGCTGGTGCTGATTTATGTCGGCGGCATGATCCCGATGAACACTTATCTGATGAAAGGCTATCTCGATGCCATCCCGAAAGATCTGGATGAGTCAGCGCGGATGGACGGCGCGGGGAATTTCCGCATTTTCATCGAAATCATCATGCCGTTATCGAAACCGATACTGGCGGTGATCGCGCTGTTTTCCTTCACCGGACCGCTGGGGGATTTCATCCTCTCCAGCACCATTTTGCGTACGCCGGACAAGTACACCCTGCCGATTGGCCTGTACAACCTGGTCGCGCAAAAAATGGGAGCCAACTACACGATGTACGCCGCAGGCGCGGTACTGATCGCCGTGCCGGTCGCCATTTTCTATCTCGCCTTACAAAAATACTTCGTTTCCGGCCTGACGGCTGGCAGTACAAAAGGATAATCCGATGACTTTCTTTTCTAAGAAGATGTTCAACAAAAGCGCAATGGCCTGCGTGCTGCTGGCGATGTCATTTTCCGGCGTGGCGCAGGAGGTGGTGATCAAAAAAGTCGCCAACGTTCCGGCGGATTTCATCAAAGGCGCGGACATTTCGACGCTGATTGACGTCGAAAAACACGGTGGCAGGTTCTTTGATCAGAACCACAAGCAGACCGACGCGATGGTGATCCTCCGGCAGAACGGTTTTAACTACGTGCGCCTGCGCTTGTGGGTGGATCCGAAAGACGCGCAGGGGCATCCGTACGGCGGCGGCAATAACGATCTGGCCACCACGCTGGAACTGGCGAAACGCGCCAAAGCGCAGGGGTTTAAGATCCTGCTCGATTTCCATTACAGCGATTTCTGGACCGACCCCGGCAAACAGTTCAAGCCAAAAAGCTGGGAGAAAATGGATTATCCGCAACTGAAAACCGCCATTCATGATTACAGCCGTGAGGTGATCGCCAGATTCCGTGCACAAGGCACCGTGCCGGATATGGTGCAGGTCGGCAATGAAATGAACGGCGGTATCTTGTGGCCGGAAGGCAAAAGCTGGGGGGCGGGCGGCGGCGAGTTTGACCGTCTGGCCGGACTGCTGAATGCGGCGATTTCCGGTGTGCGGGCGGACGAAAAAAATCCGTCGGACATCAAAATCATGCTGCATCTGGCGGAAGGCACCAAAAACGACACCTTCCGCTGGTGGTTCGATGAAATTAATCAGCGCAAGGTGCCTTACGACGTGATTGGCCTGTCATTTTACACCTACTGGAACGGCCCGATTTCCGCCTTACAGGCCAACATGGATGACATCAGCAAACGTTACAACAAAGACGTCATCGTCGTGGAAGTCGCTTACGGTTACACCACCAAAAACTGTGATGCGGCCGAAAACAGCTTCACGGAAAAAGAAGCCAAAGACGGCGGCTATCCGGGCACGGTGCAGGGGCAGGCCGACTTCCTCAGCGACATGATCAAAAGCCTGGTCGCTGTGCCGGATCATCGCGGCAAGGGTCTGTTCTACTGGGAACCGACCTGGATCGCCGTTGACGGCGCAGGCTGGGCGACACCGGCCGGCATGACCTACATCAACGACCACTGGAAAGAGGGCAACGCCCGCGAAAATCAGGCGTTGTTCAGCTGTGACGGCCAGGTTCTTCCTTCCATCAAAGTCTTCAATTAATCCCTTTTTCCCCGGCTGGATTAGCCGGGGAGTTGATATTTCTTAAAGTTCCTAAGGACCAAGCATGACGAAATTTCCTCTTCTGAGCAGTAAGATTTCCGGCCTGTTACATGGCGCGGATTACAACCCGGAACAGTGGCTGGAAAGCCCCGACGTACTGATTCGCGATGTCGAAATGATGAAAGAGGCACGCTGTAATGTCATGTCAGTCGGGATTTTCAGCTGGTCAGCGCTGGAACCTGAAGAAGGCCACTTCACGTTTGGCTGGATGGATCAGGTGCTGGACCGTTTACATGAACACGGTATCTCGGTCTTTCTCGCCACCCCAAGCGGGGCGCGCCCGGCGTGGATGTCACAAAAATATCCGGAAGTCCTGCGCGTGGGCCGTGACCGTGTGAAAGCGCTGCACGGCGGGCGTCACAACCACTGCATGAGTTCGCCGGTGTATGCCGAAAAAGTGCAACTAATGAACAGCGCGCTGGCGAAGCGCTATGCCCGTCATCCGGCGGTGATCGGCTGGCATATCTCCAATGAATACGGCGGCGAATGTCATTGCAACTACTGTCAGGAACGTTTCCGCGACTGGCTGAAAGCGCGCTATGTCACGCTCGATGCGCTGAATAAAGCCTGGTGGAGCGCCTTCTGGAGTCATACGTATACCGACTGGGCACAGATTGAATCGCCGTCACCGCAGGGCGAAAGCGGTGTTCATGGCCTGAACCTCGACTGGCGTCGTTTTAACACCGATCAGGTGACCCGTTTTTGCAGCGAGGAAATCCGTCCGCTGAAAGCGGAGAATCCGGCGTTACCGGCGACCACCAATTTCATGGAATATTTCTACGATTACGATTACTGGAAACTCGCCAGCGTGCTGGATTTCATCTCGTGGGACAGTTACCCGATGTGGCACACCCGTCAGGACGATATCGGTCTGGCAGCGTACACCGCGATGTACCACGACCTGATGCGCACCCTGAAACAGGGGCAGCCGTTTGTGCTGATGGAATCGACACCGAGTTTCACCAACTGGCAGCCGGTCAGCAAACTGAAAAAGCCGGGCATGCATATTCTGTCTTCCCTGCAGGCGGTCGCGCACGGTGCGGATTCGGTGCAGTATTTCCAGTGGCGTAAAAGCCGCGGTTCTTCGGAGAAATTCCACGGCGCGGTGGTCGATCACGTCGGGCATATTGATACCCGTGTCGGGCGCGAAGTGGCCGAACTGGGCGGGATTTTATCGGCTCTGGCTCCGGTGGCAGGCAGCCGCGTGGAAGCCAGAGTGGCGATTATCTTTGACTGGGAAAGCCGCTGGGCGATGGACGACTCCCTCGGGCCGCGTAATGAAGGGCTGGAGTATGAAAATACCGTCGCCGGACATTACCGCGCGCTGTGGGCGCAGGGCATTGCGGTCGATGTGATCAATGCCGATTGCGATTTAACCGGTTATGACCTGGTGATTGCGCCGATGCTGTATATGGTGCGCGCAGGCGTCGGCGAGCGGATCACCGCGTTTGTGCAGGCCGGTGGGCGGTTTGTCGCGACTTACTGGAGCGGCATTGTTAACGAAACGGACCTGTGTTTCCTCAGCGGATTCCCCGGACCGTTGCGTCCGGTGCTGGGTATCTGGGCGGAAGAAATCGACAGCCTGACTGACGACCAGCACAACAGCGTCAGCGGCACCGAAGGCAATGCACTGGGCTTAAACGGCCCGTACCGTGCCAGCGAATTGTGTGAAGTGATCCATCTGGAAGGCGCGGCGGCGCTGGCAACTTACGGTGATGACTTCTATGCCGGAACGCCAGCCGTGACCGTGAATCTGTTTGGCAAAGGGCAGGCGTATTATCTGGCCTCGCGCAATGATCAGCAGTTCCACGCTGATTTTTATAGCGCGCTGGCCAAAGAGATGAAACTGCCGAAGGCGATAGATACCGAACTGCCGGAAGGCGTCACTGCAGCACGCCGCACCGACGGGGAAAGTGAATTTATCTTCCTGCAAAACTACGCGGCAGACAGCCAGACAGTGACGCTGCCGGACGATTATCGCGACATGGTGCACGGCGGTATATTACCGCGCAAGCTGACGCTGCCGGCGTTTGGTTGTCAGATCCTGTCGCGCCGCTTATCCGTTATTGCTTAACCCCTTATTTTTAACAGCGACGTGCAATCAGGTTCTCCCGGTTGCACGTTTTTTTCATTCCTGAAAGAGAGTGTTCATCATGGTAAATATTAAAGACTTTATGCATGTATTCTCTGCGAAGAATAAAACGCCTGACAATGAAGTTCCGCCATCGACTGACGTGGTGTTATTAATTGATGCCCTCGGCGGGCGCGAGAATATTATTAACGTTGATGCCTGCATTACCCGTTTGCGGGTGACCGTGAAAGAACTCAGGCGGGTGAACTCCGGCGCTATCCAGCAGACCGGCGCAATTGGCGTGGTGATTATCGGCCAGGAAGTGCATGCGATATTCGGTAAACAATCCGACAGCCTGAAGAAATTAATGACTGAGAAGTTTGGACTGAAAAGTAATTAAACTCTGTTGCTGAAACAATCCCAAAAATAAAGGCAGCCCGACACAAGGCTGCCTTTATTGTTTCTGCTTTTTATAAATAATAATAATGATGCTGCTGTGCGGAGAAAAAACGTAACGATCCCCTACAAGAGAAATTAAGTTTTTGTCTGTCGCTGTATAACAATGAGGATATTTATTTTTGTACAATATAACTTCACATTTCCAAAATTATTGGAGTTGTAGCCAGGCGGCAAGTGAACGAATCCCAATGAGCTGACAAGTGTCAGTGATTCGGGTGAGTAAACGCAGCCAACGCAGCAACAGCTTCAAGAATGAAGGAAATTTACCACCAGGCTTCGACCTGTACCCCAAAGTTCCACGTATCCGCTTTGGTATGGTCGTCAAAGGTATCGCCATGCTCAGAATCATTCAGATACGAGGCAAATACACGTAATTCAGGACGTGACATAAATTCCGGACCGGCTGCCAGACCCATCGCCAGGGTATATTTCTGACCGCCTTGCTTGCTGTTCGAACCATTCTTGTAATCATCTTTCTGATAGAAGGTACCGACTTCACCGATGGTACGCACATAATCAGTCCACTGGTATTGCGCGCGACCCACCAGTGAAACCAGCTCAGTGGTGTCGGTGTAATCCGTGATATTTTCTGCGTGGCCGTAGGTCAGCACATGGTTGAGGCTGAACTTACTGGTGATCGGGATCAGACCGGTGATGATACCGCGATAACCGCTGGCGTCATTGGTGTAGTTCCACATATCGTACCAGCCGCCGCCCTGCGAAATCATGTTCTGCGCCAGGCCCTTATTCGCATACTGCAACACCAGTTTGTTGTAGCCGCCCCACATGTCCTGACTGATTTCACCGGTCAACATCACGCCGTTATCCGCATCGTACAGACCGCCGTACTCTTTCTGGTCATGCGACAGGTTTGGCATGGCGTAGTCGGCACCGATTTCCATCCACGCACCGCTCCACGGTTTGATCCCGGCATAGCGCACGTCGATGTAGTTAATGTTCACATCGTTATTGCCATCCACGCGGTAATCCACGTCATTGGCATCGCCACGGATCCACGCCAGAGAAAGCGCACCTTCACCCATTTTCAGGTTCTCAATACCGGCACCGGCACCGGAAATGTTCCAGTATTTGGTATCGATAATGTGTAAGTCGTGGCGCTGGTAATAACGTTTACCGCCCCAGATCACCGCATCTTTATCCCACGGCACGAGCCCTTTGATTTGCAGATTCAACTGACGCAGGCCGAACTGTGCATCATCATTGAGGGTGTTTTCATCATCATTGGAGCCGTCAGACACCATACTGACCATAGAGTCGACATAAAAACTCACGTCGTCTTTCTTGTAAACTTCGCTGCCCAGTTCGACTTCGCCGTAGGTGTCATCTTCGTTACCCAGACGCCCGACTTTGTTTTTCTGGAATTGTTCCAGACCGCCACCGCCAGAAACCCCCAGCCCCGAACGCAGATATCCATGGAAATCAATATCATTTGCCACAGCAGGGCCCGCTGTGATGGCGAGGGAAACCGCCACAGCCAGAGTGCGTAAGTTGTGTTTCATTTTTTTTCCTTATGATTGTATGACGTTCACATTTACGGAATCTATAAGATACCCAGAAACAATAATGATCAATTTTACATATTGTGAAATGTGAGTTATGTCTACAACTTATGGATTAATGATAAATTATGAGTGATATAAATCACGATTATATGCAATGTTAACGTATAACTTATGCAGTGATGCGATGCCCGGATTGAACTTTTAAATGAGATCCCGTACGTTGGCTCGATTATCATAAGATTGCGTAAAAACACGGGTTGCGGTCTGGGGAAAGAATGAAATCAAAAAGTTCGACATTAGAAGATGTTGCCCGCTATGCCGGTGTCTCGTATCAGACGGTGTCGCGGGTGTTAAATAAGTCGGCCAATGTTTCAGATGCCACGCGTCTGAAGGTTGAACAGGCCATTGAAGTTCTGCGCTATGTGCCGAACCGGCTGGCGCAGCAACTGGTAGGAAAGCAGAGTTTTACCATCGGACTGGTCACCACATCACTGGCATTACACGCGCCGTCGCAAATTGCCGCGTCAGTGAAAAAATATGCCCATCAGGCGGGGTATCAGGTGCTGATTTCAATGATTGATGAAGACGTCAATCAGAGCATTCAGGACTCGATCAACGAGCTGAAATCGCAACGTGTTGACCGCATGATCATTAACATCCCGCTGGAAAGCACCGAGGCGGAACGGATTTATGAAAATAACCGCGACATTCTGTGTCTGTTTCTCGATGTCGATCCGACCAGCACAGTGTTTAACGTCTGCTTTAATCCGGCGGATGGCTCGCGTGCCAGCGTGGAATATCTGCATGATTTAGGGCATCGCGAATTTGCCTTGCTGGCGGGGCCGGAAGATTCCGTGTCTTCCCGTTTGCGTCTGAAAAGCTGGCAGGAAACGCTGGCAGAGAAGGGGATCCAGCCGGTGACCGTGATCCACGGCGACTGGAGCGCGAAAAGTGGTTATTACAGTGCGTTGCAGATTTTACGTGAAACCCCGCAGTTCACCGCCATGCTGGTGGGCAATGACCAGATGGCGCTGGGCGTGATCAGTGCGCTGCATCAGCACAATGTCGCCATCCCGCAGCAGGTGTCGATCATTGGTTACGATGACACCTACGACAGCGCATTCTTCCATCCCGCACTGACTACCGTGTCACTGGATCTCGATTTGCAGAGCAAAGAGGCGGTTGAACATTTGCTGGCTGACAGCCCCGAAGCGACCTCATCCAAAATTCTGCCCGCGAAACTGGTGGTGCGTAATTCCACCCGAGCGCCGGGGCAACAGGATAAAGATCTCAATCAGATAGCCGACCAGCTCGATATTCTGGCGCAGCAATTGCGGGGCCAGTAAGAAAACGCTCTGTTCGATTACGAATTGAAAATTAACGTTATAAAACTGATTAACCGGTAAAATGACGTGATGAGATGACGGTATGGCAGTGTTATATGCTGGGCTGGATCCCGCTGCTGGTGATGGTTTTCCTGTGCTGTCAGAAATCGCAGCCTGCGCCGACCACACAAACCCGCATTGTTGAGTAACGTCACGCTGAAAGCATTATTGCGCATTTAATCCGACAAGTTTGCCGCCAGTTGCGCGGCAAACACCTCCAGTTTTGCCAGCCCCCACGGCCAGTCGCCGAATCCTGATTCCACGTTGATGTGTCCGGCTTCGCCGATATCGGCCAGCTCGCAGCCCCATGCCTGTGCCCAAAACTCTGCCCGGCCGAAAGACAGCAACGGATCGGTGTGACTTGCCACCAGCAGCCCCGGCACGGCCAGCGGTGCCGGGAAAATATCATCATCGAGACCGAACCGCATGGGCTCGGCGGGGGCGACCAGTATCACACCCGCCACGCGTTGCGGATGACGGTTCGCCCACACCAGACTGGCGAGTGCGCCAAAACTGTGGCCGATCAGCAACAGCGGGGATGTGGCCTGTTTTTGCTCGCGATCGATGGCGGTGATCCAGCCCTCGAGATCAACCTGCGCCCAGTTGCGTTGTTTTATACGCAGCCAGTGCGGATGCTGCTCATGCCAGCGGCTTTGCCAGTGTCCGGCCTCGCTGTCACGTAATCCGGGCACCAGCATGCGGGTGAATTCAGGGAACGAATTCATTGCGGGAAAGCCATCAGCACGGTGGCAATTGCCAGTAAATCAGCACTGCCGCCGGGGCTGAGATGTCGGGCGATCAGCGCCTGATCCATCTCCTGTAAATCCTCTTTCTGCCAGCCCGATGTCAGTAACCGGCGGGCATAATTTTGTACGAAATGTAATCCGCTGAGCCCGCCGCGCGCCACCAGATTGGTATCCGGGTTATACGCCATAAGACGCAGCAGGGCGTTCAGGCTGCGGCGTTCAGGATGGGTTTCGCTGTACCAGTGCGGAAATACGTGACGGCGCAGGGTAAGGAAACCGCTCTGCACTTCGCCACGGGCACCGGTCATGCCGTGCGCCATAAACAGCCGTTCACCGGCAGTCACCGGCTGGCGGCAGCTTTGTAATTCACGTTCAACCAGCCCCTGCGTCATGGCGGCCACTTCAGCGCATAAACGGCGACGGGTCAGTGGCTGGCTCTGGCCGGTCAGCCTGCCTGCGGCGGTGCACAATAATCCCAGTGAAAAGATACCGCCTTTATGCGTATTAACGCCTTGTGTGGCACCGAACATCGCCTGTTCGCAGGCTATTCCGGTCGGGCGGATGCGCGTCAGCATCGCCTGCGCGGGGTGCAGGAAATCCTGCTGACCGAGGGTGAAAAACTGATGCAGCCAGGGCGTGATAGCGTCAATGCTGCGCAGAAACAGCGGTAAATCCATGTCGCGGTGCGAGCCGTTATTGGCGCTGTCCACCAGACCCGGTTTGGGCGTCAGCCAGACTTCACGGCGCAGCGCATCGGCTGCCAGCGTGGCGATGTCAGCACAGCCAGGGCGCTCAGCGCGTGCGGTGCCAGCCATCAATCAGTGCCTCCACTTTAGCGATAACGTGTGGCAGCGGATGCCGACGCGAACGGGAGCAGGCATGCGCAGGACCGTCGCAAATCAGGCACCGGCGGCTGGCATTGTCCAGCGAACGGCGACCAACAACGCCCGCCTGCGGGCAGATCACATCGAAATCCCATAAACGCCCGAGAGCATGTGAGTGTTCCAGTTCAACCGTGGCGGCTTTCACTTCCGGTGCCGGATGTGCCACACACCAGAACGCTTCCGCGCCAGTAGGCAGCCAGAAAACCTGATGTTTCAGCACCGGCCAGCCGTGTTGCAGCAGCATGACTTCGGCATGTTGCAACGCCTCGCGCATCACCTGACGGTAGCTCACGGAATCTTTCACCGGCCCCGGCGTCACCAGCGTCAGTGAAATCAGCGGCTGTGAGAATTGTGTCAGCCAGTCGGTTTGCCGTTGGGCACGCAGTTCTTTTGCTGCCAGCAAATCCTCCAGGCTGACGCCTGCATCAGCAGGCGTCATGATGGTCATTATGCGTCCTCTTTTACCTGGTGAACCACATCGATCACGCTGCCGTCGCGATAGCGGATAACACCCACGATGTGGTCGGTGAATTCAATCGGTTTCGGTTCGCCGGTCAGGGAAATCGCCCGCTGATAAAGGGCTTCGATATCCATGATTTTCAGACCCGCCTCTTCCAGCCGCTGCCGGATTTCCGGACGTGCCGGATTGACGGCAATCCCGTGATCAGTCACCAGCACATCAATGCTTTCCCCCGGCGTGACGCGGGTGGTGACACGACGCACCACGGTCGGAATGCGGCTGCGCAGTAAAGGCGCGACGACAATGGTCAGATTGGCCGCACTGGCGACATCGCAATGACCGCCGGACGCGCCACGCATGACACCGTCGGAACCCGTGATCACGTTAACGTTAAAGCCGGTGTCAATTTCCAGCGCACTTAAAATGACAATATCCAGTTGATCGCAGCTCGCCGCTTTCGCGCCCGGATTGGCATACACATTGGTGGAAATCTCGATGTGCTGCGGGTTACGGCTGAGTGACGCCGCCGCCTGGCCGTCGAAACATTGCGTATCCAGCAGCGTTTCAATCAAACCCTTTTCATGCAAATCCACCAGACTGCCGGTGATGCCCCCGAGGGCAAAACGGGCGGTGATCTGGTTGCGTTCCATTTTCTCTTCCATGAAACGGGTACAAGCCGTAGCCGCTGCGCCGGAACCGGTTTGCATCGAAAAGCCCGGTTTGAAATAACCGGAGTATTCGATGACTTCAGCCGCCGTGCGGGCGATCATCAGTTCGCGCGGATTACTGGTCACCCGCGCTGCGCCGACGCTGATTTTCGCCGGATCGCCGACCTGATCGACTTTAACGATGTAATCCACCTGATCCTGCACCAGGCTGGCGGGCATATTAGGGAAGGGCACCAGTTCTTCGGTCAGCAGCACCACGGTTCTGGCGAACTGCGCATCCACCATCGCGTAGCCCAGCGAACCGCAGCAGGATTTACCGTGCGTGCCGTTAGCGTTGCCGAATTCATCGCTGCATGGCACGCCGAGAAACGCGACATCAATCTTCAGTTCGCCGTCCTGCAACAATTTAACCCGGCCGCCGTGCGAGTGGATTTGTACCGGTTCTTCCATCAGTCCGTGAGAAATGGCATCGGCCAGTTTGCCACGCATTCCCGAGGTATAAATACGGGTGATGACGCCGCTGCGGATAGGTTCGATCAGCGCATCGTTGCAGGTCATCAGCGAGCTGGACGCCAGCGTGAGGTTTTTAAAACCGAGCTTCGCCAGTGTGGCGACGACGTTATTAATGACCTGATCACCTTCACGGAAAGCATGGTGGAAGGAAATGGTCATGCCGTCTTTCAGGCCGCTGCGGGCAATCGCCTGTTCCAGAGAATCGCAAAGTTTACGGTGCAGGCGGGCATCGGGATCGGAAAGATACGGCGTATTGCGGTGCGCACCGTCAAAGGCAGTCAGATGCCTGAGCTGCGGATAAAGGCTGTGCAAAGTTTCAGTTAAATGACTCATTATCTTGATATTCCTGTGCAAAATTGAGGGCTAGCGACGGATGCCGGATGCACTGGCGCGTTCCAGTACCACCTGCGCATGGTTAATGATCGGGCCATCGATCATCTTGCCGTTGAGCGAAATTACGCCCAGACCGTTGCGCTCGCCTTCCTCTGCGGCAGCAATCACGCGGTGCGCATAGTCGACATCTTCCTGCGTCGGCGCGTAAGCGTTATGCAGCAACTCAATCTGTCGCGGGTTGATCAGGGATTTGCCGTTAAAGCCCATCTTGCGGATCAGTTCCACTTCACGCAGGAAACCGGCCTCATCGTTGATGTCGGAATACACCACATCGAAGGCGTCAATTCCGGCGGCGCGTGCCGCGTGCAGCACGGCGCAGCGGGCATAAAACAGTTCGGTACCGTCACCGCGCTCGGTTTGCATGTCCATCACATAATCGAAAGCCGCCAGCGCGATGCCGATCAGACGCGATGAGCAGCGGGCGATCGCCACGGCGTTAATCACGCCAATGGCCGATTCGATGGCAGCCATGATTTTGGTCGAACCGGGTTCACGACCGCAGTCTTTCTCGATGCGTTCGATATGTGCTTCCAGCTCAAAAATATCGTCCGGCGTATCGGTTTTGGGTAAGCGCACCACATCCACTCCGGCACGTACCACGGCCTCGAGATCTTTAAGGCCAAAGGGGGTGCTGAGCTGATTGATGCGCACCACGGTTTCAATATCGCGATACATCGGGTGTTGCAGGGCATGAAATACCAGAATGCGTGCGGTGTCTTTCTCGCGCAGCGAAACGGCATCTTCCAGATCGAACATGATGGAGTCCGGACGATAAATAAATGCAGTGGACAACATGGCGGCGCTGGCTCCCGGCAGGAACAGCATGCTGCGGCGGAGTTTTTTCATCGTAACGTCTCCCAGTTAATCTCTTCAGCCTGTGCCGCGCGCAGCACCGCACTTTGTACCCTGGCGCGGATCACACAATCGAGCGCGCCTTTATCTTCGATAATCAGTAAGCCTTCGGTCACGCCGAGGGCGGCGAGTGTCTCGCTGACCACGCTTCGGATCTGATCACCAAACTGTTTGATGACTTCACTGTTGATCACCACATTCAGCTCACTGGCCGGGGCGATTTTGACCAGCAAATCGCTGGATTCAACCGTGCCTGCCAGCGCCTCCTTCACAATTTTCATCGATTTTTCCTGCTGTTAACAAAGTGAGGGTGAAATAATATGGACATCGTCATGCACCGGTTCAGCGGGCGCAGTGGCGGAATAATGTTGCTCAAGGTGCGAGTAAGTGCCGGGCGGGACAATGTCGCGGATACGCGGTAACTGATGCGCCCGGAGCAACGCGCGCACTTCAGATGCCGAAATGGCCCGGCCGCTGGCGTGACGTTTGCGCGGCAACTCAACGACCTTCAGCGGTGGCGATGCCAGGCGGTCGGGTGCTTCCAGCCAGTCATGCATGTCGCAGTTGTACTGATGAGTCACCGGGCAGAAAGGCTCGCTGCCGACAAAACGGTGCGTAATCCCTAACGCCGGTGCGATGTACTGACGGAAAATCAGTAAATCCATCACGCTCCACGCCTGATTCACCAGCCCGGCGTCCTTGAGGAAATAGCCGGGGAAGGTTGCGCGGGAGATCAGATATTCAGAACCGGCATGCACCGTCACGTTGGGCAGGTCTGCGACACCCAGACGGACCATGGCAAGGCGCTCCTGAAACGGGAAATACGACACATCTTCGCTGACCACAAACACATGCAACCAGTCGCAGGTTGCCGCTGCCTGTTCTGCCAGAAAGCGATGCCCGAGGGTGAACGGGTTCGCGTTCATCACCACGGCACCGATGCGCTGACCGTGGTGGTAATGGCGCTGCAACCCGCGGCAATACTGGCTGATGCCCACCGGTGTGTTTTCCATCAGCACGGCAACGTCATCCCATTGCACCAGCGGGTAAAATCCGCAGCCGCGAAAGCGCTGCAGATTCGATGGCCGCGTATAGAGAAATAAATGGAATTTGCCGCCGGACACCGCCAGATTTTCCACTTCACCCAGCAATCTGGCGCTGAGATTTTCCCCGCGCCAGTCGGCGGCCACGGCGACGCATTTGATCGTGTTGCTGACCAGACCGGCGCAGCCGACCAGCCGGCGGCCGGAGCAGGCCACCACGAACTGCTCAATGTCGTCATCCATGCCTAACTGGCTTTGTTGCAACAGGGCGCGGATATCCTCCAGCATGCCTTCCGGCGGCTGGCTGACACTGATGACATGAAAGTCCGGTTCGTCACGGCTGAACATAATGCGTTCCTGATGTCGGGTGTAAGTCAAAGTAATGCTTAAAACGCCGGGCGGAGCGCCCGGCAAGGTCAGTGGGTTTTAACCGGTTAGTGAGCTGCCTGGGCATGACTCACCTGACGGCCAGCGGCAACCTGCGTGTCTGCTGCGACAATCACATTGCTGAGATGACCAATCTTTTCGATTTCTACTTCGATACGGTCGCCGGGTTTCATAAACAGCGGTGGTACGCGCTTTTTACCCACGCCACCCGGCGAACCGGTAATGATCACGTCACCGGCACGCAGCGAGGTAAAGGTGCTGATGTACTCAATCAGTTCGGCGACTTTGTGGATCATGCTGCGGGTGTTGTCGTCCTGTACCATGTGACCGTTCAGCCAGGTACGGATCGCCAGTGTGTGCGGATCAGGGATCTCATCGGCGGTGGTCATCCACGGCCCGAACGCGCCGGTCTGCGGCCAGTTTTTACCGGCAGTAAACCAGGTGTGCTGCCAGTCGCGGGCAGAGCCGTCCATATAACAGCTGTAGCCAGCGACGTGCGCCAGAGCATCTTCACGAGCGATATTTTCCCCGGCAGAACCGATGATTACCGCCAGTTCACCTTCGTAATCAAACTCGACAGAACGGCTCGGTTTGATGACGGGAGAGTCGTGGCCGGTCTGGGAATCAGCAAAGCGGACGAACAGTGTCGGGGCCGGATTATGCTGATCAAACTCTTTACGCTTTTCGGCGTAATTCATGCCGACACAGAGAATTTTTTCCGGATTCTGGATCACCGGCAGAAAAGTCAGGTCGTCGAAATCCACATCAGCGGGCAGGGTAGCCAGCGCCTGAGCCTGTGCCAGCGCATTGCCCGCCAGCAGGGCCTTGAGGTCCGGATAACGCTGGCCGAGATGGCGGCCGAGGTCGATCATGCCGTGCTCTGTTGCAATGCCGTAGGACTTGCGCCCCTGATAAAGATAACTTGCCAGTTTCATAAAAAATGTCCTGAATTAAAAAGGGTTAGCGCGGTATCAGACGAGGAAATTGCCGAGCACCAGCAGGGCAACTGAGACATTGATGGCCCCGCCAATACGTGTGGCAATTTGGGCAAACGGCATCAGTTGCATGCGGTTACCTGCAGTCAGAATGGCGACGTCACCGGTACCGCCCTGGCCGCTCTGGCAGCAGGAAACGATGGCCACATCAATCGGGTGCATACCAATTTTCTTGCCGACGAAGAAGCCGGTGGTGACCAGCGCGGCAACGGTGCTGATAATGACCAGCAGATTAGAAACCGTGAATGCGGCGACCAGTTCATTCCACGGTGTGATGGCCACGCCGACGGCGAACAAAATCGGATAGGTGACGGATGTCTGGAAGAATTTGTAAACCACCTGAGAACCTTCCAGCAGGCGGGGAGAAACGCCGTGCGCCAGTTTCAGGCCAACGGCCGCAAACAGCATGCCGACCGGTGCCGGGAGGCCAGTCAGTTTGTGTAACAGCATGCCCACCATATAAAGCAGAACAGCCAGTAATGCGCCTGCAGCAATGGTGGTGACATCGGTTTTACCGCCGGTAACGGCCGGTGCATTGCTTTGTGTTGTGGCATTTTTAGCAGACGGCATCAGCTGGCCTTCGCCGGTCAGGTGCGGATACCGTTTACCTAACTGATTGAGCGAGCCGGAAATGACGATAGCCGTCAGGCTGCCCAGCATCACGATAGGCAAGATGCGGCCCAGTGCCACGCCCTGATCCATATGCAGTAAGGTCGCGTAACCGATGGAAAGCGGAATGGCACCTTCACCGACGCCACCGGCCATAATCGGTAAGATCAGGAAGAAGAAAATCTGGAAAGGTTCCATGCCCAGCGCCAGACCGACGCCCATCCCGGTTAACATGCCGATCACTTCACCGCACAACATCGGGAAGAAGATGCGCATGAAGCCCTGAATCAGCACCTTGCGATCCATACTCATGATGCTGCCGACGATAATGCAGCAGATGTAGAGATACAGAATATTGGTGCTTTTATAGAACTTGGTGGTGGATTCCACCACGACATCCGGCAGCAGGCCGTAATAGACCAGCGCGGAAGGAATGAACGTGGCGCAAATCGCCGCCGCGCCCATCTTGCCGATGAAAGGAAGGCGTTTGCCGAATTCGCCGCAGGCGAACCCAAAGAACGCCAGCGTGGCGACCATGACCACGATGTCGCTCGGCAGTTTGCCGTCGAGACAATCTATTGCGATAAGCAATCCTGCCATGGCAAACAGCGGTAAAGGTATAATGCCGATTTTCCAGGTGTCGAGAATGTGCCACCATTTTTCTTTTAATGAGAGCTGTTTTGCGGAAGAAACTCCCGCGGGAACAGAATAAGTGTCGTCGGTTGTACTCATGATGAATCCCCTGTGTCAATTTGTGCAGGGAGTGTAAAGGAGAGAGTAACCGGTAATATGTGAGGTGCCGCAAATCAGAAACGGTATTTTAAAGGAGTGAAAGGTTTTTATGGTTTTAATTGATTTAAAATGCGCGGTGATTTTATTTTTTCGTGGTTTTTATGGTGTTATTTGTAATTATAATATTACTGTTAATTTATGGTGAAATAGCTGTTGTGAATTATGTGCTGTGTTGCCAAGGGCTTGCTGTGCCTGACGGTGTTCTGCGGCATGCCTCGCAACTTTGATGCTTCGCGCTGACGGAAATACCGCCGGGTGATAATATCTGCGCACTGTTTATTAATATCATTGTCCGGTTATAGGTTCCCCGATGCGGTTCCGTCCTTCATTTCAGATAAAGCTTTTTGTTTATCTTGTCATACTATTTATGGCGCTGTTTTCGATAGTGGGTATTTATTACTATCACGATATAGAACGCCAGTTATATGAAGATATGGGTATTCGTGCAAAAGTTCAGGCAGAGGAAATTGCACTTATTCCCTCATTAATTACCGCCGTTGAAAATAAGGATGTTTCAGCAATTAACCGTTTAATGAAGAATATTTCTGCGCACAGCGATGCCAGCTATATGGTGATCGGCGATGGTAAAGCGATACATCTGTTTCATTCGATTTATGCCGACCGCGTGGGAAAAACGCTGGTCGGGGGTGACAACGAGGACGTGCTGGCGGGCAAAAGCACCACCACCATCCGGCTCGGTGGCATCGGGCTGTCGCTGCGCAGTAAAGCGCCGATCATGAATGCGCAAGGCAAGGTGATGGGTATCGTTTCTGTCGGCTATCTCACCAGCCATATCAATAGCCTGACCGTTGAAAAAGCCATCCGTATTTTACTGGCGGCCGCTACCTTGCTGCTGGCGCTGTTTACCTTCTCATGGTTTTTTTCACGTTCGATTAAACGGCAGATGTTTTCGCTGGAGCCCCGGGAAATCGGCCTGCTGGTGCGTCAGCAAAAGGCGCTGATGGAGTCGATTTACGAAGGGGTGATCGCCATTGATGCGCAGTTGCGCGTGGCGGTCATCAACCAGGCGGCCAAAAAACTGCTCAACCTTGACGTGCCGTCCCGTGAACTGCGCGGTCAGCCGCTCGGGCAGGTCATTGCGCCGGTCAGTTTCTTTGACCCGCAGGTCATGCTGGAAAAAGACATTCATGATGAAATCTGCCTGTTTAATAACCTGACGGTGATCGCCAGCCGGGTGCGGATCATGCTGGAAGATCAGCTTCAGGGCTGGGTCATCACTTTTCGTGATTGCAGCGATATCGACCGGCTCAGTATCCAGTTGAGCCAGGTGCAGCGTTATGCCGATAACCTGCGGATGATGCGGCATGAACAGCTCAACTGGACAGCAACGCTCGCCGGGCTGCTGCATATGGGGCGTTACGATGAGGCAATTCGTTATATCGAAGCACAATCTGAAAGTGCACAGGAATTACTGGATTTCGTTTCAGAGCGATTCTGTTCGCCAAGGTTATGCGGCCTGTTACTTGGGAAATATGCCCGTGCACGGGAAAAAGGGGTCGAGCTTGAATTTGATCCTGCCTGTGAATTAACGCATCTGCCTGCCGCGCTCAGTGAAACCGAACTGATGTCGATCATCGGAAATCTGCTGGATAACGCCATCGAAGCCACGTTACTGCGCGGCAGTGAGGCCGGACCGGTAGAAGTGTATGTCGTTTCCGGCACAGATGAACTGGTGATTGAAGTTGCGGACCACGGCATCGGGATTGCGCAGGACAGACGTGAGCAGATTTTTTCGCTGGGCGAGACATCTAAAACGCAAGGCGATCACGGACTGGGGCTGCATCTGGTTGCCAGTTACGTCAGCCATGCTGGCGGAACCGTTGAGGTATCCGACAACCCACCGACCGGCGCTGTTTTCTCGGTCTTTATTCCGGTCTGCCGCCCTGAAGACAACGGTGGCTTTATGCCGGTAATCCCCGACCAGAAGAACTGGAAGAGAGCAAATGATGCAAGCTGAAATGATTGACGTAATGATTGTTGAAGATGAAAACCAGCTGGCACAACTGTATGCCGAACTGATTGATAATCACCGCTGGTTGCGGCTGGTGGGGGTAGCATCCACGCTGCATGAAGCGAAAGTGCTTATCGCAGAGAAGCGTCCGCAATTGCTGTTGCTGGATAACTATTTGCCGGACGGCCAGGGGATTTCACTGATTGAGGATGACCTGCTGAAGAAAACGCACTGTTCGGTGATTTTTATTACCGCCGCCAGCGACATGAACACCTGCAGTCAGGCGATCCGCTGTGGTGCGTTTGATTATATCCTCAAACCGGTGTCGTGGAACCGGCTGCAACAATCGCTGGACCGCTTTATCCAGTTCAGCCAGACGCAACGGACATGGAAAGTGGTGGATCAGCAAAACGTAGACAGTCTGTATCAGCTACAGGCGAAGGATTTTACGCCGAAAGCGGGCAACAAAGGCATCGAGGAAAACACGCTGAATCTGGTGGAAGGCATCTTTATGCAGGATGCCGGACGCTGCTATTCAGTGGATGAAGTGGTCAGCGAAACGAAATTGAGTAAAACCACCGCCCGACGCTATCTCGAACATTGTGTACAGAAAGGGGATTTGAAAGTCGAAATGCTCTACGGGAAAATCGGTCATCCCCGCCGGATGTACCGGCGGGCATAATAGCAGAGGGTCATTCTGTCCTTTTGGCCTTCGGGTATTTCCACAACCAGCGGCCGCTGGCCATACGCCAGTAGAAAAACAGGCCGCGCACGATCCAGTCGAGGAACATCCCCAGCCAGATGCCGACGACGCCGAAACCCAGGACGATCCCGAGGAAATAGCCCACCACAATACGGCAGCCCCACATCCCGAGCATCGAAACATACATGGTGAAGCGGGCGTCACGCGCGCCTTTCAGGCCCGCAGGCAATACCCACGAGGCGGCCCAGAAAGGCATAAATGCGGCGTTCAGCCAGATCAGGATTTTGACGACGTCGATTACATCCTGTTCATTGGTATAAAACCGTGCCAGCAAACCGGCAAAGGGCACGGAAAGAAATGCCAGCACACACAACCCGAAGGTGGACAGCCAGAAAATATGCCGTAACTGACGTTCGGATTGGGCGATTTGCCCTTTGCCCAGACGGGTTCCGACGATAATGGTCGAGGCAGACCCCAGGGCGTTCCCCGGCAGGTTGATCAGTGCCGCAATGGAGAAGGCAATAAAGTTACCGGCAATCACGTTGGTGCCCATGCCAGCAACAAAAACCTGCGTCAGGAGTTTACCGCCGTTAAACAGTACGGATTCAATGCTGGCCGGAATACCGATGCCTAAGACTTCGCGCAAAATATTGGTATTGAGCGGCAGAAAATAACTTTTCAGCGAGATTTTCAGGGAAGGATTGAAACCGATCATCAGCACGAAAATGACGGCCACCGCGCCGATATAACGTGAAATGGTCAGCCCCAGTCCGGCACCGATAAAGCCGAGGCCGTGCCAGCCTAAACAGCCGTAAATCAGCACGCTGCTGATCACCAGATTAAGGATGTTCATGCCGCCATTGAGCAGCATGGGGATCTTAGTATTACCGGCACCGCGCAAAGCCCCGGAACCGATCAGCGCGATAGCCGCAGCCGGATAGCTCCAGCTGCTCATTTGCAGGTAAGACAGCGCCAGTTCTTTTACCTCCGGCTCGGCATTGCCGGCGATCATGTCGATAATCACATGCCCGGAAAATTGCAGAAGTATCGCCAGCAGGACCGCAAAAACGGTCATGATCGCCAGTGACTGACGGGCTGCCGCACGGGCACGTTCGTGATCGAGTTTGCCGAGGCTGAACGCCACCACCACTGTGGTACCCAGATCCACCGCGGCAAAGAACGAAATCACCACCATATTAAAACTGTCGGCCAGACCCACGCCTGCCATCGCTTCCTTACCCAGCCAGCTGACCAGAAAAGTACTTAATACGCCCATCAGCAGGACGCAGGCATTTTCGAAGAAAATAGGCACCGCGAGGGGCGTTATTTCGCGCCAGAACAACGTACGGTAAGAACGCCGCTTCGGATACCAGGGCGTGCGCTCGATGGCTTTGCGCAAAGAGACGATGACGTTTTGCAAGAGAGTTCCAGGATGGCAGAAAGTAGAACAGCGTTTTAAATTATGATGGTAAAAGACTGTGCATTATGCAAAGTCTTTTTTAGGAAATCCTTAATTCCCCGTCATATTTCGTGCCGCAGATGCGTTGGCTGCGTTTAATAACCCGAATCACTGACGTAATGTAAGCTCATCGGGATTATCAAACTTGCCGCCTGCCTGCCACCCGAACTATTTAGGGGGATCAGAGTGATTATCAGCGGAAAGGCGGTTCATTAAATGTGCGCAATTTGCGTGAATGCAGATGATCGCCCTCCGCACGCAACAGGTCGATGGCGCAGATACCGATTTGCAGATGTTCGGAGATGGCCCCTTCGTAAAATTTGTTCGCCTGACCGGGCAGTTTAATTTCACCATGCAACGGTTTATCCGACACGCACAGCAGCGTGCCGTAAGGCACCCGGAAGCGGTATCCCTGTGCGGCAATGGTCGCGCTTTCCATATCGACGGCAACGGCGCGACTGAGATTAAAACGCAGCGCCGAGGCGGAATAACGCAATTCCCAGTTACGGTCATCGGTGGTCACCACCGTGCCGGTACGCAGGCGTTGCTTGACCAGCTCACCCGGCATGCCGCTCATCATTTTGGTCGCGTCATACAAGGCACGTTGCACTTCAGCAATGCTGGGGATCGGGATATCCGGCGGCAGTACGGCATCCAGCACATGGTCATCACGCAAATACGCATGCGCCAGCACGTAATCACCGATCGCCTGTGTTTCACGTAATCCGCCGCAGTGACCAATCATCAGCCAGACATGCGGACGCAGAACCGCCAGATGGTCACAAATGGTTTTGGCATTGGCCGGGCCGACGCCGATATTTACCAGCGTAATCCCCGCACCGTCGCGGGCAATCAGATGATAGGCGGGCATCTGATGTTTTTTCCAGGCCAGATCAGACACTGCCTGTTCAGGGTTTTGCGTTTCCGCCGTGATAAATACACTGCCCGCGCAGGCCAGAGCTTCATACGGGCTTTCCGGATCAGCAATCTGCGCACACGCCCAGCTGACAAACTCATCGACGTACCGGGTGTAGTTGGTGAATAACACATACGGCTGGAAATGTTCGGTGAGCGTGCCGGTGTAATGGCGCAGGCGTGCCAGCGAGAAATCAGCGCGCAGCGCATTGAAATGGGACAGCGGGAAGGTGTCGCCGGGATAATGCAGGCCGTCTGCGGTTTCATCGCCTATCTGCGACAGTTCTGTGGTCGGGAAATGCTTCGCCAGCCCGGCACTCATCGATCGGTCAAGCGTCAGATCCGAGCCGTCAATCACATACGAATAAGGGATTTCCTGCTGTGACGGCACCACTTCAATCACCGCATCATATTCCTCTTCCAGCAGGGAAAGCTGTTCCAGCAGATAATCACGGAACAGCTCAGGATGGGTGATGGTATTGGCATAACGGCCAGGATGCGAAAAACGGCCATAAGCGCGGGTCGGGTTTTTGGCTGGCGTCACGCCATCCCAGCTAACCCGCAGTTCCGGATAAACAAACAGCCCGGCAGCACGCGCTGTGATATCAGGCAACGTACCCTGAACGATGAAATCTTTAATCGCATCCCGCAGGGCGGCCACAGAGTCGTTGTACATCTTTTCGAGCTTCTCAATCGCCTGTGAGGGGGTGAGGGACTTGTTATCCATACGCTTTTCCTTTGGGCTTCGTTTATCGTCATTCATTCTAAATATGGCTTGTCTGCACGGTGTCGCCAATGTTTTATTAGGGTACAAGAGCCGGATGGTGCTTTTATGAACGAACAGGGGGAAGTGAATGATTCGGGTATGGGGCAGAAAAACGTCGTCAAATGTGCAGGCGCTGATGTGGTGTATCGGGGAATTAGGGCTGGAGTATGAGCGGTTTGACATCGGCCATAAATACGGGGGGAATGACACCCCGGAATTTCTGGCGATGAACCCCAATGGCACGGTTCCTGTGATCCGCGATGGTGAAGGCCAGCCGCTGTGGGAAACCGGCGCCATCCTGCGTTATCTGGCAGGAAAATACGGCGCTGATGAATTCTGGCCGCAGGACCCTGAACGGCGTGCCGAAACCGATAAATGGACAGAATGGGCAAAAATCAGCGTGGCGATGAATTTCACTACGCCCGTATTCTGGATGGTGGTGAGAACGGCGGCGAAAGATCAGGATCATCAGGCATTAGAAAAATCATTGCAGCATCTTAATAAGAAGCTGGCGATTGCCGAAGTGCAGATTGCCCGGCATGGCTATCTTGTCGGAAGTGAATTCACGCTGGCTGATATTCAGTTTGGCCACAGTTTGTATCGCTACTTCGATATCGCCATTGAACGGCCATCCTTCCCGGCGATTGAACACTATTACCAAAAACTCACACAGCGCCCGGCGTTTGCGGAACATGTGATGATCTCTTACGAAGAACTGCGGGTGGTATAAATCTGTTTCAGGTGCAAAAAAGCCCGCTTAATATTTTTAAGCGGGCTTTTCTAAAGGCTTTGCCGCTTAGCGTGGCTGTGTTGTTTTCATAAAAATCGCCGTGAGGGCGGAAAGCAAACAGCCTGCCATCAGATAAATGGCGACGCAATGCCATTCACCGCCGGAGAAATTCAGCAATGCGGCGGCAATAAACGGTGTAAATCCGCCCCCCACCACGCTGGCAACCTGATAACCCACACCCGCACCGCTGTAGCGGTAACCGGCGCCGAACATTTCTGTAAACATTGGCTGCTGTACGCAGACCACCATATCGTGAGCGATATTTGCCAGCAGCAGCGAGAAAATCACCACGCCGACAATAGAACGGGCTTCCAGCGCCATAAAGAACGGAAAAGCGCTCAGCGCGCCGACTAATGCACCGGTGATGTAGATGCGGCGGCGACCGTAACGATCTGCCAGCCAGGCGAACAGGGGGATCGTCAGGCAACTGATACCGCCGACCAGCAGCCCGATATTCAGAAACAGCTCACGCGACAGCCCCAGATTGTGCGTCGAGTAGTTAAGGGCGAACGCGGTGACAATGTACATCGTCAGCAGTTCGCACAGGCGCAGGAGGATGATTTTCAAAAACGCGCCGGGATGGCGCAACAGCGCTTCAAATACCGGCAGACGTTTTTTTGCTGCTTCGGGTCGCTTTTCCTGAGCACGTTCGAACTCGACCGACTCTTCCATGCCATTGCGCACCCACAGCGCGCCCAGCACCAGCACAACGCTGAACAGAAACGGCAAACGCCAGCCCCAGCTGAGGAACTGCGCGTCGGTGGTCAGGCTGCTTATCAGCGACACCAGACCGGTCGCAAGCAGCAGGCCGACGCCATATCCCATCTGGATCCCGCTGCTGTAGAACGCTTTTTTACCGGCAGGCGCACTTTCAACGGCCAGCAGTGTCGCGCCACCCCATTCACCGCCCACGGCAAACCCCTGAATGGCGCGCAGGATGACCAGCAGGGCCGGAGCCCACCAGCCAATCGTGGAGAAAGCCGGAAGAATACCGATACACGCGGTGGCAATGCCCATGATCCAGACGGTCATCATCAGCATCCGTTTACGGCCCAGACGATCGCCAAAATGGCCGAAGACAATGCCGCCGAGCGGGCGAAAAAGAAAGCCGACGCCGAAGGTGGCAAAGGCCGCGAGCGTGCCCATTGCCGGGTCGATTTGCGGGAAAAACTCGCTGTTAAATACCAGTGCCGCAGTGATGCCGTAGAGCAAAAAATCGAACCAGTCTACGACTGCACCGACGAAGCTGCCCCAGGCAGCACGGCGGGCACGGTGACAGGAAAGTGTCTCCTCATCGGGGCGGGGGGCAGTGAGCATGGAGTCCATAATTGTCCTGTCTGTTCCTCAGATTCCTGAAATTTTTGGTTATTAAAATAGTTAAAAGGTTATTCATTTGGCGCAACGCTTAACAAAAACCGTTACTGAGACTACAGCGTCAACCGTCAGGTTAAAAACGCTTTTGCAAAACGAAAGGGGACTTTAGCGCAGGGAACGGGCCCGGCAGGGCATTACAGGGAATTTGGCTTTCAGAACGGGCTGGCATTGCGGGCTTCGATCCGTTCCCCGTTAACCGGATGTACAAAATGCAGTTCGCTGGCGTGCAGCATCAGCCGCGGGGTCTGTTCGGTGCCCGGCAGCAGGCGGCCGCCATACAGATCACAGCCCAAAATAGGATGGCCCAACTGCTGGCAGTGAATGCGAAGCTGATGAGTGCGTCCGGTCTCCGGGGTCAGTTGTACCCGCGTCAGTGGCAGTAACGCGCCATTTTCCGACTCATGATAAAAGCGCTCAACCACCCGGTAGCCGGAGCGGGCGGGCTTGCCGTGGATGGCGCAAATTGACATCAGCGGGAACAGCGCCGGGTCCTTGGCGATCGGCGCATCTGCCATCCCTTCGTCATGTTGCAGATGTCCGCACAGCAGGGCGCTGTACAGTTTGGTCACTGTGCGCTGACTGAATTGCTGGCAGAGGGCGGCATTGATGGCCTTATTGCGCGCAATCACCATCACCCCGGACGTCCCGAAATCCAGGCGGTGGACCAGCGTACAGCCCGGAAATATCTTTACCAGCCGGTGATGTACGGAATCAAGGTTTTGCGGATTTTTCCCCGAGAGGCTGAGCAGTCCGGTGGGTTTATTGATAAGCACCAGATGCTCGTCCTGATAGAGGATCTCGATCTGCTCATGACAAGGCGGGGCAATAAAAGTATCGATAATCGCAGACATCGGGCTACCGGATAAAGAGTGGGAACGGATGATAGCGAATTTTAAAGCGGGTGGCGAATCTGGCGGTTCACCTGGCAGATCAAGGGATGGCAACAGAAAATCCCCGCCGAAGCGGGGAGAGGTTAACGCTTATTACAGCGCGGCGCCGAGCACCAGAAACAGGCAGTTGAGCACGACCAGCAAGCCGAGCAGTGGCAGCACCCACAGCAGATAGCGCGTATAGCTGACTTTGGCCAGCGCCAGTCCGCTCATCACGATGGCTGAGGTGGGCGAAATCATCGCTATTGTACCGACCGCGCACTGAAATGCCGTCACCACCATTTCGCGGCCGACGTCGGTAAAATCCGCCATGGGTGCCAGCACCGGCATCGCCAGTGTCGCCAGCCCGGACGAACTGGGTACCAGGAACGACAGCGGCATGATCAGCAGATACATCAGGACATTGAAGGTGCCGGAAGGCGCGCCGCTCGCCAGACTTTCCATGGAGTGCAGCACCGTGTCGGTGATCTGCGCGTTGTGCATAATTACCGTGATGCCACGCGCCAGCACGATAACCAGCGCGGCACCCATAAAGTCGGCGATGCCCGCCAGCATAGCATTGTAGAGCCCGTTGCCGCGCAGGCCGCCCAGCAGGCCGGTCACTATCGACATAACAAAAAACAGCGCGGTCAGCTCGGGGAAGTACCAGTCCAGTTGCCAGGACCATGAGGTGGCGTCCGGTCCGGCGATCACCTGCGCCCAGGGAATGATGGCGAAAATCATGAAGACGAATGTGGCGGCGAAAGTCAGCATCACGCCTTTCTGGCGGCGGGTCATAGGCGGTGGCAACTGCAATCTGGCCTGCGCCAGCTCCCGGTCCTCAGCGGAAAAGCCTACTACCGAATGTGCGGCGTTGCGCTGCACGCGGCGGGCATAGCGCACCACATACAGAATGGCGACGGCCGTCAGCACGATAAACATCGCGAAGCGCAGACCGATGCCGCTGCCCATCGGCACGCCAGCACCCGCCGAGGCTGCGCCGGTCATGAACGGATTGACGGTGGAGTTCATGTTGCCCACCACCGATCCCACCAGAATCACGCCCACCGCTGTCATCCGATCGAAGCCGAGCCCCAGCAGCAGCGGCACCAGCAGCGCATAGAAGCCCAGCGTTTCTTCACCCATGCCGTAAGTGGAGCCGCCGATGGCGATAAGCAGCATCACCATGACGATAAGCAGCCCGCCGCGCTGTCTGAAGCGCTGCGCCACATGTCCGAGACAGGCGTCAATCGCGCCGGTTTTCGTCGTTGTGACGATAAAGGCGCCCAGCGACAGCACGTAGAAAAATACGCCGATGGCACCGAACAGGTTACCGCTCTCGTAGGGACCGACATGGCCTGCCGCATTCTCCACGCCGTAAAGTCCGTTCACCGGTGCCAGAAACAGTTCTTTGATCCGCTGCACGGTGGTCAGCGGACTGGCGGTAACCTGAAAGCTGCCCGCCACCGGGCGACCGTCCGCCATGTGGTATTGTCCGGACGGAATGATGAACGTCAGCAGCCAGACGACGGCGGTGATGACCAGCAGAACGGTGTAAGTGTTAGGAAAGCGCCAGGCTTTACGGGTCGCCGGTGCGACGGCGTTTTCATATTCAGACATCATGCACCTCGTGAAACGGAACGGACTAAGGAAGGGGCGACCAGGCGGCGCGCCAGCGCGACCCCGCCCATAACCGGCGGACACGCTAACAACAGCAGCGACAGCCGGGGATCGTGTTTGCGCAGACGCGCGGCCAGCCGGTCGAACAGCGGCGGCTGATGGCGGATTACGCCGCCCGCTGCCACCACGCAGTCGACTCTGGCACCGCGGCGGCACAGCCGGGCGATAAGCTCCGCCAGCGATTCGGCCGCAGCATCGACCACGCCCGCCGCCAGAGGCGAACCGGCCTGCAGGCATTCGAAAATAACGGACGCGTGGCGACTCCAGGCGCTGACAGGCTGGCGCAGCAGTTGCGACGGCAGGTCCAGCAGGTGGTCCACCTCGAAGACGCGCGTCAGCGCGATGGCGAGCGGATCGTCGCTGTGACCCCGATCCCAGTCTGTCAATACCGCGCGGATCCCTTCACGCACCAGACCGCTGGCCCCGCCTTCGTCGCCCACCAGCCAGCCCCAGCCGCCCGCCAGCAGCCAGTTGTCTTCCGGCCCCAGGGCCGCCGCCACCGAACCCGTACCGGCAATCAGCCCGGCCGCGTGTGGCTGGCTGGCACACAGCGCGACCAGCGCCGCGTCGTTAACCACCCGACACACGCTGTCGGGAAAGTGATCCGCTATCAGTGCCGTCATGCGCGCGCATTCGTCGGGCGTATCGCAGCCGTGCGCACCGATGCCTATCGCCGGTGGCGGCGAGGCGAGTCCGGCCTGTCCGGCGGCGAGGGCAATCAGCTCAGCCATGCGCGCGGCCTTGAAGGCATAGCTTTCGCCGCCCCAGCGTCCGGTTGGCCACTGCGCGTCCACCCGCGCCTGTCCGGCGCTGTCTTCGATGCGAATATGAATTTTGCTGCCGCCTACATCCATTCCCAGCCAGCTCTCTGTCATGACGCGACCCCGCTGATTTTGGTGTCCAGCCGTGCGACAACACCGGCATCGATATCGCGATCCAGAACCCGGCCCAGCGCGATCGCCAGCAGATCCATGACCAGTATTTCCAGCGCCAGCCGCTGCAGCGGCGGCAGGACCGGCAGTTGCACTGTCTCCGCGCCGGGCAGCGACACGGCTTGATCTGTCACAAGCAATATCGGTACACCGAAAGGTACAAGCTGTTTCGCCAGCAAGATTTCCCGTTCGCCGCCGATCAGCACGTGTGCGGTGCCGTGACCAACGGCATCGGTCATGCCGTGCAGATAGTGGCGGGTTCCCATGCCCATCGCTGCCATTTTCGGCCCTTCGCGCAGTAACAGTGCGCCCTGTTCAGCGGCGCTGAGACTGGTGCCGCCACCGACGAAATCGATACAGCCGGTCTGGCTGGCCTGCTGTGCGAACCGGTCCACGGCCGCCCGGGCGGTATGCCTCACTGCGTCCAGTTGCGCGGGCAACTGACGCCAGCCTGTGCTGCAGTCGCGTCCGATCAGCGCATCCGTCAGCAGGCCCAGACAGACGCTGGTGGCCAGCAGCGCCACGGAGGACATGCCGGAATCGATCAGCGTGCCGAGCCAGAGCGTGTCGGCGCTCACCGCCGACAGCGGCGAGTCGGCCTGATTGACCAGCGCCAGCCGCCGCCCGGGGCGCTGCTGTTCCAGCACTCTCACGACTTCCGGGCTGCGTCCGCTCTGAGATACGCCCAGATACCAGTCTGCCAGCGGCGGCGTGCCGGCAGGCATGTCGTCACCGTTGCTGCGTAGCGCCTGGTAACCGGCCGCCCGCAGTTCATGCACCGGCGCGGCGAGCACCGCATAGGATGCGCCGATACCGGCAAACAGTAGCGTGCCGCCGCGCAGTGCGGCGATATCCAGTGTGTCGAGCCACGCCTGCGCTCGCTCGCAGGTCGACTCCAGCACGGCAGCCTGCCGGGCGACACCCTGGGCGAAAGGGATTAAAATTTCTGTGCCGGTCATGTCATCATTTCCCTGTAGTGTTAAGGATGAAACTTTTATGTCTCAAACAACTTCGCACAGTTTGTTCAGCGCGGGAAATGGCATAATAAATTGATAAAAATCATATAATTGACGTTTTTATGTCGCATTTTTCTCGTATCATTTCTGCCGGTGAAGACAATTTTCTCCGTGATCACTTGACCGGGGGGCATCATCTCATGCATAAAAATTGACCTTAATACCATAACATTGACCGCAGTAGCCCGCAGCAGCAGCGGAGCGGCAAGGTAAATAAGTATTCCCTATGATGGAGTCGCCCGTTTCGGGTGAATCCGCCCCGCTGCACACCGTGCGGTTAACCGCGTAAAGGAGAGAGAATGGCTCATTCATCATGGCCGGTGCTGGTGCTGGCCCGCGACCACGACGCGGCAGTGATTAGCCGGGCGCTGAAGCGGCGGCGGCTGCAACGTCTGGCGCGTGGCGTCTACAGCGGTGACATTGACACCCCTGCTGACATCATCGTCAGACGTTATCTGTGGGAAATTGCCGATTATTTCTTTCCGCAGGCTGTGGTGTGCGGGGCGAGTGCAATGCGGGCCGATCCGGCCGCGGGCAGCGTCATCGATCTCTGTCATTCGCGGCGGCGGCCGGTTGTCCTGCCAGGGATAACGCTGCGTCCTCAGACCGGTGCGCCACGCCAGTCTGACGACACGCCGCTGCACGGATCGCTGTGGCTCAGTTCGCCCGTGCGCAGTTTGTTGTGGTTTTTCAGCCAGCCGGTGGCCGCACGCGACAGCGGGCTGCTCTACGGCTGGTGGCACCGGCAGGAGGTGGATCGCCGCGAGCTGCTGTCCGGTCTGGCGCAGCGCGCTCATGCACTGAATCAGCAGGCGGCTGTGGCGGAGGTGACGGCGTTTTTACGCCAGCGCGCCGGGGATACTCTGCCGGACGGGGAAGGGCCGGGGCCGTCTGCGGCGCTCAGTGTTACGGCGCAATTGCTGGCGATCGAACTTATCGCGCTGGGCGGCGCGACTCAGTCCGAGCTGACGGCAAGGCTCGGCATGGCCAAAAGCACGGTGTCTACCGGTCTGCAAGAGCTACAGCGTCACAGTTCGATCGTCGCCACGGCCGGCGCCAGAGGGCGCGGTGCCAGTGTTTATCAGCTGGCGCGTCAGGCTGGGTGGGTGCTCGGTGCGGATATCGGCAACAGTCAGGCGCTGTTTATCGCCCGTAGTCTGGACGGCCGGCAACTGGCGCTGCGTCAGTTCACCAATGGCGCGTCCGCGCAGCTTGTGATTGCGGCGGCCGACGCCATCGCCGCACTGCGTCAGGAATTGTCCGCCTTTGGTCCGCTGCTGGCGGTGACGGTGGCTTTGCCCAAACCGGTGCGCCCGGATGTGCCGCTTTCCGGACGCGACGGTCCGTCGCAGGCCGGACTCTCGCCGGATGCCATTCTGGCACGGCTGCCGATACCTGAAGGCGTGCATCCGTTGGTGGAAAACAACGTCAACTGCGCGGTGGTGGCCGAAGTCAATCACGGCATCGGCCGGGGGCTGCAGGATGTCGCTTTCCTGCAGATAGGCGAACGCATCGGTTGCGGCATTATTGCCGGGGGCGCGCTGATTCACGGCGCGCGCGGCTGCGCCGGTGAAATCGCCGACCTGCCGTTTCCCTGGAGCGAGCGGGAGAAACCGGGCGAGTTGCTGCTTGAGCAGCATCTGGCGCAGCGCGGATTTCTGGATAGCTTCAACGCACGCCGGCCGCCGGGCGCTCCGGCGGTACGCTCGCTTGAGGCGCTGCTGGAGCGGGCGGCACGCGGCGAACCTGTCGCCCAGCAGGCGGCGCAGCATTACGGCGAGCAGATCGGCTTTCTGGCGTTAGGTCTGGTGGCGATACTGGATCCGGCAATGATCATTCTCGGCGGCAGCGTCGGCTCGAACCGGTTGATTGTCGCGGCGGCGCGGCGGACGGTTGCCGCCATATCGCCCTATACCACCGTCGCCGCCTCGCAGTTTGGTCATCTGGCGACGGCGGAAGGGGCGGCTCAGCTGGCGCTCGAGGCTGCGCAGCGCAAACTGCTGGGCAAGGCGGTGCGGCCGCGCCAGGGCGACGCGGTCTGATCTGATGCGGACAGGGACAGAAATTTATGCGATTTGTGACCAAACCGCGAATTGTTAGCGTTAACCGGGTCGTATTAGTAGGGACGACCTTCCCCAAAAGCACCGTCAGTTAAACAAATCTCTGCGGCGAAAAGGGCGCCCTGACGCAGGCTCTGGGGCAGGGTGTTGCCTTTAACCTGTGCCAATAAAAAAGCCGTGATAAAAGCATCGCCTGCCCCAAGCGTGTCTACCGGTGTGATAATTTCCGGCGGCTCACTCATCCAGATACTGCCATTGAACAGCAAAGCGCCTTCAGCCCCGCGTGTGGCAACGGGAAGACGGCATCCCGCCTGCCATGCCGTTTCCAGTATCCCGCGTGTTTCTTCCATACTGCGCTCAGCGCATGAGAAAAAACCGTAGTCTAACCAGCGACATAAAGGACCTATTTTTGCCGCATCAAAATCATCAGAGAAATCATAGGATAAGCTGCCGGGAAGCGCCCCTAATCCGGGTAATAGCGCATCAGCGTAGCTGTAAGCACTGGTATGTATCAGTGAAAACTGACGAAGCCAGGGAATATCATTTAAGACAAAATCCATCGGCGTGGTCTGCCGGATCCCTCCGGCATTGGAGTCAATAAACCGTCGTTCCCCTTGTTCAACGGTCAGACTGGCATAACCATTTTCACCAGGCACTACCCGGCAATGAGAGATATCTATCTCCCTTGCTTCCAGTACGCGGCGAATATGTTCTGCCGCGCTGTCGTCGCCAAAAACGCCCAGATACGCCGCCTTTGCGGATAATAACCGGGCGTACACACTGAAGTTAAGCGCGTTCCCTCCCGGATAGCCGATACCTGTATGGGTATAGCGGTCAATAACGTTATCGCCCAGGCCAAGTACTTTCATTTCGTTATCTCCTAATAAGCGACCTGTCCCATGTATCGTCGTGTTTCCAGCGGGTGCTGACGTACCTTCGCTAATGCAGCGCGATATTCGCACATAACACTGTAGAAGAGGACGGGGTTAAAATACTCCACCACACTGGCGGGAATGACGCCAAGCCCCAGCTCCTTAGCATCAACAATTTCCACCTTATTCCCGTATTGATGAAGGAAATTGCGCGCTCTTTCATCAAGCACTCTGGTGCGGCCTTCATTCATCATCAGGATCCAGGGGGTATTCAAATCCGTCACTTCAAACGGACCATGGAAAAATTCGCCACTATGAATTGATGCCGCATTAAGCCACTGCATCTCCATTAATGAACAGATGGCAAAGCCATAAGCATGTCCGTAGGAAGCCCCGCTCGACAGAATGTAAAAAAGTGATTCCTGGGCGTAGCGCTCAGCAAAGGCTGCGCTGCGCGCCTGTACCTGACGCCGGGCCCGGGAGATAATCCCGTCAATTTGCGCCATGCCTGCGCGGAAATCGGCATACCCTTCGTAACCTTCGGTTTGTTGCAAGGCATCGACACAAAGACTCAGAATAATTGCTATCGGGTTATTAATAACCTGGCTGTCATCTCCCCAGGCATAAAGCAGATTACTGTCAGAAAAGCCGATAAGCTGCGCATTTTCATTGTGCGTCAACGTCACGGTGACGCTGCCCCGGCTTTGGGCCAGTTTGGCAGCGGCGACAGACTCGGGCGTATTTCCCCCGTGCGAGCAAACAATCGTCAGCGAACGGGGGCCCAATGTCTTTGGCGCGGCATGAACAAACTCGTTTGCGGTCATCATGTAACTGTGCAAAGCCGTCGATTCACTGTTAAGAAAATAATTTGCCGGGTACATATCCACCAAAGACCCGCCGCAGGCCACAAGAAACACCTGTTTCAGTCCACCCTGCGGGAGGAAGCGCTGCTCAAGAAGGGAGGAAATAATGGCTGACGTATTCATAAATTACTCACCGTACACATTGAAATTGAAATATTTTTTAGCCAGCCGGTCGTAGGTGCCGTCTTTGCGTATCGCCTTAATCGCACCGTTGAGTTGTTCCAGCAGCTCACTATTTTGCTTCGCAATGCCAATACCGGTGCCCGGACCAAAAATGGCATCATCTTTTACCTGCGGTTCAATCAGGCTGAAATGCTTTCCCTGGGGTTTGTCCAGCAACGCGGTGGTGACCACCGTCGCATCGTCCAGCGTGGCGTCCAGACGACCGACGACTAAATCGGCGTAAACTGCCTCTGCTGCGGGATAGGAAACCAGTTCAACCCCTTGTGATTGCCAGTGTTTCTTTGCATAGGCTTCGAATACTGAGCCCTGCTGTACGCCCACACGCTTACCCTGCAAAGATTCGGCCAGCGGTTTGAGACCGCTGTCTTTTGAAGCGACCAGATATGCCGGTGTGTTGAATAATTTATCGGAGAAGTTGATCGCTTTTTTACGTTCATCTGTAATCGACAATGACGAAATAATGGCATCGAATTTACGCGCCTGGAGCGCAGGGATCAGGCCATCAAATCCGTTTTCAACCCAAATACATTTCGCCCTGAGCTGAGCGCAAATCGCATTACCCAGGTCAATATCAAACCCCTGCAGGCTGCCATCCGCAGCTTTAAACTCAAAGGGCGGAAACGTCGCATCAGTACCAAACCGGATTTGCTGCTGTGCTGATGCATGACAGGAAAGCCCCGTCATAGCCAGGCCAATGGAAAATAGGACAAGCGCTTTTTTCATCATTCACTCCCATTAAATATACCGTAAAATGTACCATGAAAGATATACGCCCGCCGGTCAGGATACGCAATCACTTTAATAAATTTAATCAACTATAATAATAAGTTATGGTGATGTGGTCTGGTTAGTTATTGTCAGTGATTGTTCGGTGTCTGATATTTCCGGTGACAGATCAACGACTCATTGGCTAGAATAGCCTCTGTTCTTTAATTTTATTGGGCTATAAAACAGACCATGACAGAACTGAGTGAAAGTAAACGCCGTCCGCGCAAGGCCTATCTGGCGGCCAGACAGGCACTGCTGAATTTATTAAACACGGAATTCAGCGAAGGCGATCAAATTCCGGCAGAACGTGAGCTGTCAGTCCTGTTAGGTATCAGCAGGATGACCTTGCGGAAAATTACAGATGAGCTTGTCACTGGCGGAATTCTGGAACGGCGGGGGAATCAGGGAACATGGCTGACGGAGACCACCATTGAGCGGCCACTGACACAGGCGATTGAGCATGGCATTAGCAAAATCACGGAATTAAATGGTGCGGTACCGGGAAGCCGGTTGATTTATTTTCAGGAGGCTCAGGCCAGCTCCCGTATTGCCGCGTTATTAAAAATTCAGGCGGGCGACCCTTTGGTGATGATCAAACGCCTGCGTCTCGCTGACGGTGAGCCTTTTTGTCTGGAAACCAGCTATCTGCCAAGAGCGATTATTCCTGAGCTGACCGCTGAGATGCTTGAGCAGAACGGATCGCTGTATCGTCTTCTGGCAGAAAATTACGGTGTTTTAGGTGTTTCAGACGAAGGCACTCTCCGGGTGACCATCATGAATGAAGAAGAACAGGCGTTATTAAACGCACAACCCAATAGTCCTGCTCTGGTGTATCGCGGGGTGATTGCTGATCGTTTTCATCAACCGGTTGAATATTTAGTGTCAGTCAACCACCCCCAGCGGGTGACATTTCGGATAAGCCATGGCACCCCCCGGCCTGCACAACAGGTTTAGGTTTTATCATCGCCCCTTTTCATTCAGGGGTAAGTCAGGGGTAAGTTTTTGTCTGGCGGCTGCCAGCCTCCTCCGAGCGCCCTGAACGTCGCGACAGCGGCGCGTGCCGATTCTGTCTGAGCCTGTGCCCTGGCGTCGGAAGCCTGTAACAGGGTTTCATCATTACGAAGGACGTCAGTCAGGCTGGCCGTTCCCTGCCGGTAGGCGATGAAAGATGACTGGCGGGCGCTGGCCAGCGCGGATTCGCCTTGGGCCAGCATTGCTGTCTGTGTTTCACGATTGATCAGGGCGGAGAAGGCATTTTCGACGTCTTCGGTGGCGCGTAATACCGACAGGCGATAGGCGGCGAGTGCTTCCGCTTCCTGGCCTTTCGCCTGGTCTATCCGGGCGTTGATACGACCGAAATCGAAAAGCCGCCAGCGCAGACCCAGCAAGCCTGCCGACTGACTGGCACCGCCGGAGAACAGGTTGTCGCCCGACACTGCCGTTGCGCTGCCGAGCAGTGCACTGAGTGAAAACTTCGGATAATACTCACTGACCGCCACGCCGATGCGCGCACTCGAGGCAGCAAGATGACGTTCTGCCACAATAATATCGGGCCTGCGGCGCAGCAGGTCGGCAGGTGTGCCCGTTGAGGTTATCTGCGGAGCCTGCGGAATAGCACCCGGCAACATTAACTGAGGGCGATGAGTGCCGGGCGGCGTACCGAGCATAACGTCTAATGCATTCATGGCAGCATCCAGCCCTGTGCGCAGAACCGGGACGGTTGCCTGAACCTGCGCCAGTTCCCCTTCGGTCTGGCGAACCTGATATTCGGGAGCCAGTCCTTTGCTGTGGAGGAGCCGGACCTTTTCCAGCAGTTCCTGTTGCGTACTGACCTGTTTATCAGCGATGGCCAGCCGGGCCTGTAATCCGCGCAGGGTGATATAGATATCGGCAGTCTGAGCCGCGACGGCAAGTCGGGTCGCGGCGACACCTGCTTCAGAGGCCTGATAGTCAGCCAGTGCAGCCTGGCGGTCGCGGCGCAGCCCCCCGAAAACGTCAATTTCCCAGCTTGCGTTGAGATCGGTTTCATAGCTGTTGCCGTAGCGATTATAATCCGGCGTTGCGCTGAGAACCTGACCCAGCGGCGTTTCGGCCGACTGATACGCGCGTGCCGCTTGCCCGCTGATGTTCCCCGACGGTAACAATGCTGCTGTGGCGGTGCTCAGTCCTGCGCGGGCCTGTGTCATGCGGGCGGTGGCTTGCGCGAGATCGAGATTCTGCGCCAGGGCGTCGGTAACGAACTGACTTAACAGGGGATCGTCGAAACCGTCCCACCAGACGGCAAAACTGGCTGGCCGGGATGCGCGACTTTCCCGGACGGCAGACTGAGCCTGATAGTGTTCCGCAAGTGGCGCATCCGGGCGATGGTAATCCGGCCCGACTGTGCAACCCGCCAGTAAAACACTGCTCACGACCAGTGCAAGGGTACGTTGGGGGAACATGCAAATACCTTGAGTCAATTTGTAAGTGTGACTACATTACCAAATGGTCACTCGTTGTCAATCAGGGCTCATTGAGCTAAGCTGGAAAAATGACTAAGCACATAAATGTACATTCCCCACGGGGGCCATCGGATCACAGCGTCCGCGATCAGGTTGTGGACGCTGCGACAGAGCATTTCGGGCATTTTGGTTATGAAAAAACCACCGTATCCGATTTGGCAAAAGCGATAGGTTTTTCCAAAGCCTATATCTATAAATTCTTCGATTCCAAGCAGGCTATCGGCGAAGTGATCTGCAGCAACCGGCTGGAGATGATCATGGCGATTGTCAATTCAGCGATTGCAGATGCCCCGTCGGCCTCTGAAAAATTACGGCGTTTATTCCGTGCACTGACTGAAGCCGGCAGTGATTTGTTTTTTCACGATCGCAAGCTTTACGACATTGCAGCCGTCGCGGCGCGGGATAATTGGCCGTCGGCAGAGGCTCATGAAGCGCGTCTGCGACAACTGATTGAGCACATCATTGTTGAAGGGCGGCAGGCGGGAGAGTTTGAACGAAAAACACCGCTGGATGAGGCGGCGCACGCCCTATATCTGGTCATGCGGCCTTACATCAGCCCGGTTCAGTTGCAATACAATCTGGAAACGGCACCGGCTGCGGCTGCGCTGCTGTCCTCTCTGATACTGAGAAGTCTGTCACCCTGAGTGGTGACTATTGACATTATTGGTCACTAGTCTGAGAATGCGGTTACTGTCCTGTTAACTCAATTAAGGGAACCCATGCTCAGGCTTAATCCTGCCACCTTTGCTGTTTGCCTGTTGCCGCTTGCCCTTGTGGCCTGCGGTGACTCTGCTGGCACCGACGATCCCCGTACTCAGCCTCCTCTGGTCAGGTCTGCGACCGTAGTGAGTGCGGTGGATGTCTCCCGCGCCTTTACCGGCATTGTTGTCGCCCGGATCCAAAGCGACCTCGGTTTCAGAGTGCAGGGCAAAATCCTTGAACGTCTGGTCGATACCGGTCAGACCGTTAAACGCGGCCAGCCATTGATGCGTCTGGATCCCGTTGACCTGGGCCTGCAGGCACAGGCTCAGCAACAGGCTGTCGCGGCTGCACGGGCCCGTGCAAAACAAACCACTGATGACGAGGCGCGTTATCGCGGCCTGGTCGCCGCAGGCGCCGTGTCGGCATCGGCCTACGATCAGATAAAGGCCGCGGCAGACACAGCCAAAGCTGAACTCAGTGCGGCTCAGGCACAGGCCAATGTGGCACAAAATGCCACGGGTTACGCCGTACTGCTGGCCGACGCTGACGGCGTGGTCATGGATACGCTGGCGGAACCCGGTCAGGTTGTCAGTGCCGGGCAACCGGTGGTCCGGCTGGCCAGAGCAGGGCAGCGCGAGGCCATCGTGCAGTTGCCTGAGACGTTACGTCCGGCTCCCGCAAGCGAGGCCGAGGCCACGTTGTACGGCACGGGTAAACAGTCAGTTCCTGCGAAACTGCGGCTCCTTTCCGATGCGGCTGATCCGGTAACACGCACCTTTGAGGCGAGATATGTGCTTGAGGGGGCACTGGCAGGTGCACCTCTGGGATCCACGGTGACTCTCCACATAGCAGAAGATAAATTACCGGGGCAGGTGCTGCAGGTGCCTTTAGCGGCCATCTATGATCCGGGCAAAGGGCCGGGTGTCTGGGAGATTTCGGGTAAGCCCGCCAAAGTGTCATGGCGGCCCGTTCAGGTACTGGGATTGGGTGACGATGCGGCAAGGGTGACCGGGAGCTTAAAGCCGGGTGAACAGGTCGTCGCTCTGGGAGCGCATCTGCTGCATGAGGGTGAGGCCGTACGCATGGCTGAGCAGAGCAAGGCCAGCGTCGCCGGGAGCCAGCCATGAGCGGGGGTCGATTCAATCTTTCAGCGCTTGCCGTGCGTGAGCGCTCAATCACACTGTTCCTTATTATCCTGATCACCGTGGCCGGTATTCTTTCGTTTTTTGAACTGGGACGGGCTGAAGACCCGCCGTTTACCGTCAAGCAGATGACCATTATTTCTGCCTGGCCGGGTGCCACCGCACAGGAGATGCAGGATCAGGTGGCTGAACCGCTGGAAAAGCGTATGCAGGAGCTCAGGTGGTATGACCGCAGTGAAACCTATACGCGTCCCGGTCTGGCTTTTACCATGCTTTCGCTGCAGGACAGCACGCCGCCTTCACAGGTGCAGGAAGAGTTCTATCAGGCGCGTAAGAAGCTCGGTGATGAAGCCAAAAACCTGCCGGCAGGCGTCATCGGGCCGATGGTCAATGATGAATTCTCCGACGTGACCTTTGCGCTCTTTGCGCTGAAGGCGAAAGGGGAGCCACAGCGGCTGCTGGCCCGGGATGCGGAAGCGTTGCGTCAGCGAATTTTGCATGTGCCCGGCGTCAAGAAGGTCAATATCATTGGCGAACAGGCTGAACGCATCTTTGTCTCGTTCTCGCATGACCGGCTGGCCACGCTGGGCATTTCGCCTCAGGATATTTTCTCCGCCCTCAACAGCCAGAACGTCCTGACGCCCGCCGGTTCGATTGATACCAAAGGGCCGCAGGTCTTTATCCGCCTGGACGGTGCCTTCGATAAACTGGAGAAAATCCGAAAAACGCCCATCGTTGCACAGGGCAGGACCCTTCAGCTTTCTGACGTGGCAACCGTTGAACGCGGCTATGAAGATCCGGCGACCTTCCTGATCCGCAATCAGGGTGAACCGGCACTGCTGCTGGGCGTTGTCATGCGGGATGGCTGGAACGGTCTGGATTTAGGCCAGGCGCTGGATGCGGAAACGGCCAAAATTAATGCGGGTATGCCGCTGGGCATGACCCTGACCAAGGTCACCGATCAGTCAGTCAACATCAGCTCCGCCGTTGACGAGTTCATGATCAAATTCTTCGTCGCGCTGCTGGTGGTGATGGTGGTGTGCTTCGTCAGCATGGGCTGGCGCGTGGGTGTGGTAGTTGCGGCGGCGGTGCCGCTGACGCTGGCGATTGTCTTTGTGGTGATGGAGGCTTCCGGCAAAAACTTTGACCGTATTACCCTGGGCTCGCTGATCCTGGCGCTCGGGTTGCTGGTCGATGATGCCATCATCGCCATCGAAATGATGGTGGTGAAAATGGAAGAGGGCTACGACCGCATTAAAGCCTCGGCCTATGCCTGGAGCCACACGGCGGCCCCGATGCTGGCAGGCACGCTGGTCACCGCCGTCGGATTCATGCCCAACGGTTTTGCCCAGTCCACTGCCGGTGAATACACCAGCAACATGTTCTGGATTGTCGGTATTGCCCTGATTGCTTCCTGGATTGTGGCGGTGGTGTTTACGCCTTATCTGGGCGTGAAAATGCTGCCGAAAATCAAAACAGTGGAGGGCGGGCATGCGGCGATTTACGACACCCGTCATTACAACCGTTTTCGCCGGGTGCTGACCCGCGTTATCGCGCGCAAGTGGATAGTCGCCGGTACCGTTATTGCCGTCTTTACGGTTGCTATTCTCGGGATGGGGCTGGTGAAAAAACAATTTTTCCCTACCTCTGATCGCCCGGAAGTACTGGTTGAAGTGCAGATGCCTTATGGCACCGCGATTGAGCAGACCAGCGCCACGACGGCGAAAATCGAAGCCTGGCTGAAAAAGCAGAAAGAGGCAAAAATCGTCACGTCCTACATCGGACAAGGGTCGCCGCGCTTTTATCTGGCGATGGCGCCAGAGCTGCCCGATCCGTCGTTTGCGAAAATTGTCGTACTGACGGACAGTCAGGAAGCGCGCGAGACGCTCAAGTTTCGGCTGCGCGAAGCGGTGGCCGGAGGGCTGGCACCGGAAGCGCGCGTGCGCGTGACTCAACTGGTGTTCGGTCCGTATTCTCCTTATCCGGTGGCCTACCGGGTCATGGGGCCGGATCCGACTAAACTGCGCGAAATTGCCGACAAAGTAGAAAAGGTGATGCAGGCCAGCCCGATGATGAGAACTGTCAACACCGACTGGGGCCCGCGGGTACCGGCGCTGCATTTCACGCTCAATCAGGACCGCCTGCAGGCAGTGGGGCTGTCATCGAATGCGGTCGCGCAACAGCTTCAGTTCCTGCTTTCAGGCGTTCCGGTCACCTCGGTGCGTGAAGATATCCGTTCGGTGCAGGTGATGGGGCGGGCGGCAGGAGATATCCGGCTTGATCCGGAAAAAATCGCCGGTTTTACCTTAGTGGGGGCTGCCGGTCAGCGCATTCCGCTGTCGCAGATCGGAGAGGTTGAGGTGCAAATGGAAGATCCTGTGCTGCGTCGTCGCGATCGTACGCCAACCATTACCGTGCGGGGAGATATTGCCGAAAACCTGCAACCACCCGATGTCTCCACGGCAGTGATGAAAGAGCTACAGCCTGTCATCGACACGCTTCCGGCGGGTTACCGCATTGAGCAGGCCGGGCCGATTGAAGAATCCGGGAAAGCCACTCAGGCGATGGCACCGCTGTTCCCTATCATGATCGCCATGACGCTGTTGATCATTATCCTGCAGGTGCGATCGATGTCGGCGATGGTGATGGTCTTCCTCACCGCGCCGCTGGGGCTGATTGGGGTGGTGCCAACGCTGCTGCTCTTTAACCAGCCGTTTGGCATCAATGCGCTGGTAGGGTTAATCGCGCTGTCGGGCATTCTGATGCGTAATACCCTGATCCTGATAGGGCAGATCCATCACAACGAACAGCAAGGACTGGCACCGTTCCATGCAGTGGTGGAGGCGACAGTGCAGCGGGCCCGACCGGTGTTACTGACGGCGATGGCCGCTATCCTGGCGTTTATTCCGCTGACGCACTCGGTGTTCTGGGGCACGCTGGCTTATACCCTGATTGGCGGGACCTTTGGCGGCACTATCATCACGCTGGTCTTCCTGCCGGCAATGTATGCCATCTGGTTCAGGATACGTCCTGACAATCAGCCGCAGAGTGAAAGTCGACATCCGGCCGGGCCTGTTTCCGGCGAAAATGAATGAACGGCGTTTTTGTCGCGTAGTCTCACCACAGACCCTTGTCATCGGATGATGGTCTGTGGTTTTGCAACGCTAACAGACAGAATGGGGGATATAGGAAGAAGGATCATGGAGACATAAACAATAAAAGCCCTGACCATTGCAGTCAGGGCTTTTAAGGTACAACAGACTTTACATTTAACATTAATGGACTTACTAATGATTACTGCTCATGGTACTGCTTTTAAATGTACACGTTTACCACAGATAATATCGGGTACTAATCTTAAAAAATCCCCCTTTATTTACCGTTAAAATTTTCCTGCAACCCCGGGAATACTCATCAGGCATTGCAATCTAAACAAGTACACTCCCCATTGCGACATATTAACTTTTGATGCGTGGCCTTACTTTCGTTGCGATGACTTAACCCAAACTACCTGATAATTAATCGCAATCAATTACTTTTGTATCATGGCCTTACATCGTCGCACTAACGTTACTACTGTCATTCATACTGTGTGTTTCATATATCAACTGCATAGCCTTAAAGCATCACCGATGTTATAAAAACGACTGACTCTCAACATCGGATATCCCATACAAAAATACTTCGTGGCCTTTATTGAAATCACACTTTCTGCTTAACTAAAACTATTTACATTACACTATTTCACTTAAACAACAGGCTCGTATTGCACTGCTGTTGACGGCTAATTTACGGTTTTTTAAAATAGTGTCAATACTGTTTTTAATAACATGTTTTTATTGCCAGCGTTCACACAGGCTTTCTACCCCGTGTCCTTTAACACCGGCCGCGAGAATATTCCCATTGCCCGAATGAGTAAAAGTACAGGTATAAATGCCTGGACCGGCGCATCTGGAGTTTGATTTTTCTCACCCCAAAATTCGCGCGCGGCAAACTTCCAGAATTTCATCAGCAAGAGACGAATCATCCGGGCAGGCGCGGGATAACACCAGCGCACCGACAAGATGGGCAATAGTGTCAATCAGGTCGGCACGCGTTCTGCCTTCTCCATTATTTTCATTGACTAAAACTGCCAGCTGGCGTTCAATCCCGGCCGCAAATGTGGCCTTGATTGTTGCGGGCTGACGGGCTGTGTCAGTGCCCAGTGCCGACATCACACACCCCTTTCCCCTGTCATCGCGATGTTGCCGGGAGAGGTAATATTCAACAAATTTTTCCCGGTCCACACCTTCCGTGCTTTCTGCGGATCGCTTAAAACCGCAGCTCATCGCCTCCGACATCAGGTCAGCTTTGGAACCAAAGTGTTTGTAGAACCCGCCATGGGTTAAACCCGCCGCAGACATCAGTTCCGCCACGCCCACGCCATCGTAACCGCGCTCACGAAAAAGTTCTGAGGCCGTTTCAACAATGCGCATCCGGTTTTCCCGGACCTGCTCTTTCGACACTTTCATGCTTTCCTGCCTCTCTCAAAAATAGGGTTTAAGTATACATTGATGATGACCATAATCAAACCGGTTGACTTTATAGATTATGATCATCATCATTATATTGACACGTTGACCCACCACTTAGCAGGCAAATAAACATGACGAACCCACCACTATTTCAACCCTATGATCTTGGCTCCATAACACTGGCCAACCACATCGTGATGGCACCGCTGACACGTAACCGGGCCGGAGCGGGGCTGGTACCGGGCGAACTGGCGGCGACCTACTACGCCCAGCGTGCCACAGCAGGATTACTGATTACCGAAGCCACGCAGATCTCAGCACAGGCGCAGGGCTATCAGGATACGCCGGGGATCTATACGCAAGCTCAGATCGATGGCTGGCGCAAAGTGACTGACGCTGTGCATGCCAGGGGCGGCCGCATATTTGTACAGTTGTGGCACGTAGGACGAATTTCGCATGTCGATTTACAGCCTGGTGGCGCTGCACCGGTCGCGCCGTCTGCCATTCGCGCCGAAACGAAAACCTTTGTGAACAACGGATTTGCTGACGTCTCTGAACCACGTGCACTTGAGTTGCAGGAAATACCGGGGATTATCGACGATTTCAGAAAGGCATCGGCCAATGCCATTGCCGCAGGATTTGACGGCGTGGAGATCCACGGCGCGAATGGTTACCTGCTGGAACAGTTCCTCAAAGATGGTGCAAATCAGCGTACTGATGAATACGGCGGCTCTGTCGAAAATCGTGCGCGCCTGCTGTTAGAAGTCACGGCGGCCGTAAAAGAGGAGATTGGTGCAGAACGCACCGGCGTGCGCATTTCACCGGTTTCACCTGCTAATGCGATTTCATGCAGCGATCCGCAGCCACAATATGACTATGTCGCTGATCAACTCGATGCATTAGGTATCGTGTACCTCCATGTGGTTGAAGGTGCGACGGGCGGCCCGCGTGACGTCTCACCGTTCGATTACGACTCCCTGCGCCGGCGTTTTAAAAATACCTACATCGGCAACAATGGCTATGACCTGGCGCTGGCCAGCGCTCAGCTTGCACAGGGCAAAGCCGATCTGTTTGCGTTCGGTCGTCCGTTCATCTCCAACCCGGATCTGGTCGAAAGGCTGAAGACGGGCGCGCCGCTGGCCTCGCTCAATCCTGAAACCCTTTATGGCGGTGGCGCAGCGGGATATACCGATTACCCGTCGCTGACGGAGACCAGCAAGTAAAGCCCTACATACATCGCACATTGCGGATTCTGTTTACACATTAATAAAGAAGATCAACTTATGACTAAAGCTTCAGTTCTCATTACAGGCGCATCCACGGGTATTGGTGCGGTTTACGCTGAACGGTTTGCCCGCCGGGGTCACGACCTGGTTCTGGTCGCGCGCGACAAAGCAAAATTAGAGACACTTGCCGCCCGTCTGCGACAGGAAAATGGCATTTCTGTCGATGTTTTGCCTGCTGATCTCACGCAAACAAGCGATTTAGCCCTGGTCGAAGCCCGTCTGCGAGATGACACGCAGATTGGCATTCTTATTAATAACGCGGGTATCGCGCAGTCCGGCAGTTTTACCGAGCAGACGCCTGATTCGATAGAAAGCCTTATCGCGCTTAACGTCACCGCCCTGACCAGACTGGCCAGCGCCGTGGCACCACGCTTTGTGCAAGCGGGGGAAGGATCGATCGTCAACATCAGTTCCATTGTCGGACTCGCCCCGGAATTTGCCATGACAGTTTACGGTGCCACCAAAGCCTTTGTGCTTTTCCTGTCTCAGGGAATGAATGTCGAGCTGTCGGCTAAGGGCATTTATATCCAGGCGGTGCTCCCTGCGGGCACTTATACGGAAATCTGGGACCGGGCGGGTATCGACATCACTAACTCGGCAAAATTCATGGAAGTGGGCGAGTTAGTGGATGCCGCACTGGTGGGGTTTGACCGCCGTGAACGGGTCACCATCCCGCCTTTACATAATGCTGCCCGCTGGGACACCCTCGATACCGCGCGTCAGGCTCTGCTTTCAGACATCAAACAAGATGAAGCCGCAGAGCGATATAAAGCACAGTAATCAATGAGGTGCACTGTGCAGAACGGTCTTCCGGCGGTTCTGCACAGCGGTAAATCCGGCATAAATCCCTTACAGCCTGTCGTCTCATCAGCGATGAGAAACCTCAAACACATCATGAAGGCCTTATTCAGCATGACAAAAAAACGTGTAGCACTGGTTACCGGTGCGTCCTCAGGTATTGGCGAAGCGTCTGCCCGTAAACTTTTAGCCGCTGGATTTACTGTATATGGCACGAGCCGGCGTGGTTCACAGGCGGGAAAACATCCGTTTCCGTTACTGACGATGGATGTGACCGACGACGCTTCTGTCGGGGCCGCCATTGAGGAGTTGCTGGGTCTGGAGGGGCGGATCGATGTTCTGGTGAACAATGCGGGCTTTGGGGTCGCTCCGGCGGCCGCAGAAGAAAGTTCTGTCGATCAGGCCAAACACATTTTCGACACCAACTTTCTGGGCATCGTCAGGTTGAGCCGGGCAGTGATCCCTTATATGCGCCGTCAGGGCAGCGGGCGCATCATCAATATCGGTTCGATACTCGGCATCGTTCCGCTGCCTTATGTGGCACTTTATGCGGCCAGTAAGCATGCGGTGGAAGGGTATACCGGAGCACTGGATCATGAACTGCGCACGCAGGGCATCAGAGTTTCTGTCATCGAACCTGCTTACATGAAAACACAGTTTGAAGCCAATAATATTGAGCCGGATGCCAGGCTTCAGGAGTATGACCAGATCCGGGCTAAGCTGACGAAAGTGGTGAGCAAGGCAATGGCTGAAGCGGAAAGTCCGGAGGTGGTGGCTGACGTGGTGGTTAAAGCGGCCCAGACTTCACGTCCAAAGATTCGCTACACGGCGGGAAAACTGGCTGGTCAGTTGAATTTTATTCTCAGATTCGCCCCTGCGTCATTCCTGGATAAGGTGGTGCGAAAAAGTCTTCAGCTTGATGGGAAAGAATAAAAAATGAAATTTTCTCAACTGGCTATTCTGACCGCTGTGTTGTTTTTTATTCTGGCCACGGTATGGATGTTTTTCCCGGAACAGCTCTTAACACAATGGGGAATTGACCCGACGCCGGGTACCAGCGTGATCAGTCGTCGCAGTGCGGCATTTTTTGCGGGAATGGGGGTGATGTGTGTATTCGCCAGAAATGCAGAGCCTTCACAGACCCGATATGCTCTGGCCGCCGGTATCAGCACGATATCTCTTATATTGGCCATACTGGGCATCGTTGAATGGCGCGAAGGACACGTCAACGGGCAGATCCTTTTTGCCGTGTTTATTGAGCTATTCCTGGGGATTGCCTTTTTACTCAGCAACAGGGCGGTTAAGAAAAATTTCACTGACAAACGCGACAGAGTAAACAATAAATGAAGACTAAGACGATGAAAGCATTTACGTTTAAACGCTATGGTAAATCCCCTGAGCTGGGATTTGATGACGTAGATTACCCTTCACCCAATGCTGATGAAATCCTGGTTAAAGTTTACGCGGTGGGTCTGAACCCGATTGATAACATTATTCCGACCGGGATATTTAAGCCGGTTTTGCATTTTAAGCTCCCCGCCACATTGGGCAGCGACTTGTCCGGGGTGGTCATCGCAGCGGGGAGTCGTGTGACACGTTTCAAACCAGGTGACGAAATCTTTGCCAGTATTTTCGACACGGGAACGGGTTCCCTGGCCGAATTTGCTTTGGTGCCTGAAAGCGCTGCGGCCATGAAACCTGCAAATCTGGATTTTGTGCAGGCGGCTTCGTTGCCGATGGTGAGCCTCACGTCCTGGCAGGCGCTGACAGAGCGGGCCAGGTTGCAGCCTGGTCAAAAGGTTTTCATCCCGGCAGGTTCCGGGGGGATTGGCAGCTTTGCCATCCAGCTGGCGAAGCACCTTGGTGCCAAAGTGGGAACAACAACCAGTACAGGCAATGCTCAATGGGTGAGTCTTCTTGGCGCAGATGAAGTGATTGATTATAAAAAGCAAAAATTTGAAAACGTGCTGAGTGGCTACGATATGGTTCTCGGTACGACCAGAGGCGACGCCATTGAAAAGTCTACCCAAATTCTTAAGCCGGGTGGAAAAATTGTTTCTCTCATCGGCCCGTTAGATGCTGCGTTCGCCCGGACGCGGGGATTAAACTTCTTGTTGCGTGTTGTCTTCGGGCTGATGAGCCGCAAGATTATGCGTCTTACGAAAAAACGGGGGCTGACCTATTCATTTCTTTTTGTTCGTCCTGACGGCGATCAGCTTACCCAAATCGGCAAACTCATTGAGGCTGAACAAATCAAACCTGTGATCGACAAGGTATTCCCTTTTGCAGAAACAAAGGCGGCTCTTAGCTACCTGAGTCAGGGACATGCGAAGGGGAAAGTGGTCGTGAAGATGCAGGAGTGATAACCACTGAGGTTTACATTGGCGGATTTCTTGTCATCAGGAAACATAAGGTGGCCACATCCTCATCGAACTGCATATGACCCCCAATCAGACCCCCAGATTTCTCCCCAACCGCAGTTGCCTGACGCTAAAAAGCAAAAAGCCCGCTTAAGTTTCCTTAAGCGGGCTTTTCTAATTTGGCTCCTCTGACTGGGATCGCCTTTGCCAGTAACTGGCTAATAAGTAAGCTAAACCTGAATTCCCTTTCTGTCAAGACCCCCAGAATGACCACTAATAGTTGCGGGTTACATAAATCTGGTTTGAGCTCCACGCTCTGCATATGCTGGACTGACCCCAAGACATTAGACACTTCCTGCCCTTACAACGAGACCTGTTCGAAGGCCTCGGGGCTGACACCGCTGAGATGGCTGTGGTGCCGGATCCAGTTGAAGAAGACTTCAATGTAATCGAGGATATCAACGCATACAGCGCCAGCTCTCATGAAAGCGTCGGTTTTATTGACCAGCCCATTACGTTATGGGTTTTGAGGTAGATAACCGACTCTTTGGCGTGTCACTGCATCCAGCTACATTGCATTGATATCAGAGACGGGCAGGTATTGTCTGGCGCAGAGCTTCGCTAACACTGAAAATGTTAGACCCTCATTCAGAGGAAAAGCGACTCTCCATCGAACAGGCTGTCGCCCAGAAGCAGACGGACCATCCAGTATTTTGTCAGGATGAATTCGATATCGATCTGAATCCGAAAATTGGCGCGGACTGGATGCTCAAAGGGCAATAGAAGTGTATTACGACAACGGGACAGAACCAAAAGTATTATCTGGCGGGTAAGCTGCATTGGGATACGGGACGAGTCCATCGCGCCGATACGCACAGAAAGGCCCTAAACTCCACCAAAAAGATTATCCTTAAGAAATAGTGGAAAATGGTTCATCACAGCTATTTCATAATAAACGGCAAGGAAAAAGAGAGGAATAAGATATGCCATACCCCATTGTGCCTTGGATGCAAATTGCACCTCACTATCATCGGGATACGATATTGTTGGGTAATGGTGCAAGCATTGCTGTTTCACCGGATCTTGACTATGGTTCTTTACTGGCTTACGCCCTCCGGGCAGGTTTGCTCACAGATGATGTGAATCAACTCTTTCAATTTTTCAGAACATCCGATTTCGAGCTGATTCTTCGGCTGGTTTGGCAGGCGTCAAACGTCAATAGATCACTTCAAATTCCAGACAATCGCACACACCAAGCCTACCTGAGAGTTAGAGAGTGTTTGATTCAGGCCGTTCGTGATGTACACCCTGAATATGAGCAAGTTAGCGATCAATTGCCTAATATGTACCAGTTCCTCAAACGGTTCGATACGGTTTTATCATTGAATTATGACTTGTTGGTCTACTGGACAATGACCTATGGCTTAGACATCAGAGATGGCCATTTATTCAAGGACTGCTTCCGTGGGAACAGAATGTTCGACGATGCCTGGTGGAGATTTCGTGATCCTTTATTCGAGCGGACTAACACTTTGGTCTTCTACCCGCATGGGAGCTTGGCTCTGTGCAGAAATGTTGTGGAGCAGGAGTTCAAGATTCACAACGCGGGAGAAGGCTTGCTAGAGGCAATCCTTGAACAATGGCGCAGCGAGCAAGTCGTGCCGTTATTTGTCAGCGAAGGAACGATGCAGCAGAAAGTATCGTCTATCCAGAATAGCTACTATCTGTCTACCGTGTACCGGGAGGTGCTAACGTCGCGACGATCCACTTTAACGCTACTTGGTTGGGGACTTGGGGAGCACGATCGACATATTCTGAAGCGGATGCGCGGAACCGGCATCCAACGTGTAGCGGTTTCCGTCTATCGTGGTAGTCAGGTCTATTGCAACTATGCGTACCAAGTTATTCAGGACGACTTAGGGCCCGTCCCTGTGGATTTTTTTGATAGTGAAAGTCCTGGATGCTGGATTCACCCGATGCCGCCAGTTATACCCAGAGTTTAGCCAACTCGCGGGTTAACGTCGTTACCTGAGCGATTGCTGCGACGGAGATTTTGCTTTGACTTTTGAAACCGGTCGCGGCGGATCACAACCGCGACTGGTTTTTTGAAAAGCCGACCCAAGGACAAACTGACCTGGGGCCGGGGCTGCTGTGCTAACCGTTACGCGGCAATCGTTTCAGCCTGCGGCTGTTCACCTGCTACGGCGGTGTCATTCTCCGATTCCTTGAGTTGTGAATCTTCCACCACATCCTGCTGCTGGTTTTCGGCTCGGAAGATGGCAGAGAGCCAGCCTATTCCTTTCATCAGCAGTTCGGCCTAACTGGCAATATCGCCCTTCTTGAACTTCGTCAATCGGGTGATTCCATGCTCATTTATTGTTCAGGGTCCGCTATAAAAGGGAACAGACCGTAACGGCCATGATGCGGGTTCTTGCCAAACATAAGAGACTGCTCACGTTTCATGATTGCATCAGGCGGGTCGGTGTTCTCAACAACGATGACTTGGGTGTCCTCAGGCAGAGCTTCAAGGTACGCGTAAAATTGATCTTTAAGGTCAGTACCGGTCAAATCATATTCCGTTCCATCAGGCTCTCTGTATGCCAGCAATGGAGAATCGAGCACAACGAATCCCGTATGTGGTGTGTGGCGTGCACGGCAGAAAGCAAGCAGCCCGAGGGTGAAAGCTGCATGCGTAATGGCGCGAAGGCCCTTACCAAAAGCACTACGCGACTTTCCGGCAATGACAAGGTCCCGAGTCTTGGAATCGAAGTACACATCCCCAGCCTCTGGGAAGTGCCAACCAGTCAGTATGCCTTCAACAGTCTTAGCAAAACTATGGGCCACAGTGGTTGAGAGATCTGCATTAGCAACCCCCCCAGCCTTCCCGTCTTCAGTGCCCTTTTCAAGATCAGCGCGACGGCGCTCCATGTCTTGCACAGTGGCGTAGAGTGCCAGCGCTTCGCGCACCTCGGCCCGCTTGTCGGCAAAGCCTGAATAGGACTTGCGAAGGGTCGAGAGCTTAGGTGCGAGCAATTCTTCAACTGACCCTGAAATTGACTCCAGTTCTCGAACAACAGTAGGCATTCTGCGATCAAGGCTGGCACCTTCGCGCTCAAGGGTTTGGACGGTATCTACAAGTTCCGTGCGCAAAACTTCGATCTTGGCAATCTCCACTCGTGCAGCCTGAACGACGACATCAGTATCTCCATCACACCCAGTATCGGCGCGATGATGATCGGGGTCAGCTCCACAAAGAGGACAATGCCCGGCACCCAGTACGCTAAACAGCGTCCCGCCTTCTTCAATGGCACGTAGCCTTTCAATATCGGACCAGTAGTGTCTGTCAAGCAACCTGAACCGCTCAAGCATCGCACTCACCTCTGCACGTCGCTCTCGGCTTTCTTCCAGTTTCTTGCGCAATTCTCGCCGCTTCCCAGCAGCCTCCTGAAATTCATCTTCGGTGGTGTTTACCTGGGCCGCCTGTTGACGAAGTGAGTTGTCGATCTTCTCTAGCTGCTCCTCCAGTTCCTTCGGACTCTTTGTCAACTCCTTGAGCCGGTCACGATAGTCGTCAAGAAGCTGATCGAGAAGACGCAATTGTGCCTCGCGCGATAACTCTTCTGGCTCACTTTTATTACTGGTGGCGACCAATGCGGAGTCGTCTGCTCCGGTTAGAAGTAACTTGAATGTGGCCAAGTTCGGCGTGTTAGCGGTGGGATTGCCATCAATGAGCGGTGAGCTTTGTTGTGTGATCTCCGTCTCATCGACGATCATCAAACGCGCAATGTTGCGAAAGCTTAAACTGATGGTTTCGTTCCGGGAATTTTTGCGAACACGCTTGCCACCAAGGCCACATAGATCCAGCAAGAATGATGAAAGGTTCGTGTTGTTCTTATCGCTGTGTTTTTCGTCAAGCTGCGTATACGTAATTTCGTTTGTTGGTGGCGCCTGGTGCAAGTCTTCATAGAGCCGAAAACCACCACCATCTATGCTGCGCCAGAGTGTAAATGACTTCCCATCCAGGGTTTCAAGCCCCAATAGAACAAGGTCGTAGCCAACGCGCTCAGGGATATCGCGCAGAGGCGGCTTTCCACCGAGCATGAAGTCGATGGTTTCGACAATGAAAGATTTTCCAGTGTTCGATGCGCCGTAAATGACATTGAGGCCAGCACCGAAGGTCACTGTTGCGGATGGCTTTTGTGGCCCAAAAAAACCGAGAAAGCGCAAGCGTAAGCCGGGAGTTACTGCCGTCATACCTCACCTCCCAAGCTTTGCTCAATGCTCTGAAACTGTTCGACCCATTTATCGAAGAAACGACGCATCATGCCTTTGAACTGTTCATCCGTCAGATCACCAATGGTTTCGACAAGCCATACAGCGCGATCCTTCAGGGATAGCAAATAGTTGGAAGATACTGATGACAGGAACGTTGCAGCATTTTCGCCCGCGCCGTACTTGATTCCCTCGGATGTGACTTCGCGCTCCACGAGGTCACGGGTCATCATCAGAAGCAGTGATTGCTCAACCAACTTGCGGCGCACGAGCAATTCAGCAGACCGCATAGGCGTCGGTGGGTGCAAATTGTCTGGTCCATCAATATCGCCTGTATGAACAAGAAGGTAGTCAAGGGCCACAAGCCGCTGGAGGTCGTAGGTTTGCGGATAGGCAGCACCCAGTATCGAGACTGCACGGATACCAGCCTCAAGTGGGCTATTGAAGGTAATTGGCTTATGTTCTTGGCTCATGATCGTGTCCACCGAAGGCGCTCCTCATTCACAAGTTGGTGGCAGATTCCGTCTCTATCCTTGGGGTTCGTACAAATGATGAGGGCGTTTGCCGTAATCTGCATGTCGCGGGCAGCCTTGGTGACAGCGCAGACCTTTTCGTAGCCGTCAGCATGGTTCCCGTCTTGTGTATCAATAACGCCATCATGAATGTCATCCAGCAAAGCTTCGAACGTGCCTGGCGGGACACTATCACGTGCGAAGACGCGCAGTGACTCAGCCTCATAGAACGCCTCGCGCTGGCGGCGGAAATGATCCTTGAGTTTCGTCACGGACAAGGCCGAAGGGTCAGTCACTATTGTTCCTGTGTGCTCGCTGTATGCGCCGAACAACTGCGTCACATAGCGACTCTCGGTGACGGCAACTTCTTGGGGCGGCATTTCAGATGCAGGCCGCGTTGGTAGTCCACCACCAAAGCGCGCTGTGTGAACCGGCGTGGCTCTGTGATCGTCAACAAGCTGAAGCGCAGTCTTGGCATCGAAGATGGTAAAATCGAATGAGTCTACATAGGCACGGAGCTTTGCATCGAGCAACACTTCTTGTGTGCTAGTGATCGCATCTTTCACATGCTTATCCCAGTTAGCTAACAATTCCTCACGCAACTTCGTGCCATTTGAAAATAGGCGGCTAAGCGACGTACCAGCACCTCGAGGCGAAACAAAATAGTAGCGACGAGGGACCGTGTATTCACCTTTGTACGAGTACCAGATGATCTTGCCGAACTCAACCCAAACATCACTAGGCCTGATGGCATTGCCGTAGTGCTTGCATTGGAAGTTGTCCCATACACCCTGAAGGCGTTCATCGCCAACGAACCCGGCGACATCAATACCCATATCGCCAGCACCAGAGAAACGCAGGACGTGTTCATACTTCGTCGCGAGGCAGTAATAAGCCCATTCCTCGACGAATCCCTCCCACTCGTCTGGCGAGTAGGTCAGTAGCCTTTGCTGCGGCGGCATAATGGGGCCGTTCGCCACCTGAGCTGCCGTAACAGCGCTTGCTGGGCTCGGCGGCTTATTGATGTCCATCCAACTCGCCGTCATAAAGCACCTTGTCCTTGGTTATCGAGTGGGCAGAAGTACGGGTTTTTGTGTATCTGCGCAGCCTGGACTTTCTTTGTGAAGAACTCCGAAAGGTCGTCTTGCTGCTCAAGCAGACGGACGATCTCATGAAGCGTCGAGAGGACTAAAACTTTGTGTTGCAGAAATTCACGTACCGTATGAATGGCAGGTTCTGTGTAGTCACTGGCAGAAATGAAGATGCCTCGAACCTCGGCATGAGACATGAGGCGAACAAGATGCTCTGAAATCTCAGGCTTACCCACAGGATTGCGATACCACTTCATTTCAACGAAATACAGAACACCACCGAGTTCAATGATCCCATCAATCTGCTCGACGATCCCTCCACCAGCCTCACCAACCAAATGAAAGGATTTACGAATGACAACACCATAGGCTTGAAAAAGATTGTTGAGAGCCGTCTCCAGCAATTTTCCGCGTTCCTGTGCAGTCGCAGTAGTGCTAAACAATGTATATAAACCCTTCTTGGCATTCTCGATTCTGTAACAGAGATCACGGTTTTCTGCTGCGATCCGCTGTGACTCAGCGAGGCGGGTTTGCCGTTCTTCTTCGCGGGCATTGTTCATGCGCATGAAAGCGTCTTTTTGGTTGACGACTTCGCGGATACTGGCGACAAGACCCTTGGCTTTAAGTTGGTCAGCGGGCCAGCACGAATCAAAGTTCGCAAAGTCCACCACGCGCCGCAGCACCTCGCGCCGTTCACGGAGAGCGTGTTCCCCCTTCGTGTTGAGGCGTTCAAGCACCGTGCGAACCATCTGGTACTTGTTGACATCCTTTGGTGCAGCCCTCAAGTGAACTGCAATGTCAGAAGTTATGTTGTCAGGTACTCCTGCGCCCCGGAAGAAAACCAGCACATCCTGCTTAGAGCGATTGAGCAACGGCAAAACATCCACCAGGAGGTTGAACAGCTCCGGTGGATAGTGGAATATGATGTCTGAGGGTGCATTAGTCATGCGCTACTTCCCCTCCAAATACACTCATCAATGTAAGCAAAGGATTTGTTCCCTTCCGTCATAAAGCTTCCCTATTCAGGCTTTATATGCTTGTTAATCTTATAACAGTAAACAGTTGGGCCAGTAGGGAGCGATCTGATAACCATTCGTGATTCAGCTTCGACAAGGTCCAAATCGTACAGTGCCTACAAGTGCATCCAGAACTGCGAGTAATCGCTGAACCAATGAGCAAGCTGTAGTGCTGAGTCGCTGGTAATACTACGTTTGCCGTTGATGATCTGGGTGAACCATTGGCTGGGACGCCAAGCTGGCGCGCTAGCTCAGTCGGTAACACACCACCAGCCTCATGCCATTGGGTGAGAACTTCACCTGGGTGACGGGCTGCTGCGATCATATTACGCCACAAAATGGACAGGCTATTACCCCAACGGTAAGCGTTTTGAGGATGTACGTCAATCGTACATAAATTGAGTTTAATCATATACAAAAAGCGAGCAGCGCGCGCATACAGTAGGTACTCCAAAGCGTAAGGAACATGCTGCCACGGAGAACTCGACATAGATCACAGAAAAAAGGGGGCCGAAGCTCCCTGCGATCAAAACAACTCCCGTTCGACGAAGGACACCGTGGGCTCACCGCCGAAGTAAAGTGATCCAATGCACGCACGTCAACCATTGCCAATCCTTTTTTAATCCGCACCCTAATCGCCTTGTCAACATGACTTGGCTCAGGGATACCACTCGGATGGTTATGTGCAAATATCACCGCTGCAGCGTTAAACCCCAATCCCAACCCCCCACCCCCCCAAACCCCCAAACCATTTCACCGCTGCGAACCAAGGGGCGCTAAGCCCGGCTATGCATGGGCTAGTTATTTCTCCAGTGCGTTTTTCGTTCTTCATATCTGCTTCCGTTTAATCGTTTCCCAGTACAACCCATCCCGCAAGGGTAAATAGCACGCATTCTGCGCCCTTGCAGGCTGGAACGATGCCGGGAAAGCGAACCGTCAGGCGATACGAAGACGAAAATCACACCACTGACGGAGAAAAAACCATGACGATATCCCTGCATACCCAGACTGGCGCCCCTAACACCTCAGCGGCGACCAGCGTATCCCCGCTGGAGCAGTCAGGCTCCTCAAAAACGAAATTTTCTAAAAATAGTACCGATATTTATCAGGCAGTTACTTACAGTATAATTACGGCACTGGAAGCCGGTGTTAAGCCGTGGTCATGCCCGTGGCAGCGCGTACCGGGCATGTCAGGATTACCTTCAAATTATGCGACTGGCGCTGCATACAGCGGGATGAATATCATGTTGTTGTGGAGCAGTGCGTCAGAACAGGGGTTCAATGATTCACGCTGGATGACCTACAAACAGGCAAAAGCGGAGGGCGGGCAGGTACGCAAGGGAGAACACGGCACTACCGCCATTTTCTATACCACGCTGGAAAAGGAAAATGACGACGGAGAAACTGACTATATACCGATGCTGAAGACGTTCACCGTATTTAATGTTGAGCAAATTGATGGTTTGCCTATGAGGGACGAAGCCGTTTTCCCAGCAGGGACTTTTGAGCCGTTGCCGCCTGCGGAGGCGCTTTTCCTTTACAGTGGTGCAACCATCATTGAGAAGGGACAGAATGCCTTTTTTGCACCATCAACCGACGAAATCCATTTACCGGAACGTCGTCTTTTTAGCGATGCTGCCAATTTCTACGCTACGGGCCTGCATGAGTTAATTCACTGGTGTGGGGCAAAAAGCCGGCTGAACCGTGAAATGAAAGGGAAGTTTGGCAGTGAGAGTTATGCTTTTGAGGAGCTGATCGCCGAGTTGGGAAGCGCGTTCCTGATGGCGGATTTGGGGGTTGTCGGAGAGGTTCAGCATGAAAGCTATATCGCTTCCTGGCTGAAAGCACTGAAAAACGATAAACGCTATATTTTTAAAGCTGCCAGTGCGGCATCCAAAGCGCATCGTTATTTGATGGATAAAGCCTGAGGGCAGGGGAGAAGAAGCTACAAAAGAATGTGACTTTAACCTTTAACGTGTGTAGGCAGCAAAGAGCCCGCTCACCCCTATAGATGTATTGGCTTAAACTTGATCTGGCAGTGTTCGCTGCTAGAACATGATTCAACCTGACAATCGGCAATGAGCGAAAAGCGGACATTTGATTATTGTCAGCAATTACATTTTCTAACTCCACCTAACCCTTGTGAAGTCTGTAAAAAACAAGGTGAAAAGCTCCGCTGGCGGTAAATCGTACTCGGTTAAAGCCTCCGCTGCCGGAGTTTTACCGAATGGCGCAGCAGGCAAACCGGTGCGTTCTTGCCCGGTGCTGACCGCCAGTCCCCTATATCTGGTATGTCTCCTCACTGAGAGAGGCACAATATGTAGCGTTCAGCGCTGCAGCAGGGCGATTCGATAGAGTTGGCGTTTTACCGAAAGGAAAGAAAAAACATCAGGGGCGGTCAGGCCGTGAAATGTGAACAACGTCCCTCTGTACAAGCAGCGGATGCTGCTGAAATCACAAAATGTCAGTCGGGCAGGAACAGAGAAATTGCAAGCCGCACGATTTTTGATATATTGAAGATGGTTTATGGGCAGATTTTGGGTCGCGTTTCGCGATTAGTGAAAAAAATGTCCGGTAGGATTGCCCTTTCAGGAACTCATTGTCCTGGCGCTTCTTAGGTTCTTGTCAAGTTTGCGTAAGAGTGCCCATAAACCTTTTTAAATGGTGACGTATAGTGAATAGACTTTTATTATTAAAATCGGCAAAGACAAAGCCGGATTTAGCAAGGATTTTAGGCGTAAAACCTTCTGCATTAACGCATTGCTTATATATCGTTAAGCCTGAAAATCAATACGTACAATTCGAGATCCCCAAGAGAAAAGGGGGTAAAAGAATTATCAGCGCTCCCTCAGGAATGCTAAAAAACCTGCAATCTTCCCTTTCGGATTTATTACTTGACTGCCTGGATGAAATTATCTTTCTGAAGTTCCCCGATTCAGAGATAACGAGGCAAAAAGCAAAAAACTCTCTTTTTTTAAAAGTGAAGTGCTCTGGCTCAGAAATAAAACAGCCCTCGCTTTCGCATGGATTTGAAAGAAAACGTTCAATTATTACCAATGCAATGATGCATTTAGGGAAAAAGCACGTCTTCAATATTGATTTAGAAAACTTCTTCGGTAGTTTTAATTTCGGAAGGGTGAGAGGTTTTTTCATTAAAAATGGAAACTTTTTGCTTGAACCAGAAATAGCCACGGTGATTGCAAAAATAGCCTGTTATAATAACGAACTGCCTCAGGGAAGTCCGTGCTCACCCGTCATTTCTAATTTAATCACTCATGCTTTAGATATTAAATTAGCGGCGGTCGCCGCAAAACATTCATGTACGTATACGAGATATGCAGACGATATAACTTTTTCAACCAGGAAGGAAAGTTTACCCTCTTCTGTAGCGAAATCAGATAATAATACTTTTGTTGCAGGGAAGGTCATCAGAAGAGAGATTGCTCGTTCAGGATTTTCGATTAATGAATCTAAAACGAGGGATCAATACAAAGACTCCCGGCAGGAAGTTACGGGGTTAGTTGTAAATAAAAAACCAAATACTAAAAAAGAATACTGGCGGCTTGTGCGCGCTCAGTGCAATCATCTGTTTAACACGGGCGAGTTTAAAGAGACGATAAATGGCGCTGAGGTGGCTGGCAACATTCATAGGCTCGAAGGGAAACTGACTTTCATTGACCAGGTTGATCATTATAACCGGCTTCGTCAGGGCGAAAAGTTAAATCCTAAGTATCATTTAAAAAAAGACGCCATCAGAAAAAGTAACCCTTCAAGAAGGCGTTATTTACATACGTCCAGAGAGACAACATTTAGTAAGTTTCTTTTTTATCGCTGGTTCTATGGTAACACCAAACCTACGATTCTTACTGAAGGTCAGACTGATAATATTTATTTAAAGTCAGCAATATGGAAGCTCGCAGTCCAATTCCCTAAACTGGCAACTGGGAAAAGTGCCACAGAGCCTTATAAGACTTTGACTCAGTTTTTCAAATATAATGAGCGAACCCGATACTTATTAGAGCTTTTTGGTGGTGGTGATTATCTGAGGGATTTTGTAGCCAATTACAAAGAATTGTTTAATGCTTATAAAGCACCTAAACCATCGCACCCAGTAATTATATTCGTGGATAATGACTCCGGGCCTAATAACCTGATTAATGAAGTTAAAAGAGTTAAGGGCATTGATATTTTACCGGCGGGTGTAGGTGTGGCCGACATCCGTCAGTCTGAATTTGTTCATATTTTTTGCAATCTTTATCTGGTGCTCACACCTCAGGGAGCGGGAAGCTCTGAGACTGATATTGAGTATTTCTTTAGTGATGCTGATCGGCTCAGGGAACATAAAGGAAAGAGTTTTAATACGATCGCCGACCGTGACAAAGTTAATGACCTAAGTAAAGAAGCATTTGCGACGCATATTGTTAAGGCGCAGAAAGGTATTATTGATTTTTCACGGTTTACTCATCTTTTAGAACGCATAGAAAAAGTGATAGATCACTATAATTCAATAAAGTGATCTCGCTTATAGCAGGTAGATATCAAATCTAGGTACTGGTAAGGTTTTGATTGCCGGTAAACTGCGGGTTTTACCGAATGCGGTCGAACAGGAAAGTATCAGTCCGATTTTGGCACGGAGCAGACGGGGACGGTGGTGATGGGGGCCGTTTTGAGTGAATTGCAGAAGTCTCGGATATGCTTGATAGTAATGCTTGCAGATATAATCGGCATGATCCTGAAAATTTATATTTAAAGAATTATTAAGTGCTGCCGATATTTGTAATTAAACTAAAAAAGGAAGATGGAATTTATGTTAGATTTAGACGAAATGCGCCGCGCGTTAAGGAAACAATACTCTATAACAGCAGGTCAAGATGGTGAGAACTATGCTAGTAAATGGCTGGAAAAATCCAACTGGAAATTTGAATGTGTTGAGCAAGGAACAAATGCCTTATCTGCAAACTTGAAATCATATGGGGGGAAACGCCCCGATTTTATTATTGAGGCTGACGATTCCTCTTATATTATTTTAGATGCGAAGTATCACTCAACAGATGGGTGTACCTCCTTTACACTTACTGATTGTGAAATAGGAAAGTATCGAGCACTTCAGCAATTCTTAAAAAACGCTTATAGTGATTGTACTTTCGAAGTAGTCTTCATGGTGTTTCCGAAAGAAAAAAATGGTGATGAATTCACATTTGTGAGTCTAGATGAGTTTGATAAAGGAGAGTGTACGACTCTAGCATCAAAAGATGCAACGAAAATTAGTCTGCTCAATCGAGATGACTTATGGTTTAAAAGTTAATTAATGAAAAATAATTGACTTGCGCTTTTTTGATTACTGTTTCCAGTATGCCGAAAATGTCTCATTTATTTTAATAATTGTATAATTAATAGATATACAATTATCCCTAAGCTTATTTCTAGTTGTTAACAAGACTGTGTGCTATGAATGTCTGCTTCTGGCACGAAGCGGATGTATAGATGGACATAATGTCCACGATGAGCGAAGAGTGGACCTTCAATTTATTGTGGTATATTTAACAGCTAGTGTAGGCCGAAAAATTAATTAAGGAACTTGAGATGACTATAGCTGCAGCTTGGGTAAGAACTTTAAAAAATTGCAAAGAATTGATTGTAGTATCAGATAGTAGGTTAAATGGGGGCATGAAAATGGACTGTGGGCAGAAGATAATAACACTGCCCCGTTCAGATGCTTTTATATGTTTCGCGGGTGATACTAGTTGGGCATATCCTTTGATGCATCAAGTGGCATCAGCAATTGATATCTATGATCGTTGCTCCTCACGCGCTCAAGATATTAAGGAACTCAAAACCCATATTCTTAAAATTTTTGAAAGATTGAGAGAGCAAATTCACGATGCCGTAGGTGATATGGATATACCTGATGCGAAATTCATTTTTGGAGGGTATTCATGGATCAGAAAAAAATTCATGATTTGGCACATCACCTACCAAAGAAGTACCAACTCTTTTCGTGCCGATCCTGCGCGTGAAATATATGGTTCTCCAGTTGTATTTACTGGTGATGAAGAGCATGTAACTGAAGCTAACACCATGCTTCGAGATAAATTACAGTCAAGAGGAAAACTGGATAATTTAGTGAAAGGGATAAAAAAACCTGTTAAATTTGAATGGGAACCATTCGAGGTTATTCGTGACATGCTCTATAAGGTGAATGCAAATCCTTATGAATTCAAAAACTCATCAATTGGTGGCGCACCACAAGTTCTAAAAATATATGAGCATTTATCAAGTCAAAAATTTGGTGTTCTTTGGATGAATAGGATGGATAGTGAACCGTACATATATTTGTCGGGCCGAAAGCTTACTAATTATGGCCCGAGAGATATGTGGGTTCTCAATCCTGAAAAGTTAATAACATATAATCCACTGAAAAGTAATTCTAACAAGGAGGTTATTAATCAATTCATTTAAACCTTCTTGGCTTATTTAACTGTAACTGATAAAAATTAAGTTATTTAATCTACATTAAAAGTTTATTTAACGAAGCTGGATTTATCTCGTCACAGAAATAAAATGGGGTGGGAATTAAACCATTCCACCCATTTTTGTTTTAGCTATCTAATATTCTGCCCATTTAATAAAGCAAACTTATGTTAGTGTTAGCAATGTCTGCAACTGGCACTTAGCAGTTATTATAGGTCCATTGATGCGATAATGTTATTTTCTACCAACGAGAGACGCAGATATTTTAGTGTGCTGCAGGAAAAGTGTAACACCCTAAAATAATAGCCGAAATATATCTGCTTATCTGAAAATTAAGGCTATATGACACTCTTTCTTTTTGCTGTAGTGACCAATTAAGTATTAAATGTTCCCTACCGCAGTTGATATATTATTTGATAGGTCTACGGCTAGAAGCATGCTGAGCAAATTTTGCGATTAGCTTTCTGAATTCATCTTCACCCACATTCTGCCAAGCTTCATACGTTTGGCTTATTCTGTTATAAGTTGATGACTTGCAGAAAAATACAAAACTGCCCTTAATATACCTACTGACAACTCTAGCAGTTTCAGGTAGAGGTTTACCTTGATACTCAGAGATTTCCCAACAATCTGGAGGTACGTAATTCCCTGGTGCAATTTCAACCATGTATTCTTCCATTGTTGAATTATTAATGGGACCCGAAATTTTTATTGGTTCGATTGTTTCACATTCAAGACGGAAATAATTCCACTCGGGATCATGACCAAATGATTCAAATGAAAGTTTCTTGGGCATTAAAATTTCAGCGCATCGTTCATAGGCTATAAGAGCGATAAATCCTTTTTCTGCGGCTGGCTCGACACGAATCAAATCGTTCCCCCCACCTGAGGGATAAAACATGTGATTTAGAGACTCTCTTTCAGCAATTAAATTGAGTATATTTATTATATCATCATTATTTTTCCACTCTACACTGTTAGGTGTACTGTAAGGGAATAGTAGGTTTTGTATTTCAAACCACTCAGTTAAATTCCGTTGGATGAAATCATTATTAATCTCTATCCAATATTCAAGTCCTGCCTTAAACTCGCTAGCAGTTGGTCGCTGATGCGGATCGTTATCTGTTGCACGTACTAATAGATCATCTAGGGGCGGTAGATATAGTTCTTTTATATAGTTTGATAATCCGATATTAGATTTTGCGCTGTACTGACCATCGAAACCAAGATAGTCTTTGGTCAGAGACATCCATACTGATTTTGCCAGAGAATAAATGTCTGCCGGGAGCCCATCAGCACGATTTGCTATCCGTCTCATTTCTGGGGCCATAGTGAATTTTGCGCCAACGTCTCGCATATTGGGTGTTAATTCAATTCTTTCAGGATATTTTACCAATCCAAAGTCCGCTAAAAACATCCTGTCATTCAAATATAGAAGATTATCTGGTTTTATATCCCGGTGAGATATGTTTTGGCCATGGAGTTCTATAATAGTTTGAGTGAGTGGAATGAATTCAGATATGATTGATAATGAATCTTTTTGCTTTACCCTTTCTTTAAATGTTTCAGCCAATGGCATAAGATACCAAGCTTGTTCTTTTTTTGCATTCTCTGGAAGGTAAAAATTAAGTAGAGGCATTACCCCATCTATTTTATTTTTTTTCAAAAAATCAACTTCTATTTTGAATCTATTATAAGTTGATTCTTGTACGTTCCTTAGTATTTTTAAAGCGAGTTTTTTCGTGCCATCATCTGACGTTACAAGATACACATCACCGTTCCCACCGTCTCCCAAAAAGTCCGTTATGTTATAACCTTCAATTGGGCATGAAATTTTGTCATTCATCCTGTAATCTCTTTATCTGCAGTGAGGGCAATTAATTAATATGTCTATAGATTAGTTGATTCTATCAGGAATATTTTCAAGAAATTTTGACACTTGTTATAAATTTTGATTTTTACATTTGATTTTGTCGTCCAGCCTGAGGTAGGCTCTTTCGGCCTGATGTAGTAGTGAGGCCATAAACTTTTGATTAGTTTTTTTTCACCTACTTTGGTGATTTGCTCCTGAAGATCTGACGATTAACAAACGAGCCGTCCGCTTTTGGCACACAGCAGACATTTTAGCTTCACCCTATCCCGGCCATCTGAACTTATCCTTGAAAAAGTGATTGATTTGTATTTTATTTATTGAATCACACATTTACGTTATGGAACTCCGCCCAGCGAGTTACGTCAATAAATATGCATAAGCATGAATAGAGGTGTTAAATTTTATAATGAAAAATAAGATACCCGTATTATCAATACTGCTACTGGAGAAGTTCTTACTGAATGCCCAAGACGCACTGCAGTTGCAGTGTGGACATAATTGATTTAAGGAATAGTAAATGCAGGAAGAAAATGGGTCCTTACCGGAAGCTAAACTCAGTAAGGAAGTTCAGGCTCTTATAAACAATGGTCTGGACTTTCTTGATCAGGCTCGCGAAGAGTTAAAGAAATCCAAACCGAAGTTCTCGGTCGTTAGTTTCTGGACCGCAGTCGAGATCCTCCTAAAGGTTCCTTTGGCTCATGAACACTGGAGTCTTATATGCAGCCGAAAATCGCCCCCCAAGAAACAGGATTTTCAGGATGGCGACTTTCAGTCAATAACCTATGATGAAACTCGCAACCTCCTTCGTGATGTTCTCAATAAACCACTAAGCAGCGAAACCCATCAAGCATTCGACAAAGTCAGGAAGCACCGAAATCGTCTGGTTCATTTCTATCACCCAAAATTTACGGATACTGAGGTACAGCAAATTCTCGACGAACAAGCCGATGCCTGGTTTCGTCTTTATCAGCTGATTCGTAAGGACTGGATGACTATCATTGGTGTTGCTTTGTATCACAAACTGCTCAACGACGAGAGCCGTTTACTACGATCCTCGTTGTACTATAGCAAGGCAAAATTTCGCTCGCTCGCTGACACTCTAAAGCGTCACCGGGACGAAGGAAAAACTATAGTTCCCTGCCCAATTTGTAAACAAAAGGCTGCTGTTCGTTCAGCATTTAATGAGGAATGTGATCATACGCGGTATGAGTCAAACTGTTTGGTATGTGGCATTGCCGATGTCTACGTCGAAGTCTTATGTCCGGAGTGTGGCATCAAGCAACGTATTGAACCTGATGGTGAGCTGGATTTTACATGTGAAGAATGCCAGCACTCCGAGCCTAAAATTGAATTACTGGATGAAAGCGATTGTTCCCCAGAGGACGCGATGATAATGGGGGGACCTGCTAGTTGTTCAGATTGTGAGGGTTATGAAACTGTTTGTGATTTTGGAGGTAGCTATCTTTGTGTCAGTTGCTTAACCCTTCATGAAGCTGTTGGCTCATGCGAGTATTGTGGTGCAAATTCAACGAACATTCCTGAGATGAGTGCGCTTGTTGGTTGCAGTTTTTGCAGCGGAAATGAGAAACTTCTTTATGATGACTGATTAAGTCTGATGGTTTGGACTGACATGTTCCCCAGACCTTTTTAAGGTAAATTACTGCCCAAGTGGTGCTTTTCCGCAAATCATCATCTCCTGACTGGTACTTCCATAAAGGAGGAGATTCCATGCTATTCATTGCCATGAGGATCTCACTCCATTATGTATTATTCATGCGGCTATACAGCATTCGAATCTCCCAGGATCTGCTCCCAACAGATTTACACGTCACGGGGATAACAACGTCCGCTTCTGACACACTGGGACGTCCGGGCCCGGCAGTTCCCCCCTAGACGCGCGATCAATTCAGTCCATCAGCGATGAGGACTGTCTCCTATCATGCTGAATGCGAGATTCTTAACCGGCAGCTATGAGCGATAAGTCGCTATTATACTTGAAACATAGAGTTATATTTTTATGATGAAATTCCACTCACATTTTTTGTTATGACGTATTTTTAATCATCACATGCGTGACTATTTTATCGTTTTCAATATATTTCAACAATGAAAAATATTGAAAATCAGCAACCATACATTTATTCCTATTCGTTAAATCGCTCAATAGTAATCCCAGTTATTTTTATTTCTACTTTCTTTATATTTAAAAATCTCTTCAATGCGTGGCTAAATTTATTTGTCTTATGACATTTTTTGCAAAAAATTTCGGCCTCAAATGTAAAATAATTCTCGTTTCTTTCTATTTTGCAAACTTTGTATTCAAGGTTTGCTGCATCATTACAACTTGGACAAAGATAGCTATCACATTCAATTGGTATCATTGTTTCAGCAGCGGTGTACATCATGCCACACATCGGGCATCTGCATTCAACATGTAGAGTTCCTTTACCGTGGATCCTCCAACCGTAACTCAAATTCTTTTCAATAGTCATAATCTTAACATCACTTACATAGTGAGATTGGCAGTGATGACATAGATCAGGCTGTTTAAATACAATCTTTTGGTCTGGTAGTGAGCTCATCCGTATCTCCTTTCAGTGGCTTACTAAATGCTTAATTGTATTTCTTTCCTACCCTCAGCTATCAGGGCTAGATGAGATTATTAAGTGTCCAATGATATGCAAAACTCTTTTAAATAGCATGAATTATTACAAACCGTCCGATCCTGGCACAGAGCGGCTATTCAGTTAGGTTAACTTTTGTGTCTAGGTTCCTAGGCTGAACGGTGATGTTTTTTGCTGGATATACTCAAGTAGAATACGAAAAGGAATTCAAATCAGATGGAATTATGCACACAGGAAAGGCACCTTTCAGGATGCTGGTAAAAATTACCGAACAAGCAGATCCAGCCAATCTGGGTTCTCAATTTTACGGGAATAGGGCAGCATCGCACGATTAATCAGCTCAAAGAATTCTGACTCCTCCATCCTTACTGCTTCGCTTGTGCCAGGTCCCTCCCATTCATCAAAGAGATGCCAGTAAAGCGATTTCAGGGTATCGATCACCGCCGCGAAAATCTTTACGTCAGGTTCAAGCCAATGACACACCAGAAAATACATTTTCTGTTCTGCATCATGGATGGACGCGCACTGGGAAAGTTGGCTCATAAATAGCTTGATCCAGACCAATGCTGCTGTTTTTAGCTGTGGCAGATCTATCCGCTGCTCTGCCATGTACCGTGACATATATAATTCAACCTCGGTCCGTTCAGGTTGCTTATCAAGCCCTAGTGAAGCGAGAATTAAAAGAGTCTCCGAATCATTTCCTTCGGTGATTTGATCTTCAGCCCATGCAATGATCAGGCAGTCCAGATCATTGTGGAGAAAGTGATATTTCCGTGAAAAAACAAGCAGCCCGAGCAGGTCATTGAATGTGTATTGAGATGGCATCTGATATTCCCTTACCTGTATTGTTTACATGAACCCTGGCAGTGATAATTTCTGAGTCCACCATTAATTGAACGGTGGGTCTATATAACCGAATGAAACTCCAATTAACCTTCATTTTATCTTAACTATTGATATAAATTCTATAAAGAGTAGTGGCATACCGATTTTGTCCACATAAGCAGAAGTGTGAAATGTCTGCTCCTGGCACGGAGCTGCCTCTAGAAAATCTTCGGCAGCTATGAGCGAGGAGCAGACGCTACCGGGGTGGGGTTAGTCCAATTTGCTAAAAACAGAGTATGGAAGCCAGTTCAAATCATGGATGCGCAATCGGCGTATTGGTAGTATTCCGGTACTACGGAAAATGCCATTCAAAGGTTGAACTATGGGTACTGTGATTTCTCTTGAAGTGTCAGGAATGGAGCTAGATTCGACTAAGAACTCGCTGGGTATAGATCATGGAGGGCTGTTTCAAAGTGCCGATCATCACGTCAAGCCACTAAATGAAGATCAAATAGAGGAAGGAGAAGACTACGACACTCCTGATGGCATCCTCTGTCGTACTGTGTTGCGTAAACCTTTGGGGCAAGTAGCTTACCGATTGGAGTTGTTGGGTTTCACCCTTGAAAATATACGCTATGAGTATGAACTCATGGCTAAAGATTCAATTGAATACCAAGAGGAATTTAACGAATCCTGTCCGGAATATGCAAAGCCAATTAGTAACATGATGGGCTTTGATGAATTCGTTAACTTCATCAAGAGCGTAAACATTAGCGAACTAAACGATAATTATATTAGCTTAAAAGATAGGAAAAAAGAACGCGAGCTTATCATGGGCAGATTTAATAATGATGAGTTATTAAACAGAATACCTCAATACGACAATACCTTTAATAATGCATGGTCTGAAAAATCTGCTTTTGGGACTTTAGTTAGCATACTGCATCCATATTCTGTAATGCGACTTTTGGCCGAAAATCCAAATAATTATAATGAATTCGTCACTTGGGATTACGGAGATCTAGTTTCTGCTGGTTATGCGAATATAAAAGATATTCAGGTAAATGCTCGCAGACGTGACAAGTTCCTGATTGCCACCGAGGGAAGCACCGACTCCAACGTAATCAAATATGCATTGCATCTCTTACGGCCTGATATAGAAGATTTTTTCCACTTTATCGACATGAGTGAAGGGTACCCGTTCACTGGTTCAGGAAATCTGGTTAAGTTCGCAGCTGGACTCGTAAAAATCGACATTCAAAACTTGATTGTTTTCGTTTTAGATAATGATTGCGAAGGGATTGAAGCATATGAAAAAATCCGCAAACTTGCATTGCCTCACAATATTTACTGTATTCATCTGCCTGATCTTCCTGATTTTAATCAATTTCCAGCTATTGGTCCTCACGGCGTTACCTATGAAAACATCAATGGCCGGGCTGTAGCGATTGAATGCTATCTGGATCTAAGATTTTCTGATTATGATGAAGCTCAAATTCGATGGTCAAATTACAAAAAGGAAAGCGATGCTTATCAAGGCGCGCTGGAAAATAAAGACTATTACACGAAAAAATTCATGAAACTAAAACCAGGGAGTAAGGATTTTAGCAAATATGATTTTGCCAAACTCGCTATTGTCTTGGATGAATTAATAAAGGCGTGTTCAAAAATCTCATCAGAAATTCGAAAAAATGAAGTAGATGTTCAATATCCAGATTAAAAAGGCCGCATGTGCGGCCTGTATGAGTTAGCCGATATTGCGATGGCCAATTAGGTACATCACTCGTTGGTAATGTTCCTGCCGGTTGCGGTGAAGTTGTAACCCCTGCTCCCAGGCAATATCTGCCACCCTCTCCGCATCGGATCCGGTGCGCTCGTTTTCGCCCCTGGATTGCCAGAGTTTCAAAATCTCAGTATTCACGTTCATTTTCTGTTTCCTGTGTGTTTGGGAACACTCAGCGTCGTGTCACGACAGTGGGAATGCCAACATAATTTGATGCGGGCAACGAAATATTCGCCCCCGCTGTTAACGTGGACTGAAGGTTTGACCTGTTCCCTGTTGATTAACACATTTTGATGTCAGCAATGACCGCTCCTAGCACAGAGCTGCCTGTCAGATTAGGTTTGGCCCTGTGTCGTAGTTGTGCCAGGCCAAGTCTGAGCTAATACAAATTATCAGTATCTTTCTGGAGCGTCTGCAGCCGCTGTTCCAGGCTATCCAGTCTTTCTTCGAGGTCATGGCTCTGCTGCTCAATATCTTCCAGCGTTTCTGACAGAACGTCACGTAGCAGCACAAAATTTGCGTGCAGGGCGTACACAAAATCGTGGCCGCGAACCAGTAATGCTTCGCGCGGTATGTCCTGCAATGCGGAATGCGTCATCCATGTCACCAGCGCTTTTGCGCTCATTTCAGTCGGTACGTCCGAAAGTTGGTCAGTTTCTCTGTTCATTCTGGTGTCCTGTCTGTTCTTATTTTGGGTGAGTATTTAGAGGGGCATTATTTCAGGTCGTTGCGCTGCTGGTTGGGTGGGTTGGGACTGTAAGTGATAGAGAAGAACTATATGCCGTGGTCTAAATCGATCCGTTGCAACTCGTCGAGCGTATAGATGCGGAAGACATTCCGGTGGCGGGTTTCCAGCGGAATGTGTTGATGGTTAACGATGACGTGCCGGATGCTGTCAAACAGCCTTTCAAGACCGCGCTTTTTCTGCGTGTCTGGCACGATATAAAAAACGTAAATCCAGTCTTTACGGGTGCGTGCCAGCAAATGGCTGGCGATGATCGACTGATAACGGGCTCTGGTTTTCAGACGACGCTCGGTCTCAATGGCGATCACGGTGCCGCCGGGGAGGGTAATCAGACCGTCCGGTCGGTGACTGACCTGGTAACGACTGAGGAAGGTTGTGCGATCGCCATTTATCCATCCGGATGCGCCTTTTTGCTCAAGGATGATACGGGCGGTCTGATTATCAAGGTGATGTTCCAGCGTCCAGCCGGTGATTTTTGAAGGCTCAAACCGTGCTGGGAAAAGCGCATCGTTTGGGGTTAACACAACGGCCAGTCCGTCACTGGTTATGCCCCATAATGAAATTTTCATCGTGCGCGATACCAGGACGTGCTTTTGTATTAAGCCCATGCCCTCGACTTTTGAAAGCAGGGAATATAGCGATTTATGATCCCTGAAGCCAAACAGCAGCATCAGCGTTTTAAAATCACTGTACGTTTCTTCTTTCAGGAAATTCAGTAGTCGTTGTATTTTTTCGAGTTGTCGCGTCTGGCGTTCGCTATATGTGGTGATCAGCATCATTCCCCCTTTAAAAATCCAGCAATGATGGGTTTTCCTCTTTATCGGCGTTCGGTGTTGTTGTGTCTTCTTCGTCCGTATTATCAAAAAAAAGATCGGGTCGCGTTGTGGTGATATCCGTCTTTGATGCGGGTCCGGGGGAAGTTTCCTCCTCGCTAAAATCCAGGGTGATATTTACCGTTGCGGCGGTGGCGGCAATCGCGGGCGAAACGGCACAGATCTCCAGTTCACGTTTTTTCACCCTGATTGGGGAAATCAGTGAGGCGGAGGGAAGTGTCTTCGTCGTAAAGATAAAGCTGACAAAATCGGGTAGGTTCAGGATCATATTGCTGTCGGTAAAGAAACGCTCTGCCTGCCTGATAGTGCGTTCATTGTCGATAGTCTCTGTAAGCACGGCATCGGTTTTCGCTTTGCGGACCTCATCATCGACTAATATGGTGCCTGACATCCTGGCTACCCATTCAGCGGTGTCCGGATCCATGACCCGATAAACCAGTTTGAATTTAGCGTTCTCAACGACCGCACCGACAACGGCATCACCTTTCAAATCTGCCGGACAGTCTTTTAAATCGGCAATAGACTGATGGTCCATAATAATATGCACGCCTTTATCGCGTGCCGCGCCTAAACCTTCCAGTGCGGGCCTGGATAAATGGTATTTCAGTTCGGAAAGATAAATAGCAATGGGGCGTGGCACGTTTTTCACTCGCTCGCGCCTTTCTGCCAACTGGTACAGGCGAACTAGCAGCATGCGCTGAGCGGTAATGATTTTGCTGTTGCGCATTGAGCCAATCACATAACAGCAACCACCTTCCTCGAATATCGTATTTAGTGAAAATCCGGTGGGGGCATTGATGGCATTGAGTAAGGCCAGCTCTTCGATTTTCCCAAAAAAGGCTTTTATTTTATCGGCAATACCCTGAACGTAGTCTCCGTTATACACATCCCGAATGGTTGAGGCAGTATTACGGGTGACAAACTGCGCGGCTATCCGGGCAGCTTTCCGGTCGTCAATGCGATAAAAGTCAGATTCCTGACCTTTTTCTGCCAGGCTGAACCCGGCAACAAACAATTCTTCCAGCTCTTCGGCGGTGATCTCTTCAATCAGGTTTAACTGGTATTGGGGCTTTCGCAGGTCAATCAAGGCAAAGGGTTTCCCTGCATCTTCGCAGGATTTGCGGTATAGGTGGGGTGCCCATTCATCATCTTTGGGGTCCATAACAAATACGCCTTCACCGGCCAGAATACTTTGATAAAGTAATATGCCGGTGGCAACCCCTTTACCGGCGCCGGTGGTGCCGATAATATCCGCGTGTTGTTTTTGCCAGTCTTTTAACGGCAAATACATCGGGTGAGTATCTCGGTCAATGCCAATAAATAACCCTTTGTTCAGATCGATATAATCCAGCGGATCATAATGCAGCGTTTCCGGCAGCAGTGATTTCACCGTGCGGACATCGGTGCGTAATTCCCGTTCAAGTGCGGTTTTCCTGACGAGGCGTTTTTTTATTTTGTCTAATTCAGGTGTTAATACCCTGCGCAGCAGAATATGGAAAATAAAGCCTGTTACGGTAAAGGTAATCAGTACCGGCCATGCCAGAACAGGAATGCTGGCGACTACCCGGCCTTTATAAAGCCACTGGGAAATCCGAATAACAACCGGGGCCATCGTACCCGAAAGAAAACACAGCAGAGAAAAAGCAATAATCAGCTTTTGCCACAATGGGGCTTTTTGCCGTTCATCGCTTTTCATCGACGCGAAAAACGGCATGGTTAGCCCCGATAACAGCGCCAGCATCAGCTGATGCTGTTGCGTAAAAGCAATGGAGCTCAGCGCGCCATCCACTATCAGCGATAGTGAAACAGACATTTTATATAACATTAAGGTACCTGCTTGGTTGGTAACTCATACTAGCGTATTGCTCCTTCCATTCGCCCAGCACCGTGGTGAGTACGGATGGGCAGGTGAATGGGATAAACAGATTCGGCGCGTTGCGGTCACATGCAGGAAATACACTTCCAAGCACCGAACGGCGTGCGCTAGGAAGTTTCGCACGTCATCAAGTTGTTGCCTTGTGCCAGTTAGGGATACACTGGGATATCTGAGTCAGATAAATTCTAAGTATGTCAGGACTGCAACAGAAGCACTGTGCCAGAATCTGAAGTTATTAATGAGTATTGGGTTTGGGCCTAGGGATAGGTCAGTATGGCTACAAATCCACCTCGAGACCTGGTATGATCCTTATGGTTCAATGAATTAATACGTAGAGCTTAAGATGATAAAAGATAGCGGAAGAGAAAAGCTTTCAGACAAAAAATTCGATTCTTTAGTAACTCAGGTGGGTTTTGTTAATAAATTGTTTGAGCGGTTAGTAGCATTGAAAATTGAGTTCAAAAATGTGAACTTTCGTTACTGTATTTTTGATGCCGCCTACATTAGAAACTGTAGCTTTCAGGATTGTGATTTTACCGGATGTAGATTTCTGAATTGCAACCTACTAGGGTCAAACTTTAATGGTTGTAAGTTTGATTATGCTACATTTGATAAAACGCATATTGATAATGATATTCTCGATGTTGGCTGCCCAGGCCTCGAGAATTTGAAACTTAAATTTGCTCGTTCATTGCGATTAAATTACCAGCAAATCGGCGATTCAAAATCTGCAAATAAAGCCATTGCTATCGAACTTCAAGCAACTGAAGCTCATCTTCACAAGAGTTGGAAATCTAAAGAATCATATTATCGAAAAAAGTATAAAGGAATTAATCGCTTAAAAACATTTGGTGAATGGACTGAATTCAAACTTCTGGATTTGATTTGGGGGAACGGAGAGTCAGCATATAAATTGTGTAGAGCGGTTATGCTGATACTAATCGCTATTGCCGGAATTCATGTTTTTAATTTTGGCAATCCAAAACTAGTAAGTTCATATTTTGAAGCATTGCTTCTTTCACCACAGATATTCCTAGGGGTTAATATTCCAATTATATATCCTACGTCTTATCTAACCGTAATTGTTTTGGTTAGATTAATCATGTTTGGTTTCTTCATGTCTATTATCATTAAACGTTTTAATAGGCGTTAATTATGCATATTTACGCTTTTGGATCAGTATGTCGAGGTGAGGTTGATTCATTTTCGGATGTTGACTTGCTAGCTATTGTCAATGGCCGAGATGAGAGGTTTAATCCTAAGGATTACTCTATTTACTCCTATGCGCGAATTAATGAGCTTTGGGAACAAGGCAACCCATTTGCCTGGCACCTCTTTTTAGAGTCTAAACTAATCTATTCCCCAGATAGTTCAGACTATTTACGTTCTTTAGGGGAGCCGAACGCTTATAAATCAGGTTTAGCTGATTGCAAGAAATTCCGTGAAATATTCCTTTCTGCTAAAAAATCGATTGAAACATCAGATCTTACAGAAATATTTGATTTGTCATCGGTATTTTTGGCGATACGAAATTTTGCAACATGCTACTCTTTATTCAATAATATAAGGCCCGACTTTTCACGAAATTCAGCACGTAAGATAGTTGTTCACAGCATCCCTATCGATGATTTAACTTATGAATTACTTGAAAGGGCTAGAGTATTATGCACAAGGGGGGTAGGTGAACTTCTAAATTCCAATGATATTGATAAAGTGAAAAATATGTTAGATAAAATTGACTCTTGGATGGAAGAAATAATAAATATAATTATTGGTGACGAATATGAGTGAGTTTAACAATAGAATAATAGCTCAGAGAAATGCTTTAAAAATAATAAACGGATCAGGTTTATTCTCAGAGCCATTACTAAGTTTAACAGAAAAAGCAATAGATAGATGGTCAAGAAATAATGGGGTTGGTAATTGTGACTCTGCGGTGTTATTACTGAAGTTAATGTCAGGAACTCTATTTTTCTTAGCTAATAAGAGTCAGGAGCAAATAACTGAAGACTATGAAGCTCTCTGTGAGAAAGTAGATAATCAGTTGTCAGAACTACAGCTTGAAATGGAGAGTAAAATGTTACAAAAGACAAATCGTTGAATTCAAAGTCAATGCATATTACTTGCTCAGAGCTGCCCCACGAATATTACTGTTGGTGGCTGTGTGCCAGAAGTTGGTAACGCTAACGCCTCATTGCATTAACCATTGGGGTTCAGGTCATTACAATTAATTTAACAAGGTGTAGTTGCGTGGAAATTCAATCAATTAAAGAATCAAGATTTAATGCGCTTGCGGCTTATGCGAGGAACCCATCTGTTAAACTTATTAGTAAGGAGGTCAGTTGGTATCAAACAGATGATCTGCTTATTGTAGCTTGTATGATATTTGACTATACCGATGGTGAGTATGCAGGAAACATAATGGTAAGAGATGAAGCTGAAAGGTATCGTAACGTAACTATGTCGGACTTCTTCTCTGATATTGAGCTTGCAAAGGTTAATTTATTTACACGAATTGAAGAATATCATGAAGATATTGATAATATTCGATTGCAGTACCTAGGTGAAGTTAATACCCCAACTCCAGTTGAGTTCTTTACGCCGTTGAATAGGACGCGAGAGAGACTAGATCCTTTATTTGATCAATTGATTAACAACCCGATGCATTTGTCCGCAAAAAATATCATTGAACCCATGATGCGATGGTATGAGGATGCCGACGGAAACTTTATTGAGCAGTTTCAAACCACAGGCTTTAAGCAGCGGATTTGGGAGTTATATTTATTTGCTATGCTCATTGAGAATGATGTAGTCCTCGATCCCAGAGGGGCAATTCCTGATTTCATATGTAATTGTTTCTATGGTCATTTTTGTGTGGAGGCAACCACGGTAAATCCAACAGTAACAAGAGGTGTGGTCGAATCCATTCCAGTACCATCTTCCTTGGCAGAATTGGAAGATATTCAGCGTAATTATTACCCAATTAAGTTCGGGAGCGCTTTATTTTCCAAGCTGAGGAAACAGTACTGGTTAAAGGAAGCATGCGTTGGAAAACCTTTGATTTTTGCGGTTACTGATTGCCTAAGCCCTGAGTCAGGAAAAATTTCCAAAAACTCATTAGCATACTATCTCTATGGTTATATTCATGAGTGGCAGCATGATGATAATGGTCAGTTACAAATACTACCACGACGAATTGACGAACATAGATGGGGTGGTAAAGTGATCCCTTCTGGCTTTTTCAATTTGGAGAGTTCTGAACATATTAGTGCTGTGATATTTTCAAACGACGCATCATTCGGGAAATTTAATCGAATGGGGTTATCGAATGGTTTTGCTCCCGAGGGAACTCAAATGAGACGGGTCGGAACACACTATAACCCGGACCCTAATGCTACAGAGCCGTTGCCGTTTTATTTAAACGTTAATGATCCAAGTTACCAGGAATTGTGGATCGAAGGGTTAGATGTTTATCACAATCCGAATGCACTTATTCCTCTATCACCTTCATTCTTTGAAAACGCAGCTCATCACTATTTGCTGCCTGATGGAAATGTAAGAACTAACTATCCTGCATTTCAGCCACAAGGTTCTATTACTCGGATAAGTCTCCCCGAATAATTTTGTCTATGTCTGCGATTAGATGCTGGCTGAAAAACAAAGTAGTACCAGAATCACTACTAATCTGGTCTACCGCCCGTTTGCTCGTTGGTCAACCCGCTACCGCATGTCAGCTTTTCGCTTGACCGGCTGCCAGATTAAGCAACGACTTATCCTGCTTATTTCAACATCATGATGCCTCCTTCGTCAGCAGTTCGCCCCATGACATCGCCCCATCAGTTCGCCCCACGGTGTTGGGCGAAAAGGCGGGGCGAACGTCCGGGGTAAAGAAGGTGGCCGCTGTGCGACCATGTGCAGGTAAACATGCTTCCCTGCACGAAACGGCGTGCACCAGTACATGCGGGCTGGACGCCCTTATTGCCTGTCGCATGGGGGTAATGTCGCGGCTGGACGCCGTGCCAAAACCCCCAACGTCAACGGCGGCACACCGTCGCCCGCTACGCGCGACCACCCCCTTTAAGACGGTCGCTTTCGCCTTTTTCTTCCCTTTGCTCGTTTCTCGCAGCGGGAATAAAAGGGAAGCTGACCTTTAAAGAGGGTGGTCGCGCCACGCTACCGGCTTTTGGCCGGAGACTTAGCCGCGACGGTGTGCGGGGCGATGCCCCCCAAATAAACCGCTGTCGTGGGCGACAGCTTTTCGCTCGCTGGGGCGGCGAAATTTATTCGGCTCCCCCGGCCGGCAAAATCCGCGTGGGCGCGGCTGTTTGCCGGTGAGGCGCGGCGCCTGAACTATTTTCGCTCCTTAACCCGCGAAAATAATTCTGTCCGCTGCCTCATTTTTACGGCCCACATTTCTTCACTCCTTAATCCGTGAAAAATGTGCCGGGCCGTAAAAACCTGAAAACCACCACGCCTCAAGCCGGACCCGGCTGAAATTTTTTGGCGCTATAGGAGACCTGCGAATAAAATTAAGGCAGGGGTTAATATTGGCTCTCGCGGATTTCCCTGATGATGTTGGAATAACACTGACGACTTTCTTTAATGCTGGTTTCATCCAGCGTAAATCCTCGCCGGTTAGCTTCCTCTGTCAGCGTTATTCTGTCGGTGCCGTTCAGCGTTTGCAGTAATTGCAATAACCGGCAGATAACCCGGTGGTGATAAATTTCATAATAAAGGCCGCATCCACGCATCGCCTCATTTTCAATGTGCTCAATAACACAGGCTGCGCTCATGGAATCCCCGCGCTGATGTGTCCAGGGATGCTGAATAAAACCCGGTTTTGTCATGATGACTACCTCCGTTAATTAACCACGCATGCGCCCAAATTTACTGATTATCTGGCTGATAATTGCCGGGTCTGCCGAATCACACTCAAGTAAGAACGATTTTCTGGCATCGGCAGTGTGGTCCGGCAGAAAACCGTGCTTGTTCTTTTTCACGATATTAAAGAATGCACGTTCAGCCGAATGGCATTCATTGCCGCCGCCGTTACCGGTAGCTTTACCGTACATGCATAACACCACTTCACAGGCGTCAGCGGCCATGACGGAGGTTGAGTATGACGCCATAATGCAGAGTAATAATGCGGAAGATATTGTTTTTTTCATTTCGGTCACCTTCATATTTAAACGAGGGTTGCGTAATTCGATAAGTTATTTATTGAAGCCCTTTACTGAATACACCTCTCATGTCATTGAGATGAAGGGGTTTAAAATAAACATCACTCATCCGGCGTATGTCACCGTGAATATCAATGCTGACTATCACATCAACGCTCTTAAGCACCTTGCGTAACAGCACGTCGAAAGGCATGCTCCGGCAGTCGGGGTTTTCATAGCAGCGGTCAATTAACCCTTCAATACATTCTTCCGGGCTGCCCGCATGCAGGGAGGTCATCAATCCCTCATGCCCGGAACCGACGATTTTCAGCGCATCCCAGGCTTCTTGTCCGCGAATTTCTGCCAGTAATATCCGGTCAGGGTTCATACGATAATTGGCGCGTATCAGTCTGCCGGGCGTGATAATGGCATTATCCCCGGCATCCGCCGGATAAAAGAGATGGACATAATTGGTGTGGTGATAGAACCGGATTTCGGGATTATCCTCGATGGTGGTCAGCCTGAGGTGCCGGGGAATAGAGTGCAGCAGCGTTTTCATATAGGTAGTTTTACCGGAGCCGGTTTCACCGACGATAAAAATCGTCTTGCCGTATTCCACCGCTTTTTCCATAAAGCGGGGCATATCCTCACTCTGATAATAGCGGGTCAGTTCAACATCTTTGCTTTCCGTTCGCTCCTTACCGGTCACCCGGTTATAAAATCCCGCATCAATCCATGACTGATGCGTTTTCTGCCCGAATGAGGGTTTGCGCAGCGTAATAGACACGGTATTACGCTCACAGGCCGGGGGAATAATGGCCTGAATGCGCTCGCCTGATTCAAGCGTGGCGGAAAGGATCGGCGAGGTGTCGTCGATATTATCGTCCTGCCACGACGCCAGCGCTCTGGCAAAGGCGTAACACTGGCGCAGCGTAATCGGGGCTTCATGTCTTCGCCATTTCCCCCGGATTTTGGTATGCAGTTCACCCGGCCGGTTAACGGCAATTTCCGTCAGGCCGTCCTGCGCAATAAAATCACCAAACAGCTGGTTTTTCATAAAATCCAGCGACAGGTTTTCAGCGTTCATACCACCTCTTTTTCAGTCGTAGCTGCCAGACGGATGAGAAATCAATATCGGTGCCGGTCATGATGCCGATGACATCACCCTGATTCAGGTACAGGGTTGGCGGGATATTGATACTGTTGTCCAGCGTCGTTTTCGCCATTTCTGCCGTGGCGGCGCGGGTGTTTTCGGTGTAGTCGGTATTGCGGTCTTTCCCCGGGGCAGCATCCGACACCGCCGCTGCCACGTCCTGCACGGTACTGAGCATCAGGGCATTGCCGAAGCGTTCCCAGAAATGGTTGTCGATCCAGCCGGCGATCCCCGCCTCGCCGAGCGGTCCGCTGGCCTGCGTATCAGTTAGCGGGATTTGCAGGCTGCCGGGCTCAGGCGTACGCAGCTCCGTCCACAGCACAAACATCCGGCTGCGTCCGTGTTGCAGCGCCCCGGTGCGGTAGATGCCACGGGCGACCGTTCCCGCCGGGATCAGCGCCACATGGTTGCTGGCGCTGTAAACATCTTCACTGATCAGGCAGGAAATATGCCCCCCGACATCGGACACGAAGCGCCACATCATCGAACACGGGATATAGCGGTCCACCGGGATATAGAGATTAGGATCGAGGCCCAACCGTCTGACGCCGGTTACTTGGGCGACGCCTGGATTGTCGTTGTTAGCCGTTTCCGGCGCGGCAGTATCCGTGCAGCGAAGGCTGCCATCCTTTCCCTTGGTCAGTACTGACGGGCAGGATGTGTACGTCGTGGATGATGACCCACTGTCGGATGTTTCTGCGTGGCTGCGCGTTTCACCCGGGGACGTGCGTGCATTATCGCCCGGCATTGTTCGGGCGTTGTTCACCCCGTCAGCCAGCGCGGCTGCCTTGTTCAGGGCGGGTGGCTGCGTTGGTGCGGGAGTAACGGTCTGGCTGACAGGGTCTGTTCCGTCCTGTGTGTGTGGCCCGAACAGGCCAAACGGGTTACTGTCCATGCCCAGATTTTGACGCTCATGCAGCGTCTTCCCGGAGGAGGGCTGCGGCGCGGTGTCGGCTTCTTTCTTATTACCCCCTTTCAATGCACTGAAAAGACGATCGCCGCCGGATGCCAGGGCGATCACCAGCGCCAGACTCAGCAGGCTGACGGTCAGCGTGCGGCGACCGGATGCCTTACGAAAACGGGTCACTTCCGGCTGGCCGGGTTGTGTTCTCTGCTCCGGCTCCTGATACGCCATTGCCGCCCGGGCGCGTTCGCGGGCATCCGCTTCCCGCTCTGCGGTGGTTTTTTCCGGTTCGTCCGGGACAGGTTTATCGGTCATTTGGCCTCCAGCGTAACGGACGGTGAAACAGTGTCGCTGCGGGTTATTGGGATGCGCCCGAATCCGTCGTTTTCGAGCCCCACCACCGAGGTACCGTAACGCAGCACCAGTTGTGGTGATGCCGACACCACCATCACGATGTAGTTACCCTGTTTAACCGTCCGGGGCGTGAGTGCCTGCTCCCGTCCGTTAACCACCCGGAAAACGGAAGGCAGGGTTCTGATGGGGGAAAAACCGATATAAGCAAAACGACCATCATCCCAGGCAAAATCCGGTGCGATGGTGGCCGAACCGGCAGCGACCCGTTTGGTGTAGCGCCAGTTGCGCGGCGTGCTGGCCTGTCCGAATGCCGCTGCTATCTGCTGCTTCTCCTGTTTTTCACGCTGCTGCGTCTGACGTGCGGCGCTGGCGGCGGATTGCTGGCGAACCTCGGCCGGATAGTGGTAACGGATAACGAACGCCTGCGCGGGGGAATCGTGGTCCAGCACGTTCAGCTCCAGGCTGTAATCACGCTTTGAGGTCACCACGAAGAGGTTGGTCTTCCAGTCCTTTGCCGTGGGTAAAAATACCTGGCTGACGTTGTTGTCGCTGGCGTCCGTCACCGGCTGGGTGATGGGTTTCGGGCTGACGTCCACCCGGTTATCACTTTTCGTTACTGTCCAGCCTTTGGGAAAGCCCGCTTGCGCGTCAGTCACGGTCTCATCGTCGTCAAACAGCAGCGTGGTGACGTAGCCAGGGCGGGTATTGACGACCGTTGCGTTCTGGCTGTTATACGAGACGTTCTGCATCCGGCTATCATACGTGCTGCCGCGTGGGGTTGCGGCGCTCCATGTCGCCCATGACGCGAGTAAGCCTGTCAGGAGCAGGATGTTTTTCAGCATCATTCGCTCCTCAGTTCTTTATCGCGCTGGTAGCTGGTGACGATAAAGCCCAGCGGGTTCACTTCACGCTGACTGTCCGTCAGTAGCTGATGCGGGACATAACGGTAAGTGAGGCGGATATTCCAGAAGTCCGTTTTCACTGAATTATCAGAAATACGGCGAAGGGTACGCTTGATACGCAGGGTTGCCAGGTTATCCGGCCCGGTGGCAGGCGCGTGCACATTAGAAATAATGTCGATATAGACGACATATTCGGCTTTATTAAAAATAACGTCCGGAGCCTGGTCGCCGTTAAACCCGTCCAGATAATCCCGGTTCACGCTGTCGCTGTTAAATAACTGTACGTCGTCATAATCACGCTGGAGGGAGAAATAATTATATCCTTCGCGGAGTCTGACATAGTGTGCCGCCAGTGAATGGGCCAACGCTTTTTCAGACGCAATATCCCGCTCTTTAATGCGGGTCATATACTCATAACGACCGGTCTGTTTATCCACCGACCACAATTCAATGTCAGTGGTTTTCATCGGCAGCAGAATAATAATGGTCGTGATCGCCAGTGCAGCCAGAATCAGCCCGGCAGCGGCCACCCGCCAGGCTGTTTTGCGGGAACGCTCTTCCTTTTCAAGCAGGATGGATTCAAAAGAGCGGGAAACATTAATGATGCGCTGAATATCAGACATGGTGAGTCAGCTCCTGAATTATGGCAGGGGAATTAACCGGCTGGGGATCGCCGGACACCGGCGGGAGGTCGCCCTGATGCTGCGCGCAGCCCGTAAGCGCACACAGCACCAGAAGCAAGATGCTGAATTTCATGGAAGCCTCTTATCGGATAAATGCAGGAAGGCCGCACCGCTGGCAGAGGCCACGGCGTGACGGAGAAAAGAAATTAGTGGTCGGGAGGATTAACGGTGACGCTGCTGATTCTGGCGTTTCATGCTTTCGATGGCGGTGGCACGTTTCTGCCAGGCGTTCCCGGCTTTGCCCGCACCAGCGGCAATGAACCTGCCGGTTGTCGCGGCTGCTGCCATGCCACCTTTGGCGGTCAGTCGGCCCCCGGCCTTTATGCCGGGTCTGGCGACGTCGGCAGATTTGCTCACCAGCCCGCTCAGTCCGCTCATGGCTGCACCCTGTAACACGGCCTGCACGGCTGCACCGCTTAGCGCAGTGGCTATTTTCGCTGAAAAATACACCACTACGCCTGCTGCAATCCCGGCCAGCAAACATTGCGCCGCCAGGGTCACCATATTGCTTTCAGCAGACGTTGCTGTGGCGGCATCCAGTATTTTATTCAGGTAGTTGATGGCGATCCGGACAGACAGGGCAGAGAACATGATCGTTAAGATTGCGGTAAATAGTGTTTTCAGCCAGTTATCAAACATGGGTTTAAGAAAACCGTACAGCAGGCAGAAAATAAAGAGTGGGGCGGTGGTGGTCATTAACAGAATGGTGATTTCGGCGAGCAGGTTGACAAACGTTGCAGCCAGTAACAGAAAGATTGCACCGCCCCAGACCAGCACCTCGGCAAAACCGCCATTCACTTTAACGTAGGTGGAGGTATCGAGATTAAACAGCGTTTGCCCCAGCGCTTGTGCCTTTTCCCACACCGTGTCGAGCAGTGCCCAGACATTATCATCGCCACTGATGCCGTCCTTAAGCCCTTCAATGGCCGCAATGATGGCATTCAGCCAGCCATCGCGGTTTAAAACAAAGGTGGTGATCAGCAACATGCGCCCCACATCCCAGACAACATCTTCAACCGGTGTCTGGAGTTTGCCGCCAAGCGTCTGATACCCGCGATACGTAATAAATAGGGTGAAGGAACTGACGATAATCACACTGATTAGGGTGCCGTAGGTAGAAGACTGACCTTCTAACACGGCGTTAAGTCCATCCATGATGTTTTTGTCCATACCAACAAAAATACCACCGGACATGGTGCCTCTCATTAGTCAGGAACAGACAGGGGATAAAAACAGGGAGGGACCCCTGTTTTTGTTGGCGGGGACCTTACTGAGTGACGGATTTTCTTTTTTGGGCTTCCTGCTGAAACCGCGTCTCGAATTTTTCCCTGATGCCGGGTTTCCCTGTCTGGGCAAACATTAATGCTGCCCGGTGCGCAAACTCGCAGTTGTCGCTTGCCTCACCATCCCTGAGGCATTGCATATAGACCTTATAGGTTTCACCGGGATGTTCTTTATACCAGGCTTCTGATTTCGTCTCTTTACAACCTGATAAGACGAGCATGCCTGACATGACGCACAAGGTTAATACGGGTTTTAACATGTTAACCTCCCTATAGAGAGTTCAGATCGGCAACGGGCGCAGTTAACTGCTGTTGCTGAAAGGCCTTCTGTTTTTGCTGTTCCAGCAGCACTGTTCGCTGTTCAGTCTGTTTGACTGACATCTCCCACTGGCTGGTCAGCGCGTTTAATTGTACGCTTTTGGCCGCGATGGCGTTAGCCAGGTCCTGTGACTCTTTCGAATCCTGCGCATTAGCAATACGGTCTGATAAATCTGATATATCACCGAGCGTGCCCGTGATCTTGTTTTCAATCTCGGACGTATTTTCTATCGCTACGGCCTGATTCAGGATCATCTGTTTGCAACTGTCCAGATAGCGTGGTGAAGCGCTGGACGGGTTACAGGTATCAAAAGATTTATATTTGTTATACAAGCTATTAAGTTCAGAAGAATAAGAACCGCTCTGGTTGCTCAGCAGGTCATCGAGTGAAATACCGTTTTGACGAAGATTATCAATATCGGTTTTCAGACTTTTGGCCTCGCGGAGAAATGCCTGAACGTCACGCACGCCCGTTGCCGTGGCTAATTGCTGCTTGTAGGCATCAAGTTCACTTCTATAGTGGGTAACGGTTTCCTGCCACTGCTGGAGTTTCTGGATCCACTGATTCATGGATTCGGTATTCTGTACGGCGTCGAATACCGGTATTCCGGCGCTCATCGCCTGGGTGGAAATCAACAACGATAATGCCAGTATGATATTTCTGAACCGCATTTTCATTACCTCCGTCGTGAATATTACAGGGCTTGTTCAAGGAAGGCGGCTTTCCAGTCATCAGGCTGCATTCCTTCCTGATACAGGGTGTCGAACAGTTTCAGGTTGTCTTCGCTGCCGCTCAACATTTTGGTGAGTTTCCCGAGGCCCGATAAATCCATTTTCGCCATCGCCACAAAAGGCCGGGTTTCACCCGCGCGTAACGGCGTTTTCAGGACCACCATAGAGCGCTCACCCGGATCGAGGTTTCTGACGATGTCGTACACGCTTTCCGGCACTTTCATCTTTTCCACGTAATCCGCCCTGCTGGCCTTCGGGTTGGCGAGAAAAATCTGCGTGCTGCATTGCTCGATAATCGCCGGGGCAATCGGGTGCTTGACGATTTCGTCAGGCGACTGCGTGGCGGGGACGAAGATGCCGTTCAGTTTGCGGATCACTTTCAGCATATTGAGCGAGAAGCGGGAGAATTCGACATCGGCCAGCCATTTCCAGAACTCGTCCATGAACATCACCAGCCGGCGACCGTCCAGCAGGCTGGTGACGCGGTAAAGCAGATAAAACGTGATGGGGCCGCGAATGTCGTCATCATCGAGAAATTCCGTACCGTCGATACCAAAATTTTCGACGTCGCTGATATTGAAGGTGTCCTCCTCATTGTCGAATACCCAGCCGAACTCGCCGCCCTGCGCCCACTGTTTAAGGCGAATACGTAGCCCGTTGATGCGGGCGTCGGGGGTTGGCGGCTCCGGCAGGACTTCCAGCAGCCGGGTGATACCGAACTTGCGGTATTCCGGCGGGTAGTCGAGCATGATGGTATCTACGGCGGCACTGATCCGCTCCTCATCGCGCGGATCGAGCGGCTTGCCGTTGCGGCCGCACAGCATGCGCACCACTCGTTTGATAAAGCTGATATTCCGCCGGGTCGGCGCAAGCTTAAACGGGTTAAACCCGGTGGGAGTGCCGGTACGGATACGGAAGTAGCGTCCGCCCATCTGGCGTATCGCCATCTCCGCCGCCCGGTCCTTGTCGAAATACACGGTGGTCAGCTGCTTAAGGAGGGCTGATTCAGAGAACGTCGCCGGATTGCGGTACTTCTGCATCAGTTGCTGCATCATGGTCATCAGCATCGTTTTCCCTGAGCCGGTTTTACCGATAATCGCCGTGTTACCCGGCGTTTTTGCGTTGAAGTCATCCCGCCCGCTCTGGCTGTCGTGCAGGTTCAGGTAATACCCGCCACCGCCAGGGGATTTGAGGATGGCGATGGCATCGCCCCAGGGATTGCCGTTTCGTTTATGAGGATGAAAATTGTGCAGGCTCGCCAGGTCGGCAAAGTTCTGGCTGCTGACGGCCACCAGACGAGGGCGCAGCGTATAGTTACCCGGCAGTTGCGCCAAATACGCGGCGGGCAGCGACAGCGTGGACAGCGTCGTCATGATGCCGAGGTCGGCGAAGGGCTGTGCCAGCGCGTTGGCATCCTTCACCACCTGCTCGGGGCTGTCTGAAGATACCAGCAGGGAAAAGTGGTATTTCCCGCAGGAGACATGCCCGGACTGGAGCAAGTCGCGCAGGACAATCAGCTCTTCACGCTGCGAAATAGCGTCGTCATCCGCCGAAGTCAGGCGCTTTTCCGCCAGACGGATATGCTTCTGCGCCTCATCGCGGGCCATGCAGGTGAAGGACTGCGTCAGCACATACTCGCTTTCGGCATACAGCAGCGCGTCCAGCAGGCCGGTCGCGGTTTCAGGCGAATAATCTTTGATTTCCAGACTGCGGAAAAAACGGGAGCCGCCGACCGTCTGGCACTCGGCGGTGTCGGTGGTAAAAAAGACATCCGGCGTGCTTAATGTTTCATAAAACGGCGCACGCGTGACCGCCACCTTTTGCCAATTGCCGGTGAGCAGGCGGTGATAAAAGGACAGCTGGGCGGAATACACCCGCCCGTTGCCTTCATACATCCCCAGCGGCGTCGCCGTATAGCGGGACAGCGCCGATGCCAGCGCCTCCCGGTGCTCCAGCATCACTTTCAGGGCATCATCCAGCGCCGCTTTACGTTTACCGGACGGCTGCGCCTTCATGGCTTTTTTTTCCAGCGGAGAGAAGGGCGCATAGCAGACGGTGAAAAACAGCCGGTGCCGCCAGAGTGGTTTTTCGCTGATCGGCTGGTAATACAGCCGGGTCACTTCATCAGAAAAGGGAATGCCTGAATTCGCGTCAAAGACATCGTGGTACTTTTCCCGGATACGGTGAAGATAGAAAGTGATAGGCAGGCCTTCATATGCGCGAATCACGTTATTGAGATGCGTCGCCATTAACGTCAGATGATGTTCGTCCTCGCATTCAAAAACGGTGCCCTCCAGCTCCCAGCTGGCAACCAAATCACCCTGGCGGTTTCTGATGACGTGCGGATGAATATGGGAGGAATACGGAATGTATTTCTCCAGCGTAACGCGCTCGTTTAACTTCATCTTTTCAATAAACTCCGAGACGTCGACGGCGTCATAGCGGTTTGCCAGCAGGGCATTGGCACCAAAATGTTTATTGGTGCCAAACCGGCCACGGGTTTTAAAGGCCAGCCAGAGCAGCCCGAAATAGTGAATATCGGTTCTGGCCTTTGCCTTCATCTCCAGCCAGGCGGGAATAAGCAGTAATACCAGGTAATAACTGACATAGACCGCCAGCAGGACGATGGCCCCGCTGACAATCACGAACGGCACGAGGGGAATACCGGCTATGGCGGCAGGCCGCGTCAGCGCTTTGTTCAGCGTAGCCATCGTTACCTCCCTTATGACGCCCAGTAGGCACCGAAACCTGACGCACCGACGATAAGGATGGCGCCAATGATGACGTTGCGCATGTCATGCAGGCTCTTGCCGTCAAATAAGACTTTGTATCCCACCCACATGGTGGCCAGCGTGATGGTGACGGCGGCAAGTCCGAGCAGGCCGGTAGAGGTGTTGCTCAACGTCTCATTGGCTTTATTAAATCCGCTGTCTGCTGCCAGCACCGGGCTTGCCATTAACAAGGAAGAGAGGACGGGCCAGTCAGTCTGTTTTCGTTTCATCATTGTTCCTCCTGGGGGCCGGGAATGGGTAACGCGCCGCGTATCACGGCATTGGGGTAGCGCAGGGATGTCAGAACTGGCGCAATGTTATCGGTAAGCTCGCCACGCATGACAGCGGTGGGGTAATGGATTTCCGGCACGAGCTTTTCGGCGGGAGGTCGCTGCCGGTCTTCCCGCGTTGACGGTACGGCGTAGCCGATGCGCTGGATGTAGCTGGTCTGGTTAAACGCGGATTCCGGCTGTTGGCCGGTCGTGAAATTTCCCGAGTAGTAGCAACTGAGCGCACGCTTGAGGGAACCGCCGCGGCGGTAGCAGTCGCTGAGGATGTGCTCAAAGACGGACAGGTTGGTACAGGGGTCAAGAAGGTCACGGGCGCTCACGCCGTAATGACGGAAATTGGTGCTGGTGATTTGCATCAGCCCCACCGAATAGCGTCGGCCCTGTGCCGCCAGCCGTCCGGTGAGGCTGACGGCTTCATCCTTACTGGCGGGGAAATGTGAAGTCACGCCTTTGCCACCGGGCAGGATTTCAGCGATGGCATACGGATTCAAACCGGATTCGACCCGCGCCACATCAAGCGCCATGGACGGGTGAATGCTGGCGGCGCACTGCATGGCCGCCGCCAGAAATACGGTAGTGGATAGCATGGTGGTCTCTTAACAGTCAGCCCGGCGGGTGTATACCAAGCCCCTGCCGGAGGAAGGTAAAAAGCGGATTAAGCAGAGGCGGTATCCTGCGAAATGCCGCTATCTTCTCTGGGTTCAAGCAGCACCAGCTTGCCGGAGACAGCAATACAGGGTGTCAGCATGATATTCAGGCCAGACTTACCGTTATGAGCGAACGCCACGCCAACCCTGGTCCAATACGTGTTTATTTCGCCCTGTGCATCGGGTTGACTTTCCTGGGTGACAAATACGTGATAAATGGGTTTTCGCATGTGGCCTCCTCTAATAAAAACAACGATAAGTAAATAAATGTCACATCCCAATTCTGCATTCCGGTTTTAACGGGTCAGCGAGAACATTCAGCGGCACCCTGAATTGTGGTTATGTGACAGCCCGAACCTTATTTTTAAAGAGCAATGCCCGAACCGGGGAAATTAACGACCATTCGGGCAACCATTCTGTAATGACGTTTTCAGGATCAGATATCCGGGGCGGCATATACACGATAAATTCAAAGTTAAAATGGGAGAGATAAATTAGTGGTGGAGGGGGTAAACTCTGCGAGAAATAAAATTAAGTGAAATAGCTAATAAAGACGACTGTGTATTCATAGTTAATGATAGAGACATGCAGGGGAAATATTCCTGCATGTCTCTGTGACCATTATTAACGTGTTCGACGTTCAAGTTTTTCCTGGCATTCCGTGCAGGTGGTTATGCCCGGGAGTGCCTGCCGTCGCTTTTCAGGAATGGGCTTACCGCATACACGACAATGGAATAATGATGGCGTAGACCCGGTCTTAAAACGACTCTGTTCAATCATCTCCTCCAGTTGTTGCTCATTAAATTCCTGATCACGGTCAATCTCATCCGGCATGTGCGGCCCTCCGGTCTGACGCCTCCTGTTCACAAAGTGCGATACGCTTCCAGACGATGGTCAGTGACAACCCTTCGACTTTCGGCAGCAGGGTTTGCGTTACCTGCATCATGGCGGCCAGCGCATCGGTCGATTCCAGGTTGGCCACCCGGCATTGTTGCCATTGCCGCCAGATGGCCGCATCCGCCTCTTCGTCCGGCTCTGGTGTCCGGCCATAAGGCACACGGACGCCCAGTAACCGGCGGCGAAGGCAAACTTCGTTGGAGGTGAGGCCAAAATACTTGTTGAGTAGCGCAATTGACCCACCCAAGCGGATTGCGAGGTTGGTACGCTGTTGCAGCAGAACCTCCTCACGGGATTTCGCCAGAAGCAGGCGTAACGCGTCGTGATGAACCGTCACAGCCAAAAACTGCGCAGACTCCCGGCTGATGATAAACAGCTCGTCTAGTGATAATTGGTTGAGGGCATTCATTTCGTCGAAAGTGAATCCTAGCGATTCACAATAACGAATGTTGCCATCCTTCAATGCATGCAGGGCATCGGTTAACACGGCGTAATTCAGTGATGGGATAATCATGTTATTTTCTCCCTTTAGTCTATTGAGCGGCGGACTAATTTAATATTTATCCATTCGTCAATTTCCGATTCGAGCCACGCGACACTCGCAGGGCCAATCTTGATTGAGCGGGGAAAGGTACCGCCCTTCATATACAGATAGATTTGTGATCGCTTCAGGCCCGTTTTTTCTTCGACCTGTTTTAGACGTAATAGTTGATAAGGTCCCATGCTCTCTCCGATTATGTGAACAGGAGGCTGTACCTCATCATAGGGGAGAATTTAAAAAAAGCTGTTGAGTCCGTATTAAGGACATGCTAATCCTTAATACGGATTTTTTTGGGGAGTTTAGCATGTGATTTTTTCCTAAAGGGAGTGTGGGTCGCCTCGCTCAAGTGCATTTTTAAGTGTGTCACCACTAAGCCGATCTGTAATACCATCAACTGAAGCCCATTGTTCAAAAATTGAAATTAATTTATAGGGGTGGTTAATTAATGGGCTAATTACTTCGTTGTGTTTACAAGCCAGCCATAATAAACGAGATATGGGGGTTGATATTCGCGATGAAGATGGTTGAGGGTTTTTTTTTAGCCAATAGAGAACCGAGTTTCTGAAATTCTGACTGTTTAAGAACAAAGCAAGCATCTTGTGGTAGTTCATAAACAGGAAAATATTCACTGGAGGAATTTGATACTTCTTTATGCTTCAATATATAGTCATAAACATCAGATGGGGCATTTTGAGTTAAACGCATGATCTGCTGATCGACACGTGTTTGTCGGGACAGCCTCTCGAAAACCTGAAATGTTTTGTTTGATATGGTAACTGTGATGCCATAATTAACATCAATTGATTGGTGTGTAAGGAGTGGTATTTTCAGAGCCTTAGCAAGTAGTTGTTGCAGAAGAACATATTCATAGCCGCAGAACATCGTGTCAATTATTTTTTCATGTGGATAGATGTAATCACCCTCTGTGCTAAATGTTAAGTTTATTCCGTTAAGAAAACAATCCTTATCTAATAAACAAAGGCGATTGATGAAAGAAGAATTGATCGGGCTAAGCTTCAGCTTTTGTTGTGAGGTTTTTATTTTTCTTATGATTACAGGTGACTGAAAGTAAATAGAAAGAAAAATATCACCATGAAGGGCATAGCGATAAATATCACTTTCTCTTATTTTTTGATCGAATAGTTCATTGGCCTTTTTTACGGATTCTCTTACAGTCATCCAGCCAGTCTCTCTGAATATTCTTCTGGTAGTAGGTATGGTTTTTGGCATGATGAATTTCCTCGAGCAATTTTTTCATAAACATAAAGCCCAACGTGATTTAGTTTAACTATATTGTAAAAATTTAGTTAATGTTGAAGTGTGAATTTGAATATATTCATCGCTTATTTCTTCACAACTAATTATTGCTTTAAACCAAAGTGGCGACACCAACATTTCAGTAGCTTGTCTAACACGAATGCTGTTACTAATCTCGCCTCGTTTAATTGCTTCTTCAAATATTTTATCAGCCAGTTTTAATCTTGACTGCCATATGCCCTTGATTGCTTCTTTAACTTCTTCATCTCCCGTTCCAACAGCGGAGATTAAGCTATATACAAATCTTTTACCTTTTCCAGAGTTTAATAAATTGGCTATGGATTTTAAAAGATCTCTTAAATCATCCTGAATACTTCCTGTATTTGGCATCAGAACATAGCTTTCAGCTGTGTGATTAAGAGTGTCTGCAATTAGTCCGGCTCGCTCCGGCCAGCGCCTATAGATGGTTGATGGGCTTACATTTGCGAGAATTGCTATCTTCCTGTAGGTAAGAGCCTCAACCCCTTCTTCTGACAAAAGATGCTCTGCAGCTAGAAGTACAGCAGCACGATTCTTGGCACTACGGCCGCCAGTGCGCTCTGTTACATGGTCTAAACGATTAGCTCGAATAAAACTTGATCTGGCCATAATTACCCCATAATCTAAATGCAATACTTGTTGCATTAGAGGTTGGCATGAAAATTCATTGTTTGCAAACAGGTGATGTTCAGATTAAGAGTCGCCATGAGTTAGCTCGTTATGAATCGCGTCCGGCAAGGTTGTTTGACGTGCTCAAAGATAAGCATTGGAGTTCTCGTTTACCGATCGGTTGTTGGCTTGTCGAGCATCATGAAGGCCTTATACTTATTGATACTGGCGAAAGTACACATGCAAATGATCCCGGATATCAGCCTTGGTGGCATCCATTTATGCAAAAATGCGAACGTAGATGGGTCAGACCTGAAGAGGAGGTGAATGAAAAAATTAAGCAGTTAGGATTTATGGCTAATGATGTTCGCTGGGTCATTATGACACACATGCACGGAGACCATGCTGGCGGAATAAGACATTTTCCAAATAGTGAATTTATCCTAAGTGAGCTTGAAGCATCAGAGTGCTTATCTTGGAAGGGCCCTGTACAAGGATTTCTGAATATGCATTATCCTAATTGGTTTAGACCATCTACTATAAGATACGAAGATGGCCCATTTGTATCCTTCGAGAAACATCAATGCCTTACTTCAGATGGTTTAATTCGTATTGTTCCAACACCGGGGCATACAGCAGGTCATCAGTCTGTCATTATAGATTGTGGAGAATATAACGTTTTAATCGCTGGTGATGCCTCTTATCAGGAGAGTTACATGCTTGAAGGAAGTGTTGATGGGGTTGCGGTCGATGGAAATCTTCACCAGGAAACTACTAAGAAATTGCGTGCACTATGCAAAAGTAAACCTACGATAACGCAATTTGCTCATGACAATCTCAGCGCTGAGAGATTGGAAAATAAAATTTTCACTGTGCCAAATGAGCATTTTGACTGAAGTGTTTTCCCTCGACCCTTTTCATTATCTAACTGTATTAAGATAGCTCGTAATTTTTAGGTTCTAGGTCAGAATTCTTTTAATGATTTTGTTAATAAAATTTTTTGATTATTGAAGTAATCATTAAATGGAGAGCGAGTATTAAGGACGTTCTCCAATTAGAATTATTTTTCTACAGTTAACGTGTTATCAACCCATTAAGCATGAGATCCAAGTGCGCTTCTATTAATATTTCCTTCTTAAGATGACGGCGGCCGGTGACGTTTATGTGCAATATCATCAGGTTTAGAATAGAACTCATAATCACCTCAGGGAAACCTGACGCGGGTCCATCACGAAACTCTCCTGCTTCGACTCCTTCTTTTAATAATTTGCCTATTGCTCCTGCCAGAGGTTCTACGAATTCGTCATAGTGACGCTCAACAATTTCGGGAAGACGTACACCCTCAGTCAAAGACAAGCGCAGCATTTGCTGGATTTTTTTATCCTTTGATATTTTCTCAAAGGCATAGAGAAGCAGCTGACGCAGGCGTTCAGTGCAAGTACCATTGAATGAGTCTGACATGCTCAACACATCACGGTATGGTTGGGAATGGTGATGAGCCATCGCTTCGAAGAGCGCCTCTTTGGTGGGGAAATACAGATAGATTGTGCCCTTACTGATACCCAGTCGTCTGGCTATATCATCAAGTCTGGCAGCGGCATAGCCCTTAATTGCGAACTCTTCGAAAGCAGCCTCCATAATTTCTTGAGGGCGTTGCGCTTTTTGTTCAGCCCGTGTCATCTTATTTATCATGTTGAAAACTCCATAAATTACCTTGTCCGGGCCTCGATTTTATCCTGGTAGGATCATGTCACAGTTCTGCATCTCCGCAAATACCCTTAGTGTCCTGTCACTGATTTCAAAACCATTCAACCCAGTCTGTCTACTGTCGCACAGGTGATTGTCAGAAGTTAATCATTAAATTGACTGACTGGTCAGTCAGTGATAAATATAGCGTCTATTTTTCGTGGTTTCAATGATGGGGATCCCATGCAACGGGTTTCGATAATCGCATGCAGTTTGATATGCATAGCTCTGACAGGGTGTGACGGACAAAAACAAGCATCTGCCCCACTACAGCCGGTGCGTGCCATCCAGGTGCAACGGGTTCGATATCATAACGTGGCACATATATCGGGTGAGGTTGCTGCCCGGTTCCAGGCCGATCTGGCGTTCAGGACAGAAGGTCGGGTGATCGCGCGGCTGGTTGATGTGGGGAGCCGGGTGCATAAAGGAGACGTGCTGGCCCGGCTCGACGACGTAGAAAAAAAAGCAGACGTGGAGGTTGCGCAGGCCACACTTAACGGCGCACGCGCAACGCTCAAGTTAAAACTAAGCACCTTCAGTCGCGATCAGAAGTTGCTCGCAACCCATGCGATTTCACAGGCTGAATGGGATCAGGCGCGCGAAGACCTCAGCAGTGCACAGGCGGGGTTGGTCAGCGCGCAGTCATCACTTAATACGGCAAACGATGCGTTAACCTACACCGAACTCAGAGCGGATGCGGATGGGGTGATCGTTTCGCGACAGCTGGAGGTCGGCCAGGTAGTTGCCTCGGCCCAGACCGTTTTCACACTCGCTCATGATGGCTTACGCGATGCCGTGTTTGAGGTACCGGAGGCCCTGTTAGTCAACGAGCAGCCGGGAGATCACATTGAAGTCGGACTGCTTTCAATGGCTTCTTCTCCTTTAACTGCCAGGGTGCGGGAAGTGGCACCGTTGCTGGATGAGTCACGCGGCACCGTCAGAGTGAAAGCTACGCTACCGGCACCGGTACAGTGGTCACTCGGCGCACCGGTTGTCGGCGACTTCGAGGCGAAAGAAGAGCAGGGCATTTTACTCCCACCCGGTGCGCTGACCTCAATTCAGGGTAAACCCGCCGTATGGGTGATAGATAAGCAAAAAGACGTCGTTTCGCTGCAGGCTATTAAGGTTTCACGTTACCGCGCCCATGACGTGGTTGTGGCCGCTGGGTTAACGTCAGGGAGCTGGGTAGTCACTGAAGGCGGAAAGTTTCTGATAGCTGGTCAGCGCGTTTCTCCGGAGCAAAAATAGATGAACAGAAATTCATGGTTTTTTTTATGCCCACTGACCCTGCTGCTGGCAACTGTCTATGGTTGCGATGATAAAACTACAGCACCTCCGGCCCCGCGTTACGTCCTTTCCGCAGCAGCCCTCGCCGAGTCCGCCGCTGGTATGCATCTCGCCGGCACAGTGCAACCCCGCATCACGTCCCCGCTTTCCTTCCAGACTCCGGGGCGGGTGGTGTCACGTCATGTCGTCGTAGGCGATGAAGTCAATGCCGGTGATGTGCTTGCTGAATTGGACCCTCTCTCTCTGGAGTTTTCGGAACAAAGCGCGAGGGCGAGTCTGCAGGATGCGCAGGCCAAACTTCAAAATGCCATGGTCAGTGCCAAACGGCAACGTAGCCTTGCCACAGCACGAGTTACGAGCGTTGAAGAACTGGAAGAGGCCGAACAGAATCTGACTGCCGCTCAGGCAGCGGTAGGAGAGGCCCAGGCGAGGCTGCGTAAAGCCGGTGAACAACTGAGTTATGCCCGGTTGAAATCGAATTATAACGGCGTAATCACATCGGTATCTGTCGAAGCCGGACAAACCGTTGCCGCAGGTCAAACCGTTTTTCAGGTGGCCAGCCTGGAGGGGCGTGACGTCGTGGTTGATGTGCCTGAAGAAGAGTTAAGAAATGTAACGCTTGGGCATAAATTTGAAATGACATTACAAATAGATCCCTCCATCAAATGGACTGGCGTACTAAGAGAAGTTGCGCCGGCAGCGGATGCGGCTACGCGTCTGCGGAGGGTCAAGATCGCCATAAATGATGCCCCGCCGGCATTTCGATTAGGCACTGTGGTCACTGTTTATCCCCTGATATCAAACAACTCAGGTACGTCCGTGATCATTCCTGAAACCGCCGTCTTTGAGCGTCAGCAGACGCACTTTGTCTGGGTGATTAACCCAGCTTCCCTGACCGTCGAACAGAGAAAGGTCCAACTCATACCATTTAATCAGGCAAATTCGGTTCGTGTACTAAGCGGACTGAAAGAAGGGGAGCAGATTGTTACGGCCGGTGTGAACAGCTTACTACCGGGGCAAAAAATTCGCATTGAGAGGACGTCAACGCTGTGAACAAATTTAACCTTTCGGACTGGGCGCTCGAACATCGCTCTCTGGTCTGGTACTTCATTATTATTTCGGCAGTGATTGGCTTCTTCTCTTATCAGGAACTGGGAAGAGAAGAAGACCCGGCTTTTACGATCAAAACGATGGTCATACAGGCGCAGTGGCCTGGGGCGACTGCGGAAGAAATGACAAACCAGGTAACAGATCGTATTGAGAAGAAGCTGCAGGAAATTGATACGTTAGACCACACCCGCAGTCAGACAACGGCGGGGCAAACCATCATTTTTGTGGATTTGAAGGAAGAAACGCCATCTAAGGACGTTCGCGCCGTCTGGCAGCGGATCCGAAATATGATGGCGGACATTCAGGGAGATTTTCCCGCCGGCATACAGGGGCCTTTTTTAAACGATCGTTTCGATGATGTGTTTGGCAATATTTATGCCTTTACCAGCGAAGGTATAAGCCAGCGTCAACTGCGTGATTATGTTAATGAGGCACAAAAGAAAGTGCTGACTATTCCCAACGTCGGCAAAGTTGAGATCCTGGGAGCTCAGGATGAAGTCATTTATCTGGAGTTCAATCCACGTAAAAGTGCCGAACTGGGCGTGAGCCGCAGTCAAGTTATCGCCGCGCTGCAGGCGCAGAACGCCGTCACCGCTAGCGGGTTTATCGAAGCCGGTTCGGACCGGATCGCACTGCGGGTCGATGGGGGGTTTGCGTCTGAGCAAAGCCTGCGGCAAATCAACCTGCGTATTAATAACCGGTTCTTCCCTCTCACCGATGTGGTCAATATTACGCGCGGTTATGTTGATCCGCCGACCTCGCTGTTTCGCTACAACGGTAAACCTGCCATCGCACTGGCGGTGGGCATTAAATCAGGCAGCAATTTGCTGGTGTTTGGGCGCGCGCTGGACCAGATGGTTGACAATATTGTGCACGACCTGCCTGCCGGCGTGTTTGTTTCAAAAGTCTCCGACCAGCCTGCCATTGTGGATGAGGCCGTCTCCGGATTTACCCGCGCGTTATTTGAGGCCGTCGTCATAGTACTGGCGATCAGTTTTATCAGCTTGGGTGTCCGGGCCGGTTTGGTGGTCGCCATTTCAATTCCGCTGGTACTGGCCATTACTTTCCTGGTGATGTATTACGCGGGTATTTCGTTGCAACGCATCTCGCTGGGCGCATTGATCATTGCGTTAGGATTGTTAGTCGACGATGCGATGATTGCCACTGAAATGATGGTGGCGCGCCTGGAAATGGGCGACAGCCTCAGAAAGGCGGCCACGCATGTTTATACCTCCACTGCGTTTCCGATGTTGACGGGAACGCTGGTCACCGTAGCCAGTTTTATTCCTGTAGGATTTAACGCCAGCAATGCGGGCGAGTTCCTCTTTACGCTGTTTGTTGTCATTGCCGTATCGCTGATTGTCTCATGGGTCGTGGCAGTATTGATTGCGCCACTGCTGGGCGTGGCACTGCTGCCAAAAACGATTAAAAAGAAAGCGGAACATAAGAGCCGTACCGATAAAACCTTTTCCCGTATGTTGCACTGGTGTCTCCGCCACCGGTGGCTGACGATTGGTAGCGCCTGTGCGGCATTTATTCTCTCTGTTCTGGGCATGTCGCTGGTTCAGCATCAGTTTTTCCCCAGTTCAGACCGCCCTGAACTGATTATTGACTGGAACCTGCCGCAGAACAGTTCTATCGATGAAACCAGCCGGCAAATGGCGCAGTTTGAGCGGGAAGAGCTGCAAAACAGCCCTGACGTGGATCACTGGTCGAGCTATGTGGGCACCGGTGCTCCAAGATTTATCTTATCGTTTGACGTTCAGCCCTCGTCGTTGTCATTTGGCCAGACTGTCATTGTGGCAAAAGACATCAAAACGCGGGACCGTTTGCAGATAAAGTTCCGCACCTACTTAGCCCACACCTTCCCCGGCACCGACGCCTACGTCAAATTGCTGGATATCGGCCCGCCGGTTGGTAAGCCGGTACAGTACAGGGTAGCAGGACCGGATATTCAACAGGTGCGCAGCGAAGCACACAAACTGGCCGCCATCCTGGGACAGGATCCTGCGCTGAACAATCTTGCCTTTGACTGGAATGAGCCTGCCCGGGTGGTCAGGGTCAACGTCCTGCAGGATAAGGCCCGCCAGATGGGAGTCTCATCGCAGGCAATCGCTCAGGCGATGAATGGTCTGGCTGGGGGGGAAGCGATCACACAGGTCCGGGACGATATCTATCTGATAAACGTATTATGGCGTGGTCAGGCAAAAGACCGCGGCTCAGTCGATGCATTGAGAGACCTCCAGCTTGATGGTGCTAATGGTCAGCAGATACCGTTATCTTCTGTCGCCACTTTCAGCTATCAGCTTGAGCAACCGACCATCTGGCGGCGTGACCGTGCGGCCACCATTACGCTCAAAGCGGGCGTGACCGGAGATATTCAACCGGCCACCATTGTGCAACGCCTTGAGCCAAAAGTAGAGGCGTTCCGGCAAAGCCTGCCTCAGGGATATTCTGTCGAGACGGGCGGGGCGGTTGAGGAGAGCGCGAAGTCACAGGCGCCGATCGTGAAAGTAGTGCCCGCCATGCTGTTTGTCATTGCGACCATTTTGATGATCCAGTTGCAAAGTTTCCATCGTCTTTTTTTGGTCTTTTCCGTCGCACCGCTCGCGTTAATAGGCGTGGTAGCCGCGCTGCTGCTCAGTAACGCACCGCTGGGTTTCGTGGCCATACTGGGCGTGTTAGCGCTGGTCGGCATACTGATCCGCAACTCGGTTATCCTGGTGGTACATATCGACACGTTGCGGGCCGAGGGCTTAGCGCCCTGGCATGCAGTCGTGCAGGCAACCGAACATCGTATGCGCCCTATCATGTTAACGGCCGCAGCCGCAACGCTTGCACTTATCCCTATTGCGCGGGAAATATTCTGGGGGCCTATGGCGTACGCCATGATGGGCGGCATCATTATTGGGACAGTCCTGACGCTGTTATTCCTTCCCGCGCTCTACGTCACGTGGTTCAAAATCCCACAAGAGGAGAAAGCAGAATGATTCGTTTGCTGATGTGTGCCGGCTCGAACAAAAGACCCTCTTTTACACTGAATCAGGTAGCAAAGGCATGAGTTATTTTATTGTTTCCCGAACCCTGCGCTTATCCCGTCGCGCCCTGACGCCGGTCGCTGCAATGGTGTTCGCCACCTTGTTCACAGGTTGCACGTTAACGCCCGAGTATCATCGTCCCACTGCCCCCATGCCACCTGTGTGGCCAGTAAAGACTAAAACGAGCGTGTCAGACACGTCCGTTGCATCGATAACCTGGCAAACGTTATTCATAGATCCTAAGCTACGGCAGGTCGTTCAGCTAGCCTTGGACAATAATCGTGATTTGAGAATCGCGATTCTGAATATAGAGAAGGCCCAGGCGCAGTACCGGATACAGCGCTCAGCGCTGATGCCTCAGGTTGGAATAACGGGAGCAGAACAAGCCCAGCGCACACCTGCGTCGGTATCTTACACGGGGATTGGTGGGGTAAGCCGAGGGTACAGTCTCGATGTCGGTATAAGCGCTTATGAGCTCGATCTTTTCGGGCGCATCCGTAGCCTGAAGGAAGAGGCTCAGCAGGATTACCTGTCGACAGCCTGGTCTCGACAGGCTACGCAGATAAGTCTGATCGCTGAAGTTGCGGGAAGCTATCTATCGCTGGCTGCAGACCAGGACCTGCAGCGTCTGGCACGGGATACATTGCGCAGCCGCCAGGAAGCATACGATTTGCAAGAGAGCCTGACCAGCGTCGGTAAATCCTCCCAACTGCCGTTGCATCAGGCTGAAAGTGAGCTCGAGAGCGCCCGCTTCCAGTCCCTTCTTGCCGATAAGCAAGTGATGTCAGACAGTAATGCGCTGGCTTTACTGGTAGGCACACCTTTACCCGCAAACCTGTTGCCTTCAACAGACTCATTAGCGCACATGATCAGTGATAAGACTTTATCTGCGGGCCTCCCCTCTGATTTGCTGCAACAACGCCCTGATATCGTTTCAACAGAACATAGTTTACTGGCTGCTAATGCTGACATCGGTGCAGCACGTGCGGCGTTCTTCCCAAGCATTAGCCTGACAACTTCTGCTGGGCGTGCGAGTAACGCCCTAGGGGAACTTTTTGACGCGGGTGGGCAAAGCTGGGGTTTTGCGCCTCAGGTTAATCTGCCCATTTTCAGTGGCGGACGGCTGATGGCTCAATTAGAGACCTCCAAAGTTGAACGTGACATTGCGGTGGCAGAGTATGAGAAATCTGTTCAAACCGCTTTTCGTGAGGTTTCGGATGCGCTAGCAGAACGCAGCGTGGTTGATGATGAAACCCAGGCGCAGCAAAAGAATGTCCAGGCTGCTCAGGCAGCATTTGACTTCGTTCAGATTCAGTATGCTAACGGTGCGACGGACTACCTGAATGTGCTGGATGCGCAGCGGACATTATTCTCTGCGCAACAGTCTCTGATTCAGAGCAGACTTTCGCAGCAAAACAGTCTAATTACCCTTTACAAGGCCTTGGGAGGAGGGTGGGAGCGTGGAGCTGTAGACTAGCGGACCCTGCCATGTACGGCTGTTTACGTGCAGGCTAAGTATATTGCGCACTTCGCCTGCATGTTCATAAGTTCGGATTAAACGGATTTAATTGATTCCAATCCATTGAAATCTTGTAAAAATTTTTTCAATAATCTTTCCAATTCTATGCGGTCTTCATTTAGCCAGCTATTGAAGACGTCGTTATAAATGAGAGCTCGCGTATGATCGATTTTATCTGTCATCATTTTTCCTTCAGGCGTGACTACTGCTTCGTTAATTCGCTTATCTTTAACATTTTTCTGTCGGTAGGTTAGACCTATTTGCTCGAGTTTAGTTATCTGACGGCTCACCGTCGTGTAATCCCGGCCCACCCGGTCAGCGAGTTCTCCTACGCCTACAGGCCCAAAGCGGCCGATCAGGACCAGCAATGGAAACAATGCTCGATCAATATTAATACCGGAGTTTTTTATCATTATTTCATCACGTTGCGGCCGATTAAAAGTACCGACAATAGCCAGCAACGTATCATGTAAGTCATCAAAATTATCGTTTTTATGTGTATTCTGCACTCTTTTCATTGACGGCATCCTGGAACGTGGATAATATGTGTATTATACACATCTATTTCTTTAACTAAAGGTTAACTCAATGAAAGCAGCACTTGTTAATGGCAAAGGCGAAACCCCGATTTACGGTGATTTTATGGATCCACAGGAAGATGAGCAGCATTTTGTGGTCAATGTTAAAGCCGCCGCAATCAGTCAACTGGCTAAGGCACGGGCCGCCGGAATACACTACAGCTCAGTAACTGAATATCCGTTTATACCCGGAATTGATGGTGCAGGTTATCTGACTAACGGTGAGCCGGTCTATTTTTTCTCATTGAGCTCCCCTTTTGGCAGTATGGCTGAGCTGAGCCTGGTAACGCCTAAAAGTATTGTGCCGCTCCCGGCAACACTTGATCTCTCAATGGCAGCCGCTATTGGTAATCCAGGAATGTCATCCTGGGCGGCATTAACGCGCAAAGCACAGTTGCGCGCAGGAGAAACTGTTCTTATAAATGGTGCGACAGGCACCTCAGGAGGGCTGGCTGTGCGTATCGCTCGTCACCTGGGTGCGGGGAAAATCATTGCGACTGGGCGTAACACTGAAGAACTGGCGAAACTTTGTACTCAGGGGGCTGATATCACGCTTACGTTGGATGAGTTACCGCATGAACTCCCGGCCCTTATGAAACAGGGTGTTGATGTCGTGTTGGATTATCTCTGGGGGCACAGTGCTCTTGGCATTATGAAATCCGCCTCTGACGGAGGTGCTAGGTTGGTGCGTTTTGTGCAGATCGGCTCATTAAGTGGGCAAGAAATATCATTACATAGCAAATTATTACGCTCATCAGGATTGACCATGATGGGGAGCGGGCTTGGCAGCGTATCTAATACTGAACTGGTCGCTTCGGTTGGAGAACTATTACAAGCCGCTGCTTTGAATGATTTCTCAGTCCCGTTTAGTATTCGGCCGTTAAGCGAAGTAAACGACGCCTGGAACAAGGATGACAGTCGTTGTCGTACTGTTTTCAATATCTGATATTAAAAATACGATCTGGTACTTAACAATTCCTAGTAATTTCCACTTCGCTCGTGAATAAATGGAAATTTCTGCTGAGATACTTATTGGCTCATAACAGTTTTTGAGAAGGTGGGCCATTATCGTAATAGGCGGATGAGAAATCAGATAATCAGTTGAAATACCCTTATAAGGAAAAATATGAATATAAAAATCATCACGATTTCCTTTAGGTAATTCTGATAGCACTTTTTCTACTGGCAGTCTGCAATGTCCGCTGCTCGCTCATAACAGACCTAATCCGTTTCCGTGGATAGTTCTGTATGAGAAGCGGATCTCACACTTTGGATTCACTCAGGACATTTTACCTGAAGATGTTAATAAACGGTTTAGCAATTAGTCCGAATTGAAGCCAGAAAAATGCCGTAACAGTACAGACTGATACGGCTATTTTTGTGGTTTATTTTATCAGAGGGGTTATAACATTGTGCAACTGATTTCCTTCCCACAAATATAAGGCGGCACATACTGTTTCGGGCACATATCCAGATAATCCGACCACCACTGCATCATCGCTTTACGGGCATCGAGATATTCTGCTTTATGGATGTAAGCCGCTCGAACGCTGTTACGCTCCTGGTGACTCATCTGCCGTTCAACCGCATCCTGTGCCCATAGGCCAGACTCCATTAGGGCACTACAGGCCATTGCCCGTAATCCGTGGCCGCAGATTTCATTTTTTGTGTCATATCTCATCAGGCGCAACGCCTTGTTGACGGTGTTTTCACACATTGGCTTATACGGATTATGGTCACCGGGGAATATCAACACGCGATGACCGGATATTTCCCGTATCTGTTTCAGAATAGCGATGGACTGACGGGAGAGTGGAACGATATGTGGAGTGCGCATTTTTGCACCACGCTCAGAGTAGCGGACACCGGGGATGGCCTCGCGAGTGGCAGGAATGGTCCAGATTCTATTTTTGAAATCGATCTCAGACCAACAGGCGAAACGCAGCTCGCTGGAACGGATGAATAGGTGAAGGGTGAGTAATACGGCCAGGCGGGTTAACTCTCGTCCTTGCTGGTAGTCCTCAATGCGAGCCAACAGTTCCGGTAGTCGTTCCAGCGGAAGGGCGGGGTAGTGACGTTTAACGGGCGGGGCAATAATACCCTCCAGATTTGCTGCCGGATTGTTCTTTATCAAATCCTGATGTATGGCATGACGCATGATGTTGCACATATGCTGCCGGGTACGTGCTGCGACTTCCAGCAGACCTTTTTGCTCAATGCCTTTCAGCAGGTCGATAAAGTGACGAGGTTTCAGTTCAGCTACCGGCAAGTGTCCAATCACAGGGAATATATGATTGTTCATGCTGGCAAGCAGACGGGAGGCGTGGTTCTCTGACCATGTTCGGTTGCTTTTATGCCAGTCCAGTGCCACATACTTGAAAGTTTTTTCTGGCGAGGAAGTGGCTCTTTCAGCAGAGCGCTGTTGTGCTGGATTGATATTCTGCGCCAGCAATTTACGGATACCATCACGCTGTTGACGAGCATCAGCCAAAGACACGTCCGGGTAGGCGCCTAAGCCAAGGCGGGATTCTTTACCATCGATACGATATTTGAGATACCAGAGACGTGAACCGCCTGGATTAACTAAAAGATACAGACCGTGAGAATCGGAAATTTTGAAGGGTTTTTCGGATGGTTTTAAGTTGCGGATTTTTGAGTCATTAAGAGACATTTGGGGGTCACTCCGTCATCGAACCAACATGACCCCAAATCTGACCACCAAATTCTCCCGATGCGGAGGGAAAACTAAAAATGCATCGGGAAGATTTTTCGCGCTAACTTATTGAATCTAAATCACATAAGGATTCGCAAAGCGGCATGAAAACAAGAATTTGGCTCCTCTGACTGGACTCGAACCAGTGACATACGGATTAACAGTCCGCCGTTCTACCGACTGAACTACAGAGGAATCGTTGGAACGGGGCGAATAATAGCGACTGCCTGTGGGCATGTCAAAGGGGAAACTGTATAAATGCGTGCGTTTGCTGATACTTTAGTCAAGTTGTTGAGAATAGAGTCAAAAAGTCGCGTTTTTATATCCAGACGGGCCTTTTGCGGCCTTAACGTAATGCGTGGCAAGCGCGGGGGTATTCAGGGGCGCATGGTGCTGGCGGGTTGTAAATACCGGCCCGTGAAGCGCCATCGCTGTTATTAACCCTGCTAATTTATAAGGATGACCGATAAGAATGCATGATATTGGTGCAGGCTTCTTTCGTAGCGCATTTAATTATTCGCCGTTTCCTCCCCGTCATCTGTTTCTCATTGATCCCGCGTAATAGTTTTCTCTTATATTTTGTGGTCTTAGTACCGGAGACGGGCGTTTTTAAGCGGTATGCCGGAGATTGGCGTAAATCTTGCTTTTATCAGTCACACTTATTATTCACATCAACAATGGCAGCCCAGGGTTATCCCTTTTCGCGCAAGATGGAGACAGAGATGAATCTCAGACGTCTGAAGTACTTTGTGAAAATCGTCGATATTGGCAGCCTGACGCAGGCCGCTGATGTTCTGCACATCGCTCAACCGGCATTAAGCCAGCAACTGGCGACGCTGGAAGGAGAATTGCAGCAACAATTGCTGATTCGCACTAAGCGCGGCGTCACTCCCACCGAAGCCGGTAATATCCTTTATGCTCACGCGCAGGCCATTTTACGCCAGTGCGATCAAATCCACAGTGCCGTAAACAACGCCGGACAATCCCTTACCGGACAGGTTTCCGTCGGCCTTGCGCCGGGCACAGCCGCCTCCGGGCTGGCGCTGCCGCTGCTGCAGGCCGTCCGTAAACAACATCCGGGCATTCTGTTGTATCTCAACGAGAATTTCGGCACTGCGCTGGGCGATTTAGTGCTTAACGGACGCATGGATATGGCGGTATTTTACGGTTCCGGTATGACTTCCGGGCTGAGCAGTCAGCCACTGATAAAAGAAGATTTGTATCTCGTCGGGGCACACTCCGTGCCGAATCCGGGGAAATATGTCGAGCTGAGTGATGTGGCAAAGCTAAACCTGTTCATGCCGCGTTCACATAATGTTACCCGACGTCTGGTGGATGATGCGATGGCGGTGCGCCGTTTAAGTGCCAATATTATTGGTGAAATTGAATCTTCAGCCACGCTGACCGCCGCCGTCGCCAGCGGTCTGGGCGTCACGATATTGCCTGAATCCGCTGCCCGTGCCATGACCGGCCCGGCCAAAGCCTGGATGTCGTGCATCAGCGGCCCGGTGATTCAGGTTCCGCTGTCGCTCTGTGTTTCTGAAACGCTGGCGTTATCGCAGGAAGCTATGGCGGTGAAAAAAATCCTGCTGTCTCTGGTCTTTGAGCAGACTGCGCCGGTGATAGAGCCGATGTTAGTGGCAAGTTAAGCGGGGGAGTGAATATGATACTAAAAATTCCCCGGCGTAAGCACTTGCCGGGGAAGGGGTGAATGCGCTCATTTAGGTGCCGGGCTGTAGTTATCAATAAAGCCTGTCACTTTTTTACCCAGCAGGGTGAGGAGCGGTCCGGCAAAAACACCACCCAGACCGGCAATAATCAGCAGCCGGTCATCATTGGCATTGCGCGAAAGAACGAAAATACTCAGCAGCATCCCGCTGAAGCAAGAAACGATAATCTGCAACAGACATGTGCGGATTTCTTCCATAAAGGGTTTCTTCTTCCTCAGCATGATATAGCGAACAATTCCGCCCCATGCCGCCATGCCGATAACCGCGAGTACAATCCTGTGCTCCATTAATAGAATATCTCTGATATGTGTTGCCCCGACCATCATGTTGTCCTCAGAAGTAAAAATTAAACCGATATAAAACGAATTCGGTTAAATTATCACCAGGTGAGGCAGGGTGAAAATCACACGGCAACACATTTCCCTGTGAGGTTTTTTAGTCAGACCTCACATTATTCATTGATGATTTTATACTTACACCCACCGGGCATTTAGAAAATAAATAGCGTTAACAAACAGCGCTTCAGCACGGACATTTCCCCATCTTCCCGCCTTCGCTCGGGAACCGCGCCTCAAGGCATCGCCGGTGAAACTCGCGTTCCGTCATCGGTGTCATTTCCGGGTGTCTGACCAACATGTGCCGGACATAATTCTGATAATCCTGCACGCCGACCATCAGGCGAAAACTCTGTGCAGTACGTTTTATCGCCAGTTTCAGCCAGCCGGTGACATTGTGCGGTTTTGTCTGCACGATGAATAACGGCTGACAGCGGATGATGTGTAACGCTGCAGGCCGTGATGTTTTAAATAATGCTCTCGAATCAGACATGGCGGGCCTCGCGACGTTGTACGACAGCCGTTTCATGCACTGTCGGCGTACCTGACTGCAGTGCGCGGCGGATAACGAAGAATGCTGAAATCAGCATGGTGACCGCCACCAGCATGAAGAATCCACACAGGATGGCGTTGATCTGATTGTTCAGCACGATGGTATGCATGTCAGCCAGCGTTTTGGCCGGTTTAATGATTTCACCACTGTCGATGCCTGCGCCGAATTTCTTCGCCTGCGCCAGGAAACCAATCGACGGTTTTTCGTGGAAAATCTTCTGCCAGCCTGCGGTCATCGAGGTGATAAACAGCCAGATAGTCGGCAAAATCGTGACCCATGCGTAGCGCTGTTTTTTCATTTTGAACAGCACCACGGTGCCCAGAATCAGCGCCATCGAGGCCAGCATCTGGTTGCCGATACCGAACAGTGGCCACAGGGTATTAATGCCGCCTAACGGGTCGACGACGCCCTGATAAACGAAGAAGCCCCAGCCCGCCACCGCGACGGTAGTACCGGCAAACGTGCCGATCCACGAGCGGTTATTAGCCAAAGAAGGGACGGCGACACCCACCAGATCCTGCACCATAAAGCGGCAGGCGCGGGTACCGGCATCCACGGCAGTCAGAATAAATAAGGCTTCGAACAGGATCGCGAAGTGATACCAGAAGGCCATCATCGCGCGGCTGTTGAACACGTCGGTGATGATGTGCGCCATGCCGACGGCGAAGGTCGGCGCGCCACCGGCACGGGAAAGAATTGACTGCTCGCCAACATCTTTGGCGATTTGCGTCAGAATGTCCGGCGTGATCACAAAGCCCCAGCCGTTAATAACCTGTGAGGCGCTTTCTACCGTGGTGCCGATCAGCGCCGCCGGAGAGTTCATGGCAAAATACACACCGGGGTCGATAACGGATGCGCAAATCAGCGCCATGATCGCCACGAACGATTCCATCAGCATCGCGCCGTAGCCGATAAAGCGGATATGGCTTTCGCGCTCAACCAACTTCGGTGTGGTGCCGCTGGACACCAGCGCATGAAAACCGGAAATCGACCCGCAGGCGATAGTGATAAACAGGAACGGGAACAGGCTGCCGGAGAACACCGGGCCGCTGCCGTCGATAAAGCGCGATACCGCAGGCATTTTCATTTCCGGCATGGCGAAAACAATACCCACGGCCAGCCCGGCGATAACGCCTATTTTAAGGAACGTTGAGAGGTAATCGCGCGGTGCCAGCAGCAGCCAGACCGGCAATACCGAGGCAATAAAGCCATAGATCACCAGCACCCAGGTCAGCGTGGTGCCGTGCAGGGTAAAGAACGGTCCCCAGTAAGGATCCGCCGCCACATTGCCGCCGTAAACGATGGCGAGCATCATGAGCACGAAGCCAATCACCGACACTTCAGCAATTTTCCCCGGACGCAGAAAACGCATGTAGATGCCCATAAACAGGGCGATCGGAATGGTGGCGGCAATGGTGAACAGCCCCCACGGACTGTCAGCCAGTGCTTTAACCACCACTAAGGCCAGCGCGGAAAGAATGATGATCATCACGCCCAGCGCGCCGAGCATAGTGATAACGCCCGCGAAATTCCCCAGCTCCTGTTTTGCCATTTCACCCAGAGAGCGGCCGTCACGACGGGTGGAGATGAACAGGATCAGGAAGTCCTGTACCGCACCCGCCAGCATCACGCCGACCAGGATCCAGATCGTGCCCGGCAGGAAACCCATTTGTGCGGCGAGGATCGGGCCGACCAGCGGACCCGCGCCTGCGATGGCGGCAAAGTGGTGGCCGAACAAGACCCATTTGTTGGTGGGCACATAATCCAGTCCGTCGTTATGACGCTCGGCAGGCGTCATGCGTTTGTCATCGAGTTCGAAAACTTTTTCAGCGATAAACAGGCTGTAGAAGCGGTAAGCAATGCTGTAACAGGCAATAGCGGCGACCACCAGCCAGAGAGCATTAACATGTTCGCCACGGCTCAGGGCCAGCATCCCAAAGGCAAAAGCCCCGATTAACGCCACCACCAGCCAGGTTATCCCGGACTTGACGCTTTTCATGATGTACAACTCCTTATGAGTGGTCCGGTGATAGCCGGCCACTTTTTATGTCGAGAGTATGATGTGGAGAGGTAAGGGTCGCGTGGCTGAATGCGGTTGCGACTTTGTTAAATTACTGTTTAAAAATAATGTGTTTATACAGAAAAGTATGAAGTTAAAGATGAATTTGTGATGGGGTTGACGCTTTGCGCAGAGAAGACTGGTCGGATGACAGTAAAGTTGTGGCGGGTAAGTAAAAAAGCAAAAAAAAACCGGCCACGGGAGCCGGTTTTCCTGTCAGGTCAGCGTTTATTCAGCGGTTGCAGGCTTTTCCTGACCGGGTTTGTGATCACGCATCTGTTCCATTTTGGCCGCGCGATTCTGGTAGTTTTCATTGAACTGTTTTTTCTGCTCTGGCGTCAGCAGGTTATACATTTTGTTCTCAGCACGGGCGCGGTCGAGCATACGGTCAGACTGGGCTTTAGTGATGGTATCAATCTGCGATTTTACCTTGGCTTCATCGAAGCTGTCGGAAGCCACCAGGTTATGCATCTGATCCATCTGGGCTTTCATGGCTGCGCGGTCAGGACGCGCGCCGCTGTCTTTCATGATTTCTTTCATCTGAGTTTTCTGCTGCTCAGTCAGATTCAGCGCCGCAAACGGGTTCATATGTTGCGGTCCTTTATGATGCAGCATTTTTCCGTGCGTCGCGGTCGTGGCATCAGGTGCCGGTGTCGCGGTGGTTTCAGCAGCGAATGCGAAAGAAGCAGAGCTCAGAGCCAGGGTTGAAGCCACAATCATTGCGGTAAGTTTACGCATAATTAAATTCCTCATTGGAGATTCAGGCAATTCGCCCGTTTTGTTTCGACGAAAACAAGTCTACTCAATCCAATGAATAGTAATGCGGTGTGGATGTAAAAGAGTGAAAGGTGAAGTGTTACTTTTCCAGCGATCGTGGAGAAAGTGTTTAGAAAGCGTAAGGTTGCGCGAACAGGTGTGAAGGGAAGCTCAGATAAATCTGAGTAATGCGGTGAATTCATACATTACCATGGTGAATGTTTCGCCGCCATAGCCCTCTGGTAAAACATTGATTGCTGTTGATGCGCAGTTTACGTCAAGGGAAAGTGCAAAATCAGGCATAATAGTTATCATTTGATTAACACTTCCTATAACAGTGCTGATGAATCATGACTCAATCCCGTTACGAAACGCTGGCGCGCACGTTGCGCAGACAAATTGACACACAGGTCTGGTTGCCGGGCGACCGGCTGCCTTCATTGCGCGATACCTGCAAACAGTCCGGCCTGAGTCTGATGACCGTTTTGCAGGCCTATCAGTTGCTGGAGAGTCAGGGCGTGATTGTCGCGCGTCCGCAGTCCGGTTATTACGTGGCAGCGGGGGTACAGCGGCCGGTGCGCCACTCTCCCGACGGGCGTTTGCATGCCGCAGAGCAGGTGGACGTCAATGACGCCATTTTCGATATTCTCAAAGCCGGGCAAGATCCCGCCGTGGTGCCGCTCGGTTCCGCGTTCCCTGACCCGACGCTTTTCCCGCAGCCACGTCTGGCACGTTCACTGGCCAGTGCTGTCAGGCGGATGTCACCCCACAGCGCCATTGCTAATCTGCCGCCGGGGAATGAAGAACTGCGCCGCAGCATTGCGCAGCGCTATGCGCAAAACGGTATTGAAGTGGCCCCCGATGAAATCGTGATTACCTCGGGGGCGATGGAGTCGCTCGGGTTAAGTTTGCAGGTGGTGACGGAGCCGGGTGACTGGGTGGCTATCGAATCACCGGCTTTTTACGGCGTATTGCAGGCGATTGAGCGGCGTAAATTAAAAGCCGTGGCCATTCCGACTGACGCGCGTTACGGCATGGATCCCGATGCACTGGAACAGGCGCTGGACATTTATCCGATCAAAGCCTGCTGGCTGATGTCGAGTTTTCAGAACCCGCTCGGATGCAGTTTGCCACCGGCGAAAAAGGCACGGCTGGTGAGTATCTTGCAGGCGCATAACGTGGCGCTGATAGAGGACGACGTCTATAGCGAGCTGTATTTTGGCAGTGAACGGACGGTGCCGCTGAAGGCGTCAGGTTACCGCAGCGAAATTTTGCATTGCTCGTCTTTTTCGAAATCCCTCGCGCCGGGATTTCGCGTGGGCTGGGTGGCGGCGGGAGCTTATGCCGAGCGTATTCAGCGCCTGCAACTGATGAGCACGTTATCGGCCAGTGTGCCGGTTCAGCTGGCATTAGCCGATTATTTGCAAAAGGGTGTGCAGCAGGGCGGTTACGATACCCATTTGCGGCGGTTACGACGTGTGCTGGAACAACGGCAGATGGCGATGCGTCACGCGATCCTGGCTGAATTTCCGGCGCAGGTGTCGGTGACGCAACCGGCAGGCGGGTATTTTTTGTGGCTGGATCTGGGTGATAACGTGGATGCGGCGCGGGTCTATCAGCGCGCGCTGACAAAAGGCGTCAGCGTTGCGCCCGGCAGCATGTTCTCCGCCGACAAGCGTTTCAGCCATTGCATCCGCATTAATACTTCTTTCGAATGGGGACCGCACACCGCGCGCGCCATTTCAATTCTGGCAGCGCTGGTGGCGGAGGAGATTAAAGGGTGAGCGAGATGTTTCACACATCCTGCTCGCGCAGCGTCTTGCCGACGTTGCCACCCGGATGGACTTTCAGCGGTCGCTGCTGATCAAAACCGTTGCGCAGCATGATGCTGCCGCACAACGCATCGAACACGGCCAGCACCAGCACGCCAGGGTAAATTCTTCATCCGCATTCATTGGGTTTCCCCCTGCATCAGGCGGCGGTATTTCATGCTGTCGTGGTACATCTCATGGAATACGCGGTATTTGCGATCGTAATACTCTTTGATTTTGTTGGTTTGCGGCGTCACGGTTTTGCCGATACGGCTCATGGCCGCCATGGCTTCCGGCAACGAGTCATACGCGCCCGCCGCGACGGTGCCCATCATGGCGCTGCCAAGCAACATTGCCTCGCTCTCTTCCGGCAATAACATCGCACAGCCTGTCGCGTTGGAGTGCTCCTGCACAAACACCGGGTTTTTGGTGCCGCCGCCGCTCGCCATCATGGTATCAATGCGATATCCGCTCTGGTTCATGGTTTCGATAATGTGGCGGGTGCCCAGCGCCAGCGCCTGGATGGTGGCCAGATAATGCAGCGCCATGTCTTCCGGCGTGCGCGAGAGTTTCAGGCCGCTCAGTGTGCCGGTCAGCGTCGGGTTGGCGCGTGGCGAACGGTTGCCATGGAAGTAGGGCAACATATGAATATCCCGGGTCAGAAAGGCAATATTCTCCGGTTCGCCGGCCATTTTGCGCAGGATGCCGTTCAGCACTTCATAAATGGTTTTGCCGCTGTCTTTGCCCTGTTTCAGCAAATCCTGATAACACGGGTGCGACTGGATCACGTGGTCAATCAGCGCGCCGGTGGTGGATTGTCCACCTTCATTCAGCCAGTAATCCGGCAGGATCGCGGAGTAATACGGCCCCCAGATGCCGCCGATATAACGCGCGCTGCGGGACATCGCCATATGCGCCGTGGAGGTGCCGCCAATCAGCGCGATGCGGTTGTCGAAATCGGCCGATTCACCGGATGCGCCGCTGGCCCCGAGAATACCGAGGCTGCCGGCATGGGCATCAATGATAGAAACGCTGACCGCAGTCCCTGCCATCAGCCCCATTTCTGCGGCGGCACGCTGTGTCAGGCCATGCCCGAGCGGTTCGCCCATGGTTTTCACTTCGCTGCCGATTTTCGCCGCGTTGTTTTCCAGCAAATCTTCCAGCCCGATCTGGCGGAAATAGCTCGGGTCCCAGCGGTCTTCATGGCCGATATAGGTCCATTTACAGACGGTGGAACACAGCGAACGTGTGGTGTCCTGCGTGGCGCGCCAGGTCAGGAAATCCGGCAGGTCGAAAAGATGCCCGACGTTGTTCCAGGTGGTCGGCATATGCTGTTTCAGCCACAGCAATTTCGGCGTTTGCATTTCCGGCGAAATAATCCCGCCAACAAATTCCAGCACGCGGTGACCGGTGGCGTTGATGCGCTCGGCCTGAGTGATGGCACGGTGATCCATCCAGACAATAATGTTTTGCTCGCTGCGCCCGGACGGGCTGACGGTCAGCGGCTTGCCTTCTTTATCCAGTACGACCAGCGAACAGGTGGCGTCGAAGCCGATACCTTTCACCTGGATCGGGTTGATGTCAGCCTGATTGACCGCATCTTTCACGGCGTTACAGACCGACTGCCAGATCTCATCAGAAGATTGCTCGACGAAATCGGCTTTCGGGCGGTACAACGTGATCTCACGGCTGGCCTGACCGACCATGCGGCCGGTCATGTCGAAGACGCCCGCGCGGGCGCTGCCGGTTCCTACGTCTACTCCAATAAAATAACTCGCCATGTTCTTTCCCTTCGGTAAAAAGCTTTCGCTTAAGATTTTCTGTTTTGCAGAGCGATAAACAGGATCAGGACGCCGCCCCACAGGGCCATTGTCAGGTAACTGCTGACGCCCATCAGGTTCAGGCCGCTTTCCAGCATTTGCAGGACGATCAGCGCCAGTACCAGCCCGATGACCCGGCCGAAACCGCCGTCGGGATTAATCCCGCCAAGCACCGAGGCCAGAATGGTCACCAGCAAATAGGAGTCGCCGTAGCCCGCTTTCGCCGAGTTAAATTTGGACATCATCAGCAGTGCCGCGCCCCATCCGAGCAGGGCGGAAAGCACATACACCGCGATGGTGACTTTGTGCGTATTGACGCCGCTGAAACGTGTGGCCTGTTCGTTGGAACCCATCAGATACAGGCTCCGGCCAAGCGTGGTGTGTTCGAGTAACACCCACAGCAAAAGCGCGACCAGCAGGAAGAGCAGCAGGGCGACCGGAATGCCCAGCAGGCTGCCGTTACTGAGATACTGGATTGCCGCCGGGAAGCCGGAAATGACGGCCCCGTTGGTCAGCAGAATATTCAGCCCGGCAATCAGCGTCATGGTGCCGAGCGTCGCCAGAATCGGTGATACGCCGATATACGCAATCAGCGCGCCATTAAGTACGCCAATGATCACCGCCACAGCCAGACCGGCGAGCATCGCCAGCACGAAATATTGCGGCTGATCCGGATGTGCCACCAGAATGGCCGCCATTGCCAGCGAACAGGCATTGGCACCGGCAATGACCGAAAGGTTGATACCGCCGGTGAGCATGGTGATGCCCATCCCCAGCGCCAGCATGCCCAGAATCGGCAACTGCGAAGAGATCGACTGGAAATTGCCGATGCTGTAAAAACTGCCGCCCAGCGTGAACGAGAACAATACGGCAACGGCAACGATGATCAGCAACTGCAAGCGGATGATGCGGTCGCCGGGGAAGAATCGGGTTAAGGTTGTCATGTCACATCCCCTTTGCCAGTTTACGTTTTTCATTCCACGCGGTGCTGCTGATGCTGACCAGAATGATCACGCCGCTGAATACCTGATGCCAGTAAGACGAAATACTCAGCAGCGTCAGGCCGTTTTGCAGGAAGGCCAGCAGCATCACACCGAGGATGGTACCGGTCAGTGAGCCGCGTCCGCCGGTCATGCTGGTGCCGCCTAAAACCACCGCCGCCAGTACCGTCAGTTCATAACCGAGCAGCGAGTTGGGGGCCACGGACTGGGTAATCTGCGCCTGCACCACGGCAGCGATGCCGGCCAGTAAGCCCATAAAGCCATACACGTAAAAATGCAGACGCAGGATGTTCAGGCCGAGGCGTGACGCGGCGTCACGGTTGCTGCCCATGGCGTAAATCTGACGGCCCACGCGGGTGCGGTTCATCAGCACGCCGGTGGCGATAATCACCCCCAGCAGGCTGAGCAGCGGCAGCGTCAGGCCATAGTCGTAACCGTCGGCGGCGGTAAAGGAGAACCAGTTTATGCCGTTCATAAACCAGTCAGGGAAGCCATACAGCCAGGTGCCGTTGGTCAGATACACCAGCAAACCGTAGAACAAATTCAGTGTGGCAATGGTGATAATAATGGCCGGTACGCGCAGCCAGTAGACCAGAAAACCATTGACCAGCCCGAGCAGTAAACCGACGCCCATCGACATAGCAAACGCCAGCGGAAAGCTGCCGCCGTGATGAATGATATAACTCGCCATCACGTACTGACCGATGGAGGTCACCGCCGGGAAGGAGATGTCGATGCCACCGGCAATCAGCACCACAAACAGGCCGCAGGCCAGAATACCGAGAATGGCGTAACTGGTGGCGACGTCAGTCAGGTTACCGAGTGTCATAAATTCACCGGTGCTGACACTCAGGCCAATCACCAGCAGCAGTACCAGTAATCCCAGCCAGAATTCGTGCAGGGAAAACAGTTTCGAGAGAGATTTGTTATCCATTGATCGCCTCCGCAATCTGCGCTTCGCTGCTCTGGTGGGGCGCGAATTCCGCCACCAGTTCGCCTTTGCGCATTACCAGCACACGGTGACTGTTGTAATAAGCCTCCGGGATTTCATCGCAAATCATCAGCACCGCCATGCCGGATTCCGCCAGATCGCGCGCGATGCGGTAAATCCCTTCTTTATTGGCGATATCAACGCCGACCGTTGGCGAATCGAGGATCAGGATGTGCGGCTGCGTTGCCACCCATTTGGCGATGGCGATACGCTGGGCATTCCCGCCGGAAAGGGTTTTCACCGGCAGGCTGCTGTCGGATACTTTAATGTTCAGATCGCGGATCAGATCTTTCACCACTGACGCGGCTTTGCGGTGATCCATCAACCCGGTGGCGGTGTGCAGCCTGTCGAAAATCGACACCAGCGTGTTGTCGTAAATGGATTGCTCCATGATCAGCCCCTGTGTCAGACGGTCTTCTGACACATAGGCAATGCCGTGACGGATTGCGTCGCGGTTGCTGTGGAATTTCACCACGTTGCCGTTAACGCGGATTTCCCCGCTGTCCGGCTGGCTCATGCCAAACAGGGTCAGACAGAGCTCGGTCCGCCCTGAACCGAGCAGGCCGATCACCGACGTGATTTCCCCCTGACGCAGCGACAGTGAAATGTCCTGATACTGGCCTTTGCGGCTCAGGTGGCTGACTTCCAGCAGCGGGGTTACGTTGGCCGGTGCGCGTTGCGGCAGGTGACTGTAGGTAAAACGCTGTCCGGTCATCAGGAAGGCCAGCTCATTGCTGTCCAGTTCACTGGACGGATAGGTACCGACCAGTTTGCCGTCGCGCATCACGCTGATACGGTCAGCGACTTCCATCACTTCATCGAGGCGATGGCTGACAAATACCACACAAATACCGGCGGCTTTCAGCTCATTCACCACCCGCAGCAGACCGTTCACTTCCGTGCGGGTCAGCGACGCGGTCGGTTCATCCATGATAACCAGACTGGCGTCAGCGGCGATTGCCCGGCATATTGCCACTAACTGACGGTCTGCGATCGACAGCTTTTCGACTTTACGATCCGGATCCAGAGAGACGCCCACCCGTTGCATCACCGCAACGGCTTTTTTGCGCATTGCCTCGCGATGTACCCAGAAATCGCCGCCCGGTAAATAACGGTGAATAGCGATATTTTCAGCCACCGATAAATTCGGGAATAAAGATAAATCCTGATAAATAACCTGAATGCCGTAATAAGAAGAAAGTTGTGGCGTCAGGGTATGAAATAATTTGCCGTCGAGCGTAATGGCTGCGCCTTTTTCCGGCTGATAGACCCCGGAAATCACTTTAATAATGGTGCTCTTGCCGCAGCCATTCTGACCCGCGAGACAATGCACTTCGCCTTTATTGAGCGTCAGGCTGACATTATCCAGGGCTAATACGCCGGGGAATTTTTTACTGATTTTCTCGAGGCTGATAAAGGCCTCAGCAGGGGCAGGGGACGTGCTGAGAGTATTCATCGCAATCCTTACAACATACCCTTCATACTTCGTGCTGTGGATGCGTTGGCTGCACTCGCTCACCCGAATCACTTACTTATGTAAGCTCATCGGGATTCACTCATTTGCCGCCTTCCCACAACCCGAATTATTTAGGGTATAAGTTTCAATGTCTGATTAGAAATTCAGATACGGCACAGCAAACAACGCCGTATCTGTTTCTATTTGCCTGGTGTGGCGCTGGAGATAATGTATCTCCGGTAAATAAAAATATTAAAAAGCTAAATCAGAAGCCCAGTGATTTCGCATTTTCTGGTGTGACTTCCAGAATTTTATTAAAGCGGATCACGTGCTTATCCATATCCACATCAGCTTTGCCCAGCCCTTCGATGCTCAGATCTTTAGTGACTTCTTTACCCTGCAACATCTGGTCGGCGACGGTGACTAAGGCGTAACCGGCATCTTTCGGATCCCACAGCAGCACTTTCTTAATATCACCGCGCATCAGATAGGGCGCGGCCTGAGCTGGCATGGCGATACCAACCACTGCAATTTTATTTTTCGCACGTTTCTGCTGAACGGCCTGACCGGCACCGATCGGGCCGAGCGAACCGAAACCGATAATCCCTTTCAGGTCAGGATAGGTTTTCATTAAGTCGAGCGTGGTGGAGTAAGACTTATCAATATTTTCTGCGACCGGCAGGCGTGAAGTCACTTCATGCATATCCGGGTATTTTTCTTTCTGATATTTAATCGCCGCATCTGCCCACGCGTTATGCAAAGGTACGGTCAGGGAACCGACATAAATCGCATAACCGCCTTTACCGCCCATATCTTTCGCCAGCTCGTCCATATTGGCTTCGGCGTATTTCTGGCTGTCGATGGTTTCGATATCCCACTGACCAATTTGCTGATCCGGCGATTCATGCGTTAACACCACGATGCCCTGATCACGGGCTTTTTTCAGCACCGGCTCAAGCACTTTGGCGTCGTTCGGCACCACGATAATGGCGTCGACTTTTTTGGCGATCAAATCTTCAATCACTTTGACCTGCTGTGCCGGGTCCGGCGTGGATGCGCCTACCTGATAGGCGTTGACATCCAGCTTCTGCGCGGCTTCTTTTACGCCGACTTCCATGCGGGTGAACCAGGGAATACCGGTGACTTTAGCGACGACGGCAATGTCGTAAGGCTTGGCGGCGAACGACGGTGTTGTGAATAACATGCATGCTGAAACCACACATGCACTGACTAATGCGAGGTTAAATTTCATGTCTGTACCTTTCTTATGAGGTTCTGTTTTGGTGTAGGGAACGGGTGGTGGTTATTTATTCCACATTCAGAGATTAACTTAAGGGGAAAGCTGTTTTCGCGTGGTCGTGAACGGAATGTGATCAAAGTCCTTTAATGTTAAATTTAATAGTTTTATATGTTAAAAATAGGTGAATTAAAACCATGGGAAATCATGGATTAGAGTGAGTGTCGGATGTTACCCATAACAATTAAACAATAACGCATCTATTTATTAACAAATAATACACATAATCAGTTTGCCATGGTCGTTTTTCAGAAAGAAATCCCGCCCGGTATTTTTTATTTGCGCAGAGTGTGAACGGGGTCACGGGGCGGGGATGCGCCAAAATTGTGCACCCTTGCACCTTAATCAGGCACCGGGCTGTGCGTAACGGCGCGCGATACGCGCCTGATCACAATCCTGTATAAAATATTCCGCCAGAAATCAAAATATTTCCCTGCATACTCATTCTTCTGTCCTCGTTGCTGCAAAAGGGGATTTTTTCTTTTATTCATTTTTTATGCAATTAAAGTGAATAACAGGCAATATTAAGTGGTTGTTTTTTCTCAATGTCACTTTTTTTATTCACTTTTTTCCTTTGCTGGCATGAAGACTGCAATCTATGATGAGACTGAGTGAGATTATTTATTAACTTTTAAATAACAAACTAATAACTGCCATTTCTCGCCAGCGCGATTGCCCGCTAAATGTGCAAAAACATCGGAACCCGGTGCATTTCCCGTCGGTATGGGGGACGGGGGCGTGCACCCTGAAATCAGCTCAAAAGAGGTTTATATGGAACACCAACAGCAGCCGCAAAACGTCAGCCGCCAGAACTTTGATGACTGGATGGTCCCGGTTTATGCCCCGGCGGCGTTTATTCCTGTGCGCGGTGAAGGATCCTGGCTGTGGGATCAGGCGGGCAAGGACTATGTCGATTTCGCAGGCGGCATTGCCGTAAATGCGCTGGGGCATGCGCACCCGGAAATCCGTAAGACCCTGCATGAGCAGGCAGATAAAGTCTGGCATCTGGGCAACGGCTACACCAACGAACCGGTGCTGCGGCTGGCGAAGCAACTGATCGACGCCACCTTTGCGGACAAAGTGTTTTTCTGTAATTCCGGCGCGGAAGCCAACGAAGCGGCGCTGAAACTGGCCAGGCTGTACGGTAATAAATCCGGCGGCGAAAAGAATGAAATTATCGCCTTCAAAAACGCATTCCATGGCCGCACGCTGTTTACCGTCACCACCGGCGGTCAGCCGAAATATTCTGAGGATTTTGCGCCACTGCCGCAGGCGATCACGCATTTGCCATTTAATGATCTGGCCGCCGTTGCCAGCCAGATTTCTTCACGTACCTGTGCCGTAATTGTTGAGCCGATCCAGGGCGAAGGCGGCGTGGTGCCGGCAGAGGCCGGATTCCTGCAGGGTCTGCGTGAGCTGTGTGACAAACATCAGGCCGTGCTGATTTTCGATGAAGTGCAGACCGGCGTCGGGCGTACCGGCGAGCTGTATGCCTATCAGCATTACGGCGTGGTGCCGGACATTCTGACCAGCGCCAAAGCGCTGGGCGGCGGTTTCCCGATTGGCGCGATGCTGACTACTGACCGCTATGCTGCGTTATTCCAGCCGGGCACCCACGGCACCACTTACGGTGGTAACCCGCTGGCGACGGCGGTGGCGGGAAAAGTCTTTGAGCTGATTAACACGCCGGAGGTGCTGTCCGGTGTCAGTAAACGTCACGAATGGTTTATCGCCGGGCTCAAACGCATCAACGACCGTTATCAGGTGTTCAGCGACGTACGTGGCCAGGGCTTGTTGCTCGGTGCCGTGATGAGCGAACGGTATAAAGATCAGGCCAAACAACTCAATACACTGGCGGCAGAGGAAGGGCTGATCGCCCTGATTGCCGGGCCGAATGTGCTGCGCTTTGCGCCATCACTGATTATTCCGGGCGCGGATATTGAAGAAGGGCTGAACCGTCTTGAGCGTGCCGTTGCGCGCCTGTGCGTGTGATTCATTGGGTTAAATGAGGTAGAGCATCATGATGTTGATTCGACCTGTGCGGCCCGGCGATCTCGCCGATATCCTGCAGTTGTCAGGCAAAACCGGCATCGGTTTAACGTCTTTGCCCAAGGATGAAGCGCATTTACGCGGGCGCATTGAGCGCTCGGTGGCGACCTGGGAAGGTCGCCTGGAAAAAGGCGAACAGGGTTACCTGTTCGTGCTTGAAGACACGGAACAGCAAAAAGTGGTGGGCGTCAGCGCCATTGAAGTCGCCGTCGGGCTCAGTGAACCGTGGTACAACTTCCGCCTCGGCACGCTGGTGCATGCCTCCAAAAGCCTGAACATCTATAAACCGGTGCCGACGCTGTTTCTCAGTAACGATCACACCGGTTATACCGAGCTTTGCACGCTGTTCCTCGATCCGGACTGCCGTCACGGCAAAAACGGGCAATTGTTGTCGAAGGTCCGTTTTCTGTTTCTGGCGGCATTTCGCGGGCATTTCTCCCGCAAGGTGATTGCCGAGATGCGCGGTATGTCTGACGACAACGGCCATTCACCGTTCTGGGACAGCGTCGGGCGTCATTTTTTTGGTATGGAATTTGCCGAAGCTGACCGTCTGACCGGCATGGGACAGAAATCCTTTATTGCCGAACTGATGCCGAAACATCCTTTATATACCGAACTGCTGAGTCATGAGGCGCGGGAAGTGATCGGCGAAGTGCATCCGCAAACCGCACCGGCGCGTGCCGTGCTGGAAGGTGAAGGGCTGCGTTACGAAGGTTATGTGGATATTTTCGATGCCGGTCCGACGCTCGAAGGTGAAATCGATCAGTTACGCGCGGTAAAAGAAAGCCGCCTGCTGCCGGTGCGGCTGGCGGAGCACCGCAGCGGGCGCGACGAACCGCTGTATCTGGTCGCCAATGAGCAATATCAGAATTTCCGCGCGCTGCTGGTGCCGGGTGGCGATTCGGCGGAGTCACTGACGCTTAATTCCCGCGAGGCTGAACTGCTCGGCCTGCGCGAGGGCGATATGCTGCGCGCCGTGGCGCTTTTCCCCGGCGATAACCCGGCTTCTGCAACCCCCATTCTCAAAAAGGAAAGCCTCGCATGATGCAACCTGCACTTTTTATTCAGGGCCAGTGGCGCAGCGGACAAGGCGCGCAACTGAACAAAACTAATCCGGCCGATAACACATTGTTGTGGTCGGCGCTGAGTGCCAGTGCGGAAGATGTCGATGCCGCCTGTACGGCAGCCCGCACGGCATTCCCCGCCTGGGCACGTAAAACCGTGGCCGAACGCGCTGACGTGATTAAGCGTTTTGCGGATTTACTGACAGAACATAAAACCCGGCTGGCGGAAATCATCAGCCTGGAAACCAGCAAACCACGCTGGGAAACGCTGACTGAGATCCAGGCGATGATCGGTAAGGTGGCGATTTCACTGGAAGCCAACCAGCAACGCACGGGCGAGAAACACACCGCCATGCCCGACGGTGAAGCGGTGCTGCGCCACCGGCCGCATGGCGTGCTGGCGGTTTTTGGTCCGTATAATTTTCCCGGACATCTGCCGAACGGCCATATCGTTCCTGCCTTGCTGGCGGGCAATACGCTGGTGTTTAAACCGAGCGAACTGACGCCTAAAACCGCCGAAGAAACCGTGAAGTTGTGGGAGCAAGCCGGACTGCCGGAAGGTGTGCTGAATCTGGTGCAGGGCGGTCGTTCGACCGGCGAAGCGCTGGCAGCCTGCGGCAATATCGACGGGTTGCTGTTTACCGGCAGCGCGGGCACCGGCTATCAGTTGCACCGCCAGCTCGCCGGTCAGCCTGAAAAAATTCTGGCGCTGGAAATGGGCGGCAACAACGCGCTGATTGTCGAGCCGGTGGAAGATATTGATGCAGCGGTAAACCTGACTGTTCAGTCGGCGTTTATTTCTGCCGGACAGCGTTGTACCTGTGCGCGCCGTCTGCTGGTGAAAGAAGGCGCGGCGGGTGATGCATTTATTGCGCGCTTGCTCGATGTCACCATGCAACTGCGCGTCGGAGGCTGGAACGACGATCCGCAACCATTTATGGGCGGGGTGATTTCGGACGTGGCGGCACGCAATATGCTGAAAGCACAGGACGCGTTGCTGGCGCTGGGCGGAAAACCGCTGCTGTTGCTGACGCGCCCGGATCCGCTCAATACCCTGCTGACGCCGGGCATTATCGATCTGACCGGCGTGGCGGGCATTCCTGATGAAGAATACTTCGGCCCGTTGCTGAGCATTTACCGCTACGGCAGTTTTGATGAAGCCATTACGCTGGCTAACCAGACGCGCTTCGGACTGGCGACCGGGCTTATCTCTGCTGAGCGTGCTCAGTTTGAGCAGCTATTATTGCAAGCAAGGGCGGGTATTGTTAACTGGAACAAACCGCTGACCGGTGCATCAAGCAACGCGCCTTTCGGTGGCATCGGGGCTTCGGGTAACCACCGTCCAAGTGCTTATTACGCGGCGGATTATTGTGCCTGGCCGATGGCCTCGCTGGAAACAGACAAACTGGAACTCCCTGCGACGCTGTCGCCTGGTATTGATTTCCGTACAACCTGAGGAGACAGGAATGTCTGGATGTGAAGCAAATTTTGACGGATTAGTCGGCCCGACCCACCATTACGCCGGGCTGTCGTTTGGTAATGAAGCCTCGACCAAAAACCAGAATGCGGTGGCGAACCCGCGTCTGGCGGCAAAGCAGGGCTTGCTGAAAATGAAAGCGCTGGCCGATCTGGGTTTTGCACAGGGAATTTTACCGCCACATGAACGCCCCCATCTGAGCACATTGCGCAAAATGGGCTTCGGTGGCAGCGATCGCGAAGTGCTGACCAACGCGCAGGCTTATTCGCCGCGCTTGCTGTCGTCACTGAGTTCGGCGTCTTCCATGTGGGTGGCCAATGCGGCCACGGTGTCGCCTTCGGCGGACAGCGCGGACGGGCGTGTACATTTCACGGTCGCCAACCTGAACAATAAATTTCACCGGGCCATTGAGGCAGACACCACGTCTGCCATTTTGCGCGCGACCTTCCATGCCGATAAATATTTTGCCCATCACGATGCGCTGCCGCAGGTGGCCGCCCTGGGAGATGAGGGCGCGGCGAATCATAACCGGTTATGCGGTGAGTATGATAAACCCGGCGTGCAGGTATTTGTTTACGGACGCGACGGGCTGGCAACCGGTGAGAACGAACCGGTGCGTTATCCGGCACGCCAGACCCGTTTGGCCAGTGATGCCGTGGCGCGTTTGCATCAGCTTGATGAAAAACGCACGGTGTTTATTCAGCAAAATCCGCAAGCCATCGACAGCGGTGTGTTCCACAACGACGTCATTTCTGTCAGCAACGGCAACGTGCTTTTCCATCACGAGCAGGCGTTTGTGAATTCAGGCAACGCGCTGGAGGAAATCCGTCGCAAAATGGCGGCGCTTGAGCTGGATTTCTTACCCGTTGAAGTGCCGCAGTCAATAGTGTCTCTCGACGATGCGGTCGCGACGTATCTGTTTAACAGTCAGTTGCTGACCAAGCCCGACGGTAAAATGATGCTGGTGGTGCCGGAAGAATCCCGCCAGCATACCGGCGTCTGGGCCTATCTTTCTGCACTGAAAGACAGCGGCGGACCGGTCGATCAGATTGAAGTGTTTGATCTGCGCGAAAGTATGCGTAACGGCGGCGGCCCGGCCTGTCTGCGCCTGCGGGTGGCGCTCAACCGCAACGAACTGAATGCGGTGAATGTCGCCTCGCTGATGAGTGACAGCCAGTTCGCACGGCTCAACACCTGGGTGGACACGCATTACCGTGACCGGATGCAGGCCAAAGATCTGGCCGATCCGCAGCTTCTGACCGAAGTGCGTACTGCGCTCGACGAACTGACCAATATTCTCGGGCTGGGTGCGATTTATCCGTTCCAGCGCTGAGCCATCACAGGAGTGACAGTATGTTTGATTTACTGGCAACGACGCTTTCCGGTGACGCAGTGACTGAACCTGCCGGACAAAGCGAAACGCTGGACTGGCAATGGCGCGGCGAGGGGATCCTCGAGCTTTCACCCCGTCAGCCCTGTGAGGCGGCGGTGGTGATCTCCGCCGGTATTCACGGCAATGAAACGGCGCCCGTTGAATTGCTCAATCAGTTGGTCAGCGAGCTGCTGTCAGGCGAAAGGCTGTTGCGGGTCCGGCTGCTGGTTATACTGGGTAACCCGCCGTCAATGCGCATCAATAAGCGATTTGTTGAAGCTGACATGAACCGCATGTTCGGCGGGCGTCATGCACGTTATACACCCAATGATGAAACCCGGCGGGCGCAGGAGCTTGAACAAGTGATGGCGTTGTTTTATCGCAGCGCCACTGCGGCAGGCACGACGCAGCGGTTTCATTATGATCTGCATACCGCAATCCGTGGTTCGAAACATGTGCGCTTTGGATTATTGCCGTTACAGACGAGAGCGAAAAGCGAAACCATGCTCGCCTGGCTCGACGCCGCCGGGCTGGATGCGCTGGTGCATCACCGCTCGCCGGGCGGAACATTCACGCATTTCAGCAGCGAGGTTTTTCAGGCCGACAGTTGCACGCTGGAACTGGGCAAAGCGCTGCCGTTTGGCAATAACGATCACACGCAGTTCACCGCTATCCGCCGCGCGCTGGAAACGCTGGTCAGTGGTGAACCGCTTCCTGCACGCCAGGCGGCGTCACCTTTGGTGCATTACCGCGTGGTGCAGGACGTGATCCGCTCACAGGAAGATTTCGAGCTGTTTATCCCGGCTGAGGCACTGAATTTTACAGCGTTCAGTCAGGGTTTTGTCATCGCGAAAGAAAGCGGCAAAATCTACAAGGTGGAAGCAGAGGAAGAAGTGGTGCTGTTTCCCAATCCGAACGTGGCGTTGGGATTAAGGGCAGGGCTGATGCTGGTGAAAATGTGATTTTTTGCGAGATGTCTTCCTGAATTGTTCATACAGTATTGCAAGTTAGCGACCTTTTGCGTACTTTGTGCTCATTGGGTTCGGCATGATGTTGAATTCATTACATGTTTTTGTTACGTGAACACGTTATAAAAAACGTCTCAGGGAGGATCATATGAACATGATGTATGACGAATACGATTGGTTCTAAAAGAAACTGATCTAAATAAGGCGGGGAATCCCGCCTTTTTCATGGATGAAAATCATGAAATTTGACGTGTTAGAACTCCAACTTATCAGCAATATCATTCTGCTTATCGGTGTCTTTGTCGCCATAGGCACGATTGTTTATAACGTCCGCATTGCGAAAAGAACTCAGACAGCCGTTTTTCTTTTTGAAAGTCGAACAGATACCCGTTATGCCCAGTCATTGAAAGTACTGAAAAAGGTACATAGTTCAGGAAAGTCTTTTCGCTCATTTGTATTTCCTCCGGAAGCTTCGCCGCTTACTGAAGAGGAAATCCGCGAATGTAGTAAGTTCCAATACATCCTTAATTTTTATGAGCGTGTTGCGGTGACTATTCAGAGCGGTATTTATGATGAAGATATGATTAAACGGACTTCTTATTCGACCGTGATCGACACCTGGAATATTGCTGAGCCTTTAATTAAAGCTCTGCGGGAAGAACTGAAATCGGATAATACTTATCAGGAATTTGAATGGCTCGCCGCGCGATGGAGAAATCAGCCACTGAATTTGAAAAGAGGCCGGTTTATCCGCTGAGTACAGGGTCTTCACCAAAAGAAAAAGGGTCCTGATTTCCATCAGGACCCTTTTTCTTTAATTTGGCGGTGAGAGAGGGGTTCGAACCCTCGATACGATTTCTCGTATACACACTTTCCAGGCGTGCTCCTTCAGCCACTCAGACACCTCACCGTGTTCGTAACAACGCGAGCGTTGCAACGGGGCGCTACTATAGGGAGACAGCCGCGAAGGGTCAAGAAAATTTTCAGCGTTTTGTGCCAGACGCTCAGAGTCTGTTCAGCGAAAATAATGCAGTGGCGGGCGGGTTTTCACGCACCCAAAACAAAAAAGGTTCTGATTTTCATCAGAACCTTTTTTGTTTAATGTGGTGGAGAGAGAGGGGTTCGAACCCTCGATACGATTGCTCATATACACACTTTCCAGGCGTGCTCCTTCAGCCACTCAGACACCTCTCCAGTCGTCGGCCGCACCGCAGTGCTGCTGACCGGCGCTAATGTAGGGAAAACTCGCCTCACCGTCAACACTCTTTTGCAGGTTCCATGCCGTTTAAACAAACTTAGAGCAATCTGATGATTTAAAGAGCAAAAAGTGCGTTAAGGATGAGCAGTCGGGATTTGGTTGCACGGCGTGATTAAAATTGCTTATAAGAATGCATAAATAAGTAGAATTTTTGCATGAAAGCACAATTATCCCGCAAACACTTTTTGTTACGGCGAAATAGCAAGATATGTTGTGGTAATCGTCCGGGGTAGCGGTATAACAATGCACTCTGAAAAAATGCTTCGCATAAGAACTGTATAAGTCATCCTTTGAAGCAGGGTTATTTATCACATAAGGGCAGGGGTCATTCTTGAGTCAGTCAAATAACGCGACCGGGTCGCAGCACCGCGCGGCAATTCCTGCCGGGGCGGGCACATTATTCTTCGTGCAGACATTCGCAACGCTTGGCTTTGCGGTGCTGTATTCCACACTGGTACTGTACGCCACCAAAAAACTCGGCTTCAGTGAAGATAACGCCAACGCCATCATGGGCGTGTTCGGCGCATTCAACTACGGGCTGCATATGTTCGGCGGCTACCTCGGCGGGCGTTATCTCAGCAACCGCAATCTGTTCGTGCTCGGTATGGTGTTGCAGGTCTTTGGCTGTGCGCTGATTGCGCTGGCAGGCGTGACCGGTTTGTACTGGGGGCTGGCCATGTTCCTGACCGGCAGCGGACTGAATGTCACCTGTCTGAATATGATGCTGACCCAGCGGTTTGCGCCGGACGATGACCGCCGTGAATCGGCCTTCCTGTGGAATTATGCCGGGATGAACCTCGGCTTCTTTATAGGTTTTGCGGTCGCCGGTTATTTCCAGCTGAGTGAAAACTACCGCGCGCTGTTCCTGTTTGCCACGCTGGGTAATGTGGCGGCAATCCTCGTGACACTTTCCCGCTGGTCGATTCTGGCCGATATCAGCACGCCGCTGAAAGAGGCCAGCCGCAGCCAGTTGCTGCGCCGGATGGCGGTCGGCATAGCCATTCTGATTGTGCTGGTACCGGTCATCCGCATGTTGCTGACCCACGCAGAATTCAGCAGTTATTTTGTGGTCGCGCTGGGCATTGTGATTTTCGCGCTGATGGCGCTGGTGACATTCCGCCATCGTGATGCGGATGAACGCCGTCGCATGAAGGCGTATCTGCTGCTGGCGCTCGGTTCGCTGGTTTTCTGGACGCTGTATCAGCTGGCACCGATGGGGCTGATGCTGTTCTCTGAGAACAACATTAATCTGAATGTGTACGGTATCCGTGTGGCACCGCAGTGGATCCAGAATATTAATACCGTGGTTATCGTGATCGGCGGCCCGCTGATGGCGCTGTGGTTCAACCGCCTGCGTCAGCGCGGCTGGAATATTGATATCCCGGCACAATTCTCTGCCTCGTTATTTTGCATGGGACTTGGGATGCTGGTACTGCCTTTCGGCATCCATCTGGCGGGCGGCGACGGTCTGGTGGCGTTCAAATGGATTGCCATCAGCTATCTGCTGCAAAGTATCGGTGAGTTACTGATTTCTCCAATCGGTTACGCGATGATCGGCAAACTGGCGCCGCCGCGTTATCAGGGCGTAATGATGGGCTGCTGGATGATGGTCACCGGCGTAGCGTCGGTGCTGGCGAGCTACATTTCCGGACTGATGCCGCAGAACGCGGGCAGTACGCCGGTGCTGACCAATCCGGGCTACAGCCAGGTGTTTAACGCGCTGGGCTGGGGTTCTGTTATCACCGGTGTGGTTCTGCTGGTGCTTATTCCGTTGCTGCGCCGGATGATCCGCCGTGAGCCGGTTGCCGCCTGATTTATTAGCAGTCTCCGACAGTCACTTCACAAGCCCCGAATGCCGGGGCTTGTTCTTTTTTACGCCACAGGGTTGCATCCCGATGATATTCAGGGAAATCTATCGGCTCACAGGAGGCTTCCCCGATGAACATTATTTTTTACCACCCTACATCTGATGCAAAACCCTGGATTGACGGCATAACAAAAAGATTACCGCAGGCCAACGTGCGCGTGTGGAATGCTAATGATCATGAACCGGCGGATTACGCGCTGGTCTGGCGGCCGCCTTACGCTATGCTCGCGCCGCGCACCATGCTGAAAGGCATTTTCGCACTGGGGGCGGGCGTTGATGCCATCCTCACGCAGGAACAACGTCAGCCGGGCACATTGCCGGGCGGCGTACCGCTGCTGCGTCTGGAAGACACCGGTATGTCTTTGCAGATGCAGGAATATGCACTGGCGACGGTATTACGTTATTTTCGCCGGATGGATGAATATCAGCTGTTTCAGCAACAAAAGCAGTGGCATCCGCTTGCGCCGCATTCACGCAGTGAGTTCACCCTCGGTATTCTCGGTGCCGGCGTGCTCGGCAGCAGCGTGGCGAAAGCGCTGGTGGATATGCAGTTCACCGTGCGCAGCTGGAGCCGCAGCCCCAAGTCGCAGGAAGGCGTAGAGAGTTTCTATGGTGACGATCAGCTGGCGGCGTTTGCCGGTGGCTGCAAGGTCCTGATCAATCTGTTGCCCAATACCCCGCACACCGCCGGTATTCTCAATCATCAACTGTTCACAAACCTTTCGCATAATGCCTATCTGATTAACCTTGGCCGTGGCGGACATCTGGTGGACGGTGATTTGCTGCGCGCGCTCGACAGCGGGCAGATTGCGGCTGCTACGCTGGATGTCTTCGTTGAAGAGCCGTTACCGGGCATGCACCCGTTCTGGTCGCATCCGCGCGTCAGCATCACGCCACACGTCGGTGCAGATACGCTGCCGGAGCAGGCGATGGACAGCATCGTGAGTAATATTCTGGCAATAGAAGCAGGGCGGGAGCCGTCAGGACGTGTCGATCTTGGCCGGGGTTACTGATATTCATCTGCTAACATTAGAATGCTGCGGTTATTTCGCGGCAGCGGAATACTTTCAAGGAGAGCACATGCCTTACCCGGTTGATTTACATATGCATACGGTTGCCAGCACTCACGCTTACAGCACGTTACATGATTACATTGATGAAGCAGCGGAAAAGGGCATCCGGCTGTTTGCCATCACCGATCATGGCCCTGATATGGCTGATGCGCCCCACTACTGGCATTTTATGAATATGCGGGTCTGGCCGCGTCTGGTGAATGGCATCGGCATCCTGCGCGGCATCGAATCAAACATTAAGAACATTCATGGCGATATCGACTGTACCGGCCCGATGCTCACAGAAATTGACGTGATTATTGCCGGTTTTCACGAGCCGGTGATGCCGCCTGTTGATAAAGAAACCCATACCGCCGCCATGATTGCAGCGATGGCGGGCGGTGAAGTGCATATTATTTCGCATCCGGGCAACCCGAAATACCCGATTGATATTCCGGCTGTGGCGGCGGCTGCCGCGAAATATAATGTGGCGCTGGAGCTGAATAACTCGTCGTTCATTCATTCGCGTGTGGGCAGTGAGCCTAATTGCCGCGCCATTGCACTGGCCGTAAAAGAAGCCGGTGGCTGGCTGGCGCTGGGGTCGGATTCGCATATCGCTTATTCGCTCGGCGGTTTTGAACATTGCGAGCGTATCCTGCGTGAAATTGATTTTCCGCAAGACCGTATTCTTAACGTCAGCCCGCGCCGGTTCCTTGATTTTCTGGAAACGCGTGGCCGCGCACCCATTGCTGAATTAAGCGAACTGTGACATTGTCGCGACCAAATTGCGGGTGATGAACCCTTTTCATTGTCGGATCAGGTTACTGTTATGAATGAATTTTCGATTGTCTGCCGCGTACTGGGCACGTTGTTTTATCGTCAGCCGCAGGATCCGTTACTGGTTCCGCTATTTGGTCTGATTCAGGACGGCAAGCTGCGTGAACACTGGCCGCTGGAACAGGATGCATTGCTGATCCGTTTGCAGGAAAGTGCCAACCCTGAAGCGCTGGCAGCGGAATTTAACCGTCTGTTTGTCGGCTCAGAATGCGCGGTTTCGCCATTTCGCAGCGATTATGTAGATGGCGCAAATAAAATGGATGTGCGCACATTCCTGCAACAGCGCGGAATGCCTTTGGGCGAAACGCCTGCCGATCATTTCGGTGCCATGCTGCTGGCAGCATCCTGGCTGGAAGATCAGTCGCAGGAAGACGAAGTTGGTGCGCAAATCACGCTGTTCGATGAATTCCTGTTCCCGTGGTGTGGTAAATTTCTCGGTAAAGTCGAAGCCCATGCCACCAGCGGTTTCTACCGCACACTGTCTGAAATCAGCCGCGAAGCCTTGCAGGTGATGCGCGACGAACTGGAAGAGCAATTACCGCAGGATCTGGATGACGCCGAAGAAGACGATCAGTAATCCTGATGACGGCACGTAAAAAAGCCCGGCGGTGAGTTATCACGCCGGGCTTTTTATTACCGGTTTATGCAAATTAATCAGTAAAGGGGATCACCAACTGACCCGGTTTCACTTCAATTCCTTTCGCCAGTTTCTTCGCCATCGCTTCGCCTTTGCTGTGCTCAGCATTGAGCACATAAGCCGGACGCTGGTTGAAATAGGTGTTCAGCGAGTTGTTCAGGTACGGCATCAGGCCTTTCATCACGTTGTCCATTTTTTCAGGTTTGATGGTGTAATCCACCACCTGCATATCCCGCAAGAAAATGGCGCCTTTTTCGCGATCATAAGAAGGATGGGCTTTCAGGGTCAGATGCATATCGGCTTTCTGCGGCCCGAACAGCGAGGAAACATCCACATGCGCATCGCCGGTCAGCGTCACAACGCCGGGTTCAGCGCGGCCAATCTGGCTGCTGAGATGGGTCAGCACCAGTTTGGCATCCACCAGTCCGGGAACACCCAACTGCTTCTCAAAATTGTTGTTCTTTTGCAGATAATCATTCACCTGCTGCTCACTGATGGTGTACTGCGTCAGTTGATTACAGCCTGCCAGTAAGCTGGCACACATCAGTACTGCGGCACCCAGAAATCGCTTTGTCATTCTTCCCTCATTACGTAAAAACTATTTCGTCAGCATGACCGCAACGCGGCGTCGCTCCAATCAGACAACGCTGATTAGCCTAAGTGCTGAAGGAAGGGAAGAAAAGGAAAATAGCCGGAAGCGCACTTCCGGCCAACACATCTTAACGGGCTAAGCGGGTGAATAAATTAACCTGCGTTTGTTTTGCCATATTATCGCGGTAGGCCAGAACGCGTGAAGGCCAGTCGATTCCCTGTACGATCGACAGTGAACGCAGCACCGGCCACAGGTTAATGTCATCCTCGGAAAGCTCGCCGTTAACTGCGTTAGGCTCGACAATCAGCTTGTCGAGAGCGCGCAGATCCTGACTGATTTTCTTCACCAGCCCTTCGGAATGTTGCAGGTGTTCCGCGAAGCTGCCGCTGGCGGCCTGTTTTTTATCGGAGAAGTATTTGCGGGCTTCCGGCGTGGAGAATTCTTCCAGCGGTGCGGCGGCGAAACGTGGCAGTAACAGGCGGCCGGTATATTCGGACACCTGACGCAACCAGGCGGCAATGGAGGCATTCAGCGGTCCGGTCAGCAGCGGCTTTCCGTCACTTTTGTCGATGTAATGCACGATATCCATACTTTCAGGCATGAAGCCGCCATCCTCTTTTTGCAGAATGGGGACCATTTTTTTACCGACCATGGATACAGGCGTTTTTTCATCGTCGTTAAGCAACACTTTGATCTCAACGGGAATGTTCTTCAGACCGAAAATCATGCGGGCTTTTACGCAGAAAGGGCAATGTTCGTAAATGTAAAGTCTCATAGTACGTAGCTCCTGTTATCGCCGGCGGTGACCTGTAGGGTGCATGAAAACTGCCGGATGTAGGTTCGGATTTTATCTAACGCTATGATTCAGTATGGGGATAGATATCCCTGAGATCAAACCTACCCGTCATGCTTGTCGCCGTAACCACATTGTCTACGCTCGTTACAGCGTCAGCCATTTTGGGTATTTATAAGAACAGCAAAAGATTAGCTGCCGCTGAGCATCGCCGGTTCGATGCGGCGCAGGTTGAACTGCCAGTACAAACCGGTGAGGGTGATGAAGCCAACGACACCGAGTAATAACCATGGCAGTTCAGGCAGTTCGAGCGCCCGGCCGGTGTCGTACATCCAGCCGCCACCGGTGTAACCGATCACGCCGCCGAGAGCCAGCCCGAGACGGCTGAAGCCCATGTAGCTGCCGCGGGCGCGGGCGTCGGCAAGAGAGGCGCTGAGGGTTTCACGCGCCGGTTCGGCGATGATGGAACCGATATAGAAGAAGCCAATCAGCAGCAACAACGGATTGATTGAGGTGACCAGCCCGACCGGCAACAGGCTCAGTGTCATGATCAGCAGGCCAACCATCAGGCGCTGTTCAAGGCGGAAACGTTTTTCGCTCCAGCGGGCAATCGGATACAACAACGTCAGCGAGAGCACGGCTTCGATGGCGTACATCCATTTCACCGCCGCCGGGCTGCCCGCGACATCATTGACCGCGATCGGCAGCATCAGCATGACCTGAACGGTCAGCATGTAATAGCCGGTCAGCGTCAGGACGTAAGCCAGAAAACGGCGGTCGCGCAATACGCGCATCATGCCTTCGCGCATCGGTGTGCGCAGGGTGGAAATACGGTAAGCCGGAAGCAGCCAGGCGTTGCAGGCCGCGGCCAGACAGAAAATCGCGGCGCCGGTCCAGCAGACGTAATGGAAATCATATTGCAACAGCCAGCTGCCAATCAGTGCGCCAATGACGGCACCGGCGCTGTCCTGCATCATCATCAGGGAAAAGAAGCGGCTGCGCTCATGCGGACGGGTCAGTTTTATGACCAGCGCCGTGCGCGGCGGATCAAACAATGTGCCGCCAAGGCCGGAGAGAATACATGAACAAACCAGGATCCAGGGTTGATCGGCCATCGCCATCGTGGCAAAGCCCGCAGCCCGCAATAACATGCCGGTGATAATCATGGGCTTCGCGCCAAACCGGTCAGCAATCGCGCCGCCAAAAATGCCTAATCCCTGCTGCGTAAGCTGACGAACACCGAGCGCCAGACCGACGGCCATTGCCGCCCAGCCAAGCTGATCGACAAATCGGATCGAGATCAACGGAAAAACCACGAAAAAGCCTAAAATAACCAGCGCGTTGTCTAATAACAGAAAATACTTACCCAAGCTCCGAGCTTGTGATACCAGAGACATGCTTCACCATGAGCGATTATTTGTATCCTGTCCGGCAGATACAGAAAGGAGAAAAGACCGTTCCAGTCTGAACCGGAAACAGGTATTTAGATAGGGCGCTATTGATAATATTTTTTTATCGTCAAGCCGCGTTCTGACTGGCAGAATTAGCGGTGATCTGTCGTTTCCTATAAATTCTATTTATCGACCCATGCGGGATGTGGAGGGAAGGGATGTTTGGCTACAAATCTGCCGTGCCAAAGGTGCGGCTTACCACTGACCGGATGGTCCTGCGTCTGGTTCATGACCGCGATGCGCACCGGCTGGCCGAATACTACGCGGAGAACCGCGCGTTTCTGAAACCGTGGGAACCGGTCAGGGATGAAAGCCATTGTTATCCCTCAGGGTGGCAGGCACGTCTGGGGTTGATTACCGAGATGCAAAAACAGGGCAGTGCGTATTACTTTATTCTGCTCGACCCTGATGAAAATCGCGTGATGGGCGTGGCGAATTTCAGCAACGTGCTGCGTGGTTCTTTCCATGCCTGTTTTCTGGGGTATTCGCTCGGTCAGGAGTGGCAGGGCAAGGGCCTGATGCAGGAAGCGTTGCAATCGCTTATCCGTTATATGCAACGCCAGCAAAAAATGCACCGCATCATGGCCAATTACATGCCGCACAATAAACGCAGCGGCCAGCTTCTGGAACGTCTCGGCTTTGAACGCGAAGGTTACGCCAAAGATTACCTGCTGATTGACGGCAAATGGCAGGATCACGTTCTTACAGCATTAACCTGGCAAGAATGGACACCCCCGTCCCGATAAGGAGAGCAAGATGAAGCATGAACTCAGCGTCCGGGAGGCCCGTGTTGTGGGCTGTTTACTGGAAAAACAACTCACCACGCCAGAACAGTATCCGATGACCCTCAACGGCCTGACCACGGCCTGCAATCAGAAGACCAACCGCGAACCGGTGATGGAACTGAGCGAAAGTGAGGTTCAGCAAACGCTGGATTTGCTGCTGCGCAAACACATTATCCGTACCCTGAGCGGCTCACGGACCATGAAGTATGAGCACCGTTTCTGTAATTCTGAATTCGGCAATCTCAAATTTTCCCCGCAGGAAGTGGCGGTGGTGACTACGCTGTTGCTGCGCGGCGCACAAACGCCGGGAGAACTGCGTACCCGCACTAACCGCCTGCATGATTTCTCTGACGTCGCCGAAGTTGAACACACGCTGACTGAACTGACAAACCGCGAAGACGGCCCGTTCTGCGTGCGTCTGGCACGTGAACCGGGTAAGCGTGAAAGCCGCTATATGCATCTGTTCAGCGGCGAAGTCAGTAATGTGGCCGGTACCGCCGAAGAACCGCTGTTCAGCGCCGCGCCGGAAAGCGCGGATCTGACCGCGCGCGTGGAAACACTGGAAGCCGAAGTTGCTGAGCTGAAACAGCGTCTTGAAAATTTGTTGCAACATCTGGCCGATTAAAAGGAGCGCGTTTTGAGTAAATTGCGTATCGGGGTTATCGGGCTGGGCGGTATCGCGCAAAAAGCGTATCTGCCGGTGCTGAGTCATGCACAAAACTGGACGCTGGTGGGCGGGTTTTCGCCCAATCAGCAAAAAGCGCAGGCTGTCTGCGACAGTTACCGCATGGCAAATTTTTCGCGGATGGATGAACTGGCGGGCCAGTGTGATGCCGTTTTTGTGCACAGCAGCACCGCCAGCCATTTTGAGGTGGTCGGGCAACTGCTGGCGCAGGGCGTGCATGTGTACGTTGATAAACCGCTGGCCGCTGAACTTGAGCAGGCTGAGCAACTGGTTGAACAGGCACATATTGCCGGTAAAACACTGATGGTCGGTTTTAACCGCCGGTTTGCGCCGTTATATCGTCAGCTCAAAGATAACATGCAGGGCGCAGCGTCCTTGCGCATGGACAAGCACCGCACCGATAGCGTAGGGCCAAACGATCTGCGTTTCACCATGCTGGACGATTATCTGCACGTGGTGGATACCGCGCTGTGGCTGGCCGGGGGGAATGCCAGTTTGGAAAGCGGTCTGATTCAGATTAACGAAGCGAATCAGATGTTATACGGCGAACATCATTTCCTTTGTGGTGAAACGCTGGTAACGACATCGATGCATCGCCGGGCAGGGACTTTCCGCGAGAGCGTGCAGGCGGTGACAGAAGGCGCGGTGTACCAGCTGGACAATATGCAAATCTGGCGCGAAGAGCAGCAGGATATTCTTACGCAACTGCCGGTACCGGGCTGGCAAAGTACGCTGGCGCAGCGCGGATTTGTCGGTGCCATTGAACACTTTGTGGACTGTGTGAGTCACCAGACGGCACCGGAAACCAGCGGTGAGCAGGCGATTTATGCGCAGGCAATGATTGAGAAAATCCTGAATTCTTAACAGAAAAGCCGCGCGGGATGGCGCGGTTAACACTCTATAACAACATAAAACAACTGCCGGTGGCTATTGCATGGCGGATGCGTAGACTAAGCGCATCTTTGAGCCATGCCGGTTCATCTTTCACGCCTGCTGAGGCAGGCGTGATGGCTTAACTGTTTGATATACCTGTAAACCGGTAAACAAGAAAAGTGACATGAATCTACTTAAATCTCTGGCAGCCGTCAGTTCCATGACGATGTTTTCACGTGTATTAGGTTTTGCCCGCGATGCCATTGTGGCACGCGTGTTTGGCGCCGGAATGGTCACCGACGCCTTTTTTGTGGCGTTCAAACTCCCCAATTTGTTGCGGCGTATTTTTGCCGAAGGCGCATTCTCACAGGCTTTCGTACCGATTCTGGCCGAGTACAAAACGCAGCAGGGCGAAGAAGCCACCCGCACCTTTATCGCGTATGTCTCTGGGTTGCTGACGCTGGTTCTGGCGATTGTCACCGTGCTGGGCATGATCGCGGCACCGTGGGTGATTTATATCACTGCGCCGGGCTTTGTGGATTCACCGGACAAATTTGCGCTGACCAGCTCGCTGCTGCGCATCACCTTTCCGTATATCCTGCTGATTTCACTGGCGTCTCTGGTCGGGGCAATACTTAACACCTGGAACCGTTTCTCTATACCCGCTTTTGCGCCGACCTTCCTGAACGTCAGCATGATCGGTTTTGCACTGTTTGCTGCGCCGTATTTCCACCCGCCGGTACTGGCACTGGCCTGGGCGGTGGTGGCCGGTGGTCTGCTGCAACTGGGTTATCAGCTGCCGCATCTGAAGAAAATCGGCATGCTGGTGCTGCCGCGCCTGAATCTGAAGGATGCCGGTGTATGGCGGGTGATGCGTCAGATGGGACCGGCGATTTTAGGGGTGTCCGTCAGCCAGATTTCACTGATCATTAACACCATCTTCGCGTCGTTTCTGGTCTCCGGTTCCGTATCATGGATGTATTACGCTGACCGGCTGATGGAATTTCCTTCCGGCGTACTGGGCGTTGCGCTGGGCACTATTTTGCTGCCTTCGCTGGCACGAAGCTTCTCCAGCGGTAATCACGGTGAATACAATCGCCTGATGGACTGGGGGCTGCGTCTGTGTTTCCTGCTGGCACTGCCCAGTTCTGTGGCGCTGGGTATTCTGGCGAAACCGCTGACGGTTGCGCTGTTCCAGTACGGTAAATTCAGCGCCTTTGATGCCTCGATGACGCAACGTGCGCTGGTGGCTTATTCCGTCGGGCTGATGGGGCTGATTGTGGTGAAAGTACTGGCTCCGGGCTTTTACTCGCGTCAGGACATCAAAACGCCGGTGAAAATCGCTATCATTACCTTACTGATGACGCAGGTGATGAACCTGGCCTTTATCGGACCACTCAAACACGCGGGGCTTTCCCTGTCGATTGGTCTGGCTGCCTGCCTGAATGCCTCGCTGCTCTACTGGCAACTGCGTAAGCAGGATATCTTCCAGCCACTGCCGGGCTGGCGGGTGTTCCTGATCAAGCTGATAGTGGCGGTGGTTGCCATGTCAGCAGCGCTGCTCGGCATGATGTGGCTGATGCCTGCGTGGGACGTGGGCGGAATGGCGTATCGTCTGGCGCGTCTGGCGGCTGTGGTGGCTGTCGGCGTAGTTGCGTACTTTGCTGTTCTTGGCCTGCTGGGCTTTAGGGTGAGAGAGTTTGCCCGTAAGCTGGACTGATTAACGCAGATTACAGAAACACAAAAGGGCGCATGAGCGCCCTTTTTTAATATCCACAGCCCTGAGTTACATCCGTTCTACGGTTTCGATACCCAGGGTATCCAGACCTGTTTTCAGCGTGCGCTGTGTCAGCAGCGCCAGTTTCAGGCGGCTGTTACGGCTGGTTTCATCTTCTGCATTCAGGATCGGGCAATGCTCGTAGAAGCTGGAGAACAGGCCTGCCACGTCGTACAGATAGGCACACATGGTGTGTGGCGTGCCTTCGCGGGCGACGACAGTCAGCACTTCTTCGAACTGCAACAGGCGGGTAGCCAGCGCGGCTTCGCGTTCTTCGCTCAGTACGACCGGCTGGGTCAGGCTGTTCACGTCAATGTCGGCACGTTTGAAGATGGATGCCACGCGGGTGTAGGCATATTGCATATACGGCGCGGTGTTACCTTCGAAGGCCAGCATGTTGTCCCAGTCGAAGATGTAATCGGTGGTCCGGCTTTTGGACAGATCAGCGTATTTGATGGCGCCGATACCTACCGCGTTAACCAGTTTTTCCAGTTCAGCGGCGTCTTTCATTTCCGGATTTTTTTCGGTGATGAGCTTACGCGCACGATCAATCGCTTCATCCAGCAGATCGGACAGTTTCACCGTGCCGCCTGAACGGGTTTTGAACGGCTTGCCGTCTTTGCCCAGCATCATGCCAAACATATGGTGTTCGAGTGCCACGGAATCAGGCACATAACCGGCTTTGCGCGCGATGGTCCACGCCTGCATCAGGTGCTGGTGCTGACGGGAGTCGATGTAATACAAAACGCGATCGGCACCGAGGGTTTCGTAGCGGTATTTCGCGCAGGCGATATCGGTGGTGGTGTAGAGGTAGCCGCCATCTTTTTTACGGATGATGACGCCCATCGGGTCGCCTTCTTTATTTTTGTATTCATCAAGATAGACAACCACCGCGCCTTCGCTGTCGACCGCCAGCCCTTTGGCTTGCAAATCGGCAACGATGCCCGGCAGCATGCTGTTGTACAGGCTTTCACCCATCACATCGTCTTCGGTCAGGGTGACGTTCAGGCGATTGTAGGTCAGCTGGTTTTGCTTCATGGTCACGTCAACCAGTTTGCGCCACATCTGCAGGCAGTATTCATCGCCGCCTTGCAGCTTCACTACATAGCCCCGCGCGCGCTCGGCGAAGGCTTCGTCTTCGTCATAGTTTTTCTTGGCGGCACGGTAGAATTCTTCCAGGTCAGCCAGATTCATGTCCGCTGCATTTTCGTTCTGCACTTTTTCCAGATAAGCGATCAGCATCCCGAACTGTGTGCCCCAGTCGCCAACGTGGTTCGCGCGGATCACTTTGTGGCCGAGAAATTCATTCGTGCGTACAGCAGCGTCGCCGATGATGGTGGAGCGGATATGGCCAACGTGCATTTCTTTCGCCACGTTTGGCGCGGAATAGTCGATGACGATAGTTTGTGGTTCAACCGGTGTGATGCCCAGTTTTTCATCGTTCAGTGCACTGTCAACGTGCGCGGCAACAAAAGCGGGATCCAGGAAGATATTGATGAACCCCGGCCCGGCGATGTCGATTTTGTTGGCAATGCCGCTCAGGTCTAACAGTTCAACCACTTTCTCTGCCAGTTGTCGCGGTGGCATACCGAGTTTTTTCGCCACGGACATAACACCATTAGCCTGATAGTCGCCAAACTGAGCTTTAGCGGACTGACGGACTTGCGCTTCGCTGTCGGCTGAGGCGCCTGCAGCGATCAGCGCCTGGCTGACTTTATCTGAAAGAAGTGACTGAATATTCACCGAAGTACCTTTATTTAGGAATGGGTTGTTTGCTGTTCATCCCAATGTGGACGAACCTAAAATGATGTGTGTTTATATCATATTAGCCCTGCGGCGTCAGTATCGCCGCACGTCCGGACTAAGGAAAACGCGATTCTGCGGCATGTCTCTGGCAACCGGATGAAAGGCTGTGTAAATTACCCGACCCTGAAGATTCTCAAACGGAAACAAGATAGGATGACCGCCATGAACCATGTGCCGGAATTACAGGATTTAACTGATGATCTGCCGCGCTTTGCCGGCGTACTGACGGCGTTCGCCGCAAAGTTGAACATTAATCTCGACGAGTTTCACGCGGATCATATTTCAGTGCGTTGTCATCAGAACACCACGGCGGACCGCTGGAAAGCCGGGCTGGAACAGTGCGGCAGTCTGCTGAATGAAACCCTGATTAACGGGCGGCCAATTTGTCTGTTTTCACTGAACGAACCTTTGCAGGTCGGACCGCTGAGTATTGATCTGGTCGAGTTGCCTTACCCGGGTGATAAACGTTATCCGCACGAAGGCTGGGAACACATTGAGATTGTTCTGCCGGGTGCTGAAGACGAATTATATACGCGGGCGCTGGCGCTGATTGCCGATGAAGCGCTGATGACACCCGGTATTAAGCTGAAACAAAGTGCGCCGAAAGGGGAAAACGAGCGTTTGCCGAATCCGACGCTGGCGATCACCGACGGTACGGTGACCATCAAGTTTCATCCGCACAGCCTGCGGGCGATTGTGGCCAGTGAAAGGGAAGAGGGTTAACGTTGCAGCGCCTGTAAGGCGGCCTCCATGCGATCCAGCGCCTTTTCCAGTAATGCGCGCTGGCAGCCCAGATTGATTCGCACATAAGCGGGTGCGCCAAAATCGGCTCCGCCAGAGAAACCGACACCGGCTTCAACAAAGAAACGGTAAGGGTCCTGCACCGGTAATGCGCTGGCATCAATCCAGCCAAGGTACGTGCCTTCCGGTGCCAGCATACGTAAGCCCGGCATCGCGTTGATTCTGGTCATCACCAGCTCGCGGTTACCCCGCAGGTAATCGAGTTGTGCATCAAGCCATTCTTCGCCATCACGGTAAGCGGCGGTTGCGGCGACATACGCCAGGATATTGACGTGCGGCACAATGCCGTTACTGGCCTCAATGAATTTCCGGCGCAGCTCCGGGTTAGGAATAATCGCCATCGATGCCCCCAGACCGGCAAGGTTGAAGGTTTTGGACGGCGACATCAGCGTGATCGAACGCTGTTCGGCATCGGTATTGAGTGATGCGAACGGGATATGCTTCAGGCCCGGTTCGAGGATCAGATCACAATGGATTTCATCCGAACACACTACCAGATCGTGACGTTGCGCAAAGGCCTGCTGTTCGAGTAATTCCTCGCGACGATACACCGTGCCACCGGGGTTATACGGGTTGCAGAGCATCAGCAGCTTTTCGCTGCCATCGAGCAGGTTTTCGGCACGGGAAAAATCGGCCACCCAGCGCTGTTGCTGTTCAGTTACATTAACAGATTTAAACTGACGCCCTTCAGATTGCGCCGCCTGCATAAATGGCGGGTAAACCGGCATCGGCATCAGGCTGGAGTTTTGCCGCGAGACAGTGGCGCGAACGGCGACGTTTAATCCGCACACCAGCCCCGGTAACCAGACAATCCATTCGGGCTTAATCGTCCATTCGTAGCGATCGGCCAGACGTTTTATAACTAAATCAATCAGTTCCGGTGGTGTGAAGCCATATCCGAAGACGCCTTCTGCAACGCGTTGCTGTAACTCTTTGATAACCTGTGGCGGAGAAGTAAAGTCAGTATCGGCAACCCAAAGCGGGATCACATCCTGATTATTGTATTTATTCCACTTAACGCTATCACTGTGACTGCGGTCTACCCATAAATCAAAATTGAGTGTCATAGTTAGCTTTCCTAAGCAAGCAGGTTGGGCGGGGATGCTCATCTCAAAGCCTACGCGACATGGCCGGTTACAGACAAGTGTTGTAGCATAATGCCGTAATCAGGAGAGATCACATGACTAAATTAGAAGTGTGTTGTTACAGCGTGGACTGTGCGTTGACAGCAGAACAAGCCGGAGCCGATCGCGTCGAATTATGCGCCAGCCAGGCTGATGGCGGCATTACGCCGAGTTACGGCACCCTCAAACTGGCGAGGGAAAAAGTGACGATCCCTGTACATCCGATTGTCCGTCCGAGGGGGGGGGATTTTTGCTACAGCCAGAGTGAATTTGAGGTGTTGAAAAGCGACATTGCCTGTATTCGCGATCTCGGCTATCCGGGGTTGGTTGTCGGCATGCTGGACGCGGAAGGCCACATTGATATGGCGAGGATGTGGGAAGTGATGGCGCTGTGCGGCGATATGGCCGTCACATTTCATCGCGCATTCGACATGTGCCTTAACCCGAAAATTGCGCTGGAGCAATTGACTCAGTTAGGGGTGGCGCGCATTCTGACTTCCGGACAGCAACAAAATGCGGAAGTCGGTTTACCGATGCTTCGGGAACTCAATCAACTGACGCGTGGTCCAATCATTATGGCTGGTGCGGGTGTGCGCCTGACGAATCTGCAAAAGTTCGTCGATATCGGGCTGACCGAGTTGCACAGCTCAGCAGGGCGTCAGGTTAAATCCGCAATGCGTTACCGTAAAGCCGGTGTCACGATGAGTTCTGACACGGACTTTGATGAATTCAGTCGTTATTGCGTGGACGGCGATATTGTTGCTGCAATGAAAAGTACCTTGCAGTTTGATGATGAAATATCCCGCACGGCGTAATAAATAAAATTTAACCGGGTCATCCGACCCTTATTGCGTCGCCCTGCGCAAGTACCAGGCCCCGTCCATTTTGGCGGGGCTTTTTTTGCCTGTTAAAAGCGTTCTGAAAGACGCTTTTTTGATCGGGAAATTTCAGCCCCAGGTCAGCAGCGCCACGCCGAACATTCCTGCTTTCACGACCAGACACATCACAAACAGGCCTAGAACAATAACGGCCCGATCCATGAGGAAGCGAATTCTTCTGCGCATTGATTTCTCCGCCAAATACTTGCGTACTAATAAATAGGTTTGGCCGAGTTTATACACGAAATACGGTGAATCAATCCAATGATAAAGCGTCAAAATGCGAAGCTTTACAAAGGGCTGTGACAGGCAGGGGGAAACAGCTACTTCTCGTAGAAATTTTTAATTTTTATCGCGACGTCAATATTTGCCCAGTGCAATTCGTTTTCCTTGTGCAGACTGCTGCTGCCATCTTCCCAGGAAACATAATACGACACGATGTTTTGCTCTGATTCAAAAGTATTCATCACGGTACCTTTGATTTCGCCGGATCTGTGTTTAACGATGCTGCCTTTAGGGAACTTCATACTTCCTCCCATAATGCGAACGACGATCTCCGTCATAACAAACCGATAGTCTGATGAAAGGTTAGACCTTTTTACAGCCGGATGTACAGAGCAACAGGGTACAAAATAGGGATAAAGTGTATGCAATGACGTTCGCCAGACAGGGAAGCGCCTGGCGGATAAGACAGTAAGTTATGGTTTACGGGCGATGAGCAAGGCGCGGCGCGGTGCCGGATAGCCTTCAATGGTTTTGGTCGGATCGTGCGGATCGAGGAATTCAGCCAGTGATTCGCTGGTCATCCAGTCGGTACGGCGCTGTTCTTCACGTGTTGTGACGCTGACATCCGCGATACGTACATCGACAAATCCACATTTGATCAGCCAGTTTTGCAGGGCTTGTGCGGAAGGGATGAAATAGATATTTCCCATCTGCGCGTAACGGTCACCCGGCACCAGAACCTGCTCACTGTCACCTTCGACAACCAATGTTTCCAGTACCAGTTCACCTTCGCTGACCAGCTGATTTTTCAGTTGCAGAAGATGATCTAATGGCGAACGGCGGTGATACAAAACGCCCATGGAGAAAACGGTGTCAAACGCGTTCAGCTCGGGTAATTGCTCGATGCCCAGCGGCAGTAAATGCGCACGCTGATCGCCGCCCAGTAATTTACGCACGGCCTCGAACTGACACAGGAAAAGCTGCATCGGGTCGATACCCACGGCCAGATGGGCGCCTGCGCCAATCATGCGCCACATGTGATAACCACTGCCGCAACCGACATCTAAAATCGTCCGGCCGGCAAGGGATGAAATATGTGGCAGAACCCGATCCCATTTCCAGTCTGAACGCCATTCGGTATTAATTTCAACGTCGTACAGTGAAAATGGTCCTTTGCGCCATGGCATCATATTGCGCAGCAGGTTTTCAATGCCTTCACGCTGGCCCGCAGGCAACGGCATTTCCATATTTGCGCTGACGCTGTGCAGTAAATCCAGACGATCGGGTTGTAGCAACGGCAGACGATCCACCGAGTTGAACCACAGTTTAAATTTGCCGTGCAGGGATTCTTTCTGCCACGCGGTCAGTTGCGACGGCAGGGTATTGAGCCAGGGGCTCAGCGGACCTTTAGCGATGACGCGATAAAAATCACCAAAATCAATCATTGTGCTTCTCCGGCTTTCAGTGCAATCAGTGAACCGAAGTTAAAGCACTGGAACCAGACTTCCGTATGCTGGAAACCGGCCTGATGCAAACGGGCTTTATGCGTTTCAACAGAATCGGTCAGCATGACATTTTCGAGCATGCTGCGTTTCTGGCTGATTTCCAGCTCGCTGTAGCCGTTCGCGCGTTTGAAATCATGATGCATATTGAACAACAGTTCGCCGACGTCTTTGTCTTCAAAGCTGAATTTTTCGGAAAGCACCAGTGCCGCGCCCGGACGCATTCCCTGAAACACCTGATTGAGCAGACGCTGACGGTCGGCCGGTTCGAGGAATTGCAGGGTAAAGTTAAGCACCACCATCGAAGCATTTTTCAGCTCGATATCCAGAATATCGGATTCAATCACGCTTACCGGGGTATCAGCACGGAAAGCATCAATGTGTCGGCGGCAGCGTTCCACCATGGCGGGGGAGTTATCGACAGCAATAATTTCGCAGCCCGGCACTTTGATATTACGACGCATCGACAGCGTGGCAGCACCCAGCGAACAACCCAGATCATAGACATTGGAGTCGGGCTGAACGAAGCGCTCGGCGAGCATGCCAATCATCGAAATAATGTTGGAATAGCCCGGAACTGAGCGTTGGATCATGTCGGGGAAAACTTCCGCGACGCGTTCATCGAACGTCCAGTCGCCAAGCTTATCTATAGGTGCAGAAAACAGCGTATCGTGGTTTGCCATAGCGGTGAGTCAGGCCAAAAAGAATGTGGGTAAAAAGTTGAGGGCAGATTTTAGCAGATACTGGCGCAGGCAGATACCTGCGCGCCTGGGAGTTGTTTCAAAAGGGCATCAAATCTGTCTGGCAAAGGCGCGGTGATCAGTCAAAATTCAGGAACTGTGACCACGGCAGATAAATAATATTGATCACAACCATCAGCACCAGCGAAATATAGGTGGCTGCCATGCCATTGCGGCGCCAGGCAAATTCGCGGTTTTTCAGCCCGTAATAATGAAATAACCGGCCAAGGATCAGTAACAGGCCGCAGGCGTGTACAGTCCAGATTGCCGCGCCGTTCATTTCCATATACAGCAAGAGTAAACAGCCGATCGGCAGATATTCTACGGCATTACCGTGTACGCGGATGGCGGTTTGTAATTCGTAGGATCCGCCGTCGCCGGTGGCGATACGGTATTGCATCCGCAAACGGACAACATCGAAAGAGAGTTTGATTAAAAGTATGGCGGCAAGCACGACATATAACGCGCTAATCATGATGACTTCCTTGGTTATTCCCTGTTTTCCGGCGGAACAACACTGATTTTCCGCTGCGTCACTATGATAACGGGATGAGGTAAAACTGTCGTCAGAAAAACATCAATATTCTCAGAACAATGTGTCCTGTTCCGGCCAGTCCGGCGCGGGCTGAACTGAAGGAATATGCTGGCGCAGGTCCTGCCACAGGCTGCGCGCCTGCTGAGGCGCGTCGGAACAATCGGGTGTATGAATAAATAGATACGGTGATAACCCCTGCGATTGCCAGTCGTTGAGTTTGGTGATCCACTGGCCGAACAGCGGGCGGTTCGCTTCGAGACTGTCGCCACCGATAAAGCGGACAATGGGCCGGGATGATGTCGCCAGCGCGTGCAGCGGCAAGACGGGTTTTTTGCGTTTAGCTTCAAGCACCGCGCGTGTCACGGATGTTGAGCTGTGAACCGGGCGGCTGTCGAGGATCGCACGGTTGATGCCGCGCTGATGTAATCCCTGATTCAGTGCACGTTCCGCCTCGCCTTTTTTGAAGAAATCCTGATGGCGCACTTCGACGCCGTAATCGAAACCGGCGGGCAGGGCATCAAGAAACTGCCATAAGCGGTCAAGATGGACAGACGCGAATGCCGCCGGAAGTTGCAGCCAGAGTTGCCCGGTGCGGCCGCCAAGCGGTTCGAGCGTACGGTAAAACATATTGACGTCTTCCTGACAATTCGTCAGTGCCGCTTTATGGCTGATGTCAGAAGGAAATTTGAAACAAAAGCGGAAAGATTCAGGCGTCATATCACGCCAGCGCATCACCACTTCCTGTTTGGGCAGGGCGTAAAACGTGGTATTGCCTTCGACACAATTGAAGTACCGCGCGTAATCAGCCAGATCACGCAAACCCATCTTTGCCCAGGCGCTGTGATGCCATTGCGGTAAGCCAATATACATATCGATGCTCCTTTTTCCGGGCCGGATCCCAGGTAAAACGCCGCCTCAGCGGGCGGCGTTGAGGCATGAAAATCAGGTTAACGTTACTCAGGCAACGCGGCAAGCACTTCGGCAGTGGAACGGACACGGCTGATACGCGGGAAAATAAACTGCATGCTGGACTGATGATGGTCATTGTTATGTGCGCTGCACGCATCTTCAGCGATCACCAGTTCATAGCCATGTTCCCAGGCATTGCGGGCCGTAGATTCCACGCCGATGTTGGTGGAAATACCGGCCAGCACAATGCTTTTAATGCCGCGGCGGCGCAGTTGTAAATCGAGATCGGTGCCGTAAAATGCGCCCCACTGACGTTTGATCACCAGCAGGTCGCTGTCGGTAACGCCAAGCTGTTCCGGGAATTCCCACCAGCTTGCCGGAAAACCGCCTTCCGGTGCGGCAGAAGGGATATCGACAGGCTGTTTCAGCGCTTCGTCAAAGGAATCAGACCAGCCCACGCGGACCATCACCACCGGGGCACCAAGTTGACGGAAACGGGTTGCCAGATCAGTCGCGTTGTCCAGCACCTGTTGTGCGGTGTGCGGACCGCCAGCGAACGGTAAAATCCCTTTCTGTAAGTCGATCAGGACCAGCGCGGTCGTTTTTGGATCAAGTTTCATGTCTAGCTCCCGGTTTCAAAATGGGTAATAAGAGAAAGGAATCATTTACTGCGTGTACAAAGGGGATTGCGCGAGTCTATGCTAACGCGGGAAGCAAAAAGATATAATTTTGTTAAATTATGTGTAGCTAGCAACACGAGTAAATTTCCGCGCCAGCGTTGATGTGTTCGCACTTATCCTTCGCCGGAAATTCCTTTATAATAGCCGCCTTTTTTCGACCTGAATAAAACCCATTCCGTGCGCTGCTGAGTTTTGCGGCGGGCGACCAGAGTCAATAACCGTTTCTGTGCCTGTGAGCCATGAGGCCGGGTAGTGGGATCAAAAGGATACCGTTATGCGTACTGTATATTGTGGAAAACTGAATGCGTCCAATGTGGGCCAGGAAGTAACATTGTGTGGCTGGGTTAACCGTCGCCGCGATTTGGGTGGTTTGATTTTCATCGATATGCGTGACCGCGAAGGCATCGTTCAGGTTTTCTTCGACCCCGATCAGGCAGAAGCCTACAAACTGGCGTCTGAACTGCGTAACGAGTTCTGCATCCAGTTAACCGGCATCGTGCGTGCACGTCCGGAAAGCCAGTTCAACAAAGACATGGCGACCGGTGAAGTGGAAGTGTTCGCCAGCCATCTGAACATTATCAACCGTTCAGAATCGCTGCCGCTGGACTCCAACCACGTCAACACCGAAGAAGCACGTCTGAAATACCGCTATCTGGACCTGCGTCGCCCTGAAATGGCGAACCGCCTGAAAGCGCGTGCCAAAATCACCAGCTTTGTGCGTCGTTTCATGGACAGCCATGACTTCCTCGACATCGAAACTCCGATGCTGACCAAAGCCACGCCGGAAGGTGCACGTGATTATCTGGTGCCAAGCCGTGTGCATAAAGGCAAGTTCTACGCCTTGCCGCAGTCTCCTCAGCTGTTCAAACAACTGCTGATGATGTCTGGTTTTGATCGTTATTATCAGATCGTAAAATGCTTCCGTGATGAAGATTTACGTGCTGACCGTCAGCCAGAATTTACCCAGATCGACGTCGAAACGTCCTTCATGAGCGCGGAGCAAGTGCGTGAAGTGATGGAGAAACTGGCCCGCGAACTGTGGCAGGAAGTGAAAGGTGTGGATCTGGGCGATTTCCCGATCATGACCTTCGCAGAAGCGATGCGTCGTTATGGTTCTGATAAACCGGACCTGCGCAACCCGATGGAAATGGTTGACGTTGCGGACCTGATGAAAAACATTGAGTTCAAAGTGTTTGCCGATCCTGCCAACGATCCGAAAGGCCGCGTGGCTGCATTGCGTGTTCCGGGCGGTGCCTCCCTGAGCCGTAAACAGATCGATGAATACGCAAAATTCATCGAAATTTACGGCGCGAAAGGTCTGGCTTATATCAAAGTGAATGAAGTGGCGAAAGGCCTGGAAGGTATCCAGAGCCCGGTGGCGAAATTCCTGAATACAGAACTGTTGGCAGCCCTGATCGAACGCACTGGCGCGCAAGATGGCGACATGATCTTCTTCGGCGCAGCCAGCGCTAAGATTGTGACTGACGCGATGGGCGCACTGCGACTTAAAGTCGGCCGTGACCTGAAAATCACTAAAGAAGACATGTGGGCTCCGCTGTGGGTCATCGACTTCCCGATGTTTGAAGACACCGACGAAGGCGGCCTGAGCGCTATGCACCACCCGTTCACTGCACCGAAAGACATGACCGCAGAAGAGCTGGCCGCGAACCCGGTTTCTGCCATCGCTAACGCCTACGACATGGTCATCAACGGCTACGAAGTAGGCGGCGGTTCCGTGCGTATTCACCGTGGCGAAATGCAGCAGACCGTCTTCAGCATTCTGGGCATTACCGAGCATGAGCAGCGCGAGAAATTCGGCTTCCTGCTCGACGCCCTGAAATACGGTACGCCTCCTCACGCGGGTCTGGCATTTGGTTTGGATCGTCTGGTGATGTTGCTCACCGGTACGGATAACATCCGTGACGTGATTGCCTTCCCGAAAACCACCGCTGCGGCCTGTCTGATGACCGAAGCACCAAGTTTTGCCAACCCGGCGTCACTGCTGGAACTGGGCATTGCGGTTGTGGCGAAAAAAGAAGTGACACCAGACACAAATACAGAGAATAACTAATGAGCTATAAGCGTCCTGAGTCGATACTGTGCGTCATCTACGCCAGAAACACCGGCAGGGTGCTGATGCTTCAACGTAAGGATGACCCGAATTTCTGGCAGTCGGTGACCGGCAGTCTGGAAGGCGGGGAATCCCCGAATCAAACCGTGCAGCGGGAAGTCATGGAAGAAGTCGGTATCGACATTGCAGGTGAAAATCTGCCGCTTCAGGATTGTAACCGCTGCGAGGACTTTGAAATATTTGCGCATTTGCGCCATCGCTATGCTCCCGGCGTGACCCGTAATAAAGAACATTGGTTCTGTCTGGCGTTACCCGACGAGCGTGATGTGGAACTTAGCGAACATCATGCATACCGGTGGCTCGATAAACGGGCAGCGGCTGCGCTGACGGTTTCCCCGAGCAACCAGCAGGCGATTGAAGAATTTGTAAACTATTCGGTCTGTTAAGACTTTAGACTTTTTGGAGATATTTATGGCAGGTCACAGTAAGTGGGCCAACACCAAGCACCGCAAAGCGGCGCAAGATTCTAAACGCGGCAAAATTTTCACTAAAATCATTCGTGAGCTGGTTACTGCTGCACGTCTGGGCGGCGGCGATGCGGGTTCAAACCCTCGTCTGCGCGCGGCTATTGATAAAGCGCTGTCCAACAACATGACCCGCGATACCCTCAACCGTGCTATTGCGCGTGGCGTGGGCGGTGACGAAGACACCAACATGGAAACCATCATTTATGAAGGTTACGGCCCTGGCGGTTCAGCCATCATGGTCGAGTGTCTAAGTGACAACCGCAACCGTACCGTGGCAGAAGTGCGTCATGCCTTCACCAAAACCGGTGGCAATCTGGGTACCGACGGTTCCGTGGCTTATCTGTTCTCCAAAAAAGGGGTGATCACTTTCGCTCCTGGCCTGGACGAAGACGTGCTGATGGAAGCTGCGCTGGAAGCGGGCGCAGAAGACATCATTTCCTATGATGACGGCGCTATCGACGTCTTCACCGCCTGGGAAAACCTGGGTGAAGTGAAAGACGCGCTGGAAGCGGCAGGTTATAAAGCTGATTCCGCAGAAGTCACCATGATCCCATCGACCAAAGCCGACATGGATGCAGACACTGCACCGAAACTGTTGCGCCTGATCGACATGCTGGAAGATTGTGACGATGTGCAGGAGGTTTACCACAACGGTGAAATCTCCGACGAGATCGCAGAAACTCTGTAATCTCAGTGCCGCCGGTGGCTGCCACCGGCTGGCTATCCTGTTGTGCCTCAGCAGTTTATACTCTCCCCAACTTTGCAAAAAACGACAACACAAGGCGTTGACTGGCTATGGCTATTATTCTGGGGATCGACCCCGGTTCGCGTATTACCGGCTATGGCATTATCCGCCAGACAGGGCGTCAGCTCAGTTATCTCGGGAGCGGCTGTATCCGTACCGTAGTGGACGATATGCCGGGACGTCTGAAACTGATTTACGCTGGTGTGTCGGAAATCATTACGCAATTTCAGCCTGATTTTTTTGCCATCGAATCCGTATTTATGGCGAAGAATGCCGATTCTGCGTTAAAGCTCGGGCAGGCGCGCGGTGCAGCCATTGTGGCCGCCGTTAATCAGGACCTGCCGGTGTTTGAATATGCCGCGAGGCAGGTCAAACAGACCGTCGTCGGTACCGGTGCCGCTGAAAAATCGCAGGTGCAGCATATGGTGCGTTCGATCCTGAAATTACCGGCGAACCCGCAGGCGGATGCCGCCGATGCGCTGGCGATTGCCATCACCCATTGTCACATGAGCCAGAATGCCATCCGGCTCAGCAGCGATAAATTGCAGATGGCGCGCGGACGTATGCGATAGACGCCGCAAGTCCATTGGGCTGGATATCCATCCAGCTTTTTTTATGATATAAACATCGCTGCTTTTGACCTGATAAGGAAAATGAACGTGATAGGCAGACTACGAGGCATTATTCTGGAAAAACAGCCCCCTTTGGTGCTGCTTGAAACCAACGGCGTGGGCTATGAAGTGCATATGCCGATGACCTGTTTTTATGAATTGCCGGAACTGGGTCAGGAAGCTATCATCTTCACGCAATTTATCGTCCGTGAAGATGCTCAGTTGCTCTACGGATTCAACGATAAACAAGAGCGCGCGCTGTTCCGTGAGCTGATTAAAGTCAACGGCGTCGGGCCGAAGCTGGCGCTGGCAATCCTCTCAGGTATGTCGGCACAGCAGTTTGTCAGTGCGGTAGAAAAGGAAGAAATCACCGCATTAATTAAGTTACCCGGCGTCGGTAAGAAAACCGCAGAACGCCTCGTTGTCGAAATGAAAGACCGGTTTAAAGGATTAAACGGTGATCTATTTAACAATCATACTGATATCACGCTACCTGCATCGGCGTCGAAAGCTAAAGAGTCTGATGCCGAAGGCGAAGCCGTCGCAGCCCTGATATCCCTCGGATACAAACCCCCGGAAGCCAGCCGCATGATCAGCAAAGTGGCGAAGCCGGGTGCAGAATCTGAAACGTTAATTAGAGAAGCGCTGCGCGCGGCGCTGTGAGGTAAACGATGATTGAAGCTGACCGCCTGATTTCTTCCGAAGTCTTCAGTGAAGAAGAGGTCATTGACCGTGCGATCCGCCCGAAGCTGCTCAACGAATACGTCGGTCAGCCTCATGTGCGCTCGCAAATGGAAATCTTTATTCAGGCGGCTAAGCAACGCAAAGATGCGCTCGATCACCTGTTGATTTTCGGCCCTCCGGGACTGGGAAAAACCACGCTGGCTAACATCGTGGCGAACGAAATGGGCGTGAATTTACGCACCACGTCGGGGCCGGTGCTGGAAAAAGCCGGCGATCTGGCGGCGATGCTGACCAATCTCGAGCCGCACGACGTGCTGTTCATCGATGAAATCCACCGTCTCTCACCGGTCGTCGAGGAAATTCTCTATCCGGCGATGGAAGACTATCAGCTGGATATCATGATCGGTGAAGGCCCGGCGGCACGTTCCATCAAACTCGATCTTCCGCCGTTTACCCTGATTGGCGCGACCACCCGCGCCGGTTCCCTGACGTCACCTTTGCGTGACCGTTTCGGTATCGTGCAGCGTCTGGAGTTTTATCAGGTGGCAGATTTGCAGCACATTGTCGGGCGCAGCGCGTCCTGCCTCGGGCTGGAGTTGTCGGAAGAGGGCGCGCATCAGATAGCCCGCCGTTCACGCGGTACGCCGCGTATCGCCAACCGTCTGTTGCGCCGTGTGCGTGACTTTGCCGAAGTCAAAGGCGACGGCACCATTAACGGTGATGTGGCCAACGGCGCGCTGGATATGCTGGACGTCGATGCAGAAGGCTTCGATTACATGGACCGCAAACTGCTGCTGGCGATTATCGACAAGTTCACCGGCGGACCGGTCGGACTGGATAACTTAGCGGCGGCGATCGGCGAAGAGCGCGAGACCATCGAAGACGTCATCGAACCCTTCCTTATCCAGCAGGGCTTTATTCAGCGCACACCGCGCGGTCGCATGGCAACCAATCATGCGTATAAGCACTTTGGTATCACGAGAGAGACTGAGTAACAACGCGTTGTATGCATACAAAACGGACGCCCTGAGCGTCCGTTTTGCTTTTCGTCATCCGTGATTACTGATTAATGTCACACCGGCTGACCATCCGCCAGTCGCGCGGCAACTCCCGCACTGCACCTGCCAGCATCACCTTGCCTGTAGCATGAATATCCGCGCTTGATGACCCGACTTGTACTTCAACAAAACCCGGTTCCACGATGCGTTTACCCGCATGATTTGTGAAATTCAGCATGTCGGTGGGGATGCTGAAACTCAGCGTCGCGGTTTGTCCGGCGTCCAGTTCAACGCGTTCGAAAGCTTTGAGTTCCTGCACCGGACGCACCAGTGATGCCACGCAGTCGCGCAGATAAACCTGCACCACTTCGCTACCTGTCTGACTGCCGGTGTTGGTTACCTGAATCTGTACTGAAATATCTCCGTTTTCGATGGCGACCGGTTGCTGACTGAGCTGAAAATCATGATAGCGGAACGTGGTGCCGCTCAGTCCGTAGCCAAACGGGTATGTCGCGCCAAAGTGGAACGCGACCGGCGTGCCGCCACTTTTCAGCTTGTGATTGTAATAATAGGGCATTGCACCGGCGCTTTTTGGCACGGAAACCACCAGTCGTCCGGACGGTGCTTCTTTGCCGCTGATGATATCGCTGATCGCGCGGCCGCCTTCCTGACCGGGCGCGAAGGCCATCAGATATCCCGCGACGTTGTCTTCCAGCCCGCCGAGAGAATACGGACGGCCTCCGGTCATCACCACAATGGTCGGTTTGCCGGTCGCCACAATGTCTTCGAGCAACTGCTGCTGAACGCCGGGCAGTTGCAGGCTGTCTGTATCAGAGCCTTCGCCGACAGTACCGCTCTGGAATAAACCGGCCAGATCGCCGACAAACACCAGCGCGACGTCACTTTCCTGCGCCAGTTTTACGGCCTGCGGGATCAGCGCGGTGCTCTGAGACACCGGCGAGTTTTGCATGGGTGTTGCGGCATCGCCGGGGAATACCGGCGCACCTGCCGTACGTTTTTCGAGAATATGGCAACCTTGGGTATAACGGATATTTTGCTCACCATAGGCCTCGCGTAAAGCCTGTAACGGCGTGATGACCTGTTCTGTCTGCGCCTGCATTTCGCTGATGATCAGATGCACCGGGAAACTGTAACCGCTGAGCAACGCCAGCGGATCATCTGCCGTCGGGCCAATGACAGCGATTTTCTGGCCGGAACGGGGCCTGAGCGGCAGGATGCCATTGTTTTCCAGCAGGGTGATGGAACGGACAGCGGCTTGCCAGGCCAGTTCCCGCGTGGCGGGTTGCTGAAGTTGCGGCTCTGGCTCAATGGCATAAGGCTGTTCAAACAGCCCGAGACGGAATTTCTCAGTCAGCACGCGGGCGACAATCTCGTCAATTTTCGCCATATCAATCAGACCCCGCGACACCGCATCGGCCAGATGTTGCGCGCAGTCGCCTTTCGGCAATTCGATATCCAGACCGGCATTAAACGCCAGCGCGGCGGATTCCGCATCATCATGGCTGACGCCATGATGCTGATGCAGCAGACTGACGCCGCCGTAATCGGCAACAATCAGGCCATCGAATCCCCACTGTTCGCGCAACACTTCCGTCAGCAGGAAGTGATCGCTGTGGCACGGCTGGCCGTCGATATCATGATAGGCAGGCATCACCGAACCGGCATTCGCCAGTTTTACCGCCATTTCAAACGGCAGCAGGAAAGTGTCATTCAGCTCGCGGAAACCGAGATGCACCGGCGCATGGTTGCGCGCCCCTTCGCTGAAAGAATGCCCGACGTAATGTTTCAGCGTTGCCAGCAGGTCACGTTTTTCGCCCTGCAAACCGCGCACGTAAGCCGTCGCCATGACGCCAACCAGATACGGATCTTCGCCAAAGGTTTCCTCGGTACGTCCCCAGCGCACATCGCGCGACACATCCAGCACCGGCGCCAGCCCCTGATGACAACCGACACTTTGTGCTTCGTCGCGGATCGCGGCGGCAATCTGCTCCATCAGTTGCGGATCCCAGGTGGAGGCATAGCTCAGTGATGAGGGAAACAGCGTGGCATCTTTGCACAACAGGCCGACCAGACACTCTTCGTGAAACATCGCCGGAATACCCAGCCGCGTGTCTTCCACCAACATTTTTTGCAGCCGGTTCAGCGCCTGTACGCCTTCTGCCGGGCTGACCACATGGGTGCCGAGTGGCCGGGTAATTTGCCCGGCACCGAGTGCCAGTTGCTGTTCCAGTCCCTGGCTCTGTTTGTGTCCGGCAAAATCGTCGCTCAGATCGGTACGTTCTTTGTGATTGCCGTTGCTGTCGAGGATCAGCCAGAACGCGTGCAACTGGGCGAATTTTTCCTCCGGCGTCATGCGGGCCAGAAGATCGGCGACGCGGGTGGCAACGGGTTGTGAAGCATCCTGATAAAGGTGAGTCATCTTGCATCTCCTTGATTAATCAAAGGGCGGGTACCGCTGAGCACGGGTTCCTCTTCGCCGCCGAAAGAACGGCGGGTGGCGAGGGATGCCGCGATGTTCTGCATCGTGCGGCTGTTAAGTTTGTAGGTAAACAGCAGGGCGGCCATCAGCAGGAACAAGGCGCACGGCACCAGCGTGAACAGCGAATTGATGGTCAGCATCACGCCAGAGCTTTGCGTGGCGGCATTCGGCACATAATCGACCATGCCGAGAACCCAGCCGACGATGGCGCCGCCCAGCGCCAGTCCGAATTTGATGGCAAACAACGCAGTGGAAAACACCAGGCCGTCAAGACGGCGGCCGGTGCGGGATTCCTCGTGATCGACCACGTCGGAGAACATCGTCCATTGCAGCGGCGTCGTGAGATTCTGGATAAAACTGAACACCAGATTGAAGGCGAAAATAAGGCCAATGGAAGGAGACGGGATAAAGAAAATAGCCGCGTTACACACCACAAACGTCAGGATCGTCCACTGATAGGATTTAACCCGGTCGAATTTTCCTAATAATTTTTCAGACAGTAATGCGCCAAATAATGAGGCGATCATGCCAAAAACAATAAAATTGAAAATCAGATCCGGGCGGGCGAGAACATATTTCACGTAATACATGGTCGCGGAGCCACGGATTACCACCGCGCACAACAGCAGAATATTAAAAATAAACACGATGCGCCATTGTGCGTTATTCCACAGTAATTTCAGATCGCTCAGCATCGAACCGGAGGTGTCATTGCGCGGATGATAACGCTCGCGGGTCATGGCGAAACAACAGAAAAATAATACGATACCTAATAATCCCATCAGGCTCATGGCATAGAAATAGCCTTTCTGCGGGTTACCTGCGCCGAGTTTTGCCACCAGCGGCAGGGCGATCACCGTGACCACCAGCCCGCCGATAAATGACAACCCGAAGCGCCACGACTGCAGCGAATGGCGTTCGCGCGGATCGAGCGTTAACGCCCCCGGCATCGCACAATACGGCACATTGATGGCGGAATATACCAGACTGAGTAAGGTGTAAGTGACTGCTGCATAAATAATTTTACCGGTCGGTGATATGTCTGGTACATAAAAAGTGATCAGGCAACAGACCCCAAACGGGATCGCAAACCACAGCAGCCACGGGCGGAATTTCCCGTAGCGCGTGGTGGTGCGGTCAACCAGCGCGCCGATGCAGGGATCGACACAGGCATCCACTGCGCGAACCACTAAAAATAGCGTGCCCATAATCGCGGCGGGTAAACCAAAAACATCCGTGTAGAAATAAGCGAGAAACAAGGTCGCCGTTTGCCAGACCAGCGCACTGGCCATATCGCCGAGTCCGTAGCCAATTTTATCTTTTACTGAAAGAACCGGAGTGATCATCATTATTTGTTACCTGCTTTCTGTAAGGAGAGATAACCGACGAAAAATCATTATTAATGTCTTTAATGAAAAGAAAGATAAATAACCTGAGGAAATCAATTGATGCCAAAAGTATTGTGAATAGCACTCAGGTAAACAATTGAGGAAACGAATATACAAATTACGTTTTTTGATTTTATTTTTTATTTGTGAACGGGATCAAACTGATCATTACCACCGGAGGCATGAAAGGCGGTATATGGCTGGCGAAACCGCCGCAGGAAATGACTGTGCCGGAGATTATTGCCGGTTAACGGGCTGAGACAGCGGTTTTATAAACGTTCCCGCCAGCGGAAATAACCGGTCACCGCTTTTAATGCAGCGGGCAACTGACGGTGCCCGGGGTAGTAGAGAAAGAATCCGGGAAAGGTGACCGACCAGTCTTCCAGTACCCGGATCAGCTTACCTTCCGCCACCAGCGCATCATGTTCTGCACTCTGCGCGCTGTACACCAGTCCGACGCCGTCGAGTGCAACGCGGGTCATCATGCTGACGCTGTCAACCACCAGCGGCCCCCGGACAGGCACCACCCTCTGTCGCCCGTCTTTTTCAAATTCCCAGCGATAGAGCGAACCGCTGGCAATTTCCCGACGCCCGATGCAGGCATGGTTTTTCAAATCGGCAGGGGTTTGGGGTTGCGGGTGTCTTGCGAAATAATCCGGCGAACCGTACACCGCAGAGTGAAAATCGGCGGTCAGGCGTACAGCATTCATGTCTTGCTGAACATCGCCCCGGATGCGTACCCCCGCATCAAAACCTTCACTGATGATGTCCACAAAACCGTCATTGGTGGCAAGCTCGAGCGTGATATCCGGATACTGCTGACAAAATTCACCCAACTGGGGCAGGAAAACCATGTCGGCGGCGATGCGCGGCGTATTAATTCGCACTGTACCTTGCGGCATTTCCCTGAAAGCATTCACGTTTTCCACCGCGCCGGAGATGGCCAATAATGCCGGCGCGATGTCCGCCAGCAGGGCGATACCCGCTTCGGTTGGCGACACCTGCCGCGTGGTGCGGTTCAGCAACCGTACACCCAGACGCTCTTCCAGTGATCGTAAGGAATGGCTCAGCGTCGAAGCGGTTAAGTTCAGCCGCGCCGCGGCCTTGCGAAAACTCTTCTCTTCCGCAATGGCGACAAAGGCGGTCAGTTCTCCGAATTCGTGGGGGCGCATGAGTTTCCTGTTGATGAATGAGAGCCAGTAAAGCATGCGATATAGCATGGCTTATTCACATCAATCAATCCACTTATAGTCAGGTCTCGGTTCGGAACATTCATCAACGGGAGAAAACATGTCTCAGACATTACGGTTACAGGGGCGGGTTGCGCTGGTCACGGGCGGCGGTTCGGGCATCGGGCGGGCGGCCGCACTGGCATTTTCACGCGATGGTGCGAACGTCGTGGTGGCAGGCAGGCGGGAAGCAGAACTGCAGGAAACGGTGATGATGATCCGTGAACGCGGCGGTGATGCCCTGGCGGTGCCGACCGATGTGTCAGACAGCGCACAGGTCCGGCACCTTATTGCCGCGACGCTGGCGCATTACGGGCGACTGGACGCCGCGTTTAATAACGCGGGTGTGGAAGGTTTTGCGCCGGTCAGTGACATGACAGAAGCAGAATTTGACCGGGTGATTGCCACCAATCTGAAAGGCGTCTGGCTGTCCGTGAAATATCAGCTGGAAGCCATGACTGCCGCAGGGTGTGGCGGCGCGATTGTGAATACCTCTTCCTGGCTGGCGCACGGAGCAAGTATTGGCTCTGCGGCGTATTCCGCCAGCAAAGGCGGACTTGACGCGATGATCCGCGCTATAGCACTGGAAACCGGCGCGCAGAATATCCGCATCAATAACGTTAATCCCGGCATTATCGATACCCCCATGGCGCGGCGGCTGGGAGCCAATGAAGAAACACTGATCCCTTTTGTGCGTATGACCCCGGCAGGGCGCGTGGGCCAACCGGCAGATGTCGGCGATGTGGTGGCGTGGTTGTGCAGTGATGAAGCGAGGTTTGTGACCGGTCAGAATCTGCTGGTGGATGGCGGATTCACGGTGGCAGGGCTGCGCTAGATAAGACGAAAAAAGACGGAGGCCCAGGGACGGGTGTCTGTCTGCATAAAATCTGAAGCCGATCACAATTTCATCATCCGGCGGATATTACGACTTGTTTCTGTTTACGATTCGCCAGAGAATCCGGTTCAGAAAGCAGGATTGTTACTGTCTGACAGGCAAAACCTAAATTTCTCATTTCTTTGTATATGGCGAAGAAATGAGAAGTTTAGGTTTTTTTTTGGCCTGAATTCAGGGGCCGGCCGCCCCTTTGAAACACAACGGCAATGTCGTGCACGACGCCATTACTCTGATGAGATGACATTATGGAATACAGAACATTAGCCGATGAAATTCTCCGCAGAGTGGGCGGAAAGGACAACGTTAACAGCGTGGTACATTGCGCTACCCGTTTACGCTTTAAACTCAAAGACACCCGCAAAGCTGATGCCGCCGGGCTGAAAGAAAATCCGGGCGTCATCATGGTGGTCGAGAGCGGCGGTCAGTTTCAGGTGGTGATCGGCAACCACGTCGGTGCGGTGTATGACGCACTGGTGAAAGGCAGCGCGCTTTCCGAAAGTGGTGATGACGATACCGGCGACACAGGCAGTTTGTTCGCAAGGGCGATTGATGTCATCTCAGGCATATTCACGCCGTTTATCGGCATTATGGCCGCATCAGGGATCCTGAAAGGTTTTCTGGCACTGGCGCTGGCCTGTGGCTGGATGGTGCCTGAAAGCGGGACCTATAAAGTCTGGTTCGCCGCCAGCGACGCTATGTTCTATTTCTTCCCGCTGGTAATTGGATATACCGCCGGTAAAAAATTCGGTGGTAACCCGTTTGTGACCATGATGATTGGCGGCGCGATGGTGCACCCGCTGATGATCGCCGCCTTTAATGCGCAGCAGCCCGGCGCACAGGGCGAGCATTTCTTCGGCATCCCGCTGGTCTTTATCAATTATGCCTCTTCGGTCATCCCGGTGATTCTGGCCGCGTGGGCATCAAGCTGGCTGGAAAAACGGGCGATGAAAATTTTGCCCGGTGCGCTGCGTAACTTCATCACACCGCTGATTTGCCTGATGGTGATAGTGCCGCTGACATTCCTGGTTATCGGACCGGTGGCGACCTGGGCCAGTCAGCAACTGGCCAATGGCTACCAGTTTGTTTATCACGTCAGCCCGATGGTCGCGGGGGCCTTTATGGGCGCTCTGTGGCAGGTTTGTGTGATCTTCGGTTTGCACTGGGGGCTGGTGCCGTTGATGATCAACAACTTCAGCGTGCTCGGCCATGACACCATGCTTCCGCTGTTACTGCCTGCGGTGATGGGGCAGGTCGGTGCGGTCGCTGGTGTGATGCTGCGCACCAAAGATGCCCGTACCAAAGCGCTGGCAGGGTCGGCGATCAGCGCCGGGATTTTCGGTATTACTGAACCGGCGGTCTATGGCATCACCTTGCCGCATCGCCGTCCGTTCATTTTCGGCTGCATCGGCGGGGCGCTGGGCGCGGCGATCCTCGGCTATTTCCAGACTACTGCCTACTCCTTCGGTTTCGCCAGTATTTTCACCTTCACCCAGATTATTCCGCCGGCAGGGTTTAATAACACGGTGACTGCGGCGATTGCCGGTACCCTGGTTGCCATACTGTTTGCCGCACTGGCGACTTATTTCTTCGGGATGAAAGAAGAAGCGGTCGCACCGGCAGTCAGCGAAAAAGCCAAAGCGGAAGCCATCCAGGCACCGCGTGGCAAAACGCTGATTGCCAGTCCGATGAGCGGTTCGTGTATCGCACTCGAGGCAGTAAAAGATCCGACATTCGCCAGCGGCCTGCTGGGTAAAGGTGTGGCCATTGTGCCTGTCAGCGGAAGAGTCGTGTCACCGGTGGATGGCACGGTGGTTTCACTGTTCAAAACCCATCACGCCATCGGAATTGAATCGGAAAGCGGTGCAGAAATTTTGATCCACGTCGGCATCGACACCGTGAAACTCGACGGCAAATTCTTTACGCCACACGTTGCTGTCGATGCGGTGGTGAAACAGGGTGATCTGCTTCTGGAATTCGATTTGCAGGGCATTACGGATGCGGGTTATGACCTGACTACACCGGTGATTGTCACCAACAGTGATGATTATCTTGACGTCATTCCGGCCGGTGTCGGGCAGGATGCCCGCGAACAGACCCCTTTACTGACTTTATTACGCTAACGAACAGAGCCTGGAGGTTCATATGAACAAACAATTTCCAAACGGATTCTTATGGGGCGGAGCCGTCGCAGCCAATCAGGTGGAGGGGGCATACCTGACAGACGGTAAAGGCTTATCCACATCCGATCTGCAACCGCAGGGCGTTTTCGGTCCGGTGCAGGAACGTACGGAAGGGGATTTCGGCGTGAAAGATGTTGCCATCGACTTCTATCACCGTTATCCGCAGGACATGAAATTGTTCGCCGAAATGGGTTTTACCGTGCTGCGTACCTCAATCGCCTGGACGCGTATCTTCCCGCAGGGTGATGAATCACAGCCGAATGAAGCGGGTCTGGCATTCTACGACCGCCTGTTTGATGAAATGGCTAAATACGGTATTACACCGCTGGTGACGCTTTCGCACTACGAAATGCCGTATGGCCTCGTGAAGAAACACGGTGGCTGGGGCAGCCGCGACACCATCGGTTTCTTTGAAAATTACGCCCGTACCGTGTTCACCCGCTATAAAGATAAAGTGAAGCACTGGCTGACCTTTAACGAGATAAATATGTCGCTGCATGCGCCGTTCACCGGCGTCGGGTTGCCGGAAGACAGCAGCAAGCAGGAAGTTTATCAGGCCATCCACCATCAGCTGGTTGCCAGTGCCAAAGCAGTTAAAGCCTGTCACGAGATCATTCCTGACGGTAAAATCGGTAACATGTTGCTTGGCGGAATGCTGTATCCGCTGACCTGCAAACCGGCCGATATGATGGAAACCTTGCAGCAAAACCGCGACTGGTTATTCTTCGGCGATGTGCAGGTGCGTGGCGCCTATCCGGCGTATATGCGGCGTTTCTTTAAAGACCGGGGTATGGAAATAAATATTACGGCTGAAGATAAAGCCGCGTTAAAAGAAACCGTCGATTTTATCTCATTCAGTTATTACATGACCGGTTGTGTCACCACGGATGAAGAACAAAATATTAAAGCGCGGGCCAATATATTAAATATGGTGCCGAACCCGCATCTGCAAAGTTCGGAATGGGGATGGCAGATTGACCCGGAAGGCTTGCGCTTCTTAATGAACGAGCTTTATGACCGTTATCAGAAACCGTTATTTATTGTCGAGAACGGTTTGGGCGCGCGCGATAAAGTCGAAGCCGACGGCAGTATTCATGATGATTACCGTATTCAGTACATCAATGACCACCTGGTTCAGGTGCGTGAAGCCATTGAAGATGGTGTGGAAGTGATGGGTTACACCAGCTGGGGGCCGATTGATCTGGTCAGCGCCTCGAAAGCGGAATTCTCCAAACGCTACGGTTATATCTACGTCGACCGCGATGATCAGGGAAATGGCACGCTGGAGCGCCGCCGTAAGAAAAGCTTCTTCTGGTATCAGGAAGTGATCAATTCAAACGGTGCGTCATTAACGTCCTGATCTGCTCCCTGTCTTGAGGGACTTAAGGCCATCGTCACGTTCTGAGTGCAAAATTTACCCCTGACGGCGGATCGGATCTGGTAAAATTACCCGGCAGAACCGCAGACTGCGGCAGACAAAACCTGATCATCCGTGCGGACGATCGGGTTTTTCTTTTCAGGGAGTTGCAATGAAAATCGCCAAAATACTCAATAATAATGTGGTGGTTGTCGTCAACGAACAGCAACGCGAACAGGTGGTTATGGGGCGCGGGCTGGCGTTTATGAAAAAAGCCGGGGATGAACTGGATGGCAGCAAAATCGAGAAAATCTTCGCCCTGCAGAATGACGAACTGGTCGCACATCTGACGGAGTTGTTGTCGCATATTCCGATGGAAGTGATGGCCACCTGTGATCAGATTATTTCGCTGGCGCGCGGGCGGCTGGGGAAATTACAGGAAAACGTGTATATCGCCCTCACCGATCACTGCAATTTTGCCATTGAACGTCAGAAGAAGGGCGTGCCGATCAGCAACGCCTTATTGTGGGAAACCCGCCGTCTGTACCCGAAAGAATATGCCCTCGGGCTGGAAGCGCTGGAGATCATCGATTCGCGTCTCGGCGTGCGGCTGCCGGTAGATGAAGCCGGTTTTATTGCCCTGCATCTGGTCAATGCACAGCTTAACGGCGAAATGCCTGAAGTGGCGCAGATCACCCGCGTGATGCAGGAAATCCTCAACCTGGTGAAATATCAGTTGCGTATCGAATATGACGAAGAGTCGCTGAGCTACCAGCGTTTCGTCACCCATCTTAAATTCTTCGCCCAGCGCATGCTCAGCCGCACGGTGGTAGCCGACGACGACATGACCCTGCATGTGGCGGTGAAAGAGAATTATCCGCAGGCGTGGTTGTGCGCGGAAAAAATCGGCGATTATCTGGCCGCGCAATATCAGCGCGAACTGACCACGGAAGAAATTATGTATCTCTCCATTAATATCGAACGGGTGAGAAAAGAGAGTCTGCCAAAATAATCGTCCTGACCGCACGCAGACGCAAAATTTGCATCGCGAAATATGACTGTTCACAATTTTTAATGACGGTTTTTTTTGCCACGGTTAGTGAGAACAGGTAGCATCCTTCGCCGTTATTGCACCAAAACAGTTCCGGCTAAAAAAACTACAGTGGGTAAACCCCATAAACGGCGGGGCTTGCAATCGTTTGCTTGCAGCACCCGGCGTCAGGTGAAGGTTATTTTGGAGAACAACTCATAATGAAGTCTCATAAGAAAACGGCAGAGGCGAAGCACGCGGCTAAACGGCGCTGGCTGGACTCGCACGATCACGGTTATCACAAGAGTATGGGCAACCGTCAGGTTCAGATGATTGCCATTGGTGGTTCTATCGGTACCGGTCTGTTTCTCGGCGCGGGTGCGCGTTTACAGATGGCTGGCCCGGCGCTGGCTATCGTGTATGCGGTGTGTGGTATTTTCTCATTCTTTATTCTGCGTGCCCTGGGTGAACTGGTTTTACACCGTCCGACCAGCGGCAGCTTCGTATCCTATGCCCGTGAGTTTCTGGGTGAAAAAGCGTCTTATGTAGCAGGCTGGATGTATTTTCTTAACTGGGCGATGACCGGCATTGTCGATATCACCGCAGTGGCTCTGTACATGCACTACTGGGGAACCTTCGGTGATGTTCCGCAATGGATGTTTGCGTTGGGCGCACTGGCGATTGTGGCGACCATGAATATGATCGGCGTGAAGTGGTTTGCTGAGATGGAATTCTGGTTTGCACTGATCAAAGTGGCGGCGATCGCTATCTTCCTGGTCGTTGGCGTGGTGTTCCTCGGCACCGGCAAACAACTGGACGGTAACACCACCGGCCTGCATCTGATCACCGACAACGGCGGTATTTTCCCGCACGGGCTGTTACCGGCGCTGGTTCTGGTGCAGGGCGTGGTCTTTGCATTTGCGGCCATTGAACTGGTTGGGACAGCGGCGGGCGAAACCAAAGATCCTGAGAAAGTGCTGCCGAAAGCCATTAACAGTGTGATCTGGCGTATTGCTTTGTTCTACGTCGGCTCCGTGGTGCTGCTGGTGCTGCTGCTGCCGTGGAATGCGTATCAGGCGGGACAAAGTCCGTTTGTCACCTTCTTCAGTAAGCTGGGCGTGCCTTACATCGGAACCATCATGAATATCGTGGTGCTGACGGCGGCGCTCTCAAGCCTGAACTCCGGTCTGTATTCCACCGGTCGTATTCTGCGCTCCCTGTCGATGGGCGGTTCAGCACCGAAATTTATGTCGAAGATGAGTGCCCAGCAGGTGCCGTACGCCGGTATTCTGGTCACTGTCGGCATTTACGTCATCGGTGTTATCCTCAACTACTACGTACCTTCACAAGTGTTTGAGATCGTCCTGAACGTTGCGTCACTCGGCATTCTCAGTTCATGGGCTTTCATCATTGTCTGTCAGATGAAACTGCGTACCGCCATCAAGGAAGGGCGTGCGAAAGACGTTTCCTTCAAGATGCCGTGGGCACCGGTAACCTCATGGCTGACGCTGGCGTTCCTGGCGGGCGTGCTGATCCTGATGGCATTTGACTACCCGAACGGCACCTACACGGTGGCGACCATCCCGGTGCTGATCCTCCTGCTGGTCCTGGGCTGGATTGGTCTGCGCAAACGTGCTGCTGAAGTGCATGCCGAACAGGCTGCACACGAAGAAGCGCATCAGAAAAGTGTTGAAGCGCAGTAATTTGTTTCGCAAATTTTCAGCAAAGGGCTGCCATAAAGGCGGCCCTTTTTGTCTATAGAAAACCCCCAGCTAGGCTGGGGGTTCCGTAAAGCTTCCAGCTTTGAGCCGGATATAAAAACCCCTTTTGATTTGTTAAAACACCTTGCGGTCTGGCAACTGCATTGGTCAAACAAGAAATCAAAAGGGGGTCCCAATGGGGGACGAAAAGAGCTTAGCGCACACCCGATGGAACTGTAAATATCACATAGTTTTCGCGCCTAAATACCGAAGGCAGGTCTTCTACGGCGAGAAACGCCGTGCAGTAGGGAGTATTTTAAGAAAACTGTGTGAATGGAAAAATGTGCACATTCTGGAAGCAGAATGCTGTGCAGATCACATCCATATGCTTGTGGAAATCCCGCCGAAGATGAGTGTATCGAGCTTCATGGGGTATCTGAAGGGCAAAAGTAGTCTGATGCTATATGAACAATTTGGTGATCTTAAATTCAAATACAGGAACAGGGAGTTTTGGTGCCGAGGGTATTATGTAGATACAGTGGGTAAAAATACATCGAAGATCCAGGAATACATAAAGCACCAACTGGAGCAGGATAAACTAGGGGAACAGTTATCAATCCCGTATCCAGGGAGCCCGTTTACGGGCGGTAAGTAACGAATTTGGATGCAAATGTCAGATTGCTATGCGCCTGTTAGGGCGCGGCTGGTAACAGAGCCTTACAGGCGCATATGAAAAACCTCCGGCTATGCCGGAGGATATTTATTCTTTCCGCACTGTAAAAAAATCCGAAACAGGCACAGCGTCTCTCTCCTTTGACTAGGCTTATTCTTTTGTTATGAGAGGCAAGCCTGTGTTGAAAATTGTTTTACACCTATTCTCCAGCCCGGAAAAGTTCCTCGGGCTGTTCAGTAACGCTGACATGGAAGACACGCTGGAAGAAGGCGAGCGTATTTTGATTGATGAAAACGGCACGGCGTCCGTCAATCTTGCCAATCAGGAGATGCAGGAAGACTTTGCCCGCCACGTCAAACGCATGAGCGTACTGTAATGGCGACAGCGGTTTTCATGGTCTTAATGGTCTGCGGCTACTGGTATACCACCCGAGACATCTCATCACGCTTCAAACTTAAACGCACCTTCGGCTGGGACGTCTATTTTCTGGTGGCGCTGTATGGCTGTATTTTTGTCCTGCAGGGCGTGCTGGTGATAGCGCTGGTGTATCTGGCGTTGTGGGGGATTTCCGAGGTCATCAACTGGCTGCCTGCCTTGCCACATCTGCATCAGGATGTGCACTACCAGCGTGATTTTATCAACTGGAGTTTTTTAGGCATTCAGGCACCGGTAGTTATTATGCTCGCGGTCTCCGTGATGCTGTGTCTGGTACGTACCACCTGGTCGCCGGGCCTGCGCCTCAATACGGCCGGACGCCGACAGTTGTACAAACAACTCACCCGCGCCAACGGCGTGGAGGGGCTGTTGTACCAGTGTATGGAAGAGGGCGATATGGTGTTCATCACGTTACAGTCGCGGCGTGTGTACGTCGGCATGGTACATACCGCAAAGTTCGAAACCAGTTCGTCGGACAACGTGGTGGTGATCCCGATGATCAGCGGTTATCGCGATAAAGAAACGCTGGAGCTGCGCGTGGAGCATAATTATGCCCGCTATTATCAGGAACATGGCATCACGCCGGTGTCAGAGCCGGTGAGTGCACTGAAGTTTCGCAAGGTGATTTTACTGAGCCAGATAGAGACGCTGTCGCTGTTTGATCCTTCAAGCGCCTGCGCGTTCAGGAAGCTTATTCCGCTGGTTGAGGAAGAAATGGCCCGGAAAATTGGTGAGAAGGACGCCTGAAATAAGGCGTCCGCATGCATTACACGATAGTGAAGCTGAAATCACTCAGTCCTTCGATACCGCCGGTGATCACGTCACCGCGCACGACCGGGCCAACACCTGCCGGCGTACCGGTATAGATCACATCACCCGGCTTGAGTTCCACCGCCTGAGACAGATAGCTGATAACGTCCGCTACCTGCCAGATCTGGTCGCTCAAATCACCGCGCTGACGTTTCTCACCGTTCACGTCGAGCCAGATTTTACCGGCCGCCGGATGACCTGTCTGACTCACCGGCAGCAGCGGATTCGCCGGTGCGGAAGCATCAAACCCTTTGGCGAAATCCCACGGACGTCCCAGTTTCTTGGCCTGTGCCTGAATATCTCGACGGGTCAAATCCACACCCACGGTGTAACCCCAGACGTGTGACAGCGCGTCTTCAGCGGCAATATTTTTACCGCCTCTGGCGATCGCGACGACCAGTTCCACTTCATAGTGCAGGTCTTCGGTCAGGCTCGGATACGGCACATTGCCGCTGGCGGGAACCACGGCATCAGCCGGTTTGCCAAAGAAAAACGGCGGTTCGCGATCGGGATCATGACCCATTTCACGGGCATGCTCGGAATAGTTACGGCCAACACAATACACGCGGCGCAGCGGGAAACGGGCGCTCTGGCCTTCGACGGCGAGAGACGGAACTTCAGGTGCAGCAATTACATAGTCAGTCATCGTATTCACTTCACAAAGTTATCGAATTAACATATTTGCAAAGCGAATCAACATTGACCAGTAAATTTATGTTACTGGTCAATGTGTCCCTGTCAGGCTTTGTAACGCGGTGCGGCATGAGCCTGCAGGAAGTTCGGCACCATCGCACCGCGCAGGGCATCAAAATCGTCCCACTGTTTTTCGTCCTGCAATGGCGGAATGGTGACTTTTTCTTTGCGGTCAAAGCCCAGCAAGGCGGCATCCACCAGCTCACCCACTTCCATCACGCCCGGCACTTCATCGATATTTTTGCCCGAACGTTCCCAGATTTCCGTACGCGTCGCGGCAGGCAGCACCGCCTGAACGTACAGGCCGCGTGCGGCCATTTCAAACTGCAGCGTCTGGCTGAAGGTCAGCACAAAGGCTTTGGTGGCAGAATACACCGCAGATTGCAATTCCGGGATCAGCGCCATCACGGACGCGATATTAATGATCGCGCCGTCAGGATGTTTGATCAGACCATCAAACGCCACGCGGGAAAGGCGCGCAACTGAGGTGACGTTCAGGGTGATCAGATTCTCAATGGCATCGGCGTCGCTGTTTTCAAAACCGGCTTTCAGCGAAGCCCCGGCGTTATTTATCAGCAGGGAAATCTGCGGCGTGGCGCGGATAAAATCCTCAACGCGGGCTAAATCTTCGCTGCGGGTTAAGTCCGCGGGCAACACGGTGATTTTTACACCGGTTTCATGTTGCAGGCGTTCAGACAGGGTTTTCAGGCGTGCGGCATCACGGGCAACCAGCACTAAATCATAGCCCCGTTTCGCCAGACGGTCGGCGTAAGTGGCACCGATGCCGCTTGATGCGCCGGTGATTAAGGCCACGGACTGAGAGCGAATTGTATCTGACATGGTAGAACCTCGGCGGTGTTGAGTAAGTGGTTTAATAATAAAACCAGGTGATTTTTAGCACCGGTGGTTTTATAATGCAACCAGATTTTTTCCGACCCTATGAGCAGGAAGTGCCATGAAACGAACCCGTCTGGAAAACACGCCGTGTCCGGCTGGCCGTGCGCTGGATTTAATCGGCGACTGGTGGACATTGCTGATTGTCCGCGACGCGATGTACGGCATCTCGCGATTCAGCGAATTCCAGCGCAGTCTGGGGGCGGCGAAAAACATTCTCAGCACCCGCCTGAAAGCGCTGGTCGCCGAAGGGATTATGAAGATTGAACCGGCGGCAGATGGCTCGGCGTATCAGGATTACGTGCTGACCGAAAAAGGGCGGGCGCTGCAACCGGTGCTGGTCGCGCTGGGGCAGTGGGGAAGTGAATATTTGTTTGAAGAAGGCGAAGCCTGTACGCAACTGGTGGATAGTGAAAACCGCCAGCCGCTGCGTAAGCTGGAAATTCATGCGCAGGACGGGCGGGTACTGGAAAGCCGGGATATTACGCCGATTATTCCTGAGATTTAATTCAGAGCTCGATCGGCTCCTCCCCTGCGAAGGGGAGGAGCAGAAAGCAAAACCCGCAATGGCTCGATCGGCTCCCTCCCCTGCGAAGGGGAGGGTTGGGGTGGGGTATTAAAGCGAAATCAATAAGTTGAAGTTTGCACTGACCAGGTATCAGCCCTTAAAACCCCCTCCCGGCTCCCCCTTCGCAGGGGGAGGAGCAAGGCCAAACCCCGGCTTACAGGAGCAAACAAAGCCTTACCGCGCAATCCTTTCGTGCCAGTATTTCGTGAACTCTTCCTCGCCGTTCAGGCTGACCACCATATCGCCGCTGACGATAAAGTGCGTCAGGTCGCTGCGCAGTTCGAGGGTGATTTCCGCTTCCATCCACCAGCCTTCACGCCCCATCTTCATGGTTTGCGTCAGCAGATAGCGCGCGGATAACGGATCACTGTTACTGACCGTCAGCTCGCGCCGCAGATTGTGATCGACGATTGTATCGATATCATCGAAGCGGTAAACGCCTTCACCGAAAACGCCACCCACACCGTTGGTCACGCTGGTCCAGGCGTCGGTGAGGAAATCGTAAGTGATGTTGCGGTCAACGCGGCCGGGTGACAGTAAGGTTTGCGGCGTCAGCGGTGCGCTTTGCGGTTCAGCAATCGGGCCGTCGATGGAAACCGGTTGCTCGCACACCGGCAGGCTGAGCTGCGCACTGTGTAAATCTAAGGTCAGCGTCGCCGCTTCAGCCATCGGCCAGATCATCGGCCAGAAGGTGGTCGCCAGCGAGATACGCATCCGGTGGCCGGTGGCAAAGCGGTGCGCGATGCCGTCCAGTTGTACCGGTACTTTGACTTTCTGGCCAGGAATAAGCGGCACAGATTGGTCATGGCCATGCAGATGCGACAGATTCAGCCAGCCGTGGGTGACACGGTTTACCGAACCGTCCGGCGCGACGTCAGAAAGCCGGACATACAACATGGCGGCCGGTTTATCGCTGCTTAGTTCGACGGTAAATTCCGGGAAGCCGAAAATGGTCAGCGGTTCAGCCAGCGGTTCGCCGTCGAAGATTTCCGCCATGCCGTCATCGACACGCTGATCCGGCGGCATTTCGCCGGGCACGCCTGCGCCCATCCATTCACCGGCCATCAGACCATGATTCTGCGGTGAACAGATATTGATAACCCCCGCGTCAACGTCCGGCTGGGTATTGAGCTGGCCGCGTGTCAGCCAGCGCGGACTGTGATTGATATTGCTGGCGGTGCCGCGATCAAATCCGACCCATTCCCCTTTGCTGAACGGACGCATCGCCGATGGCGGCTGACTGTCCTGCAACCAGGTCTGGATCATCGGCCCTGCCATCGCGCCGTTGTCTTCGCCTTTCAGCCAGTGATCCCACCAGCGTACCGCTTCCTGCAAGAAACCGATCGCCGGTTCCGGTGTGCCGTCCTGCGGATAGATATGCGCCCACGGGCCGAGAATGGCGCGACGTGGCACTTTCAGGTTATCCATCAGACGGAACACCGCATTGCTGTAGGCGTCCGCCCAGCCACCGATGGCCATCACCGGACACTGAATGGCGGACCAGTCTTCGCACACCGAACCATGCTGCCAGTATGCATCGCGCAGCGGATGTTCCATCCACAGTGCCGGGAAGAAAGGCATGTTTTCCAGACGGTTAAGCCAGTCTTTGTACCAGCTTTCGCCGACCAGTGCGGGGTCGGCAGGACGGCTCTGGTACGCCAGCATAATGCCGCCCCACCAGAGATTGTCATTAAGCAGGCAGCCGCCTTTGTAGTGAATATCGTCGCGGTAACGGTCATCCGTTGAACACACGGTGATGATGGCTTTCAGGGCGGCAGGGCGACGGGCTGCGACCTGCAGGCTGTTAAAACCGCCCCAGGATTTCCCCATCATACCGACGTTGCCGCTGCACCAGCGTTGTCCGGTGATCCACTGAATGACTTCCAGCGCGTCGTCCTGTTCCTGCAACAGGTATTCATCCGCCAGCAATCCGTCGGATTCGCCGCTGCCGCGCATATCCACGCGCACCACGGCATAGCCGTTACCGGCGAAAAAGCCGTGCATCGGTTCATCGCGGGTGCGGGTGCCGTCGCGTTTGCGGTAAGGAATGTATTCGAGAATGGCCGGAACCGGCTGGTGTTCAGCGTCATCCGGCAACCACAGACGGGCAGCGAGGCGTGTGCCGTCGCTCAGCGGGATCCACAGATGTTCAGTCACGGTGACGGCATGAGGGAATTCAGTCACGATACGTTTGGTGCTCATAAGACTCCTGTCGAAGAAATGGCTGCCGCAGGAAGCGCCGCGCCGCGCAGGGCGAGAACCTCGTCCAGCCAGCTTGTGCGCATTTCCGGTACGGAGGTCAGCAGTTTTTCGGTGTAACTGTGCATTGGCGCGCTGAAGACTACGTCGGTATCACCGCTGGCGACGACCTGACCCTGATACATCACCGCCACCTGGTGGGCGATACGTTTTACCGTGCCCAGATCGTGGGTGATAAACAGATACGACAGCCCGAGCTGTTCCTGTAAGCGACGCAGCAGATTCAGCACTTCTTCTGCCACCAGCGGATCGAGTGCCGACGTGGCTTCATCGCAGATAATCAGTTCCGGCTGCGCGGCCAGCGCGCGGGCGATACAAACGCGCTGCTTCTGCCCGCCGGAAAGTTCGCCGGGGCGACGGTCGATCAGTTTGACTGGCAGTTCGGTGAGTCGCAGTAATTCTTCCACGCGCCCGCGTACCTGCTTTTTGCTCATGCCGAAATAGAATGTCAGCGGGCGGCCGATGATATCCAGCAAGGTCTGGCGCGGATTGAGCGCCACGTCAGGCAACTGATAAATCATCTGTATGCGGCGCAGCGTTTCTTTATTGCGCTGATGGAAATTATGCGAAAGCGACATGCCGTCGAAATCTACCGTGCCTTCGGTGTCCGCCAGCAAGCCAACGAGCGCCTTTGCCAGCGTACTTTTGCCGCTGCCGGATTCGCCGATAATCGCCAGCGTTTTGCCACGCGGCAGTTGCAGACTGACGTCATGTACCACCCGCTTACCATTGTAGCCAGTGCTGAGTTTGCGCATCGTCAGCAATGGCTGACCGGCCGTTTCATGGCCGCCGGTCAGCGGCGTCAGTGCGTGTTCACGCTCCGCTACCAGTCGGCGGGTATATTCCTGCTGCGGATTTTCCAGAATGGTCTGCGTGCTGCCGGTTTCCACTTCTTTACCGTGGCGCAGCACCATAATCCGGTCGGCAAGTTGGGCGACCACGGCCAGATCGTGGGTGATATACAGCGCGGCGGTATTGAATTCGCGCACCAGTTTGCGCAGCATCACCAGCACTTCAATCTGTGTGGTGACGTCCAGTGCGGTAGTCGGCTCGTCCATAATCAGCAAATCAGGCTTACAGGACATGGCCATTGCGGCCATTGCACGCTGAAGCTGGCCACCGGAAAGCTGATGCGGATAGCGTTTGCCGATGTTTTCAGGGTCCGGCAAATCGAGTGAGCGGAACAGGGATATTGCCCACTGACGGCTCTCTTCTTTGCTCATCAGACCGTGGCGGACAGGGCCTTCGCAGACCTGTTTTTCGATGGTCAGCGCGGGATTAAACGCGGCCGCCGCGCTTTGTGCCACATACGCCACGCGTTTGCCGCGCCATTGGCGTTTGATGTGCGAAGGCTGAGAGACGATATCGGTGCCATCAAGAAAGACTTCACCCCCGGCAATCCGGCATCCCTGACGCGCATAACCCAGTGCCGCCAGACCAATGGTTGATTTCCCGGCGCCGGATTCCCCAATCAGGCCGAGCACTTCACCGGCTGCCAGTTTCAGAGAGATATCCTGCACCAGCGGCGAACCGTCGAGGGTTTCGATGCGCAGCCCGCGCATTTCTAAAATCGTGCGTGTCATGCTTCATCTCCCTGCGGCAGGCTGTTACGGGCCAGCAGCCAGTCGACCACCAGATTGACGCCAATCGTCAGCAGGGCAATCGCTGCCGCCGGATATAAGGGTGCGAACTGACCAAAGTTAATCGCCTGGGCGTTGTCACGTACCATGCTGCCCCAGTCGGCATAAGGTGGCTGAATGCCCAACCCTAAGAAACTTAAGCCCGCGATGAACAGGAAGGTGAAGCAAAAACGCATCCCGAATTCCGCCAGCAACGGCGGCAGGGCGTTAGGCAGGATTTCCCGGAACAGCACCCAGCGCAACCCTTCGCCACGTAAACGCGCCGCTTCGACATATTCCTGACAGACAATCGCCTGCGCCACCAGCCGTGCCAGACGGAACACGCGGGTGGCATCAAGCAGGGCGATGGTCAGTACCAGCACGGGAATCGACGTGCCCATGACCGACAATACGATCAGCGCAAAAATCAGCACAGGAATCGACATCACGGTATCGACGATGCGCGACAGCACAACGTCGACCCATTTGCCGTAAATCGCCGCCGTAAAGCCGGTGACAATGCCGATAATAAAAGAACTGAAGGTGATGGTCAGCGCGATAGCAATGGTGGTGCGTGCGCCAAAAAGAATGCGGGAAAGCATGTCGCGCCCGAGGCTGTCGGTGCCAAACGGCGTGGCGGCGGAAGGCAGCAGCCAGATGTCGCCGACCTGTTCGGTTTCGCTGTGCGGCGCGAGCCAGGGCGCAAAAATAGCCGCCAGCAGGTTTACCGCAATAATCACAATTCCTATCCAGGCCGACAGCGGGATGTTAATGAAATATCGGTTCATGTGTTCCCCCTTTTAGCGCGCATGGCGCAGGCGTGGATTGCACCAGATCGCCAGTAAATCGGCGGTGGTGTTGAGGAAAATGTAAGTGCCGCCAAACAGCAGGCCACAGGCCTGAACCACCGGCAGGTCGCGTTTGGTCACGGCATCTACCATGTATTGCCCGATGCCCGGATAGACAAACACCACTTCCACCAGAATCACACCCACCACCAGATACGCAAGATTGAACGCCACCACGTTAATGATCGGCGCAAGGGCGTTCGGCAGGGCGTGAGCGACCACGATACGCCAGCGGGGAATGCCTTTGAGCACCGCGCTTTCAATGTACGGACTGGCCATCACCGCAGTGACTGACGCACGCGTCATGCGCAACATATGCGCCAGCACGACCAGCGTCAGGGTGAGCATCGGCAGCGTACAGATATAAAGGCGGTCGATAAACGAGGAACTGCTGTCTACCATTGCCAGGCTCGGGAACCATGTCAGACGGATAGCGAAGGCGATCACCAGAATGTAGCCGACAAAAAACTCCGGCACCGAAATGCTGATAAGCGTCAGGGTATTTGCCAGCCGGTCAAAAACGGAACCGCGCCAGATAGCGGCCGCGATACCTAAACCTACCGCCAGCGGTATGGCGATGATTGCGGCGTATCCCGCGAGGAACAGGGTATTCGCCAGACGCGGCAGCAGTTCGTCGCTGATAGCCCGCCCGTTTGCCAGTGAATGCCCTAAGTCGCCATGCATAATGCCCGCCAGCCAGTGCAGATAACGTACTACCGACGGTTCATCCAGCCCGAGTTGCAGGCGCAACGCGGCAACAGTTTCAGGCGTGGCGCTCTGGCCTAAAATGGCCGTGGCGACGTCACCGGGCAGCATTTCCGTGCCGATAAAAATCAGCACAGAAACCAGCCACAGCGTGATAATACCCGTCAGGATCCGCTGTAAAATCCGTTTTTTCATCATGCCTCCAGCCAGACACGCTCGGCCAGACGACCACCCATGAAGTTGAACATCGGATGTGGCCTGATACCGCCGACTTTTTTGCTGGCCGCATCGAGATAATCGCCGAACAGCGGGATCATCGCGCCACCGTTATCGCGCACGATACTTTGCAACTCGCCATAGATTTCTGCGCGTTTACCTTCATCGAGCAGCGAACGGGCCTGCAACAGCAGGGCGTCAAACTTCTCATCTTTCCAGTGGGTGTCATTCCATTTCGCGTCGGACTGATAGGCGGTGGAGAACATCTGATCGGCGGTCGGACGTCCGCCCCAGTAACCCATGCTGAACGGCGCTTTCATCCACACGTCGTCCCAGTAGCTGTCGGCAGGCTGGCGTTTGATGTTGACCTGAATACCGCCTTTCTGTGCCTGTCCCTGGAACAGGGCAGCAGCGTCGAGCGCACCGGCAAAGGCGGCGTCAGAGGAGGACAGCTCGATGTTGAGATCTGTCAGACCGGCTTTTTTCAGATAGAACTGCGATTTGTCCGGATCGTAAACGCGCTGTTCCAGGCTGTGATTGAAGAAGCGGTCTGTTTTTGGGATCGGGTGGTCGTTGCCCAGCGAACCGTAGCCGCGCAGCACGGTGTCGAGGATTTTCTGACGATCGATGCCGTGTTTAATTGCCATGCGCACATCGTTGTTGTTGTACGGTGCAACGCTGCAATCCATCAGGAAAGTGAAATGCTGACCGCCGGATGAACGCACAATATTCAGTGCCGGGCTGCGTTTAAGGAAATCGACGGTTTTGAAATCGACACGGTTAATCGCGTGAACCTGACCGGAAATCAGGGCGTTGGTGCGCGCGGTCGGGTCGTTGATGACCAGCACTTCCACGGCATCGACAAAGGCGCGATCCGGCTTCCAGTAGTTCGGATTGCGTTTGAACAGCGATCGCACGCCCGGTTCGTACTGATCAAAGATAAAACCGCCGGTGCCAATCGGGTGAGACCAGTCGGTGAAGCCTGCCGGTACCACCACCAGATGGTAATCTGCCAGCAGATACGGCAGGTCGGCGTTGCCGCTTTCCAGCGTGATCAGGATCTGGTTATCACCCTGTCTGGTCAGGCCGGTAATCGGCGCAAGCTGGGTCTTGATGGCGCTTTTGGATTTGTCGCCACGATGCAGATTGATGGAGTAAAGAATGTCATCCGCATCGAGCTTCTTGCCGTTATGGAAGGTCACGCCATCACGAACGGTAAACACCCACTCGGCGGCACCCGGTTTGGCTTCCCAGGAAGAGAATAATTCAGGTGTGGCCTGGTTATTTTCATCAATTTCAATCAGGCCGTTCATTAGCATATATGCCTGATTTAACGGTACCCAGTCGCTGAATAATGTCGGATCCAGCGTATCACTGGTATTTCCCCCTGACATACCCAGTTTTAATACGCCGCCTTTTTTCGGCTCAGCAGCAAAAGCAGAGAACGGTGAAAAGCCCATGGCACTCGTAATACCCACAGCGGAAGCGCTGGTAATAAAGCCGCGACGACTAAGTTGTGCATCCTGCATTAATTTCGTCAAAGGGGAATTATGATCTTTCATTAATTATCTCCATAGTACGTGCTGGAATTTTATAGGTGCAGGCGAAATACCCCGGGTGTTTCAAATTGGCGCAATGGATTGCCTTGATGATTTATATCAAAACCCCCTGTTGAACTTGCATGAGAATTTATCATGAGGGTATGCGAAAAATGCGCGGCAGAACACCCTGAAAAGCTTTATTTTTCTGAGCTATCAACGTCTGGAAAGGGAAGTGACCGGTGGAACTGCATACGGTTGTCGGCTTAATTGGCGTGTTTTGCTATCTTCTGGCTTATGCGCTGGTTCAAATGCGCAGGCTAGCGGTTGATGCTAACAGTTACGCCTATCTTAATATAATCGGCGGTGTGTTTGGCCTGTATTCGTTAAGTCATGATTTTAACCTTGCATCCTGTATTTCACAGTCATGCTGGCTGTTATTTACATTAATTGGTATGAATTCTGCGAGAAAACGCAGATATCTGGAAAGGAATAAAATCCCGCCGACAGATATATAACTAACATATAAGATTATTATTATATTTAACGCCTCCCCTTTGCAGGGGAGGGCGCTTATTAAGGCTGTTTCAGCCAGTTAATCACTTTATGTACCACAGGTTTGAGGAACCGGTCCTGCGGCGTGAGCATGTAGCATTTTCCGGCGGCGGCCAGTTTGCCGGGATGTGCAGCGACCAGCTGGCCGTTGTTGAGGTGATCCTGCACCAGTCCTTCCCAGCCGAGCAATATCCCGTCGCCCAGCACCGCCGACTGCACCAGAAACGGATAATTATTGGCGCGCCACGTTCTGTGTGGTGTGACGAAGCTGACATCCTGTGAGGCAAACCAGTCACGCCAGCCAGTCCATTCACGCTGCGGATCGTCCTGAATCAGCAGGGTGTGTTCCAGCAGATCTGCGGCGCTGGCCTGCGGCGGAAGACGGGCCAGAAATTGCGGTGAACACATCGGATAACATACCTCGTCAAACAGCGCCTGAACGTGATATCCGGGCGGTGGCTCGCGCAGATAGAAGATAGCCAGATCAAATTCTGATGACTTGAGATCTGAAAAGCTGTCGGAAATTTTCATGCGTATTTGCAGGTCGGGTAAAAGCTGGCGCAATGATGACAGACGGGACGAAAGCCACAGGCTGCTCATGGCGCTGGTGCACGCCAGCGTGACCTGCGGCAAACCGTTCCAGCCCATCACTTCTGCCGTGGACTGCGAAATATCGCCCAGTAACTTACGCACCTGTTGGGCATAGGTTTCACCGCGCGGTGTCAGGGTCGTTTTACGCTGGGCGCGCTGGAAAAGCTTACAGCCGAGCATTTCCTCCAGTTGAATGATCTGGCGGCTGATGGCGCTTTGGGTAAGATTCAGCTCTTCTGCTGCCCGGGAAAAACTGCAATAACGCGCCACGCATTCAAAAGCCACCAGTGTGTTCAGTGGCGGTAACGGTTCTATCTGCACGGTAAAAGTCTCTCCGGATGAGCGTTTAGCAGTTTTCCAGCATCTGCGAAATCGTCAGACCGACCTGCTGGATGGCACGTTCAGTTTTTGCTGTCAGGGGCTGGGCATAATTAATACGCAGGCAATTGCGGTATTTGCCTGAAGCAGAGAATATCGAACCGATGGCAATTTGCACTAAATGTTCTTCGAGCAGCCGGTTCAGCCGCTGTGTATCCACGCGTTCATCAAGTTCGATCCACAGCAAAAAACCGCCCTGCGGGCGGCTGACGCGCGTGCCACACGGGAAATATTTCATCACCCAGTCGGCCATGGTGCACAGATTTCGCTGGTACTGATTACGCATCCGGCGCATGTGCTGCAGGTAATGGCCCTGTTTGATGAAATCGGCGATAGCAATTTGTGGCAGCGTAGCCGACGCGCCGGTGGTGATGTATTTCATGTGTAATGCGCGGTCGTGATAACGACCCGGTGCGATCCAGCCGACGCGTAAACCGGGCGCCAGCGTTTTGGAAAATGAACTGCACAGCAATACGCGGCCATCTTCATCGAAAGAGGTGATGGTGGCAGGGCGCGGATACTGATACGCCAGTTCGCCATACACATCGTCTTCGATAATGGCGATATCGTAACGCTGGGCCAGACGCAGCAGGCTTTTCTTGCGGTCATCCGGCATGTTGTAACCGAGCGGATTGTTGCAGTTGGGCGTCAGTTGTATGGCTTTGACCGGCCACTGTTCCAGCGCCATTTCCAGCGCTTCGAGGCTGATGCCGGTCACCGGATCGGTCGGGATTTCCAGTGCTTTCATACCGAAGCCTTTCAGGGTTTGCATCGCCCCGTGAAAACTCGGCGAATCCACCGCCACAATATCACCCTGCTCACAGACCGAACGGATGGCGATAGACAGCGCTTCATGACAACCGGTGGTGATCAGAATATTGCTGGCATCCATATGGCTGCCGCTGTCAATCATCAGGCGGGCAATCTGTTCGCGTAATTCTTCCGAGCCGTAAATGCTGTCGTAATGAAACGCGTTGAGATTCTGATGCTGTCCGGCGCGTCCCATCAGACGGCTGAGTGGCCTGAGCGTGGCGGCGGTGACGTCCGGCGAGCCCCGCCCGAGCTGAACCACGCCGGGACGGTGCGGCGAAGTAATCAGTTCGAGTACCTGATCCCACTGGGAAATATCCACCGGACGTTGCGTCGGGCGGCAAACCGCCGGAAGTGCGGCCTGCAGGCGCGCATCTTTGACAAAGTAGCCCGATTTGGGCCGTGCTTCCACCAGCTGTTTTTCTTCCAGCACCCGGTATGCCTGCTGAACCGTACTGACGCTGACGCCATGTTCGCTACTTAACACCCGCACTGAAGGCAGACGTATACCCGCCGGATACAGCCCCTGTTCAATACGGTCACTTAAGACATTTGCCAGATTTTCGTAACGATTCATTATCTTTTCCTCAACGCCTGCGCAAAGAAAGCAGTACAGATGGACACAATCTAACGCTGAATCTGTCATCAGATCCAGATCTGTATGGTTGAAATACAAAAAAACTGAATCTGTAATGTTTTTGCCCGTTGTTAGATCCTGATGTCAGGTCGTCAACGGGAGCAGAATATGAAAAATATCATTGAAGAACGGCAGTTTGCCGGATGTGAGACACGCGTTTGTGACGGTATCGTGATGCCTGAGCGGGCAGTACAGATGCCGCAGAAAAAGGCCGGATGGGTAAAACAGTGGTTTGCCGTCTTGTACGGCTGGAATGAGCGCCGCATCAGTCGCAAGATTTTACATTCGCTGAGCGCGGATCAACTCAAAGATATCGGGCTGGCGAAATCGGATATCGACAGGGAGTATCCGCGGAGCGTGTGGCCGAACTGGCCGAAGTGATTTTGCTCCTCCCCCTTCGCAGGGGGAGGAGCAGTCATGAGTTTTACTTCACCTGCATACCTGGCTGTGCGCCGGAATCCGGGCTGAGCAGGAAGATGTCTTTTCCGCCCGGGCCCGCCGCCATCACCATCCCTTCAGAGATGCCAAAGCGCATTTTACGCGGAGCGAGGTTCGCGACCATAATGGTCAGGCGACCTTCCAGTGCTTTCGGATCAGGATATGCAGAGCGGATACCGGAGAAAATCTGACGGGTTTCGCCGCCCAGATCCAGTTGCAGACGCAGCAGTTTGTCTGAACCTTCCACGAAATCAGCGCTCATGATCAATGCGATACGCATATCCACTTTGGCGAAATCATCAAAGGTGATGGTTTCCTGAATCGGGGAGTCTGCCAGCGGCCCGGTTGCCGGGGCTTTGGCTGCTGCGATGTCTTCTTTCGAGGCATCAACCATTGCGGTCACTTTATCCAGTTCGATACGGTTAAACAGCGCTTTGAACGGATTCACCTGATGCGACAGCAGCGGTTGGGCAATCGTGCCCCAGTCGAGTGTGGTATTCAGGAAGGCTTCTGTGCGCTCGGACAGTGAAGGCAGAACCGGCTTCAGATAGGTCATCAGTACGCGGAACAGGTTGATGCCCATTGAGCAGATGGCCTGCAGGTCGGCATCACGGCCTTCCTGTTTCGCCACCACCCACGGTGCCTGTTCGTCGACATAACGGTTAGCCAGATCGGCCAGCGCCATGATTTCGCGGATGGCACGGCCCGATTCACGGCTGTCGTAAGCCTGAGCAATGCTTTCGGCGGCATCGGTGAAGGTTTTGTACAGCGCTTCATCGGCCAGTTTGTCGGCCAGTTTGCCATCAAAACGTTTGGCGATGAAACCGGCGTTACGTGATGCCAGGTTTACTACTTTATTCACGATATCTGCATTAACACGTTGTACGAAATCTTCCAGATTCAGGTCGATATCGTCGATGCGCGAAGACAGTTTCGCCGCGTAGTAGTAACGCAGGCAGTCTGCATCCAGATGGTTCAGATACGTGCTGGCTTTGATGAATGTGCCGCGCGACTTGGACATTTTCGCGCCGTTGACGGTGACATAACCGTGCACGAACAGGTTGGTCGGCTTACGGAAACCGCTGCCTTCCAGCATTGCCGGCCAGAACAGGCTGTGGAAATACACGATGTCTTTACCGATGAAATGGTACAGCTCGGTCGTAGAATCTTTTTTCCAGAACTCGTCGAAATTCAGATCGCTGCGGCGGTCGCACAGGTTTTTGAATGACCCCATGTAGCCGATCGGCGCATCCAGCCAGACGTAGAAATATTTGCCGGGTGCACCAGGAATTTCAAAACCGAAATACGGTGCATCGCGGGAGATGTCCCACTGCTGCAAACCGTGCTCAAACCATTCCTGCATTTTGTTCGCCACTTGTTCCTGCAGTGCGCCGGAACGGGTCCAGGCTTGCAACATTTCGCTGAACTCTGGCAAATCAAAGAAGTAGTGCTCGGAATCACGCAGCACCGGCGTCGCGCCTGACACCACAGATTTCGGCTCGATCAGTTCGGTCGGGCTGTAGGTTGCGCCACATACTTCGCAGTTATCGCCGTACTGGTCAGGCGATTTACATTTCGGGCACGTGCCTTTAACGAAACGGTCAGGCAGGAACATGCCTTTCTCCGGATCGTACAGCTGAGAAATCGTGCGGTTCTTGATGAAGCCGTTTTCTTTCAGACGACCGTAAATCAGCTCAGACAGCACCCGGTTTTCATCGCTGTGCGTGGAGTGATAGTTGTCGTAGCTGATGCCAAAGCCGGCGAAATCTTTCTGATGCTCCTGGCTCATTTCTGCAATCATCTCTTCCGGCCTGATACCGAGTTGCTGCGCTTTCAGCATGATCGGGGTGCCGTGTGCATCGTCCGCACAGATGAAATGCACTTCATTGCCGCGCATTCGCTGGTAACGAACCCAGACGTCAGCCTGGATGTGCTCGAGCATGTGACCGAGATGGATGGATCCGTTGGCGTACGGAAGTGCACAGGTTACCAAAATTTTTTTCGCGACTTGAGCCATAGTAAGAGCTTGCTTTCTGTAGTTGAAATCAGGGGCATTGATGTTAACCGAAAGCGCCGCCCCGCGTAAACAAACGGGGGGATCTCCTTAGGGGTGTTCTGTTATGCTTATGAATAGATAAATAGTCTGATAACCCCTTTCAAGGAGCCGGGATGACATCTCATTCCCCACAGCAGACCACACCCGCAGGGCTGCGCGCACTCGTGACCGGCGTACTGGCCACCTTCCGCCATTCCACACTGCAAAAAGATTTGCCCGCGATGAAAGCGTTGCATCACTGCGTGTTGATGGATGAGGTTTTACACATTGATCTGACCCTGCCGTTCGCCTGGAACAGCGGTTTTGATGCATTAAAAGAACAAACCAGCAGCGAATTGTTGCGGGTGACCGGGGCTTCTGCGATTCAGTGGAATCTGCGTCATGATATTGCCACCATTAAACGGGCGAACGATCAGCCGGGTATTAAAGGTGTACGCAATATTCTGGCGGTCAGTTCGGGTAAAGGCGGGGTAGGGAAGTCTACCACGGCGGTGAATCTGGCGCTGGCGCTGGCGGCGGAAGGTGCCAAAGTCGGTATTCTGGATGCGGATATCTACGGGCCTTCTGTACCGAATATGCTGGGCACTGAGGAAGAACGTCCGACCTCGCCGGACGGCGTGCACATGTCGCCGATTATGGCGCACGGCCTGGCGACCAACTCGATTGGCTATCTGGTGACGGATGAAAATGCCATGGTGTGGCGCGGGCCGATGGCCAGCAAAGCGCTGATGCAGATGCTTCAGGATACGCTGTGGCCGGATCTGGATTATCTGGTCATCGACCTGCCACCGGGTACCGGTGATATTCAGCTTACGCTGTCGCAAAATATTCCGGTGACCGCCGCCTTAGTGGTCACGACGCCGCAGGATATTGCGCTGCTTGATGCCATGAAAGGCATCGTGATGTTCGAGAAAGTGCATGTGCCGGTGCTGGGCATTGTTGAGAACATGAGTATGCATGTGTGCAGCAACTGCGGGCACCACGAACCGATTTTCGGTACCGGTGGCGCGCAACGTCTGGCCGAGAAATACCGCTGCGAATTGCTGGCGCAATTACCCCTGCATATTTCACTGCGTGAAGATCTGGATCGTGGCGAACCGACAGTGGTTTCTAATCCGGAAAGCGAATTCACAATGATTTACCGCGAACTGGCGGCAAAAATTGCGTCACAACTGTTCTGGAAAGGCGACGCCATCCCGACAGAAATTGCCTTCAGAGCCGTTTAATCCCCCAACTCTGCGAATTATTGCCTGATGTCAGCGATTACACCGCCTTAACGCTGGCATCGGGCAGTGTGTTGTACTTATAATTGGCGCGTTCAAAGCACATGTCTGTGCTTGCCTTCCAACTTCCAAATCAGGTCTTTAATTTTATGTCTGACAAATTCCATCAGTGTGTCATCGTGGGTATCGCTGGCGCATCTGCTTCGGGAAAAAGCCTCATCGCCAGTACGTTATACCGTGAACTTCGTGATCAGGTCGGTGATGAGCATATCGGGGTGATCCCGGAAGATTGCTACTATAAAGACCAAAGTCACATGACCATGGAAGAGCGGGTCAAAACCAACTACGACCATCCAAGTGCGATGGACCACAATTTACTGTTCCAGCATTTACAGGCCATGAAGTCGGGTCAGGCGATTGAATTGCCGAGCTACAGCTTCATTGAGCATACCCGTCTGCCTGAGACGGTGACCCTTAAACCGAAGAAAGTGATTATTCTGGAAGGGATCCTGCTCCTGACCGACGCGCGTTTACGTGACGAAATGAATTTCTCCATCTTCGTCGATACTCCACTGGATATCTGTCTGATGCGCCGCATGAAACGTGACGTCAACGAACGTGGCCGTTCGATGGATTCTGTGATGGCGCAGTATCAGAAAACGGTACGTCCAATGTTCCTGCAATTTATCGAGCCTTCAAAACAATACGCAGACATCATTGTGCCGCGCGGCGGCAAAAACCGGATTGCGATTGATATCCTCAAGGCGAAAATCAGCCAGTTCTTCAATTAATCGCGGAACAATCCGTTAAAACCACACCGGAGATACGATGAGACTTTGCGACCGAGATATAGAAGCCTGGCTGGACAGCGGCAAATTAGGCATTTCACCCCGTCCGCCAGTTGAACGCATTAATGGTGCAACGGTAGATGTGCGCCTGGGTAACGGATTTCGCGTTTTCCTCGGGCATAACGCGGGGTATATCGACCTGAGTGGCCCTAAAGACGAAGTCAGCGCTGCGCTTGATAAAGTGATGAGTGATGAGATTGTTTTACCGGAAGGCGAAGCATTCTTCCTGCATCCGGGTGAACTGGCGCTGGCGGTGACCTTTGAATCCGTCACTATTCCTGACGATCTGGTGGGCTGGCTGGACGGACGCTCTTCACTCGCCCGTCTCGGGCTGATGGTGCACGTGACCGCCCACCGCATTGATCCGGGCTGGCAGGGGCGCATTGTTCTGGAGTTCTATAATTCAGGTAAGCTCCCGCTGGCGCTGCGCCCGGGAATGTTGATTGGCGCGCTGAGTTTTGAACCGCTATCGGGTTCTGCTGCAAGGCCATACAATAGCCGTCAGGACGCGAAATACCGCGACCAGCAAAGCGCTATTGCCAGTCGTATTGATAAAGACTGATTCTGTTTTTTATCCGTTTCCCGGATAAAAACGTGAGGAAGGCATGAGAAGACTACTGACAACACTGGTGATTTTACTGGTGGTTATCATTGCCGGCATGACTTCGCTGGTATTCCTGATTAACCCGAACGATTTCCGCCAGTACATGGTGGAAAGGGTCGAGGTGAAAAGCGGCTATCAGCTGGCTATCAACGGTTCCCTGCGCTGGCATGTCTGGCCGCAGCTCAGCATCATTGCCGGACAGACCTCTCTGACCGCGCCGGGTGCCAAAGTCCCGGTGGTCAGTGCTGAAAACATGCGCCTGGATGTCAAACTCTGGCCTCTTATTTCTCATCAGCTGGCGGTGAAGCAGGTTCTGCTGAAAAACGCCGTTATTCGTTTAACGCCGGAAACGGAAGAGAATCAGCCCGATGCGCCGGTTGCACCTTATACGCCAACACCTGTTGCGCCAGGCGCATCCGAACTTGAAGCCGGCTGGAAATTTGATATCGATAAAATCAGCGTGGCCGACAGTTTACTGATCTGGCAGCGTGGTGATGACGAGCAGATCAACGTGCGCGATATCAATCTGGAAATGGAAAAAAATGACAGCCGTCAGGCTACCATCCAGCTTTCAAGTCGCATAAACCGCGATCAGCGCGATCTGTCGTTCACCATGAAGGCTGACCTGGATATGCAGCATTATCCGCAGGCTGTCTCTGCCAATATCAGCAAGTTCACTTATCAGCTGAACGGTGCCGACATTCCGGTGAAAGGCATTCAGGGGAATGGTTCGATGCAGGCCAGTTATCAGCGTGATAATAATCTGGTGGCGCTGAGCCAGCTGGCGCTGACGGCCAATGATAATCAGATTTCCGGTGAGGCCTCGGCGAAGCTGGGAGATCTGGCGGATTATCAGCTGAATTTAACCGCAGATAAGCTTGATCTTGATGCGCTTTCCGGCTGGGAGCCTAAGACTGAGGAGCACGCGTCGCAAACGGCGCAGTCTGTTACGTCGGCCCCCGTTATTGCCCGAGATGTGGATGAACAGCCAAACGGATTGAATAATTTGCAAACCTTCAATGCCACGCTGGCGCTGAAGGTGGCGGATCTCACCTATCGCGGTATGAAAATCCACAACCTTGCGCTGAATGCGGTCAATCATCAGGGCCAGGTTTCCTTGCCGACATTTAGCGGCAATATGGGCACAGGGCACTTTTCTCTGCCAGGCACCCTGGATGTCACCGGGAATAAAATTCATGTGCATCTGACACCGGATGTGAACAGCATCGAACTGGGTGATTTACTGGCGGCTTACGGGTTACCCAAAGTCCTGACCGGCAGTTTCTCGATGCAAGGGAATGTTAACGGAGAAGGGCTATCGGCCGTTGATTTTGCACGTCGCTGGCAAGGTGACGGACAGCTTTCAATGGATAACGCACGTCTGAATGGTCTCAATATTCAGCAACTTATTCAGCAGGCGGTCAGCCGTAATACCAGTAATGTTCAGGGCCTTGAAAAGTATGAGCACTATAGCCAGATCGATACGCTGAAAGCGCAGGGACATCTGGCCGAAGGGATACTGACCCTGAATAAGCTGGAAGGTCAGTCGCCTATGGTTTCTGCACAAGGTGACGGAACCATCGATATGTCGAATCAAAAGGTGGATATGAACCTGCTGATCCGCGTTACCGGTGGCTGGAGAGGTGACAACAATCTGATCAATACCCTGAAAACGACAGACATCCCGCTGCGGGTTTACGGACCCTGGGCGCAGATGGGATATCAGCTGCAGGTGGACCAGATCCTGAGACGTACGCTTGAACAAAGCGCACGCAGCGCCATTCAAAACTGGGTCGATAAGCGCAAGGACAGTAAAGAAAAAGGCGATGCAGAGAAATTACTCAACAAATAATCTCTTCTTCTAAGCCTATTCTGAGCATAAACAAAACGGGGTGCCTGCGATGGCACCCCGTTTTGTTTACAGAGTGGGGTCAGACTTCGTAATCGTCTTCAGAGGGGGTTTCCGGTGGCGTAATTTTCACTTTTAAGATGCGGTGACTGCTGACTTCTAAAGGCTCAAACAGGTAGTCATTAATGGGTATCTGCGCGCCCACCTGCGGGATGCTTTGGGAATATTCCATCAGCAGACCGGCCAGCGTGTGATATTCCCTTTTTTCATCCACCGGCAGGGAGATATACATCACCAGATCGTCAAGCGGCATGTAGCCATTGGCTATCCAGCTTCCGTCCTCCTGCTGCTGGATATCATGCCGTGCATCAGGCGTTTCGTCAGACTCCGGCAGGTTACCGGCAATGGTTTCCATCACATCCGTCAGGGTCACGATCCCTTCGACAGAACCGAATTCATCAACCACGAAAGCAAAATGTGTTTTTGCTTTGCGGAATTGTTCAAGTGCCATCAGCAGAGAAAGTTGTTCCGGAAAGATCAGGGGCTGGCGGATCAGCGCTTTAAGATCCAGTTCATTTTGCAGCAACTGTTGCCTGAGCAGATCGACCACGTGCACCACGCCCAGCGGTTCATCGGTCGAGCTGTCTTCGGTAACCAGCATACGGGTGTGCTGATTATCAGCGATTTGCTGTGTCAGCACGTCGACAGGGTCATTAAGTTCAAGATTATCAACATCATGACGGGAGGTCATCACGCTGCTGACCGTGCGCTGACCGAGCCCCAGCACGCGTTCAATCATATGTCGCTCCTGCTGGTTGAAAATCGCATCTTCTTCGTCAGCGCTGTCTGCAATCATGTTCGAAGAGTGAGCATCAAGTTCGGCCTCTTCATGTTTGCCACGTAAGACGCGCAGTACGGTTTCTGCGGTGCGTTCACGCAGAGAGCGCCGCGAGGATAAAAAGCGTTTACGGTTAAACTGCGCCAGCTGGTTCAGCCCTTCAATGATCACGGAGAAACCGATCGCAGCATACAAATACCCTTTCGGAATAACGTAGCCAAAACCTTCGGCAACCAGGCTGAAGCCGATCATCAGCAGGAAGCTGAGACATAAGATGACGATAGTCGGGTGCGCATTCACGAAGCGAGTCAGTGGCTTACTGGCTAACAGCATCAGGCCGATAGCAATACACACAGCGGCCATCATAACGGCCAGATGCTCAACCATTCCGACTGCGGTAATCACCGAGTCGAGGGAAAAGACCGCATCCAGCACCACAATTTGTGCCACTACTGGCCAGAATTTCGCGCCACGCTGCTGATGGTTCTGTTCCTCATCTTTGCCTTCGAGCCGTTCATTAAGCTCCATTGTCGCTTTAAACAACAGGAATATACCGCCCGCGAGCATAATCATATCGCGGGCGCTGAACGGGTGTCCGAGCACGGCGATAAGAGGGCGGGTTAGCGTCGAAAGCCAGGAAATGGATGCCAGCAGAAGTAAGCGCATGACGAGCGCCAGTAAAAGTCCGGTGACGCGAGCCTTGTCACGTTGCTGACGCGGAAGTTTTTCTGCCAGGATGGCGATGAAAATGAGATTGTCTATCCCCAGGACAATTTCGAGAACTACCAGGGTTGCAAGCCCGGCCCAAATCGAGGGATCGGCGATCCATTCCATATTGCGTTTTTCACCTTTGGTTACACGACGGCTGTCGCACGTTGAATAATGGGTGCCAGCGCCGCAAATTTCAAATTTAAAACAGGGGCCTGGGCAAACCGGTAAGTGCCCGAAGGGGAGAAGAATAAGAGGTGACAATAAAGTCGGCAGGGCTGTTTTGGAAAGCAGCAAGTTGTGATTATTAAATCGCCGAACAGGTACAACATTCCTAAAAATAAGCCTTTAGCTTACCGTTTGGTGCGGCTTACTGGTATCGTAACCGAATTAACATAATCGTGTTTGAGTCCTAAAGTCATGAGCATGGTCTCCCTAAACCAAATCACAGAGACTATACTCATAGAAGAATTATCGGATTGGGAATTTAAATCAATTTTACAATTTCAGTTCAGAGAAATCCCTGACGCGTTTGGATGCAACTGGCTGAATTTACACACCATAGGTTTCAAGGAGTATCCTTTACAATGTTAAAAGCTGTTATCCCTGTTGCCGGTCTGGGCACACGTATGTTGCCAGCGACGAAAGCCATTCCAAAAGAAATGCTGCCTATCGTCGATAAGCCTTTGATTCAGTACATCGTTAATGAATGTGCTGCGGCGGGCATCAAAGAAATCATTCTGGTCACGCACTCTTCGAAAAACGCGATCGAGAACCACTTCGATACCTCTTTCGAGCTGGAAAGTATGCTCGAATCCCGTGTGAAACGTCAGTTGCTGGAAGAAGTACAGTCTATCTGCCCGAAAGGCGTGACCATCATGAACGTGCGTCAGGGGCAATCAAAAGGCCTCGGGCATGCGGTTCTGTGTGCAAAACCTCTGATTGGTAATTCTCCTTTCGCGGTTATTCTGCCTGACGTTCTGATGGATGATTCCACCAGCGATCTGCGTAAAGATAACCTGGCTGCCATGCTTCGCCGTTTCCAGGAAACTGGCAACAGCCAGGTCATGGTTGAAGAAGTGCCGGAAAAAGATGTTTCCAAGTACGGTATTGTTAACTGCAACGGTGTAGAAGTTGAGCCGGGTGAAAGCGCTCCGATGACTGCTATCGTTGAAAAACCAGAGCTCAAAGACGCGCCATCCAACCTCGCGGTTGTTGGCCGTTATGTTCTGTCTGAGGCTATCTGGCCATTACTGGCAGTGACGCCGTACGGTGCGGGTAACGAAATCCAGCTGACAGATGCCATTGCGATGCTGATGAAAAAACATACTGTTGAAGCCTTCTCCATGACCGGCCGTTCACATGACTGCGGTGATAAGCTCGGTTATATGAAAGCGTTTGTTGAGTATGGTATTCGCCATAACTCGCAGGGCGAAGCGTTCAAGGCGTGGTTGAAAGAGTTTGCTGAAGAGTAGTAACTCAGCGATTGCATAACATAAAAAGCACCAGTATATGGTGCTTTTTTTATTGGTTTAAAATAAATGTTACGCGTGGATATTCGATACGCAATTCAAGAACGCCTCTTATAGTTAGCAGGAATTGCTACAAAGACAGTTTTGTTCAATCACGCTTTATGAAAAATATATTTTCCTGGTTAGGGTGATTTATAAGCAACTTACCGGTTTTTTTGAATATTTTCAAACCAGATGCTTTTTTTTCAGGTTTGTCGGATAATTTAATCTTGTAGCTGGAACTCAATAGGTTAAAGATCCTGTCAGCCAATATTGGAAGCTGCACAAAGCGTGCTGATGGCGTGATGGCAGGAGCCCCCTTTACCACGTCTGCAAAGGGATAAGTGTATTGGTAGCTTTTAAGCCAGGGGCGGTAGCGTGGTCGTTTGCTATGGAAGTCTCTGCCAATATCCGGATGAGCAAAGATTTGTGACGAATCTCACGTGAACATTCCGTACTCCTGGGTTTCGAGATCCTTTGAATGTTATATCATTTTATTGGGCGGCTGAAACTACATTAATCGGATTTACGGTGCCAGGATTTATTGCAATCCCGTAGATGGACAGGGTGTGTTATGATATCACTGACTCACCGACAGGAGCTTCCTGACAATATCAGCGTTATTTTCCGTACCTGCAATAGTATTGCTGAGTTGAATATTTCATAATTACCATTTATATCTTACCTCTGGTTTGTTTACGATTATTTGTCAGACACACTCTGTGTAAAGACAATGTGTAAAGAGTTAATGATGCCGTTATTACTTAAAAAGCGCAAAGAGAGAATAATAAAATGAAGTTTATGATAACTGGCGGTGCCGGTTTTATCGGTTCAGCTATTATTCGTCATATTATCGATAATACCAATGATCAAGTTATTAATGTCGATAAATTAACCTATGCTGGTAATCTTGAGTCCGTAGGTACGGCTTCTTCTAGTGAACGCTATGCTTTTGTCAAGGCTGATATTTGTGATATGAATGCATTAAATGAAATATTTGCAGAATATCAACCCGAAGCTGTAATGCATCTGGCTGCCGAAAGTCATGTTGATCGTTCAATTACAGGGTCTGCTGAATTTATCGAAACCAATATTGTCGGTACCTATACTCTTTTAGAAGCGACCCGTATTTATTGGAACTCGCTGAGCCGGGAAAATAAAGATAGTTTTAGATTTCATCATATTTCAACCGATGAAGTTTACGGCGACTTACCTCATCCTGATGAGTGGAACAGTGAAGATCCTCTGCCATTGTTTACTGAAAAAACGGCTTATGCACCTAGCAGCCCTTATTCTTCATCTAAAGCCTCAAGTGACCATCTGGTACGTGCGTGGCAGCGTACTTATGGCTTGCCATGTATTGTGACCAATTGTTCAAATAATTATGGCCCATACCATTTTCCTGAAAAGTTAATTCCGCTTGTCATTCTTAATGCTCTGGACGGTAAAGAGTTGCCTGTATACGGTAAAGGTGATCAAATTCGGGATTGGCTATATGTCGAAGATCATGCCCGTGCTCTTTATACAGTTGTGACAAAAGGAGCTATCGGTGAAACCTATAATATCGGTGGTCATAATGAGAAAAGAAATCTGGATGTAGTACTGAGAATTTGTGAACTTCTGGATGAGCTGGTTCCTAAAGAACAGTCGTATCGTGAACAAATTACTTACGTCACTGACCGCCCTGGCCACGACAGGCGTTACGCAATTGATGCAGAAAAGATTAGCAGAGAACTCGGCTGGAAACCTCAGGAAACCTTTGATACCGGCATTCGTAAAACCGTGATGTGGTATTTAGAAAATAAACAATGGGTTAATAATGTTAAAAGCGGTGCATATAAAAGCTGGATTGAAAAAAATTACGGAGAGCGAAAATAGTGAATATCCTCCTCTTTGGGAAAACAGGACAGGTTGGTTGGGAATTACAACGCGCCTTAGCGCCACTTGGTAATATTATTGCTCTGGATGTTTGTTCAGAGGATTACTGTGGTGATTTCAGCAATATTACAGGTATTGTTGAGACTGTTCGTAAAATAAAGCCCGCTATTATTGTTAACGCTGCTGCCCACACTGCCGTAGATAAGGCAGAAACTGAGCGGGATTTTGCACAGTTGTTAAATGCAACGACTGTGGAAGCGATTGCAAAAGAAGCTGCAGTTCTTGGAGCATGGTTAGTTCACTATTCAACAGATTATGTTTTCCCAGGTAACGGAATAGTGCCATGGCGAGAGGAAGATACGACTGGCCCACTGAATATTTATGGCGAAACTAAGTTAGCGGGTGAGCTGGCAATTAAGAAGCATTGTTCTAAATACTTAATCTTCCGCACAAGCTGGGTTTATGCGAGTAAGGGTAATAATTTTGCTAAAACAATGCTTCGCCTTGCGAAAGAACGAGAGGAATTATCAATAATTAATGATCAGTTTGGTGCGCCAACGGGTGCAGAGTTGTTAGCTGATTGCACTGCACATGCATTAACAACTGCACTGTGCAAACCTGAAGTCGCCGGACTTTATCATCTGGTCGCTTCAGGTACTACAACATGGTTTGATTACGCTAAGACTGTTTTCTCAGAAGCCACACAGGCTGGCTATTCAATGGCATTGCAGAGAACATATCCGGTTTCAACGAGCACATATCCAACGCCTGCACGTCGTCCCCAAAATTCGCGGTTAGATAATACCAAGTTTCAGCAAACTTTTGGGTTGACCTTACCTGTTTGGGATTGGGGAGTTAAAAGAATGCTTGCTGAATTGCTTACACCAACAGGGCTATAAGAACTTATTATTGCCTTAAAAGGCAGTGTTAAAAACTGAGAGTTCAATATGACCACACGTAAAGGTATTATCCTCGCTGGCGGTTCTGGAACCCGCTTATATCCGGTGACTATGGCGGTAAGCAAACAATTATTACCGATATACGACAAGCCAATGATCTATTATCCAATCAGTACGCTGATGCTTGCGGGAATTCGAAATATTTTAATTATCAGCACTCCGCAAGATATACCACGCTTTGAGCAGCTCCTTGGCGATGGCTCACAATGGGGATTGAATTTCGAGTATGAAGTGCAGGAGAGTCCGGATGGCCTGGCTCAGGCTTTTATCATCGGGGAAGAATTTATCGGCGATGATGATTGTGCACTTGTGCTTGGTGATAATATCTTCTATGGACATGATCTTCAGAAACAACTTGAATCAGCTGTCATTAAAGAATCAGGAGCAACGGTATTTGCTTATCATGTCCATGATCCTGAACGCTATGGTGTTGTCGAATTTAATAAAGAAGGCAAAGCTATTTCTTTAGAAGAGAAGCCTCTGGAACCTAAAAGTAACTATGCAGTTACGGGTTTGTATTTCTACGACAACAGTGTTGTAGAAATGGCAAAAGGGCTTAAACCTTCTCAACGTGGTGAATACGAAATTACCGATATCAATCGTATCTACCTGGAACAGGGTAGGCTGCATGTTGCAATGATGGGTAGAGGCTATGCGTGGCTCGATACCGGAACACATCAAAGCATGATAGAAGCGAGTAATTTTATCCAAACCATTGAATTAAGACAGGGCCTGAAAGTTGCTTGCCCAGAGGAAATAGCCTTCAGAAAAGGCTTTATTGATGCAGAACAAATTCGGAAGTTAGCAGCACCATTATCAAAAAATAACTACGGCCAATATTTACTCAAAATGATCAAAGGTCTATGATTTATGGATTTTATTAAAACAAAAATTTCAGATGTATTGATTTTCGAACCCAAAGTATTTGATGATGCGCGTGGTTTTTTCTATGAAAGTTTTAACGAAAAAATTTTTGAAGAAGCCATAGGTCGCAAAATAGATTTTATTCAAGATAATCACTCTAAATCCTCACATGGAGTGCTCCGGGGATTACATTTCCAGTTACCTCCTTTTGCGCAAGCCAAATTAGTTCGTTGTATTGCTGGTGAAGTCTTTGATGTTATTGTAGATGTTCGTAATGGATCTTCTACTTTTGGTCAATGGTTAGGTGTGAATTTATCAGCTGAAAATAAACGGCAGCTTTGGATCCCTGAAGGTTTTGCACACGGTTTTCTGGTTCTAAGCGAAAACGCAGAATTAGTCTATAAAACGACGAACTATTATTCACCAGAGCATGAGCGTACTGTTATTTGGTGTGACGATGATATTAATATATCCTGGCCAAATATAAGCCAGGATTTTATTCTTTCGGATAAAGATCGCCGGGCAAAAAAACTAAAATATTTATAATTCTTATCCCGGTAATAGTCTATTAAACTATTAATTTATCTCTATCTTGTGTTTGAAGTCATGATGCCCCTCTGAAAATAAAAATGTCATGAAGTCATTGGGCAACACATTTTAACCGGTTAACTTTCATGAAATTCACCTTACAGCACTGCGCAAACAGATAATGTTCAAGATGTTGTCGATTTTTTTAACGGCAGCAGTTAATATTTCTGAGTTTATTTAACGAGTATATTTTCAATCATATTGCATAATAAATGTATGAAATTCATGCATAAAGAGTATCTATCGCATCAATCGCTATCTCAGAAATCAGAAGCTGAGTTAACATAGTTACTACACTTGTGCTGTGGGGAGAGTCCTCACAGGTGTCACTTTCAGACAGGAGTTGCTAATGTCCAAACAACAGATCGGCGTTGTCGGTATGGCGGTCATGGGTCGTAACCTTGCGCTTAACATCGAAAGCCGTGGTTATTCCGTTTCCATTTTTAACCGCTCAGGCGACAAGACTGATGAAGTCATCGCTGAAAACCCGGGTAAAAATCTGGTTCCGCACTACACCGTCGAAGAGTTTGTTGACTCGCTGGAAAAACCTCGTCGTATCTTGCTGATGGTGAAAGCCGGTGAAGCAACTGATAAAACCATCGCATCCCTGACTCCGCATCTGGATAAAGGCGACATCCTCATCGATGGCGGCAACACCTATTACAAAGACACCATTCGCCGTAACCGCGAACTGTCCGAGCAAGGTTTCAACTTCATCGGTACCGGTGTTTCCGGCGGTGAAGAGGGCGCACTGAAAGGCCCGTCTATCATGCCTGGCGGTCAGAAAGAAGCCTACGCGCTGGTTGCCCCTATTCTTGAGAAAATCGCAGCACGTGCTGATGATGGCGACGCTTGCGTGGCTTATATCGGTGCGGATGGGGCAGGTCACTACGTCAAGATGGTTCACAACGGTATTGAATACGGCGACATGCAGCTGATTGCAGAAGCTTATTCTTTACTGAAACAGTCCCTGAACCTGAGCAACGAAGAGCTGGCGACTACCTTTGCTGACTGGAATAAAGGCGAGCTCAACAGCTATCTGATCGACATCACCAAAGATATCTTCACCAAGAAAGACGAAGAAGGTAAATATCTGGTCGACGTGATCCTTGATGAAGCCGCGAACAAAGGCACCGGTAAATGGACCAGCCAGAGTTCACTGGATCTGGGCGAGCCACTGACCCTGATCACTGAGTCCGTGTTTGCCCGTTACCTGTCTTCCCTGAAAGACCAGCGTGTAGCTGCTTCTAAAGTGTTGTCCGGCCCGGCGGTTAAAGCCTTCTCCGGTGATAAAGCTGAGTTCATTGAGAAAGTGCGTCGTGCTCTGTACCTGGGCAAAATCGTGTCTTACGCGCAGGGCTTCTCACAGTTGAAAGCCGCTTCAGACGAGAACAGCTGGAGCCTGAACTACGGCGAGATCGCCAAGATCTTCCGTGCTGGTTGTATCATCCGCGCACAATTCCTGCAGAAAATTACCGATGCGTATGCTGAAAATGCATCTATCGCTAACCTGCTGCTGGCACCGTATTTTAAAAATATTGCTGACGAATATCAGCAAGCGCTGCGTGATGTCGTGTCTTATGCCGTTCAGAACGGTATCCCGACGCCAACCTTCTCTGCTGCGATCAACTACTACGACAGCTACCGTTCAGCGGTTCTGCCAGCTAACCTGATCCAGGCACAGCGTGATTACTTCGGTGCGCACACTTACAAACGTACCGATAAAGACGGTGTATTCCATACTGAATGGCTGGATTAATTGTCTGACCGGCACGTGTTAAACGTGCCGGTGTTGTAACGTCAGTACTAAAAAGCCGCCAATGCATCAGCAAAGGCGGCTTTTTTACGTCTGAATTTTTACTTTTGAACGTCGACGTTATTTCTTATGGCGCTGACGCAGATTCTCAATGACTGCACTCAGGTTCAGATCCTGATCCTGCAGCAAGACCAGCAGGTGATAGATGAGGTCTGAGGCTTCGTTTTTCAGTTCAAAACGGTCATTGACGGTGGCGGCCAGCGCAGTTTCCACGCCTTCTTCACCCACTTTTTGTGCGATGCGTTTAGTGCCGCTGGCATACAGTTTGGCGGTATACGAGCTTTCCGGATCGGCCGTTTTGCGCGAGGCGAGCAGTTCTTCCAGCTGATACAAAAACGCCCAGTCGGTTTCGGCAGGGTGGAAGCAACTGTTATTGCCTTTATGGCAGGTCGGGCCAACCGGGTTGACCAACACCAGCAGCGTGTCGTTATCGCAATCCGGGGTGATGCTGACGACGTTCAGGTAGTTTTCTGACGTTTCGCCTTTGGTCCACAGGCGTTCTTTGGTGCGTGAATAAAACGTCACTTTGCCGGAAGATTGCGTAACACTCAGTGCTTCCTGATTCATATATCCGAGCATCAGCACTTCACCCGACACCGCGTGCTGGATGATGGCTGGCATCAGGTTATCCACTTTTTCCCAGTCGAGCTGGCTAATCTGTTCACCGGTCAGCAGACCGGTTTTTACATCCTGATTACTCACAAGCGGATCTCCACGCCATTTTCGGCTAAGTAGCTTTTCAGCTCGCCAATATTAATAATTTGTTTGTGGAACACGGAGGCGGCCAGTGCGCCGTCGACCTGTGCTTCGCGGAAGGCATCGAGGAAGTGTGGCATCGTGCCTGCGCCGCCTGAAGCGATCAGCGGAACATGGCACACTTCGCGGATCATCTTCAGTTGCGCGAGATCATACCCATTGCGCACGCCATCCTGATTCATCATGTTCAGCACGATCTCACCTGCGCCGCGTTCCTGCACTTCCTTGACCCAGTCGATGGTCTGCCAGGTAGTGATTTTGGTGCGCGCTTCGTCGCCGGTAAACTGATGAACCTGATAGGTTCCCGTCTCTGCATCGTGCCATGTATCGATACCCACGACGATACACTGTACACCATACCGGTCGGCAAGGCGGGTGATCAGTGTCGGATCCGCCAGTGCAGGGGAGTTTATAGAAATTTTATCCGCGCCGAACTGCAAAATCTGGCTGGCATCTTCCAGGCTCTTAATACCGCCCGCCACACAGAAGGGGATATCGATGACTTCCGCCACGCGTGATACCCAGCTTTTGTCTACTACGCGGCCATCGCTTGAAGCGGTGATGTCGTAAAACACCAGTTCGTCCGCGCCTTCCTGCGCATAGCGCTGCGCCAGTGGCACGATGTCGCCGATGATTTCGTGGTTGCGGAACTGTACGCCTTTGACAACCTGACCGTCTTTAACGTCGAGGCAGGGAATTATCCGTTTTGCCAGCATGAAATTGCCTCCGTCACATTAAATTTACCGTCGAGCAATGCGCGCCCGACAATCACGCCTTCCACACCGCTGTTACGCAATGCTGCAATATCATCCAGCGAGCCGATACCGCCGGAAGCCTGAAATGCCACCTGCGGATAACGGGCGGTCACTTCACGATAAAGTTCGACGTTGGAACCGGCCAGCGTGCCGTCACGGGAAATATCGGTGCACAGCACATGCTTCAGACCGAACGGCAGATATTGCTCGACAACCTGTTCCAGCGTGGCATCGGAGTTTTCCTGCCAGCCGCTGATGGCCACATTTTTTGTGCCTTCGGCATCAATGCGGACATCGAGCGCCAGCACCAGCGCCTCTGCGCCGAAACGGCTGAACCAGCCCTGAACGGTTGCCGGATCTTTAACCGCAGTCGAACCGACCACCACGCGGGTTGCGCCAGCCTTCAGCAAGGCTTCAACATCCTGCACGTTACGGATACCGCCACCCACCTGCACCGGCACGGAAACGCCGGCCAGTAATCTCGTCAGCAGAGGGATCTGGCGTGCAGCCGGATCTTTGGCACCGGTTAAATCGACAAGATGCAGAACCTGCGCGCCTTGCTGCTGATAATCCTGCAAACGCGGTAACGGATCATTCCCGTAGTCACGTTGCTGCCCGTAATCGCCCTGATGCAAACGCACCACGCTGCCTTCGATCAAATCCAAAGCGGGAATAATCATGCTGTTTACATCTCCAGAAAGTTTTTCAGCAACTGGGCACCGGCGGCACCGGAACGTTCGGGATGAAACTGCACGCCGAAGAAGTTGTCTTTTTGTACGGCGGCGCTGAAGGGTTCGCCGTAAAGTGTCTGAGCGACTGTGTTTTCGCATACCGGCATGGCAAATCCGTGGACAAAATAGAAGTATGCATTTTCATCAATGCCGCGGAACAAATGGCTGTCGGCGTTGGCAATGACCTGATTCCAGCCCATATGCGGCAGGGGTAAACCGAAATCCGACATGCGCTGCACCGGCGTGTCGATAATGCCCAGCGTATCAATACCGCCATTCTCTTCACTGGATGAGGCCAGCAGTTGCATGCCCAGACAAATACCCAACACTGGCTGCGTGCAGGCTTTGATCAGGCCAATAAGCTCACGCTGCTCAAGCTGTTCCATCGCCGCCTGCGCCGTGCCGACGCCCGGTAAAAATAACTTATCAGCCTGCAACACAATCTCCGGCTCACGGCTCACCGTCGGCTCATAGCCCAGACGCTGAACCGCATATTTCACAGAAGAGAGGTTGGCGCAGCCGGTATCAAGGATAACGACATTCATCACAGCACTCCTTTCGAACTCGGCAGGGTGTTGCCATCGACGCGAATGGCCTGGCGCAGTGTGCGGCCAAAGGCTTTGAACAGGCTCTCAACACGGTGGTGATCGTTCTTGCCTTTGGTACGCAGATGCAGGGTACAGGCCATCGCATAAGACAGTGAACGGAAGAAATGTTCGACCATTTCCGTACTCAGGTCGCCGACGCGCTGATAGTTAAATTCTGCTTTGTATTCGAGGTGCGGACGCCCGGAGATATCCAGCGCACAGCGGGCCAGACATTCATCCATCGGCAACACGAATCCAAACCGGCCGATGCCACGTTTATCGCCCAGCGCTTTGTTCAGGGCTTCGCCCAGCGCCAGCGCGGTGTCTTCCACCGTGTGGTGATCGTCGATATACAAATCGCCTTTCACTTCGATGTTCATGCGAAAACCGCCGTGCGTGGCAATCTGATCCAGCATGTGGTCAAAGAAGCCGACGCCGGTGCGGATTTTGCTTTCGCCTTCGCGATCCAGCCAGACATCCACATCAATGGCCGTTTCGCGGGTCACCCGGTTAACTTTTGCATGACGGTCACGTTTGGTCAGTTGCTCAGCAATGCTGGCCCAGTTCAGTGTGTCGCGCTGATAACGCAGCCCGGTGATGCCCATATTGGCAGCCAGTTGAATATCGGTATCCCGGTCACCAATCACATAGCTGTTTGCGGTGTCCAGCACGCCGCTTTCCAGATAACCCGCCACCAGTTTGGTTTTCGGTTTACGGCAATCGCAGTGGTCGGCAGGCAGATGCGGACAAATCAGCACGTCATCGAAAACGATGCCCTGAGAGGTCAGTATCTGCATCATCAGGTTGTGCGGCGGGTCGAACGTTTCCTGCGGGAAACTGGCCGTACCCAGACCGTCCTGATTGGTGATCATCACCAGCTTAAAGCCGGCATTTTGCAACGCTAACAGCGCCGGAATGACGCCCGGCTCAAGGGCCAGTTTGTCCAGACGGTCAACCTGAAAATCTTCAGGTGGCTCGGAAATCAGGGTACCGTCGCGATCGATAAACAGTGTTTTTTGCAATAACGGACTCTGGCTCACATGTGCTCCTTGCGGGGGCTATTTTGATTATCATTAAGAGTGGTGGCGGTGGCACCCGGTAACGGTTGCAGGGCCGTAATCACGCGCTGCAGTTCTGCCCGTGTACCGATAGTTATACGCAGACAGCCGGAAAGCCCCGGTTGCTTGTTCTGGTCACGCAGGATAATGCCCTGATCCCAGAGGTTTTTAAATACAGTGCTTGAAGCGGAGAAGCGTACGAGCACGTAGTTAGTGTCGCTGGCAAAGGCTTCTTCAACGCAGGCACATTTTTCCAACTCTGCAATCAGCCATTCGCGGTTGTTCGTGACTTCCGTCACGCGCTGGCGCATGATCGCCAGTCCTTCCGGGCTCAGCGCCTGGGCGGCGATATCGGCCACCGGTGTAGATAAAGGATAAGGCGCGATCACTTTCATTAATAAGCCAATCAGGTCGCTGTTGGCGAGCGTGAACCCGCACCGCAGACCGGCAAGGGCAAACGCTTTGGACAGCGTGCGCAAAATCGCCAGATGCGGATATTCCTGTAACCAGCCGGAAACCGTCGCCTGCGGGCAGAATTCGATATACGCCTCATCAACTGCCACTATGGCGCGTCCGCGGGTCATTTCCAGCACGGCACGGATCTCATCCGGGGCGATGATATTGCCGGTCGGGTTATTCGGGCTGCACACGTAAACCAGTTTCACGCCATCCAGTGCGGCTTCAATCGCCGGAATATCCAGAGACCAGTCGGCTTTTGCGGCCACGGTACGACCTTCTACGCCAATGGTCTCGGCGCTGACGCTGTACATGCCGTAAGTCGGCGGACAATAAAGGATAGCGTCTTTGCCCGGTTCGCAGAATGCGCGGATTAACAGCTCAATGCCTTCGTCTGCGCCACGGCTGACCAGCACCTGTTCCGGGTCAACACCCGCATAAGCTGCGTAACGGTTGATGACCCGCGCAGGCTGACATTCCGGATAACGGTTAAAGGTTTGCTGTGTCAGTTCGAACTGTGGCGCGATGGCGTATTCGTTAGCGTTAAGCCACACATCACCGTTGCCGCCAAGACGACGGGCAGACTGATACGGTGTCAGTTCCTGTACATTTTTACGTGCCAGCGCCTGAACGCTGAGGGTATTTTCATTGCTCATCAGCGTTGCTCCTTCAAAGCTTTCACACGCAAAGTCACGGCATTTTTGTGTGCGGTAAGTTGTTCAGCCTGTGCCAGGGTTTCAATGGTATTGGCCAGACCGAGCAGACCTTCTGGCGTTAATTGCTGAACGGTCATGCGTTTCTGGAAATCTGCCAGACCGAGGCTGGAACAGGTGGCAGTGTAGCCGTAAGTCGGTAATACGTGGTTGGTGCCGGAGGCATAATCGCCTGCCGATTCCGGTGACCAGTCGCCGAGGAATACCGAACCGGCGCTGGTGATACTGTCGACCAGTTGCTCCGGTTCACGGGTTTGCAAAATCAAGTGCTCCGGGCCGTACGCATTGCTGATTTCAATACACTCGGCGATATCTTTGGCGACAATCAGGCGGCTGCTTGCCAGCGCCTGACGTGCAATCTCACTGCGGGATAATGTTAACAACTGGCGTTCAACGGCTTCGCCGACGGCCAGTGCCATTTTCATGTCCGGTGTCAGTAAAATCACCTGAGAATCCGGGCCGTGCTCTGCCTGCGAAAGTAAATCAGAGGCGACAAAATCAGGCGTTGCGCCGCTGTCGGCAATGACCAGCACTTCGGATGGCCCGGCAGGCATATCAATCGCCGCACCGTCCAGACTCTGGCTGACCTGACGTTTGGCTTCGGTGACGTACGCATTGCCCGGCCCGAAGATTTTCGCCACGCGCGGCACGGTCTCAGTGCCGAATGCCAGCGCGGCAATCGCCTGCGCACCGCCGAGCTGATACACCTCTTCCACGCCGCAAAGCTGCGCGGCATACAGAATTTCATCGGCAATGGGTGGCGGAGAACACAGCACCACTTTCTGGCAACCGGCGATACGCGCTGGCGTTGCCAGCATTAATACGGTTGAGACCAGCGGCGCAGAACCGCCCGGAATATACAGCCCGACGGACTGGATAGGGCGAGTCAGTTGCTGACAGCGCACCCCCGGCTGCGTTTCGATATCCACCACTGCCAGTTTTTGTGCCTGATGGAACGTGTCGATATTGCGCACGGCATGCGCCATCGCCTGTTTCACGTCTTCGCCTAAACGCGCGGCCGCTGCCCCGATTTGCTGTGCGGTGACGCGCAATTCCTGGACTTCAGTTTTATCAAAGCGGGCGCAAAACTCGCGCAGTGCACTGTCACCTTCACTGCGCACGCGGCGCAGGATTTCACTGACAGATTCGGTAATACGGTCAGACGCCGACATTGCCGGGCGAGTCAGCAGCGCGCGGCGCTGTTGTTCGTCGCATTGCTGCCAGTCAATCGGGGTAGTGAACGCGTCAGGTTTCATGGCTTACTCCATCATTTTTTCGATTGGCAGAACCAGAATGGAGCTGGCGCCCAGCGCTTTCAGTTTCTCCATGGTTTCCCAGAACAGGGTTTCGCTACTGACCATGTGCATGGCCACGCGTTGCTGGTCGCCTGCCAGCGGCAGAATGGTCGGACGTTCAGCACCCGGCAGCAGCGCAACGATCTCGTCCAGACGCTCGCTTGGCGCGTGCAACATAATATATTTGGATTCGCGGGCCTGAATAACGCCCTGAATACGGGTCATCATTTTGTCGATCAGCAGTTGTTTCTCTTGCGGCATTTCGCCGTCGCGCTGGATAAGGCAGGCTTTGGAGCGGTAAATCACTTCAACTTCACGCAGGCCGTTGGCTTCGAGCGTCGCGCCCGTAGACACCAGATCGCAAATCGCATCCGACAAACCGGCGCGTGGCGCAACTTCTACAGAACCGTTCAGCAGGCAGGATTTGAAATCGACGCCTTTTTTATCAAGGTATTGCTTGAGCAGGTGCGGATAAGAGGTGGCGATGCGGGCATTTTGCAGACTTTGCGGGCCGGTGTATTCGGTGTCCAGCGGGGTGGCCAGAGACAGACGGCAGCCGCCGAAATCCAGACGACGCAGCGTGAAGTAACGCGGGTCTTCGCCCTGAGCGCGGCGGCTCAGCAACTCTTCTTCCAGCACGTTTTCACCAATAATCCCCAGATCGACCACGCCATCCATGACCAGTCCCGGAATGTCGTCATCACGTACACGCAAAATGTCGATCGGCATGTTTTCTGCGAAGGCGATCAGACGCTGTTCCTGCAGGTTGATTTTGATCCCGCAGCGGGCCAGCAGCTCGCGTGATTCATCGCTCAGGCGACCTGACTTCTGCATTGCTATCCGTAAACGTGTTTTATCCAGCATGATGACCTCAGTTTCTTAATTATTTATCGTAAAAAATTTATCGTAAAAATCGTTTGTTTAAATACGTTAACTTCAATCCGTCAGGCCAAAAAAAAACCCCCGGAAGTCATCTTCCGGGGGCTATCTCTACGTTCTGCGCCACTGGAAGATCTAAACAGTCTCCCAGCACCAATCGCCTGAAAGACTAGTCAGGGTGATGGTGATGATGGTGGTTAATCAGAACGTTTGTCATGTCAGTGTCTCAGTATGTTCATTTACATGCCGCGTGATTCAGATTTGAAACATTCGCAACACATATCAAATTCGCTGCCAATAAAACTAAACTATCGGGCGGTAACAGCGCAACCTTTTTTTCCGATGATGAGTTTTTCTTATCCACAGCAGGGCTTTCATCGAATAAATGAATGATCCGTTAACACACGCAGAGAAAACCTTACGCAGGTTGAACGGGGAAAAGCCGACATTTGCTAATATAAAGGAAGCGATATCAGCAAAAGGTGACGTGATGCCAAATGCCAATGAAACAACGGAGCGAAGTATGAAGAAGGTTTCGATTATCGGACTGGGCTGGCTGGGAATGCCACTGGCGATGGCGCTGGCTTCTAAAGGGTATGACGTGGTGGGCAGTAAAACCACGCCGGATGGGGTCGATGCCGCAAGAGCGGTGGGGATCGAATGTTTCCCGCTGGTGTTTACGCCGCAGATGGAGTGTGCGGCGGAAGATCTCGATCAGTTGCTCAATGTTGATGCGCTGATCATCACCTTGCCTGCGCGCCGGACGGTGGAAGGCAGCGAACTTTACTTCCAGGCGGTACAGTTGTTAACCGACAGTGCGCTGGCGCATAACGTGAAGCGCATTATTTTCACCAGTTCGACGTCTGTTTACGGTGAAGGAGAGGGCGTGGTGCGTGAGGGGTCTGTACTTGAGCCGGTCACGGCCAGCGGAAAGGTGCTCAAAGAACTCGAAAACTGGCTCCACGGTTTACCCAATACTTCTGTCGATGTACTGCGTCTGGCCGGTCTGGTCGGCGGCGATCGCCATCCGGGGCGTTTTATGGCCGGGAAGACTCAGGTGAAAGGCGGTCAGCATGGCGTCAATCTCGTGCATCAGGATGATGTGATTGCTGCGATTGCGTTATTACTCAGCCTGCCAAAAGGCGGTCATACCTATAACCTGTGCGCACCTGCGCATCCGGCCAAAGCCGAGTTTTATCCGGCACTTGCCAGACAGATGGAGCTGGAGCCGCCGACTTTTGCTGAACAAACTTCAGCAGAGAAGGGCAAAATCGTCGATGGCGAACGTATCTGCAAAGAACTTGGCTTTGAATATCAGCATCCTGATCCGCGATTCATGCCTTTTTAATCAGCAGAGGCGGTTTAAATAATATAACGTTATGACCTGCCGGAAATTTCGGCAGGTTTTAAATATCTGCTGCATTAACGTCCGGAAAACGCTTTTCTCATTATGAATGAAAGTATTATTCATCCTGAAGCCCTCTGTTTTATCCTTCCGTTTAATTAGCCGGTTTAATGGCGGCTCATTTTTCATCGTCATTGTCTAATACCCCGCTCACAGCACAGTTAAAAATGCGTTTTAAGCATCCTTCTCCGGGTAAAACTGGCGACAGATGCTGAGTTAGTAATAAAATTCCTAGTCACGAACTTTTTATTTGTCATTGCGCGGCATAAATCACTTTTTTAAGCACAATCATTAAAGTTTTCCTGAACAGTTGCCGATAGGTAAGCAGAGCATAACCCTGTCTTTTCATCACTTCCTCTTATGAATCCGGCCTCGTTGCCGGAGGCATGCGCACGTATGATCATAAATTATTACAATTATTGTCTTTTTATTTTTTAAATCGCGTGGTTGCTCACGATTTAAGAACAATTCGCCCTTATTCCCCTCACAATTCCTTAGGACAACTCCCCGTAAAGCCTTGCAATGACTGGGTTGAGCACATTTAGCACAATGATCATGCTATTGGAAATTTTCAGCATAAATCCCTCCATGTGGTTCTATTAATTATTGTCTGTGCTGTGCATTTGGCTTTGGGTGGCCTTTGTACAAATTGATCTAAAAAAGGCTAAAAAACCCAGTCTGAAGACAGCTTTTTAGACGCTTTTTTACTTTTGGCTTAAAACTGCGCAAATTTTTACGATAAATTGCACTTTCAGGAGCGAAATAAATTTTAAAAGTGTGATCTGCATCACACTTTATTCAAAATTCGTTAACGGTAAGATTGTATGTATAAAGGAAACGGGGTTAGAGTTGCGTCGTAGTAAGATTATTCCTAATAATGTATGTAAAAGCGTTTCACTGAATGAGACGCCATCACAGCAACGGACTCTGCCAGTACACCAAAACTAAAGTGTTTTTCGATTACTTAGCAGCGCAATTGTCACACTTAATTTAGTTCACATCAGGAACAACTTTGTATTGGCGGTGAAGTAAAGACCGCGGGATAAATCTAATTTTCATTGTGGGATTTATTAATCAGCCAATGAACCAATTGTTTTGATAGTAAAAATACTCCTGTCACGCCGGGTAAAACTCTTGCTGCATGGAATATGTCTATCAATCAGCCGTCTTAAAAAACGGCATCGGTAATGGGGTAGAACAGAATGTCCGAATTGCTTAAGCACATATATGATATCAACTTGTCATATTTACTGTTGGCACAGCGTTTGATTAACGACGAGAAGGCCTCAGCGATGTTTCGTCTGGGGATCGATGACGTAATGGCAGACACCCTGCGACAGCTGACGCTGCCTCAGATGGTAAAATTAGCTGAAACGAACCAGCTTTTGTGCCAGTTCCGCTTCGATGACAGCAAGACAATTGAACGCTTGACCCAGGAATCGCGTGTGGATGATTTACAACAAATTCATACCGGTATCTTGTTGTCCAGCCACCTGCTGAAAGGTCTGGCTGCGAAAGACAGCGGCGCGATGAAGAAAAGGGCATAGCTATGTCTGGTAAAGATGTGTCAACCAAACCGGCCGAAAAAAGTATTGTTCAGGAAGCGCGGGACATTCAGCTGGCAATGGAACTGATTACGCTGGGTGCCAGATTGCAGATGCTGGAAAGCGAAACGCAATTAAGTCGCGGCCGACTGATTAAATTGTACAAAGAATTGCGAGGAAGCCCTCCCCCGAAAGGCATGTTGCCGTTCTCTACTGACTGGTTCATGACGTGGGAACAAAACATCCATTCTTCCATGTTTTACAACGCTTACTCTTTCCTCTTAAAGAGTGGCCACTGTAATGGCGTGGAAGCGGTGATCAAGGCTTACCGTTTATATCTGGAACAGTGTCCTGAACAGCCGGGTGAAGCGCCGATCCTTGCGCTGACACGCGCCTGGACATTGGTACGTTTTGTCGACAGCGGTATGTTGCAGCTTTCAGCGTGTAACTGCTGTGATGGTTCATTTATTACCCATGCACACCAGCCCCGCCACGGGTTTGTTTGCAGTCTTTGCCAGCCCCCGTCCCGAGCAGTAAAAAAACGTAAACTTTCCCCGCAGGTTGCCGATATAACATCTCAAGAGCTGGACGAACAGGTCAGGCACGCAGTTTGAGATAGTTGGGTTGCAGTAAGTCGTTCTGAGCGGTGGTGACCACCGCTCATCAATTTCCCCCCAGACATCTCAGTCATTCTCTGACACTTTCTATGCCGTTTCTGCGGCAAAAATGGGTCAGGTACATGGCGCGCGCTTTACCTCGCCCTAAAACCACATCGAATTAAGGATTCATCGTGCTAGTGATAATAGGTTACATCGTGGTGTTGGGCTCAGTGTTCGGCGGTTTCATGCTCGTCGGCGGTGAACTGGGCGCGTTATACCAACCCGCAGAATTACTCATCATTGCTGGTGCTGGCATCGGTGCCTTCTTCGTCGGTAACAACGGCAAAGCGATCAAATCCACCATGCGCGCGCTGCCGCAGTTGTTCCGCGCATCAAAATACAACAAAGCGTTGTATATGGATCTGATGGCGCTGCTTTACCGGGTATTAGCCAAATCACGCCAGCAGGGGATGCTGTCGCTGGAAAATGACATCGACAATCCGGCCGAAAGCGACATTTTTGCTAATTATCCGCGCATCCTTGCCGATAAACAGTTAGTCGAATATCTGACTGACTATCTGCGCCTCATGGTCAGCGGCAACATGAATGCCTTTGAAATCGAAGCGCTGATGGACGAGGAGATCGAAACTTACGAGCACGAGAGCGAAGTGCCGGCGAACAGCCTGGCGCTGGTGGGGGACTCCCTGCCGGCATTTGGTATCGTCGCCGCGGTAATGGGTATCGTCCATACCCTGGCGGCGGCTGACCGCCCGGCAGCGGAACTCGGGGCGCTGATTGCCCATGCGATGGTCGGGACCTTCCTCGGTATCCTGCTGGCGTACGGTTTTATTTCTCCGCTGGCCAGCGTGTTACGCCAGAAGAGTGCTGAAAACGCCAAAATGATGCAGTGCATTAAGGTGACATTGCTGTCGAGCATTAACGGTTATGCGCCACAAATTGCCGTCGAGTTTGGCCGTAAAACGTTGTACACCTCAGAGCGACCTTCCTTTATTGAACTGGAGGAACATGTTCGCCAGGTCAAGTCGCCGGGTCAGAAACAAACTGAAGAAGAAAAAGTATGAAGCATCAGAGCCATCCAATCGTTGTTGTACGCAAGAAAAAGAATAAGCACGGCGGAGGGCATCACGGCGGTTCGTGGAAGATTGCTTACGCTGACTTTATGACAGCGATGATGGCTTTCTTTCTGGTGATGTGGCTGATTTCGATCTCCAGCCCTAAAGAACTGGTACAAATTGCCGAATACTTCCGTACCCCTCTTGCGGTGGCGATCACCGGCGGGCCGCGCAGCAGCGACGCGACCAGCCCGATCCCAGGCGGTGGCGAAGACCCGACCGTGCAGGACGGCGAAGTCCATAAAATGGATCAGTCTCAGGGTGCGAGTAAACGTGAGTCGGATGATTTACAGCGGTTGCAGCAAAAGCTGGAAGACATGCTGGCATCGGATCCGCGGCTGAAAGATTTACGTCCACACCTGATGATTAACCTGACCGAGCAGGGCTTGCGTATTCAGATTATCGATAGCAAAAACCGCCCGATGTTCCAGCTTGGCAGCGCGATTGTTGAGCCGTACATGCGCGATATCCTCAGGGCAATAGCGCCGGTACTGGATGATTTTCCAAACAAAATTAGCCTGGCGGGTCATACCGATGACATGCCGTATGCCACGGGCGAACGCGGGTACAGCAACTGGGAACTCTCGACTGACCGTGCCAATGCTTCACGCCGCGAGATGGTAACGGGCGGCCTCAGCGAAGGAAAAGTCCTGCGGGTGATGGGCATGGGTTCTTCCATGCAGCTTAAAAATCATCCGGGGGGTGAGGCTATCAACCGTCGTATCAGTATTTTGGTCCTGAACAAACATGCTGAAGAGGCGATTGAACGGGAAAACAGCGAGGGCGAGGCGATCACGATCAGTGACGCTGGCGAGCTGCAAAGACAAGTACAAGGCACACGAACCGTGCCGGCATTAGCACCACAAATGAGTCCGGCACCGGCAGCTCCGGCGTTAGCGCCACAGGCAAGCCCGGCACCGGTGACACAAGAAAAAGCACCATCAATACCCGGGATTGAGACGCAGACGCCAGTGACACCCTCGGCAGGCGCTCAACCTGCGACGGCAGCTCCGGCTGCTGCGGCGGGCACGGCACCTGCGACACATTAACAAGCCGCGATTCACAGCAGAGGTGATCACGTGAGCATGGATATTACTGATTTTTATCAGACATTTTTTGATGAAGCTGACGAGTTGCTGGCGGACATGGAACAACATCTGTTGTTACTTGATCCGCAGGCGCCTGACATTGAGCAACTGAACGCGATTTTCCGCGCAGCGCACTCAATCAAAGGCGGCGCAGCCACGTTTGGATTTACGGTTTTGCAGGAAACGACGCACTTACTGGAAAACCTGCTCGACGGTGCTCGTCGCGCTGAAATGAGCCTGAGTACCGACATCATCAACCTGTTTCTGGAAACAAAAGACATTATGCAGGAGCAACTCGACGCCTATAAATCTTCCCGGGATCCTGACGCAGAAAGCTTTGAATATATCTGCGCGGCCCTGAGACAACTGGCCCTCGAAGCGCAACAGGCGCGCGAACCTGCGCCTGATCTTCATGTGGTGGAAGATCAGACAGCAGCATCCACTGCTACGCCAGCACCGGTTGCACCCGCCGCAGGCAAGGGCGATTTGCGCGTTCGTCTCTCCGGCCTGAAAACGCAGGAAATCCCTGTGATGCTGGAAGAACTCGGCAATCTCGGTGAGATAAAAGATCCGGTTCAGACCGATGACAGTGTGGAAGCCACCCTGGTCACCACTGTTACCGAAGACGACATTATTGCCGTGCTGTGTTTTGTGCTGGAACCGGAACAAATCAGCTTCACTCACGCGATGGCTGCGGTTGCCGCTGAAGCCGTCGCGGTAGCCGAATCCGCACCTGTTGTGGCGGAAGTTGCCGCCGCACCGGCGGTCGTCGCCCGTCAGGCTCCGGTACTGGTGGCGGTGCCGAACAGCGAACCGGCTAAAGCTCGTGCACCAAAAGCCCCTGAATCCACCAGTATCCGTGTTGCTGTTGAAAAAGTGGATCAGCTGATTAACCTCGTGGGCGAACTGGTGATCACCCAGTCCATGCTGGCGCAGCGTTCAGACCTGCTGGATCCGGTCGTGCACAGCGACCTGCTCAACAGCATGGGTCAGCTCGAACGTAACGCCCGTGATTTGCAGGAATCGGTGATGTCGATTCGTATGATGCCGATGGAATTCGTCTTCAGCCGCTTCCCGCGTCTGGTCCGCGACCTCGCCAGCAAGCTGAATAAGCAAATCGAACTGACACTGCTCGGCAGTTCGACCGAACTGGATAAGAGCCTGATCGAACGTATCATCGATCCGTTAACGCACCTGGTGCGTAACAGTCTCGATCACGGTGTGGAAACGCCGGACGTGCGTATTGCCAGCGGTAAAGAAGCCACCGGTAACCTGACACTTTCTGCGGAACACCAGGGCGGTAATATCTGCATCGAAGTGATCGACGACGGTGCCGGTCTTAACCGGGAACGTATTCTGGCGAAAGCCGCATCGCAGGGCATGAACGTCCACGACAACATGAGCGATGAAGAAGTCGGCATGCTGATCTTTGCCGCAGGCTTCTCGACAGCAGAAAAAGTCACTGACGTTTCAGGCCGCGGTGTGGGCATGGACGTGGTGAAACGAAACATTCAGGAAATGGGTGGGCACGTTGAAATCCATTCCCAGCAGGGCAAAGGCACCACCATCCGTATCCTGCTGCCACTGACGCTGGCGATCCTTGACGGTATGTCAGTGAAAGTCGGTAAAGAAGTCTTCATCCTGCCACTGAACGCGGTGATGGAATCCCTGCAACCGCTGTCAGAAGATTTGCATCCGCTGGCCGGTGGCGAACGTGTTCTGCAGGTGCGCGGTGAATATCTGCCGCTGGTTGAGCTGTACAACGTCTTTGATGTTGAAGAGGCAAAAACCGAAGCAACGCAGGGCATTGTGGTGATTTTGCAAAGTGCTGGACGTCGTTACGCATTGCTGGTGGATCAGCTGATTGGTCAGCATCAGGTTGTGGTGAAAAACCTGGAAAGCAACTATCGCAAAGTACCGGGCATTTCCGCCGCCACCATTTTAGGCGACGGCAGCGTGGCGTTGATCGTGGACGTGTCTGCATTGCAGTCACTGAATCGCGATAAATTAGCAACAGGCGTCACCGCCGCATAACAAGCAAAGCTTCCGGCGGCTATAAACGTCGCCGGGTGTGAAAAACTCAGGCCGATTTAAAGATAAAAGCAAAGGTGAACAACATGGCAGGACTTGCAACCGTGGCGAAAATTGCGGGCGAAACAGTAGGTCAGGAATTTCTGATCTTTACTTTAGGCGATGAAGAATACGGCATCGATATCCTCAAAGTGCAGGAAATCCGCGGATACGATCAGGTAACCCGTATTGCTAACACCCCGGCCTTTATTAAAGGTGTCACTAACCTGCGCGGCGTCATTGTGCCGATCCTCGACCTGCGCGTGAAATTCGCTCAGGAAGATGTGATTTACAACGAAAACACCGTGGTGATCGTACTGAACTTTGAAAACCGCGTCGTCGGGATCGTGGTTGACGGCGTGTCAGACGTGCTGTCGCTGAGTCAGGATCAGATCCGCCCGGCACCGGAATTCGCCGTGACCATGTCGACTGAGTACCTGACCGGGTTGGGTTCGCTTGGCGACCGTATGTTGATCCTGGTGGATATTGAGAAGCTGCTGAGCAGTGAAGAAATGGCGTTGGTAGATTCGGTGACGAAAATCTAACGTCAAGGTCGTGGGCTCGCCGCCCACACTGGCCCGGAGACCCGCAATCGCGCGGGCCTCTGGACTCCACGCTCTTTTCACTGCGCGCTGTCGCAGGCACGACGGACATGTTCGGCCACTCCGGCGTATGGCGCAAAATCTTGCCGCTCAGCGGTGCCTTCATTTCGGGATTCCAGCCTGGGGTCTGGAACCTCTCATTCAGCAAGATTTTTGAGCACGCCAGTCTCGATCGAATAAAAACCCCGTTCTGATTCTCTCGCAAAATCAAATGCGGAAGGGTGTTGTCTTGCTCCGTCCCCTGCGAAGGGGAAGGCCGGGATGGGGTATGAATGGCATCTCGTCATTAACCCTCTTTTTTGCACTTCCGCTAAGTCATTGATTTTCATTAACCAATAATACCCTCAAAAAAAGAGGGATTTTCTGCCCAAACAGCGATAATCTTTTACAGTTCAAAGCATAAAGCTGAAAATGCAACGGTTCACTGCCGTACAGGCAGCTTAGAAAAGCACGATGGGGCTGCTAACAAATCCGGTTGCGTTCACTGCCGTACAGGCAGCTTAGAAAGAGAGCGCGGTTGCGCCCTGGTCAGGCTTGCCGTTCACTGCCGTACAGGCAGCTTAGAAATGAATGGGTGAAAGAACCAGAATCAGCAGAAGGTTCACTGCCGTACAGGCAGCTTAGAAAGCACAGGTTGGCATCGCGCAGGTTGGCACCGCGTTCACTGCCGTACAGGCAGCTTAGAAAGCCGCAAACTATCCACTTGTCATTAATCCATTGTTCACTGCCGTACAGGCAGTTTAGAAAATCATGCAGGAAGATCAGGGCCAGTTGTTCACGTTCACTGCCGTACAGGCAGCTTAGAAAGCAGAAAATTCAGCAGTTTGTCCGCTGCCTTTGTTCACTGCCGTACAGGCAGCTTAGAAAAGAGCGTGAATTTGCTCGGCGGTGAGTTTTGAGTTCACTGCCGTACAGGCAGCTTAGAAAAACACATTCAGCGCTCGCAAAGGCTCATTGCGGTTCACTGCCGTACAGGCAGCTTAGAAATTAGAGCAGAAAGCGTAGAGCCCTCAACGCTGGTTCACTGCCGTACAGGCAGCTTAGAAAGGCAGGATGATGCAACAAAGGCTGCATTTTCCGTTCACTGCCGTACAGGCAGCTTAGAAATCGGCTGGTAACCTTGGGGGTTTAGTCGGAATGTTCACTGCCGTACAGGCAGCTTAGAAATTTGTGCGGATTGAAGCAGCAGAACGCCGGAAGTTCACTGCCGTACAGGCAGCTTAGAAACACGGAAGCCGATCTGTATCCCGAAGAAATCAGTTCACTGCCGTACAGGCAGCTTAGAAAGGATGAACGGAGCGGCGCTGTGCGCGTGTTTCGTTCACTGCCGTACAGGCAGCTTAGAAATTGCCATGGCTCGATAGCTGTCAGCATAAGCCGTTCACTGCCGTACAGGCAGCTTAGAAATCTTATTTTACTCGTTTAAATGCATAGGTTCCGTTCACTGCCGTACAGGCAGCTTAGAAAACATACCGCATCGGTATGCGTTCGACGTTCTGGCCAGGCAGATGACTGCCGCCCGTAAAAGCACGCTTTACCCGGTAAACTCATCCTTATGAGAGAAAAGCTTTTAGTCACAGTTTCCTACAGAGAAGGCCGGAATATTCCGGCCTTTTTTTATTTTTAATCAATAATTCCCCCGTTACAGAATTTTCATGCTGTACAAAAATTGACGATAATTTGACTTAGGGATAGGTTGATTCCACTGCTAATGCAGTAGGTTAGCCAGCATGTTTCGCGCTGGCTCTCTCTTTAAAATGGAGTTTAAAACTATGGCTATTCCAGCTTATCTATGGCTCAAAGACGACGGCGGCGCGGACATTCGCGGCTCTGTAGACGTTGCGGGCCGTGAAGGCAGTATCGAGATCCTCGGCCTGAATCATGGCGTCAGTATTCAAACCGACAACGCCACGGGCAAACCTACCGCTACCCGCGAACATTCCCCTTACAGTTTTGACAAGGAGATCGACGCCTCCAGTCCCTATTTGTACAAAGCTGTGACCTCCGGGCAGAAGCTCCACTCCGCTGATGTAAAGTTTTATCGAATCAATGATGCCGGTCAGGAAGTTGAGTATTTCAGCGCCCTGATGGAAGGCGTGACGGTCGTCAGCGTGGGGCCGATGATGTATGACGTCAAATCTCAGTACGGGGAAAAACGGAGCCACCTGGAAGCGGTCGAGCTGATTTACGAAAAAATCACCTGGCGTTATGTGGACGGGAATATCATCCACTCTGACAGCTGGAACGAACGCGTAACCGCATAAGGATAAATTGCGATGACATGGAAATATGAGCAAAGCACAGGCAGGCTGTACAACGGCAGCGAATTAGTCGAAACCGGTTACTCTGGCAGCCTGACCAATAAAAACAACCCCGACCGCCAGCAGGTTAAAGGGCTAGGGCCGCTGCCTCGGGGAACATACAGAATTGCGGGACACTCAACGTCTAAAGGACCGATGACCATTATTCTGGAGCAGACGTCGGGGGACGCGTTTGGCCGCTCATTGTTCCGCATTCACGGTGAAAGGGTTGACATGCCTGCAGGCTTTGCGTCAACGGGCTGTATTATTATGTCACGCTCTACCCGGCGGCGCGTTCTGCGCGAAGGCGGAACGCTTGAGGTCGTCCGATGAAGCGGCTCATGCTTTTGGGGCTGTTTCCGTGTCTTGTATGGGCTGGGGGAAATGTCACAGACTGGTCAGCTTCATGGAAGGGAGTCGAGTCAGGTGAGCAAGCCTGGCTTGATAAGGTCCCGGAACTGGCGGCCACGGCGGACGTAAAACAGGCTGCCGCTCTCGAGGATGCGCTCTCTATGGCGTTATCTAAGAACACCCCGGGGGTTTTGGGTGCACTCAGCGCCATTGACGCAAAAGAATGGCCCCATATGATTGGGACGGATATCGTCTGTGGTATTCCTGCTGAGCTATTCCCCACAGACGCTATGATTGAGGATTTTTATCAGCGGACCCGGCTGGCCCTGCTGGGGACGGACAAAGGAGCGACCTGTCTGTGGATCCTCGAAGCGACATACGAGGAATGGAAAGCAGTCAATGCCCGTAAGGTTAAGTAATATTACCGCTGAAGTACAAAGCCCGGTCGGCTAACCGGGCTTTCCTCACTGCCAGGCAAACAGCAGGTATTATTAATGTCCCTCAGATGGTTTTACGGTCAATTCTGGACAGTCCAAAATCTATCTTTTTCAAGCCGTGCCAGAGTCCAGAATTGATATTAAAACAGTCCGGAAGATTTAGCCGCGCTACAGCTGAAAGACAAATAGCAGAACCACAGAAAGCAAAGCCATTCACAGAGGGAGGGATCGACAGTTTTAGAAGGCTCCAGGGTCTTCTGAAGGATGGGGGACGAAATTCACTGCCGTACAGGCAGCCGCTTGCAACTCATTGCAAATCCTAAAAACTCTCTGGAAGCAGTATCCCATTCCCGCGATTTGCCCATTTTTAATGTGTGGATATCCCGTTATTGTCTGCTCGCTGCGGCAAAATCCGCAGTCGGGCTTAGGAACCCGGTAAACTGTGAACGCTCATAGAAAATGAGTTGTCGCTTCGCTTTACTGATTGAAAAGTGGATTTTTTATCACTTATGTAATATATCAATTGGTGGCTCAGGCGGGGCAGCCTTAGGGCTGGTCGGTTTCCAGTTTTCCGATTCCTAACCTCGTCTGAGTTACCACCCATGAGCTTAGGAACTCCGGTGGTGACGTAACGCCTCAACTGGAGCTATTGAAATGACAACTCACACAGACGAAACATCCCCCGATTCATGGACACTCACCGACCGCTGCCGGTTACTGGCGAATGCGCTGGTGAATCCGCAAAATAAAGGTTCTCAGGACAGGCTTTGCATCATGCTGCACAACCAGCTTGAATGCCTTGAAGCGACCTTATCGCAACCTATTCCCGGGCATCGTAAAAATCTGGGCATCCCTGTAGATGATGGCTTGTTTGATTACGCCGATCTCGAACCCGATGAACTATGCGATCAGTGCATGGCACTGAACTTCACGCTGATGACGCTGCACGATAAAAAAATAAAAGAGATCATCGCGTTCATTTTGTGGGAACGGTTCGAAATGCTGCGTTGCTCGCTGTATGCCTCCACGGAGGAAGCCGCATGAACAAAGACTGGCATCAGGCCGATATTATTGCGGCCATTAAAAAGAAGGGCACCACAATGGCGGCGGTCTCACGCCGCGCCGGGCTTTGTTCGTCAACATTGTCGAACGCGCTAATCCGCAAATGGCCGAAAGGTGAAAGACTGATCGCCGAAGCGATTGGCGTAAATGCCGAAACCATCTGGCCGAGCCGCTACACCGAAATCAAATAGAGCTGAGATCAACTCCCTCCCCTGCGATGAACTGAACCCCGAATGTTGGACGTTTTAATCCTCATTCGGAGTTTAGTATGAAGTACGATTTTCAAATCAAAATGATAGCCGTCAGGCACTATCTTGACGGCCATGATGGCTTCAAAATTACCGCCCGCAAATATCAGGTTCCGGCATCCTCACTTCGTGCATGGACTGCCGCCTATCAATTTCACGGTGAGCAGGCTTTTCGTAAGGCGACTCGCATCTATTCCGAACAGTTTCGTGCTCATGTCGTGGATGTGACTCTTCGCGAACATCTTTCTATGCGTTCTGCCGCCGCCCGATTTAATATTGCTGATTATCAGACAATCAAACGCTGGATCCTGGCTGCTAAAAACTCAGCTTTTCCAGCTCTGAAAGAGAGGAATAACATGGCGCAGAAAACGCAAAAACCTGAGATAAAGCCTGAAGACATGACGCCTGCCGAGCTTCTGGAAGAGGTGCGCTATCTGCGTGCTGAACGCGCTTACAACGAAAAGCTCGACGCCCTGATGAAGTCAAAAACAGAACGGAAGAAAAAATCCACGCCATCAGGGCATTAATCGGAGAACACCGTCTCCAGGATCTGTTGAAATCTGCGAGGTTGCCACGAAGCACCTGGTACTGGTGGCAATCGCGGGAGCAAGCCGGGGATGACGTGACGTTATGTGACGCCATCGGGCAACTGGCCATCCGCCATAAGCGGTGCTATGGCTATCGCCGCGTCACGTTAGAACTGCGCAATCAGGGCGTGCGGGTCAATCATAAAAAGGTGTTCCGCCTGATGCGGGAAATGGATGTACAGGCGCGGGTGCGGCCTAAAAAATACCGGAGTTATAAGGACGATATCGGGATGGCGCCAGCGCCCAATCTGCTGAGACGGAAATTTAACGCCTCCGGACCGGGGGTAAAGCTGGTGACGGATGTTACCGAGTTCAATGTGGGCGGGGATAAACTGTATTTATCGCCGGTCATGGATTTATACAATGCAGAAATCATCGCGATGAGTATAGGTACGCGGCCGACTTTCGAGCTGACTGAAAAGATGCTAAATGATTTACTTACATCAGGTTACGTCAGAAAAAAAGCCATTCTACATAGCGATCAGGGCTGGCAATATAGGATGCCTTCGTGGCAAAAAAGGCTCAAAGAGGCAGGGATAAGACAGAGCATGTCGCGAAAAGGCAATTGCTATGACAATGCCGCAATGGAAAGCTTTTTTGCGGTGTTGAAGACGGAGATGTTCCACGGTTATAAGTTCGAGAGCAGGGAAAAACTGGCTGAGTCGATAGAAGCGTATGTCGCTTACTATAACCACGATAGAATAAAGATGAAGTTGGGTGGAATGAGTCCAGCAGATTACCGGACTCAAATGTTCCCCCTGCACTAACCTGGTGTCCAAGTTTAGGGGTTCAGTCCAGCGAAGGGGAGGGTTGGGGTGGGGTATTAATGGCACCTCTGAACTAACCCTCTTTTTTGCACCTCCGCTAACCCATTGATTTCTATTAACCGACAATGCCCGCAAAAAAAGAGGGTATTTCTTCCCAAACAGCGATAATCTTTTACAGTTCAAAGCATAAAGCTGAAAACGCAACTGTTCACTGCCGTACAGGCAGCTTAGAAATTGGATAATCTCAGGGAACTTCTCCCAACATTGTTCACTGCCGTACAGGCAGCTTAGAAAGTACTTAGGGTCTTGCACATCCTGATACCAATGTTCACTGCCGTACAGGCAGCTTAGAAATAAGGCCACGTGGGAAGTTGCGGCAAACTCATGTTCACTGCCGTACAGGCAGCTTAGAAAAGTTACGACCACATCACACACAACACGCCCCGGTTCACTGCCGTACAGGCAGCTTAGAAAACCTTCCGTCCAAGAACTTAGGAAGTGTTCGAGTTCACTGCCGTACAGGCAGCTTAGAAAAAACGGCGATGGCCTGTGTGGGCGGATAGAAAGTTCACTGCCGTACAGGCAGCTTAGAAATGGGAAACAGACACCAACAAGCTAATGAAGAAGTTCACTGCCGTACAGGCAGCTTAGAAATTTGACCAAGAATCGGCAGACTTTCTTACATCGTTCACTGCCGTACAGGCAGCTTAGAAAGCCGAACATCCGCGCCTGATAATCTGCGTGTGGTTCACTGCCGTACAGGCAGCTTAGAAAAATCTAAAAGAGTTCGGTTATCAGATTTTTAAGTTCACTGCCGTACAGGCAGCTTAGAAAAAGCTCTCAGGAGATTTTGGGTCATCGATAACGTTCACTGCCGTACAGGCAGCTTAGAAAAAGCGGATCAAGGGCGCACCGGACATTAAACGGTTCACTGCCGTACAGGCAGCTTAGAAAGCGCTTTATCAGATGGGTCAGGCGTTCAGTTCGTTCACTGCCGTACAGGCAGCTTAGAAAGCGTGATGCCAACAGCTCTGCGCGAACGTCGGGTTCACTGCCGTACAGGCAGCTTAGAAATGAGCGTGGAAGAAGCCCGAAAAGTTAAGCACGTTCACTGCCGTACAGGCAGCTTAGAAAGAAAGCACCCGAACCAACGGGAAAGAAAACATGTTCACTGCCGTACAGGCAGCTTAGAAAAATCAACATTATTGTTAGCCCAATGATTCCTTGTTCACTGCCGTACAGGCAGCTTAGAAAATAACGCCATGACTAGGATTTCCAGCGCTTGTGTTCACTGCCGTACAGGCAGCTTAGAAAGCTATATCTGTTGTCTCAGTCATAAGGCCTCCGTTCACTGCCGTACAGGCAGAAAAAAAACCTATCCCCGCCCCAAATACTCAACGGAATAAATTTAACAGTTTAATTAATTCACTAATGATTCACATCTGAAAACAAAATAAAATTTACTCACGCAAATTTATCCAAAAACAAATGCATCAAACCGTTGATGTTTTTGAAAATGGGATTATTTTAGATCCGGTCATTTCTCATATGAAAGGAACTCAACATGGCCAACGCATTGATGCCCGCCGAGTTAAAAACGATCCTCCATTCCAAACGTTCAAATATTTATTACCTGCAATATTGCCGTGTATTGGTCAATGGCGGGCGGGTTGAATATGTCACGGAAGAAGGGAAACAGTCGCTGTACTGGAATATCCCCATTGCCAATACCACGGTGGTGATGCTGGGAACCGGCACATCAGTGACGCAGGCGGCGATGCGTGAGTTTGCCCGCGCGGGGGTGCTGGTCGGGTTCTGCGGAGGCGGAGGAACGCCACTTTATGCGGCGAATGAAGTGGAAGTGAATGTCTCCTGGCTCACCTCGCAAAGTGAATACCGCCCGACGGAATATCTTCAAAAATGGGTCAGTTTTTGGTTTGACGAACACAAACGGCTGGCGGCAGCGGTGGCGTTTCAGAAGGTTCGTAGTGAACAAATCCACAAACACTGGCTAAGCGCCACGCTGGCCCGTGAAACCGCATTTCAGCCGGATATTTCCCGGACAGAATCCCTGTTGCAGCGGTTTGAACAAAGCTTGCCAAAGTGCCAAAACATTGGCGAGCTGATGGCACAGGAAGCCGTCATGACAAAAGCGTTATATAAGCTGGCCGCTACGGCAGCATGTTATGGCGATTTTACACGTGCGAAACGTGGCGGTGGTGTGGATGTCGCTAACCGTTATCTCGATCATGGCAACTATCTGGCGTATGGACTGGCTGCGACGGCAGTATGGGTTATCGGGCTGCCACACGGGCTGGCAGTAATGCATGGCAAAACACGCCGTGGCGGGCTGGTATTTGATGTCGCAGATTTAATTAAAGATGCGCTGATCCTGCCACAGGCTTTTATTGCTGCCATGAACGGCGAGGATGAGCAGGAGTTTCGTCAGCGTTGTCTGAGCAATTTTCAACGTGCGGATGCCCTCGATATTATGATTGAAACGGTGCAGAACGTCGCACAAGAAATAAGTCAGCAATCATGAATATATTACTGGTATCGGAATGTAATAAAAAAGCCCTGACCGAAACACGGCGTATCATTGATCAGTTTGCTGAACGCAAGGGAGAACGGACGTGGCAAACGGCAATTACGCTGGAAGGGCTGAATACTTTGCGTCAAATACTCAAAAAAACCGCCCGCAGAAATACCGCCGTGGCCTGTCATTGGATTAAATCCAATAATCAGACAGAAATGCTTTGGGTTGTCGGTAATATTCGCAGGTTTAATGATAAAGGTTCCGTGCCCACCAATACAACACAACGGGATATTATAAAATCGGGCAGCGAAAATACTTTTCATAGTATGCAAACCATCGGATTACTGGCCGCCATCGCCGGGCTGTTTCATGATTTTGGGAAAGCCAGTCAGCTGTTTCAGAACAAACTCAAAGGGCAGGGGAAAAGCTTTGAACCCTTCAGGCACGAGTGGGTTTCTGTCCGTTTATTTCAGGCATTTGTCGGCCAGCAGACGGATGAACAATGGCTGACCCGTTTGGGCCTCGTCAGTGCTGAACACGAAGAGACCATAATACAAAACCTGACCCGTAATAATGTCAGCCACAGCCATAACAGCCCGCTGGAAGGTCTGCCGCCGGTCGCGCGCCTTGTGGCCTGGCTGATTGTTTCGCATCACCGCCTGCCGGTTTATCCCCGTCGAAACGACAGCTACAACAATCCGCCGCAACTTTCCGATATGAAGCACTGGCAGGATAAGCAGTTCGCGCCGTGCTGGAACTCTACCAACATGGATGCGCCATGGACAGCCAAAGAACAACGTGCCGTCTGGCAGTTTCCGCACGGCACACCAATACAAAGTGCGACATGGCGCAGCAAAGCACAAAAATTTGCCGCACGGGCGCTACAACTGCCACTGTTTACCTCGCCTCATGTTATGCCTGAACAACGTTTTACCCGCCATCTCGCCCGCCTGGTGTTGATGCTGTCTGACCATATGTACTCTTCACAGGGCGCGACCACCGGCTGGCAGGATCCCGCGTTTCCCGTGATGGCGAATACCGACAGAAAGAGCGGAAAAGCCAAACAGCATCTTGATGAGCACAATATTGGTGTCAGCCAGAATGCGTGGCTGCTGGCGCGCAGCCTGCCTTATTTACGGGAAACATTACCGGCTATCACCAGGCATAAAGGCTTTAAAAAACGGGCGCAACAGGAGAAATTTCGCTGGCAGGATAAAGCGTTCGACTTAACCTGCGGGCTGCGGGAAAACGCCGGTCAGCACGGCTTTTTTGGCGTCAATATGGCCTCAACCGGTTGCGGGAAAACACTGGCGAATGCGCGGATTATGTACGGGCTGTCGGATGAAAAACGTGGCTGTCGTTTCTCGGTCGCGCTCGGCCTGCGCACCCTGACCTTACAGACCGGCGATGCGCTGGGCGAAAAACTGCATCTCGATAAAGAAGATCTGGCGGTGTTGATCGGTTCGCAGGCGGTGCAACAGTTGCATCAGCTTCATCACGATACCGGTGCCATAAAGAATACCGGCAGCCAGTCTGCGGATGAACTCTTTGCTGAACATCAGTATGTGCGCTACGAAGGCGCGCCCGATACGGGCCGGTTGGGGCAGTGGCTGAAAGGGAAAGACACGCTCCTTAAACTCATCAGCGCGCCGGTTCTGGTGACGACGATCGACCATCTTATGCCAGCCTGCGAAAGTCTGCGCGGCGGCCATCAGATTGCGCCGATGCTCAGGCTGCTGACCGCTGATCTGGTTCTCGACGAACCTGATGATTTTGACATGGCCGATTTGCCTGCGCTGTGCCGGCTGGTGAACTGGGCGGGAATGCTGGGGTCGCGGGTTTTGCTGTCATCGGCCACGCTGGCACCGGCGCTGGTACAGGCGTTATTCAGCGCGTATGTCGCGGGAAGAAAAGATTATCAGCAAGCCTGCGGCCAGCCCGGTTTGCCGGTGAATGTGTGCTGCGCGTGGTTTGATGAATTCCACGTATCGGAAGGTCAGCATATGACCGGGAAATCATTCGGCATGCAGCATCGCGAATTTGTGGCAAAACGGGTGCCTTTATTGCAACAGGCCAGCCCGCTGCGTCAGGCATCGCTGGTCACGGTGTCACCGGCAAGTACCCGCGAGCATGACGTATTAAATGCGCTGTCAGCATGTGTTCATCAGTCGTTACTTGAATTGCACAATGCGCATCATAAAGGCAAAAAGCTGACCATCGGTATTGTCCGCATGGCAAATATTGATCCGCTGGTGGCAGTGGCAAAACGGCTTATGACCATGCCGTCTCCGGCAGACAGGCAAATACATTATTGCGTCTATCACAGCCAGTTTCCGCTGGCGATGCGGGCACATATCGAAAACCGGCTGGATGCTGTACTGACGCGCCATGACGAAGAGGCGGTCTGGCAGGTGGATGAAGTCCGCAAGGCTTTCGCTGCGCATCCGGACAAACAGCATATCTTTGTGGTCCTCGCCACCTCCGTTGCTGAGATTGGCCGTGATCATGATTACGACTGGGCTATTGCTGAACCCAGTTCAATGCGATCGCTTATTCAGCTTGCCGGACGTGTTCAGCGTCACCGGCAGTCAGCCCCGTCAATACCTAATATTCATATCCTGCGTAAAAACGTTAAGGCGCTGAAAAATGTGATACCTGCGTATTGCAAACCGGGTTTTGAAAGCAACGCGAATGAGTTTTCCAGTCATGATTTGCACGATTTACTGCGCCGGGAAGAATACGAAATTCTCAACGCGATCCCCCGTATTCAGGAGCGTGACACACCGGATCCCCTGATGAGCCTGACCGATATGGAGCACGGGCGTTTATGGCCAGAATTACTGGGCCGAAAGCCATGCGGGGAAAACTATGCCGCGCGCTGGTGGCGCGAAGATGCAGACTGGTGCGGTGAATTGCAACAGCGGACGCCTTTCAGGCAATCGACACCCGATCAGCAATATTATCTGTGGCTGGAGGAGGAGGGCGACGAGCCGCGTTTCCGTCAGCCTGATGAGGGAGTCGAAGGCTGGAAAGACAGCGGCGGGTTTAAGGCGACTGAACAGGAATATGCCGAAGGCGTCAGCCCGTGGATGGAGATGAATTGTGAAGCCCTCTATCAGAATCTGGCAGACAGTTTCGGCTGGGAACTCGACCGCGTCAGTAAAACGTTTGGGGAAATCTGCTTAGCCGATGATGAAAACAAAAGATGGCACTGGCATGAGGCGTTAGGGGTATTTGGTGCACTCGATTAATCAAGGAGAGGATATGGAAACACATGGATTACAACAGCTTATAACCCGCTATATTCATGACCGCGGTCAGCTCAAGCTGGAAGCGTTCAGTAAAACCGCCGACAAGCAGCTTTCCGCTGCCCGCGCGGAAGAGAAAGCCGGGCTTGAGCAGCAGCTTTTTGAACAACGCCGTGAGCTGGAAAAGAAGTATGACGTCCGCACCTGGCTGACCGATGCGGCTGCGCGTGCGGGACAAATCAGCCTGGTGACGCACGCAGTGAAATACTTTCATGGCGATGCTAAAGGGAGCAGCGTATTCAGCACGGTGAAAAGTGATACGGCGTATCTGACAACGGCAACATTACCTTCGCCTGCGATTGATGCCGTCGGCAACTCCGCGGCGCTGGATGTCGCAAAACTCCTGCAAACCGAACACGAAGGTGATTCCCTGCTCGCCAGCCTCAAACGCGGTGATTTCTCGGCGCTGACGGCGTTAGCGGAAAATGATGCGCAGGCACAGCAATGGATCAGCGGTTTTATGCAGGCATTGTCTGATAAAAGCCTGTCGACGCATCAGCTCGCTAAACAGCTGTATTTCCCGGTTTCTGATAAAGGCGATTACCATCTGCTCAGTCCGCTGTATTCCTCTTCGCTGGCGCAGGCTTTGTATCAGCGCATCAGCCATTCCCGTTACAGTGATGAATCCGTCGCCGCCCGTAAAGCACGCCGCGAAGGGCACTGGCATCCTGAAGCCGTTCAGTATTTTCCTGATCTCGCGGTACAAAATATGGGGGGCACCAAGCCGCAAAATATCTCCTATCTGAACAGTGCGCGTGGCGGTAAAAATCACCTCCTGCGTTGTGCACCGCCGCAGTGGCAGCAATCCCTTAAGCCGCCTGTCTCGCATAAAACTTTTCTGACGGCGGTTTCTCCCAAAATCACGCGTGTCGTCTCTGAACTCCGTCGTTATCTGCACAGTATTTCTGCCCGCGACAACAACATGGAAATCCGCCAGCAACGTGCTGAATACGTTGATGAACTGATCGGCATGATCTTCAGCTACGCCGCTGAAATTCAGTCACTGACAGACCTTCAGGGCTGGAGCCAACAAGAAGACTGCATCCTGAAAGCGGCGCACCAGCTCTGGCTCGACCCGTTGCGTCAGCGCACCGATCCTGATTTTAAACGCCAGCGCGAAGGCGGCGAGTGGATCAGTGAGATTGCTGAGGATTTCGCCCACTGGCTGAATACCCGACTGAATAAGGACGAAAAACTGAATATGGGCGCGGTCGAATTCCGCGAATGGTCGGTGTTAATGCGCAGGCGTTTGCAGGAATTTGATGCGGCCCAGCAGGAGAACTGGCAATGAGTTATCTGATTGTTCTGCCTCATATTCAGGTCGAAAACGCCAACGCGATTTCCGGCCTGACCTACGGTTTCCCGGCCATCACGCATTTTCTCGGATTTACCCATGCGCTTTCGCGGCAGGTTGAGCAAAGCCACGGGCTGAAATTCACCGGTTGCGGTGTTGTGTGTCATCAGCAGCAGATTCAGGCGTATCAGGCCAGTGAACGCGGTGACCATTATTTTGCGCTGACGCGTATTCCGCTGACCAGAGAAGCGAAAACAGCGCCTTTCAATGAAGAAGGGCGGATGCACATGACTGTCACGTTGTTTATTGAGTGTGAAGGCAGCGTTGCGCATGGCGATGCGGGGGCGAGAGAATTCGAACACCATCTGCAATCGCTGTGTATCAGCCGCCGTCTGGCTGGCGGCACGGTGACATCAATGAAACCGGCGCGGATGTTGGCGCTGCCGCAAAACGGGGATGAACTGAAAAACATCACCCGCCGCGAAATGTACCGTGCATTGCCGGGGTTCGCGCTGGTCGACCGTTCTGAATTGCTGGCGCAGCATTTTGCCGAACGGCTGGCGCAGGATCCGCAGGTGGAAATGATCGACGTCTGGCTGGATTTCGCCAGTATCACTTATCGTGCCGAACCGCACGATGATGGCTCTGCGGAATGGGAATACCAGCCGAAGCCCGCAAAAGGTTATCTGGTGCCGTTGATGGTGGGATTCACCCCGATTTCACCCCTGTATGCGCCGGGTGAGGTGGCAAAAACCCGTGATACGGCAACGCCGTTCCGTTTTGTCGAAGCCGCTTACGGCGTCGGAGAATGGCGCAGCCCGCACCGCGTAACCGACATTCATCAGCTCATCTGGCGTTACCCCGTAAGCACCGAAAACTACCTCTGCAGCCATGCTAAACCGCTGCAGGAAGCCGATTTAACTGAACAAGATCACTCTGATTTCTAATCATTGAAACAAGGAAAGCACAATGACCAAAACCACCGTAAAAACCGCGTCTGTCCTGGCCTTTGAACGCAAACTGGCAAACTCGGATGCACAGATGTTTGCCGGTAACTGGCAAGACGATAAAGATGCGCGGAAATGGCAGCCGATCGAAATTCAGGAAAAAGCCGTGCGTGGCACTATTTCTAACCGTATGAAAAATGCCGCTTCCACCGATCCGACAAAACTGGATGCTGAGATCCAGAAACCCAACCTTCAGCGTGTTGATGTCGCGGCACTGCCGTTTGATGCGGATACCCTGAAACTGCGTTTTACCCTGCGCGTACTGGGCAATCTTTCTTCCCCTTCAGTGTGTAACGATCAGGATTATCAGGCTGCCCTTAAGGCCGTGATTGACGGTTATCGTACTGAACATGGCTTTGGCACGCTGGCGGCGCGTTATGCAGAAAACCTCGCAAACGGGCGTTTCCTCTGGCGTAACCGCATCGGCGCGGAGGGCATTGTTGTTCATGTTTCGCACAGTACTCAGCGCTGGGAATTTGAAGCGGACGGATTCAACCTGCGCCGGTTCAGCCAGCCATCCGGTGACCTTGCTGAACTGGCGACCGTGATTGAGAAAGGGCTGAGCGGGGAGGGTTCCGTGCTGCTGACCGTCGAAGCCTTTGTCCGTCTGGGCGCAGGCCAGGAAGTATTCCCTTCTCAGGAGCTGGTTCTGGACTCCAGTCGCGACAGTAAAAAAAGTAAAATTCTTTATCAGGCGGGCGGTATCGCGGCCTTGCATTCGCAGAAAATCGGCAATGCGCTGCGCACGATTGATGACTGGTATCCGGATGCCGTGACGGAAGAACTTGGTCCGATTGCCGTCGAACCTTACGGGTCTGTGACCAGCAAGGGTAAGGCCTATCGTCAGCCAAAACAGAAAATGGATTTCTACACGCTGCTGGATAACTGGGTGACGAAAGACAAAAAGCCAGACACTGAGCAACAGCATTACGTTATAGCCACGTTGATCCGCGGCGGTGTATTCGGCGAGAAAGGCGAATAAGGGGCAAGCATGGAGAGTTATCAGGAAATCCGCGTTCTGCCCGATCCGGAATTTGGCACAGAGTTGCTGATGGCTGCACTGTTTGCCAAATTACACCGCGCGCTGGGGCAATATGCAGCCGGGAAAATTGGCATCAGTTTTCCGCATTACGGCCACAAACCCGGTGACATCATCCGCCTGCACAGTCGTGCTGATACGCTGACAGCGTTCAGTCAGACCCTGTGGCTGAAGGGGCTGAATGATCATGTTGATGTCAGCGAAATCCGCGATGTCCCGTCCGGTGCGCAACACTGCTGCTTCAGCCGCGTGCAGGTAAAAAGCAGTGCTGAAAGGCTGCGTCGGCGGTCAGTTAAAAAAGGCTGGATGAGTGAAGAGGAAGCCCCTGAACGCATACCCGACAGCAAATCACAGGTCACGACACTGCCATTTATTCAGGTAAAAAGCCTGTCGACCGGCGAAGCATTCAGACTGTTTATCCGGCGTGGGGCATTGCAGCCTGTGTCTGTCAAAGGGGAATTTGGGGCATACGGGTTAAGTGCGGTGGCGACCGTGCCGTGGTTTTAAGTTCAGGGTAGTGGGGCGAGGTCTGGGGTGTAGGCTCGCGCCTCACACTGGCCGGGATGGGGTATTACTCCCATCTCAGAGATAACCCTCTTTTAGAGGTTGTTTATAACGCACTGATTTTAATGGTGCGTACAAGCCATCGAAAAAAGAGGGTATTTTTGTGCAGACAGGAATAATATTTTGCAGTTCAAAGCGTAAACCCCATAACTTTCTTCCCTTTCCAGTCAGCGGCATATCTAAAATCTTGCTGACCGCATTTGTCGGTTCATACAGCGTATCCAGTTCATAATCTGCAAGCTGAGAATCCAAAATCTCAAGGCTAATAATAACATATTGTAACTAATGTGTTTTTTTATGACGCTGACATTTCTTTGCAATCTATTCAGGAGTAATCTTAATCACTGCAAATAGTGATTCATGTTAATGGAGTGCTTAAAGTGAAAGTGTGGAAGATGGTTTTGTGTGCGGCGCCAATTCTGTTAGTTGCAGGGATTGCATATGGTAATTTCAATGGTGGCAGTGAGCCCGATTATGTGTTGAATGCAATGAACGAGGTAAGTAACAAAATGTCCACCGAGTACGGGATTACAAAGTGTAAATCCGTTCAACATGAAGGCGTAAGGTGGAGTATAGCTTGTAGCTCTGCGAACACACCCACCGCTCTTAATTTCACCGTGCAGCCTGCAAATACGGCGCCATATGACGTTGCTACGCCGTTTTACCTTGTAGCGAAAAATGCTGCTGCTAAAAAGGCTTCTGGCGAAGGTTTGCTGAGATTTATGGATATCAACACGCTCGACAACACTGATGATGTTAAGCAATTGGCTATCAATTAATTCAGAAGAAATGCTGGCGTGTAGACACAAACCCTCTTAGGAGGGTTTTTTATTGAAGATAAATCTGATGGTCCTGACGGGGTTTTGATTAGGGAGAAAAAGGGCCCGCGATAGGCGGGCAATAAACATCAGTTTTTACGTAAGAAGTTTGTTGGGTAGAACAGTTTAAAGATAGCGTAATAATCACATTCCAATCAATTAGATAACCGACCATTAATAGCCATGTTTGCTTGATGGGTTTGTCAGTAGTGTTTGGAAATAAAAAAGCCCTCAAGAAGAGGGCCAGTGAATCATCACACAAATTTAGTTCGGAACAGGAGTGCTACTCCTTTGTTAACAATAGCTCATAACTAAAATTTTTCTTAAGTGAATTAGTTCCGTAGTTTAAAAAAATGCCCACTTTGGGGGAGTGGGCCAGAATTAGTCTTCCAAGGCTTGCTTACGATATGAGGGGTCTCAAACCGTTCTTTTAAACTAGGGTATGATTTACGGATAAGCCAAACGGCAGAGACTGAAGCGGAATTATTATGCGAGAAGCGTCACAAAAGACCCGCCACAAGGGCGGGTCTTATTACAACTAATGAACAGGAGTCAGCCTGTTCATTAGTGAGAATAGCTGCATTGTTGACTCTTGCCAGATAGCAGGCACAAAAAAACCGGCTCGATGGCCGGGTTAAGTTTGTTAACTAATTTTCACTTGTTGTTCTATTCACCCACCTGGCATTGCAGCGCCACTAGCAAAGAACCACACCATGAATCCAACCGCACCGATTAGCACGATAATTGGGGGAATAAATTTAAGGTTCATTAAAGCATCTCAGTTAAGTTTTACCGTTTACAGACTTGGGTAAGTGCTATCCATGACCTGGGCAAGAATGATGATATGAGCCACAGTGTACAGCAATGACAGAATCATAAGGGGCTTCGTAATATGGCCCATATAACACTTAGCAACGCTAGGACATTGGGAATATCCTGAAGGCATCATAGACTGAAAAACTTTGAACACAAATACTGTGGATATATTGAGGAAAATCAGAAGGGAGCGAACCGGCGAGCACATTCAACCACGAGGCATCTGACCGGTTGCTGTCGTGACGATGAAAATATAATTTTGGTTGTTTTTGGTATCAAGAGAGACAACGAACTTCATGACTTAGGATGAAACCAGTCATTTGCACTTCCCCCTCGTCATAAAAAAAATCTCCCCAAAATCATTTTTAACTATATGAAATAAAAGGAATTTATTTAACACTTCAAAGCATGTTTTTTGCATGGGAAATGTAACGTATCTATATGATTTATTGAGTTTAAGTTGAGTTTTTACATTGCTGCCGTACAGGCAGCTTAGAAAGCGTGGTATTCCTCCATCAGCTCAATACCAATGTTCACTGCCGTGCAGGCAGCTTAGAAACAGCTTCCCGGCATGATGCCGTAGTGCTTTGCGTTCACTGCCGTGCAGGCAGCTTAGAAATCCCGCGCAGCATCAGCAGGAGAATTCACCGGTTCACTGCTGTACAGACAGCTTCGAAACCGTTGGCCGCAGGAACTGGATAAGCCCATTATCAATCATTTTTACGGAATCATGGAGAATCAGGAAAGAATGAAAAAAAGTGATTACCACAAACTTTGATGCCACCCTTAAAGGTATCTGGCACTTTATGTGTAAACCCCTATCACAGCAGCACAGGAAACCCCGCCACCATCTCAGCGGTAGCAGGGTTAGGTAAGACTTAGTTTTAGGATATGGTCACTTTGAACTCATAGTCTCCTGAGGCAAACGGCAGTTTTACCGGCGTTTGGTTCGGCGTGGTGTACAGAATTTGCAAGGCGGCTTCGCCAGGACTAATACCTGTCATTTCAGTATTCATGTACAAGATTTTATCATCTGAGAAAATTGCCTGTCCGGTCGCAACAAAAATATTGGAGTCTGTTGATTGTACGGTAAAATATTCAAAGCCACTATGTCCGGAAAAATAGCTTGATGTATATGTATCTAACCCTGTGCAGAGGTATATTTCAAATATATTATCTTGCGATTTACCTGAGGGGAAAGTAATTTCAGGGAAATGATTAAATGCATACTGATCAACCTGGCTAACAAAAAAATTGCCTTCGAAATGAAGAGAGACGGATTTACTGATCAAATATGCAATCTCACCAAAATCAGTAAGGTAGTTGTTAGAGATTGTGCAAAGTGTTAATAGCGGCAAATCCAGGATGGGAGACAAGGTCGTGATCAGATTTTCGGGAGCAATAAATGTCTCCAGTAGGGTCAGTTGTTTCAGTGGAGTAAGATCAGAAACTTTATTATTAGTAAAGCTAATGTAATTAAGTTTATGTAAATTTGACACAAATGAAATGTCTGAAACAAAGTTATCTTTAAAATTCAAGTTTTCCAAATTACTTAAGGTGTTCAGGTATGAGATATTCGTCTCTCCACATTGTATAATAATCAACTCCGTTAATGATGTGATCTTGCCGAGTACTTCCATATTTGAAATAAATGGACACTGTGTTAATTCTAAATAAACTAAATTTGGGAGGGTAGAAAGAGCTGAAATGTCAGTTATTTGTTTAGAGTCACTCAGATCTAAAACTGCAAGGGCAGGCAAATAGGAAATTCCATGCAAATCTATTAAATCTAAACATCTCGATGCATCTAAGTTTATCAGCTTTGTCATATTTGATGCAAAATTGACGCTTTGAATCATGCTTTGAGTTAAAATCAGATTTTGTATGTTAATCAGTGAAGACAGTTTTTGAACGGCTTCATCGAGTAAATTTAAATTCTCACTCAAATTCAAACTAATCAGGAGAGTCAGGCCAATGAGAGGCGTGGTATCCTTAATCTCGTTGTCTGAGAGATTAAGATTCAACAGATTAATACAATATTGCATTCCCTCAAGATCAGTGATGCCGCTATTGCTGGCATCAAGCGTGCTCAAGGATGCTAGGTCATCTGAAGTGAGTGGTGTACCGAGAGGAACGTCACAAGCAACATGCAGTAATTCATTCAAAGCTGGGTCTGGGATTGTTACATTTATAGTAGACATTTTATTTCCTTTTTAAATTTTATCTGTAGGTATGATTAGTATTGTACGAGTTGTTTAAACAACGTATTCGAATTTTGTATATTCGTTTAACTCCGGGTTATCACCTCCCCATATAATGTTTACGTTAAATTCCTCAGTTACAGATTTAACGATATTTGAAATCAATAGGTAATGTTTGCGATCCCATGAGATAAGCTCATTAGGATAGGCGGCTATATTGATGACAAAACCTGCCAAATATTTATTATGAATATTTATATGCTCGCCTTTAGCTAAACTTTGTAGAATGGTTTTTTTACTTCTGACTCCTTCCGTTACTTCAAATCTCACGGGTGATAGTTTAAGTGATTTTTCAATCACACTGATTATTTCATGATGTACGCCTATTAAATTATCTTTGGACCTGTTGCTAAAAAAATGTTCATCCATCTTTCGTTCCTGTGAATCTCCTCCAGTAAAAATGAATGGCGTCTATACCCATTGCGCCGGATATGCCTGCAACGCCTAAGGCGATATGAAAAGAAGAACCAAGGTCATCAAAAAACAATCCAGACAATGTGCCAGCAAAGGCTGAAATTATTACCTGGGCAATGATATTTAAAATTTTACTTTTGGTTTTTCCTGCCTTTACGTCAATAATATGTTTTACGACGCCTCCCCATGCACCAAATAGAATAATCAAAAGCCATGCATGGTACTTATGTACAAATTGTTCTCTCCAGGGCAAGAGCACCTCCATTATTTAATAAAAAATACAAATCCATTGCGTGGAATTAATTTCAAATGCGCACGTCCCTGCAATGCTTAAATAATATCTTTTAAAATCACTATTTTTGTGAGGTGTGTCACATGTTTGATTATGAGAAATATTAAAAACAGATCAGTGCCTGATTATTTATTTATAGGGATTATGAATTTCTAGGTTAGCATTAATTATATCGATCTTTGAGGCCAGAATATTAACTCTTTCTATGTACGGGTAATAACCCAAGATGGACTGTTCACCTGCGGAGTATTTAAGGCGTGCAGGTTAATCTTTTGCAGCTCAAAGCCTCAACCTGAAAACCCAACCGTTCACTGCCGTACAGGCAGCTTAGAAATTTGTGTTACCTGCATCACCAGGGCGGCAGAAGTCCACTGCTGCCAGCCCCCCAAACTCATCCCATCAAATCCCGTTCAACAACCCCTTTACGCCACATTGTCGGCGACATTCCCAGCCGCTGGCGGAAGTGATGACGCAAAGTTTCCGGCGACCCAAACCCGGCCTGTTCGGCGACGCGGTCAATACTCAGGGTACCGTTTTCCAGCAGGGCGCAGGCTTTTTCCAGCCTGACGCTCAGCATCCATTCGCCCGGCGTGGTGCCGGTAGCATCATGAAAACGACGCAGGAAGGTGCGGCGGCTCATACCGGCTTGTTTGGCGAGCTGCCCAATCACCAGTGGCGTGTTGAGATGGCTGCGTAAATCGTCGAGCAGCGGGGCGAGTGTTTTTGCCTGATGCCGCGGTACCGGTTGCTGGATCAACTGTGCCTGATTCCCTTCACGCAGCGGCGGTGTCACCATCCGTCGTGCCGTGCGGTTAGCGACTTCAATACCGTAATCACGACGGATCAGGTGCAGACACAAATCGACGCCCGCCGCCCCCCCGGCAGAGGTGATGATGCTGCCTTCATCGACATAAATCATGCCGTGCTCAACCTGCACTTTAGGGAATTTTTGCGCCAGGACATCGGTACTGTTCCAGTGCGCCGTCGCACGCTTACCGTCCAGTAAACCTGCGGCGGCCAGCACGAAACTTCCCGCGCAGATCGACACAATTCTTGTCCCGTTGTGATGGGCCTTTTGCAGCGCAGCTATCAGCCGGTCAGATGCCGGTTCATGGATGCTTCGCCAGCCGGGGATCACAATCGTACCGGCATCTTCCAGCAGTTCCAGCCCGCCATCCACCAGCAGCCGCACGCCGCCTTGTGCGCCGAAAGTCCCTTCTTCTACCGACGCGACGGATAACGCGTACAACGGTTCGCCCGTCAGTTCATCGGCGCGCCCAAAGGCTTCGACGGCAATCCCAAACTCGAAGGTACAAAGACATTCATAAGCCAGCAGCACCAGTCGCCGGTTTGGCGCAGCGGGATGGCGGGAGGAAGACATCAGCGGCAGATCAGCTTTTTGCATAAAAGGATAACCCTCAGGTTGGCACGATCTTGACGATACATGGCATACCGGCAGATTTCTACTCCGTCGCCAATCCTCCATGCTAGGCGTCTCTTCTCCCCGCAGGATTTAAGCATGAAAAACACACTCGCACTGATGGCGGTTTGTCTGGCCGCTCTGATGTCGGGGCTGGAAATTTCCAGCGTCCCCGTATTATCGCCGGTACTCGAACAGGAACTGCATGCCAGCTTCCGTGAGCTTCAGTGGATCATGAACGCTTACACGCTCGCCTGTACCACGGTACTGATGGCGACCGGAACGCTGGCAGACCGTTATGGTCGGAAACGTGTTTTTATCATCAGCATTGCTGCGTTCGGGCTGACCTCGCTGATGTGTGGTCTCGCCGTTAGTGCGCAATGGCTTATCGCAGGACGTTTTCTTCAGGGGCTGAGCGGCGGTGCAATGCTGACCTGCCTGATTGCGATCCTTTCGTCGCAGTTTCCGCAGGGGAAAGCGCGCAGTCAGGCGTTTGCCGCCTGGGGGATTACGTTTGGTTTCGGGTTAGGATTTGGCCCGATCATCGGCGGCGCGCTGGTCGCCTGGCTGAGCTGGCGATGGGTGTTTCTGGTTCACGTTTTTATCGCCGTGCTGACCCTGATACTGGCGCTGAAAAACGTGGTGGAATCCCGTGACGCACAGGCTGAAAAACTGGATCTCGGCGGATTGGTGACCCTTTCGGTCACGGTCATGGGCGCGACGTACCTCATTACGCAGGGCGGCAGTTTGGGCTGGAACAGCGTCACAGCAGGTACCGTTCTGCTGGCAACCGCCATCAGTGCGGTGATGTTCATCCGGATTGAAACCCGCCATCCGCACCCGATGTTTGATTTTTCGGTATTCCGCGTTCGGGCATTTTCTGGTGCGCTGATGGGATCGGTCGGGATGAATTTCAGCTTCTGGCCGCTGATGATTTATCTGCCGGTGTACTATCAGGGCGGGCTGGGTTATGGCAGTGTCGCCACCGGTATGGCACTGCTGGCGTATACCTTACCCACGTTGCTGATGCCACCGCTCGGTGAAAAACTGACAACACGTTTCGGCGCGTCACGCCTGATCCCGCTGGGATTATTCACCATAGGCGCGGGTTTTATACTGATGCAAATCGCCGTCATTCATCATCTGAGCTTATTGCCGGGGGCGCTGCTGGCAGGCATCGCACTGGGGCTGACCAATACACCGGTAACCAATACCACGACCGGTTCCGTTGCGGCAAACCGCGCGGGAATGGCCTCAGGCATTGATATCAGTGCGCGACTGATTACGCTGGCTGTCAACATTGCGCTCATGGGAAACCTGCTGGTGGCGGGAATTGCAGCGAGCCTGAAAAAAGTCATGCCCGCATCAGGGGATTTATCTTCGCTGGCAGAACGTATTGCAGGCGGCTCAGCCATTGAAACCCTGCAAAGCGCACAGATTGCGCAGGCACTGACTGATGGCTTTGCAGGCATTCTGCTCTATGGCGCGGCAGGCGTCTGGATCCTGGCGCTTCTCAGTTATTGGCTTTTTAACGGCAGGGGGCGGCGTAAAACGATGTCTTGCGAGCCGTCATGAGTTAACAAATCCGTGTTGCATATCGTGCAGCGTGTTTTTGCGTAATGTCTTCCATTTGCCTGAAAAATAATCATTTTCCCTGCGCATCTTTTTACTGAATATGGCGTGATAGCCCTGCGGGACGGGGCTTCACGAAAATAGTCGTGATGCAAAATGATAATTTGATTAAGTACGACAACTGGCGTACATTGAGGGCTCATGAGTTTCAGAGAGATCAAATGGAAGGTGATCGAATGTTTGAAGAATGGAAATATTGAATTTGAGGCAAGACGCGGGATTCAGCTTAAGAATTTGTTAAGTACGGGTGACATCTCGCCCTTTGAAGTGGCTGCCTTAATCGGCAGGGCATCCGGAGATAATTATCAGGTTCGCCCCTACCATTTTGACAGCAGTATTGATGTCCACATCATCACCGTCAGTAGTGCCGGAGTACCCTGGTACATCAAGTGGTATTTTACAGAGCCCACCCGTGTTTTTATCAGCGTTCATCATTAAGGAAGAATATGATTATTTATAAAGTCGGGGACGAGAAAAAGGCGATGTGTGGCGTCTGTGAGGCTTTTCGCATTGTCAGCTATCAGCTGCGCGATGTGCCGTTTGATGACGGCAGCGGTAGGGTGAAAAATATCATCGCGGGCGTATGTAAAACCTGCGACAGCGTTGCGGTGATCCCTTTTCAGTCTGTGCCTGCCATCAAAAAGCAGTTGCAGATACAACGCAAAGCCGTGGAAACCCGTGTGCCTGCGCACATGATTGATCTGCTGAACATGGCGAGTGCGGAATTGGGGGCCACCCCTGATTTCGTGCCGTTACTGCTCAAATATTATATTCATCAGCTGGCATCAAACCCTGAAGCGGCCCTGCGCCTGGTGAACTTGCTGACGTCCGAACTGGCGACCGGTCTGGCCAATAAGCGCCTTTCCCTGAAAGGGCGCGAGATCGGTAATGATATCGAAAAACTCAAATCCCTGTCCCAGATCGACAACACCACAGAATTACTTAAAGGTGTGGTGCTGATGATTCATCATGACCTTCTGATCAATCCGGATGCCCAGCGCATCGCAGTGTTAAAGAGTTTTGTCGCCACCGTCGCCTGATATCCTTCCCCCCCGAAAAAATCTGATCCCCATCACATAAAGTTCCTGTTCTGCCTGCCGATAACTGTTCCAGATAATTCTCATTTGAAAAGGAACAACATGTTTAACCGTATGAAAGTGGTCACGGGCATCGTGATCTTACTGGTGGTCTTCGGTGCTTTACAGTTGGTATCCGGCGGCCTGTTCTTTAAATCGTTAAAGACAGACAAAGATAATTTCACCACTTCTCAGCAGATCCGTTTACAGCAGGCGGAATTTAATGCCAGCTGGATTTATCTCCTGCAAACCCGTAATACCCTCAACCGTGCAGGTATCCGTTTCATGCTGGATGCTAACCAGATGGGCAGCGGTGCAACGGTCAAAGAACTGATTGATACCGCAACCAAAGACCTGCAAATTGCCGATCAGCACTTTGCCAGTTATCAAAAAATCCCGGTTGATGCCAGCCAGAACCCACAGTTAGCCGCCGATGCCAAAAAGCAATATCAGGTGCTGCATGACGCGCTGTCGGAACTGATTGAGCTGATTGGCCTGGGACGTATCAATGACTTCTTCGAACAACCGACTCAGCAGTATCAGGACAACTTCGAAAAAGCGTTCGTCGCCTATATCGATCAGAACGACCGTTTATATAACGACGCGGTGAAGGTGAGCGAGAACTCCTTTACGCATGCCCTGTGGATGCTGGGCACTGTGTTGATTGTGCTGGCAATTTTCATCCTGCTGGCCTGGATTGGTGTGCAACGCATCCTGATCCATCCGCTGAGAAATATCGTCGATACCATCCGTAAAATTGCAACCGGTGATCTGACGCACGAAATAGTCGTGAAAAGCCGTAATGAAATCGGCCAGCTTGCCGATAGTCTCAAGTACATGCAGGACGAACTGATCCGCACGGTCTCCGGTGTACGCCACGGTGCTGACGCCATTTACAGCGGGGCAAGTGAAATCTCCGCAGGCAACAGCGATTTATCTTCACGTACTGAACAGCAGGCGTCTGCGCTGGAAGAAACCGCCGCCAGCATGGAACAGCTGACCGCGACCGTGAAGCAGAACGCCGAAAACGCCCGTCAGGCCAGCCAGCTGGCACTGAGCGCGTCCGAAACCGCACAGAAGGGCGGAAAAGTGGTGGCAAACGTGGTCGATACCATGAATGACATTGCCAGCAGCTCGAAAAAGATCACCGACATTACCGGTGTGATCGACGGGATTGCGTTCCAGACCAACATTCTGGCGCTGAACGCCGCCGTTGAAGCGGCGCGGGCGGGCGAGCAGGGGCGCGGATTTGCGGTTGTGGCCGGTGAGGTCCGTACCCTGGCGCAGCGCAGCGCCCAGGCAGCAAAAGAAATTAAAGGGCTGATTGATGATTCTGTCAGCCGCATTAATACCGGTTCAGTGCTGGCGGAAAGTGCCGGTGAAACCATGCATGACATGGTGAATGCCGTCACCCGTGTGACTGACATTATGGGCGAGATTACCTCGGCATCGGATGAACAAAGCCGCGGAATTGAGCAGGTCGCACAAGCGATTACTGAAATGGATCGGGTGACGCAGCAGAACGCCTCACTGGTTGAAGAATCCGCGTCCGCTTCTGCGGCGCTGGAAGAGCAGGCGAGCCTGCTGACGCAATCAGTGGCCGTGTTTACGCTGAGTCAGACCACAAATAACAACGTGCGCCAGAACCCGGCCTCTTCGTCAAGGCTGCCTCTGTTGACTCCGAACCTGACGGGTTCTAAGGCCGGTAACGGTGGAGCGCAGGGGGCAGATTTAACCGAAAACTGGGAAACTTTCTAAGTACGTATATGACATCGCAACCCGAAATAGTCAGGTTTGCCGTTAACGCAAGTGCAAACCTGAGTATGCAGGGTATAAGAATAAAGGTGCCGGTCTGGGCTGGCACCTAATGAGGTTACCCATGTTTAAGCACATCCGTGTGTCCACCTGCATGTTCCTGTTATTGATAGTGTTCTTTGTTATGCAACTGGTTAGCAGCGGGTTATCGCTGCAGGCCGCCCACACGGATAAATTGAATTTTGAGCAGATATCCAACACCGCTGAACAGCGTGATGCGCTCAGCCAGTCCTGGTCATATCTGTTGCAGACCCGTAATACCCTTAACCGCGCGGCAACGCGTCTGGCGCTGAAACAGCCCCAGGAAAATATCACTCAGCTGATGTCAGATGCCAAAGCCAGCCTGAAAAAAGCAGAAGAGGCTTACGCTGCGTTTCTGGCACTGCCACGCAGAACAGAAAAAGCCGTTGCACTGACCGCCGTGAACAAGGCCAGTTATCAGCAACTGCACGATATGTTGCAGACACTGACTGATCTGCTGTCCGCCGGCGACATGAATGGATTTCTGAACGGTCCGGCGCAAAAGTACCAGGATCAGTTCCAGAAAGATGTGGGTGATTACACCGATTACGTCGGCGCCCGCTTCCTTGAAGCGCAAATGCAAACGGCGGCGTCTTATCAAAATGTCATGATCAACACCTCCGTCGTACTGGTGCTGCTGATTGCCCTGACGGCACTGGCACTGGTCGTGACCCGCCGCATTCTGTTTACCCCGCTGACCATTATGCGCGGCCATTTCGACCGCATCGGAGCGGGTGATATTTCATCCCCCATCATTGCGCAAGGGCGTTACGAAATTAAAGTCATGCTGGAAAGCCTGCAACAGATGCAAACGTCGCTGGCAGAAACCGTGCGCACCGTGCGTCATGGCGCTGACACCATGTTCTCCGGCCTGAAAGGGATTGCGGCGGGCAACACCGATCTATCTTCACGTACTGAACAGCAGGCGTCGGCGCTGGAAGAAACCGCCGCCAGCATGGAACAGCTGACCGCCACCGTGAAACAGAATGCCGAAAATGCCCGTCAGGCCACGCAACTGGCGCGTGATGCGTCGAATACCGCTGAAAAAGGCGGTGAACTGACCGGCAACGTAGTGAAAACCATGAATGACATTGCAGGCAGCTCGAAGAAAATCAGTGCGATCACCAGCGTTATTGATGGCATTGCATTCCAGACCAACATTCTGGCGCTGAACGCGGCCGTTGAAGCGGCACGTGCCGGTGAACAGGGGCGTGGATTTGCGGTGGTGGCCGGCGAGGTGCGCAACCTGGCACAGCGCAGTGCACAGGCCGCAAAAGAAATTAAAGCGCTGATTGATGAATCTGTCAGCCGCGTCAGTCAGGGTTCCCAGCTGGTGGAATCCGCCGGAAATACCATGGATGACATCGTTCGTGCTGTCACCCGCGTTACCGACATCATGGGCGAAATCGCCTCGGCGTCTGACGAACAAAGTCGCGGCATCGAACAGGTATCGATTGCCGTGACCCAAATGGATCAGGTGACACAGCAAAACGCCACGCTGGTTCAGCAGGCCGCTTCTTCCACGCATGCGCTGGAAATCGAGTCTGAAAATCTGACCCGTGCGGTATCGGTGTTCCGCCTTGCCTCCGCTGAGGGTGCACGACAACACCGCAGCGGACAGGCTCAGGGCTTTACGCCTCGCCAGGTGGCCCAACCCGCGTTACTTCCGGCAACCGCACACGCGGCATCGGCAGATAACTGGGAAACCTTCTGATAACAGATGAAGAGTGAATTGGGTACCCGTTACACCACCTGTCCATTTAATGGAGCTGCACCATGAATCAACCAGGCTCGCCAATGAGTGCTGACAACACCTCGATCATGGCACAGATGATCCAGCGTTTACCGCTGTCCGATACCCATTTCCGCCGGATCAGTGAGCTTATCTATCAGCGCGCCGGTATTGTGCTGGCGGATCACAAACGCGAAATGGTCTACAACCGCCTGGTCCGGCGGTTGCGGATACTCGGATTGAATGATTTCACCAGCTATATGGCGTTGCTGGAAAACGACAGCAACAGCCCGGAATGGCAGGCGTTTATCAATGCGCTGACCACCAACCTGACGGCGTTTTTCCGCGAAGCGCATCACTTCCCGATCCTGGCGGAGCATGCCCGTTCGCGCCCGAATAATTACAGCGTCTGGAGCACGGCGGCCTCGACCGGCGAAGAACCGTATTCCATCGCCATGACGCTGAGCGAAGCGCTGGGGCCGAAGATGACGAGCTGCCGTATTCAGGCCAGTGACATTGACACGCAGGTGCTTGAGAAAGCCACTGCCGGGGTTTATCGCCTCGAAGAACTGCGCACGCTCAGCCCGCAGCAGCTACAGAAATTTTTCCTTAAAGGCACGGGCCCGCACAGCGGCCTGGTGCGTGTGCGTCCCGAACTGGCGCAGATGGTGGCTTTCCAGCAGTTGAATCTTCTGGCTAACCAGTGGCAGCTTAACGGTCCGTTTGATGCAATTTTCTGCCGTAATGTGATGATTTATTTCGATAAAGAAACGCAGGAGAAAATTTTACGCCGATTTGTTCCGTTGCTTAAACCGGGTGGCCTGATGTTTGCCGGACACTCCGAAAACTTCAGCCAAATCAGCCGGGAATTTTATTTGCGCGGTCAGACTGTCTACGGCCTCGCCAAGGAGAGGTAATGAATAAAATCAGAGTATTGAGCGTCGATGATTCGGCGTTAATGCGTCAGCTGATGACTGAAATCATCAACAGCCATCCGGATATGGAAATGGTGGCGACCGCCCCCGATCCGCTGGTGGCGCGCGATCTTATCAAAAAATTCAACCCGGACGTGCTGACGCTGGATGTTGAAATGCCGCGCATGGACGGCCTGGATTTTCTCGAAAAACTGATGCGTCTGCGTCCGATGCCGGTGGTGATGGTGTCCTCGCTGACCGGTAAAGGCTCGGAAATTACCCTGCGGGCACTGGAACTTGGCGCGATTGATTTTGTGACCAAACCGCAACTGGGGATCCGCGAAGGCATGCTGGCCTACAGCGAGATGATTGCCGATAAGATCCGCACGGCGTCAAAAGCGCGTCTGAACAAAAGCGTCAACATTGATCAGCCGCGCATTCTCAGCCATACGCCGTTGCTGAGCAGCGAAAAGCTGATTGCTATCGGCTCATCAACGGGCGGCACAGAGGCTATCCGCCACGTGCTGCAACCGCTGCCGCCAACCTGTCCGGCGCTGATGATCACCCAGCACATGCCGCCGGGGTTTACCCGTTCTTTCGCCGATCGTCTGAACAAGTTGTGTCAGATCACGGTGAAAGAAGCAGAAGACGGTGAGCGTGTTCTGCCGGGTCATGCGTATATCGCACCGGGCGACAGGCATATGGAACTGGTACGCAGTGGTGCCAACTATCAGGTTAAGTTGAACGACGGTCCGGCGGTGAACCGCCATCGTCCGTCGGTCGACGTTTTATTCCGTTCGGTGGCGCAGTTCGCCGGACGCAATGCCGTCGGGGTGATCCTGACGGGTATGGGCAATGACGGCGCCGCCGGCATGCTTGAGATGCACCGGGCAGGGGCTTACACCCTTGCACAAAACGAAGCCAGCTGTGTGGTGTTCGGTATGCCTCGTGAGGCTATCGCCGCAGGTGGCGTAAACGAAGTGGTGGATCTCAGCCAAATCAGCCAGCGGATGCTGGCGCAAATATCAGCCGGTCAGGCATTACGTATTTAATTTTTCAGCCTTGTGCTGGGTAGCAAACCTTAGGAGTAGATAAAACATGGCCGATCCAAATCTGAGATTTCTGGTAGTAGACGATTTCTCTACCATGCGTCGTATCGTGCGCAACCTGCTGAAAGAGCTGGGCTTCAACAACGTTGAAGAAGCAGAAGACGGTGTGGATGCGCTGAACAAACTGCGCGCCGGGGGTTTTGACTTCGTGGTATCCGACTGGAACATGCCCAACATGGACGGTCTGGATCTGTTAAAAACCATCCGTGCGGACGCTGCGCTGGGCAAATTGCCGGTGCTGATGGTGACGGCAGAAGCGAAGAAAGAAAACATCGTTGCCGCCGCACAGGCCGGGGCCAGTGGCTATGTTGTGAAACCTTTCACCGCCGCCACGCTGGAAGAAAAGCTGGGCAAAATCTTCGAAAAACTGGGCATGTAGGAGTACATATATGGCAGAGATACCAATGCCTGCAAATGATGCAGCCACCGCGGGCGATATTATCGCCCGCATTGGGCAACTGACCCGTATGTTGCGTGACAGTATGCGTGAACTTGGCCTGGATCAGGCCATTGCTCAGGCGGCAGAAGCGATCCCGGATGCCCGGGATCGTCTGGACTACGTGGTCACCATGACCGCTCAGGCGGCTGAACGCGCCCTGAACTGTGTCGAGGCCGCACAGCCACGTCAGAACAAACTGGAGTCGGATGCCAAAAAACTCGACAAGCGCTGGGACGAGTGGTTTGAAAATCCGATTGAATTATCGGATGCCCGCGAGCTGGTCACGGATACCCGCAGCTATCTGAAAGAAATCCCTGAGCACACCAGCTTCACCAATGCTCAGCTGATGGAAATCATGATGGCGCAGGACTTCCAGGATCTGACCGGTCAGGTGATCAAACGCATGATGACCGTCGTACAGGAAATCGAAAATCAGCTGTTAATGGTGCTGATGGAAAATATTCCTGAACAACAGGTCAAGGCGAAACGTGAAAACGACAGCCTGCTCAACGGCCCGCAACTCGATTCCAACGGTGTCGGCGTTGTGGCCTCACAAGAACAGGTAGACGATCTGCTGGATTCATTAGGTTTTTAATGTGTCTGCAAGTCCGCTATAAACACCCTTCCGTATCGCACTGAGGGGTGTTTTCCTTATCTGGAATTTTTTTCACATAAATTCATCTGCTGAATAGCCGCCATTTTTCCTCTCTAATTCATCAATAAATTTTCACCGCTTTTGTCATGCTATGCATGAAATTGTGCCCGTGGTGTTTTACATGCCGGGTAAATCCTGACAGGAACCGCCGGTGGCTGAAGAAAGCGATCTCGAAAAAAGTGAGGCCCCCACCGCACACAGGCTTGAAAAAGCGCGTGAGGAAGGGCAGATACCGCGCTCGCGCGAACTGACCTCAATCCTGATGCTGGGTGGCGGTTTAACGCTGCTGTGGATGTCGGGCGAATCGATGGCGCGGCAGCTTGGCGTGATGATTTCGCAAGGGCTTAAGTTTGATCACGGCATGGTCAGCGATGACCGGCAGGTTTTGCAGCAGATGGCGACGCTGCTGGGCCGCGCGGTCTGGGCATTACTGCCGGTGATCGGCGGCCTGATTTTGATTGCCCTCGCCGCACCGCTGTTACTCGGCGGCCTGATGTTCAGTGGCAAATCCTTTGAGTTCAAGTTCAGCCGTATGGATCCGATTGCCGGGTTTAAACGTTTATTTTCCGGGCAGGTGCTGGCGGAACTGCTGAAAGCCGTCCTGAAAGCCTTGCTGGTTGGCACCGTTGCCGGGTTGTATTTGTGGCATAAATGGCCGGATATGATGCGCCTCATGGCGCAACCGACCATTCCGGCGCTCGGTGAAGCGCTGAACATGGTGGTGTTCTGCGGGCTGATGGTGGTGCTTGGATTAACGCCGATGGTCGGTTTCGACGTGTTCTGGCAAATCTGGAGCAACCTGAAAAAGCTGCGCATGAGCAAGCAGGATATCCGCGACGAGCATAAAAGTCAGGAAGGGGATCCGCACGTTAAAGGGCGTATCCGCCAGCAGCAACGTGCGATGGCCCGACGCCGGATGATGGCCGATGTCCCTAAAGCGGACGTTATCGTGACCAACCCGACGCACTATGCCGTTGCGCTGCAATACAGTGAAAACAAAATGAGTGCACCGAAAGTCCTGGCGAAAGGGGCAGGAGACGTGGCGCTGCGCATCAGGGAACTCGGTGCCGAACATAAAATTCCGATGCTGGAAGCGCCGCCTCTGGCGCGTGCGCTTTACCGGCACAGTGATATTGGTCAGCAAATCCCGGCGACGCTCTATGCCGCCGTGGCTGAAGTTCTGGCCTGGGTTTATCAGCTAAAACGCTGGAAGCGCGAAGGCGGGCTGATCCCGAAAAAACCTCAACATTTGCCAGTCCCTGACGGTCTGGATTTTGCAGCAGGAGAGAGTGATACCCATGGCTAATCTGGCCGCGATACTGCGTTTACCCGCCAACTTTAAGTCCGGACAATGGCAGGTACTGGCAGGCCCAATTCTTATCCTGATCATCCTGTCGATGATGGTGTTGCCGTTGCCACCCTTCATCCTTGACCTGCTGTTCACCTTTAATATTGCATTATCCATCATGGTGTTGCTGGTAGCGATGTTTACCCAGCGCACGCTGGATTTCGCGGCATTCCCGACCATTCTGCTGTTTTCCACCTTATTACGTCTGTCGCTGAACGTTGCCTCGACCCGTGTGATTTTGCTGGAAGGGCATACCGGCGGCGCGGCGGCGGGGCGGGTAATTGAAGCTTTCGGCCACTTCCTGGTTGGCGGCAACTTTGCCATCGGTATCGTGGTGTTCATCATCCTGGTGCTGATCAACTTCATGGTTATTACCAAAGGTGCCGGGCGTATTGCTGAAGTGGGCGCGCGTTTCGTGCTCGACGGGATGCCCGGCAAACAGATGGCGATTGATGCGGATCTGAACGCCGGTCTGATTGGTGAAGACGAAGCGAAAAAACGCCGCAGCGAAGTGACGCAGGAAGCGGACTTCTACGGTTCAATGGACGGTGCGAGTAAGTTTGTGCGGGGTGATGCCGTTGCCGGTCTGATGATCATGATCATCAACGTCGTCGGCGGCCTGCTGGTCGGTGTGTTGCAACACGGGATGGATCTCGGTCATGCGGCTGAAAGTTATACCCTCCTGACCATCGGTGACGGTCTGGTCGCGCAGATCCCTGCGCTGGTTATCTCCACGGCGGCCGGTGTTATCGTGACCCGCGTCGGCACCAACGAAGACGTTGGCGAGCAGATGGTGACCCAGTTGTTCCGCAATCCGCGCGTCATGATGCTGAGTGCCGGTGTTCTGGGTTTACTCGGTATGGTGCCGGGCATGCCAAACTTTGTCTTCCTGATGTTCACCGCCGGGCTGCTGGCGCTGGCGTGGTGGACGCGCGGTCAGGAGCAGAAAAAAACTTCCACCGCCGAGGTCGCACCGGCCGTGGCGGACAACGGTAAACAAATGGTAGAAGCCAGCTGGCAGGACGTTCAGCTTGAAGATCCGCTGGGTATGGAAGTGGGCTACCGTCTGATCCCGATGGTGGATTTCGCACAAAACGGCGAGTTGCTGGGGCGTATCCGCAGTATCCGTAAAAAATTCGCGCAGGAAATGGGCTATCTGCCGCCGGTTATTCATATCCGCGATAACCTCGAACTGCCGCCTGCGGGCTACCGAATTCTGATGAAAGGCGTGGAAATCGGCACCGGCACGGCGCATCCCGGCCGCTGGATGGCAATCAATCCGGGCAGTGCGATTGGCGAATTGCCGGGCGAACCGACGGTGGATCCGGCCTTCGGGCTGGCGGCAGTCTGGATTGAACCCGCCATGCGCGAGCAGGCGCAAATTCAGGGTTATACCGTGGTGGAAGCCAGTACCGTGGTCGCCACGCACCTGAATCACCTGATCAGCATGCACGCCAGAGAACTGTTTGGCCGCCAGGAAACGCAGGAACTGATGGAGCGCGTCACCAAAGAAATGCCGAAGCTGACGGAAGATTTCATTCCGGGCGTCATTTCGCTGACTAACATGCACAAAGTGTTGCAGAACCTGTTATCCGAACGCGTTTCGATCCGCGATATGCGCACCATTGTTGAAACCCTGGCGGAATATGCGCCGAACCAGCCGGATCCTAACGAACTGACGTCCGTGGTGCGTGTTGCGCTCGGCAGGGCCATTACCCAGCAGTGGTTCCCCGGTAACGGCGAAGTACAGGTTATCGGGCTGGATACCTCTCTGGAACGCCTGTTGTTACAGGCACTGCAAAGCGGCGGCGGTCTGGAACCGGGTCTGGCTGAACGCTTGCTGACCCAGTCCGAGGCGGCATTACAACGTCAGGATATGCTCAGCGCGCCACCGGTTCTGCTGGTGAACCACGCACTGCGTCCGCTGTTGTCACGCTTCCTGCGCCGTTCACTGCCAAATATCGTGGTGATGTCGAATCTGGAGATGACCGACAGTCGCCAGATCCGCATGACGGCCACCATCGGCGGTGAATAACATGCGCCGCACCGCATTGTTGTTACTGACCGTACTGAGCCTGCCCGTGCTGGCCGCATCCGGCTCGTGGTCGGATACGCAGCGCGGTGTGGTATTGCAAAACCGTGGCGTGATGATGTCATCGGGTGCGTTAGCACCACCGGCCTCCGCGCCCGTGCGCAGTTCAGGCTCCGCCACCATCACAACGCTAAGCTGGAAATACGAAGTGCTCGGCGCAAGACCCGCCGGTCTGCAGGTAAAACTCTGCAACACCCTGAATCACTGCATAAGCCTGGAAGCCGAAAGCGGGGTAACCCAATCGTTTTACGGCCAGACCGCCACTTCGCCATTAAGGTTTATTTACTTTGTCCCCGGCGGCGGCGCGATGAATACGCCGCTGCGGGTGATGAGTAATCAGGTGATCGTGAACTATAAGTAAGTCGCCGGTTTTCCTCCCTTGTATCCCTCACGCTATTCTACTCCGCGCTGTCGCCGGTTCGACGGACATGTTCTGTTACCGCTATGGGTGGCGTAAAATGTCATCGGTCCGCGATTCCCGAATTTCAGCCTCCGAGCCTCGGGTCTCGCACCCTTGATTTGGTGCCATTTTTGAGCATGCCTGTGGGCATTTTTAAAGACACATCTGCATATTTCTATAGTGCTGATATTTTCCGGCAGCGTTACGGAGTTAACAAAAGGGAGCCGGTAAACGTGTAAAATATTTCCCTGTTTGCAGGAAGAGAAAAATGCTTAACAGGGAAATTGACTTTATGGCGCGGTAGGAACAGCCGCTGGTATTCCGTCGGAGATACTTTTAATGGGCGCTGGGTGGGCACAATCCCGAGCCAGAACCTCACGACCTGAATGGGGGAAATGGCATGAAAAACCGCCCTATGGTGACGACCCGACTGACCAGCGAAACATCAGGGAAGGCATAGCGTATGCAATTCAGAACGGCTATTAAGTTGGGCCACTACTTTTTAACGGTTTATTTGTTGGTTATGGTGGGTGGCTATTATTTTTTGAACCAACAAGATGACGCTCCGGATACATTAAAAACTGTCTCTCAGTTAAATAGTGAACACTGGCTTTACATGACGGAGCACAATACAGGCGGTGCAACAGTGCCTATCACATATCGTTATTACGTTGAGCCGAAAATAAAAGGCAGTGACCAGCAGATAGCAAAGCAACTCAGTGCGCTTGAGCCATTAATATCGGGAATGGGTTCTATAAATGATATTCATATTGATGATAAAAATCGCGTAACAGTTAATTACAGCGGGCGATTCATAAATATGGCGAGTGGTGTAGATCAGGTGACATTTGAAATACAGAGATAAAACCTCAGATAATAAAAAACCGCCATGTGCGGTTTTTTAATGCACCCCCTAAAAACCTTCCGCAAGCCGTCTCCCATTCTCAATGTTTGCTCATTTTATCGGTAATTCATGGACACTCACCGACAGTTGCCGGTTACTGCCGAACGCCCTGACACGCAAATGGCCGAAAGGTGAAAGGCTGATTGCTGAAGCGATGGGTGTAAGACCGGAACTCATCTGGCCGAGTCGCTACACCAGGATCACCTGTAACTGAGAACGACTCCCTCCCCTGCGAAGGGGAGGGTTGGGGTGGGGTATTAAATACAAATCAAAGTGTTGAAGTTTGCACTGATCAGGTGTTAGCCCTTAAAACCCCCTCCCAACCTCCCCTTCGCAGGGGGAGGAGCCAAGCAAACCGCGCCGTTCTGCTCATCAGGTGGGTAGTAAAAGATCGGGATAAATCAGAAGACGGGTTAATCTGACAGAGGTATCAGCAGGGGGCGGGATTTGAATAGCGGGGGAAATACGGAGGGGAAAACTTTCCCCTCGTCTGGCGCTAAACCGAGATCTTGCGTACGGTTTGCCCCGACACGGTTTCCTGCCCGTTCGGCCCGTAGAATTTTTGCGTCTGACTGGCGTTGAGGATCGCCAGCGCTTCGGTGTTATAGGCAATCTGCTTGCCCAGTAACATGCCGTTATGACGGTTAATCTGGCTCAGTTTGGTGGTCAGTTGCACCACCTCTTTCCACATCGCGGAAATCTCCGGCTGACGTGAATAGGGGGCTGCCTGCCTGAGGCGTTCGTCGTGCTGACGACGCTGTTTATCAAGATAGTCTACCGTGGCTAACAATGAGCTTTTTTGCTCGGTAATATGCTGCAAGGCTGCACCATTCACACGGCCTGAGCACAGTATCGTCTGTTCGTGATTAATCACCTGATCCAGCGCTTGCAACGTTTCAACCAAGGTAGTCATGGTCTTGATAAAGTTCTTCATCTGGCCTTATTACCTTCCAACTTTTTGTCTTTACACTGAGATCTTCAGTTTAAAAACCTTTGAGATAATCCTGCGTGTCCTGTAACAAAGCATCAGCAATTTTGCCGGTATCCATCGTCAGTTTACCGTCGCGGATAGCTTGTTTCAGTTCGTCGACACGTGCCGTGTTGATGTCCTGTGCACTTGACTGAGTCAGAGACGCTTGCGCTGAACTCAGGGTTACCGCCGTACCGCTGGTGGTGGTGCCAGAAACAGTGTCTTCTTTGCGCGCGTTCTGTACTGAAGCTTCAGACGGGTCGCGTTGCTGGATCGAGGTTAAAGGTGAAACACCTTGAGTACGATCGATAGCCATAAATTTCTTCTCCAGTATGGGGACTCAGGGTTTTGGAAATCTCATGAAAACCCTAAAAATGCCGTCACGGGACGACTCTGATACGTTTGTTATCGACATGTGGCGCAATAACTTTAACCTTTATTGCAGCTTTTTGCAGAGCAACCGCTGCACTTTAGGATTATATCGTCACTGTCACAGACCCATCCGAGCCTACCGTCCCGTTCACAATTGCACCTGACGGCATTCTGATCCGCACTGATTCATTGGCTGCAGCATTGTTCATCGCCTTACCGGCACTCGATACATTAAAACCACTGCCTGTTGCCTGAACCTGAACTTCCTGCCCCGCATGCACCATCCACGGCCGGCGCAGCATCGATAACGTTAACGGCTGGCCGATGCTGATGTTGCGCAGCGTAATACCATTAACAGCCTGTTTACTGTCAAGAATGGCCTTCGGCGGCAGCAGATCCAGCCGCCCGGTTTTCTGTTGCATATCTGTTTGCGCCAGGTGAGCGCCCGCCGGTACGTTCTTCGCCGCAACCCAGTAAGTTCCGCTGACCTGCACTTTGGTCTGAACGTAACTTTTCTGCCCGTTGCAGTTAACGGCCACAGAGACATTGCCCCAGGTGCGACTGTTCGGTGAAAGCATAAATTGTGGTGATAAGCACTGTGGCTGACGCGCCGCCGGGGTGTTCACGACCACGGTCACCTGCATCCCGCTGTCAGTATATTGCTGACGGAAGAATTGCTGGAGTTGCGAGGACAGCAGTGTATCGCTATTGGAGGAGGCCGGCACGCTTTTGACGGGCAAAGACTGCGCATAGCTCGTAGCACCAGACGTTACACCAATCATGATGCAGCCCAGCGCAATACCTAAACGACGGATTTTCAGCATGTTCATACGCAATTTACCTTTGTGCCAACCTACTACTGGCGACAAGTCTACGCTCACTTTGCAATTCCTAAAGGGACAAATAGCACCCGATTTCATGCTTATTCAGACGATAGCCAGTTGACACTCGCATTTATGCTGTCGACTCCAAAATCTCACTTTGCGGAGGGCGCATGCTCGACAAATTGAACGCCGCACTACAGTTCCAACAGGAAGCGCTCAACCTGCGCGCCCAGCGGCAAGAAATTCTTTCAGCCAATATCGCTAACGCCGATACCCCGGGGTATCAGGCACGCGATATCGATTTTGCCAGTCAGTTGCAGAAGGTGATGGAGCAGGGGCGTGCGAGTGGCAGCGGCATCTCTTTGTCTCTGACGTCGGATCGTCATATTGCGGCGGCCAATGTACAGCCTGCTGATATGGATCTGATGTACCGGATCCCTGACCAGCCATCGGCAGATGGCAACACGGTCGATATGGATCGTGAACGTACCAATTTTGCAGATAACAGCGTGCGCTATCAGACCGATTTGACCGTTCTCGGCGGACAAATCAAAGGGATGATGTCGGTGCTGCAAGGATAATAGCCCATGTCAATGCTTGGTATTTTTGATATCGCCGGTTCTGCGCTGGCCGCGCAGTCTCAGCGCCTGAACGTCAGCGCCAGTAACATGGCCAACGCCGACAGCGTCACCGGCCCGGATGGTAAGCCATATAAAGCGAAGCAGGTGGTTTTCCAGGTAGATGCGGCACCGGGTCAGGAAACCGGCGGCGTGAAAGTGGCGCAGGTTGTTGATGACCCGGCACCGATGCGCATGGTGTATGAACCGGGTAATCCGATGGCGGATGCAAAGGGCTATGTGCAGATGCCAAACGTAGATGTGGTCAGCGAAATGGTCAATACCATCTCCGCTTCCCGCAGTTATCAGGCTAACGTCGAAGTGCTTAACACCACCAAGTCGTTAATGATGAAAACCCTCACTCTGGGGCAATAGCGGAGCGAATCATGGCAATTACCACGTCGATTAATGACACCACTGATAACACGACGGTCGCCGGTACCCGTTCCGGTGGCTCGTCCACGACCGGCACCAGTTCTGCAGATGATCTGTCCAGCAGCTTCCTGACTCTGCTGGTCGCCCAGCTGAAAAACCAGGATCCCACCAATCCGATGGATAACAGTCAGCTCACCACCCAGCTCGCACAAATCAGCACCGTCAGCGGGATTGAAAAACTCAATACCACGCTGGGCAGCATTTCCGGGCAAATCACCAGTGGTTCGTCAGTGCAGGCAAGCTCACTGATCGGGCATGGCGTGATGGTGTCCGGCAGCGCAATTCTGGTCGGCAGTGAGACGGACGGCACGGTCAGCACCACGCCATTCGGATTTGAACTGGAAACGGCCTCCGATACCACCACCGCCACGGTCAGCGACGCCACCGGTAAAGTGGTGAAAACCATCACGCTGGGCGCCCAGACTGCCGGTGTGCACAGCTATAGCTGGGACGGTACACAGGACGATGGCACCAAAGCACCGGATGGCAGCTACACCTTCAGCATCAATGCCCTGAACAATGGTCAGCAAATGGTGGCAACACCGCTGAACTATGCGCTGGTCAATGGTGTAACGACAGATTCAGCCGGGAATACTGCGTTGGATCTGGGCGTACGCGGAACCGCGAAAGTCGATTCCGTACGCCAGATTTTGTAAGCGAGTCACTCAGACCGCTCCCTCCCTGCTAAGGGGAGGAGCTAACAACACCACACACAGTAAAATGGAGCTAACATGAGCTTTTCTCAAGCAGTCAGCGGCCTGAGCGCGGCATCGACTAACCTCGATGTGATTGGTAACAACATTGCCAACTCCGCGACCGTGGGTTTTAAAACAGCCACCGCCTCTTTTGCCGATATGTTCGCCGGTTCCCAGACCGGTATGGGCGTTAAAGTCGCCGCCGTCACCCAGAATTTCAATGACGGTACCACCACTAACACCTCCCGCGGTCTGGATGTGGCACTGAGCGGCAACGGTTTCTTCCGTCTGACTGACACCAGTGGCGCGGTTTATTACTCCCGTAATGGTCAGTTCTCACTTGATGCCAACCGTAACCTGGTGAACATGCAGGGTCTGAGCGTGACCGGTTATCCGGCAACCGGTACACCACCGACTATCGCGGCGGGTGCACAACCGGTTGCCCTGAACATTCCGACCACCATGATGAGCGCGAAAGCCTCTACCGTGGGTACGATGGTGGCCAACCTGAACTCCACGGATAAGGCGATCCCGGCCACCAAAACGTTCAGCAGCAGCGATGACACCAGCTACAACTACGTCAACAGCATCACCACCTATGACTCACAGGGTAATGCCCACGATAACAACGTCTACTTCGTGAAAACCTCGGCCAATAACTGGGATGTTTACGCGCAAGACGGCAGCGTGGCAGGTTCAGCCGCCGCCAAAATTGGTGCGATGCAATTTGATACCAGTGGTGCACTGGTCAGCACGACCAATGCGGCCGGTACTGCAAACCCCGGTCTGGCACTGACGTTACCCATGAATACCGCCACGAACGGTACGGTAACACCGCAAACCGTGTCCCTCGATTTCACCGGCAGTATCCAGCAGAGCACCGGCAGCGACAGCATCGGTTCCCAGACTCAGGATGGTTATGCAGCGGGTCAGATGACCGGTTACACCATCAATGACGACGGCACGATCGCCGGTACTTACTCCAACAACAAAACCCAGTTACTGGGCCAGATTGTGCTGAGTAACTTCTCTAACCCGGAAGGGTTGAAATCTGAAGGTGACAACGTCTGGACGGCAACCTCTTCCTCCGGCCAGGCTGTGACCGGCATTGCAGGTCAGGGCGGTTTAGCCTCAATGACCAGCGGCGCGCTGGAATCTTCCAACGTCGATCTGAGTGCGGAACTGGTCAACATGATTGTTGCTCAGCGTAACTACCAGTCGAATGCGCAGACCATCAAAACTCAGGACTCCATCCTGAACACGCTGGTTAACCTGCGTTAATACGCGTTTTATCACCTGAGAACAGGGCAGCATTATGGATCACGCTATCTACACCGCAGGCGGTGCAGCCAGCCAGACGCTGGTTCAGCAGTCGGTGACCTCAAGTAACCTGGCTAACGCCAATACACCGGGCTTCCGCTCGCAGCTTTTAGCGATGCGCGCCGTGCCGGTGGACGGTCAAAGCCTGCAAACCCGCACGCTGGTCACGGCATCTACGCCGGGCGCAGATATGACGCAGGGCAAACTGAACTACACCGGCCGTCCGCTGGATGTGGCTTTACAGCAGGACGGTTTCCTTGCGGTGCAGATGCCTGATGGCTCTGAAGCCTATACCCGTAACGGTGACATGCAAGTGTCACCGACTAACCAGCTGACCGTTCAGGGTCATCCGGTGATGGGGGATAACGGCCCGATTGAAGTTCCGCCGAACTCTCAGCTGACGGTCTCTGCCGACGGAACGATCGCCGTGCTTGAAGCCGGTGCTGACCCGAACACCATGGGTCAGCTCGGTAAGCTCAAGCTGGTGAAAGCGGCCAACAATGAAGTCGCCCGTGGCGATGACGGCATGTTCCGGCCAACACCGGCAACCGTTCAGGCGCGCGGTGCTGCTTTACAGGCTGACCCGACCATTCACGTCATGCCCGGAACGCTTGAGGGCAGTAACGCGGATCCGGTTTCCACCATGGTTGACATGATTGCCAACGCCCGCCGCTTTGAGATGCAGATGAAAGTCATCCACAGCGTCGATGAAAATGAACAGAGTGCCAATAATCTGCTGTCAATGAGCTGATGATGGCAGAGGAGTAATGACATGATCCCATCGCTGTATATTGCGAAAACCGGTCTGGATGCCCAGCAGACCAATATGGATGTAATCGCCAACAACCTGGCGAACGTCAGCACCAACGGCTTTAAACGCCAGCGTGCGGTATTTGAAGACCTGCTTTACCAGACAGTCCGTCAGCCTGGTGCGCAGTCTTCTGAGCAAACCAACCTGCCATCCGGTTTGCAGATTGGTACCGGTGTGCGTCCGGTTTCTACCGAACGTCTGTTCTCGCAGGGCAACCTGTCGCAGACCAGCAACAGCAAAGACATCGCCGTTAAAGGGGAAGGTTTCTTCCAGGTGCAGTTGCCGGATGGCACAACGGCCTATACCCGTGACGGGTCTTTCCAGGTTGATCAGAACGGTCAGCTGGTGACCTCCAGCGGTTATCAGATTATCCCTGCGATCACCGTTCCGGCGAATGCGCTGAGCATGACTGTAGGACGTGACGGTATCGTCAGTGTGACCACACAAGGTCAGACCGCGGCACAGCAGGTCGGTCAGCTGACGCTGAGCACCTTCATCAACAACAGCGGTCTGGAATCCTTGGGTGAAAACCTGTACCAGGAAACCCAAAGCTCCGGCGCACCCACCGAAAGCACACCGGGCCTGAACGGCGCGGGCCTGTTGTATCAGGGTTATGTGGAAACCTCTAACGTCAACGTGGCGGAAGAACTGGTCAACATGATCCAGACCCAGCGTGCATACGAAATTAACAGTAAAGCCGTGTCCACGTCGGACGAAATGCTACAGAAACTTTCCCAGCTGTAATGTTTGGCGGTTGAGTGAAAACAAGAGGACAGGGGCACAAACGCTTCTGTCCTGAACCGGTTCAGATCCCTACCAGGTCGATTTTTTAAAGGCGATAACTGTGGTGACCAAAAAAAACACGTCGGTAATGACTTCTTCTAAAGACCGACCAGGCAAGCTGGTGCTGCCGCTGTTAATCACGCTACTGGCGAATGGCTGCGCGTATATGCCGCATACCCCGCTGGTACCCGGAGCAACCACAGCGACCCCTGCGCCTGCGGCACCGCCGGTTCCTAACGGTTCGATTTTCCAGTCAGTTCAGCCAATGAACTACGGTTATCAGCCTCTGTTTGAAGACCGTCGTCCACGTAACGTCGGTGACACACTGACCATCGTCTTGCAGGAAAACGTCAGTGCCAGCAAAAGCTCCTCGGCCAACGCCAGCCGCAACGGGGCAACGACCTTTGGCGCCGCAACATCGCCGCGTTATCTGGAAGGGCTGTTCGGCAATGCCCGTGCCGACCTCGATATGTCCGGTGCCAACACCTTTGCCGGTAAAGGCGGCGCAGCAGCCAATAATACTTTCAGCGGCACTCTGACCGTGACGGTGGCGGAAGTGCTGGCAAACGGCAATCTGAAAGTTGTCGGTGAGAAACAAATCGAAATTAATCAGGGGACCGAATTCATCCGGTTCTCCGGTGTGGTTAACCCGCGCACCATCAGCGGTTCGAACGCCGTTATCTCCACACAGGTGGCAGATGCACGCATCGAGTACGTCGGGAATGGCTACATCAATGAAGCGCAGAACATGGGCTGGTTGCAGCGGTTCTTCTTAAACTTATCGCCGTTATAACGAGGCAATCATGCGTAAACTCCTTTCCGGTCTTCTCTGTCTGGCGATGTCCGCCCTGGTGGTACTGCCCGCATCCGCCGACCGTATTCGTGATCTGACGACGGTACAAGGTGTGCGCGATAATGCCCTGATCGGCTACGGTCTGGTGGTGGGCCTTGACGGCACCGGTGACCAGACCACCCAAACGCCTTTTACCACCCAGACGCTGACCAACATGTTGTCCCAGCTCGGTATTACCGTACCGGCAGGCACCAACATGCAGCTGAAAAACGTCGCGGCCGTCATGGTCACGGCCAAAATGCCGCCGTTTTCCCGCGCCGGTCAGGCCATCGATGTCGTGGTTTCATCAATGGGTAACGCCAAAAGTATTCGCGGCGGCACCTTGCTGATGACCCCGATGAAAGGGGTGGATAATCAGGTTTATGCCCTGGCACAGGGTAACGTGCTGGTCGGCGGTGCAGGCGCATCCGCCGGTGGCAGCAGCGTGACGGTTAACCAGGTATCCGGCGGGCGTATCACCGGCGGGGCGACGATTGAGCGTGAATTGCCAAGCACTTTCGGCACCGAAGGCGTGATCAGCCTGCAACTCAATGACGAAGATTTCAACCTGGCGCAGCAGATCAGCGACGCGATCAACCGTCAGGGGATGGGCACCGCCTCCGCCCTGGATTCCCGCAATATTCAGGTGATCGTGCCGCGTGGCAACACCTCTCAGGTGCGCATTCTGGCGCAGATCCAGAATATCGAAGTGAACGTCGGGCCGATGGATGCGAAAGTCATCATCAACTCCCGTACCGGTTCCGTGGTCATGAACCGCGATGTGACCCTGGATAACTGTGCGGTCGCACAGGGCAATCTGTCTGTGGTGGTCGATCGCCAGAATGATGTCAGCCAGCCGAATACGCCGTTTGGCGGCGGTCAGACGGTGGTGACGCCGAATACCAATATTTCTGTACGCCAGTCCGGCGGGTCGATTCAGCAGGTGCGTTCCAGTGCCAGCCTGAATAACGTTGTCCGCACCCTGAATGCGCTGGGCGCGACGCCTATCGATCTGATGTCCATTCTGCAGGCCATGAAAACAGCCGGATGCCTGCGTGCCGATTTGGAAATTATCTGATGAGTGATCTGATGTCGATGTCAGGGGCGGCGTATGACACGCAGTCCCTTAACAAACTGAAGCGGGATGTGGCGCAGGATCCTCAGGCGCACATCAAAGAAGTGGCGAAGCAGTTTGAAGGGGTTTTCGTGCAGATGATGCTGAAAAGCATGCGTCAGGCGCTGCCGCAGGGCGGTATTCTGGATAACGAATCCACCAAGCTTTATACATCGATGTACGATCAGCAAATTGCCCAGGACATGTCCGACAAAGGGCTGGGCATGGCCGACATGATGGTCGAACAACTGACCGGCGGCAGCAAGCAACCGTCAGAACTGGCGGGGACGGTGCCGATGGCGCTGGACGGTGAAGTACTGAAAACCCTGCCGGTTCAGGCCATGGAACAGTATCTGCGTAAAGTCATTCCGACTGCGCCGGACCGCACCACCGGCGGCGCACCGTTGCCAGCCGACAGCGGACAGTTCGTGTCCAGCCTGACCATTCCGGCACAGGTCGCCAGTAAAGACAGCGGGATTTCGCATCAGCTGATCATGGCGCAGGCTGCGCTGGAATCCGGCTGGGGCCAGCGTGAAATCCCGACCGCTGACGGCAAACGCAGCTTCAACCTGTTCGGTATCAAAGCGGGCAGCAGCTGGGACGGCCCGACCACGCAGATCACCACCACGGAATACACCAACGGCGTGGCGAAAAAAGTGCAGGCCAGTTTCCGCGTGTATGGCTCCTATGTGGAAGCCATCAGTGACTACATCAAATTGCTCACCAATAACCCGCGTTATGCGCAGGTTGCCTCTGCCAATACCCCTGAACAAGCCGCGCATGCCCTGCAACGCGCAGGCTACGCGACCGATCCGAATTATGCCGACAAACTGGTGAGTGTGATCCAGAAAATTAAAGGCGCGGGCGAGCAGGCGGTGAAAGCCTATAGCCATGATTTAAAAGATATCTTCTAGACCTGCAAATCCTCGTTTTTTTTCTCAAGTTTTAGCGGTGCAGGCCGATAACACGATCAGAATGGGAAAAGGGGAAATCCCCGGTTCAGCTCCCTTAATTACACGGTGGTAAAAAGTCACCGGCAGCCAAAAGGTCACTCATGTCCAGTAGCTTAATTAATACCGCAATGAGCGGACTGAACGCAGCGCAGGCGGCGCTCAGTACCACCGGGAACAACATCGCTAACGTCAGTGTGGCCGGTTATAACCGCCAGACCGCCATTATTACGCAAAGTAATGGCACCTCGACGCCTGCCGGTTATATCGGAAATGGTGTGACGGTGACAGGTGTGAATCGTGAGTACAATTCTTTCGTGGTGAAACAGCTTCTGGGTGCCAGCGCAACCGGCAGCGCGCTGTCAACGCAGCTTGATCAGGCCAGTTCTATTGATGACCTGCTCGGCGACAGCTCCACCGGTATTGATGCCACTATGTCGACCTTCTTTAAAGGCCTGCAAACGCTGACCAGCAATGCCAGCGACAGCTCGGCACGTCAGGCCGTTCTGGGTGAGGCTCAGGGTTTAACCGCGCAGTTCAACAGTTCCGCCAAATACCTGAACGACATGAATACCGCCGTTAACCAGCAAGTCACGCAGAATGTTGACCAGATCAACACCTTTGCGTCGCAGATTGCCAAACTGAACAATCAGATCACCGCAACGCGCGGCAGCACCGGGCAGGAACCTAACGCCTTGCTCGATCAGCGCGACCAACTGGTCAGTCAGCTGAACAACGTCACCGGTGTGGTGGTGACCCAGCAGGACGGCGATACTTACAATGTTTCCTTCGCCAACGGCACGCCGCTGGTGAGTGGCGGCAACGCCAAAACGGTGGTTGCGATGCCGTCCAGTGCTGATCCTTCCAAACTGACGGTCGGCATGACCCAACCTGACGGTTCGGTTTCTGAAATTCAGGAAAGTCGTCTGACCACCGGTTCGCTCGGCGGTACACTGGCTTTCCGTAAAGACAACCTGGAACCGGCCATTAACCAGCTCGGGCAACTGGCGCTGGCGCTGTCTGACAGCTTCAACACCACCAACAAAGCCGGTTTTGACCTTAACGGTGACGCAGGAACGAACTTCTTCTCCTTCACCGGCGCGACTACGGTCAGCAACACCAAAAACACCGGCAGTGCACAAGTGAACGTGGCGTATACCGACACGGCAGCGGTGAAAGCCAGTGATTACACCATGGCTTACAACGGCACCGGCTGGGATGTGACCCGCGTTTCTGACGGGGCAAAAATCACCCCGACGGCAGGCACAGACGGCAGCGGTAATCCGACGATGAATTTCGATGGCTTGTCGGTTTCCGTCAGCGGCACGCCCAATACCAATGACAGCATCACCATCAAAACGGTCAGTAATGTCGCGGGCAGCATGAATGTGGCGATCAGTGATTCTTCACTGATCGCCGCAGCGGGTGCGGCAAACAGCGGCGTGAGTGACAATACTAATGCGCAGAAACTGCTGAACCTGCAAACCGCGAAACTGGTGGAAGGTAAATCTACCCTGTCGGGTGCTTACGCCAGCATGGTGAGTAACGTGGGTAACCAGGTTGCCACACTGACCACCACCAGCACCTCGCAGGCCAATATCGTCACGCAGCTTACCGCCCAACAGCAGTCTATCTCCGGGGTTAACCTCGATGAGGAATACGGCGATCTGCAACGTTACCAGCAATATTATCTGGCGAACGCGCAGGTCGTGCAGACGGCTTCGACGATATTCGACGCGATCATCAACATTCGCTGATCCCAGAACTGACAAGGAACTGATGCCATGCGTCTTAGTACCAATATGATTTACAACCAAAACATGAATGCGGTGCTGGATGGCCAGAACCGTTTTCAGGCGACCGGTTTGCAGTTGTCCACCGGCAGCAAAGTGAGCAAGCCTTCAGATGATCCGCTGGCGGCGTCACAGGCGGTGCTGGTACGTCAGGCGCAATCGGAGAACGGCCAGTTTTCCGTAGCCCGTACCTTTGCTAACCAAAGTATGAGTCAGGAAGAGTCGACTTTAAGCAGTGTGACCCTGACCATTCAGGGGGCACAGTCGTTGATCGTTCAGGCCGGTGACGGTTCTTTAAGCGATGATGACCGTTCTTCTCTGGCGACCAAACTGGAAAGCCTGAAATCACAGTTGCTGAACCTGGCAAACAGCACCGACGGTAACGGGCGCTTCATTTTCGCCGGTTACAAAAGTGATTCTGCGCCATATACACAGAACGCCACAACGGGTGCGGTGACATATTCCGGCGGCACGACGTCTATTGCTCAGCAGGTTGATGCCAGCCGTACCATGACCATCAATCATACCGGTAATCAGATCTTTGATACCTTAACGGGTGATGCGAAGAAAGAGCCTGATGGTACAGACGGTGAATCAGATATTTTCAAAACCATCGATGGCGCGCTGACGGCGTTAAAAACACCTTCTGCAAATTTCACGTCAGATACTGAATACACCGATGCTATCGATAAAGCCAACCGTGGCCTGAGTAATTCACTCAACAACGTGCTTTCCGTGCGTTCAGAGCTGGGTACGCAGATGGACGAACTGGACAATCTCGATACGCTGGGCGACAACCGCGAAGTGGCGAACTCCACCAAACTCAGTAATCTGGTGGATACCGAATGGACCTCAGCCATTTCGACCTACACATTGCAGCAGGTCGCGCTGCAGGCATCCTATAAGACATACAGCGCCATGCAGGGTATGTCACTGTTCCAGATGAATTCGTAATACTCTCCGGCGCGTAAGCTTACGCGCCAGGTCAAACTCTTCGTTATCGCTGTCTGTCTGCCTTTACCGGCAGACAGGCAGACACTTTTCTGACTGTACTTAAACCGGGTACTTTCAGCTTTGTATGTCGTCTTTCTAAGGTTTGGCGACATACACTTTTTCCCTTCCTCGTCCTGTTTCGAATTGTCTCTGCGTTGGCTGCGTCTGCTCGCCCGAATCACTGACTTATTGTCAGCTCATCGGGACTTACAGGCTTGCCGCCTTGATACAATCCGAAACAGTTAGAGGAATCTGTACTCGTTATTGTTATGGGTTAACGACCAAACAGGGCGAGCAGGACGGGGAACAGGAACGGGGCGAGGAGGGAGGTGATGATGCCGCAAATCACCAGCGCCAGTGAGCTGAATGCGCCTTCCTGATAATCCATTTCTGCGCAGCGCGCGGTGCCCAGTGCGTGTGATGCGGTGCCCATCGCCAGCCCGCGTGAGGCTTTGGTGGTGATCTTCAGAATATTCAAAATCGTATGACCAAACACAGCGCCAAGAATACCGACGAAAATCACGCACACGGCGCTGATAGCCGGAATACCGTTGATCGACTGCGCGGTGGCCATGGCAATCGGCGTGGTGACGGATTTCGGTAATACCGATGCGGCAATCTGCGGCGTTGCCCCCATCCATAATGCAATCGCGGTGCCGGTTACCATCGCCACCACGCTGCCGATAAAGCAGATGCTGATGATAGATTTCCAGCGGGCACGGATCTGATGCAGTTGTTCGTACAGCGGAAAGGCCAGCGCCACAACGGCGGGTTGCAGCAGATCGTTAAGGATCTTGCTGCCCGCGAAATAGCGCGCGTAAGGAATATGGGTGACCAGCAACAGCGGGATGATCACCACCATCGACATCAGCAGCGGGTTGAGCAGCGGCATTTTAAGTTTGATGGCGAGCTTGCGGGTAGCGAAAAACACCACCAGCGTCAGCGGCAGCGACCACAAAATATCAATCATTTTTATCCTCCGCTTTATCCGTCACCGCACCGCGTTCACCATGGATATAGTGGGAACAATAGGCGACAACCAGCAACACCACCAGGGTACTGACCAGACACGACACCACCAGCGGCCCGAACTGCGTGCGCAGTTGTGCGTAATAATTCATCACCCCGACGCCGATAGGCACGAACAGCAACGCCATATAGCGAATCAGTATATTGCAGCCCGGTTTAACCCATTTGAACGGCAGAATTTGGGTTGAAAGCAAACCAAACAGGATCAGCATGCCGATGATGCTGCCGGGAATAGTGAGCGGTAAAAGTGATGAAATCGCATTCCCGGCGAATAAACAGAGATAAATCAGAATAAACGCCCGGATATATTGGAATGCCAGAGAAGTTGCGGTGCTCATGGTGTTTCACCCAGTTGAATAATGTATTCATCATACAATTAAGATGTGATCTGCGCCACAAAACGGAGTATGAAATTTAGGAATGAAGTGTATTCCAAAATGGCGTTTGGTAAACGGGAAAATAGGGGGATATCTGGGTTGCTCGCTCTGCTCGCTGACTATGTTCCAGGTACAACAGCGACAGCCGCAAAGCTCCCTCCCCTGCGAAGGGGAGGGTTGGGGTGGGGTATTAATGGTGGTGTAATTGTATGAGTTGCCATCAAACCCACACTCCTTCCCCTCGTGATGAACTGAACCCCGAATGTTGGACGTTTTAATCCTCATTCGGAGTTTAGTATGAAGTACGATTTTCAAATCAAAATGATAGCCGTCAGGCACTATCTTGACGGCCACGATGGCTTCAAAATTACCGCCCGCAAATATCACGTTCCGGCATCCTCACTTCGTGCATGGACTGCTGCCTATCAATTTCACGGTGAGCAGGCTTTTCGTAAGGCGACTCGCATCTATTCCGAACAGTTTCGTGCTCATGTCGTCGATGTGACTCTTCGCGAACATCTTTCTATGCGTTCTGCCGCCGCCCGATTTAATATTGCTGATTATCAGACAATCAAACGCTGGATCCTGGCTGCTAAAAACTCAGCTTTTCCAGCTCTGAAAGAGAGGAATAACATGGCGCAGAAAACGCAAAAACCTGAGATAAAGCCTGAAGACATGACGCCTGCCGAGCTTCTGGAAGAGGTGCGCTATCTGCGTGCTGAACGCGCTTACAACGAAAAGCTCGACGCCCTGATGAAGTCAAAAACAGAACGGAAGAAAAAATCCACGCCATCAGGGCATTAATCGGAGAACACCGTCTCCAGGATCTGTTGAAATCTGCGAGGTTGCCACGAAGCACCTGGTACTGGTGGCAATCGCGGGAGCAAGCCGGGGATGACGTGACGTTATGTGACGCCATCGGGCAACTGGCCGTCCGCCACAAGCGGTGCTATGGCTATCGCCGCGTCACGTTAGAACTGCGCAATCAGGGCGTGCGGGTCAATCATAAAAAGGTGTTCCGCCTGATGCGGGAAATGGATGTACAGGCGCGGGTGCGGCCTAAAAAATACCGGAGTTATAAGGACGATATCGGGATGGCGCCAGCGCCCAATCTGCTGAGACGGAAATTTAACGCCTCCGGACCGGGGGTAAAGCTGGTGACGGATGTTACCGAGTTCAATGTGGGCGGGGATAAACTGTATTTATCGCCGGTCATGGATTTATACAATGCAGAAATCATCGCGATGAGTATAGGTACGCGGCCGACTTTCGAGCTGACTGAAAAGATGCTAAATGATTTACTTACATCAGGTTACGTCAGAAAAAAAGCCATTCTACATAGCGATCAGGGCTGGCAATATAGGATGCCTTCGTGGCAAAAAAGGCTCAAAGAGGCAGGGATAAGACAGAGCATGTCGCGAAAAGGCAATTGCTATGACAATGCCGCAATGGAAAGCTTTTTTGCGGTGTTGAAGACGGAGATGTTCCACGGTTATAAGTTCGAGAGCAGGGAAAAACTGGCTGAGTCGATAGAAGCGTATGTCGCTTACTATAACCACGATAGAATAAAGATGAAGTTGGGTGGAATGAGTCCAGCAGATTACCGGACTCAAATGTTCCCCCTGCACTAACCTGGTGTCCAAGTTTAGGGGTTCAGTTCAGTGAGAGGGGAAGGAGCAAAAGCAAAATCGCGCAGTGTTTGCCGGGAAAGGAGTAAAGCAAAACTTTTGTCACATGTGTGTGGCAGCTAAAGCACCTTCTCCAGGAAAGCCCGGGTTCTGGCATGAACCGGCCGTTCCAGCACCTGTGCGGCATCGCCGCTTTCAACAACGCGCCCATCCACCATAAACACCACCTGATCCGCGACCTGGCGCGCGAAGCCGATTTCATGGGTCACGACGACCAGCGTCACGCCCGATTGCGCCAGCTTCTTAATCACATCCAGCACTTCGCCGACCAGTTCAGGGTCGAGGGCGGAAGTCGGTTCATCGAACAGCATGACTTTAGGATTGAGCGCCAGTGCGCGGGCGATGGCAATGCGCTGTTGCTGTCCGCCCGACAAATGACGCGGCCACGCGTGGGCTTTTTCGCGCAGACCAACGGTGTCGAGCAGTTCATACGCGCGGGCAATGGCGTTTTTGCGGCTCAGCAGACCGTGAACCACCGGCGCTTCGATGATGTTATCCAGCACCGTCATGTGCGGGAATAAATTGAAATTCTGGAAAACGTAACCGACGTGTGTGCGTTGTTTGAGGATGGCGCGCTCTTTCAGTTCATACAGCGTATCGCCTTTGCGGCGGTAGCCAATGTAGTCGCCGTCGATCTGGATAAAACCTTCGTCGACACGCTCGAGATGGTTGATCGTGCGCAGCAATGTCGATTTACCCGAGCCGGACGGGCCGAGAATAACGGTTACGGTGCCGGGTTCAATGCGCAGACTGACGTTATCCAGCGCTTTATGCGCGCCGTAGTATTTGCTCAGATTATTGATCTCAATGCGCCCGACGGTGGCCGCCTGAGGTTTGTGCGGGAACAGTTGTTTAACCGGGGATTCCTGCGGGCGGTTAACGAATAAATCAAAGGCTTCTGACATGATTCTTTCCCTTTATTAAGAACGGGCGACGCGCCACTGACGCAGACGCTGTAAGGGGGTCGGCGCGACCTGACGTACGGTGCCGCGGGAGAAATAACGTTCGACGTAATACTGTAAAACCGACAACACGGTGGTGATCAGCAGATACCAGAGGGTGGCGACCATCAGCAGCGGGATCACCTGTTGCGTGCGGTTGTAAATCACCTGCACGGTGTAAAACAGCTCCGGCATCGACAGGACGTAAACTATCGATGTGCCTTTCGCCAGGCTGATCACTTCGTTAAAACCGGTTGGCAGAATCGAGCGTAACGCCTGCGGCAAAATAATGCGGAACGTGCGGCGATACGCCGGTAATCCCAGCGCGGCGGCCGCTTCATGCTGGCCGTGTTCCACGCCCAAAATCCCGCCACGAATGATCTCGGCGGTATACGCCGATTGCACCAGCGAAAGACCGAGTACGGCGACGGAAAACTGATCCAGCAAATCCACCGTCGGCGTGCTGAAGAAGGAGATCGTGGTGAACGGAATGCCGAGCGAAAGGTTGTCGTAGAGATAGGAAAAGTTGTAGAGAATGATCAGCACCAGCAGCAGCGGCAATGAACGGAACAGCCAGATATACCCCCAGGCCAGCGCATTCAGTAAATAGGATTTCGACAGGCGGGCGAGGGCCAGCGCCGTGCCGAAAATCACCCCGAAGAGGGTGCCCAGCAGCGTAAGCAACAGCGTTTTGCCAAGCCCCGACAAGATCACCGGATCAAAAAACCACTGGCGGAATACGCCCCATTCCCAGCGGGAATTGGTGGCGATTGACTGGATGATGCTCAGGAGAATAAACGCCGAAAATACCGCACCGGCAAGACGCCACGGATAACGCGCCGGTACCACTTTCAGCGGCGGATGATTCACAGATGAAGGGGCATTTTCGCTCATAGTGTTCTCTTGTCGTTATGTGGCAGATGACGTGACCGGCACGTCCGCCTTCAGCACTTTGGTAAATGGCAAACGCCCGTCATACGGCGGCCGGGAATAAACTTCCGGGTCGAGGCGGGTGTCGAACTGCGGCTGATAACCGTGGGATAAATACAATCCGACCGCTTCGGGCTGGCGGAAGCCGGTGGTCAGAAAGACCCGCCGGTAACCGTACGCGGCAGCACGCCGTTCCAGTTCATGCAGGATTTTTTGTGCCAGTCCCTGACGGCGCAGCGCACGGTCCGTCCAGATACGTTTGAGTTCGGCGGTCTGTTCGTCGTAGCGTTTGTACGCGCCCATCGCAATGGGCACGCCGTTTCTCAGCAGAACAATGAAAGTGCCATCGGGCGCGGAAAACACGCTGTCATCTTCCGGCGGCTGACTGGAAAAGAAATCGCCATAACGGTCGCGGTATTCACCGAATAATCCTTCGATGACCGGTGCAATCAGCGGGTCTTCCGGCACGGTCTGAATGAAAATATCTTCGCTCATCGTTTCTGCTCCTGATCAGTCGCCCAGTCCCGGCGGGTTAATTTCAGAGTGATCGATTTTCTCGACGCTTTCGCCCCAGCGATCCAGCACTTTGAGGTAAGCCCCGCTGGCAATGGCGCTGTTCAGCGATGCCTGTACGGCATCCACCAGACCATTGCCTTTTTTCAGGGTGACGGCGATATTGGCGGTTTTCGGCCAGCCGCCGGGCACGGTGCCGACCAGTTTAGTTTTGCCGGTCAGCAGGGCTTTATAGGCACCGGTGACGTTCGGGCCAAACGTTGCGTCAGCGCGACCGGACTGGATGGCCAGCGTCGCGGCGGCGTCATCGGTGACGTATTGCGGTTTCAGCGCCGGTAATCCTTTGGCCTGATTCTCTTTGTCCCATGCCAGTAACACGGCTTCCTGATTGGTGCCGGAGCCGACAATAATGCGTTTACCGGCGATATCGGGTGCGGATTTTATCGAGGTGATTTTGCTGTCACTTTTCACATAGAAACCCAGGGTGTCTTCGCGGTAAGTGGCAAAATCGAATTTGGTTTTGCGGTCTTTGGTGACGGTGATGTTGTAGATTGCCGCATCGTATTTCCCGGAGGTCACGCCCAGTGGCCAGTCCTCCCATGAAGCCGGAACCACTTTGAGTTTCAGGCCCAAACCGTCGGCAACCAGACGGGCGATATCCGCCTCGCTGCCGATGACGGTTTTATTGTCACGGGCGAACAGCCCGAAGGGCGGGGCGCTGCCGAGCACGGCCAGCGCCACGGTCAGTGTGCCCGGTTCGACAAACTTAAAGTTGGCCGGGATTTTTGCCACAGCTTCCGGGCTTTTTGGCGTATGGACCGGCGTTTCATTGGCAATCAGATCAATACCCGGTGCGGCGTCAGCGACGGATGAAAAACTTAATATTGCCGCGATGGCGGTCGCTGTGATGGTTGCGCTATGTTTCATCATTATTATTTTTACCCTGCAATCTTATTTTAAGTGGCGATAACCGTGAGGTGACGTTTTCACTATTCCCGAGTGTTACCGGGATGTAAAACAACAAAATTAAATAATCAAAGAGATAAAGTGGAAATACATTGCGCCGCAATTCCCTCACGAAAAATGCCCGGAATATCCGGGCGTAACGAAATAATCTCAGGTATAAAAAGGTTATTTTCCGCTTAATTCTGCCAGCGCTTTTTCCGCCAATTGCTGGAAATAATTTGCTGCCGGGTAAATGGCCGACTCATCCGGGTTAAATTGCGGATGATGTAAACCAAAGTCACTGGCAGACCCGATGCTGACAAACGCACCCGGCACATGATGCAGATAAAAGGCAAAGTCTTCGCCGCCCATTTGCGCCTGCGCCACCTGCGCGTTATAGCCAAATTCCGCTGCCGCCTTCAGGCTGAAATCCGCCCAGCGCGGCGTATTGACCACCGCAGGCGGCCCGGCAAACCAGTGCAGTTCTGCTGTGGCACCGAGTGCCTCAGCCACGCCACTGATCACTTTTTGGATGCGCTGCGGAATTTGCTCACGGATTTCAGTGCTGTAGGTGCGCACCGTGCCTTCCAGCTCCACGGTCTGGGGTAATACGTTCCAGGTATTGCCGCCTTCAATGCGGGTGACGCTGATCACCGCCGCGTCCTGCGCGCTGACGTTGCGGCTGACCACGGTTTGCAGCGCAGTCACGATATGACTGGCGGTGACAATGCTGTCGGTGCCTTCTTCCGGATGTGCGGCGTGGGCGCCTTTGCCGGTCACGGTGATCTGGAAGCGATCCACATTGGCATAGAACGCTCCCCCTTTGGTGGCGAAAGTGCCGACCGGTAATTCAGGGGCATTGTGCAGGCCAAAAATCGCATCAACATTTTCCAGCGCACCGGCTTTAATCAGCTGCGACGCACCGCCAAACCGCTCTTCGGCGGGCTGGAAAAACAGACGCACGCGGCCGGGGAGCTGATCTTCACGGGCTTTCAGCAAACAGGCCGCGCCGAGGATCACGGACGTGTGGAAATCGTGGCCGCAGGCATGCATCACGCCGGGCTGTTGCGAACTGAATGGCACACCGGAGGCTTCTTCAATCGGCAGGGCGTCGATGTCACCGCGCAGGGCAACCACCGGGCCGTATTCCGGGCCGATTTCAGCCACGACACCGGTTTTCAGCCCGAGCGATAAAATGCGGATCCCGGCGGCATCCAGCCACCGGGTAATCTTTTGTGTGGTCACAAACTCCTGATTGGATAACTCAGGATGCTGATGTAATTCACGGCGATAAGCGATGAGTTGTTCTTCTAATCCTGTGGCATTTTGGGCGGCGATGTTTTTCGTTTGCTCGGCAAGTGAAATGCTCATGGCGAAATAACCTTATTGTCTGAATTAGCATGTTATAGAGATGCAGCAACTCATTTCATGCTAGCCAGACGGAAGGAAATAACTAAATACTCAGTCGCTATAATTTATAGTCATTTTGCACAGCGGCCCGCATAGCAAAATACTGACTATAGAAACGTGTTTTTATTATTTAGCTTTGAACTTATTTCGTGGAACTCTTTTTATCACAACGGATAAAAAGGGACGCGCAGGTGAATTACCGACTGAGTTTATTAGATCAAAGCCCGATCAACGACGGGCAGACCGCTGCGCAGGCGCTAGACGCGACGCTGACTTTTGCGCTGGCAGCTGAAAAACTGGGCTATCACCGCTTATGGGTGTCGGAACATCACGATACTGACAAGCTGGCGGGCAGCTCACCGGAAGTGCTGATCGCCTGGCTGCTGGCGCGCACTTCCCGGCTGCGGATCGGCTCCGGCGGCGTGATGCTGCAACATTACAGCCCGTATAAAGTGGCGGAGAATTTCCACCTGCTGTCATCACTGGCGCCGGATCGCGTAGATATCGGCATCGGCAAAGCCCCCGGCGGTTTACCGCTGTCGACCAAAGCATTGCGCGGTCATGCCCCGGCCGAATCATCGCCGGGTTTCCCCGCGCAGTTACAGCAACTGACGCATTATCTGACGCACCTCGATGATCATCTGGCGGGCACAGAGGCGCGTGCGTTGCCGCGTCCGCCGGTTGCGCCGCAGCGGTTTTTACTGGGTGCCAGCAAAGAGAGCGCCCGTCTGGCGGCGTCGCTGGGCTGGAACTTTGTCTTTGCCGGTTTTATCAATGCCTCAGCGCAAGTGATGACCGAGTCGGTGCTGGCCTTCCACGAATATTCCGCCGGACAGGGGCAGGCGCTGGTCAGCCTGGCGGTGCTGGCGGCAGAAACCCGGGAACAGGCGGCCGGGCTGGTGGCCGAGCGGCATAATTTTCGCGTCACGGTGGGCGACCGGCACGTCACGGTGGGTTCCCGCGAACAGGCCGAAGCTTTTGTGCGGCAGTCCGGTGCGACGCAATACCACATCGAACAGCAGCAAATCAGTGTGCTGCACGGCACGCCGGGCGACATCCATGAGCAGTTGCGCGATATCCAGCGCCGCCTGTGCGTAAACGAATTTGTTATTCACACTCCCCTGACCGAGGCTGCTGTACGGCTGAAGTCCATCGAATTGCTGGCTGGCCAGCTGTAAGGAGATTTCATGAGCCATTCTAAAAGTATCAAGCTGGGTCTGATGTTGCACGGTGCCGGCGGCCACATGAATTCGTGGCGTCATGAGAAAGCGCCTGCGGATGCCAGCGTTAATTTCCCGTATTTTCGTGATCTGGCCCTGCGCGCCGAAGCTGCCGGTTTTGATTTCCTGTTTGTGGCCGACGGTTTACACATCAACGAAAAATCGTTGCCGCATTTCCTCAACCGTTTTGAACCTGTCGCGTTGCTGTCTGCGCTGGCTTCGGCCACGCACAGCATCGGGCTGGCGGGCACCATTTCAACCTCGTACAGCGATCCGTTCACCGTGGCACGCCAGCTGGCATCGATTGACAATATCAGTCAGGGACGGGCGGGCTGGAACGTGGTGACCTCGCCGCTGGCCGGTTCGGCGAAAAACTTCGGCAAGGATCATCCTGAACACGCACTGCGCTATCAGATTGCGGAAGAATACATCAGCGTGGTGCAGGGGCTTTGGGATTCGTGGGAGGACGGTGCTTTTGTGCGTGACCGCGAAAGCGGGGTGTTTTTCGACGCGGCGAAGCTGCATAAACTGAATCATCAGGGGCAGTTTTTCTCGGTGGAAGGGCCGCTGAATATTCAGCGTTCGCCACAAGGGCAGCCGGTGATTTTCCAGGCCGGCGCGTCGGATGCCGGTATCGCGCTGGCGGGGAAATCTGCCGATGCCGTTTTCACTAACGCCCGCACGCTGGAAGAAGCGCAGGAATATTCAGCAAAATTGCAGGCGCAGGTCAGTAAAAATGGCCGTCATCCGGTGGGTATCTTCCCCGGTATCAGCCCGATTGTCGGCACAACCGAAGCGGAAGCTGAGGCCAAATATCAGTATCTGCTGTCGCTGTTGTCACCCGACGATGCCCTGGCCTACCTCGGACGGTTCTTCGATCACCATGATTTCAGCCAGTATCCGCCTGACGGCCCGTTCCCTGAGCTGGGCGATTTAGGTCAAAACACTTTCCGTTCCACCACCGACAGCATCAAGAAGCTGGCGCGGGAGAAAAACCTGACGCTGCGTGAAGTGGCGTATCAGACCACGTTGCCGCGCGGCGAATTCTTCGGCACGCCGCAGCAGGTTGCTGACCAGCTGATCCGCTGGGTGGAAGAGGGCGGAGCCAGCGGATTTATCATCAGCGGACCGGTGCTGACCGAAGCGCTGGACGACATTACCCGGCTGGTGTTGCCGGTGCTGGAAGCACGAGGTTACTGGCATCCTTCGCAGGCGACGACGCTGCGTGAGCGCCTGAATATTCCGTTCAAGACTAACCGTTACAGCGTACCGGAATCACTTCGTGAGACGGTGAGCATAAAATAGTTACAACATACTAAAGCTTTTCCACCGCCCGCCACGGTAGCCCCGAGCGGGCTTTTTGCTTTGCAGGGGATCTGCGGGGGTTGTCTCACCGAAAAAAGGGGCGTAGGTTTCGACAAAACCATAAGAAATCTTTGAACAGATAAAGGGACAAAAATGAAAGCATTGGTTCTGGAACAACAAGACAAGGCCACGCTGGCCGAAGTGAAAGAGATTGCGCTGCCGGACATGGCGGCAGGCGATGTGCTGGTGGATATCAGCTGGTCAGGGCTGAATTACAAAGACGCACTGGCCATCACCGGTAAAGGTAAAATCATTCGTCAGTTTCCGATGGTGCCGGGCATTGATTTCGCCGGCCATGTCAGCCGCAGCAACGACCCGCGTTTTTCCGTCGGGCAATCCGTCATTCTGACCGGCTGGGGCGTCGGTGAAACGCACTGGGGCGGTCTGGCTGAGCAGGCTTGCGTCAAAGGCGACTGGTTGGTGGCGCTGCCGGAAGGTCTGGCTGCGCGCAATGCCATGATCATCGGCACCGCCGGTTTCACCGCCATGCTGTGCGTCATGGCGCTGGAAGAGGCGGGCGTGACGCCGGAAAGCGGTACCGTGGTGGTGACCGGTGCCAGCGGCGGCGTGGGCAGTACGGCGGTGGCGCTGTTGCATACGCTCGGTTACACCGTGGCGGCCGTCACGGGCCGTGAGTCGACCCATGCTTATCTGCGTAAACTGGGTGCCAGCGAAATCCTCTCCCGCGATGATTTTGCCGAAACCCGTCCGCTGGAAAAACAAGTCTGGGCCGGTGCGGTGGATACCGTCGGCGACAAGGTGCTGGCAAAACTGCTGGCGCAAACCAATTACGGCGGCTGCGTGGCAGCCTGCGGTCTGGCGGGGGGCTTCAACCTGCCGACCACGGTGATGCCGTTTATTCTGCGCAATGTGCGTTTGCAGGGGGTGGATTCAGTGTCGGTTCCCGCTGAACGCCGCGCGGCGGTGTGGGAACGTTTACTGAATACGCTGCCGGAAGATTTTTATCAGCAGGCTGCGACAGAAATTACGCTGGAACAGGTTCCGGCTGTCGCAGCCGATTTCCTGAACAATAAAATTCAGGGCAGAACGCTGGTTAAAATCGGCGGCTGACCGTTGTTGCCCGGTATTTCCGTGATACCGGGTGCTTTCCCTTCAATTTTCTTCCCGCTCTAAAGAATTCCCCCTGTCCGGCCGATAAACAGAGTGTCCCTCTGAGAAAAAAGAGAATGGAATTCCTTATTTTCCGAATGACGTACAGCGCAAACATAGTCAAAAACGAATAACAACAGGCATGGGGAAAGTATGGATAATTTTCAGAAAGAAATTGATGAGAGAACCAATCTCACTTCATCAAACCGGTTTGAGCTTTTGCTGTTCCGTCTGGGGACGTCGCCGGATGACGAGCAATCTGAACTTTTTGGTATCAACGTTTTTAAATTGCGCGAAATCGTGCCGATGCCAACGCTGACCAAAGCCGCTGGCATGACCTCGCCGATGATGGGCATGGCGAACATCCGTGGCGAAATTATTCCGGTTATCGATCTGCCTGCCGTGGTGGGTTGCGTGCCAAAAACCGGCCTGAACATTCTGCTGGTCACCGAATATGCGCGCAGTACTCAGGCGTTTGCGGTGGAATCCGTTGACGACATCGTGCGTCTCGAATGGAGTCAGGTGCTGGCCGCCGAAGCCGGTGTGAAGAGCCGCAACATCACCAGTATTGCGCGTCTGGACAGCGATAAGTCCAGCAATCGTCTGGCGCTGGTGCTGGACGTCGAACAAATCCTCCATGACATTATTCCGAACAGCAATATTGACATGGATAAGAAGAAAACCAGCGCATTTAAACTCAAGCCGGGCACGGTGGCGATTGTCGCCGAAGACTCGAAAGTCGCCCGTCAGATGCTGGAGAAGGGCCTGAACATGATGGAAATTCCGGCGCAGATGCATGTCACCGGTCTGGAAGCCTGGAATAAAATCCGCAAAATGGCCGAAGAATGCAAAGCCCAGGGGCTGCCCATTTCCGATAAAATCTCTTTCGTATTAACCGATCTGGAAATGCCGGAAATGGACGGCTTTACGCTCACGCTCAATATCAAGCGTGATGAATTCCTGAAAAATATCCCGGTCATTATCCACTCCTCTTTATCCGGCAGCGCCAACGAAGATCACGTGCGTAAGGTGGGTGCCGACGGTTACGTGGCCAAGTTCGAAATCAACGAACTGGAAGCGGCTATTCATAAAGCGCTGGATGCGAAGAATATTGCCCATGTGTAATCTTATGAAACCCTGATATAAAAAGCCCGCTCCCTTGTGCGGGCTTTTTATTATCAGCGGCAGACAGAACAACGTACAGGAAAATAGTGCCTGCCATCCCCTGCAAAAAAGCATTTCCCCCGTCAGCCGGTGCCTCCGGCAAGTTCCCGCCTGTTAAGTGCCGCCTCGCATCTACGATTTCGATAGTGATATCGAAATTATCCATTAGAGCAAAGATAGCAATTGTTCTATTAATAACGTTAGCAGCGTGTTTAAGGTTTGCCATCGTAACGGGAAAGTTTATTTCCATGAAGCTGAAAAAGAATAGGGAGTATTAAATGTTTATCCGGCCACTTAAATTAACTCAGCACGTCGATGTGCAGGGTTCAGAAAAAGCGCCTGCGTTGGTACTTCTGCATTCTTTGGGAACGGATTTGCACTTGTGGGATTTGCAAATGCCGCGTCTGACCGAACGTTATCGCGTTATTCGTCTGGATATCCGCGGGCATGGATTAAGCGCCGTCGATTCGCTGCGATTCTCCATGTCAGATTTGGCCGACGATGTCGTGGCGGCGCTGGATCATCTGCACATTAACGAATTCTATGTTGCCGGGGTTTCCATCGGCGGAACGATAGCGCAATGGATTGGATACAAGATACCCAAACGCGTACAGGGAATGATCATTGTTGATACGGCGCTGGTGAATGCCGCGCCACCTTCGCTCTGGCGGGCACGGGCTGAAGATGTATTTCACCACGGCGTTGAACATCTCGAAATGGGGATTTTAAGCAAATGGGTGACGCCGAAATTTATCGACACGCCCGATGCGGATGGTTTGAAGCAGATGCTGCGGCGGACAACGGTTGAAGCTTTCGCGGGTTGCTCGTATGCCATCGCCGATACCGATCTGACCGATATGGATATTCCGGGGGTAAGGGCTGTTGTGGTGAGAGGGAGTGAGGATCAGCTTACGCCTCAGGACTACGCACAACGTCTGGCTGAAAAGCGCAATGCCCAATTGCATATCATTCCGGGTGCGGCGCATTTACCTAATTTTGAGAAACCCGACGCGCTCACTGATGAAATCATCTCGTTCATTGAGAAGAAGGATTCGCATTAACAACCAGAGCGGAAAGTCAGCATCTGTAAGGGCGCCTGAGCGCTGTTAACGGGCAAATTTTGCATGGCAGACGATAAAAAGTCTGGTGCACCTACGGAGTCATTCCTATGAATCGTCGGTTATTTATTGGCGGAAGTCTGGGCTTATGCGCAGGTGCTGTAATGCTTCCTGCTGCGTTAAAAGGGGTAAGGGATCAGGGAAATGTTATTGAGATGCAACTGGCGAGTGGAACAGTGAGCATTCGCTTATTTCCCGATTTGGCTCCGGTGCATGTTGAACGCATAAAAGCGCTGGTGCAGGCCAGGTTTTATGATGGTATGCCGTTTAACCGGGTCATAAAAGGCTTTATGGCGCAAACCGGTGACCCGGTAAAAGAGACGGGTCTGGATTATATGCGGTTACCGACGCTGACCGCAGAATTTAACAGCCTGCCTTTTGAGCGAGGTACCCTCGGCATGGCCAGATCACGACATCCGCACAGTGCCAGCCATCAGTTTTTCATCACCTCCGCCAGGGCCGGTTTTTTAGATCACAATTACACGGCTTTCGGGAAGGTAACCCATGGCATGGAGTTAATTGACCAGCTCCGCGCCGGGTCTTCCGAAATAGGTACGGTGCTTAATCCGGATGTCATAAAAAGCATGCGATTAGCCACTATCCGGTCCGTTTAAAACCACCCAACGGCAGAAATATCAATTCAAAGGAGTGGATGTAAGATGCCCAGCATGACTGTCTATACCTCTGCAAGCCATCGGTTAGATGCAGATTCTTTTGCGGAATTTTCAACGTCTTTAACGCATCTCGCCATGGAGATCCTGAAGGCGAAAGAAAATAATATTCACATCAGTTACCTCACCGCAGAGATAGGTTTTGGCACGCCGGTTTACTTCGAAGCAAAACTCAGGCAGGAAGTGTTCCGGAGCCTGCCCGTGTTGGATGAATTCATGCATCAGGTTGATTTATTAATTAAGGAGAAGACAGGAGTAATAGCGAGGATTCGCTGTTTCTCTTTTGAAGCGAGTCATATTTATGCAAAGAACTAAGGAACGGATTATGAATACCAATTTTCCAGCAAGAGATCTCGGCGATATAACGGTGACAGCCGTCAGTGATGGCTATCTGCAAGTTGACTTCGGGATGCTTTCAAATGTGGATGAAGAAGAGTGCAGGGAAATTCAGCGCAGTGCGCAAGTCAGTGAACTCAATGCCGTTCACATTAACACCTTCTTAGTCCGTCAGAAGGGCAAAAATATCCTTATTGACAGTGGGGCGGGAGGGGTTAAGGGATGGGGGGGCAGACTGGTTGCCAATCTGGACCTGCTGGGGATACATCCTGACAATATTGACGCTGTATTGCTCACACATGCGCATCCCGATCATATTGGTGGGTTATTAAACGCAGAGGGTGAGGCTGTATTTGCTAATGCCGAACTGGTCATCAGCAGCGATGAATTTAATTATCTTGAAAACGACGAGAATTTCGCTGCTGTCAGTGACCGCGTAAAAGGTAGTTTCCTTTTGGCGCGAAGTATATTTAAAAAGTATCAGAAAAATCTTCGTCTCATCGATAAAGGCGAGGTATTTCCGGGTGTTTTTGCGATCCCGCTGAAAGGTCACACACCGGGTCATACGGGGTACCGGGTTGAGGGCAGCAGAGACAGCCTGTTGATTTGGGGGGATATTGTTCATTTCCCGCATATTCAACTGCTAAAACCAGATGTTGCCATTGCCTTTGATTATGATCCGCAGATGGCCGCAGAGACACGTTGCCGCATGCTGGAAATGGTGAGCTCAGACAGAGTGCTTGTCGGCGGTATGCATTTTGGCGAGCAAGGATTCGGTTATATTGAAAAACGTCAATCCGGATACGGGATTGTCGATTTCCACTAGTTAAAAAGTATCATCAGAACATTCTGCTCTGAAAATAATGTATTTCCTGACCGGCAATGCAACGGGTAAACACTGGCAATTTGTCAGGCTCTGCTTAAGTTGCTTTGCCGTTATTAATTTTTTACTGTGTAACACTGTCGCTATGCTACTGAATAAATTCTCAGGTTTAAAATACTATCCTCAGGGGGAGCAAAATGAATCCTGCAATAAACAGAGAAATAAGTATTGATGCTATTCGCGCCGGCGTAAATGAACCGGATATCAGTCAGTCAATAATGACGGAGAAATTACCTTCACAGCCCAAACTTCCATCACTTACCGGAAGCCGATTCTGGGCCGCCTTATTAGTCTTTTTATTTCATTCATCATTACCCAGCGATCTTGCTCCCTTTTCTGACCCTGCCATACAGCACATTTACACTGTTATCGTGGGTAAAGCGGGTTGGCTCGGCGTTTCCTATTTCTTCATACTCAGCGGATTCATTATGGTGTGGTCTTCGAGAGATAACGACACCGTGGGAGATTTTTACCTGCGACGTTTTGCCAAGATTTATCCCACGCACTGCCTGACCTGGGCTATGGCGTTCGTTATTGGTGCCATGAGCCTATATCAATATAAACTCTGGTCATCAAACCTTTTGTTACTGAATACCTGGGTTGATGATGTTCATTATTTTTTTGTGGGTAACAGGCCCAGCTGGTCTCTTTGTATAGAAGCGATGTTTTATCTTTCTTTCCCTTTTCTTTTCAGAATAATGAAGACGATACCTAAAAAATTCGATTTACCCGGTTTAGCGTTGGTCACGGCGGCATCCTTGTTGGTTCAAATATACATTTATATTTGGGTTGAGCCGAACAAGATGATGGGGGCGTTTCCAATTTCGCAGCAACACTTTTGGATTTCGTACATTTTTCCTCCGTCACGCATATTTGAGTTTCTTGCCGGTATGTTTGCCGCCCGGCTGTTGATGAACGGTCGAATGCTCGTGTTGACGAAAACGGCTTCGTTTGCCCTGCTTGCAGCCGCTTATATCGGGTCCATGTATATCCCCTACCAGTTCAGTATGAGCGTGGTTTTCATCATCCCCGTTTGTTTGTTAATCACTTCGATTGCGGGTGATGATTTAAAAAACCGCAATACACTGTTAAACACTAAAACGTCGGTGTGGTTAGGAGAGATATCCTATTCATTCTATATGGTTCATTTCTTAGTACTCTTTTATTTTTTGAATCTCACGGCAGGAAGAAAGTTTAGCTTGCCGGAAGGGATTGCGCTTATTGCCGTTGCGTTAGTTTTATCTGTTTCATGTGCCTCTTTTTTATATAAATACTTTGAAGTGCCCATGATGAAGTTAATTCTGGAGAAATGCCGAATGAAAGCATTAGTCGTTCTGCGTAAATCTGCATAATGTAAAAGGGCGTATTCATCCTGTCGTCGTCAGAACAGGATGAGGCGGGAGAGTCTGCTGATTGGGTGGGAGGGCATACGTCAGACATATGCTCTCCCATCGGTATTTGATGAGTGACTTTCACTAAAAAGAGGGGTGAATAAACGTTTTTCTACGAATGCTTTAATAACCGATATTGTGCAACCGGGGATCCTGAAAAAGGGAGGTCATTATGCCTTTGAATTTAGTGCTATCCAAATAAGGTGAATCAGTACGATAAACAAGCTCTATCTTGAAGTCATTGAACTGACCGCTGAGTTCATGAATTTTTATCTTATTTTGTACTTCGCTGCTGATCGAACAACGTAAAACTAACGATACGCCTTTGCCGGCAGCAATGCTGGAGAACAGTACGGGATAGGAGCCGCATTCTACCACCCGCTTTGGTGTGATATGTCCTTCATTAAAAAGAACATTATAGTTACGGGTTGTGGTTGCACATTTTTTGCTGCTGAGCAAAAAAACTTCGCCATCAAGGCTGGAGATGTCTTGAATGGTCGGGTAATTTTTCTCTGTAATAATCACCAGTTCGCTGGAGAGTAATATGGAGCGTGCGTGTTGAGTATTGGAAAAACCCGCGCCGATTATTACCGCATCAAATTCATTTTGGTCAAAGGCATTGAGCAAGCTTAGGGTATTTCCAACCGAAATATCTATGTTCCAGCCCAGATCATGACCTAAATCGATCAGCGAGCTGACAATATAGGGGGGTAAACATTCGATTATGCCAATACGGATATTCAGCTGGCTGCTTTTTGAGTGGTAAATGTTGTTTTTACAATCATCCGCGAGGTTCAATATTTTAAGCGCATAGTCATAAAGTATCTGGCCCTGCGCAGTCAGCGTGCACCCGTCGGTTTTACGATCTAAAAGGGTGACATCCAGATTATCCTCCAGGCTCCTGATTCGGTGGGAAATACTCGACTGCACACGATTTAGACGCTCGGCTGCCTGGGTTATGTTCCCTGTCTCCACGACTGTCACGAATGCAAGAAGTTCACTTAGTTTCATTTGAGACCTCATGCTAAAAATTAGTTCACCGTCACAACAATTATTTATATTCTGTATTAATGAGTTTGTCACTCTATTTCAGACCTTCGCTCCGGGACACGGAGACAGGCACCGTATGGCCACATCAGGAGGCGCGTCAGTATTATTACCCTTCTGACAGACATTAATTCTGAATTGTGAATTTCAACAACAGACTGTGCTTATTTTCCTGTCTGTCTCTCATGCTCATTTCCGCCAACTGCCGGTCAACCTCAACAGGCATTTTATCAGGGCATCAATACTTTCGATGAGTGCCTCGATTTTATTCGCTGGTCTTTTATTGCCCTGCCCATTACGATTTTATGAGTGACGAAGAGTATTTCCATATAAATCAATTGGTTGTCTATTTCTATTTTCTGAATATATATATTACCGGTTCTCAATTACTTGTATTTCAAAAAATTACTTTTTGTTAATGGGGTGAAATATGGCGCAAGCAGGATTTGATGAGGTAATGGTTGATCTGGTTGACTACGCCTATGAGCAGACAACCTTTGATAATGAAACGTTACGTCTGGCGCGTTTCTGCCTGCTGGACTCGATAGGTTGCGCGATTGCCGCTTCTGCCGACCATGACTGCCAAAGGCTGATGGGCAGCGCTCAGTTCAGCAAGAGCCAGGAGGGTGTCCCGGTTGTCGGTACCGGACTCAGACTGGGACCGATCGAGGCAGCCTTTCATTTAGGTTCGATGATCCGCTGGCTGGAGTTCAATGACACATGGCTTGCGCAAGAGTGGGGGCATCCGTCCGATAATCTGGGGGCTATTCTGGCCGCCGCAGCCTGGCACAGTCTGGCTGACGGTAATCAGCCGCCCGCTACGATGACAGCCGTCCTGAATACGATGATCCGTGCCTACGAGATCCACGGCGTGCTGTGTCTGTCGAACTGTTTTAATGCACTGGGTATCGACCATGTGGTGTTGGTGAAAGTGGCTTCTGCGATTGCCTCAGCCCAACTGCTCGGCTTGTCAAAAGACCAGGCACTGAGCGCACTGTCCAACGCTATTATCGACGGCCACTCTCTCAGAACCTACCGGCATGCGCCAAATGCAGGTACCCGTAAGTCATGGGCCGCCGGGGATGCCACGGCGCGCGGCCTGCAGTTGGCGCTGTTCGCGCAAACCGGCGAAATGGGTTATCCCACGGCGCTGACGGTCAGCCGGTGGGGATTCGATGACGCTGTTTTGAGAGGCAAACCCTTCAATTTGTCGCGCAACCTGTCAGATTTTGTCATTAAGAATATTTTGTTCAAAGTCCCCAATCCTGCTGAATACCACGCCCAGACTGCTGTAGAAGCGGCCATTAACCTTCGGGAGCGGATACTGGCAGCCGGGTTCACACCTGAGAGTATCGAGTATGTGCGGGTGGAAACAACCCGACCGGCGATGCAGATTATTGATAAATCAGGGCCGCTGAATAACGCCGCAGACCGCGATCACTGTCTCCAGTACATGGTTGCCGTGGGGCTTCAGACCGGAAATCTGACAATTAAGGATTTCCACGAACCGCTCGCCAGCGACCCTCAGCTGGATGCATTGCGATTGAAAATTACCTGCACTGAACGCCCTTCCTTTACAGAGAGCTACTACGACCCCGATAAGCGCGCCATTCCTAATGCACTCTTTCTGAAATGTCATGGAATGACTGAAGAGCTCTCCGAAACTATTGAATATCCGCTGGGTCATGTTCGTCGCCGTGAAGAATGTTTCGGGGCGCTGCTGACGAAATTCCATCTGAATCTGTCGGACAGCCCGCTGCGTGACCGCTCCTCTATTCTGGCGGAAACCCTGATTTCAGAATCGAAGCTTGATGCTATGTCCGTCACTGACCTCCTGAAAATGTTCGCCTGGGACTAGGTCGCATCTAACACACTTACATATATTCATTTAGCGCGAGGTGATGAAGTGAAAAAAGCCATATTGGTAGGTTGCGGAGCGGAGATCGGCGCAAATTTGCTGATTCAGAATGATCCGGCGAAGGATGGTTTTGCGATTCAAACCGTCGTCACGAATCCTCCTTCTTTAGATAAACATTATCCTGAACTGCGTCCGATAGATGGCATCGTGGCCCGTCTGGCGATGGCGCTTCCCGGCGTACAGTCCCGTGTCAACATTATCAATAGCGACACCCTGCAAATCGACGGGCGTGAGGTCCACTTTTTCTTTGGCGATCTTGCCAAAGGTCTTCCCCCGCAGACGGGGCGCTTCGACATTGGTTTTATCGCTACCAGCAAGCTGGATATGGACAAGAACAGCCCCGTCGCGCGCAACATGCAGGAGCTCGCTGACGTGGTGCTGGGCGTTGCAGAGGCAAATGCGCTGCCGAGTATCTATGGTTGTCTGGAGGACCTGACCCGCGATGATATTGGCACTATCCAGCGTCAGGTGGTCGATTCTGGCCTGTATTGCCTCGGATCCTGTCAGACGAATGGCATGCATGCCTCACTGCGCGTATTAACGGAAGCGCTGAGAACCCTCAACTGCAACGCCTCGCATATTGTGTCGGTTGAAACCGATATCGTGCATCCGGATACACCTAACGGCGTACTCGGTACCCGATCCTTTGAAGGGCGCCTGCAGGATGCGCGCGACAACCTCCGTCCGAGCTTCTCACAAATAGCCATGAGTCAGGACAAGGTGATGCCCTGGGCACCGTTAGTGAATACCGTTTCATTACGCGCCCCCGTGCACGCACCCGGCTATCAGATTAACCGTTTCATCGTAAAGGATGACGGCGCGTTAAACACCGGTGTCATCGAGGCGGCGATTGAGCGGGTGAGCGCGACGCATCCTCATGTTGTTAAAGCATCGCGGACGCCTTTAGGCAGCCGTGCGTATGCTTACGAGCGCAGATGCTCAACCATTCTCTCTGACCCGAACCACTTGCTCATTCTCCGGCCGGCCTATCTGGCGAGCCAGAGTTTGAGTGAGGTCATCATCCAGTCGTTTGTTAACAACACCGTTGGCTATAGCGCTGTTGTACGTGCTGTAGCACGTAGCATCGCGCTTGGCCTGCCAGTGGCAACTTTCCAGGGGATTGAAAAATGACAAGTTCACATACAGTAGATTTTTTAAGCTCAGGCTTTGTCGTGAAGACGGCCATGTCCGAAGTGTTCAATAGCAAACTGAAAGCCGAAGTCGATCAGATACGCGCATTGCACGATATTTATCCGGAACTGATGGTTCCGGTTCTGCACGACGGGCTGGCTGCCGGGCGGCAATTCTATATTCTCGAGAAAATGGACTCTCTTCCTCTGTCCAAAATCGTATTTGACGACCAGCGGTCGCTTGCTGAACGCAGGATGATCGTGAGAAACGCACTGGAAAACGTACAGAAAGCGATCAGCCTGGAATCAGAGACCCCGTCGGCGATGGTCAACGATATGCCAGCCCGGTTACTGGAAGAGTGGGAAGGCACGCGTTTCGCACACGAGCTGTTTGAAAAACCTGTTCTGCTTAACGGCGCATCATTGAGTATGACTGCCAGGGAAGTCTTTGAAAAAGCACTGGAACTGGCCAGAACCGAAGAATTCAGGTCAGTGGAAAAAGCCCATTTCAATTTTCATTTTGGCAATGTGCTCTATAACGAGGAACATGCTCAGACCCGTTTCATTGACCCTGATTTCTCAGTGCGGGGACTCGATCCGCTTTTCGGTTTTTCCCGGTTTGCCTTTTCGTTTTGGCATGAACTGGCGGCAGAGGTGAAAGACGCGGTCAAAATTGTACCGATGCCTGATGCACTGATGTTCGTGCTGGCGAAGTCTGACTACGGCAACATTCTCAGCGAGATCCCTGAATTAGGGGGTATTTCCGGCCTGCTGCCGCTGATGGGGGAAAGTATGCGCAACCGGTTCTATGTCCTCACGACCTATTGTTTCCTGAGAAGCATTCGTATTAACGGCAGTAAACAGCCCTGGAAAGTACCCCGGTCTCCGGTTTTCGCCAGCCCCGAAGAAGTGCTGATGCTTGGCCTGCTGGCCTACCTCGAAGGGCCGGATGCCGCGTCTGAAAGCCTGTGTGCGTAATTCCAATTCAATATAGGACGTTAAGGATATGTCGTTGGTCAGCAGCAGTACCTTAGAACAAGGATTTGAAGCCCCAAGGCGCTATCTGGCGGCCGCGGCCATTTTAATTGGCGTGATTATGGCGGCGCTGGACAGTTCCATTGTCAATATCTCGTTGCCCTCTATTGCGGGGGCTTTACAGGTAGATTCGGCATCTATCATCTGGGTGACCAACGGCTATCAGGTAGCCAGTGCTGCAACGATGTTGATCTGCGCATCGCTGGGGTCAAGGATAGGGGAGCGGCGCTTCTATACGGCTGGCATGGTGCTGTTTACGCTGGCATCGCTGGGTTGTAGCCTCTCCCCGAGCTTCGGCATGCTGGTTACCATGCGCATACTCCAGGGGGTGAGCTATGCCGTCATGATCAGCGTCGGACTGGGCCTTTACCGGGTTATCTTTCCGCCGAATGCGTTGGGCACTATTTTAGGGCTGAATGCGCTGGCGTTTGCGGTGGGTACGGCCATCGGCCCTGCGTTAGGCGGCCTGATCATCTCGTATCTTGACTGGCCCTGGTTGTTCTATATCAATCTTCCGTTGGGTGCGCTTGCCATTGTGTTCTCGCTGATTTCTTTGGGCGTGGATACTGAGAAGGAAAAAGGGTTCGACTGGGGAGGTGCCGTCACGTCAGCCGCTGCCCTGGGTCTGATGGTCATCGCTGTCGATCAAATCGGGCGCTGGGACAGCCGGTTACTCCTGCTTTGTGGCGTTGCTTCGGTGGCGTTGCTTGCCATCTTTGTCAAAGCGCAGACGCGTTCAAAGAGCCCGTTGCTGCCCCTCGATATCTTTCATTCCCGGCGCTATACCTTCGCGGTGATCTCTTCCGTCTCAATGTTTGTGGCCCAGGGGATGGCGCTGGTCGGTTTGCCCTTTGTACTGCAACACGCCTATCACTATTCCGTGCTGGAGTCGGCGTTCATTTTTACACCGTGGCCGGTTGCCGTTGCAATCTGCGCCCCGGTGGCGGGCAGGCTGTCCAATCGTTTAAATCCTACTCAGATATCGACAGTCGGCGTGGTGATTTTCTGCCTGGGCTTAGGGTCTCTGGCGCTGTTGCCGCAAATGGCGACGGTGAATGATTTTCTCTGGCGCGTGGCGGTTTGCGGGATTGGCTACGGGCTGTTCCTGCCGCCGAACAATAAAGAGATGTTTTCAAATGTGGCCGCGAACCGGACGGTCACGGCCTCGGGGGTCTTGTCGACCGCCAGGACCGCGGGGCAATCCATTGGCGCGGCGCTGGTCGCGATGGTTATTGCACTGTTGAACGGACTGACGGGGGAGGCGGGGGCACAGTTCGCCGTCTATGTCTTCGGGCTGGCCTGTCTTATCTCTGCACTGTCGTCGGTCTCAAGTATGCTACGCCTGCACCGGTAATCTGCCGCGCAGAGATGAGGCTTTATGCCAGCAGCAGTATTAATGCCATTCTGTTGCTGGCTCTTCTCATTTTAATTTATTCTTCAGGCAATCACCGGCCAGATAACAAAAGAGCCTTATGATCGGCTTTCACCTCCGCGCGCTTTGACGCGTTGATGGCGACACTGGCGGTCATGCCTGCCACCAGTTCGACCCCTTCGGGCAGTTGATCAATATGGATGCGAACCGGAACCCGCTGAGCGAGTCGTACCCAGCTGAACGTCGACTCTACATCAGGGAGCCCCTGGCTGCCCGGTGCGTCATTGCTGTCATCTATCCCGCGACCAATGCTTTCCACGTGGCCGGTCAGCGTCGGTTCATATCCCATCAGCACGATTTTCGCCGCGCTACCGACATGAATATGCTGCATTTTCGTTTCCTCAAAATAGCCGACTATCCAGAAACTGCTGGCATCAATAATGGCAACTTTTGTTATCCCTGCGCTGGCATAATCGCCGGGACGCAGTCTCAGGTGCGTGACATAGCCATCTGCCGGAGAGTGAATCGTTGCGCGGGAAAGATTGAGCTTCGCCAGTTCCAGCGCGGCCAGCGCCCCCTGGTATTCCGCCGCCGCCACGCCCGCCGCACTGTTTGTATTTTGTATATCTTCTTTCGAAATCACCCCGCTAATCTGACTGCGGCGTCTGGCCGCATCCTGACGCATTTGCATTTCATTTCGCTTCGCATCAACCTCAGCCTGAGCGCTGATCACCGCCAGTTTCAACCATTGCGGATCGATTGAATAAAGCACGTCACCGCGATTAACCCATTGGTTATCGCGCACTGCGACGCGGCTGACCGGTCCGGAAACATCTGGCGTGATTTGTACCACATCGGCCCGTACACGACCGTCACGCGTCCAGGGTGTCTGTGCATAATGTTTCCACATCATGAAGGCAATAACCGCTGCCGCCATGACGGCGCTTAGGGTAAACATATAACGGGCTAACAGAGAAAAAAATGGCTTCATACTAATAATCCTAACGCGTCCAGACCCTGCATTAACAAGGCGAAGATAATGATAAACGTCGTGAAATCAATCAGCGGCCGACAGGGCAAACGCCGATAGAATGGGCTAAAAGAGAGAAAAGGCGTGATTAAAATCGTGCCGAAAAACGCCATCAAAGCCATGACTAATAAGCCAGGCAAAAAGACGCCCCCGATATTAATATCAGTCATCATGTGTCTGTTCCTGGTCCGGTTTCTTATCTCTCTCTTTTAACGCACAGTGCAGATCCACAATATGTTCAATGAGCGCGTGCGGGGGTTCAGGTGAATCCGGAGAGTCAATGGCGAGGATGATGTCAATACGTTGCTGCAATTCCCGGGGCTGCGCGCCACGGGCCAGCAGATTCAGAAGGTTATTGACCTGTGTTGCTGTTTCTCCCCTGAGCTGATTCAGGGAGCGTCTTAAATACGTCACTGCAAGGCCCGTGTTCAGATAATTGAGCAAACTGTTAAGCACGGCGTCCGCTGCCTGATTACTGCGCTGGAGCCGGGGCAGGATCAATGCGGTCCGGTCTATCATCAGGTTCATCCAGGTCACATCATGGGTGGATGAGAGGCCCTTTGCACGATATCTGATATCACGCCGACACCGGTGCAGCAGACGACGGATAGCAGAATCTGCCTGGACGGTCTGTAACAAACTCATACTGACCACGGCATAGCCGGTTGCGGCAAATAATGCGATCGCCGTGTTGATCGCAGAGGCAAAATCACCACTGTAGCGCGCCCCCAGTTCCGACATAATGGGGAGCGTTAAGGTGATGCCCATCGCCATAAACGTGGTGGGCGGTCTGGCCTGCAGCGATCCGGCCAGCAGATATGCAGGCGCAAGTACCGCCACCAATACAGAAAACTCGGTTACCTGAGGGAGAAGGATGAAGCTATAAAGCAGGCTGATAACGACCCCGTAGACTGAGCCCGCAATATATTTAACGATATGAGGAACCGGGGTGTCGAAACTGCCAAATAATGTGCAGCAGACGCCAAGAATTGATACTGCCGTGGCGCCATCAGGCCAGGCGGAATAAATCCATAGCAGGCAGCCACTGAAGATGATGGCAAACGCCCCCAGCGCAGCACGCGCAGCCGTAAAGTGATCCCGGTGATAAACATAACCTTTTACCTCCCTGGCGATATCAGGCACATGCTCAGGTTTCGCGAAAAGGATGGCATGAGAAAGCTGTTCGCATTGCTGCAAAAGCAGGATTGTCTCTTGCAGTCGTTTGACAAAATTAACCTGCAACGCCTCTTTAAAATTTAATTCGTCAGCGCGTAACTGTTGTTGCAACGCCACACAGCGTAGCCGCAGCGTTTCGGCACCGGACTTACGCGCGGATGAATCCTCACAGGCGAGCCAGTCCGTGGCCTCACGGACCAGCATCGCAAGGCTTTCCGGTAAGTTTTTTAATTCATGCAGGTAATCCTGTAACTGATTACTCAGTACCAAAAGCCGTGACAATCTGTCATGGATTAACTGACGCGCTTTACGCGATGATTTTGATATCGCGAAGTCATACGGCAGATGGTGGCCAAACCCCTCAAGAGACTGTAACGCCAGCGCAAGTTGAAGTTGCTTTTCTTTCCCGCCGGACGCGCTTTTTAACGTGTCAGTCACCATCCTGCGGGCATCACGTTGCGTTGCCGAGAGCTTGCTGTTGAAGAGACCCGTAATACGCCTGGGTATGACATACCGGTGGATAAAGCTGGCGCACAGGATGCCGATCGTGATCTCCTGCACCCGGGTGATGGCAATATCAAAAATGGTGCCCGGCTCGAATACGGCAGGAAAGCCGATAAGACTCGCCGTGTAGCCCGCCAGTACAAAGGCATAAGCGCGGGGGGTACGATCAAGCTGCGAAAAATAAAGGCAAAGTGTTATCCAGCCGGTGAGTACCAGACTGCAAATGATCGGGGTGTTAACAAAACCCGGCACAATCACCACCGTCATCGCCGCACCGGTTATCGTTCCCATCAGGCGATAAACGCTTCGGCTCAGTGAGGCACCGACGGACGTTTGCGAAACGATATAGACGGTAATAATGGACCAGGAAGGCCTGTCCAGACCGATAGCTAACGCGATGTAATACGCCAGCATAGCCGCGGTAAAGGTCTTGGCCGAATATAACAACGCGTTCGCATCATTAAGAAGAAAGGAGGAGGGGAACGCCCTGCGTAAAGAGTTAAACATGAGAGTAATGGCCCCTGGCAAGCGGTGGTGGCAAACAGTTCATTTGCGCATACCGGCAATTATTGCCAGATTACTCAGATGTGAAAATACTCTATACTGCCAAAAAATACCTAAATCATGCCAATATGACGCCTTCCCGCGACGCTATTTCGCTTTTCGATCCTGACTCTACAGCCAGTGCGGCCGTGGCACGTCATCTTGATTTCACCGAGTACGAAGCGGAAGTCCCGGTGCACACGCACCGCAAAGGACAGTTAATTCTTGCCCTTTATGGTGCGGTTACGTGTCGGGCTGAAAATGATATCTGGATAGTGCCGCCCCACTGCGGCGTGTGGATCCCCGGTGGTATTCCCCATAGCGCGAGAGCCACCTGGAATGCGCATCTCAGCTACTTATTTATTGAGCCGGGCGCGGCCGCACTGCCGGAACAATGCTGCACATTTGCTATTTCTCCGCTGATTCGCGAACTGATTAGCCGTCTGGTCAGGGAAGATACGCATTACCTGCCGGACAGCCATGCCGCAAGGCTGGCCCGGGTGACGCTTGATGAGCTGGTGAATATGCCACAGCAGAATTTTAATTTGCCGGTTTCTGCCCATCCCAAAATACAGAGGATGGCCGACGCGCTGGTCAGTCATCCGCATGACCGCAGCACACTGAATGCGTGGGCAAAACGGCTGGCATTAAGTGAACGGTCCCTTGCCCGACTGATGGTGCGTGAAACCGGTCTGTCATTCGGACGCTGGCGTCAGCAACTCCATTTAATTATTGCATTACGGAGGCTTGCCAGCGGAGAGTCCGTGCAAAATGTGGCCAGTGAATTGGGCTATGAGTCAGTCAATGCGTTTATCACCATGTTTAAGAAGTCTGTCGGCTGCACGCCTGCGCTCTATTTTAGTGAAAGAAAATAACCCTGATAGTTTCCCCGCATGCTGAAGTTTAATGCGCTCCGGCTGGTGATTGATGGGATACCAAAATCTGCCAGCCTCGCAGTGGTTAATCAAATAAACTGAATCTTTATGTTAAACAAATGATATTTATTCTCATCCTGAGTCGCGTAAAGTAAACCCATCACAACGCCTTGTCCCGCATGAGAGAGACAGCGCACAGGTTCACGGATTATGAGGATGAAGACGCGATGAAAAAGATTGGATTTTTATCATTTGGACACTGGACACCGTCACCCCAGTCGGGCACGCGCTCGGCGGCTGATGCCTTATTGCAATCTATCGATCTGGCGGTCGCCGCCGAAGAACTGGGCGCCGATGGTGCGTATTTCCGGGTGCATCACTTTGCGCGCCAGCTGGCATCGCCTTTTCCGTTGCTGGCCGCCATCGGCGCGAAAACCCGCAAGATTGAGATCGGTACCGGCGTTATCGATATGCGTTATGAAAATCCGCTGTATATGGCGGAAAGCGCCAGTGCGGCGGATCTGATTTCCGGGGGGCGTTTACAACTGGGTATCAGCCGTGGCTCTCCGGAGCAGGTCATCGACGGCTGGCGCTATTTTGGTTATCAGCCGGAAGAAGGCGAAACGGAAGCCGATATGGCGCGCCGTCATACAGAAAAACTGCTTGATGTCCTGCGTGGCGAAGGTTTTGCGAAACCGAATCCGCAACCGATGTTTGCGAATCCGCCGGGTTTGTTACGCCCTGAGCCGTATTCAGAAGGGCTGCGTGAACGTATCTGGTGGGGCGCAGGGTCGAATGCCACCGCAGCCTGGGCGGCGAAACTGGGCATGAACCTGCAAAGTTCCACGCTGAAAGATGATGAAACCGGTGAGGCGTTCCATATTCAACAGGCGCAGCAAATTCGCGCATACCGCAAGGCATGGGCGGAGGCGGGGCATGAGCGCGCACCGCGTGTCTCCGTCAGCCGCAGTATTTTTGCCCTGATGGATGACCGCGACCGCGCGTATTTTGGTGGCAGCGGCGATGACGGCGACAAAGTCGGGTTCCTCGATGAGAAAACCCGCGCTATTTTTGGCCGCAGCTATGCAGCGACACCGGACCGGCTGATCACACTGCTGAAACAGGATGAAGCGATCGCTGAAGCCGATACGTTATTGCTGACCGTCCCGAATCAGCTCGGCGTCGATTACAACGTGCACGTGATTGAGTCAATCCTCAAATATGTCGCCCCTGAAATGGGCTGGCGTGAGTAACTGCTGAAGAAAGTTTTAGAAACCCCAGGCCCGCCGGCGGAAAACCGGCGGGCTTTTTGCATTTTGAGACACTGGCGGAGAAGTCTCTGTGATTAAGTGGCTACGCTGTAATCAGGAATGGAGTATTTTTGTTGTGAAAATGCGCAGAAATAGCGCCAAATTCCGAAGGGAAGGTCTATCAAATACATAGGGTGATTCAGATGTGACGGTTTTCAATCTGCGTATAGAGTAGCAATGAGTCTACATAACAGGAGTGTGAGCATGAGCAGTTCTATTGATGAAGAAGCAAAAGACGCAAAGCCGATTGTTGAAGCAAACAGAGAAGCCAGTGCCGGTAAATGTCCATTTCATGAAGGCAACAGCAATAAAGCGTCAGGTGGCGGGACAAGTAATCGTGACTGGTGGCCTAACCAGCTCAGGGTTGACCTGCTGAATCAGCACTCACATCGCTCAAACCCGTTGGGCGAATCCTTTGATTATCGTAAAGAATTTGCCAAATTAGATTACTCCGCACTGAAAGCCGATCTCAAAGGGGTGCTCACTGCGTCACAGCCCTGGTGGCCCGCCGACTGGGGCAGTTATATCGGTCTTTTCATCCGTCTGGCGTGGCACAGCGCCGGGACGTATCGTTCCGTTGACGGACGCGGCGGTTCAGGTCGCGGCCAGCAGCGTTTCGCGCCGTTAAACTCCTGGCCGGACAACGTCAGCCTGGATAAAGCGCGCCGCCTGTTGTGGCCGGTGAAACAAAAATACGGTCAGAAAATTTCCTGGGCCGACCTGTACATTCTGGCGGGCAACGTCGCGCTGGAAAACGCCGGTTTCCGCACCTTTGGTTTTGGTGCCGGGCGTGAAGACGTCTGGGAACCGGATCTGGATATCAACTGGGGTGACGAAACCACCTGGCTGGAACATCGTCATCCCGAAGAGCTGGCTAAATCGCCGCTGGGCGCAACGGAAATGGGGCTGATTTACGTCAACCCGGAAGGTCCGAATCACAGTGGTGATCCGGCTTCGGCGGCCCCGGCAATCCGTGCCACTTTCGGCAATATGGGCATGAACGATGAAGAGATTGTCGCGTTAATCGCCGGTGGTCACACCCTGGGTAAAACCCACGGTGCAGCCGATGCCAGCAACGTGGGTGTTGACCCTGAAACCGCGCCGATTGAATCACAAGGCCTGGGCTGGGCAAACCGTCACGGAACCGGGGCCGGTGCGGATGCCATCACGTCCGGTCTGGAAGTGATCTGGTCGCAGACCCCGACACAGTGGAGCAATTACTTCTTCGAAAACCTGTTCAAATATGAATGGGTGCAAACCCGCAGTCCGGCGGGGGCGATTCAGTTTGAAGCCGCCGATGCGCCGGATATTATTCCTGATCCGTTCGACAGTACGAAAAAACGCAAACCGACCATGCTGGTGACCGATCTGACCCTGCGTTTTGATCCGGAGTTTGAAAAAATATCGCGTCGTTTCCATGGTGATCCGCAGGCTTTCAACGAAGCCTTTGCCCGTGCATGGTACAAACTGACCCACCGCGATATGGGGCCTAAAGCGCGTTATATCGGACCGGAAGTGCCAAAAGAAGACTTAATCTGGCAGGATCCGTTGCCGGTTCCGGTGTATCACCCGACGGTTGCCGATATCGCGCAGCTGAAAGAAAAAATCGCTGCTTCCGGCCTGAGCGTCAGTGAACTGGTCTCGGTGGCGTGGGCTTCGGCATCTACCTTCCGTGGCGGCGACAAACGTGGCGGCGCAAACGGTGCGCGTCTGGCGCTGCGCCCGCAAAGAGACTGGGAGGTGAACGCCATTGCCGCCCGCGTGCTGCCCGCTCTGGAAGCCATCCAGCAGTCATTCCAGAAGGTGTCTCTGGCGGATGTGATCGTTCTGGCCGGGGTGGTCGGTGTTGAAAAGGCGGCGAAAGCGGCTCATATCGACATCGACGTGCCTTTCACGCCGGGCCGGGTGGATGCGCGTCAGGACCAGACCGATATTGAGTCGTTCGAACTGCTGAAACCGAAAGCGGATGGTTTCCGTAACTACCGGGGTGATTCAGCCAATACATCAACTGAAAATCTCCTGATCGACAAGGCGCAGCAACTGACCCTGACCGTGCCGGAATTAACGGTGCTGGTCGGCGGATTACGTGCGCTGGGGGCAAACTACGACGGCAGCAATCTCGGCATTTTCTCGGAAAAAACCGGCGAACTGAACACCGATTTCTTCGTCAATCTGCTCGATATGCGCACTGAATGGAAAGCCGCCGACGGCTCCGGTGAGCGTTTTGAAGGCCGTGACCGCGTCAGCGGAGAAGTCAGGTTCGCCGCCACGCGTGCCGATCTGGTGTTCGGCTCGAATGCGGTATTACGTGCCAACGCGGAGGTGTATGCCAGCAGTGATGCCAAAGAGAAATTCGTGAAAGACTTTGTCGCCGCCTGGACCAAAGTGATGGATCTCGACAGATTCGAACTCTGATTTGAACGGATAGTTTGAAAGCAAAAAGCCCGCTTAAATTTTCTTAAGCGGGCTTTTTTTCAGTCACGCAATAGCAGGGGATTGTTATCTAATACCAGTGAGTCGCGTACCTCCCAGCCCCGGAGCTTGCCGGGATTAAGTAACCCGCCGGGGTCAAGACACTTTTTAACGGAAACGACGTCAGGTTTAATTTCTCCCTGTTTGCCATCTTCAATGTGATAAACGTGAGGATTATTTATTTTCACGCCATTATCACGGAAGATGTTCATTATTTCATTCAGCCTTTCTTCGGTAGAATAACGAACCAGTTGTAAGCCGCTGGCGGTGATATTGCCGTCATTGTCACGCAGGAATTCAATATGCGAAATAACCTCGTCACCCAACAGCGCCGCCATATCGATAATCTGCTGACGATAATTCGCATGATTAAACGCCGTCTGTAAATAGGTCAGGGAGCTGTCGATTTTCAGTGCGTGCAGCGTGGTATGGTTCCAGCAATATTCCATCAGTGACGCATTGGCCTCACGCGCCACATCGGCAGACTGCCGTACCGCGCTGTGTCCACGGTATTTTTCCAGCAGACCGGCACAAAACCCTTCGCTTTCCTGCGCAATCACGCTAATCACCGCATGCTGACTGGCCTGATAATGCCCGTTCAGATGACTGAAATAAGACGGGATCGGCGCGGCAAACAGCGCAAGCTGGCGCTTGACCAGCCCCGGCGAACGGGCAATTGCATTGGCATAATCGAGTGCGTCGGTGAAGTCATCGAACACGTCCAGCCGTTCAGTCCACGAGTGAACCGGTGCCAGCGCCAGTTCAACCTCCAGTACAATGCCGTTGCTGCCGTAAGCATGATGCAGCAGTAATGCCTGCGGCGCAGGAACGTGCAGAATGCGCGGCTCGGCTTCCATGGTCATGACCTTGACGCTGAGCACATTGCCCGGCGCGCCGAGCGGACCGTAGTTAATGGAGCCGATGCCGCCAAAGCCGCCGCCGTAAAGGCCGCCGAGGCTGGCGAGCCGGTAGGTTGACGGCATGCAGCGCAATTCCCAGCCTGCCGGACGGGTCAGGGTTTCAATCGCGGAAAGACGGATCCCCGCCTGGGCACGCACCACGCCGTTACCCAGTTCGCAGATCTGATCAAAGCCGGTCATGTCCACCAGAATTCCGCCTTCCAGCGGCACCAGCTGGCCGTAGTTACCGGTCGCGCCGCCGCGCAAAATCAGCGGTAACTGATGCTTAACGCAGGCCTGCACCAGTAAACTCAGCTCTTCTTCGCTGCGCGGCCTGACCACGGCATCGGCCTGTTTGTCTTCCAGTTGCCGCTTCAGCACCGGGCTGAACCAGTGAAAATCGCGCGAAAGGCGCTTGACCTTGGGCGACTGCAAAGTCCAGTCGAGATCCGGGAGCGCCTGCTGAATCAGGGCAAGCGCCTGTTGACGTTGTTCGCTGTCCATATTCTTCCTGCCAAAAAATGTATGAGATTAATGAGATTGCACGGCTTCGCTTTCATGCCAGGCGCTCAGGGCGCGCCTCGAAATCCACGACATCACCCCAAACAGCGCGATACCGGTGAGTGAAATGAGCAGCAGGGCGGCAAACATCAGCGGGATGTCGAGCTGGTATCCCGCCTGCAATATCTGGTAGGCCAGACCGGTGTTATTGCCGCCGGTACCGGCAACAAATTCCGCGACCACCGCACCAATCAGCGACAGGCCGCTGGAAATGCGCAGCGCACCGAAAAAATACGGCAGGGCAGAAGGAATGCGTAACCGGATCAGGATTTGCAGACGGCTGGCGCGGCTCAGCTGGAAATAACTTAGCAGGCCGGGCGAGACACTGCGCAGTCCCTGCGTGGTATTGGAAATGATCGGGAACACCGCCATCAGTGTCGAACACACCACCAGCGACAGCGTGGTATCTTTGACCCAGATGATGATCAGCGGCGCGATGGCGACAATCGGCGTTACTTGTAAAAACACGATGTACGGGAACAACGCAGTTTCAACAAAGCGGTTTTGCACCAGCACGAAAGCCACCACCGAACCGATGACTATCGACAGTAAAAACGAGATCAGGGTGATTTTCAGCGTAAACAGCAGCGACATCGTCAGCGAGCCGAAGTTGGTCCACAGGCTTTCCAGCATCACTACCGGCGAAGGCACCAGAAACTGGGGGATTTTGAAATAACTCACCCAGCCCTGCCACAGCAAAATCACCACAATCGCGACCACTGCCGGATACAGCACCTTGCGAAAGGTCTGGTTATTGATCCACGGAGAGGATTTTTGAGTTTGCATAGCGTTACTCCATACCCGATTGGCTGGCTTGCAGCAGGCTGTCCTGCAACTGCTTCGCATAGCGTGAAAACGCCGGACTGACGCGAAAATCTTCGCTGCGCGGAAAGGGCTCGGTAATGGCGATATCTTCCACCACACGCCCCGGACGGGCTGCCATCATGATCACCCGCTGTGACAGAAATACCGCTTCATGAATCGAGTGCGTGACAAACACCACCGTCAGACCCTGTTCCCGCCACAGGCGCAGCAGGTCGCTGTCGAGCTTGTTACGGGTGATTTCGTCGAGCGCCCCAAAGGGTTCATCCATCAGCAGCAGTTTCGGACGCGTCACCAGTCCGCGGGCAATGGAGACGCGCATCTGCATGCCGCCCGACAACTCGCGTGGCAGGACTTTGGCAAATTTACCCAGCCCCACCAGTTCCAGCGCCTCGCTGACGCGGGTATTGGCTTCGGCCCGCGGTACGCCCGCGAGATCCAGCGGCAAACGCACGTTGTTTTGCACATTGCTCCACGGCATCAGCGTGGCTTCCTGAAACACGAAAGACAGCGGCACCTGCGTTTTTTCGCGACTGTCACGCCGCCACAGCACCAGTTTCCCGTCGCTGGGTTCCGTCAGCCCGGCGACCATTTTTAACAGCGTACTTTTGCCACAACCCGACGGGCCAAGCAGGGTGACGAATTCACCCTGATTAATGGTCAGATTGACCGGCAAAAGGGCGCGTGTGCCGTTGCTGTAAATTTTCTCCGCCGACAGCACTTCGATGGCGGGTACGGGCGGAGGATTGGCTGAGCGGACATCGCTCATCACGGTCAGTTTAGGGGCTGAATTCATGGCATAACCTTCGCGTCTTTGATCATGTCGAGGGTATAAGTCTGCTCAAACGGCACTTTATCCGCGTCGATCAGCTTGTTTTTCACCAGCATGTCCCAGGTTTTTTTCAGACGCGGTTCAGTGATGATGCCGATGCCGCTGGTTTGCGCGTCTCCGCCGGTCACCAGCGCATACTTCTTCATCTGCGCGATGCCGAAGGCTATCTGGTCGGCACCCATACGCGGGTTGGCCTGAGTGATAAGCTGGTTGCCTGCGGTCGGATCCTGCAAATAGTCTTTCCAGCCCTGCATGGAGGCTTTCACGAAGGCCGCCACCGCCGCCGGACGTTTTTTAACGGTGTCGGCCATGCAGATAATCGAGTTGCCGTACGGCGGATAACCCCAGTCGCTGAGCATGTAGACGTAGAACGGCCTGCCGCCTTTTTCGATTGAGAAAGGCTCGGAGGTGACATAACCCTGCTGAACCAGATTATTGTCGGCCAGGAACGGCTGCACGCTGAAGGTGTACGGGCGGATTTTGGCACCCGCCAGCCCCAGTTCACTCTTCGCCCACGGCCAGAACGAGGTATACGCCTCGGTGGCCAGCAGGAAGGTTTTGTCTTTCAGTTCCTGACCTTTCTCCACTTTGTCGTGGCTGATAAACACCGTCGGCGAATGCTGGAATACCGTCGCGACTGTCACCGCATGCACGCCAGCCTGCCAGGTTTCCAGCGCCTGACCGTTGTCGCCAAGCGTACAGTCAGCCTGTCCGGCAGCCATCAGTTGCATCACGTTGACCTGCGGACCGCCCATTTTGATGCTGACATCCAGACCGGCGGTTTTGTACAGCCCTTTGGCCTGCGCCTGGTAAAAACCGCCGTGCTCCGCCTGTGCGTACCAGTTGGTCAGGAAGGTGAATTTCTCTTCCGCCATGCTGGTGGCGGAAACCCCGGCCAGCAGCAGGGCAAGCAAGGTGTAAGCCGGTGTACGTCGTATTTTCATCGTAAGAATTCCTTTATTTGGAGACCAAAGAAGACGAAGGAGGCGTGAAACTGGTTTGCACAAAACCGTTCCAGTGGTGTTTTCCCCAGGTCGGTTCGCTGCGGACTTTCCATTCCATGTGATGGATTTCGGTGATCGCCTGCGCCCAGCTTGCCGCCAGCGAATCGAGGATCGCATGACCCTGTTCAGCGGTGGCGCCGGTCGGGTCGCCAATCACGCCACTCGGACCAAAATCATAAGAAGCCCAGGCAGCGGCAGGACGGCCCGAGGAAAGTGTCGGACACGGGAACTCCGGCGGATAATTGGCGACCGCATGTTCGATGTGGACACATTCCGGTGCCAGCGCCAGCATGACAGCGGTTTCGCTGTGACCGGCGTGCATCGCCATTTTTTGCTCCTGTGCGCTCAGAAACTGGTTTTCCACGTTGGGTACGCGAAACACATCGTGAGGGATCATGATCATGTCGCCGTGACGCAGGCGCATTTCCCGCGAGGCCATTTGCAGCACCTGCGGTTGTCCGCCGTGACCGTTGATCATCAATAGTTTGCGGAATCCGGCGCGGTACAGGGATTCGGCAATTTCTAAAATGGTCTGCAGCAGCGTGTCGCCGGTCAGGGTCAGCGTGCCGGGGAAATTCAGATGTTCGTCAGATTTGCCGTAGGTGATCGGAGGAATAGCGTAAGCCGGAATATCTTCCGGCAACCGCGCCAGGGCATGGCCCGCCACACCGGAGGAGATCACGCTGTCAACCGAACACGGCAGATGCGGCCCGTGCTGCTCAATCGCACCGGTCGGCAGGACGATCACGGTGTTGGCTTTATCGGGCAGGGCAGCAATGGCTGTCCAGCTCAGAAAGGGGAGAAAACGCGCTGCGGGAATATAACCGTTAATCATGCTGTACCTCAGGGTCGGACTTTATCGGGTTAGCGGGACAGGGGTAACCAGGCAGTGGCTTCCACTTCAATCAGTACGTCGGCGTCAGGCAGCATTTCACTGACCTGCACCACGGTGGAGACCGGCGGTTGCCCGGCGTAAAAGAGTTTTCTGACCCGGCTGTAATACGGGAAGTGATCGAGATTGCGAAAATACTGCACCAGCTTGATCACATCGCTCATTTGTCCGCCCGCATCTTCAATGGTGTGGCGGATGCTTTCGAGTACATACCAGCTCTGGGCGAGGATCGGCCCCTGTTTGGCGTCGGTGGAAAACTCACCGGTTTCGCCCAGCAGCAGGCGCGCTTCGGCGGGGATATCCTGAAAACCGCGCACGATCGTCGCCGTCTGCGGGTTAACGGGAATAATGCCGGAGAGAAAAACGAAATCACCGGCGCGACGCCAGGCGGCATATTGGGCGAGCGGTTTGCCCGCTCCCGCGTCAAGACTCATGGGATAACTCCTGATTCCAGGTGCGTTGATGGGTCAGCCTGCCGTGGCGGATAACCAGGCGGGCCGCGCTGTGTAAAGGCCAGGTCATGCTGTCGCTGCCGGGGAAAAGAACCAGCGTGGCATCGCTGCCGGGTGTCAGCGGCAGGCCGCTCTGCGCATTACCGGTCAGGGCGGCGACATCGCAGATAAGCCGCGACTGCTGATCAAAAACATTTTCAAGCTGAAGCGCGAACAGGGCGCAGCTCAGCGTATCCAGCGGGTCATAACTGCCTGCCGGACAAAAAGCGTCCTGTACGTTATCGCAGCCGAGCAGTAGCGGAATGCCCGCCGCCTGCGCTTCTTTCAGCAAGGTGATGCCGCGCTGGCGCGGTGTGCGGCCCGTCACGGCGTCCTGTAACAGCAGGTTGGTCATCGGCAGCGCAATTAGCGTAACGCGCTGCGCCGCCAGCAAACTCAGCACATTCTGCGCCTGCGGGTCACTGCCCGAGGCCAGTGCGCAACCGTGGCTGCAACAGATATGGCCGCTGAAGGTGTTCTCCGACAGGTAATGCGCCAGCCAGCTCAGGCCGTGTGCGACCGGCGAAAGCTCCTCGTCGATATGCAAATCCAGACTCAGTTGCCAGCGTGAGGCGCTGCGCATCAGGTGGGTCATCGCCGCCGGATCCCAGTTTGAGGAGTGGATAAATCCGCCCAGCAGACAGTCTTTTCCGCTTTGTGCGACCGCACGGGCAATGCGGTCAGCCGCGTCGGCATCTGCGAAAAAACTCAGCGGTGCCAGCGCCACCCGCTCCAGCGTGACACCCGCTTGCGCCATTCCGGCCAGCTCAGACCAGGCCAGCGGCGGCACCACGTCAAACCAGTCAATGTGGGTGCGCAAACGGGTCACACCGTTAGCCGCCGCCCAGGCCAGCCCCTTGCCTGCACGCTGGCGAAGGTCAGCCGCCGTCCAGTGCTGACGGTCCTGATGCAGGGTTTCAATGGCCGCCAGCAGACCGGGTTTTGACGGACGGCTGCGGGCAAGGGTGAAGGTTTTATCGAGATGCGCATGGGGTTCCACCAGCCCCGGCAGCGCCAGCGCACCGTGCACGTTCCACAGATCGTCCTGAGACGGCAGGGCAGGCATCAGCGAGGAAATTTTGCCCGCGTGAAAGCGCACATCTGCCGTAACCGGCTCGCCATTTTGTAAAGGCCAGTTCTCAGGAAGTAACCACGCCGGGAGGCGAACGTTGGCAATGCCTTTAAGCGCTGCTGCGGGGGTCGAAATGTTCATCGTCAGGCTCCGCGTTGACATTACAGGTCGAGGACCAGAACGGGGCTTTGGGAACGCGAACAGCACAGCGTAATCTGCGTGTTCTCCGCTTTCTCTTCTTCGGTCAGCACGCAGTCGCGGTGATCGGGAATACCGTCGATAACGTCAGTAATACAGGAGCCGCAAATACCCTGTTCGCACGACAGCATAATATCGACCCCGGCACTTAATAGGACTTCGGCAATCGTCTGGTGCGGGCCGACTAAATACCGTTGCCCGCCGGTGCCGAGCTGAATATGAAATGCCTGACCGCCTGCATCATTATTCAGATTCGCATTACTGAAACGCTCAAAAGATAATTGGTTTTCCTGCCAGTGATGCGTCTGCATAATATCGTTAAGTCGCTGAATAAACCCGTCCGGGCCGCAGGCCAGCACCTGCGTATTCTCATCCGGCTGACACAAACTCAGCGGTGTATTGTTGCGCAGGGAATCGTTTGCGCTGCTGTCATGCAAAAAAACGTGCCTGGCTAATGCAGGCGCGGTTAAACGCGGGAGAAACGCGGCTTTTTCACTGTCCGAGACATAATAATGCAGTTCAAATTCAATCTTTTGCTGCGCCATATGTTCTGCCATTGCCAGCAAGGGTGTGATGCCGATCCCCCCGGCAAACAGTAAATATCGCCCGGCCTGCGGCAGCGGGAAATGATTGCGCGGTGCCGAGATCGTCAGGTTATCGCCGGGGCTGAAATGATGATGGATGAAGTGCGAGCCGCCGGTGGAGTTTTCCGCCAGTTTTACGCATATTTCATAATATTCACCGCGGCTGTTTTCACTGCATAAAGAATACTGGCGCGGGCCGAGATCAGGAATAAAAACGTCAATGTGCGCGCCCGGTAAATAAGCCGGTAATAAATTCCCCTGCTGCGCAATAAGCTGCAAGGAAATATTCCCGACACCGTTGATGTCGGCGGTTTTAATAGTGACAGGAATTAATCCGGCATCTTTCATCGTCATTTACCGTATTTGCTCTGGTGAATCATTCATAAAAGGGAAATTCATTCGTTCGCCGCATAACCTGCTGTCTTAACCCGCATTACTGCACAGGGTCAGCCTGAAAAGTGATGAAACGATTGTTCCCGTTGCAATGAAAGCTACGTTATTGTTATAAAACTGTTGCGTCCAGCGCTTTGATTCGCACGTCCCGTTGCATAAAAGAGAGCACTCATTATGTTCGCATTCTCCCGTTTTCTGCTGTACTTCACTGAGGTTGCCCGCCAGGGATCGTTTCGTAAGGCGTCCGAAACCCTGCATGTGGCCGCATCATCCATTGACCGGCAGATATTGCGGGTTGAAAAAGAATTAGCCATGCCGCTGTTTGAGCGGCATCCCACCGGGCTGCGGCTGACGGCGGCCGGAGAGCTATTGCTGCATGCCGCCAGTAACTGGAAAAAGGATTTTTCACGTGTCTGCGAACAGCTCGATGACCTGCGCGGGTTGCGGCGCGGGCATGTGCGGATTGCCACCATCGATGCCATCAACCGGCAGTTTTTCTCATCGATGCTCAAAAAGGTGCATCTCGATTATCCGAACATCTCATTCACACTGACGACCATGAACAACGTGGATATTCAGCAGGCACTGATTTCAGGCGATGCCGATTTCGGACTGATGCTGAATCCGCAAAGTTCCCGCGAGTTGCAGGTGCGGGCTTTTGCCGAAATCGAGTTGGGGGTTGTGGTGCCGAAGGGGCATCCGCTTGGCGACAGAAGCGGCGTGCGTTTTAATCAGTGCATGGAATACCCGTTTATCCTGCCCGCCGCGCCGCTGATGCTGGCCGAACCGGTTCAGGCACTGATGAATATCAATGGCGATAGGATCCACGAGGTCGCGGTATCGAATAACATCCACATGATCCGCTCGCTGATTAAGGAGAGAATGGGCATCGGCATTCTGTGCTGGCTCGACATTATGGATGAGGTGCACAACGACGAGTTGCGGTTTATTCCGCTGACCGATCCGCAGTTAAAAACCTTCACGCTTTCCCTGTGCGTTGCCCCTGCCCGACAACTTTCCCTGGCCGCCTCAATGATGCTCAAACAACTGGAGATGTTGTTCAGTCAGATCCCGACAACGGGGGGCGACCGGCATTGATTTGCACTGTTTTGGTGCTTCGCGCTCTGTGGTGAATCAAAGGTTGCAGAGCGCACAGGTCAGATCCCCCGGCAAAGCGCACGGGAGGCGCATCAGCGAAGTTGGCATCCTTTTTGTATAGCTTAATGTGAGTAGAAGCGGTCAGTGCAGGCAACTGCGCGGGACATTGCTCAGCAACCATTTCGCGGTTCATTTTGAGCCGGTCAGGGGGCTGAGCCGCGTTTGCTTGTCCCCCCTCCGGCGATGATTAGGAGAGGAGCAATGAAGTCAATATCCCGCATTCCCCTGTCTTGCTGCGTGCTGAGCACGCTGGTTCTTGGATCATTTTCCCTGTCGGCAAGTGCCGATGAGAAAATCGCCTTGCTGACCTCGTGGTACGCCCAGGCCGAGCAGGGCGGCTATTATCAGGCGCTGGCGACAGGCATTTATAAACGTTACGGGCTGGATGTCAGTATTCAGTCCGGCGGCCCGCAGATCAACGGCATGCAGTTACTGTTGTCAAAACGCGCTAACGTGATCATCGGTTATGACCTCCAGTTGCTCGAATCTGTACAGCGCGGTTTTCAGGCCAAAGCTATCGCTGCTCCCTTTCAGTACGACCCGCAGGGTTTACTGACCCATGCCTCCGTCACCTCCCTGGATGGCCTGAAAGATAAAACCATTCTGGTTTCCAGTTCCGGTCAATCAACCTGGTGGCCGTGGCTCAGGGCGCGTTATCAGCTCAGGGATGCACAGGTGCGCCCCTATACCTTCAACATTCAGCCGTTTGTTGCTGACGAAAATGTAGCGCAGCAGGCGTACGTCAGTTCTGAAGTGTTTCAGGCGCAGAAGGCTGGCGTGAAATCCAATTTCTTCCTCTTCTCGGAGCATGGCTATCCGCCTTACGGCGGGATCCTGATCACCCGTCCGGACCTTATCAGCAGCCGTAAAGAGGCAATGGCGAAATTTGTGCAGGCGTCGATGGAAGGCTGGGTGAGTTATCTGCAAAACCCGGCACCGGGCAACGCGCTGATCAAAAAAGACAACCCGAAGATGACCGACGACCTGCTGGCCTGGGGTGTTCAGCAAATCAAAGAACATCACCTGATTGATGGCGGCGATGCAGCGACGCAGGGCTGGGGCACCATGACCGAAGCCCGCTGGCAGAAAACCCGTGATTTCATGGTCAGCGCCAAACTGCTGAATGCGGATACCGACTGGAAGCAGGCGTATACCACCGAATTTGTTGAGCACATGCAGGTTAAACCCTGAGGAGCGTTGCGATGTCATCTGACTCTTTACTGATTAAAAATGCGCACGCCATCCTCACCGGTCTGCCGGGAGAAAAAGCGCGTCACGCAGGACCGGATATTCGCGTCCGCGATGGTGTTATCGGCGCGATCGGTTCCCTGACGGCGCTGCCCGACGAGCGGCTGATTGATGCGCGTGACTGCGTGGTCTATCCGGCCTGGGTGAATACTCACCATCATCTGTTTCAGTCCTTGCTCAAAGGCGAGCCACAGGGGCTGAACAAAAGTCTGACCGCGTGGTTAAGCGCGACGCCGTATCGCTTTCGCGCCACGTTTGATGAATCCACGTTTCGCCTTGCGGTGCGTATCGGCCTGACCGAACTGCTGCGTTCCGGCTGCGCCACCGTGGCGGATCACAATTACCTTTACTGGCCGGATATGCCGTTCGATACCTCGGACATTCTGTTCAGTGAAGGGGAAGCGCTGGGCATGCGCATTGTGTTGTGCCGGGGCGGCGCAACGCAGGGACGGGCGATTGAGCAGGATTTACCGCAAGCGCTGCGACCGGAAAATTTCGACCACTATATGGCGGACATGGAACGGCTGGTTGGCCGCTATCACGATCCGCAACCGGCGTCTCTGCGTCGTGTAGTGATGGCACCGACCACGCTGCTGCATTCTGCGCCCGGCGCGCAGTTGCGTGAAATGGCGAAACTGGCGCGCCGTTTAGGCATCCGGCTGCACAGTCATTTGTCGGAAACCGTGGATTATCTTGATGCGGCGCGCGCTAAATTCGACATGACGCCGGTGCAGTTTTGTGCGGAACACGACTGGCTGGGGGACGACGTGTGGTTTGCGCATCTGGTGAAGTTACTGCCGCAGGAGATTGCGATACTGGGACAAACCCGCACCGGCATTGCGCATTGTCCGCAAAGCAACGGGCGTCTGGGCAGCGGCATCGCCGATCTGCTGGCGCTGGAGCAGGCTGGCGTTCCGGTTTCGCTGGGCGTTGACGGCGCGGCATCGAACGAAGCCGCGGATATGCAAAGTGAGGCGCATGCCGCGTGGCTGTTGCAACGTGCCCGAAAAGGCATGCTGGCGAAGCCGCGCTATGACGGCGGCACCTTTGAAGGCGGCGGCGATGCGGCATCCATCGAAGACGTGGTGCGCTGGGGCAGCGCGGGCGGGGCGCAAATCCTCGGCCTGCAACAGAGCGGCACCGTGCAGGTGGGCATGCTGGCAGATATCGCCATTTACCGGCTGGACGACCCACGTTACTTCGGCCTGCATGACATGGCGATCGGGCCGGTAGCCTGCGGCGGCCGCGCGTCACTTAAGGCGCTGATGATCAAGGGCCGCGTTATCGTCGAAAACGATGTCATCCCCGGTCTTGATCTGGAGGCCATGCGCCACGAGGCAATGTCTGCCGTCCGAACCCTGCAACAGCGCGCTGCGGGTTGAACCCTATTGATTATGAAGGATAAAAAAATGACACAATCCACTCACACCTCATCCGCTCAGGCATCAGGTTATGCATTACAGGAACTGGAAAAAGAAGCGGGAATGGGCGCGATGGGCGAAGAGACGTTTGCCCGCGAAGTTCGCTGCATCGATCTCTCTGATTTCGAAAACCGTAAAAGCGAGATCGCCGATGAACTCTGGCTGGCAGCCGTCGAAATCGGTTTCTTTCAGGTGAGCAACCACGGCATTGCGCTGGACGATATTCGTCAGGCATTCAGCATGACGGAAGATTTCTTCTCGCTGCCCGACGAAGTCAAAGCGCAATATCCGCTGGCGCGTAACGCCGGCTGGGAAAATAAGTCTCAGGTGCGCCCGTCGACCAAAACGCCGGATCAGAAAGAGTCCTATCAGATCACCCGTCCGCTGATGGCGTCGCTGTGGCCCGGCGAACAGGAGTTGCCTGCTTTTAAACAGACCATGCTGAGTTTTGAGTCACAGTGCTGGCAACTGGGCATGAAATTGCTTTCCTGTTTTGCGCTCAAGCTGGGTTTCCCGGAGCACTTTTTCGAGCAGGCGCACAATCCAGATCAGCAAAGCTATCAGAGTACGCTGCGCATGCTGCACTACTATGCTACCGAACAATCGGAGCAGGGGATGTGGCGTGCCGGTGCGCACACTGATTTCGATTGCCTGACACTGCTTTTCCAGCGTCCCGGTCAGGGCGGCTTACAGGTGTGTCCGGGCAAAGATCGCGAAAGTCAGCAGTGGACCAGTATCGAACCGCGCGAAGAGGTGATCACCTGCAATATTGGCGACATGCTGATGCGCTGGAGCGACGATCAGTTGCCTTCCAATTTCCATCGGGTAAGAAACCCGCTGCCCGGCGAATATCAGGGCGCGCGCTACAGCCTGGCGTTTTTCTGCCAGGCCAACAAAGACGTCGAAATTCTGGGACCGCAGGCGAAATATCCGGCCATCAGCGCCGAAGACTATCTGCAGCAGCGAATTCAGGCGAATTTCGCGAAAGGATAAGGGGATCTGAAAGCAAAAAAAGCCCGCTGAGTTTACTCACGCGGGCTTTTTTGTATCAGTCAGGCGGTGGTATTGATATTGCGACCGATTGCCGGATTAGCAGGTAACGCGGGGATCGAGTCAATCATGCTGGTCACTGCCGTCTGCTGACTATCCAGCGACTTTTTCAGCAGGATGTTGTTGACCTGAGTGCTGGTATCCAGGCTATTAAGGCTGGTCGCCAGCGATGCAATTTGCGAAACATCCATTTTGTTCTCCTGTTCGGTACAACATAAAAGGAACTGCTCCGGGCGTGGAGCTGTAAGGTTATCGGCAGTTTGCGCAATAACTGTAGAGGTAAATACTGTTGAGGTCGCAGTCGCTTAAAGGCTCTCCCGATCCCGGACGCAAGGGGAAAAGGCCCGGTAGCCTGTATCGCCTCAGGAATTACGGTTATAATCGCACAAATTATTCAACGGATTTAGAAACGAAAATGACAAAACTCTCCTTACAAGAACAACTGCTGAAAGCGGGATTAGTGACCAGCAAAAAGATGGACAAAGTGCAGAGAACGGCGAAAAAATCACGCGTTCAGGCACGCGAGGCCAGAGAGGCGGTGGAAGAAAATAAAAAAGCGCAGATGGAACGTGACAGGCAGCTGAGCGAACAACAAAAACAAGCCGCGTTATCTAAAGAATATAAAGCGCAGGTGAAGCAACTGATTGAAATGAATAAAATCGTCATTTCAGCAGGGAATATTGATTTTAACTTCACCGATAATAATCTGATTAAAAAATTGGTGGTGGATAAGGCAACGCAGTCTCAGCTGATCAGTGGCCGTCTTGCCATCGCACGTCTGGTGGCTGATAACCGTGGCGAAAGTCAGTACGCCATTATCCCCGCCAGCGTCGCAGATAAAATTGCCCAGCGTGATGCCAGCAGTATTGTCTTAAACAGTGCGCTGAGTCAGGAAGAGCAGGATGAAGAAGATCCGTATGCTGATTTCAAAGTGCCTGATGATCTGATGTGGTAATGGCGATTTCCTCGGGAGATCTACCGAATAAATAACGGGCATTAAACGGGATAATTCAATTATCCAGATGAGGTTGCATCAGGGTCTCAAACCATGAATGGAAGACCGCCAGTCTCCTGGAGCGCTGGCGGCGATGCGGATAGATAAAGGATACCGGCATAGAGGCCGCCCGATAATCTGGCATGACCTCCACCAAATCTCCTGACGCCAGCAGGTGTTGCACATCAAAGCGGGGGATTTGTATCAGCCCAAGGCCTGCCAGGCAGCAGGCGATATAACTTTCTGCATTGTTAACGGCAACCTGGTGGGGGATATCGACACGGTGCAGGTGCCCGTCCTTTGACTGATACTCCCAGGGTAATTCTTTGCCCGCTTTGGATGAGGTATAACCGATGGTCAGATGTCCTGCGGCGAGATCGTCCGGCCTTGTGGGCAGGCCATGTTCGCGCAGATAAGCCGGGCTGGCGCAGTTGATCAGGGTTATGTGACCCAGTGAACGCATGACTAGACTGCTGTCATGCAAGACGCCCACACGGATGGCACAATCCACGCCATCCTGCACCAAATCGATAGCCCTGTCCGATGAGCCGAGAACCAGTTGTAAACGGGGGTGGCATCGCAATAATTCCGGCAGGGCCGGGGCTATCAGGCGACGGGCAATACGGCTGGGTACATCGATGGTAAGCTTCCCTGAAACATGGCGCTGACTGAGCTGAAATGACTGGTCGATATCCTCGACTTCTGCCAGTAAAGGGCGCACCCGTTCGAGCAACTGCTCGCCGTCGGCCGTCAGCCGCACCGTGCGGGTTGTGCGGTGCAGCAGCCTCACCCCCAGTTGCGATTCTAATTGCTGGATGGCGGCAGAAACTGAGGCTCGCGGTACAGAGAGTGCGCTGGCGGCCCGAACAAAACTTCCCATTTCAGCTACCTGCGCGAAGACGCGGTATTGGTTGAACCTGTCCATTTTTGCTGTCTCGTGGTTATTCCTGACAAAAGAAAATGCACTATTTCTCTTTGTTTGCGCAAGGAGGGGGGATATTTCAGGTTCCCCGGCCTGTCACCCCCTCTTTCTTTCAGGACGATATGCCGATGCCAGCGGTTATTTGGTGGTATAGCCGCCGTTGATCAAAATGGTCTGGCCGGTGATCCACCAGCCGTCGCTCACCAGATGACGAATGAAAGGCACCACATCTTCAATATCGGTCAGACCCGTTTTGCTGAAAGCGGAAAGTGCGGCTGCCGTCTTATGATATGCCACAGCGTCAGCGCCTTCTGCAGGATAAAAGAAGGGCGTATCCATCGGGCCAGGCCCTACAGCCGTGACCGAAATACCCCGCGCGCCAAATTCTTTGGAAGCCGCCCGTGTGTAATGCTCTACCGGGGCTTTCGTGCCCGCGTAAGCCGCATAAAACGGGGTAAAAGCGCCAAGAAGCGAGGTGACTACCGTGCAGATTTTACCGTTGTCGTTGAGATTTTTACCCGCTTCCTTGAGGAAAAAGAAAGCGGTTTTCGCGTTAACGGATGCCATCTCGTCGTATTCAGTTTCGCTTATTTCCGCCATAGGTTTTTTGAGTACTTTGCCGACGGTATTGATAGCGATATCCGGCTTGCCAATGGCGGCGATGGTGTCGGCAAAGAGTTTTTCAACGGCGGCAGCGGTCGTCAGATCGGCCTGCAATGCCACCGCTCTGGCACCGGCGGCTTCGATGGCGGCCAGCGTTTCATCGGCATCTGCTTTTGAGGAGGCGCTGTTGTAATGAATGGCGATGGCTTTTGCCCCCTGAGCGGCTAAATCGCGGGCGATCAAACCGCCGAGATTTTTGGCACCGCCCGCGATGATCACAACTTTGTCTTTAATAGAATGGTCTGCCATGGTGTGCTCCTTAGGTATCTGTCAGAAAGCTGAGTCTAGACATTAATCCCCTTGAAATAAGCACCCCAACGCTGAATAGACAATCCAGAAAATCAGTCTAATGAAAGACAGTCCGGCTCAGGGAGTTTCAGCATCCTTCAGGGAGGAAGGCTCGCGGCGGGCGAAAATGCCAGCCATTTCTTCACTATTCTCCGTTCCCCAGGCACACAGCGGCATGATGGCCTCGGCCAGACTGCGACCAAGCGGGGTCAGGGCGTAGTCAACGCGCGGCGGTACTTCCTGATAATCAGTCCTTGCCAGAACCTTATCGGCCTCGAGATCCTTCAGTTGCTGGATCAGCACCTTATTGCTGACGCCAGCGATCAAACGCCTGAGCTCACCATAACGCTTCGGGCCGTCACGCAGGAAAAAAAGAACCAGCGGCTTCCACTTGCCCGAGATGATACGCAGCGTCGTGTTCAGCCCGCAGCCGGTTCCGCAGATTTCAGTTTGAAAATTTGTTGTCATTTTAGGTGGTTACCAAAAGGTGCATACTTGACCAGAGGTTACCACGGTCGCACACTGGCCCGCAAGCAGGCCGTTCCCTGCTTCCGTACTCCCCACAAGAAGGAACCATGACATGAACAGACTGACTGGAAAAACCGCCGTGATCACCGGCGGCGCGACCGGCATCGGCTTTGCCGCGGCCAGGCGCTTTATCGAGGAGGGCGCTTTCGTCTTCATCTTTGGCCGCCGGCAGGCAGTGCTTGACGCTGCCGTGGCGGAACTTGGCAGCCATGCCCGCGCAGTCAAAGGCTCGGTTTCTGATGAGGGCGATCTCGACCGGCTTTACGCAGCCGTGCGGGCCGAGCGTGGCACGCTCGACATCGTTTTCGCCAATGCCGGGGCGGGAAGCCCGCTTCCGCTCGGCCAGCTCACCGCCGAACATATTGACGAAGCCTTCGATACCAATGTGAAAGGGACGATCTTTACCGTCCAGAAGGCGCTGCCGCTGATGGGGCCCGGCGGGTCGATTATCCTGACCGGTTCGAGCGCGGGCACCACCGGCGCCCCGGCATTCAGTGCCTACAGTGCCAGCAAGGCGGCGGTGCGGAACCTCGCACGGACCTGGGCGGAAGACCTGAAGGGAACCGGTATCCGGGTAAACGTGCTCTCGCCCGGCGCAACCGCGACCGAACTTGCCAAAGACGCGCTGGGGGAGGAGGGCCAGAAGGCCTTCGCCGCGATGACACCGTTGCAGCGTATGGCTGAACCTGCGGAGATCGGTGCGGTGGCTGCCTTTCTCGCCTCGCAGGACAGCAGCTTCATGACGGCCAGCGAAGTTGCCGTTGACGGTGGCCTGGCGCAACTCTGAAACATCAGGCCCGGCAGTGCAATATGAGTATCTGGCGCGGCGCGGGCTATGTTAACCAAAGGAATAAATATGAAATACGCCATTATCGGCTTCGGCCAGATTGGTCAGGCACTTGCCAGGGCATTTGCCCGCAGCGGTATCGAAGTCTCCGTGGCGACCACGCGGGACCCGGAAAGTTTTGCCTCTGATGCCGCCGCGATCGGGCCTGGGATCATTACGCAAAAACTGGCAGACGTGGTTCAGGCCGACGTCATCTTTTTGGCTGTGCGTTTTGAGTCTCACCCGGACGTTGCGAAGACGTTGCCGGACTGGAAGGGCAAGATCATTATCGATGTGACCAATGCCTACGGCGTCCATCCTGAGAAACTAGGAGGCCAGCCTTCTTCCTGCGTAGTGGCCCAGGCTTTTGCCGGAGGAAGACTGGTCAAAGGCTTTAATCATCTGGGCGCAGGCGTTCTCAGTCAGGATCCGGCGGTGCAGGGTGGCAGAAGAGTCGTGTTCCTGGCGAGCGACGATGATGATGCAGCAGATGAAATCAGTGCGCTTGCGGAGCGGCTCGGTTTCTCTCCGGTCAAGCTTGGCGGACTGATGGCGGGGGGACTGCTTGTGCAGGCACGCGGAAATAGCTGGGGACAACTGATCTTTAAAGACCTGGTCAGTTTTGACTGACGTATCCTGGTTTTCAAACGCGCGTGATCCCGGTATAGCTTATGAGGAGTCTGCGGCTCCCTCTGTTTTATGCCTTGTAACGCAAGGCATCAGCGACCCGTGAAAACGCGGGAGAGGGTTGTTTACGGCTGGGATAATACAGGTAATATCCGGGAAATGGATGGCACCATGGTTCAAGCACGCGTATCAGGCGACCCTCCTTAATATGTGATTCAAACTCTTCTTCCGGTAGAAAAGCAATGCCAAGCCCGGCTAACGCTGCGTCCACCATGTGTGCTGAAGTATTGAACGTCAGTTGCCCGGTGACCCGCACGTTTACCGGGCCTTCGTCATTCTCGAACTCCCAAATGTAAAGCCCCCCTGATGTCGTTTGTCGCATATTAATGCAATTGTGCTGGAGAAGATCGTGTGGCGTCTGCGGCACCGTATGGGTAGCGAAATACTCAGGCGATGCAACCGCAGCCATTTGCAACTTCGGACTAATCGGCATCGCTATCATGTCTTTATCAATGGTGTCACCCAGACGTACACCCGCATCAAACCTGTCGGCGACGATGTTGCGAAAACCGTGGTTAGCATCAAACTCCAGTCTGATATCAGGATATTCTTTCAGCAGAGGAGATAATTTGGGCAACAGTATCGTTTTCAGAACATGGGGACCGCAGGTGATGCGAACAGTCCCTGCGGGTTTATCACGCATCTCAGTCAGCATGTCTAACTCGGCGAGTATTTCATCAACCCGATCGCCTATGTTCAGTAGCAATCGCTCTCCGGCAGCGGTCGGCGATACGCTACGGGTCGTGCGTGTCAGCAGGCGAATTTGCATCTCCTCTTCAAGTGCAGAAATCGCCTGACTCAGTGCGGGTTGGGTGACACCCAGCTTTGCAGCGGCGCGGGTGAAACTGCTTTCACGGGCAACCGTAATAAAATAAAGAAGATCGTTTAGGTTGCGTTTCATAACGTCAGTCCCGTCTTATTAATAAGTACCGCTTATAAGCCCATTAAGTATCCATTAGCTAGTAATGATGCACACCGCGTGTAAAATTTTCAACAAGAGCTTATTCAGCGATGAAGGATAAACGCTCTTATTTTTTCATCTTCCTTTCACTTTTTATCTTTTACGTTATTTCTGCGAATAGCGTTCGGCTTATATGAAAACAGCCAGGGATTATTTGGAGATAATATTTATGCCGCCATTGTCGGGTAATACAACACGTCAAAAAGAGCGCGCTTACTGGAGCGGGGTTTTCGCTATGACGTTATGTGTCTTTGCACTCGTCGCTTCGGAATTTATGCCTGTGAGCTTGCTGACACCTATTTCAGCAGATTTAGGTGTCAGTGAGGGAAGCGTGGGTCAGGGGATCGCAATTTCCGGGCTGTTTGCGGTACTGACCAGTCTTTCCATCTCTGCACTGGCCGGTGCATTCAACCGTAAGATATTGCTGCTGAGCATGACGCTGCTGATGGCCTTTTCCGGTGCAATTATCGCGCTGGCGTCCGGCTATCTGATTTACATGGCAGGCCGCGCCTTACTGGGTATCGCGATAGGAGGATTCTGGTCACTTTCTGCCGCTACGGCTATTCGGCTGGTCCCGGCGCATCGGGTTTCGCGGGCATTGGCTATTTTTAACGGCGGTAATGCGCTGGCAACGGTGATAGCCGCCCCGCTGGGAAGTTATCTGGGGTCTGTTATCGGCTGGAGAGGGACGTTCTTTTGCATCGTTCCGGTCGCGGGCATTGCCTTTGTATGGCAGCTGTTCAGCCTGCCCGCAATGACAACCGATAAAGCCGATAAGGGAACTGCCAATGTTTTTCGTCTTTTTGCTAACCCGCTTGTGACCGTTGGTCTTGCAGCCTGCGGATTGTTTTTTATGGGGCAGTTTGCCTTATTCACCTATTTGCGCCCGTTCCTTGAGACGGTAACGCAGGCAGATATCACCACGTTATCGCTCATTTTGCTGACCCTCGGTGTGGCTGGCTTTATCGGTACGCTGGTGATTAGCACGTTTTTGAATAGTGCCTTTTATCTGACACTTATCTTCATTCCCTTGCTGATGGCAGTCATCGCCGGAGCGCTGATCGCGTTTGGGAACAGTGTATGGATTGTTGCGCCGCTGCTGAGTTTATGGGGGTTAATCGCCACTGCGGCCCCCACCGGATGGTGGACATGGATTGCCAGAACACTCCCGGACAATGCGGAAGCTGGCGGAGGCCTTATGGTTGCCATCGTGCAACTGTCAATTGCAATGGGCTCTACCCTCGGGGGCTTTGCTTTTGACCATCATGGCTATCAAAGCACTTTCACCATCAGCGCTATTTTACTCGTCATCGCGGCTGCCCTGGCTTTATTAACGTCACGTAAAGATATTCACCAAACCCACTGAGGATTAACCCATGAAAATACTTACCCTGCTGTTTGGGCTGTTAATTAGCTCATTTGCTGCGACAGGAGCCGATATGTCTAACGGAGCAGATAACTTTTATAAAAGTGATAAAGTCACACAGCAAAAAGTGACCTTTAAAAACCAGTATCAAATGAAAGTCGTCGGTAATTTGTTTATACCGAAAGGGATGAAGCAAAACGCACAGAATCCCGCTATTGTCATTGGCCATCCGATGGGGGCCGTGAAAGAGCAAAGCTCAAATTTATATGCCCAGAAACTGGCAGAACAAGGGTTTGTGACACTGGCAATTGATCTTTCCTTCTGGGGTGAGAGTGACGGAAAACCCGGCCATCTGATTTCCCCTGAAATTTATGCAGATGATTTTAGCGCAGCAGTCGATTATCTCAGCACCCAGCCTTATGTTGATCCGCAGAGAATTGGCGCACTGGGTATTTGTGGTAGCGGTAGCTTCGTTATCAGTGCTGCTAAAATTGACCCGAGAATGAAGGCCATTGCCACGGTCAGTATGTATGACATGGGGTCTGTATTCCGTAATGGTCTTAATCATTCAGTGACACCTGAACAGCGTAAAGTATTGATTAAGTCCGCTGCAGAACAACGTTTAGCCGAGTTTAAAGGCGGGGATATCGCCTATATTCCCGGCACCGTGAACAAGCTTGATGATTCAACCTCTGCGATTCAGCGCGAATTCTTCGATTTCTATCGCACATCCCGGGGGGGTTATACGCCACAGGGCGAGAAAGAAGAGCTCACCACAAAACCGATGCTGAGCAGCATAGGGAAGTTTATGAACTTCTATCCGTTCAATGATATCGAGACGATTTCTCCGCGCCCGATGCTTTTTATCACCGGCGACCAGGCGCATTCGAAGGAATTTAGCGAAGATGCGTACAAACGTGCCGGACAGCCGAAGGAGTTGTACATCGTCCCGGGGGCGGGTCATGTCGATTTGTACGACCGTACCGATTTGATACCTTTCGCTAAGCTGGCGTCATTCTTTAAAACTAACCTCAGATAATCAGCAAAGCCACATTCTGCCGGGTGTGGCTGCTCTTGCCCTCCGGCCCTGCGAGGCCGGAGGAGCATTCAGTTAGGTGATCTTATGTTGTCCGCAACTCAGGACGCTTTTTCAAACGCTTTATATCCATTCTCGAGGGAGGGAATGATATCCACCATTTCGAAATAGGGTTTGGTAATAAGCTCTGAGTCTCTTAAACGTTCGATAGCAAAGTAGAATGACTCCATGTCTTCTGCCTCGAACATGGCGACATCCGTGCATTTTGTGGTAAATGCCTCGGCATCAAACATCCTTAATGTCACCTTGTTATCAGGCAGAACGGTTGATAACACCGTATCCGCAATCCGGTTTCTTTCGCTTCTTTCCAGTCGAAGCCATTCCCGGGTGGTTTTAAGTAAAACAAAAACGGTAATCATAATCTCTCCTTGTTTGTGTAGAGGAGAACGCTAACATCTTTTTAAGAGAAAGATTTATCTGGCCTATCGTCAATTGGTAACAAAGTTTCTGAATGTTCTCTCAATGTAATTTCATCTTACGGCAGCGGTAAAGTGGCCTTGTTTTCTAACAGGCGGGGAGGCAGTACATCTCAGTTGACAGAACAACGGCCGCCAGGCCGTTTTATTTTTATTCTATTTGGTTTTTAGAAATCACTCAGTTTGTACCAGTCTCATAGAAACTCTTTGTAATTTCGATCAAAGAAATGAAGGCGACAAACAATCTTATAGGGCATCTTCCAAGCAAGCCCTATCTCAATTACACCGAGTATGCACCATGCTGTTGAGGAAGAAGGTGCTCAAAAATATTGTTTCAATGCGAGCGTCAAAAAGATGCAATTGTTTGGCCTGTAAGTTGTGGGTCCACGGTAAACGTCCTTCGTGAAAGAAACAGGAAACAAACAGTTAGCCACAGTTAGTTCCGTTAAAAAATGATATAGCCTGATTGGTAGCCGCTTGAAAAACTAAAAGTATCCTACTATAAGGGCTTCCCCGAACAGTCAACGCCGGTTTTTAATTTCTGTCTGTTCATCAATGAAAGGCAAGGGATGAAACTGCACTACTATAAACGGTCACGCTGAATCGCTATTGATTCGGACCCTGATGAAAGACGCTCGTGAGATCCTCCTTCGTTAATCGGATAGTGATATCCAGTAGGATATGCAGATACTTCTCGCGGGGGTCTAACCATTTACCATCAACGAGTTACAGTTCAGTTACTACTCAGTTTAATTTTCACGTTGTTGAATACAGTCTGAAGTCACCGCCGTAATGTAATGATGCCCAGCACAGCCTCACAAATAGCTATCGCATCAGTTGCATCATTTTTCCCGGTCTTACCCGCCATGCAATTGGGTGAGACAAATTTCGATGCCATCAACCGGACATCATGGCCATACTGCCTGAATAATCTTGCCCAATAGTGGCACCCGAGCAGGCTTCCATTCCAATGACACAGGGAGGTAAACCAGCGATGAGTTCAGAAAGTGCTGCACGCGACACCTTGGGTTTAACCAGAACTGCTTTACCATTTTGGTCAACGCAGTGAACAGCAAACACATTGTTTGAACGGGCAGCTTTGCGTGGCGAGGCTGGCTATGAGGGGCAGCGCAGAGCCATTCTTGAAACGCTTATTGCTCCTGTCTGGTTCAGAATTCTGATTACTCAGGAGTCTGTAGATGAGGAATATCTGGTGGCAAATATCAGCCGAGTTTTAGAGCAGATGTTTTGATCGCGTTTTTTATTAAGACCGAACTCGGGATGATAAAGCTCGCTATTTTGAGATAAAACAGATTAAAGACACTTTCAGAAACAGCGGTATGTCCGCTTTACGCTCACCGCCGACCTGACGATCCTTCAGATATGTTAATGAAGAGTATGCCGTCACTTTCTTCTCCCCAAGATTGATTCTTACACTACATATAGTCGAGCGAAGAAAACTTACGACCTCAATCGTGTTCCAGGACGCCCGGATACCGAACCTGATATATACAAGTTGCACAATTCATCTCTACAGGATTATTTATGATGTGCATACGCGCTTTTTGTTTATTGTCGGTGTTCCTTTACTGCATACAAGTGCAGGCATCTCCAGGCTTTCGTCAGATAACGCTATCAGACTCAAAGTTCGAAACTCTACATGTCACTGTGTGGTATCCGGCTTCTACTGAGGGAAGAACAGTTGATATAGGCAGTAATCCTGCTTTCGTCGGCGTTACGGTGAACCCCGATGCGCCACCATTACCCGGAGTACATCCTCTCCTGGTTATTTCACACGGATACAACGGAAACTGGCGGAATCTGTCCTGGATTGCAGCGGCCATGGCTGCAGAGGGATATATTGTTGCCGCCCCGGATCATCCAGGCACTACTACTTTTGATCAGAATCCGACAGAAGCTAAAAAGTTGTGGCGACGTCCGCACGATATTTCCCGGGTTATTGATTTCGTCATAGATTCTCCCGCACTTTTCGGGGCGACGGACAAGGGACGTATTGCTGCTTTAGGGCATTCTCTTGGCGGATGGACAGTCATGTCGCTCGCGGGTGCGCGATTTAAACCCTCCCTGTTTATCGACGATTGTCATAACCATCCCAAACGGGGCGACTGCCGGTTAACAGAAAAACTTGGCATCAATGAAACGCTTTCCCAGGAAAAAATATCCGCAAATAACAGGGATGCAAGGATCCGGGCCGTCGTCTCTCTTGATCTGGGATTAGCACCTGGTTTTACCCCTCAGAGTCTGAATGCTATTAATATTCCCGTCCTGATTTTAGCTGCACAGGCGGACCGACTGGCAGACTTACCCGCAGGACAGGAGTCCGGATACCTTGCTGCCAAAATGAATCCAAACAGGAGGCAATATGAGATCATTGAAGGCGCGACACATTTTAGTTTTATGCAGCTTTGTAAACCCGGCGCTGAAAATATCCTAAACGAAGAATCACCGGGCGACGATATTGTTTGCCAGGATGGCCTCCATGCCAAGAGATCAAATATTCATCAAAATCTGGTGAGTAAGATCAGTGCATTCCTGAATTCTGCACTTGATTACACTGCATCTTCTGTCGGAACAAAGTCGGTGACAGGCCTGAAACTCGCAGAAATTCACGATTAAAATTTGATTTAGTGGTGAATCCCGATTCCAACATTATATCCGTCACAGGCAATGGGGTGTTTAACAGCAGTTCCTTTGCCCATTCAATCCTGAAGCCATTGATCCACTGCGAGACATTGCACTGACTGACAGAATTGACTGCACCTGAAAGATGTCGTGCTGGTATGCCTGTTTTTCTGGCCAGAAGACTCAGTGTCAGGTCGGGATTGAGATAAATTTTTGTTTCACGAACTTGTTTCTCGAGTTTACTGTAAATCCCCTCAAACTCTCCCGCGGGTACCACAATACTCTCGGGGGACGTTTCTTCCCGCTTATCATTTCCTGATACAGTTGTCCTTCCCGCACTGACAATAGCTGCGGTGATGAGAGGAAGCAGTGTCATCTGGAAAATGACAATCATACCCGGAGCCTGTTTTCCGCCGGTGATGCTGAAGTCAAATGCAACCGCAAGATCTGTCAGTGCAGATATACACAGAAAGCAGCCTGCGAAAAAAGCCATCTTTACCGTATGTGTTGATTCCGCCAGTCGGTTCAGCGTGAAGTGACGCTCCCCCAGCCATGCAATACGAAAGAGGTCACATCCGTATCCTGTAAAAATGATAAATAGGATGAAATCAGTCGCAGCCGGCCAAACCATCCTGAGCAATAAGGCAATGGTTGGGGGTAAAAGCAGCAATACCCGGCGACGCTGCTTGCTGGTTTCAGTCATTGAGATGAAACTGTGCCATGCGAGAGGGGGCAGAAGTATTGCCAGGACGGATTGAATGTTCCTGAGCATGGCTGACTCGTATTCCCAGCGCAGCGTGCTTACCGAAAGAAGGACTGTGCAGGCGATAAGAAAACGCAGTGTACCGCGGTGGCGATTTTTTTCAGGAAATAGCGCCATCACTATTAAAACCAATAGCGCAAACAAAGTAATAACAGGAAAGGGAACAGAAAACATAACCACAGTACCATCATAAAAATTTACAACGAATATTTGCACACATGAAGGTAATTTGTCTCCTTCAACGTAATTCCCCGAACTTTAGGGGCCGTCACTGGAAGGGTCAGCGCGATTAAAAAGATCACTGTCCCCGTTTAAAACTTTATTAGCGAAACTTTCGACTATGGAATGATTCTTTTTGCCTTCAGCTACGTTCGTGAAATAGTTAAAGTCCGTATCTATCCAGGTCTGAAGCCTGGACTCGTAGTCCTCTGGATATTGTGATTGTTCTACTGCTGGCAGTCGTGAAAACTGATCCTGCGGCGCATTTTAGCCACTGCCACCGGCATGGTTCACAGCGTGGTGGCGCTGGCGCTTCCACGGGAGGCTATAAATACGCGCTGACTCGACGGGTAATAATGTGTTACATTTTCAATGAGAATGATAATGATAGTAATTACTGTTACCCAAGGGATTCACCAAAATGCCATCCGTTTTCACACCAGCCAAACTCAAGACTACTTTTAAGCCCTTAACATTGTTCATCTTTCCCACCATTCTGATCAGTACTCCCACTCATGCCGAAACGCAAACAGTCACAGAAGACAATATCACGGTGACTGCCGTTGCACCGGAAGACAGTACCGATTATCTGCAGGGTTATGTGGCCACTAAAAATCTCAGTGCCACCAAAGCGGATACTTCGATTATTCGTACACCGCAGTCGGTTTCTGTGGTCACTGCCGATGAAATGAAAGCCCGACAGACTGATACCCTGGCCGATGCTTTCAAATACACCCCCGGTTTTCTGGCACAACCGAACGGCTTTAGCCGCGCCGCAGACGACTATACGATCCGCGGTTTCAACGTGGGCTCCGGTACGGGTGGCATACTGAAAGATGGCATGAAGATGCAGGCCAGCGTGTATGACGGCGGTCTTGAACCTTATGCATTTGAACGTATTGAAATGATTAAAGGGGCCGCTTCTGTTTTATACGGACAATTATCGCCGGGCGGCTTAATCAACGCCGTGACTAAACGCCCTTCCACCATTCCCTGGCATGAACTGAATGTGGAATATGGCAGCTATGATCGCAAACAGATTTCGGGCGATTTCTCCGGTCCGATCGATGATGAAGGCAAATATTCTTACCGCTTAACGGGCCTGCTACGCGATAGTGACACGCAAACCGACTATATCAACGACGATAAGCAGTATCTGGCACCGGCATTTACCTGGCGGCCGAATGACAGCACGAGTCTGACACTCCTTGCCAGTTACCAGAAAATTAAGACCAAATTTGCCACCCCTCTGAATTATAACATGACGACATACAGTAAAACGGCAGGTGCAAAAATTGCACGTGATCAGTTTGTCGGCGAACCGGATTTTGACCGTTTTGATACCGAGATGAAGAGTCTGGGTTATCTCTTAACCCATCAGTTTTCTGACTCGCTGAAGCTCAGTCATGCGCTGCGTTATATGAATGCAGAAGGCGACTTTGACTATATGAATGCCAATGCTATCCGAGGTAATACCCTGACGCGCTATTACAGTAAGCGTCATGAGAAGTCCTCGGGATTAACCACTGATAGCAATCTGACCTGGACGCTCGATGGCGGCGACTGGGAACACCAGATATTGGCGGGAACCGATTATTACCATAAAACCTATGATTCCTGGCGTTACATCGGTTTAGGCTCCCCGCTGGATTTAACCAACATTCAGTATGGTAATAATCCTGCGGTGACCGCCACCGACAGTGGATCAAGGCTGACCAGCGATCAATTTGGTATTTACTTACAAGATCAGATTACCTGGAATAAAAAATGGGTACTGTTGCTGAGCGGTCGTAACGACTGGTCAGAAAGCCGCACGACGAAACATAGTAATCAAGCGCAAACCATTCAAAGCGATCATAAAGCCACGGGCCGTATAGGTGCTGTCTACCTGGCCGATAATGGTCTGGCACCGTATATCAGCTATAGCCAGTCATTCAATCCGACATCGGGTACCGACAGGCAAGGTAACAGCTTTCGTCCAACGGAAGGTGAGCAGTATGAGGCGGGCGTTCGCTTCCAGCCACCAGAAAGCAAAACCATTATCAGTATGGCGCTTTATCAGCTCACCCAAAACAATGCCCTGACTTCAGACCCTGTCGATAGCAGTTATAACGTGCAGACGGGTGAAATACGTTCCCGGGGCCTGGAACTGGAGATGAAGAGTGAGATAACGTCAAACCTCAATTTTATCACCTCCTACGCTTACACGGATGCGCGAGTGACGAAAGACAATAACACGTTGAAAAACGGCAGCCGGGTAGAAGGCGTGCCGTACAACACGGCCAGCATCTGGAGTGATTATCGTCTTGCCAGCCTGGGATTACCACAGGTGACGGTGGGGGCGGGCGCTCGCTACATCGGTACAACCAAAACCTCGCCGTCGATCAGCAGTGATAAGATCCCGGCGTATACGCTGTTTGATACCAAAATCAGCTACCAGCCGGTCAACAACCTGACCGTGTCCCTGAAGGTACAAAACCTGACTAACGAGAAATACCTCTATTGCAACACGGTTTGCCGCTACGGTGATGAACGCTCTGTTATTGGTGGGGTCAGTTATCAGTGGTAGAAGGTAGATAGTTTGCCTGCCACGCTTGTGGCAGGCAGCAATTTTTGCAGTAGCCCATCTCTGGCAATAAATAGCGCAGGCAGCATCCTTTACGCAGCTTCACCGCCTCGCCATCCGGTGACAGCCGTACAAATACCGATCGATACATCAGATTACGTGCCCCATCTGGCCAGCATTTTTCTGTAAACAACGCGGCGATGGCCTGCTCTTTTTCCGGCGACAGATAACCCGACGCGCTGAGCAAATGACGCAGCGCCTCAACGCCGTTGGCGATATTGCTCCATAGCACCGGCGCTTTTACGCCCGTTACAGCACTGAGTGCCACGAAGTGTGCATCAATATGCTGTTGAAAAAGAACCGAGAAATCTTCGACAGTTCTTACTGGCGCTACGGGTTTCCCCTCATCTGGTACGACAACCGCCGTTACCTGACCGTCAGCATCGAGCAATAACAGCAGATCCTTTAGATCAGCAGGCAACAGGGTATCGTATAGTATGCGTGCAAATAACCAACCGCCGGAAAATAGCGATAAGTAATGTTTACTCCACATGGAGGCAACGGCAGTGGCGTCCTGCTGCTCCCAGCTATGCTGGCGTGCAAAACCTTTAAGCTGCTGTGCGATAAATTCGTGTTGCAGCAGATATGTGGCGGGAAGTAAGCGATCGTTGCTCATGCTGGCATCGGGCAGGGTAACGCCTCTTACTAAAGGAAGAAATGCCGGGGTGAGTGGGGCAAACAGTTTCAGCATCATTTCATCGGCCTCTGCGTCGCATCATCCACATGAAATAGGGCGAACCAATGAAGGTAGCGCAAAGTCCTGCGGGGATCTGGAAGGGATAAAGCAGGTTACGTCCCACCCAATCGGCAAAGAGTAACAAAATTGCTCCCATGAGTGCCGATGCAATGAGCCGGGTGACTCCGCGCTGGAGCCCCATCATCACCACGATATGGGGTGCCAGCAACCCAACAAAACTAAGCGGGCCGGTCAGTAACGTAGCGCTGGCACAGAGTATCGCCGTCAGTAGTATAATCAGCAGCCGACTTCTGCCCACAGGCATGCCGGTGGCGCGCATCACGGTTTCTCCTAAGGGAAAACTGTCCAGCCAGCGAACCAGCAGCGGTAAAATCGCTAACGCAGCCAATAGAATCACGATAGCCACATACGCTTCGGGACTCGTCACGCGATAAGTGGAACCCGCCATCCAGTTCATTAGCAGTAGCGAACGATCATCCCCACTGGCGATATATAAAGTAGAGAAGGTATTACAGGCGGTGCCGGTGGCTATACCGGTCAGCAGCACACGTTCAGGTGAGAAAGAGGATTTACGGCTGATCACTATCATCAATATCATGGTGGCCATCGCGCCTGACGTTGCCGCAAAGAGCATCCACGCCGGGCTTGATGTCTGTGTGAACATAAACAACACGACCACACCGAATGCTGCACCGGAGCTGATACCTAATACTTCCGGGCTGGCCATCGCGTTAGTCGTCATTCTTTGCATCAGCGTGCCAGCCACTGCAAGCATAGCTCCGGCGGCGACAGCAGCCATTACTCTTGGCGCCCGCCATGTCAGTAATTGCCGGAATTGATCACGCTGAGAAAACGCCCAACCTTCGGGCATACGCCCAAATGCCAGCGCTATCCAAATGAGAATAATCAGCAGTAAAAGCAGAAACGCCATTAACCACCACGGTGACCGCACCCGTAACAGGGAAAAAGAAGACGCTGAGGATGAGGATGAAAGCTGTCGCTCTCTCAGATGTGGTATCAACAATAACAACAGCGGAGCTCCTGTTATCGCTGTTGCCAGCCCGGTGGGGATAGTAACGCCGACATACTGGCTGAGAGTCTGTACAAGTAAATCGGTAAAACTCAGCATCAGTGCACCCGTGAGCGGCACCAGAAACAGGCGAACAGACTGACGATGAATGCCACACAATCTCACGGCGGCAGGCGCCGCCAGACCGATAAAACTGATAACACCGACCCGGCTGACTACCATCGAACTTAACCACGCGGCAATCAACAACAACAGCAGACGGAAATAACGCACGGTGAGTCCCACACTGTGCGCTGTCTGCTCATTCATGCTCAGCAATTGCAGCGGCCGGCTCGTTGCGATAATCAGCAGGGTGACAATGCCCATTTGTAACGCCAGCCATTGCGCAGTATCCCAATTATTTTGCTCCAGCGACCCGGTTTGCCAGATAAAAAGATCCATCAGCGCGGCATGATTGAACAACATCATCATCGAGCTGGCACTCGAACAGAAGAGCGTCACGACCATACCACCAAGGATCAGTGATAAGGGGGATAATCCGCGTCCTTTCGCCAGCAGCATCACCAGCATCAATGTTACTGCGGATCCACCAAAAGCAATCCATTCACGCCCCGCGGCTAACGCAAAGGGAAACCATAAACCCATGACGACCATGGCAAGCCAGGCTCCGGCGGAGATACCCAGCGTCGCAGGCTCAGCCAGCGGATTACGTAATACCTGCTGGAAAATAAATCCGGCCAGCCCCAATGCTGCGCCCGCCAGCAAGCTCACCGCCAGACGAGGGAGAAGACTATAGTGAAAAATAAGCTGCTTATACGAAGTATCGTCCGGTGACCATATCGCATCCGACAGATCATGGGAGGAAAAATGATAGGCTGGATTTTGCATTAACAGCAGAATGGAACCCATCAGTAATACGCCGGATAGCAAGGTAAAACTCATAACGCTAGCGCGGGATCTCATACCGTTTGCCCCGGCATGGCGGTTTCCAGCTCGCGAAGAAAATGCATAGCAGACAGCAACCCGCCGCTGGGATAAAGACGGTTTATGGCGCTGTAGCGGCCCTCGCGTATCAAAGGAATTGATTTCCAAAGTGGCGAACTTAACAGTGCCTCTACAGTATGCCGATCGCCGCGATTACTGAAGAAAACCAGCCGCGCTTCCGGCTGGCTTAGGAGATGATCCAGCCCAACGATGGCTCCGCCCCAGGCGTTAGTTTTACCCTCATACGCATTATGAAAGCCCATTCTTTGCAGCAGGTCATCGTACATACCGTGACGACCAAAAAGTAACAAATGGCGTCCGTCTTCGTTAATTCGGGCCAAAAATAGTGGACGTGTTCGAAATTTTTGCAAACGCACGCCGACATTATGTAACTGGTCTGACGCTTCCTGAACCAGCTTTTCAGCACGTTCGCGTCTCGATGCGAAAACACCAAGCTGGGTTATCATCTGTTGCGCCAACAGCCAGGGCGAGCTGTCCGGCTGGAAAATGTCCATCGTGACTACCGGGGCAACGTGCTGCAGGCGGGTATTGACCTGCATCTGACTCCGGGTCGCGCAAATAAGGTCGGGTTTAAGCATCTCCAGCAACTCCAGATTGGGTTCATCAGGCAGCCCAATCTCACGTACAAACCCCGGGAGAGGCGGGTTTACAATAAAATTCTCATACCAACGTTTATTTGCAACAGCGAGTGGGATCACCCCAAGACCCAACAGGCTTTCGGTGATGGCTAAATCCAGCGAGACTATGCGTAATTGAGACGGGGCAACGGCGGCGAAGAGTGTTTTTGCCGGAAGCAACGTGAGGGCTGTCAGTAAAAGTGTTCGTCGGGTTAACAAAACAGAATCCCATCAACTATAAAAGGAAATGATAATCATTCATTAAGACAAAAAACACCAGAGCGCACAAGTCGTAATAAAGTGAACCGCATGATGTGATCGCCGGAACATGCCAGGCGCACTGGATTAACTAAAAGGGATAGCCGGTGTGAATCGGAAACTTTGAAAGGTTTTTCAGAAGGCTTGGGACTGCGGGTTATTTTAGTTTGGCTCCCCTGACTGGGATCGCCTTTGTCAGTAACTGGCTAATAAATAAGCTAAACCTGAGTTCCCTTTCTGACAAGACCACCAGAATGACCAACAATAGCTGTAGGTTACCTAAATCTGGTTTGAGCGCTCTGCTGTAGGGGGTGATTATCCTGCGTGCGCTGGTGAGAGAGCGATGGAGCAGGGTTTCGGTCGTGGGTTCTTGTGGCGCAGCAAGGCTGAGGATAGCCGTCGCGATCCACCACGTGACGTAGATTATCTGACCTGGGAATTATTGCGTACAGACTATCGAATAAAGCCTTTACTGGGCCAGATTTATTATTTAATTCAGCGAATTAATCATCGATGATACTTTTTTGAAATCAAGTTAAGATCCGTTTTACCGCCGTCGGCGTTACCCGCAGCTAAACATCTCCCAGGATTGACTAAAATATAAAGGTCTTATCCCTCAGGGACGTTGAAAGGATTTATAGAAGGTTTGAATCGTGCTAATTATTTGAATCATAGTCACATTATGATTCGCAAAAGGCATGAAAATAAAGCAAAAAGCCCGCTTAAGAAGTTGCCCCGCCATCGTGGTAGACAACACCTCAATCTTAAAGTAATCTACCATCTAGTAGGTTGATTGCGTTTAGCACCAGCCTTATCTTTGAGATCACTCGACACTTCAGGAGTTGTCATGACTAATTCAAAAAAACCTTTTGCTGACGCTAATGTTATTCGCGGTACACGAGAAGCTATTCGCCAGCAGCCAGAGCTGGGCAATCTCACCTTTAACATGAAGAGTAAATCCAACGGTGGGGTATCCGTCCGTGTGGAAACTCATGCGACTATCCAGAACGGCCAGGTTGATACCCGTCGCTCCGGAAAATTTGCTAATGTTGGCGATGAACCTGCTGATTTATCGGGTACTGATAGCGGTATGGGCCCGGCTGAGTACATTTTGCAGGCACTTGCCGGCTGTTATACCGCGACTCTGACTGTGATGGCGGCAGAAAAGGGCATTGAGCTTGATGGTATTGAACTTGACCTGAACTTCGACATTAATCTGAACGGTTTCCTGGGTCTTGACGAAAAAGTTCGCAACGGGGCGAAAGCGATCCGTGTTGGCGTTAAGCTCTCCAGTCCGACCGCCAGCCGTGAACAGCTTGATGAAATGGTTCGTGCACTGCCAGAAAGCTCGCCGATCCACGATACGTTGGCGAACCCGGTCAATATTGATACTCGGTTGGTGTAGGTAAAGCTCAGAGAGGGAAATGCCTGAACACTGTCATTTCCCTACTGCCTGATGGCTATTAACTCCGACCAAAACGCGTTATCAGAGAAGGTTAAATTACTGTTGTGAACTGATGTCCCCTTGCAGGGAACAACAGGCGCAGATAATATCTACCAACTAGTAGATTATAATTGTGAGGATTATATGTCAGTCATGACACGAGAAAGGCTTCTGAATGAAGCGGACCATCTGATGCGCGAACGGGGTTACTCTGCATTCAGCTATGCTGATTTGTCAAAGAGCATTGGTATCACTAAGGCCAGTATTCATCACCACTTCCCAACCAAAGACGTTTTGGGCGAACAAGTGGTGATTCAGGCCCATACCGATACCAAAAACCGATTTGAACAGATTGAAGCGACGGAGAATACGGTTGCGCAGATGCTTACCGCCTACGTAGAGCTTTTCATCGAAAGCTATCGCACGTCGCGTATGCCGCTGTGCTGTGCTTTGTCTTCGGAAATGGCCAATCTGCCACCGAATATCAGAGTACAGGCGACCGAATATTTCGATATGCAGATTGCCTGGCTGACCAAGATTGTCAGCCGTGGCGTTGATGCAGGGGAGCTGACTGCTGACTTGCCGCCATCAAAAATGGCGCTGCTTATTTTGAATTTATGCGAAGGCGCTAGCGTTGTTTCCCGGGCAATTAACAAGCCTGAGCTTTTCAACGATACGCTTGAACAGATCCTAATGATTGTTAAAAGAAAATAATTCTGGAGATAACCCCATGTTAGATTGGAATGAATACCGCTCAGAAGTGATGCAACGTGTTGGTGACCTGGGTAAATTGGCCCCGGATACGTTAAAAGGCGTTATGGCTCTGGGCAACGCCGGCAATAAGACCAACCTTCTTGGCGCGAAAGTGCGTGAACTGATTGCACTGGCTTGTGCGGTGACGACTCGCTGTGATGGTTGCATTGCCGTTCATGCCGAAGCTGCCGTTAAAGCTGGCGCCACAGAAGAAGAAATTGCTGAAGCCCTGGGTGTGGCAATCAACCTGAATGCAGGTGCTGCCGTGGTCTATTCCGCACGTACGCTGGATGCGATTAAGCAACTGAAAGCGTAATAGTTATCGCGTTGAAAATATAAAAGGGCATTACTGCCCTTTTTTCAGCTCTGACAATGCTTGCTGATAAAACCCTGCCGATTTAACACCCGGTATACGCTGGACCAACTGCCCATCCTTGAACATCAGTACGGACGGCAGTCCCCAAATTTCATATTTGGTGGTCAGTACCGGTGCCAGATCCACATTCACTTTGCCGACTTTGACGTCGCTTTCAATCTGCTCGGCAAAATGGTTAAAAATGTCCTCGCTCATCTGACAAGGTGGGCACCAGGGGGCAGAGAAGCGCACCACCGCAACCCCTTCATGCCTCTCGATTTCTCTAAAATTATCTTCATTGTAAAGGGTTAATTCACGCATCATTCACTCCAGCAGGATGTAACTTGATAGTAATTCTACCTACCAGTTGGTAGAATTAATTGACATAAAAAGCTATCATCAATAGAAAGGTACTTAAGCGAAGACAATGCCATTTTTTATCAATGGTTAAGCGTCACGTTATGTGAACGGGGTGCTGCGGATTATGATAATTCACTCCATCTCACTGAGAAAACTGACGTATCGTAAGGTCGGGATAGCTTGATAAAAAAGCGAGCCCATTTATAAGGGGTCAGCCTACAGGGCAACCCCACTCCTTTACGGAAGGCGATGATGGAAAGAACCCTGTCCAGTCGTATCAATGTGGGCAGTACAGCGCATGTGCTGCATACACAACCCCTGATGATGCGTCATATCACTGTTGATGAACCCACAATCATCCTGGTCCGCCATGGCAGGAAAATAATCCGCTGGGCGCAAGAGGAGATAACGCTGGAAGCGGGGGACGCGGTGGTCATCGGTGAGGGGCACTCTTTTGATATCATCAATACACCATCACCTTTAACGGGTACTTACGAAGCATCATGGCTGAGTTTTTGTGCCGATTTCGTCCAAAACTACTGCTTCATGCATGCCCCACGTATGAGCATGCACGAAGCAAATAAAATGGCGAAGCCAGGCAACAGTTTTCGCCAGGCCTTTTATCACACCGCAGAGGCCATTACCGATACTGAAAACATACCTGAAAGTATCGTGGCCAGGCGTATGGAAGAGATGCTGAGTTGGCTGGATGAATACCGCATTTTCTTCGCGCTGAAACAGCATTCCGGACTGGCGATAAAAATCCGCAAACTCGTTGCAGCAGACATATCACAAGACTGGAATACTGCGCAGGTAGCGGCTGAATTGGGTATGTCGGCCACCACCCTGAGACGCCATCTGCATGCCGAAAATACGTCATTCACCCATCTGGTGACTGACATTCGCATGTGCCGCGCCCTGACACTTTTGCAGGTGACCGATCTTTCAGTCACCCGCATATCCCTGGAAGTCGGCTATGAAAATCCGTCTAAGTTCGCCGCCAGATTTCGAACCCGCTTCGGATTCAGCCCCAGCCTGGTCCGGGTTTCCGGCCAGGCTATCGGCAACCTGGCTGCGGTTAGCGGCCCTGCGTAATCTGAAGATGCGCTTCGCCCAGTGAGTTCGCTTTTGCCATAAAGCCGACCAGGGCGGGCGTCGAGTCCGCCGTTATTCCCGGAAGTTTGTCGACACGAAGTGCCGTCAGCGTGATCTCATAACGGTGCGTTTCACCCTTCGGCGGGCAAGGGCCGCCATAACCCGGGATACCGAAATCAGTCCGGGTCTGAAGAGCCCCTTGCGGGAGATTTTTGTTATCCGCCGTTATCCCGGCCGGTAACGAGTGAAGGGATGAGGGAATATTCACCACCTGCCAGTGGATCCAACCCAGACCTGTCGGCGCATCCCTGTCATAAATTTTGAGAGCGAAGCTTTGGGTTCCTGCCGGCGCGCCGCTCCAGTTAAAAGAGGGGGCAAGGTTTCCACCGCTGCACCCAAATCCATAAGGTGAACTCAGGGTCTGAGCTGCGGGGAAATGGTTTTTTTCAAGCTCATGGCTTGTCAGCGTAAAACTGGCTGAAAAAGCGACCTGGCTCGACAACGCCAGGCATAATGTACTGATAACAGTAAGGTGAAGTTTGGACATTTACTCTTCTCCATCGGGGTGATTAATATCCCAATGATAAGGGGAGAGAACGACTCCTCGCCGCCCTGAACCGGCCAGTCTTAGCTCCATAACGCCCAATAATGATATTGGTAATTCCCTGATTTCACAGGATGACGACCCTCTCGCCGACGGTAGATCACCTTACACAGCATTCCCTGTGCCTGTCTCCGGTGACTAAAGGACAGCATGATTTGTTCTTTTACCTGTTGACCAATCAACTAGTAGGTAGGTATAGTGCAGCCATACGCTTAACCGGCATCAGGAAGCGATCGTCAGCTCCCCGGCCCGCTAAGTATTAACTCCGGCCCCGGCGGGGCTTTTCTCTCTTTCGCCTTGCGAGGTATACGATGAGTAAGTTGTTCACCCCCTACAATCTGTCAGGCATGCAGTTAAAAAACCGTGTGGTCATGGCCCCGATGACCCGCACCCGCACAATGAACGACGTGCCGGATGACGTCGTTGCACTTTACTACGCCCAGCGCGCCTCTGCGGGGCTGCTTATCACCGAAGGCATGCCTGTTTCTGAAGAAGGGCGCGGCTATCTGTATACCCCGGGGATCTACAACGCTGCGCACGTTCAGGGCTGGCGCAAAGTGACCGATGCGGTACATGCGAAGGGCGGCCGTATTTTTGCTCAGTTGTGGCATGTGGGCCGGATGTCTCATACCTCAATTCAGCCGGGCAACATCGCGCCCGTTTCCGCCGGTACCGTACAAGCGGTTAACACCACCGTCTTTGCACTGACAGAGTCTGGCGAACCGGGGCCTGTCGTTCCAGGCCAGCCGCGTGCGCTTGAAACCGCAGAAGTTCGACGCGTTACCGCTGACTTTGTCCATTCAGCGCGTCTGGCAATGGAGGCCGGGTTTGACGGCGTGGAAATCATGGCGGCGAACGGCTTCATTTTCGACCAGTTCCTCAGCAGTGAACTGAACCCTCGCACTGATGAATACGGTGGATCTGTGGAAAACCGTCAGCGGTTCCTGCTGGAAACGGTTGATGCCATCTCTGCGGCTATTGGTAGCAATAAGGTGGGCTTGCGCATTTCACCGTTCGGGCGGCTTTACGACCTGGCTCCTTATGAAGGTGAAGAAGAGATTTGGGCCAGTATCGCTGCGGCCCTCGGCCAACGTGAGCTGGCTTATGTGCACCTCTATTATCAACCTGTTTATACCCAGGCACCGGTACCTGCCGGTTTCAAAGCCGCGTTCCGTAAAACTCTGGGGGGCACCGTTATTGCCGCCGGCGGCTTCACCCGCGAGATTGCCGAAACCGCACTTGAGGCAGACGAACTGGATCTTGTTGCGTTTGGCGTGCCGTACATCGCCAACCCTGATCTGGTCGAAAGAATGCAGAACGGCTGGCCGCTGGCTGAAAGCGATCGCACGACGTATTACGGCGTGACGGGGGCGCTGGAAAAAGGCTACACCGATTATCCCGCCTGGGAAGCCAACTAACGCCACGTAGCTGGTGGTATTTGCGGTGCCCACATAAAGAGGCACCGCCAGACGACATTAATGAGGTATTCAGGAGCCAATATGCAAACCCTTAAGTCGATTATTACGATAGATATCTGGTCAGATCTGGTCTGCCCCTGGTGCTGGATAGCCAAAAAGCGTTTCGAACAGGGCCTTGCCGCCTTTGAACACAAAGAACAGGTCGTGGTCCGCCACCACAGTTTCCGTATTTCCGGCGACCGGCCTGCCGTGCCGTTCCGCAAAGCCCTTTACAAGAAGTTTGGCGGGGAACATGGGGCGGAACTGATGATGAATCAGGTGGGCACGGCCGGGAAGGCAGAAGGGCTCCAGTATAACTTTGACACCATGCTCTTTGGCGATACCGAAGATGCCCATACGCTGCTCGCGGCTGCACGTCACGCCAATATGGGCGACGCCATGGCAGAACGGTTTTATCGGGCCAGTGTGACTGAGGGCCGTTCCATTTTCGATCCGCAGGAGCTCATTGCGTTAGCTACAGAAGTGGGCATGTCCAGAGCCGACGCTGAAAGTGCCCTTGCCAATGAGGCCTTCCGTGCATCGGTGGCTGAAGATGAAGCCCATGCCCGGTCGATCGGGGTCAGCGGTGTCCCGCTGTTTCTGCTCAATGAAAAATATGCCATCAGCGGCGCGCAATCTGCGGACAACTTCCTGAACGCGCTGAAGCAAGTCTGGGAAGAAAAAGCGGCTGAACTGGCAAAAACCGACGGCCAGACCTGCGGCGCTGACGGTTGCAGCATCTGAAACCTGAACGAGCCGGCTGCATGACTGCCGGCAAATCTACCCTGCAAATAACGGAGTTCAAAATGAGCGATGACTTTAAAGGCAAAAAACTGCTTGTCGTGGGTGGCACCAGCGGCATGGGTCTGGAAACGGCGCGTATGGTGCTGAAAGCCGGTGGCAGCGTGGTACTGACGGGCAATAAAAAAGACAAGGCAGAAGCGGTTCAGAAAGAGCTGAGCCCACTGGGTTCCGTGTCCGTGATTGCGGCAAACCTGATGACCGAAGAGGGCATGAACGCCATTCGTCAGGAGATTAATGCTAATCATCGCGATATTAGCCTGATGGTCAATGCGGCCGGGATCTTCATGCCGAAAGGCTTTACCGAGCATTTGGAAGCCGATTACGACATGTACCTGATGTTGAACCGGGCAACCTTCTTCATCACGCAGGACGTGGTGAAGAACATGCTGGCCGACGGCCGTGAAGGGGCGATTGTGAACGTGGGCTCCATTGGCGCGCAAGCCGCACTCGGCGACTCACCGGCTTCCGCGTACTCCATGGCCAAAGCCGGTCTCCATGCCTTGACACGCAACCTGGCCATTGAGCTGGCCAGTGCGGGTATCCGCGTGAACGCGGTCTCGCCAGGGATCGTGCATACCCCGATTTATGAAGGCTTCATGGCGAAAGAAGACATTGCCGGCGCAATGCAATCGCTGAACGCTTTCCATCCGCTGGGGCGTGTCGGCACGCCGGAAGATGTGGCCAATACCATCTTCTTCCTGTTGTCCGACAAAGCCTCTTGGGTGACTGGCGCCATCTGGGATGTCGATGCCGGTATCATGGCCGTTCGCAGATAAGTTCGTCGTAACCTCGCAAAGCCGCCCCATGATGGGGCGGCTGATAGGCATCTTGCTTGTAATTCAACCATTCTGAAAGTTAACATAATGAAAAAATTGAAATTTACCTTCAAAAATGCAGAAGGTGAGGAACTTGCCGGGTTGCTTGAATTGCCAGAAAATCCAAAAGCCTTTGCCCTGTTGGCGCACTGCTTTACCTGCGGGAAGGATCTGAAAGGAGCTGCACGCATTGCCAGGAAACTGACAGAAAATTCAATTGCGGTGCTTCGCTTTGATTTCACCGGGTTAGGCAACAGCGAAGGCGATTTTTCCAATACTAATTTTTCCTCGAATATTTCTGACCTGCTGTGCGCGGTCGATTATCTTCGTCGGGAATACGAGGCTCCTTCGCTGCTGATTGGTCACAGCCTTGGCGGTTCGGCAATCCTCTCTATTGCAGCCAAAGTGCCTGAAGCCAGAGCGGTCGTAACCATCGGTTCGCCAGGCGAATTGACGCATGTACAGCGGTTGTTCAAAGACAATATCGAAGATATCAGGAACCATGGCGCTTTCCCGGTAGAGCTTGCAGGCCGGGTATTCACGCTCAAAAAGCAAATGCTGGATAACATTCAGGAGCATAAAATAGCGGAGAAGGTATTTACCATGAATAAGCCGCTGCTGATTTTTCATGCTCCCAATGATGATACCGTGCTGATTGAACAGGCAGAGAAAATTTTTAAAGCCGCCAGACACCCCAAAAGCTTTATCTCACTGGGTGAAGCAGATCATCTTCTGACGCATCCTCAGGATGCGGAATATGTTGCCGGGATTATCGTTGCCTGGAGTTCTGCTTACATTTAAAGGGCGTGTAAAGCTTCGTGAAGCTGCAGGTGCTATCGTTGGCCACTGAATAAACGGGCGTAGCATTTTGGTTGCACATACAAGACTGCGTAGCATGCTTTCTTTACGCGAAAAAAGCCCTGCTTAGATGCAGGGCTAAGGGCATTGTTGCTATGGTTTATTTTTATTATTTCCCTGGCATTGCTCAACTTCCAGGTTTATTACCTTCAAGTTGAGATTCAATTAATTTAACTTTAACGCTCTCTTATTTTCCTGGAAAAATTGAAGTCACTTCGCGGGCGGTATCGACCAGAAGCTCACCGTTTTTGTACCTCTCGCTCACTTCTCCATTCTTGCCGGTAGCATTTTCAGGTCGTTCAATAAACTGCCCCAGCGGAGTCGCGTTCTCATCCAGTACCACGGCAAACGGAATTTTGACTTTATCGACACCAAAGTGTGCCTTAAAGACGGCTTCAGCCTTGTCGCGGGTGATAATACCCAGACGTATTGCTGGCGCTGACGCGGCAATGGCATGGATTACAGGCAAGTTTTTATGGCAGTCGGGGCACCACATTTCAGCAGCTACCAGAATGCTGTACGAACCCGGAAGTTGCGAGAGCTTACTAATGACATCGTCAGGTAATGCCTCGTTGGCAAGCCCCTCAAAATGCCGCAATGCGTTGCGGTCTTCTTCTGCTCCGCTGCCAACAAATTCGTTATAATCTGATGCTGCTTCGAGCAGTACGTTGAAATCTTGCATATGTTCTCCTTTGTTAGTAGCGGGTCTACGGCTTCACATAAATCTGGCAATGATAAAGGTCAATGCTCCAGGCATGACCTGAAAAGGGGTACCATTTTAGTGTCTGGCTACCATAAGTAGATATTGCCATCCTACCTACTAATTGATAGATTATCACGTAATTTATTAATTTTGAGGCGTCACGCTGATGGGGCGGTCTGTTGGATTCAAGATAGTGATAGCAATGATGGCATTCGCAGCCAATTCTGTGCTCTGTCGGATTGCGTTGAAAGGCGAACATATTGACCCGGTGACGTTCAGTGACCTTCGCCTGATGAGCGGGGCGGTGGTCTTGTTACCACTGTTGTTGAGACGTGAGGGGAAAAAGCAGGGCGTCTGGAGCTTGAAAAGCGGGTTCTTTCTTATGGCCTACGCCCTGTGTTTCTCCCTTGCCTATATCCATTTGGATACAGGAACAGGTGCTTTGCTCTTGTTTGGCGTTGTGCAACTGGCGATGGTGGCTCATGGCCTTTTCCATGGGGAAAGGCTGTCTTTTTCCAGAGCAACGGGGCTTGGGCTGGCTGTAGCCGGCATGGCTGCTCTTCTCTTACCTGGTGCCAAAACGCCCCCCTTGGGCAGCGCTGTTCTGATGGCGCTTTCAGGCCTTGCCTGGGCGGCTTATACCCTTTGCGGAAAGCGCTCTCCCAATGCAGCGCAGGCCACTGCGGCAAATTTCATCCTTGCTGTACCTTTTGCCCTGGTGTTGTCGCCGTTCATTAGCCAGGGAGCGCACTTCGACGGTATCGGAATTCTCCTGGCAGTGCTCTCTGGTGCGGGTGCTTCTGCAGGAGCCTATGTGCTGTGGTATTCACTTTTACCTCGTCTTGAGTCTGTTGCAGCCAGTACGGTTCAGTTGAGTGTGCCCTGTCTGGCGATGCTGGGAGGCGTAACATTTTTGGGCGAGTCATTGAGCCTCAGAATGGCATTTTCAACGCTGGCAGTCCTTGCGGGCATTCTGTTGGTGATCAAGGCACCGGGTCAGAAAATACGGCAGTGATATCAACGTGCCAGTCATGACTTGATCACTCTGCAAATGGTTTTTTAGGTTTTAAAGCAATGGAATATCTAATCGTTAGCAAAATCAGTGACGCTGTGACCTCTTTGGATAAACTAATCGGGTAACCTCTATGAAATACGATTTTGATGAAGCAGTGGACAGGGCAGGGACAGACAGCTTAACCATCGACGGCTGGCGTGAATATATGTTTGGTGCCCATGAAGGCCCCGCGCCGGAAGTACCGGCCAATGGTTTTATAAACCTCTGGGTAGCAGACATGGCTTTTTCCACCCCCGAGCCGGTGCTTGAAGCCATACGTTCCCGGTTAGATAAAAAAATTCTTGGCTACACCCGCATTTATGACAGGGATTACTATGAGATTTTTGGGGCCTGGTGTGAAAGGAATTACGGATACCGGTTTCAGGAAGAAAGCATTGTTTTCTCCCCGGGTATTATCCCTGCGCTTAACCGATTGGTGCCGTTACTGACCCACGAAGAAGACAGCATCCTCATCCTGACCCCTTCTTACGCACCGTTTAAAAAAGCCGGAGACTATAGCGGTCGTCGCGTCGTCGATTGCCCGCTTAGAAATAACGAAGGCCACTGGGCGGTAGATTTTGAGGCAATGGAACAAGCCCTGAGCGATGACCAGCAGCGAATTAAAGCCTTCTTTCTCTGTAACCCGCATAATCCCACCGGGCGAGTTTGGCGACGTGATGAGTTGCAGAAAATGATAGCGTTATGCCTTAAACATGATGTGTGGGTTATTTCTGATGAAATCCACTGTGATTTATCCCGCTCGGGCGTCACGCATATCCCCGCCGCGTCAATTTTTCCTGAAAATCATAAAATTATCACCTGCATGTCGACCAGCAAAACGTTCAACCTGGCGGGTAACCTGCTTGCAAACATCATGATCCCTGATGCCTCAGTGAGAGCCGAATGGCTTCGCCTGCATGATGATTTTATCTCTCCGCTGAGCCTGGTGGCTAACAAGGCCGCCTGGTCCGAGTGCGATGAGTGGTTGACTCAGGTCAGGCACTACATTGACGAGAACTTCCGTTTTCTGCAGGACTACCTGGGGACATATCATCCGCTGGCCCGTTTTATCATTCCGGAAGGGACTTATCTTGCCTGGATTGATATCTCTCGTCTGGTAGATGTCAGTAATCAGGAAGAAGTAACCCTCTTTTTTGCCAGACATGCGGGTGTATTGCTTGAAGGGGGGCAAATGTTTGTCAGTAACGGCGACGGGCACATCCGCCTTAATCTGGCTTGTCCACGCGCTATGCTTGCTGAGGGGCTCAACCGCATAAGCAAGGCATTGAGTGCCAGTTCTGGCGATGCTACCTGAATTTTGAAAGCAGCAGTACCTACAACGGTTCGTAACAGGGCCGTATTATATGGAGATAAGAATGAACAAATACATCCTCGCGTTATCTGCTGCACTTATCGGCTCGCAGGTTCAGGCAGCAACGCCCGCAGCGCTTCCCGCACCGATCAAGCAGTTGGAAAAACAAGGTATAGAAATAATCAAACCTTTCACGGCTCCCGGCGGGGTCCAGGGCTGGTTGGGAAAATATCAGGGAACGGGGGTGACAATTTATCTGACCCCCGATAAAAAACATGCCATATCAGGTTATATGTACGATGAGAATGGAAGTAACCTCAGCGAACAGGTCATAAAAGAGGAGATTTACATCCCTGCTGGCCGCGAGATGTGGAAAACACTCTCCAAAGCTGCCGGTATCACGGAAGGCAGTAATAATGCAAATTGCCAGATTATCGTGTTTGCCGATCCTTTCTGTCCTTACTGTACAAAATTCAGACAGGAAGTGCAGCCCTATATTAAGGACAATAAAATCGCTATGAAAACGCAGTTAGTGGGTGTCATGCAGCCCGACAGTGGCCGTTACGCGGCTGCGATATTGTCTTCTGAAAACCCCGCGAAGGTCTGGCAGGATTTCGAGTTGTCGGGTGGCAAAAACAAGCCTGCACTTTTGGAGAAAACGCCGCAGCCGATTTTCTCGCAGATCCAATACAACCAGAAATTGATGGAAGATGTGGGGGCAAGCGGTACTCCAGCAATTTATTATCTTAACCACGCCAACATGCTTCAACAGATCGTCGGTCTGCCGGACCAGGAACAGATGGCCAATCTTATAGCGTGTAAATAGTTTCTTAGTCACTGGCTACGAAATGGGTAAATTCACACATGGATGTGGGAATTTCATAAGTGCATCCCTTAAAATTCTATGTTTTATCTTGCACCTAAGTGGCTATCAGATCTTTTCGCTATGTGTTTTGTACTGATTTAGAATGGCGCAGCGCAAAGTGAACGGATTGAAATATAAATCAGCTACCCTAACTAACGAAACCCGATGCAACCTGGAGAAAAGACATGAACAGAGCTCAATTGTTTTCTTATCTTTTTTTAACGGGATTTTCCGTTATAGCGTTTGCCTGTCAGGGAGGTGAAGGCGGGAAAGGCGGAACTGGAGGAAAAGGGGGATCCGTGGTAATCGGTAATCAAAACGGTGGGGCTGGTCTTAATGGAAAAAACGGAAAATCTGGGATGAATGGTTGTCCCGGTGGAACTCAGGCCGCACCCGATGGGCATTTTTATCTGCGAGGAACACATGAGCAATGTAACCCGTTTCACGCCAAAAAACAGAAATCACAGGCCTCAGCGTCACTGATTGAGAGCACATAATGTAAAGCCTTGCCACCGTCTAAAAAACTCTGGTCTCTTCACCCATTATCATCAGCTGTGTCAGCTATCACACCGCCAAAAGATAAGACTCATTTGCTCATGTCAAAAGAGCAGGTAAAAGTGTACTCTTATGAGTAAATTGCAGGGGTAACAGTTTAACTCAGCTGATATTGTCTTTGGATGAAGATGGAATGCTCTATGCCTAAACGTATAAAAAACAGCCGCTGGTCAGGTTACGATCCCCGCTATATCTACTCTCTCGTCGTCCGACGTTACTTTGTTGAGATGAAGACCAAAACTGAGATTGCTGAAGAACTCGAGATTTCGAGATTTAAAGCGGCGCGTCTTATCGATGAGGCAATAAAGGAAGAGTATGTGAAGTTTCTCTTTCCAAAGCAGCAACTGCTTGACGAAGAGATCGCACTTAATCTCTGCGGAAAGTATGGTCTGCAGAAGGCAATCGTGCTTTCCGTGTCAGAATCCTGGTCCAATCAGGAAGAACTGAATGAGAAGCTGGGTGGTATCACTGCAAGTTATCTCAACAATAATCTCGCTGAGGGAATGAAGGTTGGTATTGCCTGGGGACGCGTTTTATCCAGCACAGTGAGTCAACTCACCAGCTTGCCGGCATTAGATGTTGTTCAGCTATCTGGCGTTCATCCCGGCATTGAATTTAGCCAGGGCCCGATCGACCTTATCCACAGACTGTCGACTATCTCTCAGGGCAAGGCTCATCCTATGTATGTGCCGATGTGGGTGGATGATGAAAGCCTGGCCCAAAAACTGGCCAGTGATCCGGCTGTGGTGGATACCCAACAATATTATTCTCAGCTGGATGTTGTCATCACCGGTATTGGCGCCTGGAAAACGGGCTCATCCAGTTTGTGTGATATTTTTCCCGAGTCGTGGCAAAAAAATCTGTTTGAGAAAGATATCGCTGCGGATGTCTGCATTACTCTCGTTAACAGTAAAGGCGAGATCCTTGATAGCCCGATGAGCCGTCTTGGGTTTGGTATTTCAACCGAACAATTGCGTAACACGAAAACCGTGATTGGTGTGGCGGGGGGAGAACAGAAGTATGAAGGCATCGTCGCTTCCCTGAAGTCAGGCCTTTTAGATGTGTTAATCACTGACTTCGATACTGCGGTGAAGCTTGTCAATTCCTGATTGAAATAGATCCCGGAACATCAGCAACAGGGGCGTAGCCCGCGCCCTTGATCACCTTCCTCTCAGGCATGCATTAGGCACTTCTATCAGTCATTCAGTAAACCCTCATGACTTAGATCAGAGCATGGCCAAATCCTCTGACATAGGTCAGTTCGCATATATAAACCTTCAAAAAATCTATTATCCGTCTGATTTATAAGAAAAACTTTACTTCCCCTCTCCGGTTGACTTGATTGATCTAAAAGATGAATTACTCGATGTTGCTCATGTGAGCAATTATTTGCGTGCACTTATGCATTTATTTTGTGATCAGCTTATAACTTTTGCATGTTTTCTGTTTGCGCGGAAAATTGGCATGCTATAACTGCTCATGTGATCGATAACAATTGCTCTAATGAGCAAAAAGGCGAGGTGAAAAGGTGAGTACAGTCACTATTAATGTTGCAGATGGTGCAGCATTCAAAAATTACGATGAGGTGCTGCAGCACATCCATGAAAAGCTGTATTCAGAAGGGATAGTGAAAAAGACCTATCTGGCAGCACTGCGTGAACGCGAAGCCCTGTATCCAACCGGTATTTTGCTTGATGGTTATTCTGTGGCGATCCCACATTGCGACAGCAACCAGGCCAACAGCCCGTCGATTTATATTATTCGCTTACCTGAACCGGTTCAGGTTGATCAGGCTGATGGCGACGATAAATTGTGGGTCAAACTCATTATCAATTTGGTCGTTACCGATCCGGCTAATCAGCTGCAACTGCTGAAGGCCCTTTTTAGTCATCTTCAAATGGAAGACTTTTATCAAAATTTACTTGAGCTTCCTTCCGAGAAAGCGCAGGCACTTTTTATTTCCACCGTCATGCAATAAGAGTTCAGGAGCATAATGATGATTAATATCCTCGTAGCCTGCGGGAGCGGTGTCGCAACGTCAACTATCGCTGCTGATGAAGTGAAATCCGTGTGTACAGAATATGGCATTACTCAGTTCAAAATAAATAAATGCAGCATGTCAGAACTTCCTTCTGAATTACAGAATGCTGATGTTGTGTTAACCACGAATAACTACAAAGGTGATATCGGAAAACCGCATATGAGTGTGGCCGGGTTTATCACCGGGATTAATGAAGCTGTGTTACGAAAAAAACTAGGGGATTTATTAACAGAGCTGGCTAAAAACTAATAAGAAAACACAGGGGATGACAAGATGGACATGTTAAAAAACATAATGCTAACGATAACAAGCATGGGGGCAACGGCAATCCTACCACTTGTCATCTTCATTTTGGGTTTGGTTTTCCGCATGAAAGTCGGTGCTGCCATTAAGTCTGGTATCACCGTGGGTATCGGTTTTATTGGTTTAGGTTTGGTTGTTAATCTGTTGAGTACATCCCTGCAACCGGCAATTGCCTACTATTCAAAACTGGGAAGCGGATTCACTGTGGCTGATATCGGATGGCCTGCGGTGGGAGCGGCCGCATGGGTGGCACCCTTTGCCGCTTTAGTTGTTCCAGTGGGTATTATTCTTAATTTGCTACTTGTTCGTCTTAAATTAACCAAAACGCTGAACGTTGATATCTGGAATTATATGCACTTCCTGGTTCCCGGCGCGCTGGCCTATTTCGTGTTTGACAGCTTCTTTATCGGTTTTGGCGTGGCAGTCGCACTTAGCGTTATCGCTCTGTTTATTGGCGATTTAATTGCTCCCCGTTGGCAGAAATATTATGGCCTGGAAGGGACGACCTGTACCACCATGATCCATATAGGCTGGACATTACCTTTTGCACTGCTGGTCAATAAAATTATCGACCTGATCCCCGGCCTGAACAAGCTCGATGTTGATTTGGAGAGCGTACAGAAACGTCTGGGTGTGTTTGGTGAACCCGCTATCATCGGTGTCATTGTAGGTTGTCTGCTTGGACTGCTGACGAAACAGCCTGTGACCACTATTGTCCCGATGGCAATGGGGGTGGCTGCGGTAATGGTGCTCCTGCCTAAAGTGGTGGGTGTCCTGATGGAAGGACTGTCTCCAATTGGGAAAAGTGCCAAAGATATTATGCAAAAGCAGATGGGTAAAGACGCCGAACTGAACATCGGTATGGACTGTGCCCTGGCATTGGGCGACCCAGCGACCATCACCGTCACCGTTATCACCATTCCGTTGACCATGCTTTGCGCACTGATTTTACCGGGCATCATGATTTTCCCAATCGGCGTTCTGATGTCAATCATCTATATGACAACCATGACCGTAATGGCCAGCAACGGAAACGTCATCCGCTCAATTATTTCAACCTTACTGTTCAGTATTGTCGTGATGTATTTAGGCGGGTATGTGGCTCCGGGTGCAACCCAATTCCTGCATGGCGCAGGCGTCGGCTTGCAGGGGCAGGGTACTGACTTTGTACTGACTGGCCCGTGGGAAGTATTGACGTATTGGTTGAGCACTGTATTCCATTGATTTTAAAAATGAGGTTTGCTTACCATGGCACAGATTTTACCATCAATTTTTGGCGCGAATATCTTAAGTCTGCAAGATGAGCTCCGCTTTTTAGAAGAAGAGAATACTGAAATATTGCATGTTGATTTAATGGATGGAACCTTTGTAAATAATATTGCCTTTGGGCCGAATCAAATTGCTGCAATGAAAAAAGCCAGCAAAATGACTTTCGACGTACACATGATGCTGGCTAATCCTGAAAGACATATTGATGATGTTATCAATACCGGCGCAGAAATGATCTCAGTGCATTATGAATCAACGTCGCATGTGCATTTTATTTTACAGAAAATAAAAAAGGCCGGGCGAAAAGCCGGTGTGGTCATCAATCCGGGTACGCCTGAAAGTGTTCTGGAATATTTGTTGGACGATATTGATTACATCCTGATTATGACCATTAACCCGGGGCAACCTGGGCAGACTTTCATCGAGAAAAGCCTCGAGAAAATTAAGAAAACCAAAGAAATGATTGCTGGCCGGCACATTCAAATTGAAGTCGACGGTGGCGTTAATCTGGAAATAGCGGAAAAAGTACAGGAGGCGGGTGCTGATTTAATTGTTGTCGGTGGCGCATTATTTAATGACAACCCTAAAGCAAGCTATCAGGCCTTAAAGTCTGTCATGCATTAAGTATCCAACATACATTCACGCGCTCTTAATTGAGCGCGTAATCATTATGTAGACCGCAGACGTGGGGGATTTCTCTCACGTTAAGTACAAAGATTCAGGAGAACAACCGATGAGTCATTTTGAAGGTAAAGTTGCGCTAATTACCGGTGGTGCGCATGGGATTGGTAAAGGAATTGCAAAACAATTCGCCGAACGCGGTGCGCATACCGTCATTGTCGATTATAACGAGGCTAATGGCATCAAAACTGCGCAAGAACTGACCTTTGGCAATGTTAAATCGCTCTTTGTCAAAACGGACGTCTCTGATCCGCAGGCACTGGCTGAAGTGCGCAGAAAAGTTATCGAAACTTATGGCCGTATCGACATTCTGGTTTTGAACGCAGGTGTCGCTTTTGCCAATAAAGTCAAAGACATTACTTTCGAAGAGTGGAACAAAACACTCTCAATCAACCTGACGGGTTTATTCAATACGGTCAAAGCATTCTACGATGACTTCTTAACTAACCAGGGTTCAATCGTTTACATCTCCTCCGGTTCTGCGCTGTCAGGTACTGGCGGGGGGGTGAGCTATCCGGCCAGTAAAGCGGGGGGGGAAGGCCTTATTCGTGGTCTGGCAAAGGAGTTGGGTCCAAAAGGTGTTAACGTCAACGCTATCGCGCCGCGTCTTATCGACACCGGCGAAATGATGCGTGTTAATTACCCGACGCAGGCAGATTTAGACGCAGTACTGGAGAAAATTCCGGTCCGTCGTCTGGGTACAATCGATGATGTCGCAAACCTGGCCATCTTCCTTGCTGATAAGTCAAATTCTTACATCCAGGGACAGACGATCCTCATGGATGGTGGCCGTACAATTGCCTGACCGGAGGAAAAAAAAATGGGTGTTCAAGAAAATACTGTTAGTATTCTCAGGGAACTAGAACAAAACGCGCTCAATATCGACAATGATCAGGCACAGCATTTTATCGGGAAGATCCGTAATGCGAAGCATATTTTCCTGCAAGGTGCAGGGCGCAGCGGTATTGCCATCCGCGCGTTCGCTAACCGTTTATTGCATTTAGGCTTCTCGGTCAGCGTAGTCGGGGAAATTTCATCACCTCATACGAAAGCGGGTGATTTGTTAATTATTGGTTCAGGCAGTGGCGAAACAGGCAGTCTCAAGAGCCTGGCGCAGAAAGCCGTTGAGTGTGGTGTCGACGTGGCGCTGGTTACCATGAAGAAAGACTCTGCGATTGGTCAGTTGGCCAACTGCGTGCTGGTATTACCGGGAACGGTCAAAACTGAAAACGATCGCACACCGGGCCAGTTTTCGCAGCCAATGGGTTCCTCTTTCGAGCAACTCTGCTTTATCACCTATGATGCCATCGTGCTGGAACTCATGGAACAACTGCGTGAAACCAGTGAAACCATGTTCAAACGACACGCTGATTTTGAGTAATGACACTGAGCGCTTCGCCGGAAGCGCTCATTCGCTTATAACATCGCATCATTAAAATTAACGTGCTGAATGTGTTGCCCTGCATTGTCTCTGCGCATACCCGAGATGTAAAAGTCTGCCATTTTTTTGCCCTCTCGCCGCTGGCACGTTAATTAAACGCTGAAACAAAAACGGCCAGCTTAGCTGGCCGTTGGATGCGTTCTGTTCCGGGGATTGAGTGCCCTAAGCCTGGGCTTCAGCATGCTCCCATGCGGCTTTGCGAAGATCTGCGGGTTTAAGGTCGCGTGCAGGAATAATCACACCATCGCATTTACCCTGTCGGAACACCGTAATGGTATCTGCCACGTCCAGCAATTCCTCTTCCTCACTCGATACCACGATGACGCAGCAGCCTTTATCCGCCAGCTGATGGATGATGCGATAAATATCCGCTTTTGCCCCAATGTCGACGCCTTTGGTCGGCTCATCCAGCAATACCAGATTGGCGTTTTGCGCAATGACCCTGGCGAGCAGAACTTTTTGCTGATTGCCGCCGGAAAGCGATTTAATCGGTCCGCTCAGCGTTCCCAGCGTATTCATCTTGCTCAGCAACTCAGCGGCGGCCTGCCGCGCCGCGCTGTGACTGACAAATCCGCCAGAACGGAATTTTTTCAGAACCGGCAGCATGGCGTTGGCATAGCTCGACATCTGAGGAATGAAGCCATCTTTTTTACGTTCTTCTGTCAGGTAAGCAATCCCCTTATCAATGGCTTTTGCCGGTGAAGAAGGATGGTATTCTTTGTGACCCAGCCGGATGTCACCACCGGTAACGGTTTCCAACCCAAACAGCGTCTGGCACAAGCGCGTTCGCCCTGCGCCGGCCAGCCCGTATATACCCAAAATTTCCCCGCGATATGCCTCAAGGTTGATGCCTTTCAGGCGATCAGTCTGCAGGTTGGTGACCGAGAGCCAGGGGTTGCCCATCGCGCCGCGTATCAGACTACGGCTGTTAGACGGCGCCTGATAGGCATTTGCATCGCCCACAATAGCGTCAATGATGGCGCTTTTGCTCAGCGTCTTTTTGCCTTCGTTGTAAATCACCCGGCCGCCGCACATGACGGTCGCTTCATCACAAACACCCAACACTTCGTCTAATTTATGAGAGACCAGCACTACGCCAATCTGCTTTTCGCGTGCGATACGTTGTACTGCCTGCAGCAGTTCTTCTGCCTGCGCACCTTCCAGCGCGGTTGTCGGTTCATCGAGGAAAAGAAAACGGGCGTCACGATCAAGGTTAGAAACCACCTCCAGCATCTGCTTTTCAGGATGTGACAAATTTTTGACCAGCGCGGTAGCGCTGAAACTCAGATGGTAATCATTCAGTACTTTCTCGGTATGCGCGATCATACTTGCATCATCTATAAAGCCACTGCCTTTACGACATTCACGTCCGAGAAAAAGGTTTTGCCAGACGCTCATGCCGGGAATGAGACGGAGTTCCTGATACACACAAGCAATGCCTTTGTTGAGTGCATCCCGTGGCGAAGCAAGGTGCACCGGCGTTTCGCCGATCATCAGCTCTCCACTATCCTGCGTGTTAACGCCCGCCAGGATTTTCAGTAGCGTTGATTTACCCGCTCCATTATGGCCAAAGAGGCCGTGGATCTCGCCAGGCTTTACGCTGAAATCCACACCGTGGAGAACCTGCACACCCGAAAAACCGATTTTGACCTGCTTCGCCACATAATTCATCATTCTTCGCCTTTCACTTAAGTCAGTATGCTGAACCCATTACCGATGCTGCGTTGTCTTTGGTGACCAGCAGCGGTGGGTTGTTGATCATGGCTGGAACCTGTTCACCGTTCAGACTCTTCCTGGCATTTTCAACCAGCAACTGAGCCAGTTTAACCGGCTCCTGAATCGCACCGGCTTTCAATATGCTGTTGTTCTGAACGGCTTTGACGCCTTCTTTATCCACAAACGCATACAGCTTCACTTTGTCACTGACACCCAGTTGCTGGATTGCCGCCAGTGACCCGAGCGCGGAAGGTTCGGTGTCTGAGTACACGACGTTAATTTCTGGCCTGCCCTGCAGCATTTCAGTGGTGACTTTCAGGGAGGTTGTTTCTTCTACTTTGCCATTGACCAGCGCGACGAACTTAATGTTTTTGTTGGATGCCACGGCTTCCCTGAAGCCTTCATCACGTGCATTTGCGGCAATGGAGGTTGGTTCTCCCACGATACCCACTGTCGCCGTGCCATTTTCACCAATGTCTTTCAACAACTGCTGGCCAATGAGCTTGCCGCCTTCACGCTGATCGGTCTGAACACCTTGAACCAGCGTGACGTTTTGCTGCTTCATCCCCTCGGTATCCGGCAGGATGTTGATGGCAAACGCCGGAATTTTTGCCTGATTAAGCTGGTTTATGATCGACACGCACGGGCCTGAGGAGACGCAGTTCACTGCGACAGCATCCACCTTCTGTTCAATGAAGTTCTGCACCTGCGAAAGTTGCTTGGCGTCGTCATTATCAGCAATCGAAATTTTTACGTTCAGGCCCTGTGCCGCTGCATTGTCTTCAAAGCTTTTTTTCATGGCAACGTAATAAGGGTTGGTGAGGTTCGGCAGCGTAACGCCCAATGTTTTTTTGCCGGCACCCACGGTGCTTTCAGTACCCTCACGGTTACAGCCGGCGAGCATGCAGGACAGTGCGACTATCGCTGCACCTAAGGTGATTGTGGTACGGAGTTTCATGTTTATCTCCTGGATATACGTAGGTCAGGGTTTAAGAAGCGTTATTGTTGTGTTTTGCGTGACTTCCTGACTTTAAGCCAGGGGATCACGATTTTTTTCGAGGTACGTAAGGTATCGAAAGTGACGCCGAACAGGATGATCAGGCCGATGACCAGCGGCTGCCAGTAGGCACTGACGTTCAGCACGTTCATCAGATTCGATATTGAGGCAATAAGCATGGCGCCAATCATCGCGCCGATAAGGCTGCCGGTGCCGCCAAACAGACTGACGCCACCGACCACCGCACCCGCGATTGAGAAGAACAGTTCGTCACCACGGCCCGCCGTCGGATAGCCTGTCATCAGACGCGATCCATAAATCAGGCCGCCGCATGCCGCACAAAGTCCGGAAATTGCATACACCAACAGGGTGATGCGTGGAATGCTGATCCCCGATAAGCGTGCAGCATCTGCGTTACCGCCGACCGCATAGATGTGAGTCCCGGTGATGGTGCGGCGCAGGAAGATGACACCAATAACAATGGCCAGCAGCAGCGCTATGACGGGGAACGGAATACCCAGCGGTTTTGACTGACCGATGAGGCTGTAACCAATTTGCGTCACGCGTATCGATTCGGCGCCGGTGATAATTTGTGGTATGGATGCCGCAACCCCCATCATCGCAAAGGTGACAATGAATGGCGGCACGCCAGTGCGTTCGATTATCAGACCATTTACCAGCCCACTCAGCGCACCCACCGCCAACACGATGGGTACGGCAAGCTGCCACGGAATGCCAAATTTCTCCATCAGCAACGCCGCAACCACGCAGGTCATCGCCACGATGGAGCCGCAGGAGAGGTCGATACCCCCGGTCAGCAGGACAAAGGATTGTCCCAGGCAAAGGAAGCCGATGACCGCGCCGTTCAGAAGCAACACCATCATGTTCGAAACAGTCAGGAAGTTAGGCGTGGCGATAAACCCGCCCAGCATGACCAGTAAGAAAACCACGGCGATGCCCGCTTCTGCAGGGACTTTGAGCGGCTGCTTAGGCGGTTTGATTTTGGCAGGGGTAGTTATTGAAATCATTGCAGCTCTCCTGATAATGCATTGGCATAGGTAACGTAAGCGTCCAGGACATGGCGCGCATCTTGTTGTGGCCCGGCCACTTTCTCAAGCGGCACACTCCAGCGATCGGCCATTTCAATATTTGTGCATCCCAGCACGGCAGCGGCAGCCTGAATGGCTGCACCCGCGGCTGCCGTTTCACCCACCGGAGAAATCCATACGGGCTTGCCCGTCAGGTCAGCCAGAATCTGACGATAGGCTCGTGACTTTGCGCCGCCGCCGGTGACAATAATGCGACCGTCGTCAGTGAAACCGTGTTGTTTCAGTACCAGACCGCCCGCCAGCAGGCCGCACAACACGCCTTCCACGGTGGCGCGTGCCATATCCTGCATCGTTGTGGTGGTACGTAATCCACGCATGTGTCCCGTGGCGTCAGGAAGGTTGGGCGTGCGCTCGCCGTCCAGCCACGGAACAAGCTGAAGACCGTTGGCGCCGGGTGGGGAACTCAGCGCGAGCTCGTCGAATTCGTCAGGGGTAACGCGCAGCATTTTGCGAAATGTATCGGTGACTTTGGCGGCGTTCAGCGTAGTAATCATGGGGATAAAGCGATCGGCCGCATCGGCATAACCGTTGATGGTGCCGGTGCTGTCGGTAATACCTTTGTTGGTGATGCCATATAACGTACCGCTGGTCCCGATAGAGATACCGGTATCACCGGTTTTCAGGTTCATCCCTAACGCGGCGGACATGTTATCGCCGGTCCCGACACCCACGATTGCCCCCGCCAGTCCAGCCAGTTCGGGCATTAACTTCACAACGCCAGCCGGTTGATGCGACGGGATGATAGTGGGCCAGCGGGAAATCCAGTCAATTTGACTGTTAACCACCGCTGCCAGCTGTGGTTCCCAGCTATTGGTGAAGGGGTTGAAGTAACCCGTACCGGATGCCCCGCCGCGCTCGCACACAAAGCTACCGCTCAGACGGTAAACCAGATAATCAAACGGCAGCATGATGCGGTGGGCTTTTTCCAGCAGCCCCGGATAATTTTGTTCTGTCCAGGCCAGTTTAGAAATGGTCATTGCCGGCCCCGGAACGGAACCCGTCAGGCGTGCCCATTCTTCCGGAGCAATCTTCTCGCACAATTCACGCGCCTGCGGTGCAGACTCCGTGTCATTCCACAGCTTCGCAGGACGCAACGGACGATCGTGATTATCAAGCATGACGAGGCCGTGCCCCTGGCCACCGACAGCCAGACCTGCAATACGTGGCCACCACTGTTTTAATTCAGTGAGCGCGGAGACTAAAGCATCCCACCAGGCTTGCGGATCCTGCTCGCTACACGGCGGCGTGGTCGGTGGGTGCAACTTACGCGCCTGTGCGATCACCTTGCCATTTTCAAGACTACGCAGCATGACGGTACAAGACTGGGTGGAGGAATCTATACCCGCTACAAGGTCCTGTTTCATTGAACTACCTCTGAACTATCGTTAAGAAATGACAGAGCTGAAAGCGATAACTGAATGACAAGCAAACTGGGTTATGGTTTTAGATACTCAGCTTTTTGCTCATATGATCAGTTTTGTTTGCTCGTTTGTAAGATATAGACAATACCCACGGCAAAACATTCGTCAATTGTCGTGTTAAGGGAACGTTACACAGCTCTCACTTTTAGTTTCACCTGACAGCTCTGACGGTTTGTTCATTTGATCAGTGGAAAAACCTTAATTTTTTGCAGTAGGGTAGAAATTAGCGCTGAGAGTCATCTTCTGTTCGGTGTTTAAGATTGTTTATTTTGGCGAGGGCAGTGATGTGAAGAGGTTTTATTTGCAAATAATCAGGTGAGATGAACGTGCCGGGGATGTGGTACAGAAAGCTCATAATAAATCGTCTCAATGTTGAAGAGACGGTTAATCTCGGAGACTTTAAAGGGTTTATCAGAAGGCCTGAGACTGCTCATTTATTTATCATCCGGAGACATTGGGTAGTCACGCCATCATCGAACCGCAAATGCCACCCGGTCTGAGCACCAATCGACGCTGATGAGCGAATCAGGGGGCTGGGATGTCATTACTTATTGTTGGAATGGGGGACATGCTGCTGCATCAATTCAACGATCCAATCAATAAAAACTCGCAGTCTGGCGCTGACATGGCGGTTTGGCGGAAATGCCAGGTACAGGGGCATTGGATTAATACGCCAATTTTCAAATAGCGGAATCAGGGAGCCACAAGCCTGATGTGCTGCCGCCATATAGACTGGCAGCGCAATCACGCCTAACCCGGCCAGCCCAGCTTCGAGGTAAGCATTGCCATCATCCACTGCAAGCACATAACTGCTCTTGATTTCAATATGTTCACTCTCACAGTGCAGTAACAGAGAATCAATCTTGCCGGTGCGTGAGGACAAGAATCCCACTATGCGATGGTCAGTGTTTTCCAGCTCTCGCGGATGCGCAGGGGCACCAAGGCGTTCCACATAACTGGGGGCGACGTAGACGCCGATTTGCAAATCGCCGACATGACGGGCGATCAGGGACTGGTCGTTGATTTCGCCACCGCGCAGGACGCAGTCCACATTGTCGCCGATCAGATCCACCACCCGGTCACTCACGCCCATGTCGAACTGGATATCAGGGTAGCGCGCGTGGAAAGCCGGTAGCGCCGGCACCAGCACAAGGCGGGCCAGCGGACTGGGCACATCCACCCGTAGCCGTCCTCCGGGCGTAATCGCCGTACTTGACAGGCTGTTTTCAGCATCATCCATGTCCGCCAGCAGGCGAAGGACGCGCTCGTAGTACGCCGCTCCATCAGGAGTGACACCAAGCTTGCGGGTGGTGCGATGGAGTAACCTGACGCGCAGCCGCGCTTCCAACTGCTGAATGAGTTGTGTCACCGTGGTTTTGCTCATATGAAGTGTTTGGGCAGCCTTTGTGAAGCTACCTGCTTCCACTACCCGAGCAAAGGCGCGCATCGCATCGAAACGATCCATTCCTTACCCTCTCTTTTCACCGATTGTTTGGATTTTACAAACAATGATGAACAAAGTCGCTTGTTTATCCACCCGATCTGGCACCTGTAAAGTGTCTTTATATTCATCGGGCAGATTTCGTCCCATTACAAAGGTACAAACATGACAACACGCGAAGCAGTTTTTCCCTTCGGGCGACAGGCGCTCTATGAGCGCAACCGGTATTCACCGGCCATCAAATCTAACGGTTTCTTGTTTGTTTCGGGGCAGGTGGGTAGCCGGGAGGACGGTTCGCCTGAACAGGATCTTAAAGAGCAGATCAGGCTGGCATTCGATAACCTTAATGCTGTTCTCACGGCTGCGGGCTGCACGTTCGGTGACGTGGTTGACGTTACCCTCTTTGTCGTCGATCCCGAGTCAAACCTCGACGCTATCTGGAGTATCCTGCCAGAATATTGGGGGGAAGCGCCTTACCCTACGTTGACCGGGATCGGCGTGACGTGGCTTTACGGATTCAAGTTTGAGATTAAGGTGATTGCCAGGCTACCCTGAGCGTTACGGGTCTTTCCGCCCGTCGAAAATTCAACAGGGCAGCCCGCGCTGCCTGTAAAGGCAACAGAGAGATTTCTGACGTGCTATAGGCCGGACCGGGATGGTTTGCCGGACGGGGCCGCATTGACTAATAAGACAGAGGAAAATTTATGAAAGCAGCGGTTTATGACGTGGAAGGCGCTCCCGGCGTCCTGAAATATGTCGATATCCCCGATCCGGTCACAGGGCCTGACGACATCCTGATTTCTGTCGAGGCTATCTCGATTGAAGGTGGGGATCTGATCAACCGCCGTTCAACTCCGCCGCCTCATCCTTTATGGATCGTCGGCTACGCGGCCGCGGGCACAGTTATTGCAGTCGGATCGAAAGTCAGTAGCCGTAAGGTTGGGGACAGAGTCGCCGCTTTTAACATACAGGGATCACATGCGGAACGTTGGGCTGTGCCTGCGGAACGAACCTGGCTGATACCCGACGGGGTGGATACGGCAGAAGCGGCGGTGTTACCGATTTCTTTTGGAACCGCGCATCATTGCCTTTTCACACGAGGCATGCTCCGGCACGGGGAAACCGTCCTTATTCAGGCAGCAGCGGGTGGCGTGGGGCTCGCGGCCGTTCAGCTTGCCTCACAAGCAGGCGCGACGGTCATCGCCGTGGCAAGCGGGACGCAGCGAAGAAGCCGGTTGCTTGAACTTGGTGCCCATCATGTCGTGGATCGTGCAGAGAATAACGTCGTGGACAGTGTCCGACAGTACACCCATGGCACCGGTGTTGACCTCGTCATCGATCCGGTGGGGACGACGTTGCCTGCTTCGCTTTCTGCACTCGCTCCGCAAGGACGTCTCGTCTTCGTCGGTAATGCGGGCGGTGGCAGCCTGACTGTCGACTTGTGGCCGCCAATGCAGTCTAACCAGACACTCATGGGGGTATTTATGGGACCCCTTTTTGAAAGGCCCGGAGTCCGGGCAAGTGTGGACGACATGTTGCAGGCTCTAGCCGCAGGGCGCATCAGGGTTGTCATTGACCGCATCTTCCCCCTGGCCAGCGCTGCCGAAGCCCACGAATTCGCCGAGACCGCGAAACCGCTTGGCCGCATCGTTATGAAGCCATGAGGTGCGTTTGACCAGTATGAGTGCGCTGGGCTAATTACTGGGTTCTGGTATCAAGGCTAAGTTCAGATGTCAGGGGTAGGGCAAAGCTGAAATGCCCGCTCTGTGCCAAAGCAGACATTGCTAGCTCTACACTGCATTAATTATTGGGGAACATGTCAGTTCGTTATCTCAGGCTCATTTCATTGAGTTCTGAACTTTGAAGCCGGGATTTTTTTCAAAAATCTCAGCAACAAAATCCATGAACACAATCGCCCGTTTTGGTAAAAGTCGATTAGCAACATAAACGGCTTGAATGGGAACGAGCGATGCAGTGTAATCAGTCAGTAATAATTGTAAATTGCCACTTTCCAGTCCCTCCTCGAACAACCATTCTGGGCCCTGTGCGATCCCAATCCCTGCATTGACAAATTTCTGTACTGCTTCGGGTGAATTGACCCTGAGCCGACCAGAAACAGGAACATTGATATCTTGAAATCTCCAGGTAGCTCCTGTTGTCAGCAAGGTATAAATCAAACAATCATGTTTTTTTAAATCCTCGGGGGTATTAGGGGTTCCACGTTTCGCTAAGTACTTGTTACTGGCAACACAGACTCGCTCAAACATGCCAAGTCTGCGGGCACGCATAGCACTGTCCTCCAGGTGTCCAATGCGGATTGCCAGCTCAGCCCCTTCATCAACGAGATTGATATAGCGGTCATTAATCTGTAGATCGAGTGTTATCTCAGGGTAGCGTTCTAAAAAATCTGAGATGTGCGGGACTAAGAATGTGTGAGCCAATGCTGTGGGGCAGGCAACGCGTAATAGCCCTGTGGGTGTAACATTTCCTCTGAAAGAAGACTCTGACTCTTCGACCGCTTCCAGAATACGCCTTGCTTCCAAATAATAACGTTCTCCTTCAGGAGTCAGGGAAAGCTTGCGGGTTGATCTGTGAAGTAATCTGGTCTGCAAATGCTCTTCGAGGGCTGCAATATGACGACTCACGTTCGGTTGCCCTAAGCCCAAATCCCTGCCGGCTGCGGAAAAGCTGCCTGTTTCAGCGGTACGGACAAAGCATGTCATCAACAGTAATCTATCCATCCTAAAACCCATTTATGCTTTTAATGCATGAAAGATATTTAAAAATACAATCTTATCACTATCTGAGCATGAGCATACAGTGGCTATCAAATCGGTCATTCGCCGGTCAGTAGTTAAAACTAACAGGAGATAGTTATATGGCTAGATTACAAGGTAAACGCGCACTGATCACGGGTGGAACAAGTGGTATTGGTCTTGAAACAGCGAAGCTGTTTGTTGCAGAAGGTGCACGCGTAATTGTTACGGGTGTTAACCCTGATTCTATCGCAAAGGCGAAAGTAGAACTGGGTAATGACGTGTTAGTCGTGAGTGCTGATTCCGCTGATGTGAACGCACAGAAAGCGCTGGCTCAGACAGTTCAGGAACACTTTGGACAACTGGATATCGCTTTTCTGAATGCGGGTATATCAATGTATATGCCAATTGAGGTATGGACAGAAGAGCAGTTCGACCGCATTTATGATATCAACGTTAAAGGTCCTTACTTCTTGATGCAGGCGCTGCTGCCAGTGTTCGCAAGCTCTGCATCAGTGGTCTTTAATACCTCTGTAAATGCTCACACGGGACCGGTGAACTCTTCAGTTTATGGCTCAACAAAAGCAGCATTACTGAACATGTCGAAAACACTTTCCAACGAGTTACTTTCTCGTGGGATCCGTATCAACGCAGTGAGCCCTGGCCCTGTTGATACACCGCTTTACGATAAGGCGGGGATCCCAGTGGAATATCATGATCAAGTGATGAAAGATATCGTTGCAACCATCCCTGCCGGTCGTTTTGGTAAGCCTCAGGAAGTAGCACAAGCGGTACTTTACTTCGCATCTGATGAGTCTGCCTGGACCGTGGGTTCAGAAATCATCATCGACGGCGGCGTTTCAATCTAAGCCACCAAAATAAGATTTACAATTCATCAAGCCCGCCACCTTTTATAGCGGCGGGCTATCTTTTTATCTGGAGTCTGAGATGTCTACCTGTGACCTGACACTTATTAGCCACCTACTGTGCCCCTTTGTGCAGCGTTCAGCGATCGTTCTTCTCGAGAAAAATGTGCTATTTGAACGCGTAAATGTAGACTTATCGGCAAACCTGACTGGTTTCTTGCTCTGTCACCCACTGGCAAGGTGCCGCTACTTAAAGTGTGTCAGGAAAATGGTGAAGGTGCTCTTATTTTCGAGAGCATGGTGATCTGCGAGTACCTTAATGAAACACAGGACGGTTATTCGATGTATGCTGACGATGCATTAGTAAGAGCCAGACAGCGCGCATGGATCGAGTTCTCTACATCAATGCTTGGAAATGCATGGCAATTTTTAAATGCGACTGATCAGGTCATTGCAGACAGCAAACGCGCGGTGTTCCGTGAGCAGCTTGAACGTATTGAATCTGAATTGAGCCTGGGACCTTATTTCTCTGGTGCCGAATTCAGTATGGTTGATGCGGTCTACGCTCCTGTTTTCCGTTACTTCTCCATCATCGATGCATCAGTCTCTGAGGCGATTTTTGAGGGGCTTCCACGTGCTTTAGCGTGGAAAGCTGCACTTGCGAAAAGGGAAAGTGTACAAGCCGCTGTATCATCAGATTATGCAGAACTTTTCCAAAATCATCTTCGTCAGCATTCCGCAATTCTCGCTGCCTGAAGATATTCGCTGGGAAACCGTGACCTGTTTCCCGCTGATTAAAACACTGCAATGTTAGTAATTCCTCCACCAACTGAGAGAACAATTTTGAACTTCTGCTTTTCGCTCAGGCTGTGTGAAAACCCTAGTCCAAAACTGATGTGAGCGTGTCTACGCAAAATCTGAAATTAATCGACCGGTTAGTAGAGCCGAATTTTACGTATGAGCGCGGTTTTCAGCTCTGTTTTTGGCAGTTTCAGCGGCCAAAAAAGTTTTCACACAGCCTGCGCTCTCAGCAGACCTTCAGCGTCACGTATTTGTCTGCTGTGTGCCAGAAGCGGACGTTGTATCTTTGCACGCTGCGATAACTTTTTGATAATTTTGCAAACGCATTAAAAAGACAATTATCAGAGTGGCCTCTTAAGTGTTCTTATGCAGATTGCGGTAGCCTCCTGGCGTTCTTCCGGTATGACGTTTGAATGCCAGCGAAAAAGAGGGAACAGATTTATATCCGGTTAATCTTGCTATCTCACTAATACTTAAGTGATGTTTCCTGAGTTCAGCGCATGCCAGCTCCATTCGCCATGACGTCAGATAATTCCCGGGCGTTGAACCGGTAAGCTGGTGAAACCGACTAGCGAACGCACTGCGGGACATGGCTGATTTAGCAGACAGACTTGCCAGCGTCCAGTCTGCAGATGGAGAAGAATGTATCAGTGACAGTGCGGTTCCTATTTTCCTGTCACCGAGCGCTTTCAGCCAGGATGTCCCTTTCTGATTACCCTCTAAGTATTCCCTCAGCATCTGCACCAGAACAAGTATTGCCATGCTACTGGCCACAATGTCGTGTCCGGGACGAAGCGCTGATGTTTCATGCGAAAGCAAAGTGATAAGGGCGGTGAGTGCAGGAGAAGAACTTTCCTCTCGTCGTGAAACCAGAACCGGAGGCAGATGTTTTAAAAGCAGCGGGCTGGAAGCCTCCTCAAATACGAATCTTCCCCCAATCCCCTCACTGATAAGTTCTCCCTGGCCGTAGCGGACCACGCCATCCGCTTCACGGTGAGAAGAGAATATCTGCCGTCCGTCACTCACCATCAATGCCGGACTTGAGCCACAGCAGTAAGCGTCACCCGAGGTCAGAAGATAGAAGTCCCCTTTTTCAAGCAGCAGAGGCTGCATTCCGACCATCCAGAGCCAGAAGTTCCCCTCAAGCACAGTGCCGAACTTAATGTGTTTATAAGAGGGAAACCGCATTGCCCAGGGGCCACGTGCTTCCATACGGGCCGTAAGAATGGCCTCTACCTTCAGGAGTGAAAGAATATCAGACAGCGGATCCATAACATCCTGGACGAATGAATAATAAAAAAGGGATTTCTATAATAAAAGAAAGCTTTTATCTGCGTCATTATCATTTGGAGCTTAACGGAGAAAACCAAATGAAATACGCAGAACTGGGTAAAACAGGGGTTTATGTTTCACGCATTTGTCTCGGGACGATGACATTTGGCGGGGCGGATAATGCCGCCGGTAATGCCATCGGCCGTCTGACGGGCAAAGAGGCGGATATTATCGTTGGTGAGGCGCTGGACGCCGGCATCAATTTTATTGATACCGCCGATGTCTATGGTTCGGGGGGCTCTGAAAGCGTGCTGGGCGAAGTGCTGGCGCAGCGCCGCGGTCAGGTTTTCCTTGCAACAAAAGCGCACAGCAGAATGAATGCGGGCCCAAATGATGCAGGCCAGTCGCGCTATCACTTGATGCAGGCGCTTGAAGCCAGCCTGCGGCGGCTTAAAACCGATCACATTGACTTATATCAGGTTCACAACTTTGATGCTGCAACGCCGCCTGAAGAGGTTTTACGGACACTGGATGATATGGTGCGACAGGGTAAGGTCAGGTATATCGGCTGTTCGAATTATGCGGGCTGGCAGCTTGCCAAAGCCCTGGGTGTCTCGGCTGAACATAAGCTTGAGAAATTTGTCAGCGTACAGTCTTTTTATTCGCTGGCCTGCCGCGACATTGAGCATGAACTCCTGCCGGCAATCAAGGACAGCCACAGCGGACTTCTGTGCTGGAGTCCACTGGCAGGCGGGCTGCTTTCAGGCAAGTTTGATCGCAGCGGCAATCATGACGCTTCGGGCAGGCGCGCGAAGATCGAATTTCCACCCGTCGACAAGAACCAGGCATGGGATATCGTGGATGTGCTCAGAGCAGTTTCTGAAAAACACAACACCACACCAGCCTGCATTGCGCTCGCCTGGCTGCTTTCGTCACCGCAGGTGACCAGCGTTATAGCGGGCGTGCGTAATGTGGAGCAACTCAGGGGCAACCTCTGCGCACTGTCTGTTGAGCTCAGTGAAGAAGAAAAAGGAATGCTCGATGAGGTCAGTCATCCAGGGATTCGTTATCCGGGCTGGATACAGTCATATAATGCCGCGAGTCGTTTCCCTGCGGGCTTTACCGATACCGGACCCAGTTGGGTGCTGGGCGAGTCACCCGTCTGAAATAAAATATATATGGGATGTCCGGTTCGTATTTAGGCCGAAAAGGGCTGGTACAAAATAAATGCCAGTAGAAGCTGAATATCTCAGTGTCAAAGATCCGCTGCTCGCTCGAAGCAGCCTGATGGGCTTCACCTACAGCAGTTTGGTGCCAGAAGCGGACATTACTGGCAGACTGAAGCAGATAAAGTCCTGCCCGCATGCGGCAATTAGAGCTCTCACATTGTTTATGCTGCAAACCGGCTTTCTGGTAAACCGGCAAAGACTGCAGATTCGGCCTTCAGTAAAGCACCGTCATAAATTGATGGCGCAGAAAGCCCCACAGAAGCAGTGGTGCAGTAGAGGTTGGTGAAGCCCTCACCGGCCAGTATCGGACAGGTGCTCTGGATACCAGGGGATGGCAGGATAGTGTCTGTGGTCCCATCCGGACTGTAACGAACAATACGATTCCCTCCCCATTCAGCATTCCATAAATAGCCCATCGCATCCACGCAGGAGCCGTCAGGTGCACCATTGCCTGCTGTTTCGGTGAACACGCGCGGGTTCTCCAGAGATGGATAATCGCAGCAGAATATTTTGCCCTGCATCGAGTCGCTGTAATAGATCGTGCAGCCATCGGGGCTGAAACAGATGCTGTTCGGGATGGCGACCTCGGGCAGCGCAAGCGTTTCAACAGTCAGCGTTGCAGCATTTAGTCGGTGAAACTTACCGATGACTTTTACGGGATAACCTTCATCCATAGTCCCAAAGACAAAATTACCGGCACGGTCGCACCGTCCGTCACCTGTGCGGGTGCCTGTTTCTCCCGGTGAGGCTGCCACCGTTGTAAGAATACCGGTGTTGAGATCATAGAAAGCCAGCCTGGACGCGAGTCCCATCAGCAGAATGTGACTCTTTTCGGTCAGGGCAAAGGATCCAAGGCGTTCTGGCAGCGACCAGCGCATCACAGCGTCATCGCCTTCTTCTAAGGCGAGTAGTTCACTGCATTCAATGTCAGTCCAATAGAGTCTGCATGTTCTTTCACACCACAGGGGGCACTCTCCCAGCGTATTCCTGACATCAGCTGCAATTGAAAACATGTTAATCCTCCGGATAAATAAAGGTCGTACTGCACATTGAGCGTGACTCACCCGCGTCTGCGCTGTGGTAAACGTGGGTAAACGCAGTTACTGCAGATAACGCGCAGAAAGTCGATCGCTGAAAAGCATGACGGCAAGTCCGATCAGCATAACCAGCATTCCCCCCAGCCTGAGTAACGAAACCGGACGCCGCACAGCGCCCAACAAGCCAAAATGATCAATCATCTGCGAGGAAAGTAACTGTCCGACAATCGCCAGCCCGAGCAGAGCTGAAAACCCAATTTTCGGCGCAAGCACGACATAGCTGAACAGTGCACATGCACCTATCATTCCGCCCGCCAGACTCCAGAGGGGTTGCGACGGGATCGCCGCTAGCGATGTCATCAACCCACCCCGCAGCAGCGCGTAAATCCCTAGACTGAACGCGCCCGCCGTAAATGAAAACAGCGCCGCAGTGACCGGGTCGCCGCCCAGTCCCTTTGCCAGCTGGCTGTTCAGGGTCGTCTGCAGGGTGATCCCCAGACCTGCGGCAAAAGCGATTACGTAATAGGTCATGCCCATGCTTTTCATCCTGGTCAGTCGGCCTGCACCAGCGGCAGGAAGGTGTCAGCAAAAATGTCAGGCTGGTAGCCAGAGGCTGCAAAAAGGTGCTCACGCGACTCATCAATCGCCGCACGTAGTCGCGCGCTGTCTACGCCCAGCACCTTACCGTTCTGTTTAACGATGCGTCCGCCGATCATGACGGTGTCGATGTTGCTGCGCTCGGCGGCATGAACCACCGTGCCAAAGGCATTGCCGGACGGGTAAAGATTGAGATCACTGACGCTAATCAGCACCAGGTCGGCTTGTTTGCCTGGCGTCAGGCTGCCAACTTTGTCCTGCAGCCCTGCACAGGCAGCGCCATCAAGAGTCGCGGCTTTAAGGAGTTGCGCCGCCGGAAGCGTTTTCAGCGCATGTTCAGAATCGCAGCACTGCTGCTGATGCATGCCCATCACGCGCTGCAGGTAAAAGGCGACGCGCATCTCCATAAACATATCGGTGCTGTACGACGTTTCATTGTCTACGCTCAGGCCAGGGTTGATGCCATGACGCTGCGCGGCCTCAATGGCGAACATCCCGCTTTCGATGCCATAGTGCGAATCTGAGCGCGGGCAGACGTTCACCCGGACACCGGCCTCCCGCAGAATTTCCCATCCCCTGTCGGGCAGCGCCGTGCAGTGATTGAAAATATTGTCCGGACCCAGAAGCCCCTGCTGATGCAGCGACTCAAGTTCAGACCCCATCTCAGCGCCAAAGAACTCAGTGACAATCGACAGTCCCAGCCGGCGGGCTTCGGCCCACAACTCCGGCTCCAGCTGGGCCATGACGGCGAGAGAGACCAGGCTTTCAGGGTTGTCGGTGAAATACTTATCCTGCAGACGCTGCCAGTTTCCCGGCCAGTGCGCTTTATCCCATTCGCCAGCTACCGGTGCGCCGGAAGCATGAATGGCACGAATGCCGGTATCAAGCAGGGCCTCGACGGCGGCATCGGAATGCGCTGCGGTTCGGCTGTTGTGCGAGTTATCGATCATTGTGGTGATGCCCGCGTCAATAGCGCCCAGCGCCGTCAGCAGGTTGCCAACATAGATATCGGCAGGACGGTAATATTTAGCGAAGGAGAAGTGCGTGGCGTTGCTGTAGTCGTCCAGGCAGGTGGCGTTTGGGTTAATGCGGCGCAACTGTCCTTCCCATGCGTGACGATGAGAATCGACCATTCCCGGCATGGCGATCATGTTGGTGGCATCAATGACATGCGCACCAGGCACATCCAGGTTCTGGCCCACGGCGGTAATAGTTGAGCCGTTGATGAGAATATCGCCGTGCTCAATGTTACCGACGCTCCCATCCATGCTCAGTATCGTGGCGCCACGAATCAACGTAGCCTGTGAAGTACTATTCTGATTATTAACAATATTTCGGATGTATTTGGTCATTAAACCTGCCTCTTTCCTGATTAATGGGGAAACGATACACCACGTTATTAGCCTGAATAAGATGCTTAAAGCGTTTTCATAATTCATAATTCGCGAATAATCAGACTCACTTTTACCCAGGAGCAGGACGATGGATCGGATTCAGGCTATGCAGGTTTTTATAAGGGTTGCTGAAGCCGGAAGCTTTGTGCGCGCGGCAGAGACACTGTCACTGCCAGCTTCCACCGTCACCAGCACGATTAAAAATCTGGAGAAATACCTGCAGGTACGTCTGCTTAACCGGACAACAAGACGGGTCAGCCTCACACCTGAAGGACTGCAGTATCTGGTGCAGTGCCGGGAGATCCTGTCGCTAATTGAACTTAGTGAATCCAGCCTGAGTGATTCCGTCAGGCGACCCCAGGGACGGCTGCGGGTTGATATGCCAGGGGGTATCGCCCACTTCGTCGTCATGCCCAATCTGAAAGAATTTTACCGGCTCTATCCGGATATTTACCTGATGATTGGCGTCAGCGACCGGCAGGTCGATCTTGTTCAGGAAGGGATAGATTGCGTGATCCGAACCGGAGAATTAACCGACTCCACGCTGGTTGCGCGGCCACTTGGCCGGTTTCGCTGGGTGACCTGCGCCTCGCCTGACTATCTCAGGCAATACGGTGTGCCTGAGACGCCGGAAGCGTTGTCGCTGCATCGGGCGATTCATTACTTTTCCGGTTCGGGAAGACGCACTAATGAACTGCGTTTCACACGAGGCACTGAGGCCTTCTCTGTGCCGGTTGAGGGGGATGCAGCCGTTAACGAAACGGGACTCTATATCAGACTGTGCCTTGAGGGTTTTGGGCTGGCGCAGCTTGCTGAGAATGTGATTTCGGAGAATCTGCGGCAAGGCAAACTGGTCGAGGTTCTGGCGGACTGGCAGCCACCTTCCGTGCCGGTGACGATGCTCTATCCGCATCAGCGTTTTCTCTCTCCCGCCGTGCGTGCTTTTGCTGACTGGGTCGGCGAACTTTTCAACGATGTCGCAGGTGAGAAACGGCCTTCCCGGTAAGAGATGGTCTTGAGAGCAAGAGTACGCTTCAGAACGATAATGGACAGCATCCACAGCAGAGGAACCGATCGTTCCCCTGTGGTGCCAGCCAATTCAGCCCGTCTGCTGTACAGGTTCCAGATGCGCATTTCGTCCGGCAGCCATTCCGGTGCAGGCACCTGCGACCGCGATTGCTGCGGTCATCAGTAATGGCAATGTCCAGCCTCCGGACAACTCCTGTACTTTGCCCAGCAGCAGCGGACCCATCGCCGCCATCAGATAACCGACGCTCTGCGCCATGCCTGACAGCGCGGCGGCGTCACCGGCATTTTTGGTACGAAGTCCGATGAAGGTCAGGCCCAGCATCATACTGGCACCCGAGCTGAAGTCGAGAAGAGCAGCCCACAGCATCGCCAGATTCGGCAGGTACATGATGCCGATAAAGGACGCAGCGGTTAACAGGCTGACGCCGGCAGCGGCTGCTTTCTGATCGTTGAGGCGACGCAGCGTGGCGGCCAGAATCAGGCCGGGAATGGCGGTGGTCAGCTGAAGAATGCCGTGTACTTCACCGGCCTGGGCTGAGGAGAGTCCACTGTCCGTTAGAATGGCGGGCAGCCAGCCGACAGCAACATAAAACGGCATCGCATTCAGGCCCATAAACAAGGTGACCTGCCATGCCAGAGGCGAGCGCCAGACCGCGACGGTCGCCGTTGTTTTCTCACCCGCTGCTGGCAACTGATGCTTCATCTTTAACTGGGGCAACCATAAAAGCAACGCAAGCAGCGGTGCAATAACCAACATGGCTAACGCGATGTTCCAGCCCCAGTTCTGCGTCAGAGGAATGACAACGGCTGAACCAATAGCACCAGCCGCGCCCATGGTGATGGAATATGCCCCCGTCACGGAAGCCACGTTGCCAGAAAAGTCGCGTTTGATAAGGCCAGGCAACAGGACATTGCCGAGGGCAATCCCGATACCTATCAATATGGTTCCGCCATAAAGCGCCCAGACACTGCCTGTGGAGCGAAGCAGGATGCCAGCTGAAATCACGGCCAGGGCACCAAAAAGGGTGCGTTCAAGACCGTACTTGTGTGAGATGGATGCGCTCAGCGGTGAAAAGGCGGCAAATGCCAGTAAAGGCAGCGAGTTAAGCAACCCAACGGCAGTAATACTTAGCCCAAAATCATGGCGAATAGACTCTAAAACGGGTGCGATAGCGGTAAAAGGAACACGCAGGTTGATAGCTATAAAAAGGATGCCGGTCACAAGTATGATTGAAGACCACTTGTTCGTAGTGTGGGACATAAATTTTGCTTTCTCTGGTAAAAAGAAAGACTTTAAAGGACGCATGAGTTACAGAATATAGATAACCTGACAACATATAACTAAATCATGCCACTTAATAAAAAACCGGTGACCTCACCGGATGAGTTTAATTCCGATGCTTTCAGTCAGGCTGCTATCGCGCTGCATGTATCATCGTCAGGCGAGTATGCAGGTCAGAGTCCGCACGCTCACCGTAAGGGACAACTTATTATCTCTTTGCGCGGTGCAGTGAGCTGTGAGGTTGAGGATGCGCTGTGGCTTGTTCCACCCGGACATGCTGTCTGGGTTCCGGGTGAAATCCCCCACAGTTGCCGGGTCACGAAGAATGCAGATACCTGCTTTCTGTTTATCGAACCCGGCGCGGCAGCGATGCCGGAAATCTGTTGTACCCTGGCGATGACTTCTCTGGTCCGCGAGCTTGTTCTGTATCTGGCAGAACAGGGACAGGCTTATTCTCCTGACAGTAAAACTGCCAGGCTCGCAGCGGTGCTGCTGGAGCATATTCCGGATGTGCCGGTTGAAGCGCTCCATCTTCCCGTATCCGATCATCCTAAAATCCGGAATATGGCGGAGGCACTTTTTAATGAGCCTGATGATCGGCGAACGTTAAAGCAGTGGGCTGCACATCTGGTCACCAGCGAACGATCGCTGGCCAGGCTGATAAAAGAGGCGACAGGAATGAGCTTTGGTCGCTGGCGTCAGCAACTGCATTTGATGATTGCCCTGAGCCATCTGGCTGAAGGTCAGTCCGTGCAGCGCGTAGCCGGAACGCTGGGATATGATTCGGTCAGCGCATTTATTACGATGTTCAGAAAAGCGCTGGGTAAATCACCGACGCAATATTTTTCGTCTCTAAACTAATGCAAAACAACACAAACCGAATTTTTATAAAGAACCCCAGCGTCCGCTGTTCACTCTCAGCAGACCTTCAGCGTCACGTGTTTGTCTGCTGGTCAGGAGCGGACGTCACCAACAATTGAGTGTGCTACTCATAAGGGAGCAGATCAGACGAACTCAAAAATAGTTGTCGGGACCCTTAGCGAGCATGCGGATAGGATGCATTTCAGATGCATTTCTGTTTCAGGGAAGCTTAATCCACGTGATACGTGGGATAATCTATATAACCTGCATCTCGCCCGGTATAGAACGTATCCTTATCAGGAATAGCTATCGGCCACCCATTTTTCATGCGTTTAACGAGATCAGGATTGGCTATGAAAGGACGCCCAAATGCGATTAAGTCGGCATAACCTTCTCTGAGTGCCAGTTCTGCACGCTCCTGTGTATAGCTGCCCGCGACGATGAGGGTACCTTCGTAGGCCTCGCGAAACTTTGTCAGAAAGCCAGCAGGAATGGCCTGAGCTCCCAGAGATTCCTGATCGCTCAAATGCACATATGCGAGATGTCGACGACGCAGTTCGATACCCAAAGATAACCAGGTATCCTGCTCATCATCAAAGCCATGCATATCCTGCAGGCGGCCAAAGGGTGCAATACGGATACCTGTCAGATGACTCCCGATGGCTGCAGAGACGGCATCCACCGTTTCCAGCGTAAACCGCAGGCGATTAGCAATATTACCGCCATAGCGGTCTGTCCTGTCGTTAAGTCCACCATTGATAAATTGCTCGAAGATGTAGCCGTTAGCCGCGTGGATCTCCACACCGTCAAAACCCGCCTCGATAGCATTTTTAGCCGCCCGAACGAAATCCTGTGTCACCCGCGGGACTTCATCCGTTGCTAATGCGCGGGGCTGGCTGTGAAATACGCGTACAGACTGACAGTTATCACCGGGAATGTGAGTGGTGCAGCCTTCTGCAACGCGTGAGACGGAGCTGACCGGTGCCTGCCCATCAGGCTGGTGAGCAATGTGAGAGGAACGACCTACGTGCCAAAGCTGGATGAATATTCTCCCACCTTGCGCATGTACTGCCTCAGTCACCTTTTTCCAGCCCTCTATCTGTTCGTCAGTGTAAATTCCCGGCGTGTAAGCCTGTCCACGGCCTTCCATTGAAACAGGTGAACCTTCGGAAACAATTAAACCTGCTGTTGCGCGCTGGCGATAGTAGGTGACCATACTGTCAGTGGGAACATGGTCATAGGCCCGCGATCGGGTCATTGGTGCCATAACGACACGATTATTAAGCTTTATTCCATTCATTGTATAGATATTCAGTAACTCGCTCATTCTGTCTCCTGAAGCCATTTCATGGTAAAAATCTGTTAGCAACGATCTTATCCTTATTTGAAGGCCATGATTACCTGGGCAAAAAGACCCTCAGTGTTGAGATAAAGGAACCAATATTTGTGACGGCACAACTCAATGGCGTACAGGAATTTACTGAAGTCGTCAGAAAAGGCAGTTTCGTTGCTGCAGCTGAGGGTTTAGGCGTGACGCGTTCTGCACTCAGCAAAAGCATCAAGCGTCTGGAAATTCGGCTGGGGGTTCGCTTACTCAACCGCAGTACGCGAAGCCTGTCGCTGACACCGGAAGGTGAGATCTATTTCAATCGCTGCACTGTTGCTCTGGATATGATTTCAGATGCCGAAAGCAGAATAGAGGCGGGGATAGTCGAGCCGTCTGGACTGATGCGGCTGACGGTTCCCGTGGCCTTTGGGCACCTTTTCATTATGCCCTTACTCAATATCATGGCGTTAAAATACCGGGCCCTGAATATCGAAGTTGATTTCAGCGATCGGGTTCGCGACCCCGCGACAGACGGCTTTGACCTTGCACTGAGGCTTGGCCCCCTGCCTGACTCAGGTGATTTGGTTGCCACCCGCCTGGGCGAGCAAAGGCTTATCATTTGTGCCTCAGCGGGCTATCTGGAACGAGCAGGCATCCCCATTGATCTTCGTGAGCTTTCATCACACAGATGCATTTCAGGGTTACCATCAGACGGGCAAACTTACTGGCTAATCCGGGGCAAAGAGGGGCACGTTGTAAGACATGTTGTTTCCTCAGCCTACCGTTTTAATAATGGTCAAGCCATGCTGGAAGCGGCTATCGCAGGATGTGGGGTGACGCAACTTCCGGACTGGTTATGCGGTGATGCCATCAAAAAGGGGCAGCTTCGTGCAATTCTACCCACCTTTCAGGCACCGCCCACCCCCATTTCTGCAATGTGGCCCAGGACTCACACGGTGCTTCCTAAAGTGAGAGCCTTGATTGAAGAACTGAAAAAAGAGTTGCCGGCACTGTTAACGAGCGCGCAGCGTTCATCTGTTACGAGATAATGAGATATCAGTGCCTGATACATCAGCGACCGCAAGCCTGCCAGAATTATATTCGCTCAAGCATATTGACCAATGATTGTGAGCGTCTGTTTCCATTCTTGCCCGGTAATGAGCACCGTAGATTTCGCCCCCCTGAGTCATACGTTTTCTCCTGGATAATCCGGCCTATTATCAGGAAGGCCGACTGGTTAACCTTCAAGCGGCATAATAATAAAGCCGAAGGTCAGGCGGCCCAGGCGGAATACGCGCTTATATGCGCTATGTGAGGCAAGATCCGGCGGATAAGTGAGTTGTATCTGTAAATGGGGGATTTTCACTCCTGACGGGCGCAGTCAGTCGCGCCCGTTATTTAGTTCATCATTGATGATTACTTCGCAGCATCCCGCAGGACCTGCTTCATAAAGGCGACGGAGCTCTCCAGAGCCTGCACTGCTTCTGGCTGCAGCGTGGAGAAGAAATGCCAGGCGTGGAACATACCCGGCCAAACCTCCAAATTTACGCGAACCCGGTTATCACCCAGATGAGTTGCGAGCCGCATCGCGTCGCTCAGCATCAGTTCATTCTCGCCAATCTGAACCAGCACCGGCGGCAGACCCGTCACATCCGCAAACACCGGTGATGCCATTGGGTGATTAGGTAACGCATCGCCCAGGAAGGTGCGTGCCAGGAAATCCAGGCCGGCCTTGGTGTTCAGAGGATCAAGACCTTCCCGGTTGGTCATGGAGACGCCCGTATGCTCAAGGTTGGCCCATGGGGAAATGGAAACACCGCCGGCCGGAAGTGGCAGGCCTTTATTACGTGCAGCTACCATAATGGTAACCACCATTGCTCCGCCCGCAGACTCGCCCGCCAGTAAGATTTTGCTGGCATCAAAGCCCTGTTCAATCAACCACTCATACGCACGAACGGTATCGGTAACGGGCGTGGGGAAAGGATACTCCGGCGCCAGACGGTAATCCGGCATGTAAACCCGTGCGCCCAGCATGCTGGCGTAGTTACCACCAATACCGTGATAGCCCGCCGGTTCGCCGACAATATAAGCCCCGCCGTGGATGTACATAACGATGGCATCAGTTTCAAGTTTGTCAGGCGTCACCAGCGTGCCCGGTACGCCCCCCATGTCGACTTCAGTAAAACTGATACCGGAAGGTGCAGGATTTTTAGCCAGCATACGGGTATAGGCGTCACGTACCTCACTCATAGGCGTTACGGTATCCTCACCCGTAAGGATTGGACCCAGGCCGGCCAGGCTTTCTGACCATTCTTTTACGGCTTGTTTGGTTTGTTGATTCAGCATTTTTATTCCTGTTTGTATTTGCGTTAAAAAATAACAGGAACCTATAGTATATAAACATTTAGGGAATGTGCTTCCCGTATCAGGGTACGTTAAAGCCCGTATTAAAGGAGATAAATAAAGCATGGAGATCAACAGCATTGGTGATATCGCCGCATTCGTCGCGGCTGTAAAAGCCGGGAGTTACACCCACGCAGCGGGTTCCCTCGGGCTCACTCGTTCTGCCATTGGCAAGAGTATTGTCAGGCTCGAAACGCGTATGGGTGTTCGTCTCCTTAACCGTACCACCCGGAGTCTGAGTCTGACTGATGAAGGGAGGGTCATGTTCGACCGTTGCCGACAGATACTGGATGACCTGGAAGAGGTCGATGCCGCCATGGCCATGCGCAGGGGGAAACCAACGGGGACTCTCCGGCTGAGTGCTCCGCTTTCTTTTGGGCAGCGCCATATCCTTCCCATTCTGGATGTTTATCTGAAAAAGTGGCCGGAACTTCGTGCGGAGGTGTCCTTTAGCGACAGGTTTGTTGATCTTATTGAAGAAGGCTTTGATATTGCCATTCGCATCGGTGAACCCCGCGATGACTCGCGCATTCTTACCCGAACGATTGCTTCGCAGCACATTGTCACTTGTGCATCTCCAGAATATTTGTCCTCACGGGGCGTTCCAGAAACGCCCGCAGACTTAACCGGGCATGACACTATTTTTCTTCTGAGTGCAGAAAAGAGACGCAGCTGGCGGTTTGCGACTCCGGAAGGTACTTTTGTGTATGAAGGACCCGGGCGGCTAAACCTCGACAGTTCGGAAGCCATGCGGGCATCGGCAATTTCCGGATTTGGTATCGTTCACTTACCGACCTATTTGCTAGGGGAGGATTTACGTAGTGGTAAGCTGATACCGGTGCTTGAGGAGTATCCTTTCCCTCCGGAACCTATTCGGCTCATTTATCCCAGTAAACGACATTTATCCCCGCGAATTCGGGCCTTTATTGACCTGCTTGTGGAAAGCTGGGAGCAAGGTTTACCTTGGGAATAAAGTATATCCAAACGCAGTTGTCCGGCTACATTTTCAGGCACAATGTCCGCTCCTCGCTCACAGCGGACCTTTCATAACCAGAGGTCCGCTCTGTGCCAAGAGCGGAAGTTAACTACGGATAAAATTCAGCGCCTCACCTCCAGAGCCGCTGCATAATGGCAATAAGCTACACTTGTTCATTATTTCCAAAACAGGAAAGCCTTCCGCTGCTTCAACGGTGTGTGTTTGACATCGCGCAGTTGGGACATTTTGATCAACAACGAGCATGGCCAGCTAACGATGAAATTGATACTTGTTCGACACGCAGAAACAGAGTGGAATTTGGAAGGAATTATTCAGGGGCACAGCGATAGCCCCTTGACCTGTCGGGGTTTGCGTGAAACATCCGTCCTACTAGCAGCGTTTAGTGCAAGTGAGTATCAAATAGAGCGTGTTTACGCTTCTCCGCTTGGGCGTGCCTGGCAAATGGGGCAAAGCCTGGCTGAACACTTTCATTGTTCACTGACGGCTGAACCGGCCCTTAAAGAGCAGGCCTTTGGTCAGTTTGAAGGTATGCCGTTAGAACTACTCAGACAAAAACATCCAAACTATGCAAATGAGTTATTCAGGCTTGATGCAGAGTATTGTCCACCTGGGGGGGAGTCACTGGCGCATGCTTCTCAGCGAGTTATGCGTTTTTTACAAAACCTGGAAGATACCTCATCACATCAACAAACAATATGTATTGTGTCTCACGGGCATGTCAGTCAGGGCACTCTGGCAATTCTTAAAGAAGGGACTGTCAATAGTTTCCCTCGCTATGCTCACCCCAATGCAAGTTATTCTGTTATCGACCTGATTAATGGAAAATGTATCGGCCTAAAGTGGGGGATTGCTACACATTTACGTCACCTGAATTAGTGGCTACCTTTCAAGCATTGAAAACCCATCCTGCCAGAGTCATCATTATTTAAGCACAATGTCCGCTTTTCGCTCATAACAGGCCTAATACGTTTCCGTGGATAGTTCTGTATGAGAAGCGGACTTCACACTTTCGATTCACGCTGGACAGTCTGGCTGACGATGCTCATAAACGGCTTAACAATTTATCCGAACTGAAACTAGAAAAATGCCGTACCAGTACAGACTGATACGGTTATTTTTGTGGTTTATTTTGTCAGAGTGGTTATCCCATTGTGCAACTGATTTCCTTCCCACAAATATAAGGTGGGGCATACGCTTTCCGGCACATATCCAGATAATCCGACCACCATTGCATCATCGCTTTACGGGCATCGAGATATTCTGCTTTATGGATGTAGGCTGCTCGAACGCTATTGCGTTCCTGGTGACTCATCTGCCGTTCAACCGCATCCTGTGCCCACAGGCCAGACTCCATCAGGGCACTACAGGCCATTGCCCGAAACCCGTGGCCGCAGATTTCATCTTTTGTGTCATAACCCATCAGGCGTAGCGCCTTATTGACCGTGTTTTCGCACATCGGTTTATACGGATTATGATCGCCGGGGAATACCAGTACCTGATGCCCGGATATTTCCCGTATCTGTTTCAGAATCGCAATGGACTGACGGGAGAGTGGAACGATATGTGGAGTGCGCATTTTTGCACCACGCCCGGAGTAGAGGACACCGGGGATGGCCTCGCGAGTGGCAGGAATGGTCCAGATTCTGTTCCTGAAATCGATCTCAGACCAACGGGCGAAACGCAGTTCGCTGGAACGGATGAATAGGTGCAGGGTGAGTGATACTGCCAGGCGGGTTAACTCTCGTCCTTGCTGGTAGTCCTTAATGCGAATCAACAGTTCCGGCAGTCGCTCCAGCGGAAGGGCGGGGTAGTGGCGTTTAACGGGAGGAGCGATGATACCCTCCAGATTTGCCGCCGGATTGTTCTCTATCAACTCCTGATGTACGGCATGACGCATGATGTTGCACATATGCTGCCGGGTACGTGCTGCGACTTCCAGCAGACCTTTTTTCTCAATCCTTTTCAGCAGGTCGATGAAATGGCGGGTGTTCAGTTCTGTGACCTGCAGGTGTCCAATTATCGGGAAGATATGGTTGTTCATGCTGGCAAGCAGGCGGGTTGCGTGGTTCTCTGACCATGTCCGGTTGCTGTTATGCCACTCCAGTGCCACATGTTTGAAGGTTTTTTCTGGTGTGGAAGGGGTTCTTTCAGCAGAGCGCTGTTGCGCTGGATTGATATTCTGCGCCAGCAGCTTGCGGATGCTGTCACGCTGTTGTCGGGCATAAGCCAGGGAAACATCGGGATAGGCCCCTAAACCGAGGCGGGATTCTTTTCTATCGATACGATATTTGAGATACCAGAGACGTGAACCGCCTGGATTGACCAAAAGGTAAAGACCGTGCGAGTCGGAGACTTTGAAGGGTTTTGCGGATGGTTTTAAGTTGCGGATTTTTGTGTCGTTAAGAGACATTTGGGGGGGCACTCCGTCATCGAACCAACTTGACCCCAAATCTGACCACCAAATTCTCCCGATGCGGAGGGGAAACTGAAAATGCATCGGGAAGACTATTTACATTCACTGATTGCATCAAAGCCACACAGGCCTGGGCACCGGGCATGAAAAGCAAAAAGCCCGCTTAAGTTTCCTTAAGCGGGCTTTTCTAATTTGGCTCCTCTGACTGGACTCGAACCAGTGACATACGGATTAACAGTCCGCCGTTCTACCGACTGAACTACAGAGGAATCGTTTGAACGGGGCGAATAATAGCGACTGCCTGTGGGCATGTCAAAGGGTTAACGAAAAAAGTTGTCTGACTGTTCTCTTAATATTCAACTTGTTGACTTTTAAGACAAAGTGATTAAAACCTCTGCCATTTTTTCGTGTGTTTTGCCTTTTCATCTCTGGATTGCACTAAAAGCACTCACAAGTTGCCTGATTGTTGTGCAGGCGTTATCGGTAAGTTCGATTCTGGCTGTTCTTTTGCAAGTCTTTTGCCATCTGCCCGCCATAAAAGCGTCATAAATTCTGATCTGGTGCACAAATTTCACTCATTTTTCGAAACTGGCACACCCCGTGCATTGTTATTTCACTAACAACAGCTAGTTTTTTGACAATGAAGCAACAGAGGATTAACTGATGCAGCCAGCGCAGGATGTGATTGAGCAAATCGAAGCCTCGTTCGCCGGACAGACACCTACGGGCAAACGCATTGCCAGCTATCTGCTGGCAAATCTTGCCCAGATCCCGTTTGAAACGGCGGACAGCATTGCGCGCAGCGCGGCGACCAGCGGCATTTCAGTCGGGCGCTATCTGCGCAGTCTGGGTTATCGCAATCTCGATCACTTCAAGCAAATGCTGCGCCTGCAAAGTGGCACCTCCTATCAGCCGTGGGTGGTGACCGATCGTCTGGGCGCTTATCGCGAGCGCAGCAAACAGCCGCAGCAGGAAAAGTTGCAACAGTCGCTGACGCTCGAGCTCGAAGCCATTAATCACGTGTATCAGCTGGCGCAAACCGACAGCTTTGCGCAGGTCAGCCGTCGTCTGGCCGATGCGGAAGCGGTATTTATTCTCGGCATTCAGTCAGTGCGCGGCATTGCCAATAACTTCTCCAGTTATCTCGAATACTTACGTCCGAAAGTGTATTTCGCCGACGGGCTTTCCGGCACCTATGTTGAATCCCTGAATTCGGAATTTGCGCAGCCTTATCTGGTGGTGACCGATACCCGCGCGTATTCGAAGATGGCGCAAACCTACTGCGAAGCTGCCTGCGAACGCGGTCTGAATGTGGCACTGATCACTGACATTTACTGCCCGTGGGCCCGCGATTATCCGGTAGATCTGTTGCAGGTGAAAACCGATACCGGCCAGTTCTGGGACTCGATGGCACCGCTCAGTTGCCTGTTCAATCTGCTGTGTTCGGCAGTGCTCGAACTGCGCGGTAACGCAGTAGAACAGCGCCTGGCGAATAACCGGATTTTGCAAAAACAGCTCGGACAATTTGAATCGTAAATTCACTGCCAAGACAGGAACGCAAAGACATTCACCATGACCATCAATCATAAAACACCTGACATCGCACTGACTGATCTGGCCGAAGTTCTGCCCGATGCCGTGATCGACCTGAAGTATGCCACCGCCGATAACCTGACCGGTCAGCCAATTTATCGCGAATCGCGCTGCCTGCTGCACCCTGATGCCGCCTCGGCTTTGGTTCGCTGCAATGAAGTGGCGAAGCTGGCGGGTTTTACCCTGAAAATCTATGACGCTTACCGGCCGCAGGCGGCGCAGGCCTGTTTGTGGGCGGCGTTTCCGAATCCGGATTATGTGGTGGATATCAGACTGGGTTCGCACCACAGCCGCGGGGTGGCGGTCGATCTGACCTTGCTGGATGAGCAGGGGGAAGTCGTGGATATGGGCGCGGGCTTCGATGAAATGACGGAAGTGTCGCATCCGTTTTATCCCGATTTACCGCCACACATCCAGCGTAACCGCTTGTTGCTCAACGCCGTGATGGCAGCGGGCGGCTTTAAAGGTATCGCCAGCGAGTGGTGGCACTTTGAATTACCGGATGCCAAAACGTATCCGTTGTTGGAAGAGCGGTTCGGCTGCTATCCGCCGGTTAATGCCGCGTAATCATTGCACGTCTCTTATCACTTTTTGACAGAGCCAGGAGTTCCCCGATGAGCAACACAGCAATCAACACGTTCCGCAGAAATACAAAAACACAGATCGCCGGTGCCCTTTTTCTTGCCTTGTCAGGCTTAAGTTTTGCCACACAGGCCGCCGTGCCGAAAGACATGCTGGTGATTGGTAAAGCAGCGGATCCGCAAACGCTGGATCCGGCAGTGACCATCGACAACAACGACTGGACGGTCACGTATCCGGCGTATCAGCGTCTGGTGCAGTATAAAACCGAAGGTGGTAAAGGCTCGACGCAGGTCGAAGGCGATCTGGCGGCAAGCTGGACGGCTTCACCGGATCAACTCGTCTGGACCTTCAAACTCAAGCCGGGCGCCAAATTTGATGACGGCACTGAAGTTAATGCCGATGCCGTGAAATGGTCATTCGAGCGCCTGATGAAAATCGGCCAGGGCCCGTCGGAAGCCTTCCCGAAAGACATGACAGTCTCGGTTGTGGATCCGCTGACGGTTACGTTCACGCTCAAAACGCCGTTCGCGCCATTCCTCTACACGCTGGCGAATGACGGTGCGGGGATCGTCAATCCGGCGATTGCTAAAGCCAATCCGGCCGATGAAGGCAAGGCATGGCTGGCTGGTCATACCGCCGGTTCCGGCCCTTATAAGCTGGATCGCTGGCAGAAAGGTCAGCAACTGGTGCTGGTGCCGAATCCGCATTACAGCGGCGCGAAGCCAGCTTTCAAACGCGTGACCGTGAAAATTATCGGTGAAAGCGCCACCCGTCGTCTGCAACTGTCGCGCGGGGATCTGGATATCGCCGATTCCCTGCCGATGGACCAGTTGGCTGCGCTGAAGAAAGAAGACAAAGTCGCCGTTGAAGAATTCCCGTCGCTGCGCGTGACCTATCTGTATCTCAACAACGCCAAAGCACCGCTCAGTCAGGTGGATTTACGCCGCGCGATTTCCTCTGCCGTGGATTATCAGGGCATGGTGAAAGGCATTCTCGGTGGTAACGCCAAACAGATGCGCGGGCCGATCCCGGACGGCATGTGGGGCTTCGATCCGACGGCGAAACAATACAGTCTGGATCTGACGCAGGCCAAAGCCGATATGGAAAAGGTCAAAGACAAACCACAGACGCTGGATTTCCTGTATTCCGATAACGATCCGAACTGGGAATCTATCGCGCTTTCCGTACAGGCCAGCCTGGGTCAGGCCGGGATTAACGTGAAACTGGAAAAGCTGGCTAACGCTACCATGCGCGACCGTATCGGGCAGGGCGATTACGACATCTCAATCGGTAACTGGAGCCCGGATTTTGCCGACCCGTACATGTTTATGAACTACTGGTTTGAGTCCGACAAGAAAGGTCTGCCGGGGAACCGTTCCTTCTATTCCAACCCGGAGGTTGATGCGTTGCTGAAAAAAGCAGTGTCGGTGACTGATCAGAAACAGCGCACGGACTATTACCAGCAGGCGCAGAAAATCGTTATCGACGAAGCGGCGTATGTGTATTTGTTCCAGAAAAACTATCAGGTGGCGATGAACAAGGACGTTAAAGGCTTTGTTTTCAACCCGATGCTCGAACAAGTGTTCAACGTTGGTCAAATGCATAAGCAGTAACCGCAATATCATTCACGAAAACCCCTTTCACGACCTGAAAGGGGTTTTACGGGGAAAAACTATGAATTTTTGGACTCTGATCCGCCAGCGCTGCTGGGGGCTGATACTGGTGATGGCGGGCGTTTGCGTCATTACTTTTATCATCTCGCATATGATCCCTGGTGATCCGGCGCGGTTGCTGGCGGGCGATCGCGCAAGCAATGAAATGGTTGAACATATCCGTGAGCAACTGGGGCTGAATCAGCCGCTGTATGTGCAGTTTTTCCGTTACGTCAGCGACTTGCTGCACGGCGATTTGGGCACTTCAATCCGTACCGGTCGTCCGGTACTGGAAGACCTGAAAGCTTTTTTCCCGGCGACATTAGAACTGGCGGTCAGCGCGCTGTTTCTGGCCATTGTGCTCGGTATTCCGCTGGGTGTGCTGTCGGCGGTTTACCGTAATAAATTCCCTGATCATCTGGTACGTCTGCTTTCGGTTCTGGGGATTTCCACGCCTGCCTTCTGGCTGGGATTAGGCGTCATCATCCTGTTCTACGGCCATCTGAACCTGCTGCCGGGCGGCGGAAGGTTAGATGACTGGATGGATCCGCCTGCCAATATCACCGGTTTCTATGTGCTCGATTCTCTGCTGACTGGCAACCGGGAGGCTTTCTGGAACAGCCTGCAACATCTGGCGATGCCAGCGCTGACGCTGGCGTTTGTGCATATGGGGATTGTGGCGCGTCAGATCCGCTCGGCGATGCTTGAGCAATTGAGTGAAGACTACATCCGGACGGCGCGGGCTAACGGGCTGTCACGCTGGCGGGTCATTCTCAGCCACGCCTTGCCGAACGCGCTGATCCCGTCCGTGACCGTGCTCGGGCTGGCAATGGGCGATTTACTCTATGGCGCGGTGCTGACGGAAACCGTTTTTGCCTGGCCGGGCATGGGCGCATACGTAGTGAATTCGATTCAGGCGCTGGATTTTCCGGCGGTGATGGGTTTTGCGGTGGTGGTGTCTTTCGCGTACGTCATTGTCAATTTATGTGTGGATTTACTGTATGTGTGGATCGATCCGCGCATCGGCCGTGAGGGGTGAGCCAATGTCTGTGATTGAACCGGGCGTCAATAATCATCGGGCCGATAGGGTTGCGCCGGATGTCAAACCGCGTTTCGCCAATGGGCGGCGCACCTTCTATTTGCTGAGCCGCAGTCCGCTGACGATGTTAGGGCTGGCGATCATGCTGATTGTGCTTTTCATCATGATCTTTTCGCCGTGGCTGGTGCCGTACGATCCGAACGCTATCAGCCTGACCGACCGCTTGCAGGCACCTTCTGCGCTGCACTGGTTCGGTACCGATGAAGTCGGGCGGGATCTGTTCAGCCGCGTGCTGACTGGCAGCCAGCAATCCGTCGCCGCCGGGCTGGCTGTGGTCATCATCGCGGGCACGATTGGCTCGCTGCTTGGCTGTTTTTCCGGCGTTGTCGGCGGTGTGGTGGATGCGCTGATTATGCGCTGCATGGACATCATGCTGTCGGTGCCGTCGCTGGTATTAACGATGGCGCTGGCGGCCGCGCTCGGGCCGAGTTTGTTTAATGCCATGCTGGCAATTGCCGTGGTGCGCATTCCGTTCTATGTGCGACTGGCGCGCGGGCAAACGCTGATGCTGCGTCATCAGGCTTATATGCAGGCGACGCGGACGTTCGGCGCATCGCGCTGGCATCTCATTACCTGGCATGTGTTGCGCAATGTGATGCCGCCGCTGGTGGTGCAGGCGTCGCTGGACATTGGCACGTCGATTCTGATGGCCGCGACCTTAGGTTTTATCGGCCTTGGCGCACAGCAACCGACCGCAGAATGGGGTGCGATGGTGTCCAATGGCCGCAACTATATTCTCGATCAGTGGTGGTATTCGGCATTTCCCGGTGTGGCAATTCTGATTACCGCCACCGGTTTTAACCTGTTCGGCGACGGTCTGCGCGACCTGCTGGACCCGAAAAGCAGAGGGCGCTGAGATGACTGAACAACGTCAGGCTCCGGTACTGGAAATCGACCATCTGCAACTGGTCTTTCCGGTTTACGGCGGTGAAGTGAAAGCGCTGAATCAGGTGTCACTGTCGGTCAGTGCCGGGGAAATCGTCGGCGTGGTGGGTGAATCCGGCTCAGGTAAATCCGTTACGGCGATGATGGCGATGCGTCTGCTGCCGCCCGACGGCTTTACTGTCACCGGCGGCACGTTACGGATGCTCGGTACCGATGTGGTTCACGCTACGGAAGAACAGATGCGCACCTTGCGCGGCGCGCGGGTGGCGATGATCTTTCAGGAACCGATGAATGCGCTGAATCCGACGCGCAAAATCGGGCGTCAGATGTGTGAAGTCATCTGTCTGCATCAGAAAATCAGCAAGGCTCAGGCGTGGCAAAAAGCCATCGGCCTGTTGCAGGACATGCAGATTGCCGATGCGGAACAGGTCATGTCGCGTTATCCGTTCGAACTCTCCGGCGGTATGCGCCAGCGGGTATTAATCGCGATGGCCTTTTCCTGCGAGCCGGAACTGATTATCGCCGACGAACCGACCACCGCGCTGGATGTGACCGTACAGCGCCAGGTGCTGCGGCTATTGCAGCGCAAGGCCCGCGCCAGCGGCACCGCCGTTCTGTTTATCACGCACGATATGGCCGTCGTGTCACAGCTTTGTGACCGGGTTTACGTGATGTACGCCGGCCATGTGATCGAAAGCGGCACGACAGCGGATGTGATCGACACCCCGTCGCACCCGTATTCCATCGGCTTATTGCAGGCCGCACCGGAAAACGGCGAGCCACGCAGTCTGCTCAAAGCCATTCCCGGTACGGTGCCGAATCTGGCAAAACTGCCGCAGGGCTGTGCGTTTCGCGGACGCTGCAATCACGCCGATGATCACTGCGCCGAGACACCGGCGCTGGCTTCACTGCCGCACTTCCCGCAGCAATCCGTGGCCTGCTGGCATCCGCAACGCCGTGCCGGTGACATCCACATCCAACGTATTGAGGAGCATTCCTGATGATTGCTGAGGCACTGGTTGAACTGCAGGACGTGCGCGTGCGATTCCCCGCAAGCTATAACTGGCGCGGCAAACCGACCGGTTATGTGCACGCGCTGAACGGGCTGGATCTCAATATTATCCGCGGCGAAACCTTAGGCATCGTCGGGGAATCCGGCTGCGGGAAAAGCACGCTGGCGCAGTTACTGATGGGGTTGCAAAAGCCCAGCAGCGGCGAAGTGCATCGGGCGCGTAATGACAACTCCTGGTTCGGCTCCGGTATGCAAATGGTGTTTCAGGATCCGCAATCGTCGCTGGATCCGCGCCTGCCGGTCTGGCGGATCATTACCGAACCGGTGTTTGTGCAAAAACACAACAGCAGCCGGGAACGCCGTGAACTGGCCGCCACGCTGGCGGAGCAGGTGGGTATCCGCAGGGAATATCTCGACCGTCTGCCGCATGAGTTTTCCGGCGGCCAGCGTCAGCGTATCTCCATTGCCCGTGCGCTGTCCTCAGAGCCGGACATCATCGTGCTGGATGAACCGACCTCGGCGCTGGATATTTCGGTGCAGGCGCAAATCCTCAATTTGCTGGTTGAACTGCAACGTCAGCGCAATCTGACGTATGTGCTGATTTCCCATAACGTTTCCGTTGTCCGTCACATGAGCGATCGTGTGGCGGTGATGTATCTCGGGCAAATCGTTGAACTGGGTAGCGCTGAAAAAGTCCTGTCCGTGCCACAGCATCCGTACACCCGATTGCTGCTCGATTCAGTTCCCCGCGCCGGGCGCAGGCTCGATGAAGGGTTTATCGATAAGAAAGGCGAATTACCCGGCAACCGCAATCTGCCGATGGGATGTTACTTTCGCGAACGTTGTCCGCTGGCAGGAGACGGCTGCCAGATGCCGCAGGATCTGGTGTGCGGGGAAAACGGCGTGGTGGCGAGGTGTCACCGGGTGATGCCCGGGCAGTAAGACCGGGAAGTTCAGCGGGTCAAAACGCTACCCCGGCATATCCCGGAAACAGTCATTATCAAGCGTGATGATGGCGATTTTCTGCACCGGACCACGCATGTTGACCTGAAAATCACCGCTGAAACGGATGGCGAGTTCGCCGCCCGGCATATGCACCGTGACAGGGTTATCGACCAGCCCGAGTTTGCGCATCGCGCTGGCTGCCGCGCAACTGCTGCTGCCGGAAGCCAGTGTATAACCTGCGCCACGTTCCCAGATGCCGATACTGAGATTGTTTCTGTCCAGCACTTCGGCGAACTGCACGTTGGTTCGTTTAGGAAAAATCGCCAGCGTTTCAATCTCTGAGCCGAGTCGTTTCACTAAGTCCAGATCCAGTTTTTCCACCCGGATTACGCAGTGCGGATTTCCCATGGATACCAGTGTCGCACTGAGGTTATGCCCGCCTGCGACGATTGGCAGCGCGAGAGCCTCATCACCTTCTACGCTGGCCGGTAAGGCCGCCGGAGAGAATTTTGCCTGCCCCATATCGACGCTCACCTGATGCGCGTCTTCGCTGACTTCGCAGCGCACCTGCCCGCCTGAGGTATTCACCAGAAAGCGTTCATGTCCCACGCGACCCATGTCAAACAGATAGCGGGCGTAAATGCGCAGTCCGTTGCCGCTTTTCTCGGCTTCAGAGCCGTCGGGATTAATAATGCGCAGGGAGGGAATGTCAGCCGTGTCATCGTCGATCAGCAAACCGTCGGAACCTATTCCGTAATGGCGGTCGCAGATGCGCCGGATTTGCTGATTGCTGAGCAGGGCGGCGACGCTGTGATGGCAGACCAGATAATCATTACCCAGTCCGTGATAACGGTGAAAAATCATATGGCAGCTCCGGAATTATTTATTATTGTTATAAATATCATTAACAGGAAATGCCAGAATTTACTTTTAATTCATACCTGCCATAAAAAAGGAGTTATTTATGGAGTCTTTTACCGTCCCCGTTGCATCGCCGCCGCTGGCCATCACCACATCGCGACTGATTTTGCGACAGTGGCAGGACAGTGATTTCGAGCCTTTCGCCGCCATGAACGCAGATCCGCAAGTGATGGAATTTTTCCCGTCAGTGCTGACCCGTGAAAAAAGTGACGAAATGGCGATCCGCTGTCGGGATTTGATCACAGAACGCGGTTGGGGCATCTGGGTGGTTGAGCTGTGTGAAACTGGCGAGTTCATCGGCTTCGTCGGGTTGCATACGCCAGGTTATGATTTGCCGTTTACGCCATGTATCGAAATCGGCTGGCGCCTGAGGGCGGATACATGGGGGCAAGGTTATTGCACTGAAGCCGCCCGCGCCGCGCTGGATGTCGGGTTTAACCAACTGGGGCTAAACGAAATTGTGGCCTTTACCGCGCTGCCGAATGTCCGTTCGCAGGCGGTGATGAAAAAGCTCGGTATGGCGTGTGATCCAAAAGAGAACTTCATGCATCCGGCGCTGGAGGAGGGACACGGGTTAAGGGAACATTGTTTGTATCGGCTAAAACGAGTCTGACTTCCTCCCCTGCGAAGGGGAGGGAGCAAAAGCAAAACCGCAGCCGTTTCAAGGAGAGGAGCCATGAACTAACGCCCTATCCTCCCCAGTACCGATGCCCCTACTAATCCGCCGTTGGACAGAAATTTCCCCGGTATCAGCAGCGGTTCAGCATAGGTGTGCAGAACACCGCCGCGTACTTTTGCATCCAGCGCGGCGATAAGTTCGGTTGCCGATGCCAGCCCGCCGCCTGCGACGATCCGTGAAGGGCCGAGGATATTGACCAGCAATGCCAGCGGTTCTGCGACCAGTTGCAGCCAGGCGTTAACCGTCAGAGAACAGCCGGGATTTCCCGCCAGCCAGCCGGTCACAATCTCCAGACTGGTCTTTTCCTGGCGGTGAAAATGCTGATGTAAACGTTCCATGCCGCGTGCACCGCCGAGCATATCGAGGCAGCCGGTCTGGCCGCAGCCACATTTCAGGCGCGGAACGGGGTAAATTTTGCCGTCAATCGACAGTTCCGTGCGGGTAATCGCGCCGTGTCCCCATTCACCGGTCACGCCACCGTGACCGCGTACCAGGTGACCGTTGATCACCAGCCCGCCGCCGACACCGGTGCCTAAAATAATGGCGGCCACCACGGACTGATGTTGTGCGTTACCGGCATGGGCTTCAGCAAGGGCGAAACAGTCGGCATCGTTGGCGGCGGTCACCGGGCGGTCAAGTGCAGCACTGAGATCTTTCGCCAGAGAATGGCCGGTGAAGGCCGGAATGTTTGTCGCCAGCATTTCGCCGGTTTGTGGTGAAACCAGTCCCGCGGTGGAAATCGCCAGCGGTGTGTCAGCAGGTAAATCAGCACCAAAGGTGTCAATCAGGTTTTGCATGGCGTTGACGAAATCATTCCATGAAGTGACCGGTGTCGGCACCTTGCCGCAATCTTCCACGTTGCCGGAAGAGCGTGAAACACCAAATTTAATAAATGAACCGCCAATATCGGCGCAAAAAATCGCAGAACTCATGAGCGTGTGTCCAGTAAATCTCGCAGCCCGTCGCCCAGTACGTTAAAACCCAGTACGGTCAGCATAATGGCCAGACCCGGGAACAGCGAAAGGTAAATATTAATGCCGAGGAAGTTCCGGCCATCGCTCATCATGGTACCCCATTCCGGCATCGGCGGCTGCACGCCAAGCCCCAGAAAGGACAGGCTGGCGGCGGCGAGAATGACCGTGCCTGCGGTCAGCGTCGATTGCACGATAATCGGCCCGATGGCATTGCGCAAAATGTAATGCACGATGATGCGGTAGTTGGATAAACCCAATGCCTGCGCGGCTTCAACATATTCCATCTGCTTTAAACCAAGCGTCAGGTTACGGCTGAGACGTGCATATACCGGGATGGCAAACAGCGAAATCGCGATCAGCAAGTTCACCAGTCCGCCGCCAAGAATACTGACCACCAGAATGGCCAGCACGATACCCGGAAAGGCAAACAGCATGTCCATAAACCACATGATGATCATGTCGGTATAACGGCCCGCCATACCGGCGATAATCCCCAGCGGAATGCCGATAATCATCGCCAGCCCGACGCTCAGTACCACTTCGATAATCGAGATCCGCGCGCCATAAATCACGCGGGAAAAGATATCGCGGCCGTAATCATCAGTGCCAAACCAGTGATCAGCACCCGGAGACAGCAGGGTATCAATCAGGTCTTGCGCGTAAGGATCATGACGGGTGATCAAGGGCGCGAACAAGCCCATCAGCACGATCAGGCTGACAATAAATCCGCCGAGGGTGACGGCAGGATGACGCCATAACCAGCGGAACAACCGCAGCGTGCGCGGTTTGCGACGGGGTAATTGCGTGATAATGGCAGACATTAATCAAACCTTATTTTTGGATTCAGGAAAGCAATCAGTAATTCACCGAGCAGGTTCATTACCACCACGCCGCAGACGGCGACCAGTGCCACGCCCTGGATGACCGGGTAATCGCGATACCGTACGGAATCCACCAGCAAACGGCCGATACCCGGCCAGTTAAAGACGGATTCGGTAACCACCGCGCCACCGATCAGGCTGCCGAAATTGAGCGCCACAATGGTGACAATCGGGATCAGCGCATTGCGGAACGCATGGCTGCAATACACGGTGGTGGCGGATAACCCTTTGGCGCGCGCGGTGCGGATATAATCTTCTGACAGCACGTCGAGCATGCTCGATCGCGTCATGCGCGCCATGACTGCCATCGGTAAAACCGCCAGCGTGACCGAGGGCAGAATGTAGCTTTTCCAGGAGGTTGCGCCGAGCAACGGCAGCCAGCCGAGATTGACCGAGAAGGTATTCATCGCCATCAGCCCCAGCCAGAAGTTGGCGACAGACGCACCGGCAATCGCCAGTAACATCACGCCGAAATCAGGCCAGCGGTTACGGTAAACTGCGCCTATCATGCCCGCCGGAACGCCCACCGCCACAGCCAGAAAATATGCCAGCACCGCCAGCATCAGGGTATAAGGCATCCGTTCAGCAATTTCCTGCGTGACCGGCTGCTGCGACTGCAACGAGACGCCGAGATTGCCGTGCAACACGTCACCGGCAAAATGCAGATATTGCGCCACCAGCGGCTGATCCAGACCGAGGCGAACGCGCATAGCATCCACCGCTTCCTGCGTGGCTTCAGGCCCGGCCATCAGACGCGCCGGATCGCCCGGCAGCGCACGGATGGACACAAAAATCAGCATCGACACGCCGATCAGGATGACCGGGAAGGCGATGAGTTTTTTGGCAAGATAGGCTTTCATGGCGCTTTTCCACTGTAAATGCCGGGGTTATTTTTTCTGTGCATCTTTCACCACAATCTGACCACCGGGGATCATCGTGACGCCTGAGATATTCGTACCGGTGGCGTACAAATCATTCTGGTAATACAACAGTACCTGCGGTGCCTGCTGGTTAATCTCTTTCTGCGCATCAACGTAAATCGCGTTGCGGGTGTTTTCATCCAGCGCAGAGGCGGCTTTGTCTAACATGTCGTCCAGTTTCGGATCACTGAAGAAGCCCAGATTTGCGCCGCCGGGGGCAAAGCTTTTGCTGTAGTACAGCGGACGGAGCTGCAGGTCTGCGCCGTTCGCACCGGAAGACCAGGAGGCCAGAACTGCGCCGGTGTTATCGGCTTTTTTCCCGGCCTGATCGGCAAATGCAGCCTTGGTCCACACGCCGCTTTCCATAATCCGTACGTCAAGTTTCACGCCGATTTTTGCCCACATGCTTTGCAGCACCTGACCGATACGGGCGTCCTGACCCTGTACGGCAATCGACATCGTGAAACCATCGGCCACACCGGCTTCTTTGAGCAGGGCTTTGGCTTTTGCCAGATCCAGCGGATACGGGTTCAGTGTTTTGTCATAACCGGCGGTCACCGGTGCCAGCGGAGAATTCGCCGGTTGGGCGAACCCGGACATGATGGCGCGCACCAGTCCGTCGCGGTCGGTGGCGTAGTTCAGCGCCTGACGGACACGGACGTCACTCAGGGGTTTAAGGTCGGTATTAAGCGCCACCCAGAAAACGGCAGCACCCGGACTTTCATGCAGACTGAATTTAGGATTGTTTTTCAGTACGCGGGCAAATTGCGGCGGCACCGGGTTGATGACGTCGGTTTCACCGGCCTGCAACGCCATGTTCATCACAGAAGGCTCAGCGCTCCAGGTCCATTTGATGTCGTCCGGTCCGGCGGCTTTATCGCCCCAGTAACCTGGATATTTTTCTTCCAGCACGAATTCGCCGGTTTTGTACTGAACCATTTTGTACGGGCCGGTGCCGACCGCTTTGCTGTCGAGCGTACCGGTTTTATCTGCCGCCGGGCTGACCATCAGACAGGCGCCGGTTGTCAGTAAATTGAGGAAGGCCGGATAGGGTTTTTTCAGTTTGAACACGACAGTGGAATCGTCGGTTTTGGTCACGCTGTCGAGGAAAGTGCGCAGACGTCCGCTGGCGGCCAGCCCGCGTCTGGTGTCGAGATGACGGGCAAAGTTGGCCACGACGGCGTCGGCGTTAAATGGCGTACCGTCGTGGAATGTGACGCCGCTGCGCAGTTTGAATGTCCACACCAGACCGCTTTCATCGCTGCTCCATGACGTTGCCAGTGCCGCTTCGGGTTTGAGTTGCGGCGACATGCGCAACAGGCCTTCATACATCGGATCGAGGACCGTGCCGGTAAAGGTCGCAGTCTGGTTGCCCGGGTCCATGCTGCGCGGTGCTTCGTTTTGCATCACGTTCAGCGTGGCGGCAAAAACCGGCAGCGAAAACGCGGCGAGAAGTGCGCTGCTCAGCAGCGATAACTGCACGGGACGCCGGATGTAACGGGTAATCTTCATGTTCTGCCCTCTGCGTGAAAAATCGGATTAAGTGGCTCTGGCTCAGTCTGCCGGTTCAGTAAAACGCCGGTGTTAATGACAGTTTGTTTTAACAAAGAGATTTAACAAATAGTTCATATGAAATACTTATATGCGAACATTTAGTTTAATTTGTGAACTAATTGGCATTGATATATCCATTTCTACCGTTTAATGTCAATGCAGATGAGCGAAAACTGAGAGCACCAAAACGAATATGCTAACAACTTTGCAACGTCAGATTTTAGGTGCAGTGAATGCTTCGGGCGGTTTAAGCCGTACCGAACTGGCGCAGTTCTCAGGAATGAGTAAAGCGGCTATCGGCGGTGTGGTGCGTGAAATGATCGAGGCCGGTTTTCTGCATGAAGCGGAAACGGTACCGGGCAACGGACAGGGAAGACCTTCCGTTCGCCTGATGGTGCATCCTGACGGCGCGTGGTTTGCCGGTGTTTCTTTGCTGCAAAATCCGGCACAGATGGCGCTGATCAATCTGCATGGCGAAATCCTTTCGCGGGTGTCATTTGCCACCGATACGGATCCGCAACAACTGGCGGCAAATATCGCCAGTGCATTACCGGCATTGCTCGAGCCTCATCCCGAGGCGGCGAAAAAGCTGGTCGGGCTGGGTGTGACGCTATCGGGCCTTATCGATGAACATCAGTCGACCTGCGTGCAGTCAGCACTGCTTGGCTGGCGCGATGTGCCGCTGGCGAAGCTGATTTCTCAGGCGACCGGTATGGAAGTGGCCATTGAAAATGACGCCAAAGCGCTGGCGGTGAGCGAGAAAAGTTTTGGTCAGGCGCGGGATCTGAGCAGCTTTACGCTGGTCAGCCACGGCGCGGGGATTGGCAGCGCACATTTCATCGCCGGGCAGTTGCATCGTGGTTTACACGGCGGTGCAGGGGAAATCGCGCACTGTACACTGGAGCTAAACGGTTCCCCCTGTCGCTGCGGCAAACGCGGTTGCCTCGATACGCTGGCCTCACTTAATGCCATTGCGGAAATGGCCAAAGCCGGGGGGCTGAACGCCACCACCATCGGCGGGCTGGAGCAACTGGCGATGCAGGGCCAGACGGCGGCAATTCGTATTTTGCACCGGGCCGGTTCGGCACTCGGCCTGGCGATATCGCACCTGATTCAAATCAATGACCCGGATCTGATCCTGATCGCGCATCAGGACGCCGATTTTTCCGGACTGTTCGGCACTGTCGTGCATCAGTCCGTAGAAGCCAACGTGTTGCCGGGTAATGCCGGTAAAACGCCGGTTCGCACTTTTACCCTAAACGACGACACCTGGGCGCGCGCGGCGGCGAGCATTGCCGCACACCGCTTTCTGGTGGGTCTGAAGCCTGTCTGAGGAATGAGCAACATGCGTATAGCGGTCAGCGGTATCCATATTGAATGCAGCACTTATAATCCGGTGCTTAATGAGGAAAAGGATTTCACCGTGGTGCGTGATGCGCAGTTACTGGCATCACCGCGTTTTCGTTTTTTGCAGGACTATCCTGCGACGTTTTTACCGACAATTCACGCCCGTGCTATTGCCGGTGGTCCGGTAGCGCGTGCGACGTACGATAAATTCAAAGCGGAAATGCTGGCAGGGCTGGAAGCGCAAAAACCGTTTGATGGTTTATACCTGGCGATGCATGGCGCGATGTATGTCGAAGGATTAGAAGATGCCGAAGGCGACTGGATCGCGGCTGCGCGCAAAGCTGTCGGGCCGGATTGTCCGATCAGTGTCAGTTACGATCTGCACGGTAATGTTTCGCAGCGCATTATTGACGCCATTGATATGTTTTCGACTTACCGCACCGCGCCGCATATTGATGTGGAAGAAACCATGCGCCGTTCTGTCGCCATGCTGGTGAAGCATCTGCAAACCGGCGTGAAACCGACGTTGCTGTGGGTGCCGGTGCCGGTAGTGTTACCGGGTGAGCGTACCAGTACGGAAGATGAACCGGCGAAAAGTTTATACGCCCGCCTGCCGGAAATGGACGAAGTGGAAGGAGTCTGGGACAGTTCGCTGATGGTCGGGTACGTATGGGCAGATGAGCCGCGTGCGACAGCCGCCGTGATCATGACCGGCACCGACCGCACCGTGCTGGAACAGCAGGCCAGACAACTGGCACAGGCTTACTGGGACGCGCGCGAGGACTTTGTGTTTGGCTGTGAAACCGACACTGTTGAAGCCTGTGTGAAAAAAGCGATTGCCAGTGAAACGCGGCCGGTGGTACTGGCGGATTCCGGCGATAATCCGACCGGCGGCGGTGTCGGCGACCGGGCGGACGTATTACAGGAGCTGATCAGACAGTATGCGCAGAATACCATCGTTGCTGGTATTGCCGATGCACCGGCAACCGACGCGGCATTCAATGCCGGTGTCGGGTCAACACTGACGCTGACACTTGGCGCGTCGCTTGATCATTCCAGCCCGCAGGTGAAAGGTGAATTTGAGGTCGTCTTCCTGCTCGACGCACTGGCACCGGCTGATCGTCAGGCGGTACTGCGCACTGGCGGCATTGATGTGGTCGTTTCGGCGCGTCGTCGTCCGTATCACAACATCAGCGATTTCACCGCGCTGGAACTGGATCCGCATACCGCCGATATTGTCGTCGTGAAATCCGGCTATCTGTCGCCGGAGCTGGCACCGATTGCCAGCCCGAACCTGATGGCGTTGTCTAATGGCGTGGTCGATCAGTTTGTCGAACGCCTGCCGCGCCTGCGCAAACCGCGCAAAACCTTCCCGTTTGACCGTGACTTCAGCTACGCGCCGCAGGTGCAGCTTTCTTCCAGGAGCAAATGAAATGAACCCGACCCCCGGACAACCGGAAAACCATCAGCCCGTGCTGAGCGTGAAACATCTCACTACCTCGTTTCGCGGCGAAGACGACTGGCTGCCGGTGGTACGTGATTTGTCGTTTGATGTCTATCCCGGCGAAACGCTGGCGATCGTCGGCGAATCCGGTTCGGGAAAAAGCGTGACGTCGCTGTCGGTGATGCGTTTGCTTAAAGCGCAGGGCAGCAAAATTGAAGGCGAAGTCTGGCTGAATCAGCGCAGTTTGCTGGCGCTTTCGGACAAGCAGATGCGTGATATTCGCGGCAACGACATGGCGATGATTTTCCAGGAGCCGATGACGTCGCTCAATCCGACTTTCAGTATCGGCAGGCAGATTGCCGAGAGCCTGAAGCGGCACCGGGGGATGTCATCCGCTCAGGCACGGGCGGAAACCCTGCGCTTGCTGGAGAAAGTCCGCATCCCGAATGCCAGCGCGCGTTTCGACGAGTATCCGCATCAGTTTTCCGGCGGGATGCGTCAGCGCGTAATGATTGCCATGGCACTGGCGCTGAAACCTAAATTACTGATTGCGGACGAACCCACGACCGCGCTGGACGTGACCATTCAGGGGCAGATTCTGGACCTGATTAAAACGTTGCAGGAAGAAGAAGGAATGGCGGTGTTGTTTATCACGCACGATATGGGCGTGGTGGCAGAAATCGCTGACCGCACGCTGGTGATGTATCGTGGTGAAGCGGTGGAAAGCGGGGCGACGGAGGATATTTTCCATCGCCCGCAACATCCTTATACCCGCGCTTTGCTGGCCGCCGTGCCGAAACTCGGGTCGATGCAGGGGCGTGCATGGCCGTTGCGTTTTCCGCAAATCAATCTGCAAACCGGTGAGGCAAGCGAGCCGGGGGAAGTGGCAGGAACGGTCGGTTCGGGGCTGACGCCATTGCTCTCGGTGAAAAATCTCAGTGCACGTTTCCCGGTGTATGGCGGCATATTCAGCCGTCAGGTTGGCGCGGTACATGCGGTAGAAAACATTAGCTTTGATTTATTCCAGGGGGAAACGCTGTCGCTGGTAGGGGAATCTGGCTGTGGAAAATCCACCACCGGCCGCGCGGTAACGCGACTGCTGAAACCACACAGCGGTGCGATTGATTTCGATGGTTTTGATGTGATGAATCTGGGGAGGCGCGATATTTTACAGATGCGTCAGCGTATCCAGATGATTTTTCAGGATCCATTTGCCAGCCTGAATCCGCGCATGCGAATTGGCGACGCGCTGATTGAACCGATGTTGCAACATAAACTGCATAACCGCAGCGATGCAAAAGAGAAAGCCGCGTCGTTGCTGCAAAAAGTCGGACTGTCGCCGGACATGCTGCGCCGTTTTCCACACGAGTTTTCCGGTGGTCAGCGCCAGCGAATTTGTATTGCGCGCGCCCTGACGCTTGATCCGAAAGTGATTGTCGCCGATGAATCGGTATCTGCGCTGGATGTGTCGGTGAAAGCGCAGGTGGTGAATTTGCTGCTCGATTTGCAGGAAAGCATGAATCTGTCGTACCTGTTTATTTCGCACGATATGGCGGTGGTCGAGCGGGTGAGTCATCGCGTGGCGGTGATGTATCTGGGCGAGATTGTGGAGATAGGCCCGCGCGCGGCGATATTTGACAATCCACAGCATGCGTATACACGAAAACTGATGGCCTCAGTGCCGGTACCGGATCCGTCGCGCAGAATGCTGAAACGGCAAATGCAGGTCGATGAGCTGAAAAGCCCGGTGCGTGATAACGGCTATATTCCGCCGCAACGGCAATATCAGGAAGTGTCAGCAGGACATTTTGTTCAGGTTTGATAGTTAACGGCTCAAACCTTCGGGTCGAAGGTTCTCTATCCTTCCCAGTCTGTGTTTTATTTGATTTTTGATGTTGTTGGGAAGTGAGGTGACGTCTTGAAGATGGTGGTGGGGGAAGGATTCGAACCTTCGAAGTCGATGACGGCAGATTTACAGTCTGCTCCCTTTGGCCGCTCGGGAACCCCACCACAACTTTTGTGGCATTTACTACATACTTCTTGGCCAAAACCATCATGTGCTACATGGATGATTTTTGTCGCTGCAGCGGTTAGCTGCGAACGGGGCGCATAATACCAAATGATTCGAAGGTGTAAAGCGCTGAAAGCGATAATAAAGTTCGTTTGCGGTTTTTTTGCCCTTAACGGTGTTTCTCTGAGCGAAAAACACCGTCAGGACGCGGATTACAGAATGACAGTACGGTTTCCGTAAACGAAGACACGCTGCGCCAGCACGCGGTATAACGCCCGGCTGAGCACATTTTTTTCAACGTCGCGCCCGGCGCGCATCATATCTTCTGCCGTATAAGTGTGATCGACGTTAATCACGTCCTGCATGATGATCGGACCTTCATCCAGGTTGTCGTTCACGTAGTGCGCCGTAGCACCAATCAGTTTCACGCCGCGCTCATACGCCTGATGATACGGGCGGGCACCAATAAATGCCGGCAGGAAGGAGTGGTGAATGTTGATCACCTGATGCGGATAATGCTGCACAAAGCCCGGCGTCAGAACGCGCATGTATTTAGCCAGCACCACATAATCAGGCTGATACTGGTCGATTTGCGCAATCATCGCGCTGTCGTGCTGTTCGCGGGTCAGACCGTCATGGCTGACCAGATGGAACGGAATATCAAAGCGTTCCACCAACGTTTGCAGGGTGTCGTGGTTACCGATCACTGCGGCGATTTCGACATCCAGACCGCCGTAAGCGGCTTTCATCAGCAGATCGCCCAGGCAATGCGCTTCTTTGGTCACCAGGATCACGATACGGCGGCGACCGGTGCTGTTCAGTTCGCGCACGGAACCCGCTGGCAGTGCGCTGTCGAGATCGGCCAGCAGCGTGGTGTCGTTGAAAATCCCTTCCAGCTCGGTACGCATAAAGAAGCGTCCGGTGCGGTGATCGACGAATTCGTTGTTTTGCACGATATTCAGTTCGTGCTTGTAACAAATGTTGGTGATTTTGGCGATCAGCCCTTTTGCATCAGGGCAAATGGTGCGTAATACCTTGGTTTGTACGTTCTGTTGCGGCATGAGGGTGTGGATCCTGTCCAAGACTTAAAATAGTACGGTTGAATTATTTACCGCAGCACTTCTTATATTTTTTACCCGATCCGCACGGGCAGGCGTCATTGCGACCTGTCTGCGGTTTAATTCCGTCGATATAGTACCAGCGTTCGTTCAAACGAAGAAATCGCGAACGTTCATGGATCAGCTGAATGTGTTCGTCGCCGGTTTCTGTGAATCGCGCGGCAAACTCAACAAAACCTTCATCAGCATTGCGTCCGTCTGACTGGGCGATCACCTGTAGGCCTTGCCAGTGCGTACTGGCAAAGCCGTCCTGTAAACTGTTGCGCCATTGCTCGGGGTGACAATCCGGGTGCCAGGTGGCGATCAGATAACTCGCATTTTTCAGGACGTAGGCGGTATAGCGTGAGCGCATCAGCGCAGACGGTGTCGGCGCTACTTTACGCTCAGCGATGTATGGCTGGCAGCACTCTTCGAAAGAAAGGTTGCTGCAACATGGGCAAAGTTCTGACACGGAAACTCCTGAATTGCAGGGCTTATACATTGAACAACGCAGGTTACGCTATTGAATGCACCAAACCGATATGTTACCTAACAAACTCGCCGGGTGACAACGCGCTTGCCCGCTGATTCTAACGCTATGCGCAATATAAGGTCATCAGATGAGCAGAAAAGTCACCATTGGTCTTGCCCTTGGCTCGGGAGCCGCGAAAGGGTGGGCGCACATTGGTGTGATTAATGCCCTGAAAGAAATGGATATCGAGGTCGATGTCGTCGCCGGTTGTTCGGTCGGCGCACTGGTCGGCGCGGCCTACGTCAGTAACAGATTACCGGCAATAGAAACCTGGGTCCGCTCGTTCAGTTACTGGGATGTGCTGCGGCTGATGGATTTTTCGTGGAAGCGCGGAGGATTGCTGCGCGGAGAGCGTGTGTTCAATGCCGTGGGGCAGTTGATCCGCATTGATGAGTTTGAAAAGTGCTCGAAGAAGTTTGGCGCAGTTGCCACCAATCTGAGTACCGGTCGCGAATTGTGGCTGACAGAAGGGGATTTGCATGAGGCTATCCGCGCCTCGTGCAGCATGCCCGGCCTGCTGGCACCGGTCTGGCACAACGGTTACTGGCTGGTTGACGGGGCGGTGGTGAATCCGGTGCCCATTTCGCTAACCCGCGCACTTGGTGCAGATATCGTTATCGCCGTCGATCTCCAGCACGACGCGCATCTGATGCAGCAGGATTTGCTGACAGTACAACCGACGGGGGAAGCACTGGATACTGAGAAAGAAGTGAGCTGGCGTGACAGAATACGCCAGCGTTTAACCCGGCCAAATGCCCGAAAACCCAACGTCAGCCCCTCGGCGATGGAAATTATGTCAACGTCCATTCAGGTGCTGGAAAACCGCCTCAAGCGTAACCGTATGGCAGGCGATCCGCCGGATGTGCTGATCCAGCCTTATTGTCCGCAAATCTCGACACTGGATTTCCATCGGGCAGAAGAAGCGATCGAGGCGGGCCGTCTTGCCGTTGAAAAACAGAGAGAGCAATTGCTGCCCCTGATTAAAAATAGACAGTTCTGAATGGCTTAAAATGTGTTTGGCCTAATCTGACAATTCTGCCAAGCAAAAACAGGCTTTATGAGCCACTATTAGAATAAGAAATTCTGGGGGACCCTGATGGACAAGCCACTTACAAGCAAGCATATTCTCATCGTTGAAGACGAAGCCGTTTTCCGATCCATACTTGCCGGCTATGTGAGTTCCCTGGGTGCGACATTTACTGAAGCCGAAAATGGCCTTGAGGCTTTGTCTCTGGTTGAAGATTACCCGCCTGACCTGATCCTCTGTGATTTAGCCATGCCTGAGATGGGTGGGATGGAATTTGTTGAAAACTTGCGATTACAGGGGAATAAAATCCCTGTTCTGGTGATTTCCGCCACTGATAAAATGACCGACGTTGCGTCAATGCTGCGTCTTGGCGTGGAAGATGTTCTCCTCAAACCGATCACTGATCTCAACCGGTTACGCGAGGCGCTGCTTTCTTCTTTATACCCAAAGCTTTTTTCATCACAGGCGATGGAGGAAAGTTCGCTGGTTCAGGACTGGGAAGCGCTGTGCCGTAATCCTAATGAAGCACAGCGTTTGTTGCAGGAATTACAGCCACCGGTTCAGCAGAGGCTGGCGCATTGTCGCATTAACTACCGGCAACTGACGTCAGCGGAAAGTCCGGGGCTGGTGCTGGATATCGCTGCGCTTTCCTCCAAAGATCTCGGTTTTTATTGTCTGGATGTCACCCGGGCCAACGAAAATGGCGTACTGGCTGCGCTATTGCTGCGGGCTATTTTTAACAGCTTATTACGTGAGCATTTAAGTAATCAGCATCAGCGGTTGCCGCAAATGTCGACACTGCTTAAACAAGTCAATCATTTATTCAAGCAGGCAAATCTTGACGGACAATTCCCTTTGCTGTTGGGTTATTATCATGCCGAGTATAAGAATCTCATTCTGGTTTCTGCGGGATTACATGCCAATGTGAATACCGGAACCAATATGATCCAGCTTAGCAATGGTGTGCCGCTCGGCACCACCGGCGCAACTTACTCCAATCAAATCAGTCAGAAATGTGATGCCTGGCAATGTCAGGTCTGGGGTTCGGGTGGACGTCTGAGATTAATGCTGTCTGTTGATTGAGCAAATTTATTACTATTGATAATAATTTATTAATAATCCTGAGCATTTTTTCTGCACGATTTTTTGTCTTCATACTTTATTTCAATCTTCTAAGACGTATCTCAATGCAAAATATGCCTTTGCAGGCGCACTTGCGGCTGAAACTGGTATAATCCGTTCCGGTAAATTTGGCTGTCTATTTTACATTGTTTAAAATAACAAATAGGAATTCGCTGATGAAAGTAACAGTTTTTGGTATCGGTTACGTCGGACTTGTTCAGGCGGCGGTTCTTGCTGAAGTTGGGCATGAAGTTTTGTGTATCGATGTAGATGCAAAGAAAGTAGAAAACCTGAAAAACGGGCTGATCCCAATTTTTGAGCCGGGCCTGACGCCTCTGGTTCAGAGCAACTATGAAGCAGGGCGCTTGCTGTTCAGCACCAATGCGGCTGAAGGTGTAGCGCATGCAACGGTACAATTCATCGCGGTGGGTACTCCTCCGGATGAAGATGGTTCCGCTGATTTGAAATATGTGACTGCCGTTGCCCGTACGATCGCTGAGCACATGACCGGGCCGAAAGTGGTCATTGATAAATCTACCGTTCCGGTCGGCACGGCGGACAAAGTCCGTGCCGTGATGACAGAGAAACTCAAAGAACGCGGTGTGGATATCAGCTTCGATGTCGTATCAAACCCTGAATTCCTCAAAGAAGGTGCGGCAGTCGCGGACTGTATGCGACCTGAACGTATCGTCATCGGTACTGACAATCCGGACGCCATCGATCCGATCCGTGAACTTTACGAACCTTTCAATCGTAATCACGATCGTATGATCCTGATGGATATCCGCAGTGCCGAGCTGACCAAATATGCCGCCAACTGTATGCTGGCGACCAAAATCAGTTTCATGAATGAAATGTCTAATCTGGCAGAAATGCTGGGTGCGGATATCGAAAAAGTCCGTCAGGGCATCGGTTCTGATTCACGTATTGGTTACCACTTTATCTACCCGGGCTGCGGCTACGGCGGTTCCTGTTTCCCTAAAGACGTCCAGGCGCTAATCCGCACTGCTGAGCACATTGGCTATCAGCCGAAATTGTTGCAGGCCGTGGAACAGGTCAATTACCAGCAAAAATATAAGTTGCCTGCTTTCATTCAGCGTCATTTCGGCGATAACCTGGAAGGGAAGACCTTTGCACTGTGGGGACTGTCATTCAAGCCAAATACCGATGACATGCGTGAAGCTTCGAGTCGCGTATTAATGGAACAACTTTGGGCTGCGGGTGCGAAAATCAAAGCTTATGATCCGGAAGCCATGAATGAAACGCAGCGCATCTACGGTCACCGTGATGATCTGGAGTTGATGGGAACCAAAGAATCAGCACTACATAATGCTGATGCGTTGATTATTTGTACGGAATGGCAGAATTTCCGTGCGCCGGATTTTGATGTGATCAAAAAAGCATTAAAAGAGCCGGTGATCTTTGATGGTCGTAATTTATTCGATCCTGAACGTTTGGAGAAACGCGGATTTACTTACTACGGCATAGGCCGTGGCGCATCAATCAATCCGGTTCTGTAAGGAGTTTTCATGAAATATCTGGTCACTGGCGCAGCGGGCTTTATTGGCTTCTATGTGTCACAACGTTTGTTGGCTGCAGGTCATTGCGTTATCGGCATCGATAATCTGAATGACTACTACGACGTCAATCTGAAACTTGCCCGCCTTGCTCAACTGGAAAATAAAGACGGCTTTGAATTTATTAAGCTGGATTTAGCTGATCGTGAGGGCATGTCCGCATTGTTTGCGGAACAACGGTTTGAACGCGTTATCCATTTAGCCGCGCAGGCCGGTGTCCGATATTCAATCGAAAATCCCCTGGCTTATGCTGATTCCAACCTCATAGGATTTGTTAACATTCTGGAAGGTTGTCGTCATAATAAAGTCGGGCATTTGCTTTATGCTTCCTCCAGTTCAGTTTATGGTCTGAACAAAAAACAGCCTTTTTCAACGGATGATTCTGTCGATCATCCTGTTTCGCTGTATGCTGCAACGAAAAAGGCCAATGAATTAATGGCTCATACCTACTCACATCTTTATAAAATTCCTACCACCGGATTACGTTTCTTTACCGTATATGGTCCGTGGGGACGCCCGGACATGGCATTGTTTAAGTTCACCAAAGCAATACTGGCCGGGCAGAACATAGATGTTTATAACCATGGTGAAATGCGTCGTGATTTTACTTATATCGACGATATCACCGAAGCCATTGTTCGTTTACAAGACGTGATACCACACGCGGATCCGGACTGGACTGTAGAAAACGGCTCTCCTGCCAGCAGTTCTGCACCTTATTGCGTTTATAATATTGGCAACAGCAATCCGGTGAAGCTGATGACATATATAAGTGCGCTGGAAAAGGCGTTAGGAAGGGTTGCGGGAAAAAATATGCTGCCAATGCAGCCGGGCGATGTACACGAGACCAGCGCCGATACATTACCGCTGCAGAAAGCTATTGGCTTCAAACCTGAGACGCCTGTGGAACAGGGTGTCCTGCGCTTTGTGGACTGGTATCGCGACTTTTATCAGGTCTGATGTGGTATTGTGCTGCTAAAGGCTGCTCAGGCGGCCTTTTTTATGGAATCAGTTAAATCTTATGGATATTTATACAACAGGCTGTGCCGGTTTTGTATTAACCGTATGACTGTTACCCCCTAATAAAAACAAAAAGCCCATCAGAGTGATGGGCTTTTTAGCATTAACAGTTACGTTAATTGATGCAATTACAGCAGGAAATCGTCCAGTGATTTACCTTGCTCTTCGATTGCTTTCTTGATTACAGCTGGAGTACGACCCTGGCCAGTCCAGGTTTTGTTTTCGCCGTTCTCATCAACGTATTTGTATTTAGCCGGACGTGCTGCACGTTTTGCTTTACCGGTCGCTTTAGTCGCAGCCATCGTTTGCAGCAATTCGTTAGGATCAATACCGTCAGCAATCAGCATTTCGCGGTATTGTTGCAGTTTACGGGTGCGCTCTTCAATCTCAGCAGCTGCCTGAGAATCTTCTTCGCGACGCTCGTTCACAACAACTTCTAATTTTTCCAGCATCTCTTCCAGAGTTTCCAGAGTGCATTCTCTTGCTTGCGCACGCAGAGTACGGATGTTGTTCAGAATCTTTAATGCTTCGCTCATTATACTAGTCTCGAATTATATTGGTGGGGGGCGTTTGGCTAATAATAGAATGCTCTTCTGTATTCTGCAATAGCGAATTTGTTTGCTTGACCTTAATTTACGCATTTAAAGCAAATAATGTTTATCCACTGAGAAATATAGCCAGGCCGCTTAGCGGTATTTATCTGGGGGTGATAACCCTAATTTCAATACTCTGTTGAGGATGGTTGATGCTTTGTGTAAGTAGTTTTTTAAGCCAGCGATTGTTCACAAAATTAAAGGATCTGTGAAGTCAAGTAATGTAAGGATATGGAAAAAGAGAGGGTATGAAGCACAAACTCAGGAAAATGATTGTTTGCGGGTAGCATTTCAATTGCCTTTTTTAATGTATAGACAAACTCTTGCTCTACGCAGCAGAGATATAAACTGCGCTTTCATTGCGGGTATTCTTGCCTTGTTAGCAGGGAATAATTATCTCATGCCGTTATAATTTTTCATTGTAAGTTTCTGTGATTTTTACCGGGATTGAATGTCTCGCCGTGCCAGATATCAGCGCTACTGCGCTGTTGTTATGGTCTGGCAGGCATGTGATACAATACATGCCGAAAATTTATGCCATCCATTACATTATGGGGTTACTCCTTTATGGCTCAGCTTTATTTCTATTACTCGGCGATGAATGCCGGTAAGTCTACCTCGTTGCTGCAATCTTCATATAATTATCAAGAACGTGGTATGCGTACACTGGTGTTAACGGCAGAACTCGACAACCGATATGGCTTGGGTAAAGTCAGCTCGCGAATCGGCTTGTCGTCGCCCGCAGAGCTTTACAACAGAGAGACAGAACTCTTTAATCTGGTGGCTCAGGAGAACCGCAAACAGCGTTTGAGCTGCGTTCTGATTGATGAGTGCCAGTTTCTCACTAAAGCTCAGGTAACGCAGCTGACGGACGTTGTGGACGATCTGGATGTGCCTGTACTTTGTTACGGTCTGAGAACGGATTTTCGCGGAGAACTTTTCGAAGGCAGTGAATATTTACTGGCGTGGGCGGATAAACTGGTTGAGCTTAAAACCATCTGCCATTGTGGCCGCAAGGCCAACCGCAACCTGAGACTGGATGAGAACGGTAACGCCTTACATGATGGCGCCCAGGTGGTTATTGGCGGTGATGAAAGTTATGTTTCGGTCTGCCGTAAGCATTACAAAGAAGCGATGGCTGCGTTTGATGTCAGGGACGAAAGTAAGCCTAAGCTTCTCTGAGTCCTGGGCGTTGACTAAGGCCTGCGAGTGATTGTTGAACGATAAATCGCAAATTCGGACTATAAAAAAACCCGCCTTTCAGCGGGTTTTTTACTATCAGCATCTCAGCAAGTTATTTTTTGCTGGTTTTCTTTTCAGCTTTTAGCGCTGGAGCAGCAACTTCTTCTGCTACGTCTTCACTGAATTCACGGCCGTAGTAAGTATCCATCAGAATCTGTTTCAGTTCGGCGATCAGCGGGTAACGCGGGTTAGCACCGGTACACTGGTCATCAAACGCATCTTCAGACAGTTTGTCTACTTTAGCCAGGAAGTCAGCTTCCTGAACGCCTGCTTCACGGATAGAGGTTGGGATACCCAGCTCTGCTTTGATTTCATCCAACCAGGTCAGCAGTTTCTGAATTTTCTGTGCAGTACGGTCACCAGGAGCACCCAGACCTAAATGGTCGGCAATTTCTGCGTAACGACGACGCGCTTGCGGGCGGTCATACTGACTGAAAGCCGTCTGTTTAGTTGGGTTATCGTTGGCGTTATAACGGATAACGTTTGAAATCAGCATGGCGTTAGCCAGACCGTGTGGAATGTGGAACTCTGAACCCAATTTATGAGCCATTGAGTGACAAACCCCAAGGAAGGCGTTAGCAAACGCAATGCCCGCGATAGTCGCCGCATTGTGAACGCGTTCACGGGCAACCGGGTTTTTAGCGCCATCTTTGTAGCTGGCTGGCAGGTTTTCTTTCAGCAGTTTCAATGCCTGCAGAGCCTGACCATCGGAATATTCGTTCGCCAGTACAGAAACGTAAGCTTCCAGTGCGTGAGTGACGGCATCCAGACCACCGAAGGCACACAGTGATTTCGGCATGTTCATGACGAGATTGGCATCAACGATAGCCATGTCAGGTGTCAGAGCATAGTCAGCCAGTGGGTATTTCTGACCAGTCGCATCGTCAGTAACAACCGCGAATGGTGTTACTTCTGAACCGGTACCGGAGGTAGTGGTGACGGCGATCATTTTCGCTTTCACACCCATTTTCGGGAATTTGTAGATACGTTTACGGATATCCATAAAACGCAGCGCCAAATCTTCGAACTGAGTATCCGGGTGTTCATACAGAACCCACATGATTTTCGCAGCATCCATCGGTGAACCACCACCCAGCGCGATGATAACGTCTGGTTTGAAGGAGTTCATCTGCTCAGCACCTTTACGAACAATGCTCAGTGTTGGATCAGCTTCAACTTCGAAGAACACTTCAGTTTCAATACCATGACCTTTCAGCACGCTGGTGATCTGGTCGGCATAGCCGTTATTGAACAGGTAGCGGTCAGTGACGATGAAGGCGCGTTTTGCTCCATCGGTCGCCACTTCTTCCAGTGCGATTGGCAGTGAGCCACGACGGAAGTAGATAGATTTCGGAAGTTTATGCCACAACATGTTTTCTGCTCGCTTCGCTACAGTCTTCTTGTTGATCAAGTGTTTAGGACCGACGTTTTCAGAGATGGAGTTACCACCCCATGAACCGCAACCCAGCGTCAGAGACGGAGCAAGCTTGAAGTTGTAGAGGTCACCGATACCGCCCTGTGAAGCCGGGGTGTTAATCAGAATACGGGCGGTTTTCATTTTGTTGCCAAAATAATTCACACGTTCTGGTTGGTTGTCCTGGTCTGTATAGAGGCAAGAGGTATGGCCGATACCACCCATTTCTACCAGTTTCTCTGCTTTAGCGACGGCGTCTTCGAAATTCTTAGCGCGGTACATAGCGAGGGTAGGGGACAGTTTTTCATGTGCAAATGGTTCTGATTCATCAACAACGCTGACTTCACCGATGAGCACTTTAGTATTTGCTGGCACTTTGATGCCGGCCATTTCAGCAATTTTCACTGCTGGCTGACCTACGATAGCGGCGTTGAGGCCACCATTTTTCAGAATGATATCTGAAACGGCTTTCAGTTCTTTACCCTGCAGCATGTAGCCGCCGTGAGAAGCGAAACGTTCACGCACTGCGTTATAGGCTGAATCAACCACGATAATGGACTGTTCAGAAGCACAGATGACACCGTTATCGAAGGTTTTAGACATCAGAACGGAAGCCACAACACGTTTGATATCTGCAGTTTCATCGACTACAACTGGAGTATTACCGGCACCTACACCAATGGCGGGTTTACCGGAGCTATAAGCTGCTTTAACCATGCCAGGACCACCTGTTGCCAGAATCAGGTTCAGATCCGGGTGGTGCATCAGTTGGTTGGAAAGCTCTACGCTGGGTTCATCAATCCAGCCAATGATATCTTTTGGCGCGCCGGCAGCGATAGCCGCTTGCAGAACGATATCCGCAGCCTTGTTCGTTGCATTCTTGGCACGTGGATGTGGAGAGAAGATAATACCGTTACGTGTTTTCAGGCTGATAAGCGCCTTGAAAATCGCAGTAGAAGTTGGGTTGGTAGTCGGAACGATACCGCAAATCAGACCAATCGGCTCAGCGATGGTGATGGTACCGAAAGTGTCATCCTGACCCAGGATGCCACAGGTTTTTTCATCTTTGTAAGCGTTGTAAATGTATTCAGAAGCGAAGTGGTTTTTGATCACTTTGTCTTCAACAATACCCATTCCGGATTCTTCAACAGCCAGTTTTGCCAGCAGAATTCGAGAATCGGCAGCAGCCAGAGCGGCGGCAGCGAAAATCTTATCTACCTGCTCTTGACTGAAGTTGGCATATTCGCGCTGTGCCTTCTTGACTCGAGCAACGAGTGCGTTTAGTTCAGCGACATTTGTTACAGCCATAATGCTCTCCTGATAAAGTTAAACTCTTTTAGTAAATAATCCGCCAAAGACTAGTATAGACCTGCTGTCAGTCACCGTGAGAAACTAATTAAATCTAATATTCTCAATGTGTTGTCTTTGTCTCTTTATTTGCTCAAAGAGCTTTCAGTTGTGAAGCACCGGATAAAGCAGATAACGTTTAATGCACCTTCATCACCGGACGTTTTATCTTGCCAGTAACGCTGAGTGACTATGCACAAAGATTACCTATTTGTAGGCAGTGTTCATTTGATCTGGATCACTAAATACTGATGCTGACACCTTTCAGCAACTTGATCTTGAGAATGATTATCAAAGTTGACCCTGCATAATACAGTTTTGTATGTAAAGTTATCAATAAAAAAACTGTTTTTTAACAAAAGTCGTATTCACTACTTTTATTTAGAAATCTGGTGATAAAAACTATGAAACGGCGTGGCGCCTTTACGGGGATTCCAGTACATTAGCGCCCATCAAAACCTTCATCTGCTGGCATAATTGTGCGGAGTTCTGCGTGGGCCAATCTTTATTAGATTTTTCAGGGTATATCAAATTTTTCGTCGGGCTGTTTGCGCTGGTCAACCCTGTGGGGATCTTACCGGTTTTCATCAGTATGACCAGCTATCAGGCGGCAGCGGGACGTAATAAAACCAATATGACGGCGAACCTGTCGGTTGCCATTATATTGTCGACCGCACTTTTTCTGGGTGATGCTATCTTACATCTGTTTGGTATCTCGATTGATTCATTCCGAATTGCGGGTGGGATCCTGGTGGTCACCATTGCAATGTCGATGATCAGCGGGAAACTGGGTGAAGATAAACAGAACAAGCAGGAAAAATCAGAAACAGCGATACGTGAAAATGTGGGTGTGGTTCCGCTTGCGCTCCCCCTGATGGCCGGGCCGGGTGCAATCAGTTCGACTATTGTATGGAGTTCACGTTATCACAGCTGGCCGAATCTGCTGGGGCTGACGCTTGCTATCATCTTCTTTGCATTTTGTTGCTGGTTACTGTTCAGAGCGGCACCTTTGCTGGTGCGCTTACTGGGGCAAACCGGGATTAACGTGATTACCCGTATCATGGGGCTTTTACTGATGTCTCTGGGTATCGAATTTATTGTGACAGGCATTAAAGCTATTTTCCCCGGCCTGCTTTAATCTTTTAGTCACCGAATTATCACGGAAACACTGATGAGTTTTCGTGATAATTATTACCTATCCTTATAATGCAATGCATTAATATAGTGCAGCTAATGACTTAATTAAGAGCGTTTGCACTCAAATGTGGCGTAAAGCCTCGTCTCATACTTCTTTTTAATCCAAGTCTCCATTTCTTCTAATAAACTTAGCGAATTTTTAGCTAAATACACATCTTTACTGCCCGTTTTGACGCTAATTTACCCACATCATTCTGTAAGGCTTGTGCATGCTGTATCGAGATGTTATTAGTGTTAACACCGCAGTTAACAGGTGTTTATCCTTGAAAACATCTTAATGTTAACGGATTGTGTCAGGTGAGTTCTTAAGCAGCAGGTAGCGTAAATTTCGCGACGAAAATTATCGTAATTGGCTGAAAAATAAAACGTTAATCAGCGCCCCGAAGCGCATCCTTGCGGAAGGCTCATCGAGCTTGTAACGAGTAAAAGAGAATTGCGTAACAAATTTGCAAAATTTATTGGCGCCTGTATCAGGCTTCTGATAATTTTCAAATCGCCTTCAAAAATGGAATTTTGTTAAGCGGAATGCTTTGAGTGAGAACGAATCTTGCTAGAGACAGAAAGGTTCAAGCCATTTTATTTGTTTTTGGAGAGTGTCGTGCCGCAATGCGTACCACAAAATTATCCTCAGTTGCTTTCTGCGAAAAGAAAGCCGGGCATGCGGCTGGCGAGATCACACTGTCTTTTGTTGAGTCTGCCGGTTCAGCAAAACAAACCTTCAGATCTTCTTCTTATAAACTGAATTAATTCTGGCGCTTAACTGCGAAGGACTTTCTATCGCCGTCCGTAAGGCGAATAAGAAAATAATATTGTTAAGGTTAGGAATAACAGTATGTGATTGTCTGGTGTGACGCAAAACCTTGTTTTGTTGTGCACGGGGTCAATCAAATGGGGTGGGATCATCCTTAAGGATCCCGGAAACCGTACGGCGAACCATAGCCTGGCGTTTCCAAAGTTATCGGGTAACACATGCAGTAATAGGGGACAGCCATCTGCGGGTGGTAACTACATGGGGGCCTTTCTTGAGCAATTCGTTCCTGCTTTTGAAACCCATTGACCCAGCAAGGGTTTATCTTGCACCCGGGCGTGCAAGTTCATAATAAAAACTGGAGTTGAATAAAAATGACCAACATCACAAAAAAAAATCTGCTCGCTGCCTGCATTCTGGCCGCAGTAGGATCTGTTTCAATCAATAATGCATTCGCAGCCACCGTGCCAGCAGGCGTGACTCTGGCCGCCAAACAAGAGCTGGTGCGTAACAACGGTTCTGAAGTTCAGTCCCTCGACCCGCATAAAGTCGAAGGTGTGCCGGAATCAAACGTTATCCGTGATTTGCTGGAAGGCCTGGTGAACACTGACAGCAAAAATGGCAGTGTTATTCCTGGCGTCGCTACCAGCTGGGAAAACAAAGATTTTAAAGTCTGGACCTTCCACCTGCGTCCGGAAGCTAAATGGTCTAACGGTGACCCTGTAACGGCCGAAGATTTCGTCTACAGCTGGCAACGTCTGGCAGATCCGAAAACCGCATCTCCTTACGAAAGCTACCTGCAATACGGTCATATCGAAAACATTGATGACATCATCAGCGGTAAGAAAAGCCCTGATACTTTGGGTGTGAAAGCGCTTGACGACCATACCCTGCAAGTCACGCTGACCGAGCCTGTTCCGTATTTCGTTAAAATGCTGTCTCACACCGCGATGAAGCCGGTGAACAAAAAAACAGTTGAGAAATTTGGCGACAAATGGACTCAGCCTGAAAACTACGTGAGCAACGGCGCATATACCCTGAAAACCTGGACCGTTAACGAACGTATTGTTCTGGAACGCAGCCCGACTTATTGGGATAACGCGAAAACTGTTATTAATCAGGTCACTTACCTGCCAATCTCTTCTGAAGTGACTGACGTTAACCGTTACCGTAGCGGCGAAATCGACATGACTTATAACAACATGCCGATCGAACTGTTCCAGAAACTGAAAAAAGAAATCCCTGCCGAAGTCCACGTTGACCCGTATCTGTGTACTTATTACTACGAAATCAACAACCAGAAAGCCCCATTCACGGATTCACGCGTTCGTGAAGCGCTGAAACTGGGTCTTGATCGCGACATCATCGTGAACAAAGTGAAAGCGCAGGGCGACCTGCCAGCTTATGGCTATACACCTCCTTACACTGACGGTGCAAAACTGACAGCGCCAGCCTGGTTCAAAGAGACTCAGGCACAGCGTAATGAGCAGGCTAAAAAACTGCTGGCTGAAGCGGGTTATACCCCTGCTAAGCCGCTGACGTTCGAGCTGTTGTACAACACCTCTGATTTGCACAAAAAACTGGCTATCGCCGCTGCCGCTATCTGGAAGAAAAACCTGGGTGTTGACGTGAAACTCGTTAACCAGGAATGGAAAACCTTCCTGGACAGCCGTCATCAGGGCAATTTCGATATCGCGCGTGCAGGCTGGTGCTCCGATTACAACGAACCTTCTTCCTTCCTGAATACCATGCTGTCTGACAGCAGCAACAACACGGCTCACTATAAGAGCCCGGCGTTTGATAAAGACATCGCGGACACGCTGACCGCGAAAACTGACGAAGAACGTGCAGCGCTGTATCAGAAAGCTGAAACCCAGCTGGATAAAGATTCTGCGATTGTCCCTGTTTATTACTATGTGAACGCGCGTCTGGTGAAACCATACGTTGGTGGTTACACCGGTAAGGATCCACAGGACAACGTCTACGTTAAAGACTTATACATCATCAAACACTAATTAATCAGTGTCAGAGCAAGGCATCCCCGAGCTGCCTTGCTCCTTCTTTATTGATGAAGGTAATGTTTTAGTGCCGGTTTTCGGTGCTTAAGCAAAGAGCCACCACGGCGGCCATCACCCGATAGCCGTCGTGACCAAGCCAAAACTATCAAGCTGTAGTGACAGGCTTAGAAACAGGTACGGGCAATGTTAAAGTTTATTTTACGCCGCTGTCTGGAAGCGATTCCGACGCTATTCATTCTGATCACCATTTCGTTTTTTATGATGCGTCTTGCACCTGGCAGCCCTTTTACGGGTGAGCGTAATCTTCCGCCAGAAGTGATGGCGAACATTGAGGCGAAATATCACCTCAATGACCCGATGTATAAGCAATATTTCCATTATTTAGAACAGCTGGCGAAAGGCGATTTTGGCCCGTCGTTCAAATATAAGGATTACACCGTTAATGATCTGGTTGCGGCCTCTTTCCCGGTTTCAGCGAAACTCGGTCTGGCGGCATTTATCATGGCGATTGTGTTTGGGGTGAGCGCAGGCGTTATTGCGGCACTGAACCAGAACACAAAATGGGATTACACGGTGATGGGTGTTGCGATGACCGGGGTAGTCATACCCAGTTTCGTGGTTGCGCCGTTACTGGTGCTGATATTTGCCATCACGCTTAAATGGTTGCCTGGCGGCGGCTGGAATGGCGGGGGGGCTAAATATATGATCCTGCCGATGGTGGCATTGTCACTGGCTTATATTGCCAGTATTGCGCGTATCACCCGCGGTTCAATGATCGAAATTCTGCATTCCAACTTCATCCGCACAGCACGTGCTAAAGGGTTACCGCTGCGTCGTATCATTTTGCGTCACGCGCTGAAACCCGCACTGCTGCCGGTATTGTCATACATGGGACCGGCCTTCGTTGGGATCATCACCGGTTCGATGGTCATCGAGAGCATTTTCGGATTGCCGGGCATTGGCCAGCTGTTTGTTAACGGTGCATTAAACCGTGACTACTCACTGGTACTGAGCCTGACCATTTTAGTGGGCGCATTGACCATTCTGTTCAATGCGATCGTCGACGTGCTTTATGCCGTCATCGACCCGAAAATCCGTTATTAATGCCGGAGTACGTCAATGATGTTAAGTAAGAAAAATAGCGACGTCGTGGAAAACTTCAGCGAAAAACTTGAAGTTGAAGGCCGCAGCCTGTGGCAGGATGCACGACGCCGTTTTATGCACAACCGTGCGGCGGTCACCAGCCTGGTCGTGCTGGCATTTATCGCCTTATTTGTGGCGTTTGCACCGATGTTATCCCAGTTTTCCTATGATGATACTGACTGGAATATGATGTCGGCCGCCCCTGACTTTGCTTCTCACCATTATTTCGGGACTGACTCTTCAGGTCGTGATTTACTGGTACGTGTAGCGATCGGCGGACGTATTTCCCTGATGGTCGGTGTAGCCGCAGCGTTAGTGGCCGTCATCCTTGGGACGCTTTACGGATCGTTGTCCGGCTATCTGGGCGGTAAAATTGACTCCGCAATGATGCGCCTGCTGGAAATTCTCAACTCCTTCCCGTTCATGTTCTTCGTGATCCTGCTGGTGACCTTCTTTGGACAAAACATCCTGCTGATATTCGTAGCGATCGGGATGGTTTCCTGGCTGGACATGGCGCGTATCGTGCGCGGACAGACTCTCAGCCTCAAGCGTAAAGAATTCATCGAAGCGGCGCTGGTCAGCGGTGTGAGCACGCGAAATATCGTGTTGCGCCACATTGTGCCTAACGTGCTGGGTGTCGTGGTGGTGTATGCCTCACTGCTGGTGCCAAGTATGATCCTGTTTGAATCCTTCCTGAGCTTCTTAGGATTAGGGACACAGGAGCCACTGAGCAGTTGGGGCGCGTTATTAAGCGATGGTGCCAACTCGATGGAAGTTTCACCTTGGTTACTGCTGTTCCCGGCAGGCTTCCTGGTTGTAACTCTGTTTTGTTTCAATTTTATCGGCGATGGCCTGCGTGATGCCCTCGACCCGAAAGATCGTTAAGGAGTGCAATCATGAGCACCATTGAACATTCGACATTTGCAGCATCCGCCGCGGTTGACGGCAAAGTCCCGCCAATCCTGCTTGACGTTCAGGACCTGCGTGTCACCTTCGAAACACCAGACGGTGATGTGACTGCAGTGAATGACCTGAATTTCGATCTGCGTGCCGGTGAAACGCTGGGCATTGTGGGCGAGTCCGGTTCCGGTAAATCACAAACCGCCTTTGCCCTGATGGGACTGCTGGCCAGCAATGGCCGCATCGGCGGTTCGGCGAAATTTAATGGCCGCGAAATCCTCAATCTGCCACAACAACAGCTTAACAAGCTGCGTGCAGAGCAGATTTCGATGATTTTTCAGGATCCAATGACTTCTCTCAACCCGTATATGCGCGTTGGCGAGCAGTTGATGGAAGTTCTTATCCTGCATAAAAAAATGAGCAAGCACGAAGCTTTTGAAGAATCCGTACGCATGCTGGACGCGGTGAAAATGCCGGAAGCCCGCAAGCGTATGAAAATGTTCCCGCATGAATTCTCCGGGGGGATGCGTCAGCGTGTGATGATTGCCATGGCGTTGCTGTGCCGTCCAAAATTGCTGATTGCCGATGAGCCTACCACGGCACTGGACGTTACCGTTCAGGCGCAAATCATGACATTACTCAATGAACTGAAGTCAGAGTTCAACACAGCAATCATTATGATTACGCATGACCTTGGCGTGGTGGCCGGTATCTGCGACAAAGTGCTGGTCATGTACGCCGGGCGCACCATGGAATATGGCCGTGCACGCGATGTGTTTTATGAACCTTGCCATCCTTATTCCATCGGCCTGCTCAATGCGGTTCCTCGCCTTGATGCCGAAGGTGGCGCGATGCTGACCATTCCGGGTAACCCGCCAAACTTGCTGCGTCTGCCAAAAGGCTGTCCGTTCCAGCCGCGCTGTCCGCATGCGATGGATATCTGCTCCTCGGCACCGCCGCTCGAGCGTTTCGGTGATGGCCGTTTGCGTGCATGCTACAAGCCGCTGGAGGAACTGGTATGACAGACAACACAATCATGAACAGTGCGGCAATGAATACCCATGCGCCTGAGAAAAAAGTGCTGCTTGAAGTGGCCGATCTGAAAGTCCATTTCGACATTAAAGACGGCAAACAGTGGTTCTGGCAGCCATCGAAAACTCTGAAAGCTGTCGACGGTGTGACCCTGCGTCTGTACGAAGGAGAAACACTGGGTGTGGTGGGGGAATCCGGTTGCGGTAAATCGACTTTTGCCCGTGCGCTGATTGGGCTGGTGAAAGCCACGGATGGTCGTGTTGCATGGCTGGGTAAAGACTTGCTGAATATGTCGGACAGCGAGTGGCGCCATACGCGCAGCGATATCCAGATGATTTTCCAGGATCCGCTGGCTTCCCTGAACCCGCGTATGACCATCGGTGAAATCATTGCCGAACCCTTGAAAACCTATAATCCGAAAATGCCTCGTCTTGAGGTGAAGGAAAAAGTGAAGGCAATGATGTTAAAGGTCGGGCTGCTGCCCAATCTGATTAACCGTTATCCTCACGAATTCTCCGGTGGTCAGTGTCAGCGTATCGGTATCGCGCGTGCGCTGATCCTTGAACCGAAACTGATTATCTGCGATGAACCGGTATCTGCACTGGATGTGTCTATCCAGGCGCAGGTGGTTAACCTGCTTCAGCAGTTGCAGCGCGAAATGGGCTTGTCGCTGATTTTTATCGCGCATGATCTGGCTGTGGTGAAGCACATCTCTGACCGTGTTCTGGTTATGTACCTCGGGCATGCCGTTGAGCTGGGGACTTATGATGAGGTATATAATAACCCTCAGCATCCGTATACCCGTGCCCTGATGTCTGCGGTGCCGGTGCCGGATCCGGACAAAGAGCGCAACAAAGTCATTCAGTTGCTGGAAGGGGAATTACCTTCGCCCATTAATCCGCCGTCAGGCTGCGTGTTCCGCACCCGCTGTCCGATTGCCGGACCAGAATGTGCGATAACCCGTCCGTTGCTGGAAGGCAGCTTCCGCCACGCAGTTTCCTGCCTGAAAGTCGATCCGCTCTGATCAGTCTTCTCAGACGGAAAGCATAAAAAAAACCTGCCAATGGCAGGTTTTTTTTCGTCTTCGTATCCTTCTGCTAAGTCACTCTTTCCACAAAATGTGGCAGAGTTTATGATCTTTTTCGCGGCACAGCAGAACACGGGCGAAAATATCATTAATAGGCTGGTCTTCAGCGTCAGCCAGACCAATCACCACTTCAGCAAAAAAGTCCGGATTTATGTCGAAATCCACATGCTCAACCCAGTCTTCAGCCGGGTCATATAATTCAGCGCCGCCACGTTCTTCAAATTGCAGATTGAAGATCAGGATATCTGCCGGATCAAGGTTATCTCCGGCCAGTTCCAGAAAGATGTCGTAGGCTTGTTCAAGCGTTTCGTCTTCGGTCAGGCGATTATTCAGGTCCATATCATTCTCGTTTACAGATGAGTGTATTCAGGCTGTTTCAGGCCGATATTGCGCGTATTACATCATGCCCGGCGCGGCTTTTACAGCAGCGGACTGAAAAAGTAGAACAAACGTTCGACGATGCGGTGCCAGAAAGGACGTTTAAGCCAGGCTTCCACATCCAGTAAATGCGAGCGGGCAATATAATCTTCCTGCACGCGGCCCAAGTCATCGCCAAATCCGGCGTCATCTATCACCAGCGTTATCTCAAAATTGAGCCACAGGCTGCGCATATCCAGATTCACGGTGCCGACCAGACTGAGCTGGCCGTCGACCAGAATACTTTTGGTATGCAGCAGACCGTCTTCGAACTGGTAAATTTTGACACCGGCTTCCAGCAATTCACCAAAGAATGCCTTACTTGCCCAGGCTACCATCATCGAATCGTTCTTCATCGGCAGAATAATACTGACATCCACTCCGCGCTGCGCCGCTGTGCAAATTGCATGCAGCAGATCGTCACTTGGCACAAGATAGGGCGTCGTCATAACCAGTTGTTCGCGTGCTGAATAGGTCGCGGTCAGCAGCGCCTGGTGGATCATATCCTCAGGAAAGCCAGGACCGGAAGCGATCACCTGAATGGTATGGCCGCTTTCCTGCTCGAACGGCATCTGGTTGAGATCCGGCTCCGGAGGCAGAATGCGTTTACCGGTTTCAATTTCCCAGTCGCAGGAATACACAATGCCCATCGTGGTGGCAACAGGGCCTTCCATGCGCGCCATCAAATCTATCCACTGACCGACACCTGAATCCTGTTTGAAGAAACGCGGATCGACCATATTCATGCTGCCGGTATAAGCGACATAGTTGTCGATCAGTACGACTTTACGGTGCTGGCGCAGATCCATACGGCGCAGGAACACACGGAACAGATTCACCTGCAACGCTTCAACGACTTCGATACCGGCGTTGCGCATCATTGCCGGATAAGGGCTGCGGAAAAAAGCCACGCTGCCAGCGGAATCCAGCATCAGACGGCAATGAATACCACGGCGTGAGGCTGCCATCAGGGATTCCGCGACCTGATCAACCAGACCGCCCGGCTGCCAGATATAGAACACCATTTCGATGTTGCTGCGCGCCAGCCCGATATCGCGCATCATTGCGTGAAGCACGTCATCGCTGGTCGTCAGCAGTTGCAACTGATTGCCTTTTACACCGGCAATACCCTGACGGCGCTCGCAGAGCTGGAAAAGTGAGGCGGCAATTTCACTGTTTTCAGTGGCGAAAATACGCTTACAGTCTTTGAGATCATTCAGCCAGCGGGCGGTGGAAGGCCACATGGCTTTTGCCCGCTCCGCGCGGCGTTTGCCTAAGTGCAGTTCTCCAAACGAGAGATAGGCAATAATACCGACCAGCGGAATGATGTAGATGATCAGCAGCCATGCCATGGCGGACGGAACTGCCCGGCGCTTCATCAGAATGCGCAAGGTGACGCCGGCAATCAGTAACCAGTAACCGAAAACCAGAAGACCGCTGATTACCGTATAAAATGTTGTCATAAAGGCGAAAAGTCCTGTTCGCAAGCCATCGGCATGAGTGTACGTGAAAGGGGAAACCTTTTAACTAACTTTATCCTGCTAATCAATCAGCTACCTCTGTTATCTGTATCAGGTTAATAAAACAGTCATCGCCCTGACATCAAGGTTAGCTGATAACGTGGAGCAAGGGGGAAAACAAGACTTGGATCACAACGTCATCGGCCTATAATGTCCCGCAGTTTTTCCGCTTAAGACACTTTCTGTAAAAGAAGCAGCCACGGGCTTACGGGACATAAGTGAATGAAACGCAGTAAAAATGAAGTTGGCCGCTGGCGGATGTTACGCCAGACTCAGCGCCGCAGAAGCCGCTGGCTGGAAGGACAGTCAAGGCGCTATCGCCACATTTACCGTATCCGTCAAATCCATCATCAGCAGCACCAGCGCCTTTCGCTGTATGCCGTGAACTACGAATGGAATGCCTGATTAGCGGGATTTAGGCTGAAAAAGCGCGCCACATTTTTTGCAGACCAGCGTGGAGTTTTTGCGCACTTTCGCGCTCATCTGTTCTGAAACATAACCGCATTCCGGGCAGGTGACCTTCGTAGTTGTGCTGGTTAGAAACTTCAGTCCGTCGAAGAATGACATAATGCTTACCTCATGGGCAGGGGTAAGCATTCTAACACAGAAGCGATGAATGCAATGTGACGGCATTCGGGGAATCACGCCATGAGGTGTGATGTCATGGCGCGGGATAGCAGAAATCAGTCGAAAAGCTCTGAAAGGAAGCTCTTCTTTTTATAGGGTTTTTGAGACGAGTAATGGCCGCGGTTGTCGTAATTGCCTTGTGGCCGATGATCATCCCGACGTTCACGTTCTTCATAGCGTGCCGTTGCAGGCCGTTCTGCGGTCTGTGACGCGGCAGATTTTTCGATGATTTTATCCAGCTCACCACGATCCAGCCATACACCACGACAGTCAGGACAATAATCGATTTCAATGCCCTGACGTTCGGACATCACTAACTGACTTTCTTTGCATACCGGACATTGCATATCAGGTTCTCCGCTCGGTTGTTAAAGGGAAAGGGCGCAGGTAATAGTTTGAGTAACCGGATATTTAGACAATCAACTGACGTAAGCAAAAGTAAAGTTGATTAAAGGCAGGGCAGGAAGGTGAGGAGAACAACGGGCAGCCCGAAAAACTGCCCATAAAACATCAAAATACGCGTTTGAATGGTTTGACGGTCACGGTTTTATACACCCCAGCTTTCACGTACGGATCTTCATCCGCCCACACTTTGGCGTCTTCGAGTGTTTCGAATTCGACAATCAGTACGGAGCCGGTCATTCCTGCCGCCCCCGGATCTTCACTGTCAATGGCCGGGGTCGGGCCTGCAATCAATACGCGGCCTTGTTCATGCAATTTTTTCAGGCGTTCGATGTGAGCAGGGCGGGCGGCGGCACGTTTATCCAGCGAGCCGGAAACATCTTCGGAATAAATAACGTAGAGCATGAGTCACCTTTAATGGGGGTTTATTGAGCAATTTCAGGCAGCAAGACGCTGCCTGACTATTTTGCACAATTAACATAGCTAAACCTGAAGTCCGGTGAAAGTGCTTTGCGTAGGATCAAACCAGGCGTTATTTGAGAATAGTTGTCATCTCGGTGTTGAATATGATTGCTATTTACATTTAAACTTGCGGCTTCACGGGGAAAATGAATCATTATGCCGCTAAAAAAGTTTAGATTTATCCGCAAGGTGACGGTGCCGCTCGTGCTTGCTGTCAGTTTACATGTCGCAGTCATTGCGGGCGTGTTGTATATGACGGTGGGCGAGTCAATTAAATTGCCAAGCCAGGATCAGAAGGTGATGAGTGTAACGATGGTCAATCCGGCCGACTTTGCACCCCCGCCGCCACCGCCACAACCTGAACCGACACCGCCGGCCCCTGAGCCGGAGCCGGAAGTCGTGCCAGAACCACCGCCACCGCCTGAAGCTGTTGTTATCCCGGAGCCCCCAAAGCCCAAGCCTAAACCGGTGAAAAAGCCTGTCGTTAAACCGAAGGTGAAACCGGTTGAACGCCGGGTCGAAAAACCGACGCAAACGGTTCAAAATGCGCCCGTCACCAGCAATCAGCCGGTCACGAAACCCGTTAGCCAGCCGTCAGCGTCTACCAATGCGCAGAGCAATACCGGCCCGCGGCCTCTGCAACGTGGCGAACCTGCTTATCCGGCGCGTGCTCTGGCTTTACGTATCGAAGGGCGTGTCCGTGTGCAGTTTGATGTAGACAGCGATGGCCGTGTGCAAAACATACGTGTTCTGTCAGCTGAGCCGCGCAACATGTTTGAGCGTGAAGTGAAACAGGCGATGAACAAATGGCGCTATGAACCGAAGGCTGCCAGCAATCTTGTTGTGAACCTGGTGTTCCGAATCAAAGGCGGTTCTGCTGTCGAATAAGCCAGTATCTCGCATTACCTGTGATTTCCACGCAAAAAAGGTCGCCCTGAGAGGCGACCTTTTTATTGTGAGTTTTTTACTTTCAATAAGGCAGAACCGGCTTAGTCCTGAGAAACACCGTCGGCATCGACGCTGAAATTGCTGCGCCCGTCAGGCAACTGACGTGATTTCCCTTCATCATCCACGGCAACGTAAGTAAACACGGCTTCAGTGGCTCTGTAACGTTGCCCGATGGGCTCAGAAGAGACTTTTTTCACCCATACTTCCACGTTGATGGTGATCGAACTGTTACCGGTACGAATGCAGCGCGCGTAACAGCACACGACATCACCGACAGCCACCGGTTTAAGAAACGTCATGCCGTCAACGCGTACGGTCACTACGCGACCTTTGGCGATTTCCTTCGCCTGAATCGCACCGCCCATATCCATCTGCGACATCAACCATCCGCCAAAGATATCGCCGTTCGCATTGGTGTCAGCTGGCATCGCCAGCGTACGCAACACCATTTCACCATTGGGTAAGCTATGTTTCTCGTTCATACGATAGGCTTCACACAGTTCAACAATTGGAAAAAGTAAGGCCTTTCAAAGAAAGGCCCGTGCAGAAGAATGTTTATTTTTTTTCGTCATCCGGCATATGCCGGTAAATGTAAACACCGCTTAACAGCGTAAAGACCAGCGTCAGCACGGTCAGTCCGAATACCTTAAAGTTAACCCAGATATTTTGTGGTAACCAGAAGGCTACATAGATATTGGCCAGCCCGCACAGCAGGAAAAAAATGGCCCAGCTGACGTTCAGTTTATTCCATACGTGATCCGGCAATGTCAGTTCTTTGCCCAACATGCGCTGGATTAATGGCTTTTTCAGTACCAACTGGCTAATCAGTAATGCGCCGGAAAACAGCACATAAATGACCGTCACTTTCCATTTAATGAATTCATCATTATGGAAAACCAGAGTCAGGGTGCCGAAAACAGCGACCATCGCGAAGGTGATTAAGGTCATCTTCTCGATTTTGCGATACAGGATCCAGGTAATGACTAACGCTAACGCGGTGGCAGCAATTAACGCGCCAGATGCGACAAAAATGTCGTAAAGCTTATAAACCACAAAAAAGACAATCAGGGGAAGAAAATCGAGGAGCTGCTTCATACTTCATTCCATGTTTTATGTATGTAATGACTATACCGGAATCATTTCGCGGACAAAAGAAAAGGGCGCCGGAGCGCCCCTGAAAAAGTTGTGTCTATATTATGCATGTAATTTCATGTAAAGACGGAACAGATAAATCAGCATAAAAGCACTGATTATATTGCTCAGTGCGCCGAGAATGACGGCGCCAATCATCGGATTTAATGCGCTCAGCACGCCAACAAACAGCATCAGCACGACCTGCGCCACAATCCACAGCATCACGGCCGGGGTAACCAGACGCACATTGCTGAAGGCCAGACGGGTGCTCAGGCGCATTGCTTTGAACACGCCGGCATTCTCTTTACAGGAAATCACCGGTGACATTGACCACGCAATCGCAATCAGGAAGGCCGGAACAAACAGCAGGGCGAGGCCGATACGGAACATGATGCTGTAAATAAACAGCAAAATAGCCAGACGCGGCAAGACAGGCAATGACGCACTTATGATTTGCGTGATACTGGCGCGAACGCCCTGGGAAACCAGCTGAATCAACGTCAGAACGCCGCCAACCAGAATCACGTTTCCGGCAAGCGTCGACAGCAGAGCGGCCAGGCTGTAACGGAAAATTGCGCTTTGCTGCTCCGGAGTAATCTGCTGCTCAATATATCCCATCATATCGCTGACGCTCATGCCGGTCATATTGCTCATCAGTTGCCCGATAGACTCGACCTGCTCAGCGGAAGGACTTAAAACCCAGCTCAATATGACGGTGATTAATGCGGCCAGAACCGAGAGCGCCAAAACGCTACTCATCTGATTACGCATAAAATTATAACTGTCACGGTACAACGTACTGGCCGTGATAGACATGGACGCTCCTTGGCAAAAAGCAAAAATCAATAAGGCGGGGATTGTACCCTTTAAATGCCTCCCGCCGATAGTTTTGCGCTGATTTCCTATCAGACCCGCCGCTGAATCTCTGCTCAGACGCAACTGAGGTGACTGAGATCAATCGTCGGTAAATCGACATCCAGAGGGGGCAGACCATACTTTGCACGGGCACGATCGCAGGCGTCATTGGCGATGCCATTCAATCCTGACTGATCGAATTCGCGGCACGGTGTCGGACGGTTGGTGTAAACAGAACAGGAAACCGCGTGTCCTACTTCCCCCTTAAGGGCAACACAGCGCGGCGTTTTACTGTTAGTACCTTGCATGCAACTCAGAAAAGGGGTGACTTGCTCTGTCAGTGCCTGCGGAACACACCCGCCAGCCTCTTCAGATTCAGCCCAATAAAATGAAACGCGGAAATAAGCGCAGCATGCGCCACAGGTCATACAAGGATTGTTAATTTCGCCCATCTTGGAAGTTACCGACTCCTTACGGCACCAAACCAAAACCCACTATGAGTATGCAAATTACGCAGCGCCATTTTTTTTAGCAACTGAAATATCACCTGTTAACAAAACAACAGAATCTCCTCATTTTTGATGCAGATCAATTCCTTTGTTTTTATAGATTTAGATCGCTTTGCGGAAGATGCATTTTCTTACTTTTTGTTTTAAAGATGTGATCCCGCATTGATCAAACCATACCAAAGAGTAGGTATCATTCGCGCGGTTGATAACTAATCCACACAAAGGGAAGGGACAATGAAAGCAGCATATTGGGCATTAGTGGCAGCAGCGGCATTTCCGGCAGTCTCGAGCGCACATCAGGCCGGGGATGTGATTTTTCGCGTAGGGACCGCCACGGTTCGTCCGACAGAAGGTTCGGACAACGTGCTGGGTCTGGGTTCTTTTAATATCAATAACAACACGCAGATGGGATTAACCCTCGGCTACATGTTCACTGACAATATCGGGATGGAGTTGCTGGCCGCCACACCGTTCCAGCACAAAGTCGGTCTGCAAAGTACCGGGACTATCGCAGAAGTGAAACAGTTACCGCCGTCCCTGATGGCACAATATTACTTTGGTGACCGGCAGGACAAATTGCGTCCGTACCTCGGTGTGGGTATCAACTACACCACATTCTATGACGCAGATTTTAACCAGACCGGGCGTGATGCCGGGCTTTCAGATTTAAGCGTCAAAGATTCCTGGGGCGTGGCAACGCAGGCCGGTCTGGATTACAACCTGGACGATAACTGGTTGATTAACATGTCTGTCTGGTGGATGGATATTGATACTGAAGTCAAATTCAAAGCCGGTGGTGAGCAGCAAAACATCAACACCCGGATCGACCCATGGGTCTTTATGTTTGGCGCCGGCTATCGTTTCTGATTTTTCTGGCAACGCATAAAAAAAGAGGCGCTTCTGCGCCTCTTCAGTCATTCACCCGTTCTGTTCCAGGCTATTTCAGCCGCATGTCATTCTCAATCGAGCGCACACCAGATACGCCGCGAGTCACTTCAACTGCACGGTTTGCATCCGCCGTTGACGTCACAAAACCACTCAACTGCACGCGGCCTTTAAAGGTTTCGACGCTGATCTCAGTGGATTTAATGCTCTTATCTGCCAGCAGGGCAGATTTAACTTTTGTGGTGATGACAGTGTCATCGATGTAACCACCGGTTCCTTCTGATTTTTTCGTCGGCGCACAAGCGGCAACAGCCATGACCACAACCGCAGCCATGCAGAATGCGGACAATGTTTTGAATAGCTTCATAAATAACACTCCATGATTTGTTATAAAACCAAAAGAAACAAACTCTTAACCGACCACGTGATATTAATATCGCGCACAATATCATTGATCTGCAGAGTCATTTTAGTTTGGATTATTGAAAGGGGTAATACAAATTAAGCGGGGTAAAAAAATAGTAAGAAATTAAAAGAAACAGAACCTTAGTCACTTTTCGGCTGAGGTTCTGTCTGAGAACAACTACTGAGCGCGTGTAGCCGCTTTCATTTCGCTGACGAAACGGGAAAGCTGGGCCAGCATTTCAGAAGGTTGATGCAGATTGTTTTCGATAATGCGCACCGTCGCTGAACCGGAAATAGCTCCGGCTGCGCCTGCGGCCAGCGTTTCTTTCACCTGTGAAGGTTCGGAAATACCGAAGCCCTGCAAAGGCGGTGCCGCATTGTATTCGCGAAGTTTATCCACCAGATGATTCAGCGGCGTCAGCGCGCGTTTTTCTGTGCCCGTCACACCAGCACGTGACAGCAAATAGGTGTAGCCACGGCCATGAGACGAAATCTCACGCAGTAAATCGTCAGAGGCATTTGGCGGACAGATGAAAATAGGGGCGATGCCGTGGCGTAAGGCAGCCGCACGGAATGGCGCAGATTCTTCAAATGGCACATCGGCGACCAGTACCGAATCGACCCCCACTTCAGCACAACGCTGATAGAAAGTTTCAATGCCGTTGTGGAACACCAGATTGGCGTACATGAGCAGGCCAATCGGGATATCCGGATGCTTTTCCCGGATGCGCGCCAGCATATTGAAGCAGTGCGTTGGCGTTACACCCGCAGCAAAAGCACGAAGGTTTGCATTCTGAATCGTCGGGCCATCGGCCAGAGGATCGGAGAACGGGATACCCAGTTCCAGTGCGTCGGCACCGGCTTCAATCAGCGTATCGATGATTGACAGTGACAGCTCAACGCCCGGATCGCCCAGCGTGACAAAAGGAACAAAAGCCCCTTCTTTTTTGCTTTCCAGACGCTTGAATAATTGCTGATAACGTTCCATTAAATCTCTCCCCGGGCAGTCAGGATGTCGTGTACGGTGAAAATGTCTTTATCGCCGCGGCCGGACAGGTTCACGACCAGAATCTGTTCTTTTTCTGGTGTTTCCTTGATCAGTTTCAGCGCGTAAGCCAGCGCATGAGAGGATTCCAGCGCCGGAATAATCCCTTCATTGCGGGACAACTCTTTAAAGGCTTCCAGCGCCTCATCATCGGTAATGGAGACATATTCTGCACGGCCAATGCTGTTGAGGAAGGCGTGTTGCGGGCCTACAGACGGGAAATCCAGACCGGCAGAAATGGAATACGATTCTTCGATCTGACCTTCAGAGGTCTGCATCATCGGCGCTTTCATGCCGAAGTAAATGCCAACGTGACCATGTTTCAGTGGTGCGCCGTGTTGTCCGGTTTCGATGCCCAGACCGCCAGGTTCAACGCCGATCAGTTTCACACTGGTGTCGTCGATGAAATCGGCAAACATACCGATCGCATTGGAGCCGCCACCGACGCAGGCAATAACGGCATCCGGCAGACAGCCTTCGCGTTCCTGCATCTGTGCTTTAGTTTCTTCGCCGATCATACGCTGGAATTCACGCACGATGGTCGGATAAGGATGCGGGCCCGCCGCCGTGCCCAGCATATAGTGGGCTTTTTCATAGCTGCCGGACCAGTCGCGCAGTGCCTCATTACAGGCATCTTTCAGCGTAGAAGAACCGCTGTGTACAGGAATGACTTCAGCCCCCATCAGACGCATACGGAACACGTTTGGCGACTGACGTTCAATGTCTTTTGCGCCCATATAAATGCGGCATTTCAGGCCGAGCAGGGCACAGGCCAGTGCCGATGCCACGCCATGCTGCCCCGCGCCGGTTTCGGCGATAATTTCAGTTTTGCCCATACGTTTGGCAAGCAATGCCTGACCCAACACCTGGTTAGTTTTGTGCGCGCCGCCGTGCAGCAAATCTTCACGTTTAAGATACAGCCTGGTTTTGGTTCCGACGGTCAGGTTTTTGCACAGCGTCAGTGCTGTCGGGCGGCCGGCATAGTTTTTCAGCAGATCAATGAATTCAGCCTGAAACTCAGGGTCGCGCTGCGCGCTGACAAAAGCCTCTTCGAGCTGGGCCAGCGCAGGCATCAGAATTTGCGGAACATACTGGCCGCCAAATTCGCCGAAGTAGGGATTAAGTAAAGTCATGTTATTCCGTCCTGTCTGTCAATTTTTGCGACATTGCGTGCGGCTTAATACGCCCGCAATGTCTGGAATACGGCGGTAATTTTTTCGGCATCTTTGATGCCAGGCTCGCTTTCAACACCGGAGTTGAAATCCAGCCCTGCGCAACCGAGCTGTGCGGCCTGGACGCAATTATCTGCGCTCAGCCCACCGGCCAGCAGCACATTGCTGAGATCCTGCCCGGCCAGCGTGCTCCAGTCGAAACGATAACCCGTGCCGCCTTTGCCGTTGTCCAGCACGTAGCGGTCAACGTGATTCAGATTGCGCAGCGGCAGGGTGTCTTTGACACTCAGTGCTTTCCAGATCTGAATGGCTCCCGGCAGCGTTGCGCGCAATTGATCGATATACGCCTGACTTTCATCTCCGTGAAGTTGCACGGCAGTCAGATTCAGTGTCTGCGCAGTTTCTGCCACGTTGCTGACGGGCTCATCACGGAATACGCCGACATATTTAAGCGGCGCGCCGTTCTGCACTTCCTTCGCCCGCGTTTGTGTCACGAAACGTGGTGAGGTTTCGACAAATATCAGCCCGCCATAAATAGCGCCAGCCAGGTGCGCGGCTTTAGCATCCTGCGGGCGTGTCAGGCCACAGACCTTGTTTTCACCGAGCAGCACACGGCGCACGGCACTGCTCAGATCTTGTTCCGACATCAGGGCGCTGCCAATCAGGAAACCATTGGCGAAGCGGCTCAGTTCACGGATTTGTCCGTAAGTATTAATACCTGATTCACTGATGACCGTGACGCCATGCGGTACGCGCGGTGCCAGCTCACGGGTGCGGTTCAGGTCGATAGATAAATCGCGCAAATCGCGGTTATTGATACCGACAACTTTGGCTTTCAGTTTCACGGCGCGATCCAGTTCTTCTTCATTACTGGCTTCCGTCAGCACGCCCATATTCAGGCTGTGCGCCACGGCCGCCAGCTGAACGTACTGATCGTCATTGAGCACGGAGAGCATCAGTAAAATGGCATCGGCCTGATAGAAACGGGCCAGATGGATCTGATACGGGTCGATAATAAAATCTTTGCACAGCACCGGTTGCGTGACGGTTTTGCTCACCAGCGGCAGGAAATCAAAACTGCCCTGGAAGTATTTCTCGTCCGTTAATACGGAGATAGCGGAGGCGTAGTCTTTATAAACGCTGGCAATTTCTACCGGATCGAAATTCTCGCGGATCTTGCCTTTCGACGGAGAAGCTTGTTTGCACTCCAGAATGAAGGCTGTTCTCGCGCCTTGCAGGGCATGGTAGAAACTGCGCTGGCTCTGGGTGATTTCGTTCTGAAAGCTGGCCAGTGGTTGTTGTTCTTTGCGTGCCGCGACCCAAATTTCCTTATCGCGAACAATTTTGTGGAGCACGGTTTCCTGCTGCATCACTTATCCTCTTGCTGCCAATGCTACCACGCGCTGGTAGGGTTCACCGCTGCGCATGGCGGCCAAAGCCTGTTGTGCGTTTTGCTTTAAATCTTCCTGACCGAACAGACGCAGTAACATCGCCACATTGGCGGCCACCGCGGCTTCATGGGCCGGATCTCCTTTACCTTGTAATAAGCGTGCCAGAATGTCACGGTTTTCTTCCGGCTCGCCGCCCAGCAGGGATTCAATCGGATAATTATCCAGACCGAAGTCCTGCGGCGTCAGTTCGTAAGTGGTTATTTGACCGTCTTTCAGCTCCGCAACCTGCGTTGCCGCGTGGATTGCCACTTCATCCATACCACCGCCGTGAACCACCGCAGCACGCTCATAACCCAGCGCCCGTAATGTCTCCGCAATCGGCTGTACCAGTTCCGGGCTGTACACGCCAATCAGTGCCAGCGGCGGACGTGCCGGATTAATCAGCGGTCCCAGCACATTAAACAGTGTGCGGGTCTTCAGCGATTTACGCACCGGCATCGCATGGCGGAAACCGGTGTGGTATTGCGGCGCGAACAGGAAACACACACCCAGATCGTCGAGCGCGGCCCGGGATCCTTCCGCAGGCATATCCAGACGGATGTCAAACGCGGCCAGTAAATCCGATGACCCCGAACGGCTGGATACACTGCGGTTGCCGTGTTTTGCCACCCGTACGCCACAGGCCGCAGCCACAAAGGCGCTGGCAGTGGAAATATTGATGCTGTTGGTGCCGTCGCCGCCGGTGCCGACGATGTCCGCGAACGGATAGTCCGGACGCGGGAACGGCTCGGCGTGTGCCAGTAGCGCTCTGGCGGCGCCGGCGATTTCAGCCGGTTGCTCACCGCGTACTTTCATGCTGATTAAGGCACCTGCCAGTTGTGCTGGCTCCAGTTCGCCATTCACGATGGCGGTAAATAACTGCTGGCTTTCTTCCTGAGTCATCGTCTGAGCGCGAAACAGATTGTCGAGAATGCCGGGAATAGTTTGCGTTTGCATGACCGTTCTCCTTACGCCAAAGCCCAGGCCAGTGTCTGCTCAAGCAGACGGGCGCCCTGTGAAGTTAAAATGGATTCCGGGTGGAACTGGAAACCACAAACGCGATCTTCTTCGTGACGTACTGCCATTACCATATCGCCGTAACGGGCGTTGACGGTCAGCCCGTCAGGGATCTGGCTGCCCACCAGCGAGTGATAACGTGCTACCGGCAGCGGATTGTTCATGCCAGCAAACATGGCTTCATTATCATGCGTAATTGCCGAGGCTTTGCCGTGCAGGATTTCACCGGCCTGGCCGACGAAACCGCCGTAGGTTTCCACAATCGCCTGATGACCGAGACAGATGCCGATAATCGGCAACTGACCGCGCAGGCGTTTGAGCAGTTCAGGCATACACCCGGCTTCTGACGGCGTACCCGGTCCCGGAGAAAGCACCAGCACCGGTTTTTCCAGCTGGCTGAGTTTTTCGATAATCACGTCAGCCGGGATCTGATTGCGGTAAATCACCACGTTGTGACCGCTTGAGCGCAGTTGATCGACGAGGTTGTAAGTAAAGGAATCGACGTTATCGATAAGTAAAATATCGGCCATCTTAAAATACCTCTTTCGCATTGTGGGCGGTGGCGATGGCACGCAGCACTGCACGGGCTTTATTTCGGGTTTCGTCGGCTTCGGCTTGCGGCACGGAGTCCAGCACCACGCCGCCGCCTGCCTGCACGGTGGCGATGCCGTCTTCCACGTAAGCGGAGCGGATCACGATGCAGGTATCCAGATCACCCTGGGCAGTGAAGTAACCCACCGCGCCGCCGTAACTGCCGCGACGGGTTTGTTCGGAGGCTGAAATCAGTTGCATGGCGCGCACTTTCGGTGCGCCGGTCAGCGTGCCCATGTTCATCACCGCCTGATAGGCGTGCAGCACGTCGAGGTCATGACGCAGTGTGCCTACCACGCGGGATACCAGATGCATCACGAAGGAATAACGGTCAACTTTAGTCAGGTCGGCCACGTAACGGCTGCCCGGTTCGCAGATACGCGCCAGATCATTACGCGCCAAATCCACCAGCATCAGATGTTCCGCCAGCTCTTTATGGTCGGTCCGCATCTCCAGTTCGATACGGCTGTCGAGATCTAAATCCAGTGAACCGTCAGCACGGCGACCACGAGGGCGTGTACCGGCAATCGGATAGATTTCAATCTGGCGATTGGTCGCGTCATATTTCAGAGCGCTTTCCGGTGATGCGCCGAACAACGTGAAATCGTTATCCTGCATGAAGAACATGTACGGGCTCGGGTTGTTATTTTTCAGTGTTTCATAAGCGGCCAGCGGAGCAGGGCACGGCAGTGAGAAGCGACGTGAAGGGACGACCTGGAAAATCTCACCGGCGCGGATGGCTACTTTCATTTTCTCCACCACGGCACCAAACTCTTCATCGCTCTGATTTATGCTCAGTTGCATCGCCAGCACGCTCTGGTGCGGAATGGCATGCGGTGGTAATTGTAACTGGTATTGCAACTGTTCAAGACGTGTACCCAGGCGCTGTTTCTCTTGCGGTGACGGCGTAAACAGACTGGCCTGCAAACGGCATGTACGGTTCTGGTGGTCGAGCACCAGCAGAGTTTCTGCCAGATAGAAGCAGAAATCCGGGCAACGCTGGTCAGATGCTAATGTCGGTAAGTCTTCAAAACCGGCGACCAGATCGTAAGCAAACAGACCGCCGAGGAACATCGCTTCGCGCTCCTCGGCGGGTGCTTCAACCGAGGTCAGGATGCTGCGCAGCGCATCAAACACGGAGCGTGAACGCAGACGGGCGTCTTCGTCCTGCATCTGGTCGATGGACGGGAAGCTCAGTTCGCGGCCGTTGGGACGCACATCATTGCGAATTTCAGCCGGTAACGCGGCATCAATCAGTGAGAGTAATGACGCGCCGTTTGGTGTCAGTGCCTGAATTGAAACCCGGGAACCCAGCGCTGTGATGCGCAGGGCGCTGTCGACAATCAACAGGCTCTTCAGGTTCTCTTTACTGGTCACCTCGGAGGACTCCAGCAGCAGGGTCGCCGGACGGGCGCCGCACAACTGATGGAAAATGGCCGTCGGGTCGCCGCGGTAACATCCTTCTGCGGTTAGCAATTCTAAACGTGGTTTCTGAATAGTCATTTTGCTTCCTGAAATTTTCTCAACGTTTGTGTTAAACGGATTTCAAACTGACGGCCACAAAAAAGCCCGCATTATGCGGGCTTCGGAAATCTTGCAGCGTCTGATGACAGCTATGCGTGATTACTCCGCCCGCCAGGGAGAAGTACGCCAACCGCTGAGAACCGCCATCATGTGAGTTTTCATCATCAGACACCCTTGTTTGCTTATGAAGTTTTCGTCTTTAAAACGTAAACTTTCCGAATCGGTTTGTCACGTCGTTCATTTCTGAACTGCCCCGTGAACTTGCGTACTAGTAAACTAGTTCACAGATGTAATGTCAACCCTCTTTTTCCTGTCAATCCCACCTTTAGTGCGACTGCATTGTGCAGAAAGTGTTATCGCACCGTAACAGTGCGTAACGGCCGGGTGAAATCATTCCTGACGTGTTCGCCCCTGACGCGTTATGATATGCACTGCATTCAGAAACAGGTTAACCCTCCACGTGACGATGACTTTACCAATCCATACTTCGCCTTCAGCAGACGACCAGACCACCAGCACCGCCTTTACTGTTTACGATCTTCACAGTCACACCACCGCATCCGACGGCTATTTAACACCGGAAGCGCTGGTGGCGCGTGCGGTTGAAATGCGTGTCGGCGTGCTGGCCATCACCGATCACGACAGCACGGAAGGCCTGGCGCGGGCGGCGCGGGCGATTGTTGACAATCAACTGCCATTGCAACTGGTGAACGGTGTCGAGATTTCAACACTGTGGGAAAATCATGAGATCCATATTGTCGGGCTGGGCATCGACCCGGCGCATCCGGCGATGGTGGAATTACTGAAAGTGCAGGCGGATTTACGTCAGCAGCGCGCACAGGAAATGGGCCGTCGTCTGGCAAAAGCACGCATTGAAGGTGCCTGGGAAGGCGCATTACGTCTGGCCGATGGCGGAGCCGTTACGCGTGCGCATTTTGCCCGCTATCTGGTGGAATTTGGCGTGGCCGACAACATTGCGCAGGTATTCAAAAAATACCTCGCCAGGGGCAAGACCGGCTACGTTCCGCCACAGTGGTGTACAATAGAACAAGCGATTGATGCGATTCATCAGTCTGGCGGACAGGCGGTAGTCGCCCATCCGGGACGTTATGACCTGTCCACAAAATGGCTGAAACGCTTACTGGCGTTCTTTGCAGAACAGGGCGGCGATGCCATGGAAGTTGCGCAGTGCCAGCAGGCACCGAACGAACGCGCACAACTGGCGGCTTACGCCCGTGATTATCAATTGCTCGCCTCACAAGGTTCTGATTTCCATCAGCCTTGTTCGTGGATTGAGCTGGGGCGCAAACTTTGGCTTCCCGCAGGCGTGGAACCGGTATGGCAACACTGGCCGGTCGCCGGGAAACAGCCTGAAATTGAACCGGTCTGAAGCCCGACCGCAGAAGAAGAATTAAGAGGGAACAATGAGTCAATATTTTTATATTCATCCGGAAAACCCGCAGCCCCGCCTGATTAATCAGGCCGTAGAATTGCTGCGCAAAGGACAGGTTATCGTGTATCCGACAGATTCCGGTTACGCGCTGGGTTGCCGTCTGGAAGAGAAAAACGCCATGGAGCGTATTTGCCGTATTCGTCAACTGGACAGCAACCATAACTTCACCCTGGTGTGCCGCGATTTGTCTGAGTTGTCGACTTACGCGCATGTCGATAACGCGGCTTTCCGCCTGATGAAAAACAATACACCGGGCAATTACACTTTCATTCTGAAAGCCACCAAAGAAGTACCGCGCCGCCTGATGAGCGAAAAACGTAAAACGATTGGTCTGCGCGTGCCGTCCAATCCGATTGCGATTGCCTTGCTGGAAGCGCTGGGTGAGCCACTGATGTCCACCACGCTGATGCTGCCGGGCAATGACTTTGCAGAATCCGATCCGGAAGATATTAAAGATCATCTGGGCAAAGTGGTGGATCTGGTGATTGACGGCGGATCACTCGGTCAGCAGCCTACCACGGTGGTTGACCTGACCGAAGCCGCACCGGAAGTGGTGCGCGAAGGGGCGGGCGATCCGACACCGTTCCTCTGAGATTTGTTTAAAAAATAATCATCCCGATAATTTTACAGGATACAAATTGCCTGTAAATGTGTATAATGGCGGGCTGACTTTTTTATAAGCCGTTGTAATAATACGCAATAACTGAATTTTGGCGGGCAGACGAGGATTAACATCGTGCTGCCGGCTCCCCCCGACGCCTGTGAAGGCGACAAATGAGGCTGCTCAATGAGCGAGAAGTATAATTCCCAGAAGCACACCAGCGACAAAACCAAAGCGTCACGTCCATCTGGTGACAAGCCAAAAAGTGGCAGAAATTCCGGCGCAGCCAAAAGCCGTCCGGAACCGTCACGGGCTGAAAAACGCGGCGAAAAGCCACGTAATGACAAACCACGCAGCGACAAGCCACGTTCAGACAAGCCACGCTCTGATGCAGGTCGCGGCGATTCACGCATTGAAAACTCACGTATAGAAAAACCGCGCACCGGCAAACCGGGTCGTCCGGAAAATGCACGCGGTGAAAAGCCACGTGCGCCGCTGAAACCGCGTGGCACCAAACCGAAAGCGGAAGCACTGTTTGATGAAAACGGTGACGAAGAAGAAGTGAAATACCAGAAGCCGAAGAACGCACTGGACAGCACCGAAGGACAAAGCGAAAAGCTGCAAAAAGTCCTGGCGCGCGCCGGTCACGGTTCACGTCGCGAAGTGGAAGCGATGATTCAGGCTGGCCGCGTCAGTGTTGACGGTAAAATCTCAACACTGGGCGATCGCGTTGAAGTGACCGCAGGCACCAAAATCCGTCTTGATGGTCATATTCTCTCGGTGATGGAATCTCAGGACACCGTCTGCCGCGTGCTGGCGTACTACAAGCCGGAAGGTGAGTTATGTACACGCAGCGATCCTGAAGGCCGTCCGACTGTCTTTGACCGTCTGCCAAAAATGCGCGGTTCCCGCTGGATCGCCGTCGGTCGTCTGGATGTTAACACCTCAGGTCTGCTGTTGTTTACCACCGACGGTGAACTGGCTAACCGCCTGATGCACCCGAGCCGTGAAGTTGAGCGCGAATATGCCGTGCGCGTTTTCGGTCAGGTTGATGATGAAAAAATCAAACAACTGAGCCGTGGCGTGCAGCTGGAAGACGGTCCTGCGGCATTCCGCTCGATCAAATTCCAGGGCGGCGAAGGCCTGAACCAGTGGTACAACGTGACCCTTACAGAAGGGCGTAACCGTGAAGTTCGTCGTCTGTGGGAAGCCGTTGGCGTACAGGTCAGCCGTCTGATCCGCGTGCGTTACGGTGATCTGAATCTGCCTAAAGGCCTGCCTCGCGGCGGCTATAAAGAGCTGGATTTGCCGGACATCAACTATCTGCGCACTTTGGTCGACATGACCGAAGAAACCGTCAGTAAGCTGCCGGTTGAGCGTGACCGTCGTCGTGTGAAAGCCAACCAGATCCGTCGTGCTGTTAAGCGCCACACTCAGGTTGCACCGGCGCGCCGGACTACCGGCCCGGCAAAACGGGGTTAATCGCTGACAAGCGACGGACTTCCAACTATGCTCATAAGCCGCAGTCAGTGACTGCGGTTTTTTTTGCTCAAATTTCAGGGCATAACGTCATTTCTGACCCCTGTTACATGAACATACAGAGAGTAAGGAGCCGATTATGATGCTGATTACCGGCGGTGCCCGCAGCGGCAAGAGCCGTTTTGCCGAACAGGTGGCACAAAACCGTGGCGGCGACGTGCTGTATATCGCCACGTCCGTGGTGACCGATGCCGAAATGGCGGATCGCATCCGTTATCACCAGCAGCAACGTCCGGCTCACTGGCATACATTTGAAAGCTGGCGTGATCTGGGTGAAGTGGTGCTTGCGCATCAGGAACAGTTTCCGACCATTATTATCGAATGCATCACGACGATGATTACTAATCTGTTGTTTGATATAGCCGGTGAATCCCAACCGGAAGAGATGGATTTTGACGCCATTGAGCAGCATATCTTTGCGCAAACCGCGCAGTTGCTGGAAGCGGCACAACATCCTGAATCGGAAGTGATTATCGTCACTAACGAAGTGGGGATGGGCATTGTGCCGGATAACATGCTGGCGCGACGTTTTCGTGATATTGCGGGGCGGGTGAATCAGCAACTTGCCGCTGCGGCAGATGATGTGTACCTGATCGTATCCGGTATTCCGGTACCGGTAAAAACATCAGAATAAAACGACTCAGAAAAGGGAGTTTATTATGGCTTTCTGGCGGCTGTTTCTGGCGACGTTACAGTTTCTCACCCGCATCCCGGTCAGGGAGCGCTGGTGTGATGGCATTGAACTGAAAGCGTATTCACGTGGCATTGTCTGCTTTCCGCTGGTCGGGCTGGTTATTGGTTTACTGACCGCACTGGTGTGGCTGATTTTGCTGCCGCATGTCGGCGTCCTGGTCGCGGCGATAGCCGTCGTTATCACGCACATTATGCTGACCGGTGGTTTGCATCTCGACGGGCTGGCTGACAGCTTTGACGGCTTATTTTCGGTGCGCAGCCGGGAACGTATCCTCGAGATTATGCGCGACAGCCGCATCGGTACCAACGGCGCACTGGCACTGATTGTCGACATTCTGCTGCGCACTGCACTGATTTATCAGATTAGCGCTGACGGATTGCCGGTGCTGACATTTCTCATCGTCACGCCGGTTGTGGGGCGGGGCATGATGGCGGTGATGATGTACCGTCAGGCTTATGCCCGCGAGTCGGGAATGGGCAATTTGTTTATCGGTAAAATCAGTGAAAGGGGTTTTTATATCACCCTGCTGCTGATGGCAGTTCTGACGCTGATTATTGGCGGGATCTCTACACTGCCGGCATTGCTGATCACACTGATATGCGTGCTGGGCTTGCGGCGTTTTATTGCCCGGCGTATCGGCGGCCAGACCGGCGATACGCTGGGAGCGGCATGCGAATTGAGTGAGCTGATCTTTCTGGTTTTCCTGTTATGGCGCTGAGAGAAAGGACTAAATTATGAAACTGTATCTGATACGGCACGGACAAACTCAGGCTAATGTTAACGGCGTTTTTTGCGGCAGCAGCGACATTGCGCTGACGGCTGAGGGCGAGAGACAGGCGCAGCATGTGGCTCGTCAGCTGGCTTCTACGCCGCTTGATGCAATCATCCACACGGATATGCGCCGCAGCCGCGATACGGCTGGCATTATTGCTTACGGGCGTGAACTGGTGATGGAAACTCAGCCACTGTTGCAGGAAATGGCGTTTGGCGAGTGGGAAATGCGCCATCACAATGAACTCGAAGCCTCAGAAGCGGAAGGCTATCAGGCCTGGTGTCAGGACTGGCAAAAGGCCGAGGTGCCGCAGGGCGAATCATTTACGGCATTCACCCAACGCATCCGTCAGGCGTTGCAGCAGTTGCATTTGCGTCCGCAGGAAAGCAGGCTGGCAATCGTCGCACATCAGGGTTCGCTCAGTCTTTTGCTGGCAATGATGCTTAAACTGGCGCCTGCCGACATGTGGCGTTTCCCGTTTAAGCAGGGCTGCCTGTGTGAAATCGATCTGAGTCACGGCGCTTGTGTGATCCAGCGGTTTAACGACAGCGGTATTTAACTTTTTAAACAGGTAAGGACAACACGATGGCTTCGCTGGCAAATATTCTCCGTCAGATTGCTGAACCCGATGCACAGGCCGCTCAGAGGGCGGCAGAACGGCTCGACAGTCTGGTAAAACCCTTAGGCAGCCTTGGCCGTCTGGAACAACTGGCGATACAGCTGGCTTCAATTCGTGGCAATCAGCCTTTGCATTTTCCAAGTAAAGAAGTGCTGGTCATGGCGGCGGATCATGGCGTGTGGCAGGAGGGTGTCACGCCCTCCCCGCAGGGAGTAACGGCGATTCAGGCGGTGAATATTGTGCAGGGGAAAGCCGGCGTTTCAGTGCTGGCACGGATGGCCGGTGCGCAGGTTACATTGATTGACTGCGGGATCATTGGCCCGGAGATTCCCGGCACGCTGAATCATAAAGTTGCGCAGGGAACCGGCAACATTGCCACCGGCCCGGCCATGACGCGCGAACAGGCGGAATCTTTACTGGTCTGGAGTGCGGAACGGGTGATCGCGAAAGCGGAAAGCGGTTTATCCCTGCTGGCAGTCGGTGAGCTCGGGATGGCAAATACCACTCCGGCTGCGGCGATGGTGGCGGTATTGACCGGCGCTGCGCCTGCGCAAACTGTCGGGCTGGGGGCGAATCTTCCTCCGGACAGACTGGCGCATAAAATCCGCGTGGTGGAAAAAGCCATCGCGGTGAATCAGCCTGATCCGTCAGATGCCCTTGATGTGATGGCAAAAGTCGGCGGGTTCGAACTGGTCGCCATGGCGGGGGCGATGATTGGCGCGGCGGCGGCGGGTATTCCGCTGGTGCTGGATGGCTTCCTGTCTTACGCGTCGGCGCTGGCGGCATGTCAGATAGCGCCTGCGCTGAAACCCTATCTTATTCCTTCACATATTTCAGCAGAACAGGGCGCAACGCTGGCGCTGGAAGCACTGGGGCTGCAACCGTATTTCGATCTGAATTTACGACTGGGCGAGGGCAGCGGCGCAGCGCTTGCGTTACCGCTGATTGATGCCGCCTGCGCCGTCCATAATGAAATGGCGACACTGGCGGAGTGTCAGATAGTGCTTTAAAAGAGAAAGCGGGGTGTTACCAGTCGATGCCCTGCTGCGCCATAATTCCGGCGTCAAACGCATGTTTCACCGGACGAAGTTCGCTGACGGTATCGGCCATTTCCAGCAGATCACGATGGCAGCCACGCCCGGTGATAATCACCGTCTGATGCGCCGGACGGGCGTTAAGGGCGTCCACCACTTCCTGCAAATCCAGATAGCCGAAACTGACCATATACGTCAGTTCATCAAGCACCACGAGATCTAATGATGCATCGGACAGCATGCGTTTACCGTGCTGCCAGACGGCCTGACAGGCTTCAGTATCCGTTTCTTTATTCTGCGTTTCCCAGGTAAAACCGGTGGCCATCACCTGAAATTCCACGCCGTGAGGCTCGAGCAGATTTTTCTCGCCGTTAGGCCATTCACCTTTAATGAACTGGATCACTGCCGCGCGCATACCATGCCCGACGGCGCGGGTTACCGTGCCAAATGCCGCTGTAGTTTTGCCCTTGCCGTTACCGGTAAATACGATCAGTATTCCTCGTTGTTCTTTGGCGGCGTCGATGCGCGCATCAACCTGTTCTTTCAGCTTTTGCTGGCGTTGTTTATGGCGATCTTCGGTCATCAGAGGCTCCGTGATTATTCTGCCGGACCGGCTTTGCGGCCCGGCTGGGCATCGAAACTGATCCCGGTTTTACGGCGGCTGTCGTCGCCCATCAGGTACAGATACAGCGGCATAATATCAGCCGGTGTTTTGAGTTTGTCTTTGTTTTCATCCGGGAAGGCCGATGCCCGCATGCCGGTTCGCGTACCGCCAGGATTGATGCAGTTTACGCGCAGGCCGGTATGTTTATGCTCTTCGGCAAGCACCTGCATCATACCTTCGGTGGCGAATTTGGACACGGCGTAGGCGCCCCAGCCACTGCGGCCTTCACGTCCGACGCTGGAGGTGGTGAACACCAGCGAGGAACTGGCAGATTTCAGCATCAGCGGCAGTAAGGACTGGGTCAGCATAAACGTGGCGTTCACATTCACCTGCATGACGTTCATCCAGTCCTGCAATTTAATCTCCGCCATTGGCGTGATCTCAGTCAGCAATCCGGCGTTGTGCAAAACGCCGTCGAGATGCGGTACCCATGCAGTGATTTGATCTGCGGCGCGCTGGCAATCCTGCTGACTGGCGGTCAGTAAATCCAGGGCATAAATGAAAGCCGGGCGCAGATTACGGGCCGCAATTTCCTGCTGCACACTGGCCAGTTTACTCTCGGTACGGCCCAGCAAAATCACCTGCGCGCCGAAACGGGCATACGTCAGTGCAGCTTCGCGGCCGATACCGTCGCCAGCGCCGGTGACCAGAATGATACGGTTATTCAGCAAATCGGATTTAGGATGATAATGCACGGTCAGTCCTCTTAAGGGGGGCAGCGATGTGGCGGCAAATGGCCGTCTTCACATCAGGCGCTCTTAATATCAAAAATGGCGGAAACAGGAGATATTGCGCTCAACCAGAGTCCGGCATTTTGGCGAAAATTTTAGGCTTTTCGGGTGTGATCACCGCTTATATGCCTCAAATGGGCATGAGTTTCAACGATTAACCGAAAAACGGGCAGCTCTTTTGTAACAAAATTGGAACACAGACGCACTCAGTTTTACGTCTGCGTGATGATGTCATCTTCGAACAAGACGTCAGTGCGGCGATTGTTTAGAATGTTTAACATCTTTCTTACCACGGTTTTATTACCACGTTGAAAAGGCGGTATGTGTGGATTTACTTTCTCTTTATGGATTGTTTTTGGCCAAAGTCGTGACCGTAGTGATCGCCATCGGGGCGCTGGTCGTGCTGTTTGTCGGCCTTCGTCAGCGTAAATCTCACGGCAAAGGTGAGTTACAGCTGGTCGATTTAGGTGAACAGTACCGCGAAATGCAGCGGGAAATGCGCAGTGCACGCATGAATCCTGCGGAACTTAAAATTCGCAGCAAGGAACTGAAGAAAAAGGATAAAGCCGAAGCAAAACAGAAAAAACTGCAAGCCAAAACCGGGGGTTCTAAAAGCAAGCCTTGCCTTTATGTCCTCGATTTTAAAGGCAGCATGGACGCCCACGAAGTGACGTCGCTGCGGGAAGAAATCTCGGCAGTGCTGGCCGTCGCAACGCCGGAAGACGAAGTGTTGTTGCGCCTTGAAAGCCCGGGTGGGGTGGTGCACGGTTACGGTCTGGCAGCATCACAGCTGGTGCGCTTGCGTCAGAGCGGCATTCGCCTGACGGTCGCGGTAGATAAAGTCGCGGCCAGTGGCGGTTACATGATGGCCTGTGTGGCGGACAGGATTGTCGCCGCGCCGTTTGCCATCATCGGCTCGATCGGTGTGGTGGCCCAGATCCCTAACTTTAACCGTCTGCTGAAACGAAATGACATTGATATTGAATTGCACACTGCGGGCGAGTTTAAACGTACGCTGACGTTGCTGGGTGAAAATACGGAAGAAGGACGTGAAAAATTCCGTGAAGATCTGAATGAAACACACGTGCTGTTTAAAGAGTTTGTCCATCAGAACCGGCCGTCGCTGGACATTGATGCGGTCGCCACCGGTGAGCACTGGTTCGGTACTCAGGCGCGTGAAAATGGCCTGATTGATGCTATTGGCACCAGTGATGATTTGCTGATTGCAGAAATGAAAAATCATGAAGTGATTGCGGTGCGTTACAGCCGTCGTAAACGCATGATGGATCGCTTCACCGGCAGCGCGGCCGAGAGTGCTGATCGCCTGTTCCTGCGCTGGTTACAACGCAGTCAGAAACCGCTGCTGTAAGCCATTTTTTTCGATAAACATAAAAGAAAAGGGACATTCGTCCCTTTTTTAATGCACCGGATTTAGTCTCGCGGTGAAGGGGTTATGTACACCTTTATTAGCGATTCTTTTATCTCAATCTTCGAGATGGTATTTTTCTGAAAAAAGATGAGCCAGATGTTTAAACATATTAAATACCGCAGTGGTTTTTCTGGTCGGTAAACCGTCTTCATCCATGAAAAACTCCCCGCGGAAAACCAGTACATTGCCTTTCTGCTCAACCTCTGTCGCCAGCATTCCGTGTATGTAATCTTCGTGCTCACGGATAACCTTATTTGCTTCGACCAGTAAAGCTTCGCGACTAATTGCCGATGTATTTTCGTGCATGATATTTACTCCCCACTATAATTGCTGACGTTATTGTAATCCTGACGTTGATAAAACCGCAAATCTGCTGGGGGTAATCTGCTTAATCGGATTGGTTATAATTTGAGCTCTCATATAAAAGCTGGCGCGATTTGGCGAAAAGGGCCTTTCCGTGTTAATTAGTTTGCGTGACGATTTTTATCAGGTAGAGTGTGGGATTTTGTGGCTTCAGGTGGAATGTTTTGTTTACGCTTGGTTAATATTTGACTTAAAAACGGGCGCATTCCGCTGAGCCCTGTCTGGTTAATCCCTCGCAGAATCAGTGTTTTGAACCTCTGGAAGTCAGTTCGCTCCTTCTTTTAAAGAAATCAGTTGACGTTCTGACTCACTGCCGCAATATAAAAAAAGACGTGAAATTGTGCCGCGGCATAACTAAGCAAAATCTTCTTCAGATGATGAAGAATCATTCAGGTAAAGGTAATTATGGGCAAAGCTCTCGTAATAGTTGAGTCCCCGGCAAAAGCCAAAACGATTAATAAATATTTAGGAAATGACTACGTGGTTAAGTCCAGCGTCGGTCATATCCGTGATTTACCGACCAGTGGATCCGCTGCTAAAAAGACCGCCGACTCAACCGAAGAAAAAACAAAGAAAAAAGTAAAAAAGGATGAGAAAACCGCGCTGGTTAATCGCATGGGCGTCGATCCGTATCACGGTTGGGCAGCACAATACGAAATACTTCCGGGTAAAGAAAAAGTTGTCGCCGAGTTAAAAGCGTTAGCGGAAAAAGCTGACCACATCTATCTCGCAACCGACCTTGACCGCGAAGGAGAGGCGATTGCCTGGCATTTGCGGGAAGTGATTGGCGGTGATGACAAACGTTTCAGCCGCGTTGTATTTAACGAAATTACCAAGAACGCGATTCAGAATGCCTTTAAAGAACCCGGCGAACTGAATATCGATCGTGTTAACGCTCAGCAGGCGCGTCGTTTCATGGACCGCGTGGTGGGGTATATGGTTTCTCCGCTGTTGTGGAAGAAGATTGCCCGCGGTTTATCCGCAGGTCGTGTTCAGTCCGTGGCGGTGCGTCTGGTGGTAGAGCGCGAGAAAGAAATCAAAGCGTTCGTGCCGGAAGAATACTGGGAATTGCATGCGGATTTGCTGGCGAAGAAAGAAACCGCGCTGCAAATGGAAGTCACGCATCATCTCGAAAAACCGTTCAAACCGGTTAATAAAGAACAAACTCACGCGGCCGTTTCACTGCTTGAGAAAGCGCGTTACACCGTGGTGGATCGTGAAGACAAACCGACCAGCAGCAAGCCAGGTGCGCCTTTCATTACTTCCACGCTGCAACAGGCGGCCAGTACGCGTTTGAGCTTTGGCGTGAAGAAAACCATGATGATGGCCCAGCGTCTTTACGAAGCCGGTCACATTACCTATATGCGTACTGATTCCACTAACCTGAGTCAGGATGCCGTGGAAATGGTGCGGGGGTATATTGGCGAGAATTTCGGTGATAAATATCTGCCGAAAGCCCCGCTGCAATACAGCAACAAAGAGAACTCTCAGGAAGCGCACGAAGCGATTCGTCCTTCTGACGTGGCCGTGACTTCAGAACAACTGAAAGATATGGAAGCGGATGCGCAGCGTCTGTACCAGTTGATCTGGCGTCAGTTCGTGGCCTGTCAGATGACACCGGCTCAGTACGATTCCACTACGCTGACAGTGAAAGCCGGCGATTATTCTTTGCGCGCCAAAGGCCGTACGCTGCGTTTTGATGGCTGGACCAAAGTGATGCCGGCGTTGCGCAAAGGCGACGAAGACAGAACCTTGCCTGCCATCGAAGTGGGAACCGATCTTGAACTGCAACAACTGTTGCCAACTCAGCATTTCACCAAGCCGCCTGCGCGTTTCAGCGAAGCGTCACTGGTGAAAGAACTGGAAAAACGTGGCATTGGCCGCCCGTCTACTTATGCGTCGATCATTTCGACCATTCAGGACAGGGGTTATGTCCATGTTGAGAACCGTCGCTTCTACGCGGAAAAAATGGGTGAAATTGTTACCGATCGTCTGGAAGATAATTTCCGCGAACTGATGAATTACGATTTCACCGCACGTATGGAAGACGGGCTGGATCAGGTCGCCAACAACAAGGCGGAATGGAAAGCTGTTCTGGACGAATTCTTCACTGAATTCAGCAAGCAACTGGAAACCGCTGAGAAAGACCCGGAAGAAGGCGGTATGCGCCCGAATCAGATGGTGTTGACCAGTATTGAATGCCCGACCTGTGGGCGTCCGATGGGGATCCGTACCGCCAGTACCGGCGTGTTCCTCGGGTGTTCCGGTTATGCCCTGCCGCCGAAAGAACGCTGCAAAACCACCATCAACCTGATTGCTGACGCCGAAGTGCTGAACATTCTGGAAGGTGATGAAGCCGAAACCAATGCGCTGCGTGCGAAACGCCGTTGCGTCAAATGCGGCACAGCGATGGACAGCTATCTCATCGATAATCAGCGTAAATTGCATGTCTGCGGTAACAACCCGGAATGTGATGGTTATGAAATCGAAGAAGGTGAGTTCCGTATCAAGGGGTACGACGGCCCGATCGTTGAGTGCGAGAAATGTGGTTCTGAAATGCACCTGAAAATGGGGCGTTTCGGCAAATACATGGGCTGTACCAACGACGAGTGCAAAAATACCCGTAAGATTTTGCGAAACGGTGATGTGGCACCGCCGAAAGAAGATCCGGTTCCGCTGCCGGAATTGCCGTGTGAGAAATCAGACGCGTATTTCGTGTTGCGTGACGGTGCGGCAGGGGTATTCCTGGCTGCCAACACTTTCCCTAAATCGCGCGAAACCCGTGCGCCGCTGGTGGAAGAACTGAAGCGCTTCAAAGATCGTTTACCGGAAAAACTGAGTTATCTGGCCGATGCGCCGGTGGCGGATCCGGAAGGCAATAAATCGATGGTGCGTTTCAGCCGTAAAACCAAGCAGCAGTATGTGTCTTCAGAAAAAGACGGCAAAGCCACTGGCTGGACCGCCTTCTTTGTCGACGGTAAGTGGGTCGAAGGCAAAAAATAATTATCGCCGTCATACATTAAGCTGTTAAGCCGTTGTAAAAAACCAGTCCTCCGGGCTGGTTTTTTTATTGCATTAAGATCTATCATCGACCAGTTCTTGCTGTTTTTCTTATCAGGGCAGGTTTGCCCCCATTTTCGTTATGTTCTCTGGCTATACATGACGTTAATAATTGATATAATTCTTATATAGAATTTATTCTTATGCGATTAAGTAATAAGTTAATGTGTCTGGGGCATAAAACGGTGCGTTCACAGACTTCCGGTATTCGATAAAAAATCATTTCCAGACTGTTCAGCCTTTGGATGAACAGGGATGGCGACAGGGTTTGAAACCAGGGTGGTATGAGATATGAAATTGCAGCAACTGCGCTACATCGTAGAGGTTGTTAATCACAATCTGAACGTCAGTTCGACGGCAGAAGGCCTGTACACGTCGCAGCCTGGGATCAGCAAGCAAGTGCGGATGCTGGAAGATGAACTTGGGATCCAGATTTTTTCCCGCAGTGGTAAGCATCTGACACAGGTCACGCCGGCAGGACAGGAAATCATCCGTATCGCCCGCGAAGTATTGTCTAAAGTGGATGCGATCAAAGCCGTTGCCGGTGAGCATACTTATCCGGACAAAGGTTCGCTGTATGTGGCGACGACTCACACGCAGGCGCGTTATGCTTTACCTAATGTGATTAAAGGCTTTATCGAACGTTACCCGCGCGTTTCTTTGCATATGCATCAGGGGTCGCCGACGCAGATTGCTGAAGCCGTTTCAAAGGGCAATGCGGATTTTGCTATCGCTACCGAAGCGCTCCATCTGTATGACGACCTGATCATGCTGCCTTGCTACCACTGGAACCGCGCCGTGGTGGTTCAGCCTGACCATCCGCTGGCAGGTAAAGAGAAAGTCACCATTGAAGAACTGGCGGCTTATCCGATTGTCACGTATACCTTCGGCTTTACCGGCCGTTCTGAGCTGGATACCGCGTTTAACCGCGCCGGTCTGACGCCACGCATTGTATTCACCGCCACCGATGCTGACGTCATCAAAACTTACGTGCGTCTGGGGCTGGGCGTCGGTGTCATCGCCAGTATGGCGGTGGATCCGGTTCAGGATCCGGATCTGGTGACCGTGGATGCAAGTGATATCTTTACCTACAGCACCACCAAAATTGGCTTCCGGCGCAGCACCTTCCTGCGCAGCTACATGTATGATTTCATCCAGCGGTTTGCGCCGCACCTGACGCGTGACGTGGTGGATACCGCTATTGCCCTGCGCTCCAACGAAGACATTGAAGAAATGTTCAAAGACATTAAGCTGCCGACAAAATAAGTTGTCACCTGATATATCCTCTCCCTGATCCCGTTGCATCCTCACCCGATGCGGCGGGATTTTTTTTGCCTGATGAACAGTTTGAGCTGTTATCAAAATGTTAATGATAATTTGTGTTATCTTTAATTATGCACTTATAAGCCAGCGGGTTATTCCTCATAGCCACGCTGAGCGCTAAAGGAGAGGCTATGTCGTCTATTCGCAAGAACAGTCTGGATAAGCTGGCAGTCCGGGAGAAAGAATTTTACTACTACAGCCTGCCACTTGCGGCCAAAACGCTGGGTGATCTTCAGCGTTTGCCAAAATCCCTCAAAGTTTTACTCGAAAATTTACTGCGCCACGTCGATGGTGACACTGTCACAGAAAGCGACTTGCGTGAACTGGTGGAATGGCAAAAAACCGGTCATGCTGAGCGCGAAATTGCTTATCGTCCGGCACGGGTACTGATGCAGGATTTTACGGGGGTGCCCGCCATCGTAGATCTGGCCGCAATGCGTCAGGCGGTAAAACGCCTTGGCGGGAATGTTGAACAGGTGAACCCGCTGTCGCCTGTTGACCTGGTTATCGACCACTCGGTGACGGTCGATGAATTCGGTGATGATGAGGCATTCGGTGAAAACGTCCGTCTCGAAATGGAGCGCAATAACGAGCGCTACCAGTTTCTGCGCTGGGGGCAAAAAGCGTTCAACCGTTTCCGCGTGGTGCCACCGGGGACCGGGATTTGTCATCAGGTCAATCTGGAATACCTCGGACAAACGGTCTGGTACGAAGAGCAGGAAGGGAAAACCGTGGCCTATCCTGACACGCTGGTCGGGACGGATTCCCATACCACAATGATCAACGGTCTGGGGATCCTGGGCTGGGGCTGCGGCGGTATCGAAGCCGAAGCCGCAATGCTCGGGCAGCCGGTTTCCATGCTGATCCCGGACGTTGTGGGTTTCAAACTGACCGGTAAATTGCGCGAAGGTATTACCGCAACGGATCTGGTATTAACGGTCACCCAGATGCTGCGCAAACACGGCGTGGTGGGGAAATTTGTCGAGTTCTACGGCGATGGCCTGGCGGATTTACCCCTGGCTGATCGTGCGACCATTGCCAATATGTCACCGGAATTCGGCGCAACCTGCGGCTTCTTCCCGGTGGATGAGGTGACGCTGAGCTATCTGAAACTCAGTGGTCGCAGCGACGCACAGATCGAACTGGTAAAAGCTTATTCACAGGCTCAGGGCTTATGGCGTAATGCCGGTGACGAGCCTGTATTCACCAGTACGCTGGCGCTGGACATGGGCGAAGTAGAACCGAGCCTTGCAGGGCCGAAACGTCCTCAGGATCGCGTTGCGCTGCCCAATGTGCCAAAAGCGTTCCAGGCAGCGACGGAACTGGAGTTAGGTAACAGCACGCCGGGGCGCAGCGACAAAGAAAGTTTCACGCTCGAAGGCCAGCATTATGCGCTGACCACCGGCGCGGTAGTGATTGCGGCAATCACCTCGTGTACCAACACGTCAAACCCAAGCGTGCTGATGGCCGCCGGTTTGCTGGCGAAGAATGCTGTCGAAAAAGGCCTGACCAGTAAGCCGTGGGTGAAAACCTCTCTGGCACCGGGTTCCAAAGTGGTGACCGATTATCTTAATGCGGCTGGCCTGATGCCGCACCTTGAGAAGCTGGGCTTTAATCTGGTGGGCTATGGCTGTACGACCTGTATCGGTAACTCCGGTCCGTTGCCGGAACCGATTGAGTCAGCGATCAAAGCCGGTGATTTAACCGTCGGGGCGGTACTTTCCGGCAACCGTAACTTCGAAGGGCGTATTCACCCGCTGATCAAAACTAACTGGCTGGCCTCACCGCCACTGGTGGTGGCGTATGCGCTGGCCGGGAATATGAATGTTGATCTGACGACGGATCCGCTGGGTGAGGGGGCTGACGGCAAACCGGTTTACCTGAAAGATATCTGGCCGTCGGCCAATGATATTGCCAATGCGGTCGCGCAGGTGACGACGGATATGTTCCATAAAGAGTACGCTGAGGTGTTTAACGGCGATGCGAGCTGGCAGGCTATCCAGGTTGAAGGTACACCGACCTACACCTGGCAGGAAGAATCGACCTATATCCGCCATCCGCCGTTCTTCAGTGATATGAAGGCGGAGCCTGATGCGCTGGAAGACATCAAAGATGCACGAATTCTGGCGATCCTGGCGGATTCAGTGACGACCGACCACATTTCACCTGCCGGGAATATCAAGGCTGAAAGTCCGGCCGGTTTATACCTGACCCAGCACGGCGTTGAGCCGAAAGCATTCAACTCCTACGGCTCGCGGCGCGGTAACCACGAAGTGATGATGCGCGGGACGTTCGCCAATATCCGTATCAAAAATGAAATGGTGCCGGGTGTGGAGGGCGGATATACACGTCATATTCCGTCGCAGGATCAACTGGCGATTTACGATGCGGCGATGCGCTATCAGCATGAGTGTGTGCCGACAGCGGTGATTGCCGGTAAAGAATACGGTTCGGGTTCAAGCCGTGACTGGGCGGCGAAAGGGCCGCGTCTGCTTGGGGTACGTGTGGTTATCGCAGAATCATTCGAACGCATTCACCGCTCGAATCTGATCGGGATGGGGATTTTACCGCTCGAGTTCCCGCAGGGAGTGACGCGTAAAACGCTGAAACTCACCGGCGATGAACAGCTGAGCATCAGCGGGTTACAAACCCTGACGCCGGGGCAGGCTGTCGCGGTGCATATCACGTTTGCCGACGGTCATACCGAAACGATCGATGCACGCTGTCGTATCGATACCGGCAACGAGCTGACGTACTTCCGCAACGGCGGCATTCTGCATTATGTGATCCGTAAGATGCTGTAAACCTGATCTTCTGCCACTAAAAAAGGGCACCTTCTTAAGGTGCCCTTAATATTTTCATCAGACTATAAACCCTTACTTGTCGAGCAGGTGGCCCATTTTGGCGGCTTTGGTCGACAGATAGCGTTCGTTTTCCGGATTACGGCCAACGATCAGCGGAACGCGTTCCGTAATGTTGATACCGGCTTCAGTCAGAATTTCGACTTTCTTCGGATTGTTGGTCAGCAGGCGGACGGAATCGACGCCCAGCAATTTGAACATGTCGGCGCACAGCGTGAAGTCGCGTTCATCTGCGGCAAATCCGAGCTGATGGTTAGCTTCGACCGTGTCGTAACCTTTATCCTGTAAGGCGTAGGCGCGGATCTTATTCAGCAAACCAATGTTACGGCCTTCCTGACGGTGATACATCAGGATGCCGCGGCCTTCTTCGGCGATATGATTCAGTGCGGCTTCGAGCTGAAAACCGCAGTCACAGCGCAGGCTGAATAAAGCATCACCGGTCAGACATTCGGAGTGAACGCGCGCGAGAACCGGCGTTTCACCGGTGATGTCGCCAAAAACTAACGCCAGGTGGTCGTGCCCGGTGGCCAATTCTTCAAAACCCACCATCAGGAAATCGCCCCAAGGTGTTGGCAGATTGGCTTCTGCCACCCGTTTCAGCTGCATTTTACGCTCCAAAAAAACCACAAATAGTCTTTATTTACAGTAAGTATTGTACTTGTTGATGCGCATCCTACTTTCTGATGCGGCCTCTGGATAGGGAATCGGTGCCTTTCCATTACGACAGGGCACCATTTTGCCACAGTTTGAGTCACATTTTAGCGGGAATATTTGAACGATTAGTTCATAACTTATGAATTATAACCGCTTCTTCAACAACTCACGCTAAAGGAATGTTAAGCAATAACAACGTTGATACACTCCCACTCTTTTTACGCATGACTGAAAGGACGACTATGTTTGATATCGCCAGACGCACCGCTCTCGGGGCTGTTCTTTTACTACTGATGCCCGCAGCGGTGTGGGTAAGCGGCTGGATGTGGACGCCGGGCGGTAATCCCGCCGCGCTGCGTCTGCTTTATTGGATCACGGAAACGGTGAGTGAGCCATGGGGCATTTTGACGACTGTGATCCTTTGTGGCTGGTTTCTATGGTGCCTGCGATTTCGGCTGAAACCGGCCGCAGGCCTGGTGGTGATCATCGTCTTGTCCGTGCTGGCCGGTCAGTATGTTAAAGATTTTATCAAAGGCGAAGTCCGTGAACCTCGCCCCTATGTCGCATGGCTGGGGACAGATCATCAGATGAACATCGATGAATTTTACGCTCAAAAAAGTAAAGCGCGTGCCCGGCAGGTGAAAGAGGTGCTGGGCGACAACGTGCAGATCCCGCACTGGCTGAATAAAAGCTGGCAGAATGACACGGGATACGCATTTCCTTCGGGCCACACAATGTTTTCCGCTACCTGGGCTTTACTGGGTATCGGGCTATTGTGGCAGCGTAAACACTATAAAACGGTCACCGTACTGATGGTGTGGGCGGTGGTAGTGATGGGCAGCAGGCTGATGCTCGGCATGCACTGGCCACGTGACCTGATGGCTTCTGTGGGCATCAGCTGGCTTCTGGTGACGCTGGCCTGCTGGCTGACGGAACGCTATATCGGACCGCTGGCACCACCACCGGCAGAAAAGCAGGAAATCAGCGAGCGCGAATAATCCTGCTTTCTGATCCCTCAGAGGGCGGAAACCTAAAGGGGTTCCTGCTAAACCCCTTTAATTCATGATTTTCATCCCCATATATTTCCCATAGCCCAAATTGCCGTGGTGTTCACGGCACCACCCAAAAGTCGAATGAAGTTTCTACAGACGGCACTTAAAACCTTCGCAATGTTTCCCTGCTTTGTGCGGAAATGCTAACTTATTAGGTCGGAACGAGAGTTTTTGGCATAATTCATCCGGTACATCCGGCATTACAGGAATGAATGTGAAATATCTGCTGATTTTTTTATTTTTGCTGGTCATCGTTGTGATTTCTATCACCCTCGGTGCCCATAACGATCAGACTGTGACCTTCAATTATTTGCTGGCGCAGGGGGACTACCGTGTTTCCACATTGCTTGCCGTGCTGTTTGCGACCGGTTTTATTCTTGGCTGGATAATCTGTGGTTTGTTCTACCTGCGCGTACGCCTGTCACTGGGACGTGCTCAGCGTAAAATTAAACGCCTGGAACAACAAATCGAACCCGCGGCTGTCGTTACGCCGCCAGCAGCATCTTACGATGTCAGCAAGGAATAACCCTCTATGTTAGAACTGCTGTTTCTGTTGTTGCCCGTTGCGGCCGCCTATGGCTGGTACATGGGGCGCAGAAGTTCTCAGCAGGACAAACAGGAAAATGCTAACCGCCTGTCACGTGAATACGTCGCGGGGGTTAACTTCCTGCTTTCCAATCAGCAGGATAAAGCGGTCGACCTGTTCCTCGAAATGTTGAAAGAGGACAGCAGTACGGTCGAAGCGCACCTGACTCTGGGTAACCTGTTCCGCTCCCGTGGTGAAGTCGATCGTGCGATCCGTATCCATCAGTCGCTGATGGAAAGCGCTTCGCTGACTTTCGAACAGCGACTGCTTGCCGTGCAGCAACTGGGGCGGGATTACATGGCTGCCGGTTTCTATGACCGTGCGGAGGACATGTTCAACCAGCTGGTGAAAGAGCAGGATTTCCAGTTGTTTGCTCTGGAACAGTTGTTGATTATTCATCAGGCCACCAGCGACTGGCAGAACGCCATTGATGTGGCGGAACGTCTGGTCAAGCTCGGCAAAGAAAACCGCCGTAAAGAAATTGCGCATTTCTGGTGTGAACTGGCATTGCAGGCAATGGTGTCTGAAGATTTCGATAAGGCGACCGGCTTGCTGAAAAAAGCCGCAGCAGCGGACAAACTCTGTGCCCGAGTCTCCATTATGCAGGGGCGGATTTTACTGGCGCAGGGCGAATACCGCAAAGCGACAGAGGCCTTGCAGCGGGTGCTGGAGCAGGATAAAGAGCTGGTCAGCGAAGCGTTACCGATGCTGCAGGAGTGTTACCAGAATCTTGATGATACGCTGGCATGGGCGGAGTTTCTCAAACGTTGCGTGGACGAAAATACCGGCGCTACGGCAGAACTGATGCTGGCTGAAATCATCCATGACGAAGAAGGGCGTGAGACAGCGCAAAACTATATCAACCGTCAGTTGCAACGCCATCCGACCATGCGGGTGTTCCATCATCTGATGGATTACCACCTGGCCGATGCGGAAGAAGGGCGTGCAAAAGAGAGTCTGGTATTGTTGCGGGATATGGTGGGTGAACAGATCCGGACGAAGCCACGCTATCGTTGTCATAAATGCGGCTTTACCGCGCATTCACTCTACTGGCATTGCCCGTCGTGCCGTGGCTGGGCAACGATAAAACCGATCCGCGGATTAGATGGTCAGTAGTTTTCCCGTCCTGCTTCGCGTTGCAGATGCGTTTACCGCCTTTCTGCAACACGAATTATTTAGGGAAAACGGGAGATGTTTAAATCTTACTTTTTCTTGCTGCTCGTCTTACGGGCACTTAGTAACGTACGTAATTTCTTGATTTCTTTGGTGGTCAGCGCCGGTTCAGTCTCTTCTGCAAGATGCTGATTATCAATTTCGTGTTCAGTGGCTTTTGCGGCTTTTTTGCCTTTGGGCGCAGCAGGGTTAAAACTCTCTTCCAGGCGTGCCGCGACTTCTGCACTTAATGAATGTTCCGCGTCTGCAGCGGCGTTTTTGATCAGTTCTTTTAATTCAACCGGGATCTTAACGGTCAGGGTTGTTATCTCACTCATTTTTCAGCCTTTCCTTAGAGTAAAAGTAACAAGCTATGCCAGCCTTGTTGCATCGTCTAGTGCTTCACAAAAATTTAATAAAACTGTCACATTATGTGTAGCTGTGAATTCAGTGCCTTGCCATGTAAAATGCGGGCGGCAAAAATAATATTTTTCCTTCCTGATTTAAAAACTGACAAGAGGCTGACGAGATGAAGTCCGAAAATAACACTAACAACAAAGACTTAAATACATCACCGATTGTTGTCGCTCTCGATTATGCAGATAAAGCCTCGGCACTGGCGTTTGCCGACAAAATCGATCCGCGTGATTGCCGTCTTAAAATTGGCAAAGAGATGTTCACCCATTTTGGTCCGCAGATGGTTAAAGATCTGCAAACCCGTGGTTTCGACGTTTTTCTGGATCTGAAATTCCATGACATTCCTAACACCACTGCGCGCGCGGTGGCGGCTGCGGCAGATCTGGGTGTCTGGATGGTGAATGTGCATGCCAGTGGCGGTGCACGCATGATGACGGCGGCCAGAGAAGCGCTGGCACCTTTTGGGAAAAATGCGCCGTTACTGATTGCCGTCACCGTGCTGACCAGCATGGAAGACAGCGATCTGGCGGATTTAGGTATCGAACTTTCTCCGGCTGATTATGCTGAACGTCTGGCGCGCCTGACACGTGACTGCGGCCTCGACGGCGTTGTGTGTTCCGCGCAGGAAGCGACCCGCTTTAAATCCGTTCTCGGGCAGGCCTTCAAACTGGTGACGCCGGGTATCCGCCCGGCTGGCAGCAAAACAGACGATCAGCGTCGTGTCATGACGCCGCAGGACGCGCTGGCGGCAGGCGTGGATTATATGGTGATTGGCCGGCCGATCACGCAATCTGCCGATCCGGCGCAGGCCTTGCGTGAAATTCTTGCCTCACTGCGCTAAGAAGGAAAACCATGAGCAATGACAGCAACAGCCGTTTAGTGTATTCGACAGACAGCGGCAGAATTGATGAACCCAAAGCCGTGGCAGAACGTCCGAAAGGCGACGGTATTGTGCGTATTCAGCGCCAGACCAGCGGGCGCAAAGGAAAGGGCGTGTGCCTGATCACCGGTGTCAGTCTTGATAATATTGCCCTGGAAAAACTCGCGGCAGAACTGAAAAAGAAATGCGGTTGTGGCGGTGCAGTGAAAGAGGGCGTGATTGAGATCCAGGGTGATAAACGTGACCTGCTCAAACAACTGCTGGAAGCCAAAGGGATGAAAGTGAAACTGGCGGGGGGTTGATCTGTCTGTAACGATCTCGGACCGTTAATAATAAGATGCTGCATCCGCAAAGGAGCAGCATCTTGCTTTAGCTTTTAGAGATATCACAACGCGAAAACACGTTGTTTGTCATCCATCTGATGACAATAAAGGTGACCTGAAAAACAATCCAATCCTATTTTTAGCTTTATTCGTTGCTTAACGCTTACGTTTTTGATGCCAGTTAAATAGAACTTATCTCCCGGTTGTTTTACTTGCTGACCTGGTGTCCGACGATACCGCCGACCGCCGCGCCACCTAACGTCCCTAAGGTACTGCCATCGGTCAGAACTGCACCACCCAGCGCACCTGCACCCGCACCGATTGCGGTGTTACGATCACGCTTAGACCAGTTACCACAAGCGCTGACAGACATCGCCAGAGTCAGAACCAGTGCAATACTGGCAACACGTTTATTTACGAGCATCATAATTTTTCTCCTATCCAGACGCAGTTGTGCATCCGTTAATTAAAAATAGTGAAATTGGTATACATTCACTAGGTGAATAATCTTAATTCACCAAGGATGCTCTTTCTCACCACACAAAAGACTAAAAAGCTGGACAAACATTCAACGGTTTGTAGAACAAACGGGCACTTTTACGTTTGCAGCAGATCTGTACGCACTCTTTAGCGATTTTCCCCATACCTGCATACACCCGCCACCCAGACAATAAAGCATCGCAATAAGAGGAAACCAAGATGCTAAAGCAACTGAAAGAGCAGGTATTAGAGGCCAACCTGGCACTGCCTCGCCATAATCTGGTGACCTTTACCTGGGGAAATGTCAGCGCCGTTGACCGCAAGCTTGGCCTGGTCGTGATTAAACCGTCGGGAGTGGAATACGACCACATGGGCGTGGACGACATGGTGGTAGTGGAACTGGAGACCGGCAAAATCGTCGAGGGCAGCAAAAAGCCCTCTTCCGATACCGATACCCACCGGGTACTGTACCTGAATTTCCCGGAAGCAGGGGGTATTGTTCATACGCATTCGCGCCACGCGACCATCTGGGCGCAGGCCGGTTTGGATATTCCCGCCTGGGGCACCACCCACGCGGATTATTTCTATGGCAACATTCCCTGCACGCGGCTGATGACCGAAGAGGAAATCGCCGGGCGTTATGAATGGGAAACCGGTGAAGTGATCGTCAAAACCTTCGCAGAAAGACATCTGTCACCGGCAGACATCCCGGCTGTACTGGTACATTCGCACGGGCCGTTTGCCTGGGGGAAAGATGCCGATAATGCCGTGCATAACGCAGTCGTGCTGGAAGAGATCGCCTACATGGGCATTTTCTCCCGCCAGTTAACGCCGCAGTTGCCGGATATGCAGCCGCAATTACTGGATAAGCATTACCTGCGTAAACATGGTAAGAATGCCTACTACGGCCAATAATCCCCTGCAACCCGAGACAGATAAGAATGGGTCAGCCCACCAGGCTGACCTTAATACCGGCGGCGGAAAGCTGCTGCTGATATTCAGGGGATAATTTGTCGTCGGTAATGACGTGGTTGAAGGCGCTGACCGGTCCCAGCGGGTTAAGGTTTATTTGGCCGAATTTCGATGAATCCGTCAGCACAATGTTTTCCGCGCCTTTAGCCACCACCGCATTTACTACATCAGCACGCAACATGTCACGGCCGGTAAAGCCGGTGGTATCGGTGAAGCCGTCGATCCCCATGAACGCTTTGCTGAAATTCATCTGTTGCAGACACAGTCTGGTCAGCGGGCCGACCACGGTCTGGCTGGTTTTCTGATACATTCCGCCAAGCAGAACCACGTCACAGGGCATACTTTTCAGTAAAGAGGCCACATAGCTGCTGACGGTAATCACCGTCAGGTTCTTCTTGTCGGTAAGATATTGCGACAGCAGGGCGATGCTGCTGCCACTTTCGAAAAATACCGTCTCACCATCGTGGATCAGTGAAGCCGCAAACTTCGCCAGTTTCTGCTTCTGGGCAAAATTCGACATCATGCGGGTATCCACATCATCGGTCTGGATCGCGACAGCGAAACCATGGGCGCGGCGCAGATAATGCCGCTGTTCCAGCAGCGTAAGATCGTGGCGGATCGTCACTTCTGACACCTGACAAATCTGTGACAACTCACTGACGCTGATGCGTTGCTTATCGTTTACCCATTGCAGAATAACTTGCTGTCTGTCGTTCATAACCGCCCAAAATACGGGCGGCCTGCGCCGCCCGGAGAAAGTAAAATTCAGATGCGAACTTTAAAGTGAATGTTCAGTGCGGGCGATAATATCATCCTGAGCCTCCGGCGATAAGGCCGTAAAGAATGCGGAGTAACCGGCAACACGTACCACAAGGTCGCGATAGTTCTGCGGTTCCTCACGCGCTTTCAGCAAGGTCTCGCGGGAAACAATGTTGTACTGAACATGCCAGCCGCGATGTTCCTCAAAGAATGTCCGCAGCATGAGCATTAACGTCTCGCGATCGCTTTCATTTTCCAGTGATGCCGGATTCAGTTTCTGATTAAGCAGTACGCCGCCGAGAATGGCTGCTGTCGGTAATTTGCCCAGTGAATTAAACACCGCCGTCGGCCCGAGATGATCGGTACCGGACGCCGGGCTGGCCCCTTCCGCCAGCGGCGTAAAGGCTTTACGTCCATCCGGCGTGGCGGTGGTTGCGGCACCAAACGGCACGTTGGCCGAAATAGATGATGTGCCCGCATAATACGTGCCCCCGACCGGGCCGCGTCCGAAGCGGGTGTTGTGATAATGCGACAGTTCATCGATATAGCACTGATACGCACGCACCAGCAGATTATCGACCTCGTCATGATCGTTGCCATATTTCTCTGCGCCGTTAATCAGCCGCTGACGCAGTCTTTCGCCGTCCAGCCCCGCATAATCCGACGCCAGCGCGTCTGCCAGTTCCTGCTGGCCAATCAGGCCCTGATCGAATACCAGTTTTTTCACCGCCACCAGGCTGTTACCCAGATTGGCGATCCCGACCTGCAAGCCTGAAACCCAGTCGTATTTCGCACCGCCTTGCTTGATGGTTTTCCCGCGTTCGATACAGTCATCGACCAGCGCCGAACACAGAATATCTTGGGCATTTTCTTCCAGAACCGTATCAACCACGCATTCGATTTCGATGGATTTACGGGTGTAATAACGGATTTGCTCATCCCACTGCGCAAAAACCTGCTCGAAATTATCGAAATTCCCCTGCGACAAACCTCGTTCCTGCGGCAGGAAACGGGTATGGCTTTTCGCATCGTACCCCTGTTCCAGCGCGGCAAGCATGACGCGGGCAAAATTGATAAAACTCATGCCGGTACAGCGATAGCCCCACTTGCCACCGACCGCCGTTTCGATGCAACCGATGGCGGCATAATCATACGCATCCTGTTTTTCGATACCCAGTTTGATGAATTCTGGAATGACAATTTCATCATTATTGAAGGCGGGCATGCCGAAACCGCAGCGGATTACCTGCACGCAGGCATCAAGGAAATCACTGCTCATGCCGGCGTGATAGCGCACGCTGAGATTTGGCTGAGTGGACCGCAATTGTCCGCAGGATTCCAGAATGGCGTATGACAGCGGATTTACGGCATCGGATGCCACGCCGTGATGCAAATTCTGACCGCCGATGGTGACGTTCTGGTACAGCGGGCTGCCCGCCGACGCTTTGGAATGCGTACCGGAGCGGATCTTGTTCACTTCCAGCAATTTCAGCCAGCAGCTTTGCAGCAGTTCGATGGCCTGATCGCGCTCCAGCGTGTGTTCCAGCTCAACGTCACGGCGATAAAACGGATACAGATACTGATCCATCCGGCCAAACGACACAGAATGACCATTGGATTCGATTTGCAAAATAAGCTGAATGAAGTAACACAGTTGCAACGCCTGCCAGAAATTTTGTGGCGGCTGATGGGCAATCACCTCGCAGTTGGCGGCGATCATCAGCAATTCGTTGCAGCGCGACTCGCGGGTTTCTGTCGCGGCCATGTCCCGTGCCAGTCGTGCGTAACGCGCGATGTGGTCACTGACCGCGCCGAGCGTGATATCAATGGCTTTCAGCAGTTGCTCTTTATGCAGATCTTCCCAGTCAGTCAGCTGAATGCGGCTGCGGCGCTCATCCACCTTAGTGCGTAACCCGTCCAGCCCCAGTTCCAGCAGCAGCGGGAAATTCACGGCCAGATGGGCATCACCGGAAGTCATATTGCCTTCGGCTTTCACGATGCCGCTGTCGAGCAAGGCTTTTTGTTCATCGGTAAACATGCCGTAGCAGCGGTCCTGCACGGTCTGCCCGCGCCACCACGGGCAGATTTCATGCAGGATTTTCTTATTGGCTTCACTGACCGCAAAGCCTGCACCCGGCCGGTCAGCCAGAGCATCAATTTCACTTTCGATCCATCCGACGGTGTACTCCGGGAAAATCGGTGCGGCGCGTACTTCGCTGGCCTGATTACCGACGATCAGCTCGTCATGTTTGATCCAGATAGTGCGTTTGCTCAGATGTTCAGCCAGCGCCAGGGCACGACGCACCGCGAGCGGTTTGTCGGCATGTTGCTGATAAACCTGCGTGTAATGCTGTGCCCGCTCGGTACACACCGGCGGCTTCACGATGTGGATCAGGGATTCTTTATGAGAACGGATACGGGCGGAAAGGGTGTTCAGATTCAGTTGGGTCATTTTTCTTATCCTCTTAACTGTGCACAAAGTCCTTTTTCTGCGGCGTATTGTTCAGCGAACGTCAGCAGGTCAGGGTCATTTAACGGCTGGCGTGGTGCCAGATAGGGTTGTCCCAGCAGGACATATTTATTGATGCCCAGCGTGTGGTACGGCAAAAAATGAATGGCTTCGCAGCCGGTTTCGTCCGCGGCAAAATCCACGATCTGGCGGATGGATGTCCGGTCGGCATTAAAATCAGGTATTAACGGCACACGGACGATGAGCTTTTGTCCGGCCGCTGCCAGGCGACGGAAATTATCCTTCACTCTTTTGACGGAACCGCCGGTCAGACGGCGGAAAGGTTCATCGGCCACATGCTTGAGATCCGCCAGCAATAAATCCAGCGCCCCCAGCGAAGGCTCAATGTATTTCCACGGCACATGCAGACAACTTTCCACGGCGGTGTGCAGCCCTTCATGATGGCAACGTTGAAGCAGTGTCAGCGCAGTTTGTGGCTGCATGAAAGGTTCGCCGCCGGAAAGCGTTACACCGCCGCCGGTGCGGGTATAAAAAGGTTTATCCCGCAGGATTTGCTGCATCAGGAGGTCAATATCCGCGTCATCGCCGCAAACACTCAGTGCGCCGGAAGGACAAACCTGCCCGATCTGACAGAGATCTTCGGCCTGAAATTTTTCTCTGCGAACCGCAATACTGCCGCTTTCCACGCTGACGGCATGGGGGAAAGTCTTCGCGCAGTGCTGACAACCCGCACTGCACAAACGTGAATCGAACAGCACGTCGGGTGTGGCGGAACGGCTTTCCGGGTTCTGGCACCAGGTACAGCTCAGGGAACAGCCTTTCAGAAAAACCACCGTGCGGATCCCCGGCCCATCATGTGTGGAATAACGCTGCACATTGAAAATCATCTTGATGCTCCTCGGTGCTCAATATCTTCTTTCGTAATTTACTATCTTTCATTCGAAAGTGATGTTGATGATGATCAACAAACCTTCTGCTTGCTGGCGTACACTCTCTGGACTTTGCATTCACTCACAAGTTTCAGGGGAAAAGGTCATGGAGCTATATCTCGATACTGCCGATGTCATCGCGGTAAAACGTTTGTCGCGCATCCTGCCGTTGCAGGGCGTCACCACCAATCCGAGCATTGTGGCGAAAGAAGGTAAATCGTTATGGGAAGTGTTGCCTGCACTGCGTGATGCTCTGGGCGGTAACGGTAAATTGTTCGCACAGGTATTGGCTGCCGACGCCGAACAAATGGTTGCAGAAGCGTTGTTATTAACGCAAAGGGTGTCCGGTTTAGTGGTGAAAGTGCCTGTGACCTGTGAAGGTCTGGCAGCCATTAAAAAGCTCAAGGGCATGAATATTCCGACGCTGGGCACGGCGGTATATGGCGCAGGTCAGGGGTTACTCTCGGCGCTCGCCGGGGCGGAATATGTTGCGCCTTACGTGAACCGTCTGGACGCGCAGGGCGGTGACGGCATCGCAATGGTGAAAGATTTGCAGGGCTTGCTCAGTCTGCACGCGCCGCAATCGAAGGTGCTGGCCGCCAGTTTCAGAACGCCGCGGCAGGCGATAGATTGTCTGCTGGCAGGCTGTCAGTCCATCACGTTGCCGGTTGATGTCGCTGAACAGTTGCTTAATACCCCTGCGGTCAACGCGGCGATTGAAAAGTTTGATACTGACTGGCGTCAGGCGTTCGGCACTTCCTCGCTGAGCTGATATTTTGCGTGACACCCGGCCCGCACAGGCAACTGCTGCGGGCTTTTCTGTTTTTGTGCGTTAAGAATTTTCGTACAAATAATTCGGAAATGTGATTTCCCTCCGCAATCAAATATTGACGAATTAAATTTATAAAACTAGCGATCTAAAAAATAGAAACATCGTTTCAATTTATGAAGTGAATCACTTTTATCACTCTGAGAAATGGATAACGTAGCGGCATTCGGTAGTCCGTTACTTTTAAATCAGGTGAAAAAATATGCACATTAAACGAGCGATAGAAAAAATCCCTGGCGGGATGATGTTGGTGCCTCTCTTCATTGGTGCGCTGTGTCATACCTTCGCGCCTGATTCCGGTAAATATTTTGGTTCCTTCACCAACGGACTGATGACCGGTACCGTACCGATTCTGGCGGTGTGGTTCTTCTGCATGGGGGCCTCCATCAAACTCAGCGCAACTGGCACGGTCTTGCGCAAATCCGGCACCCTGGTGGTCACCAAAATCGCGGTTGCCTGGGTTGTGGCGGCAATAGCATCACGGTTTATGCCGGAAAATGGCGTGGAATTCGGTTTCTTCGCCGGGCTTTCCGTGCTGGCGCTGGTGGCAGCGATGGACATGACCAACGGCGGTCTGTACGCCTCAGTAATGCAGCAATACGGCACAAAAGAAGAGGCGGGCGCATTTGTGCTGATGTCTCTGGAATCCGGCCCGCTGATGACCATGGTGATCCTCGGCACAGCAGGCATCGCCTCTTTTGAACCGCACGTCTTCGTCGGCGCCGTGTTGCCGTTCCTGGTCGGTTTCGGCTTAGGCAATCTCGACCCTGAACTGCGTGAATTCTTCAGCAAAGCGGTACAAACGCTGATCCCGTTCTTCGCCTTCGCACTCGGTAACACCATCAACCTGACCGTCATCGCACAAACCGGCCTGTTAGGCATATTACTGGGTGTGTCGGTTATCGTTATCACCGGTATCCCGCTGATCCTCGCCGACAAATTCATCGGAGGCGGTGACGGTACCGCCGGTCTCGCCGCCTCCAGTTCTGCCGGTGCCGCTGTGGCAACGCCGGTCCTGATTGCCGAAATGGTGCCGCAGTTCAAACCCATTGCCCCGGCTGCAACAGCGCTGGTCGCCACCTCGGTTATCGTCACCTCAATTCTGGTACCGATTCTGACCGCGATGTGGTCAAGAAGAGTGAAGAGTAAAGCGGTGAAAGGCAAAGTGGCGATGGATCCGCCGATGGCGAGTGTCAAATAGGGTAGAGCGGTTGGGGGGCGTTCAATCCCCCCGGTTCAGGATTGTGATAGTTTCGGTTTTGAACTGAAGCCGTAAACGTGGACACCAGTTTGGTGCAGGGGGAGGAGCAAAGCAAAACCCTCATTTTCAACGTTATTGCGCTTTAATCGCCATGGCATCCCGCATGGTAAAGAACAAATCCGTCTGGTCGGTCAGACCGACAACATTCGCTGCATGCGGGCCAAACGCCGCAATACGCAGTTGCGTGCCGGTATGTCCCTGCGAATCATCTTCTGAGTTGCCGTAACTGATGGTCATCGGCGCACCGTCTTTGGTGGTCAGCGTCTGCGTCAGGCCGGGAGCCTGTGCATCGGTTTCGATAATCTGACTGGAATGGGCGTGGTCGGCGGTGACGATAACCAGCGTATTGCCGTCCTGACGGGCGAACTCCAGCGCTTTTTGCACGGCTTCATCCAGATCCACCGTTTCACCGAACTGTCCGCACGGATTAGCGGCGTGATCCTGTTTGTCAATTGATGCCCCTTCAACCTGCAGGAAGAACCCGTTCTGATTGGCTTTCAGCAAATCGATGGCTTTTTCCGTCATGGCGGCAAGTGTCGGGATGTCGGCGGTGCGCTGCGGATTGGCTTCGCAGGTGACGGCGGGCTTATCAATGTTGCCGTGATAAGTGGCTTTCGGACCCTGCCAGCGCACCGGCATGTTGCCTTCAGAGAACAGGCCAAGAACCGGTTTCTTCTGGTCTGCCAGCGTGACCGCGTTGAGCTGTTCTGCGTTTTCCACCCACACATAACCCTGAGCCAGCGCTTGTTCTTTCAGGGACTTACCCTGGAACTCACCCGCTTTCGCCAGTTGGCTGAAAGATTTTCTGCCGCCGCCCAGCGTGACGTCTGCGCGGGCTTGCAATAACTGTTCAGTGATCGAACCGCGTCCGCCGTTTTCCAGTGCGTTGCTGGCGCATTTCTCTGCTGTTTCTTGCGGGCCGTAGCATTTGCGTGAGGTCACATGGGCGATTTGCGCAGCAGGGGTTGCGTCCTGTAATTCAGCAGTGGAGACGTTGCCGGTGGCTTTACCCGCAGCTTTGGCGATCTCAAGAATGGTCTGGTGATCTTTGCCGTTTACATCCACACCAATCGCGCCGTTATAGCTTTTAACGCCGGTTGCCCAGGCGGTGGCTGATGCTGCGGAATCAGTCACATAACTCGGTTTCTGCGTTTTCTTATCGAGAGAATAGTGTGTGTACTGGCCGGTCAGCGGCAGGGCGTCGATGCCTTTGAAATAGCCGCCTGCGCCTTCTGCATAGTTACGCGCAGATGTAATTTCAGAATCACCCATGCCGTCGCCAATCAGCAAAATCACGTTTTTCACTGTCTTGTCTGAGAGTGAAGCCTTCAGCGCGGCGGTCTGATCACCGCTCAGACGGCGGGCACCGCCCGGTTCCGTCAGCACACCTTTTGCCGCACGATCGGTCAGCGTGTCAGTTTCAGCGGCCAGGGTGGTGGCAGAAGCGGAGAGCAGCAGGGCGGCAGTGATTGCGCGGGCGACCAGAGATACGGATTGTTGCATTGTTAAAACTCCTTTTTATAAACCGTCGGAAATAGAAATACACATATAGATATTTTTTGTTACCGGTAGGTTAAGTCAGAGTTGTGACGTTTTAATGACAATGAAAAGAGCCCTTAAGTCCGACTCTGGCTTTCCCACTTTTTCGAAATATTTATCTCTTTTCTCATTTGTCAGTAAAAGATATATGCCCGCAAAAATCAGGTCTAAGGCAGGGCAGGTGTTGCTCTATGAATGATAAAAACCCTCTGATGGTCTTGCCTCTTTTACCGCAATTCTTTTGTGATTTTCGCAGGTTCTAACCAGGAAAAGACACTTCAATGCGTTCATAAACAGAGGTAAATGATGGTTGCGATGTGCAGAATTCAGGGCATTAAAAATAAGGGAGAGGAACAAAAAGGGCGTCTTTACAACGCCCTGAGATGATGAGGTTATTCGTCTGACGGGGGTTTCTTACCCGGCGTGCGCAACGGACGTTCAACAAATTGCATGGTGCGCTTATCGAAATACCGGCTTGGCCAGATAATCGAAGGCGGCACGCCGATAGCCTGGCTTATCAGCAATTCTCCTTTTGGCCACGGGCGGGTAAGCGCATTGGCTAAGGTGGTTGAACATAAACCCGCTGCGCGTGAAACCGCAGACAAGGTGGTGCCTTTTTTACGCAGTGCGGCAATGATGTCGGCGGGATGCCAGTCCTGATTAATCAGGGTTTCCCCCTCATGCTGCTGAATATACGAGGTAGGAAACGGCAGAAAAGTCGGACTATGGGGCAGTTTCATATGTATTCTCCGATGTGATAGTTAACCACCACTGGAGCTGCGAAACTCTTAGGGTGGTGGCTCAGACAAGGTTCGCAGTACCGGTCACATCGGAAGCCGGCCAGCCCGGAGGCTGCCTTGCCAGAGTCACCATAGAATGTACAAATTACAAGCATCTGTAACTGACAGGTGTACGGAGGCTAATACATAATTATTACATATGTATTTCCGATGTGGTATTCAGGCTGCGAAACCTCGCCGCGTTTTTTCACGCAGCGAGGCGAATATAACGTAAGGAAGGGTTATAAACCAACTGGATAACGACAGAGATGGGATATGCTTTCCAGAGAAACAGGTCTGTTGAAGAGAATGACAGCAGGCTTTTTTGTCCGTGAGGACGAGGATAATAAAAGGGCAGGCGCATTGCCGGAAAACCAGTAATACACCTGCTTAAAAACGTTCAATTAGTGAGTCGGATAATCAGCGTGTCGGATGATTCACTTCCACCGGACGCAAATCAAACAGCAAGACTTCTGCCTGGTCGCCATCCGTGAAGGTGAGTTTATCTTCCTGACGGATACGTGCACCATCACCGGTTCTGAATTCAATGCCGTTCACTTTGATGCTGCCGCGAGCCACGTGAACATAGGCATAACGGTCAGGGTCGAGGTCGAAGGTAGCCTGTTCCGCACCGTCGAAGAAACCCGCGTAAATTTTCATGTCCTGACGCACGGTCAGTGAGCCATTGTCACCTGCTGGCGAGATAATCAGGCGGAACTGGCCGCGTTTTTCCGCTTCAGGAACAGACACCTGCTGGTAACCCGGTTGGGTGCCATTTTCAGACGGTACAATCCAGATTTGCAGGAAATGCACGTTTTCCTCACCGGAGTGGTTGAACTCACTGTGTGTCACACCGGAACCGGCGCTCATCAGTTGCACGTCGCCGGGGACAATCACAGAACCGGTGCCCATTGAATCTTTATGCTCCAGTGCGCCTTCCAGCACATAAGAGATAATTTCCATGTTGCTGTGCGGATGCGCGCCAAAGCCGCGGCCCGGTGCAACCTGATCATCGTTGATGACCAGCAGGTCTGAGAAGCCAACCTGTTTTGGATCCCAGTAACTGGCGAAGGAGAAGGTGTGACGTGAATGCAACCAGCCGTGGTCACCCAATCCGCGTTGTTCAGAGAGACGTTGTTCAATCATGATGTACTCCTCAGTTTGTCAGGGGGGAAGCGCGTTTGCCCTTCCGATGAACAGAGAATACACGTAAACTAATTTGCTCAACAATGCGATGGTTTGACTATCACTGTCACGTTTGAGTTGACAATAAGTGACGTGATAATAAAAGGGCAGACAAGATGCAGATAGAAGATCTTCGTATTTTTATTGCCGTGGTGAAAGCGGGGAATTTTACCGCTGCGGCTGAACAACTGATGCTTTCAAAGCAATATGTCAGTCGCCGCATGGCAACGCTGGAGGCTGGTTTAAATGCGCGGCTGCTCAACCGTAACACCCGCAAACTGTCGGTGACTGAATCCGGCCAGTTGTTCGCGCAACATGCGCAGCGGATCCTCGACGATATCGAAGAGGCCGAACGGGCGGTGTCGCCCAAACGGCAGGCGCTTCAGGGGTCGTACCGCATCAGCATTCCGATGTCGTTCGGTATCAGCCATCTTTCGCCGCTGATTGCCGAATTTTTAGGCCAGCATCCGGCGATTCAGTTTCAGGTAGAACTGGTTGACCGCTATGTTGATCTGGTCGGTGAAGGTTTCGATATCGCGCTGCGCATTGGTAATCTGGCGGACTCCTCGCTGGTGGCGCGGCGGCTTGGCGAGCTGAAGCGGGCTATCTGTTGCAGCCCGGAATATCTTCAGCGCAAGGGGATGCCGGAAACACCGGAGGATTTGCTCAATCATGATTGTCTGCGTTACGGGCGCGAAGGGCAGACCGGCTGGGAGCTGGAACTGCACGGCAAACGCCGTCTGTTCGAGGTGCGCGGGCCGATTGTCAGCAATAACGGCGAAGTGCTGCGCGATGCGGCCGTCGCCGGACTCGGGCTGGTATTACTGCCGGAATTTATCGTCGGCCCGGCGCTGCAATATGGCGCACTGGTTCGGGTACTGGATGCATTTCATCCCGGCTCGCTCAGCCTGCACGCCATTTATCCGCAGCATCGCCAGCGCAGCGAAGTCACCCGCGTATTTCTCGATTTTTTACAGCAAAGGCTAAAGGCACAACTGCTGGTGTCGGCCTGAGATACGCGCCGCAGATGTTAGCTGACCCGCGTCACATTTTTTTAGCGATCACACATAAATCCAGTGTTTTGTAGGATTTGCATCGTTTTTTCCTATAAAAACTGCCGTACTTTGATGTTACGAGAACGTTAACTGAAGGGGCGGAAAATGAATCATTCATCTGAACAATATCTTGCTGCGCTGGGCGCAACACAACCGTTAACGCCAGCGCAGGCTGACGAGCTGGAGACGCGCGGATACCTTGTTATTCACGATGTTATCGACCAGGACTGGCTGGAAGATATGCGCGCCACCTTTGACGCGCTGGTGGAAAAGGAGGGCGATAATCTCGCCGTTGAACACCATCAGGAAGCCACCGCAACCCGTATCGCCAATATGATCAACAAAGGTACCGTGTGGGAAAAAGTGTGGTCGCATCCGCTGATCCTGTCCGTCTGCCACCATATCTTCGGCGGTGCGTTTAAGGTTTCGAGCCTCAATGGGCGCGAAGCACTGCACCGGGGCGGCCATCAGCCGCTGCACGCCGACTGGAAAAAGCCGCGTCCGGATTTCCCGAAAGTGCATCTGGTCAATGCCATCGTGGCGATTGACGATTTGAGCGCCGCCAACGGCGCACCACGCATTATTCCCGGCACCCATCACCGCCCGGAACTGCCGGAGGATGTGCTGGCGGATGTTGAATTATCGCATCCTGATGAAGTGGTGTTTGAGGCACCGGCGGGCAGTGTGATGATCTATAACGCTCACGCGTGGCACGGCGGCACCAATAACCGCGCCGGCACCCGTCGCCGCGTGCTGCACAGTTTGTATATCGACCGCGCCGATGCCCAGCAGCAGGACCAGCGTAAATGGCTGAAGCCGGAAACGGCAAGCCGCCTGACTCCTGCACAGAAATGGCTGCTCGACGTGCTGTGAATTGCTGTTTATTTCCTGAAGCCTGGCCTGCCGGTCAGGCTTTTTTATTGTCTTTTACCGGGCTTTTTGCCGGACATCAGAGGGCGGTCACAGTGCGGCAGGCTGCATCACCGCGTATTTGTTACGTGTATGTTATGATGAAAAGAAATCCTCTGAGAGACTGCCATGCTGCAAGACGTGATAGAAACACTGTTCCGGTCGCTGTCCGGCAGTGAGGCGTTTGCTGTCAGGTTTCCTGATAATTCCCAGCCGCCACCTGATCTGGCCTCGGTGGTCAGTTTTCCCCGTATTGAATTTGTGATTGAAGGTGAAGTCCGCGATCGCAGCATTGCCGCAGGTAAAGGGCTGCTCAGGCAGGGCGATGCGCTGTACATTCCGGGTGGAAAGTGGAATCTGACGGTGTGGGACAAACCCGCGACAGTTTTGAGTATTCTGTTCAGCAAAGAAAAACTGGGTTTCAGTTTGCAGTTCTGGGATGGCGTGACATTTACCAGCACGGATAAACAAAGTGTTTCGCGCCTTGGCCCGCGCGTGGGCTCGTTTTTGTTGCAGGCGATGAATGAAATTGTCTCCACGCCTGACGACCAGCAAACCGCGCGCTGCGTGGTGGCGGGGCTGTTAAGCCATTGCCAGGAACAACTCGCCAACAGGGCGCAGATCCTCACCCGCAGCGGGGCGCTTTTTGAGGTAATCAAAAAGTATATTGAAGAGAATGCCTCCCTGCCGCTGACGCGTGAAAATGTGGCAAAGCGTTTCCATATCACGCCGAATTACCTGTCTCATTTATTTCGCAAATCCGGTGATATTGGCTTCAGCGAGTACCTCAATCACGTCCGGCTGGAAAAGGCAAAACTGTTGCTTAAAGGCTATGAACTGAAGATTAAAGAAGTGGCGACCAGCAGCGGCTTCGTTGACAGCAACTATTTCTGCCGTGTTTTTCGCAAAAGCACCGCCCGTTCGCCTTCTGAATATCGCAGCCAGTGGCTGAGTCAGTTGTCGGAGCGAAAGTCGTAACCCGCCTGTAGCCAGAACGTAAAATATTTCGCACCGCAATGGGGCGAACAGTGTGTTTCTGGTGCAAAAAAACGTCATTCCCCGTTCACTTTTTTGCCTCACTGCCCGCCATATCCGCCGAAATCCGCCACTGTCCCTGCGTTTTGCGAAGTTGGCACTGTGCTTGCTAGGTTGTACATACAAGTTAGTACATGTCAGGTCTGCAAAATAATAACCAGCAGGCGCCCTGTGAAAAACACTCCGTAATGTGGCTGGAAACCTAATGATTTCATTTGAGAACATAAGCAAATTTTACGCAGATGGTACGGTGGCGGTAGACAGGCTGTCGTTCAGCGCGCCGACGGGAAAAATTACCATGCTGGTCGGACCGTCGGGCTGCGGCAAAACCACTTCATTGCGCATGATCAACCGGCTAACGGAACCCTCTTCAGGCAACATTTTGCTGAACGGACAGCCTGCTGCTGACATGGATCTGGTCAAACTGCGCCGCAAAATGGGGTATGTGATCCAGAATGCCGGCTTGTTTCCGCATAAAACCGTGCAGGACAACATTGCGGTCACGGCGCTGCTCAACGGGGCGACACGCACGGCAGCCCGTAAAAAAGCCCTCGGATTACTTGAACTGGTCGGGCTTTCCCTGACGATGGCGGAGCGCTATCCGTGGCAGTTGTCCGGCGGTCAGCAGCAAAGGGTTGGCGTGGCGCGTGCGCTGGCGTCGGACCCGGAATTCATGCTGATGGACGAACCTTTCAGCGCCGTCGATCCGGTGGTGCGCGAACAGTTACAGGATGAGTTTTTAAGATTACAAGGTGAAATCGGCAAGACCATTATTATGGTCACTCACGATATTGATGAGGCGATGAAATTAGGCGATCAGGTCGCCGTTTTCCGCCCCGGTGGTCGTCTGGCGCAAATCGCCTCGCCGGTTAAGTTGCTCAATGAACCGCAGGATGCGTTTGTTGCTGATTTTATTGGCCGTGACCGCGGATACCGTAAACTTTCCTTTGATAGGATCCCGGAGAATATCAGCCTGACGAAAGAACCGGTGATCGCGCCGGGTATTTCCGTCAGCGAAGCCAGAGCCCTTGCCGGAGATAATGCCTGGTTGCTGGTGGTTGAAAATGAGTGTCCGCTCGGCTGGTATGATGTGACCCAAAATAAAATCACCGTAGACCCTGAAGATATTAATCTCGGCAGCACTTTTGCGCCGAAAAATGGCACCCTGCGTCAGCTCATGGATTCGGTATTAAGTTCCCCCTGTCAGCGCGGTATCGTGGTTGATGAACATCAGCGCTTTATCGGCACGGCAAATATCGAACAGGTATTTTCACTTTCTCATTCCCGCGCTGTGAGGTAATGCCATGCGTTTTGACTGGTTATTTCAGCAGCGGGAAAATATAGCCACGCTGCTCGGCTGGCATATTTACCTGTCGGTTATTCCGGTATTAATCGGGCTGGCACTGGCTATTCCGGTAGGCGGTATTTTGCACCGCTGCGGGAAATTTAAAGACGGTATTCTTAATGTATTAGGTTTGCTTTATACCATTCCTTCTCTGGCGTTATTTGTTTTATTACCCGGCCTGCTGGGGACAAAAATTCTGGACACGGTGAATGTCGTGGTGGCCCTGACGCTTTATGCGTTTGCGCTGCTGATCCGCACCGTGTGCGACGGGCTGGATTCTGTTCCCCATGAAACCCGTCAGGCCGCCGTCGCCATGGGCTACCGGCCATTGCAGCGTTTTCTGAGCGTGGAATTGCCGCTGGCCGTGCCGGTTATTGCCGCCGGTATGCGGGTGGTGGTGGTATCGAACGTCAGCATTGTGTCCATTTCAGCACTGGTCGGCATGCCGCAACTGGGGGCGTTATTCACCCAGGGTTTCCAGTTACATTTCCTGACGCCGATTATTGCCGGTATTTTCCTGTGTATTGTGCTGGCGCTGTTGCTGGATAATCTGGTGCTGCGTACCGGCAATAAAATGACCACCTGGCAACCGAAAAGGAACGCTAAATGATTAACTGGTTGCTGGACTCCGGTCACTGGCTCAACGATGACGGCCTGCTGGTGCTGATATTTCAGCATCTGATTTACAGCATTGAAGCCTTGTTTATTGCGGTCATCATCGCTTTTCCGATCGGGTGTTATGTCGGTCATACCGGCAAAGGTGCGACGTTATTGATCGGCAGCGCCAATGCCATGCGTGCGTTGCCCTCATTCGGATTGATCATCTTACTGGTGATTATATTCGGGCCGGTGTTTGAATCGGATCTGGCCTTTATTGTGCCTTGTCTGATTGTGCTGATTATTCTGGCGTTGCCGCCCATCATGATGGGGGTCTATTCCGGTATCCGGGCGATCAATCCGGCGGTTATTGACGCCGCAACCGGCATGGGATATTCACCGCTGAAATTACTGCTGACGGTGGAAATACCCTGCGCGATGGCGTTGATATTATCCGGCATCCGCAGTGCTGCGCTGCAAATTGTGTCTACGGCCACGATTGCTGCCTATGTTTCCCTGGGCGGTTTGGGGCGGCTGATTATTGATGGCCGTGCGCAGAATGATTATCCGCAAATGGTTGCGGGTGCTTTTATGGTGGGAATATTAGCGTTACTGGTTGATGTATTTTTCTCTTTTTTAATTCGTTTCATTGTTTCACCAGGATTACGGCAACGTGAGCGTCGCCGTAAAAAAACAATTCCTTTATCAAATAACTGAATTATCTACTCACTCATTCCGGAGCCTGACAAAAATGAAATTGAAAAATCTGCTCGCCGTTGCCCTGTTTTCTGCTGCTGTCGTACACGTCCCTGTCGCTTTTTCCGCTGACACGGCGGGCACCATTATCATCGGTTCGGCGGATTTCCCGGAAAGCCAGCTGATTGCCACGATTTATCAGCAGGCGCTGGCGGCGAAAAACGTCAAGGTGGAAACCAAACTTAATATCGGCAGCCGTGAGGTATATATGCCTGCGCTGCTCGACGGCTCAATCAACCTGATCCCGGAATACAGCGGTGCCACGCTGAGTTATCTCGACGAAAAAACCCAGGCGCATTCTTCAGAAGATGTGGCGGCGGCGCTGGCCAAAGCACTGCCTGAGAAAATCAAAATGCTGGATATTTCTGCTGCGCAGGACAGCGATGTACTGGCGGTCACTGAGAAAACCGCCAAAAAACACAATCTGAAAGACATCAGTGACCTGGCACCGGTGGCAAAAACGCTGGTACTGGGCGGCCCGGCAGAATGGAAAACCCGTCGTGAAGGGGTGAAGGGGCTGAGTGAAGTGTACGGACTGACCTTTAAGAATTTCAAAGTGCTCGATGTTGCCGGTCCGCTGACGCTGTCTGCACTGACCAACAATCAGATTCAGGTGGCGGACATGACTTCAACCGATCCGGCGATGAAAACCAAAAATCTGGTGGCGCTGGAAGATTCAAAACACTTATTCCCGGCGCAAAACATTGTGCCGCTGATTGCTAAAGACAAAGCCAGCGAAGTGGTGGAAACCACGCTGAACAATGTGTCCAGGCAACTGACCACCGGCGATTTGATCGTGATGAACGGCAAACTGGCGAACTTCGAAAGTGTGGATGCCGTGGCAAAAGAGTGGCTGACCGGGCACGGGCTGAATAAATGATGACGCGTACTGTCATTTTAGGCACGGCGGAAACCACCGTCCGTGACATCACGGATATCGCTTACGGGGCGCCGGTGCTGCCGGACCCGTCAGCGTCAGAGGCCATGCTGATCGTGCACGAGAAAATCAGGCAGGCGATTGCTGACAATAAAGTGATTTATGGCCTGACCACCGGCGTGGGCGACCTGGTCACTCAGCGCCTGTCGCCGGAGCAAATCTCCGACGTGCAGATCAATATGCTGAAAAGCCATGCCTGCGGTACGGGGCCGGTTCTGGCGCAGCATGAAGTGCGGGCGATGATGGCGGTGATGATGAAATCCCTGCTACAGGGATTCAGCGGCGTCAGTCCGGCGCTGGTGCAGACGATGGCCGGGATGCTTAACAAGGGGGTGACGCCGTGGTCACCCGCCAAAGGGTCAGTCGGTTATCTGATTGCCACCGCGCATATCGGGCTGTCGGTGTTCGGCTACGGAAAATCGTTCTATCAGGGCGAACTGTTACCGGCACGGGAAGCGCTGGAACGGGCGGGGATTGCCGTGCGTATTCCCGGCCCGCGCGAGGGGCATGCGCTGGTCAGCGGCACGTATGAAATCACTGCGCTGGGGTGTCTGGCGGCAGACACCTTCCGCGAATTGCTGCCGGTGGCGGATGCCGCAGGGGGCATGAGCCTGGAAGTGCTGAAGGGGAATATCCGCGGATATGACGCCCGTCTTCACGCGCTGCGCCCGCACGATGGCCAGCAGGAAACTGCGCGGATTTTGCGCTGTCTCCTGCGAGACAGTGAGATCCTCGATAAATACCGTGATTTTCGCGTTCAGGACGCGCTGAGCCTGCGCTGCATTCCGCAAATGCACGGCGCGGTGCGGGACGTGTTGCGTTATTGCCTGAAAACGCTGACCACGGAAATCAATTCTGTCACAGATAATCCGGTGTTTATGGTGGAAGACGGCGAGCTGAACGTACTGCCGGGCGGCAACGGGCACGGTGCGCCGGTGGCGCTGTGTCTGGATGCGCTGGCGATTGCCATTGCACAACTCAGCACCGGTTCGCAGGCCCGTTCTGACCGCCTGACGAACAGCCATCTCAGCGGATTACCGGCTTTTCTGGTGGCGGGTGGCGGGGCACATTCAGGGATGATGATCCCGCCGTACGCTGCCGCCGCGCTGGCAGGGGAAAACCGTGCGCTGGCGGCACCGGCCAGCGTGCATACCGTTTCCACCTGTGCCGGACAGGAAGACCATATTTCCATGGGCGTGACAGCGGCGCGCAATGCCCTTGATGCGGTTGAAAATGCCATTGATATCGTGGCGATAGAAATCCTGTGTGCCACGCAGGCGGTGGAATTCCACCGGCCACTGCGCGCGTCGGCGGGCACGGAAACCGTGCTGTCTCTGGTGCGTGAGCAGGTGGCCTTCCGGCAAAGTGACGAGGAAATGTACCCGGATATGCTGGCCATCCGCCAGCTCATCAAACAGGGCGATATCTTCCGCGCGCTGACCCCTCTGATTTTCGCAGACATGGCTGACGGAGAAACCGCATGAGTGCATCAGCAACATCCCGGCCGCTGGAAGGGATCAAAGTGCTCGACCTTTCCCGCGTGCTGGCCGGACCTTACTGCGCTTCGCTGCTCAATGATTTGGGTGCGGAAGTGATCAAAATTGAAATGCCGGGGAAAGGCGACGATTCCCGCGATTTCACCCCGCATGTTAAGGGTGAAAGCACCTATTTCATGCTGCTCAATCATGGCAAAAAGAGCCTGACGCTGAACCTGAAATCTCCGCAAGGGCGGGCAATGCTGGAGCAACTGATTGAAGGCGCGGATGTGCTGGTGGAGAATTTCCGGCCCGGTGTGACCACCCGTCTGGGCATTGATTATGACGCCGTGAAGAAGATCAATCCGAAGCTGGTGTATGCGAGTATTTCCGGTTTTGGTCAGCACGGGGCGCTGGCGCATAAAGCGGCTTATGATCATGTGATCCAGGCGATGGGTGGCATCATGCAGGTCACCGGCTGGGCGAACGGCGAACCGACGCGGGTAGGGGATGCGATTGGTGATGTGGTGTCGGGGCTGTACTGTTCGTGGGGCATTCTGGCGGCATTGCTGCAACGAGGCATTACCGGCCTCGGGCAACATGTGGATGTCGCGATGCTCGATGCGATGGTATCGATGCAAATGGTCTCGCTGACACAACTGCTGGGCGGCATGCCGCTGGCCGGACGGCTGGGTAATGCACACCCTATCAGCGCCCCCATGGACAGCTACCGTGCGGCCGACGGTTATCTGGTGATTGCCGTCGCCAATGACAGCCTGTTCCGCCGTCTGGCACAGGCCATTGGCAAACCGGAAGTGGTACAGGATGCGCGCTTTGCCACGGATCCGCAGCGCCTGAAACATCAGTACGAATTACGGGTGCTGATTGAAGAATGGCTGCACGACAAAACCGTGGACGGGGCGCTCGCCCTGCTTGATGCAGACGGCATTCCTGCCGCCCCGGTCTGGGGGCTGGATCAACTGTTGCAAAGCCCGCATGCCGCCGAACGCGGATTACTGCATCAGGTGATGCATCCGGTCGCCGGTGAAATCAGTATCTTACCGCAGCCGGTGAAGCTGAGCGGCATGAAACAGATACCCGATTTAATGCCGCCACAACTTGGCGAACACACCCGTGCCATTCTCAGTGCGCAACTGGGTCTGTCTTCGCAGGAGATGGACACACTCACGCAACAGGGCGTTATTTAACCGGAGGCAGACAAGATGGGATCCACACAAGTTGCGGTGATTGGCGCGGGCACCATGGGCGCGCGCATCGCGGCGGTATTTGCTGCCAGCGGTTTTAAGGTGGCGCTTTATTCGCGCACTGAAAACTCGCTGCACAAGGCTGCAACAGTGATCGACAGCATCGCCGCCGGGCTGGCGTCGTCGGTCACCTTCACCACGTCACTGGCGGAATGTCTGAAAGGCGCACAGATTGTTTCAGAGAATATCGCTGAGGTGCTGGCACTCAAGCAGCAGATTTTTCAGGAGATCGAAAAACAGGTTAGCGACGACTGCCTGCTGACCACTAACACCTCCAGCGTTCCGGTCGGGCAGATTGCCAGCGTGCTGGCGGTGCCGTCGCGCTTTATCGGCCTGCACTGGTTTAATCCGGCGGAGGTGATGCCGATGGTGGAAATTGTCTGCGGGCCGCAAACGCATGAGAAAACGCGTCAGCAGGCCGCCGCGCTTTGTCAGCAACTGGGCAAACAGACGGTGACCATTCATAAAGAAGCGCCGGGTTTTATCGTCAACCGGCTGCAATACGCCATGCTGCGCGAGGCGTTGCATCTGGTCACGGCCGGAATTGCCAGCATTGAAGACGTGGATTTTGCCGTACAAAGTACGCTTGCACCGCGCTGGTCGGCGATGGGACCGCTGAAGCTGATGGATTTTGCCGGACTGGACACGGTGAAAAATGTCGCCGCGATATTACTGCCAGCCTTATCCTGCGACGACGAGCTGCCGCCGTGGTTGCTGGCGCACATTGAGCAGGGCAATCTGGGCACCAAAACCGGCGCCGGGTTTTATCCGTGGACGGCGCAGGCTATTGAAGAAGGTCTCGCGCACCGTAACGCCACAATCCTTGCCATCAGCGGGATGCAAAAACCATGAGCGCACTTATCCGCTGTGAACGTCATCAGGGCGTGGCGCATATCATTCTTAACCGGCCGGAAAAACTTAATGCCCTGAGTGCAGAAATGCTGACGCAGTTGCTGGAAAAAATGCGTGAACTGGACGGTGATAAACAGATCCGCGCGATAGTGATTTCCGGTTCGGCGCGCGCGTTTGCTGCCGGTGCCGATACCGGCACGCTGGCCACTGCCTCAGCGATAGCCCTTTACACCAGCGGTTTCAGTGAGAAATGGGATCAGATTGCCGCCATTGAAACGCCGGTTGTCGCGGCATTATCCGGTTATGCGCTGGGTGGCGGGCTGGAACTGGCGTTGCTGTGCGATATCGTGATTGCCGATGACACAGCCATTATCGGGCTGCCGGAAACGCACATCGGCATTATCCCCGGCGCGGGAGGCACCCAGCGGCTGGTCAAATCGGTAGGGAAATCACTGGCGATGGAAATCATCCTCGCCGGGCGGAAAATCACTGCCGCACAAGCGCTGGCCGCCGGACTGATCAGCCGTATCACCACGCCGGAAACGTTAACGGAACAGGCGTTAAAGATTGCGCAGAATATTTCCCGTGCTGCACCGCTTGCCATTAAGATGGCCAAAAAAGCCGTGCTGGCGAGTTTTGATATGGGCTTAACGGCGGGCGTCAGTTATGAACGTTCGTTGTCGGCCCTGATTGCGGCCAGCGAAGACCGCAACGAAGGCATGCGTGCACTGGCGGCGAAAGAACAGGCGGCGTTTACCGGCAAATAACGTCCGGCGAATAACGTCCGGAAAATTCGTCCGCCGCCGTGTTCCGTGCGACATACAAGGCAGGAATGATGTCATCAAACAGAACGCTATCAGAAGTCATTGCGGATGCCGGAGACGAGCCTTCTCCGCTGTATAAGCAGGTGAAACAGGGGATCATTAATCAGATCCTGCACGGACACTGGCAGCCGCATCAGCGTGTGCCTTCAGAAAGTGAACTGGTCGCCGAGCTGGGGTTCAGCCGGATGACCATCAACCGGGCATTGCGCGAGTTAACCACCGAGGGCTATCTGCTGCGTTTGCAGGGCGTCGGCACCTTTGTGAATGAAATGAAAGCCTTCACGCCGATGCTGGAAGTGAATAACATTTCTGACGAGATCAAAAGTCGCGGGCATTTTCATACCTCCCGCGTATTGCACCTGGGGGAGCAAATTGCCAGTGACAGCGTGGCGATGAAATTTATGTTGCCGCCCGGCGTGATGTTGTTTCATTCGGTGATTGTGCATTACGAAAATGACATTCCGGTGCAGCTTGAGGACCGGCTGGTGAATCCGGACATTGCGCCGTTGTATTTACAGCAGGACTTCACTCAAACAACCCCTTTTGCCTATCTGACCCAACGGGCACCGCTGACGGCGGGCGAGCATACTATTGAAGCGGTGATGGCCGGTAACGACGAGCAGCGCCTGCTGAATATTGAGCAGACCGAACCGTGCCTGCAAACCCTGCGCCGCACCTGGCATCATGAAAAAGTGGTGACCTGCGCCCGGCTGTTATATCCGGGCGGACGCTACAAAATGTTCGGCAGCTTTAAGAAATAAACTGAACAGGATCAGGCAAGGATTCAGGAGAACTGTGGCTTGTGACTTCGGCGGTAAATTCTATAGTGAATGCGTCATTAACGACTCAGGAGTTGACTGATGAAAACTGTTGGATTTGCTGCTTACGATCCGAAAAAACCGCTGGCGCCGTATACGTTTGAACGCCGCGGCCTGCGTGATAACGATGTCGCGATGGAAATTCTGTATTGCGGCGTTTGCCATTCCGATTTACATACCGCAAGAAATGACTGGGGCTGGAGTTATTATCCGATTGTTCCCGGTCATGAAATCGTCGGGCGTGTCACCAGTATTGGTAAAGGCGTCACCCGCTACAAATTGGGTGATCATGTCGCCGTGGGGTGCATGGTGGACAGTTGTCAGGAATGCGATCAGTGCAAAAAAGGTGAAGAGCAGTTGTGCCGCGAAGGTAACACCGGCACGTACGCCGGTTATGACCGTTTCACCAAAGAGCCGACGCAGGGCGGATACTCCAAGCATTTAGTGGTGCGCGAGGAATTTTGTCTGCGTATGCCGGAAGGGTTAGATCTCGCCAAAGCCGCGCCGCTGTTGTGCGCCGGTATTACCACCTGGTCACCATTGAAAACCTGGAACGTCAAACCGGGCAGCCGTGTTGGCGTGATTGGTCTGGGCGGTCTGGGGCATATGGCAGTGAAACTGGCGGTCGGTCTGGGTGCAGATGTGACGGTGGTGAGCCGTTCAAATGCCAAAGAAGCCGATGCGCTGGAATTAGGCGCAGGCCGTCTGCTGGTCAGCGCGGACAGTGACGCGATGGCGCAGGCACACGATCATTTCGATCTGATCATCGATACCGTGCCGGTCAGACACGACATCACGCCGTATCTGCCATTGCTGGATGTGGACGGTACGCTGGTGCTGGTCGGGCAGGTCGGGCCGATGGAAGAATTTAACACTGTCCCGCTGCTGTTAGGCCGTCGTCGCGTGGCCGGTTCGCCAATCGGCGGGATCCGCGAAACGCAGGAAATGCTCGATTTCTGTGCGGAGAAAAACATTCTGCCGGATTGCGAAATGATCCGCATGGATGAAATTAACGAAGCGTTTGAGCGTATGGAAAAAGCCGATGTGCGCTATCGTTTTGTGATTGATATGGCTTCGCTGGCCGCGCCTGCCACGGTCTGAACTGTCGCAGCAAATTAAGACAACCATGGCTCCTGCGGGAGCCATTTTTTCAGGCAGAAACCGGTAATGCGGCGCGTCTTTTCAGCGGCACGGTGATAAAAATCAGGCACGCGACCACCAGCCCGATGCCTGTCCAGCCCACCGGTGACAGCCGTTCGCCGACAATCACCGCCGCCAGTACTGCGGCGACCGCCGGTTCCAGCAGCGTCAGGGTGGTTGCCATGCTGGCCGGAATGCGGGCCAGGGCATAACCGAAACAGACATAACCGACAAACATCGGGATCAGCGCCATGTAGGCGCCGACCAGGGCGTTATTCCATGACGCCAGCAGGGGCGCACCGGTCACTAACAGCACCGGCATCAGCAGCACACCGCCGAGCCCGAACGTGGCACCCATTGCCGCGCGGGAAGGGACGCCGCGCTGCATTAAATGACGCGCGGCCCACGAGTAGAGTGCGTAAGTCAGTCCGGCAATCAGGCCGAGCGCCACACCGGCAATCGCGTAGTCGCCCTGACCGGCGGCGGCATGGCCTGTGCTTTTCCCGATGCACAGTAACGCCATACCCGCCACACCCATGGCCGCGCCGGTCATCCAGCGGCGGCTGAGGCGTTGTCCGTCGAGATAATATTCAATCAGCGCGGATAACAGCGGGGCGGAACCGAGGGAAATCACCGTGCCGACCGTAACGCCCGCCAGGTGCATCGATGCGTAAAACGCCAGCGGATAAACCGCGACTGCCAGCGCGCCGGTGAGTAACATGCGCCAGTTTTTCAGCAGTGTTGCCCGGCTGGCGACCATCCCGCTGGCGGAAATCAGCGCCTGCAATAATCCGCCCAGCCCCATCGCCACCGCACCAATCGCCAGCGGGCTGACCTCGGGCGCAAATGTCGCGGCCGTACCGGTTGTCCCCCAGAGAAAGGAAGCAAATACCACCGCGAGTACGCCTGTCATACGCTCACGAGGCGTTATCATCATGGTGCCTCCATCATTGAGGCCGCCATCGCCATCGCCTGACGGACGCATTGACCGTTGCCTTCCAGGCCCGCACGTGAAATCGCGCCTTCCAGTAAAAATGAAAAATGTCGTGCCATCAGCCGGGCTTTGGCCTCGTCATCCGGGAACAGTTCGAGAAGATGCGTGGTCACGATGGCTTCAACATGTTCTTTATGCCCGCGCACGGCCTGCCTGCCGGGCGCTCCGGCGGGCAGTTCGGCGGCGGCATTCAGCAACCCGCAGCCACGAAAGCCATGTTCATAGGCAAATTCAGCGTGATCGTCATAGGCCTGAAATACGGCGAGCACTTTTTCCTGCGGCGTTTTGGCTTTTTTAACACGTCGGGCGTACAGCCCCAGCCATTCGTCATGACGGATTTCAATGTACGTCGCGACCAGTTCGGCCTTGGATTCGAAATTGTTATAGAGGCTTTTTTTGGCGACACCGGCACGTTTGACGATGGCATCAATCCCGGTCGCGGCAATGCCGTCGTTATAAAACAAAACGCGGGCGGCACCGAGCAGCCGGTCGCGTGCGCTTTCAGGAGCGGATTCAGTCAGGGGCATTTATTTATCTCGCGCTGTTCAGATGATAGGTAGGTATACCAGTCTACCTACTTCTTGTAAACACCGGCTGAGAATAAGAAAAAGTGACGACTTAACCGTGCCTTTAGTAAGGGAAAGAGACATAATCCGCTAAAAGCCGTGGAGAGACAGCAGGTTGAGGTCATCCGCCGCAGGCAGAATTATTGTTAACTTCCGGAGGGATAAAAATGCTTCATGAATGGCTCAATGCCTTGCACGTGATTGCGGGCGTATTGTGGATTGGCGGCATGCTGGTCATGGCGCTGGTGTCGATGGCCTGTTCGCAGACATCCGGTGCAGCGGAAAGCGCAGGGCAGAGGTTGTTGCTCGTGACGGTACGCAAATGGACGCGCAGTGTCACCAGCCCGGCGATGATCCTGCTTTGGGTGGCCGGGATTGTGATGATCGTCAGTTATGGCAAATTTCCGCACGCCTGGCTGCTGATAAAAATGGTGATAGTGCTGGTTCTCTCCGCGCTGCACGGCCTGCTTTCAGGCGATTTACGCCGCCGCGCCACCGGTCAGCCGGTCAAAGATTTTGCGCTGGTGCGCAATGCCGGTGCGGTGATTATTGTCGGCGTGATCCTCATCGGCATTCTGGCGATCATCAGGCCTTTTTAAAGGTGCCACCAAAAGCCCGCAAATTTGGACTGCACCCCCAAATTTGCGGGCTTCTTTTTATGGCGTATTAAATTAAGTACAGGGCAAAAATCACGCCACTGTCAGTTTTTCGTGCATGTTATCCCTCTGTTAATCCCTGCCCGGGATATGTTTCACCGCTAATCATTAACTTCGATGCCGATCACATTAATGATTTTCCCCGGTCCGGGCGGATTGTCACAGATACCAATCCCTCTGATAATGTTACCGATAACATGTTACCGGTAACGTCGAGGAAGAAACATCAATAGCGTTCCGGAAGATACCGGTGTCGGCCGGATGGCTTTTACGATGTTTTAGAAGGGGGAATACTATGATTAATAAAGCGTTAGTCCGCGTGACGCAGCGCATTACCGCACGTTCTGCGAAAACCCGTGAAGCCTATCTGGCCCGTATGGACGCTGCCCGTTCGCAAACCGTTCACCGCGCCCGGCTTGCGTGCGGCAATCTGGCGCATGGCTTTGCCGCCTGCCAGCCGGATGAAAAGAATTCCCTGAAAAATTGGGTACGCAGCGATATCGCCATTATTACCGCCTACAACGACATGCTGTCGGCGCATCAGCCTTACGGCCTTTATCCGCAACGTCTGAAAGACGCCCTGAAATCGGTGGGTGCGGTCGGGCAGGTGGCGGGCGGTGTCCCGGCAATGTGTGACGGTGTCACGCAGGGGCAGGACGGCATGGAGTTGTCATTGATGAGCCGCGATGTGATTGCGATGTCGGCGGCCATCGGCCTTTCACACAACATGTTCGACGGTGCGTTGTATCTGGGCATATGCGATAAAATCGTGCCGGGCTTAGTGATGGCGGCGCTGTCATTCGGCCATCTGCCTGCGGTGTTTGTGCCCGCCGGGCCGATGAGCACCGGTTTGCCAAATAAAGAGAAAGTGCGCGTACGTCAGCTTTATACCGAAGGCAAAGTGGACCGTCAGGCATTGCTGGAAGCGGAAGCCGCGTCGTATCACGACATCGGCACCTGTACATTTTATGGCACCGCCAACACCAATCAGATGATGATGGAAGTGATGGGGCTGCATTTACCGGGTGCATCGTTTGTGCCGCCAGATTGCGCACTGCGCGATGCGCTGACCGGCGCGGCAGCGCGGCAGGTCACCCGTCTCACCGAAACCTGCGGTAACTATCAGCCGCTCGGCCAGATGGTAGACGAAAAAACCGTGGTGAACGGCATTGTTGCGCTGCTGGCGACCGGCGGTTCCACCAATCTGACCCTGCACATGGTCGCCATGGCACGGGCGGCAGGCATTATCATCAACTGGGATGATTTCTCTGAATTGTCTGATGCCGTGCCGTTGTTATGCCGCATTTACCCGAACGGCCCGGCGGACATCAACCAGTTCCAGGCCGCAGGCGGCGTACAACAGGTGGTGCGCGAGTTGCTGAAAAATGGCCTGTTGCATCACGATGTTAATACTGTGGCCGGTTTCGGGTTAGCGCGTTATACGCAGGAACCCTGGCTGGAAAACGGCGTGCTGGCGTGGCGCGGAGCAGCGGAGCATTCGCCCGACACAAACGTCATCGCCAGCGTGCAACAGCCGTTTGAGCATCATGGCGGCACCAAAGTGTTGTCGGGCAATCTGGGGCGTGCGGTGATGAAAACCTCGGCGGTGCCCGCGGATAATCAGATTATCGAAGCGCCTGCTGTGGTGTTCGAAAGCCAGCATGACATCGTGCCCGCATTCGAGGCCGGTATGCTGAACCGCGATTGTGTGGTGGTGGTACGTTTTCAGGGGCCGCAGGCCAATGGCATGCCTGAGCTGCATAAACTGATGCCACCGCTGGGGGTATTAATGGATCGCGGATTCCGTGTCGCGCTGGTCACCGACGGCCGCTTGTCCGGCGCTTCCGGCAAAGTGCCTTCCGCCATCCACGTGACACCGGAGGCTTTCTGCGGCGGCATGTTAGCAAAAGTGCGAGACGGTGACATTATCTGCGTCAACGGGCGAACCGGCGAACTCGAATTGCGGGTTGACGCTGGCGAACTGGCTGAACGAAAAGCCTGTCAGCCTGATCTGAGCGCAGAGCATATCGGTTGCGGGCGTGAGCTGTTCAGCGCCTTGCGCAGTCAGCTTTCCGGCGCGGAACAGGGCGCCTGCTGCATTACTTTTAACTGAACGTGACGGAGAATATCTCTCCGCGATGCCCCTTTAAGAATTCCTTAACGTAACGTCTGTAGGATGAGCGTTCTGACTGCCAGAAGTCTGGAATTCTCACCGCAGATATTTTCAATAAAGGGGCATCGTCATGGTATTAAACACCGCAGTGACCGCCACGATTGGCAGCATATTGATCACCCTTCAGTTTTCCTCTCTCATCATCGCCTGGTGGCGGATGCGCAGCGGCGTTCCGCGCGATGAAGCGCATGAAACCTCGGAATTTATCGTGCTGGTGCGGCCGTTGTGCGGGCATAACGCCTTCGAAGAGGAGACCATGCGCTCCAGTTTTTATCAGGATTATCCCGCTTACGAAATTGTGTTCTGTGTGGCGTCACGGTTTGATCCGGTGATCCCGCTGGTGGAGAAACTGATGGCGGAATTCCCCGATAAGCCTGCACGCCTGCTGATTGGCGATGACAGGATATCCGCCAATCCGAAAGTGAATAATCTTAATAAGGCCTGGAACAATACCACCGCAGGCGTGGTGGCGATGGCAGACAGCAACCTGCTGTTACCGCCGGATTATCTGCGTTCACTGGCGAATACCTTTGACAGTCAGACCGGGCTGGTGAGTTCTCCGGCAGTCGGAATGATCCCGGAGAATTTATGGGGTGCCGTAGAAGCTGCGATGCTGAATACACATCAGGCGCGCTGGCAGTATCTGTCGGATTTTCTCGGTAACGGTTTTGCGCAGGGGAAAACGCTGTGCTGGCGGCGCGAGGTGCTTGATAATGGCGGCGGAATGGCCGCGCTGGGCAGTGAGCTGGCGGAAGATGTCGCCTCAACCAAACTGGTACGCCGTGCGGGGCTGAAAGTCCGTCTGCCCGCGCAACCTTTTGCGCAGCCCATCGGGCATCGCAGCCTGGAAGCGGTCTGGAGCAGACAACTGCGCTGGGCGCGCATCCGGCGTGCCGGTTTTTTCTGGCTGTTTGTGCCGGAAATTATTATGGGTTTCCTGCCTGCGCTGGCGGCAGTGGTCTGGCTGACCCTCCGCGGTGATTTACCCCTGTTTGCACCGCCCGCGCTTTTTGTGTTGTGGTATGGCGGCGAATGGGCGCTGGCCAAAGCGCTCGGCTGGCCGCATCAGCCAAGAGATATTCTGGCGATGTGCATCCGCGATATTCTGCTGCCTGCCTTGTGGTTATGGTGCTGGACCGGACGCGGCTTTACGTGGCGCGGCACGATGTTGGGGGAAAGGCACTTAGCTAAAAAACAACCGGTGTCTGCCAGTCAGCACTCAGGGAAATAAGGACAGTATGTTTTCTCTTGAAACACTCGAAACGCTTATCAGAACGCACGGCCTGTTGATCATGACGCCGCTGGCCATCCTTGAAGGGCCGGTAGTGACGGTGATTGCGGGCTATTTCGCACGTCTCGGCTATTTCAGCGTGTCCGCCATGTTTACCGTGGTGATGGTGGGAGAAGTGCTGGGGGATATCATTTTTTACTCGCTCGGGCGCTGGGTGATCAAAGCTGACGGACAACCGCCCGGCTGGCTGGCCCGTCTCGGGCTGACACAACCACGGCTGGAAAAAATGGTGAAAAGTTTTGATCGCAAAGGCGGGCGGTTGCTGGTGATCGCCAAGCTGACCCATTCCGCTGGCGCACTGGTGCTGACCGGCGCGGGAATGGCGCGGATGCCGCTGGTGCCTTTTCTGTTCTATAACATCGTCGCAGCCATTCCCAAAAGCCTGTTTCTTCTGGGCATCGGCTGGGTGTCCGGCGATATCATCGCAGAGGTGAACAACTGGATAGCCTGGGTATCCCTTGGCCTGTTCATCCTGCTGGCCGTGACGGGTGTGCTCTGGGTAAGGTCTAAACAATGATCACGGTGAGTTGCATTATTCCGGCACACAATGAGGCCGGTCGTATCGGCAGGGTGCTGGATGTGGTGCAGAACCATCCTTTGCTGCTGGAGATTATCGTGGTGGATGACGGTTCCACCGATAACACCGCGCAAATCGCGCAGGGCAGGAACGTCAGGGTGATCAGCCTGCCTGAAAATCGCGGTAAAAGTTTTGCCGTGGCCGAAGGCATTGCTGCGGCAACGGGCAGCCATCTGCTGATGCTGGATGCGGATCTTGTCGGGCTGAGTGATGACGATATTACCGCGCTCATCCGGCCGGTGATGCAACATCAGGCGGATGTCACGATAAGCCTGAGGCGTAACAGCCCGTGGGTCTGGCGGTTTATCGGACTGGATTATATTTCCGGTGAGCGGGTGTTTGCGCGCGGGTTAGTGGCAAAGCATCTCGGGGAGATCCGCCGGTTGCCGCATTTCGGGCTGGAAGTCTGGATCAATCAGCGCTGGATTGCCGCCGGATTTCGCCTGCAGGTCGTCAGATGGCCGGACGTTATCAGCCCGTATAAAGCCGCAAAAATCGGCTGGTTGCGCGGATTACAGGCTGATGTGTCGATGATGCGCGATATATTCCGTACCATCAGTTTGCGCGAAGCCGTGCGGCAAATTATCTGCCTTAAGCGCAAAGCCGGCGCCTGAATGTGCGTGCCTTTTTGTCCCGCTGCTGTCTGCATCGCGGCATTAATCTCCCATAAAGTCTCCGGTACGCCGCTGACCGGCACCCACAAGTTTGATACCCCGAACTTTAAGAAATGACCAGTCCTGATATAGGTTGATACTTTTCAACTCAAAAAAAAGCCCCGACAGTCGCGGGGCTTTTTCACTAAAACGTCGGGGACGCAATTAGTTGATCTGAACTGGCATACCGGAACGCATCTCGATAGCGCGCTGAACCACCGTCTGATTGACCGCAGGATCCATCGATACACTGCTTGCGCTGCCGGTCAGCGTGATTGGCAGTGGTTGCTGAGAATCAAACTCTTCCTGGTTAGAGGACAGCGGGTTGTGGATCTCAACATAACGTTTGCCGTCTGGCTCAACGGTGGCTTTCACCGGCTCGTTGATGAACTGAACGCGGGTACCTTGCGGGACGTTGTCAAATAACCATTTGATGTCGGCATCACGCAGACGCACACAACCGTGGCTCACGCGCAGACCGATACCGAAGTTGGCGTTGGTGCCGTGAACCGCATACAGGCGGCCAACGTACAATGCGTACAGACCCATCGGATTGTCCGGGCCGGCAGGGAAGACGGCTGGCAGGAATTCACCACGGGCAGCATATTCTTCATGCATTTTCGCCGTCGGGGTCCAGGTCGGACCGGCTTTTTTACGCTGAACGGTAGTGACCCAGTTCATCGGGGTGTCTTTACCCAGTTCACCGATACCGATTGGCAGCACGACCACAGTATTGGTGCCTTTCGGGTAATAATACAGACGCATTTCAGCACTGTTGATTACGATGCCTTCATGCGGAGTTTCCGGCAGGATCAGTTGCTGAGGAATGGTCAGCACGGTGCCCGGGGTTGGCAGGTACGGGTCAACGCCAGGGTTAGCTTCGAGCATGTTGCTCAAACCCATCTGGTATTGCGCTGCAAAATGTTCCAGCGGCAGGCTGCTGCCCTGCGGAACAGTAACTGTGATGTTTTCACCGACCAGACGACCATTATTGGCCGGAAGAGGGTAGACCACAGCAAAAGACGCCTGGCTATATGCAGCAACTGCCAAAACCAGGGTAAGGATTGCGCGAATGCTCATTTTCATATTTTCGTTGGTCGTTAATGCCACACTGGCAGTTGTCAGGATGTTAATTCCCCCCGATCCGATCGAAACCGGCCGGAGGAATAGTGTACTTGCACATAGCACTTGAAAGGGATCCGGTATGTGTAACGAATCGCATTTCAGGGCCGCTAATTATAAGGATTTATTTCAAACAGGCCAAAGCTTTCTCACCTTGTTCGAAAAGTTCCCTGCCACAACCGCATTTTTTGCGGCAGCCTGCACATTTCCTTCACATTCCTGCGCTTATTTACGGCAAAACGGCACCATGACCAGCGCGGCAATAAACATCCAGGCCATGACCTGAAAGATGTCATTGAACGCCAGCGTCAGAGATTGCGCCGCCACTTCCGTGCCAAACACGCCTTTCGCCATCAGCAATGCCTGCGCTGTGTCAGGCGTCAGGTGGCCGATTTTTTGCGCCAGCGATCCTATTACTTCCTGCGCATGATCCCCGTATTGCCCCAGTGATTCACCGAAACGTGCCGCATGTACCCGGGTCCAGTCCTGCAACCAGGTATTCACCGTGGCAATACCCACCGCGCCGCCGAGATTACGCATCAGATTAAACAGCCCGGAGGCGTAGCGCAGTTCAGGCCCCTGAAACGCAGTCAGCGCCATGTTCACACTCGGCACGATGCACAACATAATGAACAGGCCGCGCACCACCTGCGGCCAGAAAAACTGTTCTGCTCCCCAGTAAGGGGTCACGGCGGTCGTCAGCCATAAACTCAGGGCAAAACCGGATAAACCCACGCTGATCAGTATCCGCCGGTCAACGCGGTTGATTAATCTGGCGGCAATAATCGTGCTGAAGAATTGCCCGACGCCGACCACAAACACCGTTGTGCCGATTTCCAGACTGTTGAAATCGCGGATGCGGCCAAGGAAAACCGGCGTCAGGTACGTTGAGGCATAAAGACCAAAACCGACCACCAGATTGAACAGACAGGCGAAGGTGAATGTCGGGTCACGGAAGGGCGTCAGGCGAACGATCGGGTTTTTGGAATAAAAGGATCGTTCGAGAAACAAGACAAAGGCCACCAGCGAGAACCACGCCGAAATCTGGATGTGCGGATCGCTGAACCAGTTCTTGCGCGGGCCTTCTTCCAGCACATATTCCAGACAACCGAGCGCTGTCGCCATCGACAATAAATGTATCCAGTCGATGCGTTTAAGCATCGGGAAATCGGCTTTATCCACATGAATAAACAGTACGGCACCGGTGGCGACCAGAGCGCCGGGCAGGATGTTAATGAAGAAAATCCAGCGCCAGTCAAGTAATTGTGTCACCACGCCGCCGACTGTCGGCCCCAGTGTGGGAGCCAGTACGCTGACCATGCCAAGGATCGCCGGGATCAGCGCCTGTTGCTTGCCCTTAAACATGGCAAAGCCGGTCGCGAAGACTGTCGGCACCATCGCCCCGCCGGTAAACCCCTGCAACGCGCGAAAGAAGATCATCGACTCGATATTCCACGACAATCCGCAACCGATGCTGCTGAGGGTGAACAGCGCTGCCGATGCGCTGAACAGCCAGCGGGTGGAAAGTGCCTGTGTCAGAAACGCGGAGAAGGGGATCATCACCAGTTCGGCGATCAGATACGAGGTTTGTACCCAACTGATTTCATCCGGTCCGGCGGAAAGCCCGGCCTGCACATCGTTTAACGAGGCGGCAACAATCTGAATGTCGATCAGCGCCAGAAACATACCGAACGCCATGATACTGAAAATCAGAAACTTACGTGATGTCGGGTAATCCGCAGGCGAAAGCGTCGCGGATGGCGTCAGGGTAGCAGACATTTTTGTGAGATCCCGGGGACTTGTTTATATGATGATCATCATATTAATATGATGGCAATCATGCAATGAGTGGAAGTAAAAATGAGCGAAGCAATAACAGGTGAAGAGAACCCGGCCCCGGCATTAAAAGCCCATAAACGATCAAAGCGCATTTTTGTGGTCAGCGGTATTGCGCTGGTGGTCGCCCTGGGCGGTACGGCATGGCTACTGGCGGCGCCCGCGTCGGAATCCACGGATGATGCGTACCTGACGGCGGACGCCACCACCGTTGCGCCAAAAGTAAAAGGTTTTGTGTCGAAGGTGCTGGTGCGTCATAACCAGCGGGTACACGCCGGAGATAAACTGGTGCTGATCGACAGCGAAGAGTTTACGGCGCGTCTGGCCTCTGCGCAGGGAGAACTTGACGATGCCCGCGCACAGGTGGCGCAACAGGAAGCGGCGTTGCTGAGCCAGCAGGCACAGGAAAATCTGGCGCTCACCCAAATCAATGCTGCGCGTACAGCGATCCGTTCCTCGCGTGCGGAACAGCAACATGCTGAAGCTGAACAGCAGCGTTATCAGTCGCTGGCGGTCAGCGGTGCCACATCGCGTAATGATGCCGACCGGTACAAAACGGTGGCGGTGACGGCAGAACAAACCTCGGCGCACGCTGCGGCCATGCTGGATGTCGCCCAAAATCAGGCGGCGGTGACACACGCCCAGCGGGCAGAAATTCTGGCGGCGCTGGCCCTGGCGAAGGCCGCAGTGGTGAAAGCGCAGGCGGCACAAGCGCTGGCGCAGCAGGATCTCAGCCACACCACTATTGTTGCTGCCGTTGATGGTGTAGCGGGAAACCGGCAGGTGCAGGTTGGCGATTACGTCACACCCGGTCAGCGGCTGATGACGCTGGTACCGGAGCAGGGCATTTATGTAACGGCCAACTTCAAAGAAACGCAGACTGGCAGAATGCAGCCGGGACAGCGCGCGGACGTGCATGTGGATGCGCTGCCGGGCGTGACATTTCGCGGTGAAGTCGACAGCCTCGCGCCGGGTTCCGGTTCAACGTTCGCATTGCTGCCCTTTGAGCCGGGCACCGGTAACTTTACCAAGATTGTTCAGCGGGTGCCGGTGCGGATCCGTCTTGACGCCGGTCAGCCAGATTTAGCGGCGCTGCGCCCCGGATTATCCGTGGATGCGCGCGTTTCGTTAACCGATCCTGTCAGGTAAACTATGACAGCAATTTTCTGATTATCAGGGTGTTACTATGCGCTACGAAAGTGAACATAAACCTAAAATCCGCGAGCGGATCGTGAAGGAAGCGGCGAAAGCCATCCGCGCCAAAGGGCCGTTGCAGGTCAGCGTGGCGGGCGTGATGAGCAAAGCCGGTCTGACGCACGGTGGGTTTTATGCGCACTTTGCCTCGAAAGATGCCCTGATCGAAGCGGCCATCGGACAGATGTTTAATCAGGTCATGGCCCGCTGGGATAAAGATAATCAGGGTCTGACGGCGCAGCAGCAACTGGCGGGCTATATCGATTTTTACCTGTCGCCATGGCACCGTGATAATCGTGCACAGGGCTGTCCGGTGTCGGCGCTGGCCTCAGAAACACCACGCATGCCTGCGCCTTGTCAGGCTGAGTTCGCGCGCGGCATCGAACGTATCCGTGGGATGATTATCCGTCAGCTGACTGAAATGGGCGTGAACGAGCCGCAAACGCAGGCGATATCGGTGAGTGCGGAACTGATGGGCAGTTTGTCACTGGCGCGCTGCGAGCCGGACAGGCAGGTATCCGATGCCCTGCTGGAAAGGGCGAAGACGTCGCTGAAAGCGCGGTTAAATTTGCAGGAAGAATAAACTCTCAGAATTGCTCCCTCCCCAGCGAAGGGGAGGGTTGGGGTGGGGTATTAAGTAATAAATCAAAAAGTTAAGGTTTTCTTAAACAAGGTGTTAGCCCTTAAAACCCCCTCCCAGCCTCCCCCTTCGCAGGGGGAGGAGCTGAAAAATCTATCAGAAGTCATAACCTACAGTGGCCACCACAGTACGTTCCTGACCCCAGTAGCAGTAGCTGGTGCCGTAACAGGCTGCGACATATTTTTTGTCCAGCAGGTTGTTGGCATTCAGTTGCACATACGCGCCTTTCAGCTGCGGGCTAAACTGCACCAGATTCATACGCAGTGACGCATCGACCAGCGTGGCAGAAGGCATGTGACGGGTGTTTTCGTTATCCGCCCATTGGGTGCCGATGTAACGGACACCTGCCCCCATATCCACCCCAATCGGCGTGTTGTACTGACCCCAGATGGACGCCATTTGTTTTGGCGTCACATACGGCGTGTTGCCGTTGTTCTCAGCCGCATCACGGATACGCACTTTGTTATAGGTATAACCGGCCATCACGTTGAAGCGTTCGGTAACCTGTTTCTTGGCTTCCAGCTCCAGACCTTGTGAACGGATTTTACCTGCCGGTTCGTAGTAGCTGCCGACCACCACGCGGTTACCCACGTCTTTTTGCGTCAGATCATACAGCGCTGCGGTGTACATATCGGAAGTGCCGACCGGCTGGTATTTGATCCCGGCTTCGTATTGCTCGCTCTGCATCGGTTTTAGCAGCGTGCCGTCAGCGCCCGGCAGGGCAGACGGTGTCATCGCCTGGCTGTAGCTGACGTACGGAGAAATGCCGCTGTCAAAGGCGTACAACAGGGAAGCGCGGCTGTTGAAATGACTGTCTTTACGTTCGCTGTTGCTGGTGGTGCCGTAGATGCTTTCTTCGCTGCGGCTGGAGGTTTTCAGCGTGTCGTAACGGCCTGACAGAGTCAGATACCATTTGTTCCAGTTCATCTCATCTTGCAGATAGGTGCCCATCTGCTCATAACGGTTTTTACCGCGCTTAAGGCTGTAATAATCCAGAACATCACCGCCCACACCAGTATACGGGTTGAGGTTTTCTGCGTAGGCAGCGTCAGATTTCACGTCATTGATAAAGTGGGAGTAATCAAAGCCCAGCACCACTTTATGCGCCAGTTCGCCGGTGGCGAAATCGGCTTCCAGCTGGTTATCAATCGCGAAGGTGTCCAGAGACGATTTTTCACCGGAATAATAACGGCTCATCTCGGTACGATCTGCATTCCAGCCTGCCTGATACACCTGATCCAGTTCGGTATTGGAATGGGTGTAGTTGGCGTTCTGGCGGAACGACCAGACGTCGTTAAACGCGTGCTGGAATTCATAGCTGTAGATTTGCTCCCAGCGTTTGAACTGGTTGCGCGTGCTTTCACCATCGAAGAATCCACGGCTCAGTTTCTGACCGTAGAGGCTACCGTCAGCCGGAACCGCAGCGTGATAGCCACCGGACGGATCTTTTTGCAGATACGCGCGCAGTAAAAGCGAGGTATTTTCATCCGGTGTCCACAGCAACTGTGGCGAAATCGCGTAACGCTCTTCACGCTGGTGATCGTACTGGGTATCGCTGCTGCGGGTCATACCGGTCAGACGGAATGCCAGCTGATCGTTGATGGCGTTGGTATAATCGAACGCGCCGCCTTTGGTGTTTTGCGTGCCGCCGGAAAGCTGGAAATGGCCTTCTTCTGCAAACTGCGGCCGCTTGGTGGATTCCACCACGACACCGCCGGGAATGCTCTGGCCGTAAAGGGCAGAAGACGGGCCCTTCACCACATCAATACGCTCAAGGAACCATGGATCAACCTGAATGGAGTTGTAGGTCGCGCCGTCGCTCAGGATACGCAGGCCATCGAGGAAGGTGTTGTTGACATCACCGCCGTGGAAACCGCGCAGGGAAATCGTGTCATAACGCGTTGCGCCACCGGCAAAGTTGGTGAATACGCCCGGCGTATAGTTCAGTGCAGCGTTAACAGTCGTCGCGTTCTGATCCGTCATTTGCTGACGCGTCACCACTGAAACTGCCTGACCGGTGGTGATCAGCGGCTGATCGGTTTTGGTGGCGCTTTTACTGGTTTTCGCGCTGTAACCCTGCGTCGCAGCATCGGCGGTATCCGCTGGTGCGGCTTTGACAACGACGGTGTCTTCAGCAGCCATTGAGGCAGCCGGCACAGCCAGTGCCAGGGCGCACAGGAGCACTGAGCGTTTGAGGGGGAAAGCCAACAACATATTCATAATCCCTATAAATAACTCAATAATGATCGAGTGATTAATTGATGCGTGTGTAATGAAACCAAAAGCCAACATGTGTTCCGCACAAAAGCCGTTACGCGCTAAGGGCGGTAACTTAACCGAAACGTGACGGATGTTAAACTTAATGATAATTGTTATCATTATTATTTTATAAATTCAAGGGAACTTTACGCTAAAAGTGTGAAGTGGTGCATTTTTAACCTGATGAAAATGAGGGTTTTTTGCGTGAAGCAATAAAAAATCTGAGCAAAATGGCCGGAAGTGATTAGGGTTAATAGTGAGATTTTTAAACAGGTTCTTTACGTAAAAATTCATGGCCGGGAGGCGAAAATGAGTCAGGGGAGTCAGGAGGAGTACAACGGGAAATGGGCAGCGGTCGATAACTATCTGGTGAGTCATTTAGTGGAAAGCGATCCGGTTCTGGAACAGGTACTGAAAAATAATCATCTGGCCGGTTTACCCGCGCATGATGTGGCCCCCAATCAGGGGAAATTACTGGCGCTGCTGGCACAAATCACCGGTGCGCAAAAAGTTCTGGAAATCGGCACGCTCGGCGCGTACAGCACTCTCTGGCTGGCGCGGGCGTTACCGGTGCTCGGAAAAGTCGTGACGCTGGAAGCCGATCCGCACCATGCGCGTGTCGCACAAATCAATATTGATCTGGCCGGTTTACAGGACAAAATTACCTTACATACCGGTCCTGCGTCCGAAACGCTGCCAACGCTTCAGGCAGAAGCCCCCTTTGATCTGATTTTCATTGATGCAGATAAACCGAACAATCCGCTTTATCTCGAGTGGGCGCTGAAACTGTCAAAACCAGGCACATTGATTATCGGCGATAACGTGGTGCGGGAGGGTGCGGTGGCCGATGCTCACAGCAACGACGCCCGGGTGCAGGGCGTGCGTCGTTTCATTGAAATGATTGAACAGGAACCGCGTTTATCGGCGACCGCGCTGCAAACCGTCGGCAGCAAAGGCTGGGACGGTTTTGTGATAGCACGGGTCACCGGTTAACAACGTTTAACGCGCCAGACCAAAGCCAATGGGAAACAGCGGACTTTCGCTGTCATGGGGCATATCGGACTGTTGTTTAAGCACCGCCTCTTCAGAGGATGGCAGTTCAAACGGCAGCTTGCCGGTATAAGCTTCGTCGCGGGTCAGTCGGGTAAACAGCACGGTATCGCTGACACCGAAATTGCCAATAATCACTTTCGCTTTGTCCTTCACGTTGGTCAGGATCGCCGGACGGTCGAGATAAACGGTGACGATGGTCGGCACTGCTTTGCTGGCTTTCACGATCGCCTGATAATCTGCGTTGTCACCGGTAAAGGCCAGCGAGCCTTCGTGATGGCGCTTGCCAAAGAACCAGGCTTTATGCGGTTGTTCGTACGGGGCATGGGCGCGGATCAGCGCAATATCGGCTTTCTCCGGCGCATCCACCACGGTAAAACCGGCCGCTGTCGCGGCCTGCGGTTCGATGCCATACAGCCAGATCTTTTTGCCTTTTTTCAGCGGTAACACATCATCGGTGTTTTGCAGCAATACCAGCGCATGTCCCTGCGCCGCATTGGCTTCTTTTTGCCAGTCAGCGCGCCCGACGGTTTGGGTGGCTTTCTGCACATCGACATACGGATTTTCAAACAGTCCGGTCTGGAATTTTTGTTCAAGAATACGCACAACAGATTCATCAAGGCGTTGTCCGGTCAGTTGCCTTTCATTCACCGCGCTGACCAGCAACTGCGAGTTGGTCACACCGCCAAACTGATCGACACCCGCCAGCACGGCTTTCACAAAACGCTGTTGCGGCGTCAGGTTTTCGACACCCCATGGCATGCCACCGGGCACCGGTTCTTTGCCTTCCGGCGAACCGTTCAGGCATTCGCCTTCGCAATTGCTGGTGATCAGCCAGTCGCTGAGAATGACGCCTTTGAAGCCGTATTGCCCGCGCAGAATGTCGGTCAGCAACTGATGACTGAATCCGGCACCGACCTGTTCGAGCGGTTTGCCGTCCACGGAAACATTTTTCAGGATGGAATATGTTGGCATGACGCTGGCGACGTTGGCTTCAAACGCGCCGGTAAACGGATAGATGTGTTCTTTGAGATTATTGCCGGGGAAGACGGCGTTTTTGCCGTAGACGTTGTGGCTGTCAAAACCGTTCTCAGCCGCGCCATAGCCGACCCAGTGTTTGACCACGGAAATCACGCTGCCCTGATTTAACCCGTCAGGACCGTTTTGCATCCCTTCGATATACCCGCGCACCATGTTATGCACCCGTGTCGGATCTTCGCCGAAGGTGCCGCTGATACGTGCCCAGCGCGGCTCTGTGGCCAGATCGGCCTGCGGTGAAAGTGCCTCACGAATACCGACGGCCAGATATTCCTGACGGACGATATCGGCGTAACGGCGGGTGAGTTTCTCATTGCCAATCGCCGCCAGTCCTAAGGTTTCCGGCCATCGGGTGAATTTACCGGAAGAGGTACTCGCACCGACCAGATACTCGAATGCGTTACGCGGGTCACTGCTGATGGTGACCGGAATACCCAGTCGCGTCTTTTCGGCAATCTGCTGCAGTTTATTGTTTTCCTCCGCCATCATGGCCGGATCGTCCGCAGAAAGCCGGGTGATCAGACTGTTGACCTTCGCACCGGCAATCATCTTTTCCGCCGCTGCCATGTCATAATGCGTTCCGGCACCCACCGGGCTGCTGGCCGTCGGGGCCGAGCCGTGCATCATCACCCCTGCTTTTTCCTCCAGCGTCATGCGTTTCACCAGATCCGCTGCGCGTTCTTCCGGCGTCAGTCGCCAGTCTTCATAAGGTTCCAGTTTCCCGGAATGATCGAGATCTTTGAACTGTAAACCGTCGACAGTCAGCAGCGTTACGTCGCGCTGGCTAAGTTCCGGTTGGTTATCGGCGGCAAAAACAGAAGGTGAGCAAAGCAGCAGGGCAGCGACAGCAAGGCTCAGAGGTTTGATTTTCATCATCGTCCTTAATGGTTGATAACTATAGAAGAACTCAATTCCCCATCAATAACCTATTTGCCTGCTGAATGTTGCGATCTGCTTCGCAATGATGTCAGCCGAATGCCAGTCCGAGCACCGCACCAACGGTCAGTACCCATAACGGGTGGATACGCTTACTGAGCGCCAGCAGGGTACACAAGACGATCACCCCCGCAAGCGTCAGCGTGGTGGCAGAGGCTTTGGCGATCAGTAAGCCGCTTGACACCACCAGCCCGACGGTCACCGGCACCAGCCCGCGCTGCACGATTTGCCGCCACGGACGGTCTTTATATCGTTTCCAGCCGCCCATCACGATAAGCGTAATAACCGACGACGGACCGAATTTCGCCAGTGAAGACACCAGCAAACCTGACCATCCGGCAACCTGCCAGCCAATCAGCGGTACGATCATCATATTCGGACCGGGGGCGGCCTGCGCCAGGGCAAACAGGGCACTGAATTCCTGCGCGCTCATCCAGTGATGCACCTCCACTACCGCGCGTTGCATCTCGGGGAGAATGGTATTTCCGCCGCCAAATGCCATCACGGAAAGTTCGGTAAATAACAGGGCAAGAGAAAGTAAAACCGGCATCAGAATTTACTCCTCGCGCAGATGAAAATACTGACCGGCGCCAGCACCAGCATGACCGGCAGCATCGGGAAACGGAATGCGGCAATTGCCATCACACCGACAGCGACCAGCGCCAGTTGCAGCCATTTACCCCGCAGCGGGGCGAGCATTTTGATGCCGGTCGAGAGCAGTAAACCGGCCGCCGCCGCCGCCGCCATCCCGGCGAACAGATGTTCCACCAGCGGTTCATTCTGATAGCGTGCATACACCAGACCGAGCAGTACCACGCAAATCGTCGGCGCGAGGATCAGCCCGAGCAGCGCCGATAATGCGCCGCGCAACCCGCGAAACTCCATCCCCAGCGCCACCGAAAGATTAATGATGTTGCCACCCGGTAAAAACTGACACAGCCCGAGCAGTTCGGTGAACTGAGCGGCGGTCAGCCAGCGGCGTTTATCGACCAGCATGTGTCGCGCCATCGGCAGCACGCCACCGAAACCGGTCAGACCAAGGACGAAAAAGCCCATAAACAGTTGCCTGCAATCGGGTTGCGCTGCGGTATTGTCCTCTGTCTCAGGCATTAATTTTTCCTGCGTTTGCGCTGACATTTTCCTACTCTCCCTCAACGTTAATTCAAAGCCGCCAGAGGCGTAAATTCTGTTAAGGATCATGCGCGTGGATGTGCCATGATGTCTAATGCATTTATTAATGGATAAAGATACCCTCAAGGTATGGTTATGATTGAACTGAAACGTCTGAATGCGTTTGTCACCGTGGTGGAAGCGGGCAGCATTACCCGTGCCGCAGAACTGCTGTTTATCCAGCAGCCGCCGCTGACGCGCCTGTTACAGGGGCTGGAGCAGGAATTTGGCATCCCTTTATTACAACGCCTGCCGCGTGGGGTGATCCCGACCGAAGCGGGCGAAGTGTTATTGCAGGAAGCCCGTGCCGTGCTGGCGCGCGCCGCTCAGCTCAATGCCGCCATGCACCGCGCCGCGCAGGGCGAACAGGGACGGATCCGCATCGGTTTCACCAGTTCCGCCGCGCTGCATACTTTTGTGCCCGCACTGCTGCGGCGCTATCGGGAAATTTATCCGGCAGTCAGTACTCAGCTTGAGGAAAGTGGCAGCGGCGAATTGCTGGCCGCCGTGGTGGCGGGCGAGCTGGATGTCGCCTTTGTGCGCATGCGGGTCAAAGATATGCCGGAATTAGAGATGGAAAAGGTGCTGGAGGAACCGATGTGGGTGGCAGTGCCGGCCGGACACAAACTGGCGTCGCCACCAGCCAGTCAGCCACTCAGACTCGAAGATCTGAGTAACGAGCCTTTTGTATTATACCGTCGTCGCGCCGGTCAGGGATTGTACGATGCCATACTGGGGGCGTATGTCCGCGCCGGTTTCAGTCCGCACATTGTGCAGGAAGCGCCGCGTTTAACCTCGTGCCTGAGCCTGGTTGGTGCAGGACTGGGGATTTCTATTGTGCCGGAATCCATGACCCGGCTGGGCGGAGACGGCGTGGTATTTTTGCCGCTGGACGCCACCACACAACTCAGCGCACCGTTGTATCTTGCGCGGCGGGAAGACAGCCATTCATCGGCTATAATCAATACGTTTTGCGATCTCGTAAAATCGCAACTGACTGTTCGTTAAAGATGTTGTTCGGAAATGTGTTTCTGTGTGGATTCCAGCGTAATGTCGTCGGATTCGATGGCGCTGAGCAGAGAATCAAGCAGGCCGGGGAAGCGGGCGTCCAGATCTTCGCGGCGCAGGGAAAGCAAATTGGCGCGGCCGTCCGGACGCTGCCAGATGACACCGCTGTCACGTAATACGCGCCAGTGATGGGTCAGCGTCGATTTCGACAGTCCCTGCAATAATGTCCCGCAAGGATGCTCGCCACCTTTTGCCAGTGTGCGTACCACGGCCAGACGTAACGGATTTCCCAGCGCAGTCAGAACATTTTCGAGGCGGATCTGCTCGCGCTCCGGGTGATTGGCTATCATATTCTTCCTTTACGTTAATGACGCTCATTGGCGGCCGCGCAATATAGCCTATCCCTCTGCCGCTGTACAACGCGACGGCCTCTGCCCAATTTCATCAATAGAATAAAATTATTGTACGACTATACACGTACAATTGTAGTATACTCTCCGCATTAAGAATTTTAGTACTCATTACTTTGTGACGGGACGTGAAAACCACTCCCCGCCAACTTAGCCATCAACCAGTAAGGACGTTATATGGCTCGCAAAACGCCAATCGAGCGCTACCGCAATATCGGTATCTCAGCACACATCGACGCAGGTAAAACCACCACCACCGAGCGTATTCTTTTCTATACCGGCATGAATCATAAGCTGGGAGAAGTGCATGACGGCGGTGCGACCACAGACTGGATGGCTCAGGAGCAGGAACGCGGCATAACCATTACCTCTGCCGCCGTGACCTGTTTCTGGCGCGGGATGGATCACTCCTTCGATGAGCACCGCATTAATATTATCGACACCCCGGGGCACGTGGATTTCACTATCGAGGTGGAACGTTCCATGCGTGTACTCGACGGTGCGGTGATGGTGTACGACGCCGTGGGCGGTGTGCAGCCACAGTCTGAAACCGTCTGGCGTCAGGCCAATAAATACAAAGTGCCGCGTCTGGCCTTCGTGAACAAAATGGACCGCCAGGGCGCAGATTTCTTTCGTGTCCGTCAGATGATGGTGGATCGCCTGAAAGCCAATCCGGTGCCGGTTGTGATCCCGATCGGTAAAGAAGAGCATTTCACCGGCGTGGTGGATTTGCGCAAAATGCGCGCCATTTTATGGGACGACGCGACACAAGGCATGACCTTTACCTATGAAGCGATCCCGGCAGAATTGCAGGCGCTGGCGGAAGAGTGGCGCGAGAAAATGGTCTCGGCAGCCGCCGAAGCCAATGACACGCTGATGGATAAATATCTCGAAGAAGGCACGCTGACTGAGGATGAAATTACCGAAGGGCTGCGTCTGCGCACCATCGCTGGTGAAATCCAGCCGATGCTGTGCGGCAGTGCGTTCAAGAATAAAGGCGTGCAGCGCATGCTTGATGCCGTCATCGAACTGATGCCGTCTCCGCTGGATATTCCCCCGGTTGCCGGCACCGACGAAGACGGTAACGAAGCATTCCGTCATTCCGATGACGACGAGAAATTCTCGGCGCTGGCGTTCAAGCTGATGACTGACCCGTATGTCGGCCAGCTGACGTTTGTGCGCGTGTATTCCGGCGTGCTGAAAAAAGGCGACAGTGTGTATAACCCGGTGCGTGGTAAGAAGGAGCGTATTGGCCGTATCGTGCAGATGCATGCCAATGACCGTATCGAGATTGACGAAATCCGTGCCGGTGATATTGCGGCCTGCGTCGGGCTGAAAGATGTGACGACCGGCGAAACCCTGTGCGACCCGTCGGACATTATTACGCTGGTGCGCATGGAGTTCCCGGACCCGGTGATCTCGCAGGCCATCGAGCCGAAGACTAAAGCCGATCAGGAGAAAATGGGGATCGCACTGTCACGGCTGGCGTCGGAAGACCCGTCGTTCCGCATCCGCACTGATGAGGAATCCGGCCAGACGATCATTTCCGGCATGGGTGAACTGCATCTGGAAATCATCGTTGACCGCATGAAACGTGAGTTCGGCGTGGAAGCCAACATCGGTAAACCGCAGGTGACGTACCGTGAAACGGTGCGCAAAACGGTGACGGATGTTGAAGGGAAATTTGTGCGTCAGTCCGGCGGTAAAGGCCAGTACGGCCACGTGGTCTTCACGCTCGAACCGCTGCCTGCGGGCACGGGTTTTGAGTTTGTCGATGCGACAAAAGGTGGCGTGGTGCCACGCGACTATATCCCTGCGGTTGAAAAAGGGGTCACGGAAGCGCTGAACAACGGCATTCTGGCCGGTTATCCGGTAGTCGATGTGAAAGTCACGCTGACCTTCGGTTCATACCATGAGGTCGATTCCTCGGAAATGGCGTTCAAAATGGCGGCGATCTTTGGTTTCAAAGAAGCAGCGAAACGTGCCGATCCGGTGATTCTGGAACCGATGATGAAAGTGGAAGTGGAAACACCGGAAGAGTATGCCGGTGGCGTGATGGGGGATTTATCGTCGCGTCGCGGTACGGTGCAGGGCATGGAAGAGATCGCGGGCGGTGGCGGTAAAATTATCAAAGCCGAAGTGCCGCTGTCTGAAATGTTCGGCTACTCCACCGTTTTGCGGTCGATGTCGCAAGGCCGTGCAACCTACAGCATGGAGTTCAACCACTATGCCGAGGCACCGCGCAATGTGGCGGAAAACATCATCGCATCGCGTGGAAAATAAGCATAACAGGCGTACTCTCCGCCAGAGACAAAACGGTCCGCAAGGGCCGTTTTTTTGGTTTTTGAAAAGGATGCGATAGATTATGGCTTCATTGTGTGACACTCTTATGCGCATGTCATGTGTGTATAAAGAGGGTGTTATGTTATCCATAGCAGGAAATAAAAAGCGAACCAATGTCACCTTGAGTGCCGATCTGCTTGAACAGGCCAAAGCATTCGGCATTAACCTGTCAGCCACGTTTGATAAAGCATTAGGAGAAGCGGTGAAAGAGAAACAAAGGACACTGTTTTTAGAAGAAAATCAGCAAGCAATGGATTCATGCAATGCCTTTACTGAAAAGGCAGGACTCTTCTCTCAGGGACGCGGAGTATTGTAATGGCGCAATTTGATGTGTATGAAAACCGGGGGGATGGCAAAAACCTTTATCCCTATTTTATGGATATCCAGAATCCATTATTTGAAAGGCTGAACGAACGGGTAGTGATCCCGCTGACTTCACTCAGTAATCTGAGACCCGTCAGGCATCTTCACCCTCTGGTGCGTATACACAATCAACAATATGTGCTGATGACAAATCTGCTCACCAGCATCAGTACAACGCAGTTGCGACATGAGCCCGAGTTTAATGCTGATATTCATCGTGCGGATGTCGTGGCTGCTCTGGATTTACTGGTGACAGGAATTTAAGGCGCAGATATCTGCGCCTTATTTATACACGCTGAATTAGCTGACCAGTTTACTGACGATGGTTGCCACGTGTTTGCCCTGATGTACGGCAATACGCAGTTCTTCTGCGCTCGGCTGTCGTGAACCATCGCCACCGGCAAGCGTGGTTGCACCGTAAGGGGTGCCGCCGCGAACCTGTGAAATATCAAACAGTTCAGGCGTAGTGTAACCGATCGGGACGATAATCATGCCGTGATGGGCGAGGGTGGTCCAGGTGGATGTAATCGTCATTTCCTGACCGCCACCGGTACCGGTTGAGCTGAATACGCTGGCGACTTTGCCAGCCAGTACGCCTTTAGCCCACAGGCCACCGGTCTGATCGAGGAAGGTGCGCATCTGTCCTGACATGTTACCGAACCGGGTCGGTGTGCCGAAGATGATGGCATCGTAATCCCCGAGTTCTGCGGGAGAAGCCACTTCCGCTGTCTGGTCAGTTTTACCGCCAGCGGCTTTAAACGCCTCTTCAGGCATGGTTTCGGGTACGCGTTTTATCGTGACTTCAACTCCGGGTACGCTGCGTGCCCCTTCTGCAACACTTTGCGCCATCGTTTCAATATGACCATACATGGAATGATAGAGAACCAGTACTTTTGCCATCTTTAACTCCTGTTGAGGTGATGTTTTTACCGTATCCTGCCCGGTTTTAGAGCCGGTAATACGGGCGAAAAATTCGCTTAAAAATCCCACGTTTACTCCTCCGCCAGGCAGGCGGTTTTGATGAGCAAGAGAGTTCATCGTCCGCGCATCAGCTCTGAGTTACAAACGCAAATTTTTGAACAGACTCATCAATTAATTAGGGCAATGGGTCGGATAAACGCATTGCCTGATCAATAAGAAACAAGCGGAAGGAACGTTTCGCTCATCTACATACTAGAACAGATGTGCGCATTTCGCGGGAGGGGAGGTTAACCCCTGTCAGGGGGCGCTTTCCCAACTGACCAATATGGAGACTTCATCCGGTTTGGCAATAAACTTACTGAGCGTGGCGGTGTGACCGTCTTTCATTATCACCGAGACGGCAACGCCTGTCACACCCTCGGTCAGAGGGGTTTCCTCGACGCGCTGTAACATTTTCAGGCAGGCATATTGCTGCTCCGGCGGCAGGTGTTTGAATTTATCGCTATGGCGTTTTTTCATTTGAGACTGGCCTTGAAAGAGATGAAGAGGCTGAAACGGTCAGCCTCTTTTTAATCGTGCGATTACCAGCCAACGCTCATGCCTGCGCCATAACCCACGTTATTCTGTGAGTCATCGGAGACTGACATTTTTACGATGGTGGCTCTGCCCGCGTGGAAGGAAGCACCGACTGACAGCGCATTCTCTGAATCGTAACCGCCCACACCAGCACCCACCGCGAACTGCTGAGATTCCTGCACCTGCGGAATATTGGCCTGAGCCATGGCTGAGGCTGAACCGGCAGCCGCTTCTTTTTTGTTGTCATCAACCTGCGTTTTCAGATCAGAGAATCTTTTATTGGTGTAGTCATTTGCCTGAGCCAGTGTATGGGCATCGCCCTCAGTCCGGCTGTGGGATTCAGCTAAAACTTCGGCGTGAGCCCCTGCGGCTAATTGCTGGATTTGCTGATCGTAGTATATATGTTCGATCTGCTGTTCATGGGCAATTTTAGCCTGAGCGGCGGCGATCTGTTTTTTCGTTTCTGCCTGCGTTTTCTGTGTTGAGTTCTGAGCTGTCTGGGCGAGAGCAACCACATCTACATGTTGCATCGAAGTCCGCTGACGATTCGCTTCTGCCATTTCATCACCCTGGATAGATTCGCTGTTGGCATTAACTTTAGACATGTCGGCATCTTTTCCGTCAGTACCTGCTAAGCCGGTATCGCCCTTAGCGCCATCTTTACCATCAAGGCCATCACGTGGGGCATTCGCCGCCGCATAACGCAAAGCAACCTGTTCAGCTTGTTTTTTTTGCATCTGTGTCTGAACGTCTACCGGTATACCAGTGGGATCATTTTTTATGGGTGTGAGTAACACCGGCGTTCCTGTTGGATCATTTTTGACAGGTGGCTGTGCAACTGAAATCGTGTGTTCCGCCGGAGTCAGGTTGGTCATGGGAAGAGTGGCTGTCTGTGTAATCGGCGTTTCCATTCTTGCCAGTGGATCAAAAACGGGCATCTGGACATTTCTTGAGCCATTCCAGTAGGTGTTGTTTTTGAGATAGTCGGAAACCTGAATAAGGTCGTTTTTCCGCAAGATCTCATTCTGCTTATCTGAAGGAATTTCCGGATTATTGGCAAAATAGGCTCTGGCAGCATCCAGGTTATCCCCCGAAAGTTGTGCATGAACAGCCTGAATAACACTTGTTGAGAGCACCACACCAAGGCATATGCGCTGAATGGCTATGCGTAGTGCCCGGAAGTCCGCCGGAGCCTGAAGCCTGTGTTTCTTACAGGCTTTGCCAGCGGCGATGATCTGAGTGTTGCGTTCTGTAAACTGAGTGTTCATTTGTTTTTTCCGATCTTGAAATAAGTATCTACTAGCGACAAATAATAGGCGTTATCAGGACGATATTTTTGTCTCTTCAACAAAATCATACATGCGATGAATGTGACTTGCTTCACGCATTAGCCAGTCATTTGACTTATGTCAAGAAATGTAAAGTTATTGCGCTACATGAATTTGTTTCATGCAGAGCGCTTTTTAGTGGCTAACAGGCACATATTTTTGTTTCTGGGGTTATAAAAGGAGCATTTTTAGTCGCCAGTAGCGACCAGATGAAATATCTATGGGATTCTTGTACAATATGCGCGGGTTTAAGAAATTGGGGATAAGTGAATGGCTGATAACGCAAAAGAGTTCCTGGACTATGTCCGGAGGCTGGATATTGATCAGCCCGCGTTGTGTATCCTGCTGGGACTGCCACGCAGTACGCTCAATAAGTGGATCAATGGTACGGTGACACAGATCCCTCAGGTGGCCGTAACGGCAGTCAGGATGCTTTGGTTTATGCGCAACAGTGATGAAGCACTGTTTGAAAAATGGGCAATGGTGCAGGATTTTGGTGTGACTGCCGACTATGCCGTCAATGACAAAGCCCAGGAGTTTTTACATACCATTAAGCGCGAACCGAGTGCGTCGATCAAAAAGTTGCTGACCCAATAATTGCGCTGACAGGACGTGGTGTGCGAGATAAAGAACGCGAAAAAGGCGATTACCTGAGAGGTTAATCGCCTTTTTTACGATCAGGGCAGGGTGGAAACGTCAGACAACGACGTCGAAAATCATCTTCACTGGTTCGATATTAGTGAAGTTCGCCACGTCAGCGACGAAATCCGCAGCATTGTCTTTCATGCCTTTTTCGAAGTCTTCCATTGAGTTGCAATAGATGTGGCAGGCGGCGACAAAGGGGGCTTCAGCCGGTGCGCCTTCAGGCATTTTATCGATGGCGTAAGAATGGCAAAACTCGCCCATGCGGCGTTTGATCAGCGGTAAATGCACATCGCGATAGTAATCATGATCAAAGGTTCCGTTTGCGATATTTGGATACAGCACGCTGTATTTAATCATTTTATGTCTCGTCTCTTTCCCGGATAAAAATCCATTTTAGCCTACCAGCACAGGATGCGCCGCGCCATTTGTGCCTGATGTTATTTGTCTGAAAAATCATCCATCTGCCTACATGTACTATGCTTAATGAATTGATATTTAGTATGGGATAAACATGGGATTTTTAGGTTGGACAGCAGCGGTCGGAGGACTGCTATTGATTATGTCACTCGCCTCGGGGTGGATTTCCCGCGGTCCGGTGACGACGTTTGGTTTATATCTTGCTGCCGGGATCGTTTGCGGTCCCTGGGTTCTGGATTTATTGCATATCGATCTGGTGGCGTATTCCACGCTCACCGCACATTTCACTGAAATCGCCATGGCGGCGTCTTTGTTTATTACCGGGCTGAAACTGCGGTTGCCTTTTAGTGCCCAAAGCTGGCGCGTTGGCGTATTACTGGCCTTTCCTGCCATGTTACTTACCGTCCTGTGCGTCGCGGCTATGGCTCATTACATTACCGGTATTTCCTGGCCGCTGGCACTGGCGCTGGGCGCCATTATCGCGCCAACGGATCCGGTGCTGGCCAGCATGATTGCGGTGAATGATGCCAATGACGATGACGGGCTGCGGGTAGCGCTTTCCAGCGAGGCGGGGATGAATGATGGTTCCGCGCTGCCGATCCTGATGCTGGCCCTGATGCTGATTACCGCACACGACGGGTTGTCCTCGCAGGAACTGTGGCACTGGGCGGGCCGCGATGTGGTGTGGGCTTTACTGGGCGGGCTGGCGATAGGGTTTGCGATGGGGAAACTGGTGGGGCTGAGTGCGACACGTTTTCACAGCCGTCAGCGCACGGTTGCACCGAGTGATTTTCTGGCGTTGTCACTGATTGCACTCAGTTATGCCGCCGCGCAATCTCTTGATGCTTCCGGTTTCCTTGCGGCCTTTGCCGCCGGTGTCGGGCTGCGCAGCGCGGAAGTGCGCGTGGTTTCCCTGCATCCGCCGGAGGATATGACTGAGGGTTCGCGCCCGCCACCCGCTGAAGGCATGGTTAATCCGCACCAGCGTCACTCCATGCAGGCTGAGAAGCCGCGCAATTCGATCGGACTGATGGTTGGTGATGCGCTGTCGTTTGGCGATACCATTGAGCGGATTTTTGCCGCCGGGATTGTCATGGTGCTCGGGATAACGCTGGCAGAACATTGGGAGCCTATGGGACTGCTGATTGCCGCGCTGCTGTTTATCGTCATCCGTCCTCTGGCTGTTTATATCACGACAATAGGCGTACACGTGCCGAAGGGGAGGCGGCTGATGATTGGCTGGTTTGGCATTCGCGGTATCGGCAGTATGAACTATATCGCTTACGCCTGGACGCACGGATTACAGGGGGCGGATGCCAACTATATGACCAATATTGCGTTCACGGTGATTGTCACCAGCGTGGTGATCCATGGCATAACCGTATCACCGATATTGCACTGGCGGCAGGCGAGGCAGGAGGCGGCGCAGGAAGAACGGGAGGCGAGGGAAAGAAGCCAGGAAAAAGAAGCATAAAGAAACGGACGCTCAGGGCGTCCGTTTTTGTCTCTGGCATTGCGGTCAGGCAATCTGTTTTTTACTGAGGCTGAGCATAAAGAGCACCGCAGCGCACAGCACAACAGAAGGGCCTGCCGGCGTATCATAGAATGCCGAGAACGTCAGGCCGCCGGTCACGGCAATGATGCCAGTCGCCACCGCGAAGCAGGCCATTTGCTCCGGCGTTTTAGCGAAGCGTCGCGCTGTCGCGGCGGGAATAATCAGCAACGAAGTAATGATCAGCGCGCCGACGAACTTCATCGCCAGACCGATCGTCAGGGCCGTTACCAGCATCAGGACGATGCGCGAACGTTGCAGATTCACACCATCGACATGAGCAAGTTCCGGGCTGATGGTCATGGAAAGCAATGCCTGCCATTGCCAGCAGAGCACCGCAATGACCACCGTGACACCGACCGCAATCATCCAGATATCGCTGTAAGTGACTGACAGCAAATCGCCGAACAGATACGCCATCAGATCCACCCGCACGCCGGACATCAGGCTGACCACGACCAGACCGAGCGACAGCGCGCTGTGCGCCATAATCCCGAGCAGGGTGTCGACGGCCAGATGCGGTTTACGCTCCAGCACCACCAGCAAGACGGCCAGCAATAACGTGACGGCGATAACGGTATAGAAAGGGTTAACATTGAGCAGTAAACCAAACGCTACGCCGAGCAGAGAGGCGTGGGCCAGCGTATCGCCAAAATAGGACATCCGACGCCAGACCACGAACGAACCCAGCGGACCGGCCGCGACAGCCAGTAACACACCGGCCAGCCAGCCGGGTAATAACAGCGCAATCATGCGTCACGACCTCCGGTATTACGTAAAATGATCTTCCCTTTTAAATCGTGACGATGGTTGTGATTATGGCGGTAAATCGCCAGTTGCTCTGCGCCACGGTTACCGAACATCGCAATAAATTCGGGATGTGTAGAAACCACTTCCGGCGAGCCGGAGCAGCAGATGTGCTGGTTCAGGCACAGTACTTCGTCCGTTTTTGCCATCACCAGATGCAAATCATGCGACACCATGAGCACCGCGCAACCCAGTTCGCAGCGCAGGCTGTCGATCAAATTGTACAGCGCCAGTTGTCCGTTGACGTCAACGCCTTGCGTCGGTTCATCAAGCACCAGTAACTGCGGGCTGTTCATTAACGCACGCGCCAGCAGAACACGCTGATTTTCCCCGCCGGAGAGTTTTTGCATCGGTTGATCCAGCAGATGCGCGGCCTGGACGCGTTTGAGCGCAGGCAGAATATCGCTTTTCTTCACACCCGGTTTCAGGCGCATAAAGCGGCTGACGGTCAGGGGCATGGTGGGATCAAGATGAATTTTTTGCGGAACATAACCGATACGTAAACCGGGTTCGCAGGTCATCGTGCCTTCTGTCGGCGCAATCAGGCCAAGCACAACGCGTACTAATGTGGATTTTCCCGCGCCATTCGGGCCGAGAAGGGTCAGAATTTTCCCCGGTTGCAGGCTTAACGAGATGTTGGACAGCACCCGTCGCGAACCGAAAGTCACTGAAATATTTTGGAGCGTAGCTAATGTGGGCATGTCATAGGGTCTTGCAGAACAAATCGGATGTTATAATATTGCGTTTCGCTAAAAATAACCAGTTTTCCCCCAACCCGAAGGTGAGTTCACTCAGCATGATACAGAAAAAAAGCGTTAAACGGATGTTCCTGGCAGCCGCAATATTGAATTCAGGTGCGGTTTTCAGTACCCAGGCTGATGTTCTGACTTCCGTACGCCCGCTGGGTTTTATCGCCTCTGCCATTGCCGACGGCGTCATGCCAACGCAAGTGTTACTGCCGGACGGCGCATCGCCGCATGACTTTGCATTGCGTCCTTCAGATATTCAGCGCATGCGCAGCGCTGACCTGGTGGTGTGGGTGGGACCGGAAATGGAAGCCTTTATGACCAAATCAGCGGCGCAACTGCCGCCGAACCGTCAGGTGGCTATCGCGACGTTACCGGCAGTGAAACCGCTGCTGCTCAAAGGCAGTGACGACGATGAACATGACCCTGATCACGCCCATGATCATGACGATGATGAACACCGTCATGGCGAATATAATATGCACGTCTGGCTGTCGCCGGAAATCGCCCGCGAAGCCGCCATAGAGATCCATAACAAGCTCGTCGCGCTGGTTCCGCAGAAAAAGCAACAATTAGATGCAAATTTATCTCATTTTGAAGACAGCTTGACAAAAGCTGACAAAAACCTTGGTAGTATTCTGCAACCTGTTCAGGGTAAGGGATATTTTGTTTTTCACGATGCCTATGGCTACTTTGAGAAACACTTCGGCCTTTCGCCGCTTGGTCACTTCACGATCAATCCCGAAATTCAACCCGGTGCACAGCGATTACATCTCATTCGAACACAGTTGGTTGAGCAAAAAGCGACCTGCGTTTTTGCTGAGCCACAATTCAGGCCAGCCGTCATAACGGCTGTTGCCCAGGGAACAAAAGTGCGTATGGGCACATTGGATCCGCTGGGGAGCAGCATTGCACTGGGGGCGGACAGCTATGTGAACTTTCTGTCACAGCTGACGAACCAGTACCTGAGCTGCCTGAAGTAAGCTAAAAGGACAGAATTTAAGTGCAGCTGATAGCCCGTTCTATCGCTCTGGCGTATAGCAACCTTCCACGGCCCCACCGCATTATGCTGGGGTCGCTTACCGTCGTCACACTGGCTGTGGCCGTATGGAAACCGTTAGCTTATCACCCGGACAATGACCTCTCTGATACCCGACCGCTGGTTAAAAATATCACGCTTGATAATCAGCAACTGCGTTCGCTACTTCCTGAAGCCAGCGAGCCTATCGACCAGTCTCCCCCCGCTGATGATGACATCCCGCAAGATGATCTTGACGACAAAACTGTCAATGAAGCGGGCGTGCATGAGTACGTGGTTTCTACCGGCGATACCCTCAGCAGCATTCTGAATCAGTACGGCATTGATATGTCGGAAATCGCTGCGCTTTCAGACGCCAACCGCGATTTACGTAATCTGAAAATTGGTCAGCAAATTTCGTGGACGCTCAATGATGCCGGTGATTTACAGCGCCTGACATGGGAAAAATCGCGTCGCGAAACCTATACCTTTGACCGTTCCGGAAATACCTTCAAATCCTCTCTGGAAACCCTGAAAGGGGAATGGAAAGACTCCGTATTGAAAGGGACGCTGAACGGCAGTTTTGTCACCAGTGCCAAAGCGGCAGGGCTGAGCAGCGCTGAAGTCAGTGCTGTCATTAAGGCGCTGCAATGGCAACTCGATTTCCGTAAATTGAAGAAAGGCGACGACTTTGCGGTACTGATGTCCAATGAAGTGCTGGACGGTAAGAACGAGCAAAGTGAATTGCAGGCCGTGCGTATGCGCACTGGCGGTAAAGACTACTACGCTGTGCGCGCCGAAGACGGTAAGTTCTATGACCGTACCGGCAGCGGGCTGGCGAAAGGTTTTCTGCGCTTCCCGACAGGGAAACAGTACCGTGTTTCGTCTAACTTCAATCCGCGTCGTCTGAATCCGGTGACCGGGCGTATTGCGCCGCACCGTGGTGTCGATTTCGCCGTCCCAGTCGGTACGCCGGTGCTGGCGGTGGGCGATGGTGAAGTGGTCGTTGCCAAGAATGGCGGTGCTGCGGGTAACTATGTGGCAATTCGTCACGGTCGTCAGTACATGACCCGTTATATGCATCTGCGTAAACTGCTGGTGAAACCAGGCCAGAAAGTGAAACGGGGTGATCGCATTGCACTTTCCGGCAATACCGGCCGCTCAACCGGTCCGCATCTGCACTTTGAAATGTGGATTAACCAACTGGCTGTGAATCCGCTGACGGCTAAACTGCCTCGTACCGAAGGGCTGACAGGTAAAGATCGCAGTACTTATCTGGCCACCGTGCGTCAGGTTGTTCCTCAACTGAAGCTTGACTGATTTCTTCGCGCTTAATTTTCCAAGGCAGTGATTTATTGCAAAATAAATCACTGCACTTATCATTAAGGCAGAATTTGTCATAAGAGCCTGAGCATGCAGCCAGAAAAAGAAAAACGATCTACCGTAGAATTCATTCCGCAGTTTCAGAAAGCCTTCTATCATCCGCGCTACTGGGGCGTCTGGCTGGGCGTCGGGGCGATGGCCGTGATGGCGTATCTGCCTGCGAAGGTTCGCGATCCCCTCTTAGGCAGTCTTGGCCGTCTGGCCGGAAAGTTTGCGAAAGGCGCACGGCGTCGTGCGCAAATTAATCTGTTGTATTGCCTGCCCGAAACGCCTGAAGCCGAACGTGAACATATCATTGATGAAATGTTCGCCACCGCGCCACAATCCATGGTGATGATGGCTGAACTGGCGATCCGTGACCCTAAAAAAATCATGCAGCGTGTTCACTGGCACGGCAAAGAAATTGTCGACCAGATGCATGCCGAAGGCAAAAATGTGATTTTTCTGGTACCACACGGGTGGGCTGTGGATATCCCGGCGATGCTGATGGCCGCTGACGGACATCCGATGGCCGCTATGTTCCATAATCAGAAAAACCCGCTGACCGATTATTTATGGAATACCGTCCGCCGCCGTTTTGGTGGCCGCATGCATGCGCGTAATGACGGCATTAAGCCGTTCATCAGTTCGGTGCGTCAGGGTTACTGGGGTTACTATCTGCCGGATCAGGATCACGGTGCTGAGCACAGCGAGTTCGTCGATTTCTTCGCGACCTACAAGGCGACATTGCCTGCTGTCGGGCGTCTGATGAAAGTGTGCCGTGCGTCGATCATTCCGTTGTTCCCGGTCTATAACGGCCGCGAACAACGGCTTGATATTTATGTGCGCCCGCCGATGGATGATCTGGCCACTGCCGATGATAACCGTATCGCGCGGCGGATGAATGAGGAAGTGGAAGTCCTGGTCGGGCCGAATCCGGAACAGTACACCTGGATCCTCAAGCTGTTGAAAACCCGCAAACCGGGTGAGCCGGAGCCGTATTCGCGCAAAGAGCTTTATCCCAAAAAGTAACCGTAAAAAGATTTGAACAAGCTGAGGCTCACACCTCAGCTTTTTTTATGCCTTTTCAGGAATGCGCCTGAGAAACGCGGCAATCAGTAATGCGCCGGTCAGGCCGGGAATCATGCCCGCCAGCATAAAAATGCCGTTGCCCAGCGCGAAATATAACTGCTTTGTCACTTCAATGCCCGCCGCAAAAACCACAATAGTGAGCAGTCCCAGCGCCGCAGCGACCGTGCCTTTGCCGGTTGGGCTGGAAAACAGCGTCAGGCGGTAAAGCCCGGCATTCACCAGTCCTGAGCCCAGCGCATAGAGGCTTAACCCGCCAATCATCCAGCCCCAGGCGTGTTCCATAAACAGCGCGGCATAGGCACTGACTGCCAGGCCGAGAGCGATCGGTGCGATACCGAGCCAGACTGGCGTGCGGATATTCACTTTGCCACTGAGTTTGCTCAGGGTGATGTTACCGATAATCAGCCCGGTGAACACCGGCACCTGTAAACCTCCGTACTGAAGTGGCGTCATCCCCGCATCCTGAATCAGCAACACCGGCGACTGTGCCACCCAGGCCAGCAGCGGAAGGGTGACCAGCCCGATAGACAACGAGCCGAGAACCACGCCGGTATTGGTGAAAACTTCGCGATAATCGCTCAGTAACCGGCGCATTGAGAATCTTTCTCCGCGTCCGCTGGCGGTTTCCGGCATGCTGCGCCACAGACCCCAGAATGAGAATGCAGCGACCAGTGAGAACAACACAAACATGGCTTTCCATGGCGCGTAATGAATGAACGCCGCGCCAGCCAGCGGCCCGAGCAGGGGGGCTATCAGCGTGATATTTGCCATCAGTGCCATCAGTTTAACGCTCATCGTTTCACTGAACGCTTCCTGAATGGCGGCATAACCCACCGCGCCGATAAAGCACAGGCTCATCCCCTGTAAAAAACGCATCAGAATGAACTGTTCGATGTTTTGGGTGAAAACCGTCAGCAGACAGGTGATGGTAAAAAAGGCCACGCCTGCCAGCAACACCGGCCTGCGCCCGAGCCGGTCAGAAAGCGGCCCGAGCAGCCATTGCAGCAAGATACCGCCGCACAGATAAGCGGTCAGCGAGGTTGAAACCCAGTCGGCACTGGCGCTGAAGTCATTGATTACCTGCAACATACCCGGCTGGATCATATCGTGGGCGATATAGGTGGCAAATTCGAATAATACCAGCGACAGCGGGAACAGCCACTGGCGTGTGCGTAGCCTTGACGCGGGCGGTGAAAGTGACGACATAACGTTAACTCTCCGGATCTTAAAATCGAAAAAGCGCGGCCTGTAAAAGCCGCGCTAATAACCATCACATTAAGAGGATTTTTCAGTAGCGGTTGGCATAGGCCGCAATGGGGTTTTCCAGCGTACCGGCGAATTTCAGGTTCTGCGCCGGGTCTAACAGGTTGATCATCTGCTGGTTATTCGCCAGTTGCAGACGGTTCAGACACGAATGTGTGAACCGGGCGCCAAACATGTCATAACGGGCAAATTTCTCCGCCAGTTCCGGATACTGAATCTGGTAATCACGTACCACTTCAGCCACCCCCTGCCAGAACTGCCCGGCAGAATAATCGCTATGCTCTTCCAGAATACGGGCGATAAAGCGGAATACCCCGGCAAACACATCGGTGAAGATCGACAGAATTTTCAGATCTTCCGGTACATCTACCGCCAGACGTTTGGCTTTTTCAGGCAGACTGGCGTCCGGGTTCATTACCGCAATTTCCTCGGCGATATCCTTCATGAAGGCGTTGACCGGAATATTGTTTTCGAAACGCAGGATCAGGTTTTCACCGTGCGGCATGAACACCAGATCGTACTGATAGAAGCAGTGCAGCAGCGGGCTGAGATAGGCATGCATGTAGCGTTTAAGCCAGTCGCCGGTGGCCAGACCGGATGATTTGATCATCTCGACAATCAGCGCATCGCCATGTTTGTCGGTGTGCAGCAGGGCGGCCATGGTCATCAGCCGCTGGTTGGACTGTAACAAGGCGACCGGATTTTCACGCCACAGCGCCGCGAACATTTTCTTATAGGGGCTGTCGCCTTTGATGGCTTTTTCGAAATAGTGATTGTGATAACCGAGCGACGCCACTTCCTGCAAAATGCTGAAACCAGTGGATTGCAGATACGCATCGTTTTCCACCAGGTCTGCCAGCCATTCATTGATGCCCGGCGTGGTCGCCATGTAGTACGGTGAAAGCCCGCGCATAAAGCCCATATTCAGGATCGACAGCGCTGTTTTAACGTAACGACCTTTCGGACGGCTGGCATTGTAGAAGGTGCGGATCGACTGTTGCGCCAGATAGTTATCATCACCTTCACCGAGATAGATCAGAAACTGGCGGGCAATATCCGGCGCGAAAACGGTCAGTAATTTGTTCTGCCACTGCCACGGATGTACCGGCATGAAATAGTAATTTTTCGGATCGACACCTTTATCAATCAACTTTTGCGTGAAAGCACAAATCTGCGCTTCGCCCAGTTCTTCTGCGATCAGTTTTTCATACGGCAAACCTTCGACACTGGCGAAATGGGCTTTGTCATGATGAACCGCGACCCAGACCAGTTGCAGGGGACTGGCGGCTTCCGGCGCGTAACGGACGTAATCACCGGCATCAAAACCGATACGGCCGTTGTTGGCAATAAAGGCAGGATGGCCTTCGGTCATGCTGGTTTCGACGGTCTGGAAATCGGCCTCACACAGTTGTTTCGCTGTGGTGTGATTGTTCGCCAGTTTGTAGGCACTGCTGTAAAGCGTGCTGCTGATTTCTTCCAGATAGGTCGGCAGCATGGCTTGTGAAATGCCAATCTGTTGCGCGAATTCAATGATGAATTTAACGGCGTCCAGCGGCTGCGGGGTAAAATTATCCAGACGCTGAATGCTGCCGAGATCAATCATCCAGTCATTCAGAGGCAACTGACGCGCACGGAAACGGTATTCAATTTCTGAGGCCGGAACTGCCAGCTGATAGTCAGTCCAGGTGCCGGTTGTTTTCAACGCCTGAGGCGCGAGCAGACGCTCATGGGTCAGTTCGGACAGGCACTTACGCAGCAGAAGGGCATTCGCTTTCGCCCAGATTTCCGGTTGCAGGTGTTCACCGGTTTGCAGTTTTGCAGGAGTCATGATGTGTTTTTCCTTCTGGCTTGCCTGATAAAAATCTTCACGCTGACAAAATGCCAGCCATGCCGTTTTGTGTGTCAGTTGAATCTGTTTCTGATAGCGGAAACCGGCGCGCTTATTCAGCTTGTGAATTTTTTCGTTGCGAACATCCGGCTCGACCACCACACGGCGGACTTCGGGCTGGCTGAACAGATATTCCATGACGGCCGAAAACACCTGCCAGCTGAAGCCGGACAGCGGTTTTTCAGCCGGTGACAGCAGAATATGCATGCCCATATCGCCGGGCTGGACGTCGTAATGTTCATGCAGAGGGTCGTCCTGAACCGGATAGCATTCGATGAGAAATTGCGGCTGACCGTTGATTTCGCCCATCAGTGCGGCCTGCGGTTTACCCTTCGTCAGGTCGCGGTAAAAACTGTCGACTTCCGCGACAGTACTGTTTTGCATTCCCCAGAAATGCGCATAAGACTGCGTCATCCAGCCGTGTAACACGGCGGCATCTTTTTCCAGAGCCAGCGGGCGTAAAGACAGTGTTCCTGCGTCGCGCTGGCAGGAAAATAGGGAGGGAGAAGTGGCTTCAGACATGGGTAAATTCTCCGTTAGTTTGCGCCAGGGCTGCGGGTGCCGAAGGTCTGGAAGGCGATGGATTTCTCCACCGGATACACTTCACGGCCGAGCATTTCGCGGATAATGGTGCTGTTGCGGTAACACGCCATGCCCAGATCCGGGGTGACGAAGCCGTGCGTGTGCAGTTCGGCGTTCTGTACGAAAATCTGGTTGTGCGCATCAATGCTGTAATTGCGGTTAACCGCGTAACGGCCTGCGTCATCCCACTGAATGCGGTTGTAAATGCCTTCAACAAACTGCGGTGGCTGATAGGCGTAACCGGTCGCGAGGATCACCGATTCCGTGCGGTGAAGGTATTCCTGCTGTTGCTCGTGATGCAGCAGGCTCATTTCCAGTTCGCCGCTGCGGTTGCGGGTCAGCGCCGTCAGTTCAGAATGCGTATACAAATCGACATTCAGCGGGCCGTCGAGGCGTTTGATGTACATCAGGTCATAGATGTCATTGATCAGACTGATGTTAATGCCCTTATACAGGCATTTTTGTTCACGATTGAGCTGATCGCGCTTGCTCACCGGCAGTGCGTGGAAATAATCGATGTATTCCGGTGAGGTCATTTCCAGGGTCAGTTTGCTGTATTCCAGCGGGTAAAAACGCGGGGCGCGGGTCACCCACGTCAGATGGTAATCGTGCTTATCAATATCAGAGAGCAGATCATAGTAAATTTCCGCCGCGCTCTGACCGCTGCCGACGACGGTGATAGATTTTGAATTCTGAACCTGTGCTTTGTTAGGCAAATAGGCCGAAGAATGATGCACATTCCTGCCGGCATCCCGTGCACAGGCGGGCATCCACGCCGACGGTCCTGTGCCGAGAACCAGTCGTTTGGCGCGGTAAATCTGTTTTTCACCGCTTTGGGTGGAGCGTGTTTCGACCAGATAGCATTCCTGTGCGGCATCCCAGGTGACCAGTTCCACGCGCGTGGAGAATTGCAGGCTGGTCAGCTGACCGCATGCCCACTGGCAATACTGGTTGAATTCTTTGCGCATCATGAAGAAATCTTCACGGATGTAGAACGAATAGAGTTTTCCTTGTAATTTCAGGTAATTGAGAAAACTGTATGGGCTGGTCGGATCGGCGAGTGTCACCAGATCGGCCATGAACGGTGTCTGTAAATGTGCGCTTTCCAGCATCATACCGGTGTGCCAGTCGAAGCTGTCATTCTGGTCTAAAAACAGACCGTTCAGCTCTTTCACCGGTTCCGTCAGACAGGCCAGTCCGAGATTAAACGGACCGATGCCCACGGCGATAAAATCATATGTTTGGTCGTTTGAACGAGTACTCATAGTGCGGCTCCTTTTACCGGTTTTTCGCGGCGCTCAGCGTGCTGGCAGTCAGTTCTTTGCCGTAATGCGTGATCAGGCTAAGCACATCGGCAACGTCTTCCGTGGTGGTGGTGGGGTTCAGTAAGGTGAATTTCAGATACTGACGCTGATGCACTTTGGTACCGGCGATAACGGCGCTGCCGTCGCGGAAAATGGCCTTGCGGATCCCGGCATTGATTTCGTCAATCTGTTCATGACTCAGCGACACTCGTGGTACGAAACGGAACACCAATGTGCTCAGTTCCGGTTTATGCAGCACGTCAATATTCGGATTCTGTTCCATCATCTGATGCGTTTCTGTTGCGCGCGCCAGCAGCATATCGAACGATTCGCCTAATGCCTGCTGACCCATAATGCGCAACGTCAGCCACATTTTGAGGGCATCGAAACGTTTGGTGGTCTGGATACTTTTGTTCACCAGATTCGGCGTGCCTTCCAGTTTCGCACTCAGCGGATTCAGGTATTCGGCGTGATGCGTAACGTGCTCCAGATGGCTGTGATCGTTAACCAGGAATGCGCTGCAACTCACCGGCTGGAAGAAGGATTTGTGGTAATCCACGGTGACGGAATCGGCCAGATGGATCCCTTCAATGCGCTGGCGATGTTGAGGAGATACCAGCAAACCACAGCCGTAGGCGGCATCAGCATGCATCCAGATTTTTTCCTTGCGGCAGATTTCAGCGATCTCATGCAGCGGGTCGATGCTGCCAAAGTCAGTCGTACCGGCGGTTGCCACGATGGCAATCGGAATCAACCCTTCAGCGTGGCAGCGCTCAATCTCCTGAAGGAGCGCGGTAATATCCATGCGGAAAGCACTGTCGCAGGCGACCGGCACCACGGCGTCGTAACCCAGGCCGAGCAGGGCAGCGGATTTCTGAATACTGAAGTGGCTGACCTGTGAACTGAAAATGCGCCAGCGGTTGGCTTCCGGCGGCAGACCCTGATACTTGATGCTGTGTTGCGGACGGGTGCGCTTGCAATGGCTGTCTCGTGCCAGCAGCATGGCCATCAGGTTAGACTGCGTACCGCCACTGGTGAAAATACCGTCTGACTGTGCGCCAAAGCCGATACGGGCGAGTGTCCAGTCAATAACTTTTTGCTCAATGAGAGTGCCGCCTGCGCTCTGATCCCAGGTATCTACCGAGGAGTTGATGGCGCTGATAAACAGCTCCGCCAGCTGGGAAGGCACCACGGTCGGGCAGTTGAGATGCGCGAGGTATTTCGGATGGTGGAAATAGACCGCGTGCTGAAGATATAAATCATCCAGTTCTTCCAGCGCCAGTCGGGTTCCGTCTAAAGGTTTTGTCAGATCAATATGGCGAAATTGCTCAGCTAATTCAGTCGGGGAAACGCCGGAAAAAGGTTTCTCAGTATGGTTAATATGGGATTTAATTAATTCAAGACCTTGTTCAATCTGCGCCTGCCATTCAGGGGTACTGTTCTGGTTAAAAATATAACCTTTATTTTTGCTTATATTCGCCTGAGTGGTTGTCAGGTCTTTCGTGCCGGATTGCATTAATTCCCAGTTATTTATCTGGCTCATTCTGGATCCTTTTGGTTAGTCCTTTTCATCCTCAGCAGGCGTGGGGCGGCCACCCGGATAAAGTCAGGATTTAGCAGTGAACGTAGGCATCAGCAGGCAGGGCTGATGGCCATGCCTGTAAAATGTATGGTTAAATATTTTATGTTATAAAAAATAAATAGTGATATGTCTTGTTTGATTTCCTTAGTGCGGATTTATACAAGGTTTTAACGATTGAGCATTATTATAAATGCAAATCATTATCATTCAATAACGAGAGTGAACATTTGCTCATAACGAAACTTTTTGATTGTTTAATGTGATCAGAGTCACACTAAAGCTTAAATCAAATGCAATATATACATATTCCTATGGGAAGAATCTGTATCTGTTATACGTTTGTTGACTTAAAAGGCTGGCTGTTTTGTGATGAAAAGTTATATTTAAGCGTAATGTTTGTAGGTGTAATAAATTTCGCTGCACAATGTTTTATACGGTGAATCAGATTATTTCAAAGTAATGGCAAAATAATGATCACCTTAAGAAGGTTGGCTGACCAGCAGGCGGGAAAATAAATTTCGGGGCAGGGCGAAAGTAAAAAGGCCGGTTAAGTTAACCGGCCCCATGTTTATATCTTATTACATTTTGACATTATTCTACACGCAGAATACGGCTGGTATTGGTGGTGCCGACGGTGCTCATGACATCACCCTGGGTGATGATCACCAGATCGCCTGACAAAAGGTAACCTTTATCACGCAGTAAATTCACGGCATCCTGTGCGCCCGCCACACCGTCATTCGCGCTGTCGAAGAAGACAGGAGTCACGCCGCGGTAAATCGCGGTAAGATTCAGTGTGTGTTCGTGGCGCGACATGGCAAAGATCGGCAGACCGGAACTGATACGTGACAACATCAGCGCGGTACGACCCGATTCAGTCATGGAAATGATCGCCGTGACGCCTTTCAGATGGTTTGCTGCATACATGGCGGACATTGCAATGGCTTCTTCGATGTTATCGAATTCCACGTCCAGGCGGTGTTTGGAGACGTTAATGCTTGGGATTTTTTCTGCGCCCAGACAAACGCGCGCCATGGCCGCCACAGTTTCAGCAGGATACTGGCCCGCTGCCGTTTCCGCTGACAGCATGACCGCATCGGTGCCATCGAGCACGGCGTTCGCGACGTCCATCACTTCTGCACGGGTTGGCATCGGATTGGTGATCATCGATTCCATCATCTGGGTCGCAGTGATCACCGCACGGTTGAGCTGACGCGCACGACGGATCAGTTTTTTCTGGATACCGACCAGCTCAGGGTCACCGATTTCAACACCCAGGTCACCACGGGCAACCATCACGACATCGGAAGCCAGGATGATGTCATCCATTGCTTCATCCGACGCCACCGCTTCAGCGCGTTCAACTTTAGAGACGATCTGCGCATTACAGCCTGCATCGCGGGCCAGACGGCGTGCGTAGTTAAGATCTTCGCCGGTGCGTGGGAATGAAACTGCCAGATAATCTACGTCCATTTTGGCCGCAGTAATAATGTCTGCTTTATCTTTTTCAGTCAGGGCTTCGGCAGAAAGACCCCCGCCCAGCTTGTTGATGCCTTTATTGTTAGACAGCGGGCCGCCCACGGTGACTTCCGTAAACACCTTCATGCCCTGAACTTCCAGCACTTTCAACTGCACACGGCCATCATCAAGTAACAGAATGTCACCCGGCACCACATCAGCAGGCAAACCTTTATAGTCGATACCGACTTTTTCTTTATCGCCTTCACCCTTACTCATGTTGGCATCGAGCAGGAATTTATCGCCGATATTGAGGAAAACTTTACCTTCCTTGAAGGTTGATACGCGGATTTTTGGACCTTGCAGATCACCAAGAATCGCGACGTGGCGGCCGAGGCGGGCGGCAATTTCACGCACCTTGTTTGCACGAAGAATGTGATCTTCAGCGGTTCCGTGGGAGAAATTCATACGCACAACGTTTGCACCGGCAGCAATGATCTTCTCAAGATTATTGTCGCGGTCAGTTGCAGGGCCGAGCGTGGTAACGATCTTCGTTCTTCTGAGCCTTCTGGACATGCCTAACTCCGTTAACTGATGAAACATGGTATTGCAAAAAAACAGCGAGCCCACATTAGGTTTAGGTGTAATTGTAATACAAAAGGGTTTCACCTGTGTGACCCGCTGACCTCATGTCTGACATTTACCCTGCGCACTTTGCGTGAAGATTTCCTGCCAGACTCCCTATTAAATCAATGATGATACGGTCATATATTGTGTGAATGATTTGATGTGCCGACTCGAATGACGAGCTTACTCTGGCAGGTTTGGGACAACCATTCCCTTATCAAAGCGCGATTCTTTCAACGCTTCTTTGACCCGCTTCAGGTTATCTCTGAATTTTGCACCACGACGCAACGTAAACCCGGTAGCCAGCACATCAATCAAGGTTAACTGGGCGATTCGTGAAACCATCGGCATATAAACGTCGGTATCTTCCGGAACATCCAGTAACAGGGCCAGCGTGGCCTCATGCGCCAGTGGCGTATTAAAGGACGTGATGGCGATGACCGTGGCGTCATTTTCGCGGGCAAGCTGCGCCAGCTCGACCAGATTTTTGGTGCGGCCAGTGTGGGAAATCAGCACCACCACATCGCCTTCGCTGGAGTTCATGCAGCTCATACGCTGCATGACGATGTCATCGAAATACACCACGGGAATGTTAAAGCGGAAGAATTTATTCATGGCATCATGCGCCACGGCGGCTGAAGCGCCCAGTCCAAAGAAGGAAATCTTTTTCGCCTGGGTGAGTAAATCGACCGCACGGTTGATGGCGGTAATATCAAGGGTATTTTTCACCTGATCGAGGCTGGCCATGGCGGATTCGAAAATTTTACTGGTGTAAGCGCTGACGCTGTCGCTTTCATCCACGTTACGGTTCACATAAGGTGTACCGTTTGCCAGACTTTGTGCCAGATGTAATTTAAAATCCGGAAACCCTTTTGTGTCGAGGCGACGGCAAAAACGGTTTACAGTAGGTTCACTGACGTCCGCCATGCGGGCGAGAGTGGCAATACTGGAGTGAATGGCAATGTGCGGGGCTGCGAGGATAACTTCGGCGACTTTGCGTTCTGACTTACTCAGAATGTCAAGGTGGGTCTGGATTTTTTCCAACGTATTCATAAGCATGACACTCATAGGTTTCAACGATTTCTTTGAAAAGAGGAAATCGTGTTGATTTGATGAAAATATACTACGCGCTTAATGCCGTTGGCAGCGTCAGTCAGGCGAAAAAACCGCTTTTTTTGTCAGAGTTTGACCGAGATCTAACTTTCAGTATGGTAAATTCTGTTCAGTTTTGTCATAAAATTACAGAATGTTGTGGGTTTTGACAGCAGCTGAGAGACTTATGATAAAAACAAGGTTTTCCGCAGAGTTATCCCCCTGTCAGATCATGGTTTACGGCTCACGGGCAATCAGAGTACATTGTTGCTGAAATAAAATTACAATATGTACCCGAGATAATTCGAGTTGCGGCTCACGCACAGCAACCAGAAATATGTTAGGTATTCCTGCATTGAGGAGAAGAACATGGCGGTAACTCAGACAGCCCAGGCTTGTGATCTGGTAATTTTCGGTGCAAAGGGCGATCTTGCGCGCCGTAAGCTGTTGCCTTCCCTGTATCAGTTAGAGAAAGCGGGTCACATTCACCCGGACACCCGCATCATCGGTGTCGGACGTGCGGAATGGGACAAAGCGGCCTATACCGAAGTGGTTAAAGAAGCGCTGACCACTTTCATGAAAGAAAAGATTGATCCGCAACTGTGGGATAAACTCAGTGCCCGTCTTGATTTCTGTAACCTTGATGTCAACGATGTGAAGCATTTCAAAGTGCTGGGCAAAATGCTCGACCAGCAAAATCGCGCCACCATTAACTACTTTGCCATTGCGCCAGGTCACTTCGGTGCGATTTGCCGCGGTCTGGGCGAAGCCGGGCTGAACAAAGAGCCTGCGCGGGTCGTGATGGAAAAACCACTGGGACACTCTCTGGAGTCTTCTCAGGTTATTAACGATCAGGTGGCGGAATACTTTGCTGAGTCCCAGGTTTACCGTATTGACCACTATCTGGGTAAAGAAACGGTACTGAACCTTCTGGCCCTGCGTTTTGCTAACAATCTGTTTGCCAGCAACTGGGATAACCGCACCATCGATCATGTGCAGATCACCGTCGCTGAAGAAGTCGGTATCGAAGGCCGCTGGGGTTACTTCGATGACGCGGGTCAGATGCGCGACATGATCCAGAACCACTTGCTGCAAATTCTGACCATGATCGCCATGTCGCCTCCGGCTGATCTGAGCACCGACCGTATCCGTGACGAAAAAGTGAAAGTGCTGCGATCCCTGCGCCGTATCGACCAGTCCAACGTGCGTGAAAACACCGTGCGCGGCCAGTACACCGCCGGCTTTGTGCAAGGCAAGAAAGTGCCGGGGTATCTGGAAGAAGAAGGCGCGAAAAAAACCAGCAGCACTGAGACCTTTGTTTCTATCCGCGTGGATATCGACAACTGGCAGTGGGCGGGTGTGCCGTTCTACCTGCGTACCGGTAAGCGTCTGCCGAGCAAATGTTCAGAAGTCGTGGTGTATTTCAAAAACCCTGCGCTGAACCTGTTCCGTGATTCTTACCAGCAGTTGCCGCAGAATAAACTGACGATTCGTCTGCAACCGGACGAAGGTATCGAGATCGAAGTACTGAACAAAGTGCCGGGTCTTGAGCACAAACACCGTCTGCAAACCACCAAGCTGGATCTGAGCTTCACTGAAACCTTCAATGAACAGCATATTGCGGATGCTTACGAGCGCCTGTTGCTGGAAACCATGCGTGGGATCCAGGCGCTGTTCGTGCGTCGTGATGAAGTGGAAGAAGCCTGGAAATGGGTCGACTCCATCATGAATGCGTGGGCGGCAGAAAGCGAAGCACCAAAACCGTATCAGTCCGGGACATGGGGTCCGGTAGCGTCTGTGGCGATGATCACCCGCGACGGTCGTTCATGGAACGAGTTCGAGTAACGGATAATGCATTGAGTAAATGACTCCCCAAAATAATTGAAGTTGCAGCTAACACCGTTGCGGCTTCAGGTGTGGCGGGGAGGGGAGTATCGTCCAATCGGGTGTGGTCGGTTTCTGGCAGGATTTTTTATTCTGCTGGTCCCTGTGGCAGGGGCGCGCCATCAATCACAACGGTGCCTGCGGGCATAAATGGAGAACAAGATGAAAAACTGGAAAACAAGCGCGGAACAAATTCTGACCTCAGGGCCGGTTGTTCCTGTGATTGTTATCAACAAACTGGAGCATGCGGTCCCGCTGGCCAAAGCACTGGTTGCCGGTGGCGTGCGTGTGCTGGAAGTGACGTTGCGTACCCCATGCGCGATGGATGCGATCCGCGCTATCGCAAAAGAAGTACCGGACGCCATCATTGGTGCGGGTACCGTGCTCAATCCTGAGCAACTGGCTGAAGTGACCGAGGCAGGTGCTCAGTTTGCGATTAGCCCTGGCCTGACTGAGTCTTTACTTAAAGCCGCCAATGCCGGTTCTATCCCTTTAATTCCCGGGATTTGTACTGTATCCGAACTGATGATGGGTCTGGATGCCGGTTTGCGTGAATTTAAATTCTTCCCGGCTGAAGCCAATGGCGGCGTGAAAGCGTTGCAGGCGATTGCCGGCCCGTTCCCGCAGGTGCGTTTCTGTCCGACCGGCGGGATTTCACCGGCGAACTATCGTGATTACCTGGCGCTGAAAAGCGTGCTGTGTATCGGTGGTTCATGGCTGGTACCAGCCGATGCGCTGGAAAGCGGTGATTACGCACGGATCACTGAACTGGCTAAAGAAGCCGTGGCCGGTGCTAAGATCTAAAACTGCGACGTACTAAGAATGAAAACCTCCCGCGGGAGGTTTTTTTATGCCTGAAAATCAGAGGCTAACGTGCCGCGATAATCTTAATTTCAATCTTGTATTTCGGATTCATCAGGTTGGCCTGCACGGTACAGCGCACCGGTGCATTGCCCGGCGATACCCAGGCATCCCAGGCTTCGTTCATCGCCGGGAAATCTTCTTTATTGACCAGAAACAGGGTGGCATCGAGAATTTTGCTCTTGTCTGAGCCTGCTTCAGTCAGCGCGGCATCGATGATTGCCAGTGTTTCCGTCGTCTGGTCTTTTGCATTCGCGTCCAGATTTTCCGGCACCGCCGTGTAATAAATGGTGTCGTTATGAATAACGATGTCGGACATCCGTGGTTCAGGGCGGATACGTTCGATGGTCATGTTTTTGGCTCCGGTTAGTCACTTTTTTTGATGGCGCTAAGGGTATCACAAAGGTTGAATGCGTTGGATTGGCAGATGGCGGTGGTAGTCGGGGCGAGGGATTGGCATAATCACTGCTGATCCGTACAGGTAGAGAGACAGAGTGACAGACGATTTCGCAACAGACGGCGCACTGGCGCAGAAAATTGAAGGTTTTAAACCCCGTGAACCTCAGCGTCTGATGGCGCAGGCTGTCAGCAAAGCCATCAGCGGTAAGCAAGGGCTGGTGGTGGAAGCCGGTACTGGTACCGGTAAAACCTACGCGTATCTGGCACCGGCATTGCGCTCCGGCAAAAAAGTCATTATCTCCACCGGATCCAAAAACTTACAGGATCAATTGTATTCCCGTGATTTGCCCAAAGTTGCCAGTGCGCTGAACTTCAAAGGCCGTCTCGCTCTGCTGAAAGGGCGCTCAAACTATTTATGTCTGGAACGTCTGGAGCAGCAATCGCTTTCCGGCGGCGATCTCGCCAGCCAGGCGCTCAGCGAACTGGCACATCTGCGTCACTGGTCGAGCAGTACAGAAGAGGGCGATATCAGCACCTGCACCGTGGTGCCGGAAGACAGCTTTGTCTGGCCGCTGGTGACCAGTACCAACGACAATTGTCTTGGCAGTGACTGCCCGTTATACAAAGAATGCTTCGTGGTAAAAGCCCGCCGTAAGGCGATGGACGCCGATGTGGTGGTGGTGAACCATCATCTGTTTATGGCGGATATGGTGGTGAAAGAGAGCGGCTTTGGCGAGCTGATCCCCGAAGCTGACGTGATGATTTTTGACGAAGCGCATCAGATCCCGGACATTGCCAGCCAGTATTTTGGCCAGCAGGTCACCAGCCGCCAACTGCTTGATATGGCTAAAGACATCACCATTGCTTACCGCACGGAGGTCCGTGACTCGGTGCAGTTGCAGAAAAGCGCGGACCGGCTGAGCCAGAGCACAATGGATTTCCGTCTGGCGCTCGGCGAGCCCGGTTTTCGCGGCAATCTTCGTGACGTTCTCAGCCAGCCCGCCATTCAGCGTGCCTTACTGTTGCTCGATGACGCGCTGGAGCTGTGCTACGACGTGGTCAAATTATCACTCGGCCGTTCTGCATTGCTGGACGCCGCGTTTGAACGGGCAACGCTTTACCGCAACCGTCTCAAGCGCCTGAAAGACGTGTCGATCCCGGGTTACAGTTACTGGTACGAATGTAACTCCCGCCATTTCGTACTGGCGCTGACGCCGTTGTCAGTGACTGACAAATTCAGCGAGATGATGAAAGAAAAACCGGGGGCGTGGATTTTCACCTCTGCGACGCTTTCGGTGAACGACCAGTTGCATCATTTTACCGAGCGCCTGGGGCTGGATGAGGCAGAAACATTGTTGCTGCCGAGCCCGTTTGATTACGCCAGACAGGCGTTGTTGTGCGTTCCGCGCTTTTTGCCTGAATCGAACGGGCAGGGCAGTTCGAAACAGCTGGCGCGCATGCTGCGTCCGCTTATCGAAGCCAACAAAGGCCGCTGTTTCTTCTTGTGTACGTCTCATAAAATGATGCGCGAACTGGCGGAAGAATTCAGGGCCAGCCTGACGCTGCCGGTTTTATTGCAGGGCGAAACCAGTAAGGGTCAGTTGCTGGCGCAGTTTGTCGAAGCCGGTAACGCGTTACTGGTCGCCACCAGCAGCTTCTGGGAAGGCGTGGATGTGCGTGGTGACGCGCTGTCGTGTGTAATCATCGACAAACTGCCGTTCACGTCGCCTGACGATCCGTTGCTCAAAGCCCGTATTGAGGATTGCCGTCTGCGCGGCGGAGATCCGTTCAATGACGTACAATTACCGGATGCCGTCATTACCCTTAAGCAGGGCGTCGGACGCTTGATCCGTGATACGGCTGATCGCGGCGTGATGGTGATTTGTGATAACCGGCTGGTAATGCGTCCGTATGGTGAAGTTTTCCTCAACAGTTTGCCGCCCACACCGCGCACCCGTGATCTGGCACAAGCGATCCGCTTTTTACAGAACGCCGGAGAGCAGAATTAGCCCTTTGTTTATGCTAAGATGCCGCCCCGAAAAAGGTTCTTATACCGGTCGTATTTCACGTTGCAGATGCGTTGACTGCGCTCGCTCACCCCTGTCACTTAGTTATCTAAGCTCCCGGGGATTCACAAGCTTGTCGACTTCCTGCAACCCGAAGTATTTAGGGTATAACTTATTAATTTCCCCGCCTGAGGTTTGGCATGTCCACGCGAATTTTAGCAATTGATACGGCGACAGAAGCCTGTTCCGTTGCGCTTTACAATCAGGGCGAAACACTCGCTCATTTTGAACTCTGCGCCCGCGAACATACGCAGCGCATTCTGCCGCTGGTGCAGCAGATCCTCGCCGAAGCGGGGCTTTCACTGAAACAACTCGACGCCCTGGCTTTTGGCCGGGGACCGGGCAGTTTTACTGGCGTGCGTATCGGCATTGGTATTGCTCAAGGTTTATCGCTTGGCGCAGAACTGCCTTTGTTACCCGTCTCAACATTGCAAACGATGGCGCAGGGCGCCTGTCGCCAGACCGGCGCTGACCGGGTGCTTACCGCCATTGATGCGCGTATGGGGGAAGTCTATTGGGGCGAATTTACCCGCGATGCACAAGGTGTCTGGCATGGCGAAGATACTGAAAAGGTGATCAAACCTGAACAGCTTCTGGCGCGTGCGGGTGAGCTAACCGGGCGGTTTGCCACCGCAGGTACTGGCTGGGAAGCTTATCCACATTTGTTGGGTGAATCTCCGATGGTGGAATTATTTGATGGCAAAATGTTACTGCCGCAGGCGGAAGACATGCTGCCGCTGGCGCTCCGGCTCTGGGAAAACGGTATTCGCGTTAATCCGGAAGATGCTGAACCGACCTACCTGCGTAATGAAGTGACGTGGAAAAAGCTGCCAGGCCGATAAGTCATGGCAACTTGTGCATCAAAAGACGGTCAAAATGAAGAGTTTGCACAGGAGTCATCGTAATGCGTAAGTGGTCTGTTGTTCAGCAGTTATCAGGGATCGCGGGTAAGAAAATGGTGCTGAGTGCCGTGGCGCTCAGCGTGTTGGTATTATCAGGTTGTGTCACGGTACCTGATGAAATTCGCGGTACCACGGCTACACCGCAAATGAATTTACAGGCGGTGCAGGGCGCGCCGGGGTTGTACGTCGGGCAGGAATCGCGTTTTGGCGGTAAAGTGATTTCCGTGACCAACTTGCAAAACAAGACGCGTCTGGAAATCGCGACCGTTCCGCTGGATGAGGGTGCACGCCCGATTTTAGGCGCAGCATCGCGCGGACGCATCATGGCTTACATTAACGGTTTTGTGGATCCGGTGGATTACCGCAATCAGCTGGTGACCGTCGTCGGGCCAATTACCGGCGTGGAAAAAGGCACCATTGGTCAGACGTCTTATGACTTCGTTACCGTCAATGTCAACAGCTACAAACGCTGGCGGATACAGCAACAGGTCGTTATGCCGCCTCAACCTATCGGCCCGTGGGGGTATGGTTTTGGCGGGCCGTATGATTCCTGGGGGCGAGGATTTGGGCCTGGTTGGGGTCCCGGCTGGTATAACACAGCACCGGCACGGGTCGAAAACGTCGTTACAGAATAGACCGCCTGCGCCGCACGAAACAACGCCTGCACAGGGCGCACTTCTCCCGGCGACAGTAAAACCGGCAGCGACACATTCTGTTGTGTCGTGGCCAAAGAAATGACATGAAGAGAAGATCGTTGTTAAGGCGGCTTAATTGCCGCCTTTTTATTTTCTGCCATGGATGGTTTGGCAAAGTAAGGGCACAGAAAAAGTGACCCGCCTCTCAACCTCGACATTGTTTGAAACGCAACTGGTAAGCTGAGTTAAAATATTGTTAAAGACGTGATAAAACTCGTCGAATAGAGACGGCAACAGAACATGATTTCAGGAGTGATACCTTGGAAAAGGTTTGGCTAAAACGATATCCGGCAGATGTTCCTGAGAACATCGATCCTGACCGCTACAGTTCGCTGGTCGAGATGTTTGAAAATGCCACATTGCGTTACGCAGACAACGCGGCATTTATCAACATGGGCGAGGTGATGACTTACCGCAAGCTCGAAGAGCGTAGCCGTGCTTTCGCCGCCTATTTACAAAATGAACTGGGACTCAGAAAGGGCGACCGCGTTGCCCTGATGATGCCGAATCTGCTGCAATATCCGATTGCCCTGTTTGGCGTATTGCGCGCCGGTATGGTGGTCGTCAACGTCAATCCGCTGTATACGCCGCGTGAACTCGAGCATCAGCTTAACGACAGCGGTGCCAGTGCCATTGTGATTGTTTCCAACTTCGCCCATACCCTGGAAAAAGTGGTATACAAAACCCAGGTTAAGCATGTGATCCTGACCCGAATGGGCGATCAGCTTTCTGCAGCGAAGGGCACACTGGTTAACTTTGTGGTGAAATATATCAAACGGCTGGTGCCGAAATACCACTTGCCGAACGCGATTTCCTTCCGCACCGCCTTACAGCGCGGGCGTCGCCTGCAATACATCAAACCCGATATCATTAATGATGATCTGGCTTTTCTGCAATATACCGGCGGAACGACAGGCGTGGCGAAAGGGGCGATGCTGACCCACCGCAACATGCAGGCAAATCTGGAGCAGGCGAAAGCGGCCTATGCACCGTTGTTACAGCCGGGGCATGAACTGGTGGTGACCGCACTTCCGCTGTATCACATTTTCGCACTGACAGTGAATTGCCTGCTGTTCCTTGAACTGGGCGGTAAAAGCCTGCTCATCACCAATCCGCGCGACGTGCCGGGGATGGTCAAAGAACTCGGCAAATATCCTTTCACGGCTATCAGCGGCGTGAATACGTTATTCAATGCATTGCTCAACAATGAAGATTTCCGTGAGCTTGATTTCTCTTCACTGCGCCTTTCAGTCGGCGGAGGAATGTCGGTGCAGAAATCAGTGGCTGAGAAGTGGGAAAAACTGACTGGTAAACATCTGCTGGAAGGTTACGGACTGACAGAATGTTCACCGCTGGTGGCTGGCAACCCGTATGATCTGAAACATTACAGTGGCAGTATCGGCCTGCCGGTTCCGTCTACGGAAGTCCGCCTTGTGGACGATAACGGTCAGGATGTCGCGCCGGGCCAGCCTGGTGAGCTGTGGGTTAAAGGCCCGCAGGTTATGCTGGGTTACTGGCAACGACCTTCCGCCACCGATGAGGTGCTAAAAGATGGCTGGTTATCGACGGGCGATATCGTTACAGTGGACGAGCAGGGTTTCTTACGAATTGTTGACCGTAAAAAAGACATGATTCTGGTTTCCGGTTTCAACGTCTACCCTAACGAAATTGAAGAGGTGGTTTCACAACATGACAAGGTACTCGAAGTTGCCGCCATTGGCGTGCCGGATGAGTCGTCGGGTGAAATCGTCAAAATTTGCGTGGTGAAGAAAGACCCATCACTGACCAGCGAAGAGCTCCTCGCACATTGTCGCCGGTTATTAACCGGTTACAAAGTACCGAAGATTGTTGAGTTCCGCGATGAGTTGCCGAAGTCAAATGTTGGTAAAATCCTCAGAAGGGAACTTCGTGATGAGCAGGTGAAACCGAAAGCCAGTCCGAAGCAGGATGCGGCATAGCGGGTTGCCTGTTCAGTCAGAAAGAGTCAGATTCTTAACGCCGGCGATGTCCGGCGTTATCACGTTATAACGCAGTAATGATTAAGAGAATGATGTTTTGAATTATCAGTTGATCACCACCAATGACGCGCTGGAGCAAGTTTGTCTTCAGGCCAAAGCGCACAGTAAAATTGCGCTGGATACCGAATTTGTTCGCACCCGCACTTACTATCCGCAACTGGGGCTTATCCAGCTATTCGATGGCGAACGGCTGACGCTGATTGACCCTTTACCGATCACCGCCTGGCAGCCTTTCATCGATTTGCTGGTCAATCCTGATGTCATCAAATTCCTGCATGCCGGCAGTGAAGATCTGGAAGTGTTTCTGAATGCTTTTGGGGTGATGCCTTCACCGCTGATTGACACGCAGATCCTTGCCGCGTTCAGCGGGCGCCCGTTGTCCTGTGGTTTTGCACGTCTGGTAGCTGAAACTACCGGCGTTGAGCTGGATAAAAGCGAATCGCGCACGGACTGGATAGCCCGTCCTTTGAGCGAAAAGCAATGCGTTTATGCCGCGGCTGACGTGTGGTATTTACTGCCGCTGGCCGATCAGCTGATGCGTGAAACACAAGAAGCAGGGTGGATGGACGCCGCGCTGGATGAATGCCTTGCACTGTGCCGCCGCCGTAAGGAAGTGCTGCAACCGGAACTGGCTTATCTGGAAATCAGTAACGCTTTTCAGTTGCGTCCACGTCAGTTGGGGTGCCTGAAATTGTTAGCCGCGTGGCGCCTTAACCAGGCCCGTCAGCGTGATCTGGCCGTTAATTTTGTCGTACGTGAGGAAAACCTCTGGCAGGTGGCGCGCTATCAGCCAACATCGCTGGGGGAGCTGGAAGCGCTGGGGCTGAGTGGCCCGGAAATTCGCTATCACGGGCGTACATTGCTGGCGCTGGTGGATGAATCTAATGCACTGGATGAAACGGAACTTCCTGCACCGATTTTGAACCTGATAGATCAGCCGGGTTACCGCAAAGTCTTTAAGGATATTAAGGCTCTTATTCAGACTGTCAGTGAAGAGAGCAAACTGAGCGTTGAAATGCTGGCATCACGTCGTCAGATTAATCAGTTACTCACCTGTCACTGGAAGCTAAAAGATAAAGAATCACAACCGGAATTAATCAGTGGCTGGCGCGGGAAGTTGTTAGCTGAAAGGCTAAATGACATTTTGAGCAATTATTAATCCCTTCTTTTAAGAAGGAAAATGAACAGGTGTTAAAAAGGAGCGGGCAAATGTCCCGCTCTTTTTATTTTATATTTCCCGATAATCCTTAAGCATAAAATATCGCTAATCAGGCCAGTGTAGGGATATTAAATTCCAGTCTGAATAAGATGAGTCTTAATCAAAATTATCACCAATAAACATAAACAGACGGGAAATTAGCCCGTTCTATGGAGATATATACAGTGGTTATTTTGAGTCAGGAAGAAAAAAACAGAAGGGAACGGGATAAAAGGCAATAGCCCCCTGAGAAAACAGGGGGCGTTATGCTGAAAAAAACACCTGCAAACACGGCAAACAGACTGCTGTCATTTAGGCGTTTCTTCCGATTCTGGCAGGGTGACGTTAAGTTCCAGTACAGAAATATCGTCACCTTTTTGCTCGAACTGAACCTGCAACATTTCCGGGTCAATCTTAATGTACTTACAGATGACCGCCAGAATGTCACGTTTCAGTTCAGGCAGATACGATGGTTCACTATCCCCTCGACGCCGTTCGGCTACGATGATCTGTAGCCGTTCCTTGGCTATATTGGCTGTCGATTTTTTGCGGGACAGAAAGAAATCTAACAATGCCATGGTTTATCCCCCAAAAAGGCGTTTCAGGAAACTCTTCTTCTCTTCCTCAATGAAACGGAATGCACGTTCTTCCCCAAGCAGACGGCTGACCGTATCGTCATACGCTTTCCCTGCATCGGATTCCTGATCAAGAATAACCGGCTCGCCCTGGTTGGACGCACGCAGTACAGACTGATCTTCAGGGATAACCCCAATCAGAGGAATACGCAGGATTTCCAGCACATCTTCCATGCTCAGCATGTCGCCACGGCTGACACGGCCCGGGTTGTAACGGGTAAGAAGCAGATGTTCTTTGATAGGCTCTAAGCCTTGTTCCGCACGGCGAGATTTTGAAGACAAAATGCCCAGAATGCGGTCGGAGTCACGAACGGAAGAGACTTCTGGGTTGGTGGTGATCACGGCTTCATCGGCGAAATACAACGCCATCAGTGCGCCGGTTTCGATGCCCGCAGGGGAATCGCACACCACGAAATCAAATTCCATTTCGGCTAAATCGTTCAGGATCTTCTCCACGCCTTCGCGGGTCAGCGCGTCTTTATCGCGTGTTTGCGAAGCCGGAAGAATAAAGAGGTTTTCGGTGCGTTTATCTTTGATAAGCGCCTGATTCAGCGTGGCATCACCCTGGATCACGTTAACGAAATCATAAACCACCCGGCGCTCACAGCCCATAATCAGGTCGAGATTACGCAGACCGATATCGAAATCGATAACAACAGTCTTTTTGCCTTTTTGAGCTAAACCGGTAGCAATGGCCGCGCTTGAAGTGGTCTTGCCAACGCCCCCTTTACCCGATGTAACAACTATGATGCGTGCCATGAATGGATTCCTTGTCAAAAGGGCTTAGTTTAAAGGTTGAATGGTTAACACATTATTTAACAGGCTGAGGCGCGCTGCCTGACCGAGGTAATCGGTCGGGATTTGATCACTCAACCAGTATTGCCCTGCGATAGAGACGAGTTCAGCGCCTAACTGCGTGCAAAAAATCTGACAATTTGCATCGCCTGCGGCGCCAGCCAGCGCTCTGCCTCGCATCATGCCGTAGATGTGGATATTGCCATCGGCAATCAGTTCCGCACCTGCGCTGACACTGTTGGTCACGATGAGGTCGCTGTTACGGGCATAAATTTGTTGGCCGGATCTGACCGGGGTACTGACAATGCGTGTTTTAGCCGGGGCATTGTCGGGCACGACAGGAACCGGTGGTTCTGCGGCGATACGCTGTGCGCGGCCTTCACTCAGCAGCGGTAAACCGGTGCGGGAAAGGGCGCGTTTTTGCGCTTCATCTTTGCAACCACTGATGCCAACAATGCGAAAGCCTGCAGAAGCGACAGCCTGTTGAATGTCTTTCCAGTTTGCTTCACCGGTCAGCGAGGCAACGTTGATAACAACAGGGGCATTTTTCAAAAAGGCTGGAGCTTGCTCCACTTTTTCCTGTAATGCCTGATGAATAACCTCAGGTTGTGAACTATGTAAATGAACAACCGATAAGGTAAAACTGCTGCCTTTTAGTTCTATTGGCGATTGTGACATCTATCCTGACTCAGTCTCAGCAACTCTAAATCCCCGGAATACCACTCGGGGGGCGATATTCCGATGTACGATAAGCATGTTATAGTTACAGTTATATCTAGGCAAGCCACCGTTTCAATAAAATAGAGTTAAAAAAATGCTTTGTGTGATCTATAGAAGTACTAAACGAGACCAGACTTATCTGTATGTCGAAAAAAAAGACGATTTTTCCCGTGTGCCTGAAGAATTACTCAAAGGTTTTGGCGTGCCTCAGTTCTCAATGATGCTAAACCTGGCAAACCGTGAAAAACTTGCCACGGCAGATATTGCTAAAGTGCGTCAGTCGCTGGAAGAACAGGGTTATTATCTGCAGGTTCCACCGCCGGTAGAAAGTTTATTGAATATTCATCTGAACGACGCCAGCAAATAACACATTTCTGACATTTGTTTCGGCAATCCCCCAACTTTCAGACGGCATGACTTGCATTCATCGTTGTCGTGCTCAAAGCTTATAGTGATGAATCACTTGCAGAAGTCAAAAGGAAGAAATTGATGAAATTGTCGGCACTGGCCGTGTTAACACCGCTGATTATCCTTAGCGGTTGTGCAGCGCAGAAAGCGACTTCAGGGCAAACAACCACGCCGTCCGCGACGGCCACCGCGCCAACCGCTGCCGCACCGGCAGCGCCTTCTGGTAAAACCTCTCTGGCTGAACAGGGGCGGGACCCGGCTGAATTCCCGGCTTATATCGAAAAACTTAAAGCACAGGCGCTCTCACAAGGGATCAGCCAGCAGACTGTCGACAGCACCTTCGCTAACATTCATTTTGTTGATCGCGTAATCAATTCAGACCGCAATCAGCTCGAAAAGAAAATTACTCTCGATGATTATCTGACCCGCGTTCTGCCTGAATGGAAGATCAAACAGGGGCAGGAACAGCTGCAGAGTAATTTGCCTGCGCTGACCAAAGCCAGTGACCGTTATGGCGTCCAGCCGCAGTACATTGTGGCGTTATGGGCGATGGAAAGCAGCTTTGGGAAAATACAGGGCAAAGAAGATGTGTTTTCCGCGCTGGCCACGCTGGCATTCGAAGGGCGTCGTGAAGCGTTCTTCACTAAAGAATTTATGTCCGCACTTAAAATTGTCGATTCAGGGCATGCCACCAGCGACATGATGAAAGGTTCCTGGGCAGGAGCGATGGGGCAGTCGCAGTTTATGCCAAGCTCTTACCTGACTTACGGCGCTGACGGCAACGGCGACGGCAAAATAGACATCTGGAAAAACACCGATGATGTTTTTGCCTCCACGGCCAATTATCTGGCGAAAGAAGGCTGGAAAGGCGATCAGGGCTGGGGCCAGGAAGTGAAATTACCGGCTAACTTTGATGGTGCTCTGGCGGGGCTGAAAAACAACCAGATGCATCCGGCCAGTTACTGGCAGCAGCGCGGCGTGACGCAGGTTGACGGCAGCCCGCTGACGTCCACAGCCACCCGTGCGTGGATTATCACACCGGATGACACTCAGGGGCGCGCGTTCCTGGTTTACGATAACTTCCGTACGATCATGCACTGGAACCGTTCAACCTATTTCGCGCTGAGTATAGGCATGATGGCGGATGGTATAACGGGCGTACAGGCCCCGGTGGTTTCCGGCGATTCTGCACCGGCTACAACCCCGGCGCCTTCTGCACCGTTAGCACCGGCACCGCATAACCCGTTCAGCGGCTGAAATTCCTAACTTCAAGGAGAGGCTGTATGTACCAACACAGAGACTGGCACGGCGCATTACTGGATTTTCCGGTTAACAAAGTCGTGTGTGTCGGCAGTAACTACGCGGATCATATTAAAGAGATGGGCGGGCAGAAAGCGGCGGAACCGGTGTTATTTATCAAACCGGAAACCGCCTTGTGCGATTTTCGCCAGCCCATAGCCCTGCCGAAGGATCTGGGTTCGGTACATCATGAAGTCGAACTGGCTGTGCTTATCGGTACACCGCTAAAACAGGCGACGGAAGATCGCGTCGCTAATGCTATCGCCGGTTACGGGCTGGCGCTTGACCTGACGCTGCGGGATTTGCAGTCAGCGTTCAAACAAGCCGGACAACCCTGGGAAAAAGCCAAAGGGTTTGACGGTTCCTGCCCGATGAGCGGATTTATTCCGGTGAGTGAATTTGGTGATGCACAGCAGGCCGAACTACGGTTAGAGATCAATGGAGAAGTGCGTCAGAGCGGGAATACCCGCGATATGCTGACGCCGCTTCTGCCGCTGATAGCCTACATGAGCCGCTTCTTTACGCTGCGTGCGGGCGACATCATTCTGACCGGTACACCACACGGCGTCGGCCCGTTAAATGCGGGTGATGAAATTGTGGCTACACTGAATGGTAAACAGGTTAACTCCCGCGTCATCTGACGGTGTTTCTCCTTTGCGCCGGAGTTGATTTCCGGCGGCTTTACTTGCATCTGCAGGCTAAAGCGTCTATATAAGCACCCTCATTTTCTTTATACCGGATGCACATTATGACTGAACCCGCTTTTTGGCAGCAAAAAACGCTGTCTGAAATGACCGACGAAGAATGGGAAGCATTGTGCGACGGCTGCGGACAATGCTGTCTGCATAAGCTGATCGACGAAGACACCGATGAAATCTACTTCACCAATGTTGCCTGTAATCAGCTCAACATCAAATCTTGCCAGTGCCGTAACTACGAACGTCGTTTCACGCTGGAAGAAGATTGCATCAAACTGACCCGCGAAAATCTGACAACCTTCGACTGGCTGCCGCCAACCTGTGCCTATCGCCTGATCGGCGAAGGACGTCCGTTGCTGCCGTGGCATCCGCTGCTGAACAAAGCATCGAAATCGGCCATGCATACGGCGCAGATCTCCGTACGCTACATTGCTGTGCGCGAAGATGATGTTGAAGACTGGCAGGATCATATTTTGAATAAACCGAGCTGGGCGAGATAACCTGCGTTGTTGATGCTCTGAAAACAAAAATCCCCGGCAATCGCCGGGGATTTTTATTGCAGATGCTTTTACTCTAGATTTCAGAATCGGGTCTGACACTGTTCATCGCACTGAGTGCTTCGGCATCCAGCTCCGGATCTTCTTTATCAATCAACCGGGTGAGTTCAATGAGTGCCTGGAATTGCTCGAACAAAATCTTAGCGTCTGATTTAAGCACCTCATCAGCAGAGTCGAGCGCTGAGTTGATGGCTTTGTTCACGCTTTCGATAATTTCCTGGGGGCCGCCATTTTTACCGACAGTTAAAAATATAGCACTCAGCAAAAGGGACTGAGCCTCAACCTGCGCGGTAAGTTGCTTGGAATCAGCTTCCATCCGGGAGATTTTTGCGACCATACTTAAGATGATATTTTTCATTCATTGCCCCCTTCAGACAAAGAGTATTTATTGCTTCTTATTTCTACGCCAGGTTATGAAAACTTCATAATCATATTTGGTAAAACCCGGCAGATTGTCTCAGCCGCTGAGAGTATCAGGCATCCGGGTGGTTTTTCCCTTCTTCGATAAAGTCTTCATCAATCTCATCGGTATTGTTCTGATGATCCCGGCCAGAAAGAATGTTCCAGCAGGCGATGAATAATGCTGCAATCAGCGGACCAATCACGAAGCCATTGATGCCATACACTTCCATGCCACCAAGCGTGGTGATCAGGATAAGATAATCCGGCATTTTGGTGTCTTTGCCGACCAGCAGCGGGCGTAAAACGTTATCCACGATGCCAATCACCACCACAAAGAAGGCCACAATGAAGATCCCCTGCCATAGCATCCCGGACGCGAAGAAATAGATGGCGGCTGGCACCCAGATAATGGCTGAACCTACTGCCGGAATGATCGACAGGAACGCCATCAGTGCGCCCCAAAGCAGGCTTCCGTCCAGACCGGCGATGTAAAATGCAATACCGCCCAGCGCGCCCTGAACAATCGCCACCACAACGGTACCTTTTACTGTTGCCCGCGAAACGGCTGCAAACTTCATAAACAGGTGATGCTTTACATACCGTGACAATGGCAAGGTGGCGAGTGTCATATTGACCAGATAAGCGCCATCCTTGATCAGGAAGAACAGGATATACAGCATGATGCCGAAACCCACGACAAAGCCGAATGTGCTCTTACCTATCACGAAAACGCTGCCAGCCAGGTACTGACTGCCTTGCAGTGCAACATCAGAAAGTTTTTTCTGGATCTCCGCGGTGCTGTCGAGATCATTGTCTGACAGGAAGTGCCGTGCCCATCGTGGTAAATGACGGATGAAATCCGCGAGGATCACGGGTAACTGTGTCTGATTTCCCTGCAGTTTGGTGTAAACCGCATTGAATTCAAGCGCCAGCGACGAGGTTATAATAGCCAGAGGGGTGAAGACAATCAGACAAATAATCAAAACGGTCAGCAGAGAGACCAGGCCGTTACGATCACCGACAACCTGTTTCAGCCGGTTCTTTAACGGATTGAAAATGACAGCGAGAATAATTGCCCATAGTACGGAAGAGTAGTAAGGCCTTAATACATCGAAAAAAGCCAAAGTGACGATAAAAAGAATCGCGATGAAAAAGCCTTTGGAAAATCCCTTAATGAACATTTTTGTTCCTCTGATAAATCTTTTAGCCCTCGTAGCATAGAATGCATTGACGAATTTACAAACGTAGGTCTTTTTTTGTGCAGTGTGTGCAGTGTGTGCAGTGTGTGCAGTGTGTGCAGTGCGGAGAAGGAAGAGAAAATCTTACCTCTGATCAAAGCAACGCCGGGATTAATGGAACTCCGCCATTGCACCCGCGTTAATACCAGTCATTCCATTTCCCTTAAACGTCACTGTTGATTTCTTCCCTGATGTTTAAATTTTATTTAAACAGGCCGTATAACACGAAACCTGCGACGACCCAGAAGACGACGCAGGTTCCAACACAAATGGCCCAAATGGCCCAGACGGGAAGATTTTTCATTGCACGTTCCAATAATGGTAATAAAACTCACAGAGGCAGAGGGCCCGAGTTGAACAGGCGCTGCAGATAATACATCACGTCTGTTTTGGAAAACATCTTCTCCTCCACAGACATAAAAAAAGCGCCATGACAGGCGCTTTTCTGTTACTGCGATGGCTGAATTAACGACCAAATAAATCGCGGCGTTTTGGTTTGACGAACTGAGCCAGCAGCACCAGAACAGCAATCACCATAAACACGCTGAAAATCACCACCAGCCACTGCGGCATACCCAGTGACAGGAATTCCCATTGTTTTTCTGCACAATCACCGCTGGCGATAAACATCCACGGGAACCACTTGTCCAGTGGCAACCAGGTTGGGAAACGCGCGGCAAAATCACAGGTGGCAAACGGAGAAGGATGCAACTGAATCATGGTGTGTTCCCACGACAGACGGATGCCTTCGTAAGCACTGTAGATCCAGATAAGGATCCCGGCATAGCGTAACCACGTGGAAGGCGCGATAGCACCGACGAGGCCAGCCAGCAGAATACCCATCAGGGCACAACGTTCATAAATACACATGACACAGGGCTTAAGTAACATCACGTGTTGGAAATACAAGGCAACCAGCTCAAGTGCCAGCGCAGTCAGAGCCATCAGAAGCCATGCACCGCGGCCTTGTGAACAGCGGTTAAGATATTGCAACATAGAAAATTTTTCCCTGCAGTTAGCTACTGACACGCAGTGTAAACCAATTGCTTGCTGCTGCCAGCCTGTCCGAATAAATATTCGGTAAATAATTAATATAAATCGGACAATTCGACTTTAAATTCGGTAATTTTCTGAATGAAGCCACTTACAGGAAATTACCGACTCAATCTCTACCCGATCAATGCACCGGCATGATGTCATTTACCGGCGGCAAACTCAGCCATCCCATATCGCTGTACCACTGCGTCATATCCGGCAGCAGATACTGAACACACAACAGACCGACGAGCGTCATGACAATAGTGTACGGCAACGCCATCCAGACCATCCTTCCGTAAGAAAGTCGGATCAGCGGGGCAAGGGCAGAAGTCAGCAGGAACAGGAATGCCGCCTGACCATTGGGTGTCGCGACTGAAGGCAGGTTGGTGCCGGTATTAATAGCCACGGCCAGCATCTCAAATTGTTTCAGATCGATTATTCCACTTTCCAGCGCTGATTTTGCTTCATTGATGTAGACCGTACCGACGAAAACGTTATCTGAAACCGACGAGAGCAGTCCGTTGAACAGATAAAAGAGCGAAAGCTGGTTGGACGGCGCAGCCTGAAGCACAAAGTGAATGACCGGGCTGAACAGATGCTGTTCGATGATCACGGCGACAATGGCAAAAAAGACCGTCAGCAGGGCGGTAAACGGTAATGAATCCTGGAATGCCTTGCCGATCGCATGTTCATCTGTCACACCACATAACGCGGTAGCAAAGATAATCACCGTCAGCCCGATCAGGCCAACTTCAGCCAGATGAAATGCCAGCGCAACAATCAGCCACACGCCAATCACCGCCTGCACAACCAGTTTGATACGCTCCTGCCTGGTATTGTTCTCGCTGTTTTTTTGATCAAACTTTTTAAGCACTTCATACACCGGATGTGGCAGTTGTGCGCCATAGCCAAACCAGCGGAAGCGCTCTACCAGCGCACAGACAATAAAGCCGCAGATGAAAACGGGCACGCTGACCGGTGACATGCGGATCAGAAAATCGGTGAACTGCCAGCCTGCGCTTTTCGCGATGATCAGGTTTTGTGGCTCACCGACCATCGTCATCACGCCACCGAGCGCCGTACCGACCCCGGCGTGCATCATCAGACTGCGTAAAAATGCGCGGAATTGTTCGAGCACCGCCTGATGCTGCTGATTGCCGGTAAAAGAGCTGTCGTCATTGACCTCAGCATTTTCGTTCTGATTGGAAGCGACGTTGTGATAAATCGAATAAAAGCCCACTGAAACGCTGATTACCACGGCAATAACGGTCAGCGCATCCAGGAATGCGGAAAGAAAGGCGGCAGCAAAACAGAACGCCAGTGAAAGGGCGATTTTATTGCGCAGATTCAACAACAGCTTGGTGAACACGGTTAACAGCAACTGTTTCATGAAATAGATGCCCGCAACCATGAAAATCAGCAACAGGATGACTTCAAGATTAGACGAGATTTCTTCGCGGATCCGCTCTGCGCTGGTCATGCCGATCATCACGGCTTCGATGGCGAGCAATCCACCCGGCTGAAGCGGGTAGCATTTGAGCGCCATGCCTAATGTGAAGATGAACTCGACCACCAACAACCAGCCCGCTAAAAAGGGGCTGACGAGGAAGAAAATCAGCGGGTTAATAATCAGGAAAGCCAGAATAGTTATTTTGTACCAGTCTGGCGACTGACCGAGAAAATTCTTTATGAATGCGCGGCTGTAGGTTGTTTCCATATTCCCCATAGGTCCTTTATATATATTTTGTCAGTGTTTCAAAAAGATAGATAAGTTTAATCGTCTGACTGGATTTTTCCACTGGAAAGGGCAATGCAATAAATTCATGAAAAATGTGCAATTCTGCCAGCCCCTGCACAGTTTCAACATTAGTTCCGTCCCGGCGCTATAACAGGCCATTTTCATCTGGTATGATGAGCTGAACTATATCCCTAATAAAAGCCCCACACGGAACGACAAACACATGGTTATTAAGGCACAAAGTCCTGCCGGTTTTGCCGAAGAGTATATCATCGAAAGTATCTGGAACAGCCGCTTCCCTCCGGGTTCAATTTTGCCTGCTGAAAGAGAGCTTTCAGAACTCATTGGCGTAACCCGAACCACATTGCGTGAAGTGTTACAGCGGCTTGCCCGCGACGGTTGGTTAACTATTCAGCATGGTAAACCAACGAAAGTGAATAATTTCTGGGAAACATCCGGCCTGAATATTCTTGAAACGCTGGCGCGTCTGGATCACGACAGCGTACCGCAGCTTATTGATAATCTGCTGTCCGTGCGTACCAACATCGCGACGATCTTTATCCGCAAAGCGATGCGTACCAATCCGGAAGAAACCCAGCAGGTTCTGGCAAAAGCCGCTGAGGTAGAAGATCATGCCGAAGCCTTTACTGCGCTCGATTACGGCATTTTCCGTGGTCTGGCATTTGCTTCCGGCAACCCGATTTATGGCCTCATCATCAACGGGCTGCGCGGACTTTATACCCGCGTCGGGCGCTATTACTTTTCCAATCCTGAAGCGCGTAAACTGGCGATCAGTTTCTATAAAAAACTGTCAGAAATCTGCCACGAAAAAAGTTACGAGCAGATTGTGGATTGCGTGCGCAATTACGGTCGTCAGAGTGGGGAAATCTGGCACAGCATGCAGGGTGCGATGCCGGGTGATCTCACCGAGCAAAAGCATCGTTAAGTGTGAGATAGACAAATATCAGAAAGGGCGCTTAGCGCCCTTTTTTAATGCCAGAAGCCCATTCAGTTACAGCGGGGTCGGACGTGGCGGGCAACGCTCCAGCAGCTCAACGCTGCCGTCTTCATTGAGTTGCTCGATAAAGACATCAAAGCCCCACAGGCGGTGGACGTGTTTCATCACTTCACGGCGGCTCTTATCAAGCGGCGCACGATCCTGCGGAATGTAGCGCAGGGTCAGCGAGCGGTCCCCGCGCAAATCCACATTCCACACCTGAATATTCGGTTCGTGATTACTCAGATTATACTGCGCTGACAGCTCCTGACGAATTGCACGGTAGCCTTCCTCATTGTGGATCGCCGAGATTTCCAGATAGTTATTGTGATCGTCATCAAGCACAGTAAACAGGCGGAAATCACGCATCACTTTCGGTGACAGAAACTGGCTGATAAAGCTTTCGTCTTTAAAGTCACGCATCGCAAAATGCAGTGTGTCGAGCCAGTCTGTACCGGCGATATCCGGGAACCAATAGCGGTCTTCTTCCGTCGGCTCCTGACAGATACGCTTAATGTCCTGCATCATCGCGAAACCCAGCGCATACGGGTTGATGCCACTGTAATACGGACTGTTATACGGCGGCTGATACACCACATTTGTGTGACTGTGCAGGAATTCCAGGATGAAACGGTCGGAGACTTTTCCTTCGTCATACAGATGATTCAGGATGGTGTAATGCCAGAATGTCGCCCAGCCTTCGTTCATGACCTGTGTCTGTTTCTGCGGATAAAAGTACTGGCTGATTTTACGCACAATACGCAAAATTTCACGCTGCCAGGATTCCAGCAGAGGCGCATTTTTTTCCATGAAATACAGCAGGTTTTCCTGCGGTTCCGGCGGGAAACGGCGCGCCTGTTCCGGCGCATCTACGCTGTCTTTGCGCGGCAGCGTTTTCCACAGGGAATTGACCTGGCTCTGCAGGTATTCCTCACGGCTTTTTTGCCGCGCCAGTTCTTCCTGCAGGGAGATTTTTTGCGGACGTTTATAACGGTCAACACCGTAATTCATCAGTGCGTGGCAGGAATCCAGCAGCCGCTCGACCTCATCAACACCATAACGCTCTTCGCATTCGCTGATATAACGTTTGGCGAACAGCAGGTAATCAACGATGGAACTGGCGTCGGTCCAGCTTTTAAACAGGTAGTTATTTTTGAAGAAAGAGTTATGCCCGTAGCAGGCATGCGCCATCACCAGCGCCTGCATGGTGATAGTATTTTCTTCCATCAGATAGGCAATACACGGGTTGGAGTTAATGACGATTTCGTACGCCAGACCTTGCTGCCCGTGCTTATATAACTGTTCAGTTTCGATGAATTTCTTCCCGAATGACCAGTGCGTGTAATTGATCGGCATGCCAATGCTTGAATAGGCATCCATCATTTGTTCGGAGGTAATAATCTCGATTTGATGCGGATAGGTTTCAAGCCGGTAGGATTTGGCCACCCGGTCAATCTCTTCGAGGTAGGTTTGCAATAACTCAAACGTCCAGTCCGGTCCATCGCTAAGACGTTTGTCCTCAGTTTTTTGCTTTTGGGTCACTGTCGTCATAAGCCGCACCCTCATTCAGTTATGGACGCTACAGAGTGTTTGATTCACAACCTTTTCTTAAGATTTCGCACGTCCATTAATAATCGTAGCTCAATCTGAGTGTGCCGTTAAATAAACACCATGAATCCATTCCTCAACAAATCTATATCCTTAAGGCAGGATACTGTCAATCGGTGAGCAATGAAGAACCCAAAGCCGCGTACAGTCTGGCTTTGGGCGAACAATATCCGGGGAAGGCGTAAACAGCGGGGGATTAACTGCGGATAAACGCTAACAAATCCTGGTTTATCTGATCTTTATGTGTGCTGCATAAACCATGAGATGCGCCCGGATAAACCTTACCTTTGCCATTTGGCAACAATTTAAGCGCAGCTTCGCTGGAGGAGGCCGGTGGCACAATCTGGTCATCATCACCGTAAATCACCAGCGTCGGGATGGTCATCTTCTTCAGGTCTTCGCGCTGATCGGTTTCAGAAAACGCTTTAACACAATCATAAAGTGCTTTTATTGAACCCTGCATGCCCTGGCGCCAGAAACTTTGGCGTAAACCTTCTGACACCTCGGCGCCGGGGCGGTTGAAACCATAAAATGCGTCGGGCAAATCCAGGAAAAATTGGGAACGATCTTTTGTCACACCGTCACGGATACCATCGAAAACAGAAAGAGGTAACCCGCCGGGATTAAAATCTGTTTTGATCATAATCGGTGGCACAGCTCCAATCAGCACGGCTTTTGCCACACGCGAGGTACCATGGCGGCCAATATAACGGGCCACTTCGCCACCGCCGGTAGAGTGCCCGACGTGTATCGCGTCCCTGAGATCCAGATAGGCCGTCAGTTCGGCCATGTCATCACCGTACTGGTCCATATTATTGCCTTCCCATGACTGAGAAGAACGCCCGTGCCCGCGGCGGTCGTGGGCAATAACACGATAACCATGGTCTGCCAGAAACAGCATCTGATCTTCAAAAGCATCTGAAGAAAGGGGCCAGCCGTGACTAAAAACCACCGGCTGTCCGCTGCCCCAATCCTTATAAAAAAGCTGTGTACCCTCTTTAAGCTTCAGAAAGTTTGAGTTATTCACAAGCGACTCCTTATGGCTGAAAATTGCTGAAATGAACGGTGCAAAACAGAAACCGATTGAAGTGTAGGTCAGTAATTGCGCTGTTGCGATATGAGTCACATTTTAAAATGGCAACGCAGCGGGAGCCCGGGGCAAAAATTAACCTGATACCTGGTAGGGTTTATATCTTGAAGCCTGATTTTTACAGGCACCGCATTCACCTCCGCTTTGCCTCTTTTTATCAATCCCCGTTCAACCTGAACGTCAGTTCCCTGCGCGGCGTGAGGGAATATCATATGCATGTTGGTTTTTAGGTTTTTATTCTGAAAAATAACCTGTATGCAAGAATAATAATCTGCAAAGAAACTCACCCTGATGCGGCGAATGACTTGTGATATCAAGGCAATCAATGCTGCCATAACATCATAAATTTCTTCCGGGAGGGTGGTAATGTTGCGCAATATCGTTATTTATTGCTGGCTATTGAAATAAATGCTGTCATGAACGATAAATACATGTGAAAGACCTCACGGTTATGAGTATCTGTGTTGGTGATTTTTCTCAGTCAGGTTAATTTTCTGTCATCAGAATATTATGCTTTTTTTTGTCATGGAGTGGAGTCGATATGCGTGTGGTGATTTTAGGCAGTGGTGTGGTCGGTGTCGCCAGTGCATGGTATCTGGCTAAAGCGGGTCATCAGGTGACAGTCATTGATCGTCAGTCAGGTCCGGCAGAAGAAACCAGCGCAGGTAATGCAGGACAGATCTCACCGGGCTATGCTGCGCCGTGGGCGGCTCCGGGTGTTCCGGTTAAAGCCGTCAAATGGATGTTCCAGAAGCACGCGCCGCTGGCGATCCGCCTCGACGGCACGCAGTTCCAGCTGAAATGGATGTGGCAAATGCTGCGTAACTGCAACATGGACCATTATCAGATCAATAAAAGCCGCATGGTTCGTCTGGCAGAATACAGCCGCGACTGTATGAAAGCGCTGCGCGAAGACACCGGCATTCAGTACGAGGGGCGACAGGGCGGTACGTTACAGCTTTTCCGTACCGTGCAGCAGTTTGAAAGCGCAGCCAAAGACATTGCGGTGCTGGAAGACGCCGGCGTGCCGTATCAGTTGCTCGAATCCAGCCAGCTGGCAACCGCAGAACCGGCACTGGCACAGGTCGCACACAAACTGACGGGCGGTCTGCGTTTACCCAATGATGAAACCGGCGACTGCCAGATGTTTACCCGTAAACTGGCAGACATGGCGCGTCAGGCGGGCGTTATTTTCGAATTTAACCGCACGGTGGATAAGCTGCATATTGAAAATGGCGAAATCACTGGCGTGCAGTGCGGCAATGAGATCGTCAAGGCGGATGCTTACGTGGTGGCGTTCGGCTCCTATTCCACCGCGTTGCTGCGCGATCTGGTCTCCATTCCGGTTTATCCGCTGAAAGGCTATTCCCTGACGATTCCGATTACCGATCCGGCATCTGCACCGGTGTCTACTGTCCTTGATGAAACCTACAAAATCGCCATCACCCGTTTTGATGACCGCATCCGCGTCGGCGGAATGGCGGAGATTGTTGGCTTCAACCTGAAGCTGGCGCAGGCACGCCGCGAAACGCTGGAGATGGTGGTGAAAGATCTCTATCCGAACGGTGGCAACGTCGGACAGGCCACGTTCTGGACAGGGTTGCGCCCGATGACGCCGGATGGCACGCCAATTGTCGGACGTACGCGCATTAAGAATTTGTATCTCAATACCGGCCACGGCACGCTGGGCTGGACCATGGCCTGCGGCTCAGGGCAGTTGCTCTCGGACATTATGTCCGGCGTGACGCCTGCGATCCCATCCGATGATCTCTCGGTTGAGCGTTACAGTCCGGATTTCATCGTCCGTCCGGCTGGCCCGCACAAAATGCATCCGGTAGGCTGAACCTGCTGTCATCCGATCCCATGCGGGGGTTGATACCGCATGGTTTTTACTTTGCTTATTGCCGGAGCTGGTATGCCACGCCCGATTTCAGCCACATTATCTCTGTCTGCGTTAACTCAAAACCTGAACATCATTCGCGGTTTTGCCCCCAACAGTAAAGTCTGGACGGTGGTGAAAGCCAACGGCTACGGCCACGGTATATCCCGTATCTGGCGCAGTTTATCCGCCACTGACGGGTTTGCCTTACTCGATTTCAACGAAGCCATTTTATTGCGTGAATCCGGCTGGCAGGGGCCGATATTACTGCTTGAAGGATTTTTTACCGCAGAGGATTTGGCGATGGTTGATCACTATCGCCTGACCACGTCCATACACAGCGAATGGCAGATAAAAGCCCTTGCGCAGGCCAGTGTCAGCCAGCCGGTCAGTATTTACCTGAAAGTTAACAGCGGCATGAACCGCCTGGGCTTTGCGCCTGAGCGCGCCGGTGCTGTCTGGCAGCAGTTACGCGAGCTGAAGCAGGTGGGGGAAATCACGCTGATGAGCCATTTCGCCACCGCTGACAGTGTGGAAGGGGTTGATGCGCAGATGACGGTGATTAACCTCGCCGGGCAGAACATTCGCGGCCCGCGATGTCTGGCCAATTCCGCTGCGACGTTGTGGCATCCGCATACACATCATGACTGGATCCGTCCGGGAATTATTATCTATGGCGCGTCGCCAAGCGGAGAGTGGAATGATATTGCGCATACCGGCCTGCAACCGGTGATGACGCTTAAAAGCGAGCTGATCGCCATACAGGAACTTAACGCTGGTGCGCGTGTGGGGTATGGCGGACGTTACAGTGTAACGAGTCCTCAGCGTATCGGCGTGGTGGCCTGTGGCTATGCGGACGGATATCCGCGCCATGCGCCTTCCGGTACACCGGTTTGGGTAGACGGCGTGCGAACGACGACGACGGGCACGGTTTCAATGGATATGCTGGCTGTGGATTTAACGCCATGCCCGCAGGCGCAGATTGGTGCGCCGGTTGAATTGTGGGGGAATAATTTACCGGTGGATGACGTGGCAACAGCGGCCGGTACGCTGGGTTACGAACTGCTGAGTGCGCTGGCACCCCGCGTACCGGTGTCGACAATCGGTTAAAAAACGTATTACGGCTCCAGACGGGTCAGCCGGCCCGTCGATTTTTTGCTGGCGCGACGTGCCAGCATCGCCAGACATCCTCCCGCCAGCATCACCAGCGACAGGCTCAGCTTAGGCTGTAGCGGTAATGCCATCGCGATAAAACCAAGCAGGGCACCGCCCGCCATTTGCACCGAACCGACCAGTGCCGAAGCCACACCTGCTTCACCGGAGAACGGTTCCAGCGCATAACTGGTGGCCGGGCCCATCAGGAAAGCCAGACCGGCACAGGCGCTGGCGACCGGCACCATATACAGCCAGGTTGCGGTTTGTTCCGCAGGCGGAACCAGCGTGATCCCAGCGATTAGCCCGAGGCAGCCAATAAACATCAGGATGCCGCCTGTTTTCAGACATACCGGACGTCCCACTTTGCGGATAATCCGATTGGCGATAAAGCTCATCCCCATGATCCAGAAGCCATTTGCGCCGAATACCAGTGAAAACTGCAGTGGCGTCAGCCCGGCAGTGTTCATCAAAACGGTCGGCGCCAGCGAGACATAGGTCAGCGCCATACCCATTGCACCTGCATTCACCAGAGCAAAAGTAATGAAACGCGCATTGAATAAAATGCGGGCATACTGACGGAACGGCAGGCCGCTGTGGGTCCGGGTATCAGCAGGGCGCGTCTCCGGTAGTTTGAATATCACCAGCAGCATCACTGCCAGCGTATAACCGGCCAATGCCCAGAACGGCGCGCGCCAGCCATAATATTGTGCGATCAGTCCACCGATCAGCGGAGCCAGCGCAGGGATAATATTCAGCGTGCCGTTAAGGAAACCATACGCACGGGCGGCATCGTTGCCACTCATCCGGTCGCGTACACCGCTGAAAATCACCACGGAAGTGCAACACACCGCCAGCCCCTGAATGACTCGGGATAATAAAAACATCCACGGTGTTACGGACGTCGCGGCCACTATCGCCCCCGCCAGATACACCACGACGCCAGTAATGGCGAGAGGACGACGACCGAATTTATCGGCCAGCGGACCGGCCACCAGTTGCCCGAGCCCCATCACCAGAATAAATAACGAAATCGAGGACTGAATGACCGCCTCGGTGCTCTGTAAACCGCGCGCGATGGCGGGAATGGCAGGCAGGTACAAATCAATACCTAAAGGGCCAAGCAGCACCATGCTCAGCAGCAGGAAAAGGAATTTTTGCATTGAAAACATCACTGTCAGTCATCCGAAAGGACGCTAAGGGTAATGATTTCGTTAATGAATGGAAAGAAGCTTGTGATAATCAGGCTGGCGGACGCTGTGAATAAAAACGGACACCCGCGGGTGCCCGTGATCTAAGCCGTGACGAAAGACTTATTTTTTCTTCCAGAAATCATCAAACACCGTGACCGGCGGCTGACGTTTATGTTCAGTGCGCAGGTACCAGCCTTCAATAATGGTGGCATATTTATCGTCGATTTTCTTGCCTTCCAGATAGTCGTCGATCAGTTCGTAGGTCACACCGAGCGCGGCTTCATCTGGCAAGGCAGGGCGGTTATCTTCCAGGTCAGCGGTCGGGGCTTTGGTATAAAGATGTTCCGGGCAGCCCAGTTCTTTCAGCAGCGCTTTCCCCTGACGCTTATTCAGACGGAAAATCGGGTTAATGTCCGTGCCGCCATCGCCGTATTTGGTGAAGAAACCGGTCACGGCTTCGGCCGCATGATCAGTTCCGACCACCACGCCTTTTTTCATCCCGGCGATGCTGTACTGCGCTTTCATGCGCTCGCGGGCTTTTTCGTTCCCTTTAATGAAATCACTCAGTTCGATACCAATTTCACGTAAGGTCGCTTCGCTCGCGAGTACGGCATTTTTGATATTGACGGTCAGAACCTGATCCGGCTGGATGAAGGTAATGGCATCCTGACAGTCCGATTCATCAGCCTGCACGCCATAGGGCAAGCGCACCGCAATGAACTGGTAATCGCTATCGTTGGTTTGCGCACGTAATTCGCTAATTGCTGTTTGGCAAAGTTTGCCGGTAAGAGTAGAATCTTGCCCGCCGCTGATACCCAGAACCAGTGTCTTGATGAACGGGTGGGCCAGCAGATAACTTTTGAGAAAATCGACGCTCACACGAACTTCCTGTGCGGCATCGATGTGCGGTTTAACGTGCAGAGCCTGAATAATCTCTTGTTGTAAAGCCATGACCACTCCTCCTGAAGGCTGCCTTCGAGGAACCCGAGGCAAAAATAAGACGTTATCAAGACAAAACTACCCCGCATCGCTCAAAAGGACAAGATTCAGCGACGAGTTAGGCGGAAATCTGTACGCTGCCAGCTCGCAATATTTCGAACCAAAGTGGCAGGAAGAACTCAAGTGTGGCGCGTCATAAATCATTTTCACTCCTCATTGAAATAAGAAATCAATGAAAGAAAGCGTAATGATTTCGTATGTTTCTATTGCCGGAAATATATGTCACTCGGAACTATCCAAAAAAGCCGCTTTATTAAGATATTCCGGGCTGAGTGCGTTATATTTGTTGCGGTAGAAATATTTGTATGCATATGCCATCGAAATGGAGTTGCCAGGCTTGATTAACGGATCCTAATTAATGGCATAAATCGTGTGGTTCCAGTGTCGTTATTTGCCTTAAGTCTTATTGGGGAAACAAAATGTTTTTTCGGGTTGTACGTCGTTTACCAGCTTGTGCCGTCGTCTGCGGTGCAGCGCTGTTCAGTATTTCAAGCCTTGCAGACACCACAATCTTCACCGCGTTAGATGATCCGGCTCAGGCGAAAAAGCCGTTCGAGGGCAATATTCAGGCGGGTTACAGTGCGCAAACCGGTAACACCAGCAACTCCACGCTGAATGCTGATACCACCATGACCTGGTTTGATACCAACACGGCTAACAGCCTGTGGGGTTCTGCGCGTAACACCTCTTCTTCCGGTGTCCGTTCATCAGAGAAGTATCAGGCCGGTGCCCGTACGCGTTATAACCTTGACAACGCGAACTATATTTTCGGACAGGGAAGCTGGCTGAGCGACCGTTATAACGGTTACCGTTCGCGTTCTGTTGGCGCTGTCGGTTATGGTCGCCAGATCTGGAGCGGTCCGGTTCATACGCTGAATCTGGAAGCAGGTCCGGGTGTTCGTCATGATGAATTCGAACAGGGCGGTAACACCACCCGTGCGCTGGCTTATGCTTCAGGCACTTACGGTTACCAGATCAGTGATACTGCGCGCTTCACGCAGGGTGTTTCTGTATTAGCGAACGATGAAACGACGCTGAACTCAGAAACCGCGCTGACCGTTGCGATCAACTCCCACTTCTCGTTGAAAGTGGCGTATGACGTTACCTATAACACCAAGCCACCAGCCAGCGCGCCGGATAAAACCGACACCGTGACGTCTGTAAACCTGGTGTACGGTCTGTAATTTCCCCTCAGGAAATTATGCAAAAAAGCCGGAGGAGAAATCCTCTGGCTTTTTTTATGGGTTATTTTTGCCGCTCTATGGCACTCAATTTTCATTAAACCGATGGTTATTAAGTCTCTCAATTATATTCTCTGAATCCTGTTATTAAGCCACGCAATATACCCCTATAAACCATGTTTTCTTATGTTTCGCGTTCTGCCGCCAGCAATGTGTTTTTCATAAGCTTAAAAAAAATCCTAAAGTAAATGTTATGTCTGCCGATAGAAGCTGGATGTTTAATCTTAAATCAATGCCATAGCCACTTCTGATGCTGTGTTTTTGAGGCATACAGGAAAGCGGTTCAGGCCATAGAAAACACCCGGATATGGAAATCATAAGCTTTGTTACACCATTAGCCCGCACTGTTTCGGCGTGTGCGCGTTCTTCCCGGCGGTGGCAAGTTTTCAGCCTGCTGGCACTTAGCGGAATGTTTTCCCTCGCCGTGCAGGCCGCGCCGCTCAGCCCCGCCGACCGCGACAGTATCGAACAGCAGCAGCGGCAACTTCTGCAGCAGAACCAGCAGCAGCGTCAGGAACTGGAGCGCAGCACGTCAGTCGCCCCCGCTCCGCAAACTCCCGTACACTCCGGCGGCCCGTGCTTTGATATTCACGACATTACCCTCAGCGGCGCAGACCATATGCCCGCGCGCATCCGGCAAAAACTGACTCAACCCTATCTGCAACAGTGCCTCGGTATTGGCCAGATTAATGCCCTGGTGAAACAGGTCTCCGACTGGTATATCGGCCAGGGCTATATCACCAGCCGCGCATTTCTCACCGAACAGGATTTATCTTCCGGCACGCTCAGCCTGACGGTGATGGAAGGCAAACTCGAAGCCATCAAAATGGAAAACCAGCGCGGCGCAATGCTGGCGATGGCGTTTCCGGGGCTGACCGGCAACATCCTTAACCTGCGCGATATCGAACAGGGGATGGAGCAGATTAACCGGCTGCGCAAAACGCCGGTGCAGATTGAAATCCAGCCCGGCAGCCAGCCGGGATACTCCCTCGTCAGCCTCACCTCAAAGCCTGAGTTTCCCCTGCAGACCAGCGCCGGTTTTGATAACTCAGGGCAGAAAAGCACCGGCACCGGACAGGTCAGCGGCTCGCTGACCGGCAATAACCTGCTCGGGCTGGCGGACCAGTGGTTTGTCAGTGCGTCACGCAGCAGCGACGGCGCAAGCGACCACGACGCGAAAAGCGTGCAGGCGGGCGTTAATCTGCCTTACGGCTACTGGCTGTTTGATTACAACTACAGCTACAGCGACTACCTGAGCACCATTGAATCGCAGGGCTATCTCTGGCGCTCCACCGGCGACAGCCAGGCACACCGCTTCACCCTTTCCCGCGTACTGTTTCGCAACGGCGACATGAAAACCGCCGCCAGCCTCGGGCTGACGCACCGCCTCAACCGAAATTATCTCAACGACGCCCCGCTGGAAAGCAGCACCCGCAGCCTGACCAGCTGGACCGCAGGCATTAATCACAGCCAGAAACTCTGGGGCGGATACGCCACGCTTAACCCGGCGTTCAGCCGTGGCGTGCCGTGGTTTGGCGGCGAGAGTGATGAAGATAAAAACCCGGATGCCCCGCGCGCGGAGTTCTCCAAATGGACGCTGTCCACCAGCTATTACCGGCCTGTCACCCAACGCATTACCTGGCTGACCAGCGCCTACGGCCAGTGGGGCGATGACCGTCTTTACGGCAGCGAACGCCTCACACTCGGCGGTGAAAGCTCGGTGCGCGGGTTCAAAGAGCAATACCTCTCCGGCGACAACGGCGGCTACTGGCGTAATGAGCTGGATACCCAACTTTTCACGCTGCCGGTGCTCGGCCAGATCAGCGCCGTGACCGCGCTTGACGGCGGCTACCTGCAACGCAGCAATCACGACACCAATGCGTCCGGCACCTTATGGGGCGGGGCGGTGGGTTTATCGAGCAGTAACGCACATTTCTCCAGCCAGTTTACCGTCGGCTGGCCGCTGAGCTATCCGGACTCCCTGTCGCCTGACCGCGTCACGGTCTACTACCGTATCGGCTTCGTACTGTAAAAATGAGAAGGAATTCGGCGATGAAATCGATCACAGAGCAACCGGTCGCGTTATGGCGTAAAGCGCTGGCCTACGGGCTGATGGGATGGCTGGTCTGGCAACCGGTGATGCCCGCATTTGCGGCGGGTATCACGGTAGCCGAAGGCAACACCCGCACCGATCAGGCGGGTAACGGCGTGCCGGTGGTGAACATCGCCACCCCGAATCAGGCCGGGATTTCGCATAACAAATATAACGATTTCAACGTCGGCCAGCAGGGCCTCATTCTCAACAACGCCACCGGCAAACTGACCCGGACTCAGCTGGGCGGGCTGATCCAGAACAACCCCAATCTCACAGCAGGTCAGGAAGCGAAGGGCATCATTAACGAAGTGGTGTCGTCGAACCCTTCACAGCTTAACGGCTACATGGAAGTCGCGGGAAAAGCGGCGAACGTCATGGTCGCCAACCCCTACGGCATCACCTGTAACGGCTGCGGCTTCCTCAACACCCCGAACGCCACGCTGACCACCGGTAAACCTGTGCTGAACGCGGACGGTTCGCTGCAGTCCCTCGACGTCACGCAGGGCGCGATCACCGTTGAAGGTCAGGGGCTGGATGCCCGCACGAGCGACTCTTTTTCACTGATTTCCCGCGCCGCGCAGATTAACGCCGGGCTGTACGCCAGAGACCTGAACGTCACCCTGGGTGCCAACCGTGTCGATGCGCAGGGCAATGCCACGCCGATATCCGGCGCAGGCGTACCGTCGGTGGCGATTGACACCGGCGCACTCGGCGGCATGTACGCCAACCGCATTCATCTGGTTTCCAGTGACAAGGGCGTCGGGGTCAACCTCGGCAACCTGAATGCCTCGGTCGGCGATATGCAGATTGATGCCAGCGGCAGGCTGACGCTAAGTAATGCGACCGCCGCCGGCAAGCTGACGGCGAATGCGCAGGCCATCGCCCTTAACGGTACCCAGCAGTCGGGCGGCGATATGGCGATCAACAGCCAGGGGCAACTGGCCGTTCAGGGGAGTCAGGTGACCAGCGGCGGCAATATGACGCTGGCCGCTGACCAGCTCAATTCAGGCAATACCGCGCAGGTGTCTGCGGCAGGTAATATTCATGCTACCGCCGGTAATGGCAGCCAGTGGCAGGGCAAGCTGACGGCGGGGAAAGATCTCCAACTGAACACCGGAGATCTGACCAATAACGGGCTGATTGCTGCAAACGGAAACGCCCGTATCACCACGCAGCGGCTGACCAATACCGGCACGCTGCAGGCACAGGGGACGCAAGATCTTCAGGCGACAACGCTGGATAACAGCGGGGTGGTGCAGGCCAGCGGTGCCCTGACCCTCACCGCCGGAGAAACACAGCTTGGCGGATTGCTGTCGACTGACAACCAACTGACCGGGCGTTTCGGGCAACTTTCCACCCTCGCAGGGTCGCAGATTCAGTCCGGTACCGATGCGGATATCGGCGTGCAGGGCAGTGCGGTACTCGGCGGTAACGTCCGCGCCGGACAAAACCTGCGGCTCAGCAGCGGTTCACTGAGTTCGGCCAGCAGCGCTAAGCTTTACGCCGTCGGGAATGTGCAGGCGGAGGCGGGTAATAACGGTGTGTGGAACGGCAGCCTGACGGCGGGCGGTAATCTGGGCGTCAGTGCGGGCGACATGACCAACAACGGCACGCTGGCCGCCAGCGGCAACACGCAGCTGAATGTCGGTTCACTCAGTACCACCGGTGATTCGACGATCACCAGCGCAGGCGCGCTTTCGCTGACGGCTGATGACGCGCAGCTTGGCGGTCTGATCTCCGGTGATAATTTGCTGACCGGACGTTTCGGCGAGCTGACCACGCTGGCAGGGTCGCAACTTCAGTCGGGCACGGACGCAGATGTTCAGGCAACCGGCAAAGCGATATTAGGTGGCAACCTGCGCGCCGGGCAAAATCTTCTGCTCAGCAGCGGGTCACTCAGCTCAGATAATACCGCGCAGGTTTATGGCGTGGGCGATGTGCAGGCCAATGCGGGCAATAACGGCGTGTGGAACGGCAGCCTGACGGCGGGCGGTAATCTGGGCGTCAGTGCGGGCAACATGACCAACAACGGCACGCTGGCCGCCAGCGGCAACACGCAACTCACCACGCAAACACTGACCAACGGCGGCCTGATCCAGGCGCAGGGCACACAGACTCTGAACGCCAGCGAACTGAACAACAGCGGCAAAATGCAGTCCGGCGGTGCGCAAAACATCACTGCCAATACCCTCAGTAATCAGGGGCTGATCGGCTCGCAGAAGGGGCTGGATTTACAGGTTGCTGACCAGATGACCGTAGGTGAACAAGGCTCGCTGTTTGCCGGAGACCGGCTGAACATCGGCGGCGGTCAGATGATTGTCGACGGCACGCTGACCGGCAAAAATGGCCTGACGCTCAACAGTACTTCCCTGAACGCCGGGCAAAACTCGCTGATCACCAGCCTTGGCGATATTCAGCTCAATGCTGCGCAGCAGGCGCTTGGCGGCCAGTTGTCGACCTCCGGCAACGTGGGCCTGAACGCCACGGATCTGTCCGTCGGGGCGCTGGGTTCCGTTCACAGCGATAAAGATTTATCCCTGACGGCAACCGGCAGCGCCACGCTGGCCGGTGCGCTCGACGGCAACACGCTGGAAGCCGGTGGCGGTACATTGCAGGTGACCGGCAGCGGTTCACTGGCCTCCACGGGAGATATGCAGTTATCCGCCCGCCAGCAGCAGCTCGACGGCACCACCAGCGCGGGCAATACTCTTTCGATCACCGCTGACCGGCTGAATGCCGCACAGGGTGGTAAAACCTCGGCGCAAAATGACGTGCAGGCCACGGTTGCCAGCGGCGGCCAGTGGTCCGGCAGCCTGATCGCCGGGCGTGACCTGAACTTTACCGCACACGATTTCAGCAATGGCGGCACGCTGGCCGCTAACCGCAACGGCCAGTTCAGCTTCGGCACCCTGACCAATAACGGCCTGCTGCAGTCCCTCGGCACGCAGCAGCTTGACGGCGACACCTTCAATAACAACGGCACGGCGCAGTCCGGCGGTGACCAGACGCTGACCCTCAGTCAGTTCAACAATCAGGGGCTGACCGGTACCCGCGGCGACATCATACTGAACGCGGACGGCGTGACCAACGGTGATACGGCAACCTTACTGGCTGGCGGTCAGCTGACACTCAACACCGCACAGGCGGATCTGGGCGGCACGCTGACCGGCACGCAGGGGGCGACGTTTAACGCCACCGCGCTGACCACCCGCGCCGGATCGGTACAGTCCAGCCAGGGCGATGTGGCTCTGAAGACTGATACTGCGAACTTAAACGGTTTTCTCTCCGCCGACGGCAACGCGGCGCTGACCACGCAACAGCTCACCACCGGCAACGGCTCGCAGACGCAGGGTAAAAACGCGCTGGGGATCAGTGCGTCTGAAAAAGCCGATCTGGCCGGGAAACTGGTGACTCCGGGCACGCTCACGGTGCAGGCCGGTACGCTGACCAACGGCGCGGCGCTGGGCGCGGACAATGTGGATATCACGGCCACCTCGCTGACCAACAACGGTGCCATCACCGCCGACGACGGCCTGCATGTGAAAGCCGGTACCTTGCAGCAGCAAGGCAGCCTGTCTGCGCAGAACCAGATGACGCTGGAAGGCCAGACGCTGGTCAATCAGGGCAATATCTCCGGCGGTAACGTCGGCGTGAATGTTAGCGGCAGCCTGACCAATCAGGGCACCGGCGTGATATCGGCGGGTAATGGTCTGACCGTGACGGCACCGGTTGTGATCAACAACGGCCAGCTTCTGGCACAAACGGTCGGCGTGAATGCCACGGGTATCAGCAACAACGGGTTGATGCAGGGCAACGGCGGTACCACGCTCACCGCCAGCACCTTAACCAACGGTGCGCAGGGGCAGGTATTGTCCGGCGGCACGCTGGGTGTGCAGGCAGGCGATACGCAAAATCAGGGCAGGCTACAGGGCAGCCAGCTGACCCTGACCGGCAACAGCCTGACCAACGGCGGCACGGCATTAGGCACGAATGGCCTGAACGCGCAGATGCAGGGGGATCTGAACAACAGCGGCAGCCTGCTCTCTTCCGGTGATGTCACGGTGAACGCCGCCACGCTGGAAAACAGTGGCCAGTTGCTCAGCGATAAAACCGCCACGGTGACGGCTGACCACGTCAGCAACACAGGGCAGATACAGGGCGACACGCTCGCGCTTACGGCGAACAACGCGGACAACAGCGGCAACCTGATTGGCCTGAAGGGCCTGACGGCGCAACTGCAGCAGGATTTAACCAACGCCACGTCCGGCAAGATGCTGACGCAGGGCGCACTCACCGTCACCGCCGCGCACGTCACCAACAACGGCAACTGGCAGGCCGACAGCGCCGATTTACACGCCGGTCAGTTAGATCTTAATGGCGCGATCCAGACCGCCGCACTCGCGAAGCTGACTCTTACCGGTGGGCTCAACACGCAGGCGCAGGGCAAAATCATCTCAACCGGTCTGGCTATTTTGCAGGCGGCGAACCTGAATAATCAGGGGAACTGGTCGGCGGATAACCTGACCCTGACCGGCGGTGCGCTGATCAGCAGCGGCGGCATCAGCGGTGTCAGCGCGCTTGCGGCCACGCTCAGCGGGCAACTTCAGGTTCAGCAGGGCGGCACATTACTCAGCGGCGGCAGCGCCACGCTGAACGCCGGGAATATTGCTAACAGCGGTACGCTTCAGGCCGGTAACCTGACGTTCACCACCAACAGTATTAGTAACACCGGGCAGTTACAGGGCCAGCAAAGCCTGCAGGGTACGGTACAAAACGGCATCACCAACCTGAGCGGCGGCACCGTACGCAGTCAGGGCACGTTAGATTTGGGCGCACAGACGCTGCTCAATCAGGGCCAGATGCAGGGCGACGGCGTCAGCCATCTGACCCTCACCGGTAATCTCAACAACCAGGGCACCTTACTGACCGGCGGCAGGCTGACAGTGTCTGCACCGGTGCTGACCAACAGCGGCACGCTGCAGGCGCAGGGCCTGACCATGACCGGCGGCACGCTCAACAACAGCGGTACGCTGACCGGACAGGGCGACAGCGCGCTGAACGTCACGCAGATGACCAATCAGGGCCAGCTTCAGGGCGACCGGCTGACGCTGACCGGTAACGAACTGCATAACACCGGCACGGTATTGGGCAGCCAGTCGCTGGGGCTGAATGTGCAGAACGCCGACAACCAGGCGGGCGGCAAACTCTACAGCGCAGGCAACCTGACGCTGGTGACGCCGGTGCTGAATCAGGCGGGCAGCCTGCTGGCGCTGGGGGATATGACGCTGCAACTCGGCTCGGGCTTTACCCAGACCGGCACGCTGGCGGCAGGGCAGACCCTCAGCCTCAGCGCGCAGGGCGACCTGAACGTGCTCGGCACCCTGCAGGGCAACGGCATCCAGCTCAGTTCCACGGGCAACTTTACCAACAGCGGTCAGCTGCGCGGTGGCGGCGGTACGGTGGGCGTGGACGCCGGCAACATCCAGCTCAACGGCAGCGGCAGCGTGCAGTCCGGCGGGGATATCCGCGTGGCCAGCCGTGGCGTACTTAACAACAGCGGCTTTGTCGGCGGGGCGGGCAACGTGGTGATGTCCGCTGGTGGCCAACTGACGAACAGCGCGCTGCTGTACGCCGGTAACAACATGCAGTTGCTGGCCGACAGTATTCACAATAACTACGGCGATATTCTGGCGGGCAACAGCCTGTGGCTGCAGCGGGACGCGGCGGGCAACGCCAACAGCGAAGTGGTCAACACGTCGGGGGATATCGAAACCACCAACGGCGATATCACCATCAATACCGGCCATCTGCTGAATCAGCGGGACGGGTTGAGCACGTCGAGTTCTTATCAGGCGGCGAATAGCCCGGCATCTCTGGGGCAGGCCACGATGAGCATTCAGCTCGGCTTGTTAGATGATGATGAAATTGGGGTTTATACCGGAACGGGCTGGCGTCACACCGGTGGGAGCAATGGCAAAGGAGACGGCGCTGAAGAAGAATATACTTTTGTTGGTTTAGCGCCTACGAAAGCTGCCTCTGACAGAAAATTTCTTGTAGGTACTTCCACTGTAACCGCCATTGCCAGTGGCGGGGCGGGCCGCATTGCCGCAAACCGCAATTTAACGATATCTGGCGACACGTTAGATAATATTGCCAGTACTGTTCTTGCCGGAAGCAACATAACGCTTTCCGGCACCAACCTGAACAACCAGTCCTATGAAAACAGCATTGAGAATGAGTACCTGACCTATCAGTACAGTGGCACAACAGGGGTGCAACCGGCCGATGCCACCGTTATCCCTGATATCCGGAAAGGGAAAAGAAGGGGGGTAGACTACAGGACGGATTTAGGGGATAAGTTTACCTACACATTAACCGGTGGACCCGCTTACGAAACCCTCAGCACCGGCGAAGGTCTCCGCGCCGTTATTCAGGCCGGTGGGGCGGTTAACGCCAGTTTCAGTAATAACATCAGCAATACCACGACCTCTGCTAACGCAGGCGGTTTATCCCATGCGATAAGCGCCCCGTCTCTGAACGGTACGTCGGGCCTGCAACAGGTCAGCGGCTCGCAAAGCAAACAGCTGGCATCCGCACAAAACCTGACCGTCGGCTCGGTACAGTGGAACAATTCCGTCACCGATGCGTTAAAGCAGATTGGCAATCAGGGCGCTGCGCTGACGGATTACCCGCTGCCGACCGGCAATAACGGTTTGTTTGTGGCGAGCACTAATCCTGCCAGCCCGTATCTGATCACTACCAACCCACAACTGGGCGGGATCGGTAAAACCGATCCGTCACTGTTCAATGCGCTGAACGATTACCTTGCGCGACCGACGTCTGCGATATCTGCCGTGGGCAAACAGGCCACCTCGGGTGGTACCGGCCTGAGCTCTGCGGCCTTTTCTGCAACGCCGGTGGCAGGTCAGGTTGTCCATCCTGCGGTTCAGCCGGGCACACCTTCCGGCCCGCGTATTGAAACGGCACCGGTCTATACCGACGAGAGCAAATTCCTCGGCTCGGCCTACTTTATGGACCGGCTGAAGCTGACGCCGGATTACGACTACAAATTCCTCGGCGATGCCGCCTTCGATACCCGTTATGTCGATAACGCCGTGCTCAGCCAGACCGGGCAGCGCTACGTCGGCGGCACAGGGTCAGACCTCGCGCAGATGCAGTATCTGATTGATAACGCCGCCGAACAGCAGGCCGGTCTGGGCCTGCAACTGGGCGTCAGCCTGTCGCCGGAACAGGTCGCTGCGCTGACCAAAAGCATCGTCTGGTGGGAAAAAACCACCGTCAACGGCCAGACGGTTCTGGCACCTAAACTCTATCTTTCTGCCAACGACACCCACGCGGTGACCGGCAGCGTGATTTCCGGGAACACCGTCAATCTCGACGCCGGGCATATCGTCAACGCCGGCAGCACCCTGCAGGCCGAAACGCAACTGGCTGCGAAAAGCAGCAGTTCGCTGGATAACCTTAACGCCGGGCTGATTGCCTCTAACGGCAGTCTGCAGCTGAGCGCGCTGGGCGATATCAATAATATCGGTTCCTCCATTAGCGGACAGACCGTGGCACTGGCCTCGGTCAGCGGCGATATCAACAACGTTACGCAGGCGCAGCAGTGGACGGCCGCGCCGACCACCAGCAAAAGCAAAACGTCTCAGCTGACCTTCAGCCAGACCCAGACCGGCGACGTGGCCGGTATCTCGGCCACTGACGGGCTCTCGCTTACCGCCGGTCACGACATCAACAACACCGGCGCCCGGCTCACGGCGGGCAGTGACCTGCAACTGGTGGCGCTGAACGACATCAGCATCACCGGCAATGCGCTCAGCACCAGCAAAACCACGGCGAAAAGCAGCGCGCAGACCACCGACAGCCAGGCCAGCACGGTCAGCGCGGGCGGTAATTTGTCGGCCAGCGCGGGGCACGACCTGACGGTGGCGGGCAGCGCCGTCACCGCCAAAGGCGACGCCACGCTGGCGGCAGTCAACGACATCAACCTCAACACGATGGACCAGAGCAGCCATCAGACCAGCGGTAAAAATCAGACAGACAGCAACAATGCCACCCGCACGGTGGTGAGCAGCGGCGGTGACCTGACGCTCAGCGCCGGGCGCGACCTTAACTCGCAGGCGGCGCAACTCACCGCTGACCTCAACGCCTCACTTAGCGCCGGCCGCGACGTCAACCTGAACGCGCAACAGACCAGCACCTACAGCGAAACACACGGCAGCAAAAGCGTGAGTATCCGCGAGAATGTGGGGCAGGAAGGAACGGCGGTGGTCAGCGGCGGGAGCACCAAAATTAAAGCGGGTCAGGATGTAAATGCTAACGCAGCAAGTGTTACGGCGAAGCAGGACATTGCCGTCAATGCTGGCCGAGATGTCAATCTTGATACCGCCACAGAGAGCAGTTATGCCTACGATGAGAAGACCAGAACCAGGAAGCACCTTTTCTCGAAAACCACCACACACACAATCAGTGAAGACAGTTCCACTCACGAAAAAGGTTCGCTGCTAAGTGGCGATAATGTTGCTGTTACGGCGGGCAATAATTTACTGGTGAAAGGTTCTTCGGTGGTCGGCGATGGTGATGTGACGCTGAAGGCAGGGAGCAATGTCGATATTGTCGCGGCTACAAACACGGATTCAAGCTGGCGGCTGAGCGAGACCAAAAAAAGTGGCCTGATGGGCACGGGTGGTCTTGGCGTGACGATTGGGTCATCACAGACACGCCATGAACTGAAAGAGCAGGGAACATCGCAAAGTCAGAGTGTGAGTACTGTGGGAAGCACCGCTGGCAATCTGAGTATCACTGCGGGGAGTCAGGCGCATATTGGTGGCGCAGACCTTGTAGCGGCTAAGGATATGTCGATAACTGGCGACAGCGTCGTTATTGATCCCGGACACGATAAACGCAGCAGTGATGAAAAATTTGAACAGAAATCAACGGGGCTTACGCTTGCACTTTCCGGTGCTGTTGCTGATGCGGTGAATTCTGCTATTGCTGCCACACAGAGCGCGAAGCAGGAAAGTGATGGACGTCTGGCGGCGCTGCAGGCGACCAAAGCGGCACTTTCCGGTGCTCAGGCCATGCTCGCTAAACAGCAGGCTAACGTCAGTGCAGACCCGAATAACGGCGTAGGTATCAGCATTTCGCTGACGTCGCAGCAGTCAAAATCATCGCAACATCAGCAAAGTGATACCGTCAATGGCTCCACGCTGAATGCGGGGGACAATTTATCGATTACTGCGACAGGCAAAGGTAACGACTCACACAGTGGTGATATTGCTATTGGCGGCAGTCAGCTAAAAGCGGGTGGTAATACGTCTCTGAATGCCGCCCATGATATCTTGCTGACCGGCGCGGCAAATACCCAGGAAAGCACGGGCAAAAATAGCAGCAACGGCGGCGGTGTTGGCCTGAGTTTCGGAGTAGGCAGCGGGAGTGCCGGACTGAGCATATTTGCCAGCGTTAATGGGGCAAAAGGCAATGATAAAGGTAATGGCACCCGTTGGTCAGAAACCACGCTCGACAGCGGTGGTAAAGTCACCCTCAACAGCGGACGTGATACCACCTTGTCAGGCGCGCAGGTGAACGGCAATAAAGTCGTGGTTGATGCTGGCCGCGACCTGACTATCACCAGTCTGCAGGACAGCGATGACTATAAATCGAAGCAAACCAGCTTCGGTGCAGGTGGCAGCTTTACCTTTGGTTCCATGAGTGGCTCAGGCTACATCAACCTCAGCCAGGATAAAATGAACAGCACCTACGAGAGTGTCGTAGAGCAAAGTGGCATTTATGCTGGGCAGGATGGGTTTGATATCCATGTGGGCGATCATACCCAACTGAACGGTGGTGTGATTGCCAGTCAGGGAACGGCGGACAAAAACCTGCTGGATACCGGTACGCTCGGTTTCAGTGATATCGGCAACGAAGCAGATTATAAGGTCAGCCACAGCGGCATCAGTCTGAGCGGTGGCAATGGTGCCAGCGTGATGAGCAACGCGATGTCGAACGTGGGTAACGTTCTGGCCGGGCTGAACGGTAAAGGCCATGCGGATGGCACCACCCAGTCGGCGGTGGCAGACGGAACCATTATCGTTCGTGATACCGCCAATCAGCAGCAAAGCGTGGCCGATTTAAGCCGTGACACAGACCATGCAAATGGCAGTATCAGTCCGATTTTTGACAAAGAAAAAGAGCAGAAGCGCCTGCAGGCGAGCCAGCTGGTGGGTGAGATTGCGGGTCAGATGACCGATATCGTCAATACTTATGGCGATATCCAGGCGTTGAAGGATCTGGGCGGTGTGCCTGAAGGGATGTCTGCGAATGACAGAGAAAGTTATCTCAAAACTCTGCGAAACAGTGATGCTTATCAGGCCGAAATTAGAAATTATGGTATTGGCAGCAATAACCAGATGGTGGTACAGGCACTCAGTGGCGTATTGCAGGGGATTGTCAGCGGCAACATCAGTGGAGCAATCGCAGGGGGAATAAGCCCGCTGATTGCCCGGGAAATCAAAAGTCACACGCTGAATGAAGACGGTACGACCAATGTCGCGGCTAATGCGATGGCCCATGCCGTCTGGGGCGCTGTAGCAGCGCAAATATCCGGAGGCAATGCAGCAGCGGGGGCTGCCGGCGCGTTCAGTGGTGAACTTGCCGCGCGTTATATAGCGGAATATTATTACCATGCGACCACTCAGGCGGATATAGATAAACTTTCGCAGAGCGACCGGCAGGAAATCAGCTTACTGAGTACGCTGGCGGCGGGTGTTGCCGGAGCAACAGCGGGCAATAACCTGTCTTCTGCGACGACAGGGGCGCAGGCGGGGAAGAATGCGGTTGAGAATAATACGCTTGGAGCGGTTATTCAGGGCGGGAAACTGGCGATTCAAGGTTGCGCCGAAGTCACGGTATGTCGAAATGCGCTGGTTGAGAAAGGGATGGGAGCCCTGCTCGGTATAGGTGCAGCTAAAACAGTATTGGATAATCTCTCTTCAACTGAAAGGGATTATGTCTTTAGTGTGGCGATGTCGGGTAAGGCTGACCTGATAGAGAAACTGACGCCTGAACAACGGGCTGCCTATAATTATATGGTAGGTCAGGATCAGAAAGGACTCATCACCATTTTCCCGAAACCGGACATGGATCTGACGGGCGGCAAGCTGGTGAATCCGGCTCAGGATGAGCAGAAAGGGACGGCGTTTGTTACGCCAGATCAAAGTGGTAGTCAGGGTGCCAGTAACACAGGTAACAACGCAGGTGTGCCTGATGTGGGTAGTAATACCACGACTACGCCGATTGCAGAGCAGAATCCGGATGATTTGGCTTATACATCAGAGAAAAGTAAATATGTTCCTAGTCCCAAACATGCTGCTGGAGGTTGGGGAACTCCTATGGACTTAAGTGATTCGAAGGCTCAGGAAGTATTAAATAACTCCATTCAAGGTGGTAAGCAAAAATATGGTGTTAGTGATGGTAAAATCTATGAATTTCAACCTGATAATGTTGGCGGATGGCATGGTTATCCAGTGCCTGGGACAGAAGCACCACCAAAAGTATTACGTGAGTTTCTTGCTAGAGGTGATATTAACAAAGCCGAATACAATAAAATGATTAAAGGTAAATAGTTATGAATAAGCTGAATATCATTTTGCTTAATTCTGCTGAATCGAAAAAAGCACAAGCTGTTGAAATATCGATAAAAAACAATGGCGTTTTGCATGCATTGTTTACCGGGATAGTCGATTTTCAAGCATTAATTGAGTGGTTAAAAGAAAATGAAGATGCAATTCGAAAAGCGGACTTTCCGATAGTTAATTTAACTCAAGACTCTTTAGCAAAAAAAGTCCATTGCTTTTATGAGAGTGTGGACGTTGATGACGATGATCTCATTGATGCAATGTTTGATTATAGAACATCCCATTGCCTTAGATTTGCATGTCGTGGAGTGGATTTCCCTGAGATTTATATTGGGAAGTTAGGAAGTAAACATGAAATATCTTTATTTACAGACAATGAAACTTGGCGATATTTTTTTGATGTTGATGATTTTTTTGGCAAATTGAAATGCTGAATAAGTCCCGACTCTAGAGCCGGGATTTTATTCTATAGCCTCAGCTATGATGCTGATTCTGTAGTCCCTCCGCTTTTTAGCACCACCGCCAATGAGGATCTCCGGCCAGTTTTTGCCTCGCATAGATAACGGGTGGCATATCACCCAGTGAGCTATGCGGACGTTCTTCGTTATATTCTGCGCGCCAGTCTGTTAGCACACGGACTTTTGACAGTGTTCTGAACAGATACATATCGAGTATTTCTGTTCGTAGCGTTTTGTTAAATCGCTCAATAAATCCGTTCTGCATTGGCCTGCCTGGCTGAATAAAATCGAGTATCACGCCGTGCAACTCTGCCCATTCAGCTAAAGCAGCGGCTGTAAGTTCTGGCCCGTGATACCTATTGAATGCATCTGGTTAGCGTTTAAGTCAGCCATTTTCTACAACTTGTAGTGTCTGTCACAAGTGGAGAAAATCAATGAACACTCCTGTTAGCAATGTCAGCATGTCGGGGACACTGATTGCCCTGGATATCTCTAAAAAACATCATGATGCAAAAATTCGGTACCCGGATGGACGAACGTCTTATCTGCGTATTGAAAACACACTGGAAGGGTTCAACCGACTGCTTGCTCTCACCGCTTCACCCCATGACAGTATTATCGCCGCCTTTGAACCTACCTCTGATTATCATCGCAACATCGCATGGTGATTACATCAGCAGGGAGTAAAGTGCCATCTTGTTTCATCTGTCAGATGTGCTCGGGCCCGCGAGATGCTGTTTAAAACCTGGGATAAAAATGATCGTAAAGATGCCAGTGTCATCATGTATTTGCTGGAACAGGGTTTATCTTCGCCATTTTATGATCCTCTGGCGAATGGCGTTATCGATATACAGGAAATATCAAACACCTACCATCAGGTTACGCTGGCACGAACCCGCTGTCTGAACAGCCTGGTGAATCACTATCTGACCCTTTATTTTCCCGAGGCTGAACAATTTCTGCATATGTCCCGGGCAGAGTGGTTCTGTCAGTTTTTACTTCAGTTTCCCACACCGTCCTGTATCACATCACTGAACCGGGATTTGTTTGTAAAACAGGCATGGGATGTTGTTGGCCGGAAGCAGTATAAACAGCAGTTTCTTGAGCACCTCTATGATATTTCAGCGAATTCCATTGCGTTACCGTTGTCGGATGGTTCTCTGGCAGTAACGACGTTCAAATTACAGCTTCATCGATATGTCGAGCTTTCGGCTCAACGGTTGCAGCTTGAGAAACAGGCAGAAAATTATTTACAGGAACGGAGTGATTACCAACATTTACGTACAATCCCGGGTATTGGCGCAGTCATTGCCCTGATGATAATTGCTGAAAGTGGTGATTTGACACGTTTCGCGCATTACCGACAGTATCTCAGCTTCTGCGGTTTTAACCTTTCCGCCAGCCAGAGCGGGCAAAAACACAGTGGTTACCGATTGTCAAAACGTGGAAACGCACGGTTAAGATATGCATTCTGGCTTGCCGCCACCGTAGCCGTAAGAACGAGAGAAAACAGCTTCCGGTACAAATATGAACGTTATATCCGGGAAAATGGAGATAAACCCGATCAGAAAAGAAAAGCCATGACGGCAGTGGCAACAAAAGTCGCCAGAGTAGCGCATGCGATTGTAAAACAGGATATTGATTATAAAGGGTATTATGAAATAAGCCATGGGACGTGATTCAATGGGCCGTAAGGCGCATCGCGACCATTAGATAATGCTCAACGTCCATGGCTTCCCAAAATGCTGTGTTAAGTCCTGTCGGGCCATCCGGACCCTTGTATATCATGGTAAGCATGTTTATAAGCCAAAAGGAAATGAGCAATATCGGATATAAAATAAACCATCACCTTCTTATCAGATGGCGGGAGCCCTTTGCGTAAAAACAGTTGACTCAGACGGTAGTCCGTGATACCAGCCGGCAAGCGCAGGATGTGGGTACGCTGAGCCGAAATACCGACGATGCCAATGGTCATATCGACAAGATTTTTGATAAGGACAAAATTCAGACCGATCAGCAGGTGACACAACTGGCTGAGCAGGTCATGCAACAAACGGCAAGCAATGTTTTAAACCAGTTGTCGGTCAATGCGAAAGACGATGCCGCGAAAAAACTGTCATCAGATGCTGCTTATCAGGCGGCTGATGCAGGCCAGAGGAAAAGCATGGAAGATGCTGCTTTTCTGGCGGTGGATCAGAAATACGGCATTGGCAGTCCGTACTGGACCGCAGCAACGGCTATCAGCGGAGCGCTTGCCGGGCTCACCGGTGGTGATATGGGACAGGCGCTGGCGGGCTGGCCCCTTATCTGTCCCTGGCCGTGAAGGCGGCGACCACAGACGCCAAAGGCAACGTTAACGAAGTCGAAAATATCACCGGGCATGCGCTTGCCGGCGCAGTGGTCGCCTATCTGCAGGGCGGTTCTGTGTCGGGCGGTGCAGCGGGTGCCGCGACAGGCGAACTGGCTGCACAACTGATTGCGAAAGAGCTGTATCCGGGGGTAAAACCGGAAAACCTGACGAATGAGCAAAAAGCTAATGTCAGCGCACTGAGCACGCTGGCCGCCGGACTGGCAGGCGGCGTGGCGGGGAATTCTTTGCTTGCTACAGGGACGGGGGCGGTTGCTGGGAAAACGGCGGTGGAGAATAATGCAGTTGGCTGCTCAGCGCGTACCTGCCCAACTAGTCTCGGTGACGATATTATGCACGGTGGCGGCATGGGCGGCGGAACAACAGGTGGCGCGGCCGGTGCAGGAATTGGGGCGATTATTGCCGGGATGTTTGGTGATGATGAGAAGCATGACCAACCGAATGTTGGCAAGGATCTGACAGATGCCGATAAAGCCGAACTGGGTGGTACGGGTTCAGGAACACCGGGCGGCTGGGGGCCAGAGGATGAGGAAAATGCGCGGAATCAAGAATCTACTTAATCTATTGAATGACCCATCATTTAGGAAGGCGATCAATAAAGGGTTGACTCAGTATTTAGGAGAGAAGAAATGAAGTGTAATTATTTGATGGAAAAGGAAATGAAGGTTGCAGATTGGAGGGGGTTATCTCTTCCTGATGATTTGCAGTCATGGATTAATGGCGGTTTTTTAGAAGATAACGGCTGTGTTTTTTTACGCTCTCTATACAAAAATTACCAAGGGTTAGATAATTTCCCTGATAGGACAGGGGTTGAATGTTTTGTAAACTCTTTTCATATTGATGATTATGTATCCGAACGGTATCTGGATTACTCATTTTTATTTTGTGAGCAAATATTAGCTTGCTGGAAAAAATACAATCAGTCCCAGAAATTAAATGTGATTATTTCTCATGATGAATTTGGTGCAGTGGTTAAGTTTCATGTGAAGCGTCAGAACGAAAATTGGTTAAGTAGTAATCTTGAAGGATATAAGGAAGCAGTTTTAGAAACCAGTGAACCTATTTAACGTTAAAAACGTCCTAGCCCTCGCGCCGGGAACGTTATTTTTACCGGTCAGACTCTCCGTGCTGCCTTCATCCCATTGCTCTTGTTCGTGATCTTTGGCGGTGGTCTGGAAATGCTTCAGCAACCGGACAGGAAATCTTTTGTGGCCACCGCCAGTTGGCCATGCCCCGACACCCTAGCGTTAAAATAAAAAACCCCCGGCGCTGGCCGGGGATGAGGGTGTGATTACTCGGCAAACATCAGGCCGCCGGGGTAATGCTTCATCCATTTCGCTGCCGTGTCCGTGTCAAAGGCTTCGCAAAAGCTCAGTTTTATTTTTCAGTCTGTAAAAGCATCTGTAGGTGACTCACTGACGGGCAAAGACGATCTGTAAGCGCCCCACATATCAAAATAATCGGAAATTGTTAGCTATAAATATTTAAAATTCAGTTGGTGCTAAGAAACTGCTGGAGTTGTTCAAAATGTTGCGCAGTCTGGGGGCGATGAGTGCCTGAATCTAAATAAGTCTCTGGCGAGTGAAGCGCAGTGGGCTGGCAATGGGGTTAAAGATCCTTTATATGATGCACCTAGTTAGCAGCAGAATGTGCTTACAAGGACGTAAAATTTTCCCTCATACACGTCATGGCCTCACAGGGAATCGTAAGAAAAGATTTTGCAGAGAAAAGCGCTTCCCCAGAATGAAGGGTAAATATCTGCTCTGATTGAAAAGGGAAAGCGCTTGGGAAGAGGGAAAACAGCTGGATAATGCCACTTAACCAGCTGTTTTAAAGGCTAAACATCAGCGGTCTTGAACTTGCTTATGAAACAGTTCCCTGAATACCGGATAAATATCTTCCTGTTCACGGATATGCTGCATGGCGAAATTATCGAATTTCTCCTGTAGCACTTCGTATTCACGCCACAGCGTCTGGTGGGCGCGGCGGGTGATTTCGATATAGCTGTAATAACGCACCATCGGCAGGATCTTCTGTGCCAGAAGCTGGTGGCAGAGCGGGGAGTCGTCAGCCCAGTTATCGCCATCGGAGGCCTGCGCGGCATAAATATTCCACTGTGCCGGGTCGTAGCGTTCCTGAATGACTTCATCCATCAGTTTCAGGGCACTCGACACGATGGTGCCGCCGGTCTCCTGCGAGTAGAAGAACTCCTGTTCATCCACTTCTTTAGCTTGTGTATGGTGACGGATATAGACCACGTCAACGTTCTTATACGTCCGGCTCAGGAACAGATAGAGCAGGATATAGAAACGCTTGGCCATGTCCTTGGTTGCCTGATCCATCGAACCGGAGACATCCATCAGACAGAACATCACCGCCTGGCTGGAAGGCTCGGGGCGACGTTCATAGTTTCGGTAGCGCAAATCAAAGGTATCGATAAACGGCGTTTTGGCGATTTTTGCCCGCAGCTCAGCAATCTCTTTGCGCAACCGTTCTTCTTCCAGTAATTGTGCCGGTTCGCTGTGCTCGACCTCGGTCAGCGTCGATTCCAGTTCACGCAGCTCCCGTTTTTTACCCGCGGTCATCGCCGTACGGCGGGCCAGCGAGTTTTGCAAAGAGCGCACCACACTGATATTAGCCGGTACGCCGTTAGACGTATAACCGGAGCGGTGGGTTTTAAATTCATTCAGCTGTTTATGCTGGTTTTTTCTCAGGTTAGGCAGCGCCAGATCTTCAAACAGCAGATCGAGATATTCGTCCTTTGAAATCTGGAATGAAAACTCATCTTCGCCTTCACCATCCTTGCTGGCATCGCCCTGACCACTGCCGCCGCCACCGCCCCCCTGCGGCCGTTCGATGCGGTCATTCTGTACAAAGTGGTCGTTGCCGGGATGAACACGGTGGCGCAAGCCACCGCGACCCTGATGAAACATGGGCTCGTTGATATCGGAATTGGGGATCGAAACTGATTCCCCGCTATCCACGTCGGTAACCGAACGCTTGTTGATGGCCTCGGCAATCGACTGTTTGATTTGCGACTTATAGCGGCGCAAAAAGCGCTGGCGGTTCACCGCGCTTTTATTCTTGCCATTCAGCCGACGGTCAATAAAATACGTCATATTTCCCCCAAACGACGTTGCCAACGATCTTCTGTTACGAGGATTTTCTTACGCGCAGGTACCATTCACACAGCAGTCGTACCTGTTTGCGTGTGTATCCTTTCTCCATCATTCTGTCGACAAAATCATCATGTTTTTTCTGTTCATCCGTCGACGTCTTGGCGTTAAACGAGATAACTGGCAGTAATTCCTCGGTATTTGAGAACATTTTTTTCTCAATCACCGTGCGCAGTTTTTCGTAACTGGTCCAGTTTGGATTGCGGCCGCTGTTATTGGCACGGGCACGCAGCACGAAGTTGACGATTTCGTTACGGAAATCCTTTGGATTACTGATCCCGGCCGGTTTTTCAATTTTTTCCAGCTCGGCATTCAGCGATTCACGATCGAAAAGTTGTCCGGTATCCGGGTCGCGGTATTCCTGATCCTGGATCCAGAAGTCGGCGTAGGTAACATAACGATCAAAAATGTTTTGTCCGTATTCTGAATAGGACTCCAGATAAGCGGTCTGGATCTCTTTGCCGATAAACTCAGCGTATTTCGGGATCAGATAACCTTTCAGGTGTTCCAGATATTTTTCAGCGATGTCCTGCGGGAACTGTTCGCGCTCGATTTGCTGTTCAAGTACGTAGAACAAATGCACCGGGTTGGCGGCCACTTCTGCATGGTCAAAGTTGAAAACACGGGAGAGGATTTTAAACGCGAAACGCGTCGACAGCCCGTTCATGCCTTCGTCCACACCCGCATAATCGCGGTATTCCTGATAGGACTTGGCTTTCGGATCGGTATCTTTCAGGCTTTCACCGTCATATACCCGCATTTTGGAATAGCTGCTGGAGTTTTCAGGCGTTTTCAGCCGCGAGAGAATCGAGAAGCGCGCGAGCGTTTCCAGGGTTCCCGGTGCACAAGGTGCATGCGAGAGTTCACTGTTGCTGAGCAGTTTGTCGTAGATTTTCATCTCTTCAGACACGCGCAGGCAATAAGGCACTTTCACGATGTACACACGGTCAAGGAACGCTTCATTATTCTTGTTGTTACGGAACGTCACCCATTCAGATTCGTTGGAGTGCGCCAGAATAATGCCGTTGAACGGCAGGGCGGAGATCCCTTCCGTACCGTTATAGTTACCTTCCTGAGTCGCCGTCAGGAGCGGGTGCAGCACTTTAATCGGTGCCTTGAACATCTCAACGAATTCCATCACACCCTGGTTTGCACGGCATAATGCACCGGAATAACCGTAAGCGTCAGGATCGTTCTGTGCGTGGTTTTCCAGTTTACGGATATCCACTTTCCCGACCAGTGCGGAAATGTCCTGGTTGTTTTCGTCGCCCGGTTCCGTTTTGGCAATGGCAATTTGTTCGAGAATCGACGGCCAGACTTTCACGACTTTAAACTTCGTGATGTCGCCCCCGAATTCATGCAGACGTTTTGCCGCCCAGGGCGACATGATGGTGCCGAGATAGCGCGGAGGAATGTTGTATTCTTTTTCCAGAATATGCGCATCTTCCTGCGGGTTAAACAGGCACAGCGGATGGTCGTTTACCGGGCTGCGTTCGCCGTTGGCGCTCAGCACGTAAATCGGTACGCGTTGCATCAGGGATTTCAGCCGTTCGGCCAGTGACGATTTACCGCCACCCACCGGGCCCAGTAAATAGAGGATTTGTTTCTTTTCTTCCAGACCCTGCGCGGCGTGTTTCAGGTAGGAGACAATCTGTTCGATAGCCTCTTCCATGCCGTAAAATTCTTCAAATGCAGGGTAACGTGCAACAACACGGTTCGAGAATAAACGCGACAGGCGTGGTTCAAGCGCGGTATCTACCATCACTGGTTCACCGATTGCCATCAACAGACGTTCCGCCGCATTGACATAAGCACTGCGATCTTGCCGTGCAATGGTAAGAAATTCCTGCAGTGTGAACTCTTCGTCCTTGGCAGCCTCATAGCGCTGGCGATAGTGGTCAAATATGTTCATACGATGCCCGTCCTTCGTTATTTTACCCTTGGTTCTTGAAGCGTTAGCGCAACTTCAATGACTCGGGTAACGCACAGGTTAATGAGAGCTTTTTTCAGCGCCCCCGGAAGAAAGATCTCCCACCTGAATACAGCAACCCTTATGCCAACTTGCAGAACCCCTTCAAAGCTGACAGTCGCGATGATATGTTTACTGTCAGACCCGGTGGGACGGGCAACCGTTCAGGCTAAGTCTTTCATCTATTTATAAGCGTAGTTTGGCATTAAGAAAATTTCCTCTATGGTTTTGGCGTTTTTTAAGTCATATCAATGACTCAGTTATCAGGAATGCTCTGAAAAGCCTTGCAGGACGTGCTCTGCAGAGCGGAAGGTGTTTCTTTAGTCATTTTTATTTCATATTTTGCAGTTAAATTGTGCGATCGCCCCGGTTTTTCTGGATATGTCTTTTTATAGACCCAGAATTGCTAAGCGTGACGTTTAAGGTTCATTTACACTAGCGACGTTTTTTTACTTAATGGAATTAAGACAATGAAAATGATTAATCTAAAAACACTGTCCATTGTTAGCGCGGCAGTGCTTTGCAGTCATGCTGCTGTGGCGGGAACCTGGCAGGTAGGTGCATCTGCGCTGGTCGCTCCGGATCCGTACCGTGGTAATAATGACCACGTCTACCCGGTGCCGGTCATCAATTATGACAATGATGATTTCTACTTCCACACCCTGATGGCGGGCTATTACCTGTGGAATGATGATGCCAACAAACTCAGCATCACCGGCAGCTACTTCCCGTTAAGTTTCGACCCAAGTGACAGCGACGATAAACGCATGAAGCGCCTGGATAAACGTCACTCAACGCTGATGGCAGGTCTGGCCTATTCGCATGACGCTGAGTGGGGGACAATCCGCGCCAGCTTTAATGCCGATACGCTCGACACCAGCAATGGCATGACCGCCGATCTGGGCTATCTGTATGCCATCAAAGGCTCTAACTGGGCTGTGGTGCCGGGCTTTGGTGTGACCTGGTTCAGTTCGAATCTGACCCAATATTATTATGGTGTCACCAAAGACGAATCCCGTCGCAGTGGTTTCCACAGTTATTCCCCGAACGACAGCTTCAGCCCATATGTTGAAGTTTCTGCTAAATATAACTTCACGCCAGCCTGGCAAGGCTTCGTGACCGGCCGCTACCTGCGTCTGTCCAGTGAAGTCACCGACAGCCCGATCATTGAAAATGACTGGACGGGCGTGTTATGGACGGGTGTGACTTACACCTTCTAAGGCAATGCACCATTATGGTGAACATATTGCACATTGATGGGGCGTATCGCCCCATTTGCACATTTATAGATCAGTAAATTTTCAAAGAATCGAATCAACTTTTCAGCCATGACCCAACCGGAGGAAACAGATGAAAGCGAAGACCGTGCAATTGCCTGATGGCACGACAGTACCCGCAATCGGACAAGGGACCTGGTATATGGGGGAACGAAACAGTGATCTCCGTGCCGAAGTGAAGGCCTTGCAGCAGGGGCTGGATGCCGGTATGACGCTGATCGACACCGCAGAAATGTACGCGGATGGCGGCGCGGAAAGGGTGGTCGGTGAAGCGATATCCGGGCGGCGTGATGAGGTGTTTCTGGTATCAAAAGTGTATCCGCATCATGCCGGTGGCGCGAAAGCGATCGCTGCCTGTGAGCAAAGTCTGAAGCGTTTAAAAACAGATTGTCTAGACCTGTATCTGTTGCACTGGCGTGGTTCGATTCCGCTACATGACACTGTTGCGGCGATGGAAAAATTGCAGCAATCCGGCAAAATCCGGCGCTGGGGTGTCTCTAATCTTGATACTGACGATATGCAGGCGCTGTGGAAAATCCCCGGAGGCAATGCATGCATGACCAATCAGGTGCTGTATCACGCGGCAGCCCGTGGCATTGAGTTTGACCTGCTGCCGTGGTGTGAGGAGCACGGCGTTCCTGTTATGGCCTATTGCCCGCTGGCACAGGCCGGAAAGTTACGTCATGACGTTCTGACGGCGCCGGTGATGCAGGAAATCGCCAAAACACGGGGCGTTAGCAGCGCGCAGATTGCACTGGCCTGGGTAATACGCTCGGGTAACGTGATCGCCATTCCTAAAGCGGTGCAACCACAACATGTGAAAGATAATGCGGCGGCGCTGACAATCAGCCTGACGGAAGATGAAATAGCGCGAATTGACACAGCGTTTCCGGCACCGAAACATAAAATGCCGCTGGATATGGTCTGAGGTCAGCAATTCGTATCAACCAGCAGACGACAAAAGGGGCCAGTTGGCCCCTTTGTCATGTTTGCGGCAAACTCACACCGGTTATTTCCGGATTGAGAAAGTCACCGCCAGGCGTGCCGGAGCGGCATGCGTAGATTTATGCGTGTGGGAAACCTGCGCCGTTTCAACACACACCATGGTTTTATATCCGTCATCCGGCATATCAGCCATGCTCACCGACAGTGCAGAACCCGGATTCCAGGCCACCACATCGGCGTTATTTTCATGCGCGACAACCAGCGTACGTTTCAGAACCGGGTCAACGATTTCGCTGATTGCTTGTGGCTGGGTGTAGATGCGGTCAGTCTGGCCCGTGAAGGTCAGATCACCTTCTTCCTGTTTGGCTTTCGCGCCATCGACTTTATCAATAAAGCTGTTACCCAGACCTTTAATACTGACATCGGCGATATCACCAATGTTGAAATAGGTGTGCAGGGCGCTGTTGGCTTCGAAATCACCGGTAGATTCCAGCTCGATGTGGCAGGTGGCGCCTAGCGTGAAGCGCGCTGTCAGTGTGAACGCATGCGGCCATAATTCCAGGGTCTCAGGGGAATTTTTCAGCGTTAAGGTCAGTACCACACCGTCGTCAGTTTCTTTGTGGTCAGTCAGTTCCCACGCAACGTTACGCGCAAAGCCGTGTGAAGGTTTGCCCGCAGGACCAAACCACGGCCAGCAAATAGGGATACCACCACGAATAGCGACGCCTTCTTTGAAAGCGCTGGCACTGCTCATCCACAGCACCGGTTCTTCGCCTTCAGGCTGCCATGACAGCAAATGCGCGCCTTGCAGGGCAACCGCAGCGCGTACTTTAGGATGGGTTACCACAAGCACCGGCAGTTCGTCGATAAGACGCTGGCTGACGGAGGCAGAGATTTGGTTTACGACCGGAAGAGAAAAGAGTTGTTCTGTCATTATTTAAAGTCCTGTCAGGGTTAAACAATTACGATTTAAAACCAAGACTACACATGAACCAAACCTGTCTGTTTGATCGCACTCATGTGCTGATAAAAAAGTGCATCCGACAGAAAGCAAAAGGGCGACTTGCGTCGCCCTTCAATCAGTTCATTCACATAACCAATTATTTGGAAACGTGAGCGATCAGATCCAATACTTTGTTGGAGTAGCCAGTTTCGTTATCGTACCAGGAAACCAGTTTCACAAAGTTGTCGTTCAGCGCGATACCTGCTTTCGCATCGAATACGGAAGTCAGTTTTTCGCCGTTGAAGTCGGTAGAGACTACGTCGTCTTCGGTGTAACCCAGAACGCCTTTCAGGTCGCCTGCTTCAGAAGCTGCTTTGATTACTGCGCAGATTTCTTTGTAAGACGCTGGTTTTTCCAGACGTGCAGTCAGGTCAACAACAGAAACGTTAGGGGTAGGAACGCGGAACGCCATACCGGTCAGTTTACCGTTCAGAGCCGGAATTACTTTACCGACTGCTTTAGCAGCACCGGTAGAAGAAGGGATGATGTTCTGGGATGCGCCGCGGCCGCCGCGCCAGTCTTTGTGAGACGGGCCATCAACGGTTTTCTGAGTTGCGGTAGTCGCATGAACAGTGGTCATCAGGGCTTCAACGATACCGAAGTTGTCGTTGATAACTTTAGCCAGTGGTGCCAGGCAGTTAGTGGTGCAAGATGCGTTAGAAACGATTTCCTGACCTGCGTATTCTTTATGGTTAACACCCATAACGAACATTGGGGTGTTGTCTTTAGAAGGACCAGTCAGAACAACTTTCTTAGCGCCTGCAGTGATGTGCTTACGAGCCGTCGCATCATCCAGGAACAGACCAGTCGCTTCAGCTACAACGTCAACGTTAACTTCATTCCATTTCAGGTTAGCTGGGTCACGCTCAGCGGTAACACGGATGGTTTTGCCGTTAACAACCAGGTGACCGTCTTTAACTTCAACAGTACCGTTGAAACGACCATGAGTTGAGTCGTACTTCAGCATGTATGCCATGTAGTCTGCGTCTAACAGATCGTTGATTGCTACGATCTCGATGTCAGAACGTTCTTGAGCAGCACGGAAAACAATGCGACCGATACGGCCAAAACCGTTGATACCTACTTTGATAGTCATATATTCCACCAGCTATTTTTTTAGTGAATAAAAGGTTGGTTGTAAAATTACAAAAACCTTGCTGAGCGTCAAGCGGAATCGTGTCAATTATTGCTGTAAGTCAAAGCGACGACCTACTGTTGCTCGCTTATTGCACGTTCCGTTTTTTTAATCGGCTCACAACCACATGGGGGCGAAAAACAGAATATAAAGAGCCGGATGAACAGGAGTGTGATCGCCATCACAAGTTGTAAGCTGGCTAACGCTGATGCCATACAGTTTAGGACAAAACAGACAGACTCGTTGTTAATTTTTTGTTATTATAAACTGTTATTTAAGTTGATTTTTATATTCGTCAGAGAACGAGAATCATGAGCATTGAAGCCAAATCTTCCTCTACACTTGAGCAACTCACTGAAATTCAACGTTATGTCACACAGGAGCACGGAACGGAACCTCCATTTTCTGGAAAGTTGCTGCACAACCGGCGGGAAGGGATTTATCATTGTGTGGTTTGTGGCTCAGCGTTGTTCTACTCCGATACAAAATACGATTCCGGCTGTGGCTGGCCAAGTTTTTATCAGCCTGTACACCCCGATGCGATCAAATATCTTACTGATAAGTCGCATAATATGGCGCGCGTCGAAATCCGCTGCTCGCGCTGTGAAGCCCATCTGGGGCATGTATTTCCGGACGGCCCGAAGCCGACGGGTGAACGTTACTGCATAAATTCTGCCTCAATGAGTTTCACTGATGGCAAAAATGGCGACAAAACCGCCGGTTAATCCGCATAATAATTGTGCTGTAATCTTACCGACAAAATCGATTCAGCTATTATTCAAAACTGTATGAATAATAGGAGCGAACAGAGGTGCTCAGATGGAAATTAATCAACTTATTGATGTGATGACGCCGGAAATATACGCACGTCTCGTGCAGGCTGTTGAACTCGGAAAGTGGCCGGACGGCGTAGCGCTGACGCCGGAACAGAAAGACCACAGCCTGCAGGCTGTGATGCTGTATCAGTCGCGTCACAACGTCGATGCCCAGCACATGAGCATCGGCACGGACGGGCAGATCGTCACCAAAAGCAAGCAGGAACTGAAACAGCAATTTGCGCAGGATACGCTGATTAAACTGAAGCCTGAATGAGCGGGCGGGTTGCGAAACTGCTGTTTATTGATAAAAGGTGCTGAAGCGCCTTTTATCAAGTCAGGCGGGAAGGCAAATTCAGCCTGTTACTGCCTCAGATGTACTGATTTTTGCCCCTGCTTTACGCATCGCTTCAACCGCTTCAGCACTGTCTTCGGGGTGCAGATTTACGCCACGACAGCCATCGGTAAGTAATGTCACCTGATAACCCAACTCCAGCGCATCCAGCACCGTGAACTTCACGCAGTAATCCGTCGCCAGCCCCATCACATACAAATGCGTGATCTTCGCCGCTTTCAGCCAGTCATTAAGTACAGTGGCAGCACGGTGACCGTTATCGAAAAAGGCGCTGTAACTGTCGATATCCGGGTTGGTGCCTTTCTGTACCACAAAGTCTACCTGCGGCAGGTGCAGTGCCGGATGAAACTCTGCCCCCGGTTCACGCTGAACGCAGTGAACCGGCCACCAGACTTGCGGCAAACCGTTCAGATCGCCGATTGTCCAGGGTTCGGCGTGGGAATTTGCGGCAAAGCTGCGATGTCCGGCCGGATGCCAGTCCTGCGACGCCAGCACGGGGATGTCATGGCTTTTACACCATGTCATCATCCGGTTGGCGACCGCAATCGTGGCATCGCCGTCAGTCACCGCCAGCGCGCCGCCGCGACAAAAATCATTTTGCAGATCAACCAGCAACAACGCAGATTTCATAGTGCCCCTTATTTATTCAGTAAGTTCGCCACGCAGGTTTTGCTGCATCAGTTCGCGGATGTCTTCCGGAGAATGCGACTGGCTCAGCAGGTAGTGCAGCTTGGTCAGCGCCGCTTCCACCGTCATATCAAAGCCGCTGATCACGCCGGAATGGGCGAGAGCGTTGCCGGTGGCATAGCCGCCCATGTTGACGCGTCCGGAAATGCACTGCGTCAGATTGACCACCACGATGCCGCGCTCTGAAGCGTCTTTCAGCACTTTCAGCAGGTCCCCTTTTTGCGGTGCGTTACCCACGCCGTAGGAGCGCAGGATCAGCGCTTTCACCGGTTGCATCAGGAAATTTTGTACCACTTCGGCGGAAATGCCCGGATAAATTGTCACGACGCCAATAGGCTGCGGCGTGATGTGGTGAACTTTCAGTTTTGCAGCAGCGACTTGCGGCAATGATGGCGTAGAAAGGCGGCGGATGTGGATCCCGGCTTCCAGCAGGGGTGAAAGATTCGGTGACGCAAAGGCATCGAAACCATCGGCATGTGCCTTGGTGCTGCGGTTACCCCGGTACAGGCGGTTGTTGAAGAACAGGGTGACTTCGTTGACCGGATGATTCGCCGCGATATACAGCGAGTTCAGCAGGTTGATTTGCCCGTCAGAACGTAATGCTTCCAGTGGGATTTGTGACCCTGTCACAATGACCGGCTTGCTCAGATTTTCCAGCATGAACGACAGTGCAGAAGCGGTGAACGCCATGGTATCGGTGCCGTGCAGGATAACGAAACCGTCATAGTCGTCATAATGCGCCTGAATATCATCGGCAATATGCTGCCAGTCTTCCGGCGTCATATCGGAGGAATCCATCAGGGGGACATATTCCTGAATGGTGAATTCAGGCATTTCAGGGCGGTGGAATTCAGGCATCAGCGCCAGCTGACGTTGTAAATGGCCGGAAACCGGAATGTAACCCTGTTCAGAACGCTGCATACCGATTGTGCCGCCGGTATAGGCAACGTAAATAGATTTTTTAGTCATTGACGATGTTCTTTTTTTAGAAAGGTGAAAGCAACTGCGCTAAGTATAAAGGCTTATCTGCAGGTGTCCCACCCTAAAAAAGCCCGACGTTCTCAGTGAGAAGCGTCGGGCTGTGCAATCCGGTGGATCTTTATCCCAAAACGGAACGTTACTTCACGTCACCACAGGTCAGACAAAGTGCGTAACGGTTTTGCGGGTCGTTCATGTTGCTGAATAGGTCAGCCTGGGATTTCAGCTCTATGGCCATTTTGCTGACAGGCGCAGGCAGATACGCCTGGATCGCCGCCGGTAACATGGCGTGGACCGATGCGCTGACCTGCGAGAAAACCAGGTCGCTCAGGCTTGGTTCGCTGACATACCAGTTCAGTTGCCATTTTGGCAGTTTCGCCAGATCAGCGGCTTTCTTCACAGCATCATCAAAATCACCCAGTTCATCGATCAGGCCATTGGCTTTGGCATCTGAACCGATCCACACGTGGCCCTGAGCAATCTGATCGATCTGCTCAGGTGTTTTGTGGCGGGAATCGGCAACCAGACCAAGGAAAGTTTTATAACCATTCTCAATATTGAGCTGCATCATCTGCGAAAATTCCGGCGGCAGCGCTTTGGTGGACGCAATATCTGCCAGCGGTGACGTTGCCACGCCATCGGTATGCACACCCGCGTAATCGAGCGTGTTCTGGTAGGTATTGATCACACCAAAGATACCGATGGAGCCGGTGAGGGTGCTCGGGCTGGCGATGATGTAATTTGCTGGCGTTGAAATCCAGTAACCGCCGGATGCCGCCATACCGCCCATCGAGACTACAACCGGTTTACCTGCGGCTTTCGCAGCAGCCAGTTCGGAACGGATCACTTCAGAAGCACTGACGCTGCCGCCGGGGCTGTTAACGCGCAAGACAATCGCTTTCACTTTCGGATCCAGACGTGCATCGCGAATTTGCTGTGCCGTGGTGTCGCCACCGACTGCGCCCGGTTGTTCTTCACCGTCGTTAATCGCACCGGTCGCAAAGATCACCGCGATTTGCGGTTCGTTATTGTCCGGTTTTGGTTTCGGTGAATAATCGTAGATGCTCGTGTAGTTAAAGTCTTTGGTGTCTTTATTCCAGCCAAAAGCCTTCACCATATCGTTTTCGGCGTCGGTGCGTGAGGCCAGCACATCCACCAGTTTGGCTTTCAGCGCATATTGCGCCATATCACCGCCGGTGGCCTGCATACCGGCCAGCACACCTGCCGCACCCGGGAACAGTTGTTCAGGCGTTATCTGACGGTTGGCTGACACGGTGTTGAGATAGTTGGTCCACAATCCGCCAATCCAGCGGCCGTCTGCCTCACGGGCGGCGGGAGACATATCATCACGAATCAATGGCTCAACGGCAGATTTATACGTCCCGACGCGGAAGATATTGGTAGTGACTTTCAGCTTATCCAGCAGCGATTTGTAATACAGATTGTTGGTCGCAAAACCGTGAAGGTCGACCGCGCCCTGTGGCGACAGGTAAATTTTGTTGGCATAGCTGGCCAGATAATATTGTGACTGGTCATAGCTGTCGCCGATGGCGTAAACCGGTTTGCCTGCATCGCGGAATTCACGCAGCGCTTTACCGATATATTGCATCGATGACTGATCCGTGCCGGTGAAATCGGTCAGCTGCAACACAATCCCGGTGACGTTTTTGTCATCTTTTGCCGCGCGAATACTGTCGACGAGATCAAACAGCGAGTTTTCCTGCAAACGGCTGCTTGAGGTGCCCAGCAATTCACGGCCCCACTGGCGGACTTTATTATTCACTGATGGCTTATCGACCACCGATCCGCTCAGGTCAACCAGCAGTGCGCCTTTGGTGGTTTCAACCGGTTTGTCCTGCACGGCATACCAGATGCCAACACCGGCCAGAATGATCAGAATAAGAAATACGTTGAGAATAAATTCTCTGACGAAATTAAGAAGACGCCAGGTCCACTTAAAAAAACCGGCGATAATTCGCCACAATGTGCGCATGGTCTCTCCAACAAGACAGATAAGTCCCGCTATCCTAATGACCCGCCGGAAAAATGTCAGCTTTAAATCATGTCAGAGTTTGGCAGTGATGCATTATCCGAAAGCCAGTTGACCGTTGGAAAAAGGCGTTACGCTTATGTTAACGTAATCCCAATAGCCATTATTCTCAGGAGAACATGATGGACGCTTTGGACTTATTACTTAACCGCCGTTCCGCTTCACGCCTGGCTGCTCCGGCACCGGCGGGGGAAGCGCTGCAAAACATCATCCATGCCGGTATGCGGGCCCCGGATCACGGCGCGTTACAGCCCTGGCGTTTTGTGATTGCTGAAAACGACGGTCTGACCCGCTTCAGTGAAGTGCTGCGTGCGGCGGCCATCAAAGACGGCGCCGATGAAAAAGCCATTGAGAAAGCCACCCAGGCACCCTTGCGCGCCCCGCAAATTATCACCGTGATTGCCGCCTGCAAAGAAAGCCCGAAAGTGCCGCAGTGGGAACAGATGCTTTCTGCCGGTTGCGCGGTGCATGCCATGCAGATGGCCGCACTGGCGCAGGGTTTTAACGGCATCTGGCGTACCGGCGCGTGGACCGATCATCCGGACGTCCGTAAGGCATTCAAATGCGGAGACAGCGATAAAATCGTTGGCTTCCTGTATCTCGGCACGCCTCAGCTGAAAGCCAGTTTGCAGGTAATCCCCGCCGACAGCACGCCATTCGTCACGCATCTGTAAAATCATACCGCTCGCTTATTAACCGGTTTTGATCGGCCTTTTCCGATTAAACCGGTTTTTTGCTGCCTAAATGAGCGACCGCCGTCGCGGATCCTTTTAACCATCTTACTAATTACGCCGCCAGCGGCTAACATAGCCACTCTGCATGATGAGGACGTAGTGAAATGAAGGGTGGGATAATGGAAATCTTTGTCGTGATTACACCGCAAACAGGTGCCTGTTGATGCGTCTGTTCATTGCCGAAAAACCCAGCCTTGCCCGCGCGATTGCGGATGTCCTGCCTAAACCTCATCGCCGGGGCGATGGCTATATTGCCTGTGGTAACGATCAGGTGGTGACCTGGTGCGTCGGCCACTTACTCGAACAGGCACAGCCCGATGCCTACGACAGCCGATTTGCGCGCTGGTCACTGGCTGATTTGCCGATCATTCCTGAAAAGTGGCAGCTTCAGCCGCGTTCTTCCGTCGCCAAACAACTCAACGTCATTAAGCGTTTATTGCTCGAAGCCTCGCAGGTCGTCCACGCCGGTGACCCTGATCGCGAAGGGCAATTGCTGGTGGATGAAGTGCTGGATTACCTCGAACTGACGCCGGAAAAACGTCAGGCTACCCAGCGCTGCCTGATTAACGATCTCAATCCGCAGGCCGTCGAACGCGCCATTGAGCGTCTGCGCGACAACCGTGACTTTATTCCGCTGTGCGTTTCGGCACTGGCCCGTGCCCGCGCCGACTGGCTTTACGGCATCAACATGACCCGCGCCTACACCATTCTGGGGCGCAACGCCGGTTACAACGGTGTGCTCTCGGTCGGACGTGTACAGACGCCGGTTCTCGGACTGGTGGTACGCCGCGACGAAGATATTGAAAACTTCGTGCCGAAAGATTTCTTTGAAGTGAAAGCGCATATCGTGACGCCTGCCGAAGAGCGTTTTGTGGCGCTGTGGCAGCCAAGTGATTCCTGCGAGCCATATCAGGATGAAGAAGGGCGTTTGCTGCACCGGCCGCTGGCCGATCACGTCGTGGCGCGCATTGCCGGACAACCGGCGATGGTCACCGGCTATAATGACAAGCGTGAGAATGACATTGCGCCGTTGCCGTTTTCGCTGTCCACCTTGCAGATTGAAGGCTCGAAAGCCTTTGGCCTGAGCGCCCAGCAGATCCTCGATATCTGCCAGAAATTGTACGAAACGCACAAATTGATTACGTATCCGCGTTCGGATTGCCGATATCTGCCAGAAGAGCATTTTGCCGGCCGTCACGCTGTGCTGAACGCCATCGGTGTTCACCGGCCTGATCTGATGCCGCAACCGGCGGTGGATACCGACTTGCGTAACCGTTGCTGGGATGACAAAAAGGTCGATGCGCACCATGCGATCATTCCGACGGCGCGCAGCAGCAACGTCAACCTGAGCGACGACGAACGCAAAATTTATGGCCTGGTGGCGCGTCAGTATCTGATGCAGTTCTGCCCGGATGCGGTTTATCGCAAATGCGTCATCGACCTGGATATTGCGGGCGGTAAATTTATCGCCAAAGCACGTTTTCTGGCTGAGGCGGGATGGCGCACATTGCTGGGCAGTAAAGAACGCGACGAGGAAAACGAAGGCACACCGCTGCCTGTGGTCGCCAAAGGTGACGAACTGTTGTGCGAGCGCGGCGAAGTGGTTGAACGCCAGACGCAGCCGCCGCGGCCTTTTACCGATGCTACATTGCTTTCCGCCATGACCGGGATTGCGCGTTTTGTGCAGGATAAAGAACTGAAAAAAATCCTGCGTGCGACGGACGGACTGGGTACGGAAGCGACGCGTGCCGGAATTATCGAGCTGCTGTTCCGCCGCGAATTTTTGTACAAGAAAGGGCGCTATATTCATTCCAGCGATACCGGCCGCGCGCTGATCCACTCGCTGCCGGACATCGCTGCCCGCCCGGATATGACCGCCGACTGGGAATCCACGCTGACGCGTATCAGTGAAAAGAGCTGCCGTTATCAGGATTTCATGCAACCGCTGGTGGCGACGTTGCAGAATCTCATCATGCAGGCCAAAACGAACCGGGTGTCTTCGGCATTCCGCAGTCTGCCTTCCAAACCGGCGGCGGCGAAAGGCAAAAGCGCCCCTAAACGTCGCAAGGCGAGCACCAAAGGGAAGGAAGCAAACAGTGATGAATAATGTCTTTATCCGTAGCGTGCTGATGGCAACGCTGGTCAGTTCCGGGTTACTGGCGGCTCCGGCGATGGCGAACCGCAGCAATATCGGTAACGGTGCGGACGTTGTAGTGCCATTGCCGCCGCAAATCTGGGAGAACAGCGGCAATAACAATAACAGTGCGCCGACCTGCCATAATTGTTGTATCTACAACAACCAGAGTTATAGCGAAGGGGCCGTGGTCACCGCCGACAGCGTGGTGTTGCAATGTTCACGCGACCCGAATGTGGTGGGCACCAACGAACTGAAATGGGAAGTGTTGAAGAAATAACACAGTCTCACTATTCAGATAAAGAAAAGGCGCGTGACTGGCAACAGTCCGCGCCTTTTTATTTGCCGGGTTGTCGGCCCTGGCTGCTAGGCGGCAAATTTCGCCAGGTACGCTTCAATAAGCGGAATATCCGCCGGTGCCAGTTCAAACGACAGTACCTCGTCCGGCGTTACCCAACAGATTTCAGAGTGACACTGTAACCTAATCTCACCGCTAAACCCGCACACCCGCCAGCCATGCAAACGAATTAACCGTTCAGACTGTTGCACAACGCTGGTAGCGATGAAATCTTCCACCGTGGCAGTGATGCTCATTTCTTCCTGCAACTCGCGCACTAATGCGGCAGGCTGACTTTCCCCGACTTCCACTTTTCCGCCGGGGAATTCCCACAAACCGGGCTGGTCGCCGGACGCATCCCGGCGGGCGAGCAGCAATTTGCCTTCACGCTCAATCAGGGCGGCGACCACCTCAATCGTTTTGATGGTCATTATTTCAGGTCGAACGTTGCCCAGATTGGCGCATGATCAGACGGCTTTTCCATTCCACGGATATCGTAATCAATGCCGGTGGCGGTGCAACGCGCGGCCAGCGGCGTGCTCGCCATGATCAGATCGATACGCAGGCCACGGTTTTCATCGAAGCCACGTGAGCGGTAATCAAACCACGAGAATTTATCGGCAGTGTCCGGGTTCGCCGCACGGAAGGTGTCAACCAGCCCCCAGCCTTTCAGGCGATCCATCCACTCACGTTCTTCCGGCAGGAATGAACATTTACCCGTGCGCAGCCAGCGTTTACGGCTGTCTTCGCCGATACCAATGTCCAGATCGGTCGGGCTGATATTGACATCGCCCATCACCACCACCGGATTATTTACCGACAAACTGGTACTCAGGTAATCCTGCAAATCGCGGTAAAACTTCTCTTTGGCCGGAAATTTGGTCGGATGGTCGCGGCTTTCACCCTGCGGGAAGTAACCATTGATCACCGTCAGAATGCCTTGCGGGGTTTCAATATCGGTCATGATGATGCGGCGCTGAGATTCTTCACCATCACCGGGGAAACCACGGCGTACAGCGACGGGTTCTTGCCGGGTCAGCATGGCAACGCCGTAATGGCCTTTTTGTCCGTGATAAAACACGTGATAACCGTGCTGACTGACTTCTTCCAGCGGGAACATATCGTCATGCACCTTGGTTTCCTGTAAACCAATAACGTCAGGCTGGTGCTGTTCGATTATTGCCGCAAGCTGATGCGGGCGGGCGCGCAATCCGTTGATATTAAAGGAGACGAACTTCATAGTCGGGAACCATTTGGCGATGAAATCAGAAGGACGATAGTAGCAGAAAAAGGCGGCAGGGCGAAACCGGCATATGCCCGGTTCTGCCAGCAGAAAACACGGTGCCAGCAAAATGCATACCGGATCCTCATGGCAACCGGATGTCTTCCAGAGAATTATTTTGTCAACTTTTCGTGACAGTCTCTTCTTCCGCTGTACATGAAAGAGTATTATGCCTGCAGCGATTTCCGCACCGGCAGAAAAAGGTCAACACTGATGCGTCTGGAAGTTTTTTGCGAAGACCGCCTGGGTCTCACCCGTGAACTCCTCGATTTACTGGTTTTACGCAGTATTGATTTACGCGGTATCGAGATTGCCTCGATTGGCCGCATTTACCTGAATTTTTCCCAACTGGATTTTGATACTTTTCGCGCCCTGATGGCTGAAATCCGCCGCATTGAGGGTGTGACGGATGTCCGCACCGTGTCGTTCATGCCTTCTGAGCGGGAGCATCGTGCGCTGCGTGCTTTGCTGGTTTCCATGCCGGAACCGGTTTTTTCCATTGATATGAAAGGCAAGGTCGAGCAGGCCAACCCGGCCGCGATGGCATTGTTTGAACTCGATGAAGACAAAATCCGCAATGTGACGGCGGCAAACCTGATCACCGGTTACAACGTCACGCGCTGGCTGGAAAGCGAAAACGCCCAGCCGCACACCGAACGTATTGTGATCCGCAGCCAGGATTTCCTGATGGATCTGACACCGATCCACGTGGATGACGAAGACGAAAAAGGCGGAATTGCCGGTGCTGTCGTCATGCTCAAATCGGCGGCCCGTATGGGACGTCAGTTGCAGGATCTGACCGTTAATGACGACAGCGAGTTTGACCACATCGTCGCGGTCAGCACCAAAATGCGTCATGTTTTGGATCAGGCGCGCAAACTCGCCATGCTGGACGCGCCGCTGCTGATTGTCGGTGATACCGGCACCGGCAAAGATTTACTGGCGCACGCCTGCCATCTGCGCAGCGCACGCGGCAAAAAACCGTTCCTTGGCCTTAATTGTGCATCGCTGCCGGATGACGTGGTGGAAAGCGAGCTGTTTGGCTACGCGGCCGGTGCCTATCCGAATGCGCTGGAAGGCAAGAAAGGCTTCTTTGAACAGGCTAACGGCGGCTCTGTGCTGCTTGATGAAATCGGTGAAATGTCGCCGAGAATGCAGATCAAACTGCTGCGCTTCCTCAATGACGGCACGTTCCGCCGTGTGGGCGAAGAGCATGAAGTGAAAGTTGACGTTCGCGTGATGTGCGCCACGCAGAAAAATCTGGTGGAACTGGTGCAGCGTGGCGAATTCCGTGAAGACTTGTATTACCGCCTGAACGTGCTGAGCCTGACGCTGCCGCCGCTGCGCGACCGGCCTGCGGATGTGATGCCGCTGACCGAGTTGTTCGTGGCACGTTTCTCTGATGAACAGGGAATGCCGCGTCCGAAACTGTCTTCACAGCTGGCGAATTACCTGACGCATTACGGCTGGCCGGGTAATGTCCGCCAGTTGAAAAACGCCATTTATCGTGCACTGACGCAACTGGAAGGCGGAGAGCTACGCCCGCAGGACATCGTTCTGCCGGACTTTGACGCGGAAGTCACGATGGGTGAGGAAGCACTAAACGGTTCGCTTGACGATATCAGTAAACGTTTCGAACGTTCCGTCCTGACCCGGCTTTACCGCACTTATCCGAGTACGCGTAAACTGGCGAAACGTCTGGGCGTATCACATACGGCCATCGCCAATAAACTGCGTGAATACGGACTCAGCAGCCGTCGCGGAGAAACGGGCAACATCGAAGAGTAATTTGTTGTCGGAAAATAGCGCCTGAAAAAAAGCAACGGATTACGCCGTTGCTTTTTTTTCATCTGTGATCTGTGAAAGCGGGAATTACTTCAGCACAGCCAGCGCAGATTCATAGTCAGGTTCAGTGGTGATTTCATTCACCAGTTCGCTGTACAAAACGTTGTCCTGACCATCCAGAACCACCACCGCACGGGCGGTCAGACCAGACAATGCGCCGTCGGTGATGCCCACGCCGTATTCAGATTTGAAATCACCGCCACGCAGGGTGGACAGGGTGACCACGTTAGACAGACCTTCCGCGCCGCAGAAACGCGACTGGGCGAATGGCAGGTCAGCGGAAATGCACAGCACCACGGTGTTGTCGATTTCGCCCGCCAGCTGATTGAATTTACGCACAGACGTGGCGCAAACGCCGGTATCGATGCTTGGGAAAATGTTCAGGACTTTACGCTTGCCCGCGAAGCTGCTCAGGCTGACATCAGAAAGATCTTTGGCGACCAGGGTGAAAGGCCTTGCTACATCGCCTTTCTGAGGGATTTTGCCTGCAACGCTAACCGGGTTGCTTTGAAAGTGTACTGTCTGGGTCATGATTATTTCCTATTTCCATTTGAGTCAAACGGCTTTCAGTTTAGGGGAACAATGCTATGTTGGATATAGATTATTTGTTAATAACTTGTATGTATTGATTGTATCCCGCAGGGCGCATTTCACGACTGGAGACGCTATGAGAAGTGTTCGCTTTTATCCGCAAGCCTGGCCGCTGCATACGCCGTTTGTTATCTCCCGTGGCAGCCGCACTGAAGCACGCGTGGTGGTGGTCGAAATTGAAGAAAACGGCATTCGCGGCGTCGGGGAATGCACGCCGTACCCGCGTTATGACGAGAGTGAAACCTCGGTAATGGCGCAAATCGCCAGTGCGGTTACTGCCATCGAGCAGGGTGCCAGCCGCGAAAAACTGCAACATTTACTCCCGGCGGGCGCTGCCCGTAATGCGCTGGACTGTGCGTTGTGGAACCTTCAATCCCAGACGAGTGGCCTGAATTTATGGCAGCTGACCGCTACTGAACCGCTGCCCTCCGTCAGCATGGCGCAGACCGTGAGTATCGGTTCGCCGGAAACGATGGCCGAAGCGGCGCTGGCCCTGCAGCAAAAGGGGGCGACGCTGCTGAAAATCAAACTGGATGACCGGCTGATTGCCGAGCGGCTGGTGGCTGTCCGTGCCGCCGTGCCAAATGCTTCGCTGATTGTCGATGCCAATGAAGCCTGGCAAAGCGACGGGCTGGCGGCGCGCTGTCAGTTGCTGGCTGATCTGGGCATTCTGATGCTCGAACAGCCGCTGCCCGCCGGGGAAGATTCGGCGCTGGAAAACTTTATCCACCCGCTGCCGGTTTGTGCTGATGAAAGCTGTCATACGGTGGAAGGCTTACCGGCGCTGAAAAACCGCTATGACATGGTGAACATTAAACTGGATAAAACCGGCGGTCTGACCGGCGCGCTGCTGCTGGCTGAAGCCGCGCGTGAACAGGGTTTTGAGATTATGCTCGGTTGTATGTTGTGTACTTCGCGGGCCGTTCGCGCCGCGTTACCCCTGACGGCAGGTGCGAAGTTTATCGATCTTGATGGCCCGACCTGGCTGGCGCAGGATGTCGAACCCGGGCTGAAGTTCCACTGCGGCGGCATCGATGTTGCCGGTTCGGACTGATTTCATCCGGCTTTTTATTCATCAAACCCGGCGGTTTTGTGCGCGAAGGCAAATCTGTAACGATTTCTTATAGGGGATTATTACCGATAATGATAAAACTCGTGAATGTTTCAGGGCGTAGCCCTTTGTCAGTTCAGGAGAATTTATGCCGCAGGGAAATTCATTTCCGCTTTTATCGTATTCCGCATGCGCTGCGCTGGTGGCACTGACTGCCGGTCAGGCCATGGCCGCTCAGGTTCCCGCCGGTACTCAGCTTGCCGCGAAACAGGAAATTGTCCGTCACATTAAAGACGAACCCGCCTCGCTGGATCCGGCGAAAGTGGTCGGCCTGCCGGAAGCGCAGGTGGCACGTGATCTGTTTGAAGGGCTGGTGAATCAGGACGCCACCGGGAAAAGTATTCCGGGCGTGGCGGAAAGCTGGCAAAACCAGAACAATCAGGTGTTCCTGTTCACGTTACGAAAAGACGCTAAGTGGTCGAATGGCGATCCGGTCACGGCGCAGGATTTTGTTTACAGCTGGCAACGTCTGGTGGATCCGAAAGGGTCATCAACCGGTGCATGGTTTGCAGGGCTGGCCGGCATTGCTAATGCTGATGCGATCATCGCCGGGAAAATGCCGGTGGATAAACTGGGCGTGACCGCCGTCAGCCCGACGCTGTTACGCGTTACGCTGGATAAGCCGGTGCCTTATTTCGTCAGCCTGCTGGCGAATTTCAGCCTGTTCCCGGTACATAAAGCCACCGTTGAAAAATACGGTGATGACTGGACCAAACCGGGCAATCTGGTGGGTAACGGCGCGTATGTGCTGAAAGACCGCGTGGTGAATGAAAAACTGGTCCTGGAGCCCAATCCTCATTACTGGGATCACGCCCATACGGTGCTGACCAACGTCACCTTCGTGCCGATCAACAAAGAGTCCAACGCCACGAAACGTTATCTGGCCAATGATATCGATATCACCGAATCCTTTCCGAAAGACCAGTATAAAAAGTTACTGCGTGATCTTCCGGGGCAGGTTTATACGCCGTATCAGCTCGGCACTTATTATTACGCCTTCAATACCCGCCGTGCGCCGACTGACGACGCCCGCGTGCGTCAGGCCCTTTCCCTGAGTATCGACCGCAAAATCATCGCTGAAAAAGTGCTGGGTACCGGCGAAAAACCGGCGTGGCGCTTCACGCCGGATGTGACGAATGGGTTCAAACCGGCTGAAAGTGAGTTACAACAATATTCGCAGGAAGAACTGAACGCACAGGCGAAAAGCCTGCTGGCGGCGGCAGGTTACGGCCCGTCTAAACCGCTGCACCTGACGCTGCTGTATAACACCTCGGAAAGCCATCAGAAGATTGCTATCGCGGTGGCCTCGATGTGGAAAAAGACGCTGGGTGCCGATGTGAAGCTGGTCAATCAGGAATGGAAGACGTACATCGACAGCCGCAACACCGGTAATTTCGATGTGATCCGCGCCTCCTGGGTTGGCGATTACAACGAAGCGTCGACCTTCCTGTCGCTGCTGACTTCCACACATAACGGCAACATCAGCAAATTCAGTAACGCGGAATACGACAAAGTGATCAGTGACGCCAGCCGTGAAACCAGCGAAGCGCGCCGCAACAATGACTACAACAAAGCGGAGCAGATTATTACCGGGCAGGCACCCATTGCGCCGATTTATCAGTACACCAACGGCCGGCTGATCAAACCCTGGGTAAAAGGCTACCCGATTAATAATCCGGAAGACGTCGCTTACAGTCAGGAAATGTATATTCTGAAACACTGATCTGACTGACATAAAAAAGCGCCCGCAGCGAATAGCCGCGGGCGCTTATTTTTTATCCCATCCTTCAGCTTTTACGGCTGTACAGACGCAGCAAAAGTGCCGCACCTGCCGCAATCGTTGCCAGCGCTACCACACCTGTCCAGCCACCGGTTGCCAGCGCTTTACTGCCCAGCGCCGCACCGGCTGACATGCCGATAAAGACGACGGTGAACAGCAGGGCGTTCAGACGACCACGGGCCGCCGGTTCAAGACCATAAACCAGCGTCTGATGTGCTACCAGCGTAGCCTGAATACCTAAGTCAAAACCGATGGCGCTCAGTACAATCAGCGCCAGCTGAGCGTGCGGTGACAACAGCGGTAACAGGAACATCGCCGCAAAAGAAATCATCACCAGCGCTGATCCTATCTGAGTCACACGCGCCGGACCTTTCTTATCAGCTAACGCACCGGCCAGCGGTGCCGCCAGTGCACCGGCTGCCCCCGCCAGACCAAATGCCCCGGCTACCGCGCTGCCCAGATGAAACTGCTCGTTGAGCATAATCGCCAGCGTTGACCAGAAGGCGCTGAACGCCACGGACAGTAAACCCTGAGCCAGCGCCGCATGACGCAGCGTCTTATAGTTTTTCCACAGGCCAAACATCGAATGCAGCAGGCTGGCATAGCTGATGCGTGTGTCCGGTGTGAAACGCGGCAGAACGCGCCACAACGCCACGCCAATCAGCGCGACGCTCAGCGCCGCCAGCTGATACATCACCCGCCAGCCAAAATACCCGGCCACAAAGCCACTGAGTACGCGGGAAAGTAAAATCCCGACCAGAAGCCCGGTCATCACGGTGCCCACCGTTTTCCCCCGTTGCGCGGCTGGGGCAAGATGCGCCGAGGCGGGCACGATATCCTGCGCCATGGTTGCGCCGATACCGGTGATCAGGCTGGCGACCAGCAAGCCGTGAATACCCGGTACAAAACCACACAGCAGTAACGCAGCGGCCAGCAAAATGCTTTTCAGCAGGATAATGGTGCGGCGGTCATGGCGATCGCCCAGCGGAATGAGAAACAAGATCCCCAATGCATAACCGGCCTGAGTGAGCGTCGGGATCAGACCAACGGACGTGGTGCTGGCTTGCAGATTACCGCCCATAATGCCGAGCATCGGCTGACTGTAATAAATCGAGGCGACGCTTAACCCCGCACCGGCGGCCAGTGTAAAAATGATTTTGCCCGACAGGGCGGATCCCTCAACTTTGGACGTGCTGGTAAGTTCTGACATAACGTGACCCCTGAATGATAAGTTTGTCGCTGCAAGTGCGTGAATGCATTCTTCACCTGAATGGTTATAAGTGGTAGCCTGCATAAAGGTAAAACTGTTATACGTGAGGCGTATGAACACACCCGTCACCAGCGGTATTGACCGCATCGACCTGATGCAAACCTTTGTGCGTATTGTGGAAAGCGGCAGTTTGTCTGCGGCTGCGGCGCAACTGAGCACCAGCCAGCCGACCGTCAGCCGCCGTTTGCAGTCACTCGAGCGCCTGCTGGGTGCGAAACTTATTCTGCGCACCACCCACGCGATGAAGCTGACCGACGACGGCCAGCGGTGTTATGAGCAGGCAAAATTATTGCTCGAACGCTGGGTCTCGCTGGAAGATCAGCTAAGCGGTGCAGGTGATGAACCGGTGGGGATCCTGCGGGTGCGTGCGCCGCATGCGTTCGGGCAGGACCAGCTGATCGCGCCGCTGACCCGTTATTTGCAGCGCTATCCGAATCTCTCCGTGGACTGGATGCTCAATGACCGCACGCCGGACTTCATTTCCGAAGATATCGACTGCGCCATTCAGGTGGGCAATGTTGCCGATCCGTCGCTGGTCGCCATCTTGCTGGCCGAGGTGCCGCGTATTGTGGTGGCGACGCCGCAACTGTTGCAACGGCATCCGGTTAGCCAGGTCAGCGAGCTGTCGCAATTACCGTGGATTTCTTTCAGCACGTATTACCGCAACGAATTCACGCTTAAACATGACAATGACGGCAGAATGGAAAGTTGCAGCATCGCGCCGCGTATGGCGACTGACAGTTTATACGCCATGCGTAAGGCCGCGTTGTCGGGATTAGGAGCGGGCATTGTGTCCGCGTGGATTGTCAAAGAAGACATCGCCGAAGGGCGTTTGCAGCGCGTATTACCCGGCTGGAACGCCTTGCCGCTGCCGGTTTATCTGGTCTATCCGTATTCCAGTTATTATCCGGCGCGTTTGCGAAAATTTCTCGAAATGATGCGCAGCGTGATGCCTGAACTGGCCGAAATGCAGGCACCTGGCGGGTAGAAACACCTGACTCTATCGCGAAACTCAGAGACTTAACGCTAAACTTAAAACAGATAACGAAGAAAAAGCGAGGAACGTCGTGGAAGTCATTAAGGGAAAAGAACTACAGGTTTCAGATGCCGTTTATGCTTTCCAGATGGACGGACAGGGTGGCGTGAACGACATCAGTCCGCACTGTGTCGCCAGTGAAGATAAACCCTGCTGGCTGCATCTCGATTACACGCTTCCCGCCAGCGAAGAGTGGATCAACAGCACGCCGGTGCTGCCGGATACCGTGCGCGAGGCGCTGGCCGGTGACAGCGTCCGTCCGAAAGTTATGCGTGTTGGTGAGGGCACGCTGATCACCTTGCGCAGCATCAATCTTAATGCTGATGCGCGGCCCGATCAGCTGGTCACCATTCGCGTCTATCTCACTGATAAAATGATTGTTTCCACACGGCACCGGAAAGTATTTTCCATGGAAGAGATGATCGGGGATATGAAACAAGGCAGCGGGCCGAAGAATACCGGACGCTGGCTGGTGGAAATTTGCGATGCGCTGACCGATCACACCAGTAGTTTCATCGAAGACCTGCACGATAAAATTATCGATATTGAAGATGATTTGATGGAGCAGCAGGTGCCGGAGCGGGGCGCGATGGCGTTGCTGCGCAAACAGCTTATCGTTTTACGCCGCTATATGGCGCCGCAGCGTGATGTGTTCTCGCGCCTCGCCAGCGAACGCCTGCCGTGGATGAATGACGATGACCGCCGTCTGATGCAGGAAATTTCTGATCGTTTAGGGCGCGGGCTGGACGATCTGGATGCCAGCATTGCGCGTACTGCCGTGCTCTCCGATGAAATCAGTTCACTGATGGCTGATTCACTGAACCGCCGCACTTACACCATGTCGCTGCTGGCGATGGTCTTTCTGCCTGCGACCTTCCTGACCGGTCTGTTTGGTGTCAATCTGGGGGGTATTCCTGGCAATGCGTCGCCGTTTGGTTTCGCGATTTTCTGTGCCTGTCTGGTGGCGCTGGGCGGTGGTGTCGCGCTGTGGATGAAGAAAAGCCGTTGGTTGTAGAACCATTAACTTACTGAAAAACAGCAAAAAAAAGCCGGTCATAAGACCGGCGTCGTTCGAATTAAATTGTGCTATGCATTAATTCTAAAAATTTGGAAATAAGACAATATGGAGCACAACGCCCATCGCTTGACGTTGCATTCACCTGCGGAATAGATACTGCACCGATTCAGCCATTCTAATGTTGATTTCGCTCAATCTTTTTTAAGGTTTCTCCCCTGCGGAAGGCCTGTACAGGCATTTTTGCTTGCCTGTCTTATTTTCGACATAACAGGAGATCGCTTTGCATAACCGGGAAATGATTCATCAGGCGTATGAAAATACGACCGTTAAAACATCCGATATCTGGAATACTCACCGCGACACGGGCGAAATCCGCGCCGAACCTTTTTATCACCCGACGCGGCTGGCCATTACCAGCGGTAATCGCGCAGGGCCCTCGATGGCGGGGCTGCTGGCAGACTTAGCCACGGCTGCGCAGGGGGATCCGCTGGCCGATGTGGCGCGGGTTAACGGAATGCATTTCACCTTTTTCGCCATCACGCAGGCGCTGTATGAAAAACCAGAAGACGCGAAAGGTCTCGCGGATCTGATCAGCATCTTCGAACAATATTGCCGGGGCCATGTTATGCAGATCAGCGATCTGCGGCTGGTGGCTTTACCGGATCAACTTCTGCTGGCTGGATTTCCGGACGCGGAAAGTTTGCGGGTGAGGCAGGCGCTGGTGGAACATCTGCTGAATACGCCGTGGGCAGCGAAGATCAGAGAGCGATTTCCTGACACGGAAATCCCGCAAGTCTTCTGGCACAGCACCTTGCTGCGTTACAGCGCGCAATATCTGCCTGAATCGCTGCGTGTCTGGTTCCATGAAAACCAGCAGAAAGACTTTGGCTCGCTGAGTTTGCCGGTGAAACTGGTCATGACGAATTACAACTGGACTGAGACGTTCACATTAGCCTGAGAAACAAAAAGCCCGCATTGCGCGGGCTATAAGATTCACAACGAACGCGGCGCCGGAGACTATTTAATTTCCAGCACCTTCAGTCGTTCAACCGGCGCCGCCAATTCATCTTCTTCCGGCTGCCAGCCAGCAGGCTGCAGCGGAATATCTTCACGGTCAAACGCCAGATCTCCACCGTCGACTACGGCGTCGCCATGACGGATTCCTTTAAAATCGAACAGACTCATGTCGTTCAGATGTGAAGGCACCACATTTTGCATGGCGCTGAACATGGTTTCGATTCGACCCGGGTATTTTTTATCCCAGTCTTTCAGCATGTCGCCGATGACCTGACGTTGCAGGTTCGGCTGCGAACCGCAAAGGTTACACGGGATAATCGGATATTCGCGTGCAATCGCAAAACGTTCGATATCTTTCTCGCGGCAGTACGCCAGCGGACGGATCACGATGTGTTTACCGTCGTCGCTCATCAGTTTTGGTGGCATCCCTTTCAGCTTGCCGCCGTAGAACATATTGAGGAACAGCGTCTGCAAAATATCATCGCGGTGATGGCCGAGGGCAATCTTGGTACAACCCAGTTCTGTCGCGGTGCGGTACAAAATGCCGCGGCGCAGACGTGAACAGAGTGAACAGGTGGTTTTGCCTTCCGGAATTTTATCCTTAACGATGGAATAGGTATCTTCGGTGACAATCTTGTATTCCACACCCAGCGTTTCTAAATACTCAGGCAGGATGTGCGCCGGGAAACCCGGTTGTTTCTGGTCAAGATTGACCGCCACCAGTGAGAAATTCACCGGCGCGCTTTGCTGCAGATTGCGCAAAATTTCCAGCATGGTGTAGCTGTCTTTCCCGCCGGAGAGGCACACCATAATGCGATCACCTTCTTCGATCATACCGAAGTCAGCAATCGCTTTCCCTACGTCCCGACGCAGACGCTTTTGCAATTTATTGAGGTTGTACTGATCTTTTTTATTAACTGGTTGATTATCTGACATTTATTAATAACTCTAACTCAAAAAGGGGCACCAGAGGGGCATGGCGATCATTGTGCGAGTTTAGCATCTCTATCTGCTCGCTGTTCATGTCTTCCATCCAGGCGCCGTAAATTTCGTAAACCATCCGGGCATTTTCATGCCCCATCTGGTTCACGATGAATGATGGGGTTGCGCCAGCGGATAATAACCAGCAGGCGTAAGTGTGGCGCGTATAATACGGATTACGCCGTGAAATGTCAGCGTTTAACGCATCAGGAGCCGTTTCCTTAGAATCCCTTCACTCCTTCAATACTCGTATAAATGCAGTTTAGATTTTGGGGCCGTTGTTGGTCGTGCCGTTCCGTATCTGGGTTACGCTCAGGCTGTCATAATGATGACTCTTGTGTCGAAAGACACTCGCAATAAATACAACCTTATCGCCAGACCTGAGCACCGTATAGCGTGGACGTACTTCTGATGGCAATTGATGAAAATGAAATTCTCGCGTATATCACTGAAAATTATAGTGACCGGAAAAAGCCAGCTAGCAAAGACTGGACTTTTAGAGAACATTTTTATTTTGTACCTGAAGAACTAGAAGAGATGCTTTTAGACTTGTTCACCCGATACCACATCAAGTATGACAATTTTAATATTGATGATTATTTCATGCCTGAGTTTGCCTGGTGGCAGTTTAAGCTCAGGAAAGAATGGCGCGACCGCAAGTTTAAGCCGCTTACGGTGGACATGATCATTGAGTCTGCCAGGGCTGGCAGATGGCTTTACGATTAAGGGGCGCAACGCCCCTTTTGTAGTTACGCGGTTTGGCGGTCGTTCCACGGATCAGCAAAAATAATGTTGCCGTCGTTATTTACGAATGAATAAAAGTTCAGATTTTTAGAGATTTAGTATTGGTGAGTTGCCATGATTTCAAAGCTCGTTTTTAGGGGCAAAATAAAGGGCTGTGGTAGATCAGGGAGTCGGGTTTTTCTTCAACTAATTAAAAAACAAGATAATTATAGTAAAATCAGAGGATTAGGAATCGGCATGCTGTTTGTTGAGGTTGTATTACGCTTTTTTATTAACTAATTGACTATATGACATTTTTTGATGTTCGATTCGCCTGGTGGCGCTGCAGGAAAAACATGCAACGCGAGTTTCTTGTTCAGCATACCGGTGGGTCGCTTTCATGCTCCAGGTGCCGATGGTAAAAGGCGGGTGTGTTCCCGCCGTCAGCATCCGGCATGCATATGTGTCATTCTGTTACCCTGCTTTGATATCCCTCCATTCCTGTCCACCTCACCGGATTGATATGTTCTGGGGGTTAATCCTGGAAAAGCCCCAGCATCATTCACACGCCTGAAACACGCAGGATGATCAATTGATGTTTTAAAACTCAATGCGGTCAGAACACCTACACCAGAGACTGATTGTAACATCTGACAGACAGGATCTTTTCGGGCAATTTTTCCAGCATGTCGTTAAACTTTTCTATTTGACCGGAAAGAATCGGCCGTGTGTTCCGGTTGTTATGATCAGGGACTACAAAAGAAAATGAAAAAATGATATAAGTATGGATGTTTATGATTTTTATGGGGTATTGAGCATGAATGAGAGTGAAATTTCTTTTGCATACAACTATTATCTCCAACGCGAAGCAGATCCCCAGGGGATGTCTATTTATAAGGGATCTTCTAATTCGCTGAAAGATCTGGAGTATGATTTATTCAATTCGGAAGAGTACAAAAAAAATAAAAACATATTAATGTACCCTCGAGTTGAGATAGGTAGGAAAATTTGCATTTTACCCGAGGCGAAAATTATTTTTGTACCAATAGCTAAAAATGCACACACATCGATAACGGAGGCATTTTTAAGTTTCAGGGGAATCGATTGGAAAGAACTGCCAATTAAAGACAATCAGATTCTGAAATGTGGTGATGAAGAGCATAAGTTTCATGCAGCCATTGAAGAGAATGATACTGGGATTTTAATAAAAGACTTGCCACCTCGTGTCATTCATGAAGCTTTGAGTTCGCCTGAATATCTGCGTGTTGCTGTAGTAAGAGATCCATTTAAACGTCTCATAAGTGCTTATAATCACTTGGTAGTTCAATCGGTTAGAGATGAAATAATAAGAAGGAATACGAAATTAATATGGAATTTTTTCGAAAGAGGATTGAGTGAGGAAATTAACTTTATTGAACTTATGAAATATATTTCTTGTGTTCCAAATCATGAGATAGATTTGCATTTTGCGCCTCAGCATACGTTCATAAGTAACTTTAATATTAATAAATTCATACCCATAGAGAAATTAAATATTTTGGAGGAGCTAATTGAAAACAGGTCTGGTAAACCATTCAAAATAAAGCATATGAATACCCATTCTGCATCCTTAAAACCAGAAAATGTTGCTGTGAACGATGATACGAGAAGATTCATTAATGATAGATATTGGATGGATGTTAAGCTTTATCAGGATGCAGTTACGGAATCTTCAAAAAAAGAATAGAGATTCAAAGAAACAAGCAGCATGCACTTTGTTTGGGTGCGCACGCACCCATCCATCCATCCCTGGACTCTCCTCCCTTCCAGATCACCCCCCCTAAGACTATTATTTAGATATTTTTAACACACCTGTTATGAAGGTACGGGGGCAAATACAGATGTTTCTCAATGAACAGGCTGAAATGCTAACTATGCTTACTGAACGCATTGTTAAATCAGAATCCCTTTCAGGAGAGAAGTATGAACAGGAAAAACCTTATTGCCGCCTCACTTGCCGCTGTATCCATTCTTTTTGTCGCAGGTTGCGCGTCTAATCAGGCGATTAAAACCACGGACGGAAAAACCATCGTCACGGACGGTAAACCTCAGGTAGATGACGATACCGGTCTGGTGTCTTACAAAAATGCCGAGACGGGTAAAACCGAGCAGATTAACCGCGACCAGGTTAAAAATATGAGTGAACTGGATAACTGATTTATCCGGAAATTATAATGAAGGAGAGAATGATGAACAGGACTTTATTGAATCAAAAAATGCTTTTACCTTTAGCCGCTATCCTGTGTGTGGCAGCGCTGTCTGGCTGTACCCGCACGAGTTATGCTATTCAGACCAATGATGCGCGAACCATCATCAGCGACGGTAAACCGAAAGAAGCGGATTCAGGTCTGCTGGAATATACCGACGCCAATGGTGTAAAACAGCAAATCAGCAAAAATGAAGTGAAACAGGTAACAGAACTTCCGAAGTAAATCCGGTGCGTAATCTTTTTTGTTTGCTATTAAAACCCGCTGCTAAAGCGGGTTTTTTATGATCCGAACCCGGCGAGCTGTTTATCCACTTATGCTATTTTCTCTTTTCTGAGAATTCTCCATAACCCGTGAAGGTGAGCATGCGCCAGAGAACGATTGTCTGCCCGTTAATTGAACATGAAGGAACGTATCTGCTGTGTAAAATGCCGTCCGGTCGAGGCGTCTTTCCCGGCCAGTGGGCGTTGTCAGGCGGCGGCGTGGAACCGGGGGAAACCATCGGCCAGGCTTTGCTGCGCGAAGTGCGCGAAGAACTCGGTGAGGCGCTGGAACTGACGGATATCACGCCGTGGACTTTCCGCGATGATATCCGTACCAAAACTTATCCGGATGGGCGCAAAGAAGAAATCTACATGATTTACCTGATTTTCCATTGTCAGGCGAAGAATGCGACGATCACCCTGAACGATGAATTTGAAAGCTATGCCTGGGTGCGGAAAGAAGATTTGGCGAAGTACGATCTGAACGAAGCTACGCGCATGACGTTAAAACAGCGCGGGTTGATGTAAATAAAAACGCAGGGCTTACGCCGGAAACCCTGCGTGATTTTTCCTATCTTTGTGATGTCGCCACATTCTGTTTTAATGCTTTTTCGGCCTGTGCTGCTTTCATGCCTTTTTCTGCGCTGCGGTGCAATATCCAGCCGAAAAGCAGAATTGACAGGGCGCACAACAGGAACAGGATCCGTCCCCACAGCGGGTTCGGTACCAGTACCATCAGCAGTAAACCCGCGCCCATATACATCGAAATGCGACCGATTTTATCGCGTTGCAAGCGGTCAAACTCATCCTGTTCATGGTCGGCATAGACGGGTGTCTCCCTATCAGAAAAGAACTGTTGGCGCTGAGTTTCCCGCGCCGTATCGGACTCGCGCCAGAACAGTTGCGTCATGCAGAAGAATCCGCCGGTGAACACCAGATGCGCAAAGATATTCCACATGATCGCCACATCCAGCAGTTCACGTGCCGTCAGCGTGATGCCCAGCAGTCGGGCCACATCCGGCGCGGTGAACAGATTCGCCACTCCATAAGATACGCATAGTCCGAACAGCACGGTCACCCATGCGGCCCAGTCAGGGGTTTTGCGAATAAACACACCGAGGAACAACGGGACGACAATGGGTGCCTGCATCAGCGTGCCGACTTTCATCATCAGGTCGAACAGGCTGACCGTCTGCATGGTGTGCATGTATTGCGCCACCAGAATCACCAGCACGCCGTTCACCACGCAGGCAATCTGGCCAACGCGCAACTGATATTTGTCGCTGCGTTCACTGTTGCGGTTAATCACCGGCGTCCAGAAACTGCGCACAAAAATCCCGGAATTACGGTTCAGTGCGCAGTCCATCGATGACATGGTGGCGGCGAACAGTCCGGCCATCAGCAGGCCCACGGTGCCGACCGGCATGGCGCGCTCTGCAAAAATCAGATACACCGCATCGGTGGCGTTTTTGCCGAGTTCCGGATGCGCGGTTGCCGCGTCAGGATAAAGGATCGCGACCGCCCATGGCGGAATGAACCAGATAATTGTCCCCACCAGCATCAGCACCAGCGCGAACAATGCCGCTTTTCTGGCATTAAAACTGTCTTTGGCATTCAGGAAACGGTAGGAATCCTGCAGGTTATTGATGCTCTGCACATTCTTGATAAAGAAGAACAGGAAACAGGCCACCAGCAGCGAAATATAATGCGGGCCAACATCCGGGCCGGTAAAGAAGCCGGAAGGGAACTCCGTCACCAGTTTCACCGGGCCGCCGACTTTAAACAGCGCAACGACCGCGCAGGCGATGGAAATAATCGCCACCACCAGTGTCTGCACAAAATCACTCGCTACGACGCCCCACGCACCGCTCAGCAGTGAAATCACCAGCACCACAATGCCCGTCACCCACAGCGTCAGCGTGATGTCATGCTGGAATACTGCGCTGGCAAACACTGCCAGGCTGTTCAGCCACACGCCTGCGCTGAGGATACTTAGCGGAATAATCATCCAGGTGAAAAACTGTTCGTTACCTTTGCCGAAGCGATGGTTGATTGCCTCTGTGGCAGTATCAACACGCAACTGGCGGAAGCGGGCGGCAAACCACCACCAGGCGACCAGATAACCGAACACGTTACCGGCAAACACGCTGACGACATTGAAACCGTAGCGGTAAGCCTGACCGGCCGCGCCGGTAAACGTCCAGGCGCTGAACTGGATCATAAAGGCGGTCGCCCCGACCATCCACCAGAGCATGCGCCCGCCGCCACGGAAATAGTGGCTTGAGGAGCCGGAAGCCATCTTCTTGAACGCATAACTGATGGCAATCATTAAGACGAAGTAACCGATCATGACCAGAACGTTGATATCCATTGTCGTTACTCTCTCGTTTGTAGGGTGAGATGTTTTTTGGTTATGTATTGAGCAAGCGTAGAAGAGGGAATTAAAATTAAAAGTCGGACAAATAAGAAATGCTTAGTTTGTTATCAAATTGTGATTTCGGTCGCTATTTGGGCGTACAGGCAGCTTTTAAGTCCATTCTGACTGGCGAAACTGAAGGTTCATTGCTTTATTAGTATGACTAAAGCGTGAAATCTCAACGAAGCAACGGCGTATCGCCGGGAGAAAACATGACGTTAATGCGGTGCGGTAAGGAGAAGGGGATCACGGCGGGCATCGCCCTGATGCTGGCGCTGATGGCGGGCGCACAGGCGGCAGAACCGGCATTTCTGAATACGGCGCAAATGACCGTTGTCCGCCAGCAACTGCACGATCACCATGCGGCACCGCAAACGACAGCGGCGTATCAGCACTTGCTGGCGGCGGCGGATGCCGCACTGAAAAAACCTGAACTGAGCGTGACCGACAAAGGTATGACGCCGCCGGGTGGCTCTAAACATGATTACCTCAGCCTGAGTGCCTACTGGTGGCCGGATGACAGCAAACCCGACGGGTTGCCGTGGATCCGCAAAGACGGTCATGTGAACCCCGCCAGTAAGAACGATGAAAGTGACGGCGTGCGGCTGGCCGATTTTACCGCACGGGTGCAGAACCTGACGCTGGCCTGGTATTTCTCCGGTGAGCAGAAATATGCCGATAAAGCCGCCAGCCTGCTGCGGGCCTGGTTTATCACGCCGGAAACGCGCATGAACCCGAACCTGAATTTTGCGCAGGGCGTGCCGGGCATTTCACCCGGGCGTAACGCGGGCGTGCTGGATGGCCGCTATTTTTCCACCCGGATTGTGGATTCTGTGGTGTTGTTGCAGGGCAATCCGGCCTGGACGGATAACGATGAACAGCAGATGCGGGTGTGGATGCAGGATTATCTGCACTGGTTGCTGGGCAGCAAAATCGCCAAAAAAGAAGGGCGCACAGAGAACAACCACGGCAACTGGTACGTGACACAGGTATCAGGCATTGCATGGTATCTGGGCGATAAAGCGGTAATTAGCGACATGGCAAAGCTGATGAAAAGTAAGCTGGATGTGCAGCTGAAACCCGACGGTACTCAGCCCGCCGAACTGGCGCGCACCCGCTCATTTCATTACAGCTATTTCAATTTGCAGGCGATCAGCATGATGGCGGTGCTGGCGCAGAAAAACGGTATCGACCTCTGGCATTACAAAACGCCACAAGGCGGCAGCGTGCTGACCTCGCTGGATTTCATGGCGCGCTTTACCGATCCTGCGGTGCCGTGGCCGTACAAGTCACTCGACCAGATCCGCGTGCGTCCGGTGCCGTTGCTGTCCTGGGCGGATAACGCGACGGGTGAAAAACGTTACGAACACTACATCCGCAGCGCGAAATTCACTTTGCCGCCTGCGCTGAAACCAGCGTCCGGCGGCTATCACGAAGATGTCACGCGTGGCGCGGTGATGGAAGCTGAACGCGAAACCTGGTTGCAGTCATTGCCATCCTTTGCGGCAGGTTATGTCGCGCCACAGCCGCCGGAGGTGCGAAAATGAATCACTGGCAGCCGTTGCTGATAAGCACCGACGAGGCGGAAAAACTGCGCGGACAGATTAACGCAGACTCTCCTCTGGGCGCGGCACTGCGTGCACAAATCGCTGCACTGGAAAACATGCTCGCGCAGCCGCTGACTATTCCCGGTCACGGTGAGGCGGGTGGCCCCGAGCATACGCAGCACAAGCAAAACTATCTGACCATTAATCTTGCCGGTCGCTTATTCCTGATCACCGGCGATCCGCGTTACAGCGCGCGGGCGTGCGCACTGCTGACTGGTTATGCCGACATTTATCCGTCGCTGGGCAGCGCGACCAGCAAAGACAGCAATGCGCCCGGAAGGTTGTTTCATCAGACCCTGAACGAAAATATGTTCTGGCTGTATGCCGTTGAAGGCTACCACTGCGTGATGCTGTCGCTTGCGGCGGCCCATCGGGAACATATCGAAACTAACCTGTTTCAGGTGATGGCGGATGATGCGCTGAACCGGCATACGAAAGATTTCGATATCGTGCATAACCACGGTATCTGGTCGGTGGCGGCGGCGGCGATCAGCGGTTATGTGCTGAGCGATCCGTCGCTGGTTGGAAAAGCGTTATATGGCCTGAAAGGCGACAGTGAAAGTGGCGGATTCTTTGCCCAGCTCAGCCAGCTTTTTTCGCCGGACGGTTATTACATTGAAGGGCCGTATTACCATCGCTTTGCGCTACGCCCGTTACTGCTACTGGCGGAGGTCATTGAACGGCGTCAGCCGGATTTACAGATTTATCAGTTTCGCGGGCAGATTATCCGAAAAACCTGTGAAGCCCTGATGCAGACGGCATTCCCCGACGGTGTCTGGCCTGCGCTGAATGATGCCTCAAAATCCATGCATATTCGTGATGATGGCGCGGTGATTGCTGCCAGCATCTGCTATGCCCGCTATGGTCACCATCCGCAGTGGATCGCTGTCGCGCAACAGCAGCAGACGGTGTGGGTCAGTGCGACTGCGACGGAACTCTCTGCTGCCCTGAACAATGCGCCGGCAATGCCCGTGAACTGGGGCAGTCTTGAACTGCGGGACGGTCCGCAAGGTATGCAGGGCGGCATCGGCATTTTACGCAGTGGGGCACAAAATCAGGCTATGGCGCTGATGTGGTACGGCCAGCACGGCAGCATTCCGCGCCTGCATTCGGCGCTCAATCACGGTCATTTTGACGGGCTGCATCTCAGCCTGTTCAGTGGCGGACGTGAGTTTCTGCGGGATTATGGCTTTGGGCGCTGGGTCAACGTCGAGCCCAAATTCGGTGGCCGCTACATCCCTGAAAACAACAGTTATTGCAAGCAGACCGTCGCGCATAACACCGTGGTGGTTGACGGACAAAGCCAGAATGGCGGCAACAGCCTGGAGGCTGAAAAACGCTGGGGTGAGGCGCATTTCTTCGTGACCGATAACCCGACAGGACAGGGCATGAGTGCGCGCCTCAGCGGCTATTATCCGGGGGTAAATCAGCAACGCACCGTGCTGATGCTCAGCCTGCCGGAACTGTCTTCGCCGCTGATCGTTGACGTGTTTCGCCTGACCAGCAATGAACCGCATCAGTACGATTATTGCCTGCATCATCTCGGGCAGTTTGTGCGCACGGATGCCGCCCTTAATGCAGCCAGCCACCTGACTCCGCTCGGCGAAGGTCACGGGTATCAGCATTTATGGGATTGCGCGCGGGCGGAGATCGCGGCGGGTGATTCGGTCTTATTCAGCTGGCTTGACGGCGACAGTTACCGCACGCTGGTCAGTGCCTTCCCCGTTGGTGGCGAACTGATTGTTGCCCGCACCGGGGCCAGCGATCCGCATTTTAACCTGCGCAGTGAACCGGCATTATTGCTGCGAACCCAGGGTTCTCACGCCATTTATGCCAGCGTGTTTGAAACCCACGGCTATTTTGACGAAAGCACTGAAACGTCTCTCGAGGCGCGCGGCAAGGTCGAACGCGTCAGCGTGGTCAGCCATGACGACGTGCAAACTGAACTGAATATTTTCTTTACCGCACACCGGACACTAAACGTTCGCATCAGTAACTGCGCCACGCCGGCAGCGGAAGACGCTTTCCGCGTGGTGTGGCAATCCGTCTCACCTCTGAACATCCCTGAATCATAAAGGAGTCACTATGTTTAACGATTTGAAAGGTCAGCGCGTTCTGATCACCGGTTCAACCAAAGGTATCGGACTGGCTGCGGCACAGGCATTTGCCGCAGCGGGGGCGAAAGTGGGGATTAACGGCCATCGTCATGATGCCAGCCTCGACAAACTGGCGGCAGAAATCGCTGAAAACGGCGGTGAGGTAGCCTATTTTGGCGCAGATGTGACGAAGTCTGCGGAATGCGAGGCGCTGGTGGCGAATTTCGTCGAACGCTTCGGCGGCATTGACGTGCTTGTCAATAACGCGGGCGGTCTGGGCGGACGGCAGGGACTGGAAAACATCGACGATGATTTTTATGACCATGTGATGGATCTTAATGCCCGTTCGGCGCTGATGGTGACAAAATTTGCTATTCCGCATTTGCGTCACGCGGCAAAACAAAGCGGCAAAACCACGTCGGTGATCAGCACCGGTTCGATTGCGGGGCGCGAAGGTGGCGGGCCGGGAGCCAGTCTTTACGCCGCCTCAAAAGCCTGGCTGCACAATGTACACCGCAACTGGGTGAAAGAATTCACCAAAGACAATATCCGTTTTAATGTGATTGCGCCGGGCACTATCGACACCGTTTTTCACGCAGATAAAAGCGCGGAGGTGCGTGAGAAAATCGCCGGTTCCATCGCGATGGGCCGCTTCGGCACGGCTGAAGAACTGGCACCGTCTTACCTGTTTTTCGCTTCGCACGCCTGCAGTGGTTACATTACCGGCCAGATTCTGGATGTGAATGGCGGCCAGATGGCGCCGTAGCGCACAGTTCGGGTGTTTCAGTGCGGCGGGGGCATGCAGCGCGCCGCCGCCTGAACTATGATGTCGGCAATCTGCACAGAAAAAAGGGAAGAGCATGACGATGCAGTTTGAAACCGCCGCAGGCATGACCCGTGGCCTGAATACCCATATCGCCCGCGACATCGCCCGCAAAATACTGTCGGGTGAACTGGCGTCGGGGGCGATACTGCCGAGTGAAATCGAGCTGGGGGAACAGTTTGGCGTCAGCCGCACCGCGTTGCGTGAAGCGCTGAAGTTGCTGACCTCTAAGGGATTACTGGAGTCACGGCCCAAAATCGGCACCCGCGTGAAAGAGCGCCCGCAATGGAACATGCTGGATCCGCAGTTGCTGGAATGGATGCAGGGCATGGAAGCGACGGAAGATATCTATCACCAGTTTCTGGAATTCCGCAAAGCGATTGAACCGCACGCCACCGCGCTGGCGGCGGTGAACGCCAGTAAAGAGCAACGCATCGAGCTCTCGCGGATTTACCGCCAGATGTGTCACGTTGCCGAAAACTTCGAGGCACAACATTGGGTGGATATTGATACCCAGTTTCACCGGATGATTTTCATCTCCTCCGGCAACTGTTTTTACGTGCCGTTCGGCAACGTTCTGACCACCATTTTCAAATGGTTCTTTGAGTATTCCTCAAAAGAAGGCGGCATGTGCCTGAATGAGCATAAAAGGATTTATGAAGCCATTATGGCCGGCGACGAAGGTGCGGCGTTTTCAGCGTCGCTGAGTCTGATGAAAGGGCATAAGCACCGGTTGCATCAGACATAACGTTCGGTAAAACCGTCACATGCCATGTCTCCCGATGCGCAGATTTCCCTGCGCATTTTTATGTTTGCTGATCCTTAAATGAGTGTTCTGATACAAAAATGAAACAAATGTCACGGGCGGTTACGCCACAGTGCCAACGGGGCATATAGACTTGTCATAATTATTACGGTCTAATCATTTCATCAGGGCATTATATTTTTATTACAGAGTGATCAAAGATATTTATTTTAGTCATTAACCCGGTGAATGTATGAAAATACTCAAGGTCAGTGATTTCTTTCTCTCAGAACATCATGCTTTCAGTTTATTCGATATGAACCGCCAGTCGATGGAAGATGTACACGGGCATGAGTTTGATGAGCTGGTTATTGTCCGTAATGGCAGCGGATTTCATATAATCAACGATCAGGTGGAGTTTATTCATAAAGGCGATTTTTTCATCGTCAGTGCTCATGATGTTCATTGTTACGAATCCACCAATAAATTATCAATTATCAATATATTGCTACATAAAGGACGATCTTTTTATTTTCTCAATAACATTGATCAACTGCTGGCGGGGATCAAAAAATATACCGCCCCGGTAAAAAAACGGCGTGCAGGATTAACGGACGACGAACTGGCGAAAGTTATTGAGCTGACCGATAACATCACCCGGCAGTGTGATGCCCGTTACGATAACGCCTACTTTGCCACAGCAGAGTCTTATTTATTATCAATGATGGTCATGCTGTATCAGTGCGCCACCCGCAGGGAATGTCGCGCCAGTCAGACTGATTCCGGCAAGCGACATCTGCTGAATTATTTACGCGAGAATTATACGAGCAGTATTAACTGGGGTTATTTATGTGAAGAAAGCGGCGTGGCAAAAAGAACCATGTTCAGATTTATAAAAGAGATCACCGGGTTTACACCGGAGAAGTTTCAGCAGCGTTATCGTTTATTAAAAACACAAGAGTTATTACGCACCTCAGATTTTACTGTTGGCAAGATTGCAACGTTATGCGGTTTTTCTACCACGTCACGCCTGACGGAAGCCTATAAAAAAGAGTTTCACAGAACACCTTCGCAGGAGCGAATGCGAGTCAGTAATAGTGTTATTAAAACGCGCTGTTAATAATAAAGAATCTCAAAATGGAATAATAATATCAGTAAGTATTTAGGATAACTCACGGACCATTTTATTCACGGTAACCTCTGAAGGACATGATTATGTCAACCACTAAACAACCTAATCCCTGGTACGTCGGGGTGGTTTCCGGCATGGCGTCATATATTGATTCTGCCGCGATTGTTTCAAACGGAACGGCTCTGGTAATTTATCAAAAAGCGATAGGGACGACATCGGCTCAGATAGGCATACTTTCCGGTATATTAACGCTGAGTATTGCGCTGGGCGCATTTCTGGGCGGCAGACTGGGGGATTGTTATGGCAGACGCAAAGTCTTTATTGTCACCATGGCGATGATCATTATGGGTACGCTGTTGCTGGCCTTTGGTCACACTTTCCCGGTGCTGCTGATCGGCACATTGCTCGTCGGGCTGGCCACCGGCGCAGACTTACCGGTATCCCTGGCGACCATTGCTGAAGCCGCAACGGATAAAAATCGCGGGAAGATTATCGGGCTGTCAAATTTACTGTGGTTTTTGGGGATTGGCACGACCATGGCGATCTCCGCCATGGTTGGCGGCTGGGGGCGGCCCGGGGCACAGATTATGTATCTGCATGTTTGTGTTGTGGCCGTTGTTCTGCTGGCGCTGCGCTGGACGATCCCGGAATCGCCTTTATGGCTGATTGCCCGAAGCGAACGGCGTGCAGGTATTGTCACGGTTCGTGCACAGAAAGCGTCGTTTAACGATCTCATCCACGGGAAATACCTGTGGCCGTTTGTTGCGCTGTGCCTGTTCTATGCCTTTACCAATCTTGCCGCGAATACCGGCGGTCAGTTTGGGACGTATATTGCGGTCAACGTGGTGGGTATTTCCGTCGCGCAACACTCGCTGTGGAACCTGCTGACCATGCCGGTCGGCGTATTTGCCGGGATCATGTTTATGCGTTTTGTTGATACACCGAAACGTATCCCCGCGTTTATTTTGGGGGCCTTTTGTTTTGCAGGTGGATTCTTCCTGCCGGTATTATTTAACTTTTCCCCTGTATCCTGGTTCTGCTGTTTATTCTTTACCGCCATAGGCAGCGGTCTGGCATTCGAAGGGATAATGAAAGTCTGGTCGCAGGAATCTTTTCCGACCATGCTCCGCGCTACCGCGCAAGGCATTATTGTCGCTATTTCCCGGTTGTTGTGCGGTGTGCTGGCATTTGTTACGCCGCTGCTGCTCGATGCCGGTCCGCTGGTGCTGTATTCCATTTTATCCGCTACGGTGGCTTTAGGGTTATCGATCGGCTGGATCTGTTTCCACGGCAAGCAAAGGAACGAATTTAACAGCGAAGACGGTTCGGTGATTAAGGAGCCAGCCTCTGCATACCCGGCATCCGTCATAGAGCAAATCTAATTTTTTATTTTATTTCTCAGGACACATTACACAAGGAGTAAAGCATTATGCCTGCAGTGATCAGACTTACTTTGAATCAGGAATCCGCATTGTCCGGTGTGCAGCAACTTCCTGTACTCGGCTGGGAAATTGAAAGCCGTAACAGAAACGTCCGGCAAACCGCTTACCGGCTTCAGATCAGTCAGGATCAGGATTTTGATAATATCCTGCTTCGCGGTGAATGGCAGGAAAGCGAATGTTCAAATAATATTCCCCTGACGGAATTAATGCTCACCTCTTCGCAGCATTATTTTATCCGGGTTCAGGTACGTGATAATTATGGCGAAACCAGCGGCTGGAGTTCGCCCGCGCAGATGATTACCGGCGTGCTTTATCCCCATGAATGGCTGGCTGATTTTATTACCGCCGAAACGTCTGCGGATAAAGACAATTCCCACGCGACATTATTGCGGAAATCGTTTGTTCTGAACCGGGCGCAAGATATTCAGTCGGCTTTTATTCATGTCAGCGCTCTCGGGCTTTATGAATTATATCTGAACGGTCATAAAGCCGGAGAAGATGCCCTGACACCCGGCTGGACGAGTTATCACAATCATTTACTTTATCAGACCTATGATGTGACCGGTCATCTGGAAAAAGGTGAAAACGTCATCGGCGCTATTTTGGGGGCAGGCTGGTACAAAGGTGATATGGGTTTCAGCCGTCATCGCAATTATTATGGCGAACGGAGTGCGCTTATTTCCCAACTGGTCATTAATTATAACGATGGCTCGCAAGAAATTGTGATCAGTGATGAAAGCTGGAAAGGACAGGATTCCGCCATTCTGTTTTCAGAAATCTATGACGGTGAAATTTACGATGCACGCCGGGAAATTCCCGGCTGGTGCACGAAAGATGTTTCAGGAGAGGGCTGGCGGCCAGTCAGTCTGGTGACACATGAAAAATCCACGCTGGTGGCGCAGGGAAGTAATACAGTCAGGAAAATGGCAGAGATTAAACCTGTTGCGCTGATCACCACACCCCAAGGCGACACGGTCATTGATTTTGGCCAGAACCTCAGCGGCTGGGTTGAGTTCAGGGTCAGCGGCAAAGCGGGCGATGAAGTGGTGTTGCGCCACTTTGAGGTACTGGATGCAGACGGCAATGTGTATCTGGATAATCTGCGCACGGCCAGACAGCGAACCGCGTATGTGCTCAAAGGCGAGGGCGAAGAAATCTGGCATCCGCACTTTACCTGGCAAGGCTTCCGCTTCGTGAAAGTTGAGGAATATCCGGGGCAGTGGGATCTGAATAATTTCACCGCCATTGTTTTGCACTCAGCGATGGAACAGACCGGGCATTTCGCCTGTTCAAATCCACAGCTTAATCAGCTACATCACAATATTCTGTGGGGGCTGAAAGGTAATTTTGTCGATGTACCGACGGACTGCCCGCAGCGTGACGAGCGGCTTGGCTGGACGGGCGATGCGCAGATTTTTTGCCGCACGGCGAGTTACCTGATGCAAACCCGTAATTTCTTCGCCAAATGGCTGACCGATCTTCGTTATGATCAGACGCCAGAAGGCGGTGTGCCGCACGTTATCCCGGATATCCTGACCGGCTACTGTGGCAAAGACCGCCTGCTGTCTGAAGGCGGAACCCATTCCGCATCGGCCTGGGCAGATGCCGCAGTGATTAATCCGTGGACGATGTACCTGATGTATGGCGATACCTGTGTGCTGGAAAACCAGTACGCCAGCATGAAAGGCTGGATAGATTTCATGACCGCACATGCGGAAAACCACATCTGGCATTACAAATTACAATTTGGTGACTGGGTCGCGCTGGACGCCAAAGAGGGCAGTTATTTCGGTGCCACGCCCAACGACCTGACCTGCACGGCGTATTACGCTTATTCCACGCAATTGTTCGCCAAAGCGGCAAAAGTGCTGAACCGCACTGAAGACTATGACCATTACCATGCCTTATATCAGGCGATTGTCAGGCGTTTTCAGGAGGCGTTCTTCACACCCTCCGGCCAGCTGGCGGCCAGAACGCAAACCGCACATATTCTGGCTCTGTACTTTAATCTGGTACCTGACGAATTCCGTCAGCGCACCACCGATACGCTGGTTGAATTGCTCAATGAGCACGACGGGCATTTAGTCACCGGTTTTGTCGGCACGCCGTACTTCTGCCATGCCCTCAGCCAGAATGGCCGCACTAAAGAAGCCTGGAATTTACTGCTGAAAGAGGATTTCCCGTCATGGCTGTATCAGGTGAAAGCCGGTGCCACCACCGTCTGGGAACACTGGGACGGTATCAAACCGGACGGCAGTATGTGGAGCGCTGACATGAACTCCTTTAATCACTATGCTTACGGCGCGGTAGGCGAATGGCTCTACCGCGTCGCGGCCGGAATTGAAGCCGACGAGGCACAACCCGGATTCAAACATTTCATCATCAAACCGCTCACCGGCGGCGGTCTGAGCTGGCTGGATACCCGCTATCAGTCCATTTACGGCGCAATTGGCGTGCGCTGGGAAGTGAGCGGTCAGACCGTGTTCCTTAACGTCACTGTTCCGGCGAATACCTCCGCCACCGTGGTCCTGACGGACGGTCAATCTGTGCAGGAGGCGGACGGGATTGATTTTGCGCGCTGTGCCGAAGGGTACACCGCCGAGGTGGGATCGGGGGAATATCGCATCGAATACCGGTTAGTTTAAGGTCAAGTTCAACACCGTGGGGGCAACCTACGGTGTTGAACTTAAGGTCAGTTTGGACGGCGAGTCCAGGGTTTTAAAGTGTGCAACCGACATTTCCATTTCAACATTCAGCAGACCCATCCAAAAAGCTTATGCTTAATTGATCCATATATATCCTTTTTTGTTAGTGGCATCGTATTCATTCCTTATGCAATCCTCTGACTCACAAAATAAAAACAGGTTTGTTTTCATTTAAAAACGTCATGTTGAAAATTTGGGGCGTGAGCCCTTTGAAGACTATTCATAAGGAAAAACGATGACCGTTGTGACTCGTGATAAAAGCAAAATTGCTGCTGGTTTGTTTCTGGCACTCAGCACGCTTTCCACCTTTGCCGCGCATGCCGACCAGCTGGCGGATATCAAAAAAGCCGGTGTCGTCAAAGTGGCGACATTTGATTCCAATCCGCCGTTTGGGTCTGTGGATGCGAAAACCCACGATATCGTCGGTTATGACGTGGATTTCGCCAAAGCACTGGCGAAAACCCTGGGTGTGAAATTGCAACTGGTGCCGACCAATCCGGCCAACCGTATTCCGTTATTGCAATCCGGTAAGGCGGATCTGATTGTGGCTGATATCACCATCACGCCGGAACGCGCAAAAGTGATCGACTTCTCTGTGCCATATTTCGTCACCGGTCAGCAGTTCCTGGTACCGGCTGGCTCACCGGATAAACTGGATGCCTATGCCACGGCGCGTATCGGGGCGGTGAAAGGCACCACCGGCGAGCAGGAATTGCATCACCGCTTCCCGCAATCGCGCGTGTTGTCTTATGACGATATTCCGCTGGCGCTTTCTGCTTTACGTAACGGCAACGTGCAGGCCATCACTCAGGACAGCACCATTCTGGCCGGTTTGCTGGATGGCGCGCCGGACAAGGCGAAATACAAAGTATTGCCTGAATTGCTGAGCAAGGAAGAGATTGGCGTGGGCGTGAAAAAAGGCGAAGCCAGCCTGCTGAAAGTGGTTAATGACGAGCTGCTGAATCTGGAGAAAAACGGCCAGGCGGTCAGCATTTATAACGTCTGGTTCGGCCCGCAGACGAAATCCCCTCAGCCGCGTCTGTTCAAAATCGAAGCCAAATAATCTGTTTTATGCAAGGTAAGACACATGCCGCAAGACACTTACTCAACCGCAGCGACGTCTGCGGTTTTTTCACATTCATCTGCCGGTAAAACCGCCGCTGTCGAATTCCGCCAGGTCAGTAAATCTTTTGGTCCGCATGAGGTGATCCGCAAGGTGGATTTGCGCGTGGACAGCGGCGAAGTGGTGGCGGTTTGCGGGCCTTCCGGTTCCGGGAAATCGACGTTGATCCGCCTGATTAATCAGCTGGAAACCGTCAGCGGCGGTGAAATTCTTATCGACAACCAGCCCACGCGAAACCTCAAAGGTGCCGCATTACGCCAGTTGCGCACGCACATCGGCTTTGTGTTTCAGCAGTTCAATCTGTATGCCCATCTTACCGCCGAGGACAACGTCAGTCTGGCGCTGATTAAAGTGCATGGCTGGAAGAAAACTCAGGCACGCGAGAAAGCACGCGCATTGCTGAAACGCGTTGGACTGGGCGATAAAGCCCTGCATTATCCCGAACAGCTTTCCGGCGGTCAGCAGCAGCGCGTGGCGATTGCCCGGGCGCTGGTCACCGATCCGGGCATTATTTTATTTGATGAACCGACGTCAGCGCTCGATCCGGAAATGATCGGCGAAGTATTGCTGGTGATGCAGGAACTGGCGAAAAGTGGCATCACCATGATTGTGGTGACGCATGAAATGACCTTTGCCCGTGAAATCGCTGACCGGGTGATTTTCATGGATGGCGGCGAAATTCTTGAGCAGGCTCAGCCGGAAGAGTTCTTCCTGCGTCCGCAGCATCCGCGTGCGCAGCGGTTCCTGCAAAAAGTGCTGTTCCCGCTGCATCCGCAGGCAGGAGCAGGGCGATGATCTGGCATCCCGACTGGGCTGGCGTGCTGAGCGGTCAGCCTTTGCAATGGATTATCTCCGGCTTTCTCACCACCCTGTATGTCAGCCTGGCGGGCAGCCTGATCGCCACGTTACTGACGGTGCTGCTGCTTGCGCTGCGCCTGAGCACGTCACGTATTGCCCGCGGTACGGTGGCGGCGTTTGTCTCTGTTTTCAGGAATACACCCCTGCTGGTGCAACTGCTGTTCTGGTATTTCGCCGCCTACGGCGCGCTGCCGCAAAGCTGGCGTTTTTACATCGGCGACACGCATCCGTGGGCGACGTTTCCTGGCAACATTGCCTGGCTGACGCCGGAATTTTTGTGTGCCGCCTGGGGGCTGGGGCTGTTCACGGCGGCGTTTCTGCTGGAGGAAGTGCAGGCCGGATTGAATTCCGTGCCCAAAGGCCAGACCGAAGCGGCAATTTCCCAGGGTTTCAGCCGCAAAACCTTACTGCTTTCCATTCTTTTGCCGCAGGCGCTGACCAACGCATGGCAGCCCGTCACCGGCCAGTATCTCAACCTGATGAAGCTTTCCTCGCTGGCAACCGGCATTGGTTTTTCAGAACTGACGTATCAGGTCAGCCAGATTGAAAGCTATAACGCACACGCCTTTGAAGGTTTTGCGGTCGGAACGCTGCTTTATCTGGCGCTCGGGCTGATCCTTGGCGGGCTGATGACGGCGTTTGGCCCGAAACGTCCGCAGCGCGGACCGCAGGTCGCAATGACGGAGGAAACCCGCGATGGAATTTGACCGGGCTGTTTTGCAGGATAATTTCACCTACATGCTGTGGGGAAGGCTGGCCGACGGCGAGCCGGGCGGCGTGTTACTGACGCTTATCATGGCTGTCTCGGCGGGGGTTCTGGCGCTGTTGCTGGGCGTGCTGATGGCTGCGCTGGCCTGGCGTTTCGGTGGCCTGACGCGAAAAATCCTGTTTGTCTGGGCATCGTTTATCCGGGGTATTCCGCTGATCTTCGTGATTTTCTGGCTGTATTTCCTGCTGCCGGTCGTGTTTGGCGGGTCGATTCCCGGCCCGCTGACGGTGATCCTGGCGCTGGCCTGGTTTACCTCAGCGGCGGTGATGCACTCGACGCTGGCCGGTCTGGAAGCCTTGCCGCGCGGGCAAACCGAAGCGGGGATCGCGTCCGGTATGAGCAACGGCAACGTGCTGTTGTTTGTGCTGTTGCCGCAGGCGTGGCCGAACCTGTTGCCGTCGTATCTCGGGTTACTGATTTCGCTGGTGAAAGATACGTCGCTGGCGTTTATCGTTAATGTGCCGGAGCTGACCACCGTGGCCGGGCAGGTGAATAACCGGGTGCAAATTTACCCGGCGGAAATCTTCCTGTTTGTCGGGCTGATGTATTATCTGCTGTGCGCGACGCTTGCGGCGTTAGCCGGTAAAGCCTTACAGCGCCGCCGCAGGTTGCGGGCGTAAACTCACTGACGGCAGCGCACGGATCAACTGACGCGTCCTCCGGGCCAGTTTGGGCGGCGAGCCCAAGGCTTTGTTGCCGCCCCTGACGCGGCTATCGTCAGAAATAACAGCATTATGCGCCGCTTTTCCCCCGATCATTCCCCCCATGGGCAGTGTCTAATAGCTACCATCAGAGGGGTGCAAACCCGGTCAGTCGTGACTCTGAGGGCTGAGGTCGTCCGAAGAAATATCCCTGGAACAACGTACAACCTTCTTCTTTCAGACGCCGGAACTGCTCGTCGGTTTCCACACCTTCTGCCGTGGTCTGAATATCCAGACTGCGGCTCATGCCGGTGATGGCGCGGATAATTGCCAGCGCTTCGCGGCTGTCGTGCATGTCGTTAATGAATGACCGGTCGATTTTGATTTTGTCGAACGGGAAAGACCGCAGATAACTCAGCGATGAATAGCCGGTGCCGAAATCGTCCAGCGCAATCCGCACACCCAGCGACTTCAGTTTCTGCAATGTGCTGATATTGCCATGCGTATTGTCGAGTAATACCGATTCCGTAATTTCCACCTCCAGACGTGACGGATCCAGCCCCGAGGCCTCCAGCGCCGATTCCACCACAGACAGCAGCCCGCTGTTTTTAAACTGAACCGGCGAAAGGTTAACGGCAACCGTCTGATTGCCTTTCCAGCTTGCGGCTTCGCGGCAGGCTTCGTGCAACGCAAATGAACCAAGACTGTGGATCAGCCCCGTTTCTTCGGCAATCGGAATGAAATCGACCGGCATGATCAGCCCGTTTTCCGGATGATGCCAGCGCATCAGCGCCTCGTAACCCATTACGGCATCGTGACGGGCATCAGTGATCGGCTGATAGTAAAGACGCAACTGATTACAGGTAATGGCGTCGCGTAAATCCATTTCAACCACACGGCGTTTGCGCGCGGCGGCATCCATCTCAAGACGGAAATCTTCATAGCGGTTGCGGCCGTTACGTTTGGCTTCATACAGCGCCATGTCCGCACAACGCAGCAATTGATCGGGGGTGTTTTCCGCCGAACCGGCGAGCGCAATACCGATGCTCAGGCCGACGGACAGTGAATGGCCGTCGATAATCACTGGCGGACGTACCGATTCAATCAGGCGTTTGGAAATCTGGTGCGCGGCAGAAATGTCTTTCAGCCCCGGCAGCACCACGGCAAATTCATCACCGCCGATGCGCGCCAGCGTATCGTCATCGCGCAGCGTCATACGCAGACGTTTGGCAATCGCGCGCAGCAGTTCATCACCAATCTGATGACCCAGAGCGTCATTAACATTTTTGAAGTTATCGAGATCCAGACACAGCGTGGCGGTGTGGCTTTGCGTGTAGCTGTCGCGCTGCAACGCTTCATTGAGACGCTGGCTGAACAGGATACGGTTCGGCAGGCTGGTCAGGTTATCGTGATGCGCCATGTGATGAATACGGGCGTGCGCGGCCTGTTGATCCGTCACGTCATCGGCAATCATCATCACATAGCTGGTCTGCGGATCGTGCCCGCGGATCACCGAACTGGTGGTCTGCAATGTCCGGTCACCAATGGCGGTCAGCAATTGCTGTTCGCTGCGGTGTACGCCTTCTGCACGCAGACATTCATCCGACTGTTTATTAATAAAGGTGCTCAGCCCGACGCCCATACAATCCTGCGGGCGCTTACCGAGCATTTTGTCGCGGGAAATCCCCAGCAGACGCTCTGCCTGACGGTTGACCAGCAGAATTTCGCGCGAGACGGCATTCTCGACAATCACCGAGGACGGGATATTGGCGATCACGGTATTAAGAAACTGTGACAGGGACGAGAGTTGTTCGCTGTTGGATTCGGCCTGCTCTTTGGCCTGCAACAGTGCCCGTTCTGTTTCACGACGCTCCGTGACGTCACGGGTGATTTTGGCGAATCCGATGATTTCCCCGGCTTCACGCAAGGCTTCAATAATGATGTGTGCCCAAAAGCGCGAGCCGTCTTTGCGCTGTCGCCAGCCTTCGGATTCGTAACGGCCGGTGGCACGCGCCGTTTCCAGCCCGCGCTGTGGCCAGCCGTTTTGTCTGTCTTCGTCGGTGTAAAAACAGGAAAAATGCTTACCGACCACTTCTTCAGGCGTATAACCTTTCGCCCGCTGCGCACCGGCATTCCAGTTCGCAATATGACCCTCGGGAGTCAGCATATAAATCGCATAGTCTTCTACGCGCTGAACCAGCAATCGATAAAGTACATCAGAATCTTCACTCATATTTTTTGCCTGATAGCGGGCCGTCTCTGCACGGGATCCGTCCAAATCAGAGTCCGGCTAAATAGTGCGCCTGTTCCCGACGCATTTTTGCTGTGATGTGCCCGTGAAACGTTAGCATAAGAAAATTCTTAGTTCGTCAAATTTTGCTTCTAACATGCTTAAATTTAAGCGTATTTAGCAAAAAGATCGGCCTTAAGTGAAATAGGTTATTTGGGTTTCAGCTAACGGGATTGTTATCGGCAGGAAAGGGTATCGCTTTAATAAAAAGGCACATAATGTTCATGGGTTACATGCAGTTAAAGATTCAATAAAAAAGCCGCAACACGGTGCGGCTGAGTCTTTGGCGCTTAAAGGCGCTCAGGTTTTATTTGCGGTTTAGGCTTCATTTGACCGGTAACCCCAAATCCGGATCACACCGCATACGATCCCAGCCGGTGTAATTTTTCACCTCAGGGACTTTGTTGGGGATGTTCTGGAAATTCGTTCGGTAAGCGAAAATGGTTCGTGGTGGTGTACCCTGCAATGAATTCCATGAAACGTAATTTTCTCCCCATTTTCCACCGCCATATCCTGGCCTTATATGGTTAGTTTGAGACTGCCCGCGGCTGTTGGTGAATGTGTAATCAATGCCGCTACCGCCGGGTTCAAGCCGTGGGTCGTCAAAGGGCTTTGAACTCATATAAAGGTCACCCGTTTTGGTCAGCACATAGCCCTGATCGTTGACGACAGTGATGGATTCAATTTCTTGGCGTTGGGGGCCGTCAGCTCCGTACTGAACTGCGCCGGTACCGGGGGAGAAACGTGCTCCCTCCCATGTGCGGCCATAATCTTTTGAAATCAAGAAACCAGATAAGTCATCCCATGGAATCGCAATATATTTTTCAGATGGATGCACAAATTTAAAAAATGAAATCCGAAATATTGGGTTGTCACGATGGACCACTTCAGTCCGTATATTTCTTGTTATGTCGACGTACCACAACGCGCCTTCGCAACGATTTCCTTCAAGTTCGAGATAACGATGAGCGTCAAATTGATAAACAACTTGTAAAGGCGTCTTATAGGGGGTTGATTGCCCGACTCCAGACCAAAAAATCAACAGGCTTGTTAATATTATTTTAGTGCTTTTCATAGAACTTCCTTGCTCAAATCTGAGGAGCTGGCATTTCCCACTGCAAAACATCTGTCAGATTCGTACCCGGACTATTTGGCCTGACACGAGCGCCATAGTCATTCAAAACACCGAAATCTCCCATAGGCATTCCTTTTTCCCGTTCGGGTTTGTTCATAAGTGCCTTTACTGCTTTCGGTAGTACGCCATCCAGATAGTACTTTTTAACACTTGGATCCGGATTCATTTCACGACGCCAGTCAGCTTTTAATAACAATCCTTCCCAGAACTCCTGATATTCAAATGCCTGACATTGTCCGATGGCCAGATCAAACGCGGTAGATTTCTGCGCCACTTCAATATTGGTCACAATAGAGGAGTGCTGGCTGAACGTGGTATCCATTTTTATTGCACGGTCCAGTTCTTTATCTGTCATCCGGCGTAACAGTACAAGCTGGCGGAAATAACCATTAAGTTCATGATAAATACCGCTGACAATATCCCAGGGATATTGGCTTCTCAGCTCTTCCAGCTGAGCTTCATTCAGCGCCACACCATTATCCAGATATTGAAATTGTGCGCAGGCGGGTACATCAATACATTCGGCAGGGAACCGTTCGGCTTTCATCGCGGCTTTGGCAATTTTAGGATCGTTACCGCTCAGTGCCGCCTTATAACCTTTGCCCTGTGCCATCAGCTTAAAGACAAACGGATCGGGTAAAACCGGGGCATTGACGGTGACGTCGGTAAATGAATAACCGGTATCGGCTGAGTCATCAGGTTGACGCGCAGGCATCTCAAAATGAAAAGCAGTCTTATCGCCCACCACGACGTCTTTACAGAAAACACGCTGATAGAGGTTATCGCCGGACTGCGCTTTGATTTTGTCAGGGATCCCGCGCCAGCCGAATCCCTGAATGGGTGACATGGACACCACCTGATCGTTAGGGCAGAAATAGTTATATACCTTGCCGAAATTATTGCGGTTATAAAGCGGGTCGTTCCACGGCGATTTATTTAATGAAATACAGCCGATATCGTGCAATTGCTGAAGATAGGCACTGTCATGAGAGATTGCTCCAGGCTGGTACAGAGCGTTTTGTGACATAAGCCGGCAAAAATTGCTCAGTGTTTTTTGCCGTCCCTGACGGGTTTGCTGATTTCCGGGCATGGCGTTTTCCAGCCAGCGGTTCTCCAGCGCATAGGGTGAATGATTGAGTATTACGCAGTCGGCAGGCGCCGCGCCTTCAGCCTGCACCCACATATTGGCCAACATGGTAATTATCGTGCCCTGACTGTGGGCAACAATATTGATGGTGTCATTCTGAGTTAACGGATTTTGTCTGATATCTAAAATCAGATCCGCCAGACGGCGTGCGGCATAAGCCTGATAAATCCGGTGCGGGTTTTGGTAAATAGGATGACTCCAGTCCCCGTGATTTTCGAGATCACTGCGGGATTTGAATAACCCGACGGCTTCTAAAATACGGCCGGATGCACCGGGACCAAACATATCAGGAATGCAGGTGGTGGCATTGGCAAAAGTGCCGCCGCCTTTGGCGGATGTCAGATCAAGCCAGTTATTGAGATTATCGATATTCTGGTTGTCATGTTGTCGTATTTTGACGGCGTCATTTTCGCGGTAGGTATCGTAAGGCAGGTCAGCGTTATGGTGTTTTTCGAGTAAGTCTTTTCGGTATTGCTTCTGATCCTGCTCCCAGGTGTCATGGTCGACCGGTTTATAACCCCAGTAAAACGGGATCACCGGTGAGCGGTTAGCGACCCCGATACAGGTGTGATCCTGCACACTACAGGTGAGTTTTGCGACATTGTCATCGGCGTCGGAAATCATGAATTCGTGCGTTTTCCATTCATGGGGATGAATATCCTGACGCCCGAGGCGGGTATTCAGTCCGGCACAAATGCCGGTATCCTGATCCTGATAAGCCTCACCGACATCATTTACGCCGTGGACCAGAATCACAATGCAGGGAAGCGGACGCATAACGGCACAGTTTTGGATTGTCATTGCACCTGCACTGACAGGGCGTCCAATATCATCCTCTGATAAAAACTTTGGATTGCGAATATTTTTGTGAATCATTTCACTCATCGTTTAATTCCTTCTAAACATCTATTTAATTAACGACTTCCTATAAGCACGTTCAATAATACTCTCTGTAAAATAATGGGTTAACTGTAATAATCTAACATGTTTCCCGAGATTTGAGATAGGGCCCGTCAACCACTGAGTCCCGCAGAATAAGCTCAGACACAAACTTATTCTGCTCGGACAAATAGCCGCCGTCGAGCATGGAAATAATCTGGCTGATGACTTCGCTGACCATATCGCTGACCGGATCTTTCACGCTCGACAGCGCGGGAATAAGAAACGGCGCGGTGGGAATATTATCAAACCCGATCACCGAAACCTGCGCGGGTACGGCAATACCGGCGTCGTTCAGTCTTTTCATTGCACCAATGGCCATTTCATCGTTACTGGCCAGAATGGCGCTGAAGGGTTCACCGCGCGCCAGCAGGGTGTCCGCAGCAGCAGCACCGCTGGCCGCAGACCATTTCCCCTGCGCAATCAGCGATTCTTTTACCGGTAATCCGGCTGCCGTAAGCGCCTCTTTATAACCCGAAAGACGTTCGATGGCGGTCGGGGAATCCAGCGAGCCGGTGATAAACGCAATATGATGGTGGCCGCGTTCAATCAGCGCCTGAGTAGCATTAAAACCGGAACCTTTGTGGTCGCAATAAATACAATGGCTCTGATGTTTGCGCAATTTACGGTTAACCACCATCACCGGTTTTTTATATTTGTCGATCAGTTCATCCATTTCATCAACAGATAAAAAGCGCGGATAAATAATAATGCCGTCACAGCGTAAATCATGCAGAAACTGAATGGCTTCGCGCTCTTCTCCGGCGCTGTGTTTGCCATCTACCAGGATCAGCTGACGTCCGTTGGCGTCGAGTTTTTTGGCCGCCTGAGAAATTATCTCACTGAAATAGTTGCCGTTATACAGCGTGTTGGTCACCACCAGACCGATGCACATCGACTTGCTGGTCGCCAGATTGCGCGCCAGCAGATTAGGCCGGTATCCCGCTTCCTCAATGGCTTTAAACACCTGATCTTTCGTTTCCTGGCTCACATAACCTTTACCGGAAAGCACACGGGAAACGGTGGCTTTGGAAACGCCCGCTTTGGTTGCCACTTCCTGCATTGTCGACATCAGGGCTTCCTGAAAGAGAAAAATGATGCGTCATTCTACACATTTCAGCCGTTTTGCGATGTTTTTGGCATGCCAGAACGGCAGTGGGCGATCGTCATCACAAAAATAAAACAGCATTGCAGATTTTTATTGAAGTATGAATAAGAACTGCACATTCTCGTATGAAACCGGTTACCTATCGTTTCACAGCATTTCGCAAAAGTAAGCATAACGTTCATCAATAACGGTTTCACAGAAGCCAGGGCTTCTGAAAAACATTCATAACCCTATGAATCCGAGAGAGTTGTTACTCATGTCTAAAAATTTTGCAGCAATATCACAGTCGATTGTTGATGCCATCGGCGGCCCACAGAACGTGGCGGCAGTGACGCACTGCATGACGCGTCTGCGCTTTGTGCTGAATGACGAATCTGCGGTTGATGCCGCCACACTGAAAGCCATCACCGGCGTGATGGGCGTGGTGCGCAACGAAAAACAGTGTCAGGTGATCATCGGTAACAACGTTTCTCAGGCGTACGCTGAAGTGCTGAAATTGCTGCCGGAAGGGTTTTCTGCCAGCGACAATGATGCGCCGGTAAAAAACAAAATCACCCTGAAACGCATCGGTTCCGGCATTCTCGATGCGCTGATCGGCACCATGTCACCGCTGATCCCGGCCATTATCGGCGGCTCCATGGTGAAACTGCTGGCGATGATCCTGGACATGACGGGCGTGTTCGAGAAAGGTGCCTCAACGCTGGTGATCCTCAATACCATCGGTGACGGCGCGTTCTTCTTCCTGCCGGTGATGGTGGCGGCCTCGGCGGCGGTGAAATTTAAAACCAATATGTCGCTGGCGATCGCCATTGCCGGGATCCTGGTCCATCCGGCGTTTATCGATTTAATGGCGAAAGCGGCGCAGGGGCAGAAAGTCGAATTTATCGGCATTTCCGTCACGGCGGTGAAATACACCTATACCGTGATCCCGGCGCTGTGCATGACCTGGCTGCTGTCTTACATTGAAAAGTGGGTCGATCGCATCACGCCGGTTGTCACCAAAAACTTCCTGAAACCGATGCTGATTATGCTGATCGCCGCCCCCATCGCTATCATGCTGATTGGCCCGCTGGGTATCTGGATCGGTACCGGGATTTCTGCGGTGGTCTATACCGTACACAGTTATCTGGGCTGGCTGTCTGTCGCGATTATGGGCGCGGCCTGGCCGCTGCTGGTGATGACCGGGATGCACCGGGTATTCACGCCAACCATTATTCAGACCATCGCTGAAACCGGCAAAGAGGGCATGGTCATGCCGTCTGAAATCGGTGCAAACCTGTCACTGGGCGGTTCTTCACTGGCGGTCGCGTGGCGTACCAAAAACCCGGAGTTGCGTCAGACTGCGCTGGCCGCAGCGGCTTCAGCGATTGTCGCCGGGATTTCTGAACCGGCTTTGTATGGTGTGGCGCTGCGCCTGAAACGTCCGCTGATTGCCTGTTTAATCAGCGGCTTTATTTGCGGCGGCGTGGCGGGATTAGGCGGACTTGCCAGCCATTCAATGGCGTCGCCGGGGCTGTTTACCAGCGTGCAGTTCTTTGACCCGTCGAATCCGATGAGCATTGTCTGGGTAGCGGGCGTGATGGTCCTCGCCGTGGTGATTTCCTTCTTCACCACGCTGCTGCTCGGATTTGAAGATATTCCGGTGGAAACCGTGACGCCGAAAGAAACAAAAATGGCAGAACCGGCAGCTTCCACCGCCTTTGCGGTTTCGCAAAGCGCAGTTAAATAAATTAAAGAAGAGGATTTCACATGGCAGCATCAGCATTTCCCGAAGGCTTTTTATGGGGCGGCGCGATCGCCGCAAACCAGGCCGAAGGCGGCAGTTTTGAAGGGGGCAAAGGACTGACGACGGTAGATATGATCCCGCATGGCGCGCACCGTCTGGCAGTGAAAACCGGTCAGGAAAAACGTTTCTCGCTGAAAGACGACGAGTTTTATCCGGCGCATCAGGCGATTGATTTCTACCATCGCTACAAAGAAGACATCGCCCTGATGGCGGAAATGGGCTTTACCGTGTTCCGCACCTCGATCGCCTGGAGCCGCCTGTATCCGAACGGTGATGAGCTGGTGCCGAACGCTGAAGGTATCGCGTTTTACCGCGACGTATTTGCGGAATGCAAAAAATACGGCATCGAACCGCTGGTAACGCTGTGCCATTTTGATGTGCCGATGCATCTGGTCATCGAATACGGTTCGTGGCGTAACCGCAAAATGGTGGAGTTTTTCGCCCGCTATGCGCGGACCTGTTTTGAAGCGTTCGACGGGCTGGTGAAATACTGGCTGACCTTCAACGAAATTAACATCCTGCTGCACAGCCCGTTCTCCGGTGCCGGTTTAGTCTTTGAAGAGGGCGAAAATCAGGAGCAGGTGAAATATCAGGCGGCGCATCATGAGCTGGTAGCCAGTGCTTTAGCGACAAAAATTGCCCACGAAATAAACCCGGAGAATCAGGTCGGCTGTATGCTGGCGGGCGGGAATTTCTATCCGCAAACCTGCAAACCGGCTGATGTCTGGGCGGCATTGCAGAAAGACCGCGAAAACCTGTTCTTTATCGATGTGCAGGCACGCGGCGAATATCCGTCGTATACCCGGCGCGTGTTTGCGGAGAAGGGCGTGAACGTGGTCACCGAACCGGGCGACGACGAGATCCTGAAAAATACCGTCGATTTCGTATCCTTTAGCTACTACGCCTCACGCTGTGCGTCGGCAGACATGAACGACAACAACAGCAGCGCGGCGAACATTGTTAAATCACTGAAAAACCCCTATATCGAGGCCAGCGAATGGGGCTGGGGCATTGACCCGCTTGGCCTGCGTATCACCATGAACATGATGTACGACCGCTATCAGAAGCCGTTATTCCTGGTGGAAAACGGCCTCGGCGCGAAAGATGAAATTAACGCGCAGGGCGAAATCAATGATGATTACCGCATCAGTTATCTGCGCGAACACATCCGCGCGATGGGCGAAGCGATCACCGACGGCGTTCCGCTGATCGGCTACACCTCATGGGGCTGTATCGATCTGGTGTCCGCCTCGACCGGCGAAATGAGCAAGCGCTACGGCTTTGTTTATGTCGACCGCGACGATGCCGGCAACGGCACGCTGGAAAGAAAGAGAAAGAAATCGTTTTACTGGTACAAGAAAGTGATTGCCAGTCACGGCGTCGATCTGGACTGATGCCGCAACAGGGAATATCCGCATAGCGGGTATTCCCACCTCTCCCTGCGCGGCATTGCGTCGCCGTATTTTGCCTTTTACACATTATCAGAACGCTTAAATTTGCCTGTCGGCTCTGTAAATTACGTAAAAAGAGTGTGATCGCAATTAAATAACCCGGACACGCAATTTGCCGTCGTGGTTAAGAGGGAATAAAAAATGGCTCTTAATCGACGTTAATGCCTTTTAACATCAGGAGCGATGAATGAAAACGCAATGGAGCAGGGAACAGGCGGCTGCATGGAGTGAACAACAGGGCTGGATTTGCGGATTTAATTATCTGCCGCGCACGGCGGTTAACTGGACGGAGCTGTGGCAGCGTGAAACCTTCGATGCGCCGGTGATTGATCAGGAACTCGGCTGGGCACAGGAAGCGGGCTATAACCAGTTGCGTATCAATCTGCCGTTTATCGTCTGGCAGGCCGATCGCGACGGTTTGCTGGCGCGCATCGATCAGTTTCTCAGTATTGCCAGTCGTCATGAAATCAGGGTCATGCTCACGCTGATGGACGATTGCGGATTCTCCGGCGACGAGCCGTTTCTGGGGCCACAAAAAGCGCCGGAACCGGGAAAACACAACAGTCAGGCGGCAGCCAGTCCGGGGCGCGACGTGGTGTGCAACCGCGAGATGTGGCCCGAAGTGGAGCGTTATGTGCGCGATATCATCCGCCATTTCCGCACCGATGACCGCATTGCCATCTGGGATTTGTACAACGAACCGGGTAACCGTGGTACGTTCGCCACCGGACTGGAAGAAGTCATGTATGACGAAAAACTGGAAGGATTTGCCCTGGAACTGATGCATAAGGCGTTTGCCTGGGCGCGCGAGGAAGATCCTGTCCAGCCGCTGACCGCCGGTGCCTGGCATGTCTCACAGGATGCGGACCAGCCGGAAAGCGAGTTTTTCACCCATCCCATCGATGTCGCGGCGGCTGAGCTTTCTGACGTCATCAGTTTCCACGCGTATGTCACGACGCCGAAACTTTTACAGGCGCTGCGTTTCTGGCAGAAATTCAACCGTCCGGTGTTATGTACCGAATGGCTGGCGCGTCACGTCGGCAGCGTGTTTGAGGAACAACTGCCGCTGTTCAGCGCGCTCAATGCCGGTTGTTATCAGTGGGGATTAGTGCGCGGTAAAACCCAGACGACGCTGCCGTGGCCTTCGGTGCGCAAGGGCAATCAGGATTACGCCCATTTATGGTTTCATGACGTACTCGACGAATACGGTATTCCGTTCCGGCGCGCCGAAATGGATCTGGTCCGCCGTTTAACGTGCATTAAAAAGAATGACGTCTGGTAAGGGGGAACGCTTTATTTCGGCTATTACTTATTGGTGACTCATTAACAGGCCAGGAGACCGGGCGTTCACTTTTGCCCGGTATTTTCACATGCCCGGTGATGCGCAGGAATTTAAAATATTGCGGGGGAATCACCATTTGCAGATTATTCGCCATGCCTTGTAAGTCATTTAAATTATCACGGCAATGAAACTTACACTGACTGTACTCCATAATATCCCAGCGGCATTCCTTCAGTTGGCATAAAGGGACACGCGAAAACACTTTCAAAATCGTCGGGCCTTTGAAAGGATTAATACCGACAGCTTTTTTACCATGATGCGCCGGATTGAACATATCCCGCGACTCGGCTGCCCGTGAAAAATAACCCACTAAAAAATCATCATCTCTTGCGACATATAACCCTGAGCCTAAAGCGGCATAAGCATGGCTTTCTTTGGGGCCATATTTTACTAATTGCAAAGCAGAAGCCGCACTTGTTCCATGGTAGCCAAGCAAATACATATAACCTCCAATGTTATAAATGTTTTAATATAAATAAATTACGTTCAGGTTTTTCTGAATATTTCCAGCCTCACGGGCCTGTTCATAAACCGGCAGCAATATAACGTGTGCCAGGATATTTTAATAGTCAGCTAAATTTCACGCCGGATAAGGGATTTAGCAACACGCTGTTTTTCAGAGGGATTAGGTTACGGCTATATGATTTGATGAATGATTTATTAAGCATTGCAAAATACCTGAGGCGTTCAATTGCCATCATGAAGCACTTTCTATGAGCAAAATCGCAGGAGAGGGAGCTGACCGGGCCGTTTTGCTTTGCTCCTTCTCCGGCACACTTCTTGCTTTACTTCCTGAACTTCTACTCACTATCAGGTCCCTCCATGTCCCTTTCTGCCCTGAGTTTCGTACTGGCATCGAAAAAAAGTGAAATTATCTGCCTGCAACAACTGCTGGAGATGGGCAAGCTGGTTGGCGCAGTCAGCCAGCTTATCCACGTGCTGCAACGCGAGCGGGGCACGGCGAACATCTATTTATGTACGCACGGCGAACTGTGGGCGGAACAACTGAGTGAGCGGGCGTTACAGGTTCAGATGGCGGAACAGGCGGTGGATCAGCAGTTGCTGGCGCTGGATCTGAACGGGCAGAGCATGGGCAATGCGCCGCGTCTGTTCAGCCGTATCGCTGCCGTCTTACACAGCCTCAGCACGTTGCCGGTATTGCGCCGTCAGGTCCGGGCGCAGGATATCAGCCAGCCGGAAGCCATGCGGCAGTACAGCGAAGTGATCCGCACCCATCTGGCGCTGGTGTTTGAAGCCGCCGATATTTCGGGTGATCCGTCCATTTCACGGGCGTTACTGGCCATGTTCAGCTTTATGCAGGGTAAGGAACTGGCCGGACAGGAACGTGCATCAGGCGCTGCAGGGTTTGCCGCGCGGCATTTCGATGACGTGGCGCATCAGTTGCTGTTAGCGCTGATCGAAGGCCAGGAGCGGTGTTTTCAAACCTTCAGGGAATTTGCCGATGTCCGCTGTCTGGCGCTGTGGCAACAGCAACTGAGCGCTGACAGCAGCGAGTTCGAGCGGCTGCGGCGGATTGCCTGTACCCGCACCACGCCGGCAGATGACGGCCCGGTTGCCGCGCTGCGCTGGTTTGAGGTGACCACGGCGCGTATCGACGGCATGAAAGTGGTGGAAGATTTACTGGAAGAGGTTCTGATGGCGTGCTGCCGCGAGCGGATCCGCGAAGCGCAGGCGTCCCTTGCCCTTCAGCAGCAGGATATCGGACAAATTCCGCAACAGGAGTCGCATTATTCGGCGCTGATCCCGCCGCAGCTCAGCCGTTCCGTGCTGGAGCTGGTCGAGCAGCAATCCCGTCAGTTACAGGCGCTCGACACCGAACTGGCCGGTCTTCGCGCCACGCTGGCGGAGCGAAAATTGGTGGAACGCGCCAAAGGGTTGCTGATGCAACATCACGGCCTGACCGAACCGCAGGCGCATAAAACCTTGCGTGATATGGCGATGAACCAGAACAAGAAGCTGTCGGACATTGCCGAAGCCATGCTCGCGGTGTCGGCTGTATTCGGGAAGAAAGGCGAGTAATCCCTTAGGAGTATCTGCACTGTCCGTGTGCCATGGCGATGTGCACCGCGTGCCGTGGCGGTGCACCAGGCGGTCAGGCGCGCGCGGGAAATCCGCTAACGAGCTGATTTTATTACGATGCACGAAGTTGGCATACAAGCTGCATTGTTTTTCCACCATAAGGACTCAACCAATGGCGGTTTAGTCAGGATTACGGATAAAGGCGTCCGTCAGCGTTCAGGAAACTGAGCGCTGACTGGACGCTTTTTTTTTGCTCATTTTTCAACTTTACAGGAAGCCGCAATGACGCAAGACGATAAAAAAACTCCGGGGCAATTCTCCCGCCGCCGCTTTATTGCCGGGAGTGCGGTGCTGGGCGGCAGCATGATGATGCCGGGCTTTATGAACAGCGTCTGGGCGGCCGGTTCAGATGCGCCAGAGAAAAAAGAAATCCGTGTCGGGTTTATTCCGCTGACCGATTGTTCCTCCGTGGTGATGGCGGCAGTGAAAAAGTTTGATGAGAAGTACGGCATCAAAATTATCCCCAGCAAGGAATCAAGCTGGGCGTCGGTGCGCGACAAACTGGTGTCCGGTGAACTCGATGCCGCGCACGTGCTTTACGGGCTGGTGTATGGCCTGCAACTGGGCGTGTCCGGCCCGCAGCATGACATGGCGATGCTGATGTCGCTCAACAATAACGGGCAGGCAATCACGCTTTCAAATCAGCTGAAACAGGCCGGTGTCACCGACGGGGCCTCGCTGAAAAAAGGGGTCGATGCCAGCGCGAAAGGCACTTACACCTTTGCGCAGACATTCCCCACCGGCACTCATGCTATGTGGCTGTATTACTGGCTGGCGAACGCCGGTATCCACCCGTTTAACGATGTGCGCAACGTGGTCGTGCCGCCACCGCAAATGGTGGTGAACATGAAGATTGGCAACATGAGCGGTTACTGCGTCGGTGAACCCTGGAACCAGCGTGCCATTCAGGACGATATCGGTTTTACCGCTGCCACGTCACAGGAGATCTGGCCGGATCATCCGGAAAAAATTCTTGGCACCACCTCGGCCTGGGTCGCGGCCAATCCTAATGCCGCCCGTGCGCTGACTGCTGCCGTGCTTGATGCCTCACGCTGGATTGACACCTCTGATGCCAACCGCATCGAAACCGCGCAGGTCGTCGCCGCACGCGCCTACATCAATACGCCGGTGGCAACGATTCAGGGGCGGATGCTCGGCGATTACGAAAACGGGCTGGGCAAAAAGTGGAAAGATGCCCACAGCATGCGCTTCTTCAACGACGGCGCAGTCAACTACCCGTATCTCTCCGACGGCATGTGGTTCCTGACCCAGCACAAACGCTGGGGATTACTGGACAAAGACCCGGACTATCTGGCGGTCGCCAAAAAAATCAACCGCATTGATGTGTACAAACAGGCGGCGACGGCGGTCGGCGGCATCAATCTGCCGTCCGGTGATATGCGCAGCAGCACGCTGATGGACGGAAAAGTCTGGGACGGCAGTAACCCTGCTGAATATGCCAACAGTTTTGCCATGAAACGCTAAGTGAGGTCGCCGATGTCCGTGAATTCAAAACCTAATGTTATCGCGCTGACCGAACCGGTAAGTGCAGAAATCGTACCGATCGCCCCGGCAGCGCTAAACGTCGCACCGCCGGTCAGTGCCACAAAAACGGCTTACATCGCCCGGTTGCGTGTCGTGATGCGCCGCGTTGTGCAAAAAGCCATTCCGGCGTTGCTGGGCGCCATCGTCGTGATCGCACTCTGGCAGATTGCCGCGCTCAGCAGTAAAGGGTTTCCGACGCCGCTGAAAACCTGGGAAGCGGCCAAAGTGATTTTCGCCGATCCGTTTTACATCGCCGGGCCGAACGACATGGGCATTGGCTGGAACGTCCTGGCATCGCTCAAACGGGTGGCGATGGGCTTCGGGCTGGCGGCACTGATCGGCATCCCTGCGGGATTTCTGATCGGGCGCTTCAGTTTTATCGCCAGCATGCTCAATCCGATCATTTCATTGCTGCGTCCGGTCAGCCCGCTGGCGTGGTTGCCTATCGGCTTGCTGCTGTTCCAGCGGGCAGAACCCGCCTCGGCGTGGACCATTTTTATCTGTTCGATCTGGCCGATGATCCTCAATACGGCAGAAGGCGTAATGCGTATTCCGCAGGACTATCTCAACGTCGCGCGGGTGCTGAAACTCAGTGAATTCACCGTGATGCGCAAGATCCTGTTTCCGGCGGTACTGCCTTACATCCTCACCGGTGTGCGTTTGTCGATTGGTATTGCGTGGCTGGTGATTGTTGCCGCCGAAATGCTTACCGGCGGCGTCGGGATTGGTTTCTGGATCTGGAACGAGTGGAACAACCTCAACGTGGAAAACATCATTATCGCCATCCTGCTGATTGGCGTGGTGGGTATGGTGCTGGAGCAGGGGCTGATGGCCATTGCCCGCCGCTTCAGTTACGACAACCGTTAGGAGCCTGAGATGAAAAACGACAAAGCCATTATCCGCGTGCAGAACGTCAGCCAGAGTTTCCCTACCGCGAAAGGGCAGTTTCTGGCGCTCGACAACGTCAGCTTTGATATTGCGCAGGGCGAAACGGTCAGCCTGATTGGTCATTCCGGTTGCGGGAAATCCACCTTACTGAACCTGATTGCCGGGCTGAGCCGCCCGACGGAAGGCGTATTGCTGTGTGACAACCAGGAAATCACCGGCCCCGGCCCGGAACGCGGCGTGGTGTTTCAGAATCATTCGCTGCTGCCGTGGCTGACCACCTTTGAGAACGTCGCGCTGGCAGTGAATCAGGTGTTCAAAGGGGTGATGAGTAAAAGTGAAATGCGCGACTGGATTTCGCACAACCTCGACCTGGTGCATATGGGGCATGCGGCTGACAAACGTCCGGGTGAGATTTCCGGCGGTATGAAACAGCGGGTGGGCATCGCCCGTGCGCTGGCGATGAAACCGAAAGTGTTGCTGATGGATGAACCCTTCGGCGCGCTCGACGCCTTAACCCGTGCGCATTTACAGGATGCGGTGATGGAGATCCAGTCGCGTCTGAAAACCACGATTTTGCTCATTACGCACGACGTCGACGAAGCGGTGCTGCTTTCTGATCGCGTCATGATGATGACCAACGGACCGGCGGCGAAAGTCGGCGACGTATTGCAGGTGGACCTGGCGCGCCCGCGCTCACGGCTGGCGCTGGCTAACGATCCGCTCTTTCACCAGTACCGCCAGCAGGTGTTGCAGTTCCTGTATGAAAAACACCGGTCGGTTGCCTGATTCAGCAGGCGGGATAAGCGCAATGGATAAACCCACCCTGATAGTGATCGGCAACGGAATGGCAGGTGTGCGGCTGGTGGAACGGTTGTGCGAACGCGCGCCGGACCGTTACCGCATCCTGATCATCGGCGAAGAAAAACAGCCCGCGTATAACCGTATTCTGCTTACACCGGTGCTCGCCGGTGAGAAACACTTTGATGACATCGTGACCCATGACGCGCAGTGGTACAAACGTCACAACGTCACGTTTATCGCCGGTGCGGCGGCGACAGAAATTAACCGCGCTGCCCGCAGGGTGCGGGCTGGCGGCCAGATATTTGACTATGACCATCTGGTGCTCGCCACCGGTTCGCGGCCTTTTATGCCGCCGGTGCCGGGCGCACAACTGCGGGGTATTCACGGTTTCAGAAATCAGCAGGATGTGGAAAACATCCTCAGCGGAGATTATGCCGGACAACCGGCGGTGGTGATTGGCGGTGGCGTATTAGGGGTGGAAGCCGCTGCCGCACTGGCGCTGCGGGGCATGCAGGTCAGCCTGTTGCATCGCGGCGCTCATCTGATGGACAGCCAGCTCGATGAACATAGCGCAGAACTGCTTCGCGTCAGCCTCGCCACCCGCGGCATTACGTCTGTTTTACAGGCGCAGACACTGGCGTATGCCGGTGACCCTGCCGGCAATGTGCGGGCGGTGACGCTCAGCGACGGGCGTGAAATTCCTGCGCAGCGCGTGGTGGTGGCCGCCGGTGTCCGGCCCGATATTGCGCTGGCGCAGGCTGCCGGACTGGACTGCGATCGCGGCATTCTGGTCAGTGACACGCTGCAAACCTCCGACCCGGCTATTTCGGCCATCGGCGAATGTTGTCAGCAGGGAGAGCTGACTGCCGGTCTGGTCGCGCCGTGCTGGCAACAGGCTGAGGCGCTGGCGGCCCGTCTGGCAGGTTCGCCGGGGGTTTCGCCGGTGATGCACGCGGTGCCGCTGCGCCTGAAAGTGACCGGCATTGATTTGTTCTGCGCCGGTGAGCTGCACGGCGGTGACGGCGCACAGGTTCACACGGTGTCTGACCCGGTTGACGGCCATTACCGCCGCCTGTTGCTGCGTGATAACCGGCTCACCGGCGTACTGCTGTGGGGCGATATCAGCGACGGACCGGCGTATTTCGCCCGTATCAGCCATCCCGCCCTCCGCCAGACGCCACTGAGCATATTCAGCCCCGGCGATGAACCGGCCGCTTATGGCCTTCAGCCCGTTAAATCAGAACAGTTACCCGCCGAGGTAACGAGGAGCACTGCAATGTCGAAACCCGTATTAGTCATGGCCGGACACGGCATGGTCGGCCATCATTTCCTGCAACAACTGGTCGAGCGTGAACTGCATCTGCAATATCAGGTGATTGTGTTTGCGGAAGAAAAATCACCGGCTTATGACCGGGTACATCTGTCCGAGTTTTTCTCCGGTCGCAGCGCGGAGTCGCTGTCGGTGGTGGAAGAGGGTTTCTTTGCGTCGACCGGCATTGAACTGCGCCTCGGGCACAGCATCGGTCATATCGACACCCGCCACCGGTTTGTGGTCGATCATCAGGGGCGGCAGACGGCTTACGATTTGCTGGTACTGGCGACCGGTTCTTACCCGTTTGTGCCGCCAATCCCTGGCAACGATGCGCCGGGCTGCCTGGTTTACCGCACGCTGGACGATCTGGTCGCGATTCAGGCCAGCGCTGCCACCGGCAAAACCGGTGTGGTGGTGGGGGGCGGTTTGCTGGGGCTGGAAGCGGCGAATGCGCTCAAACATCTCGGGCTGCAAACGCATGTGGTGGAATTTGCGCCACGGCTGATGGGCGTTCAGCTTGATGAAGGCGGCGCGGCGATGCTGCGCCGTAAAATTGAAGCGCTGGATGTGCAGGTCCATACCGGTAAAGAAACCCGCGCGATTGTGGCCGGTGAAGCCAGTCGCTATCGCATGGAGTTTGCCGACGGCAGTCATCTGGAAACCGATCTGGTGCTGTTTTCCGCCGGTATCCGCCCGCGTGATCAGCTGGCAAAAGAGTGCGGACTGGAGGTCGGGCCGCGTGGCGGTATCGTGATTAACGACCAGTGCCGCACCTCTGATCCGGCCATTTTTGCTATCGGTGAATGTGCCTTGTGGAACGGGCAGATTTTCGGTCTGGTTGCCCCCGGTTATCAGATGGCGCGCACGCTGGCCGATACGCTTTCCGGCAGCGAGGTGGCGTTTAAAGGTGCGGACATGAGCACTAAACTGAAACTGCTGGGCGTAGAAGTGGCGTCAGTGGGCGATGCGCATGGCCGCACGCCGGGTAGTCAGAGCTATAGCTGGGTTGACGGTCCGGCGGAAGTGTACAAAAAAATCGTGGTTTCGCAGGACGGCAAACGTCTGCTCGGCGCGGTACTGGTCGGCGACAGCAACGAATACAGCACGCTTTTGCAGATGATGCTCAACGATATGCCGCTGCCCGCCAGCCCGGAAAGCCTGATCCTGCCCGCCAGTGCCGGTGCAGCGCCCCAAACGCTGGGCGTCGCGGCATTGCCGGACGGTGCGCAAATCTGTTCCTGTCATAACGTCAGCAAATCAGATATCTGTGACGCGGTGAAGGGCGGCTGCGGTGATATGGCGGCGGTCAAAGCCTGCACCAAAGCAGCGACCGGCTGCGGCGGCTGTGCGGCGCTGACCAAACAGGTGATGGAATTCGCACTCACCGAAATGGGTGTCGAAGTGAAAAAAGACGTCTGCGAGCACTTTGCTTATTCCCGTCAGGAAATTTATCACCTGGTGCGGATGGGCAACATCCGCAGCTTTGCCGAACTGATTGATAAACATGGCCACGGCAGCGGCTGTGAAATCTGCAAACCGCTGGCGGGATCCATTCTGGCGTCCTGCTGGAACGATTACCTGCTCAAACCGCAGCATTTACCCTTGCAGGACACCAACGATCGTTACTTCGCCAACATTCAGAAAGACGGTACCTATTCCGTGGTGCCGCGCATTCCGGCCGGTGAAATCACACCCGACGGCCTGATCGCCATCGGTCTGGTCGCCAAACGCTACAACCTCTACACCAAAATTACCGGCGGACAGCGGGTGGATTTATTCGGTGCCCGCCTCGAACAACTGCCGGAAATCTGGCAGCAACTGGTGGATGCCGGTTTTGAAACCGGTCACGCCTACGGCAAATCATTGCGCACGGTGAAATCCTGTGTCGGTTCAAGCTGGTGCCGCTACGGCGTGCAGGATTCCACCAGGCTGGCGCTGCAACTGGAGAACCGTTACAAGGGGCTGCGCTCCCCGCACAAAATCAAAATGGCGGTCTCGGGTTGTACCCGTGAATGCGCCGAAGCACAGAGCAAAGACGTCGGGGTGATTGCCACGGAAAAGGGCTGGAACCTGTACGTGTGCGGCAACGGCGGCATGAAACCGCGCCACGCTGATTTACTGGCGCAGGACATGAGCACGGAAGATCTGATCCGCACCGTAGACCGCTTCCTGATGTTTTACATCCGTACTGCCGACCGTCTGCAACGTACCAGCACCTGGATGGATAATCTTGAGGGCGGCATGGATTATCTGCGCCAGGTGGTGCTGGAAGACAGCCTGCACATCGGCGCAGAACTGGAAAGTGAGATGAATGCGGTGGTCGGCACATATCAGTGCGAATGGCAAACCACGCTGGCAGATCCGGACCGGCTGGCGCTGTTCCGTCCGTTCGTCAACAGCAATGAGCCGGATGAAGCGGTGGTAATGGTGACGGAGCGTCAGCAGGTTCGCCCGGCGACGTCGCAGGAACGCGCGGATATGGCAGTCGGCGCCGTAACTCAGCCGGTGATGGCGGTACAGGGCTGGGTGGAGTTGTGCGATCTCAGCGCCATTCCGGCCAATGCCGGTATGGCGGCGCGGCTGGCTAACCGGCAGATTGCGCTGTTCCATTTGCCGGATCACCCGCAGCAGGTTTTCGCGCTGAGTAACCATGAGCCGGACAGCGACGCCAACGTGCTGGCACGCGGACTGGTGGGCGATGTGAAAGGCGAGCCGGTGGTGATTTCACCGCTGTACAAACAGCGTTTCCGTTTACACGACGGGCGCAGCGTAGACGACGCGCAACGGGCGCTGAGCGTCTGGCCGGTGAAAGTGGAAAACGGTCGCGTCTGGGTGCAGGAACAGCCGGAGATGAAAACCGCCGACGCCGACATTATCGCGACGGTCAGCGTATGAAAACGCCTCCGGCAACAGCACCGGCGCTGACCACCTGCGCCTATTGTGGCGTGGGATGTGGTATCAGCATGCAACCGCAGGCCGGAGGTTTCAGCGCCAGCGGTGATAAAAATCATCCGGCTAATCACGGTCGATTGTGCGTAAAAGGCAGCGCGCTGGGAGAAACCCTGGGGTTACAGGGGCGGCTGTTACAGCCGGAAATCGACCATCAATCCGTCAGCTGGACGCTGGCGCTCGATACGATTGCACAGCGGTTACAGGCGGTCATTGACGAACATGGCCCGCAGGCGGTGGCGTTTTACGGTTCCGGCCAGTTGCTGACCGAGGATTATTATGTCGCCAATAAACTGATGAAAGGCTTTATCGGCGCGGGAAATATGGATACCAATTCGCGGCTGTGCATGGCGTCTGCCGTGGTGGGTTACAAACGCGCGTTCGGGGCCGACGCCGTGCCGTGCAGTTATCAGGATCTGGAACTGGCCGACTGTGTCCTGCTGACCGGTTCGAATACGGCCTGGGCGCATCCGGTGATTTATCAGCGGCTGGCACAGGCCAAAAAGAACCGGCCGGAGATGCGCATTATTGTTATCGATCCGCGCCAGACCGCCACCTGTGATATCGCCGATTTGCATCTGGCCTTGCGCCCCGGCAGTGATGCGGCGCTGTTCTGTGGTGCGCTGAACGCGATGGCGGAGAGCGGAAAACTCGACACCGCTTTCCTGCAACACCATACGCAGGGGGCTGAAGACGCGTTACGGGCGGCGCAGGACTGGACAGTGGCGCGTACCGCCGCGTATTGCGGATTACCTGTGGATCAGTTGCTGGCGTTTTATCAGATGACGGGTGACAGCCAGCGGCTGGTGACGCTGTATTCGATGGGCATTAATCAGTCCGGTTCCGGCGTGGATAAATGCAACGCCATTATTAACCTGCATCTGGCAACCGGCCATATCGGGCGTGCGGGCTGCGGGCCGTTTTCCATTACCGGCCAGCCGAACGCGATGGGCGGACGGGAAGTCGGCGGACTGGCGAATCAGCTGGCGTCGCACATGGGCTTTACGCCGGAAGATATCGGCCGCGTGGGGCGGTTCTGGAAGAGTGACAACGTCACGAAATCGGCGGGACTGAACGCCGTGGATCTGTTCCGCGCGGTGGAAGAAGGCCGGATAAAAGCGGTGTGGATCATGGGCACCAATCCGCTGGTGTCGCTGCCGGATGCCGACCGGGTACGGGCCGGGCTGGCGCGCTGCCCGCTGGTGATTGTCTCGGACATTATGCGCGACACCGATACCACCCGCGCCGCGCATATCTGTCTGCCCGCACTGGGCTGGGGCGAGAAAAACGGCACCGTGACCAATTCTGAACGCTGTATTTCGCGCCAGCGGGCATTTTTGCCCGCACCGGGTGAGGCGAAACCGGACTGGTGGATCCTCAGTCAGGTGGCGCAGCGTCTGGGGTTTGCTGAAGCATTTGCCTGGCAGCATCCGGCGGAGATTTTTCGTGAACATGCGGCGCTTTCCGGTTTTGAAAATCACGGCTCGCGGGCGTTTGATATCAGCGGGCTGGCGCAGCTTTCGGATGAAGAGTGGGACAGCCTGCGGCCTGTGCAGTGGCCGGTGAATGCGGCCAGTCCGCAGGGCACGGCGCGGCTGTTTACCGATAACAGATTCTTTCACCCTGACGGCAAAGCGCGGCTGATCCCCGTCACGCCACGGCTGCCGGTCAATCAGCCGGACGCCGCGTATCCGCTGATCATGAACACCGGCCGGGTCCGCGACCAGTGGCACACGATGACGCGCACCGGTAAGTCGGCGCGGCTGATGCAGCACATCAGCGAACCGTTTTGTCAGTTTCATCCCGCTGACGCGCCGCAGATCCAGTCCGGCGATCTGGTACGCGTTGTCTCCTCGCACGGCTGGCTGTTGCTGCGCGCCCGGCCTGACAATCTGCAACCGCGTGGCAGCGTGTTTGTGCCGATGCACTGGAACAGCCTGTTCAGCCAGCAGGCGCGGGTGGATGCGCTGATTGAAGCGCATGTTGATCCGCTGTCGGGACAGCCGGAAAGCAAACATATGCCGGTCAGCCTGAGCCGCTGGCCTGCCGCGTGGCAGGCCGAACTGTTTGTGCGGGGTGAAAATATTACGCCACCGGTGACCACTTACTGGAGCCTGATCACTCAGCCGGGGGTGACCCACTTTACGCTGGCCGACTCTTCGCTACCGGCAGACTGGATGGCGTGGCTGAAGGAGTCTTACGCCACGGACCACCTGCTCTGCCAGACCGCGCAACTGGGCGATGACGGTTTCAGCCTGCTGGCCTGGGCTGACGGTGCGTTACAACTGGCGTTCTATGCCCGCCGCAGGCCGCCGTCACCTGACCGGCAGGCGGTGCTGGCGGCATTCACCACACCGCCGCACACGGCGCAACAGCGTCTGGCGTTGCTGGCAGGCCGTGCAGGCAGTGATAAAGGGCCAGCCGGTGCCATCATTTGCAGCTGTTATTCCGTAGGGGAAATTTCGATCACGCAAGCCGTCCGCCAGGGATGTCACAGCGTGCAACAGCTTGGCGAAAAACTACAATGCGGCACAAATTGCGGCTCATGCATTCCTGAACTCAAAAAAATCATTGCCGGTCAGCTCGCCACGCTGACGGCGGGAGACAGCCAATGAACAACATTCTCGAAAAAACATTACAGATGCAGCAGATCGCGCAAATTCTGGCGGGTGCCAACCGGCGTAATCCGGTGTGTCGCGGTGAAGTCTGGCTGGTCGGCGCGGGGCCGGGGGATGTCGAGCTGCTGACCCTGAAGGCGTTGCGCGTGATCCAGCAGGCGGATGTGGTGGTGTTTGACCGGCTGGTATCCGCGCCGGTGATGGCGCTGATCCCCGACGAGGCGCTGCGCATCGATGCCGGTAAATCGACGCGCAATCACACGCTGGGGCAGGAAGAAATTAACCAGTTATTGGTCGATTTGGCGTTGACCGGTCACCGCGTAGTACGCCTCAAAGGCGGGGATCCGTTTGTGTTCGGTCGCGGCGGCGAGGAGATGGCGCATTGCCAGCAGAACGGCGTGCTGTGCCACATCGTGCCCGGCATCACGGCGGCGATGGGGTGCGCGGCATCCAGCGGTATTCCGCTGACCCACCGGAACCTGGCGCAGTCGGTACGGTTTGTGACGGGCCATGGCGCACAGGGTGAGCCGGACGTTGACTGGCGGGCCCTGGCCGAAGCGCGCCAGACACTGGTGTTTTACATGGGCATTGCAGGCAGCAGCAACATCAGCCAGAAACTGATTGCCCACGGCATGCCGCCGGAGATGCCGGTCGCGGTGATTGAAAGGGGCACGCAACCGGAACAGCGGGTATTCACCGGCACACTGAATTCACTGGAGAATATCATCGTGGCGAACCGTGTGGTCACACCCGCGCTGCTGATTATCGGTGAGGTGGCGGGAATGTACCGGCAGCCTGCACAAGCCGCGGCTGGTGTGTCACCTGCCAGTCAGTCAACAACTCGCCGTACAACGTTTCAGCTTGTGCCAGCGGCTGGTCGGGCTGACTGCTGGTGATGCGCGTAATAAGATTAAAATTTTGTTGCGCTTAAAACCCTTTGGGCCCGTGTGGGCGGCGAGCCCATGGCCTTGGTGTTGACCTTAACCTAAAGATTAAGACTCTGACCCGGTCTTCTTCCCCGCCAGCATGGCTAAAAAGTCATATTTGGCCTGCAGTTCTTTCTCCGCCGCCGCATACAACATTTCTGCCACTTCCGGCTGTTGGGAATTCAGCCTTCTGAAGCGCTGTTCATTATTGAGCGTGTCGGTCAGCCCGCTGGATGGCGGCCTTGAATCGAGCGCCAGTGCCGGTTTGCCTTCTTCCACACGACGCGGATCAAAGCGGTACAGCGGCCAGAAACCGGTGGTGGTCAGTTGCTTCATCTGGTCGTGGCTGAGCGCCAGATCGTAGCCGTGTTCCTCGCACGGGCTGTAGGCGATAATCAGCGACGGCCCCGGATAAGCTTCGGCTTCCTGAATGGCTTTGACGGTCTGATTGAGTTGTGCGCCGAGGGAAATCTGCGCCACATACACATGACCGTACATCATCATGCTCACCCCCAGGTCTTTGCGCGATTTGCGTTTGCCCTGTTCGGCGAATTTCGTGACGGCGCCGAGCGGGGTGGCTTTCGATTGTTGTCCGCCGGTGTTGGAATAACACTGCGTATCGAGTACCAGTACGTTGACGTTTTCGGTCAGGCTCAGCACGTGATCGAGCCCGCCGAAACCGATGTCATACGCCCAGCCATCACCGCCAATCAGCCAGATAGATTTATCCACCAGATAATCCGCGTCGGTGGCTAACTGACGCGCATCCGGCGTATCAATGTCTGCCAGGATTTTACGCAGCGCCGTGACGTGTCCGCGCTTCACTTCCGGTGTGGACGAGTCATCGCGCAGACCGCCGAGGACGTCTGCCGGAATATGCTCTTCCAGCGACGCAACCAGACGCAGCACACGGCGGCGATGCTGATCCACCGTCAGACGAAAGCCCAGCCCGAACTCGGCGTTGTCTTCAAACAGCGAGTTTGCCCATGCCGGGCCGCGGCCGTCTGCGTTGGTGGTGTAAGGCGTTGAAGGCAGATTACCGCCATAAATAGACGAACAACCGGTGGCATTGGCGATCAGCAAACGGTCGCCATAAAGCTGGGTCAGCAGTTTGATGTAAGGCGTTTCGCCACAACCGGAACAGGCTCCCGAATATTCAAACAGCGGGGTGATCAGCTGAGACGTGCGGATATCAATGCGTTCCAGCGTGGTTTGATCAATCTCAGGCAGTTTGAGGAAGAAGTCGTAACTGGCACGTTCTTCTTCCAGATGTTCGATGCGATCCGCCATGTTAATGGCTTTAATGGACGGATCCTGACGGTCTTTCGCCGGACACACTTCAACGCACAGATTACAACCGGTGCAGTCTTCCGGGGCCACCTGCAACACATATTTCTGACCGCGCATGTCGCGGGATTTCACATCCAGCGATTGCAGCGCAGACGGCGCGTCGGCCATAAATTCCGGCTGAACCACTTTGGCGCGGATCGCCGAATGCGGACAGGCGGCGACGCAGTGATTGCACTGCGTACACAAATCCGGTTTCCAGAGGGGCACTTCTTCGGCAATGTTGCGTTTTTCCCATTGCGTGGTGCCGGTCGGCCAGGTGCCGTCCGGCGGGAAGGCCGAGACCGGCAGCGCATCACCAAGTCCCGCCAGCATGGTGGCGGTGACGGTTTTGACAAAATCCGGTGCCGCGTCGGACACAATCGGCGGTCGTTTGCGTGGATTTTCAGGAATAGCCTGCAGCGGCACACAGACCAGCTCTTCCAGCGTGGCGGCCAGCGCCATCCAGTTGCGGGTCACAATCTCCTCGCCTTTGCTGCGGTAACTGCGGGCAATCGCGCCCTGCAATTCGGCGAGCGCCTGATCGCCCGGCAGAATTTGCGTCAGGTGGAAAAACGCCATCTGCATGACGGTGTTAATACGTGCACCCAGTTTACATTCACGGGCAATTTTGGCGGCGTTGATCACGTAGAAGCGGGCTTCGCGCTGAAGCAGCGTGGCCTGTACTTCGAGCGGTAAACGTGCCCAGACTTCACCGGCGCTGAACGGTGTATTGAGCAGGAAAATCCCGCCAGAACGCAGACGTTCTGCCATCTGATACAGGTCGATAAACTGCCACTGATGACAGGCGACAAAATGCGCCTGACTGACCAGATACGCGGATTTGATCGGCTTTTCACTGACGCGCAAATGCGACACCGTCAGGCCACCGGCCTTTTTGGAGTCGTAAACAAAATAACCCTGCGCATACATCGGGGTGCTGTTGCCGATAATTTTGATATTGTTTTTGGTTGCCGATACCGAACCGTCGCTGCCCAGCCCGTAGAACAGGGCTTCGAGTGACGCGTGCTGCGGTAACGCTTCTTCCAGCACCGGCAGTGACAAGCCGGTAACGTCGTCATAAATGCCGACGGTAAAGCGCGGACGCGGCCGGCTGAGCGACAGTTCGCGGAACACGGAAAGCACGCAGTCCGGCCCGAATTCTTTTGAGGATAATCCGTAACGGCCGCCAATAACTTTCGGCAGCGAATCGCGTTCGCCACGGGAATACGCTTCGGCCAGTGCGGTCATCACATCCAGATATAACGGTTCGGCCAGCGCACCCGGTTCTTTGGTGCGGTCCAGCACCGCGACGCTTTTCACCGTTTGCGGCAGCGCGGACAGCAAATGTTCAGCGCTGAATGGCCGGTACAGCCGCACTTTCAGTACACCCACTTTCTCGCCGCGCGCATTCAGGGTTTCAATCACTTCTTCGGCGGTGCCAATGCCGGAACCCATCAGCACGATCACCCGTTCAGCCTGCGGATCGCCGACATATTCGAACGGCTTATATTCACGGCCGGTCAGGGCGGCAAACGCATTCATCGCATCAATGACGTGCTGGCAGGTGGCGTTGTAATAGGGATTGGTGGCCTCACGGGACTGGAAATAGGTGTCCGGGTTAGCGGACGTGCCGCGGATCACCGGATGGTCCGGCGACAGCGCGCGGGCGCGGTGCGCATCAATCTGTGCCTGCGGTAACATCTGCTGGAGGGTGTCATCACTCAGCGGCGCAATTTTGTTGATTTCGTGTGAGGTCCGGAAGCCGTCGAAGAAATGGATAAACGGCACGCGGCTGTTGAGGCTGGCGACCTGAGAAATCAGCGCGAAATCCTGCGCTTCCTGCACGCTGGCGGCAGAGAGCAGGGCGCAACCGGTCTGGCGTACGGCCATGACATCGGAATGATCGCCAAAAATGGACAGTGCATGTGTGGCGACGGTGCGCGCAGCGACATGCAGCACGAACGGCGTCAGTTCACCGGCCAGTTTGTACAGCGTCGGGATCATCAGTAACAGACCCTGCGACGAGGTGAATGAAGTTGATAACGCGCCGGTTTGCAATGCGCCATGCACGGTGGAAATCGCACCGGCCTCCGACTGCATTTCCATTACCGTCGGGACATCGCCCCATAGATTTCTCTTCCCTTCGCCTGACCAGGCACCGGCAATTTCGGCCATGGTAGAACTGGGGGTGATCGGATAGATGGCAATCACCTCGTTGGTGCGATAAGCCACGGAAGCAACTGCGTTATTACCGTCAGTGGTGATCATGGAAGGCCCTTTTTGCTTTGCTCACAATGGCCGCCAGAGGAAAAATAGTTTTGCTGGCGAGAATGTGAAAAGCTTAGCAGAGGGCCGATTAATCGATTTATCCTGATTGTGTGCAGGGCTATTTCGGTTGTTATTTGAAGCGGTTACTGAATAACCCAAAGCACCAGGATTATTATTAGCTGTCGTGCAGAAGCCGGTTCGGGACAGCGGCTAAACAGGGTGCGTGAAGGGCGCGCGCGATGATTAATGAATATCTTTCGACAAATTCCGTCAGCATATAAGCGCCTCATCATTATATTTTCCCATGAATACAGGGGGAAAAGCGGTTAATTACGGTTGGTTTTATGAATTAAAGAAATAACCGGCCGAAATAAAATGTGTCTGAGTGTTTAAATTTGAGATTATTTTAGGAAAAAGTTGATGTTATTTTGCCGAAAGGCTCGACGCAGGCGAAAAACGTCGGATATGATGGCGATTCGCAAGAAATCCCCGTTATATTCAGGAGCAGGACAGATGATCACTGCGTTTCGCGTGTTACTGGCCGCCGGTGTGCTGGTGTTATCCGCATGCAGCAGCCATGACGATTCGGCTGACGTTCCACAAAAAGGCAACAGTGTTAATATCGGACAACGTACCGTTAATATGGACAGCCCGGCGTATGCAGCCTGTTCAATGGCGGGCGGGCAATTGCGCATGGCGCCGCAACTTGATGGCAGCCGCGTTGGCATGTGTTCGATGGCTAACGGTCGTCAGTGCTCGGAAAGTGCGTTGATGCAGGGTGTGTGTAAAGCCTGATAAGCGCCAGACAGGGGTCTGGCGTTTTTGCATTTTATTAACACGGCAGAAAATAACGCGGCAAAAAATTGCGCGCTTACCTCCGGTCTTTCAGACGATAAACCAACTGGTGTTTACCTTGTGTCAGGGTCAGTTTGTTTTCCTGCAAGGTCAGCGCCGCGCCGTTATTTAGCACATCGCTTATCACGTGATCCCACTTATTCAGGTTTTCATCCGGACACAACATCATAGTGGACGCCAGTCCTTTCACGGTCAGTACGTTGTTATGCAACTGGCCCTGGCCCATGAAGTTATTACACATCTTGCCGGAAACGTGCATGTTTGAGCCGAACTCAATGTCCGGTATGCGCCCTTGTGCAGCAGGGACCGTCTGACCATCAACGCTCAGCAATTCAAAACGGTGATGCTGCAAATCGGTCTGCTTTACGGTGGTATTCTGATTCATGCTGCAGGCCCCCAGGGTCATCGCGGCGGCCAGAACAAACAGTGACTTCTTCATCTTCTCTCCTGAGAAATATTCCTTTAACATTTGTCATGTCGATATATTCAACTGATTTATGCGACATTTTCGGGGATATTATAGCGTGAATGAGTTGCGAATTTAAAGCCTGCCATATTCCTGTCGTCATCTCCCCATCATAAAAACGTCATTTTAGCCCGCTAGGTTATGCCCATCACAGGTCAGAGAGACTTACAGCGGCATGAGCTTTTTATCACTCCGTCACATTCGCAAATCCTGGGGGACTAAAGTCGCCCTCAATGACATCAGTTTTGATGTAGAAGAGGGGGATTTTATCGCCTTGCTCGGCCCCTCGGGCTGCGGGAAATCGACGTTACTGCGCACCATCGCCGGGCTGGAAACGGCACAAAGCGGTACGTTGTATTTTCAGCAATCCGATGTCACGTCGCTGGCACCTTCACAGCGCAAGCTGTCGATGGTGTTTCAGTCTTACGCATTATTCCCGCACATGAATGTCCGCGAAAATCTGCTTTTCGGGCTGCGCGCGCGCGGTGAAGACAAGCAACATTTTGCGGCGCGGCTGGCGGACGTCAGTAAGTTGATGGAACTGGAGCCGCTGCTCGACCGGTTGCCTTCACAGCTTTCAGGCGGTCAGCAACAGCGCGTGGCGCTGGGCCGGGCGGTGATCGCCAATAACAGGCTGTGCCTGATGGATGAGCCGCTTTCTAATCTTGACGCCAAGCTGCGCCAGAGTATGCGCCGCGAAATCCGTGCGATTCAGAAAAAGCTCGGCCTGACCCTGTTGTATGTCACGCACGATCAGACCGAAGCGATGAGCATGGCCGACAAAATCATCCTGCTCAACGATGGCTGCATTGAGCAGCACGACACGCCGGACAACCTATATAACAACCCGACCAGCATTTTTGCCGCGCAATTTATCGGTGCGCCGCCGATGAATATTCTGCCGCTCGAACGCCGCGGTCAGCATCACTATCTCGCCGGTACGCCGCTGCCGGTGCTGGAAAATATCAACGAAGACGCCCTGAGTCTCGGCCTGCGCGCCGAAGATATTCAACTGATTTCGCCTGAACACGCCAGCCTGACCGCGCAGGTCGTCAGCCATGAATACATGGGTGCGGATACGCTTGTGGCCTGCGCGCTGGCCGGATATCCGGAGCTGCTGACTGTGAAAGTTGCGGGCATGAAGCGCTTTGCCGACGGCCAGAACGTCGGGCTGCAATGGATCACGGGCGCACAATATTTTTTCATCACAGCAGACGGAAAACGCTGCTTCCACGCTGAGCAATCCTGTTTGCAGTCAGATCAGAGAGTTGCCGTGTAGTGGTCAATTTTTGCTGTTATTGACTTTTTCTGACTCATACAACACCTATTGCCGAAGGGAAAACTATGTCACCTGTTCACCGTTTTTCACGTCTTGCTACCGCCGTTCTGCTTATCACCGGAACCTCTGCTTTTGCGGCAGATCCGGTGAAATTACAAATGTATTACCCGATTGCTGTCGGAGGGAAAATCAGTCACACGGTGGATACGCTGGTAGAGGATTTCCAGAAAACGCACCCTGATATCAGCATTCAGCCGGTATACACCGGTGATTACGCCACGACAGTCACCAAAGCGCTTACGGCATTCCGTGGCGGCAATGCCCCGCAAATTGCGGTGATCGGCGATATTGAAGCCTATTCCCTGATCGACGCGGGCGCGATTTTGCCGGTCAGCGATCTGGCGAATGACGCAGACGGCAAAAAATGGATCGACGGTTTCTATCCGGCCTTTATCCGCCATATTCAGGATAAAGTCTGGGGCATCCCGTTCCAGCGTTCGACGGTGGTGTTGTACTGGAACAAGCAGGCATTTGAGAAGGCCGGTCTGAACGGCGATACGCCGCCTGCCAACTGGCAGCAGGTGGTCGATTTCGGTAAAAAACTGGTGGTGCGTGACGGTTCAGAAGTGAAGCAGTGGGGCATTGAAATCCCCTCAACGCCGAACGGTTACTGGAATTTCCAGGGGATCGCGGCCACCAACGGCAGCCATCTGGATAATGGCAAAGGCACCGCGGTAACTTTCGACACGCCAGCCAACGTGGAAGCCCTGCAATGGCTGACTGATCTGGCGCAGAAAGAAGCGGTGTCACCGAAAGGCACTATCGCCTGGGGCACCACGCCGCAGGACTTTATCGACGGCAAAACCGCGATGATGGTCACGACGACCGGCAACCTGACCACCGTGCGTGAGAATGCGAAATTCCCGTTTGGCGTGGCGATGCTGCCGGAGAAAACACAGCGCGGCAGCCCGACCGGCGGCGGCAATCTTTACGTCTTTAAAAACACCACGCCGGAGCAACAGAAAGCGGCGCTGGAATTTATCCGCTGGGTTTCTGCCCCTGAACAGGCAGCGCGCTGGAGTATCGCCACCGGTTATGTCGCCACATCCCCAGCCGCGTGGGAAACCCCGGTCATGCAGGATTACGTGAAACAGGTTCCGCAGGCGCTGGTGGCCCGCGAACAACTGAAATATTCGCAGCCGGAACTCTCGACCTATAACAGCGTGCAAATTCAGGAACTGATGAACCATGCGATTGAAGCGGCGGTGACACAGGCTAAAACACCCGCCGATGCGCTGAGTTCGGCGCAGAAACAGGCTGACCGCCTGCTGAAACCGTATCAGTAAGTAGGAAAAGGAACAGCATGAGCACATTTCACGCGGTCCTTCCGGCCACCCGCACACGCGGGTTGTCATTACAGCTTTACGGCTATTTGTTGCTGTTGCCTGCTTTAGGATTTCTGCTGTTATTTACTCACTATCCGGCGCTGGCAACGGTGTGGGAAAGCCTGTTCAGCGCCGGTCGCAGCGGGCATCCGCCGCAGTTTGTCGGGCTGGATAACTACCGTGCGCTGCTTGACGACGATGTGTTTATGTTGTCGTTACGCAACAATCTGCTCTACGCCCTTATCACCATTCCGCTGTCCGTCGCCCTGGCGTTGCTGATGGCGCTGGCGGTGAACCGCCGTTTGCGCGGCAATGCACTGACCCGCGCCGCTTTCTTTATTCCTTCGCTGTTGCCGATGGTGGCGATTGCCAATCTGTGGCTGTTTTTCTATACGCCGCAACTCGGTTTGCTCAACAAGATGCTGGCGCTGTTTTCGCTGCCCGCGGTTAACTGGCTGGGCGAACCGGGCACGGCACTCTACAGCCTGATGGCGGTTTCAGTCTGGCGTGAGGCCGGATTCTTCATGATTTTTTACCTGGCTGCATTACAGCAAATCGACCCGCGCCTGGCCGAAGCGGCACAAATAGAAGGGGCGTCGCGCCGCTATTTCTTCCGCCGGGTGCAGTGGCCGTTGCTGATGCCGACCACGTTATTTGTGCTGATCAATGCCTCGATGAATGCGTTCAGGATTGTCGATCAGGTGATTGCGATGACCAACGGCGGGCCGAACAACAGCACCAGTTTGCTGCTGTTTTACATCTACCGCACGGCGTTCAGTTACTGGGATTTACCGGCCGCGTCGGCAATGACCGTCGTGTTACTGGTGATCCTCGCCGCCATCGCGCTGATTAAATTCAATCTGCTGGATAAAAGGACGCACTATCAGTGAAACCATTTTCTTTCAGCCGTCTGGTCCTCAATCTCGCCATCTGGCTGGCGGCGTTACTGTGGTTTTTACCGGTGCTGGTCGCGGTCTGGGTGGCCCTTCATCCGGCATCCGTGCAGGGCAGTTTTTCACTGTTTGCACCGCTGACTTTTCAGAATTTCATTAATGCCTGGCAGGCGGCACCGTTTGCCCGCTACTTCATGAATACCACCTTGCTGGTGCTGATGATTGTGGTCTGTCAGCTGATTCTGGCGACACTGGCGGCGTATGCTCTGGTGCGGTTTAAACTCAAAGGTGCCGGATTTATCTTCGCGCTGATCCTGCTGCAACTGATGATAAGCCCCGATGTGCTGATCCTGAATAATTACCAAACCATTGGCGCGCTCGGGTTGCGCGATACGCTGGCAGGCATCGCGCTGCCGTATTTTGCCTCGGCGTTTGCCATTTTCCTGCTGCGCCAGACGTTTAAAAGTATCCCGCTGGTGCTGGAAGAAGCGGCGATTGTCGAAGGTGCCAGCCGGTTTTATATCCTGCGCAAAATCTATATCCCGCTGGCGAAACCGATTTATGTCGCCTTTGCGCTGGTGTCCATCAGCTTCCACTGGAACGATTTTCTCTGGCCGTTAGTGATCACCGATTCAGTCAACGTGCGGCCGGTAACGGTCGGGCTGCAGCTGTTTTCCGCGCCGGAGCAGGGCGTGCAATGGGCGCTGATCAGTGCCGCCACCCTGATGACGGTGTTGCCGCTGCTGGTGCTGTTCCTGATATTTCAGCGTCAGTTTGTTCAATCCTTTATGCGGGCAGGGATCCGATAAGATCCCGACAGGAGAATGTTATGACCGTCACTACGTTATCCCCTTTGTTATCCGAACGGCAGGAACAGGCGCTGGGCAATGTGAGTTCGTTTTATCAGTTGCCGGAAGTTCACGACGCGCTGGTCAACGGCGCACGGCTGCGTTTCGGGCTGATTGCTGACCCGCAGTATGCTGATGCCGATCCCCAGAAAATCCGTTATTACCGCAACAGCCTGAATAAACTGGCCACCGCCATCAATGAACTGAATGATTTAAAGCTCGATTTTGTGGTCACGCTGGGTGATCTGGTGGACCGCGACTGGAGCAGTTTTCAGGCGGTTCTTGATTGTTATGACACGCTGCGCCACCCGCATGCGGCGGTGATCGGCAACCACGACGCGCAGGTAATCTCCGAGCATCTCGGGGCGCAGAAACCGGCTATCGGATTACCGAAAAGTTATTATTCGTTCAGTTTGCCGGGCTATCGTTTTCTGGTCATCGACGGTAACGACGTCAGTTTGTATTGCAACCACGCCAATGCCGATGACCGCCAGTTAGCAGAATATATGCTGGAAGAACTGACAGAATGTCAGCAGTCGCAGGCGCAGCCATGGAACGGTGCGGTCGGACCGAAACAGCTTGAATGGATTGAGAAAAACTTGCTTGAGGCGCGTGAGCAGTGCGAGGTGGTACTGGTTTTCGGCCATTATCCGCTGACACCGGTTAACAGCCACAACCTGTGGAATTGTGAAACGCTGGTGGAATTGCTGTGCCGTTACGACGTTCGCGCCTATTTCGCCGGTCACGATCACCGTGGTGGTTATGACCGTGTGGGCAATACTGATTTTATTACCCTGAAAGGCATGGTCGACGGCGAAAGCAGCCTGCCATTTTCCTCGGTCACGCTGGCTGATGACGTGCTGACCCTCACCGGTTACGGCACGGAAATCAGCCGGGTGCTGAGCCGCTGAGTGTATTTCAGCACGGCGGCAGAAAGTAAAAAGGCTCACCGGAGTGAGCCTGGGAAGCCAGACTGTGTTTACGCGGTCAGAGCAGATTCGGGCAGGCCACACCTTTTGCCAGTTGATCAATATTCAACAGCGTCGTTTCTGAAATGCTGGTTAACGCATCGCTGGTCAGGAAGGCCTGATGGCCGGTGAACAGCACGTTGTGGCAGGACGACAGGCGGCGGAACACGTCGTCAAGGATCACTTCGTTAGAATTGTCTTCAAAGAATAAGTCACGTTCATTCTCATAAACGTCCATGCCCAGTGCGCCAATTTTTTGCTTTTTCAGCGCATCAATAGCCGCAGTGGCATCCAGCAATCCACCACGGCTGGTGTTCACGATCATCACGCCGTCTTTCATTTTAGAGAACGCTTGTGCATTGAGCAGATGGTGGTTTTCCGGTGTCAGCGGGCAGTGCAGGGAAATGACATCAGATTCGGCATACAGCGTATCCAGGTCGACATATTCTGCGCCGAGTTCGAGGGCCAGCGGGCTGGGATACGGATCAAACGCCAGAATGCGCATGCCGAAACCTTTCAGGATCCGCATCGCCGCTACGCCAATTTTACCCGTGCCGATAATGCCTGCGGTGCGCTGATACATGTTAAAACCGATCAGGCCTTCCAGTGAGAAGTTGGCTTCACGGGTACGTTGATAAGCGCGATGAATGTGGCGGTTAAGACACATCATCATACCCACTGCATGTTCGGCTACCGCTTCCGGCGAATAGGCCGGTACGCGCACCACTGAAATCCCCAGTTCTTTCGCGGCATCTAAATCGACATTGTTAAAGCCCGCACAACGCAGTGCCAGCGTTTTAATGCCCAGAGACGCCAGCTCCTGCAACACTTCGCGGCTGCCATCGTCATTGACAAAAAGACAGACTGCATCGGCACCTACCGCCGTTTTCGCCGTTTGCGGGGTCAGCAGAAAATCGAAAAATTCCAGTTTATAGCCATAATGTTCGTTGACCAGTTCCAGATATTTCCGGTCGTAATTTTTAGTACTGTAGACAGCCACTTTCATGGTGTTTCTCCGCAGTGAGTTTGAATCTCTGGCAAAACGCTTTCCGCATGTTTTATAAGGAATAAACAGTTTCAGAAACAATTCGCAATAGGCCATCAAACTAGCAGAGCGCAGCAAGGCAGACAATTTATCCTGTGCTATTTGATGCAGGTCTTCTGGCATTCCTGTCATCAGTTATTACGCTAATTATGATATCTTGCGGGCGTTTAGACCATTTAGTGAAGCATAAGACAGGGCAAGTCATGAGGAACGGACTGAAGAAAAGCGCGCAGATACTCCTGAGTATAGTGGTGATTATTATGTTGCTGCTGTGGGTGTTATGGAAAACCGTGCCGCGCTGGTTACCCGTTGTCGCCAGCCACTGGCTGCCAGGGGGAACGCAACTGCTGCTGAGCGGTTCGCCACACTGGTCACACGGCGTTCTGCAATTACCGGGCCTGCGCTATCTGGCCGGGGACTGCACGCTCGCGACGGCACGAAATGCCCGCCTCAGTCATAATACCGGCCGCTGGGCGCTGAAGCTTGACGTGCTGACGGCCGACACCGCCTGTCTGGCAAAACTGCCCAACAGCGAAAGTCAGTCAACGCTTTCCCTCGCAGAGATACAGCAAATGCTGCCTGCCGGTGACCTCAGTATCGGCCAGCTTTCCGTGACGCCGTGGCAGCGTTACGCCGCAAATGTGCAGCTCAGCAATCTGGACGGCGTACAACATCTTTGGGTTAACGGCGAGGCCCTGAAACTTGACGCCGTGCTCGACGGTAACCGTCAGCTTGCCATCCGGTCATTCAGTCTGACGCCGCCGGGCAGCACGCAGCCGGTCACGCTCAGCGGTAAACTGCTGCTTCCGGCGAATCTCGATCATTTGCCTGAATCCGGCGAACTGCACGCCGAAATGCAAACCGCGCAGGTGCCACAACCGCTGGACATTACGCTGAGCTGGCAGGCGACCGAAGGCATTCTGACGCTGACCGAAAAGGGCAGCGATCAGCCTCTGGCGATGCTGCCGTGGAAACTCAACAATAACGAATTACAGATTACGCAGGGACAATGGCGCTGGCCTTATGCGACGCAACCGCTGGCCGGGGGCGTAAATCTGACGCTCAGCGACTGGTCACCGGCGTTTGATCAGACCAACCTTACCGCACGGCTGAACGTGCTGACGCAGGGCCACAACGGCAAGGCCAACGTGGTGCTGACGCTCGGGCCGGGACGTATCGGTTTACTCGACAGTGATTTAGGCTTCCGCCTGACCGGTCAGGCAAATTTACAGTCCACCTCCCTGAGTGCGTCATTGCCCGGTCAGCTCAGCGGCTCGGTGCTGAACCCGACGCTTTTGCTGCGCAGCGGTTCGCTGTTACGTGCGTGGGGTAAGCCGACACCGGAACTGACGATCAGCGATGCGCGTTGGCCGCTGGCGGGGGTAAAAGTGTCCGCAGAGGGTGTGAGCGGGCCGCTGCAAGCGATCCTCAAAGCCCGTCATCGTTTCTGGGGTGCGTTTGATCTGCATCTCAGCGGCAAATCGCTGGCATTCTGGCCGGATGCCGGACTGTGGAATTTCAATTACTGGGGCAATGGTCATCTGCCGCCGCTGAATGGCCGCTGGGATATGTCCGGCAAAGGGCAGTGGCATGACAACCAGATCAGCATAAATTCGCTCTCGACCGGCTTTGACCGCCTGCATTACGGGCTGGTGGATGTTGATGCGCCACGTCTTACGCTCGAACACCCGTTGGTCTGGAAACGTCCGCCATCCCCCCGCTTCAAACCGCAGTATCCTGATGAGCCGATGGCGTTTAAAGGCGACATCAAACTGGTGGCAAAAAAGATTGCGCTGGCGAACGGCGGCTATCTGCCGCCCGCCACGCTGACGTTACAGCTCAGCGGTGACAGCCCGGACAGTTTCATCATGCGCGGGATGCTGGATGCCAAACCGATCGGTCCGATCCGTCTCAACGGGCGCTGGGACGGCGAGCGGCTGCGCGGGGAAGGCTGGTGGCCGAGACAACAACTGACGGCGTTCCAGACGCTGCTCACGCCGGATCTGAACATCAGGTTACGCGAAGGCACCTTCTACGCGCAGTCGGCATTTTCGGCCGCGCGCGGGCAGGGTTTTGTGGCCGGTGGTCACTGGGTGGTGAAAAACGGTGGCTTCTGGATGAAAGACGGCGACCTGAGCGGGCTGGATTTCAGCCTGCCGTATCGCCTTCAGGATCAGGTCTGGCAGCTCGGCGTGAAAAAGCCGGTGACGCTGCGTATCGGCGAAGTGAACAATCTGGTCAAAATGCATAACGTCACAGCCGATTTACAGGGGCATTATCCGTGGAGTGAAGAAACGCCGCTGACCCTGAGTAATCTGGGGGTCGATATGTTGCGCGGTCATCTCAGCCTCTCGGCGTTGCGTATGCCGCAGCATGATGCGGCGGTGCTGAAGCTGGAAAAAATCAATCTCAGCGAACTGTTTACGGCACTCAAACCCAAGCAACTGGCAATGTCGGGGGTGATTTATGGCGAGTTGCCGCTGTATGTGGAAAATCCGCAATGGATCATTCATAACGGTTGGATCAAAAACGACGGCAGCCTGACGCTGCGCCTCGACCCGCAATTTGCCGATGCCATGGCCAGCGGCAATTTCGCCAACAATATGGTGATTGGCCTGCTGCGCTATCTGGAAATCAGCCGTTCCGATGCGCAGGTCAGTCTGGATAATCTCGGCGTGCTGACCATGAAGGCTAAAGTGGACGGCGTGAATTACACCGACACAACGCACGGTGGTGACAAAGAAAAACGTGAAATCGACCTCAATTATACCCATGAGGAAAATATCTATCAGCTCTGGCGCAGTTTGCGTTTTGGCGACAATCTTCAGGAATGGCTGCAACAGCAGATGTCTTTGCCTGCTGATGCGCTGTCAAAAAGTCCGTCTGCGGCGGGACAGAAAAAGGATCCAACAGTGAGGAAGGAACAATGAAACTGCGAGTTGTCGGCCCCGGCCTGGCGCTTTGCGTGATGATGCTCAGCGGCTGCGTACCACGCATCGAACTGGCCGCGCCGAAAGAGCCGATTACCATCAACATGAACGTGAAAATTGAACACGAAATCCATATTAAAGTGGATAAAGACGTGGAAAACCTGCTGAAAAATCAGAGCGATCTATTCTAGGAGCGCGTATGTCCGGGCTATTTATCAAAAAGAACGGCATCAAAAAAAACAGTATTAAAAAAATCAGCCTGATGTTGGCGGTCGCGGGATTACTGTTTTGCAGCCAGGCGTTCGCGTTAACGCTCAATGAAGCTAAACAACAGGGGCGCGTGGGTGAAACGTTGTCGGGTTACCTGGCTCCGCTGAAACAGGACGCGGAAACTGTCGCCCTGGCTTCAAAAATCAACGACGCCCGTCAACAACAATACGAACAGGTGGCGCGGGACAATAACGTCAGTACTGACGATGTGGCAAAACTGGCCGGGCAAAAACTGGTTGCCAGAGCCGGAAAAGGCGAATATGTCAGAGGCATTAACGGGCAGTGGTTGCAGAAGTAGGCGGGGAGATCGCAGCCAAAAAAAAGCGCGCCTTTCAGCGCGCAATAGCTTTATCACAACATCATCTGAGCGGAACGGACAGATTCTTAAGTGAATGGGTGCTCAGATTGTGATAACGATAATTATGCTGCAGACAGTTCTTTAATGGCTGCATCGATGGCTGCTTTCGCATCGGTCTGTGCTTTCGTCGCCACTTCAGGACCGTATGCGATGCCTTCCGCGTAAACGAATTCTACGTCGCTCATCCCCAGGAAGCCCAGGAACAGAGACAGGTATGGCGCAACCAGGTCGCTCGGGGTGTCTTTATGGATACCACCACGGCTGGTCAGAACGATAACGCGTTTGCCTTTCACCAGACCTTCAGGGCCTTTCTCGGTGTATTTGAAGGTCACACCAGCACGGGCAACCAGGTCGAAATAGTTTTTCAACTGGGTAGGAATGTTGAAGTTGTACATAGGTGCCGCGATAACAATCACGTCATGCGCCTGCAGTTCTTCAATCAGGGTGTTGGACAGCGCCAGGGCTTCTTCCTGACGTGGTGTCAGCGGAGCATCGGATGGACGCAGTGCGCCCACCAGTTCACCGTCAAGTACAGGGATCGGATCAGCCGCCAGGTCACGAACTGTCACAGAAGAACCGCTGTTTGCAGACTGATACTGGGCAACCAGATAATCGGCCAGTTGATTTGACTGAGAGAAGTTAGCCAGAATGCTTGATTTCAGGACGAGTACTTTGCTCATGAGTGAGTTCCTTAACTGTGTGATACATAGGGTGTTGGTTTTTATAACCAGAATGTCCCCGGAATGGAACTTACTTTATTCACAAAGCTTATTCAGTGATAGCGCAATATTTAGAGACCTATCATCGATTTTTTTGAACAACTTAATATCCCGGCATTGCACGCCCGTTTTCAGCATGTTCAATCCCTTGTGTTAACATAGACGCAAGCAGGTAAGGCATAAACCTTCCTCATCACCCATTCAGATTCAGCCGGTGGCAGTAGTGCCCTCCGCCTGACATGTAACAAGGAATTCCGACGTGAAATCACCGCTCGCGGCATTATCAGCGCAGTTAGACGGGCTGATGCTACGTGACCGGCAACGCCTGCAACGTCGTTTGCAGGGTGCCAGAAAGATTGATAAACCCGAAGCACTCGATGCGTTAGGTGCTGAAATCCAGACTGCCATCAACGAGAGTCTGAAGAAAGTCAGCGCCCGTGAAGCCTCGCGGCCAAAAATCAGTTACCCAGAAAACCTGCCGGTCAGTCAGAAGAAAGACGACATCTATAACGCCATCCGTGACCATCAGGTCGTGATTGTGGCGGGGGAAACCGGCTCCGGTAAAACCACGCAGATCCCTAAAATCTGTATGGAGCTTGGACGCGGTATTAAAGGCGTGATTGGTCATACCCAGCCGCGACGTCTGGCGGCGCGTACCGTGGCCAACCGTATTGCCGATGAACTCGATACCACGCTGGGTAACACGGTCGGTTATAAAGTACGCTTTAACGATCAGGTCAGTGAAAACACGCTCGTTAAGCTGATGACTGACGGTATTCTGCTGGCCGAAATCCAGCAGGATCGCATGCTGATGCAGTACGACACGCTGATCATCGATGAAGCGCATGAGCGTAGTCTGAATATCGACTTTATCCTCGGTTATCTGCGTCAGTTACTGCCAAAGCGCCCGGATCTGAAAGTCATCATTACGTCGGCGACCATTGATCCGCAGCGGTTCTCGCGCCATTTCAATAATGCGCCGGTCATTGAAGTTTCCGGCCGGACTTATCCGGTTGACGTGCGTTATCGCCCGATTGTGGATGACGCAGACGATGTGGATCGTGACCAGTTGCAGGCGATTTTCGACGCGGTCGATGAACTGGGTCGCGAAAGCATGGGCGACATCCTGATTTTCATGAGCGGTGAGCGTGAAATCCGGGATACCGCCGACGCGCTGAACCGTCTGGATTTGCCTCACACCGAGATTTTGCCGCTGTATGCACGGCTGTCGAACAGCGAGCAGAACCGCGTGTTCCAGTCGCATTCCGGCCGCCGTATCGTGCTGGCGACCAACGTTGCCGAAACCTCGCTGACCGTGCCGGGCATTAAATATGTCATTGACCCCGGCACCGCACGTATCAGCCGTTACAGTTTCCGCACCAAAGTGCAGCGTTTGCCGATCGAGCCGGTTTCACAGGCTTCGGCTAACCAGCGTAAAGGGCGTTGCGGACGCGTTTCCGAAGGTATCTGTATACGCCTGTATTCCGAGCAGGATTTCCTGTCGCGCCCGGAGTTCACCGATCCGGAAATCCTGCGCACCAATCTGGCCTCCGTTATTTTGCAAATGACCTCGCTGGGTCTTGGTGATATTGCGGCATTCCCGTTTGTTGAAGCCCCGGATAAACGCAACATTCAGGATGGCGTCCGTCTGCTGGAAGAGCTGAACGCCATTAATAACGCCGTCGATGGCCGTTATACGCTGACCCCGCTGGGGCGTCAGCTGGCGCAGTTGCCGGTGGATCCGCGTCTGGCGCGGATGGTGCTGGAAGCGCAGAAAAACGGCTGTGTGCGTGAGGTGATGATCATTACCGCCGCGTTGTCGATTCAGGATCCGCGTGAGCGTCCGATGGATAAACAGCAGGCGTCTGATGAAAAACATCGCCGTTTTGCTGACAAAGACTCTGATTTCCTGGCGTTCGTGAATTTGTGGGACCATCTGAAAGTGCAGCAAAAAGAGCTGTCTTCGGCGCAGTTCCGCAAGCTGTGCCGCAGCGATTTTCTTAACTATTTGCGTGTGCGTGAATGGCAGGACATTTATACCCAGTTGCGTCAGGTCGTAAAAGAACTGGGGCTGCCGGTTAACAGCGAACCCGCTGAATACCGTGAAGTTCACTGCGCATTGCTGACCGGTTTGCTGTCACATATCGGTCAGAAAGATGTCGATAAGCAGGAATATACCGGCGCGCGCAACGCCCGTTTTGCGGTCTTCCCCGGCTCCGGGTTATTCAAAAAGCCACCGAAGTGGGTGATGGTCGCCGAACTGGTGGAAACCAGCCGCCTGTGGGGACGTATTGCCGCACGTATCGAACCGGAATGGATCGAACCGCTGGCGAAACATCTGGCGAAAAGCAGTTACAGCGAGCCGCACTGGGAAAAAGCGCAGGGTGCGGTGATGGCGACGGAAAAAGTCACGCTCTACGGTCTGCCGATTGTGGCGGCACGTCGGGTGAATTACGGCACGATTGATCCGGTGGTGTCGCGCGAACTGTTTATCCGTCATGCGCTGGTGGAAGGCGACTGGCAGACGCGTCATGCGTTCTTCCGCGCTAACCTGCGCCTGCGTACGGAAGTGGAAGAGCTGGAACATAAATCCCGTCGCCGCGATATTCTGGTCGACGACGAAACCCTGTTCCTGTTCTATGAGCAACGCATCGGCCAGGAAGTGGTCTCGGCGCGCCACTTTGATACCTGGTGGAAAACGCAGCCGCAGGACAGCCTCAACTTCGAAAAAAGCATGCTGATCAAAGAGGGCGCAGGCAATATCAGCGCTCACGATTACCCGAACTTCTGGCATCAGGGCAATCTCAAACTGCGCGTTACGTACCAGTTTGAGCCGGGCACTGATGCTGACGGCGTGACGGTACATATTCCGTTGCCGCTGCTCAATCAGGTCAGCGAAGAAGGCTTTGACTGGCAAATTCCGGGGATCCGCCGTGACCTGATCATGGCGCTGATCAAATCCCTGCCGAAACCGGTTCGTCGTAACTTCGTGCCCGCGCCCAACTATGCGGATGCCTTGCTCGGTCGCATAAAACCTTTTGAGATACCGTTGCTGGATGCGATGGAAAAAGAACTGCGCAAAATGAGTGGCGTGACGGTGTCACGTGAAGACTGGCAGTGGGATCAGGTGCCTGATCATCTCAAAATGACGTTCCGTATTGTCGATGATAAAAACAAAACACTTCGCGAAGGTAAAGATCTGACTGCGCTGAAATCCGGCCTGAAAGAGCAGGTTCAGCAAACGCTTTCTGCGGTCGCGGATGACGGCATCGAACAGCGCGACCTGCATGTCTGGAGCTTTGGCACCTTGCCGGAACGCTATGAACAAAAGCGCGGTGGTTATGAAGTGAAAGCTTATCCGGCGATTGTTGATGAAAAGGACAGCGTGGCAATCCGCCTGTTCGACAGCGAACTGGAACAGCAACAGGCTATGCTCAGCGGGATGCGGCGCTTACTGCTGCTGAATATCCCTTCGCCGGTCAAATATTTGCACGAGAAATTGCCGAACAAAGCCAAGCTGGGACTGTATTTTAACCCGTACGGCAAGGTGCTGGATTTGATTGACGACTGCATTTCCTGCGGCATCGACAAACTGATTGCAGAGTCCGGCGGGCTGGTGTGGCGCGAAGAAGATTTCGCGAAATTACATGAGCATGTTCGCGCAAATCTCAATGATACGGTGGTGCAAATCGCCATTCAGGTGGAGCAGATTCTGACGACCGTTTTCAGCATCAACAAACGGCTGAAAGGGCGGATTGATATCACCATGGCGCTGGCGCTTTCTGATATCAAAGCGCAGATGTCCGGGCTGATTTACCGGGGCTTCGTGACACAAAACGGCTGGAAACGTTTACCGGATACGCTGCGTTATTTGCAGGGGATTGAACGCAGGATGGACAAACTGGCCATGGACCCACACCGCGACCGCGCCCAGATGATGAAAGTGGAAAACATCCGGGAGCAATGGCAGCAGTGGTTCAACAAACTGCCACCGGTGCGTCAGCAAAGTGACGAGGTGAAAGAAGTCCGCTGGATGATTGAAGAACTGCGCGTCAGCTATTTCGCTCAGCAACTGGGCACGCCGTACCCGATTTCAGATAAACGGATTTTGCAGACGATGGAGCAACTGATTTAACGGGTTCTCAAAACTAAAAAACCGCCTGATACACTCAAAGGCGGTTTTTTTATGTTCTGAAATGGTGATACTTACGGTTACTGAGCGGGCATCGTTACCGGCGTACTCGCGCTGATAACGCCTGAAGAAAGGGTATTCAGGGCATCGCGGATAGCCGGAACGGCCAGTGCGCGGTTATCGGCCAGATAGCGGTCTTGTGCCGCTGGCGCGGAGCTTTGAATCGCGACCAGAGACCAGCCATCGGCGTTTTTCAACAGCAACGGTGAGCCGCTGTCGCCCGGCAAAGTATCGCAGCGGTGCGATAACACCCCCGGTTGCGCCCATCCGGTGATCAGACAATCCTGATGTACATACAAATCATCCAGATGATCTTCCGGATATCCGGCCTGGGTCACTTTTCTGCCTTCCTGTTTCAGCAGGGCGGTCAGGTCGTCACGTGAGCCTTCCCACAATGGCAGCGGCTTGATCGGCAATGCCAGCTTTTCATCCGTCAGGCGAACCAGTGCGAAATCAAACGGCGCCGCTTTAGGCGGAACAATCCAGCCATCACCATCGGCTTTCAGTTTCTTACCCAGTTTCGGATCGACCAGCGTTTGCAAGGCGGTGATCTGATATCGCCATTTCTGATCATGAGAAATGAATCGCAGTGCCACGACTTTGTCTATTTTGCCCGGAGGTGCCAGCACACAGTGGCCTGCCGTGAGGGCAAGATGTTTAGAAATAAGCGTTGCGGTGCATAAATTGCCGCTCTCGGTTTCAATCTGCCCGATGGCCTGCCATGGCCAGTGCGCCGCTGCAGCTACAGGTGTTCGCTGATCGTGGCCAAAAAAAAGGGCCGTTTTTTCTTTCATGCTGATTGAAGGTACATCCGAATCTGCATCATCTGGAGAGTCAGCATGTACGAAAGGACTGGTGGTAAAACAGAAAAAGCACAAAAACAGCGGTAACGCGATGCGCATAACATTCTGACCTTGAAAACAGGGAGAACCCGGGAAGCCGTTATTATGGAACGATTATAGACGGTTATGTTTCGTGGTGGATATATTTGTCTGGTAACTCAGCCTTTTGAGCCGATGACGGGCGTCATCGCGGAGTAATTCAGAAGTAGAAAAACAGGGTGATCAGACCGCAGAGGATCAGAGAGCACAGGGTGATTTCGAACAGGTAGCGGCGCAGCATCTTCCATCAGTACCTCAAGATAGAAAACCGGAGAAAAAAACACCCGGCGAACCGGGTGTTAAATCATCAGTCTTGATAATGGTGAGTAGATACGCTCACAAAGACTTATTAGTGACGACTTATGCTGCTGGAGTTGCTTTTGCAGCTGGAGCCGCTTTCTTAGCGTGTTTCACGTGTTTTTTAGCAGCCTGCGCTTTCTGAGCTACCGGCGCTGCTTTTTTAGCGTGTTTCACGTGTTTTTTAGCAGCCTGCGCTTTCTGCGCTACCGGAGCCGCTTTCTTAGCGTGTTTCACATGTTTTTTAGCAGCCTGTGCTTTCTGAGCGACTTTCTTGTGAGTCTTGTGCTTAGTCACGTGCTTGGCAGCAGGTGCCGGAGCAGCGGTAGTTGCGGCAGCGGCTGGTGCCGGAGTTGCTGTAGTTTCAGCAGCGAAAGCGACAGAAGACAGGCCCATTGCAGCGGCTACAACCAGAGCTAATACTTTTTTCATCTTTAATTCCTCAGAATTTTTGTTTAAGTGTCCACCCCACTGCGGGGCCGGTATGAAGAATACTAGGCGTGTTAGATCAGGTTGTCCGTGAGTGATTGGTTTCGGCGTGTAACGGAATGTACAAATGGGGAGTGTAATAAAATCAGTGGATTGGAGGCTATGGTCGTATACCTGTCGCAGTGGTGACTGAAACATAGCCAGCGAGCGGTAGCGGGGAGTTAAAGCGAAGGGAGATTCAGGAGGGAAAAGCACTTTTCCCTCCTGGTCGGTTTCGGCGCGAAACGCCGGGTGATCACCGTTATTGAAAAACCGAAATTTTCACCATTCAGTTATTAAGAAGCGCGAAATCATTCGCTAAAGAAGCTCTGCTTCAACGCCCGCTCAACTCCCCGCAGTTCTGACAGTCCACGCAGGCGTCCAATCGCCGAATAACCTGGATTGGTTTTCTTATGCAAATCATCCAGCATCTGATGGCCGTGATCCGGACGCATCGGGATAGCGCGCAGATTCCCCGCGCGGCGACGGGTTTGCTCTTCAGTCAGAATCGCTTTTATCACCGCGACCATATCCACATCACCGTCTAAATGGTCGGCTTCATGGAAGCTTCCCGGCACGTCTTCGCGCTGTGTGGCACGCAGATGAATGAAGTGCACGCGGTCGGCATAGGTGGTCATCATTTTCACCAGGTCATTATCTTCGCGCACGCCGTAAGAACCGGTGCAGAAACAAAAACCGTTGTGAATGCTGTCGACCGTTTCTTTCAGCCATTGCATATCTTCAATGGTGGAGATAATACGCGGCAGGCCGAGGATAGGGCGCGGAGGGTCATCCGGGTGAACTGCCAGACTTAATCCGCACTGTTCGGCAACCGGCACAATGCTGCGCAGGAAATGCGCCATGTTTTCACGCAATTTCGCTTTATCAATACCGTCGTACGTCGCCAGACGCGCACGGAACTGATCCAGCGTGTAGCCTTCTTCCGCGCCCGGTAAACCGGCAATAATATTAGACACCAGCTGATCTTTCTCCGCCTGCGTCATCGCCGCAAAATATTCAGCCGCTTGTTTCTGTTCATCCTCGCTGTAATAAGACGTCGCACCTTCGCGCTTGAGCAGATGTAATTCAAATGCCGCAAATGCGATATGGTCGAAGCGCAGGGCGCGTGAACCGTCCGGCAGCAGATAGCCGAGGTCCGTGCGTGTCCAGTCCAGAACCGGCATGAAGTTGTAGCAGACGGTATCGATGCCGCATTCCGCCAGGTTGCGGATAGATTGCTGATAGTTAGCAATGTGTTTCTCAACATCACCGCTGCGGGTTTTAATTTCCTCATGCACCGGAATGCTTTCCACCACAGACCACACCAGACCTTTGGCTTCAATTATCGCTTTACGCTTTTTGATTTCATCTACCGGCCAGACTTCACCGTTCGGAATATGGTGCAGGGCGGTAACCACGCCGGTTGCGCCAGCCTGACGCACATCATCGAGTGAAACCGGATCGTTCGGGCCGTACCAACGCCATGTCTGTTCCATGTGTTTTCCTTAAAATTGTTAACTGTGTCTCTGAATGTAGTTGACGCATGGCCGGTGATAAGTTCAATCTTAATGCGCGGTCTGGTCAGGTGGTCTGCTGGTCAGGCCATCAGACCGACATATGATTCAGCATCAAACCGAACATTAATGTGACCGGGATAACAGATTTGGGATTCAGCATGCACACGGAGAAAATAATGGCATTACCCACCCTTAAAGTCGAACGGCTGTATCGCCAGATTTCTAATGTATTGATTAACTGCATTAATACGGGTCAGTTTGCCCCGGGCGCGATGATCCCGTCAGAACGGGATTTGTCTAAACAACTTGGCGTCAGCCGTTCATCGATTCGTGAGGCCCTGATTGCGCTGGAGATCACCGGCTGGGTGGAAATCCGCACCGGTAACGGCGTGTATGTCAGCGATCCGTTGCCACAGGCCACACCGGCAGTGCAAACGGTGAGTACCGAAGAGGAATTCAGCCTGCAATCGCTGGTGAAAGCACGTCAGGTTTATGAATCGATGACAGCAGAACTGGCGGCAATTAACGGCACTGACGATCAGCGCGAAAAACTGAAAGCCATCGCCCGCGAATTAAACGAACTCAATGCTAACAACGACGCCTTCCTCGAAGCCGATCGCCGTTTTCATATGATGATCAGCGAAATGACCGGCAACGAAGTACTGCACGATATGATGGGATATTTGTGGGATAAACGACGTTCACGCCGGTTTATGCGCCTGGAGAGTCATTACACAGAAGTGGATTTCGCCCGTGAAATGAATGCTGATCATCAGGGGATCCTGGATGCCATTCTGGCGAAAGATGGCGCAGGGGCGCGGGCAAGAATGAGCCGCCATTTACAGCATGTGTATGACCAGTTATTTGCAGAATGAGAGTGTCAATGCCGGACACAGGCGGCTTTTAAATCAAAACCTTGGGTTGCCACCCAAACTGGCCTTAAGGGTGGCTTATCGCCGCCACCCTTAAGAATCCCGGGCTCTTCCACTGCGCGCTATCGCTAGATGCCATGTTTCAGGTGCCACAGAGACAGGCTGGAAATCTTGCCGCTGCGCGATTCCTTCTCTCGGTCTTCGAGCCGAGGTCTCGAAGCCGCTCCGTTCAGCAAGATTTCTGAATCGTCTCTGGCTTTTAAAAAAACAAAACAGAACAAGCAAGGTTGTGAAGTAAAGGTCTGAGGCCGGTTTCAAAATATCGCCGGACGAGAGGTGGAAAACCGCGTGTCTTTATTACGCGGGTTGTAACCCGAAGGGAGGGAACCGCGCAGCGGCGGGATTTTGCGGCTATCGCTGTGGTCCCTGAAACATAGCCAGCGAGCGGAGCGCGCAGTTAAAAAACGCAGGATTCTAAAGGGTTTCGTTTAAAACCCTTTGGGCCCGTGTGGGCGGCGAGCCCACAAACATAGTATCAGCTCGGATACGGCACCCACCCGCCGCCATTCAGCCGGATGTAAATTTTCCCCTGATATTCCATCACCACAGAGTTCTCATTTTCTGACACCAGCGGCGTTTGCGGCAGGTCCGAGCCGAAGGTTTTTTTGCCCGGGCCGACAGCTGGGTAATACGCGAAGACAGTTTTCCTGAAGACAAACCGATGGAAAGCCTGCGGGAGGTACTGGGGCTGGGGATCCGTGGTTATCTGCGGATGCTGGATATCGCTCCGCAACGCTACCGTCCGCTGGCATCCGCAACCCGGTCGTTTGGCCGCTGGTTGCTGTCTTTTGCTCCGCGTAATCCACCGCTGGCCGTTCAGCCTGATGAATCCAACCTGATGATGACAAAACAATGAAAAGACTTCCGATAACCCCTTTTATGGCATCCGCATTGATGACATTGGCGTTGGGTTCTGCGGCTCCGGCCTTCAGTGAACAGGCTCCTGCACCAGCTGTGCCGGGAAACGCCACGCCGGCGCCTGAGGTGACCTTGCCGGGGGTGGCGCCAGCGGTAAACCCGATGATTATTCCGGGCGCGCCGGTACGCAGCGTGACATTACCTTTTGCCGATGTGGCACCGAAGCCGGGGGCCATTATCTTGCGCGGTATTCAGCCGAACGGGCAGATTGAATTCGGTGTGCGCAGTGACGAAGTCGTGACACAGGCCACGCTGAATCTCGAATTCACGCCGTCGCCGTCGCTGATCCCGGTTCAGTCGCATCTTAAGGTGTATCTCAACGACCAGCTGATGGGCGTTGAAGTGATTGATAAAGACCAGCCCGGCAAGAAAAATCATCTGCAGATGACAATTGATCCGCGCTATGTCACCGACTTCAACCGCATCCGCCTGGAGTTTATCGGGCATTACCAGAACGTCTGTGAAAACCCGGCGAACACCACGCTGTGGCTGGAAATCGGCAAGGGCAGTTCGCTCAGCCTGCAATACCAGAAACTGCCGCTGAGCAATGATCTGGCGCATTTCCCGGTGCCGTTCTTTGATGCGCGCGACAGCCGTCCGCTGAGTCTGCCGATGGTCTTTGCCACGTCTCCGGATGCCAGCCAGCAACAGGCGGCGGCGATTCTGGCCTCCTGGTTCGGCAGCAAAGCCCAGTGGCGCGGACAATCCTTCCCGACGCTCTATAACCAGTTGCCGGACAGTCACGCCGTGGTGTTTGCGACCAACGGCAAACGCCCGGATTTCCTCAAAGAAATGCCGCCGGTAAAAGGACCGGTGGTGCAGATGGTCAGCCGCCCGGATAATCCGTACGTCAAAATGCTGCTGATCCTCGGTCGTGATGATCAGGACTTACTGACGGCAGTAAAAGGCATTGCGCAGGGGAATATTCTGTTTCGTGGCGAAACGATCGGCGTCGGTAAAGTGGAAAGGATCCAGCCACGCCAGCCGTATGACGCACCAAACTGGGTGCGTACTGACCGCCCGATGAATTTTGGCGAACTGAAACAGTATGCGGAACAGTTACAGTCTGACGGCATTCAGCCGAATCCGGTCACGCTCAACATTAATTTGCCGCCGGATCTGTTCCTGATTAACAGCACCGGCATTGATATGCGGCTGAAGTACCGTTACACCTCGCCGCAGCTGAAAAACACTTCGCGTCTGAGCATCAGCCTGAATAACCAGTTTGTACAGGATCTGACCCTGAAAACCGGACACGATGAGGATTCACAGTTACTGCATCTGTCACTGCTGCAGGGGCTGCTGGATGGCAGCAAAGACCTGAATATTCCCGCGCTGAAACTGGGTGCGGTTAACCAGATGCGTTTTGATTTCGACTACACCTCGCTGCTGGCGAGCGGCGCCGATGGCCGTTGCGAAACCTATAACAGCGTACCAAATCATGTGGTAATCGATGACGGCTCCACCATCGATTTCTCCGGTTACCGTCATTTCATGGCGATGCCTGATTTGCGCGCTTTCGCCAACGCCGGTTTCCCGTTCAGCCGCCTGGCAGATTTATCCCAGACGCTGGTTCTGGTTCAGTCAAAACCGCAACCGGTTCAGCTCACCACGCTGCTTGATGCCATGGGCAATATTGGCGCACTCACCGGTTATCCGGCGCTTGGCGTGGGGCTGACCGAAGACGCGGCAAAAGCAAAATCCACCGACGCAGATCTGCTGGTGATCGGCAATCTGCCTGCGGATTTGCGCGACGACAGCATGCGCGATGACACAAAAGCCAACTTACTGATCGGGGCTGTGCGCGATACAGTCAATACGCCAGTCCGCCAGGTGTCGTTACCGGATAACGCTGCTCCGGACGGCGATGCGCGGGTGGATGCCAGTGCGCAAATCAGTGCGCAAGGCCCGATTGCGGCCATCGTCGGCGTCAGGTCGCCATACTTTGATCAGCGCAGCATCGTCGCGCTGATGGCAAACGGTCAGCAGGGCTTTGAAATGCTGAACACCTCGATGCAGGATACCCAACAGCGTGCGCGGATCTTTGGCTCAGTGGCGGTAGTGCGTGATTCCGGCGTCAGCAGCCTGCAGGTCGGCGATACCTATTATGTGGGCCATTTGCCGTGGTGGGAGCGGGTATGGAACGCACTGGCGAACCATCCGGTATTGCTGGCGGTGATGGCGGTGATTTCGGTGCTGCTGGCGGCCATTCTGTTGTGGACCGGTCTGCGTTCTCTGGCCCGTCGTCGTCTGTCTGATGATGACCAGGAATAAGTTCGTGAACACACACCGCACACATCTGTTTTTTCGCAGCAGACTGGCCCTGACGGTAGGGCTGGCTTTGCTGACTGCGCCTGCGGTTTCAGCCCCCGTTGTTTCACCGGAACAATGGTTGCTGGAACAGGTGCGGATCGGTGAAGCCAGTCATCAGGACGATCTGGTGCGTCAGTCACTGTTTCGCCTGGAATTAATGGATCCGCAGAACCCGAAAGTGATGTCCGCCCGTTTGCGTCTGCATCTGCGCGAAGGCGATCAGGCCAAAGCACAGCAGCAACTGGAAAAAATTAAACAGGTTGCGCCCGGTTCGGATGAATACCGGCAGGCGCAGCGGAGCCTGAAAATCGCCTCGCCGGAAATGCAGCAAAAACTCCAGCAGACGCGGTTGCTGGCGACGGCAGGGCGGCTTGATGAAGCCAAAGCACAATATGATGAATTGTTTGGCGACCAGCCGCCAACCCTGGATCTGGCGGTGGAATACTGGCAACTGATTGCGCGCCTGCCGGGGCAAAAAGGCCGGGCACAGGCGCAGCTTCAGGCGCTGAATAATCAGTATCCGGGGGATGTGCAGTTACGCCTGCAACTGGCGCAGATGGCGTTTGACGAAGGGGATAACGCCAAAGCGGTCAGGCTGATTAAGCAAATCGCCGCCACCAGTGAAGGGCATTCTCCCGCCGCTGATTTATGGCTGGCAAAGATTAAAGACCAGCCTGTGGGCAATCCGACCGTTGATGCCCTGCAGCAGTTTATTGCGACGTTCGACAGCGGTCCGCAGGTGATTGCCGCGCAGCAGGAACTTCAGCGCCAGCAGGCGTTGCTGGCCGATCCTCGTTATCAGGCGCGACTCCGCGGTCTGGCGCAGATTAATAATGGTGGTTCAACCGGTGCGATTGCGCCGCTGAAACAGGCATTGCAGGCGAAACCTGACGATGCCGAAGTTCTCGGTGCAATGGGGCTGGCTTATTCCCGCGCCGGTAACCGTCAGCAGGCGCTGACCCTGTTTCAGCGGGCGAAGGTCGCCGAAACCGACGGCTATAATGCAGGTAAATGGAACAGTCTGATCCAGACCAACAGTTACTGGCTGAAAATTGAACAGGGCGATAAGGCGTTGAAAGCCGGGCGGCTTGATCAGGCCGAAGCAGCCTACAATCAGGCGCAGCGTCTGGACTCCCGCGACCCGTGGGCGCTGATCGGCCTCGGGGATGTGGCGGTGGCGCGCAAAAATGACCCGATGGCGGAGCAGGCTTACCGCCGCGCACTGACGCTGGAGCACGACAACAGCAGCGCCCGGCGCGGGCTGGCGAACATCTATCAGCGTCAGTCGCCGCAAAAAGCGCTCGATTACATCAGTTCACTGCCTGCCGCTGCGAGGGCGAAACTCAGCGATAAACAGCGTGGGCTGCAACGTGACGTTGTCACTGGTCAGGCAGAGAAATATGCCGCCGCACACAACTGGCATCAGGCCGCGAACCGCTATGGCGAAGTGCTGAAGCTGGATCCGGACGATGTCTGGACGACCTACCATTACGCCAGTGCCCTGCGTGAAGCGGGCGAACCGGCGCAGGCGGATGCGGCTTTTGCGCAGTTTGCGGCGAAGCACCCGGCGGATCCGCAACAGGTTTACGCTTATTCGTTGTATCTGTCCGGCTCCGATCGTGACGCCGCCGCACTGCGCCATCTGAATACCTTGCCGCAGGCGAAATGGGACGACAACATGCGCGAAATGGCGCAGCGCATTCAGCTCGGTAAAACCCTGACTGCCATCGATACTTCCCTTGCTGCGGGTAATACCACGCGGGCGAAACAGCAGTTGCAGCAGGCTGATCTGCATGACCTCAGCCTGAATCAGCAACGACAGGTCGCCATGGCCTGGCGCGATGTTGGTGAAACCACCCAGGCCGCTGCGCTGATGCAGCCATTGAAAACAGCTGCGCGTTCACAACCGCCCGGCCAAGACAAGGCACTGATTTATCGCAACGCCGCCAGCCTGGAACAGCAACTCGGACAGCCAGAACTGGCGCGTGAGGATTTCGGGCAGGCAATGGTCGCCAGCGGTATCACCGGTAAAGTGCCGGAAGATAACGACAGCTATACGCGCCTGACCCGCAACAGTGGGACGGATGACTGGCTGAAACGCGGTATCCGCTCCGACGCACATGATCTGTACCGTCAGCAGGATGTGAATTTCACGGTGGATACGGATTCCTGGACGTCGAGCGGTACGCCGGGTAAATCGGATCTCACGGCCAACACCACCATGTTGCAGGCGGATATGCCGGTGTATCAGGGCCGCGGATTCCTGCGGGCCGACTGGGTGCGTATGGATGCCGGAACCTTTGATAACGAAAACGGTGATTACGAAGCCAGTTTCGGCACCTGTAGTGATCAGAATTGCCGCCGTTACCGCAGCCAGACCGCTAACGGCGTCAGCCTTGGCGCGGGCTGGGAAAATGACAAATGGAAAGGGGATTTAGGCACCACGCCGCTGGGCTTCCCGGTTGTCGACTGGGTCGGCGGGCTGGCTTACCGTGGTGACTGGGGCGATATCGGCTGGACGACCACGGTTTCACGCCGTCCGGTTTCCAGCTCATTACTTTCATTCGCGGGCGCAAAAGATCCGGGCACCGGCACCACCTGGGGCGGCGTTCGCGCGACCGGTGCCAGCCTGGGGTTAAGTTACGATCAGGGGCTGGCTAACGGCGTGTGGGCTGATCTCAGCGCGCATCAGCTGACGGGTGAAAATGTTGAAGACAATACCCGCGAACGCCTGATGGGCGGTTATTACTACAAAGTCATCAACGAAGATAACCGCCGCGCCACGGTGGGCCTCAGCTCCATGCTCTGGCATTACCAGAAAGACCTCAGCGGTTACACACTGGGACAGGGCGGTTACTACAGTCCGCAGCAATATTTCTCACTCTCAGTGCCCGTCAGTTATCGCCAGCGAACTGAAAACTGGTCATGGCAACTCGGTGGTTCGGTCTCCTGGTCACGTTCCTCAACCCGCGATCAGAAACGTTATCCGATCCAGAATCTGATCCCGGATTCATTACCGGATAAAAATGCCACCGAAACCGGCAGCAGTGGATCCGGTTTTGGCTATACCTTGCAGGCACTGGTTGAACGGCGGGTCAGTTCTCACTGGACCGTCGGCGGAGGAATTGATATTCAACAGGCGAAGGATTACACGCCAAGCCACTTTCTGCTTTACGCGAGATATTCGATGAGCGGCTGGCAAGGGGACCTGGATATGCCGCCGGAACCGTTAGTGCCGTATGCGGACTTTAAGTAGGGTTTTAGACGAAAAATATCGCGATTTGAAGGGTGAGCATGGACAACTCCCTCCCCTGCGAAGGGGAGGGTTGGGGTGGGGTATTAAAGGTAAATCAGAAGGTTAGAGTGTGCGCTGGCTATGGTTTTGTCTGTAAAACCCCCTCCCGTCCTCCCCCTTCGCAGGGGGAGGAGCAAAGGAAAAACAGCTATTTAGCCACTGTTCCCTGTTTATAAGCATCTTCCCCCCAGCCCACCATCCCTTCCAGCAACTGTTTCAATAACACCTGCAATTCGGCCGCCTTATCAGGCGAGTAAGCAAACGGCTCCATCTCCTCCATGTAATTCACCTGCGCCAGCTCAAGCTGAACAGCGTGAATATCTCTGTCAGGCTGGCCGTAAGCCCGCGTGATATAGCCCCCTTTAAACCGGCCATTAAGCACATGACTGAAGCGGGTTTGCTGCTGGCAGGTTCTCTCAAGGATTTCACTCAGCGCCGGTGAACAGCTTGCGCCGCTGTTGGTGCCGAGGTTGAGATCCGGTAGCTGGCCGTCGAAAAGACGCGGGATCACCGACGCAATGGAATGCGCATCAAACAGCAACGCATAGCCGAATTCCTGTTTCATACGCGCCAGTTCTGACTGAATTTGCTGGTGATATGGCTGCCAGATTTGATCTAAATATTGCTGGCGCTGAGTGTCAGTCGGCGTCATGCCCGGTTTGAAGGTCGCGCGGCCATCAAATAACGTCTCGGGATATAACCCCGTGGTGGCAGTGGTATACAACGGCTTATCATCGGAAGGCCGGTTCAGGTCGATGACGAACCGTGAATACTGACCGACCAGAATACTGGCACCCAGTGAGCGCGCAAAATCGTACAGTTGCGGGATATGCCAGTCGGTATCGGATAGCGGAAGGGCGGCTTCGCTCAGACCGCTGGCGACTTCTGGCGTCAGATGTGTACCTGCGTGGGGGATGCTGATCAATAACGGCGCGGTACCCTGGATAAAATGGTACGGTTCAGCGATAACATTGGCAGTTGAAAGGCTCATTAACGGAACTCTCCTCGTACTTCTCCACGAAAAACAACGGTGCAGGGCAACTGACCGCCCAGCCAGTAAACCAGTTCGGCAGGACGCGACAGGGGCCAGTGTATAAAGTCAGCGACTTTTCCTGCTTCCAGCGTGCCGTGTGTTTCCTGTAAACCCAGCGCACGTGCGCCATGACAGGTGATCCCGGCCAGCGCTTCTTCAGGCGTCAGGCGAAACAATGTACATCCCATGTTCAGCATCAGACGCAAAGAAAGTGCAGGCGATGTGCCCGGATTGGCGTCACTGGCCAGCGCCATCGGCACCTGAAGTTTGCGGAACTCATCCACCGGCGGGCATTGTGTTTCGCGCAGCAAATAATATGCCCCCGGCAGTAATACGGCGACGGTGCCGCTGGCGGCCATGGCCTGCGCATCTTCAGCGGTGGCGTATTCCAGATGGTCGGCTGACAACGCATGATGCCGTGCCGCCAGGGCGCTACCATGCAGCGAAGACAGTTGCTCGGCGTGTAATTTAACCGGTAACCCCAAGGCTTTTGCGGCATTAAAAACCCGTTCAACCTGTGCCGGAGAGAACGCCAGATGTTCACAAAAGGCATCGACGGCGTCGGCCAGGTTTTCACTGGCAACCACCGGCAATAATGTTTCGCAGATGAGATCAATATAGTCATCCGCGCGTCCTTTGAACTCCGGCGGCAGGGCATGGGCGGCAAGACAGGTGGATTTCACCTCCACCGGCAGCATAACGCCCAACCGGCGGATCACCCGCAGCATCTTCAGCTCACTTTCGACGCTCAGCCCGTAACCGGATTTAATCTCAACACACGTCACGCCTTCTGCCAGCAACGGTTGTAAGCGGAACAGTGCCTGCGCCAGAAGTTCATCTTCGCTGGCCTCGCGGGTGGCATTGACGGTGGAGAGAATGCCACCACCGGCTGCGGCGATTTCTGCATAGCTGACGCCGTTGAGCCGCTGTTCAAATTCTGCGCTGCGATCGCCGCCAAATACCAGATGCGTATGGCAATCAACGAAGCCCGGGGTGATGATCCCGCCGCTGAATTCATGCTGTGTGGCTCCCGCGAAAACCGGACAATCTGCGGCAGAGCCGGTCCAGACGATCTTCCCGTCTGCGACCGCCATCGCGCCGTTTTCAATCAGGTTGTAATGCCCGTCCTGCATGGTGACCAGCGTGGCACCGCGCCATACGCTGTCACAACGGGAAGGGGGTTCGGCTGAAAAAGAAGGGGATATCGCTACCGGCATGACAGGCTCCAGGCTGAATTCATCTTGTATAGACAACTAAAGTCAACCTAACGCATAACCGTGAAACCGGCAAGGCAGCCAGCGATAGTTTTTTCTTATTACGAGACGTCTTCCAAAATTTGAACGAAGAGATAGCGGCCTTGCAAAGCCGCCATTAAGGTGTGCCGGAATCAGCCGTGGCTGGTGAAACGTCCAAATAATTGATAGCGGGAACCGGGATAAATCAGGCGCGCGGAAGTCACCACGCGGCTGCCGCTCCAGGTCCTGCGGTGGATCAGGAGGCAAGGCTCATGTTCGTTCAGTTGCAACAGCTCGCGTTGCTCATCGCTGGCACTGATGGCTTCAACACGGTGTTCACCCGCCGTCAGCGGCGCGATTTCCATCAGATACGTATAGGGTGTCTGCTTGTTCAGCACCTGTTGCAGATAATCGGGGGCGGTTTCCGGGTTCACAAAACGGTCTTCAATCTGCACGGGTACGTTGTTTTCGTAATGAACAATCTGCGAGTAAAACATCAACGTACCCGTGGCGATACCCAGTTGCAGCGCCTGATCGGCGTCCGCCAGTCGCGCTTCGCACACCAGAATCTTGCTGTCATGACGATGACCGCGCTGGGCAATTTCATCGGCAATGTTGTGCACTTCCAGCATCGGGGTATAAGCCTTGGCTTCGGCCACAAAGGTCCCGACGCCCTGCATGCGGATCAAAAATCCCTCGCTGGTCAGTTCGCGCAGGGCGCGGTTGATGGTCATGCGGCTGACGCCAATTTCATTGACCAGCTCACTTTCAGACGGTACACGCTGATGCGGTTTCCAGACACCGGCGCGGATCTGGCTGATGATCGCCTGTTTGACCCGCTGATAAATGGGCGCGGGTGTGTCGCTCATCGCAGCCGCCAGTTCGGACAATGTCTGCTGTGATACTCCCTGTTGTGACACAGCCTGTTGTTGTGACACACCCTGTTGTTGTGACACACCCTGTTGTTGTGTAGCACCATTTTGCAAAAGTGGTGTGGGCTCCGACATGACTCTTACCTCACTCAATGAAATTCCAGAAATATTGGGAAAGTTTGCCTGTCCGCCCGGCAGTTTCCATCAAAGGAAAGTAAACGGAAAGGGCGTGACGGAAAACTAAATTTATAAAAAAAGGGTTGTTGCAAGTTTACAGCGCAATCAGGCATATGTATATGTATAGACAAGTCGCTTAAAAGTTTTGCAATTGTTTCCATAAAATTGCGTTTATGTTTCTTCTTACTGCTCAGGAATGCTGTCATGCCTGCTTATTTTGCTCCACGCGCTTTACTTGCTGATGGCTGGGCGCACAACGTGCGGCTGGATGTCGATGTTGCCGGAATGTTGACGGCGGTGACCCCGGACGGCGATCCGCAGGGGTGTCTGCCCCTTTCCGGCCCGGTGGTTCCGGGAATGCCGAATCTTCATTCGCATGCATTTCAGCGGGTGATGGCCGGGCTGGCGGAAGTTGCCGGCGATCCGCAGGACAGCTTCTGGACCTGGCGCGATCTGATGTATCGCATGGTGCAGCGCCTGACACCTGAGCAGGTTGGCGTAATAGCCCGTCAGTTGTATATCGAAATGCTCAAAGGTGGCTACACGCAGGTGGCTGAATTTCACTATCTGCATAACGACATCAGCGGTCAGGCTTATGCCGACCACGGTGAAATGACCGCGCATCTGAGTGAAGCCGCTTCACAAACCGGCATCGGGTTGACCCTGCTGCCGGTGCTTTACCGTTACGCCGGATTTGGCGCGCAACCGGCACAGGCCGGACAGAAACGGTTTATTCAGGATGCGGACAGTTATCTGAAACAACAGGAAATTATCCGCAAACAGCTCAGCGGCAAAAGTCTGCAAAATCAGGGGTTGTGTTTCCATTCCCTGCGCGCCGTGACGCTTGAGCAAATGCAGCAGGTGTTGCAGTCCGCAGACAAAAGTCTGCCGGTGCATATTCATATCGCCGAGCAGCAGAAAGAAGTGAACGATTGTCTGGGCTGGAGCGGACAGCGCCCGATTTCCTGGCTGTACGACAATCTGGATATTGATTCCCGCTGGTGTCTGATCCACGCCACGCACGCTGACCGCTTCGAGCTGGCGAGCATGGCAGGCAGCGGGGCGGTAGCCGGACTATGCCCGACCACTGAGGCTAATCTGGGCGACGGGATTTTCCCCGGCGTCGATTATCTGGCGCAGTCCGGGCGGTGGGGGATCGGTTCCGACAGCCATGTTTCCCTGAATGTAGTTGAAGAACTGCGCTGGTTTGAATACGGCCAGCGCCTGCGTGACCAGCGACGTAACCGGCTGACGACCGCCGCGCAAAATTCTGTGGGCGATGTGCTGTATACCCAGGCATTGCAGGGCGGTGCACAGGCTTGCGGCGCGCTTATCGGACAGCTTTCTGCGGGGTATCGTGCCGACTGGCTGGTACTCGACGGGCAGGATCCTTATCTCGCTGCCGCAAAAAACAGTGAACTGCTTAACCGCTGGCTGTTCGCCGGTAATGCCGGGCAGATCCGTGATGTCTATGTTGGCGGTATTGCGCGCATTGTGAACGGACAGCATGAGCAGCAACAGGCTGCGGCGGCAGATTTCCTCGCGCTTCTCCGTCAGCTGGCGGAGGACGTCGCATGATTGCCTGGCAGCACTTCACTTTCGATGGCCTGCCGGTCAGTCCGTGGCGTAATGGCGGTGGCGAGACCCGCGAAATCTTCAGTTTTCCTGCCGGTAGCCGTGATTTTGACTGGCGCGCCAGCATTGCCACCATCGCGCAGGATGGTCCGTTCTCGGCATTCCCCGGTATTGACCGCTCCATCACCTTGCTGAGCGGGGAAGGTGTGCATTTACAGGCGCAGCCTGATGTTGATCACTTACTCAATGTCACCGGCGAGCCGTTTGCTTTTAGTGGTGATATTGCACTCAGCGCCCGCCTGCTGGGTGATGTGACGACCGATTTCAACATCATGACGCGGCGCACGGAATGTGCCTCGCGGGTGGTTGCCGCACGGGAACCTCTTCGGGTGACAGGTGAAAGAGGCGGCGTGATTTATGTCATCAGCGGGACGTGGCAACTGGCGGATGGCGGGCTACTGCGGGCGGGCGAGGGATATTACTGGTCTGAGACAGCGGCACAATCGCAACAGGGTTCCGTGAGTCTGACCCCTGCTGCTCAGCAACATAAGTGCCTGCTGTTGTGGGCGGCGATCAGCTGATAAATACCTTACAGGGTTGCGCTAAAAGGGAGCATGCCGCGCACCGAATTGATTCATCAGCCCGTGCAAAACGCCCCATAACCGGCGCTGAATGTTGTAAAAGTGCATCTGCAGAAACTGGCATAAAGCTTGCTTAAATATTGTCGACTGACTTGTATAGACAAGAATATACAGTAGCGTAATTTGCCTGCGGCTTTCACTGCCACAGGCATTTCCCCCGAGACAGATACTTTGGCAGGAGTGGCAGATGAGCAACATGATTTCCAGGGCTGTACTGAAGCGTTCGTTGTCGTTGTTAGGGCTGGCCGTGGCGCTGGGCAGTGTGACCGTCAGTACGGCGCAGGCGGCCAGTACGCCGGTTGCTATTGGTATTTCTGGCTGGACTGGTTTTGCGCCACTGACGCTGGCAGACAAAGCGGGCATCTTTAAAAAGAACGGTCTGGATGTCACGCTGAAAATGGTGCCGCAGCAGTCGCGTCATCTGGCCATTGCTTCCGGTTCCCTGCAATGTGCGGCAACCACCGTTGAAACCTATTTAACCTGGAATGCCAGTGGTGTGCCGATCAAACAAATCGTACAGCTGGATAAATCTTACGGTGCGGACGGTATCGCGGTGCGCAGCGGTATCAACAAGATTACCGATCTGAAAGGCAAAACCATCGGCGTGGATGCACCGGGTACTTCCTCTTACTTCCTGCTGGCGTGGATCCTCGATAAAAACGGCATGACGATGAAAGACGTCAAACTCGCCACGCTCGGACCGGACGCCGCTGCGCACGCCTTTATTGCCGGGCAGAATGACGCTGCAGTGAGCTATGAACCCTACCTTTCCAACATCCGTCAGAGCCCGGATAAAGGAAAAATTCTGGCAACGACGCTGGATTATCCGATGGTGATGGATACGCTGGGCTGTACGCCGGACTGGCTGGATAAAAATCCAAAAGCCGCACAGGCGCTGGTGAACAGCTATTTTGAAGCGCTGGATATGATCAGGAAAGAACCGGAGAAATCCAACGAAATCATGGGCGCGGCGGTCAAAGAGACCGGCAAACAGTTTGCAGAGGAATCCAGTTATCTGCGCTGGCAGGATCGTGAGGCCAACCAGAAATTCTTCAGCGGTGAAATCGTGACCTTCACTAACGAAGCTGCGCGGTTGCTGACTGAGATGAAAATCCTGCGTAAAACACCGGATATCAATACGTTATATGACGCGAAGTACGTGAAATAGCCATGAAGGACCGCGATATGAACAGTCCTGTCAGTCAGGCAGCAGAAAAACAGATAACAGCGCAGTCAGTTCTACGTGAGCCGGCACCGTTGCCCGCAAGCAAAAAAGTCTGGCATAACCCGATGATGGTGCCTTTGCGCCCGGTAGACTCACGGCGTCGATGGTTTCTCGGGTTCTGTTTTTTTGTGCTGTTTTTTGCCGTATGGGCGCTGGTGACGTTTACCGGCCTCGTTTCCGCAACATTCCTCGCCAGCCCGGCGAGCATGTTGCAGGAAGGGATTTTACTGTTTACCGATTTTGATTTTACGACCGACATCGGCATGACGGTAATGCGCGTGCTGGGCGGCTTTATTCTGGCCTGCGTTATTGCCGTTCCGCTCGGGATCCTCATGGGATCTTACAAACTGATCGAAGCCTTTTTCGAGCCGTTTGTGTCGTTTTGTCGTTATCTGCCTGCCTCAGCGTTTGTGCCGTTGCTTATCCTGTGGGCGGGTATCGGTGAAATGCAGAAAATACTGGTGATTTTCATCGGCTCTTTCTTCCAGATAACCCTGATGGTGGCGGTGACTGTCGGGGCAGCACGGCGTGATCTGGTCGAAGCCGCGTATACGCTGGGTGCAACCAACCAGAGTGTTGTGCGCAGGGTGATCATTCCCGGTGCGGCCCCTGAGATTGCCGAGTTGCTGCGCCTCGTGCTCGGCTGGGCATGGACTTACGTCATTGTGGCGGAGCTTATCGGATCGTCGAGCGGTATCGGTCACATGATTGTTAACAGCCAGGCGCTGCTTAACACCGGGCAAATGATCTTCGGCATTATCGTGATTGGTTGCATTGGTTTGCTCTCCGATCTGTTGTTCAAAGCGGCCAACCGTCGCCTGTTTGTATGGAGTTCATTGTGATGAGCCATCCGAAACTGAGTGTCCGTCAGGTTGAACGTATTTTTACCGGCCCGAAAGGTGAGAAAACGCAGGCGCTGTTGCCGGTGGATTATCAGGTTGAAGAAAACGACTTCATTACCATTCTCGGACCTTCCGGCTGCGGTAAATCCACGCTGCTGCGCATTGTCGCCGGGCTGGATCAACCTACGCGAGGCGAAGTGTGGCTCGACGGTGAACAGGTGGATGGCCCCGGTGCCGATCGCGGCATGGTCTTTCAGAGTTATACCTTGTTCCCGTGGCTGACCGTTGAGCAAAACATCCGTTTTGGTTTGCAGGAGCGTGGCGTAAGTAAGGCAGCGCAAAAAGAGCGCAGCGACTACTTTATTAATAAGGTCGGGCTGCGGGGCTTTGAGCAGCACTTCCCGCGTCAGCTTTCCGGCGGGATGCAGCAACGTACCGCCATCGCGCGCGCACTGGCGAATGACCCGAAAATTTTGCTGATGGATGAGCCTTTTGGCGCCCTGGATAATCAGACCCGCGTGATGATGCAGGAACTGCTGTTATCGATTTGGGAATCCTCGCGCAAAACCGTGTTGTTCGTGACGCACGATATTGATGAAGCGATTTTCATGGCCAATAAAGTGGCGATTTTCAGTGCACGGCCGGGGCGGATCAAAACCGAAGTGGCAGTTAATTTCCCGCATCCGCGGGACTATACCCTGAAAACGTCGCCGGAATTTATGGCGCTGAAAGCGCGGGTAACTGAAGAAATTCGTACCGAAACGATGCAGGCAATGGATCACTGATTGCGCCGCAACGTATCTGTACATACCAGATTTTAGATTTGTCATGTCGTGCATAAATACCCGGCGGGCTGAGTCCTTAGCCGGGTTTACTTCCGGTTTCACTTGTCTATACAGGAATAGATTATGGCTTCTTCAACCCATGCGTTAACCCTTTGCCGCCTGCAACCGGGTCATGTTGATCTGCCGATGCTGCGTAAGATTTATCAGGGCAATGTCCGCCTTGAACTGGCTGAGGAGGCGCGCGCGGGCGTGCTGGCGTCGCAGGAAACGGTTACCCGCATTGTTGAGTCGGGGAAAGTGGTCTATGGCATCAATACCGGTTTCGGCAAGCTGGCGCAAACGCGTATTCCGGCAGAGCGTCTGGCAGAACTGCAACGCAATCTGGTGTTGTCGCACAGTGTCGGGATTGGCAAAGATCTGGCGGATAACGTGGTGCGTCTGGTGATGGCGACCAAAGTGCTGAGCCTGTCGCGCGGTCATTCCGGCATCCGCATTGAGGTTATCGATGCGCTGATTACTTTGTTTAATGCCGGTGTTTATCCGTGTATTCCTGAGAAAGGCTCGGTGGGGGCATCCGGTGACTTAGCGCCGCTGGCGCATCTTTCCCTGATGCTGATTGGTGAGGGGCAGGTCACGGCACAAGGCGAAAAAATGTCGGCGACTGAAGGACTGGCAACGGCGGGTCTGAAGCCGTTTGAACTCGGACCGAAAGAAGGGCTGGCACTGCTTAACGGCACACAGGTTTCCACCTCGCTGGCGCTGTCCGGCCTGTTTGAAGCCGAACGCGTATTTTCTGCCGGGCTGGTGGCAGGCGCGTTGTCGCTTGAAGCCATCAAAGGTTCGGTAAAACCGCTGGATGCGCGCATTCACGAAGCCCGTGGGCAGCAGGGGCAGATTGCCGTGGCGGCGGCACTGACCCAGCTCCTGTCCGGCAGTGACATTGTCACGTCGCATGCGGACTGCGGCCGCGTGCAGGATCCGTATTCCATCCGCTGTGTACCGCAGGTGATGGGGGCATGTCTGGATAACCTGCACCACGCTGCACGTATCCTGCGTATCGAAGCTAATGCCGCCTCTGATAACCCGCTGGTGTTTTCCGAAAATGGCGATGTGATTTCCGGCGGTAACTTCCATGCCGAACCGGTGGCTTTTGCTGCGGATATCATTGCACTGGCCGTCGCTGAGATCGGCGCGATTTCCGAGCGCCGTATGGCGTTACTCCTCGATACCGGGCTTTCCGGTTTGCCTGCATTTCTGGTTAATGACGGCGGTGTGAACTCCGGCTTTATGATTGCGCAGGTTACCGCAGCGGCACTGGCGTCGGAAAACAAATCGCTGGCACATCCTGGCAGCGTTGACAGCCTGCCGACCTCTGCGAATCAGGAAGATCACGTATCCATGGCCACCTACGCCGCCCGCCGTCTGGGGGATATGTGCTTTAACACCAGCGTGGTCGTGGGCATTGAAGCGATGGCCGCCGCACAAGGTATTGATTTCCATCGTCCGCTGCAAAGTTCAGCGACGCTGGAAAATGAAATGAAAACTATCCGTGAAAACGTGGCGTTTCTGGAAAAAGACCGCCTGATGGCACCGGACGTTGAAATGATGCGTCTGTGGGCTTCCCGCGAGCATTGGCCTGCGGCGATTGAAGCGCTGTTGCCAAGCTTTGCCTGATGACTTTTGTTCTGTAACGACTGATTCATAACACCCCATTTTAGAGAAGGAAACAACGATGAACGCTCCACAAAAAACGGCCGTTGCCCGCGTTGTTCGTGCACCACAGGGCACAGAACTGAGCTGTCAGAACTGGCTGATTGAAGCGGCATACCGCATGATCCAGAACAACCTCGATCCGGATGTCGCTGAGCGTCCGGAAGATCTGGTGGTTTACGGCGGTATCGGTAAAGCGGCGCGCAACTGGCCGGCGTTTGAAGGCATTCTCGACAGTTTGCGCAAGCTGCGTGAAGACGAAACGCTGCTGGTGCAATCCGGCAAGCCGGTCGGCGTTTTCCGCACCCATACCGATGCGCCGCGCGTGCTGATTGCCAATTCCAACATTGTTCCGCACTGGGCAAACTGGGATCACTTTCACGAACTGGATAAAGCTGGCCTGATGATGTACGGCCAGATGACCGCCGGTTCCTGGATTTATATTGGTGCGCAGGGCATCGTGCAGGGTACTTATGAAACCTTCGCGGAAGCGGGACGCCAGCATTACAACAGCGACCTGCGCGGTAAATGGATCCTGACTGCCGGTCTGGGCGGCATGGGCGGCGCTCAGCCACTGGCGGGCGTGCTGGCTGGTGCCTGCGTGCTGGCCATTGAATGTCAGGAGTCGCGCATCGATTTCCGTCTGCGTACCCGTTATCTCGATTACAAAGCGCACAGTATTGATGAAGCGCTGGCGATGATTGAAAAAGCCTGCGCCGAGAAGAAAGCCATTTCCGTCGGCCTGCTGGGTAACGCCGCCGAGGTAATGCCGCAACTGGTCGCCCGCGCCAAAGAAGGCGGTCTGCGCCCGGATATCGTCACCGATCAGACCTCGGCACATGACCCGCTGAACGGCTATCTGCCGGAAGGCTGGAGCCTGGAAAAATGGCAGGATGCGCGACAGTCAGATCCGCAATCGGTGGTGAAAGCGGCCCGTGCGTCGATGGCCAAACACGTTCAGGCAATGCTCGATTTTCATGCGATGGGCATTCCGACCGTCGACTATGGCAATAACATCCGTCAGGTTGCCAAAGACGAAGGCGTGGAGAATGCCTTTGATTTTCCGGGTTTTGTGCCAGCCTATATCCGTCCGCTGTTCTGCGAAGGCAAAGGGCCGTTCCGCTGGGTGGCGCTTTCCGGTGACCCGGAAGATATCTATAAAACCGACGCCAAACTTAAAGAGCTGTTCCCGGACAACGCAAACCTCATCAACTGGCTGGACATGGCGCGTGAGCGCATTGCCTTCCAGGGATTACCGGCGCGGATCTGCTGGCTGGGGCTGGGCGAGCGTCATATTGCCGGTCTGGCATTCAATGAAATGGTACGTAACGGCGAGCTGAAAGCGCCGGTCGTTATCGGCCGCGATCATCTCGACACCGGTTCTGTGGCCTCACCCAACCGTGAAACTGAAGCCATGAAAGACGGCTCTGATGCCGTTTCCGACTGGCCGCTGCTGAACGCTTTGCTTAATACGGCGGGCGGCGCAACGTGGGTCAGTCTGCATCACGGCGGTGGCGTCGGGATGGGCTTCTCGCAACACGCTGGCATGGTGATTGTGGCTGACGGTACCCGGGAAGCCGATGCCCGCCTTGAACGTGTGCTGTGGAATGACCCGGCGACAGGGGTGATGCGCCATGCAGATGCTGGCTATGAACAGGCAAAAGACTGTGCTGAGCGTCATCACCTGAATTTGCCGATGCTCGCAAAATAACAGGGGTAAGTCATTAATTCATCGCGGAATTAAACTGAACAAACCTCACGGGCAGTGGCGCAGGCCGTTGCCCGTTTTGTTTCTAAAACATGCGGAAATTGCTGCAAAAAGTGGCGTAAAAAGCCGCTGATTTACGGCATACTCGGAGCATATTAACAGCGTGAGGTAAGCAATGGCTTCAGATCTGGCAGTTCCTGATACGGTGTTTGACAACCAGCAACAGCTTCTGAAAAAACTGGCAAGGCCCGGAGCACGGTCACTGAGCGTTTATAACGCCGGACTTTCGGCCGAGGCGGTGCAAAAAAAATACGGCGTGGCCCATATTGCCAAACTGGCCAGTAATGAAAACCCGCTGGGTGCCAGCCCGCAGGTGGTGACGGCGTTAGCAGCGGATGCCTGTTTCAGTGCGATTTATTCTGATGCATCAAGTGCGGCGCTGCGTGACGCGCTGGCGGCGGATACCGGCGTGGCAGCCGAAAATATTGTCATCGGCAACGGTTCCGAAGACATTCTGCATATGCTGGCGCTGGCGTTTCTTAACCCCGGTGACCGTGTTGTGACGCTGATCCCCTCGTTTGGTTTACACGAAATCTTCCCGCGCATGATGGGGGCGGATGTCACCCTGGTCGGCGTCAATGCACGGCAGGAATTTGATGTCGAAGCCTGGGAAAATGCATTGTCCGCACCGGCCAAAATGTTGATTTTCAGCAATCCTTCCAATCCGGTGGGTTGCATGCTCAACCGGGAAGGATTTACCCGTATTGTTAATGCCGCGCCAGCGGATTGCGTGCTGGTGATTGACGAAGCCTATTTCGAATATTGTGAAAACGATCCTGAATACCCTGACAGCCTGCGCGTGCTGGCTGAGCAGCCACGACCGTGGATTGTGCTGCGGACCTTCTCGAAAGCGTACGGACTGGCCGGACTGCGGGTGGGATACGGCTTAGCCAGTCATCCCGAACTGGTTAATTTGCTGGACAGGGTGCGCACACCTTTCAACATCAACCGTTCGGCGCAGGTGGCTGCCGTGGCGGCATTGCAGGATAAACAACATGTCCGCGACAGCATTGCGCTGGTTACCGCACTGCGTGAGGAGATGGCAGCCGAACTTACGGCGCTCGGTTTTAACGTCGCCTCATCCTCTGCCAACTTCCTGTTCTTTGATTGCGGCTGCCCGGCCACAGAACTGGCACAACGCTTGCTTGCTTATGGCGTGATTATCAAGCCCTGGCGTGAAACCGGTTATGAAAACTGGATCCGCGTATCCATCGGTAATGAACAGGATAACCGGCAGTTTATCGACAGCCTGAAACGTATCCTGACGGAGAATGCGGCGTGAAACGTGTGGCGCTGAACATTGATGATTTACGCCAGCAGGCGAAATGCGCCTTGCCCCGTTTTGCGTTTAGCTACGTGGAAGGCGGGGCGGATGATGAACAAACGCTGAAAGATAACCGTGAGGTTTTCAGCCGCTGGCGCTTTATTCCACCGGTGCTGAACGATTCCAGCCAGCGCGATTTGTCCGTTACGGTTTGCGGGCAGCGGCTTTCTGCACCGTTACTGATTGCACCGACCGGCTATAACGGCATGTTGCGTTTCGGCGCGGATACCATGCTGGCCCGTACGGCGAAACACGCCGGTATCGGCTATATCCAGAGCACGGTTTCAACCGCATCGGTTGAAGAAATCGCGGCAGAAAATCTGCCTCAGCACTGGTTTCAGCTGTATGTGCTCAAAGACCGGAGCGTCACCACCAGCCTGCTGGAGCGCGCCAAAGCAGCCGGATGCACCACGCTGGTGGTCTCGGTTGATGCGGTGCATTTCGGTAACCGCGAAAAAGATAAACGTAATTACCGGCGGCCGATGAAATTATCGATGCTGAGCATGATTGATGTCGCGCTGCATCCGGGCTGGGTATGGCGAACCTTAAAACCGGCGGGAATGCCCGGTTTCGGCAATCTCAAACCTTATGTTCCGGCGGATAAACAACGCGGAGCGGGCGGGGCGAGCTACTTCTCGGAGCAGATGGATACCCGTCTGAACTGGGAAATACTGCGCTGGATCCGCAGTCAGTGGCAGGGCGCGTTGTTGATCAAAGGGATCCTCGCGCCGCAAGACGCCCGGCTCGCTTTTGCAAGCGGAGCCAATGGCATTGTGCTGTCAAACCACGGCGGGCGTCAGCTTGATGGTTCAGTGAGTGCGCTGGAAGTGCTGCCGGAAATCCGCCAGTTGTGTGGTTCGCAGGCGACGATCCTCATCGACAGCGGTTTTCGCCGTGGTACTGATGTCGTGAAAGCGCTGGCGCTCGGCGCGGATGCGGTGCTGCTCGGCAGGCCGATGTTATACGGTGTCGCGGCGGCCGGTGAGGCGGGCGCACAACGGGCGCTGGAGATTATTATGCAGGAAGTTGACCGCACGATGGCGCAGCTTGGCTGCACGTCGGTCAGCCAGTTGGGGCCGCATTTGTTGCGTTTTCAGCCATAAGAATTCTGAAGTCATCACAAAAAACATCCTCAGAGAATTTTCATCAGACCCGTCAAACACAAAAATCACGGAGAGGCAGTTATGCAGGCACAGAATATTATCTTCCCGGCGCAAATCCTGCGCGGACCCGGCGTTATCTCTCAGCTAGGCGACATTTGCGCACTGCTGGGTACCCGCGCGCTGGTGATTGGCGGCCATCAGTCACTGGCCGCCGTGGGGGATAAAATCCGCCATCAGCTTGAAGGTTCCGCTGTGGAACTGGTCGGCAGCGAATGGTTTGGCGGGGAAAGCAGCGAGGGCAATATCAGCCGTCTGGCGAAAATCGTTAAAGATAAAAAGGCCGATATCGTGATTGGTGTGGGGGGCGGCAAATCCCTTGATACCTGTAAAGCAGTGGGCGTGGAAACTAACGTGCCAGTGGTGACCATCCCGACGATTGCTGCGACCTGCGCCGCCGTTACGCCGCTGACCATCCGTTATCTCGACGACGGTCATTTCCGGGATTTATTCCCGTTAACGCAGGCACCGGCTGCGGTGATCATCGACAGCGAAATTCTGGCTGCTGCCCCGTTGCGCTGGCTGGCGGCTGGCCTTGGGGACACGCTGGCGAAATGGTATGAATTTCGCGCCATCAGCAGTCATCCCGGTCAGCTGAGCGGCGCCGCACGTTCTTCCAGCGCCAACAGCCGGATCTGCTATGACCTGATCGAATCTTATGGCCCCGCAGCCTGCGACGCTGTCCGTGCCGGTAAACCGAACACCGAACTTGATCAGGTGCTTGACGCTATTTTCATGTTTGCGGGCCTGACATCGCTGATGAGCAGCGGGGCGCACGCCGCCGCTTCCCACGCCATTTATGAAGGTTTCACGGTCTGTGATAAAACCCGTGCATTCGGCCATGGTCTGTTGGTCGGCTTCGGCAACCTGTGCCTGCTGGCGCTGGAAAACCGCAGCGATGAGGAACTGCTGGAAGCCGTCAGCCTTGCGCAAGCCTGCGCGGTGCCGCTGTGTCTGAGTGAGATAGCCGATCTTAATGAGGATGAGCTGGAAAGTATTGTGCAGGCATCACTGCACGCGCCGGATATGGCGAATATGCCGGTGCAGGTGACGGCAGGGGCGCTGTATGCCGCGATTTCGCGGGTGGAGGAAATGGCGGATCGGGTTTAAGGCGTCAGTCTGCTGCGAATAGCGTATGAAACAGAAGCCTGTGGGAACATTAACCCTTTGATTTTCCATTAATACCCCACCCCAACCCTCCCCTTCGCAGGGGAGGGAGCCGACCGAGCCGTTTGCAGGTTTGGGTTTACTCCTCCCCCTGCGATGAACTGAACCCCGAATGTTGGACGTTTTAATCCTCATTCGGAGTTTAGTATGAAGTACGATTTTCAAATCAAAATGATAGCCGTCAGGCACTATCTTGACGGCCACGATGGCTTCAAAATTACCGCCCGCAAATATCACGTTCCGGCATCCTCACTTCGTGCATGGACTGCTGCCTATCAATTTCACGGTGAGCAGGCTTTTCGTAAGGCGACTCGCATCTATTCCGAACAGTTTCGTGCTCATGTCGTCGATGTGACTCTTCGCGAACATCTTTCTATGCGTTCTGCCGCCGCCCGATTTAATATTGCTGATTATCAGACAATCAAACGCTGGATCCTGGCTGCTAAAAACTCAGCTTTTCCAGCTCTGAAAGAGAGGAATAACATGGCGCAGAAAACGCAAAAACCTGAGATAAAGCCTGAAGACATGACGCCTGCCGAGCTTCTGGAAGAGGTGCGCTATCTGCGTGCTGAACGCGCTTACAACGAAAAGCTCGACGCCCTGATGAAGTCAAAAACAGAACGGAAGAAAAAATCCACGCCATCAGGGCATTAATCGGAGAACACCGTCTCCAGGATCTGTTGAAATCTGCGAGGTTGCCACGAAGCACCTGGTACTGGTGGCAATCGCGGGAGCAAGCCGGGGATGACGTGACGTTATGTGACGCCATCGGGCAACTGGCCGTCCGCCACAAGCGGTGCTATGGCTATCGCCGCGTCACGTTAGAACTGCGCAATCAGGGCGTGCGGGTCAATCATAAAAAGGTGTTCCGCCTGATGCGGGAAATGGATGTACAGGCGCGGGTGCGGCCTAAAAAATACCGGAGTTATAAGGACGATATCGGGATGGCGCCAGCGCCCAATCTGCTGAGACGGAAATTTAACGCCTCCGGACCGGGGGTAAAGCTGGTGACGGATGTTACCGAGTTCAATGTGGGCGGGGATAAACTGTATTTATCGCCGGTCATGGATTTATACAATGCAGAAATCATCGCGATGAGTATAGGTACGCGGCCGACTTTCGAGCTGACTGAAAAGATGCTAAATGATTTACTTACATCAGGTTACGTCAGAAAAAAAGCCATTCTACATAGCGATCAGGGCTGGCAATATAGGATGCCTTCGTGGCAAAAAAGGCTCAAAGAGGCAGGGATAAGACAGAGCATGTCGCGAAAAGGCAATTGCTATGACAATGCCGCAATGGAAAGCTTTTTTGCGGTGTTGAAGACGGAGATGTTCCACGGTTATAAGTTCGAGAGCAGGGAAAAACTGGCTGAGTCGATAGAAGCGTATGTCGCTTACTATAACCACGATAGAATAAAGATGAAGTTGGGTGGAATGAGTCCAGCAGATTACCGGACTCAAATGTTCCCCCTGCACTAACCTGGTGTCCAAGTTTAGGGGTTCAGTCCAGCGAAGGGGGAGGTTGGGAGGGGGTATTGCAGACAAAACAGCGGCTTATGTAGGTGCGGGCTAAAATTCACGTTTTCATAAAGCCTGAAACGGTCAGAGCTTGACATCAGATCCCCGCCAGATATCCCCCGTCAACATATAACACCTGCCCGGTGATATACGCCGCCGCGGAACTGCTCAGAAACACCGCTGCGCCGATCAAATCATCCAGTTCACCAAATCTTCCCAGCGGGATCTTTGCCTGCATCTGCTGGCACCAGTCGGCGTTGTCATAAAACTCAGCGGTCAGGGCTGTTTTGAAATATCCCGGCCCGATGCCGTTCACGCGGATATTTTTGGCGGCCCATTCTGTCGCCAGAGTATGCGTCAGGCCGACCATCGCCGATTTCGATGCGCCATAAGCGGCGGCACCGGGCACGCCGACCTGGCTGGTCAGGGAACACAAATTCAGGATGCTGCCGCCGCCGTTTTCAGCCATCAGCCTTGCTGCGGCCTGGGCGCAGAAAAATGCGCCTTTAAGGTTGGTGGTCAGAATGCTGTCCCACAGCGCTTCGTCAACATCCATTGAGGGGCATAACTGTTCGGTACCGGCGTTGTTAACCAGTACATCCGGCGGTGCGGACAACGAGGCGAAAGCGTCGGCAAAGGTGGCGGGTTGCGTGACATCCAGCACCAGCGGGGTGGCATCCCCCCCTTGCTGGCGGATCTGCGCGCAAACGGTATTCAGTGTGGTGATATCACGCCCGCTGACAATCACACCGGCTCCGGCTTGCGCCATGCCCGTCGCCAGTGCCTGACCGATACCGCGTGAACTGCCGGTGATCAGCACCCGCCTGCCTTGCAGCGAGAAACGTTGCAGGGAGAAAGGAGAGGTCATCACGGTTTCCCCGCCGGGCTGATCCCCGCCAGCCAGTCGCTGAACTCATCGGTGTCTTCGACCGGTTCGCTCCCGAGCATGACGGCCATCGCCAGCCCGAGGGCGGAACTGGTCGGCGTATGGCCGCTGAACCCTCCGGCGCGCAAATCAAGGACCAGCGTCGGGCAGCAGAACATGGCGAGGCGGAAGATCCGCTGCCAGTGGGGCGGCAGCCAGCCGCGGCGGGCGAGTTGCGCGAGTAACGGCTGCCAGTATTCCTCACCCTTGTCGCGTAAAAATGCGGCGCGCAGCGGGGTTAACTGCCAGTTGTGATCGACATATAACGTGTCGCCGCGGCGCATCACGGTCACTTTGTAAAGTTCGCCGCAGCGGGAAGGTTCATACAACCACAGCGGATGGGCGAAAATATTGTGGAACGTGGCTTTGATTTCCGCCAGTAACGCCGGAATATTGCGCCCGGCAAACGCCGGATCGAAGCTGACCAGTTGCGCAATTTCCTCCGTGGTGTCGTACCAGACATTGGCATTGTGCGCGTCACCGTGCGCGGTAATCACGCCGTGGTCGGCCAGTGCCGCCGGTGCCAGGCGGATCCCGGCTTCGCTGAATAATTGCCGCAGGCTGTGCTGATAGGTCACGCCGTTGATCACCCAGCGCAGGTTGCTCAGTGTCTGCCATTCCAGTTCTTCATCTTCCAGCCGGAAGGATTTGCCGACATAAAAACGGGCCACGCGGCCACCAAAACCGGCAGTGATTTCCGGGTTTTCCGGTGAGATAAGCCGGTGGTAGAAAAGCTGATGGACAGGTTCAGCCGCCACCGCACTGACCGAGCCGGGTTTCAGCGTCGGCAGGGTGTGAGTCAGAATATCGCGGTCGGCACGGCGCTGCGCTTCTTCGATTTCTGCTTCCTGATCCCACGCCTGTTGTTGTTCGATATCGCGGCAGATGTCTGCCATGCGCCGGTCATGACGCAGGGTGTACATCAGGATCTGCCGCCCCGGTTCGCCGCAGGCATACACCGGTACGTCTACCCGAAAGCCGCTTTCACGCAACAGTTCCGCGTTGTAATACTCCTCAATGGTTTTATCTTCGCCTTCTTCATTGTGATATTTGAAGAACAGGGCGCGGCCATCGTCGAGGGTCACGGTGCCGTTGAGGGAGTTGAGGCTGTACTGATCGCGGTTGATGGTGAGCTGACCGGCCGCCACGCCGGTGACTTCGCCGATAAGCTGGCGCAAAACGTCCGCGGCCTGCTGCCATTCTCCCGCCTGCACTAACTGACGCGCCTGCGCGGCCAGCGGTTCACTGCCCGTCATATTGCTCATCATTACTGGCCTTTTTTGTTGAGGATCTCAGTGCGTAATGCTGATACCGCCAGCGCGTGGCCGGGGAATCCTTCATATAACGCAAAGGCATGCGCTTTATCGGCCAGCGGCTGATAGCCTTCGCGGGTGACATAACCTACGGAGATCCGTTTCATGTAATCGAACACAGACAATGGTCCGACAGTTTTGGCGGCTCCGTTGGTCGGCAGAACCGCATTCGGTCCGAGAACGAAATTCCCCAGCGTGATCGGCGTGTAATTACCGAGCAGGATTTCACCGGCATTGCGGATTTTGCCCATCACGGCCATCGGCTCTTCGGCCAGAATTTCCAGATGCTCCGGCGCGTACTGATTAACAAATTCAATGGCGGCGGCGAAATCTTCTGTCAGCACCACGCCGCCGTGGGTTCCGCATAATACGGCCTGTGAGAATCCGGCCCGTTTATCATCGAGCTGCGCCCAGTAACCGGGCAGTGCGGTGATAGCCTGTTCAGCGACCCGACGGCTGCTGGTGACCAGATACGCCGAAGAGTCCGGGCCATGTTCTGATTCGATGATCAGATCCAGCGCCGCCAGCGCGCCATCCACGGTGTCATCGGCGAGGATCAGGCTTTCGCTTGGACCGGCAGGAATGCCGGGGTCGATCAGATTCGAGAGTTGACGCTTGGCAGCCACTACCCACGGGCTGCCGGGGCCGACAATTTTCAGGCATTTCGGCACGGTTTCAGTGCCGAACGCCACGGCGGCCACGCCCTGTGCGCCGCCGCATTTGTACACTTCGGTGATGCCGACCAGACGTGCGGCCACCAGCGTGGCGTCATCGACTTTACCGTCCGGGCCGGGCGGGGTAATGACAATGGCGCGTTTTACCCCCGCGACCACCGCCGGAATGGTGGTCATCAGTAATACGCTCGGGAATGAGCCTTTACCGCGTGGCACGTAACAGGCCACGGAATCGATAGGTACATGGCGGTCACCGGCAAACGCACCCGGGCGGATTTCTTTCATCCACATGTCTTCCGGTTTTTGCGCTTCATGGAAGGCACGGACGTTTTCGACGGCGAAACGGATCGATTCCACCACCTGCGGATCGAGGCGCTCAAACGCCGTTTCGAATTCCGTATCTTCCGCCAGAATGCTCATATGCGGCGCGGTAACGCCGTCGAAATCGCGGGCAAAACGGCGCAGGGCGGCATCGCCTTCGGTACGCACCGCTTCAATGATCGGCGCAACGCGCTCAGTGAAAAACGACAAATCAGCTTCCGTGCGTTTGAACAGCTCCTCTGGCAGTTCGGAAGAACCACTCAGGTCATGAAAAGTTACGGCTTGAAAAGATGCAGACATGGTTAATCTCCGGTTATCAGGCCAGGGCCGCGCGGGGATGGCCGCTGCGGATGGTGTGCAGAACCTGGCGTTGCAGTTCGGTGAATTCAGGGCTGGCGGTCAGTTCCTCACGGCGCGGACGCGGTAACGGCACGTCGTAAGTCGCCGCAATCGTGCCGGGGCCCATCACCACAATGCGGTCAGACAGATACACCGCTTCTTCAATATCGTGTGTGACGAACATGACGGTCAGCCGGTGCTGTTCCCAGATGCCGGTCAGTAATTCCTGCATCTGGTGGCGGGTCATGGCATCCAGCGCGCCAAAGGGTTCATCCATCAGCAAGATTTTAGGGCGGTAAGACAGCGCACGGGCGATGGCGACGCGCTGTTTCATGCCGCCGGAAAGCTCCGCGGGCCAGGCATCAGCAAACGATGTCAGTTGTACCAGTTCGAGATGCTGACAGGCTTTTTCACGGCATTCTGCCCGGCTGAATCCGGCGGCTTTCAGCGCAAACTCAATGTTCTGGCGCGCCGTCAGCCAGGGCAGCAGGGTGTATGACTGAAACACCACGCCACGGTCAATGCCCGCGCCGCGAATGGTTTTGCCATCCACCTGAACGTCGCCGCTGTCGTAATCTTCAAGCCCGGCCGCAATCGACAATAAGGTGCTTTTGCCGCAACCGGACGTGCCGACCACCGAAACGAATTCGTTGTCTGCCAGCGTCAGGCTGATGTCATGCAGCACTTCGCGTGTTTGTCTGCCAACCTGAAAACTTTTGTGCAGATGGGAAATGGTTAACACCGACATCAGGCGCGCCTCTTGTTGTAGCGGAACAGTACGCGTTCGAGTGCACGCATGATCTGATCGCTGATTAAACCCAGAATGCCCAGCAGCAGGATGTAGCCGATGATGGTGTCAGTCTGGAAGAAACGTTGTGACACCACGATGCGGTAACCGAGCCCGGACGTGGAGGCCACCAGTTCGGCCAGCACCAGCCAGGTCCACGCCCAGCCGAGACTGATGCGCAGTGCGTCCCAGATCCCCGGCAGTGCGCCCGGTAAAACGATGCGGAACAAGATCTTGCGATCCGGCATGCCTAACGTGCGGCCTAAACCGACAAAATCGCCGGGTACCCGTTTCACGGCGTCGATGACCATCAGAACCTGCTGGAAGAACGTGCCAATCCAGATAATCAGGAATTTCTGCACATCGTCGGTGCCGGTCCACAGAATGGTCAGCGGCACGAATGCCACCACCGGCATGTAACGGATGAAATCCACCAGCGGTTCGGTCAGCGCTTTGAAGAAACCGTAACAGCCCGCCAGCACGCCAATCACAATCGACATCACTGAGGAGATCGCGAAGGCAATGCTGATGCGGTACAGGCTGCTTTTAATGTCGCTCCACAGCGTGCCGTCCTGCGCCAGACTGACCATTTTCAGCCAGACATCGGTCAGTTTGGGCAGAAAAATCGGCGGGATCGCGCCGCTGCGGGTTGCCAGTCCCCAGGCAAGAAACAAGATAATGAACAACGCCACGGCGATGCCGACGAACAGTTTGCGCGACGGCAGGCGGCCAATCACCATCAGATTGAGCGGTTTACGACGCGAACTCATGGCAGGCTGTTCACGAAGCTGGCGTCAATCACTTGCGCAGCCGTCACCGGTTTTGGAATAAGTCCGGCGGCAGTGGCGGCTTTTAGCACGTGTGCAAAGGTCTGGTCGGAGAAGGAATGGCTGAGTACCTGTTTGTTTTCCGCCAGCGAGTAATATTTCACGCCGTCAAACGCGGTTTCCAGATCCGCCGGTGTTGCGCCAACCGCTTTGGCGATGATGGCGCGATCCGCCGTGGTATTGGCCTGATAGTGGGTCAGGGCGGCATCCCAGCTTTTAATCAGCGCGGCGATTTGCCCCGGTTTTTCTTTCAGTACCGAATCACGCACCACCAGCACATCGCCAATCAGGCCGGGATCGGAAGAGCCGCTGTAAAGCATTTTCAGCGACGGATCCTGTTTTTTCGCGGCAGAAATATACGGCTCATAAGTTACGGCGGCCGTGACGCGTTTGGCGATCAGCGCACTGCCTGCAGAATCGGCAGGCATCGGCACCGGCGTGATATCGCTCCATTTCAGACCCGCAGCGTTAACGGCACTGTGTAACAGAATGTCGCTGGTAGTGCCTTCTTCAAAGGCTACCTGTTTGCCTTTCAGATCCTTAAGCGTGGTGATGTCTTTGCCCACCAGCAGGGCATCAGCGGTTTCACTTTGATCCAGCAACAGCACGACTTTGATGGGTAAACCGGCGGAGACCATCGCCATCGCGGTATGCGTGGCAATGTTTGCACCGTCGATCTGGCCGCTGGCTAAGGCGGCGTTGATGTCTTTATCTTCGGCGAAGTTAACGATATCGACCTTTTCCAGCCCCTGCTGTTTAAAAATGCCCTGACTTTGTGCGACGTGCCACTGGCCATAACCCAGCCAGGGTTCAATGCCCATTTTGAAGGTGCCCGCTTCAGGTGCAGCAGCTGAGGTGCTCAGGCTGAATGTGCCGAGTGCGCCAAGACAACAGGCCAGTGCCAGTTTGCTTTTGAAGAAGCCCGTAAGGGTCTGAGAAGGTGACATAATTTCCTCGCTTGGTGTGGGAAGAGAAAAAGACGGCTAATAAAAATCCTAATGTGCAACCCTGTATAGACAAGTTGATAAAGCAATTAATACGCCACAGTTGAAATCGCGGAAGGAAATCATGCAGGGCTTTGATGTTATACATTTTTAGATAATTAATGAGAAGAAGGTAAATGAACTTATAATTAAAAGTGATAATCCGCACCACAACATGACTTTCTTTGCACCTTCAGGGTGCAGAAAAAGCGATGATGCACGAAGGGTGATTCAACCGGTCAGCTTGCTCTGGCTTCAGGAACGGGGATTAATGCCTGTTTAAGTGCATTGGAAAATAATGTCATTACCGAATTAAACGGTGCGCCTTTCTTCAGTACAAGGCTGAACGGTGTGGCAATTTCAATATTATCCGGCATCAGCGCACGGAGCTTATTTCCTCCCATAAAGGCACTGGCGTAATGCTCAGGCAGAAAACCGAGATAATTCCCTGTCATCAGCAGCATGGTGACGGCTTCGACCTGAACCGCAATAGCATGCGTGGAAGTGACATCCGAAAAGATATTTTTCTTGCTGTGATTGGCGTAAAAATGATTCACCATTTGTGACGATTTAATCTGCGATTCTTTTATTTCAGCGGCAGGAACGCCGAACAGCGGGTGTTTATCGCCGCAATAAAGATAGGCCATTTCGTGATAAAGAAAGTAATAATCAAACTCGGGTTTTTCCTGATATACCGGCATGATGCCACAGGTAAAACGTCCGTCGATAATCCCGCGTTCAATTTCGTCAAGCTGCGTGGCATGCAGGCGGATACTGACCTTTGGCGCCTGACGGTAAATCTCACCTAATGCACTGACTACGGGCAATTGCGGGTCAGTGATGGTGTTGTCGATGATGCCAATATTCAGCTCGCCGAACAGTTCATGACGGGCGTGATTGAGTTTGTCGCGAAACTGATTGATGGATGAGAATAAATCAAGGCACGCCTGATAAGCCACTTTACCGTGTTCGGTTAAATAAAACCCTTCGCGTCCGCGGGTACAAAGTTTCATACCGAAACGGATTTCGAGATCAGAAATTTGTTTACTGATCGCCGCCAGGCCAATATTCAGTTCGTTACATGCTGCGGTAAATCCACCGGCTTCCACCACGGTTTTAAAAACGCGCAAAAGTTTTAAATCGGCGACACCAAGATTGTGCTGGTTAATATCACTTTTTGCGGATGACGTGTTTCCTGATTTGGAAAGTGGACTTTCCATAATTAATATTTACCCCCGCCTTTAAAATCTACAACATCAAATTCACCCAGCCTTACCCGTTATTACTTTGCAAGCCTCAGATTGTTCAGTGTCATTCGTCATGTTGCCGGAAGGGTTTTATTTTTGCTTACCGTCAGACATGCCGCCGGATCCAGTTTTGCAAAATTTATGCCATACAAGGAAAAAATGATGTCGCAACAGCCAGAACTCCTGTGGGGAGCACGTTTCAGACACGGACCCGCCGCCGCATTAAGCGCGTTATCGCGCAGCCCGGAATATTATTTTTCCCTCGCCGAATATGATCTGGAAGGGTGCCGCGCCCATGCTTATGAATTAAACCGCGCCGGTTTGCTCAACGAAAATGAAACCGTCCTGATGGTCGATGCCATTAAGCAACTGGCCGCGGATTTTCGTGCCGGTACGCTCACCCCTGTTCAGGGCGATGAAGACGTGCATACGTTTATCGAACGCAGCCTGACCGAGCGGCTGGGGGAACTCGGCGGCAAGCTGCGGGCAGGGCGTTCACGTAATGATCAGACTGCTAACGATTTACGCCTCTACCTGCGCGACAACGCCCGCAAAATTGTGGCGGCCTTGCTCGGACTGCAGACCGCGCTGGTGAAGCAGGCAGAACAGCATATTCATACGCTGGCACCGGGTTTTACCCATCTTCAGCAGGCACAGCCGATTGTGTTCGGGCATCAGCTGATGGCGCATGCACAGTCATTTTGCCGTGACGTTGAACGCTTTCAGGACTGGGATAAACGCTGCGCACTGTCGCCGCTGGGGGCGGCGGCGATGGCCGGTTCAGCAATTGCCCTGCATCCGGAAATTTCCGCCAAAGATCTGGGTTATGACGGTGCCTGCGAGAACTCGATTGATGCGGTGGCCAGCCGGGATCACGTCGCAGAATTCCTGTTTGCGGGCAGTATGCTGAGCGTCAATCTTTCCCGCATCAGTGAAGAAGTGTGCCTGTGGGCATCGCGCCAGTTCCGCTGGGTTGAGCTGGACGACGGCTACGCCACCGGCAGTTCCATCATGCCGCAGAAGAAAAACCCGGATATCGCTGAACTCACCCGCGGCAAAAGCGGACGGCTGATTGGCAACGTCACCGCCATGCTGACCACCATGAAAGGCCTGCCGCTTTCCTATAACCGTGACCTTATCGAAGACAAACGTAATGCGCTGGATACCGTCGAACAGTTGCTGTTAGTGCTGCCTGCGATGGCGGGCATGATCGATACCATGACCGTCAATGTTGAGCGTTTGCGCGAACAGGCACCGGAAGGCTTTACGCTGGCGACTGAAGTGGCCGACTGGCTGTCGCGTCGTGGCGTGCCGTTCAGGGAAGCCCACGAAATCACCGGCAGGCTGGTGCAGGTGTGTGAAGAACATCAACTGGCATTGCACGAAGTCAGCGATGCGCAGTTGCTGGCGGTAGACGCCCGTCTGAGTGCCGACGTGCGGGAATGCCTGACGCCGGAAGCGGCGATTAATGCCCGCAGCGGCAAAGGTGGCACGGCGCCGGTGCGGGTGGCGGAACAAATCGCCCGGCTGAAAATCCGTCTGGCAGCGCAGGCGAACTGGGTCACCGGCTACGCTGGCCTGTCTTTATAACCGTGCGGGAGAAGGCTTATGACCCTTTATCAGAAAACCCCGGAAAGGGTGAAAACGGCGGAGATTGACCTCAGCGAATACCACTATGTGCCGCAACGTTACTATGGCCGTATTTTTGCCTCGGTGGTGATTCTGGTGCTGCTGGCCTTGCTGGTGAACGCCTTTGCCCACGGCAAAATCGAATGGCAGTACGTGGCGCAGTTTCTGACCGCCAAAGCCATTTTGTTCGGGCTGGGCAATACCATTGTGATGTCGGTGCTGGCGATGGCGCTGGGGATCGTGTTCGGGGTGATTATCGCCGTGATGCGTATGTCGCAAAACCCGGTACTGCGCAGCGTGGCGATGGGCTATACGTGGATTTTTCGCGGCACGCCGCTGATTTTACAGCTGTTGCTGTGGTTTAACCTGGCGCTGATTTTCCCGGTCATTACCATTCCCGGCCTGTTCAGCATTCAGACCGTTGACATCATGACGCCGTTCACCGCCGCGCTGCTCGGCCTGAGCATTAATCAGGGCGCGTACACCTCGGAAGTGGTGCGTGCCGGGCTGATCTCGGTCGATCTCGGGCAGTACGAGGCAGCTAAATCCATCGGCATGACCCGTCTGCACGCGCTGCGGCGGATTATTTTGCCGCAGGCAATGCGGGTGATTATTCCGCCCATCGGTAACGAATTCATCAGCATGGTGAAAACCACCAGTCTTGCCAGCATGATCCAGTACTCCGAAGTGCTCTATAACGCGCAGACCATTTACTTCGCCAATGCGCGGGTGATGGAACTGCTGTTTGTCGCCGGGATCTGGTACCTGGTGGTGGTGACCGTGCTGTCGCTCGGACAGAACCGTCTGGAACGTTATTTTGGCCGTGGCACCCGCCGCCGCACCCGCCACTGACAGGAGCCTGACCATGAAAAGCATTATCAAAGCCGTCAACGTCAATAAGTACTTTGATCAGTTTCAGGCGCTGAAAAACGTCAATCTTGAGGTTAAACACGGTGAAGTGATGTGCATCATCGGGCCTTCCGGTTCCGGAAAAAGTACCTTTCTGCGCTGCATCAATCAGCTTGAGCGCATCGACAGCGGTGGTGTCTGGGTCGATGACGAACTGGTCGGTTACCGCATGGAGGGTAAAAAGCTGCACCCGCTTAATGACCGGCAGATTGCCCGTCAGCGGCTGAAAACCGGCATGGTGTTCCAGCGTTTCAATCTGTTCCCGGACAAAACCGCGCTGGAAAACATCATCGAAGGGCCGTGTCAGGTACTGCTGCGTCCGGTAAAAGAAGCGACTCAGGAAGCGATGGCACTGCTCGAACGCGTCGGGCTGGCGCATAAGCGCGATGCTTATCCGCTGGAGCTTTCCGGCGGCCAGCAACAGCGCGTGGCGATTGCCCGGGCGCTGGCGATGAAACCCAAAGTGATGCTGTTTGACGAACCGACTTCGGCGCTCGACCCGGAGATGGTGGGTGAAGTGCTGGCGGTGATGCGCGGCCTGGCGGCAGAAGGCATGACCATGATTGTCGTCACGCATGAATTAGGTTTCGCGCGGGAAGTGGCAAACCGTGTGGTCTTCATGGACGAGGGCGGAATTATAGAAAGTGGTAATCCGGAAGACATTTTGCTCAACCCGCAAAATCCACGGACGCAGAACTTTATTTCTGCCGTCCTGATCTGACCCTTTTGACGTTAACTTTTGACTATGGGAATGCCTTCATGAAAAAAACATTGTTGTCCCTTATTACCGCTGGCGTGCTGCTGAACGGCGCTGTTTCTGTCGCCAGTGCGGCGGAGCTGAAGCAAAAAGACGAAATTAAAGTGGCGATGATGCCGAACTATCCGCCGCTGGAATTCAAAGATCCTGCTACCGGTAATCTGACCGGTATGGATTACGATCTGGGCATGGAACTCGGCAAACGCCTGAACCGCAAAATCAGCTGGCAGGAGATCGGCTTCGAACAGATGGTTAACGCCGTCGCCACCCATCGTGTCGATATGATTTTATCCGGCATGACCGACACCAAACCGCGTCAGGACATCGCCACGTTTGTCGATTATTACAACAGCGGACCGCAGTTCTATACCACCGTAGCCCACAAAGAAATCAATACCATGCTGGATTTGTGCGGTAAGAAAGTCGGCACCAGCCGCCGTACTACATTCCCGGCTGAAATCGCTGCCTGGAGTGAAGCCAACTGCGTTCCGGCAGGTAAGCCCGCCATCGTGGTGATTGGCGCGGAAGGCACGGCGGATGCGCGCACCCAGTTGCGTCAGGGGCGCATTGAAGGGGTGGTGCAGGGCAGCGAAACCCTGCCGTACATCATGAATCTGGAGAAAGACACCTATAAACCGCTGGGCAAAGCGTTTGCCTATCAGGTGACCGGCATGGGGATCAGCAAAGACGATCAGCCGCTGATTGACGCGGTAAAAGGTGCGCTGACAGACATGATCGCCGACGGTACCTATCTGAAAATCCTCACTAAATGGGGTTTGCAGGATGGCGCAATCCAGGAAGTGACCATCAACAAAGGCAAATAACCTCAGGTGACGGACTGACTCATGACGATTTCACAACAGGCGGCCAGTTTATGGCCGCAAAACAAACGCGGCTGCATGGCGCTGGCCTTTGACCTCGATGGTCCGACCGGCGATGCGATGCTTAACGGCACAATCTGGCAGAAAGCGGATTACTTTACCTTCGGCGCGTACGGCCCTTACCGCGCGCTGGAGCGTATTCTTGATTTGCTCGACGATCACCAGCTTCCGGCGACATTTTTTATCCCCGCCTGGGTCGTGGAGAACTGGCCCAAACAGTGTCAGGCGATTGTCGGACGCGGCCATGAAGTGGCGTATCACGGTTATCGTCATGAGTCTTTTTACGCCATCAGCGCGGAGGAACAGTTGTGGGTGATGCAGAAATCCCGCGACATTTTCTGGCAGTTTCTGGGCATCCGTGCTGAGGGTTTTCGCACGCCTTCCGGTGACTGGCACGCGGAAACACCCGCCATGTTACTGGAAGCGGGCGTGACCTATTCCAGCAGCATGCGCGGCGATGACCGGCCTTATCTCATCAGCGTTCCCGGTCATGATCGCCCGCTGGTGGAAATCCCCGGCCGCTGGGAGATGGACGATTATGCCTCTATTGCCTATACCCGCGAGCCGAATTTCCCCTCAGGGTTAGACCGCACCGCCAGCTATGAACTGACGCTGGATAACTGGTGCCGTGAATTCGACGGCGCAATGAATGAAGGGCTGAGTCTGACCACGTTGTTCCATCCAAAAATCAGCGGAAAACCCGGACGCATTATGTTACTTGACCTCTTTTTTGCGCACCTGAAAGCGCGGGATGACGTGTGGTTTGCGCGTTGCCGGGAAGTCGCGCACTGGTGGATGCAGGAGCATGCCAATGACTGAACAGAACTGGCCGGCAGGTTACCGCTCCGCCGTGGTGATTACTGTTGATTTCAATGATATTCACGGCATTCTCAGCCAGGTGCCTGCGGTGGCCGGACGCGAAAAAACGCTGTCCGTCTGGCGTTATGGCACGCTGCGCGGCATCGACAGGCTGCTGGCTTTGCTGGAGGAGAAAAAGCTGCGCAGCTCGTGGTGTGTGCCGGGCATTGTGGCGGATGAGAATCCGCAGAAGATCCGTGATATAGACCGCGCCGGTCACGAAATGGCGACCTGTGGCTATGAATTTGTGCATTTTGACGGCCTGTCATTGCCTCAGCAAACTGACAGTCTGCAACGGGGTAGCGCCGCGCTGAAAGCGCTGACGGGCAAAGTGCCGCGCGGCTTTCGTTTGCCCGCCGGTAACTGGGCACCGGGTTTTGCGGATGTGCTGGCGGATGAAGGGTTCAGCTGGACATCCGGCTGGCGCGGTGACGATTTACCGTATTTCCAGCCGATGCAGAACGGTCTGGCGTCGCGACTGGTGGAACTGCCGCTGCATTATGAAATGGAAGACGAGCCGTATTTTGCCTTCAACCTCAGCCCGGCGGTGCCTCCGGCGCAGTCGCGGATTGCCTCTTACCGTCACACCCTTGGCAATATGAAGATGGATTTTGACGGTTTCCACCGCTTTGGTTTGTGCTATGTGCTGCGTCTGCACCCGGAAGTGATCGGCACGGCGGGGCGGATTGGCATGCTGGCGGAACTGCTGGATCACATCACCTCGCACCCGGACGTCTGGGTGGCGACGGCCGGGGAAGTCGCCGACTGGTGGTCGCAGAATCAGCCACAAAACGAGGCGTCGCATCCGGCGCAAATCTGGATGCAACACACCACGCCGGGAGTCAGCCATGAGTAATATTTCACAACAACAGATGCTGGCGGAATTCGTGGTGAATACCCGCTTTGAGGATTTGCCGTCACGGCTTGTTGAACGCACCAAACGGCATATCCTCGACACGCTCGGCGCGGGGCTGGTGGGTTCCACCAGCGACGTCGCAAAAGAGGTGGCGGCGATGATCCTCGGCGAAGGCGCATTCCCGCTTTCGCCGGTCTGGGGCTATCGCGAACTGACGTCGCCGCGCAACGCTGCACTGCTTAACGGCGTGGCGGCGCATGCGCTGGAACTTGATGACACCGGCGGCTGCGACCATTCCGGCGCAGTGGTGATTCCGGCCTTGCTGGCGGTCTTGCCGTTATGCCCGCAGCCGGTCAGCGGAAAAGCGTTTATCACTGCGGTCGTGATCGGCTATGACGTGGCGCGCCGCGTGCTGGAAGCCTGTGGCGGATATTCACCCCACAACGGCGCGGGCTGGCATTCGACTTCTACCTGCGGTGTGTTTGGTGCCGCGGCGGCGGCCGGAAAATTAATGGGGCTGAACGCAGGACAAATCAGCGCGGCGTTAGGCATTTCCGGCAGTTTCAGCGGCGGATTGTGGGCGTTTATCCACGACGGTTCGCAGAGTAAAAAACTGCACGCCGGACGTGCTGCCGAAGGCGGTGTGCTGGCTGCGCTGAGTGCCAGGCAGGGCATCAGCGGCCCGTCGCAGTTATTCGGGGATAAATGGGGCGGATTTCTTTCCACGCTGGCGCCTGCCAGTGCGACGCCGGAAGCGCTGACAGCGAAACTGGGTGAAATCTGGAAGCTGGAACGTTGTTCCATCAAGCCTTACGCCTCCTGTCGTGGTACGCATTCAGCCATTGACGCTACCGGCATTTTGCTGGAAAGGCTGAATGCCAGCGCGGGGGATATCGAAAAAATCGTCGTGCGCCTGTGCCCGTTCCTCAGCGGCATGTGTGGCGACAACGAAATCGCCACGCTGGCCGCCGCGCAGATGAGTATCCGTTACGCCATTGCCGCCCGCGTGGTTTTCGGACACGCAGGGCTGGCGGCATATGACGCAGATAAACGTCAGGATCCGGGATTGCTGGCGATGATCCGCCGGATTGATTTGCATGAAGACGACACCCTGAGTGCCGACGGCGAGCCGGATGTCACGCTGATCACCCGTTCAGGCGCATCGCAAACCGTGCGGGTTGACGTCGCCCTTGGCGCACCGGGGAATCCGGTGTCTGATGAGCAACTGAAAGAAAAATTCGTCTCGCTGGCGACGCGGGTGATTTCGGTGGCAGCGGCAGAGCAGATGTGGAGAAGGGGGATGATGCTTGAGACGTTGCCGGATATTAACCTCATGCAACCTTCGCAGGGGTGAGCAAAAGCCGGGGGCAAATTTTCACTTGTTCATCCTGCGTGGCTGGTGTCAAATCAGAGGATTAGCGTCCTGCGGCTAAGGCCGTAAAATAAAGGAAATCATATGACCCAGACCCTGCGCACAGGCCTTGTCGGCTACGGCTTCGCCAGTAAAACTTTTCATTCACCCCTGATTGACGGCACGCCAGGCCTCGAGCTGGCGGTGGTGTCCAGCAGCGATGCGGGCAAAGTCCATGCGGACTGGCCTGATGTGGAGGTGGTTGATTCGCCGGAAAAGCTGTTTGCCGATGCATCGATTGATCTGGTGGTGATCCCGACTCCGAACACCACCCATTTCCCGCTGGCGAAGCTGGCGCTGGAAGCGGGTAAACACGTTATCGTGGATAAACCCTTTACCGTAACACTCGATGAAGCCCGCGAACTTGACGCCCTGGCGCGCGAAAAAGGCAAAGTCCTGTCTGTGTTCCATAACCGTCGCTGGGACTCGGATTTCCTCACGGTTAAAACGCTGATTGAAGAAGGCGCGCTCGGGGATATTGTCTATTTCGAATCCCACTACGACCGTTACAAACCGCAGGTGCAGCAGCGCTGGCGTGAAAGCGATGCGCCGGGCAGCGGCATCTGGTTCGATTTGGGTTCGCATCTGCTGGATCAGGCACTGCAATTGTTCGGCACGCCGGATGCGTTGCAGGCAGATCTGGCGGTGCTGCGTCCGGGCGGCAAAGCGGTGGATTATTTCAACGCGGTGCTGACCTATCCGCGTCGTCGGGTGGTGTTGCACAGCACGGTGTATGCGGTTGCCGAAACGGCGCGCTTTATTGTGCAGGGCGAAAAGGGCAGCTACGTGAAATTCGGGCTGGATCCGCAGGAAGATCGTTTGAAAGCCGGTGAACGTCTGCCACAGCCGGACTGGGGTTTCGACAAGCGCGACGGTGTGATTACGCTGAGCCATGACGGCGTGCTGGCCGAGAAGTCACTGCTGACCATTCCGGGCGATTACCCGGCTTATTACGCCGGTGTACGTGATGCCATTAACGGACAGGGCGACAATCCGGTACCGGCCGCTGATGCTATCCGTGTGATGGAAATGCTCGAACTGGGGATGAAGTCCTCAGAACAACAGGCGACCCTGAAAGTCATTAAGAACTAATACGTCGTCCGGGTTTCTGAAGTGTCACATGGGTGACACTTCTATTTTTCGTTTGTTATTCACTTTGCAAGGAAGGTTCATGTCCTGGTTACAACGTCTGAAAATCGACAAGTTTTTGCTGATCCTGGTCTGTGTCGTCGTGATTGCGTCATTTTTCCCGTGTGAGGGGATTTATAAAATCTTCTTCGGCTATCTGACCACGGCCGCTATCGCGCTGCTGTTCTTTATGCACGGTGCGAAGCTTTCCCGTGAAGCGATCATGGCGGGTATCAGCCACTGGCGTCTGCATGTTGTGGTGTTCCTCAGCACTTTTGCGTTGTTCCCGCTGCTCGGCCTGGGCATGAAATGGCTGGTGCCGGTGGGCATTCTGACGCCGACGTTGTACTACGGTTTCCTGTATCTCTGTGCACTGCCTGCGACCGTGCAGTCGGCGATCGCTTATACCTCGGTGGCGGGCGGTAACATTCCGGCGGCCATTTGCAGCGCGTCGGCTTCCAGCATTCTTGGCGTGTTTCTCTCGCCGGTGCTGGTCGGCTTGCTGATGCACACACAGGGCGGCACCAGTGACACCCTGCACGCCATCGGTTCTATCGTACTGCAACTGATGGTGCCGTTTATCATCGGGCATCTTTGCCGTCCGCTGATCGGCGCATGGGTTCAGCGGCACAAGAAAATCGTTAACGTCACGGATCGTTCATCGATTCTGCTGGTGGTATATGTCGCGTTCAGCGAGGCGGTGGTGCAGGGGATCTGGCATCAGATCAACGGCTGGTCGCTGCTGGCAATCCTCGGTTGTTCTGTTGTTCTCCTCACCATTGTGCTGATCATCAACACCTGCGTGGCGCGTCTGTTTGGCTTTAACACCAAAGATGAAATCACCATTGTGTTCTGCGGGTCGAAGAAAAGTCTGGCGAACGGTATCCCGATGGCGAACGTACTGTTTCCGGCGGCTGCCGTCGGCGCGATGGTGTTGCCACTGATGATTTTCCATCAGATCCAGCTGATGGTCTGTGCCGTACTGGCCTCGCGTTATGCCAGACGGGTGGCGCGTGAAGAAGCCGCCGAGCTGGTGAAGAAAGAAGAAGTGAAGCCGGTTTAACAGGCTGAATAAAAAACAAAAGGGCGGGATTATATCCCGCCCTTTTTATGCCAGCGAAAGCGTTATACCGCTACTTTGTCGCGAATGGACTGCTTTTCAGCGTCTGACAGGAACGCCATCGTCAGGCCATTTTCCTGCGCCTGGCGGATTTCGTTCTGCGTCAGCCCGGCAGCCGGTGCGGCGACGTTATATTCGTGGGCGATCTCTATGCCCTGTACCGCCGGGTCATCGGTATTGATAGATGCCAGCACGCCGTGGCGCAGGAAAATCGCCAGCGGATGCTGCTCAAAAGACGCGACGGTGCTGGTCTGAATGTTGGAGGTCAGGCAGGATTCGATACCAATCTGATGCTTCGCCAGGAAATCCATCAGTTGCGGATCTTGTGCGGCTTTCACGCCATGGCCGATACGCTCTGCGCCCAGCTCGCGGATCGCCTGCCAGATGCTTTCCGGACCGGCGGCTTCACCGGCATGCACGGTTATGCGCCAGCCTGCGTCCCGCGCGCGGTTAAAGTGGCTGAGGAACAGACTGCCGGGGAAACCCAGCTCATCACCGGCCAGATCCAGCGCGGTAATGCCGTCTCTGTGCGCCAGCAAACCTTCCAGCTCTTGCAGACAGGCATCTTCACCAAAGGTACGGCTCAGAATACCGATCAGACGCACATCAATATCATGCTGCTGCTGACCTTCGCGGATCCCTTCAATGACCGCTTCCACCACGCCTGCGACCGGCAGTTTGTGGTTCATCGCCATGTAATACGGCGAGAAACGCAGTTCGGTGTAATGCAGACCGGCACGTGCCGCATCTTCAACGTTTTCTTTGGCGATTCGGCGGCAGGCATCCAGGTCACCCAGCACCTTAACGCCCCAGTCGAGTTTCTGCAGAAAACTCACCAGATCCGGCTCGGTATGCATCACCTGCACATGCGGGCGCAGGGCTTCAAGTTCACTGGCAGGCAAGGTCAGGTTAAACTGACGGCCTAAATCGAGAATAGTCTGAGCGCGGATGTTGCCATCAAGGTGGCGGTGAATGTCGGTCAGGGGAAGGCGTGTGTCGATCATGGTGTGCACTCATTATTATTGAAATGTGCGGGGCATTATAACTGTATTTAGTTGCGCAACAAGAAGGGTTTTGAATTTGCTCCCTCCCCTGCGAAGGGGAGGGTTGGGGTGGGGTATTAAAGAAATATCAGGAGGTTGAAGTGTGAATCGACCAGGTGTTTGCCCTTAAAACCCCCTCCCAGCCTCCCTCTTCGCAGGGGGAGAAGCTTAGACCAACTCTCTAATGCCATTGATTAATTTTTCAACACCTGCTTCAACTTTCGATCTCGGGCAGCCGACGTTCAGGCGCAGGAAGCCGTTGCCTTCTTCGCCGTAGGCATAACCCGGCATGATGGCGACTTTTTGATGTTCGATCAGCGCTTTTTGCAGTTGATTATCATCAAGTCCGAGCGGGCGCAAATCAATCCAGGCCAGATAGGTGGATTGTGGCGGCTGCCAGTTCAGTTGCGGGAAAGCGGCATTCAGCTGGTCTGCGACGTAACGGAGATTGCCCTGCAAATAGTCGCGCAGCGCATCCAGCCAGGGTTCGCCGTGGTGATAGGCGGCAACATGCGCATGAACGGCCAGTACCGCCGGGGAGGATAAGCCGTCACAGGCTTTCAGCTGATGCAGATACGCATCGCGCGGGGCCTGATGGCTGATCAACCCGTAAGCCCCGGTCAGCGCCGGAATGTTGAAGCTTTTCGAACCGGAGGTCAGTAATGCCCATTCGCCGCCTGCCACTTCATTCCACGGCGTGTGGCGGTGACCGCCCCAGACCATATCCATGTGGATTTCATCGCTGATCACCCGCACGTTGTGGCGTTCACAAAGTTCAGCGATGAGCGTCAGTTCTTCGTGCGTCCAGACTTTACCGGTGGGATTGTGCGGACTGCACAGCAACAGTACCGAGCAGGCCGGTTGTGCCAGCAGGCTTTCCAGATGCTCTGCATTTATTGACCAGTCATTGCCCATTTTTATCAGCGGGCAGGCCAGCACGTTGCGCTGATTGCCATTCACCACCTTGAAAAACGCGTCGTAGGCCGGGGTAAAAGTTACCACGCCGTCGCCCGGCTGGCTCCACTGGCGGATCAGTTGCGCAACCATGTAAATCACTGACGGACCGTACACCACCATGTCGCGGTCAATCTGGCTGTTAAAACGCTGCTGATACCAGTGCGCCACCGCGCCGAGGAAATCATCGTGATGCCAGCGGCTGTAACCGAGCACGCCGTGTTGCAGACGTTTTTGCAGCGCATCGAGAATGCACGGCGCGGCGGGGAAATCCATGTCGGAGATGGTAAATGGCAGTAAGTCTGCACTGCCGAAACGGTCAGCGACATAATCCCATTGTGTGCACCAGGTGCCGTGACGGTCGGTAACGGTGGAGAAATCAAAAGTCATTCTTTTCACTCCCTGAATAAAGCAGAAAAGGGCGACCGGAGTCGCCCTGTTAATCATATTACGCGATAGCCGGTTCCGGCGCGGGCTGACTCGCCGCGGTGCGGATCAGGTAATCAAGTTCATCTTTCACTGATTGCACCTGCGGACCAATCACCACCTGCAGGTTGTGTTCGTTAAGATGCACAACACCGATGGCGCGGTTGGCTTTCAGCGTGGCATCGTCAACCAGCGACATATCTGCCACGGAAAGACGCAGGCGGGTGATGCAGTTATCCAGTGAAACAATATTACCGGCACCGCCCAGTGCGCTCAGAATAACCGGAACGTTGTAGCCAGATTTACTGGAAGACGGCACCGCAGCGGCGGCAGGCATGTTCTCAGATTCACGGCCCGGCGTTTTAATGTTAAAGCGCGTGATGGAGAAGCGGAAGATGGTGTAGTAAGCCGCGAACCAGATAGCCGCCACAACCGGCACCAGATACCACTTGGTGGCAGTGCCGTGCAGGATACCGAAGACCACGAAGTCGATGATGTTGCCATCAGTATTGCCGATGATCACACCCAGCACGGACATCATGGTGAAGCCCAAACCGGTCAGGATGGCGTGGATCACGTACAGAACCGGCGCAACAAACAGGAACAGGAATTCGATCGGTTCAGTGGTGCCGCCAACCACACAGGCAACCACGCCGGAAATCAGCAGGCCTTTAATTTTATGACGGTTTTCAGGTTTCGCGCAGTGGTACATCGCCAGTGCCGCACCCGGCAGGCCGCCGAGGAAGGCAGGCATTTTGCCCTGAGAAAGGAACTGCGTCGCGCTTTCAGAAAAACCGTGCGTGGTCGGGCAGGAAAGCTGCGCCTGGAAGATGGTCAGCGCGCCGCTGACTTCGCGACCACAGACATCCAGCGTACCGCCAGCTTCGGTGAAGCGGATCAGTGCAACCAGAATGTGATGCAGACCAAAAGGTAACAGCAGACGCTCGCCGGAACCGAAAATCATCGGGCCAAACACGCCAGCGCCCTGAATCAGACGGCCCAGACCGTTAATGCCCGCAGCAAAGAAAGGCCAGATAAGGGGGATCAGTAAACCGACCAGACCGAGCACCACCGTGGTGACAATCGGCACGAAACGGGTACCGCCGAAGAAGGCCAGTGCATCCGGCAAACGGATCGTGTTGTAGCGCTCATGCAGAATGTACACGATGATACCGACAATCACCGCGCCCAGAATACCGGTGTCGATGGACTGGATACCGAGGATCATCTGGATGTTATTGGCTTTCAGCACCAGCGGATCGACGGTCGGCAATGTGCCGTTGGCGGTCAGGAAAAAGTTAATCGCCAGATTCAGCACGGCGAAACCGACGAAGCCGGAGAACGCCGCCACACCTTTGTTTTCACGCGCCATACCCAGCGGGATGGCGATAGCAAACATCACCGGCAGGAAGCTGAAGGCAAACGATCCGACTTTGCTCATCCAGACGAAAATCAGCTGAAGAACCGGATTACCTAATGTGGGGATCAGCGTCACGACGTCGTGGCTGCTTAATGAACTGCCGATGCCCAGCATGATGCCGCAGAACGACAGCAAGGCGACCGGCAGCATGAAAGTTTTCCCTAAGCTCTGGAAGAATTCCCAAAGTGTGACACGTTGTTTTTTATTTGCAGGCATACCCGCTCCCTGAGTTGTTTTATTAAGCTGCTTTTGATGGTGGCTAAGATAAAACGTTTTACCTGATTAATACGTGTTGTAACTCACAATATTAAGCAATGCCTGTCCTGCATGGCTTAAATCAAGGTTAAACGTTTTACTCAATGTCGAAAATTAGGTATAACTGTTTGACCACGCTAAGTATTCCAACGAGCGGATACCGCGGGCGGGAAAGGATCCCGTTTTATGCAGTCTGATACGAACGACAACCTCTGATGAACCCTAAAAAAATCACCATTATTGATGTGGCACAGCACGCCGGTGTTTCGGTGACCACCGTCTCGCTGGTGCTCAGCGGAAAAGGGCGTATTTCCCAGACGACGGCTGAACGGGTTAACCGCGCCGTGGATGAACTGGGCTTTGTGCGTAACCGTCAGGCCAGTACGCTGCGCGGCGGTGAGTCCGGCGTGGTCGGGCTGATTGTGCGTGATATCTGCGAACCCTTTTATGCCGAAATGACCGCCGGTCTCAGCGAGATGTTTGAAGCGCAGGGCAAAGTGTTATTTCTGCTGCAAAGTGGCCCGTCCGGTAAAGGGCTGATGCGCTGTTTCGATACCTTGCTGACCCACGGCGTGGACGGCATTGTGATCGCCGGTGGCGTGAATACCCTCGGCGGGCTGAGAGAAAAAGCCGAAGAACATGGCGTCCCGTTGATTTGCGCCGCGCGCTCCGGCGGCATTGAAGGGGTGGACGTTGTCCGTCCCGATAATATGCTCGCGGCGAAAATGGCCACGGAATATCTGATCAAACAGGGTCACAAACAAATCGCCTATCTTGGCGGATTGAGCAATTCATTAACCCGTGCTGAACGCCTCGGCGGTTTCTGCGCCACACTGCTGCAATACGGTCTGCCATTTCGCACGGAATGGATTATCGAATGTGACTATCAGCAAAAATGCGCCGCCGATGCTGCCGAAACCTTATTATCCCGCTATCCGAAAATCAGCGCGATTGTCTGCCATAAATCCTCTGTCGCACTGGGGGCCTATTTCGGCGTCATGCGCACCGGCGCACAAGTCGGCGGCGGGGCGGTAGACAGTTTCTTCCAGCAAAAAATCGCCCTGATAGGCATGGAAGATGCCCCGGAATCGGAACTGACGGAACCCCCGCTGACCTCCATTGCGAACTCCGCACGGGAAATCGGCCATGCAACGGCCAGGCGCTTGTTGCTGAGGATTGGCGGGCAGAATCTGGAAGCGCAGAATATTATTGTGCCGCCGGGGCTGGTGGAGAGGGAATCGGCTTAGAGGATGTTGATTTGCTCCTCCCCCTTCGCAGGGGGAGGAGAAAGGCATTATCACTGAGAATCCTGGCTCGTCCCGGTCTTAGGACTTGCCGCTGAATTATCACCCGCGTCAGCGGTTTTGGTATAAACAATCTTCTGACTGTCATTACCGCAATGACCAACGACTTGCCCGCCCGCCTGATCGGCCTGGTCATTTGGCACGATATCCAGTTTAAACCCTGATTCAGGCAAACCGTTTGCCACGATTTTCTGGGTAATGTCAGCTTTTACGCTTTCACAGGAAGCCTGTGCCAGTAGCGGTGCGAACATCACGACAGCAAGACCTGCCATAAGTGTCTTTTTCATCATTCATTCCTTTTATGAAAACCAGTGTACTTACGAGTCTAGCAGACAGGATTTACGGAGCCAGTAACTGACGGCCGGTACGGCGATCAAGGCAGCGCTCGGTGTTCGGTTCCCAGTACGCATTGATGTTCTGGCTGGCTTCACACTTGTCGCGCAGATCAATTGAATTATCGTATTTGGAGAAGTCTTTCTCGTTACGCTGATTTTTCATGGCACGCAGGCGCTGGGTTTCATTCCATTGCTCTTTGCTCTGGCGGGCTTCTTCGTTGGTCATGGCATCATTGCCGGTACCGCCAAAGACACAGGTTCCCCCCGCACAATTGGTGGCCGCGAGTGCAGGCGCCTGCCATGCTGCGGTCATGACCAGCAAAACCACCGGTAGCACACTGCGGGTCAGTCGGGTTATAAACGTTGTATTCATTAGCTCATCCTTTTTTTGATATACACATCGCTCAGGCGAATCCATGAATTATAACATCCGGCTGAATGACGTCATCCTTTGCCTGTAAACTGGTTGATATCTTATTGAACTACGGACTGTAAACCTGGCCCCATTATGCTCAAAACGTCTTTACTGTTCTTTGCGACCGCCCTGGCAGAAATTATCGGCTGCTTTTTACCTTATCTCTGGCTGCGCAAAGGGGGAAGTGTGCTGCTGTTATTGCCTGCGGCGCTCAGCCTGGCAGCATTCGTCTGGTTGCTGACACTGCATCCGGCGGCCAGCGGCAGGGTGTATGCGGCTTACGGCGGGGTTTATGTCATGACCGCCATGCTGTGGCTGCGGTTTGTCGATGGCGTGAAACTCAGCACCACCGACTGGCTGGGGGCATGCGTGGCGCTGGCAGGGATGCTGATCATCATTTCTGGCTGGAAAACCTCCTGAACGTGCTTATTGCGACAATCTTTCCATCAGCACGATCACTCTCTGAATCACAATCTGTGCCGCGCGGGATAACTGACGGCGCGGGGCAACACACAGCGCCAGCGTCAGCGGTTTGGCGCTGCGCCCCTGTAGTGGCACAAACGCCAGGCGCTTTTCCTGTAAATCCGGCAATACATCTAACAAACTCAGTACGCCGACACCGGCACCTTTGCGGATAAGTTCGCGCATCATGCGCACGTCATTGCAGACAATTGAGGGCGTTTCCAGTAACTGATAGCGGTTATACAGCAGCCTGGCGCGGGCATTGACCATCAGCGGTTCGGAGGGAATGATCTGGCGGTAGGCGGCGATATCGCTGAACGACAGCGATTCCTGCTGCGACAGTTTATGCCCGACTGGCATGGCAATCCCGATAGGGAGTTCCGCAAAAGCGCGCACTTCCAGCCCGGTATGTTCGACTGGATCGAGTAACAATCCAAAATCCACTTCCGCTGAACTGACCTGTTCGCTGATATTGCGGCTGTCTTCGATGCGGATATCAAACGTCAGGTAAGGGTGTTCTGCGCCCACTTCGGCAATCAGCTCCGCCACCATGCCTTCGCTGAGTGCGGCAATCATGGATATGGTGACATGCCCGCGCCGCAACCCCTGAATTTCATCGAAACGTTCGCGGGTGCGGGAAAATTCTTTCCGCCAGCGGCGGATGTCATCGAATAAAATTTCGCCCGCCGACGTCAGTTTCAGGCCCGTGGGCAGGCGTTCAAACAGCGGGGTTTCCAGCGTTTGTTCAGCCTGCAGGATCTGCCGGTTTATGGCCGACGCCGAGACGTGCAGCACTTCTGCCGCTTTGCGCAAACTTCCTGTTCGGGCGACTTCGGTAAAATATTGCGAAAAACGGGAGAATGGCGACATGGGTGTACTAATTTATGCAGTGAATAAGTGAGATAACTATTATGGACTGCATCACTCATTTTTCCTAGATTGTCCGATGCCCCTTTGTAAAACAATCACCTCAGGTTGTTTTGCAGGCAAAACGGGCAATGACAGGGTTCGTCAAAACACGGTTAAGCTCGCGTACTGTTTTCCACCGGAAAAATAGCCGGACGAATTGTGGCGTTCGTTCTGCTGTCGCGCGTGCGTGTTTTGAAAAACAACACTAATAACAAGCGTGCATTTTTGATCACCCGACTGAAAGTGATCACGCGACCAAGAGATTCCTTCTCATGTTAGAAAAACTATTTAAGTTAAAAGCTCACCGTACTAACGTGCGGACTGAGATTGTGGCCGGACTCACTACATTTTTAGCAATGGCCTACATTCTGTTTGTTAACCCGTCTATTTTGGGCGCGACGGGGATGGATAAAGGCTCGGTTTTTGTGGCAACGTGTCTTGCTGCCGCAATCGGTTCCGCACTGATGGGCTTTATCGCCAACTACCCGATCGCACTGGCACCGGGCATGGGGTTAAACGCCTTCTTCACCTACACCGTGGTTCTGCATATGGGTTACACCTGGCAGATCGCATTAGGTGCCGTTTTCCTCTCAGCCTGTATTTTCTTCGCGTTATCGATTTTTAAAATCCGCGAATGGATTATCCGCAGTATTCCGCTGCCGCTGCGTTCGGCGATTGCTGCCGGTATCGGGTTATTCCTCGCACTGATTGCGCTGGAAAACGCCGGTATTGTGGTGGCTAACCCGGCCACGCTGGTAGGGCTGGGCGATCTGACCAAACCGGGTCCGCTGTTTGCCATGCTGGGCTTCATTGTGATTGTGGTGCTGGAAGCACGCAAAGTGACAGGCGCGGTACTGATCGGCGTGCTGGGCGTGACGATTCTGGCGATTGCGCTGGGTTACTCACCGTTTGGCGGCGTGATGTCGATGCCGCCATCCATTGCACCGACCTTTATGCAACTGGACATCAAAGGCGCATTCAACGTCTCGCTGATTAGCGTGATCTTCGCGTTCCTGTTTGTGGATGTGTTCGACAACTCCGGTACCCTGATTGGCGTGACTAAACGCGCCGGTCTGGCCGACGAAGATGGCAATATCCCGAAAATGGGCCGTGCGCTGGTCGCTGACAGTGCGGCGGCGTTGTTCGGTTCCCTGCTCGGCACCTCAACCACCACCAGTTACATCGAATCGGCGGCAGGCGTGAGCGCCGGTGGCCGTACCGGTCTGACGGCGATTGTGGTGGCGATTCTGTTCCTGCTGAGCCTGTTCTTCGCTCCGCTGGCAGGCAGCGTTCCGGCCTTTGCCACCGCACCGGCGCTGCTGTTCATCGCGGTGCTGATGACGTCTGGCCTGGCGGAAATCGACTGGAAAGACATCACCGTGGCAGCGCCTGTCACCGTGACTGCGCTGACCATGCCGTTCACGTACTCCATCGCCAACGGTATCGCATTTGGTTTCATCACCTGGACGCTGGCAAAACTGCTGACCGGCCGCTGGCGTGAGCTGAATTCGGCACTGGTCGTGCTGTCGGTTCTGTTCGTGATCAAACTGGGCTGGCTGAGCGCATAACCGTTACGTCAGTCATCGTTAGAAAAGAGGGCGCGGGCAGGGTTGCCGCGCCTTTTTTTGCGGGTACTGATTGATAAAATGCAGATAACAAAAAAGCAGCCGGAGCTGCTTTCTCTTTCAAATCAGGAACCAACATCACCCTTCGCGATGGACCTGCAAACCGGCGAGAGACTGGCTGACCGGCATCATTTCGATGCTGTTGATGTTGACGTGCGCTGGCAGGGTGGATGCCCAGAATACCGATTCGGCCACATCGGCTGCGGTGAGCGGATTCGTGTTGTCATAGGTTTTACTGACTTTCTCATCGTCGCCTTTGAAACGCACGTTAGAGAATTCGGTGCCGCCACACAGACCCGGTTCGATATTGGTGACGCGAACGTGGGTGCCGTGCAGGTCGGTGCGCAGGTTCAGGCTGAACTGACGCACAAAGGCTTTGGTCGCGCCATACACATTGCCGCCTGCGTAAGGCCAGTTACCTGCGGTGGAACCGATGTTGATCACATGGCCGGTGTTGCGTTCAACCATGCCCGGCAGCACGGCGCGGGTCATGTACACCAGCCCTTTGGTGTTGGTGTCGATCATTTTATCCCAGTCTTCCAGCGAGGCTTTATCCGCTTTTTCCAGACCGAGTGCCAGACCGGCGTTATTGACCAGCACGTCGATGTTCTGCCAGTCAGCAGGCAGGCTGGCGATAGCTTCTTCAATAGAAGCCCGGTTAGTGACGTCCAGCTCAACAGCGTAAAGCGCGTCTCCCAGTTCGGCTTTCAGGTCATCCAGACGCTCTTTACGGCGGCCGGTGGCAATCACTTTATGACCTTCTTTAACAAATTTACGTGCGATTTCAGCACCAAATCCGGCAGTTGCGCCGGTAACAAAAATAATCATCCCGGTATTCCTCTGTTTTTAAGCAAGGTGTGCACAAGGCCCACTAAAGAAACTCTTTAAGTATTAACACAAAAACAACGAGACCGGCCATAGTCAACCGGTCTCAGTGCGTATCATTTTGTTGCAGTTACTTCTTCAGATAGGGCGCGATCAGCGATAAATCCGCCGCAGACAAGCGATCCGGTGCGGTCTGCGCCTGATGCCAGTAAGGATACAACAAAGGCAACTGACTGACCTGATTAAGTCGTTCAATTTCTTGATTATTGAGGGTCACATCAGCGGCGAGCAGATTGTCCTGTAACTGGGTGTCGTTACGCGCACCGACAATCACCGAGGTCACCTGCGGACGGGCAATCAGCCAGGCCAGCGCAATCTGCGCCGCAGAAACGCCGCGTGCTTCGGCGATGTCCACCAGCACGTCAACGACGTCATACAGCGCACTTTCATCACGCACCGGCGGTTCGCCCCAGTCGGCCAGATGGCGGGTGCCTTCCGGTGCCGCCTGATTGCGGCGATATTTCCCGGAAAGCAGGCCGCCGGCCAGCGGACTCCACACCAGTACGCCCAGCCCCTGATCCTGCGCGGCGGGCAGCAACTCATATTCCGCTTCGCGCGCCTGCAGGGTGTAATGGATTTGCTGGCTGACCGGACGGATGTAGTGATTCGCCTCCGCCACGCCGAGCGTTTTCATTACATGCCAGGCGGAGAAGTTAGAGACACCGACATAGCGCACTTTGCCACTGCTGACCAGATCGTCGAGCGCGCGCAGGGTTTCTTCCAGCGGCGTCAGTCCGTCCCATTCATGCAACTGATACAAATCCAGATAATCCGTGCCAAGACGCTTCAGGCTGGCTTCGCAGGCGCGCAGGATATGATGGCGTGATGAGCCGCGGTCATTCGGGCCATCCCCCATCGGGAAGCGGGCTTTACTGGCGACCAGCACCTCGTGACGTTTGCTGCCCAGCGCTTTACCGAGGATCACTTCCGATTCACCGCCTGAATAGACATCAGCGGTATCGAACAAATTAATCCCGGCATCAAGACATAATCCTATCTGGCGTTGTGCGGCCTCAACGTCAGTTTGCCCGGTTTTGGCAAATTTCCCCTGACCACCAAAGGTCATGGTACCGAGGCTCAGAACTGAAACTTTCAGGCCAGACCGGCCTAACAGACGGTATTCCATAGTTTATCTCCATTGAGAGTCATTTTTAGCGCAGATCCTCCGCCAGCCGTTCACCGGTCTGCGCATCAAACAGATGGATCGCCTCACGGTTAGCATCGAGATACAGCGGCTGACTGGCACTGACACGGGCGCGTCCGGCGAACTGAACGTGCAGCGGGAAACCGCTCCAGTCGATATGCAGCAGGCTGCTTTCGCCGGTCACTTCCAGCAATCGTAATATGGCGCCGGGTTGGGCGTTGTGCTCCACCGGTTTTAAATCATGTGGACGCAGGCCGAGCGTGACGGGTTCGCCTTCAGAATGCCGCGCCTGCAACGCCCACTTCTCCGGCAGTGCGAACCACAACTGATTACAGTTCACACCCGGCTGACCGTCAATATTGCAGAAGACGCCGCTGAGCAGATTCATGGGCGGTGAACCGATAAAACGCGCCACAAAGGTATTCACCGGTTTATCGTAAATCGACAACGGGTCGCCCTGTTGCACGATAAAACCGTCTTTCATCACCACGATATTATCAGCCAGTGTCATGGCTTCGATTTGATCATGGGTCACATACACCGTCGTGGTGCGGAACTGCTGATGCAGCGATTTGATTTCTGCACGCAGTTCCATACGCAGTTGTGCATCGAGGTTAGACAGCGGTTCGTCAAACAGAAACACTTTCGGATTACGTACCAGCGCGCGTCCCATGGCGACACGCTGGCGCTGGCCACCGGACAAATCTTTCGGCAGACGTTTCAGTAAGTGATCAATCCCCAGCACTTTGGCGGCCTGTTGTACTTTGGCATGCTGTTCGGCTTTCGGCACCTTCTTTACCTGCATATGGAACGCCATGTTTTCGGCCACGGTCAGGTGTGGATAGAGCGCGTAACTCTGGAATACCATCGCGATATCCCGATCGGCGGGGTCAAAATTATTGATCTGCTGTTTATCGAGCAGAATATCGCCGTCAGACAGGGATTCCAGCCCGGCCAGCAGGCGCAGTAAAGTGGATTTTCCGCAGCCCGAGGGGCCGACCAGCACGGTGAAACTGCCGTCAGGGATGGTCAGATCCAGCGGTTTCAGCACCTGCACTTTGCCATAATGTTTGGCGACTTTTACCAGTTCTACCAGAGCCATTTAGATTTTCTCCACAAGGCCAAAAAGTGATTGCCAGTCAGGATAACGGCGCGGGGAACTGCTGATGGCACAACCGGCAACGCGAACCCCCCATTGCAGTGCCGTGGCAGGCGACAGGCCATAAATCAGCGCGGATAAAAATCCGGCGTTAAAACTGTCTCCGGCACCGATGGTATCCACCACGTCTACCGGTTCGGCGCGCTGATGCAGCGTCAGGTTTTTTGCCCATAAACGTGCGCCATCAGCGCCGCATTTCGCCACGCAAAAGGCGTTTTCTGCCATCTGTTCCAGCAATATCAGCGCGGCGACATCCAGCGTGGCGGCGTCCGCCAGCCCGAGGGTTTCCACTTCATTGAGCAGCAGTGCATCGCAGAACGGCAGCCATTTTGCCGCCTGTTCCCGCAACGCATCGCTCCAGTCTTCCGGCGGCCAGCCACTGTCGACAGCCACCTGATAACCGCGCTGTTTCAGTGCTGCCAGCAGTTGCGGATAGTCGGCGTAAAGCGCGGTACACAGCCAGGTGCCGCACAGTAATACCCAGTCTCCGGCCTGCGCCGTTTCAGGGATTTGCCCCAGAACGTCCTGCATGGACAGGCGCACGATATGCCCCTGATTACTGAAAAACGTTCTTTCGTGATCAGGATGCGTCACGCCAAAGGTCAGTGAGGTTTCGCAATCACAGGTCGGCCAGCGCGAGGCGCTTTCCGGAAACAGACCCGCCAGCCAGCCGCTGAACTGGTCATTGCCCTGATTTGCCACCAGCCTGAAAGGGGAGCCGAGCGCAGAGAGTGCCAGCGCGCAGTTTCCCGCCGACCCGCCGGGGCGTAATGCACTGCTTTCGAGCATCGCTTCCGTGCCTTTTTTCGGCCATTCGTGCAACGTACTCATGATCAAATCCACGTTGATATTGCCCGTCACATACAGCGTGGCGCGGGTCAGAGGTTTTGTTGTCATTGATGAGGTTTCCCTGATGTTCATTTTCAGCCCTTGCTGCCGCCGGCGGTTAATCCGCTGACCATGGTTTTTTGCAGCCAGAGCGCAATAAAGAGCGGCGGAATGGCCGCAAGGATCCCGACAGCGGCAATCAGACCGTCATCAGTGGCGCGCCCGGCGGTGAATCCGGCAATGGTGACCGGCAACGTCTGGGCATCGATATTGTTGGTAAACAACAGGGCGTAGAAAAATTCATCCCAGGCCAGCAGCCAGCCAAACATGGCCGACGCGCCCAGCGCCGGTTTTGCCAGTGGCAGCGTGATGCGCAGCAATACCTGCCAGTAGCGCAGCCCGTCGAGGCGCGAGGCCTGTTCGATATCTACCGGCAACGCGTCAAACTGATTTTTCAGCATCCAGGTGAGGAACGGCAGGATCATCGAGCAGTACACCAGAATCAGCCCGAGATGCGTATTCAGAAGCGTCAGCTGTTGCAGGATGAAATACAGCGGCAACACAAATGCCACCGGCGGCACCATGTAAATCGCCAGACTGCCAAACAGCCAGCCGTCGCGGCCGGGATAGCGCGAGAAGCTGTAGGCCGCCGGTATCGCCAGCAACAACGACACCAGCGTGGCACCGCAGGCAACCAGCACACTGTTGCCGAGCGCATGCAGGAACAGTGCGCCGGGCGTGCCGGCCTGCAAGGTCAGCAGGCGGGTATAACGGCTGAAATCCCAGTGACGCGGCAGCCATTCCAGCGGAATACGGGTCAGATCTTCCGCCGAGCTGACGCTCATCAGGAACATCCATAGCAGCGGGGCAAGAATCGAGACGGCCAGGATCAGCGCCGCGACGTAACGTAAAACGAGCCGGATTTTCTGTTTCATTCGCTGCTCCCGGAACGGCGCTGGCGCAGTAACATCACCATGTAAATCATGATCAGCAGGGCGCAGATCAGCGTCATCAGTATCGCGTAGGCGGCTCCGCTGCCAGCGCGCAGATAACTGAACGATTCCTGATAGACAAAGAAGCTGACGGTTTTGGTGCTGTCGAGCGGGCCGCCACGGGTCATGACATAAATAATGTCGAAGATTTTAAAGGCATCGATGGTGCGCAGAACAAGCGCCACGGCCAGCGGTGCGGCAATCGCCGGTAAGGTGATTTTGCGAAAACGCCGGAAAGCCGATGCGCCGTCAAGCCGTGCGGCTTCGAATAAATCCTCCGGGATGGTTTGCAGCGCCGCCAGCACCAGCAGGGTGATCAGCGGATAATTTTTCCAGATATCCGCAAACATCACGGCATTGATCGCCGAAGACGGATCGCCAAGCCAGCTGCGGTAGGCGTCAATCAGCCCGAGCTGAGAAAGCAGGGCGTTAATGCTGCCGTAATCCGGGTTGAAGTTCAGCCGCCACATGGTTGCGTTGACGATAGTCGGCAATGCCCACGGCAAAATCACCAGCACGCGCAGGGCGCTGCGTCCCCGGAACGGCTGGTTCAGCAACAGCGCCACCAGCACGCCGATAATGCCTTCAATCACCACCGAGACGACAGTGAAATAGAGCGTCCGCCACAGAGCGGCACGAAAATCCGGATCCGTCAGCGCATAGATGAAATTCTCGCTGCCCACCCAGTTGGGCGCAGAACCGTCGCCGATTAACCCGGCATCGGTAAAGCTGAGCCACAACGTGCGGGCGAGCGGCCAGGCGGTGAGTAAAAACATCATCACAAGCATGGGTGCCAGAAGCAGCCAGGCTTGTCGTTTCTCGCGTTGGGGTAATGTCAGCATATCTTTTCCCAGCCCGTCCGGCTGAAACCGGGCGGGCTTAATTGTCGTGTTGGCTTTAAAACTTAACGTAAACGGTCAGCGGCTTGGGTCGCGGCTTCCATACCATCCTGTGCCGGGGTTTTACCCTGTAATACCGCCTGAATATTTTGCTGCAAAATGTTGGACAAACGGGAGTAATCCGCGGTCACCGGGCGCGATAACATCACGTTGAGCGAGGTTTTCGCTGCGGCAATAAGCTGCTCCTGATCTTTCTGCACCGCCGGATCTTCATAAGACGATTTCCAGATTGGCAGGCTCAGTTTGGCGTATTTGTTCTGCACCGGTTGTGATGTCATGTAGCTGATGTATTCCCACGCCTGATCCGCATGTGCGCTGGCTTTGGCGATGCCCAGCCCCATCGACCCGTTAACGCCGGATGCACCCCCTGCGGTTTCACCCGGTGCCGGAATGACCCCCACGTCGCCCGCGACTTTGCTCTGTTTCGGGTCGTTCGCCATGTTGTACATGTAGGTCCAGTTCAGTGCGAAAGCCGCATCGCCGTTGGAGAACGATTTACGCACGTCTTCTTCCAGATATTCACGCGAGTTCGGGTTAGTCAGCCCTTTATCCAGCGTCTCTTTCATGTAGCTGATGGCTTTCATCGCACCGGAATTGGTGAAGTTCAGCTTACCGTCTTTATAGAAATCCCCTTTGAATGCTGACACCAGCGTGGTGTAGTCGCACAACAGCGCTTCGGATTGTGACCAGCTCCAGACCAGCGGGTATTTCACAATGCCTTTTGCTTTCAGAATTTCAGATTGCTTTTCCACGTCAGCCCAGGTGGCTGGCGGGGTGGTGATCCCGGCTTTGGCCAGCATGGCTTTGTTGTAATACAGATATTTGGTGTCGAGGATCCACGGCATGCCCCAGCGTTTGTCTTTATAGGTCACGGTGGAAATCGCGCCGTCAAAAATCTTGTTGCTTTCTTCAGCCGGAATACGCGCCGTGACATCCTGCAACAGGCCGTATTTGTTAAATTCAGCCGGCCAGATGGCATCGAACAGCACCACGTCATAACCTTTGTCACCGGCACCGCGCGCGGCAACGATTTTGTCGTGCAGCGCTTCATACGGCACAAATTCCAGATTCACTTTGATGTCGGGATGCTGTTTGGTGAAATCAGCGGTCATTGCGCGGATATCCGCTTCGCTGTACGCCGCCTGAGTCATAAATAAGGCACTGATCGTAGTATCAGCCAGCGCGCTGGCGGAATAGCCCAGGGTGAGGGCAGAGAGGGCGCACAGGGTGGCCGCAGGGGTAAATCGTAGGCTCATCGTCATTCTCCGAAACAGGGTTAGGTTTATTAAATCAATTTGATTGCTTTAATCGGCTAAAAAAAAATGGGAAGGCATAACTCTGCCAGTCCCTGCGTCCCTGCCGGATTTACCCTTCATACTTCGGGCTGCTGATGCGTTGGCTATGCTCCGTCACCCGAATCACTGACTTATGTCAGCTCATCGGGATCCACTCGCTTGCCGCCTTCCTGCAACCCGAATTATCTTGGGTATAAAACGTGTGCTACACGGATGATTCAAATCTCAATAGTGACTGGCGGTTATTATTAACATGCCAATAACATTCAAAGCTGTGATGCCACCGTCATATTCATCTTCTGTAATTTATAAAATCAATTTGATTGCTGTATTCACTGGCCACATACTTGCCCGCAAGGTCTTCACCGTGGAGAGGGATGTGATAACAACGTCTGGTACCAATCTTGAGCACGCCCGTGCTCACAATCGTCGGGTGGTGATCGAAGCCATTCGCCTTAACGGTGAACTCACCCGCGCTGAGATCGCCCGGCTGACGTCGCTCACCCCCCAAACCGTCTCCAACATTGCCACCGAACTCGAGCAGGCGGGTATCCTGTCTTCCCACCTGCCGCGCCGTGCGGGAGGGCGTGGTCAGCCAGCAACGCCACTGACACTCAACCCTGACAGCGCCTATTCAATAGGCATCCATCTTGATCATCAGTCGCTGCTGACTGTGCTGGTGGATCTGACCGGAACCGTTCGTTTTCGCAAACTGATCCATGTGCAGAAACCGCAGCCAGAGCCCACGCTGGCTCTTATCGATCAGGTTCTGCAAGAAATGCGCCAACAGGTGAAAATTGACTGGCGAAAAATTTTAGGCGTGGGTGTGGTGATGCCGGGGCCGTTTGGCGTGGAAGGGATTTCATCACAAGGGCCGACCACACTGCATGGCTGGGATAACGTTGATATTGAAGCACGTTTAAGCGCCGCGACCGGCTGGCCGGTGACACTGGAAAACGATGCCACAGTCGCCGCCATCGGTGAACGTTTTCACGGTGTCGCCAAACAATTATCGTCGTTTGTGTATCTTTATATTGGCACCGGACTGGGTGCAGGCATCTTTACCGATGGCCGGATTTACACCGGTCATGCACACAATGCGGGCGAAGTCGGCCACATTGTGGTGCAACCGGGCGGCCGTGAATGCTATTGCGGTAACAAAGGCTGCCTGGAGCGCTATGTTTCGTTACAGGCGGCGTACGAAGCCTGCGGGCTGGATCCGATGACGGCCATGCCCGAAGATCTGCTGAACGTTGATGAGAAAGTGTTTGATAAATGGCTGGATACCGCCGTCGAACCGGCGCTGCAGGCCATCAATATTATGGAATGCGTGTTCGATGCACAAAGCGTGATTATCGGCGGAACTATGCCGAAACCGCTGGTGGAAAAGCTGATTAAACGCCTGACGCCGCTGTATAATTCGGTGCGCAGCCGCTATACGCAGAGCGCACGCATTCGCCTTGGCATGTCCGGCAGCGACACCCCTGCGCTCGGTGCCGCTGCGCTGCCCATATTTGACGAATTCAATCCGCAATATGAAGTGCTTTTGAAATAGCGATATTCGGAAGCTTTGATTTATATTGGGTTATCTGCAAATACGGTGTACGCGAAGGGGGATATTTTTGGGAGATCCAGTCCTGACAAACAAAAGAAGAAAAATTCCGGCTTTTTGTTATCTGAAACTCACCGAGGTTGGGGTCAAATATTTTATAATTCTCGTTATGCACGCTCATACCAATGCAGTGTGAATAACCATTCCCTGCATAAATAACGATACTGAAAACGCCCCGGGTATGGGAGGTAAAAAAGGACTGGAAATTATTTGTTTTTAAATTTACTTGTTTGACCGGGTAAAAAGTATCACTTTTAAAAGAGAGGTTTAATTCTTTAGATATCATGTAGTTACATGTAATTGCGCGCTGGCGGGAAATAAAATTATAAGTATTTTTATAGAATAAAAAGGATTGCGGTTTTTCAGAGAGTTCATGCTGGATCCATGAACTTACCATCCCCGCACAAACGCCATAACCCGAAACTGATATATCCCGGGTTTGTGTCTTTAAAAATGTCATCTGGTTAAGATGAAAATTGCATGTCATATTTTTCATTGTTATAGATTAAGCTGTTAATTAATGATTTCTGATGATTGTGAATATTATCACACCCTCGCTCAGACGACCTCCGGGATAGCTACATGAATTATTTCTGATCTGGTATTGAAGTTTCTGACCAACCGGTCTGACTGTTTAATCTGACCAGTTGGTCAGATTTGGCATAAGCTTTGCAGATGTTCTGTTATCAGTCTTGAAAGATAATGTTGCAGAGAAGGACAATGCCATGAGTCAGATCATCACCCGCGCCATTCGCGGAAATTTCTTCGATATCCGTGAGCCGGTATTACGCCCGGAAGATGTTGAAGCGCAGGTGCGTTATATCGAAGACGGCCTGATGTTGCTCAGTGGCGGCACTGTCATCTGGCTGGGAAGCTGGCAGGAAGGTGAGGGCAAGCTGGCGCAGGCACGTAAAACCGCTGTTCTGGATATTGATGATTATCGCGACAAGCTGATTGTCCCGGGCTTTGTCGATACGCATATTCACTATCCGCAAACCGAAATGATCGGCGCGTACGGCGAGCAGTTGCTCGAATGGCTGACGCGTTACACCTTTCCGACCGAACAACAATATCACTGCGCGGATTACGCCAGGCGCATGTCGAAATTCTTCATCAGCCAGTTACTGCTTAACGGCACGACCACCGCGCTGGTGTTTGGCACCGTCCATCCGCAATCTGTCGACGCCCTGTTTAAGGAAGCGGCCGACATCAATATGCGGCTGGTGGCGGGCAAAGTGATGATGGACAAAAACGCCCCGGACGCCCTGCTGGAAACCCCTGAAGAAAGTGAACGCGACACACGCGGGCTGATTGCGCGCTGGCATAATCGTCAGCGCCTGAGCTATGCGCTGACGCCGCGTTTTGCACCGACATCATCGCCGGAACTGCTGCAAAAAGTACGGCTGCTGAAGCAGGAATTCCCCGACGTGTACATGCATACCCATCTGAGCGAAAACGTCGCCGAACTGTCGTGGGTGAAAGAAATGCACCCTGAACACCAGCATTATCTCGACGTTTATCATCAGTACGGCCTGACCGGCGAGCGCTGTGTGTTTGCACACTGTCTGCATCTGGATGACAGCGAATGGGATTGCCTGCACGACACGGATTCGGCTATCGCTTTTTGCCCGACGTCCAATCTGTTTCTGGGCAGCGGTTTGTTTAATTTGCAGAAATCCTGGCAGAAACAAATCCGCGTCGGCATGGGCACGGACGTCGGTGCGGGCACGACATTCAACATGCTGGAAACGCTGTCAGAAGCCTACAAAGTCGGGCAGCTTCAGCGTTACCGTTTATCCGCATTCGAAGCCTTCTATCACGCCACACTCGGCGGCGCACGGGCGCTGCATCTCGACGATAAAATTGGCAATTTTAACGCCGGTAAAGAGGCGGATTTTGTGGTGCTTGAGCCGGGTGTCAGTGCACTGCAAAAATTACGTGCCACCAACAGTAAAACGCTGGCTGACAAGCTGTTTGTGCTGATGACGCTGGGTGATGACCGCAATGTGTATTGCACCTACGTTGACGGCGAACCGGTTTATGTGCGGGACGCTCAGCAGGAGGAACTCTCAGCATGATGAACAGTGATACCGGCGGCAAAGTCCGCCTTGCCCGTGAACGCACGCTGGAAAATATCCATGCCGCAGCGATTGCAGAGTTCAGCGAAAAGGGTTTTCAGGGCGCGACCACGCAGGCCATTGCCCGGCGTGCGGGGATCAAAAAAGCCCAACTGCATTATTACATCGCCGGGAAAGAGGAGCTTTACGAAGAACTCTTACAGAAAGTGCTGAAAGTCTGGGGCGATATTATTCAGTTTGATCCGTCGCTCAGCGAACCCGAAGCGGTGCTCAGCCGTTATATCCGCAATAAGCTGAATTTCTCGTTTGATCAGCCGGAACTGTCGCGCATTTTTACCAGCGAAGTGCTCGGTGGAGGGCACTATTTGCATAAATACTGGCCGCAGGCGACGCAGAACATTGTTGGCAAAGAGCAACTGATCCATCAGTGGATAGCGCAGGGCAAAATCCGTGCGCTGGATGCCCGCCTGTTCATCATGCATATCTGGGCGGTGACGCAGTATTACGCTGATTTCGCGGTGCAGGTGAAACATATGTACGGCAATTTCGAAGGTGATATGCAGGCGCGTGAACACATCATTGGTGAGGTCACGACACTGATTCTGAATGGCTGTAAAGCCTTTGCTCCCTCCCCTTCGCAGGGGAGGGAGCAAACCAGTAATTTTTGAAGGATATGATCATGATCCAATTTCTGATGAACGGCAGGATCCACTCGGAAAATCTGCCCGCTGACACGACGGTTTTACACTATCTGCGCCGCGATGCAGGGCGTTGCGGCACCAAAGAAGGCTGTGCCTCCGGTGACTGTGGCGCCTGTACGGTGGTGCTGGCAGAAAAGCAGGGTGACCGGTTGCAATACCGCACGGTTAACGCCTGCCTGACGTTTATGTCCGCAGTGCATGGCAAGCAACTGATCACCGTGGAGGATCTCAGACATCGCGGCGAGCTGCATCACGTGCAGCAGGCGATGGTGGATAATCACGCCTCGCAATGCGGCTTCTGCACACCGGGTTTTGTGATGTCACTGTTCGCGATGGAGAAAAACAAGCCTGTTTTTACAGTTGAAAGCGTGCAGGAAACCCTGTCGGGCAATCTTTGCCGCTGCACGGGCTACCGGCCCATCATGGATGCAGCGAAGGCTATTATGGCTGCGCCGCAGGCCGATCAGTTTGATGCTGATGCCCGGCAAACGCTGGAGACACTCGCCGCGATTTGCGCGACGGAACAACCGGTGAGTGTTGATGAACTGGCCGCACGCTATCTTGCCCACCCGGATTCCCGTCTGGTGGCGGGCGGCACCGATCTGGCGCTGGACGTCACGCAGCGTTATCAGCGCCTGCCTGAGCTGATTTCGCTAAGCCATATCCCTGAACTCAAAGCCATTACGCTGACCGGTCAGGCTATTCATATTGGCGCGGCGGCACCGCTCAGCGACTGCATGCCGGTGTTACATGAAGAGTTCCCGGAGTTTGGCGAACTGCTTGAGCGGTTTGCATCACAACAAATTCGTAATCAGGGAACCTTTGGCGGCAATATCGCCAACGCTTCGCCAATCGGTGACGGCGGGCCGGTGTTGCTGGCGCTCGGCGCTTCGCTGTTGCTGCGGCGCGGCGCTGAGCAGCGGGAACTCCCGCTCGATCAGTTCTTCCTGGGGTACCGCAAAACCGCGTTGCAGCCGGGAGAGTTTATCGAGCAAATTCGCATTCCCCGCAACACCCCGGCGGCACGCCAGTTGCGGATTTATAAAGTGTCGAAACGGCTGGAAGACGATATTTCTGCGGTCTGCGCGGCGTTGCATATCGACGTGCAAAACGGTGTGGTGGTGCATGCCCGTGTTGCGTTTGGCGGTATGGCGGAAGTGGCGAAACGGGCCAGCGCCTGTGAAGCGCAGTTACTCGGCCAGCCGTGGCAGACGGCGACCATCGAACGGGCCTGTCAGGCGCTGGAGCAGGACTTCACACCCATCAGCGATTTCCGTGCCAGCCGGGAATACCGCATGCAGGTGGCGAAAAATCTGCTGCGCCGATGCTATATCGAAATGACCTCTCCTGAAACACTGATGCGGGTAACTCATTATGTCTGAATCCAAACCATCACTTTCTCAGGCTGAGATGGAAACCTTGTTTTGTACAGGGTTGCAGAGCGGCGTGGGCAAAAGCCAGAAACACGAAAGCGCGGAAAAACACGTCAGCGGGGAAGCGGTGTATATCGATGACCGGCTGGAGTTCCCTCATCAGTTGCATCTGGTGCCGCTGCTCAGTCCGCACGCGCATGCGGATATTTTGCATATTGATACCGCACCTTGTTACACCGTACCGGGCGTGGTGCGGGTAATGACCGCACAAGATGTGCCCGGCAACCCGGATATTGCACCGCTTACTCATGGCGATCCGCTGATGGCGCAGGGCAGCGTGCAGTATGTCGGCCAGATTGTCCTGGTGGTGGTGGCAACCTCAATGGAAGCCGCCCGTGCCGCGGTGACGCTGGCAAACGTGGAGTATCAGCCGCGTGAGGCGGTGCTGACGGTGAAACAGGCGCTGGCGCTGGAACATTATGTCGAGGAACCGCACCAGCATAAGCGTGGCGATGCTGAGATGGCGCTGGCGTGTGCGCCGCACCGTCTACAGGGTGAACTGGAAATTGGCGGTCAGGAGCACTTTTATCTTGAGACGCAGATTGCCTCAGTAATGCCCGGCGAAGACGGCGCGATGCTGGTGTACAGCTCGACGCAACATCCGACTGAAGTGCAAAAACTGGTGGCCTCGGTGCTGGATTTGCCGATGCATAAAGTTGTGGTTGATATGCGCCGGATGGGCGGCGGTTTTGGCGGTAAAGAGACACAGGCGGCGGGCGCGGCCTGCCTGGCGGCACTGGCGGCACATCTGACCGGACGCCCGGCAAAAATGCGGCTGTCACGTCAGGATGACATGCTGATCACCGGTAAGCGTCATCCGTTTCATGTCAGTTATGACGTGGGCTTTACCGATGACGGGGTGATTCAGGGTATCGACATCAAACTGGCGGCCAACTGCGGTTATTCACTGGATCTCTCCGGCTCTATCGTCGATCGCGCCATGTTCCATTCTGATAACGCGTATTACCTCGGTGACGCGCTGATCACAGGTTATCGCTGTAAAACCAATATGGCGTCGAATACGGCTTATCGCGGATTCGGCGGCCCGCAGGGCATTGTGGCGATTGAGCATATTGTCGATCACATCGCCCGCGAACTGGGGATGGATCCGCTGACGGTGCGTAAAAATAATTACTACGGTCAGGAAACCCGCAACGTGACGCATTATCACCAGCCGGTCGGGCAAAACCTGTTGCAGGAGATGACGCAGCAACTGGAAGAGAGCGCAGAATATGCCGCAAGACGTGACGCTGTCACGCAATTTAACCGCAGTAATCCTTATCTCAAGAAGGGACTGGCACTGACACCAGTGAAATTCGGCATCTCCTTCACTGCCAGTTTTCTCAATCAGGCAGGCGCACTGGTGCTGGTGTATACCGACGGCAGTATTCAGCTTAATCACGGTGGCACCGAGATGGGGCAAGGTCTGAACACCAAGGTTGCGCAGGTGGTTGCTGAGGTATTTCAGGTAGATATCAGTCGTATTCAGATCACCGCGACCGATACCGGCAAAGTGCCCAACACCTCGCCGACGGCCGCTTCATCCGGCGCGGACCTCAACGGTAAAGCGGCGCAAAATGCGGCGGAAATCATTAAAGGTCGCATGGTTGAGATGCTGATGCGTGTTCATGGTGCGCAGGAAACTGACATCACTTTCAGCAACGGTCAGGTACGGGTTAAAAATCAGTATCTTAGTTTTGAACAGGTCGCGACTCAGTGCTGGCTGAATCAGGTGCCGCTGTCCAGTACCGGCTATTACAAAACACCGAAGATTTTTTACGATCGCAGTAAAGCAGCCGGGCATCCGTTCTATTATTTCTCCTACGGCGCGGCCTGTGCAGAGGTGCTGGTCGATACGTTAACCGGTGAATATAAGTTGTTGCGGGCAGACATTCTGCATGACGTCGGCGACTCACTGAATCCGGCGATTGATATAGGTCAGGTGGAAGGCGGATTCGTGCAGGGCATGGGCTGGCTGACCACGGAGGAGCTGGTGTGGAACGACAAAGGGCGCTTAATGACCAGCGGTCCGGCGGCATATAAAATTCCGGCAATTGGCGACATTCCGCAGGATCTGCGCGTGAAACTGGTGGAGAACCGCAAAAATCCGGAAGACACCGTTTTCCATTCCAAAGCCGTAGGGGAACCGCCGTTTATGCTCGGGATTTCCGTCTGGTGTGCCATTAAAGATGCCGTGGCCAGCCTGGCTGATTACCGTGTGCATCCGCACCTCAATGCACCCGCCACCCCGGAAAGAGTGCTTAATGCGATAAATCAGTTGCATTTTAAGAGTGACGTTGTCACTTGTGCTGATAATCCTATCGCAAAAGTTGCCAGCTGAGGAGGTTCTCATGCGTACTGATGACTGGGTCACCCGTTTACATGATCTGCAACGTCGCGGGGAACCGTGCGTGGTGGCGACATTAGTGGAGAATCAGGGCTCCACACCACGTGATGCAGGCAGCAAAATGCTGATCACCGCTGACCAGCAATTTTATACGCTGGGTGGCGGCAATCTTGAGTTTCAGGTGACGGCCATTGCCCGCGAGATGTTGCAGGAGGGCGTGAAAACCAGCCGCTTCGAGCGTTTTTCATTAGGGGCCCGGCTCGGACAATGTTGCGGAGGCATGGCGTCAGTGTTGCTTGAACCGCTGGGGCAACCTCAGCCGCACGTTGTAGTTTACGGTGCAGGTCATGTCGGGCGGGCACTGGTGAATATTCTCACCACCTTACCGTGTCGCATTACCTGGGTAGATGCCCGTGCCAGTGAGTTTCCGGCACGGGTAGACCCGCACGTCACCTGCCTTGTGGATGAGGAACCCGAAAGCACGGTGGCGCAGATGCCCGCTGACAGTTATTTCATGGTGCTGACGCACGATCACCAGCTGGATTTTGCCCTGAGTGAGCGCATCCTGAAGCGCGGCGATTTTCGCTATTTCGGGCTGATTGGCTCGGATACCAAGCGTAAACGCTTTGATTACCGCTTATCGGGGAAAGGGATTTCGGCGGAGCAACTGGCGAGAATGCGTTGTCCGGTGGGGCTGCCCGATGTGCGCGGCAAACTCCCGGCAGAAATTGCCGTGGCGATTGCCGGGGAATTTATCGCCGCATATGGTGCGCACGCGAAGATTTTGCAAACCTGAATGGTTTCACTTCTCAGCCAGTTCATAAAACAGTCACAAAACCGCAGTAATTTGTTTCCTCATTGAACGGGCCAGTGCCGCCTTGAGGAAACATCCGACGCATGTCTGCCATCCAGATTTCCCACCTGAGTAAATCCTTTACCACGCAACCGGTGCTCAATGACGTCTCGCTGCATATTCACCACGGTGAATTTGTGGCGGTGCTCGGCCCTTCAGGCTGTGGCAAAACCACGTTGCTGCGCACCGTTGCCGGTTTCGAACCGGTGAACAGTGGCACCATCACTGTCGGTGAACGTTTGTTTTCATCCACAGAAGTACATGTGCCACCGGAAAAGCGCGAGCTGGGCATTGTGTTTCAGAACTACGCGTTGTGGCCGCATATGTCGGTGGAAGAAAACGTTGCTTACAGCCTGAAAGTGACAGGGATGGATCGCAATGAGCGGCGGACGCGAACGCAGGATGCACTGGCGCTGGTGGGGCTGAGCGATTATGCCCTACGCCGTCCTTCAGATTTGTCCGGTGGGCAGCGACAACGTGTGGCGCTGGCACGTTGTCTGGTCACACGCCCCGGCGTGGTGCTGCTGGATGAGCCGCTGGCGAATCTGGATGTGCATTTACGTGCGGCGATGGAAGAAGAGTTCCGGCGTTTTCATCAGCATACCGGCGCAACGCTTTTGTATATCACCCACGATCAGCAGGAAGCGATGGCGATGGCTGACCGTGTAGTGGTGATGAACGAGGGCAAAGTGATGCAGTTTGCCACGCCGCAAACGCTGTACCGGGAGCCGGCTAACGAGATGGTGGCGACGTTTATCGACGACGGCCGACTTATCCCGGCACAAAATATTCAGCCCGCCGGCAACGGCACTGCCTGGGCTGATGTGTTCGGTATGCGTATCCGCTTACGGGCTTCGGCAGATCAGATAATGGTGAGTGAGGCGCAGGTGTGTGTCCATGCTGCTGATTTACGTTTTGCTCAGAACGGTGAGCCGGGTATCGCTGCACGGGTTACACGGGAGATTTACCGCGGCGGCTATCACCAGATTGACCTCGCGCCAGTCAGTGAGCCTGCACTGAAGCTTTCCCTTCATTCCTCTGTTTCGCTTAACAGTTATTCGGGTGACATTGTCACGTTTGTCATTACCGACGGCTGGATCCTTCCCCAATAATTTTCCCATTCTAAGGACAGGGCTATGCATATTTTAAAAACCATCACGTTATCTTTGAGCGCATTGCTGATTTGCGCCGCGCAGGGACAGGCATATGCTGCCGAAACCGCTTCCGGAAAGCTGGTGGTCTATACCTCCCAGGCGCCGGAAATTGCCCAGCAAACGATTGATGCCTTCAAGGCGGCTTACCCGAACGTGCAGGTGGAATGGACGCGCAACGGCACCACGCAACTGATGAATATTTTGCAAACCGAAATGATGGCCGGAGACGTGAAAGCTGATGTGCTGCTGGTGGCGGACTCCATCAATCTGGGCGCTTTGAAAAAAGACGGCAAACTGATGGCCTATACCGATGCGCTGGTGGGAGATATCAGCCCGGATTTTTACGACAAAGATAAAACCTGGTTTGGGACTAAAATTATCGCCACGGTTATTGCCTATAACACGAAAAACGCCGTACCGGTTGACAGCTGGATGGCGCTGACCGAACCGCAAAACAAAGGTCAGGTGGCGGTGCCAAGCCCGCTGTATTCCGGGGCGGCGTTGTATCACCTGCATACGGCCATTAATACGCCGGATATCGGCTGGGCGTTTTATCAGAAACTGGCGCAGAACGGTATTACCCCTGAAGGCGGCAACGGCCCGGCGCTGAAAGCGGTGGCGAGCGGTATGGCGAAGTACGGCGTGATTACCGATGCTGATATCATCCGCGCTAAAAAGCAGGGCTCGCCGATTGATCTGGTATATCCGAAAGAAGGCGTTTCATTTGTGACTGAGCCGGTAGCCATTCTTGCCGGGGCACATAACGTGCCTGCGGCGAAGGCGTTTGTTGATTTCATGCTGTCACCTCAGGGCCAGCAATGGGTCGCGAAACAAGGTAACCGGCCGATTGATACCCGCGTTGCGGCACCTGAAGGCTTCGCTCCGCTGGATTCGATTAAGCTGCTGACGCTGGATTCGGACAAAGCGGTGGCGGATGATAAAGAAGTTCGCGCCAAATTCACTGAAATCTTCGGCGGCTGACAGCCCAAAGGACAGGCAGATGAGCGTGATGAGTGAAATTCAGCGCCGCGTCACCCCCTCGCGCCGGTTCTGGCCGGGCAGTGAGAAGGGGGTACTTTGGGCTCTGACGCTGTTGATCGGGTTATTGTCGATAGCGCCCCTGATGCGGCTGGTCTGGGCGGCCATTGCCCCGGAAGGTGTGCCGGACATCGCCCGGTTCAGCCATTTACTGGGTACCCGAAAAGTTCTGACCGCCACGCTGAATACGCTGTCGATTGCCGTCATCTCAACCCTTCTGGCGATGGTGCTGGGCACGGTGGCGGCGCTGCTTATCGCACTGACCAATCTGCGCGGTAAGCAGGCCTGGGTATTTACTTTTATTCTGCCACTGATGATCCCGCCGCAGGTGACTGCACTGGCGTGGGTTCAGGCACTTTCGCCATCCAGTCCGGTATTGCAATGGCTGGGGTTAACGCTGCCCGCCGGTTCGCCTTCACCGCTGTATTCGCTGACCGGCATTATTGTCCTGCTGGGATTGCACAATGCACCGCTGGTTTTCCTGATGGTGCGGGCCGGGTTGCGCAGGTTACCGGCCGAGCTGGTGGAAGCCGCGCGCTGTGGCGGGGCACAGCCGTGGCGGGTGTTGTTTACCGTGATTTTACCGCTGGTGCGTCCGGCTATTTTTGCCGGTGCGGCGCTGTCGTTTGTTACCGCAGCGGGTAACTTTGGTATTCAGGCTATGCTTGGTATTCCCGGTCGTATCCCGACGCTGATCACGCTGGTTTACCAGCAACTTAACAGCGCGGGGGCGTCGGCGCTGACGGATATGGCGGTGCTTTCGCTGCTGATTGCCGCGATTACGCTTGCCGGGCTGATGTTCAGCCGCTGGCTGGGCGGGCGGCAGGATGTGCGTGTGACAGGGACGCCGCGTGCGCTGCATCAGTCTCTGGGGCGCTGGCGTTTACCGGTAGAAATGACGGCCTGGTTGTGGATGTTGATGACGCTGTTGCTGCCGCTTTCCGCGCTGATGACCACCTCCCTGACCACGGGTTTTGGTCAGGCGCTGACCCTGCAGAGTCTGACGCTGAGCAACTATGCCAATGCGCTGTTCGGGTATCCGGCAATCCGCCATGCCTTTATGACCAGCCTCGGGCTGACCGTGATAACCGCGCTGATCCTGACACTTTCCTCGTTGTTTCTGGCGTATTTCCTGAGCTGGCAGCGAACGCGGCTGGTGCGTATTTTGCAGCTGTCGACAGAGCTGGCTTACGCGTTGCCGGGGATTGTGACCGGGATTGCGGCGATCCTGTTTTTCCTCAAACCTTTGCCACTGGTGCATATCAGCCTTTACGGCACGGTATGGATTATCCTTGCGGCTTATCTTTCCAGTTTTATGGCTCTGGTGCTTCGTCCGACACTGGCTGGTTTTGCGCAAATCGAGCGTTCGCTGGATGAGGCCGCACAAATATTCGGTGCCGGTTTCCTGCAACGGATGCGCGACATAGTGATGCCACTGGCGGCGCCGTCGGCCATGGCAGGAACGATTCTGGTGTTCCTCACCGCGCTGAATGAAATTCAGGTGTCGATTCTGCTGGTAACCTCCGGCACGCAAACGCTCGGACCGATGATTGTGTTTCTTGATGAGGGCGGTTCTTCCACGCTGGCCGCAGCCGTGGGGTGCCTGATGATTGGTGTGGTGCTGGTCTTTATGCTGCTGGCTTCGCTGTTTGCACGTCGTCTGCCGGAAGGCGTATTGCCGTGGCGCGTCTGAAACGAAAAAGCCTGCTGCACAAACCCGCAGCAGGCAGAATTTTACAGGGTTTTCAGTGGTTCACTGCGCTGCCAGAAGGCAACTGCAGAACCCAGACACAACAGATAACCCATCAGTTCGGTGCCTTCTTCGACAATATTTTTCACTGTCCGCACATATTCGCCCTGCATCACCACTCGCCAGATCATGTTCATCCCAAAGACCCGTGAGAACACCAGGATCAGTACCAGACCGCAAACCATATAATGACAGGCCGGATGAACCAGAAAAGCTGACAATCCGCGCAGGCTGGTTTTCGGCGTGATGCAGGCCCAGGCGATACAATAGGCCGCGAACAGGCTGGCGAAATACACCCATGAGCCATAGTGAATCAGGTCAAACAAAGCATCGAGCTCACGGATCAACATGCAGCTGAAGAATCCGCCAATCAGGATCATGCCTCCGCGCAATGCCGGATGATTTCTGGCCTGTAAGAAAAACAATGCGCTGATGGTCAGCAGTGAAAGTTCCTGAAGAAATTCTGTGGCGGAAATTTCCTGTATGCCGTCTTTAAATACGGCCACATCCAGCCAGATCACCAGCGCGGTACACACGGCTCCCAGTGCTAATAAGATAAAATTGAGTAAGTGCTTCAAAAGAACGTGTTTCATTATTGTCCTGTTTTCAATACGTTGGCATGCATACTTACATGCTCTGAAAATTTGTCTGCGTAGCGTGAGGTATTGCAAGGATACGGAAGGCAATAACAGGGATATTGTGAATGCGTGCGGGAATGATAATTACAATGAATCTTATGTGCTATTTATTGAGATTTGTTACATGATTTGAAAGTGCATATCATTTACTAATGACGAACGCGGGCAGATGGTGATAGGTTGCACGGAAACTGCCAGAAAGAGGCCATTTAGTCATCCATGAGTAATCCAACTACAACCGCCAAGCAGCTGGAAGTTCAGCGCATTGTCGATGTTCTGTCTAAAGCTATCGCGCAGCAACGCCTGCGTCCGGGTACCCGTCTGGTGGAATCACAGCTTGTTGACGCACTCAGTGCCAACCGTAACCACGTTCAGGTGGCGTTACAGCGTCTGGCAATGCAACGCATTGTGACCATCGAACCTAACCGTGGTGCCATGGTGGCGCAACCGACCGCCAAAGAAGCGCGTGAAGTGTTTATTGCCCGTCGTGCTATCGAACGGGCGATTGTTGAGTGCATCGGGCCGGATGTGATCCGGCGTCACCGTCACCGTATTACCGGTCATTTACGCGGAGAACGTGAAGCTGTCCAGTCCGAAGACCGGCGCGCCATTGTGCGGGAGTTGAGTGAATTTCATCTGATTCTCGGGGAAATTTCGGGCAATGATGTCCTGAGTGAAATTCTGTCGAACCTGATGGTGCGCAGTTCCCTGATTGTGGCGCTGTACCAGCGTAACGAAGTGCCGTCGTGCCAGTGTGATGAACATCAGGCGATTATCGATGCGCTCGAAGCGGGGGACAATACGCAGGCGGCGGAAATTATGCAGGAACATCTGGATGACCTGGAAGGGGTGTTGGATCTTGATGACGAGGCCGCCGGAGAGGTCAATCTGCGTCAGGTGCTGTCTGATTTATAACGCCTGAAAAGTCTGCCCGCCGGTTTATTTGCCTGCGGGCAAAGACACGTTTTACGATGATTTCAAATCGCGCAATTGTGCACGGTTATTGTAGAAACGTTTGTAGGCGAGATAGCCGGCAATGATCGTTGATAAACTCGCGGTCGCCAGCAGCATAAACGTCACCATAATCTGATATTTAATGGCTTTCACCGGGTCGATACCCGCAAAAATCAGCCCGGACATCATGCCCGGCAGGCTGACGATGCCGACGGTTTTCGCCGCATCCACGGTCGGGATCATCGCGGCACGAATGCTGTCGCGGATAATCCGGCCGGAGGCCATTTTTACCGGCGCGCCGAGGCTCAGCATCTCGAGGATCTTTTGCTGATTATCCAGAAAACGCTGGTTAAGATTGCTGTAACACAGCCCGACCGCCACCATCGCATTCCCGGCAATCATCCCCGAAATGGGGATCACCTGCATTGGCAGGAATTCGATTGAACCGCTGAGGATCAGAATCATTAATGTCAGTGCGGTACCCGCCGTAATGGCGATAAACGAAATGACAAATCCGTTATCGATATTACGGCTGCGTTTTTTAGCATTCAGCGCGGCATTCACGCAGATAAACAGCACCATCAGTACGGTTAACAGGCTGTTATTAATATCAAAAATGTATTTGAGGACATAGCCGACAATCACCAGTTGTACGATAGCGCGGGCAACGCTCCAGATGATGTCTTTTTCCAGCCCAAGCTTTTCTTTCTTGCTGACGAGCAGGGCGACGACGACCAGGATCAGCGCGAGAGCCAGTGACTGGTTGGTAATATTATGCTGATTCATGCGCCGCGTTTCCTGGTAAATGACGGGACAGGGTAATGACGTTTTTGGCGTGGCGGATTTCGTTCAGGTCATGGCTCACCCATAACACGGCGATCTGCTCTTTCTCAACCAGCCCGGCAATAATGTCGTTGATGTTGATTTTATTCTCTTCATCCAGCGCGCTGGTGATTTCATCAAGCAGTAAAACATCCGGCATAAATTGCAGATTGCGCAGCAACGCGACGCGCTGCTTTTCGCCGCCGGAAAGCTCCTGTGTGCGTTTGGTCAGCATATCTTCGGATAAATTTACCCGTTTCAGCCAGTCGCGAAGCTGCCCGTCATCCGGCTTTTTATTACGGATCTGATAAGGCAGGGCGAGGTTATCGTATACCGTTTCGCCAAACAGCGACGGCGTCTGGAAGCAGTAGGACACGCGCTGACGATACACTTCAGGTTTAATCTGCGTAATGTCTTCGCCTTTGAAATAAAGGATCCCGTCGGTCGGATTTTGCAATGAGGCAATAATCTTTAGCAACGTACTTTTCCCGCTCCCCGAAGGACCGGTCAGTAAGGTAAATTCCCCTGGATTCAGGGTGAGGGAAACAGGTTCAAGCAGCGGGATATGGTTAAGCGTAAAAGAAACGTCTTGCAGACGAAGGAGATCGGTAGGAGTGGTCACGCCTGAAAAATCCTTAGGTAACTGAGGTTTTACTCCTCCCCTTAGCCGGGGAGGAGTAAAGAGGATTACTGAGCCGGTACCGGCGCTGGCGTCGGAGCCACCGGTGCTTCCTGCTCTGGGGTTGGTGCTGGCGCTGCCGGCCCGCCCAGGATCCCGAACAGACCTGCAAATTCCTGCAACGTCATTTTCTGGCCATTCAGGTCAACCTGATTATCAGCGTAATGGAAGTTACTGGAGAGGGTGTCATCTTTCACCGTGGTCAGTTTGAACATCTGACCCATTGCGGCCAGGCCCTGAACTTGCTGCTGAGCCAGTTTAGCAGCATCATCTGCGCTGTAGCCTTCCAGCTGAGCGACCTGCGTGGTGACCTGTGTCGCCATCGGCAGAGGGATCGTCAGTCTGGCATCAATCTTGTTTACCATCTGAGACAACATCTGATCCTGCGTCTGGGCAGGCGTCGCGGTCGGATCTTTCAGATCCAGTTGCAGGTTGAAGCTGCTTTCGCCTTTGCTGTTTTTCCAGCTCAATGGTGCAATGCTGATGCTCGGATTGCCTTTGAGCAGCAGTGGCAGATTCGCCAGCAGTAAATCGGCGGCCTGTTGCTGATAAACAGCTGGATCAATCTGACCCTGTTGCATCAGAAGTGCGCGGGATTGCTGGTTATAATTGTCGGCGAACTGTTTCATCGCCGCGCCATCCAGTTTATCCAGTTTCACTGTCAGTTTGGCTGAACCGAAATCTGCACCCTGAATTTTCAGTGCGTCGAGAGTGTAATCCTGCTGACCGCCGATGTTATTGCCATTTTCAGAGAATTTGCTCACCAGTTTGAAGTTATCCAGCGAAGCGGCATCTTTGCCGTCAACGTTCACCAGGATTTGCTTCACAGTCAGATTCTGATCACCCACACCGACCTGGAACTTACCTTGTTTGGTGTCGCTGTCCATGCTGAAACCGGCCAGGGTCACTTTTTCAAGCTGACCCCACTGATTTTTAGAGGTCAGGGCGATGCTGTCGGTACTGGCGTCCAGCTTCATCGCCGTCAGATCTTTGTCGACATCGACATTAATTTTACCGCCGGAGAAGGCCAGCAGGCTTTCATCTTTCTGATAGGTCACAGGAATGATGTCAGCTGCCGAAGAACTTGCCCCGCTGTAGGAAACACGGGTGTCAATGGTGACCAGAGACTTGCCTTTGGTGACATCAAACAGACCTTTCACCGTTGGCGTGTTTTGCAGTTCTGAATGAACGGAAGCCATGCTTGGGATCAGGTTGAATTTTTTCAGCTGAGCAGCGGGGAAAGGGCCATGATCGATAGTTTCGATAAAGGCAATTTCGTCACCGGTTTTCAGCAGGCTGGTGCCCGCCGTTGCGGCAGCAGGCTCCGGTTGCAGCACAATGCGCATTTTGCTGCTGAACAGCCCGCGCTGGTAATCCTGATAGCTGACTTTCAGTCCGGCTTTCGGATAAGCACTTTGCAGCTGGCTGTTGGCCGCCGCAACCTGCTCATCCATATGTTGTTCGATTAGCTTGCCCGTATACCACGAGACGCCTGTCCAGGCCGCGCCAAGGACGACAATGACGCTTACAGCGACTAACGACTTCTTCATATCTCTGTTTATCCTTATGAAATATCCCGAAAATAAAAAACGCCTTCCGGCGTTATTTGTCTACAGAGTGTAGCTGAATCAGCAAAAAAATCACCAAAATGGGGCAGTTAGCCCCATTTTGTTTAATCAGCTGTTCATTTATCGAGTGTATTGAACACGCGTGCTATACGGCCGTTGCCGCTGACAGTCACCGGTGACTCAGTGGCTGACAGGAAACACGATTCACCCGGACTGAGAACCAGAGTTTGATTGTTCTTAACCAGAACGCTCTGACCTTCAATACAGAAGACGATCGCCGCACTGTCCTGTTCCAGCGTTTGCGGTTCAGCAGCCAGGCTGTGAATCGAAAACGCAAAATCTTCGACCGGGATCGGGAAGTTGAGTTCTGCACCTTTGACAACCGGCGCGGTCAGCAATTCAGAAGCGGGCCTGGCGTTGAATTTCAGATTCGCCAGCAGCTCAGGGATATCAATGTATTTCGGCGTCAGGCCCGCGCGCAGCACGTTATCGGAGTTCGCCATCACTTCCAGCGAGACGCCTTTAAGATAAGCATGGGGCGTTTCGGCATACAGGAACATCCCTTCGCCCGGTTGCAGGGTGATCACGTTGAGCAGCAGCGGGGAGAACAGGCCGCTGTCATCAGGATAAAATTCAGAAATGCTGCGGATAGTGTCCCACGGTTCACCGTGTTGTTCATCCAGAACGGATTTCAGTACGTCCAGTGCACGGGATTTATCTTCACCTTCCAGACTCAGCAGGCCCGCAAACAGCGTCCGCAGGTGGTCAACGTCCGGAGACATCAGATAACTGGCGATTAACGGATGCGCACCGGACACGGGTTGCAGTAATGAAACAATTTCGCGCAATTCACGGAAACCGTTCATGGCCTGGAAAGGCGTCAGGGCATAGACCAGTTCAGGTTTGTGGTTCGGATCTTTATAGTTACGCTCGGCGGCATCCAGCGGAATACCGGCGGCATTTTCTTTGGCGTAGCCTATTTCAGCGGCACTTTTGCTCGGGTGCACCTGAATCGACAGAGGCTGATCGGCACACAACACTTTAAACAGGAAAGGCAATTCCCCAAAGCGCTTGGCCACTTTGTCGCCCAGTTGCGCCGTCAGATCGGCACTGATTTGGTCGCGCAGGGAGATGTCCTCGCCATGGGAATTCTCAACCCGGGAGCTACTTTTCGGATGGGCCCCCATCCACAGTTCAGCCATCGGACGGCCTTCTGCGTCTTTAATTCCGTAGAGTTTAGTCAGCGCGTCTTTACTGCCCCAGGCGTAATTTTGTACACCGTTATGCATCTTTTGCATTGCTTCATCCTGAATAGAAAATATTGCCGACTAGTAAACAATGACGAGGGCGGCTTTACAACTGCGAAGGCCCAAAAAATGCGGCTGACATACATTTTCAGATTGGGGATCGAATCGAATTATACGCCAGGCTTATATGTCACTATAATCAACAGGCCGCCAACGGATGCGTGGGAGCGCGTGCGGCAAATAAAACCCTGCAAAAAAACTGATTTATCATCGCAATAAGCATCTAAGGAGACAGTAATGGCATCTACACGCGTTGAGAAAGACTCAATGGGGCCAATTGATGTTCCGGCAGATAAGCTTTGGGGCGCACAGACGCAACGTTCCCTCGAGCACTTTCGTATTTCCTCTGAAAAAATGCCCACGGCGCTGATCCACGCGCTGGCACTGACGAAACGTGCGGCAGCCAGCGTCAATATGGATCTCGGACTACTGCCTGCTGAGCGGGCAAACGCCATTATTGCCGCTGCCGATGAAGTGCTGGCGGACAAGCATTCTGCCGAATTTCCGCTGTCCATCTGGCAGACCGGATCTGGCACCCAGACCAACATGAATATGAATGAAGTGCTGGCTAACCGGGCAAGTGAAATTCTCGGTGGCGTGCGCGGCGAAGAACGTAAAGTTCACCCGAACGATGATGTGAACAAGAGCCAAAGTTCTAACGATGTTTTCCCGACGGCCATGCACGTGGCGGCGGTGATTGAGTTGCGCGAAACCCTGATCCCGCAACTGAAAGTGCTGCATAAAACGCTGTCCGATAAAGCTACGGCCTACCGCGACATTGTGAAAATTGGTCGTACGCATTTACAGGATGCCACGCCGCTGACGCTGGGACAGGAAATTTCCGGCTGGATGGCCATGCTGGGGCATAGCCTCACGCACATTGAAAACAGCATCCCGCATATTGCCGAACTGGCGCTTGGCGGAACGGCAGTCGGTACCGGCCTGAATACACATCCTGAATACGCCGTGCGCGTGGCGAAAGCGCTGGCAGAACTGACCAGACAGCCGTTTGTGACGTCGCCGAATAAGTTCGAAGCGCTGGCCACTTGCGATGCACTGGTCCATGGCCACGGTGCGCTGAAAGGGCTGGCTGCTTCGCTGATGAAAATCGCCAACGACGTGCGCTGGTTATCTTCCGGCCCGCGTTGCGGCATTGGCGAGATCTCGATTCCGGAGAACGAACCGGGGAGTTCGATTATGCCGGGCAAAGTGAACCCGACGCAGTGCGAAGCCATGACTATGTTGTGCGCGCAGGTGCTGGGAAATGACGTTGCAGTGAACATTGGCGGCGCATCCGGTAACTTTGAGCTGAACGTGTTCCGCCCGCTGGTCATCCATAACTTCCTGCAATCCGTTCGTTTGCTGGCGGATGGTATCAGCGGTTTTAACGAGCATTGTGCGGTCGGCATTGAACCTAACCGTGATCGTATTACCCAGTTGCTGAATGAATCGCTGATGCTGGTCACCGCGCTGAATACGCATATCGGCTATGACAAAGCTGCTGAAATTGCCAAGAAAGCCCATAAAGAGGGGCTGACTCTCAAGGCGTCGGCGCTGAAACTCGGTTATCTGACCGAAGAACAGTTCGACGAGTGGGTGCGTCCTGAAGCGATGGTGGGCAGCATGAAGGCCTGAAGGACCACATTGCTGATGATGAAATGAGGTCCGGGAAACCGGACCTTTTTTCTGGCTGATTTATAAAGGATGATCGGTATAAAGGTGCAGGCGTTTAATCAGCAGACTCAGCGGCTGCGACTGCGGTTTGTATTTGTGTTTGATCATCGTGACATCATAATCCGGTAATACTCCCAGCTTCGGCATCTGCATCATCGGTGACCGAAGACACAACGCAATCAGCGGCAGCGGGCAGGGATGTTGCACCTGCTTCTGATTGTCGCGGTACCAGACGCGGGCAATGGGCTGAACTTTCACCGGGCGTTTGAATTTGAGCGCCGCATGTTCAGGCAGACGCTTCACGTCCATCATCTCGCGGTTAATATTTTCCATCCATTGCTCACGGGTATAAGGCGAGACAGCGCGCCCGGAATTCAGGCTTTTTTCCAGCTGTGCCAGGACTTCGTCGCGGGTCACATTCTTAATAATGTGTTTGTTCGCCCAACCAAAGCGCACGGAATCCGGGTCATTGAGATATGTCACCGAACGGTAAGCGTTGAGCGTTATCAGGCCGCGAAGGTGGGTATGCACAAACTCAAAACGCTGTTCACGGGCGAGACCGGATTCAACGGTCACGATGTGTTCCAGCTCAGCTTTCAGCTTATTCACTTCTTCAATCAGCAGCAGGGCAGACTGATGCTCCGCCGCGTCCACGGCATAACACAACACACCGGGTAAACGGACGGCGGATTTACTGCTGACATTCTCGTTATTATGATGAATAAACAGACGTTGAAAATGCTGTAACGCCAGATGCTGTGCAGCTTCGCCGGTGTGAGGCGTGACCGTAATTTTGTCCGCCGGATTATGTTCTTCGCCTTTCGCCACTTCAGGCAAGGCAAAGACCCGCGCCTGCAATAATTCCAGTCGCCCCAGGAAATTCCCCAGATCGTGCAATGCCATTTCCAGCTCGTTAAAACAACCGTTCATCCGGGCAATTAAATCATAATCCGCCATAAACCCTCCAGTTAGTTACAACATACAGTTTAGGTCATAACCACAATATGTGCACACATCAATAACGGGGAAATTATAAGCTTTAAGTATCAATGGATTCGGGCAGGCAGAAACTCACTGCTTATTGGATATCAATGAGTTACTGCAAGGCTAATTTTTAAATAATCACACCAGGGTGGTAGCAATATGATTGATTCTTTGCGAAGAGATTGGTGCTTCGATTTGAATTTCATCAACGCTGTTGAAATCGCGGATGAGCGCAGTATGTGCCAGCGATCTTGCCTCAGCAACTGACATACCTGCCAGTAATTCAGCCGGTAAAGAGTTTAATATCGCCTCGATGAGCGCATTTTGATCACGTTGGTAATTTTCAACAAATGAAAAACTGCGTTTCCCTATGATATTGATTTCATAAAGATACTGAAAATTTTTTTTTCCCGTAAATGTTCTTGTTTTCAGGAATTCCTTAGCACCTTTTTTGGTTCTGGATGCAAAAACCGTATTATCCCCGAATACCCGAAACTCTGCTTCATCCCGGCTTGTTGTTCCGATAAACCCCTGCGCCTTTATCATGTCCGGCTCTCGTGAATCGTATCGATAAGCACAAGAATTTCCTATGGAAATAAAGAATTTAGGAAAGGTATCATTCGTCACCGTTCCTTTTCCGTGAGCGGGGGTTGATGGGCTAAATATACGACTTAAACGACTAAACATGGTTCCATCCTGTTTATAAAGACGCGCAATATAATTCCTGTGCTTAAAAAATATGATGACACAAATCAATCTCGTTAGAATAAAGGACTTTTTGATTTCAGGAGTTCGCCATGACTGACCTGATCCGTTGCCTGTGGGGCACAAATGACCCGATGATGATTGATTATCACGATCATGAATGGGGAAAGCCGGTGCGTGACAGCCGGGCACTGTGGGAAAAACTGATGCTGGATGGTTTTCAGGCGGGGTTATCCTGGCGGATTGTGCTGAAAAAACGTGATGCATTGCGGCTGGCTTTTTGTCAATTTGAACCCGAAAAAGTCGCCGGATTTACCGAAGAAGACATCGAACGGCTGATGAACAACGCCGATATTATCCGCTCCCGCAGCAAAATCACGGCGGTGATCGGGAATGCCCGTGCATATCTCGCCATGCAGCAGGCGGGAGAAGATTTCGGTAAGTGGATCTGGTCACAAATCGGCGGAAAAGCGATTCAGCATACCGGGCCGGTACCCACCCAGAATGCGATGTCAGAACGTATTTCGAAAGATTTAAAAAAACGCGGCTTTAAGTTCGTCGGGCCGACAATTGTCTACGCTTGGCTGGAAGCAACCGGCCTGATTAATACCCATCATCCGGATTGTTTCCGCCGGGCACAGGTGGCGAAAGAAGCCTGAATTATCGAAGGGCGCGCAGGGAAGGGTTCCCGGCGCGTTTGTGCTATTAACGCAGGCAAAACTCGATCATAAATAATTCTTTCAGCCCCGGATAAATCTCGCTGATGATTTGTTTCAGTTCATCCAGCGTCATATTTTCCTGCATGGCGTGCTGATCGTTGAGATCATCGAACTGTACGGGAGTCACCGCGATAATCTCAATATTGCAGAAAAACACGTCATCTTCATAACGGCTGACGCGAACCTGATCGCCTGCAGTAAAATCCGCGTCGCTGGCTTCACGCAGGGTGATCGTTTTACGGCCAGCAAGAATATCAGCCTCAAAACGACCGTAAAAAGTGATATTTTTCATGGAGTTTTCTGCCTTAAAAATATTGAGTGCTCGGTTAATGTTATAACGCGTGCTCCGACCGCCAGAGGCAGATTTAATCAGGCAACCTCGCGAGATAAGATCGGCCAGGTGTCGGGTGGCAGTGGCTTTACTGACTTTGGCCACTTTCTGATACTGACTGGCGTTTATGCCTTCAGCGAAACCTTTTTCGCCGCCATCGAGCAACCGGTTAAGCACTTTTATCTGTCCCGCAGACAGATTGCTGGCGTGGTAAATCTGCCAGAAACGCGATTTATCCAGCGTCAGGTCAATGCGCTGAATTGCCGTATCCACAGTAGATTCAAGCATTTGCAAAAACCAGCTTAACCAGGGTGTCAGATCCATGTCTCCGCGCTGAGTTTTCTCAAGCACATCATAATATCTGTTACGGTGAGTAAGAATCGCCTCCGACATGGCATACAACCGCACGCTGTCGTGATCCGCCTGGAAGAGTGCCATATCGGTCAGTGCCCGGGTAATACGACCGTTACCATCTTCAAACGGATGAAGTGTGATGAACCAGAAATGAGCAAGTGCAGCACGAAGCAGGGGATCCAATGCAGGGCGGAACAACGACAGGTTGTACCATTCAATAAACTGGAGAAGTTCACTCGTTAACTGCTCACGCGGAGGTGCCTGATAATGCACTTTTTCATGACCCACACGTCCGGAAACAACGCGCATGGTGTCATCGCCACGCCATTGTCCCCGCCTCAGATAAGAAGGTGCAGGCTCGGCAAATAACCAGCAATGCCATTGAAAAAGACGGGCTTCTGACAACAAAACGTCTTCAGGATTAAAGACATCCATCATCATTTTCGCGAGACCTTCAGAGCGTTCCGTCATGCTGGCCGCGGGCTGAACGGCAATGCCCAAACGTTTAGCCAGAGACGAACGGACAGAATGGGCATCGAGTCGTTCGTTTTCAATCTCTGAAGATGCAAGAATGTTGTTCACCATGGCTTCAAGGGAATATCCGGTGGCTTCATCCCCAGGGCGAGATTCTACTTTACCCACCAGTTTACCCATTTTTAGCCGCGTTTGTCGCAACAGCGGTTGTACAACATCATCATCCCAGTTGAACTGAGGCCAGTCTGGTTTTTGCCAGATCCATTGCTTGTTATCCATAACGGGAACCTGTGAGCCGAATGAAAGAGTTATTCGGCTCATTATACGAGCCGAATAGGGTTTGTAAACGGCTCATAAAAATTTGCAACATATTAAAGAAGAACAGGGTGGCTAACCAGTTGGCTTTCGGTATACCGGTGGATCATAAATGACGGAGAATCGTTCACGGGAGGAACAATTTCTGTGCCAAACCATAAAGGGTTTTCCGGACAGATAGATCCGCAAATATAAGCCGGTATTCCTGCCAGTTGGCCGACCACTGAGCGGTGAACATGGCCTGCTGAGATAGCGATGGGTTTTCGCGGATGCTCACTTAAAAACTCAGCCAGTTTTGCCACATCGCCACACATTATCTGATCTAAAGGCGGAATGCCGCTGCGGATAACCGGATGATGCATGAAAACAATGGAATCCGCAGGACCGTCGCTGGTCAGATTTTCTGCCAGCCACGGCAGATGTGCGCCCACGGTGCCTGAGGGATTTCCCGGTATCCAGTTGTCGTCAATCAAATCACCGGTCAGCACAAGGGCGTCAGGCGCAATGAAATCAATCCACGACAGTGCGCGTTCAAAACGTGCGAGGTTATCATTATTTTCTGCTGCATGAATGTCAGACACCTGAGCGATAATCACCAAAGACCTCCGGGGGAGAATTTTCCGTTATCGGGAATAAGAACACTGTGAATGTAGACGATACAGGATGGATAATCAAAGTGCGTATAATGTATATTATGTTAAATGCGATAATAAACCCCGCACTCACTGAGTACCTGTCCTTTATCCTGCCTCACCTGCTCCGTTAAACGTCTCCTGACGATAATGATTTGATCGCGCTACGTGAATTCTGAGATTCATTCAATACCAATGTGCTGCAGAATTTATGTAGCGAATCCATTTATTCATCCCTCCGGCGCTATAAACCGGCATAGGCTTTTTCAACTTTGGCCATATATCTCGGTGCCTGCGGTGCCGGATGATACTGACGGACATGCCAGTTAAAAGCTTCCGGCGTAAGCTGATTAATCATCCTGATTGCCGTCTGCCGGTTACTGGAAAACGTCCGCAACAATGCGCCTGCACCATTAGCATAGGCCACTTCTGTAGCATAACGGCGTGTCAGCGGATCATTGATCCAGTTGAGTTGCTGGCGTTGTAACGCACTGATATAGGCGGTGCCCAAATCAATGTTGGTTTCGGGATCCAGTAAATCATCATTGTCAGGACAACCCCGTTTTCCTTTATAACGGTATGCGTCACAACCGCTGGTCGAGGCTTTCAGTTGCATCAAACCGATGGCATTTGAGGGACTGACGGCCTCGGGATTAAATCCGGATTCCACCTGAATAATAGCTTTAACAAGTTTACGGTCGACTTTATATTCATCGGCCGCATCTTCAATCTCATCATCCCAGGCATGGGTGTCGTATTTTTTATAATGAGGTTTACTGGAACAGCCCGCCAGAATCATTAGCATAACTAACACACTGAATTTTTTATGTTTATTGAATGATGAGATCATAATCTTCCCGGATTGAAATAAGTAATTCTCCACGTTGATAAGATACCGTTATCGTCACTCAGGGTCATGTATTAATGAGGGTTTTACAGAGACTCAGCGGTGCCAAAAGTGCGAAATCCTGTCTGTACGCCCTGCTCTCACTTTAATACGCTTTCTTGAAGACTTCATAAAAGCACTCCCGGGTTTGACTTATATAATACAGATTGTATTTTTAATGCCATGAACACATTCCTGATTATCGTCCCCGACGGGGGCATGTTATTCGAAGCAGCAGGCATTGCTGACATCCTCACGCAGGCAAACCGACTGCTGCCTTCCGACGTCAATCCTGACGCCAGAAACGCCCCCTATCGGGTAACGGTGGCGACCACGCAGCCGCATCGTGTCGTTCACGGTATCTCAGGGCTTAATTTGCTCGCGGATCACCGATTGTGCGATCTTGATCCGACATTGCCCCGTGACACTGTCTTAGTGACCGGAAAAGGGTTGTCTGAGGCAGAAGGTTCCGACGTTGTCCGCTGGCTGCAACAGGCTGCGCCGCATGCCCGCCGCGTGGTGTCTATCTGTGGCGGCGCGGTTTTGCTCGCCCAGGCGGGATTACTCAACGGACGCCACGCCACCACACACTGGCGTCTGATCGACAGCCTGCAGGCACAATATCCGCAAGTGAAGGTTGAACGCGGCCCGATGTATGTTCAGGATGGGCCGGTCTGGACTTCTGGCGGCGTCAGCTCAGGCTTTGACCTCACGCTGGCATTGGTTGAAGAAGATCATGGTTTCAGCATCGCCAAAAATGTTGCTCAGGATTTAGTGATGTTTCTCCGGCGTCCAGGTGGACAGTCGCAATTTAGTCGCTATCTTTTGAATCAGGCCAGCAGTGGCCCCATCCGCGAACTTCAGGCCTGGTTGCCTGAAAATCTCACCGGCGATTTATCTGTCGAAAACCTTGCTGAACGTGTTGCGATGAGTCCGCGAAATTTTACGCGCGTTTTCACCCGCGAAACCGGCGTAACCCCGGCAAAATATGTTGAGGAAGTGAGGCTGAGCGTCGCGCGGCAGCTTCTGGAACAAACGACACAAAGCATGGAGCGCATCGCCCTCACCACCGGCTTCGGCGGCGGGCTGAACCTGCGTCGCGTTTTTGAACGAAATTTACAACTGACACCGACAGAATACAGAGAACGCTTTTGCTCCAGAATGTTGGCGTAAATTGATTCTTTATTGTCATTTACGCCATTCCTCCTGCGTACTAGATTAACTGTAAAGCAGATAACTAAGGAGTTCATCATGGTCAAAGTAGGTATCAATGGTTTCGGCAGGATTGGACGGAATGTTTTGCGCGCCGCACTCGGGCGTGACGACTTCCAGGTAGTGGCAATTAACGATCTTACGGACAGTAAGACCCTCGCTCATCTTCTGAAATATGACTCACTCTCAGGCACGTTAAAAGCGGACGTCGAAGCTGGCGAAGGCGAATTGCGGGTTGACGGGAAACCGGTGCGCGTCTTCTCAGAAAGAGATCCCGCAGCAATTCCATGGAGCACTATGGGTGTTGATATCGTTATCGAAGCTACCGGTTTCTTTACTGAAAAAGCGAAAGCTGAAGTTCACATCACCCACGGCGGAGCAAAACGCGTCATTATTTCTGCACCGGCTAAAAATGATGACATCACTATTGTGATGGGTGTTAATGACGGCGAATACGACCCGGCAAAACACAAAGTAGTCAGCAACGGCAGTTGCACCACCAACGGTCTGGCCCCTGCGGCTCAGGTTCTGCATCAGACCTTCGGCATTGAACACGGTCTGATGAACACCACGCACGCCTACACCAATAGTCAGGCATTGCATGATCAGCCTGAAAAAGATTTACGGGGTGCGCGTGCGGCGGCGGTTTCTATTGTTCCGTATTCCAGCGGCGCAGCGAAAGCGATCGGGAAAGTTATCCCTGAACTGGACGGACGCATGACCGGTTATTCCCTGCGTGTTCCGGTGCCGGTGGTTTCCATCGTCGATTTAACCGTTAACCTGAAACGTGAAGCGACAGTTGAAGAAATTAACGCCGCGTTCCGCAAAGCGGCTGAATCCGGCCCGCTTAAAGGCATTCTCGGTTACAGCGAAGAGCCACTGGTGTCGAGTGATTATCGCGGTGACCCGCGTTCATCTATTATTGACGGGCTTTCGACGCTGGTGATCGGCGGCAAGCTGGTGAAAATTCTGGCCTGGTATGATAACGAATGGGGCTTTTCAAACCGCCTGGTCGATCTTGCACTGTTAATGGAAAAACGCGGTTTATAACCTCCTCTTTTCCTGCCAGAATAATGACAGACACCGCCCCGGGCGGTGTTTTTTTATGGCTCACAGACTGTCACCGTTATTAAAGAGATATACTGTATGTTGTAACTAATTAGCCGCTCACCGCAGGTGAACGAAAGTCATTCTTCCTGCGGACCGATTTTCATAAACGGGTTATATGCGATTTCCCACAGATGTCCGTCCGGATCGGCGAAGTAACCTGAATATCCGCCCCAGAACACTTTTTGTCCGGGTTTGATCAGTTTACCTCCTGCTTTCACCGCCTGAGCGAGAATGGCATCAACTTTGGCTTCACTGGCCACGGTTTGCGCCAGTGCAATACCGCGAAAACCATTCCCTGCCGGGCTCACCTGGGCATCTTTTGCCAGTTCTTCCCAGGGAAATAACGATAACCAGGCGCCAGCCAGTTCAAAAAAACTGACCCCTTCAGAATCGATAACGACTTTAGGAAAGCCGAGTCCATGCTGATAAAATTCGGTGGCAACGGCCAGGTCTTTAACACCCAGCGTGATCATGTTGATGACAGGTTGCATCGTTATTTCTCCTGAGTTTTCAAAAATTCGATCCGATACCCGGATAAGTCATCAGGGTATCACTTCCACTTGTCTCAAAATGTTAACAGCTCCTGACCTTTTCTGGTAAATGTTGCACATCGTGCTAATCTGACGCCTCAAAAACCTGCTTAAGCTCCGACAGTGAGGATCTCTTGTGACCATATTACGCCGCCGCCCGGAAGCGACCTCTCCTGCCGTCCGTTTCCTGCCTGAAACCATTCATATTGGCCGCCAGTTACGAACTTACTGTGATGCCCGTTTCAAAACTATCGGCCTGACGCTGGCACGCGGACAGGTGTTATTGCATCTGGAAGCCGCCAGCGGACGCCTGCCGCAGGGAGAACTGACGGCGTTGCTGGAAGTTGAACACCCTACCGCCATTCGCCTGTTTGACAGTCTTGCCGAGCTGGGCCTGCTGGAACGCTGCCCCGGAGAAACCGATCGTCGCTCGAAAGATATCAAACTGACCGAAACCGGAACTGAGCTGGCAAATCAGGTACGCATCATGACAGATGACATTCTGATCCGCGTCATGGAAGGTATTGCGCAAAATGATGTGGATATCGCCCGGGGTGTTCTCGCCAGTATTACTGCCAATATCGCCGCGCTTTAACTAGCGCTTTTTCTCTCATTTTATGCATTTCCCCGCCAGCAATAATCACTTTTGTTACTGATTTGTGTATCGTTATTTTCACCTGTAAATCTCACCCACGGCACAGCCGCCCGCTATCCCGCAGTATCCGCCACGAGAAGATCGGAGTAATAATTTAAGACTTATTGCCAAGATAGTGATACACCACCGCCAGATCCTTCCCGCCATAACCCCCGTCGACCGCACTCTGCCAGGTCTGGCTGATTCGTTTCATGACCGGCAGTTGAAGATTGCTGCCCGCTTCCAGCGCCAGATTGATATCCTTCAGCGCCCAGGTCAGTTGCATCTGCGGGGTGTAATCACCGCTTTTGAACATCTCCATCTTGCCCTTGATATACGGTGCGGCAAGCGGACCGCCTTCCAGCACATTCCACAGATCGTCGGGGGTGAAGCCCAGTGCTTCGGCAAGTTGCGTAGTTTCTGCGATACCTTCCATCATGGCAATCAGCCAGGCATTGACCACCAGTTTCATTTTGGAGGCACGCCCGGCGTCACCCAGCCATTTTGTCGCTTTGGAGATAGCGGCAAACACCGGCTCAATGGCCGCTCCTGCCTCGCGATCCCCGCTGGCCAGCACCACTATTTGCCCCTGCTCGGCCGGTGCTTTGGTGCCGGAAACGGGTGCATCAAAGAAGACGACATCAGGACGCTGCGCATTAATCAGTGCGATCAGTGATTCTGTTGCCTCAACCCCGAGCGTCCCCATCTGAGCAATAATGCCGCCCTGTTTCAGACCGGCAAGCAAACCGTAGTCACCCTGATAAACATCAAGCGTCGTTTTTCCATCGGACAACATAGTTATTACCACATCCGCCCCTTCAGCGGTTTCACACGGTGTCCGGCCGCGTATCGCACCGGCTTTCACCAAATCATCACCGCGCGAAGCCGTACGGTTCCAGACGCGGGTAGTGAACCCTTTTTTGATCAGGTTAGCGGCGAACGCGTGCCCCATTGCGCCCAGGCCCAGTACTGCGACCGTGGGTTGTTGCTGACTCATGTCTGACTCCTTGCGTCACAATGTATGTTGTAAAAAGGCTAACACTCAGGGCCTCTTCCGGGACATGGGCTTCTGTAAGCGAATGCAACAGAAAGGCTGATATTACTTAACCTCTCCAGACTAAGTGGCGTAACATACGCGCTTTCGTGCCTGGCGTATGATATTAATTTATTCAGGCAGCTTATGATTTGACTGATAATTTTTCAGGAGTGGCGGCATTATGAGTAAAGTTATTTTGATCGGGATCGTTTCGGTCATTTTCGTTTTGATGGTGCTGATGTTGGGCTCAGTGTATGTCTACCCGTGGTGGATGCAACGCTCCACAGAAGGTGCGTGCGCAGAGATCAGCAAGAACAATGCCATCGACACGGTCACCCGTGACTACATGGAAAACCGCATCCCAAACTGGGGTAACGATAAAGACAATATGGGCACGTCGGTGCCGGTTCTGAATTTCATCAGCGATGATACCAAAGAAGACAAAGGGACTTACAACATCCCGTTCAGCGCAAAAGGCCCGAATGGCACGCTGAGTTATGTCGCGCACTTTAACTGCTCCAATCACTATGTGAAATATTCGACGGTGGAATAAATCCATACGAACACCTTGGGCTGGCGCCCGGGGTTTTGTCCTTTTTGATTTTAAAGTCGCCCGTTGCAGCGACTCCTGCCACCATTTCGACTACACTGGTAGCCACTTTCCTCACAGGATGCAGTAAAAATGAAAAGACTGACCCAACAAGATATGACGGAAAGCGAACAGCGTGAGCTGAAAACTCTGCTGGATAAAGCCCGTAAAGCACAGGGCCGTGAGCTGACGAATTCGGAAAATAACCGGATTAAAGATGACTACATCGATACGTTGATGGCAGAAAAAGAAAAAGTCGCTGCGAAAGCGCGTGCCGAAAAGCGCCGTAATAAAGCCGTTCCAAGCACCTCTGCAACATACGACTGGACAGCCCGCACCCATCCGCGTGGCCGTCGTTAAAAGTTAACTGAACCTCTGCGTTTTTCACGCAGAGGCCTCAGCCCTCAGGCTTTCAGTAATCGGAAACCGTGCGTTCCGTCTTTTTCCAGTTGCCCGACCAGTCCGTATTCCCAGTCCAGATAATCCTGCATCGCCTGCGGGCTGACATCCGTGCCTTCGTAAGGACGACGATATCTGTCCTGCGCATTGTCCAGATAAACAGAATCACCGCGCTCGAGCAACAGCCCCTGATCGATCCAACCCACCGTGCCTTTCTCCAGCAAATAAACCGGTTTGCCGGTTAATTCAGCCAACTCCGTGACAGCGTAACGTGCCAGTAAACCGCTGGTGCAGGTGACAACCCAACGTTCTTTCTCCGTCTGTGAGGCGATAACCTGCGGGATATTCCCCCGCGTGGTCCAGACTGCCCCCGGAATGCGGCGGTGACGGAAATTCGCGCTGGTAGTGAGATCGACAATGCCGGTATTGCCCTCACTCAGCCAGTTCAGCAGCTGTTCCGGTTTGACAGATTCCACCGCCGGTGCGGGCGCCACGCGGGCTTTCCAGTCGCCCTGTTCAGTCAGATCGGCAGCCTCCACTTCAGCGATATATACTTCCCAGTTCATTTGTGCCAGCCATGACGCCGCCATGCGTGCGCGCACACCATCATTATCCACCAGCACGATCCGCGCACCGCGAACGCTGGCATAGTGATCGGTTTCCTGAACCAGCTGACCGCCGGGAACGTGACGCGTACCAGCCAGATGCCCTGCACGAAATTCTTCCACCGTACGTACGTCAAACACATATAGCGTGCGCGAATCATCTCGCTGCCACGCGCCTATTTGTGACGTTGTCACTGAGCGTACGCCAGCGCGTAAAGCCAGAGCCTGTGCACCCTGCAATGCGGTTCTGTGCGAAGTTTCACTGAGCGCAGGAAACTGTTTGTGTTGCAGATGTGACAGTTCCTGCCCCGCCAGCGTCCAGCCAATCGTCCCGTTGCGCAGCGCGGAAACCGGCTGTGTAAATCCGGCATTAATCAGAGACTGCGTGCCGATAATACTGCGGGTACGCCCGGCACAATTGATAATCACCTGCGTGTTTTCATCAGGCACCACATCTTTCAGGCGCAGTACAAGTTCGCCTCCCGGCACGCTCACGCCGCCCGGAATACTCATCACCTGAAATTCATCAAAACGGCGCACATCCAGCACGGCTATGTTTGCGCCCTGCTGTTGCAGCGCCAGCACCTGTTCCGCACTCAGGGACGGCGTATCATAGTGATGTTCAACCCATTCGCCGAAGGCTTTACTGGGCGCATTGACATCAGTAAATATCTCACCGCCCGCCTCTTTCCAGCCCGCCAGATCACCGGCCAGTAACGCAATGTCCTGATACCCCAGCGATTTCAGCAATTGTGCCGCACGGGTTGTTTTTCGCTCGCCGCGCTGCACATCATAAAATTCACCATTGTCATACAGCGTGACCGGCGTACTGCGGTTGGGAATGCGATCCAGCACATCGAGTTCAAGCTTCGACAGGGCCAGATTAGCGGCAAACAACGGATGTCCGGTGGCAAATGCCGCTTCTTCGCGCAAATCAACCAGCGCCACATCCTTCCCTTCAAGCAACGCCTCGCGGAGTTCTGAAAAATGACGTAAAGGCAGCGAATATGAATCAGTCATGATTTTTCTCTTTTGACAGGTCCCAGATATTGGGAAGGTGCGGGCTGGAGTAGCCGGAAATAAAGGATTTCTCTGTGCCGTCTGGCAGGTATACCGCCCGTGATATCGCACCGATATTACCGCCATAAACGTGAATACTGACCGATACCTGATCCTTGAAAAAATTGCTGACCTGGTGGATATCCAGCTGATCGGGGGAGATTTTCTCGACGTCGCCAACGTGCAGCGTAAGGGGATTTCCTTCCGGTTGCAGTGTTCTGTCGGGGTGGCGGGTATAATTCTGGCTGACTTCCGCGCCGCGCAGCATACCGATCAATCCCCAGACGCGATGGTCATGTACCGGCGTTTTCTGCCCAGGCCCCCAGACAAAACTCACCACGGAAAAACGCGACAACGGATCGGCATACAGCAGATATTGCTGATAATGCTCAGGATGCGGCTGCGCAAATTCATCCGGCAGCCAGTTATCCTCGCGGATAAGGCTGGCCAGCAGTTCGCTTCCCTGCGCGAGTATTTGCGTCTGCCCGTGCGGTTCCTGCACCAGCCGGGTGAAATCCGCCAGAAAGGCTCTCAGCGGCGCGAGCTGTAAAGTCATCATCGCTTTCCTCATATCTCATCACTGTTAATGACAGGCTAGCACCGGGCTGATGCAACCAAAATTCATTTTATGGATAAGCTAATATGCAAATTACACATAAAAATGTGCATCAGGATCCAGCTTCCCGCTGAAAATTGTTTTATTCTGCCGGGATACTTTATGACTAATCCTGACACTGAGTGCCCATGAAAATTGAAGACCTGACGGCTTTTGTTGCCGTTATCCGCCTGCAATCGACCCGGCTTGCTGCCGATGAACTGGGGCTGACACAGCCGGCAATTACCCGTCGGGTACAAAATTTTGAAGAATCGCTGGGTATTCCACTGCTGAACCGCCAGACCAAACCCCTGAAACCGACGCTGATGGGCAACCGCGTTTATCAGCAATGCCGCCATATTTTGCGTGAAGTGGATGCGCTCAGTGATTTGGTTGCCGCCGACAGCCCGCCCTCCGGCCTTTTGCGCCTTGCCGTACCACAAAGCCTGAGCGAAAGCAGTCTGTTGCCTGCCCTGAAAACGCTCTCTGCGCAGTTTCCGGAAATCCAGCCGCGACTTTCCAGCGGCTGGGGCGAAGAGTTGTTATTACGGGTACAACAGCAGGAGCTGGAAGCGGCAGTCGTGCTGTTCCCCGCCAGTAAGCAATTTCCGGAGGGTGTCGAAAACCAGCCGCTCGGTCCGGTCGATTTAGTGGTTGTCGGCCCGAAAGCCACACAGGCTTTGCCACAACGTCTGGAAGAGTGTTATCAGCACGGGTGGATCCTCAATCCGCACGGCTGCGGTTTCCGCGCCGCCCTGCAACGCGCGCTGACTGAACAGGGTTTACCTTTGCTCATCAATCTCGAGGCGTTTGGCACGACCTTGCAATTATCCCTGATCGCCGAAGGACGCGGCCTGGGACTGATGCCACGCGCGCTGGTAGAAAAACATGCGCTGCGTCCGGAACTGGCGCTGTATGCGCTGAAAGACTTCGCCCCCCGCAGCCAGTTGTGGCTGATTTATCCCAACGTTCCTGCGAGTCAGGTTCCGGCGATAGATGCATTTGCGGCGGCCATTGCTAACGGACTGGATTTACCGATACACAGCGCGAACAGCCTTCGGGAATAATCTGGAACAGCCCTGTTTGTGAGCAAAATAGTTATTTTCTGCCATGCTTTTTATGACTGGAAATAAGCAGAGGAAACTGACGATGAAACCATGGATCATTATTTTACTGACCGCATTTGCTGTTAATACGCAGGCTATGGCCGATACCGGTGGCGGGTTTAAAAATGACGACACTCCGCCACCTCAGCACAAACAGGACAGCGGCAAGCGTGGCACGCAGGATTCCCATGAGAATAACGTGGCCAATATTAAGAAAACGCAATCACTCAACTGGGTAACGATCGAAGGGAACTTAATTAAAAAAACCGGTGAGGACACTTATATTTTCCGCGATAAGACTGGCACGATGGAGGTGTTTATTAAAAAATCGGCCTGGGATGGTCAGGAAATTACCCCGGCGGATTTGGTGAGTTTAAGCGGACGCACCGAAAAGAAAGGACAGGATATTGTGCTCAATGCTGAGCATTTACGGAAACAGTAATACATCCCCCCTGACACAGAGTCATTCCCTCCCCCACGCGGGTGGAGGGAAAATCTTCATGCACATTTTTCATATTAGCTTATGAAGATAATGAATTTCTCACATAGTAAATTGCCGTTTATGGTGATAACTCCTGCCAGCGCAGACTTTCATCCGCTGGCCTCATCCCGAGGAGTGACAGCCTATGAGCGTGCAATTTATGGGTATGATCGGACACCGTCTGGCTTCCGAAATCATCCCCCCGACCGGCCCGATTTTCGATAAAAAATACATTTCCGATTTTGCCAAAGCCCATGAAGATGCCGGTTTTGATCGCATTCTGGTGGCCTATGCCTCTGACCAGCCCGATGCTTTTCTGGTCACAGCACACGCCGGTGCCAGCACATCCCGTATTCATTTTCTTCTGGCCCATCGCCCGGGCTTTGTTGCGCCGACCCTCGCCGCCCGTAAGCTGGCGACCCTCGATCATCTGCTGGATGGTCGCGTGGCGGTGCATATCATCAGCGGTGGCAGCGATGCGGAACAACGTCGTGACGGCGATTTTGTGGCGAAGTCCGGCCGCTATCAGCGCACGGATGAATATATCGATGTGCTGAAACAGAGCTGGTATTCAGAAACCGGTTTTGATCATCAGGGCGAATTCTACCAGGCGGAAAACGCGTTCTCCGCCATTAAGCCTTATCAGAAAAACCTGCCGGTATATTTCGGCGGATCTTCCGATGACGCCATCCGCGTTGCGGGTAAACAGGCAGATGTGTTTGCATTATGGGGCGAGCCGCTGACCAGCGCCGCAGAAACGGTGGACGCGGTAAAAGCCTCTGCGGCAAAGCACAACCGGGATATTAACTTCAGTATTTCCTTCCGCCCGATCCTCGGCAAAACAGAAGAAGAAGCTTGGGCGAAAGCCGATGAAATTCTCGCCAAGGCGACAGCCCAGCAGGCTGAAAAAGGTCAGACGCTGGCGGCAAAACCCCAAAGCGTGGGCGCTCAGCGGTTACTGAATGCCGTCGCGCAAGGCGACCGTCTGGATTCCTGCCTGTGGACCGGCATCGCAGGGCTGATTGGTGGTGGTTCAAACTCTACGGCCCTGGTCGGCACGCCGGAACAGGTCTCCGATGCCTTGTTGAAATATTACGATCTGGGCATCACCACTTTCCTGATCCGCGGCTTTGATCCGCTTAACGACGCCGTCGAATACGGCCAAAGTCTGATCCCACTGACAAAGCAAAAAATCGCCGCGCGGGAAGCCCGAAAACACACTTCTGCGACTGCACTGAGTTAAGGACCCCCGATGCAACTGAATGTGAGAAATCTTCTGCTGCTGGTCACGCTGACCGGTGCGGTATTCGCCACAAATGCCGGACAAATTACCCTGCGGGTCGCCGATCAGAAGGGCAATATGCGGGCACAACTGGAAGCGGCGAATAAGCTGGATAAACTGCCGTACAAAATTGAATGGTCAGAGTTCCCGGCCGCTGCGCCGCTGGCAGAAGCGCTGAATGCGCAGGCGGTGGATGTGGGTATTATCGGCGATGCGCCGCTGTTATTTGCGCAAGCAGCAGGCGCACAGGTGAAAGCCATCGCCGTGGATAAGTCAGACGCCTACGGCACCGCGCTTTTGGTGAAACCGGACAGTCCGGTCAAAAGCGCGGCGGATCTGAAAGGCAAAAGTATCGCCACCAACCGCGGTTCTATCGGACATTTTGTTGCGCTGAAAGCCCTTGCCTCTGCCGGGCTGAGCGCCAAAGACGTCACGTTCCGCTTCCTGCCGCCGAGCGATGCAAAACTGGCGCTGACGCAAGGTTCGGTGGATGTCTGGGCGACGTGGGAACCCTACACCGCATTCGCTGAGACTCAGGATCATCTGCGTGTGGTGGTCAATGGCCGCGGTTTGTGGTCGGGTAACAGCTTCCTTGCCGCGACGGATACGGCGCTGAAAGATAAGGCTAAACGCGAGGCCATCGCTGACTATCTTCAACGCCTGAGCGATGCACAGATATGGGCGTATCAAAATCTGGATGCGTACAGCGAAAAACTGGCGAAAATTATCGGTTTCCCGCTGGAGGCCGCAAAGCTTGGGTTCGAGCGCCGTAAATCCTACTGGCAACCGATAGATGCCGCGACCGGGACGCAGCAACAGCAAACGGCGGATTTCTATCATGCGCAGGGATTATTGCCCGTCGCGCTGAACGTCACCGGCACCTTTGATCATTCGTTCCTGCTGAAATAATCGCGAAGAAGCGTGACGACTGCCTGTTGCATCACTCCCCGAAAAATCGGGGAGTGATATGTAGTCATCCGGATGTTAATTGACTACTCTGCTTAATCAATTTCTTTGTCAATCCTCAGATGTCCGGCAAACAGGGAGCAGTAAATGAGCGACTTTCCGGCTTTATCAATCGGCATGCTTTTGTTTCCGCAACTTACACAATTGGATCTGACGGGGCCATTTGAAGTCTTCGCCAGAGCACCGGGGGCCAAAATCCATCTTATCTGGAAAACGTCGGATCCCGTGACGTCTGACCGGGGCATGCGTATTTTACCCACCCATACATTTGAAAATTGCCCTGAACTGGATGTCATCTGCATCCCCGGTGGACCCGGCCAGATAAAACTGATGTCCGATGATGAGACGCTCACTTTTATTCGCCATAAAAGTGAAAATGCCCGGCTGGTGACTTCAGTATGCACAGGTTCTCTTGTGCTTGGCGCAGCGGGCCTGTTACAGGGTTACAAAGCCACGTCCCACTGGGCTTCGCTTGACCAACTTACCTTACTCGGTGCCGAGCCCGTGAATGAACGCGTGGTCAGGGATCGCAACAGGATTACCGGTGCGGGGGTAACATCAGGCATAGATTTCGCTTTAAATGTCATTGCCGATATTTATGGCAACGACATAGCGCAAGGTATTCAGTTGCAAATGGAATACGACCCTGAACCGCCCTTTTTATCAGGTTCTCCCCGTGTGGCATCCGCGAAACACGTTGAGCAGGCCCAAAAAAACATGGCCTCCTTTATTGAGACAAGGCGCCTCGCGACAGCCGCCGCAGGGCTTAAATTACGCAAAGGCTAGTTTATTAATACACAGATACGCTAAGTTTTCAGCGAGTTGGATAAACTGTGAACTGTCGCCCTGCAAGTAAAGCCCGGACGTGGTTAATAGAGGATGTCGCCCGAAATCAGGCTTAGCTAACAGGATGCAGCATGGAAAATTACGCCAACAAAAGCGGTGATTCACAGGTTGTCAGCTTCCAGATTGATGCCAACTCGATTAAAGTCCGCTTCAAAAATAATCACGTTTATCTTTATGACATCCGTCATCCCGGCCCTGAACATCTTGAAAAGATGAAGGAACTGGCGCGTGCTGGCTGGGGATTAAATACTTATATTGAAAGCGAAGTGAAAACGGATTTTTCTTCGAAAGTGTTTTAGGCCGTTCGGGGCGTCCGTGAGCCGGTCGCCCCGCTGCTTTTACCTGAATTACAGCTTGTTAACATTCCTCTGTGACAACGTCTCCAAACCCCGCTAGTCTTCGTAAAAAGCCCAATGTTTTCCCGGAGCATGACCATGACCCGTAAAATTGTTCAGCAATACAAAGCGTATCGCGATGATATTCGTGATTTGCAAACCCGCCGTCCGCTGCCCGGACCGCAGCTCGAACAACTCGAACAACTCGATCCTTTCCTGTTTCTCAATCATCACGGTCCGCAGGTGTACGCGCCGGATAATCTCGGACTTCCGTTTGGTCCGCATCCGCACCGCGGGTTTGAAACCGTGACATTTATTCTGCGTGGCGAGCTGGCGCACAGCGATACCGGCGGTCATGAAAGCATTATCGGTCCCGGCGGTGTGCAATGGATGACCGCGGGTTCAGGCCTGATCCATTCGGAGCTGTCGCCGGAATCGTTTAAACGTAACGGTGGCGAACTGGAAATTCTGCAACTCTGGGTTAACCTGCCTTCCCGCCTGAAAATGACCGCTCCGGGCTATGTCGGTTTGCAGGCATACGAGATCCCTCAGATCTCACTGAGCAAAGGTCAGGGCACCATCAACCTGATTTCCGGCAGCATCGCGGGCGTCACCGGCCCGATCGATTCCCTCACCGGCGTGACCATGATGACTGTACAGATGACAGCGGGCAGCGAAGTGACCTTACCGGCACCTGTCGCGCGTCAGGTGTTTCTGTATACCGTTAAAGGTCGTCTCATGATTGATAATACTGAGGCACTGGCGTGGCATCTGATTGAGATGGATAACAGCGAAGACCGCGTAACCCTGACGGCAAAAGATGACGCAACTTTCCTGTTCGGCCATGCCGATAAAATCAATGAACCGGTGGTCTCACACGGGCCGTTTGTGATGAATACGACACAGGAAATCAATCAGGCCATTCTCGACTATCAGGCCGGGAAATTTGACGTGAAGTTATGACAGGACAGTATAAACATGAAAAAGGCGCCGAAAAGGTGCCTTTTTGCTGTTTAAGGTTATTCAGCACGGGCTGCCTGCATAAAACGGGCACGCCAGGGTTTCAGTACCCAGAGCGCCAGAATGGCGGTGACAAAATCCAGCGTGATGGCGCAGGTGAATACAACGTTCCATCCGCCCGTGTGCTGGTAAATCAGTGCCGCAAGCGGGCCGCCAAAAATGGAGCCTATGCCCTGCGACATATACAACCAGCCATAATTAGCAGTGGCATTCTGACTGCCAAAAGTGTCGGTCAGCGTTGACGGGAACAAGGAAAAAATTTCTCCCCAGCCAAAAAACACCACGCCGGAGAGCAGAACAAACAACACAGCATTGTCTCGGCACATCAGCCACAAAATCATCGCACAGCCTTCCAGCGCAAATGCGATAAACATCGTCTGCTCACGACCAAATTTATCCGATATAAAACCGAACAGCGGGCGTGTCAGCCCGTTGGTAAAACGGTCAATGGTCAGTGCCAGCGGCAACGCGGCCATGCCAAACACCACCGCTTCCGTGATACCAAAATCATGGGCAAACACCGCCATTTGCGATGTGACCATCAGCCCTGAAGTCGACATCATCGCCATCATGAAAAACATCAGCCAGAACAGAGGCTGCCTGAGCATTTGTTTCGGACGGTACTGTTTGCCTTCCGTCACCATGACCGGCACATCCTGACGCTCGCTGAGCGACGGCGGCAGCCGTAATCCCTGGCTGGCCAGAAAACCAATGACGGCGAAAATAACGCCAAAGATAATCAACGTACTTTCCAGCCCGCGACTGGTCAGGGACGTCGAAACAGGGAACGTGGTCAGAATTGCGCCCATTCCGTACCCGGCGGCCACCATTCCCGCCGCAAAGCCACGTTTATGCGGGAACCAGCGCACCATCAACCCGACGACACCGACATAAACAATGCCGGTACCCAGTCCGCCGATGCAGCCATAAACCAGATAAAGACCAGCAATGCTGCTGACTTGTGACGCCAGTACCCAACTGAACCCTGATAACAGCGTGCCGATTGAAATCAGTTTCCGCGGGCCAAAACGTTCAATCAGGCTGCCCTGAAAAGGAGAAAAGAAGGTTTGCAGAATTATCAGTAGCGAGAACGTAACCTGTAACTCTGCCAGCGGAACCCCCAGTTTAAGCGCGAGCGGCTTAGTCAGCAGAGTCCAGACATATTGCGGACTGGAAATCGCCGCCATGCAAATCAGCCCCAAAACTAACTGCCGCCACCGTGCGCTGGCCGCGATTGTCATGGGCATATTCAATGTTGTCATTCGTCGTCTCCCTTATTTCCTGTCAACGCCAGCCAAAGATTTTTAACATTGCTAGCAAGAAATAAGTTCTCAGCAACAAACATGCCACATTGATTCGATGGGATTTTCAGGTAATTACACCTGCCCTGTCCGACGGGGAGGAATAAAGATGTCGCCCCGGTGCCGCAGAATGTTCAACTGTGGTGCAGCAGGTGCAAAAAAAGAGCCTGCTTTTCGGGCAGGCTCTTTTTGCGTTTTGACAAGCGGAGCAGAACTCAGATTTTCAGTTTCACATAATCAATCGCACGGCTGATGATCCCGCCCTGGGCAACATCTTCCAGTGCAACCAGCGGCACGGTTTTGATGACTTTGCCGTTATCCACGATATTGATACTGCCAAGCTCCTGACCTTTCTTCAGCGGTGCGTCAATTTGCGGACTGGTCAGCACATACTGCGCTTTCAGCTTATCGGCATCGGCCTGCGGCACGCTGATGAACACATCACTCAGGGAACCGACTTTCACCTGAGGATGAGCACCAAACCAGACGTGTTCGCTGGAAACGGTCTGATCGGCTTTGAAAATCTGTTTACTGGTGTATTCGCGGAAACCCCAGGTCAGCAGTTTGCGCGCCTGTTCTTCGCGGCCTTTTGAGCTTTTACCGCCCATCACGACGGCGATCAGACGGCGGTCACCCTGCGTGGCAGAGGCAATAATGTTGAAACCGGCGCTTTCAGTGTGACCCGTTTTCAGGCCATCAACCTGCAGGTTTTTATCCCACAACAGCCCGTTACGGTTTTGCTGAGTGATGTTGTCATACGTCAGCGATTTCTCGGCATACATATGATATTCCTCAGGTTCTCCGCCGATAATGGCGCGGGAAAGTTTCGCCAGATCGTAAGAAGTGGTGTATTGCCCCGGCGCGTCCAGACCATGAACGGTCTCGAAATGCGTATTGGTCAGCCCCATACTCACCACGTACTGATTCATCATTCCAACGAATGAATCCTGGCTGCCCGCCACATAATCGGCCATGGCCACGCAGGCGTCGTTACCGGAAGTTATGATGATGCCGCGGATCAGGTCACGCACGGTGACATGGTCGCCCGGTTTGAGGAACATCAGTGAAGAACCGGCCAGACTTTTATTACCGGCGACCCAGGCTTCCTGCGGCACCGTTACCACGTCATCCATGGTGATTTTTTTATGATCTAACGCGCGGTCAATGACATAACCTGTCATCAGTTTGGTCAGGCTGGCCGGGTTACGGCGCTCATCCGGGTTGCCCGCGGCCAGCACATCACCGCTGGCATAATCCATCAGCACAAAAGAAGCAGCGTCAATGCTTGGCGGCACGACAGGGAAATCAAGTGGCGCGATAGCTTTCGCACTGCCTGCAGAGAACATTAATACACAAGATAAAACACTCATTACACTACGTTTCACTGAATCTTCCTTAAACACACCATATTGCCGGGTTGTTATTAAACCCGGCAATATATCAAAAACCTGGGGGATAAAATCTGCGGCATAGGTTGCACTAAAACCTCTTGCAGAAAAACCCTTAGTCTTTTGCTAACCATTTCATAATGAAACGGTTTTGTTACAACTTGTGTTAATTTCCACCCATAACCTCATCTGAGACTGCAATCAGGTTTTGTTATCACAACCCGCTGTTTTCCAAACGGATGAAATGCCATCAGGAACCCCTTTCCTCACGGGGAATTTCCGTTATTTCCTGATATTACCCTGCGATAGAGGATTTCTATCGCTCCATCACAGCATTCGATTAGACGTTCTTGTTACCCCCTCCTAAACTTGTGACATAAAATTAACAATCCGGTTAACAATTCACTATCCGGTTTGTTCACAGACAAGACAAAAACCACCTGCGAAGCATAATTATGAAATTCAAAACTGAGATCAAACCCTACCACGGCGCTGCCGGCGGCTGGGGTGCACTGGAATCAACCACCCGTTTCGTCTTTGACAGTAAAAAAGTTCTTTCCAACTTACGTAACCTGATGCGTGTTAACAAAGGTCGCGGTTTTGACTGTCCGGGCTGTGCCTGGGGAGACGATAATCACAGCACGTTCAGCTTCTGCGAAAACGGTGCAAAAGCCGTCAGTTGGGAAGCGACCCGTAAAGCCGTCGAACCTGAATTCTTCGCGCAACACAGTGTGAGTAAACTGCGCGCACAGAGCGATTATTTCCTCGAATATCAGGGGCGCCTTACCCACCCGATGCGTTATAACCGCACCACTGACCATTACGAACCTATCAGCTGGGACGCCGCATTCTCGCTGATCGCCAGCCATCTGAAAGGACTGGAAAGCCCCGATCAGGCAGATTTCTACACCTCCGGCCGGGCCAGTAACGAAGCCTCTTATCTGTATCAGGTGTTTGGCCGTATGTTCGGCACCAACAACTTCCCTGACTGCTCGAACATGTGTCACGAAGCCAGCGGTGTGGGCCTCAAACAAAGCATCGGCGTCGGTAAAGGCACCATCCGTCTGGATGACTTTGAGAAAGCAGACGCCATTTTCGTCTTTGGCCAGAATCCGGGCACTAACCACCCGCGTATGCTGCACAGCCTGCGTCATGCGTCTGACCGGGGTGCAAAAGTGGTCAGCTTTAACACCCTGCGCGAACGGGGCCTTGAGCGTTTCGCCGATCCGCAAAAACCGCTGGAAGTGGTCACACCGAAAGCCGGTCGCATCAGCGCCGCCTATTACCAGCCAAATCTTGGCGGCGACATGGCGGCCGTGCGCGGTATCGTGAAAGCGTTGTTGCAGACGCACCGCGAACGTATTGCTTCCGGTCAGCCTTCCCTGTTTGATGAAGAATTCATCGCGGCAAACTGTGCCGGTGTCGATGAGTATCTGGCCGTGGTCGATGCCACCCGTTGGGAAAAAATCACTGAACAGTCCGGTCTGAGTGAACAGGATCTGCGAGAAGCAGCGGCGATTTATATGAACGCCGAACGCGTGATTTGTACCTGGGCGATGGGCGTGACACAACATAAACACTCGGTGCCGACCGTGCGTGAAATCACCAACCTGCAACTGCTGTTTGGTCAGCTTGGCAAACCGGGTGCCGGGTTGTGTCCGGTTCGCGGTCATAGCAATGTGCAGGGTAACCGCACCATGGGTATTGATGAGAAAGCGCCAAAAGCGTTGCTGGATGCGATGGAAAGCCACTTCAAATTCACACCGCCGCGCGTACCGGGTCACAACACTGTTGAAGCGCTGGAAGCCATGCTGCGCAAGGAAGCCAAAGTTCTGATTTGTCTCGGCGGGAATCTGGCGGCTGCGGCACCGGATACGCCACGTACCGAACAGGCGCTGAGCAATCTGGATTTGTCAGTGCAGATCAGTACCAAACTGAACCGTACGCACCTGACGCCGGGAGCAGAAGCGCTGATCCTGCCAACGCTGGGCCGTACAGAGCTGGATATGCAGGCGACCGGTTCACAGTTCATCACGGTTGAAGACTCTTTCAGCATGGTGCATGCCTCCGAAGGTGTGGGGATCCCGTTATCAAAAGAACAACGTTCCGAAACTGCAATTGTCTGTGGTATCGCCAATGCCGTTCTGGGAGATAAATACCTCGACTGGATGGCGCTGGCTGACGATTACAATCTGATCCGCGACCATATTGAAGCCACCATTCCGGGCTTCCAGGATTTTAATGCGCGCTGCGATATCAAAGGCGGTTTCTATCTCGGCAACGCGGCAGCAGAACTGAAATTTAATACCCTGAGCGGCAAAGCGAATTTCAGTGCATCACCATTACCTGAAGTGCTGATCCCGATGGGCGACCGGAACGCACCGTTCACCCTGCAAACCTTACGTTCTCATGACCAGTACAACACCACCATTTACGGCCTCGATGACCGTTACCGTGGCGTTTATGGCCAGCGTGAAGTGCTGTTTATTCACCCGCAGGATCTGGCGGATTTAGGCCTGGAAGACGGCGAACTGGTAGAAATCGAAACGCTGTGGAATGACGGTATTGAGCGTAAAGTCACGGGCTTCAAACTGGTCAGCTACGATATTCCGCGCGGTAACCTGGCAGCGTATTATCCGGAAACCAACCCGCTGGTACCGATGTCCAGTTTTGGCGACCAGACCCATACCCCGACCTCCAAAGCCGTGCCGGTGACTATCCGTCGCTGCCAGCCAAAAGTTGACCTGCAACGTATCGCATAAGCCGGTCTTGCGCGACATCGCGCAAATCTCCCTTTCGCTTCAGGGTTAAGAGGCGAAAGGGGCAGATGCCGCTTGCCCGAAGGGGCCAGATCGCGTAAAACTGTCTGCCGCTAATCGAGCCACATTAACCCCCAATTCTCTGGACGATATGTTTCAAGATAACCCGCTGCTCGCGCAGCTAAAACAGCAACTTCACTCTCAGACTCCACGTGTCGAAGGCATCGTGAAAGGCACTGAGAAAGGCTTTGGCTTTCTTGAAGTAGATGGTCAAAAAAGCTATTTCATTCCCCCTCCGTACATGAAAAAAGTCATGCACGGCGATCGTGTTATCGCTTCCCTGCAAACCGAAAAAGAGCGTGAAGTCGTCCAGCCGGAAACCTTGGTTGAACCTTTTCTCAGCCGTTTTGTTGGCCGCGTAACGAAGAAAGACGATCGTCTTTCTATCATTCCTGATCACCCTTTATTACGTGATGCTATTCAGTGCCGCGTTGCCCGAAACATCAATCATGAAGTGAGCGACGGCGACTGGTGTGTGGCCGAAATGCGCCGCCACCCGCTGAAAGAAGGCGATCACAGCTTCCAGGCTGAAATCACCGAATGGATCACCACCGGCGCCGACGATCTTGCGCCGTGGTGGGTCACGCTGGCACGTCATAATCTTGAACGTGAAGCGCCGAAATCGGATATTGCCGAACTGCGTGATGAAGGCCTGACCCGCGAAGATCTGACTGCCCTGCCATTTGTCACTATCGACAGTGGCAGTACCCAGGACATGGATGACGCGCTGTATGTGAAAGACAACGGCGACGGCACCCTGCAAATGACGGTCGCAATTGCGGACCCGACGGCTTACGTCAGCGAAGGCAGCGAACTCGACAACATTGCGAAAAAACGCGCATTCACCAACTATCTGCCGGGCTTCAATATCCCGATGCTGCCGCGTGAATTGTCCGATGATATCTGTTCCCTGTGGCCGGACGTCAGCCGTCCGGTTCTGGCGTGTTCTGTCACAGTGGGCACTGATGGCGCACTGGGCAACGATATTCGTTTCTTCGCCGCAACCATTGAATCGAAAGCCAAACTGGCTTACGACGATGTGTCTGACTGGCTGGAAGCGGATGAGCAAAGCGAATGGCAACCGGCCAGCGAGGTGATCGCCTCCCAGATCCGTCTGCTCAAACGCGTTTGCGACCTGCGCAGCGCATGGCGTACCGAACATGCGCTGGTGTTTAAAGACCGTCCTGATTACCGCTTCGTGCTGGGTGAGAAAGGCAACGTGCTGGAAATCGTCGCGGAACACCGCCGCATTGCCAACCGCATCGTTGAAGAATCGATGATTGCCGCCAACGTCTGTGCCGCTATCGCCCTGCGCGACAGCCTCGGTTTCGGCGTTTACAACGTACATACCGGTTTTGATCCGTTACTGGTTGAAAACGCGGTCACCGTGCTGCAGGCCAATGATGTTGAAGCCAACGCTGAAGAACTGCTGACCCTGCCAGGTTTCTGCGCACTGCGCCGTAAGCTTGATGCATTGCCAACACAGTTCCTCGACAGCCGCATCCGTCGTTTCCAGACCTTTGCAGAAATCAGCACCACACCGGGCCCGCACTTCGGTCTGGGTCTGGAAGCTTACGCGACCTGGACATCGCCTATCCGTAAATACGGTGACATGGTGAACCACCGTCTGCTGAAAGCGATGATCCTGCAACAGTCTGCTGGAAAACCTCAGGACGATATGACCCTTCAGCTGGCAGAACGCCGTCGTGCCAACCGCATGGCCGAGCGCGATGTTGGTGACTGGTTATATGCCCGTTATCTGGAAGATAAAGTCGGTACTGACGTTAAATTCAGCGCTGAAATCATCGATGTCACCCGCGGCGGTCTTCGTGTACGTCTGCAAGATATCGGCGCCGTAGCATTCATCCCGGCTTCGTTCCTGCACAGCGTGCGTGATGAACTGGTCTGCAGCGCCGAGACGGGCACTGTGCTGATCAAAGGCGAAGTGGCTTATCGTCAGAGCGACATGATTGAGGTGAACATTGCGGAAGTTCGCATGGAAAACCGGAATGTGATCGCCAAACCGGCGGTGTAAATTTCGCGTTTAGCGAAGGTTAAAAACCGGTCATTTGACCGGTTTTTTTATAGGTGAAATTTGCCTTACCAGGCAGGTTACGTCTTGCCAGAGCCTATTTCGGTTTCTCAATTACAGCGATCACTTATCGCGCTGCGCCGAAACCGCCCAAAAGGGGCCAGGACGGGCCCCTCTTGGATCTCCCCCGTCTTTCAAATGCGCGCTCCGCTCGCTGGCTATGTTTCAGGCATCACAGCGATAGCCGCAAAATCCCGCCGCTGCGCGGTTCCCTCCCTTCGGGTTACAACCCGCGTAGAAAGACACGCGGTTTTCCACCTCTCGTCCGGCGGTATTTTGAAACCGGCCTCAGGCCTTTACTTCACAACCTTACTTGTTCTGTTTTGTTTTTTTAAAAGCCAGGGGCGGTTCAGAAAGCTTGCTGAATGGAGCGGCTTCGAGACCTGCGGCTCGAAGACCGAGAGAAGGCACCGCGCAGCGGCAAGATTTCCAGCCTGTCGCCGCGGCAACTGAAACATAGCCAGCGAGCGGAGCGCGCAGTTAAAAAAACGCAGGATTCCAAAGGGTTTCGTTTAAAACCCTTTGGGCCCGTGTGGGCGGCGAGCCCACGGTGTTGACCTTAAGGCCAGTTTGGGTGGCAACCCAAGGTTTTGTCGGTGTGGGCCGACGCCCACGAACTTGAACTTGAACCGGACCTAAGGGTACGCCCCCTCTGGCCGCCTAGATCTGATAGTCAATCACCGGTTCGCCGCCCGTGGCGAACACCTTCTCTTTAATTTCATTGACCGACAGCCCCGGATTACACAACTCGATAAACCGCCATACGTAGTTTCTCTGTAATTGCGCTTTCTTCAGCCCCAGCCAGACGGTATTGGCTTCGAATAAATGTTCCGCGTTGATCAACTGAAGGCCGGTATCACGGGTGGCTTCAAACGCCTTATCGGCCAGAATACCCACGCCCAGCCCCAGCTCAACGTAGGTTTTAATCACATCAGAATCCTGCGCACTCAGCACGATATCGGCGGTCAGCGCGGCGCGGCTGAAGGCCTCATCGAGACGGGAACGGCCAGTAATACCCTGACGATAGGTGATCAGCGGCTGTTCACTCAGATGCTGTAACGTCAGCGGGTGTTGCAACGTCAGCGGATGTCCCTGGGGCACTACAATCGCGTGATGCCAGCGGTAATAAGGAAACGCGGCGACTGACGGATCATTCATCAGCTTTTCGCTGGCGATGGCGACGTCCGCCTGCCCGCTCAGCAGCATTGCCAGCACTTCCTGTGGCGAACCCTGATGTAACTCGAGTCGTACACCGGGATAAATGGCGCGGAAGGCTTTGATGACTTTAGGCAAGCTGTAACGCGCCTGGGTGTGAGTCGTGGCGATGGTCAGCACGCCCGCATCTTCTTTGGAGAAAACATCCGCCAGACGGCGGATATTCTGCGCCTCATTGAGAATTCTCTCGGCCACTGCCAGCAACTCTTTACCCGGCTCAGTCAGCCCCAGTAAGCGCTTTCCACGACGGATAAATATTTCAACGCCCAGCTCATCTTCCAGCTCGCGGATATGACGACTGACACCTGACTGCGACGTGAACAGCATGTTCGATACTTCGGTCAGGTTGTAATTGCATCGCGCTGATTCCCGTATAATTTTGAGTTGTTGAAAGTTCACCGCTGTCTGCCTCTTTGCTTGCCGAAAACCCTATTGTTACGATCTGTTGCTATGCCAGACAAATAAGAAAAAGCGGTTACTTATGCTTTTTACGACTATAGAAGCCAGGCACCTGCTTTTCGGCTGTCATAAAAAAACGCCGGCAAGCGGCGTTTTTAAAGCATTCTCAGCAAAACACTTATAATCAGCGGGTTACTCCGGCACTGGCGTCATGACCGGCCTTCCGCCAAAATGCGCCTCAAGATTTGATAACACCAGCGTCAGCATATTTTCTACTGATTCCGGCGAGCGACCCGCGACGTGCGGCGTGATCACCAGATTATCCAGCGTGAGCATTTCTGCGGGCACCTGCGGCTCACCGTCCACCACATCCAGCGCGGCACCGGCGATGTCGTTATTGCGCAGGCTGGCAATCAGCGCGGCACTGTCCACCACACTTCCCCGCGCGATATTAATCAAAAAACCCTCCGGCCCCAGTGCACGAAGCACCGCAGCGTCCACCAGCCTGACGGTATTTTTGCCTCCCGGCGTCGCCACCACCAGATAATCAGCCCACTCAGCCAGCTCAGTAACAGTGAGGAAATAGCGGTACGGGCTGTCTTCCTGTGCACGCCGGTTGTGATATCCGATCTTCATATCAAATCCGCCCGCGGCACGACGGGCGATCAACGCACCGATATTGCCCAGACCGATCACCCCAAGACGTTTGCCCGCCATTCCCGGCGTGTTCCAGCGCGTCTTTTTCCATTCTCCCGTACGTACGGCGGCATCAAACTGCGGGATTTTCCGCGTGACTGCCAGCATCAGCGCCAGCGTATGGTCAGCAACGGAAGCGTTATTGGTACCGGGGCCATTCGTGACATGAATGCCCCGCTGTTTTGCTGCGGCGACATCAATATGTTCAAAACCCACACCCTGCGCACAAATGATTTCCAGCGCCGGTAACGCATCCATTTCAGTTGCGCTTAATCCGATGCTACCAATGGTCAATACCGCACGAATTTTCTGAGCAATCTGCGGATCAAGGTGGGTTCGCTTTTCGGGTGAAGTGGCAAAATAAAGGGAAAAACCGGCGGCTTCAAAACGGTCAGGATAGCCAGCATCAAGTTCAACATGGCTGAGCAACGCGATGGTCATGGAGATTCCTCTGGGTAAAGTCAGTCAATAACTAGCAGGCTAGCTTTTTCGCTTTCACTATCGACGATGCTCTTTCCCTTGTACAGCTTTTCGGCGGTTTACGGGAGAAGTTACGAAGTCCGGTCTACACTCGTTGTTATCGTCCGCGTGTACGCAGACGATCCTCTTCGGCAATTTTTGTCAGATTTCCCTGAAACGGAGTGACGTCAAGTATGGCAAAGGCCCGATCCAGCAAGATAAGTAAACCGGTTGTCACGACGGAAAAAACCCGCACTATTCCGTCGCATTTGCAGGTTGATATTGCAGTAGATGAGTTTGGCGTGCGGATTATTGAGCCTTACAGCGACGGTGAAATTGTCCGCAGTTTCGATTCCGGACACACCACGCGGGTACGCGAAGGATTGCCGGTGCCGTTAGGTGCGACCTGGGACGGCCTGGGTGTAAATTTCGCGTTGTTTTCAGCCAACGCCACCAAGGTAGAACTGTGCCTTTTTAACGAAGACGGCGAACAATATGACGTCATCGAACTGCCGGAATATACCGATGAAGTCTGGCATGGCTATCTGCCGGACGCCCGCCCCGGCCTGTTGTATGCCTATCGCGTGCATGGCCCCTATGCGCCGCACGATGGTCACCGGTTTAATCCCGCCAAGTTACTGCTCGACCCTTACGCCAAACAGATTGTCGGCGAACTGAAATGGGACGATGCCCTGTTCGCTTATGACATGCAAAGTCCGAAGAAAGATTTGCACATCGATAACAGTGACAGCGCACCGTTTTTGCCTAAATGCCGGGTGATTGATCCCGCTTTCTCGTGGGCCCGTTCACGTAAAAGACATATTCCGTGGGAAAAAGCCCTGATTTATGAGACGCATGTCCGCGGCTATACCATGCGCCATCCGGCAGTGCCTGAACATTTACGCGGCACGTTTTCCGGCATGAGCACCCCGCATATCGTGGACTATATCCGTTCTCTCGGGGTCACGTCTGTCGAGCTGATGCCTGTTCATGCTTTCACCGATGACCGGCATTTACAGGATAAAGGCCTGCATAATTTCTGGGGCTATAACACGCTGAGTTTTTTTGCGCCGCATCCGCAATATATGGCGACGCATACCGTCAACGAATTCAAACAGATGATTGCCACCCTGCACGCCGCAGGTATTGAGGTCATTCTGGATGTCGTTTACAACCACACCGCAGAAGGTAACGAGCTTGGACCAACGCTGTCTTTTAAAGGTATCGACAACGCCAGCTATTACCGGCTGATGCCGGACAATAAGCGTTATTACATTAACGATACCGGCACCGGCAATACGCTCAATCTCAGCCATCCGCGCGTATTACAGATGGTCACAGACTCGCTGCGATACTGGGCAACCGAGATGCAGGTGGATGGTTTCCGCTTTGATCTGGCGACCATCCTCGGACGTGAAAGCTATGGCTTTGATGAGGGCTGCGGTTTTCTCGACACCTGCCGTCAGGATCCGATCCTCAGTCAGTGCAAACTGATCGCCGAACCCTGGGATTGCGGTCCCGGTGGTTATCAGGTTGGCGGCTTCCCACCGGGCTGGATGGAATGGAACGACCGGTTCCGCGACACGGTGCGTAAATTCTGGCGTGGTGATGAAGGTCAGCTGGCACAGTTTGTCACCCGGCTTTCCGGTTCAGCAGACCTGTTTAATCACCGGGGCCGCAAACCTTATGCTTCCGTGAATTTTATTACTGCCCACGACGGTTTCACGCTCAATGACTGGGTGTCGTATGCCAGTAAACACAACGAAGCGAACGGTGAAGACGGCAAGGATGGCAGCGATAACAACATTTCGGCGAACTATGGCGTGGAAGGCCCGACTGACGATCCGGCCATCAATGAACTGCGGCTGCGACAAATGCGCAACATGCTGGCGACGTTGTTGCTCTCTCAGGGAACACCAATGCTGCTTGCCGGTGATGAATTTGGCCGCTCGCAAAACGGCAATAACAACGCCTATTGTCAGGACACAGAAATTGCCTGGGTGAACTGGGATATTGGAGATAAAGGCCAGTCGCTGTTGTTGTTCACCTACCGGCTTATTGCGCTGCGTAAGCGCTTCCCGATATTGCATCGCGGACGTTTTCTGACTGGCGCACTGCATGAAAAACTGGGAGTGAAAGATGTCAGCTGGTTCCAGCCACAGGGGCCGGAAATGACGGATACGGCATGGAAAGATCCGCATGCCAAATGCATTGCGATGCTGCTTGATGGTCGCGCCCAGCCAACCGGTCTGGTGCGACAGGGGTCGTTAAGTACGGTGCTGTTGTTGTTCAACGCATCACACGAAGACGTGGTGTTCACATTGCCTTCGGTGGCGCACGGTGAAAGCTGGCGACATATTTTCGATACCTTCCAGCCGGACGACATCAACGAGCACAACTTTGAGTTTGGCCGCGAGTACATCTGCACGTCCCGCACTGTGGTATTGTTCGAGCTGATCAGCACCGCGAAACACTGACGCTTTATCGCTGCTTCAGATATTGAAAATCTGAAGCAGCGAAAGCCTACTGCGGATCTTTCAGATAGGCTTTGAACTGTGGAGACATGTAGCTTTTAAACGTGTCACCTTCTTTAGCGATGAGATACACCGCCAGATGTTGTTTCCCGGCCAGCGCCAGCGCTTTTTGGGTGCCCAGCACCATCAGGCCAGTGTCCCAACCGTCTGCTTCCAGCGCCGTTGGCGCAATCACCGTTGCCGACACCAGTTTGTGCGTAATCGGCGAACCGGTTGCCGGATCAATGATGTGCGAAAGCCGTTTGCCGTTCAGTTCGTAATAATTACGATAACTGCCGGAAGTGCTGATCCCCATGCCCTGCAAATCAACAATTGCCTGCACCGCGGTTTCTTTGTCCGTCGGTTTCTGAATGGCCACCTGCCAGGGATTGCCCTGCGCATTATGTCCGCGGGATACCACCGCGCCACCGACTGACACCAGATAATTGCTGATGCCGTTGCCTTCCATTAAACGTGCCAGATGATCAGTCGCGTAGCCTTCGCCCACGGTCGAGAGATCAACATACATACCGGCTAAATCTTTTTGCAGGTACTGTCCGTCACTTTGCTGGATCACTTTCAGATGCTGTAAGCCAATGCGCGAACGTGCAGTGTCGATTTGTTCCGGCGTCGGGATTTTTACCGGCTGTTTGTCCGGCCCGAATCCCCACAGATTAACCAGCGGACCGACGGTGATATCCATCGCGCCACCGGTGAGCCGGCCAATCCGGAGAGAGGTGACAATCGCATCGGCCATGCCTTCGCTGACGGGCTGCGGCGCGTTGCCCTGATACTGATTAAAACGCGACAACACGGAATCTTCTTTGTAAGTCGACAACTGATGATCATCCTCCGCGAGCTGCGCTTGAATTTGTTGACGCAGCACCGGCTCCCGGTTTTTATCCACGCCTGCCAGACTGACACGATAAAAAGTGCCCATCGTTTTGCCCTCAATCACCAGCGGCTCAGGAGTATTACGATCACAGGCAGATAAAAGGCTGACGCCGCACAACATCAGTGTGCAGCGCAGATAAACCGGTTTTGAGAACATGGAAATAACTCGATTAAGCGCCCGTCGCCGGGCATGAAAAGTATCAGGACAGTAAAGGGTAACGCTTAAACCATGACGCAACGGACCTGCCGTTGAGTGGCTGTCCGAAAAATTACCGGCTGCGTTTGGCGTGACGCTCCCAGTTTTCCTGTTTTGCCTGCGCGGTTTTCTTCAACGCCACATAACAGGCACCGGCACCGCCGTCCTTCTGAACAGCGATGCAAAACGCCTGCACGTCATCCAGTTGCTGCAGCCATTTGGCAATATAACTGCGCACAATATTCGCATGACTTTCGTCTTCGCGGCCACGCCCGTGAATAATCAGCAAGGTGCGTAAATTTTCAGCCTGAGCCTGACAGAAAAAGGCGAAAAGCGCCTGACGGCACTTTTCAACGGGTTGGCGCAGCAGATTCAGGCTGGCTTGCGGCGGGTATTTCCCCTGCCGGAGTTTATCCAGCACGCCCTGCTGTACACCATCATGTTTGTATCCCAGAGGCTCATCGCACGGCAAAATATTCAGAAAGCCGGTAGTCAGCGGATTCTCGCGTACTTCTGACGCAGAGTCTGCACTCACCTTATGCACCGCGGCTGAGTTTTTGAGGTAGACCACCTGTTTATCCGACGCCAGTGGCTGTACGCCTGCCATCTCCTGGCTGAATAAATCATCATCTTCGCTCATCTGCTTACCTCTTTTTCTGCGGTGGAACTGCACCAAATTATCGCCATAAATCCGCTGCGGGTAAAGCCGCGCGCCAGCCGGACTGCGCCGGTAAAAATTCCGGAAATGCCCCGCCCGCCTTTAAAACTCATTTTTATATCTATACTTAGCTGCTGGGGAAGATGTAAACCGGTGAGCCTGCGCCTGCATTTCCCGACCCAATTGAGGAGAAAAGATGCCTTACCTTGATGATCCCTTGATTATTTTTACTGACCTTGATGGCTCACTGCTGGACCATCATGATTACAGTTGGCAACCCGCGCAGCCCTGGCTGGATAAACTCTCGGCAGCGCAGGTTCCGTTAATTTTAACCACCAGCAAAACGTCAGCCGAAGTGGCTGAACTGCAATCGGCCCTGAACCTGACACAACAGCCTTTTATTGCAGAAAATGGCGCAATCATTCATCTGCCGTCTGACTGGCGGGATCAGGACGCCGTGCCATTTCACATTTCCGGCGCGGATTATCGTGAGATCCGCCAGACGCTGGTGGAACTGCGCCAGCGTTATGATTTTGAGTTTCGCGGCTTTGGTGATGTCACCGCGAAGCAGGTCGCAGTCTGGACCGGACTGACAGAAAAGGACGCGGCACGGGCAATGCAACGTGATGCGTCTGAACCGCTGATCTGGTTTGGTAATGATCTGGATTTTGCGCACCTGAAAAAGTGTCTGGCACGCGAAGGTCTGGCGCTGACACGCGGCGGGCGTTTCTGGCATGTGATGGGAGCCGGTGCCGGTAAAGGTCAGGCAGTGCAATGGTTATCGGAGCGCTTTCAGCAAAAACGCGGTCAGCCGGTGTTAAGCATTGGACTGGGCGATGGCCCGAATGATTTATCGATGCTGGAAGCGGTGAATTATGCCGTGGTGATCAAAGGCCATCATGAGCATGAGATGTTGCTGCACCGGGACGATGAGGCCCATGTTTTTCGCACCGATGAATTTGGCCCGCGCGGCTGGAGTCAGGGACTGAATCATTTTATTACCCTTCTTTGAAGGGAAAATCGAAAAGGAAAATATTTTATTAACAGATTGCTTCCACATTGTTAATGGTTTTGTTTTTGCAGAGAAGACTTCCAATAATTTTATCTATTCTAAAATTGGAGAATACCGTATGAGCGATTTTTATCAGGATGGTGTCATTACTAATTTTCATAACCTGACGAACCGCAAAGTCGAAGAACTGGAATACGATTTGCAGGTGTTCTCGGGCCGCCGTTCAATGGGATTAATATTACCGTCATTATTTTCAGAACTGGAAGGTCCGGCGCTGACCCGCATCGTTGATGAGCTGACGAAAGTCCCGTATCTGGAAGAAATCGTTATTGGTTTAGATCGTGCTGACCGTGATCAGTTTTTGTTTGCCCGCGAATTTTTCTCCCGCCTGCCACAACGTCACCGCATTTTATGGAATGACGGGCCGCGCCTGACTGCGCTGGATGAGGAACTCAAGAAAGAAAATCTTTCGCCGAATGAGCCGGGCAAAGGCCGCAATGTCTGGTTTTGTGTCGGCTATACGCTGGCCTCACGACGGACCTCAGTCGTCGGTCTGCATGATTGTGACATTGTCACGTACAGCCGCGATATGCTGGCACGCCTGATGTATCCTGTGGCTAATCCGAATTTCCATTACGATTTCTGCAAAGGCTATTACGCCCGAGTGGCAGACGGGAAATTCAACGGGCGCGTCGGCCGTCTGCTGGTGTTCCCTCTGCTGAAATCTCTGCAAATTGTTTACGGCCACTCTGATTTTCTGGAGTATCTGCGCACCTTCCGTTACCCGCTTTCCGGTGAATTTGCCATGCGCACGCATGTACTGAACGATTTGCGCATTCCGAGTGACTGGGGGCTGGAAATTGGTGTGCTGTCAGAGTTGCACCGGAATACGGCGACCAAGCGTATTTGTCAGGTGGATATCGCTGACAATTACGATCATAAACACCAGCCGATGTCAGAAGAAGATGCGTCGAATGGTTTACAGCGCATGAGTATTGATATCACCAAAGCGCTGTACCGTAAGATGGCCATTCTGGGTGTGAATATTACCAGTGAGTCTTTCCGTATTCTGAAAGCGACCTATTATCGTAATGCGCTGGATATGATCGACGGGTTTGAAAATGACGCAAAAATGAACGGGTTAACTTTTGATCGCCACAGCGAGGAATCAGCGGTGGAATTGTTCTCAGGCGCGATCATGGAAGCCGGTCAGGCTTTTGTGGATACGCCGAGCGAAAAGCCGTTTATCCCAAGCTGGAGCCGTGTGCAGTCCGCCTTCCCGGATATGCTGGACCGCATTCATGAAGCGGTGGAAAAAGATAATGAAGGCGATGTGTAATACCGTTTAAAAACGATTGCCACAGAAAGTAAAAACGCTGCGATCGCAGCGTTTTTTTATGGATAAATTTCAGGTTACCTTACGCGGCGGCTTTTTTTCCGGGGAAAAGTAAGCTGGCAATAATGCCTAAGGCCAGAACACCCAACACAACATAAAGACTGGCCAGTGCACTGATTTCAATCCCGTGATGCCACAGATGATTACTGGAATTCAGTGCCAGTTTTGCGGCGACAAAGAACAGCAGGAAGATGACTGATTTCTCCAGATGAACCAGATACTTACGCAGGGCCTCAAGCACGAAATACATCGTGCGTAAACCGAGCACAGCAAACATCATGGCGGAATAGACGATCAGGGGTTCACGACTGACGGCGATAACGGCGGGTACGCTGTCAAATGCAAACATGAGGTCTGAAATCTCAACCACGGCAATACATAACAGCAACGGCGTTGCATAACGCACGCCCTTCTTCACCGTAAAACTAAAACCCTGATTCTCCGGCTTCGCCAGTTCAGCGTCGACCTGCTCACTGCTGACCAGGAAATGTGGCCCCACCAGTTTCGGAAACACCGGGAAGAAACGGCGTACCAGTCGGTTAGCAATATGATCAGAGTAATCATCATTTTCTTCGTCATTGTTGCCAGCGCGCATCATCAGAATAGCGGTCCAGAGAATGACGACAGCAAACACCATTTCGACCCATGGCCCCAGCGCCAGCAGGCTGGTACCAATCACCACGAAAATACCCCGGAAGACAATCGCGCCAATCACGCCCCAGTAAAGAATGCGGTGACGATAGCCATCCGGCACTTTAAACCAGGCGAAAATGGCCATAATCACAAACAGGTTATCAATGGAAAGCACCTGTTCCAGCGCATAACCGGTCAGGAACAAACTGGCAACTTCTTTGCCATGGTGGATATATAAAAATCCGGCAAAACCCAGAGAAACGGCGATCCAGAATACGGTCCAGAGAGAAGCACTTTTCAGGCCGATAGGCTTATGACTGCGGTGAGCAAAGATGTCAGTCAGCAGCGCCGCAACGGCTACAACAACAAAAACAAGCGTGGTTTCAAACGGAAAACCCAGAGAATCAGACTGCATTACACCTTTCCTAACGTAAACGAAAGCTAAACGAATTCGGTCATTGTAAGCGGTTGTGAGGTGAATGGGTATCAAAGTCGATCCGGCATGGCGTTTTATGCCATAATCCGACGCGTGTTTTGCTGGCAGCATTGAAAAAACCATCATACATAACGAACCAAAACGGATAATGAAATACACATTTCCTGTTCTAAATTGATTCATTCGACTTATTTTCTTAAATTTCAATATCCGTTTGCTTAATAAATTGATCCCGCTTTTAATCTCATTGATTCTCAATTCGGCTTAATTCACCGTGCAGATCAAAATAATTAGAAAAAAACCCGTTAAAAAACGGGGTTTTTTAACATTTCGCCCTTTTAGCACCTTATCGCTACTTATCACTCGCTGCAAAAGATGTTAAAATTGACCCATATCAATATTGCCAGAGTGACTCTTATGATCCCGGAAAAGCGTATTATTCGACGTATCCAATCTGGTGGCTGTGCAATCCATTGTCAGGACTGTAGCATCAGCCAGCTTTGTATTCCTTTCACCCTGAACGAACATGAACTCGATCAGTTAGACAACATTATCGAAAGGAAAAAGCCGATCCAAAAAGGTCAGGCATTGTTTAAAGCCGGTGATGAACTGAAGTCTTTATATGCGATTCGTTCCGGCACCATCAAAAGTTATACCATCACTGAGCAAGGCGACGAGCAAATCACGGGCTTTCATCTCGCCGGCGATTTAGTGGGTTTTGATGCCATTGGTGGTTTACAGCATCCAAGTTTTGCACAAGCGTTGGAAACGTCTATGGTTTGTGAAATTCCGTTTGAGACGCTCGACGATCTCTCCGGAAAAATGCCAAATCTGCGCCAGCAAATGATGCGCCTGATGAGCGGTGAGATAAAAGGCGACCAGGATATGATCCTGCTATTGTCGAAGAAAAATGCTGAAGAAAGACTGGCTGCATTTATCTATAACCTCTCCCGCCGCTTTGCACAACGTGGTTTCTCTCAGCGCGAATTTCGCCTGACCATGACCCGTGGCGACATCGGGAATTACCTCGGCCTGACGGTGGAAACCATCAGTCGTTTACTCGGCCGTTTCCAGAAATCGGAAATGCTGAGCGTAAAAGGTAAATACATCACCATTGAGAATCATGAAATGCTTTCTCAATTAGCCGGTCAGTCTGCTCCGGTTTCTGCCTGATAAATATTGAGTCGGATCTGCAAAGAATAATTTGTTGATCCGACTCAATTTCTCCTCTGTCCGATTGCTTAATCTTGGTTTACTCTGTACTTAATACACTGACTGCCGTTCTTCTACAGGTGTTAAGGAGTCCCCATGGCTAAGTATCAGAATTTACTGGTTGCTATAGACCCCAATCAGGATGACCAACCCGCGCTACGTCGTGCCGTTTATCTGGTGCAACGTAATGGCGGCCGCATCAAAGCCTTCCTGTCGATTTATGACTTCTCCTATGAGATGACCACCATGCTGTCCCCCGACGAACGGACCAGTATGCGACAAAGTGTGATCAGCGAACGGGAAGAATGGATTAAAGAACAGTGCCGGTATTATGTCGAAGCGGGCATTCCCATTGATGTCAAAGTTGTCTGGCATAACAAACCTTTCGAAGCCATTATTCAGGAAGTCGTTTCCAATAATCACGATTTGTTGTTGAAAATGGCTCATCAGCACGATCGCCTTGAGTCTGTTATTTTCACCCCGACTGACTGGAACTTACTGCGTAAATGTCCGTGTCCGGTATGGATGGTGAAAGACCAGCCATGGCCGGAGGGCGGCAAAGCGGTTGTTGCCGTTAACCTTTCCAGCGAAGAACCTTATCATGACCCGCTCAACATTAAACTGGTGAAAGAAACCATTGAGCTGGCGTCTCACGTTAACCAGACGGAAGTCCATCTGGTAGGCGCCTATCCGGTTACCCCGATCAACATTGCTATCGAACTGCCGGACTTCGACCCAAGCGTATATAACGACGCCATCCGCGGTCAGCACCTGATCGCGATGAAAGCGTTGCGCCAGAAATTCCAGCTTGATGAGAAATTCACACATGTGGAAAAAGGTCTGCCGGAAGAAGTCATTCCTGACCTTGCAGAGCATTTGCAGGCGGGCGTCGTTGTTCTCGGCGCTATTGGTCGCACCGGCCTTTCTGCCGCATTTTTAGGGAATACTACCGAACAGGTGATCGACCATCTGAAATGTGATCTGCTGGCGATCAAACCGGATGATTTTGAATGCCCGATTACATCAGATGACGAAGAAGAAGATGAAGACGAGTAAAGTCTGATTCATACATAAAATAAATATCCTCCGGCATAGCCGGAGGTTTTTCATATGCGCCTGTAAGGCTCTGTTACCAGCCGCGCCCTAACAGGCGCATAGCAATCTGACATTTGCATCCAAATTCGTTACTTACCGCCCGTAAACGGGCTCCCTGGATACGGGATTGATAACTGTTCCCCTAGTTTATCCTGCTCCAGTTGGTGCTTTATGTATTCCTGGATCTTCGATGTATTTTTACCCACTGTATCTACATAATACCCTCGGCACCAAAACTCCCTGTTCCTGTATTTGAATTTAAGATCACCAAATTGTTCATATAGCATCAGACTACTTTTGCCCTTCAGATACCCCATGAAGCTCGATACACTCATCTTCGGCGGGATTTCCACAAGCATATGGATGTGATCTGCACAGCATTCTGCTTCCAGAATGTGCACATTTTTCCATTCACACAGTTTTCTTAAAATACTCCCTACTGCACGGCGTTTCTCGCCGTAGAAGACCTGCCTTCGGTATTTAGGCGCGAAAACTATGTGATATTTACAGTTCCATCGGGTGTGCGCTAAGCTCTTTTCGTCCCCCATTGGGACCCCCTTTTGATTTCTTGTTTGACCAATGCAGTTGCCAGACCGCAAGGTGTTTTAACAAATCAAAAGGGGTTTTTATATCCGGCTCAAAGCTGGAAGCTTTACGGAACCCCCAGCCTAGCTGGGGGTTTTCTATAGACAATAAAGGCCAGTCAACTGACTGGCCTTTTTCATTACGGGTTGCAATTACAGCGCGCGCAGGATTTTCTCTACGCTTTCTTTAGCATCGCCAAACAGCATTTGGGTATTTTCTTTGAAGAACAGCGGGTTCTGCACACCGGCATAACCGGTATTCATCGAACGTTTAAATACAATCACGTTCTGCGCTTTCCAGACTTCAAGCACCGGCATACCGGCGATCGGGCTGCGCGGATCTTCCTGCGCGGCCGGGTTTACGGTGTCATTGGCACCGATAACCAGCACCACGTCGGTATCGCTGAAATCATCATTGATTTCATCCATTTCCAGCACGATGTCATACGGCACTTTTGCTTCAGCCAGTAATACGTTCATGTGGCCCGGCAGACGCCCTGCGACAGGGTGAATACCGAAACGTACCTTGATGCCTTTCGCACGTAATTTCGCCGTGATGTCATGCACGGGATATTGCGCCTGAGCAACCGCCATGCCGTAGCCTGGGGTGATGATCACAGAACTGGCGTTTTTGAGCATGTCAGCCACGTCTTCCGCGCTGGCTTCGTGATATTCCCCCATCTCTTCAGCATTACCGGTAGAAGAACCGTCAGTACCGAAACCGCCTGCAATCACGCTGATGAACGACCGGTTCATGGCTTTACACATGATGTAGGACAGAATCGCACCGGAAGAACCGACCAGCGCACCGGTGACGATAAGCAGGTCGTTGCTGAGCATAAAGCCCGCCGCAGCGGCAGCCCAACCGGAATAGGAGTTCAGCATGGAAACCACAACCGGCATGTCCGCACCACCGATGGATGACACCAGATGCCAGCCAAACGCCAGAGCGATCACGGTCATGATCAGTAAGGCGAGAACCTGCAGCCCTACGCTTTCGGTGCGAACGAACATCACCATCAGCAGGAAAGAAACAACCAGCGCAGCCAGATTCAGTTTATGACGATGCGGTAATGCCAGCGGTTTGGACGAAATAATCCCGCGCAGTTTGCCGAACGCCACAATCGAACCGGTAAAGGTCACTGCACCGATGAAGATACCGAGGAATACTTCGGTCAGATGGATATTTTCCATCACGCCTTCCATCGGCACTGCACCATGATCCAGATAACTGTTAAAGCCCACCAGAACCGCTGCCAGACCCACGAAGCTGTGCAGAATCGCCACCAGTTCAGGCATTTCGGTCATTTCGACTTTCCGTGCCAGATAAACACCGATCGCACCGCCGATCACCATCGCAACGATGATCCAGCCAACATTCCCGGAGTCAGGCCCGAGAATGGTCGCGATTAACGCGATAGCCATCCCGGTAACGCCGAAAATATTACCCTGCTTGGATGTTTCATGTTTTGACAGCCCCGCAAGGCTGCAAATGAACAAAATTGCGGCAACAATATATGCTGCTGTAACTAAACCCCCAGACATATATTCCCCTTAGTTCTTACGAAACATCTTCAGCATGCGCTGAGTGACGGTGAATCCGCCGAAAATATTGATACTGGCAATCAGAACCGCGACGAAGGACAGGAAACTCACCCAGCCGCCGTGACCAATTTGCAGTACGGCACCGACGACGATAATCCCTGAGATGGCGTTAGTCACCGACATCAGCGGGGTATGCAGCGCATGACTGACATTCCATACCACGTAATAACCGACCACGCAGGACAGCGCGAACACGGTAAAGTGAGAAAGGAACTCTTTCGGAGCCACATTCGCCAGCCAGCCAAACAGCACAATAGCCACTGCCATAATGATGAATTTGGTCCACGGCGAGGCCGGTTTGGCTTCCACTTTGGCAACCGGTTCTGCGGCTTTCGCAGCCTGAGGCTGGGCAGATACCTGAATCGGCGGTGCGGGCCAGGTCACTTCACCGGATTTTACGACTGTCACACCGCGCACCACGGTATCTTCGAAATCAACCTCGATTTCTCCGTTCTTCTCTTTGCACAGCAGCTTCAGCAGGTTAACCAGATTGGTGCCGTAAAGCTGGGAAGACTGTGTTGGCAGACGGCTTGGCAAATCGGTATAACCGATAATCTTCACGCCGTTTTCAGTGGTGGTGATTTTATCTGCGACAGTCAGCTCACAGTTACCGCCTGTCTGGGCTGCCAGATCGACGATCACACTGCCCGGTTTCATGGACGCGACCATCTCTTTGGTGATGAGCTTCGGTGCAGGACGGCCAGGGATCAGCGCGGTCGTGACGATAATGTCCACTTCTTCGGCCTGCGCCGCAAACAGCGCCATTTCCGCTTTAATAAACGCTTCGGACATCACTTTGGCGTAACCGTCGCCGTTGCCTGCTTCTTCCTCAAAATCCAGCTCGAGGAATTCAGCCCCCATACTTTTGACCTGCTCTTTTACTTCAGGGCGGGTATCAAACGCGCGGACGATAGCACCGAGGCTGCCAGCTGCACCGATAGCAGCCAGACCAGCCACACCGGCACCGATAATCATCACTTTTGCCGGCGGCACTTTACCTGCGGCAGTGATTTGCCCGGTAAAGAAACGACCGAATTCATGCGCCGCTTCAACAATCGCACGGTAACCGGCGATGTTAGCCATTGAACTCAGGGCGTCGAGGGACTGCGCGCGGGAAATACGCGGCACAGAATCCATAGCCATTGCGGTTACCTGACGGTCGGCCAGTTTTTGGATCAGCTCAGGGTTTTGCGCAGGCCAGATAAAGCTGACTAACGTGGTTCCTGCCTGTAATTTATCGATTTCATCGTTTTCAGGCGCATTAACCTTCAAAACGATATCTGATTGCCATACATCATCGCCGCTGACGATCGTCGCCCCCGCTTGCTCATAAGCAGAGTCTTCAAAGCTGGCTAACTTACCGGCACCCTGTTCGATAGCAACCGTAAAGCCGAGTTTCAGCAACTGTTCCACCGTTTTCGGCGTGGCTGCAACCCTGGCTTCATTGGTCAACCGCTCTCTTGGTACACCAATACGCATAGTATTCCCTTCACCCTTTTCATTGATGATTTTTGTCATCGACATAACAATTCAAGTACAGGCCTGTCGGTTAATAGTCGTCACCGAATTATATTTTTTCAGGCTGGTTATAACCTACTGAATATCTAATCAATAATCTACGTATCACAGCGATAGACAGGCAATTAATAATAAAAAAATTGATATAGTCCGCAAACCTGCTGCAAACCCTAAGAAACAAGCCTTTAATCTACCTTATAACTCGCATAACACCGGATCAATCACTCAGACTTCCCCTACCATAACCCGCTCAGGCTGGGCATAAAAGTTAGAAAATAGTGAATAATTAACATTTATTTCACTACCTGGATTATTCAACAAACTTATATACGTTATGTGCAGTGAAAAAAGTAATGTGATATGTCGTTCGTGCCCGCATTATTGCCATAAATTGCTGAGACACTCGGCATTGTTACATGCAATAATCGGCCGCTAACCTGTTACACATCAAGAATTCAGCACGTTTCAACATTACTGCGCAAGGTGAAAGGATTTTTTATGAAGCTGACAAAAACGATCATCGCATCGGCCCTGTTTTCTGTTTCTGCGCTGTCTGCTGCACATGCCGCGCAGGAAATTAGCCCGCAGAAAGCAGCAGCCATTAAGCCTTTTGATCGCATTGTTATTACCGGGCGATTCAACACGCTGGGCGACGCCGCTGACGCCGTTTCCCGCCGTGCCGATACGCTGGGTGCAGATTATTTTTATATTCAGGATACCAACAGCACTAACAATAGCGGCAACTGGCGCGTAGTTGCAGACATCTATAAAAAAGATGCGCCAGAAATCAGCAACGAACCTCACTATCGTGTTATCAACGGGGTGGTTGAATTGCCTAAAGACGTTGCTTACGGCCTCGAACCTTTCGATACCGTCACAGTTAACGGTTTCTACCGCAGCCAGCCAGACGTCAACGATGCCATTACGAAAGCAGCGAAAGAAAAAGGGGCATATTCCTTCTTCATCGTTCGCCAGGTTGACGCCAACAGCGGCGGCAACCAGTACATCACGGCCTTCATTTATAAGAAAGATGCACAAAAACGCGTTGTCCAGTCTCCGGATGCTATCCCTGCTGATTCTGAAGCCGGTAAAGCAGCACTGGCAGCGGGCGGCGCAGCGGCAGCCAGGGTTGAAATCCCGGGTGTGGCTTCCTCTGGCAGCCCAAGCCGTGATGTCGGTCGTTTCTTTGAAACACAGTCATCAACCGGCAAACGTTACACTGTCACTGCAACAAACGGTGCCAAGATTCAGGAGGTGAATGACGTGACCGCCGCACAGATGGTTCCGTTTGATTCCACCACTTTCACCGGCCACTTCAACAGCACCACGGATGTTTCGCAGGAAGTGGCGAACCGTGCGGCTGCCAAAGGTGCCAAGTTCTACCACATTACCCGTCAGTGGCAGAACAAGAGCGGTGGTAACCTGACTGTAAGCGCAGACTTCTTCAAATAAGTCTGCGCAGCACACAGCAAAAAGGCAGCCCGTAGTTGTGGCTGCCTTTTCTTTTACTGCCCTGCCTGCTGACTCAGTTTCCCCAGGTACGCTCCAGCACGTTCACCCAGTTTTTGTAGCAGATTTTTTCCAGCAGTTCCTTGCCATAACCCGCTTTGCGCAACGCTTCAACCAGCACCGGTAACCCGCGCACATCTTTTAAGAACGGTGCCATTGAGGCTCCGTCAAAGTCTGACCCCAATCCGACACCCTCCTCACCCAGATGCTCAATCAGATAATCCACATGACGCACCATAATATCGGTGCCGGTATCGTCACTGCGTCTGCCGTCTTCGCGCAGGAATGGCACCGCAAAGTTCAGCCCGACGAAGCCGTGGCTTTCCCTGATGGCACCCAGTTGTTTATCGGTCAGGTTACGTGACTGCGGGCAGATGCTGAACGCATTGGAATGGCTGGCCACCAGCGGCGCATCACTTAATTCGGCCACCTGCCAGAAGCCTTTTTCATTCAGATGCGAGAGATCAATCATGATGCGTTTCTGGTTACAGGCTTTCACCAGACGCACACCCGCCCCGGTCAGCCCCGGCCCGGTATCCGGTGAGGTCTGATATTTAAACGGCACGCCCTCACCGAAAATGTTCGGACGACTCCATACCGGCCCCAGAGAACGCAGCCCCATGCTGTACAGCACCTCGAGATTATACAAATCCTCATCAATCGCCTCGGCGCCTTCGATATGCATAACCACAGCTAATGCATGGTTATGCATTGACTGCCTGATGTCCTGCGCGGTGCGGCAAATCTTCACCTTCCCCTGCGATTGCGCTTCGATTCTCAGCAGGAATGCCATCATGCCAAATGTGACATCACGCGCAAAATCGAAAGAAGGTGTCGGGGAAAAATCAGGATGTTTTTGAGTACCTTCCGGCAGGAAACGCGTATCCACTGAACGATCCGGCACGCTATTTGCTAGATCAACATCAGGAGTCGGCACCCAGGCGGCGAAAAGCCCGCCAGCAAAGCCTGCTTCACGACAGCGCGGCAGGTCCAGTTGTCCGCTGGCGGGTCCCTGAAGGAATGCGCGTTCAGGATCCTGACGATGTTCTGTCCAAAGTTGCAGCAAAACATCGTTATGTCCATCAAAAACCGGCATTAATTCTTCAGTTCCGTGCGCTACGTTATTCATAAAAAAGGTCTACCTTTGATTGAGCATGGCTAAGACAACGGAGATTTGTTCATGCGGGGTGCAGTCATGGCGTCATGCTGCACCAGCGTTGAACACAGACAGTACGCTTCACATTAGTTTTTTCGATATGAAACGTCGACGAGTGCAAAGCAACGGTTTTTCATTTAAGCCAGTTGCCCGGTGTTAAGTCAAGGGTTTGCCACTGTAATTTTTAATTTTACTTTTATATATCAACACGATGGGAGTAGTTATGGTTACCAGGCGTCAATTTGTTACCGGTTTTTCCGCAATACCTGTGCTGTCGTATCTGAAGTTTGATGCCGTCTTTGCTGCCACCCCGGCATCGATACTGGTCATGGCCATTCAGCTCGACATTGTTACCAGCCTTGATCCGCATGAAAGCTTCGAATCCGTGGGCAGTGAAATTACCGGCAATATGTATCAGCAACTGGTGAAACCTAAACTGGCGTCCCCTGATGAAATCGAGGGTGATCTGGCTGTTTCATGGACCGCTTCTGATGACAAAAAAACCTTTACCTTCACACTGGATCCGAAAGCCAAATGGGCCGATGGCAAACCGGTCACCGCAGAAGATGCCGCTTTCTCCCTGCAACGTGTGGTCAAACTCGATAAGAGCCCGGCCTATATCATTAACCAGTTTGGTTACACCAAAGATAACGTCGACAGCCTGATCACCGCCCCTGACGCCGAAACGCTGGTGATTAAAACCGCTGAACCGGCATCTGAATCCTTCCTGCTCTATTGCCTGACCGCCAACGTCGGCAGCATCGTGCAAAAATCTGCCTGTCTTGCGAATCAGGTCGGAGATGATCTGGGTAACGCATGGCTGAAGAAAAACAGTGCCGGTTCGGGGGCGTTCAAACTGCGCGACTGGAAAGTCAGTGAATCTGTGATTCTGGAAAGCAACAAAAACAACCCGCATGCAGGCAAGATCCAGCGCATCATTATGCGCCACATCATCGACCCTTCCGCGCAGTTGCTGATGCTGCAAAAAGGCGATGTGGATATCGCCCGTAACCTGACCACCGAACAGTTACGTCCGCTGATTAACGACAAAAACTTCACGCTGGTACAAAAAGGCATCGCCGGTACCTTTATGCTGTCTGCCAATACCGCACATCCGAATCTGGCTAAACCGCAGGTCTGGCAGGCGATCAAATGGGCCATCGATTACGAGAACATCCAGCAGCATATCGTGCCGCTGACCCACAAAATCCATCAGAGCTTCCTGCCGGAAGGTTTCCCGGCGGCAGTGAATACCATCATGTACAAACGTGATGTGGCTAAAGCCAAAGCGCTGCTGGCCGAAGCCGGTTTCCCTGACGGTTTTGAAATTACATTAGATCACTACTCCGCCTCACCCTCTTCTGACATCGTGCAGGCATTGCAGTCAAACCTCGCGGAAGTCGGGATTAAAGTCACGCTGCTGGCGGCGGAAAGCCGTCAGGTCCTGACTAAAATGCGTGCGCGTCAGCAACAACTGGCGATGACCCAATGGGGCGCGGACTACTTTGACCCTAACTCTAACGCCGAAGCCTTCTGCAGCAATCCGGATAACACCGACAAAGCCAAGAGCCGCACACTGGCATGGCGCTGCAGTTGGCAGGATAAAGAAATTTCAGATCTCAGCACCAAAGCGCTGAAAGAATCGGATCCGGCCACCCGCATCAAACTGTATGAACAATTGCAGACCAGACATATGGAAAACAGCCCGTTTGCCATCATGCTGCAACCGACCATGACCGCCGCCTGCCGCAGCGTGATTTCCGGTGTGGTATTAACTGTAATGAGCACCAGCCCCTACGAGAAGGTTGTTAAAGCGTGAGCAAGAGACTCAAAGGTTTTCTGAGTACCTGCATCAGCGTTTGTCTTACTTTGTTTGGTCTGTCGGTAGTGACTTTTTTTATTGGTCGCGTAATGCCGACGGACCCGGTTCTGGCTGCGGTTGGCGATAACGCCCCGCAGGCAGTCGTCGAACGGGTTCGTCATGAAATGGGGCTGGATCAGCCCCTCTGGTTGCAGTTTTTCCATTATCTCAGTCAGGTATTCCACGGTGATTTAGGGCGTTCGGCCCTGACCTCCAATCTGGTCACTACGGACATCGCCCGGTTTTTCCCGGCAACCCTGGAACTGGCCACGGCGGCCATAATTATTGCGGCCATTGTCGGCATTCCGCTGGGCGTCTGGGCCGCTACCCGTCAGGGAAGCTGGATTGATCAGACTATCCGCGTGGTCTGTCTGGCCGGTCACTCGCTGCCGGTGTTTGTACTGGCCCTGCTCAGCCTGCTGATTTTCTACTCCGCTCTGGGTATTGCGCCGGGGCCGGGACGTCAGGACATCATCTATCAGGATATGATCCCGCAGGTGACCGGTTTACTGACGGTCGATTCCCTGCTGGCCGGTGACATGGGCGCATTTTGGGATGCCCTCGCCCATATGGTGCAGCCGGTGCTGATCCTCGCGTATTTCAGCATGGCCTATATCACCCGCATGACCCGTACTTTTATGCTCAACGCACTGGGCGGAGAATACGTGATCACCGCCCGCGCCAAGGGGCTTTCGGCTCAGCGTGTGATCTGGAAACATGCGTTCCCGACCGTCGGCGTACAGCTAATCACCGTGCTGGCACTGACGTACGCGGGTTTGCTCGAAGGCGCCGTGGTCACAGAAAACGTCTTCTCCTGGCCGGGTCTCGGACAATATCTCACCGTGTCGCTGATGAACGCAGATATGAACCCGGTGATCGGCTCAACGCTGCTGATTGGCGCGATTTATGTGCTGCTCAACCTGCTGGCTGACCTTCTCTACCGACTATTGGATCCCCGCGTAAAATGAGCACTCTTCCTGTCACACCTCAACCCCGCGCAGGCAGCCGTGCCTGGCTGCTGGCTGATACGCCACAGACCCGTACGCAAGCCGTCTGGGGGCGTCGTTACCGTATCTGGCTTGGCCTGCGCAAAAATCCGCTGGCGGTAACCGGCCTGTTTACCGTGCTGATTGTGTTGCTGATTTCCCTCTGCGCGCCATGGCTGACCAGTTATGACCCGGGCACACAGGATCTGGCGCACCGGCTGGCGAAACCGTCCTCCCTGCACTGGCTGGGTACCGATGAACTGGGCCGCGACACCCTGAGCCGTATTCTTTACGGTGGCCGGATCACGCTCGGCATGGTGATCATCGTCGTGGCGATTGTTGCCCCGCTTGGCTTGCTGATTGGCTGCGTAGCGGGTTATGCCGGTGGTTTGCTCGATCGCATTCTGATGCGCATCACCGACATCTTCCTGGCCTTCCCGCGCCTGATTCTGGCACTGGCCTTTGTTGCTGCGCTGAAACCCGGTATCGAGAGCGCCATTCTGGCCATTGCCCTCACCGCCTGGCCGCCGTATGCCCGGCTGGCGCGCGCAGAAACCATGCAGGTGCGCGGCACCGATTATATTGCTGCCTGCCGTCTGACCGGAGCAACGCCTGCCCGCATCGTGCTGCGCCATGTCATGCCGCTGTGTGTGCCGAGCCTGGTCGTGCGTATCACGCTCGACATGAGTTCGATCATTATCACCGCCGCGAGTCTGGGCTTTTTAGGCATGGGCGCTCAACCGCCATCGCCGGAATGGGGCGCGATGATTGCCACTGCCCGCCGGTTCCTGTTCAGCGAATGGTGGGTACCCTTGATTCCGTCCATGGCCATTTTTATCACCTCACTGGCGTTTAACTTCCTCGGCGACGGGCTGCGCGACGTTCTCGATCCTAAGGAGCAATGATGCTGGTTGACATCAAAGATCTGCATATTACGTTTCAGACCAACAGCGGCAGTTTCGATGCCGTTCGTGGCGTATCGCTGTCATTGGGCAAGGAGAAATTTGGGATCGTAGGCGAAAGTGGTTCAGGTAAATCTCTGACAGCACGTTGTCTGATGAACCTTCTGCCCTCCGGCGCCCGATGCCGCGCCGAAACGCTGTCTTTCGACGGTATCGATCTGCGCAATGCCAGCGAAAAGCAAATGCGTCAGATCCGCGGCAAACGCGTGGGTTTCATTTTACAGGATCCGAAGTACTCGCTGAATCCGGTGATGCCGATCGGTAAACAGGTCGCCGAAGCCTGGCAAACACACAAAGGCGGCTCGAAAAAACAGGCCATGAACGCGGCGATTGAATTGCTGGATCAGGTGCGTATCCGTGAGCCGCATAAAGTGGCGGGACGTTATGCACACGAGGTTTCCGGTGGCATGGGCCAGCGCGTGATGATTGCCATGATGCTGGCACCGGATCCGGAACTGATGATTGCCGATGAACCGACCAGCGCCCTGGATGCCACCGTGCAGGCTGAGATTTTGCGCCTGCTTGATGACCTTGTATCCAGCCGTGGTATGGGGCTGATTCTGATCAGCCACGATTTACCACTGGTATCGAAATTCTGCGACCGCGTGGCCGTCATGTACGCCGGGCGTATCGTCGAAACCTTGCGGGCCGGTGATTTACTCAAAGCTCAACATCCTTACACGCGCGGGCTGCTGGAATGTCTGCCGTCGCTGAAACATCCGCGGGACAGACTGCCGGTGCTGGTGCGTGACGAAGCCTGGAAAACCTCATGACAGTAGAATCTTCTCCTTTAGATAACAGCAAAATCATCCTCCATAACCTGCGCATCGCGTTCGGCGATACCGAAGTGGTGAAAGGCGTGAGCTTCAGTGTCGCGCCCGGTGAATGTTTCGGCATTGTGGGAGAAAGCGGCTCAGGCAAATCCACTATTTTGCGTGCGCTGGCCGGGCTGAATCAGTCCTGGTCCGGCGAGATGGTAATAGGTGGCGAAGACCAGATGCCGGTACGCCAGAAACGCTTTTTCCGCCGCGTACAGATGGTATTTCAGGATCCCTACGGCTCGCTGCATCCGCGCCAGACCATTGATCGCATTCTCAGCGAACCGCTGATCGTGCACGGCTTTCTGAATATCGAAAAACGCATTACTGATGCGCTGGCCGAAGTCGGCCTGCCGCAGACGGTGCGTTTCCGCTTTCCGCATCAGCTTTCCGGGGGACAACGCCAGCGGGTTGCTATCGCGCGGGCAATGATTTCAGAACCGGAAATTTTACTGCTCGATGAACCGACCTCGGCGCTGGATGTCTCGGTGCAGGCGGAGATCCTCAACCTGCTGAGCGACCTGCGTGAGCGCCGTAAACTGACTTATATTCTGGTCAGTCACAATCTGGCCGTGGTAACGCATCTTTGCACCAGCATTGGCGTGATGATTGGTGGTGAAATGGTCGAACTTCTGAGCGCAGGCGATTTAAGGATGGGCAACGTCAGCCATCCGCACACAGCAGAGCTACGATCGTTAAGTCTCAGTTTAGAGGAGCCCGAATAACCGTTACTGCACGGCGCATATTGGGGTTTCACGGGCGGCGCAGGCGGCCCACTTTTTCACTGAAAGACAGTCAGGAGACGTTAATGACATCCACCGCACAGTCTGCATTACAGTGGCAGGCGGCTGAAGATACAGCAAAACGCATTACCCAAAACTGGGATAAACCCGGCGAGCCGGGCGGCGCAATCACCCTTTTCGACAGTAAAACCCTCCGCGGTTTCGCCACCGGCGGCCTGGCAAATCTCAGCACCTCAACACCTTTCAGCATGGATTCCGTTGTCCGCTATGCCTCCGTCACGAAACATATTTTCGCCACACTGGCATTGCTGAAAAGTGATGCCGGTCTTTCGGTGAGTGACACCCTTGGCCAGCATTTACCGCAACTGAAAGCGCCGATGTCACAGGTCACTATCGGGCAGGCGCTGGACATGACCGGCGGTCTGCCCGACGTGCGGGAGACCCTCTCGCTGCTGGGTATTTCGGTTTACAACGTCAGCGAAGCCGGTGCCATTATGCAATTCCTGGCGCAGGACGGCGCGCTGAACTTCCCGGCGGGGACTGAGATTTCCTACAGCAATACCGGCTACCGGCTGGTGGAAGAGATCCTCAGACAAAAAGGCATATTGTTTGAGGATCTGCTGCAAAATCATATCGCTCAGCCGCTGGATATCGCCTTCCATGCACCGGAAACCTGGTTCGATATTGTGCCGGATTTGGTACCCGGTTACTGGCAGGATGCGACAGGCTGGAAAACAGCCGTTGCCGGTTTGCATTTGTCGGCGTCCGGCAGCCTGACCGGCAGCATACGTTCGCTTTCCGTCTGGCTGCAAAGCCTGCTTGCACAAACCGGACCCGGCGCTGGCGTACTGAAAACGCTGACCGCACAACGATATCTGCAGGGCGACATTCCTTCCGCTTACGGGCTGGGCACCACCTCGACGCAAATCGGTGAACATACGGTTTACGGCCACGGCGGGTCCCACGCCGGTTATAAAACCTATTTCCTGCTCCATCCTGCGCGCGATGCAGGCATTGCACTGGTCTCCAACCGCGAAGACACCACGGCGTTTACCCACGCGCTGGAAGTCATGTCGTCACTGTTAGCTACGCCGCTGCCTGTCCGAAGCCATGCGCTGCCGGATGGCGTATACGCCAGCACCGCCGAGCCATACTGGCTAAAAGTCAGCAACGGCACGGCCAGTTATCTCGGTTCCGCCGATAACCTGTATCAGGGCGCAGACGCCGGTGAAGCCATTACACTTTCCGCGCATATGCCGATGCGCCTGCGCTGGAACGGCACCGCCATTCAGGGCGAAATCGGCCATGCATCGCGTTATTTCACCCCTGTAGAACCTAACGATTGTCTGAAAATGGTTCAGGGCCGCTGGTATCATCCTCAGTCGAAAGCCGCCTTTGATATTGAGGGCGATCAGTTTCGCATGGGTGTCGGCACGCTGCGCACCAGCGGCCAGTTAACGTCGCTGGGTGCGGGGCGTTTGCTGGTGGAGCTCCCTGACGGTCCGTGGAAGAAAAACTTCTGTCTCTACTTCCAGGGCTACACGGTAAAACTCATCTCCAACCGTAGCCGTGTATTGAATTTCCGCCGTGATGAGTGTCGCAGCACCTGGCACCCGGGAACATAACTTCTGTACAATCGTCCTGCAGAACGCCCCCGGAGCACGTCTGGTGGCGTTTTTTTCATGCCAAGCTTGATTTATGTCTGCGCGATGCAGGCCTGAAAGGCGTAGGCTACTCTTTTTCCGGTGAAGGAGTACCGGGTTCATATCCATTCTTCTGTCAGGTGATTTACATCCTATGAATACTTCAGGAAGACGCCATATCAGGCCTTTCAGCGCACTGATAGACGCCTGTTTTCGTGAAAAATATACGCTTCAACGTTTACTCAAAGATGCCATTGCTGGCGTCACCGTGGGGATCATCGCCATCCCGCTGGCGATGGCGCTGGCGATTGGCAGCGGTGTACCGCCGCAATACGGACTGTATACGTCTGCCATTGCCGGGATTGTCATCGCTGTTTTCGGTGGATCGCGCTTCAGTGTTTCCGGACCAACGGCGGCGTTTGTTGTTATCCTCTATCCCGTCTCGCAACAGTTCGGCTTGTCCGGTTTGTTACTGGCTACGCTGATGTCCGGTTTTATGCTCCTCCTCATGGGGCTGGCGCGTTTTGGCCGGCTGATTGAATACATACCGCTGCCTGTTACGCTCGGCTTTACGTCCGGTATTGCCATCACCATCGGCACGATGCAGTTCAAAGATTTCTTTGGTCTGACGATGGCGACGGTGCCGGAACATTATCTGAGTAAAGTGGCGGCACTGGTCATGGCGCTGCCAACGCTGGATATCGGCGATGCGGCGATAGGGATTGTAACGCTCGGTATATTAATCCTCTGGCCAAAACTGGGATTGCGTGTGCCCGGTCACCTTCCGGCTCTGCTGGCGGGTTGCGCGGTGATGGCGATTTTCATGCAGGCAGGACACCCAGTCGCCACCATAGGTTCACGCTTTCATTTTCTGCTGCCTGACGGCTCGCAGGGTAACGGCATTCCGCCAATTCTGCCGCAGTTCACCCTGCCCTGGGCGCAAAACGGCGGTGAAGGTCTGAGCTGGACGCTTGTTCAGGCGCTGTTACCGGCGGCGTTCTCGATGGCGATGCTGGGCGCGATTGAATCCCTGTTGTGCGCTGTCGTTCTGGACGGCATGACCGGCAAAAAACACCATTCTGACAATGAACTGATCGGCCAGGGTATCGGCAACATGATCAGCCCTTTCTTTGGCGGTATCACCGCGACAGCAGCGATCGCGCGTTCTGCGGCTAATGTTCGTGCCGGTGCAACATCTCCGGTTTCTGCCATTATTCACTCGCTGCTGGTGATCCTCGCCCTGCTTATTCTCGCGCCACTGCTTTCATGGCTGCCGCTGGCGGCGATGGCGGCCCTGTTGCTGATGGTGGCGTGGAATATGAGCGAAGCGCATAAAGTGGTGGATTTACTGCGCCGCGCACCGAAAGACGACATTCTGGTGATGCTGACCTGCATGAGCCTGACGGTGCTGTTCGACATGGTGATTGCGATTACCGCGGGTATTGTGATGGCATCGCTGCTGTTTATGCGCCGTATCGCCAAACTCACCCGTCTGACAGAAGTGCTGGCCGAGACTCCCGAAGATACACTGGTGCTGCGTATCAATGGCCCGCTGTTCTTTGCTGCGGCGGAACGTATTTTCAGTGAATTGCAGATGCGCAGCGCAGGCAAGAAAGTGATCATTCTGGTGTGGGATCGCGTGGCCGTGCTCGATGCCGGTGGCGTCAGTGCATTACGCAGCTTCATCAATAACTTGCCGCAGGGTACGGAACTGCGCATCGCTGAGATCCCTTTCCAGCCGCTGAAAACGCTGGCCCGCGCCAGAATGCAGCCGGTGGAGGGCAAACTGAGTTTCCACAGTTCTTTGCATGACGCGTTATAAACACATGATATATAAGAAAAAGGCGACCCGGAGGTCGCCTTGATTTTATCTGAATACGTCCGGTTATTTGCTGGTGTCAAGCGCCGGGAAGCTTTTCACCAGATCGTCGATGGCTTTCATCTGAACCAGGAAAGGCTCCAGTTTATCCAGCGGCAGCGCTGAGGGGCCGTCACATTTCGCGTGAGCCGGATCTTCATGGGCCTCGATAAACAGACCGGCGATGCCGACTGCCATACCCGCGCGCGCCAGTTCAGCGACCTGAGCACGACGACCACCCGAAGCGGCGCCAAACGGATCACGGGTTTGCAACGCGTGAGTCACGTCAAAGATCACCGGATGACCGCCAGTAGCGTTGATCATCACATTCATGCCCAGCATGTCGACAACCAGGTTGTCATAACCGAAGTTGCTGCCGCGATCACACAAAATCACCTGATCGTTGCCACCTTCTTTGAATTTGTCGACGATGTTGCCCATCTGACCAGGGCTGACGAACTGGGGTTTTTTCACGTTAATCACCGCGCCGGTTTTCGCCATGGCTTCAACCAGATCGGTCTGACGCGCCAGGAAGGCAGGTAACTGAATGACATCAACCACTTCAGATACAGGCTGCGCCTGCCAGGATTCATGCACATCGGTGATGATTTTCACGCCGAATGCTTTTTTCAGCTCCTGGAAAATTTTCATACCTTCATCCAGACCCGGACCACGGTAGGAATGAATAGATGAGCGGTTGGCTTTATCGAAAGACGCCTTGAACACGTAAGGAATGCCGAGTTTCTGCGTTACAGTCACGTAATGCTCACACACCCGCATCGCCATATCGCGCGATTCCAGTACATTCATCCCGCCGAACAATACAAACGGCAGATCGTTGGCGACGTTGATGTCCTGAATGCTAACCACTTTATGTTTCATGCTTTGGCCTTTTTAGTGATAAATCTTTCACCCAAAAATAAGATAACTTATTGTTATTCCATAAATTTCCGGATGTGACGTAAGGTAAGTATAATTTAATGCAACGTGACTTGCTTGTGCTCAATTGAATGGATCTGCACTTTAATCACTTCTGAAATCGGGTCTTCCGGGCACTGCTCAACAAAGTAGTTGAGATCAGAAATCGCCACATGATCGCATTCCAGCTGGGCATAAATCAGCCCGCGGTCGCGGATTTCATACGGATCTTCCGGGTCGAACTGCAATACCGTTTCACTGGCACGCAGGGCCAGTTCAAACTGTTTTTCTTCCATCAGCGCCGCTTTCAGCGTATCGAGCATTTTACGGACGATCAGCGTGTTTTCCGCTTCTTCCAGATCGTCATCTTCTATTTCCGCCAGCACGCCCAGATTGCCTTTCAGCCATACGCTGAGCATATGTTCGTTGAGCGTATCGCCGTTGATCGGATTCAGCAGCCACATTTCTTCGTCGAGCCAGTCTGCACGTAAGATAAGCTGAGTGGGGAAAATCACCGGCATCAGCGGCAAACTCAGTTCATGCGCGATATGCAGAAAAATCACCCCCAATGAAACCGGTGTGCCCTGACGCGAGGCCAGCACTTTGTCGATCCAGATAGCATCAGACAGACGATAAACGCCGCCAGCGCCACCAAAACCCCAGGTGCGGTAAAACAATTCAATCAACACTTCGAGCTGCTGATCCTGATCAAGCTCTTCAGGAACGACGCGGCGAGCTTCGTCGACCAGAGCCTGTAACTGGTGGCGAACGTCGTCCGCATTGAAATCGAAACGCACGGCTTCCGTTACTTTGATCACGCCGGTACTGAGCCGGGCGGTGTTAAATTCAAAATCAGCAAGGGTACTCATAGTTATCCCATTAGCAGCGGTATTTTCGTCAGCGCCAGTTTAAGAATCAGATACAGGCAAGCGAGCGCCAGAATAAAGGCCAGCCAGCGGGTGTTCTGACTGACTGGTCGCTTGCTCAGGGCTACAAAACCCAGCGCGATATAGATAATAACGCCAAAAATCTTTTCGGTCAGCCAGGTTCCCTGAGGGCTGAACGGATAAAAGTGTGTGATGAAGATAAGCGAAATACCACTTAATAACAGTAAAGTATCCACAATATGGGGAACCGTCTTCACCCAGCGTTTCTGCATCATAGCAGAACCCGCCCATTTCCAAAAAAATCGTAAAACAAACAACGCAATACTCAGGGTTATAGTGACCAGATGCAGATTCTTGATCCAGACATATGCCATTGCCCGTTTCCTTTGAAATTTAAGCGTTTACGAATTGATTTTCTTATCATCCCGCTAACGGATTCCACTGCCCGAGGCTGACGCGATCGTTATCGCCATAATCTTTTACCGTCGCGATCTGCTGATAACCGGCATCGCGCAATAACGCCTGAACGTCGGCCGCCTGCTGCCAGCCATGTTCGAGCAGTAACCAGCCGCCTTTGTGAAGATACGCGGGTGCAGCCTGAATAATATGCGCCAGATCAGCCAGACCGGTATTTTCTGCCACCAGCGCGCTGGCGGGCTCAAAACGCACATCGCCCTGCGCCAGATGCGGATCGGCCGCATCGATGTATGGCGGATTACTGGCTATCAGCGCAAAACGTTCACCGGCTACCGGTGAAAACCAACTGCCCGGCAAAAAATGCGCATTCAGGATATTGAGTTTTTGCGCGTTGTGTTGCGCAAGTATGACGGCATCAGGTTGCAGATCGACACCGGTGACTTTGCAGTCCGGGCGTTCACTGGCCAGCGCCAGTGCAATCGCGCCGGTTCCTGTGCCGAGATCCAATATGCTGACGGGTACAGAAGGCAGACGGGCCAGCGCCTGTTCCACCAGGCATTCGGTATCAGGACGGGGAATTAATGTCGCAGGAGATACTGACAGTGGCAGCGACCAGAATTCTCGCTCGCCGGTCAGATAGGCAACTGGTTCGCCCTGCTCACGTCGCGCAAGCAGAATTTCCAGTTGTTGAAGTTGTTCGGCTGTCAGCGGCGTTTCGCCAAAAGCCATAATAAAAGTTCTTGCCCGGCCGGTCACAAAGCCGAGCAAAATTTCAGCATCCCGCTTCGGGCTTTCACCCCCGGCAAGACGGCGGGCAGCATCACGCAGCCAGGACTGAAAATCCATCAGTCCTGCTCAGATAATGCGGCGAGTTGATCGGCCTGATATTCCTGCACGATCGGCTGGATCAGACTGTCCAGTTTGCCTTCCATCACTTCATCCAGACGGTAAATTGTCAGATTGATACGGTGATCGGTGACACGCCCCTGAGGGAAGTTATAGGTACGGTTACGGTCTGAACGGTCGCCGCTGCCGAGCAGATTGCGGCGCGTCGAAGCCTCTTCAGCCTGACGTTTAGCCACTTCGGCCGCCCGGATACGCGCGCCCAGCACGGACATCGCTTTGGCTTTGTTTTTGTGCTGTGAACGTTCGTCCTGACATTCCACCACAATACCCGTTGGAATGTGGGTAATACGGATCGCGGAATCGGTGGTGTTAACGTGCTGACCGCCAGCGCCGGATGAGCGGAAAGTATCAATACGCAAATCACCGGCGTTGATCTCCGGCAGTTCGGCCTCTGGGATTTCCGGCATGACCGCAACGGTACAGGCCGACGTATGAATGCGTCCCTGAGATTCCGTTTCCGGCACGCGCTGGACCCGGTGACCGCCTGACTCAAATTTGAACTGGCCGTAGACGCCATCACCACTGATTTTGGCGATCACTTCCTTATAGCCACCGTGCTCGCCTTCGCTGGCGCTCACAATTTCCACACGCCAGCGACGCGCTTCGGCGTAACGGCTGTACATACGGAATAAATCCCCGGCAAAAATAGCCGCTTCATCACCGCCGGTTCCGGCACGAATTTCCAGAAAACAGCCGCGTTCATCATCGGGATCTTTTGGTAATAACAGAAGCTGTAATTTTTGTTCGAGTTCTTCAATAGCCGTTTTGCAGTCTTTGATTTCATCCTGCGCCATTTCGCGCATCTCAGGATCGTCGAGCATCATTTCAGCGGTTTCTAAATCATCCTGCGCCTGACGCCAGGCAAGGAAACATTCGGAGACAGACGTTAACTGAGAATACTCGCGGGAAAGACTGCGGAATTTATCCTGATCGGCGATGATGCTGGCATCGCCAAGCATCGCCTGCACTTCTTCATGGCGCTCTTGTAACGCTTCCAGTTTGGCAACAATAGAAGGCTTCATGCGTGGTGTATAACCCTGTGAGAAAAGGAGAACTATTGCTGACCCAGCCCGAGGCTGTCGCGTAAAATTTGCAAACGCTCCACGTCACCCTCGCTGGCTGCCTGTTGCAGTGAACGGGTTGGCGCGTGAATAAGACGGTTTGTCAATTTGTGGGCTAATTCATGGATCACCGCTTCGACGTCAGCGCCCTGTGCAATGGCGGCAAGAGCTTTTGCTTGTGCGTCGGCGCGAATAATATCAGCACGCGAGCGATAATCACGAATAATTTCAACGGCTCCCTGCGAACGCAGCCAGGCCATAAAGTTGGAGCTCTCCTGCTCAACGATGGTTTCCGCCTGAACAGCCGCGGCTTTACGTTGTGCAAGATTGTTTTGAATGATGCCGTGCAGATCGTCGACGCTGTACAGATAGGCGTTAGCCAGCTTGCCCACTTCCGGTTCGATATCACGCGGAACGGCAATATCCACCATCAGCATCGGCTGATTACGGCGGGCTTTTAACGCGCGTTCCACCATGCCTTTACCGATAATCGGCAGCGGACTGGCGGTAGAACTGATGATAATGTCCGCTTCGGCCAGACGGGAATCGATATCCTGCAGGCTGATCACTTCCGCGTTCACTTCTGTCGCCAGCGCCTGTGCACGTTCACGGGTGCGGTTGGCAATCATCATATGGCGGACATTATGCTGATGCAGATGACGCGCCACCAGTTCGATGGTTTCACCCGCACCGACCAGCAACACAGTTAAATCAGAAAGGGATTCAAAAATCTGGCGTGCCAGCGTACAGGCCGCAAACGCAACAGAAACGGCACTGGCCCCGATATCGGTTTCAGTACGTACGCGCTTGGCCACGGAGAAGGATTTCTGGAAAAGACGCTCCAGTTCGCCCGACACTGCCCGCCCGTTTTGCGATTCCGCGAAAGCCTTTTTGACCTGACCGAGAATTTGCGGCTCACCCAATACCAGTGAATCCAGACCGCTGGCGACGCGCATCAGGTGGCTGACGGCTTCATTATCATGATGCCAGTACAGGCTTTTGCGAACTTCATCTTCACTCAGATGATGATAATCACATAACCACTTCACCAGCTGTTCCTGCAGGTTTTCCTGCTGCTCAACACTCAGATACAGCTCAGTGCGGTTGCAGGTAGACAACACGACACCGCCCTGCACCAGCGGTTGCTGGAGCAGACTGGAGAGCGCCTGATCGAGGGTCTCGGGTGAAAATGTTACCCGTTCACGCAGAGACACCGGGGCGGTTTTGTGATTGATACCTAATGCAAGCAGGGTCATATGGGGAGCGATTTTCGACTTATACTTTATAATAGTATGGGTTTACGTCTGCTGCGCATTCTACAAGATGCGCGAGATCAATAAAAGGCGAACAGCACCTTCGGTTAAATCCTTTTACACATCAGCATTGTCCCAAAACCTTTCAATCGCCGATCATCTGCACAGGGTTGAGATTACCCGTCGCGCGGGCTGTGCTAAACTGACGCACGCCACATTTTGCCCTGGCATCCCATTTCGCCAAAGCACAAAGGATTAAATCTGTTATGCCAATGCGTAAAGCACACTTTGTTCGCCTTCTTCCTCTTGCAAGCTTAGTCCTTGCCGCCTGTTCAATTAATGCCCCCAAAGGCCCGGCGACCAGCCCGACATCTCCGCAATGGCGTGAGCATGAAGCTCAGGTGAAACAACTTGAGCATTATCAGACCCGTGGCTCTTTCGCTTATCTTTCCGATAAACAGAAAGTCTATGCCCGCTTCTTCTGGCAACAATATTCCCCGGACAGTTACCGTTTACTGCTGACCAATCCGCTGGGCAGCACGGAGATGGAATTAAAAGTGCAAAGTGGTATTGCGCAGCTGACCAATAATCAAGGCAAGCATTACACCAGTGATAACCCGGATGACATGATCCAGAAGCTGACCGGTATGTCGATTCCGCTGGCCAATCTGCGTCTGTGGATGCTTGGCCTGCCGGGTGACGGCACCGATTTCACCCTCGACAGCCAGTACCGACTCTCTCAGGTGAAGTTCACGCAGAACGGTAAACCGGGCACCGTGGTGTATCAGAGCTATGACGAGGATGCCAAACCCTCCCTCCCGCAGCGTCTGGAAATGACCCAGGGCGAACAGCGTATCAAACTGAAAATGGATAACTGGACGCTCAACTGAGATGACGCAGCAATGGTGGCCTTCTCCGGCTAAACTCAATTTGTTCCTTTATATCACCGGCCAGCGCCCGAATGGCTACCATGATCTGCAGACACTATTTCAGTTTGTTGATTACGGTGACAGCCTGAGTTTTAACGTCCGGGACGACGGCGATATCGTGCTGACTACGCCCGTTGAAGGCGTGGCGGATGACGAGAATCTGGTGGTACGCGCCGCCCGTCTTCTGCAACAGCATACGGGCACGTCTCAGGGCGCAGACATTGCCTTGCAAAAACGTATTCCGATGGGTGGCGGTCTTGGCGGCGGTTCATCCAACGCCGCCACCGTGCTGGTGGCACTGAATGCGCTATGGAATTGCGGCCTTTCGGATACCCAACTGGCGCAACTGGGCATAACGCTGGGCGCGGATGTACCGGTCTTTGTGATGGGCCATGCTGCCTTTGCTGAAGGCATTGGCGAGATCCTGCTGCCGGTCGAACCGGCGGAAAAATGGTATCTGATCGCACATCCGGGCGTCAGCATTCCAACGCCGGTGATTTTTGGCGATCCGGAACTGACCAGAAATACACCAAAACGCACTGTTAATGTGCTATTAGACACGCCTTACGCAAATGATTGCGAACCGATTGCGAGAAAACGTTTTTACGAGGTTGAACAGCTACTTTCTTGGCTGTTAGAATACGCGCCGTCGCGACTCACCGGAACGGGTGCCTGTGTGTTTGCAGAATTCGACACCGAATCTGACGCCTGTCAGATTTTAGACATAACACCCTCGTGGAGTCGGAGTTTTGTCGCACAAGGTGTTAATATCTCGCCGTTGCACCGTTTTCGTGATGTCTGGTTGAGAACTGCGGGCAAAGCGTAGAGAGTCACAGTGGTTTTGTGTCTGTTCTTTGCCAGCCAATTATTCAACAGATTTAAGTAGTAAGATTTAGAAGTATCGTGAGCATAATGCTTTGGTACCGCTCACCGCCCGGTGGTGCCAAAAGCCAATGTCTTCCCTGGACGCAAGCCTGAGGTTCTTCTCGTGCCTGATATGAAGCTTTTTGCTGGTAACGCCACCCCGGAACTAGCACAACGTATTGCCAACCGTTTATACACCAGCCTTGGTGACGCCGCCGTCAGTCGTTTCAGCGACGGTGAAGTAAGCGTGCAAATTAACGAAAATGTACGTGGCGGAGATATTTTTATTATCCAGTCCACCTGCGCGCCTACTAACGATAACCTGATGGAACTGGTCGTCATGGTTGATGCCTTACGCCGCGCCTCCGCCGGTCGTATCACCGCCGTTATTCCTTACTTCGGCTATGCACGTCAGGACCGGCGGGTGCGTTCTGCCCGTGTGCCCATCACCGCGAAAGTTGTGGCTGATTTTCTGTCCAGCGTTGGCGTTGACCGCGTTCTGACCGTAGACCTGCATGCAGAGCAAATTCAGGGCTTCTTCGATGTACCTGTAGACAACGTTTTCGGCAGCCCTATTCTGCTCGAAGATATGCTGCAACAGAACCTGGAAAACCCGATTGTCGTTTCTCCGGACATCGGCGGTGTTGTCCGCGCCCGTGCCGTAGCAAAACTGCTGAACGACACTGATATGGCTATCATTGATAAACGTCGTCCACGCGCAAACGTTTCTCAGGTGATGCACATTATCGGTGACGTAGCGGGTCGTGACTGCGTACTGGTTGATGACATGATCGATACCGGTGGCACGCTGTGTAAAGCTGCCGAAGCACTGAAAGAACGCGGTGCTAAACGCGTATTTGCGTATGCCACTCACCCGATTTTCTCCGGCAATGCCGTGGAAAACATCAAAAACTCCGTCATTGACGAAGTCATTGTTTGTGACACCATCCCGTTATCCGCAGAAATCCGTGCACTGAAAAAAGTGCGCACCCTGACTCTGTCAGGCATGCTCGCTGAGGCTATCCGCCGCATCAGCAATGAAGAATCCATTTCAGCGATGTTCGAGCATTAATCATTATGCCCCTGTTTTCAGGGGCATTTTGTTTTGGCAGAACCTGAAATGCAAAAACCGTTATCGCAAAAGCGACAACGGTTTTTTTCTGATCAACAAAACCCCATTACAGCCTGATAAACTCAGGAATGCCGGTGTGACTTACCGTTCGTACAGCGGGAATCAAAATGACGAACCCACCAGTACCGGTCTGCAACACGTTCTTGTCCGCCGACCCTGGCACCCGCCAGCCATAAAATGGCGCCGATGAAGATGCTACCAATTGCGCCATGCGCTAAAAATTGGGGTAACCCCAGTTCAGGCATCTGATTCAGGATGGAATAACCAACACCACCGACCATTGTGAGCAAACCGAGTCCCATCAGGCCATTGCCGATTATTCTTGCGGTTTTACGTTTCATAAGTCACCTCCAGTTGTCGATAGTCTTAGCATCATTGCTGTCTTGTCTTTTCCTGCCTTTAACTATAGACGTCCCATCCGGTTCACTTTGCGGTCATGATCACAGACAGAGAACGTCGAATGACAAATCTTTACGTTTTCCAGTCATATACATTCAAAAGGTGAATAGTCAGCAACATAAACTATTCAAAATCTCGACCATCCGCAGAGATTTACCCTGTCTGATATTTGGCACAGCCACACGCGACAGGTAAACTAGCCCGCTAAACCTCACCGGATAAAGAAGCGAACATCGTGAGCAGCATTAAATTGATCGTTGGACTGGCCAATCCCGGCGCAGAATACGCCCAGACCCGCCATAACGCCGGCGCCTGGTACGTCGATCTTCTCGCCCGCCAGCACAACCAGCAACTGAAAGAAGAAAGTAAGTTTTTTGGTTATACCGCCCGCCTGTCACTGGCGGGTCAGGACGTCCGTCTGCTGGTGCCGACCACCTTTATGAATCTCAGCGGCAAAGCGGTTCTGGCGATGGCACAGTTTTATCGCATTGAGCCGGATGAAATTCTGGTGGCGCATGACGAACTGGATATCCCGCCGGGTATGGCGAAAATCAAACTGGGCGGTGGTAACGGTGGCCATAACGGTCTGAAAGACATTCAGAGTAAATTCGGCAATAACCCGAACTTCTACCGTCTGCGTATCGGCATCGGCCATCCGGGCGATAAAAGTAAAGTGGTGGGATTTGTGCTGGGCAAGCCGCCAGCCAGTGAACAAAAGCTGATTGACGATGCGATTGATGAGTCGCTGCGCTGTACTGAATTGCTGATGAAGGACGGTTTAGAAAAAACCATGCGTCGTCTGCATACCTTCAAAGCTGAGCTTTAATACTTCCCCGACCCATCGTTTTTTAGGGCGCAATATATTGCGCCCTTTTGCTTTCCTAAAGCGGCTCGTCAAAGCGCAGCAAACGCCCGGCATTCCCCAGCACCAGCAAGGTGCTGAGATTATGCAGCAATGCCGCGATCAATACGCCACCTGCGCCGAGTAACCCCAGTGCGGCCGCCGCCATCACCACCAGCGTCCAGCCCAGACCAATGAATACATTGATTTTCAGCGTCCTGCGGCACGCACGGCTCAGACGAACGCAGGTGCCGAGACGACGCAAATCGCTGCCGATCAGCACCACATCGGCGGAGGCCAGCGCAATATCGCTGCCCCCCGCGCCCATTGCAATGCCTACAACGCCCGCTTTTAATGCCAGCGAATCATTAATGCCGTCACCGACCACCATCGGGCGGAACCCGTGCGCAATTTCGGCTGATACCTGAAGCAGTTTATCCTCCGGTAAAGCCTGCGCGATCACGTCGCCGATGCCCAGCTCACCGGCAATACGATGCGCCACGCTGGCACGGTCGCCGGTCAGCAGAAGCTGTCGTTGCAGGCCCAGCAGGCGGAGTTCGGCTAACGCAACTGACGCTTCAGGCCGCAAAGAATCCGCCAGCAGCAACCAGCCGAGAAAGTGCCCGTTCAGCGCCAGACCGACCAGCGGTCCGTCATGTTCAGGTTCAGCACTCGCCGCGATTGTGTTCTGGCTGAAAAATGCCGGTCGCCCTAACAGAGCCTCGCCCTGTGCGGTTCGCGCACGCACGCCCATCCCCTGCTGTTCTGATACGTCTTCCAGCGATAAGTATTGTTCGCGCGGCAGTAACTTCGCCAGCGCACGGCTTACCGGATGGCTGCTCGCCGCGCCCAGACTGGCCGCCAGACGGAGCACGACATCAGAAGATGCATTTTCTGCCAGTACGGCGCGATGCAGATGCAACTCACCGTGCGTCAGTGTGCCGGTCTTATCGACCACAATGGCATTCAGATCTGCCAGTTCCTCAAGAAATGCAGAGCTGCGGATCAGGATCCCATGACGCGCCGCCACCGCGATACCGGCAATTGCCGTGGCCGGTGCGGAAAGCACCAGCGCACACGGACACGCCGCCACCAGTACCGCCAGCATGGCGTGGGCATCACGCGTAACAAACCAGGTCGCAGCGGCAATCAGCAGGATAAGCACCAGATATTGCCCGGCATAGCGTTCGAGCAGACGGGTGATCGGCGGTTTGGCATGCTCGGCTTTTTGTATCAGCGCAATCACTTTACCTAATGTGGCATCCGCACCGGTGCGCGTAACTTCGACGGACAACAATCCGTCGAGACTGATGGTCCCCCCGAAGACCTCGTCGCCCGGGCGGGCTTCCTGCGGCACGGATTCCCCGGTGATCGGCGCGGTATCAAGACTGGCGCTGCCCGATAACACCCGGCCATCGGCAGGTACCCGGTCACCGGCGCGCACTTCAACCCGGTCACCGGTTCGCAACCTGTGGTTATCGATTTCCTCAATCTCACCGCCGGGCAAAATACGGCGCGCGCGGCTGCGGGTCAGAGGGCTCAGTGCATCAATGGCTTCCTGCGAACCGATAACGCTTCGCTCTTCCAGAATATGGCCAAAAATCATGATCCCCGGCAGCAACGCGGCGGTCATCAGGTCACCCGTGGCCCATGCACCCAGCATTGCCAGCGCAATCAGCTGATCGGTAACGCCATGCAGGCTGGGGCTGCGCAAACTATGGATCGCCGAACGCAGCACCGGTACCGCTACCAGCAATGACGCCACGCCAAACAAAATTTGCCCGACATCGCTTTGCTGTGGAAACCACCACTGCCAGATCCAGCCGCACAGCAACAGACCAAACGCGGCCATCGCCAGAAGCAACTGCACTGCCATGTTTCGCTGCTCATGACGCGTTAACAGCACGCTTTTTGCTGGCGACGCTGGCGGTTCTTCAGAGGAAAAAGAAGTCACAGGGGCAATACCTCAGGGTTGAGATGATGGGCGGTCTGGCCCGGGCAGGATCAGATGTGCGTCGTCCTGGGGATCAACAGCAGTGACGCTGCCTGCATGGGCGAGGATCGCCGGTATCCGCTCACGCCACAAACGCCACAGCAATTCAGGCGAATGGTCGTTAGCCAGTTGTACAATAGTTGCGGTATCCGTTGAGGCGCGCGCAATCTGCTCGCTGGCTTTGGCATGGGAAACCTGTAAGGCGCGATCTGCCGACTGAACGGCCTCCTGATGTACGCGGGCAGCCTCGTTACTGGCCGTGGCGATGTTCTGTTCCGCTTGCTGACTGGCCGTCAGTACGGCATTAAACGCATCGACCGCCGCCGGAGGCAGAGAAGACTGCACATCAACGCGACGGACTTCTATACCGGAGGGGCTACCCGCCGCCGTCAGCGCGGCGAGTTGCTGATTAATTGCCTGACGTAAATCACCGCGCAGCCGCTCACGACGTTCTGCGATATGATTGCCGTTACCCACCATTTCCGGCCGGGCGACCAGAATGGTATCCAGATCGCGTGAGGCGCAAATCGCCACCGCAGCGTGCTCGGTTAAGCGGTCAAGCGCCGGTAATACGTGCTCTCCCTGCAACACAAACGCCACAGGATCGGTTATCACGTAATACACCTGCACATCCAGCTGAACCACGCCGGAATCACCGGTCAGTAAATACCCCGCACCTGCAACAGCATCACTTTTCTCGCCGCCGCTATTGGTCCAGGCAGGCACGCTATTCTCTCTCAGCAAGGCGGTAACGTGATGTTCGATCACCCGGTCGGCAGCGGGCAGGATTTCTACCTGTTCCAGCGGTTCCGGCCACGCCAGCAATAATCCGGCTCCCGCCGTGCGCGAAACCGCACCAAAGCGCATCACCACCGCACGCTTATCGGGCTCTATCTGCCGGACATTAGAGAAAAGCCAGTTCGCGGCGGCAATCAGCGTCATGGCAAACAGCGCCAGATACGCCATGCGCCCTGCCTGAAACCACGCATTGCCCTGAAAACGGGACAGCGGATTCATGGCCGCGTCCCGTTACCGGCGGCGGGTAATACTGGCGGACCTTCAATCAGTTGCCGGAACGGTGCGGCATCAGTGCGCAATATCAGCTGAGTACCCGGTGTGATCACGTTGTTGAGCGTGTCCAGCGAGCGCAGCAGATCGTACAGTTCCGGGTTACCGGCCCGGGCCCTGGCGTATATCGCTGTGCTCTCCACCTGTGCCTGCGCTTCAATATTGGCCGCGTTGACTGACGCATCAGCCTTAATCACGCGGGCATCCCGTTCGGCGGAGGATCGGATTTCAGCCGCCTGACGCTTGCCTTCCGCAGACCGCTCGGTGGCAATAGTTTCGCGCTCTGCCCGCATGCGATCCACAGTGGCATCCAACGTCACCGACGGTAATGTCAGGCGTTCAACGCCGACCTGCACCAGTTCGATGCCGTAGCTGTCGAGCAACTGGCGGGCAATCTGGTCATGCAAATGCTGTTCAAAGCCGGAAAGGCGGATTTTGCCGGCGTCAGTGTTCACCAGTTCAGCCAGCGCAAAACCGCTGGTGGTCGTTTCCAGCGCCGAACCGATAAACGTCCTTATCTGTGCGGCAGCCATATCCGGCTGATTTTGTACCGCGCGGATAAAACGCTGCACATGTTGAGGATCGTTTTTCACCTGCCAGACGGTATAAGCCTGCACAATGATCCGCAGTCCGTCGCGCGTACCGACATCCTGCAAACCACTGGACGTCGTGCGGATACGTAAATCCACCGGGATCGCCGTCTCCAGCGGCACCGGCAGATGCCACGCCAGACCGGGTTGCAGCAGCACACGCACCGGATTGCCGAAGCGTGTGATCACCATCGCTTCACCGGATCGCACCTGTACCAGACAGGCCGTGGCGGCAATCAGCGCCACCAGGACAACGGCAATTATGACCCGCCGCCAGAGTTTGGGAGCTGCTGGCCCGGAATGATGATGGTGATGATGATGTCCGGCACCGTGATGATGTCCGCCATGTGCGTCATGATCATGTCCGTGGCCTTCAGGTTGTTGGGTATCACTCACCGGGTAGTCTCCGCTTTAACAGAATGCGCCGCTTTATCCGCTCCGGGCGTAAATGGCAGGGTAAAATTTCTCAGATCCAGCACCGGCGGTGTCCCGCTACCGATCCGGTGATCGACAATCAACACCTTCGGATGCTGCTGCATTGCCAGCGTCAGCTGACTGAAATAACGCCCGGTCAGGAACGATTGCCCGCCAGTCTGATACGCCTGATTTTCTGCATTAAAGCGCAGCGCCATGACCTGCGCCTGATCGCGGTTTTCATGGTTTTTTGCGCTGGCGGCATCCAGCGCCAGACGGGCAAATTGCTGCGCAGCATTCAGTTGCTGCGCGGCCTGGCCTTTCTCACCGGCAATTGCACTTTGCGCCAGAATTTGTGCCGCCTGTACGCTGTGATAAGCATCCGCTGCACCCGCTGGCGGATGTATCGATTCAATCACTGTGGCCAGCAGTTCCACGCCGCTGTTGAGATGATCAAGCTGGCTCTGCACTTTGCGGCCAATATCTGCGGCGAGACGTGTCTGTTCGCTGCCGAGCAGGCTGTCGAGCGTGCGTGAGGAAAAATCATGCACCAGCACCTGATTGGCGATACTGCGGATCAGCACCGGCATATTTTCGGTGTGATAGAGGCTCGCCATCGCCGCGTCATCGTTCATGGCGATGCGGTATACAAAGCGGACGTCCATATCCATGATTTGAAAACTTTGCCGGTCATTCGCGGCACTGGCAATGATTTGTGATTTGTCGCTGCTGTGGCCTGAGTCCCATAAACGGTTCGCACTTTCCGGTGCCGGGCCTTCGGCGGTGTCAGCCACCGCGACAGCCCCGACGGTCGCCGCTTCTTCTGAACCCGTGGTAAGTTCATGCACTTCGCCGTTATCGACCCTCAGCGTGCGGCCAAAAGGCCACGGCAGCCCTGCATGTAAACCAGGTTGCCTGACCGCCACCGGTTTACCAAAAGATTCATAAATGCCGCGCTGGGTCAGCGGCACCTCGCTGATGCCCGTCAGCAGCCAGCCGGTCAGCAATAAGAGTGCGCCCAGCGGCAACAGCGCGCGGCGCATAAAATGGAATGCCCAGATCTGGCGAAGATCGATACCAAAATGCTGATGCAGTTCATTTTGCACAAACTGTAGCGGACGCGGCGGCCAGCAAATCTGCGCGGCCAGCAGGCTGCCCGCAATAAACTCAGGCTCTTTATCTTCACGCGGCGGCGAAAACATCGCCATCAGCGCCCGCAGGAAAAGCTCCAGCGCCACCAGCCCCGGTAACAAGCCGGTGAGCATCAGCAGGTGCGCTGGCCACCCCGAAGCACCACGGGCAAACATCAGGGCTAACGCGCTCAGCAAAAAGACACCAATCATCATGCGCATTATTGCTGCGAGCTTAGCCGCTTCCGGCCATTCCAGCGGATTTTTTAACGTCCAGTGGCGCTCCAGAACCAGCACAGCAAAGGCACAAAGAATGAATATTACACCTGCGATAATCCCCGCTTCACCGGCATCACTGGCCGGTAACGGCAATTGCCACAACAGCGCAATGAGCAATAGTGCGGCTAACGCGGGAAATGCCTGGAAGAACACATGCGCGTCGACATAACGCAAAACCGGACGCATCCATGGCCGGGATAGCAGGCGCTGAGAAAATCCGGCAGGGTTTTGCTGTGCGGCGGTTTCAGCAACGGTAGCAATAGCGGGCGCCAACTGTTGCTCGCGCCAGCGGGAGATGCGCCGGGCGCATTGCAGGGAGGCCGCGCAAACCCACATCGCCGCCATGAAATTGCCGGTCACCCACGGCCAGACCGATTCCGGAGAGACCAGATACAGCATCAGCAGGATCAGATACATCACGCTGCTGATCACCAAAATAGTGTTGATCAGCCCGCTCAGCCCGCGCGTATGGGAGGCGGCTGCCTGAAAGCGCAGCTGCTTGCTGGCGTCATCAGCCCCGGATGCTTTGTTTATGCTCATATCCGCTCCGGCAGAGGAGAAAAATAACCCGCCACGCTGGCTGTGCGCCAGTGCATGCGAAATCAACCGAGCGTAACGGTATAACATTACAGAATTCCCGGCGATATGAATTTAGCTACTTTTTTGCCACGAATTGTAAGCGTTTATCAGCGCAGGCAATGGCATGAGAGCATAATGAAAAAAATATCCTCCGGCATAGCCGGAGGTTTTTCATATGCGCCTGTAAGGCTCTGTTACCAGCCGCGCCCTAACAGGCGCATAGCAATCTGACATTTGCATCCAAATTCGTTACTTACCGCCCGTAAACGGGCTCCCTGGATACGGGATTGATAACTGTTCCCCTAGTTTATCCTGCTCCAGTTGGTGCTTTATGTATTCCTGGATCTTCGATGTATTTTTACCCACTGTATCTACATAATACCCTCGGCACCAAAACTCCCTGTTCCTGTATTTGAATTTAAGATCACCAAATTGTTCATATAGCATCAGACTACTTTTGCCCTTCAGATACCCCATGAAGCTCGATACACTCATCTTCGGCGGGATTTCCACAAGCATATGGATGTGATCTGCACAGCATTCTGCTTCCAGAATGTGCACATTTTTCCATTCACACAGTTTTCTTAAAATACTCCCTACTGCACGGCGTTTCTCGCCGTAGAAGACCTGCCTTCGGTATTTAGGCGCGAAAACTATGTGATATTTACAGTTCCATCGGGTGTGCGCTAAGCTCTTTTCGTCCCCCATTGGGACCCCCTTTTGATTTCTTGTTTGACCAATGCAGTTGCCAGACCGCAAGGTGTTTTAACAAATCAAAAGGGGTTTTTATATCCGGCTCAAAGCTGGAAGCTTTACGGAACCCCCAGCCTAGCTGGGGGTTTTCTATAGACAAAAAAGGTGCCGTTTTAAGCGGCACCTTTAGATAGAAGGTCAGAGGTTATCTTCTGCAACGTAATATTGCGGATCGTCGAGTTCATGAGAACAGAATGGCCCGGCTTTTTTGAGCAAACCCACGCAATCATTGCTGAGATGACGCAGGCGAATGGTTTTACCGGCATCAAGATAACGCGCAGTCAGCTTATCAATCGCCTCCACCCCGCTGGAATCCATGACCCGCGTACCGGCAAAATCCAGCACCACGTTTTGCGGATCGTTTTCAGGATTAAACAGCTCGGCAAAGGTCGCGGCAGATCCGAAGAACAGCGGGCCATCCAGCTTATACACTGCCAGGTCGCCTTTAGTTTTATGCTCGCGCACACGGATACGCGCCTGCTGCCAGGCAAACACCAGCGCCGAGATAATCACGCCACTGATCACCGCCACGGCAAGATCGGTGAAAATCGTGATGACGGTGACAATCAGCATCACCAGCATATCGGCTTTCGGCATACGGCGAAGACGGCGCAGCGAACTCCACTCAAACGTGTTGTAGCACACCACCAGCATAATCCCCGCCAGCGCCGCAACCGGCAACAGGCCGATATACCCGGAGAGACTGACCACAAACAGGATCAGCAAAATTGCCCCCACTGTCCCGGAAATCCGCCCGCGACCGCCGGAAGTGAAATTAATGATTGATTGTCCAATCATTGCGCAACCGGCAAAGCAACCAAACAGCCCGCAAATCGTATTGCCTGCGCCCTGCGCGATACTTTCGCGGTTGCCGTTGCCCTTCTTATTCCCCATTTCATCCAGCACCGTCATAGTCAGCAGCGATTCAATCAGGCCGACCAGCGCGATCACCACCGCGTAAGGCAGCACGACTTTCAGCATCTCAATATTGAAAGGCGCGACCGGCAGGCTAAAGTGCGGTAATGCCCCTGAGATATCCGCGAGATCCCCCACCCGCAAGGTAGGCAGGTTAAAACCAATCGCTACGGCCGAAACGACGATCAGCGCCGCCAGCGAAGCGGGAATGATTTTGGTCAGTTTCGGGAACAGTACCACCACCAGAATCGCCAGCAGCACCAGCCCGTACATCAGCGGCCCCTGCCCGGCGATCATATGCAACTGCGCCAGCATAATGACAATCGCCAGACCATTCACAAAGCCGTGAACCGCAGGCAACGGCACCAGCCGGATAAATTTACCGAGGCGGAAAACACCTATCAGGATCTGGATCACCCCGGCAAAAATGGTTGCCCACAGCACATATCCCATACCGTGTTGCGCCGCCAGACTCATCAGCACCACCACAATGGAACCCGCTGCGCCGGACACCATGCCCGGTTTACCGCCGAACAACGCCGTCACCAGCCCGATAATAAACGCCGTGTGCAAACCGACAATTGGCGACAATCCGGCAACCAGTGAAAACCCGACCGCTTCGGGGATCATTGATACCGCCACCACAAATCCGGCCAGCGTTTCGTTCTTCACTTCAGACAACTTCAGACCACGCGGATTAAACATAAAACATCCGGTACATTTCCCGATCAGTTAAAAAATTGTGACAAGTATCTAAAAATGAACCAGGTGAGGCAAGGTTTATCCTGTGTACTGACAACAGGGGCGGCCACAAGCGGATCGAGATAAATGTGGTTCTCGTGTATAATGCGGGGAATTGTGGTCATTACATCGTGCGGTTATATTTAATCGTTTGATAATTAAGATATTAAGGTGAGAAAAACATGGGATTCAAATGCGGTATCGTCGGCTTGCCGAACGTCGGTAAATCTACTCTGTTCAATGCGCTGACCAAAGCGGGTATCGAAGCAGCAAACTTCCCGTTCTGCACCATCGAACCGAATACCGGTGTGGTACCAATGCCCGATCCGCGTCTCGACCAGTTGGCCGAGATTGTAAAACCGCAGCGTATCCTGCCAACGACCATGGAGTTCGTGGACATCGCTGGTCTGGTAAAAGGCGCATCTAAAGGTGAAGGCCTGGGTAACCAGTTCCTGACCAACATCCGTGAAACCGAAGCGATCGGCCACGTGGTGCGTTGCTTCGAGAACGACAATATTATTCACGTGAACAACAAAGTGGATCCGGCTGATGACATCGACGTTATCAACACCGAACTGGCGTTATCTGATCTCGATACCTGCGAACGTGCCATTCACCGTGTGCAGAAACGTGCCAAAGGCGGCGACAAAGATGCGAAAGCAGAACTGGCTGCACTGGAAAAATGTCTGCCACAACTGGAAAACGCCGGCATGCTGCGTGCGCTGGATCTGACCGAAGAAGACAAAGCGGCCATCCGTTACCTGAGCTTCCTGACGCTGAAGCCTACCATGTACATCGCTAACGTTAACGAAGACGGTTTCGAGAACAACCCTTACCTCGACGTTGTGCGCAAAATCGCAGACGCAGAAGGCTCTGTGGTCGTTGCTGTTTGTGCTGCGGTTGAATCTGACATCGCAGAACTCGACGACGCTGACCGTGAAGAATTCATGGCTGAACTGGGCATCGAAGAACCGGGCCTGAACCGAGTGATCCGCGCAGGTTACGAACTGCTGAATCTGCAAACTTACTTCACCGCTGGCGTGAAAGAAGTCCGCGCATGGACCATTCCTGTCGGCGCTACCGCGCCACAAGCTGCCGGTAAAATCCACACCGACTTCGAGAAAGGTTTTATCCGCGCACAAACCATCGCGTTCGAAGATTTCATCACCTACAAAGGTGAGCAAGGCGCGAAAGAAGCCGGAAAAATGCGTTCAGAAGGCAAAGACTACATCGTTAAAGATGGCGACGTGATGAACTTCCTGTTTAACGTCTAAACCGCACTTCAGTTTCTGCATTTACTTAAAACCCACGCATTGACGTGGGTTTTTTATTGCCTGAATAATTTAAACTATGCAAGCACACCGGGAATAATTAATTTCTGATACGCTTTGTTTTGTAAATAACACTCCCTTCCTCATGATATTTATAAACACGTCTGTTTTAAAACCAACGGGGAAGTAACAATAAATATCATCAAAACTGAATTAATCATTAATTTGACGAGTCATAAGATGGACTTCAAAATCCATATTCGGACAATTTAATAAATTGAAATAGTTACGCGCAGGATTCATAATTAGTCTGCTTATAGATGGTGTTCTATATGCATTTAAATATCTATTCATTTTATTTATAGATACACCGCATGCAACACTCAAATTAATGGACTAAATATGAAAAAGAATCTACTCACTCTTTCTTTGACCACAATAATGTTGTCAGGAATGATTAATACGGCTTCAGCCGCCTCAGTCACATTCACCGGAAAAGTTTCGGGTAATACCTGTAATGTGGATATCAATGGCACGGGTTCTGATACGGGTGATGTTGATATGGGTGCAATCCCTGTTAACGTATTAGCGGCAGACGGTATGTACGGTGGCACATCAGCCCCCGTCGCTTTTACTCTGGCTCTGACACACTGTGCGCACAGAACAAATGGCTATTCTATTAACTTTGGCGGCATTGCCAGCGGCGATCGCTTCGCGGCACCTGCGGCCATGGGCGGGGGGGTATTCTACGAGATTAAGGATGCCGCGGGTAATAACATTAAAGCTAATGAAAATATCTCTACAGGGATGTCGGCAACAGACTCGTCTAAAGCAATGGACTTCACTGTAAATCTGACTGCTGTCAACCAGTTCATTAATCAAGGTAGTTTTAATATGCCAACGGTTGTGAATATTGTTTACAACTGATGACCTGAACCAAATTTACCTTTCACATTTAGAACGATGAAGTTCACATTAATGAATAAAACTGTATATGGATATATTATGAACAAGAAATTTATTTCCCTCGCTCTCGGCATGTTATTTTCAGCTGCCGCTATCAGCAATGCTTCTGCAGCAACAGTTAATTTTAAAGGTTCACTCACTAGCAGCGTTTGCGTTATTGATATTAATAATACCGGTGCAGAAACGGGTAATGTCGATCTCGGCACCGTAAATGCAGATGAAATGAGCACCATTGGTGCCACTTCTGATGCTGTTTCATTTAACGTTGCGATGAAGAGTTGTCCTACAGGGTACTCCAACTACCGGATCCAGTTTGACGGTGTCGAAGATGCCTCCAGTGGTGATTTCGCTATCGTTGGCTCCAAAGACGATGGCTTGGTTATTCAGTTAAAAGATGCTAACGGCTCTAAAGTTTCCCCAAATACGCCGGTAGACATAGCGACACCATCTGGCAGGAACGGTGAACTGAGCGTGCCATTCACTGCCAGTATTGTTTCAACACGTGGCACAGCCGGAAGTGGCTCCTTTAGCATGACCTCAAACATCTCCGTAAAATATGACTAAATTTTATTCGTTTTAAGAAATAGTCCGAGAAACTTCCAGGGATGGAAGTTTTTTTACCCGCTTTCACGCCCTTTTAAGTTTCGGAGCACAGCATGTCATTGTTTAAAAAGATCATACTACCTCTTCTATTAACCACTTTTACTTCATGTTCTTTTGCCGGAATTCAGATCGGTGCAACACGCGTCATCTATGAAGAACAAAAACAGGATGCCGTTCTAAAAATATCAAATCCAGATAAAATGAGTAATTACCTCATCCAGTCCTGGGTTGGTGCTTTTACAGAAACTGAGCCTGCAGTAAATGAAGTCCAAAAAAAACCTGCAGAGAAATTTAAAAGTCCTTTTGTTGTCACCCCACCTCTGTTTAACATTTCTGCCGGCGAAGAGAACATTATCCGTATTATTCATAACGGAAAAGCATTACCCGCAGACCATGAGTCTATTTTTTGGCTGAATATTAAATCAATACCAGAAACAGAAAAAAAAGACACCAACATGGTGATTTTTTCAGTGAAATCTTCCCTGAAACTCATTTATCGACCGGAAGCGCTGTCAGGAGAAAAAGCTACCAATGCCTATCGAAATATCACTTTCAAAAAAGATGGGAACCAATTAATTGCAGAAAACCCTACTCCGTACTATCTGACACTATCTTCATTGAAAGCAGATGATCATGAATTAACAATTAAAGATAAGGTAATGCTTTCTCCGCATTCATCGCAACGATACGACTTAGGGAAATATTCAAACACAAAGACTGTCAGTTGGGAAACACTGGGTGATTTGGGGCAAATAACTGACGCCATGTCAGCCAAATTATAATCTGCTCAAATAATTTTGATTGTAATCATCAATTTAACGGTAGTTAACGTAAAATAAGAATATTTTATTTTATAAAACAACAATAGCTTCCAGACAGTCTTGGTGTACTTCGTTTCACTGGTATTGAAAGATAGAGTTAGGGATCAGGGATTAATAATGCAAAAGTTGGCTACGCCGAAGGTTGAAACGTTTACCTTCAGATATCGGAGAAAGTTAGTTTGCCTTGCCAGCGCAGAATTACTGATGCTTTTGTATTCCCCATTAGCCCTGGGTACAGAGAAATATTTTGATGCCAGTGCGCTGGAGTTAGAAGGTCCAGATGGTATACAGCCAGTTGATCTTTCACGTTTCACAACTCCGGGGAAGCAGTTACCGGGGATTTACCATGTTGATATATTCATCAATAATAAACACACAGGTAAACACGACGTCAATTTTGTTGAGGACGAAGAAAAAAACTTAACACCAGAAATTTTGCTAAAAGAGTATAGAAATGCAGGATTAAAAATCAACGACATTAAAGAATTAAAAAACAAACAGGATACTGATGTCGTCACCGGTCTGGATAAAATAATCGACGGTGCCTATACAAATTTTAATTTCAAAAAACAAAGCCTGAATATCAACATTCCGCAGGCGTTAATGAATAACAGCCCTATAGATTATATTGATCCTTCCCAATGGGATAATGGACTTTTAGCCATGTTCTCAAGTTACGATCTCAGTGGTGCGCAGAGCCTGAATAAAAAACAAGACTCGACTGAACAGGACCAATATCTGGGTTTACGTAATGGGGTCAATCTGGGTGCGTGGCGACTCAGAAATTATACTACCTACAGTCATAACTCTTCGGGCAATACCCAATGGGACAATATTAATACTTATCTTCAACGCGATATCTCTCAAATCAAAGGCAAGTTAACTCTGGGTGACGATTCAACTCAGGACGATGTTTTCGACAGCTTCGCTTTTAGTGGCATACGCATCGCTTCTGAGGATCGCATGCTATCAAATAGGGAAAGCGGTTTCGCCCCTGTTATCCGCGGTATAGCGAAAATGGCTAATGCACAGATCACTGTTCGTCAGGGAGGTTACATCGTATACCAGTCGTATGTACCGGCTGGCCCCTTTGAACTTACAGATTTATTCCCCAGCACGGGCGGTGGCGACCTTCAAGTCACTATAAAAGAGTCTGACGGCAGCGAGCGTATTTTCACACAAAGTTTTGGTTCTGTACCAATAATGCAACGCGAAGGTCATCTGAAATATGAATTGATGGCCGGTAAGTATAATAATGAGAGCAATACTTCAGCAGATCCCAATGTTTTACTGGTGACGGGCCTCTATGGTTTACCTCATGATACAACTCTCTATGGCGGCATAACAAAAAGTGAAAAATATTCTTCAGGTCAGGCTGGTTATGGTATGGGGTTGGGAATATTTGGCTCAGTGTCAATAGATGCTACGCAGGCAATAACCAGGTATCAGGAAAAAGAATTGCGTGGGAAAGCCTATCGTCTTAAGTATTCAAAGTCAGTTTCAATGACGGGTACAGAGATCAATGCATCCGTATTTCATTTTCCTGATGAAAATTATTATACTTTTGAAGACTCATTAAATATTTCAGAGAGTGATCCACAAACGAGCTCTTTTTATACTGATAAAAAGCGAAACCGATATGAAGTGAGTTTGAGTCAACCGCTAAGTGAGTATGGTTCGATTTCATTATACGCCAGCCGTGAGAATTACTGGATTAATGATCCTGAAAATTATTTTTCCCTCTCGTACAATGGGAATTACAATGGCATGAACCTGAGTCTTAGCTACAGCTACACGCACAGCGATACCGGTGAACCTGACCGGCAACTTGCTTTAAATGTGCAAATCCCACTGGAAAGCCTTTTGCCACAAACCTGGGCTAATTACTCTATGACATCTGACAGCTCACATCACATTACTCAAACCGTCGGAATAAACGGAACCCTTCTTGAAGAGAGAAATCTTAATTATGGAATAAATGGTAGCAAAGGAAGTGAAAGTGATGGTGGCAGTATTACCGCGAACTATAAAGGATCACAGGCTGAATTCAATGGTAATTATAGTGAAACACTGTCAACCCGGCGTTTAAGTTATGGAATGCGTGGCGCTATTGTAACACATCCCTATGGTGTTACACTTTCTCAATATTTATCCGATGACACATCTCTGGCTTTAGTTCGTATTCCCGATCAGGGTGGCATTCCCATTAATAATGGAGCAGGAATTAAAACAGATTCACGTGGATATGCCGTGATTCCTAACTTACAACCTTACAGAATCAATGACATTAGCATCAATACTGAAAGACTTAATAATAAACTCGATATCACCTCAACAATTAATCATGTTACGCCTTCTGACGGAGCGATGATATTAGCTAATTTCAGTGTACGTTCAGGTGAGCGTGTTTTAATGACACTGTCTCGCCCCGCAAATAAAACTATTCCTTTTGGTGCGATGGCGACGGCGGGACAAGACACGGGCAGCAGTATCGTTGCTGATGATGGATTAGTGTATTTAATTGGTATGCCACATAAAGGGATCGTAAAAGTAACTTGGGGTGAAGAAAACAGCGAGCAATGTGAAGCGCCCTTTGAGTTGCCCGCAGAAGATGCTACAGCAGAACACAAAATATCATTAGTAGAAATCGATGCCCTTTGCATTTAGAGGATAATAATCATGTCACAGCAACAGATTAAAAACGTAATGAAGAAAATGTTTATCTTTTTACCGGTTTCAGCAGCGATATTATTTTTATTTTGTACTCCATCGCAAGTTTATGCACAATGCACTGCCCAATCTGAGACTCGCGATGTTTTTTTCACACCCGGGGATATTGTTATTTCGCATAATCTTCCAGCCGGGTATGTTCTTTATGAGCAGACACTTTCGGACCCGCACGGTAGTGGTCCCGGCCAAACGCTTAACTGTCAGGGTGAAGGGAAACTTTATGCCAGAAACATTCCGGGTACTTTATTAAAAAATAATATCTTTTCTACTAATATCCCGGGAGTCGGATATCGGTTTTCTGTGAACGGAAATCCATTCCCCTATGGCATGGTTCTAAAATGTAACAGCGCGCAATGCATGCACGATTTCCCTACGGATACGCAATATAAACTTGAGTTAATTAAAACAAATGATCGCAACACCACTGCCGGCACATTAATTGCCGGGCGTTATGCAGCAGTTAAAACAGATGATGGCAAAGAAATTACCGTGCTTCATATTAATGGCACAAAAATCACACCTGCTACCTGTAGTATTCAGGATGAAAATATCCAGGTTGATCTTGGTAAATTTGATGTGAAAAATTTCACCGGGCCGGGAACAACGCTGGGTGAAAAAACCTTCAATATTGAGCTCAACTGTGATGCTCATATGCAATACAACGTAGTTTTTGATGGGCAAGAACCCAGCATTAAACCATCAACTGGATTAGTAGCGTTAGATAATACAGCCGGAAGTGCACAGGGGATTTCGATAAGAATTAAGTATAAAAACCAACCCATCATTTTAAAAAATAAAATTCCTTTTTTTAGCGGCCCATCAGGAAGAACATCACTGCCATTTAGCGTAGAGTATTATCAGACCAGTCAGATTGTCACTGCCGGTAAAGCTAACGCTAAAGCAACCTTTAACATCCTTTATGATTGACCTCATACAGAAATAGTGATTATTAAGGGCCCATACCCTGGGCTCTTGATGATTAACTAATATCTTTCAGGTAATTTAACTATCTTCACCAACTTACCTCTGTTTATTTCTATGTATCCCCCTTTTCGCAAATCAGAAAGAATTTTCATAATGACGCTCCTCCCCAGATGGCATCGCTCAGAAATATATTTCTCCACACTCACATTTTTAAGCATTTTTTCTGGCTCCTGACTCATTTCAAGAAGTAAGGTCTTTATCAAGATATAACTGTTTTTATTTAATAAATGGCATTGCCTGTTTGTCATAAACCCTAACTGATAGGATAGAATATAAACAACCGAACGCCAGCAATGATTGGAATCAATAACTTCAAATGCCTTCTGACTATCAATTCTAAAAATAACGCCATTTGATATGTGTTCGATAGAAAAACCTTTTATCCATCCTGGGTACATACACTGACCAATACCCAACATTGCCGGTGGCGAGATAGTTTTGGTATTAAATCCTGTGATTACGTCTCTGATGAGAAAGCACCCAGATTTGATCAGGTATATAAAACAATTCTCATGACTTTCAGTAAATAGAATATGGCCAGAGTCACAAATATCAATTTTTTCAGAGTAAGGAATCAGTAACGCAAAGAGTACTTCAAGATGTTCGTCGAGAACTTCCCTTCCTGGGCGACATTCCATTATATTTTCCAATATCTTAAAAAGTTTTATTTGCTTAATGAATGAGATTTGTAAAACGCATTGACAACTCGTCCATTCCCCCTAATTTTTAGTAATATTATGCAATAAAAAAAAAGACCAATCCATGAATTTATAACATGCATGAAATAATGCCTGTTACCGCCGGATGATTAAAAACACTTTACAATTCAGTATAAAGTTTCCTGGACATGGCGCTATGCACTCAGGAAGTTAGATACTGGCAAAACGCTCAGGCAAAAATGCTCTGTGTAAAAGCGACCATCCGGCAACGCTTTCATTTTTCCTGGTGCCCCGTTACAGGATATAATGGCGACATACTTTAAAATTTTCTCTTCTAAACGGGTAACATCTCAATGGCACTGATCCCCAAAAACTACCAGCGGCTGGAAAGCGGCTATCGTGAGAAAGCACTCAAAATCTATCCGTGGGTATGCGGGCGCTGTTCGCGGGAGTTTGTGTATTCAAACCTGCGCGAACTGACGGTTCACCATATCGATCACGACCACACTAATAACCCGGAAGATGGCAGCAACTGGGAATTGTTGTGTCTGTATTGTCATGATCATGAGCACTCGAAGTACACCGAAGCCGACCAGTACGGTACTCGCGTAGTGGCAGGTGAAGATGCGCAAAAAGATGTCGGTGCTGCCACCTACAACCCTTTTGCCGATTTACAGGCGATGCTGAATAAAAAGAAATAGGATCGATTCCGCTCCTCAGGCAAAATTTAAAACCTCTTCTTTAACCAAAATCCACGCCATGCCGTGGATTTTTTTATGCTCCGCCAGGTGGTTCCCGCCAAATAAGTGAGTCCCCTAAGATTTTCCTTGCATCCCGGATCGTCATAAGCATAATCGCAAATCCAAATAATAATGATTCTCAGTCCTTTTTACACCAGGGTTACATTATGCGCGATTCAGTTACATTTACAGGGTTTAAACCGAGCCTGCTGGCACTCTTTGTCAGCGTCAGCTGCACGTCTGCGATGGCGGCCACCTCCCCTGCTCCGGCGACCGGTTCAACGGCTGCGGCGGGCGATACCATGACTATCGTCAGTACGCCGGATAATGAATTCAAACCGGGCGGCAATGAGCTGGTGCCGGCCTATCTGGACGGCCAGGTGGCACATGGTGGCCGTCTCGGCATGCTTGGCGAACAGAAGGCCATGGATGTGCCGTTTAACGTCATCGGCTTCACGTCAAAACTGATTCAGGATCAGCAGGCGCGGACCATTGCTGACGTCGTGCGCAATGATGCCACCGTCCAGAACGTGCAGGGATACGGCAACTTCGCCGAAACCTACCGCATTCGTGGCTTCCAGCTCGATGGTGACGACATGACGTATGGCGGATTGCCCGGCGTAGTGCCCCGTCAGGTGATCGATACGTCATTAATCGACCGGGTAGAAATCTTTAAGGGTGCGAACGGATTACTGAACGGTGCGGCGACAAGCGGCGTTGGTGGCATGATTAACCTTGAGCCAAAACATGCCGATGACCTGCCTCTGACCCGCGTGGGTGTGGATTATACCTCCTCCTCGCAGGTCGGCGGCACGCTGGATCTGGGCCGTCGTTTTGGTGATGACAACCAGTTCGGTGTCCGTCTCAATGCCGTTAACCGCGAAGGTGAAACCGGTATTGATGGTGAGAAAAAACGCACCACCGCAGCCTCGCTGGGCCTCGATTATCGCGGTGATCGTCTTCGTACCTCAGTGGATATGGGCTACCAGAAGAAAACCTTCCACGACGCCCGTCTTGGCGTGAATATCACGGGTGTGGATTTCATCCCGAAAGTGCCGTCCAACAGTCACAATTACAGTCAGGACTGGATATACAGCAACATTGAGTCCGAATTTGGTATGGCCAAAGCGGAATATGATGTGACTGATGACTGGACAGTGTATGGCGGCGTGGGCGCACAGCATTCGCATGAAACCGGCGACTATGCCTCCCCTGCGCTGAAAGATGCTGACGGAACGGCAACAATAGGCCGTCTGGATACCAACCGCATCATCAATAATTTCAGCGGAATGGCCGGCATTCGCGGCAATTTCGATACCGCATTTATTACCCACAAGGTCAATTTCGGTTATTCCGCCCTGACTTCACGCAATAATACGGCGTGGCGTATGGCCTACGGTGCCAATGCCGAAAACACCAATATTTATCACACCACGAATGTCCCGAACCCGACACCTAATCTGTCTGGCGGTAATTATGACGACCCGCTGACCACCGGGCGTAACCGGACTCAGGGCTATCTGTTAACTGACACGCTGGGCATTCTGGATGACACCCTGTTGTTCACCGTCGGTGCCCGTCATCAGAAAGTGATCGTGCGTAACTACAGCAATGCGACCGGCGCTGAAGACGTGTCATCACGTTACAGCGACAGCCGCTGGATGCCGACTTACGGGGTTGTGTACAAACCGTGGCAGGTGATTTCCCTGTACGCCAACCACACCGAATCTTTACAGCCGGGTGATGTGGCACCGAAAAACGCGAAAAACTACGGTACAACCACCGGCATTGCCCATTCAAAACAAAACGAAGTGGGTGTAAAAGCGGACTTCGGGCGTATTGGCGGTTCACTTGCATTATTTGAAATCAAAAAACCTTCAGGCATCCTCAACAGTCAGGATTTCTACGGCATGGACGGTGAACAACGTAACCGGGGCATGGAACTAAACGTCTTTGGTGAGCCGGTACTGGGCCTGCGCCTGAACGGCAGTGCCACCTGGATTGATCCGGAAATGACCAAAACAGAAGACAATACTTACAACGGTAAAGATGCGATTGGTGTGCCGCGTTACAACCTGGTTCTGGGGGTGGAATATGACATTAAACCGGTTGACGGCCTGACAGCCACCGCGCTGGTGAATCATTCCGGCTCGCAGTGGGCAGACTCGGCTAATACGAAGAAAATTGACGCTTATACCGTTCTGGATCTTGGCGTGCGTTACCGCACCAAAATCAACCAGAATGATATGGTCTGGCGTGCCGGTGTTGATAACGTGACCAACGAAAAATACTGGTCAAATATCGACAGCACCGGAACCTATATCTATCAGGGAGAACCGCGTTCGCTCAAAGTCTCAATGACGTACGACTTCTGATCCTGATGTGAAAAACCCGATGTAAAAAAGGGGATGCATTCAGCATCCCCTTTTTTTGCAGTGCGGATTTTTTATTGGCTGTTTTCCGGCGGCGGTAAAATGACCGTGATCTTCAGCCCGCCCTGTGTTTTCTTCGCTGCACTGATCTGCCCGCCATGAGCTTCACAAATCGCACGGGCGATGGATAAACCTAATCCGCTGCCCCCGGAATGCCGTGCACGGGAAGATTCTGCCCGGCTGAAGCGTTCAAACATAACAGGCAGAAAACTGTCATCCACACCCGGCCCCTTATCCTGAAACGTTATCTCATAACCGCCATTGCGGGGAGCGATCGCGATGTCCAGACGCTGTCCTTCCAGGGCATAACGCAGTGCATTTTCCATCAGAATGGTAAATACCTGCCCGAGCCGGAACGGATCACCGACATAACGGCACGGGGCACCCGGCGTCAGGGCGATATCAAAACCGGCTTTCGCCGACTGAGGTTTCAGCCATGTAATCCGCTCGCGCAGCAGGTCTGCCAGATCCAGCTCTGTCTTACTGAGGTTCAGCTGACCGGCATCCGCCAGCGACAGCAGATGCAGTTCGTCGATCAGACGGTTCAGATGCAAAAGTTGTGTCATTACCATCTGCAACTGCTGCGGCTCCGGGCGGAACACACCGTCCAGCATGCCCTGTAAACGCCCGACCGCCGCCGTGAGCGGTGAGCGCAGTTCATGCGCCATCGCCACATGGGAGGCCCGCAGTTCCCGCTCATAGCGTGAAAGTTGCAGCATCATGGCGTTAAAATCATCGGTGAACTGTATCAGCTCCGCCGGGGCATTTTTCACCGGTTCTGCCCGCGTATTGAAATCCCCCTGCGTGACCGCACGCGCCACCTGCGCCAGACGGCTGAATTGCGACGAAAGCGGACGCGCGGCTTTTAATCCCAAAATAGCGATAAACGGCGTTACCACTAATACCATGATGCCAACCAGGAGCCAGTCGGCCGAAGCGATGGAAGGATCGGAGTACCGCGGCCCCCAGCCCTGATCGACAATCTCATGAAAGCGTGTGAGGTTAAGATCCGGATTATCCCGCAGCAGGTTAAATTCTGCCCTGAGCGCAGGAGACATATGATGCAATACCCAGAGATTCTGAATGGCAAAACGCAGCCACATGCACACTGCGATCACGACCACACTGCCGATGGCCAGCGTCAGGATCCGCACACAAATCCAGCGCCACAGGGACTGATAATGTGAGTGATTCATGGCTGTCTGAACCGGTAACCGACGCCGCGCACGTTAACTAACACGTTAACGATGCCTGCGGATTCGAGTTTTTTGCGCAAGTTATAGACATGCGTATCGACCACCCTTTCCAGCGCCTCGCTTTCCGGCAGGCAATGTTCCAGCAAATACTGGCGCGAAAACGGGCGTGTCGGCGCCCGCATCAATGTGCTCAGCACGCCAAACTCTGTCGGTGTTAAATCCAGATAATGCGGTTCACCCGAGGCCGAACTCACCGCCGCCGTCAGCGCCTCGACATCCACATCGAGCCCCTGCCAGCGCAACACCGCAGGCGTGCTGTTTTCGTCTGCCGCAATACGGCGCAGCACCGCCTGCACCCGCGCCACCACCTCGCCGGGGTTGTAAGGTTTGACCACATAATCATCCGCGCCGAAGCGCAGCGCGCCAATTTTATCGGGCACATCGCCCATCGCCGTCACCATAATCACCGGCGTGCTGCTTTCACGCCGCAGCGCCGCCAGCACATCGGTGCCACGCATCCCCGGCAGCATTACATCCAGCAGAATGAGATCCGGCTTCCAGCGCAGCGCGTGCTCCAGCCCGGAAACACCGTCACCGGCAATCTGTACGTCATACCCTTCACGTTTTAAATAAGCATCGAGAACGTCTGCCGCATCGGCATCATCTTCAATAATCAGGATCCGCTTTGTCTGCATAGGGTCGCCTTGACTGTTTCATCATAAATTCCCGGCAGTTTACTGACACTGCCTGTTCATACTTCCGGTTTCCGACGCGGCTGCAATCCGCTACGAAACATACGTTTGGGTGATGAGGGATTATAATGATATCCAGAAAACTAATGCTGCACATTATCTGTTTCAGCGTTTTCTGCCCGGCTGCCCAGTTCAACCTCCACCTGATGCGCATTGCCGTCATCCGTCAGCGGGATCAGATCACCGTCCAGCGCATTGCCGTCCAGCGTGACACGATAATCCCCTGTGCTGCGCCGCACCGTGATCAGGTAACGGCTGCTGCCTTGTTGATATGTCACCGCGATTTCCGGCCACAGCGCAGGCAGTTTGCTGTGAATGGCGATAGCATCGCCGTGGCGTGTAATGCCCAGCAGTGATTCGGTGATTAACCGGTATGTCCAGCCCGCAGAACCGGTATACCAGCTCCAGCCCGCGCGGCCACTGTGCGGGTCTACCGAATAGATATCGGCGGAAATCACATACGGCTCACCTTTATAGCGGCTGACCGCTTCAGGTGTGAGGCTGTGATTGATCGGGTTGATCATCGACATCAGTTCCCAGGCGCGTTCGGTGTTGCCCTGTCTGGCAAACGCCATCACCGCCCAGATGGCCCCGTGGGTGTACTGTCCGCCGTTTTCACGTACGCCAGGCAAATACCCGCGGATATATCCCGGATTCGGCCCGTTGCCGTCAAATGGCGGTGTCAGTAATCGGATCAGCCCCGCATCGTTATCGACCAGACGCTTGTCGACCGATCGCATGGCGCTGGCAGTGCGTTCAGGCGTACCGGCTCCGGAAAGCACCGACCAGCTTTGCGCGATCGCATCTATCTGACACTCATCGTTCGCATGCGAACCCAGCGTTTCACCGCTGTCGAAGTAACCGCGCAGATACCACTCACCATCCCATGCATGGTCGTTGAGATTTTGTTTCAGCAACGCCGACTGCTCGCGGCAGAGGGTAGCGACAGCGATGTCCTGGCGGCTTTCTGCCAGCGCACCATAGCGTTGCAGCACGTCGTAGAGGAAAAAGCCCAGCCAGACACTTTCCCCACGCCCGCCCAGTCCCACCAGATTCATGCCGTCATTCCAGTCTCCCGCGCCCATCAGCGGCAGCCCGTGGTCGCCTATTTTCAGGCCATGCCTGAGCGCACGCACGCCGTGCTGCCAGAGGCTTTCCTGCGTTGCGCTGACCTGCGGTTGCTCGTAGAACGACTCTTCGCCTGCGTCCAGCAGACGTGCCTCAAGATAAGGCACGGACTCTTCCGCAATACCGTCATCGCCGGTAACGGAGATGTAATGGCTGATGGCCAGCGGCAGCCAGAGATAATCGTCAGAGCAGCGGGTACGCACGCCATTGCCGGTTGGCGGATGCCACCAGTGCTGGACGTCGCCTTCAATGAACTGCCGCGACGCACATAACAGGATCTGTTCACGCATCCGTTCCGGCGCCGCGTGGCTCAGCGCCAGCGTGTCCTGCAACTGGTCGCGGAAACCGAACGCCCCGCCGGACTGATAATAACCGCTGCGTGCAAGGATGCGGCTGGCTAAGGTCTGGTAAATCAGCCAGCCATTGGTTAGCAAATCGACCGATTTATCCGGCGTAGTGATCTGAATTTTGTCCAGCACCTGATGCCAGTGATGATGAATGCGATCCAGCTCAGCCTGCGCCTCTCCCTCCTGAAAATACTGATGAATGAGCGCTTCGGCATCTGCGGCATTCTGCCCCAGGCCCAGCGCGAAAACAAAGATGCGCTGGTCGCCGTCGATAAGCGTTGTCGCCGACTGCACTGCACCGCAAGGATCCAGCGCCGCGCCGGTTTTATCGGAAAGACGCTGATTTTTCATGGCAGCAGGCATGGCTGCGGAACCGGTGCGCCCGAAGAACTCGCGACGGTCACCGCTGACCGAGCAATGCGCGCCGGTCACCGCGAAGAAGGCCGTGCGTTCAGAGCCGTTGCCGGTGTAATGATTGGTCGCCAGTACGCCGCAACCCTTTACCACGTGGGCTGCCGAGGTGACGATATGCATGGCTGATTTGGCACGTAAATCCGCCATCACCCATTCGGCATAACCGGTCACCGACAATCTGCGCGGCCTGCCGGAGAGGTTAGTCAGGGTCAGAATAATCAGTTTGACCGGCGCGTGTTCAGCGACTAATACCGTCATTTCGCTGGAAATACCCCGTTCGGTATGTTCGAAGCAACTGTAACCAAAACCGTGGCGGGTGACGTAACCGCCGACGCCGCGCACCGGTAGCGGTGCCGGTGACCAGACGCTGCCGCTTTCCTCATCGCGCAGATAAAAGGCTTCGCCGGAACTGTCGCTGACCGGGTCATTTTCCCACGGCGTTAAGCGGTATTCGTGGGCATTTTCATACCAGGTATACGCCTGCGCGCTTTCTGAAATCACCGTACCGAAGCGGGCATTTGCCAGTACGTTCGACCACGGGGCTGGCGTGGTTTGCCCTTCGTTGAGCACAATCTGATATTCCCGGCCATCCGGCGAGAAGCCGCCCAGTCCGTTGAAACAGGCCAGTTCACGTGGTGGCGCAATCACCGGCTGGCTGTCGTTGACCGTACGCACCGGCAGCAACGCAGGCAGGGAAACGAGCGGCGTTTGCGTCCGCTGATTCAGCTGATCGGCCAGACTGCCACGGCGGTCGTCGATCATCACATGCGCCACGCTCATCAGCAGCGTGCGATCCTCCGGGGTCATCTGCTCGCCGTTACGCACGAAAATGCCACCCGGAATATCGGTCTGGCTGGATCCCGCACCGGAGGCCACCAGGCTGAGGATCTGGTTTTGCAGCGCCTGCTGATAACCGCCGGAATCATTACACAACAGCACCAGATCGACTTTCAGTCCTTTCAGACGCCAGTAGTGATGCGCACGGATCAGCAACGTCACCAGCCCGATATTTTCGTTGCTGGTCATGGTCAGCAGTACAATGGGCAGATCGCCGGAAAGCGACTGTCCCCACAGGCCGGATTGCCCGCGGCGGTTGGCGGCGACGGACTGCGCATCGCCGCGCATTTCCTGGCTGGCAAAAATCAGCGCCCCTGCCAGACGGTTAAACAGCCCCGCATCATCTTCCGTTGCATTAAGCTGACGCAGCACGACCTGACTGTGCGACCAGGCGATTTCGAACACCCGGTCAGCAATATGATGGTCGCGATATTTTTCCATCAACATCAGGCTTTGCAGGCGCGTGTCGCTGATGCCGTAAACCATGTCGATAATCACCGGCACACCGGGTTTAAGCCGGATGCGCTGACGAATCACCATCACCGGATCCAGCACTGCACCGGCACTATTACCGAGTGTTCCGCCCTTCTGCATTGCCTGCGGACTGGCGGCAGTATTACCGCGTCCGATAAAGGCCGCGCGGTCAGTCTCAAACGAGGTTTCCCGTTCCACCGCACCGTGGATCGCCATCATGTGAAACATCCACGGACAGGCTTCATCCGGTTCGCGTGGTCGCCGGTGGCACAAAATCCCCTCCTGAGCGGGCACCAGTTCGGTCTGCACAAACAAATTACTGAACGCCGGGTGAGCCGCGTCGTTGGCGGCGGGTGCCAGCACCACTTCGGCATAAGTGGTGATATCCAGCGTGCGCGGATGACGGCCATTATGCGTAACCGTCATGCGGCGGATTTCGACGTCATCTTCCGGTGATACCACGATATGCGTTTGCAGGGTCAGCGCGCCGCGGGTGCGTGTAAATTCTGCGCCAAAATCGGTCAGTACGGCGTGATAGCTTCCCTTCTGTTTACCGGCGGGTTGCCAGGTATTACTGGTCACTGCGCCCGATTCAGGATCGCTGACGTAGCAGAAAATGCCACGGTTATCACGGGTGGCATCTTCGCGCCAGCGGGTCAGGGTCAGGTCTTTCCAGCGACTGACACTGCCGCCCGCCTGCGTGACCATCAGATGGTAATGGGTATTGGAAAGCAGTTGAATTTCCGGCGACGGACTGTCAACGTCGGTGAATTCACGCAGTTCTACATTCACTTTTTGCAGCGTATTGTCGTGCGATTCAAAGTGACGACGCGGACTGTAAAGCTCGACAGCATCCGGCACACGCTCCTGTAACAGCAAACGGGCGGACTGGAACGCGGCGTTGGCTGCAAAGCGTGCGACCATCGGCGCGCCGAGCAGCACATTAGCCAGCGCCAGAAATCCCATGCCCTGGTGATGCGCCATGTAAGAGCGCACCACGATGTAAATCTGCCCGCGCACCAGACGTGACGGGCTGTAATCCAGAGCATCATAGAAACCGTATTCACCGCGTGCGCCGCAATCCTCCAGCTCCGCCAGATTCAGACAGGCTTCCTGCGGGCGGATCATCAGCGCCATCATCGTCGCGTAAGGCGCAACGACCATATCTTCACCCAGGCCGCGCTTAAGACCGAGGCCCGGCACACCGAAGGCGTGATACTGGTAGTTCTGGCTGAGATCAAATGCCGCATACGCCGATTCAGAAATCCCCCACGGCACGCTATTTTCCTTACCCCAGGCGATTTGCCGGTCAACGGCGGTCTGGCACATCTGCACCAGCAACGTATCGGGATAGGCCGGCATTACCAGCTGTGGCATCAGGTATTCAAACATCGAGCCGCTCCACGACATCAGCGACGGCTGTTTGTCGATCACGGTGAACAGACGTCCGAGGGCGAACCAGCTTTTTTGCGGCAACTGATTGGTGGCAATGGTGACGTAATTCGTCAGGCGGATTTCAGAGGGCAGCAGATCGTACTTTCCGCTGTCCATCTTATGGGCGTCACAATTGTAGCCAACGGTCAGCAGATGGGTATTTTTGTCATACAGGAAGCGGAAATCCATGTGCGCATGCTCGTTCAGGCGCTGTTCGAGTTCACCGATAATGTCCAGTCGCTGACGCGCCAGCCCGATAGCGCGGGATAACAGCGGCGACGTCCGGGCATCCTGTTGCGCCAGCCAGTGCAGCGTTGGAAGCGGTTCATTTTGAGCCTCCGGCGACAGCGCACCATAGAAATCTGACCACTCTTTAATGCCCGCTCCGAGCTGTTCTGCCAGCCGTTGTTGCCAGCCCTGCGCCGAAACGGCGATCAGACTGCGCATATCCTGCAAATGCGTAATACTCTCAGCGGCTTTGGCGGCGGTAGCCTGTTTCAGGCTTTCCCGCAGTTTTGCCATCAGCGGTTCATCGGTCTGGCTGTCTGCCATGTTCAGCGTATCGCCCAGCCCCGCCAGCCATGCCGCCCTATTCAGCGCGGGCTGCGTGCGCCATAACCGTAATCCGCTGCTGAGGGTCAGCAGATGCCCGGCCAGATTGCCGCTGTCAACGCTGGAAATATAGCGCGGGTTCAGCGGTGCCAGCGTGCGCGTGTCGTACCAGTTATAAAGATGACCGCGAAAATGCTCGAGTCTATCCAGCGTATCGAGCGTCTGGCTGGTGCGTTCCAGCACCTCACCCTGCGTGATATAGCCAAAATCCCAGGCGGTGATATTCGCCAGCAACGACAGACCGATATTGGTCGGCGACGTGCGGTGCGCAATCACCGGCTGCGGAATTTCCTGGAAGTTGTCCGGCGGCAGCCAGTTTTCCTCAGCATTCACGAACGTTTCGAAGAAATACCAGGTTTCACGCGCGGTCTGACGCAAGAAGCGGTGCTGCTGCGCATCAATGTCCGGCTTCTGCCTGACCGCCGGCCAACTCAGCCAGCACATCACCTGGGGTGCGGCAAGCCACAGCAGACCGAGCGGCAAACCAAACCACAGCAACGGCGGATGCGCACCGGCGGCCAGCACAATCACGGCCACACCGGCCAGCAGATTCGGCCACATCCGCCGATAGAAATAGGCCAGGGAGCGCGCACGGGATTTCTCACCAATATTCACACTCGCCCATTCATGCAACTTCCGGTGGCTGATATTCAGCCGCCACAGGGTCAGCAAAATGGCGTGTATCGAATACACGGCTTCGTGCGGCAGTGTCATCAGCTGGAGCAAAATCCGCGAACAACGGCTGAGGGTGGCAGATGCCACACTTTTCAGATGAGGCATCACCTTGCGGCGGGAGCCTTTGTTGAAGAGATCCAGCACCAGCGCGACGACCACCGGAAACAGCAGCATGGTGGCGATGAAACCCAGCCAGTAAAGCTTGTTCGGCACCAGCAACAGTGTGCAAAAAATGAGGGTCAGCAGCGCGGGGGCGATCAGGCTGCGGCGCAGGTTATCGAATAATTTCCAGCGTGAAAGCGTGGTCAGCGGGTTGCGGGTCCGCGTGCCATCTTCCTGCGTGACACGAAAACCCAGCCAGTTCAGCAATTGCCAGTCGCCACGGATCCAGCGGGTCTTACGCGCCACATCCGCCAGATAATGCTCCGGATACTGCTCGTATAACACCACATCGCTGAGCATGCCCGAGCGGGCATAACAACCTTCCAGCAGATCATGGCTGAGCACTAAGTTTTCCGGGCAGGTATTTTCTGTTGCCCGGATGAACATATCGACGTCGTAAATCCCTTTGCCGACAAATGAGCCTTCGCCGAATAAGTCCTGATAGATATCGGAGGACATCGACGAATACGGATCATTACCCGGCACGCTGCTGCATAATGCGGCGTAACGTCCCTGCCCGTTTTCAGGAATTTCTTCGGCCAGACGGGGCTGAAGAATGGCGTAACCCGAAATCACCCGCTGACGTTGTGCATCATAAACCGGATGATTAAGCGGATGCGCCATGGCAGCAACCAGCTGGTGTGCCGTCGCGCGCGGCAGCACGGTGTCACTGTCTAGGGTGATGACATATTTAACCTGACGCAGTTGCGCCTGCGTGCTGCCTTCCACCCGTGAAAACGGCTCGCCTTCGCCGCGTAACCAGCGGTTCAGCGCATTGAGTTTGCCGCGCTTGCGCTCATACCCCATCCACACGCCCTGCGCCGCATTCATTTCACTGTCGCGATGCAACAATGTGAATAACGGCCCTTGTGTGGTGGGATAGCGACGGTTGAGGGTCTGGATCTGCTGCGTGGCATAGTTGAGCAACGCTTCGTTGTCTTCATGGTGCTGTTCGTGGCTGTCGTGAAAATCGGTGAGCAGCGCGAAATTCAGGTGCGGCAGAACATTGCCGAGATAACAGACTTCGAGACTGCTGATCAGTGCTTCAATGCTTTTCCGACTGCCCAGCAGACAGGGGATCACCACCAGGGTACTGGCGTGTTCCGGAATGCCGCCGACGAATTCCAGTCGGGGCAGCGGCTGCGGCGTGCGGCTGCGGGTGGTGATTTCACTGAGCAGATTCAGCGCAAACTGGCTGGCGACCAGCACTACCGGCCCCAGTAATAACCACCATGCCCAGTGCATGGCGGGATGCACGGTGCGGTAAAGCACATCGGCAGTGATGGCGGTGGTCAGCAGTAACAGGCTGCCAAGCCACGAAAGCAACGGCGTCTGACTGAGGCGGCGGCGGATGCGGGTTTGCAGCGAGAATTTCACCTGCAAATCTTTCTCCAGCGCTTTGCGCCCGGCATCAATCAGATAGTAACCGACATGTTGTTGCTGAAAGGAATCCGTTGCCTGTTGTGCCAGTGCCACCGCGCGACTGGCCACAAAGGCTTCGTCATGGCGGGAATGGCGCGACAACCGTTCAATCTGATGGCGGTAATTATCGCGGGTATCAAAATGCATGGCGGCATAAATACCGGCCGGATCCTCACGCAGGACTTTCTCCACCACGCTGAGGTTTTCGGCAAATTCTGCCCAGTCCATCTCGGTAAGCTGTCGCAGCCCCATAATGCTGTTGCTGACAGAAAGCTGGCTGGCAGCAAGCTGCTGGTTAAATTTATCGATCACTTCACGCTGAGTCAGCCCGACTTCACTCAGCCGCTGCTCCACCCAGGTCAGTGGCAGCGCCAGCATCGAGCCGTGCCCCTGCAACCGGCGCACCAGTTCGGCCACGAAAGCGCTGGTGCGCGGCGGATTGGTGCGCGCCATATCAGCGATCACGATGATCTGGCTGGCGGGATCATTTTCCGCGCTGTCCTGCAATTTATTGACCCAGAAATCGGCCAGATTGCGTTCCTGCTGTGCGTTCGCCACTTCAATACTGACACGGCGTAAATTCTCGATCAGCGCCAGACGCAGCATGCCCGGAAACGCCCACAACTCGCCGAGCGTCAGCGGGCGCACACTCTGATAAGTCGAGAGAAAACGGGTCAGGGTTTTAATGTCCCACAGGCCGTCGCTGTGGCTGACCACTTCGGTCGCAATATCGTAAATGCGCGGGCAAAAATGCGGTGCCCCCAGTGAAGGCAGGCCCTTGCCAAAGTTTTTCGGCAACAGCTGGCGCACCAGACGGATTTGTTCTTCGATCAGATAGAAATTATCGAGCAGCCATTCACCGGCCGGGGTAATGCCCGCTTTCTCTCCACTGCTGAGGATCAGGCAACTGCGCGTTAAAACCTTTTCGTTATCGTCGAGGCGCTTTAGCAGGTAATAAGGAAGTTTTTTGCCGGAGAGCTTGTGGGAGAGTGCGAGTTTTCCGCCGAAGCGTTCCATCTGATCCGCTGAGAAAAGCTCAGCGCTGATCGGTACGGGGTGGGACAGCGCGCTGGCGCGATGACGCCGTGTATGGGCAAGAACGGGTGGTGCTCTTTTACTTTTAAACCAGTTAATCACAGCATTTTTCATGTCGGCATACCTTACGCGGACCCGAGAAGGCAGTTGCCTGAGCTGCGATAAGAGTTCACATGATAAGAAAATGGGTAAGAGACAGGGAGGCACAAAAGATGAGTCACCCGCGGCGGGCAATTAGTTTTATACTAGCCTGTTTGCAGGCGCAACGTTGAGTTTATTTTTTCGCCAGCACCCAATATCCGTGTGTAAACCCCTGCCGGTTTTCGCTGTCGGTGGTCTATATCAGGGCTCAAAAGCATAAACTCCCGGATCCGGTTCATGCGATTATCGGGCGGTTATTGTGGGAATCATTGTCACAGGCAATGCCCCGCGTCCAAATTTACCCTTCAGGAAAAAAAGATGACGACCTTAAACGAAAAACTGGCATGGCGCTACGCCACCAAGAAGTTTGATGCGACTAAAACGGTTCCGGCTGAAAAGATTGAAAATATTATTGAGGCCGTGCGTCTGGCCCCCACCTCAAGCGGCCTGCAACCCTTCGAACTGTTGGTGGTCACCAATCCTGATATCCGCGCAAAAATCCGCACCGTTGCCTGGGATCAGGCGCAGGTCACCGACTGTTCTCACCTGCTGGTGTTCGCCGCATGGGACGACATCACGCCAGAACGGGTAAACATGATGTTCGACCTGACCAACGAGGTTCGTGGTTTTAAAAACGAAGGCTGGGAAAACTATCGCCAGATGCTGCTGGGCATTGTGGCTGAACGCGGTACCGAAGCGAATTATCAGGCTGCCGCCCGTCAGGCTTACATCGGTTTGGGTGCCGCACTGATCGCCGCCGCATTTGAAGAAGTTGATGCGACGCCAATGGAAGGATTTGATCCTGCTGCCGTGGATGAAATCCTCGGCCTGAAAGACAAAAACCTGCGCAGCGTCGTGATCCTGCCGCTGGGCTATCGCGCCCACGAAGGCGACTGGCTGGTGAACCTGAAGAAAGTTCGCCGCAGCCGTGAAAACTTCGTCATCGAAATCAAGTAATATCAGGCCACCGGCCCTGTCCGACCGGTGGTCTTCATCCTCTAAACGCCTGCGTACTTTACTGATCCCCCCTGCCGGGAGTGATCAACCCCGCAAAAAATCGCAATAAACAGACCCATTCCGGGAAAAAACCGTCTCCGGGCTAAATACCTGCCTAAAAATGCCGATAACTCACACAGGTAAATTATTTTCACTGACTCTGTTACTTATTATGAGGTTGTATATGTTAAGAAAGCTTCGCAATAAGGCTAAGGTCGAGCTGTATGTTTGGACAGGGTTATTCATAGCAACCTATTTATTTTGTCTGTATTTTAATATGAATGAGGTTTTCTATACTTTTTTTACGTCCTATGAAATTTATAATTTAGATGAAATTTTCATCGCACTTAATGTGACTGGTTTTCTCGGCCTGATTTTTTCCTTTATGAGAATAAAAACAATGGAAAAGGAAATAAACAGACGCATGGAGGCTGAAAAGAATTTTCAGTGGGTCGAATGTCATGATCTGGTGACAGGATTACCCAATATAACCATATTAAACGCTGCTATCGCTCAATATAGCTATGAAAACAAAACCCGCTGTGGAATATTCACCATTGAAATAAACAGGCTAAAAGATATTAATAACATTTTCGGGCATGACCATCACAATGAAATATTAAAAATCGTCGCAGAAAGACTGCTGAATATATTTCCGGGTTGCGTTTATAAATTAGCAGCAGACAGTTTCCTTGTCCTGAAAACCAATATTGACAAAACGAACCTGAGCTCACTGTCCGCGCGGGTTATGCGCAGCCTGTGTTCACCGGTTAATCTGGACGGGTTTACCTTCAATATTTCTGCCAATATGGGCATTTCACGGTTTCCGGAAGATTCATCCGATCTTAAAAAAGTCATTCAGCAGTCCGACTGTGCTATGCATGTTGCTAAAAAAGCGGGCAGAGAGCAGATCAGAGCATTCTCTGCAGACATGGAAGATTCTCTGTTAGCCATGGCTCAACTGGAAAGTGATTTTAAATCGGCCTTGCAAAACAAAGTTTTTGTCAGTCATTACCAGCCCTTAGTGGATCTGAAATCAGAAAAAATCATAGGTTTTGAAGCCCTTGCCCGATGGGAAATCTCGGAGGGGAAATTCATCCCGCCTTCGAAGTTCATTGCTCTTGCGGAAGACACGGGGGCAATAACAGAACTGACAGAATATCTCTTACGGGAGGCATGCCTTGATGCGCTAAAATGGCCATCCGATAAATTCTTGTCCTTCAATCTTTCACCGTTCCTTTTATGCAACAAGGATCTTAAATCAAGGATCATCGCTATCCTTGATGATGTGGGTTTTCCGCCAGAGCGGCTGGAAGTGGAAGTCACGGAAAGCGCGTTATTTAGCGATAAACACCTTGCCCGATATACCCTTAAAAGACTCCGTGACGCAGGCGTTAAAATCGCTCTCGATGATTTTGGTACAGGATATTCAAGCCTTTCTCAGCTCTGTAACTTCCCTTTTGATACTTTGAAAATTGATAAGAGTTTTATTGATACATTTCAGACGAATGAGAAACAGAATAAAATCGTTTGTTCTATCCTTTCCCTTGCCAACGCACTCAACGTGAAAGTCGTTGCGGAAGGCATTGAATATAAAAGTCAGCTTATTATATTACAGGAACTCGGATGTGACATTGGTCAGGGATATTATCTCGGGAAACCGGCCCCTGTCGCCACTATTCGTCAATCAATCAAATCACCTTTAACGGAAGCTTAAAAGGTCACACAGGAATGAGACAGTGACCGGCGGGTGAACCCGTGGCCATCGCAAGATTGTGCATGACAATCCGGCACGTTATGTGCAGGATGAATTTTTTCTTTCCGGGGATCATTCATGAGCGTAAAAACGGCATCGCTGGAAAGCCGTATCCGGCAGCAATGGGATCAGCTTTCGTTGCACGAACAACGTTTAGCCGATGTCCTGTTAGCCGCGCCGGGCCAGCTGGCGATGAATACCGCGACGGAACTGGCACAAAGCGCGGGCGTATCCAAAGCGACCGCCACGCGATTCTTCCGCCATATTGGTTATGAAAGCTACGATGCTGCCCGCCGTCAGGCGCGTGAAATGCAAAACAGCGGCTCGCCTCTGTATCTTCAGGCCGCACCCAGCGCATCGCCCCTGGGCACGCTGATCCAAAATCATCTGGAAAAAGAGGTGTCCAGCCTGGTGAACACCTTCCGTTCACTGGAGGACGACCAGCTTGAAGCTTGCGTGGAGGCCATCGCGAAAGCAAAGCGCGTGGTGGTGATGGGCTGGCGTCACAGTCAGAGTATCGCCATGCTGATTTACCGCGACCTGATCCACGTTCACCCTGACGTGCGTCTGCTGCCGCGTGCCGGTGATTCACTGGCGGAACATCTGGCAGCGCTTGGCCCGCAGGATGTGGTGATCTGTGTCGGGCTGCGTCGCCGAATGCCTGCACTGGAAACCGCCATGAGTGCCCTGTCTGAAATGCAGGTGCCGATGCTGTATATCTCCGATGTGCTGGCCGGTAAACCCGCGAAATATGCCCACTGGGTATTGCGTTGCCATACTGACAACAATCTGATTTTCGACAGCACCGTGGCACTTTCCGGCGTCTGTAACCTGCTCTGTTCACTGGTCGCCCGTAGCATGGGTAAAACCGGCAGCTACCATCTCGCCACCATCGAAACCCTGCACCAGAGTCTCGAAGAACTGGAGTAATGCGCCGCACTGGCGCAACGGTTGAACACTTATCCCCAAATCAGTGCAGCGGCGGATCTTTGCGCCGCTTTTTCATTCCCCCTGATGAAACCTGAGAAATAAAAATATGAAAATAAGAAACATTTGTTTCTCTTTGATTATGGAAGAAAAAAATGTTTCCCGTCATATTCAGGCTGTGACTGTTTAAAAAAGTGGCATGGAAACTGCTCGGTGGTCAGTGACATTTCACCAACACCAGGGAATCACCATAATGAAAAAAATAGCATTGCTGATCGCCGCTTTAATCACTGCTGGCGCGGCTGGCACCACACAAGCTGACACGCTGTCAGACATCAAAAGCAGCGGTAAAATCACCGTCGGCATCGACCCGACCTTCCCGCCTTATGAGTTCACCAATGATAAAGGCGAGATCACCGGTTACAGCGTGGCGATCATGCAATCTTTCGCCAAAGATCTCGGCGTGAAACTGGAGTTTCAGAAAACCGCGTTCAGCGGCATTCTGCCGGGCCTGATCTCCGGCTCATTTAATGCCGAAGGTTCTTCCCTTAACGTCACTGCCGAACGCGCCAAAAAAGTGCTGTTCACGGTGCCTTACAGCAAAACCGTCAATGGTGTACTGGTGCGCGAGGCCGATGTGAAAAAATTCAGCGGCAAAACGTTGTCGCCGGAACAGTTGTCTGGCCTGAGCGGAGCCGTGAAAAGTGCCAGTGTGCCGGAACAGTTGCTTAAGGGCTTTAACGAAACACTGACCAAAGAAGGCAAGAAGCCGATCACCATCATCAGCGTGGATACGCTGGATCAGACCGTCAGTACGCTGATGACTAAACGCGCCGATTTCGTGTTTGACGACATTTCGGTGCTCGCGCCGATCGTTAAAAAATACCCGAACAAAGTCGCTCAGGTTGGCGAAGCCGGTCCGTCGCAGTGGATGGCGTGGGCAACACGTAAAGACGACACCCGCCTGAACAAAGCCATCAGCGATCATATTTTGGCGATGCAGAAAGACGGCGAACTCACCACGCTGCAAAAACAGTATCTCGGCACCACCTTCACCGTGCCCGCCAGCGATTTCATTCCCCAGGAGTAAGTTATGTGCCACCCCCTGCTGACGGTGCCCGCCGGTCATGGCAAAACCTTTACCGTGAACAAAGGGCAATTTATTACCGTCATTGATGCCAAAGGTCAGCAAGCCGCCGATTTTGTGGCCGTGAATGCCGCAAACCTGAGCGAAAAACTGTCTCCGGTGCATACGCGTCAGTATCTGCGCTCGCTGTTCTTCAAACCCGGAGATGCGCTCTGGTCGAGTGAAAATCGCCCGATGCTGCGTATCGTCGCCGACACTATCGGTATTCATGACGCCAATGTTCCGGCCTGTGACCGCACACGTTTCAGTATCGATTTCGGTGTTGAAGGCCATCGCAACTGCGTCGATAACCTGCTTGAAGGCATGAAGGCATACGGCGTGACCTATTTCAGCCTGCCGGAGCCGTTCAACCTGTTCCAGAACGGGCCGGTCACTGCCGACGGCCGCATGGAGGTCACCGATCCGAACAGTAAAGCCGGTGACTGTATTGTCTTTGAAGCGCTGTGTGACCTGATTTGCGCGGTGTCGTCCTGCCCGCAGGACATTATTCCCGGCAACGGTTTGCAGGTCACGCCGATTGATATTCAGGTCAGCAATCATTACCACGGGGAGATTCAGCATGCTGTTAATGCGTGAGGCCTGGGCCGAAAGTGAAGTCCGTCCGCTGGCCGGGCCGGTGGCTATCAAAGCGGGTGAAACAGGCTCCATCCGCGTGTTGCGCGGGCAGTTATTGCGCATCACGGCAGCGGGCGAAGGCGCGGTGGCCTCACTGTTTGGCTTCAGCCTGAGCGACCCTGCCGTCTGGCTGTCAGTCCATCATACCCGCGTATTCAGCAACAGCTATCTGCTGGGTTCAGGAATGCGTCTGGTGAATAACCGCCGTCGTCCGGTAATGGTGCTGGGCAAAGACAGTGTAAAACGTCATGACCTGCTGCTGCCGGCATCGACCAGTGCATGGCTGGCAGAACGCGGTTATCAGGGTGAAGGCTGCATCGAATCAGTAAAAAGTGAACTGGCACGGCTGGACATGAACGTGCCGAAACTGCCGGATCCCATCAATCTGTTCATGCATGTCCGGCTGACACGCGAAGGTGATATTTTGCCGGAAACCAACCGCACACGGCCGGGCGACAGCATTACCTGTCGCGTGGTGGCTGACACGCTATTTATCGTTTCCGCCTGCTGCACCGGCATTGAAGGCAATGATAAACCCGCGCCGCTGAAGCTTTCGGTTGCGGAAAATCTGTCAGCATTTGGCGAGGAATAACGCATGTTGGGGCTGGATGAGCAGGTGATTGCAGCACTTCCCGAATTAGGCCATGGCCTGCTGATGACGCTGACGCTTACCGTACTGGCAGCGCTGCTGAGCCTGGGGTGCGGGCAAATCATCTGCTTTCTCCAGTTGCGCAAACTCGGGGTATGGCGCGTCACCGGGCGGTTATATGTCAGCCTGATGCGTGGCACACCGGCCATCGTGCAGCTCTTTGTCGTGTTCTTCACCCTGCCAAGGCTGGGGCTGGGTGGACAGCCAATGCTGGCGGCCGTGCTGGCGATTGGCCTGAACAGCGGCGCGTACGTCGCGGAAATCTTGCGGGTCAATCAGAGTCTGGTGACCCGCGGACAACGTGAAGCGGCGCGCACGCTGGGGCTGAACCGCTGGCTGACGTGGTGGTATGTGATCAACCCGCAGGTGATCCGCGCCAGCCTGCCGATGCTGGTGAACGAATTTACGATTTTACTGAAAACTACGCCGCTGGCATCCGTGGTGGCGCTGACCGAACTGACCTATGCCGGACAAATCGTTATTGCCCGCACCTACGACGCCACTCAGGTGCTGTTGCTGGTGTCAGCCGGGTATCTGCTGATCGCCCTGCCGCTGATCAGCGCGGTACGGCATCTGGAAGCCAAACGGAGGATGGCGTAATGGACTGGCAGGCAATTATTACCGCATTACCGTCGCTCGGCGCAGGCATGATTGCCACGTTAAAACTCTGTGCCATTGCGGCGATCTGCTCGCTGTTATGGGGCACGCTGATGGCAGTCGCGCTGATGCGTGCGCCGCCATTCTGGCAACGGATGCTGTATCTTTACACCAGCCTGACGCTGGCGCTTCCGCTGCTGATCGTCATTTATCTGCTCTATTTCGTGCTGCCGGAATACGACATCACTTTTACCTCGCCGCAGGTCGGCGTGCTGGCACTGACGTTGTATTACGCGCCGTATATCGCGCAGGTTGTACGCTCGGCGATTGAGATGTTGCCGCGCGGCCAGTGGGAAGCCTGTCGTGTGTTAGGGCTGAGCCGTACGGAACAGTTGCGCGATGTGGTGTTACCGCAAACGCTGCCGCAGATGCTGTCGCCGCTGGTCGGGCTGATGATCGGCCTGATTAAAGACTCCGCCCTGCTGTCGATTGTGTCGGTGCAGGAGTTTATGTACGCCGCCAGACAGGCGATTTCTGAGACTTACGCGCCGCTGGAGATTTATCTCACGGTCGCGCTGTGTTACTGGGTGCTGAACAGTTTGATTGACTGGCTGGCGCGCCATATTGAATTTCGCATGACGCGCTATCGTCGTGGCATGCAACATTAACCAGGAGAAAAAAATGTCGGCTGAATTTGAGCATCGTGACATCCGGTTGATCCCCGCCCGCCACGGTAAAGCCGTGCGTCTGGCGAAAGGCGAAGCCGTGCAGGTCGTGAATTTGTACGGCACACAAGTGGTGGATTGCTGGGCGTATAACGCCGAAGACGTCAGTGAATATATGTGTATGGAAGCCACCCGTGTCTGGAACCAGCGGCTGAATCCGCAGGTTGGCGACAGCTTTATCACCAGCCAGCGCCATCCGATTCTGACGCTGGTCGCCGACACCTCACCGGGCGTGCACGACACCTTTATGGCCGCCTGCGATGCGCGGCGTTATGAACTGCTCGGCTGCACCGAACCGCACCGCAACTGCCATGACAACCTGTTTGAAGGCATGGCAGAACTGGGCGTAACACTGCCGCACGGCAATCTGGCCTCGTTCAACATCTTCATGAACATTCAGGTACAACCGGACGGCCGTACCCTGAAAACCCTGCCCGTGGTCACGCGTCCTGGCGACTACATTATCCTGCGCGCCGAAATGGACTGCTACGTCGCCTTCTCCGCCTGCCCGCAGGACATCGTCAGCATTCAGGGTCAGGGCGACAACACCCCGCGCGATGCCGAGTTGCGCATTCTGACCGCAGGCTTCCCGCAGGTGAAATTGCAGGGAGCCTGGGTGCCGGAGGGGGTTTAAAGGCAGAAAAAAGCCAAACCCGCTGATGGCTTGATCAACGCTTCCCCCTGTGAAGGGGGAAGTTGGGTGGGGGTTTCAAAAGTTATCTCAGTCTAAGCACATTTAAAATTTCTGAGGGATAAACCCACCCATTTATCTTCCCGCAGGTTCCGGCCTTACTGCGCCTTCCAGCACCTCCAGTAATTCACTTTCGGTCATCCGCACACAATAAGACGGCATACCACGCTGGAAGCGCCAGCCTTCGGAAAGTGCGCCGACATCGACGGCGTCGAAACCAAAGGCGTCATACAGCGCAATGACCGTTTTTTTCGTTTCTGCATCATCGCCAGCGACAGGCAGTGCCCGGCGTTGCGGATCGCCGGCAGGCAAACCGTCTTTTTCGAGATCCGTCATCTGAATCGCATTGAATGCTTTGGTGATTTTTGAATGAGGCAGGAAGCCCGCAAGATATTCACTGGTAGTGGTCGTCTGGTTATCCAGTTCAGCTACCTGACCGTCGCGTTCAGGATAATAATTCACTGCATCAATGACCGGTTTTCCGGCGATCTCCCCGACCGGCAATTGCCCGATAGCCGTCAGTGGTACAGCAATCACCAGGATATCGCCAAAAACAGCCGCTTCAGTGGCCGTACCGATTTCACAACCGATCATCGGCTTCAGGCTGAACAGCGTCTGAGGACCGCGCGAATTGCTGAGCATGACCTGATGTCCGGCTTTGATCGCCAGTTTAGCCACTGCCCTGCCCACAAATCCCGCACCAATAATGCCTATTTTCATGATTCTTACCTTTCATTTTGTTGTCGATGGGTTAACAATAATTCCCTACCCAACATTGATAAATCGCCATCATTAACACAGACAAACAACAAATAAGAGGGAATCATGGATCGCTTAACCAGCATGAATGTGTTCATCAGAACCGCGGATCTGGGTTCTTTCGCGGCAGCAGCAGAAGCGTTGCGCATTTCTCCTCAGATGGTGGCGAAACATATCGCGCGGCTGGAATCGCGGCTGGGGACGGCGCTGATCAACCGCACAACGCGGCGTCAGCACCTGACGGATATCGGGCGCAGTTATTATGAGCGCTGTAAAATCGTGCTTTCAGAGGCCGAGGCAGCGGATGCTATCGCCCTCGAAATGAAAGTCACGCCTTCCGGCACGCTGCGTGTTAATGCGCCCGTCACCTTCGGCACCTCCTCGCTGGCACCGTTCATTACACATTATCTGGCGCAATATCCGGATACGCAGATTGAGCTGACCCTGAGCGACCGCATGGTCGATCCGGTTGAAGAAGGTTATGAGGTGATCCTGCGGATTGGCGAACTGACTGACAGCCAGATGATTGCTTATCCGCTGCGACCGTACCGGCTGATTGCCTGTGCCTCGGCGGGCTATCTTGCACAAAACGGCATCCCTGAAACACCTGCGGAACTGGCCACTCATTCATGCCTGGTTTACGGTATCTGGTCACCTCAGGCTCCCTGCCGCTGGCAATTTTACAAAGAAGGTAAAATGCTGGAAATCCACCCCCAGGGGCGGCTGCGCTCGAATGACTGGCGCGCGCTGCTACATGCCGCCGTCAGCGGATACGGCGTGACGCTGGGGCCGGAAGATGTACTGCGCGAAGAGATCAATGCCGGACGGCTGGTACAGGTATTGCCTGATTACGACGGGCCGTCAAGACCGATGCATATCCTCACCCCCGCTGGTCTGCGGCAGACCGTGAAGATCCGCAGTTTTATACAGGCAGTGCGGGAAGCGTTTGGCTGAGGCATCCGTTACCCATAAAAAAAACCCACGCTCACACATGGGTTTTCATTTTTACAGCCTTTCACGTCCTGACATTTTACCGTTTCGCCAGCGCCGCGGCATTCTTACCGGCCAGAATGCCGAAGATAATAATATCGGCCACGGCGTTACCGCCGATGCGGTTTGCGCCATGGATGCCGCCGACCACTTCACCTGCGGCCCAGGCACCGGTGATCACCTGTTTCTGCGCATCAAGCACGGCGGTATCCGGATTGATGGTCACACCGCCCATGGTGTGATGCACACCCGGCGCGATGCGGATGGCAAAGAACGGCCCCTGATTAAGCGGGTGACGCAGCGCGGTGGTACGGCCAAAGTCTTCGTCCTTTTTCTCCACCACAAACAGATTGTAGCGCAGCAGGGTTTCCGACAACGTGTGAGGATCCATATTGAGTTTTACTGCCAGCTTCTCCGGCGTGGGTGCACTTATCACAAACCCCTTGGCGATATACTCGTCAGCCGCTTTGTTACTCGCCCGCACCTGTTCATCGAAGATTACCCACGCACTTTTCTCGGGTAATGCGATGATTTCTGCCGAGACTTTGTCGCGGGTTTCCATTTCGTTATAGAAACGCTTCCCGGCCTGACTGATCAGGATCGCGCCGCCGCCACGGATAGCCTCTGAAATCAGATAAGACGTGGTCTGTTCCACTGTCGGGTGGATCTGAATTTCGCCCATATCCACGGTATCCGCGCCCAGTTTCTGCAGCAGGGCAATCCCGCTGCCGGTCGCCCCCGCATGGTTGGTGGTCACGAAACCGTCCAGTTCCGGGCGGTACTTCACCACCATCTCGCGGTTGGCACTGAAACCGCCGGTGGCGACAATCACACTTTTGGCATTAAGAATGCGGCTGTCGTTATATTCGTCCACCACTTTCACGCCGGTCACCACGCCATTTTCAGACAGGATTTCAGCCACCGAGGTTTCGAGCAGCACTTCGATGTCGCGCTTGTTGATATTTTTCACCAGTCCGCTGATCAGGAAACCGCCGACTGCGGAACGATCCGCCGGACGGTGCGTGCGGTCAATGCTCATTCCGCCGGTGATGGTGATGTCGTTCAGTTCGATCTCTTTCGCCGCCAGCCATTCGACAGCTTCCGGGGCCAGTTCCACAAACTCTCTCAGCAGCACCGGATTGTTTTTGAACTTGCCGCCCTTCAGCGTTTCTTCATAGAACAGGTCTTTGCTGTCTTCGATGCCTTTCAGTTTCTGGAAACGCGTTTCTGCGGCGTTCATCCCCACTGAGGCTTTGATGGTATTACCGCCGATGGTGGGCATCTTCTCGATAATCACCACGTGCGCGCCTTCGTCGTGCGCCTGAATCGCTGCGGCCAGCCCGGCGCCACCGCTGCCGACAACCACAACGTCGTAGTTTTGCGGCGCCTGCGGGTTGCCACCTTCTTCAATCACATGCTCTTTGCTGGACGTCGCCAGCGCGCGCGATACGGCTTTCTTCAGCGCCTCACTCTGGGTGGTCGCGCCGGTAATAGCATCGACATGCGGACTGTTGGCGACCAGCATCCGGGTACGCAGGCTTTCGAATGTGGTGGTGAAATCGACGTCCAGCGAGTCATCTTTCACCAGTGCGATATCGGTAATACGGTCGGTGTCGAGCGTGACGCTGATTTTCAGCTTCAGCGCTTCGGCCTCGACTTTTTCCTGATAGACCCCGGCTTTGTATTTACGGCCAGTGACGCTGGTGTCGCGGATCATGGCGTCAACCAGTGAGAAGCGCCACAGCGGTTCAGGGATGTTCAGCTCTTCACGTTTGTGGCTGTCGATAAACAGTTCGAGGTGATCATTATTGATAATGCGGTCGGCCCAGTCCGGATAAGCAATGCAGGCTTTACCGACGGCGATCAGATCAAAGCCGTATTCCAGTCCCTTTTCGGCATCAGCTTTATTGATCACCCCGCCGACGCCAATCACCGGCACTTTGGCAAGTGTTTCAGAGCGCATGGCACGGTATTTCGTGATGAGTGGCGTCGGATCCTGGGTATCGACAATGGAAGGACGCAGCAGTTGTCCGACCGAGAAATGCACATAGTCCAGCCCGCGCGCGGCGAGTTTTTCCAGCAGATACAGGGTGTCGTCAAAACGGATGCCGGGCACTTCCAGCTCTTCCGGCGAGAAACGGTAGCCGATAATAAAAGACGCATCCGCGAGGCGTTCCGCCATTTTGTGGGTGATCTCGAGCACTTCCAGCGGGAAACGTGCGCGTTTGTCGCGGTCTCCGCCCCATTTGTCGGTGCGCTGGTTGGAGTTCGGCGAGTAAAATTGCTGGATCAGGTAGGTGTTCGCGCCATGGATTTCTACGCCGTCGAAACCGGCTTTAATGGCGCGGTTAACCGCATCACCAAATTTGGTGATCATGGTGTCCACTTCTTCGCCGGTCAGTTCTTTTGGCCGGGTCGCGCCTTCGCGCGGTGCAGCGATAGCGCTTGGCGCGACAGGTGTACGGCCACCGATCAGTTCCGGCTCCACCATTCTGCCGCCGTGATAAATCTGCAAAATCGCTTTTGAGCCTTTGGATTTAATGGCATCAGCAATTTTCTTCAGACCGGAAATTTTGTTGTCGCTGTCGATAGCGATCGCGCCCGGAAACGCCGGGCCCATACGGTCAATGAAACAACATTCGACGATGATTGTGCCGATGCTACCGGCACGGTCACGGTAATACTCCACCAGTTCACTGGTTACGGTACCGTCATAGAAGCCGGTACAGGTGGTCATGGGGGCCATCAGCAGACGGTTTTTCAGTACCGCACCGTTTGGCAGCGTGAGCGGATTCAGTACCGGTGTCAGCTTATTCATTATGATCAACTCCGAAATGTGTAAGTCTTGAATTTTTTCGTGGCCGCATTGCTTATCCTTGCTTACCGTAAATAAAAACTACTGTTTAATTAAGCAATCTGCAGCAGGTGATGAAGAGAGAAATCTGTGAGCTAATGTATTTATATCAGACGATGAAATTGGCGTTATAAACGTTGTTTAAGCAGGAGTTGTTTATTTATCCGACATGAAAACCCATACCACCATCAATTGTTAATGATGAGTTGACAAAAATCAACTTTAGAATAACATAAAAAATCTCACCTTGAAAATCAGCAAGTTGGTAGCAAAACTGGCGTTTACTCAAATTTACTCTACAGTCATTTAAACAGATTATCTTCAGAAAAAAATTAACCACAAACTTTGTAATGTCATGCGTTAATAAATGAATACATTGTGTCATTTAGCGTAAGAATATTTTCCTAAGAATAATAGTAACGTATTAATTTCGTCCCAAAGGATCCACCATCATTACGTACCGCTTAACACATTTCAGATCGAAAGAATAATTAATGGTTTTCCGAATCAGAACACCATCACTGATAACCCTGGCGTAACGCTCACTCTCAATTACGGGCAGACAAAATTTATGAAACCCACATCCACATTGAATGCTCCCGGCCAGGCCGAACCGGCCGCCGGGGGACTCAAAAAACGTCTGATTATGCTGTTCCTGCCGGTACTGGTGGCGGTGCTTTTACTGCTGACCCCGGTCCCTGCCGGGCTTGAACCCTATGCATGGCATTTCTTCGCCATCTTTGTCGGCGTGATTGTCGGCCTGATTTTCGAACCCTTACCCGGCGCCGTGATTGGCCTGACCGGCGTGGTGGTGATCGCCGTGTTCAGCCAGTGGCTGTTATTCAGCCCGGCTGAAATCGCCAACCCGAAATTTAAAATGCCCGCCGAGGCGTTCAAATGGGCGGTGAGCGGCTTCGGCAACTCGACAGTCTGGCTTATTTTTGGCGCGTTTATGTTTGCCGCCGGATATGACAAAACGCAGTTTGGTCGCCGTCTGGCGCTGATCCTGGTGAAATATCTCGGTCGCCGCAGCCTGACGTTAGGGTACGCCATTACCTTTGCGGATCTGCTGCTCGCACCTTTTACGCCGTCCAACACCGCACGCAGCGGCGGAACCATTTATCCGATTATCGCCAACCTGCCGCCGTTATACGGCTCCAAACCGAATGACCCGAGTGCGCGCAAAATCGGTTCTTACCTGATGTGGGTGGCGATCACCGCAGCCTGTATCACCAGTTCGATGTTCCTGTCGGCACTGGCGCCGAATCTGCTGGCGCTGGCGTTAGTCAAAAGTATCACCGGCTTTACGATTTCCTGGGGCATGTGGTTCCTGGCGTTCCTGCCACTGGGGGTGCTGCTGATCCTGACCATGCCGCTGCTGGCATACTGGTTCTATCCGCCGGAAGTGAAGATTAATGATGAGGTGCCGCGCTGGGCGACCAACGAACTCGAGAAGTTGGGCAAGCTGTCGCGTAACGAAATCCTGCTGCTGATATTTGTGTGTTCTGCGCTGCTGATGTGGATTTTTGCCGCTGCGTGGATTGAACCCGCGCTGGCGGCGTTGCTGGTCGTGGTGCTGATGCTGTGGACCGGCGTACTGAACTGGAACGATATCACCAGTAATAAACCGGCCTGGAACACCTTTGCGTGGTTTGCCACTCTGGTGGCGCTGGCGGACGGCCTTGCCCGCGTCGGTTTTATTGCCTGGCTGGGTAAAGAAGGCGGTCAGTTACTCAACGGATTCGACCCGCAGGTCGCCGCCGTGATGCTGCTGATTGCGTTCTTTCTGCTGCACTATCTTTTCGCCAGTACCACGGCGCACACCACCGCGTTGTTACCGGCGATGCTGACGATTGCGGCGGCCATTCCGGGCATCAACATGCCGGTTTACTGCCTGATGATGGTGACCTCGCTGGGTGTGATGGGGATTATCACCCCGTACGGCACCGGCCCCAGCCCGATTTATTACGGCAGCGGCTATCTGCCGACCAAAGATTACTGGCGTCTGGGCACTATCTTTGGGGCGATTTTCCTCGGCAGCATGATGCTGATTGCCTATCCGTGGATGGTGCTGATGTTCTGATGCCTTACCCTGCCAGACTGCGCCTTGCAGTCTGGCAACCCTTGCTTAATCTCTGCAACTGCCCGTCATTTCTGAAGAAAGCCCGTCATTCCTGAAGAAAATAGTGCTTACCGAGAATGGCCGCGCCGTCATCAATCGATTTGTGGATAAGCTTCACACAGCGTTTTGCGTCGCCCGCTTCCAGCGCCAGTAACAGCTGATCATAATTGTGCTGGCCCTGCGCCATATGCGGCGACTGCGGATAAAGGTAGTTAAAGCACGGGCCAATCTGCACCCACAACTGCTCAATCAGCGCAGTCAGCGTGGGCATCGCGGCCATTTCATACAGCGTGAAACGAAACTCCCGGTTAGCCTCTAACGCGTCCTCAACGTTATTTTCCACTTTTGCCGCCATAAATCTGGCATTCAGCGTTTTCAGCAAGGCGAGGTGTTGCGCCGTGATCTGCCCGCAGGCTTGCGACACGGCCAGGCCTTCAAGATTTTTGCGGATAAGCGTGATTTCCTGATACCGCGCCAGCGCAATTTTAGGCACCAGAAAAGCCTGTGCCGGGGTGGCATCAAGCGCACCCGCCGACACCAGACGCAGCAACGCTTCGCGCACCGGCGTCACACTGGTACCCAGTTTTTCAGCAATTTCCTTGGTTACCAGCCGCGCGCCCGGTTTGAGTCCGCCGACAATTAATGCCCCTTTCAGTCTGGCTTCCACCTGCATGGTGAGGCTGACACGCTGCGCTTTTTCCATCTCGAACATGTGACGTTTTCCTTTAGCAAAATAATGGCTTTTCTTTTGCGGTTTAATCCGTAGCTTGCCAAAAATACATTATATAGGATATATCATGTATTGAGGAATTGAATAATGATTGACCGTTTTTGTGACGCACCACCTTCACGTTAATTCCGTCAACGCTTCTGGCGGCTTCACTTTGGGAATGACCGTAATGAGAATATCTGCCTTCAAACTGGCTTCACTTGCCCTGCTTATCAGCCTGACCACACCGGCTGTTTTCGCCTCTGAACTGGTGATCGCCCAACCGGCTTCCGCCACGGCAATGGATCCGGGCTTCCTGAAAGAGTCTGCCACGCTGGTGGATAACCTCTTCGATACGCTGGTGCTGCGCGATGCCAATATGCAGTTGCAACCGGGGCTGGCGACAAGCTGGAAATCACTGGATGATACCACCTGGGAGTTCACCCTGCGTCAGGGTGTGAAGTTCAGCGATGGTGAACCGGTCAATGCGCAGGCGGTGAAATTCTCTATCGACCGGATCCTGGATCCTGCCAGTCACGCGCCGACCATTTCGTATATCCGCACCATCAAATCCGTGGAAGTTACCGGCGATTATCAGGTGAAAATCCACACCACCGGCCCCGACCCGCTGCTGCCCACCCGCATGAGCCGCTACCCGACCTATATTGTGCCACCGGCGTATGTCACCAAAGTCGGTGCCGCTGAATTTGCCCGCAAACCGGTGGGTTCCGGTGCCTATATCCTCACCGCCTTTATTCCCGATGAAAAAGTGGTGATGCAGGCCAATCCGGATTACTGGCGCGGAAAACCCGCTATCGATACCGTGACCTGGCGTCCGGTCCCGGAAGCCACCGGGCGCATAACCGCCCTGCTGACCGGCGAAGTACAACTGGTTGACGGCGTACCGGCCGATCTGGTTCCGGCACTGAAAAACAAACCGGGGGTGCATCTTGAGCAGGTAAAAAATGGCGGACTGACTATTTATCTCGGACTGAAGAACGACCAGAAACCGCTGAACGATGTGCGCGTCCGTCAGGCGCTATCGCTGGCGCTGAACCGCGCGGCCTATACCCGCGATTTACTGCACGGTTTTGGCACGCCGACCGGCACCATGGCCGGACCGAAAGATTTTGGCTATGAGGCGATCCCCGCACCGGCGCAGGACATCGCCAAAGCCAAAGCGCTACTGGCAGAAGCGGGCTATCCGCAAGGCTTCACCCTGCGCTTTCAGGCACCCCGCCGTTATATTGCCAGCGCAGACGTCGCCCAGGCGATTGTGCAGGATCTGGCGGCTATCGGCGTGAAAGCGCAACTCGAAGTACCGGAATGGTCGGTCTATACCCAGCAGGTGGCGGCGCAGAAACAGGCACCGATGTACATGCTGGCGTGGGGATCAACGCAGACGCTGGATGCCGATGCCGCGCTTTATCCGATACTGCACTCCGGCGAACCGTATTCCACGGTGAATTCGCCTGAACTGGATGCCCTGCTCAACAGCAGTCGCACCACGGTCGACCCGGCCAGACGGGAGAAAATTTTGCAGCAAATACAGCAGGTTGTTGCACAGCAGCAGCCGCTTATTCCGCTTTACAAAGAAGATTCCCTGTATGCCAGCGTCGATAACGTGGCCTTCACCGGCCGTGCCGATTCGCGCATTCCGCTGTTTGACCTGAGGATGAAATGATTTCACTGCGTACAACCCTGCAAAGGAAACCCCGCCGCCGGTTTTATGGTGACGGGATCCTTGGCGGACTGTTGCTGTTGCTGGTGATTGTCCCGGCGCTCCTGGCGCCGTGGCTGCCCCTGCCGGATCCGCTGACCAACGATCTGGCAGCGGCCTTTTCGCCACCGGGCGGTCATCATCTGCTGGGCACCGATCAGCTGGGGCGTGATTTGCTGTCACGGATTTTATCAGGTACGCGGCTTTCGCTGATGGTGGTATTGCTGGCGGCAGTGATTGCGGCGGTCATGGGCTCGGCACTGGGCATGATTGCCGGTTATACCGGCGGCTGGCTCGACGCGCTGATTATGCGCCTGATGGACATTCAGCTGGCGGTGCCGTTTATCCTGCTGATCCTGCTGGTGATGGCGCTGTTCGGCGCGTCGATGACCAATATCATTGTGATCATGGGCGTGACCAGTTGGGCGATTTATGCCCGTGTCGCCCGCGCTAAAACGCTGGAAATCCGCGAGCTGGAATTTATCGAGTCGGTCAAAGCCATGGGATTTTCCACCCCGCGCATTTTGCTGCGCCATATCTTGCCTAATCTGATGACCCCGCTGATCGTGCTGCTGACGCTGGATATTCCGCGTCTGATCGTGCTGGAAGCCTCGATTGGTTTTCTCGGCATGGGCATTCAGCCGCCAACGCCGACGCTCGGCAATCTGATCGGCGAAGGCCGTTCTTACATGCTCCTTGCACAATGGCTGGTGCTGTATCCGGGGCTGGTGATTGCGGCGCTGGTGATTGGCTGCAACCTGCTCGGCGACAGCCTGTTGCGTAAAACCCACACGAGGCTCGACTGATATGCTGCGTTATATTTTGCAACGCCTCGGGCAGTCAGTGCTGGTGATGTTTGGCGTATCGCTGCTGATTTTTTACAGCCTGCACCTGACCGGTGACCCGGCGGCGGTAATGATGCCGCCGGGTTCCAGCCAGCAGGAAATTGACAATTTCCGCCACAGCATGGGCTTTGACCGCTCGCTGACGTGGCAGTACTGGCATTATCTGACCGGTGTTTTACAGGGCGATCTCGGCGAATCGCTGCGCTACAGTCAGCCGGTCACTGAACTGATTGGTCAGCGCGTTCCCGCCACCCTGCTGCTGGCTATTACCGCGTTACTCTGGAGCACTGTCGCCGGTTTGCTGCTCGGCATCGTCAGTGCGTTATATCAGAACTCGCTGTGGGATCTGGTCTCGCGCCTGCTGGCCTTCAGCGGTCAGGCGGTGCCGGTTTTCTGGCTTGGCCTGCTGCTGATTATCGCCTTCAGCCTGAACCTGCGCTGGCTGCCGTCCGGCGGTTATGGCAGCGCCGCTCAGCTGGTGATGCCTGCCATCAGCCTCGGTGCGTATTACATGAGCGCCATTGCGCGACTGATCCGCGCCAGCCTGATTGACGTGCTGCAACAAGATTACATTCGCACCGCCCGCGCCAAGGGGCTGAGCCGCTGGCGGATTGTGGTTCGCCACGGTTTACGCAATGCGCTGATCCCGGTGATTACGGTGCAGGGCATGTATTTTGCCTCGCTGCTTGGCGGGGCGCTGGTGACGGAAATCATTTTTGCCTGGCCGGGTATTGGCCGCCTCGCCGTTCAGGCGATCCAGAACCGCGATTTCCCGCTGGTACAGGCCATTGTGCTGCTCGCCGCGCTGGTGTTTGTCGGCATCAACCTGATTATCGATTTGCTCTATGTGGTACTCAATCCGAGGATCCGCCTGTGACACGTTCCATTTCCCCCTCACTGCAAGCGACGCTCGATTTACTCAAGGCGATGACGCCGTTTGCCAGTGTGTCCGGCCAGCTCAGCCAGCAGCGCGAACTGGCGCAATGGCTGGAAGACTGGATCCGCCAGCAACTGAACGGCGTGCCGGTGTTGCCGGTCAGCCTGCAAAACGACGAAAACACCCCGCCGCTGGTACATATGCGCATTGAGCGTCAGGCGGCGAAAACGCTGGTGCTGTACAACATGTACGACGTGATGCCTGCCGTGGATGAAGGCTGGGAATTCCCGCCCTTCACCGGCGGCATTAGCGAATGGCCAGGTACCGGCGCGGTGTATATCGCACGCGGCGCGGAGAATAACAAAGGGCCGCTGGCAGGTATGCTGATGGCAGTGAAAGCGCTATGCGACGCGGGCGGGCCGGACGTTAATCTCGAGATCATTCTCGAAGGCGAAGAAGAAACGGGCAGCGGCCGCCTGCGCCGTTATCTGGCGCAGGAACCTTGTCCGGTGCCGTCCGCCGGTGCGGTGTTTTTCCCTTCGCTGTGTGAATACGGCGGCGGCGAACCGCGCGTATATCTCGGTTTCAGCGGGCTGAGCGGCGGCCGTTTACGGGTCAGCGGCGGCGCATGGGGCGGCCCTCACACGGCAATCCACGCCAGTAACGCCAACTGGATTGCCAGCCCCGTCTGGCGGCTGGTTCATGCCCTTCATGCCATTGCACCCGCTGAAAACAGCGGCGTCATCACCCGTCAGCCCGTCGATGAACCGGCAAATCAGCTGCTGCATACGCTGGCGGAACAGTTCAGCATCCGTGATGAACTGCGTTTTCGCCGCAGCGAAACCCTGTCGGTCAGCGGCGATACGCTGGAATGCCTGCAACAACTGATTAACGGCGCGGTGCTTAACATTTCAGAAATCCGCAGTGACCCGCAGCAGGCGCGGGGCGTGATCCCGCACAGCGCCAGCGCGGAACTTGCGCTGCGCGTGCCGCCGGGCATTGACGGTGAAAACCTGCTGGCGGCGATGCGTCAGACGCTCAGCCGACCGGAATTCGGCGGCGTGGAACTTGAACTGGACGACAGTTACCCCGGCCACCGCTTTCCGCGCAACAGCCCCGGTGTCGATGCCCTGCTTGCCAGCTATCAGGCACAGGGCGCGCAACCGCAGGTCTGGCCGTGGGCACCCGGCTGCGCACCGGCGTATACCTTTGCCCGCATCGCACCGGCTTTTCTGATTGGCGGCCTCGGCCACGGCGGCAATGCCCACGGCGTGAATGAATTTGTCACCCTGCGCGGGCTGGAACGCTTTCAGCAATCTGTCACCGACTGGATCCGTTTTTACACCCGCGACACCCCTTTTTCTGCCTTGCCGGCATAATCCGGCGGGGCTTTGCGTCAACATCCGGGAATGTTTTAAAAGATAATCACCAGGAAAATTATGATGAAACAAGCAGATGATTTTGAACGTGTTTCACTGGGATTCTTCCCCACGCCGCTCGAACGCCTGACCACACTTGGCGATTCACTGGGCATCACGCTGGATATCAAACGTGATGATTACACCGGTTTTGGCGGAGGCGGAAACAAAGTCCGCAAGCTGGAATATCTGATGGCCGACGCCTGCCGCAAACAGGTCAATGTGGTGATTACCACCGGCGGACATCAGTCAAACCATGCGCGGATGGTGGCGGCGGCGGCGCGTAAGTTCGGCATGAAACCGGTGCTGGTGCTGCGCGGCCATCAGCCGGAAACCTATCAGGGCAATCTTCTGCTCGATAAGCTGTTCGGCGCGGAACTGGAGTTTCTCGACCCCGACGGCTATTTCACCCAGATTGAAGGGGCGATGAACGCCCATGCAGACGCCGCACAGGCGCGCGGTGAAAAGGCGCTGATTATCCCGCTCGGCGGTGCCACCCCGCTCGGTGCGCTGGGTTATGTGCGCGCCATCGAAGAAATGGACGCCCAGCTTAAAGCACGTCATCAGTTGCCGCCGGAGGTGATTGTCGCCCCGACCGGTTCCGGCGGCACGCTGGCCGGGCTGTACGTGGGTGCGCGTAAATACTGGCCGGACACCAAAATCGTTGGCATCAGCGTCAGTGCCAAAGCGCAATGGTTCCAGGCACGTATTTCCGCCATGGCGCAGGATTGCGCCGACTTGCTGGAATGGCCGCAAAACTGGACGCCGGAAGATATCTGGATTGAAGACGACTTCGTCGGCACCGCGTATGGCGTGCCGTCTGACGGCGGCATTGACGCCATCTACCGTGTCGCACAGGCCGAAGGTTTGCTGCTGGATCCGGTCTACACCGGCAAAGCCATGCACGGGCTGATCAGTCTGGTGGAGCAAGGAAAAATCAGTGCCGGTTCCCGGGTGATTTTCGTCCACTGCGGCGGCTCACCGGCGCTGTATCCTTTTGCGCAGACTTTGCTGGAGCACTGAGATGACGCAGGGTTTCCGCTATCTGAATCAGCAGGATGTCATGGCGCTCGGCGGTACGCAGGCGCAGGCCGCGCTGGATGATGTGCGTGACGTTGTCACATTAATGCGCCAGCAACAGGCGCAAATGCCGCCGGAAACCCACATCAGTCTCGCCGGTGCGCGGGGAAAAGCCTACGCGCTGCCCGCCTGCGTGGGGGGCCGTTTTAATGCCGCCGGGGTGAAATGGACGGCACATCGACCCGATGCGCACGACGGCCTGCCGCAGGCGATGGCGATGACGCTGATTAACCGCGCAGACAGCGGTCTGCCGCTCGGGCTGGTGGAAAGCGCCGCCCTGACCGCCACCCGCACCGCTGCCGTCTCGGCGCTGGCGTTACGTCATGCCGCACCGCGTCCGGTACGGCGCGTTCTGCTGCTCGGCACCGGCGTGCAGGCCACGGCGCATCTCGACATGCTGCGCCAGCTTTTTCCGGATCTGCAACAGGTTAGCTGGTGGAGCCGCAGTACATCTGCTTTTGCCCCAGACAGCGAAAACCTGCCATGGCCGCTGGTCAGGATCACCGGTTTACAGCACGCCTGCGCACAAGATATTGACGCCATCATCACCTGCACCAGCGCCGCAGAACCGCTGCTGGGCACGGAGGCAATCCGTCCCGGAAGGCTGATTATTCAGGTGGGTTATCACGAAGTCACGTTCGAAGCGATTGCCCGCGCCACGCGGGTGGTGGTCGATTTGTGGGGAGATTTCTGCGAAACCAGCGCCAAAAGTCTTTTTCAGATGTACCGCGCCGGACAGTTTTCGCCGGACCGCGTGGATGCCGATTTAAGCCATCTGCTGCTCGATGGCTGGCGGCCTGCACCGGATGACAGCGTGTATTTCTCCTCGTTTGGCCTCAACGTTTTCGACATCGCCCTGGCGGCACGCGTGCTGGCACTCGCACAGCAACAGAACACCGGCACGTTGTTACCGCTTTTTCCGGAGTCATTTTATCTTGACTGATTATTCTGCTTTATCCCTGCCGCACATTATTATCAGCGCCGCCGAACTGCCTGAACGCCACAAAAATGGCGAACAGTTTGCGCTGATTGATGTCCGTGAAATCGCTCAGTGGCGGGCCGCAACCCTGCCGGGCGCGCATCATCTGAATGTTTATGATTACTTTATTCCCGACAGCACGGAAGCCGGGATCAACAGCCTGCTCAATGCCTTTCAGCGTGCCTGGGCGTCGCTGAATATCAGTGACAACGTCACGCCGGTTTTCTTTGAACAACAGGTCGGTATGCGCTCCCCGCGCGGTGCATGGTTTGCGCTGTGCGGCGGTATCCGTCAGCCGCTGGTGCTCGATGGCGGGCTGGATGCCTGGCAACGCGCAGGCGGCGAGCTCATGCCGGGAACCGGCCACAGCGCGGTAATAAGCGCAGAAAATCCGGATTACCGTGCGGCCAACCCACAAGGCAACACCCTGACGGCTACGCGGGCGGAAGTGCTGGCGGCGCAGGCGTCGGGCGCACAGATTCTGGATGCCCGGCGTCCGACCGAATTCAGCGGTGAATTTGCGCATGAATGCTGCCACCGGGCAGGAAGAATTCCCGGTGCAAGTTTGCTGTTCTGGGAGGATGTGGTGCATAACGGCGCGTTTCGGGATGCCACAGAAATCCGCCATCGCGCGGAAAAAGCCGGACTGCACCCCGACCGGCGGGTGATTATTTATTGTCACCGCGGCGCACGCGCCGCCACGGTATTCACCGCCTTACAGCTGGCAGGTTACCGGCAACTGGCCATTTATGTCGGTTCCTGGCATGAATGGGCAGAGCATTCTGAACTGCCCCTGCTGACGGGTTTTTAACTGACATTGCGCAGTTGCAGCGCCTGCCTGATATCCGGCGCTGCCGCCAGTAAGGTTTGCGTATACGTGTGCTGCGGCGCGCCCAGCACCTGTGCGGTAAGCCCGCTTTCCACAATATTGCCGTGATAAAGCACCACAACCCGGTCACACACCTGTTTTACCGCAGCGAGATCATGGCTGATAAACAGCACGGTCAGGCCGAGTCGCTGACGGAGTTCATCCAGCAACGTCAGGATCTGCCCGCGCACCGAGAGATCTAACGCCGACACCGCTTCATCCGCCACCAGCAGTTCCGGTTCTAACGCCAGCGCACGGGCAATCGCCACGCGCTGACGCTGACCGCCGGAAAATGCGCCGGGCAACCGGCTGGCGTGGTGAGCTTCCAGCCCTACCAGTTTCAGTAATTCCTCTACCCGCGCCTGAATCTGTCCGGCAGGACGCAATTTCCAGACACGAAGCGGCTCAGCAATTTGCTCACCGATGGTCATTTTAGGGTTCAGACTGGCGTAAGGATCCTGAAAGATTATCTGCGCCCGGCGGCGCATTTTCTGCCGCGTGGCATGACTGGCGCGGGTCAGGGAAACGCCGTCAAACTCAATATCACCGCTGTCAGTTTCCGTCAGGCCAATGATCGCCCGCCCCAGCGTGGTTTTCCCCGAACCGGATTCGCCGATAAGCCCCAGAATTTCGCCGCGGCGGATCTCCAGCGACGTCGGGTAAAGCACCGTTTGCCGCTTTGCCGGTACGAACGGCAGGCGCTGCGCCTGCGGGTAGCTTTTGGTCAGTTCATGCAAACGCACCAGCGGCGATATCGCGCTGATTTCTGCGCTGACCGGACGCGGTTCAGGCTGGGAAGCGGCAATCAGTTTGCGGGTGTAAGGCTCCTGCGGATCGGTCAGCAGTGTTGCCACCGGCCCTTCTTCCACCAGGCTCCCCTGATGCATCACGTAAGCACGGTCAGCGTAACGCGCCACCACGCTCAGGTCATGGGTGATCAGCAGCACGCCCATCTGCATTTCCTGCTGTAATTCCAGCAACAACGCCAGAATCTGCGCCTGAATGGTGACATCCAGCGCGGTGGTCGGCTCATCGGCAATCAGCAACGAAGGCTTACAACTGATGGCGCTGGCGATCATGACCCGCTGGCGCATGCCGCCGGAAAGCTGATGGATATACTGGTTCGCCCGTTGCTGCGGATTCTGGATACCGACGCGATCCAGCAAAGCGATGGCCTCACGGTGCGCCTGTTTCCAGCCCGATCCCTGATGACGCACCAGCACTTCGGCTATCTGTTCACCGACTTTCAGCACCGGATTCATACTGGTCATCGGTTCCTGAAAAATCATCGCCAGCCGTTGACCCCGCGCAGAGGCATCAAACGCCCCCTGCGGGCTGGCAATGGATTTACCGGTCAGCCAGATTTCCCCGCCCGTCATACTCACACCCGGCGGCAGCAATCCCATCAGCGCCAGCGAACTCAGCGTTTTACCGGAACCGGACTCCCCCACCAGCGCCACCATTTCGCGGCGATTCACCTGCAGGGAAAGTGATTTCACCAGCGGTAATCCGGCATCGGTATGAATGGCGAGGTGGCGAACGTCGAGCAAAGGTCTGGCAGTCGTCATGGCGGTGATCCGGCGAAGAATTAAGCATTGAGAATATATCGTATATTCTCAGGCGACAACCGTAAAGACAGCCCGCCGATAGATTAATTTCTGCTAATTAAACCGGTAATAAATACATGCGCACACTGTTCTGCCCGCTTTTGGCGCGGAGTATTACTTTCTCTGCATGAAAAATTTAACCTTAACGCCGCCCTTTTGCAGCGGCCAACTCTGCAAACTCAAAAATGATACGCCACCGCATTTTCATGCTCCGGCCACGGATGTGATTTATACGGCTTGGCCGGATAGTTAATCTCGACACTCCGGCGGCGGAAATCACTCGGGCTTACCCCAACCCGCTTGCGGAATACCCGCGAGAAATACAACTGATCGTCATATCCCACCACGCGGCCAATCGTCGCGATGGATTCCTGCGTGGTCTGTAATAACAGTTTGGCACGGATCACCCGCTGATCTTCGCGCCAGCGCAGGATATTGATCCCGACCTGTTCGCGGAATAAATGCGCCAGCCGCGATGGGGAAAGGCAAACATGACGGGCGACTTCATCGATACGCAGTTCACCCGCCAGATTGCCGGTGATAAACTGGCAGGCTTCGATGACACGCGGATCCATAATTTTTTGCGGACTTTGCGGATCTTCTTCCATGGCGCGCAGCAAGAGACGCTCCAGCAGATTCATCCCCAGCTCTTCGCAAAAACGTCGCCCCGATTTTTGTGTTTGTTCGATGTTGGCAAACAGACGGTCAAACTCCAGCAACAAGGTGTTATTCGGCAAAGAAAGACGACCGACATCGCGGGTTTTGGTGTGCCATTCCAGCCAGTCTGCCCAGTAGGCACGCGGGCGGAAATACACCCAGCGGTGATACCAGGAATCGGCGTTGGCAGAACGGCTGTAAAGATGACGGGCTTTCGGCGGGAATAACAGCAAATCGCCGGGATTGCAGTAGAACGTGTCTTCGCCGTCGAAGACTTTACCCTGCCCCTTCACTGTCAGATTAAGAATGTAGCCTTTCATCCCGCCCGGCCGGTCGATGGCGAAATCCAGTGGCCCGTCAGCAAGGATAGGTGTCATACCGGCGACCAGATAGGCATTGAAACTGTAACCCGGTAACAGCGGATTTTGCTGTTGATCCTGAATCATACGGTGATACATCGAACCTCCTGAAACTTCACGTGGCTATGGACTTTTCATCTATTCTAATCGGCAGTGAAAACGCTGCCAGTAAAGGTTGCTAAATTGTGAACAACCACGCGTTTTTACGGCATTTAACCCGTAATAGCGTTAAATGCCGCGCGAGGATTGTGTGAAAGCGTTATCACAAAACCGGATTAAACGGTCTTTTTAGCTTTCTGTTTGTAACGGTCGAAGATCACCGCCGCCAGCAGGATCAAACCACGTACCACATACTGCGAGAACGGAGAAATGTTCAGCAGGTTCATGGCATTTTCCACGGTACCCAGAATGAGGATCCCGGACACCACATAGGAAATTTTGCCGATGCCGCCTTTCAGGGAAACGCCACCCAGTACACAGGCAGAAATAACGATCAGCTCAAAGCCCAGTGAGGTCATCGGCTGACCGCTGGTCATACGTGACGCCAGAATGATGCCCGCCGCCGCTGACACCAGCCCGGACAGCACGAAGATGATAATTTTCGTACGCACCACCGGCACACCCGCCAGACGCGCCGCATCTTCATTACCCCCAATCGCCAGCGTGTTACGCCCGAAGGTGGTTTTGTTCAGCAACAGACCGAAGATGATCAGACAGCCGACCGTCAGCCAGATTGGCGCAGGCAGCCCCAGCCAGTTGGCGTAACCGAGGGTGAAGAAACGTTCGTCTTCGATGCCCACCGCTTTACCGTCAGAAATGATATACGCCAGACCGCGCACAATCTGCATGGTGGCAAGCGTGGTGATCAGCGCATTGATTTTCAGGCGGGCGATAACAAAACCGTTGAGCAAACCGGTCAGCATCCCGAGCAGTAAACCGGCAGCAACGCCAATCCACAGGCTTTCGGTCATATTGATAACCACGGCGGTGGTGACACCCGCACAGGCAATCACCGACGCAACTGACAGGTCGAAGTCACCGGAAGCCAGACAGAACAGCATCCCGCAGGCCACCATGCCGGACATCGAAATCGCCAGCCCCAGCCCTTTCATGTTGATGAAAGAACTGAAGTTTGGCACGAAAATGGTACAGGCGATAAACAGCACGGCGAACACCACTAACATGCCGTAACTGTCCCAGATACGCATCAGACCCTGGCCGCCGCGTGAGGCTGCTGAAGGTTGATCCGGTTTGGCTGAATTGGTTGTCATACTCGACATAATATTTTTGCTCCTCAGTCAGGCAGCGTCATGGGCAGAATCAAGAACAGGTGTTCGCAACATAGCGAGCCCCAGCGCTTTTTCTTCGGTGGCGTCGTCATGCAACAGTTCGCCGGAGATTGCGCCTTCGCGCATCACCACCACTCTGTCGGCCAGACCCAGCACTTCCGGTAAATCACTGGACGCAAACAGCACCGCAATACCCTGTTTTGCCAGTGAATAAATCACATTGTAGATTTCATGCTTGGCGCCAACGTCAATACCGCGCGTCGGTTCATCCAGCAAAATGACTTTCATGTCTTCCGACAACCAGCGGCCCAGAATGGCTTTTTGCTGATTGCCCCCCGAAAGGTTCATGATCAGCTGCTGGTCGCTGGGGGTTTTGATATTCAGCGCATCGATATGTTTACGCGCATTTTTCGCTTCCCAGGCATTGTTGATCAGGCACCCTGCTTTCACCGTTTTGCGACGGGCGCTGATGTTGATGTTGTCGCGCACCGAGTGCACAGGAATAATGCCGTCAGCTTTGCGGTCTTCCGGGCACAACATGATGCCCTGGCGGATCGCGTCTGCCGGTTTACGGATATTCAGTGCCACGCCGTCCAGCCGGACGGTGCCGCCGGTAATACGCGTGCCGCCGAATAATCCTTTCATCAGCTCACTGCGCCCTGCACCCACCAGCCCGAACAGGCCGACGATTTCGCCCTGACGCACCGTCAGGCTCACCGGGGTTCTCACGCCCGGTGCTTTTACCTCATCCAGTTCAAGGCGGATTTCGCCGTGCGGACGTGGCGCGTACCCGTAAATGTCATCAAGATTACGGCCAACCATCGCCTGTACCAGTTTGCTGTTATCCACCTGCGTCATGTCGTCGAAGGTACTAACGTAACGTCCGTCTTTGAAAACGGTGACAGCGTCACTTAATGCAAAAATTTCTTCCATACGGTGCGAGACATACAAAATTACGCGACCTTCAGCCCGTAACTCACGGATAACACGGAACAACTGTTCAATTTCGCGCGCAGAAAGCGAACTGGTAGGCTCGTCGAATGCAATGATTTTGGCATTGCGCGCCAGCGCCTTGGCAATTTCCACCATCTGCCACTGGCCGATGGAGAGATATTTCAGCGGCGTATCCGGGTCGATATCCAGGCCGAGATGTTCAAGCTGAAGTTTGGCTTCGTAGCGCAGCAATTTGCGGTTCACAAAACCGTGTTTGCTCGGCAACTGTCCGAGATAAATGTTCTCTGCCACCGTCATTTCCGGCACCAGATGTAATTCCTGATAAATGATCGCCACACCGGCATCGAGCGCATCCGTGGTATGGCTGAACGCGACCGGCTGGCCTTTGATGTGAATATGGCCCTGGGAAGGCTGATAATTCCCGCTGAGGATCTTCAGCAGCGTGGATTTCCCCGCCCCGTTTTCTCCCATCAGCGCATGAATTTGTCCGGCGTAACAATTGAATGAAATACCGTCCAGCGCTTTCACGCCCGGAAAAGTTTTGCCAATGTCATGGAATTCCAGATACGGCCTGGCCGCATCAAACTCCGTCAGTGACGGTGTCAGCAAAGGCGTCTTATTATCGAAAGATTGCTGAGTCATAGTGGCTACCTGGAAGTTGATTAAGTATGGATGCACGCCGCTGCACAGCAGAAAACAGTTCGTAAAACTTCCTGTCGTCCGCCATGCAGCAGCGTCTCTCCCCTTCATACTTCAAGTCGCAGATGCGTTGGCTACGCTTACTCACCCGAATCACTTACTTATGTAAGCTCATCGGGACTCGCTCACTTGCCGCCTTCCTGCAACTCGAATTATTTAGGGGTATTGCTTGTTTCAACCACATCTGAAGATCACATAAGACCTTTCTTCTTCAACTCTTCTTTGAAGTTATCGCGGGTAATCAGAACAACATCAGTCACTTCAGTAAATTTCGGTGGTTCAACGCCTTTGGTAACCCATTCATTCAGCATCTGGATACTTTTATAACCATGGATATCCGGGCTAGGTAACAGGGAACCGTAGAAACCGGTCTGGGCACTTTTTGACAACTCATTCACCGCATCCACACCGTTGATGCCGATACCGATGACGTTTGCCGCTTTAAAGCCCTGACCTTCTGTTGCACGTACGCCACCCAATACGGTGTTGTCGTTCATGCCGATGATCAGCCAGTTTTTCACTTCAGGATGTTGCACCAGCAGGGAGTTACCGGCATCGAGCGCACCCGGAATGTCGTTGGATTTGGTCGGGACTTTATAGATTTGTTTTTCCGGGAATCCGGCGGCTTTCAGCGCGTCCATTGAACCGGATGTGCGGCGGCGCGCGGTATCCAGCTCATCTGCGGTAATGGCCATGACGCCGGTATCAGCGACTTTCCAGCCACGCTTTTGCATTTCTTTGTACAGTTCCTGCCCCTGACGTTCGCCGATTTTGGTCGCGGCCATCATGACTAACGGCACTTCTTCCATCGGCTTGCCTTTGGCATTCACAAACTGGTCATCTACCTGGATGACTTTCATGTCATAGCTGCGCGCTTTCGCCATGATGGCAGGTCCGAGACGCGGATCCGGCGTACAGATGACAAAACCTTTCGCCCCGTTGGCCGCCAGGCTGTCGATTGCATTCAACGTTTTTTCACCATCCGGCACGGCGATTTTAATGACGTCGAAGTGGAGATCCTTACCGGCTTTATCTGCGAACCGCCATTCAGTCTGGAACCACGGCTCTTCCGGCTGTTTAACCAGGAATCCCAGCTTCGGATTCTCGGCTGCCATAGCTGAATGTGACATAAGGGCAGCTAACCCGACCGCCGCTAATGCCTTAGTGAATTTATGCATGATGTTCTCCGACTTTTATTGTTGTTTTTCACAATCGCAGTCTTACATCGGGTGGTTTACCGCAATCGTGAAAACGTTATCAGTAGCGTAAAGAAACAAAGTGAAAGTGCGGCGAAGTCCGGTTTTATAGAGGATTTACGTCACACTCTCTTGTAAGACGGGTTAAGTTTTAGCGGTAATTTTGCAACGGAATGTAGAGCGCTATCACACGGCGGGAAAACAGCAGGTTTGTGCATAGATATAGCGATTTTAGCCAAACGCTAACATTTGACCAACCTCACAGAAACATCATTGGGAGCAGATTTGTGCATACTTCCAGCTAACGCCTCCTCACTCACTTTTTTGCATCCTCCTACTGTTGTAGCAATTCGATTCGCCGCCGTAATGACTACGGCAAACCTGAAGGAGTGAGAAAGAATGACGCAAGGTGCGATTGCTCTTGGTCTTGATTTTGGCAGCGATTCCGTCCGTGCCCTGGCTGTGGATTGTCAGACCGGTGCCGAGATGGAAACCGATGTGGTTTATTATCCGCGCTGGAACGAAGGTCGCTATTGTGATGCGGCAAAAAATCAGTTCCGCCACCACCCGCTCGACTATATAGAGGCAATGGAACAGGCGATTAAAAATGTTGTGCAACGTCTGGGCAGCGAACGTGCTGCCCGCGTGGTGGGTATCGGTGTTGATTCTACCGGCTCAACCCCCGCTCCTGTCGATCAGGAAGGCAACATTCTGGCACTGAAAGCGGAATTTGCCGAAAACCCGAACGCCATGTTTGTGCTCTGGAAAGATCACACAGCCATAGAAGAAGCCGAGGAGATCAACCGTCTGTGTCGCAGCGGTGATTTCCCCGACTATTCCCGCTATATCGGCGGTGTTTACTCCTCAGAATGGTTCTGGGCAAAAATCCTGCACGTCTCCCGTGAAGATGCTGCGGTTAAACATGCGGCCGCGTCATGGGTCGAATTATGCGACTGGGTGCCCGCCCTGCTTTCCGGTACCACCGCGCCGGACAAAGTGGTGCGCGGTCGTTGCAGCGCCGGACACAAAATGCTCTGGCATCCCTCATGGGGCGGCCTGCCACCAAAAGAGTTCTTTGCCGCTCTCGATCCGCTGCTGGTTGAACACCTGCCGTATCCGTTGTTTACCGACACAGTCACTGCCGAACAGGCTGTTGGCACACTGACACCTGAATGGGCAGAACGCCTTGGCTTACCGGCCAGCGTGGTGCTGTCGGGCGGCGCATTCGACTGCCACATGGGCGCAGTCGGCGCGGGCGCACAACCTTATACACTGGTCAAAGTGATCGGCACCTCCACCTGCGACATTCTGATCGCCGATAAAGAACGCGTCAATGACCGCGCCATTGCCGGGATCTGCGGCCAGGTCGAAGGCAGCGTGGTACCGGGAATGATCGGGATGGAAGCCGGACAATCCGCTTTCGGCGACATGTATGCCTGGTTCAGTCGCCTGCTGAGCTGGCCGCTGATTCAGGCAGCCAAAGCGCATCCGGAAATGGCACCGCAACTGACCAGCCTGCAAAAAAATCTGCTGACCGATCTCACTGCGGCCTGGGCCGCTCATCCGAAACTGGATCACCTGCCGCTGGTGCTCGACTGGTTTAACGGCCGCCGTACACCGTTTGCCAACCAGCGTCTGAAAGGTGTCATTACCGATATCAATCTGGGCACAGAAGCGCCGGAACTGTTCGGCGGCTTTATCGCGGCAACCGCTTTTGGTGCCCGCGCCATCATGGAATGTTTCGAACAACAGGATATTCCGGTGGAAAACGTGCTGACCCTCGGCGGTATCGCGCGTAAATCGCCGGTCATCATGCAGGTTTGCGCCGATGTGATGAACCGTCCGCTGCAAATTGTCGCCTCGGATCAGTGCTGCGCGCTGGGTGCTGCAATTTTTGCCGCCGTCGCGGCCGGGGAGTTCAACGATGTCCCTGCCGCACAGGAAAAAATGGCCTGCAGCATCGAACGTACGCTGACGCCGGATCCGCAACGCGTTGAGCAATATCAGCGCCTGTACGAACGTTATCAGCAATGGTGTGCCACGACTGAACCGCTGTTTGCAGCGAAACCGGCGCATTAACTCGTATTTCATCTATCCGATATTCAGGAGTAATAAATGGACGCGTTTAAACATCTCGAAGTGTGGTTCGCCATTGGCAGTCAGCATCTGTACGGTCCGCAGGCATTACGTCAGGTAAAAGAGAACGCCGAGAAGGTTGTCAATAGCCTGAACAGCGAAGCCGGTTTGCCGATCAAACTGGTGCTCAAACCGCTGGTGACCACGCCGGACGAAATCACCGCGTTGTGCCGCGAAGCCAACTATGACAATGCCTGCGTGGGCATCATCACCTGGCTGCACACCTTCTCGCCGGCCAAAATGTGGATCGCCGGGCTGAGCATTCTGCATAAGCCGCTGATGCAGTTCCATACGCAATTCAACGCCGAAATTCCATGGGAAACCATGGACATGGACTTCATGAACCTGAACCAGACCGCGCACGGTGGCCGTGAATTCGGTTTCATCGGTGCCCGTATGCGCCAGCAACACAGCGTGGTGGCCGGTCACTGGCAGGACGGCGAATCTCACCGCCGTATCGCCCAGTGGATGCGCGTTGCCGCCGCGAAGAACGAAAGCCAGCACCTGAAAGTGGCACGCTTTGGCGATAACATGCGTGAAGTCGCGGTCACTGAAGGCGATAAAGTGGCTGCACAAATCCAGTTCGGTTACAGCATCAGCGCCTACGGCATTGGCGATCTGGTCAGCGTCATCAATGAAGTCAGCAAAGGCGACATCGATACGCTGGTGGAAGAATACGAAGCCACGTATCGCCTGACGGATGCGGTAAAACTCAACGGCGAACGTCGTGAAAACCTGCTGGATGCCGCCAAAATTGAACTCGGCATGACCCGTTTCCTCGAACAGGGTAAATTCGGCGCGTTCACCACTAACTTTGAAGATTTGCACGGCATGAAACAACTGCCGGGGCTGGCCGTTCAGCGTCTGATGCAGAAAGGCTACGGTTTCGGTGGCGAAGGCGACTGGAAAACGTCTGCCCTGCTGCGCATCATGAAAGTGATGGCCAGCGGCCTGAAAGGTGGCACATCGTTCATGGAGGATTACACCTACCACTTCAAACCGGGCAACGATCTGGTGGTCGGCTCGCACATGCTGGAAGTGTGTCCGTCGATTGCCAAAGAAGAAAAACCGCTGCTTGATGCGCAGTACCTCGGCATAGGCGGCAAGGCGGATCCGGCGCGTCTGATCTTCTCCACCCCGGCAGGCCCGGCGGTCAACGCCAGCGTCATCGACATGGGTGACCGTTTCCGTCTGCTGGTCAATCTGGTGGATACCGTTGAACAGCCACACCCGTTGCCAAAACTGCCTGTTGCCCGCGCTATCTGGAAAGCCCAGCCATCACTGGCCACGGCGGCAGAAGCCTGGATCCTCGGCGGCGGCGCGCACCATACCGTGTTCTCACAGGCACTGGATATCGACGCGCTGCGGTTATATGCGGAACTTACCGGGATTGAATTGCTGGTGATTGATAACGAGACGACGTTGCCGGACTTCAAGAATCAGATCCGCTGGAATGAGGTGTATTACAAACTCTGCAGTCGCTGATTTGTTTGCTCCTCCCACTTCAAAGAGCAGTTTTTTCTTTGCTCCTCCCCCTGCGAAGGGGGAGCAGCTGTGTCGAATGTCAATCCGGCAGCGATTAATTTGCTGCCCATTCACGGCCATCTCGCACCATCGCATTCAGGATTGTCACCAGTTTCCGGATGCATGCTGTTAGCGCAACTTTCTTTAACTTTCCCCGAGCGATGAGACCGTCGTAAAACCTCTTGATTTCCTTATTATTCTTTTTTGCCACCAGCGCAGCCATATACAATGCAGCCCGCACCGCTGAACGCCCTCCCCAGATAGCTCGCTTCCCTTTGAGCTTTCCGCTGTCATGTGAATAAGGGCACACTCCCACCAGAGCACTAATTTTCCTCCGACTCAGTGTTCCTAATTCAGGCAAAAGTGCTAATAACGTCGCCGTCGTTGTTGGGCCTACGCCTTTGACACTGCTCAGGATTTTTGCTTTCTCCTGCCACAGTGGCATCACACGCAACTGTCGTCCAATGTCATCATCGAGATCTTTTATCTGGCTGTTCAGCCACTCGATGTGATGGTGAATGAGTTCCGCAACATCAAGATGGACACCATCAAGGCGGTTTTTTTCCATCGTCCGCATATCGATCAACTGACGCCGTCTTGTCACCATTTGCGCAAGCCGCTGGGTCTGCTCATCACTTGCTACTGTCAGCGGCGGCAACACGACTTGTGCAAAGCGACTCAGCACCATGGCATCAAGTTTGTCCGTTTTCGCGAGATTCCCGAGCGATAAGGAAAAATGCTTAACCTGCCGTGGGTTTACGACCGATACGGGATAGTTTTCCACAGATAAATTTGCGGCTAACACACAGTGATAACGACCCGTAGCCTCCATGACTATCTGTGCAACCTCATAATTTTTAAGCAAATTAATGAAGTCGACATGGCCAGTTTGGTTGTTAGTAAACTTCTGATAGAAATTGCCAACGTTAATAAAAACATCGAAGGTTTCTTTAGAAATATCGACGCCGACAAATGCTTTTGGGGACTGATTCATTATTTCCCGTCCTTGTAGATACGGGCTGGTGCAGGCACCGCCCAGGCAGCTGTTCGGGTTAAAAATGAGCTGACGTAACGCAGGAATGCTCCCCCACGGGCTTGATGTCCCAGAGGCCGGACTTGCTGCTACATCAGTTTAGAACTCGTTAAAATAATAGATGCTTGAAAGAGATTTCAATGATCAACGACGTAAATCAATCATTGAAATGAACATACAAGGCCGGGAGGGGGTTTTAAAGCCAAGCACGCTGTCAAAGTACACTTTAAGTCTTTGAATTTTCATTAATACCCCACCCCAACCCTCCCCTTCGCAGGGGAGGGAGTCGCCCCCAGCCAGTCTTCACATTTCTTAAGCATCCTCGACAAGAACGAACAGAAACTGTCATCCGTCCGTCACATTCCCCCTTTACGCTCACCTGCACTAATAAGTCCCAAAGAGGATAGTACCAACCATGATCATTCCAGCTCATACCAGCGGGAATGCGCCTGCGCGCATGTCTTCTCCCCCCGCGATCGCTATCCATCAGGTGTCCCATTTCTTTGGGAGCAACCAGGTACTCAATCACGTCAATTTATCCGTGCCCGAAGGCACTATCCTCGCCCTGCTTGGCCCTTCCGGCTGCGGGAAAAGTACGCTGCTGAAAATGCTGGCCGGGCTGCTGCATCCGGTGTCGGGGCAGATCAGTTTCGATGGCGAAATCGTCGCCAGCGGGAAACTCAGCGTGCCGCCGGAAAAACGCAATCTCGGCATGGCGTTTCAGGATTACGCTTTGTGGCCACACATGACCGTGCGCCAGAACGTCGCGTTCCCGTTGCAGATGCGCGGTATCCGTGGCGCGGCGCAGCAGGAGAAAGTGATGGCCGCGCTGGAACGTGTCGGGCTGGCAGATTTTGCCTCAAGACGCCCTTCTGAACTTTCCGGAGGGCAGCAACAGCGTGTGGCGCTGGCACGGGCGATCGTGGCCGAGCCGCGCATTTTGCTGTTCGACGAGCCGCTGTCGAATCTTGATCGTGATTTACGCGAAAGCCTGTGTGATGAAATGGCGACATTATTGCGCCAGCTCGGCACCACGGCGGTGTATGTCACCCACGATCAGCATGAAGCCCGCACACTTGCACACCGCATTGCGCGCATGGACAAAGGCACGATCCTCAGCATTGACCAGACTGATCCTTCCGTTGTTTCACCTTTTGTTGCTTAACCTTTGATGGAATGAAAATGATGACCCGCATACACAATAAAAGCACCCACAGCTTTTCCCGTACCAAAACAGGCGTAATGACCGCAATGACTCTTTCTCTCACAATGGCAGCTGGCAGCGCTCAGGCGCTGACGCTCTATACCGCCGGGCCGGGTTCTCTGGCAAAAAAACTGGCAGCAGGCTATGAAAAACAAACCGGCGTAAAAGTCGATGTGTTCCAGGCAACAACCGGCAAAGTGATGGCTCGCCTGGAAGCCGAACAGGCCAATCCGCGCGCCGACGTGCTTATCTCAGCATCCTGGGATACCGCCACCGATCTTGAACAGCGCGGCTGGTTGCTCGGATACCAAAGCCCGAATGCGGCACAGGTTCCTGCGCAATTCAAAACGCCGTATTACGTCGCACAGGGGATTTCCGCACTGGGTATCGTATGGAATACCAAAAGTGGGACTACCGAGCCTAAAGACTGGGGCGATTTAGCCAAACCGGAATTCAAAGACAAAGTGACCACGCCGGATCCGTCTCTTTCGGGTGCGTCTTTAGATTTGCTGATCGGGTTACAAAATGCCCACGCACAGCAGGCCTGGGCACTATTTGAGGATCTGAAAGCCAACGGCATGATCATCGCCGGACCCAACGCACAGGCGCTGACGCCGGTCTTACAGGGCGCTAAAGCCGCGGTATTTGGTGCGGTTGATTATGTGTCTTACGCCAGTATGCAGGACGGTGAATCGGTCAAAGTGATTTTCCCGGACAGTGGTACGGTCATCGCCCCGCGCCCGATGATGATCCTCAAATCCAGTCAGCAGCAAAAAGAAGCCAAAGCCTTTATCGATTACGCGCTGTCGCCTGAAGGCCAGAAACTGGTGGCCGATGCCTGGCTGATGCCAGCCCGTACGGATATCGATGCCAAACGTCCGTTGTTCAAGTCGTTGAAATTGCTGCCGGAGGCTTCTCAGGCTTCTGCATCACGTAAAGATGTTCTCGACCGCTTTGCGAAGCTGTTCAGCCAGCAATAATCTTTTCACGGGCTGTTGCTGACACAGCCCGCTTCTGAGATTTAATCAATGAACAGAAACGCTTTTTTACCGGGCGTGACAGGCGTTGCATTACTGTTGCTGGTCGCACTACCCGTCACGTTTGTCGTTTTGCAGGCCGTCTTCCCGCATCTGGACACCGGCAGTTATTCCGCACCATTCAGCGCCTTTTCACGTGTTTTCGAAGAACCTCAGTTATATGAACTGTTCGCCACTACCTTAAAAGTCGGACTGGGCGTGGCGCTATGCAGCGGCCTGATTGGCGTTCCACTGGGTGCCTTACGCGGCCTGTTTGCACTGCCCGCCGCCGCGCTGTGGGACATCCTGTTTCTGGTGCCCTTCCTTTTGCCGCCGTATATTGCCGCGCTGTCGTGGATGCTGGCGTTACAGACCCACGGCTATGTTCAGCAACTGCTGCCCTGGCTGCATCTGAATAATTTTTTATTTTCGCTGCCCGGCATGGTGGTGGTCATGACACTGAATGTTTTTCCGGTGGTGTATTTTGCGGTGTCACGCAGCATGGCGGCCAGCGGCAGCCGTCTGGCGGATATCGCGCGCATTCACGGCGCGGGTCCGTGGCGGGCATTTGTGCGCATCACGCTGCCCATGGCGTTACCGGCGATGGCATCCAGTTTATTGCTGGCGTTTACGCTGTCGGTTGAAGAATACGGCGTGCCCGGCGCGCTGGGTTCGCGCAGCGCCATTCTGATGCTCACCACCGGCATCGAACAACGTCTCGCAGACTGGCCGATCGATTTGCCCGGCGCAGCAGTGCTTTCCCTGATGCTGGTGGCGATTGCGCTCTGTGCGTACAGCGTTCAGCGCGCGGTGCTGGCAGGCAAAAATGTTGAAAGCATGACCGGCAAACCGGCTGACGTGACGCCAAAACCCCTGGCAGGCTGGACGATCCCGGTGCTGGTTTTGTTTACGGTGGTGGCGCTGATTGCTGTCGCTCTGCCGGTTGCCTCCATGCTGACCACGGCGTTTTCCCGCACGCTTTCCGGCGGGCTGTCGGTGTCCAACCTGACCCTGCGGCATTTTGGCAATCTGTTTGCCGCCCACGGCGACGCGCTTGGTGCGTTGTCCACCAGCCTCAGTCTGGCGCTGGGCACGGCGCTGATCGCCGGGGCAACCGGTTTTCTGGCCTCGTGGCTGGTGGTAGCGCGCAAAATTCGCGGTGCGGCGATGATCGACGGGTTGTCGCTGTTACCGGCCGCGCTGCCAGGGATTGTGGTGGGTGTCGGTCTGATTCTGGCCTGGAACCGCAGTTTCTGGCCGGTGACGCCGTACAACACCTGGGGAATTCTGCTGCTGGCGTACTGCTGCCTGTTGCTGCCTTATCCGGTGCGTTATGTCAGCGCCGCACTGAAGCAGATTGGCGGAAATCTGGATGCCGCCGCACGCGTGCACGGTGCCACGGCGGCGCAGACGCTGCGTCTGATCCTGCTGCCGCTGGTATTCCCGAGCCTGCTGGCGTCAATGATGATGGTGTTTGCGGTGGCGTCGCGCGAGCTGGTGACGTCCCTGCTGCTGTCACCGGCAGGCGTGCAGACCGTGTCGGTGTATGTCTGGCGTCAGTTTGAACAGGGATCGGCAGGAGATGGCATGGCGATGGCGTCGGTTGCAGTGCTGCTGAGCCTGACGCTGATGTTAATTGCGGTCAGGCTGCAACAACGGCCTGTGGCTTAACTTTCCCGCTGCGGTTCAGTGTGCGGACGGTCGCCGGAGGGGATCAGTAAACCGGCGGCGACAGCCAGCACCGAAATCACCGCAGACACGACAAATACCCAGTGCAGCGACGCCGCCACACTGTCGGTCAGCATCGTGAGCTGGTTGCTTTCCATCGTACTGCGAGTCGCTTTATCCATCAGTTGCTGCACCGGGTCACTCACCTGCGGCAGGCGGTATTGAAGATTAAGATTCAGTGTCGCGCCGAGCAATGCGGTGCCCATGGCTGAACCGAGCATGCGGGTAAAGAGTGTGGAAGCAGTAGCAATACCGCGAATGGCAGGCTCTACGCTGTTTTGCACCGATACAATAAACGTGGTGTTACACAGCCCCATGCCCGCGCCAATGGAAAATGCCGCAAGACGCGCCATCCACAAGCCGGACGATGGCGAGAGCAGTAACAGCGCCAGACTGCCGCCTGCCAGCAATAATCCGCCAATGACCGCCGTCATGCGATAGGAGGTTGCCTGCATCAGGCGGCTGCTGACCATGCTCGCCAGCGGCCAGCCAATGGACATCAGTGCCAGCGTAGTGCCCGCCTGTAACGGCGTGCCGCCAAGAACGCCCTGCACATAGGTGGGTAAAAATGCGCTGATGCCCATCATAGTGGCGCCAATGATCAACCCGCCGACGTTTGCGGCAATAATCACTTTATTTTGCCACAGCGCCAGCGGGAACAGCGGCTCCGGCGTTTTACGCTCCTGACGGACCAGCAGCCATGCACTGCAAACAGACAACACCAACAGCACCAGCGCCCCGTATCCCAGCACTTCAGCCTGCAACAACGCCAGCAGTAAGGCCGCCACAGACAGTGTCAGATAACCGGTACCGGCAAGGTCTAACTTGTGCGGTTTACGCTGACCATCCGGCGGCAGGTATTTCACCAGAATCATCATTGCCACCAGACCGATGGGCACATTCACCCAAAACACCACCGCCCACGGGAAATGGGAAACAATAAACGCCCCCATCAGCGGGCCGACAATAGCCGATACACCCCAGACGCTGGACAAGTATCCCTGCGCTTTTGCCCTTTCCTGCGGGCCGTAGACATTGGCAATCAATGTGGTAGCAATGGGCGTGATGGCTCCGGCACCCAGCCCCTGTAAGGCACGAAAGCCAATCATCCAGCCAAGCGAAGGCGCAAATCCGCATAAAACGGAACCGAGCAGAAACAGCGTAGTGCCGATAAAGAACATTTTGCGGCAACCGTATAAATCTGCCAGACGCCCGTAAATGGGCACGCTGATCGCCTGTGTCAGCAGATAGACCGCAAACACCCAACCGAGCAGCGAGAACCCACCCAGATCGCCAATGATGGTTGGCATCGCGGTCGCGACAATAGTCACTTCTACGGCCGCCATAAACATCGACAACATGCAGGCGGCAAGGATTAGAGGTCGGTGAGAAGATTTAACAGCAGACTTTACTTCAGGGTGATTGACGGCCATGTTCTTTGTTTTCTTTAGCATTGTTTTGATGAGTGCACGCAGGCAGATACCAGATTATAGACAAAAAAGAGGCGCCGGGTTTGCACACAGCGCCTGTTAAGGACAGTTTAATGATGACAACATTAGTTATAAGTGTTGATTAAAAAAAGATGATTTATTGAGAAAGCGATTATGCGTCCTCTGGCCTGAATAAATGGATGGGTAAAGTGAGGCGTACGGGGGCTAATAAGTTGGAAAAAGCCAATGACCGGGAGGGAGCAAAATGTCCACTACCATTAGTCCAGCGCGTCAGTCGCCCGGCACTAAATACGAGCTCACCAGCGAAATAAACTCCGCGTTCCCTTTCTATTATCACTCCCCCTTTTTTATGTTCACAGATACCCGTAAGAGAAGTATGTCCATGGACATGTTGATAATCTGCCTTGCCGCAAATAACAGCACCCGGAGCATCATCCATGATAGCAAACACCCAACCACCTCCATTTGGCACAAGGGTGCGTTGAGGATCCATTATATTAACAAGTTTATAATTTCCCGCCGCCTGACGGATAACTTCATAAACATATAACGGATTAGCGGGTTCCTGATCGACACATTTAGGGTCGATCACTTTCATCATTTTGCGTTTAAGCAACATGCTGGTCAATTTTGAATATTGCTGGTTTTCAAGCATTTTATTCCATCCATGATAAATTTTAAAAAACCGTCAGCCTCATACTTTAATCACCGTTTCCAGATTAAAGCTGGACAGGTCGAGAAACTTCGCCATATCGCGACTCTCCGCGCGAGGTAAATACGGAATTTCACCCAGCAGCGGCGCTGAAATATTGGCGCTGATAACGTCAATCGTTTCCTGGTAGTGAGCCAGACAGGGATTAATGCGGTTCGCCACCCAGCCGATCAACGGTAATCCATCAGCGATAATCGCCTGCGCGGTTAATAACGCATGACTGACACAACCTTCCTGAATCCCTACCACTAATACTACCGGCATATTTTGCTGGCGTACCCAGTCAGAATATAAAAGCTGAGACGTGATCAATGTTCTCCACCCGTCGCATCCTTCAACCACCACCGTGTCGGCCTCTTCACGCATGAAATTAAGACCATCAGTCATTATTTCAAAAACATTTTCAGGGAGCTGGCTGACATAAATATCTTCGTCAGCTAATGCCAGCGGGGTTATTTTATTAAAAGGATAAGAAATAGAAGATGACTGCTGGAGTGTTACCGCATCTTTATTTCGAACCCCGTCGGCCAGCTCCTGGCTGCCTGTTGCAATAGGTTTATAGCCTAAAACGCAGCGATCCTGCGCGGCTAAGGCCTGAAGCAAGGCACGTGTGACAATGGTTTTACCTACACGAGCGTCTGTCCCCGTGACGAAAAAGTGCGTTAACATGGAATTCAGGCTCCGGGATCTCTCCGTCTTATTGAAAGATAGTCTCCGGTAAGAAAACACCGCCAGAGACAAAGTAACGACAGAAAGTCTAGGCGATGCGCGATGAGAGCGGTTTGCGTTAGCGCAATGTTTTGTTGACTGTACGTGCGGTTAATGTGCAGGTCTTATATTTTTTTTATTTATCAACAGATGTTAATGGTATATCCAACGTTGATTTCAAATATGCAGGTTATTAGCCTTGTAGCAATTTAATTAAGAGGGATCCGCTATACAACGCGTCTTTCACTAATGCCGCGCCGGGCATCGTTCCCTGATTATAAAATTGTGTCGATTCAAGTTTGATATTTTCGCTATAAGCAGGAAGAGATTGCTGCTGAATACAGGACATTATCGCGGGATGAAGAATATCCTGAGATAAATTAAGCGGTGAGCCGATCAGCACTTTTTCCGGATTAAACAGATTGACCATGATCGCCAGAATGCGCCCGACGCTTTGTCCGACGCTGATGATCACATCACGCGCAAGCTGATCGCCACGGTTTGCTGCATCACACACGGCTTCGATGGTCAGCGATACACCATGCAGTAAGCTGGCCGGAATCGGTACCGCTAATCGCTGACGAACCAGATCCAGAATGCTGTCAGTGCTGGCAACGGTTTCAAGGCAACCATGATTACCGCAATAACAGCGTTTGCCGTAAGGATCCACCTGCGTATGACCAATTTCCGCCACACTGCTGCTGCCGGCATGCAACACGCGCCCGCCAGTGATCACCCCCGCCCCGACGTTGTGATCAATCACCACCTGTACCACATTTTTACAGCCCCGCGAGGCACCGTATAACGACTCGGCCAGCGTCCAGGCACCAATATCATGTTGCACATACACCGGCAAACCGGTGTGTTCCGACAGCGTGTCGCCCAGCGGCATATCAAACACATCATGATAAAACGGCATGCGGTGCACAATGCCGCGGCGTGCGTCAATCATGCCCGGTAAGGTAATGGCGATGGCGGTCAGGCGTTCGAGTTTGCGCTGATGACGGATAAAAAACTGGTCGATTTCGGAAATAATACGTTTCAGCAGCGGTTGCGATGCCTGTTCCGGCAGCGGGAGGACTTCTTCCACCACCAGTTTACTGCTGAGATCACGCAGACCCAGCGTAATGGAACCCAGGCTGATACGTGCTGAAAGATAATGCCAGGCCTGCGTATCGAGCGCTAAACCAATGGCAGGACGTCCGCGGCTGCCGGGATCCTGAAATTCAGTTTCCAGCACCAGATGTGCCTGTATTAACTCACGAACTATCTTGGTGATACTGGCAGGAGCCAGTTGTGCTTTCTTCGACAATTCAATACGCGAAATAGGACCAAACAGATCTATCAGGCGGTATACAGCACCGACATTAGTTTGTTTTATCTGATCGATATGTCCTGGTTGCCCGTCGGGGATCACTCAAGGAACTCCTGTTATTTTCGCGCTTCAAAATAAAGATTAGGGCTATGTTGGGGTTTTTGTCATATGTCGTCAACTATTTGATTCGTTATGTGATTTGGTGCACAAATTGCGTGAAAAGACGCTCAGAATTGACTGGAAATACAGCACCTTCTGACTTTGCGTCCTCATTCTTCGTGTAACAACAAATCCATAAATGCGCGGGCTGCAGCGGTGACAGGTCGCCGGGCGTGATTCACCAGCCAGAGTTCTGTCGTGCCCTGCAGGCTGCCAAATCGTAAATACCGCACGCCCTCGACCTGAATACGCAAATAGGAAGCGGGCAGAATCGACACGCCAAGACCGGCCGCGACCAGCCCGATAATGGTCAGCGGTTCGCCGACTTCCTGGGTGATGTACGGCGTAATCCCCTGTGCTTTGAGCTGGCCGAGAATATCGTCGTAAAGTGACGTGCCGACATCTTTAGAGAAAAACACAAACGGCTGATCGGCAAGGTGTTGAAAAGTCAGTTCCCCTTCTTTAAGCGCATTCAGCGGATGGTCTCTGTGCACCACGGCAATCAGCGGTTCGGAAAGTACGAGATGGTGTTCCAGTTCCTCCGGCAACTCGCCATTGCGCATAATGCCCAGATCCAGTTTTCCCTCCAGCAAGGGGTCGATCTGCTGTTTGCTGTTGAGCTGCTCGATGCGGATATTGACGTCCGGATAGGTCAGCCGAAAACGGTGTAAGGTGCGCGAAACCCGCCGTAAAAACGGCGCTGAAGAAGTCAGACCGAGTGTCAGATTGCCTGATTCACCGCGATGAATGCGTGCCGCCTGAGCTGACGCCTCATCGACCCGCTGCAAAATCTGCCGGGCTTCCTGCAAAAAAGCCTGTCCCGCCTGTGTCAGCCGTACACTGCGGTTGTTGCGATAAAACAGCGTGGCCCCCAGATGGATTTCCAGCGCCTGAATTTGCTGGCTCAGCGGCGGCTGGGAAATGTGCAGACGTTCCGCTGCCCGGCCAAAATGCAGTTCCTCGGCAACGGTGATGAAATAACGCAAATGACGCAGTTCGATGTGGTTCATGATGTGGATCAGTTCACCCTGATTGATACTTTAAACATATCGTTCTTCACTGATTAATATATTAGACAATAACTGTCTCAGCGTTAAAATTCTCACACATTTTAAAATTAAGTTTTACCGCACCCCGTATTAAGGACTTACCGTGAAAACCTTCCGGCGGATTCCCGCTGCACCAGCCAGTGATTCAGTGAATGACGACGAGTTAAATCCGCAAACCCCCGTCGTGCGCTCAGGCCTTAAAACCCCTTTTATCAAACGTGGTACACCGCAATTTATCCGCGTCACACTCGCTCTGTTTTCAGCAGGTCTGGCGACGTTTGCCTTGCTGTATTGCGTTCAGCCAATCCTGCCGGTGTTGTCGCATGATTTCGGCGTTTCACCGGCCACCAGCAGCCTGTCGTTGTCATTGTCCACCGGTTTAATGGCGATTGGCCTGCTGTTTACCGGGCCGGTTTCTGACGCCGTCGGGCGTAAATCCGTGATGGTAGTGGCGTTATTCCTTGCTGCGGGCTGCACGCTGGTCTGTTCCTTTATGCAAAGCTGGGATGGCATTCTCATCATGCGCGCGCTGATCGGCCTGTCGCTGAGCGGTGTGGCGGCCGTCGCCATGACTTACCTCAGTGAGGAAATCCACCCCAGCGTGGTCGCTTTCTCGATGGGTTTATACATCAGCGGAAATTCCATCGGCGGCATGAGCGGACGTTTAGTCAGCGGCGTGCTGACGGACTTCTTCTCCTGGCGTATTGCCGTTGCCGTTGTGGGTTTCTTCGCCCTCGCGGCGGCAATCATGTTCTGGCGCATTCTGCCGCCGTCGAAACATTTCCGCGCCAGCTCGCTGAAACCGCGCAAGATGCTGATTAACTTCAAACTGCACTGGCGTGACAGCGGTTTACCGCTACTTTTCGCCGAAGGTTTCCTGCTGATGGGCAGTTTCGTGACCATGTTTAACTACATCGGTTACCGTCTGCTGTCATCGCCCTACAATCTGAGCCAGGCGATTGTCGGCATTATCTCTGTCGTCTATCTGATGGGTACCTACAGCTCGCCCAAAGCCGGGGCGCTGACCGGCGTTTATGGCCGCGGCCCGGTGTTGATTGGCGCGACAGCGCTCATGCTGCTGGGGATTTTGATCACCGCCTTCTCACCCGTCTGGCTGATTTTCATCGGCATGATCCTGGTCACCGGCGGATTCTTCGCCGCCCACTCCGTCGCCAGCGGTTGGATCGGCAGGCGTGCCCGCCGTGCGAAAGGTCAGGCATCATCTTTATATCTGTTCAGCTACTACGCGGGGTCCAGCGTCGCCGGGACGTTAGGCGGATTCTTCTGGCACGCATTTGGCTGGTACGGGATTACGGGATTTATCAGTTTGATGCTGATTATCGCTGTCGGCGTTGGCTTTAAGCTGATGAGCTTATCCGAGGCGAAAGCGGTTTAACTTGTTTGCTCCTCCCCTGCGAAGGGGAAGGAGCAAACCCAAAAACTACTCGCCTAATTTCCCCATCCGCCTCTGGCTATCCCCCTCAAACAACTGCATCCGCGCGGTATCAATCTGTACCCACACACGGTCCCCTGGTGCAGCATTTGATCTCACCATGCTATAAACACTCAGTTTTTCAGTGCCAAATTTGCCGTGAATAAGTTCGCTCAGGCCGGTCGGTTCAATCAGTGTGATGTCCAGTGGCACCGCGCCCGGTGTGCCCTCTTCGCACAACACAATGGCTTCGGGGCGGACGCCATAAATTACCTCTGTACCACTTTGCAGGTCCATGATTAAAGGATCCACCGGCAACGTCAGTTGCGAATTGATGCGCAATTGCGGAGCCGAATCACCCAGATCCAGCGTGCCGTTGATGAAGTTCATTGACGGCGAACCTATAAAGCTGGCGACGAATTTATTGGCCGGTGTGTCGTACAGTTCCAGCGGTGTGCCGACCTGCTGGATCAGACCGTGGTTGAGCACCACAATGCGGTCCGCGAGGGTCATCGCTTCAACCTGATCGTGCGTCACGTAAACAATGGTGTTTTTCATTCTCTGATGCAGACTTTTGATTTCTATGCGCATCTGCCCGCGTAACTGCGCATCCAGATTGGAAAGCGGCTCGTCGAACAAAAACACCTGCGGTTCGCGCACGATCGCCCTGCCCATTGCCACGCGCTGACGCTGCCCGCCGGAAAGCTCCTTCGGACGACGATGCAGCAACGCGGTCAGGCCGAGGATATCGGCGGCTTTATTCACCGCTTCATCAATCTCGGCTTTCGGGCGTTTTTGTACTTCGAGGCTGAACCCCATGTTGCGTGCCACGGTCATGTGCGGATACAGCGCATAACTCTGGAATACCATCGAGATATCACGGTCTTTGGGTGCCACCTGATTCATCAGACGCGAACCAATGCGAATATCCCCCGCCGTTGCCAGTTCAAGTCCGGCAATCGTGCGCAACAGGGTCGATTTACCGCAACCGGACGGCCCGACCAGCACCACAAACTCACCGTCTTGAATGGTCAGGTTAATGTGTCGCAACACTTCGACATTTTCGTAACGTTTTTGAAGATCGGAAATCGTAATCTGAGCCATAAAATTATCCTTTTACCGCACCGGCAGTCAGCCCCTGAACCAGGTAACGCTGAATAAACGCAAAGAACAGACAGGCAGGAATAAGCGCCAGCACAGCCGCTGCCATCATGTCGCCCCATGAAACCGCGAATTTCGACACAAAACTGAGTAAGCCAACCGGGAAGGTCATCACCTCGTTTTTGTTGATGAGCATCAGCGAAAACAGCAGTTCGCTCCACGCGGCAGTGAACACAAAACCTAAGGTTGCCGCCATACCCGGCAAGGTTAGCGGGATGATGACTTTGCGCAGCGCCATAAAACGGCTGCACCCTTCCAGCATCGCGGATTCTTCCAGATCCTTAGGAATGCTGTCGAAAAATGACTGCATCAGGAACGTGGCAAACGGCACGTTAAAGGCGGTGTAAATCAGGATCAGTCCGGTCAGGCTGTTGGTCAGCCCGAGCGGTGCCATCACTTTGTAAATGGGCGCGAGGATCATCACCAGCGGGAACATCTGGGTAAACAGCAGCAGCGCGGCCATCACCGTTTTGCCACGAAAACTGAAGCGGGAAAATGCAAAGCCCGCACCGGCAGCAATGATTGTGGTCAGAAATGCCGTGCCGAAGGACACAATCAGGCTATTGAAGAAATACAGCGGAAACTGGCTTTCAGTAAACACGCGCTGAAAATGCGTCAGCGTCATCTCACCCGGCCACATCCGCACGCCTTCGCTGTAGAGCAGTTTGTCCGGCGTGACTGAGATTTTGATCAGCCAGTAAATCGGGAACAACGCGAACACCAGGTAAAACAAAATCCCCAGCCGGTGGCCGCCCTTGCGCAGCCAGGTGTGGAATGACAATGCGTTCATGTGGGCCTCCTTATTTCAGCAACTGATGGCGGATGCGCAGTAAAACCAGCGCGTAAAACGTCATCAACACCAGCAGGAACACCGCCATCGCCGACGCATAACCAAAGTCGAGTTTGCGGTATGCAGTGGTGAAGATGAAACTCGACAGAATCGAGGTGGAATTCGCCGGACCGCCGTCAGTCATCACCACAATCAGGTCGGCGAAATTCGCAATCCAGATGGTGCGCAGCATCACCGTGATGGCAATCATCGGTGCCAGAAACGGCAGTGTGACTTTGCAAAACTGCTGCCAGCCGGTCGCCCCGTCCATCGCCGCCGCTTCGTACAAATCTTTCGGAATCGACTGCAACGCTGCCAGCAAAGTAATGGCGAAGAACGGAATGCCGAACCAGACGTTCGCCACCACCGGGCCGTACAGCGCCAGTTGCGGATCAGACAGAATATTGTACGGCTCGGAGATGATATGCAGATCAGTCAGCCAGTAAGGCAGTACGCCGATCACCGGATTGAGCAACCATGCCCAGGTCAGGCCGGAGAGAAACGCCGGAACCGCCCACGGCAGAAACACCAGCGCCTGCACCCAGCGGCGACCGGGGAATTCGCGGTTGAGCAATAAGGCTAATCCCAGCCCCAGCGCAAACTGCAACACCAGCGAAGTCAGTGTCCAGTTGAAGGTATGGCGCAGTGCGGCATAAAAATGCCGGTCATCGAACATAGTACGAAAGTTATCCAGCCCCACCCAGCCGGTATCGAAAGGATTAAGCAACTGTATGTTCTGAAAAGCATAGGAAATGCCGATAGCCATCGGAACAAAGATAAACAGGCCAATCAGCACCAGCGTCGGGCTGAGATAAACCCAGGGTTCCAGCAGCGCCCGCAAACGTGGGAAGCGCGGCGCGGCAACGGTGTCTGGCGGTGAAACTTCCAACATCATGACGCGTCTCCGTTGAGAGGAATGGGGAACTCCGGCCGCAGATTTGCGCCGGAGGCATCCGGTTTACTTTTGTGCAGCCAGCCAGGCTTTCTGTTCTTTGGTCAGGTATTTCGCCCAGTCTTTCACCATGCTTTCAGTGTCGTTCTGGCCGAGCAGCGTTTCCTGCGAACTGTCTTTCACAATCACCGAGTTGAAATAGCCCCAGCCTTTGAGGTGCGTCGGCATGGTCAGCGGGATGTAATCCGGGCTGTTCAGCTCGGCAAACCAGCCTGCAAACTGCGGCGCGTGGTAATACGCATCCTGCTCTGCGCCCTTATAAATCGGTAAGGTGCCAACGAATTTCGACCAGGTAAGGTTGTTTTCTTTATTACTGAGGAAGGAAATCAGATCCCAGCTTTGATCCTGATGTTTGCCCTGTTTGAACATCGACCAGCCGGTATAACCGATGGTCGGATAGGCTTTACCGTTCGGCCCGAGCGGCATCGGCGCAACGGAGAAATCGTCCGGGTTCATGCTGTTTTTGATGGCGATCAGCGCGTCCGGATCCTGATCGAGCATGGCGCATTTACCGGAGTAGAAACCGGAGACGATTTCGTTAAAGCCCCAGTTAACACTGTCTTTTGGTGCATAACCCTTCTGGTACATGTCCACCAGGAACTGCGCGCCTTTGACCGCGCCCGGTTTGGTCAGCGTGCTGTTGCCGTCTTTGTCGAAGAACTCCGGCGAACCGTTCATTGCCGCCATAAACATCATCCAGGCATTCGTGCCGCCGACGCCGCCGCGCATGCAATAGCCGCTGATACCGTTGCCCAGCGCGCTGATTTTCTTTGCATCCGCCATAAACTCATCCATGGTTTTCGGCGCGTCGGTCAGGCCTGCCTGCTGAAAGAGTTTTTTATTCCAGAACATCGCCCGCAGATAAAAACCGTACGGGATCATGGTGGCGGTGCCGCCGGAAGACCGCGCCATGGTCAGTGTTTTGTCGGTCAGATCCGGCGTGCCCGTCCAGCCTTTCAGGCGCGGTTCGAGATCAGCCAGCATGCCGTTACTGGCATACAGCCCCTGCCAGGTATCCGGCATTTCCACCACGTCCGGGTATTGTCCGCTCTGGATCATGGTGCCAAGCTTTTCAAACGCCTGTCCCCACGGCAGCGACACCACCTCGATCTCGACATCCGGATGCTGCGTTTTGTAATCGGTTAACATTTTTTGCAGCATTTCGGTACGCGCCGGGCTGGTGATCACTTCCACCAGCGTCAGTTTGGTGGCGGCAAAACTGGCACAGGAAAACAGGCTGACGCTGAGCGCCAGCAGGCTGAGCACATGACGTTTCGGGTGTCGCATAATCTTGATTCTCCACGGTGAAAAAAGTCGGAACACAGGAACGGTCTTTGAAAAAAGGCCTCAGGAACAGGCGCTTTCGATGGCGTTTTTCAGGTCACGCCATAAATCTTCGGTCTCTTCCAGCCCGATAGAAATGCGGATCACGCGGGGCGATACACCGAAATCGATCGCCGAGTTGAATTCACCCGCCTGGTTCAGCACAGAAATGGCCGGCATCACCAGGCTTTCGAAACCGCCCCAGCTCACCCCCATACGGAACAAGGTCAGCGCATTGCAGAACGTCGGAATGTCGATGCCTTCGCTGAGCTCAAACGAGAACAGTCCGCTGTAGCCGGTCAGCGTGGAAGTCGGCAACGGGTCAAGCCCCGGATGATTCACCTGCGTGATGCGTGAATAGCCCTGCAACCGGCGCGCCAGTTCCAGCGCACTTTCGTGATGCTGGCGCATACGCAGCGGCAACGTGCGCAGGCCGCGCAGCAGCAGCCAGGCTTCATTGGCAGAAAGTTTGCCGCCTAAAAACGGGCTGATATAACGGCTGATGGCGCTGATGCGTTCTGTACTTGAAATCACCAGCCCGGCGACCACGTCGCTGTGCCCGCTGATGTATTTCGACGCGGAATGAATGACCAGATCGATACCTGCCGCCAGCGGTTTCTGGAAGACCGGCGACGCCCAGCTGTTATCGATCATCGTTATTACGCCGTATTTTTTGGCCAGCGCGGCAATGGCTGGCAGATTTTGCTCGCCCATCACCCAGCTGTTCGGGCTTTCGAGATATAACAGTTTCGCCCCCTGAATCGCCGCCTCCAGCGCGGGCAATGAACCGCCATCGACAAACTGTGTTTCGATCTGAAAGCGGGTGCAGAACCCGCGCAGGAAACGGTAGGTGTCCGGGTAGACGTGATCCACGCACACCACCTTATCGCCGGGACCGGCCACGCTGAGAATGGCGTTACTGATCGCCGCCATGCCGCTGCCGAAGGCCAGACAGGCTTCGCCGCGTTCCAGTTGCGCCACTTTTTTCTGCAATTCCACCACGGTCGGATTATCCACGCGGGAATACAACGCGTGGTCGCTGTCACCGCGAAAACGGGCGATCATGCTGTCATAATCAGTGAAACTGAATAACGACGACTGATAAATTGGCGGCGAAATTGCGCCGCGATCGTGGCGGACGTCGTGCACTAAATGCGTGTTTTCACTTAACTCAACAGGCTGGCTCTTATCATCTTGCTGCATTGATCACTTCCTTCATGTCACGTTCGGTTATGTTCAGAATGTCATTGCTCAGCCTGCGCGCGTTTTCCGGTTCGCGGCGCGCAATGGCTTCAAATAATGTGCGGTGCAGCGGAAAGGAGTCGCTGAACAGCGCCTGCTCAGGCGGCGATTCGAAAAAGGCATGCAGCAGGTCGTAAATGCCGCCTACCATTTGCAGCAACAGCGGGTTATGTGCGGCGCTGTAGATCGCCGCGTGAAACTGCCAGTCTTCAGCCCCGGCGGAACCGACGCGCAGATGTACTTTTTCCATCACATCAAGTTTTTGTTCGATGAACAGCAAATCGCCCGGCGTGGCACGCACCGCCGCCAGCGCCGAAGCCTCGCATTCGATGATCCGGCGCACTTCCAGTGCATGCAGCATGGTGGCGGAGTCATTTTTAAAGCGCAGGGACAGAAAGCTGTCGTTTGCGGTAATTTCAGACTGCAAGAACGTGCCGCTGCCTTTTTTGCGCACGATAATCCCCAGCGCCTCCCAGCGTTTCAGCGCCTCGCGCACCGTGTTGCGACTCACCGCCAGCCCTTCGGCCAGCACGCGCTCGGGTGGCAATTTCTCGCCGATACGGGTACCGGACTGCGCCACATAACGGGTCAGCGCATCGAGCACCAGCGTGTCGCTTTGTTGTGGCGCGATCGGATGCAATAAATGTATTTCGCCGCTCATTGGCTTCTCCGCACATTGTTTTCAACGGACACCGGTCCAAATTGGCCCAACAACTCAACCTGTGGACCCCTTTGCAATTTATCTGCCAGTTTGCAGAATCGCCGTTAAGTGAATGATTAACAGGCAATACGGGTGAATAATGTTCCAAACGGGAAGATGACGGGCAGATCGCGGTGGTGCAAAAAAAGCCGGATGTGTTGTACCGCTGTGCAGGAAATGTTCAGTGATGTAGCACGGGATGGATTGACGTGCAGGAGTGCAAATGATAACTGTTATCATATAAATTCATTCGGCCAGGCAGGTGGTTATGACACCGGATACAAAGTCTTCAGCAGCATCCTGCTGCATTGTCGGGGGCGGTCCTGCAGGATTAATGCTGGGATATCTTCTGGCGCGTAAGGGAATTAACGTCACCGTGCTGGAAAAACACCGTGACTTTTTGCGTGATTTTCGCGGCGATACCATTCACCCTTCGACACTGGATATCATCTGGCAACTGGGTTTTCTCGACGAGTTTCTCGCCCTGCCGCATCAGCGCGCTGAAAAGCTGTATGGCGAGATCAACGGTCAGGAAACCACGCTGGCGGATTTCAGCCACTTACCGACGCAGTGCAAATTTATCGCGTTTATGCCGCAGTGGGATTTCCTCAATTTTATCGCCGTCAAGGCAGCACAACTGCCCAATTTCCGGCTGATCCATAACGCGCAGGTGCTGTCGTTGCTGGAGGATAAATGCCAGGTATCCGGCGTTCTTGCTGAAGTGGATGGCGAAACGCAACATTTTGATGCAGATCTGGTCGTCGGTTGTGACGGGCGTAATTCCATCGTGCGCGAACAGGCCGGGATGGAAATCCGCCGTTATGGCGCGCCGCGTGACGTGTTATGGCTGAAAATCCCCAAACGTCCGGACGATCCGCAGTGGTCAATGGGCCATCGCGGCCCGAAGAAAAACTTCATCATGATCGACCGGGGTGATTACTGGCAGTGTGGGTATTCGATCCCGAAAGACAGCCTGGATGCGCTCAAAGCACAGGGCATCGCGCCTTTTCTCGACCTGCTGGCGGAAGTATCACCGTTCGAACGCGCCAGGCTTCAGGAAGACATCACCGGCTGGGAAGGCGTCCGCCTGCTGGTGATCCGCATTGACCGCCTGAAAGAGTGGGCAAAGCCGGGTCTGTTGTGCATCGGCGACGCGGCACATGCGATGTCACCCATCGGCGGTGTCGGTGTGAATCTGGCGATCCAGGATGCGGTGGCGACGGCGAATATCATCACTGAACCCCTGAAGGCCGGACGCCTGACGCTGCGGCATTTAAAACGCATCCAGCGCCGCCGCGCGTTCCCGACGTGGGCGACGCAGGCGTTGCAGATAATGATCAGTAAAGCAGGACAGAAACAAAGGAAGCGCGCCCCTTCACGGCTGGAAGCGTGGCTGCGCGGGCGGAAATTCATTCCGTTTCTGTTTGGACGCCTCATTGGCGTGGGATTTTATCGGGAAATCCCGAAGCTTTGATTTTGGGTTTGCCATCCGAACCGCCTTTAGGTCAACACCTTGGGTTGCCACCCAAACTGGCCTTAAGGTCAAGGTCGTGGGCTCGCCGCCCACACTGGCCTTAAGGTCAACACCTTGGGTTGCCACCCAAACTGGCCTTAAGAGGCGCCTATCGCCGCGCCTCTTAAGAATCTCCGGCTCTTTCACTGCGCGCTCCGCTCGCTGGCTATGTTTCAGGTATCACGGCGACAGGCTGGAAATCTTGCCGCTGCGCGGTGCCTTCATTTCGGGATTGCAGCCTCAGGTCTGCAACCTCTCATTCAGCAAGCTTTCTGAACCGCCCGCACGATCTTAAAATCAAAACAGGACTCATCTGTTTTAGAGAGTGCAATGGCGTGCTCAAAATCCAGCTGAACGGAGCGGCTTCGAGACCCGTGGCTCGAAGACCGAGAGAAGGCAGTGCGAAGCACCTGGATTTGCGCCACTCACGAATGCTACGGAACATGTCCGTCATACCCGCGGTAGCGCGCAGTGAAAGAGCCCGGGGGGTCTTGGGGGGTGGCGGCGATAGGCCGCCCCCCAAGTCGGTGTGGGCCGACGCCCACGGTTTTGAACTTGAACTTGAAGTTGTAGTTGAAGTTTTTTAAACGCCCCCCGTGATCCCCCGTTAAGCATCACAAATTTAAATATTCCCCGCTTTTTCATCACTCATAATTGATAAGCGTCATAACGCCCGGTGAGCTATTTCGGCAAAGTGCCCGCCTTTCACTTGGATCCAAATTTAATCTCGGGGAATACAATCATGCTGGAATTACTGATCGGACTGGTAGTCGCCGTCTTTGTCGGGCGCTATATCATTAAAGGCTATTCACCCACCGGCGTGCTGTTGGTGGGCGGCTTGTTGCTGTTGATTATCAGCGCAATGATGGGCCACAGTATTCTGCCGGAAGGCACCAAAAGTACCGGCTGGAAGACCACGGATATCGTTGAGTACGTCAAAATCCTGCTGATGAGCCGCGGTGGCGATCTCGGCATGATGATTATGATGTTATGCGGATTCGCCGCCTATATGACGCATATTGGTGCCAACGATGTGGTCGTCAAACTGGCGTCGCGCCCGTTACAGATGATCAATTCGCCGTATATTCTGATGGTCGCGGCGTATATTCTGGCGTGTCTGATGTCACTGGCTGTCTCATCAGCGACCGGTCTGGGCGTGTTGCTGATGGCAACGCTGTTCCCGATTATGGTTAACGTCGGCATCAGCCGCGGCGCGGCGGCAGCGATTTGTGCGTCCCCTGCGGCCATCATTCTTTCTCCGACGTCCGGTGACGTGGTGCTGGCCGCGCAGGCGGCGAACATGCCACTGGTGGACTTCGCCTTTAAAGTCACCCTGCCAATTTCGATTGCCGCCATCGCTGCGATGGCTGTTGCACATTTCTTCTGGCAACGCTATCTGGATAAACGCGAAACCGCCGCGCAGGTGGATGCCGTCGATTCGAATGCTGACGATGTGGTTGAAACCAATGCTCCGGCTTTCTACGCCATTTTGCCTTTCACGCCGATTATCGGTGTGCTGATTTTTGACGGAAAATGGGGGCCGAATCTGCATATCATCACCATTCTGGTGATCTGCATGCTGCTGACCGCCCTGATTGAAACCGTGCGTAACCGTAACGGCAAGGCGGTATTCGCCGGTCTGGACGTGGCTTATCGCGGCATGGCGGATGCTTTTGCTAACGTGGTGATGCTGCTGGTCGCGGCAGGCGTATTCGCACAGGGTTTAAGCACCGTCGGCTTCATCAGCAGCCTGATCGGGCTGGCGCAAAACTTCGGTTCAGGCAGTATTGTGATGATGCTGGTTCTGGTGGTGATCACCGTGCTCGCCGCCATGACCACTGGCTCCGGTAATGCCTCGTTTTATGCCTTCGTCGAGCTGATCCCGAAACTGGCGACGAAAATGGGCATCAACCCGGAATATCTGGTCATTCCGATGTTGCAGGCATCCAACCTGGGCCGCACCATTTCCCCGGTTTCCGGCGTCATCGTGGCCGTGGCCGGTATGGCAAAAATTTCGCCTTTCGAAGTTGTCAAACGTACGTCAGTTCCGGTGCTGGTGGGCCTGATTGTGGTGATCGTCGCCACCGAAATTCTGGTGCCGGTGCATTAAAGCCTTTCTATATAAATCCCCTTCCTGGCCGAAGGGGATCATTGATCACATAAATACGATAACGAGAATGCCTCTCACAGGTTAAGCTACTGCGCCTTGAAGGTCGGGGAACTTTCCCTGTGCTGATTTGATGGCGAAACCAGCGTGAGAAAAGCTTTTATGTCGAATAATCCGGGCTATAAACGTATTGGCGGGTGGTTACTGGCCCCGATGGCGTATCTGATTGTGACGCTGCTGAGCGTGGTATTAATGCTGTTTCTGTTTTCAATGGCATTATTTGTGCCGGAATCGCGTGAATACTTATTCACCAACTCGCAGGCGTTTACCCTGCAATGGTATTTCTCTGTGGTGACCACGTTAGCGATGGGGGTATTTACCGTCGCGGTATTGTGGCAATTCTGTAAGCGCGCCAGAGCGTTACCCAAAATGTATATTATCTGGTTATTATGCACCGTGCTTCTGGCAGTAAAAGCCTTTGCATTCTCGCCGGTTACTGATGATCTGGCCGTGCGTAACTTATTGTTACCTTTATTGGCCGCCGCAGTCTTTGTGCCTTATTTCAAGCGTTCACTGCGGGTAAAAGAAACCTTCACGGAATAACCCTGAGGTTTTTAATGTTTATTATGTCCGGGCAATTGTCATGACTTCTTATTTATTACTCTTTGTCGGCACCGTGCTGGTAAATAATTTTGTGCTGGTCAAATTTCTTGGTCTGTGCCCGTTTATGGGCGTGTCCAGGAAACTGGAATCCGCTATTGGTATGGGTCTCGCCACCACATTTGTGATCACCCTGTCGAATATCTGCTCGTGGATCGTTAACACCTTCGTTCTGATGCCGCTGGGGCTGGTGTATCTGCGCACCATGGCCTTTATTCTGGTGATCGCCGTTGTCGTGCAGTTCACCGAAATGGTGGTGCGCAAAACCAGCCCGTCGTTGTATCGCCTGCTGGGTATTTTCCTGCCGCTTATCACCACCAACTGCGCCGTGCTCGGCGTGGCGCTGCTGAACATCAATCAGCAGTTCAACTTTATGCAATCCGCGTTGTACGGTTTTGCCGCGTCGCTGGGTTTCTCGCTGGTGATGGTGCTGTTCGCTGCCATTCGGGAACGTCTGGTAGTCGCTGACGTCCCGGCACCGTTCAAAGGTTCTTCGATTGCGCTGGTCACGGCGGGCCTGATGTCATTAGCCTTTATGGGCTTCACAGGTCTGGTGAAATTCTAATGTTTGAATTATGGGTAGCGATTGGCGCGCTGACCGCACTGGCGCTGGTTTTTGGCCTGCTGCTGGGTTATGCCTCGCGTCGTTTTGCCGTGGAAGGCAACCCGGTTGTCGATCAGATTGACGATATCCTGCCGCAAAGCCAGTGTGCGCAATGCGGCTATCCCGGCTGCAAACCTTACGCCGAAGCGGTCGCCAATGGCGACAACATCAATAAATGCGTACCGGGCGGCGAAGCTGTGATGCTCAAGCTGGCCACCCTGCTTAACGTTGAACCGCAGCCGATGGGCGAAGACGCCGCTGCGGCCGTTCCGGTGCGTAAAGTGGCGTATATCGACGAAAGCAACTGCATCGGCTGCACCAAGTGCATTCAGGCCTGTCCGGTGGATGCCATCGTGGGTGCCACCCGTGCCGTACACACCGTGATTACCGATTTATGTACCGGTTGTGACCTGTGCGTCGCGCCGTGCCCGACGGACTGCATCGAAATGCTGCCAGTAAAAACCACCACCGCAAACTGGAAATGGGATTTGCAATCCATTCCGGTTCAGATCATCCATGCGGAGTAACATGTTTAATCTTTTTGCAGGACTCAAAAAAGACAAAATCTGGGACTTCGATGGCGGTATTCATCCGCCGGAAATGAAGACTCAGTCGAGCCACGTTCCGCTGCGCAACGTGCCGCTGCCTGAGCGTTTTATCATCCCTCTTCAGCAACACCTTGGTCCTGAAGGCGAGCTGTGTGTGAAACCCGGCGACCGCGTGTTAAAAGGTCAGCCGCTGACCACCGGCCGTGGCCGCACCGTGCCGGTTCATGCGCCGACCTCGGGCGTGATTACCGCCATCGGGCCGCACATTACCGCGCACCCTTCCGGTCTGAAAGAGCTTTGTGTGTTAATCGACGCCGACGGCCAGGACACCTGGTGTGACCGTGAATTCGTGGCTGATTACCGTCAGCTTACTGCTGACGAACTGAATCAGCGCATCAGTCAGGCCGGTATTGCCGGGCTGGGCGGTGCCGGTTTCCCGACCGCCAGCAAACTGGCTGGCGGCCTGACCTCAACCCGCACACTGATCCTCAACGCTGCCGAATGTGAGCCTTACATCACTGCCGATGACCGGCTGATGCAGGAACATGCCATGGAAATCCTCCAGGGCACGCGTATCCTCTGCCATATGTTGCATCCTGAACGTGTGCTGATCGGCATCGAAGATAACAAACCTGAAGCGATTGCCGCGCTTAAAGCCGCGATCAGCGCTGAAATCTCCGACGGAGTACGTTTCGAGCTGCGGGTGATCCCGACCAAATACCCGTCCGGCGGTGCCAAACAGCTGACCAAAATCCTCACCGGCCTCGAAGTGCCGAAAGGCCATCACTCGTCGTCCATCGGCGTGCTGATGCAAAACGTTGGCACGGTCTACGCCATCAAACGCGCGATCATTGACGGCGAGCCGCTGATTGAACGCGTGGTCACGCTGACCGGTGAAGCCATGGCAAAACCGGGCAACGTCTGGGCGCGCCTCGGCACATCGATTGAACACCTGATGCAGGAAGGTCAGTTACAACCGCAGGGCGATAAAAAGATGGTGATCATGGGCGGCCCGCTGATGGGCTTTACCCTGCCGTCGCTGAATGTGCCTGTGGTCAAAATTTCCAACTGCCTGCTGGCTCCGTCGGAATCCGAGCTGGGACAACAGGAGCAGGAAGAAGCCTGTATCCGTTGCAGCCTGTGCGCCGAATCCTGCCCGGCCGGTTTACTGCCGCAGCAACTTTACTGGTTCAGTAAAGGCGAAGAACACGAAAAAGCGCGTAAGCATAATCTGTTCGACTGCATCGAATGCGGTGCCTGTGCGTATGTCTGCCCGAGCAATATTCCGCTGGTGCAGTATTACCGTCAGGAAAAGGCTGAAATCCGCGCTATCGATACAGAGACCGCCCGTGCTACGCAAGCCAAAGCGCGTTTCGAAGCCAAACAGGCGCGTATGGAACGCGAGAAATTAGCGCGGGAAGAAAAACATCAGAAAGCGGCAGTGAAACTCAGCGAGACGCCAGTAGCAGAAGCGCCAGCCGAAGAAAAAGCCGTGGCGGAAACACCGGCAGCCGATCCGCGTCAGGCCGCCCTGGCCGCCGCCATCGCCCGTGCTAAAGCTAAAAAAGCCGCCGCACAGCAGGATATTCCTGTGGCCTCAGAACCGGTGGCTGAACCGGCACCTGTGGCAGAAGAAGACCGCAAAGCCGCTGTCGCCGCCGCTATTGCGCGTGTCAAAGCCAAAAAAGCCGCCGCCGCACAGCCGGTGAATGAAGCAGAAAAGGTGACAACGTCACCTGCTGAACCTTCCGCAGACGACAAACGCAAGGCGGCAGTGGCCGCTGCTATCGCCCGTGCTAAAGCTAAAAAAGCTGCCGCACAGGAGGCAGAAGATACAGAGCCAAAACAACAAGAAAGCGATCCACGCAAAGCCGCTGTGGCTGCTGCGATCGCCCGGGTTAAGGCCCGTAAAGCCGCTCAAACAATGTTGAACGAGGAATAGATGGCCTTCAGGATCGCAAGTTCACCTTTTACGCATAATCGCCAGAACACCAGCACCATCATGATGATGGTGATCCTGGCGTGTATTCCCGGCCTGCTCGCTCAGGTCTGGTTCTTCGGTTACGGCACGCTGATTCAGCTGACGCTGGCTATCATCATTGCCCTGCTGGCAGAAGGCGCGGTGTTACAGCTGCGAAAACAGCCGGTGACAAAACGTCTGGGGGATAACAGCGCCCTGCTGACAGCGGTTTTGCTGGGTATCAGCCTGCCGCCGCTGGGTCCGTGGTGGATGGTGGTGCTCGGCACGATTTTCGCCATCATTATCGCCAAACAACTTTACGGCGGTCTGGGTCAGAATCCGTTTAACCCGGCCATGGTAGGTTATGTGGTGCTGCTGATTTCTTTCCCGGTTCAGATGACCACCTGGCTGCCGCCGGATGTTTTACAGCATCATCACGTCGGATTCACCGATACGCTGCTGACCATTTTCACCGGCCATAACAGTCAGGATCTGACCGCCTATCAGCTGAACATGAACGTCGATGGTGTAACGCAGGCGACACCGCTGGATGCGTTTAAAACCGGTCTGCGCTCCGGTCATACCGCCGATCAGATCCTCGGGACGCCACTGTTTAGCGGCACACTGGCCGGTCTCGGCTGGCAGTGGATTAACCTCGGATTCCTGGCCGGTGGCCTGTTCCTGATGTGGCGAAAAATCATCAGCTGGCATATTCCGGTCGCCATGTTAGGTATGCTGGTCATTTGCGCGGGTATCGCGTGGGGTCTGGCCCCTGAACACTATTCATCACCGCTGGTCGGGCTGTTCTCCGGCGCGACCATGCTCGGCGCGTTCTTTATCGCCACCGATCCGGTGACGGCGTCCACCACGCCAAGAGGCCGCCTGATTTTTGGTGCGCTGATTGGTTTGCTGGTGTGGCTGATCCGCAGTTACGGCGGTTATCCGGATGGCGTGGCCTTTGCGGTTTTACTGGCCAATATCACCGTGCCACTGATTGATCACTACACGCAACCACGCGTTTACGGGCATCGCTGAGGAAGAATTATGTTAGCTACAATGCGGCGCCACGGCCTGATTTTGGCTTTCTTTGGCGCACTGATGACCGGCATGACCGCGCTGGTCAACCTGATGACCAAGCCGACCATTGAACATCAGGCACTGTTACAACAAAAAACGCTGTTCGATCAGGTGATCCCGGCCAGCGTGTATGACAACGACATGCAAAATGAATGTTACAACGTCACCGATGCCTCACTCGGTACTGCCACGCCGCACCGTATGTATCTGGCGCGCAAAAACGGTCAGCCGGTGGCGGCTGTGGTGGAAACTACCGCGCCTGACGGCTATTCCGGTGCGATCCAGTTGCTGGTGGCGGCGGATTTTCATGGCAAAGTTTACGGTTCCCGTGTGCTGGAACAGCATGAAACGCCGGGGCTGGGTGACAAAATTGAAGTGCGCATTTCCGACTGGATCAAGCATTTTGCCAATCAGACCGTTAACGGTGTAAGCGATGAGCGCTGGGCGGTGAAGAAAGACGGCGGTATGTTTGATCAGTTTACCGGTGCGACCATTACACCGCGCGCTGTCGTTCGCTCTGTAAAACGCACGGCGCTGTTTATCGGGACGGTACCGTCTCAGCTTTCCCACCTCACCCCTTGTGGAGCACGTGATGAGTGAAGCCAGAAAGATAATCGTTCAGGGTTTGTGGACTAATAACTCCTCGCTGGTGCAGTTGCTGGGGCTTTGCCCGCTGCTGGCCGTGACGTCTACGGCGACCAATGCCCTCGGTTTAGGGCTGGCGACCACGCTGGTGCTGACCTGCACTAACGCCATGATTTCCGCGTTCCGTAAGTGGATCCCGGATGAAATCCGCATCCCGATTTACGTGCTGATTATCGCCTCGGTGGTCAGTACCGTGCAGATGCTGATCAACGCCTACGCATTCGGTCTGTATCAGGCGCTGGGCATTTTTATTCCGCTGATTGTGACCAACTGTATTGTGGTCGGACGCGCTGAAGCCTGCGCGGCCAGCAGCCCCATCCATCTGGCCGCGCTTGACGGTGCGATGACCGGCCTCGGTGCCACCTGCGCGATGTTCGTGCTGGGTTCAATGCGTGAAATTCTCGGCAGCGGCGTGCTGTTCAACGGTGCTGATTTGTTGCTCGGCAGTTGGGCGAAAGTACTGCGCGTCGAAGTGCTGCATCTGGATAACCCGTTCCTGCTGGCCATGTTGCCGCCGGGCGCGTTTATCGGCCTCGGTCTGTTGCTGGCCGCTAAATACCTTATCGATCAGCGCATGAAAGCGCGGAAAGCGGCACAGCACGTTGTCGCTGAAGAAAGTCTGCCAAAGGGAAGTGTTCATGAATAAGGAAAAGCGCATCGAAATCCTCAGTCGTTTGCGTGATAACAATCCGCATCCCACAACCGAACTGGTGTACACCACCCCGTTCGAACTGCTGATTTCGGTATTGCTTTCCGCACAGGCCACGGATGTCAGCGTGAACAAGGCGACGGCCAGGCTGTATCCGGTCGCCAACACGCCGGCCTCTGTTCTGGCGCTTGGCGTGGACGGCGTAAAGGAATACATCAAAACCATTGGCCTGTTTAATGCCAAAGCCGAGAACGTGATTAAAACCTGCCGTATTTTGCTGGAAAAACACAACGGCGAAGTGCCGGAAGACCGCGCCGCGCTTGAAGCCCTGCCGGGTGTCGGCCGCAAAACCGCCAACGTCGTGCTCAATACCGCCTTCGGCTGGCCGACCATTGCCGTGGATACGCATATTTTCCGCGTCTGTAACCGCACGAAATTCGCGCCGGGTAAGACTGTCGATGATGTCGAAGAGAAATTGCTGAAAGTGGTTCCGGCCGAATTCAAACTTGACTGCCATCACTGGTTGATCCTGCATGGCCGCTATACCTGTATTGCGCGCAAGCCACGGTGCGGCTCGTGTCTGATCGAGGATTTGTGTGAGAGTAAAGAGAAGGTTTATGCGGAGTGAAAGGGGTTCCCTTTGGATCTCTTTAAAATTTTCTCAGTTGCACTGAAGGCTCGACCGAGACAATTTCGGTTTTTCAATAACGGTTATCACATGGCAAGGTAAGGATGGCTCGGTGTGCTCCCTCCCCTGCGAAGGGGAGGGTTGGGGTGGGGTATTAAAGAAAAATCAAAAAGTTAAAGTATTCTTTGACAAGGTGTTAGCCCTTAAAACCCCCTCCCGACCTCCCCCTTCGCAGGGGGAGGAGAAAGTCAAAATCAAATAAACGATTTCGCCTGCTTGAGCACCACATCACAGGCTTTGGTTTTCACTTTCTCCTTCACCTGCGTCAGCCCGTTCCCCAGATTATTCAGATCCACACTCTGGTCTTTACCGGTTTTCAGCAATCCCCCCAGGCCCTGCTGATAATCCTGGCTTTCCGCACCCTCTGCCGTCTGGATGCCCAGCTTGCTCAGCAACTGATCTTTCACATTCTCAGTGCTGGCTTTGGAAAGTACGTTGTTCTTCACGCAGTACTGCAACACACCGGCGACGTTGTTTGCGCTGGTCGAAGTTAATGCGCTGTCGCCGCCGCTGAGCAGTGAGGTCAGCGAAGACGTGGTGCCCGCAGAACCGGATTTATTGCTGGTGCCATTCAGTCCTTCGTTAGCAGCCTGCTGCAGTTGTCCCAGAAGATTATTCGAAGCCTGTGCGCCTGCTGAAAGCAAAATACCCGCAGAGGCCATCGCCAGAACAACAGCTTTCAATGTTTTCATGTATTACTCCATGCATTTCACTCAGTATTGCGGCAAAGCTTGAGCTTAAATATTCATTACATCAATAGGAATACCGGAGATAAACCGTCGGGAAATGTTTATCCGGCGGGCTGTTCTGTCTGCTGTTGTGACAGCCAAAGCCCGGCGGCGGTGAAGAAATGCTGCGCCAGCGGCGTTGCCCTTCCCGCTTCGGCAACCACCAGTGCGGCGTGGCGGCTCATCGGTGTGATATCCAGCGGGCAACGTTTCAGTACAGGATGCATTTCATCAATCAGATGGCCGCGCGGAACCAGCGCACAGCCAATGCCGACAAACACCCCCTGCATCAGCTGGAAAATAGACGTGCTTTCAAGCCGCGGATGCAGCTCAAGCCCGGCCTGACGGAAAAAATTATCCAGATAACGACGGAAATAGCGGCTCGGCTCAGACAAACATAACGGCAGCGCGGCTGCCTGTTCGGCGGTCATCAGTCCGATGCCCTGCAACTGCGGGAAATGATCCGGGTGATACACCACATCAACACCGCCATCATCAAGCGGCACCAGCTGAAAGCGCAGTTCATTGAGCGTCGAAAATTCAAAGAAACCGATACCGACATCCACCGAATGGCTGCTCAGCGCTTCGATCAGTTGATCGGCACTGACTTCTGCGACGCGGTAATCCAGGCCCGGGTGCGCCTCGCTGACCGCCTTAATCAGTTGCGCCAGCGACACGCTGCATTGCGGCATTACACCGATACGCAATGTTCCGCTCATGCCCTGTTTCAGCGATTCGACTTCCAGTTTCAGACCTTCATAGACGGCGACGATTTCACGTGCCCAGCTCAGTACACGCAGCCCTTCGGCGGTAAAACCTTCAAAGTTATTACCGCGGTTGATCAGATTAAGGTCGAGTTCTTTTTCAAGGTTCTTGAGGCGCATCGACAACGTCGGCTGGCTGACAAAACTGGCTTCTGCTGCCCTGCCGAAATGCCGCTCGCGTTCGAGATTACACAGATAGATAAGTTGTTTGATATCCAATTTATTTTCTAATTCAGCCGGTTGTTATGCCTGATTGATTGCTGCTTATTATAAGCCAAAGTCATGATAATGACGCAGCGGATTGAAACCGGCTAAGGCATCCTGACGCTGTTTGCGGGCGCGGCGGGCCAGCGCATAGGCCGGATCGCCATTGAAACCATGGAATCCCCCCGGATAGATACTGAATTCCACCGGCACGCCTGCGCGGATTAACCGGCGGGCATAGTCGATGTTTTCATCGAGAAATAAATCGATCGAACCGACACCAATCCAGGCTGGCGGTAATCCGCTCAGATCCTCTGCGCGGGCAGCAGCAGCGTAGCAGGAAACATCCGGCAAACCCGCTTCGTGACCGAGATAGGCATGCCAGCCGAAAAGGTTGTCCGCGCGCGTCCAGGAAAATTCGCCGGTCACCGGATTCGGGTTGGGATCGGTCACGGTGCGGTCGTCGAGCATCGGATACATCAGGTTTTGAAACGCCAGTTTCGGCCCACTCCGGTCACGGGTCAGCAGCGCCAGAGAGGCCGCCAGCCCTGCACCGGCGCTGTCGCCCATCACACCGATATGGGCGGAGTCGATACCCAGCGCTTCTGCCTGCGCGGTCATCCAGACCAGCGCCGCATAGCAATCTTCCAGCGGGCCGGGGAACGGTGTTTCCGGCGCGAGGCGATAATCCACCGAAACAATGACGCAGTCGTGTTGCGCCGCCGTCGGGCGGGTCAGCGGCATCGACTGTTCAGGGCTGCCCAGCACATAGCCACCACCGTGAATATGCAGAATACCCATCCGCCCTTTGCGTTCGTGTTGCGGCGAAATCACCACAACTCGCACCACCGGCGCATTTTCGCCGCCTGAAATGTGATGCTGACTAACCGTTACCGGCAACCCGTCATCCTGTAACAGACTTTCCAGCGCCGCCGTCTGACGCTGCTCACGCATGACAGGCAGAACAGAGGCTTCGAGCACACGTTCTGGCATAAGATCCAGTAACGGGCGCAGTTCAGGGTCAACCAGGTGGGCAGTTTTCATCACGGGATCCATTTTTTCAGTTATCGTCCCGTTATTTATAACGCCTTAAGCCGGTTTTAAAAAGTCTGAATTGTTATTGCTTATGACTGATTACGTTCACATTTTTCATGACGTTAAGCCTATAACGCCGTGAATGCCCATATAAATCCCCACCAGCGCAATCAGTACACTGGAAAAATAAGGTGCCCGGCGCGCCAGCGAGTTTAAACCGCTCCAGCGTTTAGCTGCCTGACGGATACTGACAGCGGCCGCGACGCCGACGGTCACCAGCGTCAGCGCCAGTCCGATACTGAAACACACCACCATCGTCGCCCCCAGCGCCAGTTGTTTAAGCTGGATGCAGATCAACAGCACGGTAATGGCGGCCGGGCACGGGATCAGCCCGCCGGTCAGACCGAAAAATAAAATCTGCCCGTTCGTCACTTCCGTGCTGGCAAAACGTCGCTGAATATCGCTGGCGTGCGCCAGTTCATGAGCATCCTGATATTCCTGCGGTGACAGGCTGATGCGCGTTATGCCACGCAGGTTATTAAGTCCCCGGGGCTGAACGTGACGCTGAACGTTCGCATGCGCGTGGGAATGTCCGTGATGGTGGTCATGATGGTGGTCATGATCAGCGTGATGCCCGTGCGTGTGTTCTCTCTTCCACAGCTGTTCGCCGCGAAATGTACGCCAGAACATCCATGCTGCCGTGCCCAGGATGATGATCGCAGACACCAGTTGCAACCACGGCTCGACTGCCTCTGCGGTGAACCGGTTGCTGAGATACATACCGCCAAATGCAATGATCCAGACAATTGCCGTATGCGAAACCGTGGCCGCCAGCCCCAGTAAAATGGCCTGCCGGACGGTGCCTTTAATCGCAATGATAAAGGCGGCCATCATGGTTTTCGAATGGCCGGGCTCAAGCCCGTGTAAAATCCCCAACAAGATGGCGCTGGGTATAAAAATCCACGCATTTCCCTGTTGTAAAAGTGTAGAAAAGTCATTCATGGTAGTGATTCCCGATAAGGTAGGCGCCGGGATTGTACTCCCCCCCAGTATTAAATACACCCCCCCAGTATCCACAAAATGATATGATCGCACCGTCATTAGTGTCATGGAGGAAGTGATATGTCCCATACCATTCGCGATAAACAGAAACTGAAAGCCCGTACCAGCAAGATTCAGGGTCAGGTGGCGGCGTTAAATAAAATGCTGGATGAGCCCCATGAATGCGCGGCGGTTCTGCAACAAATTGCCGCGATCCGCGGCGCGGTGAATGGACTGATGCGGGAAGTGATTAAAGGACATCTGACTGAGCATATTGTTCATGAGGAAGATGTCGTGAAACGTGAGGCCGACCTGGACGTCGTTCTGAGCGTGCTGAATTCTTACGTGAAATAACCTCCCGTGGCGGAAGTCTGATCACGCAAAAAGGGGCCGGGGCCCCTTTCATTCTCTTCACTGCCTGTTGCGATTACTTTTTGACTTGTTTGGTCGCAAAACCTTTGTTCAGTTTACGCCAGTACACCAGCCAGGTGATCAGCGCACAAACCACGTAAAACACCAGGAAGACTTTCATCGCGCCAGCCGGTGAGCCGGTCATGGCCAGTGACGTCCCGAACGCTTTAGGAATAAAGAAGCCGCCAATCGCGCCGATGGAAGAGATAAAACCGAGCGCAGCCGCCGTATCGGTAACCGCCTCACGCAGCGCTTCATCATCGCTGGCACCACGAGCTTTAGCCTGATCAGTGGTCAGTTTACGGAAAATCACCGCAATCATCTGATAGGTGGAGCCACTGCCCAGACCCGCCGTCAGGAACAGCACCATAAAGACCGCGAAGAACGCCGGGAAATTGCCGCCCACGCCACCGACCGGCAAGGTCAGGAACAGTAAACCTGCAAAAATCGCCATGACGATGTAATTCACCAGGGTGACGCGAATACCACCCAGGCGGTCGGACAACATGCCCCCTGCAGAACGGGCCAGCGCGCCAAAGAACGGGCCGAAGAAGGCGAATTGCAGAATATTGACGTCAGGGAACTGGGTTTTGGTCAGCATGGCAAAACCGGCGGAAAAGCCGATGAATGAGCCAAAGGTCGCCAGATACAGCACGCTCATGATCCACAGATGACCGCGTTTCAGCACCGGCAACTGCTGGCGGATTGAGGCTTTAGAAGAGGCCAGATCGTTCATGCCAAACCAGGCGGCAAGGGTACCGATGATCAAAAATGGCACCCAGATCCACGCTGCATTTTGCAGCCACATGTCAGCGCCGTTCGCCAGCGTTTGTTTATCGCTGAAAGCCGCAAACACCCCCAGGGAGATGACCAGTGGCGCAACCAGCTGCATCACGCTCACACCCAGATTACCCAGACCGCCATTGATTCCCAGTGCGCCGCCCTGCTTCGCTTTCGGGAAGAAGAAACTGATATTGGACATGCTCGATGCGAAGTTTGCGCCACCGAAACCGCACAACAACGCAATGATCAGGAAAATGTTATAAGACGTGGTGGTATCCTGCACCGCAAAACCCAGCCACAGGCATGGCAGCACCAGAAATACAGTACTGATGGCCGTCCAGCGGCGGCCGCCAAACAGCGGGATCATAAAGGAGTAAGGCACGCGCAGCAGTGCGCCGGAAACGGACGGAATGGCAGTCAGCATAAACAGCTGATCTGTCGTAAAGTTAAAACCAACTTTATTGAGGTTAACGGAAACCAGGCTGAACAGCATCCAGACGCAGAATCCCAGCAAAAGACAAGGCACGGAAATCCATAAATTGCGGCTGGCCACTTTATGCCCGGTCTGTTCCCAAAAGGCCGGATCTTCCGGACGCCAGTCCTGCAACAGGCGTGACGGTTTTTCCGTCGGTGAAGCTGATGTATGTGACATGTGTACCTCGGGTGGCAACGCATTGTTGTAATGATTAAGTTATGTCGCACACACTAGGTAGAGCCCTGCTTCAGGATGTTGATACAAATCAACGCAACCGCAGGTGGATAATGCAGGAAAAATGACCACGGATCCTTTATGAGTATCCGGCGAGAAAGCAATAAACTGCTAGTATTCATAAAGTTGATGAAGAGATATTCTTTCCACGAATGAAGGTATGAATCAGGCGGAAATAAAGGAGTAATCACAAAGAGGTATAGGGAAACTCCCTCTGATCATAAAAAATGCCCACTCTGTACAGGTTTGTGTCAGTCCGGCACGGTATCCGCAGCATCCGATATAGATTCAGGAAACACGATTCATGCTTAAACGCGCACTGCCTTCTTTGTCGCTCATCAGTCAGATCAGCTTGCTGATGCTGCTGCTCGGCCTGCTGGGTATTGGCGGAATGAGCATGGCGGCGTGGATGGCGGGCAGTATCGAAGGCAATGCCCATGCGATCAATAAAGCGGGTTCGCTGCGTATGCAAAGTTACCGGCTGTTGTCTCAGGTACCGCTGAGCGAAACCAGTGCCCGCTATATCAGCCAGATGGAAGCTGATGAAAACAGCGCCGATTTATTACAGGCGGTAGAGCGCGAAAATCTGCAACCACAGTTTCTGGCGTTACGTCAGTACTGGCAATCCACCCTGCGCGACCAGCTTCTGGCGGCAAAGCATCCGCAGGATGTCTCGGCCAATATCGCCGTCTTTGTCGGCCAGCTTGATGTGCTGGTCGCCGCACTTGAGTACAAAACCGAATACCATTTACAACAGATTTCGCTGATCCAGCGCGGGCTGGTGGCAGTGACTCTTTTACTGATGGCGCTGACCATCTGGTTCCTGCGCCGCCATCTGCTGACGCCCTGGAAAAGTCTGCTCGCACAGGCCAGCGCAATTACCGCCGGAGATTTCAGCCGCCGCTATCAGCGCAACCGTGTGGCGAATGGCGATGCACATAATGAAATGGATATTCTCGGCGATTCGCTCAACAGCATGTCGCTGGCGCTGGCGGAAATGGTCGATAATCTGGCGCAGCGCGTGGCAGAGAAAACCGCCGACCTGCAGAAAAAAAATCAAATGCTGGACTATCTGTACCGTGTCAGCCGTCAGCTTCATACCAGCGAACCGCTTGAGGCGCGCATGGAGCCGGTGCTGAAAGAGTTGCAGTCACTGACCCCGCTGAGTGGCATTCAGTTGCGGCAATACGAAAATAACAGTGCGGAAGTGTTCAATGAATTCAGCCACGCCTCGCCGCGCCAGCCCGTCAGCCCGAAGGTCGGTGAACATGCGGATGACGGCGGGGAATCCCTGAGCTGGAGCCTGCGCGACGAGCGCGAAAATTACGGTGTGCTGCTGGCGCAGTTACCCCCCGGTCAGTATCTGGATGACGATCAGCAGCAACTGGTGCATACCCTGCTGGAACAGCTCACCAGTACCCTGATGCTGGCGCGTCAGGCAGAACATCAGCAGCAGCTCATGCTGATGGAGGAACGCTCGGCCATCGCCCGCGAACTGCACGACTCGCTGGCGCAGTCGCTGTCGTGCCTGAAGATTCAGGTGGCCTGCCTGCAAATGCATGCTGACACGTTCTCTGAAGAAGACAAAAATCTGTTGCTGCAAATGCGTGAGGAACTGAGTACCGCTTATCGTCAGTTGCGTGAACTGCTGACCACGTTCCGTCTGACGCTGAACACGCCCGGCCTGCGCGCCGCGCTGCAACATACCGTCGATGAATTCTCACGCCGCATGGGACTGCCCGTCGATTTCGATTATCAGATCCCGCCACGTTCCGTTCCGGCCAATCAGGGCATACACCTGTTGCACATCGCCCGTGAAGCCCTGAACAATGCATATAAACACGCTAACGCCACGCAGGTATCGCTCTCACTGCATTGTCATGACGGTGAAATCAGTATGAGTATTTGCGACAACGGCGAAGGCATTTCGCCGGACGTCGAGCGGCAAAATCATTATGGCCTGATCATCATGCAGGATCGTGCCAGTACCTTACATGGCAAATGTCGGGTCGCCCGACGCCCGGACGGCGGCACAGAAGTCACAGTGTGTTTCCGGCCCGAAGCCCTGCCAATCAATCCCCAGGAGCAAGTATGAACGACATCACCCCTTCCACTATTTTGCTGATTGACGATCATCCTATGCTGCGTAACGGCGTGAAACAGCTGATCGCGCTGGACTCGCGTCTTAAAGTTATTGGTGAAGCCAGCAATGGCGAACAAGGTGTCGAACTGGCGAAACAGCTCGATCCGGATCTGATCCTGCTGGATCTGAATATGCCGGGTATGAACGGGCTGGATACCCTCGACAGCATGCGCCAGACCGCCCTTTCAGGCCGTATCGTGGTGTTCAGCGTGTCCAATCACGAAGATGACGTCGTCACAGCTCTGAAACGTGGCGCAGATGGTTATTTACTGAAAGATATGGAGCCGGAGGATTTGCTGGCCGCGCTGCATAACGCCGCCGCCGGAAAAATGGTGCTGAGCGAAGCGCTGACGCCGGTTCTTGCCGCCAGCCTGCGGGAAAGCCGCCCGAGCGGTGACCGTGATATTCAGTCCCTGACGCCGCGCGAGCGCGACATCATCAAACTGATCGCCGAAGGTTTGCCGAACAAAATGATCGCCCGCCGTCTGAATATCACCGAAAGCACGGTGAAAGTGCACGTCAAACATCTGCTGAAGAAAATGAAACTCAAATCCCGCGTAGAAGCAGCGGTTTGGGTGTTGCAGAGTAATGTGCTTTAACCAGGCGTGAGCCCTTAAAACCCATCCTCCCCTGCAAAGGGGAGGCGAGAAAACCGCGATCAGAAATTCAGCCCGGGATCATTACCATATTGTGGTTGCGCAGTCAGTGGCGGGGACACATTCAGCGTGATCCAGTTGGAGGTGACTTTTTGCGATTTGCTGTCTTCCACGGTCACCGACAAACGATAAATGTTGGTGGCGTCCGGGGAGTCATCCCACGGGGGCACAATTACGCTCCAGCCATCGGGATTACGGTTATTGGCGGGTGGCGTCAGGCTCAGCGCCTGTGTATCACCCTGCCAGCTCAGCGCCACCACGGAATTCAGTGCGCGCAATTGCAGTTTCAGCGGCACCGTTTCGCCCGGCTGTAATGACCACGGCGGCGTGGCCAGATATACCGATAAGGTTTTGCGCTGTTTGAATTCCATCACCGGCATATTATTGCGATCGACCATGTCCATCCGGCTTCCGCGCAGCGAGCGCGCTGCCGCGACATTCCGTGAAGACAGTTGCTGATCCAGTGGCACACCCAGCCGGTAATTCAGCGTCAGTTTCACCACATCCTGATTATCACCATCCTGCCCGGCCTGGTGTTCGGCCATCACCGTTACTAACGGTACCGGCGTGTAATTGACGCCAAATGACACAGCCGACGGATTACTCTGCCGTGTGCCGTTGCCGAACAAATCCACCTGATTACCGAAATACTGCTCATAACTCAGTGAAGCGCCCAACTGGCGGTAGAAAGGTAAATAGCCTTTGGTGGTGATGTCGTAGCCACGCGCCTGACGGCGCAGTTGTGCAGACGTACTGTTGTCGGCTTTATAGGACGAAAAGGGATGATAATAATTGGTTGAGAAACGCAGGTAATCTGTCCAGGCTTCCGCGCCCAGACTGCCGCGTGTCAGCTGATGATCGAAATCGTTATCCACAAAAGCGTTATATCCCAGCATCCACGCGCCGGTGTTAAAACGCTGCCCCAGGCCGAAATTACCGACCGTAGCATCCGTCTCGCTTTGCAGGCCAATCTGGCTGTAAACCAGATTGGTTTGAGAATTGTATAGCGGGCTGAAAAGCCGCCCGGAGCTGCCGTCAAGATTACGGCCGCTCATATCCAGCGAGGTGCTGACGGTACCCAGCGGCGAAAGCAAACTGCTGGTTTCTTTTTGCACCAGTTTCGCCGCCTGACTGAGTGCCAGCGTCTCCGCCTGCACACGTAAGGGATCATCGCTGTCTGTGGTGGTGGTGCCCAGCTCTTTCAGCGTGGTTGCGAGCTGTTTTTCCGTGGCCGTCGGTCCGGTATTGGTTTGTATATACTGGCTGCCGAGGCTGGGTAACATCCGGGAAGGTTGGGCCGGGGCTCCGTTATTAAAAACGGAACTTTCGTCACTGGCAGGCAGAAAACCGCTGAGGTGATAACCGGAAACGCCATATTCGGTGGGTTCTGCCGTCAGCGCACTGGCGCTGACAGCATAGAAGGCAGCTCCCCCGGCAATAAGCAAAGAGGCGCAGGGATTTCCTGCAAATCGCTTCAATAAATCAGAAAAAAAATCTGTGACTTCAGTCATACCTTGCACATTTTATGAGTAAGGTTTGATCTTAACGTACAGACAGCATAATTCAACCTGCATGCCACGAACGGCCACATACATCGTTGTATTAGGTGAAATCATGAAAATTCATTTCCATGATGAATACATGGATAACATGTCACCACATCACAAAAATATCACCTAAAATTACATCAAAGATATCAATTGCACACATTTAATAACATTTTTAACAAACGAACCATTTATCTTTACAGTCTGTTTTCATTTATCCTTAGCAGGTTAACGATTATCCCGACGCCACCCGACTGCCTTTGCAGAGCGCGTCCGGACCTTAAAGTGATGTATACAAACAGGGAACATAAATGAGCAAAAAAACCTTGCCCGGCGTGACCCGCAGACAGATTCTCTCGTTCACGGCCGCCTCCGCAGTACTGGGTGCCGCCAAAGCCGCCAACGCGGTGACGCTCAAAGGCACGCCCGTGTGGAGCCCCTTTGACGCCAGCCCGCCGCCGCAGATTGAGACCGATGGCTGGGTGTTTTTCACCGAAGCCGAAGCCGCTGCCATGGAAGCCATTGTTGACCGTCTGGTCCCTGCCGATGATCTGAGCGTGGGCGGTAAAGACGCCGGATGCGCGGTGTTTATCGACCGTCAGCTGGCCGGATTCTACGGCACCTATTCCCGCCTTTATATGCAAGGCCCTTTCCAGGAGGGCACTCCGGAGCAAGGCGATCAGTCGCCGCTGGTGCCGCAACAACGCTACCGTCTTGGCCTGGCCGCATTGGATAAATATGCCCGGTCACAGCATCAGAAATTATTCAAAGATCTGCCCGGCGACCAGCAGGATCAAATCCTGTCAGGTCTTGAGAGCGGAAAAATTGCCCTTGAAGGGATCGATTCTAAATTGTTCTTCGCCATCGCACTGAAGAACACAATGGAAGGTTTCTTTGCTGACCCGATTTATGGCGGTAACCGCAATATGGTGTCGTGGAAAATGCTGGGCTTCCCCGGCGCGCGCTACGACTACCGCGAATATATCGGCAAACATAACCAGAAACTCGATCTCGAACCGCTGAGTATTTCCGGCGGCGACGCATGGAAAATGAAAAGCTAAGGGCAGAACAACATTATGGCAAAAAAATTACCCAAAACAGACGTGGTGGTGATCGGGCTTGGCTGGGCAGGTTCGATCATCGCCAATGAATTGTGTGACGAAGGTCTGAATGTGGTGGCGATTGAACGTGGTCCGTGGCGTGATACCGCCCGTGATTTCAACGTGTCGACGGTGACGGATGAGTTACGCTACAGCTCCCGCCAGGAACTGATGTTACGCACCCGCCAGAACACCATCACTATCCGAAACAACCCGGCGCAGACGGCATTACCGATGCGCGAATGGGGTTCTTTCCACCCGGGAAACGGTACCGGCGGTGCGGGCAACCACTGGGCGGGGATTACTTTCCGTTTTCAGCCGGATGAATTCCGCCTGAAAAGCCATCTGACCGAACGTTACGGCGCTAATGCCATCCCGGAAGAGTTGGTGCTGCAAGACTGGGGCACCGACTGGGAAGAAATGGAACCGCATTACGCCTCTTTCGAGCGTCTGGCCGGCGTTTCCGGTAAAGCCAGCAACGTCAAAGGCGAACATCATGAAGGCGGCAATCCGTATGAAGGGATGCGCTCCATTGAATATCCGACCCGCCCGCTGGATCAGCCTTATGGCCCGACCTTGTTTGCGCAAGCCGCGCGCAATATGGGTTATAAAGCGTTCCCTGTACCCTCTTCCCTGATTTCCGAGCCTTACACCAATCCGCTCGGCGTGAAAATGGGGCCATGTACATTTTGCGGGTTCTGCACCAACTTCGGCTGTGCGAACTATTCCAAGGCCAGCGCTATCACTACCGTATTACCGGCACTGATCCGCAAGGAGAATTTCGAAGCCCGTACCAACTGTGAAGTGATGCAGGTGCTGACCGATTCCACCGGCAAACGCGCGACAGGCGTGGTCTATATCGATTCTTCCGGCGATGAATGGGAACAACCGGCTGATCTGGTGATCGTGAGTGCGTTTACCTTCGAAAACGTCCGTCTGATGCTGCTTTCCGGCATCGGCAAACCTTACGATCCGGTCACGTTAAGCGGCACCACGGGCCGTAATTATGCCTATCAGACCGCTAACGGTGTGCAGTTGTTCTTTGATGACAAGAACTTTAATCCGTTCATCGGCGCAGGTGCGGTCGGGATGGGCATTGACGATTTCAACAATGACAACTTTGACCACAGCGGTCTGGGCTTCTTTGGCGGCGGCAGTATCCGCGTGACCCCCATCGGCGGCGCCCCCATCGGCTACCGCCCTGTTCCGCCGGGAACGCCGAAATGGGGCAGCGAGTGGAAAAAAGCGACGGTCGCCAACTACCTCAGCTCGATGTCGATCGGTTGTGAGGCCAGCAGCTACACCACCAAAACCAACTATCTGTCGCTGGATCCGAACTACAAAGACCGTCTGGGTCGCCCGCTGTTGCGCGTGACGTTCGACTTCCCGGAAAATGACCTGAAAATGGCCGCGTATTGCACCGGTAAAGTGGCCGAAATCGCCAAAGCGATGAATCCGCGTCAGCTGGTCGCCAGCCCGATGAAAGGTCACTGGAACGGTACGCCGTACCAGTCATCCCACGTCGTCGGCGGTTTTGTGATGGGCGCGGATCCGTCCACCAGCTCAGTGAACAAACATCTGCAAGTCTGGGACGTGCCTAATCTGTTCGTGGTCGGCGCGTCTGCCTTCCCGCAAAATCCGGGTTACAACCCGACCGGTACCGTGGGTGCGCTGGCATTCAAAGCCGCGCATGCGATCCGTCATTACTATCTGAAAAAACCGGGAGAGATGATCGCATGAAAAAGTTAACCTCATTCTCACTCGGTTTGCTGGCCATGAGCATCAGCGGGCTGGCCCACGCGGCGGGCGACGGCTCTTTCGAACAGGTTGAGCGTGGCCGTTATCTGGCGACAGTGGGCGACTGCGCCGCCTGTCATACTGCCTCCACGCCGGACGCCAAACCTTTTGCCGGCGGTGTGCCAATTGAAACCCCGTTCGGCCGTTTAGTCGGTGCAAACATTACGCCGGATGTGCAAACCGGTATCGGTAAATGGAGTTTTGATGACTTCCAGCGCGCGATGTCCGAAGGCATCGGCCACGGCGGCAAACGTCTTTACGGTGCGATGCCGTTCACGGCGTACACCAAAGTGACCCGCGAAGATAACGCGGCGATCTGGGCGTATTTGCAGACCCTGCAACCGGTGCACAACGAAATCGAAACTAACCAGTTGCCGTTCCCGTTCAACGTGCGTACCAGTCTGATGGGCTGGAACTGGCTGAACTTCAGCAAAGGCGAATTCAAACCGCAGATGGATAAATCGGCGCAATGGAACCGCGGCGCCTACATCGTTGAAGGTCTGGGACACTGCGGTACCTGTCATACACCGAAAAATATGCTCGGCGGCGATAAGGACAGCGAGTTCCTGCAAGGGGCGGTGATAGAAAACTGGGTCGCACCGGACATCACCAGCAACAAGCACACTGGTGTCGGTAACTGGACGCAGGAAGATCTGATGCAGTATCTGAAAACCGGTTCTAACCGTTTCGATATTGCTTCCGGTCCGATGGCGGAGGAAGTGACGAACTCATCCCGGCACTGGACGGATGCCGACCTTGAAGCCGTGGCGGTCTATCTGAAAGACAGCGGTCATGACAGCGGCAATAACGCCCCTGCGCCAGTGAAAGCTGACGATAAGGCAATGATTGCCGGGAAGAATATCTACGCTGACCGGTGTTCCGCATGTCATACGCCAGGCGGTATGGGTCAGGAAGGTCTGTTCCCACGGCTGGCAGATTCACCGCTCATCAACCAGACCAACGCCACGTCGCTTATCCGCGTGGTGCTGACGGGCAGCCGCCCTGTGGCTACCGACAGCAAACCTACCGCGCCGTCGATGCCATCGTTTGATGCCAATATGAGCGATGCCGATGTGGCTAACGTGCTGACGTATATCCGTAACAGCTGGGGAAATGCCGCCGCGCCGGTTTCTGCCTCAGACGTGAAAGACTTACGCGCCGAACTGAAGAAATAAACGGCAAACGACTGAAATGATAAAGGCCGCGAAAGCGGCCTTTATTTTGAATGCATCACCGAGAAATCAGTGCCGGGAAGGCATCTGCATAATCTGTACTAACAGATGATCATTATTCTGGCTTAATTGCACCAGATGTTTGCATTCCACTTTTATTGCAGTGAGCTGTTCTTCGGTCAGCGAGTACGGCAGGTTGATATCAATGTTGTACATATTTTGCTGCTCTGCCAGTTCAATCAGCCGGACAATATTGGTCTCGTCGCTGACCTGGGTGGAAACTACCTGTAAGGCCAGTGCGCGCAACGCTTCCTGCCGGGATTTTTCTTTTATCGAACGGGATTTCAGAACCATGCCAAAGAACGGCATCACGCCATAAATAGCGTCAACAAAACTCCATTTCTTTTTGCAGGATGCGGACAAGTATTCCATGTAGTCAAAGGAGGCTTGTTGACTGCGCGCATCGGGTACCAGGCGGTTTTCATTCATCCCCTCTTCCTCTTCCTGGTCAGGGTCAATCAATTATTTAATCAATGTATAACGCCGAAGATATTCAGCTATATAATGGCATAATTCACTGACACTTTGCCAGTCGCTTCCGGTGCTTTGCGTAACGGAAACTGACATGTTCTATTACGCTAGCACGATAGCGTCGTCCTGCGGGTCACGCTATGCTAATCACCGGATTTCTTAAAGCAGCAAGCCAATGAATAAAATCGTTTTTGTAGAAGATGATGCAGAAGTCGGCAACCTGATCGCCGCCTATCTGGGTAAACATGATATCGACGTGCTGGTTGAACCCCGTGGCGATACCGCGCAGGCGCGCATTGAAAAAGAAAAACCCGATCTGGTCCTGCTCGACATCATGCTGCCAGGCAAAGATGGCATGACCTTATGCCGCGATCTGCGTCCGGTTTTCCCCGGTCCGATTGTGTTGCTCACTTCGCTCGACAGCGACATGAACCACATTTTATCGCTGGAAATGGGCGCCAACGATTACATCCTGAAAACAACGCCACCGGCGGTGCTTCTGGCCCGTTTGCGGCTGCATTTACGTCAGAGTCCGGTACAGAATACTCAAAATGAGCAACCGGTTCAGACGCTACAAAGCGGCAATGCCCTGCATTTCGGTCAGTTGTGCATCGACCCGGTTAACCGCGAAGTGACGCTGGTGGATGAAACGATCGTGCTTTCAACTTCCGACTTTGATTTGTTGTGGGAACTGGCGACACACGCCGGGCGCATTATGGATCGCGAAGCGCTGCTGAAAAACCTTCGTGGAGTGAGCTATGACGGGCTGGATCGCAGCATTGACGTCGCGATCTCCCGCCTGCGTCGCAAGCTGTACGACAACACCCTGGAGCCCTTTCGCATTAAAACGGTGCGAAATAAAGGCTATCTGTTTGCTCCCAACGCCTGGGAGACGTTACAGGAATGAAAAAGCTTTTCATCCAGTTCTTTCTGTTACTGCTGGTCTGTTTTCTGGTGATGGCGATGCTGGTCGGGCTGGTTTACAAAGTCACCGCAGAACGTACTGGCCGTCAGTCCATGAACGATTTGATGAAAAGTTCGCTCTACCTGATGCGCAGTGAGCTACGGGAAATTCCGATAAAGGACTGGAACAAGACCATCAATACGCTGGATCTGAACCTGTCCTTCAAACTGCATATCGAACCGCTCGGCAAACGCAAGCTCAGTCCCGCACTGGATCAGCGTCTTAAAGATGGCGAAATTATTGCGCTCGATGACGAATACACCTTTATTCAGCGGGTGCCGCGCAGCCATTACGTGCTGGTGGTCGGCCCTATTCCGTACCTGTTTTATATGCACGAAATGCGGCTGCTGGATCTGGGCTTGCTGATCTTCATCGGTTTATCGCTGGCCCTGCCGGTATTCCTGTGGATGCGCCCGCACTGGCAGGATTTACTGCGGCTGGAAAATTCCGCACTGCGCCTCGGTAACGGCCATCTCGACGAACGTATTGATTTTGATTCAACCTCCAGCCTCAACCGCCTGGGCGTAGCCTTTAACCAGATGGCCGACAACATCAGTACGCTGGTCGCCAGTAAAAAACTCCTGATCGACGGTATTGCCCATGAGCTGCGTACGCCGCTGGTGCGCCTGCGTTACCGGCTGGCAATCAGTGAGAACCTGCCGGAATCGGAACAAAATGCCATCAACCGCGATATCGGGCAGCTTGAAGCGCTGATCGATGAACTGCTCACTTACGCGCGTCTGGACCGTCCGCAGGTGGCGCTGAATCTGGAAAAAGTCAATCTGCCCGAATGGCTGGAAGACAAAGTCGATGATTTCCGGCTGATCACCGAGCGCACTATTCTCTATAACGCACCACAAAATGCCGACTTCGGCGGCGTGGATTTACGCCTGATGGAGCGCGTGCTGGACAATCTGGTCAACAACGGTCTGCGCTATTCACAAGAGACATTACGCGTCAGCCTGTGGCTCGACGGTGAACTGGCCTGCCTGCAGGTTGAAGACGACGGACCGGGCATCCCGCCGGAAGAACGGACCCGCATCTTTGAGCCCTTTGTTCGCCTTGACCCGAGCCGTGATCGCGCCACCGGCGGTTGCGGGCTGGGGCTGGCTATTGTTCATTCCATCGCTGTCGCTTATCAGGGGCGTGTCGCCGTTGACGGCAGCCCGCTCGGCGGTGCCAGCCTGCGTTTCAGCTGGCCGGTAAAACCCACATTCAATCTGGCTGCAGAACAGCCTAATAACGAAAATCAGGAAGGGAGCCACAATGATCATCGCCTATAAAAAATTGCACGACACTTTCGCCCGTCTGTCCCGTTTTGGCCATTTATCGGCTATTGCAGGCTGGGATGCCGCAGCCATGATGCCACCGGAAGGCGGCCAGGCCCGCTCGGAAGCGCTGGCTGAACTGAGCGTGCTGACGCATCAGATCCTCACGGCGAAACAGGTCGGCGAATGGCTGGAACAGGCCGGCGGCGAACAACTTAATGACGTGGAGCAGGCAAATCTGCGCGAAATGCGCCGTCACTATCAGCAGGCGGCTTTGCTGCCGGAAAGCCTGGTACAGGCAAAATCACTGGCAGGCGCACGTTGCGAGCAGGCGTGGCGGATCCAGCGCAAATCGAACGACTGGGAAGGCTTCTCGGATAACCTGAAAGAAGTGGTGAAACTCAGCCGTCAGGAAGCACAGCTGCGCGCCGAAGCTGCCGGCATCAGCCGCTACGACGCCCTGCTCGATTTATACGAGCCGGGCATGACTTCGCAGAAACTGGATGTCCTGTTTGGCGATCTGAAAACCTGGCTGCCGGATCTGTTACAAACCGTAGTCGAAAAGCAAAAATCCGAAACCTGCATTGCACCACAAGGACCGTTTGACATCGAAAAACAGCGCCAGCTTGGTCTGAAAGTGATGGGTAAACTGGGCTTTAATTTCGATGCCGGTCGTCTGGATGTCAGCGCGCACCCGTTCTGCGGCGGCGTTGCGCAGGATGTGCGTATCACCACGCGTTACAACGAAAATGAATTCCTCAGCGCCATGATGGGGGTTATCCACGAAACCGGTCATGCACGTTACGAGCAAAACCTGCCAAAAGAATGGCTGGGCCAGCCGGTTTCCAACGCCCGTTCAATGGGTGTACACGAATCTCAAAGCCTGCTGCTTGAAATGCAACTGGGTTGCAGTGAGCCGTTCCTGAAATCTGTCTATCCGCTGGTTATCGAACAATTCGGCCATCGCGAAGGACTGGACGAAAGCAACTTTATTAAGCTGAACCAGCGCGTCCAGCCGGGCTTTATCCGTGTCGACGCCGATGAACTGAGCTATCCGGCACACGTCATCCTGCGTTATGAAATCGAAAAAGCGCTGATGGAAGGCGAAATTGAAGTGGATGATATTCCGGCCCTGTGGAACAGAAAGATGAAGGAGTATCTGGGCATCAATACCGTTGGCAACTACCGCGACGGCTGTATGCAGGATATCCACTGGACCGACGGCGGCTTCGGTTACTTCCCGACCTACACCCTGGGCGCGATGTATGCCGCACAACTGTTCCAGACTGCCAATAAAGCCATACCGACGTTGCAGGATGACATTGTCCGTGGCGACCTGACGGCGCTGTTCCAGTGGCTGCAACAGAATATCTGGCAGCATGGCAGCCGGTTCACGACAGATCAGCTGATGAAAAACGCGACAGGCGAAACGCTGAACCCGGCGTTCTTCCGGGCGCATCTGGAAGGGCGATATTTGTAATTAAAGCGTTTAAAAATTAACGTCAACATCGTGGGTTGCCACCCAACCTGGCCAGGAGGACGCGTAAGCGCGAAGCCCTGGGTTAACGGGTCTCTGGTCAGTGTGGGTGGCAACCAAGGATCTTAACCTTGAAGTTGAATTTAAGATTCAGCTGAACCATTCCCTGACTCATCTTATTTCTTTGAAACGCCTTTCATCTGTGCAAACCTTCCACCCCTCATCCCTGTAACATTCATTTAACGCACTGTATTTATGCGTAGTTTCAACCGGTGCGTGATGCTGTATCCGCAGAATCCGGCAGGAGGCTATCTGGCAGGCACAGAATCACGCAAAGACGGTCAGGCGCTGGTGATGTAAGTGGGGATTTGGGAAGGGAGTTACCCCGTCTTTGTGACTTCCCTTCCAAATATTGGCTAAATCCATGTAATTCGATCCCATCGCTATAAAAATATGAAACAGCGTTCTATAAATGGGGTGTTGAGTATTTTGCACTTTCATATGGAGAACGAATGTATGACCAGCCCACTGTTTCATGGCGTGATCCCACCTGTCGCAACGATCCTGAATGAGAATGAGCAGCTTGACCGTCAGGGGATGGCGCGTCTGATTGATTTTGTGATTGAAAGCGGCGTGAATGGCCTGTTTTTCCTCGGCAGCGCGGGGGAATTCGCGCATATGTCTCAGGCGCTGCGTCATGAAGTGGCTGAGTTTTGCACCAAACATGTCGCCGGGCGTGTACCGGTATTGATTGGCGCGGCGCATCCGGGCACGGCAGAAACGCTGGCGTTCGCACAGCACGCGAAAAGCGTCGGTGCCGACGGCGTCGTGGTGGTAAATCCCTACTACAACCCGGTAACCGAAGATGCGCTGTATCTGCATTACCGCACGATTGCTGAAGGCGCGGGTTTGCCGGTGATCATGTACAACTATCCGGGACTGACCGGTCAGCCGCTACCGGTCAGCCTGATCAAACGTCTGGCGCTGGAATGCCCGAACATTGTCGGCCTGAAAGATACCGTGGACAGCCTCAATCACATTCGCGAAACGATACAGGCAGTGAAACCTGAGCGCCCGGATTTCGCCGTGTTCTCCGGTTATGACGAATACCTGTTCGGCACGCTGATCCTCGGCGGCGACGGCGCTATTCCTGCCAGCGCCAACTTCGCCCCGCAACTCACCTGCGGAATTTACCGCGCCTTTAAAGAGAAAGATTTCGCCACCGCCGTCGGACTGCAACAACGGCTGTCATTCCTGCCACCGCTGTACACGCTGGATACACCGATTTACAACGTCATCAAATACGCCATTTCACAGATCATCAGCGATATGCCGGTGTATTCACTCAAACCGGCACTGCCGCTGAGCAATGACAAACAAAAGATTGTGCGTGAGATTTTGCAACAGGCGGGTGTCAGTGCCGTCTGCTAACCCCCCGCCCAGCATCCCCCTTCGCAGGGGGATGAGCAAAACCCGATACAGTCGCCTCAATCTAAATCGAAATCATTACTATTCCGCTTTAATATTCGTTACTCTATTCCCATGATTTACCAAGCCGAATGACTTTTATAACGTAATGATGCAAACACTCCTCGACAGTTTCCGCGAAACGCCGGTCAGCTGGGTTGCAGAAACTTTCAAACCGATGTCACCGCGGGTGACTAATGCGGTGCCCATGTCGCGACTGACCACTGCTGAAGGTTGCGCCAGCGTGCTCAAACGTTATCTGGACGCCAATGCCGCCGATGCCGCGCAGTGCGATAAACGCCGGGCACGGATCTCGATGTGGTCGCAATGGTATTTTGCCACCCTGCTGCCGAGCTGGGTAATTGTCTCGCTGCGTCACGGCTGGCAACTGCCGATCGCCGCTGAAAATGTCTATCTGTGCATGCAGGAAGAAGGCTTACCGGCGCAGATTTATCTCGACGGCGAAGGCGAAGCGCTGACATCCGCTGAACCGATGGCGCGTTTTGATGTGATGATCGAACAGCAATTGCGCCCGGTTTGCGAAGCACTGGCGGAATTCTCCGGCCTGAAGCCGGGTATTTACTGGAGCAACGCGGCGATCCGCGTCGGCTGGGGCGTCAAACAGGCGGAACTGGTTAATGCAGATATCACGGACGGCATGCGCCTGATGGAATCGCGCGAGCTGCGTTATGGCGGAAAAAATCCGTTATTTCAGCCGCTGCGTGCCGAAGACCCTTCCGACCCCGACAGCCCGCAATACCGTAAACAATGCTGCCTGCGCTACGATCTGGAAGACCATGCCATGTGCCCTTCCTGCCCGTTATTGCTAGCAGAACGTAAATCAGGCAAAAGACGCAAAACCGTCGCCGGATAAATCAACCACTTACAAAAGCTGACTAAACTTAGCGTAAAAAATGATTGGATCTTAGCGGCAGATAATTATAAGAATTGGGTTATATAGACCAACGAGGTATTTATCATGACTATGAAAAAACCTGAGAGCTGGCCCTCGGCTCTTAACTCGCTGGCCTCAGAGGTGATGGTTTCTCTGGCGCAACCCGTTAACCGCGTATGGAACACGTTAACCGGCAAGCAGCAGCCGCTCAGAGCAAGGATTGTTCATCGTTATGCTATTCCGTCTACCCGGACCATCAGCGTAACGGAAGGATTCTTCGGTTTTATTCCGGTTGAATCCTATGAAAACGAACGTTTTATTCTGGAAGTCGCTTACGCTGACAAACAGTATCAGGTAGAAGTCCCGCGGGCTTACTACCAAAAAAGTAATATCGGCGACGGTATCGACATCCACACGCTGTAACTGCTCCGCTTTTAAACAGGCTGCACCTTTCGGGGCGCAGCCTTTTTTATGCCCAAAACCTGCCTGACCCCACACTTCCCGCTTTAATTTTGTTCAATACATGAAAACTATTGACATAATAACCTCAGAAATTTAGAAAAATATTTACATCCTATTCTTATAACAATGTTCCTTTTCTGAAGAGGTTAATGATGACCCGCACCGGACCAATTACTCCTGCTACCGCCAGCCAGTCACGCCGTGCACTCGTTGCCGGTTCGGTCGGTAATTTTATCGAATGGTATGAATTTGGCGTTTACGGTTACCTGGCGACCCTTATCGCCGGTAACTTTTTCACCCTGGAAGGCCAGACCGGCATGACCGGTTTACTCCTTACTTATGCGTCGTTCGCACTGGCGTTTTTCTGCCGCCCGATTGGGGCAATCATTTTTGGCCGTATCGGTGACCGAATTGGCCGTAAACCGACGCTGATCGCTGTCGTTCTGCTGATGACGCTGGCGACTGCCATTATTGGTCTGCTGCCAACCTACGCGCAGATTGGCGTGGCCGCACCGTTATTGCTGACGCTGATGCGTATGTTCCAGGGTTTGTTTGCCGGCGGTGAATTTGGCGGCGCGGTGTCGCTGATGACCGAATTTGCGCCAAAAGGCAAACGCGGTATTTACGGCGCATGGCAGTCGTTTACGGTGTCGCTGGGTTTGCTGACCGGCGTGGCGCTGGTGGCGGTGCTGGTTCAGACCCTTCCCGAAGCCCAAATGAAAGACTGGGGATGGCGCATTCCGTTCCTGCTGGCGCTGCCGATGGGGCTGGTGGCGCTGTATCTGCGCCTGAAGCTCGACGAAACGCCGAACTTTGTTGCCATTAAAAAAGCTGAACCGGCAGCACAAAAAACCGCCGCAGAAAAAGCCTCTGCGATCGCCACCGCCAAAGCCATCGCGCTGGGGATTGGCCGCATGATGGGCTGGTCGGCGGGCGGTTATACCTTCCTGGTGGTGATGCCGTCTTATCTGCAAACCTCCCTGCATGCCACGTTTTTACAGGCTCTGGTGGCGACGGTGCTGGCGAACGTTGGTTTTGCGCTGGCGATTCTGCCTTCCGGCTGGCTGAGCGATAAAATTGGCCGCAAGAAAGTGATGATGTTCGCCGTATTTGCCGTCATCGTGCTGAGTTTCCCGCTGCTGCACCTGTTGCAAAATCCTGAAAGCAGCCTGCTGACCAAAGGCATTGCGGTGCTGATTGCCGGTGCGACGATCGGCATGATTGCCGGTCCCGGCCCGGCGATGCTGGCGGAAATGTTCCCGACCCGCGTGCGTTATACCGGGCTGGGGTTATCTTATTCCCTGTCGAATGCGGTGTTTTCCGGCTGTGCGGGTCTTATCATCACCGGTCTTATCAAAGAAACCGGCAATCTGGATATTCCGGCCTATTACGTGGTCGCCACCTGCGTGGTCAGCCTGTTTGCGTTGATGACGTTGCGCAAGGACGATCATTTGCGTGATCTGGATGAATAAGCGATGAACGACACGCATTTGCAGTCGCGTCTGAACGCATTACAGGGCAGCTTCTCGCCGGCGGAAAAGCGGATCATCACTCTTATCCGCCTTGATCCGCCGGGTGTGGCCAACATGGGCGTGACAGAACTGGCGAAATACGCCGAAACCAGCACGGCCACGGTGGTGCGCACCAGCAAACGGCTGGGGTTTAGCGGCTATCCGGCGTTGCGGCTGGCCTTAGCCGCTGAATCCTCCCGCCCTATGCCCGCCGACATGCCGCTGGCGGCCGATATTGGCGACCATGATTCGCCCAAACAGATCCTGCAAAAACTGCTGGAATTTGAGGTCAAAGGTGCCACCGAGACCACACAGTTACTCAGCGCGGCGACGCTGGAGCAGGCGGTCAGCATCCTTTCACAGGCACGCCGGATTGATATTTACGGTGCCGGGGCCTCGGCACTGGTGGCGCAGGATTTGTGTCAGAAACTGCGACGCATCGGCGTTGTCGCACAGACTTACGGCAGCACCGACGAAAGTCTGGTGAGCGCCTGTCAGCTTACCGCCGGGGATGTCGCGCTGGCGATTTCCCACTCCGGCAAAACCGCCGGAGTCGTCGAAGCGCTTTCACAGGCCAGAACCGCCGGCGCAACGACGCTGGCGATCACCGCTAACGGGCGTGCTGCCCTCGCACGCAAAGCCGATGTGGTATTGCGAACCAGCAACCGCGAAATGGGTTTTCGTGCCGCCGCAATGGCCAGCCGCACCAGCCAGTTACTGATTATCGACTGTCTGTATATCGGCGTGGCGCAGCGTCTGCCGGGCGCGCGTGAGGCCTTACGTAAAACCCACGACGCGGTACAACAGCACCGCCGCTGATATTCCTCCGTTCCACGGCGTGCCTTCTATACTTCATAAAACACCTGAGTTTATGAGGGCATGCATGTTCACCCATCGTTTGGTATTTCCTGCCAGCGTCCTGCGCGGGCGCGGCGCCATTAAGCATCTGGGCGCGATGTGCGGTCGCTTAGGCCAGCGGGCGCTCTTAGTGGGCGGCAAACGCGCCATTGCCAGCGTCGAGGCGAAAGTCGCCGATCAGCTCGAGCAGCAAATGGTCAGTTATCTCGGCAGTGAAATCTTCAACGGCGTGTGTTGTCAGGAAGAAATCAACCGGCTGGCGGACGTTTTCCGTACTCAGGGCGTGGAAGTGATTATCGCCACCGGTGGCGGAAAAGCGCTGGATACCGCGAAAGCGGCAGGCGTGGCGTGCAATATTCCGGTGGTAACACTGCCGAGCATTGCGGGCACCTGTTCGGCGGTGACGTCGCTGGCGTTTCGTTATCATCAGGACGGTGAATTCCGCGACATGATGCCGTTACCCTGCGGCCCCGCCGCGGTGGTGATCGACGCCGATTTGCTGGCATCCGCCCCGCTGTCATGGCTCTCGGCGGGCATCGGCGATACGCTGGCAAAATGGTATGAGTACCGCGCCATCAGTGACCTCAACCAGCTCACCGGACTGGCCGGTGTTGCCCGCACCAACAGTGAACTCTGCTATACGCTTATCGAACACTTCGCCGCCGACGCCTGTTTCGCGGTGCAGGATGGCAAAGCCAACAATGCGCTCGAACAGGTGCTCGACGCTATTTTCCTCTACGCCGGACTGACTTCCGTCATGAGCAACGGCGCACACACCGGTGCCGCCCATGCGTTATACGAAGGGTTCACCGCCTGTCCGAAAACCCGTCACATCCCCCACGGTTTGCTGGTCGGTTACGGCAACCTGTGTCTGCTGGCACTGGAAAACCGCAGCGACGATGAACTGCAAACCGCCATCGCTCTGGCCCGCGCCAGCGCCATACCGACGCAGTTAGCGCATATCGCGACGGGGCTGACGGAACAGGATCTGGCGGTGATTATCGACCGGAGTCTGAGCACGCCGGATATGGCGAACATGCCGATGGATATGACATTTGAAGATGTCAGGAAGGGGATTGAGAGAGTGGAGAGACTCGGGGCAAAAATTAATTGATGTGAGAACGCACATCAGAACGTTTTTGAAAGATAAATGGTGAAAGTTTCGGTTTCTCAATTGCCGTGATCACTTATCGGGTTGCGCCGAAACCGCCCAAAGGAGGAAAGTGCTTTTCCTCCTTTGGATTCCTCCTCGCTTTTTCAACAAGCGCTCCGCTCGCTGGCTATGTTTCAGGTATCGCAGCGACAGGCTGGAAATCTTGCCGCTTCGCGGTGCCTTCATTTCGGGATTGCAGCCTAGGGTCTGCAACCTCTCATTCAGCAAGCTTTCTGAAACGCCCGCACGATTTTAAATTCAAAAGCAGACTATTTTCCTCTTTTAAAAAAGTCGATTGGCGTGCTCAAAATTCAGCTGAACGGAGCGGCTTCGAGACCTGTGGCTCGAAGACCGAGAGAAGGCAGTGCGAAGCACCTGAATTTGCGCCACTCACAATTGCGGCGGAACATGTCCGTCGTTCCAGCGAAGCGCGCAGTGAAAGAGCCCGGGGGTCTTGGGGGGTGGCGGCGATAGGCCGCCCCCCAAGTCGGTGTGGGCCGACGCCCACGACCTTGAATTTGAATTTGAATTTGAAATTAAGCCGGGATCCAAAAAGGCCCCCTTTTTTTTCAAATCTCCATCACTTCCCTCGGTAACCGACTCATTCTGATTCCGCCTTCCGGTCTCACCACGACTGTCTCGCTGAACGCCAGTCCGGCTGCCGAAGTGTACATATGGAACACCATGTTTTCCTCAAGCCTCCAGTCTGCTGCTGGCGTAAAGCAATGCGAAAAATCACTCGGGCGTGGCGTACGGGTGTAAAGCCCGAGCGCGTAACCGGTGACGTTACCGTAATCAGCGCGTAACCCGGCGGCGAGCACGGCGTTGCGTAAAATCGCATCGACGTCACGGGCTTTCGCGCCCGGTTTCATGGCGGCGATCTGCGCATCCTGCAGGGCGATAAGCTGGCGGGCAATGTGTTGTTGCTCCGGACTGATTCCGCCGGGGATAAACGGGCGCATCAGGCGGGCGCTGTAGTGTTTTACCTTCGGGATCAGTTCCACATGCAGAATGTCGCCGTTCTGGATAATATCCTCATGCGTCTGTGCATGCAGAAAACCACTGTCTCCGGTGGAACGGACAACCGGACCGGTTTCACCGGTATCGGCACCTTCAGAAAGAAAAATTTGTGCCGCCAGCGCGGCAATGTCCCGCACACGCCAGCCCGCTTTCACCTGCTCTTTCAGCGTCAGAAACGCGGTATCCGCGATATGTGCCGCCTCCTGAAGGAGATCCAGCTCATAAGGAAATTTCACCTGCCGCAGACTGTCGCTGACACCCGGCATAGGCCGCCAGACGGCTTCGGGTAAATGTTCGGAAATCTGCTGCCAGGTATCTGCCGTCATGCCGTAAGAACGGGTGTCCACGCCAAGACGGCAGTCGCTATAGCCGCGTGAAATCAGGCTTTGTGCCACACATTTCCTGGGGTTCTCAGCGTCATCATAAGTGACAACGTCACGCAGCCAGCTCGACTGACGACAAGGCGCTTCATCGAGCTTGCGCAGCACCATCCACGGCTCGCCGCTCAGCGGCACCAGACAGGCTCGGTACATCGTTTCCGATACGGTAAAACCGGTCAGCCACGCCAGCAGTTCACCGCTGTCGACCAGCATAACGTCGGCCTCCGCCATGCGCATGGCGTCACGCAGGCGGCTCAATGCCGCCAGATTCACAGCCATCGACATCTGTTGCCCCTCTTCAATCAGGCTTCAACCGGCTGACAGATTTCGAGGATTGCCAGCAGGTAAACCCGTACGGTATCGAGGAAATCTTTAATATGAACACGCTCGTCCGGCATGGTGTTGAACTTGCCACCCGGCCCGCAGACCACGCCTTCCATGCCCAGCATCTGGAAGAAATGCGCGGCATCAGTGCCATAAAAAGCCGGTGGCGTAATAACGCCGGTGGGCTGTTGTTCACCGCGTACCGTCTGATAGGCACGGTTCACCGCTTTAACGATGGGCGATTCCGGCGACACTTCGAACGGCAGCATGGTCGGGCGATGGCGTTTACCGTCATCAAACAGTTCTGCCTGCAAGCCGGGGAATTCGCGGCACAGGTTATCGAGCAGCGCCTGTAAATCGGCCAGCACGGTATCGACCGTTTGCCCCGGCGCAAAACGCGCAGATCCGCTGAGGCGCACGAAGTCAGCGACCTGTGGCGGACGCCATTCCTCTAAATCACGTCCCAGCGCGCCGTGGATGGTGCCGATATGGCCGCGGTTAATTTTGCGGTGATCGTCTGTTTCCGCGCCGGTAAAAGTGATGTTATTGATTTGCGGGATTAACCTGATGGCCGCCTGAATCGCATCGACCGCTTCTTCTCGCTTTGAAAGATGGCGCGTATCGCCGGTCAGTTCGATGGTGAACATCAGCGACCCGGCATGCATGGTCATTGCCTGCACATCAGTCGGTTCTGAGTTGATAAAATAATCGGCTTTGATGCCCTGTTCGATGGCCGCAATGGTCCCTATCCCACCCTGCAATTCACCGACCACATACGTCAGGATAACGTCGCCTTTGAGTTTCACACCGTTGTCGATCAACGTTTTCAGCGCACAGAAATAGGCCGCGTCACCCGCTTTCATATTTGAAACACCGATGCCGTAAATGAATTCGTCATCGATTTTTCCTTCCCACGGATCGACCGTCCAGCCTTCGGTCACCGGGTTGGTGTCGAGATGGCCGTTGAACAGCAAACTGTGGCCGCTGCCCTCTCCGCGAAGCGTGCCGATAGCGTTCAGACGCTCGCCCGGCACCGGTTGCAGTTGCGTTTCCAGCCCGAGCATCTGCATCTGGCTGGCCATATATTCTGCCAGCTTGCGCTCGCCGTCTGTCTGGCTGTAACTCTTGTGCTGCACCATACGCGCCAGAAAATTCAGGCAATAGTCATCGTCAACTGCGGCCAGTAATTGTTGAGAATTCATGTGTAACCCTTTCAGTATCAAAGATGTTCTGTGATGGCCTTTTCAGGCGTATGCACCGCTGCCAGCAATGCTTTCGTATAATCGTGACTGGCATATTGCGCCATAGCCTCGCCCGGCAGCACTTCCAGCAAATCCCCGCGATACATTACCGCCACGCGATGTGCAATCTGGCGGATCAGGTTCAGATCGTGGGTAATAAACAGATAAGCGGTGCCGTAGCGACGGCGCAATTCCAGCAACAATTCAATCACCGTCGCCTGCACCGAGACATCGAGTGCGGCAGTGATTTCATCGCAAATCACCAGTTCAGGCGGATGCGCAAACGCACGGGCAATCGCCACACGCTGCTTCTGTCCACCGGAAAGTTCATGCGGAAAACGCCGGGCGAAACTGGCAGGCAGCCGGACATCCTCCAGCAAGCGCGCTACCGCCTGCGCTTCGTTTTCACCCTCTGGCAAACCGTACAGCCGCAACGGACGGGCGATGATTTCACCGATACGCTGACGCGGATTGAGCGAGGCGTCAGGATGCTGGAAAATCATCTGCACGCGGCGGCGATAGTCTTTACCCATTTCGGCGCGGCCAGACAGGTTGTAACCGTTAAAGTCCACTTTGCCGCTGAACGGCACCAGACCGGTCAGTGCTTTCGCCAGCGACGATTTACCGGAGCCGGACTCCCCCACCACGCCGACGATTTCCCCGCGATGTACTGTCAGGCTGACATCCGACGCAGCACGGGTTTTACCGTTTTCACGGCGAAACAGCCGATCGAGCAAACCGTGGCGACCGTAATCAATATTGATGTTTTGCAGGCTAAGCAGCGGCTGCGCTGACACCGGAGTGGCATCTGTCAGACGATGCGCAGGATCCGGCACTGCCGCCACCAGCTTTTGCGTGTAGGCATGTTGCGGCGAAAGGAACAGCGTGCGGGCGGTGGCCTGTTCAACAATGTGACCTTTTTCCAGCACACAGACGCGGTCTGCCACCGCTGACACCAGCGCCAGATCATGCGAGATGTACAGCGAGGCAACGCCGGTTTCCTCACGCAGACGGGCAAACAACGCCAGAATTTGTGCCGAACTGATGACATCAAGTGCAGTGGTCGGCTCATCAAAAATCAGACATTGCGGCTCGCAGGCAAAGGCCGTGGCGATCAGTACACGTTGCTTTTCACCACCGGACACCTGATGCGGATAACGCTTCATCATTGCCGCCGGATTTTTCAGCTCGACGTTGCTGAGCAACTGAATGCCCAGCGCCAGCGCTTGTCTGGCATCCAGCCCGCGATGGCGGATCAGCACTTCGATGATCTGTTCGCCCAGGGTCAGTGTCGGATTCAGCGAAGCTCCCGGATCCTGAAAAATCATGCCCAGCTTGCCGCCGCGCAGGTTTTCAAGTTGTGGCGCAGACATCTGGCATAAATCCTCACCCGCCAGCAGAATACGCCCGCTGCGTTCCCGCGCATTGGCAGCCATGTAGCGCATAACCGACCAGCCCAGCGTGGTTTTACCCGAACCGGATTCTCCGACCAGCCCGACCACTTCACCGCGCTGCACACTGAGTGAAATGTCCTGCAAAACCTGCAACGGCTCTGACTGAGGCAACAGGTAGTCGAGGCTGTAATTTTCTATGGTTAATACGGCGTCGCTCATCAGTGGCTCCTCGGGTTAAGCGCATCGCGCAGGCCATCGCCCAGCAGGTTAAAACCAATCGCCACCAGCGCGATCGCCACACCCGGGATCAGCATCATCCATGGCGCGTTAAAGAAATATGCACGGGCTTCCGACACCATCAGTCCCCATTCCGGCTCAGGCGGTTGCGCGCCGAGGCCGAGGAAACTCAGTGTGGCAAATAACATGATGGCGAAGGCCACGCGGATAGTGGCTTCCACGATGATTGGCGCGACAATATTGGGCAGCATTTCACGCAAAATGATGTAGTGCGTGGCTTCACCACGGGCAATCGCCGCACTGACGTAATCCTGCTGACGCGCTGCCAGCGAGACGCTGCGGGCGATGCGCACCATGCCGGGCACAAATGCGATAGTGATCGCCAGCACAGCATTGAAGCTGCTCTGACCGAGAGTGCTGACAATCAGCAGCGCGAACAGCAGGCTCGGGATCGACATTACCGCATCCATGGTGCGCATAATCGCTTCGTCCGTTTTGCCGCCCAGATAGGCGCTGGCGGTGCCAATCACCGCGCCAGTGACCATCGACATTAATGTCGCCAGCAGTGACAGCACTATCGTGGCGCGCGCACCGACCATCACGCGGCTGAAAATATCGCGTCCGAGCTGATCGGTACCGAACCAGTGTTCTGCCGAGGGGGCTTTGTACCGCGCCAGAATCGAAATCGATTCCGGATCATAAGGCGCGATATGCGCCCCGCCGCACACCATCAGCGCAGCCATCACTAAGATAAATAACCCGACAGCGCCCTGCGGCGAACGGATTAAATGCTTCATCACATCACGCATAACTGATCCGTTTATCGAGGAAAACATAGGCCAGATCGGCCAGGAAATTGACGATGGAATAGGTCGCGGCAAGGATCAGCACCCCGGCCTGAATGGTCGGTAAATCCCGCGACTGGACAGCGACGATCAGTTCGCGACCAATCCCCGGAATGGCGAAAATCTCTTCCACCACCACGATACCGCCGAGCAGATAACCGACATCAAGCGCCACAATGGTGATGGTCGGCAGCAGGCCGTTACGTAACGCGTGCCGCCACAAAACCCTGCGGCGCGACAACCCTTTGAGATGTGCCGCGCGGATATAATCGGTCTGCAATACATCGACCATCTCCGAGCGCACCATGCGGGAAACATGCGCCACCAGAATCATTGCTACTGTCACCGACGGCAGGATCAGATGACTGATGCCTCCCCGGAAATCCTCCGTCAGGGGTACATAACCGGTGGCGGGCAGGATCTGCCAGACATCGGCAAACAGCAGTAATAACAATGTGGCGGTCACGAATTCCGGAAAAGAAATGCCGACATATGACAGTACGCTGACCAGCATATCGGCCAGTTTTCCGCGCCGGACCGCCGCCCAGATCCCCAGCGGGATCGCGACCACCAGCATCAGCAACAGTGCACAGACCGCCAGCAGCAGGGAACGCCCAAGGGCGGCCATAATGGTCGGCGCCACCGGCAAACCATTACGCATCGAGACGCCGAAATCACCGTGCAGCACGCCGCGCAACCAGTGCCAGTATTGCAGCCAGGCCGGATCATTCAGCCCGAGACGCGCACGCACGGCGGCCAGCGCTTGCGGCGTGGCGTTCTGCCCCAGCAGGGTGACGGCGGCATCCGCCGGTAACAATTGCGTAATGCCAAAAACCAGCAGCGACACCACCAGCAGGGTGTAAATCACCAGCATGAAACGTTTGAACAAATAACTCGCCGTCACTGTCAATGCCCCCTGTTATTTTCGGGTCGGGGCTTTCGCCGTCAGCCACACATGATCAAGACGGAACACCGCACCACGCGGATGCAGTTGATAACCGGCAACATAATCTCGCCCTGCCGCCAGCAAATCGAAGAACGCCGGAATAAGTGACGGCACGTCATCGTGCATCAGTTTTTGCGCCTTGCCGTACAGTTCGGTGCGTTTTGCCGGATCCGCTGTTTCACGCGCGGCTTTCACGGCGGTATCAAATTCAGTGTTATTCCAGCGGGTTTCGTTCCAGGAGGCCGTCGAGGTGTAAAGCAGGGAGAAAACGGCATCCGGCGTTGGCTGCATGTTGTAGAAGCCGACGTAAAAATTGCCTTTTTTCCACACCTGATCGAGATAAGTACTGTGTGCCATCGTCTGCACATTAATGCGAAAACCACCCGGTTTGGCCATTTCGCGCAACGCAATCCCAAGCTGGGTGCGGGTGGACGGTTTGTCGGAAGCGATCAGCGTCAGATCTAATCCGTCGGGATAACCGGCATCTTTCAGCAACGCTTTGGCTTTGGCGTAATCCGGTTCTTTGAGGGGTTCGTTAAGGTAATACGGATAGGCCGTGTTGAGCGGCGTATCATTACCTGCCGTGCCGTAGCCTTCGGCAACAAAATCCACAGTAGCTTTGCGATCCACACACAGCGCCAGCGCCTGACGGACACGCACATCGTTAAACGGTTTGGTGTCACATCCCATATTCACGTTGAGGAACTGACCGGACGACACACGCAGTGGCACGATGCCGGAGGATTTCGACAGGCGGGCAAATTCAGTAGAGGCGGCGGAAAGCATCAGATCGGTATCACCGGCAATCAGCGCCGAGCCTTCAGCAATGGCATCCGGATAGACCACCACTTCAACGCGGTCCAGATGCGGACGGGACGGATCGTAATAATGCGGATTGCGCTCAACAACAATCAGGCGTTCAGGGTCAAACGACACCAGTTTAAACGGTCCGGTGCCGATGGCCTCTTTGCTCAGGCGTTCGGGCTGGCCGCCCGCAATCGCCGCGGGAATGATTTTGGCATCGGGATACGCCAGCATCACCGGCAGATCGGCGTACGGACCGTCAGTGCCAATCACTACCGTAGTGGCATCCGGCGCGGTGACGGTTTTGATCGGGCCAATATTGTGTTGCCCCGGAGAAGCATTTTTCGGGTCGAGAATGGCATTCAGGCTGGCCACCACATCGGCGGAGGTACAGGCAGAACCGTCGTGGAAGCTGAGGTTTTTACGCAGGGTAAAGGTCCACTGCGTCAGGTCGTCGCTGGCTTTCCAGGACTCGGCCAGATCCGCTTCAGCTTTCATGTCCTGCGTCAGACGGGTCAGCCCGCTGTACAGTAACTCAGCCAGCAGATATTCCGGATTGACGCGCGCCTGCTGCGGATTAAGCATACCGGCAGCCTGATCTACGCTGATGCGCAGCACCCCGCCCTTGCGCGGTGAACCGCTGGCGTCAGTGGCGCTGGAAACGGCAGCGGCGACATTGCCCGACCACGGCAACATCGCCGCGCCGGTGAGAATGGTGGATCCTGCGATAAACTGACGGCGGTTTACGCCTTTCATTGCACACATTATTAAACCCTCTCTGCTGAATTCGAAAAGCCCTGGGTTGGCGAATTTTCTGTCGGAGTAAAATCAGAAGCTAAATAAGCAAGAATTGACTGCGATAACGCGACGACGTCCTGCATCGTTGTGTATTCGTCCGATGCATGGATACGGTTTTCCGGCCGGGCGAGCCCGCCGAGTAAAATTTCCTGAATGCCTGCCTGCTGAACCCAGCCCATGTCGGAACTGGTGGACGAACCCCAGACAGCGAAATCGTTTGCGTGGAAGCCAAAACCCTGACTTAGCGCCGCAAGCCAGCGCGGCCAGTGCGGACCGGTCGGATCGCTAACCGGAGCCAGATGGCCGATCAGGTGATATTCCACCGCCAGCGCCGCAGAACCTTTCATCGCCTGCCCGATACAATCCGTGAGTTCTTTAAAGACGGTTTCGAACGCTTCTTCCGGGGAATAGCGGCGGTTAACCAGCAGTTCAAAGCGTGCGGGCAGGGTTGAACCTTTGCCTCCCCCTTGCGCGGCAGCCAGCGTGAGACGAGATGTGAGCGGACGTCCTTCAAAATGAGGGGGGGCAGGCATGGCGGAAGCGCGCTGTTCAACGTCACGTTTGAGCGTATGCAGCGCATTCATCAGCGGCAGGCTTTCTTCAATGGCATTGATGCCCCCGACCGGATCGCCGGAATGCGCCGATCGGCCGGTGATACAAATTTTGAGGTCGATGCTGCCGAAACAGCCGCCCCAGATACGCGGTACCGCCCCGCCGTTAAAGCTGAGCATGTGGCCGGAGAATAATTTTTGCTCCGCCAGATAGCGCACCCCGGGGTACAGACCGCCTTCTTCATCGGTACACAACAGCAGAACCGGATTGAATTTCAGCGCCAGCCCGTGACGTTGCGCAGCACGAATTGCCGCGAGCGCCGCCACAATCGTGCCTTTCATGTCTGCCGCGCCGCGACCGATCAGTTTGCCATCAGCCTGCGTCAGCGTCAGTGGCGGGTAATTCCAGCCATCGCCCGCCGGAACAGTATCGACGTGAAAATAGAGATTACAGGCTTCGGCGGCGCTGCCCGGCAAGGTAGCAATCACATTCACCCGTTCGCCCTGCGCACTGCCGTCCGGCGTTTGCCACAAATTTTCCGGTACGCTGACGCGCTCACAGACAAAACCAACCGGCTCCAGCAGAGATTCCATCAGACTGGCAAATGCCGGATAACCGGTGCCCGGTGGGAAGCAGGTGTCCACTGCCAGCATCTGGCTGAGATCCTGTAAAATGGCGGTTTCGTCCTGCCGGATGGAGTCCAGCGCAATTTGCAAACTTCCTTCACACGACATGCTATACTCGCTTTATTCTATTTCTATATAGTTTATAGATAAAGCAGATGCCCGTTCAGGTCAATAGGTAATCAGGTATGACACAACAAAATAAAGCAGAGCAGGACGCTTCCCCTTTTGGCCGGTTAAGCGAAAGGGAATCCGCGCCGTTATATGAAGTGGTGAAACGTCACATCAGCGAATCCATTCTGATTGGCGAACTGCCGCCGGGTACGGTTTTGCCGAGCGAAAATGCGCTGGCGGCCGACTTCGGGGTTTCGGTGGGAACGGTACGCAAAGCGCTTTCGGCGCTGACGACGGAAGGCATGCTGATGCGGCGTCGCAAGACGGGCACCGTGGTCACTGGCTGGGCACCACTGCACAATCTCAGTTATTTCTTTCAGTATTTCCGCCTGCATGGCCGCGACGGTGCGTTACTGAATTCCGAGACGATTTTGCTCGATCATCAGACCGGCGAAGCCAGCGCCCGTGAAGCCGAAAAGCTGCAAATCGACGACGGCGCACCGGTTATCCGCATCCGCCGTTTACGCCGGGTTAAAGGCATTCCCGCCATGCACGAACGGCTGGTATTACCGGCCGAACGCCTGCCGGATTTCCCTGCTGCGGATGATTTACCGCCGCTGCTTTACCGTTTTCTGCTGGAAAAATACGGGGTTCGCGTGGCAGCCGTGCGCGAGCAGCTCATCGCCGAGATGGCCGATGCCGACGACCTGAAATGGCTGGAACTCGAGGCCCCGCACGCGGTGATGGTGATCGACGAAGTGTCGTTTGATCAAAGCGCCGTACCGGTGATCATGGCGCACCACAGGTTCAGCACCGATCACTTTATGTATGTGAATGAGATCCGCTAGTGGCAGGGGGCGGCTGCAACGGGGCCGCTTTAAAATCAACTTCAACTTCAAATTCAAGGTCGTGGGCTCGCCGCCCACACTGGCCCAGAGGACGCGTAAGCGCGCGCCCTCTGGACTCCCGCGCTTTTTTACTGCGCGCTTCGCTCGCTGGCTATGTTTCAGGTAGCGCAGCGACAGGCTGGAAATCTTGCCGCTGCGCGGTGCCTTCTCTCGGTCCTGGAGCCTTTGGTCTCCAGGCCGCTCCGTTCAGCAAGATTTCTGAATCGCCCGCACGATCTTAAATTCAACGGCGGACTGTTTTATCTTTACTCCTCCCCCTGCGAAGGGAGGTTGGGAGGGGGAGGTTGGGAGGGGGTTTTACGGGCTAACACTTTGTCGAAGCCAACTTTAACTTATTGATTTTACTTTAATACCCCACCCCAACCCTCCCCTTCGCAGGGGAGGGAGTAAGGCTCAGACTCCCTGAATTCTGAGATCCCACAGCTTATTCCGTATCAGTTGTTTCAGCCTCAGCGCCGCCTGTGACGCAGGCTGATCCCGCCGGCTCAGCAAAATCACCTCAAACGGCAGCGGTTCCGCGACTGCCACGATCTTCAGCTGATCGACATACCGCCGGGCGGTAAAGGTATCGACCACGCCGACACCGCCGCCCGCCAGCACCATGTCAGCGATCACTGAGTAGGTTTTGATATACAGCGCCGAGTGCGGCATCAGGCCGTTTTCGCGCAGGACGCGGTTGAGCACCTGCCCCAGCGGATCCTGTTGCTGCAACATCAGCAAATCGTTCTCACACAACCACGCCAGTGATACCGGCCCTTCGACCGGGGAATCTTTGGGCAGGAGTGCGACCATATTGGCCTGATAGATCGACTCAGCAACCAGTTCCTGCGTGGCCTGCTCGCCAAATGCCAGCGCGAAATCCATTTTGTATTGCAGTAAGTCCTGACTCAGGGTGTTGAAATGCCCGGTCACCAGCTCAACGCTGCCGCCGGGCGTCTGACGGCGGAAATCCACCAGCACCGGCGCCATCACGCTGTGGCCGAGGGCGTGCGCCGAACCGATGCGCACATGCTGGCCTTCGCCCTGACGCAGTTGTTCCGCCAGCTCACCGATGGCCTGAATATGGCTGAACAACGCTTCGACTTCCGGCATCAACCGCCGCCCTTCCGGCGTCACAATCAGCCCTTGCGGCGTGCGGTCAAACAGCGTGAAGCCCAGTTGCTGCTCAGCGTGATTCAGTACGCGGCTGACATTCGGCTGCGACACGTTCAGCAGGCGCGCCGCGCCGCTGACGCTGCCCGCCTGTAACACGGCCTGAAACACTTCGATGTGGCGTAAGCGCATTGCTGCCCTATTTCTGCGTGGTGGCTAAGTACGAGAAAGCACTTAACAGGCTGATAATATTAGCAACGGTCGGACTGTGATAACCGACGGTGACGGCATCAAGGCGCTCGACACCGGGGATCAGACAGAATAAATCTGCCAGGACCGGTTTCGCAGTCATCAGTTCGAGATGATACGGCGCACTGAATCTTCCGGCGGTGAGCGGCGCAGGTTTGCTGACCGCAATTGTCGCCTGTTTGCGGATTTTGGCGCAGGCAATCGACGGGCTGTCGGATTCGGCGGCATTGGCGGAAATCGCCCGTTTGACGCAGACATACTGCGATTCAGGGTAATAACGACGGATCCAGCTTTCGAGATGATCGTCGCCGGTCACCAGCCACAACGGAACGTTGAGTTCAGCACCGGCGGCGGCGTATAAGTCGCTTTCGCCCACCACATTGCCATTGAGTTTTACCCGGTAAAACGCACGACCATTGATGGTGTGCGCCAGTACACCGTTTTCACCCGCAGCCGTGTGATAACCGACAAACATCAGGCCATCGTATTGCTGTTGTTGCAGCCCTTCGACCATCGACAATCCGCGTGGTTTGCCCTGTACCAGCCGGGCGCGCGGGTCGATTTTATCGGCGCGCAGGTTTTGCATCATCGCGTGGCTGTCGGCCACCGTCACTTCCATCGCGCCACCGGCAAACGCACCATCGATAGCGGCATTAACTTCGCCTTCCATCAGCGCACGGGCAGCCTCATAATCCGCGTTTCCCGGGCTGCATTGTTCCGGGCGCATCACGCCTGCAATACCTTCAATGTCTGCAGAGATAAACACTTTCATCAGTTGTTCCCTTTTAGTTTGGTTACCAGATGGAGGTCACACCCACACCCCAGCCTTCCCATCGTGAGGGGGGAAGGCGCCAGGCTAGTTCGCCAGGTTATCTAATACGTCACTCAACCCCAGCCGGTAATGCCCGTCAAATCCGCAGACGGTTTCCGCACTCAGTAAGGCATCAATAATAGCGTGTTCTGTGGCGTCTGCCGCCAGCGCCAGTAACGGCTCAAGTTCGGCATCCGGTAATGTGACGCCGTCACGTTGCGTCGAGAATGCCAGCGCGATATCTCCTGAACCATGCCCCCAGTAACTGCCCAGACGCCCTAACCCGGCACCGGCGCGTTTGGCGATGCGTCCGAGCTGGCGGCTGTCGAGATAGCGGTCGCAGGCCATCACGATGATCACCGAACCGGCATCCACCTGCGGGGCCAGTTGCGGCTGGATTTTTGCGATGGCTTCTCCGGCGCGCACACCGTCAAGCGTCAGGTCCGAGAGTTTGCCGAAGTTTGCCAGCACCAGTACGCCTAACGTCGCGTTAAGCGTTTCGCACCAGCGCGAAGCCGTGCCGATACCGCCTTTTAAGCCGAAACTGCTCATACCACGTCCGGCCCCCACGCTGCCACGGGCGAAGGCTTTTGTCGCGCCGTCGAGTGCGGCCAGCGCGTCGTCTTCACTGACCGCCATCGCCTGTATATCGTTAAGATAGAAATCGTTGCACTCAAGGATAACCGGATTGATGGTAGCGTCAGGACGGCCAATCTGCGGGAATTGCCGGCAGCTGCGCTTTACCAGCGCATTAAACAAGGTGCCGGTGGCGAAGGTATTGCTGAGCAGTAGCGGGGTTTGCAGCTCGCCCAGCTCCATCACCTGGATAAGCCCCATCGGTTTGCCGAACCCGTTTAACACTGCCACGCCGCACGGCAACGGTTTTCCATACAGATTGTCGCCGGGTGGCACAATGGCGGTGACGCCGGTCTGCACATCCCCCGCCGACAGCGTGCTGTGACCGACGGTCACTCCGGCGACGTCGGTGAGGCTATTGGTTGCACCGCAGGGAAATCGCGGGCGGAAAATCTGGCGCGAGGTGCGCCAGCGTTGCAGCAAGGCAGACAGCGCCTGCTGCTGAAATTCGTCTTCATGTTCTTGCGAAGGCATCAGTTTTCCGTTTCAGACTTTCGGTTCACAAAGGCGTGTTCCGATTACTTTTTCAGTTTAGGATCCAGCGTGTCACGCAACGCGTCACCGAGCAGATTAAATGCCAGGACTGTGAGGAATATCGCCAGCCCCGGAAACACACTGACGTTCCATTTGCCCGCCATCATCATATTGCGGCTCATCGCCAGAATATTGCCCCACTCCGGCACATCAGGCTCCGGCCCCAGACCGATAAAACTCAGGCTGGCCGCGGTCAGAATACTGGTGCCGATACGCATGGTGAAATAGACGATGACGTTTGAAAGCGTGCCCGGCAGGATATGGCGTAAAATCACCACCCTGTCCGGCGCACCGACGCAGCGAACCGCTTCGATATAGGCACTTTGTTTAATCGATAACGTGGCGGCACGCACGATGCGGGCAAACACCGGCACACTGAATACCGCGACCGCAATAATCACGTTATTCAGCCCCGGCCCCAGAATAGCCACCACGGCAATTGCCAGCAACATACCGGGAAAGGCGAACAGCACATCGGAGCCGCGCATGATCAGCATGTCCAGCCAGCGGCCGTAATATCCGGCCAGCAGCCCCAGTAACACACCGGCAATCATGCCAAGTGTGACCGAAAAAATGCCGACGTAAAGGGAGATACGCGCGCCGTAAATGATACGACTGAGAACGTCGCGGCCTAAGTCGTCCGTGCCGAACCAGTGTTCAGGCGTCGGACCGACACCGAGTGCCATCCAGTCCGGCGTCATCGGATCAAAAGGTGCCAGCCACGGCGCGAACACCGCGACAAGCACCAGCAGCAGGAGGAATCCTCCCGACACCAGCGCCATCGGATGACGAATAAAGGTGTGGAAAAAGTCGTACCACGGCGAACGGATGTCATCGTTTTGCGAGGCCACCGCAGCCGGTGTGGTTTCTTCCAGCACAGAGACAGGATCGGTCATGAGCAGCTCCTAACGCAGACGGATAGCCGGATTGACCACCGCATAAAGCAGGTCAACCAGCAGGTTTATCAGAATAAATTCAAAGACAAACAGCATCACCAGCGCCTGAATCACCGGCTGATCCTGCGTTTTGATGGATTCAATCAGTAACCAGCCCAGCCCCGGCCAACTGAACACGCTTTCGACGATAATCGAGCCACCGAGCAAAAAGCCAAATTGCAGGCCCAGCATGGTGATAATCGGGATCAGTGCATTGCGCATGATGTGTTTCCAGGTCACCCGGCGTGCGCGTAAACCTTTGGCATTAGCGGTGCGCACATAATCTTCCTGCGCCACATCGAGAAATGCCGAGCGGGTGAAACGCGCCATGACCGCCGCCACCGACGAACCCAGCGTTATCGCCGGTAAGATAATGTCAGCAGGCGAGTTAAATCCGCTGACGGCGAATATCCCGAACGGCATGGCGACAAACTGGATCAGCAGCAATCCGAGCCAGAACGGCGGCATGGAAATCCCGCCGACCGCCATGCTCATCAGCGTCCAGTCCTGCCATTTTCCGCGTTTGAGCGCGGAAACGACGCCAATCACCAGTCCCAGCACCACCGACCACGCGAAACCCGCCAGCGCCAGCAACAGGGTCGGCATAAAACCGCTTTCAATGACACTTAACACTGGCTGACGGGTGCGGTAAGTCGTGCCCAGATCGCCGTGGATCATGCCGTCCAGCCAGTGCCAGTACTGCGCAGGCAGCGGATCGTTCAGGCCAAGCAGTTGCCGTGCTGACTCAACCGCCTCAACCGGCGCATCCTGACCGGCGTAAATACGCGCGGGGTCACCCGGCAGCAGCTTGATAAATCCGAAAACCAGTAACGACACCACCAGTAAAACGGGGATCATTTCCAGTATCCGGCGGATAAAGTAGGTCAGCATAAAAATGATTCCCTGAATTCAGTAAATTCCCTCCCCTGCGAAGGGGAAAGCAGACCGGAACACACATTGGTTTTGCCCTTTGCTCCTCCCCCTGCGAAGGGGGCGGTTGGGAGGGGGTTTACCAGACAAAACCACTGTCAAGACACACATAAACTTTGGTTTTTGACCTTAATACCCCACCCCAACCCTCCCCTTCGCAGGGAAGGGAGTTACCCGCGAACATCTTCCGGCAATTGATTATTTAAATTGTGCCTGATTAAAAATCAGCGAGCCGTCGGCCAGCATGTAAACCCCGGAAAGATCTTTGCTCTTGCCCACCAGGTTATCCGGCACGCCGAGATAGGCCATCGGCGCATCCGCCCACAGCAGTTTTTGCGCATCGGCATAAGCCGCTTTACGTTTCTCCACATCAGCCGTTTGCAGACCGGCAGTGATCGCCGCATCCACCTGTTTGTTGCTGTAATAAGAAACGTTATAAGCCGAAGGGATCCAGGATTCGGTGGCGAACAGCGGGCGCAGCGCCCAGTCTGCATCACCGGTCGAGGCCGACCATGCACCGTAATACATTTCCACTTTGGCATCCGCCGGTTTCGGTGTGCTCCACAGACGTTGTGTCAGCGTTCCGGCATCCATCGGCACCAGCTTGACGCGAACCCCAATCAGGGAAAGCTGTTGTTTCAGGAATTGCGCACTGCGGATACGGTCGGTTTTGTTCGAGCTCCACATCTCAACGTCGAAGCCCTTTTCATATCCGGCTTCCTTCATCAGCGCCTTCGCTTTAGCGATGTTATAGCTGTAATCCGGCGTGGTTTGTTTCTGATAGAACTGGACATTTTTCGGCAGCGGCGAGGTAGACGGCGATCCCAGACCGGCGAAACCAACTTTCAGCCACAAATTACGGTCGATGGCGTAGTTGATCGCCTGACGGACACGCACGTCAGAGAACTCTTTTTTCTGCGTATTGAAGGCGATGTAATACAGATAAATACCCGGATCCTGTGCGATATCCAGTTTCGGATCGCTCTTCACGGTATCCACCAGATCGGAGGGCAACGGATAGACGGCGTCCACGCCGCCCGATTTCAGTTTCGCTACCTGCGTGGAATCTTCCGGTGTCGGGTATAACGTGACGGAATCCACTTTCGGCCAGCCTTTCTGCCAGTAATTGTCGAATTTCACCAGTTTGACGTCTTTACCCTGCTGCCATTCCACAAATTTAAACGGACCGGTTCCTACCGGATGCACGCTCAGGTCCTGTTCGTTCGGGTATTGTTTTAACGACGCCGGGCTGTGCATCACCGCAGACGGGTGTGCGAGGGTGTTGATCATTGCGCCAAACGGTTTGTTCAGGGTGATTTTTACCTGATACGGGCTGACCACTTCAACGGATTTAATCATGCTGAACAGTGAGTTACGTTTCAGGTGATTGGCCGGATTGGCCAGACGATCAAGGTTGGCTTTTACCGCGTCAGCATTGAACGGCGTGCCGTCCTGGAAAGTCACGTCGTGACGCAGATTAAGGGTGAATTCGGTAGCATCGCTGTTACTGGTGTAATCGGTCGCCAGCACCGGCACCACGGCCATTTTGCTGTCGAACTGGAACAGACGTTCAAAAATGCCGCTCTGAATGGAATAGCTCAGCGTATCTGTGGTGTCGTGCGGGTCAAAACCGGTCACGTCGGCATACATGGAAATACGCAGATCTTTGGCCTGAGCCGATGCCGCAAAACAAAGCGCCAGTCCGGCGGCAAGCAGGCTTTTACGCACTAAAGTCGGATGCATGGTGTTCTCCTGTGTGTCCCAAAAAAGAATGTTGAGTTATCCCTGTGCGACCCAGTGATGTTCACTGACGCGGGAATATTTGAGTTTTTCTATCTGTACACCCGCCGGATGCACCGGCGATTTCACGTCCACATCATCAAAATTGCGTAAAGCACGTTGCGTCGGATCCGCCACCGGAACCGAACTGAGCAGGCGCTGGGTATATGGATGTTTAGGATTACTAAACACAGCATCGCGCGGGCCTATCTCGACAATCTGTCCGCTGTACATCACCGCCACGCGATTGGCGATCCGCTCCACCACCGCCATGTCATGCGAAATAAACAGCCAGGCAACGCCGGTATCGCGCTGAAGATCCATCATCAGATTGACCACCTGCGCCTGTATCGACACATCCAGCGCCGACACGGCCTCGTCGGCAATGATTACCTGCGGCTGCAATGCCATGGCACGTGCGATCGCGATGCGCTGACGCTGGCCGCCGGAAAATTCGTGCGGATAACGCCGCGCATGGGAAGGTTCAAGTCCGACACTTTTCAGCAACTGACTGACCACCGGCGTGGCATCGGCCAGAGACTTTTTCAGGCCATGCAGTAATAAAGGTTCGGCAATAGAAAACCCGACGGTCAGACGCGGATTCAGTGACGCATACGGGTCCTGAAACACCATCTGGATCTGGCGACGAACGGCCTGAAACGGCGTGTCGCGCATCAGGGTAATTTCTTTACCTTCAAGATGAATGCTTTCGGATTCGCTGCCGACCAGTCGCAAAATCGCCCGGCCGGTGGTGGATTTGCCGCAACCGCTCTCGCCCACCAGCGCCAGCGTTTCACCCGGCCAGATGGAGAAGTCGATTTGTTCGACAGCGTGGACTTCTTTGGTCACACGGGACAACACACCGGAGCGGATCGGGTAACAGACGCGCAAACCGCGCACATCCAGTAACGGCGGTGCAGCATAATTGGCAGTTTTCTGATCACCGTCATCGTCTGAAGTGTGATGAGGATCATCTGCAACCGATTGCTTTTCTGGCGAAATTTTTTGCCCGCTTTTGTCCCCTAATAACGGGAAGCGGCGCGGCCATTTCAGCCCCTGCATGTCGCCCAGTTTCGGCACGGCGGCCAGCAAGGCGCGGGTATAAGGATGCTGCGCGTTGGCGAAAATCTCCGTCACGCTGCCCTGCTCCACCACTTTGCCCTGATACATCACCACCACGCGATCGGCGATTTCCGCCACCACGCCCATGTCATGGGTGATAAACAGAACCGACATATCGGTGCCCTGTTGCAGGTCGCGCAGAATTTGCAGGATGCGCGCCTGTACCGTGACATCCAGCGCCGTCGTGGGTTCGTCGGCAATCAGCAGCGCCGGATCGCAGGCCAGCGCCTGCGCAATCATCACACGCTGACGCATGCCGCCGGAAAGTTCGTGCGGGTAACATTTTAGGATGCGTTCAACGTCAGGAATGCGAACCTGTTTGAGCAGCTCGCGGGCTTTGTTCAGCGCCGTGGCTTTATTCGCCATGCCGTGATCCAGCAGCCCTTCGGTCAGCTGATCGCCCACGCGCAGCACCGGATTGAGCGAGGTCATCGGCTCCTGAAAGATCATCGACATTTCCTGACCACGCAGCTTGCGGCGTGATTCTGCCGACATGGCGGTCAGCGCATGACACGTGCCGTTACGGCCAAAAAATTCGATACTGCCCGCGTCAATGTGCGCCGAATCCGGCAGCAACCCCATGACGCTCAGTGAAGTGACGGACTTACCGGATCCGCTTTCGCCGACCACCGCCACCACTTCACCTTTATTCACCGAGAAGGAAACGCCTTTCAGCGCCTGCGTTTTGCCTTGCCGGCCGGAAAACGTCACCGACAAATCGTTAATCTGCAAAATGGGCACTGTCATCAATAAACGCCTCCTTTATAGACAGGCTGAACTGTTAAAGCCAGACTTCACCGTTTTCATAGCGCAATGCCGGTTCGGCGTCCTGCGCCAGCCAGATCGGGCCATCAAGATCGACCCGTTCCGCCTGCACCGCCACCGGCAGCGCCGCCTCCATCGCAAGGGATGAACCCAGCATGCAACCGACCATAATGCGCAGACCGGACTGCCGTGCCACCCCGGTCATGGCCAGCGCTTCCGTCAGGCCACCGCATTTGTCGAGCTTGATATTGATCATCTCGTAACGGTCACGCAGCCCTTCGATATCTCCGCGTTCATGACAGCTTTCGTCGGCGCAGACAGGAACAGGATGCAAACAACGCACCAGATCGTTGTCATTACCGGCAGGAAGGGGTTGTTCGATCATCGCCACGTTCAATTCGTGCAGCGCCTGAAACAGGCTGCCGAGATCCAGACCCGACCAGGCTTCGTTAGCGTCCACCACCAGCGTAGCCTGTGGTGCAGCGGCACGGATGGCCGCCACTTTCTCGATAATCTGCTCGCGGTCGAGTTTGATTTTCAGTAGTTGCGCGCCACCGGCGACGGCCACAGCGGCGGCATTTGCCATGTTTTCCAGCAGATCCAGACTCAGGGTTTCGGCGGTAATCACCGAAACAGGCTTAGGCATATCAAGCAGTTGCCACAGGTCTTTGCCCTGTTTTGCCGCATCAAGACGCCACATTGCACAATCGAGGGCATTGCGCGCCGAACCAGCCGGTAACGCCTGTTGCAGCGCTTCGCGGCTCAGCCCCTGTTCAATCTGCGGGCGGATAAGCTCCAGTTGCCCGCACACACTTTGCGGGGATTCCTGATAACGGGCGGTCGGCGTACATTCTCCGACTGCGGTAAATTTGCCGTCCGTCAGGGAAACACGCACCACCGTGACGGCAGTGCGTGTACCACGGGAAATCGCAAAGGGTTTTGCCAGCGGAAGTTCAACGGTCTGGAAAGTCATCTGGATCATCAGGCGTTTTCCTTGATCCATTGCGCGATGTTTTTGATCCCGAAGCGCACCGGATCGGTAGCCGGTACGCCAAATTCTTCGCTGATCTCCGCCAGCGCAATTTTGGCTTCTTCTTCACTGACAGAGGACGTGTTAAGCGAGAAACCGGCGAGTCTGACATCGGGGCTGGTCAGGCTGGCAGCCGCCAGATTGGTATCGAGGCACTGGCGCAGTGTTGGCATAAACTGATGCGGGAGATGGCGCATATGCGGGCGGCCCAGTTCATGGCACATCACCAGTAAATGCGCCTGCGCGCCGTGGATCAGGCCCATGCTGACACCGGCAAAAGACGGGTGATACAGCGAACCCTGCCCTTCAATGATGTCCCAGTGATCGTCATCATTGGCCGGGGAAAGCGCTTCGACAGCACCGGAAATGAAGTCGGCAATCACCGCATCAATGGCAATCCCGGCACCGGCCACCAGTACGCCGGTCTGGCCGGTAGCGCGGAAGTCAGCGTTTAAATCCAGCTCGCGCATGGCGGCTTCAAGCGCCAGCGAAGTGTACATTTTGCCCACGGAGCAGTCAGTACCGACAGTCAGGATGCGTTTGCCGCTGCGTTTTTTACCGGTGCCGGTATCCAGTTCCGGTTGCATGTGGCGCACATCGAACAACTGCACATTATTTTCTGCGGCCAGCGCGACCAGCTCAGGAATGTCATTCAGCCCCTGATGCAGGCCGTTCGCCACATTCAGACCGGCGCTGATCGCCGCTTTTATCGAATCAATCCAGTGTGCCGGTAATTTACCGCCGGAGTTTGCCGTACCCAGTACCATGGTTTTCGCGCCCTGCGCTTTTGCCGTGGCGATATCCAGATCCGGTAACCCTAATGATACAGAATCTGTCGCCAGACGAATCTGCCCGACGCAGGCTTCAGGACGCCAGACGTGAATACCGCGCGCGGTTTTTGCCGCCAGCGGATCCATCACATCACCAAGGAATAAAAGATACGGCTTTGGAATTTGCTGCATGTCAGTTTCTCCGGGATTATTTTTCTAATGGGGTTTTAATCAGACTGCAGAGAATATTCCATGGCTGACACTGGCTGACGAATACTTGTTTGGGGCTGGGGTATAACCTGAGGCTATAGCTTTAGCTATATGAATTTATTGTTGTTATTTAAGATGGGGAGATGACGTAAAGACGGGGAATGACAGGCACAAAAAAAGGCAGAGCCAATGAACTCTGCCTTTGCGATTACCTTTTTCAGACACAGAATGGGGTAATAATGTAATCCACTAACTTAGAAGCGGTAAGTCAGTGCTACAGCAACGATGTCGTCAGAGCTTACGCCCAGTTTATTGTTGTCATCGATCTGATTGATCATGTAGTCAACATAGGTATACATGTTTTTGTTGAAGTAGTAAGTCGCACCGATTTCGAAGTATTTGACCAGGTCAGCATCGCCAACGCCTTCAACATCTTTCGCTTTAGACTGCACGTAACCGATTGACGGACGCAGGCCATTTTCAAACTGATACTGTGCAACCAACTCATAACCCTGAGTTTTGTTAGCGTAACCACCCTTGATCGGTGCCAGATTGCGGGTTTCGTTATACATTGCAGAGAGATAAATCTGGTTTGCGTCATATTTCAGCGCAGTTGCCCATGCAGAAGCTTTATCACCAGCACCGATTGTGGAGCTGGTTTGTGCATTAGTACGGTCAGAAGAAGAACCCGCAATAACTGCACCGATACCAGAACCTGCGATATCTTCATAATCGATGGATGCACCGTAACCGTCACCGTTGCCTTTAGACGCTGAACGACCGTCGTTTTCGTTTTTACCCTGATATTGCAGTGCAATGTTCAGGCCGGTAACCAGACCGAAGAAGTCCTGGTTACGGTAAGTGGCCAGGCCATTTGAACGACCTACCATGAAGTTGTCATTGTTAGCCGTATCACCACCAAACTCAGGCAACATATCGGTGAAGCCCAGTGCGTCGTAAACCACACCGTAGTTACGGCCGTAATCAATAGAACCGAAATCTTTAATTTTCAGGCCAGCAAAGCCCAGACGCGTTTTAGTCCCTTCGGTACCGCCGTGGCTGCTCGTAGTCCCATCTGAATTCAGGGTAGTTGAGGTACTTTCAGTATGGTTAGCCTGAATATTGTATTCCCACTGGCCATAACCGGTCAGTGTGTCGTTAATTTGAGTTTCGCCTTTAAAGCCCAGACGCGCATACGTCATGTCGCCGTCAGAACTTTTATCATCGGAGAAATAATGCTTAGCGGTTACACGACCATACAGGTCCAGTTTGTTACCGTCTTTATTATAAATTTCACTCGCATTTGCGGTAGATCCCACTGCAATTAAAGAGACCGCTAAGGCCAACACACTGCGCTTCATCATTATTTAAGTTTCCTTGATTTTTTTATAAAGGAGTTCTCATGCCCGCTTTCTTTTATAGGTCTGGAATATCGGGCTGTGAGTATTTGTACATGTTTTTAAATACGTCTGTCTGTAAAGCGATTCGAACCTTAACACTGAGCACGAAAAGTTAAAATGGAAAAGTTCGCCTCAATAAGTCTTTTTAGCGTAAAGAGTTGTAACATTATGTTTCTATCATAAGTCGCTAACCCGCTGATTATATGCGGTTTTAGCATAACGTTTTGCACCACAACAGTGCGGTGCGCTTTTTTGGTGCAAAACAGCACTCACTTTGTAAAGTTGTTGCAAGCCAGATCACCTTTATCAAAAGGTTTTTAACTGTTAACAATCGTTAATGAATTACGGCGAGATTATGAGGCATTGCATTTAAATGGTGCATAGCAGAGTAATTATCACAAGGGTAAGTTCATTATCACATTAATAGAAAAAGCAGCCATAAGATTTTTGTACGACTGAATTTTTTTAGTCTTAGGATTTTTAATAAAGCCATTGAACAAAATAAAGCCAAATTAAAGGCAATAATAATTACCTGCGTGATTTAATTGAACGAAATTGAATATTTTTCCCTGACCGAATTGCGTCATTTTTATTCAAAACGGGCTTTTACTAAAAGAGAAATATTAAAAGAGAGCGTACATCGGAAAAGGATCGGGAAATGTTGGGAGAGAGTTTGATTTTGAGCGGCGATTAATTCGCCGTTTAAACCCTCTCCTTTTGCAGGAGAGGGAGCCACAGTATTAGCGGAACTGTGCGGCGTGAAGTTGTGCGTAGCGCCCCTGAAGAGCCAGCAGTGATTCATGTGTACCCTGCTCAACAATGCCTTCTTTATCGACCACAATAATGCGGTCAGCATTTTGAATCGTTGCCAGGCGATGGGCAATCACCAGCGTGGTCCGGCCCTCAGAAAGCTCCGCCAGCGATTGCTGGATAGCCTGCTCGGTAGCCGTATCAAGTGCTGACGTCGCTTCATCCAGTATCAGGATCGGTGGATTTTTCAGGAAAATTCGCGCAATTGAAAGACGCTGTTTCTGCCCGCCGGAAAGTTTCACGCCCCGCTCACCAATGACCGTGTCCATGCCGAGCGGCAGGGCGTCAATCACGTCATCAAGCCGTGCGCGGCTGGCGGCCAGGCGGATTTCGGCTTCGCTGGCATCGAGCTTACCGTAAGCAATATTCTCGCGGATCGTTCCGCCAAACAGGAACACATCCTGCTGCACAATACCGATATTATGGCGCAGAGAGGTCTGGGTCATGTCGCGGATATCAATGCCATCGATAGTGATGCTGCCGCTGTCCAGCTCATAAAAACGGGGCAACAGCGAACACAACGTGGTTTTTCCCGCACCGGAAGGCCCGACGAACGCCAGCGTTTCTCCGGCATTGATGGTCAGCGTGATGCCGTTGAGAATTTTACTGACCGGCGTATAGCCGAACACCACATTGTCGTAATGAATGTCACCACGTAAATGGCTCACTACCCGTGCGCCCGGCCGGTCAGTGATATCCGGCGACGTATCAATAAGCTGCGTGAAGCGTTTAAAACCGGCAATCCCTTTCGGATAGCTTTCCAGTACCGAGCTGATTTTTGCCACCGGGCGGAAAAACACTTCCACCAGCAACAGGAAACCGACGAATCCGCCGTACGTCAGCTGGTCGTTAATCACATACCAGGTGCCTGCGACCATCACAATCAGCTGAACCAGGCGCGTGCTCAGATAGCTGAGCGTCAGGCTGGCGGTCATGATCTGATAGGCTTTCAGCTTGGTGGTCCGGTAACTGGCGTTATCAGAAGCGAACAGCTTTTGCTCATGTTCTTCGTTGGCAAAGGCTTTGACCACACGAATACCGCCGATGCTTTCTTCTATACGTGCGTTGAAATTCCCCACCTGCCCGAACAGACGCCGCCAGGTTTCAGTCATCTGCGCCCCGTAACGGCTGACCATCCAGGTCATCGCCGGCACAATAATGATGGTCATCAGCGCCAGTTGCACATGCACGGTCGCCATCAGAATGAACGCACCGACGAAAGTCATTACTGCGATAAAAACATCTTCCGGTCCGTGATGCGCGATCTCGCCCACTTCTTCCAGATCTTTGGTGACGTGGGTGATGATATGGCCGGTTTTTGTATTGTCGTAATAACGGAAAGACAGTTTCTGTAAATGGCTGAACGCCTCGCGCCGCATGTCAGTTTCAATGCCGACGCCCAGCGCATGTCCCCAGTAGTTGACGATCGCCATCAGCGCGGTATTAAAAAGGTAAATCAGCAACAGTCCGACCGTCGCACCGATGATCAGCACCCAGTCGTGCGCGGGCAGTAATTTATCGATAAAGGTTTTAATCGCCATCGGAAAGCCCAGTTCCAGCAATCCGGCCAGAATGGCGCACCCGAAGTCGAGGAAGAACAGTTTTTTATAAGGCGCGTAATAAGAGAAGAAACGGCGGAGCATCAGACATCCTCATAGAAACGGCCCGGAGGCGGGCAAGTCCGTCAGTCTAAATGAAAATGGTTATCGATAAAGATAATTTTAGACTCACCCGCCAGAACGCCGTTTTCACAAAACTTTGCGCACCCCGCTCAAAATCACGGCAAACGCCGCATTCAGAGCCTGCCAGGCTATCTCCGCGGTGATCGCCTCATAGGTAGTCAGCACCGCCACGAAAGTGGATTTTTGGGTCGCCAGCAAAGATTCATACTCCCCCGAACGGAAACTGCCTTTGCCCTTTTCGATTTCCCATGTTAGCTGAAGTAAAGCTTCTATCTGCGGAACGGCACTGTTTGCCACCGTATTCCAGTTTGCGCCCAGTGACGCTTTTGCCGCATTGATTGCCCTGTCTCTTAAATCAAAAATATCACTCATTCTGTTCACCCTGATTATCGTAGTGATGTGCCTGTGCCATTTTTTAATACCAACTGGTATGTCAGCATTGACTGCATAATCACTGCCACCTGTTTGCGCTGAATATTGATATACGCCGGGGAATCCTGTTGCGAACAATGCTGTCTTTTATATTTAATCTGATAGAAGATATTTCTCAGACCGGACATCTGCTGGTCAATCGCAGGATTGTTATTCAGGACTTTGGTGCGCGATTCAATCAGCGCTAAATCGGTTTCAGTGGAATTGAAAAACTGATTGTCTGGTTCAGAAAAGGAAGAAACAAGGGAAAGCGGTTGCCCTGCGGCTACGGGCGCAGCCTGACAGGCAACAACCGGTGAGGCAGGTTGCGTATTATCAGCCATTGCCTGCGCACTCCAGGTCACAAATTGCCGGTCGGCTTTAATCTGGAATTCGGTGATTTGATTATCTAACGTCGTGTCGTACTGATGCGTGGAACAACCGGCCATCGCCATCACGATAATTAATATCGCGACCTGGAATTGAATTCTTAATTTCAAAATACCTCTCCTGTGACTGATTCCGAAGGTGGACATTATTCCATTGCCCCTGCCTTCAAAAATTAGTCACAAGAGAGAAACGGTGCAATCAACCGGTAAATCATTTTCAATCAAATGATGAGGTCATTTTTATCATTGAAATAAAAAAGCGATGAGAGATTACTTTCAGGTTAAAAACGTTCACTCCCTCCCCTGCGAAGGGGAGGGTTGGGGTGGGGTATTAAGGTCAACATCAAAAAGTAAAAGTATGCTTCAACAAGGTGTTAGCCATTAAAACCCCCTCCCATCCTCCCCTTTCGCAGGGGGAGGAGCCGTCTTCCCTTGGCTCGCTTCCACCGCCATCGCCACATAAATCGCCCGCAATTTTGCGGCAACCGTACCCGGTTTTCCGTCGCCAACCGGCTTCCCGTCCAGCGCGATCACTGGCCAGATAAAGGTGGTGGCGGAGCTGATAAAGATCTCCCGCGCATTCAGTGCCTCATCCAGCGTGAACGGACGTTCCTCAAAGTGGATATGGTGCTGCTTCGCCAGTTCCAGCAGTGCCTGACGGGTGATGCCATGTAAGATGTGCGTACTCAGCGGTCGGGTGATCAGCGTGCCGTCAGCATCTACGATCCAGGCATTGCTGGAGCTGGCTTCGGTGATCAGACCATTTTCGATCAGTAAGGCATCGTCGGCGTCATGCTGATGGGCATACTCTTTCGCCAGACACGGGGCCAGCAGGCCAACGGTTTTGATGTCACGACGCTGCCAGCGGATATCCTCAACGGAAACCATGCGGATACCGCTTTTTGATTTCGGGTGGTCTGTCAGCGGGCGCGCCTGCGTAAACATCAGAAAAGTCGGCGTTACGCTTTCACCGGGGAAATCAAAATCACGGTCGCCGCTGTTGCCGCGACTGATTTGCAGATACACCGCCCCTTCCACCAGATTGTTTTCAGCGATCAGACGTTTTTGCAGAGTCTCAATATCACTGAGCGCACAAGGCAGACGCAGGTTCAGCGCCTGACAGGAACGCGCAAGCCGCGCAAGATGAGCCGTGTTGTCGAGCAGACGTCCGTTCAGTACGGCGCTGACTTCATAGACGGCATCCGCAAATAAGAAACCGCGATCAAATACCGACACCTTCGCGTCATGCTCGGCAACAAACTCCCCGTTGAGGTATACCGTTCTGGTCATGTTATTTTTCCTGGCCAACGTTGATTAGGATTTTTATTAGCTGTAATACGAGTGAAAGAATAAATTGCGTGAAAACTGAGCGCGTGACGTTGACGTAACGCAGGTTTACGCCACTGCTGACATAAAAAAAGCGCCCTGATGAGCGCTGATTCGGTGTGTAGCGAAAGATCAGAGTTCGCCTTTTTTCTTTTTGTTGCGGATCACTAACCCGCTGATCAGCGCCATCACGCAGCCGATAAAGATAAACCAGATGCCGAGCATCAGTTGCGGTGCCATTTCTCCCGGCGGGGTTTCCGGACTGCCGACCACTAAACCGTGGATCGTGGCAACAATACCGATAACCAATAAAATCAGGCTGTTGCGAAGTAAACGGCGGGCTACGGTCATAGGTTGTCTTGGGGTGGCCATCAGATGCGTCCTTGAGCAATAAAATAAAGATAAGGGCGCATCATAGCGCCCTTCGTTTTTATGTCAAAATTGCCCGTTCACAATCCGTGAAGGTCAATCAGCGACGATTACGTACCAGCTGATAACGGCGGGTGAGATATTCCACCGGTGCGCTCCAGATATGCACCAGACGGCAGAACGGGAACAACAGGAACAGCGTCATCCCCAGCACCAGATGCACGCGGAAGATAAACGCTACGCCGTCCAGATGTGCTGCCGCACCGCCACGGAATGTCACCACTGACTGCGCCCAGCCGACCAGTTTCATCATTTCGCTGCCGTCCATATGCTGCGCGGAGAACGGAATGGTGCTCAGCCCCAGGGCACATTGCACTACCAGCAGAATGATGATCATGATGTCACCAAAACTGGAAGTCGCCCGCACACGCTCGTTGCTCAGACGCCGCCACACCAGCATGCCGCCGCCAATCAAAGTCATCACGCCACAGGCACCGCCCGCCCACATCGCCATCTGCTGTTTCACCGGCACCGGCAGGAAGGATTCATACATCCAGTGCGGCGTCAGCATCCCGAAAGCGTGCCCTGCAAAAATGCCGAGAATACCGACGTGGAACAGCGGCGAGGCAATACGCAGCGTTTTTTTCTCCAGTAACTGGCTGGAACCGGCGCGCCAGCTGTACTGACCATAGTCATAACGCAACCAGCTACCGGCCAGGAATACTGTGCCGCACAGGTACGGATAGATATTGAAGAAGAAGTTGTTGAGGAAGTCGGTCATTTGCGTGGTTCCCCCGCAGGCGTGTCATCAAGGTTCAGATACTGTGGTGCGACCGCACCGGCGAAGCGTTTCTGGTGCGCAGTTTCATCACCCGACGCACAGCTTTGCTCGCCAAGGAACGTGATTTGTTCCTCTTCCCACACCGCGTCCAGCGCGGCAGGCGTGTCATCACGGGCTTCCTGTTTGATCCCCTCACGCACCGTGGCGGTCGCGATATCGCTGCCGGACAGGGTCAGCAGCAGATCAAACAGTTCCGCGTAATGACTGTCCCGCTCCTGCATTCGGGCGCTGAGTAATGCCAGGATCGGTGAGATGTCACGCAGCCCTTCCCGCGCCTGATGTTCATCACGCGTGGTCAGGTATTCCAGATACAGCGGCAGGTAATCCGGCAGCTCGCGGCTGTCGATTTCCAGCCCGGCTTCACGGTATTGCCCCATCAGATCGACCATCGCCTGACCGCGGTCACGGGATTCGCCGTGCACATGTTCAAACAACAGCAACGAGGTGGCGCGACCCCGATCGAACAAACCGGTGTACGCCGATTGCGCATCCAGCAGATCCTGTTTGCAGAACGCCGTGATGTACAGCGCCAGATCGTGGCGCTGTTCTTCAGTCAGTTCCGCAGATTCTGCCACCGCTTCGAGCAGCTCCGGCTGGTGTTCCCACAGCTCATCAGACGGGTAATCGAGCAATAAACCAATGAGTCGTAAACTGTTCATCAGCTGTTCCTTTCTGTTTTCGCGCCGATGTCGATGGCATCGATGCGTTTACTGTTGAACAGGTTAAATTTGCTGTCGCTGCCGTGGCAGCCGTCGCCGAAGCTGAAACCACAGCCTTTGGCTTCCGGGAAGGCTTCACGCGCCTGTTCACGATGGCTGGAAGGCACCACGAAACGGTCTTCGTAGTTGGCAATCGCCAGATAGCGGTACATTTCTTCGGCCTGCGCCGCAGACAATCCGACCTGTTCCAGCGCACTGGTGTCGGTTACGCCATCCACCGTTTCAGCACGTTTGTAATGACGCATCGCCAGCATGCGCTTCAGCGCACGCAGCACCGGCGCGGTGTCGCCCGCCGTCAGCAGGTTCGCCAGATATTCCACCGGAATACGCAGGCTTTCGACGTCCGGCAGCACGCCGCTGTGCGGTAATGCACCGGCATCAGCAGCAGACTGGATCGGCGACAGCGGCGGCACGTACCAGACCATCGGCAGCGTGCGATATTCAGGATGCAGCGGCAGCGCCAGCTTCCATTCAATTGCCATTTTGTAGACCGGCGACTGGCGCGCGGCATCCATCACGGAAATCGGAATGCCGTCTTTTTCGGCCTGTGCAATCACCTCAGGATCGTTCGGATCGAGGAAGATGCTCATCTGGCTTTCGTACAGGTCTTTCTCGCTTTCCACCGATGCGGCTTCGCCGATACGATCGGCGTCATACAACACCACGCCAAGGTAACGGATACGGCCGACGCAGGTTTCGGAGCAGACCGTTGGCTGGCCGGCTTCGATACGCGGATAACAGAAAATACATTTTTCTGATTTGCCGCTTTTCCAGTTGAAGTAGATTTTTTTGTACGGGCAGCCGGTCAGGCACATGCGCCAGCCACGACATTTGTCCTGGTCGATCAGCACGATACCGTCTTCGCCGCGCTTATAAATCGCGCCGCTCGGACAGGTCGCCACGCAGGCCGGATTCAGACAGTGTTCGCACAGACGCGGCAGGTAGGCCATAAAGGTATTTTCGAACTCACCGTACATCTCTTTCTGCATATTGGCGAAGTTCTGATCGGCAGAACGTTTACTGAACTCCGTGCCCAGATCGTCTTCCCAGTTCGGGCCGCCGGTAATTTTCTTCATGCGTTTGCCGGTCAGCAGCGAGCGCGGACGGGCCACCGGCTGATGTTTACTGTCTTTCGCGGTGTGCAGATGCTGATAATCAAAATCAAACGGTTCGTAGTAATCATCGATTTCCGGCATATGCGGGTTGGCGAAGATTTTATGCAGCAGGTTGGCTTTGTTGCCCATACGCGGCTGCAGTTTGCCGTTGATTTTGCGGATCCAGCCACCCTTCCATTTTTGCTGGTTTTCCCAGTCGTGCGGATAACCCAGACCCGGTTTGGTTTCGACGTTGTTGAACCACGCGTATTCCATCCCTTCGCGGCTGGTCCAGACGTTTTTACAGGTGACGGAACAGGTGTGGCAGCCAATGCATTTGTCGAGATTCAGCACCATGCCGACTTGTGAACGAATTTTCATTGGGCTTTCTCCTGTTGCACGGCGTCCTGCACGTAGTCATTGCCTTCATCGTCTAACCAGTCGATGCGGTTCATTTTGCGCACAATCACAAATTCATCGCGGTTAGAACCGACCGTGCCGTAGTAGTTGAAGCCGTAGGCCAGTTGCGCGTAACCGCCGATCATATGGGTCGGTTTCGGGCAAACGCGGGTGACCGAGTTGTGAATACCACCGCGCTGCTGGCTGATTTCCGATCCCGGAATATTCACGATGCGTTCCTGCGCGTGGTACATCATGGTCATCCCCGCCGGTACACGCTGGCTGACCACCGCACGGGCGCTCAGTGAACCGTTGGCGTTAAACGCTTCGATCCAGTCGTTATCTTCAATACCTAACTGTTTCGCATCGTCTTCACTCAGCCAGACAATCGGGCCGCCGCGACCTAAGGTCAGCATCAGCAGGTTGTCGCTGTAGGTGGAGTGAATGCCCCATTTCTGGTGCGGCGTCAGGAAGTTCAGCGCCATTTCCGGATTACCGTTCGGTTTCGCGTTCAGCAACGGCTGCGCCGCGCGGGTGTCGATTGGCGGACGGTATACCAGCAGGCTTTCACCGAACGCACGCATCCACGCGTGATCCTGATAAATCTGCTGACGGCCGGACAGCGTGCGCCACGGGATCAGCTCATGCACGTTGGTGTAACAGGCGTTGTAAGAAACGTGTTCATCTTCCAGGCCAGACCACGTCGGGCTGGAGATGATTTTGCGCGGCTGCGCCTGAATATCGCGGAAGCGGATTTTCTCGTCTTCTTTATTCAGCGCCAGATGCGTATGGTCGCGACCGGTATTCTGGCTCAGCGCCGCCCAGGCTTTCACCGCCACCTGACCGTTGGTTTCCGGTGCCAGCGTCAGGATGACCTCTGCCGCATCAATGGCGGTGTTGATCATCGGCTGGCCTTTGGCCGTACCGTCCGGTTTGGTGTAATTCAGTTTTTTCAGCAAACCGACTTCGCTGTCAGTATTCCAGCTGATGCCTTTGCCGCCGTTACCGAGTTTTTCCAGCAACGGACCGACAGAGGTGAAACGCTCGTAAGTATTCGGATAATCACGCTCAACGACCATCAGGTGTGGTGCAGTGCGCCCGGGGATCAGGTCACATTCGCCTTTTTTCCAGTCTTCCACGCCAAACGGCTGCGCCAGTTCAGCGGCGGAATCGTGCTGGATCGGCAAGGTCACCATATCGGTTTCGACACCCAGATGGCCGACGCAGACGCGGGAGAACTCTTTGGCGATGCCTTTGTAAATTTCCCAGTCGCTTTTCGAATCCCAGGCCGGATCAACGGCCGCAGACAGCGGATGAATAAACGGATGCATATCAGAGGTATTCATGTCGTCTTTTTCGTACCAGGTGGCGGTCGGCAGCACGATGTCGGAATACAGACAGGTGCTGGACATACGGAAATCAAGTGTCACCACCAGATCCAGTTTGCCTTCGCCGCCCTGCGCCTGCCATTCGACTTCTTCCGGCATCACGCCGCCCTGAATACCGAGATCATCCCCCTGAATACCGTGTTCGGTACCCAGCAGATATTTCAGCATGTACTCGTGGCCCTTACCGGAAGACCCCAGCAGGTTGGAGCGCCAGACGAACAGGTTGCGCGGGAAGTTCTGCGGATTGTCCGGCTGTTCCGCCGCAAAACGCACGCTGCCGTCTTTAAGCGCTGCCACGGTAAAATCAGCCGGTGATAAACCGGCAGCTTTCGCCTGTCCGGCAATGTGCAGCGGATTAACGTTGAGCTGCGGCGCAGACGGCAGCCAGCCCATGCGTTCAGCGCGCACGTTGTAGTCAATCATGCTGCCGGTGAATTTGGATTTATCCGCCAGCGGAGATAATAACTCCTGTGGCGCGACGGTTTCGTAACGCCACTGACTTGAATGGTTGTAGAAGAACGAGGTGCTGTTCATCTGGCGCGGTGGACGCTGCCAGTCGAGGCCAAACGCCAGCGGCTGCCAGCCGGTTTGCGGACGCAGTTTTTCCTGCCCGACGTAGTGGGCCCAGCCGCCACCGCTCTGACCGACGCAACCACAGAAGATCAGCATATTGATCAGACCACGGTAGTTCATGTCGAGGTGATACCAGTGGTTCATCCCGGCACCGACAATGATCATCGAACGACCGTGGGTTTTATTGGCGTTATCAGCAAATTCATAGGCGATACGCTCGATGTTCTGCTGAGAAACACCGGTGATTTTCTCGGCCCAGGCTGGCGTATAGGCTTTGATTTCATCATAGCGTTGCGCGCAGTTTTCATCGTTCAGACCGCGTTCGATGCCGTAGTTTGCCAGCGTCAGGTCGTAAACACTGGCCACCAGACCGGTGCTGCCATCCGCCAGTGGCAGGCGTTTGACCGGCAACTTGTGCATCAGAATTTCATCCAGCGCCACGCTGTTGAAATGCTCGCTGACCGCGCCGCCGAAGTACGGATAGCCAACGTTGACGACTTCATCATGATCGTCAAGCAGGCTCAGCCTCAGGCTGACATCTGCGCCGTCTTTCCCTTCGCGGGATTCCAGATTCCACTGGCCTTTTTCGCCCCAGCGGTAACCAATCGAGCCTAACGGCGACACCAGTTCACCGGTGTTTTCATCGAAGGCGATGGTTTTCCATTGCGGGTTATTTTCCTGACCGAGATTGTCCACCAGATCAGACGCACGCAGCATACGGCCTGCGGCATACGAACCGTCTTCACGCGGTTCAAGCATCACCAGCATCGGCATGTCGGTGTAGCGGCGCACATAGTCGGTGAAGTACTGGCTCGGATTATCGATATGGAAGGACTTGAGGATCACATGGCCCATCGCCAGCGCCAGCGCGCTGTCGGTACCCTGTTTCGGCGCCAGCCACTGGTCGCAAATCTTGGCGATTTCCGCGTAATCCGGCGTAATGGCGACAGTTTTGGTGCCTTTGTAACGCACTTCAGTGAAGAAGTGGGCGTCCGGCGTACGGGTCTGCGGAACGTTGGAACCCCAGGCGATAATATAAGAAGAGTTGTACCAGTCAGCCGATTCCGGCACGTCGGTTTGCTCGCCCCAGGTTTGCGGAGAAGCCGGTGGCAAATCGCAATACCAGTCGTAGAAACTCAGACACACGCCGCCGATCAGCGACAGATAGCGTGCGCCGGAAGCGTATGACACCATCGACATCGCCGGAATGGGTGAAAAACCAATAATGCGGTCCGGGCCGAAGGTTTTGGCGGTATACACGTTGGACGCGGCAATCAGTTCATTCACTTCCTGCCAGCTTGAACGCACAAAACCACCGCGACCGCGTGCAGCTTTATATTCTTTGGCTTTTTCCGGCTGGCTGACAATCGAGCCCCAGGCATCGACCGGATCGCTGTAATTCAGTCTGGCTTCACGCCATAACTGGATCAGTTTCTTGCGCATCAGCGGATATTTCAGACGGTTTGCACTGTAGAGATACCAGGAATAGCTGGCCCCGCGCGGGCAACCACGCGGCTCGTGGTTTGGCAAGTCCGGACGGGTGCGCGGATAGTCGGTCTGCTGGGTTTCCCAGGTCACCAGGCCGTTTTTGACGTAAATCTTCCAGCTACAGGAACCGGTGCAGTTCACACCGTGCGTGGAACGGACCACTTTGTCATGCTGCCAGCGGCTGCGGTAGCCGTCTTCCCAGTCGCGATTGGTATTCAGCGTCTGGCCGTGGCCGTCAGCAAAGGGTTCAGCTAGCTGTTTGAAATAGCGAAACCGGTCAAGAAACTTGCTCATCCGGAACTCTCCTGTGCAAAGGCTTCATTGCGCTTTGTCATTATGTGAATGGCGGGGAATACAACTACATTGCTCAATATGGGCTCAGGGTATGCACGCGCGGGAGCCTTCTACTTGATTGCGATCAACGCCTTCGCGTCATGTATTTATTTACATAACGCCAGATACCCCCAAAGAGGTACAAATTTAAACAGAGTTAACTTTATGATTTATGGGTAATAATTTCGGAAAGAAAACAAAAAGGCGGGAGTGACATCATCTGACGGAAAATTGGGGGTAAGGCTGTTTGAATGTGACAAAATTGTGAAATCAGGCGGGAGGTTATTGTATTTATGCCGATGTCTGGCGTAATAGAACAACCTGCTTTCGCCACCAGAAACCTTTAATGCAGACAGAAAAACCCGCCGTACTCAATTTCAACGATGAAGTTACCGGAATGATATACGGTTTCGTTTTTCGTCCGGACCGCCCTGCCGAACGCGTTTCTTCACAACAGGTTCAGGAAGCCTGGCAGCAGATTTGCCACGACAAAGGATTCGTCTGGATCCACGTCAACCTCAATCACGCCATGTCAGAAAAATGGCTGAAAAAGCATTTTGGTGTCGGCGAGCCCTTTTTCGAGGAAATCCGCGAAGGCTCGCGCAGTACGCGCATTGAACGGCTCGATGAGACGTTGCTGGCGGTGCTCAACGACGTGATTTTCCGCCCGGATGAAACCAGCGATGAAGCGTCGACGTTGTGGCTGAGTTGCCATCAGCAACTGGTGGTCACAGCGCGCCACAAACCGGTCAGACTGATCGAGCAGTTATTCAAACGGCTGGAGTATCTGAACATCACCACGCCGACCGCGCTGCTGGTGCATCTTTTAGAGGAACAGGAAGATTTACTGGAGCAGATTGTACGGCGTGCCAATCAGTACGTGGATACCATTGAAGAGCGGCTGCTGAGTCATCACGTCAAAAAGAACCGCGCCGATCTGGGGCGTCTGCGCCGGATGCTGCTGCGGTTTCAGCGTTTACTGGCACCGGAACCGACCGCACTTTTCCGCCTGCTGAACCGTCCTCCCACCTGGATAGCACCCGCTGTGGTACAGGATTTACGGCAATTTGCCGAGGAGTTTTCCGTGGTGCTGAATGACCTTATCGCACTGACCGAACGCATCCGGTTATTGCAGGAAGAAATCACCTCACGGCAGATGGAGCAAAGCAACCGCACACTGTATGTGCTGACGGTGATCACCGTGCTTGCGCTGCCGATCAATATTGTGGCGGGTTTCTTTGGCATGAACGTCGGAGGCATTCCGCTCGCCAGCAATCACCACGGTTTTATTTTGCTGGTGATGATTGTCGGCGTGTTTACCCTGCTGACGGGCTGGTATGCATTAAGGCATCGCGACGACGACTGATGGCGGCGGCCCGCACAAAAAACTACAGGAAATCTTTGGCTTTATTCAGCAGCGCGGCTTTGGTGATCACGCCCAGCAGACGGCGGGATCCGGCGTTTTCCAGCACCGGTAAACGTTCAAGCGGCGAATTGCTGAACATCGCCCACGCCTGTTCGTAACTGGCCTGCTGGAAAATCGTCGTGAATTCCTGCTCAATAAACGGGTCTATCGGGCTGTCAGATTTCACACTGCCATCGATAAGCCCGGCCGCCACCACATTGGTGGGTACCACGCCGAGAAAACGTTCCTGTCTGTCCACCACGTACACATACCGCGTGCGCTGTTTCAACCCTTCGCTGACCACTTCAGACAGCGAGGCATCGACGTACATTTTTGAACAAGGCGAAATCAGCGATGCCACCGTGCTGTATTCAAAAGCATTTTTCGCTGCGAACCGCGCGTTGTGCCGTGTCAGCACCGGATACGTGCCGCCGACTTTCAGGCGCGAGGCCACGACATAAGAAATCGCCGTCGCCAGCATCAGCGGGAACAACAGCGAGCTGTTGAGGGTCATTTCGAACGCCATCATGATCGACATCAGCGGCGCGTGACTGGTCGCCGCCAGCAATGCACTCATGCCGATCGCGGCATATAACCCGACCGGACCGGGATCGAACCCCAGCCATTGCAGGAAAGTACACACCAGCGCCCCGCCCGCCGCACCAATCAGTAACGACGGCGTAAACAACCCGCCGACCGCACCGGACCCGATGGTGATCGCCGTGGCGACAATTTTCAGGATCAGCAGCACCAGTAATGACGTCTGCAAATCGCCGTTATTGAGGATTAAATCAATCACCTCGAAACCGTTGCCGAGCACCCGCGGCGAAATCATCGCCACCAGCCCGACGCCCAGCCCGCCCAGGCCCAGACGCAGCGCGGGATGCGAGATGGGTTTCATCCACTGGCGCACTTTATCGATTGATGAGATGAATAACGGCCCGAGGATCCCCGTCGCCATGCCGATAATCAGCACGGTAAAAATCGCGCCAAAAGAGGGGCTGAACGAGGCGGAAGAATACAAATACAGCGGCGCGTAACTGGTCAGCGACCGCACGGTAAGCACCGCGACCGACGCGGAGATAAACAGCGGGATCAGGCGCTGAACAGCGGTCACCCCAAAGGCGATTTCCGCCACAAACAGCGCGCCGGCAAACGGAGCGTGATACACCGCCGCCAGCCCGCCCGCAGCGGCCATGGCGATAATATCTGACTGATGTACGCTTTTAAAACGCGAAAACCGCCCGAGCAAACTGCCGCTCAGCGCGGATAACTGCACCATTGCACCTTCGCGACCGATTGAACCGCCGCTGGCAATACTGGCAAGCGACGACAGCCCGCGCAGCACGGTACTGACAACCGGAATACCCGGCAGGCGCTGATCGATAACATCCAGATAATCCGGCATCTTGCCGTGCTTGTTTTCGTAGCGCAGCGCCAGGATCAGGATAAAACCGGCAATCACGCCCCCAGCCGTGGTGATCAGCGGCCAGACAATTTTGGGATATTCATTGAAAGCTTTGGTGATGTCGCTGCCATCGGTGAACATCAGGCCGTTAATACCCGAAATCGCCCCGCGAAAAGCGATGGTCACCAGCGCGGCAATAATCCCGGCGGGAATGGCGATCAGCAGGTTAATCAGATCACCTTTTTGCAGGGCGTCAGGGTTGAAAGCTTTCAGGCGCATAAGATCTCAGTGGTCGGAAAAGTGGCTGGCAGAATAGCGAAGGAAATCATTATCATGCTTATAAGCCCGACGCAACCCGGGGCGCGGCTTAAAATCGAATTATGAAAAAGTCATGAAAAACCTGCTGCAGACAAACCTCAATGGCTCAATCAAGACCCTGCTGAAAGGAGAGTCCCCGGACCTGTGGCCTGGGGACCGCGAGAAGGGAGTATAAGGCTCCCCTTATTCCTTACTGATCGTATCCAGATACAACTGGCTCCCCGCCACATTCTGACTCGCGCCTTTCACATTATCGCGGATTGCCACCAGCAACTTGCTTTGCAGCGCTACCACAAAGGGTGAGTTTTTCTGCAACTCACGTTGTAAATCTGCGTACAGCGCCCTGCGTTTGGCCGGGTCGGATTCCGCCGCCGCTGCGCGGGTTTGTTTGCTGATTTCCGGGATTACCCACTGAATACGCTGCGCCAGAGTTTTCGGACCGCCCGGCACGTTATAGGCGAAGGTGCTGGCGTTGGTATTCGGGTCGAGGTAATCCGCGCCCCAGTAAGTGAAGATCGACTGGAATTTATGCGCACGCATGCGGGTCAGTACGTCGCTTTCCACCAGCGGATGCACCACTAAATTGATATCGGCTTTGGCAAAGCTGGCCTGCAATGCCTGCGCGATATCGGAATAGGGCGGTTGGTTAATCACGATTAAATCAATTTTAGTCCCCGGTGCAATACCGCCTTTACTGAGAATCGCTTTGGCTTTTGCAACGTCATATTTAAACGGCTGATCGTCAATGGCACCGGCTAAACCGTCCGGCAGGAAGGTCTGATGAATGCCGTACTGGCCTTTGAGCAGGTCTGTCGAAATCCCCTGGTAATCGACCAGCCAGCGGGCGGCCTCCCAGAGTGCCGGATTCGCCAGCGCCGGTTGGGAGGTATCGCCGACGTTAAACGCCAGATAAAACACTTTCGCCGCCGGGAACTGTGCGACATGTACGCCCTTCTCTTTTTGCAGCGAGCTGAACTGATCCGCACCTAAATCGTATGCCAGGTCCGCATCGCCGTTAAGAACCAGCAGACGGCGGGTAGACGGATCACCGACATTTTTAAACAGCACATTTTCAAGTTTTGCCAGCGGCTTAGCGTTCGGATTACGTTTGAAGATTAACGCTTCGTGAGGCACATAATTGCGCACTTCAAATGCGCCGCTGCCCGCAGAGCGTGAACGCAGCCAGCTGTTACCGAAATCGTTCTGATCGACATGCTCTTTCAGCAGTTTGCTGTCGACAATGCCCGCCACCGGTGCGGATAAAATGCTCAGCACCAGACCGCTGCCGATATCCGCAGGCCAGCTGAGTTGTAGTTTATCGTCAGACAGTTTTTTCAGATTGCCGTCGACATTTTCCGGCGTCCAGCCGAGTTCGCCGAGAATAAACGACGGGCTTTTATTGAGTTTGACCACACGGGTAAAGGAGTAGATGACATCGTCGGCAGTCAGCGGATTGCCGCTGGCAAATTTCTGCCCCGGCTTGAGGGTAAAGATCAGGCTGTGCGCGTCCGGTCCCGGCTGCCAGCTGGCGGCGTCAGGTTCGAGCTGGTCGGGATGCTGGCGGTTTGAAACCACCAGTTGCTGATACAGGTTGACCAGATTACCGGAACTGACGGTTTCAAAACTCTCCGCCGGATCCAGGCTGATAATACCTTCAAGCGAACCGGCCACCACCAGCGTATCCGCAGGGGTCGCCGCATCCACGCGGGTTACCGCCATCATGAGCAAAAATAACAGGGAAGGAACACGTACTTTCATTGAGGTCGATCTCCACAGGTGAAAAGACAGTTTTTCCGAGTGTAGAGGTGCAGCGGCAAGGCCCGAACAATGAAATAAAGCTTTGTTATTTAATAAATTAGATTAAGGAAATTGATTCCAGGACTACCCCTAAATCATTCGTACTGGATCAAGGCGGCAACTGAGTAAATCCCTGGGAGCATACACAAGTATGTGACCCGGGTTTACGAAGACAGCCAACGCTGACCCAGTGCGAAGGATGACGGGGGATCAACTGAGCACGTAACCCTTCGCCATATGCACTGCCCGGTCACACATATGATCAATCACGTCGGCATCGTGACTGACCAGAATCATGGTCAGGTCACTGCTGGCTTTCAGATCGTTGAGTAAATTAAGGATTTCCGCCTGCACGGACATATCGAGGGCAGATGTCGGCTCATCGAGCAGCAGCAGTTTCGGTTTAAGCAGGAGTGCGCGGACAATGGCCACGCGCTGACGCTGACCACCGGAAAGCTGGTGCGGATAACGGTTCATCAGCGTCGGATCCAGCCCCACCTGACGGAAACCTTCGGCAATCTTCTGTTCGATGTCCTGCTCTTTGAGAATTTTCAGCGGCTCTGCCAGCGTGCGTACCAGTTTGTGTTTGGGATGCAGCGAGGCATAGGGGTCCTGAAAAACCATCTGCACGTCGCGGCGCAGGCTACCGGTAAAAGGTTTACCGGGTTTCAACTGATGATCAAGCAGCGTCAGGCTGCCGTCCCAGTGTCCGTTCAGGCCAGCCAGTACCCACAGCAATGAGGATTTTCCGCAACCGGACGGCCCGACCAGCCCGAAACATTCCCCTTTGCTGATGGTCAGGTTGACGTTATGCACCACCGTGCGGGTTTCGTATCCCTGACGATGTGACACGCTCAGTTGATGCAGTTCAGCAATAACCTCACTCATGGCGCGGCTCCTGTTTCAAAGAAGCCAGCAGCGCGCGATCCAGCACCGGCAGGCGTTCACCGTGAGTAAATTTACTCGGACGGCACGACCACAGCGTATGAGTGTACGGGTGCGTGGCATTCGCCAGTTGATCTGCGGGAAGTTCGTCCAGCAGTTCGCCTTTGTACATCACCAGCACGCGCTCGCAATAATGTGCGACCTGTTGCAGGTCGTGGCTGATCAAAATCAGGCCCATATTGCGCTGCCCGACTAAACGCTCGATCAGCCCCAGAACCTGCTCACGCATATCGAAATCCAGCGCGGAAGTGGGTTCGTCGGCAATCAGCCACTGCGGATCGTTAATCAGTGCAATCGCCAGCATCACGCGCTGCCCCATCCCGCCGGAAAGCTGATGCGGATACTGCTGTTGCAGGAAAGCCGGATTCGGCAGACCGACCGCATTCAGCATCTCGGTGACCTTTTCCTGACGTTCCTTACGGCTAAGACGTGTGTGCAGGCGCAGCGGTTCTTCCACCTGCTTGCCGATTTTTTGCGTCGGATTCAGCGCATGTTTCGGATCCTGCATGACCATCGACACGCGGTTACCGCGCAACTGACTCCACTCGCGTTCTCTGAGCGTAGTCAGATCGTTATCACCCAGCGTCAGCTGCGACGCACGCAGTTTGCACGGATGCGGCAGCAACCCCATCAGCGCACGGGCGGTGAGGGATTTGCCGGAGCCGGATTCGCCGACCAGGGCCACGCGCTCCTGTCCGACGCTGAATGACAGGGATTTCACCAGTTCCAGCGGACGTTCACCCGGCAGGTAAATGGTGAGATCTTTTGCGACAAGTTTGTCGTTATGTGAAAAATCAGTTGCCATGTCGCGGATCCATTTTGTCACGCAGGCCATCGCCCAGCAGATTGAAAGCCAGGCTGGCAAACAGAATTGCCCCGCCCGGTGCAGCGGCGACCCACCACTGATCGAAAATCACTTTGCTGCCTTCAGCAACCATCGAGCCCCATTCGGCAGTCGGTGGCTGGATACCCATGCCGAGGAAGCCCAGACCGGCGGAAGCCAGAATAATGCCGCCGAGGCTGAGCGCCGCACGCACCACGGCGCTGGGCAGACACAGCGGCAGAATATGGCCGAACATCAGACGCAGCCCGCCGATGCCCTGCATCCGCGCCGCCGCCAGATAATCGCTGCGGCGAAGTGCCAGTGTCTCTGCCCTCGCCTGTCGCGCAAACGGCGGCCAGCTGGTGAAGGCCAGCGCCAGTGCGCCGTTCATCAGGCCGGGGCCAAGGATCGCCACCAGCGCCAGCGCCATCACCAGACTGGGCAAGGACATCACGATATCAGTCAGTCGCATCACAATGCGCTCATACCAGCCGCCAATGTAACCAGCGCTGATACCGATCAGCAGCCCTACCGGAATGGTCAGCAGTAAAATCAGTGACACCAGCAGCAGCGTCGGGCGCGCGCCATATACCACACGCGAGAGCAAATCGCGGCCAAAACCGTCGGTGCCCAGCCAGTGGGTTTCCGAGGGTGGCAGCAGGCGCAATTCGATGTGCTGAATGTTCGGGTCAAACGGTGCCAGCCACGGCGCGAGCAGCGCGGTGAGCACCAGAATAGCCACCAGCACCAGCCCCACGGAAAACGTGGTGATGCGCCGGGCGGGTTTCCAGACAGAGGTTTCGGCGTCGGCCTCAACCTGCGTGGGTTGTTCAGGGATCATTTGAGTCATAGAAACTACCGGGTTCGCGGATCGAGCAGATAAGTAAGGGCGTCAGCCAGCGCATTAAGCAGCACAAAGCAGGTGCCGATCAGCAGCGTAGCGCCAAGAATTGCCGGGGTATCCGCAGCGAACAGTGCGGTGGTCAGGTAACGTCCGACACCCGGCCAGGCAAAGACGGTTTCCGTCAGCACCGCGCCTTCGAGCAGGCTGGCGTAGGAAAGCGTCAGCACCGTGATCAGCGTGCCGAGTACGTTCGGGAAGACATGGCAAAGCAGAACACGCATCCTGCCAGCCCCTTTAGACCGCGCCAGAATCACATATTCTTTATTCATTTCGCCGAGCATCGACGCACGCAGCAGGCGCGTAATACCCGCCATCGACAACATCGCCAGCACCGTTACCGGCAACCATAAATGGCTGATGGCGTTGTAAAACATGTCGCGGTCGCCGGAAAGCCAGGTATCAATCAGCACAAAACCGGTGCGCGGCGTCATGGTGTACATATACAGGTCATCAAGCCGGCCCGGCCCGCCCGCCCAGTGCAGCACGGCGTAAAACAGCAAAAGGCCGAGCAGGCTCAGCCAGAAAATCGGTACGGAATACCCGAGCAGAGATACCAGCCGCGCCACGTTATCCAGCCAGCTTCCCGGTTTCCACACCGCCAGGAATGCCAGCAGGATGCCGAACGTGCCGCCAAGCAGGATCGCACAGGTCGCCAGTTCAACCGTTGCCGGGAAGGTGCGCATTAAGTCACTGGCCACCGGCTGCGCGGTGATACGGGAGATGCCCATATCGCCGTGTGCAAGATTTTCCAGATAACGGACAAATTGCACCGGTACCGACTGATCGAGACCTAAATCGCGACGCACCTGCGCATAGGTGGCTTCGCTGGCATGATCGCCCGCCACCTGCAACGTCGGGTCAATCGGGGCGAGATGGGAAAGCGTAAACGTAAACGCCAGCAGACCGAGTAACGTCAGCGCCAGTGAAATCACGCCGGTCAGCAAACGGCCTGACCAGCGCCAACCCTGCCGGACGAATCCGGCGGGTGCTGAACTGTCTGTCATTACTTGGTGACCTTGCTGTAGAAGACCATGTCAGGGTTAATGCCCTGCACGTAACCTTTGATGTTGTCGCGTACGGCAATCAGGCTTTTGGCTTGCAGGCCAATCACGAACGGCGAGTTTTTCTGCACTTCCAGCTGCAACTGATGGTAATCCGCCACGCGTTTGGCCTGATCCGGTTCCGCAATGGCGGCCAGCGTCAGTTTATTGAGCGCCGGGATTGACCAGTTGGCACGCCATGCCAGCGTTTTGCTGCCATCTTCCGGGTTGAAAGCAAACGCCGAAGCATTGGTGTTCGGGTCAAAGTAATCCGGCCCCCATGAAGACATGTACGCGTCGTAATTGTGTGATTTCACCTTGGTGGAGATCTGCGAGCTCAGGCCCGGATCCAGTTTCACCGTTACGCCGCCCTGCGCGAAGCTGGCCTGCAATGCCTGTGCGATGTCCAGATACGGTGGCTGATTGGCAGTAGAGAGCGTGAAACTGACGTTGGTCAGCCCGGCTTTTGCCAGAATCGCTTTGGCTTTCGCCGGGTCATAGGTGTATGGCGTGTCGTTCAGCGCGCCCAGATAACCTTCCGGCAGGAAGGCCTGATGCACCTGGAACTGATCTTTCATCAGATCGTGCGCAATGTGGTTGTAATCGAACAGGTAACGCGCGGCTTCCCAGAAGGCCGGATTCCCCAGCGCCGGAGAAGCTTTGGCATTGAACTGCATGAAGTACAACGAGGCATACGGGATCGCCAGAGGCTTAACGCCTTTTTTACCGGCGAGTGCGGCCATCTGGTCAGAACCGAGATTACGCGCCATATCGGCATCGCCCTGTTCGATCAGCAGACGGCGGGCGGCGGGATCCGGTACGTTTTTAATCAGAATGGTTTTCAGCTTCGGCGCGCCTTCCGGCGAGGTCGGATTCGCGGACAGAATCACGACTTCATGCGGAATGTAGTTGCGGATCTGGTACGGGCCGGAACCGGCAGAATGGTTGCTCAGCCACTGGTGACCGAGGTCGTCGGCGGTGGCGTTAGCTTTCACTAGTTTGCTGTCGACAATCGAGGATACCGGCGCAGACAGCAGGCTCAGCACAAACGACGGGCTGACATCTGCCGTCCAGCTGATTTTCACATGCTGGTCATCGATTTTAGTCAGGAAGGTATCGACGTTTTTATCGGTCCAGCCCAGTTGCGTCAGGATGAACGATGGTTCGAGATTCAGCTTCACCACGCGTGACAACGAGAAGATCACGTCGTCGGCCGTCAGCGGATTACCGCTGGCAAAGGTGGCTTTCGGTGACAACGTGAAAGTCAGGCTGCGGTTATCTTTGCCGGTTTCCCAGGAGGCCGCCAGCGTCGGTTTTAAATCGATCGGGTTGTTCGGGTCAGACTGCACCAGACGCTGATAAATATTATTGAAAGCCTGAACCGTGGTCAGTTCGAAGCCCTGCGCCGGATCAAAACTGGAAGTGTCATCAATGGATTGTGCGATAACCAGCGTATCCGGCGGCGTGGCAGCCTGGACAGCGAAAGTAGCCGCAATAGCCGTAAACAGGACGGACGGTAATAAAGCTTTCATCAAGACAGACTCTCCAACGTAGCGAAATTGCTAAGATTTTGTTGAGTGTAAAGTTTCTTCAACCTACCAGAAAGTCTGATAAATACTATCGTTATGCGAATTTTGCATAACGTTATCTGATTGGTTATTAAAGAGGCAGGACGGGGGATGGGGGCGGATTGTTACTGTACAAAACAACGGGAAATACCCACTTAACGGGCAGGGAAAAGACAAGCGCTTAAAACGGGGATTTTTAATCAGACGGGCTGTACGCAATACCCGCACAGCCGGTCACACCAGACGAGAATTTAACTCAGTCCCGGGACATCAAAACCGGGAGACACAGACAACAGCAACCGCACCTGTTTAACCAGTTCACTCATGCAGTCGTCACGCATGCCGTAGTTATTCAGCTCTTTTTCCAGGGCAAACAGATATTGCGCATTGGTGCCGAGGGGGCCGCTGGCCTGCGCAATCAGTGGCGCAATAACCTGATAATCGGTATCGGCCTCATATTGCGGATGCGAGGGATCCATAATGAACACCAGCGCCGTCACCTTGCGGCCATCGTCGAGATCCAGTTCGCACCAGGTCGGGCGATAACAGCCGGTCAGCATTTCGCGCTTCCACAGCAGTTCGAGTTCATCGAGAAGTTTGTCTTCCGGCAGACGGAACGCCAGACCGGTGGTTTTTCCGCCATCCCGCAGCGCCAGCATACGGCCGGGTTGCGCATGGGTTCCGCGCCCGGAGGTCAGACGCAAACAGAAAGCACGATGATAACCGTGCAATGTAGCAGGACGCGCCTCTTCCGAATCAAAAACCGGGTTCCACATCAGTGAACCGTAACCAAAAATCCAGACCGGGCTGTTATCGGGGCGACGCGCCAGCGTGCAGCTCAGAGAGGCGGCGCGCTGTTCAGGGGTCAGCAGCATCGATTCATCAATGCTGCCGAATGCTGTTTTGCAATCTGCGTTACGCAGGAAATCTCGAGTTAACATTCATTCCCCCTTCGGTACGACTTACTTTTGAACATGCCATGCTGTTAACGCTGTGTTCTCCGTTATCGTGGGTTTCATCTTGTGAGGTTATCGGACAGTTTTCGCCTGAGCTTCAGGCGGCGGGGAAGATTTATTAGGAAGTTTCGTATACCCCTGCTGGATGAAACCTTATTCGTTTCTTTCGTTGCAATCAAGGTTGAGAGCGATCACAAAACGAAAATAAAGTGATTATTTTATGAACATTGCATGAATGTTGATATTTCAGAAGGGAATACATCAAAAACAGCGGGAAAGCGCGGGGCAGAACGGGCGTTCTGGCAGGTGCGGGATCTCCCTCACCTGCCGTTAACATCAGGATTTCTTAGGATGCCACTTATCGTCATCCCCTTTTTTATATCCGTGTTTCACCGCGGCCCAGGCCACTTTATGCGCCGTTTCCTCCCGGGAGTCATCGCCCTGCCGGTCTTTAGGTTTTTTATACTCATCCCATGCACTGTTAAACGCTTCCTTATAGATGTCCTGCGCATGGGCGGGAAGCACATTGCGCACGGATTCAGGCAACGCTGAGCGGTTCTGATAAGGCATAGTCGTTCCTTTTTCATTGCGTTCATGGCTGTGACAGTCTTTGTGTGCACGTTTGCGCACAGCGTTAAGTCTAGCTGCTACCCTCAAAGGACTCTGCCAGATTATTCTCGTTATCGGGCCGCTGACGACACGCTTTCACGCCAAAATAGTGTGGGTATCATCATTATTTACATAAATTGACGCATAGCCTCCATATTCATACAAACAATAAGTAAGCTCTTGTTTTAAATTGACTTAATATTTTAACAACACGAGTTAATTATGTATTTTTAGCCAGTTAATCAACAACAGGCAGCCATAAACAACAGCTATGATATTATTTATGTCTTAACCACAATATTATTCTGTTAATAGATTATTTTATCTACTATACTTAAAGGGTTACACCTTTATGCTGCTATGCATTTTGCTGACAACTGACAGGCGGTTGTTATTACGTGAGCGTTTATAAGGAGAATAATCATCATGGTGTCTTCACAGGAACATCCAAAAATCAAAACCCGCCATCAGGAATACTCCCTGGTTTTTCCCATCGCAGCCCTTATCGTTCTCGTCCTCTGGGGCAACAGCAGTAACTTTGCCTCGGTTGTCGGCATCAATTTAATTGCGCTGGTCGGTATCCTCGCCAGCGCTTTCAGCGTGGTACGTCATGCCGACGTACTGGCACATCGTCTGGGCGAACCGTACGGGTCGCTGATCCTCAGCCTTTCCGTCGTCATCCTCGAAGTCAGCCTGATTTCGGCCCTGATGGCGACCGGCGACGCCGCTCCCGCGCTGATGCGTGACACCTTGTTCTCGATCATCATGATTGTGACCGCCGGTCTGGTGGGCGTGGCCCTGCTGTTGGGCGGGCGCAAATTTGCCACGCAATATGTGAATCTCGGCGGTATCAAACAGTACCTGATGGCGATATTCCCGCTGGCGGTGATTGTGCTGGTGCTGCCTGCCGCGTTGCCGGCGGGCAATTTCTCGACGCCACAGGCGTTGTTTGTCGCGGTGATTTCCGCCGCCATGTACGGCGTATTTTTGCTTATCCAGACCAAAACCCATCAGAGCCTGTTTATCTACGAGCATGAAGATGAAGGCGAAGAAGATGGTCACGGTAAACCGTCGTCAAAAAGCAACCTGACACACACGCTGTGGCTGATAGTCCATCTGGTGCTGGTTATCGCGGTGACCAAGTTCAACGCCAATCCGCTGGAAAGCCTGCTGACAGAACTGAATGCACCCGCGCAGTTCACCGGTTTTCTGGTCGCGTTACTGATCCTTTCACCGGAAGGTCTGGGCGCACTGAAAGCGGTACTGAAAAATCAGGTACAGCGTGCGATGAATTTATTCTTCGGCTCCGTGCTGGCGACAATTTCACTGACCGTACCGGCGGTGACCGTCATCGCCACCCTGACAGGTCAGGATCTGATTTTCAGCCTTGATCCGGCGAATATTGTGGTGATGCTGGCGGTGCTGATTTTATGTCAGATTTCCTTCTCCACTGGCCGTACCAATGTATTAAACGGTACGGCACATCTGGCCCTTTTCTGCGCCTACATGATGCTGATAATGCTTTAAATCTTCATCCTTCGGGTTGCCGCCTTGATGCAACCCAAATGATTTTGATTTAATGAAGAATGATAAAAGAAAGGCCGCTCAACTGAGCGGCCTTTTGCATTTTGATGGGGGTTTATGAATAAGCGTTCAACGTTCTCTGGCACAGCTCGGAACGGACGCAGTCCTGCTTACCAAACTTAATGATGCCGACCATCTCGTCTTCTTCGAAGCGGGATAGCGCATCGCTGAGCCCCGATACTACGCCACGTGGTAAATCGCACTGGGTAATATCACCGTTAACAATCACCGTCACATTTTCACCGAGACGGGTCAGGAACATTTTCATCTGGCTGGCCGTGACATTCTGAGCTTCGTCCAGAATAACCACTGCATTTTCGAAAGTACGCCCGCGCATATAAGCGAATGGCGCAATTTCAACCTTTCCTATTTCCGGTCGCAAACAATATTGCAGGAATGATGAACCCAGACGACGTAACAGAATGTCGTAGACCGGACGGAAATAAGGGGCAAACTTCTCAGAAATATCACCGGGCAGGAAACCGAGATCTTCATCGGCTTGCAATACCGGGCGCGTCACAATAATCCTGTCGATTTCTTTGTGAATTAATGCCTCTGCCGCTTTCGCAGCGCTGATAAATGTTTTGCCGCAACCGGCTTCACCGGTGGCAAAAATTAACTGCTTATTCTCTATGGCTGATAAGTAATGACCTTGAGCTTCAGTACGCGCTTCGATGACGGACGTATCGCGGGAGTCGCGAGCCATGCCGATCGATTCCAAACCGCCCATCTGTACCAATGACGTCACAGATTCTTCCTCGCGCTGGCGGTGACTACGTGAATCACTACGAATAACACGTTTTGCTTCACGACGAGCTTTGATCACTGCTTTCTGTCTTCCCATAGTGGCACCTTACAGTTTGATTCACTTAACGCTAAGGCATAATGCCCGCACGGTTATGTTTCACTCACAAATGAGGTTTTGGTCTCCTTTTAGACCAAGTGAAGCCAATGAATAACGTGAAGAGGAAAAGAAACCAAAGGGATTAACGGAAAGTCTTTTGGTTTTTTTCTGTTCACGAGGAGGCATTGTCAAAAGTGTCAATAATGACAAACCGCTGACCCATACAATGAAAATTCCAGAATAAAAGCCAGTGATATTCACATCATTTTGGTCAATATTTACGGGGTCAGTTAAAGAACAGGGTTGAGGTTGAGTGGATGAGTTTTTTTGCAGCAAGTGGCAGGAAAAAGCTGATAGTAAAGGTTGAAATATTAGAGAGTCGGAAGCCTGGCCCTCGTTTGCATTTAAGCGACAACAACGAGTGAATGAGAGAAGTGTGTTATTTTCGATCAACAGCCCAAACATGGACTTTACCATTCGCGCTCCCCGCAGTGTTATTAACGGCACCTGCCGTACACCTTGTGAAAACTACCGCTTATAAATGTCAGTATAATGACAGCTGAAACATTTGCGTTACCAAAATGTAAAAAAGTTTGTGGCTGACGTCAATAGGATCATGAGGATCTTTTTCAGATCCTCTTTACCTGTACTGAATTTCTCTCAGCTCAGCAGATTATTTTTCTTTTCATTGAGGAAGTCACTGTTAATGCCTCCCCCTTCGCAGGGGGAGGCGCAGTGTCAGGCTTCTATCAGCGACTGGCCTAGATAATGCTTTTCGTCCGGCACACCCGGCAACGTGAAGAAAAAGCCGCCGCCGTTAGGGCGGATATATTCTTCCAGTGCTTCGCCGTTCAGGCGTTTCTGCACGGTCAGGAAACCTTTTTCCAGGTCGTGCTGATAACAGACAAATACCAGTCCCATTTCCAGTTGCCCGGAATTAGTCACGCCCAGGGAATAGCTATAGCCACGGCGCAACATCAGGCTGTCTTCGGTGGCTTTAGTGCGCGGATTCGCCAGACGGATATGCGCATCGAGGGGGATGGTCTTGCCTTCCGGGTCTTTTTCGTAATCCGGTACATCGTGCTCTTTTTCCATCCCCAGCGGTGCGCCGGTCGCTTTGTTACGCCCGAAAATAGACTGCTGCTCCTGCAGCGGCGTGCGGTCCCAGGATTCCACTTTGAACGGGATCAGACGCGTGACCTGATAGCTGCCGCCGACCGTCCACGCCGGTTCGCCCTGACCGTCTGTCACCCAGATGGCTTTATCCATCAGCGTTTTATCTTTGGCATCCGGATTGGCCGTACCGTCTTTGAAGCCCAGAAGGTTAATCGGCGTTTCTTTACCCTGACTGCGTGCCGCGTGGGACGAAATAAAACCGTCCCGACGCCAGCGTACACTGAGTAAATCGGGGGTGTATTTGATGATGTCACGCAGCGCGTGCACCACGGTATCGCTGTTATTGGCGCAAATTTGCAATGACAGGTCACCGTGACAGAGTTTGGCATCCAGTGAATCATTCGGAAAACGCGTCATGCGTTGTAATTTCAAAGGCTTATGCGGTGCCAGTCCGAAGCGCTCATCAAACAGGGAATCCCCGACGGACAGCGTCATGGTCAGGTTGTCCGGGTAGATTTCTGCGCCCATTACCCCTGAATCCATGGGCGGGAATTTCGGATCCATTGAAGGTGCGGTGCCGCCTTTGGTCAGAAAGGTAAACCGTGAATCAAGCAGACGGAAAAGACGCTCCAGATCAGCTTTGCTGGTGGCCAGCACGTCAAAGGAAACCAGCATCATCGACGCCTGTTGCGGCGTTAAAATCCCTGCCTGATGCTCGCCATAATAAGGTTGTCTGCCCCAGCGTTCATCGGGGGAAACGGTGCCTGGCGTGTATTCTTTCTTTGCTCCGGGTGTTTTCTCAGCCTGCGCCGTGGTTGCGCCGCCCAGGGCAAATGCCCCGCCTAACAATCCCACGCCCTTGAGTAAACTGCGGCGGGAAGAAGAAACGTCGTTCTGATTATCGTTTTTGTTGCTCATTGCCATGCCTCGGTGTGACGCGCCTCCCCCTGCGCAGGGGGAGGCGCTAAAGATATCAATCTAAACCAAGCACACCGCGCAGTTTGGACAAGTCTTCCGCCAGCGTAGTGATAGGACCTTTCATTGCGTTACGGTCCGCATCAGACAGTTTTTCGTAATTCTCGTAACCGTCTTTGGTTTTGTATTTATCCAGCAGCGCATCAACGGTTTTGAAGTTGGCGTCGATTTTATCCAGCAGCGGTTTGTCGGCTTTGACCAGCAACGGACGCAGCAGGTTGACAATTTTCTGTGCGCCATCAAGGTTGGCCCGGAAATCCCACAGATCAGTGCGGCTGTAACGATCTTCTTCGCCGCTTATTTTGCTGGCGGCCACTTCTTCGATCAGGCCCGCTGCGCCGCCGACCACTTTACTTGGCGGGAAGGTCAGGTCTGCGATACGTTTTTGCAAATCAACGGTATCGGTGTACAGCTTGTCAGCAAACGGTCCGGTGCCCTGGGTGGTTTTGTCCGCGAAGAGGATTTTCTCCAGACGGTGGAAACCGGTGAAGTTCGGATCCTCGGCTTTTTTCTCGAAATCATCTTCACGGGCATCGATGCTGCCGTCCAGATCAGAGAACAGCTCGGCAATCGGTTCGATGCGCTCGTAGTAAACGCGGGTCGACGCGTAAAGGGATTGGGCTTTCGCCAGATCGCCCTTCTTCACCGCGTCCGTAAAGGCTTTGGTATGTGCCACCAGTTCAGCCACCTGCTGAGTCACATACACTTTGTATTCCGCAATCGGGCCGACCAGCGCCATGGCGTCAGGCTTGCCGGAAGCGGCCGTACCTTCAGCAGTGACCGTCAGTTTGCCTTTCGGATTGCTCAGCAGGCCGCAGGTCATGTCGTATTCGCCCGGTTCGAGGTTAGCCGTCATTTTCTGCGTGAAGCCCGGCGCCACGTTTTCACGTTCTTCCACCACCATCACGCCTTTCAGAATTTCCCATTCCAGGTTTTTCTGGCTGTTGTTATGGATAACAAACTGGGTTTTACCGGCGGGCACGGTGAGCGCCATCGGTTCACATTGTTTGTCGTTAACAGCAATTTTAACCTGACGAACATCAGCAGCCAGCACACTGGCGCTCAGCGCGAAAGCCGGCAGGGACAACAGTACAGTCTGTAAAGCTTTACGGCGAAAATGTGGCATGTACAACTCCGTGACAAAGGCAAGATGATGAAAGGTTTAAGGATCAACGTTGTGTTTTTTGCCCGGCAGAGGCCGGCGCGACCACAGGCGATTTACCCTGTGGTTTAAAGAACAGGAACAGTGCGGGGATCAGATACAGGAAATACACCGCAACTTCACTGACCGTCGGGGCCTCCTGATAGCCGAACATCCCTTCCAGCAACGTGCCGAATAAAGAGTGTGTGGATAATGTACCGCTCAGATCAAAGGCAATGTCCTGCATACGGTTCCACAATCCGGCTTCGTGGAAAGCGCGGATAGCCCCCGCAGCCAGCCCGGCGGCGACAAACAGAATGAACAGGCTGGTCCATTTGAAGAACTTCGCCAGATGCAGTTTCACCCCGCCGTAGTAGATCAGGAAACCCAGCACAATGGCTGCGCCGAGCCCGAGCATTGCGCCGATCGGCGCTTCGATACCGACGTCTTGCTGGAAGGCTGCCAGCAGGAAAAACACCGATTCCAGCCCTTCACGCGCAACCGCAAAAAACACCATCGCGACCAGCGCCCAGCCCTGACCGCGACCGGAATTCAGCGCATGATCAATCGCCCCTTCCAGATGCACTTTGATAGACCGCGACACTTTGCGCATCCAGAACACCATGTAAGTCAGGATGCACACCGCGACGGCCGCGACGATACCTTCAAACAGCTCCTGCTGTTTTTGCGGAAACTCACCGGTGGTGGCGTTGATGAAAAGACCGAGCGCCAGACACAGTGCGGCGGCGATGAAAACGCCAATCCAGACCACACCGAGCCACTGCCCGCGTTGCGTCCGTTTGAGGTAGCTGGCAATCAGGCTGACGATCAGCGCCGCTTCCAGCCCTTCGCGAAACATAATGAGAAACGGAACGAACATGACGAGCTCCCGAGCCCTCCATTCTGACGAACAACAGAATGTATGAGGCCTCTGTAAAGAAAAGTAAAAAGAAACGATAGTGATTATCATTCTTGCCAAAAGAAATACAAGAGGCAACCGATCCTTTTTTTGAAGGGGGGTTCGGTAAATACACATGAAAAAATCAGGACGGGAAGCTTATGCGGCAGAAAATGCTGAAAACCGGGGCCTGAATGCCCCCGGTCTGAGTGGTATAAAAGTAAACTATCCGTTAAATAGTATTATATTCCGCTTCGGCGGCAGTGAAGCGTTGTTCCACGGCGGCGGAAGGCTTACGCCCCGTCAGGCTGACAATCCAGATAGCCAGTGAAGCGAAAATGAAGCCGGGAATGATTTCGTACAGTTCAGCCCAGCCATATTGTTTCCACAGGATCACCGTCACGGCCCCCACAATCATGCCTGCCAGCGCACCGTTACGGGTCATACGTTTCCACATTACGGAAATCAGGATCACCGGTCCGAATGCCGCGCCGAAACCGGCCCAGGCATAACTGACTAAACCAAGAACACGGTTTTCCGGATTGGCGGCCAGCGCAATCGCGACCAGCGCCACAACCAGCACCATCGCACGACCAATCCATACCAGTTCGCGCTGGCCTGCCCCTTTGCGCAGGAAGGCTTTATACAAATCTTCAGTAATGGCGCTTGAACACACCAGCAACTGACAGCTCAGGGTACTCATCACCGCCGCCAGAATAGCGGACAGCAAGATACCGGCAATCCACGGATTGAACAGTATCTTCGCCAGTTCGATGAACACGCGCTCACCGTTTTGCGTCACGTTGCCCGCTTCGCCCGGATTATTACTGAAGTACGCAATCCCGAAGAAACCGACCGCAATGGTGCCCGCCAGACATAAAATCATCCATGTCATGCTGATACGGCGTGCGCTGCGGATAGTATGGTGGGAGTCGGCCGCCATGAAACGCGCCAGAATGTGCGGCTGGCCGAAATAGCCCAGTCCCCAGCCCAGCAGTGACAGAATCGCCACCAGATTCATGCCCTTGAACATATCGGTGTATTCAGGGTTTTTGGCATTGATCACCATCATGGAGGTATCAATGCCGCCAACGGCGAGGATAACGATAACCGGTGTGAGGATCAGCGCGAAAATCATCAGGGTTGCCTGCACGGTATCGGTCCAGCTGACCGCCAGAAAACCGCCGATGAAGGTATAGAGGATGGTCGCCGCCGCGCCAGCCCACAGCGCCGTCTGGTATGTCATGCCGAAGGTGCTTTCAAACAGACGCGCACCGGCCACAATCCCTGACGCACAATAAATGGTAAAGAACACCAAAATCACCATCGCGGAGATAATGCGCAGCAGCTTGCTGGAGTCTTCAAAACGATGCGTAAAGTAATCTGGCAAGGTCAGCGCGTTATTATTGGCTTCGGTGTGCACACGCAGCCGCCCCGCCACCAGTTTCCAGTTCAGGTACGCCCCGATGGTCAGGCCGATGGCAATCCAGCTTTCCGAAATCCCGGAAATAAAAATCGCCCCCGGCAACCCCATTAACAGCCAGCCGCTCATGTCGGAAGCCCCGGCGGAAAGCGCCGTCACCACGCTGCCTAAACTGCGCCCGCCCAGAATATAATCATCGAAGTTTTTGGTTCGTAGATACGCGATGAGCCCAATCAAAATCATCCCGAAAATATAAACACAAAACGTCACCAGCATCGGTGTGTTCATTGTCATTCTTTTCTCCACTTTCTTATTTTTTGCGATGTTGTCCGGCACCTGTCTGTTCTGAGGCACTCCACCCGAAGTGCTGCCAGAAACCTGCCGGGGCGAGATGATGGCTGAAACCTGGCAAGGTTGCAGCAAGACTCTCCATATTTTTACGTAGTCACTGACTTTGTGTGGTTTTTATTCAAAATTACTGTCGGGCCGGATACTGGTGTAGCCTGATCCACTTTTCAATATTTTTAACAATTCAAATACACAAAATTAACCCTCCATCACAGTTATCCGCAATACCGGTTGTACTTTGCAGGGGGAAAAGTTGCACCCGATACAACCTCCGGTATTGCCGTCTGGAAAATGCAGGCAAGATCCGTGCCGTTATCTTATTGTTAAAAATGCCAGATGAATCACAACGGGCATACTTCATGCATTAACAGGGTTGCACAAGGTTGCAACATAGAAGATATTGCTCGGCATAAAGATAATGAATTCACCTGAAATTTTTCATATGGAGTGTTTGCGCATGGGTATGACCACGATGGGCGTGAAGCTGGACGAAGGCACACGCGACAGGCTGAAAGAAGCGGCTCATAAAATTGACCGCACGCCGCACTGGCTGATCAAGCAAGCGATATTTTCCTATCTGGAACGACTGGAAAATGGCGACGCCCTGCCGGAAATTCCGGCGCTGAATGGCGCTGCGTCTGAAGGTATGGAAGATGCCGCTGCGCAACCGCTTCAGGAAACCCATCAGCCGTTCCTGGATTTCGCCGAGCAGGTCCTGCCACAGTCTGTCAGCCGTTCTGCCATCACCGCCGCCTGTCGCCGCCCTGAACCTGAAGCCGTGTCCATGCTGCTTGAACAGGCGCGTCTGCCTGCCCCGCTCAATGATGCTGCGCTGAAACTGGCTGCTGACATTGCCACCAGACTCAGGAACCAAAAGAGTGCAAACGGCCGCGCCGGTATGGTGCAAAGTCTGTTGCAGGAGTTCTCCCTGTCTTCTCAGGAAGGCGTGGCGCTGATGTGTCTGGCGGAAGCACTGCTGCGTATTCCCGACAAACCGACACGCGATGCGTTAATCCGCGACAAAATCAGCAACGGTAACTGGCATTCGCATCTGGGCCGCAGCCCGTCGCTGTTCGTCAACGCCGCGACCTGGGGTTTGCTGTTCACCGGTAAACTGGTAGCGACCCACAATGAAGCGAGCCTGTCAAAATCCCTGAACCGCATCATCGGCAAAAGCGGCGAACCGCTGATCCGCAAAGGTGTGGACATGGCAATGCGCCTGATGGGCGAGCAGTTCGTGACCGGCGAAACCATCGCCGAAGCGCTGGCCAATGCCCGAAAACATGAAGAAAAAGGCTTCCGCTATTCCTACGATATGCTGGGCGAAGCGGCGCTGACAGAGAAAGACGCGCAGGCCTATTTGCAGTCTTACCAGCAGGCGATCAATGCCATCGGTAAAGCCTCCAACGGTCGCGGCATTTATGAAGGCCCCGGCATTTCTATCAAGCTTTCCGCCCTGCATCCGCGTTACAGTCGTGCGCAATATGAACGGGTAATGGAAGAGTTGTACCCGCGCCTGCTGTCGCTGACCTTGCTGGCACGCAGCTACGATATCGGCATTAACATTGACGCCGAAGAAGCAGACCGTCTGGAAATCTCCCTCGATTTACTGGAAAAACTGTGCTTTGAACCGGAACTGGCGGGCTGGAATGGCATCGGCTTCGTGATTCAGGCCTATCAGAAACGCTGCCCGATGGTGATTGATTACCTGACCAGTCTGGCACAGCGCAGCCGCCGCCGTCTGATGATCCGCCTGGTGAAAGGCGCGTACTGGGACAGCGAAATTAAGCGCGCACAAATGGACGGTCTGGAAGATTATCCGGTTTATACCCGCAAGGTTTACACCGACGTCTCCTATCTGGCCTGCGCCCGTAAACTGCTGGCCGTGCCAAACCTGATTTACCCGCAGTTCGCGACGCACAATGCCCACACCGTGGCGGCGATTTATCAGCTGGCCGGTAATAACTATTATCCCGGTCAGTACGAATTCCAGTGCCTGCACGGCATGGGTGAGCCGCTGTACGAGCAGGTAGTGGGGAAAATTTCTGACGGCAAACTGAACCGCCCGTGCCGTATTTATGCGCCGGTCGGTACGCACGAAACGCTGCTGGCCTATCTGGTGCGTCGCCTGCTGGAAAACGGCGCGAATACTTCCTTTGTTAACCGTATCGCTGATGCCACGTTACCGATCGATGAACTGGTTGCTGATCCGGTTCTGGCGGTCGAAGCGCTGGCCGCCAGCGAAGGCCAGATCGGATTACCGCACCCGCGCATCGCCCTGCCGCGCAATCTGTATGGCGACAAACGCGTGAATTCTTCCGGTCTGGATATGGCCAGCGAGCACCGTCTGGCCTCTCTTTCCAGCGCCCTGCTGCAAAGTGCCAGCCATCCGGTAAAAGCGCAGCCGATAATTGATGCGCCAACGGACGACGGCGAATTCCTGCCGGTGCTCAACCCGTCTGAAAATAGCGATATCGTCGGGTATGTTCGGGAAGCGACAGAGGCGGAAATCAGCCGTGCGCTGGATGCCTCGACCGCTGCCGGTGCGATATGGTTTGCGACGCCTCCCGAAGAACGTGCCGCCATCCTGCAACGCGGTGCAGAACTGATGGAAGCGCAGTTGCAAAACCTGCTTGGTGTGCTGGTGCGTGAGGCAGGAAAAACCTTTAATAACGCCATCGCTGAAGTGCGTGAGGCCGTGGATTTCCTGCATTATTACGCCGGGCAAATTCGCGAAGATTTCGCCAATGACACACACCGTCCGCTGGGGCCGGTGGTCTGTATCAGCCCGTGGAACTTCCCGCTGGCGATCTTTACCGGTCAGATTGCTGCCGCGCTGGCCGCCGGGAACAGCGTGCTGGCAAAACCCGCTGAACAAACGCCGCTGATCGCTGCGCTGGCCGTCGGCATTCTGCATGAAGCCGGGGTTCCGGCTGGCGTATTGCAGTTGCTGCCAGGCCGCGGTGAAACGGTCGGTTCGCAACTGGTCAATGACGAACGCGTGCGCGGCGTGCTGTTTACCGGTTCGACGGATGTCGCGGGTATTCTGCAACGCAACATCGCCGGTCGTCTGGATCCGCAGGGACGTCCGACGCCGCTTATCGCCGAAACCGGCGGACTGAACGCCATGATTGTTGATTCTTCCGCGCTGACCGAACAGGTGGTCATGGACGTGGTGGCCTCGGCCTTTGACAGCGCGGGTCAGCGTTGTTCCGCCCTGCGCGTGTTGTGTATTCAGGACGACGTCGCCGACCATACGCTGCAAATGCTGCGCGGTGCGATGGCGGAATGCCGCATGGGCAATCCGGAACATCTGAGTACCGACATCGGGCCGGTGATCGACGCCGAAGCGAAAGCCGGTATCGAAACACATATCGATGCGATGCGTGCCAAAGGTCGCACCGTATACCAGGCTGCGCAGGAATTTGCCGCTGACCAGCAGGAATGGAGCCATGGCACTTTTGTTAAACCGACGCTGATCGAGCTGGAAAGCTTCGATGAGATGAAGAAAGAAATCTTCGGGCCGGTGCTGCACGTGGTGCGTTATGCGCGTCAGGATCTGGATAAGCTGATCGGTCAGATTAATGCCGCCGGGTATGGCCTGACGCTGGGTATTCATACCCGCATCGACGAAACCATTCATCGCGTTACGCAGCAGGCGCATGTCGGCAATATGTACGTGAACCGCAATATGGTGGGTGCTGTCGTGGGCGTGCAACCGTTTGGTGGCGAAGGCTTATCAGGCACGGGGCCGAAAGCCGGTGGTCCGCTGTATCTGTATCGCCTGCTGAGCAGCCGTCCGCAAGACGCCGTACAGCAAACCCTGTTACGTCAGGATCGCGAACTGCCGCTCGATACCTCCGTGCGCGAAGCCTTGCTGGCACCGCACCGTGCGCTGCAACAATGGGCGGCAGAACAGAAGCACCGCGAGCAGTTTGTCACGGTTTGCGAACGTTTCGCCCAAACCAGTCAGGGCGGCACCTTGCGCACACTGCCGGGGCCAACCGGCGAGCGTAACACTTACGCACTGTTACCGCGCGAGCGTGTTCTGGCACTGGCCGATAATCAGGAAGATGCCCTGATCCAGCTTGCCGCTGTCACCGCGACAGGTTGCCGTATTCTGTGGCCGGAAGCACCGTTGCAACGTGATTTGTTCAACATCCTGCCAGAAGCGGTGCAGGCGCGAGTCGATTTCGCCAAAGACTGGCAGAACGATGCGCAGGTATTTGATGCGGTGATTTATCACGGTGATGCGGATCAGTTGCGCGAGCTTTGTCAGACCATTGCGCAGCGTCCGGGCGCCATTATTTCGGTACAGGGCTTTGCGCGCGGCGAGGACAATATTCTGCTGGAACGCCTGTTGCATGAACGTTCACTGAGTGTGAATACGGCTGCCGCGGGGGGAAATGCGAGTCTGATGACGATCGGGTAAGGGTGTTTTGCTCCTCCCCCTGCGAAGGGGGAGGCTGGGAGGGGGTTTTAAGGGCTGACACCTGATCAAAGCATACTTCAACTTACTGATTTTGCATTAATACCCCACCCCAACCCTCCCCTTCGCAGGGGAGGGAGCGGCCCGGATCACTTGCAGATCTTTCTGTTTCCCTTCGCAGAAAGGGACAGAAATCAATGTGCTAAAAACTTCTCCAGAAACTGTTTCGTCCTCGCATGTTGCGGATTTGAAAACAGCTCTTTCGCCGGTCCCTGCTCGACAATTTTGCCCTGATCCATAAAGATCGCGCGGTCAGCCACGTCACGGGCGAAACTCATTTCGTGGGTCACAATCACCATCGTGCGGTGCTCAAGTGCCAGGGCGCGGATAGTGTTGAGGACTTCGCCGACCAGTTCCGGATCCAGCGCAGACGTGGGTTCATCAAACAAAATCACTTCAGGGTTCATTGCCAGTGCGCGGGCGATGGCAACACGCTGTTGCTGACCACCGGAAAGACGGCGCGGATAGGCATTTTCCTTGCCGTTCAGTCCGACTTTCTCCAGTAACTGACGCGCCGTGGCGATGGCCTTTTCTTTCGGCTCGCCCTTCACAATCACCGGCCCTTCAATGATGTTTTCCAGCACGGAACGGTGCGGGAACAGGTTGAAGTTCTGGAAAACAAACCCCACCTGCTTGCGCAGTTCACGGACGTTATTCTTCTGTTTACTGATAGGTTTACTGGCATCAATTTCGATATTGCCGACTTTGATCGTCCCGCCGTCCGGCTCTTCCAGCAGGTTAATGCTGCGCAATAAGGTGGTTTTACCCGAGCCGCTGGGGCCGATAATCGCCACGACTTCGCCGGAATTCACCTGCAAATCGATACCGTGCAACACCGTTTGTCCGTGGAATTTTTTAGTCAGTTGCTTTACGTCAATAGTGCTCATGAAGGCTCCTGATCCTGACGGTTAACGCGGTCTTCCAGACGGTTTTGCAGGAAGGATAAAACGGTCGCCAGCACCCAATAGATGATGGATGCCGCCAGATACATGGTAAACACTTCCAGCGTGCGCGAGGTGACCAGTTGCGCCTGCCGGAACAGCTCCGGCACCTGAATGGTGGCCGCCAGCGAGGTATCTTTCACCAGTCCGATAAAACTGTTCCCGAGCGGTGGCAGCGCGGTACGGGCCGCCTGCGGTAAAATCACGCGGCGCAGGGTTTGCCACGGGTTCATGCCGATACTGGCCGCCGCTTCCCACTGCCCTTTTTCGATAGACGAAATCGCCGCACGCAGGGTTTCAGAGGTGTACGCCGCCGTATTCAGGGAGAGGCCAATCATCGCCGCCGGGATTGGATCCAGTTCGATGCCAAACTGTGGCAGACCGTAGTAAATCATAAACAACTGGGCGATCAGCGGCGTGCCACGGAAAACGGAGACGTAAAAACGCGATAACCATGACAGTGGCCAGAAATGCGAAAGGCGCATCAGCGCCAGCACGAAGCCCAGAATAAGACCGAACACCATCCCGCCCAGACTGAGCTGGAGCGTAAACAGTGTCCCTTTCAATAAAAATGGTGCTGAATCCAGCACCAGTTGAATACTTTCTTGCATCCGATAAGAACCTTATGGATCAGTTCGTAATGAGCCGGAGCGCCAGTCTGACGCTCCGGTTTTACGGGTATTATTTTGTGACGTCAGCACCAAACCACTTTTCAGAGATCTTCGCGAGTGAACCGTCTTTCTGCATTTCAGCAATCGCTTTGTTGATTGCGGCCAGCAGTTCCGGGTTGTCTTTGCGAATGGCCACGCCAGATTCCAGACGGGAGAACGGTGCACCTGCAACGGCTAAGGTATCACCCGTTTTCTTCACCAGATCCAGTGCTGCCAGACGGTCAACCAGAATGGCGTTGATACGGCCTACGCGCAGATCCTGATATTTAGTCGGGTCATCATCATAAGTACGGATGTCCACGCCCTGCACATTCTCGCGCAGCCATTGCTCGTAGTTGCTGCCCAGACCCACGCCGACTTTTTTGCCTTTCAGATCTTCAGGTTTAGTGATGGTGCCTTCCTGACCTTTTTTGGTCAGCGCCTGAATACCGGAAACCGTATATGGCGTGGAGAAGTCATATTTTTTCTCACGCTCAGGCGAAATGGTCACCTGATTGATCACCACATCAATACGTTTGGATTCCAGCGAAGCCAGCATGCCGTCCCATTTGGTCGGTTGCAGTTTTGCTTTAACGCCCATGTGCTGCGCCAGCGCATCCGCGAACTCGACTTCAAAACCGGTCAGTTTGCCATCTTCACCCTGGAAACTGAACGGAGGATACGTCCCTTCCAGTCCGACGATTAAGGTGCCACGATCTTTGACTTTCTTCAGTAACCCTTCGTCAGCAAAAGTATTGCTGATCATGCCTGCTGTCAGCGTGACCGCAACAGCACCCAGAAGTAAACGACGACGCAGTGTAGAAAAACCCATATTCACCTCAGTTATAGTTAGTTATAGAACGCTATATCCCCTACGAATTTGCGCACAGTAGCACCCGCCGCGCCAGTTATCAGGAATATAATTCTATAATCTTAGCTCAAAAAAGCATAAGCGGATCTTAGAGCATTAAACCTGCGGATGATAAGCAAACAGTGCCGGTGCGCCGCCGGTATGAATAAACAGGATCGGGCCTTCTTCCGGGAATAACCCGCGCTCAATGCCATCGAGTAAACCGGCCATCGCTTTGCCGGTATACACCGGATCCAGTAACATCGCTTCCTGCTCTGCCAGCAATTTCACGGCGGCAGTCCCGGCTTCATTAGGCTCACCGTAACGTGGCGCAAAATAATCATCCCACAAGATAATTGACGGCGTTTTCTCACCCAGTTGCAATTGTGTTGTCACGTCCCGGGCAATGGCTTCCACTTTCGGACGCTGGGCATCGGCACTGCGTGACACCGTCACGCCAATCAGCTGCGTATCCGGCATGAGATGTTGTAAGGCGACCGCCAGACCGGCGTGCGTACCGGCACTGCCCGATGCCACCACCACGGCACTGAAATCGACAAAACCGGCCGAAGACTGCTCGGCGATTTCCAGTGCACACTGCACGTAGCCGAGTGCGCCGAGCGCGTTAGAACCGCCAACCGGCACGACGTAGGGACGAAAACCTTGGGCTTCCAGACGTTCGGCTTGTTCTGCAAGCTGCGCCATCGGGTCATGAAGCGCGTCACACATCACCACTTCTACATTGAAGAGATCCAGCAGCAGACGGTTGCCGTTGCTCAGATAATTGGCTTCGGTGGTGCCGATCGGGTTTTCCAGCAAGGCCACGCATTTCAGGCCCAGTTTCGCGGCTACGGCAGCGGTCTGGCGCACATGATTTGACTGAATGGCACCGGCCGTCACCAGCATATCCGCGCCTTCTGCCAGCGCGGCAGCGGCCAGATATTCGAGTTTGCGCAGTTTGTTGCCGCCCATCGCCAGCGGTGTGATGTCATCGCGTTTGATGTAAATGTCACGCCCTGTGTATTCGGAAAGACGATGCAGTTTTTCCAGCGGCGTGGTGCTGCCCAGTAAATCGAGACGGTCAAAGGCTTCCAGCCGGGTTTTAAGCAAAGAAATTTTAGCAGGCACAATGTTCCCCTGACGCACAGCACAGCGCCGCACGAAGTTGTTATCATTAAAATGGGTGAGATGCAGAGACAGATTATTGAGTCAGTATATAAAGAATTTATAGAAACTGCGGACAGATTCAAGACAAAAAAACAGGCCCCCGGAGGAGCCTGTTTGTGCATTGCATGTCAGTCTGTCTGAGATCCGATTACGCGGATTTCTGCCAGGCCAGATACTGGTCGTATTTGCGCAAGGCAATACGGTAGTTGTCATGACCCGCCACCGGCAAATCACTGATGATCCGCTGGTGGATACTGTCCCCTGAAAGCTTTTCCAGAGGATAGTTGTTTGCAGAGAGGATTTCATCCAGACGGCGGAGGCGGACAACATATTCGCGCACCGTGCTGTGATTCATCTCAGTCTGCTCAAACAGGTATTGCTTAAACGCCATGATGTCAAAATATGACGAATGGCTGTTACAGCTTATCTCACTGCAAAAACGACACAGAGCGGTCAGTTCCTGCGACAGGTTTTGCCACACGTCATCATCAATAGGCTGGTCCATCTTGGCGATGGCCTCTTTATTGATGATTTGCCCGCGAAACACCAGTGCCATCCTGTCGAGTTCTTTTGCACACTGTGAGCAGTGAGTCTGACTGTGTTTAAAATCTTTAAGATAACGGCTTAAAGGCCTTGTTTTGATTCCCGCTGGCATAAATTTATTCCTGATAAGGGATATAAAATGTATAACCGGCCAGGAAAAAGCGGATCAGTGGTCGTTAGCCAGACGCGTTCGCAAACGCTTAATCGCCTGACTGTGGAGCTGGCTTACCCGGGATTCCCCGACGTCCAGCACCGCCCCGATCTCTTTTAAATTCAACTCTTCCTGGTAGTAAAGCGTAAGTACCATCTTTTCCCGTTCTGGTAACGCATCGATAGCTTCCATCACCCGGTGGCGTAGATTGCCTTCCAACAGATGATGTAACGGGTTGGCCTCTTCGTGCCCTTCCATCAATGCCTCGGCAGTATCGCCGTGCTCTTCGCGCCATTCGTCATAAGAAAACAACTGGCTACTGTTCGTATCCATTAATATCTGGCGGTATTCCTCGATGGGAATATCCAGCACCTGCGCCACCTCTCCTTCACTCGGCGGTCGCCCTAATTTTTGTTCTGCGTTATGCATCGCCTGTGACACTTCACGCGCATTACGTCTGACGCTGCGCGGCACCCAGTCGCGGCTACGCAACTCATCAAGCATTGCGCCACGAATACGCTGAACGGCATACGTGGTAAACGCCGTGCCCTGCATCGCATCAAAACGTTCAACCGCATTTAACAGGCCGATCCCCCCCGCTTGCAGTAGATCATCAAGCTCTACGCTGGCGGGAAGCCGCACCTGCAAACGCAGGGCTTCATGGCGCACAAGCGGAACATAGCGCTGCCATAAAGAATTTTTGTCTATCACGCCGTCGGCGGTATACAGATCGCTCACTGTCGTAACCTGGCAAATTAAGGGTCAGTATGATTGTGCCAGTGATAACCGCTGTTCAATCGGCTGAATAAGGCCCGAAAAGCACGGTTATTTTGATTATGTCTCGCACATTCTGTTTGCAGACGTCTGCCGGTAACGCGTCAACGATCGGTTAAAAAAAGATCACAACCTAAAGATTATCCTAAATTATACCAGTGAATGCGTAGCATTAATCCTTAAGAATGGTAAATTTTGGTTAAAAAAAACCCCGCCGGAGCGGGGTTTGTGCTGTTTATAACCGAACTGCGTAATTTGTCGACTAAGACAATTATTGCAGCAGGGACAGTACAGACTGAGGAACCTGGTTAGCTTTCGCCAATACTGAAGTACCGGCCTGCTGCAGGATCTGTGCACGGCTCATGTTGGACACTTCGGTAGAGTAGTCTGCATCCTGAATACGGCTACGTGCAGAGGTCAGGTTGTTAACAGTGTTGCTCAGGTTGCTGATAGTCGATTCAAAACGGTTCTGAGAAGCACCCAGAGAAGAACGTTGAGTATCCACCGCTTTCAGCGCAGCATCGATATCTGCCAAAGGTTTTGTACCCGCAGCTGCACCAGTTTCGTCAACTTTACCTTTTAAAACGTCAAAACCAATTGCGCTTACTGTACGGTTATTACCATTGACGGTGTCAGTGCCTGCAACCATTGCTTTGGTATTCAAAGCGGTACCAGCGGTACTGGTACCACCTGCAGTAATTGCTGAAGCCAGGTTCCAGCCCGCTGCGGAGTTAATATCGATGCCGATTTTTTCGCCATCTTTAGAACCAACCTGGAAATTGTAGGTACTTGCCGCTGCTGTGGTGTTATCGAGAACTTTAATACCGTTAAAATCGGTTTGTCTTGTAACGCGGTCAACTTCCTGCATACGTTGGTTAACTTCAGACTGGATGGAGTCGATGTCTGATGCGGAGTTAGAGCTGTTCTGTGCCTGAACAGTCAGGTCACGAATACGTTGCAAGTTATTGTTGATTTCGCTCAGTGCGCCTTCAGCAGTCTGTGACAGAGAGATACCGTCGTTGGCGTTACGGGAAGCAACAGTCAGGCCATTGATGTTAGACGTGAAACGGTTGGCAATCGCCTGACCCGCTGCATCATCTTTTGCGCTGTTGATACGCAGACTAGAAGACAGACGCTCAATGGCGGTGCCCAGGGATGCTTGAGATTTGTTCAGGTTGTTCTGAGTCATCAGGGACAAGCTGTTAGTGTTGATTACCGCCATAGTATGATTTCCTTAAAGTCTGTTAATTAGGTTTAGGCTTTCGGCCTACGGCTTTATCACCGTCCAAACTTGTATCGGCGCTTACACAGGAACCTTTAGCCAGAATTTAAAAAAAACGAAAAAAAACGTTCCCCCGTTTTTTCTTTCTTATATAGGGCAAACTAAACCCGCAAATTACCCCTCATACAGCCAGCTATTCTTGCCATAGAAATTTAGATGCCCGGTATAAACTTTGTGTCATCTTTGCCGATAACACGAGTAACACCCTTCTATTTAAGGAATATAAAATGGCTAGCGTAAGTTCACTCGGTGCAGGGACCAGTCTTGATCTCACCAGTTTGATGGATTCATTGACCGCGTCAGAAAATGCTCGTCTGACTCCATTCACTACTCAGCAAACCTCCTACAAAGCCAAATTAACCTCCTTTGGTATTTTGCAAACGGCGCTTGATAAGCTGAAAACGGCAACCACCGCATTACAGTCAGCCGGGACCATTGCCGGTACTGCTATCAGCAGCACAAACACCGCTTTCACTGCGACCTTAGCCAGTGGCACAACGGCACCTGCAGGTTCATATAATGTAAAAGTGACACAATTGGCTCAGGCACAATCTTTGCTCACGGGATCAGTCAGTAGCGCCACAACCAATGTGGGTACTGCAGGAACGGCGAGCCGGACAATTACTATCGCGCAAGCAGATAAAACACCGTTAACAGTGACATTGACTGAAGATCAGACCACGCTTACCGGTATTCGCGACGCGATTAATGCTAAACAAAGTGGGGTTACCGCCAGCATCATCAAAGCAAACGATAATAGTTACCATCTGGCATTGACTGCGAACGATACGGGTACAGCGAATGCAATGACAGTCAGCGTCACTGGTGATGATACGTTGAATCAGTTGATCGGGTATGACGCGACATCTTCCACAAATGGTATGACCGTATCGACTAAAGCTCAGGATGCTAAGTTTACCGTTAACGATCTCGAAATCACCCGCAGCAGCAATACCGTCACAGATGCGCTGGAAGGACTGACCATAAACCTAAAATCTGTCTCAGCGAGTACCACGCCAGAGACATTGAGCGTGACAAAAGATACTACGGCAATGAAGGCCGCTATTCAGAATTACGTCGATACTTACAACTCCTTGCAAACGACCATTGCCAATCAGACAGCTTATACGTCCGTAGCTAAAGGGGCTGACTCGCAAGATTCCGGCAATGGCGCATTGTTTGGCAATGGTACTGTTCGCACAATTGCCACACAGGTACGCAGCCAGTTGTCTTCAGTTCAATCCAATTCTGATTACGCCACCCTGGCCAACCTCGGTATTACCCAGGATATCAACGGTAAGTTGCAGGTAGATAGCACCAAACTCAATACGGCGCTGACCACCAAGCCTGACAGCGTAGTGAGTTTTTTCCAGGGCGACGGTAAAACAACCGGCTTTGGTACTCAGGCCACTGCCATGCTGACGAAAATGCTCGATACGACAAACGGCTCCATTCAAAATGCTGAAGACGGTATTAATAAATCGCTGAAAAATATCGCAAATAGCATTACATCGACAACAACCAGTATTAACAATAACCTTGCGCTGTATAAAACTCAGTTTACAAATTTATCAGTACTCGTCAATAAACTGACCAGTACAGGTAATTACCTGACACAGCAATTTGCATCGTCGGGCTCTTCTTCATAAGGAATGTGTATGTACCAAAATTCAGGAGCAAAAGCCTATGCCCAAATTGGGCTCGAAAGTGCGGTGATGAGCGCATCGCCGCACCAGTTGGTAGTCATGCTATTTGACGGGGCGCGAAGCGCCCTTATCCGGGCAGGCATTTTTATGCAACAAGGCGATATTCCCGGTAAAGGGAATGCTTTATCAAAAGCCATCAACATCATAGATAACGGACTGATAGCCGGTTTAAGTCGCGAAAAAGGTGATCCTGAATTAGTGGATAACCTCGAAGCACTTTATTCCTATATGGTCCGCCGTTTATTGCATGCAAATTTACACAACGATCAAGAGGCCATCGCTGAGGTGCTGACCTTGCTTGAAAATATCGCCGATGCCTGGCGGCAAATCGGCCCAAACTACCACCCGTCGCAGGACCAATATAATGGATCAACATCAGTATCTGGTTAATGAATATCAACTGATCCTGTCTTTAAGCGAGCAGATGTTGCGGCTGGCGAGAGAGGAAAAATGGGATGAGCTGGTTGAGCTCGAAGTCAGTTACGTGAAAGCCGTCGAAGCCACCACCTTGTTACCGATGTCAGAACAGACATCGGTAATGATTCAGAATGATATCCGCCGTTATTTGCGCCTTATTCTGGATAATGAAAATACGATTAAAACATTATTACAGGCCCGGATGAATCAACTCACCGAGCTGATTGGTCAGTCGTCCCGACAACAACAAGTGAATACGACTTACGGAAAGATTGACCTCCGTTCGATTGCCTTTGGCGATCGCCAATAATAATTATTTTTTGTTTGTTTTTTTTCCAATATTTCTTGTGCAAAAATAAGCTTTCAGAGGCAGAGAGCGCCTGGCTGCCAGGGCTGGTTCTCTCTGCCTTGTCCCATAATTTATATGCATCAACCGGCAGCCTGTTTGTATTCGCAAAGCGGGAATTTTTTATCAGGCAGCACACCACAGGTTGCCGTCGTCATTTTCGGGCATCATCATCATGGTTCGTAAAATAAAAGTGACTCCAGGGATAGGAACCATTTCTCTGCTTATTCAGCATAGTGAACTTTTTATTCATGATGTTTATATTGATAAGCCACAACTGGTCCTCATTCAGAACGGAAGCCTCTCAATTACGGATCAGACACAGCAAATTACATTGCAGACTGGCGAAATGCTGGTGCTTAACAGCGGGCAAACGCTGAGCCTGACTCACCATTTATCCGGAAATGGCCCTTTCAGCTGTGCCATCATGGCCTGGGATCACCAGTTGCTCAGTGATGCGGGCCTGCACGCTACCGGCTTCAGCCCGCCGCTTATTGCTGTTGATACCCTGCAAGTTATTCCGCACATCCCCGGCGCGTTCAAACAAAGTTTTACCGACACTCACTCCGCCATTCTCTGGCACCACGGCCTGCCCGCACCGATAACCCGTCACCGCATGCTCGAACAGTTACTCTGGCTGTCACAGTTGGGTGTCCGTTATTCCGTACAACGCAGTGAAAGTGTGACAGAGAACGTGCGTGAATTATTAGTCAATAATCTGCATAAATCATTTACCGCCGCCGAAGTGGCAGAAAAGTTGATGATGAATGAAGTGATGCTGCGCAGACGTCTGGCGGGCGAGAATTGTGTGCTGCGAAACCTGATGATCGATGTGCGCATGACCCACGCCCTGCGGCTGCTGCAATGTACCGATCTGGCGATTTCACATATTGCGCATCAGGTGGGCTATGAAAGCGGCTCACGTTTTGCCGAGCGTTTCCGCAAACGTTTTGGATTTGCCCCTACCGCCATTCGCGGCCATTTACGCCCCCTTTCCGCTCCTGCGCCGCTCACAATCGACGACATATAACAACTCACGCCAAACTGACACAATACAAAACCTTGAGTAACATCACACAATATTTGATTACCAGATGTTAACGGAATATCATACACGCCGTTATTTTATTCATGGTCAGAGGTTGGTTGTGCACGTTTGGTGGGAAGTGATTAAAACGATTTACTGGGGCGGACTGGGCATTGCGGTGCTGTTCACCTTACTGGTGAGCCGCGATACAATAAAAATAAGACTGTTAACCTCCGGCATTATCGGATTTACCTGGCCGATGAGTCTGCCGGTCGTCCTTCTCTTCTCTCTGTTCTGAGTTTGCCTATACTCAATGCCCCCGGAATGTAAAAAACCCGGCCTGCTGACCGGGTTTTTTCACTGAAATTCAATGTGTTATTTGCGGGTCTGCACCCAAAATCCGTGGATTAAACCCGGCAGGTAACCACAAAGTGTCAGAATAATGTTCAGCAGAAACGCACCGCCGAAACCGTTACCTATCAATACGCCCAATGGCGGCACAAGAATTGTGATCAATACTCTCCAGAATCCCATCTTACTCTCCCTTTGTTTATCATTGCCTTGTTTATCATAGAGAATGATAGCGCAGGAGAAATGAAACGGGCATCAGATGAAACCTAATTGATCAGCTCCAGCATGATCTCGACATCCCGTCGCGCTTTTTCCAGCATTTCAGTATCGCCATTGCGGTGTTCAGCATCTGACACCTGATGGATCTGCCGCATCTGCCATCTCACCTGAGTCTTTTGTTCTTCCGTCATACTACGACACATCACAATGATAAAGTTTCGCAGCATCATTTGTTGCATGGCAGTTTCTTCGGCGTGCTTGTTGACCGACATGACCAAATCTATAACATGTTTTTCTGCCATTGCAGGTTCCTGCGGGAGTGGGATAGTCAGGCCAGACTAACATGGGCTGGCAACCGCTGATGGCGACAGTTGATAGGATTAACGCCGCTATTTCTGCGCGTAGAATTTACCCGGACATCCAGATTATGTTTTCCATCGATCATGTTTTTAAGCGACTGGCCGCTTCACCTTTCCGTCAGCGTTTCCATCTCGGCGCAAAAGAGTACCGGTACTGTCAGGATAAAGGACCGGAGACGGTCAGCCAGCACGCAGCCGATTTTATTGCCCGGCGCCTGGCCCCGTCAGAACCGGAACAGGACGGAAAACAAACGCCAATGCGCGGTCACCCGGTGTTTATTGCTCAACATGCGACGGCCACCTGCTGTCGCGGCTGTCTGGAAAAATGGCACCACATACCCGCACATACGGCTATGACACCTGAACAGCAGGAATATGCAGTGAGAGTGATTTTGCACTGGCTTCATCAGGAAATGCAGCGTCCCGCTCCGGTCGCTAAAGAACGAAAATCCAATAAAAAAATCTCAGACATCCCGGATGAGGCACAACAGCTGAATTTGTTGTAAGAGGCGCATCACACGCGTTAAAAAATAAAAAGTGATAATCGTCACGTTTTACCTGCTTTTACATACCTAACCGCGATCCTACTCTATAATTTTAGAGAAATAAGAATTGTGCGACGGGTTGCCTTCATCACACCCTTTGAAGTTTTTCTTTTGCAGTCTTTCGGATGAGCTTTTCCAGGTGAAACGAGTATTACACTTGTTGTCAGGATAATTGCCCGTATTGGGAAAAGGAGGATGCATGTCTGAGTATCATTATTTACTGGTTGGCGGAAGCCGCAACGGACAACGGCATGTTGATAAACAACATCAGTTTTCGTTGTGCTTTTGGGAAGACGCAGCACAGAACGCGGAACGCGAGTTTTATGGTAAACGTAACGAACGCTACAAAGTGAATCCGGAAAAGGGCGCAGACGGGAACTGGTATCTCGTGGGCTATTGTGGCAACTGTTCGAAAATTAAAGCCGACGAGTTAACCTCTCAGGCGCTCACCAAGCATGTGAAACCCCTGATGTAAAAATTGTTTTTTGATAGCCATAAACCCCGCCCTTAACGCGGGGTTTTGTTTTCAGGAACAAAGATCCTCAGGCCGCCATCCCCTGAATGTTTCGGGCAAAAAATGCGACATGCCCTCCCAGCGTAAAATGCGCTTCGTGATGCCCAAGACGGCCGAGAGGCGCGATACGCACGATTTCACCTTCAAATTCGCCATCCTGAATACGGGTGATCGCCACATCCAGCTGATAGCTGGCCGGATGCACGCCCACCGGAAACGTGAGCAACTTGATCCTGTCACCCACCTCAAACCGGGTAAGCAGCGGCAGAGGTGCCTGTTCAAATAGGTCCTGATCCATATGTGACTCCTTGTTTTTCAGTGGGATTCATTAGAGGATAGAATATGTTGCCGCGCCCTGCCGGATACCGGCGTGAAGCACTTCTCTCTTTCAACATTTATATTGCGCAAGAGCTGGCATAACTGCCTTTTGCCACCCGAAAATCATAAGGATCCCCCGTGAAAAAATTGACGCCACAGCAATGCATCATACTGACCGGATTTACCGGCATTCTGCATGGCGAATTTGAGTGGTTTCACGAAGATTTGGAGAAGCGACTGGGTCGTGAAGTTCAGACCTCAGAACTGGGATACCCGGAGTTTATGCAAGCATGCCGCCGTCTGTACGAAGAAGAGTTTAACAACCTGATGCCGGACTAAAAAAGAAAAACCGGGCAACAGCATTGCCCGGTTTCCTGAGTTCATCGCTATTGAACACACTGATCACTAAGGCTTCACGATACCTCGGATAAAGTTTTCATTCACTCTGATCACATTACCCGTTTCAACATTAATGACCTGATACTGCACTGGCTTTACCTCATCCAGAACAGTGATAACTTCAAATAAACCTGGTGTAAAAGTAAGCGTGACAAAAACGCCAACAGGATAGACAGCCATAATTTTATCCTTTCAATCAATCTCTTATAATATACTTCCTTTCCCCCGGTGCGATCATACGCAAAGTATTAATCACTTTATGTTATTTCAGTTTATACATTAATCACTCCGGATGAATGTTACATAAAAGAAATACAGACCATGTATAAAATGAAGCGGAGTCGCGTAAAATCAGATAACTCTGACAGACGTCTCAGGAATATAATTAAATTTTACACTCTTCTTACACTACTACGCCTTTCCGGCCACACTTCTGCCTGCCAGTCCCTTGTTTTCGCGGTAATTTACGTTAAAAATATAAATCCATTTTGTTATATTGAGAGCGCGCGCTGTGAGTGCCCAGATTTTTGAAACCGATGCGGCTCATCCGCATCTGACACGACTGATTGCTGAGCTGGATGCTTATCAATACCCGCTCTATCCGCCGGAATCATTTCAGGGAATTAACATCACTGAACTTGATGAAGGTGAGATCACGTGTTTTATGGCGAGAGTCGATGATGACTGGGCCGGTTGCGCCTGTCTGTTTATCACAAAACATGGCCTCGCGGAAATGAAACGGGTTTATGTGAATCCACTGTTTCGCGGTCAGGGCATTGCCTCATCACTGATTGCCGCAATGGAAAAGAAACTGAAAGCGTTGGGGCATAAAGAACTTTTTCTGGAAACGGGTGTGTTTCAGGAAAAAGCGATCACGCTGTATGAAAAACTGGGTTATTGCCGGACAGAGGCGTTTGGCGACTATGCCCTGGCCCCGGATCCGCTGAGTGTTTATATGATGAAAGCGATGAGGTAATACGCGGAAAAGGCAGAAGTGGCAATAAACACCTCCATAACGTTGTCTTCTGACAGGGTTATGGAGATGCAAAAAGCGGTTACATCAGAACGTTGCTTTTTGTTGCAGTCTGGTCGTTCGGTGGAATGACCCATTTTTTAAGTGTGATGATAAAGAAATTTTTACCCTTGGTGATTTTCGCACCGCGGTCACCACATTCCAGCGCAAGTTTAAAAAACTCATCACTGTTAATATTAAAAGCCAGTTCGACTTTTTTCACCATACCGGAATTAAGCAGATCTTCAGCTTCGTGCAAGGATTTGGCCTGAATAACTGACATAACTACCTCGTGAGATCGGAAAGGATTGTGTTAGCTTCCGCATCTTATTTCACTTTTGTTTCGATATTATGACAGTCTTATGAATATTAAGAATTTTGCCATGACAGTGCCCGGAAGTTAACCAATTTGCGTTGCCAGTCACCTCTATGTCAGACGGAAGCGTGGATCCGGCATCGGGGTGTCCGGTAACTGCGTCTGGTTGTTCATTTCAAGCAGGTTAATCTCAATGTTGACACACAGGGCATCCAGCGGCAGATGGTTATTGGCAAGACCAAAAGGCATTTCCAGTTCTTCCGCGAGCGTATCCAGTGACAAAAAACTATAAGAAATAAAACCTGACACCAGCAATGTCATGTAGTGCAAATCCACCACCAGCGCAAACGGCAACAGGCTACAGAACAGGTACACTGTCCGGTGCAGCAACAGACCGTAAGCAAACGGAATCGGCAGGCTGACGATACGTTCACACCCTCCGACCACTTGTGAAAGCTGCAACAGCGTGGAATCCATATGGGTATAGACAATATCTGACAGCTCACCGCTGCGGCGTCGTTCAGCCAGCCAGAGTGACAACTGCAACTGAATCATATTGGTCGGCGCACGACGCGACAGAATATCTTCCGCCTCTTCACCCATCAGACGCCCGAGATCCGGGCGCGGATCGCTATGACGCAACTGATGTTTGAGGCTGTAACAGAACGCCAGCAACAACGTGGTCACGCGCTGCGCCTCTCCCGGACACACAGCCATCACCTGACTTTGCAATGTCCGGCAGGCAATCAGCAAACCACCCCATAACTGGCGCGCCTCAATGTAGCGCGAATACGCAACACTGTTACGAAAGCCGAGGAAGATGGCGATAGAGACACCGAGCAGGCTAAAAGGTGCAAGCGTCAGTTTCACGCCAAGGGTCTCATACCAGGGAAGGATGAGAATGGCGGCAAGTGACATCAGTAAATTGAGACTCAGACGGAACAGAATACTGGGCAGGACAGAGCCGTGCCAGGCGAACAAACGCAAGAACCAGTGACGGGGAGGACGGATTATCATTTTGTGCAGGTGCTTTATGCAGGTGAAGCGATTTTTTTTTGCGATTCTGGCAAATAATCCTGCACATGCAAAGGACAATTTTGTGACACCGGTAACATTTATTTTGAAACTTACGGCTTTGCGTTACAACTCCCCTGCTTTCTCATTCGTAACGCTGATTTATTGACTTCGCAGCCTCAAGTTTATAGCCGTTATGGTCGATAATAGTAACGTGAGGAAAGTAATTAAAATGGCCAGAATTTCCTGACAACCGGTTTCCTGTAACAATCTGATCGGATGCTCCTCAAAGATGACACTACCCCTACTGACGTGAAGGACTGGAGCTATGAACATAATGTTAAGTATTGCGATGGTCACGGGTCTTGCGGCATGGATCTTTATCAGCTCATCAATAAATGATATCCGGAACGATTATTGAGTCATTCACGGAACCCCCGGGCGGCATTCGTCTGGTCGTTTTCAATTATGTGCAGGGTTAATTTCTCTGCCTTTTTCCTCTCTTAATTAAACTTTGTATAACGTAACGTTTTGAAGCAATAATTACCCTTACTTCACGCCGAAACTGATTGTAATTTTATGTCAATCTGAGAGATCATAGTGGAAAGTTTCAGCATGGTGTATTGATGAAAATAATTTTTATTGTACTCATTGTTCTGGCGATCATCGGTTTACTGATCTGGCTGGTACTTCGGTCAGCCGCGAAGGATGCGGATAAAGATTATTAATTTTTTATCTTTCCCTCCCCGCATAAGGATCCCTGTCTTCATAAGGATTACTGTGAAATAAATGCCCGAACATCAAAGTAAATACAAATTAAAATCAATGATGCCCGAATGTAAAAATTTTCATGAAGTAACCTGCATGATGATTAACAAGCTAATTAAAAACCATCGCAGTCAATAACAACACTAAGAATATACTTAGTAGGGTAAACACTGATGCGTCTCTGATATTACTTATTAAATGAAATGCGCAGGAGAAATAATTAGCGGTTATTAATACAAATTAATCAGTGAGTAAATAATATTTCATTGCGTCCAATGGAAGCGGGTAACAGGGCAAACTTTTTGCTCACCCCTGCATTGACTTTATCCGCCAGTTAACCCACCTACACCGACATGTTCATCACATCCTGATACGCCGTCACCAGTTTATTTCTGACCTGGATCCCAAGCTGTAATGAAATCGAGGATTTTTGCAGATCAACCATCACGTCGTTCAGGCTGACGCCCGGAACGCCCATCTCCAGCTTTTCAGATTCCAGTTTTGCGTTGTTCTGGGTCTCGCTGATCTTACCTAATGCTGCTTTTAATTCGCTGGCAAAACCGGCTTCTGACGCGGTATCGGTCTTTGGCGCGGCACCGGCCTGGATTGCCGTGGCCTGCATCTGCTGTAAAACGCTCTCAATGCCTTGAATTGACATGCTTTCTCCGTTTATCGGGGTGTCGATGAACAAATGGCTTCTTTCATGGAATGACACCCTATCACATCAGTTTTTTCCTAAACGCGCTAATTGAACCTAAAAACCATGGCTTATCGGGCCATTAACTTTGCACTAAGCGGCAAATAATGGCTCACCTAGAAAATAGGCCTGCCTGTACGGAGGGCTGAAAAATGTCACGCTTCAACGATTGCGCACTTGGGAGTCTGTTTTGTTAAGAGACAACATGAACACCACCATTCAACAGCTAAATAGGGATCTTGTATGAGTTCCGCAATAGCCGGCGCAGAAACCCCTCCAAGCGGTTTTACTGCGTTGCTTAATCGCCTGCGCGCCAACCCAAAAGTTCCTATCGCCATCGCGGCTGCGGCTGCCGTGGCTATTGTTGTTGTCATGATGCTGTGGGCCAAGCAGCCTACTTATAAGGTGCTCTTCAGTAATCTCGGTGACCAGGATGGCGGTGCCATCGTCACTCAGCTGACCCAAATGAACATCCCTTATCAGTTTTCTGATAACGGCGGTGCGTTGCTGATCCCTGCCGACAAAGTGTATGAAACGCGTCTGAAACTGGCTGCTGCCGGTTTACCTAAAGGTGGCGCGGTCGGTTTCGAATTAATGGATCAGGAAAAATTCGGCATCAGCCAGTTCAGCGAGCAGATTAACTATCAGCGCGCGCTTGAAGGTGAACTCTCACGCACAATCGAAACGCTGGGCCCGGTCAGCAGCGCCCGTGTCCATTTAGCCATTCCCAAGCCTTCCTTATTTGTCCGCGAACAAAAAAATCCTTCAGCTTCTGTGACCCTGAATTTACAACCGGGTCGTGCGCTGGATGACGGCCAGATCAACGCCATCGTTTATATGGTGTCGAGCAGCGTTTCCGGCTTACCGCCTGCGAACGTTACCGTGGTGGATCAGAGCGGTCATCTGCTGACGCAGTCTGATAATAACGGTCGTGACCTGAATGCTTCCCAGCTGAAATATGCCAATGAAGTAGAAGGCCGCCTGCAGCGTCGTATCGAATCCATTCTGCAACCGGTGGTCGGTAACGGTAACGTGCATGCGCAAATCACCGCGCAGATTGATTACGCCAGCCGTGAACAGACAGATGAAAACTATCAGCCAAATGGGTCGGCAGATAAAGCCGCAGTACGTTCCCGTCAGCTGAGCACCAGTGATCAGATTGGCGCGTCATCGGTCGGCGGCGTGCCTGGCGCCCTGAGCAACCAGCCTGCTCCGGCAGCCACTGCTCCGGTCACTACCCCGCCGCCGGCGAACACTGCCAATGGCACACAAAATCAGACCGGCAACACGGCGCAGAATGCAGCGACAAGTGCGAATTCCAACGTGCCGTCTAACCGTCGTCGTGATGAAACCACCAACTATGAAGTTGACCGCACTATCACGCATACCCAGCACAGTGCCGGTGCCGTTCAGCGTCTGTCTGCAGCGGTTGTCGTTAACTATCAGGTCGGGCCGGATGGCAAAGCGAAACCGCTGACCGACGACCAGTTGAAGAAAATTGATGATCTGGTGCGCGAAGCGATGGGCTTCTCTCAGGAACGTGGCGATACGCTGAACGTGGTGAATACACCGTTCAACGAAGCGGCTGACGATGCCGGTGAGCTGCCGTTCTGGAAACAACAGGCGTTCTTCGATCAGTTACTCAATGCAGGTCGCTGGTTACTGGTGCTGATTGTGGCCTGGCTGCTGTGGCGCAAGATGGTTCGTCCGATGCTGCGCAAACAGCAGGCAGAGAAAGAAGCCGCCGCAGCCGCAGCGCTTGCAGCCTCGATGCCGCAGCCTGAAGGCAGTAAACCGGTCAAACTCAGCAATGACGAGCTGGAGAAACGTAAACGTTCACAACAGCGTGTCAGTGTTGAAGTTCAGACCCAACGTGTTCAGGAGCTGGCAGATAAGGATCCACGTATCGTCGCCCTGGTTATCCGCCAATGGATGAGTACCGAACAACCATGACTATGACCGGAACCGAAAAAAGCGCCATTTTGATGATAACCCTGGGTGAAGACCGTGCGGTAGAGGTGTTCAAACACCTCTCCCCTCGCGAAGTGCAGCAAATCAGTGGCGCGATGGCGAATATCCATCAGATTTCTAACAAGCAACTGGCGGAAGTGCTGAACGAGTTCGAGGATGAATCCGAGCAGTACGCCGCGCTGAGCGTCAACACCAGCGAGTACCTGCGTGCCGTACTGACCAAAGCGCTGGGCGAGGAGCGTGCGTCAAGCCTGCTGGAAGACATTCTGGAATCGCGCGAAACCACCAGCGGCATGGAAACATTGAACTTCATGGAACCGCAGATGGCGGCCGATCTTATCCGCGACGAACATCCGCAGATTATTGCGACCATCCTCGTACACCTCAAACGCGGTCAGGCAGCCGATATTCTGGCGTTGTTCGACGAGCGTCTGCGCAACGATGTGATGCTGCGTATCGCCACCTTCGGCGGTGTCCAGCCAGCAGCGCTGGCGGAACTGACCGAAGTGCTGAACAACCTGCTCGACGGCCAGAACCTCAAGCGCGCGAAGATGGGTGGTGTTCGTACGGCGGCGGAAATCATCAACCTGATGAAAACTCAGCAGGAAGAAGCGGTTATCGAAGCGGTACGTGGTTACGACGGCGAACTGGCGCAGAAAATTATCGACGAGATGTTCCTGTTCGAAAACCTGGTGGACGTGGACGACCGCAGTATCCAGCGCCTGTTGCAGGAAATCGAAGGCGAATCGTTACTGGTGGCATTGAAAGGGGCGGAACAACCGCTGCGCGACAAGTTCCTGCGCAACATGTCACAACGTGCAGCCGATATCCTGCGCGACGATCTGGCAAACCGCGGACCGATGCGTATGTCTCTGGTTGAGAACGAACAAAAAGCCATTCTGCAGACGGTTCGCCGCCTGGCAGAGTCCGGCGAGATGATGGTTGGCGGCGGCGAGGATTCTTATGTCTGATTCCCCTCATACTGACTCCCCTGAGTCTGACAAAACGACACCGGAAAAGAAAACGGCAGAAGAACGTCATGCAGAGCGCATCAACGCCCTGCCATGGCAGCGCTGGAGACCCGGCGACCTGAGAATGCCGGTCTTTAGCACGCCCGATGAACCTTTGCTGGCCGAAGGCGAAGAAGAGCAAGACGACGGTCTGCCAAAAGTTCAGGTAGACCAGAACGAATTGCAGAATCTTCAGCGTCGCGCCGAACAACAGGGGTTCCAGCAGGGCCTCGAAGCGGGACAAAAACAAGGTTACGCCGCCGGTTTCCAGCAAGGTCTGGAAGCCGGGCAGCAGCAGAGTTTACAGGAAGGTCAGCAACAGCAGGCCGTTCTGACTGAACACTGGCAGCATTTAGTTTCTGACTTCCAGCAAACACTGGATGCGCTGGACAGCGTCATTGCCTCCCGTCTGATGCAGATGGCGCTGACCGCGGCCAAACAGATTATTGGTCAGGCACCGATTTGTGACGGTTCCGCCCTGCTTAATCAGATCCAACAGCTGATCCAGCAGGAGCCGATGTTCAAGGGCAAACCGCAACTGCGCGTTAATCCGGCAGACTTCGAGCGTGTGGAACTGCAACTGGGTGCCAGTCTGAGCATGAACGGCTGGCGACTGCTGGCCGACAGCCAGATCCACAGCGGTGGCTGTAAAGTCAGTGCTGAAGATGGCGATATGGACGCTTCGCTGGCGACCCGCTGGCATGAACTGTGCCGTCTCGCTGCGCCGGGAGATCTCTGATGACTGCCCGCCTGAGCCGTTTGCTGAAAACGCTGGATGACGCGGAAAAACGCATGGCCCGCACGCCGTCTGTCCGTCGTTATGGCCGTCTGACGCGGGCAACAGGTCTGGTACTGGAAGCCACCGGTTTGCAGTTACCGCTGGGCGCAACCTGCCTGATCGAGCGCCATGACGGGCCGGTCGTGCAGGAAGTCGAAAGTGAAGTGGTTGGCTTCAACGGTCAGAGCCTGTTCCTGATGCCACTGGAAGAAGTGGAAGGGATTTTACCGGGTGCGCGGGTGTATGCCCGTATTGCCGCTGACGGCCAGACCGCTGGTAAGCAACTGCCGCTCGGCCCGCAACTGCTTGGCCGTGTGCTGGATGGCAGCGCCAAGCCACTCGACAGTTTACCGCCGCCGGACACCGGTTATCGCGCCGCGCTCATCACGCCGCCGTTTAACCCGCTGCAACGTACACCGATCACCGATGTGCTGGATGTCGGCGTTCGCGCCATTAACGCCCTGCTGACCGTGGGTCGCGGCCAGCGCATGGGGCTTTTCGCCGGTTCAGGTGTCGGTAAATCCGTCCTGCTCGGCATGATGGCGCGTTACACCAAAGCCGACGTGATCGTGGTCGGGCTGATTGGTGAACGTGGCCGTGAAGTTAAAGATTTTATCGAGAACATTTTGGGCGACGAAGGTCGTGCCCGTTCCGTGGTTATCGCCGCACCGGCTGACGTCTCTCCCCTGTTGCGTATGCAGGGTGCCGCTTACGCCACACGTATCGCCGAAGATTTCCGTGACCGTGGTCAGCACGTATTGCTGATCATGGATTCCCTGACCCGTTATGCCATGGCGCAGCGTGAAATCGCACTGGCGATCGGTGAACCGCCAGCCACCAAAGGCTATCCGCCTTCCGTATTTGCAAAACTGCCCGCGCTGGTTGAACGCGCGGGTAATGGTATCAGCGGCGGCGGATCGATCACCGCCTTCTATACCGTGCTGACCGAAGGGGATGACCAGCAGGATCCGATTGCCGACTCCGCCCGCGCCATTCTTGACGGGCACATCGTGTTGTCGCGCCGTCTGGCGGAATCCGGCCATTATCCGGCCATAGATATAGAAGCGTCGATCAGCCGTGCCATGACATCGCTTATTGACGACGCCCAGTACGGGCGCGTGCGTAATTTCAAACAATTATTGTCCAGCTACCAGCGTAACCGTGACCTGGTCAGCGTCGGCGCATACGCCGCAGGCAGCGATCCGATGCTCGATCGCGCCATCAAGCTGTATCCGCAGATGGAGAACTTTCTGCAGCAGGACATCATGGAACGCAGCACATATGAAGACGCCTGTCTGGAACTCAACATGTTGCTCCCGGGCTAAACCTAGATAAGCAGAGGCATAAATGGAAAGCTCATCGCCGTTAATCACACTTTGCTCGCTGGCGCAAAAAGCGCTGGATCAGGCGACCAGTCATTTGGGCCAAATCCGGCAATCGCACCATCAGGCTAAAGAGCAGCTCACCATGTTGCTCAATTATCAGCGTGAATACCGGGAAAAACTCAATTCCACCATGACCGGGGGGATTGCTGCGAATACCTGGCAAAACTATCAGCAGTTTATCGGGACGCTGGAAGTGGCGATTGAGCAGCACCGCCAACAGCTACAACAATGGGATCAGCGGCTGAATATGGCTGTTAACCAGTGGCAGGACAAGCAGCAACGGCTCAATGCCTACCAGACGTTACAAACCCGCGCCAGTGAGCAGCAACGTTCTCTGGAAAACAAGATTGATCAAAAGCAGAACGATGAGTTCGCCCAGCGCAGCGCACACAGGAAGAAACAACCATGAATCTGAATATTTTGCCTGCAGCCGTGACCACGGCGAAGACCAGCGTGAGCGCGGCGACCGGCAGTTCATCTGCCAGCACGTCGGCGGCGACGGACATCAGTACAACCGCCGGCACCGGCGCAACCAGCCCTGCTGATTTCGCCAGCCAGCTTGAAGCCCAGCTCGGTGAGAAAGTGGATCCTAAAATCACCAGCACGTTAGCCAAACTCGGCCAGCAAATCGCTGACAAAGGTGTAGTCGTCGATAAAACGACACTGACCCAGGCAGTGGCTTCGGGTGAAGAAGACGGCAGCCTGATGCTGGATGAAAGTGATCTGAGCAAAATGATCGCCGCGATTCAGATATTGCCTGCCGGCAATCTGAAAGGCGCAGGCGCCGCGTCGGTTAAAGATGCCGCCCTGAGCGATAAAGATAAAGACAGCGCCGACGCCGGTGCTGATCTTTCTGTTCAGTCCCTGCTCGCTCAGCTGGCGGTTCAGCAACAACCCGCTCAGCAGATCCAGACCACCGCCGTCGCCACGCAAACCCTCCGCAATGATACCCCCGCGACCGCTAAGCAAAGTGCGTTGCTTAGTGGTCTGACGGCGTCTTCATTGCTGACCGGTGAGGGCAAAACGGCCGCCGTCACGGATACCGATCCGAAAGCAGCGGCAGCCTCCGGCAATGCCGCATCGGGTTCCGCACAGCATGCAGCCAGCAATAAAGCGACCACCGGTAACACACCAGATTTCAGCAGCGCACTGGCGTCAATGAGCGCAGCGGCTGGCAATGCCGCGGCCTTACAGCAAAATGACAGCCGCACCACGGATATCAGCAGCCAGGCACTGAATCAGCTGAACACCGCCGCCGTTGCCGTCTCTTCTGCCCCGGTTTCCACCACGCCGACCGCCACCAGTGCGGTAACCGCGCCATCCACGCCGCTGCTTAACGCGCAGCTCGGTACGCCGGAATGGCAGCAACAGCTGAGTCAGCAGGTGATGATGTTCAACCGTCAGGGGCAACAGAGCGCAGAACTTCGTCTGCATCCTGCAGATCTGGGTTCCATTCAGATCAGCATGAAGATTGAAAACAACCAGGCGCAGTTGCACTTTGTGTCCGGTCACAGCGGTGTGCGCTCGGCAATTGAAGCCGCAATGCCGGAGCTTAAAACCGCGCTGGCAGACAACGGCATCAGCCTGGGTCAGAGCAGCGTCGGCAGTGACAGTTCGCAATGGCAGCAGGCCCAGCAGCAAAGTCAGTCCGGCTCGCAACAGGGTAATGCCGCCAGTTGGGCAGCGTTCAGCGCCGGCAGTAACACGACTGCCAGCGATGCCCTGCCGGTTCCGGCATCCCTCGCTTCACGGGTCGGCGGCAACAACAGCGTGGACATTTTTGCGTAGCAGTTTGCATAAAAGTTCGCAGAATTGTTTCAGATAATGACTGACGGTCAGTTCTTCCTTAATTCAAACGGCAGAGCTGACCTTATTTACCCCGCCTATTCTGACTATTGAACAACGGGATAAGCGGGATAATCATTCTCAGAACTGACTCAGCAGTTGGGTGCTTCTACGCCAGACTGCTCATACTTACAGGAAATCGCCTCATCCATGTCTGACTCTGCTCTCTCGGCATCGCGTAAGAAAAAGCGGCCGTTAATGATGATTCTGCTGTTACTGATTGCCATCGGAGCCTGTGGTGCGGCCGGTTACGCCTGGTGGATGTTGCACAAGCAACAATCCGGAAATGGAACACAGACTGCTGAAACGAAAAAGCAAGAACCGGCTGCGGCACCGATCTTCCTGGCGCTGGATACCTTTACCGTTAACCTGCAAACGACGGATAACGATCCTGACCGTGTGCTGTATATCGGCCTGACCCTGCGTCTGCCGGACGAACAAAATCGGGCGACGCTTAATGAATACCTGCCTGAAGTTCGCAGCCGCCTGCTGTTACTGCTCTCCCGTCAGAAGACGACAGATTTAGTCAGCGAAGCCGGTAAACAACAGCTGGTTCAGGACATCAAACAGGTTCTGGACGCGCCACTGGTCAAAGGTCAGCCTCCTCAGGTGATCAACGACGTGCTTTTCACTGCTTTCATACTGCGATAAACAAATTATGGGCGACAGCATACTTTCACAGGCCGAGATCGACGCGCTGCTCAATGGTGACAGTGACAGCGCAAGCGACACTGCCGCTGCAGCAAAGACCGCCGCGTCTGATGACGGTGTAAAACCTTTTGACCCCACGACGCAGCGTCGCGTTGTGCGTGAGCGGTTGCAGGCTCTGGAAATCATTAACGAGCGTTTTGCCCGTCATTTCCGTATGGGCCTGTTCAACCTCTTGCGCCGCAGCCCGGACATCACCGTAGGGGCAATCAAAATTCAGCCCTACCACGAGTTCGCACGCAACTTACCGGTGCCAACCAACCTGAACCTTATCCACCTCAAACCCCTGCGCGGTACGGCGTTGTTTGTATTCGCACCGAGTCTGGTCTTTATCGCCGTAGATAACCTGTTTGGTGGCGATGGCCGTTTCCCGACCAAAGTGGAAGGCCGCGAGTTCACCCACACTGAACAGCGGGTGATTAAACGTATGCTCAGGCTGGCGCTGGATGCCTATGAAGATGCCTGGAGCGGCGTTTACAAGCTGAGTGTGGAATATGTGCGTGCCGAATTGCAGATCAAATTCACCAACATCACCTCTTCGCCGAACGACATCGTGGTGACCACGCCGTTCCATGTGGAAATCGGTGCGCTGAGCGGTGATTTCAACATCTGTATTCCGTTCAGCATGATTGAACCTTTGCGTGAGTTGCTGACCAATCCGCCAGTCGAAAACTCACGTAATGAAGAAAGTCAGTGGCGTGAAAACCTGGTGACGCAGGTTCAGCAGTCTGAGCTGGAACTGGTGGCGAATTTCGTCGAAATCCCGCTGCGCCTGTCTCAGATCCTGAAACTGCAACCGGGTGATGTCCTGCCAATTGAGAAGCCGGATCGCCTGATCGCCCACGTCGATGGCGTGCCTGTGCTGACCAGCCAGTATGGCACTTTAAACGAACAATACGCCCTGCGCGTTGAACATTTGATCAACCCAATTTTAAATTCTCTAGATGAGGAACAGCCCCATGAGTGACACCAATAAACCGTCTGACGCCGGATCGGATAACGTTGACGATTTATGGGCTGATGCGTTCAACGAACAACAGTCTGCGGGCGGCGCAAAAGCGTCAACTGACGGTGTTTTCGCCGCGCTGGGTGCCCAGGACGGAACCGGCAGTTTGCAAGATATCGACATGATCCTCGATATTCCGGTGAAACTGACCGTGGAATTAGGTCGCACCAAGATGACTATCAAAGAGCTGCTGCGTCTTTCACAGGGGTCCGTGGTGTCGCTCGACGGTCTGGCCGGTGAGCCGCTGGATATCCTGATCAACGGTTATCTGATTGCTCAGGGTGAAGTGGTGGTGGTTGCGGATAAATATGGCGTGCGTATCACCGATATCATTACCCCGTCCGAACGTATGCGTCGCCTGAGCCGCTGATGAGCCAGAATGCCGCGACGGATTCTCCGTACATTTCCGGCCCGGTCAATCACGCCACCACCCAGGTACCTCCTCAGGCCATGCCTGCCGGTTCCGTGCTGACGCAAGTCAGCACCGTGCTTGGCGGCATCCTGTTGCTTATCCTGTTTATCGGCTGGGTGGTGAAGCGCGCCGGTTTCGCGCCGCAGTCTAAAAATAACAAACTGCTGAAAGTGACCGCCAGTGTACAGGTCGGTCGCAGTGAAAAAGTGGTGATTGTGGAAGTCGACAATACCTGGCTGGTGCTGGGCGTGACGGCGCAAAACATCACCCCGCTGCATACACTGAGCGCGCCGCCGGCTGAACAGACGCCGGACTCAGGCAATCCCCATAACCCGCCAGCTGATTTCCGTCAGCTGATGCAGAAAATGTTGAAACGTCCGGGAAAGCAGGCATGACCCTCTTGAAATCCGCCCTTACCGCTGCCCGTCAGCGCCCTGTTCGCCTGCTCACTCACCTGTGTCTGCCGCTGTTACTGCTCGTCAGCCCGGCGGCTTTTGCACAGTTACCGGGGATCATCAGCCAGCAGATGTCTAACGGGGCACAAAACTGGTCGCTGCCGATCCAGACGCTGGTATTCATCACCACACTGACGCTGTTACCGGCGATGCTGCTGATGTGTACCAGTTTTACCCGCATCATTATCGTGCTGGGTTTACTGCGAAATGCGCTGGGGACGCCTTCCGCGCCGCCAAACCAGGTACTGCTCGGCCTTGGCCTGTTCCTGACCTTCTTCGTAATGGCACCGGTATTCGACAAAATTTACAGCGATGCGTATCAGCCGTTCAGCGAAAACAAAATCACCATGCAGGAAGCAATGGACAAAGGCGCTCAGCCGTTACGCCAGTTTATGCTGCGCCAGACCCGCGAAAGCGATCTGGCTTTGTATGCGCGGCTGGCCAACATCCCGCCTCTTGCAGGCCCGGAAGCCGTGCCGATGCGTATTTTGTTACCGGCTTACGTCACCAGCGAACTGAAAACCGCGTTCCAGATCGGCTTCACCGTGTTCATTCCGTTCATGATTATCGACCTGGTGGTCGCCAGCGTACTGATGGCGCTGGGGATGATGATGGTGCCACCGGCCACTATCTCGCTGCCTTTCAAGCTGATGCTGTTCGTGCTGGTCGATGGCTGGCAATTGCTACTCGGCTCTCTGGCGCAGAGTTTTTACAGTTAATTCAAAACGCCAAACTCAATGGGCGTTTTTTGCTCCTCCCCTGCGAAGGGGGAGGCCGGGAGGGGGTTTTACAGGCAACTTCAAATTCTGAGCTGCTATTCATACCCCACCCCAACCCTCCCCTTCGCAGGGGAGGGAGTTGACCGTCTTCTTTTACGAGAATCTTATGACTCCTGAATCGGTAATGGCACTGGGTAACGAGGCAATGAAAGTGGCGCTGGCCGTTGCTGCGCCTTTGTTGCTGGCCGCGCTGGTGACCGGGCTTATCGTCAGCCTGTTGCAGGCGGCGACCCAGATCAACGAACAAACGCTGTCCTTCATTCCTAAAATTCTGGCCGTTGTGGCGACTATCGTGATCGCCGGGCCGTGGATGCTGAATCTGCTGCTCGATTACATCCGCACGTTGTTTACCAACCTGCCTTACATCATCGGTTAATCTATGGTTTCCTTCGACAGCACCCAGTTAGCCGGCTGGCTGAGCATGTATTTCTGGCCATTGCTGCGAATTCTGGCGCTGATCAGCACCGCGCCGATCACCAGTGAAAAATCAGTACCCATCCGCGTGAAACTCGGTCTGGGGATGATGATTACCTTCCTGATCGCGCCTTCCCTGCCGCCGGTGGACACGCCGATTTTCTCCACGCCTGCCCTGTGGCTGGCGATGCAGCAGATTATGATTGGCACCGCGCTGGGGATCACCATGCAACTGGCGTTTGCCGCCATCCGTATGGCCGGTGAAATTATGGGTTTGCAGATGGGGATTTCTTTTGCGACCTTTTATGATCCGAGTAACCGTCTCAATACCCCGCTGCTGGCGCAGTTTTTAAACCTGCTGGCGGTATTGCTGTTTCTGAGCTTCAACGCGCACCTGTGGCTGATTTCCCTGCTGGCCGACAGTTTTCACACCCTGCCCATCAGCCATAATCCGGTAAATGCGGAAGGTTTTATGGCTGTCGCCAAAGCGGGCAGCATTGTGTTCAGCGGCGGGATGATGCTGGCGTTACCGATTGTGACGTTGTTGCTGACGCTGAATATGGCGCTCGGTTTGTTAAACCGTGTGACGCCACAGCTTTCCGTGTTCGTCATCGGTTTCCCGCTGACGCTCAGCATCGGCATTCTGGCGATCAGCCTGATGATGCCGATGCTCGCCCCGTTCAGCGAGCATCTGTTCAGTGAGATCCTCGATAAGATCGTACTCATCATGAATCAGCTGGCGGCTGACTGAATGGCTTAACGCCGCACCAGCAGCGCCATCACTTCGTAATGCGCGGTATGCGGGAACATGTCGAAAAGCTGGACACGAAGAATGTGATAGTCCGGCAGTAATGCCAGATCCTGCGCCATAGTTTGGGCGTTACAGCTTGAATAGAGAATCGTATCCGGCGCCATGCGGCTGAGATACTCACATAACGCTTTGCCGATGCCGCGACGTGGCGGATTCACCAGCACCAGATCCGGCACCTCGCCTTTGCCGGTCGCAAAACCGGTGGAATCGAGCGCCTGAAACTCAACGTTTTGCAGGCCCAGACGCGCCGCCGATTCTTTCGCACAGGAAATCGCTTCCGCACTGATTTCGATACCGGTCAGTTTCATCTGCGGTGTTGCGCAGTGCAGACCAAAGCCGCCCACGCCACAGAATAAATCCCACATGCTTCGGATATCACCACGCGCCCTCACCCAGTCACGCGCCGTGGCATAAAGCTTTTCGGCCACCCCAGGGTTAGTCTGGAAAAAGCTCTGCGGGCGGATAAACAGCGGCACATGGTTAAAATCTTCTTCCAGCCGCTGGACGTCGGTCAGCGGAATTTCGGTATCCCCTTCGAGGATCGCCATATGCACCGGCTGGAGGTTGGCGGAAATCACTTTCAGCTGCGGCAACTGCTGTTGCAGCCACGGCAGCGCCGCGCGCAGTTGCGCCAGTTTGGCGTCTGAGCGCAACACAAAGCGCAGCATCATGCCACCGTCTTTCCGGCTTTCAGTCAGTAACAGGAATTTCAGCTCGCCGCGTTTGCGCGCGACGTTGTAAGGCGTCAGTCCGGCGCGGGCAATAAAGGTTTTGAGCAGGGGAAAGACGGCGGGAAAACTGGCCGGATACAGCGGGCAGTCACACAAATCGACCGGCGTACCGTCGCGGTGCAACATGCCGAGTAAAGGACGTTCCACGCTGCCGCTGACCACCATTTTGGCTTTATTACGAAATGCACTTTCCGCACCCGTCACCGGTTCACCCCATTCGTCCACCGGTAAATCTGACAGCAAATCCCTGAGATCCTGCTGCTTGTCGGCTAACTGTTGTAAATAAGGTTTGTCAAGCCACTGGCAGGAGCGGCAGGTTCCGGCGGTATAAAGTGCGCAATGCATGAAAAAATTTCCGGTCATCAGATGCAGAAAAAACTGGCGCGCAGTTTATCACTGCGCGGCGGGAAAGACTCACTGACATCGAGGCTATTTTCGACGGGAAAAGTATCTGCGGCTGCTGGCAGGCACATACAACAACAGCAGCACCAACATATCGGGGATTTTTTGCATCAGCAGCGCATAAAGAAATTCGCCCTGTGTTTCGACGTTAAAACGAAAGATGCGTGGCCCGAACCCGTCAAATGACGCCAGCAGCATGTAACTCACCACGATCACCTGACAGCCAATAAACGCCCAGCGCCCCCAGCGGCGGCCACGCATCATGGCATACGCGGCACGGCATTCGATCAATACAATCAGCAGACTGGCCAGCATGAGGAAGCAGTTCAGCCAGGACTCTGCGCTGACTTCAATAAAGCTCATCAACCCTGAAAAGCCCATGGCATCGAACAGTAAAACGAATTCGAGTAAGCGCGTCGCGACAATCGCCGACGCACCGATCATGACGGGAACAGGGATAAATGCCAGTTTCATAAATCCGTTTGGGCTCTCCATTTATCTTCAGGGCGGAAAAATCCGCCCTGAAAATTATCTTAAATTTAAGTACGCTGTGCGCGCTGTATTTCCCGCCGCCGCAGCTTTTCGGCTCTGGACATAAACCACCAGGCGATCATACCGATGATGCCGACCACCAGCAGGATAAGCGTCGCCAGTGCGTTGATTTCAGGGTTAACGCCCATACGCACGCTGGCAAACACCAGCATCGGTAACGTGGTCGCGCCCGGCCCGGCGACAAAACTGGCGATAACCAGATCGTCGAGCGACAGCGTAAACGCCAGCAACCAGCCCGAAATCAGCGCAGGCAGGATCATCGGCAGCGTAATAATAAAGAACACTTTCAGCGGCGCAGCGCCTAAATCCATCGCCGCTTCTTCGATGGAGCGGTCCAGTTCACGCAAACGCGCCGAGACCACAACCGCAACATACGCACTGCAAAACGTGACGTGCGCCAGCCAGATAGTGAACATGCCGCGTTCAGCCGGCCAGCCAAACGCGTGCCCCATCGCCACAAACAACAGCAACAGCGCCAGACCGGTGATGACATCAGGCATAACCAGCGGTGCGGTCAGCATAAAGGCAAAACCGGTTGAACCGCGAAATCGCCTGAAACGCACCATCACCACGGCGGCCAGTGTACCGACCACTACTGCCATGGTGGCGGCAGCGGTCGCGATCGACAGGCTCATGCCAACGGCGCTTATCATCGCCGAATCATGGAAAAGCTGAGTATACCAGCGGGTAGACCAGCCAGCCCAGACCGTTACCAGCTTGGAGCTGTTGAATGAGTAAATAACCAGCATCAGCATCGGGGCGTACAAAAACGTAAAGCCGAGCACCAGAATAAGAATTCGCCACGGCGAACGGACAACCGGTAACTGATTCATTCTTTCTCTCCCAGCTCTTTGTTTTGGTATTTCTGGAACCACAGGATGGGCATGATCAGCAGCAACAGCATAACCACCGCCACCGCCGAGGCCACCGGCCAGTCGCGGTTGTTGAAGAATTCCTGCCACAGAACGCGGCCAATCATATTACTGTCCGGCCCGCCCAGCAGTTCCGGGATCACGTACTCGCCCACCGCCGGGATAAAGACCAGCATCGAACCGGCGATAATTCCACCTTTAGTCAGCGGCATAATGATCCTGAAGAAGGTTTTCATCGGCCGCGCACCGAGATCCTGCGCAGCTTCCACCAGCGAGTAATCCATGCGGGTCAGCGCGGTGTAAATCGGCAGCACCATAAACGGCAGATACGAATACACAATGCCGATATACACCGCCAGATTGGTATGCAGGATCACCAGCGGCTGGTCAATAACATGCAGCCAGAGCAGCACGTTATTCAGCACCCCGTTGTCTTTGAGAATGCCCATCCAGGCATAAACGCGGATCAGGAATGACGTCCATGACGGCAGGATCACCAGCAACAGCAGAATATTGCGCGTCGAGGTGCGGCTGTGCGCAACTGCCCACGCCAGCGGGTAACCAATCAGCAGACACAGCAGCGTGGAAATCGCCGCCACTTGCAGCGATTGCAAATACGCATCGATATACAGCGGGTCCTGGGTCAGGCCGATGTAGTTGGCGATATTGAGTGCAATATCCAGCATGCCGTCTGACCAGGTGATCAGATCGGTATACGGGGGAATGGCACGCGCCATTTCTGCAAAACTTATTTTGAAAACGATCAGGAACGGCAGTAAAAACAGCAGCAGGAACCACACCAGCGGCAACAGGATCACCAGCTTGCGGCCATGACGCTGTTGCAGGCGACCGGTGAAGGCTTTAAATCCGCCCGGAGGTTTGCTGGCCGGAGCGTCGGAGATTACAGACATTTTCATCCCCCTTAAACAGTCAGCACGACACAACTGTCGGCTTCCCAGCACAGGCGCACTTCGTCGCCCCAGGTTGGCATACCTTTGCGGAAACGGTGACCGTTTTGCAATTGTGCAGTGATCATCTGCCCGCTGTGCAGCCTGACGTGATAAATCGACAGGTCGCCAAGATAGGCAATATTCACCACTTCACCCACTGCAAAGTTACAGCCATCCTGCGGCACCTCTTCGCACAGCATGATTTTTTCCGGGCGCAACGCGATGTACACCGGCACGCCGTCCACCACCGACACATCCGGATCGACTTTCAGCGGGTGCATCAGGCCGGGCGAGGTCAGCAGCAGCGCATCGTCGAGACGCTCTTTCAGCACGCCTTCAAACACATTCACTGAGCCGATAAATTCGGCGCTGAAACGGCTGGTCGGATGCTCATAAATTTCTTCCGGTTCGCCGATTTGCACGAATTTGCCACGGTTCATGATGGCAATGCGCCCCGCCATGGTCATCGCTTCTTCCTGATCGTGCGTCACCATCACGCAGGTCGCGCCAACGCGCTCAAGAATATCCACCACTTCCAGTTGCATGCGGTCACGTAGCTTTTTATCCAGCGCACCCATCGGCTCATCAAGCAGCAATAATTTGGGCCTTTTCGCCAGGCTGCGCGCCAGCGCCACACGCTGACGCTGGCCGCCGGAAAGCTGGTGCGGCTTACGTTTGGCGTATTCCTGCATATGCACCAGCGTCAGCATTTCGGCCACGCGGCTTTTGATTTCCGCCGACGGCAGTTTGTCCTGCTTCAGGCCAAACGCGATGTTCTGTTCCACCGTCATGTGCGGGAACAGCGCGTAGGATTGAAACATCATATTGATCGGGCGCTGATAGGGCGGCACCTGCGAGAGGTCAACGCCATCAAGCACGATTTGTCCCTGCGTGGGGGGTTCAAAACCAGCCAGCATACGCAACAGCGTGGATTTCCCGCAGCCGGACGCGCCGAGCAGTGCGAAAATTTCGCCTTTATAGATAGTCAGACTCACATCATCGACGGCAGCCTGGCCGTCAAAAGATTTGGTCAGATTGCGGATTTCCAGCAAAGGCGTGAAACCTTTCTGGGTCTTAGGCTGCGGGCGGGGGATAGCGTCGTTCACTCAGAGAAATCTCCGGTATCAGAATAAAGCAGTTCAAATAAGCATAACAGTCAGGGGGGAAAGTGCCTGATCGGTATACCCAAAATACAGCCGGAAGCAAAACGTCAGCGGCCCCGCCATCAATAAGCGGAGCCGCGTTAACGATACTCAAAATCATTCTGGTTGCATCAAGGCGGCAAGTGAGCAAGTCCCCGGGAGCTGACACACGTCAGTGACCGGGGCGCGTTCACGCAGCCAACGCAGAGGCAGCCTGAAGGATGAAGAGTATTACTTGCCGGTTTTAACCTTGGTCCACGAACGGGTGATCACACGGTCAATCTTCGGATCCTGAACTTTCAGGGTGAAGAGTTTCGCCTGAACATCTGCCGGTGGATAAATGCCCGGATTGTTACGCACATCTTCGTTCACCAGTGGCGTCGCGGCTTTGTTTCCGCTGGCGTAGTAAACAGTGTTACTGATTTGCGCGATAACTTTTGGTTCCATCAGGTAATTGAGGAACTGATAGGCTTCGTCGAGATTTTTGGCATCCGCCGGAATAGCAAACACGTCGAAGAAGGCCAGCGCCCCTTCTTTCGGAATGCTGTACGCCACGTTCACGCCGTTTTTCGCTTCTTTGGCACGGTTAGCCGCCTGCATCACATCACCAGCCCAGCCGATTGCCACACAAATGTCGCCGTTTGCCAGGTCGTTAATGTATTGAGAAGAATGGAAATAACGGATGTTCGGGCGCAGTTTCAGCAGCAGATCGTTCGCCGCACCGGTGTAATCGGATGCCTTGGTGCTGTTCGGATCCAGATGCAGATAATTCAGGACCGTTGCGTAGATTTCGGCAGGGGCATCGAGGAATGAAACGCCGCAGCTTTTCAGTTTTTCGAGATTTTCAGGCTTGAGCACCAGATCCCAGCTGTCTACCGGCGCATCTTTACCCAGAACGGCTTTCACTTTATCGACGTTATAGCCGATACCGGTCGTCGCCCACAGATAAGGGATCGCGTATTTGTTACCTGGATCATGCTGTGCCACCATTTTCAGCAGCTCAGGATCCATATTTTTATAGTTTGGCAGTTTGCTTTTATCCAGAGGCTGGAACACGCCAGCCGCCAGCTGACGCTCAAGGAAACTGGCCGACGGCACCACCAGATCGAAACCGGTGCTGCCTGCCATAAGTTTGCCTTCCAGCACTTCGTTGGAGTCAAACACGTCGTAAACCACTTTAATGCCGGTTTCCTTCTGGAAATCAGGCACGGTCGTTGGCGCGATATAATCAGACCAGTTATAGATATGCAGCGTTTTTTCATCCGCAGACGCTGTGACGGACGCCGCCATAATCAGGCTGGCGACAACACCCGATAACCACTTTTTACGCAGGGTGAACATCCGTTACTACCTCCAAGACAGGGAATATAAATTGAATTTGTATCATTGAGACTGATACAAAACCTTTCACACAACTGCCAACCGACACCCATGAAATATGCATAGGCATTCAGCATTGGCGCATACGCTGCCTGCGAATTAACCGTTTGGTTTTACGACGTAATCACGCTTGATGCAGAGTCAGAAGCATAGCGCCTGCAACCCCTGTGTACCAGCCTCCTGAGACAAAACCGCCGTTTATCGATTAATTATGCAGATTTAGTCTATACCGTCTGGCATTTTGCCTTTTAACAAAGTGAAATATCTGGCAACAACAGCACAAAGGCAGCATAACATATGCCGAAAGCGGATAAAGGCAGCGGAGCCGCAATAAGCACGGCTCGCAGGAAAGGATCTTCAGAGGGGAAAATGAAAGTCTGGAAAGAGAAAATTAGTGCAGCAAAGGCAGATTCACGGAAGTGACCGGCGTGCCTTCTTCTTCATCACCAATGAACAGCAGGTCATTGGCATGCGCTTCGAGAATAATCATCGACATCTGCTCCTCGGCCTGTTGCAGGAAGAACGCAAATTGCTCTTCCGTGACACCCACGGCAATCGTCAGTGACTGGCAGACAATCAGTTTCGGCAGATTGTCGTCCTGAATATCCACGAACGCTTTAATGGTCAGTGAGCTGGCATTAATCGAGCTCAGATCGGCCACCAGCGGGATCAACGCCGTCGGTTTGACTTCGGCCAGTGCAGAAAACAAAATCACATTATCTACGATATCGAGTTTGGCATCAAAAATGCCGTCAAAATTCTGCATATGCGGCAAATGGAGAGCCTGACAGGAATCACACTCGAAAAAAGAGATGCCCAGCTGATCCAGCCAGCGCCGCAGCAGCGCTAAATCAGGGACGATGAGCGAATCCATAGAATGCCTCACGAGTTCAACACAACGAAAAAAACAACCCCTTCGTAACGCCGGCGGCATTACGAAGGGGCCATAGCTTACGGAATATTGCCGGTCAGCGCTACGATCATTACCGGATTGATGGACATTAACGCGCTGAGGTAAGAATCAGCCACCGGATTTCAGACGGAATCCCGGCCGCGCTCTTTGCTCAATGTAGTCAATCATCATACCGGCGATATCCAGGCCGGTAGTGGCTTCAATCCCTTCAAGTCCCGGCGACGCATTCACTTCCATCACCAGCGGCCCGCGGTTTGAACGTAAAATATCGACACCGGCAACATCCAGCCCCAGTGTCTGCGCGGCTTTGACAGCAATATCTTTCTCCTGCGGCGTGATTTTGACATTGGTGGCCGTCCCGCCGCGATGCAGATTCGAGCGGAAATCACCCGGTTTGGCCTGACGCTCAATCGCCCCCACCACTTTTTTACCCACCACCAGACAACGAATGTCGCGCCCTTCTGCTTCGCGGATATATTCCTGCACCAGAATATGCGCATTCAGGCCGCGAAATGCATCAATGACGCTTTCTGCCGCCTGACGGGTTTCTGCCAGCACCACACCAATCCCCTGCGTTCCTTCAACCAGCTTCACCACCAGCGGCGCACCGCCGACCAGCGCAATCAAATCGGCGGTATCATCCGGCGCATTAGCAAAACCGGTCGTCGGCAGATCAATGCCTTCACGCGCCAGAATCTGCATTGAACGCAATTTATCGCGCGCCCGGGTGATCGCCACCGATTCATTAAGCGGGAAACTGCCCAGCATTTCAAACTGACGCAACACCGCCGTGCCGTAAAAGGTAATCGCAGAGCCGATGCGTGGGATCACCGCATGGTACTTATCCAGCTGATGCCCGCGGTAATGCACGCTGGGCGCAGCCGGATTGATATTCATGTAGCAGGACAGCGGGTCGATAATGTCGATCTCATGTCCGCGTGCTTCAGCCGCTTCCTTCAGGCGTTTACACGAATACAGCGACCCGTCACGGGAAAGAATTGCAATTTTCATCCGACACTCCGTCGCCGTTTAGCGAGTTGCCCAACCTTGCTTATGCAATGCGTCCAGCATAAACGGACGTTGTTCCTTTTTAAGGGTACGGATAATCAAATCACTCCAGGTATCGCGTCGCGCATTGCTGTCGCGTTGCAAATAATACGCCGATAACGCCTCGTCATATTGCGCCAGTTGCTGTTTATCTACCGGCTGATAGCTGTTTTCATGCACCAGCAGAGACTGCGGCATGCGCGGCTTGACCTGATGATCCTGAGCGGGTGTTCCGAGACATAAGCCAAACAAAGGCATCACAAATTTAGGCAGTTTCAACAGATTCACCACATCCTCCACCTGATTACGGATACCGCCGATAAACACGCCACCCAGCCCGAGTGATTCGGCAGCGGTCATGGCATTCTGCGCCATCAGCGCGGTGTCCACACACCCCAGTAACAACTGTTCGGCCAGCCCGAGTTCCGCTTCAGGGTTGATCTGCAAATTACGATTGAAATCAGCACAGAAGACCCAAAATTCTGCGGCGCTGGCCACATATTTCTGGCCGCCGGTGTACTGCACCAGAATCTCACGCAGCGCAGGATCGGTAATGCGGATAATCGAATAACATTGCAGGAAGCTTGAAGTCGAAGCAGCCTGAGCGGCGGCAATAATGGCTTCGCGTTGCTCGTCCGTTACCGGCTTATCGGTAAACGCACGGATAGAGCGGTGTGAGCGCAGAAGATCAATGGTCGGCGTCATTAAAAAATTCCTGAACGGGATGAAAAGATAAAAAAGGTTTCACCAATCATTCATGCTGTGAACACGGTTTGCAAGGCTTGCGGCATGAATTGATGCAACAATCTGTGGGGGCTAAAAATTGCTGCCGGTTCATTCAGATAGGCCAAAGGTATCGGACTGACAGGTAATTCCTGCTTTTTTTTATGGTTTGCAACAGGCATAGTAGCGACATCAAAAAGGTGATGTGGCTAACAAAAACAGACATTCCCCTTTCATTTATCTTGTTGGCATTAACAAAGGAGTCTCCATGTTTGCAGTAATTTTCGGACGTCCTGGCTGTCCTTATTGTGTACGCGCTAAAGAGTTGGCTGAAAAACTGACTGAAGAACGTGATGATTTCAACTTCCGCTACATTGATATTCACGCAGAAGGCATCACTAAAGCCGACCTGGAAAAAACCGTGGGTAAACCGGTTGAAACCGTTCCGCAAATTTTCCTCGATCAGAAACACATCGGCGGCTGCACTGATTTCGAAGCCTATGCCAAAGAACATCTGGCACTGTTCAGTAACTGAATCGAAAATACAAAGATATACACCCGGCAAAAAGGCGCTCACTGAGCGCCTTTTTTATGGCTTTACATTCCAGGTTTTAATTTTGCCTGAACTGCCGGTAAGCCATCACCAGCAGCTGAACCAGCATTGCACCCAAAACACACCAGAATATTGCACTGGTGGCATACGCGAGTTCCTGAATCAGCGGACGAACGCGCGGGTAAAAAATCATACGCAATAAGAAACACACAGGGACGGAAACCAGCCCTCCCACAAAGGATGAAAATATCGCCGAATCACGGGAAATCAGAGCGGTAATCACACCTGGCAGGAGAAATAATAACAGGCCATATTCTGGACCCGGCGCGACATTTCTAACAATCACCCAACCATTTTTTAATAAAATAAATATAACTAAGAAAATTATGCAACAAATTACAGGAGCCAATACGTTTCGCCAAAGGGCCATTTCTTCCTCCTTAAAGCTGGCGAGATTTCACAGGTTAACTGCAGCACAAATGCCTTCTTTATTACCTGTCAGAGCCTTCTGGCTCACTTCCCTGATGCGTCACGCACTCCTGCGAAACACAAAAAAAGCTTTCAGAACATTTATACGGGCTTTTCTCTGGCTGAACCGGCGTTCTATGACTAAAATGACGCCCGAAACCCACTTTTCCGCTCCACTGACCTCAGTGAAAGGCGGTGTTAGTTTGAGCAGGAATATTCCGTTTCTGAATTTATCCTTTACATTCTCCTATATCAAGAATTTGTTGGTAAACAATAAGTTATCCTTGTGAATATAAACGTCGCTAGTTTGTTAAACGGGAATTACATCCTGTTATTATTTGTGGTTTTGGCACTGGGTCTGTGCCTGGGGAAAATTCGCCTGGGTTCCGTTCAGCTCGGAAATTCTATTGGCGTATTAGTGGTTTCGCTGCTTTTGGGTCAGCAGCATTTCAGTATTAATACTGAAGCGCTCAACCTCGGCTTTATGCTGTTTATTTTCTGCGTAGGCGTCGAAGCCGGACCAAACTTTTTTTCCATTTTCTTCCGTGACGGCAAAAATTATTTCATGCTGGCACTGGTGATGGTCGGAAGCGCCATGTTGCTGGCACTCGGACTCGGACGTTTGTTCGGCTGGGACATCGGCCTCACCGCCGGGATGCTCGCCGGGTCGATGACCTCAACCCCGGTTCTGGTCGGTGCCGGAGACACGCTGCGTAATACCATGGGCGGCAACAAACTGCTCGGGCCTGAACTGGATAACCTGAGCCTCGGCTACGCCCTGACCTATCTCATCGGTCTGGTCAGCCTGATTTTCGGCGCACGTTATCTGCCGAAGCTGCAACATCAGGATTTGCCCACCAGTGCCCAGCAAATCGCGCGCGAGCGTGGCCTGGATACGGACAGTAAACGCAAAGTGTATCTGCCGGTGATCCGCGCCTATCGCGTGGGACAGGAGCTGGTGGCCTGGGCCGATGGCAAAAACCTGCGCGAACTGGGGATCTATCGCCAGACTGGCTGTTATATCGAGCGTATCCGCCGTAATGGCATTCTGGCGACACCGGATGGCGACGCGGTATTGCAGGTGGGCGATGAAATCTCACTGGTCGGTTATCCGGACGCACATTCACGCCTCGACCCGAGTTTCCGTAACGGCAAGGAAGTTTTCGACCGTGACCTGCTCGACATGCGTATCGTGACTGAAGAAGTGGTGGTCAAAAATAACCACGCGGTTGGCAAGCGTCTGAGTCAGCTGAACCTCACCGATCAGGGTTGTTTCCTTAACCGCGTGATCCGCAGCCAGATTGAAATGCCGATCGATGACAGCATCGTGCTGAATAAAGGCGATGTGTTGCAGGTCAGCGGCGACGCCAAACGCGTGAAAAGCGTGGCAGAACGCATCGGGTTTATCTCGGTTCACAGTCAGCTCACGGATTTGCTGGCCTTCTGCGCCTTCTTTATTGTTGGCCTGATGATCGGGCTTATCACCTTCCAGTTTAAAAACTTCAGCTTTGGCATCGGTAACGCCGCCGGGCTGCTGTTCGCCGGGATCATGCTCGGCTTCCTGCGAGCCAACCACCCTACTTTCGGTTATATCCCGCAGGGCGCACTGAACATGGTGAAAGAGTTTGGCCTGATGGTGTTTATGGCGGGTGTCGGTCTGAGCGCAGGCGCAGGTATCAATAACGGTCTTGGTGCGGTAGGCGGCCAGATGCTGCTGTCCGGCCTGATAGTCAGCCTGGTGCCGGTGGTGATTTGCTTTATCTTCGGGGCGTATGTTCTGCGCATGAACCGCGCGTTGCTGTTCGGAGCCATCATGGGCGCACGAACCTGCGCCCCGGCGATGGAAATCATCAGCGACACGGCACGCAGTAATATTCCGGCTCTCGGTTATGCAGGCACCTACGCCATTGCTAACGTATTACTGACACTGGCCGGTACGCTTATCGTCATCATCTGGCCCGGAGCATGACGTAACTCACTGAACTGTAATGTGGCAAAAAAAAATCAATATTTTTTTTAAATTTTTGCCACATCGCACGAACTTTTAACGTTAGCCAGAGTCTTAATTAGTGCCACTGCTTTTCTTTGAAGTCCCCAAATTTGGAGAGCCCGTCAATCCCGCCTCGTTAGGTTCAAGATTGCCGGGTTTTTTCTTTTCTGCTTTACAAAACAAACCTTTACCGATTATTTCTCATTCTCAATCACCCGCACCAGCGTGCCGTCGATATCGATCATTGCGCCCATTCTCAGCCCGAAGGACTGCATTTTTGGCAGATGAATGCACGGATGAGATTTCTTATCCTGCCCTATTCCGGCGGCAATAAACGCATCGAAAAACTCATCGGCATTATCGACACGCAGACAGCAGCTGAACCAGCTGGTGAGCGGATCCAGATCGGTATGCAGGAAGAATTCCAGGGTAATGGAACCGCGGGTCATGATAAGCCAGCCGTCATCAACGTAAGTGGTGATGAATCCAAAGCTGCTATAAAAACATTGGGTTTCTTCGAAATTACGGGAAGGAAGATTGGGTGTGGCGTAATCGGTCATCGTGGCCTCAGTCATCGGTAGGGGGGAGAATGTTACGCCATGGTTGCTGATACCCCCTGAAACGGGGGCCGCAGGGGATTATTCGCAAGAATGGTTATTACATAATCCGTTCGAGGTGCTGATCTTTACCCCCCAAACGTCCGTCGGTCTGATTCCATTCCTTTTCGTACGCCTGATAGGCATATATAAATGCATGATGACCGTCTTCAAATAACTGATCGGGACGTTTATGCCAGCCGGAATAAGCATCGTAGCGCAAAATCTCATAGCCACCGTCAGCCGGATGGAAAAGGTAGGTGTAGTGTTCACAAAATTCCGGTGCATAAGGAATATCTTCCCCCGCTTCCAGTGTGATAAACAGACCGCCGAGGCGTAATTTAATCATTGATATCCTTTTTCATGATCCACAACTTGGTGGTTTGGGTGGCTGTGATATAAGCCGTCTCAGCCACCCGATGCATCCCCTGACGCTGATAAAAACCGATGGCGGACACATTACTTTGCAACACATCCAGCCAGAGAACGGGCTGATGACGCGCTCTTGCCACACGTTCAGCGAAGGCGAAAACTTCGGCTCCCAGACCGCGCGAACGGTTCTGCGCAGTGAAGTACAGTTTGCATAACTTCGCCCCCTGGCCTTCTGCCACTTCCAGCGGCGTATTAAAATTCAGTCTGGCGAAACCGACCGCCTCGCCTTTATCCTGTGCAACCAGCCAGCAGCAATCTGTGCTTTTCAGGCTCCGGGCTATCGCCTCATCACCAAAATCTTCCGCCAGGAAAGCCTCCAGCTCATCAGCATTTTGCCATAAACTACCAAAATAATGGCGATAGGTCTCGCGCCCCAGACGCTGCAACAGGCTTAAATCGCCGAACACAGCTTCACGAATTTCCATGGTGACTCTCTCCTGTGAAATCACTCGTTACAGTATCCAGACGCTGCCTGTCGTCCAGCGACAGGGCATGACCGCCTGCTTAAGGCTTCCTTAAGTTCTTCTCTTTACACTCTATTTCGCCGCGAAACTATACCGTTATTCAATGAAGGGGGATATTCAGACGATGCCCCTTTACCTGCCGGGCGGCACAAATTAACGTATCTGAAATTTTCTCGTCCTGTCAGCAGGTTACTGAATTCTTTTGATGGCTATTTTGGCCTGTATACATGAGGGTAGTATTATGGAGCAATTGAATCATTTGGTTTTTCAATGGATTAACGCCACACCGGATTCCCCGAAGGCGCTCATTCAACTCGCCACTTTTCTGGCTAATGATCTGATTATGATTGTCCCTCTGCTGATTATCGGGCTGTGGCTGTGGGGCCGCCAGGAACGTATCGGTCAGCAACGCGAAATGATCAGCAAGACAGCGATTGCGCTTCTTTTTGCGATGACAACGGCTAAAACGTTTTCCATGTTGTTCCCCCATGCCCGTCCTTTTGTGGAAGGTTTTGGTTATAACTTCCTTCATCATTCACCAGACGATTCCTTTCCGAGTGATCACGGTACTGTCAGTTTCACCTTCGCGCTGGCCTTCCTGTTCTGGCACCGTGTCTGGTCAGGCGCGTTACTGATGGTGACCGCCTTGTCGATCGCCTGGTCACGTGTTTACCTTGGTGTGCACTGGCCGCTGGATATGCTGGGCGGGTTCCTGGTAGGGATGCTGGGTTGCCTGTTCGCGCAGCTGGTGTGGAACTTGTTCGGCGAACCGATTAATGCGCTGATGTGCAAGGTTTACCGTTTCGGTTTTGCTTTCCCGATTAAGAAAGGTTGGGTTCAGCACTGATCCCCTCCGCGTTCAAAGCAAAAAAAACGAGGCCATCTGAGCCTCGTTTTTTATGTCAGCAGATAATCATTTGCCGAAGATACTGCCCCACAATCCACTGATCTTCATCATCACAAAGTCCCAGAGTCGGCCAATAAAGCCGGTTTCTTTCACTTCCTGCAACGCCACCAGAGGACGTTGTTCGATGACCTTGCCGTCCAGACTGAAATCTACCGTGCCCACTACCTGATTTTTCGCCAGCGGCGCTTCAAGCTGCGGACTGGTCAGATTAAAGCTGGCTTTGAGATTCTTCAGCTGGCCTTTAGGCATAGTCAGCGAGGCATTTTCAGCCACGCCGAGTGGCACCATTTTCTCCTCACCAAACCAGACGCGCTGGCTGGTAAAGGCGTCACCGGCTTTAATCGGCGTGAGTGTTTCGTAGAAACGGAACCCCCAGGTCAGCAGGCTTTCGCTTTCGTTAAAACGGATCCGGTCACTTGGCGCCCCCATCACCACGGCGATTAAACGCATGCCGGTGGAATCGCTGGCTGAAGAAACCAGATTGTAACCCGCGCCCGATGTGTAGCCGGTTTTGATGCCATCAACGTTCAGGCTGGAACTCCACAACAGGCGGTTGCGGTTAATCTGCTTGATGTGATTGAAGGTGAATTCTTTTTCTTTGTGCAGGGCATATTCATCCGGCGTATCGCGGATCAGCGCCTGCGACAGCAGAGCCATGTCGGTGGCGGAAGTATATTGCCCGTCAGCATCCAGCCCGTGAACGGTTTTAAAATGAGTATTTTGCAGCTTCAGCTGTTCGGCATAGCGATTCATCAGGTTGACGAATGAATCCTGGCTGCCCGCCACAAAATCCGCCAGCGCAATACTGGCGTCGTTACCTGACTGGATCACGATACCTTTATTAAGCTCTGAAACCGGCACGCGGTCACCCGGTTTGAGGAACATCAGGGAGGAGCCACGCAGCACCGGATTGCCGGTTGCCCAGGCATCATTACCGACGGAAACCAGATCATCGGATTTGATTTTGCCGGATTTAATCGCCTGCCCGACCACATAGCTGACCATGATTTTGCTCAGGCTGGCCGGGTCAAGACGCGCATCGGGATTAGATTCCGTCAGGATCTTCCCGCTGTTGTAATCCATAAGCACCCAGGATTTCGCGTTAATCTGAGGGGCGACCGGGGCGTTATCCGCCTGAGCGGCAGGAAGCGCCAGCAGCAATACTCCACCGCCCAGCGCGTAAATGAAAGTCCGTTTGAATTGGGAAGAAATTGTCATAGGTATCAGCGCTTTTGTCCGGGTAATTGAAATTTATCTTATCTTTCAATCAGATTGTGCAACTCTGTCAGGTGTAAAACCTACTGCTTTCCGGGCCGGGAATAAACCTAAATAGTGTAAAGATCTTAAGAATAGTAGAATTTTCCGCTGCTTGCGCAACGCCGTCTGTCGATAAAAACAGCAGGCCGCACTTGACCATTCCATTCGGCTGGGGCAGTTTATCTGTTAATCACATATAAAATATCTATAACAATAAAGGGCTTATTCACCCCGATACGTTAATGCGGGTGAACGGACGCAGGGGCATCAATGACAGGTCTGTTGGTAAAAGCGCTGACTGGCGCACTGGTCGTGATTCTGATCGGCGTGTTGTCTAAAACCCGCAACTATTACATTGCCGGTCTGGTTCCGCTGTTCCCCACTTTTGCCCTGATTGCCCATTATATTGTCGGCACCGAACGCAGCATTGAAGCGCTGCGCACCACTATCATTTTCGGGCTGTGGGCAGTCATCCCTTACATGGTTTATCTGATTTCTCTGTATTTTTTCATCGGCTCGATGAAACTGCCCTACGCCCTGTTTGCTGCCGTGGTCTGCTGGTCACTGGCGGCATGGTTGCTGATAAGCCTGTGGACTCGCTTTCACGCATGATGAAGACCGCATGCTGATGACTACAGGCGGAAATCACGGATGAAATTCTCGTTTTCACGCGTCAGTTCATCGCGGATAAAATCGATGAACTGGCGCAGTGCCGCCGGGCGTCGTTTGCCAGCCGGCGACTGTAACTGTAACGTGCGCTGACTCAGTTGCTCAATGTTTACCGGTTTAACCCGCAGATTGTCGCGGCGTGCTTTGTACATAATGGAAAAATGGCTGCATGCCGCAATCGCCCCCGGCGTCTGCACCATAAAATCGTACAGTGTCGAAAAACGGTTACAGCTCACCGCAGGTTCAAGAAAAATACCGCTCATCCGGCAGGACAAATCAAACAACTGGCGGATGGTGCTGCCCTGCTCGTTCATCGCCAGCGGGTACGGGTGCAAATCCGTCAGTTGCACGTCTGATTCTGCCAGCGGATGATCCGGTCGCATTACCATGCGCACCGGCGCCGGGAAAGACGCCAGAATATCCACGCCGCGCTCCGCCGCCAGACTGAACTGCAATGCCAGTTCCACCTCGCCGTTGTGGATCATCTCAGACACTTCCACTGCCGTGCCGACGTTGAGATAAAACATCACGCCCGGATTGTTCAGCCGGAACTGTGAAAACAATTGCGGCAGCAAATCAAACGCCAGCCCGTCGGTGCAGGCCATACGGATCACCGTGCGGCGCACCGCGTTCAGCCCCTGAATTTCTGCGATGGCGTGTTCCATGTCCATCATGCTTTTGCGCACATGGTTTTCCAGAATTTGTCCGGCATCATTCAGCACCATGCCGCGGGCATGACGCTCAAACAGCGGCGCGCCGATACGTTCTTCCAGACGCTGGATCTGGCGACTGATGGCAGACACTGCCACAAATAGTTGCTTACTCGCCGCACTCAGCGAACCGGTGTTCGCCACCACCAGGAAATAGCGAATTTCCGTACTTTGCATGGCCGTATTGCCTCATAACTGTGCAAACCAGCATTACAATAAAAGCAACGCTAAGTTGCAATTATTATTATTGTGGCAACGCTTACGCAGCGCTTAGAGTGAAACTGCTAAAAAAACCAACAATAAATCCTCAAAACATTTAAAAGCAGGTTCCTCATGACAGCGGAAAATATCGTAGAACAGGCATTAGCCTGGTTCGATCAGGGTGAATACCAACGAACTCTGGCACGCAGGGTGGCGATCGCCACCGAAAGCCAGAGCAATCAGCGCGATGTCGAACTGGCGCGTTATCTTGATGAAGAGATCAAACCAGCACTTTCGGCGATGGGTTTCAGCCTGCTCAGCGTGGAAAATCCTCATGCCGCTAACCGTCCTTTCCTCATTGCCACGCGCATTGAAGACAGCGCATTGCCCACCGTGCTGAGCTATGGCCACGGTGACGTGGTGTTCGGTGACGATGAAAACTGGCGCAGTGATTTGTCTCCCTGGGTGCTGAAAGAAGAAGGCGACCGCTGGTACGGACGCGGCAGCGCCGACAACAAGGGCCAGCACAGCGTCAATATTGCGGCGCTGGAGCAAATCTTCAAAGCACGCGGGGGCCGTCTGGGCTTTAACTGCAAACTGCTGTTTGAGATGGGCGAGGAAATCAGTTCTCCGGGGCTGGCCGAACTGTGCCGCGATTACCGCGACCAGCTCAGCGCCGATATTTTCCTCGCCTCCGACGGCCCGCGCCTGAGCGCAGAACGCCCGACGCTGTTCCTTGGTTCACGCGGTGCAGTCAATTTCCGCCTGACGATTAACGCGCGCGACAACGCCTACCACTCCGGTAACTGGGGCGGTCTGCTGACCAATCCGGGCACCCAGCTTGCCAATGCGCTGGCCTGTCTGGTGGATCAGCACGGTCAGTTGCAGGTGGCGGCGCTGAAACCGCCTGCGGTCAGTGATGCGGTTCGTGAAATTCTCAGTGATATTGACGTCGGTGGCGGCGAAAGTGACCCGCAGATCGACCCGGACTGGGGCGAAGCCGGTCTGACGCCAGCCGAGCGTTTGTATGCCTGGAACACGCTGGAAGTGCTGTCATTCCTGACCGGGAACCCGCAGCGCCCGATGAATGCTATTCCCGGCAGTGCCACGGCGGTATGTCAGCTGCGTTTTGTGGTCGGCACTGACTGGCAGCATCTGGCAGAACATGTGCGTGACCATCTTGATGCGCAGGGTTTCCCGCAGGTAGAGGTGGAATTTATGCGCGGCTCACCGGCCACCCGTTTTGATCCGACCGACCCGCTGGTCGGCTGGGCGCTGGACATCATGCAGCAAGCCACCGGCAAAAAACCGGCGCTGTTACCGAACCTCGGCGGTTCACTGCCCAATGACGTCTTTGCCGATATTCTCGGCCTGCCGACGCTGTGGGTGCCGCATTCCTATCCGGCCTGCGGTCAGCATGGCGTCAACGAACATATGCTGATATCTGTCGCCCGCGAAGGGCTGGCGATCATGACCCGTCTGTTATGGGATCTCGGCGAGCGCGGTGCCACCCTGCTCACGCAACATGCCGCACACGCCGGAGGTGCCAAATGAGCCAGTTAACGGCGTCATCCCATACAACCGGCAACGCGACAGAAAAGCCAAGCCTGATGAAAACCCTCTTTGCGACCTGTATCGGTAACGCGCTGGAGTGGTTTGATATCGCGATTTACGGTTTTTTCGCCAGCTACATTGCCCACGCCTATTTCCCGACATCTGACCCGACCGTTTCCCTGTTACTGACGTTTGGCAGTTTCGGCGTCTCATTCCTGATCCGTCCGCTCGGCGCCATTGTGCTGGGGGCGTATGCGGACAAACACGGGCGCAAAGCCTCATTGCTGCTCTCCATCAGTCTGATGATGATCGGCGGCCTGATCATCGTGATCACGCCGTCCTACGGCACCATCGGCATGGCGGCTCCGCTGCTGATCCTCGCCGCACGCCTGATCCAGGGCTTTTCAGCTGGCGGTGAATTCGGCAGCTCGACGGCCTTTCTGGTGGAACACTTCCCGGAGCGCAAGGCGTTTATCGCCAGCTGGCAGTTCGCGACGCAGGGCGCAAGCACATTGCTGGCGTCGGCATTCGGTCTGGGATTATCGGCGGTACTGAGTGAAACACAACTGCAGGACTGGGGATGGCGTATTCCGTTTATTTTCGGGCTGCTGATTGGTCCTGTCGGTTTGTATATCCGCCGCCATATCAAAGAATCGGAAAGTTTCAGCAAGGCCGGGAAAACCGCCTCACCGCTGAAGGAAATCGTGCGGGCGCAAAAAGGCCTGTTCTTTACCGCGATTGGTCTGATGGTGGTGTCTACCGCCATCAACTATATGCTGAACTACGTGCCGACATATGCTACCAAAACACTGCATCTCCCTGCTTCGGCTGGGTTTAGTGCCACACTGGCAGCCGGAATTATCCTGACCGTAGTGACGCCGATCATGGGGCTGTGGGCAGAGAAAATTGGCCGCCTGCCGCTGATGTGGGGGTCACTGATCCTGCTGTTGCTGACGGTGTATCCGGCCTTCTGGCTGATGCTGCAACACACGTCGGCGATGTCGTTGCTGTTGCTGATCAGCTGGCTGGCCCTGCTGAAATCGGTGTATTTCTCCACCGTGCCGTCGATGATGGCGGACCTGTTCCCGATCACCACCCGCGCCAGCGGGATGGCGATCAGCTACAACGTCGCCGTTACCGTGTTTGGTGGCTTCGCGCCATTCATCTGTACCTTGCTGATTTCCGCCACCGGCAGCAGTCTGGCACCGGGCTACTACCTGATGATGGTCGGATTGCTCAGCGTCTGGGCACTGTTCAAGGCGCAACGAACGCAGCGCTGAGGTTCTCTCTGAGGCGGGCGATGGCAGCCCGCCTTTTTCAAGATTAATGCTTTGGTGCCACTTTCAGCAGTTTGCCGTCACTTTCATCCGTCAGCACATACACAAAGCCGTCAGCGCCCACCTGCACCTCGCGGATACGCTCGTTCCGTTCACTGAGCAGCCGTTCCTCATGAGTGACTTTTTCGCCGTCCAGTGTCAGGCGGATAAGCGATTTCCCCGCCAGCGCACCGACAAACAGCGAGTTTTTCCATTGCGGGAATTTTTGCGCGTTATAGAACGCCATGCCGCTCAGCGCGGGCGATACTTCCCAGTAATAAATCGGGTCTTCCGCGCCCGCTAACGTGGTGCCTTTGGCCTCGGGGATCGGCTGCCCGGAATAGTTAATCCCGAAGGTTGCCAGCGGCCAGCCGTAGTTTTTACCCGCTTTCGGCAGATTCACTTCATCGCCACCGCGCGGACCGTGTTCGGTTTCCCACAACGCGCCGCTCCATGGGTTGACTGCCACTCCCTGCGGATTACGGTTGCCATAGGTCCAGATTTCCGGTTTCGCACTTTTGTCATGAACAAACGGGTTATCCTGCGGCACGCCGCCTTCCGGCGTCAGACGTAAGATCTTCCCCTGCAACTGATTCAGGTGCTGTGCCCTGATGCGCTGGTTATTATCACCGGTTGTCAGGAATATATTTCCCTTGTCATCAAAGGTCATACGCCCGCCAAGATTAATGCCGCTCTGCAACGCCGGTTGCTGCACGAAAATAGCGTTAAAACCGGTCAGGGATTTATTGTCGGCAGACAATGTGCCATAGCCAAGCGCCGCGTGGGGTTCCCCTTTTCCCCCCGGCTGTGCAAACGTCAGATACACCCGGCGGTTAGTGGCAAAATCAGGCGATAAACGCACATCCCATAAACCCGCCTGCCCGGCGACCCACACCCGTGGCACCCCTTTCAGCGGTGCGGATAATCCGTTGTCCTGCGTCCACAACCGTAACTGCCCGCTGCGCTCGGTGATCAGCACGCCCTGATTGTCAGGCAGAAAAGCCAGTGACCACGGATGCGCCAGCCCTTTCGCCAGTTCGGTGACGTCGGTGGCGGCAGAAGGAGGCGACTCAGGGGCTTTCGGGGCGGCTGCGGTGACATGACCGGTAAACAATGCCAGCGCAAACACCGGCAACAGGGGGACGCGGAAAGGAAATGGCATAGGGCTTCTCCCGGAGGTGCATTGAGAAAAGAAGGATCACGGTGAAGTTAAAGTTTAGGCCATGCCCCTGATTTTGCTCGGCCCCTGCGCGTTCACTATAACTAACAGGAATAACAGCGCGGCGAAATATAATAACAACAAGCCATTCCCTCTTTCTTAACATACCGGTAAACTGCCCCGACAGAATAGACGTCTGGACAGACAGACTTCTGTACATCCTCAATCGGGTAAGGCGTATTGCTTCACCCGATTTACAAAAAACACCAGAAAAAACATCGCGTCCGACGGAGCAGTTTCATAATGAAAAAAATATCCGCCTCCCTGCTGGCTTTAAGCCTGTTCTCTGCCGCACCGGCATTCGCTGCCGGTGAAACGCCAGCGCCTGTTCCTGCGGCGATCGCCGGGCATAACGGCCCCGTACGCGTCGCGGTTATCCGTAATCTTGGCTCCGACGACAACACCACCCAGTTTCTGGCCGGTGCTATCAAACAAGGCCGCGCGCTTGGCTTTAAAGTGGATACCTTCCTGAGTAATGGCGATGACGCTAAGTTTCAGGATTTCGTCAATCAGGCCATCAGCCAGAAATACGACGGCATTATCCTGTCTCAGGGGCGCGGTCCGTATTCCGAAGCGCTGGTAAAACGCATCGCGGCAGCGGGTATTGCCGTTTCCGCATTTGATACTGAAGTGCCGGAAAATCTTCCGGGCGTGACCGTCACCCGTCAGGACGATGCCTCACTGGCGAAAGCCTCTGTCGGTCAGCTGGTGAAAGATTTCAACGGCAAAGCCAATATCGTCAAACTGTGGGTGGCCGGTTTTCCGCCAATGGAACGCCGCCAGAAAACCTACGAAGCGATCCTGAAAGAAAACCCGGGCATTCATCAGCTGGAATCTATCGGTGCCGTGTCGTCGGACGTGCAGGGCGATACGGCTAACAAAGTCGGTGCAATCCTGGCGAAATACCCGAAAGGTCAGATTGATGCCATCTGGGGCGCATGGGATGCGTTCAGTCAGGGCGCGTACAAGGCGCTGAAAGAAAATGGCCGTACCGAGATCAAACTCTACAGCATTGATGTGTCGAATCAGGATTTACAACTGATGCGCGAAAAAGGCAGCCCGTGGCAGATGACCGCTGCGGTGGACACCCAGCTGATTGGCGCGGTTAACCTGCGCATTGTGGCGCTTAAAATTGCCGGTGAGAAAACCCCTGCAACTTATGAATTCCCGGCGCAGACCATTGCGCAATCTCTGCTGCTCAGCCAGCCGGACGGCATCAACGTGACCGGTCTGAGCAAAATCATTCCTGGCTGGGGGAAATCTGAAGATTTCACTGCGCCGTGGTTTGCGACGCTGGAAGCCAAATACAAAAAATAAACACCTGAGCCTCCCGGAAACGGGAGGTTTTTTCAGCATTTTTAAGCGCAGCACCTTGTCTTCTCCGCTCAACTTCCCCCCGTTTGCCCCGTGCGATCACAGAAATAAAGAAACATAATTTCAGAAGTAAAAATCTCAATAGCCGCAGGCCCCGCCAGACGTTAAAAACGTATTCTCCCTTTTCATATGGACATTGAAGCAATGAGTACAGAAATCCTTTCGGTCAAGGAAAAGATTGGATACGGATTAGGCGACGCCGCCAGCCATATCATTTTCGATAACGTCATGCTCTACATGATGTTTTTCTATACCGATATTTTCGGCATTCCTGCGGGTTACGTCGGTACGATGTTCCTGCTGGCCCGCGCACTGGACGCGATTTCGGACCCCTGCATGGGATTACTGGCAGACCGTACCCGGACACGCTGGGGGAAATTCCGTCCTTATGTGCTGTTTGGCGCCATTCCTTTCGGCATCGTCTGCGTCTTCACTTACACCACGCCAGAGCTGAGCATGAGCGGCAAAATGATTTATGCCGCCATCACTTATACGCTGCTGACGCTGATGTACACCGTGGTTAACATTCCTTATTGCGCTCTCGGCGGCGTGATCACCTCGAACCCGACGCAACGTATTTCACTGCAATCCTACCGCTTCGTGCTGGCCACGGCGGGCGGCATGTTGAGTACCGTGCTGATGATGCCGCTGGTTAAACTGATCGGCGGAGAAAATCAGGCGCTCGGTTATCAGGGTGGGATTGCGGTGCTGGCGATTGTCGCCGCCGTGATGCTGGCGATTTGCTTTGCCACCACCAAAGAACGTATTGATCCGGGTAAACCGACCGGCACCATGCGTGAAGATTTACGTGATATCTGGCACAACGACCAGTGGCGTATTGTCGGCCTGCTGACCATCCTCAACATCATTGCGGTCGCGGTACGTGGCGGTGCCATGATGTATTACGTAACGTATATTCTCGGCAATCCGGTGCTGTTCGCCTGGTTCCTTGGCGTGTATTCCGTCGGCAACCTGTTAGGCAGTGCGCTGGCAAAACCGCTGACCGACTGGAAATGTAAGGTCAGCGTGTTCTGGTGGACTAACGCCATTCTGGCGGTGCTCAGCATCGGCATGTTCTTCCTGCCGGTGAACGGCAGTGTCCTGATGTTTATCTTCATCTTCGTTATCGGCGTCCTCCATCAACTCGTGACCCCAATTCAGTGGGTGATGATGTCCGACACCGTCGATTACGGTGAATGGAACGACGGCAAACGTCTGACAGGTATCAGTTTTGCAGGCACCCTGTTTGTTCTGAAACTGGGCCTGGCACTCGCGGGGGCCATGATCGGCTGGATGCTGGCCGGTGCCGGTTATCAGTCCGGTGCCGCTACCCAAAACAGCGCCACCATGACCAGCATTGTCGCGCTGTTCACCCTGGTTCCGGCGGTCTGCTACCTGCTGAGCGCCATCATCTGCAAACGTTATTACATTCTGCGCACCCCGCTGCTGCGCCGCATTCTTGACGAAGTCGCACAAGGCATCCGCCGCAATCAGCAAGAATTTATGAAATGAATCTGCTGTTGAAGAATTGAAACTGATTTAACTGAACATGCCCAAAATCATTCGTGCTGAATCAAGGCGGCAACTGAGTGAATCCCCGGGAGCATACATAAGTATGTGACCGGGGTTCGCGAAGGCAGCCAACGCAGAGTCAGTATGAAGGATGAAGGGCAAGAGGAGAAAAAATTAATGAAAATCAGTGACGGTAACTGGTTGATCCAGGAAGGATTGTCACTCACACACCCGCTTCAGGTGTTTGAAGTACAACGCTCAGGTAATGAGATGGTGATTTACGCTGCGCCGAAAGATGCGTCGGAACGCGCCAGTCAGCTCGATTCGCCGCTGTTTACACTGCGTTTTTTCTCGCCGCAGACCGGCGTAATTGGCGTGCGTATTACCCATTTTGATGGCGAAATAGATAAAGGCCCGCATTACCCGTTAATGCAAACCGATACGCCGGAACTGCGCTTTGAGGACAACGATGAATTCGCCGCATTGTACAGCGGTGATCTGAGTGTTCGCGTCACCAAAGGCAATAACTGGACGCTGGATTTTCTGCGCAATGGCCGCCGGATCACCGGCAGTGTCGCGAAATCTAACGGCTATGTTCAGGATGCGAAAACACAAAAAACCTACATGATGGAACGTCTGGATCTGGGCGTCGGCGAAACGGTTTACGGTCTGGGCGAGCGTTTCACCGCGCTGGTCAAAAACGGCCAGACCGTGGAGACATGGAACCGCGATGGCGGCACCAGCACCGAGCAGTCTTACAAAAACATTCCGTTCTACCTGACGAACCGCGGCTACGGCGTGCTGGTGAATCATCCGGAATGTGTGTCATTTGAAGTTGGCTCCGAGAAAGTCTCTAAAGTGCAGTTCAGCGTGGAAGGCGAATATCTCGAATATTTTGTAATCGATGGTCCGACGCCAAAAAAAGTACTCGACCGTTATACCCGTCTGACCGGCCGCCCTGCGCTGCCACCCGCCTGGTCATTTGGCCTGTGGCTGACCACCTCGTTTACCACCAACTATGATGAAGCGACGGTCAACAGCTTTATTGATGGCATGGCGGAACGTGAGCTGCCGTTGCATGTTTTCCATTTCGACTGCTTCTGGATGAAGGCTTTCCAGTGGTGTGATTTTGAATGGGATCCGCAAACCTTCCCTGATCCTCAAGGCATGTTGCAACGCCTGAAAGCGCGCGGCCTGAAAATCTGCGTGTGGATCAACCCGTACATCGGCCAGAAATCGCCGCTGTTCCGCGAAGGCAAAGAAAAAGGCTATCTGCTCAAACGCCCTGACGGTCATGTCTGGCAGTGGGATAAATGGCAGGCCGGCATGGGGATTGTCGACTTCACCAATCCGCAGGCCTGCGAATGGTATGCAGGGCACCTGAAACGTCTGGTGGATATGGGCGTGGATTGCTTCAAAACTGACTTCGGCGAACGCATTCCAACCGACGTTATCTGGCACGACGGCAGTGATCCGCAGAAAATGCACAACCATTACGCGTTTGTGTATAACAAACTGGTGTACGAAACCTTGCAGGATAAACTGGGCGCAGATGAAGCGGTGCTGTTCGCCCGCTCCGCCTCGGTGGGCGCGCAGCAATTCCCGGTTCACTGGGGGGGTGACTGCTACGCCACTTACGAATCCATGGCCGAAAGCCTGCGCGGCGGATTATCCATTGGCTTGTCCGGTTTTGGTTTCTGGAGCCACGACATCGGCGGATTCGAAAATACCGCACCGGCGCATATCTACAAACGCTGGTGCGCATTCGGCCTGCTCTCAAGCCACAGCCGTCTGCATGGCAGCAAATCCTATCGTGTGCCGTGGGTGTATGACGATGAAGCCTGCGATGTGGTACGTCAGTTCACGCAGCTTAAATGCCGCCTGATGCCGTATCTCTATCCGGCTTCTGCACAGGCCGCCAGCCACGGAACGCCGGTGATGCGCGCCATGATGCTGGAGTTTCCTGACGATCCGGCATGCGATTATCTCGATCGCCAGTATATGCTTGGCGACGATTTGCTGGTGGCGCCGGTCTTCAGCGAAGAAGGCGACGTCGATTTCTATCTGCCACAAGGTCGCTGGACGCATCTTCTCAGTAACGATGTGGCCGAAGGTTCACGCTGGCATCGTCAGCAACATGGCTTCGACAGCCTGCCGCTGTATGTCCGTCCGAACACCTTGCTGGCGCTGGGCAGCAATAATCAGAAGCCGGATTACGATTACAGCCAGCAGCCTGAATTCCATCTGTTCGAACTGGAAGACGGCGCGGTGGCAGAAAGTGTGATTACTGATCTGAGCGGGAAGATTGTATTCACCCTGAAAGCCCAACGGCGGGATGGAGTAATTACAGTAACCCAGGAAGGCCAGGCATCAGGCTGGACACTTTGCCTGCGTAATCAGAAATCGGTCAGGGAAGTGAGCGGTGCTGCGCAGAAAGAAGGGGCGCTGGGGATATTGCTGACCCCGGCTGCCGGTGCAGGTCCGGTGGTGATAACACTGTAATTTACTCTCTGGTATCAATGTATTCATGCCCCGTTCGTCACTGAACGGGGCATTTTTTTATGCGGCTTTCAGACATCCTGATAAACACTTTCGCCATGAATGCTGCGATATTCTTTAGGCGTCATTTCATAGCCTTTTTTGAATACCGAATAGAAATATTGCAGCGACGGATAGCCGCACATCTGTGAGATTTCATTGATGGAAATCGAAGTGGCGGCCAGCAGGTTACGGGCGCGGTCAAGTTTTTCTTCGTGGATCACGCCATGAATCGTCTGTCCGGTTTCATCCTTAAAACGCTTTTCGAGATTAGAACGCGACATGCCGATGGCATCGAGAACTTGTTCAACCTTAATACCTTTGCAGGCATGGTAACGGATGTAATGCATCGCCTGAATGACGGCCGGATCACGCAGTGATCGGAAATCCGTTGAGCGGCGTTCTACCACTTTCACCGGTGGTACCAGAATGCGCTGTAACGGCAAATCGCGCTGATCCAGTAACTGATGCAGAAGCTTCGCGGCGCGATAGCCCATCTGACGCGTGCCCTGTACCACGGATGATAAGGCGACACGCGACAGGTAGCGCGTCAGTTCCTCATTATCGATACCAATGACGCTGAGTTTTTCTGGCACAGGAATATTCAGATGTTCACACACCTGTAACAAATGGCGCGCGCGGGCGTCAGTGACCGCAATAATGCCGGTTTGCTGCGGCAGTGTCTGGATCCAGTCCGCCAGCCGGTTCTGGGCGTGCTGCCAGTTTTCCGGTGCTGTTTCCATGCCCTGATAGACCACGCCCTGATACTGCTCGGCAGACACCAGTTTCCTGAATGCATGCTCGCGTTCCTGTGCCCAGCGTTTTCCGCCCGCGTCGGGCAAACCGTAAAACGCAAAACGGTTAATCCCTTTCTCTTTCAGGTGCATAAAGGCCGCTTCAACCAGTGCGTAGTTGTCGGTAGCGATATAATGTACTGGCGGATAATCCTCTTCCTGATGATAAGACCCGCCCACCCCGACAATGGGTACATTGAGGCCTTCGAGCAACGTTTCAATTTCACGGTCATCAAAATCGGCGATCACGCCATCACCCAGCCAGTCTTTAATGTTGTCTATGCGACAGCGGAAATCCTCCTCAATGAAAATATCCCAGTCGCTTTGTGAGGCCTGAAGGTATTCACCCACACCTTCGACAACCTGACGGTCATAGACTTTGTTGGCGTTAAATAACAACGTGATCCGATAACGTTTTTCAAACATGCCTGTCTCTCACCGGTTTTCTAATAGACTAAAGCCTCATTCATTTGTACTCATGAATGAGGCTGATTGGGTTGGTCAATAGCACAACGCCATGGCTTACGTAGATTTGGCTTAGTGAATTTGTGAGGTTGCTCAGACTTTCCTAAGTGACCACCCGTAATCACTGCCATCTCTGCTGACTTTATGCACGTCGTTTGGTCGCCGAATCCATCCAGACCGCCAGCAGTAAAATCGCGCCTTTCACGATGTACTGCCAGAACGTCGGCACATCCAGCATGCTCATGCCATTATCCAGCGAGGCCATAATGAACGCGCCCATCACCGCACCGGCCACGCTACCGACACCGCCTGCCAGACTCGTTCCGCCAATAACACAGGCGGCAATGGCGTCCAGTTCTGCGATATTCCCCGCCGAAGGCGAACCTGCCCCCAACCGCGAACTGAGGATCAAACCGGCAATCGCTACCATCAGACCGTTTATTGCAAACACCGCCAGTTTGCTGCGCTCGACGTTAACGCCGGATAATCGTGCCGCTTCAATGTTGCCACCAATCGCATAAATACGGCGGCCAAATGCGGTGCGGGAGGCCATAAACATCCCGCCCAACATCAGCGCCACCAGAATCAACACCGGCGTTGGCACGCCGCGATAATCATTGAGCAGGTAAATAGCGCCCAGTGCGATAATCGCAGTGAGTGCCTGGCGGGTCACATCACTTTTTGCCGCAGTCAGCGGCAAACCCAGCGCCGCCCGCTGTTTGCGTCTGCGCCACTGCCAGCCAATAAACAGGGCCAGCGCAATGGCACCTATACCAAAACCGAAAGAATCCGGCAGATAACTCTGACCAATTAACGACATTGCCGGTGTCGTCGGCGACACCGTAGTGCCGCTGGTGATACCAATCAGAATACCGCGAAACGCCAGCATCCCGGCCAGGGTCACGATAAACGACGGTACCTTGCGATACGCCACCCACCAGCCATTCCACGCGCCCAGCAACAATCCGAGCGCCAGCGTAACCACAATGGTGAGGGGTAAAGGCCAGCCGAGCCAGACGTCGAATATCGCCGCCGCACCACCCAGTAATCCCATCATGGAGCCGACGGACAAGTCGATTTCTGCCGAGATAATCACGAATACCATGCCAACAGCCAGAATGCCGGTGATAGCGGTCTGACGCAGCAGGTTAGACACGTTGCGCGCACTGATATACGCGCCATCTGTGGTGAGACTGAAAAAGACGATGATCACCGCAATCGCCGCCAGCATGACGAAGACCTGCAAGTTGATATTCTTCAGCTTGTGCATGGAAAACAGGGCATCAGCTTCGCTATTGCTGGCAGACGCGGGTGTCGTCCCTGGTTGGGAAAATTTAGACATAAGCTTCACTCCTCAATGCGGCTTCCATGACCTGTTCCTGACTTAAATTGTTATTATCCAGACAGGCTTTGACCTGCCCGAGATGCATGACTACCACGCGGTCACTCAGCCCCAGCACTTCGGGTAACTCTGACGAAATCACAATAATCGCCATCCCCTGCGCCGCAAGCTGGCCGATCAGTTTGTAGATTTCATGTTTTGCCCCGACGTCGATCCCGCGAGTCGGTTCATCAAGAATGAGGATTTTGGGTTTTAGCAGCAGGCACCTCGCCAGAATGGCTTTTTGCTGATTGCCACCGCTAAGCCGCCCGATCGCCAGTTCCGGCGACGAGGTTTTAATTTTGAGTTGCTTCACCGATTCGCTGATAGTGTGCTGTTCTTCGGCTTCGCGCAGAACACCGCCAGCGCTGAACTGACTTAACGCCGCCAGTGTGATATTGCTGCCTACCGCCATAACCGGCACGATGCCGTCACGCTTACGGTCTTCAGGCACCATCGCCAGTCCGCGGCGCATTGCATCGCGGCAATCGGTGATCTGCACTTTCTCGCCTTGCAGCCAGATATCGCCAGACCAGCGTCCGGGATAAACACCGAATAAACACTCCATCATCTCAGTCCTTCCGGCCCCAACCAGCCCGGCAACACCCAGCACTTCGCCCTGCCGCAGGTCAAAACCGGCGTTATCCACCCGTTTGATATGGCGGTTCACCGGATGCCAGGCGTTAAGATTTTCTACCCGCAAAATCTGCTCACCGATCTGCCGTTCACGCGGTGGAAAGAGTTCCGTCAGTTCGCGCCCCACCATCATGGCGATAATATCTTTCTCCGACGTTCCGGCGGCATTGCAGGTGGCAATATGTCGGCCATCGCGGATAACACACAGTTTGTCAGATATCGCTTTGACTTCATTGAGTTTGTGGGAAATATAAATGCAGGCGATATCGTGATGGCGCAGGTCTCGAATGATATCGAGCAAAATCGCGGTTTCACTTTCGGTCAATGACGCCGTCGGTTCGTCCAGCACCAGCAACCGGACCTGCTTGTTCAGCGCTTTGGCAATTTCAACCAGTTGCCGCTGCCCCAGCCCCAGTTCCCCGACCAGCGTATGCGGATCAATATTGAGTTTTACCTGGGCCAGCATGCGCTGACAGCGCAGATACATTTTGTCGGTATCGAGCATGCCGTAGCTGCCCCACTCATTTCCCAGAAACATGTTTTCCAGCACGCTGAGTTGTTTTACCAGCGCCAGTTCCTGATGAATAATGGCAATACCCTTTTGTTCAGTATCCCGGATACCTTTTGCAATAAGACGTTCCCCTGAAAAATAAATTTCCCCTTCAAACGTACCGTCCGGATAAATACCGCACAGCACTTTCATTAAGGTGGATTTCCCCGATCCGTTCTCACCACACAGCGACAACACCTCTCCGGCAGATAATGTCAGGCTGATATTATCCACCGCTTTAACTGCGCCGAATTTCTTGGTGATATTGCGCATATCCAGCAAAGGTAATTTTTCATATTGTTCTGGCATTTACACCTCCAGCAGAAACAACACCTCGACAGGAAGTGTTGTTTCTACAGAAAATATTGAAAAATTAAAGGTCTGATTTTTTATGGAACCCGTCAGCCACCACGGTGCTTTCGATATTATTTTTATCCACCGGGATCGGGGTTAATAAATAAGAAGGCACTTCTTTTTTACCGTTATTTAATGTGGCATTGGATTTTGGCGTTTCTCCTTTACCTAACTGCACGGCAATTTCTGCTGCGTCATTGGCCAGTTTGGTAATCGGCTTATAGACGGTCATCGTTTGAGTACCGGCTTCGATACGTTTAATCGCAGCAAGATCGGCATCCTGCCCGGAAATGGCTACTTTTCCTGCCAGCCCTTGCGCTGACAGCGCCTGCACTGCACCACCGGCCGTCGCATCGTTAGACGCCACCACCGCATCAATTTTATTGTTGTTAGCCGTCAGGGCATTTTCCATAATTTTCAGGGCGTTTTCAGGTAACCAGCCGTCAGCCCACTGATCGCCCACGACTTTAATCTTGCCGTCTTTGATGAGCGGGTTCAGCACTTTCATTTGTCCCGCGCGGAACAGCTTGGCGTTGTTATCCACCGGTGAGCCGCCCATCAGGAAATAATTCCCCTGCGGTACGCGCTCAACCAGGCTTTGCGCCTGCAATTCGCCGACCTTTTCATTGTCAAAAGAGATATAAAAATCAATGTCCGCATTGTTAATCATGCGGTCATAAGCCAGCACCTTGATGCCTTCCTGCTTTGCCTCGGCAATCACGTTACTGAGCACTTCACCGTTATAGGGGATGATGACCAGCACATCGACGCCGCGATTGATCATATTCTCAATCTGCGCCATTTGTGTTTCTTCATTGCCGTTGGCGGATTGCACAAAAACATCCGCCCCCAGCGTTTTGGCTTTAGCCACAAAAATATCACGGTCTTTTTGCCAGCGTTCTAAACGTAAGTCATCAATAGCCATACCAATTTTTATTTCTTTCGCTAACCCTGACTGGCTAAAAAGCACTAATGCGGCACAGGCAGAAAGAATTACTTTATTCATTTTCATCATGTCAGACCTTTTATAAGAATAAGTAGAGGCAGATACAGAGAAGTGCGTACAGCAATGACACAAGGATTGTTGTCGCTGGGTAATTAATCGGCAATTGCAGATTTTAATCACTGCGTTACGATTTTTTGTTTATTTTAGGAATTATGATGGGGATCATGGTTTGATTGTAATACGCACAAGCCTGATACTTTTATTATCGGGATATCGTGGAGAATGGATAAAAACAGCAAGAAAAAACGTTATTTATGCGATCTGCCGCACACTTAATAATTCTATTAAATTGAGTGTGAAATAACGTAATTGTGAGATGTCACGTCAACTCCGAAGATAGAGCCTCAGCCTCCCAGTCCCGCTGGGCCCGTTTTCAAGGAGTTTTCAATGCACGCATATTTCGACAAGCTCGACGCAGTTCGCTACGAAGGTGCTAACAGCACTAACCCGCTGGCATTCCGTCATTACAACCCTGAAGAAGTGATCCTCGGCAAAACGATGGCTGAGCATCTGCGTTTCGCGGCTTGTTACTGGCACACCTTCTGCTGGAATGGTAATGACATGTTCGGTGTGGGCGCGTTTGACCGTCCGTGGCAACAACCCGGCGACGCGCTGGCGCTGGCCAAAAGTAAAGCGGATGTCGCTTTCGAATTCTTCCAGAAACTGAATGTGCCTTATTATTGCTTCCATGATGTGGATGTCTCGCCGGAAGGCGCATCGCTGAAAGAATATGTGAACAATTTTGCCGTCATGACTGACGTGCTGGCACAAAAACAGGAAGACAGCGGCGTAAAATTGTTGTGGGGTACAGCTAACTGCTTTACCAATCCACGTTACGGCGCAGGTGCGGCGACCAATCCTAATCCAGAAATTTATACCTGGGCCGCAACACAGGTTGTGCATGCCATGAATGCCACCAAACAGCTGGGCGGCGAAAACTACGTGCTGTGGGGTGGCCGTGAAGGCTACGAAACCCTGCTCAATACTGACCTTCGTCAGGAACGCGAACAATTGGGTCGCTTCATGCAAATGGTCGTTGAGCACAAACATAAAATCGGTTTCCAGGGCACCCTGCTGATCGAACCCAAACCGCAGGAACCGACCAAACATCAGTACGATTATGATGTCGCTTCCGTCTATGGCTTCCTGAAACAGTTTGGTCTGGAAAAAGAGATCAAAGTGAATATTGAGGCCAATCACGCCACCCTGGCCGGTCACTCATTCCACCATGAAATTGCTAACGCAATTGCTCTCGGTATCTTCGGCTCTGTGGATGCCAACCGTGGCGACCCGCAATGTGGCTGGGATACCGATCAGTTCCCGAACAGTGTGGAAGAAAATGCGCTGGTGATGTATGAAATCATCAAAGCGGGCGGGTTCACCACCGGCGGCCTGAATTTTGACTCTAAAGTGCGCCGTCAGAGCACCGACAAATACGATCTGTTCTACGGTCATATCGGCGGAATGGACACCATGGCGCTGGCGCTGAAAGTGGCAGCCCGTATGATTGAAAGCCGTGAGCTGGATAAACACGTTGCTCAACGTTATGCAGGCTGGAATACCGAGCTGGGTCAGCAAATCCTGCAAGGTAAAATGTCGCTGGAATCCCTGAGCAACTATGCGCAACAAAATGCGCTGGCGCCTCAGCACCAGAGCGGCCAGCAGGAGCGTCTGGAGAATCTGGTTAACCGTTATCTGTTTGGTTAATTGGCTAAAATAAGCTGACGCCCTGCCCGCTGTGTGCGGAGTTGCAGGGCGTTGAACGTTACAGATTCGGGTTAACGGATAAGGGAAAACTATGTATCTCGGAATAGATCTTGGCACCTCTGGCGTCAAAGCCATTTTGCTCAGCGAAGACGGTCGGGTGGTCGCCAGCCACAGTGAGGCGTTAACCCTTTCCCGCCCGCATCCGTTATGGTCTGAGCAAAATCCTGCCGACTGGTGGGATGCGACGGACCGCGCGGTATCCGTACTGGCACAACAACACTCTCTGCAGGACGTCAAAGCCATCGGCCTGACCGGTCAGATGCACGGTGCGACGGTGCTGGATGCACAACAGGAGGTGTTACGTCCGGCCATTTTATGGAATGACGGACGCAGCTTTAGCCAGTGTCAGCAACTGGAAGCGGAAGTCCCCGCCTCCCGCCAGATCACTGGCAACCTGATGATGCCCGGTTTTACTGCGCCAAAATTGCTGTGGTTACGTGAAAACGAGCCGGACCTGTTTGCCAAAATCGACAAGGTCCTGCTGCCTAAAGATTATCTTCGCTGGCTGATGACCGGCGTTTTTGCCAGCGATATGTCTGATGCCGCTGGCACGATGTGGCTGGATGTCGCTAAGCGCGACTGGAATGACGAATTACTCACTGCCACCGGCCTGACCCGCGACCAGATGCCTGCGCTTTTCGAAGGCAATCAGATGACCGGGTATCTGCTGCCTGAACTCGCCTCTAGCTGGAATATGGATCCCGTGCCCGTGGTTGCCGGTGGCGGTGATAATGCTGCAGGTGCCGTTGGTGTCGGATTATACAAAACCGGACAAGCGATGCTTTCCCTCGGCACATCCGGGGTATATTTCGCCGTCAGCGATGGTTTCCTGAGTAATCCGCAGCAGGCGGTACACAGCTTCTGCCATGCCCTGCCGGACACCTGGCATCTGATGTCCGTTATGCTCAGCGCCGCCTCCTGTCTGGACTGGGCCGCAAAACTCACCGGCTCCGCCTCCGTTGGCGAGCTGATCAATCTGGCTGAAAAGGCCCCGGTCGCAGATTCACCGGTATGGTTTCTGCCGTATCTCTCCGGCGAACGCACCCCGCATAATAATCCGAATGCCAAAGGTGTCTTGTTCGGTCTGACCCATCAGCATGGTCCTGCGGATATTGCCCGTGCCGTACTCGAAGGGGTTGGTTTCGCACTGGCGGATGGCATGGATGTGCTGCATGCCACGGGTTTAAAACCTCATAGCATCACCCTGATCGGCGGCGGTGCCCGCAGCCCTTACTGGCGTCAGATGCTGGCAGATATCAGCGGCAAAACTCTGGAATACCGCACCGGCGGCGACGTCGGCCCCGCCCTGGGCGCTGCGCGTTTAGCGCAAATTGCCATGAATCCGGGTCAGCCGCTGGAGCAGTTCCTGCCGGAACTGGCACTTGAGCAAGTGCATCAGCCCGATGCGGATAAGCACACTGCGTATGCGGAGCGGCGCAAAGTGTTCAGGGAGTTATATGTGAGACTTGAGGGATTGATGTAATTGGCCATTACGGGGCAGATTTAATCAACATTAGATCGAGATATTTTCGGTTTCTCAAGTACAGCGGTCACCTGACGCACAGTGCCGAAACCGACCAGAGGGGAAAAGCTTTTCCCCTCTGCACTCCCCACGCTTTTTCAAACACGTGATCCGCGCGCTGGCTATCTTTCAGATACCGCAGTGACAGGCTGGAAATCTTGCCGCGTTGCGGTGCCCTCTCTCGGTCCTGGAGCCTCTGGTCTCCAGGCCGCTCCGTTCAGCAAGATTTCTGAATCGCCCGCATGATCTTAAAGTCAAAACCAATCCGCTTTTCATATCAAAATCAAGTAGAAGCCTGAGGCCGGTTCCAAAATACCGCCGGAGGGAGAGGTGGAAAACCGCGTGTCTTTTTACGCGGGTTGTAACCCGAACGAAGGGAACCGCGCAGCGGCGGGGTTTTGCGGCTATCACTGCGGCTGATGAAACATAGTCAGCGAGCGAAGCGCGCAGTGAAAGAGCCCGGGGGGTCTTGGGGGACGGCGGCGATAAGCCGTCCCCCAAGTCGGTGTGGGCCGACGCCCACGGTTTTGAAGTTGCAGTTAGAAATTACAGGTCAAGGGTAAATCCCCTTGAAAGTTGTCTTCTTCCTCGGCTCCGACATAATCCCCTCCAGCGCTTCAACGCATTGAAGGTAATGCGGTGTTTTTTTGTGCGCCAGCACAGCATCGTTATCCTGATAGGCTTCGTAGATAAAGAATCGCGTCGGTACCGCCTCGTCCTGCAGCACATCAAACCTGAGATTTCCCGGTTCCTTCACCGCGCCCAAATGGTTAGCGTGAAATACCGCCAGGAACTCATCCACCTTTTCCGGCTGAACATTAATTTCGACCAGTGTCACTTCCATGATTCACCCCTTTTCACTCAGGAACAGTTCATAAGCATGCGCCACGCTGGCATTTTCATGCACCACCGCTTTCACCGCTTTCAGCATCGCCACCGGCGATTCTGACTGGAAGATGTTGCGGCCCATGTCCACACCGGATGCACCCTGATCGATAGCTTTGAAACACATTTCCAGCGCCTCGCGTTCCGGCAATTTTTTACCCCCTGCAATCACGATTGGCACCGGACAGCCCGCCGCTACGCGCTCAAAACCTTCATCGACGTAATAGGTTTTGATAATGTTCGCACCCATTTCAGCGGCGATGCGGGTTGCCAGCGAGAAGTAACGCTGGTCGCGCGCCATATCTTTGCCGACGCCGGTCACCGCCATGGTCGGCATGCCGTAACGCATCCCCTGATCGACCAGCTGAATAATGTTTTTAATCGACTGGTGCTCATATTCGCTGCCGATATACACCTGCGCCGCCATTGCGGCGACGTTCAGGCGCAGCGCATCTTCTATCGCCACCGCCACCGTTTCATTTGAGAGTTCAGTCAGAATGGAGTTCCCGCCCGAAGCCCGCATCACGACGGGTTTATTCACCGCCGCAGGGACCACGCTGCGCAGCACGCCACGGGTACACATCAGCACGTCGGTATGCGCAAACAAAGGCGCGATATTGATGTCGATGCGTTCAAGGCCGGTCGTCGGCCCCTGAAAATAGCCGTGGTCAAACGCCAGCATGACCGTCCGGCCAGATTGTGGATTGAAAATCCGCGCCAGCCGCGACTGCATTCCCCAGTCAAGCTGACCGCTGCCTTTAAGGAAGAACGCGTGATTATCCTGCGGCGTGCCAATGCCGAAATTTTTGCCGTCTCTGATGTCGTCCAGATCTGCCATTTTCTTTTCTCCTTAATCGTCAGAAGTCATATTTGCCAATATTGTCTTTGGTAAAGACCACACGTTCCGGCAGTAAAACGATACCGTTACCTTTGGCCTCATACTGGTAGCCCTGCACGCTGTTCGGCACCACTTCCACCGTCCCGACGTCCGGCACATCCAGTTTGTCGCCCACGTTAAGCTCGCCTTTTTTCAGTAACTGATCCGCGACGTAAACCGAAATTTTGCCCTGACTGACCACATCCCACAGGCCGAACTGTTTCACCGTGCCGCGTTCTACATACGGACGCATGACGTTTGGCGTACTAAAACCGACAATGGTCACATTGGTGCGTTTGAGATTTTCCGCCGCCTGCGCGGCTGCCGGTAATGCGTTGGCATCAGGCGCAATAATCGCATCCAGATCACCATAGGATTTCAGGATCCCTTCGGCGGTTTGCAGTGATTTGGTGGCGTCGTTATAGCCGTATTGCGTGGTGACGATTTCCCAGCCCGGATGCTCTTTGGCGATTTTGGCTTTCGCCTCTTTCACCCACTGGTTCTGATCGGTCACCGTCGGGCTGGAATAGAAGAACGCCACTTTGGCTTTTTCTTTCGTCACCTGACTGGAGGTCATGTCCACCAGCATCGAGCCAAGCTGTTGCGGGGTGCCCTGATTGATGTAAATCGAGCGGCATTCCGGTTTGGTGTCGGAATCCCAGGTCAGCACTTTCACGCCGCGTTGCATGGCACGTTTAAGCGCCGGACACAGGCCGTCGGGTGATACCGCTGCCACCACAATCGCGTTATATCCCTGATTGACGAAGTTATTGATCATCTGTACCTGACCGGATACGCTCGGTTCCGTTGGTCCGTCATACGTCACGTCCGCGCCCAGCGCTTTACCGGCCGCCGTTGCGCCATTGCCGCCACTGGTGAAATAACCGACACCCACCAGTTTTGGGATAAACGCGATGCGTTCAGCCGCCTGCGCACTCAGGCAGGCGAGGCTCACGGCACTGGCAATTAATAAGGTTTTCATCGTTTTGGTTTTCATCATTTACCCCGGCTTATTGTGAAGACGTCAAGGAAGAAGAAGACGCAGACCCGCGCTGGCGATAACGCTGGAAAACACTGCGGATAAGGCCACGGTTGAGGCTGGCGGAACGGCCGATGACCACCAGAATCAGCAATGCACCCGAAAGCGCACTGGAGACCTGGCTGGATACGCCGACCATCTGCAAACCCTGCTGGAGATACCCGATCAGCAGCGTCGCCAGCGCCGTGCCGAGAATGGAACCTGACCCGCCGTAGATATTGGCGCCGCCAAGCACCACCGCAGTGATGGCTGGCATCAGCAGTGCGTTACCCAGATCAGAACGCGCGGAGCCAAAATAGGAGGTCATCAGAATCGCGGCCACCGCCGAGGCCAGCCCGGTCATGCCATATAACGCATATACCGTACGGCTGACCGGCAGTGCGCCGTAACGCGCCACGCGGGCATTCTGCCCAATAAGAAACACGTTGCGCCCGGTGCGACTGCGATGCATCAGCAGCCAGAAAAACAGGGTGGCGGCGAGGAAAATCAGCAGCGGCACCGGCAGCCCCAACACCACCAGATTGGCGAAACTGGTGAAGGCATCCGGGAAATTCCCGATCCCCTCAAAACCGGTGGCACCCGCCAGCCCGGAAAGCAGCAAGGCGCTGCCGCCGAACAGATAAAGTGTGCCGAGCGTGATAACCAGCGGATTGACGCCGGTATACAGGATCAGTGCCGCATTGAGTAAACCGCAGGCAGCGCCAAGCGCCAGGGTGATGGTGATCGCCAGCGCCAGCGGCACACCCGCCTGACACAATACGCCGAGCGCGATGGCGCACAGACCGATGGTTGAACCGAACGAGATGTCTATGCCGCCACTGACAATCACTAATGTCAGGGGCAACGCCACAATTCCGATGGTAATAAAATCACTGGTGCTGAACAGCAGCGTACCGGCATCCAGCATGCGCGGATTGGCGACACCGAACAGTAAAATTTCGACGATCAGCAGCCCCAGCAGCGCCGCTTCCCAGCCATATTGTTGCAGTTTGTTCATTACACCACCCCGCTCTTTTTGCCCGTGCTTAACCGCCGTGAGAGATTTTTCTGCGGCTGAGATTTACGTTCAGAAGGTTTCTTTTGCAGCGGCAGACTGGCGGAAAGAAAACGGGCATATTTCTGGCGGCGCAGGTTTTTCTGCAAGGCCTGGCGCAATCTGCCGTCGAACACCAGTACCGCCAGCAAAACTAACCCGGCGATAAAATCGTTCCACCAGGCCGGAAAGCGTAACAGCACCAGCACGCTGTCGATCTGGGTCAGGAAATATGCACCAAGCACCGCGCCAAGAATGGAGCCGGTACCGCCAAGCAGACTGATGCCCCCCAGCACACAGGCGGCGATGGCTTTCATCTCCAGCCCGCTGCCGGTCTGGTTGGGCACGAAACCAATTTGAGACGCGAAAACAATGCCCGCAATAGCGGCCATTACGCCGTTAATGCCAAACGCCAGAATGCGTACACGGTTGACGGCCACGCCGAGTTGCCGCGCCCCCTGTAAGTTGTCGCCGACAGCGTAGAAGCTGCGGCCAAACGCCGTGCGACCCAGCATCCAGAACATCACAGCCAGCAACACAATCACCAGCCAGCCGAGCGAAGACACGCTGAGGAAAACCGGCTCAGACAAAGATTTCAGCCCGGCCGGTAAGCCTTCAATCCATTTACCGCCGGTCATCAGCAGCATCAGGCCGCGGTATAAACCCAGCGTACCGAGCGTGGCGACGATCGCCGGAATGCGCAGCCAGGCGACCAGCACACCGTTAAACAGCCCGGCCAGTAAACCCGTGCCGAGCGTCAGCAGACAGGCCAGCGGCAGGTTCATACCGCCGTTGAGCAAAACCCCCAGCGTCACAGCGCACAGGCCGGTAACGGAACCGACCGACACGTCGATGTTGCGGGTCAGCATCACCACGGTGGCCCCCATCGCCAGCAGCATCAGGATCTGCGCACTGCCGAAAATCATGCTCAGCGTCTGGAAACTGAATGACTGGCTGTCCATCGCGCCGAGCAGCGCAAACAGCGCAATGATCGCCATCAGCGCGGTGAGTTCACGGTTGTTTTGTATCAGCTTCAGCATGAGGTTCCTCCGGTGGCAGGCGTTTGGGCATGATTACCAAACGCGATATGCATAATGTTGCTGACGTTGATGTCGCTGCCCTGCAACTCGCCGCTCATTTCCCCCTGATGCATGACGAATACCCGGTCAGCCAGCCCTTCGATTTCATCCAGATCAGACGAAATCAGGATCACCGCCACGTTCTGTTGCACCACGTTGCGCAGCAGTTGATAAATGTCGGCACGTGCTGACACATCCACGCCGCGCGTCGGTTCATCGACAATCAGCACCGCAGGCTGTGCTTCCAGACATTTGGCGATCAGCAGCTTTTGCTGGTTTCCGCCGGAAAGCGTGCGGGCGGTTTGTGCGCCGTCGCGATATTTAATGCCCAGCGCACGGTGATAACGTTCCAGCACGGCGGCTTCGCGTTTGATGTTCAGCCACCAGCTTTGACGGTTAAAGGTTAGCGAAGTGGTGTTCCAGCTCAGTGGCGCATCGAGATAGAGGCCGGACGCCTGCCGGTCTTCCGGCAGATACACCAGCCCCTTTTTCAGCCGCTGTAAGGTGGTCAGTCCGGTGATGTCTTGCTGCATCAGAAGAACCTGACCGCTTTGAGCATCGCGCAGGCCATACAGGGTTTCCGCCAGTTCGGTTCGCCCTGCCCCCACGACACCCGCCAGCCCGACGATTTCCCCGGCGCGGGCGCTGAATGAAATATTGATGAAGCCTTCACCGGTCAGGTTTTGCACCTGCAGGACCGGCTCGCTGCCTGCGCTGTTGCGGCGCGTGCCGGGGAGATCCAGCCACAGTTTTTGTTCTGCGGGCAGCGCGGTGTCCTGAGTCTGCGGCGTGATGGCGCGGATCAGCGCATCGTTATCCAGTCCGGCAAGTGTGCCGCTCAGGGCGATTTTGCCGTCGCGCATCACGCTGACCCGGTCAGCAACGGCACGTATTTCCGGCAATTTGTGCGAGATAAACACCACGCCGACGCCCTGTCCGGTGAGATGGCGCACCTGGGTAAATAAGCGGGCAGATTCCGCCGGAGTCAGCGAGGCGGTCGGTTCATCGAGGATCAGCAGCCGGGCATCACGCATCAGCCCGCGCAGGATTTCCACCAGTTGCTGATCGGCCACTTCCAGGGTGCCGGCCAGCGCGCCGAGCGGTAAATTGCAGCCCAGTTCCGTCAGCGTCTGCTGCAATTTTTTTTCACTTGCCTGATGTGCAGGCAGGCGGAACAGAATGTTTTCACGCACGGTCAGGCTGGGGAACAGCATCGGTTCCTGCGGCACCAGATAGATCCCCGCCTGATGCGCTTTCGCCGGTGACAGCGCCAGCAAAGGCTCGCCGCCGAGCAGCAGCGTGCCGCGATCGGCTATTTCGACACCGGCAATGATTTTCATCAGCGTCGATTTACCGGCACCGTTGCCGCCAAGCAAGGCGTGCACTTCGCCGCGTTGCAGGCTGAAATCGATATCTTTCAGCACCGCCACACCGGAAAAGCTTTTACTGACGCCGCTGACCTGCAACAACAGGTCGTGCTTCGGGAGGTCTGCTGCTGACTGTTCGCTGAACTGCATGTGCTGGCCCCTGACTGAATACATTTACTGAACAAATGTATTTATTATTTAACATTGTTCATAAAACTAGTCCGAGGTGACGGGGAAAACTTTTGCACTGATCACAGTTTGTTCAACTCATATACTCTGCGTTATGATTCAGGCGGTAATCATTTGAATTTTGCAAAACACATCACAGTTAACAACATTTTGTTAACGAACAATTGATCTACATTTTGATAAGTGTTCACTATGAATGACAAGACAACGCTTTCCGATTTGACTAACCATCCGGAATTCAGCATGGGTGAAGAGGAACTGCTGGCACGCACCGCGTGGTTCTATTACCACGACGGCCTGACCCAGAATGAGATTGGTGAACGGCTTGGGCTGACGCGGCTTAAAGTGTCGCGCCTGCTGGAAAAAGGCCGGCAGTCCGGGGTGATCCGCGTACAAATCAACTCGCGTTTTGAGGGCTGTTTGTCGCTGGAAAACACCCTGCTTGAACGTTTTGGTTTGCAGCAGATCCGCGTATTGCCACAGCTTGCTGATGGCTCGCTGAGCGCCCGGCTGGGTGTCGGTGCCGCGCATATGCTGATGACATTACTCAAACCGGAGCAACTGCTGGCGGTGGGGTTTGGCGAAACGGCAATGAGTACGCTGCAACATCTCAGCGGATTCATTTCGTCGCAGCAAATCCGCATGGTCACGCTTTCCGGCGGTGTCGGGCCGTATATGACCGGCATCGGACAGCTTGACGCCGCATGCGGGGTGAGCATTATTCCGGCTCCGCTGCGCGCATCATCAGCCAGCGTGGCGGCCATTTTCCGTCAGGAACGTAATGTACACGATGTCATGCTGGCCGCCTGCGCAGCCGATATCGCAGTCGTCGGCATTGGCTCGCTGAACCAGAAACAGGACGCGACCATTTTGCGGTCCGGTTATATCAGCGAAGGTGAGCAGCTGCTGTTTGGCCGCAAAGGTGCGGTCGGCGACATTCTCGGTTTCTTTATGCAGCGCAACGGCGAGCTGGCAGAAAATATGGCAATCCATGATGAGCTGATTGCCGTCGCGCCGGACGAACTGGCCAGCATTCCGACCGTGTTAGGCGTCGCAGGTGGCATCGAGAAAGCCGAAGCCATCGTCGCGGCGCTGAAAGGCAAACGAATTAACGCACTGGTAACTGAAGAGAGCACAGCAAGAGCCATGCTGGCGCTGCTCGACTGACCCGCAGGGAGTGAGGGGCGTGGCGGTCAGGTAAACGGTGCCCGATAAACTGGCACGAGAGAACATCGCGATGACCTCTACCCTGAACTCTGAGCACGAACGTAGTTATCTGATGGCGCTGGATGCCGGAACCGGCAGTATCCGGGCGGTGATTTTCAATCCCGAAGGTGAGCAGATAGCCGCCGGGCAGGCGGAATGGATCCATCTGGCGGTGCCGGATGTCCCCGGTTCGATGGAGTTTGATCTGCACAAAAACTGGCAACTGGCGTGTCAGTGCATCCGTCAGGCGCTGCAGGAAGCGCACCTCCCCGCTTCCGCGATCCGTGCCGTGGCGGCCTGCTCCATGCGCGAAGGCATCGTGCTGTACGATAAATCCGGCGCGCCCATCTGGGCCTGCGCCAACGTCGATGCCCGCGCCAGCCGTGAAGTGAGCGAATTAAAAGAAATCCACGATTTCGAATTTGAACGCGAAGTCTATGAATGTTCCGGCCAGACGCTGGCACTCAGCGCTATGCCGCGTCTGCTGTGGCTGGCCCATCATCGCCCGGACATTTACCGTCAGGCCGCCACCATCACCATGATCAGCGACTGGCTGGCGTATATGCTCAGCGGCGAACTGGCAGTGGATCCTTCCAACGCCGGCACCACCGGCATGCTGGATTTAGCCACCCGCAACTGGCGGCCTGAGCTGCTGGATATGGCCGGTCTGCGCGCCGATATGCTTTCACCGGTGGCGGAAACCGGCACCCGGCTGGGTTATGTCACCGACAGCGCCGCGAACGCCTGCGGGCTGAAAGCCGGTACGCCGGTCGGCATGGGTGGCGGCGATGCCCAGCTCGGCACGCTGGGTCTCGGGCTGGTGCATCCTGGCCAGACCGCCGTCCTTGGCGGCACATTCTGGCAGCAAATTGTCAACCTGCCCGAAGCGGTCACCGACCCCGAAATGAATATCCGCGTCAATCCGCACGTCATTCCCGGCATGGCACAGGCCGAATCCATCAGTTTCTTCACCGGCCTGACCATGCGCTGGTTCCGCGACGCATTCTGTACCGAAGAGAAAACCATGGCGCACCGTCTTGGCGTAGACGCTTACAGCTTGCTGGAAGACATGGCCGCCCGCGTGCCTGTCGGCGCCTGGGGCGTCACGCCAGTGTTCTCGGATGCGATGCATTTCAAGAACTGGTATCACGCCGCGCCGTCATTCATCAATCTGTCGATCGATCCGGAAAAGTGCAACAAACCGGTGCTGTTCCGCGCGTTAGAAGAAAATGCCGCCATCGTCTCGGCGTGTAACCTGGATATGATCGCCCGATTTTCCGGTGTACGCGCCCGATCGCTGGTGTTTTCCGGCGGCGGTTCCAAAGGAAAATTATGGTGTCAGATTTTGAGTGATGTCACCGGTGTCCCGGTTAAGGTGCCGGTGGTCAAAGAAGCCACCGCGCTGGGTTGTGCGATTGCTGCCGGCGTTGCGGCGGGGGTGTATTCGTCCCTCGCCGAAACCGGCGAATCACTGGTGCGCTGGGAGCGCGAATATCAGCCTGATGTGGCGAATCATGCAAAATATCTGGTACAGAAAGCCAACTGGCAGGAAGTGTATGCGGACCAACTCGGGCTGGTGGACAGGCAGCTGACCACATCGATGTGGAAAGCGCCAGGGTTATAGGCTTTTAGAAAACCTGAAATTTTATTCACTGACAATGGGGGAAATTTCGGTTTGTTCTGGCCTAATAATCGGTGACACCGACTTAAGAGGATATAATCCGGTGCCTGAAGCGGCAGAATACGGGGAGCATATGCAGACAATGAGGGTAGATGTTAGCAGAAAGCTGATACTGAAAGGAGAGGAATATCACGTTGCGAAGGCATTTATCAAAAAACGGCTGGAGATAGAAGAAAAGGCAGTTGATGGGATTTACAGCGTGTGGTGGTATAAAACGAAAATCGGCGTAATCGACCTCAAAGCGAAGTCGATTAAGGTGGGTAAACACGCTAAAAAGAGTTCACTATGTTCCCGAACATGTGTTCACCATGTCCCCGGTCTAAACACCTCCCCTTCGCAGGGGAGGCAGCAGGACTCAGCTCAGGATATTATCTAACCGATCGTCATCAATCCCATCCGGTTCCAGATGTGCCGTCACATCCGCTGATTTAAACAGTTTGCTTACCGCCATTTCAGCGGCATCACCAATATCATGTCCGACATCAACCGTCAGGCTGCCATCCACCTCGACGTGGAACTCGACAAATACGCGGTCGCCGCCGTTGCGGGTGCGGATGTCATGCACACCGCGCACCCCTTCAACACTTAATACCGCCGCTTTTACACGCTTACGATCGTCAGCGCTCAGTTCCCTGTCCAGCAACTGGGTTAAGGCATCGGCCGCCATGCCACGCGCGTTCCAGAGCATATAGAAGGAAATCAACAGCGCGCCGATGGAGTCGGAGCGTGTCCAGCCGAAGTAACGTTCGAAAATCAGCGCCAGCAGTACGGCAATATTCACCGCGACGTCAGTGATGTAATGCGCACGGTCAGCCGCAATGGCGGTCGAACCGGTGCGTTTCACCACATAGGTTTGCATCAGCACCAGGCCGGTGGCGGCCAGAGAACTGCCGATGATCACCCAGATACCCAGGCCGAGTTGCGCCAGAGGTTCCGGGTTAATGATGCGGCCGACAGATTCACCGCCAAGCACCAGCCCCGCCCCGCCCAGTAACAGCGCCTGCACAAAGGCCGCTACGGCTTCGGCTTTACCGTGCCCGTAACGGTGGCCTTTGTCTGCCGGACGCCCGGCATAACGCACACCGATCAGCGTCACCATCGAGGCCAGCACATCGACCAGACCGTCGGCTGCGGAAGTCAGCAACGCAATCGAGCCGGTGGCGGCCCACGCCCAGACTTTGACGCAAACCAGGATCAGCGCCACACACAGTGACACCAGCGAGGCAATACGTGTCAGCCCTTTATAAGAAGGTGCGGGACGGGTCATGGTTTGCCCCACAGGAGCGGTTGTTGTCGGGAATGTTTCACGCGAATTTCCTGAAGCAGAGAATCAACTTTATTTGAAAAATACAAATACCAGCCCAGCATTATAACCCATTTCCCACTTTTAAGACGTTCCCTATGGTTTGGATCTTTGTGCCTTCCCTAAGGTTAATTGACATGGATTTACTTGCATTTACATCAATACGTTCTAGCTTAAAACAAGATTTCTTTGTTCCGGCACGTGGCGGCCGATAATCAGAAGAACACTATTCAGAAGAGCACTATGACAAACGATAACAAAACCCAGTCCTCCGCGTCCGGCGACGCAAATACTGAACTCGATTCCAGCCAGGTAAAAACAGGAGAAGGTCACGCACAGGATCCTAAAGACCAGAAAAAGACCGATAACGGCAATCAGGATAACGATGAAAAGCGTAAAGGCCCCGGCAAGAAACCGCTGATCATTCTCGGGATTGTCGTGGTCGTCATGGTGGTCGTGGCGCTGGTCTGGTGGCTGATGACCAAAGATCAGGTCAGCACCGATGACGCCTTTACCGAAGGCGATGCTGTCACCATCGCCCCGAAAATTGCCGGTTATGTCACTCATCTCGCGGTGAAAGATAACCAGTTCGTCAGGAAAGGCGATTTGCTGGTGGAAATCGATCCGCGTGACGCCACCGCGCAACGCGATCAGGCACAGGCGCAACTCGGTCTGGCCGTCGCGCAGTTACATCAGGCGCAGGCACAGTATGATCTGGCGAAAGTGCAATATCCGGCACAGCTTGCTCAGGCGAAAGCCCAGCAGACGCGTGCGGAAGCCAATTTACTGAATGCCACCGCCGATTTCCGCCGTCAGCGCGGCGTCGATCCACGCGCGACTACGCAACAAAATATTGATACGTCCAACGCGCAGGTACGTTCTGCGGCGGCTGATCTGGAAAATGCCAAAGCGCAGGTGCAGGTTGCCGCACAGGTGCAGCTGAATATCCGTCAGGCGGAAACCAATGTCGAAGCCCGTCAGCAACAGGTTGAACAGGCAAAAGCTCAGCTGGAAACGGCGACGCTGAATCTGTCGTATGCGCAGGTGCGCGCACCGTTCGACGGTTACGTCACCAAGCGTAATGTGCAGCTCGGCACGCTGGTTCAGGCCGGTACCTCGCTGTTCTCGGTGGTCTCGAAAGATATCTGGATCGCCGCGAACTACAAAGAATCGCAACTCGAACGCATGCGTCCGGGCAACAAGGTGGAAATCACCGTCGATGCCTTCCCGGACATCAAACTTCACGGCCACGTCGACAGTATCCAGCAAGGCTCCGGCTCACGCTTCTCGGCTTTCCCGGCCGAAAACGCCACCGGTAATTACGTGAAAATCGTTCAGCGCGTGCCGGTGAAAATCGTCATCGACAGCGGGCTGGATGAAAATCACCACCTGCCGCTGGGTCTGTCTGTTGAACCGACGGTGACCGTCGAATGAATGAAGATCGCAGCTACTGGAAACCCAAGGCCAATCCGTGGGCAGTTGCCGCCGTCGTAACCATTGCGGTGTTCATGGAAATCCTGGACACCACCATCGTTAACGTGGCGCTGCCGCACGTCGCCGGTTCGCTGTCTTCCAGTTATGACGAATCCACCTGGGTGCTGACCTCCTATCTGGTGGCGAACGGTATCGTGCTGCCGATTTCAGCGTTTCTCAGCCGCGTGATGGGCCGCAAAACCTACTTCCTGATCTGTATCGGCATGTTTACCGTCTGCTCCTTCCTGTGTGGGGTCGCCACTGAACTGTGGCAGATGATCTTATTCCGCATCCTGCAGGGCTTTTTCGGTGGCGGTTTGCAACCGATCCAGCAATCGGTATTGCTGGATTATTTTAAACCGGAAGACCGTGGCAAGGCGTTTGGCCTTTCCTCAATTGCCATTATCGTCGCGCCGGTCGTCGGCCCGACGCTTGGCGGTTACATCACCGATAACTTCAGCTGGCGCTGGGTATTCCTGATTAACATTCCGGTCGGGATCATCGCCTTGCTGGCGATTTATCAGTTGCTGGAAGACCCGCCGTGGGAGCGTAAAGCCACGGGTAAACTCAGCATTGATTACATCGGTATCGGGCTGATTGCGCTGGGGCTGGGTTGCTTACAGGTGATGATGGACCGTGGCGAGGATGACGACTGGTTCCAGTCCGGCTTTATTGTCACCTTTGCCGTACTGGCGGTCACCGGGATTGTCGGCGCGGTTTACTGGCTGCTTTACGCCAAAAAGCCGGTGGTGGATCTGCGGTGTCTGAAGGATAAAAACTTTGCGGTCGCCGGTTTGCTGATGGCCGGTATGGCGATGATTCTGTACGGCAGTTCAGTGGTTATTCCGCAACTGGCGCAGCAGCAACTGGGTTACACCGCCACACTCTCGGGGCTGGTGATGTCGCCGGGTGCGGTGCTGATCGTGCTGTCGATCCCGCTGGTACTGAAGCTGATGCCCGTGGTGCAGACGCGTTACATCATTGCCTTTGGTTTCTTCCTGCTGGCGGCCTCATTTATCTATTCGGCGACGCTGACCCCTGATGTGGATTTTGAAACGCTGGTGCTGTATCGCAGTGCGCAGTCGATAGGGCTCGGTTTTCTGTTTGTGCCACTGACCACCATCGCGTTCATTACGATCCCGCAAAAGATGAATGCTGACGCTGCCGCGCTGTTTACCATGTTCCGTAACGTCGCAGGCTCGATCGGTATTTCGCTGGCGACAGCCGGTGTCACCGAGCGCACGCAGGCACACAGCGCACATATGTCGCACAACATGTCGCCGCTCAATGAACAGTTTAATCAGGCGGTGAGCAAAAGCGCTGAGGCGATCCGGGATTTTGCCCACGTCGTCGGCGACCCGATGCAACTGGCGACCGTGCGGCTGTATCAGGAAATGATTTCGCAATCGCGCATCCTGGCCTACATCGACGTATTCGGTTATTGCGCCATCGTCGCCGTTATTTTGATCCCATTTTGTTTCCTGCTTTCGCCGGTTAAGAGCGAAGGCAATGCCGGAGCCCATTAAGTTGAACAAGAAAAGCTCTACTCTGAGAAATCAGCCATCAGTGATGCCGTCCTGCTCCTCCCCCTGCGAAGGGGAAGGCCGGGTGGGGGTTTTATATACAGGCACCCGATTCCTGACACTCTCGACATTAACGCTGGTATTAGCCGCGTGCTCCGTTGGCCCGGACTACCAGAAACCCAACCCGGTGACGCCGACGGCGTATAACGATATGACGCAGCCGAAAGACAAAGACGGCGCATCTATTGCCCTGCCTTCGGAACCGAACCCGTTATGGTGGAAAGCGTTTAACGACCCGCAGCTCGACAGTCTGATCACCCGGGCGATTGCCGGTAATATCTCCCTGCAACAGGCGGTACTGCGTATTGCCGGTGCCCGCGAACAGGTGAAACAGGCAGAAGGCGCCTGGCTGCCGTCGGTTCAGGGCAGCGCGAAAATGACACGCCAGCAGCTCGGACTGAAAGGCATTCTCGAATCCAGCGGCGCATCGCAGCAGCTTGACGATCTCGGGCCGCAAGCTTCCGGTGCTATCGGCGCGGCCACGCGACCGGTGAATTTGTATCAGGGCAATTTCGATGCCAGCTGGGAGCTGGATTTGTTCGGTGGTACGCGACGTCAGGTCGAAGCCGCCAATGCCCAGACGCAGTCGTCTGTTGAGCAACGCAACGATGCATTAGTGTCGCTGGAAGCCGAAGTTGCCCGCGCTTATCTGCAACTGCGTGGCGCACAAAGCGTGACGGCAGCAATCGAAACGCAAATCGACGTGGCGCAGCAAACCTTAGATCTGACGCAAAACCGTCAGCAAAACGGGTTGTCACCGCAGCTTGATGTCGAAAATGCCCGCGCACAGTTAGGTTCCCTGCGCGCCCAGTTGCCGCAATATCAGGCGCAGGAACGTCAGGCGATGAACGGGCTGGCAGTATTGCTCGGCCAGACACCTGGCTCGCTCGATGCTGAACTTTCCGCACCGAAACCGCTGCCTGCCCTGCCTGCGGCGGTGCCGGTCGGTGTGCCTTCACAGCTGGCGCGTCGTCGTCCGGATGTGCGCAAAGCCGAGGCTGATCTTCACGCGGCAACCGCGAATATTGGTGTCTCCGTCGCGCAGATGTTCCCGAGTATTTCGCTCACCGGCCAGTTCGGTATGCGTAATACCGACACCCGTTATCTCGACAACTGGAGCAGCCATTTCTACTCATTTGGCCCGCAGATTTCCCTGCCGATTTTCCAGGGCGGACGTCTGGTCTCCAGCGTGCATCTCTCCCGCGCACAACAGGCTAACGCCGCCCTGAATTACCGCCAGACCGTGCTGACCGCACTTCAGGATGTTGATAACGCACTGGTCAGTTACCGTACGGATCAGGATCAGGTCAACGGGCTGGAGCAGACCACGGAGGCGCTACAGACTGCATTTGATCTCGCGAGCGACAGCTACCGTCAGGGGCTTTCTACCTTTATCAACGTGCTTGATGCCCAGCGCCAGCTTGCACAGGCGCATCAGCAATCCGCCGAGGCGAAAGTGAAAACCAGTACCGATCTGGTCTCGCTGTATAAAGCGTTAGGCGGCGGCTGGGAGCCATACCAGAACGTAGAATTACCGACTTACACCGTGTTTGGCCCGGCGGCGACCCCGGATGTGAAAGTACCCACCACATCCGGCGTGACACCGTAACTATCTTTACGCCAACCGGCTTTTGCTCCAACCCGTTAATGCGAAGAGATAAAATCAGAAGGCGTGACCGGGGCAGGCAATGAAAAATTCTGCCTCATGCGCGCCACTTCATTCAGCGGCGTCAGCCCGAATAAACGTTTAAATTCGCGGCTGAACTGCGACACACTTTCATAGCCCACCTGCGCACTGGCCGCCGAGGCGGTCAGATTATTACGTAACATCAGTAACCTGGCCTGATGCAAACGGGTGGACTTGAGATACTGTATCGGCGACGTATCCGTGACGGTTTTAAAGTGACTGTGAAATGTCGGCAGGCTCATTCCCGCCTCTTTTGCCAGCGCAGCCACATCAAGATGCGAGTGGTATTCCGCGTGCAGTTTTCGCAGGGCTTTTACCACTTTGCCAAATTGCCCCTGCATGGTCAGTGCGCTGCGCAGCGTACCGCCCTGAGCACCGGTCAGCACGCGGTAATACAGCTCACGCATCATCGCCCTGCCCAGAACTTCTGCATCCAGCGGAGATGCCATCACCTGCAAAAATCGCAACACCGACGCCCGCATCGCGTCATCCATCAGGCTCGACACCATACTTTTCGGCGCGTCCACCTGCGGCGGGTTATAAGCATCCAGTTGCAACAGCAGTTCTGCTGCCAGACTGAAATCCAGCCGCATATAAATCGCCAGCATCGGTTCGCTGACGCTGGCGTCGGTTTCCATGGTAAAAGGCACCGGTACCGACACTGTCAGATAATGCTGCGCGTCATACAAATAGACATCATTGCCCAGATATCCGCGTTTTCTGCCCTGCACCACAATCACAATTCCCGGCTCATACAAAACCGGCGTCCGCAAAAGCGGTCGGTTGGAGCGTAGAAATCGCACATCAGCCAGCGCCGTGAGGTTGTAACCTTCATGGGGGGTAAGCTGGTCCAAAAGCGCGATCATTTGTTCAGTCACTGTCAAAGCCGGAAACGTCATATCAACCTGAAAATAGGCAGCGGAAAATGAATTCAGTGTCGCACTGCATACCCGCGGCGTCCAGACACCTCAGAGGAACAGGCAAACATCAGAGAGGAACGGGGCTACGGTTCCAGGGCGGTACGCCCTATTCTGCAAGTCCGCTTTTTACCGAGGAGTTTGTATGAGTCCGTCTAAATTAATATTCATCACCGGCGTCAGCAGCGGGTTTGGCCGGGCGCTGGCAGAAGAAGCGTTGCAGGCCGGGCACCGTGTGGCCGGCACATTGCGTAATGCGCAAGCCTGTGCGGAATTTGATGCACTGGCCCCCGGCCGCAGTGTTGGCCGCGTGCTGGATGTCACTGATTTCGGGGCTATCGCCCCGCTGGTGGCCGCCGTGGAACAGGAAATCGGCGCCGTTGACGTGCTGGTCAACAATGCCGGTTACGGTCATGAAGGCATTATGGAAGAATCGCCGTTAAGCGAGGCGCTGCATCAGTTTGACGTCAATGTTTTTGGCGCGGTGGCGGTCATCAAAGCCTTCCTGCCCTATTTTCGTCAGCGCCGCAGTGGACATATTCTTAACATCACGTCGATGGGCGGCTTTATCACCCTGCCCGGCATCAGCTATTACTGCGGCAGTAAATTCGCCTTGCAGGGAATTTCTGAAACGCTGACTCAGGAACTCAAGCCGTTCAATATTGCCGTCACGGCCATTCAGCCCGGATCTTTCCGTACCGACTGGGCAGGACGTTCGATGGTGCGCTCGCCGCGCACCATCAGTGATTACGACGCCAGTTTCAACCCTGTGCGGGAAACGCGTGAAAAGCGCAGCGGGCATCAGCCGGGTGACCCGCAAAAAGCGGCGCAGGCGATTTTGCAACTGCTCGATGCCCCTGAACCCCCTGCCTCATTGTTACTCGGCAGTGACGCGGTTAAATTCGTCCGGGAAAAGCTGCATCAAATGAACGCCGATATAGATGCGTGGGAAGATGTCAGCCGTTCCACCGACGGCTGAAGCCGTTTTTTTCTGAAACACTCTTTTAAGATCTCCGGTCAGCGCTTTTCCATCAGACTGCGCTATTCTGTTCAGACACTGAAATCATCCTGCCTGCGGGCAGGATTTTCGTCTGAATAACAATCGGGTAAAACAATGAACTCCATTTCCAACGAAGATAAAAAACCCAGCTGTGATTCAGTGATCAACAGCGTGGCCTACCGCGACGGTAAGCGATTGCAGGACGTGACGGTCGAAGACATCAGCGAAGTGCTGAAAGAACCCGATACCTTTGTCTGGCTGGGATTATGGCAGCCGGAAGATGCCTACATGCGCAGCATTCAGGAAGAATTTGGCCTGCATGATCTGGCGATCGAAGATGCGCTGACGGCACACCAGCGGCCTAAGATCGAGCAGTACGGCGAATCGCTGTTTATCGTTACGCACACTGCGCAGAAAGTGAATGAGACCATTGAGTACGGTGAAACTCACCTGTTTCTGGGTAAAAACTTTTTGATCACCGTGCGTCATGGTGCGTCATCCAGTTACAAAGAGATCCGTAAACACGCCGAAGAACGCCCGGAAATGATGAGTAAAGGGCCGGGTTATGCGCTGTATTGCGTGCTCGACTCCATCGTTGATCACTACCTGGAAATTCTGCACCAGTACACCGAAGACTTTGATGCCATCGAAAAAATGATGTTCCGGAACACCTTTAATCAACAGGCGGTGCAGCAGGTGTATAGCCTGCGGCGCGATCTGCTGTCACTGCGCAACGCCGCCGTGCCAATGGAAGATATCTGTAATCAGCTCAGCCATCATTATGAAGAACTGATGCCCAAAAGCCTGCGCGCCTATATCCGCGACGTACAGGACCACGCCAATCAGGTGATCCGCACCACTGACGATGTGCGCGAAATGCTGTCGAACGCCATGCATGTGAATCTGGCGCTGGTGTCGGTGCATCAGAACGAAGTGGTACAGCGGCTGGCGGGCTGGGGTGCGATCCTGGCGATCCCGACGGTGATTTTCAGCCTGTACGGCATGAACTTCAAAAACATGCCGGAGCTGGATGACTGGTGGGGATATCCGCTGACGCTGGGCGTCACTGTCGCCGGTTGTGTATGGTTATACTGGAAACTTAAAAAATCCGGCTGGCTGTGAGTTAATTATTACCTGAAGCCACCCGTTAATTAACATGCGAATAACAGAACCCGCTGTTATTCGCCTTCTTTAATTATCCTGACAATTTTAATCCTGACTTATTCTGTTTGCCCTTTCCTCTTTGCCTTATTTCCTTATATACTCAGTCGCATCTTCCTTACGGAAATAATATTCATTATGTCAGTCCGTTTCGCGATTTCACAGTTTATGCATTCGCTGCGCTTGCCCGGCAAGCGGGTCAGTGTGTTGCTGTTCGCGTTATGCTGGCTGATTCTGAATGCCCAGCTGGCACTTGCCAGCCATCAGTGTGATATGCGCCCGCCGGTGGGAAGCACCGCCATGGCGCACAATATCACCATGCAAATACCTGATTCTGCAGAACATATGCAGAGTCAGTCGGTATTGTGTGAGAAGCACTGCGCCCCTGAAAGAACCCCGTCTGACAGTGGCCAGGTGCCACTGGTCGCACTGCCGGTCCTTCCGGCATTAGCCATGATCACCGTCGATGCCAGCACAGCGGTCACTACCGCAGACTGGATTGCGCCACCGGTCACATCGCCCCCCGCCGAAGTTCAGTTCTGCAGATACAGAGAATAGCGCCTGCTGTCCTGAGTGTTTTCCGCACTCAATATTAAATGAAATTGTTTTGCCAGATTAATGGCCAGTTTTTATCTAATGACAGTATTGGAGTATTTCCCATGCGTGCAATTTTAAATGTATTTACCGCAAGTCTTTTCTTTATTTCAGCTTATTCTTTTGCCGATGCTATGCCGGTGAATACGGATCATGAACATATGACGATGCAGCAGAATGTGCCGCCATACGAATCCGAAGGCGTGATCACGCAATGGCAATCTGACCGTGTCGGGATTTCCCATCACGCCATTGCGGCGCTGAAATGGCCGGCCATGACCATGAATTTCCGTCTGCCGCCGGAGATCGCCGCCAACTCCCTGCCCGCCGGTACACCGGTCGCCTTTAGCTTTGTCAAAACTGAGTCTGCTTATCAGTTGCAGACACTGACGCCGCTGAAACGCTGACCGGGAGATTCACCATGTTGACTTTACCGCGTCACCGCCGGGTGACGTGGCAATGGCTGCTGGCTTTTGTCCCGGTCAGCACTTTTGCCACACCCGTTACCCTGCCGCAGGCACTGGTCGCTGCGCAGGATTATTCCGCCGAGCTTTCTGCCAGCCGTCACCAGATCAATGCGCTGGATAACCGTGCTGATTCAGCCATGCAACTGCCGGATCCGAAGCTGAAGTTCGGTATTGAAAACCTGCCGGTCAGCGGCGGCAACGCCGGGCGGTTTACCCGCGAAGGGATGACAATGCAACGTATCGGCATCATGCAGGATTATATCAGCAGCGATAAGCGCCAGCGCAAAGCCGACACGCTGCGTGCAGAATCCCGGGAGGTGGCGGCTACCCGCCAGAGTATCCGGGCACGTTTACAGCGCGATGCGGCGCTGGCCTGGATGGAGCTGGCCATCGGCGGGCAAACCGTTTCACAATTACAAACACTGGTGGACGAAAGTCAGCGCCAGATTGGTGTTCAGCGGGGAGGCGTCAGCAGCGGCAGTTCGCTGCCTGCCTCGGTGCTCGACGCCCGCCTGACGCTCATCAGCATGCAGGACAAGCTGACCGAAGCCGGACGCGACGTTCAACTGGCGCGCACCCGCTTAAGCCAGCTGACCGGCATCGATCAGCCTGAAATTAACGGCGCTATTCCGTCTTTCAGCGACCTTCCGCCACAGGCGTTACAGGCCACAAGTGTCGGACAACATCCTGAAATTATTCAGGCACAGCGTGAAGCCGAGGTAGCGCAGGCGAAATCTTCGCAATCGGCCATTGCGGCGCTGCCGGATGTCGGCGTGGAAGTCTATTACGCTCATCGCGCCGACAGTTATGAAGATCTGGCGGGTGTGATGTTTACCGTCGATCTGCCGCTGTTTACCGCCTCGCGTCAGGATAAAGATCATGCTGCCGATCAGTCGATGGCAATGGAAAGCAATGACCGGCTGGCGCAACTGATGCGCGACCATCAGGCGCAGCTGAACAGTTTGCTGGCGCAATATCAGGCCGCCACCACATTGTGGCAGCGGCAAAAAAACGACGTAATTCCCCTGCAGCAGCAACGTATCCGCGTAATCCAGGCGCAATATCGCGCCGGGAAAAGCAGTCTGAATGACGTTCTCGACGCCCGCCGTAACCTGATCGACAGCCAGATTGCCGAACGCAATGCCGGGCTGGAAGTGGCCCGCTATTGGGTCGCCCTGCGTTATCTGGCCCCCCAGGAGATTCATTAATGACTTGCGCTAAAACTTACAGCCTGCTGGCCGTCGCCATTGTGGCTGCCCTCGCCACCGGTTACGTCGCCGGCCGCCACAGCCATTGGGCGCAAACGCAGGCTTCTGCCGCGCCCGCCGAACGCAAAGTGCTTTACTGGTATGACCCGATGACGCCCGGTCAGCGTTTCGATAAACCGGGCAAGTCGCCCTTTATGGATATGGACCTGATGCCACGTTACGCCGATGAAGTGGCAGATGACGGCGGTGTGACGGTGAGTGCCCGCCAGCAGCAAAATCTCGGTATGCGCAGTGAAAAGGTACAGCGACGGATGATTTCCGCACCGCTCAATGTTTACGGCACGGTCAGTGCCGATGAACGCAGCCTGCGTACCGTCGCCGCCCGTGCGAACGGTTTAGTCGAGAAACTTTACGTCGCCGCCAGCCAGCAGCCGGTGAAAAAAGGCCAGAAACTGGCCACGCTGTGGATCCCCGACTGGACAGCCGCGCAGCAGGAATATCTGGCCGTGCGTCAGCTTGGCGACCGTAGCCTGACCGCCGCCGCCCGTCAGCGACTGGCCTTGCAGTTTATGCCGGAAGACATTCTGCGCCGCGTCGATAAAACCGGCCAGCCGCAAACCCGTATCGACGTACTGGCACCGCAGGATGGTTACATCAGCCAGCTTGCCGTGCGTCAAGGTGCGCAGGTCAGCGCCACGCAGCCGATGTTCGAGCTGACCAGTCTGAAGCAGGTATGGATTGTAATGGATTATCCGCCATCCGCCGCCAGCCAGATCCAGATCGGCAATAAAGTCAGCGCCAGCGCTGACAGTCAGCCGGGCGACGTATTTCACGGCACGGTCAGCGAATTATTGCCGGATGTCGATGCCGTCAGCCGTACGCTGAAAGCCCGCGTGGTGATTGATAATCCGCAGGAGAAACTGCGCCCCGGCATGTACCTGAATTTGTCGCCGGATGTCAGCACGCAGACAGCGGTTCTGGCTGTTCCGCAGGAAGCGCTGATCCAGACCGGCAGCCGCAATACCGTGCTGCTCGACGATGGCAACGGGCATTTCTCCCCGCAGGCGGTCACCACCGGCGCGACGCGCGATGGCTGGACACAGGTGCTTTCCGGCCTCGAAGAAGGTCAGGCCGTGGTGACATCCGGACAGTTCCTGATCGACTCCGAAGCCAGCCTGCGCAGTGCGCTGCCTGCCGCCACCCCGACGCCAGAGACGCATCAGCACGGAGGTGATTTATGATTACCGCCGTGATCCGCTGGTCGCTGAAGAACCGGCTGCTGGTGTTACTCGCCGCGCTGATGATGGCGGGCTGGGGCATCTGGTCATTGCAGAAAGCCCCGCTCGACGCCCTGCCGGATCTCTCCGATGTACAGGTGATTGTGCGCGTGAGTTATCCGGGTAAGGCACCGCAAATCATCGAAGATCAGGTGACCTATCCGCTGACCACGACCCTGCTGTCGGTGCCCGGCGCGAAAACCGTGCGCGGCTTTTCGATGTTCGGTGATGCTTACGTTTACGTGCTGTTCGATGACGGCACTGATCCTTACTGGGCACGTTCCCGTGTGCTGGAATACCTGAGTCAGGTGCAATCTTCTCTGCCCGCCGGAGCCAAAGCCTCGCTGGGGCCAGATGCCACCGGCGTCGGCTGGATTTATGAATATGCGCTGATCGACAAAACCGGCAAACACAGCCTCGAACAACTTCGCGCTTTGCAGGACTGGACGCTGCGCTACGACCTGAAAACGGTGCCGGATGTCTCTGAGGTCGCCAGCATCGGCGGCATGGTGCGCCAGTATCAGGTGGTGGCCGATCCACAGCGGATGCGCGCCCGCGGCGTAACGCACCAGCAACTGGTGACCGCGCTGCAAAATGCCAATCAGGAAAGCAGCGGCTCGCTGCTGGAAATGGGCGAAGCCGAATACATGGTGCGCACCTCCGGCTATCTGAAAAGTCTGGAGGATTTTAACCATGTGGTGGTGACGGTTAACAGCGGCATCCCGGTACTGCTGGCGGATGTCGCCAACGTGCGCACCGGCCCGGAGCTGCGGCGCGGTGTGGCGGAACTTAACGGTGAAGGCGAAGTGGCAGGCGGCGTGATTGTGATGCGCTCGGGCAAAAACGCGCTGGAAACCCTGAAAGCGGTGAAAGAGCGGCTACATGCCCTCGCCCGCACGCTGCCTGCGGGGGTGGAAATTATACCGGTGTATGACCGCCAGCCACTGATCGAAAACGCCATCGAAACGCTATCCCATAAATTGCTGGAAGAGTTCGCGGTGGTGGCGGTGGTCTGTGCGTTGTTTCTGTTCCATTTCCGCTCGGCGCTGGTGGCGATCATCACCCTGCCGCTCGGTATTCTCGGCGCGTTTATCGTCATGCATTATCAGGGCGTCAGCGCCAATATCATGTCGCTCGGCGGTATCGCGATTGCTATCGGGGCGATGGTGGATGCGGCGATTGTGATGATCGAGAATATGCATAAGGTGCTTGAACAATGGCGGCACGATCATCCTGGCCAGCAGCCAACATCAGCGGATTACTGGAAAGTGTCTGAGCGCGCCGCCACGGAAGTCGGTCCGGCACTGTTTTGCAGTTTGCTGATCATCACCCTGTCGTTTATTCCGGTGTTTTCGCTGGAGGCGCAGGAGGGCCGGATGTTCTCCCCGCTGGCATTTACCAAAACGTATGCGATGGCGGTGTCTGCCGGGCTCGGCATCACGCTGGTGCCGGTGCTGATGGGCTATTTTATTCGTGGCAAAATTCCTGATGAAAACGCCAGCCCGCTCAACCGCTGGCTGATCGCCGCGTATCAGCCGGTACTTTCTGCCGTGCTGAAACGCCCGAAAATCACGCTGTTATGCAGCGGCGTGTTCCTGCTGGTGTCTCTGTATCCGCTGGCAAAACTGGGCAGTGAATTTATGCCGCCGCTCGATGAAGGCGACCTGCTGTATATGCCGTCGACGCTGCCGGGGATTTCAGCCCGCGAAGCGGCGCGGTTGTTGCAGCAGACGGATCGGTTAATCAAAACCGTGCCGGAGGTCGCCAGTGTATTTGGCAAAGCCGGACGGGCAGACAGCGCCACCGACCCGGCACCGCTGACGATGATTGAAACCACCATCCGTTTTAAACCCCGCGATCAGTGGCGGCCGGGTATGACGACGGACAAACTGGTGACGGAACTCGACAATGCGGTGAAATTACCGGGCATCGCCAACGTCTGGGTGCCGCCTATCCGCAACCGTCTCGACATGCTGGCCACCGGCATCAAAAGCCCGGTGGGCATTAAGGTGAACGGTAATAATATTGCGCAAATCGAGCAGATCGCTCAGCAGATCGAGCATATCGTGAAACAGGTGCCGGGCGTGACCTCGGCGCTGGCCGAAAGGCTGGAAGGCGGCCGCTATGTCGATATTGATATCAACCGGCGCGAAGCTGCACGTTACGGTGTCACGGTTGCCGAGTTACAGTCTCTGGTTTCGACGCTGGTCGGCGGGGAAAATATCGGTGAAACGCGGGAAGGCCGCGAGCGTTATCCGATCAACCTGCGCTATCCGCGAGAACTGCGTGACAACGTGCAGGCGCTGCGGGATTTACCGGTGCTGACCGCCTCCGGTGCACAGGTGCCGCTGTCGGCGCTGGCATCCGTCAACGTCACCGACGGCCCGCCGATGCTGAAAAGTGAGAACGCCCGTCTTTCGGACTGGATTTATGTGGATTTACGCGGACGCGATTTGAAATCTGCCGTCGAAGACATGCAGCGGGCTGTGAACCGGCAGGTAAAATTGCCGGCAGGCGTGACGGTGAGCTGGTCGGGGCAATTCGAGTATCTCGAACGCGCCACAGCCAAACTGAAAATCGTGCTGCCGGTGACACTTCTGATCATCTTCGTTCTGTTATACGTCACGTTTAGCAGCGTGCGCGACGCCCTGCTGATCATGGCGACGCTGCCGTTTGCCCTGACCGGCGGCGTCTGGCTGTTGTACCTGCTCAGCTTCAATCTGTCGGTCGCCGCCGCCGTCGGGTTTATCGCCCTGGCCGGTGTCGCCGCCGAATTCGGGGTGATTATGGTGCTGTATCTGAATCAGGCGGTGCAACGCCAGCAAAAAACCGGCGGGGAGATGAGTGAGGCACAACTGTGCGACGCCATTCACCACGGCGCGGTGTTGCGCGTCCGGCCAAAAGCCATGACTGTTGCCACGATCATGGCGGGTTTACTGCCAATTATGTGGGGCGGCGGAACCGGTTCAGAAGTGATGCAGCGCATCGCCGCGCCGATGATCGGCGGCATGGTGAGTGCCCCGCTGCTGTCGATGCTGGTGATCCCGGCGGTGTATTTGCTGATACATCGGAGGCGGGGAAACAAATAGGGGTTAAGGCAAAGCAGAATGTGGGTCGTGTTGCTTTGCTCCTCCCCCTGCGATGAACTGAACCCCTAAACTTGGACACCAGGTTAGTGCAGGGGGAACATTTGAGTCCGGTAATCTGCTGGACTCATTCCACCCAACTTCATCTTTATTCTATCGTGGTTATAGTAAGCGACATACGCTTCTATCGACTCAGCCAGTTTTTCCCTGCTCTCGAACTTATAACCGTGGAACATCTCCGTCTTCAACACCGCAAAAAAGCTTTCCATTGCGGCATTGTCATAGCAATTGCCTTTTCGCGACATGCTCTGTCTTATCCCTGCCTCTTTGAGCCTTTTTTGCCACGAAGGCATCCTATATTGCCAGCCCTGATCGCTATGTAGAATGGCTTTTTTTCTGACGTAACCTGATGTAAGTAAATCATTTAGCATCTTTTCAGTCAGCTCGAAAGTCGGCCGCGTACCTATACTCATCGCGATGATTTCTGCATTGTATAAATCCATGACCGGCGATAAATACAGTTTATCCCCGCCCACATTGAACTCGGTAACATCCGTCACCAGCTTTACCCCCGGTCCGGAGGCGTTAAATTTCCGTCTCAGCAGATTGGGCGCTGGCGCCATCCCGATATCGTCCTTATAACTCCGGTATTTTTTAGGCCGCACCCGCGCCTGTACATCCATTTCCCGCATCAGGCGGAACACCTTTTTATGATTGACCCGCACGCCCTGATTGCGCAGTTCTAACGTGACGCGGCGATAGCCATAGCACCGCTTGTGGCGGACGGCCAGTTGCCCGATGGCGTCACATAACGTCACGTCATCCCCGGCTTGCTCCCGCGATTGCCACCAGTACCAGGTGCTTCGTGGCAACCTCGCAGATTTCAACAGATCCTGGAGACGGTGTTCTCCGATTAATGCCCTGATGGCGTGGATTTTTTCTTCCGTTCTGTTTTTGACTTCATCAGGGCGTCGAGCTTTTCGTTGTAAGCGCGTTCAGCACGCAGATAGCGCACCTCTTCCAGAAGCTCGGCAGGCGTCATGTCTTCAGGCTTTATCTCAGGTTTTTGCGTTTTCTGCGCCATGTTATTCCTCTCTTTCAGAGCTGGAAAAGCTGAGTTTTTAGCAGCCAGGATCCAGCGTTTGATTGTCTGATAATCAGCAATATTAAATCGGGCGGCGGCAGAACGCATAGAAAGATGTTCGCGAAGAGTCACATCCACGACATGAGCACGAAACTGTTCGGAATAGATGCGAGTCGCCTTACGAAAAGCCTGCTCACCGTGAAATTGATAGGCGGCAGTCCATGCACGAAGTGAGGATGCCGGAACCTGATATTTGCGGGCGGTAATTTTGAAGCCATCATGGCCGTCAAGATAGTGCCTGACGGCTATCATTTTGATTTGAAAATCGTACTTCATACTAAACTCCGAATGAGGATTAAAACGTCCAACATTCGGGGTTCAGTTCAGCGAAGGGGGAGGACGGGAGGGGGTTTTAAGGGCTGACACCGGGTCAAAGCATACTTCAACCTATTGATTTTACTTTAATACCCCACCCCAACCCTCCCCTTCGCAGGGGAGGGAGCCGACCAGATGATTCTTTGGATTTTACTCTTCTGCCGGAACGATCCGATCATTCGTTTTCTCAAGGATCATCGTCTGCGTCTGACTCAGACTGATCTCCGCAGCCCGCAGCATTTTCAGGATTTCGTACAGCAAATCACTGCGCGTGCCGCTGACCATACGCGGGCTGTTCACAAAGCCTGTCACGCTCAGCACAATGCCGGTCGGGCCCAGTTCCTTGAAGCTGACCGAGGCCGGTGGATTTTCCAGAATGGATTCATGCAGGTTGTACGCTTCCAGCAGCAGCGTGCGGACCTGTTCCGGGTCGATATCCAGCGGGAATGTCAGCGTGATCGTCGCCACGCCCTGCGCATTACCCATGGTGGCATTACGCACGTTTTGCGAAATAAGCTGCGAGTTCGGCACAATTACCGTGGATTTATCGCTCAGCTGAATTTCAGTTGCGCGCACATTGATACGACGGATATCCCCTTCCACGCCGCTGATGCTGATCAAATCCCCCACTTTCACCGGACGTTCAGTCAGCAGGATCAGGCCGGAGATAAAGTTCTTCACAATCTCCTGTAAACCAAAACCGATACCGACCGACAAGGCACTGACGATCCACGCCAGTTTATTCCATTCGATGCCCAGCGATGACAACGTCAGCAGAATAATCAGCACGTAGCCGACGTTAGTGAACAGCGTCACCAGCGAGGCGCGCATACCGCGATCCATCATGGTTTTTGGCAGAAAATCGTTATCCAGCCAGCGGCGTGCCGAACGCAAAATATACCAGCCGACCACCAGACACAGCACCGCGTTAACCGCATGCGCCGGAATGATGTTCATGCTTTCGAGACCTTTCCCGCCCCAGATATCGACGATTTTTGCCAGCAGTTCCAGCGGCGTTGTCGTGCCGAAAGTCCCGTTAAGCAGCGCAACGGCGGCCATCAGCAGCAGCGCGGTTTTACCGATTGCCGAGAATAACGTGGCAGCCAGCGACAGGTGACGGTCATTAACGCTCAGCGTACTTTTGAGGATTTTGCCGCTGTGTGTGGTCGGCGCAAACACGCTTTCACACAGGTCAACGACAAAGTGAATAAGCAGATACAGGCTACTGACCACCAGCCCGATCCACAGCAGTTCAAAGGTCACAAAACGCGCCAGCGGAATATAACCAATCAGCAGCGCCATCAGAATGACAAACGCCGTCAGGCTTATCACCAGATGGATAAGCCCGGCCAGCGTGGAACGTGCTTCGGTCTGTTCGCCTTCTGCCTTCATCTTGCGACGCATGCGGTTGATACGCACCGGCGCGATCAGGCAGTTGAGCGCCACAAGCAACGCCGCCAGTCCGTTGCCAAATAACGTTGCCGCGACGCTGGCACCGACCAGGTTATTCAGCTGTTCGATGATACCAAACAGGAAAATAAAGCCGGCCAGCAGAACCGGGAATGATGCCAGTGTTTTTGCCAGCGGATCGGCAATGCCCGGCAGACGCCATGACGGATGGTTATTGGAAAGTAATGCAATCCCCAGACCGGCGATCACGGCGGAGAAATAGGTCAGTTCCACCAGTTGCCCGGCAAATTCCGTCACCCACGGCGAGGTATCTGGCAGACGGGTGAAAATATACCCGAGCAACTGAACGCTGATGCCAAGCGTCAGGGTGGTGCTCAGCGTCGTGAAACAGGCCAGAAAACTGCGACGGAAACGCCCCTGCGGCAACCAGCGCGGCAGGATCCAGTTCATCGGTCTGTCCAGCACGCGGCGACCGGCCAGGCCAATTGCCAGCGCCAGTAACAGGTAAATTGCGGTGCCGATGCGCCAGTCATCGCTCCAGGCCTGCATCCAGGCATCTTTAACCTGCGATCCGAAATCATCAAACCGCGCCGCATCATCATCGTTTGGCGTAATAAGCGGTGCCCAGAAATTCCCCCCGAGAATGCTGCCGGTATTGAGCGCAATCTGGGTTTTCAGTGCATCACGACGTAATCCGGCGATTTGCGAAGACAGGTTCTGTGCGCCAAGGGAGATAGCTTTGGTCTGCTCAAGTTGTGTGGTCAGCAGCGTTTTGCTGTTATTGAGCTTATTACGCTGGCTGATCACCTGCGGCGTTTCAGTGATTGTGCCCGCTGCGGGCGCCGGACCCAGCACGTCGAGCTGCGCCTGCACCTGCGCCAGATCCGGCGTCAGTGCGGCAGTCAGCTTGTCGGCATCTTCAGCCAGTTTTTGCGCGGCATCCGTCAGGCCGGTAAATTTCTTGTCGGTTTTCGCCGAAGAGACCTGCTGTTTCAACTGGTCCAGACGCTTTTGTAATGCTGGCAACGCGGTTGTGGCGTTCACTTTAACCGGTTGTTCTGCCGTGGCGGGCTGGCCTGTACTTTCGTCGGCCTGGCTCAGCACCGGCGTTATCAGCAGACATGACAACAATGCCAGCAGCAACGGCACTCTTAACATTTTTTGCATAGAAGGAAGATTCCGGGAGTTCGGGAAATTATTGTTTGAAAAATCCGGCTAAGGATACGCTTTCTCAGGCCAAAAAGGAGTAGGGATTTTCTGCATGTCAGGCTGCGGGGAATCATTCCCGGCAGCCTGAAGGACGACGGGTTATTTTTGACCGAGCATCTGGCGAAGTATCGCCGCAGACTCCGCAGGCTGGAGCGCCAGAATGCCGGAGTACAGGCTGATGGAGATTTCACACACTTTTTCGCGATCGACATCCGGTTTGGTCAGGTCATTAAACATCTGCAACTGTTCGCCGTACATACTGGCCAGCGCCTGACGCACCGGCGTCATCATCTGCACCACTTTCTCCCCGCTCACAGGGGCAGGCATAACCGTTTGGCTGCCGCCGGTCGCCAGCAGTAAATCATTCATGGTGTCGAGATCTTTGCGGAACAGTTCCGGCGGCAGTACCTGTGCGGTATTCACGCCGCCGCTGACCTGCGGATAAAGAAATTTGAAGCAACTGCCGTCTTTGCGTGCCTGCAACGTCTGCATCTCTTCCAGATTCACCTGCATTGCCTGATTCACATTGGCGTCCGGCGCATGGCTGATACGTTGCGAGAGCAAAACTGACACCATCGGTTTGACAGTATCAATGGCTTCCTGCTGCGATTTACCCTCTTTCTTCATATTCAGGATATTGCTGCGGATCTGCGCATACAGCGCCGGTTCCTGCATTCTGATGGTGTTGTACAGCGGCAATTCGGCCAGCGCCTGATCGATTTTTTGCTCTTCGCTGTTACCGGCCAGACGTGGTTTGATGACGCCACCCCACAGCAGGTTGCCGCCGATGATCAGCACCAGAAATAATATCACCGCAGGTACCCGGCCAATTTTGCCTTTTTTGTGTAATGCCCCGATCAGCGAGCCCATGACCGCACCGCTGATGCCCCACACCATCACTTCATTCCAGTTCATTTTCCATTGCCTTCCGTAAACAATTTAGTGACTTCCAATCTGTGCGACCGCATCGCGGCTGGCGTCAATACGCGCCTGCCCGTGCAGTTCGTGTAATTTGCCCTGTCGCATTTCCAGCAGACGATCGGCGTGTTCAAAATAGTGATCATCATGACTGATTGCCAGCACGGTTTTACCCATATCACGCAATTGTGGCAACAGCTCGCGATAGAAAGTACGGCGGAATTGCGGATCCTGATCGGCGGCCCATTCGTCGAGCAGCAGGAAATCTCGCCCTTCGGCTGCCGCCAGCAACAACGCCACCCGCTTACGCTGTCCGGCGGACAGTTGCAGGTTAGTCACCTCGTTACCGCTGAACTGGAGTTTTTCTTTCATTTTCAGGCGCTGCAGCCAGTCTTCTACCAGCAGCGGATCTGGCATCTCGCCTTGCGGGCCAATCAGCTGACCGAACAGATGGAAATCGGTGAACACCGCCGAGAAAATCTGCCGGTATTGTTCGGCATTTTCAGCCGTGACCGGCACGCCGTCGAGCAGGATCTGTCCGGAGCGCGGCTGATACAGCCCCGTCAGCAGCATCGCCATCGTCGATTTACCGCTGCCATTGCCGCCGATCAGAAACACCAGTTCGCCGCGGGTCAGTGTCAGATTCAGCGGGCCGACGCCAAAACCGCCGCCCTCTTCTTTGCCTGCGTAACGGAACGTCAGATCACGCAGCTCAAGGGTTTGCCATTTTTTGCTGGCAATGGCAGGCGTAAAGGCTGCGTCATATTCCGCCAGTTTCAGCGCTTTCAGTTTGCCGAAAGCGACCTGTGCGCTGAGCAGCGTCGGCAGCGCACCGACCGCCTGTAACATCGGTGTACGCAGAAACAGCAGCGTCAGGGAATAGGTGGCGGCAACGTCGGTATTCGACCAGCCGAGCGTATTCGCCATGAAGAACACCAGACCAATCGCGCCCAGCATCATGATATTCGACCAGTTCACGGCGCTCAGGTGGAAAGTATCAGCGCGGATAATGTGGTGACGATATTCTTCGGCATCCTTACGGTACACATCATCAAACAAATGACGCGCGCGCTCGCGGTTGAGCGCCAGTTCCTTGCGCCCTTCAATCACTTTCTGATAATCGCTTTGCAGCTTGTCTTCCGCCTCGCGCACTTTCGCCAGATGGCGGTAAACGTGCGATACCAGTTTGAAACCGCCGAAAATGGTGATCAGCAGCCAGATGACCGTCACCAGCAGCATTTCCGGCGACAACCACGCCAGATATCCGGCGCAGCCAAGGGTCAGAATAATCCCCTGCACCAGTTCCGGCAGGCGCACAAACGCCAGTGTGATATTACGGATGTCGCTGCCCAGGCTGGCGAGCAGTTGCGCACTACCGATTTGCTCGATACGTTCAATATCGGTATCCAGAATACGTTTGATGAACTGGCCGCGCAGGCGGTAAATGAAGTGGTGCCCCAGCACGGTCAGGGCAAGCTGAGAGCCTAATGTCACGGCCATCAGCAAGAGTAACAACCCGAGAAATTCCGGAAGAACGATTAAGGAGGCCTGCGTGGTTTCAATCAGTTTCACATTGATAAACGCGATCAGCCCGATGCCCAGAACGGCGCTGAGCAGGCTCAGCGCCATAACCCCTAAAAACGGCCAGCGATATTGCTTAAAGACAACACGTAACAACTCCATGAATTTTTCTCATTCTGAATGCAGGAAAATGATGCTGCACGCAGTTTAATGACACGCATTGTCATATCAAGAACAATTCTCATTTTACCCGCGTATCCGGGCGGATCACCATGCGCTCGAACTTGCCAGCGACCACCAGATACCCAAACATGCCAAGCAAACCGTGCGCGCCGACAAACCACAGCGCGAGGTTAAAGGAGCCGGTTGCCGCCACGATATAACCGATCACCACAGGCGTAATAATCCCGGCGACGTTACCCAGGCAGTTAAACACCCCGCCGCTCAGGCCGATCATTTTCTCCGGTGCAGTATCTGACATCACGGCCCAGCCAATGGCCGATAAGCCTTTGCCGAAGAATGCCAGCGTCATCAGCGCAATCACCGCCGCATCGGTTGAGACAAAATTCGCCATCGCCAGCATCGCCGCGAAGAACATGCCGAGCACAAATGGCGTTTTACGCGCCTTCGACGGACTGACGCCGCGGCGGATCATGTAATCAGACATCACGCCACCGAGCACACCGCCGGTAAAACCGCAGATGGCCGGTAACGCCACCACCCATCCGGCTTCCATGACCGTCATCCCCCGCCCTTTGATCAGGTAAATCGGGAACCAGGTCATAAAGAAGTAGCTCATCGAGGTAATGCAGTACTGGCCGATATAAATGCCCCACAACGTGCGGCTCTGGAACAGTTGCATCACTTCGCGCAGGGTAAATTTCTGGCGTGATGCGCGGCGGTTCAGCTCCAGATCGACCAGCGCACCGTTGGCGCGAATGTGCTCGAGTTCGGCAGGTTTAATGTGCGGGCTGCTGTGTGGCTCTTTATAGAAAGCAAACCACAGGATCCCGGCAATCAGCCCGACGCCGCCCATCCACAGGAAAACATGTTCCCAGCCGAGCGCGTGAGTAAGCCACGCCATGATCGGCGTAAACACACCAATCGCCATGTATTGCGCCGAGTTAAACAGTGAGGTCGCCGTGCCGCGTTCGTTGGTCGGGAACCAGCAGGCGACGATGCGCGCATTGGCGGGAAACGCCGGAGACTCCACCAGCCCGAGCATAAAGCGCAGGAAAAACAGCATGATTGCCGCCGAAATACCGCTGACACCAAACCATCCGACGGTGCCCTGTAGCATGGTGAAAACTGACCACAGCACCAGACTGCACCCGTAAACCCGCCGCGCGCCGAATTTATCCAGCAGCCAGCCGCCGGGAATTTGTCCGATCATATACGCCCAGGCAAACGCCGAAAACACCATGCCCAGCATCACCGGATCCAGATTCAGCACCCGTGAGACTTCAGTTCCGGCAATCGACAGCGTGGCGCGGTCGGCGTAGTTAATTACCGTGATGGCAAAAATCATCCCGAGAACCACGTAACGGAAATGACCCGGTTTTGCCGCTTCAGCCGCTGACTCACGGATGACCGGCTTTGCGTTATCTGACACATCTGTAGGGGACGTCATGTTTTCTCTCCAGACTTATGATTGCATTCCCTGCTTTTTGTGACCGGATGCACAGTTTTTGGCGTTTCGGTCACGCCATTTAGATCTAAAAAATCCAAATTAATTAACAGAGTAGAAACATTTGACGATACGGTCTAAGTTAAAAAGACAATGGAACAAGTCAAAAATTGAATGATTGAATTAAACCAGTTGCGCTGTTTTGTGGCGGTCGCGGAGGAATTACATTTCGGCCGGGCGGCAAAAAGATTGTTCATGACGCAGCCGCCGCTGAGCCGTCAGATCCAGTTGCTTGAGCATGCGCTGGGCGCGCGTTTGCTCGAACGGACCAACCGGCACGTCAGTCTGACGGCCTCCGGCAAGACATTTTTGCGCGATGCAAAACTGATCCTCGAATTTACCGGCCAGGCGCAGGAGACAGTAAAACGGGTTGAGAAAGGCGAAATTGGCCGGCTGATGTTGGGGTTCACGGCGGTCAGCGGCTACTGGCAAATTCCGCAGATTATTGCGCTGGCGGCGCAGGAATTACCGGAAATCACGCTGGTAATGAAGGAAATGGTGTCGTCGGCACAGCTTCAGGCACTGGCGGCGCGCACACTGGATATCGGTTTTGTGCGCCAGCCAGTCGCGTTATTTCCGCTGGCCTATCACTGCGTGCTGCGTGAGCCTTTGTGCGTTGCGCTGCCTGCGTCATCCGCGCTGACTGCCAGACCGCGCATCCGTCTGCGCGACTTTGCCGGACAGCCTTTCATCATGTATTCCGCCAGCGAAGGCAAATATTTTTACGACTGTATCGCCGGGCTGTTTGCCCAGGCCAGCATCGTGCCGCATTACGTACAGCATTGCAGCCAGACTCACACCATTCTCGGACTGGTGCGCGCCGGTGTCGGGCTGGCGATTGTGCCGGAAAGCGCCCGCCAGCTGGGCTTTCCCGACGTTGAATTCCGCCCGCTCAGCCACCCCGACGCCGTTGCTGAAATCCATATGGCGTGGCGTCAGGACGGAGAAACCCCCGCGATGGCGGCGTTCCGGCAACTGGTTATCACGCACTGCACCGCGAGTGGCGCAATCACAAGAAAAAAGCTGACAGCCCGCCGCCCCCTTCCTAAACTGAGGTAATGGATAAAGAACAAGAACTTCGCCGAAGTAAACGTAACGCGCTGGGGTTGCTGCTGGTTGCCGCCGCCCTGTTTGTCATCACCCTTTTCCTGCCGCCCAACTTCTGGGTGTCCGGGCTGAAAGCCATTTCCGAGGCCGCGATGGTCGGGGCAATGGCTGACTGGTTTGCCGTCGTGGCACTGTTTCGCCGCGTGCCGGTGCCGTTTGTCGCCTCGCATACGGCGATCATCCCTAAAAACAAAGACAAAATTGCCGATAACCTGGCGGTGTTCGTGCAGGAGAAATTCCTCGCGCCCGCCACGCTTATCACACTGATCCGCCAGCATGACCCGGCGCGGATGCTGACAGACTGGCTGAATGCGCCCGACAACGCGCAGCGGTTTGCGAAATATGCCGTGAAGATGATCCGCGGATTTCTCGATGTCACGGACGATCAGCGAATCGCGCAGCTTATCCGCCGCGCGCTGTACCGCGTGATCGACAAAATTGACCTGTCAGCGTCGGTTGCCACCTTGCTGGAAAGCCTGACCAAAAACGGCCGCCATCAGGAACTGCTGGATCAGGCGATGGATCAGCTGGAAATTCTGCTGGCTAAAGACAGCACGCGGCAGTTTATCTCCGCGCAGATTGTCGGCTGGATGAAACGTGAACATCCGCTGACCGCCAAATTGCTGCCCACCGGCTGGCTGGGGCGCAACGGCGCGGATATGGTGTCCAATGCGGTAAATTCCGTGCTCGATGATATGGGCAACGACAAAACTCATGCCTTCCGCAAAGGCTTTGATCAGTCCGTTCAGCGCTTTATCTGGAAGTTGCAAAATGACCCGGCGACCGCGCAGAAAGCGGAAGAGATCAAGCAATATCTGAAAGATGACGAGAAGCTGAATACGTATGTTTTGCAACTGTGGAGTGACATGCGCAACTGGCTGAAAGAAGATTTAGAAAGCGAGGATTCACGGGTATTCGCCAAAGTCACCGAATCCGGACAATGGCTGGGTAATGCACTGGCGCAGGACGAAAAGCTGCGCCTCTCGCTGAATCAGCAGATGGAAAGTATTGCAGAGAAAGTCGCGCCGGAGTTCGCGCAATTCCTGACACGCCATATCAGCGACACAGTGAAAGGCTGGGACGCGCGCGATATGTCGCGGCAAATAGAACTGAATATCGGTAAGGATTTGCAGTTTATCCGCATCAACGGCACGCTGGTCGGCGCCTTTATCGGGCTGATGCTGTATCTGCTGTCGCAACTGCCGGTGGCGATCCCGTGGCTGATGGCACGGATTTAACACCCGCAAAACTACCTTAGCGTTAGCCCCCTTCCGGCCTCCCCTTCGCAGGGGAGGCACCCGCCAGCAATTACTTCACCGTTTTACTGAATGCATCCACCGCCAGAATGGCGTTCGCCACGTCTTCGGCAGAAAGATTGTGGTTCAGGTTACCCAGCGTATCGCCCTCGCCGCCTGCCAGCGCACCGATTTTCACCAGACTGGCAAAAGATTCGTTTTCCAGATGCATTTCTTTCAGCGTGGTGGGTATTTTAATGGCACGGTAGAAACGGACGTATTTCGCGATTTCTTCGTCCGGGCGCTGTTCCAGCACCATCTGTGTCAGCGTACCGTAGGCCACTTTTTCGCCGTGGGTCAGATGGTGAATGTCACCTGAAATCGCGGTGAAACCGTTATGGATGGCATGCGCGCCCGCCAGACCGGCATTCTCAAAACCCAGGCCGGAAAGCAGCGTGTTAGCTTCCACCACCGCTTCTACGGCTGGCGTCACCAGTTTCTGCTCAACCGAGGTATACGCACTGTAGCCGTAAGTCAGCAGCGTTTTCTCGCAGGCCTCAGCTATCGCCATACCGGCAATCGTCGGATCCCCACCCACCATTGAGCGAGAGTGTGAACGCAGCACAGCCTGCGCCTCAACAAACGTCGCCAGACCGTCGGCGATACCCGAAGCAAACAGGCGTACCGGCGCCTGAGCGCACACATGGGTATCTACCAGTACCAGATCCGGGTTTTTATTGTAGAAACGGTAAGATTCGAAAACGCCTTCATCTGAATAGATAACGGAAAGCGCGCTGCATGGCGCATCGGTAGAGGCCACGGTCGGCACAATCACCACGTTTTGTTTCAGTTCATCAGCAATCGCTTTCACGGTATCAAGCGTTTTACCGCCACCGAGGCCGACCACGACCTGGGTCCCCGCCTTGCGGGCAATCCCGGCCAGACGGGTAATTTCGCTGGCAGAGGCTTCACCGTTAAAGCGTTCATAGTGAAATGCAACGTTGGCTTTTTTCAATGACTTCTGCACGCGGTCACCGATAATTCCCCAAACAACGTCATCAGCAATCAGGAATGATTTCCCGCCCAGATCCGGCAGATAATCTCCTAATTCATCCAGCACACCACTGCCCTGAACGTATTTTCCTGGCGAAGAAAAGATAAATTTACTCATGATAAAAACCTCTTTTCATTGATAATGTGAAAGTGAATAACGGACCTGAGCGTATCGCAGCACACCGGGAAGCCCAACCCATTTAATTCACTTTAACAGCATGACTCACAAAGAATTTTTCAAAGTGTGCGGATAATTAAAATAATGAGGGAAATTATTTTTGAATGATCTGATACCCCTTAATGATTATTAAAATCCGCATAATTCATTACTCATAGAACCTGTGCCGACTGTTAGCTTTTAGCTATTGAATGCATCAATAAAAGCGTCTTTCGCTTATCAGGAAAACCCGTAGAATTCATCCCATTGGCAGCACGTCGTAAGCAGTGGTCATTAGCCAGCTCGCTGTTAGCCATTCCATTAATATTTCTGAGATTAATAAGGGACAGCATGTACAATTTTCAGCGCTATAACGCCAAAGAACTGGCGCTTGCCTATATGAGCAGCAAACCACACGACTTTTCGCCGAATGAGTTTTTACAACAGTTGAAAGAGGTCGAGAAATCTTTCGACACGGCGCTGAGAAATCCTCAGCAGCAGCCACAGAACGGAATGCTGGTGAAGGCGTTTTGATTGCCATCTTGGTCTTCATCAGTTGAGTGCCGTGCGTTACCCTTGCTTTACCCGTTGAAGTATTTTGCACGTTCCTGCATTAGGTTCATCTGCAAAAATAAAATAGAAAAAAAGCAAAAGCCCCGAAATATTCGGGGCTTTTTGTATTTATTAATGACAACTCCCCTAAATCATTCAAGTTGCAGGAAGGCGGCAAACGAACGAATCCCGATGCGCTGACTAAAGTCAGTGATTCGGGTGAGCGAATGCAGCCAACGCACCTGCGGTTTGAAGGATGACGGGGACTACTTCGTCATCTGACGGTCATCAATGTACTTGCGTTTATCCGGCGCTGGCGGGAAATACTGATACAGCCAGGTTTCAGACAGCGCAGTCTGGCCGTTGCGCAGGAACATACGCAGCTCGACCGGTGCGACTGAATCACTGTCCGGATACCAGTCGAACAGGATGCGGTAACCGTCGAACGGCTGCACATACAGAATTTCGATATTTTTGATTTTACCCGCCGAGACGTTAATCACCGGCTCGATGCCTTTATCCGCAAAAGCTTTCAGCTCACCGCCAATGAAATCGATAGCGAAACGGCGCGCCCAGACTTGCGGATAGTTCTCACCCGGTGCCCAGCCTTCCGGGAAGCCGCCCATACCGGTACGGGTCGCCAGTACGTTCGCCAGCGGGCTGCGGTGAGGAGGTTCAGAACTCCAGTACAGTTTGTAGCTGAAATTAAATTCAGCACCGGATTTCACCGGATTTTCAGGCTGCCAGAAGCACACCACGTTATCCAGCGTTTCGCCGGTGGTGGGGATCTCCATCAGATTGACGGCACCCTTCCCCCAGTCTCCGACCGGTTCCACCCACAGGCTCGGACGCTTGTTGTACCAGCCAATCACGTCCTGATAGTTGTCAAAGTCATGGTCGAGCTGTAACAGACCAAACCCTTTCGGGCTGTTGTCGCTGAAGGCGTTGAACTGCAATCGCTGCGGATTGTTCAGCGGGCGACAAATCCATTCGCCGCTGCCGGTCCACATTTCCAGGCGGTCAGAGTCGTGGATTTGCGGGTGGATGGTGTCGCAACGACCCCGTTCACTGGTGCCGCAACTGAACATACTGGTCATCGGAGAGATGCCCAGTTGTTTGATATCTTCCCGGGCATGCAGATGGTTTTCAATTTCCATCACCACGCGGGTCGGTTCGCAGTGGATGACAAATTTATACGCGCCGGTAATGCTCATGCCGTCCAGCAAAGCGTAAACCGTAAACGTGGTGTCGCCCGGTTTTGGCGTATCAAACCAGAACGCGGTGAAATCAGGGAATTCTTCCGGCTGATCGGTAAAGGTATCGACTGCCACGCCACGCGCTGACAGGCCATACTGGTAGGTGTCATCCACCGCACGGAAATAGCTGGCCCCGAGGAAAGAAACCACGTCACGGCGCGTCAGCTCAGGGGCTTTATTGACTTTAAAACCGGCGAAACCAAGATTTGAGAAACCTTCAAGCTGTTTGGTATCAACACCTGCGTCGTGATAATTGAACAATTCAGGGCGGAAATGGATTTCGCGCGCCACATGTTTCACCGGGTCCACGGAATACATGCGCACGCGGCGTTTGAAGCCCATGCCGACGTGGAACAACTCCACATCAAGCTGCCGGTCAGGCAGACCATTCCACAGCGAATGTGCGTGATCATACTGAATCGCGTTGTAGGCCTGCGGCGTGAGTTCAGCCAGCGTCTTCGGCAAAGGCTGCGGCGCGCCACCATACGGCTTATCCGCTAAATCTTTCGCCATCTTCTTCAGCGCGTTGAAATCAAATGGCAATTCGCCGCCGTCTGCCACATTCGCCTCTGCCGCCTCAGCGGAACGGGTGAACAGTGTGGACATAGCCGGCACACCACACCAGGCGGCGAATGCCATAGATGCTTTAATAAATGCTCTTCGTTCCATGCCAGAATCGTTTCCTGTACTGGGCAAAAAAATCTGGGGGCTTCGTCACAAAAACGCAGTCCCCGCGTATTCAGAATTTTCGACCCTAAGGCTAACGTAAAATTCACAAGCCGAGTACAAGAAATTGAATGCATTCAGCTAATATTTCGCTTGAAAAAGTTAGCGCTTATGACAGTGCTCATCCCCCGTATGACAGGGGATGAGCCGGTTTTCAGAAACGCCGGTTTTAGCCGTAATTCCTGCCCTGTTGAGGTGCGTAACCGCCGGGTGACTTTAGGAGCATTCTGTTACCGGAAGGTGACTATCACTCATCGCTCAGCGTGTTATTCGGGTCGGTTAGCACGTCTTTTGCCCGTCCTGCTATGCTGAATTCTTATTGTTTTGTGATGTTTTTGTTTACTGCATTGAGGTTTCAGCATGTCCGATGAACAGATTCAGGTGAAAACGCGTGAGCTGTACGCGCAGTTAACGGGCAAAATTTCACTCCCCTGCACGCTGCATGTCAGCGGTACGGGCAATCTTGCGTCTTATTATCCGGTAACCCCGCTGGTTGCCGCCTCTGTCGCGCTGGCGGGTATCACGGTTTCGCAACTGCTTGCGTTAAGAAACGGCAAACACGATACGGTGACCGTGGATCGCCGTCTGGCCTCGTTGTGGTGTAAGACCAGTATCCGGCCTGACGGCTGGGATATACCGCCAGCGTGGGACAGTCTGGCCGGTGATTATGCTACGGCGGACGGCTGGATCCGTTTGCATACCAATGCCCCCGTGCATCGCAAAGCCGTCGAAACGCTGCTCGGCAAAGCGGAGAACCGGGAGGCGCTGGCGTTGCGGGTGTTGATGTGGAAAAAAGCAGAACTGGAACAAGCCTTGGTACAGGCGGGTGGATGTGCCGCACAGATGCTCAGCCCGCAAGAATGGCAACAGCATGTCCAGGGAAAATCGCTGATCGCGGAACCCCTTTTTCAGCATTCGTTATCCGTAAAAGCGGCACCGCCACAATGGGAATTATCCCCGCAACGCCCGCTGGCAGGTGTGAAAGTACTCGATCTGACGCGGATTATCGCCGGACCGGTGGCAACGCGTTTTCTCGCAGGGCTCGGTGCGGATGTGTTACGTATCGATCCTTTCGGCTGGGATGAGCCCAGTCAGGAAGCAGATGTCACGCCAGGTAAACACTGCACACGGCTGAACCTGCATAACCCGCAGGACAGGCACCGTTTCGAAGAATTGCTGCGGGACGCGGATGTGATCGTTCATGGTTATCGCGCTGGCGCGCTGCACAAACTGGGGTACGGCAGTGAGCAACGTCGTACGATTGCGCCGGGGCTGGTGGATGTGTGCCTGAATGCCTATGGCTGGAACGGGCCGTGGCGCGAACGGCGCGGGTTCGACAGTCTGGTGCAAATGAGCTGCGGGATTGCCGAACAGGGAATGCAGAAGTCAGGCAGCCAGAAACCCGTCCCGTTGCCGGTTCAGGCGCTGGATCACGCCACCGGTTATCTGATGGCGGCAGCCGTGCTTCAGGGGCTGGCGCAGCGCGTGGAAACCGGTCAGGGCAGCGAAACGCGGTTGTCGCTGGCGCGCACGGCCCGCGAGCTGATGGAAAATAACCCGCAAGCGGACAACGAACCGCCGATCGGTTCCACCGGACAGGCCGATTATTCTGTGGAACCGGAACACACGGTCTGGGGAACCGGCTGGCGTTTACGGCCTCCGGTCTGGCTGGAGAATTCCCGGCTGGTGTGGGAATTCCCTGCTTCACCGCTCGGTTCCGCACCCGCTATCTGGCGTTAAATCGTCAGAGAAAACGCCGCCTTGCGATACTGCAACGGCGTTTTACCGATCATCTTTTTAAAACGGGTAATGAAATACGGCGCGTCAGTAAATCCGCATTGCAGTCCGATCTCTTCAACCGAACGGTCGGTGGAGCGCAGTAACTCACATGCCCGTTTAACCCGCCGCGTGGCGAGGTAATCCTGAATTGAACCACCGGTTTCCTGCCTGAAAACCCGCGAGATATAACTTTCTGACAGCCCGATGGCCGCCGAGAGTTCCGCCAGAGAAAACTTCTGCACATAATTTTCTTCAATCCACTGCATCACTTTAGAGGCAGTGGTCCGGCTGACGGTTTTAGGCAATGCGTCTTCTGCAGGCATAAATGCCATCAGTTGCAAAATCAGCAGGGTGATTTCTTCCCACTGATCGGCCTGCGCTTCGGATAACTGATTGAACTGTTCGAGAATGACTTCGATATGACTGGCGTATTCGCTGAGATCATAAATGTGTGCGGCACGGTCGGCATTCCACAAGCTGGCGAACCGCGCCCGGCGTTGCGGAAATGATTGCAGGCAGCCATCCAGCAACTGGTGATCCAGATGGATGGTGGTACGCAAATACAGGTTCTTTTCACCGGCCTCGACAAATACTTTGTGCAGTTTAAAAGGCGGAAAGACAAATAGCCGCCCGGGGCGCAGCGTGTATTGCTGATTGTCCACGATGACAATGCCGTAACCCTGACTGACGAAAAGTAATTCCAGACACTGATGCCAGTGGAAATAATTAGCACTTCCGCGGTTCATCCGGTTAAAAGAAACCTGACGTTCATTAAGGGCAATGCGTTCCAGATAATCAGATACCGGCATTCCAGTTTCCCTCAGTTCATTTTTACGCCATTGACGGCAAGGACAACAAAACACAATTTTCAGTCAGCTTTTTATAATTTAAGCCGTTTTAGTCGCGGTTTAATAATCACAATTTCAAAAATCACGCCATTCTGTGAAGCACGTAACAATCAGTGTTTCTCAGTTCTCTATATTTCACTCGCAGCACAGAGAATTGAAATAATATTTCAAATTAATAAACCCTTATTTTCTGCTTCCCTCATGTCACCGGGAGAGTTTTTATGACGCTGAAAAAAGTGAACATCAATAATCCGTTGCAGACCCGCGATGAGGTGCAGCATCTGCTGAAAGAGTTGCTTGCGGCGGTGTCACCTTATACAGAAGAAGGCAAAAGCGGCATCAGTCTCGGGAATTCCACCACCCATTACGGCAAAGAGATTGCCAAAATGGAAGCACTGTCACGCATGCTGTGGGGAATTTTCCCGCTGCTGGCCGGTGGCGGTGAATGTGAAAATTTGCCTTTTTATCTGAATGCCATTCGTTTCGGCACGGATCCGCAGCATCCGCAATACTGGGGGAAAATCCGTGATTTCGATCAGCGCTGTGTGGAAATGGCGGCGTTTGGTGTCGGGCTGACGCTGCTGAATAAGCAACTGTTGCAGCATTTCAGCGCGCAGGAACAGCAAAATCTGGCGGACTGGCTGAACCAGGGACGAGACGCCATCATCCCGAATAATAACTGGAATTTCTTTCCGGTCATGGTGCAGATGGGCTTTAAAGTGTCCGGATTGCCCTGGGACAGCGACGCCGTCGCAGCGCGCTTTGCGCTGATGGAAGATTATTATCTCGGCGATGGCTGGTATTCCGACGGCCCCGGCAGACCGCGTGATTACTACATTTCGATGGCGTTTCATTATTACGGGTTGCTGTACGCACAGAATATGGCGGATGTGGATGCACCGCGTGCGGTCATGCTGCGTGAACGGGCACAATGTTTCGCACAGGATTTCATTACGATGTTTTCTGCGGGCGGCGCGGCGGTGCCTTTCGGACGCAGCCTGGCCTATCGTTTTGCCGAAGCAGCGTTCTGGAGTGCGGCGGCGTACAGCAAACTGGATGTGTTCACCCCGGGCATCATCAAGGGGCTGATTTTACGTCATCTGCGCCACTGGCTGAAAGAGCCGATTTTCGACCGCGACGGCGTGCTGAGTATTGGTTATCACACGCCGAATCTGGTGATGGCTGAAGACTATAACGCGCCGGGTTCACCTTACTGGGCATGCAAACTGTTCCTGGTGCTGGCATTGCCGCCGGACGATGCCTTCTGGCAGGCAGAAGAAGCCCCGCTTCCGACATTGTCCGATACTCACTGCATTCCTCACGCCAGCCAGATTCTGACCCGCGACGCCGAAGGCCAGCATGTCGTGATGCTCACCTCCGGCCAGCTTGAGCTGAATAATTTTGTCAATACCGAAGCCAAATACACCAAATTCGCCTATTCCAGCCAGTTCGGGTTCACGTTAGATCGCGGCCGGTACGGGCTCAATCATGCCGGTTGCGATTCGATGCTGATGCTCTCTGAAGGCGACGGCTATTACCGCGGACGCCGGGACTGTGCCGATACCCGCATCACCGGCGAAATGATTTATTCCCGCTGGCTGCCATGGCGCGACGTATCGGTGCGTACCTGGCTTATTCCCTGCGGCGACTGGCATCTGCGGGTTCATCACATCGAAAATCAGCGTCCGCTGGAGACAGCGGAAGGCGGTTTTGCGGTAATGCAGGAGCCTTCAACACAAACGCAGCAGTTGGCAGAAAAACGTGCGGTCACGGTCACGGCGCGCAACGGCATCAGCCGGATTGTCGCGCTTGAAGACGGCTCGTCGCGCGAAGCCTCCACCGTTGTCACGCCGCCCAACAGCAGCATTATGTTCGCCGAAACCGCCGCCATTCCGGTGCTGAAAAATGCCCTGCCTGCGGGTTCTCACTGGCTGATCACCGCCGTTTGCGCCTCGGCCAGCACGGATATCCGCGACATCACGCTACCGGAAGTTTCCCGTGAGGGGCAGTTGCTGCGCTGGCAATATCCGGGTCATAACGGACAAATCATTTTGGCTTAAACGCCAATACCCGTTTTCAGGAGTCACTATGAAAGCCATAAAAACAGCCAGTAAAACGGCTTACTACAAAATGAGCAGCTTTATATTCCTGTATTTCTTCACCTGGTCTTCAAGCTTCGGGCTATATGCCTTGTGGCTGGGGCAAAAAGCCGGGCTCGACAGTGTCAGTATCGGCACGGTGTTTGCCGTTAACGGTGTGTTCGCGGTGATCATGAAGCCGGTGTATGGCTATATCATGGACAAAATCGGCATGAGCAAATCTCTGCTGTACTTTGTCGTGCTGGTTTCCGCCCTGATGGCACCGTTCTTTATTTTCGTTTATCAGCCCCTGCTGGACAGCCATCTGATGCTCGGGATTATCGTCGGTGCGCTGTATCTGAGCCTCGGCTGGTACGCCGGTGTCGCAGCCTCCGAATCTTATGCTGACCGCTTCAGCCGCCTGTATCACATGGAGTTCGGGCAGGTCCGCATGTGGGGATCACTCGGCTGGGCGCTGGCCGCGTCTTTTTCCGGCGTGCTGTTTAATCTCTCCCCGGCCTGGAACTTCGGGCTGAGCAGCGCCACCTCGCTGGTTATGCTGGCGGTGTTGCTGTCGTTGAAAATCGGCGATGAAGAACTTAAAAATAATGACGTGATTTCACAGCAAAAGATCGTGTTCAGCGATGTGATTTTGCTGCTCAAAAACCGCAAGTTCTGGATGTTCTCGCTCTATGTCGCCGGTGTTGCGTGGATGATGTTTGTCGCCGAACAGCAATTCTCACGCTATTTCGTCACCTTCTTTGACACCAAAGAGCAAGGCAACGCCTGGTACGGTTATCTGAGCACCGTACAGTCCGGCCTCGAATTCCTGATGATGATGGTGATCCCTTTCCTGGTGAATTATTTCGGTGCCAAGAAAAGCCTGCTGCTGGTCGGCGCGCTGGTGGGATTGCGCCTGATTGCTTCCGGGCTGACCAATGATCCGCTGCTGATTTCGATTATCAAACCGTTCTACGGGCTGGAAATCGCGCTGCTGCTGGTGTCGGTGTTCAAATACATCGCCGAGCATTTCAGCAAACGCGTCAATGCCACCATGTATCTGCTGGGCTATCAGGCCATGATTTATGTCGGCTCGATTGTTGTCGCGCCCCCTGCAGGTTACTTCTACGACCGCATCGGTTTTGAACACACGTATCTGATTATGGGCGGTATCGCACTGTGCTTTACGCTGATTTCCGCCTTCACACTATCCGCCTGTCACAGCCTGCGATCAGGCACCCCCGTGCCTGCGGTACAGGCTGAAGTTGAAACTATTGGAATGGAAAGGGAGAAGGTATGACTATCACCATCGCGAAAGAGACGTTATTACCCGTGGAACTGAATCAGCTGGACAGGATCGCCTTTGCACAAAAGATGCAGCGGGCGCGCCAGACCGTGCTGAGCAAAATTTCCCGAAATCTGGAGAAGTTCGGCGATAAGTTCCCGGCGGAAACCTGCGAAAACGGCCATTACCCGCTGACAGAGAATGTGGAATGGACCACCAGTTTCTGGACCGGTCAGCTGTGGCTGGCGTGGGAAATGACCGGCGATAACCGTTACCGGCTGGCGGCAGAAAAGCAGGTGACGTCGTTTGGTAACCGTATCGCCAACCGCCTTGATACCGCGACGCATGACCTCGGTTTTCTCTACAGCCTCTCGTGCGTCAGCGCGTACAAACTGACCGGCAACCGGCAGGCGCGTGGTTTTGCGCTGCTGGCGGCTGAAGCGCTGATGGAACGTTTTAATGCCCAGGCAAAAATCATTCAGGCATGGGGCGACCTGGATGACCCTGAACAGGCGGGCCGCATGATTATCGACTGCAATATGAACCTGCCCCTGTTGTACTGGGCGAGCGAGCAAACCGGTGAACCGCGCTTCGCCGATGCCGCCCGCGCCCATGCAGAGCAGGCGGCGAAATACATTGTGCGCCCCGACGCCTCGACCTATCACACATATTACATGGATACCGTGACCGGCGAGCCGCGTTTTGGCAATACGCATCAGGGATATGCTGATGACTCCTGCTGGTCACGCGGTCAGGCCTGGGGCATCTACGGTTTTCTGCTCAGCTATCGTTATACCGGCGACGAAGACCAGGTCGAGCTGTCACGGCGTCTGGCACATTATTTCCTTAACCGCTTACCGCAAGACGATGTTTGCCACTGGGATTTGGCGCTGCTCGGTACCGATGCTGTTCGTGACAGTTCGGCTGCGGCTATAGCCGTCTGCGGCCTGCTGAGTCTGGCCACCGCGCTGCCAGCCACCGATGATAAACGCGCAAGCTATGAAGAAATGGCGCTGCGTATTATGGATTCACTGACTGAGAATTATCTTACCGGTGAGCAGGAAGATTGTGACGGTTTGCTTAAGCATTCTGTCTATCACATGGCGAGCGGTAAAGGCGTTGATGAGTGTTGCAGCTGGGGCGACTATTTTTATGTCGAAGCCCTGACTCGCGTGACGCAGTGCTGGCAGTCCTACTGGTAATCTCTGTGACGCAGTGTTTACGCACTGCGTCCGGTTTATCTGCCATTTTTCATTCGTGAATTGTTTTTAAGCATAAGCGGGGTTATCCGCATATTGTTATGTGTGCTGGCGTGTTACCGTAACATTCAAATCAATTAACTTTTCTTGTATGCCGTTACATCCATTAAGAATAATCTTAATTCACTCCTTTTTTTGTTCAGTCACACAGTAAATTGTGACATAAACCAAATTTATCAAAACTCTCCCTGCCCCTTAAGGGGTAAATAAATCACTTCCAACAATTCATTTTTCATGCAAAAAGTAGAGTCAGCACGCAGTTTGTACATTTTGTGCTGACACCAAAGAATCCAATCATTATGCAGAACAGGGACGTCCTATGAGGACTTACTATGCAAACGATAATCTTGGATCCATGCCGGTATACGCGTCTCGGATTGCAACAATTTCTCGCCAGTGAACAAGACATCAGTTACATCAGCCATTTTGAGCAACTTCCGGAGGGTTGCAGCAAACTGGATCCTTCCCTTGTTTTTATTAACGAGGATTGCATATCGTCTCATTCAGGTAATAAAGAACGTCTGGGGGAACTGATCACTGAATATCCTGATACGCTGTTTTTTATTTTTATGTCCCGTACACGTATTCATTTCGAAGAGTATATTTTTGTTCGTAAGAACGTCATTATCACCTCGAAATCCATTAAGGCCGGTACGCTTAAGCAGTTAATGAATCATCCGTTATTACCGCAGGCGCAGGATCCCGCCGGCAGCGGAATGCTCGATACCCGGCCCGTGATGCTCAGTCGCTCTGAATCAGCGATGCTCAGAATGTGGATGTCCGGCAACGGCACCCTTGAAATATCCGACAAGTTACAAATTAAAACCAAAACGGTGTCTTCCTATAAGGGAAATATTAAAAGGAAAATAAAATCACCGAATAAACATATTATTTATCACGTCGTCCGTTTATGTGATCAGCTTACCAACGGCCTCTACGTAAATTAATCTCCCCCGCCCTTCTCGTTTGGCTTCCTGCTACAGGCTGCGCAAGGGCGTGGCCTGTAGAAATCCGGGTTAATCTCTGAAAATGAGATCTCCGCCACAAATATAAACTGAATCCCTCCGCCGGATTGCCGATGACACCTTATGGCGATTTTTTCGTCACGACCGGACTTGCCCGCTGGCAATGCCTTTATCGCTGTCACTGACCGCCCGGAACAGGCGGTATGCAGGATCAATTGAGCGGAACAAAATAAAATGGATACTCCTACACACTTAACGACCAGAACTTCTTTTATCAGCAATATTCGCCTTATTACCCTGATTAGCCTGATTCTTACCGGGATCCTTTTCCTTTTTGCAGTTTCCATCGGCACCTCCGGCTTCTTTCTCAAGCAAAGTAATGCCGCGCTGGCAAACGCGACCCAGGAACTGCAAATCCGCCTGGCGCTTTCCAACAGTTCAAACCATCTGCGTACCGCCCGTCTGTTGCTGATTCAGGCCGCTGCGGCCGCGCGTATTGGCGATCAGGATGTGTTTAACCAAAACCTCAAGGACGCTGCCAGCCGTATTAAACAGTCGCAAACTTCATTTGATACGTATATCAACCGGCCAAATAAAACCGATAAAGATCGGGCGCTCGATGAGCCGCTGAAAAAAGCCTACGACGCCTATCTGACCCAAGGCATGGCACCGATGCTGGAATCGGCCAAACAGGCACATTTCGAGGAAGTGATTTCTCAGGAAGCGGAAACGGTACGTGGTCTGGATCTCGCCAATAATATCCCGCTGCTGGCGGCGATTGCCTATCGCACCGAAACCGCTAACGCTATCAATGATAAAGCGCAGCGTAATGCCGTGCTCGGTTATACCCTGATGGGCGGCGGGTTCCTGCTGGCGCTGGTGCTGACCTTCATCACTTACCTGGTCATGCGCAAAGTGATTATTCATCCGCTGAACCGGATGGTGATGCGCATTCAGAAAATTGCCGGGGGAGACCTGACGCAGCCCATACAAGCGCATGGCCGGAATGAAATCGGCGTGCTGAGCAACAATGTTGACCAGATGCAACGTTCGCTGGCGTCAACGGTGCTGACCGTGCGTGAAGGTGCGGTGTCTATTTATCAGGGGTCGACAGAAATTGCTTCGGGCAATACCGATTTATCATCGCGTACCGAACAACAGGCGGCGGCACTGGAAGAAACGGCTGCCAGCATGGAACAGCTGACGGCGACGGTGAAACAGAACTCCGAAAACGCCCATCACGCCAGCAAACTGGCTGCCGATGCCTCAAATAAAGCGCAAAAAGGCGGAAATATCGTCGCAGACGTTGTCAGTACCATGGATAAAATTTCCCGCAGCTCAACTAAAATCGCTGAAATTACCAATGTGATCAACAGCATCGCTTTCCAGACAAACATTCTGGCGCTCAATGCCGCCGTAGAAGCTGCACGCGCCGGTGAACAGGGGCGCGGATTTGCAGTGGTGGCCAGCGAAGTGCGCAGCCTTGCACAACGAAGTGCACAGGCGGCAAAAGAAATCGAAGCGCTGATTGAAGAATCCGTCGATTACGTCGGCGAAGGCAGCATTCTGGTAGGCGATGCGGGTGACACGATGTCCGAAATTGTCACCGCGGTCAGCCATGTGACGGATATCATGGGCGAAATCGCTTCGGCATCGGATGAACAAAGTCGCGGGATCAGTCAGGTCAGCCAGGCAGTATCAGAAATGGATGGTGTCACGCAGCAAAACGCCTCGCTGGTGCAGGAAGCATCGGCAGCCGCCGCGTCACTGGAAGAACAGGCCGCGCGCCTGACACAGGCTGTGGCGGTGTTCCGTCTGGATGGCAACACACGCAGTGTACAGCCACAGCCCCCGGCATCCTCCCGCGCCCTGCCCGGTCCGGCTTCCCGGTCGTCAAAAGGGGTGAACGATGAGCCGAACTGGGAAACGTTCTGATAGTCACATCAGCATGATCCCCGGCAGACAATAAGTAAAAAAATACCGGCGGCAAATCAATTTGCCCCGGTATTTTTTTATTCGTGACGGACGCAGCGTAAATGTTATTCAGAACCTTCACGTGGTTCGACGAACGTGCCGTCTTTGGTGTCGCCTTCATTGAAGAACCAGATACCTGCCGGATAATCTTCCAGCGACACCAGATACATAACGCCTTCGTAAAACTCTTCTACGGCTAATACTTTACCTTCACGGCGCGGTCCGCCGTCGGTTTTCACTGTCACAAGATCATTAACTTTCATCAGGTTATCCCATAGTTTTCAATTATGATTATTGTAGTACAGACCACTGCATAAAGGCATGGCATGAGAGGAAAGATAATGCGAAACGGGCAGATCCTGACAAAAGGCACAAACAACAGACGTAAAAAAACCCGCGCATGCGGGTTTTTGTCATCTGTACTTTTATCGCTGAAACAGCGGTAAAGTAAGATTAGATAGCGGTAACGTTAGCCGCAGACGGACCTTTAGCACCGTTCTCGATAGTGAACTGTACGTTCTGGCCTTCAGCCAGGGTCTTGAAACCTTGATCCTGGATAGCGGAGAAGTGTACGAACACATCTTTGCTGCCGTCAGCAGGAGTGATGAAGCCAAAGCCTTTAGACTCGTTAAACCACTTAACCTGACCTTTCATCATTGACATAGGAATTACCTTTTAAAAATAAATTTCGCCACCATGGGCATGTTATAGCCGGATTTCAGTCGTTACTTATGGAGGCACTAAGAAGGAAATTCGTCAGAGCAGGGTTATCATGGATAACGCTTTAAATTGGAACAACTTTACTCAGGATGTCGTGCATAAATAGGTCTGTACCACAGGCCGGTATGTATTTACTCATGACTGCCCTTTAATAGCAACTCTTTTTAATGCAATGCTGCGGTAAAGTGCAAAATGAGTCGATTTTTGAACCAGATAGTACAATCAATGTACAGCTATCAGGCTATTTTTCAACAGGTTGTGGATTATCGGCCGCTAAAACCGCTCCGCAGTGCGCGCAAAATTTTGCCTCTATTTCATGGCCGGAATGCAGACAAGTCTGACAGGAACGGGCAGCACGACCTTTTTCTAATTCTTGTGACATATAAGCTGTTAAAATCCCGGTCGGCACGGCAATGATCGAATACCCCAGCAGGATCAGCACCGACGCAAGCATTCTTCCCAGCGCAGTATGCGGTGTAATATCACCGTAGCCGACCGTCGTCAGCGTCACCACAGCCCAGTAAACCGACGCCCCCAGCGACGTAAATCCCCCCCTGCCGCCTTCGGCTGCAAACATCAGCCCGCCGAAAAGACAAAGAATGATGGCGACAAAACCGAAGAAGATGCCGAGCTTACGTTTCGCGCGTATCAGGCTGCGCCATAAAACCCCGGCGTCGCTCATGTAGCGCAGCAGCTTCAACACCCGCAGCACACGTAAAATTCTCAGCAGACGGATCAGGAGCTCCACATTCCCCGCCCCCGCAAAGGAAGGCAGCATCCACAGGATGTACATAGGCAAAATGGTGCAGAGATCAATAATGCCGAAAAAACTCAGCGGATAACGGGCTTTGCGCGGCGAACAAACTACCCGTAAGACGTATTCCACCGTAAAAAGCGCGGTAAACCCCATTTCGACCAGGCCGAACAATGGGATGATATCGGGTGTTGCCGGAAACAAATCATGTGCGCTGGATTCGATAAACAGCACCAGAACGCTGAGCAGTGACGCCAGGATCCAGAATATTTCCATCCGGTGGCCGCTGCGGGTCCGGTGTTCAAATAAAAGGGCATAACAACGGCGTCGGGCTGACGCGAAAAAGCGGTAATCCTGAGACATAACCGGCACCCGCAAAAAGGAATTATGGCAAGAATAGCCGCTTTTCATCGCCGCGCCTACGGACAGGAAGTCCAAAAAAAACGCCGGTCACACAAGGTATTGGTTAAATACACGGTGTGACCGGCGTTTGCTGGCAGGTCTGCAGGCGGCACGAGAATTAATCCATTAGTTCAGACACCGCGTGGCGAACATACGCCGTGATTTGCGCGACGTCTTCTGCGCCGGCACTGCCGCCGCCAATCGACCGCACGGTATTCTCCAGATGGCCGATATCCTGCTCAACTTTCTTCGCAATCTGCACTTTAACAATGGTGTCGACTGAAGAGATAAAAGCCCGCATGACGGCTTTCAGCGCGAAAATCTCACCGAAAGAATCGTATGCAGGTTTGTCAGAGACCGCTGGTTGAGCAGCCCGTGGTGGCAAGTTTTTCAGCCTGTCCACATGTTCAATCATCAGATCCATGTCTCTGATGAGTTCATCAAAACTCTTAGCCACTGGTTTTCCTTCGCCCGGCGAAAGGCAGCAGGATACCACCGCGCTTTCAAGGGGAGAAGTCACAGAAACGTGTAAAGCACAAATTTCGGTTCAACACGCCCTGTCAGGCATTTTTCAACGAGGCCATATCCACCACAAAGCGGTATTTCACGTCGCTTTTCAGCATGCGTTCGTACGCGCCGTTGATGTCCTGCATGTCGATCATTTCCACATCACAGGAAATATCATGTGCGGCACAAAAATCGAGCATTTCCTGAGTTTCAGCAATACCGCCGATCAGAGATCCGGCCACGGTTTTGCGGCCCATGACCAGTTTGCCACTGTGCAACGCAGGTTCGATTGGCTCGATCAGACCAACCAGAATATGGGTACCGTCGCGTTTAAGCGTGTCCAGATACGGGTTCAGGTCATGTGGATTGGGCACGGTGTCCAGAATGAAATCAAAGTGGCTTTTGACTGCCGCCATTTGTTTTTCATCAGTAGACAGCACCACGTGGTCAGCGCCCAGACGGTAAGCTTCCTGCTCTTTACCTTTGGAACGGGTGAACAGCGTAACATCGGCGCCCAGCGCTTTGGCAAATTTCAGCCCCATGTGACCCAGACCGCCCAGACCCACCACAGCCACTTTATGACCTTTACCGACTTTCCAGTGTTTCAGCGGAGAGTAAGTGGTGATACCGGCACACAGCAGCGGTGCGGCAGATTTGATGTCCAGTTTTTCAGAAACGCGCAGGACGAATTTTTCTGAAACCACGATTTGTTCGGAATAACCGCCGTAGGTCATCATGTTGTCATGACGATCATGGCTGTTATAGGTCATGGTAGCGCCTTCTTCACAGTACTGTTCCAGGCTTTCCGCGCAGGATCCACAATGCTGACAAGAATCGACCATACAACCAACACCGACGGTATCGCCCACGCTGAAGCCAGAGACTTTCGCGCCAACCTGTTTCACGCGGCCAATAATTTCATGCCCCGGAACCATCGGATAAATGCTTTGATGCCATTCATTACGCGCCTGGTGGATGTCGGAGTGACAGACACCGCAGTACAGAATGTCGATCACAACGTCGGTATCACGCGGGTCACGGCGAACAAAATTATGAGGCGCAAGAGGCGCATCCGCTGAAAGTGCAGCGAAACCACGAACGTTAAGCGTCATTTTTATCTCCTGATTGGATTACGGAATACTTCATGCCCGCCGAAAAGGCAGACACCGTAAAATTATGACGGCTTACATTGACTGACTGGTATAACGATCCTCGCCATTACTTGCCTGAATCTGTTTTTTTCAGGATTTTCAGACGGGATTGTGCAGAGACTAAACAGTGGCGCCCTGCCCGCAAAGCGCCATGTTTTCAGAAAGGATTAAATCAGACCCGCTTCTTTCAGTTCGCTTTTCAGGTAAGCGTAGTAGATAGGTGCAGCCACCACACCGGCTATACCAAACGCCGCCTCGAAGATAAGCATCGCCAGTAAAACCTCCCAGGATTTCGCCTTGATACGGCTGCCAACGATGCGGGCATTCAGGAAATATTCTACTTTGTGAATGATGATCAGGTACGCCAGCACCAGCGCGCCGACCCACAGTGACAGCGACAGACCGACGATGAAAATCAGCGTATTCGAAATCAGATTACCGATCACCGGCAGCAGTCCGCAGACGAAAGTCACGACAACCAGCGTTTTTGCCAGCGGCAGATGAATGCCGAACAGCGGTAAAATGCCGAACAGGAAAATACCTGACAGCACGGTATTGATCAGGGAAATCTGGAACTGCGCAAAGACCACATTGCGGAAGGCTTCGCCCAGCAAATGCATCCGCTGTAACAGCTCTTTTTTAAGCGGTGCATGCAGTTCGCCCTTGCGCGGCTGCTGAAGTGAAATAATCGCACCGAGGATCATACCGATTATCATGGTCAGGAAAACGTGGGCAGCGTTCTTGCCAACCGCCTGAATCATAACAATATGTTCACGCAGCCATTGCAGGAAACTGCGTTGCAATTCTTCAATATTCGCCGGTAAATAATGCAGTAATACGGGCGATAAACGGCTTTGCGCGTCTGTCAGCAGACGCGATACCATGGCGTTAAAAGCGACCGGGTTACGCATATCCTCCATCAGAAAATTTGCAATGCCCGCAATGGCCAGCGTCAGACAACTGATCACCAGGGTAGCAATAATGGCCACCACCACCCAGCGGGCACGTTCGCCGCTGATGATTTTTTGAAAGTACGGGGTAAGCGCATTAATGAGTTCAAACACTAAAAAACCGGCAATAAAACATGCCAGTAAATGAAGAGGAAGAATCAGTAACAGCCCGCCCGTCACGATCAACACACTGAGCCAGCGAATTTGATTCGATCTCATAATCTGCATTGCCTGTATCCTTAGATCACGGTGCACCGGGCCTCGCCCGGACGTGGTCATATCATAGCACTGAAGTCCGGCGCACAATCCTCCGGTAACTTAAACAGTTAAGAAAATTTTGGCAAACAAAGAGGTGCTTCTCTCATCCCCTCTCTTTTTGTTATACCCGGCCAACAGGCCGGGTTAATTATTCTGTTATTTCGCCCGCCCCCTGTCAGATACGCCAGTGATAATTTACACGCCAGTTATTTATTTTTGCCACAGCACTAAGCCTGATATTTCCAGAATAATTTCCTATGACCGCCTCTGCCTTTGCATCTTGCGTTCACCGTTAACGCTTGTTACTTTCCGCCTCACGTTTTTATTTATATACATTAAGAATAAGTAATAACACCCAGTTATTACACGCATATCAGAGCTGTTTATATCCATTAAAAATATAAAACAAACACAATATTATTGAGGGACAAAGTATGTGGGTTTTAATTGGTATTCCGATCGTCGTGCTGGGTTTTGCCCTGCGGTTTAATCCTTTATTAGTGGTGACGGTTGCCGGTATTTCTACCGGTCTGGCAGGCGGAATGCATACTGTCGATATCATCAGCGCATTTGGCAAAGCATTCACCGATAACCGCTATATGGGACTGATATGGCTGACACTGCCGGTGATCGCCATCCTTGAGCGCAGCGGCCTGAAAGAGCAGGCGCGCCATCTGATTTCCAAAGTGCATGCTGCGACCACCGGCCGCGTGCTGATGCTGTATTTCTTCCTGCGCCAGTTGACTGCCGCGCTGGGGCTTAACTCGCTGGGCGGCCACGCGCAGATGGTACGCCCGCTGATCGCCCCCATGGCTGAAGCCGCGGCCACCACTAAATACGGCGATCTGCCCAATGATGTGCGCCAGAAAATCCGTGCTCATGCCGCTGCGGCCGATAACGTCGCGGTTTTCTTCGGCGAGGACATTTTCATTGCGGTGCAATCCATCCTGCTGATTAAAGGTTTTCTGGAACAGTACGGCATTAACGTTGAACCGTTGCACCTGTCTGTCTGGGCGATCCCGACCGCCATTGCGGCACTGATTATCCACTTTATCCGTCTGTGGTTGCTTGACCGCTCGCTGGCTAAACGTTTTGACGTTCAACACGGGAGCACAGCGAAATGATCACCTTGCAGACTGTTTATATCCTTGCGGGCCTGCTGTTCTGCGCCTATGCGTTCTTCAACGTGCGCGATAAAAGCCATTCACGCCGTTATGTCAACGCGCTGTTCTGGGGCATTTATGGCATCACTTTCCTGTTCGGCGCTGAATTGCCGCACTTCGTCACCGGCTGTATGGCGATTTTACTGGCGATCATCGCCGGTAGCGGGCAACTGGGTAAAGGCAAATCAGAAAGCGAGCAGCCCGAACGGGTCGAAAAACGTGAAGCGGGCGCCAAACGCTTTGGCAACAAATTGTTTATCCCTGCCCTGTTGATCCCGGCTGTGACTCTGACTGGCACCCTGACGCTGAAATACACGCCGCTGGTCGAAGCCAAAAACGTCACGCTGATTTCGCTGGTGCTTGGCACGCTGGTGGCCTTTATTGTGGCGCTGATTATGCTGCGTGATTCGCCGGTCAAAGCCGTGAAAGCGGGCGGACAGACCATGGATACCGTCGGCTGGGCGGCCATTTTGCCGCAAATGCTGGCCGCACTCGGTGCGCTGTTTGCACTGGCGGGAGTCGGTGGCGTGGTGTCGGAGCTGGTCAAAAACATCATTCCGCTCGGATCACCCCTGGCGATTGTGATTGCCTATACCTTCGGCATGGCGCTTTTCACGATGATTATGGGAAACGGTTTTGCCGCCTTCCCGGTCATGACCGCGGGGATCGGGCTGCCACTTATCGTCAACCAGTTGGACGGGAATCCGGCAATTATGGGCGCGATCGGCATGTTGTCCGGTTTCTGCGGCACCTTAATGACCCCGATGGCGGCCAATTTTAATATCGTTCCTGCGGCGCTGCTGGAATTGCAGGACAAAAATGGCGTGATCAAAGCGCAGTGGAAAACCGGTGTATTGCTGTTGCTGGTGAATACCGCGTTTATGTATTTCTTTGTGTTCCGTTTCTGATAAGGAAAGGCGATGACGACGCAACAACGTACCACACTGACGCCGGAAATGGCGTCCCGCTTTGCCTCACTGGCACTGAACCATTTGACGCGTGAATTTCCGAACAAACTCATGCATGCCATGAGCAGCGCGGCGGATGCACAAACGCCACGCCAGTTACATCCGATCTTTTACGGCAGCTATGACTGGCATTCCTGCGTGCACGGATACTGGCTGTTGCTGCGTCTGCTGGATCGTTTTCCGCAATTACCGGAAGCTGAAAAAATCATTGCGGTGATCGGCCAGCATTTCACATCAGAAAATGTCGCCGGTGAAATGGCTTATCTGCAACAGCCGCAACATGCCGGATTTGAACGGCCGTATGGCTGGGCATGGTTTCTGGCGCTGAGCCAGCAATTGCATGAGATGGACATGCCGCAGGCTGCTGAATGGGCGAACACGCTGGCACCTGTGAGCCGGTTTTTCGAAAAGAGTTTTAGCGTGTTTCTGCCAAAGGCGACCTATCCCCTGCGGGTCGGCAGCCATTTCAACACCGCCTTTGCACTGGCGTTAACGCTTGATTATGCCCGCTGCGTTAAGCATCACAAACTGGCGGAACTGATTGAAGAGACGGCGCTGCGATGGCATCTGGAAGATGTGCATTGTCAGGCGTGGGAACCGGGCGGTGATGAATTCCTTTCGCCATCCCTGATGGAGGCTGAACTGATGCGCCGCGTATTACCGGCCGAAGCGTTTGTGACCTGGTTTGGCCGTTTTCTGCCGGATCTGGCTCACAGCCAGCCCGCAACACTGTTTACCCCCGCCACGGTCACTGACCGCAGCGACGGTAAAATTGGCCATCTGGACGGGCTGAATCTCAGCCGCGCCTGGTGCCAGCGTTCTCTGGCCTCTGCGCTGCCAGCGGGCGATCCGCGTGTGGTTTTGCTGCGTCAGACGGCAGAAGCACATCTGCACAGCGCGCTGAACCACCTTGACAGCACCTACATGGGCGAACACTGGCTGGCAACCTTTGCCCTGTTAGCACTTGACGCCTGACAGCCCTCTTCCTCTGTTTAGCCGCAGGACTGTCGTGGAGTCGTTAGCGAATGATCCCGCGCGCCGAACGAAGGAAAAAAGTATTGAAGTGGCACAGTAATGGATATTCCGCGCTGAGCCGCTCAATTTCTGACTTCACACGTTCCACTCCTTCCTGCTGGTGATAAAGCAAATCGTACAGATAGCGGATGATGTTTTGCTGCGTACTGCCAGCCTGGCAAAAATCTGCTGTCTGCTCGTTTATCCCTTTAGGTACCGCACGATTTCCACCTGCCATCACAAACGGTGGAACGTCCTGCACCACGCAAGTATTGGCAAGAAGATGGGCACCTGCGCCAATAATACAAAATTGATGCACTGCGCTCAGGGCATCAATCCGCGCATCATTGCCTAATACAACATGCCCTGCCAGCGCACTGTGTTCGCCGATAAACGTGGCATTTCCCACCTGACAATCATGGCCAAGGTGCACGCCCCGTTCAAAAACATTCAGATCCCCTATCCGCGTCATGCCGCCGCCCTGCGCGGTACCGCGATGTAATGTGGCGTGGCAGCCAATCTGGTTTCCATTGCCGATTTCCAGCCCGGTCTCTTCTCCGGCGTATTTCAAATCCTGACTGACTTCGCCAATGGACGAGGCCATGCCAATCTGGTTATCCGTGCCAATTTTGGTATTGCCGTTGATGACGACATGAGAAGAAATGTGGGTTCCTTCGCCGATTTGCACACCGGCGGAAATAAGACAGAAAGGCCCGATAACCACTCGCGGGCCGATAATGACACCTGGCTCTATGATACTGCTGGCCGCAATTGTGGCCGAAGATGAAATCAACACAAACATCCTTCTGACAGCCAGCAGGCAGTCAGTGGTGAATTAAACCGGTCAGGCATAATCAGGGAAAGATCAAAATGAGCGGAGGGAAACGCACTCAGAGAGGTTTAAACAAGGGAGTGTTTCTTTGAACATTCACATCGCTACGCCGCCTAGCATAAGGCTTCAGGGTCAAAAAGACGGTCTCTTATATTTTATTTATTTTCTGAACCTTTTCGGAAATGCTACATGATGAAAATTTTATGACAGGCAGATTAAGGCTTTCTTAAGCTTGAATGACTATTATATTGATCATTCATTTCTATACGTTATGTTTCCCTCACATCAACGCTGCTACCGTCATTCTGTTGGGAGTTTTCATTGCGCAATATATTCCCGAAGATCAGTTATTTTACGCTGACTTTACTGCTGACCCTGTATTTTACGTTTGTTGTTAACCTGCCGATTTTACTGCACTTTTACCGTATCTTACATGCACTCCCCGCCTACAGCCTGGCCTTTGCCCTGAGCATTCCGGTCGCGCTGTTCGCCGCACTGAACTTTGTGTTCACCCCTTTCAGCTTCCGTCCGTTGCTTAAACCTTTCTTTATTATTGTGCTGCCGGTCAGTGCTCTTGCCAGTTTTGCGATGATGACCTTCCAGGTCGTCTTTGACCGCGGCATGATTGAAAATATTCTTGAGACGCAGTCGGCTGAAGCGTCGTCTTACCTGAATCTGAAAGTGGTGCTGTGGTTTGTCTTCACCGGCGTTTTGCCCGCTATTTTGCTTTTCCTGACGCCGGTCAGCTATGAAAAAACGCCACTGCGCCGTCTGGGTGTCCGTCTGGTGTCGATGATCATTTCATTGCTGGTCGTGGCCTCCGTCGCCGGGGTTTTCTACAAAGATTATGCCTCCGTGGGCCGTAACAACCGCACCCTGAATCTGGAAATCGTGCCGACGAACTATCTTTACAGCGCGTTCCAGTACGTGAATCACCGTTACTTCACGCCGAAAATACCGTTCCAGACTATTGGCAACGATGCAAAACTGGTGCAGCAACCGGGGCAAAAACCGAATCTGGTGTTCCTGGTGATTGGAGAAACGGCGCGGGCGCAAAACCAGTCGTTTGAGGGTTACGCCAGACCGACTAATCAGTACACACAGGCTATTCCGGACGTGGTGTTCTTTAATAAAATGACATCATGCGGCACGGCGACGGCCATTTCTGTGCCGTGCATGTTCTCGGATATGAAGCGCACCCGCTACGATGCCAACCGCGCCCGTAACAGTGAAGGCCTGCTGGATATCCTGCATAAAGCCGGGGTTTCGGTGTTCTGGAAAGACAATGATGAAGGCTGTAAAGGCGTATGCGACCGGGTGCCAAACATCACCATAGATACCCAAAAGGACGGGAAATATTGTGATGGTGATACCTGCTACGACATGGCACTGATGCAAAATATCGATGATGACATCAAGACGGACGGCAAAAATACGCTGATCGGCTTACATTTGATCGGCAGCCACGGCCCGACGTATTACAAACGCTATCCGCCGGAATTCCGCAAGTTTATGCCAGACTGCCCGCGCAGCGACATTGAGAACTGTTCGCAGGAACAACTGGTGAATACCTATGACAATACGCTGCTTTACACAGATTACACGGTGTCGCAGGTGATTGAAAAAGCGGAGCAGTATCAGGATAAGTACAACGTGGCAGTGATTTATCTTTCTGACCATGGTGAATCTTTAGGTGAAAATGGCCTGTATCTTCACGGCACGCCTTACAGCGTGGCACCGGCGCAACAGACCCACGTGCCGATGCTGTTCTGGCTGTCAGAAGGCTATGTCAAAGCGCAGGGAATAGATATGCAATGCCTGAAATCTAATGCCGCGAACAAAGACGTTTCGCAGGATAACCTGTTCCACACGGTACTGAGCGCGATGGACGTACAGACCTCAGAACGGGATCCGCAACTGGATATTCTGGCGACCTGCCGGACATCACAAAAGTAATTACGCCTCCTGTTGAAACGGTTTGCTGCCTGAACGTTATGGCAGCAAACCGCACTCCTTCAGTATGCTTTGTGCCAGTGCGCTGACCGTTTTATCGAACCTCTCCGATTCATTATCCATCACCATATACAGAGCCGTCTGCCGTACCGTTCTCGCGGCTAATTCCAGACGACGGAGCAAACCGCTCTCCAGCGCTTTTTCCACACTTTCCAGCGGCAGCCAGCCGTACCCTACACCCACCGCAATCGCTTCCATCGCTGCCCCGACGGTGGTGAATGTCCAGTTGGCCACGGGGCCGGAGCGTACATTTTCTGCATGCGGCGAGTGCCGGTCGGCCACGCTTATCAGCGGGAAACGTGCCAGATCCTCTGCGGTCAGCGGAACGGCGAGACCCATCAGCGGATGATCGCTTTTCGCCACCGGTACAAAATCCACGTCAAGCAGGAAACGGCCCTGTATCGCATTTTCCGGTGCCAGCGTGGTGATGTATAAATCGGCTGATCGTTCATTTAATTGCTCAAGACTTTCGCCGCGCAGAATTTCCGTCAGATGTACCCGGGTATCGGGAAACTGCTGCTGAAAATTTTTGAGCGCGCGAAACAAACGGTATTTGGGAAAAACGCTGTCGACAACCAGGCTCAGTTCGGTTCGCGTTCCGCCTTTCAGCCCGGCAGCACGGTGCTCAAGTTGCAAAAAGGCGGAAATCAACGGCGTTGCCTGCATCAGCAACGCCCGCCCCTGTTCGGTCAGGGTGGCTTTGCGGCCATGAATTTCCAGCAACGGCAGGCCAAGACGCTCCTGCAATCCGCTCAGGGCATAACTGACAGAAGACTGGCTGCGGTTCAGCACCCGCGCCGCCAGCGCATAACTCCCCTGTTCAATGACCGTTTGTAATACCACCCACTGCTCAAGTGTGGTCCGGGGAAGTGGCATACTGTTAACTCCTTCAGAAAAAAACACATCGGAATTTTAGATTATTTTCATCTGAAATTAGCGTTTTTTTATCAATTTTTTAGCGGGTAATATCTCTCTATCGAAACAGCACGTTTCCTGCGACACATCATTAAGGAGAATTATCATGAGCAGCTTTGATAAACATGACCTGAGCAATTTTATCGGTAAACACATTGTTTACACTTACGACAACGGCTGGAATTATGAAATCTATGTGAAAAATGCTGAGACGCTGGATTATCGCATTCACAGCGGGCTGGTCGGCAACCGCTGGGTGAAAGACCAGAGAGCCTATATCGTGCGTGTGGCTTCTGATGTGTACAAAATTTCCTGGACAGAACCCACCGGTACAGATGTCAGCCTGATTGTGAATCTGGGTGACAGCGTGTTCCACGGCACCATTTTCTTCCCGCGCTGGATCATGAACAACCCGGAAAAAACCGTGTGCTTCCAGAATGAACATATTCCGCTGATGAATTCTTACCGCGATGCCGGACCCGCTTATCCGACTGAAGTGATCGACGAATTCGCCACCATTACCTTCGTCCGTGATTGTGGTGCGGATAATGACACTGTGATCGACTGCGCGGCCAGTGAGTTACCGGCTAATTTCCCGGATAATCTGCGTTAATCGCTAAACAGCAGGCATAAAAAAACCGCAGCCCGTAAATGGCTGCGGTTTTTTATGAACAGGGTTTCAGGAATACAGGAACCTCTCAGCGCGCCAGCGTTTTCAGCAACGCCGCATTGAATTTTTCCGGTTCTTCCATCTGCGGAGCGTGGCCCAGACCTTTAAACTCAATCAGTTTCGCGTGCGGGATCAGCTTCGTCACTTGTTTACCCAGCACATTGTAATGACCGATTTTTGCTTTCACCGCAGGCGGCGCAATATCGCTGCCGATGGCAGTGGTGTCAGCCGTCCCGATCATCAGCGTGGTCGGTACGCGCAGATTTTTGAATTCGTAGAACACCGGCTGCGTGAAAATCATGTCGTAGATCAGCGCCGAGTTCCACGCCACCAGCTTGTGCCCCGGCCCGTTGTTCAGCCCCGCCAGCATATCAACCCAGCGGTCATATTCCGGTTTCCATTTATTCACATAATAGGTTTTCAGCTCGTACTGTTTGATGCTGTCCGCGGAGGTTTTCAGCTCACGGTCATACCATTGATCAACTGTACGGTAAGGCACGCCTTTGGCTTTCCAGTCTTCCAGACCAATCGGGTTCACCAGCACCAGTTTTGACACTTCCGGCGCATACATCAGGCTGTAACGCGTTGCCAGCATGCCGCCTGTCGAATGCCCGACAATCACCGCTTTGGTGATCTTCAGGCTTTTCAGCAAATCATGCGTGTTGGTCGCCAGTTGCTGGAAACTGTACTGGTAATGCGAAGGCTTGGTCGACGAACAGAACCCGACCTGATCGGGCGCGATAACCCGGTAGCCTTTACTCACCAGTGCCGAAATAGTGTCACCCCAGGTTGCGGCACAGAAATTCTTGCCATGCATCAGCACCACGGTCTGACCGTTTTTGTGCCCGGTGGGCGCAACGTCGAGATAGCCCATTTGCAGCGGCGCACCCTGAGAATTAAAGGAGAATTGTTTCAGCGGGAACGGATAATCAAATCCCTGTAATTGCGGGCCGTAAGAAGGCGCATCGGCAGCCATGGTTGCGCCGGAGAAGGAAAAGGATAAAACAGTAGCCCAAAAGAGCAATTTAAAACGCGGGAGCATCGGGTTGTCCTGGTGACGTTCACTGAACAGACGGCGTAAAGCCCTATGCTACAAACTTTACGCCGTCAGGAAAACCACTTAACACAAGTGGATTCAGTCCTTCGATTGCAGAATGTAACGGTAAATCAAACCGCCTGCCACGCCACCAACCAGCGGCATCACACAGAACATTCACAATGTGCTGATGAGATTATGTGAGTGTCAGATTGACCTTCTTATTTCTCTTGTGGCAGTGGATAACACCATTATAGGTTATATTGACGGGGCGAATCGTCGCTCACAGGCTCTCACTGGTGGTTACCCTTGGCTTTAAACTGGTTAAACCGACGCTACGTCCGGATATGCCTTTCACTGCTCGCATTCATTGTTGTCGCTGCACTCGGAACACTGGCAATCTCGTGGCAAACTTCCCAGGGATTACGGCGTGATACCGGCGCAAATCTGCAACAGTCGGTGAGGCTGGTGGATATGACGCTGGACAATGCTGCCATTGCGAGCAGCGCCGTTGAAAATTTGATTGGTGTGCCCTGCGATGCCAGAACCGTGCAAGCGCTGCGCTGGCAGGTGGCGAAGGTGCCCAATGTTCGTACTGTCAATCTTTATCGCCAGAATACGATTTACTGCGCTTCCTTGTTCGGCCCGCGATCTGACACTATCTCGACCGATAAATATGTGGGTGGAAGGCTGATGCTGATAAGCGGCAACAGCATCACACCCGATCATCCGCTTATTGCGTATCGTTATGATGTCAACGGCAGCGGCGTTCTGGTCGGTGTCGATGGCTATTTTCTGCATAATATTCTTTCATTGCTCAGCACACATGCTTATCTGATCCTGCAGGTAGGCGACCAGTGGATGGACAGCCATGGCAAAATTCACAGTGGTGAAAGCTGGCCGGACGGCGAGCGCATGGAGCTGACTTCTCAGCACTATCCTTACGCGATTCGTTTAGTCATCCGGCAAAGCGACCACTGGCGTTATGTCTTTGATTACGCCACTCTCAGCCTGGTGTTATTCCCGCTGCTCAGCCTGTTTATGGCTTTCATGACCTATATTCTGCTCGGTCGCGTCGGCGGCCCGAGGGCTGTGCTTAAAGAGGCGCTGGAGAAAAAACAGTTCATCCCTTATTTACAGCCGGTGGTGGATGGCACCACCCATGAGCTGACGGGTGCTGAAGTGCTGATGCGCTGGCAGCATCCGCAATCAGGTCTGATCCCGCCTTATCAGTTTATTCCGCTGGCTGAAGAGAGCGGACTGATTGTGCCCATGACGCGCCTCATCATGGCGCAGGTGCGTGAACAGTTCGCTCCGCTGGCGTCGCAGTTGCCTAAAAATTTCCATTTCGGTTTCAATATCTGCGCCAGCCATTTCAAAGACCTCTCACTGGCGGAAGACTGCAAAGCCTTTATTGATGCTTTCAGCGAGAACCCGATTAATCTGGTACTCGAACTGACTGAACGTGAATTAATCGAACCGAGCGACATCACCTATAGCCTGTTCCGCACATTGCGACAGATGGGAGTGTTAATCGCGATGGATGACTTTGGCACCGGACATTCCAGCCTGGCGTACCTGCAAAAATTCCACATCGATATTCTGAAAATCGACCAGAGTTTCATTGGCCGGATTGGCACCGACGCGCTGGCCGGACACATCGTTGATAACGTGATTGATCTTGCCAAACGTCTGCAAATGATCATCGTGGCGGAAGGAATTGAAACCCAGACGCAGGTGAATTACCTCGCGCCGTACCGGCTGGAATTCCTGCAAGGCTACTTTTTCGGCAAGCCCGTACCGCCCGGCGATTTTATCGGGAAATGGCTCTGACGTTCATACTCTCAGTGACGGACGTTATCCTCGTCACGCGGCGGGCACATTTGTGGCTCTGTGACTAGACTAATAACGTGAGCTACGTCTTATAAGATGCGTACTCTTTTTGCTAAAAAACCGTCGATGTGTAACATCCATACAGAATCCGTCTGATAAATAAGCTAACTTGTTGAAGTTACTTGTATTGGAGTACTCTGGCGGAGAACCCTGCTGACAATCAGAATGATCACTTTGCGAGCAAGATGATGATTAAGTGGCCGTGGAAAGCAAATGAACTGAAAATTGAGAAATCAGGCGCATGGAATGAGGCGCTGAATATCCCACTTTTATCTTGCCTGAACGAAGATGAGAAACTCCGTCTGATTCAGGTCGCCAGCCAGTTGCTGCAACAAAAACGGCTGGTTCCGCTGCAAGGCGTTGAGCTGACGGAGCTGATGCAGGCGCGTATCGCGCTGCTGTTTGCGCTGCCGGTAATGGAACTGGGCGCCGCCTGGCTCGACGGTTTCCACGAGATCCTGCTTTACCCTTCCCCGTTCGTGGTTGATTCTCCCTGGCAGGATGAAAACGGGCTGGTGCATGCCGGTTCACAAATTCACGCCGGCCAAAGCTGGGATCAGGGGCCGATTGTTCTCAACTGGCAGGACATTGAGGACTCCTTCGACAACTCCGGTTTTAACCTGATTATCCACGAAGCGGCGCATAAGCTGGATATGCGCAACGGCGGTGAAGTCAGTGGTATTCCGCCCATTCCGCTGCGCGAAGTGGTGTCATGGGAACACGATTTACAAGCCGCGATGCAAAATCTGCAGGATGAAATTGACACTGTGGGTGAAGAAGCTGCCAGCATGGACGCCTACGCTGCAACCGATGCCGCCGAATGTTTTGCTGTACTGTCGGAATATTTCTTTAGTGCGCCAGAATTACTTTCAGAACGTTTTCCGCTGGTATACGGCCATTTCACCCGTTTTTATCAACAGGACCCGCTGGCAAGGCAACGTCGCGGCCAGCGTTGCGATTGTTAAATCCCGTTTTGACGGACATTTTTTCGCGCTAAAGTGCCCTTTTGTGGCTGCATTGATTAGTTGCTGAGCAGTCGCACGTTTTTGGCAAATTTAGCGTTGACACTCCGCAGCCCTCTGGATATTATGCGCCCCGTTCACACGATTCCTCTGTAGTTCAGTCGGTAGAACGGCGGACTGTTAATCCGTATGTCACTGGTTCGAGTCCAGTCAGAGGAGCCAAATTTATGTTTTCATGCATCTTCACGAATCTTTATACGATTTAGATTCAACAAGTTAGTGTGAAAAATCTTCCCGATGCATTTTTAGTTTTCCCTCCGCATCGGGAGAATTTGGTGGTCAGATTTGGGGTCATGTTGGTTCGATGACGGAGTGACCCCCAAATGTCTCTTAACGACTCAAAAATCCGCAACTTAAAACCATCCCCAAAACCCTTTAAAGTTTCTGATTCTCATGGCCTGTACCTTTTAGTTAATCCAGGCGGTTCACGTCTCTGGTATCTCAAATATCGTATCAATAGAAAAGAATCCCGTCTCGGCTTGGGTGCCTATCCTGATGTCTCTCTGGCTGATGCTCGTCAACAGCGTGACGGTATCCGTAAATTGCTGGCGCAGAATATAAACCCAGCACAACAGCGATCCGCTGAAAGAACCCCTTCCACACCAGAAAAAACCTTCAAACATGTGGCACTGGAGTGGCATAACAGCAACCGAACATGGTCTGAGAACCACGCCTCCCGTCTGCTTGCCAGCATGGACAATCATATATTTCCTGTGATTGGACACTTGCCGGTAGCTGAACTGAAACCTCGTCACTTTATCGACCTGCTGAAAAGCATTGAGAAAAAAGGTCTGCTGGAAGTCGCAGCACGTACCCGGCAGCATATGTACAACATCATGCGTCATGCTGTGCATCAGGAGTTGACAGAGCACAATCCGGCAGCAAATCTGGACGGTATCATCGCCCCTCCCATTAAACGCCACTACCCTGCCCTTCCGCTGGAGCGACTGCCGGAACTGTTGATTCGCATTAGGGACTACCAGCAAGGACGAGAGTTAACCCGCCTGGCCGTATTGCTCACCCTGCACCTTTTCATCCGCTCCAGCGAACTGCGTTTCGCCCGTTGGTCTGAGATCGATTTCAAAAATAGAATCTGGACCATTCCTGCCACTCGCGACTCCATCCCCGGTGTCCGCTACTCTGGGCGTGGCGCAAAAATGCGTACTCCACATATCGTTCCACTCTCTCGTCAGGCCATAACCATCCTGAAACAGATATGGGAAATATCCGGACATCAGGAACTTATATTCCCCGGCGATCATAATCCGTATAAACCGATGTGCGAAAACACGGTCAATAAGGCGCTACGCCTGATGGGCTATGACACAAAAGATGAAATCTGCGGCCACGGATTTCGGGCAATGGCATGTAGTGCCCTGATGGAGTCTGGCCTATGGGCGCAGGATGCGGTTGAACGGCAGATGAGTCACCAGGAGCGTAACAGCGTTCGAGCGGCTTACATCCATAAAGCAGAATATCTCGATGCCCGTAAAGCGATGATGCAGTGGTGGTCGGATTATCTGGATATGTGCCGGAAAGCGTATGCCCCACCTTATATTTGTGGGAAGGAAATCAGTTACACAATGGGATAACCCTTCTGACAAAATAAACCTCAAAAAAAGCCGTATCAGTCTGTACTGGTACGGCATATTTCTAGCTTTAATTCGGAGAAATTGTTAAGCCGTTTATGAGCATCTTCAGAAGCCGGTTATTCCCGATTATGAATGGATCACATACAGGGTCAGGCTCACGAGGAGCAAGCCTAATACTATGGTTTGTTAGATAATGGGGAGCAGGTAATCTATTATCTAGATACTTACACCCGGACTGCTAGGACTGTTCGTGCATTCACCTTCAGCTACGTCGTGAAGACTTGCAGATTAACCACAAGAAAACTCACCGGATTTGTTGTCTGGAAGAGTTAAATCTGAGATGCAAACTTCCTTATCGCCACGTCATGGCAATGCATCGTTAGCAGCAGTCGGTACTAAATTATGTTGATTAGTGCCAGAATATGGAGATAGCAGGATCCTTTTATTACTATCCCCCTGAATAAACAAAGAAAGGCCGCCGTTAAACAAAAAATAGACGGAGCATTAGTATGTTTATTCTTATCTTAATTTCATTGAATAATTATTAGTGTATATGAAAGCAAACATACAAAATCAGTTGAAATCTTGAACTGTGTTTTTTCATTTGAAAAAATGCAAAAATCGCAGAATGCAAAAATTACACTCGCGTATTATCTCTTGTAGCCATAGTCTTCTTTTTGTAATAAAATGGCTTTTCAATAAATCTAAAGCTTAACATTGCAAAGAATATTGATAGTGCACAACATAAACCGAAGCTGATGAATTTATTGTGTATAAATGTCCCATCAAGGATCCATCGAAAAGAATGATTAAATAAAGTATGTATTAAATATAATGATAATGAGCTCTCACCTACATATAATAACCATGGTGGAATTAGAACTTTAATCCAGCCTTCATTAATAACTATGCCGTAAAATAGTATACCTAGTAACCAACCAGACGATGATAAATCGAATCGAATCATGTGTAACCTAAATACTCCCCAATAAAAAACAAAACAAGACATTATTAGGAAAATTACCCTTATAATCTTGTGAATTTTCATCACTCTTTCATAGTGAACACCCAAAATATAGCCTAATAAAAAAACATAAATAATAGGGTTTGTCACTAGATTTAAATATGGAAAACACGAGTCAATACCTTTCTTAGAAAACGTAAAATCATAGCCCATAAAAAAAGGGAAAAGTGAAACAGTAACGAAAAAATATGCCATTATTAATTTCCAATCGTTTTTAATCAAAATAAAACAACCAATTATAATATAGAAGTATATTTCATAATTTAATGTCCACCTTATTCCATATATCCCATCATCACTTAAATAAAAAGGAGGGTTACCACTATCAACCGGCATAAAAAAAAACGCACTGACATAATCTTTCAAAGGGATATTATCTATGACTCCTGTCATAAAGAAATTTAAAGAAAAAGTAATGATTAGCAACCCATAATAAGCGGGGAAAATTCTCTTAATTCTCTTATTACAATAGGATTTAAAATTACAAATATTGCTTTCCATATGCTTTGTTGTTATTGCTATTACAAACCCACTGATAATAAAAAATAAATCCACACTAATTGACATCCACCAAAAAAGGATCTCCCCAAGATTAGAACTAACGGTATTTAGAGACCATCTGAAATGATAAAACATTATAAAAAGAGCCGATAAGCCTCTAAGAGCTTGCACAGAGTAAATTGTATTTTTATTGTTTTCAATCAACATTAGCAGCCCCTTCTAACTAAAAAGATAATTGAGACTATTTTAATTCAGTATTAGTTATATTCACAAACTGTCCCCACTTTGCCTTTTCCACATATCTGCATAAACTCCGTTAAGTTCTAATAATTTTTCATGTGTACCCTTTTCTATAATACATCCATGGTTCAGCACAATTATTTCATCACATTCAATAATTGTAGACAACCTATGTGCAATTATTAAGGTTGTTTTGCCTATGCTAACATCAAGCAAATTACTTTGGATTTCTTGCTCTGTTTTAGTATCAAGTGCGCTAGTAGCCTCGTCAAATATTAATATAGCAGGGTCTTTTAATAGCATTCTAGCTATTGCAATCCTTTGTTTTTCCCCACCGGATAATTTTAACCCTCTCTCACCAACTTGAGAATTATAAGAATCTGGCAAAGAAATTATAAAATCATGGATCTTTGCCATTTTTGCAGCATGGAAAATTTTTTCTTCTGAGGCGCTAGGATTTCCATAGGCTATATTGTAATAGATAGTATCATTAAAAAGCACAGTATCCTGAGGAACGATCCCAAGACATTTCCTAAGGCTTCTCTGAGTAACCTTTTTAATATCTTGGCCATCTATTCTGATTTCACCTTCCGAACAATCATAAAACCTAAATAACAACCTTGATATAGTGGACTTACCACTTCCAGTATGCCCAACTATCGCCAGACGTTTACTCGCCGGTATAACGAAAGAGATATTTTTCAATACAGGCCTAACTTTATCATAGCTAAAACTAACATTATCAAAGAATAAATTACCGTCATTAACCTCTAAGGTTTTAGCTGAACTTTCATCTGTTATTTCTTTATCTACATCCAAAATATCAAACATATTATCCATATCTAGTAATGCTTGTTTTATTTCACGATACATGAGACCAAATGTATTTAATGGTTGATAAATCTGCAAAAGATAAGTATTAACAAGAACAAAGTCACCAATCGTCATATGGCCTTCTTGGATACCTTGTATAGCTAAATGCATCATGAAAAATAAACCAGTAGTTATTATTAAAGCTTGTCCAAGGCTTAAGTAAGAAAATGTTACTTGGTTTTTTATCGCGGCTTTTTCATATCTCAATAACGAATTATTATACCGTTCAAACTCATGCATTTCATTACCGAAGTATTTTACTGTTTCATAATTCAATAAACTATCGATAGACTTAAAGTTTGAATCATAATTTGAGTCATTTAATTCTTTTCTAAGTTTTGTACGCCGCATAACTAAAATAACTGTGTATAATATATAAACCACAGCCATTAATAGAGTCAACAAAGCGAACTCAATATTGAATAGCGTCCATAATATGTACGAAATGAATCCTATTTCAAACAACACAGGGACTAGTGAAAACAATAATTGTGAGAGTATTTTCGATGCACCTTGTTTTCCTCTTTCTAAAGCTAAAGCTACGCCACCAGTTTGCCTAGAAAGATGAAATCTTAAGCTAAGATCATGTAATTGCTTGAACATTTTCAAGGATACTGCTTTTGATGCATGCTGGTTTACTCGGACAAATAGTATATCTCTTAATGTTTCAGTAAACGATGATACCAACCTTAACAAACAATATGAAATAAGCAAGAGATAGACAATATTTATAGATATTGGCGATATATTCAACCTATCGACCAAAAGTTTATAACCATAAGGAACACCAGCAGAAAAAACTTTTGTAAGTATTAACAAAACAAGGGAGGATAAAACCAATAATTTTATTTTCATATTTCCTTGGGGCCAAAGATAATCCCAAAAAAAACGTTTAAAATGATTTTGCTTTTTATTCATAAATGCACTCTGATTAATTAAGGGATTCGATTATCAACATTAGAAGATTCCAATCTGAACTTACGCTCATGAATGATCTTGTAAGCAAGTACAACATCATGATTAGCAATATGACACAATTCATTTACCTTCAAAGGTTTCATAGCAAGTACAGTTTTAGCAATATGCTCTGCTGACTCGCTACCCATAAGAGACTGAAAATACCTTATACTATCTATTATAGTCATCAAAGTCATTTCGTATTCATTAACATTTGAATAAGAAATTCTAGCCCATTCAAAATGCACTCTATATTGATGGTGAGGCCGAGTAATAGCATAGATTTTATTGAATAAATTATTAGCCCATCTGTTTGCTAAAATCTTAACACCAAATGACCAGTCTTGCCATTTTTGTAAACCGAGAAGATAATTGTCACCTGTATCTAAATCAGATTTTCTATAGATTATAGAAGTAGGAACATGATGTTTTGATACGATCAAATCCTCATTTAATGGATAGGAAGAAATTGTCATTCCTGAGTATTCTCCAAACATTTCAGAATAACAATGCACAAAAGCCACGTCGAAATCATTTTCCAATACATTTATAGCCTCATCAATATAAGAGCCTCCATCAATATTATTATGTAGCTTATCATCAGAATCCAGCGTCATTAAAAAATTACCATTAGATTTTACTATACCAATATTCCTAGCATACTGTACACCATGATTATGAGGTAATCTCTCAACAATGACATTATCTAACGACATAAATTTCCCTAATAGATCTAAAGTAATATCATCAGTGGATCCATCATCAACAATTATAACCTCAACAAGACATTTTATTTTTGATGCTAAAATTGAGGCAATACATTCCGCCAAGAAAAAACCAGAATTGAAACAGGGCACAACAATTGAAATCATATTATTCTTGCTATTCATAGACTCTCCTACCTTATAATCATTTCTCACCGAAAAAATTATTATTTTCAATATCCTGGAATGTAAATTCGTCATCATTTACAACCTCAGGCCATTCTGGAAAATCAAAGTTAAATTCAATTTTTATTTTCTCACCATTATTTTTAACTGCCTTTGATAATCCTTCAAGCAAAGTAATTGTTGGAAGATGTGAAGCAATATCACTATATGTTTTCTCTCCCTTGATCCATCGCAGAAATATTTCAGATTCAGAGCAGTAGGAAAATGATTTCCCGTAAGGCTTAACAATTTTTTCTTCCCTGAAAAATTCTTGTGTACCTGCAATATCCGCATTAGAACGAACCGTTACATGCCCAATATTTTTTCCTCTTAAATCTTGTTTATTAACACGGGCGCCAATAGGCGTTTTGACAACATTAGCATTAGCTGAGAATACTGTTGCCAAGCGAACATCAAGGTCTGTACAGTGTAATCTCCCATTTATATTGTATGGGACTTCAGGAAATGGGCCCCAGCTACGCATGCCTGGAGTTGTTTGTTCAAGAGATAATGTTCCTAAGCATATTACTTGATTAGTTTCCTTTAATTTTAGTGAACAAACCATAACGACATCATTTTCTCCATAAACATAATTTTCTTCAAGGTGTTCAAAGTCAGTAATATAATCAGTCAGTCTTGATGTTACGGAATTGGGTATTCTTATATTCTGGTCTGAGGGAAAGGTGCTAAATCCCGTAATTTCTAATAGCATATCTTTATTTGGAAATAGATTTTTATTCATCAATAAGAAACGTGCAAATATGTCAATGTAATGATATGAGCCATGCATGAGCATCCCATATCCAAACTTATAAGGATGGTCCTCTCTTAGCGAGTATTCGTAGGGTAAATTCCATACTCCAGAAGCAGTTTTTAAATGAATTGAAGTAATAGGAACACGTAGTCTATTCATCATGAACATAATATAATTACGTATTTTTTTATCATAAATTTCATGATGCCGCCCTAAGCATATTAAGCTATGCCGGTGAGCATTTTCACCTGCAAGTTCAATTAGCTCATGGACCTTTTCCACCAATTTTTCAGGTGCAAAGAGACCATCTTTCATTGGCAAGATCAATGGTTTAGTGCATAACGTGTCAAATCCCATTTTTATACAATATTTTAAGTACTCTTCGTGTGCTTGGGCTTCCGTAGCGATCACAACTTTTAATAAACCTTTATATTTACAACTTGTTTTTAAAAAATAATCATTTAACCATCCAATCCCATCTGAAATACTGTCTTGCAAAAAAACATCCGGAATAAATATAATATCTAACGGTTGAATAGAGACGCTTTCCAGTCTATTCATTACAACGTCTTTTTTAGATTCCTTATCAATTATGGTATAACCATCAATGTGTTCCCCTTCAACTGCCAGCTTAATAAATCTTGTGTATTTATATCCTGACACTGGACCAAACCCAATAATTATTAAATGACCTTTCATACTTTCCTCACATGTGTAAATAATATCATGGGAAATTACCGTTTATTGAAAACATCCCAAGTCCAATAAATCTCCAACAAAATAGTTCCACTCATCCGGTTCGAACCTAAGATTTCCGCCACATGGATACAATGTAAATTCGCCGAAATATACTCTCCCGTGGATATTATATAAATCCACCCTCAAGAAAGGAAAACCTTCACTAAGTGTTTTTGCGATAGACAACATTTCATTAAAATTTTTAGGTTTCAAAACGGGGCTAGTAACTGGCGCATAATTAGGGTTATGAAATGGCAAGGGATTCCAATTAATATCCAGATGCATTTGCACTCTAATATCATTTCTACCTGAATCGTATTTCACCAACTTTGGTTCGCCATTAAAACAGTAAACTTTATAATCATCAGGTATATCGCCATCAACTTCTAATAATTCCTCAATAATTAACAATGGTTTTTTGATTTGAGAATACGCCCATTCTCCATGCATTAAGTAATGATCATCTTGCAACCATTCTGAGGATTCATTTCTTGACTCGCTCCAGTTAAAAGTATCTTTGTTGAAACAGAATATATTTTTATTCCATGAATGATTTGCTTTTAAAACGAATTTTTTTGGCAAAGCATTTCTATTTACTTTGGATAGGTCATCACCAACCCAGTAACACTTTGGAAGATATTTTTCACCGACTTTGTTTTTTACGATCTCTCTAGCTTTATATTTGTCGACATAATCGCCAATATGACTTTCCCTAAAATTAATCTTAAGCCAATGCAACTTGGAGGATATGTCTTTAGGATTGCACAAATCCAAATCTCTTTTGTTATCAATTCTATATTCCATTTTAGATAAAGATATATCAATATTTTCATCTGGGAAAAGACTTTTAGCTATAGCTCTTTTCCTCTCTACTACATCATGTATCCCACGAAAATCATTTTGTGCAAGAGATAACCTTCTGTCAAAATTATTCATTTCAACTCCTAAAAATTAAAAATGTTTTCAATCAGCCATGTGAAAAAGTTTGTGTTACAACTTTATTTATATCTTCTATAGAACACACATTAATAATCTCAGTTTCAAGATCCAAACATCTATAATCACCTTTGCAATATAAACCTGTCGCGTGTAGCAAGACACTTTCATATTTTTTTATCAACCCTCGATCAATAGCATTTAACACTCCTGTAAATACCATGCTAAATGACCGTTCATAAATATCATAAAATGACTCCGGTAGGATTATGTCTACACTCGTTGATTCTAATAGTTTTTTTATTTCTTTGTGCCGCAATAAACACTCTTGCTCTGAAACGACGATACCGCCGCCTCCGTTATTCCGAATAATTTCCTTCATTTGTTTAGATGTAGTAGGTCTCAAACTATAGAAAGTTGTATCGAGCATTTCTTGTGTATCGCTTGTTACATAAGGAAAGTATGGTGTTTTATTTTGATAATATAAACAATCACTCTCTTGACTATATTCTGGCACGTTTTCTCTTGAAAAAGAGTCGTAATATAGATCAAGTACCATATCAGGATTATACAAATGTTGGACTAAAAAATATTTTTCTTTTAAATCCCTTTGTATTTTATTTTCTAACCATTTAATTCCATAATTATGCCCCAATAAGCCATAAGCACTTGATACAGCATGAGCCTGAATCCTTTCAGGGAAATATTTTATGAAATCCATCTCGATCATGGCTCTTAATGAATCTGCATAGATATAATTCTCAACAGTAAGTGTGAACCAGATGTTTCTACCCGAAGCAGAGATCTCCGCTCCATACCTTTTATTGAAGTCATTAACTAACTCTTTTACGGTTTTTTTTCCGTCAAATATTAAAACTGGATTTGATTTATTTAGATATATGTCATCGTTTAAACCTGACGCCCTTAATTTTTTTATTGAGTTGGCCGGAATAACACTCACTATATTTATTTTATCTGGATTTACCAATTTAAAACTTATGGCTCTTAATACAGCTTCTCGTAATGCCATTGCTTTATTTGCGGAGGATGGTGTTATTATTGTTACACCCTTACCACTACGGTTGATATATGCAACAACTCTAGCCACCATAATCAAAGAAGCAAAAATTTTGGTTGTCTGAGTTTCTTTGTTTTTTGTCATATTTAGAATTGTTATATTTACATTTTTATATTCATCAATCTCTGTCCATGAAACATCACTACAATTAAGAAAGTTTACCATCCTGTCATCGAGTGGAGGCAGTTCATAACCAGGATTAAAATCATCGTTTTGGACAGTTTGACGAAATTCATATTCACCTTTGAGTAAAATTTCTTTTATTTCATTATAATAGAATGCTAATGAATTATTTAAAGTCCCAGACTTTTTTACATCTAAAGAATACGGATTACGTTGCAGTTTATTGTTGCTCATCACATTACCCCCAAACTTTATAATCACATGGTAAATAACTAGTAAATAAATCGCTAATAGAACCATTTATTGTATCTTGTCGAAAAATTTCTGAAGCGTTCTCAAGTGTCTTGTTCATAAGACTATTACTTATTTCAAGATCAGGAATGCTCAACTTTGTCACCATTTTCATTATCGGAAAATAGAGAATATATAATACGTCTACTTTTTATAATCTAAATATCATTTGTGTTTGATAAATAATCAACCTGTCAGAATTGACAGGTTGATTATTTATCACTTTTCATTAAAAGATGAGTACGTTCAAACTTAAGGAACAGATATGAATATAGAGCTATGTACCATCAATGATCTAATTAAAAATGACTTTTTTTTCAAGTGCAGATGTGAAGTTTTTTCAAAACGGTTAAATTGGGACGTTATTGTCAATAATGGGAAAGAATATGATCAATATGATAACGAAAATGCAACCTATATTATAATTTTTAGCAATTATAATATCATAGCTAGCGTTAGATTAATTGAAACTAAGCACCCTCATCTTCTTACAGGTTCATTCAATAATTATTTCTCAAGCAAAAGTGACTCAACTATTGAGGCCACTCGTTTTTTTGTACGGAAAAACTTAACTAGCAGCAAGGAGCCAATTTGCCAAATATTATTTTCTTCCATGATTGAATATTGCATCACAAAGGGACATAGTTCAATCATGGCAATAGTAGGCAGCGGAATGAATAAATTATTAAACAAATATGGATGGACACATGAAATTATTGAAGAATGCATCATAGATGATAAAACTGCTTACTTAGTAAGTCTTCCTATATCATTAGACACTTGTAAAAAAATAAAAGTAAACGCATCAATAGACCCTTGTAAATACTTCATCCCTTCAGTTAAATAAGGCCATAAAGGGCGGCTTTTTTTAGGGCATACTTAGTGTTATTTGCATCAAGTTTTTTTAGTATATTAACCAAATGAAACCTAACTGTCCTTTCACTTATGCCGCATATCAATGAGGTCTCATTATACGTCTTACCTAACCCTAACCACCCTAATATTTCATGTTCCCTAAGTGTGAGTTTTATTTTCGAATTAATTTCGCCTGCGATATCCTCTTCAAAGCATTTCAAAAGTAACATTTGAATTTTTTCTTCTTTTTTTCTCATATCTATAAGAAAATCCCTACTATCATTGTAGTTACATATACTCAAGATAGAAAACACACTTTCACTACGATGCGCAACAAAGCATACTCCGCTTGATATTTCATATTTTTCAGACTGTTCGAATATATTGTCGTTTTCATTACCCTCTTTATTCCATAAGAAAGGAGTGATTTTATATTTTGCCTTTTTCACGACTGGGTCCAATTCATAATATTTATTTTTTAAATATATCTCCAACCATTCTGTGGGGTAGCTTGATATTAATTTAATGCTATTGTTGTTTTTATTTATACGGAGATATGCGTAGGACTCTATGCCACTGTCCTTCATTCCCTCTTTCATTAAGTGAACTAAAAAGCTTTCATTGTCATGAGATTCTATATTTACATCCTTATAGTAAGATTCACCTTTCATATGATCGCACCTCAAGTTATCAGTATGATCACTAATAACTAACTAACATTCTCAGAGCTTTCAATTACTTTTAATTATAAATTATTTCATAATATTTCATGTAAATGTTCTTACCTAAAAGCTTGGCCTTTAGCTCTTTATGTGCATTCCCCAAAAATTTCGCTAAGTTTGGTCACTCCCTGGTGCCATATGAAGATACTATTTGTAATTATTTTTAATAAAATTACACATTATGAATATCATACCTGCTGTGTTTGGATGTTTGTCCTTCATCTTACTTCTGTGATAAAACCTTACAGAGCTGCGGATAGACTCATTTTAGTAAAAAATTTATGATAAAACTATGGTTATGCATTAGAAAACTGTGCTCGAACGTGGCACATCCCATCCTTCAAGGTAAAATGCGATAAACCATCTCTGCCAAAAGTTTATATTAGGGATTATGTCCCTAAAACGTATCATTCTAATTATGCTCCGCCCTCTTCCTCTATGGAGTCGTATTATTCCCAAGCAATTTCTACTCCCGTCAAAGGACAATAACGTTGCATCACTTCCATCAATACATCTGGAACAGGTTAAAGAAAAACTGGCCGAAAATGTTCACAAATCTGCCTGCATATGAATGACGGTATGTTTCCCCGTTCAATCAAGATTGGCCCGGTAGCGTGACCTCGCTCGAATCGGAAATTGACGAATGGATCAATATTAAATTGGTCCGCTGCCAAATAGGCTGAAGGGAGAAAACGCAACAATTTTCCATCAATTAATTACACCGTATAAACCGATGTTCCGCATGTATTGAATGATGGCAATTTCTTTCACTGTGAACCGCTCGAATTCACTTGTGAGGAAATGAATGCCCTCAATCAACTGTCACTTTAGTGAGCTGTTGTTTATCATCAGCAGTTTTTGGCTGTGATGGTTCATCACGATGCATTGCTCCTTATCCTGGCAAAACCACATGAAGAGTTCTGCAGCAGCGGAAAATCAATCACGTCATTCGGCTGGGGGGCGATTGCTCTGCTGAATCGCTATTTTGGTCTCACATCCAATGAGGTCAGCCTACTTCGCCGGTTGCTTGATGTCGCCATCCCTTAGGTTTGATACCCATCCCAGATGAAGAGACTGATGCCCAAATGGCAAAAATGCCAATTGGCTAATCTCGAAACAGCCGATGCACTAAACGCTATGATGCAGGTCACCGTGATATTGTTCATACAGCCCGGTAATCCTCGCTCACTGTCATCTGGAACGGTATTACAACGCTGACTGAAATGAAAAAAGTAATACCCTCCGCATTATTACTCAGCGCCATGGCGTCATATTCAACTTCCGTCATGGCCGCTGACGCCTGTGAAGTGGTGTTATGCATGTACGGTAAAGCCACCGGTAACGGCGGCGGCAATGAATGCCATTCTGCTGAACGCACATTCTTTAATATCGTCAAAAAGAACAAGCACGGTTTTCTGCCGGACCATACCGCCGATGCCAGAAAATCATTTTTACTTGAATGTGACTCGGCAGCCCCGGCAATTATCAGCCAGATTATCAATAAATTCGGCCGCGTGCATGGTTAATTAGCGGAGGTTATCTTTATGACCAAACCGGGTTTTATTCAGCATCCCTGGACACATCAGCGTGGGGATTCCATGCGCGCAGCCTGCGTTATTGAGTACATTGAAAATGAGGCGATGCGTGGATGCGGCATTTATTATGAAATTTATCACTACCGGGTTATATGCCGGTTATTGCAATTACTGCAAACGCTGAACGCTACCGACAGAGTAACGCTGACAGAAGAAGCTAACCTACGTGGATTTACGCTGGATGAAACCAGCATTAAAGAAAGTCGTCAGTGTTATTCCGACATCATCAGGGAAATCCGTGAGAGCCACTATTAATCCCTGCCTTAGTTTTATTCGCAGGTCTCCTATAGTGCCAAAATATTTTAGCCGAGTCCGGCTTAAGGAGTGGCGGTTTTCAGGTTTTTACGGCCCGGCACATTTTTCGCGAATTAAGGAGTGAAAAATGCGGGCCGTAAAAATGAGGCAGCGGACAGAATTATTTTCGCGGGTTAAGGAGCGAAAATAGTTCAGGCGCCGCGCCTCACCGGCAAACAGCCGCGCCCACGCGGATTTTGCCGGCCGGGGGGAGCCGAATAAATTTCGCCGCCCCAGCGAGCGAAAAGCTGTCGCCCACGACAGCGGTTTATTTGGGGGGCATAGCCCCGCACACCGTCGCGGCTAAGTCTCCGGCCAAAAGCCGGTAGCGTGGCGCGACCACCCTCTTTAAAGGTCAGCTTCCCTTTTATTCCCGCTGCGAGGAACGAGCAAAGGGAATAAAAAGGCTAAAGCGACCGTCTTAAAGGGGGTGGTCGCGCGTAGCGGGCGACGGTGTGTCGCCGTTGACGTTGGGGGTTTTGGCACGGCGTCCAGCCGCGACATTACCCCCATGCGACAGGCAATAAGGGCGTCCAGCCCGCATGTAGTGGCGCACGCCGTTTAATGCAGGAAAGCATGCTTCCCTGCATATGGCCGCAACGCGGCCACCTTCTTTACCCCATACGCTCGCCCCGCCTTTTCGCCCAACACCGTTGGGCGAATTGATGGGGCGATGTCGTGGGGCGAACGGCTGACGAAGGAGGCATCGTGATTTTGAATAAGCTGGCCGTTTCACTGTCGCCGATAGTGAATGGCGCGCTGAGCTTCATTGCTTTTATGCAACAGCATCAGCTGATGCTGGCGCTGTTATCGGGGTTGACGATGCCGTTTTTCGCATCGATGAAAAGCGATGAACGGCAAAAAGCCCCGTTGTGGCAAAAGTTGATTATGGCTTTTTCCATGCTGTGTTTTCTTTCCGGTACGATGGCCCCGGTTGTTATCTGGATTTTCCAGTGGCTTTATAAAGGCCGTGTAGTCGCCAGCATTCCCGTTCTGGCATGGCCGGTGCTGATTGCCTTTACCGTAACGGGTTTTATTTTGCATATTCTGCTGCGCAGGGTATTAACCCCTGAATTAGACAAAATAAAGAAACGCCTCGTCATAAAGACAACGCTTGAACGGGAATTGCGCACCGATATCCGCACGGTGAAATCACTGCTGCCGGAAACACTGCATTATGACCCGCTGGATTATATCGACCTGAACAAAGGGTTATTTATCGGCATTGACCGCGATATTCATCCGATGTATTTGCCGTTAAAAGACTGGCAAAAACAACACGCGGATATTATCGGCACCACCGGGGCCGGCAAAGGGGTTGCCACCGGGATATTACTTTATCAAAGTATTCTGGCCGGTGAAGGCGTATTTGTGATGGACCCCAAGGATGATGAATGGGCTCCGCACCTTTACCGAAAAGCCTGTGAAGATGCCGGGAAGCCCTTTGCCTTAATTGACCTGAGGAAACAGGCATACCAGTTAAATCTGATTGAAGAAATCACCGCCGATGAGCTGGAAGAGCTTTTTGTTGCCGGTTTCAGCCTGGCGGAAAAAGGTCAGGAATCTGACTTTTATCGCATTGACGACCGGAAAGCGGCCCGGATAGCCGCGCAGTTTGTCACCCGTAATACTGCCTCAACCATTCGGGATGTTTATAACGGCGACTACGTTCAGGGTATTGCAGATAAGATAAAAGCCTTCTTCGGGAAAATTGAAGAGCTGGCCCTACTCAATGCCATTAATGCCCCCACCGGATTTTCGCTTAATAGGATATTTGATGAAGGGGGTTGCTGTTATGTGATTGGCTCAATGCGCAACAGCAAAATCATTACCGCTCAGCGCATGCTGCTGGTTCGCCTGTACCAGCTGGCAGAAAGGCGCGAGCGGGTGAAAGACGTCCCCCGCCCCATTGCTATTTATCTTTCCGAGCTGAAATACCATTTATCCAGACCGGCGCTAGAAGGCTTAGGCGCGGCACGCGATAAAGGCGTGCATATTATTATGGACCATCAGTCGATTGCCGATTTAAAAGACTGCCCGGCAGATTTGAAAGGTGACGCCGTTGTCGGCGCTGTCGTTGAAAACGCCAAATTCAAACTGGTTTATCGTGTCATGGATCCGGACACCGCTGAATGGGTGGCCAGAATGTCGGGTACTATATTAGTCGATGATGAGGTCCGCAAAGCGAAAATCGACGCCGTGCTGACAGAGACTATCGACAGTGAACGCACCATCAGGCAGGCCGAACGTTTCTTTACCGACAGCAATATGATCCTGAACCTCCCCGATTTTGTCAGCTTTATCTTTACGACGAGAACACTTCCCTCCGCCTCACTGATTTCCCCCATCAGGGTGAAAAAACGCGCACTGGAGATCTGCGCCGTGTCGCCCGCGATTGCCGCCAGCGCCGCAACGGTAAACATCACCCTGGATTTTAACGAGGAGGAAACTTCCCCCGGACCCGCATCAACACCGGATATCACCACAACGCGGCCCGATCTTTTTTTTGATGGGGCGGACAAAAAAGACACGACAACACAGAATACCGGTAAAGAGGAAAACCCGTCATTACTGGATTTTTAGTAGGGGGAATGATGCTGATCACCGCATATAGCGAACGCCAGACGCGACACCGCGAAAAAATACAACGACTGCTGAATTTCCTGAAAGAAGAAACGTACAGTGATTTTAAAACGCTGATGCTGCTGTTTGGCTTCAGAGATCATAAATCGCTGTATTCCCTGCTTTCAAAAGTCGAAGGCATGGGCTTAATACAAAAGCACGTCCTAGTATCGCGCACGATGAAAATTTCATTGTGGGGAATAACCAGTGACGGGATAGCCGTCGTGTTGACCCCCGACGATGCGCTTTTCCCGGCGCGGTTTGAGCCTTCAAAAATCACCGGCTGGACGCTGGAGCATCACCTTGATAATCAGGCGGCCCGGATCATCCTTGAGCAAAAAGGCGCATCCGGGTGGATAAACGGCGACCGCACAACCTTCCTAAGCCGTTATCAGACCAGTCACCGCCCTGACGGGCTGATTACCCTGCCCGGCGGCACCGTGATCGCCATTGAGACCGAGCGTCGCATGAAAACCAGAGCCCGTTATCAGTCGATTATCGCCAGCCATTTACTGGCCCGGACCCGTAAAGACTGGATTTACGTTTTTTATATCGTGCCGGACCCGCAGAAAAAACGCGGTCTTGAACGGCTCTTTGACAACATCAGGCACGTCATCGTTAACCATCAGCACATCCCGCTGGAAACCCGCCACCGAAATGTCTTCCGCATCTACACGCTCGACGAGTTGCAACGGCTGGATTTAGGCAACTGCATATAGTTGTTCTGTATCACCAACTGCCCCAACCAGCCCACCAGCAGCGCAACGACCGGAAGTAATGCCCTACCGAAATATTCCCCCATCATCAGAACAGACAGGAGTCCAGAATGAACAGAGAAACTGACAGACTTTCGGACGTACTAACCGAAATGAGCGCAAAAGCGCTGGTGACATGGATGACGCATTCCGCGTTAAAGGGCGTGCCACGTGAAGTATTACTGGTTCGCGGCAATGATTTTGTCTATGCCCTTCACGCAAATTTTGTGCTGCTGCGTGATGTTCTGTCAGAAACACTGGAAGATATTGAGCAGCAGAGTCATGGCCTCGAAGAAAAACTGGATAGTTTGGAACAGCGGCTGCAGACGCTTCAGAAAGATACTGATAATTTGTATTAACTCAGACTTGACCTGACACAACTACGACACAGGGCCAAACCTAATCTGACAGGCAGCTTTGTGCCATGAGCGGAAGTTGCTAACAACAGTCTGTGTGGAACAACGGGGTAGTAGATCATAATGCTTGAAGCTGAGGAGGAATGGATGAGCTTCGATTAGCTTTTGCCGCTGATTATCATCGGACCGTTCGGTGCCAGAAGCGAATTTCGCTTTGCACATCCCGCAATAAACTTAGAGACAGGCATGCCCAATCGATTGTATAAACATAGTCAGCCAACCCTCTAAATGGTACAGTTTTGCGTAGCATTATTACTTAATTATATTAACCAGCTAGTTAGAAATTGTTTGAGTTCCACAAAAAAATATAAGGGAGTTTTATTTTGGAATTAACACCTTTCTACATAGTGTCATACACATCAGATAGAATAATGTTACCTCTGCATGATGTGGCCGACGGTAAGTCAGGACCAAAAGTTTCAGTTATAATCGGACCGAATGGATCCGGAAAAAGTTCAGCAATCGCGAGTTTAGTAGATGAGTTGGAGGTGATGTACCTTCTGTTAACCTCATCTAAAGATAACTTTAAGAAATTACGCCATCCTAAACAAGCAGAAATTGAATTTAGATATGGCGGGGATATATTTAAAATTATGCGGGATGGATTAGTTCTTACCGCTTTAAAAAATGAAGTTACCATCGATATAGACCGAGATTCATTCCCAAAGCATGCATTAGCTGTAGCACATTTACCGACAGATAAATTTAGATTTTCTCGCAATGATGATAATTTATTTTATCGGTATTTAGGGTTGCGGCAAGCGACAAATATGGTAACTACAGGTGCTCTTGAAGCAAAAGTAATATCAAGTCTTCTTAATCAATCTCAATGTAGTAGTTATCATCAGGCACTTGAGGAATGGTTGAAAGTGCTTAATGTTGGAGGTGATTTCGAAATTGAATTTCGGGGTTTGAATACTGATGTATTCCACATGGGCGAAATTAAAGACCTCAATAGCATATCCAGACGCATTCAATATCGAAGCGTGGAAGACTATATTAATCATTTACAGGAAACCGTTGATGCTTCGATAACAGAATCAAGCATTACTATGTTCTTAAGCATTTTTGGTAAAATTTGTAAAGAGTTAGGGGAGGAAAACCTAGACTCCAAAGGCAAGAGAAAAAACTACATACTTCCCCTCAATTTGCTAATAGATGATAGCAAGATCGATAGCATATCTTGGGATCTAGGGGTGGAAATTATACGCAAACTTCGAATCTCTGACGAAATACGCCTAATTGTCAGCAAGAATGGGGAAAAAAAAGCATTTTCTGATCTAAGCTCAGGAGAACGCTGTGTCATTGGTACAGTGGCACGCTTGTTTGAATTCGCTACAGAAAGATGTGTAATTGCTATTGATGAACCCGAAGTGAGTTTACATCCCTCATGGCAGATAAAATATATACCCACACTAATGAAAGCAATGAAACATCTAAAGTCGGCACATGTTTTAATTGCAACTCACTCGCATTTTTTAGTTTCGGATGTGGATGAGTCTTCATCGCTTATTATAGCAAGTAACAATGATGTGGGGCAGATTCAGTTTGATAGATTTGATGGGGATGTTTATGGTAGGACTCCCGATAACATTCTCTATAGGGTATTTGGTGTTGGTGCTGCGACAAATTTCTACGTTGAGCATGATCTCTCCGAGGCCCTTCAAATTCTTTCCGAACCAGAAAATATGAATTTTGTTAAACTTAAAGAAATTAGAAGACGGCTTAATAGAGTTTCGGCAGATGATAATCCAGCTTTTAATGAAATATTAAATATTATAGATAAATCTTTGGAAGGGGTTAATGATGCTAAAAATTAATAACCCTGCAACTATCGACCCTGCCGTTCAGAGAAAACTGGATGATATTCCCGAAGTTGAACGCCCAATAAAATGGGATACTTCAAGAACTAATGCTATTAAAAACTTCAGAAATGAAATCATGACACATGGGTTAAAGGAGCAAGATAACAGATGTGCCTGGTGCACGCTTCCTGTTGGCGCAACTGGCAGAAGAACTGCTCATAGAGATCACATTGCTCCGAAGAAGCTTTATCCAAAATGGACATTTCATGCGAAAAATCTGGTTGTCGTATGCGAATACTGTAATGGTTTCGCTGTTAAATGCGACCTTGATACCGTTAAAACAGAAAAAGCAGCTTATGATGACATGGAGTTTTTTATAGTACATCCGTACCTTCACGACACCGAAAAACACATTCGATTCCGTGAAAAAGAAGGAAATGAACCAGGGGTTGTTGTTGAAGGAATTACTCCAGAAGGTATTTGGACGGTCAATCAACTCAAGCTTTATGAAGATGGATTAACAGTACTTCGTGCACAAGAACTAGTTTATTATCGCAAGATAAATAAACTCCCTCATCACTTCCAAATTCTTCTAAATAAAGCGACTGGCCGTGAGTAACATATGAAGTTCAGGCTAATAGTATTAGTTAGCCAACATTGATGTCCGCTCTTCGCTCACAGCGGACACCGCCCTGCTTGCCAGTCTGCTTCGTGCCATGAGCGGAAGTTGAAGGACTTATGGTAAAACGGTTGTATTAGGGGGTGAGCCTGACAGATTGTTATTCAACACGTATCACATCAGGATGACGCTCTGTTGCTGCTTCATGGAAAATATCGCCCAGCCAGCCAATGATCTCGTCTTCTGCCATACTGTCCGGAATAGTAATATTGTAAAGTCGGGAAAGTTTTCGCTCTGTCAGGTCTGCGCGAAATATCAGTAGCGATCATCTTCGCGCTTGATCCCAATGTGTCGTCCCAATACGTTGTAAATCAACATTATTGTTTGTGCCATTCGGCATGGGTCAGTGTAAACAGCATGCTGGCTGGAGCATTTTCCACATCATGAATGTCACGTACATACCTTAGTCCGGCATTCGTTAGGACTTTCTGTGACGCCAGGTGATTTGCTCTTACTGTGGCAGATATATCAGGCAGTTTGAGCTCATTAAACCCATAGCTGACCGCATAGTTAGCAAACTCTGTCGCCAGGCCTTTTCCCCATGACTCAGTGGAGAAACGATATCCCAAGTTATTGATAGAAATATCGGCATAACTGCGGATGTTTAGCCCGCCAAAACCGATAATCCTTTCAGGATTCTCTTTTAACGAGATAGCCCAGTTTCCGAAACCGTAATCTTCCCAGTGTTTAAGCCATCGAGCCAAGACATCACGAGCATAATCAATATCAGGATACGGTCCTGCAGGATTAAACGTATTTGTGGCAGGGTCGCCATAAATTCTGAAAAGATCATCTCCGTCTGAGTTGATTACAGGGCGAAGATGCAGTCGAGAGGTAGTTATCGGCAAAATGTCTCCTGAGTTTTTGATTCATTCAATGAGTTATCTTGCTGTTTTTATAACCAAAACCCTTCAGATTCACAACAGGGATGTTATGCTTAAAATGATGAAAATATTTAGTAGTCCTCAGTAAACGTCTGCTGTTCGCTCTCAGCTGACTTTGGGCTTAGTTTGCTTGTCCGCTCATGCCATGAGCGGACAAGCAAAGATGCTCCTTGGGAAAATGTTTAAATTATCTCTTTAAACCAATTATTTAAATTAATATTTTTTCTAAGAAACCTTGAAAACATCTGTTTTTTAGATGTAATATCAGGTTTAGCATATTATCAAAGTAAATTATAAGTTTAAATAACATGAGCCAACCATTATGATTTTATCTTCATTCAAAGCTAAAGGAATCATTCAATGAATCCCGAACTTAATTTAGCCTGCAATATAAGGATTTTAGAGTCAAATGAAAAGTATAAGTACATTGCAAGTTATTTGTTTTTCTACTCCTTATTAATTTCAATACGACAGAATCATGAAAAACTTATCTGTGACTTGTCAGATTTACAAGATTTAAATTTCAAAACCGATAAAACCAACATTTTAGATAAAAAAGTTAGAGTGCAGAACTCTTTGTTAAACCTTTTGAATTCCCATAAATTCTTCATTGACATTTTGGAACGGGAATATAAAAAAACAGAGCCTAAAATGTACCGGCGTTTTAAGACTGTCGCTGCTTATCATTATGATAATGATTTTAATTATCGTATGTTCGAGGCTTTAAGAAATTATTGCCAGCACGCTAACATAATACCCATGGATATTTTTTCTAATTTCGAAGGTATGAGCTATATATTTATAAATAAGCAAGAACTTGGTAAGGATATTAAAATAAAAAAGAAGATTAAAGGCGAGATTGACTCCCCTCATCCTATCGAGTTAAATTCTATCGTTGTTGAATGGACAGATACTGCCTCGCATATACATGAACTCGTTTTGGATTATTTTGCATACAAAGCAAAGCCAGTTGTTGATGATTACCTAGGTCAACTAGGGATGAATACACTCTCAATAAGTTCAGATCCTGACGTAATGGAAGCCCTTCGTTCAGTCGAGTTGAAAATTATTAAAAAGAACATTTTATTCCCAGTTTTGCCTGACCCCAGAATAGCTGTAAATAGTATTCATGAAAGACTAAAAACTTCAGAACACGTAGAGAGATACTTAAGAATGCAGAAAATCTATCTTAGTAACCGATCTGCTAAAAATTCAAAGCGACATCTAAGTAAATTAGGCGCCGATTTTGAATTTCCGAGATTTGACACATTGTTTTTTAAAAACATAAATAAATGGTTAAATGGTGAGGATCCTTTTTAATTAAAACATTACACGTTCTAAGTTTATAAGAACACCACCATAAAGCCATGGAAGAATTATGAGCTACAAACAGCCACTAATTAATATAAACATATTTTTTAATGGATTAGTCTTGGAAGACAGTGTGGCTACGTCCGCCTTTCGCTCATAGCAGACCTCGCCACGCTTCGGGCAGTCCGCTACGTGCCAAATATAGTCATTCGAACCCTGAGGGTTACACTTTTAAGTGATTCAGGGTATGCGCTTACTGGTTACGAATATTGTGCCAGAATCATGTGATTTGATGATTGCCGCTTTGCTTTCGAGCCAGTAAGTGCTCCACGTTCGCTAACGAATACTCAGGGCATGCAGATAAACTGCTGACTATATTTCTTTCGAAGGGCGTGGAATGCATACCAATCCCCGGTTAAAAGGAGTTGGTGATGACTGCTATAGATCAGTTTGCTGCTCATGTTGGTTTGGACTGGGCGGATAAAAAGCACGATGTCTGCGTTCAGTTTAAAAACGGTGAGCGCACATTCCATGTGATTAACCATACGCCGGAAGCGCTTGATACCTGGCTCAATGAGTTGCACCAGAAGGTCAAAGGCAGGATCGCTATCGCCCTTGAACTGAAGAAAGGTCCGGTAGTATATGCTCTCCAGAAATACCCCTTTATTACTGTCTTTCCTGTACACGCGTTATCATTGGCCCGCTATCGGCAGACCTTCTGGCCAAGTGGTGCGAAGGATGATCCTCAGGATGCCGAGTTGGCGTTAGATCTGATGCTTCGCTATCCCCAAAAGATAAAAGCCATCGAATCCGACAATGCTGATATCCGTTTACTTCTACAACTAGTCGAGCAGCGTAGGCTGCTGGTAGAAGACAAACGCCGCTTTGTTAATCGGCTCATTAACACGCTTAAGCAGTATTATCCTCAACCCCTGGAATGGTTCTCGCATCGGGACAGTTCATTGTTCTGTGAGCTCATAATCCGCTGGCCAAGCCTGCAACAGCTCAAACGTGCCCGGAGTGATACCGTCCGTCATTTTATGAACGCAAGAGGTGGTCCCGCTGTTGCGTATACAGAACAGCGGGTCACAAGCATTGCCAACGCGATTCCCTTGACCACTGATAAAAGTGTCATCGAGGCGAACGCGCTAATGGCAACAGCTCTTGCATCACAAATCAAACTTGTAGGTGAACTTATCAGAACCTACGACGAACGAATCGAATCGTTATTCGATAAGCTTCCGGATGCAGAGCTGTTCAAATCACTACCGGGCATGGGGCCGTGTATGGGCCCACGTATGCTTGCCGCACTGGGTGATAACCGCGACCGCTTCAACAGCGCTGAGGAAATTCAAAACTACGCAGGTATTGCACCGGTGACTGAACGAAGTGGCCAGAAATCCTGGGTTCACTGGCGATGGCAGTGTGCCAAGTTCGTCAGGCAAACCTTTGTCGAATGGGCCGCCAAAACGGTTAACTCATCATACTGGGCCAAGCTGTATTATCAGAGGATGCGAGAAAAAGGAAAATCTCATCAATCAGCGATCCGGGCTCTGGCATTCAAATGGATAAGGATTATTTACCGCTGCTGGAAGACCAGAACCCGTTATGACGAAGCGAAATATTTGCTGGCACTGGAAGCGCGAAAATCGCCTTTACTAATGCTGTAGAAAGCTTGTCGAATGTCTCAGGGCGTGAAGCGGACTTTGCAAATATCACTGTTTTAATTAGAGGATAACAGGTCATAATATGTGGGCCTCATTGACTGCGTTCCATCAATTCAAGCGTCTGACCATCAGGGCTTTGTAAATATATTACTCTGGTTCCCTGCATGGGGCCTGACAACACTGTCTGAGGTTTACCCGGCGTCTTCCAGCCGTAGTCCGATACTTTGCCCAAGAGCGTATCAAGATCCTCAACTATAAAAGCAAGGTGAGCGTAGCCTGGGATATAGGGCGCTGAAGGTTCTTCTGGCTGCTCAATGTTATTGTATTGTAGTAATTCAATTTGAATATCAGCCAGTTCAAGCAAAGCCATTCGTACATCAGCTCCCCTTGCACCTGTTACCTCATCGATTATAGGTCCAGACATTTTTCCTTCACGTAATAATTTACCTCCAAGAATCTGAGTCCAAAATAATAATGAGTCTTCAATGTTTTTAACTGAAAAACCAACGTGATTAACACTTAAGATCATGCAATTACCTGCTGAGTTTTGAAAATTCATCATCCAACTATATAGAAAGCCTGCTTTATTTCTACACGATAAATGCGCTGACCTGCCCCCAGGATTAGATACAACCGTCAGTTAGTAATGTCGGTTTGTTTACCTTCACATTTTCCATTTCGCCACCGTGCTGCAAACTCTGATGGCGTCAGATAATTCAGTGCCGAATGTGGACGACACTCGTTATAATCCTGCCTCCAGTCGTTAATGGTTTTCCTGGCGTGAACGATATCGCTGAACCAGTGTTCGTTCAGACACTCATCGCGAAAGCGTCCGTTAAAACTCTCAATAAATCCGTTCTGCGTTGGCTTACCTGGCTGGATAAGCCGTAGTTCCACACCATGCTCAAAGGCCCATTGATCGAGCGCGCGGCAGGTAAATTCCGGGCCCTGATCGGTTCTTATTGTCGCCGGATAGCCCCGAAACAACGCGATGCTGTCCAGAATACGCGTGACCTGAACGCCTGAAATACCGAAAGCAGCGGTGATCGTCAGACACTCCTTCGTGAAATCATCCACACAGGTCAGGCACTTGATCCTGCGACCGTTGACCAGTGCGTCCATAACGAAATCCATCGACCATGTAAGGTTCGGCGCATCCGGGCGAAGAAGCGGAAACCGTTCGGTCGCCAGCCCTTTACGGCGTCGTCTGCGTTTTACGCTCAGTCCATTAAGGTGGTAAATACGGTATACCCGCTTGTGATTGACGTGAAGGCCCTCCCTACGCAGCAACTGCCAGATACGCCGATAACCAAAACGTCTGCGTTCAAGCGCCAGCTCAGTAATACGCCCTGATAAATGTGCATCAGCAGCCGGACGCTGAGCATCATAACGGCAGGTCGACAGGGACAAACCTGTAAGCCTGCAGGCACGACGTTGCGACAGACCGGTCGCATCACACATCAACATCACGGCTTCCCGCTTCTGGTCTGTCGTCAGTACTTTCGCCCCAGAGCCACCTGAAGCGCCTCCTTATCCAGCATGGCTTCGGCAAGCAGCTTCTTGAGCCTGGCGTTCTCTTCCTCAAGCGACTTCAGGCGCTTAACCTCGGGCACCTCCATACCGCCATACTTCTTACGCCAGGTGTAAAAGGTGGCGTCGGAAATGGCGTGCTTACGGCAGAGCTCACGGGCAGAAACCCCGGCTTCAGCCTCGCGGAGGATACTGATGATCTGTTCGTCGGAAAAACGCTTCTTCATGGGGATGTCCTCATGTGGCTTATGAAGACATTACTAACATCGTGGTGTATTAATCAACGGGGAGCAGGTCAATGTCCAGTTGGCATGAGTTATTTCAGTAAATAATCGAACTTCTCTTCCCAATTAAAACTCAGATCTTGCAGTTTTACCCTCTCAAAAACCTCGATAATTTTATCGAAATAATTGCCAAGACCCACCTTGGATAGCTCGGAACTCAACCATATTATTTTTACTGGTCTTTCAATATCAGTGCTAAGGCGATCCCACAATGCATCAAGATTTCTGCCATAGTAAGGTCCAAAGTTTAAAGATAAAGAAATAATAGAATGAAATTCTTTTTCAGATAGGACGCATGCTCCATCCAAATAAAATTCATTAACACTCATTTTCTGTTCACTCACTTTGACGTTCTACCCGTTAATTAACACACAAAAATGCAAGTGATTTCCACCTTAACGGCTTTAACAATTGCGAACTTCCGCTGTTCGCTCACAGCGGACACCGCCCTGCTTGCCAGTCTGCTTCGTGCCAAAAGCGGAAGTCACGAACAGTAAAGTGCGTTAATCAAAGGGATGCAGGTCAATCACTCAACTCGACGCTGCTTTAATATTTTGCCTATTTCGTTCACTGCCGCCTGCTCTTCTTTTTGGAACGTATTTGGTTCAATGGTCGCAATCAAAGATTGATAACCTAAAAATGCGGAAACAGCTCCCATCAATATCGTAATAAGATCAGTCTTTCCGTTGTACATAGCCCAGATAGCCGCAGCGAAAGCTAACAAAACGGTAAGAGCATAGAACGGCTTCAAGCGCTGGATTTTCTTTCGTTGTTCAATTTTGATGTTTTCAGCTCTAAAGGGACGGTCAGCCAGTAATTCTTCGTTTGTGCAATAAATATAGAGTTTAAACTCACTTTTAGAATTATCATTTACATTAAAATCCCCGCTAACGTTTATGTCACCGCCATTGTTAAAGTCTCTCAATTTTAACTCCATACTGTAACATTCCACGATTGAATGCTAACAATTTAATAGATGGTGCCTCACCCGTAAGTGATGCACTCCCCACCTTCTTTTCTGATCATTACTCATACCAAATTAACGTCGATATACATCTTTTTCAACATGTTTTCCTGAAATAGCCAATACGTCTCCCGATAAAATTTATACATAGAGTATAAGTATTCCGCTTAGCGGCCGCGTCAGAATCAGCGGTATTTTTGAAAACTCTTCGTATTCTCATTTGATTTTATCTAGGCTGCTCATTAACACCGTCATTTTCCTAAGCGGGTGTATGCAAATTCTCCTAACCCGGCATTTCCTGTTTGCGGGGTTAGAAGGTGTTCAGATTTTTTCAGTCAACCAGCCACGCCTCATGGCAAAGAGTGTATTACTCAACTATTACGCCCTTTTAGATGCATTCTTAGCATACCAAAAGGAGGGGAATCACCACTTAGCTCCAAGACTACATACCGCTCTCGAATTCCAGATGAGTCGCTTGATTTGTATTTCGAGAAATTGAGCCTGAAGATGAGGCCCCGTTTGCAGGATTTGAGTGTATCGTCGAGCCAGCCACACTCTGCCCACAGGATACCGGCACCTGAATCACAAAGGACCGACTCTGCCCGATGAGGCTGCTAAAGCCCGTCTTATCCAGTACGACGGGTAAGACGGGCGAACTGAGAATCCAGTGCGCACAGCCAGTTTGCCGCCATGACGGGCAGACACAAGGATTTTTCATTATATAAATATTGCATTCAGAACCCTCCCGTTGTCAGTCTGACTAAAAACATAAGAATCCTATGCCAACACCCATGTTGGCATGGCCTTTTCTAATCCAAGGTGAGAAAAATGAAAATCAGTCAGAGCGAATGGGAAATTTTTTTAAATAAACACGGCGATATTGAGAGTAATTTCAAATCGGCAGCAGAGCTGGCCGCTGACGCTGAAAGGCGAAAAAGCTGGATGCTGGCAGCTCAACTATGGCTAAAAGCCCAGGAACTGGCAAAAAAGCCAGATAATAGAGTCTGGGCCGAGCGGCGCAGCGAAATATGTTGTGTACAAGGACTCATACTGCTCTGACGCCATCCCTAAATTTTAGCTAACCCACAGATAAACCTGTTGCGCAGGAGAGACTACGCCCCGGCCTGGATCCCCATACTGTTCTTTGCGTAACATATGACTCTGTGCAAATGCGGGCCAGAATGGTCTGTGCATGGCCAAACACCTTAAACGACTCCGCCTCTGTAATGAGGACCGTGAGTAGACTAAGTATAAAATCCTACGTTAAGCTCAAAAGCCTTAACGTAGGATAATTTCCAAACTCCCAGCAACCTATTTAATCTACCGAGAATATTGATAAAAACCCTGTTGTTTCATCTGCAATATAGAGGCGCCTATTTTTTTCATCAAAGACAACGGAGTCTGCCTGAGCGCTAATGTCAGTGACATAACTTCTCAATGTCACTAAGTCAAAAATTACAAGATTGCCCCTTTTATCGCCTTCAAGGTCATTGTCAGGAATAGCAAAAATAGAATTATTTTTACCATCTAAAATTATATTAAACTGGCCGAGTTCAGAGGGGAGTCTTAAAAACTCACCTTTTGTACCCAGTCCCGTATCGGTAATCCCTAACCGCCACAACCCAACGCTATCACTTGACTGAATAGCAACGTACAACTTTTTATTTCCATAATCCACGGCAACATCCCAAGGGATATACAACCGGTTATTTGCCTGAATATTTCTGTATAAAAAAACCTGGTTGTTTTTTATGTTGTACGTAGTAATTGAACCATAGGATGGATTAGCGAAAAAAATGAATTCCGAACCAAACATCCCCAATCCGGAATTGTCAGTAGATAAATCTGTATTGTCATTTACATAATTATCAACCGACTGCACATATTTATTTTGTCTTGCATCGCATTGTATGATGCTAAATGAACCTTTAGGATATCCCAGAGGCCCTCCAGTCGCCTGCGGACCTGTAGCAATAAATAACTGTTGCGTTCCCTCGTCAAAAATAATATTTTCAAACATCGAGTTGTACTCTACTTCCTCTTGTAAAGGGATCGATATGAATCCAACCTTCAAGTAATCATTATTTGGATCAATTATCCTCACCCCATAATCAAAATCGGAACCGCTTACATAAGAAAAATATAGTAAACCAGACCGTGGGTTAACAGCCATCGAATCCGATGGTTCTACAAGGATTTTAGAATTTAATATTTTATATTCCCCATTAATGAAACCAATACACGTTATTTTATTGTCAAAACCGCCAATATATGCATCAGAAAAAACATAAGCCAACTGCCTTTGTTGATCCAGAGCGAGTCCCCAGGGAGCATCGCCAATATAAAGATCTTTTATTTTAGTTAATTTATTCATAACTTTCCTCACATTCCTATTTATTTAGCTTATTCACAGATGAATTTAATGTGTTCCTCCTGCCATCCAACGTCCTGAAAAAAGAAAAATGGAACGCCGTGTTAAATAGCAGCACCGTTAGGTGGCAGAGGGATAGCAAAATAGCATCAGCTAAAGTGATGCAGTTCATGATTATGAATTTGTCTAACTCTTCCGATGTCGTCAGGACGGGAAAGCGGGACGCTTTCAGGCGTTACCGACCTGCTATTCTCCCGGGATCACCTGGGAAATGCAAAACCTCCAACGTTAATCATGTACTTTAACGGTCCGGTTAATTATTAAGTTGGCTATGCGGTTGCTGCCGTTGCCTGCACGTGCTACGCAAAGGCCAGGCAAAGTCATTTTATTTCGACCATCTTCTGAGAGAGTGCGCCTGACAAGAAAAATTTCTACAATGTTAGTCTTTGTCACTGAGACATAAACTTACTCATCCCTCTGTTTGCAACAGGACCTTTAACAGGCACTACATCCAGTTTTTTTTGAAAAGGGTCCAAGTTTTGTTACAACTAAACAACAAATGAAATAAGTAATCAGGTAAATAATTTTTTTTAAATAATATAATACTCACAGCTTTACTGTTTCATTAGACCTTTCTAATGACATTCTTATTATACAAGGATCTCGAAAAATGGATTATCAAAACGTCTTTCAATTAACTGATGCAGAAAGAAAAGAATTATTTTTAGCTTTGGATAAAATCACGTACGATCCCACTGGGGGTGATGCGTATATAAATGCCATCCGTTCGACTATGACAATGTTCTTGCCACGCAGAATTAATGCGGCATTAAGTCAGCAAAGAGCTTCAATCAAACCAAGACCGTATCTTATTTTAAAAAATGTACCTGTAGATAATGAGATTTTTTTCTCTCCATGTCCCAATCAATACACACCATCCGCTAAATCAGGAAATATTAGTGAAAACCTTTTAGTCGGCATATCCTTGCTGGTCGGTGAACCCTATTCGATGTATTTTGAAGGTAAGGAGCTGATCAATAATTTGATTCCAAAGCGTGAAGCCAAAAAAGAGTATACCGGGCTGGGATTTGACGTCGAATTGGATTTTCATATAGAAAATGCGGCGTTGAAACATCTGCAACAATTCAATGTTTCACCGATGGGCTTGCTGCTGGCAGGAGTGCGAAGTGATCCGCAAAGCCCACTGACGCGCATTTCTGACTCGCGCCTGGCCATCGCACAGCTAGACAGTGAAGACATTGCGACACTCACCAGCCCGCTGTATAGCATCAAGCTGCCTTACCGGTGGCGACAGTGTACGCAGGGGGGACGTGAAGAAACGGAATTAGTACCACTTATTTCACAAAACCATGTGCTGCCAGATATTAGTGCTGTCTTTTACCCTGGAATGATCTCGGCCAGCACACTGCGAGCTAAAGCTGCGTTGGACCGTTTCTACAACCTGGTGAAAGAGAACGCTACCTGCATCGATATTTGCCCTGGAGATCTGGTGTATATCGACAACCGTTTTTCTTTGCATTCACGCGATAAATTCACGCCTTCTTATGACGAAAAAGAGACACCATTACGTTGGGTTCAGCGCGTCTTTGTTTCGGCAAATTTATGGAATCATCGCAATCTCAACCAGGTCGAAGAGCGTATTTTCTCGATTTAAGGTGAACATCGATGTTAAATGTTTTTCTTTCCATATTACCCATTTTCTTGTTAATCTTTCTTGGTTTTTTGTCAAAATTTTATATAAAGGATGTTGCTGTATTCTGGAGTTTTTCTGAAAAATTTGTTTATTATTTATTTTTCCCGGCACTATTAATACTGGATGTCAGCGAGGCAGACTTCAGCGGGGCGGAAAGTTTTTATCCGGTAATGGCGACGATTATTGCTACATTGACGGTCGCACTGATTATTTTTGCCGGGAAATTACTCTTTGATACCCCACCCGAACTGTTTACCTCTATTTTTCAGGGTGGAGTTAGATATAATTCTTATGTTTTTATCGCACTGTCTCAATCATTGTTCGGCAGTAAAGGAGTGGCTTTGTCCAGCTTCTTTGTGGCGTACATGATTATTTTGACCAACATTATGAGCGTGTTGGTGATGAATTATTATGGAAGCTGCAACAAAAAAAGCCTTACCGGTGCCCTGTTGGCACTGACAAAAAATCCGCTCATTATCGGCGCGCTACTGGGAGTTGTGGTAAACATGTGCAACGTGCATATCACCGGGTCGATCAAACAGGTGTTCCTGTATCTGGCTAACGCCGCCACGCCATTGAGCCTGATGTCCGTCGGCGCGGGATTGATCATCAGTATGCATATCCGAAAGTTGGTTTTCATCTCATACGCAACCCTGCTAAAACTGATAGCAATGCCGTTGATCACCATCGCTTTGATCCACTATTTCGGTGCCTCCGGCATGGCAGCCCACATTGCCATTCTTTACTCCGCGGTTCCTTGTGCAGGCAATGCCTACATCCTGGCGCGGCAGATGGGGGGGGATCATGAAGCAATGGCATCCATCATTACCTGGTCGACGTTGCTATCAGTGTTCAGCGTGGCGTATATTCTGAGCACCGTTACGCTCTAAACGTTAACAAAACCGGGATAGGGGCTCTCTGGTCTAAACCCCTATCCTTCTCATCATGGCCCCGAGCACAATGACTTTAAACACTTCCGAGCCGTTCTTCATTATCGCGTCTCATGGTAAACCGCCTCAATATTATAACCGTCAGGATCAAGGACAAACGTGGCGTAATATCCGGAATGATAACGAGGCCTGTATCCCGGCGCACCATTATCTTTTCCACCGGACCGGAGGGCAATACAGTGAAATGCATCCACTTCCTCTTTGTTTTTTGCACTGAAAGCAAGATGCATTCGGGGCGTTGATGGCGTACCCTGCGTGATCCAGAATCCGCCTCCCGGGTCTGCACCTTCATCGGGTCGGGCAGGACCAAAACCTACCGCCTTCTCAGGGATTTCAAGCCGGGCAAGATGACCAAGGCTTTCCAGAACATGCGTGTAAAAAAGTTTACTTACTTCAAGATTGGTGACGCTGAATCCGGTGTGATCAATCATTCTTATATTCCTGTCAGCGAAGAAGAGTATGCAATATAAGGGGTCTGAAGCCCAATAAGATGCCGTTACCTTACGAAGATATTCTGGTCAAATTAACGGAAATAAAAATCTATCTCTCCATTATTTATTTCATTTTTAACTATCTTGCCGTTGATTCCTGATGGCGTTTCTGGCTTGTATTGTTCACTGTCAACGAAAGACCATTTCAACGGAGTATTCGGGGGAGTAGAAAACATAACATCAAGGGAAATATCATGCATTTTAATAAGCAGGTCGGGTGGAAAATATTTATAATTATCAGTATAAGGCTCGAAACAAAGCAATGCCATACCATAATTTTTTGTCGTGGTAACTGATTGCGTTAAATGTTTAAACCTCTCACCGCTAAAACGCACTTCATAATGGTAAGTTGTTTGGATACCAACTCCCCCTGACGAGCCTTTATACTCTATAACACCTTCAAGCTCCTCCCCTGTTTTTACCAGGAAATAAGGAGAATAATTGTAATGCCCATTGTCATCTGTATAAACTGTGCAGGCATACCAGCCATCCGCCCATGCAAGCACTGGTTGAATTATCCCTTTATAATCAGATGACTCAAGCCCATTCCAAAGAAAAAGCGAAATGGGTATCCCGTTCTGATCCCACACATATTCTGGATGGGAAGGAACAGTCCACTTTGTCTTGAACTTCCTTATCCTACCTTTATTTTTAGCAATATCTATCTGCGCAAGATAGCTTCCCTGGGCATCGTCAGTTGTTTGCATCGGATGTTTATTGTGCAAATAAAACCTTTCGGTGCGGTTTATCATCACTTCCCCTTACATTATAAATGGCTAAAAGCTTCATGGAAATATGCATTTTAAATTAATATCATCCGTAATTATGCATAATGTTATCTTTTACGCGTCCAAAATTTTTATTCAGTAAATTGATACTAACGTCAGAACCCATAATGCAATTTTTTTGTTGAAAAAGTGTGACACGTATCCATGAAACTCCGCACATAGTTGGTAATGGATAATTCATACTAGCAATGTCACCGAAACCAAATCATTATTATATATTGAATACTGATGAGAAAGTTTTGCATGGTTACGTTCGGCAAGATTTAAAAGGAAGGTAGAATGAAAAAAATCATTTTAATGGCGGCGTTACTGGGGGGATCGACCTTCTCCTTTGCAGCGGCCGTATTTTCCCCCACTGAAGGCGTAGTATGCGATAAAAAGGCCAATTTCTGTGTGGATAATCAGGGTATTTCCATGAGATTCACCGCGCAGTATTTGGGGAAACAAGCTCAGCGGACATTACAAAAAAGTCTGGGGGATGGTACGGGAATTGACCTTGGAGAATATACATTCAGTAATGGCGTACATTGTGTTTCCGAAGATAAACAGTGTTATTCAGATCGTTTTTATCCACGAACAGGGGATAAATATGAGTCTACATGGACTGCAAAAATTTTCGATAAAGCGCGTTAGAGCATTTTGTCTTTTGCAAGGATAGGGAAGAAATGAACGGCAACTCTCTGAGCAGCGGGACTAGAAGCTCAGGGTTTGGTTTTGGGAAGATCATAAATAAGCCAGATAAAAGATCTAGAAGCCACTATTGCACAATGATGCATAGGGCTTCTGTTTTTAAAAAAAGGCTTTAAACAGGCATGTTAGTTGATGAATGGATCCCAGTGGTATCCGCCACACGGATCATTTCCGCCGCCACCGCCACCATTACTACCTTCACAACCACCACCACCACCACCACCACCACCTACGTAGAGTTGGAACTTGGTGTGGTAGGTTACCTTACCCGTTTTCAGTACGGTTGATTCCCAAAATACATCTTCTTTTGAGGTGAGAATAACCCTATTCGAGACCGCATCAAGCTGCGGAGTTATAATCGTTTCCCTTCCGAGCACAGGCGGAGTGATATTTACCGCCCCATTATTGATGACAAACCCCGTGATCACTCCCTGATAATTGCCCCCCATTGAGAGGGTCGTCATACGCCACCGGATTTTGTCGCCTTGCTTAGCGAAGACATCAAGTTCCGAATCTGCTTCATCCCGCGCATGATACCATGTAGCGATCATGTATATATAACCATGCGCCTCCCCAAGGCTTTGATATTGCCCTGTTTTTGCAACATCATTTTTATGAAAATCACGAATTATTCGTGGTGCGTCAACGGCAATCAAAACATCAACGATTTCCATCTTAGTGACTCCTAATCAATTAGAAAGGAACAACTCTTCTTGCGAGGAAAGCCAAATCTGCTGGTGAATGAAGCATCACGCTGATAGCTTTCCAAACGCCTGTTATTTAGTAAAATTAAAACTATAAACCTCTGGCTACTTATGCATAAAGTAAATGAAAAACTCGCAAAAGTTGCATCGATTTCGCGACTTATTAGCTCAGTAGGTGCAAACAGCAAATATCGTCACCCACTATTTATCACTAGCCCAGAGATACCCTTTGTTTATGTACACGGGAGATACGGATAAGCAATCAGTTTGGTTGTTAATTTAGCTGTGGCGATTCAGATGGTATTAGGTGTACGATTAAATAATTGTTTTTCTTCAGTATTGAAGTGACTCTTTTATGGCTAGCCTCTACCTCATTTTGTGTCCACTAGCTTGTCAGGTATTTCAGGCTCTTCCACGGTACTGAAATAACGCTTACTCTCTATCTGCCTCTTTTTAAGCAGTTTTCAAACTTTATTGGGCTTTTTTGAATAAATCGAACTTTTGCCGCAATCAGGATCAGATCACCACATCACTGCCCCTGTAGTGGTACCCCGTGGCAAAACAAAAGTTCAAAATCACCAATTGGAAAGCCTACAATAAGGCGCTCATCAATCGAGGCTCACTGACATTCTGGTTGGATGAACTGGCTATTCGGGACTGATACGACGAACCAAAAACGCCGTCACGTGGTCGTCCACAACGTTATTCTGCGCTCGCTATTTCCACAGTACAGATGCTCAAACGCCTCTTTCGCCTCACGCTGCGCGCCGCTCAAGGATTCATTGATTCCATTTTTACCTTAATGAAGCTCCCGCTCCGTTGCCCGGATTATTCCTGCGTCAGCAGACAGGCTAAGTGTCCGTCAATATTCCTTTCAAAAACCCCACGCGCGGCGAGATTGCCCAGCTCGTTATCGATTCCACCGGCTTAAAAATCTTCGGTGAAGGCGAATTGTACCGGGTTAAACAACTGTTCGGTGGGCACCTGACGCTGCGTGACTACGATGTGCAGGTTGGTGAGGCTATGGCCATGAACCATGCATTGAACAAAATAACGCGTGCAGGTATGCCAGAAAGTGTACGAACTGCCTGAGGAAATGACTGAGTGGGGGCAGTTTTATCTAAATCCGACTTATTCAACAAAGCCTCGAAAAAGGCGCCGCAAAGAAAGCCCTTTGCATAATAAGTTATAAGCATATGCTCTTAATTTAGTAGGCCATTAAATGGCATGTGCTGCCACTATTGTCGCAGCACACGTGTCTAATAACCTATAATGGTTCCATGCACATTACGTTAACAAGATTATTGCCAGTCATATCATCCGCCATGATATTTAGAGATACATTGTATCCCCAGTATCCATTTGGACTATTATATGTAGTCCAGTAGGTATCACTTACGAAGCCCCCACCATTATATTTACTCAGGTCTCTCCATTCACCCAAATGACCGGGTTGATTATTTCCATCCGAAGAGGTTAAATCATCAAAGCCAGGCATTTCTGCTGAGTTTTGTTGACAATAGTTAACTCCATCATCGTGATTCTTTAAATCTGCAATATTCGTAAACCATTTTTTAACTGTAAATTCATAAAGTTGCTTTTCTCCCTTACCATTTTTTGGCGTTGCTGTAATAGTGACCTTGTTTTTATTACCTTTGCCGGTAAAGGTCACTACTCCGTTGGTATCTACAGAAACCCATGTAGCATCAGACACCCAGTCAAAATCCTTTGCATCACCATTACTAATATCAAATGCGAAGGATGCACCTTTAAATCCTGTTCCAGGGAAACCCAATGTTGAGGCCACACTTAATGCCAAATCATTGCCCTGGACGTCAATACCGCTAAGTTGTGGAATTGCGGCCAGAGTAGCCGTGCCCTGCAGGCTGCCAATCGGGTTGCCGCCGAACTGCGGTGTCACGGTGAAGGTGTCGGCCTGGATCCCCATGAGGGTGGCGGTGTAAACGCCGGTGGTGCCGGTCTCGGTAAGGGCGCTGACTGTGACGCGGCCAGTGGCCGGCGCCGTGCCGTTGCTGTCGCGAACGGCGAAGGCGACCTGCGCGGCCTGGCCGGTTATGGCATTGCCGTTAGCATCGCGGACCGTCAGGGTCAGGGTGGCGGGCGTGGCACCGTCGGCGGGCACGGAGGCGGGGGAGACGGTCAGGCCTGACAGTGTCCCGCCCGGTACTGAGCTCTCTATGTTTACTTTAGAAGAGGGCAATTTATAATCATTTAGTTCAGGAGTGATAGTCAAAAGGTCTGGACTGCTGCCTGCAGTAATAGTTATTTCATAAATACCGGGGGATTTTTTGATCGGTTCAGAAACAACTGTTTTTAAGTTATTCCTGGAGCTGATTATAAATTTTAAGAACGATGTGGGTACATCAATATAATTATCATTATTGTCTTTGAGTGTGAGCACTAAAAGTTGAGTACTTTTCCCATCCGCAGGAAGGTTACTTGCGTTTGGTAAAAAAGTACTTTTATCTTGGCTTATTACCGGGGCCATGACACTAACTTGTGTCTCACTTTTGCGAGAGTGATTTCCCTTTAAGTCAATTGCGGTGCCATTGATTATATATGCATTAACCGATTTCCCATCAAACTGGTAATAGGGGAGGGTTATTACATAATTATTTGAATTTAGTTGTGTAATTTTTCCACCATTAGAATAAAATTCGGGAGCAACCCATTCAATTCGATCCAAACCATACTTACTATCAACACTAACTTCTAATGGTTTTTTTTCACCAGGATAACCAGTAATTAGTTTAGCTACACGCAGGCGGATAGTCTCTTTTTTACGATATTCAAGTATTATATTATTGTTTCGATCAACAAGATCATAACGTGAGCCAGCCAATGTACGCATGGTTGATACATAATCAGTTGTAATTTGTTGCTGCCACGGCACACCAATTTTGTAGTTTAACTGCATACTTAGTTGAGAGTCATTCTGACCGGATTTACCTTGACGCTCCTCAGCACTAAATGTGACCAAAGGTATTGGAGTATAGTTAATAGAAGCAGAAATAGCATTTGGGTTGCGTTTGCGGTGTTCCTTACCAAACAAGTCAACCTCATTTCCATAATACTGCTCATATTTCAATTTCGCCCCTAACTGAGGGACATCTGGTAACCATGCTTGAGCATGTAAGTCCCAACCATTCGCCGGGCGTGCTTGATAATCTCTAACATCTGGCGAATCTTTCCAGTTTGTAATGCGGATATAACTGTTCGCACCTAGTTTAACAAAATCACGCCAGTATTCGATCCCTAAACCTGTACGAACATAGCCCCTGGATAAATCATCATCCAAAAAAATGTTTCCGCCATACATTGAGGAAGAATCAAAACTACGTAAACCAAGCCCGAAGTTTATTTGGCTTCTGTCATCGGTACGATGAATGCTTGATTGGTTAAATAAGAGAAATTCTTTATTTTCAAAAACGGGCAATAATAAATCTAGCTCAGAATTATCAAGAGAGAGATCTCGGTCAGTACCGATTTTGACTTTTGCAGTCCCAAAATGACTTAGCCAGTGCTGAACTTGCTCACTCGCCTCACTGGAAGCGAGTCCTAATGCCATTGAAGATGCAGTTGTGCTATTCGGATCATGTGAAAAAAAAGTACCAGTCTGAGAAGCTATATTTGCTACAGATTGTGTATTGGCAAATTTGTCAGGGGCTTTATTGACTGATCTATTTCCATTTTGTTCTGAGGCCGAAAAAAAACGAGATTTTGATGATTGTAAGGGAATGTCAATTTCATCACCTTGCTTCAAGTGATTGAAACCATGAGAAAATGTTCTGAACTCATTGATTTCGCGAAGTTTCGACAAAGGAATTCCTAGTTTAATGGCAACAGTTGAAACAGTTTCACCATAAGAAAGAACATAGGGTTCAGTATCGTAAGTATAATTTTCATACTTACCCACTGGATTTTGAGATGCATTTTCTTCAGCAACTGCTTGCGGGGGGTAAAAAAAGGCCAGTGACAATATACACTGCATTATAAAGTAGACAGTGAACATCGTCCTAAAGGAGCATAGATTATGTATAGTGTGTTTAGCAGCAGTTGTTTTCATGATTTTTGACCATCAATTCTTGACCGTAAAATGAGATTTCTTACACCAACTTGAGGTTGATGGACTAATAATATAATCGCGGATAACCCTTTTAAAAAAATTGGCTCGCTTTACTTTTTAGATCTAAATGGGAATGATGTTTTATGATGAATATATTCTGCTTCACTACATTTATCTGAAATTACTAATCTTTAAAAAACACTCGACCATTTATGTTGCCTGTTTTATAACTTTTTGCTATAGGAAGCACCTCTATTTATATGATATTGAACATTCTAAACAAAAGTGTACTGCAACTAACATATGTATTAAGGAAAACCAGCCTTTCCATAATGGAATCAATCATCGGAATGAGCCTAATCACGAGAGAGGTATAAATGCAATAGGCGATATAAAAATTGTGAGCAGACTAATCACAGGATAATAAAAGTGGGTAGTTCAGTTTTTTTATTCGTTTTGACCTGCCCCCAGGATTAGATAAAACGCTCAGTTAGTCATGTCGGATCCTTGACCCGTTCCCCGTATATGATCCATTCATAATGAGGAATAACCGGCTTCTGACCCGCTCCCCGTATGTGATCCATTCATAATCAGGAATAACCGGCTTTGTGTTGGTTGTGTATTCTGGCAACCGGCAGACTTCTCAGCAAATTCTGACGGGGTCATCCAGCCCAGCGCAGAATGGGGACGACTCTGGTTATCGTGTATGCGCCAGGCCTCGTTTTTGCACCGTGCATCCTCCGAAGACATGAACCCGTTCTCGTTCAGGCATTCCTGCCGCAACCTGCCGTTGAAGTACTCGACCGTAGCGTTGTCCGTCGGTGTTCCCAGGCGTGAGAAGTCGATCCTTATCCTTCTTTCATATCCCCACCTGTCCAGTTTTTTCCCTGCAAATACAGAACTATTATCAGTTTTCAGCAACTGCGGTGAAGGACGCCTGAGGAAATAACTGAGAGGGGGCAGTTTTATCTAAACCCGACTTATTCAACAAAACCCCTTTTCGATTAAAATTATTTAAAAAATGTTGTTGACTTAAACTATCTACCGTTTTCATAAAGAGTACGACATATAGAAAAGGTAGTAAGACTCAACCTTTTCATTGATATGAGGTTTGAAGGTGTATTAATTACATCAACTTTTTATATAAACAATCACGAAATTATCAAAAGGAAAAAATTATGCCTGGTATCTATTCCTACGACGTACCTAAAAATGCCGCTGTCATCAAAGGGCAATCCGTTCGAATTCTAGTAACATACAAAGCAGCTTCAGCAGTGGGTAATAAGCTTTTAAAACTTGGGGCTACTGATGGTATATTATATTCCCAAATAGAACTACAAACTTATCCTGATCCAAACACTATACAAGCTTTCGTTGATTTGACAATCGATCGTAATGCAACAAATCCACCCTCCTTTACTATAGCTAATACATTGAATGCAGATACAGACACTCACCCATTTACTGCTTATGATATTAATACAATAGACCAAGACGCTCTATCCCCCATCATTAGTGGAGGATTTATAAAAGATCCTAATCCGGTAGTTTTTCCAGCAATACCAGACATTGACACGCACATGCACGTATCGATGCAACTAAATGCTCGTGATAATAATAATCAAAGTTTGGCTAACTATCAATTTCCATTAGTCGTTGATGCCAATCGAACAGCGATAAGGTTATTTAAAGCAACAAATACCGGCGGAAGCACAACCATTGGTGATGAAATAAAACCAAGTAAAGATGGTGGTACTGCATTTTATGTAAACACCGATACATCAGGAACAATTAATCTATTAATCTTCGCTGACAAAAGAGTAACTAGCAGTCAAGCTGGCTTAGCTGAAATATACGTTAATCTTAATGAAGTACTAAAGGATCCTGCATCACAAAGTGTACTAATTACTACAGTAGAAACACTTACTGGTAAAAAACTTAAAGCTATCATAATCCCAGAATTAAAAGGTGACATTCTTGATGCTACCAATCATGATTTAAATTCAGAATTCCGCGTTGTAATTCCGGAATATACGGGTCACTTTCCTACTGACACTGCCTATATAATAGCCTTTGATACAAAAAACAAGAAAGATACGTTTTTAAACAGTGGTACATTTCCTGAAGATTATAAATGGGGCATACAGCCTTTCGCATTTATTCCTTACGACGCTTTCCCTAGAGTTGGGGATTATGATATTTACTATTACGTTCGAGATAGTAACCTTAGCATTTCTCAATCAATACCGCTTCATATTAAGTTGACAGGTCAAGCACCAAATAAGCCAGATAAAAATCAAAATAGGCCATATAAAAAAGTTGTTACTGTTTATGATGGCTCTCAACATGAAATAACTGATCATAGAATTAACGCTGATGATATCATTGGAGGCATCACTATCCGCGTTCCGGTCTCAACTTCTCCAGGATATGTAAATAAAGGACAATATATTCAAATTGAGATGAAGACTGATGGTTGGGATCCTCAGGAAAACAAAAAAGCTGTAACGCTTCAATTCCCCCCTACACCTCAATTAGTAACAGACGCGGATATTGCTAAAACCTATGCTGAAATTCACATCCTTGCTTCAAAATTTACCGGTTATGAATCAGGCCCGGATGGGTACCCTGGAGATATTTCATTTCAATATCATGTAGATGATAATTATTCTGAACCCTGGAGCGGCTATCTGGATACAACCGCACCAGGCAGTGTTTAACCTTCCGTTAGCGCTTATATTAAGCGCTACTATTTCCATATATTAATATCTTGGTGACACTTCACATTAAGTGCCTTAGATGAATTGTTCCATTGTAATCTTCTGCTTAAAAGGGTAAAAAATGTCAACTCAAAACTCAGCAGATAAAGAACTCAAGTTAACCTGGATATCAGGAATTAGGAAGGAGTCCTATTTAAAAAAAATAAAAGTAGCACTCAAGGTAAGCAAAAATAATTATTTGATGCCTAACAAATATATTAAATTCACCTTAGATGGAACGGATATTAAGTTCTCTGATCATTCTAAAACCCCGCAAGAGATTATTGTTTCAACGGATATCCTTGGAAGAGCAAAGGTAGAAATATCAGCAGTCAATAAGAAAGTTGGAAAATTTAAACTTAACGCTTGCTTATATGCCGATAGCTCAATAAAAGCACCTTCTTTGGAGCTGGAATTTATTAATCCGCAGGTTTCATCTCTTACCCTGCAAACAGTTACGGATAATCAAATTGCTAATGGCTCAGCAGAAGATAGGATCATTGCTACCGTGTATGATGAAAACGGACATTCACTATCACAGGATATCGAGGTCGACTTTACTTCTACCTCCAATGAGGTAACCATTGTAACTCCTAAAGTTCTAACCGATCAAAATGGAAAATCATCGACAAATCTTACTAGCAGAACACCTGGTCAGTTTTCAATAACTGCAACCGCAGGAGGAAGATCTGCAACCGTCAGTGTGACATTCCTTCCTATTGTACCACCGGTTAAGGAGGGAGATTTTAGGCTCGTGTCTGTATACTGGAATCCTCAGCGTAAGCTTGAAACTGCAGTAATAGCTGCCAGAGATGAAAAGGAAAAACTTTTAAAAGGAAAAAATGTCAGCGTTGAGCCTGGAATAGATAATATTTTTAAAATGTTACGATTTGACAATAAAACCGACATTGATACTGGTACCTTTAATATAGACTTATCGGGTAATGAAGGAGATTCTGGGTTGCTTACCATAAATGCGTCAGGTTATTGTGGTTCCTTGGCCATTGTAATTGGCCAAGATCCTAAGAACGCTAATACTTTAGGAGATTAAAATGAAAAGTATTATAGTCGAACAATCAAGTGAAAAAATCACTAATTCTGAATCGGATCAAAAGCCTTTCTTATTTTCAACTTTTGCTAAAGGTGATTATATTTCATGGATCTGCACCACTCAAGCGGCAAACCGAGTTCACGTGATTTTAAGAGATTCCGAAAAAACTTATATTGACGCTGAAAAACAAAGCAGAAATATTGATCCGCCCTTGAGTGTTAGTCATGATAGAATGGTAGGTGATAATCTACAGCTTCTTGTTCTCGAAAATAATAACTCAGTCAAGAAATTTCAGAAATCAGTTACTATGCTTACATCTGATGATGGAACTCCAATTGGTTCGGTGGTGAGTTTAGCTTATGAAGATGAAAATGATGATGATTATAATGATATTTATTTCAATATAGTTTCCTGGAAAACAGAGGGTTAATTTATACAATGGTACACCTACTGAGGCGTGCCATTTATCCCTCATTATTAAATATTTAGCTCTTATAAATATTTTTCTTACCTTTTTTATTAGAGGAATGCTATGAATAATCAATCCATATTATCAGCAGTACATAAGTGTATCATTACGCAGAATGCTGCACCTTCCGATATAACTAATTATCCTAATCTTAATCCATCAAACATTGTAACTGTTTACGGAACGCCTGGAATCCCCCTTATTGCAAGTGTATCTGGAAATGTTTATTTCTTGGATGACCACGGGACTAAAGGGTCATCCTCTATCCCTTTTAGTTGTGATGAGGATGGTGAGGCTAGTTTTCGGATACAGGCACCTTTATCTTCGATGATTGAAATGAATTTCGATTTAAGTGCATCACTGACAATTTCTTCTTTGGATGGCAGCATCCCCATATTAACTTACCCACTTATTTTTCTAGGTTACATGGAATCAACATTAGCTATAGAATTTATTGCTTATAACTACACTACAGGTGCTCCTGGAGATAACAAAACGCCGTGTAGCATCTATCTTCTTGTCGATCGTGAAAGGAATGGAGTGGATCACGTTACAATAACTGTTGACGTACCTGTTCAAATTGTTGGTCGTAAAACAACATGTGTTGGTAAAAAAAATTATGCAGATATACCCTTACTTTCAGATGGCTCCGCAACGATAGATTTAGTTTGCGCAAAGAAAAACACATACCATGTCCAACTAACCGCAACGTCCGATGGCGATAATGTGGATTTTGACATTTCATTTTTAGACATTTAATGTGGAATTCATTATGCTCACGAAAAATTCTTTACCAGCTCCTTTTTTACCACAATTGGATAAAAATGGTATTATTGACATTGCAAAAATCCAAGAAAAGAACACTCTGATTATTAGACTTGACAAGTATGTTCCTAAACCATACGATACCTTGGTTGGGTTTGCTAACAATATCCTCTCCACCCCTTTAACAATACCTCAACCTGCTACTTTCCCCAATGAGATTTATATTCCTTTTTCTGATATACCAGATGGCGCGTATGATATTGGATATAATGCCACTGACTTTAGCGGAAACATTGATGGGTCATCAAATGTGGTACAAGCCATCATCAAAAACTCACCATCAATAAAGTTCCCCCCTCCCTATTTCCCCGATTCAGTTAACTTTATTGTTTCCTTCTCATCGTTGATAGCGGAGAGCGGCCTTATTGTTCGCATCAAATATGAAACCATGAAAAAAGAAGATTGCATTTCTTTCTCTTGGTCAGGAACTGATGCTCAGGGGAATTATATTAATGATTCGAAATGGGAGTATACCACGACCATCTCAGTTAATGATGTCGCTCAAGGGTATAAAGAGTTTATTGTCCCAATTAAGTATGTGGTATGTTTAGGTCAAAATGGGACTGGGATGGGGATATATATTGTCAATAAGAATACAACTTCAACTCCTGGCACAACTATGGTGAACCTTGAGGATATCCCATACATTAGAACTCATTCTACCTATGGCTCCCCTTTGAGCACGGATATTATTTCCAATTATTTCCCACATAATACTGTTACTGTTTTTTCTCAACCCGGTAAAGAGTTAATTGCAACAATAGATAACGGGCTAATTTACGGTAATTCAACAGGGGGAATAGATATAAATTCAACTAACTCAGAATATAGATTCACGCCTGATAGTTTTGGTTTGGCTCAATTTTCAGTACTTAGTTATGATAAAAATGTTGTAAATTGTACAATTGGCTCTGTTGACGGGGCTTTACAAGCTAACCTGGAAAATATAACTTTTTATCTTTGGCATGATGGTGTTGGTGCTTTCAAAGCTTATGCTTTCACTACTGCTGCGTTGGCTGACGGCCGCTCAAGTTGCATTTTTTATATTCTAATCGATAGAGATACCTATAGCGGGAACCAAATCGTAGTTTCTGCAAATGGGAATAGCTCTATCGTTGGGTGTTATCAAAAACCAACAAATGTAGATATCTTAAAAAATGGCGTGGTTATTTTCAATATTATCAATGATAATGTGGAAAATAATATAATCACAATTTCACTGCCTGATACAAAAGATAGTATCGATATTCCAATCTTTTTTTCAGAGCCAAAATGGTATTAAAATAAAACCCTTAACTTAAATTGAAAAGTCACTTCTTATATATCAAGATGCGTATCTTTAATATTTTTATTTTAAATAAATGAGGTTGTATGTTAAAATTAAACTTAAGTACAATTTGAATATTGGGAATTATTTCTAGTTAAACTATTTCTTCAACCATAAAATACTATCGGAGATTACTTTTTGAGCAGCGCATCAGTTTTTCATCGGTGTGATCAACTATTCATTGTTAATTCATGAATCAGAGAATTTTTTTTGGCGGGGTGAGCGATAGAGAAAGAGGTATTTCTCACCTTCGCATTTTTTGAGCACATCCCTACCTTGTCGAATATGCTGTCCATGTTTTTACCTATGAAGGTTTGATACCGGTGCATCTGATTACATAACGTATTGGCTACCGTCAAATAAATAATAATATTTGGACATCTACGATGGGATATTGGCTTTGTTGAATAAATCGGACTTTTAGCAGCAATCAGGGTCAGATCACCACATCACTGCCCCTGTAGTGGTACCCCGTGGCAAAACAAAAGTTCTAAATCACCAATTGGAAAGCCTACAATAAGGCGCTCATCAATCGAGGCTCACTGACATTCTGGTTGGATGAACTGGCTATTCGGGACTGATACGACGAACCAAAAACGCCGTCACGTGGTCGTCCACAACGTTATTCTGCGCTCGCTATTTCCACAGTACAGATGCTCAAACGCCTCTTTCGCCTCACGCTGCGCGCCGCTCAAGGATTCATTGATTCCATTTTTACCTTAATGAAGCTCCCGCTCCGTTGCCCGGATTATTCCTGCGTCAGCAGACGGGCTAAGTGTCCGTCAATATTCCTTTCAAAAACCCCATGCGCGGCGAGATTGCCCAGCTCGTTATCGATTCCACTGGCTTAAAAATCTTCGGTGAAGGCGAATGGAAGGTGAAAAAACACGGTCAGGAAAAGCGCCACGTCTGGCGGAAACGGCGATGCACCTGGTTAAACAACAGTTTGGTGGTCATCTGACCCTGTTGGATTACGAGGCAAAAGTCGGAGAAGCTATGGCCATCGTCCGTGCTTTAAACAAAATGACGCGTACAGGTGTGCCCGAAAGTGTACGGATTATCTGAGAAAATGACTGACAGGTGACCTGTTATCTAAATCCGATTTATTCAACAAAGCCACTTTGAGCTTTACTCATAATGACACCCCGCCGTTGCAACCCACAATGTTGATATCCCTGCGCAGACTCGTTGTAAGGGGGGATAATATGCTCAACCCAACTGTATTTTTTAGAATAAAAGATTTTTCAAGTAGTGCGTGTAATTGCATAATAAATACCAAATTATTTTTAACGGAGCAGTATGGCGATGAAATAACAGTATCGAGGAATTAGATTGCAATAAGGACTTTAACCACCACTTAAGAAAACCTTATTGACTCCAACTGAAATTAACAATTAATAATTAATTAAATAAGTTCACGTATTTATAAACTCAACTAACTCATAGATTTAAAGAAATGATAATGTATTGAAAATAACGATACTTATTACCAACAAAAGGGTCGCGTAGTGGCCTTCATCGTCCTCTGGCAACAACGATTGCTATTATCAGAAGGGTTATGTCTTAAAGACAATGCATCGCCCTCATTAATAGGCAACAACACGCACACTGCGATGATTAATCCCACTAAATCTAAGATGCTTAATATATTACACACGGCTCAGGCATAATGAATCCCTTATTAAGAAAAGCATGTTTTCCATAATGGAAACGATGACCTAAGCCTAAGCACGAGAGAATCGATAATGCAATCTTTAATGAGAAGATCATGAAATTTTTTTAGGAACGAATTCCTCACCAGAAACATATGCAGGATGGAAATTAAACTGTTATTAATCAGTGTATTGCTGAAAGTTTTGTTTCGTGAGTGAATTTTCTGATTAATTCGCCATCAATTCACACACAACTTTGTGGATAATATTTTCATCTGTAACGTGAAGCCCCACGATGAAGATCCCTTCCCGGACGAACAAACCATCAGTATCCTCAGTTAAAAAGAAACTGTTTTTCTGCCAGTAAAGTGCGGCAAACTTGCTATTTTCAATGCAATGTTTTATATATAGAGCGACAAGTTTTTGACATGTTAATCCTCAACCTTAAGTGACTGATAGACTTAAGCCTTCAGAAAAGTCGAAATACTAAGGAGTGACTGGATAAGAAAGCAGTGGCTTAGGGAACAGTAAAAATAACGACTGAGAAATAGCGGGAATCTATTATATTGATGAATTAGGCTATGGGGTATTCGCGACGTTGTGCAAACGGCTTCAAAATTTCGTAGGTTAAAGGCAAACCGTCGTTTTAATGGCATTGCAGGTCTGGGATTATTCAGCAAAGTTAAGAACCCGGCTTCAATCCCACTTTACCTCCCGTGCCTTAGCCAGCGGTTCAACTGAGCAAGATAGTGACAAAATCGGTTAGGAATAAACTCAAGATTTGCACAGTATCTGCAACTTAACTCACGGAATCATATGATTCCGTAGGAATTTACATCGGGATAGTAAAAAATTAATTGAGCGTTAAACAAGCCAGCATCCCTGACTGCCTGGCCTAATTCATTTTGTAAATTGTGTATTGTGATAAGACTCATTAAAATAGAGTTTTTTGTTGCTATACTACCTTATGTTTTAATGAACTAAATTTTTTAACAAACTAAAAATGACATCTGCCAGGCAATGAGTAGAAGTCTATAACTCAATGTAAACACCATAAAAAACGCATAAACCACGCAAGAAAGATTGTGAGAGTTAAGTCTAGTATAATTCTATAAACATACCTTTTAATCTGCTAGTAACAATTAACCTAGAGGCCAGATGAGATGCATACAGAATTGAAAGATATTAAAACCCCTCATATTCTTATTGTTGATGACAATCCAGACAACATCAAGTCGGTTATTAACATCCTCTTACAGCAGAAATGGAAAGTAACAGTAGTAAAATCGGCAAAGTCGGGTTATCAACATGCAATTGCTCTTAAACCAGATTTGATTTTGTTGGATGTTGTGATGCCAGGCATGGATGGGTTTGCTATGAGCAGACTGTTGGGCGAAAGTATTTCTACAAAAACCATACCTGTAATTTTTTTGACTTCTTCCGGGTTACTGGATGAACGACTTAAGGGATTCGAATTAGGAGGGGTAGATTATATTATTAAACCTTGTGAGGCTGAAGAGGTATTAGCCCGTATAAAGTTACATTTAAATTTAAAAAATATATTCCTTATAGAAAAAACCCACCATTTGATCATTGATGACGCCGATATCCATGGAGGGGATGAAAATGATACAGTGTTATTTCATGCTGCGATAAAGTTCATTGATGGGCATTTATCAGATGTCCTGTCATTATCTCTCATTGCAAGTTCTGTTGGAACTTACGATAAAAAATTGTCGCGAATTTTTAGATTGAAATTAAACATGACTGTTTTTGAATATATCCGAGATGTGCGTTTAAAGAAAGCAAAACAACTGCTTAAATCCAGTGATATGTGTATTCAGGACATCGCTACTTTAACAGGATATTTAAACGCATGTAACTTTACCACCTCCTTCCGTAAGGCTCATGGACTGACACCTATGGAATACCGTCGACACAGAACAAGTATTAATAACAACGTTTACCATACGCACTCCTAGATACAAACGAATAAGCAACTGAAGAAAAATGTACAAACCTTGCTCTCCAACAGATCATGAAAGGGTTGTTTTTAGATCAATTTTGCGGGGAACACATGCCTAAAATAGCGACTGCTTTTATATTTATTACTATGATGTGGATATTTCCCTCTCAAAATACATTTGCTTTTGATGACGTATGCAGCATTGATAGTGGCCATGTTGAGCCAACCACAACAATATTTGAAGATAAGTCAGGAATACTGACGTTAGACAATATAATTAATAAACATTCAACTGAATTCTATCCACTTTCGAAGTCGAACTTAATGCTACATTATTCAAGGTCAGCATATTGGCTCAACATACAAATTCAAAATAAAATTTTTTTTAATTGTACCAGATGGTTAAGCGTAGGTTCCCCCAGAATTGAAAATATTCAAGTATATTATATAAATAATGGTCAATGGAAAGAACTCAAAGCGGGGCCTGATTTTTTATTACAACAATGGAGTATTGCGACTACTCAACCAATTTTCCCATTAGAATTGATAGGATCAAGTCAAATAAGTGTATTCGTCAGAATTGCTGGAGATCTATCCCTGGTAGTCAAACCTGAATTATGGTCATCAGGGCAATTTATAGAATCTCAGCAAGAATCCAATGTTTTCGGGGGGCTTGTCGCAGGGGCTGTACTTGTGATTTCTTTGATAACAATTGGGGTTGGATTGTTAACACGTTCCCTTCTGTTGCTTTCTCAAAGTTTGGCCTTGTTGTCATATCTAATTATTACAGCATTGTTAAACGGTTACCTTATTTTCTTGCCAGGGATGCTATCTTCATTCAGGGTTATATTAACATCAACAATGGTAGTAAGTTTTGCCTTAACAATGATGTATTTATGGTTTTTACTCAAAGTGCAATACTCCACATGGTATGTCAAGTTATGTTATTATTGCATTGTAGCTCTCTATTTTGCATGCAATATCTGGTCCCTTATAGTTGATTCAACTCAAGGCCGAGAGCTTTCCTTCTTAGTTTTACGATTAATATATCCTGTTGTCGCTTTAACGGTTATCGTAGGTATCAAAAAGAAAATACATCTTTCCTGGATGGCGTGGGTAATGATAATCCTCCTGGCCATTCAATTTGTTCTGCGATATATGCTCCATTTGGAGAATACTCCCTGGAGAACCAGTCAAGACATAAGGGGACTTTTTTCTATTGGACCAGGGACAATAATTTTATTATTGACACTTTCTTTAACTATTATTGAAACCAGAAAGCGACACCTTAAAGCAGAAAAACTATTAGCAGAGCAGCGTCTACTTGAACATAATAAACTTGAGGATTTAGTTCAGATTAGAACGAAACAACTGCAAGAGTCTCTGAATGAGCGCAATGTTTTACTCGCTCATATTAGCCATGATTTGCGCTCCCCGTTAGTTGCAATAATTGATAGCTTAACAATGCTTGGTACTAAGGAAAATCATTCAGTGTTAAACTCTATTAAATTTCATGCAAATTACCAGTTAGATTTAATTAAAGAGTTAGTAGAGTTTTCAAAAAATAATTTAAAAACAATTGAACTTAACCCTTCAGTAGAATTTTTCAATGCATTCTGCTTGCAGTTAGAAATCGAAGGGAAATTTTTGGCAACAAGAAGGAAAAATCACTTCTCCAGTCAAATATCTCAAACTTTACCCACCGTTGTTATCGCTGATTACACCAGGCTGCGCCAAGTTGTCGTGAACTTGTTGGATAATGCCGCTAAATATACAGAGGAAGGTGATATATTATTATCTATTGAATGTAATTATATTGATGAATCATGCGTTGAGGTAAAGTTTTCAGTAAAAGATAGTGGTCCGGGAATCTCATCCGATGATACAGATAAAATGATGCAGCCTTATACTCGTGGGGACAATGTCCAATCAACGATAGGTAGTGGCCTGGGGCTTTCAATAGTAAAGCAATTACTTGAGAATATGAACTCGGCATTGCATATTGAACATAATTCAGAGCAAAGAGGTATTACTTGCTGGTTTGATGTTCAGTTAATGATTTCAGATGAGTCACAAATTGAAAGTTGTATTAATGAAAGCCACATCCCTTTCTTGATCGATTGTGATAAATATTCACTTCTTATTGTAGATGACGCAGAAAATAGCCTTGAAAACTTATATGATTTTATTTTGGGTTATGGATTTAATGTAGTCACGGCAAAAAATGGTCTTGAAGCTTGTAATATTTTAAGTAAGGAAAAGATAGACATTATCATTACCGATCTGAAAATGCCAGTTATGAATGGGTTATCGCTTTTAAGATATGTAAAATCGTCACAACCAGATATAAAGATTATTTTACTTACAGCCCAACCATATGAATCTAAATTGGATTTGACAGGTTATTATTTTGATAGTGTCTTACTAAAGCCAGTCGGGGGTGATATTCTCTTAAAAACCATACTTAAAGTAATCTCCGATGCTAACTCATACAACGTTATTCATTAAGCCCATAAAAAGCGATTGGTGTTAAAGCTATCGCAATTAAAATACACCCGTTTCAGTTCCACCTGCATTTTGGGATTTATCAGGTCGTCATTGAGGTTGTTGAAACAGTTCATTCCCCTATTCTGCCTTCCCGTTATAATAACTGACCTCTGAATCACATCAGACATCCTTCACAATTTTTCTGAATTTGATGGGAAAATCCCCTGCGAGGGAGCGAGGAGTGGATAAGTAATATCAAATGAATCACCCTGCAACATAAGTAGATTTATACTCCTTTTTTTGAACAAAAACGATAGTTTAGTCCACCCATTCAATTTAACACTTTAACTACAACAACTTAACACCAACTCAGTGTAATGCATGAAATACCCTCCAGCAAAGGAAAAAAACTGTTTAGCAAAAGTTAAGGTGACTTATATTGATAATATTCTATATGAAAATATTAACTGTGATTTACATGACGAGTCACATTTAATTTATAATGAGATAATTTAATTATCCAATAATATAGTAGCCGATAGATTCATAAATACCGGGGAAGTTTTAATTAACGAGCCATAGGCTTTAAATTAAGTACATGAAAACCGGAGATATAACCATGAGAAATTCACAAGAAAATGCAACTAGAATGTCCACGCCATGTATTATTAAAGGCACACAAAGTAACCATGGTTCCTGGCACTTACCGCAAAACTTACAACATCTTGAGTCTCCTCCAATGTGGTTAGCTGTTGCATGGTGGGGATTACTGAGAAAAGAAGCAATATCTCGAGATGATGTCAGTCAAGCATTTCACATTTCTCAACGCCGTGCCGGAGACGTTTTATATTATTTATCTAGTCATTGCACGCAAACTGTTATTTCGTGCTGGAAGAAAAGTACGACTAAAACAAGCAAAGGCACATCTATTAGATGCCGACTTTTTATAACGGAAATAAAAGAAAAACCTGCCAAAGACCGAGTGAAAAAATATCCAGACAATCTACTATCGGTTAAGAAAAATAACCCTAATAGAAATGAAGAAATTGCTTTTAATAATGTGATTAAAAAATTCCTGACGGGTACTCTAACCACTAGAAAGCTACAATAACAATCAAACTCCGGCGGTTTCAACCCGTGAGTTATGAAAGTGCGAGTTTTATTAATACATGACGCCTTATATTTTATCTTTGACCAATACATTCATTAAACATGATAAGATTTATACTAAGGAAAATAATATGGTTAATAATGAGTTAGATCTAAAAGAGATTGCCCAGGCTATTTATCATGATGCTTTTGTCAATCATGGTGATAATAATGATACCACGGGTCATCTCGACGGCCCCGACACAGAACTTATAGATAAACTGGTTGAATCTTATCGTCAAAGTGAGAAAGAAACGTGGTTTATTAATGCCCGAGATGGGACTAAATTGAATGCCTATTATAAGCGCGCCCTAAAACGTCCGGAGCAAGCCTCCCGAACTGTGCTAATAATCCATGGGATTACAAGCCAGGCAGACAATACAGGGCCCTGGGTAAGTGTTTTTGAAAAGCTGGGGTTGAGCGTGCTAACTCCAGATTTGAGAGGACATGGTAAAAGTGCAACGAACCTACGAAATCTGGGCACGCTTGATGCAAGAGATATGGTTGAGTGGATCAAAGAAATTATAAAAGTGAGAGGGGCGAGTGAAGAAATTATCCTGTTTGGTTACTCGCTTGGTGCAGCCACTGCGTTGTCAGCAGTGAGTTATGCTCAAAAGCAACGTATAAATAACTTGAAAGCTATAATTGAGGATTGCGGATATTCATGGCTGGAGGAGTTTGTCGAGGGTTATATATTACGTCAATATCCGCAGTTGAGTTACGCGCAAGTGCCTCAAGTAAAAGAACTTGTTGACGACATTTTACAAGAGCAACAACATGTCACTATTGGGTCAGGTGTGAGTCCCTTTGTCATCGCGGAGTGCAAACTGCCTTTACTTATCATTCATGGCACAGAAGACACCACAGTACCAATTTCTCAAGCTCATCTCATTCGAGACATTTATGGGGCAGGTAACGAAAGTGTAACAACCAATTTTGTAGAAGGTGCTAATCATCCACAGAGTATTGCGTTTGGAGTGGAAAATTATTTCGTTCATATTAAGAATTTTTTAAGTGCTCTCGATAATTAGTAAATTCCGCCTTACCTTTTTCTGATAAGATCTGATGTGCCGAGGATACCCTGGCAATTAACATGTCAGAGAAACCCGCTACCTGTTAAATACCCCCTACTTCGCTTTCGCACAAGTAAAGAGGTGGGGGTATTTTCCAACCTCAAGCTTAAGTTTGGCACTACAGTAATAAGAAATAAAAAGCTTTCAGACCTCATCACGTCGCGTATAGGTAACTGACTTGTGTATCATGGCTGTTGGTACCTGAATGAATTATCTAAATCCGACAAAACATCCTCTGTCAATCGTTTTAATACAACGTGTCCCGATATAAGAGCAGCCTGTGGCTGGGTGGTTTTTATATTCAGGGAAAAATCAACACATAAACCACCACACTTAAATCCAAACCCTGGATGCGGAACCCAATTTTAGTTTTTAATGAATACTTTCAAATCTGAGATTTTGTAATTACCGAACGGTTATCCCACTTTTCACCGATAAACACAGAGAATTCTTTAAATAGCGGGGTGTGAAATTGTCTTTGTTTCCAAATTAGGTATACAGGAAGGTCTGGTATGGTCCAGTCAGGGAGAATTAATTGTATCTGATTATTGTAGATTTTTTGGGCTGCTAACCAGCCTGGCGTGCAAATGCTAATTCCATGTCCTAAAAGAACAAGATTCAATATCGAAACTAAGTTATTTGAGGAAAATCTGAAGTTATTGCTTTGTTGCAATGTGTACGTTTCAATTCCGCGAAACATCGTCAAAGGCCCAGCCAAACCATGGTGATGGAGGGGAAATACTGAATGCTTTTCTAAATCTTTTGGTTCTGTTATTTCAGCATGCGTCGACAAATACTTCGGAGAGGCGCACAACACTAACTTTAGTGGCGAAAGTCTTTTATGAACAAGAGATTCATTTTCAACCTCACCTGTTTTAAGTATTAAATCATTTTCTTCAATGGCTTCATTTGTAAACACATCACGGGTATCCAAAAATACCTTTGCTTTCCTATGTTTCTGAAGAAATTCATAAATCCATATGTTCGCCATATACTCGCCAATAACAGAAGGTACAGATAAGCGGATACTCCCTTTCACTACATCATCGGGGTTACGTGCTTCAGCATATAATTCATCCATCGATTCAAGTATTGATTTGATTTTATCATATACCAGTATCCCCTGAGGAGTAACAGCCAGGTTTCGCGAATTCCGAAAAAAAAGGGTTACTCTTAGCTCTGCTTCAAGTTTTGAAATCATTTTACTTGCAGCCGAAGGAACGATATTCATATCCTTAGCCGCAGCAGTAATACTCCCCTTCTCAACTACCTTCACAAAGATTTGCCATGCTTTCATTAGATTATCCTACAACTTCACCGTAATTGAGCCACCAGCATCCAGCTTTTCGTCTTTCAGCATCGGCGGCCAGCGCTGCTGCCAATTCGAAATTATTCTCAATATCGCTGCATTTATTTAACGATATCGCCCCTTCGCACTATGTGTTTACCTTTTTCCTCACCCTAGATTAGAAATTGCCATACCGGAACTGGTAGAGCCTTTTCAAGGTTTGTGAGCCTGACAACGGGAGTACCTTGAGTGCAATATGCAGGCGATAAAATTGAGTCTTACATTACCTGCGACAGTGCCTTCTTTCCCCTGGTGTGGATAAGTTTTTTTAACACACGCAGCAAGGCATCGCTGAATTTCAGAACGACCGCGCAGGAGGAAAATGAGTGAAGGGCAACCTGAGTAGATATGTCACTGAAGTCTTCCTCGCCCGGGAGAACAGGATTTGATATCCGGTTGGTAAACGTACGGAGAAAAGCGGCCTGCACAATTTTTGTTTATAAAATTCGGGTCGAACATGCTACCAATTTCCCAAACACTTTCGAGCGCAGGTAGGTTCAGCAACTGCAGTGGGCGTAAGAAGCTAAATCTTGCAGATAATGCTGCGCATCCCACCGGGGGACGTGTCTCAGGAATAGCGGTTTCAGCAGAGTTAGAACCATTGAAAACGGAAATGCCTTTGGCGCTCCTCCGGTTCGAACCGTTAAGCCGATGAGGCGGTTGGGAAGTTTCAATAGCAACGCTTCATTTTCTGGGAATAGAATAGTAAGGATCATCACATGTCGCGGAACGCTCATACCAGATTTACGTAACCCATCACTATTGGTGGTCATTCTGGGGGTCTTGACAGGAGTAGCACTCTCCTTTAGCTTATTTATTAGCCAGTTATTGGCAAGGGCGATCCCAGTCAGAGGAGCCAAATTAGAAAAGCCCGCTTAAGGAAACTTAAGCGGGCTTTTTGCTTTTTTGCGTCAGGCAACTGCCGTCCGGGAGAGATGTGGGGGGCTGATTGAGGGGCATTTGCGGTGAGATAATGACGTGACCACCAAAGGTGTCTTTGGTTTTGACCCCATATATCCATCCACTGCCCGACCACCTTTAGCATTCCTAAAAATGACGAACGGTTTCACTCTTGGCACGTTTTAGCTGTTGAAGCTGGGCCAGCGGATAATCAGTTCACAGAACAACGAGCTGTCCCGATGCGAGAACCATTCCAGGGATTAAGGATAGGGATCACTTTCGTTCCGTTCGGGACAGTAGATATTTGTTGTCCTCACGGTGAGGCCTTTTCGAAGGCCTCGGGGCTGAAACCCCTAAGATGACTGTGACGCCGGGTTCGGTTGTAGAGCACTTCAATGTAATCGATGGAAGCGGCATCCATCACATCACTTCAGCTCTATTTTGAGAGTAAGGGGGCTGGCCCTCTTTCAAGGTGGGGGGTTAATACAATATAGCTGCGTGTTCCAGTAAAACCGTCAATTGAATGAATCACTTCCAGCAGGGCTTCAAGTGACTGAGTATTCTGGGTTCTGACTTTTAGCAACATGGCACTATCACCTGCTACGGTGTGAATTTCCTCGACATCGGAAAGCGACTTTAAAGAGAGTATTGAGCGCGTTACAGCCCAACTCGACGTATCGACATGGATGAATGCCAGCAGCGGGCGCCCGATTTTGTTGCTGTCCAGCCTGGCCACTGTCCCTGTAATCACCCCTTCACTCTTAAGCCGTTTGACCCGCTCATGTACCGCCGGTGCTGAAAGGTGCAGTTGACGCCCAAGTTCCGAATAGCTTAGTGAGGCGTCTTCAGCCAGGATGGCTAATAATGTTCGGTCCTTCGCATCCAGTTTCGGCTGTTGAATCAGTTTTGTCTGAACGACATTCACATCTTTATCCATCTCAAAAAAACCTGTTGATAGACTAATTTTATAAGGTAATTATGAGAATACTTCTTATGAAATTCAAAAAAAAGTCATATGCAAAAGATTTATTTAGTTCCTCTGTTCCGGTCCTGTGTTGAGACAAACAGAATTAAAAACTCACTCTGCTTCAAATCAGGGTCAATAAAACGGAAAACGCCCGAGATTTTTGGCGACGACAAGGAAGAAATACAACAACAGGACTGGAGTAGATGAGTATCACAGCACAGCAGTTGAGCTCCTTTCTGGTTCTGGCGATCGTTATGTCCGTCACCCCAGGACCAAACAACCTCATGGTCCTTTTTTCCAGCGTCCGGTTTGGAGCGCGTAAAACACTGGGTCACATATCCGGCGCAAGTGCCGGAAGTGCACTCATGCTACTTTTAGTCGGCTTGGGACTGCATGAAATATTTACTTTATTCCCTTATATCCAGGTGTTCATGAAGTATAGCGGCGCAGCCTATATTCTTTATTTGTCCTGGAAGATTTTGGGAAGCACCGGTGAAATCAGGTCGGCAGACACATCACACCCAATGAGTTTTATCGGAGCCGCTTTTTTCCAGCTCATCAACCCGAAATCCTGGATTATGGCAAGTGTGGCAATATCCACATGTCTGCCCAGCGTGTTTTCATTCGAGGATATAGCGCTATACACCGTTCTTTTTGCTGCCGTGAGTTTTCCCTGTGTTGGGATCTGGGCCTGGTTTGGTGCAATGATCAAACACTACCTTACGGATGCGCGGTTAGTCAGGCGCTTTAACCAAAGTTGCGCAGGCATACTCGCTCTTTCTGCTTTGTCCATGACGCTGTTTTAATCGTCATAAGACAGTACCAGAACCACCAGATGATGAGAGGACCCTCTGCACAACGATATGATGATCGGCGTTGAACCCACCGGCAATTCATAAAGCAGTCTGCCATTCCCGATCCCGGCAGGAACCACTGGTGCAACTTACACTAACCCGCAGGGTATCAACCTGGCACCCTGCACCTACTGTGGTTTCTGCGGTTTTTACGGCTGTGGTAACTTCTCGAAATCTTCCCCGAATATCTGCGTGGTCCCGGCATTGATGGACCGAACCAACTTTATCCTGCTGACTGAATGTACCGCGTTGTATATCGATAAGGCCGAGGATGGCAAAACCGTAAGGTGTGTAACCTTCCTCGACTCTGATGGTAATACCGGCTTCCAGCCTGCCGATACCAGGACTGTTGCTGAGGCACGTAAGAAGCTTAACGTCGCCCACTGACTAAGAGATAAAATAATAAGTAACACTCCACAAGTTGATTAACATACTTGTGGAGTTTTTTAGAGCTAAACGTTCAGTCTGCAGCCTTCCATTCAGAAAGCATTTTAAGGGCGCTGTCGTAGTGACCCGTCGCCCCGGCTGTACGTAAAAATTTGGCGCGCTCAACGATGATTTCATCAGGCGCCGGGTCTGCATGCAAAAGGTCGAGCGTCTCAGTCAGGAAGTCATCCAGCGGCATGGCATGCTCGTCATTTCCCTGTCCGAACAACGAGGTACGCACGCCAGGGGGCGCCAGCTCAATCACGCGCACGGGCGTGTCGGCGAGCTGAACACGCAAGCTTTCAGTGAATGAATGAACCGCAGCTTTTGTGGCGCTATAGGTCATGGCAATAGGGAACGGAACAAACGCCAGTGCGGAACTGACATTAATGATGACACTGTCATTCTTTTGAACCAGCTGCGGTAAGAACGCATAAGTCATACGAATGGTCCCCAGAAGGTTGATCTCAACGGTCTGTTGCGCAATCTTCACTGCATCCTGATCCAAAACATTTTCGCTCAACATAATCCCGGCGTTGTTGATGACGACATTCAGGTCGGGGTAACGTGCTGCTGCGAGTTCGCTCGCCCGGGTAATGGATCCGGCATCAGCAATATCGAGTTCAATGGCCTCGATGCCGGGATAGTCGTTTATGATTTGATCAAGTAAAGCCTTGCGACGGCCAGCGACAATGACCTTATTGCCTGCTTCATGAAAACGTACCGCCAGGCCCAGCCCTATCCCCGAGGTTGAACCCGTGATGAGGATCGTATTACCTGAAGTTTTCATATGTTTCTCCGGATTGATGAAAAAGGTAGAATGCCAAACGGACAGTTGTCCGACTGGAAAAAATTAACGGACAATTGTCCGTTAAGCAAGTTTTAATATTGTGGACAGGAGGACTGGTGACACAACAACAAAAAACGGAGCGCCCGGCACGCGCTGATGCGCAGCAAAATCGCGAACGTATTCTGTCGGTTGCACTTCAGGAACTGACCGTTTCCGCAGACGTGCCCCTAAGCACGATCGCGAAGAAGGCAGGCATCGGGCAGGCCACTTTTTATCGCAACTTCCCGACTCGGGAGGTATTAGTGATGGAGGTTTATCGCTATGAGATGTTGCAGGTCACAAAGTTTGCAGAACATTTGCTCCGGACCTGCGCACCCGAACAGGCGTTGCGTGCCTGGATGAATCGCCTTGCCGAATACGCGATGACCAAAGCAGGCCTGGCCAATGCCATTCGCAAGGTATCGCTCTCGCGGGACTGTCCGGAAAAGGCAGGCTATGCCCCTGTCATTGCTGCCGCTCAGTTGTTACTTGATGCCAATAAGAAAGCGGGAACTATCCACCCGGGGGTTACCACTGACGACTTTTTCCTGACAATTGCAGGGATATGGCAGCTCGATTTTAATGATGAGTGGCAGCCCCGGCTAACCTGGCTCATCGACATGGTGATGGCGGGATTGCGCGCGGGGGCACCGCTACGCTCAGTTTCTCAGTAGACGACAACCACAGCGTACATGCAGGAGAGTGGCGAAACAGCCGAAGTCTCCCGGGGGTCTGAACAATAATTGCCTCGCCTTTTCATTATTTTTTAAGCCTGGCATTGATTGATATTTGCAATACGTGGATCGGGTTAAAAACATCAGACGCAAAGGTGTTCTTATTTGCCGGGATTATTACATGCTCCATCCAGACAGCGCCTCAGTCGCAAACTTCACTCACACCGCAACTTCCGGGTCGAGCCGTCCAAACCCGGGCCGGCTATTCATCCTATGCGGAGCAGACGCGATGAAGCAAACTGGTTGTACAGGTAAAAAGCGCGCGGTTGGAAATAGCACTGTGCACTTCCGACCTCATCAACGGTAAGAATCTCAGAACGCTATCGCGTGCCTAACCCTGATTTTTTTCCTGTTTTTATTTTGATGGTAGTTTTTCATCAGTTTTCGGTTTAATAAATTATTAACCATACTCTATATAGGTATATTTCCTGAATTTGTTATCCGTAACATCATGTCTGGTAGAAAAACAATGCATAGAGATTTTCTTCCTGACGGTGAGGAGTCTGTGGTTGCTTTCTAAATACCACATGCTGAAATTTTCACAGGAATTAATAGACAGAAAAAATTACTTTAGTTAATTAATTAAATAAAATTTTTTTGGCTTCTTTGTTTTTTCTGGCTTAAGAAACGTGAATGTTATTTAAGGTGATTCGCGTTATATATATTTAAATGTGAGTATTTTTCAACCAAGTGATATATTTCAGTAACTCATTGATTATATGATGTTTTTTTGAAACCCAAGAACCAGGCGACTCATAATAAGGTTGAAATCATAGGGGGTTGCTGAATGCTTATGGATATTTTGTGTGTAAAAATCGTTATTACTATTGATATTTTAACTGTCAATATTTTTTTTGTTAATTTTTAATGACATTGAAATCATGTATTTCACTTATGATTTTAATTTAAAAAAACAATAATGTTCTACATCTGGCTGCCGATAGATATTATGTAATTTAATAAATAGTTTTTAATTCAGAATAATAAGGATAATACATGACAATTACACAACGGCTGTTCCTGACTTTTTCCCTGCTCTCGATAGCGCTCATCGCAATAGTGGTTACAGCAGTCCTGGTGCTATCAGGTTTTCAGGCCCGTTTTCAGTATGTGCAGGAAAACACAATTCCCTCTGTTGCGATTCTCGACGATATGATAGCAGACAGTAACGGATTAACTATCTGGCTTTACCGGCATCAAAGTTCAAAAAGCCTTGAGCAACAGTCGGCGATTGAAAATGAGCTGGCTCAGCAGATAGAGAACTTAAAAAAACTGAATCAAAAATATCTGGATAATTATCTTTCAGGTGAGCAGGATAAAAAATTGAGCAGGCATGCTTTTGTAATCATTCAGGATATTCAGACAAAGCTTCCTCAGTTTGTCGCGGGTTCACGCGCTCAGAATGATGACATAGCGCTGACAGCGTTGCAGGGGAATACGGGCGTAGGCCAATCGGTTCGTGAATTGATTGAGGGTTATAAAAAACAACGTCAGATTAACATTGATGTCAGCAACGAATACAAGAGCGATAATCTCCGTATCTATCATCAGACTTTATGGGCACTGATCATCGGTTCTTCAGCCGTTGTCATACTGCTTAGTCTTTTGACATTCAGAACCATAGCGGGTATCCGAGTACAGCTTAAGAACATACGTTCACTGATGGAAAATGCCAGTGAAAAACTTGATTTAACCTTACGTGCCGATGAAACACGTAAAGATGAGATTGGTCTAATGGCTAAAGCTTATAACCATCTTATTGAAAATGTAGCATTATCATTAACTACCGTCAGGTCATCAGCGCAGTCTGTCAGTACCGCCTCCGCGCAAATATCAGCGGGTAATGAAGATTTGTCTTCACGCACGGAAGAACAGGCTGCTTCCCTGGAACAGACTGCTGCCAGCATGTCCCAGCTTAGCGAAACAGTCCGTCAGACAGCTGAGAATACCCGTCTTGCCAGTCAGCTATCTAAAAATGCATGTGACATTTCCGAGGATAGTTCGTCACGTGTTCATAATTTGCTGGGCACAATGGGCGATATCAAAACCAGTTCGTCGAAAATCACTGATATCATCTCACTTATTGAAGGGATAGCATTCCAGACTAATATCCTTGCGTTGAATGCTGCTGTCGAGGCTGCCCGTGCTGGTGAACAGGGACGTGGCTTCGCTGTTGTCGCTGGTGAAGTCCGCAATCTGGCACAGCGCTCCTCAGCTTCAGCTAAAGAAATAAAAGAACTGATCGAGTCTTCTATGCAGTTCGTAGAAGCAGGAGTTAATCAGGCTGAAGGTGTAGGGCACAATATGAGCAGGATGAACGATGCGGTCCGTCAGGTTACTGACCTTATTGATGAGATCTCCGTTGCCGCACACGAGCAGTCGCAGGGTATTGAACAAGTTCATGCGGCGGTAAACCAGATGGACGACGTCACTCAGCAAAACTCAGCATTGGTCCAGGAGGCCTCGGCCGCTTCACTCTCTTTAATGGCGCAGGCCAGTGCTCTGAATAAACTGGTCAGTGCGTTTACTGTGGGTGAGTTAGAGAACCATAAAAGAAAGTACGAAACAGAGCGGGAAACGCCGCTGAAGCCGATTCCAAACAATCATGTTTTAAAAAATGCACGTGCTGAAAATGCACGTGCTGATGATGACTGGAAAAACTTCTAAAAATCGACGGGCACTGACTCAAATAACCTTTATTAGCGTTTGTTAAAGCTGTTTCTTCATCAGCTTTATTACATAATATTGAGATGGCGTCGCTGGCTAACAAAAATCAGCGATCCATTAATCTATTCAGTGTCTATCATTAATTCTCACTTGATAAGATAATTGTTATTTTTATTATGTCTGGGTCGATTTTTAATGCGTTTAGTTTTGGATGCCTGGACTAAACGCTGCTTCCTGTGTCTTAATTTTTAGTTTAATTAATTTCTATTGTTTATGGTGAACATATGCATGAAAAACATAAGGGTTTTAAAGAGGTCAAAGAGCATGCGGATTTCCTGATGAAGCAGCTCGCTGGAGGTGATTACAAATCATTAGATATTTATTCAAATAACCTCATACACCTTACGAGAACGTTCCGCGAGTTCGGTTTGTATACCAGTGATATTGAGTTCCTGGCCTGGCTTCAAAAAAATGACCCGGTACTACTGAAAGAAACTGTCATGACGGGCAAGCTTATATTAATCATAGCGAATTTTCTCCGACTGGTATCTCTGGATGATAAATGATTTTAATATAACTTAATGGATTATTGCCCTTTGTGTTTTTTACAAGCACTTATTTTTCTGAGTTAATGTGCTTTTAATAGCTGCTAATTTAAATCATTATTGCAATAACTATCGTGAGGGAAATGAATGAATTCCTTAAAAGAGGAAGGTAGATGGTTCATTTTCATTTAATTTTCGTGATGCTAATAATAGAGTCAAGGGTGAGTATTTTTATATACGTCTCGATAGCGGTGATGAAGCATTATGGAGAAATTATTATGGAAACAATGAGCTGTAGTTACAGACTGAACTTGCATCTGTTAGCCATTGGTATGGCTAACGCCGCAAATAAATCTTTACGTTGCTTTGAACTACCAGATCCCGATTACCCAACTGGACCTGGGACAATATTGTTACGGAACTTGCCCGTCATAGCATGACAAAAAGTATTAATTATGCTCTTGAAAGATATCGATTTTATCCATACCACCTTGTTCCCCCATACGACAAGGGAAACAAGGAATCTACGGATATCAGAGATTAGCGTTCAGATCTTTAACCGGCTTATTACTCATTTTTTCAGGGGAGCCCAGTACCTGTCTGAACCAGTCAACAACCCTGTTGATTACCGCTGGCTGGAACCAATGGTTATCGCCATGTTCAGCACCTTCAACAATTACGTAATCAGCGCTGTTACCTCCACTCCTGAGTGCTTTATATAGCTTCGCACTTTGTTCAGGGGATACCAGTGAATCCTTACTCCCATGCATAATCAGGAATGGAGGTTTGTGTCCGTTAAGATGTCCGATCGGACTTGCTGCAAGCGCTTTCTGGGGCGAGTCCGTTACAGACGCTCCGGCAAAATTTCTGAAAGCGGCGCCATTGACCAACAAGGCTTCTGTTGCTGCCGGTGAACGATGAACTTGCTGAACAGTTTCCGGAAAGCCTTCGCCGATGTCCCGCAGGTCAGAAATCCCGTAAAGCGTCGCTACAGCCTGAACATCGGAAGACTGATTGAGAAAGTCACCTTTATCAAACGATTTATCTCCATTTGTAGTTCCCAGCATCTGAGCCAGCCATCCACCTGCAGAGTCTCCCAGTACGCCAATGCGTTTCGGGTCGACGCCATATTCTACTGCGTGCTGCCGAAGGTATCTGACAGCCGCTTTCGCATCCACAACCGGCGCCGGGAAGACATCAGGGATCGTACGATACTCTGCCGCTGCGACAACAAATCCCGCCTCTGCGAGTGCCATACGCATCTCTATGAACTTATCACGCTCAGCGGTTGTAAATCCCCCACCGGGAAAATAGATAATTGCCGGTTTCAGATCGTCGTTACGTGGTACTAAAACGGACATATGCAACTGTCGGACTGAACGGGTATTTTTTATCTGTTCGTATACCACATCCCCAATGTTATCTATCTGGTCGCGGCGGGTCTTAATCTGAACAATTTCTGCTCCTTCAGTGTATCCGGGCATTGTGTGCTTTTCGGATGCTATCGATCCGGTAGTTGCTGAAATCATCAAAAAAACTCCAGTCAGGGAAGCGTGCCACAATTTCATAATGTTATCCTCTAGTGTCACAAAATCTATTCTATTTACTGATCTTTATAACTTTTCTGACTTCTGAAATTTTCATCAAATGGCTGTAACCCTCTCATGTGTGACCCTACGGAGATGAATTTTGTACCTTAGGTATAAATTGTGGCGATTTGATGGAAATGCCTGAAAAAATCAGACTGCTGGTCATTTCAGCACTCCGATCCCATGTGAATGTTTTATAAAGCTCAACAGGCAATTCCCGGGCTTGTTGCGTCGACCCGTTGAACTCATAGCGAAAAGCGAACATCTGATAGGGATAACTCTGCATGCAATGCCATGTCTTGCGGATTTTATGTTCTCCCGCTTTTCATCTTCTGATGCTGATGTTGGAAAACGCCTGAATATGTTCCGATTGTCATATTTGGCCGTCTACGAAAATCTCCCACAACTCTTCTACTGCCCGGGACATCCTTGCTGCGGGTCTGAAAAGTCTGATGTCTATGGGTATCCAAAGCGCACTGTCTTTCTTAGCCGCAACGGCAATGGAGCCGGCATCCACATCCGGCGCTGCTAGGGTTTCTGGTAGCCATGCGATGCCGTCGCCGGCCCTGACCATAGCCAGTAATGTGGCAGCAAGATCGGCAGTGAACGCGATATCCATCCCACGTCTGGCACGATTTACCTGTGAAGTGTTGGAAAGGATCCGGCCGAGTCCGGACTCCGCTGAATAGGACAGGAAGGGAAACTTTTTACTGCCTGAAGCATGCCAGACCGGCTCGCGGGTTGCCGGATCGCATCTGGAATAAGGCAGTAAAGTTTCCCGTCCGAGCCGGACGCTGAGGTATTTGGACTGATCGAGATTGATGTGCATATGAGGATGGTAATAACAAAGTAGAAACTGTGCGTCACCTTTGTCAATCATACGTTCGCAGGCACTTAACGTGTCAGATAACAGGCGAAAAGAGCCGAAGCGCGCGATTTTTTCGTTATTACGCATCAGCGCGGGAAAAAATGAAAATGACAAAGAGTGTGTAGCGGAAAAAATAACGTCCGGTTTGGTTTCTCCCGCTGCTTCTATAGATTCACTTCTCAGGGTATAGAGTGCGCGAATAAGTTCAGGGATCTGCGTGACGAAAACCTCCCCGGCGCGCGTCAGGCTGACGCCCCGACGATTTCTTTCAAAAAGCGGGGTTCCAAGCCACTCTTCCAGCGAAACAATTCTCCTGCTGAATGCTGGCTGCGTCACATATCGTGAAGCTGCTGCACGGGAGAAATTCAGGGACTGTGCCAGAGCCACACAGTCCTCAAGCCAGGTTAATTCAAGATGATGCCTGTTTTGCATTACAGCCTGCCTCTTTGGCATTAGAACGGAATCCATGAACTGCTTAGGATGAAGTCAGACAGGGCAATAAGCTCCCTGAACACTACGTCAATGTATTATGCCAATAAATATATGGCATGACATAACCCATTGCGTAGGTACGTAAGTTAGATGTTATTTGACTGAGAACTGCCGGAGAGAACATGCGTATCCTTGACGTTGTAGAAATTACCAAACCCATTGCTTCCCCTATCCGTAACGCTTACATCGATTTCAGCAAGATGACGGCCAGTCTGGTTGCCGTTGTGACAGATGTTGAGGTAGACGGACGCCGCGTAGTGGGATACAGCTTCAACTCTAACGGCCGTTACGGTCAGGGTGGGCTTATCCGTGAACGCTTCCGTAACCGCATCCTCGAAGCCGAACCTGAAAACCTGCTGAATGCCAAAGGCGACAACCTGGATCCGCATAAGATCTGGAACGTCATGATGAGCAACGAAAAGCCGGGCGGTCACGGCGAACGTTCAGTTGCGGTAGGTACGCTGGACATGGCTATCTGGGATGCAACCGCAAAAATTGCTAACAAGCCGTTGTTCCGCCTGCTGGCAGAAATGAAGGGGGTTGAGGCTAATCCGCGCGTCTTCGTATACGCAGCTGGCGGTTATTATTATCCGGGTAAAGACCTGAGCGCGCTGCGTCAGGAAATGCGCGGCTACCTGAACCGCGGCTACAACGTCGTGAAAATGAAAATTGGTGGCGCATCTCTGGAAGAAGACCGCCGTCGTATTGAAGCCGTGCTGGAAGAAATCGGTAGCGAAGCACGACTCGCCGTTGACGCCAATGGCCGCTTCAATCTGGAAACCGGTATTGCCTACGCGAAAATGCTGCGCGAATACCCGCTGTTCTGGTATGAAGAGGTCGGTGATCCGCTTGATTACTCCCTGCAAGCCGCGCTGTCAGAGTTCTACCCGGGCTCAATGGCCACGGGTGAAAACCTCTTCTCTCATCAGGATGCTCGTAACCTGCTGCGTTATGGCGGTATGCGGCCTGACCGTGACTACCTGCAGTTTGACTGCGCGCTCTCTTATGGTCTGGTTGAGTATCTGCGCACGCTTGATGTGCTTGAGCAGTTTGGCTGGTCACCGTCACGCTGCATTCCTCACGGCGGTCACCAGATGTCCCTGAACATTGCCGCCGGTCTCGGCCTGGGTGGCAATGAAAGTTATCCCGATCTGTTCCAGCCTTACGGCGGTTTCCCGGACTCAGTGAAGGTAGAAGGTGGCCATATCATCATGCCGGAACTGCCGGGTATTGGTTTTGAGGGTAAATCAGACCTCATCAAAGAAATGCGGGCTCTGGCTGAATAAGTTCCTGCTGGCATATCGTCTTGCTTAATTTAATGACGCCCTTCCGTTATGTCGAAGGGCGTTGCGGGAAAACCGCAGGTATTTCTTAATGAGGAAGTTATCATGAGTGAGAATGCTCTTAAAGATAATGCACTTACTCCCTGCATAGCATGCTGGCTTACGGCTTTACCCTCTGGCTGCCGACGGCACTCAAGGATTACGGAACGCTCAGTGAATTCTTTCTGATATGCCCTGACTTATTAAATCAATGCATTAACTTTTTACATGTCTTACATTCCAGGGACTGTTGTGTAACCATCACAAACAATGTCAGCTCTTCGGTTGTGTTTCACTTGCCCCCCATCCTTTCTTCAGCATGTCGCTAAGTACAACTCGTGTCCGTTGATCTGCGACCTTAATGCCGCTTGCCCATGCTACAGCCAAGGCTGCGATGAAAATGTCACGCCCGTTCAAATCCCGACGGGCAAGCCCATCATTTTGAGCTGCCTGAAGAATAGTCTCAGTCTTGTCGATGACATTAAGGCAGGCAGGAGTCAAAGCCGACTGAGCCTGGCATGCAGCCTGCAAAGGTTCAGGAAGGCCGTGATAAGCAAGCATCCAGTCGCCCAGCGCGTCGATCCACTTCTCCAGTGATCGTCCGCTATCGCTTTCTTCCGCCTCAATGATCAAACGCTGTTGTTCCAGTACTAAATGATGGTGATCCAGCAGCGAAGCAAGCAATGCATCTTTACTTGGGAAATGACGATAAAGGGTCCCGGCCCCCACCCCTGCTTTTTTGGCAATTGCATCCATAGAAACATTGACGCCTTCGCTCACGAATGCCTGGCGGGCTACATCAAGAATGTGCTTTCGATTACGTTGTGCATCCTTGCGGAGCCCAGTCAGGGAAGATATATCAGTCATAGCAACTTTTTGACCTTGAAAAATGGAGAGAGCCTCCGTATATTCTATTAAACGGAGATATACTCCGGATGATATAGAGTGTGGCTGCGTTGTACAACCGGGCAGCATAGATAACGATATCTGAAGACCAGGCAGATAATGCTCGACATGCACTTCAGCAACGCAAACTGGAGAAATCATTATGAAGATAGGTATTTTAGGCACTGGTAATATCGGAAAAACACTCGTCCAGAAACTGACCAAATCAGGCCATGAAATTAAAGTCGCGAATTCTCGCGGGCCCGAGACGATTGATGTTCAGATCCTGACTTCTGGCGCCCGTGCGGTAACATCTCAGGACGCGATGAAGGACGTAGACGTAATTATTCTCTCAATCCCCTTTGCGAGCCACTCGACGATTAAGCCCCTTATGGCAGAGGTTCCTGAGGAAACTGTAGTGATCGACACTGCTAATTATTATCCGGTACGGGACGGTATAATTCAGGATATTGAGAACGGCATGGTGGAAAGCCTGTGGGTTGCCGGGCTGTTGGGTAGGCCGATTGCCAAGGCATGGAACGCAATAGGAGCACGTGCTTTTGCCGAGTCAGGGATGGCGTCAGGCAATCCAGATCGTATCGCAATTCCCGTCGCAGCAGACCGAAAGAATGATCGTGATATAGCAATGCGATTGGTAGAAGCAACGGGTTTCGATGCATTCGACGCTGGCACTCTGGCTGATTCATGGCGTCAGCAACCCGGAGCGCCAGTTTACTGCACAAACCTCACAAAGCATGAGATGGCTACAGCGCTGGATACGGCAGAAAAAGCACGTCTCCCCAAACGCCGTGACCTGGTAACAGCAGTGGTACTAGAACGTTTCGGCGCAGAGAAGTTGAGTAATTCCGATGCAGATTTCCTCACGACTTTGAACCGCATCATTTACAGATAGATTATGGATTGACTCTCCATGACCCGGCTGTTTTGAGACAGCCGGCTTCCATTCGCTTTTCCGGGACATGTATTGAATCTGTACTAGCAGTTGCGCCATATTGAATGGTAAATCCATATTGCTCATAAACATGCCCTTCTGACCTCTTTTATCCTGGCGAGGATTTGTTCTGTTTGCTGACTTTTCTGGCTGAGATAGTGCGTCATCCAGTGGATCAGCATCTTTTCATCGACACGGAGATCAAATGCTTCTCCTTTACGGCAACGCCAGTCATCATTTAGCCGCAAATCAAATTCAAGGGCGGTTTCTTCATTTTCCGGAAAAGCACCAATGCTGTAGTAAGTATCCTGATAGAACGCACTGACCTGATTAATATGTGTCATCGCGCTACGGTCCGTCTGCAGATAAAAACGAATATCACGGTGCTGTGAGAAGTAACGTTCGGCCGACGCGACCAGATCTTCAACCGTAAATAACGAAAAATAGCCACCCAGCCATTGGATACCGTTGACCAGCCTGTTATTGAGACGTTCAATAAATCCCTTTACATCACCTTTGCGAACCTGATGAATAACGTGCACCCAGCGGGTAGTGAACTCCATAGCAATGAGGCTGGTAGATCGCCCCATTTTCACTGCGTGCACGACCCACTGAGTATGAGCCTGCACGTTTAGCTTCTCCTGCCGTTCGGCGACCGTGTCCTGTACAGAAGACGTGGACTCAAAGAAACCCTCATCGCGACCCTTTTTGTATTTTCCATATAAATGGGCGGCGGCATCGGCGGAGCAGTTGATAATCATCATGGCGTTGTACCCTTAGTCAGTCGCTACGTTGAAACATACCCGAAAGTGACGGTGCGTTAAAGCGCTGACCGACACCTCTTTAGTGTGATAGTTGCCGTATTTACGGGCGGTATGCGGCGGAAGCTCTGCCCGCAAAACCGATGCCTACGGGCATCCGGGCACGCTGTAGATCTCAGAGATCACTTGCATCGTTGCGTCTTCGATCGTTCCTTCATTACGGCATAAAACCCAGCCGTAATTTGCCATTTCTCGCTCGAACGCCCTGGTACAAGCAACATGATCTTCGAGCTTATGAATCACCGTACTACTCAGCCCACGCGGTCGGGCTGCGGCCCTTGCCCATGAAATCTCAGGCGCTGTAACTACTCCGACATGCAGGTCTGGCACTCGCACGCTTCGTTCAAGGTTAAGCTGTAAAATCTCTGCAAACGGGACCCTCCGGCGAAACGCGGCATCCGACGGATACCAGCGATCCATCAGGATAATGCTGTCCGGTGGCTGTTTAGTCAGCACGTGCCGGGAAATCCAGGCGCGGCTATCAGCAAAGCGCTCACAAACCTCTAATTCCAAATCCAGGCTGGGATTTCTGGCGAGCCTGTTAACGAGGGCCATTGTTTCCTTCCTGCAGGGATCGCTTTTTTTCTCGCAAAGTCGGATCACCTTCTTGTTGTCTGCCCTGAGTACTTTCGTGATGGCCTCCAGCAGTGTGGTTTTGCCGGTGCCCTTAGGCCCATCCAGAGAAACAAACAGCGGACGACTCATTCCTGAAATGACGATTGATATAGGGTTTTTGTAAAGCTCAGATCGGGCAAAAGCATCTTATTTCCTTCTTGTGAACAGTTAAACTCTTCAGGTTTCTGCTCAGCTATCAAAGTTCGGTGAGATAACCTCTTTCACTCGAGAAGTGTCATACACCTCCTGGGCCCGCTCCATTTCGGCTCCATGCTCCAGCGCCCATCCGTACAATGCAATAAACGGTTCCTGTAGCGTCTGTGCCAAAGCTGTAAGACTGTATTCCACACTCACCGGCGAAGTAGGAAGCACCTTGCGATATACCAACCCGTTACGTTCGAGACGCTTAAGCGCATCGGACAATGCTTTGTGAGTAATCCCCTCTAATCGGCGGCGGAGTTCATTAAAGCGGGAGGGTTTAGTGCAAAGCACCGTGAGAATTAAAATCGACCATTTGTTCGTGATGTTCTCAAGAATAGGACGGGTTTTCCCTACATCTCTTAAGTCACGGCTATCGATTTGTGTCATAGCGATATACTCCAGGATACTTAGTTTACGTAAAGTGCGTAATTGTTATTAAGTATAAAAATTATATCATCTCTTTTCCCTTCGAACAGGAGTAAACAGATGAGAATATTAGACAACAAAGTGGCCCTGATACTGGGCGGAGCAAAAGGCATTGGTCTCGCAATTAGTCAGAGATTTGCCAGTGAAGGTGCGACAACCTGGTTCACCTCCCGGCGGGATGAAGAGTTAGAAGCCGCCGGACACACTATAAAGGGCAACGCCAGGCCGCTACGTGCTGATGTCAGCCAGATAAACGAACTGACACGGATCGTTGATTTGATCAAGACAGAGTCCGGCCAGATAGATGTGCTGGTCATTAACGCCGGAATGGCAGAATACTCGACGATTGATGACGTCACCCCGGCACATTTTGATTCTATTTTCGGCCTGAATGTGCGCTCACCGCTTTTTGCTATGCAGGCAGCACTTCCCCTGTTGAAAAAGGGAGCGAGCGTCATTCTGATAGGGTCGGTTGCCGATGTGATTGGCACGGCGGGATATGGCGTATACGGTGCCAGTAAAGCGGCACTTCGTTCTTTTGCCCGCACATGGACACGTGAACTCTCCGCCCGCAGCATTCGGATTAATGTGGTCGCCCCTGGCCCTGTCGATACACAGATGATGCTTGCAGCCTCCGAAGAACTCCGTAATGAGATAATCAGCGCAATACCGTTAGCAAGAATGGGCAAACCTGAAGAAGTTGCAAACGCTGCACTATTCCTGGCGAGTGATGAAAGCAGTTATATCGCGGGAGCCGAAATCTGTGTGGACGGTGGGCTGACACAGGTTTAGTTGTCGCGTTGCCTCCGGCACTAAACTGCCCACAAAAACCCGATCCCCACGACACCCATAGTTCGGTTATCAACGAAGTATCGATGGCTTTAATAACTACAATTGAGCAAAATTTTTTTGAGGATGCCAGTTGATGAGAACATCGAACTTTTTTGGCAAAAAAGTCGTGGTTGCGAATTTTGCGATGGCGATTTTCGGTTGGGGCATCGGTTTTTTATGGGCCGCCAATATCCATGTATGCCGGCATCTCCTCATCATGTTTAATGCCTCTAACTTGGGCAATAGATCATCCCTAAGAAAATCACGGGTTGCTTCTTTTGCCATCAATGTATACATTGTATACATTGATTACGAGTTGACGTTGAGGAAAACATGAGCAGAAAAAATAATGTAGTAACCGTAAGATTAACTGATGAGCAACTGAAGGTTTTCACAGACTGGAAGGAAAATTTAGAGGGCGAATTAGGGATCGATGTGCCTTTGGGGGCAGTTATCCGTCGGGCGTTAGATGGCGCTATTCAGATGTATAACCAGCGTATGGATCATGAAGCCCAGGCGGAGATAAATCCGGAGGAACATGCTGCACGAACACAAGGTGCTAACGCCTATATCAGTGACTACAAGGAAGGAAAATAATCATGACCCTCATCGACAGTAAGGCACATCATGCAGGGTTCAGAGAGCATTATGTCGATAATGCTAAGCCCGTGTGGGATATCGGTCGCCCGCAAAAACCTTTCATCGAAAGCGCCTCTGATATACGTGGGCCAATCTTGGATATTGGCTGTGGCACGGGTACGCTTGCCACTTATTTTGCTCAGCGTGGTGAGCAGGTTACCGGGATTGATTTTGTCGAAGAGGCTGTCGGGCGTGCTACCGCGAAGGCGAAGGCCGCGGGTCTTAACATCGACTTTATGGTTAAAGACTTTTTTACTATAGGCAGTTGGGATCGGAAGTTTCAGACCATTATTGACAGTGGGCTGTTTCATATCTTTTCAGGCGATGAGGTGAGAAAAGCGGCTTACCTGGATATCGTGAGTAAATTACTCAGCGATAATGGCCGACTTTATGTTCTGGCCTGTAAAAAAGAAACCGGGATCGATGCAGGTGTTAACGCTGATGAGATTTTTGAGACCTTTCGTGAACGCTTTATCGTTGAGTCATTGCATGAGTTTGAGGCCGAAACCGTCATTGACGCAGCGGAAAACGTCCCCGGCAAGCAGTGGCTAAGTTATTTTGCGGTGATTAAAAAACGCTAATGTTAAAGGGGCTGCGTCCCCCATTTTCAGGATTTAAGGTTCCAGGATAAAAGAGAGAATAAAGATCAGCCGTCTTTGATTAAATGTGCACGCTTATTAGCACATTACCTTTATTTTACTGTGATTCACCTAACCTCAATGAATCACAGCCCGGAGAAGTGAGAATCAAAAGTTCGTGAGCACAATCTTGCCCTGAATACTTCCTGACGCAGCACGCTTATGCGCATCTGCTGCCCTGGCTAAGGGATAGGTGCTATCAATAACCACCCTGATAATTCCTTTTTCCAGAAGATTGCCGGCTTCAACGAGTTGCGCACCACTTGATCGTACTTGCGTGGATGACACGGTAATGTTCTTTTTATTGGCCTCATGCTGGCCGCAAAAACCCACAGGATTAACAAGAAATAGTGCTCCGCCCTTTTTTATACAGCTCAGGAAGCGCTCCATGTTTGACCCCCCCACAGCATCCAGCACGAGATCGACATTGTTTACTACAGTCTCGGCGGCTGTAAGGGTGTAATCGATGAATTCATCCGCACCCAGGCTGCGTAAAAGTTTCTCATGTCGGGACGAAGCTACGGCAATGACTCGCGCCCCTTTCCACTTCGCTATCTGTACGGCAAGATGCCCCACGCCTCCACCGGCACCATTTACCAACACTGTCCGGCCGTCCAATGGAACCGCTGTATGCTGAAATGGCTGGAATGGATTTGGTGCGTCGTGACCCCGTTCAACAAGGAATTGCCAGGCCGTAAGAAGCGACATCGGTGCACCCGCTGCCTCAATATGTGTGATCCGCTGAGGTTTTAACGCCAGTTCCGATGAGGGAATACTCACATAGTCTGCATAGGCACCGCTGCCATTCATTATCCCTTCCGGAAAACGCACCATTGAATAGACCTCATCTCCTGGGCTGAACCCGGAGACGTTATCACCGACCGCTGCAACAACTCCGGATACATCAGTTCCCGGAATGAGCGGGAATGTTGGGTTTGGCCACCATTGAGGCGGAAGCGCCCGATAACCTTCCCTCAGATACCCGTCAGGCGGATTAAGGCTGGCTGCATGCACTTGAACAAGTACTTCGTCGCTTCCCATAAAGGGTCGTGCCGCGTCTTCATACAACAGATTCTCTGGTCCGCCAAAGGCATGCAGTTGTACGGCTTTCATTACGTCAGTCATCATAATCTCACTCATAAAGGACTCAGGTGACAAATGATATAACTACTCTCTGAGATTGATAATCAGGCTGGATTTCGCTTTAATTGTGCCATGAAGGAACAAATAGGTTTTGAAAGACTCACGGGTCTTATTGCATTCGCTCGCGCAGGCGCGCTCGGTAGCTATACTGCCGCTGCCCGTTCGCTGACGGTCTCACCTTCGGCAATCAGTAAGAGCATTCAGCGGCTGGAAAATCATCTGGGCGTCACTTTATTTGCACGGACCACGCGTTCATTGGTTTTGACTGCGGAAGGCCGCGAGCTTCACGAGCGCGTTTTACAATTGCTGCAGGTTGCTGAGGACATTGAGCAGTTAGCAAAACGAAAACGCGCGGAGCCAGCAGGGACATTACGAATTTCGGCATCGTATCCGATCGGTCTGCATATGATTGCCCCTGTCATTCCACAGTTCTGCACGATATACCCCAATGTGAAAATTGATCTACGGTTGAGCGATCGCGTGTTAAGTCTCGTTGATGAGAATATTGATATTGCTGTCCGTCTGGGCGACCTTGCGGATTCAAATCTCCTTTCGCGTCGCCTCTCATCCTATAGGATGGGTTGTTATGCTTCTCCGGAATATCTGGCACAATGCGCGCCCCCAAAACACCCTAATGACCTTATGGGGCATAAGACAGTCAATCTTCGTTACCAGAACACCGGGCAGCTTTTTCGCTGGCCATTCCAGGTTGGGGGGCGAGAGATTGAAATTTTGCCATCATCAAATGTCGTTGTTGATGCAAGCGAGGTCGTGCTGGCGTCAATTGTTGCCGGTGCTGGGATAGGAATGGCGACGAGCTTTATGGCTGATTCGTGGGTAAAGAATGAAAAACTCGTTCCCCTGCTGACGGATTTTACCGTAGAGCGGCATAATATTTCTGCACTATGGCATGAAAGTCGGCGCTCGAATCCTGCTGTTCGGGCATTCCTGGATCATCTGATTGGACATTTTTAAATTCTTTTAACCAGCTTGCGTATATTCAGGTCACCAGAATGATGAATCTGTCCGCTGTGAGCGATGAGCGGACGTTATATTTTTAAGCCTGTTCGTACACAATTATGCTTTTCTGTTGAAACAATGCTGTAGCATCAGTATGTTGTGATAAAGGCATGGTTACACAAATCCTTCCAGTATCTGCTTTGCTTGAATATAATCGTAAGACGTAACTTCTATTTTGTTATTACTGAGATCGCTAAAGTATACGGACATCGATACTTCATGGTCGCTGACGGTAAAAGGGATTTCGTTGTTCTTGAGGATCGGTATTAGCTCGATGAAAGATTGTGCTCTCACTCCGAAAGCCATCGTATGACCAGGATGCTGAGATTCTCTAAGGAAAAGGGAAAGTGACGCCCCGTTATTGCTTATGACCAGCGGTCCACCCTGTTCAAACCAGAAGTACAGCGAGCTGTCGCGTGAGAAGCCAAGGACCTCTTTATACCAGTGTTCTGCCTGCTCAATATCTTCAACGTATACATGTATATGATCGATCTCAGCTATCTTCATAACGCCACCACCTGATTTTTCTTACCGGAAATACTCGCTGAAGCATTTTTAATAAACAACCCGCAAAGCACATGATAACCAGAAATTTATCTTAAATGCTTATCGCACATATTCAGTGGTTGACGTCCACTGTTGGCACAAACCGGCCCATTACATTGGAAACGTCGGCTCTGAGCGAGCAGCGGACCTTTTATAAAGACTTTTTCATAAAGATACGGCTTGTTCCTTCGGGTTTGCAGCCAATACGTCCGAATTCTTCCCAACCGTGCTTTTTATAGAAATCAGGGGCCTGAAAACTAATTGTGTATAAGAATGCCGAAGTGCATCCCCTTTTTCTTCCTTCCTCTTCGAAGCGGTTAAGTATTTCTGTACCAACCCCCATATTCCGCAACTCCGGTGGAAGATAGAAAAGGTCTATAAAAAGTAGGCCTAACGAAGAGCGTCCTTGCATTCCGCCTAATATTTCACCAGTTTCATTTGATTTTACCAATACAGATAATTGCTGACGATCACTCATCCCCGTCATTAAGTCATTGAAACTGTTCAAACCTTCTTCAATAGGAAGTAATTGTTCCGCATTTGGATTGGCGCAGACTTCTAAATTTATCCCCTCGACAAAGCTATTCATTTCAAATGTCCTTTTAAATTAAATAACTGTATAAAAATACAGATTTCAAATGAAATCTCCAGAGTTTTGTCGTTTATAGTTAACGCTTAAGCTGCATCATCATGAAATTCCGCTCTGGCACACAGCAGGCAAACACGTGACGCTGAAGGTTTGCTGTGAGCGAACAGCGGAAGTTCGCAATTGTTAAAGCCGTTAAGGTGGAAATCACTTGCATTTTTGTGTGTTAATTAACGGGTAGAACGTCAAAGTGAGTGAACAGAAAATGAGTGTTAATGAATTTTATTTGGATGGAGCATGCGTCCTATCTGAAAAAGAATTTCATTCTATTATTTCTTTATCTTTAAACTTTGGACCTTACTATGGCAGAAATCTTGATGCATTGTGGGATCGCCTTAGCACTGATATTGAAAGACCAGTAAAAATAATATGGTTGAATTCCGAGCTATCCAAGGTGGGTCTTGGCAATTATTTCGATAAAATCATCGAGGTTTTTGAGAGGGTAAAACTGCAAGATCTGAGTTTTAATTGGGAAGAGAAGTTCGATTATTTACTGAAATAACTCATGCCAACTGGACATTGGCCTGCTCCCCTTTAGCCAATGTAAGGCGGACTTAATAAAGTCCGCTCCTGGCACAGGCTGTGTGAAAACTTTTTTGGCCGCTGAAACTGCCAAAAACAGAGCTGAAAACCGCGCTCATACGTAAAATTCGGCTCTACTAAACCAGTCGATCAATTCCAGATTTGCGTAGACTTGCGCACTTCAGTTTTTGGTCAGGGTTTTCACACAGCCTGGGCACACAGCAGACAAACACGTGACGCTGAAGGTCTGCTGCGAGCGAACAGCGGACGTTCGTATAGTGTAAAAATGGCAATGTTGCTTACATCGTCAGAGCTGTCAGCGAAGTGTTGACCATTTTGCAGGGTGTCCGATGAATTCACGCAATGCGTCGAGAAATACCGTAACTCTGGCTGGCGGATTGCGTAACGTACGTAGAGCATATATTCCTGTAGATACATGCAGTTGCGAGATAATTTCCGGGAAGAGTTGTACCAGCGCGCCACTGTTAATGTCATCACCTGCCACCCAGTCCGGCAGGAACGCGATCCCCAGCCCCTCAACCGCAGCCTGACGCATCGCTTCGAAATCATCACAGCCAAACATGGGCTGGCTAGTGTTTTCTCTGGCCGGATGGCCAATCACACTCGACCAGCAAAGCAGATCGGCACCGTGCAGCTTATCGATTAAACGATGTGAGGCGATGTCATCCAGCGAGGTGGGAATCCCCGCGTTTTCCAGGTAGGCCGGGCTTGCGCACAGCACACGTATTTGCGTTGCTATTTTGCTGGCAATCAACGTGCTGTCGGCCATATCACCAATACGGATGACAACATCAAGGCGTTCAGCAACGGGGTCTGCCAGCCGTTCGGTCAGATCCAAATCGAGGCTCAGGTCCGGATACTGGCGAGAAAGTTTTGCCATCACCGGCAGCACATAGCGTTTACCAAATGTGGGATAACACGCCACTCTCAGCACGCCGGTTACTTCACCCTTCATTGACGCCAGTTCCTGCTGCGTATCCACCAGTGAATCGAGGATCTGTCTGGCGCGAATCAGCAGTATTTCCCCAGCATCGGTCAGGGTTAAATGCCGTGTAGACCGCAAAAAGAGCGGAGTATCCAGGTAAGCTTCCAGCGCATCAATCTGGCGTCCTATCGAGGAGGGCGTGCGTCCGCGGCGGCGACCAGCACCCGAAAAACTGCTCTCACGGGCGACATCGACAAAGACTCCAAGGAACTCGGCAAATTTCTCTGATTGCATCTGTGCATTTCTTGCATAGCTGTTGTGGGGAGAAGCCATCTTATCAGTTATGTACGCTGAACTTAATATCCCCTCAGCCGAATGACATTACATAAACACGCACACGCTGAGGATAACGACCATGCAAAATCATCAATACGATCCCCTTTATCTTTTCATCGACGGTAACTGGATTGAAGCGGGCAATCGCGACACCGTCGCTGTGATTAACCCAGCAACCGAAGTCACCATCGGCCGCTTGCCGCTGGCGACCGCCGCCGATCTTGAACGTGCTCTTTCAGCCACCCGTTCTGGTTTTGACGTCTGGCGCCATACCGTGCCTGCCGAACGCGCCCGCATTATGAAAAATGCCGCCGCCCTGATGCGCGAACGCGCTGAACATATTGCCTCGCTAATGACGCTGGAAGAAGGTAAACCCCTGTATGAAAGCCGCGACGAAGTGCTGCGGGCAGCCGACTATTTTGAATGGTTTGCAGAGGAAGTCCGCCGCATTGATGGACGTGTTGTACCGTCAAATCGCCCCGGTGTGCTACAACTGGTCAAAAGAGAGCCCATCGGCCCGGTTGCCGCCTTTACCCCGTGGAATTTCCCGGCCATTACCCCGGCACGCAAATTATCAGCGGCACTGGCCGCTGGTTGTAGCGTAATCCTGAAACCCGGTGAAGAGAGCCCGGCGACGGCGCTGGCTCTGGCACGCTGCCTGGATGATGCCGGTTTGCCTAAAGGCGTACTGCAAATTGTGTTTGGCGTGCCAGATCAGGTTTCCGCCACTCTTATCGCCTCACCGGTTATTCGCAAAGTGGCATTCACCGGTTCTGTACCGGTAGGTCGACTGCTGTCTGAGCGTGCTGCCGCAGGTGTTAAACCAATTACCCTGGAACTTGGCGGCCATGGACCGGTACTGGTTTTTGCCGACGCAGACATTGAAGCGGCGGCGGTTGGCGGGGCGGCTAACCGGTTCCGGGGCACTGGCCAAATCTGTATCTCTTCAACCCGCTTTCTTATTCAGCGTAGTGTTTACACACAGTTTGTCGAACGCTTTGTGAGTGCGACGGAGCAACTGGTTATCGGCGATGGGATGGCAGAAAACACCCAGGTGGGGCCGCTGGCGAATATCCGCCAGCTGGAAAAAATGGAAGCGTTGATTGCCGATGCTGTCGCCCTGGGCGCGAAAGTGCTCACAGGTGGGAAACGACTCAACCGTCCAGGCTTTTTCTTTGAACCCACGGTGCTTGCCGATGTGCCGATGGAAGCACGGATCATGCACGAAGAACCCTTTGGCCCAATTGCCGTGATGCGTCCGTTCGACGCGCTTGAGGATGGTCTGGCAGAAGCAAACCGTCTGCCGTATGCCCTGTCAGCTTACGCTTTTACGCGAGACGCCCGTACCGTTCTGGATGTTGGTGATGGCCTTGAAGCCGGGATGATCGGCATTAATCAGTACCGCATGGTGGCGACGGAACTGCCTTTCGGCGGAATGAAAGAAAGCGGGCATGGTTCAGAGGGCGGTCGGGAAGGTATCAGCCATTACCTAGTGAATAAATTCATCAGCCAAATCTAAAACACACTATCACTGATGACAGAATATAAGAGGAACTGACCATGAAACCTGTTGATTTTACTCGCCCGCGTGAAGCTGCCCGCGCATTTACCCCTAAACTTTCCGACTTCGTTGAGCAACCGCTGTATTCCGATGTCTGGACAGATCCGGACCTGGCACCCCGCGACCGTAGTCTGATTACCATCGCCTGTCTTATTGCGCTGAATCACTCCAATGAACTACCGGCCCACTTGCGTCGCGGCATTGAAAACGGTCTGACCAAAACAGAAATTTCCGCCCTGATTACGCACATGGCGTTTTACGCAGGCTTTCCGGCAGCGATTACCGCGTCTGGCTATGCCAATGCCACGTTTGACGACCAGGCCTGAACGACGGGTTATCCATCTTCTTATTTCGGGAAACAGAATCATGAAAGCAATCACCTTTGATCAATTCGGCCCGGCTGATGTATTTAACATCAGTGAAGTCGCAGACCCACAGTTACGTCCTAATGATCTGCTGATCCGCACGCGGGCGGCGGGGGTCAACCGGGCCGATCTCACCCACCGACGCGGCGGGTATGGCCGCCCTGATTTCGGCGACTCGACGATTATGGGGCTGGAAATCGCCGGTGACGTTATTGCCGTTGGAGAGAATGTAAAAGGCTATAATGTGGGTGACCGTGTTATGGGTATCGTCGGGGGCGGGGCTTACGCGGAAATGGCCCGCATTGATTACCGGATGGCTATGCCGGTGCCGGAAGGTATGGACTATATCCATGCGGCGGCCATTACCGAGGTCTTTGTAACCGCGCATGAAGCGCTTATCCATCTGGGTAAACTGAAACCCACGGAAACGGTACTGATCCACGCCGGAGCCGGCGGTGTGGGAGGCGCCGCCGTGCAACTGGCGCATGCGACTGGCGCGACGGTAATCACCACCGCGAATGCTGCAGCGCACGATCTCGTTCGCCGCCTGGGTGCCGATCATGCCATTGATTATGTGACGGAAGACTTCTCCAAGGTTGTCGCCAGCATCACGGATAACAAGGGGGTGGATCTTATTCTCGATTTTATTGGCGCGCCTTATTTTGAACGGAACGTGAACGCACTCAACTTTGGCGGACGTCTGGTGCAGATTGGCATTATGGGGGGCATTGAAAACGCGAAGATCCCGCTGGATCGGGTGTTGTACCGCCATCTGCAGATTATCGGTACGGTAATGAAATCGCGTTCGCAAGAAGTGAAACATGAAATGTCCCGCCGCTTTAAAGAGTGCTGGTTAACCCGCTTCGGAAAAGATGGGCTGAGCCCGGTGATTGACAGCGTGTTCCCGCTGGCTGAAGCCAGCAAAGCTCACCAGCGTATGGAAGACGGCCTCAACGTCGGAAAAATTGTGTTGACGATGTAAATGACGCAAACGAGAAGTTTTTTTCTGCCTTTTCGCCGCAATCCCTTCGCTATCCGACATGAACAGCCCGCGCAATACCTCAGGGCTGTTCGATGTCAGAGAATGAATCAAGTGCCGCCATAAAAAAAGATCACTAATGGGTTAAAAGTAATATCAGAGTATTGCTGTTACATTGTTTGTCAAAGCTAAGTTCAGGTGTCTGTGGTTGGGGTGGGGCTAATTTGAAATGTCCGCTTCTGGCACGAAGCAGACATGCGGGCGTAAATGCTCCGCTTTGAGCGAACAGCAGACGTTTACTGAGGACTACTAAATATTTTCATCATTTTAAGCATAACATCCCTGTTGTGAATCTGAAGGGTTTTGGTTATAAAAACAGCAAGATAACTCATTGAATGAATCAAAAACTCAGGAGACATTTTGCCGATAACTACCTCTCGACTGCATCTTCGCCCTGTAATCAACTCAGACGGAGATGATCTTTTCAGAATTTATGGCGACCCTGCCACAAATACGTTTAATCCTGCAGGACCGTATCCTGATATTGATTATGCTCGTGATGTCTTGGCTCGATGGCTTAAACACTGGGAAGATTACGGTTTCGGAAACTGGGCTATCTCGTTAAAAGATAATCCTGAAAGGATTATCGGTTTTGGCGGGCTAAACATCCGCAGTTATGCCGATATTTCTATCAATAACTTGGGATATCGTTTCTCCACTGAGTCATGGGGAAAAGGCCTGGCGACAGAGTTTGCTAACTATGCGGTCAGCTATGGGTTTAATGAGCTCAAACTGCCTGATATATCTGCCACAGTAAGAGCAAATCACCTGGCGTCACAGAAAGTCCTAACGAATGCCGGACTAAGGTATGTACGTGACATTCATGATGTGGAAAATGCTCCAGCCAGCATGCTGTTTGCACTGACCCATGCCGAATGGCACAAACAATAATGTTGATTTACAACGTATTGGGACGACACATTGGGATCAAGCGCGAAGATGATCGCTACTGATATTTCGCGCAGACCTGACAGAGCGAAAACTTTCCCGGCTTTACAATATTACTATTCCGGACAGTATGGCAGAAGACGACATCATTGGCTGGCTGGGCGATATTTTCCATGAAGCAGCAACAGAGCGTCATCCTGATGTGATACGTGTTGAATAGCAATCTGTCAGACTCACCCCCTAATACAACCGTTTTACCATAAGTCCTTCAACTTCCGCTCATGGCACGAAGCAGACTGGCAAGCAGGGCGGTGTCCGCTGTGAGCGATCTGCGGACGTTCGCAATTTATCGATAAAAGATGCAGGCTTGTAAAACGGTCGCGCATTTATCTTGTAGAAATAAAGCAGGCTTTCTATATAGTTGGATGATGAACTTTCAAATCTCAGCAGGTAATTGCATGATCTTAAGTGTTAATCACGTTGGTTTTTCAGTTAAAAACATTGAAGACTCATTATTTTTTTGGACTCAGATTCTTGGAGGTAAATTATTACGTGAAGGAAAAATGTCCGGACCTATAATCGATGAGGTAACAGGTGCAAGGGGAGCTGATGTACGAATGGCTTTGCTTGAACTGGCTGATATTCGAATTGAATTACTACAGTACAATAACATTGAGCAGCCAGAAGAACCTTCAGCGCCCTATATCCCAGGCTACGCTCACCTTGCTTTTAATGTAGAGGATCTTGATACGCTCTTGGGCAAAGTATCGGACTACGGCTGGAAGACGCCGGGTAAACCTCAGACAGTATTGTCAGGCCCCATGCAGGGAACCAGAGTAATATATTTACAAAGCCCTGATGGTCAGACGCTTGAATTGATGGAACGCAGTCAATGAGGCCCACATATCATGACCTGTTATCCTCTAATTAAAACAGAGATGTTTGCAAAGTCCGCTTCTGGCACCAAGCCGTCATCAAGGAATCTTAGTCATCTTAGCGCGAGGAGCGGAAGTACAGTAAAAGATATAAGACTTTCCCTGATACAATTGCAGTAATATCAAGCGCATCATTTGGCTTACACTTTTTATTCACACATAAATAGAAATGTTATTGTATAAAAAGGTGCATAGCCGCGGGTAATCCAAACACTTGCGCACCGTTAGTCATTATCGTGGCTCGTGGTAAACCGCCTCAATATTATACCCGTCAGGATCAAGGATGAACGCGGCGTAATATCCGTGGTGATACTGAGGCCGGTATCCCGGCGCACCATTATCTTTTCCACCAGCCTGAAGGGCGCTAGAGTGGAATGCGTCCACTGCCTCTTTGTTTTTTGCACTGAAGGCAATATGCATCCTGGGCGTGGAGGGCCTACCCTGAGTGATCCAGAACGCGCCCCCCGGATCGGCCCCTTCATCAGGTTTGGCTGGACCAAAACCTACCGCTTTATCCGGGATTTCAAGCCGGACAATATGACCAAGGCTTGCCAGAACTCGCTTGTAAAACAGTTTACTGTCTTCAAGATTGGTGACGCTGAATCCGGTGTGATCAATCATTCTTATACTCCTGTCAGCAAAGAAGAATATGTAGTAAAACATTCAACCACCGGATGATGTTTGATTTGGCATAAGAACAGATGATTATGTCAGTGCTATTTCTGTGAAATTATTCACACAGATTCAGTTGACCCGCTCGCGTTGTTTAATACATTGCGATGTCCGCCTTTGGCACAGAGCTTGCCTGATGCGGACGGGCAGTCCTCTGTGAGCGAACAGCGGAAGTCCGCAGTTGTTCTCATTACTGATGAAGGCATTACTTAAATCGCGGTGCGTAAATCAACGGGGATTAAGCCATATGGCCTGAGATGCTTCACGGTATTGACGAGCGTGTCGTTCTAGCAAGCTTTATCGCCGTCAGCCCAGCGCTTGATATCACTTATATTTGGCGACCGGATGCCCACACTCAAGATGTTCTTGGTTGTGTATAGGCTGACCTGTGCTTTGCCCCCATCATGTCTTTCTATTTGAATTAGCGTGTTGTTAATCAACAGTCCCTGCGCAAGGAGCTTTTGATTGATCTCACCTTCATTGCGCTCACCGTCAAACTCGCTTAATACGATGACCGGATTCCCTGAATATGCCTCATATTCCAGGCACTGCCTTGCCATGTGTCTTAAGGTTCGATAGGTATCGGAGGGCTCCGTCTTGCTCGTGAAGCTGCCGTCATAAGATGATTGACTGCTTTTTAATTCGCTGATGGTTATGGCGCACCCGCTGATTGAGATAGAAAATAATAGTACAGACAGGGTCAAATATTTCAATTTCAACTCCATTGTTCTGACAGAGGCCCTCCGCTGGGCTGGTATCAAAATCATGTTTTCTTTCAGGCGGACTTGTGGTTTGGAAAGTCAACAGTCACCATGAGCCCACCTTCTGCAGACGTACTCAGGCATACGCTGCTGTTGTGTTGCTGCGCAACCGCTTTGACTATTGCTAGCCCCAGTCCACTCCCGCTTTGTATCTGATTGGGATCGCGAAAAAACCTATCGAACACGCGCTCCCTCAATTCAAATGGAATGCCGGGCCCTGCATCTGAAACACGTAGCTGAGTAGATTTATCAAGTGATCCTACATCGACCTCAACCCGTCCGCCCTCAGGGCTGTACTTCACGGCATTTTCAATTAAATTATCAATCAGCGACATCAGGCGTTCCCTGACGCCTGTGATCCAGACTTCATCATCAGAGTAGAATTCGAGCTCAATCCTGCGCTCAGCCGCTAGCGGTGCCAGTGCAGCCATTCGCTCTTGTATGAGCGTTGTCAGCGGCACAGGCTCCATAACAGTGTCAATACGCACTTCGCTGTGCATCATCAGCAGCAACTGATTGACAAGACGCGCTGCACGGCTATTGCTGCGAATAATCCCTGCAAGCAACTCCTGTTGATTATCGCTGCTTACATAGGACTGCAAAGCCTCCACATTGATTCGCATCGCAGCCAGTGGGGTACGCAGTTCATGAGCGGCATCTGCAATGAAAACCCGTTCCCTATCAGAACTCTCTCGCACCCTGGCAAGAAATAGATTAGTAGCGTCCACCATTTGGCGAAGCTCCATGTGCTTTGGCACTTCTTTTAAGGGGGAGAGATCTTCTGAAGTTCGTAAGGAAATTTCATTTACCACCTTGTTCCAGGGTCGCATTGCAATACGGATTGACAGCCACGCGGGAAACAAAAGAAAAGGAATGCACACCAGTAGCGGCAATATGTAGTATCCACGCGAGTTCAGGTATATAAAAAAGTTCCAGCCTCCGGCAGGGGTGACAAGTGTTACCTCCGCATCGGATCTCCCGGACTTGAGAGTACGGCTAGTCCAGGTGCGGCCTCCACTCCGGATGCTCTGAATTTTCCCATATCGGGTGTTTGTCACCCCTGCCGGAGCGCCATCAGATGAATAAATTATCTCTTTATTCTTCCGGACGATTAGGCTGATTGACAGTTTCGGATCTTCACCTCCGCCATAACCTTCCCGCAACGCTGTGCTGAACTTTTCCAGCACGGCGGTGAGATCCTGCGGGCGATCATCCATACGATCAACCAATGTAAGAATGGTTTCGTAGGTATTGTTGCCCGTTAGCATAGGGGGGCTACGCAAGTTCTCCCACAAAATGTAGGTCAGAAAAAGACACCAAAGCAGTGTAAGCAGCAGCATCTGGGCGATCATAATTCGCCGTACGAGCGTTGGAGTTCTCAGGTGGCGCCAAAAATTTCGCATCAACCAGCCCCTTTCTGAATCGGCACAGTATCAATGACATACCCTACGCCCCTCACCGTTCGTACATAGCCGTCGCCGATTTTGCGACGTAAATTACCCATATGCACATCGAGTGCATTGCTCATATTTTCTTTTGCGCCGAATATCCTTTCTTCCAGAAACCTTCGTGTAAGCACGCGATCAGTGCGCATCATTAACGTTTCAAGCAGCGCGTATTCACTTGCCGTCAACTCAACATTCCGCGCGCTCACTGTCACGCGACGAGTCGGCACGTGGAGAGATAACCCACGAATTTCTATCACCTCATTCTCAAAACCGTAACTGCGTCGCGCAAGGGCTCTCACCCTGGCCAATAACTCGGCAAGAATAAAAGGTTTGACGAGATAGTCGTCGGCACCGGCATCCAGCCCGCACAGGCGATCCTGCAGAGTGCCTCGCGCGGTCAGAATAATGACGGGGATCCCCTTGAGCTGCTGGCGCAAGTACACCATCAGGCTCATGCCATCGCCGTCAGGCAGTCCGAGGTCGAGCAACACAAGTTCCGGCACGCAGGCATCGAGTTGATGCAGCGCATCCACTTTGCGGCGAACCCATATGACATCTAATCCTTGATCTGCAAGGGCAATACGTACGCCGTTGCCGAGATCCAGGTCGTCTTCGATGAGGAGAATTTTCACAATAGTTACGTTATCAGCAGTGAATGAAGAACGTCTGAAGAAAAAAACGGTATCAGGAAATTTATCAGGTTTGTGTCACCGGCACGTGCTTAAGTATTTCTTCATTTTTAGCTCATGAGAACTTTAGGGTGCGTATTCAAACTGAGCGTTCTGGCGTTTAAAACCCGCTTGTATCGTAATCATTTGAATCCATAAGGACTTCTTTAATGAGCAACTTCGAACTGCGTCATAAGTTCCCCTATTTACTCTCAGGACGCACCCTGAAAAAAATGCTGCCGGGCGCGCTGCTGGCGTTACTGGCCACCCCAACACTTGCGGCAGAACCACAACAGGGTAACGCCTTAACGTTGGGAGGAGGCGTGGATGTTACGCCACTTTATTCTGGTTCGGATGAGAACCGCGTCACGACAGCCCTGGTGCTTGATTACTCGATGCATAATGGGTTCTTCGTGAGTACCACGCGGGGTATCGGTTACGGCAACAGCATCGGCAAGCTGGATTACAGTACTGCGCTGAGTTATCGCGCAGGCCGTAAGGATCATGACGTGGACAGCGACTCAATGAGCGATGGCAGTGACGACTTACGGGGTATGGGCGATGTCAAAGGCTCGGCTATCGGGGCATTGGGTCTGGGGTATAAGGTCACCGACTGGCTTCATTTACAATTGCAGGCTGAGGTGCCGTTTTCTCAGCGGGACAATGGCGCGGCCCTGCATTTCAGCATTATCAGCCCGCTTTATAGCTCATCGGAAAATACCGTGACGATGGCGCTGACCAGCAGTTGGGGAACAGGCAACTATATGCAAACTTACTACGGGGTAAGTTCATCACAGTCAGCCGCATCGGGGTTTACTCAATATGATGCCGGTTCCGGGATTTATGCCTATTCAATGAATATGGACTGGACGCACAAGTTCAACCAGGACTGGAGTGTAGTGGCCGCGACAGGCTTTACGCAGTTGGCTGGTGATGCACGCAACAGCCCGATTGTGCAACGAAAAGCATCGCCCAATGGAAGCTTGAAAGTGACATATCGCTTCTGATCATTGTTCGATTGCACTGTCAATAAATACACACTCGATCCGCCCCGATTCAGATGATGGGGCGGTACTCACAAAGGACGTAAGGATAAAGGGTTACTGGCGTCATGCTATATTCACGTTAAAGCATTAAAACGACTTTGTAGAAAAGATTACACGAAAACTTACAGCAATAACGTCCGCTAATATTAAAGCATTGCCCGATGAATAGATTTTGCCGTTTGGCCTTTTCACATCAAGAGATGCAACATCCGCTTCTGGCACAGAACGGCTGTTAAATCACGTTCGATCTTATGCCCAGGTTCAAAAGAGTCTCTGAATCATTTCCTTCGGTGATTTGATCTTCAGCCCATGCAATGAACAGGGGGGCCAGATCATTGTGGAGAAAGTGATATTTGCGGGAAAAAACAAGCAACCCGAGTAGGTCATTGAGTGTGTATAGAGACGGCATCTGATAATCCTTTACCTGTATTTTTTTCATGAACTCTGACAGTGATAATTTCTGAGTACATCATGAACTGAACAGTGAGTCGGTGTAACCGAATGAAACTCTAATTAACCTTCATTTTATCTTACCTATTGATATGGATTCTATAAAGAGTGCCAGAAGAGGAAGAGATTGCTCAAGCGCTAATTCTGACCATGAGTGATCCTGATAAATCCATTCAGGATTAGAGGAGTATGATCTTACCCACGTAATGTGAACATGGCCCTAAGCGAGGTTCTGGTTTTCAAACTGTTCCGGGCTGAGTCCGCCACAGGCGCTGTTACGTCGCCACCGATTGTAATCACACTCGATATAACTAAACACCGTCGTCCGCATGATTTCCCGGCTGATAAAGCGCTCACCGTGGATACATTCCACCTTCAGCGAGTGGAATTAGAAAAGCCCGCTTAAGGAAACTTAAGCGGGCTTTTTATTCAAATCAGCAACCTGTTTGACTATTTACTTTCTCAATGCACATGCGTATTGCTCGTACCCCAGGCGTGTTGATAACCGGGATATTTATGCACGGTGATTTCGCAAGCTGCTAATATTTATTCTACGATGCTAACATTTGTTTTATCGTTATTATCAGTCACGGCATGAACTTCTATCTTGTGAACTGAAACATCGACCTGATTACTGTTTTTGCTGCAACCAGATGAAAGGCAAAAAAATAGCATATTGATCACCATGATTATTTTCATAATTTATTCCATTTTTAATTAACAAGGTTACAGTCTTGTTGACGTACTCTGTCCTGCTTGTGGCGGATAATGAGAAAAACGAATAAAGTTCGCAGCGGCTCGCCCTCCCTCTAGCTGAGAGGATTCAAGGATTTTCTCTCCGTTGCTACCAATAACACCAATATAAGCAGACCCACCGCCATCTAAATTTAGCGCAGTACCTGGTATTGGGTTTAACTGGTTAATTCTGTTCACTACCATTGACCATTCTGACAATGTATAGCCGTTAGAACTTAAAGCCCCCCTCTCTCCGGTACTTTTTCCTATCAGCAACCGCTGCATCCCCTCGTCAACAATCTTCCTCGTTGAAATAATCGCAGCCCTTGGATTAGGATGTGCCGCATGGGTCAGCGTTCCTGGCTCGGGAATCTGTCTGGGATTTTTTAACTTATAATTTGCATCATTCGCCGGGAGAGATTCAAAGCGGGGCTGACCACCGGAAGATAATAATGGTGCACTACTTAACTTGCTCTGATATCCCAATGAGAGTGAATGATAGTCATTAGCATATTGGGAAGGAACGGGTAGTGACTTTACCTGAGTATTCCCATTATACACAGTGGGGCCTATGGGGGTGTTTTCAGGTTCATTTCCTGCTGCCTTTTGACCCATGTTATAAAACCCCCCATTGATTACCACTGTCATTTTATTTAATGCGTTGACCTTACCCAGGGCTTGCAAATCTTTTCCTGCTGAGGTGACTGGATTTATTACTGTACTCCCCCCTACAACCGACGAGCGGTAATATTTTGAGGAAATAGCCAGATATTCAATGGTTCTGGGCTCACTGGTTTCCCTGGAAAATTTAAATCCTAAAGGACTTAATTGTTCATTAGTTCCTTTAATGGAAACATGGATTAACCCTTCAGCAATATCCTTAACTATAAAATGTGAATTTTTTCCCTGTGAAGGTTTACATCCGTATCCCTTAATTTCATTTTTTGCTTCATCACTGATCATACCGCCAATATCATGATATGAAACAGGGTTATTATGCACCATGCAATATAAATTCAGGCCATCGGCAATACCCCCCGGATCGGCGCTAACCCAACGGCAACACCACGGCATATAATAACGAAGACCATAATAATATAATCCGCTTCTATCCAACTCTTTGCCACTGTAACGGACATATTTATATTTTACTTCGCTGCTATTCCCTGCCCATACGGCAGTACCGCCAAATGGAAAATACTCCTCAATGGTTAATACATTCCCTGCCTCGTCAAGTTCAATATTTTGTGACCGAATAAGATTACCGAGACTGTAACGCCATTGCGGACTGGTAATGCTGGTATCTCCCCCTGTTTCCCAGACCAGTACGCGCAACTGCGCAGACCCCGCGGAGATATTCACTGTCACGATTTGTTCTGAGACATTCTCACCAGCACGGGTACAACGTATTTCCATGCCCGGTAAATACAACACCTGTTGTGTATTCTGCCCGCTATTTAATTGGGCTTTTTTGGCAATCCGCTGATGTCCTCCTGCATAATAATAACGCTCCCAGTCACTGTCATTCTCATTACTGCGCTGCACGAGTGTAATCTGCTGCAATTCATTACGCTGATCCCAGATCATGGGTTGACCGGGCTGAAGCATTAATATATTTCCAGTTGCGTCAAAACTGTCGTCAACATCTTCAGGTTTCACGTCGCCCGTTTGCAGTAGCGCACGATTGTTATTTGTGGCAATAACCGTTTGTTGAGTAAAATTTTGCTCGCTGAGATGTGAGAATTGCGTCATGTTGCCCGCAGCGTCATAGGTATAACTTCGGTTCCAGGGAACAAGATTACTGCTGTCAACAATCGGGGCGGGAAGCTCAGGGCCTTGGTGAACTATTGTATTATTCTGACGACCACTGGCGCTGATCAACTGGTATAACGCATCGTAGGAATAGGTTTTATCCGGCGTCACACGGCGGTTTTTGTAAAATCTGACGTCTTGAGATAGATCGGTGACAAAGGTGACGTTGCCGACGGGATCGTACTCATACCGCAGATCACACAGCGTTGTGTTGTCCCCACGCAGTGTGGTAACCCCCGTAATACGCTGAGTCTCCGCTTCATAAATATACTGTGTAACCACACCATTTCCTGCGGTTTCACGCAGGATCTGACCGGCAGCGGAATATTCAATATCACTGACAGTCACTTTCTCCGTGTCTCCTGCTAACGTGAGATAATGTTCCTGAAGCTGCCCTGCAACATTGCATACCCAGCGTTGCTGATTGCCCCTGGCGTCGGTTTGCAAGGTGGTATTGCCCGTCGCGTCATAGTCCCAGTTGGTCTGAAAACTTTCCGGGTTTAGCGCGACCTGCCAGGCGCTTTCATCTTCTCCAGCCCAGTTTGCCGGTGTATCCATATCGGCAAGCAGTTGCCTGCTGATGCCTGCCGGTTGTCCGGTCAGCATGTAGGCAAGGTTTTTTTCTACACCGGCGGGATCATAATGCGCTATCAGCCTGCTATTTTGATTGAGTGATTTATCGCTACCGTAAATGAACCGTTCACTGACGCAACTGGCCTGATCCATTGCCTGCTCGGTGACCATGACAGGCCGGCCAATGTTGTCATACTGATGCCAGCACTGATTACCTTCACTATCTTGCCCCCAACAAAAGTGTCCTTCACAGGTTCCCATCTGCCATGAACTACCCGCATCGACGCTTTCCGTTTTCAGCGGCTGGCCCGACAAGGAATAGATCGTCGTAATATTCGGCACAACACTTTCACCATGCTGCATACGGGCAAAGAGCCGCGCATCTGTGCTCTGCTTGATAAAACCCTGATCGGTATAGCTGTTTTGCGAGATAAGTTCCTGTAGCGCATCATCCAGACTGGCCCGGTTATAACGCAAACCGCGAATTAATAATCCCCGATTATCGTAGACGCCAATATCTGGCGTCTGAGTGTACAAATTCGTTTGCTGTTTCATTATCGTCCTCTGATTTTTTAATGGGTCCAGATTATCCGGACCCATTGAAAGGTTATGCTGTCAGTGTGTCATTCTCGTCTTCACTGACCACAAACCACGGGTAGTAACTTTTTTTGCGCAGGTAACCTTTCGCCGTAATCACCTTGTTTTCCCTCCCTAATGCATCGTAGTAGTGATCATCGGCGTAACCCTCTGCACGCATCGCGCAGTCTTTTACATACTGCCAGTCGTCAACGAACCCAGGTTGATATTGACGTACCACCAGCCCCTTATTGTCATATTCCACCCTGCCTGAGACTGCCCAGCGAGTTGCGGCGTCAATGATTACCGGTTGCCCGTTTTCATCCACCACCAACTCACCGTCTGCATCTCGTTGCCAGGCTTCACCTGGCGAAACTTTGCCGCAGGCTTGCAACGGGCGACCAAAGCCATCCTGATAAGCAACTGCCACTCTGACTTGTTGCGCACAATCATCGGGATAACGATCTGCGGTGAGGGTCGCCACCTGAACAGGAGAGATTTTTGCCTCGCCAAGGATTTGACGGGTAGCAGCGGAGAGTCCGGTTGCGGTCTTCTGATGACGAAGCCATTGATGACCGGCACTGCGGATAAAACCTTGCGGCGTAAGGAAACGCAGTGACACCAGACGCTGCCACTCATCAGAGGTGAAGGAAAGTGGAATCACCTGCCCCATCCAGCTAAAGAGATCATAGGCAACCCTGCTGGCCTGCGGCTGGATTGACTGTCCGGCGCTGGCAATCACATCCGCGACACTCTGACCCGGTGTCACAGGGCTTGACATTAATGAATCAAAACCTGTTGCCACACCTTGCCCGGAACCATAAAACGTTGTCGCGATAAGATTTCCCAGGGCATCGCGCTGAACTTCCCGGGTGTTATCATTGATATCTACCCCCTGCCAGGGCTGTAAAAAGCGGTAATCGGCAGCGCTGAACATCGTGTTGCCTAAGGCATCCGTTACCGCAACGATCAGGCAGTTGTAATCATCCCATACGAAGGTGGTCGGACCGGTCAGGACGGTGCTTTGCACGGTAACGGGCCGATAAAAACCATCAAGCGCTTTAAAGGTGGTGAAACCCTGTTCAATTGCCCACACTAATGCCTCGTCCGCTCCCTCGGCCTCTAAGACCCGTTCCGTTTGGATATAACCCGCCTCCAGCAGCATGTTTTGCAACGCTTCACTTTCCAGTGCACCGTCATAGGCAGCCAGCGCAGCATCATCCAACTCGGCCACCACGCAATGATCCACCAGCGCGGTAAAATCGGGCGCATCCCCTCCCTGATAAATGACTTCGCTTTGCCCGGCAAAAGTGCGTGGTTGGGTATGGCCCAATAATCCGTCAGGAGAGATAAGATCTTCATAACGCAGGCCGCCGCCGCGCCAAGCCGGCTGGCTTAGAAAATTTTGCCGTTGCTGATGGGCAAGCCCCAGACGCCAGGCCTGGCTGTCAACCAGGTGGTAAACACTGCAACGCTGCTCGCTGATGCGCAGGAATGTCTGCTGATCGTCGTAACTACTTTGCCAGGTGGTCGGTGGCAATGTGTCCGGATAAGGGTTGTCGGCTGGCTGGTCACGGCGGGGGTAATTAAGATTCACAGACCAAAGCGGCGTGGCAAACTCATCACGTTGTATTGTGACATGCTGACTCACCTGTGGGTCAACCGCCAGCCGTTCATAGCCCCAGTTCCATTGCTCCAGCGGCGCAACCAGCGCCACGCACGGCTGGCTGCTACAGGCGACCTGTACCCGACGAACCAGATAGCGGTTAAGGCTCACCTGATAAGGGATGTTTTCCTGATCTCCACCGTCCAGACCATAGCTTTCACTGCGCAGTAACTGTCCTTTCAGCGCCCGATAAAGCCACCATGAGTCGGTGTCGTCAGCCTGTAACGGGATGTCCATTTCATCCTCTTCGCTGTATTCGCTAAAGTACGTCGGGCTTATCGCGAAGGCCAGTGGATCCTGATACGGCGTACCATACAAAGACGCTTCATCCTGCTGCTGACCGGTGTGATACCAACCTTTTGTTAATAAGGGCGGTGTAAAACTGATGGGACTACCATCACTGGCCCAGTCTCTCTGGCTATCCTGCAACTCAAGATAGCCAAAACCACGAAATTCCCGTTCATTGCCGTCATAAACCCCTTTGCGATAGCGATACTGTTGCGTAAGGATATTGCCGGTAATTTCGTCGGTAGCGACCACCTGCGACACAATGTGAACCGGAAAAGGAAGCTGGCTAACTGCCTGAGTATTTTCCTTTTTTTCATCCAGCCATTCCTGAGCAGAACTCCGGTAAATAAGCGAGGTATCGCCGCCCATATTGTTATTCGTCCCGCTGAGTAACCAGGGCTTCGCGGTGGCAAAATCGTAACGCCAGTGTTGGGGGGTCGGATGGGGTAGTGAAAATATCAGGCTGGCCATTCCCTGCCCCTGGACGTCTGCCGCACTGACCTGGCACAGCCTGTCATAGCGCGTTCCCTCCGGCAGCGGCAATGTGACCGGCGCGGAAAGACTGTTTCCTGACTGATTAAACCAGATACGCAACTGATCGCTTTCCCTATACAGCAGATCGGCGGTACCAGAACCATCGAGATCGGCTAACAGCACCTGTTCGGGGTTAAACGTCTGTTCGTCAAAATCAAGTGCGGCGAGCTGGAACGGCGCGGCAAAGACGCCGCCCCCGAGATTTGGCCAGACGGTAATGTCATTGTAACGAATGCGTACCAGATGCAGCTGACCGCTACCCAGCACATCACTGAATGCCACCAGTTCCCGGGCATCACGCCCGGCAACCGTCAAGTCATTGCGTTGGCTGACCGTCAGTGCCGGGGCGAATCCCTCGCGCAGATTGCCGTAAAACCGCACACTTTTCGGACCTATCATCGCCAGATCGCTCAGACCGTCACCCGTCAAATCCACCAGTTGTGCCTGCGTATGGAAAAACTCGCTCGGCAAGGTGTTGAACGCCGTAAAATTCGACCACTGGGCATCAGGGCTGAGTGAGAAAAACCCCGCCAGTCCCGGCTGTGTCACCAGCCAGTCCAGCTTGCCATTGCCGGTGATATCCATCAGCCGTGTTTTTGCAGGTTGTAGCGAGGGCTGCCATGGAAGGGGCTGCCAGGCGCTGTAACTGACCGAATCCCCTTCAGCAGAGCCCCGTTCCGGCGCGCGATAACGCCACTGCTGTCCGGCACGGTATAAAATGCCGGGAAGACCTTCCCCAAAGAGATCCACCAGCTGGTAAAACGGGCTTTCATCCACCCCCGGCATAGCGTCAAACGGTTGCCATTGGTCCGCATCCAGTCGCGGTTCAAACGTGTTGTAGCGTAAGTCCAGTGGCGGCACACACTGTACCGTTCCTGCGTCATCCCAGGCCATTGACTGAGCGCCCACCAGCACAGTGAGGCGGGGATCCTGCTGATATTCAAGCCGGAGACAGGAAACCAGGGTGTCCTCTTCTGCCAGTTCGTCAGGAAAATGATGGAACATTAGTACCTGCTGGCATAACCGGTGAGTACGGATCTCAAAGCCATAGTCATAACGGGAAAAAGGATCCTGGCGCAATGTCCATGGCCCGGTTGCCGTGAACAACGGTGCGGTATCAGGATCCATTCCACGTTCGCCATAATCGAAGACCAGCGTAAACAACCAGTGTTGACTGGCTGACAGATCCTGCCATGCATAGAGGTCGGGCGACGCCACAACGTTGCTGTAGTCTATCCCCACCAGATAACGCTGGCTGCGACAATCGCGGCTGGCTTCAACCGAACCTTCTGCTATGCCATCGGTGGTTTCCGGCTGATAGCGATAATGAATATGCTCTCCGCCGGGAGAAACCGACTCTTCCAGCATCCACACCGCAATGTGGGTGGTGTTATCCGGATCGGCAATTTGCGTATTGGCGTTTTTGCCAAAGCAGTGCAACTGACCGTCTGTGCCGTGCAACAGCCAGAACTGCGCAGTGTCATGTTGCCAGCTTTCGATACGGGTAAAGGCACCTTCGATCCGGGGGGAATAACGAACGACCTGCCAGGTTTCGTTCAGTTGAATCTCACCATAAGCGGCACAGGTGGTGGTAATCACCTGCCCATTTTCATCCCGCTCAGGCATGAGTACTTCGCCACCCGGTGCTAAAAACTCATCCTGACCGGTGTACTGAGGCACGCCCTGAGAGGTACGGCGGCTGATGTAAGGAATATTCACGCCCCAGCCGAGGCCAAAAACACCATTACCGGCGCTGCTGCTGTAGCTCAGCCCAATATCCGGGCCATAACCACGCCCTGCGGAAACCGGTAAAGGAATGGAAAGACTTGCCAGGCCAGATGGCCCGATATTGCCTAGCGCTTCACCCATGCCAGGCAGCGCACCGCCGCCTTTGGGTAAGGAGGGGGGCGTCACTGCCACCGAACGAGACTGATTCTGCTGTGTCATGCACAATTCTCCCGCCACCGACATGCGTCGGTGGCCTCAATGAATTAAAGGATTAAGGTTGCGATGCGATGACCGACTGTTCAAAAGTGGAACCACCGTAGACGGCGGTGTAATGCACCTGAACAATCACATCGCTCAACGCTGCAAGAAGCGCACTTTGTTCCGCAGACGTCGGATTAGGGAAGCTCAGTTGCCAGGCCGAGACCGCCCCTGTTCCCTCAAACGGCAGATAGCGTTCGTCACTAAAGCTCAGCTCAAACAGCCCGCTGTCATTCAGGCCGCTTGAAACCGCCACTTGCTGGCTGGCTCGCAGGTTATTGATAATGTTTGTGTTGCTACCAGTGTCAGAGTCATTGAGGTGATTCACTCCCTCGATATCCGCTTTTAGCAGCGTACTGCTGGAGGTTTGTGTCAAGGTTGCCCGCACGTCCTGGTAAGGCCCCAATAATGTCGGTAACGAGACGGTGACAAATTTCAACTGCCGCTGATAATGGCCAGGATAATCACTGTCCAGAAGTGATTCATTGAGGGCAAAATTCAGCGTGCCCTTCGCGATAAATGCGTTCCAGGTTGTGTCATCATTAATTAATGATTTCAGCGACAGTGTTTTAGTCAGCTCCAGACGACGCTGGTTACGGTTAAGCCAGGAGGACTCCATCTGATGCAGATTGAGTTGTAAAGATTCTCCCACCAGCAGCCCGTGATACGTGTCGTTCCAGGTATTCGGCTGAATAAACCGGGTCACGGTATCGCACATTTCATATTGCCAGCAAGCCTCTGCACTCAGGCACAGAGATACCACTGCGTCATAAGCCTGATAATAAAGTGCGGATAGTTGCCCGGTGAGCCAGTTGTAAAGCGAAGCCTGGGTAAAACGAGACGTCAGGTAGTTCAGCGTTGTTTGCAGGTTTGCCTGTTGCGCCTGCGCCTGCTGTAACGAGGTCTGTGCAGCCTGCTGTCGTATTGCCAGCGCAGCAAGCTGATCGTCGATATTTGTGATCTGGCGATCGGCCTGATCGGCCTGGAATTGCCACTCCTCATTGCGACGACGATATTCTTCGGAAAGTTGAATACGGCTGGCGACCAGTTCCTGACTCTGACCCGTCAGTTGCAGGATCAAGCCCGATGCGTAAGCCGCACCGCCCCATTTCGAGCCGCCATCGGAAAATCCAAAAATATCAGGTGCCATATTCATACCGGCCCCCACAGCAATAAGCGGTTCGGCTGCCGTGAGCAGGGAGCTGGCGCTGGTTTGCAGATTCATCGCCTGACTTTCGCTGGAGGACACCCCATTGGTACACAGTGTAGAATAGTGATTACTGGCCTCCACGGCGATGGTCTTGCTGGCTTCAAGCGCCGTCTGGTCAGCATTCAGCGCATCAATAGCCTGCTGTTGTAAGCTGATGGTGAAGCTGGAAATATCCACCATCTGCTGTGCCTGCATTTGCTGTAATGACGCATTGTCGCCGCGCTCATAAAAACTGAGCAATGTCTGACCAAATTGCGTCAGCGTACTCACCGCACCATAAGCACTTTGCAACATTCTGCGGAATCGATACGGCGGAATCATCGCTGAAAGCCCGGCACTGGCGCTCGTCAGTGAACCGCCCTGCGCCGATTGCTGCATGAGTACGGTAGGGTTCACTGGCGTCGCATACAGCGGAATATTCAGCGGCTGACCATCGATACTCAGATTGTGTCGCAGGTTATACATGCGGGAATCCAGCACATTCCAGTAATTCAAAAGCTGCGTGTTGAGTGGCAGAACGAAATTAGGATTGATGTCGGTTTGCAGGGCAGTGGCCATCTTACCGGGGAAGGCATAAAGTCTGTCTGCTAAAGTGTTCTCCAGCTGGCTTAGCTGAGGATCAGTTGCACCCGCGATGACGTCCAGCGTGTCTGGCTGCCAGCGGTTTACAAGTTGCACATCCGGGCGCGGTCCCAGCAGATTTTTGGCCTGGCTATAGCGCAGTTTCGCCTGACTGAGTCCATCATTGGTCAGCAAACGGTAATCTGCATCACCGGCTGCGATCATATTGCGGACATAGGCCATAAACAGTGCTTTTTGATAATGCATAGGATCGGCAGTGGCCAGCGCATCCGGGTCGACGGGATTTTGTAATGAGTCAGCCAGACTTTCGGGGCTACTCTCTTCGACCAAAGGCCGGACGCTCCAGTAATCCGGTTCATCGTTATCACGGCCGCGCGCGGTGGGGTCAAAGATATAATTTAGCCAACTCAGGGCTTCATCATATTGCTGTTCCTGATTCAGGCGATACCCCACCAGGAAAGGCATATGAAAAAATAACTCCCAGAAATAAAGCCCGTTGGCACCATTAAAATCCATGGGGGCAGGTTCGCCATCGGCAACCAGTGCAGGCTCCTCGGTCATCTGCGTATCCCAGGAAAGCAAAGCATCAATACTGGTGCTGGCTTTATTAATCAGCTCTTTGGCAAATAACGTATTCAGGCGAATAGGACTAATTGGCGTGCCATCGGAAAAAGTCATTGACTGAAAATCGAGAAATACAGCAGTGCCGAGTTTAGAATCAGTATATTCTGACAATGAAGGTGTAAGAATTGTGTCCATAGAGGTCACAGTAATATTAAATGAACGCCATGCTATAGTACTGTACGGGTCTCCTCCTTGTTGTTCTCTTTCAATCCCATACACAAAGGTTGTTATACCTATAGTGCCAGGGATCTTGACGGCGTATTCTTCATCAGTACCCGCATAAATTATTTTTTGAGCAAGCGGGCTATTCTCCGCACCCCAGTCCCCAACAAAGGCTTTGGCCCACCAAGTGATGGGGTCTTTATCAGGTTGATCCATGTAGAAGTTTGGAGAAACATGTCCACCGCCATAGTTAAAATATAAATTAGCGACTTCACTATTCCAAAGCTTATCTTTTAGCTCTTTATATTCCATCGGGTAATTACTGAATATATAATTTTCATTATCAGAATTATATTCTATATTCTCGTCACTCTGATAAACTGGATCGGAGTAAAAAACACCGCGGTCGTCCTGAATGTTCATATCGACACCGCTGAGATCAGCATGATCCTCCAGGTCAATAGATACACTGCCATTTAAATAGGCTATATTATCGCAAAACTCAATTGATATGTCCGAACTAGTGATATCCCCGGAAGCACCACTGATCTTGTAAAATTGATAAGTACATGGGTCAACAGAATATTTCAATGGTATTGAAATTATATAAGTGTTATCTGTCTGTTTAGTTAAACTCATGTCGCCTATGGAAATATTATCAATGTAAGACAGTATCCCACCGTTAAAGTTATCACCGCTGTCTACAGCTGAAACAGAAGTAATAATAACTTCATCATCGCCCGGTATTGTATACTGAATTAATTTTTGACCATCGGCCGTTCCAAAAACACTACATACGGGAGAAACATAAGTATCTTCATACAGAACGGGATTGAACCATGCGTCAACTCCCACGCTAAACGTCTGATATATACCATCTTCAACTGTCACATACAAACAGAAAAAACCCGTTGCTGATTCCGACTGCTCAGTTTTGTTGCTGCACAAAGCCATAGTGAAATAGTCATTAGCCTCTGCAGACAACAACAAACTCGTGCTACGATTACCTTCACGTGAACCTACCACGGAGATTGCACTCCAGGTATTATCAAAACGCAAATATGAGGTATTACAGGTCAGTGTTATAATATCATCAACGGTTGTTCCATCTTCACTCACTGTCTGTCCTGTCACCATTCTTTCAAACCAGACAGCATAGAGTCTATTATTAAAGATAGTCGGCCTGACGGTGCCAACAAGCGCATCGTCATTGATAGATAATGTGGCTTCATTCCATTCTGACCAGGCATTTACAGAAATAACATTTGAAACATTCTCAGCCATATCGAAAGTACGCCAAAAATATTTCGCTGAGGATCCCCTCGTTTTCCCCAGCAGATAGTATCTGTCCTTTGTCACATCAACGCCATTAAGATAACCGCTTACCATATCCAGATTGGCCACCTGCTCGAACTCATTCAAATAGTTAAGAACGGCATCCTGTGCTGTATCAGAATTAATCTTGTTTTGATTAAGAATGGTTTCCAGATCCTGAAAATAGGTAGTTTTATTTTGGCGTAATGTCGGATCAATATAATCCTCAGGGTAGTTTTGCAACTCCATTTCCCCTGCCCAGATAGCGTACTGATTATTCCCATTTTTCCAGCCCTGTAACTGGTCGTTATCAATATTACTACTATTAAAATCCGGCTCCATATTTAACGCCATGCTGTTCATATACTGCTGGATGCTGGATATTGCTGCCGCCACCTGAGAGGTCGTCACATCATTAGAAACCATTGGATCAATCAAAAGATATTCATACACATCTTCCGGTGTTTTAATATAAGGTGACAAATCAGCATTATTTTCTACATACTGACCGAGATAATAAGAAAGCAACGCATTACGGTGCGTCTGATTTAATTGTGCAGAAATTGACGTTGTCATAAATAATATTCCTGTGCGAATTTTAGACAGGCGGGGTTACCACAGCGATCGCGGTAATTCCGACACGTTAAATAAAAGAGCTAACGGATAAGCGCCCGTGGCGCATTACTCTTATGAAGCGGTTCCCTGCACCGCAACCAGCGATTCCCCGACAGGTTGCCAGGTTTCGTAATCTGAGTCAGGGTTAAGCGCCGCCACCTGAAGCAGTATTTCTACACAGAGACCGCTCTGCTCCGCGAGGTTTTGCAGGCGCATCACTCCATCAATATGCGTTAACGTCGTCGCAATACTGTCTGTTTCAGATTCAGGTTCAGGTGTAATAGGCGCAATATGATTCACGGCCAGTTGTACTTCACTGGCCTCCCAGCCAAGTAATTTCGCCAGCGCTTTTGCCGCGCTGATGGGTGTCACCGCATTGGATCCATTAACCCATTTAAGATAGGCCAGCAAGGCATCTTCATCAGTGGTAATCACCATCATTGCATCGGCATAGCGGCTAAACTGATAAAACGTCCTTAAATTAATCGTGTTATCATTTACGCCGAACCAGGCTGGCCAGGTTAAATAGGCGTTTAACATCGCAGGGGTTAATGTAAATTCACGGGTCATTTCTGCCCGACACCCCAGTTTCAGCATCAGTGATAAAAAGGCAAGGATCCCGGGGTCTTGTGGATCGGAAATATCTTTCAGCGCCCAACACTGACTGAGAAATTGCCAGCTACTGGAATTCGCCCATGTTAATAAGAATGGGGGTAAGCCCTGTGCCAGAGTGTAGTTTTTGGCAATACTGCTGTTCGCAATCCCATCCTGCGAGAGCTTAGTTTGATAAATCAGGTTTGTCAGAATGGCGTCAATTTCATCATCTGAAAGCGGGCTATTAAAATCAATACTTCCGATCACCGTATCAATTTCTGTATAAAGGGCGTTATAAACAGTTTCATCTGCACTGGTCACTACCGGTAAAATAATACCGTTTGCATCAATGAGAGAACTTAACGTATCCATCCAATTAATGGATCCCCCCCCCGCAGTTTCATTAGGTACACCGCACGTTTCGAGGATAGTTTCGCTTAATAATGATGAAACAAGCTGCTGATTAATATCTGCAATTAAATTAAATTGTGCGGCGGTAGTATATTTTGGTTGTTCTTCCGTGTTATCTAACGTTGTAAGTGCCAGCAGCAGCGAAGGCGAAAGATTATGTTGTCGCAGCCAGGTACAAGCATCAGACATCGCCATAAGTGTATCGAGAATGTCAGTGGCAGGTGTTTCGGCAGGACTAATAAAGGGTATGGCAGCCAACTGAGGTAACAGCGTTTTATCAATTAATTGCATTAACGCAATACCATTGTCAAAATTTAAACCTAATAGTTCAGGTAATTTAACCAGTCGATAAAATGCTGATACTATCGCTAATGAGCAGGGTAACGTCGTCGTTCCTTCTCCCGGTTCACAAGCCGGACGAGTCAGACTTGCGCAAATTTGATCGCCCAGAAAGCGGAACTGAACCTCATTAATGCCCAGCCCTGCGCAGAGTTGCTTAACAACCCGTTCAGTTGGATCAGTATAATCAAATTGTTCATCCGTGATTTCAAAAGGCTCTTCAAATAGAGAAGGCGAATTAAAGAGTTGATCGATAAATGGCACCTCCGGAGCAATAGCATAAGGGGTGATTTCATTGATTATCGCCGCGAATTGTGCCGGCGTGGTCCCATAACTTTTGGAGTAATAATTAAAGATACCCAACATTCTTAAGGTATTATCGTTCATCACCCGCAAGGTGTTTTCTTCAGCATTCATGGCGGCAGTCACCAGCAAATCCACCTGACTGTAAGGGAGTGCCAGCCATTTCTGCAAACGAATCAATCGATTGATCCGGTCCATGCGATCATCGGAGAGATTTGCTAATTCCGGATCCGTTGATGAGGTAATAACAATAGGATCTACGCCGTTATTGATAAAAACAGCACCATAATTATTCGGTGTTGGGGTCGCAGGTGCTGAGGGTGAGAGATAATTTGGAGAAACGGTCACGTTATATCCGCCGGCTGTGCCCGCAATCAATTCCTCAACCTCACGCACCGTAAGTGCGGCTTGTTGAGAAAAAACTGTCAGAGGTTCGAACACACTATAGGAATCGGCATTAATACCGAAATTTGTCATGTAGAACGTCGGCAAACTCGCCGGGTCAACGGGCAGGTCTTGTAAGATTTGATATTGTTCGGGAGCCAGTTCCCCCCCCATTTCCCAGGCGATTTGCCGTAAGCCAGTATTGCTGGTTACGGCCAAAAAATAAGGCCAGGCAATATCCATTTCTGCAATCATATCGGTCAAATTAAGCTGACACTGCGCCAAAGACAAAAGAGTCTGTTGCTGGGGAAATGTGTAGGGTAAAGAATTAGGGTAGCGTGTTGTCGCCAGTGTTTTATCCGCATCATCGCCTGCGGTGGTCATAATGGCAGTCGCCAGGATATTATTAACAATATCGAGCGATGGAACGACCTGGTTAATGGCATTATCATTAATAAATAATACCGGCAGATCGGGGCGCCTAACGGCCAATTTAAAAATATCAGCAGTATTTTCCGTGGAATTCTCCCAGGCTAACGACTGCGTATATAGCCATGCCAAATATGAAACTGGAGAGTCATTTGCTTCCGGCGCTGATTTCAGACAATAGGCCGCCCAATTTTCATCGAATAATGACTGCCAGGTGGGTCCTGATTTTTGTATACCGCCCGGGTTATCTCTCTGACCAGGCATATTCATGACACTTTTTTCCTTGAATATACGATTTACCTGTTGTGAAAAACCGGCAGCTAAATCGTAAACTGAGGCGGCTTGTTGCTTAAAATCATGACGATGTTTCTGGGCGAATTCATCCCTACTCATTTTAATAATATCAAATGTAGATTGATAACCACTTTGCTGCAGCTTTGTGTTCATCTGCAAAACATCTTCCATGGTGTTAATAAGCTTACTGTGTGAACTCATAACCTAAATCCTCGATGTATTATGATTATTGTTTTTCCAGAGTGTATTTAAAACCGCCAGAAATTGCAGCGTTTTTACATTCTAAATTAACAATACCCTTATTAAGTGCAAGGACGAGATTACCCGTTATTCCAGAACGTCTTCAAGATCATTTTTTGCACATTATCTTTTCATTTTTTAAGAGGAAATTAACTTTATCTTGAGTGGACTATTTTCTTTAAATTGTATGGAATATTTACGCGATATCTCAACACATAGGGATTTGAAATGAGTAATTTTATAGCTAAAAATGTTCAATATTTTATACGAGTAGCTCAGAAAAAAAGCATTGTGCATGCTGCTGATGATCTTTGCATCACATACTCTCCACTTTACAAAATTATCAAGGAGTTAGAGAAAGATCTTGGAAAAAAGCTATTCTTTAAAAAAGATAATTTATTAGAGTTAACAGAGTTTGGAAAACATCTCTACGAAGCATTACACCCTCTTTACCAGACCCTCGACTCTTTGGAATCAACTCTATTTAGACGTAAAAAAAATTATTTTGTGACATTCATCGTGGATGAACAATGCCCGGATTTTATTAGTCATCAAATAATTTCCCTCAATAAAAACATTCATTTCGATAATATTTTACACGAAAGTATTGACGAGTCGACACTTTGCAGTACATTAAATAACTATTCGAACAGTGCAATCATCTCTCTTAATCATTTCACCCATGATAAAATGATCAGTTCAATTGAGCTTATTTCAGTCGAATGCTGCCTGGCAATACCCTGTAAATATAAAGACCAGCCTATTTCTGAAACAATTAAAGAATTGCCCATTCTGCAGAATGCCTCGAACAAGATTATGCATACGCTTATCTCTATCATCAGTGATAGCTTGATTGAGAATAAGATCGCACCCACAATCACTACCAGCAAACATGACATTGCTACAAACCTTGAACTTATTGCAAAAGGGGGTTATATGGGGATTTTTCCCAAGAAAATCGTATCGTTTATTAATCATCCGGGTGTTTGTTTTACCGAACCAGATCACAAAAAACTCAGGCTCCCCTACAAAGCGTATTTTTTGACAAGCAACGCAAAACAAATAGAAGAAATTTGCACTCAGTTAAAATGAAATGGCACTCACTAAGAAATAAATGTCTATAGTCTGGTAAAGGTCATCCCAGCCAGAGGAGCAAAATTAAAAAAAACCGCTTAAGGAAACTTAAGCGGGCTTTTTGTTAATCCCTGGTGGCAAGTCTTGCTAAAAACTTGCTGCGCGACTCAACAAATGCTGATGTTTTGGCGTTAAAACATAACCGGGACGTGTATTACGCAGGCCGGTATGCAATCCCGGAATATTTTCGGGGAAGGCGCTCCAGTGTTCAGGTTGCGAAATCTTTTGTGAACGAAAATAGTGACGCCACTCCGCTTCTGTATCCACGACAGTCCAGTCACCTCCGTCAACGATGGCCACCGGGAAAGGCCCGGGTCTGGCGACAACGCCCAGATAACCCTGACTTTGTTCTACGAGATGCCGCTCTTCCTGCCACATATAAGGCACAAAATTATTTTGTGCGCCGTGACGGACGGCGTTCATGTGAGTCGCTTCGAAAGGACGGGAAGGATCGACTACCGCAATATTTTTATTGATGGCATGACGAATGCCAGTCTCGTCTTCGCTGCCTACTGCCGGCGCTGCGCCACTGCTTTTTGAGACGATATCGTGCATATCATAATCCCCGGTGTAAGGCACGATACGTTTGGCAGCAATATTGTCCCTGAACCGGGTCAGATCCTCGTTTCTGGACAGGTCAAGCGCAAAAATTTCGTCTTTTGCTTTTTCAATATTATGAACCCAAATGCCAGAAACTGCGCCGGCAGCGCCCCCCCAATGCCCCACCAGTCCAATCAGCCCTGCATTTTTGGCATTCTCCAGCATCTGTGCTGAATCCTGGCCGTAAACTGCATTAACAGACTTATCTTTTATCGTTTTCTCCAGGATATTATGCCCCTTAGCAGCCGCACCATTATTCAGAGCATCTATGGTATAAACACCGGATTCCCGGAAACTCAATATGGCGTTTTTCTCCCGGGCGGCTGATTCTATCGGTGCCATGTGCGCTGCGGTGACAAACTCACGCATAACACGCTGCCGGGCCTCTGCGCCGGTGGTTATCAGACCGCCGGTATCATATTGAGTAACGGGATTGTTATGTACCATTATGAAAAGGTTCAGCCCGTCCACTTCCCTGGCCGGATCAGCCGCCGTCCAGCGGCATAACCACGGGGCATAATAGCGATATCCGTAGTAATACAACCCTGTGCCGTCACGCTCTTTACCGGAATAACGCACCGTTTTATACGCCGCTTCGGTCTCATTGCGGGTCGCCCATACCGCCGTGCCGCCGAACGGATAATATTCCTCCCGGCTGATGATCTGGCCGGTTTCATCCAGTTCCAGCTGTAAGGAACCGATGTTGTCATCCAGGCTGTAGCGTATCCGGTTGTTCTCCAGCCCCGCCGGCAGCCCCTTCACCCAGCGCAGCACCCGTACCTGACTGCGCCCCGCCTGTGTGGTCACCACCTCCAGTTGTTCACGGTACGCGGGCTGACTGCTGACACCGTTGCTCACCGTCTCCTGCCAGGTGTTACGCAGCTCCAGCCCCGGAAGATAACGCACTTCGCTCACCGTCCACAGTCCGCTGCCGGCATTCGTCAGCGTACGGGTCTGTTTACGCACCCGGATCCCCTCCCGGTACTGATATATCTCGCGGTCGTTCTGTTCTGCATCCGCCTCACTGCGGCTCACCCGCGTCACCGTCTGCAACTGGTTGTTCGCATCCCACGTCAGCGGCCCGGTGGCATCTGTATAGCCGCTGGCGGGTTTACCGCCTTCCGTCTGCAGGGTTTTCAGCTGCCCGCCCGGCGTGAACCAGCTATCCCAGTCCACACCCGCCGGGGTCAGGCTGCTGTTATTGTCCTGACGGATACTGCGGTTGGAGGTAAGCTGCGTAACCATATTCATGGTGCTGTTCACCGCACCGGTGTGCGTCAGGGTGCTCAGGTTGCCGCTGTCGTCGTAGGCATAGGTTCGCGTGTAAGGCACGCACTGGTCACCGGTGGCCGGAAGATGGCTGTCCTGCGCGCCGTGCGCGGCATTTTCACGCCCGCTGGCACGGATAAGCTGATACAGCGCGTCATAAACGAACTGCCGCACGCCATCCGTACTCTGGTTACTGAACCAGGCGGTACTGACGGTGGAATCATCCACATGAGTGATGTTGCCCACCGGGTCGTAGAGATATTTCAGCGACTGCAAATGCGTGGTATCACTGTCCCGCGTGGCAACGATCTCACTCAGGCGCAGCGTCGCCGCCTCATAACTGCAGGCGGTGGTCACGCCGTTACCGGTATGCGCAGTCAGAATCTGCCCTGCCGCGTTCATTGTCATCCCGGTCAGCAGCGGCACGGGGGACTGCCCCTGCAACTGGAGGGTCTGCGTCAGCAGTACACCGCTGACATCGCAGGTAACGCTGACGGCATGTCCGCTGGCATCGGTCTGTGTGAGGGCCGCCCCCAGCGCATCCGTCTGGAGCATGGTGGTATAGGCCGTTTCTTCCAGCAGAGTCCGCCGTCCGGCGTTGTCGTCCGGCCAGTCCGGCAACCCGTCAGCCTCCCGCAGGAAAGTCTGAGAAGAGGAAAGAACCGTACCGCTGAGGGCAACGCTGCCGGTAGTCAACAGCCCGCCTTCATCGTATTGTCTGACACAGACACCGCGCAGATTATCGTCCTGCGGATTGATTGTCTGCGCATCGCTGTCGCCGTACACCAGCACGGCGGACGTGCTGGTGTCAGGGTTGCCACTGCGTTGCCGGGTGGACGACTGCGTCCGCCCCAGCGTATCGTATACCCACTGCATGACCGTACCCGCCGGGTCACGGGACCAGAACGCGCGGCCCCCGGCATCAGAGAGCATGGCTTCCCGACCACTGTCGGTACTGTCACGGCGTAAAGGGCTGCCGTTCAGCGAACTGAAAGTCGTGAGACTGGCTGCGGTGGAAGACTCAGCCTGCCAGGCGGTAAACAGACGCGGGTCCCGGGCACGGACGGTCAGTGAGTCGTTGGACACCAGACTGTGGGTGATCAGCAGGCTGGCCGGATCGCCCGCACGTGTGCGGTTCCAGTTAAGGGTGCGTATCGCGATGCCACGGTTGTCGGTGACACTGATTACAGGCGTGCCAGAATAAATACTGTTTACCATGAGATTATTCCCTGGATAACGAAATATATTATTTACGACGAATAAAGCTGAATAACCGTCTAAAAATCCCGCTAACAAAAGAAGTAAAACGACTCCACAAACTTGTTTTATTAACCGGAGCTGCAGCAGACTTTGGTATGAATGGCGGAATACCTTCTAAAGGATCATTTTGAGTATTCATTACAGGCGCAGGTGCCACGACAGGTTTCGGTTTCAATGCGAGCTTTGGAGAAAATATTTTATAATCAGGTACCCCCTCAGACATACCCGCCTCTGAAACGGCAACAGACCTCATCCAGTTCTCATCAACACCCGCATATTTTTTGGCATTCTGATGACCAGGATCTGCATACATTCCATCATCTCCGTGCTGATTATCCCAGTGGATCTGGAGAGAGGATACTTTTACCGAGGGTTCCAGCCCTATGCTATCCGAGAGCCGGGCCAGGGCATTGTACTGTGCTTTCATCTCGACAGATTTATCATGATACCTTTCACGCGCGGCCAAGAGCGCGTTCTGGGCATTATTTTCCTCACCAATATGCAAAAGACGTGATGCCAGAAATACACCTGTTCGTCCCATGCCTCCCCAACAATGCGTGGCAACTTTTCCGGTTTTACTGTATTCATCAACCAATGCATTATAAGCAGCCAGCTGATTAACCGAAGGCGCATGCCAGTCATTTATGGGGAATAAAATAAACGTTATGCCCTGCTTATTAAGGGCTTCTTTTGATGCCTGATAGTTATTTGATTCCAGGGCGATAACCGTTCTGACTCCCTGATTTTTTAAATACTCAGCTTTTCTGTCTAAATTCTCATTAACAGAAAACAAAGACATGCCGGCAAAATTATGCTGCCCACCATCCGCCCTTCTGACCCAATTAAAACCATTAGGTTTTTCAGCAAAAAAGCCGTTTTTATCTGTATAAGTCACGGGATTGTTTTTGACCATTCGATACAGATTTAAGCCATCCATCGTCCCGGCGGGGTCGGCACTTAACCAGCGTCCGGCCCATGGCTGATAATAGCGGTAACCGTAATAGTACAACCCGGTTGCATCCCGTTCCTTGCCTGAGTAACGCAGGATTTTGTAGTCTGCTTCTATTGCACTGCGCGCCGCCCAGACAGCGGTACCCCCATAGGGATAATACTCCTCCTGACTGATGACAACACCGTCGCCATCAACTTCTAATCCAGTGCTGCCCACCAGATTATCGTAACTGTAACGCAATTGACCATTACTGATGTCCGCCGGTTTACCCCTCTCCCAGTACAGCATTCGCACCTGCGCCCTGCCAGCTTCACCTACAGTGATCACCTGCAAATCCTCTGTCAGCCCGCTGCTATTCGCTGTACTTCTCATCTCCAGTCCGGGCAGATATAACACCCGTTTGCTCTGCAGGCTGTTGTTGGTTTTTTGTGTACTGACTTTCAGCACCCGCAAACTGCTACCATCGTAACGGTAGCTCTCACTGTCATTATCGTCTGCGTCACGCGACACCGGTGCTACCTGCAAAAGCTCTGCACGTGCAGTCCAGCTAAGTTGCTGCCCCGGCTGTAATTGCTTCTGAACGCCGCGTGCAGTGAACAATGCATCTACCTCGGATGACTCTCCCGTCAACGTGCTGAGCACGCCACGGTTAGTGCGATCACTTATCGTTATGCTGGTGGTGTAGTTGTTATTTGTCGCGGGAGCGCTATGGCGGATCTGTGTCAGATTGCCCCCCCGGTCATAGCTGAAATTGCGGGTGTAATTGGTGTAAGTGCAGTTGTCAATGGGAACCGTGGCAGGAGGTAAATCACTGCCTTGCTGGCCAACATTAGCCATCTCCCGTCCTGTGGTACTGACCAGTTGATACAGGCTGTCATAGTGATATCTACTCTCAGGCACCACTTTCTGATTTCGCCAGAATCGGGTTTCTTCTGCGTCGTTGGTGATGCACAGCACGTTGCCGACCGGATCGTATTCATAGCGCAGATCTTGCAGTATTTTTGCCCCTGCGACATGTCCAGCCGGACGCGCAGTAGTTATCCCCATCAGACGCAAGGTCTGTGGCTCATAACTGTAAGTCGTCACCACACCATTTCCGTGGACCTCCCGCAACTTCTGCCCGGCAGCTGAGTATGCCAGGGACTGAATAATCGCTTTCTCTACACCCTTAACTTTCAGCCAACTGCCCGACAGCATTCCTGCGACGTCGTACTTCATACGCTGCAGATTACCGGCTGCATCGGTAGTCATAAGCGGCAGACCGCTGGCATCCGTTGTCGTCAGGGTCGTATAACTCTGCATAGCCAGTTGGTCATTCCATGCGGACATCTCTTCTCCCTGCCAGTTCGCGACGGTATCCGGGTCATCTGCATTCTTCAACAGCCTTAAAGTGACTGACGACGACATGCCTGTCAGCGCCACACTGTCTGTATGTATAAGGCCAGCCGTATCGTAGTGGCTGACACATATCCCTGCCAGGTTCACATTTTTTTCTGTCTCTGTATGGCCTGCATACACGAAACGTTCGGATACTCTGGCAATATCTCCGGTGACGTGATCAGTGATACTTAACGGACGTCCTGGCAGGGTGTTTCCTTCATATTTGTAGCTGCTGGTCACAGCCTGTGAACAGTCGACATGTCCCTCGTCATTGGTACTGATACCGCTCACTATCATTAACAATCGTCCGGCAGCATCGTTAAGGGCGATGGTGGTACCCGCGTCGGCACTCAGGGTTCGCAGAATATTCCCCGACAGATCGGTCAGATACATGAAGTTAGTTTGTGCAGTCTGAGACAATCGTGGGTCGGCGCTATGAGTCATAAAACCACGCGCATTATACTTAAGTTGGATGATGCGCTCGTCTGTCACTGTCACTGTGTCCGGATGGCGGTAATATGCAATGTCACGCACAGTAAGTCCGCGATTATCCACCACGGTGATATCCGGTGTACGCTGATATAACGTATTATTTGTGCCAGACATTAGCGGCCTCCTTTGGCGTATCATTAAACAGAGTCATAATGCCTCCTGCGTATCGTTCTCATCCTCACTCACTGTAAACCACGGGAAATATTGCTGACGGGTCTGGTAACCTGACCCCGCTCTGACCACTTTAATTTCCCGTCCCGGCGCATCATAAAAATGGGTATCCGCATAACCTGCGGTGCGCAGCGCGGAATCAACAACGTATTGCCAGTCGTTAATGAAATAAGGCTGGTATGCCCGCACCGGCAGCCCTTTATTGTTGTATTCCACCCGGCCACTGACTGCCCAGCGCGGGTCAGCCGGTGTTGTCACCGGCTCGCCTCCCGTGGCGATCACCAGTTCTCCGGCGGTATCGCGCACCCACGCATCGCCCGGGGCAACCTTGCCGCTTTGTTGCAATGTCCGGCCAAAGCCATCAAAAAAAGCCACGCTGATGCGGACCTGTTGTTGATCATCATCGGGATAGCGGTCTGCCGTCAGGGTGGCAACATGAACAGGTGTCGTCACCGCATCAGCAAGAAGCCCACGAACAGAAGCATCAAGGCCGCTAATCTCCCGCGTCGAGTTTGCCCAGTCCCGCCCGGCAGCACGAATATAGCCCTCAAAGGTAATAAACCGCTGTTCCAGAAGAGTATCCCAGCCACTACCACACTGTTGTTGTGTAACCTGCCCCATCCAGCTGAAGGGGTCATCAACAATAACGGTTGCCAGATGCTGCGGGCTGCCTTCGGCCTGATTAATGGCCTGTTCAACCGTCAGTGTTACCGGAACAGGGTATTCCGTCACCGAATCAAATCCGGTCATCACGCCCTGCTCCGTTCCGTAGAAACTGCTTCCCATCTGCCCGCCGAGTGCGTCCAGTTGAATTTCAGCGGTATTATCGTTGATATCAATGATCTTACAGGGCTTGAGGAAGCGATAGTCATAGGCGGCGGAGGTGGTATTCCCGGCAGCATCACGCGAGCTGATGACACAACAGGCGTAATCGTCATAAGTGAGTGTGGTCGCGCCGGTTAGCATGGTTTGCCGCTGTGTCTCAGGCAAATAAAAACGGCTGGCGGGCAGATAAGTCGTATAAGCACTGGCAATACAATAAACCGGTTCATCACTGGCACCCGGCACTGGCAACAACGCCGGTACGTGCACATATCCTGCCTGCGCCAGCAGAGGAATAAGTTCGTCACGGCTCAGTATGCCGTCATAGGCCGCCAGACTGGCCTCATCCAGTTCAGCCGTTTCGACATGATCAACCCTTGCGCCTAAATCCGGCACGGCAGGTTGATAAAAAATCTGACTTTGACCTGCATAAATACGCGGGCGACTATTGCCGAGTAACCCGTCTGGTTCAGACAACATTTCAAACGTAATGCCGCTGGCCGGTAACGCGTAATTTTCATAGGTCAGGATATTGGTACGCTGACAGTCACTGATCCCCGGACGCCATGCCTGAGCGTCAGTTAAATCAATATAAGATGCCCGCCCCTCGGTTATTCTCAGCACCTGCTGCTGACTGTCATACGAACTCGCCCATGCCGTATCCGGTAATATGGCCGGATACGGATCAACCCCGGGTTTGGTCAGACGGGGATAGTTTATATTCACCTGCCACACCGTGGCACCAAAGCAGTCTTTTTGCATCACCACTTGCTGGGCAATCAGCGGATCTGTGGCGATCTGCTCCCAGTTATAGCTGACCGACTCAAGCAAGCCCGGCATCGCTACGCTGGCGTTTTTACCTTTGGCGGGTTGCACCAGCCGCACCTGATAACGTTGTCGGGTCTGGGTATAAGGGATCGGGTTATCTGCCCCATACACCTCACTGCCAAGTAATGATCCTTTCAGCGCACGATAGAGCATGGCGCGGTTTTCGTGACTCACATCCGTCAGTGCAATGTCTTTGCCACCGGACGCATCGAACTGACTCAACCAGGTCGGGTTCACCGTGACAGTAAAACGCCCCACATAGGGTGTGCCGTAGAGGTCGCTTTCATCTTCTTCGCGTCCGGTATGAAACCAGCTTTTACTGATCAGCGGCTCTGTATCTTCACTCGTTAGAACACCACCGGTAGTATCGGTTTGTTCAAGATAACCAAAGCCATAAAATTCGCGCATAACGCCGTCATACACCCCTTTACGGTATCGGCTGCGTTGCGTCAGTACACTGCCGCTGATCTCGTCGGTGTTGACCGTTTGCGAAACGATATGGATCGGGAAAGGCAGTGCTGAAACAGCGCCGGGAAACTGCTGTTTTTCATCCAGCCACTCTTGCGCCGAACTGCGGTAAATAATTTGGTTGTGATTGCCCTGATTGTTATTCACCGCCTCCAGAAGATAAGGTTTTATGCTGGTTAAATCACAATGCCAGTGCCGGGGCGTCATGTAGGGCACCGACAGGATCAGACTGGCTACGCCCAGGCCCTGCGAATCGGCGACATTTAACTGGCACAGATTGTCGTAACGGATACCGGCTGGCAGCGCAAGCTGCATCGGGGCGGCCAGGCCGTTACCCGACAGGTTAGCAAAAACCTCGATGTAATCACTGTGCATATACAACAAATCAGCGCCACCCGATCCGTCCAGATCGGCCAGAATAATGCGGCCGGGGTCAAAACTCTGGCGATCAAAGCTCAGCGTACTGAGAACAAAAGGTTCACCAAATTTGCCATGCCCCAGATTCGGCCAGACGGTGATGCCGTCATAACGGATGCGGATCAGATGTTGCTGGCCTGATCCCAGCATGTCGCTGAACCCCACCAGCTCAGTGGCATCCCGGGCAAAAACCGGCAAAGTGTATTGCTGCTCGATCTGCACCGGACGGGTAAAACCCTCGCGGTTATTGGCATACAGACGCACGCTTTTCGGCCCGATTAACGCGATGTCCGTCAGCCCCGAGCCGGACAGATCGGCCCACTGTGCTGAAGGATGGGTGAATTCTGTCGGAAAGGCGGAAAACGGCGTAAAGGACGACCATTCACCCGACGGGTTGAGGGTAAAGAAACCGTTGATGCCAGGCGCAGTCACCAGCCAGTCCAGCCGTCCGTCTCCGTTAACATCCATCAACGCCATAGAGGAAGACTGCATGGCAGGCACCCGAGGTAAAAGCTGCCAGTCACCGTAAGTGACGCTGTTCTCACCTTCGCTGCCTCGTACCGGTGCACGGTAATACCAGCCGCCGGACTGGCGAAACAGGACGCCCGGAATGCCTTCGCCGTATAAATCCACCAGCTGATATTGCTGCCCGTCGTCAAGGCCCGCCAGCGCAGGAAAAGGCTGCCACTGTTCAGATGAGGGACTGACAGAGAACGGGCTGTAACTCAGATCAAGCGGCGGACGGCTTTGCACCGTGCCATCGGTTTCATAGGCCAGAATTTGCGCGCTGATCATCTGGCTTAGGGTGGCAGAACTTTGGTACTCCAGCAGAAGCCGGAGCACTAATGTTTCCGCCGCGTGCAGTTCAGACGGAAAACGATGAAACATCAGAACCTGACGACAAAGACGATGACAGCGAACCTCAAAGCCCACGTCATAGCGTGAAAAAGGATCCGGTCTCGCCAGCCAGTCAGTCGCAGGCGCACAGGCGACAGGCGCATTCGGATCCAGACTCCTCTCGCCATAATCGAACACCAGGCTAAACAGCCACTGGCTGTCATTTGGCATCGTCTCCGTCCAGGCATACAGCGCTTCCTGCGCCGTTTGGTTGCCATAATCAACCTGCGTCAGATACACAAACGTGCGGTGATCGCGTTGCTGTTCATTCCCGGTCAGGCTGACACCGGCATCATCTTCTTTTTTATAACGATAGCAAATATGTTCACCGTTGGGACTGACCGACTCCTGCAACATCCAGCCCGCAATGCGGCTGGCGTCTTCGGGGTCGGTAAGCTGTGCCGCTGGCGATTTGCCCAGACAATGAAGCTGGCCGTCGGCGGTATGAATCAGCCAGAAATCGCCGCCCTGCGTACCCTGCCAGCGCTCAATAAGATCGCTCCCGGCGGTGACTTGCGAAAGGTATGGAGTGACGCGCCAGGTTTGATCCAGCGTCACCTGTCCGTAACGTGAGACGTTACGGCTGACTATTTGCCCGTCATCGCCGTATTTTGGGATAAGCACTTCCCCGCTCGCCCCGATAAACGCGTCCTCATCAGTATAATGAGGCACACCCCGGCTGGTCCGTCGTTGAATGCTTGCCGCCGCGCATCCCCACCCCAAACCGAATTCGCCGTTTCCTGCCCCGCTGCTGTAACTCAGCGCCAGCGCAGGCGCATAGCCCCGCCCGGCAGAAATGGGCAACGGCACAGTCATACCGGCCATACCGCCGGGGCCGATATTCCCGAGTGCTTCGCCCATGCCCTGAATGGCTCCCCCGCCTTTCGGCAGGGAGAGTGTATTTACGGGTAACGTTGAAGACTTCTCTGTTTGTTGCATACCGCCTCCTGAAAATGGATGTCGCTACCTTCGCCTTGTTTTATTCCATCACGACAATGTGGCTTTCACATCCTCTTCAAAGGTTGTCCCGCCATACAGCGCGGTGTAGTTGACCTGAACAATCACATCATTGAGTGCATCAAGCAGGGCTTTTTGTTCGGTATGCGCAGGGTTCGGGAACGAAAGTTGCCAGCCAGAAATTGCACCCGTCCCTTCAAACGGCAGATAGCGTTCGTCCCCAAACGAGAGTTCAAACAGACCGCTGTCTGAGAGTCCGCGCGAAATAGCCACTTGCTGGCTGGCACGCAGATTGGCTATCACATTGCTGTCACTTCCGGTGGTGGGATCCTGCAAATATTGCACACCAAGGATGTCCGCCTTCAGTAAGGTACTGCTGCCGGTCTGCGTCAGTAAGGCGCGAACGTCCTGCCACGGGCCAATCAGGGTAGGCAATGAAACAGAGACATATTTTATCTGGCGCAGATATTGCCCCGGATAGTCGTTATCAAACAGCGTCTCATTGAGCGTAAAGCTGAAGACCCCATTCTGGCGCTGAACATCAAACTGGCTGCCCAGCAACTGACGCAGCGAAATCGTTTTAGTCATCTCTAAACGACGGGTATTACGGCCCAGCCAGGCCGCTTCCATCTGCTGCACGTTAAGCTGCAGGTTCTCGCCGACCAGCAAGCCCCGGTAGCTGTTATTCCAGGCAGAGGTGTTGATAAATACCGTGGTGAAATCACCAATTTCGTACTGCCAGGCGGATTGTGCATTCAGCGCCTGCGTAATCACCGCATCATAGGCCTGGTAATAAAGGGCCGCCATTTGCCCGGCCAGCCAGTTATACAGAGAGGACTGACTAAAGCGCGTATTGAGGAAGGTCAGCGTGGATTGCAGATTGTGTTGCTGTTGTTTTGCCTGCGCGAGCGATGTCTGCGCGGACTGTTGCCGGATGCTCAGTGTATCGAGTTGCTTATCAATGGCGTTCAGTTCCCCCTCCGCCTGCTGATATTGAATTTTCCATTCATCACGACGGCGACGCCATTCCTCAGATATCTGGATCCGCTGAGCGGCGGTTTGCGTGACCATCGCCGCGGACTGGAGAGAATCGAAACCGGAATAAAGTAACCCCCCCCATTTTGACCCGCCGACAGCCAGACCAAAAATATTCGGTGCCATATCCAGCGCGGCTCCGGCGAGGGACATCGCCGGGGCAGCAGCTATCAATGCTGCCGAGGCAGAGTAGCTGTTCAGCACAGACTCTTCCTGATCGGTTAAGTTGTCTTCGTAAAGCGAGCGGTAGTGCGCGAAACGCTGTGCCGTCACCTCACGGCTGGCATACATGGCGTCACGCTCTGCCTGCAGCTCGTTAAGGGCTTCTTCCTGCAGAGTAATCGCAAATTCCGAGAGATCTACTGCCTGCTGCTGATCCAGCTCCTGCAACGCGGCACTCTCCCCCCGTTCGTAGAAACTCAGCAAATTACTGCCAAACTGGGTCAGTGTTGAAATGGCGCTGTAAACACCCGGCAACAAGACCCGGAAGCGATAAGCCGGAATATTGATTGCGGCGCCCCCGGCGACCTGCAACAGGCTGCCGCCCTGCGCCCGCTGCTGCATCAGTTGTGTCGGGTTAGCAGGCGGCGCGTAGAGTGGAAGGATCATCGGCTGGCCATTGATACTCAGATTGTGACGCAGATTAAACAGCCGGCCATTGAGCGTTTGCCAGAACGCCAGCAACTGCACATTGAGAGGCGAAACAAAGTTCGCATTATCCTGCACTGCCAGCGCCTGATTGAGCCCGCCGCTTAGCAGCGGCAAATCCGTGGTGCTGATGAGTTGCTGCTCAAAATTGCGCAACGCAAGATTGGGGCTGGCACTCACCTCTGCCAGCGTTTGAGGCTGCCATTGATTGACAATCTTTAACGCCGGATCCGGCCCGAGTAAATTGCTGACCTGCGCATAACCTAAACGCGCATTGCCCAGCGCATCCGGCGTCAGCTGACGGTAGAAGTTATCCGCCTGATCAAGAATATTACGCACATACACCATGAACAGGTTCTTGCGATAGTGCACCGGCTCGCTCATCGCCACACTGTCCGGGTCAAGAGGGTTAATCAGGGAATCCGCCAGCAAATCTGTCACGTCCGGCGTGACAATTGGCCGGGAATTCCAGTAATCAGGCTGCGGATATAGCGGATTGCTGCTAACACGGCCTCGCGCAGAGGGGTCAAACAGATAGTGGTACCAGTTTCGCGCTTGTGCATACTGTTGTTCCTGGTTCAGCCGCCAGGCCACCAGATACGGCATATAGAAAAACAGTTCCCAGAAGTAGAGGCCATTGGCACCGTTAAAGTCCATCGGCACCGCAGTGCCACCCGATGTTAATGCAGGTTCCAGCGTAAGCTGGGTGTCCCAGGCCAGCAGGGCATCAATGCTGATGTTGGCTTTGGCGACCAGCTCTTTCGCGAACAGGGTGTTAAGGCGAATTGCGGAGATTGTTGAACTGAACTGGCTAAAATCGAGAAATTGCACTTTACCTAAGGTGATATCAGTGATTGAGTTTAATTTCGGTGAATTAGCCAGCCCTTCATTCACTTTAAAATTTATTTTAATGGCCGAGTCACCGTAGCTGGTGCCATTAAGCGTCTGGCTTATTCCATAAGAAATCGTCACCAACTGATTTAGTGAAGGTAAAGTATAAGGAATATTGAGTGAATAGGTCTGTGTGCTGTTTGCCGAAGCAAATTCCTGGGTTGCCAGGCGTGTACTGCTTTTCCACTCCCCCAAATAGCCACTTAAAATCGTCTTTGTATGGCTGTAATCAAAAAAGCCAAAAGCGGAATATACATTGTTATTAAATTCATCACCATAAACAAGCTGGACGACTTGAAAATGTATATCTGCGGCCCCGCTTGAAACAAGCTGATTTATGTGCGACTCACTAAATGAATTTGCGAGTGAAAGCGATAACATACTATCTGAATCAAACTTATGCCTCCCAAAAGGGAATAAGCCATCATAACGATTCCTTTCAACAGTAACGTAGGCATAATAATTATGATAATCATAAGAAGGATCATAATGCGCATCGAGATAAATATCATTCCCTGCCAGTTGAATAGTTGCTGATAAACTACCATTAACGTCACCACTATCAATAGAGTTGATACTAAGCTTAGCATAGTGGTAATTATTAAAGGTCGCATTTAAATCAAAGCTGACGATTATAGCGCCCGACGAATTCTTGACTACTTTTACATCACTATCTTTGACTGGTGATATTTTATTTACCAGATGGGCACTATCAGATATGTTCAGGCTTGAAAAAGAGGTAAGATAATATTTAAATGACCCCGCTATTTTTGGTTGAATACGAGATTGATGGTCACTGGTGCAGAGATAAGGGAAATAACTAGAGATATCAAAGCCACTATCATTGATAATAACATTAAACCACTCATCAACACGATATTGAAGAAAATTATCAACATCATCTGATACCAGGCTCACACACAGGCTACGCTGATTTCCGCTAGCAGAGGGATCATCCTGCACCGACAAAGTATAAAGATCAGATTTATCGGTGTCATAGAGCCAGCTGGTATCATCCACTGTCTGACTGCCTAAAGCCTGAGGCGCACTCCAGCTATTATCATATTTTCTATAGGCAACATAGGCGGTAATGGTAGCACTGTAATTAATCTGATCACCGCTGCTGCCAGCCTCATCTGTTGTTATACTCCGCTCCCACCAGCTCAGGTATAAGCGGTTATTAAACATGACCAGACGCACGATTCCGACCAGTGTTTCTTCCGCAAGATTGACATCCACTTTTAACCACTCTGACCAGGCACTGGCCGGAATGATCCCATTTTCACTCATCCCCATATTCAGCGAACGCCAGTACCACACGGCCGGGCTATCTTTACTGCGGCCAAGAAAATAATAAACATCCTGTTCTTCATCGAAGCCATCCAGAGATCCGCTGACCACATTCAGGTTGGCGATTTGTTCAAATTCATTAAGATAATTCAGCACTACACTCTGCGCAGTATCACTGTTGATTTGATTCTGGTTTAAGGTGGTTTCCAGATTTTTGAAAAAAGTCGTTTTCGAACTGCGCAATGACGGGTCGATATAATTTTCAGGGTAAGTGTCCAGCTCCATGGCCCCGGCCCAGAGGCTGTATTGATTCGCGCCTTGCTTCCACGCACTGAGCGTATCGGGGTCGATCACGTCACTGTCAAAACCCGGCTCCATATTCAGCGCCAGACTGTTCAGGTATTGCTGAATACTGGTCATGGCGGCTGAGGCTTTTGACGTCGTCACCTGTTGGGTGACTAACGGGTCAATCAATAAATATTCATAGATATCGTTGGTATCGCGGATACAGTCCTGCAACTCACCGGCCTGATAATTTGGCAGATATTGCCCCATATAATAAGCCAGTAAGGCGTCACGATAACCTTCGTTTAATTTTGCTGCCGCTGATGTTGTCATAATAATGATTCCTGTATTTAACGATTGGGTTATCGCGGATTTATTCCGCCTGCGTCGTGGAAATCAGGGATTCCCCGGCCTGCTGCCACTGGTCGTAATCGCTTTGTGTCGTCAGTTGAATAATCTCCAGCAGAGGGGTCATCGACAGTCCGGTGAGCTGACTGAGGTGCTGCAGGCGCATGACCTGATCAATCAGAATTATACTGTACACCCAGTTGGCCGGTGCATTATTGCAGACGTAATAAATAGCCTCTTCCGTTTCCTTCACCTCCCAGCCAAGCAGTGCGGCAAGCGCACGGCTGGACTCCGCCGGGCCGAGCACGATGCCGTTGCTTGCCCGGCTCAGATACGCCAGAATGTCATCTTCATTCAGCGGCGTTTGCAGGCTCAGACAGTCATAGCGGCTAAAGGCGTAAAGTAGTGGCAGGGTCAGGGTGGTATCCGGCACACCAAACCAGTCAGGATGGCTGAGATAGGTGCTCACCGCCGCCGCAGACAACTGGAAAATACGGGTCAGTGCCGCCCGGCGGCCGACATCAAACAGCAGCTCGGACCAGGTGGTGACTCCGCGGTAATGGGCATCAGTGACGTCACGCAGTGCCCAGGTCTTGCTGAGTAAGTCATAACTGCCGGAATCCGCCCACGTCAGCAGGAAAGGAGAAAGGGACTGATCAACACCCAATGTTCGGGCAATGGCACTGTTGGCAATACCGTCCTGGGTTAATTTCGTCTGGTAGATCAGGTTGGCGAATTGTGCCGTGATTTGTTCATCAGTTAACAGGCTGTCAATTTCAACTTTGGCAATATCTGCAGCCACCATGCGGGTGATAGCCTCCAGTTCAGATTCTCTGGGCTGGCATACAACCGGTAAAATTATACCGTCGGCATCAATCAGGTCGCTAAAGATGAAGATATAGCTACCAGGCATTATTTTGTATTTACAATCGCTTACCGGTACGTTGTTTTTTACAATATTTCGAATCTCTTCAAGTGTCAGCAATCGATCCCACACGGAGATATCACAATAATTTGTAACAGTGGGCTGGCCATACTTCCCTAAATCCCCAAACCGACCTATTGTTACACTCGATCCTGGTGTAATTTGAGCAGATGCTATACGGTTGGGATTGCTTTGCCAGAATTCATCCGCTGAGCTGATATATAGCTGTAATTTAATTTCATCTGCTTTAAAGCCATAATATACATACAACCATTCTCCTTTAGTCATATACGCCCCGGTGATATGTACTCCCGATGAAGCATCATCAAGATAAGTCACCTCGATATGTTTTGTACTCGTACCAGCATTATAATTAATTTCGAAACCATGACGCTGACTTGATGTTTTATCAGTCATCATAATATGTACTTTATCATCAGTAACGCTCACCGGGACATTCATCCAAAAACCGATGGCATAGTCTTTATCCCCCTGAAGCCCGGTCATGACAACATCTGAGAAAGCGATATATTCTGATCGCGTTGTATCAACCTGATAGCTGGGTGTAAATTTACTTTCGTCTTCACCAAGTAACTTACAAAATGAGCCTTCTCTCATGGTTTCAGGACTTTTGCTTATATCCATAGACAGATTACTCGCTTCAAAAACCGCATCCGTCAGCAATGCTGAACTGAGGTGCTGATTAATATCGCTGATCAAATTCATCTGACCGGTGGTGGCATTTTCCTGAGGTTGTCTGGCTCCCTCAGTATCCAGAATCACCAGCGAGGTGGCGGCAGAAAGCCCTGTCGTTTTCAGCCATTGCACCCCGGAAGACAACGCCATCAGCACATCGAGAATATCGTCGCCGCTGGCATTCACCGCCTTAATGACCGGTACCCCGGCCAGTTTGTCGACTACCCGCTGACCGCTGATGAGCTGCATCAGTGACAGCCCTTCGGTCAGGCTCAGGCCAAACAGTTTCGGCAGCGTCGCCAGCCGGTACAGAGCCGAGACCACCGGTAATGTACAGGGCAAGGTTTTATTGACCAGATTGCCCTGTTGCCCTGCAACCCGTTCCGCCAGAACGGAAAATTGCGCTTCGGTAATCCCTAATCCCGCACAGAGTTGTTTAATAATGCGACCGTTCTGGCTGCTATTGTCGTCATAAATAAAGTTGGTATTGGTCAAGGCAAAAGGTTTTTCAAATAATGAAGGTGAATTAAATATCTGATCAAAAAAGGGTACTGCAGGAGAAATAGCATACGGCGTTATTTCGTCGATCAGCGCGGCAAATTGCCAGGCATTGACATCATAATATTGCTGATAATGACAAAAGACTCCCAGCATACGCAGCGTATTGTCATTCATGGTAAGTGTCGTGTTATTTTCTGCATGCTGGGCGGCACTGACCAATAAATCGACCTGATCATAAGGTAACCCCAACCAGCGCTGTAAACGGATTTGGCGGTTGATCCTTTCCAGGCGATCATAGTTGAGATAAACGAGACATCCGTCTGAATCTTTATCTAAAGGATAATAATGAATCATATCCGTGCGACCACCAACGGGTAAATCACTATTCATGATATCAGTTATCGGTCCAACCGATATATAGTAACTCCAAATCGCCATATCATCGAATTCCATGACTGCTTTTCTGTTCGGATATTTTTCATAGTACGCATTACCTTTGTTGCCATTAAAACCAAAGCAGTCTGAATGGCCAATGGAAGTGATAGCTGTAAGATCAAGTTCTCTATAGTTTTTAAAAACCCCTCCGTAACCATATCGAAAATAAATTGTCATGGAGTTGGTGTTTGTGCCATCGCCACTTGCAAACATAGTATTGAAATAACACCACTTACCAATCCCGCTAAAGGGTATAGTCGCCTTCGATATGTGTACCCCATCGCTGAATTCAAAGGAGAGAGAATAGGCACCATTACTCAACAATAAAAATAAACTTATTCCAGCAGAGGTATCAGCATCGGCATCTAATTTATTGGTATATATTAATGCATGGTCTGGAGCGCCCTCATGAATTTTGCACCAAAAATTTAGCGTATAAGAAATGTACTTACCTTGTGAATAAATAAGATCGCTGGGTAAATAAAAGTTATTGTTTTTATCCGGCTCGGTAATGACTGCGCGGCCATAAGGGCAATCAGTGGTATATGTCGGCTCGCCATTAAATATTAAATTGACCTTACCCGCCTCATCCTGAACCGGAGCTGAGTAAAGCCTGTCACTAATAGGATTAATTTTCACAGGCTCACCCTGCCCGGCATTAATAAACTTCGCGCCATATTGTAACGGGCTGGCAGAAAGCCCCGGCACATTAGCGGAAGCGACCACCGTACTTCCCCCGGCATTGCCGGCTATTAATGATTCCAGTTGCGTTTCATCCAGCGAGGTTTTTTGCAAAAATACCTCTCTGTCTTCTAATTCCGTCACAGCACTGGCAGCGCTGGCGACACCGTAATTCGCCTGATACCAGGCATCAGTGCTGGCATTGACCGCTTCGGCAACAATGTGCTGTTGTTCGGGTGCCAGGTTGCTGCCGAGTTTTTTTGCCGTATCGGCTAACACGCTGCTGAAAGCATCGCCGGTGAACAACGGCCAGGTGACATCCGCCTGCTGGATAATGTCCTGTAAAACAACCGATTTATCTTCCAAGGCAGTCAGAACTTGTTGATGCGGATAATGATAGGGCAACGTATTCGGATAACGGGTGGTGGATAATGTTTTATCAACCGTTGTCGACTCAGGAACCGAAGGGGCAATAGCCGCTTCCAGTACATCATTGACAATATCCAGCGTCGGTATGACCTGATTGATCGCGTCATCATCCAGTAGCAGACGGGGTAAATCAGGGCGACGCTGGCTTAAATAAAACACGCTGTTAACGGCTGAGCCAGCGGCGTTTTCCCAGTCCAGCGCCTGTTGATAAAGGAAGCTGAGGTAGGACACCGGTGAGTCCAGCGCTTCGGGTGCGCTGGTCAGGCAGTATTGCGTCCAGGTCTCATTAAACAGTGAAGCATAGGTGGGAATGTTTTGTTCAAGGGCACCCAGTTGTGTTGCCTGTAAGTCCTGAGAATTTTGCACGCCCCGTAACAACGCGGGTGAAGTCGCTGCAACTGTCGCGCCAGCCAGCGCATTTTTTTTAAACAGGCGGCTCAGTTGCGTCGCATAACCAACAGCCAGATCATACACTTTTTGCGTGTCTTGCCCGAAATCCTGCTGATGGCGGTTAATAAAAGTATTACGGGGCACACGGACAATATCGAATACCGAATGGTATCCCTGTTCTTCAAGCTGATCGTTGAGTTGTAATACTGCGGAAATGCGGGATAACGAATCAGGATTATTTCCAGACATATTTCACACCTTATGATTGGCTCATCAAGCAACGTTAAAAACGGTCTGTTGTCAGTGTGAAATACAATACAGCCTGGCTGACTAAAGACGCCTTTAAGATGAGTATTCATAAGAAGAAGAAGGCCGCCATCATTCATCCAACAATAAATATCACATTTTAATTCTGATAATAAAAAAATAATAAAATCAACAATAAAATATATTATTATTTTAAATGATATTGTTTTTGTTTTATGTGAGGAAAAAATCGCCGGTCGCCGGAAATACGGAAACTGTATTGGCGCACCACGAACGGCTTTTTAATGACGTTTATCGACGCGCGCCACAATGAGATCACCCAGCCACTGAATGCCGCAAACCATCACAATCAGCACAACGATCACTTCAATCATCACAACTGTTTCGAAACGCTGATAACCGTAGCGGATCGCCAGATCACCTAGTCCGCCTGCGCCGATAGCGCCAGCCATGGCCGATGCGCCAATCAGTGCCACCAGCGTGACCACAAATCCGGACAAAATACCGGGCAGCGCTTCAGGGATCAGCACGTCCCAGACAATACGCAGCTTACTGGCCCCCATCGCTCGAACAGCGTCAGTCAGACCGCGATCCACATCGCGCAGCGAGACTTCTGCCACGCGGGCGAAATACGGTGTTGCCGTTATCGACAATGGCACAATCGCCGCCCATGTACCGAGTGACGTACCGACCAGAAAACGGGTGAGCGGGATCAGCGCCACCAGCAAAATGATAAACGGCAGCGAGCGGAAACCGTTGATGACCAGCCCGAGCGAGCGGTTAATCCAGCGGTTTTCGGCAATGCCGCCGGGGCTGCTCATCACCAGAATCAGACCCAGCGGCAAACCCGCGATCAGCGAAAACAGGCCGGAAATTGCCGTCATCAGCAACGTTTCCTCGATGGCGTTAATCAGTAAATCAATCATGACCGGAGACATAACCTGTCAGCTCCACGGTGGCCTGGCGCTGTTGCAGCCAGTCTAAAACGGCCTGCTCAGATGCCACGTCATTTACCGGCACTGAGAAGAAGAAACGCACGACAGCGTAATGTTGTATATGGTCAACACCGCCCTGGATCAGCCGGAATTTGCCCGGTAACGCCGTTGCCATCAGCGTGAGAATTTCGCCCTGTCTGCCCTGTTCCGCATACTGCACGCTGTAAATTGCCTCGCCTTTTCGCACCGGCGTCAACCGTTCAGCCAGCGCTTGTGGCAGTTGCGGCAATAACCCCTGCAACAGCGTGCGGGTCAGCGCGGATTGCGGATGAGCAAACACCTGCCACACCGGCCCTTTCTCGATAATTTCACCGCCATTAATCACCGCCACGCGATGCGCTATCTTTTTGATCACATCCATCTCATGCGTGATCAGCAAAATGGTAATGCCGAGTTTCTGATTGAGGGATTGCAGGAGCGCGAGAATGGAACGGGTGGTTTCAGGATCCAGTGCCGACGTCGCTTCGTCGCAGAGTAACAGTGCCGGATTTGCCGCCAGCGCACGGGCAATACCCACGCGCTGTTTCTGACCGCCGGATAACGCCGCCGGGTAATTTTTCGCTTTGTCTTCCAGCCCGACCAGCGCCAGTAACTTCGCGACCCGCGCCTGACGCCGGACCTTGTCATATCCGGCGATTTTCAATGGCAGTGCGACATTCTGTTCAACCGTTTTGGCCGACAGCAAATTGAAATGCTGAAACACCATCCCGACGCGGCTGCGCACCGCCTGCAAGGCTTTCTCGCTGAGGCCTGTAATGGCGCGACCTTCGATTTCAATCACGCCGCTGTCCGGTTGTTCCAGTCCGTTGAGACAGCGGATCAGGGTAGATTTCCCCGCACCGCTGCGGCCGATAATGCCCATGATTTCGCCCCGCCGGACGGTCAGCGAGACCGCTTTCAGTGCCTGTATTTCCCCAAACTGACGGCTGACGCGGTGCAGACGCACGACGTTTTCCGTGCTGTCTTCAGAACTGTCCTGCATCAGATCCCGATCAGTATGGGTGAACGGCCCGGCATTCACCGGGCGGGCATGGGCTTTGTCTGAAGGCGTTGTCGTGAATTGCGCGCCGGTTTCAGAGATGATCGTCATGCTTTGCACCCTTACCAGGCAGTTACGCCGGTGCCTTTATAGACCTTATCAAACACCTGTCTGACGGCATCGTTCTGGTAAGAACTGACCAGCGTTTTCACCCACGGTGCATTGACGTTTTCGGTTTTCACCGCGATGAAATTATTGTAAGGATTACCTTTTACCGGTTCCTGCGCAATACGATCCGCCGGTGTCAGGCCGCTTTTCAGCGCCCAGTCGGTATTCACAATCGCAGCATCAAGATCCGGCACGGAGCGACCGATAATGCCGGAATCCAGCTCTTTGATGGTCACATGACGCGGATTCTCAGTAATATCCGCTGTGGTGGCGAAAATACCGGCACCCGGTTTGAGTTTGATCACGCCAGATTGCTGGAGCAGTATCAGACCCCGCGCTTCGTTCGCCGGATCGTTAGGCACGCCGATCACCGCCCCGTCTTTCAGTTCGCCCGCTGTTTTCACTTTTTTGGAGTACAGGCCAATCGGCCACACGGCGGTATCGCCAACGCGCACAATATTGTAGTGATTCACTTTGATCTGATTATCGAGGAAAGGCTGATGCTGGAAGGCATTGGCGTCCACTTCGCCGTTTTGCAACGCTTCATTGGGTTGATTGTAATCGTTGAAAATCACCGGTTTTACCGTCAGACCTTTGGCTGCGGCCTGTCTGACCACTTCGCGCCAGACATCTTCGTCTTCCCCGCTGATAATGCCGACTTTAATGGTGGTTTTATCAGCGGCCTGTGCCGCACTCAGCGGTGCCAGAACGCTGCCGGACATGATCACTGCCGAGGTCGCAGCCAGTAAAAAAGCGCGGTGAATACGGTTTTTTGTTTTGCTGAATGTCTTGCGCATACGTTATCCCCAAAAGTTTGATGAGCGGCCTGCACAGGGCGGTGTTTTTGTGCAGGAATTTGGCGAGTATACGCATCGGGTTATTTCTTTATAATATTGTTTTAACGATAGTTATTTCTGAAATGAATAACTGAAATGGGATAGTAAAGCGATAAAAATGCTAAGTGTTTTTGAGTGGCAATGTCACTTAATCTGCTGACAATAAAAAACCCGCCGAAGCGGGTTTTGAGTTTCGGGTAAACAGCGGATTAAGACTGCGGATCTACCGGCTGAACTTCAAGAGAGACCATGCCGATGCCCAGTTTACGCGGCTGGAAGCCTCCGCTGGTGCCTTCGGTCGGTTCGGTCGGCTCCGGCGGCGTGATGACAATACTCTGCTCCGCTCCCGGATTGGTGAACTGGACTTTCACGATGCCATCTTTATCGCCGAAGGTGACAAACTGCTCCTGATCCCCGACGCGGACGGAAACCGGCTTATCGATGTTATTGCCGTAAGCCCGTGCGCGGATCACCACATCAAAGGTGGCGGGCAGCGGTTTGACGTAATCAATTTTCACCGACGGCGCCAGATTGGCATCTGACCAGCGTCCCCAGTTTTCGACGGCTGAAACACCGGTAATCGCTTTTACCTGCTCCGGCAAGCCCGGCACCATAAAGGCGATGGCTTTCGACTGATAAGTGGTGGCGGAATCATCAATGTTCAGCGTCCTGAGGGTTTGCTGATAAATCGCATTGCTGCCCGAGGTGTCTTTCACGAAGTCCACTTTACCTTTGAAGGTATCGCCGGTGGCCTGCACGATCGTCGGCTTCGCCCCGAGGTTCCCCGATGCAACACACAGGCCGGTATTGAGCGACAATTCCGGCGCCCAGACGCGTCCCATTTCGTAGCATTTATCAACCCAGACAAAGTTATCGCTGGTCGCCAGTCCGGCCAGCTGTTTTTTCAGCGGCGTGGACAGATAGACATCAAACATCGGCTCAATTTTGTCTGCCGTGACCTTCAGAATAAACGGCGTTTTGATGGTCATGCCGGAGAAGGTGAAGGTGTTGTCTTTGGTATTCACCGCGTAATCTTTGATGCTGTTCGGGAAGCCCCACTGTTTGATCACCGCCGGTTTCCAGGCATTCACTTTGTCATCAATATTCAGGAACTGCGCGGTCATCGATGTCGCAGAAATACCGCTGCGTCCGAGGCCGATATAGTTGTCGCCGCCCATCATATCCAGTATGGTCGCGCCGTTATCCAGCGTGCTGCGTTTCGCCCCGTTCAGCTCACCCACCGGATGACGCCCGTCGAGTACGAAGAACAGGTCTTTGCGGTTCTGTTTGGTCAGAATGTTGTACGCCGTATTGTTCATCGCCAGATGGTCGGAAGACACCACAATGATGGTGTTATCGAAATAACCGGACTTTTTAATCTTATCGATAAAAGCGGCAATCAGTTCCTGACTACAGGACACCGCGCTCAGTGACTGATTCGCCTTACCGTTCACTTTATATTCCTTGCGGGTACAACCGCGTGAAATAAAGCCGTCAGGATGATGCGTATCAACGGTCAGCGCGAACAGTGAAAACGGCTTACCTTCCTGACTCAGCGTTACGAATTTTTTGTACACCTCATCCAGCAAAGTGTCGTCATACCAGCCCCAGTCGTTTTTATATGACGGATCCGCCACGGTCGGGCGCAATTCGTTGTAACCATAAAGATTGTCGAAACCATGGGATTTCAGGAAGGTCCCTTTGCCTGCAAAAGCCAGTTCAGCGCCCTGATAGAAATAGTTGGTGTAGCCTGCACCTTTAAGCACGTCGCCAAGACACACATTCTCAGGGTAGAACGTCGCCAGTGCACTGGAGGCATTGCCATCAAACGGCGCAAACAGCGGGATCCCACACTGAGAAGCCACCATACCGGCGATGGTATAACCGGTACCCGGCAACTGTTTGGTATTCGTGAAATCGGTGCTCTGCGCTTTATGGCGGCTTAATTCGGTGGTCAGGCCGGGGAACACGTTGTCATCAAAATACGTGCGTTCCAGACTTTCGCCGTAGATATAAACCAGGTTAGGCTTTTTCGCGCTTTTAATGGCTTTTTCGGGCACTTTGTAATAGGTATTAAAATCTGCCCCGCTGCCGGAAATTTGCGTTTTAACCAGGCGGGAAATGTTCTGGAATGCCTGGGTGGAACCGACAGAAAAGACCGCCAGTACCACGGCCAGCGCACTGTAGACGGCGCTGCTGTGTTTGGCACGGCGCTGCTTCAGCCCCCATGCCAGCAAAGCAAATACGGCAATCAGCCCCGCCAGTAAGCCGATAAATGGCAGGATATATTTATTGAGCCCCGCCCCTTTCAGGCTGCTGGTGACGGTATATAACACCGCGTCCGTAATGCCCTCACCGGTGAAATAATTGCTGCCGATCAGGATGACGTTAAGAATGACGTAAAGCCCGAGGAAAAACAGCACCAGTGAAAACCAGACACGGCTGGCCGACGCCCGCGTGACGTAGAGAAAAATAGAAGAAAGAAATAATACGAAGGAAATTATCTCAGAAGCCATTTCAGCACCCTGTCTGATTTAAACAATAAACTCTACGACCCATTTCTGCTGTTTTGCGAGCAGCGCCGACGGTTCAACTCATCGGGCGAATGACCCGTTTGTCATTCACTTCATCCCTGAGACAGGAAAACTCATGCCAAAAACGGATAGCGCTATATAGCCTGTTGATTCTGTTGGGTCAACGCCTTAACACGGCTTCAGGCCACTGATATGCCCAAAAAAACTGACGTTTTACAAATTCATGGCAGCTAATTTCGCATGATACCTCAGAAAATTAACTTTCCGGTCACCTTTCTGTAAGAATTGCATGATAGCGGAATACTGTGGGCGAAATGTGGAGGGAGGTTGAAAATGCGAAAAATAATTGGCGTGAAGGCCCGCAATACGGGGTATCGCGGGCATTGAAGATGAAAAATCAGATTCCTCCGAGATAAGCTTTGCGTACCTCCTGATTATGTAAAAGCTCCTCTCCCGAACCGCTAAGACGTATTTGCCCGTTGACCATCACGTAACCCCGGTCAGAAAGCCTGAGTGCATGGTGCGCATTTTGCTCCACCAGAAAAATAGTCATGCCGTTTTTCGCCAGTTCGCGCAGGATCTGGAAAATCTGTTTGACGATAATCGGTGCCAGCCCGAGACTCGGTTCATCGAGCAGTAACAGCGTCGGGCGGCTCATCAGCGCACGGGCAATCGCCAGCATTTGCTGTTCACCACCGGACAGGGTCATCGCCCGCTGTTTGCGGCGTTCCTTCAGGCGCGGGAATAAATCAAACATCGTTTGCAGGTCTTCTGCCGCGTGTTGATTCCCGACGGGAATGGTCCCCATCAGCAGGTTTTCTTCAACGGTCATATCCGGGAACACACGTCGCCCTTCCGGCGATTGCGCTATCCCTGCCGAAGCCACAAAGTGCGTCGATTTGCGGCTGATATCTTCGCCGCGAAACAGGATCTGCCCGCTCTGCACTCGTGGCTGGCCGAATATCGACATCAGCAGTGTGGATTTCCCGGCACCGTTGGCACCAATCAGCGCCACGGTTTCCCCCTGATTCACCTGCAAAGAAACCTGGTGTAATGCCTGAATCGCCCCGTAACAGACGCTCACCTCACGAAATTCCAGCATCGCGTCGCTCATAAGCTGACCTCGTCGTCTTCATCAGCACCCAGATACGCAGCGATGACTTTTTCATCGTTCTGAATAGCCTGCGGTATTCCTTCGGCAATCACGTCGCCGTGGTCGAGCACAATAATATGGTCGGAGATTTCCATCACCATACCCATATCATGTTCGATCAGTAGCACGGTGATGTCGTGATGATCGCGCAGGAAGCGGATAATTTTGCTCAGTGTGCGAGTTTCCACCGGATTCAGACCGGCGGCCGGTTCGTCCAGACAAATCATTTCCGGCGCGGTACACATCGCCCGGGCGATTTCCAGCCGCCGCTGCTGACCGTAAGACATTTCCCCTGCCAGCCGGTTGGCGCAATCGACCAGTTCCACCACTTCCAGCCAGTAAAATGCGCGGTCAAGCGCCTGATTTTCCGCACGGCGATAACCCGGCGTATTGAGCACGCCCGCCAGCAGGTTGCGGTTGGTTTGCATGTGTTGCGCCACCAGCAGGTTTTCCACCACCGACATTTCACGAAACAGCCGGATGTTCTGAAAAGTACGCGCCAACCCGGCGCGGTTCACCAGATGCGTACCACCGAACATTTTGTAGAAAATACGTTTGCCCAGTTGCGCCGGTTTTATCCAGTCATCCGGCTGAAATTTCTGCCCGAGCACCTGAATCACATTGGTCGTCCGGCGGCGCGTATTGAGCAAAATATTGCCGCCGGAGGCTTTATAAAAACCAGTCAGGCAATTAAATACCGTGGTTTTCCCTGCGCCGTTCGGGCCGATCAGCGCGGTAATCGAGCCGCGTTTCACCACAAGATTCACATCGTTCAGCGCCTTAATGCCGCCGAAATGCATGCGCAAATGTTCAACGCTCAGGATAGGGTTATCCGCTGACACTTCGCTCATGGTGCGACTCCTTTGCGCACGGCAAACCCGCTGCGGCTGATGCGGATTAACCCGCGCGGCCGCCAGATCATCATCACCACCATTAAAACGCCGAACAGCAATACGCGATATTCGGCAAAGCTGCGCAACAGTTCCGGCGCGACGGTCAGCACAAATGCTGCCAGCACCACGCCGATGGTTGAGCCCATACCGCCCAGAACCACAATAGCGAGGATCAGCGCAGACTCGAAAAAGGTGAATGAGGTCGGGTTAACAAAGCCCTGATACGTGGCGAAAAACACGCCCGCGATTCCGGCAGTGGACGCCCCAAGCGTAAAGGCAGACAGCTTCACCAGTACATGATTGAGCCCCATTGCCCGGCAGGCAATCTCATCCTCACGCAGCGCTTCCCACGCCCGCCCAATCGGCATGCGGGTCAGCCGGTGTTTGATAAACAACACCAGCAACACCACCAGAACCAGCACGGCATAGATGAAGATAAATTTCATGTTCGGGTTATACGTCAGATGGAAAAACTCGTGGAACGGCACGCCGCCCTCCTTCGCCCGCCGGCCAAATTCCAGCCCGAAAAAGGTGGGTGGCGGTGCGGACACGCCGTTCGGGCCGCCGGTAAATGACAACCAGTTGGTCAGCACCAGCCGGATAATTTCACCGAAACCTAACGTTACGATCGCCAGATAATCGCCGTGCATTCGCAGCACCGGAAACCCCAGCAAAGCGCCCGCCAGTGCAGCCAACAACGCCGCCAGCGGCAGCATCGACCAGAATCCCAGCCCGAGATACTGATACCCCAGCGCCAGCCCGTACGCCCCGATGGCGTAAAACGCCACGTATCCCAGATCGAGCAAACCGGCCAGCCCGACCACGATATTCAGCCCGAGGCCGAGCAGCACATAAATCAGCCCCAGAATGGCGACCGTCAGAATGTATTTGGTGGCGACGAACGGGAAGAAAATGGCCAGCACAATCAGCAGCGGAATAACCCAGCGCAGATTGCTTTTGTAATCCGGCGGACGGACATACACCCCCGCGCTGTCGGATTCGAAACGCGCACGCATTTTCTGTCCGGCAGTCGTTTCTAAAAATGCACTGAGCAGGAAGCGGCCAGTCATCACCGCCGCAATGATCCAGACCAGCCGCTGGCTATGGAAGTTAAAGCTGTAGCCATCAAGTACCACACCGACCACCGGCCCGAAAATAATCAGCGCCACCAGCCCGGCAAAAATGGCATCCAGCAGACAGCGTTTTAATGAAAATCCGCTGTTCACAGCAGTTTGTGACATCATTTTATTTCCCTCACACTTTCGTCACGACCGGACGGCCCAGCAGGCCCTGAGGGCGGAAAATGAGGATCACCACCAGTAATCCGAAGGAGAAGACGTCTTTGTAATCGGAATTCACCATGCCCGAGAACTGCGCTTCGGCAATCCCCAGGATCAGCCCGCCCAGCATCGCGCCCGGTAATGACCCGATCCCGCCAAGCACCGCGGCGGTAAAGGCTTTGATGCCGATGATGAATCCGGCATAGAAATCGAACGTGCCGTAGTTCATGGTCACCAGAACCCCGGCCAGCCCGGCCATCGCGGCGCCAATCATGAAGACCAGCGAGATAATACGGTCAGTGTTAATGCCCAGAATCGAGGCCATTTTCCGGTCCTGCTGCACGGCGCGACACATCCGCCCGAGTCTGGTGTTGCTGATAATCCACGATAAAACCAGCATGCCCACCAGCGACGCCACCAGAATGAAAATTTTGGTGTAGGTCATCTGGACAAAACTTTCACCGATATGAAAACGGAACGCGCCATCGAGCAGGGTCGGAATACCCTGCTGTCGCGGCCCCTGACTGATTTGCGCGTAATTTTGTAAGATGAGCGACATGCCGATAGCGGAAATCAGCGGTGCAAGGCGGGTCGAATTACGCAGCGGCTTATAGGCAATGCGTTCAATCGCCCAGCCATATACGCCGGTGACCACGATGGTGAACACCAGCGTGCCCAGGATCAGTAACGGAAAAGAGTGCAGTCCGAAGAAGGAGAGCAGCGCCAGCGCGATGGCGCAGAGGTAAGCCGAAATCATATACACTTCGCCGTGTGCAAAGTTGATCATCCCGATAATGCCGTAAACCATGGTGTAACCGATGGCGATCAACCCGTAAACGGCACCCAGCGTAATGCCATTAAACAGTTGTTGCAGAAAGAATGAATCCATAAATACGCAGTCTCTTTTTGTGACCGCGCCCGGCGCAGGCGCATTCATTAAAGCGAATAAAACGTTATCGTTGCAGTCAGTTACACCCGGCCAGTACTCAGAGGCCGGGTGTAACATGATGAATAAGCGCGTTTTATTCTTTCACTTCCTGGTATTTGCCTTTGTCATCCCATTTATAGACCACGTAATCCGAAACTTTCAGATCGCCCTTGCTGTCCCAGGCTTTTTTGCCCATGACGGTATCGACGCTGTGGGCTTTCAGCCACTGACTGGCTTTGGCGGAATCGCTGCCACTGGTGGCTTTGAACGCCGCGGCAATGGCCTGAACGGAAGCGTAGGAATAGAGCGTGTAACCTTCCGGCTCGAACTTGCTGGCGCGGAATTTATCGATAACGGCTTTGCCTTCCGGGATCAGACGCGGGTCTTTACCGAAGGTCATCAGGATACCGTTGGTGTATTGCGGACCACCGGCAGCGGTGACCATTTCTTCGTTGACGATACAGTCACCGGAGAAGAAAGTGGCCTGCACGCCCTGTTCTCGCATCTGGCGGACCAGCGGACCGGCCTCCGGATGGCAGCCGCCGAAGAACACCACATCCGGTTTCTGCGCACTGATTTTGGTGACCAGCGCGTTGAAGTCTTTTTCGCCACGCGATAACCCTTCGTACATCACTTCTTTCACGCCACGCTTGTTGAGCGCCGCTTTGGTAGCATCCGCCAGCCCCTGCCCGTAGGTATCTTTGTCATGGATGATGACCACTTTTTTGGCTTTCAGCTTGTCGATGATGTAATCGCTGGCAACCTGCCCCTGCTGGTCGTCACGTCCGCACATGCGGAACATGTCGCTCATGCCACGTTCGGTAATTTGCGGATTGGTCGATCCCGGTGTGATAGCAATAATTCCGGCATCGTTGTACACCTCAGACGCTGGCATAGTAGAAGATGAACAAAAATGCCCGACCACCGCCTGCACTTTATCCTGATCCACCAGACGGTTAGCCACCGCAACAGCCTGTTTTGGTTCACAGGCGTCATCGCCCTGAACCAGTTTGATTTTCTCGCCGTTGATTCCACCTGCGGCATTAATGTCTTCAGCGGCCTGTGTGGCGCCGTGCCAGTACTGATCGCCATAGGTGGCGTTCGGGCCGGTAAACGGGCCGGCAACGCCAATGACGATATCCGCACGCGCGGTAAACGCAGTGACCAGACAGCCTGCCAGCAACAAAGAAAGAGGACTTTTAATAAATTTCATCGACATCATCATGATCCTTAGGACAGAGTTTATGCAAAACGGGTGATGGAAAACGTATGCAGCAAAAACACCAACACAAAGTCGTAATCTGAAAATCTGAAATTTAACGCTTAAGCCTTGAGACTGAGGGTTTCCCGCTTATCAACGGAGGTGAAAACATCAAAGGTAAGAAACTTAAGCAAAATATCTGCCATTGTTACTGAACCGCTGAGAATGTGACGGGTTATGTGAGTATAGATAGCGTCGGGCAGGCGTTACAGGCAACTGACAGAAACAACGACGGGATCACATCGCACCGTGCTGGTGCGCAAGCACGGCTTTCTACGCACTATTACGCGTAGTGACATTTTTATTCTTTGCTTCTTACGGCGGGTTGTTTTGTAATGCGTACAGATGATTGCAACAGGAACCTGCTGAACAATGAAGAAATTATCCTGCCTGACCGCGGTGGTTTTGGCCCTGACGTTAACGGGCTGCGCCAGTGATTATGTGATTAACACCAAATCCGGTGACCAGTTTTTCGCCCACGGCGAACCGGATCGCGACCGCGATACCGGCATGACCAGCTACACTGATATGAACGGTGATTATCATCTGATGAATACCAATGATATTGCGGGCATTGTGAAGAAATAGCGTTTACGGGCAATAAAAAACCGGGCGGAAGCCCGGTTTTTCGTTTGAAGCATAAAAAGAAACTACAGCCCGTTTTCAGCGATATCCATCGCAAAGTACGTCAGAATAATGTCTGCGCCTGCACGTTTAATCGCGCCGAGACTTTCACGCACCACGGCACGCTCATCAATAGCACCGGCTTGTGCGGCAAATTTGATCATCGCGTATTCACCGCTGACCTGATAGGCCGCCAGTGGCAGGCGGGAGGCTTCGCGGATATCGCGGATCACATCCAGATACGCCCCCGCCGGTTTAACCATCAGCGCATCAGCGCCTTCCTGTTCATCCAGTAATGATTCACGCACAGCTTCGCGGCGGTTCATCGGGTTCATCTGATATTGCTTGCGGTTGCCTTTCAGTACACTGCCGCCCGCTTCACGGAAAGGGCCGTACAGGGAGGACGCGAACTTAGTGGAATACGCCATGATCGCGGTATCAATGAAACCGGCTTCATCCAGTGCACTGCGGATCGCCTGCACCTGACCGTCCTGCGCCGCAGAAGGTGCAATAAAATCTGCGCCCGCAGCCGCCGCCACGACGGCCTGTTTGCCGAGGTTGATCAGCGTCGCGTCGTTATCCACCCCGTGATCGTGCAACACTCCACAATGGCCATGTGAGGTGTATTCGCAGAAACAGGTGTCGGACATGACGATCATTTCAGGCACGGTGTCTTTGCAGATACGCGCCATACGCGCGACCAGACCGTTTTCATTCCAGGTATCGCTGCCGGTGGCATCCATGTGATGCGAAATACCAAACGTCATGACCGAGCGGATACCGGCGCGGGCGTAACGTTCGATCTCGAACGCCAGGCGGGATTCAGGGATGCGCAGCACACCGGGCATGGCTTCGATGGGTACGTATTCAGAGGTCTCCTCTTCTACGAAAATCGGCAGTACCAGATCGTTGACGCTAAATTCAGTTTCCTGAAAAAGAGTGCGCAGGGATTCGGACTGTCTCAGGCGGCGAAGGCGTGAGCTCGGGAACTGATTCGACATGAAAACTCCTAAAATTAATCTGTTGCACTGATATTTTTGAGAAACAGGAGCGCAGACAGTTCAGACGGCAGGAGGCAATGCAGCGCCGTCAGACGATGGAGCCCGCATTTTATAATAACTTTTAAACAAATGATGAACTTTCCGTGAGGAGATGTAACCGGGGCCGCATTTTTGACAAGGCGATCCCAATGTTGGAATCGCCTGGAGCGCATTATCCTAACTTAATTTCGCGATCGGCCGAGGCGATGGTTGAAGGACGATGCGCGATAAAGATCCGCGTAATATCCAGTTCGCTGATCGCCTGATTTATCCGCATTTCGTTGTCCAGATCCAGATGGCTGGTGGCTTCATCAAGGAACAAAATGGCCGGACGGCGGTACAATGCGCGGGCAATCAGTAAACGCTGTTTCTGGCCGCCGGACAGGCTGCCGCCCAGTTCACTGATCAGCGTTTCATAGCCCATCGGCATCCTTTCGATATCGTCGTGAATATTACAACGGCGGGCACAATCGACAATACGCGCCTCATCTTTCTGCTCGTCAAAGCTGGCAATGTTTTCAGCGATAGATCCGGCGAATAACGTATCATCCTGTAACACGCAGGCGATGCAACTGCGGTAGTTATTCAGGCCGGCGGTGGTGATATCCATGCCGTTGATCAGGATCCGCCCTTCGGTTGGCGTGAGTAAACCGGTCATGATTTTCATCAGCGTGGTTTTCCCCTGCCCCGACGGCCCGGTGATCGCCACGCTTTCACCGGCCGCCACCGACAGGTTCAGCCCGTTGATCAGCGGTGCGGAAAGGCTGTCGTACTGGAAAACCAGATCCCGCACCTCCAGCGATGCCGCCTCGCCCGGCCGCAACAATTCACGTTCCGGCAGCGATTTTTCAGTATCTGTCAGTGCAATATCCGCAATACGGTCGCGGTGCAAAGAAAGCATGCGCAGTTGCAATACCATGTTCAGCAGATTGGCCGCGCGTTCTGAAAACTGCCCGCGATAAGTGTTAAATGCCACGAACATCCCGAGCGTCATATGACCGTCAATCACCTGCGTCGCCCCCAGCCACAACAGCGCGACCTGATCGAGCGTGGCGATCAGCGTGTTGCCGCCGGTAAACATCATTTCAAACCTGGTTTTACGTACCGTCGCATTAGCGTTATCGATGTTGAGATTCAGCCAGAAATTGGCGCGGGCTTTCGATAAACCGAGCGCCTTGAGCGTACTGATGCCGTACAGCGTTTCCATAAAGTGCGAACCGGCACGCGCGCCTTTAACAATCTGCTCTTCTGAAACCTGCCGGTAAGCGTTATAGGTCGTCAGGCGGAAAACGACATAAATCGCCGTAAAGCCCAGGATCACCCAGATCAGCCAGCCGCCATACAACACCATCATCACGATTAACCCGACCGACATTATGCCGTCAATAATACTGTTCACCACGTTGGTGGTCAGCGTGGTGCGCAGTGTATCGAGCGAGGTAAAGCGCGACTGAATATCCCCGAGTTTGCGTTTCTCAAAGTAATCGAGCGGCAGTTTCATCAGATGGTCGAACAGCCGCGCTTTCCATTGCACGTCAATCAGCGTACTCATCACCAGCGATGTCCAGGCGCGTAACATGCTGACACCGGTGCGGAAAATAATGAAAAACAGTAAGCCAAGGCAAATCAGCGTCAGTAAATCCGGGTCTTTGGCCGGGATGACATGGTCCATCACCAGTTGCATGCCGACCGGCAGCAACAGGTTGACCGATTCGATCATCAGCGAGAGGCAGAAGATTTTGGTCAGCGCCGGAATAAGCCCGCTGACGTTGCCCATCATTTTGCGCAAATCCAGCCGGACGCGTGGCTTCTCAGAGGTAAAACCGTTGTCCGGCCACAGCTCCAGCGCTACGCCGGTGAAATGTTCGGACACTTCGCGCATGCCAAGCGAACGGCGGCCAAAGGCCGGATCGTGAATAATCACTTTGCCCTGTTTAACACCGACCAGCACCACGAAATGATTGAGATCCCAGTGCAAAATACACGGCGTTTTCAGCGCATTAAGTTCATCGATATCCAGCTTTAACGCGCGGGATTTCATCTCATTCGCCGTCGCGATATCCATCAGGGTACGCAGCGTCGCACCGCGTGACGAAATGCCGTAACGCTGGCGCAGACTTTGCAGATCGACGTGTTTGCCGTGATAGCCAAAGACCATCGCCAGACTGGCGAGCCCGCACTCGGCAGCCTCTGTTTGAATAATCTGCGGCACACGGTGACGCCAGCTAAAGTGCAGGCGGTCAGCCAGCTCCCGTACGTTATCGAGATTCATTGATTGGCCCCACCACGCTTTTCTTCATGCTGTAATACGGAGACAACATCCACTGATACAGCGGCCTTTTCTCCAGGAATAATGTCGATTCAGCTTTCATGCCGCTGGATAAATTCAGCGTCTCGCCGTGCCAGTCCATCGCTTTTTTATCCAGTGACACAATCACTTTGTAATAGGGGCCGCTGACCGTGCCGTTCGCCGTGCGCGGTGCGCTGGCGTAGGAATTCAGCTCCTGTTCGGAAACCGGTGCAGAAGAAATCGATTCCACCTTGCCGGGGAACTGGCCATATTTTTCAAACGGATAGGCTTCATAGCGGATATTAATATGCTCCCCCGCTTTCACGTAGGGCACGCTTTCATTGGGCAGCCAGGCCACAAGGAAAAACGGAGAATTACTGGCAGGCACCAGCTGCGCAAGGCTGTCACCCGCGTTAACCATCTGACCGGGCGTGACACTCAGTGAGGAGATTTTGCCGGAGGTCGGCGCGGTGATCAGCAACGAGCCTTTGGCATCGGCCTGCGCCAGCTGGCGTTCGAGGTCATTGCGCTGGTAGCCGTATTGCGAAATCTGATTATCGAATTCGGCTGCGCGGGTCACCAGCTCGCTGCGCAGATTGGTCATCTGCAGCGCTTCCTGAATCGCCTGCGTATTCAGGCTCTGGAATGATGTCTGCTGCTGGTAAAACAGGTAGCGCTGATTATTCAGCTGGTCAGTATTGATCAGCCCTTTCTTCTGATACGCGCCATAGTTCTGCATGCTTTTTTTCATGGCATCCAGCCCTTCCTGCGCGGAATCCACCATGCTTTGTGAAACTTCATGCGCCTTCTGATACTGGTCAAGTTGCTGTTGCAGATTTTGCAGCGTTTCCTGCTTATTGTGTTCCAACTGGGCAATGATGGAATCGATTTGCTGGCGCTGCTTTTTAATCGCGGCGAGCGTGGTGGTGCTGACATTCCCCGCCTGCGTCACGCGGCTGACGTCGATTTCATATAAAGGCTGGCCTTTTTTTACGGGTTTACCGGTGTCGACATACAATTTTGTGACCACGCCCTGCTCAGGGCTGAATAAATTAATGCTGTGCGGTTGAGTGATGATTTCACCGCTGACGTTGATGCGGCGTGTGTAGTTGGCGAAGATGAGGAATATCAGTAAAGCAAACAGGAAGAGAGCCGTCAGTGTCGTTACAATCCATAGAGGCCAGCCTGCGAGCAATAAAGCCTTACCCGCCCAGTGACTTTGCTGATGTTCATTCACCTCTTTACGAAAGAGCATATTTAAGTGTTCCAGAAAAACCGGCTGAAAAAACAGAATCTTTGAAAGATAGCAGCCCATAATCGCCCTGCCACCGCGATTACTCTGAAACAGAAAAAACCCTTATTTCTGTCCAGTTACGGCTGCGCTGTCATATTAATTTACATCCGGACTCATAATTAAAAACCCTCATCTCATTATGATTATTTTTTGCACGAAAAATGAATTATTCAGATATCTTTAACTATTAATTATATTTAAAAACAGGTGGTTATATTTAAAACTCCACTTAGGAGATTATTCCTAATCAAATTAACACGGCGGTACTCTACGCTTAATCCCTGTGAAGACATTGCGTAGAAATTATCTCCATAGACTTACTCAATGTTTTCATTGCCCCGTTATTTAAGGGGACTTGCTTTAACAGATTAAAAGGAAGGCCTAAGATGAAACAATTAACAGAACATGATATTGAAATGGTTAATGGTGCGGGTTGGTCGGAAGATGTAAATAAGGTTGCCGATCGCCTGTCAAGCTTTGGTCAGGACGCGGTAAGTGACACCAGTAATGCGGTGAACAAGGCGTATTCACAAATTTCCGATGGTCTCGCTAAAGCACAGAACTATCTGACAACCTAGTTTATAAACATCTTTCGGTTGTACAGAAAGTTAATTTATAAGCAACTCAGTCAGAGTAATACAAGCCCCCGTTAATTTGGGGGCTTTTTTTATTCCCGCCGATATTGTTTAGACTATCTAATCCATATCACTATACGAAGCCGAATTTCTGAGTAAACTCCATACCCACAATTTCACCATGTGAATACAGTTTCCTCACACCCCGAAAAGCAGGATGCTTTTCACATGCCAACCAGGGACCGGAATGGACACACTTTCCCGTTATTCTCTTGCTATCTGGAACAGCCCGTACGCTTTGGACGTGCTGAATTTTCGCGGCGAGGAACAGCTCAGCGAGACCTTTTCCTACACCGTTGACGTCACCTGCTCCGAACCGGATATCGGTGCCGCACAGATACTGCGCCAGTTCGCCAGCTTCACTATGGGCACGCCTTTTCAGCCGGAACGCGCCGTGTACGGCGTTATCCGTGACTTTCAGCGCTTATCCACCTCCGCCGACGAAACCCTGTACCGCCTTGAGCTGGTGCCGCGCCTGCGGCTGCTGGAAAACAGCACCAACAGCTTTATTTTTCAGAACCAGTCGGTGCCCGACGTGGTGGAATTTATCCTGCGCAAACACGGGCTGGAGGGGCAGGATTTTGAGTTTCGCCTCAGCCACGCCTACCCCGACCGCGAGCTTATCACCCAGTGGGGCGAGACCGACCTGCAGTTTATAAAACGCATTCTGGCCGAGGTGGGTATCTGGTTCCGCTTTGAGGCGGATACCCGCCTGACGTGTGAGAAGGTGCTGTTCGGCGACGGGCCGGAGCAGTACCGGTTTGGCGTCACGCTGCCGTACTGCGAGCCGTCGGGGATGAGCGACGGCCACGCCGAAAGCGTCTGGGGGCTGAAAATCCACTGGAACGCCGTGACCGGCAAAATCTTCAAACGCGATTACAACTACCGCGAGGCGACCACGCCGCTGGACGTCAGCGCACAGGTGCGCAGCGCCGCGCCGGTGACCGGCGAAAGCTACCTGTACGCCGGACCCTACCGCGAGGCCGGTGAGGATATCGACGCCGCCGCCGAAACCGGCGCGTTTTATGCCCGCATCCGCCATGAACGTAAACTGAATCATCAGTGCCGCATCTTTGCCCGCACCACCGCCAGCGCGCTGGCGCCGGGTCAGGTGCTGGAGTTGCAGAACTATCCGTTCAGCGACCTGCCGGACGGTGTCCTGATTACCCGCATCGTCGCCAAAGGCTCCCGCACCGACCACTTCCGCCTCAATATCTGGGGCATGGCCTACCGCGAAACGATTGGCTTTCGCCCCGAACCGCCGGCGCGGCCGGTGCTCAGCGGCACGATACCGGCGCGGGTGGAAAGCCCGACCAAAGGCGACATCTACGCGTGGCTGGATAATCAGGGGCGTTACCGCGTACGGATTGACGGCGACCGCGCGTCGGCCGATGCCGGTTATGCGTACCTGTGGGTGCGCCTCGCCAAACCCTACGGCGGTGACGGCTACGGCTGGCATATGCCGCTGACCGACGGCACCGAAGTGGCGATTGCCTTTGACGGCGGCGACCCTGACCGGCCGTATATCGCCGCCGCGCTGCACGACTCCGAACATCCTGACCACGTGACGGAAAGGAACCACACCCGTAACGTCCTGCGCACCCCGTCAAATAACACGCTGCGGATGGAGGACCGGCGCGGTGAGGAGCACATCAGGCTCGCCACCGAATACGGCAAAACCCAGCTGAATAGCGGGCATATCGTCGATGCGCAAAACGCGCCGCGCGGGCAAGGTTTTGAGCTGCGCACCGACGAACACGGCGCCCTGCGCGGCGGTAAGGGCGTCTTTCTCAGCGCGGACGCCCAGCCGCAGGCGCAGGGTCAGGTGCCGGATAACAGCGCGGCGATGGCTGAAATCGAATACCTGCAGGGTCAGGTAAAGGCCCTCAGCCAGGCCGCCGCCGAAGCCAGCGCGCTGGAGGCCGACATCGCGGCGCAAATCGCCATGTTCAGCGAACGGCTGAAGCCGATAAATCAGGTGGTGCTGGCCAGCGCGCCACAAGGGATTGCGCTGACCAGCGGCGAACATATGCAGCTGGCGGCGACCCAAAACATGATACTGAACGCCGGTAAAAACGTGGATATCGGGGTGATTAAGAACCTGACCGTCAACACCGGTGAGAAAATGGGCCTCTTTGCGCTGAAGGGTGAGATGAGCCTGAAGGCCGGCGAGGGCAGGGTCGACGTTCAGGCGCAGAACAACCAGCTGGCGCTTGCGGCGGGCAAAAAAGTGAGCATCACGGCGGTGGACGGCGACATCCTGTTCAGCGCGAAAAAGCGCATCACGCTGATAGGCGGCGGCAGTTATCTCATCCTGCAGGACGGCAAAATCGAGTACGGCACGGCGGGTGAGTATTTCAGGAAAACGCCGCACACGGTGCTGACGGTGGCGAACCCGGTGCGGCTGAATATGCCCGATATGAGGCCGGGCTTTACCTATTCTGCCCTATATCAGCTGGTGGATAAGGAAGGCGAGGTTTTGGTCAATGTCCCCTATCGCCTGCAAAGTGCGCAGGGTAAAAAACTGACGGGCTATACCGACCGGGAAGGGAAAACGATGCCGTTCTACTCTTCAAAACAGGAAGAGGTTGAGCTGCACGTCGTGACACAAAAACCTCAACAAACCGAAACACTCTACTACATCGGTCAGGTTGATCCGCTGGAAATGGAAACCGAACTCAGGGAGGAAGCACAATGAATGTACCCCAGGCACCTGAAACACCGTCCGGTGACAATGCGCCCTATGAATGCACAACCACCACGGTTGATATGCAGGAGAAACAGGCACGGTTACCCAATGAACAAAGCCGCCAGTATCTGCACCTGAAAGTCGAATATGCCATGCGTTTTCCCCGGCTGACCGCCGCGACCCGCCGTAATGGCCGCCTGTATAACATCAGCCTGAAACAACTGATGATGAGCGGCCTTATCCGCATAGATGAGATTGCCCGCAACTACCACTGGTATTACAAAGCGGAAGTCCCGTTTGATATCCGCACCACGCCACCCAGACCTTATCTGAGTAGTACATTGCTGAAAGCGGAGAAGGAAACAAGGCGTCATACCCTCAACCCGTTCCCTGAAGCCGGTAAGGGCATTTACCGCCGCCCGGATATCATTATTGTCAAAAATAAACAGGACCGCTGGCCGGGGCTGGCGGGACCGGACAGTGAAGGCATTATGCATGCGGATAATCTGGAGCGGTTGGTGGAGGTGAAATTCCCTGAGGATAAATTTGGTAGTGGGCAGTATGAAGACTATATGTTGATAGTTGGCATGGACAGGGACCGATTTACAATTTTAGAAATCCATGACTGCCGGCCCGATGAAGGCAAACAAGCCGACCACGCCTTTAATGTGACAGGTAAAGCCATCAGTAAGTACTGGCCCATGTTCTTTTATCCCCCCATCTTCCTGCCGCGCCCGCCGGGCACTCCGCAGCCTGCACGCATTGAACCCTGGACGCATGCGGCGGAAGGTATGGTGGCTGACCTGAGTGAAGGCATGGTGGACGGCATTGCCGAAGGATGGGACGCGTTATCGGCGGAGGTGCAGGCCATATTCAGATACACCGGCGGCTGGCTGAATGACAGCGGCACATGGCTTCACATCCGGGCGGAGGGCACCTGGCAGTGGGTAAGTAAAACAGGTAAAAAACTCTCCTTCTGGACGGATGAACAACTCAGAGCCGCCTGGGCGGGCATTCAAAAAGCCACTGACCTGGCGCTGGAAACCCTGAAACAAATTGACTGGGTACAGGTGCTGACCAGCGTTGCTAAAACCGTGGGGGTGATTTTGGTTGCCATCGGCATCGGTGCGGTGGTGGTAACGCTCGGCATACCGGAAGCCCTGGTAGCGGCATTTTTACTGATTATCAGGCTGGCCATTATGGCATGGGAATCGCTGGTCTCCGTACTGGCCGTGGGTGCCGGCACCGCAGCGGTCGCAGCACAATAATAAGGAAATTAAAATGGACTTAAATTACATCGAGCGCTGGCTGGCAGATGCTACCGTCAATTATCAGGATGGCCGCCCTGCAGTTGGGCTGGGGCTGATCATTACAGTATTTTTTCGCAATGGGCATACACCTGAAGTGCGTCAAAAAATGGTTGGCTGTGTTGACCGCTTTTATAAAGAATTTGGCGATTTATTGAAAAAGCAAATGAATGGTCGTTGGGTTGGAATAACTGAGAAAAACTATGCCAAAAAGAGACAGGAGATTATTGACTCTTCTCCAGAGGAAATTTTCGACTGGTATCTGACAAGTTCCACGGAAGATTACCTCGCTCCTGACTACGCGATATCAATTATGGGTAAACGTATTTTTCATAATGACAATAATCGTTCTGTTATCAAACTAACCTTTCCATTGAGTCTTTTAAATGAAGAGGATGGCCCAAAGCGCTACCAAGACTGGCTGCTCTGGCTTTGTAACGAATTCGAGGTTGAAAGCGGGTATGCAGGAATATCTTTCTCCCTTCCTCAGGAGTTCCATCGCATGTTCCCTTATGAGTATTCACTGGCACAACGATTCCCCAGCGTCATGGTAGATTCGATTGGTGTACTTGAGGGGTTACATGCGATTAAGGGCATTAAAGGTGCCTGTTGGTACAATATAATAGGGACTCCATGGCTGGAAAAACTCGGCGGTGAGAACCATATAAAACGGATGCTGGCAGACACGCCAGAAATAAGCTTGTTAACCTACAATAACGGTTTGATTATAAAAGCAGGTGAAAAGCCGCCCGCATTAGGTGAGATTAATTCTGAAGAATTACCGCCATTATTAGTTAAAGTCAATCAGGTTATAAAACCCATTCGTCTGCAGAAAGAGCGTTCCCTGCATTTTTATTCCATGGAAGATAATCATCAATTTGATAATGCATCTACCGCCAAATGGTATGCGCGCTTTGACGAAGCCAGCGATAAATTACCCATCCCGGAATTATTGCCGGACGAACATGCTGAACCAGCGCGTATCACGGCTTACAGCGGCGAAACCAGCCCGCACACCGGCCGCTGGGGCACCTTTATCGACGGCAGTCTGCGTTATGTTCATGTCAAACAAGGACAAGTTCTGCCGGAATATGAAGATAAAAAAGGTAAGCTTCATCGCACGCTTTGGTCATTGCTGGAGCGGGATGATAAGGGCAGCGTGCTGAAAGCGTAGCAGGTAACGATACCGTCTGTACAACGCAATAAGGAAATTAAAATGGACTTAAATTATATCGAGCGCTGGCTGGCAGATGCCACCGTCAATTATCAGGATGGTCGCCCTGCAGTTGGGCTGGGGCTGATCATTACGGTATTTTTTCGCAATGGGCATACACCTGAAGTGCGTCAAAAAATGGTTGGCTGTGTAGATCGTTTTTATAATGAGTTCCATACTCATCTCAAAAAACAAATGAATGGTCGTTGGGTTGGAATAACTGAGAAAAACTATGCCAAAAAGAGACAGGAGATTATTGACTCTTCTCCAGAGGAAATTTTCGACTGGTATCTGACAAGCTCCACGGAAGATTACCTCGCTCCTGACTACGCGATATCAATTATGGGTAAACGTATTTTTCATAATGACAATAATCGTTCTGTTATCAAACTAACCTTTCCATTGAGTCTTTTAAATGAAGAGGATGGCCCAAAGCGCTACCAAGACTGGCTGCTCTGGCTTTGTAACGAATTCGAGGTTGAAAGCGGGTATGCAGGAATATCTTTCTCCCTTCCTCAGGAGTTCCATCGCATGTTCCCTTATGAGTATTCACTGGCACAACGATTCCCCGGTGTGATGGTGGATTCGATTGGTATGCTTGAAGGCGGAGATGCAGTTGAAGGTATTAAAGGGGCTTGCTGGTATACGATCCTGGGGAATAGGTGGGTTGAAAAGCTGGGAGGGGTATCTTTTGTTAACAAAATGGTAGCAGACACCCCTGAAATCGCTATCTTGTCCTACAATCAGGGGCTGATTTTACAAGCCAGTCAACAGCCTCCGGGACTCGGTGAAATTAATGATGAAGGCTTACCGTCACTTTTAGTCAAGGTGAATCAAATTATCCGCCCGATACGTCAGGATGGTCATAACAGTCTGCACTTCTATTCAATGGAGGATAACCATCAGTTTAATAAAGAATCCTCCATGAAATGGTATGCGCGCTTTGACGAAGCCAGCGATAAATTACCCATCCCGGAATTATTGCCGGACGAACATGCTGAACCAGCGCGTATCACGGCTTACAGCGGCGAAACCAGCCCGCACACCGGCCGCTGGGGTACCTTTATCGACGGCAGTTTGCGTTATGTTCATGTGAAACACAGACAAACCCTGCCGGAATATGAAGATAAAGAAGGCAAGCTTCATCGTACGCTTTGGTCATTGCTGGAGCGGGATGATAAGGGCAGCGTTTTTATAAATAGCTGAATGACTTTTGGGCGAGTAACCGGTTTTGATTTAAACCGGTTACTGTTTTTCATAAGAAAGCGTGGCGGGGAATAATACGGACAGATAAGACTGCGTTTGATACAGGGAAGCCATTGTTTCATTGGAAAGAATCTCAGTGGACAAAAACAGGCTGGACCCTTATCCGCCGGGTTGAAGGTGAATTTATCAACGTTCCGCAGGGAGGATTTTTCCCGAAAGGATCACCGGAGGAATTATACAACTGGCAGGAGAAATAATTGTTAACTGAACATCCGATTTTGATCCGGGAATTATAACTTGTCATAAAAACCACAGTCATAATCCCGGTTCATTTTTGTTAAATACCCGCTTTTGTTTTCTCACTTTTCACCATGCTGTTCTTCAGCTTGCCGATAAGCTCCCGGCGAAAATCACCGAGTTTCGGTTTATCGCCTTCCAGCCATGGCAGCGGACGGCACAGTTCCATGGTTTTGATGCCCAGACGTGCAGTCAGCAAACCGGCACCGATGCCTTGTGCCGCACGCGCAGAAAGGCGGGCAGCCAGATCCTGTGACATCCAGTCCATCCCCACTTCACGCACCAGTTCGGATGCACCGGCGAACGCCATATTGAGCAGCACCAGACGGAATAAACGGATGCGGCTGTAATAGCCGAGTTCAATGCCATAAAGCACGGCGATACGGTTAACCAGCCGCAGGTTACGCCAGGCGATAAACGCCATATCCACCAGCGCCAGCGGGCTGACGGCAATCATCAGCGCGGATTCGGCGGCTGAATGACTGATTTCACGTCGAGCCTGTGCATCGAGAACCGGCTGAACCAGACGGGCATACAGTTCGACCACTTCGCGGTCATTCTGCGTTTCATGCAGTGACGCCTGCCACCGTTGCAACGCCGGATGGCTGTTATCCAGCCCGGCCTGCGCTGCCAGCTTTTCACAGAAAACGCGTCCCTGCCCTAATCCGTGACTGTGCATTAATTCACGAGCCGTATCGCGCTCGTCGGCACGCTGACGCAGACGGTACAAGCGCCGCCATTCGGTCACGACGGAACCGACACCAGCGACAATAATAAGCCCGCCTGCGGTGCAGGCACCGAGCGCCACCCAGTCCTGCCGGATCCACGCCTCGTGTACCCATTGCACGCCCTGCGCCACGACGCTGATGCCCAGCACCGCCACGCCGAGACGCACAATTTTGCCCCACAAACTGCGGCGGGGTTTCAGCGCGCGGTTAAGCACCGCTTCGGCCTCGCCCTCCTCCTGCTGTTCATCTGTCCCGGCGGTGACCGGGATAAAGCGCTCTGAAATCTGCTCGTCAAAAGCCAGCGCCGGTTTGATCACCGGTTCAGACGGTGCTTTTAATTCCGTTTCAAAATCGATACGCGGTTTTATCGGTTCGCTCATCGCATTTTATCTCCCAGTAAAAACTCCATCACCGCATCCAGACGGATGTGCGGCAACGGCGTGTCCACGCTCATTTCGCGCGGACGAAACTCGTCAAAATGAAAACCCTGTTTTTGCCAGAACGCATGCCCCGGCAGACGCGCAGGCACTTCGCCGGGGAACACGGTCAGCGGCGCGCCATCCTGCAACCGGTGCCCTTTCAGCGCGGGCAAACTTTGCCCCTGATATTCCACCATGCCGGTTTCCGTCGCCTGTACCGAAGCCAGCCCGGCGCAATCCATACTGATGCCTTCGAACGCCGCATTCTGCCAGGCTTCCTGCACCAGTTGCTGTAACAGTGACACCAGGTTGGCGTGCTGATCGCCGGTAATGTGGTCGGCTTTGGTGGCGGCGAACATCAGTTTGTCGATGCACGGATTAAAAAGACGGCGGAACAACGTACGTTTGCCGTAGTGAAAACTTTGCATCAGTTGAGTCAGTGCAAGACGCATATCATTAAACGCCTGCGGTCCGCTGTTGAGCGGTTGCAGACAATCGACCAGCACAATCTGGCGGTCAAACTTCACGAAATGATCTTTATAAAAACCTTTCACGATGTTCTGGCAGTAATAATCAAAACGTGTGCGCAGCATGCCGAGATTGCTGTTTTTATCCGCCTGTGCCAGTTGCGTATCGGAATAGCGGTTCAGCTCCGGCCACGGGAAAAATTGCAGCGCAGGCGCTCCGGCCATATCTCCCGGCAAAACAAAGCGACCCGGCTGGATGAAATGCAAACCTTCCGTTTTGCAACGCACCAGATAATCGGTGTAGGCCTGGGCAATCGCACCGAGCAGATTTTCATCCGCCGGGGCCAGCGGATCGCATTGCCTGCACAGCGTCAGCCAAGGCGTGGCCCAGTCTGCGCGATCGCCCTGTAACAGCCCCGCCATCTGGCGCGACCAGTCGAGATAGTTTTGCTCCAGCATCGGCAGATCCAGCAGCCATTCGCCCGGATAATCGACGATCTCCAGATACAACGTGGAGGTATCTTTGAAGTGACGTAGCAGGGAATCATTAGAGCGATAACGCAGCGCCAGACGGATTTCGCTGACGCCCCGGGTTGGCGTGGGCCACGCAGGTGGCGTGCCATAAAGTGACGCCAGACCTTCGTCATAGGTAAACCGCGACACGCCCAGATCACGCTGGGGGACGCGTTTCACGCCGAGCAAGCGCTCTTCGCGGGCAGCCGAAAACAGCGGTAAACGGGCACCGCTGTGGATGTGTAAAAGCTGGTTTACGAAGGCGGTGATAAAAGCGGTTTTGCCGCTGCGGCTTAAACCGGTGACGGCCAGCCGCAGATGCCTGTCCATGCCGCGATTGATCAGTGAACTAAAGTCGTTTTGTAGTCTTCTCATTGCTCTCCCTGGCATAGCGCCCAAACAGCGCAGTCAGAATACGTTTGAATAACGGTTCTAATAATAGTGCTAAAACATACCGCAGTGGCCCTTTTCCTACCACGCCCAGCACGCGCGCCGCCAGCCCGGCAGGGCCGAAAGTCAGCGCCAGCGTAATCATAACGCTGAAAATTTTCGAAAACAGGCTGCGCTTACCCGGCAGCGAGGAATTCAGGGAACGGATCATAAAGATTCCTTAAGCGGGAGGTGAGAGGGAAAATAGCAGCCGGAACAATGTCCGGCGGCCAGAGGCAAGGCGGTGAATAAAGAATTAAAGCTGGCGGAACCGGCTGCGCACACCGAACGTTTCCGAAGTGACATAACGCTCGACCTGACGTAAACGCTGTTCACTGGCTTTCAGCTCGCGGTCGGCTTCTTCCAGCAAATTACGTGGCGATGGTGCAGTTTCATCGTCATATTCGCTGGCCGGTACCGGATCCAGCACGTAACTGAGGATGATGTACGCCACCAGTGTGAACATGAACAGGCCAAAGAAAACCGACAGCACGGCCATAATACGCAGCAGTTTTACCGGCACGCCCAGATAGTGCGACAGCCCGGCCAGCACGCCTTTCACCACGCCCTCTTCCGGTACGCGGTACAATTTTTTCTCTGACAGACGGGTCGCCATTATGATTGCCTCCAGCCCGGGTGTTCGGCATCGAGAATTTCTTCCAGCGCCTGAATGCGTTCACGCATACGTTGCGCTTCATGGGTCAGACTGGTGAGATTTTGCATCTCATGCTGACTAAGCTGACTGCCATTTTGCTGGCGATTGCTGTAGTGAAGCCACAACCAGACGGGCGCCACGAATAAAACGAAAATAGTCAGCGGAATAGCTAAAAACAGGAAGCTCATTATCTGTATCTCTCCTGGAATCTGATGAGTCTTATTAATTCGATAATCCTGCTATAACCTGCCTGCGAACAGGCAGGTTTGATGGCAAACATTAGGCGTCCTGGTTGCCGTTCATTTTAGCTTTCAGGGCAGCGATCTGTGCGCTGATTTCATCGTCGGCTTTCAGTTCGGCGAATTGCTGATCCAGTGATTTCTTTTTACCGATACTGACGCTTTCCGCTTCCGCTTCCATATGGTCGATACGGCGTTCGAACTGCTCAAAACGCGCCATCGCTTCATCAATTTTACCGCTGTCGAGCTGACGGCGAACGTCACGCGAGGACGCCGCGGCCTGATGGCGTAAGGTCAGCGCCTGCTGACGCGCACGGGTTTCGGTCAGTTTGCTTTCCAGCTCACCAATTTCTGACTTCATGCGATCCAGCGTTTCTTCCACCACGGTCACTTCGTTTTTCAGCGTAGTGACTAACTCGGACAATTTTTGCTTTTCGATCAGTGCCGCACGGGCCAGATCGTCTTTATCTTTACGCAGGGCCAGTTCGGCTTTTTCCTGCCATTCAATCTGCTGGGATTCACCCTGATCGATGCGACGGATCAGTTGTTTCTTTTCTGCCAGCGCACGGGCGGAGGTCGAACGCAGTTCCACCAGCGTGTCTTCCATTTCCTGAATCATCAGACGAACCAGTTTTTGCGGATCTTCTGCTTTATCCAGCAAGGTGTTGATGTTGGCGTTAATGATGTCAGCGAAGCGAGAAAAAATACCCATAATCGAAATTCCTCTTTGTTTCTGTTTGGTTTCCGGCCAAATGATTACCGGTTAAAGCCGCAGGTAATTTTTTCACTGCGGTGATAAACCTATATCAGGATCCGTGCCAACTTTTTAAAATTATTATCTGCATGAATAAATTGAATTTTTCATCTTTTCCTCTGCTATGCTTATTTTTCGAGATGATTATTTTCACTAAGTGTTAGTGTGTTTCACCACACAAGGAAAGCCAAATGACGGATAACACAGACAATTTACTCGGCGAAGCCAACGCCTTTATTGAAGTGCTGGAACAGGTTTCACAACTGGCGAAACTCAACAAACCGGTTCTGGTCACCGGCGAACGCGGCAGCGGAAAAGAACTGATTGCACATCGTCTGCATTATCTGTCGCCCCGCTGGCAGGGGCCGTTCATTTCACTTAACTGTGCGGCGCTCAATGAAAACCTGCTGGACTCCGAATTGTTCGGCCATGAAGCGGGGGCATTTACCGGCGCACAGAAACGTCATCTCGGGCGCTTTGAACGTGCGGATGGCGGCACGTTATTTCTTGATGAACTGGCGACAGCGCCAATGCTGGTGCAGGAAAAACTCCTGCGCGTGATCGAATACGGCCATCTGGAACGCGTCGGGGGCAGCCAGCCGTTACAGGTGGATGTCCGTCTGGTGTGTGCGACCAATGATGATTTGCCGATGCTGGCCGCTGAAGGAAAATTCCGCGCCGACCTGCTCGACCGGCTGGCGTTTGATGTGGTGCAACTGCCTCCCCTGCGCGAACGCCAGCAGGACATCATGTTGCTGGCCGAACATTTTGCCATTCAGATGTGTCGTGAACTGTCTCTTCCTTTGTTCCCCGGATTTACGGAATATGCCCGCGAAACCCTGCTGGCCTACCGCTGGCCGGGAAATATCCGCGAGCTGAAAAACGTTGTGGAGCGATCGATGTACCGCCACGGTACCAGTGATTTTCCGCTCGATAATATTATCCTGAACCCGTTTGCGCAGCGCACCGCCGTAACGGCTGACGACAGTAAGCACGATAACCTGCCGACGCTGCCGCTGGATCTTAAGCACTGGGTCACCGGGCAGGAAAAAAATCTGATCGAACAGGCTTTACGGCAGGCGCGGTTTAATCAGCGTAAAGCGGCTGAGCTGCTGAACGTGACCTATCATCAGTTACGCGGAATGTTGAAGAAACACGGGATACAGGTGAATTCGCAGGAAACGGCTGAATAGCAGGCAAAAAAAAGCCAGCACCCGAGCTGGCTAAGTCATACTGGAAGCAATGTGAGCAATGTCGTACCTGGCGATTAACGTCCCTGGCGGGACACCTTTCGTTCGGTAAAAAGAATGATAATGGTTCTCAGTATCGTCTGTAAAGCAGTTTGTTGAGAATATTTCTCATTACCACAATGATATCATGGCTACTTATTGAACACCCTTAAGGTCGTTAAGGACTTCATTTTGTTTCGCCTCAAGCCTTGCCAGAATAATTTTTGCGCGATGTGCCGCAGGATCATACGCTGTTTTGCTCAATGGATTGGGGTACCTCGCAGAGTACGGTACACTTAGCCTATTGCACCTTAACTTTGAAGCCTTTATGCGTCGTCTAACTTTGTGGATGCTTTTACTGATCGGCTTGTCCACAGCAGCTTTTGCTGAGACTGCCCCAAAACATGCCAGCCCGGTCGTCGTCAGTGCGCCGGTGAAAGACATTCGCCAGAGCGGCTTTGTCTATTGTGTTAACGGCATGATCAACACTTTTAACCCGCAGAAAGCCAGCAGCGGGCTGATCATTGATACGCTGGCCGCACAGTTATATGACCGCCTGCTGGATGTCGACCCCTATACCTATCGCCTGATGCCAGAACTGGCACTCAGTTGGGAAGTGCTCGATGATGGCGCAACCTACCGTTTCCATCTGCGCAAAGATGTATCTTTCCAGAAAACCGGCTGGTTTTCGCCGTCGCGCAAGATGAACGCCGATGATGTGGTGTTCAGTTTCCAGCGCATCATCGACCCGAAAAATCACTACCACGCCGTAAACGGTGAGGAGTATCCGTATTTCGACAGCCTGCAGTTTGCCCGTGCGGTGAAAAGCATCAAAAAACTCGACGATTACACCGTTGAGTTTCGCCTCAATAATCCTGACGCCTCATTCCTGTGGCACCTGGCCACGCACTACGCGCCGGTGCTTTCCGCAGAATATGCCGGAAAACTGACCCAATCCGGCAATGAAGAAGAGATTGATCGCCAGCCGGTCGGCACAGGTCCGTTCCAGTTAGGCGAATACCGCACCGGACAATATGTGCGACTGGCGCGCAACGGACAATACTGGAAAGGCACGCCGCGCATGGCGCAGGTGGTGATTGATATGGGTGTTGGCGGCACCGGGCGTTTGTCGAAATTGCTGACCGGTGAATGTGATGTGCTGGCCTATCCGGCGGCCAGTCAGCTTTCCATATTGCGCGAGGATCCGCGTTTGCGTCTTTCCCTGCGCCCCGGGATGAACGTTGCCTATCTGGCTTTCAATACCAACAAAGCCCCGTTCAATGACCCGCGCATCCGTCAGGCGGTGGCGCTGTCGATCAACAATCAGCGCCTGATGCAGTCGATTTATTATGGCACCGCTGAAACCGCTGCCTCTATTTTGCCGCGCGCGTCCTGGGCTTATGACAGCAACGCACAAGTGACGGAATACAATCCGGATAAAGCGAAGCAAATCCTGAAAGATCTCGGACAGGAAAAGCTCAATCTGCATTTATGGGTGCCGACGGCGTCGCAGTCATTTAACCCCAGTCCGCTGAAAACCGCCGAACTGATCCAGGCAGATTTGGCGCAGGTGGGTATTAAAGTCACGATTGTCCCGGTCGAGGGACGTTTCCAGGAAGCTAAGCTGATGGAGATGAATCACGACCTGACGCTGTCCGGCTGGTCAACAGACAGTAACGACCCGGACAGTTTCTTCCGCCCGATGCTCAGTTGTGCGGCGATTCATTCGCAGACCAACTATGCTCACTGGTGTAGCCCGGAATTTGATGAATTACTGCGTCAGGGGCTGTTGTCACAGCAACTTTCTCAGCGCATTGAATTCTATCAGCAGGCGCAAAAAATACTTGAGCAGGAACTGCCGGTGTTGCCACTGGCCTCTTCCCTGCGCCTTCAGGCTTACCGTTACGACATTAAAGGGCTGGTGTTGAGCCCGTTTGGCAATTCTTCGTTTGCCGGTGTGTTTCGTGATGATGAAAAAAGTCGTGATGACGAAGGAAGGAAAGCGCCATGATCATCTTTACGCTACGTCGCATTTTGCTGCTGCTGGTCACGCTGTTTTTCCTCAGTCTGGTGGCATTCAGCCTGAGTTATTTCACACCGAATGCGCCACTGCGCGGCGCGTCCTTATGGGATGCCTACCGCTTCTATTTTGCGGGTCTTTGTCAGTTTGATTTTGGTGTGTCGAGCATCAACGGCGAAGGCATCTCTTATCAGCTGAAAGCGGTTTTCCCGGCTACGATGGAACTGTGTGTTCTGTCCTTTGCGCTGGCGTTAGTCGTCGGGATCCCGCTGGGCATTCTGGCGGGGGTGATGCGCGGAAAATGGCCGGATGTGGCCATCAGCAGCATGGCCCTGCTCGGCTTTTCAATTCCGGTGTTCTGGCTGGCGGTGTTGCTGATGCTGTTCTTCTCGCTGCAATTGGGCTGGCTGCCAGTTTCCGGTCGTCTGGATTTACTCTATCAGTTGAAAACCGTCACCGGCCTGACGCTGGTTGATGCCTGGCTTTCCGATTCGCCATACCGCCATGAGATGATCATGAGCGCCATCCGCCATATGATTTTACCGATCGCCGCGCTGGCCGTTGCGCCGACGACAGAAGTGATCCGCCTGATGCGTATTTCCACCGACGATGTGCTGGAAAAAAACTACGTGAAGGCCGCCGCAACGCGCGGTTTATCACGCTTTACGATTATCCGTCGCCATGTATTACACAACGCGCTGCCGCCAATTATTCCAAAACTCGGCCTGCAATTTTCGACCATGCTGACGCTGGCGATGATTACCGAAGTGGTCTTTAACTGGCCGGGCATCGGGCGCTGGCTGATTAACGCCATCCGTCAGCAGGATTACGCGGCGATTTCAGCCGGTGTGATGGTCGTTGGCTCGCTGGTGATTGTGGTTAACGTGCTTTCAGACATTCTGGGTGCACTGATGAATCCATTGAAACATAAGGAATGGTATGCCCTTCGATAATGTATACCGCGAAAAACAGGTTCCGAGCCCGCTGCGCCACACGTGGGGGATTTTTTATCGCGACACGCTGTCGATGATCGGTTTCTACGGCGTGCTCGGCTTGTTATTGTTGTGCGTATTTGGACATTTATTAGCCCCTTACGCGCTCGACCAGCAATTCCTGGGTTACCAGCTATTACCGCCATCCTGGTCGCGCTACGGCAATGTGTCGTTCTTCCTCGGCACTGACGATCTGGGTCGTGATTTACTCAGCCGGATGTTAACCGGTGCAGCACCAACAATTGGCGGCGCACTGGTGATTACTCTGGCAGCCTCGCTGTGTGGCGTGATTGTCGGTGTGCTGGCCGGGATCAGCCGGGGTCTGAAATCGGCCATTCTGAACCATATTCTCGATACACTGCTGTCGATCCCTTCCCTGCTGCTGGCCATTGTCGTGGTCGCGTTTATCGGCCCGAAGCTCGAGCATGCGATGCTGGCTGTCTGGCTGGCCCTGTTGCCGCGCATTTCGCGTACGATTTACAGTGCGGTGCATGATGAGCTGGAAAAAGAGTATGTGGTCGCCGTGCGGCTTGACGGCGCATCTACCTGGCAAATTCTGCGTTTTGCCGTTCTGCCGAATATCGTCGCAGTGCTGGCAACGGAATTTACCCGTGCACTGTCAATGGCGATTCTGGATATCGCCGCGTTAGGCTTTCTGGATCTGGGCGCGCAATTGCCTTCACCGGAATGGGGAGCCATGCTCGGCGATTCGCTGGAGCTGGTGTACGTCGCACCGTGGACAGTCATGCTGCCAGGGGCTGCCATTCTTATCAGCGTGCTGCTGATCAACCTGCTGGGTGACGGTGTGCGTCGGGCGATTAACGCGGGGGTGGAATAATGCCGTTACTCGATATCCGCAATCTGACCATTGAATTTATGACCGCCGATGGCCCGGTCAAAGCCGTCGATCGCGTCAGTATGACGCTTAACGCCGGTGAAATCCGCGGACTGGTGGGCGAATCCGGCTCAGGTAAAAGCCTGATTGCCAAAGCTATCTGTGGCGTTACTAATGACAACTGGCGTGTGACGGCTGACCGTATGCGCTTTGATAACATCGACCTGTTGCAGCTGACGCCCCGTGAGCGGCGCAAACTGGTCGGGCAAAACGTATCAATGATTTTCCAGGAGCCGCAGTCCTGTCTGGATCCTTCAGAAAGCATTGGTCGCCAGCTGATTCAGGCGATCCCCGGCTGGACCTATAAAGGTCGCTGGTATCAGCGCTGGAAATGGCGAAAAAAACGCGCCATCGAGCTGCTGCACCGCGTCGGAATTAAAGATCACAAAGACATTATGGCCAGTTATCCGTATGAACTGACCGAAGGCGAGTGCCAGAAAGTGATGATCGCCATCGCGCTGGCGAATCAGCCACGTTTGCTGATTGCCGATGAGCCGACGAATGCCATGGAACCGACCACCCAGGCACAGATTTTCCGTCTGCTGGCGCGGCTCAATCAGAACAATAACACCACCATTTTGCTGATCAGCCACGATCTGCAAATGATGAGCAAATGGGCGAACCGCGTAAACGTGTTGTATTGCGGACAAACGGTTGAAAGCGCGGTGTGTGAAGAACTGCTGGCCACGCCGCATCATCCTTATACACAGGCACTGATCCGCGCGATGCCTGATTTCGGCCGCTCACTGCCGCATAAAAGCCGTCTGAATACGCTGCCGGGTGCCATTCCTTCGCTGGAACATTTGCCGATTGGCTGCCGCCTGGGGCCACGCTGCCCTTATGCGCAGAAAAAATGCATCGAAACGCCACGTCTGCGTCTGGCTAAAACCCATGCGTATGCCTGCCACTTTCCGCTGAACATGGAGGAGCAATAATGGGCGAAACTCTGCTCGAAGTGCGCAATCTGAGCAAAACGTTCCGTTATCGCACCGGTCTGTTCCGCAAAATGAATCTCGACGCCGTAAAACCGGTCAGCTTTACCCTGCGCGAAAAACAAACGCTGGCGATCATCGGCGAGAATGGTTCCGGCAAATCGACGCTGGCCAAGATGCTTTCCGGTATGGTCGAGCCAAGCGGCGGCGAAATTCTGATTGATGAACATCCGCTGGAGTTTCGTGATTATCGCTTCCGCAGCCAGCAAATCCGCATGATTTTTCAGGATCCGAGCACATCACTTAATCCACGCCAGCGTATCGGGCAGCTACTCGAAGCGCCACTGCGGCTGAACAGCGAAATGGAGGCACAACAACGCGAACAACGCATCAACGAGACACTGCGTCTGGTGGGCATGCTGCCTGATCATGCCAATTATTACCCGCATATGCTGGCGTCGGGTCAGAAGCAGCGCGTGGCACTGGCCCGTGCGCTTATCCTGCAACCTAAAGTGATCGTGGCGGACGAAGCGCTGGCGTCTCTGGATATGTCGATGCGTTCGCAAATCATCAATATGATGCTCGAATTGCAGGAAAAACAAGGCATTTCATATATCTACGTGACTCAGCATTTGGGCATGATGAAGCACATCAGCGATCAGGTACTGGTGATGCACGAAGGCGAAGTGGTGGAACGCGGAAATACGGCCGAGGTTCTGGCAGCACCGCTACATGATCTGACCAGGCGGTTGATTTCCAGCCACTTCGGCGAAGCACTGACTGCCGATGCCTGGCGCCGTGACGGTCATTAATGCCATTTTCGCGTGATAAACGGGCAGATTCCCCCCGCAAACGGTGTCAGGAAACTGACGCCGTTTTCCTTTTATGCAAATTCACCTCCTGCTATTCCTTTTCGATATGATTTATCGCTTAACATTATTTTATATCGGCAACAGTATCGGCAAGGATAGGGCCTGATAATTTGCCTGAGTGACAGGCTTGAAGAAAGGACCCGTTCATGGAACAACAACGCAAGGCCGCACACAGCGGCTGGTATCATGAAACACAATCCAGCCAATATGGTCATCTGCCGCTCGATCCCCACGCAGCGTTGGTACAGGATCGCTTTCTGCTGGGCCTTGATGCTCAGCTCGACCCGACGCTTCGCCAGTTGCTTAACGAACGCCAGCGACTGCTGCGGGCATCCCGCGCCTGTTATGAGGTGCTGTTTCCTGACACTCTGAGGGTGTCGCGTACCGAAACATTATCATTGTATGACCGTCTCAGCAGTGCACTGACGGTGGCACAGGTCAGCGGCGTACAGACACTTTGTAGCCATTACGCTGCCCGTCTCGCCCCGCTTCCCAGCCCTGATGCCTCCCGTGAAAGTAATATCCGCCAGACCCACATTACCCAGTTCGCGCGATTACTCGCTACCCAGCCAACACTGATTACGGCACCCATGCTGCACCAGCTTTATGACGTGGGCTTCAGCACGCGCGATATCGTGACCTTTACGCAGGTGATTGGCTTTGTCAGTTATCAGGCGCGTGTACTGGCGGTTCTGAATGGTTTACGAGGCCGCGCCGCCGCCGTATTGCCGGGATTTCCTTCGCCGGAAGGTTGCGAGCAGAAAGGATTTTCACTGGCGATGTTGCAATGGACATCGCGTTTACCGGAGGTGGTGCCGGAAAACGCCAGCCAGCATCAGCAGGATGTGCTGGATTTAATCGCGCCGGACGCCCGTTCTTCCTCTTTCTATACATTACTGGTGCATGACGCCGACGCGCTGAGCGAATTTTCTGCGGTATTCAATAATATTATGCAGGCCGGCGCGGATCCCGTCGCCGCGTGGCGTGAACTGGCTGCCGTGGCAACGTCGCAGCTCAACGGTTGTCTGTATTGCGCCGGGATCCACGGACGTTTATATCTTGAAGCGGGCGGTAATGAGACGCTGATTAGCGAATTATTCGCAGAAAATCATCGCGATGATGCCGTCGATACGCTGTCGAAAAATCTGCAAGACAAAAAAGAAGTCGCTTTACTGGAAGCGGTAGTCACCCTGACCCGCACACCGGAACGTTTTGATGCACGCCAGTTGCATGGTTTGTCTGATGCAGGTTATTCGGCAACACAATCTCTGGATATTCTGCTGACTGCGGCGCTGTTCAGCTGGTCAAACCGTCTGATTCAGACGCTGGGTGACACCCTGAATCAGTAGTTCCCCGCCTCTTTACCTTCATTGTTTATCCCCTCACTCCGGCAGGACATTCCCCTGCCGGTGAGGCTAATTGTAAATATCCGCGCCACCTAACCGGCATAAGTCGTATTAATCTTATTTTCAATCGGAAATTTAGTGTTAAAACGAGAGACCGATCACATTACACTGTGCGCCATTCGGGATAGAAGATCCGCAGTAAATTCTTTATTCATAAAACACCTTATAAAAGCCATTCACCCAGAAATATTCACTGTTTATTCACTCTTATTCAGCCCAAAAAACTACTTAAGCGTTTTCCTGTAAAACAATGGCACTATCAAAATGGTGATTATAATTCATGCAACATATTCACATTGTCTATTTAGAAAACATAAACGTTAATTCTGCATAACATTTCGAACATAGTTTAATCACGTCGGATAAGTTAAATGTAACAGCATATGTCAAACTCCTTGCCACATTTACGAAGATAGTGAACATTACTTGCCGTCATCCCATCTTATAACAATGCAAAGGGTGCTTATTTCGCGCCACTTATGCGTTTCCGCCACATACGGCCGGAAGGAATAAACAGAGGTACGAGTGTCAACTGCAAACAAAACACCCAATAATGAAAGCGTGAGTCTTAACGCCTTCAAACAGCCAAAAGCGTTTTACCTGATCTTCTCCATCGAATTGTGGGAACGTTTCGGTTACTACGGCCTGCAAGGGATCATGGCGGTTTACCTGGTCAAAATGCTTGGCCTGAGTGAAGCCGACTCCATCACCCTGTTCTCATCATTCAGTGCGCTGGTCTATGGCTTCGTCGCTATCGGCGGCTGGCTGGGCGATAAAGTGCTGGGCTCAAAACGCGTGATCGTGCTGGGCGCGATTGTTCTGGCGTTAGGTTATTCATTCGTTGCCTATTCCGGCCACGAAATCTTCTGGGTTTATCTGGGCATGGCGACTATCGCCGTCGGCAGCGGCTTGTTTAAAGCAAATCCATCCTCATTGCTTTCTACCTGCTACGAAAAAGATGACCCGCGTCTTGATGGCGCATTCACCATGTATTACATGTCAGTGAACATCGGTTCGTTCTTCTCCATGCTGGCAACGCCATGGCTGGCCGCGAAGTACGGCTGGAGTGTGGCGTTCTCCCTGAGCGTTGTGGGTATGTTGATCACTATTGTCAACTTCCTGTTCTGCCGCAAATGGGTAAAACGTCAGGGTTCAAAACCCGATTTCGCTCCGCTGCAGTTCAAAAAACTGCTGATGGTGTTGGTCGGGGTTGTGGCGCTGGTATTCCTGTCGAGCTGGTTGCTGCATAACCAAACCATCGCACGTATGGTTCTGGGTGTGGTTTCCGTGGGTATCATTATTGTCTTCGCGAAAGAAACCTTCTCAATGCAAGGCATCGCACGCCGGAAGATGATTGTGGCGTTCCTGCTGATGATGGAAGCGGTCGTGTTCTTTGTACTGTACAGCCAGATGCCAACATCGCTGAACTTCTTCGCTATCCACAACGTAGGCCACGATCTGCTGGGTATCAGCTTCCAGCCTGAACAGTTCCAGGCGCTGAATCCGTTCTGGATCATGGTTGCCAGCCCGGTTCTGGCGGCTGTCTACACCAAGGTCGGTGACCGTATGCCTATGCCGCACAAATTTGCGATGGGTATGGTGCTGTGTTCCGGCGCATTCCTGGTACTGCCGTGGGGTGCGAGCCTGGCGAATGAGCAAGGCATCGTGTCGGTAAACTGGCTGGTGCTGAGCTACGCGCTGCAAAGTATCGGTGAACTGATGATTTCCGGCCTGGGTCTGGCGATGGTGGCGCAGCTGGTTCCGCAACGTCTGATGGGCTTCATCATGGGTGCCTGGTTCCTGACCACTGCAGCCGCTGCGATTATCGCGGGTTACGTGGCCAACCTGACTGCCGTGCCTTCTGACATTGATGACGCGCATGCCTCACTGGCAATTTACAGCCACGTATTCCTGCAAATTGGTATTGCAACGGCTGTGATTGCTGTACTGATGCTGGTGACCGCCTCTAAACTGCACCGCATGACGCTGGATCGCGAAACTGACGAGAAACAACCTGAACTGGCTTCTGCTCAGTAAACGCACAAGCGTCTGATGATGGTTGACGAACGCCTCCTCCGGGAGGCGTTTTTTTATGGCTGGAATTTAGGATAAGTTTTCATTGTGTTAGGATTATGTAAGCGAGACTTACGTAAACGGAACCATCCTGATGCACGAAAATCACAGTCAATATAAGCAATTAACCCGCTATTTATCCGCCGATATTCTTAAGAACAAAAAGGATTTCTCCTGGCGGCGGATAATCATCAGGTGCATAAAGCAACCTCAACACCGGTACATTTTCTGGTGGCGTATCGCAAGCTACTTATATGCGACGGACAGCCATTTCTGCAAAGCCCGCGCCCGTAAGATTAACTTCTCGTTAATAAGAAAGTATGGCATCGAGATCATGCTGGGAACGCAGATCGGAGAAGGTGTCAGGCTCCCTCATCTCACCGGTATTGTCATCAATCCTTATTGCACGATTGGAAAGAATGTCCGGATCCGGCAAAACACTACCATCGGCATTAAAATCGATGAGGGGAACAGGCGCATAGTGATTGGCGATAATGTGGATATTGGTGCTAATTGCTGCATTATCGGCAATGACATTACCATCGGCGACAATGTCACTATTGGTGCAATGTCGTTCATCAACAAGAACATTCCTGACAATGCCGTGTGTTATACCGAAAAGCGCTGCAAGATAATCATCAATACGTAAGCAACGTCTGCCGTCAGCAAAGAGCATTTCCCCCACAAGAACCTTTCGTTTACGCTCTTTCTGACCTGTACAGGCATTTTTACCCTAAATGGTACCGGCCTTTTCCACTTTGTTTCGCGCGGTACATAGCGGCATCGGCCCGTGCCATCAGCGTATCCGGAAGTAAAGGCTGGCGTGCGCGGCCTATCGCCACGCCGATGCTGGCAGACAGCGCCACCGGGACACCTGCGATACGCTCGATTGAATGCAATGCACTCATCAGGCTGATGCAAATGCGGCTGACGTCACTTTCAGTATTCATCAGCTGGCTCAGCAAAACCGTAAACTCATCTCCCGCCAGGCGTGCCACAATATCTTGTGAACGCAGATTATCGCGTAAGGTATGACCAAAAAATTTCAGAATTAAATCGCCAAATTCATGTCCGTAGGTGTCGTTGTACGCTTTAAAATTATCAATATCCAGAAAGAGTAATGCGATGTCTTTATCTGCTTTTTCTTGTTGCCTGGCGGCATAAATCAGTGACTGCTGAAATGCGCGCCGGTTCGGTAATCCGGTCAGTGAGTCGTGATTTGCTTCAAATTCCAGCCGGGCCTGTAACGCTTTAATTTCACTGATATCGGTCGAAAGGCCGTAATACCCATTGCGGATATCGTCGCAGGGGATCAACGTGGTATGCAATATGCCGCCTTTGCCGTGGCGGGAGTGATCCGGCAATTCAATTTCGTAACTTACCGTCATTCCCTGCAACGCCTGACGAATGTAGGGTTTAATCTTCTGATAACCGTCGTCCCCTACCACCTCTCTGACCTGCTTCCCGCTGACCTCAGTCTCTTCGACGCCATACCAGTTGGCGTGAAAATGATTCACGAAAGTGTATTGCTCATTCGCATCAACATGACAAATCAGCGCGGGAATGTTATCGGTAATGTCCCTGAGACGTTTTTTGCTTTCGGTCAGTTCCCGTTCACGGGTCAGGCGCCGGGCGATTTCCTGATGGAGCTGATCCATCGTCACCTGTAACTCATGCGTCCGGTCGGCCACACGGCGTTCCAGATCCCCCTGCAGTGAATACAGCGCCTGTTCGATATGTTTACGCTCGGTAATATCGCTGATGACCACAATGTAGTGATGGGCTTCACCGGCCACATTGCGCACGAGTGAGGCCGTCAAAGTCACCCACAGCGTGCTGCCGTTCGCGCGCTGTAAGAGTTTTTCTACACTGAAACTTTTTATTTCACCGGAGAGCAAACGGGGAACCAGCACGTTTTCGGCATAAAGATCATCAGAATGGGTCACGTCATGCAGCAGGCAGTCGCGCAGCTGATATTCGGCATACCCCAGCATATTGCATACCTGGGGATTGATGCGCAGCCAGCGCCAGTCGAGTCCGACTAAGGAGAACCCGACAGCAGCGTGCGCAAATGTCTGTTCAAACAAAGCTTCACTTTTCGCCAGATTATCTTCTACCCGCGCCGTGTACTGCCGGTTTTCAAGGTGAAAAATATAACTTTGTACCAGCGCCGTCATATCCAGCAAAGTCTGCTGATCTTCATCACACCAGTCTCTCGGACGGTCATCAATCAGGCATAACGCGCCAAGTGCCACCCCCTCTTTTGAATGCAGGGCGCAACCCGCATAAAACACAATGTGAGGGTCACCAGTGACCAGCGGATTATCGTGAAAGCGCAAATCAAGGCGGGCATCCCTGACAATCAGCGGACCGGGTTCAAGAATAGTATGACCGCAAAAGGAGGTATCACGGGGAGACTGATTGATGTCAACGCCGGTGTGAGAAAGGAACCACTGCCGGTCAGCGTCAATCAATGAAACAACAACCGCTCTGGCCTGAAACTGCCGGGCGGCCATCCGGGTAATGCGGTCGATCTCCTCAATTCTGGGGGAGTTCAGGATGCCCAGTGAAGCCAGTATGGCAAGACGAGCCTGTTCATCAACTGCCGGTTGAGGGACTAACATAATGCACTCTCAATGATTACCGATGGCTGTTCCATCAAGTCTACTGTGTTTGGCCGGGAAAACGGCTCTGATTCCGCCCCGCAGGGGCAAAAATCAGAATAGTGACAGATCATGAAATGCGTAAATATTTAACAATTTCTGAACGATTAGGGGTAAATCAATCCATTAAAGGGAGGTCACCCAATTGACATGAGTGGCATCCGCCTGCCCCGATTGCTCAGCATCAAGGCGGAATTTCTCCCGCATCTCTGAAGGCGTTGCGCCATAGAACGCCTGAAAATAGCGACGTAAAGCGCCGGGCTCCAGGCCACACTGCCTCGCAATGGCAGCCAGACTTTGATCCGACATCGAAGAGGTCCGCAGGAGGCGCTTCGCCAGCAGTAAACGCCGGCTGCGGATGAACTGCGCGATGCCGCCAAGCGGTTCAAACAGGCGATATAACCCTGAACGCGAAATAGCAAAATCTTTGCACAGAATATCAATACTGATCGGTCTGCCGAGATGCTTTTCGATATACAGGCAAATGCGCTCAAGACGTGCACTTTGCTCAAACGGATGTTCCACCTTTTTCCCCGCCACCAGATGCAGAGTTTGCAGGAAGACCGACGCTGCCCCCTCGCCAGTGCTCAGCACTTCCTGTTCGGTCATCTGATCAAACACCTGCACCATCGTCGCAAAATGATTGCGCAGGATAATGTTCACCGGTGAGGCTGCCGGAATGCGCTTCCCGTGTAACGAAGCGATATCGACATTAAAATGCAAGCTGTGCTTGGGCATAATAATGTACTGATAAGAACCGAGACGCGGTTTCAGTTCCCCCGGATAGACATGGATTTTAATCGGCTGTGACATATCCTGGATCAGGATATCCCCCTGGCTCAGCATGAACCGTTCGCCGAAACACTGACAATCCATCCCTCCGATGATCACAATGAAAATGACAATATGATCAGGCATCGAAAACAGGTTGCCGTACTGGCGATTGATATCATGCTCACTGACGGTCAGCACACCGCCAATCACGCGACCAAAGTTGTAGCCGGTGACGCCCCAGTCAAATTCTTCCCTGTTGCGATCAGGCAGTTCAAGTTTGAAACCTGCGCTGGACATTCCGTCCTCCCATTCGTAAAAACGGGTGTCGAAATCCTGATAAATGTTCGCACTATCAACGATCTTTCGTGATGATGAATCGCCCATTTTCTCACCGAAAATTAAGATAATTCCTAAACGATAATCCACCGCGCCCTGATAAATCAATGCTCAGCAGCAATTGGTAATACTTTTTAACCAAAACAATTTATTTTTTTGTCAGGTCATCACCTTTAAAAGACTTTAAAATCAGAAAGTAAACTGCGTTATTCGGCGAATTGAGCGGGCAGGTTGTTCGCGATAATAATTTCAGGATCAGGTAATATTGCGAATGAAAACCCCTTTTTCCGGTTTGCTATCCTTAATAAAATCTCAGTCAGAGTATTGACTCAACTCACTCCGGGAGCGCGCGATGGTAATAAAAAGAAAGGTCCTGGATGAGGGACGTCAGCTTAAAAGAATGAATGCAGAAACCCGCAGACAGTCGCACATGCATAAGTGGTTCGCGATTGTGGCGGCTCTCGACTGTGTGCTGGTTATTTTTTATGATCAGGATATGCGTAACATTATTTTCTCAGCGTGCGTCTGTGCGGTATGTACCTTCCTCTGGCTGAAAGGCCGTAAACAATCCCGCAGTTACCGGCGCGAATGGGATGAAAAATTTGGAACTAAAAAGCACCTCTGATGCTTCATTTCAACCTGAGCTTCTGCCGCAGCCTTACCGTTTATAAAGAAATTCCTAAATATGATAAAAGTGTTTCTGTCCTGCAGGGATAATCAGTCACAATAACCGTTCGCGTGCCTTCTACACTCTTTCACCAATTTTTTACCACAGTCTTATTCAGCGAATTTTCCCGGGACCGTATCCGACAGCGGTGTACACGCCTGCTTCTCTCAGGCTCCGGTTAGCCATGAATTCGCAGCATAATATTCCGATGACGATCAATATCGGTATGGCATCCGGTGATGCCCAATCAGTATTCAGTCTCACACTGATTAATCCAGACAGATAATGCTTCGTATTGCAGCCAATTCGCCGGTAAAAACCGCATTTCACTGAGTTGATCGTTATTCACCCGAACAATATATCGAATACCTTACTTAGGGCGTGATAACCAATTGAATTTTAAAATTTAAAAACAACGGTAATATTCTCATCCCATTGTGAGTAATAATTGCAAAAAACAATCTGATGAGTTTACAGGCTAACAAACTGTGCCACATCACACTCATTTTCTGCTCGGGGTATTTAACTCATGCTTACAGATATTGCGATATGCCAGGCAGTTCTTGATGCTCTTCCCGAAGCGACAGTCCTTAAAGATAATGAGCGTAAACTGGTATTTCTTAATCAGAAAGCCAGCGAATTTTATGGGCGTGCGCGGGAAGAATTAATTGGTCAGGATGTTTCTTTTTTCACGGATCCTGAACAAGCTGCCCGGCAGCGTGAACGCGATATCGAAGTTCTGGAAACCGGCGAGAAAACGGTCAACGAAGAAACGCTGGTTGACCCGTCAGGTAAGCGACGCAATGTGCTGGTGCGTAAATCCCGCGTCACACTGGAGGCACGGCATTTCATTCTGACCTCCATTATGGATATTTCACTTTTGCGCAGTTCAGAAGCGCAGATCCGCTACCTTGCCCGTCATGACGTATTAACCGGCCTGCCAAACCGGACGGCATTGAGTGAAGAACTTAGCCAGATTGCCGCCCAGCGCATGTATCGCCCCGAGCCCTGCGCCCTCTTCTTGTTGAATCTCAATGATTTCAATTACATCAACGACACATATGGCTATCAGGCGGGCGATGCCATTCTCTGCGAATTCGGCCAGCGCCTGCGTAATGAAGTCGGCAACAGCGGAACGGTTTCGCGCATCGGCGGCGATGAGTTTTCGATTATCCTGCGCAATAATCCGACCAGTGAAATGGCCAATAATCTGGCGCTGGAAATACTGGTGATGATGCGACAGCCGTTTACGCTGACGCGGGCCAATCCGATGATGACGATTTCATTCGGCATCGTGATGTTTGGCGCAGAGAATATTACCGCCGGCGAGATCATGCGCCGCGGGAATACGGCGCTGCTGGAAGCCAAGCAGCGTGGCAAAAATATGTTCTCGTTTTATTCTGAATTGCTCGATGCCAGCAGTGTCAGTAAACGCATTATGGTGAAAGCGCTGGCGGAATCGCTGGCCAGAGAAGGCGACCTGACCTGCGTTTATCAGCCTATTTTACGCAGCCACGATGAAAAGGTCGTTTGCGTTGAAGCACTGGCGCGCTGGAACCATGGCGTGCTCGGACAGGTTTCGCCGGTGCAGTTTATTGCCCTGGCCGAAGAGACCGGGCTGGTTATTCAGCTCGGCGAAATTGTTCTGCGTCAGGCGTGTCGCGATATCAGGAATTTTGAACGGCTCAATCTGGCGATCAACGTTTCTGCCGTTCAGCTCGGTGAGCCGGATTTCGGACCGCGTATTCTGGCGGTTTTGGCGGAGGAAAATTTCCCGCCTCCGCGACTTGAACTTGAACTGACCGAAACCTCCGTGATGAACGCCAACGAGACCAGCCTCAGCCATCTCGCTAAATTACGGCAGGTTGGGGTGAAAATTTCGCTGGATGATTTTGGTACCGGTTATTCCAGTCTCAGTTTGCTGAAAGATATCTCGGTAGACAGCGTGAAAATTGACCGTTCATTTGTGCAATACGTCACAGAAGTGAATGATACCGCCGCTATTGTTTCTGCCGTGTCTCAGCTTGGCAATAAAATGCATCTTAACGTCATTGCAGAAGGTGTCGAAAATCAGCTGCAAAAATCCTTTTTAGTATCAGCAGGTTGCTCGCACCTTCAGGGCTATCTGTTCTCGCGCCCCGTGCCGGTAGAAGTGTTAAAAACGTTACTGAGCAATGAAATGAATATGTTAGCCAGTACATAAATCAGCTATTTATAAGCACCATAGATAACTCAAAACACCTTATTAATTCATTCAATTGGCGCTCGTCCCTGTTTTACTGACATGATCCGAGGCTGATAAATCACGCCGTTTAAGGAACTACATCATGTCATCGTTTTCAGGTATCTGGGTCCCGCTGGTCACGCCTTTTCATGAAGGTGAGATCGACTTTACTGCACTGAAAGCATTGTGCACCCGGCTGCTCAAACGGGGCGTTGACGGCGTCGTGGTCTGTGGTACGACCGGTGAAGCCCCTATGCTCACCAAAGAAGAACAACTGCAGGTTCTGGATGCTGTGCTGGAAGTGGTGCCGGGTCATCAGGTGATCATGGGGCTGTCAGGCACGCATATGCCGGTTATCCGCGAAATGCAGGAGGCGATTTTACGCCGTCCGGTTGCCGGTTTGCTGATCCCCGCGCCCTACTACATCCGCCCTTCTCAGGCCGCACTGGTCGCCTGGTTTACAGAAATTGCAGATCACGCCACAGTACCGATTGTGCTTTACAACATTCCTTATCGTACCGGCGTACAGATGGAACTGGACACATTCCGCCAGCTGGCTAAACACCCGCGTATTACCGCCGTCAAAGATTGCGGCGGCAGCATAGATCTGACGCTGTCGCTGATTGCTGACGAAGAACTTGACGTGTTGTGTGGCGAAGACGTGCAGATATTTTCAACCCTGAGCCTTGGCGGTAAAGGGGCGATTGCCGCGTCGTCACATATTTTTCCCGAAGAGTTTGTGCAGCTGATTAAACAGTTCAAAGCGCAGGATATCGTGGCCGCGCGTAAAACTTTCTTTGGTTTGCTGCCCATGATCCGGCTGATGTTCTCTGCCCCGAATCCGGCAGCCATTAAGTACGCATTATCACTGGACGGGTTAATGGATAACGAGCTGCGCGCTCCCATGCTGCCTGCGCCGGAAAGCGTTGAACTGGCGGTGCGGGACTTTCTGAATCAGCACTCGCGCTAAGGGCGCACATTTCATCAGAATATGAGCAACCGGACGCACTGTCACAATTAAAACACTGACTTTTACTCCCGCCAGTTCTAGGATAGAAGTAGTTTTTATATAGCGCTGTCGCGGCCCTGTGAAACCATGGTGTCAGGCGGGTTGCTCATCCAATGGAGTGTTTATGAAACTGTATTATAAAGCCGGTGCCTGTTCCCTTTCCCCTCATATCGTTCTGCGTGAAGCGGGTCTGGATTTCAGCATTGAGAAGGTTGATCTGGCGACTAAGAAAACCGAAACCGGTGATGACTTCCTCGCAGTCAATCCAAAGGGGCAGATCCCCACGCTGTTGCTCAATGATGGCAGTATTCTGACCGAAGGCGTGGCTATCGTGCAGTATCTGGCTGACCAGAAACCTGACCGCCAGCTGATGCCGGAGCAGGGAACACCAGCCCGTTATCACGCACTGGAATGGCTGAACTACATTGCGACTGAGCTGCACAAAGGTTTCTCGCCGTTGTTCAATCCAAAAGCACCGGAAGAGTTTAAGGCGCTGACCCGTGAAGCACTGAGCAAGAAATTTGCTTACGTGAATGAGTCTCTGAAAGGCAATCACTTCCTGCTGGGTGCCCGTTTCAGCGTCGCGGATGCCTATCTGTTCACGGTAATGGGTTGGGCGAAGGCGCTGAAGTTTGACCTGACTGCGCTGACGGAACTGAACGCCTATCTCGACCGCGTGGCCGCACGTCCGGCCGTTGATGCTGCGCTGTCAGCTGAAGGCCTGAAATAATTACTTTCTTGATATGAACGCGAAAAAACGCCCCGGCGGCTGCAGCACGGGGCGTTTTTGTTTATTCAGGTAATGGGTTTTCAGTCCGTGATTACAGTTTTACTGCCGCGAAGTGATGCTCAGGTTTGACCATTTTGTCCTGTGCCGCCACGATTTGCAGTTCATATTCACCCATTGCATGCGTCGCCAGCATGACTTCATAGACAGCGGCTGTTACGTGCTCCAGCGCGTTATCCAGCGCTTCGCCTTTGAGCAGATTCACCAGCAATAACCCGCTGGTCAGATCGCCTACACCAACCGGCTGACGGACACCAAAATCAACCAGCGGACGATCGATGTGCCACGCTTCATCCGCAGTGACCAGCAGCATTTCAAAGCGGTCACTGTGATAGCCTGCGCGGCTCAGGTGTTTCACCAGCACAATTTTCGGACCTTTGCTGATCAGTTCCCGCGCAGTGGCGACGGCTTCTTCAACACTGGCCACCGCGTGACCGCTCAGCAATTCAAGCTCCAGCAGGTTCGGCGCGATAATGTCGCAGTTAACCAGTGCCTGGTTGCAATGGAATTCGGCAACGCCCGGCGCCACGATACAGCCTTTTTCAGGATGTCCCATGACCGGATCGCAGAAATACCAGGCATCCGGATTCGCCGCTTTCACCCGACGGACAATCTCCAGAATGCTTTGCCCCTGCTCCGGCGAACCGATATAGCCACTCAGCACCGCATCACAATCCTTCAGACGGTCAATTTCCGCAATGCCCTGCGCGATGTCAGTCAGATGTGCAGCAGGCATAACGCAGCCGGTCCAGTGGCCGTACTGCGTATGATTGGAAAACTGAACAGTATTCAGTGGCCAAACGTTTGCGCCCATACGACGCATAGGGAATTCCGCCGCGCTGTTACCCGCGTGTCCAAAAACCGTGTGTGACTGGATAGAAAGAATGCTTTTCATGAAGAATTTCCGATTGCAACGTCATCGGGGGAGATGGCGGGATTACTGATATCAGGGAACAAAAACGGGAGACCTTGCAGTCCCCCGTTCTACCGGCCTAAAACTTATGCCCACAGCAACAGGGTGTAGTTCTTTTTACCGCGACGCAGCAAGGTATAACGACCAAACAAACGGTCACTGTCAGCGAAGCTGTATTCTGTATCCGTCTGTTTTTCGCCGTTTACAGAAACCGCGTTAGAAGAAATCATGGTGCGTGCCTGGCCTTTCGACGGTGCCATACCGGCGATAACCAGCGCCTGTTGCAGATCTGTGTCATGTGGCACTTCAAACAGCTCCAGGCCATCCTGCGCCAGCTGGCCGAAATCGACTTCGGTCATTTCGCTCAGGGAGCCAGAGAACAGGCTCTGCGTAATACGTTTTGCGGCCGCCAGACCTTCTGCGCCATGAACCATACCGGTCACTTCTTCGGCCAGGACATATTGGGCGCGTGGCGCTTTACCGCTGGTTTTATCTTCTTCTTCCAGCGCATTGATATCTTCAATGCTCATGAAGGTGAAGAACTTCAGGAAACGGTAAACGTCAGCATCCGCAGTATTGATCCAGAACTGGTAGAATTTGTACGGGCTGGTTTTCTTCGGATCCAGCCAGACTGCGCCACCTTCGGTTTTACCGAATTTCGTGCCGTCAGATTTGGTGATCAACGGAACAGTCAGGCCGAACACTTGTTTCTGGTGCAGACGGCGGGTCAGGTCGATACCGGAGGTGATGTTACCCCACTGGTCAGAACCGCCGATTTGCAGCTCAACTTTGTGCAGATCGTAGAGGGAGGCAAAATCGTAACCCTGCAACAGGTTGTAAGAGAATTCAGTGAAGGAGATACCGCTGTCATCGCGGTTCAGACGCTGTTTAACCGCTTCTTTGTTGATCATCTGGTTAACAGAGAAGTGTTTACCGATATCACGCAGGAAAGTCAGCACGTTCATGCCGCCGAACCAGTCGTAGTTATTGGCGGTGATAGCGCTGTTTTCACCACAGCTGAAATCCAGGAACGGCGAAACCTGCTGGCGGATTTTCTCAACCCATTCATTCACGGTTTCATTGGTATTCAGTTTACGCTCCGTCGCTTTAAAGCTCGGGTCACCGATCAGACCGGTTGCGCCGCCCACCAGAGCGACAGGCTTGTGCCCGTTCAGCTGGAAGCGTTTCAGACAAAGCAAAGGCACCAGATGTCCCAAATGCAAGCTATCTGCGGTAGGATCGAAACCGCAATAGAGTGCAATTGGCCCTTGCGCCAGTCGCTCTGCTAACGCTTCTTCATCCGTTACCTGGGCAATGAGGCCCCGCTCTTGCAATTGTTTAATCAGGTTGCTGCTCGCCATCAAAGACTCCGTTTGTTTATACTCAGAAATAGGTACTGAATGTGTGCAGATTTATGTCTGACATCATGCCGCGCATGTGCCTTTTCTCTCACCTTTACGGGGGAACGACATAGAATAAAGCGCTCGTCGTCCGAGCGCTAGGAAATCGCGTGTTTTTTCGTGGTCAGGGTGCGAGGCGGTCTATTTTCCAGCCAGTTTCTGTCTCTGCTTCGTCACGCTGGTAAATGAACCGATCGTGCAGACGATGTTCGCCGCCCTGCCAGAACTCCATCGAATCCACTTTGACACGAAAACCGCCCCAGAAACTTGGCAGCGGCACTTCACCATTGCTGAATTTCTGTTTCAGTTCGAGGAATTTGCTTTCGAGTACGCCGCGCGCCGAAATACGGCTGGACTGCTGGGAAACCCACGCGCCGATCTGGCTGTCTTTCGGGCGACTGGTGAAGTATTTCATCACTTCCAGCGTCGACAGACGTTCGGCCTGACCGAGTACAATCACCTGCCGGTCCAGCATGTGCCATGGGAACAAAAGACTGATGCGTGCGTTGTTTGCCAGTTGCTGCGCCTTGCGGCTGCCCAGATTGGTATAAAACACCAGTCCCTTTTCGTCATAATGCTTGAGCAGCACAATGCGCTGGAAAGGTTGTCCGCGCTCATCAACCGTCGCCACCACCATCGCCGTCGGGTCAGCCAGACGGGCATCACAGGCCTGTTTCAGCCAGTGTTCAAACAAAGGCAGTGGCTCAGGGGTTAAATCAGCACGACGCAGCCCGCCACGGGTGTATTCGCGGCGCGAGTCCGCAATATCAAACTCTTTGTTATCAGACATATGGATTCAGTTGCGTATCTAAGGAAGGTAAACGCATTGTGCACCCGCCGCGTCAGGATCTCAATGTTCCTGACGCGGGGTGAGCAAGCGCAGCCAGCGCAACGGCAACGCGAAGCAGGAAGGGTAGGTTTATTTTTGGACGCAGTCGTCGATAATCACATTCTCACCGCGCTGCACAAAAGCCTGATTACCTTTAGACCAGAACGTGTAACGGCCATCGCTGTATTGCGTGCCGGAAGCAGCCTCAACCTGTTTCAGTTTCAGCTGTTCACCATCGAGAACCATATTGACCTGCTGCGCCGGTTTATCCAGCGTGACTGTCAACGGTAAGGTACCGCACTGGTAGTGCAATTCTTCTGTCGGACTTTCGGTCTGGTGGCTGAACTGGCTGCATCCTGCCAGTGTTAATCCTGCTAACGTAGCGATAATCGCCTTCTTCATTCGGTACTCCCTGATGGTCTTTAATGATCTCTTTTATTTACCACGCCCGCAGGCGTAGCACATTGAGATAAAACCGAGAACGCATCAGGGACGGATTGAAACGACCGGATAAATCGCGCCGAGCAGCGTTTCACGACTTGCGCCTGTGACCGACGGCAAATTGCCAGGCTGACCGGATAGCGTGCGGAATGCCAGCCAGGCAAACGCCAGTGCTTCCATGTCATCACCGCTGATACCGCAGGCATCCGTGGTGCAAACTTCCGTGCCCGGCAGCATCGCGGAGAGCCTCGCCATCAGTAACGGGTTGCGCGCCCCGCCGCCACACACCATCAGCCGGTCGCAGCCGCCGGTCAGTTGCACCTGCTCGGCAATGCTTACCGCAGTCAGTTCAGCCAGCGTCGCCTGCACATCCGACGGGGAGATGTCCGAAGCACGCGCCAGTTGCTTTTCCAGCCACCCCATATTGAAATATTCGCGCCCGGTACTTTTCGGTGCCGGTTCGGCAAAGTAAGGATCCGACAACATCTGCTGGAGCAAACGTAAGTTCACCCGCCCCTGATTTGCCCATTCAGCGCCTTTATCATACGGCTGTGCGAGATGACGCCAGATCCACGCATCCATCAGCATATTTCCCGGACCGGTGTCGTAACCCCGCACCGGCTGGCCCGGCAACAGCATCGAAAGATTCGCGATGCCGCCGATATTAAGGATCATGCGACGTTCGGCGGGATCAGCCAGCAATGCCTGATGGAAAGCAGGCACCAGAGGCGCGCCCTGACCGCCCCACGCCATATCCCGGCGACGAAAATCGCCCACGGTGGTAATGCCGGTCATGGCCGCAATGCGGTTATTATCCCCCAGTTGCATCGAAAACGTCGTGTCGCCTTTCGGCTGATGCCAGACAGTTTGCCCGTGGCAACCAATGGCGGTCACTTCGTCAGGCGAGATATTGGCACTTTTCAGCAAGCCCAAAACGGCCTCACCAAACAAAATACCCAACTGAGTATCGAGCGTCCCGACCTGTTCGAGTGTGACCGGTTGCCCCTGGCACATGCCGAGGATCGCGTTTTTCAAAGCTAGAGGAATAGGATGTGAATAGCTGGCTTGCTGCGCGACCCTATGCTCATCTATTGCAGCCAGCACGACGTCGACACCGTCGAGACTGGTGCCGGACATCACACCGATATAGCGACCTGACTTCATAGATAACATCCTTAACTCTCCAGGAAAAAGGTCAGAAAAAGTAATCACTACAGAGTAATCGGTATTTGAAGGGCAACGCCATGAGTTACTGAATTTTTATTACATCGTGTGATGACTTCGTGTTTTTCTTGTTACGTTTTTTATCACTGAAAATACCGGTGTACTAAAAACCAGCAATTACAACATTTCATGTCGGTATTTTTGATTGAGCCATTCGCTGTCTAAAACGTAAACCTGCGTTTATTATTAGTTGAACAGGCCTTCTGTATACTAGGTGAAAGTGAAACAAATATGGTATATGACACCTTCGACACTGATGTTGAACTTGTTTACTGTTTTTTCTCTGTTGTTGCCGCTACTCTGAAACGTGTGCAGCAGCATAATAAAGGAGCTATTTATGATTAAGCGTTTACTTGTCGTCGCCCTTGCCGGCGTTTCCCTTGCTGGCTGCGTGAGCGATAACTCTCTGTCCGGCGATGTCTACTCCGCATCCCAGGCGAAGCAAATTCAGCAAGTGACCTACGGGACCATTGTGTCTACCCGTGCAGTACAAATCCAGGGTGGTGATGATGCAAACATCGTCGGCGCACTGGGTGGTGCAGTATTGGGTGGTTTCCTGGGGAATACCGTCGGTGGTGGCACTGGTCGTAGTCTGGCAACCGCTGCAGGTGCAGTCGCAGGTGGCGTTGCCGGTCAGGGTGTGCAAAGTTCGCTTAACCGTTCAAACGGTGTAGAACTGCAGATTCGTCGTGATGACGGTTCGACCATTCAGGTGGTTCAGAAAGCCGGTGCAACCAAATTCAGCGTCGGTCAGCGTGTCAGCATGGCCAGCAGCGGCAGCACCATTACTGTCTCTCCTGGCGCCTGATTTCCCCTGCCTCAACGTAAAAAACCGAAGCCAGTGGCTTCGGTTTTTTTATGGGTAATTCTTTTCTGTCCGGACAAATGCAACGCTGTGTGACGCAATATAAAGTCGGTTCTTATGATTTGCTTTGCAGGGAAGCAATATTTTTTTCCAGCCGGGACAACATCCCGCCCAGGAGTTCGATTTCCGAAGAAGACATGCCGGACAAAATCTCTTTACGCGTGGAATCAATAACGGATTCCATTTCATTAATGATCGGCGCGGCTTCTTCAGTCAGCTTGATCCGCTTGGCGCGGCGATCGCTCGCACACGTCTGACGGGTGATCAGCTTCTTTTCTTCCAGTTGATCGAGCGTACGAACCAGAGACGGTTGCTCAATCCCGATGGCTTTCGCCAGCTGAATTTGAGACTGCTCCGGAGGTAACATATTGATATTATGCAGTGTTACCCAATGTGTTTGCGTGAGTTCCAACGGTTTTAACCGATCGTCAATCAACGCACGCCAGGCACGAACTAATCGTGCTAGATCTGACCCCAGATTCGATTCCAATTATCCCCTCCTTATAATTAGCATGCTAAGATAACTCCCCAGAGTTTAGCTTAGTTTTAGGAACATTAATCGAGAAATTACAATTCTATATATAATAGTAGGTACGATTGCATCCGGAAGCGCGGCCTCTGCTTCCAAAGGTAAGCTTGTTTATAACACAATCACCGGCAGAGATTAATATTGTGAATGCGCAAATGTTTCACTCAGGCTTCCCGCTACAGGATCTGGTCCTGGGTGCCTCACTTTATTTCCCCCCGATGTTCAAAGCTTTTTTACTGGGGTTAGTATTCTGGCTTTTGATACACCGCGTGCTGCGTGATTGGATTTATTCCGGTGAAGTCTGGCATCCCACCCTGATGGATTTATCTCTTTTTGTGATCTCTATTTGTGCCGCACTGATGCTTATGGTGAACCTCTGAAATGAAATTTAAGACGCTAAAATATTTCTCTACCGTGCTGGTTTTTGCGGTCGCAATTTGTGCAGGCTGGTGGATGTGGAATTATTATATGCAATCGCCCTGGACGCGTGACGGCAAAGTACGCGCCGAAATTGTCAATATCACGCCGGAAGTTTCCGGGCGCATTATTGAAATAAATATCCATGATAACCAGTTTGTTAAAAGCGGATATCCGTTATTCAGTCTGGATCCGGTGCCTTTTAAAATCGCTGTCGATAATGCCGACGCTGCGGTAGCTAAAGCCGCCGCTGATTTAGCCAAAGCCAATCACGAAGCCCACCGACGACGGGGGCTTGGCGCTAATATTATTTCCGCCGAATCGCTTGATGAAGCCAATATCAATGCCAAAGCCATGCAGGCAGCCTATCAGGCTGCACAGGCGTCATTAGAACAGGCCAAATGGAATCTGAGCAAAACCACTATTGTTGCGCCAGCTGATGGTTATATCACCAATCTGCAAACCCGCCGCGGAAACTATGCCACTGCAGGGACACCGCTGGTCGGGCTGGTGGATATTCATTCTTTCTATATTCTTGGGTATTTTGAAGAAACAAAACTCAAAAATATTCGCGAAGGCAGCATGGCGGATATCACGCTATTTAACGGCAATACTCCGTTGCAGGGCCGGGTCGAAAGTATTGGCCGGGCTATTTATGATCAGAGCCTCGATACGCCGGAAGATTTGCTGATGAATGTGAAACCGAACGTGCCGTGGGTACGGCTGGCACAGCGCGTACCGGTACGTATTAAGCTTGAGAACGTGCCGGAACATGCAGTGCTGGTCGCCGGGACCACCTGCACCATTTCGATTCGCCATTAAGGCCGTGCAGTGAATCTTTCCTGGCTCGAATGGAAAAATACGCCGTGGGGAAAAGCCACGTGGGGACAATGGCGCTATGCCCTGCGTAATTCCATCGCAATGATACTTGCACTTTATATCGCTTTTGAATTTCAGATGGACGAGCCTTACTGGGCCCTGACCTCGGCGGCAGTGGTGAGTTTCCCCACCGTCGGTGGCGTTATCAGTAAAAGTATCGGGCGGATCATTGGCAGTCTGCTGGGTGCCATGGGCGCGGTGTTTATTGCCGGGCATTGTCTGAATGAACCCTGGCTCTTCACGTTTGCCATTGCCGCATGGCTGGGGATTTGTACCTACGTCTCCAATCATTATCAGAACAACGTCTCTTATGCGTTTGCGCTGGCGGGTTACACGGCAGCCATCATCGCGTTCTCCACCGTAGACGTCACCGATCCGACACAAATTTTTGATATCGCACAGGCGCGTGTCGGCGAGGTCATCACCGGTATTTTGTGCGGGGGTTTTATGATGATGGTGTTGCCCAGCACTTCCGACGGCGACGCTCTGCTCACCTCGCTGCGCAAAATGCACACCCAGTTGCTGGAACATGCGCAATTGTTGTGGCGGACAGAAATCTCAGATCAGATCAGAACGTCGCACGAAGGGGTGATCGGCCAGATCCTGACCATGAATCTTCTGCGTATTCAGGCATTCTGGAGCCATTACCGCCTGCGCCGCCAAAATAATGTTGTGAATTATCTGCTGCATCAGCAATTACGCATGACCAGCTACATTTCCAGCCTGCGCCGGATGCTGCTGAACTGGCCTCATCCCCCTGAAAATTTGCAGGAGGTACTGGCTGTTTTGCTTGACGAACTTCGTAAGCCGGATACGGATAAATACAAGCTGTCCCGAATTCTGCTGCATATTCAGCCCCTTGATACGGCTGATTTCCGTCATCAGGCTTTCTGGTTACGTTTACGTGATTTTTGCTGGCTGTATCTTCGCAGTGATCGGTGGTTACAGCGGGTAGAAAATGCCAACGAAGCCGAAGCCGAAACTCTCCGGCCACCGAAAATCAGCCATCTTGCCCAGCACACCGATACCCTCGAAGCCGCATATAACGGGCTGCGGACTTTTTTGTGTATTGTCACCGGTTGCGCCTTCTGGATGACAACGCAGTGGGATTCCGGTGCCGGTGCGGTGGCGCTGACAGCCGTCAGTTGCGTGCTGTATTCCTCCACGGCCTCGCCGATCAGTAGTGTCACGCTGCTAATAAAATCACTGGGATTGCTGTTTGTTGGCTGTTTTTTGCTGAAATTCGGGCTGATGGTACAGATTGACAGCTTCTGGGTGTTCTGCGCCTTCTTCCTGCCGATGTTAGTGACGATGCAGATGATGAAACTACAATACAAACGTTACGCCGGTTTATGGGGGCAGATGATCGTGTTTATAGGATCGTTTTTAGCTGTCACCAATCCACCGGACTTCGATTATCAGTCATTTATGAATGACGGCGTGGCAAAAATTGCCGGTGTCATGCTGGCCGGGATTGCCTTTCAGGTGTTAAGGCCAAGTTCTGATAAACGTAAAAGCCGTCGCATTATCCGCGCCCTGCGTCGTGATTTTATGGATCAGCTCAGCCGTAAACCCGCGCTGAGCCATTTCCAGTTCGAATCCCTGATTTATCACCGGATGAATCAGCTCAATCAAAGTAAAGATCACATCTCACGAACCTGGTTGTTGCGCTGGGGCGTGGTGCTGCTCAATTGCAGCCATATTGTCTGGCAGTTGCGCGAATGGGAAACCCGCTCGGATCCGCTGTCTGCGGTGCGGGACGTGTGTATTCACTGCCTGAAAGGGGTGATGACTGAGCGCGGCGTCAGCCATGAAAACCTTGACGCCACGCTGACTGAGTTAATGCGGATGAGCAATTCCCTGGCTCACCATCCGGAACCTGCGGCACGTGAGCTGGCGGGGGTGATCTGGCGCTTATACTGCTCGCTTTCACAATTGCAGCAGGCCATCTCGACAGAAGATGGCCTGGCGGTCAGCGCCACAAAACCCGCGTGAAGCGGTTAAGGAACATCAAATCCTAATGCGGCTTTACGAATGCGGAACCATTGCTGACGCGTCATTTCCAGAGACAATGATTTCAGCGCCGACTGTACGCGCTCGATTTTACCCGAGCCGATAATCGGCAGCGGCTGAGACGGCAGGCGCATGACCCAGGCGTAGACCACCTGCTCGATGGTGTCTGCGCTCATTTCATTCGCGACAGCCTGAAGTTCCTCACGCAGCGGCTGGAATTGTGCATCGCTGAACAGACGGCCGCCACCCAGACAGGACCATGCCATCGGTTTGATGCGCAGTTGCTGGCAAAGATCCAATGTCCCGTCAAGAATGGCAGGCTGATGGATGGGAGAAATCTCTACCTGATTGGTCACCAGCGAAAACGGCAGACGCGACTGCAACAGGCTGAACTGTGCCGGGGTAAAGTTGGACACGCCGAAATGTTTGACTTTGCCGCTCTTATGCAACTGCGTGAATGCCTCAGCAACTTCATCGGCATCCATCAGCGGATCCGGACGGTGGATCAGCAATAAATCCAGATAGTCAGTACTCAGATTGCGCAATGATTTCTCCGCACGATCTACGATGTACTGCGTATCCGTAATGTAATGGCCGATTTTGTTGTCGGGATCTGCCGTGGTGGCGATGCCGCATTTACTGACAAGTTGCATTTTTTCGCGCAACGAAGGTTTAAGGCGCAACGCCTCACCAAATGCCGCTTCGCACTGATAGCCGCCATAAATATCTGCATGATCGGCTGTCGTAATGCCCATCTCAACGTGCTGTTCCATGAATGCCAGAACCTGTTGCGGCGTCATGTTCCATTCCATCAGCCGCCAGTAACCACAAATCAGCGTTGAGAATACCGGCCCTTGCGGGGAAATCGGGGTACGTGCTTCCATTATGAATCCCTTATATTTTCGATTTTCGTCCCACAGAATACACAACGCCTGTGGCGCTGTATTGATGCGACGCGCAAGAATTGTCAGGAAGCGGACCGCCGTCACGACAGCGGTAAACGACAGGTGAAATCAGAACAACTCTGGTTGCTCCGGCAAGGGTTCGTCCGGTTGTTTCCCCGCGCGCTGCTGGCGCATCAGGCGTTGCTGGCACAACCGCAGCACATGGCGTTTTTCTGTGTCAGTCATTTTCATCCAGCCGAAACGCTCCTCGCGGCTGCGCAGGCAGCCACGGCAATAACCGCGTTCATCGGCCTGACAAATGCCACGGCATGGACTGGGGATGTCAAAAAATTCGAGTTGCTGAGCCACACGCCCTCCGCAAATAACGGTGAACATTTATTCAAGACGCTTTCCTGCTATCCCGCAAGGTGATTTGCATCTTATGTTGCGGGCTTCAAATATCTGCAACACAGACCTGCTACCGTCTTTTTAGCCATTTTCACCTGTCGGAAAATGGCCTTACTGTTTCGCGAGCCCTCACCAAGAAAACAGATGTTTGCCCTCACCTCAGCCGGCACCCGCCGGCTCTTTTTCAATTTTTTTCGGCCCCTTAAGTATGGATGCAAACCTGAAATCAGACTGTGTTTCGCGAAAAAGCACCGTCCGCGTAGTCACGGGCAGGTCAGATGCGATAGAAAGGTGGCATTAAGAAAAGGTCGTCTGACGTGAATGCTCTTCTTTAACGTCTTACCGATCAGTCCATTAACTTCGGAGTTACTGAAATGACCAAGCTTTTCACCCCTATTGTTGTCGGTAAAAACACGCTGCCTAACCGTGTTTTTATGGCACCTCTCACCCGTCTGCGTAGCATCGAACCGGGGGACATCCCTACACCGCTCATGGGTGAATATTATGCACAGCGTCACAGTTCTGGCCTGATCATTACGGAAGCCACTCAGGTTTCATTCCAGGCGAAAGGGTATGCCGGTGCGCCGGGCCTGCACACGCCGGAACAAGTGGCAGCATGGAAAAAAATTGTGGCTGGCGTACATCAGAAAGACGGACGCATTGCGGTTCAGTTGTGGCACACCGGACGCATTTCACATAACAGTGTTCAGCCTGACAATCAGACACCGGTTGCGCCTTCCGCTGTCAATCCAAACACCCGCACCAGCTTGCGTGATGAGCAAGGCCACGCCATTCGTGTCGATTGCCCGACGCCGCGCGCGTTAGAGCTCAGCGAGATCCCAGGGATCGTGAATGACTTCCGTCATGCCGCAGCCTGCTCCGCAGAAGCCGGTTTCGATTATATCGAACTGCACGCCGCGCACGGCTACCTGCTGCACCAGTTCATGTCTCCGGCATCTAATTTGCGTGAAGATGAATACGGCGGCAGCATTGAAAACCGTACCCGTCTGACACTGGAAGTGGTCGATGCCACCATTGACGCCATCGGCGCCGATCGCGTGGGTATCCGCATTTCGCCAATGGGTCCCTTCAACGGGCTGGATAATGGCGAAGATCAGGAACAGGCGGCTATCTATCTGCTCGACGAGCTGAACAAACGCAAACTCGCTTACCTGCATATCTCCGAACCGGACTGGGCTGGCGGCAAACCTTATTCCGCAGAGTTCAGGGCGGTGATCCGTGCGCATTATCAGGGCGTGATTGTCGGGGCCGGTGCTTACACCGCAGAAAAAGGCGAAGAGCTGATCGAAAAAGGCTATATCGATGCCGTGGCATTTGGCCGCAGCTATATTGCGAACCCTGACCTGGTGGAGCGCCTGAAATCTCACGCGCCACTTAACGAACCCAAGCCGGAAACTTTCTACGGCGGCGGTGCTCAGGGTTATACCGACTATCCGACCCTGTAATCATTAAAAAAGCGTAATTCACTCTTTACAGCAGAAGATGCCCTACTTCTGCTGTTTTTTTTGGTCAGTCATTCAACAAGCAGTTGCCGTTATACAGACAAAACGGCGGCTATCAGTTAGGCTTGACCCGTTAATTCTCATCCTGCAAATAAAGAGGAACCTATGCGTTTACTCCACACCATGCTTCGTGTTGGCGATCTGCAACGTGCTATCAGCTTCTATACCGATGTTTTAGGTATGCGTTTGCTGCGTACCAGCGAAAACACTGAATATAAATACTCTTTGGCTTTTGTCGGTTACACCGAAGAAAGTGAAGGTGCAGTGATCGAACTGACCTATAACTGGGGCGTCGACAGCTACGACATCGGCACCGCTTACGGTCATATCGCATTGGGCGTTGATAACGTCGCACAAACCTGTGATGACATTCGTAACGCAGGCGGGAAAGTGACCCGTGAAGCGGGCCCGGTCAAAGGCGGGTCCACCATTATTGCGTTTGTCGAAGATCCGGACGGTTACAAAATTGAGTTGATCGAATCCAGACATGCAGGTCAGGGGCTGGGTAATTAATCATCCCCGAACACTGACAGGGGCGCAATCGCGCCCTTTTTTATTGCCCGATTTTTGCCACAACCCTGCAAGGCGCGGCAAAATTTGTCATAATGCGCGCTGAATTCGATGAAGATAAGAAACTAATGGCCGAGAATAGTGACATTAACGCCCTGAGAGGCCGTTTTCGTGGTTTTTATCCCGTGGTTATCGACGTAGAAACCGCCGGATTTAATGCCAAAACCGATGCGCTGCTGGAAATTGCGGCAATAACACTGAAGATGGATGAGGACGGCTGGCTGCAAAGCGATGAGACCGTGCATTTTCACGTCGAGCCTTTTGAAGGCGCAATACTGGTGCCGGAAGCGCTGGCATTTAACGGTATCGATCCGACCAATCCGCTACGCGGCGCGGTCAGTGAATATGAAGCCCTGCACGAGATTTTCAAAGTCATCCGCAAAGGGATGAAAGAGCAGAACTGTAACCGCGCGATCATCGTGGCACACAACGCTAATTTTGATCACAGCTTCCTGATGGCAGCGGCTGAACGTGCCGGGTTAAAACGTAATCCGTTCCACCCTTTTGCCACGTTTGATACCGCCGCATTAAGCGGGCTGGTACTCGGCCAAACGGTGCTGGCAAAAGCCTGTATCAGCGCGGGTATCATCTTTGACAGCAGTCAGGCACATTCTGCGTTGTATGACACCGAACGGACAGCCGAACTGTTCTGTGAACTGGTAAACCGCTGGAAACGCCTGGGTGGCTGGCCTCTGGCGCTTTCAGACGAAGAAGCCGAAGACGAAACGGCGTCGGAAGAAAATCAGCAGTAACGACTTTTCCGCCGGGCTGAAGACAAAAAAAGAGCGACATCATGTCGCTCTTTTTATTTACCGGACGAAAAACCGGCACTCTTCCGGAGTATTACTCTTCAGAAGATTTGTATTTTTCAGCGGTTTCTTTGATCAACTGCTGCAATTCGCCGCGCTGGAACATCTCAACCACGATATCGCAGCCGCCCACCAGTTCACCGTCAACCCACAATTGCGGGAACGTTGGCCAGTTAGCAAATTTGGGCATTTCAGCACGGATGTCCGGGTTCTGCAGAATATCCACGTAAGCAAAACGCTCGCCACAGGCGGAAAGCGCCTGAACAGCCTGAGCGGAGAAACCGCAGCTTGGCAGTTTTGGAGAACCTTTCATGTACAGCAGAATCGGGTTTTCAGAAACTTGCTTCTGAATCTTTTCAATTGTCGGAGTGGTCATTTCTTGCTTCCTCAAGCCGGTACAGGCTGTCACGATCATTACTCTTCACGCGCAGCACAAAGAGACGGTGCACAATCACAATGCTTTCTATTGTAACGATGGCAGCCATCAGATAAAAACGCCATTTTTTGTGGGGTCTTTCTCAATACTGGCATTTTATTTAACAATTTTTACTGTGTGCGCTCAGGCTCACATATTAAAACATTCATCGAGAATAACATTTTTGGCGTTCATCAATCACGTCAGATTTGCAAAATCCCATTCTTTAACTTAAATATTAACACCCTGAAAAATGGTTATTTTTTTGACTAAAAATGGCGTTTATTTCGACATAAAAAAAGCTATTAACTTTTTCTCACAATATGATCTAGAATCGAGGCAATTCGTGCTTTTTTGTCGGGTCCTTTTAGGCAATACTCTGACATCCCTGATGTTTAACCTACCACTCATGGTAACGAAGCTATGCGCTTACTGTTCACGCTTTTTGTGCTGCTCTTTACCCAACTGTTTCTGAATATGGCTCATGCATCGCCGCAGACTCGTGTCTCTGCCGATCAACGTAAAAGTCATGTTAATCAGGCTGCGCCGGAAGAACGGCGAAAGCGAAAAACAGCTGCCGCGAAAACCAGTAAAAAAACTAAAATCACGCCAGTGACAGAACAAAAAACTCAGGACAAGAATTCGAAGAAGAAAGTAAAAAGCACCGAACTGGTTAAACGAAAGACCACAACGGAGAAAAGTGTCAGAACGACCCGGGCCGAGAGTAAAAAAGAAAAGACACTGAAGACCACCCGGGCCGAAAGCAGAACAGAGAAACACGCTAAAACCCGTGCACTCGCGAAAAACAGCACGGAAAGGGCCAGTAAAAAAGAAGCCTATGGCCGGCACCGCAAAGGTAAAAAGTCCGAAGAAGACAGCAAACCGATTACGCTCAGTGCAACACATAAAAAACGCTATCAGCATGCCCAGCAAACGGCCATGACCAAACTGATGCATCAGGTAGGAAAACCGTATCGCTGGGGCGGAACCTCACCGAATACCGGTTTTGATTGCAGCGGCTTAGTCTATTACGCCTACAAAGATTTGATCCGCATTAAAATGCCACGCACAGCGAATGAAATGTATCACCTGCGCGATGCGGCTCCGGTCAAACGCGGCGAACTTGAAAGCGGTGATCTGGTATTCTTCAGAATCAATAACCGCGGCGCAGCAGACCATGTTGGTGTTTATGTGGGTAACGGCAAGTTTATTCAGTCTCCGAGAACAGGCGAAGACATTAAAATCACCTCTCTCGGCGATGATTACTGGCAAGATCACTATGTGGGCGCACGTCGGGTAATGACCCCGAAAACGATCCGATAATAAACAATTCGTTAAGTCTGAAGTTTCGCTAATCAGCCATTGAATAGCATTTAACGAAGCGTTTATGCAGGGAAGAGTATCAGCGGTAACGGTCAGTGCGTAAAATTGAAAAGGGCGATCCCTGCAACAGGAATCGCCCTTTTTTATGGCGGATCACTTAATGAATCAGTTCATCACTGCGGTGAAGCTGAAAGCAATAATCATAAGCAAAGCGCATACCGTGGTGATCAACGATAATTTCAGGTTGCTGTCCATCAAACCCCCTTTCGGATCAAATTGTGGCATTTTTAAAGCCACACTCATTGTGTGCCAACGCATTTTCTCATAATTAACCTTTAAAATCTTGTGTTGAATGACAAGGCGTTCCTGAGAATTTTGCTTCCACTTTCCTGCATTATAAGAGAAAATTGTCGGTTAACACGCCTGTGTGCCGGTTGATTTCACCCGAGAGCATTTCACGCCTCATTCTGAAGAATCCACCCAACGATTTGACTGCCCTTTTAGAAGCCAGCAGTGAGATCCACGCAAGCAAACGATTAACATAATGCTAACGTGCTGAAACACGTGAGTTCAGGAGTCATTGTTTACATGGCAACGATTAAAGATGTCGCAAAGCGCGCTGGCGTTTCCACTACAACCGTGTCGCACGTCATCAATAAAACACGTTTCGTCGCCGAAGAAACCAAAGACGCGGTTCTCCTTGCAATCAAAGAGCTACATTACTCGCCGAGTGCTGTCGCCCGGAGTCTGAAGGTCAATAACACTAAAACGATCGGCCTGCTGGCGACATCCAGCGAAGCGCCCTATTTTGCCGAAGTGATTGAGGCCGTGGAAAACAGTTGCTTCTCCAAAGGCTATACGCTGATTTTATGTAACTCGCATAATAATCTGGAGAAACAACAAGCCTATCTGCAGATGCTGGCGCAAAAGCGCGTCGACGGCTTGCTGGTGATGTGCGCAGAATATCCTGATGAATTGCTTAATATGCTCGAGGAGCACCGCGCCATTCCCATGGTGGTCATGGACTGGGGCGAAGCGCGTAAAAACTTCACCGACAGCATTATTGATAATGCTTTCGAAGGCGGTTACATGGCCGGGCGTTATCTGATTGAACGCGGTCATCGTGATATTGGCGTGATCCCGGGACAACTTGCACGTAATACCGGCGGCGGCCGCTTCCAGGGGTTTGTGAAAGCACTGACCGAAGCCAATATTCCGCTTCGTGAGGAGTGGGTGGTTCAGGGCGATTTCGAGCCGGAATCGGGCTATCAGGCGATGCATAAAATTCTGATGCAAAAGCATCGCCCCACTGCCGTCTTCTGTGGCGGCGATGTGATGGCAATGGGCGCCATTTGTGCCGCAGACGAACTGGGCCTTCGCGTTCCTCAGGATATTTCTGTGATCGGTTACGACAATGTGCGTAATGCCCGTTATTTCTCTCCGGCGCTGACAACCGTGCATCAGCCGAAAGAACGTCTGGGTGAAATGGCCTTTACCATGTTGCTGGACAGAATTGTCAGTAAACGTGAAGAGTCTCAGACCATCGAGGTACATCCGAAACTGGTCGAGCGACGTTCAGTCGCCGACGGTCCGTACCGCGATTACCGCCGTTAACAGATATCGAACGCCTGCCTGTGCAGGCGTTTTTTTTAATCACGCAGCCATTCCTGATTCATCGTTTCTGTCTCGCCCATATAGTCCAGTAACCAGGCCAGTGAGGGTGACGGATTGCTTTGATCCCACGTCAGACAGCACGGACTGTCCGGGAACCTATTTTCCAGCGTCAGCACCTGCAACTTCTTCTGTTCTATCCACGGCGTGACGCGGTGAACCGGCATCATCCCCACGCATAAACCTTCGGTCAGGCACTCCAGCGCGCAGGTCCAGTCTGGCACGACCAGGCGCCGCTGATTATCCAGCGTCCAGGTATCACGCTTAGGCAATGTCCGGGAAGTATCTTCCAGACAGAGTGCCGGATAAGGCCGCAGTTGATCATCATTCAGTGCGCCGGATAATTGCGCCAGCGGATGTTGCGGGCTGACGACGCAATGCCAGTCCATAAATCCCATGTCACGAAAACTGAAGCGCCCGCCAACGGGTATCGCGCGCGTGGCACCGATCGCCACGTCTGCACGCCCGTCGACCAGCGCATCCCAGACACCATTAAACACTTCCGAGTGAATAATGAGTTCGGTATCCGCAAAATGGTGGTAAAAATCGAGCACCAGACGCCGTGTTCGTGCAGGTTTTACAATCCGGTCGACCGCCACACGTAATTCGCCGCGCCAGCCGTTCGCCACCTGCTGACACTGCCGGCGTGTGGCTATCATTTTTTTTGTCAGAATCCGCGCTTCATCGACAAAAACCTTGCCTGCAGGCGTCAGCACTACCTCCCGGTGGCGACGTTCAAACAACGGCACGGCCAGCCACTGCTCAAGCTGACGGACGGTATAGCTGATAGCCGAAGGCACGCGGTGCAAGTCTTGCGCTGCCGCACTAAAACTGCCGGTTCTTGCCACGGCATCAACCACTTCAAGGGTGTATTCTGACCACATAATTCAGCCTTCAATATTTTTGATAGCAGTGTGCAAATATTAGCGTTTCACAAGCCTGTTATCAAAGCGTTAAACTCCGCCTCCGGTACGTAATCTGCGTCACATCATCTGCAATAAATAAATTAACGAGACGATAATGAAACCCTCCTTTGGATTTATGCTCTATCTTGCGGGACTGAGCATGCTGGGCTTTTTAGCCACCGATATGTATCTGCCTGCGTTCAGCACCATGCAAACCAGCCTGATGACCAGTCCGGGGATGATCAGCGCAAGTCTGAGCATTTTTCTTGGCGGATTTGCTCTCGGCCAGTTGTTATGGGGGCCGCTGTCGGACAAGATCGGTCGAAAACCGGTCCTGCTTCTTGGCCTGACATTGTTTGCAGTCGGCTGTCTGGGCGTTATCTGGGTTGAAAACGTTCGCGCCCTTCTGGCCCTGCGCTTCTTACAGGCGATGGGGGTTTGTGCTGCCGCAGTCACCTGGCAGGCAATCGTTGTTGACCGTTTCTCTGCCGATGTAGCTAAAAAAACCTTCGCCAGCATTATGCCGTTAGTAGCACTTTCTCCGGCACTGGCACCGTTGCTGGGTGCGTGGGTGCTCAATCATTTTGACTGGGAAGCTATTTTTGCCCTGCTGACGGCGGTTGCCATCATTTTAGTGCTGACGACGCTGACTCTGCGTGAAAACAAACCGGCAAAACAAGCAAAGGCAGATAAAACCGGGTTTGTGACATTGCTGAAATCGCGTGTTTACAGCGGAAATGTCATGATTTATGCCGCCTGTTCAGCCGGCTTTTTTGCGTGGCTGACGGGTTCACCGTTTATCCTTAGCGACATGGGCTATTCGCCCGGTGCCATCGGGCTGAGCTATGTTCCGCAGACTATTGCTTTCCTGCTCGGGGGTTTTGGTTGCCGTGTTTTGATCAGCAAGCTGGACGGCAATAAAATTCTGCCATGGTTACTGGCGGGTTACGGCATCAGTATCGTGGCTTTGTTCTGTGTCGCCATGTTCACGGATGCCGGGCTGATAAGCCTGCTGATCCCTTTCTGTCTGATGGCTTTGGTGAATGGAGCAACCTATCCAATTGTTGTCGCGAATGCATTAATGCCATTTCCTGCTAATACAGGCAAGGCTGCAGCGTTGCAAAATACGCTGCAGCTCGGGCTTTGCTTCCTTGCCAGCCTGCTGGTTTCCGCATTTATTGTGCATCCGCTTATGGCGACAGTCACGATCATGCTGTCTACACTATTGTTGGTAGTTTGGGGCCGCTGGCTCTCTTTGCAGGATGAAATTGCGCCAGGCAATGAGCAGCAACCGGAGCAGGAAGCTCAGACACGGCATGCGAATTAATAGTGATAATACCCTGTTGTAACAATCACTTAACGGGCATTTTCATTCATTGTGATTAATTATTGAGAATGCCTGCCAGCGAGCCTATACTCAACAAAACCAAATAAAATAGCATTTTTACAAAACTTTTATTACATACTTAAGTCAGACGCGCGGACAGTGTCACACTTATTTTTTTCTTACTTTTTCAAGGATGATTTTCCTGCACGTCTTCTGGCGCGCAGGTGTTCTTCTTAATTTCCTCTGTTGGTGTCGAATATCGGGCTAGGCGCTAGTCGTCTGTTCTCATAAAGACCTGCAAAAAATAGCCTTTGCTTTTCCCGGCAGGTTAATAAGTCAGAAGAGAAAGTGATGGAGAAGCTATGAGTTCATCGTGTATAGAAGATCAAAGCATTCAGGACAATCAATGGTACCGGATCGCCAGTGAAATGCTGGCGATGGCAGGTATTCAGGTAAACGGTAATCGTCCTTTCGACCTTAAAGTAAAAAACACTGACTTCTTTAAGCGTGTTTTACAGGAAGGTTCTCTGGGCCTCGGTGAAAGTTATATGGATGGTTGGTGGGAATGTGACCGTCTGGATATCTTTTTCCAGCGCGTTATCCGCGCCGGTTTGGAAAATAAACTGCCCCACCATTTTAAAGATACGTTACGCGTCGCCGCAGCACGCCTGACCAATCTGCAATCCCGCAAACGGGCGTGGATTGTCGGTAAAGAGCATTATGATCTGGGCAACGATTTATTTACTCTGATGCTCGACCCTTACATGCAATATTCCTGCGGCTACTGGAAAGAAGCCACTACGCTTGAAGAGGCACAGGAAGCAAAACTCAAAATGATCTGTGACAAGCTGCAATTAAAACCGGGCCAGCGCTTACTGGATATCGGTTGCGGCTGGGGTGGATTATCAGAGTACGCTGCCAGAAATTATGGCGTGAGCGTTGTGGGTGTGACGATTTCTGCTGAGCAACAAAAACTGGCGCAAAAACGCTGTGAAGGGCTGGATGTCACCATCCTGCTACAGGATTACCGTGACCTTAATGATCAGTTTGACCGTATTGTTTCTGTCGGGATGTTTGAACATGTGGGTCCGAAAAATTATCAGACCTATTTTAATGTCGCCAAACGCAATATCAAACCTGACGGCATTTTCCTGCTGCACACCATCGGTTCTAACAAAACAGATCTTAATGTCGACCCGTGGATTGATAAATACATCTTCCCCAACGGTTGTCTGCCGTCTGTTCAGCAAATTGCACAAACCAGCGAGTCGCTGTTTGTCATGGAAGACTGGCACAATATCGGCGCTGATTATGACCGTACGCTGATGGCGTGGAATGAACGTTTCCAGAAACACTGGCCGGAACTGGCGGAAAAATACGGTGAACGTTTCCACCGCATGTTTACCTATTACCTGAATGCCTGCGCCGGTGCTTTCCGCGCCCGGGATATTCAGTTGTGGCAGGTCGTCTTCAGCCCGGAAGGTGTTGATGGCGGAATGCGCGTACCACGCTGATTGTCCTCTCTTCTGTTAATGAAAACCGGACAAAATGTCCGGTTTTTTTATGCTGATAAATAGCCTGGAAAACTATTCTGCTTTATCGATCATCGCCTGCGCCGTGGCGATCGCTGCCTCACGACTGGCTAATACCCGTTCTACCGTATCGACAATCGCCTGAGTTTGCGGATCGATTTCGATATTAATTTTGTCACCCAGACGTTTCGTGCCCAGCGTCGTGCGTTGTAACGTTTCAGGAATTAAATGCACACAAAAACGGGTACGGGTCACTTCACCGATGGTGAGACTAATACCGTCAATACCGATATAACCTTTATGTAATACATATTTCATCAAATCTTCATGCGGCATGCGGAACCAGATCTGACGGTTATTTTCTGACGTCAGGATTTTTGCCACTTCCGCCGTACAAATAATATGACCAGACATTAAATGCCCGCCAATTTCATCATTAAAACGCGCAGCACGTTCCAGATTAACCGGGTCGCCCTCTTTCAGTTCACCCAGATTTGTCAGGCGCAGGGTTTCTTTCATCAGATCAAAACTGACCAGATCACCGTTAACTTCTGTGACCGTCAGGCAGCAACCGTTATGTGCCACCGATGCGCCGAGTTGCAGGTTATCCAGCATATCTTCAGGTAAACGAACAACATGGGTACGGAAATTGGGTTTCTCGTCGATCGATACGATCGTGCCGGTTCCCTGTACAATTCCGGTAAACATAGCCTTTTCCTCAATGTTTGAATCTGTTGTATTAAAACGTCACTCAGGTCAGTTTGCCGCAGAATTAATTGAAAGCCAATTCTCTGCGATAAGAAATAGCACCGTCCGCTTCAATTTCATTATTTAACCAGCTATTAACAGCTTTGTTTGCTTAAAAATACCGACAATGTACAATCTTCAGACTATTTCTCTCTGTTTAATGCCATCTGTCGTGGCGTTTTTTATTCAATATAATCAAGAAAAAAGGTGTATCTGTGCAGAAGTACCTTGCAGAAGCGCGGGTTCTGTTAGCGCTTGCCATCCCGGTCATCCTTGCGCAAATAGCCCAGACATCCATGGGCGTTGTGGACACAATAATGGCAGGTTCGGTCAGTGCCACGGACATGGCTGCCGTCGCTGTCGGCACCTCAATCTGGTTGCCGGCAATTTTATTCGGACACGGTTTACTCTTATCACTGACCCCCACCATCGCGCATTTAAATGGTGCCGGACGTCGCGATAAAATTGGTCATCAGGTTCAGCAAGGATTCTGGCTGGCGTCGGCGGTTTCGGTGCTGATCATCGCGGTGCTGTCTCAGTGCGAGCATATTCTTAACCTGATGCACAATATTGATCCCGAACTGAAAGCAAAAGCCGTCGGCTATCTGCACGCCATTATGTGGGGCGCTCCGGGCTATTTATTCTTCCAGGTGTTGCGTGATCAGTGTGAAGGTTTGTCAAAAACCAAGCCCGGCATGGTGTTCGGCTTTATCGGTTTGCTGGTGAACATTCCCGTTAATTACATTTTCATTTACGGAAAGTTCGGCGCGCCCGCACTCGGTGGTGTCGGTTGTGGCGTTGCGACGGGAACAGTGTATTGGGTCATGTTCTTTATGATGCGGATTTACGTACGCCGCAATCGTGCCCTGCGCGATACTCAGCCACATTCACGGTTTGCCAAACCCGACTGGCCGACGTTGCGCCGCTTAATCCAACTCGGTATGCCAATCGCACTGGCATTATTTTTCGAAGTGACACTGTTTGCGATCGTTGCCCTGCTGGTCTCCCCGCTGGGGATTGTAGCCGTCGCCAGTCACCAGATTGCACTGAACGTCGGTTCGCTTATGTTCGTCATTCCGCTGTCTTTAGGGGTCGCTGCCACTATTCGTGTGGGGTCTCGGCTCGGGGAATCGTCGGTTGAAGGTGCGAAGATTGCGGCTTATACCAGTATCGGAACGGGGATTGTGATGGCCTGCTGCACCAGCCTGACGGCCATCATTTTCCGTGAGCACATTGCCTCCCTTTATAATGACAGCCCGGAAGTCGTCACGCTGGCTTCCCATCTGCTGATCTTTGCTGCGCTGTTTCAGATTTCAGATGCGATGCAGGTTATTGGTAGCGGCGTGTTGCGGGGCTATAAAGACACACGTTCCATCTTCTATATAACGTTTGTCGCTTACTGGGTGCTGGGTCTGCCGGTAGGATACGCTCTCGGACTGACCGATATTCTGGTTCCGCGGATGGGGCCAAGCGGTTTCTGGTGCGGATTTATTCTGGGGCTGACCTTCGCAGCGCTGATGATGACATTGCGGATGCGCTGGTTGCAGAAGCAGCCGTCTTACACCATTTTGCAAAAAGCAGGCCGTTAATCCCCCGGCGTCTTCCGCGTGCTGTGAATATCTGAACCGGCACGCGGATTTTTCAGCCATTGCGCTGGCCGTTTGTCTAAAAAAACAACGCAATGCACATAAGCTCGGCAGTCGCACACAATATGACAGGAAAATGTCTTTTTTCCCTTGCCAGTACTCAGAGAGGCCGTTAATATTCGTCCCCGTCGCCAACACTGGCTGATGAAAAAGAAAAACGATGCGTCCGTAGCTCAGTTGGTTAGAGCACCACCTTGACATGGTGGGGGTCGGTGGTTCGAGTCCACTCGGACGCACCAACTTTCTTAGCAGTACCGTTGCATATTGTGCGTCCGTAGCTCAGTTGGTTAGAGCACCACCTTGACATGGTGGGGGTCGGTGGTTCGAGTCCACTCGGACGCACCAAAGCAACTTCCTCAATGCCCTCTTTTGCTCCTCCCTGAATGACCTGAATACCTCCCTGACAGCATCTTGTTATCCTTAATAAATTTACGTTAAGTCATCCGTTTGTATTTTTTAAAGATTATTTCCTGAATGTATCATTTTTGACAGGGGTATGAACAAACCGTTATAGCTTCCGCTTTCCACCCTGCCCGCATTGGATAATTTCAAAACAACGTTCCAAAATCTGCCCTAAGCTTGCGCCGCATCACGTTTTTTATTTGGTTTCCCAACCTGTTCCCCTCTATAATACGCATCGTCTCTTCGATTGAATGGTTTCAGCCCCTTGATCTGTCGATATCGCATTTACAAAAGCGTGATCACTCCAGTAGCGATGATAAATCGCACAAATCGCTATGCTTTGGCTGAACTTACTACACCATTCCTTTCACAGTCTTCTACGCTTAGTAATGATTTGATTCAACCAGGCAACACCTCAATTCCGCGCGGGCAGCACGGCTGTCAGGCAAACGCTTTTCCAATCCATCACAACTTGTAGATAAAATCGTCATGAAAAAGACCAAAATTGTTTGTACCATCGGCCCGAAAACCGAATCCGAAGAAATGCTGACCAAACTGCTTGATGCAGGCATGAACGTTATGCGTCTGAACTTCTCTCACGGTGATTATGAAGAGCATGGTCAGCGCATTCAAAATATCCGCAACGTGATGGCGAAGACCGGTCACAAAGCGGCAATTCTGCTGGACACCAAGGGTCCTGAAATCCGTACCATGAAACTGGAAGGCGGCAAAGACGCTTCACTGGTTGCGGGTCAGACTTATACCTTCACCACCGATCAAAGCGTTATCGGTAACACCGAACGCGTAGCAGTGACTTATCAGGGCTTTGCTGCTGATCTGAAAATCGGTAACACCATTCTGGTCGATGACGGCCTGATTGGTATGGAAGTGACCAACGTCACCGAAACCGAAGTGACCTGTAAAGTCCTGAACAACGGCGACCTGGGCGAAAACAAAGGCGTTAACCTGCCAGGCGTTTCTATCGCACTGCCAGCACTGGCTGAAAAAGACAAACGTGACCTGATCTTCGGTTGTGAGCAAGGCGTTGACTTTGTCGCGGCTTCTTTCATCCGTAAACGTTCTGACGTTCTGGAAATCCGTGAACACCTGAAAGCACACGGTGGCGAACACATCCAGATCATCTCTAAAATTGAAAACCAGGAAGGCCTGAACAACTTCGATGAAATCCTCGAAGCTTCAGACGGCATCATGGTTGCCCGCGGTGACCTGGGTGTTGAAATCCCGGTTGAAGAAGTTATCTTCGCGCAGAAGATGATGATTGAGAAATGTAACCGTGCACGCAAAGTGGTTATCACCGCAACGCAAATGCTCGATTCCATGATCAAAAACCCACGCCCTACCCGTGCAGAAGCTGGCGACGTGGCTAACGCCATCATCGACGGCACCGATGCAGTCATGCTGTCGGGTGAAAGTGCGAAAGGTAAATACCCGCTGGAAGCCGTCACTATCATGGCAACCATCTGTGACCGTACTGACCGCGTAATGCAAAGCCGCATTGACGGTCAGAACGAAAACCGCAAACTGCGCATCACAGAAGCTGTATGCCGTGGCGCTGTTGAAACTGCAGAGAAACTGGACGCGCCACTGATTGTCGTTGCCACCAGCGGCGGTAAATCAGCAAAAGCCGTGCGTAAATACTTCCCACATGCGACTATCCTTGCCCTGACCACTAACGAAATCACCGCACGTCAGTTGATCCTGACCAAAGGCGTTGTGACTCAACTGGTAAAAGAGATTGCTTCTACTGACGACTTCTACCGTATCGGTAAAGAAGCGGCTATTGAAAGCGGTCTGGCACAAAAAGGTGATATCGTAGTGATGGTTTCTGGCGCACTGGTTCAGAGCGGCACAACCAATACTTCATCGGTGCATGTTGTTTAATTAAAAACGTGACCACGAGCATTAATGAACGCTGCGAAATGTGGCGTTTATTTATTCAAAAAGTATCTTCTTTCATAAAAAGTGCTAAATGCAGTAGCCGCAAAATTGGGATAAGTCCCATGGAATACGGCTGTTTTCGCTGCAATTTTTAACTTTTTCGTAAAAAAAGATGCTTCTTTGAGCGAACGATCAAAATATAGCGCTTACCGACAAAAAATTATTCTCATTAGAAAATAGTTTGTGTAATACTTGTAACGCTACATGGAGATTAACTTAATCTAGAGGGTTTTATAATGAATCGCACTAAACTGGTACTGGGCGCTGTAATCCTGGCTTCAACTATGCTGGCTGGTTGTTCAAGCAATGCTAAAATCGACCAACTGTCTTCAGACGTTTCTACTCTGAACTCTAAAGTTGACCAACTGAGCAACGACGTGAACGCAATCCGTTCTGACGTTCAAGCAGCTAAAGACGATGCAGCTCGCGCTAACCAACGTCTGGATAACCAAGCTCACGCTTACAAGAAGTAATATTTACTTCTCTAGTTCAATGGCGCACTCAGTGCGCCATTTTTTTGCCTGCATTTTATGCCTCTTTCTCCCACGCCTCCATCGCTTTGAATCATCACTAAAACCCCCTTTTAAAACGCCCTCTATCGCTCACCTGAATGTCAGACAGTAAAAAGGGGCCATGATGGCCCCTGAAGTTTACATCTCTTCTGCTATGCTTCTGCGACGTTTACTGCGTACTGGCGGTATTGACTGCCGGCTCGTCCGAGGTCGCTGTTTGCGGCTGATTGATAACAGGGGACATATCTCCCGCTTTATCGCCAACGCTGACCACAACAGGCATCCCCGAACGGCGTGTAATGGCTTCTTTTACCATCTCAGCATTAGTGTCATCGTGCTTAATGAATTTCTTCATTGCCGCGGTCAGCGGGATCGGTTTGGTTTGCGGATCATCTTTCTCCGTGCGGGACAACGGCTGATGCACCTCGATATAGCGTTTACCATCTGGTTCGATATCAAACTTGATGGGCTGATTCACGATTTGCACGCGGGTCCCTTTAGGCACCGAGTTAAACAGCGCTTCGATATCGTCAGGACGCAGGCGGATACAACCGGAACTCACGCGCATACCAATGCCGAAGTTCGCATTGGTGCCGTGGATCAGATACTGCCCTGTTCCTGCTGACAGACGCATCGCAAACAAACCCATCGGGTTATCCGGCCCGGCTGGCACCATGCCCGGCAATGTGATGCCCTCTTTCAGATAGGCTTTACGGATATTGGCGGTTGGCGTCCAGGTAGGATTGGGGATCTTCTGGCTGACCGATGTCACCATCTCCGGTGTGTTACGCCCTAACTGGCCGATACCAATCGGATAGACGATGACTTTGTCCTCGCCTTTCGGATAGTAGTAAAGACGCAATTCAGCCAGATTGACGACGATACCTTCACGTTTGGTATCCGGTAATAGCATCTGAGAGGGGATAGTCAGCACAGTTCCGGCTTTTGGCAAATAAGGGTCAGTTCCCGGATTCGCTTCCAGCATCGCAATCAGGCCAATTTGATATCTGGCAGCCACGTCTTCCAGCGGCTTACCGTCGTTGGGGACAACATACGTCGTATTTTCGCCGATCAGGCGGCTATTATCCGGTGGCAATGGATATTCTGCTGCAATTGCGGTCAGGGAATGCGTTGCCATTAGTGTGCCAACTAACATTGCCAGAAGGGGGAATGCGCGTCTCATACTCAGTCCTTTTTCGGCCTGCGCTCAGCGAATCTGAGGCAAGACAATTATGTTGTCCGGTAATATTAACAGCGCAGAATCTCATGGCAATCAAACCACTGAAAATCAGAAAGTTACCTTGCGGAAGTCGGAATAAAACACAGAAGGATAGAGAGTTGAAAAATCAGGAGTAAAAGGAAATATGCGGGGAGAAAGAAAAGATCTGCCTGGCTCATTAGCAGACAATTCCTAATGAGCAAGGCAGTGCGGCAGCAGGCTGTATTAAGACAGTTCTGCGGCTTTAGCGCGAATAGAGCGAATCATCGCTTCCAGCCCTTGCGAGCGTGAAGGCGTCAGATGTTGGCTCAGTTCAAGTTCAGTGAAAAACGGACGCACATCCAGTTCCACCACATCACGAGGCGTTAAGCCCTGATACAGGCTGAAGACAATCGCGACCAGACCTTTAACGATGGCGGCATCACTGTCACCTTCGAAGGTCAGTGCACCACTTTCATCGGTGCGCATCACAATCCACACCTGACTCTGGCAGCCGGAAATCAGGTTTTTATCCTGACGGTGCTCTTCCGGTAAAACCGGTAACTGGCCACCCAGCTCAATCACGTACAGATATTTTTCTTCCCAATTCGGGCATCGGGAAAAATTTCTGACTAACTTGTTTTTATCTGGCAAAGCCATAACGACATCCTGATCTGGGCTGTCAGGATTAACCCAACAACCGGTGAATACGTTGCAGTCCCGCGACCAAACGGTCGACTTCTTCACGGGTATTGTACATCGCAAGCGACGCGCGGCACATAGCGGGAACACCATAGAAGGACATCAGTGGCATCGCACAATGATGTCCGGTGCGGATTGCAATACCGTATTGATCAAGGAAACTCCCGACGTCGTACGCATGGTGTTTACCAAGATTGAACGCAATAACCCCTGCACGGGTAGCCGGGCCGTAGATCTGAATATCCGGCACCTGCGCCATGGCATTGAGCGCATAGCTCATCAGTTCCTGTTCATAAGCATGGATATTTTCCAGCCCCAGGTCAGTCACATATTCCATTGCCGCACCCAGCCCCATAATGCCGCCGGTATTGGGTGTGCCCGCTTCAAAGCGCCACGGCGCCGCCGTGAATGTGGTGCCTTCCGTCAGGCTGACATGCTTTATCATCGAGCCGCCACCTTCCCACGGAGGCATCTGATCCAGCAACGCTTTACGGCCATACAGGATACCGATACCGGTCGGGCCGTAGAGTTTATGCCCCGACCAGACGTAGAAATCACAGCCCAGCGCCTGCATGTCAACCGCCTGATGCATAACCGCCTGTGCGCCATCAACCAGAACGGTCAGCCCGGCAGCTTTCGCCTGCAGGATGATCTTTTCGATCGGGTTAACCGTGCCCAGTACATTGGAAATATGGGCCAGCGTCAGCAATTTTGTGCGCGGTGTGATAAGCCCTTCCAGCTGTGATAAATCTAGCTCACCTTCAGGCGTCAGGTGCCACACATCGATATGAAGATCACGTTCTTTCGCCAGCATCTGCCATGGCACGATGTTCGCGTGGTGTTCCATTTCAGTCAGAATGATGTGGTCGCCAGGATGTAAAAATTCACGCCCCCAGGTATTGGCGACCAGGTTAATGGCTTCCGTGGAACCTTTGACGAAGACAATTTCTTCCGCCGATGCGGCATTCATGAAATGGGCGGCCTGAGTGCGGACGTTTTCCATCTGCTCAGTCGCTTCCGCGCTCATGGTATGAATACCACGGTGAACCGCAGCATAACCTTGCTCGAAGAAAGCCATTTCACGTTGAATGACCTGATGCGGTTTCTGTGCGCTGGCCGCACTGTCAAGGTAGGCCAGCGGCTGGCCGTTAACTTCACGGCTCAGCACAGGGAAATCGCTACGTACTTTTTCCAGTGGAAAACTCATTACTTACCTCGATTTAGTCTGCCTGCAATACGGGCAATGACGACTTCACGCAGGGTTTCATTCTCAATGGCTTCCGTCAGCTCAGCGGCAAAAGCAAAGATGATCATTTGCTGAGCATCCTGCCCGCTGATCCCACGGGTACGCAGATAGAAAAGCTGTTCGTCGTCGATACGACCCACCGTCGCACCGTGGCTGCACTTCACGTCATCGGCATAAATTTCCAGCTGAGGTTTGGTATCAACCTCAGTGTGTTTGCCCAGCAACAAGTTGTTGTTGGTCATTTTGCCATCCGTTTTCAGTGCATGCTGAGCCACTTTAATCATGCCGTTGAAAATCGCTTTAGCGCGATCGTTCACGATGACTTTGTGCAACTGGTTGCTGTTGCAATAGCCTTTGTTGTGTTCCAGATACGTGCGGGTATCGGCAATCTCAGCGTCAACCGGCAGAACCAGACTGTTGATATCCAGATTGCTGTTTTCGCCGTTCAGCTGCGCACTGGTGTTGTGACGGGTCAGACCCGCGCCCAGCAGGAAACTGTGGCTGGAAACACGCGCGTCGCGCCCGATGACCAGATCATTATGCGAGAAGTGGAAACTGGCCTGGCTTTCAAAGGCCAGTTTATAATGCGTGAAATCTGCATTATCGCCCACATTTACCGTCATACGTGCACCGGTGAAATGGCCCTGATCGTTCAGACTCAGGTAATGTTCGATCACTTCAGCATTCGCGCCGTTCTCAATCGCCAGGTGATAACGATGATGCACTGTATTCATTTCGCGTGACTGCTCACGACCACTGCTCAGATGTAGCAGATACAGCGGTTTCTCAGCCTGCTTGCCCGCAGGCAAACGCACGAAGAAAGAATCCTGCGCCAGACTTTCCGTCAGATGTAAAAACACCTCTGACTGAATCGGATCCGGTAACGTTTGTTGCGCGGCCGCGTTCAGTTTTTCAATTTCAAACGCACCGGTATCACTGTCGCTGAGGCTCGCATCAAAACGGCCATCCACGAAAACCAGGCGGTAGCAATCCAGTGGCAGCGCCAGGGATTTGATTTTCTCAACGGTCAGCGCCTGCTGCTGAGGAGCAAAGAACTGATTACCCAGCAGTGAGGAAACCGGCGTGTACTTCCAGTCTTCCAGTTTGGCGTGCGGAAAACCGAGGCGTAACACCTGTTGCCAGTGGGCATGCGCGTGGGGGGATTGCTCACCACCACGGCTTTCAAAAAGACGGTAAAGTTGCTGCATAGCGTGCGAACTGCCCGCCGCAGGGACATTACTCTTCGTCGGTAAGCCAGCCATAACCTTGCTCCTCTAACTGTTTAACCAAGGTGAAATCGCCGGATTTAACAATGCGGCCCTGATACAGAACATGCACGTAGTCAGGCTTGATGTAGTCGAGGATACGCTGGTAATGGGTGACAATAACGAATGAACGTTTGCCGTCACGCAGTGTGTTAACGCCATCAGAAACAATCTTCAGCGCATCAATGTCCAGACCGGAGTCAGTTTCATCAAGGATGCACAGGTTTGGCTCAAGCGCCGCCATTTGCAGAATATCGTTACGCTTTTTCTCGCCACCGGAGAAACCCACATTCACTGAACGGGTCAGCAAATCGGCAGGCATCTTCAGCATCGCAATTTTTTCTTCGATGAAATCTGCGAAGTCAAAACGATCCATCGGTTCCTGGCCGCGATATTTACGCACCGCGTTCACTGCAGTTTGCAGGAAGAAATGGTTGGTCACGCCCGGGATTTCGACCGGATACTGGAAAGCCATAAATACGCCTTCACCCGCACGGTCTTCCGGGGCGAGTTCCAGCAAATCTTTACCGTTGAAGATGACGGAACCGTCAGTCACTTCGTAATCTTCACGGCCAGCCAGTGTCGCGGAGAGCGTACTTTTACCTGAGCCGTTCGGGCCCATAATGGCGTGTACTTCACCCGGTTTGATCTCCAGATCAAGCCCTTTCAGAATTTCCTTTTCTTCGACACGGACCTTCAAATTCTTAATGCTTAACATACGTATCCTTGAGTTTGCGCCTGCGCGCTCATAATTCTGTTTATGCTGTGACTTTGATGAACTCAAACCTGCGCGTCGCACACATCACACCATGCCGCGACGGCAGGAAAAACGTACGGCGAATTAACCGACGCTGTGTTCAAGACTGATCGCCAGCAGTTTCTGTGCTTCGACAGCAAACTCCAGCGGCAGCTCGGAAAAGACATCTTTACAGAAACCATTCACTATCATGGAAATAGCGTCATCTTCGCTGATACCACGTTGCAGACAGTAAAACAGCTGGTCATCGCCGATTTTTGACGTCGTGGCTTCATGTTCCAGCTGAGCCGTGTTATTGCGCACTTCAACATACGGGAACGTATGCGCGGCACTGTCGGCACCAATCAGCATGGAGTCACACTGCGTAAAGTTACGGGCGTTTTCTGCACTTGGCAGGATCTTCACCAGACCGCGGTAGCTGTTCTGGCTGTGGCCGGCGGAAATACCTTTGGAAATAATGGTCGACTTGGTGTTTTTACCAATATGGATCATTTTGGTACCGGTATCGGCCTGCTGTTTACCACTGGTCAGCGCAACCGAGAAGAATTCACCGATTGAGTTATCCCCTTTGAGAATAACGCTCGGATATTTCCAGGTGATGGCTGAGCCGGTTTCAGACTGCGTCCAGGACATCTTCGAGCCAGCGCCTTCGCACAATGCACGTTTAGTCACGAAGTTCAGAATACCGCCGCTGCTGTCTTTACTACCGGAGAACCAGTTCTGCACCGTGGAATATTTCACTTCCGCGTCTTTGTGCAGGATGACTTCAACCACCGCAGCGTGGAGCTGATAGGTGTCACGCACCGGGGCGGAGCAGCCTTCGATATAACTGACATAACTGCCTTCGTCAGCAATCAGGATCGTACGTTCGAACTGACCGGTTTTCGCTGCATTGATACGGAAGTAGGTCGACAGTTCCATCGGACAACGCACGCCTTTTGGCACATAAACGAAAGTACCATCCGAAGCCACCGCCGCATTCAGTGCCGCAAAGAAGTTATCCTGCGCGGGCACCACGGTACCGAGATATTTACGCACCAGATCAGGGTATTCATGAATAGCTTCACCGAATGAGCAAAAAATGACGCCTGATTCAGCCAGCTTATCGCGATACGTTGTGGAGACAGACACGGAGTCAAAAATCGCATCAACGGCGACTTCTTTGCCTTCACGAACCGGAACACCCAGTTGCTCAAAGGCTTTTTCTACTTCACTGGTGAGGTAGTTTTTACCGTCAAGCGCAGGAATACTGTGAGAATCTTCCGGAGGTTGCTGCGTGGCGCCAGGCTGAGAACCGCACGTATCATCGCAGCTGCCACAGGATGGCGCGGAATAATAGCTGTAATCCTGGTAATCAAGAGGCGTGTAATACGCTTTGAGCCAGTGCGGTTCTTCCATTTTCAACCAGGCATGATAAGCCTGCAGACGGAACTCCAGCATCCACTCAGGCTCGTTGCGCTTTGCGGAAATCGCACGCACCACATCTTCGTTGATGCCTGATGCTAATTCATCGGTTGCCAGCTGGGTAAAGAACCCTTCCTTGTAATTCGTCCCCTCGCCGACCCAAGACTGCACATCATCTGGAATTTCTACGTTGCTTCGTGACATGTTGGTTACATCGCTTTGTTTACAATAATCTTAGAAACAGAAAGTCTTAAACACCGAAACTTTCGCCACACCCGCAGGCATGCTGAGCTTTAGGATTATTGAATTTAAATATCTGATTCAGTCCTTCACGGACAAAATCCACCTCGGTTCCGTCGATGAAAGGCATGGCCTTCAGCGGAACAAACAGCAAAGCGCCGTCATGTTCAAACACCAGGTCATCGCTGGCCGGTTGTTTGGTTAAATCCAGAACGTAGCCAAAGCCAGCACAACCCGATTGTTTCACGGAGAGCTGGAGACCTTTAACTTCAGGGTCCTGAGCCACCAGAGTATTAATCTGTTTCGCTGCAGAATCAGTCAGGCTAACGCCTTGCCATACGTTGTCGTCTAAAGAGAAAGAGCCGACAGTTTCAGTTTGCATCTGTCTTACCTCATAATTTTACGGTCATAGACAAGACCTATTGTCTCTATTCTAGTGATAACATTAATCACTTCAACCTCTTGTTTTAAGAGGGTATAGCAATGGCACACGGGGAAAGACACTCAATGTGCATTGTCTTTACATCCGGCCGCTGGCGGGTCTTGAACACCGCAACCATCAACTGATTGAATAAGTTGTCAATTTTTTGTTAAAAATTGAAATAAACCTCATAAAAAGTAAGGTTTAATAGCTTTCATTGTATCTATTATAAAACATTCATCGGAAATGCCTATTTATGAATTAGCCATATTCGGCGAATTAAAGCTCTTTTTGCTTACGGGCTTAAGCGCAACATAATGAAAAAAACCGCATGAAAACGTTGATCCGGCGATTTTTTGCCAATATGATGCTTATTATTTGATAATGATTATCATTCAGATAACCCGGAATACTGAGAATGACTCAATCGGTAAATGCGTGGTTGCAAAGCAAGATCGACGAATATAAATCGAGTGTCCGCGATGCCACCGTGGATTTTTATATGGCGGATGCCGCCTTACGTCGCCCTGATGCCCATCTTTGCCAGCTCAAACGCTTCAACAGCATTTGTCTGGATATGGCCAATCTGTGCCTGCAAAACGGGGATGATCACAGTTATCTTCATGCGTTATGCAAATTGCATAACCGCCTGATCCTGGAAATCAACAGCGTGGTTCGGTGTGAACTCTTCCGTGTTCAGAGTTACCATTTTGCGCGGCACACGTTAAAACTCATTTGTCAGTATTATGCCATGATGGGCATCTGGGAAAAAGCAACGGCCTTTCAAACTGACTTCGCCAAACGCGTTCCTTTCCAGCTTTAATTTATTTTCAACGGGTTACTTTCCTTTATTAGGGCAAAAAAAAGCGGACACATTTATCATGTATCCGCTTCTCCGATATCTGACTGTATGATCAGGGCTGATTAATAGCCTGTATCAATGTTCGATCACCATGGTCGTCAGTCGCGACACACAGCAAAGATTGCCTTTCTGATCAAAAATCTCAATCTGCCACACCTGACTGCGGCGACCGGTACGTAAGGCACGGCAGACGCCACGCACGTACCCTTCCCGCGCAGACTGCATATGGCTGGCATTAATTTCCACGCCCACTACGGTTTGTTTTCCTTCACAGCATAAATAGCCCGCCATTGACCCTATGGTTTCCGCCAGAACAACGGATGCGCCGCCGTGCAGCAAACCAAAAGGCTGCGTCGTGCGCACATCTACCGGCATGGTCGCTTCGAGGAAATCCTCACCCAGTTTCGTAAACTCAATCCCCACATGCCCCACCATACATCCCTGGCTGCGCTGATTCATGGCTTCAAGCGTGGTGCTCCGTTTCCAGAATGACATAATGCTTCCTTATTAATTGTTAGGGGATGATTTCCAGCAGTGCCTGCAGCGGATGGCGAACGCCGTTGCCTTCGATTCGTTTTACCTGACTGCGGCAGGAATAACCGGTTGCCAGACAGCGCTGGCGTGGCAACCGTTGCAAAGAGGTATGCCAGGAAAGCTCATAAATCCCCAGTGAGTTTTCGAGATTTTTGGTTTCATGACCGTACGTGCCTGCCATTCCGCAGCAACCGACACTGATATTTTCCAGCTTAGCACCGTAGCGCGCAAAGATGTCGCTCCACTGTTTGCTGCTGTTCGGCAAGGCAGTACTTTCCGTACAATGTCCGAACAGATACCAGGACTCGCCACTTTGCTGTTGTGCCGGACGCTCAGCCAGCCAGGCGTCCAGCCATTCATGCACAAGCTGAACCTGGAACGAACCGCGCGTGTCACCGAGAATTTCCTGATATTCATCGCGGTAACACAATACCAGCGCAGGATCGACACCCACCATCGGCATTCCCAGCTGTGATACACGGTTAAGGAACAGCGACGTTTTCCTGGCTGTTTTGGCAAATCGGGTCAGGAAACCTTTTATGTGCTGCGCTTTGCCATTAGGTGAGAAAGGCAACAGAACCGGTTTAAGACCCAGTTTTTCAATCAGACGGATAAAATCAGCAACGACCTGTGCATCATAAAAACTGGTAAACGGATCTTGTACTACCAGCACGTACTCACCACGCCGTGCAGGCGGAATGGCTTCCAGTTGTTCAAGGGTCATTGTACTGGCGCGATGCCCTGATAACTGCTCGCGAAGCGTCGGAGAAGACAGCAAAGGCAAATCTACCATGCCGATACTTTTCCGGCTCATCTCACGCAACCAGGGCTGCCTGAGGAAAAAGTTGAACACTTTTGGGGCCTTGGCCATCAGGGGAGCGTAGCTTTCCACGCTCGCAACAAAATGATCGCGTGCCGGGCGCAGATAGCGCGTGTGATAAAGCTGCAGGAAACGCGAGCGGAAGCCCGGTACATCAATTTTTATCGGGCACTGCGTCGAGCAGGCTTTACAGGCCAGACAGCCGGACATTGCCTCTTTCACTTCATGTGAGAAATCATATTCGCCTTTATTGGCATGCCAGGTGTTGCGCGTACGCTCGATCAGGCTGCGGAAACTCATGCCTTTTTCCGGCAGCGCATGCTCAAGCGCCAGCGGATCGACACCTTGTTCCGACAATAAACGCAACCACTCACGTACCAGGCCCGCGCGACCTTTTGGTGAGTGGATACGGCTGCCGGTGATTTTCATCGACGGACACATCGGGCTTTTCACATCAAAGTTAAAGCACAGACCGTTACCGTTACATTCCATCGCACCGCGGAATGACTGACGGACTGCCAGCGGAATACGGCGATCCAGGGTTCCGCGTTTTGGCGCATCGACTTTCATCATCGGTTCGTCGCACTCAAGCGGCGCACAGATTTTGCCGGGATTCAGACGGTTATCCGGATCGAATACAGTTTTGATCCGGCGTAATTCATGGAACAGCGCTTCACCAAAAAATGCCGGACTGTATTCTGCACGGAAACCTTTGCCATGTTCTCCCCATAGCAACCCCCCGTATTTAGCAGTCAGGGCGACGACTTCATCGGAGATTTGTTTGAGTAATATCTCCTGCTGCGGGTCACACATGTCCAGTGCCGGACGCACATGCAATACACCCGCATCTACGTGCCCGAACATGCCATAACTGAGATGATGACTGTCGAGCAGCGCACGGAATTCGACAATATAATCCGCCAGATGCTGAGGAGGCACGCAGGTGTCTTCTGCAAACGGCAGCGGTTTAGCTTGCCCTTTTGCATTACCCAGCAGGCCAACAGCTTTCTTGCGCATCGTATAAATGCGCTCAATACCAGGCAGATCAGCGCAAATCTGATAGCCAATAACACCGCCCTCTTGATCACTTATCAGGCTATCAAGGCGTTCACACAACGCACTGACCTGAGTTTCAATCAGGTCGGCATCATCTCCGGCGAACTCAACAATGTTCAGCCCCTGCATGTCTTTGCCTTCAACATCCGTGATGTAATCACGAACGCTGTGCCAGACAATGTCTTCACGCGCCAGATTCAGCACTTTGGAATCCACGGTTTCAACCGACAGCGCCCTGGCTTCCACCATAAAAGGAGCGTTGCGTAACGCTGAGTTAAAGGAATCGTATTTGATATTGACCAGACGACGCACTTTGGGGATTGGCGTGATATTCAGACGTGCTTCGGTGATAAAGGCCAGCGAGCCTTCTGAACCGGTCAGGATGCGTGTCAGGTTGAAGGTTTGCAGATCGTCACTCAACACATGCCGCAGATCGTAACCTGTGAGGAAGCGGTTAAGTTTCGGGAATTTTTCAAGCACCAGCGCGCGGTTATCACGACAACTGTCCAGTACGGTGCGGTAAATCCGCCCGATGACCGAATCTTCTTCACCCAGCTTTTCCGCCAGCGCCGTCGGTATAGCAGTGGTATCCAGCATATCGCCACCGAGCACAATCGCACGAACACCGAGAACGTGGTCAGACGTTTTGCCGTAAACCAGCGAGCCCTGACCAGATGCATCGGTATTAATCATGCCCCCCAGCGTCGCACGGTTACTGGTTGATAACTCAGGCGAGAAGAAAAAGCCGAACGGACGCAGATAATCATTAAGCTGATCTTTGATAACCCCGGCCTCAACTTTAACCCAGCCTTGTTCCAGGTTGATATCCAGAATGCGGTTCATATGACGGGACATATCAACCACAATGCCACGGTTCAGTGACTGACCATTAGTCCCGGTACCGCCTCCGCGCGGCGTGAAAACAAGCGTTTTAAAACGTTCCTGCCCGGCCAGACGGGCAATCAATGCAACATCTGACGTTGCTATCGGGAATAAGACCGCGTCCGGCAGCAACTGATAGACACTGTTGTCCGTCGCCATCGTCAGCCTGTCGGCATAACTTGTTGTGACATCACCCGTAAAACCGTTACTTTTTAACGCGTCCAAAAAATCGAGCACCAGCTGGATGACACCCGGTGCCTGAGAAATCTGTGGGATCATTGAATTATGACTCTGTCTTTGTTGTATGCCTGGCGGGCCCGAGGCGACCTGCCGGATCTGCCGGGCAGATCCACCCTGTTCTTTATCTGGAATAAAAACTAACATACTTCGTTTTTAAGCGCTCCGTCTGGTTCATCTTTGTTGCAGATGTTTCATGACATGCCGCAAAAAGCACGTACGGCAGCAACGCCTTGCAACTAATTGTGTGGCGGGCTATCCAAAAGCAGCCGTATGTTCCATGCTTATTTTTAGCATGCTTTTTATGAAGATAGTGTTTGGAGGCACAGGGTTCGTGCCTGACTTCGTTTATCACATTGAGAAACATGAATGAATCTCCCAATTAAACGTTATGACTTGCCCCAGATTATGTTCGGGGTACTGTTTATCGCCCTGATGACGATCGCCAGTATCTGGATTGTTCAGCCTTTTATTTTGGGCTTCGCCTGGGCTGGCATGGTGGTTATCGCCACCTGGCCGCTGATGATAAAACTACAAAGGATCCTGTGGGGACGCCGTTTTCTCGCAGTCATTATCATGACACTCCTGCTGATCCTTTTATTCGTTTTGCCTATTGCCTTACTGGTCAGCAGTGCCATTGAAAATGGAGCGCCTTTGGTCGCTATTGCGAGCAATCCGTCTATATTGCACATGCCTGATTTCCACTGGTTAAATTCTATTCCTCTGGTTGGACATAAACTTTACATTGGCTGGCATGCGCTGATTAACGGTGGCGGTAACGCACTGATGGGCAAACTGCAGCCTTATGTCGGGCAAACTGCGTCGTGGTTCGTCGTCCAGGCCGGGCATCTTGGACGCTTCATTGTGCACTGTTCGCTGATGCTGTTATTCAGCGCCCTTCTCTATAGCCGTGGCGAACAGGTTGCGATGGGGATCCGTCATTTCGCCGTTCGTCTTGCCGCTGAACGCGGTGATGCTGCGGTTATTTTAGCCGGACAAGCAATTCGCGCCGTGGCGCTGGGTGTGGTTGTCACCGCAATTGTGCAGTCCGTTCTTGGCGGCATCGGGCTGGCAATCGCTGGTATTCCTTATGCCACTGTGCTGACTGTCGTGATGTTCGTGTGCTGCGTTGCGCAAATCGGGCCGTTGCTGGTGCTGATCCCTGCCATCATCTGGCTGTACTGGTCCGGCGACAATACCTGGGGCACCGTCTTGCTGGTATGGAGTTGTGTGGTCGGCTCTCTGGATAACGTGCTGCGCCCGGTTCTGATCCGCATGGGGGCAGATTTACCGATGCTGCTTATCTTGTCCGGTGTTATTGGTGGCTTATTTGCTTTTGGCATGATTGGCCTGTTTATCGGACCGGTCGTGCTGGCCGTCTCATACCGTCTGATTTCGCTTTGGGTTCATGAGGCTCCTGAGCCTGATATGAAACCTGAAGAAGCACTGAAAGCGCTGGATGAATAATTTCATTGCGCTTTAACTGACCACAGGCGTTGCCCTGGTAATTCAACCGGGCAGCGCCTTTTTCTTTATTCCCGCTTTTTTCCTGAATTACTCACACTCAACACTTCTTCTCATCAATTAGCATGAGAATAATACCTATTAGGAGAATTCTTACAGACTAAATACCTTGAGAAACTTAGTATTATTAACAGTTCGGATTTCAACCCACTGATTTATATACAAGCTTCCCCCTAAGCTGGTATATCCCAAATTGCTGTGTGTAGTCTTTGCCTGTCTTCTATGACGGGCTTTTTTTTTATTTCTTTACCTCATCCTTCTCTTTATCATGCAACCCGATACCCATTATTTTTTATTGCCGTAACTTATATCCGCGTAAAAAAAAGGCCGCCACATGAAAGTGACAGCCTTTAATGTCGGGCATTAGGAGTTTATTTACTTTTCAGCTAACGCCAGCCAGGTTTGTACAACGGTATCCGGATTCAGTGACAAACTGTCGATTCCCTCTTCCATCAGCCATTGTGCGAAGTCCTGATGATCTGAAGGTCCTTGCCCGCAAATACCGACATATTTCCCCTGTTTCTTAGCGGCTTTGATGGCCATCGATAAAAGCGCTTTAACGGCTTCGTTTCGTTCATCAAAGAGTTCAGAAACCACGCCGGAATCACGATCCAGCCCCAGCGCGAGCTGAGTCATATCATTAGAACCTATAGAAAAACCGTCAAAATGCTCAAGGAACTGATCTGCCAGTAAGGCATTTGACGGGATTTCACACATCATGATCACTTTCAGGCCATTTTCGCCCCGTTTCAGCCCCTGATTCGCCAGCTCTTTCACGACAGCTTCAGCCTGTGCCACGGTACGTACAAACGGGATCATCACTTCAACGTTGGTCAGCCCCATATCATTACGCACGCGTTTCATGGCCTCACATTCCAGCGCAAAACAATCACGGAAGCTGTCGGAGACATAACGACCCGCGCCACGGAAGCCGAGCATCGGGTTTTCTTCGTGAGGCTCGTATTTTTCGCCGCCGACCAGATTGGCGTATTCATTCGACTTAAAGTCGGACAGACGCACAATCACCCGTTTCGGCCAGAATGCTGCGCCAAGCGTTGCGATCCCTTCCGTCAGGCGTGCCACATAATATTCACGCGGGCTGTCATAGCCCTGAATCATCTTATTGATGGTTTCCTGCAATTCCGCCGGCTGCTGATCAAACTCCAGCAAGGCTTTTGGATGCACACCAATCATGCGGTTAATGATGAATTCTAAACGCGCCAGCCCGACACCTTCATTCGGCAGACAGGCGAAGTCGAACGCGCGATCGGGGTTGCCGATATTCATCATGATCTTCAGCGGTAATGTTGGCAGTTCATCAATTTCAGAACTCTGGACGGTGAAGTCCAGCTCATCCTGATAGACATAACCGGTATCGCCTTCAGAACAGGAAACCGTCACTTTCTGGTTTTCTGTGAGTTTTTCAGTGGCATCACCACAACCGACTACCGCAGGAATACCCAGTTCACGCGCAATAATAGCGGCGTGACAGGTACGGCCCCCGCGGTTGGTGACAATTGCCGATGCCTTTTTCATGATGGGCTCCCAGTCAGGATCCGTCATGTCGGTCACCAGAATATCACCCGCCTTAACGTGGTGCATTTCACTGATATCATGAATGATTTTCACCGGCCCGGCCCCGATGCGATGGCCGATAGCGCGGCCTTCAACCAGCACTTTGCTGCTGCCATTCAGCTGATAGCGTTCCATCACCTGACCGTTGGAACGAACCGTCTCCGGACGCGCCTGCACGATATAAAGGTTGCCGTTATGGCCATCTTTCGCCCATTCGATATCCATCGGGCGGCCATAGTGTTTTTCAATCAGTAATGCCTGACGGGCCAGTGACTGCACTTCGTCATCCGTCAGGGAGAAACGGGTGCTCAGTTCAGCAGGCACATCTTCAATCTGTACCTGTTTGCCATGTTCCTGGCTCGGCGCATATACCATGCGAATTTTCTTCGAGCCCATCGTGCGACGGACAATAGAAGGCTTATTCTTTTCCAGGGTCGGTTTATGTACATAAAATTCATCAGGGTTAACCGCGCCCTGAACGACCATTTCACCCAGACCATAAGCCGAGGTGATAAAGACCACCTGATCAAAACCAGACTCGGTATCAATGGTGAACATTACGCCTGCAGAAGCGAGATCAGAACGCACCATGCGCTGTACACCCGCAGAAAGCGCCACACCACGATGGTCGTAGCCCTGATGCACACGATAAGAAATGGCACGGTCATTAAATAAGGAAGCATAAACATGTTTCACGGCGGTCAGTACGGCGTCAAACCCCTGAACATTCAGGAAGGTTTCCTGTTGTCCGGCAAATGACGCATCCGGCATGTCTTCGGCTGTTGCAGAAGAACGCACAGCGAATGACGCATCAGGCTCACCGTCAGCAAGTTGCTGATAGGCCTCGCGGATGGATTTCTCAAGTTCAGGCTGGAATGGCGTCTCAATGATCCACTGGCGGATTTGCATGCCCGCCTGGGTTAATTGCCCGATATCGTCAACATCCGTTTTATCCAGCAACTCATGGATACGGTGGTTTACACCGCTCTGATCGAGAAAATCATTGAATGCCTGAGAAGTCGTTGCAAAACCATTTGGAACTGAAACACCCAGATCAGACAAATTGGTGATCATTTCCCCGAGGGATGCGTTCTTGCCCCCGACTTTATCAACGTCCTTCATACCCAGTTGGTTGTACCAGATAACATTGCGTAAATCGGGATCGAGATGAGCCATGAAACAATCCTTTCTTATTTATTTACAGTAAAAGTCAGTAGGCGTGCAAACCGGTTGTCGAGTCATTGTCAGCGACGCTTTTTCTGTCATTTAACAACGCTGTCATTTTGAGATTAGCATAATGCTCCATAAGAGATGGACAGGTGAATCGATCCAGCAAATCAAACTATTTTTGTTTAGGACAATTCCAGCGCAGCAAAAGGACGCGCGTGATGGAAAACAAGATTATTCCTTATGAATCAGTAAGAAGTTCTCGTTAGTTTCGCCACGGAATCAATGTTAACAGGGCTGCTGAAGTTAGGCTGAAGCAAATCAAAAAGCTGCGAGACATCGTGGAAAATTTAAAATAGCATTTCATTTATTACAGTCATTTTGCGCACTGTCTCGCAGTCATGAACAGAACATCGACAGGCGGGTGAAATCCGCTTTTTATTTCCTGAAATTCTGGTTATTACTAAATAAGCGATAAATTGAAGATAAATGAAGTGTGACAACTCAGGAGCAGTTTGTGGACAGATGCGTATTTTACATTTCAGACGGTACCGCGATTACAGCAGAGGTTTTGGGCCACGCCGTACTTTCACAATTTCCGGTAAACGCCACAACCTACTCTCTCCCCTTTGTCGAAAGTGAAGAACGTGCCAAAGCCGTCTGCCGGCAAATTAATGAAATTTTTGAGAAAACCGGTGCCCGGCCGCTGGTGTTTTATTCCATCATTTCACCCAATATCCGCGACATCATTAAAGGCAGTGAAGGTTTCTGTCAGGACATTGTCCAGTCACTGGTCGCCCCCTTACAGAATGAACTGGGCGTCGATCCCACTCCCATTGCCAACCGGACGCATGGCCTGACCGCCAGCAATATCACTAAATACGATGCACGCATTGCCGCGATTGATTACACCCTGGCCCATGACGACGGCATTTCCCTGCGCAACCTCGATCAGGCTCAAGTGATTTTACTGGGTGTCTCACGCTGCGGTAAAACACCGACCAGCCTTTATCTGGCATTACAGTTTGGTATCCGCGCAGCTAACTATCCATTTACCGCCGACGACATGGACAATATCCAGTTACCTGCCGCGTTAAAGCCATATATGCATAAGCTGTTTGGCCTGACGATTGACCCGGAGCGCCTGACGGCAATTCGCCAGGAACGGGTTGAAAACAGCCGCTATGCATCTTTGCGCCAGTGTCGGATGGAAGTCTCTGAAGTAGAAGCCTTATTTCGTAAAAACCAGATCCGCTACCTCAACAGTACCAATTATTCCGTCGAGGAAATTTCGGCAAAGATCATGGACAGCTTCGGCATGAGCCGCCGTATGTTCTGAATCCTTTTTACTGATGTGGATGGCATATCCTGCTGACAGTGGTTGAATTCATCGGTTTTTGCGTTATTGTGACCGGCATCACTTCCCGGTATTCCTGCCGCAGAGAAGAAACAAATTTTCGAGAACACGATGTCACAAACAGATGAACTGCGTACGACGCGCATCGACAGCCTGATTACGCCTCAGGCACTGGCAGACAAATTGCCAATTTCCCCGTCGGTGGCACAACACGTGATGGAATCACGTAAACGAATTGAAAAGATTATCAGCGGTGAAGATCGGCGGTTGCTGGTCGTTGTTGGGCCCTGCTCAATCCACGATATAGAAGCGGCTATTGATTACGCGGGCAAACTCAGCGTACTGCGTGAAAAGTATCAGGATCGCCTGGAAATCGTCATGCGTACGTACTTTGAAAAACCACGTACCGTTGTCGGCTGGAAGGGCCTGATTTCAGACCCTGAACTGAACGGTTCCTGCCGTGTTAATGACGGCATTGAACTGGCGCGTAAGGTATTACTGACCGTTAACCAACTGGGCATCCCGACTGCGACCGAATTCCTTGATATGGTGATCGGACAATATATTGCCGACCTGATCAGCTGGGGGGCCATCGGTGCACGTACCACAGAAAGCCAGATCCACCGCGAAATGGCCTCGGCGCTTTCCTGTCCTGTGGGTTTTAAAAATGGGACTGACGGGAATACCCGCATCGCCATCGACGCTATCCGTTCGTCACGTACCAGCCATATGTTCCTGTCACCGGATAAAAATGGTCAGATGACTATTTACCGTACCGCCGGCAATCCTTATGGTCATGTGATTATGCGCGGAGGTAAGAAGCCAAATTATCATGCGGATGACCTCGAACAAGCCTGTCTGAATCTGGCGGAATTCGATTTGCCTCAGCATCTTGTGGTCGATTTCAGTCATGGCAACTGCCAGAAACAGCACCGCCGTCAACTCGACGTGGCAGAAGATATTTGCCAGCAGATCATCAGCGGTTCAACTGCCATTGCGGGCATCATGGCGGAAAGTTTCCTGGTTGAAGGCACACAGCCTATCGTTCCCGGCCAGCCTCTGGTTTACGGCAAATCGATTACCGACCCTTGTCTGAGTTGGGAAGACACTGAGACATTGCTCTCAATGCTCGCGCAGGCCACAAACAGCCGGTTTTGATCACTTTGCTGTAACCTTCTTAAGGGCAACGTTGGTTGCCCTTTTTTACGATAACAGCGCACTAACGCCCTGTCCGCTCTGATACTTTCTCTCACTGACTCGCCTGCTTCCCCTCTTAAATTAAGGGGTTAACGCCACAGAATTACATGCCAGCCACAAAAATTTCCTTGATGTGTTTAGGTAATGATTTGATAATGATTATCAAATTGATATTAATTCCCATTACCAATCATGCGTGAATCGCGCTTTTGCCCTAAATATTTTTACAAATCATTCACATAACATCGTAAGTTTTTATCCGCCAGCTAGCGGATGACCTAGACAACGAGGAGACAGCAATGCATTCAGTTCACTATCAGGACTATTTACAGGCCAAAGAAGCGAATCCCGGTAAATATGCCCGCGATCTGGCGGAGATTTTGGGCATCAGCGAAGCTGAGTTAACGGCTTTGCGTGTTTCTCATGACGCGGCACGTCTGGATGTTGATGCCCGTACCTTGCTGGCTGCTCTGGAAAATGTGGGCGGCGCGAAATCGATTACCCGTAACGACTTTGCCGTACACGAGCAGGAGGGCCGCTATGAGAATCAGCATCTGAGCGGTCATGCCGGTCTGATCCTTAATCCTCGCGCGCTGGACCTGCGTCTGTTTCTGCAACACTGGCTGCACATCTTCAGCCTGTCAGAAACCACGGCCCGCAGCGTCCGTCACAGCATTCAGTTCTTCGATGCGCACGGTGATGCCGTTCATAAAGTGTATAACACCGATGAAACTGACATGGCAGCATGGGATGCGCTGATTGCGCAGTACAAAAGTGACGTCAATCCGCCGTTGCAGATAGAGGCAGTTCCTGAAACGCCGGCCCCGATGGCCGCAGATACCCGCACTCTCGATACTGAATGGCGCGCAATGACCGACGTTCATCAGTTCTTCCAGTTGCTGAAACGCCACGACGTCACCCGCCAGCAAGCATTCAAAGCCGTCGGGGACGATCTGGCATGGCGAGTGGATAACGGCTCACTGACGCGTTTACTGAATATCGCCAAAGATGACCAAAACGAAATTATGATTTTTGTGGGCAACCGTGGTTGCGTACAAATTTTCACCGGACAGATCGAAAAGGTCATGCCGCACGGAGAGTGGATCAACGTCTTCAACAAGCAGTTCACTCTGCATCTGGTGGAAAGTGCTATCGCAGAAAGCTGGATCACCCGTAAGCCGACCAAAGACGGTTTCGTGACCAGCCTGGAATTGTTTGCCGCTGACGGCACCCAGATCGCGCAACTTTACGGTCAGCGTACCGAAGGCACCCCTGAACAAACTCAGTGGCGGGAACAGCTGGCGCAACTTAGCAGCGAAGGTGTGGCAGCATGAAAAAAACGTTGAAAATGCTGGCCGCTGTTACAGCATTGCTGGCGACTCCGGCGCTGCATGCCGCTGAAAAGCTGGTCAGTATTGGCGGTGACGTCACCGAGATTATTTACGCACTCGGTGCGGGCAACGAAATGGTCGCCCGCGACAGTACCAGCTTGCGTCCGCAGGCGGTACTGGGTCTGCCGGACGTCGGTTATATGCGTCAGCTTAATACCGAAGGGATTTTATCTATGCACCCGTCGCTGGTACTGAGCAGCGAGCTGGCAGAACCGTCACTGGTTTTAAAGCAGCTTGAGCAGAACGGTGTAAAAGTGGTTCGTGTGCCGGGAACACCTTCTGCTGAAACCGTCCCGCGTAAAATAACAGTGATTGCGGCGGCACTGAACCGTCAGGCAGAAGGTGAAAAACTGATCGCGGACTATCGTTCGCAGATTTCAGCTATTCACCACGATCCTTTGCCGGTAAAAATGCTGTTTGTGATGAGTCACGGTGGCATGACCTCTATGGCTGCGGGCCAGGGTACTGCGGCAGACGCCATGATCACGTCTGTCGGGGCGAAAAACGCGATGCAAGGCTTCAGCCGTTATCGGCCGCTGTCACAGGAGGGTGTGATCGCCAGTGCACCGGATATCCTTTTACTGACCGCGGACGGTGTTAAAACCCTTGGTGGAATGGAACAGGTGTGGAAACTGCCGGGTGTTGCCATGACGCCTGCGGGCAAAAATAAGCGTGTGCTGGTTATCGATGATATGTCCCTGCTGGGCTTTGGTTTGCAAACGCCTGCGGTGATGGCACAACTTCGTCATGCGGCGGAACAGGCAAAATGAGCAGCATGAGCCCTCCGGTGCCGTCACGTCGCCGCTCACCGGTTTGGGCGCTGATTGGCCTCGGCGGCGCGCTGCTGGTGCTGGCCGTGATGGCAACCAATACCGGTGCGATGTCACTGTCGCTGGGAACGCTGCTCGCACGCCCGTTTGACGACAGTTTGTGGCAAGTCTGGCTGACAATCCGCCTTCCCCGCGTGTTGCTGGCTGTGATAGTCGGTTGCGCGCTGGCCAGTTCCGGTGCGGTGATGCAGGGTTTATTTCGTAACCCGCTGGCAGACCCCGGTCTGCTTGGCATTAGCAGCGGCGCGGCGCTGGCGGTTGCACTGACCATTGTGATGCCGCTGGCATTGCCGCCATTACTGGCCCTTTACAGCCATATGATCAGCGCATTTGTCGGCAGTCTGGCAATTTCAGCTATCGTCTTTACGCTGAGCCGTTTCGGCCATGGCGGATTATCGCGTTTACTTCTCGCCGGTATTGCCATCAATGCGTTGTGCGGGGCTGCTGTCGGCGTGTTGACCTACGTCAGCGATGATCAGCAGCTACGCCAGTTTTCACTGTGGAGCATGGGCAGTCTCGGGCAGGCGCAATGGCCTACACTGGCCGTGGCATCTTCGCTGATCCTGCCTGCCTGTATTGCGGCGCTGTTTATGGCGCGGCGCCTGAATATTCTGCAATTAGGTGAAGAAGATGCGCACTATCTCGGTGTGAATGTCCGCCGTACGCAATTGCAATTATTGCTGCTGAGCGCCCTGCTGGTCGGGGCTGCTGTCGCGGTTTCCGGTGTGATTGGCTTTATCGGTCTGGTGATCCCGCATCTGTTGCGGATGCGTATTGGCGCCGACCACCGCTGGCTCTTACCGGGATCGACCATGGCGGGCGCCTGCCTGCTTTTGCTGGCTGACACGCTGGCCCGGACCCTGGTTGCTCCGGCAGAAATGCCCGTGGGATTGTTAACCAGCCTGATTGGTGGCCCGTATTTCTTATGGCTGATCCTGCGCCCGGGGGTTACGCGTAATGTCTGATTTCACTTCATCCATGGTTGCAGAAAACCTGACGTATTCCGTCAACGGCCGCCGGTTAATTGACGATGTTTCACTCAGCTTGCAAAGCGGAGAGATGGTGGCGCTGATTGGGCCAAACGGTACCGGAAAATCAACACTGATGCGTATGCTGACCGGATACCTGATGCCACAAGCGGGGCAGATTTCGCTTCAGGGAAGGCAACTCAATGACTGGCCAGCACAGGAACTGGCGCGCACCCGGGCGGTTATGCGTCAGAACAATACCTTAGCGTTTGGCTTTAGCGTGCGGGAAGTGCTGACACTCGGGCGTTCACCGCACGGTCAGCAAAATCTGCAACGGGCACTGACTGAAGTCATGACGCAGACTGACTGTCTGAATCTGGCAGAGAGGGATTACCGTCATTTATCAGGTGGCGAACAACAGCGGGTTCAGCTTGCGCGGGTGCTGATCCAGCTCTGGCAACCCGAACCTTCCTCGCGCTGGTTGTTTCTGGATGAGCCTACATCGGCACTGGATTTATATCATCAGCAACACGCGTTGCGTTTACTGCGACAGTTAACCCGGCAAACGCCGCTGGCGGTATGTTGCGTGCTGCATGATCTCAATCTCGCGGCGTTGTATGCCGACCGGATTATTTTATTGCACAGCGGAAAAGTGGTTGCCAGCGGGACGCCCGCTGACGTACTGAGCGAAGCCATACTCAGCCGCTGGTATCAGGCCGATTTGAACGTCTGCCCGCATCCGGAAACCGCATTGCCGCAGATTTTCTTGCGTCAGTAGAGAGGGTTCAGTAAAAATGCCACATCAGGATGTGGCATTTTTTATATCAGCTCGAACAGGAAATTTCGAGGTGCTTACCCCAGTCAGGGGGTAATGCCGCCATCTCGTCATACTGAGGCGCATCGCTGTAAGGATCACGTAATGCCTGATGAAGTTGCTCCAGCGCACTGATGTCATCCGCTTCAGCCCTTTCAATGGCTTTCTGCGCCAGATAGTTTCTCAAAATAATACGCGGATTACTTTGTTTCATGGCGTCCTGCCGCGTTGCATCACCAATATCTTCCGTTTGTAAGCGCTGACGATAAGCCTGATACCAGCTGTCGAAAGCCTGACGGTCGATGAACTCATCCCGCAAAGGCGACGCGGCTTGCTGTTGTTCTGTCTGGCTGAGCAACCTGAAGGTCTGGGTGAAATCCCTGCCCTCTTTCGCCATCAGGCTCAACAATCCGGTCAGCAGATCGTTATCTTGTTTATTCTCTGTGAAGAAGCCCAGTTTGCCGCGCATCAGCGTGCCATAGGCTCTCATCAGCGCAGGTTCATACTCGCCAAGCGCGGTTTGTAGCTGTTCCGCTGACATCAGGCCGGATAACGTCTGTGCCAGACGATGCAGATTCCAGTACGCTACCGCCGGCTGATTATCGTAGCTATAACGCCCCTGATGATCGGAATGGTTGCAGATATAACCCGGCTGATAATCGTCGAGGAAACCGTAAGGGCCGTAATCGATAGTCAGCCCGAGAATGGACATATTGTCGGTATTCATCACACCGTGGGCGAAACCAATACTTTGCCATTGCGCCATCAGCCGGGCAGTGCGCTCTACCACCCCGGTAAACCATTGCTGGTAGCGTAATGCCGCCACCGGTTCACTTTCCAGCAACTGCGGCCAGTGGTGTGCGATGACATAATCTGCCAGCTGCTTTACCTGCTCAGGTTGTTTACGGTAGTAGAAGTGTTCAAAGTGACCAAAGCGGACATGGCTTTCCGCCACGCGGATCAGCATTGCGCCGCGCTCAGGCTGCTCGCGAAAAACCGGCTCATCGCTGGTGACAATCGTCAGCGCCCGCGTTGTGGGCACCGATAAATGATGCAGCGCTTCAGAGGCGAGAAACTCACGAACAACGGAGCGCAAAACCGCCCGACCATCACCCATTCGTGAATAAGGGGTCAGCCCTGCCCCTTTCAGATGCCAGTCGAACCGTTTTCCGGAAGGTAAAACCTGTTCGCCCAGTAAAATACCGCGTCCGTCACCCAGTTGTCCGGCCCACTGGCCGAACTGATGCCCGCTGTAAACCTGAGCCAGAGGCTGCATGCCAGGGAAGAATTTTTCACCGCACCAGTATTGACGATGTTCAGCACCGAAAAGTGATTCATCCAGTCCCAGTTCTCGCGCCAGTGGTTCGCTGTGGTAAAGAAGCCTTGCGCCTTTTAGCGGCGTCGGTTGCAGTTGCGTATAAAAGCCAGGCAACTGGTCAGCATAATGATGTTCAAATTGCGGCATAAATCCCCCTTTTTAATAGTGTAGGACTGCGGGGCGATAATTAACACGGAGAGAACGCAGGGAGATTATTACCTTAAGTTATAAAAAACCCGGCATAGCAGGCGCTGGCCGGGATCCTGAGAATGAAACGATCTGCGATCAGTGAAATTGAGCTGGCCGCACAAGCAGACTGTTCAGTTCGGCGGGGTCAACGCCAGGCCATAACAACCCCTTCACCCCTTGTATATCCGCTTTGCGTAACGCGTCAAAATAGTCCTGAGTGTCGAGCCCGTCGATCACAATATTCCGGCAAAAACGGTTAACATTTCGTACCAGCGATGGCATGACAATAGTGAAATGTTCTCCCTCATAGAGCTGCCAGAAAAGATTTTTGTCGAGCTTCACCCACTGAAAAAGATGGTCAAAAATGGGCACCATATTAATGGTGCCTGACCCGAAGTTTTCCAGCCACAGCGGGAAATATTGCTTCAATGCAACAAGTTGCAGGTTATTCCTGCCTTCGGAAAGACGCGGGAATGACTCACTCAGATTAAGATGAATGAAAGTATGCGTGCTGAAAGCCTTGCGGAGATTTTCATCTTCCAGTAATAAGGCCACCTGTCTTTCCTCAACACTAATATTCAAAATAACCTGATTATCGCTAAACCATCGGGCATGCTCACCCGCCCATATCTGTTGCTCATTAAGAAACCGTAATAACTGCTGCGGTGTTAACAGGTTCAGTACCAGTTCTGTAGGCATCACTAACTTGCTGTCTGCGCTGGAAAAACGGCAAATCAATTCTACGGCGAGTAATTTCCCTTCAGTAGTGTAGACCGGCTGGCACAGATAGCTGCTGTTAAAGGCCGTATCGAATTGTATTTTCATTTTTGTCCAAAACATCAACGGCACGGCTAATTGATTAATAACTTTTTTGACAATCAATCAGATCATAAAGATACCGGGGCCCCGAGGCGAAACCGAAATATTAGAGAAATTGATATCAAGAAAGAACCTGTCCGGTTGTAAGTCTGTTGCGACGACCAGGCGAACAGCTGCGAAATCAAAAATTTTTAAGACACCCTTCTTCTTGCCGCCTTCTTATTAAGGTTTATGCCATTCAGTCCAGCAATTTCAGACTAATCTTATCGTCAGAGATAAAAACGTGCAACTTGCCGTATGAGTGCTACCGGTCATTTTTAACAAGAATTTTTGCTGTGTTTTATGCTGATGTACATAACACATGTTACTAAATATTTTAGCTAATGGTTATAGTCACTTATGAAATATTGTGCAAGTGCCAGCATTCACTGCCAGGTTTTTTAAAAATCATAGATGATTTTTCTGTCGCAATAATAAAGCAGAAATTATGCGTCATCTGCCAGCTTAATCATTGCTGAGAAAGGGTTCAGACGTGATGAAGTGCAACAACCGCCGGAGGCCCGCCTGGCATCAGCCTCCGGTGTTCTCTCCGTTATCGGATACAGCGCACCAGCCAGTTTTGCAGTTCAGTAAGTTCTGCCTGCATCGCCGGATATTGATTAATGATGCGCTGGCAAGTTTGCCCGACGTCCTGCGCGTGATAGCGCGTACCGGCCAGTTTTCCGGCTAACGCCAGCAACGGGGCTGGATTAAGGCTGTCGGTGAAAATCTGCGCACGGCTGATATTACCCTTCTCCACATCAAAGTGGATATCCACACCGCCCCAGACAAACCGTTCGTTCAGCAAGTGGCTGAATGCCGGTGCTTTGCCGAAATTCCATTCCCAGCTGCTTTGTTTGGCAAATCGTTCGGGGAAGCCAGGAATATCCGGAAACACGTCCGGAGAGATGATTTCAGGTTCTGCTTGCGCACCATACCAGTCAAAAAACGCTTCGGTGACAGCTTCGCAAATTTGCTCATGACTGATATCCGGCACAAACTCATTAAGATTTGCAACCCTCGAGCGCACCGAAGTGATCCCTTTCGCCTGTAACTTTTTGACGTCCGGATTGAGATAATTAGCGAGACGGCTAAGATCGGCATTAAGCAGTAACGTGCCATGATGGAAGCCGCGGTCGGCCGTTTCACGATAGGCGGAACCGGAAATTTTCCGCTCGCCTTCCGGCGTCTGAACCACCAGATCGTTACGACCCGATGCGCTGGCATCGATGCCCAGGCTCTTTAATGCATTGAGTATAATGCCGGTTGAAACGCTTTTATCATATTCCGGCTTGCCCGCCATAAAGGTGAAACAGGTATTCCCCAGATCGTGAAAAACCGCTCCGCCGCCACTGCTGCGTCGCGCCAGACGAATACCGTCTTCTTCCATTCTGCGGGTATTGCATTCTTTCCACGGATTCTGCGCCTGCCCGATAACCACCGTTTCGGCATTCCGCCAGAGGAACAACACGCGCTGCGTGGTCATCTCGCGGAAAATACAGTCTTCTACAGCCAGATTGAACCAGGGATCGTAAGAATCGGAAAGTAATAGTCTGAGAGGTTTCATTGCATATTCATCCTGAAAGAGTCTGCCCGGATAATAACAGCAAAAAACAGGATGAAATACGCAGTGAAATCAGGGGGAATGTGATCTGGCGCCGCGTCAGATGCGGCGCGCCTGCCAGTACACTTTACGCCAGTAAACGTTATCGAGTGAAGAACGGGTCACGCCCTGGCTGGTCGACGCGTGAATGAACTGATCGGCCGTGTCATAAATACCGACGTGAAGACCATTTTCACCGCTGCCGGTTTTGAAGAAGACTAAGTCGCCGGGCAACAACTCATCACGTGGCACTTTGGTGCCAATTTTGGTCTGGTCAGCGGTCGTTCTCGGCAGCACGACGCCAAATCGGTCACGGTAAGTGCGGAAGACAAAACCCGAACAGTCGACGCCGCTCGGTTGTAATCCGCCGTAACGATACGGGGCACCGTGCCACTGGCTGAGCTGGTCGTTAAGCTCGGCCACGACAGTAATAGAATCGGCAAACCTGCCGCTCGGCGGCGGAGCATGGCTGCTGCAACCGTTAAGAATTAATGCGGCAACAGCCAGCAGGGAATACATGGATACGGACGGGCAGCGCATAGTGCATTCCTTCTCGAATAGCGTCACGGCATGATCAGACGCGAAGGTTTACGCGTGCCGGATAAGTCGCCGTTATCTAAGAGCTAATAGAATTTAGCGCTATTTTATCCGTCATCCAATGTTTAATGATGTTTTTTATCGTCATAAAAACCCTTTAATGGGATTTTTTTACCGGCTTACTGTGGATAAGCCAGACACCTGACAGGATAAGCAAGCCGCCCATTGTTTTACTTAAGCTGATGCTTTCATTGAACCAGGGCAGAGTGACGGCGGCAACATACACCAGCGCATAACTCAGACTGAGTAAGGTATACGCCCGGTTGAGCGGCAGGTAACGCAACGCAAAAAACCAGCATCCCATTGATAATACATAGCCACACAGCCCGAGAAAAACGGCAATCAGGGCATGTAAATGGCTAAGAATAAAGGAAGTGTTTACAGCCGACAGTGAAAACAACGGGATCTGCACCATGCCCCATTTCATCAGCAATTGTGCCGCCGTGACCAGCAACACACTCCCCGCGCCCCACAGATATCCCTTCATAGGCTGATACTCATAAGTGCTATGCCACACATGATCAGCGCGACGCCGCACCAGTGGCGGCCATCGACAATCTCACCAAAGAACCCGCGGGCACACAGCGTGATTAAGACGAAATTCAGACTGAGCATCGGATAAGCCAGACTCAGCGGCAGTAATTGTAAGACCCGCAACCACAACAGCATGGCGATACCGAGCAATAATATCGCCAGCCCGAGCCAGCGTAAAACCCCCGCCATACCCGCCGCAGCCACCAGTGCGGCCTGCTTCTGACAAAGCTGACCGGCACAGGTGATGACGCTGACGGCAAGAACCAGAAGGAAACCGGTCATGGCAGTTTTTTGTAGAATAACAGCGCCTGCCGGTCGACCCGCACCGTTCGATCTGCAGGAGGCAGAGAGGATTTCACCCCAGCATTGCGGTCAAGCCTGAGGATGAGAGAGACGTTTCCTTGCTGACGCGCGTGTTGCAGCCATTGTGAGAAATGCGCCGCATCAACAAAATTGTCTTTGGCATCCGGATAGCTCAGACCGTACTGCAGCTCACCCTTTTCATCAAACATCAGAATATCGCTGCGCTTGAGTGTCCACGCAATGGCAGTTGCCACACCGACGTTATCTGTCAGCACATACCGGCTGTCTTTCAGCAACGCCATATTTTGCGTCAGAAAGGGTTGCGGCTGCTTGGAATCCATTACTTTTTTCGGAATAGCCTGTCCGATAAGCAACGCCAGCACCAGCGGGCAAAGGGCAGCCCAATACCAGCGCTTTTTCAAATCCGTCAGCGATATTGCGCCTGCCAGCGCCCACACTGCAAAACACAAAATACCTATCAGTGCATGTGGCAACTCCGGACGGCTGAACACGGCTTTGATGTGGAAAGGCAATATGCCCGAGACCACCAGAACCGCCGCAGCCAGCAGAATGCCAAACACGATATTGATGACGCCATTGGCTTTCAGTGCCCGTAATTTCCCTGACTCACGGATATTACCCAAATAATCCGCCATCAGCAGGGCAAGCGGCGCAAAGCACGGCAAAATGTAAGTCGGCAATTTACCTTTAGCAACGCTGAAGAAAATCAGCGGCATGATTGCCCAGCTAAACAGGAAGAATAATTCCGGACGCATGACCCGTTTAGTCCAGCCCGCCCGCAGTGCTCCCGGTAACAACCCGAGCCACGGCAGCGCGCCCAGAAACAGTACCGGCAGGTAATACCAGAAAGGTGCCTTGTGCTGAGCATCGGCCTCTGCGAAACGCTGAATATGCTCAACCCAGAAGAAGTAGTTCCAGAAGTCCGGCTCGCGGTGTGCTATCGCCAGCACCCATGGCAGGCTCAGTACCGCCGCGCTCACAATCGCCACTGGCCCCCAACCAAACAGGGTTTTGAAACGCTTTTCGCGCCAGATAACCGGCAGAAGGGCAATCACCGGTAACGCCAGTGCCAGAAAACCTTTGGTCATAAAGCCCATACCGCAGGCCAGCCCGAGAACTATCCAGCTCAGGGCTTTATGAGAGGCGCGCGAGACCCGCAGGCAGAAATAGCTTGCGACCATTGCAGCCGTCATCCACAACGTGATCATCGGATCCATCACGCTGTAAGTTCCGATGCCGAAGACCAGCGCCATGGACAGATAAATCAACGCCGCCGTGTAAGCCGTCTGGCGGTTACGCCACATAAGATGTGCAAGCCAGAACACCAGAATGGCGCTGAGCGCCGTGCTGAATACCGCACCAAAACGCACCGCAAAGTTGCTGTCACCAAAAATCATCTGGCTGATATTATTAAACCAGTATCCTGCGACAGGTTTCTCAAAATATCGCAGCCCGAGAAGATGCGGTACCACCCAGTCGCCGCGCTGGAGCATTTCGCGGCTGATTTCTGCGTAACGGGTTTCATCGGGTTGCCATAAGAGACGGGTATTAAGAGGAACAAGGTAAATCAGTGCAAAGAACACTAAAATCAGAGTGCCCCACACGCCTTTAATTGTTTTCGACATCAGGAAAAACCTTCTTGCTGACAGCCTAACCAGCCTTCCCGACCCGGAAAACTGGCGCGAACCACTTTGCCTCTTGGCAATGTACTCAGATCTTGCGGCAACAACTCACCCAGCGCACAAAACTGGATCCCCTGTGCGGATGCACGGGTTAATAATTCATCGAACTGTTTAGCCAGTGACATGCCTTCCACTTCGGCATGAATGGTATAAACCGGCACACCATTATCTTTCGCAATAGCATCAAGAATAAAGTCGTTGAAGTTATCTGCATTAATCTCGCCGCCAGCCACTTCGTCGTAAGTCGGTAATGTCACGGGGATCTGCACGGTGCCCGGTGTCCCATTTTCCAGTACGGGCAGGAAAGGTCGCGTTCCGCGGCAATCACTGTTGTAGTAAAAATGGAAACGTTCTTTGACTTCAATGACCCGCTCATCGGCACGCCAGCCTGCGACTGCCGAACATTCAACGTCATGACCCAGACTTTTTTCGAGCGCCTCCAGCCCCAGCCTGATTTGTTCTTCCATCTGTTCCCCGGACCATTTCCCGACATTGGCCTGCCAGCCCTGATGATCCCAGGCGTGCAGCCCGACTTCATGCCCGCGTTTTGCGGTTTCTTTCATCAGATAACCGAGGTCACGCGCGATAAGTTTACCCGGCCACGCAGTGCCTGCCAGTAAGATATCCCAGCCGTAAAGAGACGCTGCATTAGAGCGCAGCATTTTCCACAGGAAGCGCGGTTTAAGCAGGCGCCATAAATGGCGCCCCATATTATCCGGGCCAACGCTGAAGAAGAAACTGGCGGTAATTTTATGATTTGCAAGGGTTTGCAGAAGCTGAGGGACACCCTCGCGGGTGCCACTCCAGGTATCCACATCAATGCGCAGACCCACTTTCTTCATGACGGGCACCGTTTCAGGCTTTGTCAGCGTCAGGATTTACTGAACGCAGGAAGAAATCCAGGGTTTCAGCAACGGTTTTATCCATGCCAATTTCCGGTTTCCAGTTCAGCAGACGACGGGCATTTTTGATGCTCGGCGTGCGATGCTCCACGTCCTGATAGCCTTTACCGTAATAAGTGCTGCTTTCCACCAGATTGAAACCGGCGAACGGCGGGAACTGCGCGCGTAGCGGATGCGATTCAAAGCTGCTCAGCAGCATTTCTGCCAGTTCACGAATGCTCGCTTCGTTGGTCGGGTTACCGATGTTGATGATCTGACCATCACACAAGTTGTCGCGGTTTTCGATAATGCGGAACAACGCTTCGATACCGTCGTTAATATCCGTGAAGCAGCGCTTCTGCTCGCCACCATCCACCAGTTTGATCGGTGAACCTTCAACCAGATTCAGGATCAGCTGGGTAATGGCGCGGGAGCTGCCGATACGCGCGGCATCCAGGTTGTCCAGACGTGGGCCCATCCAGTTAAACGGACGGAACAGGGTAAATTTCAGGCCTTCTTTCGCGCCGTAAGCCCAGATAACCCGGTCCAGCAACTGCTTGGAAACCGAGTAAATCCAGCGCTGTTTGTTGATCGGACCGACAATCAGACGTGAATGATCTTCATCGAATTCTTTGTCATCACACATCCCGTAAACTTCAGACGTTGACGGGAAAATGATACGTTTTTTGTATTTCACACAATCGCGGACGATTTTCAGGTTTTCTTCAAAATCCAGTTCAAATACGCGCAGCGGATTACGGGTGTATTCAATTGGCGTTGCGATAGCCACCAGCGGCAGCACGACGTCGCATTTTTTGATGTGATATTCAATCCATTCTGAATGAATGCTGATATCACCTTCCACGAAGTGGAAATGCGGATTGCCCATAAAACGGCTGATAGCGTCAGAGCTGATATCCAGACCATAAATTTCATAGCGATCTTCGCGAAGCAGGCGCTCGCTCAGGTGGTTACCAATAAAGCCATTCACACCGAGAATTAAAACGCGGGTACGACGTTTCATCACCGCCGTTGGCAGCGTAGCAACGCGCATATCCGGCATAATGCCCAGTTCCAGCGCCAGACGGGAGCCCTGAACATACAGACCGTTTTCGCTCTGGCCGGCCAGAATTTCCAGCGCACCTTCGCCACAGGCGATGGTCAGCGGATCAGAAGAAAGCACAGTGCCCGGTTGTTTGTCGTGCTGAGTTGCCAGCGGACGTGCACGCCAGATAGTCAGTTTACGCTGTCCCAGATAAGAGAACGCACCCGGGTAGGGTTCAGTCACCGCACGGATCAGGTTATTGATTTCTGTGGCAGATTTGTGCCAGTGAATTTCACCGTCTGCCGCAGTACGGCGGCCAAAGTAGCTGGCCTGCGTTTCATCTTGCGGGGTCAGGGTGATGTTGCCCGCCTTCATTTCAGGCAGCACATCCGTCAGTAAGGCTTTAGCCGCTTCACGCACTTTGGCATGAAGTTTCAGCGCAGTATCATCGGCAGTAATAGCCACTTTACGCTGACCAACGATGTCGCCTGCGTCAGGACGTTTGACCATTTTATGCAAGGTCACGCCCGTTTCAGTTTCGCCATTCAGAAGCGCCCAGTTAACCGGCGCGCGACCGCGATAACGTGGCAACAATGAACCATGCAGATTGAAGCCACCCTGCGGTGCCAGAGATAAAATCTCTTCGCTCAACATATTGCGGTAGTAGAAGGAGAAAATAATATCGGGCTGTAAAGCACGGATGCGGTCGACCCACAATGGATGGTTAACATCTTCAGGCGCATAAACAGGCAAATCCAATTCAGCACCCTGACGCGCAACGGAAGAAAAGAATTGGTTCTCATTCGGGGAATCAGTATGGGTGAAAACCGCCTGAACATCGTAACCCGCGTCAACCAGAGCCTGTAAACCAACACAACCAATATCATGATAGGCAAATACAATCGCTTTCATCACTCTTCTTCCTGACTGTTATCTTCGGAACGAACGCCGACGACTTTTTGAACGAAATAACGGGGACGCGCACGAACATCGTTATAGATCCGCCCGATGTATTCACCGAGTAATCCCATACCGACAAACTGCGCACCGATAAACATGAATAACAATGCAAATAGCGTGAATACGCCTTCCGCGGACCACTCAGGGCCATTAATAAGGCGCATTAAAATAAGAAATACCGCGAGAACGAAACCGAAGATGGCAATCACACTGCCGACAACGCTGAGCATTCTCAAGGGTGTTGTCGTCAGGCAGGTGATCAGGTCATACATCAGATTGATCAGTTTCATCAGGCTGTATTTGGAATCACCAAATTCACGCTCGGAATGCTGAACAGGAATTTCCACGGTTTTGCGCGCGAATGTGTTAGCCAGAATAGGAATGAACGTACTGCGCTCATGGCAGTGCAGCATGGCTTCAATGATGTGACGGCGATAAGCCCGTAACATACAGCCGTAGTCACCCATCGATTTGCCGGTGGCGCGCTGGATCATCATGTTGATCATCTTTGATGCCGTTTTACGGAACCAGGAGTCACGACGGTTAGCACGCACGGTGCCGACAACGTCATAACCTTCATCCGCCTTAGCAACCAGACGCGGAATTTCCTCCGGCGGGTTCTGCAGATCAGCATCTAAGGTAATAACCAGATCCCCCGTAACATGGCTGAAACCGGCCATTATCGCGGAGTGCTGACCATAGTTACGGTTGAGTAAAACAGCGATGATATGGCTGTCAGGTTGTTCGGCGGCGGCAGAAAGCATATCGCCGGAGCTGTCGGAGCTGCCGTCATCCACCAGAATAATTTCGTATTGCTGGGTTAATTGTTGACAAGCGGCCTGCGTGCGGGAAAGCAACGCCGGCAGGCTTTCTTCTTCGTTGTAGACCGGGATAACTACCGAGACTTTACGAATAGGTTCGTAATGCGCCACTACTGCGCCTCCAGAAGGGAAAAAAGAGCCGCGACAACGCGGTCAACGTCGCTGTCCTGCATATCAGGGAACAGCGGCAAACTGCACAAACGCGCCGAATTCCATTCGCTGTTTGGCAGGCTCAGGTGCGGATAACGTTCGCGATAATATTTTTGAGTGTGAGCAGCACGGAAATGTAAACCGGTTCCGATACCCTGCTCTTTCAGGCGTTCCATCAGTGCGTCACGGCTGATACCACAACGCGCTTCGTCCACACGTATCATGAATAAGTGCCAGGCATGCAGATGCGGGTAAGCGGGCACATTCATTGGCAGATACGGTGAACCCTTTAATTTATCCAGATAACGCTGTGCCAGCTCCGCCCGACGGGCATTCATTTGTGCCAGACGCTTAAGCTGTACGACAGCGACAGAGGCATGAATATCGGAGAGATTGTATTTAAAGCCGGGTTCGACCACTTCAGCTTGCGGTTTACGCCCCAACACCTGACGATCAAATGCATCAACAGCCAGACCGTGGAATTTCAGTGCCCGTACTTTTTCAGCCAGAGCATCGTCATCCGTGGCAATCAGACCGCCTTCAGCGCAGGTCATATTTTTAATGGCGTGGAACGAGAAGATTGCCGTTCCCTGCGCGCCAATCCAGCGGTCACGATATTTTGTGCCTGCAGCGTGCGCGGCATCTTCTATCACCGCAATACCATGCTGATTTGCCACGGCATAAATAGGGTCAAGATCCAAAGGCGCACCGGCGTAATGAACAGGAATAATCGCTTTGGTTTTTGGCGTTATGGCTGCGGCAACCGCTTCGGCACTGACCATCAACATGTCAGGATCAACATCCACCATGACCGGTTCTGCGCCGAGCAGGACGATCATGTTGATGGTTGAAACCCAGGTTTGAGAAGGCGTAATCACTTCATCGCCAGGGCCGATGCCAAGCGCCATCAGGGTGACATGCATGCCGCCAGTCGCAGAACTGACGGCGATAGCATGCTTACAACCGAAAGTGGCAGAAAAATCCTGTTCAAGCTGATGGGTCTGTGGCCCGGTGGTGATCCAGCCAGAGCGTAAAACCTGCCCCACTGCAGCTATTTCTTCTTCGCCCATAGACGGACGGGAAAAAGGCAAAAAGTTTTCCATTACGCTATCCCAAAAAGGTAATTAACCGGTAACGACTGTAGACCGCATTTATTTAACAATAAGTAAACGCCATCGTGAAATTAGGGATCTTATGATGTCGGTTTAATCTTAATTTAACCTTAAGGATTTGCCAGCTTGGTGAAGTTAAACAGAAAGTAAATAAACAAAAATTAAATAACGTCTAAATGGAAAAGCCATTTAATAACAAATAATTACATTGATTTTGTTTTTTTAAGAAAAAGTGAACTTTATTAAAAAAATGCATTACTTGCGTTTTTTATGACCAAATAGGAATTGAGATAAAGCGTAAAACCTAATAATAATATAATTAAACCGCTATGCATTAAGCTCAGGTAAATCTCAGGTTGCCATTATCCATTGCCTGCCAGCCAGTTCGTGTATCTGAAATGCCACTTTGTATACGTCTGAGAGTATTTCAGACTGCATGACATCAGCACATTTTCCCGCCGCCATCACCTGACCCTGCGACATGAGCCAGACCTGATGCGCGTAATGCAGGGTGTGGTTGAGATCATGATCGCTTAACACCACGGAACGACCTGCCGCGCAAAACGCCGAAAGCAGCTGATCCAGCGCCTGTTGCTGGGCAACATCCAGGCTGTTCATCGGCTCATCAAGGAATAAAAGCTGACTGTCAGGATTCACCGTCGGCCACACCTGCAATAAAGCCGCCGCCAGCCTCACCCTCTGCCATTCCCCACCAGACAAATGCGTAACCGGGCGGCCAAGTTTATCGCTGAGATGCAGAGCATCACATAAATATGAAATCGTGCGCTCAAGAACGGCGGGATCCACTTTTTGCGGCTGATGAAGGGACAAATATTGAAATACCGGCATCAGGGATGCCGGTGTCAGTTGCTGACATAACCAGGCGCGAAGACGTGCCTGCCGGGGGCCGGGAATGTCAGTCAGCCGTTGTCCGTCGAGAATAACCTCGCCGTCCCCTGCTGACATACCGGCCAGACGGGTCAGCAAAGTGCTTTTCCCGGCGCCATTCGGGCCGATGATGTGGATCCGACAGCCCGGCATAACCTGGGTGCTAAATGCACGAAGCCGCCCCGCAACGGTTATCTCACGACATTCCAGCATCGGTGTATTCACACGCAAATTATTTCGCCAGTGCCGCTTTGATGGTTTCCATGAGGATCGGATCTTCCGGTGTCATATCGGGTGCGAAACGCTGGACCACGGTGCCGTCACGACCAATCAGGAATTTCTCAAAGTTCCACAAGATGTCATCGGGCTTCAGAGGCTGGCGACCTTTACTGGCCAGACGCTCATAGAATGCACTGTCCTCCGGTTTGACTGCTGTCGGACAGGCCGCAATCAGCGCTGAATACAGCGGATGACGATGGTCTCCGTTGACGTTGATTTTGCTGAACATCGGGAATTTCACGCCAAATTGGGTCGTGCAGAAAGTTTTGATTTCATCTTCTGTCCCCGGCTCCTGGGCACCGAATTCGTTGCACGGGAAGCCCAGTACTTCAAAACCGCGGTCGTGCCATGCCTGATAGATATTTTCCAGCCCTTCGTACTGCTTGGTCAGGCCACATTGCGAGGCCACATTCACGACCAGCAATACTGAACCTTTATAAGCACCGAGCGTGGTAGTTTCACCATCGATAGTTTTCAGGGAGATATTATAAATTTCATTACTCATCGTTTTTATCCTGATATTTGTAGGTTAGGGAAAGGGGTTTCAGGGAACAGCATAGCCGACACACCGGAAAGGATCAGCGGATTTGTCCGGTTCTGGTCAGCAACCAGATGAATACCGGTGCACCCAGCGTGGCGGTTACCACGCCAACCGGCAGTTCCGCCGCAGATAAACCAATCCGGGCCAGCACGTCCGCTAACAATAAAACTGAAGCACCGCAAAGTGCACAAGCAGGCAATAAACGGCGCTGATCGGTGATCCCGCAAAGCCTGAGAATGTGCGGGATGATCAGTCCGATAAAACCGATGACGCCCGATAAGGCGACGCTCAGCCCGACCATCCAGCCAACGGCAAGCACCAGAATATAGCGCCAGGTGTTCAGCGGGATGCCGAGTTGCCTCGCCTGCTGTGTCCCAAGCGACAACAGATTGAGCGTATTCCCCTGCCTGACCAGCCACAGTAAAACGGGCAGCAACATGCATCCCAGCCAGATCTGATCCCAGTCAACACCGCCAAATCCGCCCATCATCCAGTACATCAGTTGCCGTAAATCGAGATTATTGCTGAAATAAATAGCCCAGGTCATTAAAGCACTGCAGGCAATCCCAATTGCAATCCCGACAAGCAGCATACGGGCATTCGTCAGAAGGCGTTTACGGGCGATATACAGCAGAAAGAAAGTGACAACCAAAGCCCCGGCGATGGCGGCCAGACTCATGATCCAGACGGGCAACAGGCCGTGGCTTAGCATGACACAAAAAACCAGCGCGACGCAGGCACCATTGGCAACGCCAAGCAAACCAGGCTCAGCAAGGGGATTTTCGAACAACGACTGCATCACTGCGCCAGAAACAGCGAGACTTGCCCCCACCAAAATGACAGCGACAGCGCGCGGAAACCGTAATTGCCACACGAAGAGACGCGCCTCAGCGCCCAGCCATTGATCCGGCCACAGCCAGCTTTCGCCCGCACTCAGACTGAACGCCCATATCAGCAATAACAGCATACTCAGCCCGTATAACCAGCGGCGGTCACGGTCTTTCTGTTGCTGTTCAAAAGCAGAAAAGGTCTGCGGGATAGGCATGAATGGCTGATTCCTGAGGCTGACGGGAAGTGACTATCCTACCGATATTAAGCAGTTAGCTCTAGAGAAGAACAGGGGAATGCCACAAATAGAAAATAAAAAAGCCGGTGGCTGAGCACCGGCTTCGGACACTTTCCGGATTACAGTGAGGTTCAGTGTCCCTGATAGCCGTTTGGCGGGATCGGCTGACCGTTCCCCTGATGACCATTATTATCATGACCGTTTGGACGGCCCTGATTATGGGGCTGCGGTCCGGGCTGGTTATGCCCTGGCTTGTCATGGCCGCGCTGCGGTGGTTTAGCGTCCCAGCGATTACCATGCCAGTACATACCGTGTTCATTACGCTCACCGTAATGATGGCCCTTGTGGTCATGCCACCACTGCGGTGGACGCCAGTCATAACCATCCCAATAGTAACCGCGTTGATCCTGATCCCCGAGGTGAAGTGATACGCCAGGTACGTTGAGGTCAACAGAAACATTTGCCTGCGCGATCACAGGCAAAGCCAGTGCACAACACAGCAATAAGAGAGATTTTTTCACGTGAGTTACGCCTTCTTTATTATTTTATGACGTGATTTTTATATCAGTCAGGTATTGAATAAAATATAAGAAATAGGCGTATTTTCGGATAACTTGCTCTGAACTTACAATAAAAAAACAAACATGTCCGGGTTGAAATAATTCAACAGCAAGGTGTTTATTATCAATTAAATTCTTATTACGACGCTAACAAATCTTAACGTAAGCCTGACAACAACCCACCTGCATTCTATTTATAATCGCCCTGTTTATTCAAACAAAGGATAAGTTTTATGCGTCGTATTTTAGCTCTGCTTAGCGTTGCTCTGATTGTCGTCAGCCTCAGCGGCTGTTTATTCCCACCATTTTGGGGTCCTGGCGGCGGTCACGGCGGTGGTGGTCACGGTCCGGGCGGACCGCGTATGTTCTATAACCACTAGTCATCTTTTCTAATTTTACTCTTCAGTTCGCGGTTAATCTTTCCGGCATTATTTATTCAGGCATTAATATGCGTATATTATTAACTGAACATAATGAGTAAGTTATCATCGGGGCTTCGGCCCCTTTTTATTGAAATGATATTCAGGCAAATAATAAACCGAAGTTCCTTTCTGATCTTGAAATTTAATCTATCAGACTAATCCTGAACCGCCTACCCCTTTAACACTATCTTTTCACTTTCTGTGCTAATAACTTAAAAGCGTTATAATGCATTTCTTTCGATGACACAGTGCTCTTATAAATCAGGCAAAAAAAAGGCCGCTTTCGCGGCCTTTTTGATGTTTTTACTTATTCTTTCGGAGTGGCATTCTCTACACGACTTTTCAATTTCTGTCCCGGACGGAAAGTCACCACACGACGCGCCGTGATCGGAATATCTTCGCCGGTTTTCGGGTTACGTCCCGGACGTTGGTTTTTGTCACGCAGATCAAAGTTGCCAAAGCCAGACAGTTTAACTTGCTCGCCATTTTCCAAAGCACGACGTACTTCTTCGAAAAATATTTCAACAAGGTCTTTGGCATCCCGTTTGCTCAGCCCGAGCTTCTCAAACAGGTGTTCTGACATTTCAGCTTTAGTAAGCGCCATAGGTTCAATCCCTCAAGGATGCTTGGAATCGCTGTTTTAGAGCCTCTACACATTTTGCAACGGTAGCGGCGATCTCCTCTTCTTCCAGTGTACGGCCGGTATCCTGCAACACCAGACTGATAGCCAGGCTCTTGTAACCCTCAGCTACGCCCTTGCCACGGTACACATCAAACAAGTTTACGCCAACTACCTGATTTGCGCCAACTTTCTTACACTCTGCCAAAATATCATCTGCGGCCACGTTTTCGGCCACTACAACAGCGATGTCACGACGGTTCGCCGGGAAGCGGGAAATCTCTTTCGCATCAGGCAGTACGCGGTCCGCGACCTTGTTCCACAACAGTTCGAAGACCACCGTACGGCCATTAAGATCGAGTTTACGTTCCAGCTCAGGGTGTACTACACCAATGAAACCAATACGTTCGCCATGCAAATAAATCGCAGCGCTCTGCCCAGGATGCAACGCAGGATTCGCTTCCACCCTGAACTGCACATCGTTCATTTTGCCGGTAAGCTCAAGAATAGCCTCAAGATCACCTTTCAAATCGTAGTAGTCAACTGCCTGACGCGCCAGATCCCAATGCTCTTCATTTTTAGTGCCTGAGATCACACCAGACAGCATGACGTCCTGACGGATACCCAAATCGGCTTGACTATCAGGCACAAAGCGCAGGCCGCTTTCAAATAAACGTACGCGACTTTGCTGACGATTTTGGTTATTGACCACCGCAGTCAGCAGACCTGACCACAGGGAAAGACGCATGGCGGACATTTCTACCGAGATCGGGCTAGGCAGAATCAGCGCTTCTTCGCCAGGATGCAGCAGAGCCTGCACTTTTGGATCGACAAAACTGTAAGTGATCGCTTCCTGGAAACCGCGGTCAACCAGCAGATTTTTCACACGTTTCAGCGAAAGATTGGCTTCACGGTGTTTAGTCATCACCAGGCTGGCTTTCACCGGTACATCAGGGATATTGTTGTAGCCGTAAACACGGGCCACCTCTTCCACCAGGTCTTCTTCGATTTGCATATCGAAGCGCCAGCTTGGTGCAACAGCCACCCAGTGATCGCCGTGATGCTGAACCTGGCAACCCAGACGGGTCAGAATGTCAGTGACCTGTGCATCTTCAACGTGATGGCCGATCAGGCGATCCAGCTTTTCACGACGCAGGGTGATAGTTGCCGCTTTCGGCAAATCAGCTTCGGAAGTGGCTTCAATAACCGGGCCCGCTTCCCCGCCGCAAATACTCAGCAACAATGCAGTCGCGCGTTCAATGGCTTTGAATTGTAGTTGGGGATCAACACCACGCTCATAGCGATGGGATGCATCAGTGTGCAGACCCTGGCGACGAGCACGACCGGTGATGGACAGTGGCGCGAAGAAAGCAGATTCCAGCAGGACATCCTGCGTCTCGTCGTTCACACCTGAATGTTCACCACCAAAGATACCGGCCATCGCCAGCGCTTTCTCATGGTCTGCAATCACCAGCGTATCTTCCGCAAGTTTCGCCTGTGTACCATCAAGCAAAGTCAGCGGTTCGCCTGGCTGCGCCATGCGCACAACAATGCCGCCACTGATGCGGTTCAGATCAAACGCATGCATTGGCTGACCGAGTTCGATTAACACGTAGTTAGTGATATCCACCACAGCGTCGATAGAACGGGTACCGCAACGACGCAGTTTTTCACGCATCCACAGCGGCGTTGGCGCTTTAACGTTGATGCCTTTAATAACGCGCCCCAGATAACGTGGACACGCTTGTGGTGCCTGCACATCAATGGAAAGGGTGGCATCAATAGTGGCTTTTACCGGGTTCATTTCCGGCTCAACCAGTGGCAACTGGTTAATAACAGCGACATCACGCGCTACGCCAAGGATACCCAGACAGTCAGCACGGTTTGGCGTTACGCTGATTTCAATCGTGGTGTCGTCGAGCTTCAGGAATTCACGGATATCGGTGCCGACCGGCGCATCCAGCGGCAGTTCGATGATACCGTCATGATCTTCGGAAATACCCAACTCAGAGAAAGAACACAACATGCCTTCTGAAGGTTCACCACGCAGTTTGGCCGCTTTGATTTTGAAATCACCCGGCAATACAGCACCCACAGTCGCTACCGCAACTTTAAGGCCCTGACGGCAGTTTGGTGCGCCACAGACGATATCCAGCAGACGATCCCCGCCCACGTTGACTTTGGTCACACGCAGTTTGTCTGCGTTCGGGTGCTGACCGCATTCGACAACCTCACCGACAACCACGCCATTAAATGCGCCTGCAACCGGCTCAATGCCATCAACTTCCAGGCCGGCCATGGTAATTTGGTCTGATAATGCTTCGCTGCTGATGGCTGGGTTTACCCACTCACGCAACCAGAGTTCACTGAATTTCATGTGATATTCCCGCCTTACTTAAACTGTTTGAGGAAACGCAGATCGTTTTCGAAGAATGCACGCAGGTCAGTCACGCCATAGCGCAACATAGTCAAACGTTCCATCCCCATCCCGAAGGCAAAACCGGAATAGACCTCTGGGTCGATGCCCACATTGCGCAGAACATTCGGATGTACCATGCCGCAACCCAGCACTTCCAGCCATTTGCCATTTTTACCCATCACATCCACTTCTGCAGAAGGCTCTGTGAACGGGAAATAGGAAGGACGGAAACGGATCTGCAAATCAGCTTCAAAGAAGTTGTTCAGGAAATCATGCAATGTGCCTTTCAGGTTGGAAAAGCTGATGTCTTTATCAACAATCAGACCTTCCATCTGATGGAACATCGGGGTATGAGTCTGATCGTAATCGTTACGGTAGACGCGACCCGGCGCGATAATACGAATCGGCGGCTGCTGGTCTTTCATCGTACGGATCTGAACACCGGAAGTTTGCGTACGCAGCAGGCGCTTGGTATCAAACCAGAAAGTATCATGATCGGCACGTGCCGGATGATGACCCGGAATGTTCAGCGCATCAAAGTTGTGATAGTCATCTTCGATTTCAGGACCGGTTTCCACGGTAAAGCCTAATTCACCAAAGAAGGTTTCAATGCGGTCGATAGTACGGGTCACCGGGTGCAGACCACCGTTTTCGATACGACGACCAGGCAGGGAAACGTCAATCGTTTCTTCAGCCAGACGGGCATTCAGTTCGGCGGACTCCAGCATATTTTTACGCGCGTTCAGGGCTTCCTGAACCTGCGCTTTCGCTTCATTGATGACCGCGCCCGCAGCAGGGCGCTCTTCCGCAGGTAATTCACGGAGCGTTGTCATCTGGAGTGTCAGGTGGCCTTTCTTACCCAGATATTCGACACGCACGTTATCCAGCGCGGCGATATCCTGAGCACTCTCTACGGCGGCCTTGGCATTGGCAACCAGCTCTGCGAGATGTGGCATTGCTTTCCTCTTCTTCTGGCCAATATGGCCCGATGTAAAATAACCGTGATGGATCAGGGGCGCGATCTTACCCTGGACCTTAGTGTATAAAGCACAGATACAAAAAAGCCTCCACGAGGGAGGCTTAAGCGCTACTTTTCGTTTCTTCTCTTACGCGCGAAAGCCTTCCTGAGTCAGGCGCTAAAGTAAAAAAAGAAACGGAAAATAGCAGCATTCATGCTTGCGTTACCTTATCGGTTGTAAATCTTGTACCGGGATTCTGAATATCAAACAAAGGGTATTAAACAACGAAACAGAATGTTTTTAAACACAAAATATAAAAGAGGGAGCAAGCTCCCCCTTTCACCTGACTTACGCCAGTGCTGCTTTCGCTTTTTCGACCAGTGCAGAGAATGCCACTTTGTCGAATACTGCGATGTCAGCCAAGATCTTACGGTCAATTTCAATAGAAGCTTTTTTCAAGCCGTTAATGAATTTGCTGTAAGACATGTCGTTCTGACGAGCTGCTGCGTTGATACGCGCGATCCACAGCTGACGGAACTGACGTTTCTTTTGACGACGGTCACGGTAAGCGTATTGACCAGCTTTGATAACAGCCTGGAATGCAACACGATATACGCGAGAACGGGCACCGTAGTAGCCTTTCGCCTGTTTTAAGATTTTCTTGTGACGTGCACGTGCAATCACACCACGTTTTACGCGAGCCATATGCTCTCCTGAGTTTTATATTCTAGATGAAAAAAAGTGTATTTATGCGTACGGCAGACATGCAGAGACCAGACCCAAATCGTTCTTGGATACCAGGCCTTTTGGACGCAAGTGACGTTTACGCTTAGTAGCTTTTTTGGTCAGAATATGACGCAGGTTTGCGTGCTTACGCTTAAAACCACCGTTGGCGGTTTTTTTGAAGCGTTTAGCGGCGCCGCGTACTGTTTTGATCTTTGGCATTTTAAATTCCACTTCGCATTGTTATTAACATGAATCAGAAAGGCGAATCCAGCATACGCGGTGCAAACACCGCGCAGCAGGATTACTTGGAAGCCTTACTGTTTCTTCTTAGGTGCGAGCACCATGATCATCTGACGACCTTCGATCTTCGTAGGGAAGGATTCGACAACGGCCAGTTCAGAATCTTCACACAGGTCTTTACGGACGCGGTTAAGCACTTCCATACCGATCTGTTGGTGCGCCATTTCACGCCCACGGAAACGCAGGGTGATTTTGGCTTTATCGCCATCTTCCAGAAAGCGAATCAGGTTGCGTAGTTTGACCTGATAGTCGCCATCATCGGTACCAGGTCGGAATTTGATTTCCTTAACCTGAATAACTTTTTGTTTCTTTTTCTGCTCTTTGGTCGACTTGCTCTTCTCGTAGAGGAATTTGCCGTAATCCATGATTCGACAAACTGGCGGCTCGGCATTCGGACTGATTTCTACTAAATCGACGCCCGCTTCCTCAGCTTTTTCAAGAGCTTCATTCAGACTGACAATACCAATCTGCTCGCCATCGACGCCGGTGAGGCGAACTTCTTGCGCGCGAATCTCTTTGTTAATGCGATTAGGACGCGCCGGTTGAACTCGTTTTCCGCCTTTAATACTTTATTCCTCCAGTTGATGAAGACTTCTGCTGCGGATTTCCGCCAGCAGTTTGTCAACGACTTCGCTAACATCCATGCTTCCTAAGTCTTTGCCGCGACGAGTACGAACAGCAACTTTGCCTGCCTCGACCTCTTTATCGCCACAAACTAACATATAAGGAACACGGCGTAGCGTGTGTTCGCGAATTTTAAAGCCAATCTTCTCATTTCTCAAGTCGGCTTTAACGCGAATGCCTGCATCTTGCAGTTTTTTAGTTAATTCTTCGACATAGGTAGCTTGTGAGTCAGTGATATTCATGATCACTACCTGTACCGGAGCCATCCAGGTTGGGAAGAAGCCCGCGTATTCTTCAGTCAGAATACCGATGAAGCGCTCCATTGAACCCAGGATAGCACGGTGAATCATTACCGGAACCTGACGGTCGTTACTTTCGCCAATATAAGAGGCGTTCAAACGACCCGGTAATGAAAAGTCGAGCTGCACGGTACCACACTGCCACGCACGATCCAAACAATCATGCAAGGTAAATTCAATTTTCGGACCGTAGAACGCGCCTTCACCCGGTTGATATTCGAACGGAATGTCGTTTTCAGTCAGCGCAGCTGCCAGATCATCCTCAGCGCGAGTCCACATTTCGTCAGTACCAATGCGCTTCTCAGGGCGGGTGGATAATTTCACCACAATCTTTTCGAAGCCAAAAGTGCTGTACATGTCGTAAACCATGCGGATACAGCTGTTCACCTCATCACGCACCTGCTCTTCAGTACAGAAGATGTGAGCATCGTCCTGAGTGAAGCCACGAACGCGCATCAGGCCGTGCAATGCGCCAGAGGGTTCATTACGGTGGCAACTGCCGAATTCAGCCATACGCAATGGCAGGTCACGGTATGATTTCAGCCCCTGATTGAAGATCTGAACGTGCCCCGGACAGTTCATTGGCTTGATGCAATATTCACGGTTTTCAGAAGAAGTGGTGAACATTGCTTCTTTGTAGTTTTCCCAGTGACCTGTTTTTTCCCACAGCACGCGGTCCATCATGAACGGGCCTTTCACTTCCTGATAGTCGTATGACTTCAGTTTCATGCGTACGAAGGCTTCCAGTTCACGGAAAATAGTCCAGCCGTCGTTGTGCCAGAACACCATACCTGGCGCTTCTTCCTGCATGTGGTACAGGTCAAGCTGCTTACCAATCTTACGGTGATCGCGTTTACCGGCCTCTTCCAGACGCTGAATATAGGCATTAAGTTGCTTTTTATCTGCCCATGCAGTGCCGTAGATACGTTGCAGCATTTTGTTATCACTGTTGCCACGCCAGTAAGCACCGGAGGTTTTCTGCAGTTTGAAATGATGGCAGAAACGCATGTTCGGTACGTGCGGACCACGGCACATATCGACGTATTCTTCATGGTGGTACAAGCCCGGACGATCATCATGACTGATGTTCTCATCCAGAATCGCCACTTTGTATTCTTCGCCACGGCTTGCAAAGGTATCGCGCGCTTCCTGCCAGCTGACTTTCGTTTTAATGACGTCGTAATTCTTTTCAGCCAGTTCGTGCATGCGCTTTTCAAGCAGTTCGATATCTTCCTGAGTCAGCGTACGATCTAAATCGACGTCGTAGTAGAAGCCATTATCGATAACCGGGCCGATTGCCATTTTGGTGTCTGGCCACAGTTGTTTAATGGCATGACCCAAAAGGTGCGCACAGGAGTGACGCAAAATTTCAAGACCGGCTTCGTCTTTCGCGGTGATGATCGCCAGTTGTGCATCCACTTCAATCAGATCGGTTGCATCCACCAGTTCGCCGTTAACACGACCAGCAATACAGGCTTTCGCCAGGCCTGGACCGATATCAAGGGCAACATCAAGGGGAGAAACGGGGCGATCAAAAACGCGCTGGCTTCCATCAGGAAGAGTAATGACAGGCATGCTAATTCCTTAATCTACAGTGGTGCCCCACACGACAGAGCACATCTAGAAAAATATTTGAGTTTAACTACATGTAGTTATTCACGCTATTTAGCTTTACCTTGCCAAATATAGGCACCCTGAATACATCATCTCATTGTACCGGGATGCGACGCGAAAACAGGCGATGAGTTTAGCATTCGTAAAGTGCGAATTTCCAGCAACCTGTGTTGCTATACACGGATATTTTTCGTGTAATCTCCCCTGACACGTTAAGTTAACCTGGGCAGCATTTTAAAAAGGGATGGATATGACAGAAGTCAGGCAGTTGTTTGAAGTACTGGGATTGGGCCTGATGGTACTGCTTCCGCTGGCAAATCCGCTGACAACCGTGGCTTTGATGCTCGGCCTTTCAGGGAATATGACCACACAGGAAAGAAACCAGCAGTCGCTGATGGCCTCAGTGTATGTGTTTATCATCATGATGGTGGCGTATTACGCAGGACAGGTGGTGATGAATACGTTCGGGATTTCCATTCCCGGTCTGCGCATTGCGGGGGGGCTTATTGTCACCTTTATCGGTTTCAGAATGCTGTTCCCGCAGCCACACGTGGAGGAAAGAATCCTTATCGAAAACAAAACGGCTGAAATGAAGAAGCAGGATTCACCGAATATCGCTTTTGTTCCTCTTGCGATGCCAAGTACCGCCGGACCGGGTACCATCGCCATGATCATCAGCAGCGCGTCGACAGTAAGGTCATCTGACTTTCCGCACTGGATCATTACCGTTGCGCCGGTGATGATTTTCTTTTTAGTGGGGTTGATTTTATGGATCTCTCTGCGCAGTTCCGGGGCGATTATGCGTCTGGTCGGGAAAAGCGGGATTGAAGCAATTTCACGTCTGATGGGATTTTTGCTGGTGTGTATGGGCGTTCAGTTCGTTATCAACGGTGTTATTGAGATTATCAAAACCTTCCCGCCAGCAGCCTGAGCCACTGGCGGAAACATCAATGCTTACCGCATGGCAAGGTAAGCATTGTTCACTTTCCACAAATAGCGTGGAGCTTGTGGTGCCGGATGTTTTTTCTGCACATGGGCAGAAAACTCAGCAGGCGTCATCAGATTGATTTTCGCAATCGCATACGTTTTATCTTTATCAAACGTTCTCAGCAACGCCCCTGCTCCGTTCACATACGCCAGCGTGGTGGCGTAACGGCGGGTTTCAGGGTTATTAATGCCGGCAAGCTGCTGTTGTAAAATGCTTAAATAAGCCGTTCCAAGATCGATGTTCACCGCCGGATCTTTTAAATCACGCGGGGTAGGCTGACCGTAACGACCTTTCATCCGGTAGGCATCGCGTCCTGCCGTTGAGGCCTTTAGCTGCATTAACCCAATCGCATTCGATTTGCTGACAACGGTTGGGTTATATCCAGATTCGACCTGAATGATTGCTTTAACAAGTGTTTCGTCGACGCCGTAAGTATTTGCCGCCTGGTGAATAACATCACCATAAGGCCCCGGATGCATTAGTGAGGTATCGCGCTGAGGTGGCGGCGATGGATTCAAAAAATGCGTAGTCTGAACCGGTGTTTCTTTAGCGCAACCCGCCAGCAACAGCGCGGCCATCAAATAAAGAATGTTTGGTTTCACGTTATCTCTCTCGCGACTGGGACGAGATGTAGCATATACATCTTCTTCCAACACCTGAATATATTTTTAGTCTATTATTATTATTGTTTTGTTAAACAAGGGGGTTAGGAATATGTCGATAAGACAATTCCGCTTATAAAACCTCTTTCATGTCACATATTCCTAAATTAACCTGTTCGCTGATGACGATTTCTATTTAGTCATCTCAGAAATTGCATAAATTGACGTCATCATCTGATTCAGCCGTGCGCCGGATCGGGTTTTCGAAGCTGAAAAAACGCTAACTTAATGAATTATCGGGCCAGTCAGAAGGGGTAATACCATGTGGCAAGCCGTCAATCGTTTGTTGAGTGAACACTTAGGCAATGCTGAAATTCGCGAACGTGTTGAGCTTCCGGGAGGCGAAATCCACCCGGCCTGGCGGCTGAGTTACGGCGACAGGGACGTGTTTGTAAAATGCAATGCGCGCGAAATGTTGCCTATCTTTGCCGCTGAAGCCGATCAACTGGCCCTGCTTGCGCGTAGCCAGACTGTCCGGGTGCCGGAAGTGTATGGTGTAGGTAGCGACCGTGATTACAGTTTCCTCTTACTCGAATATATCCCGCAAAAACCTTTGGATGCACATAATGCCTATGTGTTAGGCCAGCAACTTGCCACGTTGCACCAGTGGAGTGAACAACTGCAATTCGGTCTGGATTTCGATAATGAACTGGCGACGCTTCCTCAACCTAACAGCTGGCAACGGCGCTGGGCCACTTTTTTTGCTGAGCAACGTATTGGCTGGCAGTTGCAACTGGCCGCCGAAAAAGGGATGACGTTTGGCAATATCGAAGATATCACCGCCATGGTTCATGCACGTTTACAGAATCATCAGCCGCAACCTTCACTTTTACACGGCGATTTATGGCCGCATAACTGTGGCTTATCTGATGATGGCCCGGTGATTTTTGATCCCGCCTGCTACTGGGGAGACCGGGAATGCGATCTGGCGATGTTGCCGTTGTACCCCAATGTTCCGCCACAATTATATGATGGCTATCAGAGTAAAACGCCACTCCCTGACGACTTCATTTCGAGGCAACCGGTCTACCAGTTATATTACCTGCTTAACCGCAGTAATTTATTCGGTGGTCAGCATCTTGTCGTGGCGCAACGCGCCATCGAAAGGTTGTTACACGAAGATATCAGTTAGCGGGATGACTATTTTAGCACTGTGTAAATAAGGCCTGAACACGTTAATATTCAGGCCTTATTTTTCATGCTCACAGAAACCCGTGATAAATATGCCTTCAAATTATCAGGCAATTAATCCTAATAATTTCAAAATGAAATAGCCGATCACAGCGATGATGATGGGCAAAATATACAACGGGAAATACTGCACCAGAATCGTGTGTCGCGGTATCACGATACGCTCTTCAATTTGCGGACGGGTACGACCTTCAGCACCTTTTGCCTGTTCCAGAATAAGCTGATCCTGGATACCTTCGCGAATGTGTTTTACCTGACGGGACATTCTCGCGCCGGAAGCCTGAAGTGCCAGCCCTACGAAAATCAGCCAGTAGATAATGAAGAACATGATGTTTGCGCTGGTGACACCCTGCCCTAAAGCCGGCACCGGTGAGTTGTACCAAAAGACGTTGAGAAACGAGGTATTGAACTTCACCATATCCACCATCACGTGGATGAAATCCAGCATGACCGCGTTGATGCCCTGCTCCGTCTTAGTGTGCTCGTTGATAAAAGTCAGCAAAGAAATCAGCGTGGAAAGCAGCGCAGGGATAAAAATGATCCACCCCGCAATTCGTTTAATTACTGCCACACGTCCGGCTTGTTGGTACGTCATGAATTCCCCTTGTTAGGATACCTAAAGCAACGGCTAAGTTTACCCACAGAAAGCCTGCTCCGCCCAATGTTTTAATCAGTTAGCGTAATGGTGCACAGGGAACGGACCGTCCTGACCATTTTCACATCAGATTTCACCTGCATTCCCGCCGATGTTAGAGTGAGTTTCTATTTATTGTGAGGGAGTCCGCTTTCATGGCTTATGTCCGCCCTGTTAATGCAGCAATTTTCGATATGGATGGTCTGTTAATTGATTCTGAACGGTTATGGACTCAGGCTGAGCTGGACGTTTTCAGTCGCCTGGGCGTTGATATTTCACAGCGCCATTTGCTACCGGATACGCTGGGTTTGCGTATCGATCAGGTGGTCAGGATGTGGTATCAGGCGCTTCCGTGGCAGGGGCCTGATCAGGAGGAAGTGTCCTCAATGATCATCGCCCGCACGATTGAACTGGTGGAGCAAACCCGGCCGCTGTTGCCTGGCGTTAATCATGCCCTCGAGCTTTGCCGTGAGCAGGGGCTGAAGATTGGCCTCGCGTCTGCATCACCGCTGTTTATGCTCGATATCGTGCTGGAAATGTTTAATTTACAATCCTTCTTTGAGGTTCGTGTTTCTGCGGAAAAACTGCCGTACAGCAAACCGCATCCTGAAGTTTATCTGCTGGCTGCCGGAGAATTACAGGTTGATCCGCTGAACTGTGTGACACTCGAAGATTCCTTTAACGGCATGATCGCCACCAAAGCCGCGCGTATGCGCTCGGTGGTGGTGCCGGACCATGAATACAGTGTGGATCCTCGCTGGGCGCTCGCCGATGTCAAACTTTCTTCCCTTGAAGAATTGCGTGTGGCACACATCAGCTAAAATTTATGCGCAGCAGCATGAGCGGCTGCGCATCTTCTCTGCTTTCACTTCTTTTTAAATTGCCTTCCCTACGCATTTCCCCTGCCACAATTTTCAAAGCTTCGTTTAATTTCGTAAATCTTGAACTGACTCATAAAATAAATAAAACGTTATTTCATTTTTATTGAATTCATATGCCAATGAACCTATGATTCCTGCAACAAGGACGAGCCGGGAGCTCTCCTGCTTCTGTACGCTGTCACTGCCACGCAACGGTCAGACTAGCCCGGTAAGTCCTCCTTAATATCGTTATCCATGAGAGGCGCCCACATGCAAGTTCGTCAAAGTATCCACAGCGACCACGCGAAAATGCTTGATACCGCTGAATTACGCCGTGAATTTCTCATTGAGAAAATCTTTGAGAAAAATGCCTATACCATGACTTACAGCCACATCGACCGCATCATTGTCGGCGGTGTCATGCCCGCTGAAAAAACGGTATCCGTGGGTGATGAAGTCGGTAAACAGCTTGGCGTGAGCTATTTTCTCGAACGTCGCGAACTCGGCGTGATTAACATCGGCGGCCCGGGCCTGATTGTGGTTGACGGTACGACGTATGAAATCGGTCATGAAGAAGCGTTATATGTCGGCAAAGGGGCAAAGCGGGTCGAGTTCAGCAGCGTTGATGCGTCCAAACCGGCCAAGTTCTATTACAACAGTGCGCCGGCCCACACCACTTTCCCGAACAAAAAAATCACGCTGGCGGAAGCCTCTCCGCAGACCATCGGTGATGCAGCCACCAGCAACCGTCGCACCATCAATAAATTCATCGTGCCGGACGTTCTGGAAACCTGTCAGCTAACCATGGGGCTGACCAAACTGGAAGAAGGAAGTCTGTGGAATACCATGCCTTGCCATACGCATGAACGCCGTATGGAAGTGTATTTCTACTTCAATATGGAAGCAGAAACCGCCGTGTTCCACATGATGGGACAGCCGCAGGAAACCCGTCATTTATTAGTGCACAACGAACAGGCTGTCATCTCTCCTAGCTGGTCGATTCACGCCGGTGTGGGTACCAAGAACTATACCTTCATCTGGGGTATGGTCGGCGAGAATCAGGTATTCGACGACATGGATCACGTCAAAGTCAGCGAACTGCGCTAACTCCCTCTTGCTCTGCCTTAACCGGCAGAGCCACTCATTTTTTATGGCGAACATGCCGTTGCAAAAGAGACCCTGAATATGATCCTCAGTTCATTTGAATTAAGCGGCAAAGTCGCAATCGTCACCGGTTGCAATACCGGGCTGGGCCAGGGCATGGCACTTGGTCTCGCGCAGGCGGGATGCGATATTGTGGGCATTAATGTCTCCGCACCTGAAGAAACGGAAAAAAAAGTTACTGCGCTGGGCCGTCGTTTTCTTGATCTGAGGGCTGATCTGAGCAATATCAAAGGTATTCCTGAACTGATTGGGAAAGCGGTCGGGGAATTTGGTCATATCGATATTCTGATCAATAACGCCGGGATTATCCGCCGCGAAGATGCCATCGACTTCAGCGAGAAAAACTGGGACGATGTGATGAATGTGAACAGCAAAACGCTGTTCTTTATGTCACAGGCCGTGGCGAAGCAGTTCATCAAACAGGGTAACGGCGGCAAAATTATCAATATTGCCTCCATGCTCTCGTATCAGGGTGGGATCCGGGTGCCCTCCTATACGGCGTCAAAAAGTGCCGTCATGGGTCTGACCCGACTGATGGCCAATGAATGGGCGAAGCATAACGTCAATGTGAATGCGATTGCGCCGGGATACATGGCCACAAATAATACCGAGCAGTTGCGCGCCGATGAAGAGCGTAGCAAAGAAATCCTCGACAGGATCCCCGCCGGGCGCTGGGGCTTGCCGGAAGATGTCATGGGGCCGGTGGTCTTTCTGGCGTCAAAAGCCTCCGACTACGTTAATGGCTACACGATTGCCGTTGATGGCGGTTGGCTGGCACGTTAACGGCGTAATAAGTGACATCAGAAAGGCGTATTTTTATACGCCTTTTTCTTTTTTATCAGCCCGTTGACAATTAGTTACAGGGTATCACTTCCAAGATTGTGACAGTTTCACTTATACTGGATAAAATAACAGTTATCCAGTTCGGACGCGTCATGACGGCGGAAGGTCACATCATTTTCTCAATTGCCTGCGCAGTATTTGCTAAGAAGGCACAGCTTTCTCCCGAACTGGCACATGGCGACTGGTGGCATATCATTCCAGGGTCTTTACTTACCTGTCTGCTGCCCGACATTGATCACCCTAAATCGATGCTGGGTCAACGTCTCAAATGGTTGTCAGCCCCCATCGCCAGGGTTTTTGGCCACCGTGGGTTCACTCACAGTTTGCTGGCTGTGGCCGGTGGGATTTTCCTGCTGCGCACCCATTTCCCTCGCGACTGGGTAATCCCCGCTGACGCTTTCCATGCCATGATTATCGGTTATCTCAGCCATATTCTGGCGGATATGCTGACGCCCGCAGGGGTGCCGCTGCTCTGGCCTTGTCGATGGCGTTTCCGGTTGCCCCTGATTAACAGTCAGAAAGGTAATCAGCTCGAACGCACACTTTGTCTCATGCTGGTCGGCCTGACGCTTTTCTGGCCAGACTGGACGCCCATCATTGGTGCAATAAATCCGGACTTTTTTAATCACATTCTGAAATTATTCATTTGAGTAGTATGAAAGACTGCCGTTTTGGTGGAAATCAATACAAATAACACCAAAAAGTTATAAAGCATTACTTTTGGATATAAATAGTCAGGCCCTCAAACTGCTATTCTGCACCCCAATGCTTTGGGATGGTGCAGTCCTTTTCGGAAACACCCGTTTCATTTATCAAAATTATAAGTTTGGAGTCTGGTATGAATCTTCCGCTCGTTCTTAACGTAGTGGTTTTTGTTGCCCTGCTTTTGCTGCTGGCGCAAACCCGCCACAAGCAATGGAGCCTGGCAAAAAAAGTTTTGCTGGGTCTGGCTATGGGTGTCGTATTTGGCCTGGCTTTGCAGCTGATCTACGGTTCCGATGATCCGGTACTGAAAACTTCAATTAGCTGGTTCAATATTGTCGGTAACGGCTACGTCCAGTTGCTGCAAATGATCGTCATGCCTCTGGTTTTCGTCTCTATTCTGAGCGCGGTAGCGAAACTGCATAACGCGTCAGCGCTGGGCAAAATCAGCTTCCTGACGATCGGTACTCTGCTGTTCACCACGCTTATCGCTTCTCTGGTGGGCATCTTCGTGACTGGCCTGTTCGGTCTCACCGCTGACGGCCTGGTCCAGGGCACGCAGGAAACGGCGCGGCTGACAGCAATTCAGTCTAACTATGTCGGCAAAGTGGCTGATCTGAGCGTGCCTCAGCTGATTCTTTCCTTTATACCTAAGAACCCGTTTGCTGACCTGACAGGCGCAAGCCCGACATCAATCATCAGTGTCGTGATCTTCGCCGCTTTCGTCGGTGTTGCGGCCCTGCAACTGGTGAAAGATGATGCAGAGAAAGGTCCGCGCATTCTGGCCTTTATCGATACCCTGCAGGCATGGGTGATGAAGCTGGTGCGTCTGGTCATGAAACTGACCCCGTACGGCGTACTGGCTCTGATGACCAAAGTGGTCGCGGGCTCAAACATTCAGGACATCATTAAGCTCGGCAGCTTCGTTGTCGCGTCTTATCTGGGTCTGGGCATTATGTTTGTTGTTCACGCGGTACTGCTGTCATTCACCGGTGTTAACCCGGCTAAATTTTTCCGTAAAGTGTGGCCGGTACTGACGTTTGCTTTCACCAGCCGTTCCAGTGCCGCAACCATCCCGCTGAGCGTTGAAGCGCAGACACGTCGCCTGGGTATTCCTGAATCTATCGCCAGCTTTGCGGCATCTTTCGGGGCAACGATCGGTCAGAACGGTTGTGCCGGCCTGTACCCGACCATGCTGGCCGTAATGGTTGCACCAACGGTCGGCATCAACCCGTTTGATCCGGTATGGATTGCAACATTAGTGGGTATTGTTACCCTGAGCTCTGCGGGTGTTGCCGGTGTGGGTGGTGGTGCAACATTTGCAGCCCTGATCGTGTTGCCTGCCATGGGCCTGCCGGTTACGCTGGTTGCCCTGCTGATTTCTGTTGAGCCCCTGATTGATATGGGCCGTACCGCACTGAATGTTAGCGGTTCAATGACTGCCGGTACTATAACCAGCCAGTTGCTGAAACAGACTGATAAATCGGTGATGGATGCTGAAGAAACGGCTGAGCTGGCTCACCGTTAATTTCAGATTGCTGCAAACAAAAAAACCGAAGCTAGTGGCTTCGGTTTTTTTATGCACGAAATACTGCACTGACTCAGAACGCGATTATTCAGAACGGATAGTCGTGAAAACCGATTTGCTCTGAAATATTACGCGCAGCAGTATGCAGCATTTCCACGTAATGACTTTTGCTTTCTTCCGAGAAACGAATCGTCGGGAAAGAAATACTCAAGCCAGCAATGACCACACCAAAGCGGTCGAATACCGGAACCGCGATACAACGAAGCCCTTGTTCCTGCTCTTCGTTGTCTTCACCGAACCCCTGCGCGCGAACCTGATCCAACGCAGTCTGCAAATCAGCAGCATTCATGATGGTATTTTCAGTACTGCGGGTAAATTCAATTTCCTGCAACAGCGCGCTGACTTCTGCTTTATCACCCCACGCCAGCAACACTTTACCGATCGCGGTGGTGTGCAGCGGATTACGACGACCAATGCGCGAATGCATCCGCAGGTTGTACATCGAATCAATTTTATGGATGTAGACAATTCCGTCTTCATCCAGTGCACCGAGGTGGATCGTTTCGCGGGTCAGACGGGACAATTCTCGCATCTGGATATCGGCGCTGCGGATAAGATCGACGTTTTGTAATGCCTTGGCACCCAGTTCAAACAACTTGAGCGTCAGGGAATATTTCTCTGATTCCCCTTCCTGCGCGACATAGCCCAGAGATTTCATCGTCTGAAGAAAACGATAAACCGTGCTTTTAGACATCATTACGCGCTGAGAAAGTTCAGTAATACCAATCTCACGCTCTTCCCCCAGTGCTTGTAAAATGCCAAAAACTTTCAGGACTGAGGAGACGGAATCGGGTTGCTTATCAAGATCTGCGATAGCCATAGGGTGTATTACCTGCTCGCGTTGAGATTGTTTCAAAAAAAATAGAACGTAGTTTTTATTATAATGGCAAGCACCGCTGAGAAGCAATCAACCCATTGATCAAGAATGTAAGAACTGTTAAGCCAGCTTCATTCCCGGCAGAAAGATAAAATTCATTACATCATGTGACAATTGTCACTTTACGTTAATTAGCGTAGTAATATTACCCTCTCTGATGACTACGCACTGACAGAACTCATGACTCCTACACCTGCTGACGGATTAGCCATTCCACAACGATATGGCGCTATTCTGGCGATTGCGCTGGGTATTACTGTTTCTGTACTGGATGGCGCTATCGCTAACGTCGCGTTGCCCACTATCGCTAATGATTTCCATGCCAGCCCGGCAACCTCTATCTGGGTGGTTAACGCCTATCAGCTGGCGATCACGATTTCCCTGCTTTCGCTGGCTTCGCTGGGTGACATTTTCGGCTACCGCCGCATTTACCAGACGGGCCTTCTGGTATTCAGTATCACCTCTCTCTTCTGCGCCTTGTCGGATTCACTGATGACACTGACTGTCGCCCGCGTGTTACAAGGTTTCGGGGCGGCAGCGATCATGAGCGTGAATACCGCGCTGATACGAATTATTTATCCGCAGCGTTTCTTAGGGCGTGGCGTGGGGATTAATGCACTCATCGTCGCCGTCTCGGCAGCGGCCGGACCCACCATTGCCGCCGGTATTCTGTCGGTAGCCTCCTGGCAATGGCTGTTCGCCATCAACGTTCCGATTGGTATTGTGGCTCTGATACTCGGTCTGAAGTTCTTACCGGCCAACCCGACACGAAGTCAGGGTCAGCGTTTTGATATCGTCAGCAGCCTGATGAATGCCCTGACCTTTGGCCTGCTGATCAGCGCTATCAGCGGCTTTGCACAAGGTCAGAGCCGTATGCTTATCCTGGGGGAAATCATTGCCCTTCTTATCATCGGCTGGTTCTTTGTACACCGTCAGCTTTCGCAGCCTTTCCCGCTGCTGCCGATCGATTTATTGCGCATTCCTATTTTCAGTCTGTCCCTGGGCACTTCGCTGTGTTCTTTCAGCGCTCAGATGCTGGCTTTTGTTTCACTGCCCTTCTTCCTGCAAAACACACTCGGTCTGAATTCCGTGGAAACAGGTCTCCTGCTCACCCCGTGGCCGCTGGCGACGATGGTGATGGCACCGATCGCCGGGCGTCTGGTTGAACGTTTCCATCCGGGAATGCTGGGCGGGATTGGTCTGGTTGTGTTCTCGTTCGGGCTCTTTTCATTGTCATTGCTGCCAGCGGAACCTTCACATCTGAATATCATCTGGCGCATGTTGCTGTGCGGTGCCGGTTTTGGGTTATTCCAGTCGCCGAATAATCACACGATCATCAGTTCAGCCCCGCGAAACCGCAGTGGCGGCGCAAGCGGCCTGCTGGGAACCGCACGGCTTTTGGGCCAGACAACCGGCGCGGCGATGGTTGCCTTAATGTTTAACCTGTTCCCGATGCATGGCACTCATGCCTCTTTGATCCTTGCAGGGACTCTGGCCGGAACCGGCGCACTGGTCAGCTTGCTGAGGATGACGCAGAAAACCAGCAGCCAGAAAGAGGCGGATAACCTGAAATCCTGACATAAAAAAACCCGGCAACTCGCCGGGTTTTTTTATCAGTAATAACCAAAGGTTGATTACTTAATATATGCACCACTGCGCAGCGCTTCGATACGCTTATCCAGCGGCGGGTGGGACATAAACAGCTCACTGAATGACTTAGACTTACCGTTGATGCAAAATGCCATCATGCTGCCCGCTTCCTGCGGTTCATGGCTGGTTTTCAGTCGCTGCAATGCAGCAATCATTTTTTCACGGCCTACCAGTTTTGCAGAACCCGCATCCGCATGGAATTCACGATGGCGCGAGAACCACATTGTAATGATGCTGGCCAGAATACCGAATACCAGTTCCAGTACGGTCGCCACGGCAAAATAAATCAGCGGGTTGCCGTTGCTGCTTTCTTCGCCATCACGGTTGCCGGAAAGGAAACCAGACGCCACCTGCGCGATAATACGTGAAATGAAGATCACGAAGGTGTTCACGATCCCCTGAATCAGGGTCATGGTCACCATATCGCCGTTGGCAATATGGCTGATTTCATGGGCAATAACTGCCTCAGCTTCGTCCTGGCTCATGCTTTGCAGCAGTCCGGTACTGACGGCCACCAGAGAGGCATCACGGCGCGCGCCAGTCGCGAACGCATTAATATCGGGTGCGTGGTAAATGGCCACTTGTGGCATCGCAATGCCTGCCTGATGCGACTGACGGCGTACGGTTTCCATCAGCCAGCGCTCAGTTTCATTACGAGGCTGCTCAATAACTTCACCACCCACCGAGCGTAACGCCATCCATTTCGACATCAGCAACGAGACAATGGCACCACCGAAGCCAAACAGCCCGGCCATGATCATCAGCCCCGGCACGCTGCTGTGCTGAATGCCAGTCAGGCTAAGCACCAGCCCGAAGACCAGCATAACGGCCAGGTTAGTCAGCAGGAACAACGCTATACGCATCATAAAATTTCACTTCCTCATTGTTACTTCATTGTTATTAGCAGAGTCACTACTACCGGCACATAGCACATCCGGTTGTCCTGATCCTATGGGCTTCTTATCAGGATTCAAGAGCTCATGCGTTCTGAAGACCTGAATTCACAATACTTTACATTTTGAAGCGTTTTATTCACAGACGGATCTGAAATTTCGACGTTTTTAGAATAACCGTGAATGAGAGTTCAGGAACTTTATGCACAATAAACGCATAAAAAAAGCGCACCGGAGTGCGCTTTCAGTCTGACCTTCACAAGAGTTATTTCGCCGGGGCCTGATCAGCCTGTGACTTTTCCAGATTACCGAGATCAACAGCAATGTTGTCGGCTTCATCAAGGTAAGGATCCGGAGCAACATAATCTTTCGGCAAATCGTCGAGAGATTTCAGCGGCTTCTTGCCTTCACGCTTGAAGCGTTCGTTCAGGCGATTAAGACGCAGTACATCATCCTCTTTGTCTTCTTTATCACGCTGTGCATAATTCAGAGAGGCAATGTTACGTTTGTCTTTCAGCGCCTTGTAACGCGCAATATCTTGCTGGATATACTGGAACTCAGGATTTTGCGCAATGCGGGCTTCATGGGCTTTCAGCAATTCAGGCAGGAACGGTTTCATGTCGCCTAATTTGGTGTAAGTTGCCGCATTAATGCTATCCCACGGAAGTGCGTTATCTTCGAACTTCTCGCCGGTTTCAATCGATTCAATACCGGTTGGCATCAGGATATCCGGGGTAACCCCTTTACGCTGAGTACTGCCACCGTTGATGCGATAGAACTTCTGGATAGTGTATTGCACAGAACCGAGCGCAGGCCATTCAGGGCGCAGCATCTGGTCGTAAATACGGTTCAGCGAACGATACTGCTGAACGGTACCTTTACCAAAGGTCGGCTCACCGACAATCAGCGCACGGCCATAATCCTGCATAGCGGCTGCGAAAATTTCAGATGCCGAAGCACTGAAACGGTCAACCAGAACCACCAGCGGACCTTTATAGTAAACAACGCCATCGGTATCGCTGTCCTGACGGATGCGGCCATTGTTGTCGCGTACCTGAACTACCGGGCCACTTGGAATAAACAGACCTGACAGCGAAACCGCTTCCGTCAGAGCGCCACCACCGTTGGTACGCAGATCGATAACCAGACTGTTAACGTTCTGCTTAGCCATTTTCTGCAACTGAACTTTGACGTCATCCGTCAGGCCCACATAGAAGCCAGGAATGTCCATCACAGCGACTTTTTGAGCACCCACATTTTTGATGGTCATTTTGACGGCGCGATCTTCGAGACGAATCTTCTCGCGGGTCAGCGTAATCATATGGTTCTTGGCATTTTTACCCGCTGGCAAGATCTGCAGACGGACTTTGCTGCCTTTTGGCCCTTTGATTAACGCAACCACATCATCGAGACGCCATCCGATCACATCAACGATCGGAGTCTGTTTGCCTGCCTGAACCTGACCGACACCCACAATACGGTCACCCACCGCAATGGCTTTACTTTTGGCCGCCGGGCCGCCAGCAACCATCGAATTGATGACGGTATAATCGTCGTCCCCCTGCAAGACCGCACCAATACCTTCCAGAGACAGGCTCATTTCGGTATTAAACTGTTCGGTGCTGCGCGGCGACAGATAGTTAGTGTGCGGGTCAATTTCATGCGCGAAAGCATTCATAACCAACTGGAACACATCTTCGCTGTTGCTTTGCGTCAGGCGTTTCATCGCAAAATGATAGCGCTTGGACAACACATCACGAATTTCCTGATCGTTCTTGCCGGTCAGTTTGAGGTTCAGCTCGTCATATTTGACTTTCGCATCCCACAATTTGTCCAGCTCAGCACGGTCTTTCGGCCACGGTGATTTGCTGCGATCAAGTTCAATGGTGTCGTTGCCAGTGAAATCCATCGGGCGCTCAAGCACTTTTAACGCATAGTCATAGCGTTCGAAGCGGCGTTTCTGAGCCAGATTGAATAAGGCATATGGCGTGGTTAACTGACCGGATTTCAGTTCCTCACCCAAGGTGGCACGTTTATCAGTAAATTGTGCAACATCGGAAGCCATTAATACGTTATGGCCATAATCGAGCATGTTGAGGTAACGGTCGAAGATTTTCGCTGAGAAATCGGCATTAAGGTCGAACTGACGATAATGTGAACGGGTAAAGCGAGCAGTCACACGCTCGCTCACCGTTGCATCCTGCGGATCTTGCGTTAAATTAGGAAGTTGAGCGAGAGTCACCGGTGTACTCTCGTTCGCTGCAAAGCTGGTATTCACCAGCCCCGCACCTGCCATTAACAGACCCGCGATAACGCTTAATCTGACAAATTTGTTCATGCCTGAGTTGGCCTCCGTATCAGAACTGCAAATGTTCTGCGCGTACAATCATCGCCAGACCCGAAGAGAGTTGAACGCGAACACCGTCTTTGGCAATTTCCAATACGGTTGCATCCATCGCACTCTTACCTGCTCTGACTTTGATTTCCTGGCCAATTTGCAGTTTTGAAATGTCTGTTACTGGCACCTGACGCGGTTCACGTTTTTCCTCACGCGGTGGGCGAGGTGTACGTGGTTTGCGATTTTCCTGACCAGCCACAGCTGCGGGCGCATTTTCACGACGCGGCGCAGGTTTTTTAGCGGCCGGACGTGGACGACGTGGCTCAGTGGTTTCACCGGCTTCACGACGTTTAGCCTGTTGTTCTGCACGTTGTGCCTGAACACGGGCTTTAGCTTCTTCCAACTGTTTACGGGCATGTTCTACGTGCTGCTCTTCGAGAACGCCACATGAATTACCATCAAGATCCACACGTTCTGCACCGACTTTAACGCCGTACAGATAACGCCAGCTTGAGGTATACAGACGCAGAGCAGAGCGTAACTGAGTTTTGCTCAGATTCTCTTCACCTTGCACGCGCTCGACCAAATCCGCAAAGATACCGATCTTTAATGGGCGTGCTTCGCCTTCGGCGGTAAAACAGAGCGGGAACCGCTCAGCCAAAAAGGCGATGACTTCTTTACTACTGTTCAACTTAGGTTGATTTTCCATGAAATTTCCTGATTACAACGGGTTTGCCAACCGGCGCAGGCATGAACAGGCGTCATTATAATGACGCCGTTATTAAATGCCACGTTATCCGACGATCAACTTACGATCAGATTGACATATTTTTCAGCATCGCAGTTTTCGAGATGCTGGCAAAGCCCGCTGACTAACTCTGTCAGCCCCTGTTCATCCGCTTCATCGAAGCGCTGATAAACGGTGCTATCAATGTCTAATACGCCGATCACTGTGCCATTGACGGTCACTGGCAGAACAATTTCGGCATTACTTGCTGCGTCACAGGCGATATGCCCCGGGAAGGCATGAACATCGCCCACACGCTGTACGGCATTTTCCGCTACTGCGGTACCGCAGACGCCTTTTCCTACCGGAATACGCACGCAGGCAATTTTACCCTGGAATGGCCCCAGCACCAGTGTTGTGCCGTCCAGCAGGTAAAAACCCACCCAGTTGACGCCATCAAGACGTTCAAAAAGTAAGGCGCTTGCGTTCGACAGAGTCGCAATAAAATTGTTTTCTCCGGCGATCAAGGCGTTAAAATCACGTTTTAATTCCGTGTAGAATGCTTCTTTATTCATGTAGTAACCAATAATAACCTAAGGGCACTGAGCCATTCTGTTGTGCTTAACCTCTATAAAATAAGCATTAAATGCCCATGTGAACAAGGTTAATCCTGTGTGACATCAAAAAGACTCACCTACAATAACTGTTTGCCGACCGCATAATACGTTATTTTGTCAAAAAAACCTGGCTGATCTTGGCGTGATGGCCTCGCATGCCCCCCTTTGGGGATGCGTAATTGTAACAACAGGTATTCTTTACTATTCCAGGTACTATGAAAATACACACAATATCAGCCCAGTTACCGCATGTTCGATACCAGCGATGCAATGAATGCGATTACCTTTTCTCGCTGCCGACGCTGAAACGAACGCAGACAGCACATTGCCCGCGCTGCAATGCCAAAGTAGAAAAAGGTAAAGTCTGTTCCCTTCCCCGGCTGATCACCATGGCCATCAGCATTTTGCTGCTGATGCCTTTCGCCTATACCGAGCCGCTGATCAGCATCCGCATGCTCGGCACACGCATCGATGCCAGCCTGCTCGAAGGCATCTGGCAGATGTCGCGCCAGGGCGATCCGGTCACGGCAAGTATGGTGGCGTTTTGCACCATCGGTGCGCCGCTGACACTCGCTGTTTCAATTCTTTATCTGCATTTTGGCAGCAAGCTGGGGATGAATCTCAAACCCGTGTTGCTGATGCTTGATCGCCTGAAAGACTGGGTCATGCTCGATATTTATCTGATTGGCATGGCAGTCGCCAGCATTAAGGTCAAAGAATATGCGGATATCAATGCCGGCGTTGCGCTGGCTGCGTATCTGATGATGACTGTGATGGTGACGCTGACGATGATTAATCTGAACATTGAGCAGCTTTGGGAGGAGTTTTATCCGCAGCGCAGACCGAAAGGCGTACCGTCTTCACTGCGTTTGTGCCTTGCCTGTAAATTCACCGGCTTGCCGGATGAACGCGGGCGCTGTCCTCGCTGTCATGTTCCCATGCGACTACGCTACAAACACAGTCTGCAAAAAACCTGGGCGGCGTTGATTGCAGCAATTATGTTTTTAATCCCGGCCAATTTGCTGCCGATTTCCATCATTTATGCAAACGGGCAGCAACTGAAGGACACCATTTTCTCCGGCGTCGTTTCGCTTGCCACGTCGGGGAATATGCCGATTGCCGCGATTGTGTTTATCGCCAGCGTACTGGTGCCTTTTACCAAAGTGATTGTGATGCTGACGCTGTTACTCAGTATTCATTTTAAAGCGATTCAGGGACTGAAAACGCGGATCCGTTTACTGCGACTGGTCACCTGGATAGGACGCTGGTCGATGCTGGATTTGTTTGTTATTTCATTAATGATGTCGCTGGTAAACCGCGACCAGCTTTTGTCTTTTACCATGGGACCGGCCGCCTTTTACTTTGGCTCTGCCGTAATTCTGACCATTCTTGCCGTTGAATGGCTTGATAGCCGCTTGATTTGGGATGCACATGCAACAGGAAACGCCGAATACTCCGACTGAAGCACGGATAAAACACAGGCGCCGGATTTCGCCTTTCTGGTTACTGCCGTTTATTGCTTTACTGATCGCCGGATGGCTGATTTACAGCAACTATCAGGAGCGTGGGAATACTGTCACGATCGATTTCCAGTCGGCAGCAGGTATTGTTGCGGGCCGTACCCCGGTGCGTTATCAGGGGGTTGAGGTGGGGACAGTAGAATCCATCAGTCTGACCAAAGATCTGCGTACCATTCAGGTAAAAGTCAGTATCAAAAGCGATTTGTCTGACGCCCTGCGTGAAGGCACGCAGTTCTGGCTGGTGACACCGAAAGCTTCGCTGGCCGGTGTTTCCGGGCTTGATGCGCTGGTGGGCGGTAACTATATCGGCATGATGCCGGGACCAGGTAAAGAGAAGGATCATTTCGTTGCCCTCGATACTCAGCCCAAATTCCGCCTGAATACCGGCGAACTGATGGTTCATCTGCATTCAAAAGATCTGGGTTCACTGAGCACCGGTTCGCTGGTGTATTACCGCAAAATCCCTATCGGAAAAGTTTACGATTACGACATTGAAAGCGGTAATGACGGCGTCACCATTGATTTGCTGATCGACAAGCGTTTTGCCGGTCTGGTGAAGGACAACACGCGCTTCTGGAACGTATCCGGTTTTAAAGGCGACTTCAGCCTGAGTGGTGCGAAAGTGCAAATGGAAAGCCTGGCCGCGCTGGTTAACGGAGCCATTTCCATGGACTCGCCAAATGACGGTAATCCGGCCAAAGCAGATCAGTCTTATGTGCTGTATCCGGATCTGGCGCAAAGCCAGCGCGGGGTTGAAATCGATCTCGATTTACCCAACGGCAACGGCTTGTCAGAAGGACAGACGCCGCTGATGTATCAGGGGTTGCAGGTCGGTACTCTGACCAAAATCACTTTGCAGCCAGACAATAAAGTTACCGGTAAACTCACTGTCGATCCGTCGGTGCTCGATATGATGCGCACCGGCACACGTATCGAAATGAACAGCCCGAAAATTAGTCTGAACAACGCTAATCTCAGTCAGTTGCTGACAGGGAATACACTGGAACTGATACCGGGCGATGGCGAGCCGCAAAAGCATTTCGTGGTGCTTGACAGCAACCAGCGGCTGCTTCAGGACCCCGGCACGCTCAAGATCCAGCTGATTGCGCCGCAAAGCTATGGAATTGATGCGGGGCAGCCGATCAAACTTTACGGTATCAACGTCGGTTCGGTCATGGACCGCACGCTGACTGACGAAGGCATTCTGTTCAATGCCGCCATCAAACCGGAATATAAAAATTTGCTGCACAAAGACAGCAAGTTTGTCGTCAACAGTCGCGTGGATGTGAAACTGGGTATTGATGGCATGGAAGTGCTGGGGGCCAGCGCGCAGGAATGGGTCGATGGTGGTATCCGTCTCATTCCTGGCAGTAAAGGTGAGCCAGTCCAGAAATACCCTCTTTACAGCAACGCGGAAAAAGCAGCTGAAGGTATTCAGGGCGACCAGCCAGGTGCCACGCTGACATTGACGGCGAGAACGCTGCCAGATATTCAGGCTGGATCAGTGGTGCTTTACCGCAAGTTCCAGGTTGGGCAAATTGTGAATGTGCGCCCGAAAGCGAACGAGTTTGAAGTTGATGTGTATATTCAGCCGCAATACCGGAATCTTCTGTCAGAAAAAAGCATTTTCTGGGCCGAAGGCGGCGCGAAAGTGCAGCTCAATGGCAGCGGTCTGACCGTTCAGGCCTCGCCGCTGGACCGTGCCCTGAAAGGCGCGATCAGCTTTGATAATCTTGAAGGTGTCTCCACCAGCAAAGGGGTGAAACGGGTTCTGTATGATTCAGAAACCTCGGCCCGCGCCGTCGGCAGCCAGATAACACTGAACACTTATGATGCCAGTAAGCTTTCCGCCGGCATGCCAATCCGCTATCTGGGCATCACGATTGGTCAGGTCGAATCACTGAAGCTTGATCCGCAACTTAATCAGGTTTCGGCCAAAGCCGTGCTGTATCCGGAATATGTGAATGATTTTGCCCGTCGCGGTTCGCGCTTCTCGATTGTTTCTCCGGAGATTTCAGCGGGTGGTGTCAGCAATCTCGAAACCCTGCTCCAGCCTTACATCAACGTTGAAGCGGGCAAAGGCGTTCCGGCGCGCAATTTCGACCTGCAGGAATCCACTATCACGGATTCCCGCTACACTGACGGTCTCGGCATTGTTGTCGACGCCGCTGAAGTCGGCTCATTGCAGATCGGCACGCCAGTGCTGTTCCGTGGCATCGAAGTAGGTACGGTCTCGGGCTTCTACCTTGGTGCGATGGCCGACCGGGTAAACGTGACCCTGAGGATCAGCAAAAAATATCAGTATCTGGTGCGTGAAAACTCTGTGTTCTGGCTGGCGTCCGGTTATGACTTGCAGTTCGGTCTGACTGGCGGCGTATTCAAAAGCGGTACATTCCAGCAGTTTATCCGCGGCGGTATTGCTTTTGCGACCCCGCCGACAACGCCGCTTGCACCGAAAGCCGCCAATGGCAACCATTTCCTGCTCAATCCGGAAGCGCCGAAAGACTGGCAGAAATGGGGAACGGCGATCCCCAAAAATTAACCGATATGATTTTTATCAGGGCCACCTTCGGGTGGCCTTTTCGTTTACGGGCTGAGACGGAAGCCCCTCTCCGCACAGGTAAATATGCTAAACTCCGCGGCTGAAAACTTATTCAGTTCTGGAACCGCACTCTTGTCAAAGCTCACCATTGCCAGCAGTTTTGCTGATAAATTACCCGCCGCTTTTTTGGAAGCCACTCGCGCGATCATGCCTGCCAGCCTGAGCATGGAGGATTTTATAGCGGCCTGTCAGCGCCCTCTTCGCCCCAGCCTGCGGGTCAACACCCTCAAAATCAGCGTGGCAGATTTCCTGACTCTCGCCGGCAGTTATCAGTGGGATTTAGAACCTGTGCCGTGGTGCGCCGAAGGTTTCTGGATCAACCGCCATGCGCTGGATGAATCACGTTTAGGCAATGCGTTGTCTCATCTTGCGGGGCTGTTTTATATTCAGGAAGCCAGCTCCATGCTGCCGGTCACCGCGTTATTTGCCCATGATACTCAGCCGACGCTGGTGATGGATGTCGCCGCCGCACCGGGTTCAAAAACCACACAGATTGCAGCGCTGATGGAAAACCAGGGCGGCATCGTTGCCAATGAATATTCCGCAAGCCGGGTAAAAGTTCTGCACGCCAATATCAGCCGCTGCGGTGTCAGCAACACGGCGCTGACGCACTTTGACGGTCGCGTATTTGGTGCCGCATTACCGGAAACTTTCGACGCCATTCTGCTGGATGCCCCCTGCTCGGGCGAAGGTGTTATCCGTAAAGATCCTGATGCCATGAGCAACTGGTCTGAAAACAGCGTGTCGGACATTGCCGCCACGCAGCGTGAACTGATCGACAGCGCTTTTCATGCGCTGAAACCGGGCGGCGTACTGGTTTATTCAACCTGCACCCTCAATGCGCAGGAAAACCAGCAGGTTTGCCAGTGGCTGCTTGAGACTTATGCTGATGCGGTGGACAGTGAATCGCTGGCAGACTTATTCCCGGATGCGCAAAAAGCGGTAACGCCGGAAGGTTATCTGCACGTATTCCCTCAGGTCTATGACAGTGAAGGTTTCTTCGTCGCGCGTTTTCGCAAAACGAACTCCGTACCGCGCCTGCCTGTTCCGGGATACAAAATCGGTCGTTTCCCTTTTTCTCCGCTTTCCCGTCAGGACAGCGCAGAAATTATCAACGCTGCCGGTCAGTCCGGGCTGTCATGGCAGGAAAAACGATATACGTTGTGGCAGCGCGACAAAGAGATCTGGATGTTCCCGGCGGTTCTGGAACCCCTGTTTGGGAAAGTGCGCTTCTCGCGTATTGGTATCAGGCTGGCCGAGCGCTTTCCGAAAGGCTTTCGCTGGCAGCACGAAGCCGTGGTGGCATTCAGCGATACGGAAGCTAAAAACCGTTTTGAAATTGACGACGAACTGGCACAAAGCTGGTTCCGGGGCGTCGATATTTATCCGCAAACCACCCCACCGGCGGATGAATGTCTGGTCACATGGCTCGGCCAGCCGCTGGGATTAGCGAAGCGGATCGGAAGCCGGATTAAAAATAGCTTGCCGCGCGAGCTGGTCAGGGATGGTGCGGTTCGCCCGCAGATCTTATCGGATGATTAATTAATTCAAATTTTTTGCAAACTTCTGTGCCAGAAGATCATCCGGATGGCGCAGAATATCCTCCCTAATCATCATCTTTTACGATAAAAACTCATTCTGACAAGCATTTTGGCGAATTCTGTACAACGTAACCTTTAGGTGAAATCAGGGTGACAAAGTGCATAGAACAATTAATTAGACAACATTTTATGCTGAATATAGTGGATAATTATTTATATTATCAAGAAAGGATTATTGAATTATAAGTAGGAATAATCCTACCGTGACATGTATTATTGCCATCAAGATAACATTGCTAGTGATATATCATTTTCAGATATAAATCTTAATGCCTGATGTTGAGTAAAGACCTGCCAGTCGGAGAAGTGTCATGTCGGATGAAATGAAACTCGAATCAGCAGATGGACTGCTATTACAGCAAATGGCCAGCCTGCGGGATATTATCGATAACAATTCTGACTGGATCTGGGAAGTCGATACGCAGGGGCGTTATGTTTTCTCTTCCAATAAATGCATCGAGTTTCTCGGTGTTCCGCCTGAAAAAGTATTAGGCAAAACGCCTTTTGACTTCATGCCGCCTGATGAAGCCAAACGGGTTGGCGAACAGTTTGCCGCTATCGTCGAACGACGCGCGCCCTTCGGTGGTTTGCTAAACCGTAACATTCGCCCTGACGGTACGGAAGTCATTCTCGAAACCAGCGGCGTTCCGCTGTTTGACAATGAAGGTAATTTCCGTGGGTATCGGGGGATTGACCGTAACCTGACCAGCCTTGATCAGGCTCCGGGTCAGCGCCTCTTCCAGCTTGAAACCATTTATTCCAATGCGCCGGTCGGCCTGTGTTTTATTGACCTGCAAATGCGCTACGTCACCGTAAACGATGCCATGGCGAATATTATCGGTTTGCAACCTTATGAAGCGATTGGCCGTAAAGTGGGCGTATTCCTGCCCGGTCTTTCTCCGCTGCTCAATAATGCACTTGAACTGGCGCAGCGGAATGAAACCACGCCGGACCGCGAATTCTCTGTTCCCGGTAAGAATCAGGTTTTCTTTGTCCGTATCAAAGCAGCCTGTGATCCACAGAATCAGCTTAATGGCCTTTCCGTCGCGATGACCGACATTACCAGCCTCAAACGTATGGAAAAAGCACTGCGTGAAAGCCAGGAACATTACCGCAATATGGTTGAGCTGAACCCGCAAATCCCGTGGACAGCAGATCCGCGAGGCCTGCTCAACGATGTCAGCTCACGTTTCCAGCGGATAACCGGTATGACGCGACAGGATATTCTGGCCGACAAGTGGATCCAGAGTATGCATGTGGAAGACCGCCGTGCTGCCGTACAGACCTGGGAACATTGCCTGAAAACCGGCGCACCACTGGATATTGAAGTTCGCTTCTGCCATGTAGACCGCGGCTGGAACTGGATGCGCATTCGTGCCGCTGCGAGCTATGCACCCGACGGCTCAATTCAGCGCTGGTACGGCACCGCTGAAGATGTGCATGAACGTAAATTGCTGGAACTGAAACTGGTCAAAGCTAACCGCCGTCTGGAAATTCAGGCACGCACGGACTCCCTGACCAAATTGCCGAACCGCCGTGAGTTTAAAAAAGTGCTCAGCCATGAATACATGCGGGCCAGGCGTAACCGCACGCCGCTGACCGTGGTGATGATCGACATTGATTACTTCAAACATTTTAACGATCACTATGGTCATCTTTCCGGTGACGCCTGCCTGCGTCTGGTAGCCCGTACATTACGAAAATCACTCAAACGCAGTACCGATGTCGTGACACGTTTTGGCGGCGAAGAGTTTGCTGCGATCCTGCCGGATACTGATTTGAAAGGTGCGTGGATTGTGGCACAGCATATTATGGAATCCATTGAAGCGCTGGGCATCAAACATAGCTTCAGTGAATTTAATCGCGTGACGATCAGCCAGGGCATCGCAACCTATATGCCAGATCAGGATCCGGACATTGAGGACCAGTCGGATATTGTGAGCGCCGCTGATGAAGCTTTGTATCTTTCAAAAAACAATGGCCGCAACCAGATTAACGCCATGCCCGTCTCAGTCAGATTCAACAAGCTTTAATCCTCTCCGCAGTCGTGCGTTATCTGTCGCGCGGCTGGTTTATCTTTTCCTCCTGACGCCTTCAGCTATTGTTGCCTCTGTAAAAATTCGGCTGGCACTTTTTGTGCTGTCGGCTATCCTCATATAAGGGAGACCAACTGGTCATACCTGATGTTACTGAAATCATTCGCGTCACGCTGGCAAGGAGTACCTGATGGGAAAATCGAGTATAAGAATTGGCAGTTACGAAATTGACGATGCGCATCTCTCGACGCCTGAGGCTAAAGGTGGCGATAAAGTGCACATTCCCTGCAAATCAGATCCTGATTTGTGTATGCAACTTGATGCCTGGGATGATCACACCAGTGTCCCGGCAGTAGTCGATGGTCGTCACTCGGTGTTGTACAAGGAGAAGTATGACGCACAGAAAGATGAGTGGATCATGCGACTGGAGTGATACTGCATGGCGAACGGGATTATGTTCGCCATGCCGCTTGCGGTCAGTCAGCGTTTTCAACCAATGAAATACCCCGCCCGGCAAAAAAGCGGGCGAAAACTTCCACGGGTAACGTGACATCCTGCTGCGTGTAAATATCATGACCGGAGGGATTGTGAAAGGTCACAAACTCTCGGTCTGCATGCGTCACCAGCACCAGATGCCCGCCTTTACGTGGCGGAACAGTCTCCGGAATCCGAATTGACGGATGCACCGAGGCGATGAAAAACCGGTGATCGACCAATTGTGCAGCAATATCCTCAGCCAAAATATCCACTTTGATTACTGCGGTCAGCTCTAACTCCTGACGAACATACTCAACAAAAGGCGCATAAATTAACCCCTTAATGTTCTCGCCCTCTCTCACATAGGCGCCATAGGGCAGGCTGCGTTGTGTCAGATTAAGAACAGGCACGACTTTTCCGGAAACCGCTGCCAGCACCATTTTCAGGCAACACATCCCACAAACATGGTTTGCCCATTCAATAAATTCCTGCTGGGTGGAAGCGCCAGACTGCGCCCAGAGTTTGATATCGCTCAGTTCGAGTTCACCGGCAATAATACCTGCGGCACAATCAGGATCTTCCCACTGACTGAAATAAGGTATTCCGGAAAGGGTTGTAAAAGCGCGTTGATTGGCTGAATTCACTGACATGACATATTCCTGAACGACAGATCGACAACATCAGGTTGATCATATAACTGGTGGGATTTAAGGTCTGATTTTCCTTATCAGACCCCTCAGATATTTAGAACTTCTCTATCATGCGGAACTTCATCAGCAACAATGGCATAGTGGGTTCAAACATCTCGTACTCTTCGAAGAAACGCTGATGCTCAGCGCGCCAGTAAGCCAGCGTGCGGTCACCCTCACCTTCTTCCCAGGCATGTTGCTCTGTCACCTGGTCAAACGGAACTTGTTTCACTTCGGTCAGTTGTACGGCACACACCGGATTATTGCGACCATCGACCACCACAAAGATTTCGCCCGGTTCGGGTTCCGGGTCATCATCAAGGTTTGAACAGGTGGCGGTTTTTGTGCCTGCAATAACACGCTTAGCCAGTTCGTCTGCTGACGACTCGGTATCACCAAACGACCAGCGCTCTGCATCCCTGTATTTAAGTGGGATCTGCGGAATCATAATTTATCCTTTCGATTGAGATAGTTCACTACCATAACAGGTAAACATTAGCACAAAAAAACCCGCCGTAGCGGGTTTTCAAAGCCGGAAACACATCCTAAAGCTTGCAGTTATCCGGCATCGTTACCGGCCACTGTCTTGCACTGCCGGCACCGTATAAAACGGCAACCCCGCATTCCTTATCGACCCTTGCAAGCGGTTTCCCCGTTTTATCAATCATCATCGACATAGCAGGCGTTGAAACAACGGCAACGCCGCTGTCAAACGGTGAGACGGCACTGAATAGCGGGGCAATGGCAAAGTTGCCCTGCACGTCGACAAAACCGTAATAATTATTAGTTTTGGCAAAGGCCAGACCATCCACAGGCAAACCTAAGTCGGCATACGCCATGCCCTCGGCTTGTTTCCCCTGACTGTTTATCCAGGTTTTCATACCATCTGCGCGGGTCAGTACAGCGTGATCATTCACCATCAGGCTGGCTTTTCCCTGCACCGTCAGCATTAATTTACCGCTGTTGTCGACATAACGGGTTGCGGCTGCACCCTCCTGAGGGTCGTAAGAGACAGACCATGCACTGCCTGGCGGCATTACCCATCTGCCCTCCGGCATAGCCGCAACCCGCACACCTTTATCATCGATCAGCTCATACCCTGCTGGCGTCGAACGCAAAGCGCGGCCCTGAACAAAAGCAGAACTTTGGGCTTCCGCCATTGGCTGAATTTGCCACTCCCCTTGCGCCGAAAGGTAACCTTCCTGCGGCTTGCGGGATAATTTTACCCAGTCGCCCAGCGCGCTTATGCGGGTTTGCTGTTCATGCAGTTCAATGTTGCCTTTGGGATCCAAAAGCCAGGACTGCCCTGCAACAGAGGTGGCAACAATACGTCCATCGCTGAACTGAGTGACCGATAACCCCGCTGTTGGTTCGATTCTCGTTTTCGCATCATTGCCAATAATTTCGGTAATCACACTGGATTCAGGTTGCTCAGCAGCGGCCGGTTGCGTCAGCAGCCAGAGCGCAGAATTGATGCGTTTTGCTTTAGCATACTTCGCTTCAACGGTGGTTTTACCCTGGCTGTCTACAATGCCCCATAAGCCCTCCGGCGTTCTGAACGCCGCCAGACCATTGGCGTACTCACCCACATCCTGATAAGAGGGCTGAATGACCGTTTTCTGCGTGTTGACATCAAAGATGCCCCACAGCGCGCCTTCGGCAGCGGTTTCACGATAACGGAACCAACCGTTACCGACAGACTCAATCTCGAAAACGTTAGGTAAATCATAATGCTTACCCGCGTGATCCAGTGCAGTCAGTTTTCCGTCCAGATAATCCAGCGCATAGCCATGAACAAAGGGAGAAATATTGTCTTCTGTCAGCGGGATAACAATTTTCCCCCGGGCATCGACAACACCGGTTCCCTCAGCCGTTCTGACAATAAACTGTTCGATATTTCCGTCCGCGTCAGCAGACTGAATATCCAGCCATTTGCTGTCAATCTGAAGTGAGCCGTCCGGGCGCAGGAAACCGGCACCGTTTTTACCGTTTCCAGATTCAGGACGGATCAGCGCCAGTGGTGACTGTGCAGAAGTGGCATCATCACTGAAATTGAGAGGTTCAATCCGGCTGCCATCAAGGGTGCTGATATTCTTCTGATTCAGTAACGCCTTTCCTGATGCATCAACAATATTGACGACATCTCCGTGTTCGTTACGTAGCCACAAACGGTGGTTGATCACTTCTGCACTGGCGATTTGCGCCAGCCAACCCACATTCTGCGAGCCCCCGATCATGGCTGCGGATGGCGCAACAATCGCGTTAACCTTTTTCGGGTTACCTTTAGTGGTAATCAGATATTCACCCGTGCTGTGCTCCCAGGGCTCACTGCCCGCTGGCAACAGGAGAGGTTGTTTACGTCCTGGGACATACACTGTGAGAGCGTCTTTAGCGACGGGGTTCAACACGTAATCACCCGAGACACGCAGCGAAGCGGCATCAGCTTCACTGAGGGTCGCGATAACCGCAGCGAAATTATCAAGTAACTTGATCCCTTCAGCGGTTTTCGCCAGCCAGAAAGCGCCGGTTTCTTCGCTGACAGACAAGTATTTTTGTTCGTCCGGCACGCCGTCAGTGCGAATTAACGTAATTCCTTCCGCATTTTTCGCCAGGGCAACAGAAGGGTTTTGCGGATCAAGTGTGATTGCGCGGTATTGCGGCAGAACGCGCCAGCTAAGATTACCATCAATGATGCCATAGCCTTTGCTGGCATCAAAAGCGATAAAGAGATCTTTCGGGCCGAACGGTTCAACCACTTCCATTTTGTCTGTAGCCACATGACGGACACCGTCAGGCGAAAGCAGAACGCTGTTAAACGTCAGACTGAGGCGGGCCGGAATGCCGTCACTCAGCGTGGCGTCATCCACTAATTCATCCAGCGCTTTACCGACCGGTGCGCCTTTACGGTCAATAATCTGCGGTTTTCCACCTGCAGTCACCACAGCCAGCCCGGATTCGGTAAAGGGCTGGACGTGATCAAAAGCCGGCGGAATCATCCAGTTTCCGGTCAGATCAATGAATCCCCACTTGCCCTGTTGCATGGCAGCGGCGGCACCGAAATGATAGTCACCGACTTTTTCAAAAACAGGTTTAATGACCAGTTGCCCCTGATTATTTAAAAAGCCCCAACGCTCGCCATTGATCTCTGCAGCAGGCAAAAGTACTGCTGCACGGCCTTCATGGACATCGCGGATACATAAATTCTGAACCACAGGCAATGCATTATGCATTTGTGCATCAGCCTGCGCCGCGGGTAACGGCGCAGAACAACTGTCGGGTTCTGCCGCGATTGCAGAGGCTGTCAGCGTCAATAAGGCCAGTGTGCTACTGGTATTCAGAGCACAACGGAGAGCATTTCGTAGCCTTGAAGATTTGCTGACAAACATTAATTACCTCCGGTATCGCATGCAGGAGCCTTGGCTGGCCAGAGATAAGCCCCTCGGGCATCCACAATGACACGCTGATTGCAGCGCACCTGAATTTTCGCCTGAACAGCCCCATCGCTGTTAAGCAAGCTGACCACACCTTTACCGCCAGCCCAGGCATGCTTTTCGCTAAAATCATTCGCCCAGTCGAACTTAGGCAAAATAGCAAAACGCCCTGTAGTATTGATATAACCTAGCAGATTTCCATAGGTCGATTTCTTCATGGCGGTAGCAAAATTATTGCTCATTGCGCCGACCTGATCGAAGTAAGCACCGATCAGTTTCTTCCCTTGCTGATCAACAAAACCATACAGGCCTTTGCTATCGCGCACAGGGATCACGCCTGAGCTGGCTTTATCTGCCTGCAGGCTGTCGAGCCCGGCGAAACGCTGGATCTCATTGCCGTCGTTGTCATACAACACAGTTTCGCCGGTTGCGTCGTCATTCATGGCCAACCGCGTCATCGAGTTCAGCGCCTGAGCCTGCTCAAAACCCTCTAACGGCACCGCGCCATGATCATTAATCAATGTGATACGGCCATCACTGACGGCACGACTCAGATTAAGAGGGGGGATGAAATTGAATTCAGCAGTATAAAGTGGTTGGATTTGCCAGTCACCCTGGCTGTTAATCACCCCAAAATGAGGCGAGAAACTGAGCATAACCCAGTTGCCATCGACAGAACTTGAGGATGCGGTAATTGCCTTGCTGACAGGGAAACGCCCTGCACTGTCAAGCAGTGCAACACCCCCATCGGCAGGTTGAACCAGCCAGTGGTTTTGGCCCACGGGCTGCGGTCTTGAGAGTAAATCTGTTGCTAAAGCCTGACCGCTTTCAGCGCTGTAGAGGCTGTAATGGCTGGCAAGCGCACCGCGTTCACCAGGCTGATCGTTATCGGAAAGCGTAAAGGCACCCTGCCCGATATACTGGAATTTACCGCTACGGCCCGCATCAGGCGCAATCGCCCAACTGCCGTCGGTTCTGAGAACACCCCAACCCGCATCTGTCTGCGCCAGGGCATAACCGTCATTGAACGAATCAATCTGGATAAACTGAGGAGCGACTTTACTGCTTTTACTCGCGATATCCCATAAGCCCCAACGTTGGGCATCTTTTTCGCCCTCAGTATAAAACAGCAGGCCGGATGACAAACGCTGAGCGCTTTGCTGAATGTTTGCCGGCACGTCAATCGCATTACCACTGCGATCAATCAGGTGCTTAACGTCTGCATTGCCGCTGTTGTCAGTGGCCCAGGTATAGTCGCCGTTAAACGGGGTGATTTGCGTAAATACTGGCTGGATAACCCATTTCCCCGCAGCATCGACAGCGCCAACCTTTTTGTTTTCAGTATGGATGATCAACGGAGCCTGCGACGCATCTTCTTCAACCGATGCCCACTGCGGGTCGGAAAGCACGTTTCCCTGAGAAGTAAGGATAGCAGGAGGTTTTGTTGCATCGACAGGCGTCAGAACTGCCCATGGCAGGCTGTGTGCCGCATCTGTGTCTGCCTGAGCCAAAGCATGGATGTCATCGGTCATCGGCGTCGTGCCCAACGGCCTTAACTGATAGTCTTTCAGCGCGGTCAGCGTGGCGTCGTTAAGAAGCGCTACGCCGTTATTGTCATAGATCTGCACCACCTGAGGCGTTTTACCCTCAGTTTGCATCACCCAAAGGCGGTTGCCCTGTTGCAGAATTTGCGGTTTATTCACTTTCAGCGAAGCAATCTGATTATCAGCACCGATAATCACAATGCCTTTGCTGCCCGTACCCACGGTAGCCTTGCCCCAGACGAGGATGTTCTCAGATTGGTCTGCAGGAATATCCTGCACTTTTTCCAGCTTATTATTGAGAAGCTGTTTACTGTTATCAGTGCCTGTAACCAGCCAGCTACCTGAAGCCAGCGGGCGCACAGATTTATATTGCTCTTTATTTAACGACACACCCTGCCGGTCAACGAACACCCAGACATTTTTGGTTTTCACTGCAACGATGTCTCCGCCAAGTTGCGGCTCGTCGCGGGTTTTAAGGATCATCGGGTCAATCGCCCAGTCACCGTTTTCGTCGAGATATCCCCAGTAACCGTCTTGTGCAGAATCACGCTTTTGGGCCGGAATCAGCCCGGACTGAGGCATATCCAGTGCGATGACATCATCAGGCAGAGAAAGGGAACGATCTGTTGAGGCATTCCACAATGCTGGAGAAACTTGCGTTTGTACGCTTGCCAGTGCCTGACCGCGCACAAATCCCTGGCTGTCGAGAGAAACGGCAAACGGCAGCGTTTTTATCACCGCACCTTTGCGATCAATCAGTACCAGACGGTTATCGGTCACCACCAGCGCAGTGCCTTGCGCATTGAAATCGGTTGCTCGGGTAAACTTAGGTTCAATAACCCAGTGACCTTTCTTATCGATATAACCGAATTTATCGCCTTTTTTCGCAGCAGCCAGATCATTCACAAAGCCACGGGCTTCACTGAAATCAGGCTTGATCACCATATGCCCGCTGGTATCCACGTAACCCCAGAGTGGTTCGCGAGATAACCCGACCAGCACAGGGGAAAGTCCCTGCTGGAAAGGCAACTGGCAATCCCTGGCCGTTTTTGCATTGCTACACGCCCGTAACAGTGCGTCATCTGCATGTACCGGCAGGCTAAAAAAAGCATTCAGAACCAGGGATAACGCACTGAAGTTTCTGACATATTTGAATTTTTCGGAGCAATTCATCCGATGCCCTTATAACTGGATAAAATTAGAAAGTGTAGCGCCCGCATTTTTTCATCACCCGCAAAATGGGCGGGTGAGACGGCAAAAAATCCGATAATAATCAATTTAAAACGAGCGCACATGCCATACACCTATAGGGTGTCAGCTTGTGAAAGAAAAAGCAGCTATTTTATTACTCTGTAACGAATGAATACACATTATCAATTCACAGAAAAATACGTTGGGTTTGTTATCGCTCATTTGGGCTCCTCACCTGCAGATAACCTGCCAGCAACATTCCAGCCTCCTTACTAGAAATTAGATCATTTTCATTTACATATGTATGAGCGGCTAACAATTAATCTTCGGAAGATTATTACAACTCTTGATTAAGGTCATTATTTCCTCCTCTTTTGTCTGGTTTTATAGATTCCAGAGCGTTATGTGACCAATATCACTCCCGGTTCGAACGGCGTAAAACCCGGCAGTGTTCGGTTGCAGCGTATTTCAGGTGTTTTATCTCATTGGGGGAAGTCATGCCTATCGTTCGAGCCAGATTGAGTCTGTTTGGTGGCGACACTGTCGTCATACGTTGTTCAGAAAAATGTCACATTCATCTGATGTGTGAAAATGATGTTGAGCGAAAAGGACGTCACTCAGGTTTCGGCGATATTTTGACAATTAACGATCAAAATACGGCTTATGTGGGCATACCTTATAAAGGCATCTGGAACGTTCTTATCGATTCTCAGTGTGACTCACTGGAGCATTCAATAAGTTATCTGCCTGCCTGAACCCCGCTATTATCTTCCCGCCCTTGTTCCTTGATCTGTGGCCGTTATCAGGCGGATGGAAAACCATTTGCCTGATATCTCATGTATTACCGGTCAGCCCGGCCTGCATCACAACGGTACAGGCAGCCGCTCGCACCATCCAGCAGCAAAATGCTGAATTGCGTGATGTCCTGGAAAAACTTTCGTCTGTCACATCAATTACATACCGTTATTGAATTGAACATTCCATAATTTTCAAAAGACTTTTTTCTGTCTGATTTAGGTATTGCCAGCCCGGATTTCACATTGCATTCTGTCAGGGGTAATGACGTGGCACCGGTCGTACTGGCCGGATTTCTTTCAGGCAAAAAACAGATCCTCATAATGAATAATAAATCACTTTGCACCATCGCTGACGTGGCGGATCTCGTTCCGCAATTGCGCCAGATTCGCCAACACCTGCACCAACACCCTGAACTTTCCAATGAAGAATCTGCAACCGCAGCACTGGTCGCTGAAAAACTAGAATCTCTTGGCTATCAGGTGACTACTGCAGTTGGCGGATACGGCGTTGTCGGTACCATGAAACTTGGCAACGGATCACGCTGCATCGGTATCCGTGCAGATATGGATGCCCTGCCCATCACCGAACAGACAGGCGTGAGTTACACCAGTCAGTTTCCCGGGAAAATGCATGCCTGCGGCCATGACGGTCATACGGCGATGTTGCTGGGCGCAGCCGCGCAGCTTGCGCGCAGCAAAAACTTTTCCGGCACCGTGCATCTTATTTTCCAGCCCGCGGAAGAAATCGGGTTTAACAGTGGCGCAGAGCGCATGCTGGCCGAACAGTTGTTTGAGCGATTCCCGTGTGATGCCGTCTACGGACTGCATAATCATCCCGGCTATCCGGTCGGCAAAATGATGTTCCGTTCTGGCCCGTTTATGGCAGCCTGCGACACAGTTAATATCACTGTTCATGGCAAAGGCGGGCATGCAGCCCGCCCGCACATGACCGTGGATCCAATACTGGTTGCCAGCGGTCTGGTTATCGCCTTGCAGTCCGTTATTTCGCGCAATATCGACCCGAATGAAACAGCCGTCGTCACCATCGGTTCATTACATTCAGGTCATGCGGCGAATGTCATCCCTGAAACTGCGCGCCTTGAAATGAGTGTTCGATCCTTCGATCCTGAAGTACGCAAAATTCTTGAACAACGTATCCGTACTCTGGTGGAGAATCACGCTGCCGGTTACGGTGCCCGCACTGAAATTGAATATATTCCCGGATATCCGGTGCTGGTGAATCACGCCCAGGAAACAGCATTCGCTGTGGAAGTGGCAAAAGAACTGCTGGGTGAAGAAAACGTGGTCGATAATCTTCCGCCTATTTCAGGTAGTGAAGACTTTGCGTATTTCCTGCAACAGAAGCCCGGTTGCTTCCTGCGTCTGGGTAACGGAGACAGCGCGGTGCTGCACAATCCGGCCTACAACTTTAACGATGAAAGTCTGAGCTTCGGCGCAGCCTACTGGACACGTCTGGTCGAGCGCTATTTAGGAAGTTAACGGCAAAAACCGAACCAGCGCATGCCAAAGTGGAAGTGATTGGCATGCGCTGCGTTGTATTCCGGCCCGATGGAATTGCCAAAATACGGGCAGCTCTCTGAAAATAACGTCCGCACATATTCTCCTTCTGCGCCGGTCTGAGGCCATTGTTTCAGCACCGTTAAATGGCGGCCGTCAGCCAGCGAGAAACCGGCAATGTCCAGCGCCTGGGCCGTAGCATGTTCACTTAGCCGCGCATCAGGTTTGTTATAGACGTTCCGGCAGGCATAGCTGCCAAGATGGTCAATACGCACCAGTGGCGAACCTAATTCCTGAATGGCCAGCGGTTTCGCCACCTGAGTGACAAACATTGCGCTGCTAAGTGCAAGGCGACAGCTCGACAGATAACCCGAACTCAGTGAAACATCGCCAAATCCGCGAACGCGTACTGAATGAGTCAGCGGACACTTTCCGCCCATATTTCCGGCACTGTTAAACTTTATCGCCCCCTCTTGCTGAGCCCGTTCAAGCACAGCCAGACATTCCTGAGGATTGTTATCCAGCCTCCTTAATTTGTAGCGGGTGATTAGATTCGGCGGGTCATTAATGGTCACCGGTATGAAAGGATTATATTCAGAAGGAACATGACGACTTATCCACGGGCCACTGAACCAGGCCACACCGATAATCACAATAAAGCTTACCCAATAACGCATAGTGTTCCTTTAGCACTACTTCGCATTAGCAGTACATTGATTTTTCACGTGTAATAATTTGAGTATAGCGTCTGAGTAAACAGTGATCTGACGGGGTTACAAGTTGGGAAATAAACTTACTTAGCTTTGACATAAATAAACATTGGGTTTGTTACTTTTATATCCGAAGACGATGTTTCTTCTCCTGTGTCCACTGTGAACTGTCCTTCATAGTGTGTAAGACCCTCGCATTACCCCTTTCAGCCCGCCCCCGAGCGGGCTTTTTTTTATCTGCCATCTCAGGCTTAAGTCAGGAGTGACGCAGCGAAAGACTCTACACCGCGTCATCCAACATACTGAAAATCTTACTTATGCGTAAAATCGATCACCATTCTGCCTTTAATTTTGCCTTGTTCCATTTCCTGGAAGATCGCATTGATATCGCCCAGAGGACGTTTGGTGACTTTCGGCACCACTTTACCTTCAGCGGCAAACTGGAAAGCTTCAGCCAGATCTTCACGGGTACCCACCAGTGAACCGACAACCTGAATGCCATCAAGCACCAGACGGGGAATGTTCAGGCTCATGGATTCCGGCGGTAAACCCACCGCGACAATACGACCACCGGCACGCATCGCATCTACTGCTGAGTTAAAAGCGGATTTCGCCGTGGCTGTTACCACCGCAGCATGCGCGCCACCGACTTTCTCCTGAATAATTTTTGCTGCATCGTCTTTTAGCATATTAATGGTCAGATCAGCGCCCATATCGGCGGCAAACTCCAGTTGCTGATCATTAACATCAATAGCAATCACCTTGGCGTTGAATACATTTTTAGCATATTGCAAAGCCAGATTACCTAGACCGCCCAGACCATAAATAGCAATCCATTTACCCGGCTGAATACCCGATACTTTTACAGCTTTATACGTGGTCACGCCTGCACAGGTCACGCTACTCGCTGCCGCAGACTCCAGACCATCCGGGACTTTCACCGCATAATCGGCCGAGACAATGCACTCTTCAGCCATGCCACCATCAATGGTATAACCTGCATTAATCACCTGACGACATAATGTTTCATTACCCGTTGTACAATATTCGCAATGCCCGCAGCCTTTATAGAACCACGCGACGCTGGCACGATCGCCAACTTTCAACGCGGTGACTCCCGGTCCGATTTTTTTTACAATACCGATCCCTTCATGCCCGAGGATTACGCCGGTCTTATCACCAAAATCACCGTTTTTGACATGCAAATCCGTATGACATACACCACAGCACTCCATCTCTAAAAGTGCCTCACCATGTTCCAGGTCACGCAGAGTCTTCTCAACGACGCCCACAGAGTGGTCTTTATTAACAACAGCAGCTTTCATTTTCCTTTCCTTATCGTTGTGGCGGAGCCTTAACGTTACAACGCTATTTATCAGGCTGCAAATGAGAATCAAACGCTTTAACCATCACATTCAAGACGATAGCGGAAAGTTTTATTTCCATTTCCTCCCCCTCTTGTGATGGCGTAACGTGGGTAGTATTGCGCGCCGGGATAGAATAAATGTGTATTTTTATTTTCAGGTTATTCATTGCAATATGATTATCCTTGGGCATAAAAATACGATTAGGAAGCATATTAATATTTCCCTACCATTAAGCAATATCGATACTTTCAACACACAAAAACTCAACGTGAATTTCACTTTTATAAATAAATCAATAAACAGCTCAAGATATAAATTTTAAGGCCGATAGTGAGATTAATAAAATATAAATCAGCTCATTCAACTGATTTGTAAGTTATAGAAAAATATCCGAAGCCTATTCAGGGCGCATTTATCGTTTAGACACATAAGGATTATAAAGTGAGATTTATACGAGATGTTAAAATACGAACAGCATTAATAACCATTCTCATCACTTTTTCACTTTTGTGGGCCGGTGTATCAGGTTTTGCCTTATACTCACTTAACCAATTGAAAAGTGAACTTAATTTCACCAATATTCAACAGCAAAACGGTGACATTATTAATGGTGCTAATGCACAGTATTACCGTGCAGTAACGGCACTGGAACGTGCCATGGCTGGTTTAGAAAAAAATGACAACGGCATTTATGATGTTGAAATAAAAGCCACACTGATCGAATTAGAAAGCCTAAGGAAAGGGCTTGATCAATTTAAAAGCATTAATCACGGCAATCTGGACTCAAATACAATCGGGGATATCTATAACAGTTCTTTTACGCTTTTCAACAGTGCTCTGGTCCCGATGTATGAATCAGCAACGGGAAAAAATATAAGTGTTTTCGAATCATTAAAAAATGATAAATATCTTCCACTTAGACGTAACTTTAGTGCAGCCATAGAGAAATATAATGAAAAAATCATCTCTCTTAACGCCGAAGCGAATCACAGAATTACCCAGTGGGTTGCATGGTGCCAATATATACTTATAGGGGCTATGGCCTTCAGCATTGTCATTATGCTTATGAGTGATCGTTATCTGGCAAACTTTCTTGTTAACCCCTTAAACAAAGTAAAGGCTCACCTTGAATCACTGGCAACAGGCATACTTGACAGCAAAATCTCTTATCACAGCCAAAATTGCATTGGACAATTAATCCCTTATATCAACAAGATGCAAGATAACTGGGCCAAAACAGTCTACGACATCCGAAACAGCGCCGATTCAATTTACAAAGGCTCCAGTGAAATCTCCACCGGAAATACCGATCTTTCCTCCCGGACTGAAGAGCAGGCCTCTGCACTTGAAGAAACAGCCGCAAGCATGGAACAACTGAGTTCAACCGTCCGCCATAACGCAGATAATGCGAGTCAGGCCAGTACCCTGGCAGAACAGGCAACGCTGGAGGCAAACCAGGGTGGGGTTATTGTTAACGATGTAATATCTACCATGGTAAAGATTAACGCCAGCTCACATAAAATCGTAGAAATAATAAGTGTTATCAACGGAATAGCATTTCAAACCAACATTCTTGCCCTCAATGCCGCTGTCGAAGCTGCACGGGCCGGAGAGCAAGGTCGGGGATTTGCCGTCGTTGCCAGTGAAGTAAGAAACCTGGCGCAGCGCAGCGGACAAGCCGCAAAAGAGATTGGTGTGCTCATTAATGAATCGGTTGAGAATATTCAGTCAGGGTCAGCGCAAGTGACTCAGGCCGGGGGAGCAATGGAGAAAATCGTCAGCTCAGTCAGCCGTGTAAATGACATCATGAGCGAGATAGCGGCTGCATCGACTGAACAAAGCAAAGGGATAAACCAAATTGGTATAGCGGTAGTTCAGATGGACAGTGTTACGCAGCAAAATGCCGCATTAGTGCAGCAATCAGCCGCCGCCGCCGCCTCACTTGAAGAGCAAGCACGTCAGCTAACAGAAATTGTCTCCGTGTTTAAAATCGAAGGCAAGGCTCCCCTTTCTTCATCGGCTCCTCTTCTCAAAAGTAAAATACAAAAAAATAGCGGAGTTTTAACCGCAGAACATAGCGGTTGGACAAAGTTCTGATATTGCAGCCCTTCCCGGCATGATGAGAAGGGCTGGTTCGTCATTGGCGGTTGCACAATGTGATGGCGTTGAATCTTGAAGTTTTGCTGTCAGATATAAGCAATGACGGAACGGAGAGTGATGACCAGAAACAGGAAAAAACTCTACATCAGACAGCATTAAAAATACTAATTGCTGATATTTTCACTTAACAACGTGTTTATATCCAATAAGTTGTGTGTTTTTTTATGTTCAAACATTGCTTAATGTAACATCGCTATTATCCTTAAAACGTGTCATCAAAAGATTAATCCGCAGTCGTTATGCCACAAGTGAGGTATATCGCATGCGGATTAATGTATATGCCCCACCCGGGATGATTACTTTTTGAGGATAAGGAATGAAGCTTAAACTGATAGTCAAAAGCCTTGCTCTGGCAGGGTTACTTTCATCAACCAGCCTCACACCGCTATTTGCACAAGAGGCGCCAAAGGATGCTACTGCGGCGACCAAACAAGCTAATGACGCACTTTATAATCAACTTCCTTTCTCCGATAACACCGATTTTACCAACGCCCATAAAGGATTCATCGCCGCAATACCGGCAGATGTGATCAAAGGGTCGCAGGGGAATGTTGTCTGGGATCCACAGAAATATGCCTTCATCAAAGAAGGTGACAAGGCACCGGAAAGTGTCAACCCAAGCCTTTGGCGGCAGTCGCAATTAATTAATATCAGCGGCCTCTTTGAAGTAACCGACGGGGTTTATCAGATCCGTAATCTTGATCTTTCCAACATGACCATTATTGAGGGGAAAGAAGGAATTACGGTAGTTGACCCGTTAGTCTCGGCGGAAACCGCGAAAGTGGGTATGGATTTGTACTATAAAAACCGCGGGCAAAAACCTGTTGTCGCGGTGATTTATACCCACAGTCACGTTGACCATTATGGCGGCGTGCGGGGTGTAGTCGACGAAGCGGATGTGAAATCCGGTAAGGTAAAAATTTATGCGCCGGCCGGATTCATGGATGAAGCGGTATCCGAGAATATCATGGCGGGTAATGTCATGAGCCGCCGTGCCAGTTACATGTACGGGAATCTGCTGAAGCCGGACGCGAAAGGTCAGGTAGGCGCGGGACTGGGTACCACCACATCGGCGGGTACAGTGACATTAATCGCGCCGACCAACTACATCACGAAAACCGGTCAGAAAGAGACAATTGATGGCCTGACGTACGATTTCATGATGGCACCGGGTTCTGAAGCACCTTCCGAAATGTTGTGGTATATCGAAGAGAAAAAACTCATCGAAGCGGCAGAAGATATCACGCATACCCTGCATAACACGTACTCGTTACGTGGCGCAAAAATTCGCGACCCGCTGGCCTGGTCAAAATACATTAACGATGCAATTAACCGCTGGGGTGATAAAGCAGAAATCATCATGGCGCAGCACCACTGGCCGACGTGGGGTAAAGATAACGTTGTCAATCTGATGAAAAGTCAGCGCGATATGTACCGCTATATCAATGATCAGACACTGCGCCTGGCGAATACCGGTCTGACACGTGATGAAATAGCCGCAAACTTTAAATTACCGGACGGTCTGGCTAAAACCTGGGCAAGTCGTGGTTATTACGGTTCTGTAAGCCATGATGTAAAAGCCACCTATGTGCTTTATCTCGGCTGGTTTGACGGCAACCCGGCAACATTAGATGAACTTCCACCTGAGGAAGCAGCGAAAAAGTTTGTCGATTATATGGGCGGTGCGGATAACATCCTGAAAAAAGCCAGAGAGGATTACGATCAGGGGAATTACCGGTGGGTCGCGCAGGTGGTGAGCAAAGTTGTCTTTGCTGATCCGAAAAATGAGGTTGCGCGTAACCTCGAAGCTGATGCCTTGGAGCAACTGGGCTATCAGGCCGAATCAGGACCATGGCGTAATTTCTATCTGACCGGCGCGCAGGAATTACGTAATGGCGTACAGAAACTGCCAACACCTAATACCGCCAGCCCGGATACGGTAAAAGCCATGTCTCCGGAAATGTTCTTTGATTATCTGGGCGTACATATCAATGGTGAAAAAGCGGCGAATGCAAAAGCAGTGTTCAACGTTGATCTGGGCAGTGATGGCGGCAAGTACAAGCTGGAACTGGAAAACGGCGTGCTCAATCATACCGCTGACGCTGAGGCGAAAGATGCCGATGCCACTATTGTCCTGAACCGTGACACCCTTAACAAAATCATCCTCAAGGAAGAAACACTGAAACAAGCTGAAGATAAAGGCGATGTGAAAGTGACCGGCAACGGTGCGAAGCTGGATGAAATGTTGGGTTATATGGATAAATTTGAGTTCTGGTTCAATATCGTCACGCCATAAATAAAATCCCCCTGCGGTGTTTTCATCACAGGGGGATTCAATTCAGGTGATCCTATGCGTCGGATATTTACACTATTACCCTCACTTTTAAGCCTCGTTTCAGGTTATGCCGTGGCGGCTGAACAATATGCACCGGATGCTGCACAGGCGAATAACCCGCTGGCCAATATGACTGCATTCAATATGCAGAACTATTATATCGGCGACGTCAGCGGAACGGATAAAGATGCCAACCAGTTCTGGTTTCGTTATGCCCAGCCGTTTTCATTGGGTGAAAGTAACTGGCTTCTGCGAGGCTCTTTACCCATAAACACCTACCCATCACCTCCCTCTGGCGGGCATAAAACCGGCACAGGTGATCTTAACCTTTTCGCTTCATGGCTGATTGATACCGGCAACCCTGCTGTCAGCTTTGGCTTTGGTCCGCAAATCACGGCCCCCACAGCAAGCGATAATTCATTGGGCACAGAAAAATGGTCAGCGGGTTTGGTCAACGTATTGTTTGATGCGAGTTCACCAAAATTTCAATATGGGTACCTTGCGTCCTGGCAGCACAGTTTTGCCGGAAAAGATGATCGCAACGATGTTCATCTCGGCACATTCCAGCCATTTCTCTTCTATCAGTTAGGAGGCGGTACTTACCTTCGTGCGGCACCTATATGGGTTTATAACTTCCAGAATGACAGTTATAGCGTCCCCATGGGACTTGGGATTGGGCAGGTCATCAAGCAGGAAAAAACCGTCTACAACTTCTTTATCGAACCACAAGGCTCGGTGGCAGATCACGGACCCGGTCAACCCAAATGGCAGATTTTTGCCGGGCTGAATCTGCAGTTTCTCTAATTTAGTCAGATAACTAAAACATAAGGGGAATGGTTGCCATGCTAACGCAGGTGCAGCGTTCCCCTTTCTTATTGCTGTTTTATAGCCGGTAATATTCGCAGCCTTAATAAGCAGAATGGTAACAGGAAGAGATTTAGATGATTGTTTTAAAGGCAGCTTATTGATTTAAGAAATGTTCAAAAAAAGCAAACACTTCCTCAACCTATTAAAATCAGTAAGTTAATTCATTAATTGGCGACAAAATGGCGGTGACTTACTCCTCAAGGATCCGCGTGCTCTGATTTAGTCATAATTTAATGTGCTTATTCATAAAGAGGGAGTGCCTCAGTCGAGCGTTTGGTCGTTCATTGATGCCGGATCTTCCAATGGTAGGTGGTGAGCATCTGCCTCAAGCGTGATCGAATTGTGCTGCTTGCCAGCCCTTAACAATATCCGTGCCGTCACAAAATTAAGAACGGATGCAACCACAGAAACCAGTAATCCGACACCAATCGCGTCGAGCGGCTGCGGGATCAACATACGTTCTACTGCGGTATAGGCAATACTGACTGCAGCCAGGAGGATCAAGAACCCCTCAAAAGCGCTCGAAAAATATTCGGCTTTACCGTGTCCATATGCGTACTTATCGTCGGCCGGAAGTGCAGCCAGGGTCAGCATCCAGAGCGCCATTAGGGCTCCCGCGAGGTTGACCACGGATTCGATGGCATCAGACAGCAGACCGACCGAACCGGTCATTTTCCACGCCACACCTTTTAGTCCGATGGTGGCAATAGCCGTGGCAATGGACAGCCAGGCGTAGCGCGTAAGCAATGGAGGCAACGATTTGTTTTTAATAATTATTTTTCCCTATAATGAACGGCGAATTCAATTATTATCACACCAAAAATTAATCAACTAAGTTAGGTGTGCGATTTTTATATGCTTCAATTAAAAGATGCAAAACTCCCATTGCACCATGTGCATAAAAATAGATCTCAATGAAAGTTGTAAGGAATTTATGCCAGTGAATGATTGTTTCAGCCATATTTGAATGCATGGTGTCTAATAAGAACCATAGGCCACCTGAAAGTGCTACAATTAGCAACGCCAGAACTCCAAACCCTTGGATTGTACTCGCAACCCCCCCAGAATGAGCATCGGGCAGGCGAAAGCGGGTCAGCGTTTTTAGGTCTTGTTTAATACCACTAAAATCAAGCGTTGCCCATGAAAAGTAATAAGAAAAACCTCTCTGAGTCAACATCCAACATAACATTAGAATACCACATATAATTAGGCCAAATCCTGAAATAATATGCATCCAGGTTATAACTCCTTCAAGACTATGTTCAGCAATTGCTTCAGTCTCTGTCAGATTAGAGTTAATAATTTGTGAAAGTATTAAAAATGCCACAATGATGTGAAGAATACGAAAAAAAGGAGCGTATTCATGGGGCAATAGATTCCAGAGTCGAGATTTCATTAATGAGTCCTTAGCATGTTTATCGATATCCTGAATCATACAAAAGAATTATTAGCATAACCTTAATTCTGAAAATTACAGCAGACATTAACGCACTACATGATAATGACACTCAGGAAATAGGAATGATAACTATTATTATGATTTATTCTCTTTCTGTTCTTATTACTCAGTGGAGCCCTTATATACAATAATTTCAAAAAGATGATATCTTCTGGAATGTAAACACCCACGAAATATCCTTACTTATTTTTAATTACCCAAATATTTTAAGAATATTATCCGCTCTCACTCACATTAAGCGATGAATAAACAATATCCTGTCATTTGCATTAAAATAAAAACTTCTCCATTAAACTGCACTTCTATATGGCATTTCTTAATATAACTGCCAGACGTAAATTACGAAGTGACCGAGGATGATGGTCCCCAGACAACATTAGAGTTACAGCAATCAGGTATGTTCAATTCCATCGTAAGACCCGGGATTGAACATGCCTGCGGATAGGGGAAATTAAAGGATCTTTTTCATTGAAGGTGAAGTGTGGAAAATGAAATCATTCCTTTCATAAAAGGGAATTGCTTCTTTTCTTGCATCAAGAAAAACAAAATTCATCTCCCTGCTTTTAGCCTCGCTGACAGCGAAATCAAGAAGTAACCTACCCGTTCCCGAATGACGCTCATGCTCATCAACGACCAGATCATCAATATGCAGGTGAGAACCTCGTGCCAGCGTGTGTACAGGCCTGATCCCCATCACACCGATAATTCTTTCTTCGAGAACAGCGGCAACAAGCTCATACCCATTCAGAGTCTGAACTCTTACGCTTTTTAAAAATTCGCCTTTGGTGATATTTCTTAGCTGAGCAATGATCGGGAATGCGCTTTCCCACTCTGAAGGAAGTAATTTTTTAATCAGAACAGTCATAAAACATCCAATTCAATAAGCTGAGTTATTATTTATAGGATTGTTATTATTACGTTGCAACGTAAATCACTTTAATTCTACATGTATGTTTTTCACCATAACATACAATGATCATATTTGATTAAAAAATGACCAAATTGTGATTGTTATGATGCATTGCCCGAAATGCTAAGACGCAGCACACATCCGTTCCAGCTGTTATCTGAGCATTAATACCGCGGACCATCACCAGTGTCAGAACATTAATTGCAGTTGTACGTTCAAAACGCATGAGTCCATTTCATGATGACCGGTGGCAATATCATCGTGTTGCAGCGCATCCTCGGGCACTCAGATACCCGCGTCACAATGCGCTATGCACACTTCGCCCCTGATCACTTAGAAGACGCTATTTACCTGAATCCGCTGGCTCAAATGGGTGGCGGCAGAAAGTCCAAATGAGTAGCATTGGAGGTAACAGGAAGTGATGTAAGTGATTGTTTTAAAGATAAGTTATTGATTTAAGAAATGTTCAAAAAAAAGACCGAATACGATTCCTATATTCGGTCTAGGGAAATGGCTCTTGGGAGAGAGCCGTGCGCTAAAAGTTGGCATTAATGCAGGCGGTTAAGCCGTACAACTTAAAGAGTAGACGACAGATGACTATTTTCCACCCAGTTTGAAACATAGTGATAATAACAATGATGTATTATTTTCATTGTGTGACAACATACGCAAAACATGGAATTTACATCAGTCAGTTATCGCCGGCACGGCCGTTCAGCAAAGTGACCGGGCTTTGGCAATAAAAGGTGCCAGACTCATTTTTTGCCCTGGTTTCTGCGGGTCATCAAGCCAGATTTTCTCCAGCGGCACGGCCTGAACCTGATGGTTTTTGACCTGCTCTTTTGCCACGTCATTCAGAGGATATTGCGCCAGCGTGCTGTCGTTAATCACATACAGCGCATTACCGGGGCGGCATTGCAACATGACTTCTTCACGGGTAAAGGCCCAGGCTTTACCGTATTGCAGGCGGCTGATCGTTTCCAGTTGGGGTGCCGCAAAGCTGCTGGCGGATAAGGTCAGCAACACGCAAGCGAGTAGTGTTTTCCTCATGATTTTTCCTCGGTCATATTAAATTCCTGATACTTGTGCAGGTAACCCGTTCAGCGCGGTGCCAGTGTGGCAAACACACTCACCAGCAGTAAAACACCCAGCGCCAGCCCCCATTCGAGCCAGGTCATCATGACAAAATAGTGTTGTGCCCTTTCGGGATCTTTAGCCATTAACGGCACCAGCCGGTAGCGGTTAAATACAGCAACGGTCACCATCATTCCGACCATGAGCACTTTAACCACCAGAAGACACTGGTAAAGCGACGTCATATCGGTCGGCCAGCGCTGTAAAATAATGGCTGTGTTGACGATGCCGGTGAGGATCACCAGCACGACGGCGGCATGTCCCCAGACTGAAAAACGAATCAGTGTGGCAATCGCATAGGGCCGTAAAGCGAGCTGTCGGGTATATGCCATGCAGGTCAGTAACGGCAGCAGGCATCCGAACCAGTACGCCGCGCTGAGCAAATGCACGACATGATTGGTCCGCTGTATTAACCCGAGCGTCCCTTCATGCATCGCAGCATGGCCGACCAACGCCTGACTCATCAGTAAACCGCATGAGCACAGGAAGACCAGCATATTCCGCGCGGGCAGCCAGTCCATCAACAGCATCAGCAACAGCGCGGCCGTCAGCAATAAATGCCAGCGCCAGACGTCACCAAATGCAGTGGTTAACACCAGCAGCCAGACATTCAGGTTCAGCGCATCACCCCAGCCGTTGCCCATCAGCGCGGCCTGAATCGCCAGCATACCGACCGAAGTGACCGCCGCAACCAGGGCGGAGCAAATCATCAGGGTCTGGTTTTTGCGCAACAACACGGCCGAGAAACCAGCAGGCGTCAGCAGTGAGCACAAAACGCTCAGACCGAAGATTTGCATCAGCGAAGCAAAATGCATGAAGCGGCACAGAACAAAAAGTGCAGTCAGACTCATCGCTTATTTAACGGTGAAGCTGTACTGACCGTGCGTTTTATGACCATCAACAGAGACAACGTTCCACGAAACAATGTATTTACCCGCGCTCAACGCATCGGTGAGTGGCAGAACGGCCTGAGTATTGTCATTCGCTGCCAGCATCATTTTACCGGTTTTCACTGTTTTCTGACTGGCATCCGTCAGGGTGATTTTACTGAAATCAGGCTCGATCCCCTCACTGAATCCGAGAGACAGTTCAGACGGGCTGACGGTTAAAAGCGAATCCGCCGCAGGGGTTTCTGTTTTCAGATGGGCGTGAGCGGAAGCTTGCTGTGAGATAAATCCGCTCAGCAGAACAGCTGAGACTGCCAGGGCACGGCAAAGAGAAGTGGTTTTTTTGAACACGATAATTCCTTGGCTTGCTTAACGATGAATTTATAACGCCGTCACTTTAGCGCAAACCACCGCAAAACGTTTGCCAAAAAGGCATAAAAAAACGCAGAGGCGTAAGCACCCTGCGTTTTTATGGACATCTCTGGCGGGAAATCAGCCTGCCGGAGTTTGTGCCACCATATTTTTGAGATCTTTATCAACGAAGAACAGGCCGTTACCGGTGTTGCTGACCAGCGCCAGTTTATCAAGGACAGATTTGAACAACGTCTCTTCTTCATGCTGCTCAGCAACGTACCACTGCAGGAAGTTGAAGGAAGAGTAATCTTTCAACGTCATAGACAGATCAGCCAGTTCGTTAATTTTCTGGGTAATCAGTTGCTCATGTTCGTAAGTCTGTTTGAAAAGATCGGTCAGGGATTCAAAAGCAACCGGCGGAGCGGCAATCGCACCCAGCAAAGGCAGAGCACCGGTATCGCTGACGTATTTGAACAGGCGATGCATGTGATCCATTTCTTCCATTGAATGCTGTTTCAGGAAAGCGGCGGCACCTTCGTAGCCTTTGTCGCTGCACCATGCACTCATCTGCAAATATAAATTGGCAGAATAAAACTCGAGGTTCAGCTGTTCATTAAGCTGATCAATCATTTCTTTTTTAAGCACGATACGGCTCCATAAATTGAATTAAAGCAGGTGGGCTGACTTATTTATCTGCATTATGCCCGCATCAACACAAAATAAATACACCTGATTCACATTAATATGCACTGCAATAACAAATAAATTCAACTCATTGATTTTAAATATTTTTATAAACAACTAAATATTCAAAAATGATAATCATTAACATATGATTTCATATTAAAAGCAATCATTCTTATTTACGAAATTAATTACCCCTGCCTTATTGGATATAATTATCAGTTCTGTTTTTTGAATGGTTCTTATTTACTCCTGATAATTATCCGCATTTAATGTCAGGCGCGGCAACAGAAAAGCAAAATCACCACATTCACGCTGGCGCCGGCCTCGGGTACAATGTGGCAAAATGAATCATGGGGAAACAGTGATGAGCATCAATCTGGCTGAAATCAGCAAAGAAGAAATGGATCGTATCAATGTCGATCTTGCGGCCTCAGCGGTGGCCTTTAAAGAACGCTACAACATGCCAGTTGTCGCGGAGATGGCGGAACGCGAGCAGCCTGCGCATCTGCGCACCTATTTTCGTGAGCGGGTAATGTTCTATCGCGGGGAATCACATAAATTCTCCCGCTTACCTTATGAGCCAAAGCAAAAGTAAACGGGATGAGCAGGCAACGTTAGCGCCGGGCGGCGAAACGCTGGTTGGTGCGGATCAACTGATCGAGAATGCCAGGCTCGTCGAACGAATGCCCTGCCCCTTCAATAATATGCAACTCCGCTTCCGGCCATGCCTGCGCCAGATCCCAGGCGTTTTGCACCTGGCAGGCCATATCATAACGGCCATGCACAATGACGGCCGGAATGTGGCGAATACGTTCGACATTTTTCAACAACTGGTCGTCACTTTCCAGAAAGCCCAGGTGTGTAAAATAGTGATTTTCTATGCGGGCAAACGCCAGCGCGAAATTGTCCTCACCAAAGGATGACGAACCTTCCGCAGGCAGCAGCGTCACGGTCTCCCCTTCCCACAGGCTCCAGATTTTAGCGGCCTCAAGCTGAACAGCGCGATCGCCGGAGGTCAGACGGGCCCGGTAAGAAGCAATCACGTCCTTACGTTCTTCTTCCGACAGAATCGACAAAATACGTTGCCATTTTTCCGGGAAGAAGCGGGAAGCGCCGTCCTGATAATACCAGGACAGTTCCTGCTTACGCAGCGTGAAGATACCGCGCAGCACCATCTCGCTGACATGTTCAGGATGCGTCTCGGCATACGCCAGTGCCAGCGTTGAACCCCATGAACCGCCGAACACCAGCCATTTGTCGACACCGGCCATTTTGCGCAAACGCTCGATATCTTCGACCAGATGCCATGTTGTATTGTTTTCGAGACTGGCGTGAGGTTTTGAGCGTCCGCAGCCACGCTGGTCAAACAGCATGACGTCATAATCATTGGAATCAAACAACTGACGGTGTACCGATGAACAGCCACCGCCGGGTCCGCCGTGAAGAAATACTGCTGGCTTGCCTGCCGGGTTTCCGCTGCGTTCCCAGTAAATTTGATGGCCCTCGCCGGTATCAAGCATGCCGCTGGCATAGGCTTCCAGTGGCGGATATAACCCTTTAAATTTTGGCATGACATTTCCTGTTCTATTCGGCCAGTGTATTGATTAATGTGCTTACATCTTCATAACAGCGCATCGGCTAGCCCGCGACAAGATGTTATGAGCAAAAATCGTTATTTTGCATACCGTTCGCATACTTATCGCGCAATTTCACTTTCAGGCACGTCCGTATCAGCCATAAAACGGCTACGCAAAGAATGAAGAAAAACCCACAAAGATACTTGCAACCGGAGCGAATTAAGCAGTAAATAGCAGAGCAACCCAATCCACCCGCTTTAAGAGAGGCAAATATGAGTAAAGGAATGGATAGCAAAAAGAATGCGAAGAAAAAGCCATTGAAAACTCCGGCTGAGAAAAAGGCGGAGAAAAAAGCCAAGAAAGCGTCTGCTTAATCCTGGTCTTCGTAGATCAAACCCGCCAAGAGCGGGTTTTTTTATTCTCCCCGTATTCTTCAGCGCGCGGAGGTGTTGTCCGCCAGCGCCAGCACAAAGGCGTATTCCAGCGCGATATCTTCGTAAGCTTTAAAGCGCCCGGATTTACCGCCGTGCCCGGAATCCATATCGGTATGCATCAGCAGCTGGTTATCATCGGTTTTAAGCTCGCGTAATTTCGCTACCCATTTTGCCGGCTCCCAGTATTGCACCTGCGAATCATGCAGTCCGGTGGTGACCAGCATATGCGGATAAGCCTGTGCGCGAACCTGATCATACGGGCTGTATTGCAGCATATAGTCATAATACGCTTTGTCGTTCGGGTTGCCCCACTCGTCATATTCACCGGTGGTCAGTGGAATGGATTCATCAAGCATGGTGGTCACCACGTCAACGAACGGCACCTGCGCCACAATGCCGTGATACAACTCTGGCGCCTGGTTGATGATCACGCCCATCAGCAAGCCACCCGCGCTGCCGCCCATGGCGTAAACCTGTCGGGCATCACCGTAACCTTCAGCAACCAGTTCTTTGGTCACATCAATAAAGTCATGGAATGTGTTGAGTTTGTTGAACAGTTTGCCATCGTCATACCATTGCTGGCCCAGTTCTGCGCCACCGCGGATGTGCGCCAGTGCGAATACAAATCCTCTGTCGAGTAAACTCAGACGACTGCCGCTGAATGCCGGATCCATACTGCTGCCGTAGGAACCGTAGCCGTAAACCAGTAACGGATTTTCATTCGGCTTAAACAGTTCGCGGCGATACACCAGTGACACCGGGACTTTCACACCGTCACGTGCCGTGACCCAGACACGTTCGCTGCGGTAATTTGCCGCGTCAAAATCTTTCACTTCCTGCTGCTTGAGCAGCGTGCGGTCATGCGTATCCAGATCAAGTTCAAACAGCGAGCTCGGCATGGTCATGGAAGAATAACCATAACGCAGCAATGACGTATCCGGATCCGGATTGTATGCCAGCCAGGTGGTATAGGTCGGATCATCAAACGCCAGCGATTTTTCCTCGCCGGTTTTCCAGTGGATCTGACGCAACTGCGTCAGCCCCTGCTGGCGTTCTTCCACCACCAGCCAGTCGCGAAACAGGCTGAAACCTTCGAGCATCACTTCAATACGCGGCGCAATCAGCGTCTGCCAGCGGGCTTCGTCGCCATCTTCGCTTTTGTATAAACCGAAGTTTTTACCGTCTTTTGGGGAGCGAATGTCTTTATTGGAACGAATATAGAAATGCCCGAGATAATGATCGAGCGCGTATTCATGATCTTTACGACGCGGGAGGAATACCTGCGGTGTAGCCTGCGGATCATCGGCATCCAGCAGCAGGACTTCTGACGTCGTGGTGCTGTCGAGATGGATCAGGATGTATTTTTCTGATGTGGTTCTATCCAGCCCGACGTAAAACGTGTCGTCCTTCTCTTCATATACCAGTTTGTCGGTTTTCGGATCGGTACCGACGACGTGGCGATAAACCTGGTACGGCAGCAGGGTTTTCTTGTGCTTGCGGACGTAATAAAGCGTTTGCGAATCGTTCGCCCACTCACTGCTGCCGGATGTGTTTTTCAGCAGATCGTCCGTCCAGGTATCGTCATCAAGCTTTTTGATACGGATGTCGTACTGGCGGCGGGAAAGGAAATCCTCCGCCACGGCCATCAGCCGATTATCAGGGCTGATATCGAGACCGCCCAGCGTGTAAAACTCGCTGTCTTTGGCGCGTTCATTGCCATCAATCAACGTATTCCAGCTTTCATGTTCCGCTGCGGGCTGGCGCAGATAAAGGGGGTATTCATTGCCCGGTTCATAGCGGGTCTGATAACGGTAACCATGTTTCACATAGGGAACGGAATGATCCTGCTGCGCGATGCGTGCGACCATTTCGCCGTACAGGGTTTCGCGCAACGTCTGATAGGGTTGCATGGCCTGCCCGGTATATTCGTTTTCAGCCGTCAGATAAGCCAGCACCTGAGGATCGGCGCGGTCATCGTCACGCAGCCAGTAATAGTTATCGACGCGGTCATCGCCGTGTACGCTCAGGGTTTGCGGGCGTTTTTCAGCCTTTGGAGGTGTCATCATCTCGGGATCTCTTTGTCCTCTTTGTGGTGTGATAAGAGTGACAGGTTTAGGCGGGGAAACCAAGAGACGTCAATGCAGGGAAATAATGCGTCCGCTAAGGGATAACGGACGCTGTAAAAACCTTATACCGGTACGCTGTAGCTGATTTCGCCGATCTGGCAGTTGAGGGTCACCTGATAGGTTTTATCAGTGTGATCGCCGCGCACTTTTAGCGGCACATTCCATCCGGCGTTACTGCCGCTGATGCTGTCAGTCACCACCCAGGCCACCGGAGTGGAAGTGCCAAGCACTTTCTTATCTGCATCCCAGCGCGGAATACGATTTTGCAGGAAATCACGTTTCACCAGCGCCGCCACATCCTCTTTCGTGGCCGTGGAACAGGGGGTTACGGTTGCCGTTCTCACTTCAGGCTCATCGGCCTGCGCAAACTCGCTCAGACCGCTCATTCCTGCAACGGCCATCACAACGCCCAAGATTATCTTTTTCATCGTTCGTCTTCCCAGTCTTTGTCGTTCATTCAGTTGACCTTGCCGGACAATATCCCTACATAAGGCAAGGTCATCACTTGCGATAGATAATATAATCCTCAACAAGGCAATAACACAACATTAACAATAAGACGGCCAACGCAAAGCGAAAAGAAAATCCGTTAACGCAAGATAATGGCTTTGCAATTTTTGCCTTTGATTTTCCCTTCCTGCAAACGTTGCAGCGCTTTCTTCGCGCTTTTCTGACGAATCGCAACATAAGCGTGAACCGGGAACATATCAATTTTACCGACTTCAGCGGCGGTCAGCCCGGCATCACCGGTCAGCGCGCCCAGAATATCGCCGGGACGGATTTTGGCTTTACGGCCGCCATCGATACACAATGTTGCCATTTCAGGGTCAAGCGCCACCGGCGCGGCGGCCAGTGCCTGAGCGGCTGGCTGCCAGGTGAAGCGCTGACGGGTGTAATCTTCCAGCGCCGTCACTCGTGGCATTTCCTGCGGCGTGACCAGGCTGACAGCCAGTCCGCTGGTGCCCGCACGACCGGTACGCCCCACGCGATGAACGTGTACTTCCGGATCGAAAGACAGTTCGTAATTAATGACCAGACCCAGTTGCTTGATATCCAGCCCGCGCGCCGCAACGTCTGTCGCCACCAGTACGCGGCAACTGCCGTTGGAGAAACGCACCAGTACGCGGTCGCGGTCGCGCTGCTCGAGGTCGCCGTTCAGCGCCAGGGTGCTGATGCCTTTCGCAGTCAGGGCATCACACACCTCCTGACAGTCGCGTTTGGTGTTACAGAACACCACGCAGGAGGTCGGCTGATGCTGATACAGCACTGCGGCCAGCAGCGATAAACGCTGATGTTTGTCGGCTTCGATGAAAATCTGCTGGATATCAGCAATGTCATCTTCGCCTTCGATTTCAACTTTCAGTGGCTGGCGCTGGAATTTAGAACTGATGCGCTCAATGCCGTCCGGATACGTCGCGGAGAACAGCAGCGTCTGGCGATCCTGCGGCGTATAACTGACCACATCTTCGATGTCTTCGCTAAAGCCCATGTCCAGCATGCGGTCCGCTTCATCGAGCACCAGCACTTTCAGTTCGTCCAGTTTCAGCGTGCCTTTACGCAGGTGCTCCTGAATACGACCCGGCGTACCCACCACAATGTGCGGCGGATGGACCAGCGACTCAAGCTGCGGCCCGATGGCCTGGCCGCCACACAGAGTGAGGATTTTGATGTTCTGGGTAAAACGCGCCAGACGGCGTAATTCTTTGCTGACCTGATCGGCCAGTTCGCGGGTCGGACACAATACCAGCGCCTGAGCGACGAACTGTGAAACGGTAATGCTGTTCAGTAAACCGATACCGAAAGCGGCTGTTTTACCGCTGCCGGTTTTGGCTTTGGCGCGGACATCCTGACCCAGCAGGATGGCGGGCAACGACGCTTCCTGAATCGGGGTCATTTCGGTATAACCCAGTTCATTCAGGTTAGAAAGTTGCTCAGCGGGTAATGTCAGGGCGGAAAAGGAATGCGTGCTCAAGGCGATAACTCTTTATGTGAGGCAAAAATCGGGGCAGCGGCAGGAAGCCTGACGCCATGGTTTGGGTAAATGATAACAGAGACGCCCGCAGACTGCCTTAAACGGCAGAAAACGGGCTGAAAAAAACCTGTAAATCCCGCTTTTATTTTTCACTTAAAGGGATCAGCGGTGCTGCGCAATCGTTTTCGTCGGCAATAATTTCAGATATACTGCGCGCCGAAATTCCTATTTTCCCTCACACAGATCTGGGTACGAAGCTATGTTAACCATTGGAACTGCACTGCGCACCGGCGCCACCCGCGTCATGTTATTAGGCTCTGGCGAACTGGGCAAAGAAGTGGCAATCGAATGCCAGCGACTGGGCCTGGAAGTGATCGCCGTTGATCGCTACGCTGATGCACCGGCGATGCAGGTCGCCCATCGCAGCCATGTCATTAACATGCTGGACGGCGATGCACTGAAACAGGTTATCGAAAGCGAGCGCCCTGATTTTATCGTGCCGGAAATTGAAGCGATTGCCACCAGCATGCTGGTCGAGCTGGAGAAACAGGGTCACAACGTAGTGCCTTGCGCTGAAGCGACCCGCCTGACCATGAACCGCGAAGGTATCCGTCGTCTGGCCGCCGAAACGCTGAAGCTGCCCACTTCCACTTATCAGTTTGCTGATGACGAAGCGGCTTTCCGTGAGGCTATCGACGCCATCGGCTATCCGTGCATTATCAAGCCAGTGATGAGTTCTTCCGGTAAAGGTCAGAGTCTGATCCGCGGTGCCGATCAGTTGCAGGCGGCGTGGGATTACGCCCAGCAAGGCGGACGTGCTGGCGGCGGACGTGTGATTGTTGAAGGTCTGGTGAAATTTGATTTTGAAATCACCCTGCTGACTATCAGCGCCATTGACGGTATTCATTTCTGTGCGCCAATCGGACACCGTCAGGAAGACGGCGATTACCGTGAATCCTGGCAGCCACAGCAAATGTCTGAACTGGCGTTGCAGCGCGCCAAAGACATCGCAGAGAAAGTGGTGAAAGCGCTGGGCGGTAAAGGTCTGTTTGGTGTTGAACTGTTTGTCTGTGGTGATGAGGTGATCTTCAGCGAAGTGTCACCTCGTCCGCACGACACCGGTATGGTGACGCTGATTTCTCAGGATTTGTCAGAATTCGCCCTGCATGTGCGCGCATTCCTCGGTTTGCCGGTGGGCAATATCCGTCAGTTCGGTCCTTCCGCTTCTGCCGTTATTCTGCCGGAACTGACCAGCAACAATGTGACGTTTACTGGCCTGGAAAACGCGCTGACCGGCTACAACCAGCTCCGTCTGTTCGGTAAGCCGGACATCAGTGGTAAGCGCCGCCTTGGCGTGGCACTGGCGATTGCTGACAATGTCGAAGATGCCGTCGGACAAGCCAAACAGGCTGCGGCGGCAGTGATCGTTAAAGGCTGAGGTTGCCGGGGCTGAAGCGGAAAAAAACCGGACGCCTGAAAAGGGTCCGGTTTTTCTTTGCAGTAAAAGGAAACTGCGGATCACCGTTTTATTCGTCGTCTTCGTCATCAAAAATGACGGTCACGCGATCGCCTTTGTGCGTTTCACGGATTTCTTCTGCAACGGTCGCAATGGCTTCGCCGCTGCTCATACCGTTTTCCATTAACTGGCGGATACGATCGGCGGCCTGTTCTTGTTCATGATGCGATAATGAAGGCATACCTGTCAGCATGGGAGTGTCCTGTTGTACTGATGATGATGGAAGCCCGCGCAGTGCGGGGTTGCACAGTATACGCCTTATTCACGCAAATCGCCTGCGCTGCTTTCAGGCAGCCCGAACTGTGTTAGGATCCTGAAAAATAGCCATTGCGCCAGAGAAACTCATACCCGTCATGCGATTCGCCCAACCCGTTGTTTTCCATTCATTACCTTATCAGCCCGATGCAGTCACTGAACGGTTTGCGCCGCTTTCTGCTTTGCCGTGGGCGATGTTGCTGCATTCCGGTTCGGCACAGCACCAGCATAATCGTTTCGATATTCTGGTGGCCGATCCGCTGATCACGCTGACCACACGTGGCGCGAGGACGCAGATTGAGCACAACGGCATGAACGAAACGCGGGAAGAAGATCCGTTTGCTTTACTGGAAGAGCAACTGGCAGTGGCTGGTTTACAGGCAGAAAGTTCAGCAGATTTTCCTTTTCTGGGCGGTGCTCTGGGTTTGTTTGGTTATGATCTGGGGCGTCGTATTGAAGCATTGCCGGAAACGGCGGAACGGGATATCAACCTGCCGGATATGGCAGTGGGAATTTATGACTGGGCGCTGATTGCCGATCACCATTTACAGCGTCTGACGCTGATTTGCCACGGTGATGTTTCTGAACGTTTGCGCTGGCTGGCGCAATACCTGCCTGTTCCTGCGCCTGCGCCTTTTCGTTTACATGCGCCATGGCAGGCGAATATGAGCCGCGAAGAATACGGCGAGAAATTTCGTCAGATTCAGGAATATATTCACAGCGGTGATTGCTATCAGATCAATCTGGCGCAGCGATTTTCCACGCATTACAGCGGCGATGAATGGCAGGCTTTCCTGCGGCTGAATCAGGCCAACCGCGCGCCCTTCTCCGCGTTTCTGCGTCTGCCGGAAAATGCCGTTCTCTGCCTTTCCCCCGAGCGTTTTATCTGGCTGAAAGACGGTGAGATCCAGACCCGCCCGATTAAAGGTACGCTGCCACGGTGCGAAGATCCCGCTGAAGATGCTCAACAGGCAACGCGGCTGGCGGCATCAGAAAAAGATCGCGCCGAGAACCTGATGATCGTCGATTTGCTGCGTAATGATATCGGTCGGGTGGCGACACCTGGCAGCGTGCGGGTGCCGGAACTTTTCGTTGTCGAGCCCTTCCCCGCCGTACACCATCTGGTCAGCACCATTACCGCACGGTTGCCTGAAACCTGTCACGCCAGCGCCTTGCTGCGCGCCTGTTTTCCCGGCGGATCGATTACCGGTGCGCCCAAAGTACGCGCAATGGAAATTATCGAAGAACTTGAACCACAACGGCGCAACGGCTATTGCGGCAGCATTGCGTATCTGAGTTGCTGCGGCACGATGGACAGTAATATTACCATCCGCACGTTGCTCACTGCGCAGGGCAAAATTTACTGCTGGGCGGGTGGCGGGATTGTCGCTGACAGTCAGGAACAGGCGGAATATCAGGAAACTTTTGATAAGATCGCCCGTATTCTGCCTGAATTAGGAGACATACAGCCGTGACGTTGCTGGCACAACACGCGCCCTTACAGACATTTTCACCTGCCGTGGAAGATTTCATCCTGCGTTTTCAGTTGCAGCAACCGCGCCTGCCTGCTGCAGCATTGCGCGGAACCCGCCACGCCGCCGTATTAATCCCGATTATCTGCCGTCCGGAACCCACTATTTTACTGACACGCCGCGCCGATCAGTTACGTAAACACGCCGGTCAGGTGGCGTTTCCGGGCGGAGCGGCGGATGCCACCGATGCCTCAATTATTGCCACCGCATTACGTGAAGCGCAGGAAGAGGTCGCGATCCCGCCTGAACAGGTTCATGTATTAGGCACATTATCGCCGCAGGACAGCAGCAGCGGTTTTCAGGTCACGCCGGTTATCGGTCTGTTGCCCGTCGATGTGCCGCTGCATCCGGCTGAAGATGAAGTGGCCGAATTGTTTGAAATGCCGCTGCGCGAAGCGTTTGATCTGGCGCGTTATTACCCTCTGGATATTCACCGCAGAGGCACTCACCACCGGGTATATTTGTCCTGGTATCAGCAACAATTTGTCTGGGGACTGACGGCAGGAATTATCCGCCAACTGGCCCGGCAGGTTGAAGCCTGAGCTTAGTGATTACATTACGATCACATTTTTGCATCAAATAAGTTTATTTCATGCGAAAAATGAAACTTTTGCCTCTCAGCCCTTTTAAACTATAAGTCTATCCATAAGAACAAGAGACCCCTCCAGGGGCACTCTCTGCTGTTTGTTCATTTATGGAAGCCAGGGATCCCGTTCCCTGCCGCAATCTATTACAGGAGTATTCGACGTGATTAGCGTTTTCGACATGTTCAAGGTCGGGATTGGCCCTTCCAGTTCCCATACTTTGGGCCCGATGAAAGCAGGGAAACGGTTCGCTGATGACCTGCTGGAAAAGGGCATGATGCCTGCCGTTACGCGTGTCGCCGTGGACGTATTTGGTTCTTTGTCTCTGACAGGCAAAGGCCACCACACAGATATCGCCATTATTTTAGGCCTGGCGGGTAACCAGCCAGATACCGTCGACATCGACGGCATTCCCCATTTTATCCGCGACGTTGAGCAACGTGAACGCCTGCCGTTGGGCGGAACCCAGCATGAAGTCGATTTCCCCCGTGATACCGGTATGGTGTTCCGCGGGGAGAATTTGCCGCGTCACGAAAACGCCATGCAAATTCACGCTTTTGCGGGTGACAAGATGATTTACAGCAAAACCTATTATTCGGTCGGCGGCGGCTTTATCGTTGATGACGAGCATTTCGGTCAGCCGGTGCTGGACGAGGTGACAGTACCGTACAGCTTTAATTCGGCCAGTGAAATGCTGGCAAAATGTAAGGAAACCGGACTGTCATTATCCGGCCTGGTGATGAAGAACGAACTGGCGCAGCACAGTAAGCAGGATATCGAGCAGTATTTTGAGAAGATCTGGCACACCATGCAGGCTTGTATCGATCGCGGCCTGAACACCGAAGGCGTTCTGCCCGGCCCGCTGCGGGTGCCGCGTCGTGCTTCTGCCCTGCGCCGGATGCTGGTGTCTAACGACAAACTTTCCAGTGATCCGATGAACGTGATCGACTGGGTGAATATGTTTGCCCTCGCGGTTAACGAAGAAAACGCGGCGGGCGGACGTGTCGTGACAGCACCAACCAACGGTGCATGTGGCATCGTGCCAGCGGTGCTGGCGTATTATGACCAGTTCATTCAGTCGGTCAGCCCGGATATTTATCTGCGTTATTTCCTGACTTCCGGCGCTATCGGCATTCTGTATAAGATGAATGCGTCGATTTCAGGCGCAGAAGTCGGCTGTCAGGGCGAAGTCGGCGTAGCCTGTTCAATGGCGGCGGCCGGTCTGACGGAATTGCTCGGCGGCAGCCCGGAACAGGTGTGCGTTGCGGCCGAAATTGGCATGGAACACAATCTGGGATTAACCTGTGACCCGGTTGCCGGACAGGTTCAGGTTCCTTGCATCGAACGTAATGCCATCGCATCAGTGAAAGCCATTAACGCCGCCCGTATGGCGTTACGCCGTACCAGCGAGCCGAGAGTCTCACTGGATAAAGTCATTGAGACGATGTATGAAACCGGTAAAGATATGAATTCAAAATACCGGGAAACCTCACGCGGCGGTCTGGCGATTAAAGTTCAGTGCGACTGATCCTGTCGAAAAGATGACATTTTCCTGCGGTATTTTCAGGTTGTATTATTTTCAACCCATTTACCGCAGGAAATACCATCGGGCTGGTAGCTGGCAGCAATAAAACCTTCACTAACAACAACCTGTTGTATTATCAATACATAATGGTAGTGGGACTTGCATTATACCCTGCAGGTGCGGCATGCTGATTTTCGCCTGATTTTTCCTGTCCGGGTACCCCCTTATTACGTCTGCTTAAACGTCGGAAATGGGCAGAAAAAAAAGTGACACCGTCACCTGAACGGTCATTGTTTCGATTTGAACAGAGAAATACAGGGAGTTTGCCGCAACTCAGACTGAGCGCCCGACGATTTACAGCTACTATCTATAAAAACGAAATGGCTGTTACGCATCGGTAACCCTTTAAAAATAATAATTTGAGCCTGCATTTAACTCGGGATAAAAGGATTAGAACGATGCTGTTCTCCCAGACCGGACTTGCGAAGTATCGCTACTATCGCATTGCGCTCGCCAGTGCAATAGGGATAGGTACGCTGCTTCTGACGCTGGGCGTTCGTATCTACGAACAAGCTCAGGTCATCGCCGAAGACCAACAGCGTGTGGCTACTCACACCGTTGAAAAACTGGAAAAATTGCTTGAGCCAGCCTCTCCGGTCGACAGAGTTGTTCCTGTCGACCAGACACTCACCTGTAACGCCCTGCAACCTCTGTTGCAACAAACCGTCGCCCGGATGCAAACATTACGTTCAATCAGTGTCGTCAGCAACGGCACCATTGTGTGTTCGAGCCTGGTGGGCACGTTGGATCTGAATTTCAATAAAACCTTGCCTGCCTTCGCACAAGGTAAAACCCAACTTGAGTTGCGAGCCTCGAAATGGAGCCGGGCCGATACACCAACGCTGATTTTATGGCATCCGTCCACAGCGGATAATCTTAACGGCGAACTGTTTATCTATAACATCGGGATCTTGTCGAATTTCCTGCTCGAACCCCAACCGCCTTACGCCAGCCACATCGTGCTCAACGTCGGAGAGCAAAATCTCGAATACGGCAAAAAAACAATCGTCAGTACCAACGCCCTGCCGCGACCGCCTCTGCTGAGTGCCCGCTCGGAAAAATATGATTTTTCAGTCTCTATTTATGGCGACAAAGCCAGCACGCTGGCCTGGGAGGAACTGTTTTCACATCTGCCGCTGTCGGTTCTGATTAGCCTGCTGTCAGCAACGGCGGTTTATCTGTTCTCCGGCAGTCGCATCAGTCTGGCTTATCCGATCAGCCACGGCATTTCCCACCGCGAGTTTAAAGTCTATTGTCAGCCCATTATCAACAGCACAGACGGCCGCTGTATAGGCGTGGAAACGCTGATGCGCTGGAAAAACCGCCGGCAGGAATGGGTTTCGCCGGATGTATTTATTCCTCTGGCTGAACAGCACGGCTTAATTATTGCGCTGACGCGTTATCTCATTCAGACCGTCGCTGAAAATCTGTCAGTATTTCCGGCAACGCCGGGTTTTTACGTCAGTATTAATGTTGCTGCGCAACACTTCAATAATATGGAAATTGTTGATGACATCCGAAAGCTGTGGCTCCCGGCGCAGCCCTCGGTTTCTCTCATGCTGGAACTGACGGAGCGGACGCGGTTACAGGAGTTACGTGCAGCGGAAATTTCACAATTAAAAGAAATGGGTATTCTGCTCGCCATTGATGATTTCGGGACAGGTCACAGTTCACTGAGCTATCTCAAAACGCTCAATCCGGACGTGTTGAAAATCGATCAGGCGTTTACGGCCTCCATTGGCACTGACGCGATTAATGCCACTGTCACGGATACCATCATCACGCTGGCGCAGCGTCTTAATTTGAAACTGATTGCCGAAGGAGTGGAAACCCGTGAGCAGGTGGATTATCTGCGCGAGCGTAAGGTCGATTCATTGCAGGGTTATTACTTTGCCCGCCCGATGCCTATAGAAGTCTTCCCGATCTGGCTGGAACGTTATAAGAAATCCAGGCAGAACATGGAATTACAGGATAAGACAGATCCGCTCTGAAGGCAGAAAACCTGCCTTTTCCGTCCATAAAAAACGGCGACCTGAGTCGCCGTTTTACATCCCGAAATAAAGCCCCGTTACTGGTCTTCATCCCATCGGTCTTCTGATTTCAGCCGCGTAATGCGCACGCGTTCGATACGGTATTCCGACACGTCAAGAACTTCAAAGTGCAGCGACGCCATTTCGATCACCTCCCCCACAACCGGCATCTGGCCTGATTTCGACAGCAGCAGCCCGGCAAGAGAAGCAAAATTGTCGTCAGCATTCACCAGCGTTTTGACGTCCAGAATTTGCTGCAACAGATGTAAATCGGTCCCGCCTTTAGCAATCCAGGCATCACCGTCAGTCACGACGTCCGGCGTTTCATCTTCGTCCGGGAATTCACCCGCGATGGCCTCCAGCACGTCCAGCGGCGTCACCAGCCCCTGAATCACACCAAACTCATTACTGACCATCACCAGACGGCCTTTGGCTTTGCGCAGAACCGCCAGCAGGTTGATGACGTCCATGGTTTCCGGCACCACAATCGGCGGCGTTTGTTCCGCGAACGCGACAATGCTTTCACCATTTTCCAGCGTCACCAGCAGGTCTTTCGCACGGACCACACCGATAACATCATCCAGAGAATAACGGCAAATCGGGAACAGGCTGTGCGGCGTATCGAGAAGCTGACTGCGGATTTCGGCCGGTGATTTTTCACAGTCTACCCAGGAAATCTCGGTGCGCGGCGTCATGATGCTGCGCAGGGAACGTGACGCCAGCGTCAGCACGCCGGTAATCATGTGACGTTCTTCTTCGGCAAAGGTTTCACCGACCGGCAATACATCACCAGCAGGCTCATCTTCATGCTCATTCTGGCGTTTCCCGCCCATCAGTCGCTGAATGGCTTCCGCGGTGCGTTCCCGCATCGGTCGGCTGGACTGGCTTTTCAGGAAATTACGGCGCGCAATCTGGTTGAACAATTCAATCAGGATGGAGAAACCAATCGCGGCATACAGGTAACCTTTCGGAATGTGGAACCCGAAGCCTTCCGCAATCAGACTCAGACCAATCATCAGCAGGAAGCTGAGACACAGCACCACGACGGTCGGATGGTTATTCACAAAACGCGTCAGCGATTTCGATGCCAGCAGCATCACGCCCATGGCGATGACCACCGCAGTCATCATGACGGCCAGGTTATTCACCATACCGACTGCGGTTATCACCGCGTCGAGCGAGAAGACGGCATCAAGCACAACGATTTGTGCCACTACTGCCCAGAAACTGGCGTAACCGCGGTTCGTTGCACCATGCTCGTCATGCCCTTCCAGCCGCTCATGCAGCTCAGTGGTGGCTTTGAACAGCAGGAATATCCCCCCGACTAACAAAATCAGATCGCGGCCGGAGAAGCTGAATTGCGCAATGCTGAACAGCGGCGTGGTCAGTTTCACCATCCACGAAATCAGTGACAACAAACCTAAACGCATGATCAGCGCCAGCGAGAGGCCGATAATACGGGCTTTATCACGCTGCTTCGGCGGCAGTTTATCGGCAAGAATCGCAATAAAAACAAGGTTGTCGATACCCAGAACAATTTCCAGCACGACAAGCGTCAGCAAACCGACCCAGATTGAAGGGTCCATCAAAAATTCCATGTCAGACTCCGCAATGAGTAAAAGAAAAAAGACGCACAAAAACGCGATACGCCAGGCTGTCAGATGACCGTCCGGAAGTATTGGCTACAGAAATAGCAGATGAAAGCGGTTTCAGTGCGACAGAAATCAGGCCCATTGGGGCAGATTTGCCGGTAAGAATGAGGTGAAAAAGCGAAGAATAGTGACGTCGGTGACAGTCCATAGGGAGGGCTGAGGCCCGGTACTCCTGTTCAGTTGTTCGGAAAATCACTTTAGCAGGAATGATTATTTGAAGAAAGAGTGATTTTTTACCTTCAGCATCAATTTGAAACATCTATGCTGTTTTAATAGTCGATGTGAAACCGTATTCACAATACGTCGTTCAATAACGGACAGTCGTCACAAAAATTATTTTTTCGCACACTAAAATAAATCACGTCGCACAACCGGTTGAGGTTCTGCCATTTTACAGTTTTGCAGTCTTATCAGAAATTAAGGAAAGTCAGAACGCAGGGAATGCCCTGTCCGCCTCAGGAATAAAAACGGGCGGATATCATCAGCACCATTACTTATGTGCATAACTCTTTCCAAGAGTTAACAGAGGAGGTAGCGAGTGAGTATTGCTATTATCATCGGCACGCACGGGTCAGCAGCTGAGCAGTTGCTGAAAACAGCGGAAATGATTTTAGGTGAACAGGATAATGTCGCCTTTATTGATTTCGTTCCCGGCGAGAATGCCGAAACCCTGATCGAAAAGTACACGGCAAAGTTGGGTGGTTTAGACACCAGCAGCGGCGTCCTTTTCCTGGTCGACACCTGGGGTGGCAGCCCGTTTAATGCCGCCAGCCGTATTGTTGTCGATAAGGAAAATTACGAAGTTGTCACCGGTGTTAACATCCCAATGCTGGCAGAGACTTTCATGGCCCGCGATGACAACCCTTCTTTCGCAGAGCTGGTTGCCATTGCAGTGGAAACGGGGCGTATTGGCGTAAAAGCGCTGAAGACCCCGGAACCTGCTGCTCAAGCCCCTGCTGCCGCCCCTGCGCCAAAAGCAGCCGCCCCGGCTAAACCTGCCGGTCCGAACGACCATATGAAGATCGGCCTTGCCCGAATCGATGACCGTCTGATCCATGGCCAGGTAGCGACCCGCTGGACCAAAGAAACCAACGTGACCCGCATTATTGTTGTCAGCGACGAAGTGGCTGCCGATACCGTGCGTAAAACGTTGCTGACTCAGGTTGCTCCTCCTGGTGTTACCGCACACGTTGTCGACGTCGCGAAAGCTATCCGTGTCTGGGATAACCCTAAATACGCTGGCGACCGCGTCATGTTCCTGTTCACTAACCCGACGGATGTTCTGCGTCTGGTTGAAGGTGGCGTGAAAATTACCTCCGTTAATATCGGCGGTATGGCCTTCCGTCAGGGCAAAACTCAGGTCAATAATGCCGTATCTGTCGACGAAAAAGATATCGAAGCGTTCCGTAAATTGAACGAAAAAGGTATCGAACTTGAAGTGCGTAAAGTCTCTACCGACTCACGCCTCAAGATGATGGATCTCATTAATAAGATGAATTAATAAGTGCATCGCGTTTTACAGATTCCTTCAACGTTATCTGTCTGATGTACCTGTTTATACTCAGCGTCCTTTGGTCATAGGAGAAGTGCAATGGAGATCACCACACTACAAATTGTGCTGATATTTATTGTTGCATGTATTGCCGGGATGGGTTCGATCCTGGATGAATTTCAGTTTCACCGTCCGTTAGTCGCCTGTACCTTGATCGGTTTTGTTCTTGGTGATGTAAAAACCGGGATCATCATCGGCGGTACTCTGGAAATGATCGCGCTTGGCTGGATGAACATCGGTGCTGCTGTTGCGCCAGATGCCGCCCTCGCTTCTATCATTTCTACCATTCTGGTTATCGCAGGCGGACAGTCCGTCGGTGCCGGTATCGCACTGGCGATCCCGCTGGCAGCAGCAGGCCAGGTATTAACCATCATCGTTCGTACTATTACCGTTGCCTTCCAGCATGCAGCGGATAAAGCGGCTGAAAAAGGGAATCTGAGCGCGATTAGCTGGATCCACGTTTCAGCGTTGATTCTGCAGGCAATGCGTATCGCTATCCCTGCCGTGATTGTTGCTGTGTCTGTGGGTACTGCCATTGTTCATGACTTGCTGGCATCTATCCCGGAAGTGGTCACCAACGGTCTGAACATCGCCGGGGGTATGATCGTCGTGGTAGGTTATGCCATGGTCATTAACATGATGCGTGCTGGCTATCTGATGCCGTTCTTCTACCTCGGTTTCGTGACCGCTGCATTCACCAACTTCAACCTGGTTGCACTGGGTGTGATTGGTGTGGTGATGGCGGTTCTTTACATCCAGTTGAGCCCGAAATACAACAAGTCTGCGCAAGCGGCGGCTGCACCGGGTGTTAACGATCTCGACAACGAATTGGATTAAGGGTGAAGGACATGGTTGATCAAACTGAAGTTAAAAAACTCACGGCCAGCGATATTCGCGGTGTGTTTATGCGCTCCAACCTTTTCCAGGGGTCATGGAACTTCGAACGTATGCAGGCATTAGGCTTCTGCTTCTGTATGGTGCCTGCCATTCGTCGTCTGTATCCTGAGAATAACGATGATCGCAAAGCGGCCATCAAACGCCACCTGGAATTCTTCAACACCCATCCTTACGTTGCGGCCCCGGTTCTGGGTGTTACGCTTGCGATGGAAGAACAACGTGCCAATGGCGCACCTATCGACGACGCGGCCATCAACGGCCTGAAAGTCGGTCTGATGGGGCCTCTGGCCGGTGTGGGTGACCCGATCTTCTGGGGTACTGTGCGTCCGGTGTTTGCTGCATTGGGTGCGGGTATCGCCATGACCGGTAGCCTGCTGGGGCCATTGCTGTTCTTCGTTCTGTTTAACCTTGTACGCCTGCTGACCCGCTACTACGGCGTGTCTTATGGCTACAAAAAAGGTGTCGATATCGTTAACGATATGGGCGGCGGCTTCCTGCAAAAACTGACTGAGGGGGCGTCTATTCTCGGCCTCTTTGTCATGGGGGCTCTGGTTAACAAATGGACGCATGTCAACATTCCGCTGGTGGTGTCAAAAATCACTGACCAGACGGGCCATACCACCGTCACCACGGTACAGAGTATTCTGGACCAACTGATGCCAGGTCTGGTGCCATTGCTGCTGACCTTCGGTTGTATGTGGCTGTTGCGTAAGAAAGTGAATGCGTTGTGGATCATCGTTGGCTTCTTCGCCATCGGTATCTTCGGTTACTGGATTGGCCTGTTAGGTCTCTGATAACCTTCAAAGCCGGGGCAATTTTCCCCCGGCTTTTTTGTTTCTGCTATTTATCTTCTGGTGATTTTTACTTTGTTTTGCCTGACGGCTGTAAGCTGGAGTTTTCATGTCTGTAACCGATATCGTCCTCGCCCTTTTCACTCTCCTGTTGCTTGCCTACGCCATCTATGACGAGTTCATCATGGGCACACGAAATGGCAAAACGCGCCTGCGGGTCAACCTGCGCCGCCGCAACAGACTCGATTCGATTATCTTCATCGGTCTTCTGGCTATTCTTCTTTATAATAATATCCATGCAAATGGCACCGCTATTACCAATTATTTATTGATCGGCCTGGCGCTGATTGCTTTCTATCTCTCTTTTATTCGCTGGCCAAAAATGCTCTTCAAACAGGAGGGTTTTTATTTCGCTAACACCTTCATCACCTACGATCGGATCCGCAGTATGAATCTTTCTGAAGACGGCATCCTGGTATTTGAATTAGAACAGAAAAAATTATTAATTCGCGTAAATGAATTGGATGATCTTGAGAGAATCTATAAGGTTATGGTTGATAATCAATAAGTTAATTTTAAACCTTTAGTTATCACTTATAGCACAACGCATATTTTCAGAATTTAAATTAACCTTACAAATAACAATGTTGATATATACCCTGTGAAATAAAGTTGTTATTCCCCAAGGTTGGGCGTTATTTAAAACCCCTATTTTATTTGGTGTTGTCCTGAATAAAAATAGTATGGTAAGGTTTCGCCGTCATTTGGGGGCTACTCTCGTGAACTTATCCGCTACGCTTATTCTTGCTTTTGGCATGTCAATGGACGCTTTCGCTGCGTCAATCGGTAAAGGGGCCACCCTTAACCGTCCTTGCTTGCGCGAAGCCTTGCGTACCGGCCTTATTTTCGGTGTCATAGAAGCTATCACTCCGCTGATTGGCTGGTATCTGGGACTGGTAGCCAGCCGGTATATTATGCAATGGAGTCAGTGGGTCGCGTTTACGCTGCTGTTTATTTTGGGCGCGCGCATGATCATCGAAGGGCTGAAAAACAAGCCTGAAGATAACCTGACTACGGCAACCCGCCATAGCTTCTGGATCCTGGCTGCTACGGCGGTCTGCACCAGTCTTGATGCCCTGGCGATCGGTGTCGGCTTAGCTTTTCTTGAAGTGAACATCATACATACCGCACTGCTCATCGGTTTGGCGACCATGGTAATGTCAACGATTGGGATGATGGTCGGGCGTTTTATCGGCCCGCTGTTAGGCAGGTGGGCCGAAGTTCTGGGAGGTGTTATTCTGATCGGAATAGGATTGAGCATCCTGCTGGAGCATCCGGGATTTTTACACTGATACGCGCTGATGTATCCTGATGAGAAAGTCTGTTTCGCATTCAAAGGCCGCCTGAGCCTTTAAATTAGCCATCACCTCTTCCGTTGCCCGCCATGCAAATGGCGTCATCTGCAATAAATCAAATGCCTGTCCACCTGAAAGCGTCATGCCGTACGCCAGCGTTTCCGTACTGATCCGCTCAAAACCGTCCAGTTGTTCATCAAGATCAGCATGCAATTGTACATCCTGATAAATCAGCCCTTTCAACTGATAAAGATGTCGCGGGCCGGGTGCCACTGTGATCACCAGACCACCCGGTTTTATCGCCCGGTGCAACTCCTGCGCCTTACAGGGTGCATAGATGCGGATGACTGCATCCAGCGAGCCGTCGGCAAAGGGCAGCCGGTGGCTGGAGGCCACACAAAAAGACACATCGTGGTAGCGTTTAGACGCGTAACGGATAGCCACTTTGGCCACATCCAGCCCGAAGACGTTCAGCGCACGCTGTTGCATGAGCCTCTCAGCGAATGCCGCAGTGTAATACCCTTCTCCGCAGCCAATATCCAGCAACGTGCCTGCAGTTTGCGGTATAGCTTCATCGAGAATATCGGTCAACCGGTCCCGCAGAGGCTGATAGTGTCCGGCATCCAGAAAAGCACGACGCGATACCATCATTTCTGTGCTGTCGCCGGGTTGCTTTGAGCGTTTGTGCTGCACGGGCATCAGATTGACATATCCCTCTTTCGCATTATCAAACTGATGATTGGCCGGACAACGCCATTGCTGACCGGTCAGCATAAGCGGCTGGAAACAAAGCGGGCACTGATAAGTCATGCGGAAAACCTGCAAGGAAAGTCTGAGGGGCGAAGATTCGCAACAGTGTTAAGTCTAAAGAAGGTGCTCCGGGGTTGCAACTGCTGGAAAATTCCGCTCAAAGGTGGCTACACTGGTTCCATAACATTTTCCTAACGAGACACGAGATGAGTGACTACTCAGCTTTACTCAGTCAAATTCCCGGTATTGTGCATGGCTTCGGCGATAAACAGGCGTTGCTGCCTGAACATCTGCAAAGCTATGAAGCGACCCGCCCCGAAAAAAAACAGGTACACGGCACCCGGATTGTGGATGTCACCGTCGCAGGCCAGGAATGCGGTGAAGCGGATGGCTTCATCACCGCAACGCCGGGCATTCTTTTGGCCGTTTTCACCGCAGATTGTTTACCGGTAATTTTCTGTCGCAAAGATGGCAAAGAGGTCGCGGCAGTGCACGCCGGCTGGCGCGGGCTGATCGACGGCATTCTGGAGCAAATGGCGCAGCGGATTAATCAGTCGGGTAATACGGCACAGTGGTTTGCGTCTGTCGGTCCGGCAGCGGGAGCCTGCTGTTATGAAGTCAGTCAGGAACTGATTGATACTTTTATGCACCGTCTCGATTTACCTCCTGCGCTCATCTCACCGGCCCACCGCCACCTTAATCTGGCTGCCATTGCCGAAGCCAAATTGCGGGCGCTGGGGTTTGCAGACGTTGACCACACAGGCCGTTGCACGATTTGCTCTCCCGATGCCGCCGGAACCGGATTCAGGTACACCAGCTTTCGCCGTAACAGCCATCAGCGGGCGCAAGACCCGACACACCCGGGTATCAGCGGGCGAAACCAGCAATCAGGGATCATGATCCTCTGAGCCTGAACGGCTGACACAAAAAAACCCGCCTTGGCGGGTTTTTTTACAGCTAACGCTGCTTAGATTGCAGTTACGTTAACTGCTGACGGGCCTTTCTGGCCGTCCTGGATTTCGAACTCTACGTTCTGGCCTTCAGCCAGAGTTTTGAAGCCGTTACCCTGGATTGCAGAGAAGTGTACGAACACGTCTTTGCTGCCGTCAGCAGGAGTAATGAAACCGAAACCTTTAGACTCGTTGAACCACTTAACTTGACCTTTGATCTTTGCCATCTTGAGTATTTCCTTTGGATTGTTTAAACCGCCCAGCGGCGTTACATAGACAAACTAGAGTCGTTACTGCTTGAGGCACTAAGATTAAAATCGGCAGAGAAGCGGTATTCAACGTGAACGTCTTTACTCAGAACTTCTATACTGAAAATGCCACACATATACAGAACTGTACCTCGTTTTACCCAGATGCGTTATCACATACTCTGAATTCGATGGCAAGCCATTTTTAATCAGTGATGGACATGTCGCACATATTTGAGCCGGTTAAAGGCACTTCGTGTTCAGGTAAGCTGAAATATGTTGATAGACATGCTTTTTTCTGCTTTGCAGTTTTACCTGCATATCAAACAAAACAATAACGACCTGTTTCGATTATTGATCATTTAATGCAGAACCGTAAGCGTAAAACACACCTTTATTTGAATTTTTATTGCCAGCGCTCACCAAAACACTTCCCCGCAGAGTGCACCCGGCATCGCGTCACAGGCCTTACCGTATGGGATTGCGTCGGTGACAGCGCGTCACGCGGCGCTTGCGGATACGTGTGTATCAGCACGGGCCTGGACAGAAAGTCTCTGTCTGTCCCTGTGACTGGTTATGCAATAATCAATTACGCCATAGACGGATAAAATGGTGCAAAACAAACAGTGAAAATCAATAAATGCACCTTAAGTGTGCGCCTGTACTTTCTGCCAGAAAATAGCCAGACCAGACAAACTTCAGTCAAAATGAATTCCAAACCACGACATGTTGTAACGGTGATTTTTTATCGTGGCGATTTTGACATTATAATGAATTAATGTTTGCGACTTGGTTAAAACAACATAACAGTTTGCAAACACACACAGCAGGCTTATTCAAATATTAAATATGGATATGAAAAAGTAATATTAATTACCGTGATCTAAATCCCATATCAACTTTCTCTCCCTGCTCAGATTGTCTCATTACCCGCCCGCAGGCAACCGCAATAGTATGGCAGACAGCTCGCCGGGGTTGCAGATACGCGAAACGAAGTCAACCCACTGTTTAGCAAAACAAAAATCCATTTTTCCTGACAAAAAGAAGTTTCTGAGTGTCTCACCAGGAAATATTCTGTTTTGATAAAGACGCTTTGGGAAGATAAATAATCTACCGGAACATGAGAATTAACATTCACATAACACCTACTGAATGTAAGTGTTATGCAAAACTTTATTTAACTGATAATACTTCTCATTCGATAACTCAAATGTTTGCTTACATATCCCCGATTACGGTGGAAATCATATTCAATCTTTAGAAATGCTTGCACCAATTCTTAATGGTTTAAATTCCATTTCAGGCGATTTACTTTGACTTATGGCTTCTGCTAATTCAGTCAATGGCTGATCCAGAGATTCATCCGCTAATTCAAAAACCCCCCAATGAATGGGAACCGCCTTTTTACAACGCAACTCAGTAAACACAGTGACAGCCTGCTGAGGGTCCATATGTTGCGCACTCATGAACCATCTTGGTGCATACGCCCCCACAGGAATTGCCGCTAAATCGAAAGGCCCAAGACGTTGTCCAATCACTTCGAACTGGTTGCTGTAACCGCTGTCGCCGGAAAAAAAGAACCTTAAATCGGGATGGCTGACCACCCATCCACACCAGAGAGACCGGTTTCTATCCCATAATGTCCGCATACTCCAGTGGCGCGCCGGGACAGCCGAAATCGTCAGTTTGCCAAACAGGTGCTCATCCCACCAGTCAAGTTCCTCGACATAACGCACCCCGCGTCGCTCGAGCCACCGCTTCATGCCCAAAGGCACCATAAATTGCACATCCGGAAAGCGTCGTAATAGCTTGCGAACCGTTGCGCTGTCGAGATGGTCATAATGGTTGTGGGATAACAGAACAATATCAATGGGTGGGAGCTCTTCCACCGTCACTGCAACCGGCGTTTTTCGCTTAGGTCCGTAGAAACTGAATGGTGAAGCACGATCAGACAACGCAGGATCCATCAGGATGTAGCGCCCGGCAACACGCAGCAGTAAACAGGCATGTCCTAAAAACCACAAACGATCATCAGACCCGCTAAAATCGGCAGCCTGCCACCACTGACTGACAAAGTGATCGTAACCTTTCGCCGGAGGCGCAGGCAGGCGACGTTCCTTGCGTTCTTTCCTCCAGCGTTTGAGATCGCCCTCCTGCCGGTTGTGAGGCTCGGCATTAATAAAACCATCCGGTGTGTGATGTGTTTTTGACGGGTCGTAATAAGGATTTTTACCTGACATAAGGCTCCATGAGATAACGATTTCTATCGGCGGCAGCGTAAAGCCATGATGTGGATTAATTAGCATACTTATTGAGCGCACTACAGATCGAAAGTGAAAAATTATGTGGCAGTTCAGCCGCTCCGTGAGGTTAAGAACATCTTAATAACTTCATGTTTAACTGGAGAGGTTCAAAAAGGAGATTATTTATGATCATGAACACCACGAGAGACCGTAAAACCTTTGCGGCAAGGCTGACCCATATTATGCAGATCCAGACACAATATGGACGGTTATGGCTGCGTTCCCGTTTTCGCCGGATGAAGGTTCCGGCCTCAGTAAAGATTTTTCTTCTCGCCCTGCTGGGGCTGTCGGCTTTGGCCATCACCGGAACCTTGCTGCTGATCCTCGATGTCATCGCACTGATGTCACGTTTTTTGAAACGGCCTTTTCAGCGGGGCAGCTTCCGGCAGCGTTATCTGATGAGAAAGCCTGTATAACGAAAAACCGTGGCGGATATCTCCGGCACGGTTTGGGAAGAGAGTAATGTTTGACTGACTATCAGGCAGGCATACCGCAAAGTTTGGTCAGATTTCTGGCGCCGATCATGAGGGTTGCAACATAGGATTGTCTGCGGGTCACAACTTCGACCGCAACACGCGCATCTTTATATTTGATGAGATAGGTTGAAGGCCAGCCCTGCCGGCGTTTGCCGTAGGCTTTTTCATGACTGTCGATAGCTGCGTGAGCAACCACCAGATGGGAGAGAGTTTTATCACCTTTAATGATGCGCTTCATAATGGACTCCGCCTTAGACACAACTGTCAAAATGAGGAAACATTAATCACTTGATACGCATCGCTTTATGCGACGCTTATTCGAATCACTTCTTTGCAAAACTTTGTCACTCTCTGAGTATCTCCGCGCTTTTGTTTATACGCAAGTCTTACTCAGCAGGAAACATACCATGGCGGCACGAAGGGGCCGTTGGCTTTGCGCCTGCCACTGACCTTGCGGACTGCTGATTTCAGCCAGCCAGAGAGGATCGCTTTGCAACTCTTTAAAATTAATGCTGATTTTGTTGGCGCAAATGATCGGCCACGCATCGGAGGGGTTATTGCAATAATCTTTACCTTTCATTCCGCCATAGGGATACCACTTCTCAGGTTCCTCCCCGGTCAGTAAGGCTATGTTGTGGTTCACTTCACTGTCGTTTTCTTCAGACCATTTGATCATCAGTTATTCCATCCTGCAAGGCACATGCGTGGAGACTACCGGAGGAATAAGACAGTTTTATGAAGGAGGATCATAGAGGAAGAGAAGGTAAAGATAGAAACGTAGTGTATCAACGAAAAACCCGCCACCAGAAGACGGGTTAACAAAACAAAATTATCTTTCAGGAATAAAGCCACGCAGGCTGAGCGCAGAATCCTCGTCTGCCTCAACAGGAGATATATTACCCTTTGCCTGTGCAGCCAGAATCTTAAGTAACTCTGTCTGCTGGCGTTGCTGCTCAGCAATCTCCTGTAACAGAGCAATCTGTTCATTGGCCCGGACACTGGCACGGCTAACAAAAAACCACACCAACAAAAATAACAGTGCTGAAAGTGCACACAGCACCAATGAAGCCAGGCTGTTTTGGCCCATTGCGAAATCAAACATTGACTACCCTACCACTGACTGTTCAGAACGTTCATCTTACCACCCCCGGCAGGCCAGGGAAGCCATTCGCAAAAAAACAGGGTTTTCTTACATACCGGCATCAGCGCAGGCGTTGAACAAAAGACATTCAGGCAGGCATCCGCTAAAAAGGGATGAATGAGGTGATAGCACATACGCCCAGATCAAAGTTGCCCCCCTGATCACAGTAACTGTTTAGCGCCAGCAGATACAGACCGATGCAAATGAGCAGGAAAAGAACGAACGTAACGATCCTCCGGACATTGAAAACAGGCTTTTTCAATTTAATGGCAGGTCTCTTTTGGTTTAAAAAGCGTCTATCAGGGCTCAAAGGCGACGTCCGACATTTGACTGAACAGAAAGACATAGTACGACGAATATCCTAAACAACGATATAACGAAGCTAGGCTTTTACACGCGATACAACGTGTAATAATCACCTACGTAAATCAAACAATAAAATGTATAAGTTTTATCTATAAATAGCGGGCAATCCTTGTTTGATCTTAGTCAAGCAAAGTAATGTTTATTACCCTGAGCTTCTGATTACCCCCATTTAATAAGTTCTATAAAATGGACTAATTAATAAAAACCACAAGCCTATTTATATAGAAAAACAGAACATGAAATAATGAATTAATTCCTGCAAGGCCCATGACAGAAATCCCCCTCCTGAACCTTATTCTGATAAGATAAACCGGGTTACGTCTGGCGCCATATCCTCAAGATCCACGACATACAAGCCCTGCAACAGCAGATTGCATGAATGTTTAATGCTCATTATTTAGAAACTGATAAAGAAATTGCTTGCTCTACAGTTGATTAATAAATTCAATAATATTGCACCCATCATTAAAATAATTGACTTTTAATGGATATTCTCAGGAACTTCCTTGTTGAATTATACCACTCGTTAAAATATCATCCCGCCGTCGAACAGTTCTTCTGTATCTTCGGTTATATAAATGAAAGCATAATGGCTGAAGTATTTTCAGCTGATTCATGCTGACTATTTTTTATTGAGGGATTAATAAATGCATGCATGGAATAAAAAGTTCTTCGTTTCTAAAATAGCGCTGGCCTGCGCTGTTGCAGTCGCGACCCCCGTGGCGATGTCAGCAGACATTTCTGACACCGTTTACGATACGTTCTATCATGACTACACGCTGGCGGGTCATATTGGATATCGTGGATATGTAGACAATGATGGAGCGAATACCAGCTATACCGGCGGAGACATCTACTCTTCTATCAATAATGCGGTGGTTAACGGTGTTATTTCCACTCACTATCTCGGTTTTGATAGTAATAATAGCAACACACTGAATATCACTAATACGACTGTCAACGGCATGATCACTTCTGAGTGCATGACGAGCGATTGCACAGCCCGTAATGATTATGATCAGTCTCCTTTGCAACTGACCATTGATAATTCCAATATTAATGATACTTACGAACACTTTGATTACGATGTTACTGATGACAATGGCGTTCGTGACCACGAAGTCCTGAACACCTACGATATGGGCGTTGCAGTGACATTGAATCAGGAAAGTAACATCGTTATCAAAAATAACTCTCACGTCGCGGGTATTGCACTGACGCAAGGCTACGAGTGGGCTGATACAGATGTTAATAACAGCAATACTTTTGATAATACCCTGACGGTAAATGATTCTGTGCTGACTTCTGGTTCTTATACAGAATTGCAGACCAGTGGTTTCTACGGCCAGTCTGATAAGCCAAGCGATTACGGTAATATCAGCGCCGCAGGTACTCAGGCTGATGATATCGCTTTATCTGTTGTTGCCAGTGCAACTGCGGATAACGCAATGAAAACCAATGCCGTATTCAATAACTCGACAATTACGGGTGACGTCGCTTTTGTCAGCACCTTCGACGAAAACTATTATGTCGGTGGCCATGACAGTAATGCTGATGGCGTGCTGGATACCAATGGTTGGGACGACACCGACGAACTGAACCTAACGCTGGACAATGGCAGCAAATGGGTTGGGGCCGCCAACTCTGATGTTCAGATTGATTCAGCCTTATATAACCACAGCACCAACAGCATCTGGCCTGGCTCTGTCTTCAGCAGCACCAATGGCTATCTGACTGGCGATGAGGTTTATCAAAGCGGTCTATTTAATGTCGCGCTAAACAACGGTTCCGAGTGGGACACAACCAAAACGTCAAATATTGACGATCTGACTGTTAACAACCGGTCCCAGGTGAATGTCGTTGAATCTGAACTGCTGGCAGATCACATCTCCCTGACCAATACATCAACGTTGAAAATTGCCGCCCACGGTAGTGTTAAAACAGATGTGTTGAACCTGAGCTCAGGCAGTCAGGCATCGCTGACAGAAGAAAGCGCCTCTCTTTACGCCAACACCATCGTCGTGGGCAACGGCTCTGAGCTGAACTTAGGTTTGGGTGAGGTTGATACGCATAACATGGTTCTGACTGATAACGGTACTTTCGATATCGGTAGCCGTGAATATGTTCTTAACTCTGATATGAATAACGCACGCGACAAAACTGCCGCTGACTATGTGTATGATCAGGGGACTATCGCTATCAACTCCGACGGTCATCTGGCCGTGAATGGCGTGACAAACGGCAATTATCAGGTACGTATCGATAACGCGACAGGCGAAGGCCAGGTCGCTGATTATCAGAATAAAGAGCTGATCCGCATCTACGGCGGTAATGCGACCTTTACGCATGCGAATACCGCTGATCTGGGTGCCTACAAGTATCAGGCAGAACAGTACAATGATATCGTTGTGCTGGAAAAACAAGGCATTACCTCTACTGCAAATGCTGCCCTGAGCCTGCCTTCTTCTAATGCTGCAACCTGGCATATGGAACAAGACACGTTAGAAAACCGCATGAACAGTTCACGTCACACCCAGGGCAATGATAAAGGGGGTGTGTGGGTTAACTACTTCGGTGGTCAGCAAAACGGTGACAACGGCGTGATTGATTACGATCAGGACGTTAATGGCATTATGGTGGGTCTGGATAAAGTCACCGAAGGCGGTGGCGAACGCCAGTGGCTGGTGGGTATGGCAGCAAGCTTCGCGAAATCCAGCCTGTCTATGGATGATGCAGATGCGGATACTGACAGCCAGTCAGCACGCGTTTACTCCAGCCTGAACTTCAATAACGGCGCATTCTTTGATTCCTCTCTGAGCTACAGCCACTTCAGCAACTCAACAGACAGCACCATGAGCAACGGTCAGCAAGTATCAGGTGATAGCACTACTGATGCATGGGGCTTTGGTCTGAAACTGGGTTATGACTGGAAATTCGCACCTCAGGCTTACCTGACGCCATACGCAAGCATTACTGGCGTGTTTATTGGTGATGACGATTACAGCATGAGTAACAACATGCATGTCAGCGATCAGGCTTATGACAGTATGCGTTATGAGCTGGGTGGTAACCTGGGTTATTCCTTCGATCTGGGTGCAGATCAGGCAATCAGCCCGTATGCCACGCTGGCATATGTGTATGAAGATGCTAACAACGATGCAAACATCAATGGTGACCGTATCGACAACGGCGTTGATGGCTCCGCTGTCCGTGTTGGTTTAGGGGGTCAGTTCGACATGAGCAAAAACTTCACCGTTTACGCAGGGGCTAACTACCTTGGCGGCAGCGATGTTGACCAGCCCTGGGCAGCCAACCTGGGTATGAAATACCGCTGGTAATTTTGCCGGTCTGAATAACACTCTTCAGTAATTTGTTGGCCCCTTTTCAGGGGCCAATTTTTTTGGGTGTCTTCGCGGCTTTGCTGATTAGGATTCTGCTGCAGTGACATTTTCTGAAAAATAACTTCTACTATACTTATCAATATCCTGAATCGTTCAGGACAAGATGTTTAGGGAGTTGCAGAATGGGAATAATTAAAACCGTCATCGTGCTGGCCGTCATTTACGCGATTTTTCTTTTTTCGGGGTATGGCGTGACGGTTGGCAGCAGTGAGAATGCCGCCGGACTGGGCCTGAAATGCCAGTATTTAACGGCCAGAGGGATAGTCAGCTCGCAATATATTCACTCTGACAGTGGCGTTATCGGCGTTGCCAACTGCCCGATTTTCAAGCAGGTGGGTGAAGTGGTCGATAATAAATAAGACGAACAGTGTACCGCACTGCTGATTGTCATGCCTGCGGATGCAGACATGACAATCATTTATCAGCTATCGTGCTTCGTGAATTTCAACTCGATCAGTGAAATTGCCTTCTCGATAGCACGCTTCGTCACAGGATCGGCTCCGGCAGGATGCTTGCTGAAATCAATGCTTTTCAACTGATGAGACATCTTCTCACGCACTTCGGCTGGCGCAATAATTTCAATCACATCCAGAATTTGTTTAATTACCAGCTGGCATGCAACCAGATCGGATTCGATTTCCTGTTCTCTGTTCAAAGACTCGGACATGCGCTGCTCCTTCCATAACGGTCATTCATAAAAATTATGGCCGCGAGGATATCACGCCCTTTCCTGAAATTCTCTTTTCTGCCGCTTCGCATTTTTTCGTCCGACAAAGACGGACAAATAAGCAGCAAACGCACCGCGCCGGATGTTGTCAGGGGCATAATGGTTCTATGCTTAACAGGATGACAAAAATGGAGATGCGCTATGTTCGCACTTGTTTTGACGATTTGTTATCTGGGCGGAGGATGTGAAGACTTAGTGATCGATGCCTTTAATACTCAGAAACAATGCATGGCCGCGATGCATCAGCAAGGTTTACGCCAGGCTGGCTGTTACCCCATTGAAGATTTTATCGACGGTTACTGGATCCCTGCACACGAGAATGCTGACTACTGAAGCTTTGTGTCAGCATTCACACAGCGCGACAAAAAATGTCATAACGATTGCTAAAGTGTTCGAAGAACGGTATGAATACCCTGTTACTCATTGATATTTAACCATATTGACAGGGCAGGAAATGGCAATGACGATACGTAAAACTTATGGGTGCTTCAAAAAACTTCCTCTCGCGCTCCTTTTCTCCGGCTCCTTAATGGCTTCTTTCGCTACCTGCGCTGCGACTGTTCCCGCAGGCGTTGAGCTGGCAGCCAAACAAGAAATTGTCCGTAACAACGGGAGCGAACCCGCTTCGCTTGACCCGCACAAAGTGGAAAGCGATGTTGAATTCAATATACTCAGCGATCTTTTTGCCGGACTGGTCACTATCGATAGTAAAGGTAATGCACAACCTTCACTCGCGGCTAGCTGGGAAACTAAGGATAACAAAACCTGGGTCTTCCATCTGCGCCCCGGGATCGTCTGGTCCGACGGCTCTCCTGTCACCGCGCAGGATGTCGTTTTCAGCTGGCAACGGCTGATCGACCCGAAAACCGCTTCACCTTATGAAACTTATCTGAGCAGCATGCATGTGCTGAATGCCGGCGACATCATCAACGGCAAGAAGCCCGCTGACCAACTGGGCATCAAAGCGCTGGATAAGCAGACGCTGGAAGTTACGCTTGATCAACCGCTTTCCTATTTCCTCGGCATGCTGGCGCACCCTTCGCTCTCCCCGATCAGTCAGGCGGATGTGGAGAAATACGGCGATAAGTGGACTCAGCCAGGCAATCTGATCAGCAGCGGTCCGTTCAAACTCGATACCTGGACGGTCAACGAACGCATCACTGCCGTGCGCAACCCGAACTACTGGGATAACGCACATACCGTCATCAATAAAGTCACTTATTTACCGATCGCTTCGGGTACTGCGGACGTTAATCGCTATAAAGCCGGTGAAATCGACATTACTTATACCGTCCCTTCCCCGCTGTTTGCATCGCTGAAAAAAGAGCTGGGTTCACAAGTTCATGTCAGCCCTTATCTGGCCGTTTATTACTATGCGATGAACACCCAGAAGCCGCCATTTAATGATGTTCGCGTGCGTAAAGCGCTGAATCTGGCGATTGATAAGTCGATCATTGCCGATAAAGTGATGGGTCAGGGGCAAACGCCAGCCTGGCATCTTTCTCCGGATAACACCGGCGGCTTTACTTTCGCCAAACCTAAAGAAGCCAGTCTGACCCAGGAACAGCGTAACGAAGAAGCTAAAAAACTGCTGACAGAAGCAGGTTTTGGTCCGAACCATCCGCTTAAATTCAATCTGCTGTATAACACTTCTGAAGCGCATCAGCGCATTGCGATTGCCGCCGCGTCAATGTGGAAAAAGAATCTGGGTGTCGATGCTGTGTTACAAAATCAGGAATGGAAAACCATGCTGGATACCATGCATCAGGGCACATATGAAGTGGTGCGTTACGCGTGGATTGCGGACTATAACGAGCCGTCCACTTTCCTGAATACCCTGCACACGGGTAACAGTGAGAACACGCCAAAATTCAGCAATGCTGCTTACGATAAGGCACTCGATGACGCGTTAAAAGCCACGAACAAAGCGGATGTAGGCAAAGCCTATCAGCAGGCGGAACAGGTATTAACCGAGCAGTCACCGGTCATTCCTTTGTATCACTATGTCAGCGCTCGTCTGGTCAAACCGTATGTGGGGGGGTTCAACGACAGCCTGCTTAATTATATTTACACCAAAGATTTGTATGTAATTAAGCATTAATCTGCCTGCCTCTCCTTGCGGCGAATGATTGTCCGGGAGAGGTTTTTCAAATGCTCCGCACTGACCTTCTTTCCATTGCCCCCCTTGTCACACGCTGCCCAGATGATAGATTGTACGTAAATCACACAAACGGGAGCTGTTATGAAATTCTCGGAAAGTGAGATCCAACCGCTTTGGGATGAAGTGGCGCGTATTATCGGTGATGGCGTCATTCAGATGCGCCACAGAGGAGAACCTCTGAGTGCCGATGCGCTGATTGGTTATCTCGATGAGCAACTGGCCTGCGCGACGGGTGTACAGCGTCGTATCATGCTGGGTGCGGCAATTAATATGCTAAAAGCCGACCGGCGTTGCTGATCGTGCGACACAGCAAAACCTCGCAGCCCTGTCAGGCAACGATTCACTCATCAACGATCCGTCAGTCACTACCTGGATTGTGCCGCACGTCCCTGCGCAAATAAGAAAATGCGCTGGGTGATGTCATCAGCGCCCAGAATATTCCCTTTCTGTTCCAGATTAGCTCTGGCATATGCCACATCATGAGCCTGATCGACCATGCTGATCACCCGGTCACGGGTCGGTTTATCCAGTGTTCCCAGCAATGTCGTCAAAATCGCCTGATAAGCATTTGAAGCATAAGTCAGTTGTCTTTCACGTTGTTCCAGCGCGTCAATGCGAACCATCAGGGCCTGCAATTGTTCTTGATGCGTCATAGCGGCATCCTTCTTCACGGGGGGAGAATAACCGGAAACAGCGGAGAAAACAGACCTCCGCCGGTTACTGAATATAAGTTTAGCAGACTTAAAAAAAGTGAAGCCCCCGCACTCTCTCTTAAGTAAACCTGTGTTCAATGAGCCGTTAACTGCTTAGGAAAATGTAACGGAGATATCCCCACTCATGGCCGCCGGTCACCGGCTTGTCTTACCTGAGAAGTAACAGCGGCAGTACCTGCTTACAGATAGAAAAATGACAAGCGGGGGCCGTTATGACATTTTCTGCCACAGCACTATTTATTCATTTGGGGAGAATTCAGTTGAAAAAAATGATGTTGGGTGCAGCTATTTTCAGCATGGTGTTAGTGAGTTCATTTGCTCAGGCAGAAGGATGCCTTAAAGGCGCTGTGGCAGGAGGTGTAGTCGGTCATCTCAAGCATCACGCTGTACTTGGCGCCGTAGCAGGATGCGCTGTCGGGCATCATCTCGCAGCACAAGCCAAAAAACAGCAGATTGCGGCAGTTAAATAAACAGTATCAGGGCCGTTACATCCCCTGATGAGATGAATCTCTGGTTATTCCGGAGCAACAAGTATTTACGGAATTCCATCAATAGCCATCTTTCTATTTATTTCAATAAAAAGCCCCGCTAATGCGAGGCTTAAACAATGCTATGTCAATTTTAATCGAATACGCCATTAATAATCGAAGTGACAATAGCCGTACTCAGGGCAACCAGAACTAAATCATCACCCACGGCTCGCCATTCATAACCAGGATAATACGGCAATTCGTTCAGCATTGCGGCTGGAACTGCTTTCTTGGCAATTCCCGGAGGTAAAGGTTTGCCACGCATCAAGTTTTTTGCGATTCCTGGCGGTAGCGCCTGATATCCGGTTAATCCATAGTTTACTGCAAGTGAACGGGCACGAGAGAAGCTTAAATCTGACGAGACATGGTCTGGCTTGCCATAATTCTTACGATTCCCGGCTTGCTCGGATGATTTACCCTTTTCCTGACCTTTATTGGCGTGACCATTACTATTGCCGTTGCCGTTGCTATTACCGTTACCATTACTATTCCCATTCCCGGGATTAGCAAAAACGGGAGCTGACAGCACAGTCAGAGAAATAACCGCCGCCAGAGCAATCTGGAGTGTGCGACGCTTAAACATGATGGTTGTTCCTTGAGATTAATTATACTTTTTAAATCTATGCCAGAAAACTCGCTTTCACAATCTCATGTATTCCTATTTTATCGTTTTAAAACGATGTAAAAATTAATAACGCTGTTCTCATTATTTATCAGGCTCATCGTTCAAATTGTTAATTAAATAGCTCTCATTTTTCATGGACAAAGACTGCAGGAAAGTTTTGTGGTTCTGACTATTTAAAACAGGCGTTTTCAGTTTGGGTTTGCAGAAGAATTTTAGGCAGGATGAAAAACAAAGGGGGCGCGATGCCCCCGATGTCTACTGCAACAATCTCGCGATTACATATTTGCGATCATGTCGTCGGCAAACTCGCTACATTTGCGCAGCTTAGCGCCTTCCATCAGACGTTCGAAATCGTAAGTCACAGTTTTGTTGGCGATAGCGCCTTCCATGCCTTTAACGATCAGGTCTGCGGCTTCGAACCATTCCATATGACGCAGCATCATTTCTGCGGAAAGGATGATTGAACCCGGGTTCACTTTGTCCTGACCGGCATATTTCGGTGCAGTACCGTGAGTAGCTTCAAACAGCGCGCAATCAGAACCGATGTTAGCGCCCGGTGCGATACCGATGCCGCCAACCTGCGCCGCCAGGGCGTCGGAAATGTAGTCACCGTTCAGGTTCATACAGGCGATCACGTCGTATTCAGCAGGACGCAGCAGGATCTGTTGCAGGAATGCATCGGCAATCACGTCTTTAATGATGATGTCTTTGCCGTTGTTTGGGTTCTTGATTTTCACCCAAGGACCGCCGTCGATCAGCTCACCACCGAACTCTTCACGCGCCAGCTGGTAGCCCCAGTCCTTGAAGGCACCTTCGGTGAACTTCATGATGTTGCCTTTATGAACCAGCGTCAGTGAATCACGGTCGTTGGTGATGGTGTATTCAATCGCCGCACGAACCAGACGTTTGGTGCCTTCTTCGGAGCAAGGTTTGATACCGATACCACAATCTTGTGGGAAACGGATTTTCTTCACGCCCATTTCGTCTTGCAGGAACTTGATCACTTTATCCGCTTCAGCAGAACCGGCTTTCCATTCAATACCGGCGTAGATATCTTCGGAGTTTTCGCGGAAGATCACCATGTCGGTATCTTCAGGACGTTTAACCGGGCTTGGTGTACCGGTGTAATAACGTACCGGACGCAGACAGATGTACAGGTCGAGTTGCTGGCGAAGTGCCACGTTCAGGGAGCGAATACCGCCGCCAACTGGCGTAGTCAGTGGCCCTTTGATAGCAACACGATAATCACGGATCAGATCGAGGGTTTCTTCTGGCAACCAGACGTCTTTGCCGTACAGTTCTACGGATTTCTCGCCGGTATAGATTTCCATCCAGGAGATTTTACGCTCGCCTTTATAGGCTTTCTCAACAGCCGCATCAACGACTTTGATCATGGCCGGCGTCACGTCAACACCGATGCCATCACCTTCGATAAATGGGATAACAGGATTATTAGGAATGACCAGTTTACCCTGAGCGTCTACTGTAATCTTTTTACCTTCAGCCGGAACCACTACTTTGCTTTCCATTAACCTCTCCTTCGAGCGCATTTTTGTTAAAAATTTGTAAGATGCTGGTCGATATTACTCGAATATTTCTCGCTAGCCAATCCGAAACATTTTTCAAGTATAATGCGCTAATTCTCTCTAACTTCAATGCCTATGAACCCGCTATCTTTTAAAAATCACAACGTTAAACGTTTCAGCAAAAGGCCTGCTAAAGAACAATCTGCCCCAAAAGGGCCGGTAAAGGTGATTCTTTTCAATAAACCCTTCGATGTGCTGCCACAATTCACTGATGAGGCGGGTCGGGCGACACTTAAAGATTACATTTCATTAACAGATGTTTATGCCGCAGGCCGTCTGGATCGGGACAGCGAAGGTTTACTGGTGCTGACAAACGATGGCAAACTACAGGCTGCGCTGACCCAACCGGGTAAACGCACCGGTAAGATTTACTTTGTCCAGGTCGAGGGCGAACCGGATGACGCCGCGGTCAAGGCATTGCGTGCAGGCATTACGCTCAAAGACGGGCCAACACTGCCCGCTGGTGTGGAAATCGTCGATGAACCTGAATGGCTATGGGCCCGTAATCCGCCGATCCGCGAACGTAAATCTATCCCGACCACGTGGTTGAAAATCACGTTATACGAGGGAAGAAACCGTCAGGTGCGCCGCATGACGGCGCATGTCGGCTTCCCGACACTGCGTCTGATCCGTTACAGCATGGGCGAATTTACCCTCGGCGATTTACAACCCGGCCAATGGAAGGAAATTCCACATGTTTAAACCACACGTTACTGTCGCCTGCATCGTTCAGGCACAGGGAAAGTTTCTGGTTGTCGAAGAAATCATCCATGGCAACGTCACCTGGAATCAGCCTGCCGGTCATCTTGAAGCCGATGAAACCTTAGTCAGCGCGGCAAAACGCGAGCTGTATGAGGAAACCGGCATCCACGCCGAGCCGCAGTCTTTCCTCGGATTGCATCAGTGGCAGGCGCCGGACGGTACGCCTTTCCTGCGTTTCGCCTTTGTGATTGATCTGCCTGAAATTCTGGAAACAGCGCCTCAGGACGATGACATCGATCAGTGCCGTTGGGTCACCGCCGAAGAAATCATCGGTTCTGCGCAACTGCGATCGCCACTGGTGGCAGAAAGCATTCGCTGTTATCAGCAATCGCCGCGTTATCCTCTGGAAATTCTGCACAATTTCAACCTGCCGGAATAACTCTCCCCTGCCGGTGGTTGCCACGCGGTGAATCAGCGATGCAGCAACCGGCCTGACGTGATAAAATTTTGCGCTTCACGATTTACCTCGCGTGAAATCGCAGTAAAGCAGTGCCTCTCTGTCCGGGTTTCTGTGGTGTTCGGGTTCTGAAGTGTTTTAGTTACGCGCGGCCTTCATCCTCGTGGGACAAGCATCAGAAAAACACCGTCAGTACCGGGCAATTAATTCATGTGTTTCGGGACTATTATGTCTGACAACAGCCAGAAAAAAGTGATCGTCGGGATGTCCGGCGGTGTCGATTCCTCTGTCTCTGCGTACCTTCTGCAACAGCAGGGTTATCAGGTTGAGGGCCTCTTCATGAAAAATTGGGAAGAGGATGACGACGAAGAATATTGCACAGCAGCCACTGACCTTGCGGATGCGCAAGCCGTGTGTGACAAGCTGGGTATTGAACTGCACACCGTGAATTTCGCGGCGGAATACTGGGACAACGTGTTCGAATTATTCCTTGAGGAATACAAAGCCGGACGCACGCCAAACCCGGATATCCTGTGCAACAAAGAAATCAAATTTAAAGCCTTCCTGGAATTTGCGGCGGAAGATCTGGGCGCGGATTACATCGCAACCGGTCACTACGTTCGCCGCCAGGATATCGACGGCGTCAGCCATTTGCTGCGCGGCGTTGACGGCAACAAAGATCAGAGCTATTTCCTCTACACGCTCGGTCATGAACAGGTCGCACAAAGTCTGTTCCCGGTCGGTGAACTGGAAAAACCGGAAGTTCGCCGCATCGCCGAAGAGCTGGATTTGATCACCGCGAAGAAAAAAGATTCCACGGGGATCTGCTTCATCGGTGAGCGTAAATTCCGTGATTTCCTTGGCCGCTATTTACCGGCGCAACCCGGCGTGATCAAAAGTGTTGACGGTCAGGTGATGGGCGAACATCAGGGTCTGATGTATCACACACTCGGTCAGCGTAAGGGTCTGGGTATCGGCGGGCAGAAAGACGGCAGCGAAGAGCCGTGGTACACCGTTGAGAAGGATGTGGAAAACAACATTCTTTACGTCGCGCAAGGCCACGAGCATCCGCGCCTGATGTCAGTGGGCCTGATTGCACAGCAACTGCACTGGGTCGATCGCAAAACGCTGACCGCCCCGCTCACCTGCACTGTGAAAACCCGTTACCGTCAGGAAGATATACCGTGCGTCGTGACGCCGCTCGGTGATGACCGCATCGAGGTGCATTTCGATGCACCGGTTGCCGCCGTCACACCGGGTCAATCTGCGGTGTTTTATCTCGGCGACGTATGTCTCGGCGGGGGCGTGATTGAACAGCGTCTGCCGCTTCAGGCCTGATATTGAGTCAATATGTGATTAAATACGGGACGCTTTCGGGCGTCCCGCTTTATTTCTGCCCGACTGTGACGCCCTGCACTGATTCCGAACTGTGTTTAGGGTCAGTTTTATGGCATGATCTGTCGCCATGAATTTGGGCTATTTTCTTTGTCACTGCGTCTCATCGTTTCAAAAACGCTTACAGGAGTAAACGTGGCTAAAAATTATTATGACATTACGCTGGCGTTGGCGGGGATCTGTCAGGCAGCACGCCTGGTTCAGCAACTGGCACATGAAGGTCATTGCTCACAGGAAGAAATGTCAGTGTCACTGCGCAGCCTGCTGGAGATGAATCCGGCGTCTACGCTGGCGGTGTACGGTAATAATGAAGCCAATCTGAAGATGGGACTCGAGACGTTGCTGGGCGTACTGAACGCCAACCGTCAGGGGCCAGGCGCTGAGTTAACACGTTACGCATTAAGCCTGATGGTGCTGGAGCGTAAGCTCTATGCCAACAAAGCCGCTATGAATCAGCTCGGTGAACGTATCGATCAGCTCGATCGCCAGCTCGCGCATTTTGAACTGGAATCAGAAACGATGATCAGTTCTCTGGCCTCGATTTATGTCGACGTGGTCAGCCCGGCCGGTCCGCGTATTCAGGTCACCGGTTCACCGGCAATTTTGCAAAATTCGCAAGTGCAGGCGAAGGTCCGCGCCATTTTACTGGCCGGCATCCGCTCAGCGGTGCTGTGGCACCAGGTCGGCGGTGGCCGCCTGCAACTGATGTTTTCCCGTAATCGCTTGTTTGAACAGGCGAAAAATATTCTCGCTCATTGTTAATAAGATCCCAGGAGTTGCTACCGATGGAATTATCCTCACTGACCGCCGTTTCCCCCGTTGATGGACGCTACGGTGATAAAGTCAGCGCGCTGCGTACTATTTTCAGCGAATTTGGCCTGCTGAAATTCCGTGTGCAGGTTGAAGTACGTTGGCTGCAAAAACTGGCAGCCTGTGCAGAAATCAAGGAAGTTCCTGCTTTTGATGCCGACGCAAACGCTTTCCTCGACCAGATCGTGGCAAATTTCGATGTTAATGACGCACAGCGCATTAAAGACATCGAAAAAACCACCAACCATGATGTCAAAGCGGTTGAGTATTTCCTGAAAGAAAAAGTAGCCACGATCCCTTCCCTGCACGCGGTGTCTGAATTCATTCACTTCGCCTGTACCTCTGAAGATATCAATAACCTGTCCCACGCACTGATGCTGCAAACCGCACGTCAGGACGTGGTGCTGCCGTACTGGAAGCAGATTATTGATGCCGTGAAAGATCTGGCGCATAAATACCGTGACATTCCGCTGTTGTCCCGCACCCACGGCCAGCCTGCGACGCCATCCACGATCGGTAAAGAGCTGGCTAATGTCGCTTACCGTATGGACCGTCAGTTTAAGCAACTGCAAAACGTCGAAATCCTCGGCAAAATCAACGGTGCGGTCGGCAACTATAATGCTCACATTGTCGCGTACCCGGAAGTGAACTGGCATCAGTTCAGCGAAGAGTTTGTGACCTCGCTGGGTATTACCTGGAATCCGTACACCACCCAGATCGAGCCGCATGACTACATTGCCGAACTGTTTGACTGTGTGGCGCGTTTCAACACTATCCTGATCGACTTTGACCGCGACATCTGGGGTTATATTGCCCTGAACCACTTCAAACAGCGCACCATCGCAGGCGAAATCGGTTCGTCCACAATGCCGCACAAAGTAAACCCGATCGACTTCGAAAACTCCGAAGGTAACCTCGGCCTGTCCAATGCAGTATTACAGCATCTGGCCAGCAAATTGCCGGTTTCCCGCTGGCAGCGCGACCTGACGGATTCCACGGTACTGCGCAACCTCGGTGTGGGTCTGGGCTACGCACTGATTGCTTATCAGGCAACCATGAAAGGCGTCAGCAAACTGGAAGTCAACGAAGCGAATCTGGCGAACGAACTGGATCACAACTGGGAAGTGCTGGCGGAGCCAATCCAGACCGTGATGCGCCGTTACGGCATCGAAAAGCCTTACGAGAAGCTGAAAGAACTGACGCGCGGCAAGCGTGTGGATGCTGCCGGCATGCAGGCATTTATCGATTCGCTCGAATTACCGGAAGACGAGAAAGTACGTCTGAAAGCTATGACACCAGGCAACTACATCGGTCGCGCCACCACCATGGTTGACGAACTGAAGTGAGTTTTTAAGGTGTTGTACCCGAGGCGGCCTGCGGGTCGCCTTTTTTTATGCCGCCTCCGCCAAAGCCGTTTATAATTCGTTTAGGTTCTGTTGATGTTCGGCACACCTGCGTTGACCTGAGGTTGATTAAAATATTTCTGAATCATTTACAATCGCACTCAGAATGTTTAAACCATTTTTCGCGCTGTCAGGATAAGGAATTACCATGCGGATTTTAGTCATTGAAGATAATGCACTGTTACGTCATCACCTCTCAGTACAGTTGCGGGAAATGGGCCATCAGGTCGACGCGGCAGAAGACGCCAAAGAAGCAGACTATTTCCTGCATGAGCATGCGCCTGATATCGCCATTGTTGACCTTGGTTTACCAGGCGAAGACGGCCTGAGCCTGATCCGCCGCTGGCGCAGCCATCAGAACAATCTGCCGATTCTGGTGCTTACCGCCCGCGAAAGCTGGCAGGATAAAGTTGCGGTGCTGGAAGCCGGTGCAGATGATTACGTCACTAAACCCTTCCATCTGGAAGAAGTGCTGGCGCGCATGCAGGCGCTGATGCGCCGTAACAGCGGTCTCGCCTCACAGGTGATCACGCTGCAACCTTTCCAGATTGATCTGTCACGTCGTGAACTGACCGTCAATGAGCAACCGATTAAACTGACCGCTTTCGAATACACGATTATCGAAACACTGATCCGCAATGCGGGAAAGGTGGTCAGCAAGGATTCTCTGATGCTTCAGCTTTATCCGGATGCCGAGCTGCGCGAGAGCCATACCGTCGATGTTCTGATGGGACGTCTGCGTAAAAAATTGCAGGCAGAACATCCTGTTGATGTGATAACGACCGTGCGCGGTCAGGGTTACCGTTTCGACATCAGGCCATAATCATCGCCATGTTCAAAGGACGCTTCATGAAAGGACGTCGTACCCGCAACCCCTTCTCCCTTCGCGTCCGCTTTATGATGGCGACCGCTGCGGTAGTACTTACCCTGTCGCTGGCCTACGGGCTGGTGGCAGTTGTCGGTTATATGGTGAGTTTCGACAAAACTGCTTACCGTCTGCTGCGCGGCGAAAGTAACCTCTTCTTCAGCCTTGCGCAGTGGCGCGACGGCAAGCTGACTATCAACGTTCCGCCTGATCTCGACCTCAACACGCCGACGCTGGTGTTTATTTACGATGCCGAAGGGAAACTGTTATGGGCCGAGCGCCGCATCCCTGAGCTCGAAGCGCATATCGATAAAGCGTGGATGAACAAACCCGGTTTCTATGAGCTCGATACCGACACACAAATCAGCAGCGAAGTGCTGGGTAACAACCCACAGGCGCAGGATAAGTTGAAGGATTACGACGATACCGACGCCAACGCGATGACCCACTCCATTGCGGTCAATACCTACAATGCGACATCGCGCCTGCCAGCCCTGAACATTGTGGTGGTGGATACTATTCCACAGGAGTTGCAGCGCTCAGATCTGGTCTGGGAATGGTTCAGTTATGTCTTACTGGCGAATCTGCTGCTGGTCGTGCCGTTGTTATGGCTGGCAGCTTACTGGAGCCTGCGGCCCATTAAAGAGCTGATTCATCAGGTCGCTGAACTGGAAACCCACGAACGGGAATCGCTGGATGAAAACCCGCCACGGGAACTGCGCGGTCTGGTGCGTAACCTGAATATTTTGCTGCACGGTGAGCGTGGTCGCTATGACCGTTACCGCACCACGCTGGCCGACCTGACGCACAGCCTGAAAACACCGCTGGCCGTCTTGCAGTCCACCCTGCGTGCACTGCGCAATGGTAAACAGATGACCATTGAGGATGCCGAGCCGGTGATGCTTGAGCAAATCAGCCGCATCTCGCAGCAGATTGGCTATTATCTGCATCGCGCGACATTGCGTTCTGAACAAAACCTGTTGATCCGTGAAGTTCACTCCGTCCCGGCGATCCTGGACGGATTATGCTCGGCGCTGAATAAGGTTTATCAGCGTAAAGGCGTGGTGATCACTGTGGATATTTCGCCGGAAATTACCTTTGTGGGCGAAAAAAATGACTTCATGGAAGTGATGGGTAACGTAATAGATAACGCCTGCAAATACTGCCTGGAGTTTGTCGAAATCAGCGCCGTCCATACCGAAAATCAGCTGGTGATCCTGATTGAAGACGACGGTCCGGGCATTCCGGAAAGCAAACGCGAAGTGATTTTCCAGCGCGGTCAGCGTGCCGATACGTTACGTCCGGGGCAAGGTCTGGGGTTATCGCTCGCCAACGACATCATCGAACAGTACGACGGCAAAATTATCATTGGTGACAGCCCGCTTGGCGGTGCCAGCATGCGCGTCTGTTTTGGCCTGCAACAAGGCATCGAACTGGAGTGATGTTTTGCCCGAACATTTTGCCAGCAAATTTCGGCGCAATCTTAGCCATAGTGCGAAATTTGCTGGCAATTGCCCAACTCAGCCGCAACACCTTCCGTTATAATCATTTACAGACTCTCCTCTTCTTTATCACCCTCCATTTAATGCAAGGGAAATACTATGGATTACCAACTCGACTTAGACTGGAATGATTTCCTGCAGCGTTACTGGCAAAAGCGTCCTGTCGTATTAAAGCGCGGCTTTAAAAATTTCGTCGACCCGATTTCCCCGGACGAACTGGCTGGTCTGGCAATGGAGAATGAAGTGGACAGCCGTCTGGTGAGCAATCAGGACGGCAAGTGGAATGTCAGCCACGGACCTTTTGAGAGTTACGATCATCTGGGTGAAACAGGCTGGTCGGTGCTGGTGCAGGCCGTCGATCACTGGCATGAACCCTCTTCTCATCTGATGACGCCATTCCGTCACATTCCTGACTGGCGCATGGACGATTTAATGATTTCCTTCTCGGTACCTGGCGGTGGCGTAGGCCCGCACCTGGATCAGTACGACGTATTTATCATTCAGGGTACAGGTCGCCGTCGCTGGCGTGTGGGCGAGAAAATTGCAATGAAACAACATTGTCCGCACCCTGATTTGTTACAGGTAGAGCCGTTCGACGCCATTATCGATGAAGAACTGGAACCGGGTGATATCGTCTATATTCCGCCGGGCTTCCCGCATGACGGCTATTCACTGGAAAATTCCCTCAACTATTCCGTTGGTTTCCGTGCGCCAAACGCCCGTGAGATGGTCAGCGGTTTTGCCGATTATGTCCTTTCACGTGAGCTGGGCAGCCACCGTTACAGCGATCCGGAACTGGTTGAGCGTGAACATCCGGCCGAAGTGCAGCCTGCTGAACTGAATAAACTGCGCTCCATGATGCTGGATTTAATTGGCAATCCGGCGCACTTCAACAGCTGGTTCGGAGAGTTTATTTCCCAGTCGCGTCATGAGCTGGATCTGGCACCGCCGGAGCCGCCTTATCAGGCCGGTGAAATTTATGAACTGCTCGAATCGGGCGAAACGCTGGAGCGTCTGGGCGGTCTGCGCGTCCTGCGCGTGGGCGATACCTGTTACGTCAACGGGGAAGCCATGACCACGGAACATATCGGCGCGGTGGATGCCATTGCGCGCCATAAAACCGTGACCAAAGAAATGCTCGGCGATGCCATGAACGATCCATCCTTCCTCGCGTTACTGTCTGCGCTGGTCAACAGCGGTTACTGGTACTTTAACGACTGACCGGTGTTGCGCGAATAAAATAAAGGAGCGATGTTTTCAGACATCGCCCCTTTTTTGTCGCCACCTGAACCGTCAGTGCTTCACGGCTTCTTTCGCTGTCAGTTCCGCAATGCGCATAATCACCGCAACGGCTTTTTCCATTCCTTCGAGCGTCACAAACTCATGTTTACCGTGGAAATTATAGCCGCCGGTAAAAATATTCGGACAAGGTAAACCGCGGAAAGAAAGCTGTGCGCCATCGGTACCGCCACGGATTGGCTTCATGACCGGCTCGATGTCACAATCTTTCATCGCCTGCTGCGCCAGCGCAATAATATGCGGGTGCTTAGCCACCTTGTCGCGCATGTTGTAATAATGATCGTCGAGCGTGACTTCGATATAGCAGTCACGGTGCAGACCTTTGCCCACTACGTGCGCAATATCGATAATTTTTTGTTTGCGCGCTTCGAACTGCGTTTTATCGAAGTCACGGATGATGTAATGCATTTCTGCGCGTTCAACGTTGCCCTTGATGGTCGTCAGGTGATAAAAACCTTCGTAACCTTCCGTATGTTCAGGTGTTTCTTCCGCAGGCAGTTCGTTGTGGAAACGGGTTGCCAGTGACAGGGCATTGACCATCACACCTTTGGCACTGCCAGGATGCACATTGTTACCGACAATTTTTATGGTGGCTGACGCCGCGTTAAAGTTCTCAAACTCCAGCTCCCCAACGCCACCGCCATCAACGGTGTAAGCCCATTCCGCGCCAAAGGCAGGAATATCAAAACTCTGCGCACCTTTGCCGATTTCTTCATCAGGCGTAAAGGCAATGCGCACCGGGCCATGTGGAATATTGCTATTTTTCAGCCGGACCATCGCGGTAATGATTTCCGCAATACCGGATTTATCATCTGATCCCAGCAACGTTTTACCGTCGGTGGTAATAATCGTATGGCCGAGAAGCTGATGTAATACCGGGAACATCACCGGAGATAATATTTCATCGCCATTACCCAGCGCGATATCCCCGCCGCGGTAATTCTCAACAATCTGTGGATTCACATGTTTCGCCGTGAAATCCGGCGCGGTGTCCAGATGGGAAATAAAACCGATCACCGGCACTTTCCAGGCGACATTGCCCGGTAAGGTGGCCATCACACAGCCTTTATCACTGAGCGTAACCTGAGAAAAACCCAGTTCAGTCAGTTCATTACGCAGGGCCTGCGCCAGTTTGAGTTGTCCGTCGGTGCTGGGTGTGTGTTTAACATTGGGCTTAGATTGAGTATCGAAAGAAACATAATGAAGAAAACGATCTAGCAACTTATTCATTTGGCTATCCTCTGGCGGCTGGGTTTTATTATGCGCAGCATGAAAACCCTGAATATTGCGTCAGGTCATTTTTCACCAAGTTTAACGAGATATGTCTATTGGGCAGGCGCAATTTTTGGCGGGAACCGTAAAAAAAAGCCTGGTGATCACCAGGCCTGGTCTTTCTTGGTCAGGAACTTATGGACAAACTCCGGTACGACCTGGCTCGCCAGCCCGTAGTGCTTCATATCGAATTCACTTTCAACCTGACTCGGTTCAAGATTCAGTTCAACAGCACAGGCACCGCCGATGCGCGCCTCATGAACAAATCCGGCGGCCGGATAAACATGTCCAGAGGTGCCGATAGCAACAAAGAAATCGGCCTTAGCCAGCGCATCGTAAATCTCGTCCATGCCAAAAGGCATTTCCCCGAACCAGACAATGTGCGGACGCAACGGCGCCGGAAACTGACAGCAATGACAACGGTCATCCACCGTCAGGTCGCCCGGCCAGTCCAGCACCTGCCCCGATTGCGTACAACGCACTTTCAGCAATTCACCGTGCATATGAATGACGCGTGAACTGCCCGCGCGCTCGTGCAGGTTATCGATATTTTGTGTGACCAGCAGGAAGTTGTCGCCGAGGGCCTCTTCCAGCGTGGCCAGCGCGTAATGTGCGGCGTTAGGTTTGAGATCTTCTGCCTGCAACTGGCGGCGGCGCTCATTATAAAAACGCTGCACAAGTTCAGGATCACGGCGATAGCCTTCCGGGGTCGCCACATCCTCAACACGGTGCTCTTCCCACAGGCCATCAGCAGCGCGGAAAGTACGAATGCCGGACTCGGCGGAAATCCCTGCGCCGGTCAGCACCACAACAAACGGTTTCTTCAGCGATGCGGCCGCCATCGAATCCCGGTGGAAAATATTCGACCGGAATCGCTGATGGCGAATACGCTTATTTTTGCGAAACCGACACAGACGATGACGTGTGCGCATGAAGTGCTCCTTACTCTCTGTGTCTGATTAAAACTGCATTTAAAAATAGATTACTGGCCGCCACTGAGTACGCGGGCAGGATCGATACGGCTTGCCCGGCGGGCGGGATACCAGCTTGCCAGCAAACTCAGCACCAGCGCGGTGACCAGTACGCCCGCAACATCCAGCCAGTGAACTTCAGAAGGCAGGAAGTCGATAAAATAAATGTCGCCCGACAGGAACTGGTGACCGGTCAGTTTTTGCAAGGCATTGACGATATTGGTCAGCTGGAAAGCCGCAATCACGCCGATCACCACACCCGCCACGCTGCCCACCAGCCCTGCCAGTAAACCGTACCAGATGAAGACCGCGCGGATAAGTCCGTCTTTCGCGCCAAGTGTGCGCAAAATCGCGATATCGCTGCTTTTATCTTTCACTGCCATCACCAGCGTCGAGACGATATTGAAACAAGCAACGCCAATCACCAGCACCATTGCCATATACATGATAGCGCGCACCATCTGAATATCACGGTACATATAGCCATAAGTCCCGATCCAGCTGCTGATATAAACGTAAGCCTGCGTCACTTCACCCGCGTCGTGCACCAGTTTCTGTGCGGCAAAGACATCGTTCACCTTGATATCAATACCGGTCACGCTGCCGCCCATATCCTGATATTGCTGGGCGTCGGCCAATGGCACCATGCCAAGACTGTGATCAAGTTGCCCGCTAAGCTGCAAGATACCGGCAACCTGCAGGCGAATACGCTTTGGCTGCAACAGCTTCATTTCCGGGTCGCTGTTCGGGATCATCACCGTCACCCAGTCACCCTGTTTGACGCCCACGGCATCCGCCACGCCTTTGCCGAGGATCAGTTGCTGCTGACCGGCTTTAAAATTCTGCCAGGCATTATTCTGCACAAATTTCGGCGCAGCACTGACACGCGGTTCACTCTGCGGATCAACGCCTTTCAGCTGGATGGCGCGCAGTTTGGCACCGTGCTCAATCAGGCCGTTAAACTGAATATAGGGCGCTGCCGCTACAATACCCGGTACTTTTTCCACACGATCCAGCACGCCCTGCCAGTTGTTGAACGGCTGATTGACCGGGCGGATTTCGCCGTGCGGGACGACCGCCAGTACGCGTTCTTTCAGCTCACGTTCAAAACCATTCATGGCGCTGAGACCCACGATCAGCACGGCCACACCCAGCGCAATACCTAACGTTGAAATCACTGAAATCAGCGACACCATGCCGCTGCGACGGCGCCCGCGACTGAACCGCAGGCCAATCAATAATGAAAACGGAATGCCTGACATTACTTCGCTCCCAGCAACATCGAATCCTGCTGCAGCTTGCCGTCACGCATTTCCAGCTGACGCGTCAGACGGTTAGCGAGTTGCAGATCATGGGTCACCACCAGAAATGCCGTTCCCTGACACATATTCAGTTCGCCAAGCAGTTCGAAAATACTGTCGGCATTGCGCTGATCAAGATTACCGGTCGGTTCATCTGCCAACACCAGCGAAGGATTATTCACCAGCGCACGGGCAATCGCCACGCGCTGGCGCTCACCGCCGGAAAGCTCGGAAGGACGGTGATTGCTGCGATGCTGCAAACCCACCGCTTCGAGCATTGCCATCGCCCGCTCCTGCACTTCCGCCGGTTTCTTTTTGCCGATCAGCAGCGGCATCGCCACGTTTTCCAGCGCGGTAAAATCTGGCAGCAAATGGTGGAACTGATAGATAAAGCCCAGCTCACGGTTACGCAATTCTGATTTTGCCGATGAAGACATCGCGTTCAGCGACTGACCTTTGAAAATCACTTCGCCGGACGTCGGGGAATCCAGCCCACCCAGCAAATGCAGTAAGGTGCTTTTGCCGGAACCGGACGTTCCGACAATCGCCATCATCTCACCCGGCTGCATGGCGAAACTCACGTCACGCAGCACGTCGGTATGCATTTTGCCTTCCTGATATGTCTTACAGAGGTTGTCACACTGCAATAATAAAGAATTACTCATAACGTAAAGCCTCTGCGGGATGGGTGGCGGCAGCGCGCCAGGAAGGATAAAGCGTAGATAATAAAGCAATGACCATCGCGACCAGCGCAATGACCACCACCTGAAGCGGTTCGATATCGACCGGCAACGATGCGCCATCAAGCATCAGCCCGATAGCGGGCATAATCGTATTCAGCTGAGTGGCGAGTACCACGCCCAGCACGGCACCCAGCAACGCGCCAATCACACCGGCACTGGCACCCTGCACCATAAACAGCGCCATAATCTGGCGGCGACTTAAACCCTGGGTTTGCAAAATGGCCACTTCGGCTTGTTTCTCCATCACCAGTAATCCCAGTGACGTAATAATGTTAAACGCGGCGACGGCGACGATCAGGCTCAGCAGCAACCCCATCATATTTTTCTCCATGCGCACGGCCTGGAACAACTCACCACGACGTTCGCGCCAGTCTTTCCAGCTGGCACCTTCCGGTAGTTTTTGCGCGCTCAGGCTATCGACGTCCAGCGGTTTGTCGAGGAACAAACGCCAGCCGGTCACATTGCCTTTCGGATACAGCATCAGCCGTGAGGCGTCCTGAATATTGACCAGCATCTGGTAGCCATCCACTTCGCTGTTAGCGGAAAAGGTACCGATGACGTTAAACAAGCGCTGGCTCGGCACGCGCCCGACCGGTGTGAACTGGCTGACGCTGGTGACCATCAGACGCAACTGATCCCCGCGGCGCACTTTTAACTGTTGCGCCAGCTGGTCGCCAAGAATGACGTTGTATTTACCGGGTTGAAGTTCCTGCTGGGCAACCCCAGTTAAGTATTTCGCCAGCGGATCTTTTTGGTCAGGATCTACCCCAAGCATTACGCCTACCGCGACGCTGCCGGGACTTTGTAGCACGACATCACCGGTGGTCAGCGGCACGGCGCGGTTAACGCTTTGCAACGCAGACACCTGTTCATGGGTGATTTTCTGAGGATCGAGGGAACCGCCCGGCGTGGTGATTAACGCCTGAGGCATCAGACCCAGAATGTTGCCTTCCAGATCCTTCTCAAAACCGTTCATCACTGACAGTACGGTCACCAGCGCCATCACCCCGAGGGTGATACCAATGGTGGATAACCAGGAAACAAACCGCCCGAAGCGGTCCGAAGCACGTCCGCGCATGTAGCGCAGACCGATAAATAACGCGACAGGTTGATACATAACATCCGTTTTAAGTGCTTGGCCGCAAATAAGTGCGTGGCGCAGACTAAAGTGATCAAGGATAATAAAGGCTAGCACCGCTTTATGGAACCATTAACCCAAAGTAATCGGTTTAACTTTGTGACGCCGTTGACCGTTTTATACAGACAACGGGTTGACCCCGATTACCCCTGCAAAGCAAGATACGGTCTGCTAATTGGCCTCCGCCAGCCGCCAAAACGAGAACTCAAAACAGCCTATGTCTCAAGATTATCGTTATTCGTTGCCTGAACGTCCGGGCGACACCCGCCTGTTAGGGCAGCTTACGGGCTCTGCCTGCGCGCTGGAATGCGCCCAAATCACTGAACGCCATACGGGCCCGGTCCTGCTGATTGCGCCTGATATGCAAAATGCCCTGCGCCTGCGCGATGAAATTCAACAGTTTACTGATTATAAAGTCCTGAGCATTGCGGACTGGGAAACACTGCCTTACGACAGTTTTTCGCCACATCAGGAAATTATTTCCTCACGTCTTTCCAGTTTGTATCAGCTTCCGACTATGGAACGCGGCATCATCATTCTGCCGGTGAATACGCTGATGCAACGCGTCTGCCCGCATGAATTTCTGCACGGCCACGCGCTGGTGATGAAAAAAGGCCAGCAGCTTTCACGCGATAAACTGCGTGCACAGCTCGAACAAGCCGGTTACCGCAGTGTAGATCAGGTGATGGAACACGGTGAATTTGCTACCCGTGGTGCCCTGCTTGATTTGTATCCGATGGGCAGCGAAGAACCCTACCGCATTGATTTTTTTGATGATGAAATCGACAGCCTGCGCATTTTCGACGTGGATACCCAGCGCACGCTGACTGAAGTGGAACACATCAATCTGCTGCCCGCGCACGAATTTCCGACCGATAAAAACGCCATCGAGCTGTTCCGTAGCCAGTGGCGCGAGAAGTTCGAAGTGCGTCGCGATGCAGAGCACGTTTATCAGCAGGTCAGCAAAGGCACCTTCCCGGCCGGTATCGAATACTGGCAACCGCTCTTTTTCAGTCAGCCGCTGACCACCCTGTTCAGTTATCTGCCGGAAAACACGCTGATACTGAACACCGGCGATCTGGAAGCCGCTGCCGGGCGCTTCTGGCAGGATACCTGCCAGCGTTACGAAAGCCGCCGCGTCGATCCGATGCGTCCGTTGCTCGAGCCGGAAAATCTGTGGCTGCGTGTCGAGTCGCTGTTTACCGAGCTGAAATCCTGGCCACGTGTTCAGTTGCGTACTGATTCGCTGGCGGATAAAGCTGCCAACACCAATCTGAGTTACGAAAAGCTGCCAGATTTATCCGTTCAGCCGCAGAACAAAGCGCCGATGGATAACCTGCGTCGCTTCAATGAATCCTTTGCTGGCAGTCTGGTATTTTCCGTAGAAAGTGAAGGCCGCCGTGAAACGCTTCAGGATCTGCTGGCGCGCATCAAACTGATGCCGACGCTGATCACCCGCATTGAACAAGCTGAAACCGCCGGTCGTTACATCATGATTGGCTCATGCGAACGCGGTTTCCTCGATGCCGGTAAACAGCTCGCACTGATCTGCGAAAGCGATTTGCTGGGTGAGCGCGTGGCGCGTCGCCGTCAGGACAGCCGCCGGTCAATCAATACCGATACGCTGATCCGTAACCTCGCCGAACTGCGTCCCGGCCAGCCGGTGGTGCATGTCGAACATGGCGTGGGGCGTTATCTCGGACTGACGACGCTGGAAACCGGCGGTATTACTGCCGAATATCTGATACTGACCTACGCCGGTGAAGACAAACTGTATGTGCCGGTATCATCGCTGCATCTCATCAGCCGTTATGCAGGTGGCGCCGATGAGAGCGCGCCGCTGCATAAACTCGGCGGTGAAGCCTGGTCGAAAGCGCGGCAGAAAGCGGCGGAGAAAGTGCGCGATGTAGCCGCTGAACTGCTGGATATCTACGCCCAGCGCGAAGCCAAAAGCGGTTTTGCGTTTAAACACGACAAAGAACAGTATCAGTTGTTCTGTCAGGCTTTCCCGTTTGAAACCACGCCGGATCAGGCTCAGGCCATTAACGCTGTCCTGACCGACATGACCCAACCGCTGGCGATGGACCGGCTGGTCTGTGGTGACGTTGGTTTCGGTAAAACCGAAGTGGCGATGCGCGCGGCCTTCCTGGCCGTTTCCAACAACAAGCAGGTGGCGGTGCTGGTGCCTACCACGTTGCTGGCACAGCAGCACTTTGACAACTTCCGCGATCGTTTCGCCAGCTGGCCGGTGCGCATTGAAATGATGTCCCGTTTCCGCAGTGCCAAAGAGCAAAATGTGGTGCTGGAAGATGCGGTTGAAGGCAAAGTCGATATCATTATCGGCACACACAAATTGCTGCAAAGCGATCTGCGCTGGAAAGATCTGGGGCTGCTGATTGTCGACGAAGAACACCGTTTCGGCGTGCGTCATAAAGAGCGCATCAAGGCGATGCGTGCAGACGTGGATATTCTGACCCTGACCGCAACCCCTATCCCGCGTACGCTAAACATGGCAATGAGCGGCATGCGTGACCTGTCGATTATCGCCACACCACCCGCGCGCCGTATGGCGGTTAAAACCTTTGTGCGTGAATACGACAGCCTGGTAGTACGCGAGGCGATCCTGCGTGAAATACTGCGCGGCGGGCAGGTTTATTATCTCTACAACGATGTTGAGAATATCGAGAAAGCGACCCAGCGGCTGGCGGAACTGGTGCCGGAAGCGCGTATCGCTATCGGCCACGGTCAGATGCGTGAACGCGACCTCGAACGGGTGATGAATGATTTCCACCACCAGCGGTTCAACGTACTGGTGTGTACCACCATCATTGAAACCGGTATCGATATTCCGACCGCTAACACGATCATTATTGAGCGCGCCGACCACTTTGGTCTGGCGCAGTTACATCAGTTGCGTGGCCGCGTCGGGCGGTCACACCATCAGGCCTATGCTTATCTGCTGACGCCGCCGCCGAAAGCCATGTCGGTCGATGCGCATAAGCGTCTGGAGGCCATTGCCTCGCTGGAGGATCTGGGTGCCGGTTTTGCGCTGGCGACACACGACCTTGAAATCCGCGGTGCAGGCGAACTGCTCGGTGAAGGCCAGAGCGGCCAGATGACCAGCATCGGTTTCTCGCTGTATATGGAGTTGCTGGAAAACGCCGTCGAAGCGTTGAAAGAAGGCCGCGAACCATCGCTGGAAGATTTAACCACCAGCCAGACCGAAGTCGAAATGCGCATGCCTGCGCTGCTGCCGGAGGATTTCATTCCTGATGTGAATACGCGCCTGTCGTTGTATAAACGTATCGCCAGTGCGAAAAGCGAAGGTGAACTGGATGAACTGCGCGTTGAACTGATTGACCGTTTCGGCACGCTGCCGGACGGTGCGCGTAATTTGTTGCAGATTGCCGTACTGCGCCTTAAAGCCAAAGAACTGGGTATCCGCCGTATTGAAGGCAATGAGCGCGGTGGATTCATTGAGTTTGGCGATAAGAACCGTGTGGATCCGGGCTTCCTGATTGGTCTGTTACAGAAACAACCACAGGTTTATCGTCTGGACGGCCCGGCAAAACTGAAGTTTATGTTAGATCTGACCGATCGTCCGAAACGCCTGAAGTTTGTCGGTGACATGCTGAGTGAGTTTACTGAGCATCTGATCTGAAAATGAACAAGAGGAATTCATGCAAAATGGCAGGTATTATTCTTCTCGCAGCAGGTACCGGAAGCCGGTTTATTGCCGCAGGGGGTAAAGGAAACAAGCTGAATGCTCCCCTGCAAAAAACAGCAGGAAACGCTGTCACGGTTTTTGAGGCCACTTTGCGTCAGGCTCGCGCGAGCCGGTTGCCGGTACACGTGGTCACCCGCCCTGAAAACCGTCCGGTTCAGGAATGTTGTTTGCGCGAGGGAATACCGTTTACGCTCATCAGCAGTACCGGCACCGGAGGATCCATCGCCGCCGGTGTGCGTGATACAGCAGACTGGGACGGCTGGCTGATCCATCTGGCCGATATGCCTTTTGTCACCCCAGAAGTTTTTGCCGCCGTGGCGGATACTTTGGGTCGGGGGACGATCGTACGCCCGTACTGGCAAAACGAACCGGGGCATCCTGTCGGTTTTGCCCTGCCAATGCGTGAAAAACTCCTGCTCTTGCGCGGTGACAACGGCGCACGGGAACTGTTCCGCAGCCATGCCTGGGTACGCCTGGATTTCAACAATCCTGCCGTGACGACAGACATCGATTTTCCGGAGCAACTTTCCTCTTCCCTGCTTATTCCGGACGGAAATCAGTATGCAGCATCTTGATAATGAGGTGATTTCTCAGGCCATAACATGGCTGACACATCAGCCGGTATGGCTTTGTACAGTGCTCAACACCTACGGTTCTTCTCCGCGCGCGCCAGGTGCCTTGATGGTCGCGACACGCGACGGGCATTTCTGCGGGTCGCTTTCCGGCGGCTGTGTCGAAGAAGATTTTTTGCAGCGTATTGCGGCGGGTGAATATCAGCAACCGAGCCAGATTGTGCGCTATGGCGAAGGGGGGCTGACGCCCGATATCGCGCTGCCGTGTGGGGGGGCGCTGGACGTGCTGCTCGAATATTTACCTGCGACTGCCGATAATAGAGATTATCTGCAACGCATGGGGATGGCGCTTGCGGGTCATTACGCGCTCAGCAAATCCATCACACCGCCTGCCGCCTGTGATCATCTGGCGCTGACAGATTATTATCATGCCACGCAAATCATACGCGACGGCGATTGCGTCATGTTGCATCTGGCGGCACCGCCAAGGTTACTGATCGCCGGTCTGTCGGGCGTGGCTCTCTACTGCGCCGATTTTGCCTGCGCACTGGGCTTCGAAGTGGTGGTTTGCGAATGTCGGGATGACGTGCTGGAAAACTTTTTACCGAGGCTGAAATCGGAGGTCCGGCTGGAAAAGCAGTTTCCGGCAAAATATCTCGAACAGCAAAGCTGTCATGCGAATACCGCGATTGTGGCGCTGACCCACGATCCGCGAATGGATGACCTGACGCTGATGGAAGCAGTGAACACCCCGGCATTTTACATCGGTGCGATGGGTTCACAGCGCAACAGCGCACGACGCCATGCGCGTCTGCAAAGCATCGCTGATTTCACTGCGGAAGATTTTTCCCGCCTGCACGCACCAGTGGGATTGCAAATTGGCAGCAAAACTCCGGCTGAAATCGCACTCGCCGTCATGGCCGATATCGTAAAACACAAAAATGGCATTAAAGCGGTATAAAAAAACCTGAGGTTTCCCCCAGGTTTTTCATTTTTTGCAGTTACCGTTTGTTTATGAACGGGTAAGTTGCAACTGACCGCTTTTATCCAGCGGAATTTGTGTGCCCGGATCGTGGTCCATACGCACTTTGCCTTGCTGATCGCCTATTTTATAGGTCACATCATAACCCAGCGTTTTATCTTCTTTGTCATACACGGTTTTACAGCGCTGCTGCTGCGTGGTGTAGGTGTCGTTTTCCTGCATGCTGCTCTGCACACGGTTCCCCGCATAGCCCCCGCCCAGTGCACCCGCGACTGTCGCAACGTCACGCCCGCGGCCGCCGCCAAACTGATGACCCAGCACGCCACCGGCGACTGCGCCGAGTACGGAACCGGCAATCTGATGCTCATCCTGTACAGGACGTCGGTGAGTGACCGTCACATTACGACATTCCTGACGCGGGATTTTCGTCGTTTCTTTAATTGGCGTCGCGCTGACGACCTGCGCGTATTCCGGGCCAGATGAAAAAACATTCATGCTTGCAACGCCAGCAATGCCCAACGCCGCAGCCACACCGATACCGACCCCAGCTAACATTGACTTGTTCACAGGACTTCCTCCGAAAATGTTACCACGCAATGACTCCGTGACCGGGGTCCCTCAGCGGACAACTTCACATCTGAGGTTCGGCGTGCGTGAATCGCCGTCTGTGACAATCTGCTCTTCTAAACGTTGTTCTTGTAAACGTGATGTTAAGTCTGCACGCCCAAACGTAAGCAAACAATAAGACGAAATCTGTAAGTGAGATAAACAACCGGTGCCCCCTTCTGTTTCGGAGGATTCTTAGCAGGCAGAATAATCGTGGCGGGATCTTATGCTGTTTACGGGGGATAGAGGCGCAGATAGGAAAAAGCCTGTCATAAACAGGCTATTAGATATGAAACGATTCAGCTGGCGTTGAAAAAAACACCAGCTGACGGGTATCAGTGCAGTTTAAGACGCGGGCGGATCACACGGTTAATACCGCCGACCAGCATCATCAGACCGGTTTTGATGTAACCGTGTAATGCAATCTGGTGCATACGGTACAGCGAGATATAAACCAGTCTCGCCAGACGACCTTCGACCATCATAGAGCCGCGCATCAGGTTACCCATCAGGCTACCAACAGTACTGAAACGTGACAGAGACACCAGTGAGCCGTGATCTTTATAAACGTAAGGTTTCAGGCTCTGCCCCTTGCGCTGCGCCATGATATTGGCGAAGCAGCGGGACGCCATCTGGTGCGCTGACTGCGCACGTGGCGGCACAAAACCACCGGAAGGCTGCGGACAGGATGCACAGTCGCCAATCGCGTAGATGTTCGGGTCACGTGTGGTTTGCAGAGTCGGTTCCACCACCAGCTGATTGATACGATTAGTTTCCAGACCCGCAATCTCTTTCATGAAATCAGGCGCTTTAATCCCGGCCGCCCAAACCATCAGGTCTGCATCAATGAATTCGCCGGTCCTGGTGTTCAGGCCATGTTTATCAGCACTGGTGACCATGGTTTGCGTCAGAACACGCACGCCCAGTTTGGTCAGCTCGCTGTGCGCCGCCGCAGAAATGCGCGCAGGCAAGGCAGGCAGAATACGCTCACCGGCTTCCACCAGCGTGACGTTCAGCGCTTCGCTGTCGAGCCCTTCGAAACCGTAGCTGTGCAGTTGTTTTACCGCGTTGTGCAGCTCGGCAGACAGTTCAACACCGGTCGCCCCGCCGCCAACAATCGCAATGTTCACTTTCTTCTGCTTGTCAGAACTTGCAGAGAATTTGAGGAACAGGTTCAGCATTTCATTATGGAAACGGTGCGCCTGATGCGGGTTATCCAGGAAGATGCAGTGATCTTTCACGCCCGGCGTACCGAAGTCGTTAGAGGTACTGCCCAGTGCCATCACCAGTGTGTCATACGCGATATCACGCACCGGCACCAGCAATTCACCGTTTTCGTCGCAAATCTCAGCCAGTTTGATGGTCTGACTTTCGCGGTCAATGTCAGTCAGTGAACCGATCTGGAAAGTGAAACCGTGGTTGCGGGCATGAGCCAGATAGCTCAGCGCATCCACGCCGTCGTCCAGACTGCCGGTCGCCACTTCATGTAACAGTGGTTTCCATAAATGGCTGTGGTTGCGATCGACCAGAATGATCTCCGCTTTTTTGTTGCGGCCAAGTTTATGGCCCAGGCTGGTCGCCAGTTCCAGACCGCCGGCGCCGCCGCCGATAATCACAATTTTCTTCATTGGTGATGTCAAAATGACCCCCTCAAATGTGAACCAATTGTTATATAAGAGTAAAAATATTATCCTTATATTACATAGGGTTGCTTAAGTTAAATCGGTATCTGAGACGGAGGATATCACGCGTGGTGATTTGGTCATACCAAAATTGATGTAGGTCAATTTAAATTCAATTGGATAATTTGAGTCAGGGTAATGGCATGTATTTTACCATTTTTAAATCAGCAGGTTAGACGCAGTTCTGCCATGAAAACGATTTCTGAGGCAGGAATGAGGCAAATAAAAAACCACTGCACGAAGGCAGTGGTGAGTCGCGATTTCAGAAACGGAATGTTAAATCAGACGATGTTTTTGAATGCTTTAATGCGTTGCAAATGCGTCGAGATATCTTTGAATTTATGGCTCTGATGCTCGTCCCATTCAACCGGATAATAGTGATGCAATTTCTCAGCCGTTTTGCTGCTGTCGAGCACACCGTCTTCACGGGATAAAATCACCAGACAACGGTCACGGTTTTTCTCGCGGAAATCGCTGATGCATTTGGTGGCGATATCTTCATACTCTTCAGGGCGGTCGATTTTTCCGGTCATATTATCCTGCGGTGATAAATTCGGGTTAAACATCACCTGGCGGATCCCGCACAGAAAACCGATACGTTCAGCCCAGAAGCCGCCGAGCCCGACGCCGCAAATCAGCGCATTTTTGTCCGTCGTTTCATGCAGCACTTTATCCACTTCTTTTAGCAGATGTTGCATGTCATGACGCGGGTGAAGCGTGCTGTAACTGATGAAGCGCACGTCCGGATCAATGAACTGTAACTGCAACACTTTCTCATGGTTACCGGGACTCGTTGAATCGAAGCCATGCAAATAGATAATCATTATTTACCTCATCCTGAATGTGCGTTGAACCCTTCACGCGGTCGGGAAAACCTTACAGGGCAGCCTGTTTGTGTTCCTGCCAGCGGGCGTCGAGTGTGGTCAGATCACGGTTTGCCTCTTGCCAGCGACTCGAATTTTGCAGGTCCTGACGGGCCTGTTTTCCAGTGTACCGTCCGCGATGATACAACTGTGCAACACGCTCAGCGTTGACCGGGGACAGGTTATCCAGCACGCTCACCGCCCCCTGCCGGTTATTACAGGCCAGGATCATGTCGCAGCCCGCATCCAGAGAGGCCTGCGCGCGCTCGGGATACGTCCCCATGATTGCCGCGCCTTCCATGGAAATATCATCGGAGAAGATCACGCCGTTGAAATTCAGCTCCTTGCGTAAAATTTCCTGCAACCAGTATGGCGAACCACTGGCCGGACGCGGATCGGCCTGGGTATATATCACGTGCGCTGGCATCACGGCATCCAGCAATTTACGTTCGTTAAGCTGACGGAAGATAGCCATGTCGTGCTCGCGGATAATCTCCAGTGGCCGATCGTCACGCGGTGTTTCTTTATGGGAATCCGCACTGACGGCACCGTGCCCCGGAAAATGCTTACCGGTGGTTTTCATGCCAGCAGAATGCATACCGAGAATATACTGTTCAGCTATCTCCAGTGCTTTCCGGGGTTCTGCATGGAATGAACGTTCGCCGATAGCTGCGCTGATATGCCCGATATCCAGCACAGGCGCAAAGCTGATGTCGATATCCATCGCAATCATTTCTGACGCCATCAGCCAGCCGCTTTCCTGCGCGAGTCGTGCGGCTTCATGTGGCTCATTGAGGGCAGCAAAAGATTGTGCCGCAGGCAAACGGGTGAAACCTTCGCGAAAACGCTGCACACGTCCGCCTTCCTGATCCACGGCCAGTACCAGCCTGTCGTGCGACGCAGCGCGGATCTGACGGATCAGTTCATGCAACTGATCGACATCATGATAATTTCGGGTGAATAAAATCAGCCCGCCCACCAGCGGATGCTGCAAAATTTCACGTTCTTCGGCATCCAGCGCATAGCCAGCGACATCCAGCATTACAGGTCCTAACAAAATGGACGCTCCTTTTATTTTTCAGATAATTATCACGGGCGCAACGGGCGCGCCCATTCACTGTATTGACTCTCGCCGGTCTGCTGCCAGCGCACTTCAAACCACATCAGCATCAGGTAATTGACCCAGGGGATCCAGCGGTTAACCTGCTGCTGCAAAACGGCTAAATTATGATACCCGCCAGCATTTACGTACTCGCCTATGAATGCGTTTTGCTGATGATGATCCCAGCCGTTACCGCAAATAATCGCCGCCAGCTCCAGCGCAATATCCGCATTCGCCGCGTATTCCCAGTCAATCAGCCGCAGCCCCTCAGGCGTATTCAGCACATTACCTGCGTGAATATCCATATGCACCAGCGCCAGTTTCAGCGGTGACGGCGGAGCCTGCGACAGCATTTTTTGGTGCAAACGCAACCAGTGCGGCGTCAGCCTGCGCCGGTCGATATGATGCCAGTAACGGGCAAATTGCTGCTGTAAGTCCAGCCGGTAGCCCGACAGCGGCAACTGATGTAACTGCACCAGACGCTGGCATAAGCTCTTGCGCACGGAAGCGGCGCCGAACGCCTGATCATCAAGCGGTGTTCCGACAATCCAGTCGACTATCAGCCACGGCGGCGAATAAAGTCTGACACAAGGGCCTAATTTATGCCGCGCGATATGCCGCAAAATCGCAGCTTCACGTTGCCGGTCAGCGCCCGAAACTTGCCGCTGTGCAGACTGATGACGTGCCAGAAATTCGCCAGCAGGTGAGCTTATTCTCCAGCTTTCGCCGGTCAGCCCGGCAACCGGTAATAAACGAAAACCGGCGGTTTTCACCGCCGGATAATGTTGTTCAATCAGTTGCTGTAGTTCGGCTTGCAGAATCTCAGCGCTAATTCTGGACTGCACCGCGGCCTGACCAGACGATTTCTCCGCTCGGTGCGGTAAGCAGGCGCATCGACATGGTCGGTGCTTTCACGTCGCCGCTCACTGTGCTGTAAAGCACGTACTGCGCTTTCACGATGTTTGCCAGGCCGATGGCCTTGCTGACCGAAGCCAGACTGTCATCCGGCGATAATCCCAGTGACTGTTTGGCCGAAGCCAGTTGCCCGGCAGGCACCACCTGGAAGGTGGTGTTATTGGCCAGCGCGTTGCGCAATGCATCGGTGGCTTTCGCCATTTGCAGGGAACCGTTGGTGCTGTTTTTCACCCCATCCACCAGCAGAACGCTGCCCGGCTGCACACCACCAGATTTCAGCATTTTCGCGAGCATTGGCTCAACGGTAGCTGTCCAGTCGATATTGGCAAATTTAGGTGGCTGCGGAACGGGCTGGACCTGGGGCTGCTCAGGAACCGGCGGGTTCACCGGTGGCAACGGCTGCTGTGGTTGCTGCGGTTGTTCAGGCTGCTGTGGTTGGGGTTGCTGCTGGTTTGGCAACGTACAACCGCCAAGGATCAATGCAGCCATTGCCACAATGAGGAAATACTTTTTCATCAACCTTCTCCGTATAAAAAATTAGAGATAAAGGTAAATACGCACACTGTACGCATCAAGATTACCGTTCATGGAACTGACGTCCACGCTACTGTTGGCAGGAACGGTAATGGTTCTGGCCTCGGCGACCGGGAATAAATCCAGCCCCTGTTTATCATACCAATAGAAACGGTAATGCAGGGTGACAGGGTGTGGCTGGTTGTTATCCAATGTCGTTGTCGCTTTTTTCTGCCCGCCGGAATCAGACACGGATGGCGAACCCGGGATGATGCCCGCCGTCAGAACAGGGGATTCCATTACCACTCTTTGTTGATTATTCAGTGCAATAGTGGGCTTGCTGCTACAGCCTATCAACAAAATTACCGGCAATAACGCCATCAGAAAACGCATGTTTACCCTTACTGACGTGACAGCAATGGACCCAGTGCACGGCCACCGACCAGATGCATATGGATGTGATAAACCTCCTGACCGCCGTCTCGGTTGCAGTTGACGATCAGGCGGTAACCGCTTTCGGCAATGCCTTCCTGTTCAGCAATTTTCGCCGCCACCGTCATCATTCTGCCCAGCGCCGCTTCATGCGTGGCATTCACGTCGTTCATGGTCGGGATCAGAACATTCGGGATAATCAGAATGTGGCTGGGTGCCTGAGGAGAAATGTCGCGAAACGCGGTGACAAGTTCGTCCTGATAAACCACATCAGCAGGGATTTCACGGCGAATAATTTTGCTGAAAATTGTCTCTTCGGCCATCTTAACTGTCCTTAACAAAGTAAAAAGCGTTGTACGCAGTATGGGTTAGAATTTCCATTCCTTTCAACCTGATTACGCTTTTTGATGCTTAATTGACGCAGAAAGCGTCAGCCAGCGCCCTGCCGAATCGCAGACATAAAAAAAGAGGCCGGAGCCTCCTTTCTCAGAACCAGACATTGCTCACCATTAATGGTTACGCATGTACTCGTCCATATCGGTTTTCAGGTTGTCAGACTTGGTACCGAAAATTGCCTGAACACCAGAACCCGCAACCACCACACCTGCTGCACCCAATTTTTTCAGGCCAGCCTGATCCACTTTGGATACATCCGCCACGCTGACGCGCAGACGGGTAATACAGGCATCGAGGTTAGTGATGTTTTCTTTACCGCCGAAAGCCTGAACCAGAGAAGCAGACATTTCAGAACCGCCCTGAGTCGTGGTTTCGCTGGTTGCGTCTTCACGGCCAGGGGTTTTCAGATCCAGTTTCGCAATCAGGAAACGGAAGATGCTGTAGTAAATGACCGCATACACCGCACCCACGATTGGGAACAACCAGATTTTGCTGCTGTTACCGCTCAGGACGATGAAGTCGATCAGACCGTGCGAGAAGCTGGTACCGTCACGCATACCCAGCAGGATACAGATCGGGAATGCCAGACCGGCCAGAATCGCGTGGATCACGTACAGGATCGGCGCAACGAACATGAAGGAAAATTCGATTGGCTCAGTGATACCGGTCAGGAATGCAGTCAGTGCAGCGGAAATCATGATACCGCCGACTTTTGCACGGTTTTCAGGTTTCGCTGAATGCCAGATGGCCACCGCAGCAGCAGGCAGACCGTACATTTTGAACAGGAAGCCGCCTGACAGTTTACCCGCAGTCGGGTCACCGGCCATGTAACGTGGGATATCGCCGTGGAACACCTGACCTGCAGAGTTCACGTACTCACCGATTTGCATCTGGAATGGAACGTTCCAGATATGGTGCAGACCAAACGGCACCAGTGCACGTTCAACGACACCGTAAATACCGAACGCCACCACCGGGTTCTGATAAGCGGCCCATTGTGAGAAGGTCTGAATACCTGTACCGATTGGCGGCCAGATGAAGGACAGCACCACGCCCAGGATAATCGCAGCCAGACCAGAGATGATCGGAACAAAACGTTTACCGGCAAAGAAGCCCAGGTATTCTGGCAACTTGATACGGTAGAAACGGTTGAACATGTAGGCCGCAATCGCACCGGAGATGATACCCCCCAATACGCCGGTATCGGCCAGATGCTTGGCTGCAATTTCTTCAGCGGGCAAATGCAGAACCAATGGGGCAACAACCGCCATGGTTTTCACCATGATGCCGTATGCCACAACGGACGCCAGTGCAGAAACACCGTCGTTGTTAGTGAAGCCTAAGGCAACACCGATAGCAAAGATCAGAGGCATGTTAGCGAAGACTGAACCACCGGCTTCGGCCATAACATGAGAAACGATCAGTGGCAGCCAGCTAAAGTTTGCAGAACCGACACCAAGCAGGATACCTGCGATTGGCAGTACGGATACTGGCAGCATTAGCGATTTACCGACCTTTTGAAGGTTTGCAAACGCGTTCTTAAACATAATTGATTGTGCTCCTGAGTAATGATGCTTTTTGATACTTCTTGCGGTTTAGCCTGATAACTCACCGCTTTGCAAAGGGTCGTACTGCCCTTTGCTATCGGGTGTCTGAGCACCCCTTTTAATTTTTACGCAGGGTAAAATAATTCCCTTTGTTAATGTTTGATGGCAGTCACGTTTTTCTGAAAAATGCAGCAATCGCGCCTTAAAAGCCACCATTTATCAACATAAAATCCGAATAAAAACCCCTGACACCGCCAAAAACGGTGCCAAGATACCTCATTCACAGGATTAATTACGAGGTGAAAAATAAATCCAGAGAATATGACCTCGCTTCAGACTAGATCAGGGAGAAAGAGTCGATGTGAAATAATCGTGAAAAGTTTGCGGTGGTGGCTTCGGCAAGCCGTTCCACGCTCACGCCTTTGAGCACTGCCATGTATTCGGCAACGTCACGCACATAAGCAGGCTGGTTTTCCTTTCCGCGATGCGGTACCGGTGCCAGATATGGCGAATCCGTTTCCACCAGCAAACGATCCAGCGGGACATAACGTGCCACTTCACGCAACGCTTCCGCATTACGGAAAGTCACAATGCCGGAGAAAGAAATATAAAAACCCAAATCCAGCAGGAACTCTGCGGTCGGTAAGTCTTCGGTGAAACAGTGCAGCACGCCGCCACACTCACCGGCGTTCTCTTCTTTTAGAATATCCAGCGTATCCTGACGGGCATCGCGGGTATGCACGATCACCGGCTTGTTCAGTTCACGACCAATGCGGATATGCTCACGGAAAGAATCCTGTTGCAGTTTCAGCTGACCGGCTTCTTTCTGATAAAAATAATCCAGGCCAGTTTCCCCCATCGCCACCACTTTCGGACTGACCGCAAGCTCACGCAGTTCGTTGAAGTCGTAACCATCGTCGATATTCAGCGGATGAACACCGCAGGAAAATGCCACGTCCGGGCGATCACCAATCAGTTGCGTCATCGAGCGGTAGCCCGGCAGCGTTGTTGCAACGGCCAGCATGAATTTCACATCACGTTCACGGGCTTTTTCCAGCACACTGTCCACGCCGGAATGCAGTTCGTTGTAATCCAGGCTGTCGAGGTGGCAGTGGGAATCGACTAAAAACATAATAATTAACTCTGCGGTCTGTTGAAGATAAATGGATATCAGCGCGATAACGCGGAACTGAAAATTGACGGGGAAACTGTCCCCTGAAGCATCTGTTCCCATTCCAGCAGCTGTTCTGTCAGCAGCAGTTCGCGGTTTACCCCGACGATGGAAAGCAATTGCTGACGGCAGTGCATCCAGGCTGTAACCGACTGCTGCAGAGACGCGTTAGACTGCGCGCCCGCCAGCAAGGTAATCAGCGACTGCTGATCGTGATTAATGATGAACTGCCCGGCATGTTGCTGCCATTTGATAGCATCCAGCAATAATGTCGCCAGCCAGTACAGGCGTTCCGCGGCATCGTCGTGATTCAGTTGCGGTAACAGGGAAAGCATATCGTGTTGCTGGCACTGAACATAAAGCTGCTGGCAAAGCGCCACGCGTTGCTTCCACCGTTCAGGCTGCAACAGTTCCATCGCAGACAACGGCGCACCGCTGGTCAGGCGCAGTGCGGTTTTAATCGCGATGGGATCGGCGCTAAGCTGGCGGTTGATCCATTGGATCGCCAGCGCCTCATCGGGCACCGGCAGATGCCAGTAGGAACAACGGCTGCGGATCGTCGCCAGTAAGGCCGAAGGCTCACGGCAACCGAGCAGGAAATAGGTGCCCGCAGGCGGCTCTTCCAGCGTTTTCAGTAAGGCGTTGGCCGCCGCTTCGGTCAGCATTTCCGTCCGGGGGATCCACACGACTTTTGCCCCGCCCTGCTGCGAATAGTTGTACAACGTTTCAATCAGCTGACGCACCGGATCGATTCCCAGTGAGTTTTTGCCTTTTTCAGGTTGCAGGATATGCCAGTCTGGATGGTTTCCGGCGATCATCAGTTGGCAGCTATGACAAGTGCCGCAACTTTTTTCGCCGTCTTTGTGCTGGCAAAGCAACCAGCGACTCAGACCGTACACCAGTGCCTCATCGCCAATACCCGCCGCCGCATGCATCAGCACCGCGTGGTGGCCGCGCCCCGTCTGATATTGCCCGGTCAGTTGTCTGTACGGGCCGGTGAGCCACGGATACCACTTCATGATGCGCTGCCTTGTAAGGCCTGCTCATCGAACCAGTTTTTCAGGGTCAGATTGATAGAAGCAGTGACCTGTTCAATGGATTGCGAAGCATCGATGGTTTTGATGCGGCTGTCTTCGGCAGCAAGTGCGAGATAACGCGCACGCGTGCGTTCAAAGAAAGGCAAAGCTTCCTGTTCGATACGGTCCAGTTCACCCCGGGCACGGGCGCGTTGCAGGCCAATAACCGGTGGCAGATCAAGATACAGCGTCAGATCCGGGCGGAAATCCCCCAGGACAGTATCACGCAAAGAGCTCATCAGTTTGGCATCAATTCCGCGACCGCCGCCCTGATAGGCCTGTGAGGAGAGATCATGACGATCCCCGACCACCCACGCGCCACGCGCCAGTGCAGGCAAAATTACCGTTTCAACCAACTGAACGCGCGCGGCATAAAGCATCAGCACTTCTGCTTTCACAGTCGGTTTTTCGCCGTCGACGCCACGTTTGAATAAATCGCGTAATTTCTCGGCCAGCGGCGTGCCGCCCGGTTCACGGGTGAAGACAATGTCTTCCACGCCATGCTCGCGCAGCGCGTTAACGACCACGTCATGTGCGGTGGTTTTCCCTGCCCCTTCGAGGCCTTCAATAACAATGAAGTTACTTTTCATTCTTGTTCTTAAGCGCCTCTATGTACACACGAACCGCTTTGTTATGGTTCTCAAGGTTGGTGCTGAAAGTATGCCCGCCTTTACCATCGGCGACAAAGTATAGATACGGTGTCTTCGCCGGATGCGCAGCCGCCTGGAGTGATGCCTCACCTGGCATCGCAATAGGGGACGGCGGCAGACCGGTGATCACATAGGTATTGTACGGCGTTGGCGTTTCTAAATCTTTTTTCGTGATGTTGCCAGTGTATTTATCACCCATCCCGTAAATCACCGTCGGATCGGTTTGCAGTCGCATACCAATACGCAGACGGTTGATAAACACTGAAGCGACTTCCGGGCGCTCATCTTTTACTGCCGTTTCTTTTTCGATGATCGACGCCATGGTGACCATATCAGCAGGCGTTTTATACGGCAGTGAGTCCATGCGACCTTTCCAGATATCCGCTACCGTTTTTTCCATCCGTACATGAGCACGTTTGAGCAGAGATAAATCTGTCATGCCCGCAGTGTAATGATAAGTATCCGGATACAGCCAGCCTTCGACATTTTTGGTGTCCGTTGCGCCCAGCGCGGCGGCAATGTCTTCATCACTTTTACCGCTAAGTTCATGCTTCAGATATTCTGATTTATCCAGAACTTTCATCCAGTCGCTGAGCTTAAAGCCCTCGACAAAACGAACGCTGAACTGGGCCTCTTTACCGCTTTTCAGCAGTTCAAGCATCTGACGCACTGTCATGCCTTTTTCAAAACGGTAAGTACCGGCTTTAAACTCGCTCAGTTCAGGTTCTAAGCGTAATAACCACGGAAACCACGGATTGGGCTTCATCAGTTTTTTATCGATTAGCAGTGTTTCCAGCACCACGCGGCCAGTGCCCGCAGGCAAGGTAAAGATCGTTTCGCTGCTGACATTGATGGGTCGATCCGCAAACTGTTTTACTTTTTGATAGGCAAACGTCGCCAGCCCTAACAGAATCAGGACAATCAGGGCGAAGATTTTGGTCTTTTTGTTTGTCATTGTTTAATCACTTTTTTAACAACTCTGGAGCAGGAAATCGTACAAACGCCGTGAAACGTAATATTGATCTTCGATCTGATTCACCGGCAGAACGGGCATCAGGGCATTACAAATCAGTATTTCATCGGCATCGGTTAATGTGTCCGGCGATTCACTGACGATGTGCACAACCCAGGGGGAAGTCGCTTCAAGTACGCGGATGATGTGCTGACGCATAATACCGTCAACGCCGGACTGCGATAAATCCGGCGTAAACACCTGATTTCCCTTACGCCAGAATAAATTAGCCGCACAGCATTCCACCAGGCAGCCCGAGGTGTCAACCACCAGCGCTTCATTAGCCTCTGTCTGGTCAAGATGCATGCGGATCATCACCTGCTCCAGCCGGTTAAGATGTTTTATTCCGGCCAGCAACGGGTTTTTACTCAGTGTGACCGGACTCAGCACGAGTTTTACGCCCTGTTGTTGCCACGTATGATAATGCGCCGGATATGCAGACGCAGAAACAATGCGCGTCGGTGCCGAGCAGCCCGCGGCGCTGTAACCACGACCGCCCGCCCCGCGCGTCACAACGGCTTTCACCACTGCCTCTTTCTGTTGTCCCGCAGCCAGAACCATTTCCTGTTCCAGAGCCGTCCAGTCCACACCCTCAATCCGCAGTACCGACGCCGCACGCTGCAGACGCTGAATATGTCGGGCCAGAAACACAATCACGCCGTCTGACACCCGCGCTGTCGTAAAGCAACCGTCACCAAATTGCACTGAACGGTCACTTGCCGGCAACGTCTCGGCTGCCATACCGTTAATCCACATGGTTACTTCCTCCGGATCTCATGGTTCTGTTTCTCTGATTGCAGAGCCTGCGTGAGGCGGTCTGTCGCATCAAGGAGAGCATTCTTACTTTATCGTATTGAAACGCACGGCCAGCAGGAACACGCATCCCGTTTATGCACTGTTGCATTCAGACTTTGCTTTTATTCAGACAGCAAAAAGGCCCGATTGACGGGCCTTCACAAACACTACTGTGCTGGGTCAGATCTTACGGAACACCAGTGAACCATTGGTACCGCCGAAACCGAACGAGTTACACAGTGAATACTGCATATCTTTCACCTGGCGCGCTTCGTGAGGTACAAAATCCAGATCACAACCTTCATCAGGATTATCCAGATTGATGGTCGGTGGAACCGCCTGATCGCGTAGTGCCAGCAAGGTGAAAATGGACTCCACCGCACCGGCTGCGCCTAACAGATGGCCGGTCATCGACTTGGTCGAGCTGACCATAACTTTCTGAGCATCAATACCAAAGACGGATTTAACTGCCTGAGCTTCGGCTTTATCACCCGCCGCCGTCGAAGTGCCATGCGCGTTGATATAACCAATCTGCGCCGCAGAAACACCCGCATCACGCAGCGCATTTTCCATCGCCAGTGCCGCACCCGCACCATCTTCCGGCGGTGACGTCATATGGTAAGCATCGCTGCTCATGCCAAAACCAACAATTTCAGCATAAATTTTTGCACCGCGTTTACGGGCATGCTCGTACTCTTCCAGCACCATAATACCTGCGCCGTCTCCCAGTACGAAACCATCACGATCTTTATCCCACGGACGGCTTGCCGCCTGAGGATTGTCATTGCGCGTAGAGAGCGCACGTGCTGCACCGAAACCACCGACACCCAACGGCGTACTGGCTTTTTCCGCGCCGCCTGCCAGCATCACGTCGGCATCGTTATAGGCGATGATACGTGCTGCATGACCAATATTATGCACCCCGGAAGTACAAGCTGTGGCAATGGAAATACTCGGCCCACGTAACCCGAACATGATACTCAAATGACCTGCAATCATGTTGACGATCGTTGATGGGACGAAGAAAGGACTAATTTTGCGTGGTCCACCGTTAACCAATGAGGAATGGTTTTCTTCAATCAGACCAAGTCCACCGATACCGGAACCGATGGCCGCACCAATGCGTGTCGCGTTCTCAGCAGTCACTTCAAGCCCGGAGTCTTGCATCGCCTGAATACCGGCAGTAATACCATACTGAATAAAGGCATCCATCTTGCGGGCATCTTTGCGCGGGATGAAGTCTTCACAGTTAAAATCTTTTACTAAGCCAGCAAAACGCGTTGCGTAGGCACTAGTATCAAAATGGTCGATCAGGCTGATGCCACTCTGACCGGCAAGGAGAGCGTTCCAAGTAGACTCTACAGTATTGCCGACAGGAGACAGCATGCCCAGTCCAGTCACTACAACTCGACGCTTAGACACGTGTGTCCTCCAGGGAGGGAAAAAAGTAGTAATACCGTGGGATATAAAAAACTTAGGCGGTCAAATGACCGCCTAACTATCTAAACTTAAAGCATGTACGCTTAGCTTACTGTTGGCTAGCGTTGATAAAATCAATTGCTGCCTGAACAGTAGTGATTTTTTCAGCTTCTTCGTCAGGGATCTCGGTATCAAACTCTTCTTCCAGAGCCATAACCAGCTCAACGGTGTCGAGAGAATCAGCGCCAAGGTCGTCTACGAAAGAGGCAGCATTCACTACTTCTTCCTGTTTAACACCCAGCTGTTCAACGATGATTTTCTTAACGCGTTCTTCGATAGTGCTCATACTCTTAAATTTCCTATCAAAACTCGCTTTCGCGATGGTTTTCGTAGTGTATAAAATGTTGAAAAAGATGCAACTAAATCCAGGCTGGTCAAACCACGAATTTGCTCTATTTTGCGGTTTTTACCGCAAAAAACGCAAATAATTTCGTAATTTTTAAATCATATACATGCCGCCATTGACATGTAATGTTTCACCCGTGATGTAGCTGGCCTCGTCAGAGGCTAAAAAAGCAACGGCGCTGGCAATTTCTTTGGCATCGCCCAACCGGTTGGCTGGAACTGATGACAAAATGCCTGCGCGTTGATCATCTGTCAACGCCCTTGTCATATCCGTCTCAATAAAGCCGGGAGCGACGACGTTGACAGTAATGCCACGTGAAGCGACCTCACGTGCCAAAGACTTACTAAAACCAATCAAGCCAGCTTTAGCCGCCGCGTAATTCGCCTGCCCTGCGTTACCCATGGTGCCAACAACGGAACCAATTGTAATAATCCGTCCACACCGTTTCTTCATCATAGCCCGCATGACAGCTTTTGACAGCCGAAACACTGAAGTCAGGTTCGTGTCCAGGATATCCTGCCACTCATCATCCTTCATACGCATGAGAAGGTTATCACGGGTAATGCCGGCATTATTAACTAAAATATCAATTTCGCCAAATTCAGCTCGAATCGTCGCCAATACTTGCTCAATAGATGCAGAATCAACCACATTGAGCATAATACCTTTGCCATTTTCGCCTAAATATTCGCCGATCGCTTCCGCACCTTTCTCGCTGGTCGCGGTGCCGATCACTTTTGCACCGCCAGCAACCAGTTTTTCTGCGATTGCGCGGCCAATACCACGGCTGGCACCGGTAACCAGTGCAATTTTGCCTTCGAAGCTCATATTCATCCTCTTATTACTGCTCAAGCGCCGCTGCCAGACTTGCTGTGTCATTCACAGCGGCTGCCGTCAGGGTATCAACAATGCGTTTGGTCAGACCGGTCAGCACTTTACCCGGCCCCACTTCTAATAATTGTTCTACGCCTTGTGCTGCCATGAATTCCACAGACTCAGTCCAGCGCACCGGGCTGTACAACTGACGGACCAGCGCACTGCGGATGGCTTCAGGAGACGTTTCAATTTTCACATCAACGTTATTCACGACAGAATACTGTGGTGCGCTGAAAGTGACATTTTCGAGTGCAATCGCCATCTTTTCAGCGGCTGGCTTCATCAGCGCACAGTGTGAAGGCACGCTGACAGGCAGAGGCAGAGCACGTTTTGCACCCGCTTCTTTACAGGCTGCGCCCGCACGTTCTACGGCTTCTTTGTTACCCGCGATCACAACCTGACCTGGCGAGTTGAAGTTCACCGGAGAAACAACCTGACCCTGTGCAGATTCTTCACAGGCTTTGGCAATCGAGTCATTATCCAGACCGATGATCGCATACATTGCGCCAGTGCCCGCCGGAACGGCTTCCTGCATCAGCTTACCGCGCAGTTCAACCAGGGAAATCGCCTGTTTAAAATCCAGTACGCCAGCACAAACCAAAGCGGAATACTCACCCAGGCTGTGGCCTGCCATCAAAACAGGCTGAGCGCCGTTCTGTTGCTGCCATACGCGCCAGATAGCAACAGATGCCGCCAGCAATGCCGGCTGCGTCTGCCAGGTTTTATTCAGTTCTTCAGCCGGTCCTTGTTGCACCAACTGCCATAAATCGTACCCCAGCGCCGAAGAAGCCTCGGCAAATGTTTCTTCAACAACCGGATGCGAAGCGGCTAAATCAGCCAGCATACCAAGCGTCTGAGAACCCTGACCAGGGAAGACTACCGCTATTTTTGTCATTTTTATCATCCTGTTAAATCAAAAACGTACCAGCGCCGAGCCCCAGGTAAAGCCACCGCCAAATGCTTCGAGCAACACTAATTGCCCGCGCTGAATTCTGCCGTCACGAACTGCTTCGTCAAGTGCTGCAGGTACAGAAGCCGCAGAGGTATTACCATGGCGATCGAGCGTAACAACGACTTTATCCATCCCCATGCCCAGCTTTTTCGCTGTTGCACTGATAATGCGCAGGTTCGCCTGATGCGGCACCAGCCAGTCAAGTTCGGAACGGTCGAGATTATTGGCCGTCAGGGTTTCATCGACAATGTGCGCCAGTTCAGTCACCGCGACTTTGAAGACTTCATTCCCCGCCATGGTGACATAAGCAGGTTTTTCCGGCTCTGACTGGCTAGGGTAAGCCAACGTCAGCAGATTGCCGTAATGACCATCGGCATGCATATGAGTGGAAATGATGCCTTGCTCTTCGCTAGCCCCCAGCAATACTGCGCCAGCGCCATCCCCAAAGAGGATCACCGTACCGCGATCTTCAGGATCGAGTTTACGGGATAACACATCCGATCCGATCACCAGCGCGTATTTTACGGCACCGTTTTTAATGTATTGATCGGCAACGCTCAGTGCATAGGTAAAACCTGCACATGCGGCTGCAAGATCGAACGCTGCGCAATCCCTGATGCCCAGCATATTCTGCACCTGGCAGGCTGAACTTGGGAATGCATGTGAAGATGAGGTTGTTGCAACAATGATCAAACCCACGTCGCTTACGCTGACGCCAGCCATTTCAAGTGCTTTTTCAGCAGCGTGCAGGCCCATTGTGGCCACAGTCTCATCCGGTGCAGCGATACGACGTTCACGAATACCCGTACGCGTGACAATCCACTCATCGGAGGTATCCACCATTTTTTCTAAGTCGGCATTAGTCCGAACTTGCACGGGCAAATAGCTCCCCGTACCGAGAATCTTTGTATACATGTACGATCAGTCACTCTTGGGTAATACAGCTTCAAGGCGCGCGGCAATCCGTTGAGGGACTTGCCGCTGCACCGCCTGCACAGCCTGTTCGATAGCAACAGCAAACGCACGCTGGTTTGCTCCACCGTGGCTTTTAATAACGATGCCCCGTAATCCTAACAAACATGCGCCATTATACTGGTCGGGGTTGAGATGGCTAAAACGCTTTAGCAATTTTTTCTGCAGGATCCGACCTAACCATTTCAGCCACCAGGCCTGCTTGCCACTCTCTCCCGAGGATTTTAACAGTGACAAAAACATCCTTATTACGCCTTCCATGGTCTTGAGCGTAACATTACCTACAAAGCCGTCACACACCATCACATCTGTTTTACCGGTCAGAAGGTCGTTGCCTTCAAGATAGCCGATATAGTTGATTAATGCGGTATTTTTTAAAATCGCGGCGGCTTCGCGGATATTATCCAGCCCTTTGCTTTCTTCTTCGCCAATATTGAGCAAGGCAACACGGGGATTCGTGATCCCGACAACCTGCTCGGCCATGACAGCGCCCATCACGGCAAACTGAACCAGCATCGTGCTGTCACACTCAACGTTGGCACCCAAATCCAGCACCACCGTTTTACTGCGTTGCTGGTTAGGTAACACGCTCATCAACGCCGGACGCTCAATGCCATCCAGAGGCTTGACAACCAGCTTGGCTAATCCCATCAGTGCGCCGGTATTCCCGGCGCTGACACACGCCAGTGCGTCACCACTTTTGATCAGTTCCAACGCCACCCGCATTGAGCTTCCTTTGCTGGCCCGTATAGCTTGTGACGCACGCAAGTCGCTGGCTATAACGGATTCAGCAGGAATTATCCGAATTCGTTCTGTTAAAGAAGGATCGGCTTTGGCTAAGAATGGTGTGATTGCGTCGGGATCGCCGACCAGAAGGAGGTCTAATTCAGAATTAGAAATCAGTGCCTGCAATGAAGCAGGCACTGTGACGGAAGGACCGAAATCTCCGCCCATTACATCTAACGCGATGGTTAGACGAGTCAAGGTATCGCCTTGCCAGCACTTATCACGTGAATAAGTAGCAGGCAAATATCAGCCGATGACCTTGCGACCGCGGTAGTAACCGTCGGCAGTGATGTGGTGACGCAGGTGAGTTTCACCAGAAGTCTTGTCCACAGACAGAGTGGAAGTGGTCAGCGCATCATGTGAACGACGCATGCCACGTTTAGAACGGGTTGGTTTATTCTGTTGTACGGCCATGGACCTTACTCCTTAAGTACTTTTCTTTAAACTCGCTAATACGGCAAATGGATTTGGTTTTTCCGCCTCTTCAGGCAGTTTACCGAATACCATGTCCGCTTCGGACACTTCACAGTGTTCAGATTCATGTACCGGAACGACAGGCAGTGAAAGAATAATTTCGTCTTCAATCATCGCCAGCAAATCAACTTCGCCAAAATCATCGACTTCGATCGGCTCGTACGCTTCCGGTAATGCCTCAGCCTGTTCATCATTTTGGACAGGACTAAAACAATATGTTGTGTGAACCTGATGTTCAAACGTCTTACCGCATCTCTGGCATTCCAGAGTCACAGCAACATCGGAGTGGCCGGTAATCACAGCCAGGCGCTGATTGTCGATATTAAACGACAAAGAGGTTTGGATATCAGAATCCACACTGACCACTGATTGGGCAACACGCGTAACCTGATCAGCAGTATAGACACCTGTATAGTCTAAACGCTTCTGGGCAGTGCGAACCGCATCAAGGGTCAGGGGTAATTTTACTTTTTGCATAGGGCGCGCATATTAACTTTGTAACGACAGAGAGTCAAAGAAAAAGGCCTTAAAACCGCACCTTTCACCAATATTCGCTTCCACAGCGGCCAACAGTTTAAAATGTGCGATTCAATAACGCTACGCTTTGTGAAAAAAAATTATGTCATCACATCCCAAAAAGTTACTTCTGGCTTCAACATCGTTGTACCGCAAGGCACTTCTCGATAAAACCGGTCTGGCATTTTCCTGCGCCGCTCCTGATATTAATGAGACACCGGGCCGCGACGAAAAACCAGCCGAACTGGTGCAGCGCCTGGCTTTCGCCAAAGCCAGCGTACTTGCGGCCTCGTATCCTGAGCATCTGATTATCGGTTCCGACCAGGTCTGCGAGATCAACGGAAAAATAACCGGCAAACCGCATACTTTTGATAACGCATTTCGTCAGTTACAGGCTGCCAGTGGTAAAACTGTTACGTTTTATACCGGTCTGAGCCTGTATAACGGCGAAACACAAACAGCGCAGACTTTATGTGAAACATTTGACGTGACTTTCCGGTCATTAACTGATGAAGAAATTACCGGTTATTTGCATCGCGAACAGCCTTATGACTGTGCGGGAAGCTTTAAATGTGAAGGACTGGGGATCACACTTTTCGACAGTCTGACAGGACGTGATCCGAACACGTTAATTGGTTTGCCTCTCATTGCCCTGCTCGCCTTGTTGCGACGGGAAGGTATCAATCCGCTCCTATAAAGGAAAAAAGGCGCATCCCGTGCGCCTTTGTTTAATGTTCAGCTTAACGTGCCGTCGTTTTAGCCCGTAAAATTTTCAGGCAGTTACGCAGTTTGGCATCCATCGGGGCTTCAATTCGCATCGTCTCACCGCTAGCCGGATGTTCAAAACGCAGCGCAGCCGCATGCAGGAAAAGACGGTTCAGACCCGTTCCTGACAATTTTGCATCGAAATCACGCTCACCGTAACGATCATCAAACGCAATCGGATGACCGGCGTGCAGCGCATGCACACGGATCTGGTGCGTTCTGCCGGTGACCGGGCTGGCTTTCACCAGCGTCGCAAATTCATAACGTTCTTCAATTTTGAAACGTGTTTCAGAAGGTTTGCCTTCAGCATTAACCCTGACAACACGCTCACCGCTTTGCAGAATATTTTTCAGTAAAGGTGCTTGTACGACTTTGCAATGTGACGGCCATTCACCGCGCACCAGTGCCAGGTAATCCTTCTGCATACTTTTAACGCGCAACTGCTCATGCAGGGATCGCAGGGCGGAACGCTTCTTGGCGACCAGCAAAACGCCGGAAGTATCACGATCAAGACGGTGAACCAGTTCAAGGAAGCGTGCTTCCGGACGCAGGGCGCGCAGGCCCTCAATTACGCCAAAACTCAACCCGCTGCCACCGTGTACGGCCGTGCCGGAAGGCTTATTGAGGATCAGCAAATGGTCGTCTTCATATAAGATGCAATCCGCCAGCGCGGCGACTTTATCCAGCTTTGCGGAAACAGGCGCTTCATCACGTTCCGCAACACGAACCGGCGGCACACGCACTTCATCACCGGCAAGTAATTTGTATTCAGGCTTAATTCTTTTCTTATTAACCCGCACCTCTCCTTTACGCACGATGCGATAGATCATGCTCTTCGGCACGCCCTTAAGGATTTTAAGTAAGAAGTTGTCGATGCGCTGACCGGCTTCGTCTTCGGAGATGGGGATTAATTGTACAGTTGGGTTCTCAGTTTTCATGGCTCGCGATTCTAAATATCCGGCACGGTTCGCGCCACTGATTTTTATGTGCTTAACTTTCACTTTATCAGTAACAGCACAGGAAAACCCTCTCACTTCCCCTGTTTTTTAGGAAAGCTCAGGTTCTGACAATGCGGCGCATCTCTCATTGAGGTAAATATCTTACCTGCTTGGGAAAAGTCACCTTGCTATCACAGTGCCTGCAATGGAATAATGAAGTCACTTTCGGCGTTGTTTCTCTTAAGTTAGGGAAAACGCAGGAATTATAGATTTGCCTGATCGCACAAAAACGCAGCAATGGCGTAAGACGTAATGTGAAATCAAGCAATTAGCGGGCTGCGGGTTGCAGCTTGACCGGCGACGGAATGAGATCTGTTAACGTAAATTCAGAAGCTATTCCCCTAATAAAAGTGCTGCTTTCACAACGCTGGTGTCTTTAATACAGCAAAAGCAGACTTACCGAAATAATGCGCCCCTATGCAAGCGACAGCCGTGAGGTTGACGATTTGCGAGAAGACTCGGGGCCAACGGTTTATCCGGTCATGAGGTCATTTTGCCCGCAGCTTTGTCAATAATGGAATAATAATGAGTAAGTTAAGATGAAAAGAATGTTGATTAACGCAACTCAGCAAGAAGAGTTGCGCGTTGCCCTTGTAGATGGACAGCGGCTGTATGATTTGGATATTGAAAGTCCGGGCCATGAGCAGAAAAAAGCGAATATTTACAAAGGTAAAATCACCCGCATTGAACCCAGTCTGGAAGCAGCATTCGTAGATTACGGCGCGGAACGACATGGTTTCCTCCCTCTGAAAGAAATTTCCCGCGAATATTTCCCTAGCAATTATTCTTCCCATGGTCGCCCGAACATCAAAGATGTGTTGCGCGAAGGCCAGGAAGTGATTGTTCAGGTAGATAAAGAAGAGCGTGGAAATAAAGGCGCAGCACTGACGACGTTTATCAGTCTGGCCGGTAGTTATCTGGTTCTGATGCCAAACAATCCACGCGCCGGGGGTATTTCCCGCCGTATTGAAGGCGATGACCGCACTGAACTGAAAGAAGCCTTGTCCTCCCTGCAATTGCCTGATGGCATGGGCCTGATTGTGCGTACTGCCGGTGTCGGCAAATCCGCAGAAGCTTTGCAGTGGGACCTGACTTTCCGCCTCAAGCACTGGGATGCGATCAAGAAAGCCGCTGAAGGCCGCCCTGCTCCGTTCCTGATCCATCAGGAAAGCAATGTTATCGTTCGGGCGTTTCGTGATTACTTACGCCCGGACATCGGTGAAATCCTCATCGATAACCCGAAAGTCCTCGAGCTGGCAAAAGAACATATTGCTGCTCTGGGCCGTCCTGATTTCAGCAGCAAAATTAAGCCGTATGTGGGTGAAATTCCGCTGTTCAGTCATTACCAAATCGAATCGCAGATTGAATCCGCTTTCCAGCGTGAAGTCCGTCTGCCTTCCGGTGGCTCTATTGTTATCGACAGCACAGAAGCGTTGACCGCTATCGACATCAACTCCGCGCGTGCAACCCGCGGCGGCGATATCGAAGAAACCGCATTCAACACCAACCTTGAAGCTGCAGATGAAATTGCCCGTCAGTTACGCCTGCGCGACCTCGGTGGCCTGATTGTTATCGACTTCATCGACATGACACCCGTTCGCCACCAGCGCGAAGTAGAAAACCGTCTGCGTGATGCCGTTCGTCAGGATCGTGCCCGTATTCAAATCGGTCGCATTTCCCGCTTCGGTTTACTGGAAATGTCCCGTCAGCGCCTTAGCCCGTCATTGGGTGAATCCACGCACCATATCTGCCCGCGTTGTGCAGGTACCGGCACCGTTCGTGACAACGAATCCCTGTCACTGTCGATTCTGCGTCTGATCGAAGAAGAAGCACTGAAAGAAAACACCAAAGAAGTGCATGCCATCGTTCCGGTGCAAATCGCTTCTTACTTGCTGAACGAAAAACGTGAATCGGTGAATGCCATCGAAAAACGGCAGGGTGGTGTGCGCGCGGTGATCGTGCCTAACGATCAAATGCAAACTCCGCACTACCATGTTCTTCGCGTTCGTAAAGGTGAAGAAATCTCTGCACTCAGCTATCTGCTGCCGCAGATTCATGAAGCAGAAATGTTGCAACCTTCTGAAGAGTTGCCAGCTGAGCGTCGTCGCCCTGAGCAACCAGCTCTGGCTGCGTTTGCGCTGCAAAGCGAAGCGCCTCCATCCAGCTTTGAACAGACCACCGTAACCGAAGAACCGGTCAAAACCAGAACGACAACGGTTAATGCTCCCGAGAAACCTGTTGCTGAGAAATCAGGTTTTGTCAGCCGCCTTCTGAGTGGGCTGAAAAGCTTATTCGCGCCGGAGCCACAGCAGGAAGTAAAACCTGTTGAAGCACAGCAAGAGACTCAGGAAGCGACTGAAACAGAAAGCCGTCGTAATAACGAACGCCGTAATCAACGCCGCCAGGGCGGACGTCGTGATCGCAACGGAGAACGTGGCGAGCGCAATGAACGCGGTAATCGTGGTGAACGTGGCGAAGGTCGTGACAACAATCGTGATAATCGTGGTGAAAGCCGTGATACCCGCGAAAATAATCGCGAACAACGAGATGATCAGCGCCGTGGCCGCCGTAATCAGGAACCGGTTATTACCGAAAACCGTCCTGAAGAAGTTGAAACTGTTGCGCGTGAAGAACAGCAGCAACAGCCTCGCCGTGAACGTTCGCGTCGCCGTTCTGAAGACAAACGTAAACCACAAACTGAAGAAAAAGTTCAGGATGTTGCAATCGTTGAACAAGTCGCTGCTCCGGTCGTTGCCGATGAAACTGAGCAGGAAGATCGTCAGCCCACTCAGCGTCGTCAGCGTCGTCAGTTATCGCATAAAATCCGCTTCGAATCTGAAGCAGAAGTTGATCACGAAGAAGAAGCTGCAGCACAGTTATTGATCACGGGTACTCGCCCCGCTGCGCCAGTGATTGCTGAGCAGGAACCTTCTGATGCTGAATCACCAAATGTTGCCGATAACGAAGATAATCAGAATGACAATGCCCGTGAGAATGGCATGCCACGTCGTTCACGCCGCTCTCCACGCCACCTGCGTGTAAGCGGTCAACGTCGTCGCCGTTATCGTGATGAACGTTATCCGACCCAGTCACCAATGCCACTTGCAGGTGCGTTTGTTTCTCCGGAAATGGCTTCGGGTAAAGTCTGGGTCACCTATCCGGTTGCCCAGTCTGTTGAACAGCAGATTATTGAAACCGAAGCCCCTGAAGTGCTGACTGAGCAGGTCGAAATTGCACAGGCGAATACGCCGGTAATGTCTGACATTGCTGAAGTTGCACAACAGCCAGCCGCAGAGCCTGACAATGTCGTCGAAGCTGCACCACAAGAGACGCCAGCCGACGAAACCGCACCAGCAGACATTGCGCAACCTGTTGCCGACGAGCCCGTACTGGTTGAACCGGCAACAGCTGAACCCGTTGCGGAAACGCCGGTGATTGACGTTGCGCCAGAAGCACACGAGCCAGTAATCGTTGAACCAACAGCAGTTCTCGCTGAACCGGAAGTACAGGCACCTGCGCCAGCTGCCGAATCCGAAGTGAAAGCGGAAGAAAAAGCGGAACCTGTTGCTGAAGTTCAACCTGCTGTGGAAACTGCGCCAGTCGCAGCCGTTCCGGTGGTCACTGAAGCAGCGGTTGTTGCACCTCGCTTCAAGCACCTCGCAACAGCGCCAATGACCAAGGCTCCAGCTCCGGCCTATGTGCCAGAGCCTCCTCGTCACAGTGACTGGGTTCGTCCTGAGTTTAACTTTGAAGGTAAAGGTTCTGCAGGCGGCCATGCGGCAGTCACCACCGCAACAGCCCCGGCAACCAAACCTGAGATGCCAGCCGAGTAATCGCTGACCATTGAGACTAAAAAACCCGCTTCGGCGGGTTTTTTTACAGAAATTTTTGGCTGTGAAACCTCATCAGGCCAGGCTTTTCAGGCGGCGAATCGTCAGTTCCTCCAGTTTCCCTTCCAGGCTTTTCGCGAAACGCTGGAAGTGCTCGGTCTTATTGTGCTGATTCAGCGCTTCTTCAGAGGCCCATCGCTCGTAGAAAACAAAAGTACCCTCTGTATCGAGATCCTGATGCAGCTCATATTGCAGGCAACCTACTTCCTGTCGGCTTGGTTCAATTACGTCAAGCAATGCTTCTGTCACTTTTGACTTGAATTCTGCTTTGGCGACAATAGTGGCAACGACTCTGATTTCCATAATGGTTCTCCTGTTTTTTTGGTCATGCTTCAGGGCGTACCGGGAAGCACTCTGACTAAAATCTTCCCTCACTATGAACCTGTCGACGCATTGATTTCAATACGAACTTTATTTAACAGATGCAACACAACGCTTTTACGCTTATTCTTGTTCCCCGCCGTTAATGCTCCCGTTACCGCACCTGATCCCAATATCTTGTCTCTCAATGCCGGAGTTTTGCCTGATGACTGCAACACCGCAAGTTTTGAAAATCCGCCGTCCGGATGACTGGCATATTCACCTTCGTGACGACCAAATGCTCAGCACCGTGTTACCTTTCACCAGTGAAGTATTTGGTCGTGCGATTGTCATGCCAAACCTTACCCCTCCCGTGACCACCGTAGCGGCTGCAATAGCATATCGTGAACGGATTATGGCCGCGTTGCCTGCCGGACATAACTTTACCCCTCTGATGACCTGCTATTTGACCGATTCTCAGGATCCGGAAGAAATTGCACGTGGTTTCGAGCAAGGCGTATTCACGGCGGCAAAACTGTATCCGGCCAATGCGACAACAAATTCTCAGCATGGCGTTTCTGATATCAAAATGATTTACCCTGTTTTGGAGCGTATGCAGAAAATCGGCATGCCTTTGCTGATCCACGGTGAAGTCACGCACAACCACGTTGATATTTTTGATCGTGAAGCCCGCTTCATTGATGAAGTGATGGATCCGGTACGTCGTCAGTTCCCTGAATTGAAAATTGTCTTCGAGCACATCACCACCAAAGATGCTGCGCAGTATGTTCTTTCTGGCAATCAGTATCTGGGGGCAACCATTACGCCGCAGCATCTGATGTTCAACCGCAACCACATGCTGGTTGGCGGCGTACGCCCTCACCTGTTCTGTCTGCCAATTCTCAAACGTAACATTCATCAGGAAGCATTGCGTGAAGTCATCGCCAGCGGCGCTGATCGCTTCTTCCTGGGTACCGACTCTGCGCCGCACACCAAAGACCGTAAAGAATCGAGCTGCGGATGTGCGGGTTGTTTCAATGCCCCGCTCGCATTATCGGCGTATGCGACAGTCTTTGAAGAAATGAATGCACTGCAACATTTTGAAGCGTTTTGCTCACTTAACGGCCCGCGTTTCTATGGCCTGCCGCTCAATGAAGGCTTCGTCGAAATGTCCCGTGTCCCGGTGACGCAACCTGAAGAAATTGCTTTGGGCAATGAATCTGTTGTGCCATTCCTCGCCGGTCAGACACTGAACTGGAAAGTGACGTCTTACTAAATAGAAATTCTCAGCGCGTATTGCACTGTTCATGATTAGACTGTATAAATATACAGTCTAATCTATTCAGGAGGTCCTATGCGTGTTGAAGTCACAATCGATAAAACCAAGCCTCTGCCTGCCGGCGCGCTCGACGCGTTATCTGGTGAATTGAGTAAAAGAATTAACAAACAATTTTCTGACCGCGAAAATAAAATTCAGGTCCGCTATGCCGGAGCAAATAGCCTGTCCGTTCTGGGTGGCGCAAAAACTGACCGCGATCTTATTGAGGAAATTCTTCAGGAAACCTGGGAAAGCGCTGACGACTGGTTCTCAAATCAGAACGATGAGTAACCCGATGAAATTCCTGAAAAGCCGTTCACTTTTTATCCCTTATCTATAATAATCAGGTTTATTAAAACCACGCCGCAAGGCTATTTTTGTATTTCACCGGGCGTCGCAGTCCGGTTTTTTATTCCTTTTTACTGCATAAAACAGACTCTTCTGAAAAATAAAATTTAAGTTAATCTCAGATTATTCCGCTGAATAAACAATCAACACAAATTATTTACAATTTAATACGCTTAAATCACTCCATAAATCAGTTTATCTGTTTATACTGAAATGGCTCATATGATAATGAGCCGCCTTGATCCTCAGATAGTCACTCACGTCAGTCACTACAATATAAGGGGTCTATATGGACAGAAATGATGAAGTTATTCAGACACATCCGCTTGTTGGTTGGGATATCAGTACCGTCGACTCTTATGACGCCATGATGATACGCCTTCATTACCTGTCTTCAAAAGACCAGACACCCGAGGATGCTCAGGTAGACAGAACCTTGTGGTTAACTACCGACGTTGCACGGCAACTCATTAACATTCTTGAAGCCGGCATCGAAAAGATAGAATCTAACGAGTACGAATACAGTGATCACCGAAAACACTAATCTTTACCTGCCAGTCTGAGGCACCAGCGATTTATCCTGGTGCCTTTTTCTTTGCCTCCGCTCTGCTTGCCTTCTCCGCCTTAAACTCTCTATCATGCCCGTAGCCAGTTTGTTAAAAATTCTCACCACAGGAACGTTTGAATTATGGATTACGATCTCATTATCGTAGGCAGCGGTTCGGTTGGTTCAGCCGCAGGCTACTACGCCACCCGTTCCGGCTTGAAAGTACTGATGATAGACAGCGCAATGCCACCCCATCAGGCGGGCAGCCATCATGGCGAAACACGCCTTATCCGCCACGCTTACGGCGAAGGTTCACGTTATGTGCCCATGCTGCTCAGAGCACAAACGCTTTGGGATGAGCTGGCAGAACTGAGCGGCGATAAGATTTTCCATCGCAGCGGCGTTCTGAACATTGGTCCTGAAAACGCTGAATTTATCGGTAACGTGAAGAACAGCGCTGAAACCTACAATCTCGTCACACAATCCCTCAGCGCGGCTGAAATTCGTGAAAAGTGGCCTCTTTTCACGTTGCAGGACGGCTATTGCGGTGTGTATGAACCCAACTCGGGTTTTCTGCAAAGTGAAATGGCGGTCGCGGCATATATTCGCCTCGCCCGGGAAGCGGGCTGTGCGCAATTATTCAACTGTCCCGTTGAAAGCATCAACTGGCTGGATGACGGCATTGAAGTATCAACGATTGACGGCGTCTACCGTGGGGCCAAACTGGTCGTAACGGCGGGAACCTGGGTCACGAAAATCCTCCCCGAATTACCCGTTAAACCCCTGCGTAAGGTATTTGCCTGGTTCCATGCAGATGGCCGCTACAGTGAAGAAAACCATTTTCCAGCCTTTACGCTGGAAACGCTGCAAGGTGACCAGTACTACGGATTCCCCTCTGTTAAGGATGAACTGAAATTGGGGAAACATAACGGCGGTCAATGGATAACCGAACCAGAACAGCGTAAACCTTATGGCAGCTTCAGTCAGGATGGCACTGAATCCTTCAGTTTCTTCCGCCATTTCCTGCCAGGCGTTGGTGTCAGTTTGCGCGGTGCGTCATGCACTTATGACATGACGACTGATGAAGATTTCATTATTGATACCCTGCCGGAAAGAGAGAATACCTTAGTTATTTCAGGATTAAGTGGTCATGGCTTTAAATTCGCCAGCGTATTGGGGGAAATAGTTACTCACTTCGGTAACAATCATCCTATTCCTTTTGATCTCACACCCTTTTCACTTACGCGGTTCAATTAATGTAAAATAATTTCAACCCTCGTGAATATTAACGAGGGCTGTTATTTTATTTCCGTTACCATTTTCTTTAATTCCAGTTTGAACGAGATCAATAGACTGGCATTTCCGAATTGACAGCATTATAGAAAAGAATCTATGCTGGATGCAGAAATCACAGGAGTGGTTTCCGGCGCGTAATGTTACGCATGACAAGGATGTGATATGAAAATTTGTATAATTGAACCCTGTGGCTTTACGCGCTTAGGAATCTTCTCTTATCTCGTTGAAAATAGTAGTCTAGATATTATTGACACTGTCAATATCTCCCACTCCCTCACTTTAATTCCTGAATTTCAACCAGACATCATTTTTGTGAATATGACAAATCATTGTCATAACGCGGAACTATCTGAGGAATTAAAAGCGTTTTTTGAATTTCGCCATAGCGCCCGAATATACTGCTATGTTGATGCCACCTATCCAGACACCGAAACGCCGATTGCTGTTACCCGTGAAGTCTCTATTCTCAACAAACAGTCGCTCACCACACTTTTGCAGCAGATAGCAGCAGATCACGAAGCATTTATGCCGATAAATAATTTCGGCTTGCCGAGAACGTTACTCAGCGATCAGGAAATTCTGGTGATGAGCTACTGGATGTCTGAAATGCCAAACTACCGTATTGCCAGAAAATTAAACATCAGCAGCCGTACGGTGTATGTTCATAAACGACATCTGGCACAAAAAATCAAAGTCCGTAACCGGCTGGAATTTTGTTTTATTTACAACCTGATTAAGTATTTATTCTGGCCCATTGATGATATTTCTGCGACGCCAATCAGCCGTCAGATTAAAGACGACTTGCAGATGATTTACAAAACTTACAGCTAAACCGGCAAAAATCCTAAGTGCCCTGATAATTCAGGGCATTTTCACATCACTGTATTCTTTCCCCTTCGTTTCAATATCTCGCTTGTATTCCCTGTTGCTTATCATTTCGAAGAGAAAGGCTAACTTTTGCGTGCTGGTGCCCCGTCGCCCAAAAGCACAGCAATTTTGTGGCCTGCCGCTGTAGCTTCAAGCGCTATCTTGAGCACAATCGTCAGTGGCACCGAAAGTAACATGCCGACCGGTCCCATCAGCCATCCCCAGAAAATCAGTGACATAAAGACCACAAGTGTCGATAATCCCAGCCCGCGTCCCAGAATTCTCGGATCAATAATGCTGCCGAAAATCAAATTGATCAGGATATACCCCCCCGCCAGTATCAGCCCTTCACTGACACCATTAAACAGAAACGCCTGAATGATCGGCGGGATAGCCGCGATAAAAGAACCAATGTTGGGAATATAATTCAGGGCGAAAGCCAGCATCCCCCACAGGAAAGCAAAACGGATGCCGGTAACCGCCAGTAAGGCCCAAACTGCCAGCCCCGTCACCACACTTATCAGCGTTTTGATCACCAGATAGCGTGTCATGCTGTCCAGTGCACGCTGGATATTGGCCATCCCTTTGCCCGGATCATCTGACATTTTCTCCAGCTTGTAGGGCAATTGCGGAACCTCAAGCAGCATGAATGCGACAGTCATCAGCAGTAAGAACAAACCCGCCATGGCGTTGGACAAATAGCTGATCAATTTACTGACCAGGTTCAGCGTCGCTGCAGGGTCGATATATCCGGCCAGTTGTTCGGGAGATAGCGTCAGTCCGCTTTGTGGAAACCAGGCTTCTATATCACTGAGTTTCTCGACAATAAGCCCGCGATATTGCGGCAATGTGCGGGCAAACTCATTGAGCGTCACCAGCAACCTGGTGGTCAGGAAAACCATCGTGCAAATCACCAGCGTCGCCACCAGCAAAACAGCGAGTGCCCTGGGCACGCGCCATTTTTCCAGCAAGACGATCAGCGGATTCAATACAAAAGCCAGAAACAGCGCCAGAATAAAGGGCACGATAATATCTGCTGCAGATTTTATTCCCGCGAAAATAACCACCAGCATCGCCATCATTACAACAATTTTCAGGCCCTGAGTTGTCACGATCGTTTTACGCAAACCTTTCTCCTCAAGCTGGCGGATCCCTTAGCGAGATTTCACCCACTCACGCAGACGCTGGATATGCACATACAGCGCCGGAATAAACAGGATCCCCACCGTCGTGGATAGCAACATACCACTGAACACCGTAACGCCGATGATATGGCGGCTCATGGCACCGGCACCTGAGGCCATGACCAGCGGTAACACCCCGAGAATGAACGAGATTGCCGTCATCATTACCGCACGGAAACGTTGCTTAGCGCCATCCTCAGCCGCGTCGCGGACGGATACTCCCTCTTCTCTTCTGGCTTTTGAGAATTCAACGATCAGAATGGCATTTTTCGCCGCAAGCCCTATGAGCAAGACCATACCTATCTGAGCATATATGTCGTTGCTCAGCCCTGCGACGTGCAGGCCGGCGATTGCGCCAAACACCGCAAAAATCACGGAAATCATCACAACAAAAGGAATGCTCCAGCTTTCGTATTGCGCCACCAGGAACAGATACGCAAACAGCAGTGCCGCAGCATAGATAAGGATGGCCTGGCCGCCAGCCTGAATTTCCTGCAATGACATGCCGGTCCATTCATAACCGTAACCCGCTGGCAGCTTTTCACTCAGGATATTTTCCATCCGCACCATAGCTTCACCGGAGCTGACACCAGGTGCCGCCGAGCCGCTGATAGCCAGTGAAAGAAACTGGTTATACTGCGTGATAAACGGCGCACCCAGAGAGGGTGTCAGTTCAACCATCTTCGCCAGGCTGACCAGTGAGCCGTTGTCGCTGCGTACCGACAGTGTTGATATCTGGTCAGCGCGCTGGCGATCTTCCATTTCGTTTTGCATCTGCACATTAAACAGGCGGTTGTTGATGATGAAATCGCTGACGTTCACGCCACCCAGAGACGTCTGCAACGTACCGAAAATACGGCTGACCGGCACCTGCAACAGCGCCGCACGGTCACGATCCACACTCAGAGCAATTTCCGGTACGGATGCACTGAAGGTAGTAAACACGCGGCTCAGGCCGGGATCCTGACTGGCAGCCTGGAGCAGCGCCTGCCCTGTGGCAGCGAGTTCCTGCGGGGATTGCCCCTGTAACGCCTGCAAACGCAAATCCAGCCCTGACGCCGTACCTAAGCCGGAAATCGCAGGCGGATTTATTGCCATAATCATTGCAGAAGGAATGCCCGCCATCGCCGGTTGCAGACGCCCGATCACCTGATCCACACTGCTGCGCTCGCCCCACGGCTTGAGCAATACGATGGCAAAAGCAGTGTTCGGCGAACTCCCGCCGCTCAGCAGGCTGAAGCCGCTGATGGCGATAACATCCTCAACCGCCGGATCTTTTTGCATAATTTGCTGCATCTGGCCGAGCACAACATCAGTTCTGTTCAGAGATGCCCCGTCAGGCAACTGTACATTCACAAAGAAATAGCCCTGATCTTCATCGGGCAGGAAAGATTTCGGCAAACTGCTGTAGCCCCAGACGCAGGCTACGCCAATCACCAGAACCGTAATCATGCTGGTAAGCACATGTTTGCTGATCCCCCGCGTGGCTTTCACATAGACATCGCGAACACCGCTCAGCCCCTGATTAAACCAGTGGAAAACACATGCCGGCTTTGCCGGACGCGGTTTCAGGAGGGTTGCACACAGCGCAGGGGTCAGGGTCAGCGCGTTGATACTTGAAAGAACAACGGCCGCTGACAGCGTGACAGCAAACTGACGATACAGTGCCCCGGTAATCCCCGGAAGAACCGCAACCGGCACAAATACTGCCAGCAGTACCACGGTGGTGGCGATCACCGGCCCGGCGATTTGCTTCAGGGCCTGGCGGGTTGCGGCCACTCGCCCGAGCGCCGGATCTTCCATCATCAGACGCTCAACGTTTTCCACTACCACAATGGCATCATCGACCACGACCGTCAGCGCCAGAATAATGGCAAACAAACTGAGGGTGTTGGCGGAATAGCCAAAGGCAAAAAGCACAGCAAACGTGCCCAGCAGGGAGACAGGAATAGTCAGTGCAACGATGAATGTCGCCCGCGCACTTTGCAGAAACAGGTAAACAATCGACAGCACGACGATAAAAGTCAGCACCAGTGAAACGGCAATCTCATCGAGCGTGGCGCTGACAAAAAGGGTCGAGTCAAATTTGATTTCATAGGTAAGATCATCGGGGAAATTGCGCGCCTGACGTGACATTTCTTCGCGTACGGCATTGGCCACATTCAGCGCATTCGCCCCCGGCGCAGGATAGACCGACAGGAAGGCAGAGGGTGTCTGGTTCAGTGTCGCATTCACCTGGTAATCCTGCGCGCCCAGCTCAATACGGGCGACATCGCGCAAACGCACCGTACCGCCATGAGCATTTTTACGCACAATGATATTGCCGAACTCCTGCGGTGAACTCAGACGCCCCGCGCCGCTGATGGTCAGGGTTTGCTGCTGCATGGAAGGGCTTGGTGACGCGCCAATCTGCCCTGCCGCCGCCTGCACATTCTGATCCCGGATCGCCGCGCTGATTTCCATACTGCTGACATCCAGCGCTTCCATTTTGCGCGGATCCAGCCAGATACGCATGCTGTAGTCACGCGAGCCAAACACCCGCACGTCGCCGACACCGTCAACACGCGCCAGTGCATCACGCAACTGAATACTGGCAAAGTTGCTGATAAACAACATGTCATGGGTATTTTCAGGAGAAAGCAGGCTGATGCCCATCAGAATATTGGAAGCCTGTTTGCGCACCGACACGCCCGTGCTCAGCACTTCCGACGGAAGACGTGAGCTGACCTGCGAAATACGGTTTTGTACTTCGACTGCCGCCGTATCCGGATCCGTGCCGCTGGCAAACGTAATGGTCAGCGTGTAGCTGCCGTTATTGCCGCTGTTCGACGACATGTACAGCATGTTACTGACACCGTTCACCTGTGCCTCAATCGGTGCGGCAACGGATTCCGCTACGTCCCGCGCACTCGCACCGGGATAAATAGCACTGACTGACACCACCGGTGGCGTAATATCCGGATATTGTTCAACCGGAATGACCTTCAGGGCGACGGCACCGATCAGCGCCGTCACCAGCGCGATGACCACCGCAAAACGGGGTCTTTTAATAAATTGCTGGAGCATCGTTGTTCCTTAACGTTTCTTCGTGGTCAGACCCGGGTCATCAGTGGCTTCCCGCGTATTTACAGCCATACCTGGCCGGACCCATTGCAGGCCCTCGGTCACGACTTTTTCTCCGCCCCGCAAGCCCTCAATGACGAAATAACCGTGCCCGGTCTGAGCACCAAGCCGAACTGGCCGCGCTTGCACACGCTGTTCAGCATTCACCAGCAAGACAAAATGCCCTGCCGCATTTTGCTGCAAAGCCTGCGCAGGTAATACCGGCAGTGAATGCCCGGAACGGGGCTCTGCCGTCACATTGACGGTGCCCCCCGGCAGCAAACGATGGTCAGGATTTGCCACGTTCATCCTGACCGGTAACGTCCCTGTCTGCGCATCGATACGATTTCCTAAGGATTCCAGTACCGGCGCGTTCATGTAAGGCGAACCGTCAGATAAGCGCAGGGAAAGCGTCATGTTATTGGCAGAGAAAGCGTCTTCCAGCGTGCCGCTGCTGTGGCTGGCACTGAGAACATCACGTTCATTGACTGAAATCACGACACGCACGGGATCGAGCTGCACAATTTCAGTGAGCGCGCCGCTGGCCGGATTCACCAGGCTGCCGGTATGAAAATGGCTTACACCGATACGCCCTGAAATAGGCGCCGTAATGCCGGTATAGCTCAGTTGCAGTTCCTGTGTTTTCAATGCGGCCTGCGCCTGCGCGACAGCCGCCCGGGCGGTATCACGCCCTGCCAGCGCGGCATCTACGTCGGACTGGCTGACGGTGCGCGCATCACCGAGACGTTGTATGCGATTCAGATGGGTTTGTGCATGGCGTGCGGTCGCATTAGCGCTGTCGAGCCGGGCTTTGGCCTGAGCGACAGCCGCCTGATGTAAAGCGGGTTCGATTTCATACAAGACGTCGCCGGCATTCACAAACTGCCCCTCCTCAAAGGCACGTCGGGCAATAAAGCCCTCAGTCCGGCTGGTCACATTGACGGCCTGCACGGCTTCAAGACGTCCAAGATAGGTGCGGCTGACGCCGTCAGGTTGAGTGGTAATTGTCGCTGTGATCACTGACGGTAAAGACTGTGCAACCGCACTGGTCAGGGGAAATAATAATGCTGTCAGCAGCACAGGCATTGCTACGAAACGGCTCATTGCAGGAAACATAGTGTCACTCTCCATGTGATGTCGGATGTTGCTCTCTTAATTCAGCGAAAGTGCACACACCGGCAAACATCAAATATTAATCTATAAAAAAATTCCTAATCAGAATTATTGAGGATTATAAATATTGTCTGATATCACAACCTGATCTCGATCATCTCGGGAATCGAGCTTTAACATATTTACGTTTTATTTAAGAAATATTTAGATTCATAGCCTGAATAAAGAAACTTTCATTTTTCACAGTGAAAAAACAGATAATCAAAAGCTTCAAGAAGAATTAGTCACCGATGAAATTATTATTTTTACTCAAATTTTTAGTACCAGAATTAACTTTACTGTCGATGACAAAACCTGACAGAACCTTATGGTCACTGAACTCCCGATAATCAAAATCGCCGGAAGATAACAAAAACAAAATCACTGAACGAAATCTTCCTGTTACCATCAAAAATAATGAACAAGTTAAATTAATCGGCTAATTTGAAAATAATAGTTTGCCAATATGTTTCCAAATGTTTACTTTCACAAATATCCTCTTCACTGAGAACATCATCTTATGCTGTGGAAAAATACTCCTGCCCGCTTTGGCCATATTTCAGTGTTAATTCACTGGCTCGTAGCGTTGGCCGTTTATGGTTTATTTGCACTGGGATTATGGATGGTCGGATTGGGTTATTACGACACCTGGTATCACCGTGCACCGGAAATACATAAAAGTATCGGCATCCTGATTTTTGCTGTGATGGTATTTCGTCTTGCGTGGCGGTTTATTTCTCCGCCACCTAAACCGCTGGCGAGCTACAGCGTGAAAACGCGTATCGGTGCCTGGCTGGCTCATGTTCTGCTGTTCATCGGCCTGTTCGGCATTCTGATCAGTGGTTATCTGATTTCGACGGCTGAAGGTCAGCCTGTCAGTGTCTTCGGCTGGTTTGAGATCCCCGCCACACTGTCTGGGCTGGAACAACAGGCCGATATCGCCGGCACGCTGCATCTGTGGATGGCGTGGGGCATTGTGATCGTCTCAGGTTTTCACGCCCTTGCCGCGCTTAAACATCATTTCATCGACCGCGACAGTACCCTGACGCGCATGCTGGGGCGCTGATCCGGTTTACGTTCTGCTCTTTACAATGTTGTTCACATTATGGATAAACGGAGAATAACCATGTTTAAAAAGACCACTCTGGGTTTAACCCTGGCCTCGTTGTTACTGGCGGCGGGTTCGGCAACGGCAGCGAGCTACAAGATCGACAAAGAAGGTCAGCACGCTTTTATTGAATTTCGTATCAAGCATTTAGGTTACAGCTGGCTGTACGGCAGCTTTAACGATTTCGATGGCGGATTTACCTTTGATGAGAAAGATCCCGCTGCGGATAAAGTGAATGTCACCATCAACACCACCAGCGTATTCACTAATCACGCCGAGCGTGACAAGCATCTGCGCAGCGCTGAATTCCTGAATGTTGGCAAACATCCGCAGGCTACGTTCAAATCAACATCAGTGAAGAAAGAAGGTGAAAATCTGGCAGTAACGGGCGATTTCACGCTGAACGGCGTCACCAAACCTTTAACGTTACAGGCTAAATTGCTCGGTCAGGGCAAAGATCCGTGGGGCGGTTATCGCGCAGGTTTTGAAGCGTCAGGTACCCTCGCGCTGAAGGATTACGGTATTACTACGGATCTCGGTCCGGCATCGCAGAATGTCGAGCTGATCATTTCTGTCGAGGGCGTGCAGGAGAAGTAATCCCTTTCCCCCAAAGTATAAAGGCCCTGAATCGCTGTCGCTCATTCAGGGCCTTTTTTTATATACGCCGGTCAGTCGTTTTCAGGTGCCGGAATATGCATGGTAGTTTGCAATAATCCTTTAGACTTATTGAAGACTTTGATGCCATTCTCACGACCCGCGCGCAACGCACGTTGCTCTTCAACGGGCAGCTTCAGCTCTGTCATACAGATTTCGCTGCAACAACCGTCAAATTTCGCCGCACACGCCGGACACTGGATAAACAGCAGATGGCAGCCGTCATTTTTGCAATTGGTGTGATTATCACAGGCAGCGCCGCACTGGTGACAATGTGCAATCACGTCATCGGAAATACGCTCACCCATACGCTCATCAAAGACAAAGTTTTTGCCTTTGAATTTGACCGGCAACCCCTTTTCTTTGGCACGGCGCGCATATTCAATAATGCCGCCTTCCACGTGATAGACATTTTTAAAACCGTTATGCAGCATGTACGCGCTGGCTTTCTCACAGCGAATGCCGCCCGTGCAATACATGACGATTTTCTTGTCTTTGTCTTCTTTAAGCATATCAACCGCCATAGGCAGCTGATCGCGGAACGTGTCAGACGGGACTTCAATCGCCTTATCAAAATGCCCCACTTCATATTCATAGTGGTTACGCATATCGACAAACAACGTATCCGGATCGTCAATCATGGCGTTGACCTGCTCGGCTTTCAGGTATTCACCCACGTTTGACGGATCGAAAGAATCATCATCAATTCCGTCCGCAACGATGCGGTCACGGACTTTGAGACGCAGCACCCAGAAGGATTTGCCGTCATCTTCCAGCGCCACATTCAGGCGGATCTGATCCAGCGCCGGATGGCTGGAAAACAGCACGGCTTTAAACGCTTCAAACTGGCTTTGCGGCACGCTGATCTGCGCGTTAATCCCTTCTTTTGCCACGTATATACGGCCAAACACGTTAAGGCGTGTCAGGCTGACGTACAGGGCGTCACGGAAGGCTTTTGGATCTTCAATCTGGAAATACTTATAAAAAGAAACCGTCGTGCGGGGCTCAGTTTCAGCCAACATGCGCGCACGGAGTTCCTCATTAGAAATACGGTTATGTAACACTGGCATGGTGTACGTTCCTGTCTTTCAGGGGGAATTTAACTATTGGATACTGAATATCTACTTTTGAAGCGGCAAGATTATACATTAAAGCAACAACGAGGACATCTCCCGTTGCAAATTCGTCAGCAGAAAAACACCTGCTGTGCATTGCACATTTTTGAAATGCGATAACCTATTCTTAGTTGTTATCTATTCTTATAGTCCATTATCAGGCTGAATTTTAAGGGGCATGAAACATGAGTAAGCTTTTTGAACCGATTTCCTTAGGGAAGCTGACACTCGCTAACCGCATCGTGATCGCGCCAATGTGCCAGTATTCATCCGATGAAGGGAAAGCCACGTCCTGGCATCATGCACATCTCGGGCAGTTATCCTTTTCCGGCGCGGGTTTGCTGATCCTTGAGGCAACCGCTGTCGAAGCCGTGGGACGTATCTCTGCTCAGGATTTAGGTTTGTGGGACGATGCCACCGAAGCGGCCCTGCAGGATTTAGTGACCGGCTTACGCGAAAACAGCAATATGCCACTCGGTCTGCAACTCGGACATGCCGGACGTAAAGCGTCGTGCGCTGCACCGTGGAATGGCGGTGCGCAAATTCCGCCCTCCGCAGGCGGCTGGCAGGCGGTTGCTCCCTCCGCACTGGCCTTCGCGGAAGGCAGCGAAGCCCCGCTCGAAATGTCACCGGAGCGTATCGCAGAACTGAAAAAAGCCTATGTCGACACGGTACGTCGTGCAGACCGTCTGGGCTTTGATCTGCTGGAACTGCACGGTGCGCACGGTTACCTGCTGCATCAATTCCTGTCACCGCTTTCAAACCAGCGCACCGACCAGTACGGCGGCTCACTGGAAAACCGTATGCGCCTGCTGCTGGAAATCTTCGCGGAAATCCGCGCGGCATTCCCGGCAGAAAAACCGATTGGTGTACGTATTTCGGCTACAGACTGGGTCGAAGGCGGCTGGGATCTGGAACAATCCATTGAGCTGGCCAAAGCGCTCGACGAACTGGGTTGCAGCTACATTCACGTCTCCAGCGGCGGACTGAGCCCGCATCAGAAAATCACGGTCGGCCCGAACTATCAGGTGCCATTTGCTGATGGCATTAAGCGTTATGTGAAAATGCCGGTGATTGCTGTGGGTCTGATCACTGAGCCGGAGCAGGCCGAAGCCATTATCGGCACCGGACAGGCAGACATGATTGCACTGGCGCGCGGTATTTTATATAACCCGCGCTGGCCCTGGCATGCCGCAGCAAAACTGGGGGAAAAAGTGGCTGCCCCGAAACAGTACTGGCGCAGCGAACCGCATAGCGTCAAAGGTCTTTTCCTGCCGGAATAATGACCTGATTTAAGATTGACGCGGAGCCCGCCAGAAATGGCATTTGCAAACGCGATCGCGGGCGGCTGAGCCGCCCGTTTCATTGACAAAAACGCATTCTCTACGGATATTTGAATCAATGATGAATGACTACGCCGGGACATGAATGAGAATTTTTGTTGTTTTTCATTCACTCAACTTATGAATAAATGAGGTATTAGTGCCGTGAATTTTCACCTCACCGCAAAAAAATGCCACAATATTCCACTTTGCTGCAAAAAATAACGGATACCCATATTCCGGATGAATATGTGGGCGTGTTTCTGTGGCAGGCTGCTGCATTAGACAGAGCTTATAAACTTTCTACTTCGACTCACTGACGCAGAGATTCTATGACTCAGGTACCAACCTTTAATCGTTCGTTACTGCACCCCCGTTACTGGATCACCTGGATGGGTCTGGGACTGCTTTATGCGCTGGTATTACTGCCTTACCCGATCATTTACCGCATCGGTACCGGACTGGGTCGCTTCTCAATGCGCTTCCTGAAACATCGCTATAAAATCGCCCGACGCAATATCGAATTGTGTTTCCCGGACATGCATCCGGAACAGCGCGAAGACATGATAGTGAAAAACTTCGAATCCGTTGGCATGGGTTTGTTTGAAACTGGTATGGCGTGGTTCTGGCCAGACTGGCGCATCGAGCGCTGGTTCAAAGTCAGCGGTCTGGAACATATCCAGCATGCGCGTGATAACAAACAAGGCGTTCTGTTGATCGGTGTCCATTTCCTGACACTGGAACTGGGCGCACGTATCTTTGGTATCCATAACCCTGGCGTCGGGGTTTACCGCCCTCACGATAACAAGCTGATGGATTGGATCCAGACCAAAGGCCGTATGCGCTCGAACAAAGGCATGCTGGATCGCAAAGATCTCAAAGGGATGATCCGCAGCCTCAAGCAAGGCGACATCATCTGGTACGCGCCGGATCATGACTACGGCCCGCGCGCCAGCGTATTTGTGCCATTCTTTGCGGTTGATAAAGCCGCCACCACCACCGGGACATATCTGCTGGCACGCATGGGCAAACCGGCAATCATTCCCTTCACCCCGCGCCGGCTGCCGAAAGGGGAAGGTTATGAGATGATTATTCATCCTCAGGTCGCGGACTTCCCGCTCGATGATGAAGTCGTTGCCGCCGCGTACATGAACAAAGTGGTGGAAAACGAGATCTGTCAGGCACCGGAGCAATACATGTGGCTGCACCGTCGTTTTAAAACACGCCCTCAAGGTGAGCCTTCGCTCTATAAACCCCTGAGCGATTAATCCCCGAAACCGGTCCGGCAGCCGCTGGTCCGGTTTTTTGATTTGCTTCATCAGTTTTTTTCACAGACTTCTTCAAACTTATCAGATTTTATCCCAGGCTGTTTAGACCAATACTCTCTCCCTAATTTCTCCACGTGATTACTCCGCTAATTTTGGAGCCGCGTGACCGCTCGCCTCTGAAAAGGCATGTTACCTTTAAAAGGAACACATTATGTTGGCTAAACTGAACTCTGCTTTTACCCGTGCTGTTGATCATCAGAACTTTGGTAAGCTTTTGTTGCGTCTGACTTTTGGTATTTTAGTTTTATTCCACGGTGTGGCAAAAATGGAAAATGGCGTGGGCTGGATTGCACAAATGTTACAGGCTGATGGCCTGCCGGGCTTTATTGCTTATGGTGCATACATCGGTGAAGTGATTGCGCCGGTTCTGATTATTCTGGGCATCTTCACCCGCCCTGCCGCACTGGTTCTGGCATTCAATATCTTAGTGGCCGTTTTCCTGGTGGTTGGCGGCAAATTCTTCACCGTCACTGAAGTCGGTGCCTGGGGGCTGGAAGGTGAAGCCCTGTACTTCCTCGGGGGTCTGGCCATCATGTTCCTGGGCAGCGGCCGTTACTCTGTCATGAAGAATGAAGCCCTGCGCTAAGATCCGGTTTGAGTATTTTGACTTTCTTTATCTGTTTTTAATTCTGTGTCTGTCGCGGTCAGCCTTGCTGCTGACCGTTTTTTAGCTTTTATTTACCCTCTTTCATCCCGCCAGATTTTTTGAACCTGTATTTTACTTAGCTTGTTACAGTTCGTTAACATCATTGAAGTGAATGATATTTAGGCGCATAATTATTAAGCCAATTGATTGTTACTTATGCTCTGCCTTGTTTCTTTTTGTCATTCCAGAGCGAATCTGACCTCTTTCTTCGGTATTTTATGACTTCGGCTTCTGAACCTGAAATCGCCCCAGATCCCATTAACTGGAAACGTAATCTGTTTGTCGCCTGGATCGGTTGCTTCCTGACCGGTGCCGCGTTCAGTCTGATCATGCCCTTCCTGCCCCTTTACGTGGAAACCCTCGGCGTAACCGGTCACGAATCCCTGAATATGTGGTCGGGACTGGTGTTCAGTATCACCTTCCTGTTTTCCGCCATCGCATCGCCCTTCTGGGGCGGACTCGCCGACCGTAAAGGCCGAAAAATCATGCTGCTGCGTTCCGCACTCGGCATGGCTATCGTCATGGCGCTGATGGGCGTGGCGCAAAACATCTGGCAATTCCTGGTCCTGCGCGCATTGCTCGGTTTACTCGGTGGCTTTGTACCCAACGCCAATGCCCTGATCGCCACCCAGATCCCGCGTAACAAAAGCGGCTGGGCGCTGGGCACATTGTCAACCGGTGCGGTGAGCGGTGCACTGATCGGCCCTCTGGTCGGCGGCCTGCTGGCCGACAGCTACGGTTTACGTCCGGTATTCTTCATCACGGCGCTGGTGCTTTTCCTGTGTTTCCTGATGACGCTGTATTTCATCCGCGAGCAGTTTGTCCCGGTGAACAAAAAAGACATGCTGAATCGTAAGCAGGTCTTTGCTTCGCTCAAAAACCCTAAACTGGTGCTCTGCCTGTTTGTTACCACCCTGATTATTCAGGTGGCGACCGGTTCGATTGCACCGATCCTGACGCTTTACGTGCGGGAGCTGGCCGGTAATACGCAAAACCTGGCGTTTATCAGCGGCATGATTGCTTCGGTACCGGGCGTCGCCGCCCTGATGAGTGCGCCACGTTTAGGCAAACTCGGCGACCGGATAGGCCCCGAGCGGATCCTGGTGGCGATGATGGCGCTATCTGTGTTGCTGCTGATCCCGATGGCCTTTGTACAGACGCCCCTGCAATTGGGTATTTTGCGTTTTCTGCTGGGCGCTTGTGATGGCGCATTACTGCCTGCGGTTCAGACCCTGCTCATTTATAACTGCACTAACCAGGTCGCAGGACGGGTATTCAGCTACAACCAGTCGTTTCGTGATGTCGGCAATGTCACCGGTCCGCTGCTGGGTGCCGCGGTCTCAGCCAGTTACGGCTTCCGCACGGTATTTTTTGTGACGGCGATGGTGGTGTTATTCAACGCGGGATATTCGTACTGGTGTCTGCAACGCCGGCCCAAACAGGCCATGGCGGACTAAAACCTGACAGGCGTCGCAGGAAGAAGAATGATTCGATTTTCTGGCTTATAAGGACACTTGTGTTTATGCCGTCCAGTCCCGCAAGGCCAGTACCACACGATAACCGTCAATATCCTCGAAGGTTTTGCCGCATTCATCCCAGTAGGGATTAAACGACGGTACGGCACTAAAACCCGCCTGCAGCATCCGCTCGCACTGCATACTCCATTGCTGATTATCCGGAATATAGAACACCAGAAGGTTGTCCTGCGTAGGCGCACGCCCCACGGAGGAACCGTGATGATGGGTAAACTCGAGATGATAATGATGATGCGGATGCCCGACAAGCACGCCATCAAATCCCTGATGATCGCTAAAACTGCCGATTATTTCGAAACCCAGCCCCTCTGAATACATGCGGGCTAACTGCTCAAGATTATCCGTCGGGCGCGCCACCCGTAATACTGCCTGTCGTGAAACCATGTGAACTCCCGTTCTTTTAAAACGTCGCAACGTCGCCAGCAAGAAAACGAGAATAGCTGAAAAAAAGCGACGGATTGAGTCTGAAAACTTACATCCTGTCAGTTATCGACAACACTCACTTGCTGATCGTATCAAATCAATAGGGGCTCTATCAGCCCCAAATGTGTTATGCCGTACTTCGTTCGTTCCAGGCATCGGTATATTGAATATTGCCATCAACATACTTCCAGGTGATTTTCTCATAACGAAGTGCAACATTTTCCATATGGCCTGTGCCAGGACAGCCACGGGTATCGTGCATCATTGGAGTTACTGAAATGACCTTTACGGTTTCAAGCAAAATGTTGAAGTACTCGACTTCCTGCCCTGCATCGTTGATGCAATACCATTTGATTTCGGCAGAGTGTAACGTTTGACCTGTACCCACTGCCTTGTATAAGTAAGGACTTGATGAGTCGATTTCCTTATCAAACTGGAAAGGGGCATGTTGTCGAGTGCCTGTTAGCTTCCCTGTGTTGCTATCAGTTGGGATACTCAGGTTATGGTGAATCGATCTTAGTTCTATGCTTCCTTCACGATTCTTTACATCAGATGAACCACGGATATTTGCACCGCCATCGTCCTTAAGCCATAAGTGAACTGGTACAGCCATTGATTTAGCTCCTTGCTAATCGTACAACCATTTACCGGCTTTAGCCGACTCTATCAACATACCAATTGTAAAATCTGGAATGTCTACTATTTGTTTTTCAAATGGATTCCATGAAAAGGTTACTTCTGGATAATAGGTTTCAATTTTAAAACCTTCCCTCTTAACCTGAAACTTTGAAAAGTACTCTTCCATTAACTCTTCAACATCATCTTGATCTAATTTCACATCAAAATGAATATTTGATTCTTCAGTGTATGTATCATATTTTTTACGTCTAAACATATAAACGCCACTGCGGCGAGTCACAAGATCAATGACTTGTTTAGCTATATCATCAGTTACCATATTTTATCATCGCCTCTGGCTATCATATTATAGTCACGGATTGAGCGATAAACGATTTGGGAAACATCAGAGATTAGAATCAACTCACCGATCAGGGGAATAGTACGACCAATAAATGTACTGATTTGTGACACCATTCTTCTTTTTACTGTCCAAGGTGTATAGCCGCCAATCCACGTCGGTAACTGTATCCCGAATGGGAATTTGGCCTGCTTGAATACTGCCCTAACTTTTTGTGAAGCTCTCGATGTCCCTTTAAGAGCTGTTCTGGGTTTGCCTCGTGTTGTCTGGTTGTTCACGCCGCTGTATAACGCAACTAACGCACCAAAATCACCGAAGCCAAATTGATCAGCGGTGTTCTCACAAAAGATCATGAACAGTAGCCCACCAGCAGTTAAATTTGACTTACCCGCATAAAAGTAAGTTCCATTTAGTTCTTCAACCGTATCCATACCTTCCCCTTTTACGTGACGTCTAAAGAGTATACAACTGACTAAAATTATTAAACATTAAAAAGAGTGTGCGAAATATCTGAATTTACCTTCCTTCGTGATTTAGATCATTCAACGCGGTCTTCGTCTAATCATATAATTTCTAATATTCTGTTATGATGAACTATATTGTTACCCTTCTGCATTCATTAATGATTTGATGTTATCAATACTGTCTTGTAGTTCTTTTAGTTGAGCATCAGATTTATCCTGATTTCCATATGCGTCTACAAACGCCGTGAGGCTGTTTAAATCTTTCTGTAGTGCTACGAGGTCTGTTACTAATAGATCGTCTGTAACCCTTTCTACGTAGCTTGTATTAGCCATTAGGTAATCAGTGTGTAATTCTGCTTTTGTTTTTTCTGCCATTTTATTTCCTTATAAGTTTTTATAAAATTCTCCGGTAGCACGTAGTCCATACTTTTTATCCAAATGTGTGTAACTTGCCGTGGTTCCCTTCTGTTCTTTGTATTTAGTCATATAGTCCCTGATTACCTCCCTGAGTTCATTACCTATCGTGGGACTATCACTAAGTGGGGATTTCTTGATAGTGTTATAAAGTCCGTTTGACTTCCCGTAAGGGACTGGCAAAAAACGCAAGTATGATCTTATTATTGGTTTTACATAGACTAACGACCAAAGGGAGTTAGGCTATATAAGACTGGAAATATGTAAATAATTTAATTAAGAGAATTATTTTTGTTAGTCAAGTTAGTTTTTAATGTACATAGTTCTCACAATGGCATTAACACAGCAGATATAGAGGTATAATACGGCCTTCAGCCCTATACACAGTACAATAATTAAGCGCTAAAAACGCCCCATTGTGAGCACATAACGGCTATTGTGAGAATGATTAGTTCTCATAATAAAGTACAATAATGAGAATGAAATCATTACTTTCATTCTCAGATTCGGCAATCATTGCCTCTAAACGCTTTATCATTTTTTGTGCGGATAATCCTGCATCTTGTCCATTTCATAGTGCTGTACTGGTGATAGGTAGTACATTCCCTCTTCTTTCTTTTTGGAAACGCCGAAGCTCCCCCTTAGTGAAATTGTGTCCCTTATAGGCAGACTTCCCTAAATCACTTTCCAGCAATTCGTAGTCATTTGGATCAAGCTCATAACCTAAGCCAGCAGGCAGGGACGCTTCAGAAAGAAAATCCATTACAGTGTTAATCTGACGCTCAATCCCATAACCCGCTTGCTGCTGCAAGCTACTGATACGAGTGTATAAATAAGACTTAATTTTTTTATCGCCATTTTTTTTACCCTCGGCAAACTTGGTCTATCCTTCACTAATCATCCAAAATGATTACAGGAGAAAGTATGTCATTATACGCGACGCTGGAAGAAGCTATTGATGCCGCCCGCGAAGAATTCCTTGAAGCCGCGCAGGATCGGATCCATGACGACGAAGAGCCAATTCCGGACCAGTTTAATCTGCAGAAATACATCATGCAGGATGGCGACGTGATGTGGCAGGCAGAATTCCTCAACGGTGAAGGGGATTCCATCGAGGCCCTGACGTTCCGCAGCGGGGCGGCGGCGCAGGCCATCTTTGATGAGGATTATGATCTGATTGAGCTTGAAGAAGAGTGGCAGGAAGAAGCCACGCTGTATGAATGGGATGAAGGTGAGTACCAGCATGAACCCCCGCTGGATACTGAAGAAGGTAAAGCGGCAGTTGAAGAATGGGACGATGAAGACGAATATCCGGGTCGTGATATCGACTAAGTTATTCTATTCATAAGGCCCGTGGCGGGCGTCAACCGGCAGCATGAAAGTGTCGACAATCATCGACAGCGGGACATCGATGACAGTGACATAACGCCACGGGCTGTCCCGTAAATCCCACTGCACACCGGGATAATACTGGTTGCCATGCCCTTGTCCCGGCACGGTCCGGCTGATAATACTGCCACAGCCGGTCAGTAGCGTCGCCAGTAAAGCCAGCACACATCCGCGAAAAACAACCCGATTAATCACTCACCCAACCTGTCGATTCAATTCAAAAGAAGCCCATTCAGGAGCGCTGACAGCTTATCACGCACAGCGTCTGCCTTATGTTAAGGCAAGGTAAAAATCCTGCGCTACCGGCTAAAGAGTAACCCGCTTTCATCACAAAGAAAACGGGCAGCATGTTTTCACATACTGCCCGTTTTTTATTCACTCAATGTCATGATCAGGCGGATTTAACTTCCAGCGTCTGAGTGACAGGGAATGCCTGTACATTGCGAGGTAGTTTCTCGTAGTAATCACTCCAGACCTGCTGATCCGGTTGCGTCCACACCGCAGAGTGTAAACGCGCCATCAGCACCGGATCACTCAGCAGGATCAGACGATCCGCCTTGCCCAGATCCTTAGGACCGGTTTTCAGCGCATGCTCCAGATGAGCACGACGGCCGTTTTCTACCGTTTCACGCAACAGGTGACGGGATGTTGCCATCGCCGTGGCCAGTGCGTTGAAGCCCGGATCGAAGACCGCATGCATAAAGCCATTTTGCAGCTTACGCGAACGGTTCAGCGTCAGGTATTCCTCGGTAGCCACCAGTTCACGTGGAGGATCGTATTCTTCCGGGATCAGGAACAGTTTGGCCTTCTTACTCTTAATCCCCAGCGTTGCACGGCTCGACAGTACGGAGACGATTGGCGACAGGATCAGGGAGAAGACGATTGGCGCAAGCCACCACAGGAAACGCAAGTCCAGCCACGCCATACCGGCAGCCCAGACCGCACCCAGCAACAGCTGAGAACCGTGACGTTTAAAGGCTTCGCCCCACGGCGTATCATCATCATCACGCTGCGGTGAGTTCCAGACCACTTCCCACCCCAGAAACGCGCTGACCACGAAGACGGTGTGGAACAACATACGCACCGGTGCCAGCAATACTGAGAACAGCATTTCGAGGAACATGGAAATCAGCAGACGGAATGCACCACCAAACTGTTTCGCTCCCTTCGCCCAGATGAGCACAATACTCAGCAGTTTTGGCAGGAACAGCAACACCATGGTCGTCGAGAACAAGGCTATCGCCAGTTCAGGACGCCACTGCGGCCACACCGGGAACAACTGACGGGGTTGCAGGAAATACTGTGGCTCCATCAGCGTGTGCACGACCTGCAATGCGGTAGACAAGGCCAGGAAGGTAAACCACAACGGTGCCGACAGGTAAGACATCACACCGGTCAGGAACACCGCACGGTGAACCGGGTGCATTCCTTTCACCAGGAACAGGCGGAAGTTCATCAGGTTACCGTGGCACCAGCGACGGTCACGTTTCAGCTCGTCGAGCAGGTTCGGTGGCAACTCTTCATAACTGCCCGGCAGATCATAAGCAATCCACACGCCCCAGCCCGCACGACGCATCAGCGCAGCTTCCACAAAGTCGTGAGACATGATGGAACCGGCAAAGGAACCTTCACCGGGCAATGGCGCAAGCGCACAGTGCTCAATAAACGGTTTCACACGGATAATGGCGTTATGGCCCCAGTAATGGGATTCGCCCAACTGCCAGAAATGCAGACCGGCGGTAAACAGCGGGCCGTAAACACGGGTCGCAAATTGCTGGCAACGTGCATACAGCGTATCCATACCTGACGCTTTTGGCGCAGACTGAATAATACCGGCATTCGGGTTGGCATCCATCAGACGGGCCAGACCGGTCAGACATTCACCACTCATGACGCTGTCGGCATCGAGAATAACCATATAGGCATATTCCCCGCCCCAGCGACGGCACCAGTCATCAATGTTACCGCTTTTACGTTTCACACGACGGCGGCGGCGGCGATAGAAAATACGTCCATGACCTTCAACGTCGCGGCACACTTCCATCCAGGCTTTTTGTTCCGCTACGCAGATATCCGGATCGTAACTGTCACTCAGCACGTAGATATCAAACTGATCCAAATCTCCCGTCGCTTTGACTGATTCATACGTTGCACGCAGGCCCGCGAAAACGCGCTCCACGTCTTCGTTACAAATCGGCATGATCAATGCGGTACGGTTGTTCGGATTCAGCGGCTCATTACCTTTCGTCGAAGCGGTAATGCTGTATTTGTCCCGACCAATGAGCAATTGTAAAAAGCCCATCAGTGCCGTCCAGAAACCGGCCGACACCCAACAGAACAGAATGGCGAACAGCACCAGGATCCCGGTCTGTAAGACGTAAGGCAGCAATTGCAGAACCGACTGTTGCCAGTCCTGGTTCAACATATCGCTGGGATCGATGAGCGCCCAACCCTGATACGGCAGAATGGTTTTCATATACCAGGTGGCGATCGCCGTCTGCACCAGCATCAGAACCAGCAGGATATAACGACGCACAGAACCGGCATGACGCCAGCGTTTTTCCGACTCGGGCATTTCTGATGTGGCGTGACGCGAAACTGCGCTGCGCCCCATCAGGTTGTCCCAGAAACGCCCGACCGGGTTGGTGCGCCAGACATCAGGGAACATGCTGGAACGTTTAACCGGTGGCATGGCGCTGGCAATCGTGCGCCCTTCATTATCGACTTCGTCTAACGTGCCCTTTTCAAGGGCATCAGGCCAGCTTGCGCCGACGCGGGCTTTCACTGACACCAAGGGCGCATCAGGATTGGCCGCATCAACCGTGGTCGTCACATCACCGCCTAAGCGGTGATGTACGGTAGCAAAAGCCTGCTCCGGCTCAGCGGGAAGCTGCTGAGAGAGCGCCGCTTTCTGTTCATCAGTAAGCGGCAAAGCTTCTACATAATCTTGAGTAGAGTGCGTTGACTTATTCATTTGCAGGCAGCTGATAGCTCCAGGTTTCACTCAGAGTTTTATCGCCATTGGCCAGAGAAGCGCGCATTTCGATCGCCTTCTTAGGATCCTTCACTTTCAGGCGCAGCGTCAGACGCCAGCCTTTCGTTACAGGATTATAGCGTACGGAGTTTTCAACCAGATCACCGTTGTCGCCCACGCTGACCTGAGATACCACCGGCGTGTCGCTCTTCAGTGCTTTCAGGTTTGGACCGACGAAGTCGACCAGGAAAGCCACGCTGCCATCTGGTTCACGGATCAGATTCGACTGTTTCACATCACCAGTAGAGCGCATGGTACGTTCAACCCACGCCAGATCAGGAGAGTGCAATTTCTCTTCTTCACGGGTGAAATGTAAACGATAGTTCAGGCTCAGCGGTTTACCCGCATCAGGCAGTTGATCAGGGGTCCAGAATGCCACAACATTGTCGTTGGTTTCATCCGCAGTCGGGATTTCTACCAGCTCAACTTTTCCTTTACCCCAGTCGCCTTTGGTCTCAACCCAGCCGCTCGGACGCAGGTCATAACGATCATCCAGGTCTTCAAAGTTAGAGAAACTGCGACCACGTTGCAGCAGACCGAAGCCTTTCGGGTTCTCCATAGAGAACTGGCTGACGGCAAGGTGTTTCGGATTATTCAGCGGACGCCAGATCCATTCACCGTTACCGGCGTGGATAGACAGACCGTTGGAATCATGCAGCGCCGGACGGTAGTTCAGCACCGGCGAAGGCTGGTTTGCGCCAAACAGGAACATGCTGGTTAAAGGAGCCACGCCCAGTTTGCCGACTTTATCGCGCAGATAAACCTGAGACTGCACGTCAACCGTTGCTTCTTTACCCGGATAAACGTCCAGACGATAAGCACCGGTCGCACGCGGGGAATCCAGCAAAGCATAAATGACTAAATGCTTTTCATCCGGATTAGGACGTTCGATCCAGAATTCACGAAAACGTGGAAACTCTTCGCCGGAAGCCAGTGCAGTGTCGATCGCCAGACCACGGGCAGACAAGCCATAAACCTGGCCTTTACCGATGACGCGGAAGTAGCTGGCACCCAGCACACTCATAATTTCATCATCTTTGTCGGCTTTATTAATGGGATAAAGCACTTTGAAGCCGGCAAAGCCGAGATTTTTCACTGAGTCAGCGTCATGCTTGACGTTGCCAAAGTTGAAGTAGTCCGGGCTGTATTTGATTTCTTTGACTGAATCAGCCGTCACTTCGTTGATTTTCACCGGAGTGTCGAAGTACATCCCCTGATGGTAAAACTCAAGCTTGAAAGGCGTATTCAGGTTTTTCCAGTACGCTTTGTCATGATTGAATTGAATTTGTTGGTAATCTGCGAATTTGAGATCGCGGAACTGAGACGGAAGATTGCTTTTCGGCGCTTCGTAACCTTTATCGGCTAACGCCTTCGCTTGTTTGGCAACATCATCTATAGAAAAAGCCCAGGCAGATGAGGTGAACATGGTCATCAACACTGCGGCACTTAGCAAACGGACTTTGATCATACGTGACCCTATGGAAAAATTTTTATCCGACACCTTGTCTCCTTTATGCGCGCTTCATTCATTGTAACTATTTTAAGGGAAGTGTCAGGTTTCCGACAACTTGAGCAGTCGATGGTTCATCCATTGATGAACCGTTTAAGCGCAACAGGGTACAAGGATATCAATTCGTTGAAACTCCGGCTATGGAAACTTGTCCTATAACAAAGCATGTTTTAAGGTTAGAAACTAAACTAATGTCAACGATGGTCATTTTTGCTTACGTGCGAAATTAGCCTTAAAGACAAATTACGCTCTAAAATTAGGATGAGCTACTTACAACGGATACGTAATGACACAGCCAAAACCACAACGTGAGTTTTTCTTAGACTCCATCCGCGCATATTTGATGCTGCTGGGTATTCCTTTCCATATATCATTGATTTACTCCAGCCATATCTGGGCGGTAAACAGTGCAATACCCTCTGACGGCCTGACGATATTCAATGATGTTATCCATGCCTTCCGTATGCAGGTATTCTTTGTTATCTCCGGCTATTTCTCTTATATGCTGTATGAGCGCTATGACCCGCAGCAGTGGCTGAAGGTGCGCCTGGAGCGGGTCGCCATTCCGCTGGCGGCAGCCTTCCCGCTGATCACGATCCCACAACTCTATTTCCTGATGAAATTCACCAGCAAATTTTCTGACTGGAATAATCTGGATTTTTATCAAAAAATTAACGTTACCGTCTGGGAACTGGTCTCGCATTTATGGTTCCTGTTAACCCTGGTCATTCTCACCAGCATTTGCTTTTACCTTTTCAAATTTATTAAAGAAATTAAGACTAGTCGTATTCAAATAATAAAAAGCCGGACAAACAGCTTAGGAAAACTCTCAATTATATTTCTTTTTATCGGTTTAATTTACGCGGCATTTAACAGAAGCCTGTATCTTTTCGCACCGAATTTACTTTCCAATGGTGCGTTTAATTTCATCGTCATGCAGACGTTGTTTTATCTGCCGTTTTTCATCCTGGGCGCACTTGCTTATAAATTCTCCTGGCTGAAAGAACTGTTTCTGAAACCGTCGGCCACCGCCGGGGTAGTCAGCATTTTCCTGTTCGCCGCTTACATGTTCAATCAACATGTCAATACACCACAACTGTACTCGATGGAAATCGATGCCATTATCACCACCCTGCTCGGGTTCCTGATGGTCAATGTGGTGTTTTCATTCAGCCATTATTTACTGAATTTCCAGGCACCGTGGATCACCTATCTGGTCAACTCGTCCTTGTTTATCTATCTGATCCATCACCCTTTAACGCTGATTTATGGTGCGTTTATTACACCGAAAATTCACAGCGACTGGCTGGGATTCTGGCTGGGGCTGGTGTTTGTATTCGGTATCGCCTTTTTGCTGTATGAAGTGCATAAACGCATCCCGATCCTGCGGTTCCTGTTCTCAGGCAAACCACAGCATCCGGCGAAAAAAGCGCCTTCAGATGCCAATCAGCCACAAAATCAGACATCCTGAACCTGATTAAGCACGCATAAAAAAGGCGACCCGGCATCAACAGGGTCGCCTTTTTGTTGCAAAATGCGTCGGTCAGCGTGTCGTTGTGTGGATCGTAGGGATCACTGACATGCCGACTTTCAGACGTTTCACATCCGGCTGATTGCTGTCGAGCACGATTTTAACCGCCAGACGCTGCACCACTTTGGTGTAATTGCCGGTGGCATTGTCAGGAGAGATCGGCGAAAACGTCACGCCGGTGGCAGGCGAAATACTGTCCACCTTGCCTTTCAGTACCACTCCCGGCAAGGCATCGACTTTGATATCCACCGGCTGCTGCGGCTGCACATCGCCCAGCTGGGTTTCCAGATAATTCGCCACGATGTAAGCACTTTTCAACGGCACGACAACCAGAACGCGCGTGCCGGCGGCCACATATCCGCCAATACGCAGCGAACGCTGGCCGACGACGCCATCCACCGGCGCTGTAATTTCGGTATAAGAAAGATTCAGCTTCGCCTGCGCCAGTGCCGTTGCAGCTGAATCGATGGCCGCTTTCGCTTCTGCCTGTTCCGCTTTCAGTACATCAATCTGCTTTTCAGCGCCCAGAGCCGCAGCCATATCACTCTGCTGCGCAGCCAGTCTGGAACGTAAATTGGCATCAGACTCATCACGGGCATCGGCCGTGCCGGAGCCATTTTGCAGCAGGCGTTTATAACGGTCAGCACTCTGACGCGCATAAGCAATACTGGCTGCGTCGGCATTAACCAGCGCCTGTGCCTGCAAGATAGTCTGTTGTTGTTTCGCCAGTTGCGCGGTCAGGCTGAGCATCTGTGCATTCGCGGTTTCCAGATTGGCTTCTGCCGTCAGTACCGCATTGCGATAATCACGATCGTCGATTCGGGCAAGCACATCACCGGCCTTCACCGTCTGGTTATCCTGGACATAAACATCGGCAATGGTGCCGGAAATTCGCGGCGCGACCAGCGTGGAGTCAGCAGAAACAAAGGCATCATCAGTGACCGGTTGCGTGTTTCCGCTAAGTATCCGCAAGGCGATGACAACCAGCAATATCACTACCACAGCAGCACACAGCCAGCTCAGGCGGACAGGTGAGGTTTTTATCATAATGTTGTTCTCTCGTACTTTTCAGAGTGGAATACCACTGTTAATGGTGATGCGATATTCAGGGACGTTTAACCAGGGACTGAGGCGGATAGGTGCGTTTAGGCAAAATGGCGACCAGCAATATCAGGGAGAATGCCAGCCCGATGATCACCATGTAGGCGTCCGATATTCCCAGCACCAGCGCCTGCTGTCTCACCCCTTTAGAAAACCGGGTGAGGACTTCTGTCGAAATCTCCGTGCCACTGCCGTTCAGCGGGGCCAGGAAGCTGCTGTCGCCGCCATAAGGCTGGGAGAGCAGGTAACTCACGCTACCGGCGTGATTGAGCAAAACATTGGAATGAAATTGCTCGCGGTGGCTGACAAAAACGGCCAGCAGAGAACCGCCCGTCACGCTGCCCAGCCCGCGGGTCGTATTAAACATCGCCGAGGCAAAAGGCCCTTCCTGTGGCTGTACCACACTGGTCGCGCTCATCAGGATCGGCAATACCGCCATCGGTTGCCCGAAAGCCTGCATAACCTGAATCAGATAGAAATTGTCGCGCGCCCAGGTGCCGGTAAGTTGCGTTCCCCAATAACAGGAAAAACCCACCAGCCCTAAACCACAGGCCAGCACCCAGCGGCTGTCAATCCAGCGCATGGTCAGCACAAAAGCGATAAGCGGGGCGAGTAATAACTGCGGTAAACCGATAGTCAGCGCCAGCGGTCCGACCTGTACGGCACGAAATCCTCCGACCTGCTCCATATAACTGGCTGGCAAAGCAGAACCGGATAAGAAGAGAAACATCAGGGCGAACAGCGTGATTAACCCGTGCGCCAGATTATGTCTTCTCAGCATTTGTAATTTGAACAAGGGCAACGGGTGATGCCATTCGTTGACCAGGAAAACAGTCAGTAAGCCAAGCGCCGTGAAAAACATCAGCGTAATCAGCGGGGAACTGAACCAGTCGAGGCGTTCCCCCTGCTGCAAGGCCAGCAGCAGTAAAGTTACCCCGCTCGTGCCGGTCAGCATGCCGACGACATCCATTTGCCGGAAACGCTCAAAACGCGGCGGATCCTGCGGCAGCCCGTGGGCGATCATCACTACCGCCAGCAGACAGGGTGGGATCACCTGCCAGAACACCCACTCCCAGCCAACATAATCGGTCCAGATGGCCGCCAGTGAAGTCGCCATATTGGGCCCAAACGTGGCCGTCAGCGCATAAGCACTCAGTCCGTATAACTTGTATTGCGGCGGCATAAAACGCAGGGCTGACGTCATCAGTAACGGTGGCAAAGCGCCACCAAAAATGCCCTGGACTGCACGCAGTGCAATGAATACCGGCAAATTCGGGGCATAGGGCAAAATGGCGGCGAGGAGCACAAAACTCAGCGTCACAAACACGGTGAAACGACGCAGTGAAAAGGTCATGGCAAACCACGGTGCCAGCATCATTGCTGAAACTTCCGCAGCCTGATACGCACCAATCAGCCATGAGCCCTCGTCTGTGCTGATGCTAAGCGCGCCACGAACATCGGCAAGCGCAATATCGGTAACACGGTCGTTAAGGCCCGAACACAATGAGGCGATTAAGACCCCCAATAGCCCGATAACCAGCCTTAAAGTAAAAGGGGGCGGCACGGGCAGCGCAGCAGCGGGCCCCATCGTGATTGTCTGATTCATCATTAACTCCACCGCTTTATCGTTGCGGCGATAGGGAGAAGGCAGGCTTTGTGTCGCAGAAGTGCAAATAAGCGACCGGCGTCACATATATTTCGATGCATTGCACCACATTGCGATACACTCAAAATACTATAATACGGTGCACTGTATTGCAATGCGATTAAAAATTGTTTTTCACCCATTGAGCCATTACATTGACCACTCAGGCTTATGGACAGGATCACGCACCGAGATAAAGGAGAAATAATGGCTCAGGACAATCCGGCAGACGAAGAACGCAGCGGTGGGATCCAGGTGATCTCGCGGGCGGCAACCATCCTTAATGCGCTGGGAAAACACCCGCAGGGGATGAGTCTCGGTGCCATTGCCAATGAAGTGGATTTACCCCGTTCGACGGTGCAGCGGATCGTTGCTGCGCTGGCCGAAGAAGGGCTGGTTCGCTCAGAAGGCAGCGGAGGCGTACGTCTTGGTCCGACGCTTCTGAAACTCGTTTCAACGGTCCATACCGATGTCATCGCCATCGCCTCCCCTTTTCTGCGTCAGCTTTGCGACAACACGCAGGAAACAGTGTCGCTCGGGCGGGCAAGCGGCCGGCAGATCGCTAATATTCACAGCATTGTGGCCGAGCGGGAATTGCGCGTGGTGCCGCGCGTCGGTCTGAATCTGCCGATTTACAGCACATCGGGGGGGCGTGCCCTGCTATCACTGAAAACCGATGAGGAGATCCGTATTATCGTCGGGGATGTACTGGAGCCCGCCACAGAAAATACTGTGCGGACCCTTGACTCACTGCTGGAAAAAATCGCCAGGGTGCGGGAAAGCGGGATTTCGCTGGAAGAGGGAGAAACGGTAAACGGCGTGACCACACTGGCTATCGCGATAGATACCATTTTAGGCCGTTACTCCGTGTCGGTACTTTTCCCTACCGCCCGGCGGGCAGCCAAAGAGTCGCAAATCCGCGAAGCGTTGCTGGAATGCAAAAAAGCCCTGATTGGCGAAATTGGTAAATTAGGTGAACCCCACGTATCCGGTTAAAAATAGACAAAGGAGTTGCCGTGTTTGATGTCATTTTGTTAGCCGTAGACGGCTCAAAGCAATCACCTTTCGTGATTGATCTCGCCCGCCAGCTGGCAAAGGGACAGGCTTCCACGGTTTTCGTCACCTGCTGCATTGACGAGTCTTACGCGCTGGAAAACAACGGCGATGCCTCTGGTGAAATCGTCGATTATCCGCCAGCAGAAGAAGAGCAAAACACCGCGCGCGCCGTGGTCGGGCAGGCAGTGGAAACTTTGTTACAGGCGGGGATCCGTGCGAGAGGCAATCTTATCGTCGGTCCGGCAGGAGAAGCGCTGGTGGCAGAAGCCGAAAGACTCAATGCCTCATTGATTGTCATCGGTCACCGTCAGCTTTCAGCATTTGGCCGGATGATGAAAGGCTCGGTCAGTGCGGAAGTGATCGCGGCCGCGTCCTGCCCGGTTATGGTTGAAGTTCGCGGTAATTAATATTTCTGATGTCAGACGATAAAAAGCGCCCTCAGGCGCTTTTTTTAGACGAATGAAGAGCAGAAATAACGGGGAGGATTATTTAATGTTTATCAGTCCCATGGATTTTGCCCACTCTGTGATGTGATCCCGATAAAAGAAAGTAATATCCAGTTCCAGTGAACATTCCTTTGATGGCGTCACGCTGCCTAAACACGGGTATTCCTGCGGACGATATTCAAAAAGAAAATCATCCATTTCCTCATCCGTCAGCAACTTATCGCCTTCCATTTTATCCTGATAGAAATAGGCATCAAGCATCCAGGTGCGGTATTCAAAATCATTTTTAATCAATTGCATAAGGATAATCTCGCTAAATGACATGTTACATATCTGACAGGGTTTTCCCCTGTATGACGGCCTGTTTCATCAGATATGTGTCGTACTCGAGCCATCCGTTGCCGATCTCATAACAAGAAATTAACATATTAATGACCGTTAGCAAGCTGCAATTACTCTTAAAAACGTTTTTCCCAAACTCATCAGCATTTAATAGAAAAGAACACATCCTTATATAATTCAAATAAATGAATCACGTCGTTTGCATTCACAAGGTAATTAATTTGGCGAGGGCTTATTAATAACGGCGGATGAAATGTGAAAGGAACAGAACTGACATTGGGGATGCTTTCGCATCGCCACTGCCAACCCTGTTCCCAAAATCTTTTTTAGCGTCTGTCATTCAACTCATCAAACATTTAACTCATCAAACTTCTGTTACCAGCGGCCCGGAGGCGGACCTTCTCGCCAGTGCCCGGGAGGGCCATCACGCCAGTGTCCGGGAGGCCCCTCGCGCCAGTAGTAGCCAGGAGGCGGGCCTTCATGCCAACGCTCACGATGCCAGTAGCGTGGCGGCGGTGGAGCCGGTTCGTAATAAACCCAGTGCCCGCGACCTTCATCACGATAATGCTGATCCCACCAACCCGGTGGACGCCAGTCGCCACCGTCCCAATAGTATCCGCGGTCGTCACGGTCTCCGATATGCAGTGACAACCCTGGCATATTAACGCCAAGCTCGACGTTCGCCTGTGCGACAGCGGGCAAAGTTAGCAAAACGGCGAGAACTAAAATCAGCTTTTTCATTGTGAACCTCACAACCTGCTTATCAGGTGGTGACAAAGTACCCCCGGCTATCTTCCTGTTCTATAGGAATTTATCCCAAAAGAATACCCTTAACGTAACCCTTACATTTGCGTCAGTACGCCACTGCGGACACCCCGTTGCAACGCTATGGCAACAAAGGGAATTCAGTTCAACATTGCGAAGTCGTTATAAATGACAGATACAAAAAAAACCGCCGAAGCGGTTTTTTTGTTTGCTGCTTTGTTGTGCAAAATCAGATTTTACAGCCTTCGCAGTCACTTTCGTCCTGAACGGCTTCAGGCACTTCTGCTGCTTTTTCAGCTGCTTTAACTTCGGCAGTTTCCAGTGCAGCATCGATGTCAAAATCAAAAATATCGTCGCTCATTCTCATCACCTTAAATGTTCAAAATCGCGTTCAGTATAAACGACAGGCCACGCCCGGTGCCGGTTTTTTTGTGCCCTGCCGCCGCAGGATTTGCATAAAGTGCATCGGGAAACCATAGTTATAGTGAATGCAACAGTGTCACGGAGACACTTTTTTGAAATAAATACGAGGAGAACCGGATGACGACGTCAAACATCAAAGCGTGGGCAAATACCCGTGAAACCTCTCACGAAATCGCCGAGGCCATTTTCGAACTGGCGAATAACGACGAGACGCTGGCACAGAAAATCTGGGAAGAAGGCAACGACGAAGTGTTGCCTATCGCGTTCGCCAAAACCAAGGAAGACTATTTGTTCTGGGGTGAAGAGAAAATCGATCGGAAAAATGTCTGATAACCACAGCGTGAACGGCTGACGCTCAGCCCTGAGTCTGACTTAGGGCTGAATCAGCATGAAACTGGCGCAGTTAGCTGTCGAAGCCAAATCCCATTTTATACGCCCACTCAAAGACTTGCTCTTTGTAGAAAAAACGCGGCTCACACACACCCGGTTCGCCTGGCGTCTGGATCATCACGGCCACGCACGGATAAGCCACCGGACGGGCGTCAAAGATAAAGTCATCCACTTCCTGATCGGCAAACTCAGAGGTTTCGCCTACCGCACTCGCCTGGAATATTTCATCCATTATCCACTGACGGTATTCAAATTCGTTGCTGATAAATTTCATCATTCACCTCTGTCTGGCATTGACTCTGCTGGCGGTCATTTCCCGATTTAATCAACCGTGTAAGGCGTCACTGCCACAGCAAGGGCATACTTCGGCACGCGTTACGGACATTTGCGCGCTGCCGTCGCTGTCCCATTCAACTCTCAACGGTTTGCCGTTATCGTGTACGGCTTTGATGAAACGATCAAAATGTACAGCCTGCCCGGTCATCGTTTCTGTCAGTAACAGTTCATCGCCAGCATAAATGCGTGCGGTAGCTTGCGCATCCTGTTTTTCGCCTGAGATGATTTTGTGCAGATGATGAATGGTAAGTTTGATTCGTTCCACTGTCGCTCCTGTAACGGCTCAACATCATTTTTCTCGCGTTCAAATACGTTCACAAAAATGATGTCCAGCCGCTATTTTATCAGAGCATGCAGGGTAACGTCATGGCCTGTTGCCATGTTTAGAGGGGTTATGAGTGAGCTAACTGTGCTGTCCCGGCGCTGTCTGGCAACTGGCGCTCCAGCCGCGCCAGATCGTAGACATCATAGAAGTCCACAAAACCTTTATGGCGGACAATCGATTCAATACGGTTTTTAATGTGCTCACTGACATCAGCAGCGCTGAGAATTTGCTTCACAGCGTCAGCAGAAAGCTCGCGGCTGAAATACCATTCGCCGTTATAGCAAACGCGTAAATCAAGCACGCCGATATCTTCGTAGCGATAAACCGGCTTAATTTCCAGCAATAGCATCGCGGACATAAAGATCAGGAAAGCCGTAAATCCGATAAACCAGCCGAGTCCCATATAAGGTGAAACGTACATGACGATGCCCACGGCAATGTACCCCACCAGCATAGCCAGACATAACCACGGATGGTTTACGAAGAACTCAGCGTTGATCCGCGCTTTACCATCGCGCCCTTCCTGGCGGTTGATGCGATCAATTTCACTGTTTAATACGTTTTTGATTACGTCCATCTCATACCTCATTGCGTCACGACTATAATGCAATCTGATTACATAATTTTATCACGACAACTGTTATAGCGCGTAGAGCAGTTAACCTGCGTAAATCGGGAAACTGTTATAGTTCGGCATTTGCACGTTACTCAACAGGGAACCCGTTCAATGCATGTCAGATAAAAGGAGATCATCGTGGCATTATTAATTGTAGAGAGACCGGCCAAAAAGCTGGTGAGCTACCGGGTGGTGGGCCCCTATCAGGAGTCTATCCACAGTGGTTTTCAGCAACTGATGAAATGGGCTGCACGGCACCATCAGCCGCAAAACGAATGGCTGACGTGGTTTCATGATAATCCTGACACCACGCCGGCTGAGGCTTTGCGTGCTGATCCGTCGGTTTGTGTAGCCGATAATTTTATTCTGGATGATGCGGAAGGACTGACGTTGCAAACGTTGCCGGGAGGCACGTATGCGGCGTATCACACCACGATTACAGACGGCAATTTTGAAAAAGCCTGGCGGGAATTCTACAGCCAGCTGCTGGCCAGTACGAGCTATCGCCCGGATGGAAAAGCTTGCTTTGAGCACTATCTCAGCGACGGTTCCAAAAATGGCATCTGGGAAGTGGTTTTTTATCAGTCGGTCGAAAAAATCCCGGCAATCCGCTGAAAGTATTACACCAGCAGCGGAATGTCGGACTGCTCGCAGAAATCGAGATAAGCCTGTGGTGGTTCAGCGTTGCTGACCACCACATTAAAGCGCGCAAGCGGCGCAATGGCTGCAGGCCGGATCTGATCAAATTTGCTGCTATCCACGACGAGAATACTCTGCGCTGAGCGTGCTATAGCCTGATGTTTCATCAGTAATTCATCAAAATTAAAGCAGGTTACACCATGCTCAATACTGACGCCCGCAGCAGAAATAAAAGCTTTCGCCGGACGGATAAAATCGAGTTCGCTGCTGCGCCCGATAGGCGTAAAAATGCTGTTACTGGATTTAAACGCACCGCCACACAGGATGACTTCACAGTGAGGTTTTTCCTGCAGCGCCAGAAAGGTATTGAGCGAGTAACAAATAGCCGTAAATACCCGGTCATCTGCAATGCTTTCAATCACATAAGGCATTGTCGTGCCGCAGTCAAAAAAGACGGTATCGTTATCCTGAATAAGACTGGCTGCACGGGCGGCAAGGCGTTGTTTCTCAGCAACCTGGCGGGTTTTCTGTTCGCTGATAAAGTAATGCGTCGCCGGATTATTCTTCGGATCAATCACAATGTAACCGCCGAGCAAAATGACCGGCGCAGGTGCTGCATTGAGATCACGACGGACAGTCATTTCCGAAACATTAAGCAGTAAAGACGCTTCTTTAAGGTGAATTTTGTCGGTCTTTTTTAATGCCAGCAACAGACGCTGGATCCTGTCTTCACGCTTATTTTCCATGATGTTATCTCGTGCCTTCCCGGTTCGCAGCCGCTCACTATACCGTTGCCCGCCAGTCACCGCAAACCCTGCTAATACCTGACATTACTGCAACTGACGAAGCGTCAGATAACCGCCGAATACGGCACCCGTATCAATATAAAACTGATTGGCAAACTGCATTGCAGGCTCAACCGGTGTGTGACCGAAATAAAATTCATCCGCGCCCGTAATCGGTTGAAAACGGCCTGCCAGTGCAGAATTCACACGCTCACGATCCCAGATAACGTCATCCCCATCCATTGGTTTATCGAACACGTATTCATCGGAAAGATAATCGGCATGAGCCACCACGATGCGCTTGCCCTCACGGGTGGTCAGTTCGAGAATATGTGGCAGTTTATCAGCCTGCAAAATCAGCGCTTTTGCCTGTTCTTGTTTGTCATGCTCAAGGGCATAAAACCAGTCGCCACCATTACGTAACCAGCGCGGGATATTCTCTTCGTTTATGGCATCAATCGCCATCTGCTCGTGATTTCCGCGTACACACGCGAACCAGGTTTCATTGAGTAGTTGCAAACAACCGACGCTGTCAGGCCCGCGATCAGCAAGGTCACCCACAGATAACAGCAGATCGCGGTGGGGATCGAAAGACACTTTCGCCAGCTTTTCCCCGAGCAAACTCAGGCAACCATGCAAATCGCCAACAATATAAATGTGTCTGTATATTGAACAATCAATACGATGGTACAGAGCAGGAGTCATACTTCGCAAAAACCCATAATCAGGATGAATACCTTAAGTGTAATGCAAGATGATAATGAGGAAAGCGGAGAAAATCGGGGAAAAACTTTGCCTTGTCATCAGCGGCTTGTGCGCTCCCTACACTGAGTTGACGCTGAAATCCACTGATAATTAAATTATCGTTAAGTCACTGACGCCTTTTTGTGCTAGACTACTGCCCGCTCTAAGTAAAACCGGAGGTTTTATGAGTTCCACAGTTTTAAGCGCTCAAGACGAGTGTCCGTTATGCCAAAGCACGAATAAGACGTCGGTTAATATGTCGGCGAAAATTGTTACCGTGACCTGCACTTCTTGTGGCCGGTACAGTATCTTCCGCAAAACCATGGAAGAGATCTCAATCGACAGAAAGAAACGCGTTGCCCTGCAGGCGTTTTTCACCAGCCAGCCTAACTACCATTTGCCGCTATCAATCAGGGCATTGAGCAACACTGATTCATCGGGTGAATTCTAACCCTAAAAACGCCCCTCGGGGCTGTTTTAATTTCTGATTTTCTTCATCTCTTTCATCCAATAACCGACACAACCGACATGGCGTTCAGAACATGTCAATTCTGGCTGAGGTTGCGCACGCGAAGAATGTGATTGAAGAAACACTTAAGGCCCCCTGTTGCAGGTGGCCTTTTTTATTGCATCAGGAAGATGTGAATTTCAGAAATAAAAAAACCACCCGAAGGTGGCTATAACGACATTACTACTTTATTGCTTTTGATTATTCAGCTAATTTTCCCATGGTACCCGGGACGAGACTTGAACTCGTACAGCCATAAGCCGAGGGATTTTAAATCCCTTGTGTCTACCGATTCCACCACCCGGGCTCCGGGAAAATTGGAGGCGCGTTCCGGAGTCGAACCGGACTAGGCGGATTTGCAATCCGCTACATAACCGCTTTGTTAACGCGCCTTAAATCTTACTACTTGTCTTGCACTTAAACCAATTCACGAACCAGTTTAAGAAAATTTGGAGCGGGAAACGAGACTCGAACTCGCGACCCCGACCTTGGCAAGGTCGTGCTCTACCAACTGAGCTATTCCCGCTTTAATCAGAACGTACTGATTTTTTTAACTAATCTTCTGGCATAAGACTGGCTGCCTTCCGATGCGTTGCATTCTACTGACCTGACGGATTGAGTCAATAAAATTATCTGCTTCATGCGATCGTTTGACGTTTTTTACGGCAGTTTGATCAGGGTTCCAGCAAATCATGACGCGCAGCGTTCAGATATTGGAACATTGACCAGAAAGTCAGCACTGCCGCAATATAAAGTGCAGCGACACCAACCCAGACAACAATGGCATCAGGACGCCACAACAGCGCGACCAGCGACAGCATCTGCGCCGTGGTTTTCACTTTACCGATCCAGGAAACGGCCACACTGCTGCGTTTTCCAATCTCAGCCATCCACTCACGTAGCGCGGAAATAATGATTTCACGGGCAATCATGGTCGCCGCCGGTAACGTAATCCACCATGAGTGAAAATATTCAGCCACCAGCACCAGCGCAATCGCTACCATCACTTTATCAGCGACCGGATCAAGGAATGCACCAAAACGCGTCGTCTGCTTCCAGCGGCGGGCCAGATAGCCGTCAAACCAGTCGGTTACGGCAGCAAAAACGAAAATCAGCGCACAGGCCATTGATGCCCACGGATAAGGCAGGTAAAAGGCCAGCACGAAGAACGGTATCAGTACAACGCGAAACAGGGTAAGGCACGTAGGTATATTAAATTGCATAGCGAAGGTAACTGTTTGTCCGGTGTGGATATTATGAGTATGTTGCTACATTGCCTTTAGTGTTTCAACGCATTATGGATCTTTTCTGCCAATGCGATAGAAATACCCGGTACCTGTGCAATTTCCTCTACGCTGGCATTCAGTAATGGCTGAATGCCTCCCATGTATTTCAGTAAAACCTGACGCCGTTTCGGCCCGACGCCTTCAATCTCTTCCAGCGCACTGGTCGTACGCACTTTCGCACGCCTCTGCCGGTGGCCGGTAATGGCATGGTTATGCGAATCATCACGAATATGCTGGATGACATGCAACGCTGGCGAATCAGCGGGTAATGCAATCCCTTCACCTTCCGGCACAAAGAACAGCGTTTCGAGCCCGGGTTTACGATCCGCACCTTTCGCAATACCAATCAGTAAAGGTTTGGATTTGTCCCACTCAACATTCAGCGAATGAAACACATCCAGTGCCATGCCGAGTTGCCCTTTACCGCCATCAATAAAAATGACGTCAGGGATCTTATTGTCATCAAGCGCTTTGCCATAGCGACGCTGCAATACCTGCGCCATCGCCGCGTAATCATCGCCTGGCGTGATGCCGGTAATGTTATAGCGCCGGTATTCAGAACGCACCGGGCCATTACTGTCAAAAACCACACAGGAAGCGACCGTCTGCTCGCCCATAGTATGGCTGATGTCGAAGCATTCCATGCGGTTAATTTCCGAAAGATGCAGTGTTTTTGCGAGTTCGGACAGCCGCTGATGGATTGTCGACTGCTGCGCCAGTTTGGTCGTCAGCGCAGCAGAGGCATTGGTGCGCGCCAGTTTCAGATAACGGGCACGGTCGCCCCGCGGCTTACTCTGAATCTGCACTTTGCGCCCGGCCAGTTCGCTGAGCGAATCGGCCAGCAGATCTTTTTCCGCCAGACTGAAATCCAGCAGAATTTCGCCAGGCAGCGTCCGTTGCTGACTGCCCTGCAAATAGAATTGTCCGACGAAGGTCTGCACCACTTCGCCCAGATCGGTACCGCCCGGTACTTTCGGGAAATAACTGCGGCTGCCCAGCACTTTGCCCTGACGGATAAACAGAACGTGCAGGCACGCCATGCCTGACTCGAAGGACACGCCGATCACATCCAGATCTTCGCTGTTACCCGACACAAACTGACGTTCTGTCACACGGCGTACAGCCTGAATCTGATCGCGTATCCGTCCGGCATCTTCAAAGCGCAGCGCTTTACTGGCTTCTTCCATGCGGTTTACAAGCTGTGTCACAACCTGCTGGTCTTTCCCGGAGAGGAAAAGGCGAACGTATTCCACCTGATCTTTATAATCTTCCTCGCTCACCAGGCCTTTGACACACGGGCCCAGACAGCGGCCAATCTGATATTGCAGACAAGGACGCGAACGGTTGCTGTAAACGCTGTTTTCGCACTGGCGTATCGGGAAAAGTTTTTGCAGCAGCGCCAGTGTTTCACGCACGGCATAGGAATTCGGGAAAGGCCCGAAATACTCACCTTTGGCGTGCTTAGCACCGCGGTGTACCGAAAGTCTTGGATGGTTATCCGCACTGAGGAAGATCAGCGGATATGACTTATCATCGCGTAACAATACGTTATAACGCGGCTGATAAAGTTTGATGTAATTATGTTCGAGGAGCAGCGCTTCGGTTTCCGTGTGGGTCACGGTCACATCAATTTGCGCGATGTTTTTGACCAGAGTTTCGGTTTTACGGCTGGAAACCTGGACGCGAAAATAACTCGAAAGACGTTTTTTGAGGTCTTTGGCTTTACCTACGTAGATTACGGTGCCGCTGGCGTCATACATTCTGTAGACGCCCGGCTGGCTGGTGACCGTTTTCAGAAAGGCTTTTGGGTCGAAACGCTCATCACTCACTGCCTGATAAAGTCTCCGTGTTGAACAAACCGTGCCGGATTGCCAGATGCGTTAACTCAACATCACCGCTGATATTTAATTTACTAAACATCCGGTAACGATAACTGTTAACCGTCTTAGGACTCAAGCTCAGTTGTTCAGAAATTTCATTGACCTTTTGTCCCTTGGTGATCATCAGCATGATTTGCAATTCACGCTCGGATAAGGAATCAAAAGGCGTTTCAGATTGCGGTTCAATCTGGCTCAATGCCATTTGCTGAGCAATGTCGGAGGCAATATAACGCTGACCCGAGTCAACCAGACGGATAGCATTGATCACTTCCTGCGGAGCCGCGCCTTTGCTCAGGTAACCGGAAGCCCCCGCCTGCATCACTTTGGCTGGCAGCGGGTTCTCAGTATAAATCGTTAACATGATGATCTTGATGTCTGGCGAAAAGCGGACAATTTTCTTGGTCGCTTCAAGCCCGCCAATACCTGGCATGTTCATATCCATCAGGACGATATCAACGTCATGGGTCCGACACCATTTGACGGCATCTTCACCGCATTGCGCCTCACCAACAACTTTGATGCCTTTGATATCTTCAAGAATGCGTCGGATCCCTGCGCGCACCAGTTCGTGGTCATCAACAAGAAGAACGCTAATCAAAGAGAATTCTCCAAAAAATAAGGGCAACACACCGTCAGGGACTTCACGCTTGTCTTACGTAAACCTACGTATCGAACATTAAAATTTGCTCTCAGACAGCTTATAAATGAAGAGAAGGTGACAAATAAGAGGCCAATATCAACAAACTCGCCCCACTACCGCTCATCGGTAGTATTTTAAAGCAGGAAGACACAGTTATTTATTATAGCCTGCGTATTTTACTCTATCAGGCGTTCCTGACCAAGAAATGTCTGCAAAAAACTAGTTTGCTGAATGTAAATGAGAAGTACCACTATCTGTATTAATAAATTATAAAAAAAACGTGTCTAATCAAAGGGCAGGCAGGAAAATCCGTGATCTCTTTTAAGCGGTAAGTAAATAACCCCAGGCCTTTTCTCTTATCTGAAACGCGCTTAACGCCGGGCTGACTATTTAAGCGGCTGTACACCCACTTCATATATCTATGATATATCCAATTATTATTTGCGATCGCACGAATTGCCGATGGCTTATATGAATAAGTCTGCACATAAAGATGAAAGATTCTCAACCGCTCCTTATGTTTAGTATTCTTTACTCGCTGTCCGGAACTCTATATGCGGGCGCTCGCCCTCATTTTAAGCGGCCCCACTGACGCTGCCCTAAAACGGACCAACTATGCTAAAATGCGGCCACTTTTCATATGTTCAGAATTCGGCGCGCTGCCTGCAGCTTGCCTGAGGAGATAAAAATAATGAGTAATTGCGATTTTACAACTGAAGCAAACGTTGAAACACTGGCAACAGAAGTTGCCTGCCTGAAAGCCACCCTGACCCTGATCCTGAAAGCAATTGGCCAGGCTGATGCCGGTAAAGTGATGCTGAACATGGAGCGTTTTGTCGCGCAGATGGAAGACGAGCAGCAGGCTGAAGTGTTCAAAAACTCCCTGCAGCAAATTAAGTTCGCGTATCGCCAGTAATGCCTTTTCAGAGTCTGTCGCCTGACGGACTCTGCCTCTCGCCTTCCGGTTATCCCCCGCAATGTCTGCTATAATCATGCCCTGCATCCATTCAATGAGAACATAAACATGAGCGACGAAAAGAATAAAGAAAACAAAAGCAAAGCCGATGAAGTCCATGTCAGTGACGGGCTGGGTGAACTGTTTGAAGTTTCTGAACAACTGACAGAAGAAGAAATTGAAAAAGCGGCAGAAGAAGCCAAACAAGCCGTAGAAGACGCCAAAAAACAGAAACATCATTGATCAATGCATCACAATTTCCTTGCTCCCCATCAGGCGATTGCGCCTCTGGCCATTGATTATCAACATGGCGACAGCGAACCTGCTCACAGTCACAACTGCTCACAGCTGATTCATACGCTATCCGGCATTGTAGAAGTGCATACGTCGCTCGGCACCTGGATGGTGCCGCCCGGACGCGGGGTCTGGCTGCCTGCAGAGGTTGAACACAGCCTGCGTTTTATCGGCGGGGTCAAGGCCCGCACCCTGTTTGTCGATCCACTCGCCCGTGCTGACTTACCGGCGCAATGTCAGGTGGTACAGATTTCTGCGCTGCTGCGTGAACTGATTTTGTCATCGCTGACTATTCCGGCCGATTATCTGCCCGGCGGGCGCGATGAACGCATCATGGAATTATTGCTTGATGAACTGCGCCTGTTACCGACACTGCCTCTTTATCTGCCGGAACCCCAAGAGCCGGAGCTGACTGAACTTTGCCAGCAAATTCGTGCAGATCTTGGTTCATCATGGGAGCTGGAAGAGGTCGCGCAACGTCTGAATATCAGCAGCCGCACACTCTCACGTCGTTTCCAGCGCGAAACCGGATTACGTTTCAGTGACTGGGTTCGCCAGGCAAAACTGCTTGAAGCCCTGAACCAGCTTGCTGCGGGCATTTCAGTTATTGATGTGGCGCTGGCACTCGGCTACGACAGCCCGAGTGCCTTCAGTGCGATGTTTCGCCGGTCACTTGGCGTCTCACCCAGCGAATATTTTAGTCAGCCATGATGGCACTGGCAGCATTGAACAACGCCTGTAATGAGGCACCGGACACATCACTGTCAATGCCCACGCCATAACAGGTTTCGCCCAACCGCCCCCGGCAGCTCAGATACGCCACCGCGCGGCTGTGACTCTGATGCCCCAGCGTATGTTCATGATAATCGCCAATTTCCAGCTGCACATCGTAACTGCGACGCAGTGCGTCTGCCGCACCGGACAACAAACCGTTACCGCTGCCGGTAATATGCTGTTCTTCATTGCGATAGTGGATCCGCGCACTGAAATGGCAGACGTTTTGCTCATCGCTGCGGATGTCGTAACTCAGCAGTTTTACCCCCGGCTGATCGGTTAACCCGTAGCGCTGACGGAACAACCGCCAGATATCGCTGGTGCTCATTTCCTTGCCGTGCGTATCGGTTTCACGCTGCACCGCTTTGCTGAAATCAATTTGCAAACCGCGCGGTAATTTCAGCCCGTGATTCTGTTCCAGCAACCAGGCCGCCCCGCTTTTCCCTGACTGGCTGTTAACGCGGATCACCGCTTCATAGCTGCAACCGACGTCCGCCGGATCTAACGGCAGATACGGTACCCGCCAGACAGCGCTCTCTGATGTATTCTGCGCAGCAAATCCTTTTTTGATGGCGTCCTGATGCGAGCCGGAAAATGCCGTAAACACCAGTTCACCGGCATACGGATGGCGCGGATGTACCGGCAACTGGTTGCATTCTTCCACCGCCTCGACAATCGCCTGCAAATTACTGAAATCCAGCAGCGGCGCGACGCCCTGAGTGTAAAGATTCAGCGCCAGCGTCACGATATCCACGTTACCGGTGCGTTCACCGTTACCAAAAAGGCATCCTTCCACGCGGTCGGCGCCGGCCAGCATCGCCAGCTCCGCACAGGCCACCCCGGTTCCACGGTCATTGTGCGGATGAACACTGACCGAAACCTGTTCGCGGCGGCTGAAATGACGGCAGAACCATTCAATCTGATCGGCATAAATATTCGGCGTGCTGACTTCCACCGTTGCCGGTAAGTTAATGATCATCGGTCGTTCATTGCCCGGTTCCCAGACATCTGCCACGGCTTCACACACTTCCAGCGCAAACTCCAGTTCGGTGAAGCAGAAGGTTTCCGGTGAATACTCAAACGTCCATTCCGTCTGCGGATATTGCCCGCACAGCTGACGAATTTGCTGAGCGCCGCGAACCGCCAGCTCGCGGGTTGCAGCCTGATCCTGATTAAATACCACTTCACGGAACACCGGCGCAGTCGCGTTATATAAATGCACAATGGCACGCGGCACATCTTTGAGTGCCTCAAAGGTACGGGCGATCAGATCCGGCCGTGAAGGCGTCAGCACCTGAATCACCACATCATCCGGGATTAGCCCCTCTTCAATCAGACTGCGGACAAAATCAAAATCGGTTTGTGAAGCCGAGGGAAACGCCACCTCAATCTGCTTAAAACCACACTTCACCAGCAAATCAAAAAAATGGCGCTTACGGGCATTGTCCATGGGTTCTGCCAGTGCCTGATTGCCGTCACGCAGATCACTGGAACACCATTGCGGGGCTTTATTGAGTACATTTCCCGGCCACCGGCGATCGGGTAAATTCACCTGCGGAAAGGGGCGATATTTTTGCGACGGGTCGTTTAACATACGATTCTCCTTTTATCATTGAGGCAGCGGTTAAGTTCCGTTAAATCCATAGTACGCAAACGATAACTTCCTGCGCCTGACTAACTGACAGCAACCCGCGCAAAACGGACAAAAAGAAAATGATCATAAAAAAACCCGCATTCAGCGGGTTTTGTCATTTTGTTATTTATTACTGCTGCCTTCCGGCCGGATGTTGTAGGTTCCGAAGAAGCTGCGATCCGTTTCCAGGCTGATGCTTTTGCCCTTCGCATCCACGGTAATCGAACCTGATGTTTTGGTCAGCGCGCACGCAATACGAACATCAATGGTGCGCATCCCGTTCGGTACATTCAAATCCACGTACTGATTAAAATGCAGGGAAGCCACGGTCTTCCCGTCTAAAAACACCATCAGCGGACAGGTTTTCTCAAATGGCACGACTGACCACTGATCTAAGCGGTGTAAACGGATATGGGTCTGCCCTGCGGGCGCTGCCGCGCTGGCGTTAGCGAAAGATGACTTGACCTGTAGCGTCGGTTCATAAGGATTGGCCGCGCACCCGGCTAAAAATAAAGCCGCCAAGGCCACCAGTGTTTTTTTCATCGTTATCTCCCTGAGTTTATGAACGAATGATAGCAGTGTGCGCGCGGCGGGCAACAAAAAAACCGGCGGGAGCGGGCTATGGAGAGTCCGAAGCCTGAGAAAGTCATCTAAATCTGTGACGTTAGTACAAAAAAACACCACCCGAATTGCTAATAGTCATCCACGGGTATTTGATATTCTTGTTAGGATTTATCCGATCAGTCGTTCAACTCAGTTTCAGGAATCATTATGTACAGCTACACACTAATCGCCCCCGCAGGGATCGTTAAAGCCTACGAAGACGAATTCCGCGACAAAGGGATTGAGTTACTGGTTGCCAAACAGAATCGTTCGGAGACGGTTGTCTTACGCAGTGACCAGTTCACCGAAGAAAGGACGTTTATCACGCATGTTCATTTGCTGATCTTCAGCCTGTGCATGCGGCTACAAAAACAGCTCAAAAATGGTAATGCACCTAATACCACCATTATGTATTGATGCATTCCTGCCCTTCACACTGTTTTGGCCCCGGACCGGGGCCTGACTTTTATCCCCTGTATTTTCTGCCTTCCGCTCATTTTTATTGAGCAGTAAATTTATATCCCGCAAAACACGCCTGCCAGATCGATTAAATAAACGACAAGATATTCAGCGTTATTTCCCGACAGGAAACGGCTTTATTACCGGTGTATACAACAGAGGAACTGACGGCTTGAAGAAGAAAGGAAAATAAGAGCAGAAGGAGCGTAATACATTGATTAATAATTTGTTGGTGGGTCGTGGCGGGTTCGAACCGCCGACCAATTGATTAAGAGTCAACTGCTCTACCGACTGAGCTAACGACCCAACGGAACGGATTATTCTCTTCTGCCATGATGTTGTCAAACGCTTATCCATACTTTTTTGCCGTTAATATCCGTCATATTTGTGAAGCTCATCACGTCTAAAAACGGTATTATTCCTGCCACTTTCGAAGATATTTGGTTAATTAACACTCAGTTATCGACAATGTAAAAAATACGATACATTTTTTCCTTTGGCATTTTTCATGCCAGTTATAATAAATGCGTACTTAACATTACTATTACACCGTTCACGCACGCTGTCGTTCCCGCCGTGGTGAGCAAAGGGCCATGCAGAGCTCAGAAAATTGACGTAAATGAATGCGATATGGCGGAGTTCATACGCAAAAAGCAAAAAACAGGAATCAATACAACATGCAAGAAGAGTCAAAAATCCTCGTCCGGCCGGAGGAAGAGAACGCTGAAGGTTTGCGGCGAAATCTCTCTAACCGTCATATCCAGCTCATTGCCATTGGCGGCGCTATCGGTACCGGCCTGTTTATGGGCTCCGGCAAAACGATCAGTCTGGCGGGTCCGTCCATCATCTTCGTCTACATGATCATCGGCTTTATGCTGTTTTTCGTCATGCGTGCGATGGGTGAACTGTTACTGTCCAATCTCGACTATAAATCCTTCAGCGACTTTGCCGCCGATTTGCTTGGCCCGTGGGCAGGATATTTCACCGGCTGGACCTACTGGTTCTGCTGGGTAGTGACCGGTATCGCCGATGTCGTCGCCATTACCGCGTATGCGCAGTTCTGGTTCCCCGGCCTCTCACAATGGGTCGCGTCGCTGCTCTGCGTTCTGGTACTGCTGAGCCTGAATCTCGCTACCGTGAAAATGTTCGGTGAGATGGAATTCTGGTTCGCGATGATCAAAATTGTCGCCATTGTCGGGCTGATTATCGCCGGGCTGGTGATGGTATTGACTCACTTCCAGACGCCAGCCGGCACGGTTGCGTCCTTCAGCAACCTGTGGAATGACGGCGGATTCTTCCCGAAAGGCGTCAGCGGTTTCTTTGCCGGTTTCCAGATAGCCGTGTTCGCGTTTGTTGGTATCGAACTGGTCGGCACCACCGCCGCCGAAACGAAAGATCCGCAAAAATCCCTGCCGCGCGCCATCAACGCAATCCCGCTGCGCATTATCATGTTCTATGTATTCTCGCTGATCATGATTATGTCGGTGACGCCCTGGAGCCATGTGGTTGCTGATAAAAGCCCGTTTGTTGAACTGTTCGTTCTGGCCGGTCTTCCGGCGGCGGCGAGCATCATCAACTTTGTGGTACTGACCTCAGCGGCGTCATCCGCTAACAGTGGTGTATTCTCCACCAGCCGCATGCTGTTTGGCCTGGCACAGGAAGGCAACGCACCGAAAGCCTTCGGTAAGCTCTCTTCCCGCGCGGTGCCATCGAACGGCCTGACTTTTTCCTGCATCTGCCTGCTCGGCGGTGTGGTACTGATTTACCTGATCCCGAATGTGGTGACGGTTTTCACGCTGGTCACCACCGTTTCTGCGATCCTGTTTATGTTCGTCTGGACCCTCATCCTCTGCTCTTATCTGGTCTACCGCCGTAAACGTCCGCAACTGCACGAAGCCTCCATCTACAAAATGCCGCTCGGCAAACTGATGAGCTGGGTCTGTATGGCATTCTTCGTCTTCGTGCTGGTGCTGCTGACCTTACAGGATGATACCCGTCAGGCGCTGCTCGTCACGCCGCTGTGGTTTGTGATTCTGGGGATTGGCTACTGGCTGCGCAGGCGCCAGTCCTGATTGCACGAATAGACTGCCATAGGTATTTTTTAGTCACAGTGTTTTGAATGACTGAGGAGCATAAAAACCCTCCTCAGTCATTCTCTCTAATTAATTATTAATCTCTTTTCTATAATAAAGGCACTGCAAATCTCTTTCGGCGCTTTTATTTAAATATTTAAATCATAAATATTCACTAAAAAATATAACTTTCTCTGCGTGATTATTTATGATGCACGGCCTCCTCATACCTTAGCTAGCATTAAATCTAATTTAATGTCGATTAGCATGAGGCCTATTTTATGTATTCTGCAAAGCAAGACGTACAACCAGAAACTATTATTCAGGATAATGATCCCTCTATTATTTATACCGGCAACTGGGCACGGTATACCGGAAGGGCTTACAGCGATGATGGTGCAAGTATGGCGCTGTACGATAACGGAAAGTATTTTGAATACACATTTATCGGTTCCGGAATTGGATTTTATAGTGAAAGAAACTCCGATCAGGGCGAAATAGATTTTTATCTTAATGGCGTGTTATACGGTACGGCAACCACCAAAACGCCAACGCACCAATATAGCGATCTTATTTTTTATATTGCGGGCCTGCCACCGGGTCATCATACCTTTAAAGGGGTGAAGAAAAACGGCACATGGATGTTGCTCGATCAGCTCAAAGTTTATAACGATGCCCCGCTCACCGCTGAAGTAAAAGCTTTTTCAGGGGCAGGTAGCGAAGGTACAGCAACTCTCCTGTTCAATCAGTCTCTCGATCAACAAAGCGGAACGGTACCCGGTAACTATCAGCTCAATAATGGCGCAAGTGTGACTTCAGTCAGCTTAAGCAATGACAGAAAAACCGCAACTTTGATCATTGATGGTTTAACTGCGAACACGGATTACACCTTAACGCTGAGCCAAATCAGTAATCAAATTTTGACCACCACCGTTCAAAACCAGTCCTTTACTCTGCGCTACACTGCGTTACCTCCTGAACAGGTTTATGACGATCCACAGCCTGAAATCACGTATGGCGGTAACTGGACACATAGTACCGGGCGCACGTCGAGTATTTTTAATCACACCACCTCATATACTCAAAACAATAACTCCGGGACATTCTCGCTGGATTTTGTCGGCACCGATATTTCCTATTATGCAGAAAGCAATACCGATCAGGGTGATGTGGAAATATATATCGATGATGTTTCTCAAGGGCGCATTAGCACGTGGTCAGACAGCCATTTAAACAGCCATATTTTATATCAGAAAACCGGCTTGCCTTTCGGCAACCATAACATTAAGGGAATTAAACGTTCAGGAACCTGGGCTCATTTGGATGCGTTAAAAGTTTATAACGCGGGCGATCTTGAAATTGTTAAAACCACAACTGACGGCAATGACAATATTGTGGTTACTTTCAACCAGGCGCTGGACTCAAAAAGTGCATTAGATCTGACAAACTATGATCTGGATAATGGTGGCGTTATTCAAAGTGTCGCAATAGATGATTTAAAAACGACACTGACGCTCAATGCGCCTGACTTACAAACTGGCATCCTCTATACCCTGACTTTCTGCGGGCTTAAAAATGAGATCCTGACGAAAGATTTTGCCGATATCCAGGCCACGTTTACCTACAACCAGGGAATGAAGTATTACTACACCTTTGATGATGAAACTGACGGGGCTTTCTTAGAGACCATTAATAATCAACGCAGTGCAATAAGCCAGGGTCATGCCCCCTCACTGGTGACGGCAAAGCTCAACAAGGGTATCGATTTTGCCAGCGGGCAGCCGGGTTATATTGATTTAGGCGTACTGGATTGTTTGCAAAAATCGGCTTTTACCGTTGAAGCGTGGATATACCCGCGTTCAACAGCGATGAGCATGATTGTCAGCCAGGACACGCGCAACAACAACAACCAGCGCTGGCAGCTTTACACCCAGGACAATCAGCTGGTTTGCACGATGTCGAATGATACCAACAGCATCTCGTTTACCTTAACAACCAAGTCTTTTATTCCACTGAATGCCTGGACCCACGTCGCAATTCTGCGCCAGGGTGATGAATATGCCCTGGCGGTTAACGGCAATATAGCGATGACCGGTGGCAGTAATGTGGTGCAGACGAACGTCACCACGTCGGTGAAAGTGGGCGGACGGCTGGATACCAACGGCGCGCTGGCTGATGCTTTCAACGGTATCATTGATGAAGTTAAATTCTTTGATTCACAGATAAACCCGCAGACGTTGAGCGGGCATTATCGTCAACTGGCCGACACGAATTTCAACCTTCAGGCGAGTAATGGCAGGCTGAAAGCGGTGTTTGTTCACCCGCAATCTGTGGCACCTGTGCTGAGTGATTTCCTGACACACCTCAAAGTGAACAATGAAATGCGCGTTGGTTTGCCAATAACTCACTTTGAGTGGGATGCGGCAGGCAATACTGCAACACTCTCTTTCACACCACTCGAACTTGCGGCGGTTGAGCAAAATATCGTCTTCACCTTGCGTTATCGTGAGCTGCCTGTTGATGCGAATTTCTCGCTGGAACCGACCACGATAGCCGCGCCTTCTCTCTCTTCCCTGCTATTAAGCGGCTCGTTACTGACGCGCGAAATTCTATGCCCGGATTATCTTTTTACTGACCCCGGCGGTTTTGCAGAAAATGGCAGTGAATACCTGTGGGAAGTGGCGAGCAGTACGACTGGCCCGTTCAGTACCATCAACGGGTTGCATACCCGCACAATGATGCTGCTGCCCGAGCACAACGGGAAATATATTCGCGTCACGGTTACACCGCGCAATGAACGCCTGTGCTTTGGTGAGTCACAATCTGTGATTGTCGGGCCTGTCGTTGCGCGAAGTGGCAACCCGCGAACCGACTGGTTCCGCAACGCGCACTACGGCGTATCGCACCATTTCCTGCCTAACTATCTCAATCTCTCACCGGATATTCCGCAAAATGAGAAATGGCAACCGGGCGAAAGCTGGGACGATTTCCTCAGTACTTTTGACGTGCAGGCTTATGCCAAAGCCATCAGTGAAACGGGAGCGGGCTTTGTTCTGCTGACGATGGATCAACATGCCGGTTACAAGCTGGGGCCGAATAAAACTCATGATGCCATTCTGGATATTGAACCTGGCGTGCGCAGTGCCATTCGTGACTTGCCGCTGGAAATGGCTCAGGAACTGGCGAAGTACGACATCAAACTGATGCTGTACATGATGGGCTTCGCGCCAGCCAAAGCCAGCCTGATTTATTACGATGATGACGCGAATCAGCACTCACCGGATCGCTGGGGTGACATGCTGGTACCGCATCTGTACGAATGTTCTCCATTTGACAATATCATCACCTCTGAAACTACGCGCATGAACTATGCGGTGGTACGGGAGTTTGGTGAACGTTATGGTGATTTGTTAGCGGGCTGGTGGTTCGACGGTATGTGGAACACTTACACCGATATGAACCAACCTTACAACATCAACGATGTGGTGGACGGCTCGCGGGCGGGGAATCCCGACCGTATAGTTACCGGGATTGGTGTGCACACGTTGGCCTATACCGATTACTCTGCTGGTGAGGCATATGGCACGAAAAATGCCGAAGGTAACTATGTGATGACTGAGTTACCGGATTCCCGCTGGGACAGCAACGACGGCTATCACCAGTGGTATCGCTGGATAGCGCTCGGCAACCAGACGGTGAATGCGGGCTGGGGTGCGATGGGTTCAAGCGATACCGGTAAACATTACGACACTGACGCCTTAGCCCAATGGGTGAAAGACGTAGCTGCCCGTGATGGCGTGGCCTGTATGGATATCCGCATTAACCGTTTCGGAGAACTGGACCCGATTGTTTCTCAACAGCTTGCGGCCGTCAACGCGGCAGTTTATCCGTCCCTCGATGACGAGCAGTTGCTTGATAAAGTACAGCAAACCACGCTGCGTTATTTCTGGGACTACGCACACCCGACCAGCGGTCTGGCTTTTGAGCGGTTATATCGCAACAGCGATGCCGGGCTTAATGAACCGGTGACCATTGGCGGCAGCGGTTTTGGCGTCATGGGCATTCTGGTGGCGATTGAACGCGGTTTTATCACTCGAGAAGAAGGGTACGATCGCATTAATAAAATGGTCGATTTTCTGGGCGGCCCGACCACCCGTTACAAAGGTGCCTGGCCACACTGGATTAACGGCAGTACAGGCGCGACCATTCCGTTTGGTACCGATGACAATGGCGCAGATCTGGTCGAAACCTCGTTCATGGTGGAGGGGTTGCTGACGGCACGTCAGTATTTTAATGATCCTGGGCTGACGGATAAAATCAACACACTCTGGCATGACATTGACTGGAACTACTTCACCAATAACAGCAACAGTCTGTACTGGCATATCGATAAAAATTTACAGTTCACCATGGGGATGAAAATCACCGGCTGGAACGAAGCGATGATCAGCTACCTGCTGGCCATTGCCTCGCCGACCCATGCCATCGATCCGGCACTCTGGGAAAGGGGCTGGTCACAGGGAAGTTATCACAACAAAAACAAAGACTACTACGGCGTTACACTGCCGATCGGCCCGACGATGGGCGGCCCGATGTTCTTTATGCATTACTCCTTCCTCGGTTTTGACCCGCGTAATCTGCGGGACAGTGCCAATAACGTGAATTATTTCCAGCAGGGTGAAGCGCAAAGCCAGATCCAGCAGGCTTACTGTATCGATAACCCTGGCGGATTTAACGGCTATGCAGAAAATTACTGGGGACTGACATCGGGTTACGGACCTGCAGGTTATGCAAGTCATGATCCAACGTCTGATGACGGGACGATTACCCTTACCGCTGCACTATGTGACTTACCTTATTTACCTGAAGCGTCAATAGCAGCGCTGCGCCATTTTTATGACGACCTGGGAAATGCGCTGTGGACCGAGAAATGCGGGTTTATTGATGGTGTAAATCTTTCCAAAAACTGGTATTCCGAGGGATATCTGGCCATCGACCAGGGACCGATCATTGGCATGATTGAAAACCATCGTAGTGGATTGTTATGGCGTTATTTTATGAGTTGTCCGGAAATTCAGCAGGCTTTATCGCTTATCGGCTTTGTTGATGATGACTATCCACCGCGCCAACGTTAAATAATATTCTGACCTGAAGTGTTTGTCTGCAAGGGTACCCGCAGGCAAACACTTTCTTTCGTCATGACAATCCTTTAACTCATACCTCAATCCGGGCAACTTTATGCAGATCACTCCACGTCCAGCGCCTGCCGGAACTGCGCCCACATTTTTGAGGCAGACGGCCTGACGGAGGCCACTTTCACCGGCAGTTGCGGCGGTGCACCGGCTTTCATCTCGCCGAGATCGAACACAAAGGTGTAATCCGGTTCCTGCCCCATACGTAAATCGCTGACCAGAATATGCCCGGCCTGCTCTTTTACGCTGAAGAAACCGTGGCTGAACCAGGCGACGCGCGCCAGAAACGCATTATCTTTGTGCGCTTCATACAACGCTTCACCGCGCGGATAGAAGCGGAAGCGGATCGGGGAATCCGGATGCAGCAATGAGGTAAAGCCTTCACCGTAACTGTCTTTACTCATCACCACCACACGCCACACCAGCGAATTGAGCGGTGTCGGCGTGACCAGAACCTGTGTGCTTTCTATATTTTGCCGCTGCAGTTCTGCGCCAACGTGCCGCGTCACCTGATGTTGCTCAATCACGGTACAGGCCAGATACAGGCAACTGATGCCCAGTAGCGCATTACTCCACATAATGCCGCGCTGCTGCTCGCGATAAAGCGCCAGACCGACGCCGATAATCAGCGGCAGGGTATAGAGTGGATCGATAATAAAAATGCTGCCGATGGCAAAAGGATAATGGGTAAACGGAAGGCCGAGCTGTGTGCCGTAAACCGTCATCAGATCCAGCAACGGATGGGTGATCAGCGCCAGCCAGACCGCGCCCCACCAGTGGCGGAAATGTTGTCCGCCGCTGAACAGTTTTGCCATCAGCCAGGCCAGCAGCGGTGAAATCAGCGTCAGATAAAATAACGCATGGCTTTCGGTGCGGTGCATCGTCATATTGCTGATGGCATCACCGTGATCGTAAAACACATCCAGATCAGGTAAGGTTCCGCACACCGCGCCTGCCAGTGCAGATTTCCACACCGGCGCACGTTTGCCCATCACCGCAATACCCACCGCCGCGCCAAGAACTAATTGTGAAACCGAATCCATTCTGCCCCCTTAATCCCGAAGCTGAATACCTTCGGTAATAATGCGCTGGACGTTGCTCACCGTTTGCTCAAAGAATTCAGGGTCATTGAGCGTTTTGCCGGTAATAGCTTCCACCTGAACACCAAAATCGGCGTAATGTTGCGTGGTGGCCCACAGCATAAAAATCAGCTGCATCGGCTCAACCGGCGCGATCAGTTCTGCTTTAATCCAGCCACGGATCACATCCGATTTATCTTCCACCAGCGTTTTCAGACTGCCCCCCAGTTCCTGTTTCAGCAGCGGCGCGCCCTGTACCATCTCCAGACAAAACAGCTTTGATGCCTGTGGGTGATCGCGCGAAACACACAGTTTCAGGCGGATATATTCACGGATGGCTTCCAGCGGATGTTGATCAGACTGCAAGGCTTTCAGCGGCGCCAGCCAGATATCCAGCAGCCCTTTCAGCACGGCGATATACAAATCTTCTTTCGACGGGAAGTAATACAGCAGGTTGGTTTTGGACACATCAGCGCGCTCGGCAACCTGATCCAGACTGGTGCCATGCATGCCGTACAACGAAAAGAATTCCAGTGCCGCCGCCATGATATTGCCACGTTTGGCCGCGACCGCCCGTGAGCGTCGCGTCGGGGCTTTCGCCGCCGTCTGGCGGGATTTTTTCTCTCCGGCGTCAGGCTGCGGAGGTTCGACCAATGGCTTCACAATGTCTCCCTGAGACAAACAGCAAGGCTGAAATCATAACAAATGGCGGTACAGGCGACTATCGCTATGCATACCGATGATGGAAGTAACACTCACACCAATAATTATTAACCACAAAGGGTTACTAATTTAACAAATTTGCACCATTTCCGTTCAATCCTGCCTGATAAATGTGCAGCTATTTTTGACCATATGGTCTGAAACAGACCATATGCTCTACCAAAAATCCAAACAAAATTTTAACACACTGATAAACAAAGAGATTAAAAAACTGGCATCCGGCTTGCAATACCTTTCCTGAATTCCTTCATTCGCGTTGCATCACGAGGTGAGCTATGAAAATCGGTGTCTTTATTCCTATCGGCAACAACGGCTGGTTAATTTCAGAAACTGCGCCGCAGTACAAACCCACCTTCGAACTGAACAAAACCATCGTGCAGAAAGCGGAGCACTATCATTTTGATTTCGCGCTGTCGATGATCAAACTGCGCGGCTTCGGCGGCAAAACCGAATTCTGGGAACACAATATGGAGTCGTTCACGCTGATGGCGGGCCTCGCTGCCGTAACTTCCCGCATCCAGCTTTACGCCACCGCCGCCACACTGGTGATGCCACCCGCGATCGTTGCGCGTATGGCCGCCACGATAGATTCCATTTCCAACGGCCGTTTCGGCGTAAATGTCGTCACCGGCTGGCAGAAACCGGAATACGAACAAATGGGTATGTGGCCGGGCGATGACTATTTCAGCCGCCGCTATGACTACCTGACCGAATACGTCAGCGTGCTGCGCGATCTGTGGGGCACCGGTCACTGCACGCTTGACGGCGAATTCTTCAAAATGGACGACTGCCGCGTCAGCCCGCGCCCGCAGAGCGAAATGAAAGTGATCTGCGCCGGACAAAGCGATGCCGGCATGGCGTTCTCCGCAAAACACGCCGACTTTAACTTCTGCTTCGGCAAAGGCGTCAACACGCCAACCGCCTTTGCCCCCACCGCTGCCCGCATGAAAACGGCGGCTGAAGCTGAAAACCGCGACGTCTCCTCTTATGTCCTGTTTATGGTAATTGCTGATGAAACTGACGCCGCCGCCCGCGCCAAATGGGATTTGTACAAATCCGGTGCTGACGCCGATGCGCTCGCCTGGCTCACCGACCAGAGCAGCAAAGACACCAAATCCGGAGCCGATACCAACGTCCGCCAGATGGCTGACCCGACGTCCGCCGTCAATATCAACATGGGCACGCTGGTCGGTTCTTACGCCAGCGTTGCCAGAATGCTCGACGAAATCGACACCGTGCCCGGCGCTGGTGGCGTGCTGCTGACCTTTGATGATTTCGTGGAAGGCATCGAAAACTTTGGCCGCTACATCCAGCCATTAATGAAAACCCGCCAGCACATCGGCACTGAGCAGAAAGAGGTCGCATGATGAACGTTGTTGAGAATCAAACTGTGGTCCGCCGCGAACCCCACAATACCGGCGAGGAAACGATCCTCACAGCACGCCCTGAAGCCATTGCTTTCACGCCGCAGCAAACGGCGCTGATCGTGGTGGATATGCAAAACGCCTATGCCTCACAAGGCGGTTATCTGGATCTGGCCGGTTTTGACGTTTCCGCCACCGCGCCGGTGATTGCCAATATCAAAGTAGCCATTGCCGCCGCCCGCGCCGCCGGGATCAAAGTGATTTTCTTCCAGAACGGCTGGGACAATCAGTACGTTGAAGCCGGTGGCGCCGGTTCGCCGAACTTCCACAAATCCAATGCGCTGAAAACCATGCGCAAACGCCCGGAACTGATGGGTAAACTGCTGGCGAAAGGTGACTGGGATTATGACCTGGTCGATGAGCTTCAGCCGCAGCCGGGCGACATTGTGTTGCCAAAACCACGCTACAGCGGCTTCTTCAATACCCAGCTCGACAGCCTGCTGCGCAGCTACGGTATTCATCATCTGGTGTTCACCGGCATCGCCACCAATGTCTGCGTGGAATCCACGCTGCGTGATGGCTTCTTTCTGGAATATTTCGGCGTGGTGCTGGAAGACGCCACCCATCAGGCCGGACCGGAATTCGCACAAAAAGCCGCAATTTATAACATCGAAACCTTCTTTGGCTGGGTCTCCAGCGTGCGCAATTTCTGCGACGCCGTGGGCTATAAAACTGAACAAAACGCCGCTTAACCGTTTTCTGAAAAGGACAATTTACGATGCCTAAAAGTGCCATTATTCCGGCGGGCAGCGGTGTTCCGCTGGCCCCTTTTGTCCCAGGTACCCTTGCCGATGGCGTGGTGTACGTTTCCGGCACCCTGCCGTTTGATAAAGACAATAACGTGGTGCATGTCGGCGACGCCGCGGCGCAAACCCGCCACGTACTGGAGATCATCAAAAGCGTGATCGAAACCTCGGGCGGCACAATGGATGACGTCACCATGAACTCGATTTTCATCACCGACTGGGCGAATTACGGTGCGGTAAATCAGGTTTACGCCGAGTATTTTCCGGGCGAAAAACCGGCACGGTTCTGCATTCAGTGCGGTCTGGTGAAACCGGATGCGCTGATCGAAATCGCCTCCGTTGCGCATATCGGCAAATAATCATTTCGCAAAAAACCGTCCTGAACACCTTGAGGAAACAGCATGTATTACAAGGTATTGGGTAAGAAAAATGCCGATGCCGAAACCGTTGTGCTCTCATCGGGGCTTGGCGGTTCGGGCGGCTTCTGGCAGCCGCAACTGACGATGCTTGCGGCACATTTTCGCGTGGTGGTGTACGACCAGCACGGCACCGGCGTCAGCCAGGGTACGGTGCCTGCCGGTTACCGGATGGAAGACATGGCCGACGAACTGGCAGACATGCTCAATGAACTGGATATCAGCCGCTGTCATCTGGTCGGTCATGCGCTCGGCGGTATTATCGGCCTGCATCTTGCACTGCGTTATCCGGCGCTGTTGCAAAGTCTGGTGGTGATTAACGGCTGGACGAAGCTCGACAGCCAGACGCGGCGCTGCTTTGAAGTGCGGCAAAATCTGCTGCTCAACAGCGGCGTGGATGCCTATGTGCAGGCGCAGCCGCTGTTTTTGTATCCGGGAGACTGGCTTTCTGAACATGAGGCGTTATTGCAGGAAGAGCGCCAGCATCAGGTGGCGCATTTTCAGGGGATGGAAAACCTGCTGCACCGTTTGCAGGCGCTGATGGATTCAGACCTGACGGAGTCGCTTGGACACGTGATCACACCGACGCTGGCTTTCAGTTGTAAAGACGATTTGCTGGTGCCGTGGTCACGCTCGGTGGATCTCGCTTCCCGTCTGCCTAACGGCGAACACACGCAAATGCTGTACGGTGGCCACGCCATGAGCGTGACCGACCCGGAAACTTTTAACCCGATTTTACTGGACTGGCTGCTGCGACATTCATCCCGACATACCACCGCGCATTAAGCAAGACTGATTAAAAACTGAGGACACGACCATGCCATCAACCCTGAACGCCACATTGCCTGCTACCGATATGCCTGTCGTTGAACAACAAGCAGTCGTTGAGAAAGAAGCCTCCGTGGAAAAACAAGCGTATCGCGATGCGATGGCGCGCCTCGGTTCGGCCGTCAACATCATCACTACCGACGGTCCCGGCGGACGGGCAGGTTTCACCGCCTCCGCCGTATGCAGCGTTACCGATTCGCCGCCGACATTGCTGGTATGCCTGAACCGCTCGGCGTCGGTGTATCCTGCCTTCAAAGAGAATCAGGTGCTGTGCGTTAATACGCTGGCCGATTGCCATGAGTCGCTGTCCAATTTATTCGGCGGAAAAACGCCGATGGAGCAACGTTTTGACGCCGCCGAGTGGACGCGCCTCGCCACTGGCTCCCCCATTCTTACCAACGCGCTGGTGTCATTTGACTGCAAGGTCACGCAGATCACCCGCGTCGGCACCCACGACATTTTGTTTTGTGAAGCCGTTGCCTTACGACGCAACGACGACAGCCACGGACTGGTGTATTTCGACCGGCGCTATCACCCGCTTATGCGTCAGTTAGCCTGTTAACTCAATCCTCTCAACTTAGTAAGGGTCGTGCATGGCGAATACCTGGTTTCCACAATGGCGTAAAAGAGAAGGTAATCTGGATGGTGCGGTGATCGCGCCGGATGAACGGCTGCCGTTAGGATCAACAGTGATCATGGGGCTGCAACATACGGTGGCCATGTTTGGTGCCACCGTGTTAATGCCCTTGCTGATGGGTTTTGATGCCAACATGGCGATTCTGATGTCGGGCATCGGCACCCTGCTGTTCTTCCTGGTGGTCGGCGGACGCGTACCCAGCTATCTCGGATCCAGCGCCGCATTTGTCGGGCTGGTGATCGCGGTGACCGGCTACAGCGGCCACGGGGCGAACCCGAATATCGGCGTGGCACTGGGTGGCATTATTGCCTGCGGCGTGATTTACACGCTGATCGGTTTTGTGGTGATGGCGGTCGGTACACGCTGGATTGAACGTCTGATGCCGCCGGTTGTTACGGGCGCGGTAGTGATGGCGATTGGTCTGAATCTGGCACCCATTGCCATTAACAGCGTGTCGGCCTCTTCATTTGACAGCTGGATGGCGGTGATGACCGTGCTATGTATCGGTTCGGTGGCGGTGTTCACCCGCGGTCTGGTGCAGCGTTTGTTACTGCTGCTCGGTCTGGTGGCGGCGTATCTGATTTACATGGCGATCACCAACGGCCTCGGGCTGGGCACACCGGTAGATTTCAGCGCCGTAGCCCAGGCACCGTGGTTTGGCGTCCCGACCATTACCACGCCGGTGTTCAGTTCTCACGCCATGCTGATGATTGCGCCGGTGGCGGTGATTCTGGTGGCGGAAAACCTTGGCCACATTAAAGCGGTGGCGGGCATGACCGGCAAAAACCTCGACCCGTACATGGGCCGCGCGTTTGTCGGTGACGGTCTGGCAACTCTGCTTTCCGCCTCGGCGGGCGGCACCGGTGTCACCACTTACGCAGAAAACATCGGCGTGATGGCTGTGACCAAGATTTACTCCACGCTGATTTTCGTTGCTGCGGCGATAGTTGCCATTGTGTTGGGCTTCTCGCCCAAGTTTGGTGCACTGATCCACACCATTCCCGGCCCGGTGCTCGGTGGTGCGTCGATTGTCGTGTTCGGTCTGATTGCCGTAGCAGGTGCCCGCATCTGGGTACAAAACCAGGTGGATCTGGGACTTAACGGAAATTTGATCATGGTGGCAGTCACGCTGGTACTGGGCGCAGGCAACTTTACCCTGAGCCTGGGCGGCTTCAGCATGGGTGGCATCGGCACGGCGACGTTTGGCGCCATTTTGCTCAATGCCTTCCTGAGTCGCAGCAAACAGGCAAAAATTCAGCCTGAAATAAAAACTGGCACAGAAGCTGCATTAAAAGATCACTGACGACCTCAGTTTCTCCTTAGCTCATCATTTTTGATGATCGCCAGCGGTTAGCCGGTCCACCCGTCCGGATTAGCCGCTGGTTTTTTTCTTTCTGCCTCCCGTACATTCCTCCTAATGCCGTTTTCCAGCTAACGATTGCAAAATTCCTTCGTTCACCTGCCCTTTAAATTGGTTTGTTATGGGTTCAGCACTTTGGTTCTAAGAACGCCAGAGTCATCACCTGTCACCATAACCAATAAGAAAAAGGGTTTAACGATGAAGAACATTCGCCGGATTAACGCGGTCACCCGCGCACTGGCTTTAGGGGTACTTCTCACCAGCACGTTTTCTGCCATCGCCGCTGACGGTACTCCCGTTCAGGGCGGTACGCTGATTTATCTTGAACAGCAGGCGCACACCAACCTGTATCCGCCCGCCGGTGGATTCTATCCGAACGGCGGCATACTCAATCAGATCACCGACAAACTGACATACCAGAATCCGAAGACGCTGGAGATTGAGCCCTGGATTGCCGAATCCTGGTCGTTCAACGCCGACAAGACCGAATACACCTTCAAACTGCGTCCGGGCGTGACTTTCTCCGACGGCACGCCGCTTGATGCCAGTGCAGTAGCCAAAAACTTTGATACTTACGGTCTGGGCAATAAAGAGCATCACCTGCCGGTCTCCGAAGTCATCAACAATTACGACCACAGCGAAGTAATTGATCCGCTGACCGTGAAGTTCTATTTCAAAAAGTCGTCACCGGGGTTCCTGCAGGGCACGGCAACCATTGGCTCCGGGCTGGTGTCGCTGAGCACGCTGGAACGTAATTTTGACGCGCTGGGCGACGCCACGCACATCATCGGTTCCGGTCCGTTTGTGGTCAGTAAAGAAACGCTGGGTCGTGAAGTCGATCTGACTGCCCGCAAGGATTACAACTGGGGGCCGAAAAACCTTAAACAACAGGGACGTGCCAATCTTGACGGCATCAAAGTGATCGTGACCGGCGAAGACAGCGTGCGTATCGGCGCGCTGCTGGCGGGTCAGGCTGATTTCATCCGTCAGGTTCAGGCGTATGACGAGAAACAGGCCAAAGACCAGAACTTCCCGCTTTATGCCGCGCCGACCAAAGGCGTTAACGACAGCATTTCGTTCCGGCCGGACAACGCGCTGGTGTCGGATCTGAAAGTGCGTCAGGCGCTGCTGCACGCCACCAACAGCAAACAGGTGGTCGATACGCTGTTCTCGCCAAACTATCCGCAGGCGACTTCGGTGATTGCTAAAACCGCCGCCGGTTATGTCGATCTGAGCCACAAACTGACTTACGACCCGACGCTTTCCAAAAAGCTGCTCGATGAAGCGGGCTGGAAGCCGGGCCCGAACGGCATCCGTCAGAAAGACGGCAAAACGCTGTCGCTGACCATTTATGAATCGCTGCCGCAACCGCAGAACAAAGAGGTGTTGCAGTTGGTTTCCCAGCAATGGAGCCAGGTCGGCGCGAAGCTGAACATTCTGGCGGGTGATGCGGGCAGCCGCGTGGCGGATAACCTTGATCCGCAGAAAACCCCGGCGAACGTGGTGGAAGTCGGACGCGCCGATCCGGACGTCATCAAAAGCTCGTTCTACCCGACCAACCGCGATGCGCTGCTGCAAAAAGGCGGCCTGAGCAGCAAGGTGAAAAGCTTCCGTGACGACAAACTTAACGACCTGCTGACCGCAATTTCCGCCGAAGTCGATCCGAAAAAACGTCTGGCACTGACCGGCGACGTGCAGAACTACCTTCTGGATCAGGCGTATGTCATTCCGATTTTCGAAGAGCCACAGGTGTTTGCCGGTGCGCCGTATTTCAAAGGCGTCAGCTTTGAAGCGGTCGGGCGTCCGAGCTTCTACGGCGCATGGCTGGAAAAGCATTAACAGACAGGGGTAAATCATGAGCCGATACGTGAGCGGTCGATTCGGGCAGGCCTTGCTGGTGTTGTGGGCGGCGTTTACCGTCTCCTTCATCCTGTTGCAGGTGCTGCCCGGCGACGCGATTCTGATTAAATTCCAGAACCCGGACATGGGATTAAGCCCGGCGCAAATCGCCGATATGCGTGCCGCCTACGGCGCGGATATGCCGGTCTGGCAGCAATATCTGCATACGCTGGGCAATTTCCTGCGCGGGGATCTGGGCTATTCGATTCAGGCTGGCGTACCGGTGACTGAATTACTCAGCAGCAACTTCCCGCCGACGTTACGTCTGGCGCTGATGGGGTTCGCACTGGCCGCCGTGGTGGCCTTTGCGCTGGCGTTTCTCTCCAGCCTGCTGCATTTCGGCTGGCTGAAAAATGCCTTACAGGCGGTGCCGTCGCTGTTTATTTCCATTCCGACATTCTGGCTGGGCATTGCGCTCATCCAGTTTTTCTCGTTCCATCTGCGCTGGATCCCGGTGATTAATCCGGGGGAATGGGTCGGGCTGATCCTGCCGGTTATCACGCTGGCGGTACCGATTTCCGCGCCGCTGGCGCAGATCCTCATCCGCAGCATTGATCAGGTGCAAACCCAGCCGTTCGTCGCCGTCGCCCGCGCCAAAGGGGCCAGCCGCAGCGGCGTGTTGTGGCGACATGTGGCGCGCAACGCCCTGCTTCCGGCACTGACCATTGCCGGTTTGCTGTTTGGCGAACTGATCGCCGGAGCGCTGATCACCGAAACTGTCTTCGGCCTTAATGGCCTCGGGCAACTCACGCAACAGGCCGTGAATAATCAGGATGTCGCGGTATTGCAGGCGATTGTGGTGATTTCCGCCGCCGCTTTTGTCGGCATCAACTTACTGGTCGATTTACTGTATCCGCTGCTCGACCCGCGCCTTAAAGCCTCTGCGTCTAAAAACTCACGGGGAGCCACCGCATGAGCAGTTTACCGCTTGGCAAAAGCATTCTCTCGTTACCCCTTACACAGCGTCGCCGCTGGAAACCTGCCCGCCTGCAACCGGGGTTAATCCTCGCGTGGCTGGTGATGGCGACCGTCATTTTGTGGGCGATTGCCCCCGGATTATTTACGGATTACAGCGGTACCGAAGGGATTGCCGGTGCGCAGCGTCTGGCCCCGCAGGCCGGACACTGGCTGGGGACGGATCAGCTCGGCCGCGATGTCTACGCCCGCATTGTTTACGGCGCGTCACATTCCCTTTCCGGCGCGCTGGTTGCGGTGGCGCTCGGGCTGGTGTTCGGCACCGCCTTAGGGCTGGCAGCGGGCGCAACCGGCGGTCTGGTGGATGCCATCGTTATGCGCATCAATGATGTTTTGCTGTCAATTCCCGGCCTGCTGCTGTCGCTGAGCGTAATTATTCTGCTCGGCTTCGGCACGGTGCACGCGGCGATTGCCGTCGGTGTCACATCCGTTGCCAACTTCGCCCGCCTGGCCCGCGCCGAAGTGGTGCTGGTGCGTCACAGTGATTACGTCGAAGCCGCCTGGGGCAGCGGCGGTTCCTTTCTGTCGATTTTGTGGCGGCATATTTTGCCCAACTCGCTGACGTCGGTGATCGCCTTCTCGGCGTTGCAGTTCGGCAGCGCGATACTGGCGATTTCCACCCTGAGTTTTCTCGGTTACGGCACGCCGCCGCCGACGCCGGAATGGGGTTTACTGATCGCCGAAGGCCGTAACTACATTTCCACCGCCTGGTGGCTGACCACTTTCCCCGGCGTCGTCGTGGTTCTGGTGGTGCTTTCCGCCAACCGCATCAGCCAGTCATTACGCAGGAGAACGCGATGAACGCGCAGGCCACTTTTACGCATAACGCCCCGCCGGTGCTCGAACTGGATAATCTCTCCATCGCCTACGACGGCAAACCGGTGGTGCATAACGTGTCGTTTACGATTAACGCCGGTGAAGTGCTGGCGCTGGTCGGCGAATCTGGCTCCGGCAAAACCACCACCGCACAGGCGATCATCGGTCTGCTGGCTGAGAACGGCCATATCGAACAGGGTGAAATCCGCCTCAATGGCACGGACATCAGCCAGTGGTCACAGCGCCGTCTCGACGCCCTGCGCGGCGCACGCATCAGTCTGATACCGCAGGATCCCACCAGTTCGCTGGATCCGGTCAAAACCATCGGTTCGCAGGTAGCAGAAATTCTCGATATCCATCAGCGCCTGTCACGTCAGCAGCGCGACGCCCGCGTGGTGGAACTGCTGTCCCGCGTGGGTCTTTCGCACCCGGAACAGCGGGCGAAGCAGTATCCGCATGAGCTTTCCGGCGGCATGAAGCAGCGCGTATTAATCGCCATTGCGGTTGCGCTGCAACCGGCGCTGATCATTGCCGATGAACCGACCAGCGCGCTGGATGTCACGGTGCAAAAACGCATTCTGGATTTGATTGACGAACTGCGCCGCGAGTCCGGCACCGCCGTCTTGCTGGTGACGCATGACCTGGCGATTGCCGCCGAACGCGCCGACCGGTTGCTGGTGTTCCGTCACGGCAAAGTGCAGGAGCAGGGCATCACCCGCGAGGTGCTGAATGCGCCGAAAAGCGATTACACCCGCCAGCTTTTCGCCGATGTCCCTGCCCTGTCCGGCCGTCACCGTGCGCACCTGCGCACGGCGGAGGAACCGGTGCTGGTGGTCGAAAACATCACTCACGATTTCACCCTCGGCGGCAAAAATCAGGCGGCGTTCCGCGCCGTTGATCACGTGTCATTCAGCATTCCGCGCGGCACCACGCATTCGCTGGTCGGCGAATCCGGTTCCGGCAAAACCACGCTGGCGCGCATTCTGCTCGGTTTTCAGAAACCGGACAGCGGACGTGTGCTGATCGACGGCGAAGACATCACGCGCCTGAAAGGCGAAGCCCTGCGTCAGTTGCGTAAAAAAATCCAGCTGGTGTATCAGAATCCTTTTGCCTCGCTGGATCCGTCGCAAACGCTGTTTCGGGTCATCGAAGAACCGTTGCTGAATTTCGAAAAAATCCCGGCTGATGTACGCCGTGAACGGGTGCTGGATATCGCCCGCCGCGTGGCGCTGCCGGAAGCATTACTCAGCCGCAAACCCCGCGAACTGTCCGGCGGTCAGCGCCAGCGTGTGGCCATTGCGCGGGCACTGATTTTAGAGCCGAAAGTGCTGGTTCTCGATGAAGCCACGTCGGCGCTTGACGTCACCGTGCAGGCGCAAATTCTGACGTTGCTTTCGCAGTTACAGGATTCACTCGGCCTGACCTATTTATTTATCTCGCACGATCTGGCGACCGTCCGGCAAATCTCGCACAGCGTCTCGGTGTTGAACCGCGGACAGCAGGTAGATTCCGGCAACGTGGAAGACGTTTTCGCCCTGCCTTCCAGCGATTACACCCGCCAGCTTATCGATGCCATTCCCGGCCGCCATCGCGCCGCATGAAACAGCACATGAAACAAGAGGGACATTATGAGCAGTAAACGTCTTGGATTTTTCACCCGCCTTCTGGACAACACCAGCGCGCAGGAACGTTACCGGCTGGCGACCGAGCAAATCATTCACGCCGAACAACTGGGTTTTGATTCCGCCTGGGTCGCGCAGCACCATTTTCATGAAGCCGAAGGCGGCCTGCCTGCGCCACTGGTTTTTCTTGCGCAGGTGGCAGCGCACACCCGCTTTATCCGTCTCGGCACCGGCGTGATCACCCTGCCGATGGAGAATGCCCTGCGCGTGGCCGAAGACACCGCCGTGCTGGATTTACTCTCCGGCGGACGGCTGGAAGTCGGTTTAGGCTCGGGGGGTACACCAACGTCATTCCCGCCGTTCGGGCTGGAAAGTCAGGATCGCGGCAAGGCGTTTGGCAACAACCTGCAAATCCTGCTCACCGCCTGGCGCGGTGAACCGCTGGCGGGCACCGGTAACCGTTTATATCCGGCGGCACCGCAACTGGCGAACCGCGTCTGGCAGGCGACCTTCTCGGTTGACGGCGGCGCGCGTGCGGGTAAATCCGGCGACGGTCTGATGCTCTCACGCACCCAGCCACGCCCGGCGGACGCGCCGGATTTACGCCTCGACGAGCTGCAAAACCCGATCATTGATGCCTATCTCGACGCACTGCCCGACGGCGTTGCACCACGTATCATGGGCTCCCGTACCGCCTTCGTCGCCGAGAACGGCGATGAGGCGCGCGAACTGGCGCAAAAAGGCTTACGACGCCAGGCCGAAAATCACCGCGCCAGCGGGCAGATTGTGCAGGGCGATACGCTGGACGATTACATCCGCGCCTTCGACGTGCATCTCGGCACGGCGGCGCAGGTGACGGCCAGTTTGCAGGCCGATACCGCCCTCGCCCGCGTCACCGATCTGGCGTTTCAGGTGCATTCCATTGATCCGCCGCATCCGTACATTTTGCGTTCCATCGAACTGATTGCCCGTCACGTTGCGCCCGCGCTCGGCTGGGTTCGCCGCACGCCGCAGCGCAGTGTTTCCTCTCCATCCGCCGATTCCTCATTTTCAAGGGAAACCCTATGACCCCCTATTCGACCGACCTGCTGGAAAAACTGGCGGAAATCGCTCCGGATTCCGCACTGAAACAGGCACGCGATACCCGCGACGCCGCCACCCGTCACGCACAGGGCAGTTACGATGCGCTGTTTACCGAACAGGATGGCGTGGATTTTTTGCTGGCAGAACGCCTGCGGCTGGCGCAAAACGTGGCGCGCTGGCACGGCGATTCACAACTGACCAATCACTATTCCGAGCGTTTGCAGGATTTGCCGGATATCGACGAAACCGCCCGCCTCGATGCCGCGCTGACGCACGGTGAACGTCTGAGCTTCAAACCCGCCAGCGCCACGCCTGCGCATTTGCAGACGCTGAAAAAAGCCGGCTGGTCGGTGGATGCGATTGTCACGCTGTCGCAACTGATCGCCTTCGTCAGCTTCCAGAGCCGCGTGCTGCGCAGCTACCGGCTGATCGGCGGCAAGCCGGTGGAAAACGGCAGCAATAAACCGGTCGGCGCGGCGTTCTGGCGCACCGAACCGAACACACACAGTGGCCGCGATGCGCCACAGGCGTTTACCCAGGAAGAACTCGGCTGGGAGCCGTGGATCCCGGCGAAAAAACTCGAAGAATTCGACGCCGGCCAGCAGGCCATTCTGGCGAAATTCGGCCATACCGATTCTGACTATTTCCGCCTGTTAGGCCGCAATTTACCGGTCCTCGAACAGCGCACCCTGACGGACAAAGGCATTTTCTACACCTCCGGCGGGTTGCCACGCAAAGAGCGCGAACTGGCCGCCACGGTCGCCAGTAAAATCAACGGCTGTATTTACTGTGCTTCTGTGCATTCACGTAAAGCCAGTCAGTTGTCGAAGCAAACGGAAGAGGTTCAGCGCCTGATCGACACACCGCCGGGCGGCATTCTCAGTAAAGAACAATCTCCGCGCTGGCAGGCCGAAATTGATTTCGCCGCCGCGCTTTCGGCTACGCCACCGGTCGCCACGGAGCAGCACATTGCGGCGCTGCGTGAACAGGGGTTAAGCGAACTGGAGATTGTCGATCTGGCACAGTCCGCGGCATTTTTCGCCTGGGCCAACCGTCTGATGTTAACGCTGGGAGAACCGTTTAATGACTGAAGCCATCCGTCCGCAACTCGATCATGTCGTCATCAACGTCGCCGAACAGCTCAATCTGGCCGGGCAACAGTTCCGCCGTCTGGGATTTCATCTCACGCCGCGCGGCCATCACTCGCTGGGTTCCAGTAACCATCTGGCGATTTTCGGCGAAAACTATCTCGAACTGCTCGGCTATGAGCCGGGCAACGCCCGCACCCGCACCGATCTGTGGCAGGCTCCGCTCGGCCTGACCGGTCTGGTGTGGAAAACGCAGAATTCATCGGCGGTATACGAACATCTGCAACAGCAAGCTATTGCCGGTTCCGCACCGGCGGAGTTCTTCCGCCCCGTGGCGCTCAACGACGGCACCTCGCCGAATGCACGGTTCCGCACCGTGCCGCTGGCTGCCAGCCGCGTGCCGAATGGCCGCAGTTTCTTTTGTCACCATCTGACACCGGAACTGGTGTGGCGTAATGAATGGCAAAACCACCCGAACGGTGTCGCCGATATCACCGGCTTTGTGATTTCCGCCGTCAGCCCGCAGGATGCCGCACAGGTGTATGGTGAGTTATTCGGTGCCGCTGCGCTGGAGATCAAACCGCAGGAAGTGCTGCTGCGAGCAGGTCGCGCCACCGTCCGGTTTATCACACCGGAGCAAGCCGCCGCTGAATTCGGCATTGTGCCGGAAGGCGAAAACGGCAGCGCCCGCATGATCGGGCTGGAATTCGCCACGCGATCGCTGGATGCGGTACGCAATAGTTTGCGGGTGGGGGAAATACCTTTCAGGGATGACGTTAACCGTGTGTCTGTCCGTGCAGCGGACGGGCTTGGGGTGGCGCTTGGATTCAGCGAGGAATGATCTGCTTTTAGCTGCTCCCCCTGCGAATGGGGAGGCCGGGAGGGGGTTTTAAGTATTAACGCAAATGCCTGCGCGGTAACTTAACCCGCTGATTTGTCTTTAATACCCCACCCCAATCCTCCCCTTCGCAGGGGAGGGAGTCGATCGAGTTTCCGCTGAAGACTTTAGATCTTTTCGCTCTTAGTTATCACTTTTATTTTGTTGCTTAAATTCCCTGATATGTTAAAACTCTGCTACCGCGAGTCTTAGACGGCTAAACGTCTAAATACCCATCCGTCTATTTAATAAGGCCCAACGCTCAGTGACATCCTCCCTTCTTGAGATGCGTAATATCTCGATTTCATTTGCCGGTTTCCCTGCCCTGCGTCAGGTGAATTTCACGCTGGAAGGCGGCTCCGTTCATGCCTTAGTCGGGGCGAATGGCGCGGGGAAATCAACGCTGATGGCCGTGCTTTCCGGCACACATGAGCATTACACCGGGCAGATCACCATCGACGGTGAGGCAGTAAATATCCGTCTTCCCCATCATGCCCGCCAGCACGGGATCCACCTGGTACAACAGGAAGTGGATGTTGCGCTGGTGCCGACGCTCAATGTCGCCGAAAACATCATGCTGGACCGGCTGTCCGAGCCGGGCCATTTGCACAACTGGTCGCAGCTATACCATCAGGCGCAGTTGCTGACCGACCAGCTTGGGCTGAACATCAGCCTGCGGGCGCGGATCGAAAGCTGCACACTGGCCGAGAAACAACTGATTTTGCTGGCACGTGCGTTATCGCATAAATGCCGCTTTCTGATCCTCGATGAACCGACCGCGCCGCTGGATCAGGCGGAAAGTGCCCGCCTGTTCGCGCTGGTGCGCAAGCTGAAAGCCGCCGGAATGGCGATCGTATTTATCTCGCACCGCATCCATGAACTGCGCGATATCTGCGACCGCATGACGGTGCTGCGTGACGGACGTCTGGTCAGCGATGACAGCATGGACGGTCTGAGCAATGAACACATTATCGAGAAAATGATCGGCCATCAGCTCGACGATATTTATCCACCGCGCCGCCCGCCGCACAGTGGTGAAACGCTGCTAAGCATTCAGGGAATGCACGATAAAGACAAACTGCGCGATATCTCGCTGCGCCTGCATCGCGGGGAAATTCTCGGGATTGCCGGGCTGGCCGGTGCCGGAAAAACTGAACTGTGCAAAGCACTGTTCGGCGCGACGCCGAGTCAGGTCGACAGCGGTGAACTGAATGGCAAACCCTGGAAGCCAAAAGAGCCGCATCTTTCTGTGGAACAGGGACTGGCGTTAGTGCCGGAAGAAAGGCGCAAGGAAGGGATTTTCATTGACGAAAATATCCCGATGAACCTGAGTGTCACGGCTGACGATACGTTTTCGCGCTGGAGTATTTTCAGTACGCGGCAGTCGCTGTCATGGGCAAAAGACATTATCGGCCGTTTAGGCATTCGCGCTTCCGGGCCGATGCAGAAGCTGGCACGGCTTTCCGGCGGCAATCAGCAAAAGGTTGCCATCGGGAAATGGCTGCGCAGTGAGAGTCAGGTGCTGATTTTCGACGAACCGACCAAAGGCGTGGACATCAAGGCCAAAACGGACGTGTTCAGGCTGATCGACGGCCTGGCGCAACAGGGAAAAGGCATTATTTATGCTTCCGGTGAGTTCGCCGAACTGGTCGGTTTATGCGACCGCATTCTGGTGTTATGGGATGGCCGTATCGTCGCCGAACTGAACGCCGCAGACGTCGACGAAGAAACCTTATTAGTCTATTCAACCGGAGGAATACCCGCGTGAACAAAGCCGTGGTGAGTAAAGAAAACGTGCCCGACGCCCGCCTGCCGTGGCGTCATCAGCTGTTTGAATTTTTGTATAAATGGGGCATGTTGCTGACCGTGGTATTGCTGATCGCCGCGTTTGGCCTGGCCTCAGATAATTTCCTCGAACCGTCGAACATCATCAACATTTTGCGTTCAATTGCTATCGTGACGGTGATTGCCATCGGCGTGTCGATTTCCCTGGCGGTCGGCGGCTTCGATTTATCGGTCGGTTCAACGGCGTCGCTCGCCAATGCGCTGGTGATTTCGATGTTCGTCTGGCACGGTTTCGGCACCACCGAAGCGATACTGATCACGCTGGCGTTGTGTACGCTGGTCGGACTGTTCAATGCCTTTCTGATCGTCATCCTGAAAATTCCTGACATGCTGGCGACGCTCGCCAGTCTGTTCGTGATCCAGGGTGCGGCCATGACCTACAGCTATGGCGGTTCGATCACTGAAAATATGTTATTGCCCAGCGGTGACATGGCTGAAGGCACGGTGCCTGCGGTGTTCAGCCTGCTCGGACAGGTGCCGGTGATTGTGATCGTGATGGCCGTCGTGACCCTTGCGGTACAATTGTTTATGTCACTGACCAAACATGGCCGCCGTATGTACGCCATCGGCGGTAACCCGCTGGCCGCGCGTCTGGCCGGGATCCGCACCGCCCGTTATCGTGTTATCGCTTACGTGATGTCATCGGTACTGGCCGGTGCCGGCGGGATTTTGCTGGCCTCACGCATTGGTTCTTCGCAGGTGAATGCCGGTGGCGGTTATCTGATGGACGCCGTTGCCGCCGCGTATATCGGTTTTTCACTGGCGGGTTCCGGTAAGCCTAATGCGCTCGGCACACTGCTTGGTGCGGTGATTTTGGGCGTGCTGTCGAACGGGCTGGTGATGCTGTCAGTGCCGTATTATGCGATGGATATCATCAAAGGGTTAGTGCTGGCGGTGGCGTTAGCGCTGACGTATATCCAGAAACGGTGATTTTTTTGGGTTCGGCACCCAAACTGGCCCTTAAGGTCAACACCTTGGGTCAAGGTCGTGGGCTCGCCGCCCACACGGGCCAAGACCTTGGGTTGCCACCCAAACTGGCCTCAAGGGTGGCTTATCGCCACCACCCTTGAGAATCCCGGGCTCTTTTAACTGCGCGCTCCGCTCGCTGGCTATGTTTCAGAGACCACAGCGACAGGCTGGAAATCTTGCCGCTTTGCGGTACCTTCTCTCGGTCCTGGAGCCTCAGGTCTCCAGGCCGCTCCGTTCAGCAAGATTTCTGAAACGCCCGCACGATCTTAAATTCAAAGGCAGACAGTTTTTAGATTTCAAAATCAGTCAGGTTGTGAATTAAGAGCCTGAGGCCGGTTCCAAAATACCGCCGGACGAGAGGTGGAAAACCGCGCATCTTTTTGCGCGGGTTGTAACCCGATGGGAGGGAACCGCGCAGCGGCGGGATTTTGCGGCTATCACTGCGGCTGATGAAACATAGTCAGCGAGCGGAGCGCGCAGTGAAAGAGCCCGGGGGGTCTTGGGGGGTGGCGGCGATAGGCCGCCCCCCAAGTCGGTGTGGGCCGACGCCCACGACCTTGAATTTGAAGTTAAAACCGCCCCTGATTCGGTCAAAATCAGATCACACCAGCACCTTATACATCACACTGGTCGATTCCAGCTTTCCCCCCGTCGACATCGCATAGTGCGGGATCGTTCCGCTCAGGGTAAAACCCAGATTTTCATACAACGTCTGCGCCGGACTGCCGGTGACGGTATCGAGCACCAGCAGTGTTTTGCCCTCTTCCCGTGCCAGGGCTTCGACCGCCATCATCAGTTTTCGGGCGATACCTTTGCGCCGCCCGTCAGGATGCACCATCAGTTTCACCACATCACCGCGATGCGCGCCGTTGGCAGGTTGATCGACGACAAGCTGCACGGTACCCGCAATTTTTCCCCCCAGACGCGCCACCAGCAGACGTTTTTCGCCACGCTCAAAAGCCGGTAACAACTTTTGCCAGAACGCCTGCGCCTGCACAAAACCGAAAGGCAGAATAAAACCGATGCTGGCACCCAGCGCCACGGACTGCATCAGCGTTTCAGCCAGCGCATCCCGATCACCTGGCGACAATACGCCGCCCTGTACTTCACTGACCACCACTTCATTGCTGTTTTGCATAACGTTAAACCTTACTCAGTCAGACATTAAGGACGTGAAATGACGATGGCATAGCGGGCATCTGCCGGGCCGGGCACCTTGAAAGAGGTGCTGCCGTGGAGATGAAACCGCAGGCAGTCGCCCGGTTCAAGCCGGTAGCTGCGGCCATCAAGCGTGAATTCCAGAATGCCTTCCAGCATCCAGATATGCTGTTCAAGACCCTCTACCGGCGGTGCGTCGTAAGTAATGCTGGCGCCAGCCTTCAGCACACCGGACATCAGCTCAGCGCGAAAACCCGGTGCCGGTGCGGAAACGGAACGACGCTCAAAACCGGTTGCCCGGTCATGCCACACCGGTTGTTGCGATGCGCGGATAAGCTCCGGGGGATTATCTTCCAGCGCCATCAGCAAACGGGAAGTGGTCAGCCCGTAAGCCGCACTCAGTTTGCCCAGCAACGAGGCCGTCGGGCTGGTTTCTGCCCGCTCCACGCGTGAAAGTGTCGCGCGGCTGATGCCGGTCATCTGCGCCAGTTGTTCAAGTGACCAGCCCTGGCTGACGCGTAATTCTGCCAGCCGTTCCGCCAGACGGAGATCGTGATTGTCCTGGCCTTCTCCCATTTTCTTACCCTGCCGTAAAATCTCAATACAGGGAAAATATCTCTTATATGAGAACGCTGCAAGTTAAAAAAGTGTAACCAAAAGGATTTTCCAAGTTGTACAAAAATAATAAAGTTGTACAACTTTAAGATGTGGCGCTAGAGTGAGCTTATAAGTGGTATGAATATTTGGATGGAAATATGTCTCTGTACAGCATCGGTGAAGTCGCCCGAATTTGTGGTATCAACCCGGTCACGTTGCGTGCCTGGCAGCGGCGTTATGGCCTGCTGAAGCCACAGCGCACAGAGGGTGGCCATCGTCTGTTTAATGATGATGATCTCGATACCATCCGCACCATTCTGGGCTGGATCAATCGCGGTATTCCGGTTGGTCAGGTGAAATCTTTGCTGGAAGGTAAAGTGGACGCGCTACCCGGTGGCTGGTCGCAGTCAGAACATCAGTTGCTGACTGCCTTACAGGATGGTCGTCCGCAAAAAGTTCGTCAGCTGATGATGGAATTCGGTCGAGAATATCCGGCGGCCACATTTGTGAAGAACGTGCTTCGCCCGCTGCGTGAACGCCTGAGTTCCGGCGATGCGCGACTGCTGATGTTACGCAGCCAGCTTGACGGGCTGATCATTGAACACGCAGTGATGTGTATGAACGCTGCCCGTAAACGCCCCGGAGCGGTTGCCACACTGATCGGCTGGGGACATACAGACAGCACCGAATTGTGGCTTGAAGCCATCGTGCGCTGCGAAGAAGGTTTTCAGATCGAGATATTACCGGTTCCGCTCAGCGAACCGTATCTGGAAAACCTGAGCGGTTCGCAAATTCTGTTGTGGTCCGAAGGCAAGCTGACGCAGGTCCAGCGCCAGCGCCTGCAGAACTGGATGGATCAGGGGTTGTCGATCATGCTGCTGGGCAGTTCTGCGGTTCTGCTTGGCGCAGAAGAAACAGACGCAGAGGAAGGCGGGTTCAGCGAACGTCTCCGGGGCGGTGATCCTCATGCCAGTCTTCATACCGGGCCAGTTCGCCAGAAAGGAAAAAATAATGACTAAACATTTTCCTGAGTCCGCAATCCCTGACGATGTTCTGGTGCGACTGTGCGAATTTTATCGCCATCTCGATATCACCCGCCTGCCGCTGCTTTCCCGTATTTATCATCCGCAGGTGGTGTTTACCGATCCGGTTTCGCATTACGAAGGGGTCGATGCGCTGGAACACTACTTTGCGCAATTGCTTAAAAAAGTGAATGACTGCCGTTTCGAGATCCAGCCTCCGCTTATCCGGGGCGATGAAGCGTCACTGTTCTGGCGGATGGAATTCTCGCACCCGGCTCTGAAAAAAGGTCAGGCGCTGTTCCTTGATGGCGCAAGTCATCTGCGCATGAATGAAAACCTTATCATCTGTCAGCGTGATTATTACGATCTCGGTGCCATGCTGTACGAGCACATTCCGGTGCTGGGCGGTGTCGTGCGTGCTGTCAAAGCCAGGTTGAAATAATGCGCCGCGTACTGATCACCGGTGCCAGTTCAGGTATTGGCAAACAACTGGCACAGGATTATGCCGCCGAAGGCTGGGAAGTCATTGCCTGCGGGCGTGATGGCGCAAAGCTGACGGCGGTGGCCGCAGCCAGCCCGCTGATCATCCCGCTGCGTTTTGATATCACCGATTTACAGGCTACCCGCGAAGCGTTGCAGGGCAGGCAGGCCGATTTGGTGATCCTTTGCGCCGGCACCTGCGAATATCTCGACAACGGCGTCGTCGATGCTGAAAAAGTCATGCGGGTGATGAACACCAATTTTACCGGTCCGGTCAATTGCCTTGATGCCCTGCTCCCCGGCTTAGCGCCCGGCAGCCGGGTAGCGCTGGTGGGTTCCGTCGCCTGGCTGCTGCCGTTTGCACGCAGTGAAGCCTATGGGGCATCCAAAGCGGCGCTGGCCTTTTTTGCCCGCTCTCTGGCGGTTGATCTGGCGAAACGTCAGATTCACATTTCGCTGATCCAGCCGGGGTTTGTCGAAACGCCACTGACATCGCGCAATGATTTCCCGATGCCGATGATGGTGAGCGTCACGCAGGCCTCAAAGCACATCCGAAAAAAACTGGCGCGCGGTGACAATGAAATTGCCTTCCCTCCGCTTTTTATCCGTTTACTCAAGGTGGCCTCATTGCTGCCCGTCAGTCTGCAACAATGGTTATGCCGGAAAATGGTGAAATAACATGACAACAAAAGTGGCGATTGTGGGCAGTGGTATTTCCGGGCTGAGCTGCGCCTGGTTGCTGGCAAAAAGTCAGCCCGACTGCGAGATTACCGTCTTTGAAGCGTCGGCAACCTTAGGCGGGCATACTGCCACGCAGGATGTGATTTCCGACGGAAAAGAATACGCCATCGATACCGGTTTTATTGTCTATAACTCCCGGACATACCCGCATTTTATTGCCCTGCTCAAAGAACTGGGCATTGAAGGCCAGCCGACGGAAATGAGTTTTTCCGTACGCAATCCGGTTAACAAACTCGAATACAACGGCCACTCGCTGAACAGTCTGTTTGCCCAGCGCCGTAATCTGCTCAAACCGCACTTCTGGCGATTTATTCTCGAGATCCTGCGGTTTAACAAGCTGTGCAAAACGCGTTTGCTGAATCCGCACAATGACGAAGATACGCTGGCTGATTTACTCGATCAAAACGGTTTCACGGCGTTTTTCGCCCTGCATTATGTGTTGCCGATGGGAGCGGCTATCTGGTCTTCTTCCCTGAGCGATATGGCGAATTTCCCGCTGTCGATGTTCCTGCGCTTTTTTGATAATCACGGACTGCTGGACGTCAGCAACCGCCCGCAATGGATGGTGGTACCCGGCGGTTCACGGGAATATATCCGCCGGATGCAGGAAAAACTTCCGGCCAGCGTCAGGCTGCTCACCCGTGCTCCGGTCAGTAAAGTCGTGCGCACGCCCTGCGGTGTGACGCTGCATTCCCCGCACGGCGAGGCGCATTTTGATCAGATTGTTTTCGCCTGCCACTCCGATCAGGCGCTGGCGATTCTGGGCGACAACGCCAGTGCTGATGAGCAAAGCATTCTCAGCGCCCTGCCTTATCAGAGCAACGACGTTATTTTGCACACTGATACGCACCTCCTGCCACGGGAAAAACGTGCCTGGGCGAGCTGGAATTATCAGTTGCCCAATTCGCTGCATCTGGCCGAACGCGCAGATATGCGCGACAGCAATGCGGCACACCGCCGCGCCAGCGTGACCTATAACATGAATATTTTGCAGGGGCTGAATACGCCGCAAACTTTTTGTGTGTCGCTCAACCCGCTGACGCCGATAGATGAAAGCAAAGTCCTGTTCCGCACCACGTATATGCACCCGGTTCTCAATCTGGCCAGTCACCAGGCGCAGCAGGAGCGCCACCGGATTAACGGCCACAACCGAACCTGGTTCTGTGGTGCGTACTGGTACAACGGCTTTCACGAAGACGGCGTCAACAGTGCCCGCGATGTGGCGGAACAGCTCAGTCTGCAACCGGGCAGTGTACAGCGACAGTATGATCAGGAAAAACGGGAGGCGTCATGAACAGCCAGTTGTATGTCGGCACGGTGTGCCATCGCCGGTTTACGCCGGTTGAACACCGTTTCGACTACGATATTTTCATGCCGCTGATTGACCTCGATGAACTGGATCAGTTACCTGCACAGGGTATTCAGCTCGAGCGGTTTTCCGCCGCCAGTTTTCGTCGCAAAGATTATCTCGGCGGCGGTGATATCAAAACCAAAGCGCAAGCGAGAATTGAAGCGCTGACCGGCGAGCGCCCGGACGGACGGGTGATGTTGTTATGTCAGTTGTGTTATTTCGGCTGTTATTTCAATCCGGTAAACTTTTACTATCTTTATGATAAAAAAGAGATTTTATGCTGGATGCTGGCCGAGGTGCGCAATACGCCCTGGAATGAACGTCATACCTACGCCGTGCTCCCTGACGGTTCACAACCGGTGCCGAAAGCCTTTCATGTGTCGCCCTTTAATCCGATGGATATGGTCTATCACTGGCGGCTGACACCTCCCGGAAAACAGTTACACATCACTATTGAAAATTACCGCAAAGAACGGGAATTCGATGCAGCCCTTTCACTGACGGCCCGTCCGCTGACCCGCGCGGCGTTGCGTCAGCAATTGTGGCGACTGCCTCTCATGACCGCAAAAACCGCGCTGACCATTTACTGGCAGGCGCTGAAACTGTGGCTGAAACGGGCCCCCATTTATTCTCATCCTCCCGTTGATAAGGACTGACCATGAGCCAACCTGAAATGCAGCTCGCCCGTGAAGGGGCGAATAACAGGCGCTGTAGTAAAGCGGCACGCGCGCTCATTCTCGGCGTACTCAAACAGCTTAAAGGGGCCGGTCTGATCCTGCGCGAACGCGGCGAGGAAGAACTCTTCTTCGGCGATCCGAGCGCGATATTGCAGGGGGAAATAGATGTTCTGCATCCGCGAGCTTACCGGCGTGTGCTGCTGGGCGGCAGCGTCGCCGCGGGTGAAAGCTTTATTGATGGTGACTGGACGACGCCTGATCTGACCGTCGTTCTGCAACTGCTGGCCGAGAACCTGAAGCTGGTCGATAAAATCGAGGCTCGCCTGAGCTGGCTCAGCACGCCGGCAAAAAAAATTATTCACTTTTTCCGCCGCAACAGCCCGGCGCAGGCGCGTAAAAATATCTCGGCGCATTACGATCTGGGTAACGATTTCTATCGGGGTTTTCTCGATGAGAAGATGCTTTATTCATCGGCCTGGTATCAGGAACCGCAGATGACACTGGAACAGGCGCAGGAAGCCAAGATGCGCCGTTTGTGTGACCAGCTTGAATTGAAGGCGGGCGACCATCTGCTGGAAATCGGCACCGGCTGGGGTGCGATGGCCGAATTTGCCGCGCGGGAATACGGCTGTCAGGTGACCACCACCACCATTTCCCGTGAGCAATATCACTTTGCCTGTGAGCGGATCGAAAAAGCCGGGCTGACGGACCGCGTGACGGTGCTGTTTGAAGACTACCGTTCGCTGCGGGGGCAGTTCGACAAACTGGTGTCGATAGAGATGATCGAAGCCGTCGGCAAACGCTATCTCTCCACCTTTTTCAGGCACTGCAATGCGCTGCTTAAACCGCAGGGACGCATGGCGATCCAGGCCATCACCATCGCCGACCAGCGTTATGCCGCCTACAGCCGTAATGTCGATTTTATTCAGTGCTACGTTTTTCCCGGCGGTTTTCTGCCCTCAATTACCGCCATGAATGACACGATGACCCGCTGCACCAGTCTGGTGGTGCGTGACCTGTTCGATATCGGTGCCGATTACGCCCGTACTCTTCACGAATGGCGTGAACGGGTTCTGCACTACTGGACTACGCAGACGGAGGGCGTGCATGACGAATATTTCCGCCGCCTGTGGCTGTTTTATCTGTGCTACTGCGAGGCAGGTTTCCGCGCCCGCACCATCAGCACCGTGCAGCTTGTTGCCGAGCGACGCGCATGAAATCCTTGCGCTTCTGGCTGCTGACATTGGGTTTTGATGCCTGGTGGACGCTGGCCGTCTGGGGGCGCAAACGTTTTATCCTCTTCCTGCTGGTAAGCAGTTTTCTGATGCTGGCGTTTACGCCAGCAAAACGCCGGTTATGGGTCGCCACGGCCTGCACGCTGGGTATCATGATGGATTCGCTGTGGTGCATTCTGGGTCTGTTTGAATTTACCGGTGCTTCCGCCGTACCGCCGTGGATGATGGCGTTATGGCTGGGTTTCAGCGCCTGGTGGCTGTGGTTACTCAGCTATTTACGGCTGACGTGGTACTGGCTGGTGCCTGTCGGCGCGGTCAGCGGCCCGCTGGCTTATTACCTCGGCATGCAACTGGGTGCCATGCAACTTCTCGCCGCACCGGTATATGTCTGGCTCTTACTGGCGGCTGGCTGGGCGGTATTCTTACCGCTGGTAAGCCTGCCGGTTTTGATCAGCAACGACACAGGGCGGAAAACCCGATGATGCGCACATTTCTGACAGCACTTTCGCTGATGATTTCCTTCTCTGCCTTTGCCGCCACGCCGTGGGGCCCCTGGCAACAGGTCGGGCGCGCTACGCTGAGCTGGGGACCCTTTGAGGTTTATCACTCGCAACTGCTGACACCGGACGGTCAATATCACCCCGGAAAATGGCCGCAGGCGCTGGTGATTGACTATCTGCGCAGCATTGACCATCAGGAGCTGACCAAAGCCACCGAAGAACAGTGGCAGGCGCTGGGATTACTGACGCAGGCACAGAAAAATGGCTGGCTGGACGCGGTGCAAAACACCTGGCCGGATGTCAGCAACGGCAGTGAAATCGTGTTTGTCGCCACGGAAAACGGCGGCCAGTTTTACAGCCAGCCAGCGAACAGCGTGCTGAGTACACCGGTGGGTCAGCCTTTCAGTCCGGCATTCCGTGATGCCTTTCTGGCTATCTGGCTCTCGCCCGCCACACAGTACCCTGATTTACGCAGCAAGCTGACCGGCGCATCCGCGTCCGATTAATGGCATCTTATGGAGGTTTTATGAGTGTTCTGCGCAAGATTTTTGTCACCCTGATCGTCGGCAGTATGCTGTTACTCACCGGCTGCAAAGCCAATATTCAGGATTACGCGCAAGCGCAACCGAAGCTGGATATTTTCACCTGGTTTGCCGGTGACAGTGTGGCCTACGGCATGGTGCAGGATCACAGCGACAAACAGACCCGGCGCTTTACCGTGAAAATCCGCGGTGACGTGGCGGGCGATACGCTGACGCTGCATGAAAATTTTGTTTATGACGACGGTGAGAAACAGACCCGCATCTGGCGAATCCGCAAACTCACGGATGGCAGTTATACCGGTACGGCGGGTGATATTATCGGCACCGCCGCCGGGCAATCCGCAGGCAATGCCTTTAACTGGAAATACGTGATGGATGTGAAATCAGGCGGCAGCACCTACCGCCTGACGTTCGATGACTGGATTTACCAGCAGGACGAACAGCACCTGTTTAACGCCACCTCGCTGAAAAAATTTGGCGTGGAAGTGGCGCGGGTGACGATCTTCTTTGAGAAGAAGTGAGGTAAGCTCGAACCGTTCCCTCCCCTGCGAAGGGGAGAATTAAACCTTCACTTCTTTAATCTCAGTCTTCTTACGCCCGAACACGAATTTCCCCAGTGTCACCAGCAATACCGCGCAGAGAATAACGCCTAACGCCACCCACTCGACCGGGGAAAGGGATTCACCGGCGAAGCCAATGCCCAGCAGAACGGCCACAATCGGGTTCACATAGGCATAACTGGTGGCAACGGCGGGACGGACGGTTTTCAGCAGGAACATGTAGGCGCTGATGGCAATCATCGAGCCAAATACCACCAGATAACCGAGCGCCAGAAAGCCGCTCAGCGGCGGGACTGCCGTCAGGTGTTCGCCGCTGAACCGGCTGGCCACCAGCAGTACCAGGCCCGCGATAATCATTTCCGCCGCGCCTGCCATTAAGCCTTTGGGCAGCGGCAGACGCGAACTCCACACCGAACCAAACGCCCAGCTCAGCGAGGCGAGCAGGATCAGCGCCGCGCCCCACGGGTTGCCTTGCAGATTGCTGCCGGTATTAAGCAGCACAATCCCGAACAGGCCGATGGCAACACCGGTCCATTCCAGACGGCTGTTAGGCATACCCCACAGGCGGCTGAAGCACAGGGTAAACAGCGGCACGGTCGCGACCATTACCGCTGCAATGCCTGACGGCACCTGCATGTGTTCGGCCACCGTCACCAGCCCGTTACCCACCGAGAGCAGCAAAATGCCCACCGCACCGGCGGCCATCCACTGTTTAAGGGTCGGAACGTGATGGCCACGCAACAGCAGAAATGTAAACAGAATGCATCCGGCGACAAAGAAACGCAGTCCGGCCATCATCAGCGGTGGCCAGCTTTCCACCCCCACGCGGATCACGAAATAGGTAGAACCCCAGATGAAATATAGTGCAAACAGTCCAGCGATTAATGGCAGCAGAGAACGGGTGGCGGAACCAGTCATAGGAATAACTTATTAGCGTGATAACGAAGGCAGACAGTTAACGCTATTGGCCTGATTACCGGCAAGTAAATCTGTGCTATCACATCAAAATGTTGCTAAAAGGTTTCTGTATATGACAAAAAATGCGCTGGCATCAGGGTTAAAAGTAATCACAGCATGAATAGTCTGTTGCAGGGGTGCGGAAACGATTTATAATTCGCCGTTCAAAATTCTGAGGTATTGCACATGAACTCGCTTGGCAAAAAATTATTTATCGCGCTGTTTGGTCTGATGGCCATTGGTGCAATTGGTGGCGTGATGGTTGCCGGTTATGCGGTGGTGATTCAGGACGACGCTAAACCGGTCAGCGACAGCGACGCCCCTTCTGTGGTGCCTGCGCCAGCGGCGGCGTCAGCGCACTGATTCGTCTGCTGACCGCTGCTGCCAGCGTTGTAACCAGTGGCTCCAGCGTTCAAACACCATATCCACACAAATCGCCAGCAGCGCGACAATCACCGCACCCTGCAATACATAGGCGGTATTAAAGCCGCTCAGGCCGATGATAATCGGCGATCCCAGGCTTAATGTACCGACCGACGAGGCGATCGCCGCCGTCCCGATATTAATAATCACTGACGTGCGGATCCCTGAAATAATCACCGGCGCGGCCAGCGGGATTTCCACTTTTCTCAGCATCTGCCCGCGGCTCATGCCCACACCCTGCGCAATCTCGCGCGCCGACGCCGGGACCGATTCAATACCGGCAATCGTCCCCTGTAAAACCGGCAACAGCCCGTAAAGTACCAGTGCGATAATCGCCGGTTTTTCGCTAAACCCCATCACCGGCACCGCCACAGCCAGCACCGCGACCGGCGGAAAAGTCTGCCCCATCGCCACCAGCGTTTCCACCAGAGAGCGGAATTCCTTGCCTGCCGGACGCGTCACCCCGACGCCCGCCGCCACGCCAATAACCACCGCGATCAGACTGGAAATACTGACCAGCAACAGATGCGCCTGCACCAGCGCGGCGAAACTCTCCTGCTGATACACCGGCCTGCTGAGCGCCGGAAACATCCAGTGGAACAGACCGCCGAGCGAGGTCATGCCGAAAATCAGCGCCAGTAACAGCGCGAAAAGCCAGAGTAAAGGATCGGTGATAATCCGCACGACAACCCGTTTCATGCGCCGCTCCTTTGTACCGTCAGATCCGCAAAATGCAGCACGCCCAGCCGCTGCCCCTGTTCATCCACCACCGGCAACTGCTGAACCTGCTGCGCGACAAATGTTGATAATGCCTGACTCAGGCTCATGGTGTCAGTCAGCGGTGGCTGGCTGCCGGAATACGACTCGCCGCGCCGCGTCAGCGAACCGACTTCGCACAGCGATAACAAGCGGATCCCCATGTCGCTGCCACCGAAGAAATCACGCACAAACGGCGTCGCCGGTTGCGTCAGCAATTCCAGCGGCGTGCCCTGCTGCACTACCTGCCCGTCATTGAGCAGTACAATGCGGTCGCCCAGCGCCAGCGCTTCGTCGATGTCGTGTGTCACCAGCACAATCGTGCGGTGAGTGATTTTATGAATGCGCGCCACTTCTTCCTGCAACGTGGCGCGGGTCACCGGATCCAGCGCGCCGAAGGGTTCGTCCATCAGCAATACTTCCGGGTCTGAAGCCAGCGCTCGCGCCACCCCGACGCGTTGCTGTTGCCCGCCGGAAAGCTGATGCGGATACCGCTGACGAAACTGTTTCGGATCGAGATTGAGCAATTCGAGCAGTTCGGTCACGCGGTCACGTATTTTCGCTTTCGGCCATTTCAGTAATTGCGGCACGGTGGCGATGTTCTCTTCCACCGTCCAGTGTGGAAACAGGCCGATTGACTGGATCGCGTACCCCATCCGGCGGCGCAGATCCTGCGCCCGGAATTTTTCTATCGGTTCACCGGCGAATAAAATCTCTCCGCGATCGTGCTCCACCAGCCGGTTGATCATTTTGAGCGTGGTGGATTTCCCTGAACCGGAAGTGCCGATCAGCACCGTGAATTCGCCTTTGGCCATTTCCAGCGTGAGATCGCGCACGACCGCTTTTCCGGCAAAGTGTTTGCTTACCTGCTTGAAATGAATCATCTGCGTGTGGTTTCCAGAATTGATACTGCGAATTTAAAGACGCTGTCGACGACGACCGCCATCAGCACCGCCGGGATCACCCCGAGCAGCACCAGATCCAGCGCACTGCTCAGCAAGCCCTGGAACATGATAGCCCCCAGCCCGCCCGCACCAATCAGTGCCGCAACCATCGCCATACCGACGGTTTGCACTGCCACAATGCGAATGCCGGTGAGGATAACCGGCAAGGCGATCGGCATCTGCACCCGGAAAAATACCTGCGCACGGTTCATACCCATACCACGGGCGGACTCAGTCACGGCTTCCGGCACTGACTCCAGCCCGGCAATCACGCCGCGCACCAGCGGCAGCAGCGAATACAGCACCAGCGCGATAATCGCCGGTGCCAGCCCGATGCCGCTGATACCGTGCTCCGCCAGCCACGGCAGCGCTTTTGCCAGCCCGGCCAGCGGCGCGAGCAGCAGGCCAAACAATGCAATCGACGGCACCGTCTGAATGATGTTCAGTACCGACAATACCGGCCCGCGCCATCGGGGTTTGCGGTGACACAGCAAACCGGCAGGCAGCCCGATCAGCACCGCAGGCACCAGCGTGCCGAACAGAATGCCGAGATGCTGCCATACCGCATCGTTAAACACGTCCGAACGGTTGTCGTATTCCTTGAGCAGCGACAACTGGGCAAGCTGACCGTAAGCCAGCAGCAGAACCACCGGCACGATCATCTGCACATTAAGCAAAATGCGCAGGCTGTGATTGCGGGTAAAACGGGAAATGGCATCGGAGGCGATCAGCAGACAAAGTGCCGCCCCCGCCCAGAAACCGCCGCCAAGCGAAGTGCGCGCGATACTGTCTTCATCGCCACCGGCAAGCTGTACGGCGCTGTGACCGGCCAGCCAGACCAGGGAAGTCAGCAGGATCTCAGCCAGCAACATCACCACTAAATGATTGCGGCCATAAAGCGTCAGAAAGGCGCAGATCAGCAGCAAAACGGCAGGCAACAGGAGTAAAGCAGAATAACCATGCAGCAGGCTTGCCAGCGAAATGCCTTTGCCGGACACCAGCCGGTTGGGGGCATGGCTGACGAAAGCCAGACCGAAACCGGCCAGCAACAGCAGCAAAACCAGCGTCAGCAGGACGCGGTTTTTGACGGGGGAGTGAGAAGTCAAAGCATTACCTGATATCAGAGAGCACGATCCGAAGATCGTGCTCCGGGCGTCACTGCCCGGTTATTTTTTAACGAAGCCCTTTTCCTGCAAATACTTCGCCGCAACCTTTTTCGCATCCTGACCATCAACCGCGATTTTCGCATTCAGGCCCTGCAACGTTTTGGTATCGAGCGACGCAAACACCGGCCTGAGCAACTCAGGAATGTTCGGATGTGCTTTCAGCGCCGCCTCACGGATGATCGGGGCCGGTGCGTAAATCGGCTGCACACCTTTCGGATCTTCCAGCGTTTGCAGGCCGAGCGCCGCCACCGGACCGTCCGTGCCGTAGGCCATCGCCGCATTCACCCCGGAGGTCTGCTCGGCGGCGGCTTTGATGGTCACCGCCGTATCGCCGCCCGCCAGAGACAACAGTTGGGCCTGATTAAGCTTGAAGCCGTAGGCATTCTCAAACGCCGGTAAGGCATCCGGACGCTCGATAAACTCGGCTGACGCCGCCAGTTTGAAATCGCCGCCGCTGCTGATGTATTTGCCCAAATCACCCAGCGATTTCAGGTTGTGTGCACTCGCCACATCCTGACGCACCGCGATAGTCCAGGTGTTATTCGCCGGAGACGGGCTCAGCCAGACAATTTTGTTCTGGTCATAATCCAGCTTTTTGACTTTATCAAAACCGGCCTGCGCATTTTTCCACGCCGGATCTTTATCATCCGAGAAGAAGAAGGCGCCGTTACCGGTGTATTCAGGATAGATATCGATTTCGCCCGCGGTGATCGCACCGCGCACCACTTTCGTCGTCCCCAGCTGTAATTTATTGGTGGTGTGAATACCATTGGCTTCCAGCACCTGAATAATGATGTTACCGAGCAGCGAACCTTCGGTATCAATTTTGGAGCCGACACGCACGGCGTCATCCGCCGCCTGTGCGCTGAAACTTAACGCCGACACCAGCGCCAGCGCTGCCACGGAAAATCCCCGTACTCGCCCGGTTGTTACATTCATGTTCTATCCTCTTATCGGGTTATATTGATTTTTGTCGCCCGGCGACTGCTCTGTCTTTCTGCTTTCATCTGTATAAACAAGCTGCTAACAAGAATAGTCCAATTTCGCGCAGGGGAATGGATGGTGAGCTATAAAAGCAGGCGGCGGTATCGCTGTAAAATACGTAAATGTTCGAAGCTTATCCGCCGCATCACTTAGGCAACCCTCTTCCGTTTTCCCTGCAGACAGGAGAACCCGATGTCAGTGCAACATCCACGCAGAACACATCCCCGCGTGATCAGCGCGGCCATCGCTGACGGTGATCATCGCCTGAAATTCGAAAAGATCCGCCTTGGCGCACCGCGTCGTAATGAGGTGGGCGTACACATTGTCGCCTGCGGGATCTGTCATACCGATCTGAGTTTTATCTCACCGGCCACGGTCTTAGGCCACGAAGGCGCAGGGATTGTCGATCAGGTCGGCAGCGCGGTAAAAAGCGTAAAACCGGGCGATCATGTGGTGCTGTCGTTTCAGTCCTGCGGCCAGTGCGACGCCTGTGAAAATAACCGGCCTGCGGACTGTGAACATTTTTCCACGCTGAATTTCGGATTCTCGCGCCTCGACGGCAGCAGCGCCTATCCGCCGGGCATCAGCGGCCATTTCTTTGGACAGTCGTCGTTTGCCAGCTACGCGCTGGTGACGGAACGGAATCTGGTGAAAGTGGATAAATCCCTGCCGCTGGCTACCCTCGCCCCGCTCGGTTGCGGCCTGCAAACCGGTGCGGGAACGGTGATGAACACGCTGAGGGTAAAAAAAGGCGACCGTCTGCTGGTCACCGGCACCGGCGCGGTGGGGATGGCGGCGGTGATGGCGGCGAAAATGGCCGGAGCAAAAGAGATTATCGCGCTGGATCAGTATCAGCACCGGCGGGATCTGGCGCTGGAACTGGGCGCGACAGATGTCATGAAAACTGGCAAAGAGCGCAGTCTGCAAGGTACGCTGGATTACGTCATCGACACGGCGGGGGTTTCATCGCTGGATACACTGGGGCAGAACGCCCTTAAAGACGGCGGAGTGATGGTGCGCCTGACCGGCGCCGGTGGCGCGACGCTTTCCCGCAGGCGGAAAATTATCAGCGTGATCCAGGGCGATTCGGTGGCACAGGAATTCATCCCGAAAATGATTACGCTGTGGCAGGCAGGTAAATTTCCTTTTGACCGGTTACTGCATTTTTATGACTTTGAGGCGATTAATCAGGCCATTGAAGATACCGGCAGCGGCAAGGTGATCAAGGCCGTTTTACGCTGGCAGGAATACGCTTAGATCCCTTTGTTTTAACATATAGCCATTTGTTTTCACGCAATGTCTCATCAGGACTTGTGAGCGGCATCACCTCGCCTCTATGCTGGCTTTTTTGTCAAAAAGCGTAAATACAACAATGTCTGACTCAATTGCGGCCTCTCAGACCGCCTCTTCAGGGGATTACAGCGCGGCCAGCACGGCGCCTGACCAGCCGGTGGTGATTCGTTCCGCTGCCGATATTACTCAGTTAGTGAACCGCGGCGCGGCGAAAATCAGCGACGCGCGCATCGTGATTGCCATCGCACTGGGCGGCGTTTTCCTCGACGCCTACGACCTCGGTGCGCTGGCCTTCGGGATGAAAGATATCACCCGCCAGTTCGGCCTGACGCCTTCCGGCGCGGGTTTTGTGGCCTCGGCGATCACCTTCGGGGCGATTGTCGGCGCACTCTTCGGCGGTTATCTGACCGACAAAATCGGCCGTTACCGCGTCTTTATGGCTGATATGTTCTTCTTTGTGATTGCCGCGCTGGCCTGCGCCTTTGCACCGAATGAATGGGTGCTCGGCGGGTCGCGCTTCGTGATGGGATTAGGCGTCGGCATCGATTTACCGGTGGCGATGGCGTTTCTGGCAGAGTTTTCAAAACTTCAGGGTCGCGGTAATAAAGCCTCGCGCGTGGCGATGTGGTGTCCGACGTGGTACGCGGCGATCAGCGTCTCCTATCTGCTAGTTCTGCTGCTTTACGCGGTACTGCCTGCCACGCATACCGACTGGTTGTGGCGTCTGATCCTCGGTTTCGGCGCGGTCCCGGCGATTCTGATTATCGCAATCCGTCACCGTTATATGAATGAATCACCGGTCTGGGCGGCCAATCAGGGCGACCTGCAAAGTGCCGCGGCGATCCTGCGAAAGTCTTACAACATCAATGCAGTCGTGGCTGAAGATGCGGACAAAACACCGCAGGTGAAAGTACGCAAAGCCGCATGGCGTAACTACGGCACCCTGTTGCAGGGGATTTATCTTCGCCGCACGGTACTGGCGACCGTGACAGCCGTGGCGTCGTCCTTTGCCTATAACGCCGTGGCGTTCGGGCTTCCGGTTATCTTATCCAGCTTCCTGCAACAATCGATGATCAGCACCATTCTGTTCTCCCTCGGCCTGAACCTGTGCTTCGCCTTCGTCGGTGGCCTGATCGCAGTGAGATATGTCTCGAAATTTGGTGCATGGAAAATGACCTATGCCGGTTACGCCTGCCAGTTAATCGCGATGATCGGCCTGGCTGTGGTCGGCCGCCCGGCAGACGGCGGTGAAGCCGCAATTTCCATCGCCATGCTGGCATTATTCCTGTTCGGTCAGGGCTTTGGTCCGGGATCGCACACCATGACATTTGCCTCACTGAGCTACCCGACATCACTGCGCGGCATGGGTGTCGGCTTCAACCAGACGCTGATGCGCGGCAGTTCGACGGTCTCGCTGTTCCTTTTCCCGGTACTTTCCGCCGCACTCGGCACCGGCGTGTTCTGGGTGATCGCGCTAGCGCCACTGGCAGGCTTAATCGTGCTGACAGCGGTACGGTGGGAACCGTCGGGATATGATGTGGATGCTGAAGATTTTCAGCAGGAAATTAAACCGGTTTAGGTTTTTACCTTGCTCCTCCCCCTGCGAAGGGGGAGGCTGGGAGGGGGTTTTAAAGACAACACAATAGGCACTGCACTCTTCAACTCTTTGATTCTTCTTTAATACCCCACCCCAACCCTCCCCTTCGCAGGGGAGGGAGCAGATCGGTATTCTTACTCATCTCTGTTAGAAAACTGAGAGAGTGACATCAAACCACCGCACTTCTCGGCGCAAACACAAACCCGATGTCGTTCTCGATCATCGCGGCCACCAGTTCAAACCCGCCATTCGGTCTGGTCTGCGCAAATTCCAGTTCGCTGGTAAACACCGGGCTGACCCAAAACTGATTCACCGGATCCCCGTAAATTTTCGGCAAACGCATTTTGTCTGCCGGACCGCACAGCGCGGAGGAAATGACATGCCCTTCAAAGCCGAGCGGTGCCATCGGCGACATCAGCGTGTGGCCTTCCCCCAGCCAGCTGAGCGTCGTCCAGGGGATCTGTGCATAACCGGATAACGCGCTGGCCATCTGCACGGCATTTTCTTCTGTCACATATTCTTTGCCGACCGAAAAAGCCAGCTCGATGCGACGGTGTTTTTCAGCTTCATCATTAAAAATGATATCGACTTGCGGCATCGGACGGATGCTCATACCGACGGTGAAGAAGTAATAGTTTTCTTCGTCTTCATGCTGGGAAATCGCCATCGGCGGCCAGTTGCCCTGATTGATCAGATAATATTTCAGTGAGGGGCCAAAGCGGTCTTCGTAGGATTCCAGCAGCTTGCGCTGGATTTTCGGCCACGGATTGCTGAATTCATTTTGCCAGTCGCGCCAGAACAGACGGGTCTTTTCCGCCAGCTCACATTGCATATTGGTCGAGGCAGAACCGAGCGGGAAGGTCAGCGGATTTTGTTTGATGCAACCGGCGGAATAACACACCGAATGGTCGATATACAAACTCCAGCCGGGGATCACCGCCAGCAACAATCCCTGATACCACAACGCCGCGCCGTCATCGCTTTCATTCCACAGGATCTGGATTTGTGCAGGGTCCAGCGGCGCTTCGCCTTCGAGATTGCGACAGTATTGCGCCGCCAGCATCGGGGCAATACCCTGCTCCATTGCCTCTGTGTCATCGTTCGCTGGTGCAGGTACCAGATTGCGTACCCAGCAGGCGCGCATTTTCGGGAAGCGGTCACGCAAATCTTCGCGGGCGAAAATATAGAAATACACCACGCGGTTGTCCTGCTCGACCAGCGCGGTCAGGGTTTGTTTGTCGTTACTGACTTCAGCAACAATGTCGGACTGGCGCATATGACCTCAACAATATTAGGAAGCTTATTATTCCCTGTGATGGTCAGTGTAAAACGGATAAGCCAGCCATATAACGGGCAATATTCCCAAAAATCCCCGATAAATCATTAAAACAGGCGCTTTTTGTTAAAATATCGACATCAGCGACAATACTTACGGAACAGTTGCGCCAGACAAGCCGCACACTGAGAGAATCGGTTTAGCGCCGCCCGGGCCGGGCATGTATCCGCATCTTTAACGATCAGCGAAGACGCCCCATCCGCCGCATGGCCCGGTGCCATGAGCCGTTTCTCACCGCCCAGCGCAGCACGCCTGCAATGCGGCGGGTACCGAAACGCACAATTTTACGTTTAGACGGAGAAAGGGAAATCCCCAGTTGCGTCGCCGCCCACTCAGGCAATAACTCAATGCCCGCCTGAATCATCAGGCTGCCCACCGGCTTCGCCAGACGGCTCGGTGCGGGCGCATTCTGCAATAATCTCACCACTTCCAGTGTCCGTTCATCACAGCGCAACTGCGGGCGCATCGCCTGCAGATAGTCTTCTACTGCATCGACACTTTCAGGCACATTGACCGCACCGAGGCTTTTCGCCACACGGGAAAATTCCTGATAATAAAGGTTCTGCCCGGCAAGACTGAGCAAAGGATTGCGATAACGCAGATGTGATTGCAGGAAACTGTAGGCTTCCGCCACGTGCACCCAGACCAGTAAATCCGGGTCATTGGCCGCATAAGGCGTGCCGTAAGCATCGGTACCGGTGACCCGCAAATGAATGGATTTTACTTTTTCGATTAACGCGTTGGCATCATTCACAGGCGCAAAAGTCGTCCCGGAAATGAACTGGCTGGTGCGACGAAGCCGCCCGAGCATATCTTCACGAAATGAGGAATGATCCCAGACACCGGCGAGCGCCAGCGGATGAAGCATTTGCAGCAGCAAGGCACTGACCCCGCCACAAAGCATAGATGAGAAGTCTCCGTGAATTCGCCAGGTGATGCTTTGCGGGCCAAACAGCCCCGGGTCACCCGGCGGATTCTCAAAGTCTATACCGCCTAACGCCAGGCCCGAAATACTCAGCACCTGACGTTCTATTCTCTTTCTTAACAATTATCGTAACTCAGTGATTATTGTACGGCTTTGCTGACTACCGTCGCTTTGGTCAGATCGGGCCACAGGTTCATGACCACGTCAATCAGCCGGTTCAGTTCATCAGCACTTGCGCCGTCACGGGCCTGTACGGAAAAGCCCTGAATGGTGCAGGCGAGGTATTTCGCCAGCAGCGCGCTGTCGGTTATCGCAGTCAAATCGCCGCTCTGTTTTTTCTTCTCGAAATATTCAAACAGAGTGCGTTCCTGCGAAAGGTGGCGCGCACGCAGCATTTCGGCAATATCCGCAGAAGATGAAGACATCCCGGATGATGCGCTGATCATAAAGCAGCCACTTGGCGTGTCGCAGTCGGTAAACAGCTCAACGATGGCACGCAAATAGCGCCCGACCGTATCTTCAACGGACAAATCTGTTCTGCTCAGTAAACATGAGCTCTTTTCGTAAAAGTTTTTCAGATAATGTTCAACGGCTGCGCGGAAAAGCCCTTCTTTGTTACCAAATTCAGCATACAAAGTTGGCGCTTTTGCACCGGTTGCTTCGACCAAATCGGCTAATGAAGTGGCCTCGTAACCATGGCGCCAGAATAAATTCAAGGCCTTGCTCAGAGCAGTTCCACGATCGAACTGTTTTGGGCGACCGCGACTTTTCCGGACCAAAGCCGTCTGTTCAGTGCTCATACACCCTCCTTCCATCACCATTGTGATTATGGTTATTAAATTTTTTTAGAAATAACTTAACGATCATTATTAAAAATAGTTGCGCACAAGTCCAGCGGAGTTTATCATTTAATTATCGAGCGATAAGAAAATCACTCAAACCCGTAAAGCTGCACAACGAAAACGCTTTTATAAGTCTTTTTATCAGCAACACATTCAGGACGTAACATCATGAGTAACTTTAAAATCCTTCTTGCAGTTCTGGCATTAACCGCTGTACCGGTTGCCAATGTTGCCGCACAGCAGGTTATCATGATGCCTTTACAGAGTCCGGAAGTGAGGATGGTCAATGTGACCGGTGACAGTAACTTCTGTAACCCGGCCACCTGTACGAACAAAAAAATCGAACAGGGCCGTATTCCTACTTCTCCCACTCAGCCACCTGCACCAACGACCACCGGTCATCAGCCCGCGTCTATTTACTACTAACGAACGCGGTAACTGACGACAAACCGTCAGGGCAGGAATAACGATAAGGCGGCTCAGGTCGCCTTATCTTTTTCTTAACTGCCCCCTGTTTTATCACCCTCTCCGGCCAGAACCAACCATTAACTTAGCGATCATTAAAGATTCATTCAGCAAAAATATGCATAAAGGTTTTTCAATTAATCGCGCAAATCATTTCAAAAACATTAAGTTAACAAAAGTAAAACAAGAGCCGCATTTAACGTGAGCTTCATCACAGCACGATTAGTTAACGATCATTAAAAAAAACATCTTGCACAAACTCTCAACACTCCCTATCATTTACTTATCGAACGTTAACTAATAACTAACGTTGACCCGAAACGGGGGTTCCTGAAAAAAGGTACCCCGAAGAAAAAATTGACGAACAGGAATTAACATCATGAAAACAATCGCAATGACAATAGCAGCACTGACACTTGCTACCGCTTCTTTCTCTACCCTGGCAGCGACTGAAGTTCAGTCCGCACCCGCGGGTGAACAAACCATCGGTACTGTCAGCGCCTCTTCAAACGGTGACCTGAGCACACTGCAGTCAAAACTGAATGCAAAAGCCACGGAAGCCGGTGCAAGTTCATACCGCATCATCGGTGCTTCAGGTGAAAACCATCTGTACGGTACTGCTGAGTTGTATAAATAAGCCCGGAAGATTCCGTTAGCAGATTGTTCCGCACAATAAGTTAACGATTAATAAATAAATGAGTTGCACAGAATGTGATCCAGGTCTAACATTTACTTATCAACTGTTAAGAAATAACAGTCGGACCTGACAATCACCTGCTGATAAACAAATAAACAGGAAGACCATCATGAAAAATATCACTATGACTTTAGCGGCAATCGCCCTTGCTACCGCTTCTTTCTCAACTCTGGCAGCGACTGAAGTTCAGTCTGCACCAGAAGGTCAACAGGCAATTGGTGTGGTAAGTGCTTCTTCAGGCAATGATTTATCAAGCCTGCAGAACAAACTGAATGCCAAAGCTAACGAAGCCGGTGCAAGCTCATACCGCATCATCGGTGCGTCAGGTGAAAACCATCTGTACGGTACTGCTGAGCTGTATAAATAAGCACAAGAATAAGCAATTTAAGGGTACAACAGCATTTAGTTAACGATTAATAAGCTAGATGTTGTATCGGACAGAAGACAGCTTTGCCCATTAAATGAACGTTGATAACAACGCCTGGCAAAGCGTAAAAATACGGAACGAGGAAAATATTATGAAAAACTTAACAATGACTCTTGCTGCAATCGCACTGGCTACCGCGTCATTCTCGACTCTGGCTGCAACAGAAGTTCAGTCAGCACCTGCAGGTCAGCAGGCGATTGGTGTCGTCAGCGCAACATCAGGCAACAGCCTGAGCAGCCTGCAGGACAAACTGAATGCCAAAGCCAGCGAAGCCGGTGCAAGCTCATACCGTATTATCGGTGCGTCAGGTGACAACCACCTGTACGGCACAGCTGAACTGTATAAATAAGCTGAATAAGCCGTAAAGAGCAGTAAGCAGAAGAGGCGGCATTGGCCGCCTTTTTCGTGTCTGCGCTGCTGAAAAGTTTCTCGCAAAGCCCCCCACCCGTCTTACCTTGTGCTACATTTCCTCTTCTGTTTCCTCCAGGTTTTCTTTCCCAATGTAACGAATTCTCATCACTGACAGTTTTTCTTCTCCCTGTTGCCTGCGTGCAATGCGGGGGGTTTCTGTTATTTCTGATGAGAATCTCTTTCATGAATTCGTTATTGATTGCGCTCATACGCGCACTTCGCAGTCATCGCTGGCTGCGGCTGCTGGGTTGTGCCTTTATTCTATCGTCTCTGGGAAATGGCCTGACGCAGGTGGTGGTTTTTGGTCAGTTGCTGCGCTGGAATGCCTCCCCCGCTACACTGACTTTCACCTATATGCTGGCAACATTGCCCGGCTTTCTCGGAAGTCTGTGGGGCGAACATTTGTGCAGGAGAATGTCGCCACTGTGGATTTTGATCCTGACCGAAATACTCGGCATGGTGGCACTGATATTTCCGCTGTATGGTCTGCTGTCACACAATATTTCCGCATTGCTGGCCGTTCAGTCTGCTGAAGCGTTATTCAGCGGGATGAGTTATCCGGCGCTCACCTTGCTATTCAAACGCGGGCTAAGCGCTGAGGAGTTACCGGCGGCGACGGCAATGGAAACGCTGATCTTCGCCTCGCAGGTTTTGCTTGGCACCGGCGCGGGGGTTTTGCTGTTTAATGTTGTTTCGCCACTGAGTATGCTGCTGCTCGATGCCTTGAGTTTTTCCGCATCTGCCGTTTTGCTTCTGACCACCCGGAAAATATTTCAGGCCAGATACGCCGAAACTCCACCCGCTGACGCCCCCATCCCCGCGCCACTGCGCTGGAAAAATTACTCACCGCTGCAAAAACGAAGTATCTTGCTGTTACCGGCGCTCGCCGCTGTCGGGTCACCCGCTATGGCATTATTGCCCGCACTCGCGCAGCAAATCCGCCCTGAAGAAACCACTGGTCTGGCACTCCCGTTGTTGTTTGCCCGTAGCCTCGGGCAACTTTGCGGGCCCTTATTACTCAATGCTGACAAACTCCGGCATTACAGCGCCAGTAACGGACGGTTATTGCTATGCCTGATGTTGTTTCTGGGCGGATATTTCCTGCTTCCACCGTTGTCAGTCTGGCCGGTGGCAAGTCTGGCGCTGATTTTCAGTGCTCATCTGGCCTCGAATATGGTGTTTGCATTAGGAACTTTCGGAGTGCTGCAAAATTTTGCGGGCAGACAGGTCGCCACAGCCAGCGCTTTGGCCTGGCGCGGACAAGTCATGGTGAGTGCTGTCGCCACCGGCACCGCTGGTTTGCTGGCAGAAAGCATCGGCGCAACCGGCGCGCTGTATAGCGTGTCACTTGCCAGTCTGGCTGGCGTTGTTATCTTACTCTGGCGCTACAGGACGTAATCAAAAAACGAAAAAGGCAGGGATTTTCTCCCTGCCTTTTAACACCGTATAAACGCTTTCTTTCGGCACATCTCGCAAGAATTCTCCTTAATTATCTCACCACCTTTTAGCTGCCGTATAAGGACGTTGGCATAAGAGCTATTTAGGTATAAAATTTTATACACAAGGAAAGTGACGGTGATTAAAGATATCGACTGGCGTGGAAGTTCGTTGAAGGACTTACGTGATTTTCCCACAGACGCCAGAAAAAGAGCGGGCTATGAGCTTGAGCAAATTCAGCAAGGGCTTCCCCCAACACAATGGAAATCAGTCAACGACTGGGGTGCTGGCGTGGTTGAAATCAAACTCGATGTACGCGCCGGTACTTTTAGGGTTGTCTATCTCGCTAAATTCGACGAGGCCATTTACATCCTGCACTGCTTTGCGAAAAAGAATCAGCAAACCAGCCCGAAAGATATTTCCATTATAAAAAGCCGCTATGCCCAAATTGTACGGGAGCGCCACAGGAGAGAAAATGAAAAAGGATATTGATGTCGCATCACGACATATCACGCCAGCAGGCGGAAATGTGTTCGCCGATTTGGGATTCAGCGCCGTCGAAGCCCAGGCTTTACATGCAGATTCCCAGAGTAAAATTGCTCATACTCTGGCGCTCAAAGAGCAACTGATGACGGAAATTGGCCTCTGGATCATCCATCAGAATCTGCGGCAGAGCGATGCTGCAAAAGTTTTACAAGTTTCGCGCCCGCGCGTTTCTGACGTCGTAAACAAAAAGACGGATAAATTTACGCTTGATGCCCTGATTCTGATGCTGAGCCTGGCCGGAAAACAGGTGAAGCTGGTGGTTGAATAATCAGCAAGGTAAACAAAAAAGCAGAGATCTCTCCCTGCCTTCTTCGTATTGCCCTAAACCAGCCGGTCAGTTAGCCGAGCTTTTCAACTGATTGTCTTGCTGATGTTGCTCCAGCGCCAGCGCGATCAGTCGGGTGATCAGTTCAGTGTAACTTAGCCCACTGGCTGCCCAGAGTTTCGGATACATACTGATGTTGGTGAAACCTGGCAATGTGTTGATTTCATTGATGACGACATCACCCTGCTCTGTCAGGAAAACGTCCACACGCGCCATGCCACGACATTCCAGCACCTGAAATGCCTGCAACGCAATGACACGGATACGGTCATGGATTTCCTGTGGCAAATCAGCCGGAACAGCCACGGAAGCACCGGATTCGTTGATGTATTTGGTATCGTAGGAATAAAACTCGTCATGCAGGATCACTTCGCCACACACACTGGCCTGCGGGTGATCGTTACCCAATACAGCACATTCAATTTCACGGCCTTTTATGGCTGATTCCACCAGTACTTTGTGGTCGAAGCTGAATGCTTCATCCAGCGCACGCTGATAGCCCGCTTCATCGCTGACTTTACTGACGCCCACCGATGAGCCCTGATTCGCTGGCTTGATAAATAACGGCAGACCGAGTTGTTGCGAAACGCTGGCAAAGGTATTTTTCTGACGGTTCGCACGGGTCAGACAGACAAACGGTGCAACGGCCAGACCGGCATCACGCAGTAAACGCTTGGTGACATCTTTATCCATGCTGACGGCGGAGCCCAGCACGCCGGATCCCACGAAGGCAATATTTGCCATACGCAGTAACCCCTGCAGGGAACCGTCTTCCCCCAGCGTTCCGTGCACAATCGGGAAAACAACATCCACCTGTGACAACGCACTGGCGCTGTGGGTTTCGATTAACTGATTCTCAGTCTGGCCGGGGATCAGTGCAACCTGGTTATTCGAGCGGTTCAGGGCAATCAGCGACGGATTTTCAGCATTGATCAGGTAGTTACTGGCATCATTAATATGCCATTCTCCCTTCTTATCAATGCCCAGCAACGTCACATCAAAGCGTTGTTTATCAATCGCATCCACGATGTTTTTTGCCGACTGCAGGGATACTTCATGCTCTGCCGATTTACCACCGAAAATAATACCAACCCGTAATTTACTCACCTGCAGCTCCTTGTCGCCTGCCTCAGCGGACGGCGAATGTTTCTATAAACAACCACGCTATAAGCCATTACGACTAATCAACAACAAACAGTTTCGCGCCAACCGGTGTGGATGAACGGTGCGCTTCGGCATTGTCCGCCACCTGATAACTCATGCCCGGCGATAAGATAAAAGTCCGTCCGTCTTCAAGACGCGTATGAAGCTCTCCCTCCAGGCAGAACAAAACATGGCCTTTACTGCACCAGTGGTCAGCCTCATAGCCTGCTGAATATTCAACGATCCTCACCCGGATATCGCCAAATTTTTGTGTACGCCACAGCGCCATGCCGGTATCACCCGAATGCTGCGTTGGCGTGACATCACTCCAGTCAGTCGTGCAAAACGGAATCGCATCAAGCTTCATGAGTTTCTCAATGTGGGGAAAAGAAAGGAAAGCCAGCATAAAAGTGAGCGCTAAATTTATCAATCGCTTGCTGAAAACAATTCATTAACAGCCCGTCGCAAAGTTATGTAAAGCCGACTGTTCTTAGAGACAGGCTACAGCACACGTATGACGGGGCCAGTGAGAATGCGGCCAGAGCAGGCAATGCTGTTGTGTTGCATGAGATTTCTGTGGGACAGGGGTCACGTTTTTTCGACTATGCTTAATGTTCTGTTGAGAACGCAGAAAGGCGCACGCACCTCAATTCCAACGTGCCGTTGTTTTCGACGACACGCCACAAAACAAGGAGCAACACATGCCATATCAAACGATAAATCCATTCAACAATAAGCTCATCAAAGAATATCAAACACATAACGATCAGCAGGTTGAAGAGGCGCTCTCTGCAGCCCATGCTTTATATAAATCTGACTGGGGTCAGGGCGATATTAAGCAACGCGTTAACGTGCTGCATAAATTATCCGAACTGATGGCTTCCCGCATCGATGAACTGGCGGAAGTGATCAGTGTAGAAATGGGGAAACTCATCGGTCAGAGCCGTGGCGAAGTGCAGATTTGTGCGGATATAGCAAAATTCTATGCTGAAAAAGCGGAGGAGTTTCTCAAGCCTGTGCCGTATAAATCCGATCTCGGCGAAGCCTGGGTTGAACATCATCCGATAGGGGTGATCCTGGCCGTCGAGCCGTGGAATTTCCCGTTCTACCAGTTAATGCGCGTACTGGCACCGAATCTGGCCTCCGGTAACAGCGTGGTGGTCAAACACGCCAGCATCGTTCCCCATTGTGCGGAAACTTTTGAGAAACTGGTTACCGAAGCGGGTGCGCCAAAAGGTGCGTATACCAACCTGTTTATTTCTCAGGATCAGGTCAGTGCCATCATTGATGATGACCGCGTTCAGGGTGTCGCGCTGACCGGTTCGGAAAAAGCCGGTGCGGTCGTGGCTTCACGGGCGGCCTCTAAGCTGAAGAAATCGACGCTGGAACTCGGCGGTAATGACGTGTTTGCCGTACTCGATGATGCCGATATCGATAAAGCCGCCAAAGCCGGGGCGCAGGCCCGTGTTTCCAATGCCGGACAGGTCTGTACGGCGGCCAAACGCTTCATTATTCATGAGAAAGTCGCCGATGAATTTCTTAAAAAATTCACCGAGCACTTTAAGGCGCTGAAGATCGGCGATCCGCTGGATAAATCCACCACGCTGGGGCCGTTGTCCTCTGCCGATGCCGTGAAAACGCTGAGCAAACAAGTGGATGACGCCGTGAAACACGGGGCTAAACTGCACTTCGGCGGTAAAAAGGTGGCAGACAATCCGGGCAACTTCTTTGAGCCAACGATTCTGACGCACATTACCCGCGATAATCCGGCCTATTTCGAAGAGTTCTTTGGCCCGGTGGCGCAGGTGTATGTGGTGAAAAATGATGAGGAACTGGTGAAACTTGCCAACGACTCCCATTACGGCCTCGGCGGTTCGCTGTTTACTACCGATCTGACCCGCGCCCGTAAGCTGGCAAGCCAGATTGAAACCGGTATGGTATACGTCAATTCACCGACGGATACCGCAGCGGAACTGCCTTTTGGCGGCGTGAAACGCTCCGGTTTCGGCCGCGAACTCTCTGATCTCGGTATCAAAGAATTTGTGAACCAGAAACTGGTGGTGCTGGCCGCGAAGTCCTGATGCTTCTTCTCCCCCTGCGAAGGGGGAGTTTCCCTCCCCACACTTTTCCTTTCTCCCTTATTTACCAAGCGTTGATACACAACAAAGCGCGGTAACTTGTACCCCCTCTATAATCAGGCCCGTTTGTCTTCCCACTGGTAAATCACATGGCGTATGAACTCAATCTGAACTGGCCGGAATTTTTAGAGAAATACTGGCAAAAAAAACCTGTTGTTATCAAAAAAGCGTTCTCAAATTTTGTTGATCCAATCTCTCCAGACGAATTAGCCGGTCTGGCGATGGAGCCGGAAGTGGACAGCCGTCTGGTGAGCCATAAAGATGGTGAATGGCAGGCAAGTAACGGTCCTTTTGAAGATTTCGACGGGCTGGGTGAAACCGGCTGGTCATTGTTGGCGCAGGCCGTAAATCACTGGCATTTGCCTGCGGCTGAGCTGGTGAAGCCTTTCCGCGTACTGCCGGACTGGCGTTTAGACGACCTGATGATTTCGTATTCCGTGCCCGGCGGCGGTGTCGGCCCGCATATCGATCAGTATGACGTTTTTATCATTCAGGGCATGGGCAGCCGCCGCTGGCGTGTGGGCGATGCCCTGCCGATGCGTCAGTTCTGCCCGCACCCGGCCTTACTGCATGTGGATCCGTTCACGCCAATTATTGATGAAGATCTTGAGCCGGGTGACATTCTGTATATTCCGCCGGGCTTCCCGCACGACGGCTTTACCCATGAAACCGCCCTCAACTATTCCGTCGGTTTCCGTGGCCCTAACAGCCGCGATTTCATCAGCAGTTTTGCTGACTACGCGCTGGAAAATGATCTGGGCGGCAATCATTACAGCGATCCGGATTTAACCCTGCGTGACCATGTCGGTAAAGTCGAAGATTATGAACTGGAACGCGTACGCCAGATGATGGTTGAGCTGATCAGCCAGCCGGAAGATTTCAAACAATGGTTTGGCCGTTTCGCCACCACGCCACGCCATGAACTGGATATCGCACCTGCCGAACCGCCATACGAATCACATGAAATTGCCGATGCGCTGATGCAGGGCGAAAAACTGATACGCCTGAGCGGTCTGCGGGTTCTCAACGTCGGCGAACGTTTCTTTGTTAACAGCGAGCCGCTGGAAACATCGCAGTATGCCGCCGCCGATGCGCTGTGCCGCTATACGCTGATCAGTAAAACAGAGCTGGGTGCTGCGTTGCAGGATGCTGAATTTGTCGCTCTGTTAACGGATCTGGTGAATCAGGGTTACTGGTATTTCGACGAGTAAACCACCGGGGATTCAATAACGGCAAAAGGCGGCCTCCATCACGGATGCCGCCTTCTTTATTCTGCGTCAGACCCTTAATATTTACGACCGATAAAGCTCCACCGGCGGCTTCATTTTCCGTTCTTCCGGTGCGAATAAACTAATCTCTTCGCCCAGGATATATTTGGCGCGCAGCATCGCGGAAATCTTATCCATAATCATCACGATAGCCACCAGAATCAGTGTGATAAACATCACCACATCCCAGTTCCACAGACGCATATTTTCCGCATACACCAGACCAATCCCGCCCGCGCCAACAAAGCCAAGCACAGCAGCTGAACGGGTATTGGATTCAATCTGATACAGCGACAACGCAAGGAATGTCGGGAAGGATTGGGTGAAAATCCCGAAGCGGTGCGTTTGTAACGGGGAAGCCCCCAGCGCGCGCAGGCCGCGGCTTGGCGAACGATCTACTGCTTCATGCCCTTCAGCATAAAGCTTGCCGAGCAAGCCTAAATCCTGCATTACAATCGCCAGCACACCAGCCAGCGGCCCCATGCCGACAGCACGAACGAAAATCAGCCCCCAGATCGCCATATCCAGCCCGCGTAAAACATCCAGAAGACGGCGGATTACCATGGAAACGGGTCTGAGAACCGGCGTCGACATCACATTACGCGCCGCGAGGAATGAAAGCGGCAATGCGAGGAAAGACGCGGTGATGGTTCCGGAAAACACAATCGCCAGCGTGATGGCGATTTGCGAAAAATAATACATAAACGGCCATTCGGAAACGTTATGCCAGACAAACATCCGCAGGAAATAACGCCCTACTTCGCGGGTGCCGCGCACCACTTCGCTCCACGGAATGCCAAAATAACTGAAGAAATAAACGTAGTAGAGGGTAATCACGACAGCCAGTATCGCAAGGTAGCGCAGATAGCGGCGCTGCGCGGCAAACAGATGCCCGTGCTGCTGCTTCAGGCTGCTGACCACATGAGGTTCGAGCGCATCAGTTAACATCAGAAAGTGCCCTCCACAACGCGTTTACGTAATTTACCGGAAAGAAAATCCATAGCCGACACCACCAGAATAATCAGCAGTAACGTCATGCTGACCTGATCATAGCGGTCCAGTTTGATTGAGGTCATCAGCTCCTGTCCGATACCACCGGCCCCGACCAGCCCGAGGATAGTCGACTGGCGGAAGTTAATTTCGAGGCGCATAAAGCTGTAGGATAAGAAGATCGGTTTCACCTGCGGCCACATGGCGAAACGCATGCGCTGCAAACGCCCCGCGCCGCAGGCCCTGAGGCCACGCACCGGTTTGTCTGATGCGGTTTCAATAGATTCGTAGAACAATTTGGTCAGGCTGCCGACAGTGTGTAACGTCAGGGCGATAAAACCCGGAATGGCACCGACGCCAAATGCCATCACACACATCACTGCCCAGGCCAGTTCCGGCATGGTGCGCAGGAAAGCGACAAAAGTACGGATGCTGAATTTCACCCATTTAGGCGAATCCGTATTACTGGCGGCGAGAAAAGCCAGCACGACCGCCAGCGCTGTCGACAATATCGTCGAGGACAACGCCAGCTGAATAGTTTCCCAAATCAGCGGCAGCTGAATATTGAGACGATATCCCCAGTACGCCAGTGAACCTTCGGTATGACCGTCAGCAAATAATAATGACCAGTGTAATACCGGCACCGTCTGACCAATATAATCAAAGAAGCTGGGGGCAGAGACAATAATCGTTTTTAAATTAAGTTCGGAAACATTGCCTGACCACAGATATAACAACAGCATCAGCCCTGACCAGATCAGCGCTTCCCGCTTTTGTTTACCGCGTATCTGCTGGTAATAACGATTGAAGTCTTTGTTCAAAATAATATTTCCGATTTGCAGATAATCATTATTCCTCCCCCTTCGCAGGGGAGGGAGCTACGGGTTAGCGACCGCCTTTAGTCAGTTCACGCTTCATATCGATAATCTGCTGATATTCAGCCAGTGACGTTTCGCCGATATGCTGTTTGCCTCCCACGGCTTTCACGAAACAAGCGTGGTCATCTTTATCCAGTTTCTTAATGGCAGAAACCAGCTTAGCTTTAAATGCCGGTGGCAAATCGCTGCGCACTAAAATCGGACCATTAGGAATTAACGGTGATTCCCAGATAATGCGGATTTTCTTCATCAGATCCGGATGGTCCATGCGGATCATGCGGTTGAATGCGCCGGAGGTATAACCGGTTTCCCGGTCGCCGATCATTGAAGCCCAGGTCACGGCGCCTTCGAACTGACCGTTCAGCACGCCAAGAATATCCTGCTCATGGCCACCGGAGAAGGTCACGCTGGAGAAGAAGTTGTTGTATTTGTTATCCGTGGTGCCGCCAAATTCTTTCTTAAATGTCTGATTCGGGATCAGGTAACCGGAAGTGGAATCCGGATCAGCGAAACCGAATGATTTGCCTTTCAGGTCAGACAATTTCTGATACGGGCTGTCGGCTTTAACGACAACAACGGAGTGATAACCACGGGATTTATCGGTATCATCAATCACAATACCCACCAGATCCACCGCTTTCGGATTATTAATATAGACCGAAGCGAAAGATGACGGGGACATGCTTAATACCATATCCACTTTCTTACCTAACAAACCTTGAATAACACCTGAATAATCGGATGAATTACGCAGTTTGGTATCCACATTTAATTCTTTATCGAAGAAATCTTTTACACACTGATTATCGCCAATTTGCTGAGTGGCATTCTGGCCCCCCAGAATACCTAAGTTTAATTCTTTAGGAGCATCTTCTGCCATGCTGTGCATTGCGGTTAAAGAACCTGCTACGAAGACTGCCAGACGTAATAACTTCTTCATGTAATGATGACCTTGTGTAGATTGAGAGAAAGTAGAAATAAGCACTGCAAAAAAATAAATGACGTTATTGTTTAACTGTTTATAGCTTCGTGTTCTTCACCGTATAACTGATGCAAAATACCGTCAGTTAACTGATCCGGATGCCCGTCGAAAATAATCTGCCCTTTCGCGATGCCGATAACGCGGGTGCAATAATCTTTCACCAACTCAACCGAGTGCAGGTTGACCATCACGGCGATATTCTCTTCGCTGACTTTTTTCAGCGCATTCATGATGCGCAGGGTATTTTTCGGATCCAGTGACGCCACCGGTTCGTCGGCCAGCAGAATTTTGGGGTTCTGCATCAGGGCACGACAAATCGCCACACGCTGCATCTGGCCGCCGGAAAGGTTTTCAGCCCGCTGCAACGCATGCGGCAGCATGTGCAACCATTCAAGCAAAGAAATAGCCCGGGCGCGGTCTTCGTCATCGAACTGATTAAAGAATGATTTGAACGTTGAGGTATGACTGAGACGCCCCAGTAACACATTGGTCAGCACATCCAGACGCGGCACCAGGCAAAAATCCTGAAAAATCATGCCACAACCGGAACGCCAGCGACGCAGCGCTTTGCCGGTCAGCCCGGCCAGTTGTTGCTGCTCACCGTTTTCGTAATGGCACACCACACTGCCTTCTGTGAGCGGGATCGTACCGTTGAGCACATGCAGCAGGGTGGATTTACCCGCGCCGGAACGGCCAATGACCGCCACGAATTCACCGGCGTGGAGATCAAAATTGATGTCGTTCAGGACACGCTGACCCGATTTATAGGATTTCACCAGGCCTTTGACGTCCAGAACTTTATTCAGATGCTGCGGCCCGGTCTGAGGATATTCAGCCTGTGCCAGCTTAAGTTGAGCTTGCGCCATGATGCTGTCTCTCGGTTGCTTTCGTTATCTGGCGTTCATTAAGCGCGAGTTTTATGACACATCAATGACGATTTAATGGACAGCACATGACAAAAATGCAACAGATTAAGTGAAATTACCTAACCCATATCCCGAATGATGTTTAACGTAATAAGTATGATTTAAGTCTATGATTAGATGGCATCACATCAAAAAAGGAAGATGAAATGGATAATCAGTCACTCATCGCCACGCTGAAAGAGATTGCCGGCAGTCGCCACGTTTTAACCGGCGACAGCAACACTGAACGTTACCGCAAAGGGTTCCGATCCGGTGGCGGCAAAGCGCTGGCGGTGGTATTTCCGCAAACGCTGCTGCAGCAATGGCAATTGCTCAAGGCCTGTATCGCCGCCGACAAAATTGTCATTATGCAGGCCGCCAATACCGGGCTGACCGAAGGTTCGACGCCCAGCGGTGACGACTATGACCGCGACATTGTGATTTTCAGCACGCTGAAACTAGACACAATCCAGTTACTCGACGGCGGCCATCAGGTGATCGGCTTTCCCGGCAGCACCCTTTATAAGCTGGAAAAAATCCTCAAGCCCTACAACCGCGAGCCCCATTCGGTGATTGGCTCATCCTGTATCGGCGCATCGGTGGTCGGCGGGATCTGTAATAATTCCGGCGGTTCGCTGGTGAAACGTGGCCCGGCGTATACCGAAATGGCACTGTACGCACAGATTGATGCGCAAGGTGAGTTACAGCTGATTAATCATCTGGGTATTAATCTTGGCGAAACGCCGGAAGAAATCCTGACACGTCTGGAAAAAGGCGATTATCTGGAAACCGATATCCAGCATGATCAGCGTCTGGCGTCAGATCACGATTATGCCTCGCGTGTCCGCGAAGTGGATGCTGATACGCCGTCACGTTTCAACGCCGATCAGCGACGTTTATTTGAAGCCTCGGGTTGTGCGGGTAAGCTGGCCGTTTTCGCCGTGCGGCTGGATACCTTCCCGGCAGAAACGCAGCAGCAGGTTTTTTACATCGGCACCAACGATACTGCGGTGCTGACAGAATTACGTCGTCAGATCCTGCGTGATTTCGCTAACCTTCCGGTTGCCGGGGAATACATGCATCGGGATATTTTCGATATCACCGAAGTCTACGGCAAAGACACTTTCCTGATGATCGACAAACTTGGCACCGACAAGATGCCGGATATGTTTACTGCCAAAGGAAAGTTCGATGCACACGCCAGTAAGGTCCCTTTCCTGCCTAAAAATTTCAGTGACCGCGTGATGCAATGCCTGAGCAAAGCTTTGCCGAATCATCTGCCGCCGCGGATGAAACAGTACCGCGACCGGTTTGAACATCACTTATTGCTGAAAATGTCCGGCCCCGGCATTGACGAAGCCCGAACTTTTTTGACGCGTTTCTTTAGTGAGGGTCAGGGTGATTTCTTTATCTGTTCCGCCGATGAAGGCAAGAAAGCCTTCCTGCACCGCTTCGCTGCCGCCGGTGCGGCCGTGCGTTATCACGCGGTACATGAAAAAGAAGTGGAAGATATTCTGGCACTGGATATCGCACTGCGCCGCAATGACCGTGACTGGTTCGAAACTTTGCCGGAAGATATCGATAATCAGCTGGTGGCAAAACTGTATTACGGCCATTTCATGTGCCACGTTTTCCATCAGGATTACATCGTCAAAAAAGGCGCAAACAGTAAGGCGCTGAAACACAGAATGTTAGAACTGCTCGATGCCAAAGGCGCGGAATATCCCGCCGAACATAACGTCGGCCATTTGTATCTGGCGAAACCGCATCTGAAAGAATTCTACCGGCAGGCCGACCCGACCAACAGCTTCAATCCGGGGATCGGGAAAACCAGTAAGTTGAAAAACTGGCATGATTGAAATAGCTCATCTCGTCCACTGCGAAGAGGTTTAATACCCCACCCCAACCCTCCCCTTCGCAGGGGAGGGAGCGTAACAACCTCATCTCATAAGTCATTAAAACAACTGTGTTCCGTAACCCCACATAATCACCGTCAGAGCCAGAAGTAGCTCTAAGACCAGAACGCCCATTGCCAGTGTTGAACTGGAGAACAGGAACCCTTCGCGACGGTCGATATTGAGGAAGTTAGGAATGCCGAGATACAACAGATATCCGCTGTAACACAGGCCGATCAGCCCGACAAACAGGCATAACCAGACCATCGGATACAGGGCGACGAGCCCGCTGAGGAACATCGGCGTGGCCACGTAGCCGGCAAAAACGATACAGTTGTTGAGTGTCGGGCGACTGTCATAACGACGTGCCATCCCGTAGATAATCCGCCCCATCAGTGCGACAGCAGCGAGCATCAGAACATAGAAAATGACGGCGATATAAGACGCGGTGAACATGGAAACCATCAGCTTCTCGCCGTCACCGAAGTTCCAGCCAAGTTGTGTTGTTCCGATGAAAGAACAGACAACCGGGATTAGCGCCATTAAAAGAACATGGTGGGAATACACATGTGAAACGGTTTCCCGCTCACGCTGGATTTGTTGCAATTCGGGACCCGGATTAGATATCAGTCCCCAGACATGATTAGCCATGAAACACCCCCTTGTACGCCGAAAGCCGCCAGCAGCGCGCAGTGATAAACCTTCGGGGATACCCGTCAGACAAGGGCATAAAGAAGGTGGCGACCTGTCTATATTATAGTCGTTCTTGCCAGCTTTGCTGATACGGCCAATTCAGCGTAATGAGCGATTAACCGCAGCAGAGAGCCTTTAGTGGATGTAGCGTGCCGCCGTAAACGTCACGCCAACCAGTACCAGCATCATGCTGATAATCCACCGGGTCTGCTGGATCATGAGGTTATAAAACATCGCCTGCATGGCGCTTAGTGAGGCTTCAATCTTCACAAAGCGCGCATCCACCTGTTCGAACCGTTTATCGATTTGTTCAAACCGTTTATCAACTTGTTCAAACCGCTTATCAACTTGTTCAAAACGCTTATCGACTTGTTCAAACCGTTTATCGATATGCGTCAGTCGTTCGTCAATCCTGAGCAGATGCCCGTCAATGCGGGAGATGTTCTGTTCGGTTTTGCCGACCCGCACTCCGATATCGGTCACGGCATCAGTGAGTGTCACCATCTGATGTTCCAGTTTGCCGACACGGAGATTGGTCTCCGTGGCCACTTCCGTCAGGTGAGTGATCTGCTGCTCCACCTTCCCGACGCGCAGATTCAGCCCGGCAATTTCCTCGCCGTTTTTGATCCCCTGCTTTTCAATATTATTGATTTGTGTTTGCATAAGCTTCTCCATTGGCGATTTTCCTTTATATTCTTCCGGCCAGGCTGACGCGCCCGGAAGATACAGCATCGGATTGACGGGCGAGATATCCATTGTGTGTAACTGAAACATGGCTGTTGTCCCTCACATGTGCTTTCCCTGTTTAGAAATCCTTAATCTGCGGAAAGTTTGCACTGGATAAATAACCACCTCAAATCAATTTCCTTCTCGATAAATACGCGATTGCTTATGTATCTATATATGGCTGAATTGCATTGCTTTGCTGAATAAATACTAATGAAAATAGTCTGTTACGGAGATCTGTAACGCGTGAAGCTTAAGGCGTTACCGGCGGCGGCGGGTGATGAACGTCATAGTGCGTACCGGGGAAACCGGGCATTTTCCGGCCCGCATTAACTCATAAACTTTTACGGGCGAAAAAGTCTGCAGCGAGGTTAAAAAATCATTAACGTAGAGGCAGGCATTACTTATCAGGAGAATGGCATGCGCATTACCTGCTTACACACGGCGGACAGTAATATTGCGGTATTTGAAAACACAGCACAGGAACTCGGGTTGAATCAGCATCAGTTCCGGCATGTTTCGCGGCCCGATTTACTGGCCGCAGCCGAAAAGGCGGGCGGGCTGACCGCGGAAATCCGTCAGCAAACGGCGGATGTGCTGCTGGCATTGAGTGAAAATGCCGATCGCGTGTTACTGACCTGCTCGACGCTGGGTTCTGCGGCGACGCTTGCCAGTGAAAGCGCCGCCGTGCCGGTTTTACGTGTTGATCAGGCGCTGGCGGAACAGGCCATGAAAACGGCGGGCAAGGTGGTCGTACTGTGTGCAGTCGAAACGACGCTGGAACCGACGCGGCAGTTATTCGCTCAGGTAGAAAAACATCCGCAGGCACAGTGTGAAATCCGTCTGGTGGCGGGCGCATGGCAGAAGTTTAAGCAGGGAGATCTGGCCGGATATTTACAGGCCATTGCAGTGGTGGCAGATGCGGAATATAAGCAAGGCGCGGCCTGCGTGGTACTGGCTCAGGCTTCAATGACCGGTGCAGCGCAACTGACGCAAATGGGTAAACCACTCACCAGCCCTGAATGTGGTTTACGCGCGGCGCTGGCCTGAAAACGGCAGCCAGAAAGCAGAAATACCACCAGACGCTATACTGATAAGGAATATCATTGGCTTAGCCGGATAGCCGATGACGACTGAAGATTATGTTAAGGAAAAAATATGAAAATTATTCTTTGGATCATCGCCATCATCTTTATCGTCGGCTTACTGACCCTTACAGGGGTATTTAAACTGATTTTCTGACCACGTTGTCTGTCCCTGCAAAACAAAAAGTCCGGCACCTGGCCGGACTTTTTCAGTTTCATTAATAGCCTAAATAATTCGAGTCGCAGAAAGGCGGCAAGTAAAGGAGTCCCGATGAGCTGACATCAAGTCAGTGATTCGGGCGCCTGAGCGCAGCCAACGCATCTGCGGCCTGAAGTATGACAGGTATTTCAATCATCGGCCTCTTCGACCGAAGGCTGCGTTTTCTGCTGCTCTTTCTGCTTACGGTAGTTCTTCGCAATTTGCGGAACTGGCACTGCTTTGCCGGTTTCCATCCAGGTGCGCAGACGGTTGGCATCCGCAAAGGCAGTAAATTTACCGAAGGCATCCATCACGACCAGCGTCACGGGCTTGCCGTTAATGGTGGTACGCATCGCCAGACAATGGCCTGCTTCATCGGTATAACCGGTTTTGGTCAGCTGGATATTCCACGACGGGTTCATGATCAGATGGTTGGTATTACGGAACGGCAATGCATACGCCGGATGGCTGAAGACAGCCGTTTTTTCAGCCGTCGTGCTGAGCTGTCCGATCAGCGGATAGCGCTGGGAAGCCAGCAGCAGCCGTGTTAAATCACGCGCTGTGGAGACATTGCGTGGCGACAAACCGGTCGGTTCAGCATAATGCGTATGGGTCATGCCCAGCGATTTCGCTTTCGCATTCATCGCATTAATAAATGCAGAATAACCGCCCGGATAATGTGCCGCGAGGCTGGCCGCAGCCCGGTTTTCCGAGGACATCAGCGCCAGTTGGATCATCTGACGGCGGGTAATTTCACTGTTCAGTTTCACGCGGGAGAACACGCCACGCATTTCAGGTGTATTACTGATATCGATATTGATCACTTCGTCGAGTGGCAGATTCGCATCGAGCGTGACCATCGCGGTCATCAGTTTGGTCAGGGAGGCAATCGGCCTCACCTCATCCGGATTTCGGGAATAAATCACTTCGTGGCTTTTCAGATCCACCACCATGGCACTGCCGGAAGCAATTTGAACGATCGGGGCGACGGCCGGCTCATGCTTTGCAGCGAGGGCGGCAGGGGCAGACAACATGCCTGAATTTAAGGCTAATAAGCTCAGAACCAGAAGACGGATTTTCACATGCATTGCTCTGTATTTAGAAAGTTGTCATTAAGATATGTCGTAACAGCGGGCGGAATTATAAGGGAGGTGAATAGTCTTAGCACTCGCAATTTTCAATTCTATTTGTCACAAAGTCTGTCGCTTCCCCCCGCAGGCCGTGGAACGGCGAGTAAGTGACCACTTGCGTAAGATTGCACCGAAAAAATAAAGGGACGCTCAGAAAGCGTCCCTTCGAAATACACAGGTGAATATTATTGATTGTCGATCAGATAACTGATTTCCTGCCCGTAAGAAAGCTCAAGCGTATTGCCATCCGGATCATCCAGAAAAGCCCAGTATCCCACCGGTGCGCCGGAATCTGTGGGTTCCTTACGCAAAACGCCTGCGGCACGAGCCTCTGCAAGTCGGGCGTCCATGGCTTCTTTCGTCGCGCAAGCGACGCCAAGATGGCCGAAGGGGCCAAGTTTAGTGTCGGTATTCTCAGGATCTTCTGCCAGTACAATGGCGAAATGGCGGGTCATGTCGCACAGCCACGCGACAGGTCTGGCGTTGCTGCCCTTTTCCCCGCGCCGGTGGATCACTTTCATGTCAGCAAACTGCTGGTAGAACGCGATGCTGGCATCCAGATCTTTGACGGCAAAAGCGATGTGGGTCAGGCCGATATCTTTATTTTCCATGATACTTCTCCATTTTTAAGCGTTGTCGCGTGGAGAAGTCATGACGGGGGATCACCGGTTAATACGTCCGGCAATTTCCTTCGACGTCTTCAGCACGCGCACTTCAGTAAATAACTCTGTCGCCTCTTCGTACTCTTTACGTAAATAACTCAGCCACTGTTTGATGCGCGCAACGTGATACAAGCCGGTGTCGCCCTGCTTTTCCAGACGGGTGTATTTCTGCAACAGCGTCATGACGTCCGGCCACGGCATACGCGGTTCGTTGTACTTCACCACACGGCTGAGATTCGGAATATTCAGCGCGCCACGCCCCAGCATCACCGCATCACAACCGGTGGTTTGCAGGCAGGCCTGAGCGCTTTCGTGATCCCAGATTTCACCGTTAGCGATCACCGGAATACTCAGACGCTGACGGATTTCGCCAATCGCAGCCCAGTTAATACGCTCCGGCTTATACCCGTCTTCCTTGGTACGCCCGTGCACCGTCAGTTCCGTTGCACCGGCCTGCTGCACCGCATCGGCAATTTCGACGCTGTGTTCCAGCGAATCCCAGCCGAGACGCACTTTCACAGTGACCGGCAAATGCGCGGGAACCGCTGCGCGCATGGCTTTGGCGCCCTGATAAATCAGCTCCGGATCTTTGAGTAATGTCGCCCCGCCACCGCTGCCGTTCACCAGCTTTGACGGACAACCGCAATTGAGATCGACACCGTAAGATCCCAGTTCCACGGCGCGGGCGGCATTTTCAGCCAGCCACTGCGGATACTGACCGAGCAACTGCACGCGCACCAGTGTGCCGGACGGCGTGCGGCTGGCATGATGTAATTCAGGGCACAGGCGATAGAAGGATTTGGCGGGGAGCAACTGATCCACCACGCGCAAAAACTCGGTGATGCACAAATCATAGTCGTTCACTTCTGTGAGAAGTTCACGAACCAGAGGATCAAGCACACCTTCCATCGGAGCCAGTAATACGCGCATCGCAGTTCAACCCTTAAAAATGACGCGCAAGATTACCGCAAGGCCCGCCGCCGGGCAATTACCCCTGAGACAAATCGCGGCTTAATGACGTTTTCGCCCTGCCCTGTGAGCGTCTGACTCTGACAGAGCGCCAGGCAATCCACACCGCCAGAAGCGCAGGCACTGCAAACAGCAGGAACATCCAGAATGCCGCGCTGGCTGCGCCGTTATCGCCCTTATCAACGCCCGCAAAGTTAGCTACCGTTCCGGCTAACGCCGCGCCGAGCGCCGCTGCAAAAGATTGCACTACGGTTATCGACGCACCGGCTTTTTCGCGATCCTCTTCCGGTGCCTGTTGCAGAACACGGGTCAGCAGATGCGGCCAGCCGAGACCAATCCCAAAACCGGCCAGCGCCAGCCCGAGCACCACACCACTGATATTCAGCCACGGCAGGCCGAAAGCAACCGGCACGGTGAATAACAGTAAAAGCAGACCCGCAGCCAGGATCAGTGGCCCGCAGATAATCGCACCGTCGGCACGACGTCCTATCCAGCCGGAACTGGCCACTTCGCTTAATGTCCAGCCCGCAGCCGCAGCGGCAGTGATGTATCCGGCCGCCAGCGGCGTCTGGCCGTGTAAATGTTGCAGCAGATACGGCACAAACAGTTCGCAACCAAGGCCGATAATCAGCAACGTCATTACCAGATACAGGCCATAGAGCGGTGAGGAACGGCGTAAAGCGTCGCGCGGAAGTAACCTGACATCCGCTGTAAATTCGCGGTGGCGCAAGATCAAAATCATCACCACCGCGACCACGAAACCGAGCAGGTTTATCAGCCCTGAGGAAGACAGACTGCCCGCCGACACGACCAGCACCGCGCCGGTCAGCAAAGCCAGTTGCACCAGCGGCAGCGGTTCGTCCGGCTGCCTGTCGTGCCGGGATTTCGGCAAAATCCGCCAGACCCACAGCCCGAACAGTGACGTGACCGGCAACAGCAAACCAAACGCCCAGCGCCAGGCGTGCAGTTCGGCAAAAATACCGCCGACCGCCGGGCCGACCAGCGTCGCAATGCCCCACATCGCCGAAATCAGCGCCATCGCCCGTGGCCAGAGAGATTCTTTAAACAGGAGGTTGATCATCGCGTAGGACAGTGCGAACAGGAATCCGCCGCCCAGCCCCTGCAGCGCCCGTCCGAGCAGCAGCACCGGCATATTCGGCGCGGCGGTACAAATGGCAGCACCGGCAATAAAGATACCGGTCGCCATCAGATAACTGCCACGCGGCCCGGCGGTGCGCATCAGCCGTGCGGAAAGTGCCGAGCCGAGAATGGAGCAAACGACATACAGCGTGGTGTTCCAGGCATACCAGGCCAGACCGCCGATATCCTGCACGACGGAAGGGAGGATCGTGATAACGATGTAACTGTTAGTGGCATAAAGCGCAACGCCTGCGCTCAGGGTGATGGCGCTGCCCCGGTTTTCGGCGCTGAATAAATCTGCCCATCCGTTCTGACTTCCCGACATTTTTTCTGCATCCCTTTGGTTTGTTCTTTCCACGCATTGAAGCGCGTTGTGATTATGGTATGATTAAAACAAGAAATTACTTGGAATATCTTTTACGTAATCTAGAACCCGGCGAGGCAATATGTCAAGCAGTGACCTGGAAAATAAAAATGACGTCCGGCAAAGCGTCGCAGAGCGCTTACTGACGCTGCTGAAAACCCGCGGAGAACTTCAGGCCGGCGATGCCGGACATCTGCTGGGCACCACAGGTGAAGCCGCGCGCCAGCAGTTTGTGAAGCTGGCGAAGGAAGGACTGGTGGACGCTAAATCTGTCCCGCAGGGGGTCGGGCGTCCGGCGCAGTTCTGGCAACTGACCGCCGCCGGTCATGCGCGATTTCCCGATGCCCATGCTGACCTCACCGTACAGCTTTTGCAGTTGATCCGCACCTCCCTGGGTGATTCTGCGCTGGATCAACTGATCACCTCGCGCGAAAACCGGACACTGGAAAATTACCGGCAGGCCATGAATGGCGCGAATTCTCTGGAAGAAAAGCTGCAACGGCTGACGGCTATCCGCACGCGGGAGGGTTACATGGCAGACTGGAAAATGCAGGAGGACGGCAGCTATCTGTTTGTCGAAAATCACTGCCCGATTTGCGCTGCCGCGACAACCTGTCAGGGGTTTTGCCGGGCCGAGCGGGATGTGTTCAGCGAGGTGCTGAACGCCAGCGTCGAGCGCACCGAGCATATTTTGCAGGGCGCACGCCGTTGTGCCTATGTGATCAGGTAAATCAGATCAGGCAGAACGCAGGCGAAAAAAAACCGCCGGTGAAGGCGGTTAGATAGCAAGTCAGCAGGAAACTTATTTGTTGCCGCTGCCCGCATTGCCGGTACGACGCTGGCCTGCGTGTGCAGGACGCGAACGTGCCGGACGGTTCTCAGCTGAACCGCGGTTTTCTGAACCCCGGTTTTCAGAGGTGCCGCTGCGCTGACCGTTGCCGCCCGGGCGCGGAGCGCCTGAACGTGGAGCGCCGGTACGCGGTGCACCCGGACGCTGGCCCTGACGTGGCGCGCCACGACCGCCGCCGCCGCTGCCCTGACGACCATTAATGATCGGCTCAGCTTTGATACTCGGGTCTGGCTCGTAGCCTTCCAGCGCGATGCGCGGAATTTCACGTTTCAGCAGACGTTCGATATCACGCAGCAGTTTGTGTTCATCGACACACACCAGAGAAATCGCTTCACCGGTGGCTTCCGCACGACCGGTACGGCCGATACGGTGAACATAATCTTCCGGTACGTTTGGCAGTTCATAGTTCACCACGTGCGGCAACATATCGATATCCAGGCCACGCGCAGCGATGTCTGTTGCCACCAGAACACGGACAGAACCGGCTTTAAAATCAGCCAGTGCACGGGTACGTGCGCCCTGACTTTTGTTGCCGTGAATAGCCGCAGCCGTGATGCCGTCTTTATTCAACTGTTCAGCCAGATGGTTTGCACCATGTTTGGTCCGGTTGAACACCAGCACCTGTTTCCAGTCGCCTTCACCGATCATCTGAGACAGCAATTCTCTTTTACGTTTCTTATCAACAAAATGAACGCTTTGTTCAATTTGCGCAGAAGCGGTATTGCGACGCGCGACTTCTACAGAAGCCGGGTTGGTCAGCAGCTTGCTCGCCAGACCTTTAATCTCATCAGAGAACGTCGCGGAGAACAGCAGGTTCTGACGCTTGGCAGGCAGTTTTGCCAGCAGGCGGCGGATGTCATGAATGAAGCCCATGTCCAGCATGCGGTCGGCTTCGTCCAGCACCAGAATTTCAACCTGAGATAAATCAACAGCACGCTGATGTTCCAGATCAAGCAAACGACCCGGCGTTGCGATCAGCACATCCACACCACCGCGCAGTTTCATCATCTGCGGGTTGATGCTCACACCGCCAAATACCACCAGCGAACGCAGGGTCAGGTATTTGCTGTAAGCCTGTACGTTTTCACCAATCTGCGCCGCGAGCTCACGGGTTGGCGTCAGGATCAGCGCACGAACCGGGCGACGTCCTTTGAATTGCGCGTTGGTATGGCTGAGCATATTGAGCAGCGGCAAAGTAAAACCAGCGGTTTTACCGGTACCGGTCTGCGCACTCGCCATCAGGTCACGACCTTCCAGCACGACAGGAATAGCCTGACGTTGGATAGGCGTAGGTTCGCGATAGCCCTGTTCTTCAACAGCACGCAAAATTTCGGCACTTAAGCCGAGGGAATCAAATGACATATAAGGAAAAGCTCCAGTCCACTCTAACCCGAACGGGGTTCGGTGCAGTTTCAAGAGTGGATGATCAGACGAGGCAAATGAGGCATTACCACGAGGATTCGGCACAAACTGCAGTGCGCCAGTTGCGTCGATACTAGCACAAAACGCCGCCCTGCGTGAAGTTATCTCCTTATTGCCTGTAACTGGCGGTTACAGCCGCAGACTCTGGTAACAAATACAGGCCGCATAATCTGCCGAGATAATCCGAAACTTTGATACAGGATAATCAATTATAAACCTGATGAATGGGTTCCCACTTTTTGCGTCCCACTTCACAGATTTGATTGCTATGCTTCTTTTCTCTCACTCCTCTGTGCATAAGGCTACATCGCTGCAACATGGAAACCTGGAAAGTAAATTTAATCTCCGTCTGGCTGGGCTGTTTTTTTACCGGCATGGCGATGAGTCAGATCCTGCCTTTTTTACCGCTTTACATCGAACAGCTCGGCGTGACGTCGCATGAATCCCTGAGTCTGTGGTCAGGACTGGTGTTCAGCGGTACGTTTTTGGTTTCCGCTATCGTTGCGCCACTGTGGGGCAGCCTGGCTGACCGCAAAGGCCGCAAACTGATGTTGCTGCGTGCCGCACTGGGCATGGCGATTGTCATGATGTTACAGGGGTTCGCCACCAACGTCTGGCAGCTTTTTATTCTGCGCACACTGATGGGGCTGACGTCCGGGTATATTCCCAACGCGATGGCGCTGGTCGCCTCGCAGGTACCGCGCGATAAAAGTGGCTGGGCGCTGGGCACGCTGTCTACCGGCCAGGTCTCCGGCGTGATTATCGGTCCGCTGCTCGGCGGTTTTATGGCTGACCATCTCGGCCTGCGCACGGTGTTTTTCGTCACCAGCGGCATGCTGTTTATCAGCTTCCTGATCACATTATTTTTGATTAAAGAGCGCGTGGTGCCGGTGACCAAAGCCAACCGGCTGAGCGGTAAAGCGGTATTTACCACGCTGCCTTATCCGTGGCTGATTGTCAGTCTGTTCGTCACCACCATGATGATTCAGCTCGCCAACGGTTCCATCAGCCCGATCCTGACGCTGTTTATCCGCGAACTGTCATCGGATACCAGCAACATCGCCTTTATCAGTGGCGTGATTGCCGCCGTGCCGGGCGTTTCCGCGCTGATGGCCGCCCCGAAACTCGGCAAGCTCGGCGACCGCATTGGCGCGCACCGCATTCTGATTGCCGCGCTGGTTTTTTGCTTCATTCTGTTTTGCCTGATGGCGCTGATTAATACGCCAACCCAGCTGGGTATCCTGCGTTTCATGCTCGGTTTCGGCGACGGCGCGCTGATGCCTGCGGTACAGGCATTGCTGGTGAAATACAGCAGCGATCAGGTCACCGGCCGGATATTCGGTTACAACCAGTCGTTCATGTATCTCGGCAACGTGGTCGGCCCGCTGATTGGCTCCAGTGCTTCTGCCCTGCTCGGCTTCAGGTGGGTGTTTATCGTGACGGCGGTGCTGGTGCTGTTTAACACCGTACAGGTGTGGTGGAGTTTTCGGCAGGTACCGACGGGGAGAGTCAGGGTTTGATGTGCTCCTCCCCCTTCGCAGAATTACCCTGAGGACTTTGATTTGCTCCTCCCCCTGCGAAGGGGGAGGACGGGAGGGGGTTTTAAGGGCTGACACCAATCTCTGTGCAAGCTCCAACTTATTGTTCGCCATTAATACCCCACCCCAACCCTCCCCTTCGCAGGGGAGGGAGCTAATAAACCTTACCAGCCGGCATAAAAAAGGGGCACTTCTCAGTGCCCCTCTCAAACGTTTGCAATCAAAAACCCTTACCGGCGGTTGCCGAAGATCCGCAACAGCATCAGGAACAGGTTGATGAAATCGAGATACAACGTCAGCGCGCCAACAATTGAGTATTTACGGAAGTTATCACGGTCGTCTGCTGATAACTGCGCACCCATGTTTTTCAGCTTCTGCGTGTCATAGGCAGTCAGGCCGACGAAGATCAACACACCTGCGTAAGAAATGATGTTCGCGAGGCCGGAGCTTTTCAGCCACATGTTCACCAGTGATGCCAGCACCAGACCAATCAGCGCCATGAACAACATACTGCCGATACCGGTCAGATCACGCTTGGTCACGTAACCGTAGACACTCATTGCGCCAAACATACCGGCGGCGACGATGAACGTTCCGAAGATTGAATCACCGGTGTAGACCAGGAAAATGCTGGAAAGCGTCAGACCGGTTAGTGCGGAATACAGCATGAACAGACCGGTGGCCACGGTGCCGCTCAGGCGGTTCACCATGCCGGAAATCACGAACACCAGCGCCAGTTGCGCGATGATCAAACCAAAGAAAGTAATCTGACTTGAGAAAACAAAGCTCATGATTTTTTCAGAGCCGGAAGCATACCAGGCCACAAATGCGGTCAGCAGCAAACCACAGAACATCCAGCCATACACTTGCGCCATGTACGCCTGAATGCCGGTGTTCGCGCGTTCAACAATTGAACCGTTACTGCGTGGATATCGATCCATGATGATTACCCTTTTGCATGGAGGATGAAAATGAGGCCGGAACAGCCTCCCGATTTTTAAAGCGTATCACAGATAGAGAGAAAAGCATGGGCGGTCTGCGTGCGGTTGAGGCGCTATTTACCAGCGCGCCGCCGCCTGTTTATCACTGTCGCGGGCATCGACCCAGCGGTCACCCTCTTCTGTGGCTTCACGCTTCCAGAACGGCGCGCGGGTTTTCAGATGATCCATAATAAATTCATTGGCTTCGAATGCCATGCCGCGATGCGCGCTGGTCACGCCGACAAACACAATTTCATCGCCCGGATACATCGGCCCGACGCGGTGATAAACCGAGACACGTTGCAGCGGCCAGCGGGTGCGGGCTTCGGCAACAATCTCAGCCAGCGCTTTTTCGGTCATGCCCGGATAATGTTCCAGCGTTAACGCGCTGACGTGGCTGCCCAGATTGTGATTGCGCACTTTACCGGTAAAGGTCACCACCGCACCGTCGGCGTCTGATTGCGCCAGCCAGTTGTACTCATCACCCACGCTGAATGGCGCGGCATCGACAACAATTTTCGTCTGATCCATCTCAGCCCCCGGTCACCGGCGGGAAGAACGCCACTTCATCGCCCGCACGCAGCGGATGCGCCATCGTGGTCAGCGTCTGGTTAACCGCCACCAGTAATTTCCCTGATTCCAGCGCCAGTGCCCAGCGGTCGCCCCGTCCGGTGAGCGAAGTCCGTAGCTCTTCCACCGTGGCGAAATCCGCAGGAAGTTGCAGACCTGAGGTGCCGGTCAGTTCGCGCACCTGCGCGAAGAATAAAATATCAATCATACTTGCACCTTACTTTCCGCTTTAAAGTCCCCGGATTTGCCACCGCTTTTTTCCAGCAGACGGATCGGGCCGATCACCATATCTTTCTGCACGGCTTTACACATGTCATAGATAGTCAGCGCCGCGACAGAAGCCGCCGTCAGCGCTTCCATTTCCACACCGGTTTTACCGCTCAGACGACAGCGTGACTCGATACGAACACGGTTATGTTCCGGCTGCGCTTCCAGCTTCACTTCCACTTTGGTCAGCAACAACGGATGGCACAGCGGGATCAGGTCCCAGGTTTTCTTCGCAGCCTGAATACCGGCAATCCGCGCTGTGGCAAACACATCACCTTTGTGGTGGTTGCCGTTGATAATCATTGCCAGCGTGTCAGCCGCCATTTCAACAAAGGCTTCCGCACGGGCTTCGCGGACGGTTTCCGCTTTACCGGAGACATCCACCATGTGGGCGTCACCGGACGCATTAATATGGGTCAGTTCAGACATACTTATTTCTTCAAATGTGGAGTGAAATTGCACGGCCCCTGACGGGCATCGAGCTGCGCTTCAATAATGTTGTCCCAGGCGGTCTGGCAGGCACGGGTTGAACCGGGCATGGCGAAAATCACCGTCTGGTTAGCGATGCCGCCAATGGCGCGCGACTGAATGGTCGAGGTGCCGATATCTTCAAACGACACCATGCGGAACAACTCGCCGAAGCCTTCGATTTCGCGGTCAAACAGGGGTTTCAGCGCTTCCGGCGTATTGTTGCCCGCGTTAAAACCGGTACCGCCGTTGACCAAAATCGCCTGAATCTTTTCATCAGCAATCCACGCGGAGACCACGGCACGGATGCTGTAAATGTTCTCTTTGACGATTTGCTGCGCAACGACGTGATGGCCGCCTTCGGTGACCGCTTCTTTCAGGTAATGCCCGGATGTGTCTTCAGCGTCGGTGCGGCGGTCAGAAACCGTCATGATCGCGACAGATAAAGGCAAAAACTCTTTACTGGCTTTACTCATCAGTTTGCTCCTTAAACGATAAATGCCGGATTCAGCCGCCGATAAACGACAGGTTCTGAGTAACTCCGGTATTGCCTTCATGCAGGAAGTGGGTTTGTTTTTTACGGCTGAGGCCGCCCTGAATGCGGTCCATCAACGCGTCCTGCTGCATGTCGTCGGCTAATAAATCGCGTAGCGGAATGCCCTGCTCGCCGAAAAGACACAAATGCAGATTGCCGATGGCAGACACGCGCAACCGGTTACAGCTTGCGCAAAAGTCTTTTTCGTAAGGCATGATCAGACCGATTTCACCCAGATAATCCGGATGGCTAAAGACCTGTGCGGGGCCGTCGCTGCGGGCGCGAAGCTGTAACTGCCAGCCCTGACGCACCAGTTGTTCGCGCAGTACTTCGCCCGAAACATGGTGTTTACGGAACAGGTCACCACCGTCGCCGGTTTCCATCAGTTCGATGAAACGCAGCTGGATGGGACGGGTTTTGATCCAGCCGAGGAAGGTATTCAGACTGGCATGATTCACATCGCGCATCAGCACGGTATTGACTTTCACCTTGCTGAAACCGGCATCAAAGGCGGCATCAATACCCGCCATAACGTCATGAAATTTATCCTGCCCGGTGATGGCATGAAACTGGCGGGCATCAAGACTGTCAACGCTGACGTTGATGTTAGTCAGCCCCGCGTCGCGCCATTTCGCAATATCACGCGCCATACGGTAACCGTTGGTCGTCACTGCCAGCGTTTTGATTGAGGGATTTTCGCGCACGGTGGCAATGATCTCGCAGAAATCGCGGCGCAGCGACGGCTCTCCACCGGTCAGACGCACTTTTTCCGTCCCTAAATTAGCGAACGCGCGGCTGACCCGACGGATTTCATCGAGCGAGAGAAAACTTTTATTGCTGTGTCCGTGCGGCTTGTAGCCATCCGGCAGACAATAGGTGCAACGAAAATTGCACACGTCTGTGATCGACAGCCGCAAGTAGTAAAACTTGCGGGCAAAAGCATCAGTAAGTTGAAGCACCTTTAACACCTTTCCAGATACGGGAGATGCGGGCATTTCTGCCATGCACCCTGGTGACTTATGGTCACGGCCAGGGCTCCATATTGTTTCTGTGGGAACGACGTCAGAAAGGCAACTTAGGAACCAGGGCTAGGAGTTGATTCATCCGGTCCATAGCGGAGCGAGGATGAATACGGGGTAACGGGGCATATTCTAACGCCGCAAAGTCCGGATCGCCAAGATGGTTTTTCGTTATGCATTTTGATACATAACGGTTTTTCACCCCCAAAAGCGGCATTTTCAATGCCTAAATCGCCTGGTTTTTAATACTCTGAGAGTGGCAGGAAGGGATAACATCTTGTTGCAAAATTAGGTAAAATCCGCCGCTGGAAAACGATGTAAACCCGCCACTCCCCATTTGAAAGGAAAACCATGCGCAATCGAACATTAGCTGACCTCGACCGGGTGGTGGCGTTAGGCGGAGGTCACGGGCTGGGTCGTGTGATGTCTTCACTTTCGCTGCTCGGCCCGCGCCTGACCGGCATTGTGACCACCACCGATAATGGCGGATCCACCGGCCGTATCCGCCGTTCCGTTGGCGGCATCGCCTGGGGTGATATGCGCAATTGCCTGAATCAGCTGATCACCGAACCGAGTCTGGCATCGGCGATGTTCGAATACCGTTTCAGCGGTCAGGGCGAGCTGGACGGCCATAATCTTGGCAATCTGATGCTGCGCGCCCTGGATCACCTCACCGTGCGCCCGCTTGAAGCGATCAATCTGGTGCGCAGCCTGCTGAAAGTCGATGCTGAACTGATCCCGATGTCAGAACATCCCGCCGATCTGGCGGCAATTGATGCCAATGGTGAGCACGTTCACGGCGAAGTGAACGTCGATAAACTGGCACAAATACCGCGTGAACTGCTGCTGGAACCGCAGGTGCCTGCCACCCGTGAAGCGTTACAGGCCATCGCCGAAGCCAATCTGATCCTGATCGGGCCGGGGAGTTTCTTTACCAGCCTGATGCCGTTGCTCCTGATGAGCGATCTCACCACTGCCCTGCGCCGCAGCCGGGCACATATCGTGTATATCGGAAATCTGGGGAAAGAACTGAGTGTCGCCGCCGCCTCGCTGACGCTGGATGACAAACTGGATATGATCGAGAAACGTATTGGCCGCCGCGCCGATGCCGCGATTGTCGGGCCGAAAGTCAACGTCGGCGCAAGCGCCGCTGAACATCTGATTATTCAAAGCCCGCTCGAAGCCAGTGATGTGCCCTATCGCCATGATCGCGATATGCTACGGGCGGCAATAGAAGAAGCGCTGCAAAAAATGCTCTGAGTTCGGAATAACAGAAACAGAAAAGGCCGCATCAGCGGCCTTTTCTGCGTCCGGGGAACAGCGTTTATTGCCAGTCGGCCAGGATTTCCGCCGTGGTTTTTACCGTTACCGGATTGCCCGGCACGGATAACTCACGCCACACTTCATTATGCTGCCCGATAAGTTGCTGCGCCGTCGCATGTGTACGATCGCCGGTAGTGTGCGCATCCGATGCCACCGTCACGGCATAACCTTTGCTGGCAGCAACTTTGATGGTGGTGTCCACACAATAATCCGTTGCACAACCGCAGATCGTAAAACGGGTTATCTTCAGTTCCTGCAAAACGTTATCCAGTGAGGTACGGTAGAAAGAATCACAGGCGGTTTTAGTCACAGAAATCGCGCCTTCCGGCTGATGTAATTCCGGTAATACCTGCCAGTATTCGCTGCCTTCGGTCATTTCACCTTCGGCGTGTTGGATAAAAATAACGCGCCCGGCCTGGTCAATCAGCTGATTAATGCGCTCAGTCCGTCCGCTGCGGTCATGACGCGGAGAAGCGAACACTCCGTTTTGCATATCCACTACAATAAGAACATGTTGCTCTGACATGATTTTCCCTCACAAAAAAACGCCCTGAAATGCGCGTAAATTACTTTTTCACCAGCGGATGATTATTCCACGGGCTGTCGGCAGCGGGTGCGGCGGTACTGACTTTTGGCTTTTGCGGGGCCTGTGCGGAAAGCGGCGTGCGGCGCTTGCTGCGGGTCATATCCGGGCGCAGATGCCCTTCGATGAAATCCAGATATAAGGTTTCCACTTCCTTACGCGCCCACGGCGTGCGGCGCAGGAATTTCAGGCTGGATTTCACGCTTGGGTCACTTTTGAAACAATTGATATTGACCTGAGAAGCCAGCGCCGGCCAGCCAAAGTTATCCACCAGCGTTGTCAGCAGTTTTTCCAGCGTGACGCCGTGCAGCGGATCTTTCGCTGCCCCAGGGTGTTGTGGTGTATCAGTCATTGGCTCGCTCTTTGTAAAATGTCTGGGTCATGATTTTTAAGCCGCGCAGTCTACCACCCTTCTCGTTAAGAAATCGCAATAAACTGTTCACGCAATGCATGCAGCTCGTCGCGGGTATTGGCCGCTTCTTCGAACTCCAGATTCTGCGCGTGTGCATACATCTTGCTTTCCAGCTCTTTGATGCGCTGCTCCAGCGCTTTTGGCGTAAGCGACCTGAAGGTTTGCGCCGCTTCGGCATCGCGTTTGTCTTTGTTCTTTTTGGTTTTCGGCTGGCCCAGTTGCAGAATATCGGAAATCTTCTTGTTCAGCCCCATAGGTGTGATGCCGTTTTCGAGGTTGTACGCTTCCTGTCTGGCGCGACGACGTTCGGTTTCTTCAATGGCGCGGGCCATTGAATTGGTAATTTTATCGCCGTACAAAATCGCTTTACCGTTGAGGTTACGCGCCGCACGACCGATGGTCTGGATAAGCGAGCGTTCCGAACGCAGGAAGCCTTCTTTGTCGGCATCGAGGATCGCCACCAGCGACACTTCCGGCATATCCAGCCCTTCGCGCAGTAAGTTGATACCGACCAGCACGTCAAATTCCCCCAGACGCAAATCGCGGATAATCTCCACACGCTCGACGGTATCGATGTCAGAGTGCAGATAACGCACCTTCTCGCCGTGTTCTTCCAGATACTCTGTCAGATCCTCGGCCATGCGTTTGGTCAGCGTGGTGACCAGCACACGCTCGTTAATCGCGACGCGTTTGCGGATTTCAGACAGCAGGTCATCAACCTGCGTGGTCACCGGTCGCACTTCAATGATCGGATCCAGCAGACCGGTCGGACGCACCACCTGATCGACCACATCGTCACCGGATTTCTCCAGCTCGTATTTCCCCGGCGTGGCCGAGACATAAATACTTTGCGGTGCCAGCGCTTCGAATTCCTCAAAGCGCATCGGGCGGTTATCCAGTGCGGAAGGCAGACGGAAACCATATTCCACCAGCGTTTCTTTACGCGAACGGTCGCCTTTATACATGCCACCGATTTGCGGAATGGTGACGTGCGATTCGTCAACAATCAGCAGGCCGTCAGCTGGCAGATAGTCAAACAAGGTCGGCGGCGGCTCGCCCGGCCCGCGGCCTGACAGATAGCGGGAGTAGTTTTCGATACCGGAGCAATACCCCAGCTCATTCATCATTTCGAGATCAAACTGCGTGCGCTGGCTGATGCGCTGCTCTTCCAGCAGTTTGTTATTGGCCAGCAGCACCTTGCGGCGATCGGCCAGTTCGACTTTGATTTCTTCCATCGCCTGCACAATACGTTCGCGCGGCGTGACGTAGTGCGTTTTCGGGTAGATGGTAAAACGTGGCACTTCATGCTGTACCTGGCCGGTCAGCGGATCAAACAGTGAAAGACGTTCAACTTCCTGATCAAACAACTCAATGCGCAACGCCAGATCGTCCGATTCAGCCGGGAAGACATCGATCACTTCGCCACGCACGCGGAAAGTGCTGCGCTGGAAAGCCTGATCGTTGCGCGCATATTGCAGTTCCGCCAGACGACGCAGGATCGAGCGCTGATCGATAATCATCCCTTTAGTCAGATGCAGCATCATTTTCAGGTATAAGTCCGGGTCGCCCAGACCGTAGATCGCAGAAACTGAGGCCACCACAATGACATCGCGCCGTTCAAGCAGCGCTTTGGTGGCAGAAAGACGCATCTGCTCGATGTGTTCGTTCACCGAGGCGTCTTTTTCGATAAAGGTATCCGAGCTCGGAACATACGCCTCAGGCTGATAATAGTCATAGTAAGAGACGAAATATTCGACGGCGTTTTCGGGGAAGAACTCTTTCATCTCGCCGTATAACTGTGCGGCCAGCGTTTTGTTGGGGGCAAGCACCATCGTCGGACGGTTCAGATCCGCGATCACATTCGCCACGGTAAAGGTTTTTCCTGAACCGGTTACCCCGAGCAATGTCTGGTGCGCCAGTCCGTTCTCCAGCCCTTCTTCCAGACGGCGTATTGCCTCAGGCTGGTCACCTGACGGTTTAAATTCGGAATGCAGTTTGAACTCTTTACTCATGACGGGCTACCTGACTGAAATGGGAATGCATAGGGCCGTGCGCGCTGAACGGGTGAACAGTTTGCGGAAAAATAGTATGAAAGACTTCGCGATTTTTGCCAGCCCTGATTTTACCCTCGCTATAATACTGTATATAAAACCAGCTTCCAATCGATAAAAAATGTTTGCGTTTAACATGCTGGCGCCCCTGCACTTTTTTAGGATATGACGAATAAGAATTTTCACCATCAGGGGACATTTTTTCTCAGAATCCTTACCCCCTCCACTTTCTGATCACAGGTTGACGAAGATTGACACAACGATGACAAACGAATTACGGCAGTATTGCTTTTAACTAACCCATTGATTAAAAACACTATCATTAAAAAGGTGCGAATACGGGCAAACTGAGCGGAACCCGCATGCTGACTCGTCTGTAGCAACTTTTCTCACTCTCATGCACAAGGTTATCCACAGGAATAGTGGATAAGTCTCAGCGCGCCCCGCGCTGCGGGAGTTGGGAAAAAACCGGATTTTGGCTCCCGCAGGTCTGAGAGGCTTTTTTTAGTTATTTTTTATCTTTTTTATCCCCTTATTTATGCCTATTTTGCCTAGATTTCCGGGCTGATGTTTCTTGCAAAAAACCAAAAGTGCATCTCAGCGGTTTTTTTGGCTCACGTTTGTCCATGAGCTTGCACCAAAAACAGAGGGGACGGCACTGGCAAAGTGCAGTTCCCTGTGTGCCGCCTCTGACGGGAAGAATTTCAAAACCTCAGAAATGCTAATGAATAATCCGAAAGGGGAAGCGTCCCGGCTGTTAACACAGCGGTAACTTCTTTTTTCCCGGCCATTTTCACAAACTTGGCCTGAGAGTTGCAACGTTTCTGAATGAAAGGGTTGCGGCAGCCAGAACGACTTTTTTCACCCCGGCATAAAAAATGAGGATCTGCGTGTTTTCGGGCGGACAAAATCATTTTTAGTGCGGGGAAACGCCCCTTAACCCCATTTATCACTGGTTAAGGTGCATTTATCTGTAATTGATGCTGTCAGGTTAGCCGTCAACAAACGGAATTAAATTCTGCGTTGGGGCATTAACAGCGGAACATAAATGTCAGAAATATGACAGCGGCCGTCAAAATGAAGTTCAGCGGAAGGCTCCGTGCGGGAGGGAGGTCTGATGTTAAGTGTAAAATCAGTTAATCAGTATTATGGGCAAAAACATATTCTGTGGGATATCAATCTCGAACTGTACCGCGGTCAATGCACCTGCCTGATCGGGCGAAATGGCGTGGGAAAAACCACGCTGGTGAACTGCATCATGGGGCATCTTCCGGTGAAAAGCGGCGCCATCTCCTGGCAGTCGCGTGACGAAGAGCCGCAAAGTCTGCTGAATTTGCCGGTCGAAAGCCGCGCGCAAATGGGGATCGGTTATGTGCCACAGGGACGGCAGATTTTTTCGCAGATGAGCGTCGATGAAAACCTGCAAATCGCCATGATGGCCAGCCGGAATAAGACCCGTCGTGTGCCGGAAGAGGTATATGACCTGTTTCCGACATTAAAGGAGATGGGGGCGCGCAAAGCCGGTGAGCTCGATGAAAGCCAGCAGCAGCAACTGGCCATCAGTCGTGCGCTGGTTCAGGAACCTGAATTACTGATTCTGGATGAACCGACCGAGCACACCAGCGCGTCGATGGCGGCAAACATGGGCAATATCATACACCGCCTGAACCGTGATCTCGGCCTGACCTTGTTGCTGGTCGGCCATAAATTGCCGTTCATCCGCAGTGTCGCTGACCGGTTCTGTCTGGTCGACGGCGGACGTAACATCGCGCAAGGCACGCTGGCTCAGCTTGACGATACGTTAGTCAAAAATTATCTGACCGTCTGACGTCTCATGCCGTGAGACGGTTAAGATGAAGATACTGTCCCAAATTAACGTCAGTTCCGGCACTCAGGTACGGGATCTCGCCCAGCAAAGGCGCAGGCAGCATACGCGTGAGCGTATCCATATAGGCCTGATGATGCTTCCCCGTTTCCTGTACGTCATTGGCTATCCAGCCTGCCAGATGCAAACCACTTTGTGCGATGGCCTGCGCCGTCAGCACGGCGTGGTTAATACAACCCAGCCGCATGCCTACCACTAACACCACCGGCAATTGCTCGGCAATCGCCCAGTCGGCAAAGGTATAATCCGCCGTCAGCGGTGTATACCACCCCCCCGCACCTTCCACCACCACCCAGTCCGCCAGCGGTTCGAGATGACGTAATCCGTCGGATAACACCTGTGGATCAACCGGCCGTTTTTCCAGTTCGCTGACGATATGTGGCGAAGTCGGTTCGATAAACGTGCACGGGTTCACTTCGTCATAACGCAGCCCGACAGTGCTGTAAGCCTGCAAGGTCAGTGCGTCACTGTTGCGCGGGCCTTCGCCGGTCATTTCACTGCCTGATGCCACCGGTTTATAACCGGCGGTTGTGTGTCCGGCGCATGCAGCAGCCTGTAAAAATGCAGTGGTCGCCACGGTTTTACCGACTTCAGTGTCGGTGCCGGTAATGAAGTATTTTTGTTTCATGAAAAGCCTGGTGTTGGTTGGCTCCCTCCCCGCATTGAAATCGGCTTTTGCTCCTCCCCCTGCGAAGGGGGAGGGAGCAGACCGCGCCGGTTTCAATCCGGGGAGGAGTAAATTATCTTGGGATCAGTTCTTCGACCTGCAAAATGCCGTAGACCAGCCGGTAGTTGAGCGGCAGGATGCCGTCGCGGCGGGCGTAGTGTTTGTCCAGCAATTGCAGGCGTTCCCTCCCCCCCAGACCGCCGAGACGACCATTTTTGATGTGCGTCGCGCCGATGCCTTTCAGCGAGCGAAGCAGCGACATCACATCAGGGAATTGGGCTACGTGCTCGCTGAAAGTGACTTCGTGGCGATACGGCGCGCAGGCTTCGGCGATTTTGTCCGGCGTCAGGAACTGATTGACGTGACGTCGGCCATCGACCTTCATCCAGGCAGCAGCCAGCTCATTGAGCGAACCTTCTGCCAGCGTGGAGAACAGCACCAGCCCGCCGTTGCGGGTAACCCGGTGCATTTCTTCCAGGGCGCGCGGCAGTGCGTTGCACCACTGCACGGCCAGATTGCTGAAGCAGATGTCGACAGAATTGTCGGCAAACGGCAAACGTTCGATGTCGCCCGGCACGTATTCATCCGCTGAATCCAGCTCACGCGCACGGTTCAGCATGCCTTCGGAGAGATCCAGCGCAATGACATTTTTACCCTGCGCACGCCAGTGACGGCTGAAGTGGCCAGTGCCGCAACCGGCATCGACGACAATCTTGCCGGCGTCTTTCAGATACGGCGCAGCCAGCGCCAGCAATTCCTCACCCACATCACGCTGCAATTGCGCAGCGTTTTCATAACTGATGGCAGCACGACTGAACGCGTCGGCCACCGCTTGTTTGTTCACTAATTCAGTGACTGCACCCATGAAGGGACTCCAGCAAAAAATCGATATCTTCCGGCCTGTGCGCCGCTGTCAGGGTAATGCGCAACCGCGCACTGCCCGGTGGCACCGTCGGTGGACGGATGGCGCTGACCCATAATCCGCGCTCACGCAACATGGATGCCAGATCCAGCGCGGGCTGGTTTTCACCCACAATCACCGGCTGGATCGCCGTCTGTGAACCGGTCAGCGGATACGGCAAACCGGCGGCACCCGCGCGAAAACGGGCAATATTGGCCGCCAGTTTATCACGCAGACCATCATCCTGCCGGACTCGTGCCAGTGCAGCCTGTAGCGCACACACCTGCGCGGCGGGCATCGACGTGCTGTAAATCAGATGACGGGCAAACTGTAACAGGTAATCTGCGGTCACCTCATCACACAGGACGGCCGCGCCACTGCAACCGAAAGCTTTTCCGAAGGTGACCACCAGCAGTTCCGGCCTGATGCCCTGCTGCCAGCAACTGCCGCGCCCTTCTTCACCGGTAACGCCCACGCCATGCGCGTCATCAACCATCAGCCAGCTACCGTGCGCTTTGGACAGGTTATGCAGATCAGCCAGCGGTGCCGCGTCGCCGTCCATACTGAATACACCTTCAGTCACCACCAGCGTTTCACCGCTGACCGGTTTTTCCAGCAGGCGCTGCAGGGAATCCGGCTGATTATGGTGAAAACGGCGTAACTGCGAAGGCGCATGAGCTGCGGCTTCCAGCAAGGAGGCGTGGCTGAGTTTGTCGGCCAGCACGCGATCATCACTTTGCATCAACGCCGCGAGAATCGCCTGATTCGCCGCAAAACCGGAGATAAACAGCAACGCACGCGGATATCCCTGCCACTGCGCCAGTTGCTGCTCAAACTCTGCATGCGCCTCGCTGTAGCCGGTGACATGTCCGGAGCCGCCGCTGCCAACGCCGTATCTCTCCGCGCCCTGCTGCCACGCGGCAATCACCTGAGCGTCCTGACTCAGGCCGAGATAATCGTTACCGGAAAAGTTCAGATAACGCCGGTCACCCTGCGTCAGAAAGCGTGCGCTGCCGCCCCGGTTTGGCTGCCGCACACGAAAGGCCGCCGCCTGTTTGCGCGCCGCTACCGCGTCGTTAATCCGCGTTTGCCAGCTCATCGGTTATACGGCGGCGTTGTAGAACTGATCGGTATCGGCATGTACCAGTTTTTGGGCCAGCGCGGCCTGCTGCTGGTTATCGCCCATTTCTGTTTCAAATGCCTGCGGGTTCAGTCCCAGCTTGCCGAATAAGATTAAGTCTTTATCCTCTGCCGGGTTTGGCGTGGTCAGCAGTTTGCAGCCGTAGAAAATGGAGTTGGCACCGGCCATAAAGCACATCGCCTGGGTCTGCTCGCTCATCTGTTCGCGACCTGCGGAAAGGCGCACATACGATTGCGGCATCATGATGCGGGCGACCGCAATAGTGCGGATGAAATCAAACGGATCCACATCATCGTTATCCGCCAGCGGCGTGCCTTTGACTTTCACCAGCATGTTGATCGGCACACTTTCCGGCGGCACCGGCAGGTTCGCCAGTTGCATCAGCAAACCGGCGCGGTCTTTCACGGTTTCACCCAAACCGACAATGCCGCCTGAGCAGACTTTAATGCCTGCGCCGCGCACTTCTGCCAGCGTATCCAGACGTTCCTGATAGCTGCGGGTGGTAATGATGCTGCCGTAAAATTCCGGCGAGGTATCCAGGTTATGGTTATAAAAATCCAGACCGGCATGCGCCAGGCGCTGTGCCTGTGTGGTGTTCAGCGTGCCGAGGGTCATGCAGGTTTCCATTCCCATCTCTTTCACGCCCTGCACCATTTGCTCAAGGTAAGGCATATCGCGGTCATGCGGGTTTTTCCACGCCGCGCCCATGCAGAAACGGGTCGATCCGGCGGCTTTTGCCTGACGGGCGGATTCCAGCACCTGCTCAACCTGCATCAGACGTTCTGATTCCAGCCCGGTTTTGTAGCGGGAACTCTGCGGGCAGTATTTACAGTCTTCCGGACAGGCACCGGTTTTGATCGACAGCAAGGTGCTGACCTGAACCTGACGCGGGTCGAAGTGCTGACGGTGAATTTGTTGCGCTTCGAACATCAGCTCTAAAAAAGGCTTATCGAACAGGGCCTGAGTTTTTTCCAGCGTCCAGTGGGTGCGGGCAGTCATTGCGACTCCTTTAAAAAGTGTTCAGTTATATTTTTTTCATAATCCGTAAACCATTTTTAATTTGTTTTGGTTTACCGTCAACGTTAAAATTATTTTTTGGTTTACAACTTTACGCCCGCAGGACTTTCTATGACCCCCGCCGACATTGAATTCGATCAGCGCCACATCTGGCATCCGTACACATCCATGACCAAACCGCTGCCCGCGTATCCGGTGGAATCTGCCTCCGGCGTGATGCTGCAACTGGCCGACGGACGCCAGCTGGTTGACGGTATGTCATCCTGGTGGGCGGCGATCCACGGTTACAACCATCCGCAACTGAATCAGGCGGCTATCGACCAAATCGGAAAAATGTCGCATGTGATGTTTGGCGGGATCACCCACCCGTCGGCGGTGGCGTTGTGCCGCCGTCTGGTAGAGATGACCCCCGCCGGTCTGGAGTGCGTGTTTCTGGCGGATTCCGGCTCGGTGGCCGTTGAAGTGGCGCTGAAAATGGCGATGCAATACTGGCAGGCACGCGGCGAAAAACGTCAGACGCTGCTGACCCTGCGCAACGGCTATCACGGGGATACCTTTGGCGCGATGTCAGTTTGTGACCCGCAAAATTCGATGCACAGTTTGTATCAGGGTTATCTGCCACAACATTTGTTTGCAGATGCGCCGCAGAGCCGTTTTGACGGGGAATGGGATGAGTCGGATGTCGCGCCGTTCGCCAAAATGCTCGACGAGAATCACCGCAAAATCGCGGCCGTCATTTTAGAACCGGTGGTTCAGGGCGCAGGCGGGATGCGAATTTATCACCCGCTGTATCTCAAACGCGTGCGTAAGTTATGCGATGAATACGGCGTGTTGCTGATTGCCGATGAGATTGCCACCGGATTTGGCCGCACCGGCAAGCTGTTTGCCTGTGATCACGCCGGGATTTCGCCGGACATCCTCTGCCTCGGTAAAGCGCTGACCGGCGGCTACATGACCCTCTCCGCCACGCTCACCACCCGCCATGTGGCGCAGGTGATCAGTGACGGCGAGGCAGGATGTTTCATGCATGGCCCGACATTTATGGGCAATCCGCTGGCCTGCGCGGTTGCCAACGCCAGTCTGCATTTACTCGCGGAAAACCGCTGGCAGGCGCAGGTACTGACCATTGAAAAACAGCTGCGCGACGGGTTACAGCCGCTGGCAGAACATCCGGCCGTCGCCGACGTACGGGTGCTCGGAGCGATTGGTGTGGTGGAAATGCGCCAGCCGGTAGACATGGCGCAGTTGCAGAAGCATTTCGTCGGGCAAGGGGTATGGATACGTCCGTTCGGCACGCTGATTTACCTGATGCCGCCATACATTATTTCGCCTGAAGAACTGAGCAAACTGACCGGCGCAATCGCCAGCGCACTGGCCGCACTTTACTGATTAGCCTGTACTGACTAACCGGTGCGAGGTGGATAACAGCGCGCTCAGTTTTTCCCGGCTGAGCCGCGCCTCTTCATTAAGAAAATCAATCGCCACTTTCAGTACGGGCGTCGGGTTTTCGGGATACAACAGCGTATAGGATGCGCCACTCGCCACGCATAAGGGGAACGGCGCAATCACCCTGCCCGCCTGCAAATCATCTTCGATTAATGTCAGGTCACCTATCGCCACGCCATAGCCCTGTAAGGCTGAGTTGATCGCCAGATCCAGCGTATCAAAATGCTGCGATTTCGCCGACGGCAGCCCCTGTACGCCTTCTTCACGCAGCCACAACAGCCAGTCGCGACGATCGCGCGTCGGGTGAAGCAGCGTTTTATCGGCCAGATCTGCCACTGCCGTTTTCCCGTTATGGCGTGGCAGAAAATCCGGCGTACACACCGGCGTCAGCACTTCATCAAACAGATGATGCGCACGGCGCTGTGATTCCGGCGGACGACCAAACACCACGGCGGCATCAAAATGTTCGTTGCTGAAATCCACACCGTGGGCGATGGAAGCCGTCAGCTCGATCTGCATATCCGGCCTGTCATTTTGCAGCTGAATCACCCGCGGCAGCAGCCAGCGCATGGAGCAGGTCGGGCATTTAATGCGTAAGGTATCCGGATGCGACCCCACACGTTGCAGGGCTTCGCCCATCAGCGCCAGCGCCTGCTGTACCGGCGGCAACAACTGCGCCCCGCGCGGGGTCAGCGTCAGCCCGCGGGCCTGACGTAAAAACAACGGATACCCCAGTGTGACCTCAAGCCCGGTGATCTGGCGGCTGACCGCGCCCTGCGTGATGTGCAACAACGACGCCGCGTGCGTCAGATTCAGCGTCTGTGCGACCACCGCAAAGGTTTTCAGCACGTTGAGCGAAGGGAGATTCAGATACGGCAGTTCAGGAGAAAAACTCACACTTACCTCGTCAGGAACGTCATGCAGCCATGATTTAAGATCATAACGAGTATGACAAACTTTCCATTGTCGGCACAGGGGAACTGTTGCTTAATCATTCAACACCCGTTTTTATCTTCACATGGCCACGCGGCCTGCTTTTTTTGGGGGAAATGCTATGAAGAGCGCTATGTCGCCCCGCTCCAAATTACCTGACGTCGGCACCACAATTTTCACCGTTATCGGCCAGCTCAGTGCTGAACACAATGCCCTGAACCTGTCACAGGGTGCGCCGAATTTCTCATGCCAGCCCGCGTTAATCGACAGCGTCGCAAAAGCCATGCGCGAGGGTCATAACCAGTACGCACCCATGAGCGGCGTGGCGGCATTACGCCATGCGCTGTCCGCCAAAGTCGACGCGCTTTACGGTTGTAAATATGATGCCGACAGCGAAGTGACGGTGATTGCCAGCGCCAGCGAAGGTCTGTATTCCGCCATCAGTGCCCTGGTCCATCCGGGCGATGAAGTGATTTATTTCGAGCCGTCGTTTGACAGCTACGCACCGATCGTCCGTTTACAGGGCGCGAAGCCGGTGGCTATCGGCCTGTCGATGGACGATTTCAGCATCGACTGGGATCAGGTCGCCAGCGCCATCAACAGCCGCACGCGGATGATCATCATCAACAGCCCGCATAATCCGACCGGTGCCATTTTCACCGAATTTGATATCGAACGTCTGACCGCGCTGACCAGAGACACCGACATCGTCATTTTGTCCGATGAAGTGTATGAGCACGTAGTGTTTGACGGCGAACGCCACGAAAGCATGGCCTGCCATCCGCAACTGGCTGAACGCAGCGTGATTGTGTCGTCTTTCGGCAAAACCTATCACGTCACCGGCTGGCGTGTGGGTTATTGCCTGGCCCCGGCAGAACTGATGGATGAAATCCGCAAAGTGCACCAGTTTATGGTGTTCTCTGCCGATACGCCGATGCAGGTCGCTTTCGCCGAAGCGCTGGCTGACCCGCAAAGTTATCTGGGACTGGCCGATTTTTATCAGCAAAAACGCGACCTGCTGGCCGAAGCCCTCAGCGGATCCCGCTTTGAATTACTGCCGAGCCGTGGCAGTTTCTTTATGCTGGCGCGTTTTAGTCATTTCAGTCCGCTGACCGACGACGAATTTGTGCTGAGCCTGATCCGCGATCATCAGATTGCGACCATTCCGCTGTCAGCCTTTTACAGCAATAACAAACCTACCGGGCTTATCCGCCTGAGCTTTGCCAAAAATAATGACACGTTGTACGAAGGCGCACGCCGGTTGTGTCGCGTCTGAACCTTTGTATTCATCAAAATAACGCTGGGGAATTGTGAATAATGAAAAAATTGAAAATCGCATTGTTGTTAGGTTGCGCCGTGGCGTCTTTCTCCGCACTGGCTGACGGTTCCACGCTCAAATTTGGTCTGGAAGCGCAATATCCACCGTTCGAATCCAAAAGCGCGACCGGTGAATTGCAGGGTTTTGATATCGATCTGGGTAACGCCGTCTGCGCCGCCGCCGGTGTGAAATGCGACTGGTACGACACCTCTTTCGACGGCCTGATTGCAGCATTGCAGGCGCGTAAATTTGATGCAATTAACTCGGCGATGAACGTGACAGATAAACGTCGTCAGGCAATTGATTTCACCCACGTCATTTACCGCGTCCCGACCAAACTGATCGCCAAAAAAGATTCCGGCCTGCTGCCCGCCACTGAATCACTGAAAGGCAAGCATATTGGCGTGTTGCAGGGATCGATTCAGGAAAGTTATGCGCAGGCGCACTGGGCACCGAAAGGCGTGGATATCGTTTCTTATCAGGATCAGAACCAGGTCTACCTGGATCTGTCATCCGGTCGCCTTGATGGCACCTTAGTGCTGGCACCCGCCGGTCAGAGCGGTTTCCTGTCGCGTCCTGACGGTAAAGAGTATGGCTTCGTCGGCGACGCCGTGCGTGATGACAAAATCCTCGGCAGCGGCATTGCCTTCGGCCTGCGTAAAGGTGATACCCAGTTGAAAGAGAAGCTGGACGTGGCTATCGCCAAAGTGCAAAAAGATGGCGTTGTGAAAGCGCTTTCGAAGAAATACTTCGGCGACATTGATGTGAGTGTGAAATAAAGCCGCCGGGAAGACAGGTTTTACTTTTGCTCCTCCCCCTGCGAAGGGGGAGGAGAGCCTACACATCATATTGAATATTAAGGATATTGGTTTTCTATTATGAGTTTATACCTTGTTTTTTATCCAGCAAATAAATCTTATACAAACTAATTTCTGTTTTGAAGAAAAGAGCACAAATAGTTCAAGCGTTATTCGAAACTACAATTCACTGGATAAATCTTACTCATTGAATTCATTAACATTTTGCATTATTTCCGCATAAAATATAGGTGTATATTATCGTTTTCTCCACAGAACGGTAATCATTATGCCTCACACGACAAAGCGTCTCTACTTCTATGCTCCCGGTGATCATTTCCATCTTGCCCCTCTTGATATGTTCGTCGTGGCAAAAAAATCAGTCAGAGAAAATGGCATTCACTGGCTGGAACCCGTCTGGTCAACAGGCCCAACTCCCGATAAAAATGGTTTGTTGTTATTCACTTCTAAACTGGATGCTTTGATATATACCTTCATATTAAATAAAGGGGCAAACGAGGATTGGAATGTTTACCCTTTCAATGATGTCAGCGTGACTGAAATGATGATTGATGTAGCTCCACTGACAGAGACATATTCAATATATATTGCATTCGGTTTCAGCGTAGATAGCAAAGAGTCTCTTATATTCACCAGCGGTGGTTTACGAACCAGAAGTTTTATGCAAGATTTCAAAATAGAAAAAGAAAGCTCTGCTTTATCTCCAATTACGCTGAAATTTGAAAACACACTTTTTCAACAAATAAATGATTACTGGAAAGATTATTACGCTGATTATTGTGAGGAAATAAAAAAACAAAACGCATTAGACGGTGCGCATTTAATGCAAACTGCCCATACTGCCATTGAGAAAATTGAAAGATCTAAAAATGGGAAAATAAACGACTTTGATTGTATTTCGCATTACTCAATTAACAAAGAAAAATGGATCACTTCATACTGAAAAGGATAAATAAGAATGGCAATGATCGGATATTTTATACGTCTTGGTGATAAAACCTCATGCGGCGGAAAAGTAGTAAGTGCATCAAGTCATATTATACATCACGGACTAAATTTAGCTCGTGTAGGAGATAAAGTGACATGCGGTAAAAACGAAGGTGTATTTAATCTGTTTGGTGGAATACATAACTACACTTGCGATGGTATTCCTTGTATTGGCACACTTGAAAGTTTCGCCGGTTGCCCATGTCGATCCAGATTATTCGCAAGCGAATTTTCATCCAGTTACTATCCTGAACCGCCGAAAATGGCGTCACAGAAAACTACTGTCAATGAACCTGAGCAACACGCACAGGCGGCAAAGAAACAGATGGTTACTGAAACTAAACCAGAATCGGCACCAGCTTCCCCTCTAAAAGAGGATAAACCACCACGCAAACCGGTGGATGCTGGATTCTGCATTGTTGATTTACCTGCGAATGTAAAAGATTTTGGAGACTATTTATTTTACAATCCTATAGCAGGGGCAAGAGAATTATACGATACACTCAACGGCAGCGGGCCAATCAAACCAGCGTCTATTCTTTTATTAGTTGACCCTGATAAACAAGATCCAAAACAAATCGAAACTTTGAAGAAAGCAAAAGAAAAAGTTGATACTGCATTAAGTGATTTGACGATGGAAGAAGCGTCATTACTCTACAAACATAAAGACGCTATAGATGCTTTTACAGGAATCGGGAGTAGTATCACTGGAATGGCATCTGAGGTGGGTGGAAAATATTTTGAGGAAATAGAGAAGGTATTGAAAGAAATACAACAAACCTACCAAAACGCCTATATTACCAGAGGTGCTTTAATTGGTGAGCAATTCTATGTACAAAGAGCAATGCATTTTAAAAAGCTTAATATGTTGCTTAATAATTTCATGAAATTTAAATTGGGTATGAATGAATATTCAGACATTAGACGCGCATTAGGTTTATCAAGTAGAAGCATAATGCGGCATTGGTCACAAACCGGCGTTACAGATATTGAGGGCTATGCAACATATATAGAAAAATCAGCAAAGCTTATAAAAGCCATGAAGAAATTAGGTTATGTCGGTATAACACTAGATTTTGCAAACACAACTAATACTATTTATGATGCTTGCACAGTTGGTAGAGAGTCAGAGTGTAAAAGAATAACAGTGGTTGAGTACAGTAAATTTGCTGGGTCGCAAGCCGGTGGATTAGTTGGAGGAGCAATAGGGGCGCGATTATCAGGGGCGGCTTGTGTGTGGGGGCTGGGTTTGCTTACTAGTGAAATCGGCGGTGCGGGCGCATTGCTATGTTCTGCTGTAGCTGTGACCGGTGGTTTGGCTGGTGGAGAGGTTTTAGGTTCAGTAGGTGAAGATCTCGGCAGTAGTGCCGGGCAAGTAATGTATGAGGCATTCTATAGTGAGTGATAAAACCGTCATTGATATGATTACATTCTTACTACTTATATTAGTAATAATATTAGAGTTGGTAGTAACATTTTTCAATGAAAGACGTTATCAAGAACTATGTGATGAATACAAAAAGAAACATAACATCATACCCCCCGGAGTTATGTCATTTAAATATTTCAATTTTAATATAGTATATATTAGTGTTCCAGTTGAAAAAATATCCTATGTTTACTTACCACTCTGTTTACGAAAAGAAAATCGTATGATCAAAAAGGATTTGTATTTTTGGCATGATTTTATAAATACAAGTAAATTTAAGTGCTGGGGAATTATTGAAGTTTCTTTGATTGTAATGTCAGCAACTATCTTTATTTTTTTAATTGCTCATTATTATTTTTTTTGACATTCAAAGATAAAAACATAGTTAGAAAAAAAAGGTGCGGAATATTCCCGCACTTTTTTTCTGCCTGTCGGGCAGTGAACTGTTGCGTTTTCAGGTTTACCCTTTGAACTGCAAAAGATTATGCCTTTTTACGCACAAAGACCTTCTTTTTCTAATGGTCAATTCGATAATTTAAAATCAATGAGTTAGCGAGGGCATTAAAAGAGGTTTATCACTGAGTAACCATTAACACTCCCACACTTCTCTTCTTCGCACGGCAGAGAATCATGGTCACATTTCAGGGAAAAACCCCAGGATTTATTCAAACATGGCATAAACCGCTTCGTTCGAAAACGGTTGAGCGTCCTATACTTATTCCCAATTACGTTGACTTTGAATTCCCTTATAAGAAAACAGGAAGGAACTGGTATGTCTCAATCACAGTCTGAAAACCGCCGCATCATGCTGGCTTCACGTCCTCACGGTAAACCTGTCGATGATAATTTCCGTCTGGAAAAAGCCCCGTTACCGCAAGCCAAAGACGGCCAGTTACTGCTGCGCACCGTCTGGCTGTCGCTCGACCCGTACATGCGCGGGCGCATGAGTGACGCCCCTTCCTACGCCGCGCCGGTGCAAATCGGGGAAGTGATGACCGGCGGTGCGGTTTCCCGCGTTATGGAGTCAAAAAGCCCGGATTTCAAAACCGGTGATTTAGTAGTTGGTCGCACCGGCTGGCAGGATTATTCCGTGGCCGATGCCAAAGAGGTGAAGAAGCTGGAAGGTGCCGCCCTGAAGCAACCTTCCCTCGCACTGGGTGTTTTAGGCATGCCGGGCTTCACCGCTTTTATGGGCTTGCTGGATATCGGTGAACCCAAACCGGGCGAAACGCTGGTCGTTGCTGCAGCGACCGGACCTGTCGGTTCGCTGGTCGGACAGATTGGTAAGATCAAAGGTTGCCGCGTGATCGGGATTGCCGGTGGCGAAGAAAAATGCCGCTATGCCGTTGAGCATTTTGGTTTCGATGAATGTCTGGATCACCGCGCGCCGGATCTGGATAAACGCCTGAAAGCGGCCTGCCCGGACGGTATCGATGTCTATTTTGAAAACGTCGGTGGCGCAGTGTTTGACGCCGTATTGCCGCTGCTCAATACCAAAGCACGTATTCCGCTGTGCGGGCTGGTTTCACAATATAACGCGACCGGTCTGAAGGACGGTCAGGATCGCCTTTCCCTGCTGACCGGCACCATCCTGAAGAAACGCATGCGCGTGCAGGGCTTTATTATCTTTGATGATTACGGCCACCGCTATCCGGAATTTGCAAAACAGATGGGCGAATGGTTTGAACAAGGGAAAGTGAAATTCCGCGAAGATATCGTGGAAGGATTAGAGAACGCACCGCAGGCGTTCTTTGGCCTGCTTGAGGGTAAAAACTTTGGCAAACTGGTCGTTCGTGTCGGTCAGGACTGATTTATCCTTAACTTCAGCCGACGGCGTCCACAGGAGGTAACATGAAATTACTGATTGTATTGACATCACACGATAAGCTCGGTGAAACCGGTAAAAAAACCGGTTTCTGGCTGGAAGAATTTACCGCCCCTTATTACGAATTTCTCGATGCAGGGGCCGAACTGACGCTGGCCTCGCCGAAAGGCGGACAGCCACCGCTCGATCCAAAAAGCGATGAGCCGGATGCGCAGACCGAAACGACCGAACGTTTCCGCAGTGATCAAGATGCGCAGAAGGTGCTGGCGAACACGCACAAACTTGCTGATATTAACGCTGATGACTTCGACGCCATCTTCTATCCGGGCGGTCACGGGCCGTTGTGGGATCTGGCGGAAGACCCGCATTCCATCGCACTGATCCAGGCTTTCTGGGCTGCGGGCAAGCCGGTTTCTGCGGTCTGCCACGCGCCGGGTGTATTGCGCAATGTGCTGGTGGAAGACGGGACGCCGCTGTTGAAAGACAAGCGCGTGACCGGCTTTAGTAACAGCGAGGAAGACGCGGTTGGCCTGACCGACATCGTGCCTTTTTTGGTCGAAGACGAACTGAAGAAACACGGCGGCGACTACAGTAAAGCGGCGGACTGGCGGCCTTATTCCATTACCGATGGCACACTGATCACCGGGCAGAATCCGGCCTCTTCCAGAGCGGTCGCACAGGCATTGCTGAAATTGCTGGGCGGTGTCGGGGCCGGCAAGTAATCTGACCGTGAATATTTCATTATCTGAAGAGGGTTTTATGGCTTTTACACTGACCAGTAATGATCTGCGCGATGGCGACAAAATGCCGGAAACGCAGGTTTTTAACGGCATGGGCTACAACGGCGATAACCTGTCGCCGCATCTGGCCTGGTCCGGGGCGCCCGAAGGCACCAAAAGTTTTGTCATCACCTGCTATGATCCGGATGCCCCGACCGGTTCCGGCTGGTGGCACTGGGGCGTCGCGAATATTCCGGCTGACGTCACCGAATTGCCACAAGGTGCCGGCTCCGGCAAAGGCGGTTTACCCGCAGGTGCGGTACAAACCCGCACTGACTTTGGCAAGGCCGGTTATGGCGGCGCGGCGCCTCCGCAAGGCGAACACCATCACTATCACTTCACCGTCTACGCCATCGATACAGAAACGCTGGAAGTCGATGAGAATGCCAGCGGCGCGTATCTCGGCTTCAATGTGCATTTCCATACTCTCGGCAAAGCATCACTGACAGTGATATACAGCTGATTCCTGTGGTATAAAAGACGCAGAAAAGGTGGTCAGTTTTTACTGGCCACCGTTTTTTTATTGCGGCCTTTGCCGCAACATTGAAAAAAGAATAACCTTTTTCATCAAGGAGTCAGTCACAGTGAAAATTTCCACCCTGTCGCGCGCGTGCGCTGTGTTGTCTGCCAGCCTGATCCTGGCGGCATGTAGCAGCAGCCATCAAGGCTTATCCAGCCAGGTTGCTCCGGGCACCGCGTCACTGCCCGTGTTATCAGCGGACGAAGCGGCCAATTTTACCACAAAAAATTATCTGGCCTTTGGCGGCCCTTCTTTGCAGGTTCAGCAGCAGGGCTGGTTCCCTAAACTGGCAAGCACTGACGGTGTGAAAACCAGTTTCGTGGTCGGCCCGCAGTTAGGCACCGACGGCGCAGAATACTCCAGCGTTCAGATGGCGGTAAACGCGGCACTGGCTGTGCGTAACCACGGCGAACGTATCTTTATTAAAATCCTGCCAGGCACTTACAACGGCGCGGTTTACATCCCGGCTGGCGCACCGCCAGTGACTTTATTCGGTGCGGGCAACAGCTCTGCTGATGTAACCCTCGCACAAGGTCTCGAAGCATCCGCCGCTCCGGCAACATACCGTTCAACCGTCAGCCCTAACGGCCAGTTCCTGCCAGGCGATCGCGCGTTCTATATGTTCCAGAACTGCGCTACGCTGACGACTGAAACCATCGGCACCGGCTGTACCGCCACCGTCTGGTCACAAAGCAACGGTGTGCAGATTCAGAACCTGACCATCGGTAATTCCCTGCTCGATACTGTTGATGCTGGCGATCATTCCGCCGTTGCGCTGCGTACCGACGGTGACAATGTGATTCTGGACAACGTGCGCCTGATTGGCCGCCAGAATACCTTTATGGTGAACACCGCCAACATCCACAACCAGACTGACAACAGCCGTTACAGCCGTGCTTACGTGCATAACAGCCTGATCGTCGGTGATGTGGATTACGTGTTTGGCCGGGCAAATGCTGTCTTTGACCATGTTGAGTTCCACACTGTCAGCAGCCGTGGCGTGAAACAGGCATCCATCTTCGCACCGGACACCCCGGCCACTGCGCCGTATGGCTTCCTGGTCATCGACAGCAACCTGACCGGTGACCGTGGCTTTGAGCAGGCTGCGAAAGCGAAAATGGGCCGTGCGTGGGATGCAAATGGTGCCAGCAGCCAGCTGGTGATCCGCGACAGCAGCTTCGACAACAGTTATGACCAGATGAACCCGTGGGGCGCATCCGTCTTCTCCGGCCAGCCGTTTGTCGGCAATGTGCCGAAAGATGAAAAACAACAGCGCAACGTGAATGACACCAACTTCAACCGCCTGTGGCAGTACAACAACGTGCTGACGCAGCCTGCGAAGTAATTAGTCTGATGCCATGAAAAAACCGCCGGGGTTGCCTCCGGCGGTTTTTTTTCATCACAAGGAAATATTATCGCGCTTCGTTACCGAGGCGGAACACCGACACGGTACGTTCCAGATTCACCGCCTGCTCATCGAGCGACGCCGCCGCGCTGGCAGACTGCTGAACCAGCGCCGAGTTTTGCTGGGTCACGGTATCCATCTCTGCCACCGCCAGCGCAATCTGGCTGATGCCGCGACTTTGTTCATCCGACGCCGAGGCAATCTCATGAATGATTTGCGTCACATGACGGACCGAGCCGACGATTTCTTCCATGGTGTCACCGGCTTTCGCCACCAGCTGTGAACCGTTATTGACGTTAATCACCGATTTGCCGATCAGCCCTTCAATCTCTTTCGCCGCCTGTCCGCTGCGCTGCGCCAGACTGCGCACTTCACTGGCGACCACCGCAAAACCACGCCCCTGCTCCCCTGCCCGCGCCGCTTCAACCGCTGCATTGAGTGCCAGGATATTAGTCTGGAAAGCGATGCTATTGATGACAGTGGTAATTTCAGAAATCTGCTTCGAACTGACCGTGATCTCTTTCATCACGCCCACAACATCCGCCACCAGTTTACCGCCCCGCGCCGCCGTGCTGGCAGCATCGGAGGCCAGCTGACTGGCCTGCGCGGCATTGTCGGCGTTCTGTTTCACCGTTGAGGTCAGTTGTTCCATGCTGGCCGCTGTTTGCCCCAGCGCTGCCGCCTGCTCTTCGGTGCGGGCTGACAGGTCGATGTTGCCTGCGGCAATTTCACCCGAGGCACGGGTGACCTGCGTGACGCCTTCGCGGATGTCACCGATGATACCGTGCAGATTCTGGTTCATGGCTTCTATTGCGCGGCTCAGTTGCCCCACTTCGTCAAAGCTGTGGCTGGCGGCATGCGTGGAAAGGTCACCGGCAGCAATACGTTCTGCGGTTTGCAGTGTGCGGCGCAGCGGAAGCGTCAGCTGACGGGTTATGCGCCACGAAATCAGCACACCGGCCACCACGGTCGCCACAATGATCACCAGCATTTCAGAAATGGTGCGCGTCACTTCCTGATGAAGATTGTTCATCTCATGATCAAGCAGCGTGTCAGACGCGGAGGTCAGCGCCAGCCCGGCTTCAGCCAGTTGTGCGGTGATTTGTTTTGGGTCGCTGCCTGCCGGAGGATTCAGCGTGTGCTGCCAGCTTTCACGGTAGCGGCGGATATTACCCGGCATAGTATCCACCAGACGCTGGTCCTGCGGATCCCAGGAATAGGCCTCAACATCGGCCTGACGGGCTTCCAGTTTATCCAGAGCCTGGCGGTTTTCTTCAACAAATTTGGGATCTTTGCTGGCCATATAGGAAAGCCGGGTAAATTTGGCATCGCTCAGCAGGTCGTTAACGGTCTTGAGCAAGGTCGCTTTTTCAGCGCGTTGGTTGATGCTGGTCAGATGGTGGATGCCGGACACAGCGATAAAAGATCCCAGAAGCAATACCAGTGCAAAACCTGCACCGAGCTTGTTAGCGATTGTGGCATGGCGAACCCGGCCAGCGATCCCTGAAAGTACATTCATTTTCTTCTCCCTGATAACCAAAAGGACTGACTCTGAAGTGGCAATGCCACCGAAGAATGAGTGAATAACGGGAGAGTTATCGACCAGCGATGTTCAACATTTATAGAAACATTAAAATATTTCTTATGAATAGCACGTCTGGCACAGGCAATAAAAAAGCCCCTTATTACAGGGGCTTGATCATTATTTCACAGCGGTATTATTGATCAGTTAAAAATAATGCATTAGAAAATCTCACCAGTAAGCCGAGGTGATTAATTAATTTCCAGAATGCTTACCCACATCGGACCCTTGCCCACAGCATAAGTTTTCAGCGTGGTCAGCTGACCGTTTTGTGGATCAATTTTCGCTACTTCAATCGCATCCGATTTCTGTCCCGCAGTGATCACATACTGGCCGGAGTTGTCGATATTGAAACCGCGAGGCTGGGTCTGGGTGGCGTGATGGCCGACCAGCTCAAGCACGCTGCCATCTTCTGAGACGGTCAGCACAGAAATCAGGCTGGCAGTCCGATCAGAGGCATACAGGAATTTGCCGTCCGGCGTGATGTGTAAATCCGCCGCCCAGCAGGTGCCGGTGAAATCAGCGGGCATAATCCCCAGCGTCTGCACCTGACGGTATTCGCCGCTGGTGACGTCTTTCTGATACACGTCCACACTGCTGTTCAGCTCATTTACACAGTAGGCAAAATGATGATTCGGGTGGAATGCCATATGACGCGGGCCCGCACCCGCTGCGGTTTTCAGCTCCGGCGCGTCATGCGGCGTCGCTTCGCCGTTCACACTGAAGTCGAACTGGCGGATGCGGTCTTCTTTCAGTGCCGGGATCATCAGCACCTGATTGGTCGGGTCGATATTGGCTGAGTGCGGCGCCTGGATGTTTTCCAGCACCTGTACAGGTGCCAGCGCGAGGCCTTTCTCATCCAGCGGATGAATGCTGACATTGTTAAAACTGTAGGACGCGGAGAAGACAAAACGACCCTGAAGGTCGATACCCAGATGCGTCGGACTGCCCGGCAAGGGTGCCATCGCGGCTTCTTCCAGTTTACCTTCCTGGTCAATACGGTAAGTCAGCACGCCAAACTCAGGACGCACGCCGACATACAGACGATGGCCATCAGGATGAATCACCATCGGCTGAACCTGCCCCGGCACTTCCACCGTTTGCAGCAGACTCAGTTCACCATTGTCTGCCAGACGAAAAGCGTGGATTTGCTGGCTCTCAGGGCTGGCAACATAGACGACTTGCTTCATCACATCTCCTTATTAAATCTCAATGGACAGTTATGTTTTGTAAAAGCGTAGCTCAGGTTAGCACGATACGGCGACACCTTTGATCCCGGGCGCGCGGTTTAATTAGCAGGCTAAAAAAGGTAATATGCCGATAATTTCCCCAATTCACCCTCACTTATAATGGACTGCTCATGACTTATCGCATTATTGCGCTCGATCTCGACGGGACGCTGCTGGACCGCCAAAAACGTATCCTCCCGGAATCCCTTGCCGCCCTGGCCGATGCCCGTGCACAAGGGGTCAAAGTGGTCGTCGTGACCGGACGCCATCATGTGGCTATCCATCCGTTTTATCAGGCATTGCAGCTCGATACACCTGCTATCTGCTGTAATGGCACGTATTTGTATGATTATCAGGCACGTAAGGTTTTAACCTCCGATCCGCTGGATGCCGTTAAAGCGAAAAAAGTGGTCGACTTGCTGGAGTATCACGGCATCCACGGTCTGTTGTATGTCGATGACGCCATGTTGTATCAGCAACCGAGCGGCCACGTCAGCCGCTCTATTGCCTGGGGGCAAACGCTGCCGGAACATCAGCGCCCGAACATTATTCAGGTTAACAGCCTGCGCGAAGCCGCTGACGACGCGCAGTCAATCTGGAAATTCGCCACATCGCATCAGGATCTCGATACGCTGCATACGTTTGCCGCGCAGGTTGAAAACGAGCTGGGCCTGGCCTGTGAATGGTCATGGCATGATCAGGTGGACGTGGCGAAAGGAGGCAACAGCAAAGGCCACCGCTTGCAGGAATGGGTCGAATCTCAGGGCATGAGCATGCAGGATGTGGTGGCGTTCGGTGATAACTACAACGACCTGAGCATGCTGGAAAATGTCGGTCTGGGCGTGGCGATGGGCAATGCAGCAGATGCTATCAAAGAACGTGCCGCACTGGTGATTGGCGACCACGAAACACCGGGTATCGCTGAGGTTATCCGCAGTAAAGTGCTGAACTAACTTTTACCGGTACACCTTCCTCTGCCACAGAGGAAGGTGTTTTCTTCGCAGAACAATCAGTCAGTTTTCAACGATTTATTTCGGACCGGCCGGACGTTGCGGGTGATTAATTGCTTATTTTCGTCGAAGTACCGGCTGGGCCAAATCACCGACGGATGGATACCCAGGGCCTGAGCAATGATCAGTTCCCCTTTCGGCCACGGACGCGCCAGCGCATTGGCCAGTGTGGATGAGCCTAAACCGGCCTGACGTGAGACCGCCGCCAGTGAGGATTTTTTCTTACGTAATGCGGCAATGATATCCGCCGGATGCCAGTCATTTTCCATTTTTCATCCCTCTTCCATATGTTGTTAGTACAGCTATCTGAATCGTGAATTACACTGACACATAACGATGTCCAGTAACTCTAAACAACAATAATGTTAAGTGATGCTAAACATAACGTCAATAAAGTTTCTATGGTTATTGATAATGATCCCACATCGACTGAAATCCGCGCGGGCAAAAGCCAGACTTACGCAGGAAAAACTGGGTGTTTTAGCCGGAATAGATGAGAGCACTGCCCGTTCACGGGTGTCGCAATATGAAAACGGCACGTACAGCCCGAACTTCGACACCATGTGCCATTTCGCCCGCGTGCTTAACGTGCCGGAATGCTATTTTTATATCATTGATGACGCGTTTGCCGAAGAGGTTCTGGTGCTTTACGCCGCTTTTAACCCGTCAAAAAAGTAAGACACCACACAATTAACGACTCACCGACACACTTTTGATCTGCGCATACAGCCACTGGCCTGCACGGATCATCAGTTCGTCGCGCGCCCACGGCGTGATCCGTGCCCAGATGATGTGATCCGCCATTGCCAGTTTGACCTCCACCTGATTCCCCAGATCCAGACATTCCAGCACTTTCGCTGGCAGAATATTGCGGATACTGCTGTTGTTAGCCGTCGGTTGCAGTACCAGAGAAACGTCCGTGGAATTCACGCGAATGCGCAGCGCCGTACCGGGTTCTTCTTCCACTTTACTGATCCATAAACGCTGATCGCCAATGGCCAGCGCGGTCATTTCATAGCGCGGATGATGTTCCAGTACACTGACATTCAGTACACTGCTTTGCTCTTCTTTCGGCAGCCACGGACGCATCACATTGCTCGCCCACACGTCTTCCAGCCTCCCCATCGTCAGCACTTTGCCGCCGTCCAGTACCAGCACTTTTTCCGCCAGACGTAAAATCTCATCCAGACTGTGCGTCACGTACAAAATCGGAATGCTGATTTCCTGCGCCAGACGCTCCAGGTAAGGCATCAGTTCGCGTTTACGCGGGATATCCAGCGCGGCAAGCGGCTCATCCATCAGCAAAATTTCCGGTGCCGTCAGCAACGCCCGGCCAATGGCCACGCGCTGTTTCTCGCCGCCGGACAACGTGAGCGGGAAGCGATCCAGCAAAGGGGCGATACCAAGCAAACGCACGATGTTATCGAACTGACTGCGCATCGCCGGTGCCATGCCGTACTGCAGATTGCCTTTCACGCGGTAATGCGGGAACAGGCGCGCATCCTGAAAAACATAACCAACGCGACGCTTTTCAGGCGGCAGGAAAATGTTGTTTTGCTTATCCGATAAAATGCGGCCGTTTAAAGTAATGCGGCCACTATCAGGTTGGGTCAGTCCGCCGATGGCATTAATCAGCGAGGTTTTTCCCGCGCCTGACAACCCGAAAATGGCCGTTATCCCCTGCGCCGGTAACGTCTGCGTCACCTGTAATTCCAGGCTGCCCAGCGTCTGGCTGAAATCGAGTTCAAGCATGTCAGCCTCCCAGCCGGATACGACTGCGTTTTGCCAGCCAGTCAGAAATCAGCAATGCCGCCAGAGACAGGAGGATCGCCAGCACGCAGAGTCGCGCGGCAGCCCCTTCCGCGCCCGGCGTTTCAATCAGGGTATACATCGCCAGCGGAATGGTGCGGGTTTCGCCCGGAATATTCGAAACGAAGGTGATGGTTGCGCCAAATTCACCCAGCGAACGCGCAAACGCCAGCACCACGCCGGCAATGACGCCCGGCACGGACAGCGGCAGTGTGATGGTGAAAAAGACCCGCCACGGCGATGCACCCAGTGTGCGGGCGGCGAGTTCAAGTTTGGGGTCAACAGCCTCCAGCGACTGGCGGATCGCCCGCACCATCAGCGGAAATGCCACTACTGCCGAAGCCAGCACCGCACCGTGCCAGCTAAAACTGAAGCTGAAACCCAACCATTCGTACAGACGCTGGCCGATAAAGCCGCGTCGTCCCATCACCACCAGCAGCAAATAGCCAATCACCACCGGCGGTAATACCAGCGGCAAATGAATAATACTGTCGAGCAGGGACTTGCCGGGGAAGCGGCCGCGGGCAAGGACCCACGCCATCAGAATACCAAGCGGCAGACTGCAAACTACGGCCAGGCTCGATACTTTCAGACTGAGAAGTACCGCCTGCCACTCATATTCACTCAACATCATGTTGGTTTCTTAATCCTGAATTTAGGTGTCGCAGAGGTAAAATATCGGCAAAAATTTCGAAGGCTTTAATTCCCGTCAAAGTATAGAGAATCACACGCAGGGAAAGAAACCAGGATGGACAGATAAAGCCTGCACAGTGCGGGAAGGCTTTATCTGTTTTCAGCAACCGCGATGAATTTAGCCGCGAGGCGTGAAACCGTATTTTTTGAATATTTCAGCCGCTGCCGGCGTTTTCAGATAATCATAAAAACCACGGACAGTCGCATTTTCGTGCCCCTTCACCATCGCCATCGGATACTCAACCGGCTTATGGCTGGCGGCCGGGAAAATACCGACCACTTTCACTTTTTTGCTGGCGAGGGCATCAGAGCCATAAACAATGCCCACCGGTGCCTCTTCACGTTCGACCAGCGCCATGGCTGCACGGACGTCGCTGGCGCGCGCCAGTTTAGGTTCCAGTGTGGTCCAGGCCCCCAGTTTTTGCAGCGCTTCTTTGGCATAAATCCCGGCCGGGACATGATCAGGGTCACCCACCGCCAGACGGCTGTCGCCTATCAGTGTGGTCCATTGGGTTTTCTCAGAGATGTCGACTTTGTTGATTTTGCTGCTGGCCGCAGAAATCAGCACCAGGTCGTTGTCCAGCAACGTGTACCGGGTGTTATCAACCATTTGCTGCTTGCTGATGGCATAATCCATCCACTGCTGATCGGCAGAAATGAACAAATCTGCCGGCGCACCCTGCTCAATCTGGCGGGCCAGTGTCGAAGATGAGGCGAATGAGGAGACAACCTGCACGCCTTTTTCTTTCTGATACTGCGTGGCAATATCCTGCAATGCGTTGGTCAGTGATGCGGCAGCAAACACCGTGATTTTCTCTGCTGCCTGCGCCTGAACGCCAGTCCCTGCAACCAGAACGGCTGCGGTGAATATTTTGCCCCATTGATGTGTCATCGTTTTCCTTCGCGTTTATAAAGGGATATTTCGTTATGTAATCTTTAATATAACGCGACAGAAAATGATGTCATTCATTTTTATGAGTCAGGGGCGGATAAGCTACGTTTTTTTGATCTGAACGGGAAAAAGAAAACCCGGCGCAAGGGCCGGGTTCCGGAAACAAACAGGCTCATTAATCAGTAATGAGGTTTCTCACGGGATTCTTTAGAGTGACCCACGTGGGAGATGAGGTTGAATACTTCGCCCAGTCCCCAGATCAGGCCCAGGATCACAGCGATAAACACCGGCACCATGATGGCAGCGAAAATCAAACTTTCTAATAGTTCTAACATGATAGCCTCACTTAACTGGCTGAATCGCCCTGAGGCGATGTTGGACTTCGTACATGAAGTCAAAAACGAAAAATCAAACTGTTGCGGATAATAACAGCACGGGACGGTAATTACTTTAGCATTTAGCCAACTTGCCTGCCTGCAGGTTTAGCGGCGACAATACGCCATGATTCTAACAAGGAAGCTGCGATGCAAGCCGAAATTCTCTTAACCCTTAAACTTCAGCAACGTTTGTTTGCCGATCCGCGTCGTATTGAATTACTGCGACAGGTGCGCCAGACCGGTTCAATCAGTCAGGGGGCTAAGCTCGCGAACATCAGTTACAAAAGCGCCTGGGATGCCATCAATGAAATGAATCAGCTTGCCGATCAGACGCTGGTCGATCGCAGTACCGGCGGGAAAGGCGGTGGCGGCGCGGTATTGACACCTTATGGCGAGCGCCTGATCCAGCTTTATGAATTACTGGCGCAAATCCAGCAAAAAGCCTTCGACGTGCTGAAAGAAGATTCGCTCCCTCTCGACAGTTTGCTGGCGGCCATTTCACGCTTCTCCCTGCAAACCAGTGCGCGCAACCAGTTCTTCGGCAACGTGATTGACCGCGATAACAGCACCGTTCAGCAGCACATTGATGTCCTGCTGGCTGACGGCAAAACCAAAATCCGCGCCGCGATCACTGAACAAAGCGCCGACCGTCTGGCGTTAACGCCCGGCAAAGAAGTGCTGGTGCTGATCAAAGCACCGTGGATCACGCTGGGCTTTCGCGCCGAAAACCCGCACAACGCATTGCAGGGTGAAGTCACCCGCATTCAGCGCGGTGAAAACAACAGCGAAGTGCTGATGAAACTGCCGGGCAGTGAAATATTATGCGCGACAGTGTCAAATGCCGAAGCCGATCAACTGGCTTTGAAAACCGGCCAGAGCGTTTATGCACAGTTTGATGATGACAAGGTGATCCTCGCTACCCTGTGCTGAAAAGCAGAATTTAATCAGTATCTTGCAAAATCAGCGTTTTCATTTTGCAGATTTGTCAATTGACTTGCAACGGTGCAGCGCTTATCCCTTGTTTTATAATCATTTCAAAATGAGAGATAAATAATGTCTTCGTTGCATATCTCGCAAGGTGTTTTCCGCCTCAGCGATACCCGGACCCTCACACTTTCTGATCTGAATATTCAGCAGGCCGACAGCTGGGCGTTTGTCGGCTCGAATGGCAGCGGGAAATCCGCCCTGGCGCGTGCGCTGGCAGGCGATTTGACCCTGCTGAAAGGCACCCGCGAAAACAGTTTTGCTCATATCGTGCGCCTGTCATTCGAACAGTTGCAGAAGCTGGTCGCCGATGAATGGCAGCGTAATAACACCGATTTACTGGGCGAAGGTGAAGATGATACCGGCCGCACTACCGCTGAAATTATTCAGGATGAAGTGCAGGACCCTGCCCGCTGTGCGGCCCTTGCCGCGCAATTTGGGATTGAGAAATTGCTCGACCGCCGCTTCAAATATTTATCGACCGGTGAAACACGTAAAACCCTGCTGTGTCAGGTGCTGATGCAAAAGCCCGATTTGCTGGTGCTGGATGAGCCGTTCGATGGCCTCGACGTCAGTGCCCGTGCGCAACTGGCACAGTTGCTGGAAACCTTGTCCGGCGAAGGCCAGACGATGGTGCTGGTGCTTAACCGCTTTGACGACATTCCTGCGTTTGTGAAAAATGTCGGCGTACTGGCTGACTGCACGCTGGCCTCGGTAGGTCCGCGCGAACAGGTAATGGCTGATGCGCTGGTCGCCCAACTGGCGCACAGCGAAAGCCTGAACGGCATGGCTGTGCCGGAAGCAGAAGATCCGACAGCCCGCGTCAGCCCGCCTGCCGATAGCCCGTTGATCGTGCTGCGTGACGGCGTGGTGCAGTACAATGACAAACCGATTTTGCACCATCTGAGCTGGCAGGTCGATCACGGTCAGCACTGGCAGATCACCGGCCAGAACGGCGCCGGGAAATCCACCTTACTGAGCCTTATCACCGGCGATCATGCACAAGGCTACAGCAATGACCTGACGCTCTTCGGTCGCCGTCGCGGCAGCGGTGAAACCATCTGGGATATCAAACGGCATATAGGTTATGTCAGCAGCAGTCTGCATCTGGATTACCGCGTCAGCACCAGCGTGCGCAATGTCATTACTTCCGGCTTTTTCGATTCGATCGGCATTTATCAGGCGGTATCCGACCGGCAAAGATTGCTCACCTCGCAATGGCTGGCGCTGCTCGGACTGGACGGCGATGCCGGAGAGTCGCCGTTCCACAGTTTATCCTGGGGACAACAGCGGCTGGCGCTGATCGCCCGCGCACTGGTCAAGCATCCGGCGCTGTTAATTCTGGATGAACCTTTGCAGGGTTTGGATCCGATCAACCGCCAGCTGGTGCGCCGCTTTGTCGATATCCTGATCGGCGAGGGCGATACTCAGTTGCTGTTTGTTTCGCATCATGCCGAAGATGCGCCGGAATGTATTACTCACCGGCTGAGCTTTATTCCTGACGGCGAAATCTACCGTTATCAGACTGATGTGCTGTAACGTTATTTCGCCTGACCTTCTCGGGAATCATCAGCGCTGTCACTACACCGGCCAGCGCCAGTGCCGCCAGCAATGAAAATCCGTTTTCAATGCCCTGCTGGCCGGGGTTATTCCTCAGCAACAGAGTCAGCAGTGCCAGTACCAACAGGGTGCTGCTCACCTGAATCCAGCCTCCTGGCCGGATTGCATAATGGTATTCATCACCGGTGAGCAGATCCCTTTCCGCCGCGGCGGCCTGACGCGCCATACCTGCCCCGAAGCCGGTCAGTAACATAGCCGCCAGCAGCGACAGCCAGAACGATGGCATCCTCGCCATCAACCCCAGTCCGCCCGCTGCAATCATAAAACCCCACAACAAGATGCGGGCAGGGGTAATGTGCCGCCCGAGCTTTTCGCCCAGAGATTTGCCCGCCAGCAGCATCAGCAATAAGGGAATAAAGCTGAGAATCATGCCCGGCACGCCCGATCCGTAAATCTGATTCAACGCCACCGCCAGCAAAAACCACGCGGCATAAGTGACTGCAGTGACAAAAATACGCGTCCAGAGGCTTATCTGTAACGGCAACGACGCCCGCAAATGACGGGGCATCAGCGGTTCAGGGTGATAACGCTCGCTGATGACAAACAGTATAAAAAAGAGGGTGGAAGCCCCCGCCAGCGAATGGGACAACAGTGTATCCAGTCCGTAAAAAGCGACACTCAGCAATGTCAGTGTCAGGTTCAGCACAAACAGGATTCCCGACGCCGGGGGCAGCCACCGCACAGGTGATTTTTTGGCGTTCATAACAGTTCCTTTATCAGCATTTAGCGGTTCAGAAGATGAATGTGTTTCACCTTCATGGTGTTGATAAAAGAGCTTACACCGCCTATTTTAAGTGATTCAAAGTCATAGATTTCAGCCATGGATGAAAATAACTCATCATGAAGAAAATCCGCTTACCCCCGCTGGGCTCACTCAAAGCGTTTGATGTCGTGGCGCAGCACAGGAGTTTCAAACGTGCGGCAGAAGATATCGGCGTAACGGCTACCGCCATCAGCCATCAGATCCGGGTGCTTGAAGAGTCACTGGGCACGGCGGTGTTTGAGCGCAGCGCCCGTGAGGTCAGGCTGACCGCTGCGGGGAAAATTCTGTGCCACGCCACCCGGCAGGCATTTGCCGGATTACAGGCAGCCGTCGAAGAAATCCATCACGCCGCGTTGCCTGCGGCACTGACACTGACCACCACGTCCAATTTCCTGACGCACTGGCTGGTGCCACGGCTGGCGGACTTGAAAGCCGCTGCGCCAGAAATGGATTTGCGGCTACACACCGGCATTGAACTGGTGGATTTAACCCGTAACACCGTGGATGTGGCGATCCGTTACAGCGAATCCGTCGATGAAAATCTCGATTCAACGCGGCTTTATCACGACACTTTTGTGCTGGTTGCCAGTCCCGCACTGGCGCTGAAAACGAAGGAGGATCTTAAGGCGGTGACCTTGTTTCATGTGGAAAACCGTCATATTCCCTACCCTTCTCCCGACTGGGAAAACTGGAAGAAACACGTCGGTCCCGCGCAATTAAATACCGACAGCGGCCTGCGCTTTACAGATGAAACCCATGCCATTCAGGCGGCGATTGCCGGCCAGGGCGTGGCGATTGTCAGCAGTTTGCTGGCACATGACTTCATTGAAAAAGGCATTCTGATTACCCCGTTCCCTCAATATCTTCCCGGTGCAAACTATTATCTGGTGACGACAAAAGAGAAAGCGCTGCGTGAAGACATCGTGACGCTCCGCCGCTGGTTACTGGATAAAATGTCAGCCTTCCCCCCGGCTGGAGTCTGAAAATGAGCCCAAAAAGCTGATTCGGACAAAGCATAAATTTTAGTGTAAGCGATTACACAACCCATCCTTTCTGACTTACCGCAGGCTACAGCAGGCTTTCGGTATGGCACGCAGCACCTGTTGAGTCAGGTGGAAAGGTGGTAAACTGTTTGTGTAAGCGATTCCATTTTATTGGGGATGGATCACCTTTTTCAGCCTTGCAGCGTGATATCGTTGCATCAAGATAATCATCGGGGAGCTATTTATGTACGTATTAGTCACAGGTGGTAGCGGTTACATCGGCAGTCATACCTGCGTGCAATTGATTGATGCAGGCTTTACGCCAATCATTCTTGATAACCTTCACAACAGCAAAGTCAGCGTGCTGGAACGCATCCATAGCCTGACCGGCAAAACGCCGCTGTTCTATGAAGGTGATATTCGTGACCGCGCGCTTCTCGATAAAATTTTCACTGAGCACTCCATTCATTCCGTCATTCATTTCGCCGGCTGGAAAGCCGTTGGCGAATCGGTGGCGAAACCCCTGGCATATTACGACAACAACGTCACCGGCACGCTGGTGCTGGTTGAAGCCATGCGCGAAGCTGGCGTTAAAAACCTGATTTTCAGCTCTTCGGCAACCGTGTATGGCGATCAGCCAAAAACGCCGTATGTGGAAGATTTCCCGACCGGCAATCCTTCCAGCCCGTACGGGCGCAGCAAGCTGATGGTCGAGCAAATTCTGCAAGATGTGCAGCGTGCAGAACCTGAATGGAGCATTACGCTGCTGCGTTACTTCAACCCGGTCGGCGCGCATCCGTCTGGCCTGATGGGTGAAGATCCGCAGGGCGTACCCAATAATCTGATGCCGTTTATCGCACAGGTGGCGGTAGGTCGTCGTGAGTCCGTGGCCATTTTCGGTAACGATTATCCGACACCGGACGGTACCGGCGTGCGGGATTATATCCATGTGGTGGATCTTGCCGACGGCCATCTGGCGGCAATGAAAACGCTGCACAACAAAGCTGGCGTACATATTTATAACCTGGGCGCGGGCTTCGGCCACAGCGTTCTGGATGTGGTTAACGCCTTCAGCAAAGCCTGCGGCAAGCCGGTGAATTACAAGTTTGCCCCGCGCCGTGATGGCGACTTACCGGCGTACTGGGCGGATCCGACCAAAGCGGCGAAAGAGCTGAACTGGAAAGTCACCCGAACACTTGAAGACATGGCCAACGATACCTGGCTATGGCAGTCGAAAAACCCGCAAGGCTACCCGGATTAAGGCGCACTAAGGAAAGTTTATGACCACGTTTAACCCGATTGATCACCCGCATCGCCGCTATAACCCGCTGACCGATCAGTGGGTTTTAGTCAGCCCGCACCGCGCCAAGCGCCCGTGGCAGGGTCAGCAGGAAGCCGTTTCTCAGGAAACGCTGCCTGCGCATGACCCGGACTGTTTCCTGTGTCCGGGCAACACCCGCGTGACCGGTGATGTAAATCCGAAATACACCGGTACGTTTGTGTTCACCAATGATTATGCCGCGCTGATGCCGGATACGCCTTTTGCGCCGGAAAGCGACGATCCGCTGATGCGCGTGCAAAGCGCACGCGGTACCAGCCGGGTGATCTGTTTCTCGCCGGATCACAGCAAAACGCTGCCGCAACTGTCGGTTGAAGCACTGACAGAGATCGTCAGAACCTGGCAGGAACAAAGCGCGGATCTGGCAAAAACCTATCCGTGGGTGCAGGTTTTCGAGAACAAAGGCGCGGCGATGGGATGCTCTAATCCGCATCCGCACGGTCAGATCTGGGCCAACAGCTTCCTGCCGAACGAAGCCGAACGCGAAGATCGCCTGCAACGCACCTATCTTGAACAGCAAGGCTCACCGATGCTGGTTGATTACGTGCAGCGCGAACTGGCCGACGGCAGCCGTACGGTGGTTGAAACCGAACACTGGCTGGCGGTGGTGCCATACTGGGCCGCATGGCCGTTCGAAACCTTATTGCTGCCAAAAGTTCACGTCAAACGCATCACTGAGCTGAATGATGCACAACGCAGCGATCTGGCGCTGGCACTGAAAAAGCTGACCAGCCGCTACGACAATCTGTTCCGGTGCTCTTTCCCGTATTCGATGGGCTGGCACGGCGCGCCATTTACCGAAGGCGACAATGAACACTGGCAGTTGCATGCACATTTCTATCCGCCGTTGCTGCGTTCAGCCACGGTGCGCAAATTTATGGTCGGCTACGAAATGCTGGCTGAGACCCAACGCGATCTGACAGCGGAACAAGCCGCTGAACGTCTGCGGGCGGTGAGTGATGTCCATTATCGTGAGGCCGGAGAAAAATAATGAAACTGAAGACCAAAACCCTGGAAATCTTTGCCGATAAATTCGGCTACCCGGCGACCATTACCATCAAAGCGCCGGGCCGCGTGAATCTGATCGGCGAACATACCGATTACAACGACGGCTTCGTGTTGCCGTGCGCCATCGATTATGAAACGGTGATCGCCTGTGCGCAGCGCAATGACCGCACGATCCGTGTGATCGCCGCCGATTACGACAACGACGAAGACAGCTTCTCGCTCGACGAGCCTATTTTGCACAGCGACGCGCACCCGTGGGCCAACTACGTGCGCGGCGTGGTGAAACACCTGATGTTGCGTAACAACGATTTCTCCGGCGCCGACATGGTGATCAGCGGCAACGTGCCGCAGGGCGCGGGCCTGAGTTCTTCTGCCTCGCTGGAAGTGGCCGTCGGTCAGGCATTGAAATCCCTATACGATTTGCCGCTGGATGGCGTCGCGCTGGCACTGAACGGTCAGGAAGCAGAGAACCAGTTTGTCGGCTGTAACTGCGGCATTATGGATCAGTTGATTTCCGCGCTGGGTAAAGAAAATCACTCCCTGCTGATCGACTGCCGTTCGCTGGACACCCGCGCAGTGTCCATGCCGAAAAACGCGGCGGTGGTGATCATTAACTCCAACGTGAAACGCGGTCTGGTGGACAGCGAATACAACGCCCGTCGCGAACAGTGCGAAGTGGCGGCCCGTTTCTTCGGCGTGAAAGCGCTGCGTGATGTCGATCCTGCCCTGTTCTTCTCCATTCAGGATGAACTGGATCCGGTGGTTGCCCGCCGTGCACGTCACGTGATCACTGAAAACGACCGTACGCTGGCGGCGGCAGATGCCCTGGCCAGCGGCGACCTGAAACGCATGGGCGAACTGATGGCGGAATCTCACGCCTCAATGCGCGATGATTTTGAAATCACCGTGCCGCAAATCGATAAGCTGGTGGAAATCGTCAAAGAAGTGATTGGCGATAAAGGCGGTGTGCGCATGACCGGCGGCGGCTTCGGCGGCTGCATTGTGGCGCTGGTACCGGAAGACATGGTGGAGAAAGTCCGTCATGCGGTGGAACAGCAATATCAGGCGCACAGCGGCCTGAAAGAAACCTTCTACGTTTGCACCGCGTCACAAGGAGCAGGCATATGTTAAAACCTGAAAACACACAGCTGGCGCCCGATGGCCAGCCGTTTGAACAGGTGACGCTACAGAATGCGGCGGGTGCCACCGCCACATTCATGGACTGGGGCGCGACCTGGTTATCCTTCACCCTGCCGCTGGCAGATGGCACGACGCGTGAACTGCTGCTCGGCTGCCAGTCACCGCTGGAATACATGAACCAGAGCGCCTATCTGGGTGCCACCGTCGGACGTTACGCCAACCGTATCGCCCGCGCGCAGTTTAACATCGACGGCAAACCGCATCTGGTGGTCGCCAATCAGGGCGTGCATCAGCTTCATGGCGGGCCGGAAGGCTTCCATGCGCGTCGCTGGACGATTCTGGAGCAGACCGCACAGAAGCTGACGTTCCAGCTATTTTCTGCCGACGGCGATCAGGGTTATCCGGGCAATATGACCGCGAAAGTGCATTACCATCTGACTGATGATAACCGTCTGGAAATCCGTTACGAAGCCACCGTGGATAAGCTGTGCCCGGTCAATCTGACCAATCATGCCTATTTCAATCTCGACGGCGAAGGCACCGATGTGCGCCAGCACAAGCTGCAACTGTTTGCGGACCGTTTCCTGCCGGTCGACAGCGATGGCATTCCTTGTGCAGATCCGACCCCGGTTGAAAATACCGGTATGAATTTCAACGCGGCCAAAACGCTGGCGAAAGATTTCCTCGCTGACCGCGACCAGCAACGCGTGAAAGGCTATGACCATGCCTATCTGCTCAACCGCACCTGCAACAGCGGCAGCAATCCGGCGGCGCATTTGTGGTCTGCCGACGGCAAAGTCAAAATGACGATGTTTACGTCAGCGCCCGCCGTGCAGCTCTACAGCGGTAATTTCCTGGGCGGAACACCGAACCGCAGCGGCGGCGCATACGCCAGCTACAGTGGTGTGGCGCTGGAAAGCGAATTCCTGCCGGACAGCCCGAACCACGTCACCTGGCCGCAGCCGAGCTGCTGGATCAAACCCGGTCAGACCTACAAATCCTCGACAACGTATCAGTTCTTCGCGTTGTAATATGCTCAGGACAGGGCCGCCCGGCACTGTCCTTTCTCCCGAACTTCTTCGAATTTGTGACTGACTGCGCATCTGCTTCCGCACTTTCCCAGCGAAACATCTAAACTCAGAGAGTGTCCTGCATAAAAGGACGTTTATTAAGGAGTTTTGATATGCGTTTACCTGTTGTGCTATCCCTGCTGGCAGCGCTGTGCGCGGCGGGTTCCGCTCTGGCGGCTGACCCGGTGAAAGTCCCTTCTCCTGCTCAGACTGAGCAACGCCAAAAGATGACCGATTGTAATCAGCAGGCTACCACGCAGTCCCTGAAAGGGGATGAGCGTAAGAAATTCATGAGCAATTGTCTGAAAGCAGAGGCCAAAACTGACGATAAGATGAATCCTCAGCAGATGAAGATGAAAACCTGTAATGCCGATGCCGCGAAGCAAAATCTGAAAGGCGATGCGCGTAAAACCTTCATGAGTACCTGCCTGAAAAAAGCCAGCTGATCACGCTGACCTGCTTGTACAAAACGCGCTGCCAGGGTGACCTTGTGCGCGTTTTGTTTTACATCGCCGCAGCAAATTCGTTATGTTTAATACAAACGGACTCCCGCATAGATTTCCTGAGGAAGTTTCAGATTGCTGTGTGGGTTGCCCAGACCCTATAATGATAACTGTTATCATTGAAAATTGAGTTAACTGAGGAGTTTAGCTATGGCTGTAACCAAGCTGGTGCTGGTAAGACACGGTGAGAGTGAGTGGAACAAAGAAAACCGCTTTACCGGTTGGCATGATGTTGAACTGTCCGAGAAGGGCCGCACTGAAGCAAAAGCTGCGGGTCAGCTGTTGAAAGACGAAGGCTTCCAATTCGATTTTGCATACACCTCTGTGCTGAAACGTGCCATCCATACCCTGTGGAGCGTTTTGGACGAACTGAATCAGCCATGGCTGCCGGTTGAGAAATCCTGGAAACTGAACGAACGTCACTACGGTGCGTTGCAAGGTCTGGATAAAGCAGAAACTGCACAGAAATACGGTGACGAGCAAGTTAAACAATGGCGTCGTGGTTTTGCTGTAACACCTCCGGAGCTGGATCGCGCTGACGAACGTTTCCCTGGCCACGACCCGCGTTACGCTAAACTGACCGAGGCAGAACTGCCAACCACAGAAAGCCTGGCGCTGACCATCGAACGTGTTATTCCTTACTGGACTGACGTGATCAAACCACGCATCGCCAGCGGCGAGCGCGTCATCATCGCGGCACACGGTAACTCCCTGCGCGCACTGGTTAAATATCTCGACAACCTGAGCGAAGATGAAATTCTGGAACTGAACATCCCTACCGGTGTTCCGCTGGTTTACGAATTTGACGAAAACTACAAACCAATCAAACGTTACTATCTGGGTAACGCCGACGAAATCGCAGCGAAAGCAGCGGCCGTGGCAAACCAGGGTAAAGCGAAGTAATTTCGCATTAAGCAGGAAGATTGGCACAGGCATGCGAAAGCGTGCCTTTTTTGTATCTGAACCTAAGGAGAAACTGATGCCCGTCAGACTCGCCTCACCCGATGAAGCAGAAATACTCTGGGAAATCCGTAATCAGGCTATCCGCCACGGGTGTAAAAACACTTACGATGCGCAGATTGTGATGGCATGGACGCCCGAACAGATGCCTGCCGGATACCGCAAGGCCATAGCAGAGAATCCTTTTTTTGTCGCACAAGTGCAGGGGCTGGACACGCCAGTGGCAACAGGATTTCTGGATCTCAAAAATGGCAGTGTGGAAGCAATTTTTACGTTGCCAGAATTCGAAGGAAAAGGTCTCGCTACCCAAATTCTTGCTGCCCTAAAAGCAGAAGCGAAATTACGGGGATTCACGGCGCTTACGCTGGCCTCCACGCCGAATGCCTTTGAGTTTTATAAGAGGAACGGTTTCAGTCTGGTAAAAGAGAGTCTTTACCGCTCTGAGATGGCGAATGCTGATTTGCGTTGTATGAATATGCACTGCGAATTGTAAGGCATATTCAGGCAAGAAAAAGCCCCGCGAAGGCGGGGCTCAGAAAGACTTGATCAGAAGGTAAAATTAACCGCGGCGCGCTTTGACAGCGTTAGCCAGGCTGCGCAGCAGCACTTCAGTATCTTCCCAGCAGATACAGGCATCGGTCACGCTTTGGCCATAAACCAGCGGTTTACCGCTGTCGAGGCTTTGATTGCCTTCCACCAGATGACTTTCGACCATCACCCCCATCACCGCCTGTTCACCGCCAGCAATCTGCCCACAAACGTCTTCGCACACTTCCATTTGTTTTTTGAATTGCTTGCTGCTGTTAGCGTGGCTGAAGTCGATCATGATACGGGCTGGCAGGCCGCCTTTTTTCAGGCCTTCTTTCACTTCCTGCACATCCTGGGCGCTGTAGTTTGGTTTTTTGCCGCCGCGCAGAATGATATGGCAGTCATTATTCCCGCTGGTATTAACGATAGCGGAATGACCCCATTTGGTGACAGACAGGAAACAGTGCGGCGCGCCAGCCGCGTTGATGGCGTCGATCGCCACTTTGATGGTGCCGTCGGTCCCGTTTTTGAAACCAACCGGGCAGGATAAGCCGGAAGACAACTCGCGGTGAACCTGAGATTCCGTGGTACGTGCACCAATGGCCCCCCAGCTCATTAAATCCGCCAGATATTGTGGCGTGATCATGTCGAGGAATTCGCCTGCAGCCGGCAAACCGGAGTCATTAATATCCAGTAGCAGTTTGCGGGCAATGCGCAAACCGTCGTTAATCTGGTAGCTGTTGTTCATGTGCGGGTCGTTAATCAGCCCTTTCCAGCCCACCGTGGTCCGCGGTTTTTCGAAATAAACACGCATCACCACTTCCAGCTCGCCTTGCAGTTCTTCACGCATTTTCAGCAGACGGGAAGCGTATTCTTTCGCGGCTTTCGGATCGTTAATCGAGCAAGGGCCGATGACGACCAGCAAACGGTCATCGTTTCCTTTCAGGATTTTATGAATAGCATTGCGAGCCTGAGAAACTGTTTTTGCCGCTTTGTCAGTGGCGGGAAATTTTTCGAGCAGGGCAACCGGAGGTAAAAGTTCTTTGATTTCTTTAATGCGTAAATCGTCGTTTTGATAATTCATAACAGTTCCATTCGGGTGTTCATAAGAGACAAAGCGAAACGCTGACCGCGTTCAATCTAGCCGTATTAAATGTCAGTGTAAACCTGCTTTTACACTTACGATTAGTCTCATTTTGATTTAAGACATAATTTATTTAGCTAGGCTTTTATCAGATACATGAAAAACGACCACGGACCTTTCCCGAAAAATGGAGATGACATTATGAAAAAGCTCGCAATCATGTTACTGACCGCAACCATGGCGCTGACCACCGGTGCTGCTTACGCTGTCGGCGAATCTTCGGCCAGCGACAACAACGGCCAGGCAAATCAATCCGGCTCGCCGGGTTCAGTTCAGGAGATTGCGCCTAAAAGCGTGAACAACGATCAGATAAACAATACCAATCAGCCTGCGAATGAAGTCAATACCAAAACGGATGCACAAACCCATCCCATGAGCAAAGATAAGCAGCATGAGAAAACCATGTGCAAAGATGGCCGTTGCCCGAATCAGACCCCGGGCACAACACCGTCGAAAGAAACCGGTAACTGATCCCGTCACGGTTGCTCACACAGGAGGAACGTTGCTTCCTCCTTTTTCCTTAACGTCCCCTTCTTGCAACACATTACGATTACGCTATTGTAATCGTCCCGGTTCATCATTTTTGTGAATATAATTATGTCTTCTTCCCTGTTACCGCAGGACAAAAACAGTCGCCGTTTATTGCTGGCTTTCCTCGTTACTGTGATTTTCATGGTGGCCGAAGTGATTGGCGGGCTGGTTTCTGGCTCTCTGGCGCTTCTGGCCGATGCAGGGCACATGCTGACTGACGCCGCCGCGCTGCTTGTCGCTTTGCTTGCCGTGCGCTTTGCTAAACGTAAGCCGAATACCCGCCATACTTTTGGCTATTTGCGCCTGACCACCATGGCCGCCTTCGTGAATGCCGCCGCGCTGCTGGTGATTGTCGTTCTGATTGTCTGGGAAGCCATCGCGCGATTCTTTAATCCGCAGCCAGTGATGGGCACCACTATGCTGGTGATCGCCATCGCGGGCCTGCTCGCCAATATTCTGGCCTTCTGGCTGCTGCATCAGGGGCAGGAAAAAGCCAACATCAATGTACGTGCCGCTGCGCTGCACGTTTTGGGTGATTTACTGGGGTCGATTGGGGCGGTCGTTGCAGCGCTGATCATCATGTATACCGGCTGGACGCCTGTTGATCCGATTTTATCGGTGCTGGTTTCCTGTCTGGTGTTAAACAATGCCTGGCGGTTGCTGCGGGAAAGTTTCCATGAATTGCTGGAAGGTACGCCGGAAGAGATCGACATCAACCAACTGCGCCGGGATTTATCGCTGAGTATCCCGGAAGTGCGCAACGTGCATCACGTTCACGTCTGGCAGATTGGGGAACAGCGGCTGATGACCGTGCATGTGCAGGTGGTTCCTCCGCACGATCACGATGCGCTGCTGTACCGTATTCAGCGCCATTTGCTGGACAAATGCCGTATTGGGCATGCCACAATTCAGATGGAATATGGGCAGTGTGAGGCTCCGGATTGTGAGATCAATGAAATTCCGGTGGCCAGCACCGGGCATGATCATCATGGTCATAGCCATGCCCATCATCACCACTGATCCGTAGCTCAGAATCAGAAAGCAAAACGCCTCCGTGGCAGAGGCGTTTTAGAGGGAGCACAGTCAGGCCGGTTGCAAAGGCTGAGAACCGTTTTGCTTTGCACTTTTGATCCACAGCCACGAACCGTTCAGGGCTATCAGCGTCAGCAATACGTATTCGAGCGCCATCGCATACACGCCCTGATAAGCGAAAATCGCGACGCTGATGACATCAATGATCACCCACAGCAGCCAGTTTTCGACATACTTTCGGGTCATCAGCAGCATTGCCACCATAGACAACACCATCATTGACGAATCCCAGAACGGGAAGGCATCAGGTTGCAGTTCAGGCATCTGCACATTCAGACCCAGCGCCTGCATCAGATTTACCGCCACCAGCGTCAGGGCGGCAAAAACGCGGTCAATGTTGAAGGTCATCAGCAGAATGCCTGCGACGCACACAACGCCCCATATCAGCGCTTTGCCACGCGGCAACCAGCGGATCTGCAGTTCAGCCTCCTGATCGGCGGTCTGACGGCTCCAGGCATACCAGCCGTAGATATTCGCAGCAAAGAAGAAAATCTGCAGCAGCAGGCTGGCGTAAAGCTGGATCTGGAAGAAGATGATCGCAAACAATGTCACGTTGATCAGGCCGAACGGATAGTTGATCAGCTTTTCTTTACTGGCGTACCAGATGCAGAGCAATCCAAAAAGGGTGCCAACGGCTTCAATCCACGACAGATCATACCCGCCCTTTCCAAGCGGAATATGAACCAGAATATTGCTGGTACTGAAAAAATCCATCATCACATCCTTTTCCTTTTATTGTCGGTCACAAGCCAATATCAGCGGCAAAGCATCCTTACAGCGCTTTAGCCAGAGTCCGTAATTTCAGTTGTGCGGCGAAATCCAGCATGCGATTCAGTGGGATCAATGACTTCACTCGCAGCGCCTCGTCCACCTCGATAGCATGTTCCGTGCCGCCGTATTCCAGACCTTCTGCAATCGCCTTCAGGCCGTTCATCGCCATCCACGGACAATGCGCGCAGGTACGACAACTTGCGCCCTCGCCTGCCGTCGGCGCTTCAAACAATTCTTTGTCCGGACATGCCTGCTGCATTTTGTAAAAAATACCGCGGTCAGTGGCAACGATCAGCTGCTTCTGAGGTAACGTTTTTGCCGCCTGAATAAGCTGACTGGTAGAACCGACCGCATCAGCCATATCAACAATCGCCTGAGGAGACTCAGGGTGCACCAGAACAGCGGCGTTCGGGTACAAACCTTTCATTCGGGTCAGGGCCTGCGTTTTAAACTCGTCATGGACGATACAGGCCCCCTGCCAGCACAATACATCTGCCCCCGTCTGCTTACGGACGTAATTTCCGAGGTGACGATCGGGCGCCCAGATTATTTTTTCGCCCAGACTATCAAGATGTTCAATCAGCTCAACCGCAATGCTCGAGGTCACGACCCAGTCTGCTCTGGCTTTTACTGCAGCGGAAGTATTAGCGTAGACCACCACGGTGCGGTCAGGGTGCTGGTCGCAAAAATCTGAGAACGCCTGTTCAGGGCAGCCCAGATCCAAAGAACATTCAGCATTGAGCGTTGGCATCAGCACGGTTTTTTCCGGGCTGAGGATTTTGGCCGTTTCTCCCATGAAGCGCACACCCGCGACGAGCAGGGTTGATGCGGGGTGCTGGCTGCCAAAGCGCGCCATCTCCAAAGAGTCCGCGACAATACCACCGGTTTCTTCAGCGAGCGCCTGAATTTCAGGATCGGTGTAATAGTGCGCCACCATCACAGCATCACGTTCCTTCAGCAGTTTTCTGATCTTCTCTTTATAGAAAGTTTTTTCATCTGCAGTCAGCACGGCGGGTTTCGGAGGGAAAGGATAAACCGTCGCATTCAGATCCAATGTTTCGCTCATACTCGTCATCTCATTCAGACAGGCAGCTTGCCCGGATAGCCATAAGCCACAACAAATTCCATCCGGAAATCTGTTGGTTTTGTATGCTAAACAAAATACCGCAAAAAACAGTAAAAGTCGTCCAGATATTAGCCATAAGGCTTAAAATGTTTACTGCACTTAAAAGAGATGAGATGGCACCGGATTGTGAGGAAGGATTTTATCGCTGCGTTGATATTATGGGGTTCAGATGCGAAAAAAGCGCCAAAAGGCGCTTTTCTCTGAATTCTGCAGTTTAGAACGTTCCACTTTAACAGTGGTGGGCCGTGCTGGATTGACTCGGTTTCACCTCGCCCTGCGGGCAACGCTTACGCGTTGTCGTCTCGCTTCGCTCGGCTCGAACCAGGGGTTCTCATCCTGCACTGCTTTACTGCATTTTCCACTTTAACAGTGGTGGGCCGTGCTGGATTCGAACCAGCGACCAATTGATTAAAAGTCAACTGCTCTACCAACTGAGCTAACGGCCCATCTAAATGCTGGGTACTACTTTAATTTTAGCTTTCAAAATCTTCAGGAGGTTCCACTTTAAAAGTGGTGGGCCGTGCTGGATTCGAACCAGCGACCAATTGATTAAAAGTCAACTGCTCTACCAACTGAGCTAACGGCCCTTCCTGAATACTTCTTATTGCCAGCGTGTCTTGCAGTTGGTGTGCAAGCCACATGCAATGTTGATTTAGATTGGTGGGCCGTGCTGGATTGACTCGGTTTCACCTCGCCCTGCGGGCAACGCCTGCGCGTTGTCGTCTCGCTTCGCCCGGCTCGAACCAGGGTTCTCATCCTGCACTGCTTCACTGCATTTTCCACTTTAAAGTGGTGGGCCGTGCTGGATTCGAACCAGCGACCAATTGATTAAAAGTCAACTGCTCTACCAACTGAGCTAACGGCCCATCTAAACCTGCTGCATATTACCTAAATCTCTGACAGCGTTAGCCGTTTGGAGTTGTCTGGGCAACGGCGGCATATATTACTTATTTAACTTTTCAGTGCAACTTTAATTTTCAGAAAGAGTGCTAACTGATGGTGTTTCACACACTCAAGCCCAGAAAATGCACGATATGTACATTTTCCGGACCTGAACGAGGAACTATTTTGCAGATAAACGTTTTTGAGCTTGTTTTGCCGCATCGGTATTTGGGTACTGTTTCACGACCTGTGCGAAGACGGCTTTGGCTTTATCAGCCTGCCCTTTCTCCTGCATGATCACCCCAACCTTGAACATTGCGTCAGAACTTTTTGGAGACTTAGGGTAGTTTTTGACCACAACTGCAAAATAATACGCAGCGTCGTCTTTTTTACCCTTGTTGTAATACAACTGTCCTAACCAGTAATTGGCGTTAGGCTGATAAGTTGAATCAGGATATTTTTTTACGAAACTCTGAAAAGCCGCAATGGCTTCATCATACTGTTTCTTTTCCAGCGCCAGTGAAACCGCAGCATTGTAGTCGCTGTTCACGTCACCGGTGCTTGCCGGAGCTTGTGCTGCACCCGCGTCAGGTGTTGTGGCAGCATCACCTGTGGCCGCTGCAGCACCCGTGCTGGCGGCTCCGGCAGAACCCTGGCTTAAGCTGTCCAGTTGATTAAAAATCTGCTTCTGGCGATCACCAAGCTGACTCAGCTGATATTGATTCTCCTGGATTTGACCACGAAGAGTATCCATATCACGTTGAGTATCAGAAAGTTGTTGCTGGAGTTGAGTTAATAGCTGGCTGTGAGCGTTAGAAATACGCTCCAGAGAGGTGACCCGATCTTCAATCGAGCCTGAGCCGACATTACTGATTGGCGCTTGGGCAGTAGCGGCCCATGGGACCGCTACGCCAACCAGTAACGACAGACTCAACAGGTGAGTTCTGAAGTTACTGCTCATACTATTCTCTTAGTATACCAGTACGGCACGACGGTTTTTAGCGTATGCCGCTTCGTCATGGCCCAGTACAGCTGGTTTTTCTTTACCGTAAGAAACGATAGAGATTTGGTCAGCAGAAACGCCTTTGCCTTGCAGGTACATTTTAACAGCAGTAGCACGACGTTCGCCCAGGGCGATGTTGTACTCTGGAGTACCACGTTCGTCAGCATGACCTTCTACAGTCACTTTGTAAGACGGGTTGCTACGCAGGAAAGCAGCGTGCGCGTCCAACATCTGAGCGAATTCAGAAGACACATCGTATTTGTCCAGGCCAAAGTAAACGATGTTGTTTTTCTGCAGTTCTTGCATCTGCAGACGAGCTTGCTCTTCTGAAGACATGTTAGCGTTTTCAGTGCCTGCGCCAGAGTTCAGACCCATACCATTAGATTGGTCGTTGTCTGCGTTCTTGTGAGAACTACAAGCAGCTACTGCCAGTACAGGCAACGCCAGCATCAGCCCTTTCAGCACTTTGTTCAGTTGCATCTATTCGATCCTTTTATAATTTTTTGCCATACATAGTTTTCTATGCATTACAGATACGGCGACCAGGCAGGAAATTTGACCTGTCCATCAGTTGCCGGAAGACGCGCTTTGAAACGCCCATCAGTCGATACCAACTGCAATACGGAACCCAGTCCCTGAGAGGAGCTGTAAATTACCATGGTGCCATTGGGTGCGAGGCTAGGCGTTTCATCCAGGAACGTGTCCGTCAATGTTTGAACGGCTCCCGTTGCCAGATCCAGTTTAGCGATGTGCTGTGTACCGCTGGCGCTGCTCACCATAACCAGGAACTTACCATCTGTACTTACGTCAGAGTCCTGATTCTGCGAGCCTTCCCAGGTCAGTCGCTGAGGCGCACCGCCATTAACGTTGACTTTATAAACCTGCGGACGACCGCCCTGATCCGACGTGAACGCCAGATTCTGACTGTCCGGGAACCAGGTTGGTTCAGTGTTGTTGCTACGTCCGTTTGTCACCTGGCTAATCTGACCAGAAGACAGATTCATTACATACAAGTTCAGGCTACCGTCTTTAGACAGCGCGAAGGCCAGTTTGCTGCCATCCGGAGAGAAAGCAGGGGCACCGTTATGACGAGGGAAAGAAGCAATCTGCTTGATTGCACCGTTTGCCAGCGTCTGTACCACCAAGGCTGAGCGGCCGCTTTCAAATGTCACGTAAGCCAGTTTGCTGCCGTCCGGAGACCAGGCCGGGGACATCAGAGGCTCAGGTGAACGGTGAACCACGAACTGGTTATAACCATCGTAATCCGCTACACGCAGCTCATACGGGAATTTCCCGCCGTTGGTCTGCACGATATAAGCGATACGGGTACGGAATGCGCCTTTAATACCGGTCAGCTTTTCAAACACTTCATCGCTGGCGGTATGAGCGGAATAACGTAACCATTGTTTGGTCACTTTGTACTGGTTTTGCGCCAGCACGGTACCGGGTGCGCCAGAGGTATCCACCAGTTGGTAAGACACCACATAGCTGCCATCGGCGGCAGGCTGAACCTGACCGATAACAACAGCATCAATACCCAGCGCGGTCCAGGCAGCAGGGGTGACTTCTGCGGCAGAGGTTGGCTGCTGAGGCATACGTGATGCATCAATAGGATTAAATTTGCCGCTGTTACGTAAGTCAGCAGCAACAATACCACCCACATCTTCAGGTGGTGTACCCGGGCCAGCCCATTTGAATGGCACAACGCCAATCGGACGAGCTGTATCTACCCCTTGGGTAATTTCAATGCGAACTTCTGCATGAACCACAGATGCCCACATCATCAAAAGGCCGAACGCTACTCGAAATGCCTGCTTCATTGTATCTCCCTTATCTGGACGTATCTGCCCGCGATAATTTAGCAGAATTTTAACAAACCAACGCACACAAAACTAGAATTACACCCTGCAAACCATCGTAAAAATCTGAAAAGTTATTATTTTCATCTTTTATTAAGGTTTGAAATCTATCGGAGCGTTTTTAAACACTTCATAGACGGCTTCAGAAGGCGGTTTCGGGAACTTCGCCTGTCGGGCAGCAGCAAGCGCTGCCTGACATAGAGCAGGATCCCCACCTTCAGCCGACACACTGATTAATGAGCCATCAGGGTTCATTTTAACGCGCAACGAACAGGTTTTGCCTGCATAAGATGACGCGTCATAGAATCTGCTCTCGATGGCAGCCTTAATCTGGCTACCATAGTTTGCAATATCAGCCCCGGATGCCCCCGCCTTTTTCTGAGTCCCCTTCCCTGCCGGAGCAGAAGCGCCGCCACCCGTTGCGCCTTTCGGTGCATTTTTGGAGTCGGCCAGGCCATCAAATAAGTTATTCGCATCAGCGGCTTCTTTGGCAGCAGCGGCGGCGGCAGCTTTTTTATCGGCTGCAGCTTTCTTGGCAGCCGCGGCAGCTTCCGCTTTTTTCTCTGCGGCAGCGGCAGCTTTTGCATCGGCGGCAGCTTTGGCATCAGCCTCAGCTTGTGCTTTCGCATCAGCCGCGGCCTGAGCTTTCGCTTCAGCAGCAGCCTGTTTTTTGGCTTCTGCTGCCGCTTCTTTCTTAGCGTCCGCTTCAGCTTGTTTCTTCGCAGCGGCGGCTTCAGCCTCTGCTTGTTTTTTAGCATCAGCAGCGGCTTTTTTCTGCGCGTCAGCTTGTGCTTTAGCCGCTTCTTTCGCGGCATCTGCTTTCGCCTGTGCGGCCGCTTTTGCCGCTTCAGCCTTCGCTTGTGCGGCGGCAGCTTCTGCCTGTTTCTGCTGTTCTTTCGCCTGCTCGGCGGCTTGTTCAGCCTGCTTCTGCTGCTGGGCCTGTTCCTGAGCCTGCTGCTTCGCATTTTCCTGCGCTTGCAGACGCTCTTTCTCAAGTTCTTTCAGGCGTTGCTGTTCTGCGGCCTGTTTCTGTTGCAGCTCTTCAGCCTGTTGTTCTGATTTTTTCTGACGCGCGGCGGCGGCACGTTGGGAATCAGCCTGTTGCTGTTGCTGGCGGTTGTACTGATCGACCACGGCACTTGGATCAACCATTACGGCAGAGATATCACTACCGCCACCGCCGCCACTCATGCTGGTATCTTCGTCCAGCGATCCCAAAATCAGCAGGCCTATAATGATGATATGCAGAACGACCGAAACAATAACGGCGCGTTTGAGCTTATCGTTTTGTTCAGTTGCAGTTGCCTTTACCAAAATAGATTTCCCAAGACAGGATTACTAAAAACCCGGTTTCCTGTATTGCCTGTCATATTTCTAACAAGCCAGAGAATGCCGGGTTTCAAATAAGTGTTACAAATTACCTATCCTCAGATAGGTTGTGTCATCAATCCGACGGATTTCACACCAGCCTGATGCAGCATGTTCAGCGCCTTGATGATTTCATCATAAGGCACATCTTTTGCACCGCCGATCAGGAATACCGTCTTCGGATTGGCCTGAATACGGCTGGTCGCTTCTGCGATAACCTGCTGTTCAGGCAATTGTTCCATACGCTGATGATCCACCACGATGGTGTATTGACCCACGCCAGACACTTCAACAATCACTGGCGGATTATCATCGCTGGACACCGTTTTAGAATCCGTAGCATCAGGCAAATCCACTTCCACGCTCTGGGTAATGATGGGGGCTGTTGCCATAAAAATCAGTAACAGAACCAGCAGTACGTCCAGCAGCGGAACAATGTTGATCTCCGACTTACCTTCGCGACGGTTACGACGACCTCGTGAACGAGCCATACTCTCCCCCTTTAGTTACTGCTGGTTTCGCGAGAGAAAGCCTGACGATGCAGGATGGCCGTAAATTCTTCCATGAAGTTATCGTAGTTTTGCTCAAGCTTGTTCACACGCTGATTCAGGCGGTTATACGCCATAACCGCCGGGATAGCAGCAAACAAACCAATCGCAGTAGCGATCAGTGCTTCTGCGATACCCGGCGCAACCATTTGCAACGTGGCCTGTTTCACAGAACCTAAACCGATAAAGGCATGCATGATCCCCCAGACTGTACCGAACAGACCGATATACGGGCTGATAGAACCGACAGTGCCAAGGAATGGAATGTGAGTTTCAAGTGATTCGAGTTCACGGTTAAAAGAAATACGCATCGCACGTGAAGAGCCTTCAATCACAGACTCAGGCGCATGGCTGTTGGCACGATGAAGACGAGCAAACTCTTTAAAACCGGAATGGAAGATTTGCTCTGCCCCGCTCAGGGTTTCGCGACGGCCCTGGCTTTCCTGATATAAACGGGAAAGCTCAATACCGGACCAGAATTTATCTTCAAACGCTTCTGCCTCACGGGTGGCGGCATTCAGCACTTTCGTGCGTTGAATGATGATCGCCCAGGACGCGACAGAGAAGCACACCAGGATAAGCATAATCAGCTTAACCAGGATGCTGGCCTTTAAAAATAAATCAAGCATGTTCATGTCAGTCACTGCTTAAACTCCGCGACAATAGACTTAGGAAGCGCACGTGGCTTCATTTGGTGTGGATCAATGCACGCAATTAACACTTCTGCAGAACTCAGAAGGTTGCCATGCGAATCAAGAATTCGTTGTGCAAAAGTAAGAGAGGCTCCGCGAATAGACGTAATCTCACTCTGGACATCCAGCAGGTCATCCAGGCGAGCTGGTGCAAAGTATTCGACCGTCATGCGGCGGACAGCAAAAGCGACATGTTCTCCCAGCAACTGCTGCTGGTGAAAATTGCGTTGGCGCAACATCTCTGTGCGAGCCCTTTCATAAAAGGCGACGTATCGGGCATGGTAGACCACACCTCCCGCGTCTGTGTCCTCAAAATAGACACGAACCGGCCATCGGAACAACGAATTACTCACTGTACATCCCGTAATGCAATTTGACGGCACTACTATACGCAAGAGAATTGGGGTTGGGAATGGGTAGTATTGATGGAATGAAAATAATTATGGGCCAGAAAGGCCCATAAGAAAATTACTGTAAATTTGTCTTTTTTTTACGCAAATAATCAGCTGAAAAAGTAATAAAGTCCTGCGGCTAACGTAATCATTGCCAGCAATGGCGAGAAAAAAGCCTTCCAGACAGATTTATTCGGGCGAAAACCCAGGCCATGGATAATGCCACTGCAAACGGCCCAGATCAAAATGATCCCATGCCAGACTTCAAGCTGACTGGTTGACGAGGCAAACATGCCGGGTTTCCAGAAAACGCAACCCGCCAGTACCAGTGACATCACAAGCGAAAGGGCCCGCAAGGGGCCCTTGTCTGTGACAGCGTAGAGTTTATCCACGATCACACTCATTATTACTTCTCTTCTTTAGCCGCTTTATTGGCTTCGCTGTGTTCAAACGCCAGCGCGGTAATGATACCGAATGAGCAAGCCAGTAAGGTGCCGAGGATCCAGGCAAAATACCACATGGTGTTCTCCTTAATACAACGAATGCTTGTTGTTCTCGATGTAGTGTTTATCGAGGCGCCCGAACATCTTGTAATACGCCCATGAGGTGTAAATCAGGATGATTGGCACAAAGATGCAAGCGACAACGGTCATCACTCTCAGCGTCAACAGTGTGGATGTCGCATCCCACATGGTCAGGCTGGCATTCGGTTCAGTGACAGACGGCATCACGAACGGGAACATCGTGATACCGGCAGTCAGGATCACACAGGCAATAGTCAGTGAGTTGCTGATGAACGCCAGCGCGGCTTTATTCATGCGTGAGAACAGAATGGTCAGCAACGGCAGTAGCACACCCAATGCAGGGATCGCCCACAAGCCCGGTGTCTTGTTGAAGTTAGCCAGCCATGCACCCGCTTCATGAGACACGGTTTTGCGCAGCGGGTTAGACGGACCTGCGTGATCCATAACGGAGGTCACGGTGAAACCATCAATCCCTTTCACTAACCAGATACCTGCCAGCAGGAAGCACACCATCATCACCAGCGCAGAAATCTGCGACGCGGTACGGGTACGCAGGTGCAATTCACCCACAGTACGCATTTGCAGATAGGTGGCGCCCTGGGTGATCAGCATGGTCAGGCTCACCAGACCGGCCAGAATGCCGTACGGGTTCAGCAAGCCCAGCAGATTGCCGGTGTAGAACAGACGCAGGTCGCTGTCGATATGGAACGGCACACCTAACAGCAGGTTACCGAAAGCCACGCCGAAGACCAGAGCCGGCACGAAGCTGCCGATGAAGATGCCCCAGTCCCACATACCGCGCCAGCGAGCACTTTCCAGTTTTGAACGATAGTCAAAGCCCAGCGGACGGAAGAACAAGGCGCACAGCACCAGCACCATCGCCGCATAAAAGCCGGAGAATGCCGCTGCATAGACCATCGGCCAGGCAGCGAACAATGCGCCACCGGCGGTGATCAGCCAGACCTGGTTGCCGTCCCAGTGCGGGGCAATGGCGTTGATCATCACGCGGCGGTCAGTATCGGTTTTACCGATAATGCGCACCAGGATGCCTACGCCCATATCAAATCCATCGGTGACTGCGAAGCCGATAAACAGCACGCCAATCAGCACCCACCAGATGAACCGTAAAACTTCATAATCAAACATAAGTGGACTCCCTATTACCGAGCTTGCTCAAGTGGCGCTGAAGTTTGTTCAAAGTGATAACGGCCCGTTTTCAGGCTGCTTGGGCCCAGGCGCGCATATTTGAACATCAGGAACATTTCAGCGACCAGGAACAGGGTGTACAGACCGCAGATGAGGATCATCGAGGACAGTACATCACCCACAGTCAGTGAAGAGTGTGCGACCGCAGTCGGTAACACTTCACCAATCGCCCAAGGCTGACGGCCATATTCAGCCACGAACCAACCCGCTTCGACAGCAATCCACGGCAATGGCAGGCCGATGAATACCGCGCGGTGTAACCAGCGTTTCTGACCAATCTTGCCGCGCAGGACGGTATAGAAGGACAGCGCAATCAGGACGAACATCAGGATGCCGCAGGCCACCATGATACGGAATGCGAAGTACAGAGGCAGAACGCGTGGGATAGAATCTTTGGTGGCTTTCTGAATCTGTGCGTCAGTCGCGCCCGCCGGGTTGTCGGTATAGCGTTTAAGCAACATACCGTAGCCCAGATCCTGCTTAGCATTTTCGAAATCGCTGCGCACTTTCGGGTCTGTGTTGCCCGAACGCAGTTCTTCCAGCAGGGTGTACGCTTTCATACCGTTGCGGATGCGCACTTCGTGTTGCGCCATCAGGTCTTTCAGACCGGTCACCGGCGTATCCACAGAACGCGTGGCAATCAGACCTAGCAGGTAAGGGATCTGAATAGAATATTCGTTTTCCATCTTGTCCTGATTAGGCATGCCGAACAGCGTGAAACTGGCCGGTGCAGGTTGGGTATCCCACTCTGCTTCGATAGCGGCCAGTTTGGTTTTCTGGACGTCACCCATTTCATAACCAGATTCATCACCCAGTACGATAACGGAGAGCACGGCGGCCAGACCGAAGCTTGCTGCGATAGCAAATGAACGCTTCGCAAAGCCAACGTCACGTCCTTTTAACAGGTAGTAAGAGCTGATAGCCAGAATGAACATCGCGCCAGTCACATAACCAGACGCTACGGTGTGAACGAATTTAACCTGCGCAACCGGGTTCAGAACCAGCTCGGAGAAGCTGACCATTTCCATACGCATGGTTTCGTAGTTGAAAGTCGATGCAATCGGGTTTTGCATCCAGCCGTTCGCCACCAGGATCCACAATGCTGACAAGTTTGAGCCAAGGGCAACAAACCAGGTCACGGTCATATGCTGAACTTTAGAAAGACGGTCCCATCCGAAGAAGAACAGGCCCACTAAAGTGGATTCGAGGAAGAACGCCATTAAACCTTCAATCGCCAGAGGCGCACCGAAGATATCACCAACGTAATGTGAGAAATATGACCAGTTAGTCCCGAACTGGAATTCCATGGTTAAACCGGTTGCAACGCCCAGCGCAAAGTTAATTGCAAAGAGTTTGCCCCAGAATTTGGTCATATCTTTATAGATTTGCTTGCCGGAAAGCACATAAACCGTTTCCATAATTGCCAGTAAAAACGCCATACCCAGCGTTAACGGGACAAATAGGAAATGGTACATGGCTGTTAAAGCAAACTGTAAACGCGACAGTTCAACGATATCAAACATCTTGACCCCTTGCTCCTCGGAGGAAGACCCCAAATTGCGATCTTTGACGAACCGGTTGCCGGAACGCCTCATGACTACCAATATTCAAATGTGTGTAAAAAAAATGTCAGCGCCCGGTTGAGTAAAACCGTCGACCAGACATTCTGAGTCCGGAAAAAGCGCGAGCAGCGGGCCTGCAACAGGCTGATGAACGGGCAAAATCACGGGAAAAAGTCATCATACAAAAAACGGATGTTACAGGACCAATATGTTACGCCAGTAATCCCACACATTAAATAGGTTTTTTAGTGACCCAAAGCGGATTTCCGTGTACAGGTCAATTTAAGAACAAAACAGTGAAAATCCCTGTAATTGATCTGCCGCAATTTAAGCTTATCTCCTTGTTTATTTCTATAATATCTCTATTGATTTCTAAAAAAAGATTTCAGGATGTTAACTTTTGGTTTCATTGAGCTTTAATGGGAGCCCGGATGTTAATTAATTGTACTTTTATGGTTGCCATAAATATCTAATTCGCTACCTTCTTAAATCCAATTATTAACCTTTTATTTCCAATGAACCTATCGTGCTGTGTTAATAAATATAGCTCAATTCAGTGAATGTTAACTATTTAGCTTAAAATAAAAAAGGCCACCCGAAGGCGGCCAACATGTCGAATCTTTTTCTTTAATAAATCGACTTAACCCGCACCCTAATTTTACCGGTGCGGGTAGTGTAATACTTATTGCGGAAGCAATGATTTCACGGCTTCGCCGATATCGGCCAGGCTGCGAACGGTTTTAACGCCTGCCGCTTCCAGCGCTGCAAATTTCTCATCAGCAGTGCCTTTACCACCCGCAATGATGGCACCAGCATGGCCCATACGTTTGCCTTTAGGCGCCGTCACACCCGCGATATAGCCCACAACCGGTTTGGTCACGTGTGCTTTGATGTAGGCTGCGGCTTCTTCTTCAGCGTTACCGCCGATTTCACCGATCATCACGATCACTTCAGTCTGCGGATCTTCCTGGAACAGCTTCAGGATATCGATGAAGTTAGAGCCCGGGATCGGGTCACCGCCGATACCAACGCAGGTCGACTGGCCGTAGCCGTAGTCAGTGGTCTGTTTCACGGCTTCATACGTCAGCGTACCTGAGCGGGAAACAATACCCACTTTGCCCGGCAGATGAATGTGGCCTGGCATGATGCCGATTTTGCATTCGCCCGGCGTGATCACGCCCGGACAGTTTGGCCCGATCATCACCGCGTCGCTTTGATCCAGTTTCACTTTAACCACCAGCATATCCAGCGTCGGGATGCCTTCAGTGATACAGATGATCAGTTTGATGCCTGCATCCAGCGCTTCCAGAATGGAATCTTTACAGAACGGTGCCGGAACATAAATCACAGACGCGGTTGCGCCGGTGGTTTCTACCGCTTCACGCACGGTATTGAACACGGGCAGACCCAGATGTTCGGTGCCGCCTTTGCCCGGCGTGACGCCGCCGACCATTTTGGTACCGTAAGCAATGGCTTGTTCGGAGTGGAAAGTCCCCTGGCTACCGGTGAAACCCTGGCAGATAACTTTGGTGTTCTTGTTGATTAAAATCGACATTATTTCCCCTCCACTGCCGCGACAACTTGTTGAGCCGCATTCGTCAGGCTGGTCGCTGCAATGATGTTCAAACCGCTGTCTGCCAGTTTTTTGGCACCCAGCTCGGCATTATTACCTTCAAGACGCACCACAACCGGCACGCTGACGCCCACTTCTTCCACCGCACCGATGATACCATCGGCGATCAGGTCGCAACGTACGATACCGCCGAAGATGTTGACGAAGACGGCTTTGACTTTTTCATCGGACAGGATGATTTTGAAGGCTTCGGTCACACGTTCTTTGGTTGCGCCACCGCCCACATCGAGGAAGTTAGCCGGTTCACCGCCGTGCAGTTTCACGATATCCATGGTACCCATTGCCAGACCGGCACCGTTCACCATGCAACCAATGTTACCGTCGAGGGCAACATAGTTCAGTTCCCACTGCGCTGCCTGAGACTCACGGGCATCTTCCTGGCTGTAATCGCGCATTTCACGCAATTCTGGCTGACGGAACAAGGCGTTGCCGTCCGCACCCAGTTTGCCGTCGAGACAGATCAGGTCGCCAGCGGTAGTCACTACCAGCGGGTTGATTTCGATCAGCGCCAGATCGCGCTCAAGGAAGATGTTCGCCAGACCCATGAAGATCTTAGTGAACTGCTGAACCTGCTTACCGGTCAGACCCAGTTTGAAAGCCAGTTCGCGGCCCTGATACGGCTGCGGACCTGCCAGCGGATCAAGCGCAACTTTGTGGATCAGGTGCGGGGTTTCTTCCGCCACTTTCTCGATTTCCACGCCGCCTTCGGTAGAGGCCATGAACACCACGCGACGGGAGCTGCGATCCACAACCGCACCGAGGTACAGTTCCTGATCGATATCCGTTGCCGCTTCAACCAGGATCTGGTTAACCGGCTGACCGCTGGCGTCTGTCTGATAAGTCACCAGACGTTTGCCCAGCCAGTGCTCAGCAAAAGCACGGATTTCTTCTTTGCTTTTAACCACTTTCACGCCGCCCGCTTTACCGCGGCCACCGGCATGAACCTGACATTTCACCACCCACGGACCGGCACCGATTTTCGATGCAGCCTCTTCCGCTTCACGCGGGGTGGAACAGGCGAAGCCCGTTGGTGCTGGCAGGCCGTAGCGCAGGAACAGCTGTTTCGCCTGATACTCGTGTAAATTCATGATGTTCTATCCATTCTTATTCGGTAAGTAGGAAGGCTTATCAGGGCACAGCGAGCTGTGCCGCAGATTTTTCGATCTCTAATCTTTCGCTGTACCGGGACTAGACGTCCAGCAGCAGACGAGCCGGATCTTCCAGCATCTCTTTAATGGTCACCAGGAAGCCGACGGATTCGCGGCCATCAACCAGACGGTGATCGTATGACAGTGCCAGATACATCATTGGCAAAATCACCACCTGACCATTGACTGCCATCGGGCGATCTTTAATGGCATGCATGCCCAGGATCGCGCTCTGTGGCGGGTTGATGATCGGCGTGGACATCAGGGAACCGAAGACACCGCCGTTGGTTACAGTAAAGTTACCACCGGTCAGTTCTTCCACTTTCAGTTTGCCGTCACGGCCTTTGATCGCCAGCTCTTTGATTTGCTTCTCGATATCCGCCATGCCCAGCGTATCGACATCACGCAGAACCGGGGTCACCAGACCGCGTGGCGTAGAAACCGCAATGCTGACATCGAAATAGTTGTGGTAAACCACATCATCGCCGTCAATAGAGGCATTGACTTCCGGGTAGCGTTTCAGCGCTTCAACCACGGCTTTCAGATAGAAAGACATGAAACCCAGACGCACGCCGTGACGTTTTTCGAAACCATCACCGTACTGCTTACGCAGATCCATGATGGGCTTCATGTTGATTTCGTTGAAAGTGGTCAGCATCGCCGTGCTGTTTTTCGCTTCAAGCAAACGCTCAGCAACGCGTTTACGCAGACGGGTCATCGGTACACGTTTTTCGCTACGTGAACCCAGAGCCGGTGCGGCGCTGGTGGCAGCCGGAGCCGCCGCAGGTGCTGCGGCTGGCTTAGCGTCTTTGGCTTTCGCCAGATGCTGTTCGATATCTTCACGGGTCAGACGACCGCCGACACCGCTGCCTTTAATCGCGCTGGCATCGAGAGAATGTTCTGCAATCAGACGGCGGATCGCCGGGCTGAGTGCGTCGTTATTCTCTTCTTCCAGTGCTGCTGTGTGGCGTGCCGCAGGAGTCGCTTCTTTATCGGAGCTTTTCTCAGTGCTTGGCTTACCGCTGCTGTTACCCGGACGGATACGCGCCAGGATCTGACGGGAAATCACCGTCGCACCTTCGTCTTCGATAATGCTGTCCAGAATACCGGCTTCACTTGCCGGCACTTCCAGAACCACTTTATCGGTTTCAATTTCTACCAGTACATCGTCACGCTCAACACTGTCGCCCGGCTTTTTGTGCCAGGTGGCAACCGTCGCATCCGCAACGGATTCAGGAAGGTCAGGGACCAGAATATCTACGCTACTCATTATAAATCCTTCTTATGTTCCATAGTGTTAACTCACGCCAACGCGTTATTTAACGTTCAGCGCATCGTTAACCAGATCTTGCTGTTGCTTCTGGTGAACGGACATGTAACCCACTGCCGGGGAAGCAGAGGCCGGACGTCCTGCGTAACGTAAAGAAGCCCCGAAAGGAATCACTTCACGGAAATTGTGCTGGCTGCAATACCACGCGCCCTGATTCAGCGGCTCTTCCTGACACCAGACGAAATCATGAACGTGTGAGAATTTCTCAAGCACTTCCTGAATTGCCTTGTGCGGGAACGGATAAAGCTGCTCGATGCGGACAATCGCCACATCGGTTTGCTCGTTTTTGCGACGCTGTTCCAGCAGGTCGTAATACACCTTACCGGAGCACATCACCACGCGCTTAACCTGTTTCGGTTCCAGTTCGTCGACTTCACCAATCGCTGGCAGGAAGCTGCCGTTAGCCAACTCATCAAGCGTAGAAACCGCCAGAGGATGACGCAACAGAGACTTCGGTGACATCACGATCAGCGGACGGCGCATACCGCGCAGTGCCTGACGACGGATCATGTGGTAAACCTGCGCCGGGGTAGACGGGATACATACCTGCATGTTTTGCTCAGCGCAAAGTTGCAGATAACGTTCCAGACGCGCGGAGGAGTGCTCCGGCCCCTGCCCTTCGTAGCCGTGCGGCAGCAACATCACCAGACCACACATGCGGCCCCATTTCTGTTCGCCGGAACTGATGAACTGGTCGATAACTACCTGTGCACCGTTGGCGAAGTCACCAAACTGCGCTTCCCAGATCGTCAGGGTGCGTGGTTCAGCAGTCGCGTAACCGTATTCAAAGGCCAGCACCGCTTCTTCGGAAAGCACGGAATCCCAGACGTTGAATTCGCCCTGGCTGTTATGAATATTGGCCAGCGGCACGTACACGGAACCGTTTTTCTGGTTGTGGATCACGGCATGGCGGTGGAAGAAAGTCCCGCGGCCGGTATCTTCACCGGACAGACGGATCGGAATACCTTCATCTACCAGCGTAGCGTAGGCCAGGTTTTCTGCGCCGCCCCAGTCGAATTTCTTGTTCCCTTCGGCCATCTCGTTACGGTCGCCATAAATCTTGGCAACGCGTGACTGCATTTCGATCGCATCCGGCACATGGCTGACGCGACGCGCCAGTTCCTGCAGACGTTTCAGCTCGACTTTGTTCGGGTAAGGCTCGTCCCACTCATGATTCAGATACGGTGACCAGGTGAAAGTGTGCATGTCATTCTGACGCCACTCTTCCACTACGCATTCACCGGCATCCAGCGCATCGCGGTACAGGTTGACCATTTCCGTGGCATCTTCGAGACTGGCTACGTTTTGCTCAGTCAGGACATCAGCGTAAATCTTGCGTGGCGTCGGGTGTTTCTTGATCTTGTTGTACATCAGCGGCTGGGTTGCGCTCGGTTCGTCGGCCTCGTTATGGCCGTGGCGACGGTAGCAAACCAGATCGATCATGACGTCACGTTTAAAGGTGTTACGGAAATCCAATGCCAGGCGGGTCACGAAAGCCACCGCTTCAGGGTCATCGGCATTGACGTGGAAAATCGGTGCCTGCACCATTTTTGCAATATCGGTACAGTAATCGGTAGAACGCGCATCTTTTGGATTCGAGGTGGTGAAACCCACCTGGTTATTGATGACGATACGCACGGTACCGCCCACTTCATAACCGCGTGCCAGCGACATGTTCAGGGTTTCCTGCACCACACCCTGACCGGTAATCGCCGCATCACCGTGAATGGTGATAGGCAGAACCATGTTGCTGCGCGCTTCGTCCAGACGATCACGACGGGCACGCACAGAACCGATGACTACCGGGCTGACGATTTCCAGGTGCGACGGGTTAAACGCCAGCGCCAGGTGAACCATACCGCCTTCGGTTTCCACATCAGACGAATAACCCATGTGGTATTTCACGTCACCGGTACCCAGATGTTCTTTATGCTTGCCGGAGAATTCGTCGAACAGGTCCTGCGGCTTTTTGCCCAGCACGTTGATCAGCACGTTCAGACGACCACGGTGCGCCATACCCAGCACGACTTCGCGTGTGCCGTTTTTGCCAGCATGACGGATCATTTCTTTCAGCATCGGCACCAGCGCATCGCCGCCTTCGAGTGAGAAGCGTTTTGCACCGGGGAATTTCGCGCCCAGATAACGCTCCAGACCTTCTGCTGCGGTCAGCTCTTTGAGGAACGTTTTCTTCTCATCCAGAGTGAAGCTCGCCCGGCCCGCCACGGATTCGATACGCTGTTGGATCCAGCGTTTCTCTTCGGTATTGGTGATGTGCATGTATTCCGCACCAATCGAACCACAGTAGGTTTGCTTCAGGGCTTTATACAGCTCGCCGAGCTGCATGGTTTCCTTGCCGATGGCAAATGAACCGACGTTGAAGGTTTCCTGGAAATCAGCTTCAGTCAGATGGTGGAACGCCGGATCCAGATCAGGCACGTCGTCCAGTTTCCACAGGCCGAGGGGATCAAGGTTCGCGTTCTGATGGCCACGGAAGCGGAAGGCGTTGATTAACTGCAGCACCTTAACTTGCTTGGCATCCGTTTGCGGATCGCTGATGGAGGAGTTATAACGTGACGCGTCTTTCGCCAGGCGGCGGAAGTAGTCCCGAGTTTGAGAATGGAGTTGCTCTGGTTTCACACCCACTGTTGGTAGCTGTTTAAAAATCGAACGCCAGCTATCGTCAACGGAACCAGGATCGGTTAAGTAGTCTTCATAGAGTTGCTCTATGTAAGACTGGTTTGCACCCGCCAGATAGGAGGAATCCAGCCAGGCCTTCATTGCGCCGTTCTGCATCGTGATCCCTTAAGCTTTGAAGCTTTAGTTTTCGCCGTGGTTAATAATATTGACCGTGATACACCGCGGTAAAACGGTTTTCCATACTAAAACAGTTCGTTGGTTGAGCGTTTGGCTCTTCAAGGAACCTTCAGAAATCCGCCATGCGCGTGACTGATTTTTGAAGTTACCCTGCTTGTTTCTGCTGCTTTTCAGCTTTTCTCTAACTCCCTGATTTTGACCCGGCTATCTTACTCCAGTCAGGCGCAACTTTGTTGCACTTGTTGCTACTTTGTTATTAAAAATTTAATTATTTGCTATCGCCGCCTCAGTTACCACATTTGTAACTAAAGAAAGCGAAAAGCCGGTGATAACGAAATAACAGCGGGAACCTGAGTTCCCGCTGTGCGTGGCTTATCAATCAGGCACCGCGTTGTAGCAGCATCGATTTGATATGGCCGATAGCCTTGGTCGGGTTCAGCCCCTTCGGACATACACTCACACAGTTCATGATGCTGTGGCAGCGGAATACGCTGAAAGCATCATCCAGATCGTCGAGGCGCGATTGTGTTTCGGTATCGCGGCTGTCGATCAGGAAACGGTAAGCGGCCAGAAGGCCCGCCGGTCCGACAAACTTGTCCGGATTCCACCAGAAGGACGGACAGGACGTTGAGCAGCAGGCGCAGAGAATACATTCGTACAATCCGTCCAGCTTTTCGCGGTCATCCGGCATCTGTAAATGCTCACGCGCCGGAGGATTTTTCCCATCATTCAATAAGTAAGGCTTAATCTTCTCATACTGCTTATAGAATTGTCCCATGTCTACTACAAGGTCACGGACAACCGGTAACCCGGGCAACGGACGGATAACAATTTTCTTGCTGCCGTTACGCAGTGTCGAGACGGGCGTGATACACGCCAGACCGTTTTTACCGTTCATGTTAACGCCATCTGACCCGCAAACGCCTTCACGGCATGAGCGGCGGAAAGACAGCGTCGGATCCTGTTCTTTCAGCAAAATCAGCGCGTCGAGCAACATCATGTCGCGCCCTTCTTTGGCTTCCAGCACATAATCTTTCATGTACGGCACATCATCGACATCCGGGTTGTAGCGATAAATCGAAAATTCAATTTTCATAATTTGTCTCCGCTCCGCCCTAGTAAGTACGCGCTTTCGGCGGGAACGCCGCGCGAAGCTTAGGCTGCATGTTCACCTCACGGCGGGTCATGCTTTCTGTTTCCGGCTGATACAGCGTGTGGCACAACCAGTTCGCATCATCACGCTCAGGGAAGTCGAAGCGGCTGTGTGCGCCACGGCTTTCGGTGCGGTAGTTTGCGGAGACGGCGGTGGAGAACGCGGTTTCCATCAGATTATCCAGCTCCAGACACTCAACGCGCTGGGTATTGAACTCTGAGGACGTATCATCCAGACGGGCAGATTTCAGACGCTCGCGGATCACTTTCAGCTCTTCCAGACCTTTCGCCATCGCATCACCTTCACGGAATACCGAGAAGTTGTTCTGCATGCACGATTGCAGGTCTTTACGGATAGCCACCGGATCTTCACCTGAACGGGTGTTGTTCCAGCGGTTCAGACGTGCCAGAGACACATCGATATCATCCTGAGACGCATCACGGCTGTCGCCCTGCTCTGCGATGGATTCCTGCAGATGCATACCCGCTGCACGGCCAAACACCACCAGATCCAGCAGTGAGTTACCGCCAAGACGGTTAGCGCCATGTACCGATACGCAGGCAATTTCACCCACCGCGAACAGGCCCGGGATCACTTCGTCCTGGCCCTGTGCGTTAACACGCAGCGCCTGGCCGGTCACCTTAGTCGGAATACCGCCCATCATGTAATGGCAGGTCGGGATAACCGGGATCGGCTCTTTCACCGGATCGACGTGTGCGAAGGTACGCGACAGTTCAAGAATACCCGGCAGGCGGGATTCCAGAACGTCTTTACCCAGATGATCAAGTTTGAGTTTGGCGTGCGGGCCCCACGGACCTTCACAACCACGGCCTTCACGGATTTCGATCATGATGGAACGCGCCACCACGTCACGACCCGCCAGGTCCTTGGCATTCGGCGCATAACGTTCCATGAAACGTTCGCCGTCTTTATTGAGCAGATAACCGCCTTCACCACGACAGCCTTCTGTCACCAGCACCCCTGCACCGGCGATACCGGTCGGGTGGAACTGCCACATTTCCATGTCCTGCACCGGCACGCCTGCACGCAGCGCCATGCCGACACCGTCACCGGTATTAATGTGGGCGTTGGTAGTGGACTGGTAAATACGCCCTGCACCGCCGGTCGCCAGCACAGTGGCTTTGGCTTTGAAGTACACCACTTCACCGGTTTCAATGCAGATTGCGGTACAGCCGACGATCGCGCCGTCCTGGTTTTTCACTAAATCCAGTGAATACCATTCGGAGAAAATCGTGGTGCCGTTTTTCAGGTTTTGCTGGTACAGCGTGTGCAGCAAGGCATGACCGGTACGGTCGGCTGCTGCTGCGGTACGTGCCGCCTGCTCGCCGCCGAAGTTCTTCGACTGGCCGCCAAACGGACGCTGATAAATACGGCCGTCTTCAAGACGGGAGAAAGGCAGCCCCATGTGTTCGAGTTCCAGAATCGCTTCCGGCCCGGTTTTACACATATATTCAATGGCGTCCTGGTCACCGATATAGTCGGAACCTTTTACGGTGTCGTACATATGCCATTCCCAGTCATCCTCATGGGTGTTACCCAGCGCAACGGTAATACCGCCCTGCGCGGACACCGTATGGGAGCGGGTCGGGAAGACTTTTGAAATCAGGGCGCAAGACAGCCCCATTTGTGAAATCTGTAACGCGGCACGCATACCGGCGCCACCTGCACCGATGACGACAGCATCAAACTCTCTGACTGGCAGATTCATTTACTACGCTCCCCAAACAACAATTGTTCCGTAAAGTAGGTAAACCACTAACACCACGACGATAGCCAGTTGCAGCATCAGTCGGACAGCCAGCGGTTTCACATAGTCCGTTAACACCTGCCACATGCCGATCCACGCGTGTATCAGAATTGAGAGCAGCGCCAGCAGTGTGAATACTTTGGTGATGGAGGAAGAGAAGAAGCCATGCCAGACATCAAATGTCAGTTCCTGAGCCAGAACCACGAAGCCCAGAATATAGAGGATGTACAGAGTGAGGATAATGGCGGAAGCACGCAGTAACAGCCAGTCGTGCACACCATTGCGCCCTAACGCAGAAACGTTGCTTACCATACGAGAACTCCAGCCAGAATTGACAGCACGACGGTCAGACCGATTGCCACCTGGGCAGAACGGGTACCGGCAGCCAAACTCTCTTCGATATAGCCAAAATCCATCAGCAGATGGCGGATGCCACCGCAAACGTGATAGGCCAGCGCAGTGAGTATTCCCCAAAAGATGAATTTGACGAAGAAGCTATTCATGATGGCGGCAGCATGTGCAAACCCTTCAGGAGAAGAGAGAGACAGGCCTAACAGCCAGAGGAGGATACCGACGGCGACGAAGGTAATTACGCCAGAGACTCGGTGTAAGATGGACGCTATCGCAGTAACAGGAAACCGGATCGTTTGCAGATCCAGATTGACAGGTCTTTGTTTTTTCACGGTTTTGCCCACACAGCTCTTATTATTTTCCCTCCGGTCCGGAGCAGTATGTCAGACAGCACCCTTTCCTTCGTTCTTGTCGCTGTGGGTGCGTTGGCTGCGCGCGCTCACCCTACTCACTGACCTATGTCAGCTCACAGGGATTCGGTTGCTTGCCGCCTTCCCACAACACCAATTACTTTGGAAAGCTGAGCTAAAGCTCATCAGTTTTCGCGCTCAAAGGACGACATCCAGTGTGCTTAAAAGGCGCGATGAACGTATTTTCGTAGCCGTAACGTAAAGGGCGAAGAAAATGATGCTGGGTGCTCCTACTTCGGATTGCCCGGAGACCTTGCAGGAGTATAGGTTGATCACATTCTTATTACAATTGCCCTACAAATGCTTTATTCACATTTCTCTGAAACAGTGAGTTATCTCTCACTTTTCATAAAAGACACAAAATAAATTATCTGGTTTGACATTTGATCAACATTTCCATTACAAATGAGCTATCCCTATAGGACTGTGATACTGAGCACATACCGGCTTCGCCTTCACGCACCAAAATGGTGAAAGTTTCTGAAGAATCAGCGGATCACACAATCGCATGCGGGGTCTTCCCTGATGGCTCAAGTTATGCAAAAGTGGTGATTGTGTAAATCCTCATACTCTTCACCGGTACTGAGCGACAGAACAGTAATGATTTACCGAATCGTTAACAACGATGAAACGCCGCTTGTTTGTCACAGAGCAGTCTGAGACTGCACTTCGACTCAGCTCTACGTTCCCTTCCCATTCGATCGCAGAGCTAAGGCTGACAATAATAATGACCTTACAAGGCGTCGCTTCCAGGCATTTCTGTTGTTACTGATTTTTAAAAATAAGGCGCTAAGGAGACTGTAAATGGCTGATAAGAAAGCGACACTTACCCTACAAGGTCACGACCCGATTGAACTTAACGTGCTGTCCGGCACACTGGGCCAGGATGAAATCGATATCCGCACCCTCGGTTCTAAAGGTCTTTTCACTTATGACCCCGGTTTCACCTCTACTGCATCCTGCGAGTCCAAAATCACCTATATCGACGGTGACGAAGGCGTTCTGCTGCACCGTGGTTTCCCGATTGACCAGCTGGCACAAGAGTCCACTTTCCTTGAAGTGAGCTACCTGCTGCTGAACGGCGAAGTGCCGACTCAGAAACAGTACGATGAGTTCAAAACCAATGTCACCCGTCACACCATGGTGCATGAGCAAATCACCCGTCTGTTCCACGGCTTCCGTCGCGACTCTCATCCGATGGCTGTGCTGTGTGGCGTGACCGGCGCACTGGCCGCGTTTTATCACGACTCGATCGACGTAGAAAACGAACGTCACCGTGAAATCGCCGCTTACCGTCTGCTGTCCAAAATGCCGACCGTCGCCGCCATGTGTTACAAATATTCTATCGGCCAGCCGTTTGTATATCCGCGCAATGACCTGTCCTATGCCGGTAACTTCCTGCACATGATGTTCGCCACCCCGTGTGAAGAATACAAAGTGAACCCGATTCTGGAACGCGCGATGGATCGTATTCTGATCCTGCACGCTGACCACGAGCAAAACGCCTCTACCTCCACCGTGCGTACCGCCGGTTCTTCCGGCGCTAATCCGTTTGCCTGTATTGCTGCGGGTATCGCGTCCCTGTGGGGACCGGCTCACGGCGGCGCGAACGAAGCTGCACTGAAAATGCTGGAAGAAATCAGCAGCGTTGATCACATCCCTGAATTCGTGAAACGTGCTAAAGACAAGAATGATTCCTTCCGCCTGATGGGCTTTGGTCACCGTGTTTACAAAAATTACGACCCGCGCGCGACCGTGATGCGTGAAACCTGTCATGAAGTGCTCAAAGAGCTGGATCTGAAAGACAACCTGCTGGAAGTGGCGATGGAGCTTGAGCACATTGCGCTGAACGACCCGTACTTCATCGAGAAGAAATTGTACCCGAACGTCGATTTCTACTCCGGCATCATCCTGAAAGCGATGGGTATCCCGTCTTCCATGTTCACCGTGATCTTCGCGATGGCACGTACTGTCGGCTGGATTGCTCACTGGAGCGAAATGCATCAGGAAGGCATCAAAATTGCCCGTCCTCGCCAGCTTTATACCGGCTATGACAAGCGCGATTTCCACTCTCAGCTGAAAAAATAATCTTTCTTTTCATGGATGACAAAAAGGCTCCTGCGGGAGCCTTTTCAATTTGGTGCGTTTGCTATACCTGACACACCGGACACCAGAAGAACGGTCGCGATGACACGCTGGTTTTCATGATCGGATCGCCGCAACGCTCGCACGGCAGCCCTGTGCGGCCAAACACTTTGAAGCGAAACAGCGCACCGTGATGCACATTTTCATCCATCGTGCCGCGTGTGGCATATGACAAGCGCGCAACCGACAAACAGGCATCGGCCAGCGCATCCCGTTCCGTTTCGTTCAGCTCTTTGGGTTTATGATCCGGCAGCAGTTTCGCCAGCCAGAGAATTTCCGACCGCAGATAATTACCCAGCCCCGCCAGAAATGCCTGATCCAGCAACATTCCGCCTAACTGGCGATTGCAAAATTTAGGCGAAAGTAACCGCTCACGGACCTGCGCGACGGTCAGCCACTCATCCAGCACATCCGGGCCGATACGTTGCAGGAACGGATGATTTTCAATGTCCGCCGTATCGTAAATACTGATCTCGGACGCGCTGTACAGCAGGATCGCCGCGTCTGTGGTTTCCAGCTTTACCCGCAACGAGCGTTGGGTTTCTTGCGCCACGTCACCGGCATTCACCACCCGCCAGACACCGTAAAGCTGATTGTGGCTGTAGAGCGTCAGACCGTTGGAAAAGTGCGTCAGCAGCGCTTTTCCGCGTGTTTCAATTGACGTGATTTTCGTGCCCCTGAGCGCTGACTGATAAGGTTTCAGCGCCGGAAACGCAAACCAGACATCCGTCAGGGGCTTATTCACTACCGCAGCAGCCAGCAGATCAGCAGCACGGCGAATTTCAGGACCTTCAGGCATCAGTGAGTCGCACCCTCAGCAATTTTTAAATCCTGTTCCGTGTGCAATGCGATGGCGATAGTCAGTTCAAGGGCGTTCAGGACAGTATGTACTGACATACTTGGCGCGCCCGGATGATGCGCGGCCTGTTCCGGCAGATAAGGTATGTGGATAAAACCGCCCTTCACCACTTTGCAGGCAGGCTGCGCCAGACGGTGCATCAGACCGTACATCACATGGTTACAGACGTAGGTACCGGCGGTTTGCGACACCGATGCCGGGATCCCCGACTCGCGTAATCCGTTAACAATCGTCTTGATCGGCAGGGAAGAGAAATACGCCGCCGGGCCATCGCTGATAATCGTTTCATCCACCGGCTGATTGCCGTCGTTATCAGGAATACGCGCATCATCGACGTTGATCGCCACGCGTTCGATACTGAAATCCGTGCGGCCACCGGCCTGTCCGACGCAGACAACCATTTCAGGCAGCACTTCATCGATCGCCGTATTCAGTGCATCAATGGCTTTGCCGAACACGCACGGCAACTGGCGAACCACAATCTGCGCACCCGACAATTCCAGATCGCCCAGTTGCTTTACCACTTCCCATGACGGATTAACGCGCTCGCCGCCAAAAGGCTCAAAACCGGTGACTAAAACTTTACGCATAGGTACTCCTCAGATTCTGCAAAAATCAGCCTGCGCTGATCTGAATATCCTGTTCAACAAACGCGCGCCTCAACCGGCGGGCAAACGTCAGTGCATGCTCACCATCACCATGTAAACAGACAGTGTCTGCTTTAACGGGCACCCAGACGCCTTCGCGGCTGAGCACTTTCTGTTGCTGTATCATCGACAGTGTCTGATCGACCGCCAGCTCATCGCTTTCGATCATCGCATCCGGCTGAGTACGTGGCACCAGCGTACCGTTGTTCTGATATCGCCGGTCAGCAAACACCTCCTGACGGGTTTGCAAACCCAGACGTTCACCGGCACGAATTAATTCGCTGCCCGCCAGCCCGACCAGTCGTAATGCCGGGTCCACTGCCTGCACCGCACGGGCGATAGCATCCGCCAGCACGGCATTGGTCGCGGCCTGGTTGTACAGCATGCCATGTGGCTTCACATGCACCATATTTCCGCCTTCGGCACGGGTGATGGCGGCCAGTGCACCCAGCTGATATACCACCTGCGCATACACCGTTTCGGGCGGTAGTTGCATGGCGGTGCGGCCAAAATTTTCGCGATCCGGAAAACCGGGGTGCGCGCCAATCGCCACGCCGTATTTCAGCGCCCCGCGCACGCATTGCTGCATGGTCTGCGCATCACCGGCATGAAATCCGCAGGCAATATTGGCTGAACTGACAAGCTGCAACAGCGCCTCGTCATTCCCACAGCCTTCGCCTAAATCGGCATTAAGATCAACGACCATGCAGCCCCCGTTTAATCTGTTCGATAAAGAGCGATTGCTCACGCAAGGCTTTCTGCGCGTCTTCCGGTGTGCATTTGATGAAATGAACCGGTTCGCCCAGCCGGATTTGCGCCAGATTATACAAATCCGCCTCAATGACACAGGCAATACGCGGATAGCCGCCGGTGGTCTGGGCATCGGCCATCAGCACAATCGGCTGGCCCCCGTGCGGCACCTGCACCACGCCCGGCAATAAGCCGTGCGACAGCATTTCTCGGTCAGTTTCGCGTTTTAGCGTATGACCGTGCAGACGGTATCCCATACGGTTACTTTGCGGGCTCAGCTGCCAGGCGGCGCGCCAGAATTCCTCACGCGACTTCTCGCTGAATTCCTGATACTCCGGCCCCGGCAATGCCCGAATGCGATTGCCGAAAAGCAATTGTTTAATGCCCGTGGATTTGTGGGGCTGCGGGTACGAGTCGCCGGTGGGAAGCGTGTCACCGTCCTGCAACGGACGCCCGTGGAAGCCGCCAAATTTGGCTTTCAGATCGGTACTGCGCGACCCCATGACTTGCGGCACATCAATGCCGCCGGAAACCGCCAGATAGCTACGCATGCCGCGGGTGGGCATTTTCAGGGTCAGCACCTGCCCCGGTTTCACTTCATAACACCAGCCGGTCCACAGCTCTTTGCCATCAAGCTGCGCGTGGCAACCGGCACCGGTCAGCGCGATCCAGCCCTCGCGGTGAAACCCGGCACTGAATTGTCCGAGGGTAATTTCCAGCCCGGCGGCATTTTCATCGTTGCCGACCAGCAGGTTGGCGATACGCAACGCCGGGGCATCCAGCGCGCCGGACTGACTCACGCCCTGCTGGCGGTAACCGTTGCGGCCTAAATCCTGCACCGTGGACAACATCCCGGCGCGTAAAACCTTCAGCATACGCCCTCCTTCTGTGGCACAAAGCGCACGCTGTCGCCCGGCAGCAATAATGTCGGCGGTTCCCGCAGCGGATCAAACATCGCCATTGGCGTCTGGCCGATCAGTTGCCAGCCACCCGGCGTCGCGAGAGGGTAAATACCGGTCTGACTACCGCCAATGCCAACCGAGCCCGCAGGCACCGACAGGCGCGGCTCGCCGTGACGTGGCGTGGCAAGTTGCTCCGGCATGCCCCCCAGATAAGGGAAACCGGGCTGGAAGCCGAGAAAATAGACGGTGTAATCAGCACCTGCATGGCATTCCACCACCTGACGCGGCGTCATGCCGGTATGGCGCGCCACATTGTCTAAATCCGGCCCCAGCTTACCGCCGTAAATCACCGGAATTTCAATCCGCCGCGATCCCGGCTCAATGGCTTCGCTTTCTTCCCACCAGTTTTGCAGACGCTCAATCGCATCCAGCGCCGAACTTTGCGCCTCACAGAGTAATACCGTCAGATTATTCATACCGGGAATGACTTCACGCACGCCCGGATACACGGCGCGATCCTGTAAACGTTGCGTCAGTCCCCAGATCCGCTGCTGGCTTGCCAGTGACACCGGGGGTTCAAGTTCCAGCACTACCGCGCGTTCGCCCAGCAGGTAACATCGTGCTCGTTGCACTCAGACACTCCTTAAAGAAGGGTTGTGGATCATCGGGTTATTCATCGAATCAATAGCGTGAGATTTGTTATCAGTTATGCGTGAAACAGAGTGCTGATGTCAACTCATCTGCCCCTTTGCGCGGGACACTGAGGTTTCGCCCGTCGCCTGCAACTGCTACTCTCAGAAACGTTGCTGTTTTTTTAGCGTTTGGATAACGCCTTCGTTACACAATAGGGATGGCCTGTGAGAAAACCATTAGCGCTCTTTTTTCCGCTCTACACCACGACATTACTGATGTTACTGGGCTCCGGCCTGCTGACGACTTACATTTCCCTGCGTCTTTCCGCTATTCATGTCAGCGGCGCGATGATCGGGGCGATCATCGCAGCTAACTACATCGGGCTGGTTATCGGCGGCAAAGTCGGCCATATCCTGATCGCCCGCGTCGGCCATATTCGCGCCTACGTTTCCTGCTCCGGCATCATCACCGCCGCCGTGCTGGGCCATGGCCTGACTGACATTATCCCGGTCTGGGTGGTGCTGCGCCTGATCATCGGCTTATGCATGATGGTGCAATATATGGTGCTGGAAAGCTGGCTCAACGATCAGGCCGAATCCAGCCAGCGCGGCGTGGTATTTGGCTTTTACATGGTGGCGTCTTATCTCGGGATGGCACTCGGTCAGGTCGTACTGATGCTCAGCAGCGATTTAGGCGTCAGTACGCTTATCGTTATCGCCTTGTGTTTCGCCCTGTGTCTGGTGCCGATTGCGCTGACCACACGTACCAACGTCGGCCATATGTCTCCGGCACCGATGGAGCTGAAATTCTTTATCGGCGCGATCCCGAAAGTGCTGGCGATTACACTGGTCATCGGCATGGTCGTTGGCTCGTTTTACGGCATGGCACCGATTTACACCAGTCAGCAAGCGCTGACGACACAGCAAACTGGTCTGTTTATGGCGCTGGCGATTTTCGCCGGGCTGCTGGCACAGTTCCCGCTCAGTTGGCTGTCTGACCGCTATAACCGCAACATGCTGATGCGCATAAACGCTATCCTGCTGGCCGTTACCGCCCTGCCGCTGGCGTTGTTCAGCCATATTTCATTCCCGCTGTTACTCGCCATTGGTTTTGTCGTCAGCCTGATGCAGTTCACGCTGTACCCGCTGATCGTCGCGCTCGCCAATGACATGATCGAACCGGAACGCCGCGTCTCGCTTTCAGCCTGTCTGCTGATGGCCTTTGGCGTCGGTGCCTGTATCGGCCCGCTGGCGGTCGGTGCGCTGATCGAGCCGTTGGGCGGCAACATTCTTTACGCCTTTTTCGCGCTGTGCGGTATTGGGATTGTGGCGCTGAGTCGCACGTCGAAGAAAGAAGAGGAAATGCAAATGGCAACCGATGCGCCGGTTCCGCACATCGCCATGCCAGACAGCCTGAGCAGTTCCCCGCTCTCGCCTGCCCTGAACCCGGCGTTTGACGAGCAGATGATTCAGGAAACCATGCCCGCCCCGGAAAATGTGGTGGAACCGCAGGTTGAAGAAAGCGAAGTCGCTGAGGAAGAAGATGAGAGTAAGTATCCACCACAGGGCGCTGACCCTGAAGTGGATACCGGATTACAGCGGGCATTTACCCTGCTGGAAGACAGCGTTTCTGAAGAGACTGGCGAAAAGAAAAATTAGGCAGGATTGTCGATGTCGATGAACATGACGTCTAACCCGTGTTCCGCTGCCAGCCATTCGCCCAGCGCTTTCACGCCATAACGTTCGGTGGCGTGATGGCCTGCGGCAAAGAAATGCAGACCCATTTCACGGGCAATATGAATGGTTTGTTCAGACACTTCGCCGCTGATAAAGGCATCGACGCCAAATTCTGCGGCTTTCTGAATGTAGCCCTGACCGCCACCGGAACACCATGCCACGCGACGGATTTCGGCAGGTGCATTCTGTGAACTGTGCAGCACGTTGCGATCCAGCGTCACTTCAATGCGCTGGCGGAATTCTTCGCCGGTCAGTGGTTTTTCCAGCTCACCCCACGGCAACAGCACGGCAATTTCCCCCTGCACGGTAATACCGAACAGTTTCGCCAGTTGCGCGTTATTCCCCAGCTCCGGATGACCGTCCAGCGGCAGATGGTAGGCGTACATATTGGTATCCGTTGCCAGCAACGTCTTAAGACGGTTACGCTTCATGCCGCGAATTTCAGCCGGTTCGTCTTTCCAGAAATAACCGTGATGCACCAGAACCGCATCGGCTTCGACAGCAATCGCGGCATCCAGCAGATCCTGCGACGCCGTCACGCCGGTCACGACACGCTGCACTTCACGACGTCCTTCGACCTGCAATCCGTTCGGTGCGTAATCTTTGTAGTTGCTGATATCCAGTTTCTGGTTAATCAGCTTTTCAAGCTGGAGGTTGTTCATGGCGTTTCTCGTTATTAATGGATAGATCTATTTGATCTCTAATTTATCACCCTGCGCCATCCTGACAAACTTCACGCCAAACTTATTGCCTTTTTCCAGTTGCGCCATGATCTCTTTTTCAGGATCTGCACCGGCTTTCAGGCTCGGTTTAACGTGGCTGATAATCACCGTCAGGCCGTTCAGCGCGCCCTCGCCGCCTGCGTATCCCTGCAAATATCCCAGCTCTTTCAGCAGCCAGCCCGGCGTCAGATGCCCGAACAGTTTGCCGTCGGGCACGCCATCGGGATATGATGTTTCGATAATCAGCCCTTTCAGGCGTTTCGCTTTCATCTCATCGCCCAGCATGCGCCACACGGTATCGAGATTCTTCGATTTTTCGACTTCATCCGGGCCGGTATCGCCAAAAAAGGCAAACGACGCATTATTACGGCTCACCAGAATCATACTGGATGGCGTACCGCCGTGGCTGAGCGGGTAAATATTGCCGTCCAGACCGGTCAGACCGAGGGAGAAACGCTGCGCCGGGCGTTGCTGGTTCAGGCGATAGGTGCCGATACGTAAACCACTGCCGGAGTCGGTAAAGTTCGGCCAGACGCGGCCATTGAAATAATGCTGACGCAGCGTGCCGATAGTATCCGCCGTGCCGTAAATCGGTTTTTTGCTGTCTTCCGGCGAACTGATGATAAGCCCAGCCAGATGGTCGAGATGACCGTGACTGATAAAGTATCCGCCAATCAGGTTGCGGAAAACCTCACCCTGCGGGGTCAGGGGCGCAGCATTTTCAGCGGTGACCTGCGGGAAACTGCCTTTATCCAGTGCCTTACGGATGCCCGGCAAAACAGAACCGGCATCCAGCCCGAGATAGAGTTTTTGATCATCACTTCTGATCAGGTAGGAGGTGAGATTACCTTCTTCGACGCCGCCGTTCACACCGAGCGCCACAACATCAAATGCCGCATTGGCCTGGCCCGCCCCGCATGCCAGCATCAGCGCCAGCAGGTATTTTTTCATCACATCGCTCCTTGTCGTGGTGAGTGTATAAAATCAGTCTGACCGGTTTTTTGCCGCCTCAAAAGCCGCAAGCGTGTCTTTTCTCGCCTGTGCGTGATCAATAACCGGCAGCGGATAGTCTAACACGCGCCGATGTTTTTCCGCCCAGCGATGCGGTTGATGAATGTCTCTTTCCGGCACATCCGATAATTCCGGCACCCAGGCTTTGATAAAGCGTCCGGCTTTGTCAAAACGTTCACCCTGTGTTGTCGGATTAAAAATACGGAAATACGGCGCGGCGTCTGTGCCGGTAGATGCGCCCCACTGCCAGCCGCCGTTATTGGCGGCCAGATCGCCATCCAGAAGTTGCGTCATGAAATAGCGTTCACCTTCACGCCAGTTGATTAACAGATCCTTCACCAGAAAACTGGCAACTATCATACGAAGGCGATTATGCATCCAGCCCGTTGCATTTAGCTGACGCATGGCCGCATCGACAATCGGATAACCGGTTTTGCCTTCTTTCCACGCCTGTAAATCCTCCGGCGCGTGACGCCAGCGTACGTTGTCAGTCCATCCGACGAACGGCTGATGTTTGCAAAGTTTCGGCCAGGCGACGATCAGATGACGGTAAAACTCGCGCCACACCAGTTCATTCAGCCAGCCAAATGCGCCGCTGTCGGTTTTCTCCAGCACCTGCGGGCATTCCGTTCGCAGACGGTTCAGACACTGGCGCGGTGACAGCACGCCAATCGCCAGATACGGCGACAATGAACTGGTGCCGTCGACGGCCGGTAAATCACGCTGCCCGAGATAATCCTGCACCTGTTCGCGGCAAAAACTACGTAGCTGGTTGCGCGCCGCGTCTTCGCCAACAGCGAAATCATCGCCGATATCCGCCAGCGGATAATCGAACGGCATCAGCCGGTGCATCATCACTTTTCCGGCATGTTCACGGGCTGGCGGCGCTGGTAAAGAACGGCTGTCAGATTCGGTCAGGCGCGATAAAAACGCCCGACGAAACGGCGTATAAACCTTATACATTTCGCCGTTTCCGGTGATCACGGAACCCGGTGGCAACAGCAGGCTGTCGTCAAAAGCATGGCACAGTACAGATTCGCTGACCGCGTTCTCCAGCGCCGCATCCCGCTGACGCTCATTGATTTCATACTGTTTATTGTAAAACAGAGTGTCCACCTTTTCGGCTTTGCAGAAATCTTTCAGCCAGTCCACGCTGTCAGCAAAATCATCGCACTGGTGATAATGCAGCACAATGCCCCGTTCAGCCAGGGCATGCTGTAGCGCCTGAAGATGCTGATAAATAAACATCGCCTGACGCGGTGCCATTTCGTGTCGTTTCCACTGTTCCGGCGTGGCAACAAATACAGCAATAACACGCGCCTGCGGGTCTTCACAGGCGGCATGCAACGCGCGATTGTCGGTTATCCGCAGGTCATTGCGGAACCAGACTAAATGCGTGGTCATATTTTCCCTTTTAATGTCCGTATCGAAGTTTTAACGCTTCCGGATAAGGCTCGAAATAACGCTGGTCAGCCAGATAAGCGTCCGGATATTCCGACAGGTAATGTTTGAGCAAAGTGATCGGGGCCAGCAACGGCTGCATGCCCTGACGGTAACGGTCAATAAGCCCGGCCAGTTCCTGACGCTGCGGCGAACTCAGCTGTTTGCGGAAATACCCCTGCACATGCATCAGCACGTTAGTGTGATTACGGCGCGTGGCTTTGTGGCTCAACAGGTTCATCAGCCGCAGGCGGTATTCGTCAAAGTAGTTATCGAGAGAATCCCACTCTGCCATCGCGGCGACAAAACGCCCCAGCTCACGGTATTCCGGCTGAGAATGGGCCAGCAGAATAAGTTTATAACGGCTGTGGAAGGCCATCAGTTTGCCGCGCGTCAGGCCGCTTTCGCGAAGCTGGTTCAACTCAAACAGCGCAAAAACGCGCTCAACAAAATTCTCACGCAGCACCGGATCGTTGAGCCGCCCGTCTTCTTCTACCGGCAGCCACGGATGTTGTTTCATCAGCTCGGCGGTATATATCCCGATACCGGACTTTTTGGCATCTTTACCATTGGCGCTGTACACCCGCACCCGCTCCATCCCGCAGCTCGGGGATTTTGCACAGACGATATAACCACACAGGCCGGTCAGCGGTGCCACGCGTTTTTCGGCGTACTGCTGCATTTTTTCGGTTACATCAACGCTCTCATCGTTACTGAAACGCATCACGATACTGTCATCCATTTTCACCAGGCGCAGCGCCGGACGCGGCGTCGGCAGGCCGATCGCCATTTCCGGACAAATCGGTTCGAACCGCACATAGGGCGCCAGTTGCTCTACGGCAAACGCCAGACGTTTATGCCCGCCATCAAAGCGGACATTTTCACCCATCAGGCACGCACTGATACCAATCGGAATTGTTTTCGTCATTGTCTGCGCCTTGCGTTGAAAGAAGGAAAGAGAGGCGGCATTAATTCATCACCCTTATATATAACTTTAGCACAAGTTATACATAAAAATAATGTTGTACAAGTTTATCGGCAGGCAATAAAAAACCCCGTTGGAGGAACGAGGTTTTTGGCTCCTCCCCTTGGCAGGGGAGGGAGCTAACTTAATAGAAATCTTGTGTCGCCATCTCGGCATGACTCAGCCACACCGGTTTATCGCTGGTTTTCATCCAGACGCGGTGCAAATAGCTGTTAAAACGGGCACGGTCAGCACGGAACAGCATGACCGGCAGGGCCAGAATACCGGCAGCGATAACAAAAGCGCGGCGGGCCAGTATGCGGGTCATTGTGTATGGCGTGTAATCATTCATCGCGTTGCTCCTGTGAAGTTTGGAAAGTTTTCGGAAACTGTAAGTTGTGAAAAATATACCGCAACTGATGAAATTTTACTACTCATCTGACCACTTAAAAGTGTAAATTTTCGCCAAATTTGGCCTGTCGCTGTAATTGAGTTACAGAATGGTTAAATAAATACGTAATTAAAGTTAATCACTAATTCCTAAGTCATTGGAGTCACAGCAAGGCACCCAGCGAAAGAATCCCGATGAGCTGACTCAGGTCAGTGATTCGGGTTATTGAGCGCAGGTAACGCCGCTGGGGTTTCAAGGACGAAGGAATTTTTATACTTTTTTTACACGCTGGCCTCGTTTCTTTTCAGGATCTTTTCCTGCCTTTCCTTATTCTCGCCACAACATAAAAACACACCTGTGGAGGTGGATTGTGAGTGTTGGCGTAATCTGCGGCGCGTTACTGGTTCTTCTGCTGCTCGGCTATCTGGTTTATGCCCTGCTGAATGCGGAGGATTTTTAAATGGCCGCAACCGGATTCTTACTGATTGCCAGTTTTATGCTGGTGCTTTTGCTGCTGGCAAAACCACTGGGTAACTTTATTGCTCAACTGATTGAAGGACAGCCCGGCGCATTTATTCAGCGCATAGAAAACGGTGTTTTACGCACGTCTGGCAGCAGCAATGCTGAAATGAACTGGTGGCAGTACGCGCTGGCGATCATGGTATTTAACATCCTGGGCATTGTCGTGCTGATGGCGTTGCTGATGGCTCAAGGCGCATTGCCGATGAACCCGCAGCATTTCGGCGGGTTGTCATGGGATCTGGCTTTTAACACTGCGGTAAGTTTCGTGACCAACACTAACTGGCAGGCTTACAGCGGCGAAAGCACGCTGAGCTATCTCAGCCAGATGGTCGGGCTCACCGTGCAAAACTTCCTCTCCGCAGCGACGGGTATCGCCGTAGCGTTTGCCCTGATCCGCGCTTTTGCGCGCCCTTCAGCTCAAACCATTGGCAATGCCTGGACGGATTTATGGCGCATCACGCTGTATCTGTTGCTGCCAGTGGCTTTCCTGCTGGCACTGTTTTTCGTCAGTCAGGGTGTGCTGCAAAACTTCGAAGCGTATCAGCACATCACCACGCTGGAAGGCCTGCAACAGACTTTACCTATGGGACCAGTGGCTTCTCAGGAAGCGATCAAAATGCTCGGCACCAACGGCGGCGGCTTCTTCGGTGCCAACTCAGCCCATCCGTTTGAGAACCCGACAGCCCTGACCAATATGGTGCAGATGCTGGCGATCTTCATTATCCCTTGCGCGCTGTGTTTCGCATTTGGCCGTGTGGTCGGTGACAACCGTCAGGGCCACGCACTGGTCTGGGCGATGTCAGTGATCTTCGTGGTGTCGGTGGTGGTGGTGATGTACGCCGAACTCAAAGGCAATCCGCATCTGATGGCTCTTGGTGCCAGCAGCAATTTTAATATGGAAGGTAAGGAAAGCCGCTTCGGCATTCTGGCCTCCAGCCTGTACGCCGTTGTCACCACGGCAGCCTCATGCGGTGCAGTCAATGCCATGCACGATTCCTTTACGGCACTCGGCGGCATGGTGCCGATGTGGCTGATGCAGATTGGTGAAGTGGTGTTCGGCGGCGTGGGTTCCGGCCTGTACGGCATGCTGCTGTTCGTGCTGCTGACGGTGTTTATCGCCGGGCTGATGATTGGCCGCACACCGGAATATCTCGGTAAGAAAATCGATGTTTACGACATGAAGATGACCGCACTGGCCATCCTGGTGACACCGACGCTGGTGCTGCTCGGCACAGCGCTGGCGCTGGTCACCGACGCCGGTCGCGCAGGGATTTTAAACCCCGGCGCGCACGGTTTCAGTGAAGTGCTGTATGCCGTGTCTTCCGCCGCCAATAACAACGGCAGTGCGTTTGCCGGGCTGAGCGTTAATACACCGTTCTACAACCTGTTGCTGGCAGTCTGCATGTTCTTCGGCCGCTTCGGCGTCATCATTCCGGTGCTGGCGATTGCCGGTTCGCTGGTGATGAAAAAACGCCAGCAGGCAGGCAACGGCACCTTACCGACATCCGGCCCGCTGTTTATCGGTCTGCTGGTCGGCACCGTGTTGTTAGTCGGCGCACTGACCTTTATTCCGGCGCTGGCGCTGGGGCCGGTGGCGGAACATTTGCAGGTCTGGTCAGCACAGTAATGCTGCGTAACTCGTTGAACTGATGAATATAGAGACTAAAAAGATGAGTCGTAAACAACGTGCGTTATTTGAACCCCGTCTGATCCGCACTGCCCTGCTGGATTCGGTGAAAAAGCTGGATCCCCGCGTTCAGTGGCGCAATCCGGTGATGTTCGTGGTGTATCTGGGCAGCATTCTGACCACGCTTATCTGGCTGGCAATCCTGATGCACCGCACCGACGGCAGCGCGGCTTTTACCGGCAGCGTGTCGCTGTGGCTGTGGTTTACCGTACTGTTTGCCAACTTTGCCGAAGCACTGGCGGAAGGCCGCAGCAAGGCACAGGCGCAGAGTCTTAAAGGCGTGCAGAAAACCAGTTGGGCGAAAAAAATCTACGAACCGCGCCCTGAATCGCCGGTGATTAAAGTCGCTGCCGATACCCTGCGTAAAGGCGATTACGTGCTGATCGAAGCGGGTGATACCGTGCCGTGCGACGGTGAAGTGCTGATCGGCGGTGCGTCAGTGGATGAAAGTGCCATTACCGGTGAGTCTGCGCCCGTGATCCGCGAGTCCGGCGGCGACTTCTCCTCGGTCACCGGCGGCACACGCGTCTTGTCAGACTGGCTGGTGGTCGAGTGTTCAGCCAACCCCGGCGATACCTTCCTTGACCGTATGATTGCGATGGTCGAAGGCGCAAAACGCCGCAAGACGCCAAACGAAGTGGCGCTGACCATTTTGCTGGTCGCGCTGACGCTGGTGTTCGTGCTGGCCACCGCCACGCTCTATCCGTTCTCACTGTTCAGCGTTGACGCCAGTCATGCGGGCATCCCGGTCACAGTGACCGTACTGGTCGCGCTGCTGGTGTGTCTGATCCCGACAACCATTGGCGGGTTGCTGTCGGCTATCGGCGTGGCGGGCATGAGCCGCATGCTGGAAGCTAACGTCATCGCGACCAGTGGCCGTGCGGTGGAAGCCGCCGGTGACGTGGATGTGCTGTTGCTGGATAAAACCGGCACCATCACGCTGGGTAACCGTCAGGCATCGCAGTTCCTGCCCGCGCCGCAGGTGACGGAACAGGAACTGGCCGATGCCGCGCAGTTATCGTCCCTGGCCGATGAAACGCCGGAAGGCCGCAGTATCGTGGTGCTGGCCAAGCAGCGCTTTAACCTGCGCGAACGCGACATTCATTCGCTGAATGCGACCTTTGTGCCCTTCTCCGCACAAACCCGCATGAGCGGCGTTAATGTCGGTGAGCGCAGTATCCGTAAAGGGGCCGTCGATGCCATCCGCCGTCATGTGGAATCCAACGGCGGGACCTTCCCGAAAGCTGTCGATGGCCTGGTGGAAACCGTGGCGCGTAAAGGCGGTACGCCGCTGGTGGTCGCCGAAGGCGCGAAAGTGCTGGGCGTAGTGGAACTGAAAGATATCGTCAAAGGCGGCATTAAGGAACGCTTTGCCGAGCTGCGCAAAATGGGCATCAAAACGGTGATGATCACCGGCGATAACCGCCTGACGGCTGCCGCCATTGCCGCCGAAGCGGGGGTCGATGATTTTCTGGCAGAAGCCACGCCGGAAGCCAAACTGGCATTGATTCGTCAGTATCAGTCAGAAGGCCGTTTAGTGGCGATGACCGGCGACGGCACCAACGATGCACCCGCGCTGGCGCAGGCTGATGTCGCAGTGGCGATGAACTCGGGGACGCAGGCCGCGAAGGAAGCCGGGAACATGGTCGATCTCGATTCCAATCCGACCAAGCTGATTGAAGTGGTGCATATCGGTAAACAGATGCTGATGACGCGCGGCTCGCTGACCACCTTCAGTATCGCTAACGACGTGGCGAAGTATTTCGCCATTATTCCGGCGGCGTTCGCAGCGACCTATCCGCAACTGAATGCGCTGAACGTCATGCATCTGCATTCTCCGGCTTCGGCCATTATGTCGGCGGTCATTTTCAACGCGCTGGTAATTGTGTTCCTGATCCCGCTGGCGCTGAAAGGGGTGAGCTATAAAGCCATGAGTGCCGCTGCGCTGCTGCGTCGTAACCTGTGGATTTATGGTGCAGGTGGTCTGCTGGTGCCGTTCGCCGGTATCAAGCTGATCGACGTGATCCTGACCGTTTTACATCTGAGCTGATTTTTGAGGAAGACCATTATGTCCGTAACAAGAATGTCCTATGTTCGCCCGGCTCTGGTGATGACGGTTCTGCTGACGCTGGCAACCGGCGTGGTATATCCGCTGCTGACCACCGGCGTTTCAGAGCTGGTATTCCGCCCGCAGGCGATGGGTTCACTGATTAAAGACAGTGGCAATAAAGTGATTGGCTCAGAACTGATCGGGCAGAATTTTACCCGCAATGATTATTTCTGGGGCCGTCCTTCGGTGACGTCCGATTCGCCGTACAATCCTATGGCATCAGCGGGCAGTAATCTGGCGGCCAGTAACCCGGCGCTGGATCAGGCGGTGAAAGACCGCGTGGCGGCGCTGCGCAAAGCCAATCCGCAAAGCCCGGCGACGGTGCCGGTGGATCTGGTGACCAGCAGCGGCAGCGGACTGGATCCGCAGATTTCCGTTGAGGCCGCGCAATGGCAGGCTCCGCGCATTGCTGCCGCACGCGGGCTGCCACTGGCGCAAGTGAATAAATTGATTGATGATAATACATCATCACCGCTGATTGGTTACCTCGGCCCCGACGTCGTAAACGTGCTCGGACTGAACTTAGCGCTGGATGAACGGAAAGCAAACTAATTCATCACCCCACCAGACAGGATGATATGACAGAAGACCGCCCCGATCCGGACAGCCTGCTGGCGCTCGCTAATGAGAAGCCACGCGGGCAACTGAAAGTCTTTTTCGGCGCCTGTGCGGGCGTCGGGAAAACTTTTGCTATGTTGCAGGAAGCACAGCGTCTGCGCGCCACCGGCCTCGACGTGCTGGTGGGCGTGGTGGAAACCCACGGAAGGCAGGAAACGCAGGCGCTGTTGCCGGGGCTTTCTCTGTTACCGCCGAAACGCATTCACCACCGTGGTCGCCAGGTGCAGGAGTTTGATCTCGACGCCGCGCTGGCCCGCCGCCCTGCCCTGATCCTGATGGACGAACTGGCGCACAGCAATGCCGCCGGTTCGCGCCATCCGAAACGCTGGCAGGATGTCGAAGAGTTACTCGATGCCGGTATCGACGTGTTTACCACCGTGAACGTTCAGCATCTGGAAAGCCTGAACGATGTGGTCAGCGGCGTCACCGGCATCATTATTCGTGAAACGGTTCCCGACCGTCTGTTTGATGACGCCAGCGAAGTGGTGCTGGTAGATTTACCTCCCGATTCCCTGCGTCAGCGCCTGAAAGAAGGCAAAGTTTATATCCCCGGTCAGGCCGAACGTGCCATCGAACACTTCTTCCGTAAAGGCAATCTGATCGCCCTGCGCGAGCTTTCCCTGCGCCGCACCGCCGACCGGGTTGACGATCAGATGCGCGAATACCGCGACGATCAGGGCGTCAACCGTGTCTGGCATATCCGTGATGCGCTGCTGCTGTGTATCGGTCATGGCGGTGGCAACGAGAAATTAGTCCGCGTCGCCTCGCGCCTGGCTGCGCGCCTCGGTTGCGTCTGGCACGCAGTGTATGTCGAAACCCCGCGCCTGCACCGTTTGCCTGAAGGCCAGCGCCGCGCCATTTTGCATTCCCTGAAACTGGCGCAGGAACTGGGGGCAGAAACGGCCACCCTCTCCGATCCTCAGGAAGAACAGGCGATTTTGCGTTATGCCCGCGAGCATCGTCTGGGCAAAATCATGACCGGCCGCCGCCGTGAAAAGCGCTGGAAATTCAGCACCAGTTTTGCTGATAAGCTGGCGGAAATTGCGCCCGACCTCGATTTAATCGTCGTCGGTCTGGAAGATGCGCCGCCAAACACTGCCCGTAAAGAACAGGACTCACGCACTTTCGCTGACCGTTTCAGCCGCCAGTTGTGGGGCTGTGCGCTGGCCGTGGCGCTGTGTGCGGTGATTACCATGATGTCGCAATGGCTGCTGCCGACCTTCGATCAGGCCAATCTGGTGATGGTGTATCTGCTCGGCGTGGTGATTGTTGCACTGTTTTATGGCCGCTGGCCGTCAGTGCTGGCGGCGGTGATTAACGTCGTCAGCTTTGATCTGTTTTTCGTCCAGCCACGCGGTTCGCTGGCGGTAACTGACGCGCAATATCTGGTGACCTTCGGCGTGATGCTGATTGTCGGCATTCTCATCGGGAATCTGACCGCAGGCGTGCGTTATCAGGCGCGTATTGCCCGTCACCGTGAAAAACGTGCGCAGCATCTGTATGAAATGTCCAAAGGGCTGAGTCAGTCGCTGACACCGGAAGCCATCGCGCAAACCAGCCGTCACTTTATTTCTTCCAGTCTGAATGCCAAAACTGCCATTTTGCTGCCACAGGAGAACGGTGAACTGGCGCAGCCTGCCGGTGAAATCACCTCGATTGTGGTAGATGACGCTATCGCCCGCTGGAGTTTCGACAAAAAACTGCCAGCCGGTGCGGGCACCGATACCCTGCCCGGCGTGCCGTACCAGCTTCTGCCGCTGATTGCATCCGGGGAGTCGCGCGGCCTGCTGGCGGTCGAACCACCGAATATCCGTCAGCTGTTAGTACCGGAACAGCAGCGTCTGTTGCAGACCTTTACCGTACTGATTGCCAATGCGCTCGAGCGCCTGCATCTGGCCGCCAGTGCGGAAACGGCGCGGCTGGAAACCGAACGCGAACAACTGCGTAACTCGCTGCTTTCTGCACTTTCCCACGATTTACGTACACCGCTGACGGTGCTTTTCGGGCAGGCGGAAATCCTCACGCTGGATCTGGCATCGGAAGGCTCGAAGCACGCACCGCAGGCCAGCCAGATCCGCCAGCAAGTACTGAGCACCACACGGCTGGTGAATAATCTGCTGGATATGGCGCGCATTCAGTCCGGCGGATTTAATCTGCGTAAAGAGTGGCAGTCGGTGGAAGAAATTACCGGCAGCGCGCTGCGGATGCTCGAACCGGTGCTGGTGCACGACAACATCGAAATTGATTTGCCGAAGGAAATGGTGCTGGTTAACTGCGACGCCAGCCTGATCGAACGGGTGCTGATCAATTTGCTGGAAAATGCCCATAAATATGCCGGAACCGGTGCGACGATAGGCATTAAAGCCACGCCGCTGGATGAATGGCTGGAGATGGAAGTCTGGGATAATGGCCCCGGTATTCCGGCTGGCGCCGAGCACAGCATTTTCGACAAATTCGCCCGCGGTAATAAAGAATCCGCCATTCCGGGTGTGGGCTTGGGATTAGCGATTTGTCGTGCCATTATTGAGGTGCACGACGGACGGATATGGGCGGAAAATGGCCCGGACGGCGGTGCGCGTTTTCGTTTCAGGCTGCCGCTTGAGGCGTTACCGGAAATGGAAAGTGACATGGAATCAGACATTGACGAGGTATCGTGAGCGCAACGCCGGTAAATATTTTAATTGTTGAAGATGAAAAAGAGATCCGCCGCTTTGTGCGCACGGCACTGGAGGCGGAAGGCTGGCGGGTGTTTGAAAGCGAGACGCTGCAACGCGGGCTGATTGAGGCCGGCACACGAAAACCGGATCTGATTATTCTTGATCTCGGTCTACCGGACGGTGACGGCCTGACATATATTCGCGATTTGCGCCACTGGAGTGCCATCCCGATTATTGTGCTGTCGGCGCGCACCCGCGAAGAAGACAAGATTGCCGCGCTGGATGCCGGTGCCGACGATTTTCTCACCAAGCCGTTTGGCGTCGGTGAACTGCTGGCGCGGGTTCGTGTGGCACTTCGCCGCCATACGGGCAGCACGCAGGAAAGCCCGCTGGTGACATTTGCAGATGTCACGGTAGACCTGATCAACCGGCGCGTACAGCGTAACGGTGAAGATTGTCATCTGACGCCGATTGAGTTTCGCCTGCTGGCCGAACTGCTGGCGAACAGCGGCAAAGTCATTACTCAGCGTCAGTTACTGAGCCACGTGTGGGGCCCGAATTATGTCGAACACAGTCATTATCTGCGCATCTACATGGGGCATTTGCGCCAGAAACTGGAAGCCGACGCCACCCGGCCGCGTCATTTACTGACCGAAACCGGCGTGGGCTATCGCTTTATGCCTTAGGTTTGTCAGCGTCCGGTTTGGTTTCGCCGAACTCGGCCTCCAGACTTTCTGCGGCCTGCTGCAAAATCGCACTCACCCGCACCACCTGTTCCGGCGTTAAATCCGCACGCATCATGTTGCCGCGCAGCGCGTGACGCAGGCGGTGCATGGATTCATGGATCCCCTCTGCCAGGTTGTTTTCACGCGGACGTTGCGCGCCAGCCAGACGGGCAAAAATCGCATCAACCACCGCCTGATGTTGCGCCAGTTCCACTTTACCGGCCTCGGTGATCTGATAGCTTTTCCGGCCATTACCGGTGGCGACAGGCTCGAGGAAATCCTGCTCTTCCAGCAGCGTCAGCGTCGGATAAATCACGCCAGGGCTTGGCACATAAAGACCTGAAGATGCCTCTTCAATCGCTTTGATCAGCTCATAACCATGGCTCGGTTTTTTCGCCACCAGCGCCAGCAGCACGCGACGTAAGTCACCATGTTCAAACAGACGATGCACACCGCGCTCGCCACGACCGCCGCGACGGCCTTCGCCACGCCCGCGACGTTCATCCCCTTCCTCACCCCGGTCCTCCCCGCGGTGACGACCATCACGACGCAGCGCATAACGCTCACTGTGATCACCAAAAGCAGATTCATGACGGCAATGACCGCGATGCCCTTCTTCCCGGCTACCGTGACCGCGATGGCGGCCTTCAAACATTTTGCTAAACATATTTTATGCCCTTTTTAGATATATCGAATTATTTCGATATATCTAAACTAGATCGGTTTTCAGAAACTGGCAAGCCGAAAAACGAATTTAGATAACTCTTTTTACATCTGATCTTCCGGCAAGAAACGGGCAAAAAAAAAGCGCTGAATAATCAGCGCTTTTGATGAGAAGAAGAAAACAGCTTATTTCGCGTCGGCAAGCACTTTGCTGACGATTTCTACCGCTTCTTTCTCGATTTGTTCACGGTGTTCAGCACCGAGGAAGCTTTCACAATAGATTTTGTAGGCTTCTTCTGTGCCGGACGGACGTGCCGCAAACCAGCCGTTTTTGGTCATTACTTTCAGGCCGCCAATGGACGCACCGTTACCCGGCGCGTTGGTCAGACGGGCGGTGATCGGGTCACCGGCCAGCGTGTCAGCTTTCACCTGTTCAGGAGAAAGTTTAGACAGCGCGGCTTTCTGTGCGTGGGTCGCAGACGCCTGAATACGGTTGTAGCTTGGTGCGCCAAAGCGGGCCGCCAGCTCGTTGTAATGTTCCTGCGGATTCTTGCCGGTGACCGCGGTGATTTCCGCTGCCAGCAGGCACATGATGATACCGTCTTTGTCGGTTGACCACGGTGTGCCGTCGAAACGCAGGAAAGAAGCCCCTGCACTTTCTTCGCCACCAAAACCAAAGCTGCCGTCAAAAAGGCCATCAACGAACCATTTGAACCCGACCGGCACTTCCACCAGCTTGCGGCCCAAATCTTCTACTACGCGGTCAATCATCGCACTCGATACCAGCGTCTTACCGACGGCAACGTCTTTGCCCCACTGCGGACGGTGCTGGAACAGATACTGAATCGCCACCGCCAGATAATGGTTCGGGTTCATCAGTCCGGCAGGTGTCACGATACCGTGGCGGTCATAATCCGGGTCATTGGCGAAGGCCAGATCGAATTTATCACGCAGTGCCAGCAGACCGGCCATTGCCGATTCAGACGAGCAGTCCATGCGGATCACACCGTCGTGATCGAGATGCATGAAACGGAAAGTCTGATCGACTTCATCGTTCACCAGCGTCAGATCCAGTTTGTAATGCTCTGCGATGCGCTTCCAGTATTCGATACCTGAACCGCCGAGCGGATCCACACCCAGTTTCAGACCGGCTTTCTGAATCGCGGCCATATCCACGATATCGGTCAGCCCTTCGATAAACGGCTGAACCAGATCTTTCGCTACAAGATGACCACTTTTCCACGCCAGATCCAGAGACTGACGTTTCACACCTGTCAGTTTCGCGGCCAGCAATGCGTTAGCGCGTTTCTCAATCACGGAGGTCAGATTGGTATCTGCCGGGCCGCCGTTGGTCGGGTTATATTTGATGCCGCCATCTTCAGGCGGGTTATGCGAAGGCGTGATAACGATGCCATCCGCCAGCACGCCGCCGTTGCGGTTGTGGGTCAGAATCGCGTGAGACACGGCCGGTGTCGGCGTGAACCCGTTATCTTCCTGAACAATGACATCCACACCATTGGCGGTCAGCACTTCCAGCACAGAGATAAATGCCGGTTCGGACAGCGCGTGCGTGTCTTTACCCACGTAGCACGGGCCGGTGGTGCCCTGCTCTTTACGCACTTCGGCAATCGCCTGAGCAATCGCCAGGATGTGCGCTTCATTAAAGCTGTGACGCAACGCACTACCGCGATGGCCGGACGTGCCGAATTTCACAGCATGCGCCGTGTTTGCCGGATCCGGTTGCAGAACGTAATACTGTGACGTTAACTGCGCCACATTGATCAAATCGCTTTGCTGAGCAGGTTGCCCTGCACGGGGGTGATTAGCCACTGGCGCTTCTCCCTTACGCTGAAATTAGAGGGTGCCGCATACTTTATCAGTCAGTTCCGCCGGGAACTGCATGAACTGCATGATGTGTTCAATCATGCTGCGTTTGCGACCTGTGTTGGTATTCGTAATAACCCAATACGGCGTTCCGGGAACGTGTTTAGGCTTGGTATGAATGCCGTTTTGCAGCAAGGTCTGCTGGTCACCGGCAAAATAAGTCCGCGTGCGCCCGGTCAGAGAGTCGGTCGCCGTCGCAAATTCTTTAGGGTTCAGGGTATACAAGGTCGAGAGGATCAGCATAAAACGGTTAACCGCTTTAGTCTGTTCTGCGTATTCGTCGGACAGCAGCAGTTCACGAACGGCGCGGACTTTATCACGCGACGTCGGTGCGGCAGCGGCGGCAGGTTTTTCCTGCGCGACAGTTCCGGCGATAACAGTAGTGTTCACTGGGGCGGCAGGAGCGGTCTGACCGGCAGTAAACTTCAACATACGGCGTAAAATATCAGACGCACTTTCACCGATTGCTTGCGTGTGGCTGGCAATGTAGCGGTAGAGTTCTTCGTCAACCTCAATAGTTTTCATCTTTATCCAGTACTGTTTTTCTACTTAATTCATTCAAAAGGATTATACAAATTTCTACGCAGTAACAAACAGGGGAATTGCGCCGCGAAGTAAAATCCAGACAACTTCCCGATTTTGCTGCATGCAGGCTCCGGCCCGTTCTGCTCCTGGTAGTCAAATCCCGCTCAGGCATCTGGCAGAAACTTTCTGTTCTAAAAAATTATCCGCAAGTCATGATAACCTAATGAGATTGTTTATCTGTATGAACTTCGCTATGAAATTACATTATCGCCTGCAGGGATCTGAAGTCGCTGGCAGCAGTGCACTGCCGGTTTTGCTCATCCACGGATTGTTCGGCACCCTTGATAATCTGGGCATTCTGGCCCGTGACCTGAGACAACAGCATAACGTGTTACAGGTGGATTTGCGTAATCACGGCCAGTCCGGACGTTCTGATGACATGTCTTACGCCGCCATGGCGCAGGATTTAGTGGAAACACTGGATGCTGTTGGTTTCCCAAAAATCATTGTTATTGGCCATTCAATGGGCGGAAAAACGGCGATGGCGCTGACGGCGCTGATCCCCGATCGCATCGAAAAGCTGGTCGCCATTGATGTCGCCCCGGTGGATTATCATGTGCGTCGTCATGATGAGATTTTCGCGGCCATTAACGCCGTGACCGACGCAGGGCTTCGTGACCGCACATCTGCCACCGACTGTATGCGCAAGTATATAAAGGAAGACGGTGTGATCCAGTTCCTGCTCAAATCATTCCGCCAGGGCGAATGGCTCTTCAACGTGCCCGTGCTGCTCAGTGAATACGAAACCATTACCGGCTGGGAAGACGTGCCGCCGTGGGATCTTCCGGCATTGTTTATCCGTGGCGGGTTGTCGCCGTATGTGCAGGATGAATATCGCGACGCAATTGCCCGCCAGTTCCCGCAGGCCAAAGCGCATGTGGTGGCGGGAGCCGGTCATTGGGTACATGCGGAAAAACCCGATGCGGTACTGCGCGCTGTGCACCGTTTCATCGATGCGGCCTGAGGTTGAACATCCTGGGGATAAATTGTGCAAAAAGTCTGCACAACTGAGAAAGTTATCATGAAATCAGGGTAATCAGGCGTTGTGAACCCCTGGCGCGCCAGTGTATGATTGCGCGCTATAATTTTGCCGCCCCGTTTTGCTCACAGTGAGTCGCGGGAGGTAAATTGGGTCAGGGTTTCTTAGCCCGAAATGTGTGAAACGCTCGTCAGGAACCGGCTTGCCGTTTTCCGATGTAAAAACTTCCCTGGTTGTACCGCTACCTATGGCAAAAGAACAACTGGATCGCACGACGATTGATCTGTTCGCAGATGACCGCCGTCCGGGGCGTCCAAAAACAAATCCGCTATCCCGTGATGAACAGCTCAGGATCAATAAGCGCAACCAGTTACGCCGTGATAAAGCGAGCGGCCTGCGTCGTGTGGAGCTGAAAATAAACGCCGATGCTGTTGATATGCTCAATAAGCTGGCAGAAGAACGCAATATCAGTCGTAGCGAATTGATTGAAGAGATGCTGCTCTCACATCTTAACGGTCATGAAGGTTGATTGAAAAACGGGTAACCCTCTCAGGCTACCCGTTTGTTTTTTCTTACTTATTCCCCGCTACTTCATGCCTTCCCACTCAGAACGTTTCCCAGTTTTCTGCACTTTTCGCCGAAAGCCTGCCGGTATCCGGACGCAATAATGGCGCCGAAACCGACTTCGCCGGACGTGAACCGACGCTGGTCACACTGTCTTTCAGCTTGAAGGTGGCGACGGCGTTGTTGAGCAATGAAGCCTGTTCTTCCAGCGATACCGCAGCCTGCGACGCCTGTTCTACCAATGCGGCGTTCTGCTGTGTGACGCTGTCCATTTCTGTGACAGCGACAGCCACCTGACTGATCCCTTTGCTTTGCTCATCGGAGGCAGAGGCGATTTCCGCCATGATGTCGGTGACATGCGTAATTGAGCGCACCACTTCATTCATCGTCTGACCGGCGTTTTCAACCAGTTTCGAACCGCTGTCAACGCGGGAAACTGATTCGCTGATGAGTTGCTCGATTTCTTTCGCTGCCTGCGCACTGCGTTGTGCCAGACTGCGCACTTCGCTGGCCACCACGGCAAAACCACGCCCCTGTTCGCCCGCACGTGCCGCTTCTACTGCGGCGTTCAGCGCCAAAATGTTGGTCTGGAAAGCGATACTGTTAATCACGGAAGTGATTTCAGCAATTTTCTTTGAGCTGCCGGAGATATCTTTCATGGTGCTGACCACGTCCGCGACGATGTTGCCGCCCTTCTGTGCGGTGGTAGAAGCTTCCATGACCAGCTGGCTGGCGTGATGCGCGTTATCGGCATTGTGTTTCACGGTAGCCGTCAGTTGTTCCATGCTGGCAGCGGTTTCTTCCAGGGCAGACGCCTGTTCTTCCGTACGGGAAGATAAATCGTTGTTCCCGGCAGAAATTTCTGACGCGCCCTGATAGATGTGATTGGTGCAGTTGCGGATGGTCTGAACGGTATTAACCAGGCTCGACTGCATCTCGTTCAGCAACGGAATCAGCTTACCGGCGCAGTTTTTACCGAACTCATCCAGATAAAGCGTCAGATCGCCGCTGGCGATCACCGCGAAGTGATCGCGGATTTTATCCAGCGGTTTCACCAGCGCCATCACCAGATAGCGATCAGTCAGCAATAAAATCACCAGCCCGATACCAAATGCCGTCAGCAGAATCACTTTGCTGAATGAGGTCAGATGGGTAGATTGCCGTTGCGCCGCATCAAAATCGACAGCGATCTGACCGCTGACTTTTTCCATCGATGAGCCAAAGCTGCGGCTCAGCGCAGGCACGGTGGAATTGGTCAGTTGGTTATAGGATTCCATGTTGTTGCTGCGGGCTGCGTCAAACAATGGCGTGACGCCCTGCGTGATCAGATTTTCCCAGCTGGTGATTAATTCCTGCACGGAAGCATCTTCCAGCCCCGGATGCGGTGCCGCTTTAAAGCTGGCCAGCGCCTGCGTCAGCCCGTTGAGTGATTGTTTTGCGCTATCAAAAATTTCCGGGCCTTTTGACGGATCGGCCTGAAGCTGTGCGACGGCGCGGCTCATGCGCGTCACGGTACGGAAGTACTGATCATTGCCTTTATTGATCAGCGCCATATTGTTGACCAGCTCAGTACTGTTTTTGGTATTTTGCGTCAGTGTGTCCAGTGAGGTAACGGTGTAAAGGGACACGCATGCCCACATGACGCAAAAGATACCAAGAATGGTTAATAAAGCGGCCCTGATGGTGATATTTTTTAAAAACTGCACGATATGCCTCTCTCGAAACATGTCTGTTTCTGGCCTGAGGATTGACGGGGATGCGGAGAATCAAGACAGGTAACCCGCAGGCAAGTGCCCCAGGACATGTTTGAACACCTCTCCGGGCATCGATTTCTTTATTATGTTGAGATTGCTCCCGCATCATCTATCGGCGGAATATTCTCGAAATTTAGTATTGTGACGACTTATTTCTCAAATTTGCGTTGACCCTATAAAACCTGTGGTTAATTCGTCACACGTCAAAGCACACAAAGGCGATAACACTTAAAAATATTGCCCGATAAACTTATTTCCCAGTTAAGAAGGCGGGCAGAAACATATTCTCCGCCGCACGAGTTTGCTATCATCTGCATTATTATTGCCTGCGTTGCAGAGCACTTCATTGAGAACAAGAGGTTAGGTAATCTTATGGCCGTTGTAGGTATCTTCTTTGGATCCGATACAGGTAACACCGAAAACATCGCAAAAATGATCCAGAAGCAATTGGGTAAAGATGTTGCAGAGGTGCATGACATTGCGAAGAGCAGCAAAGAGGATCTGGAAAAATTCGATATTTTGCTAATCGGTATTCCAACCTGGTATTACGGTGAAGCGCAGTGTGACTGGGACGACTTTTTCCCAACGCTGGAAGAGATAGATTTCGAAGGTAAGCTGGTTGCACTGTTTGGCTGCGGTGATCAGGAAGACTACGCCGAATATTTCTGCGACGCGCTGGGCACCGTGCGCGATATCATTGAACCACGCGGCGCAGTGATTGTCGGACACTGGCCTACCGAAGGTTACCACTTCGAAGCCTCTAAAGGCCTGGCTGATGATAAGCACTTCATCGGACTGGCAATTGACGAAGATCGTCAGCCGGAACTGACCAGCGAACGCGTTGATGCCTGGGTGAAGCAGATCACAGAAGAACTCAGCCTTTCTGAAATTATTGGCTAAAAACCCTGTTGGCCCTGAGGATTTATTCTACAATTGAAGGGCCAAACTATTACTGAAATTAACAATTTAACTGCTACAAAATTGTAACTTTCGGTCATATCAAGGTACACTGAGTTCCTCTGTTTTTTCTATTGATCAAGTCGTTGCATTCCAAATGTGACCGGCAATTTGTGATCTTTATTAACAGGCTGTCGTTGACGAGAATTGGCACATTGCGTTAAACGAAGAGATTAAACGAATAATTTTGTGCCGCCGATGCCACAGGCTGCATGCCTCAACTTGATTAGCACATAGTAACAGGACTGAATCCGCATGACTGACAACAACACCGCACTGAAGAAAGCTGGCTTAAAAGTCACGCTTCCGCGCCTCAAAATCCTGGAAGTGCTGCAAGCGCCGGAAGGTCATCACGTTAGTGCGGAAGATCTTTACAAGCAACTGATTGATATGGGTGAAGAAATCGGTCTGGCGACGGTCTACCGTGTCCTGAACCAGTTCGACGATGCCGGTATCGTTACGCGTCATAATTTCGAAGGCGGCAAGTCCGTATTCGAACTGACTCAGCAACATCACCACGATCACCTGATCTGCCTCGATTGCGGACGTGTGATCGAATTCCGTGACGAGTACATTGAAGGCCGTCAGCGTGAGATTGCTAAAAAACACGGTATCAAGCTCACCAACCACAGTTTGTACCTGTACGGCCACTGTGAAGCAGGCGATTGCCGCGAAGATGAATCTTTGCACAACGATAAACCTGCGCATTAATATGCACAGGGCAACCTCGTTGCCGCACAGGCTCTGAATTAATTAACCGCTGAAAAGCGGTTTTTTTATGCGTGGATTTTGCGCTGACAGCAGACATAAAAAACCCCGGCAGCCGGGGTTTGATTGATGCCTGTTTGATTCACGGTTGCGGAGAATTATTGGCGCTGATTTCCTGCCATATCTTTCCGCAATCTGCTGCATACGCCTGACCATTACCGGTTTTACGCGCCGTCAGACAGCGCTGGTAATCCACCACACGCACCGTTTCCTGTTCCGCAAATTGCTGGTGGGCCTTTTCCTGTTTCAGTTTATTCAGTAACACCTGACAGGAAGCCAGTTTGTCCGGATTACCTTCCGACGTATTGATACAGGTACGATAATCTTCCCGCGTTTGGGATATTTGTACCTGATCGGTGGTTGGCGCACAACCGGCCAGCAGAACAGCCGAAACCACGATCATCAGTAATTTATTCATCGACATAGCGACCTCAGAAAATAGTGAATGGAGCGATAACGATGAATTTCACGTCTTTTTCATCCTGGAAGATATTGCCGTACCCGCCGCCCCAGCTCGGAATATCCGAATGGTTGTCGTACTGGGTGTAATGCAGTTTGAATAACGTACCTTTCGCGCGACCTTCCTGAAGGGTGTACAGCGCATCCAGGCTCCAGGCGCTTTCTTTCAGGCGCTGGCTCTGGTCGTAAGCAGCGTTGGTACTCGGTTTGGCATCCCACGCATAAACATATGAGCCACCGAATGCCAAACCCGGTAAATCCCATTTCGCCAGGTCATACAATACGCCTGCATACAGTGCTTTTTCCCCGTTGGCGTTGAAGTCCGAGCGGTTGTCCCACCACACATCAAGACGGCCATTTGAGGAAGAATAAGTCGGGGTCATGCGCTGCAGGAAGTAACCCTGATTCCCTTCCGCTTTGACCATTGTCCCTTCCAGTCGCCAGTTAAACTGACCGGTGGTATAGCCGAAGGTCAGCGCCTGCAACCATGCCAGACCATCGTACAAACTGTTCGGATCGTTCTTATCACTGATACGGTCTTCTGCGCCATAGAACTGATAGCTGGTGGTCAGCGGATTGCCCAGCAGATCCATTTTGTACGAGGCTTTAGCAAAATACTGATCGACATAACTTTCCGCCTGGCCAAATGCGCCTTCCAGCACGAAGTCATTTTTAAAATCATATTTTGCCCCGAGCGAGTGAATATAAGAAACGCCGGTTTTCTGGTCATTCTGGCGGAAATCATCCATTTCCAGATGCCACGGCGATTTATATTCGTCAGCCCACATATAGGAGAAACTCAGCTCACCCGGCTCACCGAAATCGTGTTTATAACCGGCTTCTGCACCGCGATAGGTACCCGGCATAAAGCTCCAGTGCGGCGCGATCAGTGTCTGTCCGGTAGGCTGAATATAGCCCGCGTGCCCCCAGAATCCGCCGTATTTGAATTTACCGGCGGCCTTATAAAGGCTGACCCCGCTTTTATCACCCGAGTAATCTTCGTCGTAAGCGCGGTTGCTGTTGGAAAAAGCGATTTCGTTGGGATGTCCGCTCTCGCTGCTCTCGGCCATTTCAATCGCCGTAAAGGCCGCGATATCAACACCAAAAATGTCCCAGGCATACCCGGAAGAAAAATCGAGATTCAGGTTAGCGGTAGAATGCGAAAGGTTGGTTGTATAGTCTTTGTAGCTGTTACTTGTCGGATCCATATCCTTGCGGTCACGTTCACGCTGCCAGTAATACACGCCCCCCGTCAGCGTTGAATCATCAATAAAACCGGCCGCCTGGGCCTCTGGTGAAAACATCATTCCGCCACCCAGTAAGGTGCCGGCGAGAGAATACATGGCAGGTTTCAGGTAAGCCGATCCCCCACCCCTGTTACGGTGCTTGTGCATAGAGATTCCTCATTTTGACTAAAAATTTCGTGCAAAAACCCAAACGGGTATCAAAATCGGCCGCCAGAGACGAACCGGTTAAATCAGGATTAAGAGTATTTTTCGCGGCGCGAATTATCAATGAGTAATTAATCATTAATCATCGAAATATGACAAAGTGCACATAAAAATGAAAAATTGTAACATCACGTCTTAGGAAAGGATTAAACAGATGGCTTATATAAATAATTAATAAAAACAATTAATTAACTGTAATTTTCTAACAATTAAAACGTTTCAGCAAATGAAAACACATGAAGAAAGCATTTAAAATGCAAGTGTTGGAAACGCATTAATTCGCGTCGAAAAACAAAATTTCTTCCGGGAGAAATAAAACGCAGATATAAAAAAACGCAGCCTGAGCTGCGTTTTAAAACCTTATCGCGATGACTTTTATGCGACCGGTTTGCTTTCCCACGTATCGCGCAGGCCAACGGTCCTGTTGAACACCAGATGTTCCGCGCTGGAATAGCGGCTGTCAGCACAGAAGTAGCCTTCACGCTCGAACTGCAGGCTGATTTCAGCCTGAGCAGCCACCAGGGACGGTTCGACAAAACCGTGCGCAATCACCAGAGATTCCGGATTGATGGTGGTCAGGAAATCGTCTGCCTGCCCCGGATTTGCAACACTGAACAGGCGGTCATACAGGCGGAACTCAGCCGGTTTACCTTCTGAAGCGGAAACCCAGTGGATCACGCCTTTCACCTTGCGGCCATCAGCAGGATCTTTACTCAGCGTGTCAATATCGTATGAACAGAAGATCGTGGTGATATTCCCCTCTCCGTCTTTCTCGATACGTTCCGCTTTGATCACGTAGGCATTACGCAAACGCACTTCTTTGCCCAACACCAGACGCTTGTACTGCTTGTTGGCTTCTTCACGGAAATCCGCCTGATCAATGTAAATCTCACGGGTGAACGGCACTTCGCGGGTACCCATTTCCGGTTTATTCGGATGGTTCGGCATCTTCACCATCTGCACATCATCACCGGTAAAGTTTTCAATAATCACTTTAACCGGATTGATAACCGCCATGGCGCGCGGTGCGTTCTCGTTCAGATCGTCACGGATGCAGGATTCGAGCGCCATCATTTCGACGTTGTTATCCTGCTTGGTAACGCCGATGCGACGGCAGAATTCACGGATAGAAGCCGCGGTATACCCCCGGCGGCGAAGACCTGAAACCGTCGGCATACGCGGATCGTCCCAGCCTTCAACAATCTTATCCGTCACCAGCAGGTTCAGCTTACGCTTGGACATGATGGAGTATTCGAGATTCAGACGGGAGAATTCGTACTGACGCGGATGGCATGGAATAGAAATGTTATCCAGAACCCAGTCGTACAGACGACGGTTGTCCTGGAATTCCAGCGTACACAGCGAATGGGTGATCCCTTCCAGCGCATCGGAAATGCAGTGGGTGAAATCGTACATCGGGTAGATGCACCATTTTTTACCGGTCTGGTGGTGTTCTGCGAACTTAATACGGTACAGAACCGGATCACGCATCACGAAGAATGGCGAGGCCATATCGATTTTTGCACGCAGACACGCCGCGCCTTCGGCGAACTCACCGTTACGCATTTTTTCAAACAGCGCAATGTTCTCTTCCACGGTACGATCGCGGTACGGGCTGTTTTTACCCGGCGACGTCAGTGAACCGCGATATTCACGGATCTGGTCAGGAGACAATTCATCAACATACGCCAGACCTTTGTTGATCAGTTCCAGCGCGTAAGCATGCAACTGATCAAAGTAGTCCGAGGAATAATGAATATCGCCGCTCCAGTCGAAACCTAACCACTGGACGTCGCGTTTGATCGACTCAACGAATTCGATGTCTTCTTTTGCCGGGTTAGTATCGTCAAAACGCAGATTGCACTGCCCCTGATAGTCTTGCGCAATGCCGAAATTCAGGCAGATGGATTTCGCATGACCGATATGCAGATAGCCATTAGGCTCAGGCGGGAAACGGGTGTGAACAGTATTGTGTTTCCCGGTCGCCAGATCCTCATCAATAATCTGACGGATAAAATTTGTTGGGCGGGCTTCAGCCTCACTCATTGTGCAATTCCTCTACGCAACATTGACTCTACGGATAACCGCTTATGTTCCAACAAGCCACGTCGGGAAACAACCGTTAGTTGCATAAAATCGTGGTTATCTCTGCTGCCTCTGTCCTCAGACAATAAAAAGCGGGAAGAGATCGCTCTCTTCCCGCAGTCACTATGTCGACCTGTTATGCCATCTGCAGGATTATTTGCCCTGGATGTCGAACAGTTTGGTCTGACCGGCTACCACAGAACCGCTGGCCAGTGACGTCACACCGGTATAATCATCAATATTGCTGACGACGACCGGGCTGATCATTGAGCGCGCGTTGGCGTTCAGGTAATCCAGATCCAGTTCCAGCACTGGCTGACCGGCAGTGACGGTTGCCCCTTCTTCGACCAGGCGGGTAAAGCCCTGACCGTTCAGCGCAACGGTATCAATCCCCATATGCACCACGATTTCAGCACCGGAAGTGGTTTCCAGGCAGAACGCATGATTGGTATTGAAGATTTTCACCACAGTGCCCGCCGCTGGCGACACAACAATTTTATCGGTAGGCCGGATGGCGACACCATCACCCACCGCTTTGCTGGCAAAGGCTTCATCAGGCACCTGATCCAGCGCCACGATGTCACCGGTAACCGGAGACACCAGAGTTTCCACTACGGCTTTCACGCTGTTTGCCTGAGGTTTGACTTCAGACACTGGCGCAGCCGGTGTTGCGGTAGCCGCAGCAATCGGGCCAGCATTCAGTGCGGTACGCATTGCGCCGGCAATGATTTCGGCACGGGTACCGACAATCACCTGCACGCTTTGTTTATTCAGGCGGATAACCCCTGAAGCACCCAGACGTTTCGCCAGTCCGTCGTTGACCAGTGCTGAGTCTTTCACGTTCAGACGCAGACGGGTAATACAGGCATCAATGCCGGTCAGGTTGTCTGAACCACCAATAGCACTGATATAACGACGTGCCAGAGCAACGGTTTCATCACCTTTGTTGCCAGCAGTTTCCACATCAACGTCGTAACCGTCAGCTTCGTCACCGGCCACTGCCAGTTCACGACCCGGGGTCAGCAGGTTGAATTTCTGGATGGTGAAACGGAACACCACATAGTAAATCACGAAGAACACCAGACCCTGCGGGATCAGCATGTACCAGTGAGTCGCCAGCGGGTTACGGGAAGACAGCACCATATCCACCAAACCTGCGCTGAAACCGAAACCGGCAATCCAGTGCATGCTTGCTGCGATAAAGACCGAAATACCGGTCAGGACGGCGTGGATCACATACAGCACCGGTGCAACGAACATGAAGGAGAACTCCAGCGGTTCGGTAATACCGGTAAAGAAGGAAGCAAAAGCAGCAGCCAGCATGAGACCGGCAACTTTTGCTTTGTTTTCAGGACGTGCGCAGTGGTAAATCGCCAGTGCAGCGCCCGGAAGACCGAACATCATGATCGGGAAGAAGCCCGCCTGATAACGACCGGTGATACCCACCACCCCTTTACCTGACTGGATAGATTCCTGACCACCGAGGAAGTTAGGAATATCGTTAATGCCTGCAACATCAAACCAGAACACGGAGTTCAGTGCATGATGCAGGCCGACCGGGATCAGTAAACGGTTGAAGAAGGCGTAGATCCCCGCACCGGCAGAACCCAGTTGCTGGATATGCTCACCGAAGGTCACCAGAGCGTTGAAAATCAGAGGCCATATATACATCAGGATGAAGGCAACGATGATCATCAGGAAAGAAGTGAGGATCGGAACCAGACGACGACCGCTGAAGAATGACAGCGCTTTCGGCAACTCGACATGGCTGAAGCGGTTGTATAACTCAGCAGAAATGATACCGACCAAGATACCCACGAACTGGTTATTGATTTTACCAAACGCCGTCGGCACCTGGTCTAACGGGATCTTCTGAATCATTGACACGGCTGCAGGCGAACACAGCGTGGTAAGAACCAGGAAACCGACAAAACCAGTCAGTGCCGCTGCACCGTCTTTGTCTTTGGACATGCCATACGCCACACCGATCGCAAACAGTACGGACATGTTTTCAATGATGGCGGAGCCAGATTTAATGAAAAATGCCGCCAGCGCATTGTCTCCACCCCAGCCCACAGGGTCGATCCAGTAGCCGACGCCCATGAGGATGGCGGCGGCCGGTAACGTAGCAACAGGCACCATTAATGCCCGGCCAATCTTTTGTAGATAACTCAATATATTCAACATTCCCCCTACTCGCCCGTAAGCGAATCACCAAAGTAGTTTAATTAGTATGTTTACTACCTTTTACATTTACCGTTCCGATTTAACCAACTGCGATTGCGAGTGTAAAAAGATTATTTCGTATCGCAAATTAAAACCTCTCTTTTTGTGAGAATTGTCACCAAAAAGAGGTCATAACATGCCATCACACTGGTCAAGACACCAAACTTATTTTATCATTAAAAAAATCCAGGCGGCATTGTGCCAGTCATAAACCGTTGCGGTGGTTTACGCTTAACAAGACCGCCCTGAACCCAAAACTGCTTTCTGAATTCCTGCCCCGCGCTAAAAACTTCAGCGGAGGACAGACATAGTATATTCAATATTCTGAAACTAAGAGGTATCTGATGAGACTTATTCCCTTAAACACCCCCACTGAAGTAGGCAAATGGGCTGCACGTCATATCGTTGAACGCATCAATGCGTTTAAACCCACTGCTGACCGTCCGTTTGTATTGGGCTTACCCACCGGTGGTACGCCGCTCGAAGCTTACAAACATTTAATCGCCATGCATAAAGCAGGCCAGGTTAGCTTTAAAAACGTAGTGACCTTCAACATGGACGAATATGTCGGTCTGCCACAGGAACACCCTGAGAGCTACCATACGTTTATGTACCAAAACTTCTTTGATCACGTTGATATTCCACGCGAAAACATCAATCTTCTGAATGGTAATGCACCAGACGTCAACGAAGAATGCCGCCAGTACGAGGCGAAAATTAAGTCATACGGCAAGATTCACCTGTTTATGGGTGGTGTGGGTAATGACGGTCATATCGCATTCAACGAACCGGCCTCTTCTCTGGCTTCCCGTACCCGTATCAAAACCCTGACGCATGAAACCCGTATCGCGAACTCACGTTTCTTCGACAACGATGTCTCACAGGTGCCAAAATACGCCCTGACCGTTGGCGTAGGCACGCTGCTGGATGCGGAAGAAGTGATGATTCTGGTGACTGGCCATGCCAAAGCGCAGGCACTGGAAGCGGCTGTTGAAGGTAATATCAACCACATGTGGACCATCAGTTGCCTGCAATTGCACGCGAAAGCCGTTATGGTATGTGACGAGCCGTCCACCATGGAACTGAAAGTCAAAACTGTTAAATATTTCCGCGAGTTAGAAGCGGAAAATATGAAAAACCTTTAATTAACTGAGTCCCCGAAAGCCCTGGAGTTGCAGCAAGGCGGCAACTGAACGAATCTCCGGGAGCTTACTCAAGTAAGTGACCGGAGTGAGTGAAGGCAGCCAACGCTGCTGCAGCTCAAAGGATTTAGGGGAATGGGGGCATGATGTACGCTTTAATGAACTGCCGGGTGTATACCGGTCATGACGTTCTGGATAACCACGCAGTAGTGATTGCCGATGGCAAAATCGAACGAGTCTGCCCGGTGAGTGAATTGCCGGCGAATGTGGAAACCCGCAGTCTGGATGGTGCCATTCTTGCCCCCGGATTTATCGATCTGCAACTTAATGGTTGTGGTGGCGTGCAGTTCAACGATTCACTGGAAGCGATTTCAGTAGAAACGTTAGAAATCATGCAGAAAGCCAATGAAAAATCCGGCTGTACCAGTTTCTTACCGACGCTTATCACCTGTAGCGATGACTACATGAAACACGGTATCAGCGTCATGCGCACCTATCTGGAAAAGTATCCGAACCAGGCACTGGGTCTGCACCTTGAAGGGCCATACCTCAGCCCGCTGAAAAAAGGCACGCACAATCCGGCATTCATCCGCCTGCCAGACAGCGCCATGATTGATTACCTGTGTGCAAATGCTGACGTAATTACCCAACTGACACTCGCACCTGAACAGGTTGATGCAAAATATATCCGCCAGTTGCGTGATGCAGGAATAGTGATTTCCGCAGGCCATTCAAATTCAACCTATGCTGAAGCCCGTGCCGGTTTTGCCGCAGGTATCAGCTTCGCCACGCACCTTTATAATGCAATGCCAGCCATTACAGGCCGTCAGCCTGGTCTTATTGGTGCAATCTTCGATACGCCAGAAGTCTATACCGGTGTGATTGCTGATGGTCTTCATGTCGACTGGGCGAATATTCGCAACGCGAAAAAGCTCAAAGGAGAGAAGCTGGTGCTGGTCACTGACGCAACGGCTCCGGCTGGCGCGAATATTGATGAGTTCATTTTTGCCGGTAAAACAATATACTACCGTGACGGACTCTGTGTGGACGAAAACGGAACACTGAGCGGCTCTGCGCTGACGATGATCGAAGCGGCACAAAATAGCGTCGAACATGTTGGCATCGCGCTGGACGAAACGCTGCGTATGGCAACGCTTTATCCGGCACGCGCAATTGGTGTTGACGACCAACTGGGCAGCATCGAAGCAGGTAAAGTCGCCAACCTCACCGCGTTCACTCATGATTTTAAAATCACAAAAACTATCGTTAATGGTGACGAAGTTTAATTGAGCGGATAAAAGCATTGATGACAACTGGCGGACAGCAGGCACAAATCGGCAACGTTGATCTGGTTAAGCAGTTAAACGGCGCGGCGGTTTACCGCCTGATTGACCAACAAGGTCCCATCTCGCGCATTCAGATTGCTGACATGAGTCAGTTAGCGCCCGCCAGTGTTACCAAAATTACCCGACAATTACTTGAGCGCGGGCTGATTAAAGAAGTTGATCAGCAGGCTTCCACCGGGGGGCGCCGCGCCATTTCTATCATCACCGAAACCCGCCCTTTCCATACCATCGCAGTACGTCTTGGTCGCCATGATGCGACGATTACGCTCTATGATCTCAGCGCCAAATCGCTGGCCGAACAACATTACGCCCTGCCCGAGCGTACTCAGGAAACCCTCGAGAACGCACTGTTCGAGGCTATCCAGCAATTCATCGAACTGAACCAGCGCAAAATCCGCGAACTGATTGCCATTTCCGTCATCCTTCCGGGGCTGGTCGATCCGAATAAAGGCATCGTGCGCTATATGCCGCATATCAGCGTGGGCGCGTGGAAATTAGTCGATGCGCTGGAAGCCCGGTTTAAAGTCACCAGTTTTGTCGGCCACGATATCCGCAGTCTGGCGCTTGCCGAGCACTACTTCGGTGCAACCCGCGACTGTCAGGACTCCATTTTGGTTCGTTTACACCGCGGTACGGGTGCTGGCATCATCGTTAACGGCCAGATTTTTCTCGGCAGTAACGGCAACGTCGGTGAAATCGGTCACATTCAGATCGACCCGCTGGGCGAACGCTGCCATTGCGGTAATTTCGGCTGTCTGGAAACCGTTGCGGCTAACGCTGCCATCGAAAATCGGGTGCGCCATTTACTGACGCAAGGCTACGCCAGCAAGCTGAGTCTGAATGACTGCTCAATTTCGGCAATCTGCAAAGCGGCAAACCGCCACGATCCGCTGGCAACCGAAGTGATCGAGCACGTTGGCCGCCAGTTGGGTAAAGGTGTCTCCATCGCGATAAACCTGTTTAATCCGCAAAAAGTCGTGATAGCCGGTGAAATTACTGAGGCCGATAAGGTTCTGCTTCCGGCCATTCAGAACTGTATTAATGCGCAAGTTCTGAAAGATTTCCGCCGTAATTTACCGGTGGTGACGTCAGCCCTGAATCATCAGTCAGCGATTGGTGCGTTTGCCCTGGTAAAACGGGCGATGCTGAATGGCGTTCTGTTACAGCGTCTGATGGAAAATTAAGACGTGCTATAGTATCGGGCTGCCAGGAATGGGACTGAAAATGTGGGTTTGGAAATTATGACGATAAAGAACGTAATTTGTGACATTGACGGCGTGCTGTTGCACGACAATACCGCAGTACCTGGTGCCGATCGTTTTCTGGCGCGGATTCAGGAACAGGGAATGCCTCTGGTTATTCTCACTAACTACCCTTCCCAGACAGCACAGGATCTGGCAAACCGCTTCAGCGCTGCCGGTCTTGACGTGCCTGAAAGTGCATTTTTCACCTCTGCGATGGCCACAGCCGATTTCCTCAAACGTCAGGAAGGCAAAAAAGCCTATGTTGTTGGCGAAGGCGCGCTGATTCATGAGTTATATAAAGCCGGTTTCACCATCACCGATATCAATCCTGATTTCGTGATTGTCGGCGAGACCCGTTCTTATAACTGGGACATGATCCATAAAGCCGCCTATTTCGTGGCAAACGGCGCGCGCTTTATTGCAACGAATCCTGATAATCACGGGCACGGTTTTGTTCCAGCCTGTGGCGCGTTATGCGCACCTATCGAAAAAATTACCGGCCGCCAGCCGTTTTATGTCGGTAAACCGAGTCCGTGGATTATCCGTTCGGCGCTGAATAAAATGCAGGCGCATTCCGAAGATACCGTCATTGTGGGTGATAATCTGCGTACTGATATTCTGGCTGGTTTCCAGGCGGGTCTGGAAACCGTTCTGGTGCTGACCGGCGTTTCCACGCTCAATGATATTGAAGGCATGCCTTTCCGCCCGACCTGGATTTATCCGTCAGTGGCCGATATCGACGTGATTTAGCGCTTCCGTTAACTGCCTGAAAACGAGTCCGGATCTTTATTCAGGCTCGTTTTTTTTTGCCTTTTGCCTGATTTTTATCCACTTTTCTCTTTTTTTGAATCCTCCTCAGTTTTTGGCGATTAAATTAATAATTCGCTAATAAAATAGCGTTAAAAATGACAATTCATCAAATAACACTCCCCATCAACCCACTATTTATCAGAAGAGCGTTAAAACGCTTGCACAACATGGGGGTTTTGACGCATTTTCATAGTCAGCAACGCAACAGCGCCGGGCTAAAACTGAAAGAACGGCAACGTTGATCCTCATTCGTAATCATAAAAATGACAGCCAGAGAAACGTCGTTAGGGAGAAAGTAATATGTGTTCAATTTTCGGTGTGCTCGATATCAAAACTGACTCCGTCGAGCTGCGCAAAAAAGCGCTGGAACTGTCGCGCCTGATGCGTCACCGCGGACCCGACTGGTCCGGTGTGTTTGCCAGCGATAAAGCAATTCTGTCACATGAGCGTCTGTCCATTGTCGACGTGAACAACGGCGCTCAACCTTTATATAACGCGGCACACACGCATGTTCTGGCTGTTAACGGCGAAATATACAACCATCAGGCTTTGCGCGCTGAGCTGGGCGACAAGTATGAATTCCAGACCGCGTCTGACTGTGAAGTGATTCTGGCGCTGTATCAGGAAAAAGGCCCAGCCTTCCTCGATGAACTGCAAGGCATGTTCGCATTCATCCTTTATGACACAGAAAAAGACGCTTACCTGATTGGCCGTGACCATTTAGGCATCATCCCGCTGTATATGGGTTATGACGAACACGGCAACATGTATGTGGCTTCAGAAATGAAGGCGCTGGTGCCCGTTTGCCGCACCATCAAAGAATTCCCGGCAGGCAGCTATTTATGGAGCCAGGACGGTGAAATTCGCGAATATTATCAGCGCGACTGGTTTGACTTCGAAAATGTCAAAGACAACGTAACCGACGCTGCGGCGTTGAAAGATGCGCTGGAAGAAGCGGTGAAAAGTCACCTGATGTCTGACGTACCTTACGGCGTGCTGCTGTCAGGTGGTCTGGATTCCTCCGTGATTTCTGCCATCACCAAGAAATTTGCCGGTCGCCGTATCGAAGATAAAGACCAGAGCGAAGCCTGGTGGCCGCAACTGCACTCCTTTGCCGTCGGTCTGCAAGGTTCCCCGGACCTGCGCGCTGCTCAGGAAGTCGCCAACCATTTGGGCACCGTGCATCACGAAATTCATTTCACCGTGCAGGAAGGTCTGGATGCGATCCGCGACGTGATTTATCACATCGAAACTTATGACGTCACGACTATCCGGGCCTCAACGCCAATGTATCTGATGTCGCGTAAAATCAAAGCGATGGGCATCAAGATGGTGTTGTCCGGCGAAGGTGCTGACGAAGTGCTGGGCGGCTATCTGTATTTCCATAAGGCGCCGAACGCCAAAGAATTCCACGAAGAAACCGTGCGTAAATTGCTGGCCCTGCACATGTATGACTGTGCGCGTGCTAACAAAGCCATGTCAGCCTGGGGTGTTGAAGCCCGCGTACCGTTCCTGGACAAAAAATTCCTCGACGTCGCAATGCGTATCAACCCGAAAGACAAGATGTGCGGCAACGGTAAGATGGAGAAACATATCCTGCGTGAATGTTTCGAGTCTTATTTACCCCACAGCGTTGCATGGCGTCAGAAAGAACAGTTCTCTGATGGTGTAGGTTACAGCTGGATCGATACTTTAAAAGAAGTGGCCTCACAGCAGATCACCGATCAACAGCTTGAAACTGCACATTTCCGTTTCCCGTACAACACGCCGACATCGAAAGAAGGTTATCTGTACCGCACGATTTTTGAAGAATTGTTCCCGGTGCCAAGTGCGGCTGAATGTGTACCTGGCGGGCCGTCAGTGGCCTGTTCTTCTGCGAAAGCGATTGAGTGGGACGAAGCGTTCAAAAACATGGACGATCCTTCCGGCCGTGCTGTTGGCGTGCATCAGTCCGCCTACAAATAACCGATTTACCAGTAAAACTCCTTGTAGCAAACGGGCCTCTTCAGGCCCGTTTTTTTACGTGTAAAGTCAGTAAAAATAATGTCTTTTGTCCAATTAATCACCAGAGTGGTTATAAGCCACACAAATGGACACCGTCAGGCCTTTTTCTCCAAAAAAGGTGTTGACGCAAAACGGTCATATACGCATAATGCGCCCCGCAACGCCGATGAAGGTAGCGCGAAAAAAGATGGCTACGTAGCTCAGTTGGTTAGAGCACATCACTCATAATGATGGGGTCACAGGTTCGAATCCCGTCGTAGCCACCATCTTTTTTGCGGGAGTGGCGAAATTGGTAGACGCACTAGATTTAGGTTCTAGCGCCGCAAGGTGTGCGAGTTCAAGTCTCGCCTCCCGCACCATTTCCAGACATCGGCAGCACTGTTGGGGTATCGCCAAGCGGTAAGGCACTGGTTTTTGATACCAGCATTCCCAGGTTCGAATCCTGGTACCCCAGCCATTTTCTTACCTTTCACATTGCTGTATTGATGTGGTTGTGAGGAAAATCCAATTTGAAGAAGTTGTACTGTTGGGGTATCGCCAAGCGGTAAGGCACTGGTTTTTGATACCAGCATACCCTGGTTCGAATCCAGGTACCCCAGCCATACTTCTTTCTGTATAATTGGTAAGCACTTGAAATTTATTATTAAGTTAGTTAAATTAGTGCTTGAAGTTTTGAAGTAAGTCAGTAAAATTTGGCTACGTAGCTCAGCTGGTTAGAGCACATCACTCATAATGATGGGGTCACAGGTTCAAATCCCGTCGTAGCCACCATTTTACTTGCAGTACACTGCTCAAAAGGTAGTGAGAAACAAAATTGGGGTGTCGCCAAGCGGTAAGGCTCTGGTTTCTGATACCAGCATACCCAGGTTCGAATCCTGGCACCCCAGCCACATTAAGAAAGCCCGCCTCGCGCGGGCTTTTTGCTATCTGACGTTTTCAAACGAGAGGGGAAACCGGGATGAATCCGGTTTGCCCTCTGGTCATCAAATCCCTAAAGCATATTTCAACGCTTTGATTTTCAGTGCACCCGCACGCTGTGCGGTCATCAGCGCCAGATTACGCAACGCTTTCACCGGTGCCAGATCATTACTGAAGGCGGTATAGAACAAATCCATCCCGCTTTGCATCAGCAGATTATCCAGACGACGCTGGCGCTGATAACGCCGCAACACCTTTTCGCTGCTCCACGCTTCATCATGGTCACGCGCCTTCTCCAGCACCGATAACAACGCCTCCACGTCACGGTACCCCAGATTCACACCCTGCCCTGCCAGAGGATTGATGGTATGTGCAGCGTCCCCCACCAGCGCCAGCCCCGGTAAGACATAACGCTGCGCGTGGCGGCGAACCAGCGGGAATGCACCTGCGGATATCGCTTTCACTGTACCCAGCCGTGCCGGGAAAGCCTGCATCACTTGCGTCGTGAGTTGCTGCATATTCAGCGTTTTCAGGTGACGAATGCGCTGCGGGCTGTCATACCAGACCAGCGAGGCCTGATTGCCAAACAATGGCAGAAACGCCCGCGGGCCCGAAGGGAAAAATTGCTGCCACGTTACGTCCTGATCCGCCATTGCGGTTTCTACATTAATCAGCATGCAGTGCTGACGGTATTCCCAGCCATCCACACCAATCCCTGCTAACTGCCGCACCAGCGAATTCGCGCCATCGGCGGCAACCACAAGTTTCGTGCGCAATAACTCTCCGGTGGTCAGTTGCAGAGACCAGGTTTTATCGTCGTGCTGCAAAAGGTGACGCAATTTTGCCGGGCAAAAGCGGGTCAGATTGGTGCGGGCATCGAACTGTTGCCACAGCGCCAGCTGAAGTACCCGGTTTTCGACCATGAAGCCCAGTTCCGGCAACCCGAGGGACTGCGCATCGAATTTCACTTCAGAACCGCTCACTTCCCAGGTTTCCAGACGACGGTAAGGGACTGAGCGCATTTCCTCAACCGCATCCCACGCCCCCAGTTTCTGTAAAAAGCGCACTGACGCGCAACCAATCGCGGAGATACGCAAATCAGCAGGCGCTGACGGGTCAAACCCGACAGGCTCGTCATTTTCTATCAGTGCGACCTGCAATCCCTGCTGTGCCAGCCCCAGCGCGGCAGCGGCCCCCACCATGCCGCCACCGACAATGACTGCATCAAATGTCTTCTCAGAATTATTCATTTTTATTCCGGCTTTCTGTTCAGTTCATTATGCGAAGTGTACCGGATTTTTGTGTTGGCATCAGGGCCTAAGCTGCTTTCCTGCACTGGTCAGCACCGGAGTGAGGGTTTACAATAGCGCCCCTGAACTATGCTATGCACTGCGGCACTGCCGATCTAACGTTTCCCGTATTGAGTACTGACACGCTGATGACTAAAAAACTGCACATAAAAACCTGGGGCTGCCAGATGAATGAATATGATTCATCCAAAATGGCTGACCTTCTCGACAGCACCCATGGTTACCAGCTGACGGATAACGCTGAAGAAGCAGATATTCTGCTGCTGAACACCTGCTCGATAAGGGAAAAAGCGCAGGAGAAAGTGTTCAGCCTGCTCGGACACTGGAAATTACTGAAAAAGAAAAACCCGAATATTATCATTGGGGTGGGTGGCTGCGTTGCCTCACAGGAAGGCGAAATGCTGCGTAAACGTGCGCCTTGTGTCGACATCGTCTTCGGTCCGCAAACCTTGCATCGTTTGCCGGAAATGGTGAACCACGTACGCGGCACCAAAAGCCCGGTCGTGGATATCAGCTTCCCTGAAATCGAAAAATTTGATCGCCTGCCGGAACCCCGCGCAGACGGCCCGACAGCCTTCGTTTCCATCATGGAAGGCTGCAACAAATATTGTAGCTTCTGCGTCGTACCTTATACGCGCGGTGAAGAAGTCAGCCGCCCGTGCGATGACGTATTGTTCGAAGTCGCACAACTGGCCGCGCAAGGCGTGCGTGAGGTGAATCTGCTGGGTCAGAACGTTAATGCCTATCGCGGCGAAGCCTTTGATGGCGGCGTGTGCACCTTCGCTGAACTGTTGCGCCTGGTGGCAGCGATTGATGGTATTGACCGTATTCGTTTCACGACCAGTCATCCGGTCGAATTTACCGATGACATTATAGAAGTCTATAAAGATACGCCTGAAGTGGTGAGCTTTCTGCATCTGCCGATCCAAAGTGGCTCCGATCGCATTCTGACGATGATGAAGCGTCCTCACACCGTGCTGGAATATAAATCGACTATCCGCAAGTTACGCGCTGCGCGTCCTGATATTCATTTCAGTTCAGATTTTATCATCGGTTTTCCTGGCGAAACGAACGAAGATTTTGAACGTACGATGGATCTGATCGCGCAAGTGAATTACGACGTCAGCTTCAGCTTCATCTATTCTCCGCGTCCGGGTACACCGGCGGCAGATATGGTTGATGATGTGAGCATGGAGGAGAAGAAACAGCGTCTGGCGCTGCTGCAGGACAGAATTACGCAGCAGGTCATGCGTTTCAGCCGGGCCACCCTGGGTACCGTTCAGCGCATTCTGGTGGAAGGCACATCCCGCAAGGACATTATGGAACTGACCGGCCGTACCGAATGTAACCGCGTGGTCAACTTCGAAGGCACGCCGGATATGATTGGCAAGTTCGTGGATGTCGAAATTGTCGATGTGTATGCCAATTCACTGCGCGGTGTGGTTGTCCGCACGGAAGAACAGATGGCGCTTCGCCTGCATGAGTCTCCGCAATCAGTTATCGAACGCACCCGTAAAGAAAATGAATTGGGCGTTGGAATGTATCAACCCTGACCCCTCAGTATGATGCATGACCTTCAATCGACAGGGCGCTCCGGCGTCCTGTTTCTTTTGAGATTTTCGGTAATAAACTCATCACAAGGGTTTAATTTCCCAGCAAAGGCCGCATATCCGGATGAAGGCTCCTGCAACTGCCGCCACGTTGCAGCATATTTTGCCAAGGGCATGTATTATTAACTCAGGTATGGTTGACGACTGAAAGCAATGATCAGTCGGGTGAAATTCAAAATACTCGAACACATTGACTGACCCAGAGTGGTCCAAAGGATTCGTTTGAACGTTGTAACACAAGAGATTTTACTCGAGCCCGAAGACAACCAGCGTTTGCTGAGCCTGTGCGGGCCGTTTGATGACAATATCAAGCAACTGGAGCGCCGGTTGGGCGTTGAAATCAACCGTCGTGATAACGCGTTTAAATTGGTCGGGAAGAGCCTGCCTGTTGCCGCAGCCGCCGACATCCTGCGTGACTTATACGTAGACACTGCGCCGCTGCGCGGTGAGATCCAGGATATCGATCCTGAAAAAATTCACCTGGCGATCAAAGAAAGCCGGGTGCTGGAGCAAACGGCAGAAAGTGTGCCCGAGTTCGGCAAAGCCGTGATCATCAAAACCAAGCGTGGCATGGTGAAGCCGCGTACGCCCAATCAGGCGCAGTATATCGCCAATATCCTTGACCACGACATCACCTTCGGGATTGGTCCTGCGGGAACCGGTAAAACATATCTGGCCGTGGCGGCTGCGGTGGATGCGCTGGAGCGTCAGGAAGTACGTCGTATCCTGCTGACCCGTCCTGCCGTTGAAGCCGGTGAAAAACTGGGCTTCCTGCCGGGCGATCTCAGCCAAAAAGTCGATCCTTATCTGCGCCCGCTGTACGACGCATTATTTGAAATGCTCGGCTTTGAGAAAGTTGAAAAACTGATTGAGCGCAACGTCATTGAAGTCGCCCCGCTGGCTTATATGCGTGGCCGTACATTGAACGACGCCTTTATTATCCTCGATGAAAGCCAGAATACTTCTATTGAACAGATGAAGATGTTCCTGACCCGTATTGGTTTTAACTCCAAAGCGGTGATCACCGGCGACGTCACCCAAATCGACTTGCCGCGTCATCAGAAGTCAGGGCTTCGTCATGCGATTGAAGTGCTGTCGGCAGTCGAAGAACTCAGTTTTAACTTCTTCCACAGTGAAGACGTGGTACGTCATCCGGTGGTTGCGCGCATTGTGGTCGCGTACGAAGCCTGGGAAGAAGAAGATCAAAAACGCCGCGATGCCATTGCCGCAGAACGTAAACATGAACATCAGCACAATGCAACACAACAGGCCGGTCAATGAATACGGTAATTCTCGATTTACAAATTGCCTGCGAAGATGCGGCGGGTTTGCCGTCAGAAAATGACTTCCAGACCTGGCTTGAGGCGGTTCTTCCGCAATTTCAGGAAGAATCGGAAGTGACAATTCGTCTGGTTGATATCCCTGAAAGTCATGAACTTAATATGACTTATCGTGGGATGGATAAACCGACCAACGTGTTATCCTTTCCATTCGAAGCACCGCCGGGTATGGAGATGCCGCTTCTTGGCGACCTGATTATTTGTCGTCAGGTTGTTGAGAAAGAAGCAAAAGAGCAGGACAAAGAACTTCTGGCCCATTGGGCGCATATGGTCATTCACGGCAGTTTGCATTTGCTGGGTTATGACCATATCGTTGACGAAGAAGCCGAAGAGATGGAATCGATTGAAACTGAAATCATGCAGGGTCTGGGGTATCCCGATCCGTATATTTCAGAGAAAGAAGATAACTAAGCGCCACAGTAAACTCGCGTAATGCCTGCCTGATAAAGTGTTCATCCGCAGGCATTGCGCATAATTTTCACTAACTACGAGTAATCCAAACCAAACGCCATGAGCGATGACCATTCACAAAATAGTGACAGCCCCAGTCCCAAGAAGGGCTTCTTTTCCCTTATCCTTAGCCAGCTGTTTCACGGTGAACCCAAAAACCGTGGCGATCTGGTTGAGCTGATCCGTGATTCAGAACAAAACGATCTGATCGACCCCGATACCCGTGACATGCTGGAAGGCGTGATGGATATCGCCGAGCAGCGCGTCCGGGATATCATGATCCCGCGTTCACAAATGATCACGCTAAAACGTAATCAACCGCTGGAAGAGTGCCTCGATGTCATTATCGAATCTGCACACTCACGCTTCCCGGTGATCAGCGAAGATAAGGATCACATTGAAGGCATCCTGATGGCCAAAGACCTGCTGCCGTTTATGCGCACAGAGTCCGAGCCATTCAGCATCGATAAAGTGCTGCGAACCGCGGTCGTTGTTCCTGAAAGCAAACGCGTTGACCGCATGCTGAAAGAATTCCGCTCCCAGCGTTACCATATGGCGATTGTCGTGGATGAATTCGGCGGCGTTTCCGGTCTGGTAACCATCGAAGATATTCTCGAACTGATCGTCGGCGAAATCGATGATGAGTACGACGAAGCAGAAGATCTGGATATCCGCCAGCTCAGCCGCCATACCTATACCGTCCGTGCACTGGCGCCGATTGAAGATTTTAATGAAGTGTTCCAGACCCATTACAGTGACGATGAAGTCGATACGATTGGTGGTCTGGTGATGCAGTCATTCGGCCATTTACCGGCGCGTGGTGAAAGCATTGAAATTGACGGTTACCTGTTCAAGGTTGCGATGGCCGACAGCCGTCGTATCATTCAGGTTCATGTAAAAATACCGGACGACGCGCCGCAACCGATACTGGAAGAATAATCACTCCATGGCAATTGCCTCTTTATATCAACGCCAGCGGGTCCGTGCCCTGCTGGCGCTCTTTTTCGGTGCCTGTGGCACGGTGTCATTTTCCCCTTATGACTTCTGGCCTGCGGCGATTATTTCGCTCTGCGGACTGCTGGCATTAACGCTCGATCGCCGCCCTGCCCAGGCGGCTTTATTGGGTTTCTTCTGGGGAATGGGTCTTTTTGGCAGTGGCGTAAACTGGGTTTATGTCAGCATCGCCACATTTGGCGGCATGCCGGAAGCCATTAACCTTTTCCTGGTTGTTTTACTGGCGGCCTATTTATCACTCTACACGATGCTGTTTGCGGGCTTGTTCAGCAAACTGTGGCCAAAAACCACCTGGTGGAAACTGGCTATCGCCGCACCCGCGCTATGGCAGATTACTGAATTCCTGCGCGGCTGGGTGCTGACCGGTTTCCCGTGGCTGCAGTTCGGCTACAGCCAGATCGACGGCCCGCTGAAAGGTCTCGCACCGATCACCGGTGTCGACGGCATCACTCTTTTACTGACGTCTCTGAGCGGGCTGATTGTGTATGCCATTTATCAGCGCCGTGTAACGCCTGGAATTATTGCTGCCGCCATGCTGCTGCTGCCGTGGCCGCTGCGTTACATTCACTGGTACCAGGAACAAACCGACAAAACGGTCGATGTGGCACTGGTTCAGGGCAATATTCCACAATCCATGAAATGGGATCCGAAAGCGCTGGAAAGCGCGTTACAGACCTATCTGGATCTCAGCCGTCCGTACGTGGGCAAATCCAGTATGATCATCTGGCCGGAATCGGCCATTTCGGACATTGAATCCGATCAGCAGGGTTTCCTGAGCATGGTGGATAATCTCTATCGCGCGCACGGCACCCAGCTCATCACCGGTATTATTGATGCCCGTCGCAATGCAGAAGGCATGAAGGTGTATAACAGCGCCATCGTGCTCGGCGGTGAACAGCCATATCACTACCCTGACGAAAACCGCTTCAATAAGCATCATCTGGTGCCTTTTGGTGAATTTGTGCCGCTTGAAGCCATTCTTCGCCCGCTGGCACCGTTCTTCGATTTACCGATGTCCGGGCTGACCAGTGGTGATTACGTGCAGAAACCGTTGTTTGTCAGTGGTCTGAATCTGACCACGGCGATTTGTTACGAAGTCGTCTTCGGCGAACAGGTTCGCGACAACCTCCAGCCGGACACTAATTTCCTGCTGACGATTTCAAACGACGCCTGGTTTGGTCATTCCATTGGCCCGTGGCAACATTTCCAGATGGCGCGTATGCGTTCGCTGGAACTGGGCCGTCCGTTGCTGCGCAGTACCAATAACGGTATTACTGCGGTGGTAAATGCTCAGGGCGATGTAACCCATGAAATTCCGCAGTTTACACGCCAGGTGCTGAACGTGAAGGTCACGCCGACAACCGGCATGACGCCTTATGCCCGTGCTGGCTGGTGGCCGGTGTGGTTTGCTACAGCGATCATGGCGGCGGTTGCGCTATGGCTGGGTCGTCGTAAATCCTGAGCATAAGCGTTTCGTTTCTAAAACAGGCACCTCCGGGTGCCTGTTCTTTTTTGTAGCACTCCTTTCTAAAATTCCTGACGCTCCCCTTTTACCTGCTGCCGATTGTTTCAACGGCGGCATTAAGCGCTGCCGATTTGCCCGCTTATGAAGTTAAATCAGGCCATCTGGCACGACTCTTGCTACATCTGATTGAAAGATATCTGATTAGTTACTTTTTATGACGGAATGCATCATTTTGGTACAAACAGGCGACTTCTCATGCACTTTCTGAGTGCATAGCCGTTTGATTGCTTTGATTTGGTGCGCGTCTCGTCTCAAAAAAGAAACAATGTGGTTTCATAATATTCACATTCAGCTATTTTCTAGCTTCATATGACGAGGCATTAGTACTTTCTGATCCCTGAGTTTGGATCCCTAATGACAGCAAGGAGTTGGACATGCAATTGCGCAAATTGGCGTTATCAGTACTGTTGGCAAGCGTTACCGTAAGCAGCTTTGCTCACGCAGAAGAACTGACCGGCACCCTGAAAAAAATTAAAGACAATGGCGTTATCGTGGTGGGTCACCGTGAATCCTCAGTGCCGTTCTCTTACTACAACAACGAACAAAAAGTGGTGGGTTATTCACAGGACTATTCTGACGCTATCGTTGACGCGGTGAAGAAAAAACTGAACCTGCCAAATCTGCAAGTCAAAATGATGCCAATCACTTCGCAGAACCGTATCCCGTTGCTGCAAAACGGCACTTACGATTTCGAGTGTGGTTCAACAACTAACAACCTGGAACGTCAGCAACAAGCGGCCTTCTCTGACACCATCTTTGTGATCGGTACGCGTCTGCTGGTGAAAAAAGGTTCAGAGATTAAAGATTTCACTGACCTTAAAGGCAAAACTGTTGTTGTCACTTCCGGTACGACTTCTGAAGTTCTGCTGAACAAACTCAACGAAGAGAAGAAACTGGATCTGCGCATCATCAGTGCGAAAGACCACGGTGACTCCTTCCGTACGCTGGAAACTGGCCGGGCAGTGGCCTTCATGATGGATGACGCGCTGCTGGCAGGTGAACGTGCGAAAGCCAAGAAACCAGACAACTGGGACATCGTCGGTACACCGCAATCCAAAGAAGCTTATGGCTGCATGATGCGTAAAGACGATGCTGAGTTTAAAAAACTGGTTGATGACACCATCGTGCAGGCACAAACCTCCGGTGAAGCGGGCAAGTGGTTTGAAACCTGGTTCAAAAAACCTATTCCTCCGAAAAACCTGAACATGAACTTTGAGCTGTCCGATGACATGAAAGCTCTGTTCAAAGCGCCAAACGATAAGGCGCTGTAAGTCATACCAGATGGACGGGTATAACCAAGAGAAGAGTGAAAAGTGACTAAAATACAAGGTTGGACCACCAACCTGTGATGATACAGATGCGGGGTGGTCGTTCCCCACCCCGCATTTTTCCCATTCACTTTAGGCGAATTGCGTCATCACTCAGATGGGTAAGCCTTTACCCGCTTTACGGAGTTTTTATGTCAATAGATTGGAACTGGGGCATTTTTCTGCAACAAGCCCCCTTCGGTAACACCACTTATCTGGGCTGGATTTGGAATGGATTTCAGGTCACTGTCGCACTGTCAATTTGCGCATGGATAATCGCCTTCTTCATCGGCTCTCTGTTCGGTATTTTGCGTACCGTTCCCAACCGTATCCTTTCAGGCATGGGTACCTGTTACGTCGAATTATTCCGTAACGTGCCATTAATCGTGCAATTCTTTATCTGGTATCTGGTGGTCCCTGAACTGCTGCCTGAAAATATCGGCATGTGGTTTAAATCCGAACTGGCGCCTGACGTGCAGTTCTTCACCTCATCAGTCATTTGCCTTGGGTTGTTCACCGCCGCCCGCGTATGCGAACAGGTACGTGCAGCCATCCAGTCGCTGCCAAGCGGGCAACGCAATGCCGGGCTGGCGATGGGCCTCACGCTGCCGCAAACTTACCGCTATGTACTGTTACCCAATGCTTACCGCGTGATCGTGCCGCCAATGACCTCGGAAATGGTCAACCTGGTGAAAAACTCCGCCATTGCCTCGACCATTGGTCTGGTTGATATGGCCGCACAGGCCGGTAAGCTGCTGGATTACTCCGCGCATGCGTATGAATCATTCACTGCAATCACCGTTGCTTATGTCCTTATCAATGCCGTCATCATGCTGCTGATGCATTTCGTAGAACGTAAAGTCCGCCTGCCGGGCAACATGGGAGGGAAATAAGCATGCATGAATTCGACTGGAGTTCTATTGGTCCCGGCCTGCCCTATCTGTGGCAAGGCATGGTCATCACGCTGAAGATCACGTCTCTGGCGATTGTCGTGGGTATTTTGTGGGGAACCCTGCTGGCAGTAATGCGCCTGTCAACGTTCAAACCTATCAGCTGGTTTGCCTCCGCGTACGTCAATCTGTTCCGTGCCGTTCCGCTGGTGATGGTACTGCTGTGGTTTTACCTGATTGTGCCAGGATTTTTGCAAAAGGTACTCGGCGTGTCGCCTAAAACCGATATTCGGCTGATCTCTTCTATGGTCGCTTTTGCCCTCTTTGAAGCAGCCTATTATTCGGAAATTATTCGCGCAGGGATCATTAGCATCGCGCGCGGTCAGTCCTCCGCCGCGCTGGCGCTGGGCATGACACAGTGGCAATCCATGAAGCTGGTTATCCTGCCGCAGGCTTTTCGCGCCATGGTGCCATTGCTGCTGACGCAGGCTATCGTTTTGTTCCAGGATACTTCCCTGGTGTATGTTCTGGGCCTCGCAGACTTCTTCCGCAGTGCATCTAACATCGGTGACCGTGACGGTACGCTGGTCGAGATGGTGCTGTTTGCAGGAATTATTTACTTTGTTATCAGCCTTTGTGCTTCCTTGCTGGTGCGTTATTTGAAGAAAAGGACCGTTTCATGATTTCACTGAAGAATGTTTCTAAATGGTACGGGCACTTTCAGGTGCTTACCGATTGCAGCACCGAAGTTAAAAAAGGTGAAGTTGTGGTGGTTTGCGGGCCTTCAGGCTCAGGAAAATCGACGCTGATCAAAACCGTGAACGGACTCGAACCGGTTCAGAAAGGCGAGATCCTGGTCAACGGCACGCCGGTCAATGATAAAAAGACCAATCTGGCGCAACTGCGTGCCAAAGTGGGGATGGTTTTCCAGCATTTCGAACTGTTCCCGCACCTTTCCATCATCGATAACCTGACGCTGGCGCAAGTCAAAGTTTTAAAGCGTGATAAAGCGGCAGCGAAAGATAAGGGCCTGAAATTACTGGATCGTGTCGGTTTATCCGCGCATGCCAATAAATTCCCCGGCCAGCTTTCCGGTGGTCAGCAACAACGAGTGGCGATTGCCCGTGCGTTGTGTATGGATCCGATCGCGATGCTGTTTGACGAACCGACGTCCGCCCTTGATCCGGAAATGATCAACGAAGTGCTCGACGTCATGGTTGAACTGGCAAACGAAGGCATGACAATGATGGTGGTGACGCACGAAATGGGCTTCGCGCGTAAAGTGGCCAACCGCGTGATTTTCATGGATGAAGGCAAGATTGTGGAAGATCGCAACAAAGACGATTTCTTCAATAACCCTGAATCCGATCGCGCCCGGGATTTCCTGGCGAAGATCCTGCACTGACCGGCACTGAGTAAAAGCAAGAACACCTGCCCCGCATCTGAGGGGCAGGTGTTTGACGTTTAAGGTTCAAACGGCCGACGCGTAAACTCAGTGTTGCCGCATTTCGGGCATTTACTGAGAATTTCCGGCGTATACACCGCTAAGTGGAAATGACAATTTTCACACACCAGATTGCCCAACCCGACGACTTCTCCGCTGTGATAAATCCCGTGATGGCTGACATCTTTAAAAACTTCTTTCCATTCCAGTTGGGTTTTATCGGTCATATCTGCCAGCTCTTTCCACAAGCTTTCTTTAATGACCCGCATAAACACACTGTCCGTGCCGTCATCTTCTTCTGCCACGGCTTGCTGGTTTTCTTCATAGCTGCGGGCAAATTCATGTAAATCGCGGCGTACCGCCGAGGTCAGCTGTTCAATCTGGATTTCCGTCAGCTTGCCTTCCTCCTGCAGCCTGACGCGGGCATCCTGCACCAGCGCGCTGATATCACGTTCACCCTGTTTTAACCGCTCGGTCAGTGAGGCCACCAGCTGACGGTAAGATTGCGTAATATTGCTCATATTTCCTCTCCTTGAACTGTCATAACCATTTTCACGGCGGGAGCGCACTGCCTTTATTTTAGTCGTAAATCCCTGATCCGTTGCGCAGATTATCTCGCGCTGACTCGCAGATTATGAATATTGCACCAGAAGCGGACAGAAATCCCCTTTAGCCTTCGCTGGGTGTTGTTGCTCCAACCGCTTATCAGCTATGCTATGCGGATCTTTTGATTAAAACTTTTTGAGCTACAGGCGTAGCTGTTTTCACTCACAGGACCACCGGCCGCCATGCAAGAGCAATACCGTCCAGAAGACATCGAGTCACACGTTCAGCTTCACTGGCAAGAGAAGCAAACTTTCAAAGTTACCGAACAGCCTGGCAAGGAGAAATATTACTGCCTCTCCATGTTGCCTTATCCATCAGGCCGTCTCCACATGGGACACGTGCGCAACTACACCATCGGTGACGTGATTTCCCGTTATCAGCGCATGCTCGGTAAAAACGTTCTGCAGCCGATTGGCTGGGATGCGTTTGGCCTGCCAGCAGAAGGGGCGGCGGTAAAAAACAACACCGCACCGGCTCCGTGGACTTACGAAAATATCGAATACATGAAGAACCAGCTTAAATTGCTGGGCTTCGGCTATGACTGGGATCGTGAAGTCGCGACCTGTAAGCCTGATTATTACCGCTGGGAACAATGGTTCTTCACCAAGCTGTACGAAAAAGGCCTGGTTTATAAGAAGACCTCCGCAGTGAACTGGTGTCCGCATGACCTGACCGTTCTGGCGAACGAGCAGGTTATCGACGGTTGCTGCTGGCGTTGTGATACCAAAGTAGAACGTAAAGAAATTCCTCAGTGGTTCATCAAAATCACGGCTTACGCCGATCAGTTGCTCAATGATCTGGACACGCTGGAAAGCTGGCCAGAGCAGGTGAAAACCATGCAGCGCAACTGGATTGGCCGCTCGGAAGGGGTGGAAATCACTTTTGATGTGGCTGACAGCGATGAAAAAGTCACGGTTTACACCACCCGTCCTGATACGTTTATGGGCGCGACCTACGTCGCCGTGGCTGCCGGTCATCCGCTGGCGCAACTGGGTGCACAGAATAATCCTGCGCTGAACGATTTTATCGACGAATGCCGTAACACCAAAGTTGCCGAAGCAGAAATGGCGACGATGGAAAAGAAAGGCATGGCAACCGGTCTGTTTGCCATTCACCCGCTGTCCGGTGAAAAGCTGCCAGTCTGGGTCGCTAACTTCGTTCTGATGGAATACGGCACCGGTGCGGTGATGGCCGTTCCAGCTCACGATCAGCGTGACTGGGAATTCGCCACCAAATATAACCTGCAGATTAAACCGGTTATTCTCAACGTTGATGGCAGCCAGCCTGATGTCACCGCAGAAGCGATGACTGAGAAAGGCACGCTGTACAATTCAGGCGAATTTGATGGTCTGAATCACGAAGACGGTTTCAATGCCATTGCCGACAAGCTGGTTGCCCAGGGCGTAGGCCAGCGAAAAGTCAACTACCGTTTACGCGACTGGGGGGTTTCCCGTCAGCGCTACTGGGGTGCGCCAATCCCGATGATCACGCTGGAAGACGGCACCGTTATTCCAACGCCAGAAGATCAACTGCCGGTTGTGTTGCCGGAAGATGTCGTCATGGACGGTATCACCAGCCCGATTAAAGCGGATCCTGAGTGGGCGAAAACGACCGTGAACGGTATGCCGGGCCTGCGTGAAACCGACACCTTTGACACCTTTATGGAGTCTTCCTGGTATTACGCACGTTATACCTGCCCGCAATACGACGAAGGGATGCTGGATCCGGCAGCCGCCAACTACTGGCTGCCTGTGGATCAGTATGTCGGCGGGATTGAACACGCCATCATGCACCTGATGTATTTCCGCTTCTTCCACAAACTGATGCGTGATGCCGGTTTGGTGGATTCTGACGAACCGGCTAAACGTCTGCTGTGTCAGGGTATGGTGCTGGCTGATGCCTTCTACTACACCGGTAACAACGGCGAACGTATCTGGGTTTCGCCAGCGGATGCCATCGTTGAACGTGATGAAAAAGGTCGCATCACCAAAGCCACTGACCCGCAAGGCCACGAGCTGGTTTACGCGGGCATGAGCAAGATGTCTAAGTCTAAAAACAACGGCATCGACCCGCAGGTGATGGTGGATAAATACGGCGCAGATACCGTGCGTCTGTTTATGATGTTTGCATCTCCGGCAGAAATGACGCTGGAATGGCAGGAATCCGGTGTTGAAGGGGCAAACCGCTTCCTGAAACGTGTCTGGAAACTGGCCTTCGAACATACAGAAAAAGGCCAGGTTGCCGCTCTGGATGTGGCTTCCCTGAATGAAGCACAGAAAGATCTGCGCCGTGACTTGCATAAAACCATCGCCAAAGTGACCGATGATATCGGCCGTCGTCAGACCTTCAACACCGCTATCGCGGCCATAATGGAACTGATGAACAAGCTGGGCCGTGCACCGCAGGATACCGAACAGGATCGTGCACTGTTGCAGGAAGCCTTGCTGGCGGTTGTTCGTATGCTTTACCCGTTCACCCCGCACGTCTGCTTCACCCTCTGGCAGTCGCTGAAGGGAGAAGGCGACGTGGATACCGCACCATGGCCACAAGCTGATGAGCAGGCAATGGTTGAAGATTCCAAGCTGGTCGTTGTGCAGGTGAACGGTAAAGTGCGTGCTAAAATCACCGTAGCCGCTGATGCTACCGAGCAACAAGTGCGCGATCGTGCGGCAGAAGAACATTTGGTCGCAAAATATCTGGATGGGGTTACGGTTCGCAAAGTAATCTACGTCCCGGGCAAACTGCTTAACCTGGTTGTAGGTTGAGTCAAGGAGGATCTGTGCGACATCCCATAATGACACTGCTGCTCACTGCAGCAGTGCTGATTACAGCAGGTTGTGGATTCCATTTACGTGGGAAAACCAATGTTCCTGATGAACTGAAAACAATCGTTTTGGACAGTGGGGATCCGTATGGTCCGTTGACGCGTAACATCAGGACTCAGCTGCGTCTGAGCAACGTGACTATTGTTGATGATCCGACCAAAGAACAGCGTAAGGATATCCCGTCGCTGCGCATTGGTGCTGAGTCAGTGGGTCAGACTACCGCATCGATCTTCCAGGACGGTAAAACCGCGGAATATCAGATGGAAATGAACATTAATGCGACGGTTCTGATGCCAGGTAAGGATTTGTATCCTATCCATGTGAAAGTGTTCCGCTCCTTCTTTGATAACCCGTTAACGGCGCTGGCAAAAGATAACGAGCAGGACATTATTGTCGAGGAAATGCGTCAGCAGGCTGCGCAGCAACTGATCCGTAAGTTGCTGACCGTTCATGCTTCAGAATTGCAGAAAGCAGACGATGTCGGCGGGCGCCAGGTAGAAATCATCTCTACCGGTTCGTCAGCCACGACGTCGTCTGATGCCTCTGCGGCACCGGCCACATCTTCCGCACAATGATCCGAGTTTATCCGGAACAACTTGCCGCGCAGCTCCGTGAGGGGCTGCGCGCTTGTTATGTATTATGTGGAAACGACCCTTTGCTTTTGCAGGAAAGCCAGGACAGCATACGTCTCGCGGCCCAGCAGGCTGACTTCCAGGAGCACTACACGTATATACTTGACGCCCATACTGAATGGGAGTCTATTTTCAGTATCTGTCAGGCACTGAGCCTGTTTGCCAGCCGCCAGACCCTGATGCTTATTCTGCCCGAAAATGGCCCGACGGCGCCGATGGCAGAACAATTACTCAAACTGACCACCCTGCTCCACGACGATATTCTTCTGCTGTTGCGCGGCACAAAACTGACCAAAGCGCAGGAAAACAGCGCCTGGTTTAAAGCGTTGAGTGACAAAGGTGTCTTCGTCAGTTGTCAGACGCCTGAGCAGGCACAACTTCCCCGCTGGGTGACCCGTCGCGCCAAAGAACTTTCGCTTGAACTCGATGAGCCAGCTAATCAGCTTTTGTGCTACTGCTATGAAGGAAATTTGCTGGCACTGGCACAGTCGCTGGAGCGTCTTTCCCTGCTCTATCCTGATGGTAAACTTACGCTACCGCGCGTCGAAGAGGCCGTTAACGATGCGGCACATTTCACGCCTTATCACTGGCTGGATGCGTTGCTGGCCGGGAAAAGTAAGCGCGCCTGGCACATTTTGCGTCAGTTGCAACAGGAAGACAGCGAACCGGTTATTTTACTGCGAACCGTGCAGCGTGAACTGCTGATGCTGCTCCATCTGAAACGTAAAATGGACACGACGCCGATCAGAACCCTGTTTGATCAGCAAAAAGTCTGGCAAAACCGCCGGGCACTGGTAACTCAGGCACTGCAACGCCTGACGCTTGCCCAGTTGTCTCAGGCCGTTCGTCTGCTGACCCAAATGGAAATCACGCTGAAACAGGATTATGGTCAGTCAGTCTGGGCCGAGCTTGAAAGCCTGTCTATGCTACTCTGTGGGAAATCCTTACCTACTGGTTTTACGGAGTTGGGTTCGTATTGAAGCAGGACACAAGTATGCCGCGCCGCACTGCACATTCTTTGACAACTTCTGAAAAGCTGCTGGCTTTTTTCGGTGGTACCTTTGACCCGATCCATTATGGTCATCTGAAACCCGTTGCGGCGCTGGCAGCGCAGGCCGGGTTTGATCAGGTGATCCTGCTGCCTAACAACGTTCCTCCACACCGGCCCCAGCCCGAGGCAACACCGCAGCAACGCCTGCATATGGCGAAGCTGGCAGTGGCGGATAACGCGCTGTTTTCAGTCGACCCGCGAGAACTGGCTGTTGAAACGCCCTCCTACACGATTGAGACACTTGCAACGTTACGTAAAGAACATGGCGACAAATGCCCGCTGGCGTTTATCATTGGCCAGGATTCATTACTGACGCTGCACAAGTGGCACCGCTGGGGATCTTTGCTGGATTTCTGTCATATCGTGGTGATGGCGCGCCCGGGTTATCAGGAACAACTTGATACGCCGGAACTGCAGAAATGGTATGACGCCCATCGGGTGAATGATGCCGACGCACTTAAGCAAAAACCGGCCGGATTCATTTATCAGGCTAATACCCCATTGCTGGATATTTCAGCGACTGAAATCCGCGAGCGCCGCCATGCGGGTCTTGATTGCTCAGATTTACTGCCTTCCGCCGTTGAGCGCTATATAGAATCACAGGGCTTGTACCGCGAGTAGCTAACGCGTGCTATACTGCGCCGCTTAATTTCGGCTCTCGACAACGCTGCGTAACCAACCAATACAATATATTGATTGTTAAACGTTTTAAGCTGTTTTCCAGACAACCGCTATGTTTATCCTTCATGAGATTGTTCATTGCTTCGGTGCCACACTGGCGAACATCTCGTGAGGTCAATTGTTTCAAACATCCCCAGGGGGAACCTTTGCAAGGTAAAGCGCTCCAAGATTTTGTTGTCGATAAAGTCGACGACCTGAAAGCACAAGACATCATCGCCATTGATGTTAAAGGTAAATCCAGTATTACTGACTGCATGATTATCTGCACCGGCACATCAAGCCGCCATGTGATGTCCATTGCCGGACATCTGGTTGAAGAAATTAAAGCCGTCGGCCTTGATGCCATGGGTGTGAAAGGCATTAATGAAGCTGACTGGGTCGTTGTCGATCTGGGTGAAGTGATTGTGCATGTCATGCAGGAAGAAAGCCGTCAGTTGTATGAGCTTGAGAAACTCTGGGGCTGATGCGTGAAGCTGCAACTTGTCGCCGTCGGCACAAAAATGCCTGACTGGGTGCAAACCGGTTTTAACGATTATCTGCACCGTTTCCCTAAAGACATGCCGTTTGAACTGACTGAGGTTCCGGCCGGGAAACGTGGGAAGAATGCAGACATCAAGCGCATTCTTGAAAAAGAAGGCGAACAGATGCTGGCCGCTGTCGGCAAAGGGAATCGCATCGTGACGCTGGATATTCCAGGGACACCGTGGGAAACCCCGCAACTGGCGCAACAACTGGAACGCTGGAAACAGGACGGACGCAATGTCAGCCTGTTGATCGGCGGCCCGGAAGGGCTGGCACCGGCTTGTAAAGCCGCAGCGGAACAGAGCTGGTCGCTCTCTCCGTTAACGCTTCCTCACCCGCTGGTGCGGGTTCTGGTCGCGGAAAGTCTTTACCGCGCCTGGAGTATTACCACTAATCATCCATATCACCGCGAATAACGGGTGGTGAATGTCAGCAACATGAATTAAGTAGTGGGATGAAAATAGATCGTAACCCTTTTCGCGACTATACGGCTGAATCAGCCCTCTTTGTGCGCCGTGCACTGGTGGCGTTCATCGGCATTCTGCTACTTAGCGGCGTTTTAGCTTTTAATCTTTATAATCTGCAAATTGTCCGTTTCCAGGACTACCAAACCCGTTCTAACGATAACCGTATCAAGCTGGTGCCCATTGCGCCCAGCCGCGGGATTATCTATGACCGCAACGGTACGCCGCTGGCGCTGAACCGCACGATTTATCAGCTCGAACTGGTGCCGGAGAAAGTGGACGATTTGCAGGCCACGCTTGAAGGCCTCAAACCGATAGTTGACCTCACGCAGGAAGATATCGATAACTTCAAAAAAGAACGCCAGCGTTCGCGACGCTTTACGTCTATTGCCGTCAAAACGGCACTGACTGAAGTTCAGGTTGCGCGTTTTTCCGTGAACCAGTTCCACTTCCCCGGCGTTGAAGTCAAAGGCTATCAGCGTCGCTATTATCCTTACGGTTCAGCGCTGACGCACGTTATCGGCTATGTATCGAAAATCAATGACCGTGACGTTGAACGCCTCGATAAAGATGGCATTCTGGCCAACTATGCCGCCACGCACGACATTGGGAAGCTCGGCATTGAGCGCTATTACGAAGACACGCTTCACGGTAAAACCGGCTATGAAGAAGTTGAAGTGAACAACCGTGGCCGCGTTATCCGCCAGCTTCACGAAGAACCGCCGCAGGCGGGCAAAGATATTTACCTGACGATCGACTTGCCATTACAGCAATATATTGAAGTCTTGCTGACCGGCAGCCGCGCCGCTGTCGTGGTTACCGATCCGCGCGATGGTGCCATCCGTGCGCTGGTGTCTAACCCGAGTTATGACCCGAACCTGTTTGTGGATGGCATCTCCAGCAAAGAGTACAACACGCTGCTTAACGACCCTAATAAGCCGCTGATCAACCGGACGACGCAGGGCGTTTATCCGCCAGCGTCTACCGTGAAACCCTATATTTCAGTTTCAGCGCTGACAACCGGCGTTATCAATAAAAATACCTCCCTGTTTGATCCGGGCTGGTGGCAGCTACCGGGTTCAGACAAGCGTTACCGCGACTGGAAACACTGGGGACATGGTCGCCTGAATGTGACGAAAGCCCTTGAGGAATCGGCTGATACCTTCTTCTATCAGGTTGCTTATGATATGGGGATCGACCGCCTTTCCGAGTGGATGGGTAAATTTGGTTACGGCCAGTACAGCGGTATCGATTTATCAGAAGAACGTAGCGGCAATATGCCAAACCGCGACTGGAAGTTTAAACGCTTCAAAAAACCCTGGTATCAGGGCGATACCATTCCGGTCGGTATCGGCCAGGGCTACTGGACCGCCACACCAGTACAAATCATGAAAGCCATGACCACGCTGATTAATGACGGCAATGTCAAAACGCCGCATTTGCTGCTGAGCACCAAAGTTGACGGCCAGCAGGTGCCGTACAAACAACAGGAAACGACTCAGATTGGTGATATTCATTCCGGCTATTGGGAAATTGCCAAAGACGGTATGTATGGTGTAGCAAACCGTCCGAACGGTACTGCCCGCAAGTATTTTGCTGATGCGCCTTATAAAGCCGCCGCAAAATCCGGGACAGCACAAGTTTACGGTTTGAAAGCCAATGAAATCTATAATGCGCATAAAATCGCTGAGCATCTGCGTGACCACAAGCTGATGACCTCTTTTGCACCGTATGACAAACCGACCGTGGCGGTTGCCGTGGTTCTGGAGAACGGTGGCGCGGGTCCGGCGGTGGGGACAATTTCACGCCAGATACTCGACCATATTTTACTGGGCGATAACACGACACAATTACCGGCTGACGCGCCTGCGCCGCCGGGAACCGAAGGTGATTAACCGTCAATGACTGAGAACCAACAAAAAAGATCATTGTGGTCGAAAATGCATATCGACCTGACGATGTTGCTGATCATACTTGCGCTGCTGACCTACAGTGCGTTCGTGATGTGGAGCGCCAGCGGTCAGGACATGGGCATGATGGAACGTAAAATCGGCCAGATCCTGATGGGTCTGGTGATTATGCTGGTCATGGCGCAAATCCCGCCGCGCGTTTACGAAAGCTGGGCGCCTTACCTCTACATCTTCTGTGTCTTCCTGCTGGTGCTGGTGGATGCTTTCGGCAGTATCAGTAAAGGTGCACAGCGCTGGCTGGATTTGGGGATCATTAAATTCCAGCCGTCAGAACTGGCGAAAATTGCCGTGCCCCTGATGGTCGCGCGCTTTATCAACCGTGACGTTTGCCCGCCCTCACTCAAAAATACCGCGATTGCCCTGGCATTAATCTTCATCCCTACCCTGCTGGTCGCGGCACAGCCGGACCTTGGCACCTCAATTCTGATTGCCGCATCCGGTTTATTCGTGCTGTTCCTTTCGGGCATGAGCTGGAAACTGATTGCCGTCGCCGCCCTTCTGGTTGCGGCGTTTATCCCGATCCTGTGGTTCTTCCTGATGCACGACTATCAGCGTGACCGCGTCATGATGCTGCTGGATCCTGAAAGCGATCCGCTGGGCGCGGGCTATCATATTATTCAGTCTAAAATTGCGATCGGCTCTGGCGGTCTTTCCGGCAAAGGCTGGTTGCATGGCACGCAGTCTCAGCTGGAATTCCTGCCCGAGCGGCATACCGACTTTATCTTTGCCGTGCTCGCGGAAGAACTGGGGCTGATTGGCGTTCTGGTGCTGCTTGGGCTGTACTTATGCCTGATCATGCGCGGTCTGATGATTGCCGCCCATGCACAGACCACTTTTGGCCGCGTGATGTCCGGCGGACTGATGCTGATTCTGTTCGTTTATGTGTTTGTTAACATCGGCATGGTCAGTGGTATTGTCCCGGTAGTTGGGGTACCTTTGCCTCTGGTCAGCTATGGCGGGTCAGCACTCATCGTGCTAATGGCAGGGTTTGGTATCGTTATGTCGATACATACTCATCGAAAAATGTTGTCGAAAAATTTATAGAGGTGAGCAATGCGTAAGGAGTGGCTTGGAGCTGTCATTATCGGTTTGCTGCTAAGTGGTTGTGCCACTGATGAAACACAGCAACAACAACCGGCACCGCAGCAAGCCTACAACGGCCCTGTGGTAGAAATCGGCGGGGCTGATCCGCGTTACGAACCTTATAATCAGGGCACGATGCAGGATTATACCGTTAACGGTAAAACCTATAAGATCATTAAAGACCCGTCGAACTTCTCGCAGGTAGGACAGGCTGCCTGGTACGGTCAGGAGAATGGTGGCAACACCACCGCGATCGGGGAAGAATTCGACCCGACTGCCATGACCGCTGCGCATCCGACGTTGCCGATCCCAAGCTATGTCCGGGTCACCAACATGGCGACAGGACGCATGCTGGTCGTGCGTGTTAACGATCGAGGCCCTTACGTGCCGGGCAAAATCATTGATTTGTCTCAGGCTGCGGCAGACCGCCTGAACCTGACCAACAGCACCAAAGTACGCATTGATTTTATCAACGTCGCGCCTGATGGCACACTCTCCGGCCCGGGGACGATTGGTACGACCGTCGCCAAACAATCTTATGCATTACCGTCACGTCCAAGCTTAGGCGCCAGCAATATGGGTACGCCGACGCTGACCGCTGAGCCGGTGAATACATCGGATGTCCGCCCGATCAGTAACAGCACGCTCAGTAATCCGAATGCCGCGCCATTAACGAATGACGAAGATAACAACGGCGCCGTAGCCTCTGCGCCAGCAGCGACCACGATGTCCGGTAACAGCGGCGGCGGCGGGTTTCTGAGCGCGCCAACACCTCTGCGTCAGGGTGTGTTAGAAGGCAGCGAACCGGTAACAGCACCGGTTGCTGTCGCCAGTGCCGCGCCGGTAGCAGCAGCTGCGGCCTCCGCAGCGCCTGCGCATACCACTGCCATTCCTTCCTCGGGATTTATGGTGCAGGTTGGCGCACTGAGTAACCCGCAAAATGCACAGTTGTGGCAAAAAAGCCTCAGCCAGCGTTTCTCCGTGCCGGGAAAAGTGCAGGCGAATGGCAGTACTTACCGCGTTCAGCTTGGGCCATTCAGCACCCGTCAGCAGGCCGTTCAGCTGCAACAGCGACTGGCCAGCGAAGCTCAGCAGCAGTCTTTCGTCACCGCCGGCATGTAATAGCAAAATACGGGGCGACGGCCCCGTTCTTATAAGTCCCCATTCTTATAAGTAAAAGTCAGTAAGCGCCGGTAATCGAAGATGTCTGACTTATGACTCTTCTGCTATAGTGGCGCACGTTTATCACTTACTCCCACGGATGTTGTTGTCCCGATCATGAAACTTGTAAATACTTCACGTTTAGTCAAAAGCCTCGCATTTGGCACCGTAATCACTCTGAGTGCAGCGTCCGCCTATGCCGACGATGTTAATTTAAAAACAATGATCCCTGGCGTTCCGCAGATTGATGCTGAAGCCTATATCCTGATCGACTACAACTCCGGCAAAGTGCTGGCAGAAATGAATGCCGATGCGCGCCGCGACCCTGCCAGCCTGACTAAAATGATGACCAGTTATGTTATCGGTCAGTCCATCAAAGCCGGCAAAATATCTCCGACCGACATTGTTACCGTGGGTCCGGACGCCTGGGCCACCGGTAATCCGGTGTTCAAGGGCTCTTCCCTGATGTTCCTCAAACCGGGCGATCGTGTCCCGGTTTCCGAGCTCAACCGTGGGATCATTCTGCAGTCGGGTAACGACGCCTGTGTGGCAATGGCCGACCATGTGGCCGGAAGTCAGGATGCTTTCGTTGCCATCATGAACAATTACGTGAACTCGCTGGGTCTGAAAAATACCCATTTCGGTACCGTTCATGGTCTTGATGCGGCGGGCCAGTACAGCTCAGCCCGCGATATGGCGCTGATCGGTCAGGCGCTGATCCGTGATGTGCCGGAAGAATACGCCACGTACAAAGAGAAAGAATTCACCTTCAACAATATCCGCCAGATGAACCGTAACGGTTTGTTGTGGGATAACAGCCTGAATGTTGATGGCATTAAAACCGGTCATACTGATTCAGCGGGCTATAACCTGGTAGCTTCTGCGACAGAAGGCCAGATGCGTCTGATCTCCGCCGTGATGGGCGGTCATACGTATAAAGGCCGTGAAGTTGAAAGTAAAAAGCTGCTGACCTGGGGCTTCCGTTTCTTCGAAACCGTTTCTCCGCTGAAAGCCGGTAAAGAGTTTGCTTCAGAACCTGTCTGGTTCGGCGATACTGACCGCGTCGCATTGGGCGTTGAGAAAGATGCTTACCTGACAATCCCGCGCGGTCGTATGAAAGATCTGAAAGCCAGCTACGTGCTGAACACACCGGAACTGCATGCGCCCTTGCAGAAAAATCAGGTGGTTGGGTCGATCAACTTCCAGCTTGACGGCAAAACCATTGATGAACGCCCTCTGGTGGTCATGAATGAAGTGAAAGAAGGCGGCTTCTTCGGCCGCATCGTGGATTACATCAAACTGATGTTCCACCACTGGTTTGGCTAAGTTGCCTGCTTGAAAAAGTTTGCAACAATCCCCATATAACCGGTATAGATTATGGCTCCCGCTACGGCGGGAGTTATACTTTCAGAGATAAAACTTAATACGCTGTACAACACGCTGGAGTGCACATGAAAACCAAACTGAACGAACTGCTCGAATTCCCTTGTCCCTTTACCTACAAAGTAATGGGCCTGGCACAACCCGAGCTGGTAGACCAGGTTGTGGAAGTCGTGCAACGCCATGCGCCTGGTGATTACAATCCTCAGGTAAAACCGAGCAGTAAAGGGAATTACCACTCCGTTTCGATTACGATCACTGCGACTCACATCGACCAGGTCGAAACCCTGTACGATGAACTGGGCAATATCGAAATTGTCCGCATGGTGCTGTAAGCCCTTTCTGACCGATCCGCGCGGGAGTCACCGCTGTCGCGCGTTTTCCCCCTCTTGAATGACGATAACTGCCGTGCAATCACAAAATCCGCAAGAACGTATCGTACTGCGCCAGCTTGGTCTTCAGCCTTATGAACCGGTTTCTCTGGCTATGCATCATTTTACTGAACACCGTAATGCCGGCTCGCTTGATGAGATCTGGCTGGTTCAGCATCCCCGTGTCTTTACGCAGGGCCAGGCTGGCAAAGCTGAACATGTTCTGATGCCCGGTGATATTCCGGTTATCCAGAGCGACCGTGGCGGTCAGGTAACGTATCACGGACCCGGTCAGCAGGTGATGTACGTGATGGTGGATTTAAAGCGGAAAAAGCTCGGTGTCCGTCAACTGGTGACGGCGATTGAACAAACCGTGGTGGATACGCTGGCACACTTCTCCATCGATGCGTATCCGCGTGCCGACGCGCCGGGTGTGTATGTCGATGGCAAAAAGATTTGTTCTCTGGGGTTACGCATCCGCAAAGGCTGTTCGTTACACGGCCTGGCATTAAATATTGATATGGATCTGGAGCCTTTTCACCGCATCAATCCCTGTGGTTATGCCGGCCTTGAAATGACGCAGGCGAGCCTGGAAAAGCCGGGACTGACGGTCGATCAGGTAATGCCGGTTCTGGTGAAATCTTTCAATCATCGCCTTGATTATCAGCAGGTTGATTATCTGCCCTGGCAGATTGAACACTACGCCCCTTCTCCACAGTGATCTTTCTCACGTAGCTCGCGCCTCTGCCATTTATCGGGAGCGCGAGAAAATATTTACACACCATTAACACCCCGTCAGCACATTCAAAGAACCGCTAAAATAAACAGTATTTTCAAAAGATTAACGTCTATTAACAGCTATTTTTTCACCCCCCCTTCCTGTCTGAGGTTAAAAAATTGCAGCATTTAGCACTTCCGGTCATGACGAAGGGCTGAACGAAGGGCTGCTTCAATGATATAATTTCCGCATTATTTCTACTTTTTTTGATGAATCAGCCAGTTCATTGAATGTCCTGAAAAAACTCGGGTAACGAGTGACAAACCTGGAAGCTGCAAGATTATGAGTAAACCGATTCAGATGGAACGCGGCGTCAAATACCGCGATGCAGATAAGATGGCGTTAATTCCGGTGAAAACCGTGGTCAGTGACCGGCAGGAAATGTTACGTAAGCCGGCATGGATGAAAATCAAACTGCCAGCCGACTCAACGAAAATTCAGGGCATTAAATCCGCATTGCGCAAGAATGGCCTGCATTCCGTTTGTGAAGAGGCGGCCTGCCCTAACCTTTCCGAGTGCTTCAACCACGGTACCGCAACGTTCATGATCCTGGGTGCCATCTGTACCCGTCGCTGTCCGTTCTGCGATGTGGCACACGGTCGCCCGACCGCGCCTGATACCAACGAGCCGGAAAAACTGGCCCAGACCATTTCTGATATGGGTCTGCGTTATGTCGTGATCACCTCTGTTGACCGTGATGACCTGCGCGACGGCGGGGCTCAGCATTTTGCGGATTGTATTACTGCTATCCGTGCAAAAAATCCAACCATCAAAATCGAAACTCTGGTCCCGGATTTCCGTGGCCGTATGGATCGTGCGCTGGAAATCCTGAACGCCAGCCCGCCGGACGTGTTTAACCACAATCTGGAAAACGTGCCGCGTGTTTACCGTCAGGTCCGTCCGGGTGCCAACTACGAGTGGTCCCTGACGCTGTTGCAACGTTTTAAAGAAGCGCATCCGGAAATCCCAACCAAATCAGGTCTGATGGTGGGGCTGGGTGAAACAAACGAAGAAATTATCGAAGTCATGCGCGACCTGCGTCGTCATGGCGTGACCATGCTGACGCTCGGCCAGTACTTACAGCCAAGCCGTCACCACCTGCCGGTGCAGCGTTACGTGAGCCCTGAAGAGTTTGATCAAATGAAAGAAGCAGCGATGGAAATGGGCTTCACCCATGCAGCCTGCGGTCCGTTCGTGCGTTCTTCTTATCACGCCGACCTGCAAGCTAAAGGGTTAGAGGTTAAGTAACATTTCGTAACGTCTTTGCCTGAGAAAAACAAAAAGGTTGTTCGCAAGAACAACCTTTTTTCGTTTGGCTGAGACGCCGGAGACGCGTTTACCGAAAACTCAGTCTTTGTGCTCAACACGTTGAGCAGGCTTTTCTTCTGCGGTTTTTTCAGCAGAAGCGGGAGCCGGATCATCGTTCATGGCTTTCTTGAAGCCACGCAATGCCGCGCCCAGGTCGCCGCCCAGAGAACGCAGTTTGCTGGTACCGAACAACAGAACGATCAGCACGCCGACCACCAACAATTTAGTAATACTTAGACCTTCCATACATACCTTCTTTACACTGAGTGCTGGAAAACAGCAGTGGCAATTTGCCGTTATTAACGGCCATTCGCGACGTTAATACAACCCGAAAATGTAACAGAACGGATCCAGAACTGTGCGCATTGTGACCAGAGTGAGCTATTATGAGCGTGAATAGCACGCTCATAAAGTACTTCTGTCTTTATTTACAGCAAATCCGCTGCATGTTTGCTTTCGATCAGATGAAACGACTCAGGAAAGCCTGTGTCCGCTGATGTTGCGGATTGACCAGGACATCATCCGCCGCCCCCTGCTCAACGACAACGCCGCGATCCATAAACACCACGCGATCGGCAGCCTCTTTCGCAAAACCGATCTCATGCGTCACCACAATCATCGTCAGTCCCTGCTTTGCCAGATCCCGCATGGTCGCCAGCACTTCGCCCACCAGTTCAGGGTCGAGCGCGGACGTTGGTTCATCAAACAGCATCAGCTTAGGTTTCACCGCCAGCGCACGGGCGATAGCAACACGCTGTTGCTGCCCCCCGGAAAGATGACGCGGGTAGGCATTTGCTTTATCGCTCAGGCCGACTTTTTGCAGCAATTCACGGGCATATTTCTCTGCTTCATGACGGCTTTCTTTATGCACGCCAACCGGCGCCTCAATGATATTTTGCAACACGGTCATGTGCGGATAAAGATTGAATTGCTGGAATACCATGCCGATATCCCGGCGCTGCCGCGCGATCGCCCGTTCAGGCAATTTATGCAGACGGTCACCGCGAAGTTCATAACCGATTTGCTCGCCGCCTACCATGATGGAACCGCGATCAATATCTTCCAGATGATTTATACAGCGCAGGAATGTGGACTTACCCGAGCCAGACGGCCCGAGGATCACCACCACTTCGCTGGGTTTCACATCAAGATCAATTCCCTTCAGCACCTCGTTATCACCATAACTTTTGTGCACGTTACGGGCGACCACCAGTGATGCTTGTCCGGATGACGGTACGTCAGCGGGCAATTGACTCATAAGTCCTCCTTTTGGGCCATGCCCGGTGAATGGATGATCGGTGCGGTTTTTTCTTCCGTATTGCTCTGACGACGTTTGGCGTTAGGCAATGTCCGGCGTGTGCCCCGGGAATAATAGCGTTCAATCGCAGACTGCCCGAGATTGAGCAATGACGTGATAAACAAATACCAGATCACTGCCACCATCAGCATCGGCACCACTTCAAAGGTACGGTTGTAAACCGTTTGCACGGAATACAGCAAATCACCCATGGCGATAACGCTGACCAGCGATGTGGCTTTAATCATGCTGATCAGCTGATTACCGGTCGGAGGAATAATCGAACGCATGGCCTGCGGGATGATGATCCGGCGCAGCGCGCGGCCACGACTCATGCCAAATGCCTGTGCGGTTTCCGCCTGACCATTATCGACTGACAGCAAGCCTGCCCGAATGATTTCTGCCATATAAGCCGCTTCATTCAGTGCCAGACCGGCAATGGCAGCGGTCAGCGGGGTGATCAGATCATTGGTATTCCAGCTCATGTACTCCGGACCAAACGGGACCCCGAGCACCACCCGCGGGAACAACGTCGACATGTTGTACCAGAACAACAACTGCACCAGCAGCGGCGTACCGCGGAAGAACCAGATATACAGTCCTGCTAATTTTCTCAGCAACAGGCTGTCAGACAAACGGGCAATCGCCAGCATCAGCCCGATGATGACGCCGAGCAGCATCGACACCACGGTCAGGCCGAGCGTGACGCCCAGACCTTTGATCACCGACCCTTCCGTGAACCACTGCGCGACAACGTGCCATTCAAAATTCTCGTTGTGCGATACCGCCCAAATCACATCGGCGGCAATCAGCAGCACCACTATCCAGGCAATCCAGCGGCCGTAGTTACGCGGTGCGTGGGAGAACTCAACGTTACGTCGCGGATCCTGCGTATAGTCGTCCTTGACTGCCGGCTTTGAACTATACGGTTTATCAGTCATTTAGCCTGCGCCTTTGCCAGGTTAATGCCCGGTGCCGGAATCATATTGCCTTCCAGACCCCATTTTTTCATGATGATGGCATACGTGCCGTTGTCGAACAGTTTCTGATAACCGGCGAGGATCGCGTCACGAACCGGTGAATCTTTGGCGACAACTGTCCCCTGGAAGATATCGCCAAAGCCGTTGGATTTACCGGTACCGGTCAGTTCAAGCTGGCCGCTGGCTTTTTCCACAAAATAGGTCAGCGGTGCCTGAGAAGAGAAGAACGCGTCGGAACGGTTAGAACGAACCGCCAGAATCGACGTCGGCTGATCGGCAAATGACTGTACGGTCACGGCCGGTTTGCCGTCTTTGACACATACATCAGACTGCTTACGGATAACCTGCTCAGCCGAACCGCCCGCCATCACGGCAATGCGTTTACCGCAGGTATCATCGAGGGAACTGATGTTTTCCGGGTTGCCTTTGCGCACACCGAAGACGACGTATTCTTTGACGAAATCGATGAAATCATTTTTCGCCTGACGATCAGGATAATCACCAATCGGGCCGATGCCCATCTGGTAGCGTCCAGCGGCCATACCGCTGAGGATGCCGGATAAGCCGCTCACGGAAGCATGCTCTATTTTTACCCCCATGACTTGCGCCAGCGCGTGCGCCAGATCCGCACTTGCGCCATCCAGACCGTTGGCGCTGGTCACAATTTCATACGGCGGGAAAGAACCGTTATTCACAGAGGTCATCACACCTGACTTCTGGATATCCGCAGGTAATTTTGCGTGGATCGCCGGATCCATCGTCTGAGTCGGGATTGTTACATTTTCAGCAGCAAAGGCATGTATGGAAGATACGGAAAGTAATGCAGCGGTCAGTACAGCAGCCTGACGAAATTGTTTTGCCATCATTCTCTTATTTCCTCTGTGTAAAAAGTCGGTCTGTGAGTTTATGAATGTTGTGGTTTTATAGTGAGTACCTTCCGTGGCGAATTTCCGGGTAGTGCTTTTTCATTTATCACGCGTTCCCTGGTGAGGGCGCGGTACTGCATGAGTCTGAGACAGCCGTTGAGGACCGGCCGCACACAGACTCAGTCGTTACGCAGTTGCGGTAAACCAAAACGGCGGTTTGCCAGCACCGGTAATACTTTTCGTGCGTGCGCCAGACGATCTTTATCCAGTTCGGCAAACACCAGCGCCGGGGCTTCGGCGGCGCGGGCGATGGCCACACCCAGCGGATCGACCACCATACTGTTGCCGATATTGCGCTCGCCGCATTCGCCTACGGCGACCATATACGTGGTGTTTTCCAGTGCGCGGGCCGTGACCAGCACGTCCCAGTGCATTTCTTTCAGCGGGCCTTTCACCCACGCGGCGGGCAGCACCAGCACATCAGCACCATCAAGGACCAGACGGCGCGCCAGTTCCGGGAAACGCACGTCATAACAGGTCATCAGGCCGACGTTGAACCCGGCGACATTCACCAGCGGTGGCACTTCGTCCCCCGCCGTGACATTTTTTGATTCCTGAGAAGAGAACGCGTCATAAAGATGCAGTTTCTGATATTCAGAAATAATTTCGCCATTACTGATGGAAATCAGTACGTTATAAGCACGACCATCCGGTGCAGGCGTATGCACGCTCATCATGGTGGTCATCTGATTGCCACGACTGGCCGCCAGCAACTGGCTGACAAACGGGCCATCCAGCGGCTGCGCCGCTTTTAAAACCAAATCCGGATCGGTAATGTCACGCGCCAGAATACCTTCCGGCAACACCAGCAAATCCACGCCCGCTTCCAGAGATTTCGCCATCAGCGAAAGGCAGGTTTCGACGTTGGCTTCCCATTCGCGGGAAACAGCAAACTGACCTAAGGCAACTTTCATTTTTGACTCCCCTGTCGCTCATGGGTAAAAGCGATCGGTTAAGGGTTACAGGGCAAAGTTCGGGAACAAATCTCGCGGCGTCAGGCGCTTAGCGGTCAGCCCCTGCGCATGTAATTCCTGCGCAAAATCGTCGATCATCTTTTCATTGGCGGCGTAACCGTTTGCATTCCAGTCCGCAGGTAAATCGACCACGGTGCGACGTAAATCATCCAGCAACCATGGCGTGGTGTCGGCGTATTTCGCGCGCTTATCCATCCAGACTTCATAAGAACGGTCAATGATGTCGCTCAGCGCCTGCGGTAACCACGGATGCTCTTCGGCCAGTGCAGGTTTGATCGCCAGCAGGTGGATGCCGGGGATATAGCCGACACGCTTGAAATAGGCCAGTTCGGCGGCACGGAAATCCGGCTGAAACTGACGGAAACCGGAATCAGGCTTGAAAAAACCCTCAGGCATAAACGGTGTAAATACCGCATCCAGCCAGCCTTCCTGTAATAATTCCATCATCGGACGCTCTTGCGGCACGGCTTCAATGCGCCCTTCGCGGCCAAAACCGGCCAGACGGTCAACAATCGGGTGCGCTGCGGTCAGACGGCCGACATACCAGTTCGCCTCTTCAATGCCCACCCCTTCCAGTGCCAGCAATGTGCGGGTCCAGGTGTTGCCTGAATCCTGCCAGCCTGTCAGGCCAATACGTTTACCGGCCAGCTGAGAAAGTTCGGTCAGCGGACTGTCTTCGCGGGTGATGATGCAGCGCTGACGAAAGCCACGCATCAGGAAATGCGGTATCGCCAGCAGGTCCGTTTCGCCCCGCGCACGCCCTTGTGCATAACGGCTGAAAGAGACTTCACCCGCATCGTATTTATCGCTGGTGCCCAGGTTATCAACCAACGTGCCCACGCGGTCTATCTCAAGATTAAACCCTTCCGGTTTAAGATCGCCTAATGCCAGCGGCGTAAAATAATCCCAGTCACGAACTGCCAGCCTGATGGTAATCGTCACATCTTTCCCCTTAAGTGTCAGCATGGTTGATATGCAGAAAAACAACTGTGCGTTTACAAACCTTCCCGAAAACACACCAAATTCTTTTACGAAGGCCATCATTTTCACTGCAATGTGATTATTTTATCGCCCCCGTTGGCTAACTTTGATACTAATGGCATAAATTAATATGTACAATAGAATCTTTGTTACTGAACAAAAGGCAAAAAAATGGCACAAAACCCTCTCGAAAAAACGCTGGATGCAGAATGGTTAGCGACGCAGTTACAGGATCGTTCCATGCGGGGCATTGCGATTGAAACCGCGGCGATGATCCGATCTGGCGTGATCGAGATTGGTACGCATCTTCCTGCCGTGCGTGAACTGGCACAGGCGCTGGGCGTCAGTCCGGCCACGGTTTCTGCGGCCTGGGGCCAGTTGCGACGTCAGAAAGTGATCGCCGGACGCGGGCGAAACGGCGTCTGGGTGTGCGGCGATATGCTGTCACCCAGACCGGCACGCTTCGAGAAAATCGGCAATTTTGGTGAGCATATTATTGCGGATCTGGCACTGTCATCACCGGATCCGGCACTGCTGCCAGACCTGCATGAAGCCATGCAGCACGGCGTTGGCGCAGACAATCTGAACAGTTATCAGCGTGAGGCTATCGCACCGTCGTTGCTTAGCGCCGCACGTCAGGACTGGCCTTATGACGCCCCCGCTTTTATGGCGGCAGATGGCGGATTTGACGGCATGAACCTGACGCTGCAAACCCTGCTGATGCAGGGGTCAGTGGTAGCGATTGAAGACCCGACCGCCACACGACTGCTGGATATGCTGGACAATCTTGGGGCGCAGGTGATTGCGGTGAAATGCGACGAATTCGGGCCCACGCCAGAGTCGCTCAGCCAGGCACTGCTGAAAAATCCCTCCGCCTTTATTTTTCAGCCACGCACTCATTCGCATTGCGGCCATGCCATTAACGCAGAACGTTATGCTGCACTGGCCGACATTCTCAGCCAAAGTCACACGCTGATTATTGAAGATGACGGCATCGGGCAGTTGTCGCGTTACGCGCCGCTGAGTATGGGCAGCAAACTGCCGGACCGCACGGTGCATGTCCGTTCTTATTCCAAAGCCTACGGACCGGATCTGCGGCTGGCGGTGATTTCGGGATCGGTGGATTTAATCAAACAAATCAAATCATTCCGTAATTTTGGTGCCGGCTGGTCGAGCCGTATTTTGCAGGAGGCGCTGGCGTGGCTGATTAATGATCCGAAAACGCAGGAAGGGATTACGCAGGCTAAAAAAGTGTATGCGGAGCGACGCAAAGCGATGTCCGATGCGTTGCGCATTCGCGGCGTGAATATCCCTGACCGCGACGGGCTGGCGATGTGGATCCCGGTACCCTCGGAACAGTTTGCGCTGGTGACGATGGCCGCACGCGGCATTGCGGTGCTGCCCGGCGAGCGCAGCCGCATCGGGCCGGGGCAATTTATCCGTATCAGCACCAGTCAGGTGAAACCGGAGCAGGTTGATCTGATCGCCGACGCTATCGTGCTGGCGCTGGATGCCTGATCACTCAGAGTTTTTTAAGCAAATACTTGGGTGATTCCTCATACTGTGCCCGCGCATAAAACGTGTGGGCGCGTACGCGGCGGGTATGACTGTGAACTTCCATCCGGTCACAGCCCCGTTCCGCCGCCAGACGTTCGGCTTCATCGAGCAATTTCTGGCCGATACCGCCGCCGCGTGCGTGATCGCTGACGCACAAATAACTGATGCGACAAAATTCGCCGGTCAGCGCAATTTGCGGGATAAAATGCAAAGAGATAAATCCGACGGCTTTCCCGTCCGCTTCAGCGACCAGCAGACGGCTATCCGGGTTCGCCGCCATTTTCACCACCCGTTCCGCGATCGCTTCCGGCGTATTGGGATAATCCAGATCGCCCAGTAATTGCGCCAGAACCGGCGCATCGGACGCCATACCTTCTCTGATCAACATGACTTTCTCCTCGTAAAATGTTGTTTCAGTCTCACGGCTACACAAGCCTGAATGCGCGGGGTAAACTTAGCGCCCGGCCCTTTGCGAATTCATCTGTTTTTTTAAGGCATTCCTATGTTTAGCACCTTACTTGCAGTCTTTATTGGTGGCGGTATTGGCAGCGTTGTGCGCTGGTATGTCAGTCTGAAAATGAACGGCATCAGCCCGGTGCTGCCAGCCGGTACGCTGACAGTAAATCTGGTCGGTGCCTTTATCATTGGTCTCGGCATCGCGATTTTCACCCGTCTGACCCATCTCGACCCGGTATGGAAACTGCTGATCACCACCGGCTTCTGCGGCGGCCTGACAACCTTTTCCACCTTCTCTCTGGAAGTGGTCTACATGCTACAGGAGGGTCGCTTCGGTGCTGCACTGCTGAACATGGCGCTGAATATGGCCGGTTCACTGGCCATGACATTACTGGCGTTTATGCTGGTCAGCTGGTTCAGCGCGCACTGATCTTATCTTCCGTCGATGCCTTTTTAATGACAAGAGGCATCGCTGTGATAAATCTGTGACGTGGATTCCCCTCCTTCCGCCGTCTCTTAATGTTTCCTTCATCTTATCCGCTGATAATAGCGACAGTTCACTCTGCTTTATCTTTGAGGTATGACATGTTTTCTTTTCCCAAAACGTCTTCTGAGTTCCTGATTGTTGCTCTCTGCGTTCTGACTGTTGTGGCTTTTTTACAGGCATACTTTGCTTAACAGCCCCGCGTAACCCGCAACTTTCCCCTTTTCCGTAAACGGCGCTTTCCTCTGGATTGCGCCGTTTACATTTGTACGTTGTGCTACATGGCGCAGAAAAAACGTCAGTTTTTACCCCATTCATAATACAAATATTTACCTGCCTCTCCATATTCCCTATACTTGAGAATGATCGTTCACAAACTACATCAGCCAAATTACCGGGTATCGCATGCTTCCCCTACAACAATGCACGAAAGATGTGCGCATCAGCGCACGTCGCGACCAGATCATTGCCGCCGCACGTCTGTGTTTTCGCAGGCATGGTTTCCACGGAGCAGGCATGGCTGAAATTGCCAAAACGTCCCAGCTCAGTGTGGGACAAATTTACCGCTATTTCGCCAATAAAGATGCGATCATCGAAGAAATCGTGCGCCGGATTGTGATGAAGAAAATCCGGCTGATGACCGGTAACGCACATAACCTGCAGCAGGTTGCCCATAATCTGGCACACCGGCGGATCGGCAATTTAAGCGCGCCGTATAAAGAAGATCAGTGCACTGAACACAAAGAGCAGGCCGAAATTGACCACGCGCTGATGCTGGAAGTCGCCGCAGAAGCGACCCGCAATCCGATCGTGGAAAAAATCTGGCGTGACTCCGAAAAACAGCTGTTCCAGGAAGCAAAAACGCTCCTCAGTGCCACCTTCCCGCAATTTTCCGATGCTGAAATGACGGCAAAAGTCGAGTCATTAGCGGTAATTTGTGAAGGTACCGCTTTTCGTCGCCTGACGACTGTTCACGCCGACGCTGAGCTTCTGGAAGCCTTGTACCATCGCTATTTCCGGAGCCTCTTCGAAACGGATTTCCGCCCCCATAAACTGGAATAAACTTTTGCTGCCATCCTGATGTTCATGACGCTGGTGCGTAAAGCGGCGTAAAACTCTGGCGATCAACAGGCAAAAAAAAACCCGCTTCGGCGGGTTTTTTCAATCAATCGGCTAAAGTCAGATAGCGATAACGTTAGCAGCCGACGGGCCTTTGGCACCATTGGTGATTTCGAACTCTACGCGTTGGCCTTCAGCAAGGGTTTTGAAACCGTTGCTGGAAATAGCAGAGAAATGAACGAAAACATCTTTGCTGCCATCTTCAGGGGTAATGAAACCGAAACCTTTAGATTCATTGAACCACTTAACGCTACCTTTAATCTTAGACATCAAACTTACCTTTAACGTGAATGTTGGACACAAAAAGTGTGTCAAATACAGTACAGCAACAGATTTCACTTTTGTCCAGAATTCTGATGGCAATAAGCGATAAACCTCTCACTCTTCGCTTTCTGTTGCCTTTTTCTGCTGCGAAAAAGGCCCTTAATAGACTTCTGACATCAACCGGTTAGAAGAAAGAGTCATCATCATTATTGAAATCGTCAGTGTTGAAATCATCATTTCCGAAACCCAAATCCGAATTGTCATTGCGCAGCGACGCATCTTCCCATGACGGCTGGTTGCTGTCGAAACTCTGACTGTTATCAAGGAAGCTGCTGTCAGCAGGATTAAGATCCTGCACCGGCGGTTCTTCGATGATATTGACGATTTCCTGCGGCTGGCTGTGATGGAACATGCCGGTCAGCATATCCGCCAGCACCACCCCGCCCGCGACGCCTGCGGCCGTGCGCAATGCACTGCCCAGAAAACCCGGCTGCTGCGGTGCAGCTTGTGCCGGTGCCTGCTGTTGCGGCTGTGAGGCATATTGCTGTGGCTGAGGCGGGTTACCCCAGCCTTGCGTACCGGGAATCGGCTGGCTGCCCTGCGACGCCTGGCGTTGCGCTTCAGGCTGAGAAGAGGAGCCGCCGCCAAACAAGCCAGCCAGAAAACCGGTACTTTGCGGTTTGGCCGTCTGCGCCTGTTGTTGCAACTGCTGAACCTGCTGTTGCAGTTCCTGTACCTGTGTATTGAGTTTGGTCAGTGCCGCTTCCTGAATAATCATCGCCTGCGCCATGTAATAAGGGGCAGACGGCTGCTGACGAATATGGGCCTGAATCACACGTTCAGCTTCCGCATCACGCGGTGCCGTACCGGACTCCGCCTGTTGTAAGCGACTAAAAAGCCCGTCAATTAAACGCTGTTCTTCAGATTGCATAAGTTCACCTTGTTGATGTGTTGCGCTGCGTCAGGAAAGACGCCAGTCGGCGTTATACAGATACAGTAATACAGTTAGTTTTTTGTATGAATTAACGGAGTGTCAACAAATGTGACGGAGGTAAAGATAGTGCAGAAAGCGCGCAGAGGCATTGAAAAACCGCCTGCGAGACCACAAGCGGTGAAATATCAGGGCCTACTTTTTCGGCGTCCAGCCGAGGATGAAATCCTGATCCGGCAGGCTGGTGTAGTTGCGCACGATATCGTGATAAGTCTTTGCCGGGTCCAGATCTTTAAACTGTTGCGGATAAATAAACTTCGCCAGATATTCCATGCCGACAATGTTATACGGGTGGTTGTAGAACTGGTGATAAACACCGTAAACGTGACCCGCCTTCACCGCAGGGATTTGCGCCACGCCGGTGCGTGAAAGCAGCACGTTGGCTTCTTTATCCACATCCGCCTGGTCCGCACCGTAGCCAAACGGCAGAATGTGCGTCACAGCCCCGCTTTTCGGACGCGCCGAACCGGTCATGATGTAAACATCCGGCTTCATGCTGATCACCTGTTCCAGAGAAACAGTGCCTGATGCACCCGGCAGGAGTTGAGAGCCGATATTATTGGCCTCTACCGCCTGGATCAGTTTGCCCCATCCCGCATTACCGTGAGTAAAACAACAGGAATCGTCGCGACCGGCAATCGGCTCGATGAAGACATTCGGCCTGGTTTTAATCGCCGCTACGGCTTTCTGAATGGCCTGGAAATGCTGGTTATAGAACGTGGTGTAAGCGCGGGCGTTATCTTCCTGATTCATCACTTTACCGAGCAGCTCAATACTTGGCGCGGTATTTTTTGCCGGATCCAGCTCATAATCGACAAACAGTACTGGAATGTGCAGCGCGGCGAGTTTATCCAGTACGCCCGCCTGCGCCAGTGAATCCTTCGCCCGCATCTGCGCAATCATCAGATCCGGTTTTTTAGCGATCACCGTTTCCAGATCCACCTGCCCTTTATCACTGAATCCCATGTCGAGAATTTTCGCCGATTCAGGCCATTTGCTTTTCAGCATTTCCCAGGTGCCGCTGTCGGTTTTCTTCAGCAGGTTATTCCAGGCCACGACATGCTGAAAAGGGTTGGCTTTATCCAGCACGGCCAGCGCCAGAAGATCACGCCCGTCCTGCAAAATGACCCGTTGCGGCGCTTTATCGAGGGTGACTTTCTGACCGGCCATGTCCGTGACCGTCAGCGGATACGTGGTAGCAAAACTGGCGAAGGAGGTCGCCATCAGACCGGCAACAGACAGCACGCGAGCAGTATTCTTTAACATGCGATTACCCGAAAATGAGAATGAATGAAAAATGATTTTGATAATTGTTATCAACTCAAGCTGAAATAATAAACAAGGAAAGGTGAAAGGGGCAACGTTTTTAAAGCGGACAGGAGGCGTTAAAACATGTCGAAATATTAACGGGATACCGCAAGGGCATCCCGTTTCGCGTCACAGGGTCGCAGGCAATTTCAGCCGCTGACTTTATCACTGCCGGTACTGACGTTGTCGCGGCCAATAAAATGCAGCAGGAATTCGCTCACCATCACGCGTTTAAACGCGGACTGTTTTTTGTCAGCCGCAGCGCTGTGACCACCGTCCGTATTCTCGTAAAAATAGACCTGCGGGATACCCAGCGCCTGCATTTTCGCTGCCATTTTACGGGCATGGTCAGGCCCGACGCGGTCATCGCTGGTCGCCGTTGAGAAGAATACCGGCGGGTATTTTTTTGTCGGATCGATATTGTGATACGGCGAAAATTCGCGGATAAACGCCCATTCTTCCGGTTTCTGCGGGTCGCCGTATTCAGCAATCCACGAAGCGCCAGCCGAGATTTGCGTGTACCGGTACATATCCAGCAGCGCCACTTCACACACGATGGCCCCGAATAATTCCGGGTAGCGCGTCAGCATATTGCCAACCAGCAAGCCGCCGTTGCTGCCGCCTTGCGCCGCCAGATGGGCGGGTGAAGTGATTTTGCTGGCAATCAGCGCCTTCGCCACGGACGAGAAATCTTCATACGCGCGCAGACGTTTTTCTTTCAGCGCGGCTTTATGCCATTCCGGCCCGTATTCACCCCCACCGCGTATATTCGCCACCACAAACACGCCGCCGCGATCCAGCCACGCCACGCCACTGACGCCAAGATAATACGGCTCAAGTGAAACTTCGAAACCGCCGTAGCCATACAGCAGCGTCGGATTTCTGCCGTCATACGCCACGTCTTTGGACGAGATGACAAAATACGGTACGCGGGTACCGTCGTCGGACGTCGCGAAATGCTGGCTGACCTGATAACGGGTGGCGTCGAAATGCGACGGATCTTGTTTCAGCAGTTCGGCTGCAACGTTTGCACCGTTATCCAGATTTCCAAGCGACAGACTGGCTGGTTGCAGGAAACCGCTGACGCTCATGAAATATTCATTGGTCTCATCATCCACGCCCCACGCATTGATTTTGCTCAGTTCCGGCACTTTGCCGAACGGCTCACGTTGCCAGCCGCCGTCTTTTGGCGTCAGCACTTCAAGCCGGTTGACGACATCGCGCGTAATGCTGAGGATGATATGATCTCGGGTATAGGAATAGCCGTTGAGCTGATCACGGGTAGCCGTGACACCGCTGAGAGAAGAATGCGCACCCGGCATAAACAGCGGTTTCAGCGTTCGTTCACCCGCCATAAAAGCGTCAAAATTCATGGTCAGCAACGAACCGGACGGCCAGCTTTCGCCGTTTACCTCCCATTCGCTGGAAGGTTGGATCAGGATCCACTCCCGCCAGGTGCTGAATTTGGCATCCGCCGGCACGTCGATTTTGACTAAGTTTTTATCGGCATCCAGCAGGAACACTTCACGGTGATAGAAGTCGGTGACACGCACCACATAGTTGTGCTCAAACCCTTTGAGGGCATCGCGATAACCCGCGGCCATCATGTCTGTCTTTTCGGCGCTGAACACGGTGACCGCTTCGCAAAGTGGCGTACCACGCTGCCAGATTTTGACGATGCGCGGATAACCCGAATCGGTCATCGAACCTTCACCAAAATCGGTGGCGACAAACACATGGTCGCGGTCAATCCAGCTGATGCGGCTTTTCGCGACAGGTAAATAAAAACCGTCCGGCACAAAATCCCGGGTGATTAAATCAAACTCACGGACTTCAGAGGCATCACCGCCGTCTGGCGACAGCACTAAAAGCGCGCGTCCGAAGTCCGGTTTTAAATTCCAGAAACCGTGATATACCCATTCTTTCCCTTCAGCTTTACCCAGCGCATCAATATCCAGCACGGTTTGCCACTGCGGTTCGGCTTTGCGGAATTCATCCAGCGTGGTCTTGCGCAAAATGCCCTTCGGGTTCTGAGCGTCCTGCCAGAAGTTGTACCAGTCGTTGCCGCATTTCCACACACCAGGGATGTGATCCGGCGAGTTCAGACCTTCCAGTACTTTCTCCCGCAGCGGATCGAAATCTTTGCCCTGAGTAAACGCGGCCAGCGTGATGGCGTTTTGCTCACGCGCCCATTCCAGCGCTTTTTCATTGCGTAAACCTTCGAGCCAGATGAAATCATCCTGCGGGGGGGAGAGGGGATCGGTTGTCATAATATTCAGCCCTGAAAAATATAAAGAGTTCAGAAATACCCGTTTTGTGGCGGTGATTTCAAGTCTTTTAAGTTTCTGTCAGTTTCGGAATAACCTTCCGAAAATCGTGATTTTTTTTCTTAAAAAATCCATTCTGCGATCTGCATGTGTTTCTGCCCTCCTTTTTTGTGAGTCACCTCAAGCATTGAAATAACAGGAACGCCTATAAAGAAATCATTACTTTGTGATGACAAAAAATGACAGGGAACTGAGGTAGAAAAGGGAAACGAAAAATCAGGCAGTAACCGAAAAGGAGTGAGTACATGGAATGGAAAATCATAGACATCCTGAATATTCCGCAGACCGGGCTGAAGTATATCTGCATTCAGGCTTTTAAAAACCTGAAGCTGATTTTGTCCGTAGATAATGATTTTAAGCTGCAAACCGGCGACACGTTAGAGATTACGCCGGAGGGCTATTCACTGAACCGTCATCAGGCACAGAGCCTGAAAATTCACCGAATGATGCCGTATTGTCAGAAACGCTGGCAATCGCTTTCCATTCAGTAAATGTGTTTAAACGCATGTCCGCAATAGAAAAGCCGGCATTCAACTGACCGGCTTTTTCTTTTGTTCACGTCGCCTGTCCGACAGGCCGTCGTGATCGCCCAATTGCTGCTCCGGCACGTCCCGCCAGCGGTCTTTGCGCGTCGCTTCATATTCCTGATTCAGCGGATAATAAATGCGATTTTCCGGCTTATTGGCCTCGCCGACAACCAGAAGACGCACTTCCTCATCGCTGTTGTTAATGAAGGTATGACAGATACCGGTACCGTGCGGAAATGCCACGGCATCGCCCGGTTTCAGCGGGTGCAGATGGCCATTAATCCAGGCGTCAGGATGCCCTTCCAGCACGTACACAAACTCATCTTCTGCACTTTCCGCGTGGGCGAAACAGGTACGACGCCCCGGTAACAAACGTTCGTGATGAATACCAATTTTCGTCAGGCCAAGCGCTCTGCCGAGCGGTGCGCCAATCGACATCAGTTCATCATCACCGGGATAATTGCCGTCGTCAGGACCTTCGAGCTCGGTCCAGTGTCGGATAAAGTCAGGTCTTCCCTTGCTCATAAAATCTCCGGATAACATTGCCGATAATCAATTTTAGTACAATGCCGTTGATGTCTGCTGCATGGAGTATGGGCTTTGCGTCTGCGTAATATGTTTCGGCAAACAGGCAAATCTTATATGAACCTTCTCACCGTCGTTGCTTTCACCCAGCGTCTGGAATTTGCCGGTACAAAAATCGAAGATCTTTTTGTAGGTATCCGCACGACGCTGACGCTCAAGGATTGAAAAGACGGACGTCGTGTAACTCGCTTCACCCTGCGTAAACGAAGGATCAAAATTGGCCGGGCGATAGGTTGCATCGCCAACCGGTTTATCGATAGAGGAACAGCCTGCCAGCAAACCCGCGACGACGGCCGCGGCAACCCATATTATGGTGATATTTTTCATGACTCATCCCGAAAACGTTAACGTTATTAGTGTAGCTGAGCAGAAGCATCCGTCCTGCTCACACTGCCAATACTATTCTTGCCATTGTGTTTCACATTCACCAATGCCCGTTCGGCAGCCGCCAGCCACTGGTTATAATCATCATGATTGCGGGATATCGCCACGCCGATACTCAGCGAACACTGAAAACCGGAATCCTGCGATAAACGGATTTCTGAGGTTTTCAGCAATAACCGGTACCCCACGGCATACGCTTCTTCTTCGGAAACGCCCGGCAGGATCACCACAAATTCATCGCCCCCCAGAATAGCCGGAAAATCGTTTTGCCCGGTTTCCTGCCGTAAAATCGCTGATACCGAGCGCAGCACATAATCCCCCGCTTCACGCCCGAACAAATCATTCACCATTTTCAGATCATCGACGCCCAGTACCATCAGGCAGGATAAATCATGTTTTGCGCGTTCAAACTCCAGCATCAGCCGCCGGTCGAGTAACCGCCGGTTAGGCAAACCAAGAAAAGGATCCATCAGGGCGGCTTTTTCCAGCTCGTGTTGTTTATCCCGCAGCTTTCTGGAAATGGAATAATTCGCTGCACTGAAAGCAATAATATAAAGCGTGGAAAGCGGCAACGTCAGCCATAACGTCCTGTCGGTGACGGTGAAATAAAACGTCATTCCCGACAACGGCCAGCACACGATAAAACCGGCGCAATAAAACAGCGCGGCGCGGCGCAGCAATTGCCAGCCACCGGCGGAAAAGCGGTCAGCGATGAGAATAGCCGTAATAATGGCCGAGGGCAGCGGACAAACGCCCATCAGCGCCACCCAGGCTCCCCCCGCGATGGCATCAAATGCCAGGTTTCTGAATTCCGCCTGATTAGGATGACGGGAGCGATGCGCAATCAGCATGGCGACATGCGGCCAGACAAAGGCATTCAGCGCCAGCAGGCTGATGGGGATCCAGGAAGCATGACGTTCAAGAAGAACAGAAAACACAGGAAAAAAGCAGAGAAAAGTGCCAAGCATCCTCATTAAGTACATTCGCCGTAAGAAGCGCCCTGAGCGCTCACGGACGAGACTTTCACCTGAAGAATAATATGGCATACGGGAAACGGCTCTTGAGTTAGTGTTTTATTTATATTAGTCGAGTTACTTATCTCAGAGCTACTGAAAGCGGTGATTTTAATGCGCCGAACAACGGGGTTTTTTAGGGTTAAATAAGACAGGTTAATCGTTAACCAGAGAATTTAGGATAAAAATTCACAAAAGCAGAAATAACGTATTGATTTTATGCATTCATAATATTGCCGAAAAAAAGGCGGCTTTTACACCACCTTTGGCGCAAAGGTTTTATACATTCTACGGGGACGGGCAATTACTTACCGTACTGAGCGTCAGTCACCTTTTCCATCCACTCAACCGGGCTGCCATTCAGGGATTCAGCAATCGCAATGTGTGTCATGGCATTCTCGGGCGTAGCGCCATGCCAGTGTTTGATACCCTGCGGGATCCATACGATATCGCCGATATTCATGTCGCGGATTTCGCCGCCCTCTTCCTGCAACCAGCCACGGCCTTGCGTGATGATCAGCGTCTGGCCCAGCGGATGGGTGTGCCAGGCGGTGCGTGCGCCCGGTTCAAAGGTCACTGTCGCGCCGCCGACACGGGCGGATTCAGTGCCGCTGAACGGCGAGTCGATGCGCACCTTACCGGTGAAGTAATTTTCCGGGCCGTTTTGTGAAGGTACGGAACCACTTTTGGTAATTTTCATTTTATCAGTCATTTCATTCTCCGCTTCGGCAAAGGCTGCCGGAAAGTTCGTCATGTGATAAACAATAGCGCCGTTCGTTTATGGCGACCAGAGGGCAAAATATGAAAGGAGCTATGAGATAAATTCATAAATTGGTTGCTGACGTTATAATAATGACAACTCAACAAAAAGATCTTACGCGATATGTTAAAAGAAAATTTCAACGATTTAATTTCTTTCCTCGTCGTGGCGAGAGAACGCAGCTTTACTAAAGCGGCGGCCAAACTGGGCGTGTCACAATCTGCGCTCAGCCATGCCATCCGCAGTCTGGAAGAGAGGCTGGAACTGCGTTTGCTGACCCGGACAACCCGCAGTGTCGCCCCGACTGAAGCCGGTGAAAAAATGCTCGCCAGTCTCGGCCCGCGCTTTGCGGAAATTGAATCTGAGCTGGAAGCATTAAGCGAAATGCGCGAACGTCCGGCGGGCAATATCCGTATTACCGCCGGTGAGCATGCGGTAGATTCCATTCTCTGGCCGGTATTGAAAAAATTTCTCGCTGACTATCGTGATATAAATATCGAAATTATTCTCGATAATGCGCTGACCGATATTGTTACCGGCCGGTTTGACGCCGGGATCCGCCTCGGTGAACAGGTTGCCAAAGACATGGTTGCCCTGCGCATCGGACCGGAAATGAGCATGGCCGTTGTCGGTTCTCCGGCTTATTTTGATAAACAGGGTATTCCCGCAACCCCGCAGGAATTACAAACTCACTGCTGTATTAATATGCGTTTGCCAACCATGGGCGGCATTTATGCCTGGGAATTCGGTAAAGATGGCCGCGAATTAAAAGTCCGCGTTGACGGACAATTAACCTTCAATAGCTTGCGTCAAAGAATTGATGCGGCGGTTCATGGCTTTGGACTGGCCTATGTGCCGGAAGATTCCGTGGCATCGGAAATTGCCAGCGGAAAATTAATCCGGGTTCTGCAAGAGTGGTGCGAGCCCTTCCCCGGTTATTATCTGTATTATCCAAGCAGAAAACAGCACACCACAGCGTTTGCCTTGCTGCTTGATGCGCTGCGATATAAAAATTAGTCGCACCGATCATTATTTAATCAAAACACACGAAAAGAGTGTTGATACTTATTTCATGAAGATAATTAATTGATTTTATTTAAGTTGTGTCTCATCCTGTCCGCACTTTAAGAAATATTGTACTTTTTGCATTTGCAGCCCGCCTGGAGCGGGCTTTTTTATGTCTGAAAGACTGTCAGGTATAAATTACGTCAGCTTGCGTACCACCCGGCAGGGATTTCCACAGGCGACAACGCCCGCCGGCACGGGTCGCGTGACGACACTTCCGGCGCCAATCGTGCAGCCATCGCCGAGGGTCACGCCGGGCAATATCACGCATCCGCCGCCAACCCACACATCGTTACCCAGCCTCACCGGCCGGGCGCTGCCAATATGTTCGCGACGTAAATCAATATCCAGCGGATGCTGCGCGGTATAAATTTGCACGTCAGGGCCGATAAAAACGTTATTCCCTATTGTAACCGGCGCGCAGTCGAGTAATACAAAATTAAAATTGATGAATACATTATTCCCGATCCGGGTATTTATGCCGTAGTCAATGCGCATACCTTTTTCAAAATGGACATTGCTGCCCACTTCCCCAAATATTTCCCTGATCAGGGCATCTTTCTCCGCCGTCTGACGGGCGCCGAGCGCATTAAATGCGTCCACTTTATCGCGGGTCTGATAACGAATTTCACGTAATTCGTCATCATTAATATGGTAATCCAGCCCGCCCGTCATTTTAAGTAAATCGCGCATCAACTGCTCCCTGACAATGTTCACATCCGCAATGAATGGCCGGGATATTTACTGCCCGATATCGCGCAGTTTTTTCCCGGACATGAGATTTCTTTCAATTTGCTCCAGCGTGACGTTTTTCGTTTCCGGTATCAGGATAAAAGTGATCACCACAAACACCACGTTCAGCGCGGTGTACAGCCAGAATGTCCCTGCCGCACCGATATTGTCCATAAGCGTCAGGAAAGTAGCGCCGATAATCATGTTCGAAATCCAGTTGGTGGTCGTCGAACAGGTGATACCAAAATCACGACTTTTCAGCGGCTGTATTTCAGAACACAGGATCCACACCACCGGTGCAGCACTCATGGCGTAACCGGCAATGCACATCATGGTCATACCGACCGACAGCCAGGAAAGTGCTGCACCGGCCGTGCCCTGATTGAACTGCTGAAGGCAATATCCCAGCACCAGCGTGCCGAGCGCAATCACGCTAAAGCCAATTTTCAGTGCCGGTTTGCGTCCGGCCTTATCGACCATGCCGATGGCAATAAACGTCGCAAGCACGAACGTCAGCCCAACAATAATGGTGGCGATCATCTGCTGGCGTGTACTGGTAAATCCCGCTAGGTTAAAAATCTTCGGCGCGTAATACATGATGATATTCATGCCGGTAAACTGCTGCATTGCCTGCAACAACATGCCTAAACCGACGGCGCGGCGCACGTTGCTGTTGGCTTTAAACAATTCCCATCCGCCCTGTTTCAGTTTAAGACTTTCACGGATTTCATTCAGTTCCTGGCGGGCTTTTTCCGAGGTATCGCGCAGCATTCTCAGCACACGCTCGGCCTCAATATGCTGTCCTTTGGCCGCCAGCCAGCGCGGGCTGTTTGGTAAAAAACACACCGCAATCATCAGCACAAACGCCGGGATAGCCAGCACGCCCAGCATCGCGCGCCAGTCACCGCTGCTGCTGAAGGCGGTATCGGAAAGGAAGGCCAGCAAAATGCCGAGCGTCACCATCAGCTGATACATGGCAATCATCTTGCCGCGAATGGTTTCTGACGCCATTTCAGACAGATACAACGGCGCGGTGTAGGAGGCAATGCCGACAGCAAAGCCGAGGATCAGGCGCGACATCATCAGAATTTCGACGCTGGAAGCGAAAGCCGAGCCAAGGGAACCGAGAATAAACAGCAGTGCCGCCGCCATCAGGCTGTATTTGCGTCCCAGCCGGAAAGAGAGCCAGCCATTGGCCAGTGCACCGAACGCCGCGCCAAGCATCATGATGCTGACAACCCATTCCTGCTGACGACTGCTCAGCACAAAATGCTCGGTAATAAAGGGAAGCGCACCAGAAATCACACCAATATCGAGGCCGAATAACAGCCCCGCCATCGCCGCCGCAAAAGACACAAACAGGTTCATCACTTTGGTGTTTTTGAGCGAACTTTCAGTCAGTTTAACCACATCAGATGACGACATTTTTTTCTCCGGAAAGGGGGAATACAGCAACGGACATCAGAAAAAAATCATTCAGCCATTACGATAAGCACAAGTGCCCGGTGGGGTGAGAGCAGGAAAGGCACATATATACACAATCGTGCTGCACCGGACTTTCTGTGATCGGGATCACTGGGGAGAAGATGGCGGCGATATGGTGCAGGGGAATAAAAGTCAGGCAGAACCGATCCTTGCGAGACATCTTCCAAATCTGAATACAACTCCCTGTAAATGCATCCAGCCTGTTTCTTTGTTCCGGCAGCAGGAATAAAGTTTCCCCGCTGCGGCAAAATCCGCAGCCGGAAGGTATCCCGCAGGTCAGCGCCTATCTGAAGGCGACCGCACATTTATTACCCGTATTGTTTGAGCTGAGTGAACGGGCGAATGACAGGTTAGGGAAAGCGGGAAAAGTAACTGCCGCGATTAACTGACAGGTCTCTGACATGAAAAAGGCCCGTCGAACTCATCTGGCGGGCTTGAGAGCGCCCTGCTCCCCACATCGTTTAATCATGAAAATTTTTTACTTTTCAGTTTGCACTGAATGGGTTCAGGCGTCAGGATTTACCCTGATTCTCCCATTAGCAGTAAGAAAGGTTCATTGATAATGACGACTCAGACACCTGGAAAGACGGTTGCGGCAGGAACAATTTTTAGTCCGGCCGGTCTGCAATTTCTGAATAAACTCGCACAAAACAACTCCCGCGACTGGTTTAAGGCTAATCAGGATGAATACGAAAATACGTTGAGAACGCCTGCACTGCGCTTTATCGAGCAAATGCAGCCAGAGATTATTGCCATTTCTCCGAGACTGACTGCCGTCGCGAAAAAAGTGGGGGGCAGCCTGATGCGCCCGCAGCGCGACAGCCGGTTCAGCAAAGATAAAACGCCGTATAAAACCAATGTCGGCATTCAGTTTCGTCATTTTCAGGGCAAAGATGTGCACGCGCCCGGCCTCTATCTGCACATCGCCGAAGACGGTTGTTTTATTGCGGCAGGGATCTGGCATCCGGAATCAAAAGCGTTAAACGCGATTCGCGCCTGTATTGATGAGAACCCGAATGCCTATCAGAAAGCGCTCAAGACATTGCACGATAACGGGTTTGTGATGGATGGCGACAGTCTGAGTCGTCCGCCCAGAGGCTTCGACAAAAACCACCCGCTGTTAGCTGAATTAAAACGCAAAGATTTTATCGCGCTTAAACACATCGCCTTTGAGGATCTGTGCAGGCCAGATGTCATCGATTTTTGCGCCGCGCAGTTCAGACATTGCGCGCCGTTGATGGCTTACCTGTGTTTTGCACTTGAGCTGGATTTCTGAAGCAGACGAGACGGCGGGTTCCCCTGCCCGGTGAAGTGCGATGTGAAGAGCGATGTATTCTTGACACCTGAAAAAGCCAAAATTATATTTTCACTGTCATGACAGCAACCGGCCAGAGGCCTCGTGGTTGAATGCGCTGGCCGGTTTGCTAAATCCCTTTCCCCTGACAGTATTCATGCTGTGGCACTCAGGGCTGTGATGTTTTAATCATTTTAACCCGGCTACCGGGCCAGGCATGGGTGCCTGTCACCGACTACTCTCTAAGACCTTCTATCGCCTGACACAATGCATCATTAGGCTTACCTGTTATTGTCACAGCTGATTGTTGAACACGCTCTAAACGACTGGCAATTCTAGAGCGACTTATCTCTTCCCCATTCTGAGCAAGCATAAAGCAACATTCACCTACCATCCTGCACGCTTCTTCAAAAACTGGATTCAAAATCTCCATAAAACCTCCAAACGGCCTTAAAAAACCCCCGTAGAGTAGCTGAAGATCCCAGGAAAAATTTTTCCATTAGAAAAATTAACAGTCGTCTCTGAATTCACATCAAAAGGGGTTTTAGCTGATAACAGGTCACAGCGTCTGCCAGGCCCGCGCACCATTTAGCACTGACGAAAGTCTGCCTGACAGAGGCCCTTTTTTGACAAAAGACAGCGATCACTCTGCCATCAATAAGTATTAACATTCGATGAAGGTTGCGGGAATGCGGAAATGTTTGCCCGGCTCTATCCGGCCACAAGTCTTTCCACGGTAAACAACATTGTACCCCAATGCCTTGCTGCCCCCCGCACGCATAAAATCTGTTCATACATTCAGCACAATTATAAGACATTCTAATTGTTAAGGCGCACAGGTAAAAAAGTTATAGGGATATTGTTTTTGTTAACATATTCTTGCTTTAAACACGAAATCGCAATGATAACGCAGGTAAATCACTCGCACAGGGTAAGGATAGAATCTATGCTTAAACAACAAAATGACTTGCAATCAACAGATTGGGTTGATTGCGCTAAAGGACTGGGCATTCTATCGGTTATAGCCGGTCATGTTTTTACAGGATTGCCTTCTGAAATAATCTATCTTTTCCATATGCCTCTGTTTTTCTTCATAGGCGGATATTTATTCAAACCAAGAGCAGCGAAGACGTACTTATTCTCAAAGGCAAAAAAACTATTAGTTCCCTATGTCCTGTTCTTACTTTTATTCACAATAGCAATGATAGCTTCACGAGTTATAAACAATGATATAAACGCATATGTCATTATAAAAATAATAGCAATGAGTATATATGGAGGAGAATATCTTACTGGATGGTTGGGCGTATTTTGGTTTATTACAGTATTTTTTATTAGTCAACAGATTCTGAATATACTTGTTTTACACATGGAACAAAAAGTCATCATAGCCATTGTTTTCATATCATTGTGCATCTCATACATTGTGGGTAAGTTTGTAAATATGCCATTACCTTTGAACATAGGGGTGGTTTTTTATGCCGTTCCTGTCATGTATTGTGGACTGATAGCCCGACAATGGAAAAAAAATGTCAATATCATATTTCCTTTAGCAATATCTGCAGTGGGTATATATGTGACAATCGTCCATCCAGATATAATGAAATTTAATATGAAGTCTTCTGATTATGGATTGCCATTTTTTAGCCTGCTTGTGTCGCTGGGTATAATCACGCTGATATCTCGCGTATCATCTTTTCGATTTGCCCGGAACCCTTTAGTTATTTTTGCAGGAAGAGAATCCATGATGATAATGTACACTCATCAGTTTATACATCTGAGCATTGCAGTATTCATTTTTAAGAGTGAACTTTGGATTTTTCTTTTCACAGCAGTGATGTCACTTTTAGTTTCGTATGTCATTAGCAGATTAAAAGTTTTAATTTATAAAGAAAGTAAATCTGTGGCGTAATTTATTCGAGGGAACCGCTTCAACGCGCCGGGGCGGTTTCAGCTTAATACTTCATTTAACGGAGCATGCAAAGCAGACAGACGCTATTTTGAGGGTTACTGTCCCCAATCTGTCCCGCTCGCTAATTTCGGCGGGAACGACGGACAGCTAACTGCTTGATTTGAAATGGTACGCCCTACAGGGCTCGAACCTGTGACCTACGGCTTAGAAGGCCGTTGCTCTATCCAACTGAGCTAAGGGCGCATTGCTTGTCCCTTTCGGGAGCGTTGCGGGTTCGGATTATACGGGCAGACCGGGATGAGTCAATGGCTTTCGAACTCACTGCTTAATGCCTGAACAATTTGCAGATTCACGATCGCCTGCCAGTTCAGCCACCGGACGTCCGCCGGGTGTGACGGTGCTCCAGGCAACAAACTGTGATTCGCCGTGTTCGCCCATCACATATCCCGTGACGCTTTTCGGATCAACGCCGAAAACTTCGCCCACGACACGTTTCATACGCACGGTATCAATTTCCCCGCCACTGTCTCAGGTTAAATTCTCATCCGCAGATAACAAGTTATTCGCATTCAACGCCTGACAGCGCCCGCCGCTTCTGACAAAATAGGCGCATCCCCCTGCATTTATTAATTGATGGATTTATTCCCTGATGGCAGCAAAGATTATTGACGGTAAAACGATTGCGCAGCAAGTCAGAAGCGAAGTTGCAGCGCGTGTTCAACAACGACTGGCCCAAGGAAAACGCGCCCCCGGCCTGGCCGTGGTGCTGGTCGGTGAAAACCCGGCGTCACAGATTTATGTCGCCAGCAAACGCCGTTCTTGTGAAGAGGTCGGGTTCATCTCCCGCTCTTACGATCTCCCGGCCACCACCACTGAAGGTGAGTTGCTGGATCTGATCGAAAAACTCAATAACGACAGCGAAATCGATGGCATTCTGGTTCAGCTTCCGCTGCCTGCCGGTATCGATAACATTAAAGTGCTGGAACGTATTCATCCGGATAAAGACGTCGATGGCTTCCATCCGTATAACGTCGGCCGTCTGTGTCAGCGTGCTCCCACGCTGCGCCCGTGTACGCCGCGCGGCATCGTGACGCTGCTGGAACGTTACGGCATTGATACCTTCGGGCTGAATGCTGTCGTTATCGGTGCCTCCAACATCGTGGGCCGTCCGATGAGCATGGAATTACTGCTGGCCGGTTGCACCACCACCGTCACGCACCGTTTCACCAAAAATCTGCGCCATCATGTTGAGAATGCCGATCTGGTGATTGTCGCTGTGGGTAAACCGGGCTTTATTCCCGGCGAATGGATTAAACCGGGCGCGATTGTCATTGATGTCGGTATTAACCGTCTGGAAAGTGGTAAAGTTGTCGGCGATGTGGAATATGATGCCGCCGCTGAGCGGGCTTCCTTTATCACACCGGTGCCGGGCGGCGTAGGCCCGATGACGGTCGCGACGCTGATTCAAAATACCTTGCAGGCGTGCGAGGAATATCATGACATCAGCGCCGGTAAGCCTTAAACCCTTTGCATTACACAAAAGTCAGGAACACATGGAAACTTTCTTTCTCGAAAAACACCCGCACGTTGAACTGTGCGATCTGCTCAAATTTATGGGCTGGTGTGACAGCGGCGGTACTGCAAAAGCAGTGATTGCTGAAGGCCAGGTTAAGGTCAACGGTAAAGTCGAAACCCGTAAGCGCTGCAAAATCGTTGCCGATATGAACGTTGAGTTCGCCAGCAACAAAGTCGTGGTGAAAGCGTCCGAATAATCTTTCCGGCGACATTGCCCCGCAAAAGAAAATGCCCTGCAAGCAAAAGCTCACAGGGCATTTTTTATTTACAGACAGGGCCACAGGCTGAGCACAAATTATGGCTGCGTCACCCACAGTACCGGCCATTCGCCGCCGCTGCTGTAACCGTCGCAACTGGGCTCAGAGGCAAATGCCGCCAGCCGGAACTGTTTGCCATCAAACACCCAGCGCGAAGAGACGCCACAGTCACCAATGCCGCGCCCTTTATCGTAAGTCGAGAGCATACCGGTTTTCGGGTCGAAATCAGCGTTGATAAGCTCCGGCGATTCATCCTCCTCGCCCAGTTTAAACGGCATATTCAGCGCCAGATTTTCCATTTTATAAGGTGCCTGTCGCGAAACCAGGAAACCCAGCGCATAGAGGTTATACGCGCCCATGTCGCAGTTGACGGTCATCAGGGCTTTGTCGTTGCTCAGGGCGAAAATATGCACTTCGCGTTCGGAAGGATCGAGGCTGCAATCATTATTCTCAATGGTGGTGGCAGCATTTTGCGTGATGGCCGACATCTCGGTTTCGGATAATGCATGCGGTTCGCTAAAATGCGGTAAAACCGGCATGGCCGGAACAGGCGGCACGGTACTCGCCGGTTTTACGCCACGATTAATCCAGGCAGTTTTGGTGCCAACACGTCCCTGCTGCGCATCAATCGCCAGCAGCGCGGCCTTTATGCCTTTCAGGGAGATGACCGGCCTGACGGACTGAGCCGGATCGGCTTTCACTGCCAGCTGAATGCTGCTGCCTTCGCGGATAGCGGCAATAAATTCATTCACCACCAGACGGTTAGTGGTGGAAAGATGTTTTTTACTGATATCCCATTCGCGATGATTAAAACTGAGTGTTTTGCCGTTCATCTGCAAACGGTTGGCCACCGGCGCATCCGCCATCTGCTCATCACTGTTACGCTGATAATCAATGCTGACCGAGGATTTTCCTTCCGGCCCCGCTTCGCGGGTGATTTTCATGACCAGCTCCTGCCCGTCCTGCGAATTGCGCGCGGCGCAGTGATTCAGGTTGTCACAGCTGACCTGCCAGTCGTTATAAATAGCCTGCAACGGCTCAGCCTGCGCGCTAAAAGCCAGCATCGTGGCCAGCAGGCATAAAGGGGCGGTTATCCATTTACACATTATGAGTTTCAGCTCTGTTCGAAATTATCTTTCTGATAATAGCGTAACCCTCGTCAGGAGACTGCCCTCAATGCAGCATTTTTTATTCGACATTATAAAGAGATACTCCGTCCGCAGAGTTTGCGGCAGACAATAATTTTTCATGACATACGAGAAGCCGTAATGGTGACGCAGGGAAACTTTCAGTACACTGGCTGAGCCAAAAACAAACAATAATGGCGAAAAGGATGAAGATCATTTCTCTGGGAGATACGGATGAAGTTATTGATTTTGATGATAACGCTGTTATCACTGCCTGCGCTGGCTGAAGAGCCACCGGTGGTGTACGCCGGCACGCTGGGTAAAACCAGCATCGTCGTCGAACTCGATTTAAATAAACCTGACGAAGTCACCGGCCGGTATTTCTATCAAAAATACCGTCTGGATCTGCCGCTCAACGGTGCGCTGGATGGTCAGGAACTGAAATTACAGGAAGGTCTGGATGATTTCGACGATACACCGCGCCCTGAACTGACGTTGACCAAAGATGAAAACGGTGGCTGGCAAGGCAACTGGACCAACCCGCAGGGCAAAACGCTGCCGGTTAAGCTACAACCCGCTCAGTTACCGGCAGCGGCCCCTGATGACGGCTATCTCAGTTCGCTGCTGCACACCGATCCGTATGAATATTTGCGTTTATCCGCGCTGCAACTGAAAGCAGGTAAAAATGAAAACTTCATGGGCTATCAGTTGCAATGGTGGTCTGAACCCCAATCGAAAATCAGCTTCTTTGAGATTGTTTCCGGCTATCCGGAAGCCAGTTTACCGGCCATTAACCAGAAGCTGCGCGCCCGTTTATGGCAGGAAGTCAGCGGCTGGCATGCCTGTATGCTCGGTGCGAGCCGTTTTGGTCAGGGAGAATATCAGCAGACGGTGACACCTGAATACATGAGTGACGAGGTGGTCAGTATCAGTGTGTTTACGTCTTATGATTGCGGTGGCGCGCATCCGGATTTCGGCGAAGCACCGATCAATCTTAACGCAAAAACCGCAGAAACGCTGACACTGGAAGATGTGGTCTGGGTGGGTGATGGCGCACCGTTCCACTATCTGAATGCTGAAGATCGCGCCCTCACCGGTAAGAACGATGTGGATTTCGATACCTTCGCGCAGTACCGCGATAAAAAATGGGCGCCGTGGCTGGTGAAACAACTGACCGTGGCTTATCCGCAACAGATGAAAAAGCCGACGGAAGAAAGCGAAGACGATTGCGATTATTCAGACCCGTCGGTCTGGCAGTTCCCGGCCTGGTATTTCACGCCAAAAGGGCTGTATTTTGATCCGACCTTTGCCCGCGTTATGCGTTCGTGCGAAGGCCCGGAATGGTCAGTGCTGCCATGGTCTGCCATGAAAGGCCACGCGGGCAGTACCGCAATAAAGCTGGAACACTGAAACCCGCAGTGTACGTGGCGCGTTGATATTCTGAGATATTCTGAACAGAGATAAAAAAAGCGACCAGAAGGTCGCTTTGTTCAGAAAATAAAGAACTGTATCAGCAGATTAGAAAGCGTATTTGTAGTTCATTAAAATACCTTTATCGCTCACGCTGTCTTCTTTCCACTGGTAGGCATCAAACGCCAGCTGACCGGCTTTACCGTGATAGCTTACGCCCAGAGAAGCCATGCCATTGATACCGCCGCCTTGCTGATCGCTGGCCACTTTAAAGCTGGCATTCCCGGCACCCTGCAATGAGGCTTTTTGCGCAGACTGGTTGTAGCTGATATTCGGGCCACCTTCGACCAGGGCATTCACCGCCAGGCCGTTAGATCCCGCATATTTCAGTTTCAGACCGATCAGTGCATCTACCGCCGTTTCTTCACTTGCATCCATGGTCAGGTTGAAGTCACCCGCACCGTGCTCGCTGTAACCGTCGTTGGCCGTATGGCGCAGTTTCAGACCCGCACTCGGCGTCAGGTTTAACCCTTCCGCTACTTCAAAGCCTTTACTGAACTGGCTGCGCCATTCCATATATTGCTGGCTGTTATCTGAATCCGCTAACTGGTTAACACCCGTGTAGTTAACGCTACGGTTGCTTTCAAGCTGGTGCACATCGTAACGCAGGGCGTTGGTCAGCATCAGACCGTTACCCATATCGACATTATGGTTCAGCCCGAAGAACTGGCTGTAGCCTCCGGTTAAACCGTTGTCACCGGCTTTCTGTTTGCCGTCGATGCCGTTGCCATCCAGACGCGCAATACCGTATTGCATTTGCACTTTCTGGCCTGCACTCAGGTCAAAGCTCTGGCTCAGCGCCATCATGTCATAACGGGTATCATTACCCAGCTCAGCACGCTTGTCGTTTTTGTCCACCAGGTTAAAACCAAAACCGGAAGGCATCACGACAGCATTGTCAGCCAGCATGTTGAAGCGCTGACTTAACACACGGGCTTCTTTAAAGGCTGAGGTGGCGTTAGCACCTGAAAGCTGGCGCATGGCGTTGTCCACTTCAGCAGCAGAACTCAGGTTAAGGCTGTTGTATAAGGCGTTGTTGGTGTAGTTGTCTTCCAGCGTTGCCGCCATATCCTGCACACCAGCGTCATCTTTTACGACTTCCTGATAGTTGTTTTTGGTCATGGTGACGTCAACATTACCGCTTTCGTCTGTCTGGGCGTCGGCATTCCACACCACGCTGGTGGACTTAACGTTTTCCGTGCCCTGAATATCTTCGCCTACAAAGACATTATCGAAGGTTTCAGTTTTCGCATCGGTACCGGCAGTGAAACCGGTATCAACGGTCACATCATCCAGTTGCGCATGGCTGATGCTCATCGTTCCGGCCTGGCCACTGGCGGTGGTGCCCACGGTATAATTGCTCACCGTGCTGTAATAAACCGTCGTGGTATCCACCACTGATGGAGCTTCATCTTTGACCATCGTCCAGTTGGTTACACCATCAGCGACGGTAACGTTACCGGTATTGACCAGATGTGCACTGGTGCCGTTGCGGTCAAAGATATAGGAATCATTGGCATTCACATTGATGGTGCCCTGGTTGACCGCCGTCACATTATCGCCATAGGCTTTAAAGGCCACCAGCCCGGTACCGTTCTCGTCCACCGTTTGTTCCTGGTCGCCCAGATTGATGGTACCGTTATTGATAAGCGTGGTGTTATTTTGCCCTTTCATCGCCGTTGCGCCATCACCGGTCACGGTCAGGGTGCCGTTATTGGTAAATGTGCTGGTGTTATTCGCGCTGTTACCTAACGAAATGGCATCTGTTGCAGAACCACCAGAGGTAAAGGCATTGACTGAAGCATAATAAATTGAGCCATTATTGGTGGCCTCAATAGTCCCCTGATCATACACCGTGCCTGGTGCGACAGTATCGTTATAAACTGTGGCATCCGACATATCTGATAATACCGACGCCGAGCCCGTACCCATTATGGTTCCGCTGGTCCCATTCACCCACGTCAGCGTGTCTTCTGCGCTGTCACTGCCAAGGTAAAACATACTTTGGGGCTTGCCAAGATCACTCATAGCGGCCGTGCTCATCGAGCCCAGATTATAAATGGCTGCATTTCCCAGACCAATGATGGATGAAGTATATGCTGAGGTGGAACCGTTGAATTCTACCGACGCTGACGTATTATTAATAAAAGTACCATCATCTATACGAATGGCATCGGAAATGTCGTTTGCATTTAACGAGATTGACATCAACAACATATCTGCTGAATTTAAAAACGTTGCATTGGCCTCGACCCGCAGTTTCCCCCCGACATTGCCATTGTCAGTGTTACTTACATCAATGGAAAATTTTTCTGAGCCAGCGACATGTTCTACCAATAATGGTTGTGACGCTTCACCATTGAGAACCACTTCGTTATTTATTGAGTTACCACCCGGTAAACTATCACCACTAAACGCCGTTGAATAATCCGATGTCCAGGACGCCACGCCCAGCGGCTCGGTTCCGTCCAGCAACCAGGTTCTGCGATCAGAAATACTGAAGCCTGTTAAAGCGCCGGTCGCCTGATCCAAAGACGAGACATAGACCACTTTTCCGTCTTTATCGGTCAGTGACCATAAGGTATCAGACTGTTTTTTGCCGCTGAAGGTTTGCCCGTTAAAGCTAAATGTTGCGGTATCCGCACCTGGCACCATGGTAATAGATAAACCATTAGGGTAAGTGGTAGTCTGCGAGACCGGCACGTCATCACCACCGTCATCCGGCGGAACCGGTGTATCACCACCGTCATCCGGCGGAACCGGCGTATCACCACCATCATCTGGCGGAACCGGTGTATTGCCACCTGAATGGTCATCACCGCCGCCGCCACCACCGCCACCTGCCGCGATAGCAATACCTGCCACCACCGCAGTGGCCGCACCGCCAATCATCCACCATTGGGTATCGGTCAGCCCGCGGGTTTTACACGAATCTGGCAACGCTTTTTTTTGCGCTTCGCTTAATTTCGATATTTCTTTCGGACACGTTGGTTGAGGCGTGTCTAAAGGTGCAGAAAATACCGCTGGCGATGCCAGGGCCATACTGATGCAAAGAGAGAGATTTCTCATCGTGAGAGTTTTCATTAATAAGTCCTTTATTTTCCAGGAGACTAAGCGTGTTTAATATAAAATCATCAGTACATAATGGGAGTCCGCAACCCAATTAATGCAACGAAGAAAATAACAATTTACTGATGAATTACATTAATGGAATACGTCAATATTCAGCCGAGAAAACTAATGTCTTAACACTCATTTCGAAAACAAATAAAAATGATCTGAACGATCAATTATTTTAATCAACTTTTAAAAACAATAATTTAAAGTCAAAAAGAAACACACAATTAAGCACGATGAATTATGAATTAAGTAATTTAATATACAAATAAAGCAATTAAATCCAGCACTTAACCTATATTTACATCTGACACACTTCAGAAAAATGAAGAGAATCACCCAAAATATTGATATAGAATAAATAAACACAAGTCATGACTTGACCCATATTTTACAATAAGACCAATCAGGTAGGATTAATATTATGAAACAAAAAAGATAAGGTTATGATGTACAGAAGAAGCAAACAGACTCAAATAATGTTTGAGCCTGTTTGTAAAGTGCAGAGGATCCTTTAAATCCGCTTATTTATGTAATCCAATAAAACGATTATGCCAGCCAGCCCTGAATCTGCGCATATTGCAGCAGCATGATGGTTTTGCCATCTCTGATGCGGCCATCTTTGATCATCGCCAGCGCCTCGGTGAACGGCACCTCCAGCACATCAATGTCTTCGTCTTCCACGCCACCACCGGCGTTCTGACGCTGCGACTCGTCGTATTCCGCTGCGAAAAAATGCACGATTTCGGTCACGCTGCCCGGCGACATATAGGCTTCAAACAGTTTATCTACCTTGCCCACCGCAAAACCGGTTTCTTCGATAGCTTCTTTACGGATGCAATCTTCCGGCGAATCGTTGTCGAGCAAACCGGCGCAGGTTTCCAGCAACATACCGGTCGGGTTGCCATTAACATAAGTCGGCATACGGAACTGTCTGATCAGCAGAACGGTTTTTTTAGGACGGTTATAAAGCAGGATAGTCGCGCCGTTCCCCCGGTCATACACTTCACGGGATTGCGGCTGGCGTTCGCCATTACATTTGATTAAATCGTAGGTGTATTTGCGAAGAACATACCAGTTATCAGAGAGTAACTGGTTCTGGACATTTTCAATCCGGGATGACGTGTCATGAGATGACATAAAGCGTGCCTCCGCTCAGAGGGGGGTGAGAGAAGCCAGACATCATAGCGGCATTACACCACGCACGCCAGATTCAGCCGTGCTCAATGGCATTAAGCAGTTGCTGGCGATGGCGTTCAATCCACTTTGCATCCAGCGGCCCCCAGCCTGAAAGCTGATAATACCCGTCATTGTTGCGTACCCCCTGCTGCACAAATTCCAGCTCGACGCCCATGCCCGGCAGCGCTTTCAGTACGTCCTGCAAGGTGCGGCGCGGCCAGCCGGTGATTTCCATCAGTTTCGGTACGTTAGGCTTTTGTTCAGTGTCCAGTAACCAGCAAAGGTAGAGACGACGGGCAAAAACCGAATTTAACATCAAACTCATCTGAACGACTCCAGTGTGGGCATACGAATGCGTGCCATAAAAAACAGGTTGTTAACGCGCAGACGGTTTCAGTAATTCTGTCTGCAGGATAACGGCTGCGGGATAACCCTGTGTGCAGGGAGGTTTTTTTTACATTATCTCCTTTATTTCTCCACGTTTTATGCGATATGAGAAGGTAAAGTGCACTGACGTAGAACACCACTCTAACACTTGCTCAGTCCCGCCGGGACAGTACCGCCTCTGAGACCGCCTTGTAGAAAATAGCGCTCAGGGGATTTTTTTGTCAGATTACTGACGTTCTGTTTGTTTGCTGATGTTAGTCACTCATGCCAGAGTGACAACGAGGTTCCTGAAGCATGGCTAACTTTTTTATCGATCGCCCAATCTTTGCCTGGGTTTTAGCGATCATTATTTCCCTGTCCGGCGCACTCGCGATCTATTTTTTGCCGGTTGAGCAATATCCCGACCTGGCTCCGCCGAACGTCAGGATTTCTGCCACCTATCCCGGCGCATCAGCACAAACATTAGAAAATACCGTCACCCAGATTATCGAACAAAACATGACCGGCCTCGATAATCTGATGTACATGTCCTCACAAAGCAGTAACGACGGTAAATCTCAAATTACCCTGAGTTTTACCGCCGGAACCGATCCGAACGAAGCGCTGCAACAGGTGCAAAACCAGTTACAGCAGGCGCTTAAACGTCTGCCGCAGGATGTACAGACGCAGGGTGTGACGGTGTCAAAAACCGGTGATACCAACCTGATGATGGTGGCGTTTGTCTCCACAGACGGCAGCATGGATAAGCAGGATATCGCCGACTATGTGGCCTCCAATATTCAGGATCCGCTGAGCCGCGTGCCCGGTGTCGGCAGCATCGATGCTTACGGCTCACAATACGCGATGCGTATCTGGCTGGATCCGGACAAACTCAATAATTACCAGCTGACCACCGCCGATGTGGTGACGGCCATCAAAGCACAAAACAGTCAGGTCGCTGTCGGTCAGCTCGGCGGCGCGCCTTCGGTGGATTTTCAGGCGCTGAACGCCACCATTAACGCACAGGCGCAGTTACAGACGCCGGAACAGTTCCGTCAGATCACGCTCAAAGTAAACCAGGACGGCTCACAGGTTAAACTTGGCGATGTCTCAACTGTCGGTCTTGGTGCGGAAAACTATGCCCTGCTCAGCCGCTATAACGGGCAGGCGGCGTCCGGTATGGGCGTGAAACTGGCGTCCGGTGCCAACGAACTGCAAACGGACAAAGCCGTTCGTGCACGTCTTGATGAGCTCTCTCACTATTTTCCGCACGGGCTGAAAGCCGAAATTGCCTACGAAACCACACCATTCGTTAAAGCGGCGATCACGGACGTGGTGAAAACGCTGTTTGAAGCCATCGTGCTGGTGTTTCTGGTGATGTACCTGTTTCTGCAAAACTTCCGCGCGACGCTGATCCCGACGATTGCCGTGCCGGTCGTTTTGCTGGGGACTTTCGCCGTACTGCATCAGTTTGGCTACAGCATCAATACCCTGACGATGTTCGCGATGGTCCTCGCCATCGGCCTGCTGGTGGATGACGCCATCGTCGTCGTGGAAAACGTCGAGCGCGTGATGAGCGAGGAAGGCCTTAGCCCCAGAGAGGCCACGCGAAAATCGATGGGGCAAATTCAGAGTGCGCTGGTCGGGATTACGATGGTGCTGTCGGCGGTGTTCGTACCGATGGCGTTCTTCGGCGGCACCACCGGCGCAATCTATCGCCAGTTCTCCATCACCATTGTCTCGGCGATGGTGCTGTCAGTGTTCGTTGCGCTGACGCTGACACCGGCGCTGTGCTCAACCCTTCTCAAACCTGTCGCACAGGGACATCATCACGGTAAACGCGGTTTCTTCGGCTGGTTTAACCGGATGTTCGACCACAATGCGCGTCGCTACGAAAACGGCGTGGCGCGCGTGCTGCGTAACAGCCTGCGCTACATGCTGGGTTATGCCGCACTGGTCGCCGTGCTGGCCGTTATGTTTATCAAACTGCCAACCTCTTTCCTGCCGCTGGAAGACCGTGGCGTGTTTACTGTGCAGATTCAGTTGCCGCCGGGTTCGACGTTGCAGCAAACCCAAAAGGTGGTGGAAAAGGTTGAGAAGTATTTCCTGACTGAAGATAAGAAAGACGTGCTTTCGGTGTTCTCGACCATCGGTGCCGGGCCGGGCGGTAACGGGCAGAACGTTGCGCGTATGTTCGTGCGCCTGACGCCGTGGGATGAACGCACTGGCACAGATGATTCTTCCTTTGCGCTGATCGACCGTGCGACCAAAGCGTTTAACAAGATCACCGAAGCCCGTGTTATCGCCAGCAGCCCGCCCGCCATCAACGGCCTCGGCAGCGCCACCGGCTTTGATATGGAACTGCAAGATCACGCCGGGCTCGGCCACGATGCACTGATGGCGGCACGGGATCAGTTACTGGCGATGACCGCCAAAGACAGCAATCTGACCCGCGTGCGTCACAACGGTCTGGATGACAGCCCGCAGTTGCAAATCGACATCGATCAGGTGAAAGCGCAGGCGCTGGGCGTGGCTATCTCTGATATCAACAGCACGCTGAGTACCGCGTGGGGCTCGACCTACGTCAATGACTTCGTTGACCGTGGCCGGGTGAAGAAAGTCTACGTGCAGGCCGCAGCGCAATACCGCATGTTGCCGGACGATATCGACCGCTGGTATGTACGAAACTCCGCCGGCACCATGGTGCCCTTCTCCGCTTTCGCCACATCAAAATGGCTGACCGGTTCGCCGCGTCTGGAGCGTTACAACGGCTATTCCGCGCTGGAAATTGTGGGTGAACCGGCAACGGGTATCAGCAGCGGTACGGCGATGGATGACATGGAAAAGCTGGTGGCTAAATTACCGGTCGGGATTGGTCTGGAATGGACCGGTCTGTCGTATCAGGAAAGACTGTCAGGTTCGCAGGCACCGGCGCTGTATGCGATCTCCCTGCTGGTGGTGTTCCTGTGTCTGGCGGCGCTGTACGAGAGCTGGTCCATTCCGTTCTCCGTCATGCTGGTGGTGCCGCTCGGCGTGCTCGGCGCAGTGATGGCCACCTGGCTGCGCGGGCTGGAAAACGATGTGTATTTCCAGGTCGGGATGCTGACCATCATCGGTTTGTCGGCGAAGAACGCCATTTTGATTGTTGAATTTGCCAATGACCTGAATGTGCGCGGGAAGGAGTTACTGGAGGCCACGCTCGAAGCCTCCAGAATGCGTCTGCGTCCGATTCTGATGACCTCGCTGGCGTTTGTTTTCGGCGTTCTGCCGATGGCGACCAGCATGGGGGCCGGTTCAGGCAGCCAGCACGCCGTCGGTACCGGCGTCATCGGCGGGATGATTTCCGCCACCGTGCTGGCGATTTTCTTCGTACCGCTGTTCTTTGTCTTGATCCGCCGTCGTTTTCCGGGCAAACACACTGCGACAGTCATTGCGGATATCGTGGAAACGGCACCTGCGGAACACCGGTAAAAGCGCAGGATCGCAGGCAACAAAAAAGGCGTTAATTCACATTAACGCCTTTTTTATTCATGATTTACTGGCTGTGAGAATCGTCGCTAAATGCAACGTAATGGTCTTCCTGAACAAACGTTTTTTATAATGACGTGCTGCACTGAGAATAAATCTTTTCTTTGCTTTGTCGGTAACGATGTGGGGCAATTACGCTTTCAACATACGGTCGATAAAGTCTTTCCAGTGACCTAATTCTTGCTCTAACATTTTACTCCCCTTGATTGGACGCTGGCAGTATACGTCTGTTTTTTGACCATGCAAAACCTCTGTGAGTATTTTTTAAGCGCGATCACAATCCCGCCCCGTCTGGATCCTGCCAGCGTTTTGCCTCATTATGTGTTCTTCTCTGACGCCACTTATCAGCGCGGCAAAAAAGCGCTTATTTTACTGACAGGTTACGTTTTTCTATGGCAACAACTTCAGCTCAAACCTCATTTATTCTCTACGGCATAAAAAATTGCGATACCGTTAAGAAAGCCCGCCGCTGGCTGGAAGAAAACGGGGTTGAATGCCAGTTTCATGATTACCGGGTCGAAGGGCTGGATGCCGCGTTGCTGCAGGATTTGTTAGATAAACAAGGCTGGGAAGCGATGCTCAATACCCGCGGCACCACCTGGCGCAAGCTCGATGAGGCTACCCGCGCCGCCTGCGATAACCAGGCCAGTGCCAAAGCGCTGATGCTCGAACATCCGGCAGTGATCAAACGTCCTTTTTTACTGGCGCCAGACGGCCAGTCTCTGCTGGGATTCAAACCAGAAAGCTATCAGCAATTTCTTGCACAGGTGAAGTAACATGAGTTGTCCGGTTCTCGATTTAGCCCAACAGTTAATCCGCCGCCCTTCCCTCAGCCCGGACGATGCCGGCTGTCAGGAGATTATGATTGCCCGCCTTGAGGCCATTGGGTTCCACGTTGAGCCGATGCATTTTGGCGATACCCTGAATTTCTGGGCGACACGTGGTGAAGGCAAAACGCTGGCCTTTGCCGGGCATACCGACGTCGTCCCTACCGGCGATCACAAACTGTGGGTTACCGGCCCGTTTGAGCCGACGCTGCGCGACGGCATGTTGTATGGCCGCGGTGCGGCAGACATGAAAGGTTCACTGGCGGCGATGGTGGTGGCAGCAGAGCGTTTTGTCGCCGCCAACCCGAATCATCAGGGCCGTCTGGCTTTTCTCATTACTTCCGATGAGGAAGCCAGCGCCGTTAACGGCACGGTGAAAGTGGTCAGCGCGCTGATGGCACGCAATGAGCGCCTCGATTACTGTCTGGTTGGCGAGCCTTCCAGCACCACGCGCGTCGGCGATATTGTGAAAAATGGCCGTCGCGGTTCCATGACCGCCAACCTGCATGTGCATGGCGTTCAGGGGCACGTCGCCTATCCGCATCTGGCGGATAATCCGGTACACCGTGCCATGCCAGCGCTGAATGAACTGGTCGCCACTGTATGGGATAACGGCAACGAATTCTTCCCGCCGACCAGCATGCAAATCGCCAATATCAACGCAGGCACCGGCAGCAACAACGTCATTCCGGGCGAACTGTATGTGCAGTTCAATTTCCGTTTCAGCACCGAACTGACCGATGACATCATCAGACAGCGCGTCGCCGAATTACTGGATCGCCATAACCTGCAATACACCCTGAACTGGGTGGTTTCCGGCCAGCCATTCCTGACATCACGCGGTGCGCTGGTGGATGCGGTGGTCAACGCCGTGCGTCACTACAGCGAAATCACGCCGGAACTGCAAACCACCGGCGGCACCTCCGACGGGCGTTTTATCGCGCTGATGGGGGCGCAGGTGGTGGAACTGGGGCCGGTCAACGCGACTATCCACAAAATCAATGAATGCGTCCATGCCGCCGATCTGCAGGTGCTCAGCCGCATGTATCAGCGCATTATGGAACAGTTAATCGCATGATCACTCATGAGATGCTGACCGGGTGCTCCGATGCACATCTGGTGACTCTCGGCGACGGGCCGCATCGTTTGCAGAAAGAAGCGGCGCAGGCATTCGAAAAAATGCGTCTGGCAGCCCGTGACGCCGGTTTTGACCTGCAACCAGCCAGCACCTTTCGTGATTTCGATCGGCAACGGGCTATCTGGAATGGCAAATTTCGCGGCGAGCGACCAGTATTAGATAAGAACAGCCAGCCGGTGGATATCAGCGCGCTGACGGCGGCAGAACGTTGTGAGCTGATTTTGCGCTGGTCGGCGCTGCCGGGCGCAAGCCGTCACCACTGGGGCAGTGATCTGGATGTGTACGATCCGTCATTGTTACCGGCAGGTAAGACACTGCAACTGGAGCCGTGGGAATATGAAGAAGGCGGGTATTTTTATCCGCTGAATCAATGGATGTCAGCGCATATGGCAGAATTTGGTTTTTACCGCCCGTATGCAGAAGATCGCGGCGGTGTGGCTGTCGAACCCTGGCATCTGAGTTACCGGCCACTGGCGGCAGAATGTGAAAAACAGCTCACGCCGCAGGTGTTACTCAGCGCCTGGACCGGAAAAGACGTCGCTGCCGCAGACTGGTTAGCCGGGCAACTAGACATCCTTTTCCCGCGATTTATCGCCCCCTCACCCCTTTAAGGAGTACACCATGGAGTGGATTAAAGATTACTGGTGGATCGTTCTGATCATTCTGGTCGGCATGTTCATCAGCGGCATCAAAGAGCTGAACCGCGTTGATGTGAAAAAGTTCCTGAAAGACAAACCTGAGATCCCGCCGCATCGCGACAACAATGCTGAGTGGGATAAAGATGACGACTGGCCAAAGAAAAAGTAATCCCACCTCGCCAGCCCCTCACCTTTAATCAATATTAGTCGGCGGATAATCTAGCGATTCTCCGCCGATTGACTTTCTCTCCTGCCACTATCATGCAACGTGAAACTGATGCACGGAGAGAACACGTCCTTTGCAAACATTAACGATTAACCGGGCAGATCAGGCAGTGCCTGAGCCCGTCGACGCGTCACAATTTCTGGGTCTGGCTCCGTTTTTGCGCATGAGCATTGCGGGCGAGGAATGGTCTGACATCGCACAGACACTGATTACCCGTGCGCAGCAAACCCCTGATGACGCCGTATTATGGATGAACCTTTCCACTGTCATGCTGTGCCTGCAACGCACTGAACTGGGTCTGAGCATTCAGAATCAGGCACTGGCGATGCAACAGGTTTATACCCTTCGTGCCGCGCAACAACCGGCAAAATTACGTTTACTGATACTGATGGTACCCGGCACGCTTTCCGCGAATGTGCCGCTGGATTGCCTGCTGGAAAACAGCGACATTGAGCTGATTTATTACTACATCACGCCCGAAGCCCCTTTTGAAGCACCGATCCCTGAACACGATTTACTGATGGTCGGCATCAGTGCTACCACGGAAAATCTGTTTCTGTTGCAGCAACTGGAAAATGTCACGGAACATTGGCCGGTGCCGGTCATCAATGCGCCACAGCATATCCCGAACTCCGAGCGCCATACCGCCAGCGGCCTGTTGCAGAACAAGCCGGGTCTGGTGATTGCACAGGCGCATCCGGTGACGTTTGCAGCGCTTACGGCGGTTGCGGCAGACGAAACCACGCTGCGCGATACGCTGCCTGACAGCGATTATCCGGTGATCCTGCGCCCTGCGGGTTCGCACGGCGGTCACGGCCTGGAAAAAATTACCTGTCAGGAAGAACTGGCTGACTACCTGACCCGCGTGCAGGTTGAAGATTATTTCCTGTCGCAGTTTATTGATTACAGCAATAAAGACGGTCAGTTCCGTAAGTACCGCATTTCGTTGATCGACGGCGTGCCATATGCCTGTCATATGGCAATTTCATCCCACTGGATGGTGCATTACGTGAATGCCTTCATGTATGAAGATATCCAAAAGCGTGAAGAAGAAGCCGCATTCCTCAACAACTTCCAGGTATTCGCGCGCCGCCACCAGCAGGCGCTGAAAGCGATTTATGACACGACGCAACTCGACTATCTCGGCATCGATTGCAGCGAAACGCCGGACGGCGAGTTACTGGTGTTTGAAATTGATCCGGCCATGGTGGTGCACGCGATGGATCTGGAAGTGATGTTCCCGCACAAACAAATCCACATGAATAACGTTAAAACAGCATGCCGCGAGTTGCTGTTATCCCGTGCCTTTGCGCACACCAACACCTCTGCTGATGCGTTTAAAGGACAAGAATAACTATGATTTCACGTAACGCCCTGAACTTCTCCGGTGGTCCTGGCGCATTGCCAGAAACCGTTCTCGCTCAGGTTGAAGCCGCGATAAAAGAAGTGCCGGAAGTGGGCCTGTCGATCCTCGGTATCAGCCACCGCTCAGACTGGTTTGCCGCCATTGTGCAGGAAACCGAAAACAACATCCGCACCCTGCTCGGCTTGTCGAAAGATTTCCATATCCTGTTCCTGCAGGGCGGCGCAACGCAGCAGTTTTCCATGGTGCCGATGACGCTGTTGCGCGGCCAGAAGCATGCGGCAGAATATCTTGATACCGGTTACTGGAGCAGTAAAGTTGTCACCGAAGCGCGTCGTGAAGGGCCGGTAAAGGTGCTATGGAGCGGCGAATCCTGCGGATTTAACCGACTGCCCTCGGACGACGAACTGGCATTTTCGCCTGATGCGCCGTATCTGCATTATGTCTCGAACGAAACGGTGGAAGGGTTACAGTTCCAGCGCGTTTTGGGCCGCGACGATGTGCCCCGTGTCTGCGATATGTCTTCCGATTTCCTGTCCAAACCCTGCGATGCCAACAAGTTTTCCGTGATCTACGCTCATGCGCAGAAAAACATCGGCCCGGCGGGCGTCACCATCGTGCTGGTGCACGATACCGTGGTGAAAGCGTCGTCTGACGAATTGCCATCATTCCTGAACTACCGCCGCCAGGTGGAATCTCATTCCAACCTCAACACGCCGCCGGTATTTGCGATTTATGTAGTGCTGCTGGTCACCCGCTGGCTGCTTAACGACGTCGGCGGTCTGGAAAATATGGAACAAACCAACCGCCATAAAGCAGAACTGCTGTATGCAATGCTCGACAACAGCGACGGTTTCTACAATGGCTGGAGCAGCAAAGCCGACCGTTCACAGATGAACGTTGCGTTTAAGTTGCCGGATGCGGATCTGGAGAAGAAATTCCTGGCCGAAAGTCAGGAAGCTGGCTTCTCCGGTCTGGCAGGGCACCGTGCGATTGGCGGCATCCGTGCCTCTATCTACAACGCCCTGTCGCTGCCAGCGGCCGAAAAACTGACGAACTTCATGGATGATTTCATGCATAAAAACCGCAGGTAATCCCCCTCAGTCAGACATAAAAATGCCCCCGGTTGTGATGCAGCCGGGGGCATTTTTTAATAAAAGTGGCAGCGAAATCAGTGCTGATGCGACTTCGGTTCGTAATTTTGCAAATGCGCTATCGCCGTATTAATCATATGGGAATCCAGCCCGTGTCCCATACCCGGCTGAAGATTGAGCGTACATTCACAGCCCAATGATTTCAGACGTTCTGCCGCACTTTTCGACTGGAATGGATTAATCACCGGATCCTGTTCGCCATGAATGAAATGCACCACCGTACCGGCGGCAATGGGTTTTTCCGGCAGCGTTGAAAAACGCCCGCTGAACGCGATAATGCGCGACGCCAGATGCTCTTCCACTTTCGTCGATTCCAGCGCCATGATGGTGCCCTGCGAGAAGCCGACTAATGTAGTGTGTTCCGGCGTGACGCCGGTTTTCTGCTGCCAGTCACGGACAATCTGCACAAACACGGGCATTGCGGCATCCACACGCGGCTGGCGATTTTGTTCAGTCACGCCCTGCACGGAAAACCACTGGAAGCCCCGGCCAAAATCACAAATATCCGGGCTGCCGACGCTGACCACCTGCGCCTGCGGGAATGAAACAGCGAAAAACTTACCGATTTCGCCCATAGAAATCGGGTTATCACCCACGCCATGAAATAATAAAATCAGCTGATTAGCCCTTTCTTCCGGTTCCCGGACGATGATCTGTTCTGAGCTCATGGCTCTCTCCCGTTGTCATTTAATGGGTTCACTATACGCCGCCTGCCGGTCAGTAAAATCGGGTTTTATTGAACGAGTCTTTCCATTTTTTGCAATGAAACCGCTGAGTTATCCGGTCATACCCGCGTCTTTCAATACCTGCTGCGCTTCCTCACGCCAGCGGGAAACCAGCGCTTTGCGACCGGAAAGCTGCAAGCTTTGTACAATGTCCGCCACACTTTTCCCCTGTTGCAGACAGGCACGCAACGCCGTCAGCGGCAAATCACTGTGCAACAGCACGCGGCTGAGTGCCGGTAAACTGCTCTCCAGCGGACGATGGGCGAACGCAAACCCGCGCAGTTCGCGCCAGTCGGCGTCATCGGGTTGCGTATCCGCAGGGGGGCCGGGCGGCAGGGTTAATTCCATCTGAGGCGCCAGCCAGCGCCAGTCACGGTGAAGCTGATGCACGGCGCTGTCCGCCAGTGCCTGCCCCGCCGCGCTCAGGGGTAATATCGCCATCGCGGCATAACATCCGCTGCTGGCTTCTTTGTGCGTACTGACGCGCACCAGCCGGAATCCGGCCTGTTGCCACAATGCCGCCAGATCCGGCGTATAGCCAAAACTGACTGACAGGAAGTCCAGTCCCGCCTGCTGCGCACGCTGTTTCTGCTCTGCTAACAACTGCCGGGCAATGCCCTGACGGCGAAACGCCGGATGCACCGCAATCCGGCTGACGCGCCGTGAACGCATCACGGCAGCCTCCGGGAATCCCGCGTGCGCGGCAAGGGACTGAGCCACCAGATTGCCGCGCGGACGCCGTCTTCCGGCCCAGACTTCCTGTGCCAGCGCTGCGCTAAGCCCGCCCTCATCCACCAGCCATAACGCGCCGGTCAGTGTATTTTTCTGTCGTGACGCGCTGAACGTCATGCCCGGCGCATCCAGCAGACGCCGCAGATCCAGCGGCGATGTGCGGTAATGTGCGCTGGTCAGCAGGCCGTAAAAATCCTCTAACAGCACCGGTTCACTCAGCCAGTCATCGGCATGAATCGGGAATATTTCTGATGTGCCGCCCGTCTCACCGGCCACCGGCAAATGCTCGTCAAACAGTAATAAATCGCTGATAAACGGCTCAAGCGTGTCGGATGATGACCAGCGGATAGGTGCGTTCAGTCGCAAGTCATGCCACTGCGGCAAAGACGTACAGAATTTGAGTAAGAATCCGCGTCCGGTGCCTTCATATCCCTGAACCGTGGTGGTGAGCAACACGCGCGGAAAAGCCGCGATAATTTCCGCCAGCATCGGTGCCGGAATAGCGGCGGCTTCATCGATGATCAGCCACTCAGCGCCGGTTACTGCGCCTTCGCGACATAAGGCAAGCAATGCATCGGGTGCGATAAAGCGGGCAGAGTCTGTTTGCGGATTAAGGATCTGGCTGGCTGAGGCTTTAGCCGGTGCGGTCACCCAACAGATGCCCGGCCACTGTCTGACCAGCATTCCCGCCAGCGTCGATTTCCCCCGCCCGCGCGGCGCGGTCAGCACCCACACGCCGGACTGAGCCTGCATCAGTTGTTTTAAAATCTGAGATTGCTCAGCGGTCGGCTGGCCATCGGGTGGCAACCAGTCGGGCGCAACCGGCAGCGGGGGGATATCAAAAGGCTGATCCTGCCGCCTCACCGTAATGCTGCGGTCTTGTTCGAGGAAAGACTGAAAACGGCGAATAAAACGTGGCGTCGGGATCGCCTGCGGTTGTTCGCTCCAGCGCAGGCTGTCCGCATCCGGCGTGTCAGCCCAGTCGTCCCATGCCGGTATCAGCAAAATCAGCCAGCTTCCGGCTTTCAATGTGCCCGAAAAGGCCGCCAGCGCCTCGATATTCAGGCCATAACGCGCATCAAACACACCGTGAAAGATCTCCTGCCCGAGCAGCGTATGCGCCGCTGAAGGCAGGCAGGATGTGACACCCTCAGGCGGCGAATCACTCAGCCAGAGCCAGTCACCGGCATTTTGTGCACAAAACTGTACGGCCTGTTGCTCACACCACTGCGTTTCGCCACTGAACACCAGCAAACGCCGGACACCCAGCCGCTGCATCTGTTGCTGTAGCAAAGTGACAGACATGTCAGGTTTTCCCGATAATCATCGATAGCAGACCGGCAGCAATCAGCGGCCCGACCGGCACACCTTTAAACAACGCCACGCCCAGCACGGTGCCGACTAACAGGCCAGCCACCAGATGCGGCTGCGTGCCCATCAGCGTCAGGCCACGTCCGCCAAGCCACGACACCAGCACACCGACCAGAATGGCGGCTATCGATTTCCAGTGGAAGAAGGAGTGCACGACGGTGCTGGCGCTGATTTTGCCGCTGGCAATCGGTGCCATCACGCCAATGGTCAGAATAATAATGCCGATGGTCAGTCCGTATTTTTCTATCCACGGGAAAAAGCTGTTCAGCGGCGTGATGCGTACCGTGAGAAGGAAAAACATGGCGATGGTAACGGCGCTGTTATGGCTGATAATGCCCAGTCCGGCGAAGACAAGTAAGATCAAAAGGGTTGGATCGAGAAAAGCCATGGCGTTCCCAGCGGTTCAACATGAAAATAAAAGAGAGGCTCGGGGAGCCTCTCCGGGTCGGTCATTGATTATTGAACAGTTTTTAGCGACAGACCAGCGCTTGTTGCCACTTCATCAGCGGCTGGCAAAGGTATTACACTGGTCAGGGTTACCGGTATCAAATCCACGTTTGAACCAGGTATAACGTTGCCGGGACGTACCGTGGGTGAAGCTGTCCGGCACCACGCGGCCCTGACTTTGCTGTTGCAGCCGGTCATCGCCGATGGCCTGTGCGGCATCCAGCGCTTCTTTCAGATCGCCCTCTTCGAGAACGTTTTGCTGCTGCATCGCGTGTCCCCAGACACCGGCGTAACAGTCAGCCTGTAATTCCATTTTTACCGATAGCTGGTTTACCACAGTCTGCGAAGCGCCCTGTTGCAACTGGCGAACCTTGCGTTCAGTGCCCAGCAGATTCTGCACATGGTGGCCCACTTCGTGCGCCACCACATACCCCTGCGCGAAATCACCGCCTGCCCCGAGCTTATCCTGCAATTCCTGATAGAAAGAGAGATCGATATAGACCGTGCTGTCCGCCGGACAATAGAACGGCCCCATTACCGACTGGCCGGTGCCACAACCGGTGCGGGTCGCGCCGCGATACATCACCAGTTTGGGTTCACGATAAGTCATGCCCTGCTTCTGGAAAATGTCTTTCCAGGTGTCTTCTGTCGAGGCAAGGATCACTGAGGTAAATCTGGCCTGCTCGTCATCTTTCGGGCTGATGGATTGTGATTGTGTTTGTTGCTGCATGCCGCCGGACTGACCACCATCAATCAGCGGCGTCAGGTCGATACCGTAATACCCGGCGACCAGCACCACGATGATGATCACGATACCGCTTTTGCCACGGATCGGCAGGCGCATTCCTCCGCCACCTAAACCACCACCGTTAGCTCCCTGTCCGCGTCTGTCTTCTACATTGTCGCTTTCGCGACGCCCTTGCCAACGCATAATCACCTCCAGACTGTTTTTGTAAGACTAGCCAGCACACGCGGTTAATACCATCCGCGAAGGGACGTAATTTTAGGGGAGTCAGAATTAAATGAAAGAAAACAGGGCAGGAAGACAAAAATAAAACACAAATAAAAGAACGGGAAGCGGGATCCGCCCCCCGTTTAGCGCCAGCGCAGACTGCGTAAACGATTGCGCAGTCTGGCTAAAAAATAATGCGCAGCTTAGTCCAGTTTCACACCAATACGGTGCGCGACTTCTTCGTAAGCTTCAATCAGGCCACCCAGACTCTGGCGGTAACGGTCTTTGTCCATCTTGTTCAGGGTTTCTTTATCCCACAGGCGGCTGCCGTCCGGTGAGAATTCATCGCCGAGCACCACTTCACCGTTGAACAGACCGAATTCCAGTTTGAAATCGACCAGGATCAGACCGGCGTCATCAAACAGTTTGCTCAGCACGTCGTTGGCTTTGTAGCTCAGCTCTTTCATGCGCGCGAGGTTTTCTTCGTTCACCCAGCCAAAGGTCTTGCAATACGATTCGTTAACCATCGGATCGTGCATCGCATCGTTTTTCAGGAACAGATCGAACAACGGCGGGTTCAGTTCCAGACCTTCTTCAATGCCCAGACGTTTTACCAGCGAACCCGCAGCACGGTTACGGATAACGCATTCAACCGGGACCATATCCAGTTTTTTCACCAGCACTTCGGTGTCAGACAACAGGCGTTCCATTTGGGTTGGAATACCGGCTTCTTCCAGCTTAGCCATGATGAAATGGTTAAATTTATTGTTAACCATACCTTTACGGTCGAACTGCTCAATACGCTGACCATCCAGTGCTGACGTATCGTTACGGAACTCCAGTACCAGAAGGTCCGGGTTTTCGGTGGTGTAGACGGTTTTCGCCTTGCCGCGATACAACTCAGCTAACTTTTGCATCTTTACTTACTCCAGTGGAAAAAACAGATGTAAAAAGGGGCCGGAGCCCCTTGGTATTATTTTGCGCTGCTCTGGCTAAACGCGGCCTGCATGACCGCCACCATCGCATCGTTCTGCGACTGGCTGAGAGCATGTCCTTTCGGATCAAGGAACTGCAAGCTACTACGGTTGTCGAGATCACCAACCTGAAGTTTGTAGTCACCGGAAGTCAGGCCCGGATCTTTCGCACCCAGTGTCTGCCACGCATCGTCGTTCAGTGGTTTGTAGGTCACAGACAATGTGCCTTGCGGACGGCTGCTGTCGGTCACTTTCATGCCAGCTTTTGCCAGGGCATTTGGCAGGCGATCCCACACAACACCGTAGTTCTCACGGACAATCAGCACCGGCAGGCCGGTATCATCTGCGCCGCTCTGAACGTCAATCTCACCGACACGACGGTTGTCGAGGCGTGCCTGAGTATCCTGCTGCACTTTATCCAGACTCGCCGTGATGGCGTTCATCATCTGGCTGTTGTAACGCTGGATTTCAGCCGATGTGGTCACCGGTTTATCCTGCTGTTTCAGCTCAAGCGTTTTCACCGTCAGCGCTAACTGGTAACTCTGCTGTTTCACGCTGACCTGATAACGGCCCTGATACTGGAAGTCTTCATCCGCACGATTCCAGTCAATGAAATCGGTGGTCAGTGTCTGGTTAGCATCATCACGGTTGGCAATTTTGAAGTTATTTTGCTCAACGGCTTTCACGACGTTATTCCACAGGTCACGGTTCTGCGCGGTATTTTCCAGCAGCACGGTACTGCTGTCGCCGGAGAACTGTGTCTGGGAGCCGTTAAGCAGCGCCAGTGGCTGGGACGGTGGACGGATGTCGAGCTGTTTGCCCACCGCGCCCTGCATTGAGCCTGCCTGAACTTCGTACGTTCCGTTCTGCACGGGCAGAATCATTCCGACCGGCGCTTTCAGCTCATGCAAACCTGACGCATCCAGGTAAGCTTCATCGCCACTCACCTGGCGTTTGTAACGTTGATCACTTGAACAGGCAGCCAGTAGCATGATCAGGGAAACCCCGACCACTTTCGCCACGGCCGTTTTCTGCAATCGGGTCATCTGGAAACTGTTCTTGTCAAATAAAGAGGCCATCAAATCTTCCTAAGAGTTACAGCAAACCGGCGCTTTTTAATGCTTCTTCCACGACCGGACGGGCAGCATCTGTTAACGGCGTCATAGGCAGACGCATCGTATCGGTTGCCATCAAACCCAGTGCCTTACAGGCCCATTTCACCGGGATTGGGTTTGCTTCTACAAACAAATTCTGATGCAAAGGCATCAGGCGCTGATTCAGGCGACGCGCTTCGGCAAAGTTGCCAAGCGCAGCCAGCTCACAAAGTTGGGCCATTTCACGGGCAGCTACGTTAGCCGTAACGGAAATAACGCCCTTACCACCAAGTTGCATAAAGTCCAGACCGCTGGCGTCATCGCCGCTCAGCAGAATGAAATCTTCATCATCAACCAGCACTTGGATCTGACTAACGCGACTTAAGTTCCCTGTTGCTTCTTTAACAGCAACAATATTCTTCAATTTTGCTAAACGCGCGATGGTCTGCGGCAACATATCGCAGCCGGTACGTGAAGGCACGTTGTAGAGAATTTGCGGCAGAGAGGTATTTTCAGCGATGGCTTTGAAGTGCTGATACAGACCTTCCTGCGTCGGACGGTTGTAATAAGGCGTGACTGTCAGGCAGCCAACAACGCCACTTTTTTCAAAACGTTGCGTAAGAGAAATCGCTTCAGCGGTCGCGTTTGCGCCGGTGCCTGCGATAACAGGAATGCGTCCATCAGCCAGTTCCAGCGTCTGTAAGACCACGTCACCGTGCTCTTCATGGCTCAACGTGGCCGACTCGCCGGTCGTGCCAACGGAAACGATCGCCGCAGTACCACTGGACACATGATAATCAATCAGTTTTTTCAGACTCGCGCGATCGACAGCACCTTTGGTGTCCATCGGCGTAACCAGTGCAACAATACTTCCCGTAAACATTGACCTTCCCCTCCACAAACAGGTCACTCATGGTACTTTTATAACTCATGTAACATGATGATTTTATTGATTTATCTTTAAATCACGACCACATATTGACCACGACTCAGCAAAGTACTACAAGCGCGTCCAACGGATTGTATCAGCGTTTATCTGCAATCGCAGCAGTTCAGATAATGCATGTAGCATAAAAAAGCACGGCATTATCTGCTTAGCAGTTTGGTTTTGACAACGCTTCGACAGAAACGCAGTCCGGTGGGCTTTTGCTTTTGGCTTAAGGTGATAGCATGTGGCGTGAAAGTCAGCATAAACATTAAGGATGATTTCCATGAAAAAATTAGTACCTGTTCTCTTTCCTCTCCTTGTAACCTCTCACGCCTTCGCGGCAAGCGAACCATCTATAACTAGTCAAATACCATCTGCGGCTATATCAAAGTGCCAATCCATCGCAGGCAGCAACGAGCGATTACAATGTTATGACAACCTTTTACCACCGGCCAAAGCTGAGGCCCAAACGGGTGATGTTGGTAAATGGCAGGTAACCATTGAGCAATCGCCCGTCGATGATTCTGAAAATGTTTCTCTTGTGCTCCAAGCCGATAAGTCAATAAATACACAATTTGGACAGTCAGTTTATCCAACGTTGGTAATCTCATGCACAGAAAAAAAATCAAGCCTATACATCAATTGGAACCAATATTTAGGCCTTAGCCAAACCACCATATTGCATCGTATTGATAAGAAAAAAGCCCTTAAAAATGCATGGAATAATTCGACGGATAATGAAGCTGCCTTCTATCCAAGCAGCAAAGTGATCCCGCTGGTAAAAGAGCTATCGGGGGCGCAGAAACTTTACTCACAAGTTACGCCATATAGTTCAAGCCCTGTTGAAGCTATTTTCTCATTGAATGGTTTATCTGAAGCGATGAAACCATTACAGAAAGCCTGCAAATGGCAATAAACAAAAAAAGCCCCGATAATTTCGGGGCTCAGATTACTGACCCACCTAAGTTGGTAGGTTTGCTTTTACAACACCAAACTTAACTGATCTTCGCCGTGATGACTTCGCGGGAAAACATCTTGAGGAACCAGCGCGCCGGGGGCGGGTTGTGTCTGGTTTAAAGATCCGTCAATTTCCGTCATGCTGGTAAAGCAATAACCGCATAACATGTTTTGACACTGGTGATAACTGCGCCGCACTAATACGCTCAACTCAACACTGGTACGAGTCTTTGCGATTGCACGGCAGCGAGGACAGCGCATTGCCATACGCGGGCCTCCTCTGGACTGGTTAATATCACGTCAAGTATAACGCTTAACCCGTTGATTCGTCACCCGCCTCAGCCGTCCATTCATCGATCTTAACTTCCAACTCCAGTGAGGTGGTAAAGCCTCCGCTACCGATATCATGTACACAACGGGTAATCGTCCAGTAACCATTATCAATCGTGGATTTAAAGCCCGATACGCTTGCCGGTTGTTCCGGGTACAAATCCGCCCGGCCTCGCGCCAACGTGATGGAGAATGACGCCGCGCCACGTTGTAACTGGCTCCACTTCGCCGCCGCTGCCCGCTTCGCAGCCTTCTCAGTTTTGAACGTTTTGCGGATCACGAATACGTTACCCTCCGCGCCTGCCATGTAATCCCCTTCCTTGCTGCTTGAGGCGGGTTCTTTGGTTTTCTTCGGCTTCGTTGTCCTGCGGCGTCTGCGGGTGTTTGTCTGTACCGTAGTTGCGGGCTTTTTCCCAAAGTTAAGATCCAGCCAGTAAGCAGTAACACCGGTATAAGCATCACGATCGGCAATGCTAAAGCTGTGCTTGTCGCCGCTGGCCCGCACAATGCTGATCGCAGGAAGTGGCTTACCGCTCTGGGTTAAACCCTGCCCCGGAGTAATGAACAACAACATGCCATTTTTGACGGTGGCAACCGCACCCAGCATATCCGCCATTCTGGTGAGAAAGCTGATATCTGATTCGCTGGTCTGGTCTGCGTGGTCGATCTCAAGCTTCGCCAGCTCTTCACTCACCCCGGCGCGCAGGTCATACCGGCTTGCTATGCTGGCAACAACATCGCCAACAGAAATATCATGCCAGGAGTATTCACGCTTCACGTTGAACGTGTCGCGAAAGTCTGCGCTGCGGGCGCTTATTGTGAGCTGGTCAGGCGGGCCACGGTGTGCAACCTCGTCAACTGTATACAGCCCTTTAAATACCAGCGGGTCATTATCCCAACCCAATGAAACGGAAATTTTCGCGCCGCGCGATGGCATAACGATCTGTCCGTCTGAATCATCCAGCGTGAGATCAAGTGTATCCGCCTCAAATCCCCGGTTATCCGTCAGCGACAACGAGATCAAACGATCATCAAGCGCCGTGAGTTGCTTACCCTCAATCTGAATACTGAACGCGGGGCGTGGTGAATAGCGCGCATCATCATCCAACATCTTATTGGTTCCCTCATTCGTGAAGGTACCATCGTCGCCACGCGCGCGCGAACAGACAACGCGGGGCTGTTGTTGCGGTCTGCTGACAACGCCCGTCTCTCGCACCAGTTGGCAATTGCCGCAATGATAAGTGGCAATCATTGACTGGCGAGGCAACTACATGGCCACAAATTACCATCACGGTGTAACCGTCACGGAAACCACCGATCTAAGCACGATGATCACCGATATTGATTCGGCGGTTATCGGTGTCGTTTGTATCGCTGACGATGCAGATGAAGACGCTTTCCCGCTGAATACCCCTGTACTCATTACCCGCGTGGCTAACATGCTGGGCAAGGCGGGCAAAACCGGCACCCTGTTCACCACCCTGAAAGCCATTTCAGACCAGGCCAGCCCGCAGACCATTGTCATCCGCGTGGCTGATGCGTCAAAAATCGTACCCCCGGAAGGCGGCACGGCACCGACACAGGATCAACTGGTTATTGGCGGTACTGACCCGGACACCGGACTTTTCACTGGTATGTATGCGCTGCTATCAGCGGAGATGCGTGTTGGCGTCCGCCCGCGCGTGCTTGCCGTTCCCGGCCTTGATACTCAGCCAGTGGCGGCGCAACTCGGCGTGATGGCTGAGAAGCTGCGCGCCTTTGCTTACGTGTCCGCAAATGGCTGTAACACCATCGCAGAGGCGAAGACGTACCGCGAGAATTTTGCCCAGCGTGAAATGATGGTGATCTGGCCTAACTTCATTTGCTACGACACCAACGCAGGGGTAAACGCCACCGTGCCGGTGGGTGCTCATGCGGTAGGGATGCGCGCCAAAATCGACGCAACGCAGGGCTGGCACAAAACTATTTCTAACGTGCCGGTAAATAACGTGCTGGGAATGGATCGCGATATCTATTTCACATTACAGGGCACCGACACCGACGCGGACGAGCTGAACGCGGCAGGCGTCACCACCCTGATCAAACAGGGCGGCTATCGCATCTGGGGATCGCGTACCTGCGACGAAGAAACCTACATCTTTGAGAGCTACACCCGTACCGCTCAGATTGTGGCGGACACCGTGGCAGAAGCGCACTTCTCTTACGTTGATAAACCGCTCACCCCGTCGCTGGTGAAAGATATCGTTGACGGTATCAACCGCAAGCTGACGTCCTATGTGACCGCTGGCAAGCTGCTGGGCGCGCGTTGCTGGTATGACCCTGAACCAAATACCAGCGAAACGCTGCGCAACGGGCAGCTCACCATCAAATATAACTACACGCCTGTGCCACCGCTGGAAAATCTCAGCCTGGTGCAGGAGTTCACTGATGAATATTTCGCTACGTTTTCCAGCGCAGTGAATAACTAACCGGGGGCGCGTATGGCTCTGCCTAAAAAACTCAAATACTTCAACATGTTCTTTGACGGTGATAATTATTTCGGCATGGTGCCGGAAATTACCCCGGCAAAGTTAACCCGTAAGACAGAGGATTATCAGGCCGGTGGTATGCCTGGGTCTGTCGCGGTCGATCTCGGCTTTGATGCGGGGGCGCTGGATATGGATATCACCCTTGGCGGCATGGATGCGGGACTACTGAAAAAATGGGGCATCGCAACCGCCGATGGTATGCAAACGCGTTATGCAGGTTCGTATCAGGATGATTCAACCGGCGAAGCGGTACCCGTTGAAATCCAGACGCGTGGACGCTTCACGGAGATGGATCCTGGCACCTCCAAAACCGGGGATGATACTTCCCATAAGTACACCCTGAAAAATACCTATTACAAGCTGACCATCAACAGTGAAGAAATCATTGAAGTTGATGTGCTCAATATGATCTACAAAGTTGGCGGCGTTGACATGATGGAAAAACACCGCGCTAACATTGGCTTATAAGGAATTACCGCACCATGACCAAAGTAACCGGTAAAGAAGTTGTCACGCTCATTGCCCCTATCGTTCGCGGTAAGTCGGAAATCAGCGAGATCACGATCACGCCAGTATTAAAGCAGGCCGGATCGCTGCGTGGCTTAAAAGTCTATGACGTTCTGACGTCGAACTATGATGCGCTGGTTGTTCTGCTGCCTCGTGTCACTGCTCCGGCGCTGACCGCTGACGAAATTGCCCGCATGGATACGTGGGACTTCTGCCAGCTCGCCAACGCGGTAGTTGATTTTTTGCAACCACCTTCGGATCAGAGCGTGACGGATACGGGCAGCGCGTCATCAGATGCCCCTGCGAACGCATAGAAAACTTAATGGCGGATATCGCCGTCATTTTCCACTGGCGACCAGCGGAGATGGACGCCATGACGGTAGAAGAACTTCTGTTATGGCGTGATCAAGCCGCTGCGCGCAGTGGCGGAGATCAATAAATGGCAGACCGCAATTTAAGTATCAAGGTTGCTTTCAGCGCCCTTAATAACATGTCTCAACCTGTCAACGCGGCGCGCCAAAGTGCCGCCGCGCTGGCTTCACAAATCAATCAAACAAAATCCAATATCAAAGGGCTTGAGCGTTCTGCAGCGAGCTTTGACCGGATTACTGCTGCCAATAAAAAAACCACCAACTCTCTGGCAGAAGCCAAAAACAAAGCGCGTGAAATGGCGGCGGCTTTCGGCCCGCTACGCCAGCGCAGTGCTGAGCAAGTCACCGCCCTCAATCAACAACGGGCAGCAATCCGCAACCTTACCCAACAGCAGAAAACTGAACAGACGCAGCTCAACCAGTTGCGCACCAGCTTCTACAGCGAAGGGATTGCGATCAGCAGTAGCAGCCGGGCAACGGAACAAATTAGCCAGCGCACCGCGCAGTACAACCGCCAACTTACTGAACAGCAGCGGCGGCTTAATTCTGTAACGCAGGCGCAGGCACGTTATGCGCGCTCTAAAGAAACCGGTGAGCGATTGCAAAGCTCAGGCATGAAGACCGCTGCAACCGGTGCGGCGATTCTTGCCCCCGTAGCCGTCGCCATCAAGAGTTACAGCAGCCTGGAAGACGCCATGAAGGGCGTATCCAAACAAGTTAATGGGTTGAGGGATGGCAGCGGCAACCGCACAGCACAATTTTCTGAGGTGCAAAAAGCCATCAAGGACGCATCTGAAAACCTACCCATGCCCAACGGGGCGGTGGATTATGCCGCGCTGGTCGAGGGTGGCGCACGTATGGGCGTTGCTAGCGGTGATGATCCATGGCAGAAGCAGAAGAAAGATTTGCTGGATTTTGCCAACACCGCCGCCATGGCATCAAAGGCGTTTGAGCTACCTGCCGATCAGCTTTCGGAAAGCCTGGGTAAAATCGCCGGTCTGTATAAGATCCCCATTCAGGATATTGGCAAGCTGGGTGACGTTATCAACTATCTGGACGATAACGCCAAATCAAAAGGCTCTGACATTATCGACGTGTTACAGCGCGTGGGTGGTGCTGCCGATCAGCTCGGCTATCAGAATGCGGCGGCACTGGGTTCCACTTTCCTGAGCCTAGGCGAACAGTCGGAAACAGCAGGCACCGCCGTTAAAGCGATGGTGCGAGAGCTGGGTAACGCGATGGTGCAACCGGATCGATTTATGGAAGGTCTGGACGCGTTGGGGCTAAATGCTGAGAAAGTGCAAAAGAACATGGCAAAAGATGCCATGAGCACCATTATGTCGGTAATGGAAGCCACCAAAAAGCTGGAGCCAGATAAGCAAATGAACGTGCTTACTCAGCTCTTTGGTGATGAATATGCAATGGCGGTTTCCAAAGTCGCCAATAATCTGCCTGAGTTACGCAGGCAGCTCGAATTAACCCATGGCGCTGCGTCGAAAGGCTCAATGAAGCGGGAATCAGGTATTGATAAAGATTCTCTCTCATCACAGTGGCAGATAACTAAAGCGGAGTTTGGTAACAATTTCAGCGCGCTGGGCGAAACCATGCGTGGGCCAATGATGGTGCTCATGCAATCGGTCGGCGGCGTACTGCAATCAATCAGGGGCTGGATTGAAGCCAACCCTGCACTGGTTGCCGCAATCATGAAGACCGTCGCCGCTATCGGTGCCATTCTCACTGTGCTGGGTACGCTTATGCTGGCACTTGGCGCGATTCTCGGCCCGATGGCGCTTGTTCGTCTCAGTTTCACCATGCTAACCGGTGGCGGCGGGATCGCATCAGTGATAAGCGGCATCACTCGACTGGGTAGCGCGTTCACATGGCTGGCGGGTTCCCCTATGCAGGCACTGCTGACTGCCGGGCGGATGGTCTTTGGCCCGCTGATCACTTTGCTGGCAGGCATTTCCGCGCCAGTCTGGGGATTGATTGCCCTCTTTGCTGCTGTCGCCATTGCGATCATTAAGTTCTGGCAACCAATCAAAGCATTCTATAGCGGTTTTTTTGCCGGTGTTATGGCTGCTCTGCAACCTATATTCGATTTGGTTTCCTCAGTATTTGCACCAATGGCACCATTATTTGATGCAATAGCATCAGCACTTAGCACGGTGTGTGGGTGGTTCTCCAATTTATTTGAGCCGATCCAGTTTTCAAGTGACGCACTAAAATCCTGCACCAGCGCAGGTGAAACTTTCGGCAAAATAGTTGGCGGGGCAATTTCGCTAGTATTAACGCCGGTAAAATTGCTTTACGAGGGGTTGCAACTCGTACTCGAAACACTTGGAGTTATTCCAGATGCCGCAGAACGAGCACGGCAAGCCGTTGAGAAAGTGAACACACAGAAAAAACTTACTGGGCTGGCGGATACGCTCGCCGGGGATCTGAAAGCCGTCACCGCGCAGGCGAAAAAGGAAGAAGATAAGAAGGAACAAAAGCGGAAAACGGAACAGAGCCAGCAGCAGCAGGCACTTGTTAATAACCTGAAAGGCCCGGCGAACCTTGCGCCGAAAATTAGCGGCAGTCTGGATAAAATCGCCAGCAACACGGCGGAGAAAAAAGACGGCCCCGGTGAAATCGTATTCAAAAACAAACTGCCATACATTCCGATCCGTGGTGGTTATTCCGAACCGGTGCAACAGGCCCAGCGGCAAACGCCATCACTCACGGCATGGATGCAGCAGCAGGCGGGTGCGCTGGTTTCGTCGGTAATGCCGTATAGCGTCCAGCAGTCTGCTGCACGTTCGCCCGTCTCTGCGGTTCCGTCTGCGGCATCCGTGGCGGCACTCATGCCTGGCGGAGACGTGTTTAACTTTGAGATCACTATCAACGACTCGGGCCAACTGGATGAGCAAAAACTTGTTCAGCGTATCCGTGAAGAGTTCACCATTGCCCAGCAACAGGCAGCAAGGCGCAAACGCTCACAACTGACTGACCACAGATAAGGGGAAAAACCATGATGATGATATTGGGCATGTTTCCGTTTGCCCTGCAAACCACGCCTTACCAGACATCGAACCAGGCCAATACCTGGCGACATGTCAAAAACGACCGCGTGGGAAAATCCCCGCGCTATCAATACATAGGCCCGGACGAAGAACCGATCACATTCTCCGGGACTCTGTACCCTGAAATCAGCGGCGGTGATGTGTCGCTCACCACGCTGGAGACGATGGCATATACCGGCAGAGCCTGGCCGCTGATTGAAGGCACCGGTAAGATTTATGGGATGTACGTGATCGACGGTTTAACCCAGAATCGGGCTGAGTTCTTTCAGGACGGGAAAGCGCGGAAGATTGATTTTACCCTCAGCCTGAAAAAAGTCAGTGAGGATATCAGGGAGAAGCTGGCGGAAATCACCAATGATGATGTGCTGTCTATGGTGAAAACTGGGGTAAATTTCTAACTTTATTTGTGCTGGCCAACACGATCAGCTTTGACAGTGTGGTACCGAAATCAACGAGCGCCGCCACTTTTAACCGTGCTGCAGCATGGTCACTTATGATGGTGCTCGTTATCAGTTTACACCTCCGGTTGCTTAGGCCAGATAATATCTGGTGCGGCAGACGTGTCTACAGCCTGCACAGCTTTAATGTAGTTCATCCAGGCTATCAGACTGGCTTTATCTCCATCACTGATGACGCCTAATTGCAGCTCAGTTTGCCAGAGGCTGATTGTTGCCTGAGCTTCTGTCAGTAACGCCGCTTTCTGCTGTTCTGCCGCTTTCACGTCTACTGAATGCTGCGCCTCAATATCCGTCACCCATTCATTGCCATTCCACGTATCGCATGGCGTGGATGGGGCCAGTGTGGTGGTACCCTCCGGGTAATCGCCTGGTATCATGATGGCAACCTCTTCGCCTGTTTCGATGTTGTAAACAGTTTCACCGCGATGATCTGCTACATATTCCCAGGCGGTAAAATCCGGCGATCGACATATGGCAAAATCTTCTTTGCTTTCTCCCGGTGACTCGGTGCATGAATAAGCCGGAATACCAATACCTAAAGCCAAATATTCCAAGGATGAAGACAAATATTCACGCGTTACACCATCATAGTTATATACCGTGATATCCCCCGGCGTTATGGCAAGTTCGTCTGCGTTCAATATAGCCTGAGTCATTACACCGCCCTCACTATGTAGTTAAATGCTATATTCCGTGGACGGGTACCCACAGATGTATAATATTGATTCACATTAATCGGGCGAGCCGAATCGGGGTTATCAGTTACCCTCCCATTACCCGGCCAGGCATTTTCTGCGGAAACCGCAACGAATCCTTTCATTGTTGCGCCATAATCAGCATCAAATATTGGATCGCCGCCAATACCTTCACATACATCTGGAATAGTCGCCTTATTAGGTACCGCACCCTCAACGCTAACCTGCTGTAAAGCATCCGGCCCAATTGATGTGGTTGTTAACGTTGCTGGCTCCCTTGATAACAGCTGACGATTGGTTACTCCATCCACGTTGCGACCATCATCCCACCCTCGGATGAATTCACCCCGCAAATCTGGCAAAGCTCCAGACGGGAAAACCGCAGCCAAAACCGGATAAAGAACCTTGTCAAATGTTGCACCGTTACATTTCAACCACCCCGCTGGAGGCATGGCGGCAGGATAAGGCAGGGGGATACCAGCGGGAATATATTGCACAATATCCGCCGTTTTAAGGTACTGCTGATGGGGATCGATAGCAGCAACATGCGCCGCCATTTGCTGATCAACATAGGCTTTAACTTGGATTATCTGATCATCAACATACTGACGGGTTGCCAGTACCACGGAGGGATCAATCTTGAGTGTAACCGCCTGGGTGCTGCTTACGATCAGAATGACGCGGATCACCTGCACCCGCCCGCTACCTTCTTGCAATAACGGCTTATAGGTTTCCGCACAGTTGGCAATAGCAATCAAATCACCTGCACTGTCATACAGCCCAATTTCACGGATCCACCACCCGCCCACGTCTTCCGGGATCACTTGCTCAGCAATAATCTGGTTGGCGTTTACCGGGTCAATGGTGAGGGTGTTGAGGGGGGCGCGGCGCAGCTCATGCACAAGCGCGGTTTGCGCAGGGTTTGGGGTTGGCAGTGCGCCGTTACCATCCCCTACTGCCATTTGAGTAATTTCAACCTGTTCACCCAATGCCGTGGCATTCGCCAGTTTCGCGGTACCGACATTGGTTAGCAGGGCATAATATTTAGTTGCCACTTTGTGAGATCTCCACGGTGTCTATCAAATGAATTGCACTGCCCACAAATTCCGCGCCACTCACTGAAATGGTTTCAGGAAAATAGGGGTACACGGTCAGCGTGTCGCCCAAATAAGCAGACGCGCCAACATAAAAAGGGCCGGTAGTCTGGAGGTGCAGACTCATGCCCAGCATGTGACGGCTACACGGCTTAACATCAGCAATCAGCCGCTCAAGTTCCTGATACGTTTCTTCGCTGATTCCTTCGTCTTCAACACCGATATCCAGCGTAAACGTGCCGGGGTCAGTGTCGATACTCCACCACTCGTTAACACGGATGAAGTACCCGAATGGCTCTACAACGCGCCGCATGGCCCCGGTTGTGCCTTTGTAACGGTGCAGGTAATACGCATCTGCAATAGCCTTACGCTTCGTTGTCTGGGGCCAGTTTTCATCCCATCGGTCAACGGAAAACGCCCATGCCAGATAGGGCAGCAAATCAACCGGGCAGGTGTAAGGATCCCAGAGCTGTCGCAGCGGTACCCGCACTTCCCCCAGAGACGCGCAGACGCGGGCGGCAACACGCTCAAGGCGTGAAGCGCTCGGCGGCAGCAGGGTTTTACTCATCGTACCCCCCAACCGTTATGGTGTAGCCAGTACAGTTTGACGCCTGAGAATCATCAAGCACCATATCAGCCAGCGGCTGCGCCAGTTCCACCCGCTGCACCCCTTCAACGTGCAGCGCGGCATAAATGGCAGACAGCCGGATATCACGCCCCAGACGGCGCTGATCGGCAATGTACGCCTGTAACTTCTGCTCGGATGCCTGGCGTATGGGTTCCGACTCCGGCCCCGGATAGATATACAGCGTGGCATCAATTTCATAAGGCACGATCTCCGCCGCCTGCACGGTCACGCGATCGGCAACCGGGCGCACTTCTTCGCCATTCAGCGCGCTGGCAACAATATCGATCAACTCCTGGCTGGCAGTGCCGTCACCCTCGCGTGAAAGCACAGAGACGGTGACGCAAGCTGGCGTTGGACTCACGGCAGACACATCAGCAACGCGCCCATCAGCGGACAGGCCGAAAAACTCATATGCCGCCGTTGGCCCGGCGACGCTCAGCCCTTCAAACGCCTGCGGGGTACGGACGCGCAGATCGGCATCTGACTCCATCACCGCAGGAACAGGCGGTACAACGCTGTCATCTTCCGGCGTAATAGTCAGGCGCTCTACATTGAAGTTTGCCGCCAACTGATCCAGATCACTGCCCACGGAGTACGCCACCATCACCGCGCGCGCCGCTTCGTTTACGCGCTGGCGTAGCAATAATTCGCGGTAACAGTTTTCTTCCAGCAGCATGGTGATCGGCTCAGACTCCAGCGAGAGAGTGCGGCTGATTGTTTCCTGTTCATCTTCCGGGTAAAGCGCGATAAATGCCGCCTTACGCTCATTGAACAGCGTTTCAAAGTCCAGCGGCTCAACCACTACCGGAGGCGGTAATTGTGAAAGGTCAATCGTGCCGCTCATGCCTGCACCTGCCTGCCGATCGTTACGTCTGCGGTAAAGGGTGATTGGGTATCGGTGCGGCTTGCCTTGATGGTGGCGATCATCTGCCCCGCCCCGGTTTCCGTCAGCACAATATTGCTCAGTGAGATACGCGGCTCCCAGAGGAACAGCGCGCTGTATATCGCGGACATAATGCGAAGACGCGTTACGGCATTGCCTGGCTGATCAATCAGGTTATTGAGCTGTGAACCGTAGGCGCGGCGCATGACGCGAGAGCCAACAGGCGTTAACAAAATGTCATTGATGGACTGAGAAATATGCTCATTATCGGTGAGTACTTCGCCGGTTTCAGCGTTCATCCCGCTGTATCTTGCGCCGGTCATTGCGGGCCGTCCGTCTGGCTTCCGCCACGCTCTACGCCGCCATGTTTATGGGTATGCACCACAATGCCATTTGATGTAATGCTGCCGCCGCTGTGCTCAATATTGCCGGTCATCTTGCCGCCCTGTTTCATCTCAAACGTGACACAGGACAGCTTTTTAGTGCAGATCACTTCCGGCGTATCAAGGGTGATTGAGGTTGTTGCGGTGCAGGTAATTTTGGGGGCGGTTGCTGCGATAGACTCCAGCGCCTCCACGGATGCACTTTTAACACCCGTAACCACCAGCGCACCGGTTTCCGGGTCATAGGAAACTTTTGCACCGTCAGGAAATTGGATCACATCTGACGCCGCACCGCTATCCGGTGGCTTCACACTGTCGCTGTACAAGCTGCCCATAATGACGGCGTTTTCCAGATCGCCGCATGGGGCAAAAAGTAATACCTGCTCGCCTGCTGTGGGTGCCCACCACGTAACCGCCGTTCCGGCGCGCATAGCCGCCCAGCGGATCCAGTCCGTTGTATTCTCACCCGTTGAGACTCGCGCAACCGGTGGCTCAGCAGTAAGATCAACCTCCGCCACCGTACCAATGCGGACGAGGTTACAGATCAGGCGATAGAGTTCATTCAGATTCATAAGCTGGCTTACGTTATTAAATTTACAGCCAGTTTCATGATCCACGCGCGCGTAAGCAACGCGCTGGCGTTGTCAGGAGTTGGTAACAATGGATGGCGGTACCGGCAGACACTGCCAGTTATGACAGTGGCGGGAAAAGCATCGAGCACCGTCACTTATAACAGTGCTGCAGCAAGGCGTCAGGGTTGCAGAGAATTGACGATAGTATCCGCCAGCCAGTCAAGATCGCTTTCCGTGAAGCCCAGCAGCTCGCGCGCCGGGTAACGAGTGCGGGCACCGGGTGCCACGGTGTCAACCTCACCATACTGGTGAACACTGGCAATCTCGGCGGTATGCCCGGAGTATCCCACAACGGCAGCGCTTGCGGTGCCGTATGCTTTGAGAAAGCGGGCAGTACGCAGACGGCGAAACATCTTTTCTTTTCGGGTGGTGGTGCGTTTTGTCTGGTTAAGATGGATCTCAATATAGCGCTGAATATCGCGCTTATAGAATGTGCGCAATGCCCCTTTATCCACATCATAACCGGTGATGGCGCGTTGTTCCCCGCGCCCGGTGGTTCGCCAGTTGCTCAGCTCGCGTGTTTCATCTTTCCACAGGAATTTAATTCCGCCCTGAGTGCGTAAAATCTTACGACGGCGCGGCGTATAGCTCTCTCCGCTGGGGTTTTTCTGGCTGTTGATTCGCTGTTGCTGACGTTTGCGCAGGCCAACAGCCACCTCACGCGTGAGTTTACGACGCTGGCCCGGTGCGAGCTGTGCCGCCACGGTTGCCAGATAATCATCAAGGGCATGAAACAGCGGATCAGCGCTCATTTAGTCCGTCCACGTTTCACCGCTTACCGTGTCTTCAAATACCAGTGACCAGGCACCCAGCTCCGGCCCCGGCATAGGATCGGCGCGGTGATGAATCACCGGCTTACCGTCCTCAACTTGGACAATAACCGCCTCATTGGCCTGAATTTTGATAAGCACATCCATGGTGGAATTGCTGAGAATATCCGCTTCAAAGGTGATGCCATCGCGGGCACGGTCAGGATTGAATAACAGTTCAGGCTGATACAGGCGCGCCCATGCCAGAATTGGCAGGCTGAGGGTATCCAGCGGCTCAGGATAATCCATTGCCAGCACTTCAATGGTGTACTCATATTCAAACGAGGCAGAGCGCTGCCCGGTGCTGACCATGCGCCCCTTCTGGACGTAGACCGCCAGATTATCAGGGTTGTCACGCAACCACGGCACCGCCTGGCTAATATGTTGGCGGAGTAAATCGGGTTTTAACATCGTTATTTCTCCACCGCTTTGGCCCCTGCCAACGCATCATAAGCCGCCTCACAGGTCAGCCCTCTGATCCTTGCCTGATCAGCAGTTGCCGCCAGTTCTCCCGCTCGCTGGTCAGCACGGCGGAACAGCTCGGCAAGCAGTTCGCTGCCGGTGGTGCCTGCCGTGCCTTCGCTGGCAGATGCGGCACGGCGGGCGCGCTCACTTGCTGCCAGTCTGGCGGCGAGTTTTGCGGCTTCATCATGCAGCCCGTCAGAAACAGCGCGAGCACGATCAGCATCAGCAGCGGCCTGAGCAATCTGCCCCTCAGCCCTTTTCTCAATCGCATCTATTTCACCCTGTCGGTGTTGTTCTTCGGCTCTGGCTTCTGCTTGCCGCTTTGCCAGCGCGGTAGCGTCGTTTGCATCTCGCTGTTTCCATTTCAGTGACCACTCTGCGTTAGCCTGGCGGGCACCAAACCACGAACCAGAAAGGAAGGCACTACTCAGAATTAGCGCAACCAGAAGGCCGCGCCAGTGTCGCCTGAGCCAGTCCAGAATCATGCAGGATAAGCCGCATAAGGAAGCTGAAAGTGCGGGCCGTCTTTCAGCGTTGTCCAGTCACCGCCCCACTCAACGGGAACATTCAGCTCTTTGCCCGCCTGTTTGAAGGCTTCGGAAATTTGTTGGTAATATTTCCAGTCCCATGAACCTGCCGGCGTGGGATACGCAAACACATCAACCGCATGGCCTGAAATATGCCTGCTGTTCATCGTCTGGCTTTTCCCCTCAGCAACAAGTTGCTTTTGTCGCTCTACAGAGCGAAGCCCTTCGGTAACACCAAAATCAATGGCAGAAAGTTGAATGGCGCGGCGGACGACTTTCACAAGGTCAGCGTTAACACCTTTCAGATTATTTTCACTTCTCTGACTAAATTTAAATTCACTCATTTCCTTTCGCTCCCCCGATACGGGTTTCAATAAAGCCAGTCACTTTGTTGCGCACTTTGTCCGCACCCATAAAACCGATTGACGCCCCAATGAAGGTAACGGCATTCGATGGCAAGCCCAGATACTCAAGCGAACCCGCTACTGTCAGCGTAACGATTCCGCATACCAGTGAGCCGGTGGCGGTTTTCAGCAGTGATTGACCGTCATAAAGACTCATAAGCGCCGATATGCTCAGCGCTGCGCCTGCGGCGTAAAGCGTCGGCAAATATGTAGCAATCCATTTCATTGTTTCTTCCAGCATCCCCGGAGGTACGTTGCTCATAGCAGTCCCTCAGTCCCATAGCTGTACGGTTTCCCGCTGGGTTGGTGGTGGTAATTCCGGGAGGTAAACGACTTGCCCGGCACTCAGCATCGGGCCGCTGTTACACAGCCCCGGATTGGCTTCATGTACGGCTTCGGTTACTCCCGACGTCCTGCCGTAATACCGCCAGCAGAGTTCATCAACGGTGTCATCCTGCTGCGCCTGCACGTTCATCAGCACAGCTCCGCAAGGCCGCGATCTTCATTCTGTATATCGCGAATTGACCAGCGCACATCACGCCAGAGCGTATCTATCTGGGTACTGAGCGCCTGCGCGTGGTCATCCCCTTTACTGGTGGTATCAATATCGCGATACCCCTCAATCAGCAGGGCTTTGGTCAGTGACCAGACAGCATTTTTATAGCGCCAGACCTTCACCGATTCGCCATTCACCGGATCGGCGGGGATCTCCGCCAGAGTCAGATAACCGGCATCAATCTGAACCTGGCGCCACAGAAAAAGCTGATCGTTGACGTGGGCCACTGCCTCAATGGTGCGGGACATAAGGCGATCGGTCGTCACCTGGCCGTCAAGGCGCATAGCGCGGCGAAGATCAGCCAACACAATGACGGGCCAGAAAGGCAGGCTTTCAACCTTTGCGCCGCCATCGTCCGGCGCGGGTTCTGATGGCGGTCTTACTGGTTCAGTGGCGACCAGGCTCATACAAGTACTCCATAGGGCAGGCGGTGGACGGCGTGACGCAGTAAAGGCTGGGCCTTATTACGTCACACCGTGCCGCCTGGTGCGCGGGGGCACATTCGTTATGGCTTCGCGGTTTTCCGCGTTGCCTTATTCTTTGCTGCCGGTTTTGTCTGGCTATTTTTCGGCTTTTGGGCTGCGGGAGTGCGCGGCATTTTCTCCGGCACGGTTTTCGCTTCCGGCTGTACCGGTAGCGCATCGCCCTCACCTTCTCCGCTGTTGGCTGCGGTTAGCTTTTTGATATTGCGATCCAACAGTTCGATATCACGCGCCACGCCAATTTTTGCGTTGAGTTTGATAGCTTCCTGCAAATGCGACCGGGCGAGTTGCTGGGATTCAACATCCTGATTAAGGCGCACGGTGTACCCCATGACTTTAAACAGCTTGGCCCTCACCTGATCGGGCATATCTTCATGTGTGGTGATGCCGTTCAGCGCGTTGATATTGTCAATACTCACGCTCGCCTTAGCAGGGTTCGCTTTGAAGGCGGCAAGGATGGGATCGCAGATCTCTTCAACCAGTACCGTGGCGGTGGTGCGCTTGTACTGGTCTGGCATCGGGATTTTATGGCGCAGCACGTACTGGCCTATCAGCAGCGCCTGCGCGATATCTCCGGCATCTGCCGCCCAGATCATTACGGTGGTGATCACTTCATCCGCCTGCCCCGTATCAGCAGCCAGTGCGCCATCAATCCACGGCTGATAATCCGGCAGGCGCTCGCTTTTCAGCTTCGCCTTACCGGCATTCGACTGGATGCGGCTGAGGTCGGCTTTATCCATGCGCAGGCGGAAAAGCACCTGCTCATATGCTGTTCTATCTGCGGTAGTAGCCCCGCGATTACTGCGACGCTCAGCCATCACCCGATCAAAGTGTTTTTGTGCTGGTGTTAACATTTATGCCCCCTGTGCAGGCCAGCGAGGTGCTGGCCTGCGGCGTCTTATGCTGCCGGGTCTGGTTCGGCGGCGGTGATGCCTTCGATCAGACAGCCATAGCCGTAGTCTTCAATGACGTAAGCATCATTAGAAGAGCTGTACGTTGAGACGCGGTTATATTCCGGCTCCTCAACGATGCGGCGACGGTGTCCACCTTCCTGCCAGTAAATGGACAGGTTTTCCCAGGAGGTAATAAACATGCTGCCGTCGGGGAAAAACGGCGCAATGAATGACGGCAGGTTGCCGATCGTTTTACGCGACGCAATCAACTGCCCGGCAAGTGCTTCGGAGTTCGGGTTATTGGTGCTTACGGCGTTGATGATTGGGAATGAACGGTTAACCGTCAGATTACGCCCGGTGATCACCACCAGATCAGGCGAATCCTTGTACCACTCATCCATAAGCGAATTGACCGCATCAAAAACGATTGAGTCATAGTTACCGTAATCACCTTTGGCAACCACCTGGTTGGTGTCATCACGACTGGTCACAGTGACATCTTTCATCACGCGCTGAGCTGCATTAGTACGGTACTGCTGGAGCCAGCCAACACCGCAATCCTGCAACAATGGATTGGCGGCACGGTCTGATTTTTCCGCGTAACTGGTACCGTTAAAGCCGATCATGATGCGATCGAGCGCAATGCGCTTGATGATCTGATTGCTAAGGCGCTTCTGAAAGTCCTGGAATTTTGCCCAGGCATCAAGCTGCGTATACGGCGTAAAGGTATCGGCGTTCACCTTGTTACAGGTGTACTTATTCGAATCCAGCGCCGCCAGATTGGTAGGTTGACGGCGATCGGTGGTGGAATTGTTAGTACTGGAAATCGGGCCGCTTACGCCCAACCCAATTTTTTCACCGTTCTGATCGTTGACGCCGTAAATATTGATTAACTTAAGCATCTCAGACGACTGCTGGACCTTGTCCTCAAGCGTCTGTTCAACGCTCGGATCAATGCTGTACGCCTTGGTGATGTGGGCAGGGCTGATGTGGTTGAGTTCAGCCTGTCGCTGAATGTACTTATCAAACAAATCGCGGGTTGTATTGCGCATCTTATTTTCCTTTCCTGTGCCTGACGCACTGAGCTATATCAGCAATCAGCCAGATGTTGAGTTGATTGACCATCGCCGCCAGTAGCAGCCGGGCGCTGGTTGTACTGCTCGGCGTCCTGACCTTTCAGTTTCTCTTCCAGCGCTTTGAAGTCTTTACGCAGGCTTTCCAGTTCGGTGGCGTCAGCCTTACCTTTCACCGCAGCAGAAAGCTGGGTTGTACTGTCCAGCAGCTTGCCCTGGCTCTCAGCAATCGCCTCGATGGCCTCACGGTTTTCACCGTTCTGCTGGCTAAACTGCTGTTGCGTACCACCCAGCAACGCCTTAATACGGGCAAAGAAGTTTTTGCCTTCATCCTGCGGCGGCTGTTCATCTTCAAATTCCATCGTGGATTCCACGGCGGCGGTGAAGAAACACGCCTGATCGTGCTTGCGTGATGACAGCGGGTTAACGGAGTTTTTGGCACAAAACTCCATCATTTCCGTGCCCAGGCTGGCAGGGCTATCGGTGCAGGCCAGTCCCATCAAATAGGCTTCGCCGGTATCAGCAAAAGAGGGATGCACTTCAATACTGTGATAAATCTTCTGGCGGCTTTTTTTGAGGGCAACCAGATCATCAGTGGCATCAACCTGCACATACAGGCCCATTTTGCCTTTCAGCGGTTCCTCAGTGATTTCCTCTGCCTTGACGGAAATAACATCACCGTAAGCACGGAAATCACTGTTTGGCGAATAGCCCCGAAGGTGCTCCAGATTGACGCGGGCACCGTATACGGTTGGGTTAAAGCGTTGAGCCATCTGCACAATGTGCTGACGCTCCAGCGTCCGACCGTCGCAGGTGGCACCCTCGACAGCAACGCGAAATGGTTTTGACTTTGGCATGTCGAAATCCCGAATGAGTGAGTGATATTAACCAGTGCCCCTATCATTCCCGCCCCAGTCGGATCGCGCAAAGTGTTGCCGTTGTTGCCGTTTTGCGACAATGACAACCCGGAGCGACGCGCGCGCGGGCGCTGTACTCTGCAAACATGAAACAGACTTCACACGATGAGCCACGGATTGCCGCTAAGGTCATGTACTGGCAGGCATACAGCATCACGCAGATCGCCAAATCGATCGGCGTGAGTACCAACACGCTGTATTCATGGCGGCGCCGCGATAAGTGGGACGAATCCACAGCGCTGGAGCGCGTACAGGATCGGATGCAGGTGCGGTTATTACGTCTGACAGAGAAGCCAGACCTGACGGCGCATGACTTTAAAACCATCGACCTGTTAACGCGCCAACTGGTACGGATGGAGCGCGAAGAGCGCCACAGCGAAGAGAAAGGCCGCGAGAAGAAGCAAAAAAACCACTTTACCGAAGAGCAGATCGGGGATCTGCGCGCCCTGGTACTGGATTCGCTCTACGAACATCAAAAACGCTGGTACAAACAGCGCGAACGCCGCAACCGCTTTATTCTCAAATCGCGCCAGATTGGTGCCACCTGGTACTTTGCACGCGAGGCGCTGTTACGGGCACTGGAAACCGGCAACAACCAGATCTTTCTGTCAGCCAGCCGCGCCCAGGCGTTCCAGTTTAAGAAGTTCATCCAGCTACTGGCGGCGCAAGTAGGCGTTGAGCTGAAAGGCGGCGACGCAATCACCTTGAGCAACGGCGCAACGTTTTACTTTCTCGGCACCTCAACAGCGACGGCACAGAGCTACACCGGGGATCTGTATCTGGATGAAGCATTCTGGATCAGCAATTTCCTCAACCTGCGCAAAGTCGCGGCAGGCATGGCAACCCATGAAGGGCTGCGCCGCACCTACTTTTCCACGCCATCCAGTGAAGAGCATGAAGCATACGCATTCTGGACTGGCGACCTGTTCAACAAGGCAAGGCCCAGAGCGGAAAGGGTTGAGATAGACATCAGCCACAAGGCGCTGAAAAACGGCAGGCAGTGCGGGGATGGGATCTGGCGGCAAATTGTCACCATTGAAGATGCGGTAAAACTTGGCTTTAACCGGGTGAAGATCGAAACCATCAAGGCAGAAAACTCGCCAGAAGATTACGACAACCTATACCGCTGCCGCTTCGTCACCGTAGGGGAGCGGGCCTTTAACTACAACGCCATGATCGGCTGCTGCGTTGACGGTTTCAACGATGATGTTTGGCCCGACTGGAACCCGTTCGCGCCCAGACCAATAGGCGATCGCGGTGTATGGGTTGGCTACGACCCCAACGGGGGAAGCGGTAACGGTGACTCTGCCGGGCTGGTCGTCATAGTTCCGCCAGCGGTGCCGGGTGGCAAGTTCCGCATCATTGAACGCGTCCAGCTTCGTGGAATGGAGTTTGAGGAGCAAGCAAAAGCCATTCAGGCACTGACGGAGCGTTACAACGTCCAACACATCGCCATTGACGCCACGGGCATTGGTGATGCCGTCTGGCAATTGGTAGTCAAATTCTTCCCGCTTGCGGTGAAGTACCAGTATTCCGCCCCGCTCAAGCGCGCCATGGTACTTAAAGCGCTTATGCTGATCCGTGCCGGTCGTCTGGAAGTGGATGCGGGAATGCTGGATCTCGTCCAGTCATTTATGACGGTTCGCAAGGTGCAGAAAGGCGGCGTTATGACCTACGTTTCCGACCGCAAACGCGGCAGCAATCACGGCGATCTCGCCTGGGCATCAATGACAGCTTTGTTTAACGAGCCGATCGGCAGCGAAAGCGGCGGCGGTAGTGACAGTTTTGTAGAGGAGTTTTAAACGTGAGCCGCAAAAAGCAAAAGTTTCAGGCCAAACCGCAGCCGACTGCCAGCGAACAAACCGCAGGCATTGAGTCGTTCAGCTTTGGCGACCCCATTGCCATCACCGATCGAAGCATGTTACGCGATTGCATGGAGTGCGCTGATAACGGCATATATTTCGAACCGCCGATCAGCCCCTACGGCATCGCCCGGATGTTTGATTCCACCGCCTATCATCAGTCACCGCTGGTCTTTAAGCGCAATGTGATCACATCGTGCTATGTTCCCCACCCGTTACTAAGCAGGCAGGAGATGAGCGCCTGGGTGCTTGATTACCTGGTGTTTGGCAACAATTACATGGAAGTACGCCGCAACATGCTGGGCGAGCCTATTACCCTGAAACACGCACAAGCAAAATACACCCGGCGCGGCAGCGATCTTAAGAAAGAACAATATTGGTTTATAACCCGTCGCGATGCGGATTACCCCTTCAAGCCCGGCAGCATCTGCCAGATAAAAAACCCCAGCATTCACCAGGAGATCTACGGTGCGCCGGAATATATGGCCTCACTCCAAAGTGCCATGCTCAACAATGAAGCCACCATATTCCGCCGTAACTACTACATTAACGGCAGTCATGCCGGGGTTATCGTTTATCTGACTGACCCGATCGCCAACAACAAAGACGTTGAGAGCCTTAAAAATTCATTGAAGGACGCACGCGGCGGGGGCGCATTTAAAAACCTGTTTGTTTACGCTGCGGGCGGGAAAAAAGACGGCCTGCAGATCATGCCGTTCAGCCAGATAGCAGCTAAGGATGAGTTTACCGGCATCAAGGATGCAACGCGGGATGATATGCTTGCCGCGCATCGCGTTCCGCCTCAACTGATGGGGGTGATGCCAGGCAACGCTGGGGGGTTTGGTGACGTTGAGAAAGCCGCCCGCGTCTTCTCCATCAATGAACTGACGCCGATACAAGAGAGTCTGAAAGAGCTGAATGACTGGTTGGGCATTGAGGTGATCCGTTTTAACCCTTACGCCCTGGCAACCCCATCAACAGCCGCCTGACCATTCAAAAATATTGATACCTCACCCCGTCAGCGGGTGAGCGCAACCACCCCACAAACCAAACGCCATATAAGCCCCTCAGCGCCACGCTGACAGGGGTTTTTCTTTTGCACCCCCTGACCTGACCACCACGCAACCGCATCAAAATAGAGCCGCACAAGCGGGAAAACGGGCGCAAACAAATGCACCCTCCTTACCCCCTCAGCGCGCGATGGTTCCCCCGCCTCGCCCGCACACAGATCCCCCGTCTTTTTGTGCAATCTTGCAGATCACGGCAGGCCGCGCCGCGTCTGGGCTAAGTTGACAAAAGTACCATCAAAAAAATTGTGCATTTAGATGCAGATTTGCGCGGTGATTTTTCCAGAAAAAAAAAGCCTGTTTCCAGGCTTTAAATAAAACTATTTTCAGAACGGAAATGAGGGTGACAATGTTTCAAAATTGTTTCCAACCCAACTTTTCACTGCCAGAGTGCTTTGAACATCACTCGGCAGATAATCATGGATCATCCACTCACAAATCTGCCTTGTACGAATTGTTAAATCAGCATTATCTTTCCCATGAAGGGCATTAAGAAAATAAAGCACTTCATATTTTTCATTGCGGCTGAAACGCTTGCTATCGGAAATAATGAGATTTGGGTTATCACCCGCAGACCTCGCGTGATTTACATACTCATGTCCGTAGAGCAAATCGCTTTCTTTCATTTGTGGCATTTTAACTCCTTAGCTGCTGTGTAAAATCATCTGCCCAATGGGCTGAGCCAGCATAATACTCAACCGGTAATTCATTAAATGCCCTGATGTTTTTTTATGTTCTACATCTCAATTTACGTGCTGCAGTTTTCTAATGCTGTTAAACCGCTGCAATAAGTTTCGCGCGCGCGTCCCGTAATCAGGTTTGCTCTGCCGGACGTTCCCACAGTGATCAACCTGGTAGAACTTCCCTCCGATATTTACAACATGCCCAGCAGCCAACCGGCGCAGGACATGCGGAGACAACTCCCAACCAATTGAGTGGGCGTATTTACTGAGATTTGAAACAAGTTCGTCCGCCGCCTGGGTAAATGACTGTTCTCCTTTAGTTTTTTGGCGCGGAGTTGTGGACGATATTTGATGATTCCGCCGTTCTGGCGGGTGATTTCTCAACCTGCGGAGTAGCGCGCGCCGCGCTTTGTCGTCCATCCGGTCAAAATCGGGGATTTCTGGCGGTAATGTGCTGTCAATTTCATCAACAGGGGGAGCGTTAACGGCCTCATTTTTGGCTATTTCTTGCTCTCCCGTAGAGTTATTGACAGAACTCCAAGGGACGGCGGGGCCGTCCTGAAATGCAGAAGCCTCCACGGCTGACACGCTGCGCGCGTCGCCTTTGGTGGCTTGTTTGATACGTATCTTCCACTTAACCAGGCGCGTACAGATAAGGGAAACCTCCCCCAAAAGCGGAGAGAAAACACCGAAAATCTTTTTTGGGTTTTCGCCGTAGTCGTTTTGTTCTTCGGCTTCTTCATAGGCGATCCGTACCGTGTATAGTTCGCGCGGTATCAATACACCGCCTTGCCTGGTGATATAGCTGGCGAAACAGCCCACATCAGCAGCCGCAAGCACAGCATCCATGGCTGGATCAGCGAGCATCTGAGCGCCGCGCTTGAACGTACCGGCTTCTTTCTGGATGTTTTCCAACTGATTATTGAGCTTGCGCAGCTCACGCCACACCGTCACCGGTGGCTGACCGAATGGCTGGAACTGGCGGATACAGTGCTGAGAAGCCCACGCCATAGCGTATTTGGCGGTTTCTTTTAAAGGTTTCCCCGTTTCATCATCCAGTTCACCGGCCAGCGCATAACCATCAATATTTTTACTGATGTACTTCGCAACATAGGCGGTAGCACTGCCTTTCGCCGGGTCCATTTTCTTGGCTTTAAAACGCGCGCCGGTATTCCGCCCCAGCTCTGTGCGGTCTTCTTTTGTGAAGTAATCGCGCAGGATCTCAATAGTCTCTTTGACCTCATCAGGCGGCATGAATAACAGGGCGTGCCAGTGCGGCGTTGCATCGTGATGAGGCTCTGCAACCCGGAAACCATACGGACGAAGGCCACGGCGTTTTAATGCAGACGTAGCACGGCCCCATACTTTGCATAAATATTGCTGAGCCTGGCGCGGTGAAGCGTGTGACCATTTGGGGTTTTGATGCCCGCTGTGGATGTTGCTGTGATATCGGGATGGACAGGTGATGGTAAGGAATACCCCTTCATCCCCCCGATCTATAGCGACGAACTCAACGCCTTCCATGCGGGCCATTAATTCATGGCGCCGGATCGCCGGATTGCTTACGCTGGCATTCACCATATTTTCCAGTGAGGCCACGTTGCCATCTTCGTCAACCAATTCATGAGCCTTGAAGAAATCACGGTTTTTTCGGCGCTGTTCCTGCCACTGGTTTAAGGCGTCAAAACTCACATAAGGCATCCGCTTTTTATGGATCACGCCGATGGCACGAAACAGGTTTTCGCGCCATTCGCAGCGCATACGCCAAAGTTTCCGCCCCCACCAATCAGGTGAAGTAATACGCAGGATTGAAGAAAACACGCTGAGCCGATCAAGCGTGCAACGCCATAACGGTGGGGTTACTCGCAGTCCAAACACCTCATTTCCAAGATGGCGATAGAGCCAGAAAAGATCATCATCTTTAATTGTTGCCGGGGTGGCCTTGAGGGCATTGCATTCAGTTTCAAACATTTCGGCCACGCGGCTGGCGATCTGATTCGCGGCGGTAAGCACTTCGCGTTTGCTGTATTCCGCCAAATGCGTCCAGCGTGTACGCCAATACGTCACCAGTTCTGATGAGCTGGCATCACGCGCAGTCTGGTGCGCGCGCACGGCTTCCAGACGCAGCAATGCCTTTTTCACGGTACCCATGAAAAAGGCATTGATGTGTCTTTCTTCTCTATTTTTTCTCAGCCAATCGATTTTCTGCCGGTATACCTCACGGATGAAAAAAGGCTGTTCAGCAAGGCGCTGCTCAATACCAGCAGGGCTGTCAGCCCATTGCCTGGAGTCATCAAAATACTGCTCCCGAATCACTGACATATAGTCATGACGGAGTAGCAAACTGGTATTGTCAGGTTCGCGAAATTCTAATATCCGCACCTGTTCTGCAAAGCTGACTTTGTCGCTGGGTTTCCATATTCCTGAGCGCTTAATCAGGCGGGTAAGATGATCGTCAACCAGCGGATGAACTGGCATTTCATCCGCTGTAATTTCATCAGAGGCAGGCGCGTCATAATAGGCGGAAATTGCCAGGCGCGGCGCGTTCCAAGGGTAAGCCCAAATCATTTAAGCCCCTCTCAACCCTGCTGATTAAGCGCAGTGATAATTTGGGCCATTGCCTGTGGTGGAACAGCATTACCAGCCATATGAACAGCCATCTTTGATGTTTTTGGCCGGTGGTAATCTTTCGGAAAGCTCATTGCAGCCATCACCTCGTCAACGCTGATCATCCTCATGCGAGTGCCATCCACTATTGCCCAGCGGTCACGCGTTGTTATGGTGCCAATTGGCCGATCAAGTGAACGCCCATTCTTCGTGCTGCCGTAATAGCTGATCAGGAACCGATCGCCAAACTGTTTACGGCCATTTGTAATGCGCTCAAGTGTCGCAACGGCACGGCCAGGCTTATTCACCATTGACCAAGCGCCTGCGTTCAGGTCAAGAAAGGTGCTTGCCGCTACGTGTTCATATTTTGGAAGCCTAAGAAACAGCGGGGCTTTACTTCTGGTACATACGATGAACATGCGCACTCTGTTTTGAGGAACACCCAAATCAGCACAATCAACAATGTGTGGCGCAAGTTGATAACCAAGGGCATTCATAGCTGCTGACCATGCTGGGTAAAGCGACCATTCAAGAAATTCAGGGACATTTTCTATAATGGCTTTGAGGGGCTGATGAAACTCCAGAGCAGACACAACGGCCCAAGCGGTTGACCGGCTTGCGTCATGCTGAGGGTTGCCCGATTTTTTTCCACGGGCTTTGCTGTGCCCCTGACAGCAGGGGGAGGCAATCAGCAGATCGTGGGCTGGTACTGCTGACCAGTCCGCCTGGTGCAAATCCTGACAAACGTGGTGCGCACCGGGGTGGTTCAATGCGTGAATGTCCACCGCATCACGCCAGTGATTACCTGCCCACACCACTTCAATACCGGCCATACGGGCGCCGGCTGATGAACCACCGAATCCTGAAAATAAATCTATCGCTTTCATAACACCTCTCCCCCAGCAAAGGCTCCGCCTTCAACCATTTCGTTATAAGTCGCATCTCCCATCGCGGGCCCGCAGTCTGGGCAGCTCCCGCCACCGGCCCGATCACAACCAGGGCACACCTTAAGTACGCCGATCACTTCTTTGGCCTTATGGCGGTTCCCCGCATCAGTACTTACAGAGCGCTGAACGTTGATTTCATGGAGCTTGAACGGGCGGTATATTTCGCGGGTGGCGGCGGTGTCGCTATTTGAGATCACTACCAGAACGCCATATTTACGGTTTGCGGCCAGCAGGGAATTGACCAGTTGTTGATGATGGTCAGCGGTAAAGGAATGGGTATGATACTGGGTGAAGTTCGCCGTTTCACTTTCTGGCAGATATGGCGGATCACAGTAGATAACAGCATCGGTTCCAACCATCACAGCAACGGTATTCTGGAAAGAGCTGTGAAGGAAAATGGCCTTGGTATCGTTGGCCTTTTCAGCAAACTGCCGGATCTCTTCTTCTGGGAAGTAAGGCGCTGTTTTATGTTTGCCGTAAGGTACGTTATAGCCACCCTTCTGGTTATATCTGCACACACCGTTATAGCCGTGACGATTCAGGTAGAGAAAGAGCGCGGATTTTTCCAACCCACTGGCCTGAGAATTGAATATTTCGCGGTTGTCCTGGTAGGCGCTGGCGTTGTTATCTTCTTTGAACATCACCCTAGCCAGTGCGATCAGTTCATCAGTGTTGTCTTTTGCATGTTGGTACAGTCGGATCAGATCAGGGTTGATATCCGCCAAAATATACCGGCGATAATCGGTATTGAGGAACACAGCGGCGCCGCCAACGAAAGGCTCAATGAGGCAATCAGCCTTTGGCAGATGTGTTAACAAATCGGGCAGTACGCGAGTTTTACCGCCTACCCACTTCACGAATGGGCGGCTCATAACATCGGTTCCTTATCGGCGATCAAATGCTGGAAGATGTGGGAAACATAGATTGATTTATGCACAGCATCATCAACGGCACAGCCTGGCTTCCCGTTAAATGCCAGATCTCGCGCATGATCAAACCCAATAAATTTGCCCAACTCACAAACGGTTTTTACATCTAAATCGGCCTCAGATTCCCATGGCACTGGCAAACTTATCCGCTCATACGCAACGCGAAGGTGCGCAGCAACTTCTGCCCCCCAAACCTTGGTATATTCCAACCCAACCGGAAATTGATTATCTGAAATGAATTGACTGAGTTGTAACAGAGCTTCGGAAAGGCAAGGTGATCCATTGCTTACCAACTCAGACCGCGATTCTGGATCCAGACGCAATAAGGTCTTAATCTCGCCGCCACTGACCTTGTCCCCATAATTCACAGAACTATCAATATCTACACGCGTGTAAAATCGCTTACCAGTGCAGCCGGTTGAAGGCTCAAAAAATACAGCGCCAATCGCCGCAATGGGTGAATTCCCCTTACGGCTTAACGTTTCCAGACTTAGCATTAAATGATTCATATAAACAATCCTGAATTTTGGATGAGTTAATCCGCCGCCACTTAATAAAATGGCAACAGTGAGAAAAAGTTAATTAATGAAACGTGGTTTAGCGCTAGAAATTAAAGCAACTTATTGAACAGAGAAATAAATGAAGCAAATAAGCCTTTGTTTATCTTCTTCGTATAAACAAAAGGCTTACTCATACCTTTAATAAAGCGCACCTTATTCGGTTCTGGTTTAAAGAAACGCCCGTCAGGCGTTTCAATCCAGCCGTTAACGTGGCGGTGGTGCGTCACCTGACAGCCTTGCTTCAACAGGCTGGCAAGTGACGGATGCTGGTTTATATTCATTACTGCGAACTCCCATCACGGATTTGATCAACGGTTTTCATCGCTTCCGCTAATGCAAAATCACGCCCAAAATAATTACCATCACTTAACACGTTATACGCTGTTCTCATTGTTGCTGAGTTGCGCGGACATTTATGAATAGTAAAACCGCGATAAACATAACTATGGCGACTTAATTGAATTAATTGGCTCATATTATTTTCCAGCAATTATAACCAGTGGTTTGACATAATTACTTTTCTTAAACCTTCATTCGCAGCGCTTCCTGCGCTTCTTCGTAAGCAACCAGGAACTCATAAACCATGTTTACTTCGCGTTCCTTGCCTCTTTTCTTCTTTGAGATGGTAAGGCGATTTTCATTGGCTTGCTGTTGCACTGTTCTGACTGTCTGACCGGTGACTTCTGCATAAGCCGAAAGGGTCAACATTGGATATGGAAGGCAAAAAACTACCGGGCAATCTGGCATTTTTACCATCAACGGCTTGGGCTTGCGTGTTGGCATGGTTTATCCTTCTAGATCATGCCGGATTTAACCGGACTTTATCGGATTAAGGTTCCATATAAGGAACCAGTGACGAAATACTAGTTCCAGATAGGGAACCTTGTCAATGGACTTAAGCGAAAAAATCAAAGCAATCAGAACAGCAGAGGAACTGAGCCAATCAAAATTCTGCGAAATCATGGAAATGTCGATCAGTACATTAAAAAAATACGAAGGGGGACATGCAGAACCTGGCGGGGCGGTACTGGTAAAAATCACACAACACCCCAGATTCGAAAAATATGCGCTTTGGTTAATGACCGGTAAGACGTCAGAAGCAGCGGGGCAAATATCTCCGGCTCTCTCCCCTGATGGGCAAAACGAAATATCCAACCGCCAAAACGGCCAAAAGGCTGGTTAACAGCTTTGAATATCATGTTAAGTTGGTCTACTGGTGGAATATGCTATGAACGGAATTATTTCGAATGACAATCACTAAACTCGATAGTGGCAGCTACCAGGTAGACGTTCGACCAAAGGGCCGCGCCGGTAAGCGTATTCGCAAGCGGTTTGATACAAAAGGTGAAGCGCAGCAGTATGAGCGTTGGGTGATCGCAACACAAAATAATAAAGATTGGCTGGATAAGCCGACCGATCGCCGGACTCTCACCGAATTTATTGATCTTTGGTGGAAGTACAAAGGCCAGTCACTGAAAACGGGCGCACAAGCAAAGCTCCACCTCATGGCTATAGCTCGCGATGTTGGCAACCCGCCCGGCACGAAAATGACGAAGGGGATTTTTTCAGATTACAGAGCAGAACAACTTAAGCGGGGATTAAAACCGGCAACCGTTAATAAGTATCAGAAGCTACTGAGTGGCGTTTTCACAACGCTGATTAAAGCAGGCCAGTATAAAGATGTTAATCCTATGAAAGGAATTGATTTACTAAGTAAAAATCAATCTGAAATGACATTTTTAACACAAGACCAGATCCAAATTTTTTTAAGCGCTTTGACAGGCGATAACCTAAAAACAGCCCGGTTATGTTTGGCTACCGGAGCGCGTTGGAATGAAGCTGCGACCCTTTCTCGTTCTGCGGTGATGAAGCATAAAGTGACTTTCATCAATACCAAGAACGGGCTAAACAGAACCGTGCCGATATCCTCATCACTCTACGATGAAATTATGGCAGGAGATGGCAACCGCCTGTTTCCTGACGTCCACTATTTAAACGTGAGGCGCGTACTCAAATCAGTGATACCTGACCTGCCAGACGGACAGGCAACCCACGTTATGCGGCATACCTTCGCGAGTCATTTTATGATGAACGGCGGCAACATCCTGACCCTACAAAAAATATTAGGCCATGCGTCAATTGTCCAGACGATGGCATATGCGCACTTTGCCCCAGATTATCTAAATGATGCGGTTCGATTAAACCCACTGGAAAATCAATAATCAGAAAACAAAAAACCACCCGAAGGTGGTTTCTTTGTGCCCCATTATGATGGAAGCTTTAATTTAGAGATGATTGCCAACCGATTTTGATAATGCTCTGGATCACCCCACAGCCAGTGCTCATAGTGGCCCACTTCATCATCAGTTTTAATATCATGTAATTCGCATGTCATCATGTCGTACGCATAGACTTTTAGGCCATAGGCTAAAGCGTCATACATGCGAGCCTGCCAGAAAGACATGCCGTCATGAGTCTGGTTCATGTCAGACACAATCACGTCATATTTCTCAAGTAAGTAACTCAAGAAAATCAACCCAGCTAAGTCGTGAAGCTCTTTCCTATGTTCGCGTTTTTGCGTTCTCCAAACCAGAACCTGCGTAACCGGGCGACAATTAAGAAAACTATCAGGCTGGATAAGCACTCGGTTGTAGTACGCTACATCTTCGGAAACATCGTTAATCAACGCCAACTCAAAGTGGCTTTGAGGTATTTTGTCTTTTAGGCGATCGTCAATACGGACGATACGGTACCCCGGAGAAACCGTGAGGCCCGTAATACAGATTTCTTGTCCATTAGATAATTGGGAGTAAAGGGCACGGTTATCCACGCCTTCGTTCAAATGAGCGAAAACTTCGTTAACCTTTGTAGCATTCACCAACTTAGTCGGCATAACCTACCCCCTAATTACAAGAAAAACTGTCACTAGCTCCAGTGTACAACTGTGGTTGTATGTAATCAATTTTTGATTACATCGTTCGGACTTGAATGGACTCATGCGGATCTATGCAACGAGAGGGCAAGGCAAAATCATCACGACTACACATAGGTGAATGTGATCCACATTTTGACCAAAATACCCGGATTGCACCGGATTGAATCGGATTTTAAACGTTAAATAATGCTGATAGTAGAAGGGTTGAGGCAGTTACGGCGCGGGTTTTAAATTTTCAAATAGGGACTCATGGTACTTTTGACACCCCTGCAAAAGCAAGCAATCAACGAGCGGTAACCGCTTGTCCGGCGGTTTTTTTTATGTTTACCTTGGGAATACTCCCAAGCACGACAGGAAGACCTATTTTGCCGCAGCCACAACAACATTATCTCGTGATCACCGCGTTAGGCGCTGATCGTCCGGGTATCGTCAACACCATTACCCGTCAGGTCAGCAGCTGCGGCTGTAATATTGAAGACAGCCGTCTCGCGATGCTCGGTGATGAATTTACGTTTATCATGCTGCTTTCCGGTAGCTGGAACGCGATTACGCTGATCGAATCCACCCTGCCGCAAAAAGGCGCAGAGCTGGAATTATTGATTGTGATGAAGCGAACCAGCGCACATGAACGCCAGCCAATGCCTGCTACGGTCTGGGTGAAAGTGGAAGTGAAAGACTCTCCGCATCTGATCGAACGTTTTACCGATTTATTCGATACGCATCAGATGAATATCGCCGAACTTGCCTCAAAAACCCGCCCGGCAGATGCCACCACACCGGCGCAGTTATCGATTCAAATAACGGCGCACAGCGCAGCCAATACCGATGCGGCAATTATTGAGCAGGCGTTTCATCAGCTATGTACAGAACTGAAAGCGCAAGGCAGTATTAACGTGGTTAGTTATTCTGAGAATGAAGATAAACTGCAGTAATCGCTAAGAGATATGGAGAAAGACAATGAGCCCACTGAAAGCCGGTGACCCTGCGCCGCAATTTAGTTTGCCCGACCAAGACGGTGAACAAATTAATCTGGCCGACTTCCAGGGACAGAAAGTCCTGGTCTATTTCTATCCTAAAGCCATGACGCCGGGTTGTACCGTACAAGCCTGCGGACTGCGCGATAACATGGATCAGTTAAAAAGTGCCGGCGTTGAAGTGCTGGGGATCAGCACCGATAAGCCGGAAAAGCTGTCGCGTTTTGCTGAGAAAGAACTGCTGAACTTCACCTTGCTGTCCGATGAAGATCATCAGGTCTGTGAACAGTTTGGCGTCTGGGGTGAAAAATCCTTTATGGGGAAAACCTACGATGGCATCCATCGCATCAGCTTCCTGCTCGATGGCAATGGCAAAGTCGAGAAAGTGTTCGACGATTTCAAAACCACCAATCACCATGACATCGTCATGGCCTACCTCAACGGTAAATAGCCGAAACGGTCAGAGTGTGGAGACAAAAAAAGCGCAGACGCGCTTTTTTTATTGGGTGCCGTAAGCTGAAAAATCAGACCGTTTTGTTCAGCGATTCATCCGGCCAGACGTGAACCACGGCTTTGACCAGTGTCGCCAGTGGTATTGCAAAGAACACGCCCCAGAATCCCCACAATCCGCCAAACACCACGACAGAAAGAATAATCACCAGCGGATGCAGATTCACCGCTTCCGAGAACAGCAACGGCACGATCACATTCCCGTCCAGCCCCTGCACTACCAGATAGGCGACGAAAAGCGTCCAGAAATCCGCACCCAGCCCCCACTGGAACATCGCGACAATCACCACCGGAATGGTCACCAGCATCGCGCCGATATACGGAATCAGCACGGATACACCGACCAGCACTGCCAGCAGCAACGAATAATGCAGACTCATCACCCAGAACACCAGATAAGTGGCCACACCGACGATAATCATCTCAAGCACTTTACCGCGAATATAATTGGTCACCTGCTGATTCATCTCCACCCAGACCTGTCCGGCCAGTCCGCGATCCCGTGGCAGCACACGACGTACGGCATTCAGCATCTGCTCTTTATCTTTAAGCAGGAAGAACACCATCATCGGCACCAGAATCAGGTAAATCGCCAGCGTCAGTAAACCGACCAGCGAGGCCAGTGAATATTTCACCACTGACTCACCCAGCCCGGATAATTTGCTGCGCATGTTTTCCGCCATCATGTCGATGATGCCCGCATCCACCAGCGCCGGATAACGTTTCGGCAATGTCGCGGCAAAATCATAGAAGCGGTTCAGCATGCTCGGTAAATCGGTCATCAGGTTCACGCCCTGCTGCCAGGTCACCGGGGCAATGACGAACATACCGAGCAGTAAAATACCGGCGAAAATAATCAGCACCACGCTGACCGACAGTGTGCGGGAAAGCCCGACATGTTGCAGGCGAACCGTCGGCCATTCCAGCAAATAGGCGAGCACGATCGCCACCAGAAGCGGCGCAAGGATGCCGTTGAGAAAATAGAGAATGCAGAACCCTGCGACCAGAATAGCCAGCAGCGCAATAGCCTGCGGATCAGTGAAGCGCCGGCGATACCACTGTAATAACATATCCAACATGAAGAAAACGCTCCTGTAATTTCGGGTCTGGCGTATACGCGCTGTTCGTTCCCTGCGCGCTCAGACACAAGTAACTATTTAAAGAATTCGTTGTCACACAACGGTAGCTTCAGAGTGTTTTAAACTCTCACACGGATAGCTACTATAGTGACCGGCGCAGAGAAAAGCGCCAGAAAATAATGGTCTGACTGACTGTTCGCAGAAGAAAGGCTCGCAAAGCTCATCGGTATTACGGTTAACTTATTGGGAAGCAAATGTTTATGGTCATGCGGTTGAAAAAAAGGGTGATTGCCCTGGGTCTGAGCAGTCTGCTCGCGGGTTCCATACTGCCCGCTGGTGCGGATGACAGTTCATTCTGGTCAACCCCTGCGGGCTCCGCAAAAAGCCCGAGCTCGCCGTTAGCCCCGCCGGTAAGCGACCAGTTACCGGATATTGGCACCACCGCGGGCGGCACACTCAGTATTAATCAGGAATTACAGATGGGCGATTTTTATGTCCGTCAGATGCGCGCCAGCACGCCGCTGATTAACGATCCGCTGCTCAATCAGTATATCAACGAACTGGGGCAACGGCTGGTGGCGCATGCCTATTCCGTACGCACTCCGTTCCATTTTTTCATTGTTAATAACGATGAGCTGAACGCCTTCGCCTTCTTTGGCGGCAATGTAGTGCTTCACTCGTCGCTGTTCCGTTATACCGATAACGAGAGCCAGCTGGCCTCCGTCATGGCGCACGAAATCTCCCACGTGACCCAGCGCCATCTGGCACGTGCGATGGAAGACCAGCAACGTAACGCCCCGCTCACCTGGGTGGGCGCACTGGGGTCGATTCTTCTGGCAATGGCCAGCCCGCAAATGGGCATGGCTGCGCTGACCGGCACGCTTGCCGGCACGCAACAAGGTATGATCAGTTTCACGCAGAGCAATGAACAGGAAGCCGACCGTATTGGCATTCAGGTCTTACAGCGTTCCGGGTTTGATCCGCAGGCAATGCCAGCCTTCCTGCAAAAACTGGCGGATCAGGCAAGCTATTCAACCCGTCCGCCGGAAATGCTGCTGACGCACCCGTTACCTGACAGCCGTCTGGCCGATATCCGTAACCGCGCCAACCAGATGCCGCACCCGATTGTGCAATCGTCACAAGATTATCTGCTGGCAAAAGTGCGCATACTGGGTATGTACGGTTCCGAGAATTTTCCGCTCTCCGATGACTATCTGCAAAAACTGAGCAACGGCAATATCCGTGAGCAACTGGCGGCGAAATATGGCCATGCGCTGCAATTTTATAAGGCAAAAAAATACGATCAGGCACGGACGATCCTTGAACCTTTGCTGGCACAAAATCCAGGCAACGAATGGTTGCTCGATTTAGCCACCGATAATGATATCGACAGCAAACGTGCGCCGCAGGCGATAGCCCGTCTGGAGCAGGCTGGTGCGGCCAGCAGTTCCAACGCCGTACTGCAACTCAATCTGGCCAACGCTTATCTCGAAGGCGCGAAACCGGCCAATGCCATTAAAATCCTCAACCGCTATACTTTCAATTATCCGGGTGATCCGAATGGCTGGGATTTATTATCTCAGGCCGCGGCGGCGCAAGGGCTGCGCGCGCAGGAACTGGCTGCCCGTGCGGAAAGCGTGGCATTATCGGGCCATCTCGATCAGGCGATTGAAATGCTGAGCAATGCCAGTGCATTACAAAAATTAGGCAGTCTGGAACAGGCCCGTTACGACGCACGAATCGACCAGCTTCGTCAGTTGCAGCAGCGATTCCGTCAGTATCAGAAAGGCTGATTTCAGTGCCAGAATGGAGGAAGTTTTATGCAACGCGACGTCGCAATCTATCATAATCCGGCATGTTCAAAGAGCCGTGAAACCCTGCAGTTGCTGGAAGCAGAAGGTATTGAACCGGAAGTGATCCTGTATCTGGAAACGCAGCCGTCAGTGGATAAGCTTAAGGAACTGCTCGGACTACTGGGCTTTCGTTCAGCACGCGAACTGATGCGCAAGGGCGAGCAGATTTACAAAGATATGAATCTGAAAGATAACGACCTGAGCGAGGAAACGCTATTGCAGGCGATGGCCGATCATCCGCGGCTGATTGAACGTCCGATTGTCGTCGCCAACGGCAAAGCGCGTTTAGGGCGTCCGCCGGAACAGGTGAAAGAGATTTTATAACCCCGCTTTCAGTCCGGGTTCAGCTAACGAACCCGGACATCCCTTCCCGTCACAGCCCGAGAATATCTTTCACGAATGGGATCGTCAGTTTCCGCTGCGCCGTAATAGAAGCGCGATCAAGCTGATCGAGCGTCATAAACAGCGTACGCATTTCCCGATCCAGACGTTTGAGCAAAAAACGGCCCACGTCTTCCGGCAGTTCAAACCCGCGCAGTTTGGCGCGCAACTGCAATGCCTGAAGCTTTTCTTCATCGGAAAGTGGCTGAAGTTTATAGATTTGCCCCCAGTCGAGGCGGGAAGCCAGATCCGGCAGGCTCAGATTGAGCTGACGCGGAGGACGATCGCCGGTAATAAACAGGCGCGTACGACCGGTTTCAAGAATGCGGTTATAGAGATGGAAAACAGCCGCTTCCCATTCATCATCACCGGCAATGCCTTCGATATTATCGATGCACACCAGCGCCAGATGCTCCATACCGTCCAGCACTTCAGGCACGAAATAAGCGCGTTTGTCTAACGGCACATAACCGACCGCCTCACCGCGTTGTGATAATTCGGCGCAGGCTGCATGCAGCAAGTGGCTGCGGCCGCCGCCTTCGCGTGACCAGAAATAAATATAAGTGCCGTGTTCCTGATGCAATGCGCTCTGAATGGCAGAAAGCAGAGAGGGGTTTTCCCCCGGATAAAAACTGGCAAAGGTTTCATCATCGGGAAGATAAAGTGGCAGGGAAAGCTGTGCCGGCGTATTCAGAAGCACCTCAACCAAAGCGGCATAATGACCGCAGATGTTGTCACGTCAATAAAAGGAACTGCCGAATTCTAGCAAGGATCCGTCCTGAAATGAACTGTGCCCGGTGCAACCGCTTGCGATCCGAGCACCTGACCGGCTGACACCACGCCCGCCGGTCAGGGTTTCAGACAAAAAAGTCTGCATCAGACGGGCGGATTTTCCCGCTCATCTTCCACATCAATGATCTGTTCTTCACCACGGAAAATCTCGATCACTTTGAACAGCAGACTCAGGAAAATCCCCACGATCGTGGCCAGCGCCATGCCTTTCAGCTCCGCCGCACCAATGTGGATCTTAGCCCCGCTGACGCCGATGATCAGGATCACCGCGGTCAGGATCAGGTTCTGCGCTTTGTTGTAATCCACTTTTGATTCAATCAGCACGCGGATACCGGATGCGCCAATCACACCGTAAAGCAGTAATGAAACGCCGCCCATCACCGGCACCGGCACGGCCTGAATGGCGGCTGCCAGTTTGCCGATACAGGAAAGCAGGATAGCCAGAATAGCCGCGCCGCCAATAACCCAGGTGCTGTATACCTTGGTGATGGCCATGACGCCGATGTTTTCACCGTACGTGGTATTTGGCGTTGAGCCGAAGAAACCGGACAACACCGTCGACAGCCCGTTCGCCAGCATTGAACGGTGCAGACCCGGATCACGCAGCAAATCTTTCTTCACAATGTTTGCCGTCACCACCAGATGCCCGACGTGTTCGGCAATAACCACCAGCGCCGCAGGCAGGATAGTGAGGATGGCAACCCATTCAAAACGCGGCGTATAGAAGGTCGGCAGCGCAAACCAGTGTGCGGTTTCGATAGCGGAGACATCCACCACGCCCATGAAGAATGACAGTATATACCCCACCAGCACGCCGATCAGGATCGGGATAATTGCCAGGAAACCGCGGAACAACACGGAACCCAGAATGGTCACAGACAATGTCACCAGCGAAATGGTGATGGTAGTAGAATCCACCGCCGCCCCCCCGGCAGGTAACAGCCCCGCCATATTCGCCGCCACACCCGCCAGTTCCAGCCCGATGACGGCAACGATTGCGCCCATCGCCGCAGGCGGGAACATCACGTTAATCCAGCCAATCCCGGCTTTTTTAACAATCAGCGCCACCAGACAGAACAACAGCCCGCAGGCAATAAAACCGCCAAGCGCCACTTCATATCCCATCGGTAACAGCAACAACACCGGAGAAATAAACGCAAAACTTGAGCCGAGGTACGCCGGTATCTTCCCTTTACAGACAAATAAATACAGCAAAGTCCCTATGCCATTAAACAGCAGCACCGTTGCCGGGTTGATCTTGAACAGAATGGGCACCAGAACGGTGGCACCAAACATGGCAAACAGATGCTGGAAACTCAGGGGGATTGTCTGCAGCAATGGCGGACGTTCGCTTACCCCGATGACACGACGGGTCATGAATGTGATCCTCTCAATGGTGTTTGTGATGTTGTGTTGTTTACAGCCTTTTGCTCGAAATAATTCGGGTTGCAGGAAGGCGGCAAGCCCGTGAGTCCCCGGGAGCATAGATCACTCTGTGACCGGGGTGAACGGGCGCAGCCAACGCATCTGCAGCCTGAAGTATGACGAGCAAAAAAAAGCCGACTGATTAGTCGGCTAAACGCTTATTTACTTCGTACCAAATATCTTGTCGCCCGCATCACCGAGCCCCGGGATGATGTAGCCTTTATCGTTGAGCCCCTGATCCACCGAGGCGGTGTAGAGCTCAACGTCCGGGTGCGCAGCTTCGAGAGCGGCGATGCCTTCCGGCGCGGCAACCAGTACCAGTACCTTAATGCTCTGGCAGCCGGCTTTTTTCAGCAGGTCGATGGTGGCAATCATAGAACCCCCGGTGGCCAGCATCGGGTCAACGACCAGGGCCAGACGTTCTTCAATGTTAGAAACCAGCTTCTGGAAATACGGCACAGGCTTGAGGGTTTCTTCATCACGGTACACGCCGACTACGCTGATACGCGCGCTTGGAACGTGTTCCAGAACACCTTCCATCATGCCCAGACCGGCACGCAGAATAGGCACCACGGTAATTTTCTTGCCTTTAATCTGATCAATTTCGACCGGGCCATTCCAGCCTTCGATGGTCACTTTTTCAGTTTCTAAATCGGCAGTCGCTTCATACGTCAGCAGACTTCCCACCTCAGAAGCCAGTTCGCGAAAACGTTTCGTGCTGATGTCGTTTTCACGCATCAGGCCCAGCTTGTGTTTCACCAGCGGGTGTTTCACCTCGACGATCTTCATTATTTATTCTCCTAAGGTGGTTGAGCTGCAAAAAAAAATCGCGAGATTATAACGCCATTCTTTTTGAACGCCACAGCCAATTGCCTGATCCAGATCAACTTATCCTTCTTCATTGAAGCCGCAGCTGCGTTAGCGGCTCTCTCTCACCCGAATCACTGACTCAAGTCAGCTCATCGGGATTCGCTCGTTTGCTGCCTTGCTGCAACTCCAATGACTTCGGCTAAGTGTTGTATCTTTAAGTATAGATAGTGACTCTGAATAAGGCGCTCGCAAACGTTTGCTTCCACTGTTAGAATTGCCCCGCTTTATTCTTCAACCACCAACCCAAACCGCCGTGGGGACTTCGCAGTGACCGACAAAACCTCTCTCAGCTATAAAGACGCAGGCGTAGATATCGATGCCGGTAACGCATTGGTAGACCGCATAAAAGGTGTAGTAAAACAGACTCGCCGCCCTGAAGTGATGGGCGGACTGGGCGGTTTTGGTGCCCTCTGCGCGCTGCCGCAAAAATATCGTGAACCCGTACTGGTTTCGGGTACCGACGGCGTTGGCACCAAGCTGCGTCTGGCGATGGATTTGAAACGCCACGATACTATCGGTATCGACCTGGTCGCAATGTGCGTCAACGATTTGATCGTTCAGGGCGCTGAACCGCTGTTTTTCCTCGACTATTACGCCACCGGTAAACTGGATGTCGATACGGCTGCCAGCGTGATCACCGGTATCGCAGAAGGCTGTAAACAGTCTGGTTGCGCGTTAGTCGGCGGCGAAACCGCTGAAATGCCGGGCATGTACCACGGCGAAGATTATGACGTGGCAGGCTTCTGCGTGGGCGTGGTGGAAAAATCAGAAATCATCGACGGCAGCAAAGTGGCTGACGGCGATGTGCTGATCGGCCTGGCCGCCAGTGGTCCGCACTCCAACGGTTATTCTCTGGTGCGCAAAATTCTGGAAGTCAGCAAGACTGACCCGGAAACCACCGATCTGGCAGGCAAACCGCTGGCCGATCATCTGCTCGCACCGACCAAAATTTACGTGAAATCGATCCTGAACCTGATCGAAAACGTGGAGGTTCACGGCATCGTCCACCTGACCGGTGGCGGCTTCTGGGAAAATATCCCACGTGTATTGCCGGACAACACGCAGGTGATTATCGATGAATCAAGCTGGCAGTGGCCGGATGTCTTTACCTGGCTGCAAACCGCCGGTAACGTCAGCCGTCACGAAATGTACCGCACCTTTAACTGTGGTGTCGGCATGCTGGTGGCTCTACCTGCAGAGCTGGCCGATCAGGCGATTGCATTACTGAATGATAATGGCGAAAAAGCGTGGAAAATTGGCTACATTAAAGCCTCTGACTCCGCTGAACGCGTGGTTATTGAATAATACCAGTAAATCAACTGACTGAAGACGGGTAGCAAAATGAAAAGGATTGTGGTTCTGGTATCGGGCGAGGGAAGCAATTTACAGGCCCTGATCGATGCCTGCCAGCAGGGACGAATCAACGCAACACTCTGTGCGGTCTTCAGCAATAAAGCAGCAGCGTACGGGCTTGAAAGAGCCCGTTTAGCCGATATCTCCGCGCACGCGCTGGATGTTAAGGCTTACCAGGACCGGGCAGCATTTGACGTTGCGCTGGCGGATGCCATAGAAGCTTACCAGCCTGATCTGGTGGTACTTGCCGGTTATATGCGTATTCTGACCGCTGAATTCGTCCAGCGCTTTGCCGGACGGATGATCAACATCCACCCTTCCCTGTTGCCAAAATATCCGGGTCTGCACACGCACCGTCAGGCCATAGAAAATCAGGATACGGAACACGGCACATCCGTGCATTTCGTGACTGAAGAACTCGACGGGGGGCCGGTCATTTTACAGGCCAAAGTACCGGTATTTGCTGACGATACAGAAGAAGATCTGATTGCCCGCGTGCAAACGCAGGAACACAGCATTTATCCGCTGGTGGTCAGCTGGTTCGTTGACGGGCGTTTGTCACTGCAAAACGGTCAGGCGCTGCTGGATAACAATCCGCTTTCTGAACGCGGATATGCAGAAGATTAATCTACCATTGCATCACGATTTCACTATAAACCGGCCCCGTGCTGGTTTTTTATTTTCCTTCATTTGACATTTGTTTACATTTCGCCCGATATAATGCACATCCCGGCGCACGTTTAAACGTCGTTTGTGCGCCGACCTTCATCTGACACACGGTTGTTTCAGATCTCATATTTACGAAGGTTACCCTCATAAAACGGCTTTTATAGTTGAGGAACACCCCATGTTTAGCCATAACAGCGTCAGATTACGTCCACTGGAAAAGGACGACCTGTCGTTTGTTCATCGTCTTGATAATAACGCCAGCATCATGCGTTACTGGTTTGAAGAACCTTACGAGGCTTTCGTCGAACTGACCGATTTGTATAACAAGCATATCCATGACCAAAGCGAACGCCGCTTTATTATCGAATTCGAAAGCGGACCGGTCGGCCTGATCGAACTGGTGGAAATTAATCATATTCACCGCCGCGCCGAATTTCAGATAATCATTGACCCGCAGCATCAGGGCAAAGGTTTTGCCGGGGACGCTGTCCGTCTGGCGATGGATTATGCCTTCTCCGTTCTGAACCTCTACAAACTGTATTTAATCGTGGATAAAGAAAATAAAAAGGCGATCCACATTTACAGTAAATTAGGGTTCGAACTTGAAGGAGAACTGAAGCAGGAATTCTTTGTGAACGGTGAATATCGCAGCGCCATCCGCATGTGTATTTTCCAGCCGCAGTTCCTGGCGAAATACAAAACCAAGCCTGTTCAGGTCAAACCTGAATCCCTGATTGGCGCCAGCGCGGTTTAATTCTACCGCAATAGAAATCTGTAAAAATAATGACCGGTGAAGGATGCAAATGTCCTTCATCGGTAACACTTTTCTCTCTTTTGACGCCCCGTTAAAAACTCTCCTGAAATCATCCTTTGTTATGTTGGACTTTCCTGTCAATCTTTCGCAATATTGATAGTAGACACTAGGCCCCTCTCACAGATGGCTTCCTGCTGCGCTGGCCCCTTAAAAGGCGGGCAACACGAAGAATATGTTGAGCTACATTGCGGTGTTTTCAGGCAAATTTGCCTGTATGGGCCAGGTTGCAAGCTAAATGAACGGAGTGAAAATGGGTCAGGAAAAGCTTTATATTGAGAAAGAACTAAGCTGGCTGTCCTTCAATGAACGCGTGTTGCAGGAAGCGGCTGACAAAAGCAATCCCCTGATCGAACGGATGCGTTTTTTAGGGATCTACTCCAATAACCTGGATGAGTTTTATAAAGTCCGTTTTGCCGATTTAAAACGACGGATCCTCATCAGCGAGGAGCAAGGTTTTCTGGGCGCATCCCGCCATTTGCTGAAAAAAATACAGGCGAAGGTGCTGCGCATTGATCAGGAATTCGACAGTCTTTATAACGATTTGCTTCTGGAAATGGCGCGTAATCAGATCTTCCTGATTAACGAGCGTCAGGTTTCCGAAAACCAGCAAGCCTGGCTGCGTCAGTATTTTAAGCATCAGCTGCGCCAGTACATCACACCGATTCTGATTAACCACGATACCAATCTGGTGCAATTCCTCAAAGACGATTACACCTATCTGGCGGTTGAAATTATCCGCGGCGAAGAGATCCATTACGCGCTGCTGGAAATCCCGTCCGATAAAGTGCCACGTTTCGTTAACCTGCCGCCGGAAGCGCCCCGCCGTCGTAAACCGATGATCCTGCTGGATAACATCCTGCGTTATTGTCTGGATGATATTTTCAAAGGCTTCTTCGATTACGATACGCTGAACGCGTATTCGATGAAAATGACCCGCGACGCCGAATACGATCTGGTCACGGAAATGGAATCGAGTCTGCTGGAACTGATGTCATCGAGCCTGAAACAGCGTCTGACTGCCGAACCGGTACGTTTCGTTTATCAGCGCGATATGCCGGATGAAATGGTCGAACTGCTGCGCGGTAAACTCGGTATCTCCAATTATGATTCAGTGATCGCCGGTGGCCGTTACCACAATTTTAAAGATTTCATCGGGTTCCCGAACGTCGGCAAAGCCAATCTGGTGAACCGTCCGCTACCACGCCTGCGCCATTTGTGGTTCGATAAATTCCGCAACGGCTTTGCGGCGATCCGCGAACAAGACGTGCTGCTGTATTACCCGTACCACACGTTTGAGCACGTACTGGAACTGTTGCGCCAGGCATCGTTCGATCCGAACGTGCTGTCGATAAAAATCAATATTTACCGCGTGGCGAAAGATTCCCGCATTATCGAATCGATGATCCACGCCGCGCACAACGGTAAGAAAGTCACGGTGGTCGTCGAACTGCAGGCACGCTTCGATGAAGAAGCCAATATTCACTGGGCGAAACGTCTGACAGAAGCCGGTGTGCACGTTATTTTCTCTGCGCCGGGCCTGAAAATTCACGCAAAACTCTTTCTTATTTCCCGCCGCGAAGGCGATGAAATTGTCCGCTATGCTCATATCGGGACCGGTAACTTTAACGAGAAAACGGCGCGTCTTTATACCGACTATTCACTGCTCACCGCCGATGCGAGGATCACCAACGAAGTCCGCCGCGTCTTCAACTTTATCGAAAACCCGTACCGCCCGGTGTCGTTCGAGCATCTGATGGTGTCACCGCAAAACTCGCGTGACATGCTTTACCGTTTGATCGACCGGGAAATTGCCAACGTTCAGGCTGGTGGAAACGGCGGCATTACGCTGAAAATCAATAATCTGGTGGATAAAGGACTGATTGACCGTCTCTACGTGGCCTCAAACGTCGGGGTGAAAATCCGCTTGCTGATCCGCGGTATGTGTTCACTGGTGCCGAATTTACCCGGCTTCAGCGAAAATATTCAGGTCACCAGCATCATTGACCGTTATCTGGAACACGATCGCGTCTATGTGTTTGAAAACGGGGGTGACACCAAAGTCTTCCTGTCTTCTGCCGACTGGATGACGCGTAATATTGATTACCGTATTGAAGTGGCCGTCGCCCTGCTCGACCCGCGTCTGAAACAACGCGTTCTGGATATCCTTGAACTGCTGTTTAGTGACACAGTAAAAGCCAGAGTGATTGATAAAGACCTGAGCAACCGGTATGTTCCACGCGGAAATCGCCGCAAAGTCCGTGCGCAACTGGCGATTTATGACTATCTCAAAGCGCTGGAACAACAAAGTCAGCAAGCCTGAACCCCTGGAGCGTTACACAACTATGCCCCTTAAAAGCAGCCCACAGAATGCCAAGCCACAGGAAATTGCGGCGATCGATCTCGGGTCGAACAGTTTCCATATGGTCATCGCACGCGTCGTTAACGGCGCGCTGCAGGTCCTGGGACGCCTGAAACAACGCGTTCATCTGGCCGATGGCCTCGATGCCAAAAATGTGCTCAGTGAAGAAGCCATTCAGCGCGGGCTGGATTGCCTGGCTTTATTCGCCGAACGCCTGCAGGGGTTTGCGGAAAATAACGTCACTATTGTCGGCACGCATACCTTGCGTCAGGCAGTGAACGCCGAGGAATTTCTCAGGCGCGCCAAAGAAGTCATCCCCTACCCGATTGAAATCATTTCCGGTCAGGAAGAAGCGCGACTTATTTTTATGGGCGTTGAACATACGCAGCCGGAAAAAGGTCGCAAGCTGGTGGTCGATATCGGTGGCGGCTCAACAGAACTGGTCATCGGAGAAGATTTCGAGCCGTTACTGGCCGAAAGCCGCCGTATGGGCTGCGTCAGTTTCGCGCAAATGTTTTTCCCCAATGGCGAAATCAGCCGCAGTAATTTCAAACGTGCGCAGCTCGCTGCCGCGCAAAAACTGGAAACTCTGGCGTGGCAGTATCGTCTGCAAGGCTGGCAGTATGCTTTGGGTGCGTCCGGCAGTATTAAAGCGGCCCATGAAGTGCTGGTCGCAATGGGCGAGAAAGACGGCTTAATTACCCCTGAGCGGCTGGAAATGCTGACCGAAGCGGTACTGAATTTTAAGCATTTCAGCGCACTGGATTTGCCGGGCTTATCGGAAGACAGGCAATCGGTGTTTGTGCCGGGGCTTGCCATTCTGCGCGGCGTGTTCGATGCACTGGCAGTCAAAGAGCTGCGTCTTTCTGACGGCGCGCTGCGTGAAGGTGTGCTGTATGAAATGGAGGGTCGCTTCCGTCATCAGGATATCCGTACCCGTACTGCGAAAAGTCTGGCTGAGCATTACAATATTGACCGTGAACAGGCGCGCCGCGTGCTGGATACCACAGAACAATTGTATGCCCAGTGGCTGGCGCAAAATACCAAGCTGGTGCAGCCGCAACTCGAATCACTGTTGAAATTCAGTGCCATGTTGCATGAAGTCGGTCTGAGTATTAATCACACCGGCATGCACCGTCATTCCTCGTATATCCTGCAAAATACTAACTTGCCGGGATTCAACCAGGAACAGCAAACGTTGCTGGCTACCCTGGTACGTTTCCACCGCAAAGCCATCAAGCTGGAAGAACTGCCGCGCCTGAATCTGTTCAAGAAAAAACACTACATTCCGCTGATCCAGCTTCTGCGTTTAGGCGCATTGCTCAACAATCAGCGCCAGTCGACAACAACGCCTGAATCCCTGCGGTTATCCACCGATGATAATCACTGGACACTGCGTTTCCCGGCTGGCTATCTGGCGCAGAACAACCTGGTTCAGCTGGATTTCGAAAAAGAACAGAGTTACTGGGATGACGTGACGGGCTGGAAACTGATGCTTGAGGAAGAAGACGGCATTGGAGGAAACTAAGCGTTTCGCTGCAATAAAAAAGCCCTCTGGCATCTGATGCTCAGGGGGCTTTTCTTTCCGGCCGGCAGGCAGGCAATTTCAGGGGGTCGGGAATTCCAGCAGTTTGTTTAACGGTTCCGGTTTACCCACCAGATAACCCTGCATGTAATCCACACCTAACGCGTGCAGCGCGGTTTTCTGTTCTTCAGTTTCCACATACTCGGCCACAATCGACAGATGCTTCATGCGCGCCACCTGACAGATTGACTGCACAATGTAGGCGTCCAGCGAATCAGTCAGCATATTGCGCACAAAGCTGCCGTCAATTTTGAGGATATCGGCCTGAATCTCCTTCAGACGACCGTAGCTGGCATAGCCTGTACCGAAGTCATCAATCGCAATCCGGCAGCCGTAAGAACGCAATTCCCGCATCGCCATGTCGGCATATTTCATGTTCTGCAATAAATGCGACTCGGTGACTTCCAGCACGATCTGGAACGGTTCCACCTCATATTCCAGCATCAGCGTTTTAAAATCGCGGGTAAACGTCGGGCGGCACAACGTTGAGGGCGTGAAATTCACCGCAAAACGCAGGCTCGGCAACCGAACACGGTTCTGATTAATAAACATCAGCGTATGTTTCAGCACCCACATATCCAGCTGATACGACAAACCGAATTCATGCACCACAGGCAGGAATTTATCCGGTGTAACCAGCTTTTCATGCGCACCATCAGACATACGCAGCAGGATTTCATGATAACTGTCGCCGCGTACCCCGAAGATAGGTTGTGCCATCAGCACGAAGCGATCGTCATCCAGTGCCCGCTGGATTTTATGCAGCATGTCGACTTTTTCTCTGATCTCCAGTTGCACCTGACTGTGATCGTTTTTATTCGATTCCGGCTGCCCGGTGGTCAGGGAAACTTCGGCAATACCGCTCAGTTCGCCCAGTAAAACCGGCAGATGTTCCACCGGCGAATACACCGTACAGTACGATAAACCTATATTGGGATGCAGCGGCAATCCGTTCCAGATCAGACGGAAATCTTCCAGATAATCATGCAAATTCTGCAATTTTTTATCCGTGTCTTCGCAGTTAAGCCGTAAGACTAAATCATAACCCGGCAAATGATAGACCCGCTCACCCGCCTGCAGATAAGGTTTCAGTCCGAGCGCCAGTTGCTGTTTAAACTGGATGCGCAACTGCATGCCGTAATTACGGCTCAGCATATCCATATCCGAAACACGAATAAAACACAGCATGGAACGCGGATAGCGCGCCAGATCACGGTTGAAGGCGCGCAGGTTAGGCAGGCCAAATACCGGATCCTGCAACGCGGCGGCACTGGATCTTTTCATCAGCAAACGCTGTCGCGAAGCAATGGCCGCCATCAGCAACAACGTAATGGTATAAACCAGCATCAGGGCGGAGACGAACACCAGATTATGAACAAAACTCTGTTCGGAGATAAAACCCTGATAAAAATTAAATAAAATCGTCAGGGTGAAAGTCCACACGATGCTGATAAAGTAATAACCGTAGCGCCATGCCCCAAACAGCAATACCGGGAACAGTAGCGTCAGCGTGTAATCGCTGAGTAAAATCTTCATAAACGGCTCACTCAGTCCCTGCAGACACAGCAGCGTGACCATGACACCCAGAGCCGCAAACCACAGCACCATCTCAGTAAACTTCACGCCCGGTGCCAGTTCTTTACGCAACCTCGTGCACACCACACGTAAATAATGTGGCTTGCGGATAATACGTATCAGCAGATAAATCACATGCGAGTTAAGCAGAATACCGAGGATCATCGCCTGTAAATTGACCAGTGTCCTGAGGGTGAAAAAGTCCCGCGTCGCCATGCCGAGATAATCGGGCAGCAGTCCGCTTTCAATCACAATCTGCAATACGATGACTAAAAATAACGTCAGGAAAATCAGCAACCAGCCAACCCGGACTTTCGCCAGATTCATCAGCCCGAGCGGTGCGGACCAGCGGCTTCCCGCCTGCCAGCGATAACCCAGCCAGGCCAGAGACAGTGCGGCGAAATAAATCACCGTCATCAGTGTGCCCATCTCGAAGCCAACGCGCAGGTAATAACGCAGGAAAAGCGTCAGGGCGATGCCTGGCAATGCGGCCCAGTCAAATACCATCAGTAGCGCGACGCAGGTCGCTATCGGCATATAAATAAGATAAGTACGGCCATCCGGCAGGGAAATCATCGGAGAAAGCCACGACGTCACCGGGATCAGCATCAGCGCACAAATCGCGGGAAGTCCCCACCATTTATGGCGCATGTCTTGCCAGGAAAAATTTTTACGCATCAAGTCCATCTAAGTTTTGCGCATGAACGTCATGCGGCAGTGAAGGGTTCAGGGTATAACGGACATCAGACAGGCAGTCCGGTGACGGTGGCCACAGGTTCCGTCCTCAATTATCGTCGTAAAAACGTCATCTCACAGAAAAAGCGCAGAAGAAAAAAGAATACAGCGGAGGCCGGGACATAAATTTTAAAATATGGCTGGATTCTAATGTGACTTATCTTAAATCCCTTGATGTATATCAATAAACACAATCTTTATGATTTGACAAAAATTCATCTCAAACAAATTCATCGCGTGATTAATGAAATGATTTTTATTGGCAAGTGAATGCGCTCATTGCTACGAATAATGAAAAGTCTTACGTTTTGATGGATTTATAACGCCTTAAACCACAGGTTTACGTTTAATCCGATTATCTGGCTGCCTGTTTAGATGTGTTATATATTGTAAACGCTATCATTTGCGCCTCTTCTTCATTCCTTCACCGGAGCAACGATTTACTTAAGCGATTAAATTATGTCTCGAAAAACCAACATCAGAATGACGAAAATCGTTTTAGCGATAAGCTTCATTATTTTGTTCGGGCGTCTGGTCTACTCCGCTATCGGAGCATATTCCCATCATCAGGATCAAAAACAAACCCGGACCGCTACGCAAGCTGTGGAGCCACAGGAGCCGACTCCCGAAAAAACCTGTACCGGCACGCTGAAAACCTGCCGTTACTCAAAGGACTAAGGATCTCAAATGTCTGGTGGAAAACCGAAAAATTATGGCCAGAAACTGGCTGAAAGCCGCAGCAGGATCCTCGATCTCCTTCTGAACACCGATGACCTCGCCGACAGTATTCTGGGCGAGGAACCTGACGTTGATGGCGACACGCGCGCACAACTGATGGACAACACCGCCGAGCTGACCTCGCGGGTAAAAAGTCTTCACGCGGCGGACGTTGCGGACGTACTGGAAGCACTACCGATACGTGAGCGTCTGGCGCTGTGGCGGTTGGTAGAGCCCGCTGCACGCGGCAAAGCGCTGGTGGAAGTCTCAGAAACCGTCTGGGACAGTCTGATCGAAGAAATGAGCGATAAGGATTTGCTCAAAACCATGTCACTGCTGGATGTGGACGATCAGGTTTATCTGGCAGAGTATTTGCCCCGCGACCTGATTGGCCGCGTACTGACCTCGCTGGATCCCCGTCAGCGCGAGAAAGTCCGCGAAGTCATGAAATTCAGCAAAGAATGCGTGGGCCGCATTATGGATTTCGAGTTGCTGACCGTTCGCCCGGATGTCTCGCTGGGCACTGTTCAGCGCTTTCTCCGTGCGCGCAAGTCAATCCCGCAGGCGACCGATAAAGTCTTTATTACTGACCGGAAAAATACGCTGCTCGGCGAATTGCCGCTGACCACCATTTTACTGAACTCACCGCATACGCTGGTTTCTGACGTGATGATCACCGATCTCAGCAGTTTTGAACCAGAGGACAAAGCCGAAGACGCCGCCAGTGCGTTCGAGCGTTATGACCTGATCACCGCTGCCGTCGTGGATAAAAAAGGCAAACTGATGGGTCGCCTGACGGTGGAAGAAATCGTTGATTTCGTCAATAACGACACTGACAGCAACTTACGCCGGATGGGGGGCTTAAGCCCTGAAGAGGATGTTTTCTCGCCAGTGACTAAAGCCGTGCGTAACCGCTGGGCATGGCTGGCCATCAATCTGTGTACGGCGTTTGTGGCTTCCCGCGTGATCGGCCTGTTTGAACACACTATTTCGCAGCTCGTTGCGCTGGCCGCGCTGATGCCCATTGTTGCCGGTATCGGCGGGAATACCGGGAATCAAACCATCACCATGATTGTCCGCGGGCTGGCGCTGCACCATGTTCAGCTCGGCAATCTGAAATTCCTGATGTTCAGGGAGCTGGGCGTGGCACTGATCAACGGTCTCGTCTGGGGCGGATTAATGGGAATTGTCACCTGGCTGCTCTACGGCAACTGGGAGATGGGCGCGGTAATGACGCTGGCGATGGTGCTGAATTTGCTGCTGGCCGCACTGATGGGCGTCGTGATCCCGCTGACCATGGTACGCCTGGGCCGTGACCCGGCGGTCGGCTCCAGTGTAATGATTACCGCACTGACAGACACCGGTGGATTCTTTATTTTCCTCGGCCTTGCCACTATTTTCCTGCTTTAACGAATGAATTCCGGCTTTCTGGCCGGAAAATTCGTTATCTATTACAACGTAATGTAGAATTTATATTAATAATTAATGCTGATATTCCGGTATTCATCATCCCCTGCCGCAGCTCATCCTGCTGTAGCGGCTTGATAACAGAAACAAATAAAGATCACTGCGACTGCCTGCACCGTTCCGTCAGCCAGAAAAAGGTTTCCACTGTGGAAAATAGCAAACCGCCCTCGCCTGGGTTTAATCAGGCAAACTGGACATCCTGCTTACTTTTAGGCATCTCAATCTGCCTGCTGGCCTTTGCCTGCATGAGTATTATTCAGAAGTCGTCCAGCCTCGCCGGATTGTGGCTGCCAACGGCATTGCTGATCCCGGTTTTATTCCACCACCGCTATCGCGACTGGATCCCGCTGTTGTGCGCCGCCGCTCTGGGTATCGCGGCAGCACATACGGTTATCGGCACGCCCCTCTTCCGCTACCTGCCTTATCTGCTCAATAATCTTATTGAGGCCTCTCTGTGTGCGGCGTTATTGCGCAGAATGTTGCCGGCACAAGACCCGCTTTCCGGGCTGGGTTCCTGGGGAAAATTCTTTTTCGTCGCGGTGATCTTCTGCCCGCTGGTCAGCGCGTTAATCATGCTGTTACTGATTGCGCATATTCATTCTCCGGCGGAATTACAAAGCCGCTTTGCGACCTGGTTTATGTCAGAAGCCGTGGCGATCCTCGCCCTCACGCCGCTGGGGCTTATCTACCAGCGCGGCTATCTGGTTAAACTGCTCACATCGCCGCGTTTTTTCGGACTGCTTCTGACGTTAGTGCTGACACTGGCCGCCGGTTTTCTGGCGCTGAAATGGCTGCCTTATACTTTCGCGTTTATCACCATCCCGCTGCTGTGGTCCGCCATTCGTCTACCCCGTATAGAAGCATTCATTATTTTTCTGTCGATGACGCTGATGATTGCGTTACTGCATACCAGCGGCATTATCTCCGTTCAGCAGCATCTGGCGGCGCATATTCCTGAGGGGTTAATTTTCCTGCCGTTGCTGCTGATTCTGATGCCTGCGAATGCCATGGCGATGGCGATGCATGCGCTGAGCACTGAAAAATCCCACATCACGCAAAGTGAAAATCGCTTCAGAAACGCCATGGAATACTCAGCGATTGGTATGACGCTGGTATCGCCGGAAGGCAAACTGCTGCAGGTGAACAAAGCGTTATGTCATCTGCTGGGATATGAAGCGGAGTATCTGACGACCCTGACATTCCAGGAGATTACCTATCATGACGATCTGGGCAAAGACCTGGCGCTGTTGCAGCAACTGCTGAACGATGAAATCCAGAGTTACACCCTGGAGAAGCGGTATCTGCGCCGCAGCGGCGAAATTATCTGGGCATTCCTCGCCGTATCACTGGTGCGCGATGAACATCATGAACCGATGTATTTCATTTCTCAGATTGAAGATATTAACGAACTCAAGCATACCGAAATGACCAACAAGCGTCTTTCGGAAGCGCTGCATGAAGAAAAAGAACTGCTGCATATCACGCTGAATTCTATCAATGAGGCGGTGATCTCAACCGACCGTAACATGAATATTACGTTCATGAATCCGGTCGCAGAGAAAATGACCGGCTGGACAGAACAGCAGGCTCAGGGGCAACCGGTCAGCCGCATTGTGCTCATCAGCAAAGGCGCGGGAGGGCCGCTTATCGACGATCTTTTGCAGTTTGATATCAATGAAAACCTGCACTCTTCGGTTGAGCGTTCGCTGGTTCTGCACGGCCAGCACACCGCTTTGTTTGATGTCCAGCTGGCAGTGTCACCGCTGCGTACCCTGAAAGACGAACCGATTGGTATTGTGCTGGTGCTACAGGATGTCAGTAAATCCCGCGAACTGATGCGAAAACTCAGTTACAGCGCCTCTCACGATTTACTCACCGGCTTGTCGAATCGTGGCAGTTTCGAATCGAGCCTGAAAAAAGCGCTGAATCTGACGGCCACACAACGTCAGCCTCACGGCCTGGCGTTTATCGATCTGGATCATTTTAAGGAGATTAACGACACCGCAGGTCATGCCGCAGGGGATGAACTGCTGCGCCAGATCAGCGCCCTGATGCAGGAAAATATCCGCAACAGCGACCGGCTGGCACGGCTGGGCGGTGATGAATTTGCGCTGATCTTATTTGATTGTCCGCCGGAACGGGGGCTGGGAACGCTTCAGCATCTGGTGGACAAAATCAACGATTTCAAATTCATATGGGAAGAAAATGCCTACCGGATCGGTGCCAGCGCAGGGATGACGCAGATAAATGATGCGAACGTTACCGGCAGCGAATACATGGCACAGGCGGATATGGCCTGCTACATCGCCAAACACAACGGACGCGGGCGGGTTTATAAATATGATCCGGTGCAAAAAACCGCCACCGCACACACCAGCGGCGCGATCCCGCCCGCAGGCTATCAGTCTGGCACAGGGAGGTGACGTTGATGCCCGTCTACGGCGTGTCCGGCTGCCAGTCGTTATTGAACCATAAATGCAGCGTGGCGTAGGTGCGCCACGGTTTCCAGACTTCAGCATAGCGGGTAATTTTCCCCGGCGTCATGCCCGGAAAACGCTGTTTAATCAGATAGTCGCCACCGAGAAAAATATCAGGCGCAGACCAGGCACGCATTGCGACATAACTGGCAGTCCAGTTGCCAATCCCCGGCATCGCCAGCAGCTGTTTTATTCCGTTCTGCACGTCATTGATGTCATTGAGCGGCAAACGCCCTTCTTCCACTGCCTGCGCAATATTAATCAGACAGGCCGCACGTTTGGCCTGTACGCCAATACTCCGTAAATCATCCACCGTTAACTGCCCGATCGCTGCCGGAGACGGAAACAAATGCGTCAGCACAGCAAACGGCGTACGCACCGGTTCACCCCATTTTTCGGTCAGCCGCGTTGCCAGTGTCGCCGCCATTTTTACGCTCACCAGCTGTCCGAGGATCGCCCGCACCACCAGTTCAAAACGGTCAGCACATCCCGGCAGGCGTAATCCCGGCGCATTTTCTGCCAGCGCCCCCAGACCGTCGGCGATAACCTGTGGCTGCGCGTCCAGATCCAGCAACCGCCGCACCTGTGCAGCGACGTTCTCCGCAACCGGCGAAAGCGACGACGACACTTCCAGCTCAACGCCATTTCGCTCAGGCAACGGCCGCAGCCGCAACCAGCCGGTCAGGCGTTCGCCGTTGTGCATCACCGCCAGCGTACGCTGATAGTATTCGCCATCCTGTTGCTCGACGCCCTGCAATGCACGCGCGCCGAGAAATGCCGTCATCCACTGCCAGTCATACGGGGGCTGATAGGTCAGAAACAGAGTTGTCACAGGATGATCCTTATAAAAAAGCCTCCCGGAAGGAGGCTATATGTCTCGCATCTCCAAAATAACTGGAGTTGCAGCAAGGCGGCAAGTGAACGAATCCCGGGGAGCTGACATAAGTCAGTGACCCGGGTTTGCGAACGCAGCCAACGCGGCTGCGGCTTCAGGTATGAAGGAGATTATTTTCTACGCCAGGTGGTGCCTGCCGGTCCGTCTTCTAACACGATACCCATTTCATTGAGGCGATCGCGCGCTTTATCCGCCATGCCCCAGTCTTTGCTGGCGCGGGCATCGTTACGCTGTTTAATCAACGCTTCGATTTCAGCCACTTCGTCATCGTTATCCGCCTGAGCTCCGGATTTCAGGAACTGCTCCGGATCCTGCTCCAGCAGGCCAAGCACGCCTGCCAGTTGCCGCAGTTCCGCCGCCAGACCGTTGGCCGCAGACAGGTCTTCCGTTTTCAGACGGTTGATGTCACGTGCCATATCGAACAGCACGGAATAGGCTTCCGGCGTGTTGAAATCATCGTCCATGGCCGCACGGAAGCGCGTAACAAAAGCCTCACCACCGGCTGGCGTTGCAGCGGCGTCAGTGCCGCGCAGTGCGGTGTACAGACGCTCCATCGAGGTACGCGCCAGTTTCAGGTTTTCTTCGCTGTAGTTTAGCTGGCTGCGATAGTGACCCGACATCAGGAAGTAACGCACGCTTTCCGCATCATAATATTTCAGCACATCGCGCACGGTGAAGAAGTTATCCAGTGATTTGGACATCTTTTCGCGGTCGATCATCACCATGCCGGAGTGCATCCAGGTATTCACATACGGGCCGTCATGGGCACAGCTTGACTGCGCAATTTCGTTCTCGTGGTGCGGGAACATCAGGTCAGAACCGCCGCCGTGAATGTCGAAATGCGCACCGAGCTGTTTGCAGTTCATCGCGGAACATTCGATATGCCAGCCCGGGCGGCCTTTGCCCCACGGAGATGTCCAGCTCGGTTCGCCCGGCTTGGACATTTTCCACAGTACGAAATCCATCGGATTGCGTTTCACGTTGGCTTCGACTTCGACGCGCGCCCCCGCCTGTAACTGATCCAGATCCTGACGGGACAACAGTCCGTAATCCGGATCACTTTCCACCCAGAACATCACATCGCCGTTCGACGCGACATAGGCGTGGTCACGGTCAATCAGCGTCTGCACGATATCGATAATTTCGTGAATGTGCTGCGTGGCGCGCGGTTCAGAGTCAGGTGGCAGAATGTTCAGTGCAGCAAAATCAGCGTGCATTTCGCCAATCATACGGTCGGTCAGCGCCATAAACGTTTCGCCATTTTCAGCGGCACGTTTAATGATTTTGTCGTCGATATCGGTGATGTTACGCACATATTTCAGGTCATAACCCAGGTAGCGCAGGTAACGGGATACCACGTCGAAAGACACAAAAGTGCGACCGTGGCCGATATGACACAGATCGTAAACAGTGATCCCACACACGTACATCCCGACTTTACCGGCATGAATTGGCTTGAATTCCTCTTTTTGGCGACTCAGGGTATTAAAAATCTTCAGCATCAGGCTATTCCGTGTGTTGGGCGTAGAAAATGACGTTGGCGCGTTTAAGCGACACTACCGCGTATAATATAACGAAAATGATTTCACCGAAACGGCATAAGGCCGCCGGACGGGCTTTAGTCATCACAAAGCCGCTGCTGACGGCAACTTTTGAGTTATGGTATAAGAAAAGGCTATAGTAGCCGCTCTTACTAAGAGCACACATCAACATTAGCAGGATGATAATTATGGTCACTTTCCACACCAACCACGGCGACATCGTCATTAAAACTTTCGCTGACAAAGCGCCAGCTACGGTTGAAAACTTCCTGAACTATTGCCGTAAAGGCTTCTACGACAACACAATTTTCCACCGTGTGATTAACGGTTTCATGATCCAGGGCGGCGGTTTTGAGCCAGGCATGAACCAGAAAAACACCGATGCGCCTATCAATAACGAAGCAGACAACGGCCTGAAAAACACCAAAGGCACGCTGGCGATGGCACGTACCAACGATCCGCACTCTGCCACGGCACAGTTCTTCATCAACGTCACTGACAACGATTTCCTGAACCACAGCGGCAAAAACGCACAAGGTTGGGGTTACTGCGTATTCGCAGAAGTGGTTGAAGGTCAGGACGTGGTTGACGCGATCAAAGCGGTGAAAACCGGTCGCAGCGGCATGCACCAGGACGTTCCAAAAGAAGATGTTGTGATCAAAAGCGTCACAGTCAGCGAATAATCAACGTCGGGATGACCACGTTTTTTATCGCAGATATCCATCTTTGCGCACAGGAACCGGCAATCACTGCCGGTTTTCTGCGTTTTCTGCGTGAAGATGCGCCGCAGGCCGACGCCCTGTACATCCTCGGCGACCTGTTCGAAGCCTGGATTGGCGACGACGATCCGCAACCGCTTCACGCCGATATCTCCGCCGCACTCAATCAGTTACACCAGCAGGGCGTGCCCTGCTTTTTCATTCATGGCAACCGCGATTTTCTGCTCGGCAGACGCTTCGCCCGCGACAGCCTGATGACACTGCTGCCGGAGAAAAAAGTGCTCGAGTTGTACGGACGCCGCGTGATGATCCTGCACGGTGACACGCTGTGCACCGACGATGTCGCGTATCAGAACTTCCGAAAAAAAGTCCACAACCCGCTGATCCAGAAACTTTTCCTGATGCTGCCGCTGAAATGGCGACTGGCGATTGCCGCCAGAATGCGCGCCAACAGCAAGGCATCAAATCAGGGTAAATCACTGGAAATTATGGATGTGAACCCGCAGGCGGTGGTCAGCGAAATGCAGATGGCAGGCGTCGAGTGGATGATCCATGGTCATACCCATCGCCCGGCCATTCACGAGGTACCGCTGGGAAATAAAACCGGCCACCGCGTCGTACTCGGCGCGTGGCACGAGGAAGGCTCGATGGTGAAAGTCACCGCCGATAACGTCGAGCTGATCAGATTCCCGTTTTGAGTCACCTCAAAATATGACTGGTACGCCTGAATGGAAGCGGAATTGCTCGTCCGGCGTGAGTATCAGTTCCGCTTCAATTCTGCCAAACTCTTCTACCCGCTCGCTGATATCTGTCCCGGCGTATTGCTCTGCCAGTGCCAGATAATCGGCGAAATGCCGTGATTCTGAACGCAGCAGTGAGGTATAAAAGCGCGACAAGGTTTCATCAAGATGTGGCGCAATTTTGGCAAAGCGCTCGCAGGAACGCGCTTCGATGTATGCCCCGATAATCAGCCGGTCAACCAGAATATTCAGATCATCATGATGACGGGTATGTTTGATCATCCCGCTGGCATAGCGCGACGGTGAAAGCTGGGTATAAGTAATATTGCGTTTTTGCATGATTTCCACCACCTGCTCAAAGTGGTGAAGCTCTTCCCGTGCCAGACGCGCCGCGCAAAACAGCAACTCGGTGCGCTCAAGGTATTTGGTCATCAGGCTCATCGCCGTGGCCGCCGCCTTCTTTTCACAATTGGCGTGGTCGATCAGCATTACCGTCTGATTTTCCAGCGCCACATCCACCCACAGAGCGGGTGTTTCACAGTGAAGAAAATCATAAATCGGTGCCAGTAAAGCCTGGGTCATAAATCAGTTTCCGGTGAGGTTTGTCATAAACAGAATGGCTCGGATTATACAAATCTGCTGCAAACTTCTCATCAAAAATGCGCCGTTTCCCGGCGACGCAACCGTTTTCCTCCCTCGCGGAGCGTGCTATCATTTGCGCCCTCGCAGTTTCTATTTCCGAATCACAGGAGCTTTACAGACATGTCATCCAACGTTACCCCGGCAAAAATCGCCATCGTTATGGGGTCTAAAAGTGACTGGGCGACCATGCAGTTCGCCGCCGACGTCCTCACAACGCTGAATATTCCTTTCCATGTCGATATCGTCTCCGCTCACCGTACGCCGGACAAATTGTTCACTTTCGCAGAGCAGGCTTCCGCTAACGGTTTTGATGTGATCATCGCCGGTGCCGGTGGTGCAGCGCATTTACCGGGCATGCTGGCAGCGAAAACGCTGGTGCCGGTGCTGGGTGTGCCGGTGCAAAGTGCTGCACTGAGCGGCATCGACAGCCTGTATTCCATCGTGCAAATGCCGCGTGGCATTCCGGTCGGTACGCTGGCGATCGGTAAAGCGGGTGCCGCCAACGCCGCGTTGCTGGCGGCGCAGATTCTGGCGCTGCACGATGCTGAGATTGCCAAAAACCTGGCCGCGTGGCGCACCGCACAAACTGACGAAGTGCTGAATAACCCCGATCCGCGGGAGGAAGCATGAAGCCGGTTTGCGTACTCGGAAACGGCCAGTTAGGCCGGATGCTGCGCCAGGCCGGTGAACCGCTGGGCATCGCCGTGTATCCCGTCGGCCTTGATGCCGAACCGGAAGCCGTGCCGTATCAGCAAAGCGTTATCACGGCTGAAATCGAGCGCTGGCCGGAAACGGCGCTGACCCGTGAACTGGCGACGCACAATGCGTTCGTTAACCGCGATATTTTCCCGCGTCTGGCTGACCGCCTGACGCAAAAACAATTGCTCGACCAGCTCGGTCTGGCGACCGCGCCGTGGCAGTTACTGGCTGATGTCGCCGAATGGCCGCAGGTTTTCTCACAGGTCGGCGAACTGGCGATTGTTAAACGCCGCGTCGGCGGCTACGACGGCCGTGGTCAGTGGCGTCTGCGTTCCGGGGAAGAAAATACCCTGCCACAGGATTGCTATGGCGAATGCATCGTTGAACAGGGCATCAATTTTTCCGGCGAAGTTTCGCTGGTCGGCGCGCGGGGTCACGATGGCAAAACGGTCTTTTATCCGCTGACCCACAACCTGCATCAGGACGGCATTTTGCGCACCAGCGTTGCGCTGCCACAACCGGATACTGCCCTGCAACAGCAGGCTGAAAGCATGCTGTCGGCAATCATGAACGAACTGAAGTATGTCGGCGTGATGGCGATGGAATGTTTCGTGGTCAGCGAAGGTTTGCTCATCAATGAGCTGGCACCGCGTGTGCACAACAGCGGTCACTGGACGCAAAACGGCGCATCCTACAGCCAGTTTGAAATGCATCTGCGCGCCATTCTCGGTCTGCCGTTGCCGAAACCGGTGGTGAGCACACCGTCAGTGATGGTGAATCTGATTGGCACGGATGTGTCAGAAAAATGGCTGAGCCTGCCGCTGGTCAATCTGCACTGGTATGAGAAAGATGTGCGTCCCGGCCGTAAAGTCGGGCACCTGAATCTCAACGACGCCAGCGCCAGCCTGCTGAAAGACAACCTCAACGCACTGGTCCCGATGCTGCCGGAAGAATACGCCAGCGGCATTGAATGGGCAGTTGAAAAGCTTTGATTTGATCGGCTCCCTCCCCTGCGAAGGGGAGGGTTGGGGTGTGAACTGAACCCCTAAACTTGGACACCAGGTTAGTGCAGGGGGAGGCGTTTAGAAACTACGAGTCGTATTGCCGGAACAGCGCCCGCCCCCGTAGCAACCGCACACCCAGCCAGCCCCCGCAAACCGACAGCAGCACCGCGCTGACCACCGGTACCGCAATCCACATCAGATAATTCGGTTCCCATGGGAAATCGAAAACCTGGCGTTGCAGCAACCATAACGCGGCTTCCGCACCGATGGCGGCGGCGACTCCTGCCACCAGCCCGAGCACGGCAAATTCACACCACAATGTCCGGTGCAGCATTTTTTTGCTGGCCCCCAGCGTGCGGTACACAATCAGCTCCTGACGGCGCTGGCGCATACCGACCTGAATCTGCGCCAGCAACAGCAAGCCGCCGCACAACATCACCAGGATCACCATCACTTCCAGCGCCCTGCTCACCTGCTGCAACACCAGTCCGATCTGACGCAGGATTGAACCGATATCCAGCAGACTCAGCGTCGGGAACTGGCGGTTAAGCTGCGTGATCGTGCGGTCATCACCGTGATACCGGAAACTGGTCAGCCAGCTTTGCGGCTGTGCATCCAGCGCACCCGGCGGGAAGATGAAGTAGAAATTCGGCTTCAGGCTGTCCCAGTCCACTTTACGCAGGCTGGTGATTTTGGCGCTGAACTCCTGCGTATCACCGCTAAACGTGACGGTATCGCCGAGTTTGAGCCCCAGACGCCCCGCCAGTCCTTCATCAACCGACACTTCACCGGCTTTTGGCGGCCCGTTACCGGCGACCAGCGGATTATGATCCGGCAGCCCTTCCATCCAGGTCAGATTCAGCTCACGGTTCACCGCTTCGCCGCCTGCGTCATCCGGCTTAATGATGTCGGTGGCAATCTGGTCGTTAATTTTGGTCAGACGAACCCGCACAATCGGATAGAAGGTTTCCGGTTCCGCGTTATGCTGATGCAGGAAATCCGTCACCTGCGGAATTTGCTCTTTGGTGATATTGAGCAGGAAGTAATTCGGGCTGTCCGGCGGCAGTTGTTGTTCCCAGCGGTCCAGTAAATCCCCGCGCATCACCAGCAGCAACGCCAGCAACATAAACGACATCGAGAACGCCGCCAGTTGGCTGAGCGTCACCCACGGCTGGCGCAGCAGGCGGTTCACCGCCAGACGCAGCGGTAACTGGCGGAGCGTCAGCTTGCGTAACAGCAGCAGAGCGCCCCAGCCAATCAGGCCAAGCAGCAACGAAAGTACCAGCACGCCTGCCAGCAATGACCAGAGCAACGAACTGCCGCCCATCAGCGCCGCCAGCAAACCGACCACGACCACCACCATCACCGGCAGGAAATAACGCAGCGGCCAGACGTTCGCCACCACATCCTGACGCAGCACCCGCAGCGGCTGGGTTGCCAGCAACTGACGATACGGACGGATGCCAATCAGCAGAGAAATCACCACCATCGCGCCCATCGACCACACCCAGGGCCAGCCACCGGCAGGCGGTAATTCTGCAGGCAAAACCGGCGCCAGCACTTTCATCAGGATGACTTCAAATACCAGCCCGACCACGCTGCCGCACAACCCCGCCAGCACCAGCACCGCGAGCCACTGTCCGATAATCAGTTTTTGCAGCGCCTTTTTCCCGGCACCCAGCGTTTTCAGTACCGCAACCAGATCATAACGGCTGCGGCAGTAATGCCCCATCGACACGGCAATCGCGGCGATTGACAGCATCAGGGTCAGCAGTGCCGACAGCGTGAGGAATTGCTGAGAGCGCTGTAATGATTTGCCCAATGCCCCGTCGGAATCTTCCATCCCGCTCCAGCGTTGATCCGGCTTAAGCAGGCCTTTTATCGCCTCACCATAACTCTGAATGGCCTGCGGTGAACCGGCAAACATATAGCGATACGTCAGACGACTGCCCGGCTGAACAGCGCCGGTTTTCGCCACGTCATCCAGATTCATGATCACACGAGGCGCGGTCTGGAACGGGTTAAAACCTGAATCCGGCTCCTGAACAATCACACCGGCAATTTTCAGCGTGGTATCGCCCACATCCAGATTGTCACCGACTTTCACGTTCAGCAGCGCCAGTAAACGCGGCGCAACCAGCACCGTTCCCGGCTCAGGTTTCAGCCCTGCCGGTTCGGTTTGTAACGTGCCATACAGCGGATACGCCAGATCGGTGGCTTTCACCGCCGCCAGTTGCGGCGTTTCGCCCGCAAAAGTCATGGTCATGAAAGAGAGCTGACGGCTGACTTTCAGCCCCTGCGCCTGCGCATCCTGCAACCAGGCTTCGGTGATCGGACGGGAGGAACTCAGCACGCGATCCCCGGCAATAAACTCGCGGCTTTGCTGACTCAGACCTTTGTCCATACGGTCGCTGATGCTGCCGAGCGCCAGTACACAGGCCACCGCCAGTGTCAGCGCCAGCCAGACGATCAGCAGCGATGGCGAGCGCCATTCCCGCCAGAACCAGCGCCAGATCATGCTTCCTCCCATAATTTCCCGTCGCGCAGGCGTAACCGCCGCTGACAACGCGCTGCCAGTTGTTCGTCATGCGTGACCAGAATCAGCGTCGTCGCCGCATCGCGGTTCAGTGAGAACAGCAGATCAACGATACGTTCGCCGGTCACGCGATCCAGATTACCGGTCGGCTCATCGGCAAAGAGCAATTTCGGCTTGCCGATAAAGGCCCGCGCCAGCGCCACACGTTGCTGTTCGCCGCCGGAAAGTTGTGCCGGAAGATGGTGAAGACGTTCGCCCAGCCCGAGGCTTTCCAGTAACTGCACCGCCTGCTGACGGCTGCTGCTGTCACTTTCGCCGCGCAATAACGCAGGAAGCTGAACGTTTTCCAGGGCGTTGAGTGTCGGCACCAGCATGAAAGACTGAAATACAAAGCCGACATTTTTTGCCCGCAGCGCCGCGCGCCCTTCCTCATTGAGTTCGCCAAGGGATTTGCCCAGTAATTTCACATCACCATGGGTTCCGTCATCCAGCCCGGCAAGAATGCCCAGCAAGGTGGATTTACCGGAACCGGATTCGCCAATCAGGGCAATTGTCTGGGCAGGTTTGACAACCAGCTCCACACCGGACAGGATGGTGAGCTGACCTTCACCCTGACCGACGTGCTTACTTAGATGATGAACTTCAAGAACATTTTCCGCTGGCATCTCCCCTTCCTTATTTTGTCAGTATTATTGAGTTTTCGCGCCGTTGCTGCTGATAACTTGCTGATTATTGGCGACAGTTTGAGTGCAGTTTATCGCCTTCCGGTCGCCGAATCCTGGCCGACATTACTGAATAACGCATGGCAAAAAGAAGACAGTAAGCCCACCGTTATCAACGCCAGCATCAGCGGCGATACCGCTGAACAAGGACTGGCACGCCTGCCGTCTTTACTGCAACAACATCACCCTCGCTGGGTGCTGATTGAACTGGGCGCCAACGACGGGCTCCGCGGTTTCCCGCCACAAGCGCTTTCCCGGACGCTGACGCAGGTGATCACACTGGTCAAACAGGCTGGTGCCCAACCCCTGCTGATGCAAATCCGTCTGCCGCCCAATTATGGCCGCCGCTACGGCGATGCGTTCTATGCCATTTATCCGGCGCTGGCAAAGCAGGAAAATATCCCGCTGGTGCCGTTCTTTATGGAGCAGGTCGCCGTAAAACCTGAATGGATGCAGGACGACGGTTTACATCCGGCCCTGGCAGCCCAGTCGTTTATTGCCGGATGGATGTCAGAAAAACTCACGCCGCTGCTGACGCATTAAGGTTAAAATACGACGAATAAAATAATACCGGGACGTGAGTAAAACCAAGACGTTACCTTTTTTCCCCGACTCCCTAGTAAATCACAGTCATAAAAAATAGGGACACCTCACAGGTAAAGTTATGCAAAAAGCAGTATTAATCACCGGTTGTTCCAGCGGTATCGGGCTGGTTGCCGCACAGGATTTGCGCGCACGCGGTTATCGGATCCTGGCGGCATGTCGGAAAACTCAGGATATCGACACACTGCAGCAGATGGGTTTTGAAACGGTTCAGTTGGATCTTGATGACAGACAGAGCGTCGAGCTTGCAGCCGCCGAGGTCATTGCGCTGACAGGCAACCGTCTGTATGGCTTGTTTAATAATGCGGGTTATGGCGTTTACGGCCCGCTCAGCAGCATCAGCCGCGAGCAGTTCGAACAGCAATTTTCCACCAATTTGTTTGGTACACATCAACTGACACGGCTTCTGTTACCCGCCATGTTGCCGCACGGCGAAGGTCGCATTATCCAGACCAGCTCGGTAATGGGGCTGATCACGACGCCGCGCCGGGGCGTTTATGCCGCCAGTAAATTTGCGCTGGAGGCCTGGTCCGACACGCTGCGCATGGAACTGCATGGCACCGGTATTCAGGTCAGCCTGATTGAACCCGGCCCGCTGAGCAGTAATTTCACCGCCAACGTGAATCAGTCGCAGACCGGCCAGCCGGTAGAAAATCCGGGCATTGCCCGTCGTTTTACACTCAAGCCGGAGGCGGTTTTACCCAAACTGCACCATGCTTTAGAAAATCCGCGCGCTCGCCTGCGTTATCCGGTCACCCTGGTCGCCCATGCACTGACCCTACTGAAACGCCTTTTACCCGCGCGCGTACTGGACAAATTATTACGCGGAAACAGCTAAGTAAAAGCGATAAGGGGTTGAAGCGGCAAGAGTCGCCCCCATTTGTTCTTAAATACTTTAATTTTCTATACCCTAAATAATTCGAGTTGCGGGAAGGCGGCAAGCCCACGAAGACCCGGGAGCTTAGATAACTAAGTGACCGGGCTGAGTGAGCGCAGCCAACGCATCAGCAGCTCGAAGTATGACGGGTAGCGGAGAGACAGAATTCATGCTTCCTACAATTATCGATATCAACGAAACCAACCTGCACCAGACACTGGAACAATCCATGTCCGTGCCGGTGATGTTCTATTTCTGGTCTGAACGCAGCCAGCATTGCCTGCAACTGGGCCCGGTACTCGACAAACTGGCCGTGGAATACGCCGGTCAGTTGATTCTGGCAAAGGTGGACTGCGATACCGAGCAGATGATCGCCCAGCAGTTTGGCCTGCGTTCGATCCCTGCCGTTTACCTGTTCAAAGACGGTCAGCCGGTCGATGGTTTCCAGGGGCCGCAGCCGGAAGAAGTGATCCGCGAACTGCTGCAAAAAGTGCTGCCGAAAGAAGAAGAGCTGAAACTGGCCGAGGCGCAGGAACTGTTGCAGGCGGGCAATGTTAATGACGCCCTGCCGTTGCTGAAAGAAGCCTGGCAACTGAGCAATCAGCGCAGTGATATCGGTCTGCTGCTGGCAGAAACACAAATTCATCTGAACCGCACCGACGATGCCGAAGCCGTGCTGGCAACCATCCCGTTGCAGGATAAAGATTCCCGTTATCAGGGGCTGATTGCGCAAATCGAGTTGCTGAAACAGGCCGCCGACACGCCGGAAATTCAGTTGCTGCAACAGGAATTACAGCAGGATCCTGAAAACGCTGAACTGGTGGTCAAACTCAGCCTGCAACTGCATCAGGTCGGACGCAACGAAGAAGCACTGGAACTGCTGATGGCTCCGCTGAAAAAAGACTTAGGTGCGGCGAACGGTGCGGCGCGTAAAACGCTGATGGATATCATGGCGGCACTGGGCACCGGCGATGCGCTGGCAGCGAAGTATCGTCGTCAGCTATATTCTTTACTCTATTGATCCACCCGGCTTCACCGTAAAACACGATGCGCGCGTCATTTAACCGGACGTGCGTTTTTTTTGGCTTTTCCCCCGCCTTTTATCCCCTGAACTATCCTTTTATTAATACGATGACTTAACGATTTGTGCGACAATTGAGGACGCGCCTGACCGGTCGGTGAGTGCGCCAGGGACATGTTTTTATTGGATTATTCCCGCGTGAATAGTCAGAACACAATTTTACAGGAGTTTACTACTATGTTTGACCTCATTCCCATCCCTATCCTTATTCTGATCGTGCTGGCGTTGCTGATGGTGTACGCCGGGATCAAGATCGTGCCACAGGGCTATCAGTGGACCGTCGAGCGTTTTGGCCGTTATACCAAAACCCTGATGCCGGGACTGAATCTGGTGGTGCCGTTTGTTGACCGCATAGGCCGTAAAATCAATATGATGGAACAGGTGCTGGATATTCCGTCACAGGAAGTGATTTCCCGCGATAACGCCAATGTGGCCATCGATGCCGTGTGTTTTATTCAGGTTATTGATCCCGCACGCGCTGCCTATGAAGTCAGCAATCTGGAGCAGGCTATCGTCAACCTGACGATGACCAACTTCCGTACCGTTCTCGGTTCGATGGAACTGGACGAAATGCTGTCACAACGTGACAATATCAATGCACGTTTGCTGCATATCGTCGATGAAGCCACTAATCCGTGGGGCGTAAAAATCACCCGTATTGAGATCCGCGACGTGCGCCCACCGGCTGAACTGATCTCCGCGATGAATGCGCAGATGAAAGCCGAACGTACAAAACGTGCCGACATTCTGGAAGCTGAAGGCGTACGTCAGTCCGCCATTTTGCGTGCTGAAGGTGAAAAACAGTCGCAAATTCTCAAAGCCGAAGGCGAGCGTCAGTCAGCATTTCTGCAGGCAGAAGCGCGTGAACGTGCGGCGGAAGCGGAAGCCCAGGCTACCAAGATGGTATCCGAAGCGATTGCTGCCGGTGATGTGCAGGCGATTAACTACTTCGTGGCACAAAAATATACCGATGCGCTGACGAAAATCGGTACTGCTAATAACAGCAAAATCATCATGATGCCGCTGGATGCCACCAGTCTGATGGGATCTATCGGCGGCATTGCTGAACTGCTAAAAGAAACCAAAGGCGGCAAATAATGCTGCATGATTTCATGGCAAATCCGCACGTATTCTGGCTGTCTCTGGGCGGCCTGTTGCTGGCGGCTGAGCTGACCGGTGCGAGTGGTTACTTGCTGTGGAGCGGCGTGGCGGCGGCCCTGGTGGGCGTTGTCACGTGGATCCTGCCGCTGCCATGGGAATGGCAGGGGACAGCGTTTGCGTTGCTGACCATTCTGGCAGCATGGCTGTGGTGGAAATGGCTGAACCAGCGGGTGGATAAATCTGCCGGTAATTCAGCCCTGAATCAGCGGGGCCAGCAATTAGTGGGCACTTACGCCACCGTACTGGAACCGGTAACGAATCAGTTCACGCGGGTACAAATCGGTGACAGCAGCTGGCGCGCGATCTGCACCACGCCGCTCAACGTCGGTGACAGAGTCGTTATCACCGGCGTGGAAGGCGCAACGCTGCGCGTGGAACCTGATGCCGGTTAATGTTGCTTTTGGCAACAGCCGCTGAGATTGTCGATGATCGGGCAATCCGCCCCGTCATCGCCGGGACAGGACTCGGCGAGCGTCAGTAAACGTTCACGCATCGCTTTCAGTTCTTCAATATGCCGCGCAATTTCGGCGGCCTTTTCTAATGTCCGCGCTTTCACGTCAGCGCTGTGCCTGTCAGGATTATGGAACAGCGCCACCAGTTCCTGACACTCTTCCAGCGTAAATCCGACCTGCCGCGCCTGGCGCAACAATGTCAGTTCTTCGATATGTTTTTGTGCATAGCTGCGGTAGCCGTTTTCACTGCGAGCCGGTGCGGTGACCAGCCCTTTCTCTTCATAAAAACGAATCGCTTTGCTGGTCAGCCCGGTTTTTTTCGCCACATCACTGATGTTCATTTTACCTCCTTGACCTTCCCCTTGCTGGAAGGTTTATGCTCTATAACTAGTGAAATTTGACAATCAGGTCAAGGCAAAAAGGAAATTCATCATGACGACTACCGTATTATCCCTGCAAGGCTTGTCCTGCGGGCACTGCGTTGCTTCAACGCGTAAAGCGCTGGAAGCGGTTGAAGGTACCACCTCTGTTGAAGTGTCTCTGGATAAAGCCGTTGTCCAGGGCGATGTCAGCAGCCAGAGTCTGATCGACGCCGTGGTTAACGCCGGTTACGACGCGCAGGTTGCAGGAGATGCATCCCCAAAATCTGAGCCGCTGACCGATAAGGCGAGTGTTTTGCCGGAACCCCTGTCAGCGGCCGCGTCACCTGTTCCGGCTGAAATTCACGCCCCGCAAGCCGCTGACGACAGCGTACAGTTGTTGCTCAGCGGCATGAGCTGCGCCAGTTGTGTCAGCAAAGTGCAACGGGCGCTGGAAGGCGTGGACGGCGTCGAACGGGCACGGGTCAATCTGGCGGAACGCAGTGCGCTGGTCAGCGGCGATGCGGATCAAAATGCGCTGATTGCCGCCGTTGAACGTGCAGGTTACGGCGCTGAAATTATTATCGACGAAACCAAACGCCGTGAGCGCCAGCAGCAAACTTCACGCAAAAGCATGATCCGTTTCAGCTGGCAGGCTGCGGTCGGCCTGGCTGCCGGTATCCCGATGATGTTATGGGGATTGCTCGGCGGCGAAATGATGGTCACTGCCAGCAATCAGACCGGCTGGCTGATTGTCGGCCTGCTGACACTGCTGATCATGATTGTCGCTGGCGGGCATTTCTACCGCAGTGCATGGAAAAACCTGATGCACGGCAGCGCCAATATGGACACGCTGGTGTCACTCGGTACCGGCGCAGCGTGGATTTTCTCCTTCGCTGTCAGCCTGTGGCCGGACGTGTTTCCGATGCAGGCCCGCCATCTTTACTATGAAGCCAGCGTGATGATTATCGGCCTGATTAATCTGGGTCACGCGCTGGAACAACGCGGACGTCAGCGTTCATCAAAAGCGCTCGAACGTTTGCTGGATCTCACCCCGCCGACCGCGCGCGTCGTCACCGCAGAAGGCGAGAAAACCCTGCCACTGGCGCAAGTGCAGCAAGGCATGACGCTGCGTCTGACCACCGGTGACCGTGTGCCGGTTGACGGTGAGATTCAAAGCGGCGAAGCCTGGATGGATGAAGCCATGCTGACCGGCGAACCCATCCCCCAGCAGAAATCGCAGGGTGAAAAAGTCCATGCGGGGACGCTGGTCAAAGACGGCAGCGTGCTGTTTCGCGCGGATGCCATCGGCAGCCAGACCACCCTTTCGCGGATCATCAAACTGGTGCGCGAAGCTCAGAGCAGCAAACCGGAAATCGGTAAGCTGGCGGATAAAATTTCTTCTGTGTTTGTTCCCGTCGTGGTGCTGATTGCTCTGTTCAGCGGCGCAATCTGGTACTTCTTCGGTCCGCAGCCGCAACTGATGTATACGCTGGTGATCGTCACTACCGTGCTGATTATCGCCTGCCCTTGTGCGCTGGGATTAGCGACGCCGATGTCGGTTACCGCAGGCGTTGGCCGTGCGGCAGAATTCGGCGTACTGGTGCGTGATGCCGATGCGCTGCAAAAAGCCAGTACCCTCACCACGCTGGTATTTGATAAAACCGGGACGCTGACGGAAGGCCAGCCGAAAGTGACGGATACACACACCTTTAGCGGCATCAGTGAACATCAGGCGTTGCGCTTTGCCGCCGCGCTGGAAAAAGGATCACACCATCCGCTGGCACAGGCGATTGTTGAAAAAGCTGACGGGCTGGACATTCCTGACGTGCTGAATTTCCGCACCCTTGGCGGCCTGGGGTTACGCGGTGACGTTGACGGTACGGCGTTATTACTGGGTAATCAGGCGCTGATGCAGGAAAATGACGTGGATACCGTTGATGCCAATACGCTGCTGGAAAGCATGACAGATGAAGGCGCGACGCCGGTCTTGCTGGCCGCAAACGGCAAACTGGCCGCACTGTTTGCGCTGCGCGACCCGTTGCGTGAAGACAGCGTCAGCGCCTTACAACGTCTGCATCAGCTTGGGTATCAGCTGGTGATGCTGACCGGCGATAACCCGCGTACTGCGCAGGCGATTGCCGCACAAGCGGGAATCGATAAAGTGATTGCCGGTGTGCGTCCCGAAGGCAAAGCCGATGCTATCAAAGCGTTGCAGGCCAAAGGTCAGCAGGTCGCCATGATCGGCGACGGCATTAATGATGCACCGGCACTGGCGCAGGCAGATGTCGGGATTGCAATGGGTGGCGGCAGCGATGTTGCTATCGAAACAGCGGCGATTACGCTGATGCGCCCGAGCGTGCACGGTGTCGCCGATGCACTGGCGATGTCGCAGGCGACACTGCGTAACATGAAGCAGAACCTGCTGGGCGCGTTTGTGTATAACGTGATTGGTATTCCGGTTGCCGCCGGTGTGCTTTATCCGCTGACCGGTACCTTGCTCAGCCCGGTAGTGGCGGGTGCGGCGATGGCTTTGTCCTCCATTACCGTCGTCGCGAATGCAAATCGTCTGTTGCACTTTAAGCCGAAAAAACAAGACGTTTCCTCTGTTCGCTAAAACGCTGACGCGTTAGCATGGTCTCTCATTTTTCGGGAGACCATGCATTATGGCGCAGTTTTACAACCGGGTGATCCGCTGGCTTCGCAGGCTGTTTCCCGTCGAGTATTCGTATCCCGCCATTGATATTCAGCTCCCCGGCAACCGCGCACTGCATCTGGTCGGCAGCATTCATATGGGTACGCAGGATATGCAACCGCTGCCTGCGCAACTCTTGCGCCGCCTGCAAAAAGCCGATGCGCTGATTGTGGAAGCCGATATCAGCGGCACGGAATCTCCCTTCAGCATGACCGGTGAATTTCCGCCACTGGCCGAACGCCTGCCTGAATCACAATATCTGCACGTCGAACGTCTATGCGAAGAACTGGGCGTATCCATGTGGACACTCAATCCGTTGCCGTCGTGGCAGATTGCACTGATGTTACAGGCCACGCAGGCGCAACGCCTCGGATTACGGGGAAATTACGGCATTGATTATCAGCTGTTGCAGACCGCCAAAAAGCAGGGGACGAGAATCATTGAACTGGAAGGGCCACAGGAACAGTTCGAATTATTGCAGCAGTTGCCGGACAACGGCCTGTCACTGCTGGAAGATACCCTGACGCACTGGCACACCAATGCCCGCCTGCTGCAAACCATGATCAGCTGGTGGCTGGATACCAAACCGGGGCTGGCGGTCGAGCCTCTGCCCAATACTTTCAGCAGCGATTTGTACGACATACTGATGAATCAGCGTAACCTGCGCTGGAAACAACTGCTTCTGGATCTTCCGCCGGGGAACTACGTCGTCGCCGTCGGCGCACTGCATTTGTATGGCGAAGGGAATTTGCCGGAATTACTGAAAGATTAAAAAAATGGCCGATATTTCTATCGGCCAGTCAAAGAGGAATTTCATTTTATTAGTTATAGCTTCAGTGCCAGCCTTTACAGGCACAGCACCGGCGGGCACAGGGTACCAATCTGTGTTGGGTCTTGGCAATAACCATTCATTGCTCTACTATTTCTTCCTCGCTTAATAATCGAACTTTATTGTTTAATTTCATCAGATTGAACGGCTGACGAAATTTCGAACAAAAACATAAAATAAAACAGAGGAGACAGGCTATGACCCCTGCCGTATTACTCCTGGAAAAGAATAAAGTCAGCTTCACCCTTCACCCGTATGAACACAGCAGCGATGAAACCAATTTTGGCGATGAAGCTGTAAAAAAACTCGGTCTGGATGCCCGTCAGGTTTACAAAACCTTGCTGGTATCGCTGAATGGCGATGCGAAAAATCTGGCCGTGGCGGTCACGCCGGTAGCCTCCCAACTGGACTTAAAAAAAGTCGCGAAAGCGCTGGGGGCGAAAAAAGCCGATATGGCGGATCCTATGATTGCACAACGTGTTACCGGTTATCTGGTCGGTGGCATCAGTCCGCTCGGGCAGAAAAAGCTGTTGCCCACGGTGATCGACAGCCCGGCACAGACGTTCGCTACCATTTATGTTTCAGGCGGTAAGCGCGGTCTTGATATTGAACTGGCGGCAGGCGATCTTTGTCGCTTACTGAAAGGTCAGTTTGCTGAGATCGCGAAAATCGGCTGACGGACCGGTACTCTGCACCTCTACAATAAGAAGGCTTCCTCCGCTATGACAGACACGACGTCAACGCCGGCCAGCCCGCAGAAAGACGCCGTCAAAAAGACTGCGTTTTCCATTCTGGCGGCGATCAGCGTTTCTCACCTGCTTAATGACATGATCCAGTCGCTGATACTGGCGATTTATCCGTTGCTGCAAAACGAGTTTTCCCTGAGTTTTACACAGATCGGGCTGATCACACTGACGTATCAGATCACCGCATCACTGTTGCAGCCGCTGATCGGCTATTACACCGACAAGCATCCGCAACCCTATTCTTTGCCGGTCGGCATGGGCTTTACGCTCTCCGGGCTGCTGTTGCTGGCTGTGGCGCAGAGTTTCCCTGTTGTGCTGCTGGCGGCGGCGCTGGTCGGGACGGGCTCTTCGGTTTTCCACCCTGAATCTTCGCGCGTGGCACGCATGGCTTCCGGCGGACGTCACGGGCTGGCGCAATCGCTGTTCCAGGTCGGCGGTAATTTCGGGGCTGCCCTCGGCCCGCTGCTGGCTGCGCTGATTATTGCGCCTTACGGTAAAGGCAATGTGGCGTGGTTCTCCCTGGCGGCGCTGCTCGGCATTGTGGTGTTACTGCAAATCAGTAAATGGTATCGCCAGCAAAACCTGATCGCCAAAACGCGCGGACCGGTGAAAAATCAGGTGACCGTGCTGCCACGTAAAACAGTGGTGATGTCGCTGGGTATTTTGCTGATCCTGATATTTTCGAAGTACTTCTACCTGACCAGCCTGAGCAGTTATTACACTTTCTACCTGATCCACAAATTTGGTGTATCTGTGCAAAGTGCACAAATCCATCTGTTTATTTTTCTGTTTGCTGTGGCAGCGGGCACCATTATCGGCGGTCCGGTGGGCGATAAGATTGGGCGCAAATACGTCATTTGGGCTTCAATTCTCGGCGTCGCGCCATTTACACTACTTTTGCCGCATGCCAGTCTGATGTGGACCAGCATCCTGAGCGTGATTATCGGTGTGATCCTGGCCTCTGCATTTTCGGCGATTCTGGTCTTTGCGCAGGAGCTGATGCCGGGGAAAGTCGGCATGGTATCGGGCCTGTTCTTTGGACTGGCCTTTGGTATGGGCGGGCTGGGTGCGGCAGTGCTCGGCTATGTGGCGGATAAAACCAGCATCGAGCTGGTGTATCAGATTTGTGCCTTCCTGCCGTTGCTCGGGATCCTGACGGCATTCCTGCCGAATATTGAACGTAAATAGCCTTTAACCTTTCCTTACCGGCTGCCGATAGTTAATTATCGGCAGCGTCTGAACCCTTATTCCCTTGATATCTGCCTTATAAAACCCATTTAAATCCCGCGTTGGAATTTTTTTTATCGTCTGCTGATTATTTTAAATAAAAAAGTCCAAAATTCCCCAACGTAAAAACGATTTTTACCATAAACTTAGAAACAATCAGCAACATATTTGCTTTATGCATAACCAGAAGGAGTCTGAATGCATCATTCTACGCCTCTCATCACTACCATCGTCGGCGGTCTGGTCTTAGCGTTCCTGTTAGGAATGCTCGCCAACCGCCTGCGAATTTCTCCTCTGGTTGGCTATCTCGCTGCTGGCGTGCTGGCCGGTCCGTTTACACCGGGCTTCGTTGCAGACACTTCACTGGCACCGGAGCTGGCAGAAATCGGCGTCATCCTGCTGATGTTTGGCGTCGGTTTGCATTTTTCGCTAAAAGATTTACTCGCCGTAAAGTCGATAGCCATTCCTGGCGCTGTAGCGCAAATCGCGGTAGCGACGCTGCTTGGGATGGGGTTATCGAGCCTGATGGGCTGGGATCTGGCCACCGGCCTGGTGTTCGGGCTGTGTCTGTCCACCGCCAGTACCGTGGTGTTGCTGCGGGCGCTGGAAGAACGGCAACTGATTGAAAGCCAGCGCGGGCAAATCGCCATCGGCTGGCTGATTGTTGAAGACCTGGTGATGGTGCTGACGCTGGTTCTGCTGCCTGCGTTCAGCGGCATGCTGGAAAGCCATCACTCCAGCCCGGTAGAACTGCTCACCGGGCTTGCCGTGACGATTGGTAAAGTGATCGCGTTTATGGTGCTGATGATGGTGGTGGGCCGCCGTGTAGTGCCGTGGATCCTCGCCAAAACCGCCAGCACCGGTTCACGCGAACTGTTTACGCTGTCTGTTCTGGCTTTAGCGCTGGGCATCGCTTACGGCGCCGTGGAATTCTTTGATGTGTCGTTTGCGCTGGGTGCGTTCTTCGCCGGTATGGTGCTCAATGAATCCGAACTTAGCCAGCGTGCCGCCCATGACACACTGCCGCTGCGCGATGCGTTTGCGGTGCTGTTCTTCGTGTCGGTCGGCATGTTGTTCGACCCGATGATTCTGGTGCGAGAACCGCTTACCGTGATCGCCACGCTGGCGATTATCGTGTTCGGTAAATCGATCGCCGCCTTCATGCTGGTAAAGATGTTCGGGCATTCCAAACGCACCGCACTGACGATTTCCGTCAGTCTGGCGCAGATCGGCGAATTCGCCTTTATTCTCGCCGGTCTGGGGATTTCGCTGGGACTGCTGTCTGAACATGGCCGTAATCTGGTGCTGGCGGGGGCAATTCTGTCGATCATGTTTAACCCGCTGCTGTTCACGCTGCTGGAAAAATATCTGGCGAAAACTGAAACCATCGAAGACCAGAGCGTTGAAGAAGCGGTTGAAGATGAGAAGCAAATCCCGTTCGATTTGTGCAATCACGCACTGCTGGTGGGCTATGGCCGCGTGGGCAGCCTGCTTGGCGAAAAACTTCAGGCCGCCGGTATCCCGCTGGTGGTGATCGAAAACTCACGTCCGCGTGTTGAAGCGCTGCGCGATCAGGGCATCAGCACGGTGCTGGGTAATGCCGCCAATCAGGAAGTGATGGATCTGGCGCGTCTCGACTGCGCGCGCTGGCTGCTGGTGACCATTCCCAACGGTTATGAAGCCGGTGAAATCGTCGCATCAGCCCGCGTCAAGCGGCCAAATATTGAAATTATTGCCCGTGCGCATTATGACGATGAAGTCACCTATATCCTGGAGCGCGGTGCGGATCGGGTGGTGATGGGCGAGCGGGAAATCGCCAACAGTATGCTGGGTATGCTGCAAATCGATATTATGACCGAAGACGAAAAACGGCCGTTTTGTCCGATCTGATAATCTGTGACTGCTTTAAAATAAAGGCGCAGTTCATCGCTGCGCCTGTTTAAGCCCCTTGCTAAACCAATTGCTTCTCTCTCACTGCCCTTCTGATTACCTTCCCACAATCATCAAAATAGCGGCTTGGCCAGATGACCTCTGGCGCAACACCCACAGCGCTGGCAATCAATATTTCGCCTTTTGGCCACGGGCGTGACAACGCGTTTGATAGTGTCGAAGAGGATAAACCTGCCGCGCGTGAAGTTGCCGCGAGCGTAGTGCCCCTTTTACGTAAGGCAGCAATGATGTCAGCAGGATGCCAGTCATTTTGATTGCTCATTCTTCACCTCCGCGAGTAAGCAGCAGAAGGAACGGCAGGAAAGTGGGGGTATGTGAAATTCTTTTCATAGTGCAACTCCAGATAATGAGGATGTTTAATTCTCCAGAATATCCGGGGTGCAATTCCCGACTGCGGATGTGCCGCAGCGCACGGATCATACCGTAATGACTTATTGACTGCCAATATGCAAATCAGTTACCTGAGAGGCTGATTCAGAGAAAATTCAAGCTGTTGCAGGGGATTACATCGTGCGACGGGTTTTGATTTAAGAAGCCTGAGGCTGGTTCCAAAATACCGCCGGAGGAGAGGTGAAAAACCGCGTGTCTTTTTACGCGGGTTGTAACCCGAACGGAGGGAACCGCAAAGCGGCGGGATTTTGCGGCTATCACTTCGCTGGCTGAAACTTAGCCTCAAGCGACAGCGCGCAGTAAAAGAGCCGGAGATTCTTAAGAGGCGCGGCGACAGGCGCCTCTTAAGGCCAGTTTGGGTGGCAACCCAAGGTCTTGACGTGGACAGCCACCTGGCTCCTTATCGTTCCCAGTAACTCTCTTCGAGGCTGTCTTCGCGTTCCGGCAGGCCACGCGTCAGACGCGGTGAATGCTGGTTCAGCACCTGATAACTCACACGGTTGGCATATTTACACACCTGCGCCAGTGAGGAATAGGTCAGATATTCGCGGGCATGTTTGCTGGAATTCGGCACTGAAGTCCGGTGGAAACCGTTCGCGGCGATATCGTGCAGCAACGCCGACAATGCACCATCACCCGCGCCGTTGGTGTTCATGATTTTTTCCGGCCCGCCCATGTATGGCGCGATATGGGAATAAATTTTCAGCGGTTGCTGACAACAGTCACGACGCATCGCGCGGCTGAATTCGTATTGATTGAATTCGGCAATCGCACCCGGCAGCAACGGATGCTGAGTGGTACGCTTGAACTCGTCTTCGGTGTAACTCGCCATAAACAGGCCATTCGGCCCGGCGGTACACAGAACCAGATCCACCCAGTCCAGCGCTTTATCAGCCGCCATCAGCGGATCTTTCAGGCCAGTCAGCGCATAACCTTCGTCTTCATTCATCGCCAGGATCGAGACGTGATCGTCAATAAAATCGCGCCATGCCTGGGGATCTTCCGCAATAACGTATTGTGTGCCCAGCGTTAACACCACCGGCACATGATACTTTTTGGCGTATTCAATCGCCTGCATGGTGGCTTCCGGCATCGGTTCGCCCGGCTTACTGCGCAGCAGATACGAGGTCAGTAACAGCGCAGAAGCCCCGGCAATCACATCTTCCGGCACGCTGTGCGCATGCAGTTCATTCATTTTGCCCGGGCTGATGGCAAAGGTGCGCTCGCCGGTATCGCTGATCAGCGTAAAGCAGCGACCTATCGCACCATCCACGCCTTGCAGGAAGTTAAGATCCACGCGGCTGGAGGTATTGCACAGATAGCGATACGCGTAATCACCAATTTTAACATTGTTACACATCACGCCCAGCAGCACCGAACGGTCATCGGCCAGCACAGAATAGTTGTGCAAAGTATTACCGACAGTGCCACCCGCAAACTGATGCGTGATCAGGGCGTTGCTCATCAGTTCCTGATACAGCGTTTCCGACATCTCATCATCAAGAATGTTGGATTCTCCGGGCGTCAGCCCGTAGCGGGCCACAAAATTTTCATCCACACGTGCTTCGATATCGACCATCGTCTGGTCGATACCAACGATATAAGAGGCCCCTGCATCCGATTCCGGCTGCATCTCCTGCAACATAGAATCACGCAATAAAGGGTCGCGCGCACTGACCGGAAAATAGTGTTTGGACTTACGTTTACCAGGAAATTTCATGCATTATTCTCGGGAGATTCAAAAAACTCAGGCTTCCTTCAGAAGTGCTGAGTGACCAGCTGTTGCAGCAAATCAATATGCTCCGGCTGGTCGTTTAAGGCGTCAATATATTCGAAGCGCTCGCCGCCTGCATGAATAAAAATTTCACGGTTCTCGCCTTTGATCTCCTCCAGCGTCTCCAGACAGTCTGCTGCAAAGCCCGGACAGAGGATCTGGATGTGCTTAACACCCTGAGCCGGAAGGCCTTTCAGTGTTTCATCCGTGTACGGCGTCAGCCACGGCTCGCGGCCAAAGCGTGACTGGAAGGTCAGCATAATTTTGCCCGCAGGCAGTTGCAGCGCGTCGGTCAGCGCCTGCACGGTATCGCGGCAACGCTGTTCGTAGTCATCCCCTTCAGCCACAAAACGCTTAGGAATGCCGTGGAAGGAGAGCACCAGGCGATCCGGTTCGCCATGCTGCTCAAACGAACGCAGGATGCTGGCCTTGAGCGCGGAAATGTATGCCGGATGGGTGGCGTAATCACGGATAAAGCTCAGTGAAGGCAGGCGGCGCTGAGATTTCAGCACCCGCGCAACGCCGTCAAACACCGCCGCGCTGGTTGAGCAGGAATATTGCGGATACAGCGGCAGCACCACCATTTTGGTGACACCCTGCGCCAGCAGTTTTTCAATCGGCTCCTTCATGCCCGGCTTGCCGTAGCTCATCGCCAGCTCAACCGGTGTACCCGGCAGGCGTTCTGCCAGGGCTTTCTGCTGGCGACGGCTGTACACCATCAGCGGTGAGCCCTCTTCCATCCACACCGCTTTATACAGTTTGGACACGCGCGGAGAACGCAGCGGCAGGATCACCAAATTCAGGACAGGCCACCACAGCCAGCGGGGCGTATCTACCACACGGATATCACTCAAAAATTCAGCCAGGTATTTTTTAACGGCCTGCGGGGTCGGAGCTTCCGGGGTGCCGAGGTTGACCAGGAGAACACCGAATTTGGTCTGCGTCATGCTGAATTTCCTAAATTGAAGGCACTGAAGCCAGTGCAAAAAGTGATGGGCGCCACCGTTTATTTGTCAGGCAGTAAAGAGGCGCAGGCCATTGTAACGAAAACAAAGAGGATCGGAACAACGGCAAAAGCTATTAATGCGAACAGTTATTAATACCCTTCATACTTTACGTGGCAAATGCGCCGGCTGCGTTTATTCACGACTCGCTGACTTCAGAAAAACAAACGGGGCGACCGAAGTCACCCCGTGATAGCGTGCAGAACAGACGATCAGCTCAGAATGGCAGCCAGTTCGTCACGCACAGCAGAGACCTGTTGTGTGCCGTCAATTTTGACGTACTTTGTGTTGCCCGCTTCGGCTTCTTTGCTGTAGTAGGACACCAGCGGCTCAGTCAGCTCATGGTATTCCACCAGACGTTTACGCACGGTTTCTTCCTGATCATCTTTACGGGTGATCAGTTCTTCGCCGGTCACATCGTCTTTACCTTCCACTTTAGGCGGATTGTAATGGATGTGATAAACGCGACCAGAGCCAGGGTGCACGCGACGACCTACGATGCGATCGACGATCAGTTCGTCAGGCACGTCGAATTCCAGCACGTAATCCACTTTGATGCCCGCGTCTTTCATGGCATCAGCCTGCGGAATGGTACGAGGGAAACCGTCTAACAGGAAACCCTTACGGCAATCTTCCTGCTGAATACGTTCTTTCACCAGTGCGATAACCAGTTCGTCGGTTACCAGTTTACCGGCATCCATAATCTCTTTTGCTTTCTTGCCGAGTTCACTTCCGGCCTTCACAGCGGCGCGCAACATATCACCGGTAGAAATTTGCGGAATACCAAATTTCTCCATGATGAATTGAGCCTGAGTACCCTTACCTGCGCCCGGAGCGCCCAGCAGAATGATACGCATTGCGTAAATCCCCTTGCATGTAATTTTTATGAATCTCGAAAAACGCTCAACCATACCATTCTGAGCACTTTTGCTCAAGGAACAAGCCCTGCTGAAATTGGGGTTAAGCCTGCGCTGACTGGCGTTTTATTCACTGTGCCCGCAAGCCCACGGGCAGCCGGATAACGGCTCCGCCTTACGGGGAGTTTTCTATAAACAAAAAAGGGTGTCGTGTTAACGACACCCTTCCGGTTTAACGGTACGACGTGCGAATTACGCCTGAAGCAAGGTATTCATACGGCGGATAAACAGGTTTGGATCTTCCAGCGTGCCGCGTTCTGCAAACAGCGCCTGATCCAGCAACAGCTCGATCCATTCGCTGAACTGATCTTCGTCAGCCACATCAGAAGCACGTTTTACCAGCGCGTGTTCCGGGTTCAGCTCAAAGATGTATTTCACTTCCGGCGCGTCCTGACCCGCAGCAGCAAACAGTTTGGCCATTTGCGTGGTCATTTCATCAGCACCGGTGGTCACAATAGCAGGCGTGTCGGTCAGACGGTGCGTCAGACGCACTTCTTTCACGCGATCACCGAGCAGGGTTTTCACCCGCTCAACAAACGGTTCCAGCGCTTTTTCGGCTTCTTTCTGCTCTTCGCTTTCGTCAGCCAGTTTGTCCAGTGTGTCATCTGCCTTGCTGACGGACTGGAAGACTTTGCCATCGAATTCAGTCAGATAGCTCATCATCCATTCATCGATGCGGTCAGACAGCAGCAGAACTTCAATGCCTTTTTTGCGGAACAGCTCCAGATGCGGGCTGCTCTTCGCGGCGGCATAGCTGTCGGCCGTGATGTAGTAAATTTTGTCCTGGCCTTCGACCATCGACGCCACATACTCTTCCAGCGACAATGTCTGCTCGCTGCTGTCGTTGCGGGTGCTGGCGAAACGCAGCAGTTTGGCGATCGCTTCTTTGTTTGCGCCGTCTTCTGCCGGGCCTTCTTTCAAGACCAGACCAAACTGTTTCCAGAATTGCAGGTATTTTTCGTTGTCGTCTTTCGCCAGTTTTTCCAGCATTTGCAGAACACGTTTGGTCAGCGCACTGCGCAGGTTCTGGGTAATGCGGCTGTCCTGCAGAATTTCACGGGACACATTCAGCGGCAGATCGTTGGAATCTATCAGACCGCGCACGAAACGCAGGTAGTTCGGCATGAACTGCTCGGCTTCGTCCATGATAAACACGCGCTGAACATAGAGTTTCAGGCCATGCTTGTGATCACGGTTCCACATATCCCACGGTGCCTGTGAAGGGATATACAGCAGGCTGGTGTACTCCTGCTTACCTTCAACGCGGTTGTGGCTCCAGCTCAGCGGATCGCTAAAATCATGGGAAATGTGTTTGTAGAATTCTTTATATTCGTCGTCGGTGACTTCCGCTTTACCGCGGGTCCACAGGGCCTGCGCCTTGTTGATTTGCTCCCAGGTGACGGTGTCGTCTTCTTCGTTACGGGTTTCAATTTCAACCGGCAACGCAATATGGTCGGAATATTTGCTGATAATGGAACGCACGCGCCAGTCATCCAGGAACTCGTCCTGATCTTCGCGCAGATGCAGGGTAATTTCAGTCCCGCGATCGGCTTTCTCGATATCGGCCAGGGTGTATTCACCTTCACCGGCCGATTCCCAGAACACGCCTTCTTCCGCGCTGGCACCGGCTGCACGGGTGCGCACGGTGACTTTGTCAGCCACGATAAAGGCCGAATAGAAACCGACACCAAACTGACCAATCAGCTGGCTGTCTTTCGCCTGCTCGGAACCGACAGATTGCAGGAACGCTTTGGTACCGGATTTGGCGATGGTACCAAGGTTGTCAATAACTTCGTCGCGGCTCATGCCGATACCGTTATCGCTCAGCGTCAGTGTGCGTTTTTCTTTATCAAACGCCAGACGGACATGCAGCTCGCCATCACCTTCATAAAGTTCAGGCGCAGACAACGCGCGGAAACGCAGTTTATCAGCGGCATCTGAGGCGTTGGAGATCAGCTCGCGCAGGAAAATTTCTTTGTTGGAATACAGGGAGTGGATCATCAGATGAAGCAGTTGTTTTACTTCAGACTGGAATCCGCGTGTCTCTTGTCCTTTCATACTCATCAAATTACCTCAATCCAGATACTGTTATTGACCAAATCAGACGTTGAGGAATAAGTGGGGTTAGGCGTCGTGCTTTTCAAGCGCAGGGAAAATTTTTTAAGAAGAAATGCAGAGGGATAGCGGAAGAAAACGGGGCGCAGAAGACCGCGCCCGCATAACAGTCAGAACCGGAAGGGATGACGTCCGGCAAGGGAATGCGACAGCGTGGTGCCGTCGACCATATCCAGTTCGCCACCGACCGGCACACCGTGCGCGATACGGCTCGCCAGCACGCCGTACTGGCCGCACATTTCAGCGATGTAGTTGGCGGTCGCTTCACCTTCGACCGTCGGGTTAGTCGCGAGGATCACTTCCTGAATATTTTCACTTTCAAGACGCTCTTCCAGACGGCCTAAACCAATGTCGTCAGGCCCGATGCCATCCAGGGGCGACAGGTGGCCCATCAGCACAAAATAGCGACCAGAGAACTGACCGGTTTGTTCTATCGCGTGAATGTCCGCCGGACTTTCCACCACACAAATCTGGCCGTTTTCTTTACGCCGTGGATTGGCGCAAATCGTACAGATTTCCTGCTCGGTGAAGGTCCGGCAATCGGCACAATGGCCAATTTCAGACATGGCACGCGTTAAAGACTGTGCCAGCCGCATTCCGCCGCTGCGATCACGTTGCAACAACTGGAATGCCATACGTTGCGCAGACTTCGGGCCAACGCCCGGCAGGCAACGCAACGCCTCCATTAAAGATTCAAGGAGAGGGCTGGTTTGCATCAGAACGGCATCTTAAAGCCTGGTGGCAATTGCATGCCGCCAGACACGGCTGCCATTTTTTCTTTCTGAGTTTCGTCGATACGGCGTGCTGCATCGTTGAACGCCGCAGCGATCAGGTCTTCCAGCATGTCTTTATCGTCTTCCAGCAGGCTTGGATCGATTTCAACACGACGCACGTTGTGTGCACCGTTGATGGTGATTTTCACCAGGCCAGCGCCTGACTCACCGGTCACTTCCAGCTGAGCGATTTCCGCCTGAGCCTGTTGCATTTTTTCCTGCATTTGCTGGGCCTGTTTCATCAGGTTACCAATGCCGCCTTTTCCAAACATAGTCTTCTCTCTCAGCAATGGCCGCGTCACAATCGCGGCGTTTAAATGGGGCGAATACTTTCTTCATCCAGCTCAGCGTCGAAGAAACGGCGCAAAGTCTGGATGTTGTTATCCGCAATAATAGACTGACGCGCCTGCGCCAGTTTTTCTTCATAAATGGCCTGTCGCCATTCCAGCGGCGTCTTCACCGCCAGATTATCATCTTCCAGCACGGTCAGTTCAACCGGCATCTGATGCAGTGCCGATAAGGCATCCGTCAGCACTTTCTGTGCAGACGGCGAATTCAGATGCTTTTGCGATGAACGCAGGTGCAGGCAGATTTTGCCTGGCTCCGGCTGCTCGCGGTACGCATTCAGCGCCAGTTGCTGCACCAGTTTAGGAATGGTCATCCGGCTGATCTCAGCCGCCCATTCATCACGTTCAATCGCTTCTTCCGCCAGACGGGAAGCCAGTTCCGGCGATTTTTCGTGTTCCAGCGCGGTGCGCAACGCTTTCGGTGTCGCCACCGGCTCCGGTGCGACCTCCGGTTCCATCATCGCTTTCCAGCGATACGCCTCTTCTTTTATCGGCGCGGCAGGTTCTTTCTTCACGGCCAACGTCTGCGCACGTTCAGTCACCGAAGCGAGGCGCTCCAGTGCTGAGGTTGCCGGCCGCGCTTTTCCTGGCGCTGCCGGCTCAGCTTTTTTTGGGGTGGTACTCCCCTGCCTGAGCAATTGTGTTCGCGCCTGTAAAAGTTGCGCGGTGGAATCCGGCATCGCCGCCGGTTCAGCAGTTCCCTGCGGCGGCGGGGCATTATAATTTTGCTGTGTTGGCTGTTGCGGCGGCGCCTGATGTACGGGCTGTGGTGCCACATACGCCGGTGCGGCCACCGGTTGCGGAGCCGGTTCAGCAATAATCACTTTCGGGTGGAAGGCCAGCGCGCGCAACAGCGTCATTTCAACGCCCATGCGTTTGTCCGGTGCATAGGCCAGCTCTTTGCGGCCAATCAGCAACGTCTGGTAATAAAGCTGCACATCAACTGGCGGAATGACACGCGCCAGTTCGCGCAGGCGTTGTTCAATCGCCGCGTAATGATTATCGAGAACCGACGGTAACAACTGAACCATCGCAATACGGTGCAGCAGCGCCAGCGTTTCCACCAGCAGGTTTTCCCAGTCGACCCCGCGGGATGCGGCCTGTTCCACCTGCGCCATCATCTGACCGCCATCGGCGCTCACCAGCGCTTCGAGCATCGCCAGCGGTTGTTCGTCGTCCAGCGTACCGAGCATTTGGGCGACGGTTTCCGTGGTGACGGCCCCCTGCCCCATCGCGATCGCCTGATCGGTCAGACTCAGCGCATCACGCATACTGCCGTCGGCCGCACGGGCCAGCAGTTGCAGCGCACGCGGTTCCGTGGTGATGGTTTCCTGCGTTAATACATGTTCGAGCTGTTTGCGGATCTGTTCAGCGTCCAGCGCTTTCAGATGGAACTGCAAACAACGCGATAAAATGGTGACCGGCAGCTTTTGCGGATCGGTGGTTGCCAGCAGGAATTTGACGTGCGCAGGCGGCTCTTCCAGCGTTTTCAACAGCGCATTGAAGCTGTGGCGCGAGAGCATGTGCACTTCGTCAATCAGGTAAACTTTGAAGCGGCCACGCGCCGGTGCGTATTGCACGTTATCGAGCAACTCGCGGGTGTCTTCCACTTTGGTACGGGATGCGGCATCGATCTCAATCAGATCGACAAAACGGCCCTGCTCGATTTCGCGGCAGTTATCGCACACGCCACAAGGCGTGGAGGTGATCCCGGTTTCACAGTTAAGCCCTTTCGCCAGCAGGCGGGCGATGGTGGTTTTCCCTACGCCACGGGTACCGGAAAACAGGTAGGCGTGATGGATGCGCCCGAGCGACAGGCCATTGGCCAGCGCGGTCAGCACATGTTCCTGTCCGACGACGTCGGCAAAAGTTTGGGGGCGCCACTTACGGGCAAGAACCTGATAGCTCATTAACACTTCATCGTTGATTTATAATGAATAATTTGACGATACACGAAAAAACATCGTTTAACCCGTCTTTCTGCGCTGGTCTGCGAAACGGAGACTGAAGACCCGGCATAATGATGCCTGAGCCAGACTACCACTTCTTAGTGTACCAGCAGGGTCGCCATCATTCCTATTACTTTACTTTTGCGTACCGCGCCGCAGTTTCTCCGCCTTCTTCCTCCTCCTGACAATTCACCTCACGGGATGAGGGCAAATTTTGCGCTTTCATTACACTTAAATTCACCTCTGTTCTGATAATGCTTCCTGCCTGTCGTAAGGAGAGCCATGAAACACCTGACACTGCCTTTATTACTGCTCATTTCCCCCGCCGCCCAGGCCACCTGGACGCTGCAAGGCTTCCCCGGCTTCGCCGAACCGGTCAGCGGAATATTCACCAGCCACGCCACGTTACCTAAGGGACAACGCACGCTGGAATTACATCAGAATAATCAGTGCTGGCAACCGTCGGCTGCGGTAAAGCTTAACGAGATGCTGTCGCTGCAACCCTGTGAAAACCACGCGCCGGTTTACTGGAAACAATTCCGCGCGGGAGATTATCAGGTTCGAATTGATACCCGCAGCGGGACACCGACGCTGCAACTCAGCCTGAAAACAGCGGAGGAAGCCGTCGCTTCTGTGGCGAAAACCTGTCCGCGCCGGGATGGTAAACCGCTGACCGTCGATGTCTCCGGCACTTTTGCTGAAGGTGAAACCGTCCGCGATTTTTACTCCGGCCAGAGCACCAGCGTGACGAAAGGCCACATCACCATGATGCCCGATCCGGCAAGCGGCGGTTTGCTGTTGCTGGAATCAGCAGAACGTAAAACGCCGGTCACATTCAGCTGGAAAAACGCCACGGTGTATTTTGTGCTGACCGATCGTTTCGACAACGGCAATCCGGATAACGATCACAGCTATGGCCGTCACCGCGACGGCTTGCAGGAAATCGGCACTTTCCACGGTGGTGATCTGGCCGGACTCACGACAAAACTCGATTATCTGCAACAGCTTGGGGTTAATGCGCTGTGGATCAGTTCACCGCTCGAGCAGATCCACGGTTGGGTCGGCGGCGGCACCAAAGGCGATTTCCCGCATTATGCCTATCACGGCTATTACACCCTCGACTGGACCAAACTCGATGCCAATATGGGTACCGGCGAAGATTTACAGAAACTGGTCAGCGAAGCGCACAAACGCGGGATCCGCATTTTGTTTGACGTTGTCGTTAATCACACCGGCTACGCCACGCTGGCGGATATGCAAACGTTCCATTTTGGCTCGTTGTATCTCAAAGGCGATGAAATCGAAAAAACGCTGGGCAAAAACTGGACTGACTGGAAACCCGGCCCCGGCCAGAACTGGCACAGTTTTAATGATTACATCAATTTCAGTGACAAAGAGGGTTGGAGCACCTGGTGGGGAAAGAAATGGATCCGCACCGATATTGGCGATTATGACTCGCCCGGTTATGACGATCTGACCATGTCACTGGCCTTCCTGCCGGATATTAAAACGGAATCCACACAAGCCAGCGGCCTGCCTGTTTTCTATCGCCACAAGCCCGACACTGCCGCACGCGAAATCCCCGGCGCAACGCCGCGTGATTATCTGGTCACCTGGCTCAGCCAGTGGGTGCGGGATTATGGCATTGACGGATTCCGCGTGGATACCGCCAAACACGTCGAAAAACCGACGCTGGCATTACTTAAAACCCGTTCAACCGAAGCACTGAAACAATGGAAAGCCGCCAATCCTTCAAAGGCGCCCGATGACGCCCCCTTCTGGATGACCGGCGAGGCGTGGGGCCACGGCGTGATGAAAAGCGATTATTACGCCAATGGTTTTGACGCGATGATTAATTTTGATTTTCAGGATCAGGCAGCAGCGGCGCTGAATTGTTTTGCCAACATCGATGCAACTTATCAGCAGATGGCGGAAAAAATGCAGGATCTCAATGTCCTCAGTTATTTGTCATCACATGATACCCGGCTGTTTTTCGCTGCCGATGCCAAAGGTTCTCTGCCATTGCAGCAGCGTGCGGCAGATTTGTTACTGCTGGCACCGGGCGCGGTACAGATTTATTACGGCGATGAAAGCGGCCGTGAGTCCGGCCCGACGGGTTCCGACCCTTTACAGGGAACGCGGTCTGACATGAACTGGAATGAGCTGGCTGGCCCGAAACAGGTGTTACTCAGGCACTGGCAAAAACTGGGGACTTTCAGGGAACAACATCCGGCGGTGGGTGCAGGCATGCATAAATCACAGCAGACGGCGCAATACTATGCCTTCAGCCGTCAGCAAGGTGACGATAAGGTGATGGTGGTCTGGGCAGGAGATAGCGGAAAATAGCGGCGCAGAAAGCAAATGGCCTCGCGTTTAACGGCGAGGCCAGTTCATACCCACTCTACAAGCATCAATGACCGTCGAAACAGACCAGACTGTAGCAGTTGATATTTGAATCGTTCAGGCGTTTTTCACCGCCCAGTTCCGGCAGGTTGATGATGAATGCGGCATCGGTCACTTCCCCACCCAGACGGCGGATCAGTTTCGCAGTGGCTTCAATTGTGCCACCCGTTGCCAGCAAATCGTCGATCACCAAAATTTTTTCGCCAGGCTGAATGGCATCAACGTGGATTTCAAGGCTGTCAGTGCCGTATTCCAGATCGTAGGTTTCGCTGATGGTTTCACGCGGTAATTTGCCCGGTTTACGCACGGGAACAAAGCCCACGCCCAGAACCAGCGCAACCGGTGCGCCAAACAGGAAGCCACGTGCTTCAGTGCCGACCACTTTGGTGACGCCGGCATCGCGGTAACGATCGGCCAGTAACTGAATGCTTGCAGCGTAAGCTTTTGGATCTTCCAGCAAGCTGGTGACATCACGGAACAGTATGCCTGGCTTAGGATAGTCAGGGATGGTTTTGATACTGTCTTTAATAAACTGTAGCTGCTGTGCGGTAGCGGTCATAATGTAATTGCCTGATAAAGCTGCTGTTCATACTTAAACGCGGGCGGTCAAATGTCCCCCGTCATGCCTTTACAAAGCATGTCGTTCAAGGAAGGAAATTGGGAGCGCACCGACGTACGAGATGCCCAAATCTATGCAAAGCTGCTTTAAAAAGCAACCCGCAGCCGGACATGATCGCCTGTTTTATTGCTCAAGGTCAACCACTGGTAATCGCCACATCATGATCAGTAACGCAAACATCATGCAAACCAATAAAATACGCACCCACAATATCGGCACGAAATAGATCGAAATAGCGAAAGTCACCACAATCAGCGCGACCGCTTTCGGTTTTACGCCTTTCGGTAACGCGCGATGTGTGTGCCAGTGGCGCAGATAGCTGCCAAACCATGAGCGGTACAATAACCACTGATGAAAGCGTGGCGATGAGCGGGCAAAACACCAGGCGGCCAGCAGTAAAAAGGGTGTCGTTGGCAGCAACGGTAACACCACGCCAAGCGTCGCCAGCACCACACACAACCAGCCAACGGTAATCAGTAGTACGCGTTTCATGCATTTCCTTCGGTTTCAAACAGGCCATGTAGCCGATTTGCAGTTTCTCAATGTAAACAAGTGCGCAGAGGCTGTCATACCGGTAAGCTACGCCAGAGTTTAAGGGAGATTATCGTGAGCACAGAACGAATTTTACATGTCCTCGATCAGCAGATTGAAACACTGGCTCGGGAAATTGAACCGATCGGCCATGTTTCTGCCTCGCAGGCACGGTTTGATATCGCACTTTTCTCAACCAAAGGTACCCGGCTGCGCGATTATCTGGCAGAAATTAAAACCAATTTGCAGCAACTGAATCAGGAAGTCGTCGAAAAACGCTCTGCGCAGGTAGCATTTATCGCCGAACGGCTGGTGGCACAAATCACCGCCATGCAGCGCGAACTGGCGACCCAGTCTCTGCGTAAAACGCACCAGACACCGGAACGTAAAAGCCATGATAATTACACTAAACTGGCGGAAACTCAGCAGTTCGAGCGGCGTCTGATTGCAATGATTGAAGATCGGGAAACCACGCTGGGTCATCTGGCGACGTTCAGCGATCAGCAGCGGGTGCAGAAGGAACTGGCGGCGCTCGAAGGGCGTTTAATGCGTTGTCGTCAGGCGCTGGCTAAAATAGAGAGACAAATCGAGCGGCAGGAAAAAGGTTTTTGAATCTTTATCACATTTTTTTAATCCGGCGTTCAGGCCGGGCCTTTTCTTATCTATAATAGTAAGTCCAAAACCTGCTAATCATAATGTTGGCCTATATGTCCGTAGAAAATGCGCCCCCCGAACTTCAGCTTGCTGTCGATTTGATTTACCTGCTTGAGTGCAATGAAATTGCCCCTGAAACCGCGCTTGCAGCACTGGAAATCGTACAACGCGATTATCAGGAAAAGTTGAAAAACAGTAAAAGTACGCTTTCGATCAGTTACCTTTAACCCGCCCCGCTGCCTGTTTCAGGGGAACCTGTCGCTTTCCCCTGAATGGCACGGAATTTCTCAGCGCTGTGGCAATGCATCCGGTTCATCGCCCGGTTGTCGCATGACACGTTTCACTTCCTGCACTTCTCTACCGTCCTGATTATGCAGATACACTTCCAGCTGATTGAATGCGATATTGATGCCGTTTTCGCGGCAAAGCTTATCAATGCTGCGGTTGAGTTCATCCACGGTATAACTACGATCCCCCAGCTCACGCACATATACACGCAGTTCGTGATCGAGCGTGCTGGCCCCGAAATTCAGGAAGAACACCAGGGGCCCAGGGTCACTCATCACACGGGCGTTTTCATGCGCCGCCTGCAATAAGATCTCTTTCACTTTGTCGAGATCAGAACCGTACGCCACGCCGAGTTTGATCAGCACGCGGGTGACGGTGTCGCTCAGCGACCAGTTGATCAGTCGCTCAGTCACAAACGCTTTATTCGGGATAATCACTTCTTTGCGGTCAAAGTCGATAATCGTGGTCGCGCGGATACGAATGCGGCTGACGGTGCCCGAGAATGTCCCGATGGTCACGGTATCGCCAATGCGCACCGGGCGTTCGAAGAGAATGATCAGCCCTGAAACAAAGTTCGCGAAGATCTCCTGTAAACCAAAGCCCAGCCCGACCGACAGCGCTGCCACCAGCCATTGCAATTTATCCCACGAGACGCCAAGCGATCCGAGCGCCGTTACTGCGCCAATCACCGTAATGGAATAGGTCAGGATGGTAGTGATGGCGTAGGATGTCCCCTGGCGCAATTGCAGCCGTGACAATACGACGACTTCAAGCAACCCCGGCAAATTTCGCGTTAATACATACGCCACAATCACCGCCAGGAAACCGAGCAGGAAATTCCCCAGTGTCACCGTTTGCTGAATGACCGCACCCGCTACCGTGCTGGAGTAATGCCACAAAGTAATGCTGTCCAGATACGAAATCACCGTCAGCAAATCCGACCAAATCCAGTAAAACACTGTCGCGAAAATAAAGAACAGACCCATCGTGGTCAGACGCAATGACTGCTGGTTGATCTGATCTAATCCGATCTGTGGCTCTTCGACCGGCTCGTTACCTTCCGCGCCATCTTTCGCCGCGATAGTCTGGCGACGCGCCAGCGCACGGCGATAAGCCAGACGCCGCGCGGCAACGCTTAATCCGCGCAATGCCGTGAGATAGGTAATGTTCCAGAAAATCAGCAGATACAGGCTGTCAATCCAGCGGCCAGCCAGACGCAGCGTGGTGTAAAAATATCCGGAGACCACCAGTCCGACGAAGAAAACCGGAGCCAGCGCAATCGCCGTCACTACCACCAGGCGAATACTGTGCGAATCTTTTTCGCGCCAGCCATCGCGCGCAATCGGAAAGACCAGAACGGCCAGGGCAAGCATCGTCAGGAAAATCACCACCTGACCGATAATGTCATCCACCAGCCCGAGCGGCGCTTTCTCACCGCGTACCGACCAGAAAATCAGTGGCAACATCACCAGACTCAGACGAATGACAGAACGGCGATAATGCGCACAGGTGGCCGCCGGCATAGTGAAATGTCGTTCATTTATGCCGCCCGGTTTGAGAAGGCGATAACAAAAGCCCATCACCAGCAGGAAAACTGCCAGCCGTTGCGCCAGCGTCCATAAGAAATCACTCGGCTCGATATCACACACCGAAAGCCAGTAGCCAACACCGAGTATCAGCAGCACGCCCGGCAAGACATTCAGCGCCATTAATGCCAGCGCCTGCGGCGTATGCAGCTGACTGTCCCGCTTGAGCTGTCCGACATCTTTACCCAGCATTTCAATCCGCTGGTTGATGTATTTCCTGCGCCATAACAGCAACAAAATAACGATTAACAACGGGATCGTCACCGGCAGGGAATGCAGTGCACCCAGCATCAGTTCACCCGGCGGAATACTGACATGCAGACCGCTTAGCTGATTTTTTACTTCATCTGGTAATGACTTGATGAACTCCCAGTTCATCGGTTTGTTGCTGCTCACCCAGAAAATCTGCTGGGTCAGCGTTTCGGTCAGCGACTGATTGATGCTCAGCAATTGTTGCTGGTTAATCTGTAAACTGATGGCCAGAGATAGCTGATTACCGAGTTGTTTATTCAGTTGATCAAGCAGTTCCCGTCGCATGTCGACAATCTGATCCAGCGCATCGCTGATATCGCTATTAATGGTTTCTTTACTGTTGCTGACCACGCCCTGAATGTAGCTGTCGCCCTGGAATAAGGCATCACGCTGCTGATTAATCTTAAACTGTTCGAGACGCAGATCGGCAATGTTCGTGCTCATGTCCGTGATCAGACCGGAAGGCGGGATGGTATTTTGCTGTTGCTGATACAAAATGCGCGACAGCAGTAAACTGCCCTTCAGCACCGTGATTTGCTCTTTGAGATCATGCTCAGCCTGAGCCGAACGGTCGAGCCAGTTTTTCACTGTGATGTTTTTCTGCACCAGTTGGTTGCCCTCTTCCGTTGCAGCAATCAGGCGTTCACTGAGCTGGCGGTTAATCCCGAGTTCCTGCGCAACAAGCGGATCATTTTGAATGTCAGAGGTGTCGTCCGGAGTCTGGGCTTCTTTTGCCGTGCGTTCAGACAAAATCAGCCGTTTTCCGTTGACCACTTCCTGCAACAGTTGCGCGGTATGTTCCAGCTGATTGATGTGCGCATTGGTGTAATCGCGCTGTTTTTGCAGTAGATCTTGCAACGTCGTATTGGCTTCAAGGCTCTTGCGTTGCAGATCAATCTGCGCGGTCAGCAAAGCCTGCTGCGTCACCAGCATATTTTGCTGGGTAGTGCGTAAATCTTGCTGACCGGGCGACATACCATTGAGCAGATTGCGGATTTTCTGAATAGCCAGCGAATAAGTATACATCGCGTTCTGCACACGTTCCGGCTGGGTTTGCAGGGAAATCAGCTGGGTATTAAATGTGGATAAATCTTCCTGAGAAGACTGAAGATCGTCGAGCGTATCGTTAAGACGATTTTCCAGCTGACGCAACGATAATGCGCCAAGTTGCGCTTTGTTGACGTCATCTTTGGGATTATTTTTGATCTGCTCAAGGCCATCCATCGCCACGCGTAATTTCTGCGGCGCTTCCGCGACCTGTTTTTGCAGCTGATTAACTTCCTGTTTCACCCGCTCAAGCGCATCAAGGTATTCCAGGGTGTGGATCAAATCCTGTTGCGACAGTTTATCGACCGGCGTCAGGTTTTTTTGGCGATTTAACGCATCAAGCTGGTTCTGAACTTCATTACGGCCCGGAATATCATTACTGGCCGCATGTCCGGGGAAGGAGAAAAGAAACAATGCAACGCACATCACACACGTAAAAAAACCTGTCATCCCCTTTTTTTTCAGGAGAGAAATTACGTCAGAAGAGGCGGCCATAAACCGGATAAACATACGTCAGTGTCAACTCATACCAAATGAATAAGAGGTGATGACAATAGCAGCGTTCGCGATGAAAGGAAGGAGAAAAGCGTATCTGAATACAACATCAGAGTGTTTATTTTGTCACCAGAAAGGAGAATAAATTTGCAGGCTTATTAATACCACGGAAAGCAGTAATACATTATTTTACCCTGGCAAGAAAGGGAGACTGGCGTAACATATCGATATACGTATCCACAAACCTTCCGGCATCGCCTTCTAAATCAAAGCTTTCAGGAATAAATAACCAGTTTTCCATTAAACCGGTAAGATAGGCACGTAAAATAATGGCGGCCTGGCGGGTATCAAGAGTGGCCGGGAGCTGCTTTTCTTCTATACAGCGTACGAGAATACGCTCGATTTTACCGTATCCTTCCATATAGAGCGCCTTGCGGGCTTCATGAACTGATGTCATCTCCCCAACAAATTCACATTTATGGAATATAATCTCCATCAATGCCTTACGCTGGCTATCAGTGACGGTGGCGACCAGAATGTAAATAAGGATTTCGCGCAAAATACGCAGTGGATTATTCGGAAACTTTGTCTGATACTCTACTTCGAGCACTTTTATCCGGGATTCATAAGCTTCCCAGATCGCGTTAAACAGTTCCACTTTGTTCCTGAAATGCCAATAAATTGCGCCCCGTGTCACACCGGCTGCATTTGCAATATCAGTCAGTGATGTCGACGATACTCCACGGGCAGAAAATTCACGCACAGCCGCATCCAGAATCTGTTGTCTGGTTTCCAGCGCCTGTGATTTGGTTTTTCGTGCCATCGGTTTATCTTTATGGGGAGTTTGATTTACATACATTCTTGAATGTATGTAACATAGCACGCACATACTAAAAGCGCAGCAATGGATTTGGAATGTTGTGATCCATTGGACAATTTGAAATCGGACACTTGAGGTTTATTTATGAACAAAAACAGAGGGTTAACGCCTCTGGCGGTAGTTCTGATGCTATCCGGAAGCTTAGCACTTACAGGATGTAACGATAAAGAAGCTCAACAAGGTGCGCCACAGGCTCCGCAGGTTGGCGTCGTTACCCTGAAAACTGAACCGCTTAATGTGACTACCGAACTTCCAGGTCGTACTGCTGCTTTCCGCATTGCTGAAGTACGACCACAGGTTAACGGTATCATTCTCAAACGCAACTTCGTTGAAGGCAGCGACATCAAGGCCGGTACCTCTTTATATCAAATTGATCCTGCCACTTATCAGGCCGCGTATGACAGCGCTAAAGGCGATCTGGTAAAAGCTCAGGCGAATGCACAAATTTCCCGTCTTACCGTGACCCGTTACAAACCTCTGCTCGGCACCAGCTACATCAGTAAGCAAGATTACGATACAGCGGTCGCGACTGCAGCGCAGGCTGATGCTGCGGTAGTCAGTGCAAAAGCTGCCGTTGAGTCTGCTCGCATCAATCTGGCTTACACCAAAGTGACCTCCCCTATCAGCGGACGTATCGGTAAATCGTCTGTGACAGAAGGTGCACTGGTGTCTAACGGCCAGACCACTGCGCTGGCAACCGTGCAACAACTCGACCCTATTTACGTTGACGTGACACAGTCCAGCAATGATTTCCTGCGTCTGAAACAGGAACTGGCTGACGGTTCATTGAAACAGACTGACGGTAAAGCGCAGGTCAAGCTGCTGATGGATAACGGTAAAGAATATTCACAGCCGGGTACATTAGAATTCTCTGATGTGACTGTTGATGAAACTACCGGTTCCATTACTTTACGAGCCATCTTCCCGAATCCAAACGATTCCCTGCTGCCGGGTATGTTTGTGCGCGCGCGTCTCGATGAAGGTGTTAACAACAATGCTCTGCTGGTACCACAGCAAGGTATCACCCGTAACCCACGCGGTGATGCAACAGCGATGGTTGTCGGCGCTGACAATAAAGTTGAACTTCGTACTGTGACCACGACGCAAGCGATAGGCAATAAATGGGTCGTTACAGAAGGTCTGAAAAGTGGCGATAAAATTATCGTGACAGGTCTGCAAAAAATTAAGCCAGGCGTACAGGTTACTGCACAGGAAGTCGATCAAAACGCAGCAGCGCCCGCTACAGCGACGAAGTCTTAATAGGAGCCGGTAATTCATGGCTAAGTTTTTTATAGATCGTCCCATCTTTGCATGGGTGATCGCCATCATAATCATGTTGGCGGGGGGATTGGCAATTCTTAAATTGCCAATTGCACAGTATCCAACCGTTGCGCCACCGGCTATCCAGCTGACCGCAACCTATCCGGGCGCGGATGCGCAGACGGTACAGGATACCGTTACTCAGGTTATTGAACAGAACATGAACGGTATCGACAACATGATGTACATGTCGTCGACGAGTGATTCGTCCGGTACTGTTCAGATTACCCTGACCTTTGCTTCCGGCACTGATGCGGATATCGCACAGGTACAGGTTCAGAACAAACTGCAGCTCGCAACCCCGTTGCTGCCGCAGGAAGTTCAGCAACAGGGTATCTCCGTTGAGAAATCGAGCAGCAGCTTCCTCATGGTTGCCGGCTTTATTTCTAACAATGGTTCAATGACCCAGGATGACATCGCCGACTACGTCGGTTCCAACATCAAAGATCCTATCAGCCGTACTGCCGGTGTGGGTGACGTTCAGCTGTTTGGTGCTCAGTACGCAATGCGTATCTGGATGGATCCGAGCAAACTGAACAACTTCCAGCTGACGCCGGTTGATGTCATTAATGCCATCAAAGTTCAGAACAACCAGATTGCAGCCGGTCAGTTAGGCGGTACGCCACCAGTTCCGGGACAGCAGCTGAACTCTTCTATCGTGGCTCAGACGCGTCTGAAATCACCGGATGAATTCAGTAAAATCATCCTGAAAGTGAATCAGGATGGTTCTCAGGTTCGCCTGAAAGATGTGGCAAAAGTTGAACTTGGTGGTGAAAACTACGACGTTATTGCCCGCTTCAACGGACAACCTGCTTCGGGTCTGGGTATTAAACTGGCGACCGGTGCTAACGCCCTGGATACTGCCGCTTCCGTGAAAGCCACGCTGGCTAAACTGGAGCCATTCTTCCCGTCTGGCTTACAGGTTGTTTATCCGTACGACACAACGCCGTTCGTTAAAATCTCGATTAAAGAAGTAGGCAAAACGCTGTTTGAGGCCATCGTCCTGGTATTCCTGGTGATGTTCCTGTTCCTGCAAAACTTCCGCGCAACCCTGATCCCAACCATCGCGGTTCCGGTGGTTTTGCTGGGGACCTTTGCAATCCTGGCGGCGTTCGGCTACTCGATAAACACCCTGACGATGTTCGGGATGGTGCTCGCGATAGGCTTGCTCGTCGATGACGCCATCGTCGTGGTCGAGAACGTCGAGCGCGTCATGGTCGAAGAGGGTCTGCCGCCTAAGGAAGCCACCAAAAAATCCATGGAACAGATCCAGGGAGCTTTGGTCGGGATCGCGATGGTGCTGTCCGCAGTATTCATCCCGATGGCCTTCTTCGGCGGTTCAACCGGTGTTATCTATCGTCAGTTCTCCATCACCATCGTTTCTGCCATGGTGCTGTCGGTTCTGGTGGCGATGATTCTGACGCCAGCACTTTGTGCGACCATGCTGAAACCGGTCGCCAAAGGTGAGCATCACGAGAAGAAAGGTTTCTTCGGCTGGTTCAACAAGAAATTCGAGCAAAGTACGCACCACTACACCGACAGCGTCGGTAACATTCTGCGCAGTACCGGCCGTTATCTGGTGATTTACCTGCTGATCGTGGTCGGCATGGCATTCCTGTTCATCCGCCTGCCAACCTCCTTCCTGCCGGAAGAAGACCAGGGTGTGTTCCTGACCATGGCGCAATTGCCTGCAGGTGCGACTCAGGAACGTACGCAGAAAGTGCTCGATGAAGTCAGTAACTACTATCTGACGAAAGAAAAAGCTAACGTGGAATCCGTGTTTACCGTGAACGGCTTCGGTTTCGCAGGTCGCGGGCAGAACACCGGTATCGCGTTCGTCAGTCTGAAAGACTGGTCAGAACGTAGCGGCGCTGAAAACAAAGTTCCTGCGATTGCAGGCCGTGCAATGGGCGCATTCAGCACCATTAAAGACGCACTGGTGTTCCCGTTCAACTTACCGGCTATTGTTGAGTTAGGTACGGCGACAGGCTTTGACTTCCAGCTGATTGACCAGGCTAACCTTGGGCATGACAAACTGACACAGGCACGTAACCAGTTGCTGGGCATGGTGGCTCAACATCCTGACTTGCTGACTCAGGTTCGTCCAAACGGTCTGGAAGATACGCCACAGTTCAAAATCGAAATTGATCAGGAAAAAGCAACGGCACTTGGCGTTTCAATTTCCGACATCAACACGACATTGGGCGCATCGGTTGGTGGTAGCTACGTCAATGACTTCATCGACCGTGGTCGTGTGAAGAAAGTGTACGTTCAGGCTGAAAATAAATACCGTATGTTGCCGTCAGATATTAACAATCTGTATGTCCGTGGCAGCGCGGGACAGATGGTACCGTTCTCCGCGTTCTCAAGTGCGAAATGGGAATACGGTTCACCACGTCTGGAACGCTATAACGGTTTGCCATCCATGGAAATTCTCGGTCAGCCGGCTCCGGGTAAAAGTTCGGGTGCTGCAATGGAGATGATGGAGTCTCTGGCTTCTAAACTACCAAATGGTATCGGCTATGACTGGACCGGTTTGTCTTATCAGGAACGTCTGTCTGGTAACCAGGCTCCGGCCTTGTACGCTATCTCACTGATTGTCGTCTTCTTGTGTCTGGCCGCATTGTATGAAAGCTGGTCAATACCGTTCTCGGTTATGCTGGTGGTTCCGCTCGGTGTTGTGGGCGCACTTCTGGCAGCCACGATGCGCGGTTTGAGCAACGACGTATACTTCCAGGTGGGCCTGCTGACAACCATCGGGTTGTCCGCGAAGAACGCCATATTGATTGTTGAGTTCGCCAAAGACCTGATGGACAAAGAAGGTAAGGGTCTTATCGAATCAACGCTTGAAGCGGTTCGTATGCGTCTGCGCCCGATCCTGATGACATCCCTGGCGTTCATCCTCGGCGTTATGCCGCTGGTTATCAGCTCCGGCGCAGGGTCCGGTTCACAGAATGCTGTAGGTACCGGCGTTATGGGCGGGATGATCACGGCGACCCTGCTGGCGATCTTCTTTGTTCCGGTCTTCTTCGTGGTGGTTCGTCGCCGCTTTGGTAAGAAGAGCGAGGATATCGAACATACGCACAAAGTAGAGCATCCGACGCTGTAACCGGATCTCCCACCTAAACGAAAGGCCGCTTATGCGGCCTTTTTTTTCGCCCGAGACTTGAACCTGAAAACGGATGGGTGCATAATTATTGTTATAGTATAACATAACACTTAGAGGCATTATGAAACCCGCTATTCATCCTGCGTACCGCACTGTGGTTTTTCACGACACCAGTGCTGACGAATACTTCAAAGTCGGCTCCACCATCTCGACGGACCGCACCATTGAACTGGAAGGGGCAACCTACCCGTATATCACCATTGAAGTGTCTTCAGCCTCTCACCCTTACTACACCGGTAAGCAGAAAGAGTATTCCAAAGAAGGCAGCACAGCGCGATTCAATCAACGCTTCGGCAGCTTCCTCGGTAAGAAATAAATGACATCAGGGAAATCGTTATGCAGGTTCTGAGTTCATTACGTTCAGCGAAAAAACGTCATCCGGATTGTCGCGTAGTCCGCCGAAAAGGCAGGATCTATGTAATTTGCAAAAGTAATCCACGTTTTAAAGCCGTACAGGGCAAGAAGAAAAAACGTTAACAACGCCTCTTTCCTTCCGTACCCAAAAATAAAAGCCCCGTCGCTTGCCCGGCGGGGCTTTTTCTTATGCTAAGACATGATGTAAACCTCCCCACAGCAGCGCGGTGAAGAGGGATAATCTTATTTCATGCTGGCGACAATCGTCTCAACGTTATGCTTAAACGCTTTCACGTACGTTGTCGCTGGCCCTTTCGGCCCGGACAATGCTTCAGGGTATAACTCACCACCAGGCTCAGCACCGCTGGCTGCTGCGATTTGTTTAACCAAACGCGGGTCGGTCTGATTTTCGATAAAGTAAGTTTTCACTTTCTCCGCTTTAATCTGCTTAATCAGAGAGGCCACACCGCTGGCACTTGCTTCAGCTTCAGTAGAAAAACCCACGGGTGCCATAAAACTGACGTGATATTCCTGACCAAAATAGCCGAAAGCATCATGGCTGGTCAGCACTTTACGTTTTGACTGCGGGATACCGGTAAATTCAGTTTTTGCCCATGCATCCAGCTTTTGCAACTGTTCAATATAAGCAGCGCCACGCTGACGGAAATAATCCGCATCTTCCGGATCCACTTTAATCAGCGCATTCATTACGTTAGTGGCATAAATCACGCCATTCGCCATACTGTTCCACGCATGCGGGTCGGTGATTTGTTTACCGTCTTCTTCCATTTTGCGTGAGTTTACGCCTTGCGACGCTGTCACCAGATGACCTTTATAACCCGACGCAGTCACCAGGCGATCGATCCACCCTTCCAGCCCCAGGCCGCTGACAAAAACAACATCCGATGAATTGATGGCTTTGCTGTCTTTAGGCGAAGGTTCGAAGCTGTGCGGATCACCGTCCGGCCCGACTAACGTCGTGACTTTCACATGATCACCTCCGACTTCCTGAACGATGTCCCCAAGAATTGAAAAGCTGGCTACCGCATTGACGGTTTTAGCCATCGCCAGCGGGCTCGACAGCAGGGCAGCTACTGCGAGTGATATAGGTAATACTTTCATCATGTCCCCTTAATTGTGATAGTGCTTATTAACGTACTGCTGCTTAACTTCGCGAGGCGGTTAACATCCCGCCCCGCTTTCCAAATAAAACCGAAATAAAGAAAATCACTGTCGCACTCAGCACTATCGCAGGCCCGGCGGGCAGCGAGGCGTAATAAGACCAGACGAGTCCTACTACGCTGGCAATCGCACCAATAATCATCGCGCTCAGTAAGGTATGAGGCAGATCGCGGGCCCAGAAACGGGCACTGGCGGCAGGTAACATCATCAGCCCGACAGACATCAGGGTCCCGAGGATCTGGAAACCCGCCACCAGATTGATCACTACCAGCGCCAGGAAAATGCCATGGATCGCTGCCAGCCATTTCCCCGCGCTGACGCGCAGGAATAGCGAATCAAATGATTCAATGACCAGTGCGCGATAAATGCATGCCAGAACCAGTAAAGAGAGGCTGGCGATAATGCCGACCATAATCATGGCGGAGGAATCGATAGCAAGAATTGAGCCGAACAGCACATGTAAAAGATCAACGCTCGAACCGCGCAGGGAAACCAGCGTGACACCAAGCGCCAGAGAGCCAAGATAGAAACCGGCGAAACTGGCATCTTCTTTTAATTGTGTACGGCGACTGACCAGCCCGGAGAGCATCGCAACAGCCAGACCTGCGATAAAACCGCCAATTCCCATAGCGACCAGCGACATCCCGGAGATCAGATAGCCAATCGCTGCGCCGGGTAATACAGCATGCGAAAGCGCATCTCCCACCAGACTCATCCGGCGTAATAACAGGAAAACGCCTAATGGCGTGGCGCTGATTGATAATGCGATGCAGGCAATCAAAGCCCGGCGCATGAAGCCGAATTCAATAAAAGGATCGGCAAGCAAATGAAAAAGCATCATGAATTTGCGACTCCCGTCGTCAGGGAGAACGGTTCTGTCGTAATACAGGCATGCGCCTGATGAGGAAAATGACCGAGAACATCCTGCGCACTTCCCCATAAATTCTGCTGCGCGCTGAGATAAAGCACATGGGGAAAGTGTCGGGCAACCATCGAAATATCATGCAAAACCGCGATGACGGTTTTGCCTTCCTGATGCCATTTCGCGATGACTTTTAACAACAAATCGGTGGTTTGAGTGTCGATACCCGTGAACGGTTCATCAAGCATAATAAGAGGTGCCTGTTGAACCAGTAAGCGGGCAAACAGCGTCCGTTGCAATTGTCCGCCGGAAAGCGACCCCACGGGCAGGTGCGACATTTCCGTCATGCCCACTGTCTCCAGCGCCTTATCAACGGCTATTGCAGACTGTCGGTTTATGCCACCGAATAACCCACTTTGCGGCCAGCATCCCATCGCGACCAGATCAAATACGCTGATAGGGAAACCGCGATCCAACTCAGCCTGTTGCGGCAAGTACGCCAGCCGGGGACGTTTTCCGCCAGTGAAGGTAATATTGCCCGTCACAGCCTGCTGCAAACCGGCCAGTGTTTTAAGAAAGGTGGATTTGCCGGCACCATTGGCGCCGATGATAGCCGTCAGGGAGCCCGACCTGAATTGTCCGTTTAGCGGCATGGCCACCGCCTGACGGTCATACCCCACTTCGACATTATTAACAAAAATCATGGTAGTGAAATTGCCCAGTAAATAGCAGCCCATAAAACAGCGAGCACAGCCAGCACAGCAACGCAGCGTGCCAGCGAAGAAAGTGTAAAGAGTGTTTTTGTCATGCCCCCTCCAAATCGTTATAATATAACATCACAAGAGGGTCTGAGTATCAATACATGAACTGTTTCAGTTTTTTACGGGCCAGGAGACGGCTGGCAAAGTGGCAGGGGGCACGGATTCATACTGTTAAAAAAGGGTAAAAAAAAGTGAATAAGTTGTAATCTGTATTACAATCAGAAAGTTATGAAATTTTGCGTTAGAAATTTTTTTCCTTTCTCAAAACACATCCTGATGAAAGTATGCAATAATGTAGAGGTATGTAGCTAAGAGGTGGATGCCTTTGAAGAAATTAATCCCTTATGTTATTAAGGGGAATGTTCTTACGGTTGATGAGTTACAACAGATTATTGAACCTGCTTTATCTGAAATTGAAGAATCCCTAATTGGCGATTTAACTTATTTTTCAGAAAATGCACATTATGAAACAAATTCTTTGCAGATCGTGTCAATAACACAAATTGACAAAAACTATTATTCAATGACTTACCAGTTCAAATGGACGATTTTCAATGGTTGTCTGGACATTAATGCTGATGAGTTAACGAAGCAAAGTGTCACATTCCGTGTTAAACCTGACGGGCTGGAGTTTGATATTATTGAATCTTTCCAAGGTTCTGCTGCTGAAGAATTGTAAGTTTGAGTAATACGTTTGCACAGCTTTCTAAAAATGAATTATATTTAAAATACCGGCTGTATAATAAATCCTTTAAACCTCATCCCGAAGACTATTCCTTGCGATTGTCTTTGATGTTTAAGCCAGTTCATAGCGTTTTTTAGTGAGAGCCGTTTCCTGTAAGCCATTAAGTTTTGTTGTTTACTCACAGAGTGTTATCAACACCGAATAAACCATTACGGAGGGGATGATATGGATGAGTACTCGCCTAAGCGGCACGATATCGCTCAGTTACGCTACCTGAATGAAACGCTGTACGATGAAGGGATTGCGACACTGGGTGACAGTCATCACGGTTGGGTTAACGATCCGACTTCAGCTGTTAACCTGCAACTCAATGAACTGATTGAGCACATTGCATCCTTTGTGATGAGTTTTAAAATTAAGTATCCGGACGATAACCATTTAAGTGACCTGGTTGAAGAGTATCTGGATGATACCTACACCCTGTTCAGTAATTATGGAATTAACGATTCTGATTTGCGCCAATGGCAAAAGACCAAGAAGCGGTTATTCAGAATGTTCTCAGGGGACTACATCTGTACCCTAATGAAGACATGAGTAATAATTTATATGCAGTCATCAGATAAAAATCAAAAGGCTAAGATGAACAAAATCGACTATTTGATGCGTTTACGTAAATGCACCACTATCGATACACTTGAACGTGTTATTGAGAAAAATAAGTATGAACTGTCCGACGACGAGCTGGAATTGTTTTACTCGGCAGCTGACCATCGTTTAGCGGAGCTAACGATGAACAAGCTGTACGATAAAATCCCGGTGTCAGTCTGGAAATTTGTACGCTGATCTATAAAGCCTGGTCGGAATATGTTCCGGCCAGGCTGCTTAATATTTAACCAAAATATCGTTAATATTATTTAACTATATCTGGTCGTTAAGGCTTTCTGCTTTCTCTTTGATCTGCTGATGAAATGCTTGCAAGAGAAACTGAAAACATTGTTCCGTTTTGGGTGAACGTAATGGTGCAGGTTTGCGCATCATCGCCACCGTTCTGCTTAATGTTGGCTGCTGCAAATGAATCACCGTTAATTCATTATCGTTAAGGGTTGCAGTATATAACTCTGGTAATATTGCTAATGCCAGGCGCGAGCGCACCAGTCCATATAACGTCTCCTGAAAATCCACGCGATAATTCACCCGTAAATTCAGACGATGACTCTCACTGAGTGATGTCACCAGCCTGCTGACATTCCCTTTTGAAAACAATGCAATATCTCTTTTCAGCAGTTGCCGCCAGGGAATATTATGACCTTGAGAAAGCGGATCATCTCGTCTGATAACAGCCACAAAAGGATCTTCCAGTAGCGGATAAACAGCCAGCGTTCCCGGCACCGTACTGTCTGTTGCACCGATACCAAAGTCCACCGATCCGTTATCCAGTTCCAGTAATAATGCGTCGTTCGTCAGGTCATGGAACTCCACACGCATATCAGGGAAATATTCCGCCAGTAATTGTGGAACCACCGGAAATAACAACGTGCTGACCGAAGGCACTAATCCAATACGTAATGTGCCATCCCCGCCCTGACGCATAATTTGCTGCATATCATCGAAAACGCTATGTGCGGTATTCAATAAGCGTTCTGCATAGGGCAAAACAGCCTCACCCTGTTCAGTCAGGCTCACTCCCTGTGCCGTCCGGTTGAGTAATTTCCCCCCTAATACCGATTCAATTTGCCGAAGCGCGCTGCTCAGCGCGGGCTGACTGATTGCCAGCCGATTCGCCGTATCGGTAAAACTGCGCAGTTGCGCCAGCGTCACAAAATATTGAATTTGCTTGAGGGAAAGGGCAGGCAGCCGGCGCCAGGGTTCAGACATAATGAGCAGCTATTCCACGAAAAAAGAAAACGTTTGCTCAGCATAACCGCATCTTATAAACGGATAAAATAAATCATCTGGGCAAAGCCTCCGCCGCTCCCTACATTAGCCTCATCATTGTTCAAATCCGGAAATCGTTATGACCGACAGCATCGCCTCCCGGCCCCTGCGCCAGCGGGCCATTAACGCTGCACTGGGAAGGATCCCTTTCGACCGCCTTCTGGTTAATGCCCGCGTTATCGACATGGTCACCGGCGAAATTCGCGAAGCCGATGTCGGTATCACCGGCAATATGATTGCCAGCGTTCATCCGCGCGGGAAGTTCAGGCAGGCTGAAAATGTTGATGACTTATCAGGAAATTACCTTTCTCCCGGCCTTATCGATACGCACGTTCACATTGAAAGCTCGCATTTACCACCGGAAAAATATGCAGAAATCGTCGTTGCTCAGGGCACGACAACGGTATTTTGGGATCCGCATGAACTGGCGAATGTACTGGGGGTAGCCGGTGTGCAGTACGCCGTCCAGTCCAGCCGTCATCTGCCATTACGCGTAATATGTGCTGCCCCTTCCAGCGTGCCCTCAACGCCGGGCTTAGAGATGTCCGGCGCAGATTTCCGGGGTCAGGAAATGCAGACAATGCTTAGCTGGCCGGAAATTGCAGGTGTCGCCGAAGTAATGGATATGTATGGCGTACTCAATGGCAGCGAGCGAATGCTGGAAATCCTCGAGGCCGGATTAAACAGTGGAAAGCTGATTGAAGGCCATGCACGCGGCCTTAAAGATGAACAGTTGCAGGCGTATCTGGCCGCCGGTGTGACGTCAGATCACGAACTGACGTCGGCTGAAGATGCGCTGGAAAAGTTGCGTGCCGGCCTGACGCTGCAAATTCGCGGCTCGCATCCTTATCTTCTGCCTGATATCGCAACCGCTTTGCTCGCCCTTCCCCATCTTTCATCACAAATAACATTGTGTACTGACGACGTACCGCCCGATCATCTGCTGGAAAAAGGCGGGCTGATCGCCCTAATCAAGCTCCTGATTTCCTACGGATTACGTGCAGAAGATGTACTACGCATGGCAACGTTTAATGCCGCCATCCGCATGCAACGTGCAGATTTAGGACTGATTGCCGCAGGCCGTACGGCAGATATTATCGCGTTTGACTCACTGGAAAATCTTCATCCGCGTGCGGTATATGTTGGCGGAACCTGTGTGGCCCGGCAAGGCAAGCTGCTGTTCACCCCTGCCGCTGCAAGCGGAGTGGTTCCTCCCCGAGACACCCTGCGTTTACCGCCCCTGAACGCCGGTGATTTCCGGCTGAAAATTCCGGGGCTGAATAATGGCAAAGCGCGGTTGCGTAATATTAAAGGCGCGCGCTTTACGCAATGGAGTGAAGTCACCGTTGCCGTACGGAATGGCGCAGCAGAGATCCCGGAGGGCTTCAGCCTGATTTGGGTTCAGCATCGCCACGGTCGCCACGACGCCACACCGAAAATGGCATTACTCGAAGGCTGGGGAGAGTTACGCGGAGCCATTGCGACCTCTTACTCGCACGATTCCCATAATCTGGTGGTTATCGGCCGGGATCCAGCCGATATGGTGGTTGCAGCCAATCAGCTGATTGCCAGCGGCGGCGGTATGGCGTTGAGCCAGCATGGGAAATTGCTGGCCAATATCGATATGCCGATTGCCGGAATGTTGTCTGATTTACCGGCCACAGAATTAGCGAAGCAGTTTAAAAACCTGCGCGAACTCAGTGCCCTGATCGCCGACTGGGAACCGCCTTATCGCGTTTTTAAAGCCATCGAAGGGACTTGTCTGGCGTGTAATGCCGGCCCGCATCTGACCGACTTAGGGCTCACGGATGGCGGATTGCGTGAAATCGTCAATCCGGTTCTGGAAATCTGGCCGGAAGAAACTGAGCACGAACAAAACCACCCGGCGTAAGAAAGAGAGCGAACACCACATGATAAGAATTATTTTCAGGGGAATTTAAGCATGTCCGAAAGTTCTGTGAAAAATGTTACCGTCTCAGCTGACGAAAGCTGGATACAACGCCGCTTCCATCTGCACCAGCGCCAGACCAAAATTAAAACGGAATGTCTGGCAGGCATCACCGGTTTTCTTGCGGCGGCGTATTTACTGGTGGTGATCCCCGGTTTACTGGCCGTCAGCGGTATGGATAAAGGCGCAGCTACCACCGGCGTGATCCTGGTATTTGTGCTGGGTTCTCTGCTGATGGCCTTTTACGCCAACCTGCCCTTTATGGTCGGGCCGGGCATTGGCGGCTCGGTGCTGGTCGGTATTACGCTAGCGGGCGACGGCATTACCTGGCCCATCGCGCTAGGTATTGCATGCTGGTCGGGGATTTTATTTTTCGTGATGACGGTGTTTGGCTTGCGTGAAGTGGTCACCCGTTCTGTTCCGCAGTCGATCAAGCTTGGACTGACCGCTTCTATTGGTATTTTCGTTGCGCTGCTCGGCTTCCGCAATGCGGGATTGGTAATGGCAAATGCCAAAACACACGCGCTGGCTCTGGGAGATTTTACCGCGCCGGGTGCATTAATTGCGCTTCTTGGTCTGCTGGTCGCCGTGGGCTTACAGGCACGTAAAGTACCGGGTGCCATTTTGTGGGCCATTTTGCTGGCGACGCTGGCGGGCATACCCTTTGGTGTCACGCATTTGCCTGGGCAATGGATCTCCCTGCCGCATTCTGTTGCTCCGTTGTTGGGCAAAGTCGATCTAATCGGTGCCATCAACATCGCCTTTCTGCCATTCCTGTTTATCTTTTTCGCCTCAGAATTCTTCTCGACGATGGGCACCACCCTGGCTGTCGGTGGTGAGGCCGGATTGCTCGATGAACACGGCAATATGAAACACATCAACCGGCCTTTCATGGTGGATTCCATTGCTGCGGCGCTGGGTCCGATCGTCGGGATCCCTGCCGCCACCGCGCTGATCGAATCCTCCGCGGCTGCCGAAGCGGGCGGGAAAACGGGCCTGACCGCGCTGGCAGCAGCCATAATGTTTATGCTGATGCTGTTATTTACCCCGATTGCGCTGATGATCCCGAAAGAGGCAACCGCACCGGCACTGATTCTGATTGGCCTGAACATGTTCAGTAATTTACGAAAAGTAGACTTAGCTAATTTTACCGATGCGTTGCCAGTACTGATGATGGTGATGATTACGCTGATTTCCAACAGCTTTGGTACCGGTATCGCCGGCGGGCTGCTGTTTTACGTCATCATAAAGGTGGTTGCCGGAAAAGCACGTGAAGTGCCTGTTGGCCTTTATATTTTGGCGATCCCGCTGGTGTATTATTTTGCGACGCTGGTTCATCACTGAAGTTGGCAAATCAGACAGAGGGTACGTGAAAACGTGCCCTTTTTTATGGGCGCAAGCTGGCTGGTTGTAGGTTTACGGAGAAATGAGAGAGAAAAGATGAATCGGGAAACGCCTGAAATGGTGGAGGCCCTGCCAGCTACATCCCGGCACACGCGACACCTGCCATGGCTGCTTCCTTCCGGACCTGACCAGGTTGACAAGTTAGCGTTGCGGGAGAACCAACAGGGCCCCCATTGACGTTGTCGGCTTCATTTCTCTGCTAAGAGAATTGAAGCGATGGGCATTATCTGTGATGACCGAAGCAAAAGCAAGTTAACCGCCGACAAGCGTTGTTTTCTTAAACAATATGCCTGAATCAGAAGCAACAGAACCTTGATTTTGCGTCATACTGGCGCAAATCACTGAGGAGGATGTCATGTCGGAACCCGATAACTTTCGCCAGCGCGTATTTCAGATTATCGCCGCCATCCCGGCCGGGCAAGTCACAACTTACGGTAACGTCGCACAGCTGGCCGGTTCACCGCGCGCAGCGAGACAGGTCGGTGGCGTACTCAAGAAACTGCCGGAAGGCAGTACCCTTCCCTGGCATCGGGTGATTAACCGGCACGGCGAAATATCCCTGCAGGGTGAAGACTTTAAACGTCAGCGTCAGGCGCTGCTGGCCGAGGGCATTACGTTTAAGAAAGGCAAAGTGGATTTAGAGAAATATGGCTGGAAATGGTGATGCAGCGGCCATAAAAAGCCCCTACAAAAAAGCACCGCCGGAGCGGTGCTTAGCCATCATAAGTGTTGAATCAATAGGTCATCGGTTGCGCTGGTACCGTACTTACTGGTGCAGGTGACGTGCCCAGCCCAGGATTTGACGGGTTGGTCATTGGCCCCAAAGCACTTGGTTTGGTGGCTACAGGAACGGCGACAACAGGGACAAGTTGCAGATCAGCACGTGTACCCTGGCCATGATTAATCACTTCTTTAATGGAATCAGTGATGAAAGTCATCTGACCATTGATGGTAACCGCAGCACTCAGAAGAATACGCGCGTCAGGAGAAATCTCCTGCGGGTTATACGGCAGGATGAAGGTAAACGGTGCCTGTTTACCCTGAGTTCTCGCCACTTTTTGCGAAATCACGCGGGATGGCTGATCCGCCACCGAAGCATCAGACAATGTCACCGTCAGGACTGCATCTGGTGGCAAAGCTACACGCTGATTGATGAACACGCTACCCGATACATTCGGGCCGGTAATCGCAGGTTGAGTGACCGGACTGGCCGCCGTATTCACAGGAGGTTGCTGCGCGGGTGCCTCATGATGCTGTGCGCATCCGGCAAGAGTCAGAGACAGCGCGGTTCCACCTACTATCTGCCAAAGTTTCATTTATCGTACTCCCTTTTTATTGTCGCTTGTCGACAGGCTGTAATAAACGCCGACGATGAATGTAGTGACTTTAACCAGCTGACCTATTAATCATGGCACAGAAATCTGAGGTTTTCCTGTTACCGACCAAACAGATCTTCTGGCAAAACGGAAGATCCACTATGATTAACAGGTTAGACCTGTCGGTGAAGGCGTATTTCAGAAGATTCCTGCCTGCATTACCCCGAACAACTGAGGTCGATTTCTTCGGTAACTTTCATGAGGCCACTATGAATCAGGCACTAAAAAATCTGCTGGATCTGCTTGATCTGGAAAAAATTGAAGAAGGACTGTTCCGTGGTCAAAGTGAAGATCTGGGCTTACGTCAGGTCTTTGGGGGTCAGGTTGTCGGCCAGGCATTGTACGCCGCTAAGCAGACTGTCCCGGCGGAACGCGGTATCCATTCTTTCCACAGCTACTTTTTGCGTCCGGGCGACAGCAGCAAACCCATCATCTATGACGTGGAAATCCTGCGTGACGGCAACAGTTTCAGCGCCCGACGCGTAAAAGCCGTGCAGCATGGCAAGCCGATTTTCTATATGACGGCGTCATTCCAGAGTCAGGAAAGTGGCTTTGAGCATCAGAACACCATGCCGGATGTGCCGCCACCAGAAACGCTGGTATCAGAAGCAGATATTGCTAAAAATCTGGCGCATCTGATACCAGAAAAATTCCGCGAAAAATTTATCGGCCATAAACCTATTGAAATGCGTCCGGTGAAATTTCATAACCCGCTGAAAGGAAGTGTCGAAGAACCTCACCGTGCGGTGTGGTTCCGCGCCAACGGTGAAATGCCTGATGATTTGCGAATTCATCAGTATTTGCTTGGCTATGCGTCTGACTTCAACTTCCTGCCAACGGCGCTGCAACCTCATGGTATTGGCTTCCTTGAACCTGGTATGCAGGTCGCAACCATCGACCACTCGATGTGGTTCCACCGCCCGTTCCGCATGGATGACTGGTTGCTGTATGCCGTCGAAAGCACCTCTGCCTCCGGTGCGCGTGGTTTTGTACGGGGACAGTTTTATACCCGCGATGGCGTACTGGTCGCCTCCACGGTCCAGGAAGGTGTTATTCGTCAGCGAAAGCCTGAATAATCATCCTTAAAGAACCCGCTGTTAGAATGGCGCATTAAAAAGGGGCGATATCATTATCGCCCCTTTTGCATATCATCATTATTGTATTATTTTTAACTGCTTAATTAGAGAGTTAGCGCACTACTTTCTCTGAAATCTCATTATTGGTTGTAAGCGTTTTCGCCGTGGCTGTTAACGTCCAGACCTTCGCGTTCTTGTTCTTCAGGAACACGCAGACCTACGATCATGTCAGCCACTTTGTAACCGATGAAGGCAACAACGCCTGACCAGACCAATGTTACGCACACGCTGAAGAACTGCACCCAAACCTGATGGCCCATGGTCACGCCTTCTGCGTAGCCCACGCCGCCAAGTGAACTGGACGTGAATACACCCGTCAGCAGACAACCTACGATACCGCACACGCCATGAACACCGAACACATCACAGGTGTCATCAACACGCAGCCATTTTTTCAGGGTAACAACCCCCCACAGACCAGTGATACCGCCTACCAGACCGATAATCAGAGCACCACCTACGCCGACCGTACCACATGCAGGCGTGATAGCCACCAGACCTGCGATAGCACCGGAGCTTGCGCCCAGCAGTGAGGGCTTACCGCGCACCATCCACTCAACCAGCGTCCAGGACAGGATTGCGCCAGCAGTAGCAATGACAGTGTTCAGGAAAGCCAGCGCGGCAACAGAGCTTGCGGCACTTGCTGAACCCGCATTGAAGCCGAACCAGCCCACATACAGGATTGAGGCGCCAGTGAAGACCATTGGCAGGTTGTGTGGTTTGAAAGCTTCTTTGCCAAAACCGGCGCGTTTACCCAGCAGATAAGCCCCGACCAGGCCAGCAATTGCGGCATTGATATGAACAACGGTACCACCGGCAAAGTCCAGCGCACCATCAGCAGCCAGGAAACCGCCTGCCCATACCATGTGAGCCATCGGAATATAAGAGAAAGTCAGCCAGATCACAGTGAAAATCAGAACTGCTGAGAAACGCACACGTTCAGCAATACCACCTACGATCAGCGCTACAGTGATGCAGGCAAATGAACACTGGAATGCAACGTGGATCATCTGCGAGAAGGTGCCAGTCACAGAATCCAGGCCAATGCCTTTCATCATTACGTTGCTGAAACCACCGAAGAACGCGTTACCTTCACTGAAGGCAAGGCTGTAACCGTAGAGGATCCACAGGACACAGACCAGGGCAAAGGTGACAATAACCTGAGTCAGCATGGACAAAACGTTTTTAGAACGCAGTAAGCCGCCGTAGAACAACGCCACACCGGGTACGGTCATGAACAATACCAGCGCGGTACAAATCATCATAAAGGCGTTATCAGCACCGTTTGCCGCTGCTGGTGCTGCTGCCATGGCAAGCGAAGGCAGCAAAGCCACTGCACCAAGCCCCATCATGGATAAAAGTTTTTTCATTATTAACCCACCCCTGTTTCTCAAAACTGTTTTTTCTAATCTGATTTATCTCAAACCGAATGGTATGAGAGATAAAAGCCTGAAATTACAGTGCTGCTTCGTCGGTTTCACCAGTACGAATACGGATAACACGTTGCAATTCAGCAACGAAAATTTTGCCATCACCGATCTTGCCGGTGTAGGCCGCTTTGCTTATCACGTCGATCACTTCATCGAGCTGATCGTCAGCGATAGCAATATCGATTTTTACTTTTGGCAGGAAGTTCACGCTGTATTCCGCACCACGGTAAAGTTCGGCATGACCTTTCTGACGGCCAAAACCTTTAACTTCCGTTACGGTCAGCCCCTGAATTCCAACAGCAGACAGCGCTTCACGCACATCTTCCAGCTTAAAAGGTTTGATCACCACAGTAACCAGCTTCATTGTGCCACTCCTCGAATTAAGGGCTTGCCGCGAGAGGATTCGCGCCCGATACGGATTGGATAAAGCAAAGGATGTGCCAGAGTTGAAATCGGGCGCAGATTCATACAATTCCCGCGTAATACGGCATTTTCAGAATAATCGTGACCACGCGCACAGTTGCCACGCCATATTCAGCACAGCAGTACACGCACCATTTGAGTGCTTATCGCTGCTTTTTAGTGCAGCCAGATTGGGAAAAGGGTTTGGCCTGCATGAATACAGTGCGGGGTAAGCAAAAACGGGAAAAGAAAACCGGAGAAAGCAGAAAGCTGGTGTCGCAGAGATACGACACCAGCCCAAAGATTATGCGTTTTCGGTTGCAGGTGTAATCTGCTCCGCAGAAGCCAATTGCTGCCCGGCAAGTTGCAACTGATACATCTGATAATACCGGCCTTTTTCTGCCAGCAGTTGTAAGTGATTACCCTGATCTACAGCTTGTCCGCGGTGCAATACCAAAATATTATCGGCATCCACAATCGTCGACAGTCGGTGTGCAATAACCACGAGCGTAGTCTGCTCCCGGATAGCCCGTAATGCGCGCTGAATAGCCTGCTCGGTGCCGGAGTCAATATTGGCCGTTGCCTCGTCAAGGATCAGAATTTCCGGTGCTTGCACCAAAACGCGCGCCATCGCCAGTAATTGTTTCTGACCGACAGAAAGATTATTGCCCTGCTCTCCCAGACGCGTATTGATACCCTCGGGCATTTCGCGCACCAGCGGCGAGAGTTGCACAATATCCAGCGCATGCCAGACTTGCGCTTCATCAATATCACGGCCTAACGTCACATTGGCGAACACGGATTCAGCCAGAACGACCGGGTCCTGCTGAACCATGGCAATGCCTTTGCGCAGGCTGGTGTGCGATAAGTCAGCGAGGTTACGCCCGTCAACCCGGATCTCACCTTTATTTAACGGGTAATAGCCCATCAGCAGATTCGCCAGCGTACTTTTGCCACTGCCAGTGTGCCCGACCAGCGCCACAAAACCACGCGAAGGCACATGCAGGGAAATATTTTCCAGTACCCATTTATCCGCAAGGTAAGCAAAGCTGACATCTTTGATATCAATCTCGCCGCTAGTCAGTAATTTGTCATCCGGCCCGTATTGCTGCTGGGTGCGGTCCATCAAATCAAAGATACGTTCACCAGCGACCACTGCTTGCTGCATAATCGATTGTTGTGAGGTCAGTTCAATCAGAGGCTCGTTGAGCCGTCCGAGATAATTGATGAAAGCATACAAAACCCCGACGCCCACAGAACCTTCTGCACTGAATCCAAAAAGAATAAGCAGGCCGCATAAAATCAACGAGGAGAATAAGCTGAGCAAAGGACGCAACAGGAATCCTTCCAGCCGCAGCGTTTGCATGCGGGCCAGATAGTGAGACTGGCTGGCGCGGGCAAGTCGTTCACCAAACCTTTTCTGCTGGCGGAACTGCTGAATCACATTCATGCCGTTGATGACTTCATTGAAACCATCATTAATATCTGCCAGATAAGCGCGTACCTTGCGCACCACCGGCGTACTGTAAATCTGGTACAACCCCATCACAACAAATACGGCCGGGAAGATACAAATCGCCACCGAGGCCAGACGCCAGTCGAGGCTGAACATTGCCACCAGCATCGCGCCAATCAGGGCGATACTGCGCAAAACTGTCGACACCACGGTCACATACAAATCACGGATAACTTCCGTGTCGTTGGTCACCCGGGAAATCAGCTGCCCCACTGGCTGGGTATCAAATGTGCTCAGAGGTTGCCGTAATGCCGCATCCATGACTTCGGTGCGCAGGCGCTGGACGACGCCCACCGCAGCACGGTTGAACAACAGTGCCTGAAAATAGTGCAGACTTGCTGCCAGAAATTGCAGGAAGATAAAACTCAGTGCGAGCAAACTGACCTTCCCCCATGGCATTTCGCCTTTAGCCACGTAGTGATCGATAAAGAAGCTGATTAATATAGGGCCGGTCACTTCCGCAGCCGCTGCAATCCATAGCATCAGCACCGCATAAGACAGCGGTTTGCTGTAGGGTTTCCCGTATTTCAACAGGCGTTTTAGCGTTGGCCAAAGCTTCTGAATTTTAACTGTTTTTTGTTCAGCCACGGTGTTCCGGCTCCTTTTCCTGCGGCACATCATCCAGCGCGGCTTCTAATTGCTGATAACGGAACATATCACGGTACCAGCCGGGTTCAGCAGCAAGCTGCTCATGGTTGCCACGTTGCGAAATACTCCCCTGGCTGAACACCAGAACTTCACTGGCTTCGGTCAGTGCAGAAAGACGATGTGCACTGATGATCACCGTGCGGTCATTTCCCCACTGGCGCAGATTGTGCAGGATCTGGTGCTCCGTCCGGCCATCAACGGCGGATAAAGCATCATCCAGGATCAGGATTTCGGCTTTGAGGAGCAATGCACGCGCAATCGAAATACGCTGTTTCTGACCACCGGAGAGCATGACACCACGCTCGCCCACTTCAGTTTCATATCCCTGAGGTAAGCGCAGAATGTCATCATGAACGCTGGCGAGACGGGCGGCTTCTTCAATCTCTTCCTGCGAGGCATCAGGCCGTCCGAGCGCAATATTCTGCGCGACAGTGTCTGAGAACAGGAAAGGCGTCTGGCTGACCACGGCCAGCCGGCCACGCCAGTCATCAAGCTGAATTTCTTTAAGGGATAATCCGTGATAGCGCACATCCCCGTCAGTGACATCGAACTGGCGCTGAAGGAGCGAGAGCAGCGTACTTTTGCCGGAACCCGTCGGACCGCATAACCCCAGCATTTGCCCCGGTTGCAGGGAAAAAGCGACGGACGTTAAAGCAGCATGGTTATTTTCCGGATAATAGAAGTTAGTGATTTGAGCAGCCAGTACCGCGCGCCCTGCGGGTAATGGTGTTTTGCCATCCACAACAGCCGGCGCTTCCTGTAACAGGCTGCGGATACGACTGTAAGCGGCGCTGCCACGTTCAACGATGTTAAACATCCAGGCGAGTGCAAGCATCGGCCAGATCATCAGACCAAGGTACATCACAAAGCTGGTGAGTTCGCCAAGTGTCAGGTGACCGTTGACGACCATCCAGCTTCCGCCGCCGATGGCCAGCAGGTTCGCCATGCCGATAGAGACATAGATGGTCGGATCAAAGCGGGCATCGACGCGCGCGACACGCATATTTTTTGCGCCGGTATCCGCAGCTACATCAGCAAACTGCGATGACTGATGATTCTCCAGGCCAAAAGCTTTGATCATACGGATACTGGTCAGGCTTTCCTGCGCCTGATCGTTAAGCGAGGAAAACGCCGCCTGCGCGGTTTTGAAGCGGGAATGCAGTTGATCGCCATAGCGCTTGATGATGATGGCCATTACCGGCATCGGCACCAGCGACAGTAACGTCAGTTCCCAGCTGATCTGAGTGGCCATAACGATGAGTACCGCCAGCCCCATGACCAGAGAATCCACCAGCGTCAGTACGCCCTCTCCCGCAGCGAACACCACGCGGTCGACGTCATTAGTGGCACGGGCAATCAAATCACCGGTACGATGACGCAGATAAAAAGCGGGATGCTGACGGCTCAGTTGACGGAAAAAATCCTGTCGCAGTTCAACAGCAAGCTGATAAGACGCGCCGAACAGCAGCACGCGCCAGACATAACGCAGCAAATACACCACAACAGCCGTGCCCAGCATCAGGCCAAGCCACGCAAAAAGCACGCCGTAAGACATTTGTTTTGACGTAACCCCATCAATAATTACACCCACCAGTTTTGGTGGCAGCAATTGCAGAACGGCGATAATGATCAGTAAGGCGACGGCACCCAGATACCGGCGCCATTCGCGTCGGAAGTACCAGCCTAATTGTGCAAACAATCTCACGCAGCGTTTTCCATACAAATAATAATGATTTTATTGAGTTAAACCGGCGGCAGAAATACCAATTTCCTCTTCAGGCCGACAAGGATACCAGAGTTAACAGGCGTTTCTGATGAAACTTTTTACTGCAACTTTTGCATTAAATCGGCAATGCAGTGGTCGATTTTATGCGCTCCATCGCAAAACTTGAGGTCACATCGTTCAGCCCTGGAATGCCATTCACAAGTCGCTTGTAAAAGTTATCGTAGCTTTTCATATCGGAGACCTGGACCTGCAGCAAATAATCATACTCGCCTGCCATCCGGTAAAAACCTAACACCTCGGGAAACGCTTCGACCTGCTGAACAAATCGCTGATACCACTCGCTGTTGTGATGCTGAGTCTTAATCAGCACAAATGCCGTCAGGCTCAGCCCCAGTTTTTCACCGTCAAGCAATGCCACTTTTCCACAAATAATCCCGTCATCTTCAAGACGCTTTATTCTTTTCCAGCAGGGGGTGGTGGTGAGATTGACGGCCTCAGCCAGTTCGTTCAGAGAAAGGGTGCAATCCTTTTGTAACAGCGATAACAGCGCAAGATCAATTTTATCTACCATAGCGCACTCCGGGAGAAAAAATTTCTCCAAATCACATGATTCATGGGTTAAAGAGTAACTTATTTCTCTGGGGATTACGTTATTCTTTATATCACCACAACACGTAGACGAGCCTGCAACATGCGTAATTCCTGGGTCACTCACGCCATTAAAGAAATCGACGCCGATTATCAACGTTCAGCCGACACACATTTAATTCGTCTCGCGCTGCACGACCTCCCCGGAATTTCGTTGTACCTCAAGGATGAGAGCACGCACCCTTCCGGCAGCCTGAAACATCGTCTGGCACGCTCATTATTTTTATATGGACTGTGCAACGGCTGGATCCGCGAAAATACGCCGATTATTGAAGCATCTTCGGGCAGTACCGCCATCTCCGAAGCTTATTTCGCGCGTCTGCTGGGTCTGCCCTTTATTGCCGTGATGCCTGCCTGTACAGCCCCGCGCAAAATTCAGCAAATTGAGTTTTATGGCGGTCGTTGCCATTTTGTCGAAAATTCAGGTCAGATTTATGCTGCTTCAGAGTTACTTGCTAAAGAGCTGAACGGCCATTATATGGATCAGTTTACCTACGCAGAACGTGCCACCGACTGGCGCGGGAACAACAACATTGCAGACAGTATCTTTCGTCAGATGTCCCGCGAACCGCATCCGGTGCCGCGTTATCTGGTGATGAGTGCTGGCACCGGCGGAACGTCCGCAACGCTCGGCCGCTATATCCGCTATCAGGGGCACGATACCGAACTGGTTGTGGTGGATCCCGAAAACTCTGTCTTTTATGATTACTATCAGCAACGTGATGCCAGGGTTACCGCACAATGTAGCAGCCGTATTGAAGGCATTGGCCGCCCGCGGGCCGAACCCTCATTTATTCCCGACGTCATTGACAGCATGATACAAGTCCCTGATGCCGCAAGTATTGCTACCGTCCGCTGGCTTGAGCTGGTACTGGGGAGAAAAGTCGGCGGCTCGACAGGAACCAATATGTGGGGTGCATTACAACTGGCAAAGCAAATGCGCGAGAAAGGCGAAACCGGCTCCATCGTTACCCTGCTTTGCGACAGCGGCGAACGTTATCTGAATACCTACTTTGATGACAACTGGGTAGCGAAGAATATCGGGGATATTTCCGTTTACGCTGCACAACTGGAAGGTCTTAACTAATATTTTTTTCCAAAATAATTCGAGTTGCAGGCAGGCGGCAAATTTGTGAATCCCGATGAGCTTACATTAGTAAGTGATTCGGGTGAGCAAACGCAGCCAACGCATCTGCAGCTTGAAGTATGACGGAAAAAAAGCCGGGACAGTTAAAGTGAACCCGGCTTGCTGCAATACCTTAATATTCGGGGGAATAGGTGAGGTGTGGAGTGTGCAGCCAGTGTTGCAAAAAGTGAGACACAGCCTGATTACGGCAATGTCCGATGATTTGTAAATGAGAAGCTTGTTCTTTCAGCACCGGTAATGCGTTGCCCATAATCAGCCCCATCCCGACACTTTCCAGCATTTCTTTATCATTCATAGCATCGCCGAATGCCATGCATTCAGACATACCGATACCCAGACCGGCAGTAAGAAGCGCCAGGGCGCTGCCTTTATTACTCCCCGCAGGCTGCACATCCAGACAATCTGCCGCTGAAAAGCACAGGTCAAGACGCGGGCCGAAATGCGCTTTCAGTTGCGGAACCAGCGCCAGCAGGGTTTCATGCGGTGCGCAGAAACAAACTTTGCTGTTACCGGCATCAGGCAATAAACGCAGATCCTGTAACTGGTAGCGGAAGCCGCTGAACTGATGCGGGATCAGCAAATCCGGATCGTCCAGCGCTGTAAACCAACCGTCATCGCGGAATACATGCAGGCTGGCCGGTGTATCCCATTGCGTGTGTAAAAGCTCATGCGCACAATCCTCGGACAAGTCACTGGCATGCAACCGGTGCCCGGACAAGTCATGAATTCGCGTGCCATTTCCGGTGATCAGAAAACCTTCCAGCCCGATATTCGCCAGAATATCTTTCATTTCGAGATAATGACGGCCAGTCGCAAACGTCAATTTCATTGGCTTTTCAGCCAGCTGTCGTAACGTCGCCAGCGTTTTTTCGCCCAGCGTGTGATCAGGTAAAAGCAGTGTGCCATCCATATCAAATGCAGCTAAACGGAACATATTTTCTCTCAGAAAGGGAATAGTTTTCACACCCAAAGTATGGACTGCGATTTGCGGAACTAATAGTGAACAGTTTGTAAATACTGTTCCGGTTTTAACGCACACTTTGATTCTTCACTGCAAGCCAGTGCGCCATAAGTGCGATATGCTGAACAGATAAGTTAATCTGAAAAATAAGGTTCCGTATTTATTGTGCGCCTGCAAAACCGGCTTAATCAGTTTCAACGTTTATACCTGAAGACCGGCCAATGTCCGGTTCAATTTACCGTGGCAGAACTGGCTGACATTTTCTGTTGCAGTGAACGGCATACCCGTACGCTGCTGACACACTTTCAGGATGCAGGCTGGATTGACTGGCAATCGCAAGCAGGTCGCGGAAAGCGTGCATCACTTTGCTGCCTGAAGGCGCCCGAGGATTTGCGGGGAGCTTATCTGCAGGAACTGCTTAAAAATGGTGAGCACTCGGCCGCGCTGCAACTCAGCCAGTTGGATCCGAGCCATCTCAATGCATTGCTGGCACCGCATTTGGGCGGGCAATGGCAGGAGGATGCGCCCACGCTGCGTATACCTTATTACCGCCCTCTCCAGCCTTTGGATCCGCTGACGCTGACCGGCCGCGCGGAGCAACATCTTGCGCATACCATTCATGCGGGACTGACGCGTTTTATTCCGGGAAATTCAACTCCCCAACCCGATCTGTCCCATCACTGGCAAATCAGTAACAACGGTAAAACCTGGCAGTTTTTCCTGCGCAGTCAGTTGTTCTGGCATAACGGAGAACCGCTTAAAACAGCGCAATTAATGATGCGCTTTGAACAACTGAGAAATTCGCCGCGCGGTAAACATAATCTGGCATCCGTGAGCATAATCTCTCAGCCGCACGCCCTGTGCCTGCAGTTTGATCTCGATAAACCCGATTACTGGCTGGCGCACCGGTTTGCCGACCTTAACTGCCTGTTATCGCACCCTGATAATCCGCATATCGGCGCCGGTCCTTTCCGCCTGACCACCTTTTCGCCCGAACTTATCAGGCTGGAGCAACATACGTTGTACGCCTTACAGCATCCTTACCTGGCGGCTATTGAATTTTGGATCACGCCGCAACTGTTTGCGCAAAAAAATAATGTCAGTTGCCAGCACCCTGTCCGGATCATTCTGGGTGAACAGGATGAACTATCGCGGGTTAAACCCGTCAGACGCAGCACCAGCCTGGGATTTTGCTACATCGCTGCCAATCTGAAACGTGGCGTGTTGAATGAGGCTCAGGCGCGTAAAATTGTCCGTCTGATCCAGCGCAGCGGCATGCTGGATAATTTACCTATTGATCATGATCTGGTGAAGTCCAGCAAGGAAATGTTACCGGGCTGGCCAATCCCTTTGCATGACGATACGGATGTTCCACTGCCGGAGAAGCTGACATTACTGTTTCACCCACCGGTTGAATTTGAGCTGGTGGCGCAGGCACTAAAAGAAAAACTGGCAGAAGAAGGTTGTGCACTGCAAGTTGAGTATCATGCCGGGCGACTTTGGGAAGATGATACGCTGCTGGGCTCTGCCGATCTGCTTCTCGGCGATCGCCTGATTGGTGAATCTCCCAACGCCTCGCTGGAGAACTGGTTACAGCAAGATCCGCTCTGGCCGGGGATCCTGCGAGAAGAAGATTATGCCCGCCAGCAACAGCGCCTGACCACCATTCAGCAAATTCCGCTGGAAAACCATCGCTCGGACGAACTGCGCGATCATTTATTTCAGTGGATGCAATCTGCCATCGTCACGCCATTGTTTAACTATCAGTATCAGGTCAGCGCGCCTCCGCGCATCAGTGGTGTGCAACTCACGGCATGGGGCTGGTTCGATTTTTGTCAGGCATGGGTTCCTCCGCCTCTGCCAACGGAAAATGCCTGAAGGAGCTGTTTCACTACACTCTGAAGGTAAAGGAAAGTAACATTAGGGCAATTTTACTGCCCGATACGCAGTAAATTTTAGATAATGGTTTTAACAACAGGTAATCATAATGAAAAGAGCAGTGGTGGTTTTTAGCGGCGGACAAGACTCAACAACCTGTCTGATTCAGGCTCTGAAGCAATATGACGAAGTCCACTGCGTCACTTTCGATTATGGTCAGCGTCATCGTGCAGAAATCGAGATTGCACAAAAACTGTCTGTAGAACTGGGCGCGCGTGCCCACAAACTGCTGGATGTCGGTTTGTTAAACGAACTGGCCGTCAGCAGCCTGACCCGCGATAACATTCCGGTGCCTAGTTTTGGCGATGAAAGCAACGGCGGCCTGCCGAGTACGTTCGTTCCCGGCCGTAATATTCTGTTTCTGACACTGGCGGCTATTTATGCCTATCAGATCCAGGCAGAAGCAGTGATCACCGGCGTGTGTGAAACTGACTTCTCCGGTTATCCGGATTGTCGCGACGAATTCGTTAAGGCGCTGAACACCGCCGTCTCGCTGGGTCTGGCACGTGATATTCGCTTCGAAACCCCTTTGATGTGGCTCAATAAAGCCGAAACCTGGGCGCTGGCCGATTATTATCAGCAACTGGATCGGGTTCGCCATAAAACGCTAACCTGTTATAACGGCATTGCCGGTGATGGCTGCGGCGAATGTGCAGCGTGCCATTTGCGCGCCAATGGTTTGCAACAGTACCAGCAGGATAAAGCGGGCGTGATGGGCAACATGAAGCAAAAAACCGGGCTGCGCTAATATCACGGTGGTGAGACTGCAGTGACTGGTTGGTTAACGGGCGGCTTATAAGCCGCCCGTTTGCATATTATTTTCACGACAACGTTATTCTGTAGTGGGATTGATTAATCGTTTTCAAGTTCCAGTTCACGTAACCGCTCGAGCAATTCCCCTTCCAGCGGCAGCGCTTTTTGCGTGCGCAAATCGATACATACGAACGTCAGCGTTGCATCCGCTACCACATCACCTTCGCAGGTCACAACCTGTTCGAGCACACCGCTACGCCCGTTCAGTTGCTGCAAACTACTGTCTATGCGCAGAACATCACCCAGTACGGCCGGTTTTCGGTAATTGATGTTGATATTTACCACAATGAAAGCAATCTTGTTCTGGCTCATCCACTGGAAACCTGACTGATTGTCGAGCCACTCCCAGCGCGCGCTTTCAAGAAACTCCAGATAACGCGCATTATTAACGTGCTGATAAACGTCGATGTGGAAACCGCGAACTTTAATGAACGTATGCATAATCGTTAAAAAACTCCTGATCGTCGTCTAAGGTATACGACCAAACTGGTCAGATGTCTTTAGAGATTAGCAGAAGAAAACGGCGGCAACCGTCAAGGGATCGCCGCCGCGACATCCGTCACAATTTCAGACGGTCCTTGTTACGCTCAAACAATGCTGCGCCAATCCCCGGAACTTCCCGCAGTTGCTCAATATCCGTAAATTGCCCCAGTTCTTCGCGGTAACTGATAATGGCTTGCGCCTTTTTCATACCGACGCCATTCATCACGCTGGCAAACTCTTCCGCCGTCGCCGTGTTAATGCTTACAGTACTTTCACCGGCTACTGCCACCTGCTCCTTTTTCACTTGCGGGCCAGTGACTTTACTGGGTGCCGCCGCTGGCGCCGCCGTTGTGGTCGCCACGCTGCTGGTCGCATTAGGCGCGGCCTGCAACATTACCGGTAGAGTGGAAAGTCCCAGTGCCAGAGCTAACGAAAGTGAGGTAATGCCTAATTTTTTCATGCTGTATCCTCCATGTGTTTGACAGCACGGAGAGAGTGCATCAGGCAGAAAATGCGGACAATGGGCAACTTTCAAATATGGAAAAGGCCGCGGAAGCGGCCTTTTGTTTGTTGCAACGCGTTACAAAACTTTGCGGCGTTTACTGGTTTTGTGCAGCAGAACCGTATTTGATTTTCGCTTCCTGGCGCAGGTTGGTCAGCAGCGAATCAAAGGCTACGTTCGAGGAAGTCTGTTGCATTTCCTGATTGAAACGTGCTGCATCGGCGGCAGGAATGGAACCTGGCGTCACAGCATTCAGTTTGACCAGTACGCTGTTGCCTTTATCGTCCTGAGTCAGACCATAAACCGGTTTGTCTTTCTGAGGATGAGGCAGTGCATAGACGTTCTCTTCGAATGCAGAAGGCTGTTGGCTGCGTTGTACTTTCTGAACAGAGCCAAATGTGAGGCCAGCAGCTTTCATGGCATCATCGCCTTTGCCCTCTTTCAACGCAGTCAGCAATTTCTCACCATCCACACGCGCCTGATCCTGTGCTTTCTGTCGTTTGACCAGCGTCGTCACCTGATCTTTCACTTCAGCGAAAGGTTTAACCCCTTCAGCTTTGTGTGCATCCACGCGAACGACAAAGGCGCGATCACCATCAACGGTAATAATGTCTGAGTTACTGCCTGGGGAACCGTCCTGACCAATCAGACCGCCGTCAAAAATCGCCTGTACGACGGGTTTGAAATTGATACCGGCCGGGATTTGATTCTGAGTGAACCAGTCAGTGTGAATCGCTTTCGTACCGGCAACATCTTCAGCAGAAGCCAGAGATTCGTTGTCATTGGTTGCCGCTTCGCTGACTTTCTGTTGCAGCGCGTAGTAAGCATCCAGTGATTTCTCTTGTTTGAGCTTGTCGGAAATCGTGTTGCGAACTTCAGCTAACGGTTTGACCTGCTCAGGCGTCACGTCATCAAGGCGAAGAATGAAGAAACCGCTGTCAGATTTAATCACACCGGAAACCTGACCTTTGGTGGTCAGATTGGCATTTTTAAATTCTGGTAACGTGGTTTCTGGCTCCATCCAGCCCAGATCGCCCCCCTGCCTGGCACTCAGCGCATCGGTCGATTTAGTCTTAGCCAGTTCCACGAAATCAGCGCCTTTCTTCAGCTCGGCAGCCACTGCGTCAGCATCGGCCTGAGATTTCAGGACGATGACGCTGTAACGACGACGTTCAGGCTGACCAAATTCGCTTTTATGCTGGTCGTAATAGGCGCTGATATCCGCATCCGTCACGTTAGTTTTCCCCTGCATGGCGGCTGCATCCATTTCGATGTAGCTGACTTTCACCTGTTCAGGCGAGAGGAAATTGTTTTTATTCTGGTCGTAGAATGCCTGCAATTCAGCGTCAGTAACCTGCTGTTTAGCTGCCAGCGCATCGGTATCCAATGTGGCAGTCTGTACATCACGGCTCTGAAGGATCAGCTCACCTAACGATTTGCTTTCCACGGGCAGAACAAAATCGGACTGGCCATAGGCCTGTTCAAGTTGCTGACTGATTAACTGTTGTTTCATCAACTGTGCAAAATTGTCTGCGGTGTATCCCATCCCCTGAATGCTTTGCAGATATTTAGTGTTGTCGAAACGGCCATCAGTCTGGAATTGTGGGGTCGCAAAAATCGCGTCTTTGATCTGCTGATCGCTGACGGTAATGCCTAATTTTTTGGAATACTGATCCAGCAAAGTGACATCGATCAGGTTGCTCAGGGATTCCTGGCGTAATTGCTGCATATAACCGTCGCTACCCGCGAGCGCAGAGAATTGATCTCCAAGCTGCTGTTGCAAACGGCTACGCTGGTTTTGCACTGCCTGTTCCAGCTGAGCACGTCCTATTTCCTGACCATTCACTTTCGCTGCATAGTCGCCTGAACCGCCGATCAGGTAGTTGCCCACCCCTGTCAAAATAAAGGACAGTATAATCAGGGCCAGAATGATTTTGAGCACGACGTGATTGGCGGCCGCGCGTAAATTGTCCATCATAGTGTGGCAACACTCCGCTGTAATAAAAAAAGCGCACCGTTTTCGATGCGCCTTGTATCTTACCTTACCAGCCCGATGACGTCAGGTTATTGTTTAACAACCAGACCTGAATGAAAAAGCATCAGTGATGCACCTCACACAGTTTCGACGTCAGTCTGCAGGTAATTAACCGTTAACGGCATCTTTCAGCGCTTTACCTGCACGGAAGCCAGGTACTTTAGCGGCTGCAATGCTGATTTCTTTACCGGTCTGTGGGTTACGACCAGTACGTGCTGAACGTTCACGCACGGAGAAAGTACCAAAACCTACCAGAGCTACTTCATCCCCAGCTTTCAGGGTGTCAGTGACAGATGCAAGAACAGCATCTAAAACACGTCCCGCTGCGGCTTTAGAAATATCAGCGCCGGCAGCAATTTTGTCGATCAATTGTGACTTATTCACTCTTATCATCCCCTCTTAAAATTCGTTCATCACGGCGCATTTTCCCTACGGACGTGACCGCGCTGCTGTTATATCAATCTTGTCAGAGCGATGCAAGCGACTGAAAGCAGCCTGAAACCCTTTGACCGTTGACTAAGTTAACGGCACAAAAAAAAGCTGGCAAGTGAGATTTCACCTGCCAGCCTGAGTTTTATTCAACTGTGTAAGCTGAAGTCACTATTTTGCTGCAACCGGCAATGCGCCGTAAGCCGGATTTTGCAGTGCGATGTTCAGAACATCATCAATGCGTTTTACCGGGTGGATCTCAAGATCTGCCAGCACGTTTGCCGGAATTTCTTCCAGATCACGTTTGTTGTCGTCTGGGATCAGAACCACTTTGATGCCACCACGATGGGCCGCCAGCAGCTTTTCTTTCAGACCACCGATAGGCAGAACCAGACCACGCAACGTAATCTCACCGGTCATCGCAACATCCGCGCGAACCGGGTTACCCGTCAGACAAGACACCAGCGCGGTACACATGGCAATACCGGCACTCGGACCATCTTTCGGCGTTGCCCCTTCTGGTACGTGAACGTGAATATCACGTTTTTCGTAGAAGTCAGGGTTGATACCCAGTTTGTCTGCGCGTGAACGGACAACCGTCAGTGCAGCCTGAATGGATTCCTGCATGACTTCCCCCAGAGAACCGGTATACGTCAGCTTACCTTTGCCCGGTACGCAGGCCGTTTCGATGGTCAGCAATTCGCCGCCCACTTCGGTCCACGCCAGACCAGTGACCTGGCCGACACGGTTTTCGGTATCAGCACGGCCATAGTCGACCTTCTGCACACCGAGGAAATCTTTCAGGTTGTCACCGTTGATTTCAATGTGCTTGATGTTTTTATCCATCAGCAATTGCTTAACCGCTTTACGGCACAGTTTCGACAACTCACGTTCCAGACTACGTACACCTGCTTCACGGGTATAGAAACGGATAATGCCGATGATTGCGCTGTCATCCACAGTCAGTTCGTTCTTCTTAAGCGCGTTACGCTCAAGCTGCTTCGGCAACAGGTGCTGTTTGGCAATGTTGAGCTTTTCGTCTTCGGTATAGCCGGAAAGACGGATCACTTCCATACGGTCCAGCAACGGAGCCGGGATGTTCATCGAGTTCGAAGTCGCCACAAACATCACATCTGACAGGTCGTAATCGACTTCCAGATAGTGATCGTTGAACGCCACGTTCTGTTCCGGATCCAATACTTCCAGCAGAGCAGAAGCCGGATCGCCGCGCATATCCGATGACATCTTGTCGATTTCATCAAGCAGGAACAGCGGGTTTTTAACCCCCACTTTAGCCATTTTTTGGATCAGTTTGCCCGGCATGGAACCGATGTAGGTACGACGATGACCGCGAATTTCCGCTTCATCACGTACGCCACCCAGCGCCATTCGCACATACTGACGGCCAGTTGCGCGTGCGATTGACTGACCCAGTGAGGTTTTACCCACACCCGGAGGCCCGACCAGACACAGGATCGGTCCTTTAATTTTGCTGACACGACTCTGCACGGCGAGGTATTCCAGAATGCGATCTTTGACACGCTCCAGACCATAATGGTCGGTATCCAGAACTTCCTGTGCTTTGAGCAGGTCTTTTTTAACTTTGCTGCGGGCATTCCATGGCACCTGAAGCATCCAGTCGATATAACCACGGACCACTGTGGCTTCGGCGGACATCGGCGACATCATTTTCAGTTTTTGCAGCTCAGCTTCGGTTTTTTCACGCGCATCTTTCGGCATTTTGGCCGCTTCGATTTTACGCTTCAGCGCCTCGTGCTCGTCAGGCGTGTCATCCATTTCACCCAGTTCTTTCTGAATGGCTTTCATTTGCTCATTCAGATAGTACTCGCGCTGGCTTTTTTCCATCTGTTTTTTGACACGATTTCGAATGCGTTTCTCAACCTGCAACAGGTCGATTTCCGATTCCATCATCGCCATCAGATATTCCAGACGCTCAGTGATATCAAACATTTCCAGCACGGATTGTTTGTCAGCGAGTTTCAATGGCATATGTGCAGCGATGGTGTCAGCCAGACGTGCAGCATCTTCAATGCTGTTCAGCGAAGTCAGCACTTCCGGCGGGATCTTTTTATTCAGCTTGATATAGCCTTCAAACTGATTAATCGCAGTACGCACCAAAACTTCCTGCTCGCGTTCATCCACGGCCGGAGATTCCAGATATTCCGCCTGGGCAGCAAAATGCTCGCCACTGTCAGAAAGTGTCGTAATACGCGCGCGTTGTAACCCTTCCACCAGCACTTTGACCGTGCCGTCCGGGAGCTTCAGCATTTGTAATATTGAGGCAACCGTACCCACGGAGAAGAGATCATTAACGCCCGGCTCATCTGTTGAGGCTTCTTTCTGTGCCACCAGCATGATTTTTTTGTCGTGATCCATCGCGGCTTCAAGGCATCGAATCGATTTTTCCCTGCCAACAAACAACGGGATCACCATGTGCGGATAAACCACCACATCGCGCAGAGGCAATACGGGGATTTCTATGCGTTCAGAACGCTCAGGGTTCATAGAGCTCTCTCTTAGTTTAGCTTCCGCCAGGTTAAGGAAATCTCGTGAAACACGAGTCAGACGGGTTTCAGCAAGTCGTTAACTGAGTATATGGGGATGAATGTCCGACATTCAACGATAAGAATGTGCGAAAAAAAAATGGGGGACAAAATCCCCCATTTCGTGGCTAACTCCCTGGATAGATTGGCTAATTATTCGCCAGATGCTTGTTGTGCTTCTGGTTTGCCATAAATCATCAGAGGTTCTGACTGACCCGCAATCACGGATTCATCAATGACCACTTTCTCGACATCTTCGAGAGACGGCAAATCATACATAGTATCCAGCAATGCGGCTTCTACGATGGAACGCAGCCCACGGGCACCGGTTTTACGGATCATGGCTTTTTTCGCGATCGCCGTCAGCGCTTCATCCCGGAACTCCAGTTCAACGCCTTCCAGATTGAATAATGCCTGATATTGCTTAGTCAGGGCATTTTTCGGTTCTTTCAGAATTTGAATCAGGGCTTCTTCATTCAGCTCACTCAGGGTCGCCACCACTGGCAGACGACCAATGAACTCTGGGATCAGACCAAACTTGATCAAATCTTCAGGTTCTGCCTGAGCCAGTAACTGACCTTCAGTCGCCTTCTGCTCTTTGCCTTTCACTTCGGCACCGAAACCGATACCGGTATTCGTATTGATACGCTGTCCAATCACTTTATCCAGGCCGGCAAAAGCACCGCCACAGATAAACAAGATTTTTGAGGTATCAACCTGCAAGAATTCCTGCTGCGGATGTTTACGTCCACCTTGCGGTGGAACGGCAGCTACGGTGCCTTCAATCAGTTTCAGCAGTGCCTGCTGGACACCTTCACCGGACACGTCACGCGTGATCGATGGATTATCCGACTTGCGGGAAATCTTATCGATTTCATCAATATAAACGATACCGCGTTGCGCTTTCTGTACGTCGTAATCACATTTCTGCAGCAGTTTCTGGATGATATTTTCGACGTCTTCACCCACATAACCGGCTTCGGTCAGCGTGGTAGCATCGGCCATGGTAAATGGCACATCCAGGAAACGCGCCAGGGTTTCAGCCAGCAGCGTTTTGCCGCTACCGGTCGGCCCGATCAGCAGGATATTGCTCTTACCTAATTCGATGCCGTTGCTGGTATCGCCATTACGCAGGCGCTTGTAGTGGTTGTAGACCGCCACTGCCAGCACTTTTTTCGCAGGTTCCTGGCCGATAACATAATCGTCAAGGTGCTGACGGATTTCATGCGGCGTCGGTAATGCACTGCGTTCACGGTGTGGCGCGACTTCTTTGATCTCTTCGCGAATAATGTCATTACATAAGTCGACACATTCATCGCAGATATACACTGACGGCCCGGCAATCAGCTTACGAACTTCATGCTGGCTTTTGCCGCAAAAAGAGCAGTACAGCAGCTTTCCTGAACCGTCTTTGCGCTTATCTGTCATCAGTAAACCTCTTCTCTGGTATCAGTCCCGCAGCGTAACAATAACACCACGACACGACTATATTACACAACAGCCGCATGATTGGCTGATGTCTGTTCATTCCTGTTATGACTCATTGTAGGCAGAGCTTCATTAACTCAAGCTCTGCCTTTGAGACGTCCGTATGAGTATAACTATAGACCATCAGCCCGGCAGAAATAAGCCGTCAGGCGCGATGGGTAAATACGGAGTCTACTAACCCGTACTGTACAGCCTCATCGGCGGACAGGAAACGATCACGCTCAGTGTCACGCTCTATTTCTTCAAGAGATTTGCCCGTATGTTTCGCCATCAACTCATTCATACGAGATTTCACTTTCAGGATTTCTTTAGCGTGGATCTCGATATCCGTCGCCTGGCCCTGGAAACCGCCCAGCGGCTGGTGGATCATCACTCGTGAGTTTGGCAGGCAGAAACGTTTGCCTTCTGCACCTGCAGTCAACAGGAATGCGCCCATTGAACAGGCTTGTCCCATACAAATCGTGCTGACATCCGGTTTGATGAACTGCATGGTGTCATAAATCGACATACCGGCAGTGATCACGCCGCCTGGTGAGTTAATATACAGATAAATGTCTTTTTCCGGACTTTCTGCTTCCAGGAACAGCATTTGGGCAACAATCAGGTTAGCCATATGGTCTTCAACCTGACCGGTCAGGAAGATGATACGTTCCTTAAGCAGACGGGAGAAGATGTCGTAAGAACGCTCGCCCCGTGAAGTTTGCTCAACCACCATGGGTACCAACGCCATGTTTGGTGCAAATTGCTCTCTTTCACCACTGTATGACATAACCGTCTCCTAATAGATTCTGTTTGGCGCAATTTAAAATCGATTCTACTTGAGATAAGCACACATGACTATGCTCAAGCGGCCAAGTCGCCATTTACACGCCTGACGGTGTTTATCAGTCAGATTTTAACTACAAATTTACCTGGGTTAGTTCTTATCAATTGGGGGAATTGCCCCCCTTTTCAAGCCTGCCGGGATATTTCTTTTTTTGACGCCCCCCCTGAGCCACTCAAAAGCCATCCTGAGGGTGTCAGTCAACGTTTTCTACGTGGGCTGTGCCTTATATTGATAAATATAGTGCAAAAACAACAGTCAAAAACAAAAAATCCCTGATTTTCAGGAAATAAAAAGCCCGCAGTATAAACCGCGGGCTTTGGAAGCAAACCTGTAAACAGGTTCAGCAACGTGCATTAAAATTATGCAGGTTGAGTCTGGTTCATCAGCTCAGTAAAGGTAGTGGCTTTTTCAGTCACTTTGGCTTTAGACAACAGAGTTTCGACCGCTTGTTCTTCCAGCGCGACGTTACGCATGTTGTTCATCAGCTCTTTGTTTTTGCTGTAGAACTCAACAACTTCCTGTGGATCTTCGTACGCAGATGCCATTTCTTCGATCAGCGCTTTAACGCGATCTTCGTCAGCTTTCAGTTCGTGCTGGCTGATAACTTCGCCCAGCAACAAACCCACCACTACGCGACGTTTAGCTTGCTCTTCAAACAATTCACGTGGCAGTTCCAGCGCTTGTTTTTCGTTGCCGCCAAAACGTTGTGCAGCCTGACGACGCAGAACGTCTACTTCGCCGTCGATCAGTGCAGATGGCACGTCGATTTCGTTAGCGCTGACCAGACCGTCGATTGCCTGGGTTTTGATGCGGTTACGAACAGCACCTTTCAGCTCGCGTTCCATGTTTTTACGCACTTCAGCACGCAGACCTTCGACAGAACCATCAGCCACGCCGAAACGTTTGATGAATTCTGGTGTCAGTTCTGGCAACTCACGTTCTTCGACTTTCTTCAAAGTAATCGCAAACTTAGCCGCTTTACCTTTCAGATTTTCAGCGTGGTAATCTTCCGGGAAGTTCACGTCGATGGTGAATTCTTCACCGGCTTTGTGACCGACCAGACCGTCTTCGAAGCCTGGGATCATGCGGCCCTGGCCCATAGCCAGTACGAAATCAGAAGCTTTGCCGCCTTCGAATTCTTCACCGTCGATGGAACCGGAGAAATCAACAGTCACGCGGTCTTCAGCAGTGGCAGCAGCATCCGTTTCTTTCCAGTCCGCTTGTTGCTTACGCAGAGTTTCCAGCATGGTATCAACATCAGCGTCGTTAACTTCAACAACCGGTTTTTCAACTTCGATGTTTTCCAGATCTTTCAGCTCAACTTCCGGGTACACTTCAAATTCTACGGAGAAGTTGAAGTCTTCACCCTGCTTGTACTCACCCGGGATGTAGTTAGGTGCGCCAGCTGGATTGATTTTTTCTTTGATGATCGCATCAACGAAATTGCGTTGCATCAGATCACCCAGTACGTCCTGACGTACTGACGCGCCGTAACGCTGTTCGATGATGTGGCTTGGTACTTTGCCTTTACGGAAGCCGTCAATACGTACTTTTTTAGAGACGTTGATCAGTTCACTGCTCACTGCTTTTTCAATGCTTTCAGCAGGAACAGTAATCGTTACGCGGCGCCCAAGGCCTTGAGTGGTTTCAACAGAAACTTGCATCTTGTTACCTCAAAAAAAAATCACAGTGCTCGGTCAACTCCAGAAGTCGTTCTCAAGATGAGCGCAAACTTACCTTGAAAACGACTTCTAAGAACCGGGACAGTTCTGTATCAGAACGTAGCCCTGTATTCGAGAGCGTCCGAAACCATTCCGGAAAAATTAGACGCGACATTATAGCGGCGCATACGCATTGAGTCGAGGACGGTCTCTGTTGCGCGGGAGGGAAACTCACACGGGACTCGATCCTTCGAAAAATGCAGCCATTCAGAGGCATAAACCTCTTGCCGTCAGTCCGTCAGAAGAAAAACAAAAACGGCCCGCAGGCCGTTTCTCGAAATTCGCATCTACTAATACCGCATCTGACAAGGAAAGTTCCAGTGTTACCGTGTCAAACGCCGATATTTATGCCTTTTGTGAATCAGATCGCGGCTGTCAGGCCATTGTGCCCGCGCCGCGACACGGCGGTGAAGCCGGCACTGTATCCTGTAAGCCTTCCCATTCTTTCAGGGTATACGTGTGCAACGCCAGCGCATGCACGCTGCCAGCGAGTTCCTCGGTTAACTTCCCATAGATTGCACGATGACGCGCCAGGAAACGCTCCCCTATAAACTTATCCGACACCATGATCACTTTAAAATGGCTCTCGGAGCCTGCCGGGACATTATGACGATAGCTTTCGTCAGTGACTTCCAGAAACGCAGGTTCGAATGCTTCAACTAATTTTGCTTCTATTTGCTCACGAATCATAGCAATCTCCTTACACCGCATCAGCAGAGAACTGCGCCTGTCTGGTACACCTATCTCTTTATAATGATAGGCGGCTTTCCAGATTCTACGCATGCCGGAACAATAAATTTCTGCCGCGAATTGATAAAAATGCCGCTCAGTCTGTCAAAGAAAGTGCCGCTTCGCTACGGATAGCGTCAGCAGCCCGCTGCTTTACTGCGACTTTGCTGAAAAAAAACGCGAAAAATACGCTTTTCCGGATTGTTGGGACTTCCCCCGGCAAATGGCAATGTTATGATGTCGGCAAATTTTTGAGCACTATTCCCTTATTAATATTGAGAAAATACACATGCTAAAGAAAATTATTTTCCCTGTTCTGGCACTGTTGATGCTGGCCGGTTGCGCCACCAGCACTAACACGCTGAACGTTTCACCGAAAATTGTTCTGCCTTCACAAGATCCAACGCTTCAGGGCATCACTATCAGCATTAACGGTGCTGACCAGCGTCAGGATCAGGCACTGGCAAAAGTGAACCGCGATGGTCAGCTGATTTCCCTGACACCGTCACGCGATCTGCGCTTCCTGTTACAGGAATCGCTGGAGAAACAAATGACCGCACGGGGTTACATGGTAGGTGCTGACGGCGCCGTTGATCTGCAAATTGTGGTGAACAACCTGTATGCAGATGTTCAGGAAGGCAACCTGCGTTATAACATCACCACCAAAGCCGACATTTCCATCATCGCAACAGCGAAAAACGGCAGCAAGCAGGTGAAAAACTACCGCTCGACGTATAACGTTCAGGGCGCACTGTCTGCGACTAACGCAAAAATCACCAACGCGGTTAACACCACGCTGGGCGATGTCATCAGTGACATGGCGTCAGACACCAGCATCAGCGACTTCATTAAAGCGAACGCCCGTTAAGTTCATCTGAAATCAGCGTGTAGAATTCTGCCCGGCTCGTCCGGGCAGAATGCTTTTTAAAGCCAGCGATTCGCTTTCCCGATCTGTATCCCTTCCTTTATTATGCATATGCGCCACTTTCTCAACGGTTCGCAGGAACACAATTTTCATGATCAGTCAGTACTTTAAAATTTTCACGCAGCGCAATACGGTCATTTTACTGCTTCTGGGTTTCGCTTCCGGGTTACCCCTGGCGTTGACATCGGGCACGTTGCAGGCGTGGATGACGGTCGAAAATGTCGACCTGAAAACCATCGGTATTTTTTCGCTGGTGGGTCAGGCCTATGTGTTCAAATTCTTGTGGTCGCCAATGATGGACCGCTACACCCCCTCTTTTCTCGGGCGCAGACGAGGATGGCTGATACTGACGCAGTTGCTGCTGGTCGCGGCAATTTTTGCAATGGGGTTTATGGATCCCTCAAAAGATTTATTCTGGCTCGCCGCGCTGGCCGTACTGATCGCCTTCGCCTCGGCGTCGCAGGACATTGTTTTCGACGCGTATAAAACCGATTTGCTGCCACCGGAAGAACGCGGAAATGGCGCCGCCGTATCGGTGCTGGGTTACCGGCTGGCGATGCTGGTCTCCGGCGGACTGGCATTATGGCTGGCTGACCGGTATCTCGGCTGGCAGCATATGTACTGGCTGATGGCAGGTCTGATGCTGATCGGCGTTCTCGCTACCCTGCTGTCGCCGGAGCCTGAAAACTCGCAACCGGCACCACGCACCATGGAGATGGCCGTCGTCGCGCCGCTGAAAGATTTTTTTGGCCGCAACAATGCCTGGCTGATTTTACTGCTCATCGTCATGTATAAAATGGGCGATGCTTTTGCGGGGAGCCTGAGTACAACATTTTTGATCCGTGGTGTCGGTTTTGATGCCGGGGAGGTCGGGCTGGTAAATAAAACGCTCGGGCTGATGGCAACCATCATCGGCGCATTGTTGGGTGGAATGTTAATGCAGCGTCTGAGCTTGTTCCGCGCACTGATGTTGTTCGGGATTTTGCAGGCTGTTTCTAACGCCGGTTACTGGATCCTCGCCATTACTAATAAAGATTTAACCACTATGGGCGCGGCGATTTTCTTTGAAAATTTGTGCGGCGGGATGGGGACGGCGGCATTCGTGGCATTGCTGATGACGTTGTGTAATCGTTCATTCTCAGCCACCCAGTTTGCGCTACTTTCAGCATTGTCTGCCGTAGGCCGTGTGTATGTCGGGCCGATTGCCGGATGGTTCGTGGAAGCTTACGGCTGGCCGTGGTTTTACCTTTTCTCTATTGTGGCGGCTGTACCCGGCTTGCTGCTGCTGGCGGTTTGCCGGCAGACCCTCGAATACACTCAAAAAACCGACAACTTTCTGCCGCGCATTCACTTCGCCACCCCGTATCGCTGGGCGTTACGTTGCATGCTGACGGGCAGCTTGTTATTGGTACTCTGGCTGATCACACTGATTATCGACAGTGTTGGCTGGGCATCATGGCAAAGTCTGGCGACACCTCTGTTAGAAGCGGGCGCAGTTATTTGCCTGACTGGCGTTATTTTGGGCAGTCTGCTCGACTTTTTATCGCTGCGCCGGACTGCACGTTCCTGATTTACCGCCATTCATTTCAAATGAATGGCGCGTTTCATTTAACAAATGATCTATAAATATGACGCAATAAATTAAATCCAGAAAAAATAATATTTGCTGGGATAATTTTCTTTTGTGCTTTTCGTGCATTTTATTTCACCTGTCATCTACATTAATTTAACATTAATTAAACCTACTGATCAGATACCGCACGACAATTATAATGTCAAAATCTGTCACTCCTTGTTTTTCATCACTATAGAAAAAAATCTATACGCAACATATTGTTGCCCCCTGTAAATTGTCACGTTCCGTGACATGTGTGACTGCGTTAACATAAAGTGTCAACAGCGCTTTGACACTTGTTTAAGCGTGTTTACAGTCCTGCAACCTTCCCGTAAAATGCCCGCACACCTGAAGCGACAATAGAGCCCTAGTTATTGAGGTCGTTAGATGAGACTTAAGAAATACAATAAAAGTATTGGGATGTTGTCCTTATTTGCCTCCGCGGTAATGTTGAGCGGTTGCAATACGGCATTGATGGATCCCAAGGGAGCAATTGGACTTGAGCAGAGAACGCTGATTTTAACCGCTATCGGTTTAATGCTGATCGTTGTTATACCAGTTATTATCATGGCGTTTGCCTTTGCCTGGAAGTATCGCGCTTCCAACACAAAAGCAAAATACAGTCCTGATTGGTCCCACTCCAACAAAATTGAAGCCGTCGTCTGGACAGTTCCAATTATAATCATTGCCATCCTGGCAACGATTACCTGGAAAACCACCCACTCGCTTGATCCGTTCAAGCCAATCGTGACTGACCAAAAACCGATGACGGTTGAAGTCGTGTCTCTGGACTGGAAATGGTTATTCATTTACCCAGAGCAGGGCATCGCGACCGTTAACGAACTGGTTATTCCTAAAGATGTGCCTGTTCAGTTCAAAGTCACTTCAGACTCTGTCATGAACTCGTTCTTCATTCCTCAGTTAGGCGGGCAGATTTATGCGATGGCCGGTATGCAAACTCAGCTGCATTTGATTGCAAATGAAGCGGGTACGTATAAAGGCATTTCAGCAAGCTTCAGCGGCCGCGGCTTCTCAGGTATGAAGTTCAACACAATTGCGACTCCAACCCGTGCCGATTTCGACACCTGGGTGGCGAAAGTGAAAAGTGCACCGAACCAGCTGGCTACGACTGATGACTTCAACAAACTGGCTGTACAGAGCATCGACAACCCGGTCGAATATTTCTCTGTTGCAAAACCGGGTTTGTTTAAAGAAATCATTGGCAAATACTCCATGCATGACATGAAGGCAGCGCCGGAAGGTCACACCATGCCAATGCCTGCAGGCGCTGACATGAAAGGCATGGATATGGGTGGACAGTCTCACGCAGCCGGAGCCGAGGAATAAACGATGTTCGGAAAATTAACGCTTGATTCGGTTCCGTATCATGAACCGATTATCATGGTCACAGTTGCCGCGATTATTATCGGTGGCCTGGCAGTAGTTGCCGGCATCACCTATTTCGGTAAGTGGAAGTATCTGTGGACCGAGTGGCTGACCTCCGTCGACCACAAAAAATTAGGTATCATGTATATCATTCTGGCCTTCGTCATGCTGTTGCGTGGCTTTGCCGATGCCATCATGATGCGTAGCCAGCAGGTTCTTGCTTCTGCAGGTGAACCGGGCTTCCTGCCTCCTCATCACTACGACCAAATCTTCACCGCGCACGGCGTGATCATGATCTTCTTCATGGCGATGCCTTTCGTAATCGGTCTGATGAACGTGGTTGTTCCTTTGCAAATCGGTGCGCGCGACGTTGCGTTCCCGTTCCTGAATAACGTGAGCTTCTGGTTTACCGCCGCTGCTGTTGTACTGATCAACATCTCTCTGGGTGTGGGTGAGTTCGCGCAGACCGGCTGGTTAGCCTATCCGCCACTGTCAGGTAAGGAATACAGTCCGGGGGTCGGGGTAGATTACTGGATCTGGAGTCTCCAGATATCCGGTGTCGGTACCTTGCTGACCGGTGTTAACTTCTTTGCGACCATCCTGAAGATGCGCGCACCCGGTATGCCGCTGATGAAAATGCCGGTATTTACCTGGGCCGCACTGTGCACCAACGTGTTGATTATCGTGTCCTTCCCGATTCTGACCGTGACAGTTGCACTGCTGACTTTAGACCGTTATCTGGGCACCCATTTCTTCACGAATGATATGGGCGGCAACATGATGATGTACATCAACCTGATTTGGGCCTGGGGCCATCCGGAAGTGTACATTTTGGTTCTGCCAGTATTCGGTGTGTTCTCAGAAGTTACCGCAACTTTCTCCAAAAAACGTCTGTTCGGTTACACCTCGCTGGTATGGGCAACCATCGCCATCACCGTGTTGTCGTTCATCGTTTGGCTGCACCACTTCTTCACCATGGGTTCAGGCGCTAACGTCAATGCCTTCTTCGGCATCATGACGATGATCATTTCTATCCCGACCGGGGTAAAAATCTTCAACTGGCTGTTCACCATGTATCAGGGCCGTATCACGCTGAACGCAGCGATGTTGTGGACTGTTGGCTTCATCATCACCTTCTCTGTGGGTGGGATGACCGGCGTTCTGCTGGCGGTGCCGGGTGCTGACTTCGTGCTGCACAACAGTCTGTTCCTGATTGCCCACTTCCACAACGTAATCATCGGTGGTGTGGTCTTCGGTTGCTTCGCAGGTCTGACTTACTGGTTCCCTAAATCCTTCGGCTTCACGCTGAACGAAAAATGGGGTGTGCGTTCATTCTGGTTCTGGATCATCGGCTTCTTCGTTGCATTCATGCCACTGTACGTGCTGGGCTTCATGGGGATGACCCGTCGTGTCAGCCAGAATATCGATCCTGAGTTCCACCCGCTGCTGGTTGTTGCGGCATGCGGTGCTGCACTGATTGCCTGCGGTATCCTCTGCCAGCTGATCATGATCTTCGTTTCCGTTCGCGACCGCGACCAGAACCGTGATCTGACCGGTGACCCATGGGGCGCACGTACTCTGGAGTGGTCAACCTCTTCTCCTCCTCCGTTCTACAACTTCGCTATCGTGCCGCAAATTCACGACCGTGATGAGTTCTGGGATATGAAAGAGAAAGGCACCGCTTACAAGCAGCCTGCAAAATATGAACCGATTCATATGCCACGTAACAGCGGCGCCGGTTTCATCATCGCTATGCTGAGTCTGGTTTGTGGTTTCGCGTTAATCTGGGATATCTGGTGGCTGGCGGCAGTGAGCTTTATTGCCCTGGCAGCAACCTGGATTGCGAAAAGCTTCGACGAAGATGTTGATTACTACGTGCCAGTTGAAGAAGTGGAACGTATTGAAAACCAACATTATGAACAAATCCGTAAAGCAGGTGTGAAACATGGCAACTGATACTCTGACTCACCACGATGAGGCCCATGCTGAGCATGGGCACCACGATGCAGGTGCAACCAAAGTCTTCGGCTTCTGGATCTACCTGATGAGTGACTGCATTTTGTTTGCGAGCCTGTTCGCGACGTATGCAGTACTGGTCAACGGGACCGCTGGCGGTCCCTCTGGTAAAGACATTTTTGAACTGCCGTTCGTGCTGGTAGAAACCTTCTGCCTGCTGTTCAGTAGTATCACTTACGGCTTTGCGATGCTGGGCATGAACAAAGGCAACAAAGCGGCTGTTAACGGCTGGTTGTTCCTGACTTTCCTGTTCGGTTTAGGCTTCATCGGGATGGAACTCTATGAATTCCATCACCTGATTGCTGAAGGCTATGGCCCGCAACGCAGTGGTTTCCTGTCTGGCTTCTTTGCCCTGGTCGCCACCCACGGTCTGCACGTGACCTGTGGTCTGATTTGGATCCTGACCATGATGGTTCAGGTTTCACGTCGCGGTCTGACTGAAGTCAACAAAACTCGTCTGATGTGTCTGAGCCTGTTCTGGCACTTCCTGGACGTGGTGTGGATCTGCGTGTTTACCGTTGTTTATCTGATGGGAGCAATGTAATGAGTCATTCTGCTACTTCCCATGGTGGCGCAAGCCACGGCAGCCTGAAGTCATACGCTATTGGCTTCATCTTGTCGGTTATCCTGACGGTGATCCCGTTTGCCATGGTCATGACCGACACGGCATCACATTCACTGATCCTGGGTACCGTGGTTGCTTCCGCAATCATCCAGATCGTTGTCCATTTGGTGTTCTTCCTGCACATGAATACGTCGTCGGAAGAGCGCTGGAACCTGGTGGCACTTCTGTTCACCGCTGTGATTATCTTTATCGTCGTTGTGGGCTCATTGTGGATTATGTATAACCTCAACCTCAATATGATGGTCAGTTAAAGAGCCGAGCTGCACGTGATGATTAAGCAATACCTGCAAGTAACGAAACCAGGAATTATTTTCGGCAACTTAATTTCTGTCATCGGGGGATTTCTCCTTGCTGCCAAAGGCAGCATCGACTTCCCACTCTTTCTCGCCACACTGGTGGGTGTTTCGCTGGTTGTCGCATCGGGTTGTGTATTTAACAACTTTATCGACCGCGACATCGACCGGATCATGGAAAGAACGAAGAACCGGGTCCTGGTGAAAGGGCTTATTCCGCCGAAAACAAGCCTGGTTTACGCGACCATTCTGGGTATTGCGGGCTTTGCGTTGTTGTATATCGGAGCAAATCCGCTGGCGATGTGGCTGGCAGTGATGGGCTTTGTGGTTTATGTCGGCATTTACAGCCTGTACATGAAACGCAACTCGGTATACGGCACGTTGATCGGCAGCTTGTCTGGCGCCGCGCCACCGGTTATCGGTTATTGTGCCGTTTCAGGCCAGTTCGATACCGGTGCCCTGATCCTGCTTCTGATTTTCAGTCTGTGGCAGATGCCGCATTCGTACGCGATTGCCATCTTCCGCTTCAAAGATTATCAGGCTGCAGGCATCCCGGTTCTGCCCGTGGTGAAAGGTATCTCCGTCGCCAAGCATCATATTATCGTCTATATTCTGGCCTTTATGATTGCGACACTGATGCTGACCCTGAGCGGTTATGCAGGTTATAAATACCTGATTGTCGCCGCCGCTGTCAGTATCTGGTGGCTGGGTATGGCACTGAAAGGTTACAAAACGGAAAATGATGTGGTGTGGGCGAGAAAACTGTTTGGCTTCTCCATCATCACTATCATGTCGCTGAGCTTCATGATGTCCGTGGATTTTAATTCTGCCCCGACATCGTTGCTGACCTACGTTTGGTAACACATACTTTCAGTGTAAGCCGCTGAAATTACAGCTAAAGGCCAGTAGCAATACTGGCCTTTTCTTTTGCTCAGTCTGACGGGAAAATCTCGTAATATCTGCTAAAGATCCATCGTTTTACCCAAGCCGGCTTAATCATTAAAATGTCGGATTGTTATTTTGAGGTAGTAATGTGAACGATAACCAGATGACCCCGCAGGAAAGTCGGGCTACATGGGGACTAGGGACAGTATTTTCTTTGCGCATGCTTGGCATGTTCATGGTTCTTCCGGTGCTGACCACCTATGGCATGAAACTCTCCGGTGCCAGCGAAACACTGATCGGCATCGCCATCGGTATTTACGGACTGGCACAGGCTGTTTTCCAGATCCCGTTTGGCCTGCTTTCTGACCGCGTTGGCCGCAAGCCGCTGATCATCTTTGGCCTGGTCATCTTCTGCATCGGCAGCATTGTGGCTGCTTCCACCGAATCTATCTGGGGCGTGATCATTGGTCGTGCCCTGCAAGGCTCCGGCGCGATTGCTGCTGCCGTGATGGCGCTGCTTTCTGATCTGACCCGCGAGCAAAACCGTACCAAAGCGATGGCGTTTATCGGCATCAGTTTTGGTATTACCTTTGCGATTGCGATGGTACTCGGCCCGATTATCACCCACGCCTGGGGTCTGCATGCTCTGTTCTGGGCTATCGCAGCGCTGACCATTCTGGGCATCATCATTACCGTGGCCGTGGTGCCCTCCCCTGCCACGCATATACTGAACCGTGAATCGAGCATGGTGAAAGGCAGCTTTGGCAAAGTGATGAGCAACGCCAAATTACTGAAGCTGAACTTCGGCATTCTGTGCCTTCACGTGTTACTGATGTCGAGTTTCGTGGTATTGCCGCAAGTGATGGAACACGCGGGCTACCCACCGGGTGACCACTGGCGGGTGTATCTGATCACCATGCTGACGTCTTTCGTCGCCGTCATTCCGGTGATTGTCTACGCCGAGAAAAAGCGCCACATGAAACAGGTATTTATGGGCTGCGTGGTGATGTTGTTGCTGGCTGAAATCGTGCTGTGGGCTGCTGGCCTGCATTTATGGGCGGTCATCGCCGGTATCCAGTTATTCTTCCTGGCGTTTAACGTGATGGAAGCGATTTTGCCATCGCTAATCAGTAAAGAATCTCCGGCGGGCTATAAAGGCACCGCGATGGGACTTTACTCCACCAGCCAGTTCATTGGCGTGGCGATTGGCGGCAGCTTAGGCGGTTATGTTTACGGGCATGCCGGTGCCGGTGCGGTATTCCTGGTCTGTGCGGTCATTGCCGTCGTCTGGTTACTGGTCAGCGCCACCATGACTGAACCGCCGTATGTCAGCAGTCTGCGTATCACATTGTCTGAACTGGCGGTGAAAGATTCCGCCCTGCAGGCACGCATTCTTGCACAACCGGGCGTGGCCGAAGCCGTTGTCGTACCGGAAGAGTTCAGTGCCTACGTGAAAGTTGATACTAAACAGACCAACCGCAAAGCCCTCGAGCAACTGGTCAGCGCTGCCTGACGCGTTCTGACATTAATAAACGCTGTGCCTGCAAACTGGCACAGCGTTTCATTTTTATCCCCACCGCGTGACCCCCCTCACTTAAAAAACCTCAGTAATCATTATCCTCAGGAATTCCTTAACAAAAATTTTTGTCAGTGATGACGGCTTTCGGGCCTTTTGAGGATCTCATGAAAACATATGCTCTCGTTGGCACCGGCGGTCGCTCAGGTTTATACATTGAAGCGATTACCGGCAAATACCGCCACAACGCAAAATTTGTGGCCTTCTGCGATACAAACCAGACACGAATGGATTATGCGAACCGTCAGCTTGAGCAAAGCGGCATCGCCCGGGTACCGACCTGGAAAGCGGCCGATTTCAATACGATGCTCGAGGAAACCAAACCGGATATCGTGATTGTCACCAGCATGGACCGCACGCACGATGACTATATCGTCCGTGCCCTGCACGCCCGTTGCGACGTCATTACTGAAAAACCCATGACCATTGATGAACCGCGCGCTTTGCGCATTCTGGATGCCGTCGATGCGACGGGGTATCAGGTGCGCGTGGCGTTTAATTACCGTTACGCGCCACATCACAGCAAAATGCGTGAACTGCTGATGCAGGACACTATTGGCGACGTGCTTTCAGTGCACTTTGAATGGCTGCTCAATACCGAACACGGTGCAGATTATTTCCGTCGCTGGCACCGTGAAAAACGCAATTCCGGTGGCCTGCTGGTGCACAAATCTACCCACCATTTTGATCTGATGAATTTCTGGCTGAACAGCACGCCGGAAAAAGTTTATGCCCAGGGCGACCTGCGTTTTTACGGTAAAGAGAATGCCGAGAAACGCGGCGTGACCGAATTTTATCCCCGGGCACATGGCTACGTGCAGGCACAGAACGATCCGTTTGCGCTGCATATGGCAGACAACGCCCAGCTCAAAGCGCTGTATCTGAATGCAGAACATGAGGATAACTATTTCCGCGACCAGAGTGTGTTCAGCGACGGCATCAATATTGAAGATACCCTATCGGTGCTGGTGAAATACCAGAACAAAGTCCAGCTAACCTATTCGCTGAATGCATATCTGCCCTGGGAAGGATTGAACGTGGTATTCAACGGCACCAAAGGCCGCATTGAAATGAAAATCGTCGAGATGTCTTACGTTAATGCCGGTGGCAAACGTGAAAACGAAGGCAGTATCGAGAAAGCAGAAATCACGGTTTACCCGTTATTTGCAGAGCCGTGGAAAGCAGAATTCCAGCTGGGAGAAGGCGGTCACGGCGGCGGCGATAATGCCATGCTGGAAGATCTGTTTGGCGAACGTAAAGACGATCCGTTAAAACGCGCCGCCGATCACCGCGCGGGGGCGATGTCGATCCTGACCGGTATCGCCGGAAATCTGTCGATGCAGCATGATAAACCGGTTTACTTTAAAGACTTCGAACTGGTGAAAAGACTACGCCAGCCGAAGTAACCGCCATAAAAAAGGGACGCACAGCGTCCCGATCTTAATTGCAAAGAACGAAGGCTATCAGTCTCTGAAGTTTTTGAACTGGAAGGGCTGGCCCAGATCACCTTTCTTAACCAGCGCCATCACGGCCTGCAAATCATCACGCGCTTTGCCGGTGACACGAACTTCGTCGCCCTGAACCTGCGCCTGCACTTTGATTTTACTGTCTTTAATCAGCTTGACGATTTTCTTCGCCAGCGCGGATTCAATGCCGGAATGCAGTTTGGCGTCAACACTGTAGGTTTTACCGCTGTGCTCCATCTGCTCAGGAATTTCCAGCGCCCCGCCTTCAATGCCACGTTTGGCTAATTTTTCACGCAGAATATCGACCAGCTGGTTCACCTGAAAATCTGATTCGCTGGCCACTTTGATACTCTCGTTTTTTTCATTGAGATCGAAGCTGGCAGGAATATTGCGGAAATCCCAGCGGGTTTGCAGTTCACGGCTGGCATTTTCCACGGCATTGCGCACTTCCTGCATGTCGATTTCGGAAACAATGTCAAAAGACGGCATAATCGCTTCTCCCTGTAGTTTTTGTGTTGCACGTTATATGGCGTGCATAATAGCGCCTTCAACCGTCGATGCCAAACGACAGCAAAGCACCGAACATAAAATGCTCCGAGGGTCAAAAAGTGCAGGTGAAAATGTGATCTGCTGCACAAATGTCTATACTAATAAGATAACCGGACAGCAGAATATTCTTTCGACAATCAATTTCATGGCCCTGTTTCGCCATAATTCCCGGGAGGCACAATGAAAATAACAGTATTGGGTTGCGGTGCGCTGGGACAACTTTGGCTTTCGGCTCTTTATCAGCAGGGCCACGACGTTCAGGGCTGGATCCGCATTCCACAGCCATTTTGTGCCGTCAACGTTATCTCGCCGGAAGGCATTGCTTTTAATCGCAATATGCCCACTAACGACCCGGAACATCTGGCACAAAGCGAATTACTGCTGGTCACGTTGAAAGCGTGGCAGGTTTCCGGCGCGGTCAGCGCGCTGATGCCGAGGCTTAATGATAATTGCGCGATATTGCTGCTGCACAATGGCATGGGCACTGTTGATGAATTACCCCCTAACCGTCTGGCGATTTTGCAGGGCGCGACGACCCATGCGGCGCGTCATGAAGGCAACGCCATTGTCCATGTCGCAGCGGGTGCCACACACATCGGGCCGGTAACACCGCGTGGTGCCGCACTGAGTTCACTGGCGGATACGCTGCATAATGCCTTACCGGACGTCGCGTGGCATGACAACATCAAATCATCATTATGGAATAAACTGGCGGTGAATTGCGTCATCAATCCGCTGACGGCGATATACGATTGCAGCAACGGCGCTTTACTGGCGCATAGCGGTCAGATTGAAGAAATCTGTCAGGAAGTCGCGCAGGTTATGGCAATCGAAGGCGTTGAAATTCACAGCGAATCATTGCTCAGTTTTGTCTATCAGGTGATCGACTCTACAGCGGCAAATCATTCATCGATGTTGCAGGACATCCGCAGCCAGCGTCATACCGAAATTGATTACATCACCGGATATGTCCTGCGCCGCGGGCGTAAGTTCGGGCTGACCCTGCCGGTTAACAACCGCTTATTTGAACAGATTAAGAGAAAGGAAAACGATTATGAACGCATCAGTTCTGGTCTGCCTGGCACCTGGTAGCGAAGAAATCGAAGCCGTCACCGTGATTGATTTGCTGGTACGGGCTGGGATTAACGTCACCACAGCCAGTGTCGCAGGCGATGGCAACCTGGAGATCCGCTGCTCGCGCGGCGTGCGTATTTTGGCAGACGTCGCGCTGGTGGATGTCGCAGATGATGAGCATGCGGTGATCGTTCTGCCGGGCGGCCTCGGTGGCGCAACCTGTTTTAGTGAAAGCCCGCTGCTGGTGGAAAAAGTGCGCCAGATGCATGTCAGCGGTAAAATCGTTGCCGCCATCTGCGCCGCCCCTGCGCTGGTACTGGAATATCACGATTTGTTCCCGGTCGGCAATATGACGGGTTTCCCGGGCTTAAGGGATAAGATCGACCCGAACAAATGGTCCGATCGTCGGGTGATTTTCGATCCGCGCGTTAATCTTCTGACCAGTCAGGGGCCGGGCACTTCGATGGAATTTGCCCTGAAAATTATCGATCTGCTGCTGGGCAAAGCCAAAGCGGCAGAAATCGCCGCGCAACTGGTTCTGGCACCGGGCATTTATAACTACACCGATGAAGGTGCGCGCGAATCCTGATCCGATTGCTGCCAATAATAAATATCCTCCGGCATAGCCGGAGGTTTTTCATATGCGCCTGTAAGGCTCTGTTACCAGCCGCGCCCTAACAGGCGCATAGCAATCTGACATTTGCATCCAAATTCGTTACTTACCGCCCGTAAACGGGCTCCCTGGATACGGGATTGATAACTGTTCCCCTAGTTTATCCTGCTCCAGTTGGTGCTTTATGTATTCCTGGATCTTCGATGTATTTTTACCCACTGTATCTACATAATACCCTCGGCACCAAAACTCCCTGTTCCTGTATTTGAATTTAAGATCACCAAATTGTTCATATAGCATCAGACTACTTTTGCCCTTCAGATACCCCATGAAGCTCGATACACTCATCTTCGGCGGGATTTCCACAAGCATATGGATGTGATCTGCACAGCATTCTGCTTCCAGAATGTGCACATTTTTCCATTCACACAGTTTTCTTAAAATACTCCCTACTGCACGGCGTTTCTCGCCGTAGAAGACCTGCCTTCGGTATTTAGGCGCGAAAACTATGTGATATTTACAGTTCCATCGGGTGTGCGCTAAGCTCTTTTCGTCCCCCATTGGGACCCCCTTTTGATTTCTTGTTTGACCAATGCAGTTGCCAGACCGCAAGGTGTTTTAACAAATCAAAAGGGGTTTTTATATCCGGCTCAAAGCTGGAAGCTTTACGGAACCCCCAGCCTAGCTGGGGGTTTTCTATAGACAAAAAGGGGGGTCAGCGATGCTGCCCCCCTTTTTTTACATCCGGAATTTCGTTTACGGACGATAGACTTTCACGTTGTGGAAGCCCTGCTCTTTCAGATACAGCGCCTGTAAACGACTCATTACGCCACGATCACAATACAGCAGATAAGTTTTGCTCTGATCCAGAGAGCCAAACTGAGTGGCCAGTTTGTAGAACGCCAGCGGCTTCACTTCAACGTTTTCCAGTGCCAGCGGCTGCGCCTCTACTTCATCCGGTGCGCGAACATCCAGAACGATGTCTGTTGACACGAACTCCGCTACCGTTTCCACTTCCGGCACCACTTCCGCCGCCTGGGTAGCAATTTCGCGGATATCGACATTCCGCGCTTCGCTGACCACTTTATCCAACACGTTAAAATCGAACATCGCTTCTTCGGCTTCGATCTTCGCTTTAACCGCTTTCACGGTCGGGCTTTTCGAAATCACACCGCAATATTCCGGCATGGTTTTCGCAAAATCTTCCGTCCCGATTTCACGGGCAATCTTAATGATGTGCTCTTTATCGTGAGAAATCAGCGGACGCAGAATGAGCGTGTCAGAAACATTGTCGATTAAACGCAAATTGGTCAGCGTCTGGCTGGAAACCTGACCCAACGCTTCGCCTGTCACCAGTGCCTGCACGCCGTAGCGCTCAGCAATAGCCGACGCCGCACGCACCATCATGCGTTTTAGCACCACGCCCATCTGGCCATCTTCGACTTTTTCGAGTATTTCACCCACCACTGGTTCGAAATCAACCGCGATAAAACGCACACGGTGCGAGCTGCCAAAACGGTTCCACAGATAATGCGCCACCTGTTTCACACCGATTTCATGCGCTGCGCCGCCGAGATTAAAGAAACAATAATGCACACGACAGCCACGGCGCATCAGCATATAACTGGAGACGCCGGAGTCGAAACCGCCGGAAATCAGTGACAACACATCTTCCTGCGTGCCAATCGGGTAGCCGCCCTGGCCTTCGAGGCGGCTTTTCACCAGCACCAGCTTATCGTCGTTAATTTCCAGTTTCACCGTAACCTGCGGAGCGGTCAGGCTAACTTTTGCCGATTCAATGTGCTGATTCAGGCCGCCGCCAACATAGCGCTCAACTTCGGTAGACGTGAAGTCATGCTTGCCACGACGTTTAACACGCACGCAGAACGTTTTTCCTTCCACTTCAGCACGATAAGCTTCCAGCGTTTGCTCGAAGATATTATGGACATCGGTGTAAGGACGGTCTTCAACTTCTTCAACATAACGGATCCCCGGAATGCGGCAGAGCAATTCCTGAATCAGGTCGTGTTTGCTTTCGTCTTTGCTGCGAACTTCGATATGATCCCAGTGGCGAACCACCGCCAGCGTCTCATCATGCGGTCGCACGATATTGCGAATGCTGCTTGAGAGGATCTTAATGAAGCGCAAACGCACAGATTGGCTCTTGATGGTGATTTCAGGGAACAATTTAATGATAAACTTCATGGCAGTCTTTTGTTAGCGGGTGAAAAAACGGGGTAGTAAGTCGCTGAATAAGGATCTAGGATCCTATTATTGCTAAGCCAAATGTTCGTTCTGTGTCACATTGGGCTTAGCAATAATATCTGCGGCGCAGAGTATATCACTTAAAATGGATGCTCTGCGCACAAAACCCTGCAGCAGATGTCATGCTGGACAGGAATGTCTCTTGAGGCTGAGCGCTGACTCTGTTGCCTCAGTACTTCGATCATCCATTCTGATCAACGATATTAAAGAGAATTATGCCAAAAAAATCTGCATCACCTGCCAATTTTGAAACTGCTCTGGCCGAACTGGAACAGATCGTGTCCCGCCTCGAATCAGGCGAGTTGCCTTTAGAAGACGCACTCAATGAATTTGAGCAGGGCGTCCAGCTGGCGCGTCAGGGGCAGCAAAAGCTGCAACAGGCAGAGCAACGTGTTCAGATCCTGCTCGACAGCGACAACGACGCTCCGCTAACCCCGTTCACCCCAGAAGCCGAGTAACTGGTCATGTCTGAAGCGATTTCCCTTTCCAGCGCTGACGGATTTACGCATGAGCTGCGCGCGATGCAAAAGCGTGTCGATGAGGCATTAACAGCCTATGTCAGCACTCAGCCGCTGGCCGATTTACCGCTGGTTGAAGCCATGCGCTACGGCGCGCTGCTGGGCGGTAAACGTCTGCGTCCGTATCTTGTTTACGCCAGCGGCCAATTGTTCAGCCTCGATCTGAAAAACCTCGATGCGCCTGCGGCTGCCGTGGAATGCATTCATGCCTATTCGCTGATACATGATGATTTACCGGCCATGGACGACGACGATTTGCGCCGTGGTCAGCCGACCTGTCACATTAAATTTGGCGAAGCCAACGCGATTCTGGCGGGTGATGCCCTGCAAACACTGGCCTTCTCCATTCTGGCCGACGGCGAAATGCCGGATGTCGCCGTAAAAGATCGGCTGGCGATGATTTCCGAACTGGCCCGCGCCAGCGGAGTCAGCGGTATGTGTGGCGGTCAGGCTCTGGATTTAGCCGCTGAAGGTCAGCAGGTCGGCCTTGAAGCACTGGAACAAATTCATCGCCATAAAACCGGCGCACTGATCCGCGCCGCCGTGCGCATGGGTGCGCTGGCTGCCGGTGAAACAGGACGTGCCGTTTTACCGATACTGGATAACTACGCGCAGGCCATTGGTTTAGCGTTTCAGGTTCAGGACGATATTCTGGATGTCATAGGCGATACCGCCACGCTCGGCAAACGCCAGGGCGCTGATCAGCAACTGGGTAAAAGCACATACCCTGCGCTGCTGGGGCTGGATGGCGCAAAAGCCAAGGCAGCAGATCTGTATCAGGAAGCCGTTGAAGCGCTGGATCAGCTTGCGGCACGTTCTTACAACACAGCGCCACTTCTCGCGTTAGCCCGCTTTATCATTGAACGCGATAATTAAACTTACTATGAGCAACTGATGAGTCTTGAATTAGCCAAATACCCGACACTGGCGCTGGCGGAGAATCCTGAAGATCTTCGTTCGCTTCCTAAAGAGAGCTTACCTAAGCTCTGCGATGAGCTGCGCCAATATTTATTGGCCAGCGTCAGTCAGTCCAGCGGACACTTTGCGTCCGGTCTGGGGACGGTTGAACTGACCGTGGCGATGCATTATGTCTATAAGACGCCGTTCGACCACGTAGTCTGGGATGTCGGCCATCAGGCCTATCCGCACAAAATTCTGACCGGCCGCCGTGACCGTATTTCCACCATCCGCCAGAAAGGCGGTCTGCACCCGTTCCCGTGGCGCGGTGAAAGCGAATACGACACCTTGTCCGTCGGTCACTCATCGACCTCCATCAGTGCAGGCCTCGGTATGGCGGTGGCGGCTGAACGTGAAGGCAAAGGCCGTCGCACCGTTTGTGTGATTGGCGATGGCGCGATCACGGCGGGTATGGCGTTTGAAGCGATGAACCATGCAGGTGACATCAAACCTGACATGCTGGTGATCCTCAACGACAACGAGATGTCGATTTCCGAAAACGTCGGGGCGCTCAATAATCATCTGGCACAACTGCTGTCCGGCAAACTGTATTCACGTCTGCGTGAAGGCGGTAAGAAAGTCCTGTCTGGCCTGCCACCGATTAAAGAACTGGTACGCCGTACTGAAGAACATCTGAAAGGCATGATGGTGCCGGGTACGCTGTTTGAAGAGCTGGGCTTTAACTATATCGGGCCGGTAGATGGTCACGATGTGCTGGCGCTGGCGCAGACACTGAAAAACATGCGTGACCTGAAAGGCCCGCAGCTACTGCATATCATGACTAAAAAAGGCAAAGGCTACGCGCCAGCCGAAAAAGATCCGATCAGTTTCCATGCTGTGCCTAAATTTGATCCGGCTTCCGGCACGTTGCCGAAAAGCAAAGAAGGTCTGCCAACTTATTCGAAGATTTTTGGCGACTGGTTGTGCGAAACCGCCGCCAAAGACAGCAAGCTGATGGCTGTCACACCGGCAATGCGTGAAGGATCTGGTATGGTGCGTTTCTCACGTGAATACCCGCAGCAGTATTTCGATGTGGCCATTGCCGAACAACACGCCGTTACCTTTGCGGCGGGTCTGGCGATTGGCGGATACAAGCCGATTGTGGCGATCTACTCCACGTTCCTGCAACGCGCCTATGATCAGGTTATCCACGATGTGGCGATCCAGAATCTGCCGGTACTGTTTGCTATCGACCGCGGCGGCATTGTCGGGGCTGATGGACAGACGCATCAGGGCGCGTTCGATCTCTCCTTCCTGCGCTGCATTCCGAACATGACCATCATGACGCCGAGCGACGAAAACGAATGTCGTCAGATGCTGCACACCGGTTATCACCATAACAACGGGCCGGTTGCTGTGCGTTATCCGCGTGGTAGTGGTACCGGCGCTACCTGTGAACCGCTGGCTTCACTGCCAGTCGGTAAAGGTGTCGTGCGCCGTGAAGGGGAGAAAGTGGCGATTCTTAACTTCGGCACATTGTTGCCTGAAGCGCTGGCCGTGGCAGAAAAACGCAACGCGACCGTTGTGGATATGCGCTTTGTGAAACCGCTCGATGAAGCACTTATCCAGGAACTGGCTTCAAGTCATGAAGTACTGGTCACACTGGAAGAAAACGCCATCATGGGCGGTGCAGGCAGCGGCGTAAATGAACTGCTGATGTCCAGACGTATTCTGGTGCCGGTGCTGAATATCGGTCTGGCGGACAATTTTGTGCCACAAGGCACACAGGACGAAATCCGTCACGATGTTGGTCTGGATGCCGAAGGCATTGACCGTCAGATAACCGACTGGCTGGCCTGACTCTTCACCCCTCTTTCTGCCTGAAAGAGGGGATTTTCCTCTCTGACTTCCTCCTCTGTCACACGATCCTGCCGTTCTGTAAGCTACAGTTATAGCGTGCTAACCATTTCAATCAATTTCTGCTAGTTTGGTTATCGATAAAAAACAATCAGATAGCCACACAAACCGCCATGGAGAAACGCTATGCAATACACGACATTGGGACAAACCGGACTCAAAGTTTCGAAGCTGTGTCTCGGCTGTATGACTTTTGGCGAACCTGATCGCGGCACACACGCGTGGACCTTGCCCGAGGAGAGCAGCCGCCCGATCATCCAACAAGCGCTGGATGCCGGCATTAACTTCTTTGATACCGCCAACAGCTATTCTGACGGCAGCAGCGAGGAAATCGTCGGTCGTGCCCTGAAGGATTTCGCAAAACGCGATGAGATTGTCGTGGCGACCAAAGTGTACCACGCCGTCACCGGCTTAAAGCCGGGACTGTCACGCGCCTCGATAATGCAATCCATCGATGACAGCCTGCGCCGTCTGGGCATGGATTATGTCGACCTGCTGCAAATCCACCGCTGGGATTACGAGACGCCGATAGAAGAAACCCTGGAAGCGCTGAATGACGTCGTAAAAGCCGGCAAAGCGCGCTTTATCGGCGCATCTTCTATGCACGCCCATCAGTTCAAACACGCACTGGATGTTTCTGAGCAAAATGGCTGGGCGAGTTTTGTCTCGATGCAGGATCAGTACAATCTGATCCAGCGTGAAGAAGAAAACGAGATGTACCCGTTGTGTCTGGAAAGGAACATTGCGGTGCTGCCGTGGAGTCCGCTGGCGCGCGGCAAGCTGACCCGTCCGTGGGGAGAAACCACCGCGCGTTCAGTTTCCGATAATTTTGCCAAAACACTGTATGACGCCACTGATGAGGCCGACGGTAAAGTCGCTGAGCGTGTGGGGAAAATTGCCGAAGATCATGGGGTGCCACGCGCACAAATCGCACTTGCGTGGATCCTGAGTAAACACGTCGTGACCGCGCCAATTATCGGTGCTTCGCGCCCCGCTCATCTGGAAGATGCTATCGCGGCCCTGCAAGTGAAGCTTTCCATCGAGGAAATCGCTGAGCTGGAAATGGCGTACGTGCCGCATCAGGCGACCGGTTTCCAGTAATGTGAGGTTGTAAAAAAGGCGTTGTCAGGGAAAACCCGGCAACGCCTTTTTTATGAGTATCTGAAACCGATCAGAGCAGGCCCAGCGGCCAGTGATGCCCGACCAGATAGATAATCGCTGCGCCAAGCACCCCGGCAACCACATCATCGATCATGATGCCCATTCCGCCCTGCACGTTGCGGTCAAACCAGCGGATCGGCCACGGCTTCCAGATATCCAGCACGCGGAAAACGATAAAGCCGATCAATACCCAGCGCCAGTCGTTTACCGGGATCGCCATCAGGGTGATCCACATGCCGACGAATTCATCCCATACGATACTGCCGTGGTCATGAACCCGCATATCACGTGCGGTCTGGCGGCAAAGATAAACCCCGATACAAATGCTGAACATGACGATCATGGAATACACCTGCCACGGCAGGTAGGTCATGACAATCCAGAACGGGATCGCGGCGATGGAGCCCGCCGTGCCCGGACCAACAGGGAATAAACCGCTGCCAAAACCGGTCGCCAGCAAATGCCACGGATTACGCAGATCAAGACGTTTTTTGGCCGCGGCCATGTCCTGAACCGGATCACCGGTTTTTCCTTTATACCCAGCCGGGCGTTTTTTACGGCCTGTATTCACAACAATTCCTCTGCGGCAAAGTGGTCAAAACCTTGCCATTCCAGTTCTACCGGCACGCCTGAACGCATAAACTTAATACCTTCTGAAAGCGGCGCAATCTGCCCGACACAGGTAAATTTGACACCCAGATGGCTCAGCGCCGCATCCAGCGCGCCGCGGTTAATTTCCGGCACCGTGAAGCAAAGTTCATAATCCTCACCTCCGGTCAGCGCCCATTTCAGCGCCTGCTCCGGGCCGGCAACCTTATTCAATGCAGCCGATAACGGGATCGCATCCAAATCAAGCCGCGCGCCGCATTCGCTGGCATTGAGTATATGTTTAAGATCCGAAATCAGCCCGTCGGAGAGATCGATGGCTGACGTCGCTAAATCGCGCAGCGCCTGCCCTTGCAGAACGCGTGGCGAAGGCCGCAGATGGCGTTTGAGCAGGAATTCGCGGAGGGCGGTATCAGTGACATTTAGCTGTTCCAGCAAAATAGCCAGCCCTGCGGCGCTGTCACCGAGCGTTCCGGTCACAAAGATCCAGTCGCCGATGCCTGCACCGGAACGGGTTAACGCACGTCCCGCAGGCACCAGCCCCTGAATAGTTAACGTCATGCTCAGCGGGCCACGCGTGGTGTCGCCGCCAATCAGCTGCATGCCGTAATAATTAAGTTGTTCAAACAGACTGTCGCTGAATGCCTGCAACCAGTCGGTGTTCACTTCCGGCAACGTCAGTGCCAGCGAAACCCAGGCCGGGTCCGCGCCCATGGCCGCCAGATCGCTCAGGTTGACCGCCAGCGCTTTATAGCCCAGGTCAGACGGTGAAATCGTTTTTAGAAAATGGATGCCTTCGACCAGCGTATCGGTGCTGACTGCTAATAGCTGCTTCTCGCCAACCGTCAGTAAGGCACAATCATCACCAATGCCCAAATGCACATCCTGCCGGGCAGTTCTGAAACGGTTAAAGTAGCGAGTGATTACATCAAATTCGCCGCATGCCATAGTACATTTCCAAATCGTTAGAATGCCTTAAGGCCGGAAATCCGGCCTTAAGAAGGGTGTCACACAAAAGATAAACGTGGTGACATCACCAGATTATCAACAGAGCCAGAAATCATCCAAAATGACTGTCGCCATTTGTGATCGAGGTTGACCCTTTTTGACGATCATTTTTTACGAATATGCGGACCTGCTTTATCCAGCACACCGTTGACGAACTTATGGCTGTCTTCAGCGCCGAAGGTTTTCGCCAGTTCGATAGCTTCGTTGATCGCCACTTTGTAAGGAACGTCCTGGCGTTTGCTCAGTTCGAACAGAGCCAGACGCAAAATCGCTCTTTCCACCTGGCCCAGTTCATCCAGCTGGCGGGACAGATATGGCGCCATCAGTGCATCGAGTTTCTCAGCACTGTTTGCTACACCAGCCAGCAGTTCACGGAAATAGGCAATGTCTACGTCTTTGACATCCTGCTCGGTCAGGAATTCTAATTCAACATCGGCGATGTCATTTTTCGACAACTGCCAGGAGTAAAGCGCCTGAACGGCACATTCACGGGCGCGGCGACGAGCAGCAGGTTTCACGGATTTCCCCTTAACTAGATTCAGGCCTTAATAGCCTTGATAACATTAATCATTTCAAGCGCGGTCAGTGCAGCTTCTGCACCCTTGTTACCGGCTTTTGTCCCTGCGCGTTCGATGGCTTGTTCAATGCTTTCTGTGGTCAGCACACCAAAGGCAACCGGGATTTCGCTGTTCATGGCAACGCTGGACAGGCCAGAGCTGCATTCGCCCGCTACAAATTCAAAGTGGGCAGTGCCCCCGCGGATCACGGTGCCAAGTGCAACAACCGCATCATACTTACCGCTTTCAGCCAGTGCGCGGGTTGCCAGAGGCAATTCGTATGCACCCGGGACCCAGACTACGGTGATGTTGTCATCGCTGACCTGACCAATACGTTTCAACGCATCAACAGCGCCGGAAAGCAGGCTGTCGTTAATAAAATTGTTAAAACGAGCAATCGCGATCGCTACGCGCGCGTTAGGCGTGGCTACAACACCTTCGATAACGTTCATAGTTTTCCTTAAAGTGGGTTCAGGAGTTTCTCAACCCCAGCCGCAGGGGGGCGGATTCTATCATAAAATAACCCTGCCTGGACATGCGCTTTTAAAGCCATTCAGCAGGGAGGAGTAAAATTCTCAATACACCGGTTTCAGGCGCAAACGTAAGTCAGGGCCAACCTGGCGGATATCACTGAAAATGAATTCAGGCGCATCCGCCAGATGTTGCAATCCTGGCAGTTCACACAGTGCGCGACCATTATCGCCCAATAACTTAGGGGCCATATAAACGATTAATTCATCAACCAGACCGGCTTGTAATAAGGCACCGGCCAGTTGCGCGCCTGCCTCCACCCAGATGCAATTTATCTGACGTTTCGCCAGTTGCATCATCAGCAGAACCAGATCAATGCGGTTATCGCGCCCCGCCACGCGCCATTGTTCGACGGACTCCGGCCAGACTTGTGTGTCAGTTTCCAGCCGTGCGAGCCATACTTCACCAGGTAAGTTCATCAGCTGATGCTGTGGCGTTACGCGGTTCTGGCTGTCGAGAATAATCCGCAGCGGCTGACGCAGATTTTTCTCGGGATAAATCGCCTGCACGTCACTGCCCAGTTCGCTCCAGCGTACATTAAGCGAAGGATTGTCCGCGAGAACCGTCGCACTGGTGCTCAGAATAGCCGAGCTTTCAGCACGAAAACGCTGAACGTCAGCGCGGGCAGCCGCTGACGTTATCCACTGGCTTTCGCCCGAGGCCATCGCGGTCCTGCCATCTATAGACGCGCCCATTTTGAGCTGAACATAAGGAAAACCGGTACGCATACGTTTCAGGAAACCGAGGTTCACCGCTTCAGCCTGCGGATGCATCAGCCCGTGGCTGACATCCACTCCGTTTTGTTTCAGGCGGTATAAACCACGCCCCGCGACCTCCGGGTTAGGATCCTGCATCGCGGCAACGACGCGGGCGATACCTGCCGCCAGTAAGGCATCAGCACATGGCGGCGTCCGACCATGATGACTGCATGGCTCCAGCGTCACATAGGCTGTGGCCCCTTTCGCTTTCTCACCGGCCATACGTAATGCGTGGACTTCGGCATGGGGTTCGCCGGCACGCAAATGATAACCCTCACCGACGATTTCGCCATTTAAAACAATGACACAACCGACGTTGGGATTAGGTGTGGTCGTGAAACGGCCGCGTCGAGCAAGCTCGAAAGCCCGCGCCATGTAGCGTTCATCAGCATGATTTTCGGCGAGTTGTTGTTCTGCAGGTTGTTCAGGCGACATCAGTTTTCCTTAATCCTGAAGACGGGCGATCTCTTCACCAAATTCACGAATATCTTCGAAGCTGCGATACACCGACGCAAAACGAATATACGCGACTTTATCCAGCCCTTTCAGGGCGTCCATCACCAGATTGCCGATCATCTTGGCCGGAATTTCACGTTCACCTGTCGCGCGCAGCTGCGACTTAATGTGGCTGATGGCCGTTTCGACGTCATCAGAACTGACCGGACGTTTTTCCAGTGCTTTCAGAAAGCCACCGCGAAGTTTGTCTTCGTTGAACGGTTCACGAACCTCATTGCTTTTAATGACGCGCGGCATCACCAGTTCCGCCACTTCAAACGTGGTGAAACGCTCATGACACACCAGGCACTGACGGCGACGGCGGACCTGCGATCCATCGCCTACCAGACGGGAATCGATGACTTTAGTATCAACAGCGGCACAAAATGGGCAATGCATAGCACTTCCTGATCGCGAACTCAATTGGACATTAGTTTAACCCGAAGTGTGCCGACAACAAAGGCTGTCGCTACTTTCATCGACATCGGGTTAAACTTAGTTATTGATATTGGTGCCCGGACGGAATGTTTCAACGGGCTGATGAAAGGAAGTCTCTGAAATGACAAAACACCCACGCCTTTTGCTGGCCTGCGCCACATTGTTCAGCCTGACGGGCTGCGCGACGCAAAATTCACAAATACCGGCGTTGAAAACAGAAGTCGGTCAGCTTAATCAAAAGCTGCAACGCCTGACGGATCTGGCCATCGCACTGGAGCAGCAAACTACGCTAAACCGTCAGTCAGATAATGGTGTCTATTTGTTACCGGCGGCCAAAAGTGCCGCCTTGCTCAAAAGTAACATTGGTGAATTAAGCGTTCAGCTGACCCGCATCGCTCCGGATGCCAGCGGCGTACAGGCTGTGCTGGAAATCAAAAATAATGCCGGACAGCCATTGCCGCCATTTACGGCTTCCCTGAGCTGGGGGCAGCTCGATCCGGTGACAGGCAAGCCGCTGACTGTCGATATGCAAACCCAGACCCTTACCGTCGAGCCAGATCTCCTGCCGGGCCCGGTGAAAACAGTCGATGTGAAGTTTAATCAGGTCACCGTCGAAACTCTGGGATTTGTTCAGTTGCATAATATCGTGGCGACACCGCCGTCCCCGGTTGTAACAAAGTAAAGACAGCGAATAACAGATAAAAAAAACCCCGCAATGCGGGGTTTTCCTGTTCCGGCAACGAACCATCGGCAACTTACGGAAGAATGGAAGGCTGATCGGCGCCCTCTTTTTCCACTTTCTGCTGCAACATGTGTTCACGCTTCATGCCCAGTTTCAGAGCCAGCGCCGAAGCAACGTAAATCGATGAAGCCGTACCGATTGAAACACCAATCAACATGGTCAGTGAGAAACCACTCAGCAATGCACCACCAAACAAATACAGCATCAGGATCACGACTAACGTGGTACCGGATGTGATTAATGTTCTGTGCAACGTCTGGGTCAACGACACGTTAAAGATTTCGTAAGATGTCCCGCGACGGATCTTGCGGAAGTTCTCACGAATACGGTCCGATACCACTATGCTGTCGTTAAGCGAGTAACCGATAACTGACATCAACGAAGCGACGATGGTCAGGTCAACCTCGATATGGAACAACGAGAGCACACCCATGGTGATCACAACGTCGTGAGCAAGCGCGATAACAACACCTGCTGCCAGACGCCACTCGAAGCGAAAACCAACGTAAATCAAGATAGCGATCAATGCCACTAACAGCGCCATAGCACCATTTTGCGCCAAATCAGCCCCTACGCTTGGGCCAACGAACTCGATACGTTTCACCTGAGCATTCTGGCTGGTCGTTTCGTTAATCACGCTAAGAACTTTAGCACCCAGTTCCTGTCCGCCTGTTTCACCCTTAGTCGGTGGCATACGAACCATGATGTCACGGCTGCTACCAAAATTCTGTACCAGCGGTTCTGCAAAGCCTGCTTTCTCAAGCGAAGCGCGCATCACGTCCAAATCCGCAGGTTTTTCCAGCGAGATTTCAATGACCGTACCGCCGGTGAAATCCAGACCCCAGTTGAAACCTTTCACGCCAATAATGGCGATAGAAAGGATCAACAGGAAACCAGAGATACCGAAAGCCCAGTAATCCCAGCGCATAAAGTCATAGACTCTACGGCCGTGGTTTAATTGTTCAACAGTATATTCCTGTGCCACAACGCACTCCTCAGATAGACAGCTTTTTGATGCGCTTGCCGCCGTACAACAGATTTACGAGGGCACGGGTACCGACGATTGCGGTAAACATTGACGTCGCTACACCAATACCGGTAGTAATCGCAAAGCCTTTAATTGCCCCGGTGCCGACGGCATACAGGATGATGACCTTGATTAGCGTCGTGACGTTGGCATCAAAGATGGAGCTGAACGCGCCTTTGTAACCTTCATCAATAGCCTGCTGTACTGAACGTCCGTTACTAAGTTCTTCCTTAATACGTTCGTTGATCAGTACGTTGGCATCAACCGCTACGGCAAGGGTTAATACGATACCCGCAATACCCGGCATAGTGAGTGTTGCCCCTGGTATCAGAGACATGATCCCAACAATAAGCACCAGGTTAGCAATCAGCGCAGAGGTCGCAATCAGACCAAACTTCTTATAGAAGAACAGCATGAAGATAATTGAGACCACAAGTCCTGCCAGACAGGCTTCCAGACCTTGCTTGATATTTTCCATCCCTAAGGTCGGGCCGATAGTACGTTCTTCAACAATCTGAATTGGCGCGATCAACGCACCGGCCCGCAGCAGAAGGGACAACTGACGGGCTTCATTCGGATCGTTCACCCCGGTGATGCGGAAGCTGTTACCCAGGCGTGACTGAATAGTTGCCACGTTGATGACTTCTTCCTGTTTCGCCAGTATTGAACGGCCATTGGCATCTTTCTTACCGCTGTCTTTGTATTCCACGAACAGGGTCGCCATCGGTTTACCGATATTGTCCTTCGTGAAGTTAGACATGGCGTTACCGCCAGCGCTGTCGAGAGAGATGTTAACCTGCGGCTGATTGTACTCATCCATGCTGGATGTAGAATCAGTGATGTGGTCACCGGTCAGTATCACGCGTTTGTACAGAACTACCGGACGGCCATCACGCATGTCTTTCACTTCGCTGTCGCCCGGTACACGACCGGTTGAAGCAGCAGAAGCATCCACATTGGTGTTAACCAGACGGAATTCCAGTGTCGCGGTCGCGCCTAAAATTTCTTTAGCACGCGCAGTATCCTGAATACCTGGCAACTCAACCACGATACGGTCAGCACCCTGACGCTGTACCAGCGGCTCGGCGACACCCAGTTGGTTGACACGGTTACGCAGGATGGTGATGTTTTGCTGAACGGCATACTCGCGCGCTTCACTCAGGCGAGCATCAGTCATCATCACGCGAGCTGCATTATCGCCGCTGTTGGTGATCACTAAATCGCGGTGACGTGGGCTCAGATAGCTGACCGCAGAATCACGGGTAGCAGCATCGCGGAAACGCACTTCAACGCCATAGTTGTCGAGCTTACGCACCGTGGCATAAGGAATATTCTTGTCGCGCAGGTCACTGCGCATGTTGTCCATCGTTTGCTCTTGCAGCTTACTCAGCGCGGTATCCATATCCACTTCCATCAGGAAGTGCACACCACCACGCAAGTCGAGGCCCAGCTTCATCGGCTCAGCACCCAGCATGCTTAACCAGCGCGGCGTTGCCGGCGCGAGGTTCAGTGCAATAACAAACTTGTCGCCCAGCGCTTCAGTCAGCGCTTCACGTGCACGAAGCTGTATATCCGTGTCTTTGAAACGGGCAAGAATAGCGCCATTCTCCAGAGCAACTGATTTGATCTGGATTTTGTTTTGATCTAATACGTTACGGACTTGGTCCAGCGTTGCTTCACTGGCGTCGGAACCCCGAGCACCAGTGATTTGAACAGCCGGATCCTCACCATATAGGTTGGGAAGTGCATAAAGCAGCCCGACGATGATCACAACGATCAGCATCAGATACTTCCACGCAGGATAACGGTTTAACACGGCAGTTCCCTTCGGGAAAATCGAAAATTAGATAGACTTCATTGTGCCTTTTGGCAGAACTGCTGCCACGAAGTCACGTTTGATCATCACTTCGTTGGTGTCGTTCAGTGCGATAACCACATAACCGGTTTCGGCTACTTTGGTTACGCGACCGATCAGGCCACCCGTGGTCATGACTTCGTCACCTTTACCGATAGAGTCCATCAGTTTTTTGTGTTCTTTAGAACGTTTCTGCTGCGGGCGCAGGATCATGAAATAGAAAATCAGACCAAAAACCACCAGCATGATAACCAGAGAGTAAGGACTTCCCTGTGACGGTGCGCCGGTCGCTGCGACTGCATCAGAAATGAAAAGGCTCATTTAAATTCCCTCATTGTTGTTGTGAAGCAAATTGATATAAAACAAACCGAGAATCCGACCCGGAGTCTGGCGATAAAACGTCTCGCACAATACCCCATAATGCCGGTTCAAGAAATTATAAAATCGGCACCCCCTTTCGAAGATGCCGACGCGAGAAAGAAATCAGAAGTTTAAAGGCGGAACCGGTTTGCCTTTACGCTCGTAGAAGTCTGTCACAAACGCTTCCAATTTACCCTCTTCAATAGCCTGTCGTAAACCGGCCATCAGACGCTGGTAATAGCGCAGGTTATGGATCGTATTCAGCCGCGCACCCAGAATTTCGTTGCAACGGTCGAGATGATGCAAGTAGGCACGGCTATAATTGCGACATGTGTAGCAATCACAGTGTTCATCGAGCGTTGACGTGTCATCTTTATGCTTCGCATTACGGATTTTTACGATGCCGTCGGTGACGAAAAGATGACCATTTCGCGCATTGCGCGTTGGCATTACGCAGTCAAACATGTCGATGCCGCGACGTACGCCTTCAACCAGATCTTCCGGTTTACCGACCCCCATCAGATAGCGAGGTTTGTCTTCCGGAATTTGCGGGCAAACGTGCTCCAGAATACGGTGCATGTCTTCCTTTGGCTCGCCCACTGCCAGACCGCCCACAGCGTAACCATCAAAGCCGATATCTACCAGCCCTTTTAATGATACATCTCGTAAATCTTCGTAAACGCTGCCCTGAATGATTCCGAACAAAGCATTCTTATTATTCAACTCGTTGAAGCGATCCCGGCTGCGTTTTGCCCAGCGCAAAGACATCTCCATAGAGCGTTTGGCGTAATCCCAGTCGGCAGGATATGGCGTACATTCGTCGAAGATCATCACGATATCGGAGCCCAGATCGTTTTGGATCTCCATGGACTTTTCCGGGCTCAGGAAGACCGGATCACCGTTGATCGGGTTGCGGAAATGCACGCCCTCTTCTTTGATTTTACGCATCGCGCCCAGGCTGAACACCTGGAAGCCGCCGGAATCGGTGAGGATCGGTCCGTGCCAGTTCATGAAATCATGCAGATCGCCGTGCAGTTTCATGATCTCCTGACCCGGGCGCAGCCACAGGTGGAAAGTGTTGCCCAGCAAAATCTGTGCGCCGGTCTCTTTGACTTCTTCCGGGGTCATGCCTTTTACGGTGCCGTAAGTGCCCACCGGCATAAATGCCGGGGTTTCAACCACGCCGCGTTCAAAGACCAGACGCCCGCGACGTGCGCGGCCATCGGTAGTGCTTAATTCGTACTTCACATTGCCTCCAGCATCAGAGAAACAGTCTGATGAGGTTAAATCCGTGGCATGACGCCCGGAAAAGAAGGCCCGGATGCACCGGGTGCGACCAGGCCGGTAATTACTGACTCAAGGTTACTGGCCGACCACTTCCTGCGGCGCCAGCGGGTTACGGTTGATGAACATCGCATCGCCATAACTGAAGAAACGGTACTGCTCTGCGACGGCCTGATGATAGGCATTCATCGTATTTTTATAGCCGGCAAACGCCGACACCAGCATGATCAACGTTGATTCAGGCAGGTGGAAATTGGTGATCAGGGAATCAATCACCTGATAGTGATAGCCCGGATAGATGAAAATCTTGGTATCGCCAAAGAACGGCGCAATCAGCGCATCTTCACTGGCCTTCGCCGCACTTTCCAGCGAACGCACAGACGTTGTGCCCACGGCCACCACTTTATTGCCGCGCGCTTTGCAGGCCAGCACCGCATCCACCACGTCCTGAGGCACTTCGGCATACTCAGCGTGCATGATGTGGTCTTCAATGGTGTCTACACGCACCGGCTGAAAAGTCCCTGCGCCCACGTGCAATGTCACAAATGCCAGCTCGACGCCTTTGGCTTTCAGTGCATCCAGCAGCGGCTGATCGAAATGCAAACCGGCAGTCGGGGCAGCGACCGCACCCGGACGCTCACTGTAGACCGTCTGATACAATTCACGGTCAGCCTCTTCATCGGGGCGATCGATATACGGCGGCAGCGGCATATGACCGATTTCGTTGAGCAGAGTAAAGACATCACGATCTTCATTAAATTCCAGCTCAAACAAGGTATCGTGACGCGCCAGCATGGTCGCTTTAATATCTTCTTTATCACCGAGCAGCAGTTCAGCGCCCGGTTTTGGCGATTTAGACGCACGCACATGGGCCAGAACGCGGTGTGAATCCAGCACGCGCTCAACCAGCACTTCAATTTTACCGCCGCTGACCTTACGGCCAAACACGCGCGCCGGGATCACCCGGGTATTGTTAAATACCAGCAAATCGCCGGGATGAATTTTATCGAGAATATCGGTGAACACGCCGTGCGTTAACTCACCGCTTGGCCCGTCCAGAGACAACAAACGACAGCCGCTGCGCTGGGTCTGCGGATAGCGGGCAATCAGGGATTCAGGGAGTTCAAAAGAAAAATCGGCAACACGCATGGCTTTTCACTTCACTTAACGACAAAAACAGGCGGCTTAGTCTAGTGGGACGGGGCATCCCCTGCAAGCATCTGCGTCAATAAAGGCATCCGCTGCCCTGTCAGAGATCAACTTTCCTGCGTTATACTTCGCGAATGAATTTTTTAGCCCACCTCCATCTGGCCTCGCTGGCCAAAAGCTCCCTGACCGGCAACCTGCTGGCAGACTTCGTTCGCGGCAATCCTGACGGCCAGTTCGCTGAAGAGATCGTCCGCGGTATCCGTATGCACCGCCGCGTAGATGTCATGACTGATTCGCTGCCGGAAGTGAAAATTGCCCGCAGCTATTTCCGTGAGGATTTTCGCCGCGTCGCGCCGATAACGCTTGATGTCGTCTGGGATCACTTCCTTTCCCGCCACTGGGCCACCATTCATCCGCAGCAATCACTGGAAGATTTTCTTGACGACTGTCAGCAGGAAATTGAACCTCAGTTGCCTCACATGCCAGAACGTTTCCAAAATCTGAACGCTTATCTCTGGCCGGAACGCTGGATGGAACGCTATGCCGCGCTGCCTTTTATTGCTGACGTCTTACGCGGTATGGCCAACCGGCGGCCAAAACTTGCCGCACTGACCGGCTCCTTCCATGATATCGAACTCAATTACGATGCCCTCGAGCAACTGTTTTGGCAGTTTTATCCGGTGATGATGCAACAGGCGGGAGACCGGCAAATCTGACAAATACCGCAAATTTTGTGGATTACTCCTCAATTCTCTGCAAGACAAAAGCAGTTGTTAAAAAAGTATGAGACTTACTTCAAAGACTGATAGCCGGATGCTATCTGATTGATTGGTACGATGGGGTTTATTCACCCGGGTGTTGCCCCTATACTGGCAGTCGTTTTGTTCACACCTTCCTTCTCACCTACGACGCCCGTAAGGGTTTCATAAGGAGTAATAATATGGTTCTGGTAACTCGTCCAGCCCCTGATTTCACCGCAGCAGCAGTACTGGGCAGCGGCGAAGTAGTTGAAAACTTCAACTTCAAAAAACACACTGCAGGCAAACCTACTGTTATCTTCTTCTGGCCAATGGATTTCACTTTCGTCTGTCCTTCTGAACTGATCGCTTTCGATCACCGTTACGAAGAATTCCAGAATCGTGGCGTAGAAGTGGTAGGCGTGTCCTTCGACTCCGAGTTCGTTCACAACGCATGGCGTAACACCCCGGTTGAGAAAGGCGGTATCGGTCCTGTTAAGTACGCGATGGTTGCTGACATCAAGCGTGAAATTCAGAAAGCCTACGGTATCGAACATCCGGACGCTGGCGTTGCACTGCGCGGCTCTTTCCTGATCGACAAAGAGGGCGTTGTTCGTCACCAGGTCGTTAACGATCTGCCACTGGGTCGTAACATCGACGAAATGCTGCGTATGGTTGACGCGCTGCAATTCCACGAAGAGCACGGCGAAGTGTGCCCGGCTCAGTGGGAAAAAGGCAAAAAAGGCATGGGCGCATCTCCGGACGGCGTCGCTAAATACCTGTCTGAAAACGCGTCAAACCTGTAATCCTTACACGGATTTCATGGTCAATAACGGTCAGCCCCGCTGGCCGTTTTTTTTTGCCTGTCACCCGGCACGATCACAGTTTCTCGTCTTATCTCCTCACTCCCGGTCATTTACGTCTACGCTGAAAACGGTCTGACTACGTCATTGTGGCGTGCCGTTTGCATAAAACGGTTGGACAAAATTCATAAAAAAGCGTTATCACACAATAGCCTGAAGGTTATGACTCAAAAGACAGGGTAATAGACAGGAGCCTATATGTTACGGAAATCACTCATCGCGCTGGCCATGCTGACCAGTTTGCCGTTGTACGCGGCATCAAATCCCGCAGTGGAAGCTAAAAATGGCATGGTCGTCACCTCGCAATATCTGGCGTCTCAGGTCGGCGTCGATATTCTGAAAATGGGGGGTAATGCCATCGATGCCGCCGTGGCTGTCGGCTACGCACAGGCCGTCGTCAACCCATGCTGTGGCAATATCGGCGGCGGAGGCTTCATGACGGTGCATCTTGCCGACGGTAAAGACACCTTCATCAACTTCCGCGAAACCGCCCCCGCGGCCGCCAGCGCTAATATGTATCTGGATGCCGACGGTAACGTGAAGAAAGGTGCCAGCCTGTATGGTTATCTCGCTGCAGGTGTGCCGGGTACGGTACTGGGCATGGATACCGTGCAAAAGGAATACGGCAAACTGACACGTCAGCAGGTCATGGCACCGGCGATTAAACTGGCCCGCCAGGGCTTCGTGCTGACCCGCGCCGATACCGATATTCTCGATACCACCGTCAAACGCTTCAAAGAGGATCCTGAAGCCGCACGTATCTTCCTGCGCAAAGACGGCAGCGCGCTGCAACCCGGTGACAAACTGGTGCAAACTGATCTGGCCAACACGCTGGAATCCATTTCCAGACACGGGCCGGATGCGTTCTATAAAGGCAAAATCCCGGCGGCGGTAGAAGCGGCGTCGAAGAAAGGCGGCGGTATCCTGACAGCGGCTGATTTCGCAAACTATAAGGTCACAGAAGACACCCCGATCACCTGCAGCTATCGCGGCTATAAATTCGTCTCTGCTCCCCCGCCAAGCTCCGGCGGCGTCACCCTGTGTGAAATCCTCAACATCGTTGAAGGCTATGACCTGAAAAGTATGGGCTTCAACTCGGCGGCCTCGATTCACATTCTCACTGAGGCCATGCGCCATGCGTATATGGACCGTAATACCTATCTCGGCGATCCGGAATTTGTAAAAAACCCAATCGACCGTCTGGTGAGCAAAAGTTATGCCGAAGAAATCCGTAAGAAAATAGAAGCCGATAAAGCTACGCCATCCACGGCGGTTCAGCCGGGTATGGAACCGCATGAGAAACCCGAAACTACGCATTATTCTATTGTCGATAACATGGGTAATGCAGTGTCCACCACTTATACGGTGAATGGCCGCTTTGGTTCGGTAGTGATTGCACCGGGTACCGGCTTTTTCCTCAATGACGAGATGGATGACTTTACGACCAAAGTCGGCGAGAAAAACCTGTACGGTCTGGTGCAGGGCATCAAAAATGCCATCGCCCCCGGTAAGCGCCCGCTATCGTCTATGAGCCCGAGCCTGGTGACTAAAGACGGTAAAATATTCATGGTTCTGGGGTCACCCGGCGGTTCGCGTATCATCACCATTACTTTGCAGGCGGCACTGAATGTCATCGACTACGGTATGGCACCTCAGGAAGCGGTGGATGCGCCACGTATTCACCATCAGTGGCTGCCGGATGAGGTCTATTACGAGCAGCGTGGCGTGTCGCAGGACAGCCTGAACATACTGCAGAAGATGGGGTATAAAATGGTGGAACAGACGCCATGGGGCGCGACAGAGCTGATTATGGTGGGATTACCGGGGGCTGCTGGCGTGACATCGGCGAACTCAGGTAATGACTCTGCGGTGTCAGGCAAGGTTCGCGAAGGTTATCTCTACGGTGCGAATGATGTACGGCGACCAGCAGGTGCCGCGATAGGTTACTAAACCCGACGAAAAAGCCCCCGGCATCTGATGATATCGGGGGCTTTTCTTTACCGGAAGGTAAGTGCTTGCTTACGCTTTGTTGCTCAGCGCCAGCGCGGCTTTCTTGCGATCGTTACGGCGTTTGAAGGCATAACCCACCAGTAATGCCACCACCCAAACCATCCCGACATACAGCGAAACACGGGTATCCGGGAAGTAACCGATCAGGCCGATGATAAACACCAGAAAAATAATCCCGAACACCGAGGTATAGACGCCGCCACGCAGCGGGAACTCCAGCTCTTTTACCTGTTGTTTGCTCAGCTTGCGACGGAAACCAATCTGGGAAAACAGGATCATAATCCACACCCAGACCGTTGCGAAGGTCGCCAGAGACGCGATCACCAGGAACACGTTAGACGGCATGATGTAGTTCAGGTAAACCGCCACCAGCAGCGCCGCCATCATCACCAGCACGGTGACCCACGGTGTCCCCAGACGCGATACCTTACTGAACATTTTCGGTGCCTGTCCCTGCTCTGCCATCCCGTGCAGCATACGGCCCACGCCGAACACATCACTGTTAATGGCCGAAAGCGACGCGGTGATCACCACAAAGTTCAGGATTGCCGCCGCCGCCGTAATGCCCATGTGCTGGAAAGTCAGCACGAACGGACTGCCCTGCGTCCCCACCTGATTCCAGGGGAAAATAGACATGATCACAAACAGCGTACCCACATAAAACACCAGAATACGCAGCGGTACGGAATTGATCGCTTTAGGGATAGATTGCTTTGGGTTTTCCGCTTCACCGGCGGTGATCCCGATGATTTCAATGCCGCCGTAAGCAAACATCACCAGTTGTAAGGACAGAATTGTCCCCATGATACCCTGACTGAAGAAGCCGCCGTTACTCCACAGATTGTGGATGCCGGTCGCCTGCCCGCCATTGCCGATACCCCAGAAGATAATGCCAAAGCCTGCCACAATCATGATGATAATGGTCAGTACCTTGAAGAAGGAGAACCAAAACTCCAGCTCGCCAAACACTTTTACGCTGACCAGATTGATGGCACCGATGATCAGCACAACGCTGAGAACCCAGGTCCATTGCGGCACATCCGGGAACCAGACGCCCATATAAATGCCGAACGCGGTCACATCGGCGATGGCGACGATGAGGATTTCGAAACAGTACGTCCAGCCGGTGATGTAACCCGCCAGCGGTCCGAGGTAATCCTGCGCATAACGCGAGAATGATCCGCTCTGCGGGTTGTTAACAGACATCTCGCCGAGGGCACGCATGATGATAAAGGCGATAATCCCGCCGACCAGATACGCCAGCAAGACGCTCGGCCCCGCCATTTTAATCGCGTCTGCCGAGCCATAAAACAAACCGGTTCCGATGGCTGAGCCCAGTGCCATAAAGCGGATATGGCGCGTTGTCAGGCCACGTTTTAACGTCGTGCCCGGCGCTTCTTGTTGCGCAGTTGGTTGTTCAGCTTCTTGCTGCATGTGCATTAACCCGTGTTGTTTTTTTTAATATCAAAAATCGTATTCTAAAAAAATGACTTTTAGCCTGCCAATGAAAAAGCCACGGAAGGGTTCTCCGTGGCCTGATTGGCGAAACATTCGTCAGACGATCATGCGTTTATATCTTCGAACATTCACCCGGTGATCACTGGTGCGCGGTTACGCTGCGCGGGCCGCTGATTTTGTCATAAATTCCGACCAGCACCAGCATTAATAATGACGGTGGTAACCAGGCAAGACCTTGTGCAGCCAGGGGCAGGTTCGCCGTCCAGGCGGGCATCAGGTCAACAAAAGCAGACGCCTTGATACCATCAACAATGCCAAACACCAGGCTTACCAGCATCACCGGCGCCACGATACGCGTGGTGCTGTTCCACCAGCGCAGAGTGAAACTCAGTACAACCAGCGCGATACATGGCGGATAAATCGCTGTCAGCACTGGCACTGAAATCGCAATCAGATGGCTCAGCCCCAGGTTGGACACCAGCATGGAGAACAGACCCAGAATGAAAACCAGCGTCTTATAAGACAGCGGCAGATACTGAGCAAAGAATTCCGCACAGGCGCAGGTCAGGCCAACCGCCGTCACCATGCAGGCGATAAAGATCAGCGCACCGAGGAAGAAGCTGCCAACACCGCCAAAGGTATGTGCCACATACGCATGCAGAATAATCGCACCGTTGGTCGCATCCGGCACCAGTGAAGCACTATTTTCGCCGAGTTTGAACAGGCTCAGGTAAACCAGCATCAGACCCAGACCGGCAATCAGCCCCGCCAGCACCGTATAACGGGTCAGCAGTTTGGCGTCAGACACACCACGGGAACGCGCGGCATTGACGATAACGATACCAAACACCAGCGCACCCAGCGTATCCATGGTCAGATAGCCGTTAACGAAACCGCTGGAGAACGGCACGGTCTGATAAGCATCCACCGCAGGCATCGGAGAACCGGCTGGCCACAGTACGGCAGCGATACCCAGCGCAGCCAGGGCGACCATTTTCAGCGGCGCGAGGAAATGTCCGACGGTATCGAGCAGACGACCCGGATACAGAGAAATGCCGATGACCAGGGCGAAATAGATCACGCTGTAAATCAGCAAAGGCAGCGGGCCATCACCGGTCATCGGTGCGATACCGACTTCAAAAGAAACCGTCGCCGTGCGTGGCGTGGCAAACAGCGGACCCACCGCCAGATAACACACGGTGGCCAAAAGGATACCGGCACCCCGACCAATAGGCGTACTCAGGGCATCCACACCGCCGCCAACGCGTGCGAGTGCAATGACCGTCATCACCGGTAGCCCGACTGCGGTGATCATAAATCCGGCGGCAGCCCACCAGACGTCATGACCTGCCTGCAAGCCAACCATTGGCGGGAAAATAATGTTCCCGGCCCCGACGAATAAGGCGAAGGTCATGAACCCCAGCGCCAGAATATCTTTATTTGTTAAACGAGTACTCATGATGGGTGTCGTGTTGCCTGTTCAAATGAATAAAGTGTCCGATGCTGCCGTCGTGCCACGTCGTCAAAAGGATGAATGACCTGAAAAAGCCAGAGACCACCAATGTAAGATTCGAAGTGAGCAAAACGCCTGATGATATGCAGATGATTACGTTGTTATGCAGGGAGTATCGAGCGACAGCGGAGGCTAAGGTAATCTTTTATAGCGTATAAAGGCAAGCCGTGATCTAAAAAGCAGAGCCTTTGACCAGATTAACCCATCAAAGCAGGTATATTCACTAAATACAGAGAAAAATGCACCATATGATATGTATGATTTTTGCACTAACAAAGCACAAGATATGCTCCGATAAGACGAAAAATGCGTGAAATCACCATTCCCGGAGGGTTTCACGCACAATATCCAGCATATTTAAGAGGCCAGAATTTGACCTCTTTCAGGGATTACCAGACGCGGGCAGCAATATCGACCACCAGTTTCAGTTTTTCCCACTGTTGCGCTTCGGTCAGGCTGTTACCCTCTTCGGTAGACGCAAAGCCGCATTGCGGGCTGAGGCAAATCTGGTTGATATCCAGATATTCCGCGGCTTCGGCCAGACGTGATTCCACCGTTTTCGCCAGTTCAAGCTCACCGGTTTTGGTGGTGATCAGTCCCAGAACGGCCTGCTGATGGCCTTTCTTAATGAAACGCAGCGGCTCGAAGCCCCCGGAGCGCTCGTTGTCATACTCCAGGAAGAAGGCATCGATGTTCACGCCGCCAAACAGGATCTCCGCGACCGGCTCATAGCCGCCTTCAGAAATCCAGGTTGAACGGAAGTTGCCGCGACAGACATGCAGACCAATCACCAGATCGTCCGGTTTACCGGCAATCGCTTTATTCAACACGTCAGCGTAAGTACGTGCTAACTCTTCCGGAGAGTCGCCACGTTCGCGGATTTGCTTCTTCTGATCTTCAGAACACAGGTAAGCCCAGACGGTGTCATCGAGTTGCAGATAACGGCAACCGGCATCGTAAAACGCTTTAATCGCGTCACGGTAAACCTGCGCCAGATCGTCAAAATAGTCTTTCAGATCCGGGTACACCTCTTTGCTGATGGCATTACGGCCACCCCGGAAATGCATCACGCTTGGGCTTGGAATGGTCATTTTCGGCACCGCTGTTCCGCTGATGCTTTTCAGAAAACGGAAATCTTCCAGCATCGGGTGCGAACCGAAACCGAGTTTGCTGATCACTTTAATACTGCGTGCTTTGGTCTGCACGCCGTTGAACTGGATCCCCTGCACCGCATCGTAACCTTCCACGCCTTCCAGACCTTCGAAGAAATCGAAGTGCCACCACGCGCGGCGAAATTCACCGTCAGTCACCACTTGCAGACCGGCTTCGCGCTGTAAATCCACCACGCGGCGGATTTCCGCATCTTCCACGGCGCGCAGTTGCGTGGCATCAATCTCACCGTCCTGAAATTGCTTACGGGCTTCTTTAATCGCCGCAGGGCGCAGGAAACTGCCAACGACATCAGCGCGGAACGGAGGGGTTGTACGTTGCATGTATGACTCCTTTTAGGTACCCCGCTGCATGTAGCGGAATACGAATAATTCACATAATAAATAATTACGTCGCGTTATATTTAGACTTCTGGATGTCTAAACGTCTTTATAACGATACTGTCATGCAGATTGTTCAGGGGCAACAGAGGAATCCTCATGGGGCTTGAATAAAATTCATGATCGTTTCGCGATGTTTCATGATGCTGAACAATATTTGTCCCGTTGCGATCTGTGGTAATAAATACTATAGTTATTTTTACCAGGGACGATAGCATGAACTGTTTACGTATTTTCGTTACAGAGGATTTTCACGACTTCATGACCGCCAGCAAACTGTCGGAAAAGGATATCCTCAGGTCGGCACATGAACTGGCAAACGGACTTTTTGATGCGGATTTATCCGGCAACGTTTACAAGAAGAGAATTGCACCGACAGGGAGATCGAAATCAGGGTTTGGCCGGGCCGTTGTCGCTTTCCGTTTGGAGGATAAGATTTTTTTTATCGATGGCTGGCTGAAACACAGTGTCCGTAAGAAGGGACCTGAAATTCCCGACAAACTTTTGTCTTTGTATAAGGCCATTGCTAAAGATTTGCTCAATTTCACAGAGTTGCAACTCGAAACAGAACTTCGAACTGGATTAATTAAAGAGGTGATTTCTAATGGTTGATGAACGTTTGCTAAAAATGCAGCGGATGGCTCAACGCTTCCATGACTCATCTGGCGTGGTTTCACAAACCACGATGCGTGAAATTAACAAAATTGTTGATGAGGCCGTTCAGGAAGAAAGACTGAAAGCCTTTGCAGAAAGCTCTGCTGAACGCATTCGTGCGTTGCGGGAAAAAGAAAAAATCAGTCAGGGTGTGCTGGCCAGACTCATTAATATGTCGGCTAACAGCATTCAAAAATGGGAACGTAACGAAACGAAACCAACGGGTGCCGCCCTGCTTTTACTGCTGTTAATCGAAGAAAAAGGTTTACAGATCATTTGCTAAAAGAAGCCACAGCTTGTTGCTGTGGCTTGATTTTTATCCCTTCACATCGCTTTGGCTGGCCTGTTCCTGAGGAACAATCAACTTCGGTGCCAGCGTAAACATAAAGCGCGTACCCACCCCCACTTCACTCATGACTTCAAGTTTCGTGTGGTGATGGCTGAGCGCATGTTTGACGATCGCCAGCCCGAGGCCGCTGCCGCCGGTCTGGCGTGAGCGGGCTTTGTCAACGCGGTAGAAACGTTCGGTCAGGCGCGGCAGGTGCTGCGGCGCAATGCCCGGCCCGTTATCACTGATCTGGAACTGTGCGCCATGCGGCGTTTGCTGCCAGCTGACTTCAATCCGCGTACCGGCTGGCGTGTGGTTGACGGCGTTATACACCAGATTCGACACCGCGCTGCGCAACTGATCTTCATTACCAAAGACCTTCAGCTTGTCATTAATGCGAAACACCACTTCATGCCTGCCGTTGCTTAACGTTTGCACTTCACGTTCGAGCATACCGAGCATCACCGGAATATCGACTTTTTCATGCAAATCAATATTCGCTGAAGCTTCGATTTTCGACAGTGTCAGCAACTGTTTCACCAGCCCGTCCATCCGCCGCGTCTGTTCCTGCATGGTATCGAGCGCTTTGCTGCGAAAAGGCTCTTCCAGCTTGGCGTCTTCCATCATTTCCAGATACCCCTGCAAGACAGTCAGCGGCGTTCTCAGTTCATGACTGACGTTAGCGAAGAAGTTACGCCGCGCGCCTTCGAGCTGACGCATCTGGGTCACGTCGCGCGCGACCATCAGCAATTGCCCTTCGGAATAGGGCATGACGCGAAACTCGACGTAATGCTCATTATTGAGTTGCAGATTCAGCGCCCGGCTGAAATCGCGGGTCTGGATCCACAGCCGGAATTCCGGATAACGCAGCAGGTTGAAGATATGTTGTCCGTTATCCTCCGGCCAGCGGAAACCGAGCAAATCCTGCGCCAGCCCGTTGCACCAGAAAATATTGCCGTCTTCCGTGGTCAGCACCACAGCATCCGGCAGTGATTCGGCCCCGCTGCGAAAGCGTTTGATGAGCTGACCTAATTCGCGACGCCGGCGCCGGTTGCGCATCTGCATCTGGTTCAGCCCGTAAAACAGCGGCTCCCAGCTCCAGCGACCATTCGGCGGCGTAATGCTGCGGTCAAGCCACAACCAGTGTGAGAGTTTGAGCTGATTGTAATAATTCCAGCCCAGTGCCGCAGCCAGCGACACAAAAAGGAGCCAGCCGAAATGGCCGACGAAGATACCGAGAATTAACGCTGGCAGGCAAAAAAGAAATAATTCACCGGCCAATCGTTTCCATGACAAACGTTCTAGCACACAGATTCTCCGCTGTGAGGACTCAATAACGCGTTGAAAAACGGTATCCGGTACCGCGAACAGTCTGGATCATTCTGTCATGTCCGCTGGTTTCCAGCGCCTTACGCAAACGACGAATATGCACGTCTACCGTGCGATCTTCCACATAAACGTTAGTGCCCCAAACGTTATTGAGCAACTGTTCCCTGCTGTATACCCGTTCGGAATGGGTCATAAAGAAGTGTAATAACTTGAATTCGGTCGGCCCCATATCGAGCGCCTGCTCATTGGCCATCACACGGTGAGACGACGGATCCAGGCTTAAACCCTGCATGTCGATCACTTCTTCCACCGCCATTGGCGAGATGCGACGCATCACGGCTTTAATGCGGGCAACCAGTTCTTTCGGAGAAAACGGTTTGGTGATGTAATCATCGGCACCGACTTCAAGGCCGCGCACCCGATCTTCTTCTTCACCGCGTGCGGTCAACATCATCACCGGAATTTCGCGGGTCAGTGCTTCACGTTTAAGATGCTTAATAAACTGGATACCGGAACCGCCAGGTAACATCCAGTCGAGCAGGATCAGCTCAGGGTAAGGTTCAACAAGTTGCCCGATCGCTGAATCAAAATCCTCAGCTTCTACGGCCTGATAGCCATTTTGTTCCAGTACAAAACACACCATTTCACGGATTGGAGCTTCGTCTTCAACCACCAATATACGTCTAGCCATCGTAGGTCCTGCCAATAGGTTAGCGATCTTTTATTTGATTGCGGGCGCCATTATGCGTCAGTTTTGTGACAGATTTATGAATGAAAAGAATGGTTCATTACAGTCAACTATGACAGATACATTTCTTCTATTTAGCGGCCATCTTGCTGAAATTGGTCTGATTTATCGGGGACAGCTTCCCCCGCTGGCGTTTATACTTTGCCCCATCGTCGTCATCCAGGGTTCATACGGGAGTCTCATGCGCCTGATCCACACGTCAGACTGGCATCTCGGCCAGTACTTTTTCACTAAAAGCCGTGCAGCCGAACATCAGGCATTTTTGCGCTGGCTGACCGGTCAGGTGCAGCAACATCAGGTCGATGCCGTGATTGTCGCGGGCGATATTTTCGATACCGGATCGCCGCCCAGTTATGCCCGCGAATTGTATAACCGCTTCGTGGTGGAATTACAACACACCGGCTGCCAGCTGGTGGTGCTGGCGGGCAACCACGATTCCGTCGCCACACTCAATGAATCGCGCGAGCTACTTTCCTGCCTGAACACGCGGGTGATTGCTACCGTCGGTGAAAACCTTTCTGAACAGGTTTTAGTGCTCCGTCAGCGTGACGGAAAACCGGGCGCGGTACTGTGCGCCATCCCGTTTTTACGTCCGCGTGATCTGCTCGCCAGCCAGGCCGGTCAGTCCGGCAGCGACAAACAACTGGCGTTGCAGGAAGCCATCGCCGCGCATTATGACGCACTGTGGCAGGCCGCGCAGGCCAGACGTGACGAACTGGGCGTGCCGCTGCCCATTATTGCGACCGGCCATCTGACGACTGTCGGCGTCAGTACCTCTGATTCCGTGCGCGACATCTATATAGGCACGCTTGATGCGTTTCCGGCGCAGGCCTTTCCGCCGGTCGATTATGTGGCATTGGGGCATATTCACCGCGCGCAGTGCGTCGCCAAAACGCATCATATCCGTTACAGCGGCTCGCCGATTGCCCTGAGTTTTGACGAGCTGAGCAAGGCCAAAAGCGTATATCTGCTCGATTTCGACGGCGCAACGCTCAACACCATCGAGACACTGGAAATCCCCGTTTTCCAGCCAATGCAGATAATCAAAGGCTCGCTGGCGGAGATTGAAAAGCAACTGGCGCAGTTCGAAGGCGGCGATGCGCAAAAAACCGTCTGGCTGGATATCGAAGTCGCCACGCAGGATTACCTCAGTGATATTCAACGGCGCATTCAGGCGCTAACGGCCGATCTGCCGGTGGAAGTCGTATTGTTACGCCGCAGCAAAGAACAACGCATCAGCAGTATTGGGCAGCAGGAAAAAGAAACCCTCAGCGAACTGAGTGTCAGCGACGTCTTTGAACGGCGGCTGGCGCTGGAGCCGGCCCCTGATGAACCCCGTCAGGCGCGGATGCGCACATTGTTCGCGCAGGTTGTTGAACAGGTCACCAGCGGTCAGAGCGCGGAGGACAGCCCACGATGAAAATTCTCAGCCTTCGTTTAAAAAACCTGAACTCGCTGGAAGGCGAATGGAAAATTGATTTCACCGCCGAGCCGTTTGCCAGCAACGGATTATTCGCCATCACCGGCCCGACCGGCGCCGGGAAAACCACCCTGCTCGATGCTATTTGTCTGGCGCTTTATCATCAGACGCCACGGCTGAATATCACGCCAAGTCAGAACGAACTGATGACCCGCCACACTGCCGAATCACTGGCGGAAGTGGAGTTTGAAGTGAAAGGTGTGGGTTACCGCGCATTCTGGAGCCAGCGGCGTGCCAAAAATTCCCCTGACGGGAATCTGCAGGCACCGAAAGTCGAGCTGGCGTTACTGGCCGACGGCAAAATCCTGGCCGATAAAGTACGCGACAAACTCGACGCCATCGCCACCCTGACCGGGCTGGATTTTGGCCGTTTCACCAAATCGATGATGCTGTCTCAGGGGCAGTTCGCCGCGTTTCTGAATGCCGATGCCAATGACCGCGCCGAACTGCTGGAAGAACTGACCGGCACCGAAATTTACGGGTTGCTGTCTGAACGCGTGTTTGAACAACATAAAGAAGCGCGTATTGCGCTGGACGGCCTGCATCAGCGCATGGCCGGAATCGAACTGCTCAGCGAAGAGCAGCGCCAGACGCTGGAAGCGCAACGTGCTGAACTGAACGCGCAGGAAATCAGTCTCAGCCAGCAGGCGCAGCAACGCCAGCAGGATCTGAACTGGCTGCAACAATGGCAGCAGATGCAGCAAAAACAGCAGCAATTTCAGCAGCAACTGGCCGCCGCAGAGCAGGAAAATCTGGCCGCCGCGCCGCAGTTACAGCAACTGGCGCGCAGTGAACCGGCAGAAAAACTGCGTCCGTTACTCGTTGATCGCCAGCGTTGTCAGGACGAATCACAACGCCTTCAGCAATGGCTGACACAACTGACGCAGCAGCAGGAACAGCAGCTTGTGCAGCTGACGCCGCTGAAACAGGCGCAAGAACAGGCTCAAACGGCACGGCAGACACAGGCCGAAGAACAGCGCCGGATGCAGACGCTGATCGAAGAAAAAATCCTGCCGCTGGACGGCGAAATCACTCAATGGCGCAAATCGCTGGCGGAAACACAGCAGGCGGTGGGTGAGTCGCAGAAACAGGCCGCTGAACAAAGCGCGACGTTGCTGCAAATCACGGCGGAACGCCAGAAGCTGGATGAAGAAAGTCGTCAGCATCAGACCCGCCAGACCGCACTAACCGAAGCCCTTAACGCCGCACAGCAGCGCCAGACCGGACTGGAAAAGCAGCACCCGCTGGCGGCCTTGCAGAAACGGCAAAAGGAACTGATGCTGCTCAGGCCGGTGCGTCAGCAGTTGTTTTCACTCGCGCAAATTTTCCCGCAACTGAACCAGCGCGTGCAGCAACAACATAAAGATTTTGCGCAATATCAGACGCAACTGACAGAGGAAGAACAGCGCCTGGGTGCGATCCGCCAGCAATGCCAGAAACAGCTGGAACATCTGAATGACGTCAAAGCGCTGCATAAACAGGAAATGCTGATCGTCAGTCTCGAAGCCGAACGCGCGAATTTGCAAAGCGGCCAGGCCTGCCCGCTGTGCGGCTCGACATCACATCCGGCGGTTGAACACTATCAGGAGATCAAACCTTCTGAAACGGCGCAGCGCGTCGAGAAAATGCAACTGGAATTCGATGCGGCAAAAGCCAGCGGTATCGAACTGGCGGCGAAGATCAAAAACCTGAAAGAACAGCAAACGCGTCTGCAAACCCAGATGGAGCAGGATCAGCAGCAACTGAATGCGCATACCGCCAACTGGCAACAGCTCAGTACGCCGCTGAATCTGACATTTACGCTGCATGACACCGCCGACATCACACAATGGCTGACTGCCCGCGACGAAGAAGAGCAGCAGACTCAGGCACTGATCAGCCAGCATGAACAACTGACGCGGGAGCTGCAACAGGCCAAAGATGCGCTGACTGACGCCCTGAACCAGCAGCAGAAAGTCCGGCAGCAAAGTGCCTTGCTGACCGAACGCATTACCGGGCTGGAAGAGATGCAGGCGAAATCTCAGCAAGATCTTGTGCGGTTGCAAAAACAACTGACGGAGGGTGAAAAAAACCTTTCTGCGCTGAATGCCCTGCGTCTCGAGCTGTTCGGTGAGCGCCAGGTGGCTCAGGTTCGCGAGCACTTACATCAGCAACAGCAGGCGGCAGAAAAAGCGCTCAGTGATGCACAAGCCGCGCTGCATAAAGCGCAGGAACAGCGCGACCAGTTGGCCGGTCAGTTGGCCAGTACGCAGCAGCGACAGTTACAGACCGCCGCACAACTGACGCAGGCGGAACAGGCGTGGCAGCAGGCGCTGAGCGCCAGCGGATTCGCCGATGAAATCGCAGTGAAAGAGGCACTGCTTGACGACGCGCTGCGTCAGCAACTTCAGCAACGCAAAGAACATCTGCAACAGCAACTGGCGCAGGTACAGGCGTTACTGATCGACGCCAAAGACATGCTGGAAAAGCACCGCCTTGCCCGTCCTGCACATCTGAGTGAAACCGACAGTGATCTCAACGCCCTGACGGTGCAGCAGACGGAACTGGCACAACAGCTGAAAGCGTTACAACAGCGTCTGGGCGAAGTGAAAAATCAGCTGGAAAGCGACAAACAGCGGCACAGCGGACAACAGGCATTGATCGCTAAGATTGCCCAGGCGCAGCTGACCTGCGATGACTGGGGTTATCTCAATCAGATGATTGGTTCCAGCGACGGCGCGAAATTCCGTAAATTCGCGCAGGGTCTGACGCTCGATCATCTGGTATATCTGGCGAACCGTCAGCTGGAAAAACTGCACGGGCGCTATCTGTTGCAGCGCAAAACCAGCGATGCGCTGGAGTTGCAGGTGGTCGATACCTGGCAGGCCGATGCCGTGCGCGACACCCGCACGTTATCCGGTGGCGAAAGCTTCCTGGTCAGTCTGGCACTGGCGCTGGCGCTCTCCGATCTGGTCAGTGATAAAACCCGTATTGACTCACTGTTCCTTGATGAAGGTTTCGGCACGCTCGATGCCGACACACTGGATACCGCGCTGGATGCGCTGGACAGCCTCAATGCCTCGGGTAAAACCATCGGCGTAATAAGCCATGTCGAAGCGATGAAAGATCGCATTCCGGTACAAATCAAAGTCACCAAGGTAAATGGTCTGGGTGTCAGTCGCCTGAGCAGTGAATTTAAAGTCTGACCGCCGTTTTTTGCCAGGGCATGCCGCTAGTGAGATTGCTAGCGATATGCCCTGTTGTGGATCCTGATTGTGAGCATCTGCACAAAAATCGCACCAGCGCAGTGCGTTCTCCTGTGCCAACCTGCTGAATTTCGGCTAATTCCCACCCGCCAGTAAACTGGCACGCCCTGTGCTTAACGTTATGTATACAAGTTGCAGTACAAGTTGCAACGCCTTCATAACCGCTAAGGGAACCGCCCATGAAAAACATCAAACCCGAATGCCTTCCGGTGGATAAAAAACGCCGCCAGCTGATGAAATGGCTCGCTATCACCGGCGGCGTATCCACCCTTGGCGGCATGATCCCGACGTCCGTTTTTGCAGCCGACGATGACGAAATCCGTATTGGTTACTGGCCGATTGTCGGCGGTTTACCGCTGTATGTGGCGCTGGAACAGGGCTTTTTTAAAGAAGCCGGGCTGAATGTGAAAGGCGTTAAATTCGCCAGCGCCCAGCAAATTGTCGAAGGGATGATCACCGGCAGGATCCACGGCTGCGCCAACGGTACGGCAACCGGCGCGCTGGGACTGGGGGCGATCACCTCACCGGGTCTGTTCAAAATTATCTGTTCTAACCCGTCAAACCATAAGCTGGTGCTGGATGAATTCCTGGTGCCGCTGAACAGCACGGCAAAAGCGATCAGTGACCTGAAAGGTAAGAAAATCGCCTGCGGACCGGGGATCCAGAACGTCACTATGGCAAAGATCATTCTGGAGAAAAATGGTTTCACTAATCCTTCAGTGATCGAACTGCCGGTGGGACAACATGTGCCTGCGCTGGCCGCCGGACAAATTGACGGCGTGTATACGCTCGAACCGACCGGCACTGTCGGGCGAATGAAAAACCTTTCCCGCACGCTGGAAACCGGCGTGATTTCGAAATACGTGCTCGGCAACGCCGACGCCCCGTGGTTCGGCGGCGCGGCGGCACTGAACGCCAGTTTTATCGCTGAGAAACCGGAACAAACCAAAAAGTTTATTGCCGCTTATCAGAAAGCGGTGGACTTCATTGCAGCTCACCCTGATAAAGCGCGCGAAAACGTCGCCGGTTACACCAGCATTGAACCGGCGCTGGTGAAGGAAGTGCCGCTGCCGGGTTTTGTGATGTACCCGGATTTGAAAGGCGACAACCTGCAATGGTTCCAGAAGTTTTATGACGTATTTACCGAAAGAAAAATCTTCAGCAAGCCGGTGGATGTCGCCTCGCTGATTTATCAGGGATAAGGAGAAACAGGATGACATCACGCTGGTCTTCAAGGTTACTGCCGCTGGTCGGCCCGGTACTGCTGTTTTTATTCTGGCAACTGGCCGTCAGCGCGAAATGGCTCAATCCGGTGCTTCTGCCCTCGCCCGTCGAGACAATCGGCTACATGTTCCAGTCGTTTTCGGATGCGTCCATGCGCACCGACATCGGCGCAACCCTTTACCGCACGCTGGTGTCCTTTGCTTTTGCCGCGGTGACTGGCGTGCCGCTCGGCGTCATTTTAGGCAGTAACGAAAAGGTCTACCGCAGCCTGGAATTCCTGATCGACTTCTTCCGTTCAACACCTTCCTCAGCGCTTATCCCGCTGTTTATGTTGATTTTCGGTATCACAGATGCCAACAAAATCGCTATCGCCGCCTTTGCCGCCGTGCTGGTCATCCTGTTCAACAGCGCCTACGGCGTGATGAATGCCAGGAAAACCCGCCTGATGGCGGCCAGGGTCATGGGCATTTCCCGCTGGCATATTTTCAAAGACATCATGCTGATGGAAAGCCTGGCGCAAACTTTTGTTGGCCTGCGTACCGGCGTGTCGATTGCGCTGGTGATCGTGATCGTCGCCGAAATGTTTATCGGCTCCGAAACCGGCCTCGGCCACCGGATCATCGATGCCCAGCAGGTGTTCAATATCAAAGACATGTACGCCTCGATCCTGATCACCGGCGCGCTGGGTTATCTGCTTAATCTGGCCTTTTTGCTGATCGAGAAAAAAACCGTCCACTGGAGTAGCAAAGCATGACGCAACCTCTCTCGCTTAACCCGGATTATAAAGGCCCCCAGTTGCCGCAATACGCCACCCGCCCCGACACACATGTGACGATCCGCGGACTGAGCAAGGCATTTGCCGGACAGCCGCTGTACACCGATCTCAATCTGGATTTACCGCGCGGCAAAATTGTGTCGATCTTCGGCCCGAATGGCTGCGGGAAATCGACCTTAATGAATATGATCGCCGGGCTGATCCCGGTCGATATTGGCGACATTCTGTTTGACGGCAAAACGCTGGCACAGACCACCATCGGCTATGTGTTTCAGAACTACCGCGATGCGCTGTTTCCGTGGATGAGCGCGCGTGCCAACATCGCCTACCCCCTGATCCGCCACGGCATGAACAAAGCGGATGTGAATGCGCGGGTGGAGGAACTGACACAAATGTTTGATATCCGCTTTGACCTGAAACGCTATCCGTATGAGCTTTCCGGCGGCCAGCAGCAAACCGTGTGTATCATGCGGGCGCTGGCAACGCGGCCAGAAGTGATGTTCCTTGACGAACCCTTCTCGGCGCTGGATTTCGAGATGACGTTGTTTATCCGCGATAAATTGCAGGAAGTGCAACTGGCGACCGGCGTCACCATGCTGATTGTGTCGCATGATCTGGAAGATGCCGTGTTTCTGGCGGATGAGATTTTACTGCTGACACGGCGGCCAACGCAGATTGCCGAAATTGTACCGTTCGACCTGCCGCGTCCTCGCGCGTCGGAAATCATGAGCCATCCGGAATTTATCCGCGTGAAGGCGCATACCCTGGAAGTGTTTAAGCGGGAGATGGCGCTTTAGCTGGCGACAGGATCAGGGGCGCAAACTCTGCGCCCCTGAAGATTGATTAAGAAATTACAACGCAAAACGTGATTGCGGCCACAGCCAGGCAGCGCCGCGTACCCCGCTCGAATCTCCGTGAACGGCTTTGAGGATCGGCGTTTCACATTCCCCGCCGAACACCCATTGTTTAATCAGCAGCGGCACCGTCTGATACAAACGATCCACGTTACTCATGCCGCCCCCCAAGACAATCACATCCGGGTCGAGGATATTCACCACGTTCGCCAGCGCCTTGGCCAGACGGCGTTCATAGCGCCCGAGCGCCTGCTCTGCGGTTTCGTCCCCCTGCTCCACCAGTGCAATAATTTCTGCGCCTTTGAGCCGCTGGCCGGACAAACGGAAGTAGTCTTCTGCAAAACCGGTGCCGGAAACAAAGGTTTCGACGCAGCCTGATTTCCCGCAATAGCACGGCACCTCACGGGCAAACTGAATTTCTTCATCATCCGGCCACGGCAGCGGGTTATGTCCCCATTCCCCGGCATTGCCATTGCCGCCCGCATGCGCCGCGCCGTGCAGCGCAACACCCGAGCCGCAGCCGGTGCCGATAATCACGGCAAATACGGTCTGACGGCCCGCGCCCGCGCCGTCAGTGGCTTCTGACACCGCCAGGCAATTGGCATCGTTGGCAATATGCACTTCGCGTTTTAACAGCAGCGCCAGATCCTCATCCAGTTGTTGTCCGTTCAGCCAGACCGAGTTGGAATTTTTTACCTTGCCGGTAAAGGGCGACAATGTGCCGGGGATCCCCAGCCCCACGCTGCCGCGCTGACCGGTGGCTTTTTCGGCGTCCAGCACCAGCCCCTCAATCGCCTTGAGTGTACGCTCGTAATCGTTTCTCGGCGTATCGACCCGTTTGCGGAACAGCTCTTTACCTTCACCAGATAACGCAATGACTTCTATTTTTGTGCCGCCTAAATCAATGCCAATTCGCACGTGTTGTTCTCCTTTTACACTTTGCAGGGTCAGTTTTTTTGAGTTTATTCAGTTTAGAAGCCAGACGCGACTGTCACCAGAATAAGCTGTTATGCAATGTTACAGGGTGCGGCGATTTCTTAACGACGACTGACGCTCAATTGGTTATCATGCCGCCCTGCATTCATTTATTCAGCGTACCACGAGTGCGCCGGGACAGGGATAACGCCATGTTATGGTTTAAGAATTTGTTGGTTTACCGTTTGAGCCGTGAAGTTTCGTTATCTGCTGACGAAATGGAAAAACAGCTCAGTGCTTTCACCTTTACCCCGTGCGGCAGCCAGGATATGGCGAAAACCGGCTGGGTCTCACCGATGGGTTCTCACGGTGGTGACGCCCTGACGCATGTCAACGGCGGTCAGATCCTGATCTGCGCCCGTAAAGAAGAAAAAATTCTGCCTTCTCCGGTGATCAAACAGGAGCTACAGGCCAAAATTGAACAGCTCGAAGGTGAACAACACCGCAAGCTGAAGAAAACCGAAAAAGATTCCCTGAAAGATGAAGTGTTGCACAGCCTGATGCCGCGCGCCTTCAGCCGTTTCAGTCAGACTTTCATGTGGATTGATACCGTTAACGGTCTGATCATGGTTGATGCCGCCAGTGCCAAGAAAGCGGAAGACATGCTGGCGCTGCTGCGTAAAAGTCTCGGTTCGCTGCCGGTGGTACCGCTGACCATGGAAAGCCCGATCGAACTGACGCTGACCGAATGGGTGCGTTCAGGCGATACCCCGGCTGGTTTTGCGTTGCAGGATGAAGCTGAGCTGAAAGCAATTCTGGAAGAAGGCGGCGTGATCCGCTGTAAGAAACAGGCGCTGGTCAGCGATGAAATTGCCACTCATATTGAGAATGGCAAACTGGTGACCAAGCTGGCAGTGGACTGGCAGGAACGCATTGCGATGATGCTGGCGGACGATGGCAGCATTAAGCGCCTGAAATTCAGCGACGTCATTCGTGATCAAAACGAAGATATCGACCGCGAAGATTTCGCTGGCCGTTTTGATGCCGATTTCGTGCTGATGACCGGTGAACTGGCGGCGCTAATTCAGAACCTGATCGAAGCCTTAGGCGGCGAAGCGCAGCGTTAATCTCTCACCCTGCAAAAATAAGAAAAGGCGCTCATTGGCGCCTTTCTTGTTTCGACCGTGTCTGAATAACTATTTCGTTAAATACTTACAGAGATACGACGTGGTCTCACCGACCTGTAAGTTGAATTCACTTTTACCCGGAATGTAGAACGTTTCGCCTGGCTTAAACACCTGCCAGTCCGGCGATCCCGGGATCAGCACTTTCAGTGAGCCGCTGATCACCGTCATTTCTTCCGGCTTTGCAGTGCCGAAAGTGTATTCACCGACGGCCATCACGCCCACACTGGCTGAACCCGTACTTTCGCTGTCGAAACCAATCGACTTCACTTTCCCGTCAAAATACTCATTATTTTTCAACATAGATTGGCCCTTTGCGATAAATTTCAGAGCCTTCATATTAGGGGGAGAAAGCGTCTTCTGTCACTGATTATTACGGCTTTATCCGCACGAGACGACACCGCCCGCAAAGCGATAGCGCTGATTTGATTTTACCGTCACACAGTGCCATTGTGGGTAGCTGTTCGCCCCGCCAGTCGTACCTTCAAACCACCAGTTCCGCCGCCAGCTTCGCCATCAGGACATTCGGTAACAACACCGGAATATTCAGATGCTTTTTCAGCACATCGGCGTGATGACGGTTAAAGCCGATGCAATCGAGCACCACGACTTCCGCCCCCTGTTCAGCCAGTTGCATCGCGGCTTGTGTCAGCGCCTCATCGTCAGAAAGATACGGGCTGGCAACAGCAAAACACGGCGCTTTAGCTAATTTGCGCCATTTGTTCGCCTGTTCAACCACCTGCGATTCAACCGGCACCACAATACCCGCACGATGCTGGCCAACCATTGCGCCGATCAACGGTGGAATAATGCGGTCAGGTTCCAGCAACAGCGCATTGTTAGCCTGCAGGTGATGAAACTGGCCGGTGCAAAGCAGCAGAATGGTCATGCAACCCAGCGCTTCCAGTAACGCGATTTTTTCCTGTAATCCTCGCTCCACACGGTGCGCAGCCATCGTGACCTGCGAACCATCAAGCAGGCGGGTGACCAGTACCGCCTCGCCCTCTGCGGCAGCATAGCGCTGTTCAATTTGCTCCGTACTTAACCCGTCGAGTAAGCCCACATGGGTGACAGACCCGGCTGGCAGATGTGCCATCAGCAGCGACATAATATCGCTGCGTGGCGCCTGTCCGATTGTTAACGTCGCAAGGGATGTCATCATCGTGTTACTTCCGGTTTTGCAGGTGGCGCAAGCTTCCGTACAGCGACAACAGGAGTTGATATTCATCGGCATCAAAAAACTGACAGGTGCCGCGGCCAAACTCTTTCGCGACTTCAACGGCAAATTTTGCCGCCAGCGCGATATCCACTTCATGACTTGCCCCGGTGCCACAACCCGGTACAACCGATTCCGCCGTAATAGCCACACCGACCACCGGTACGGTAGTCGCCGTTGACGGTTGCAGAATACTGTTCAGATGATGCACGCCGTTGCCGTAAGGCGTGATGTCCTGCGTGGTAATCGGGAAAGTGACCGCCGGTTTGCCGCTGGTCATTTCCATGATGCGCAGTAAATCTTCAGAAACACGCAGGATGTAACCCTCTTTCACCGTCGGCGAAATCGCGTATCCCTTGTGACTGATGATGCGGTTGCCTTTGGTGGTGTCGATAGACAGGATGGCATCGACGCCGTCCACCACTTCATTATCATTCATGGTCACGTCATCAATCGGCGAATCCATGAAATCGACCGGATCATGCGGGCGGGTCGGTGCGTTCGGGCAAATATGGGTAGTGATAATCACGTCGCCGTCGAGCACATCGCCCTTGCGCTGCATGTCAGCCAGCTTGAGTGCGCTGCTGACAGCGGCAATCGCACCATCGCCATCAGAGACCAGACCGATACGCGTCGGACGCGCACCAATCCCGCCAAGACGGCCGATAATCCCGAGCGTTGGCGCTGTGCCGCCACGGCTTTTCCCCTGGCTGCCCGGCACGGTGATACGCACAAAATCGGTGCCGCCTTTCGGGCCGTCAGCGCGGTGGGTGCTGGCGGTGATGCCCGGATAGCGGGCGAACAAGTCCACAATGTCCTGGCCGCTGACATAGGCGCTGTCAATCAGTTCGAATACCGTTAATGTCTGTTGCAAACTCATCACAAAGTCCTCTTAAAACATCGCGACCGGCGTATGTCACGCAGTAGCCAAAACGGTCGCGGGTGCTGTTCATCGTGGAACAGTCAGGTGTTTAATGCTGGCTGAACATCAGCCCTGGTGTTGGTGCGGTACTCGTTATTTTTTGGCACTGAAAATCGAGGTGAAGAAGCTGTAAAGTGCATCACCGGCAATAAAGCCTGCCGCCAGCACTTCCATTGGCGTACGCCCTTTTTCACCCCAGATTCGGATAATGATAATGCGCAGCACGATGCCGCAGACTACGGCCCATCCGGCCATCACGCTGTTGATCAGCAAACCGGTCGCCAGCAGCACGCCAAGCTGGCGTTTCGGGCCGCCAATCAGCTGAATCAATGCGCCCGGAATCGCCCAGATCAGCAGGCTGTGCGCAATGCCCGGCTGGGCACCGGCCTGAATAGTTTTGGCATAAACCCGCGCGACCGGCGGTACTAAATCCTGGGCGAAGTAACCGTAATGGGCGTACCACACAACGGGAATGGCGATGATAAATGCCAGCAATGCAGCGAATAACTGGATGCGGCGGCCATAGAGTTCAGCCTGCAAATCTTTGCCATAACCGCGCAAAATGAATCCGGCTTTCAGGTCAAAGCCCATATCGGCAAATGCCGGGCCGGTAGCCGCAGTAAAGCCGGTCAGTACGCACAACGCCAGTGGCGGGAAGCCGAGCAGAATGCCGATAATTAAGGTAATCAGCGCCACGGCAAAGGCAGGGAACCAGCCGGAATGCATCGCGGCAATCCCGACAATCAGCTCATGGAAGAAAGCAGCAAAGGCAGCGTAAATCACGAACGCGATCAGCATGCCGACCGACATTTCACTGTACAGCCCGCCTGCCAGCGCCAGCAGTGCAGCAATAGCAATATAACCGAATGCGCCCAGACCGAGCGCTTTACGCACCTCTTTCGCCGGTTGGGTAAACGTGGCTTTGGCGTCGGCGTTTTTAGCGCGCACCACCTGAATCACCTGCAGCAACGACACCAGCCCCGCGCCAACCATCATGCCGTGCGGAATATACAGCGCGTTAAGATCCAGCCCGGCGACCGGCTGCGCATAAGCGCGGATCAGCAAGCCGATACCAAACATACTGAGCGCCCAGATATTGCCGATAAATGCCGTACCGAAAGCCGCCATCGGGATTTTAAGCATCGCGCCCCCCAGCCCGACAACCACACCCGCGACCAGCAGCCAGGCCTGACGGCCGCCGTTATCACCCGCTTTGATGGCTTCAGCCGCCGCAACACCCGGTGGCCAGGCATTGCTGGCAGGGAACACTTTGGTGTCGAACAGACGGTAAAGCAGATAGGCATCGAGCAACATCGCTGCGGCTACGCCGGTAAACATCGGCATGATCAGTTGCGGCTGCCCCATGACATAAGGGATAGCGATCGGCATCAGCAAACTGTTTGCCGCGCCAAAGGTCGCAGAAGAAATAACGGTTTGCGCCAGATTCTGCGTATGAACAGAACGGTAGCGGTGAAAAGCCTGCATCGGAATGCGCGCCAGTAGCATGGCAAACAGCGCGCCGATAATCGACGTATTTGGCGTAACGCCTAACGTGGTAATCAGTTGAACACCGATGATTGCGCCTAAAACAGACAGCAAAATCATCACGATGAGCGTGCCAATATCCTTTAGCGGATTTTCCTTATTATGTTTTGCAGGTTGATCTGACATAAGGCCCCTGGTGTTGAGCAAGTATTTCACATAGCAAATAATCCGGGTCCGTTATAGGTCATTATCCTGACGGCTACATTGCCGTTTTAGATAAATGCCAATACTCATCACCCAATTTTTCGGCGATTTGCCGGGTTACAGCAATCAGCCCTTCTTTTATGCCTTGCGGAATTTCTTTCCCCGGCGCGGGCGAAGGGAAAGATAAACATAATCCGACGGTCTCATTACGGTGCTTATTAAAAATACTGGTGGCTAAGGTACTTATTCCCAATAACGTTTCGTTGCTGGCAAATGACACACCGTGCTGCCGGACTTCCGCCAGCCGGGATAACAGAATCTCCCTGCTTGCCGGCGAATTAGCAGAATTCACCTGATATTTGTCGCTGTAGCGTGCCAGAACTTCATCATCGGTATATCGTGCCAAAATCGCGCGCCCGATGGCTGTTTCATGCGCGGGCAACAGGCTTCCGGCCGGAGTGACCACTTGCAGATACGTTCTGCCCGGAAACATGCGCATGACCATGATGTCGCGCCCTTCCAGCATGGAGATATAGCCGGTGCATTGCGTCAGCTGGCTGAGTTGCGCCATATAAGGCGACGCTAAATCGACCAGCGGAGCCGATAAATAATGGCTGGAAACAGCCAGTAATAATCGTCCGATTCGGTACAAACGGCTGTCAGGATCACGTTCGAGCAGCCCTTCTGTTTCCATCGTCATCAGCAAACGGGAAACCGTACTTTTCGGTAATTTTAAATCTTCGACCACATCACTGAATGACAAACCCGGATGTCCCTGCCGGACTCCTTGTTTTGAAAATAATTTCAGTACCGCAGCCGCATTTTCTAATGTGGTCATAAAGGAGTGAGTTCCGGTATATGGAACAGGGTTCCTGTTAAGTTAAATAAAAAGTAAAGCTGATACGTGTCAGCGTCAAGTCGTTTATTTTTCATGCAGAACACATAAGGAAAATTAATATGCTTAAAGAAATTCTTAAAGCCATTATATTGAGGGGCAGGGAAATTGAATGCCGGATATTAATGAGGTGAAGCACGTAAAACACAGCAGATTATCGTGATTAAATATTACGCAAAATATAAAGGGCGATGCAGGTTTCGACGAGAATAATGGTGACTGACCAGATAGCCGGCATCGCTTTGGCGTGCTGACTGAAGAACGACTTCAGGGCTTTCATCATGGGTTCCGTTGAAAAGCGTTAATGTAATCACATAAGTTATTATTTTACCCCCACATATACACCAGTACAATACTTGTACTGACGTGATCCCCGTCACATGAAGTGGCCCATTTTGTTTACACCGTTCTCTCATGCGGCTTTGAGTCACAACGTACAGGCATAAAAAAACGAGCCACCCGGGCTCGTTTTGTCAGACGAAGAGGAATTCAGCGCACCATTGGCAGCGCCAGCGCGTCCATAATCAGGTTCACGACAGTCTGCGGCTCCTGCGTTCCGTCAACAACATGATGGGCGGCCTCCTGATAAAGCGCCTCGCGCTCATTCAGTACTTCCATCATTTCTTCAGTAATCGGTTTGCCCGTCAATGTCGGGCGCTGATCTTCCAGCGGCGTATCTTCCAGACGATTTGCCAGGGTTGATGCCGGGGAACGCAGATAAATGACAGTACCGTTTTCACACATAAAGTCGCGATTTTCCTGGGACAACACCACGCCGCCACCTGTGGCAACTACGGTCAGTGGCGAGCAGATGGCTTTGAGTGTCTCAGTTTCACGGCGGCGAAAGCCTTCCCAGCCTTCGCGCTCAACAATATCTGCCACGCTGAGGCCAGAAGTGCACAGCAACGCCAGATCGGTATCGACAAATTTGTAGCCCAGCGTTTTAGCCAGAGCACTGCCCACCGTCGTTTTACCTGCACCGCGCGCGCCGACCATGAAAATGGTTTGTGTCATTACCGCTATCCTTTATTCCCCGGGAGCCGTTAGCCCGCCTGATGAAAATCCATCATCAATATGAAGTGTGTGTGTCAAAAATGGGTCATTGTACTGGTCTGCCGGTGTACTCGCCAAATAGTACAACAAAAAAGCCTCACTGGCAGATTTTTGTCACCTGCCGGTGAAGCTTCTGTAGCGTTTTATTTACGCCATTAAGGGCATCATACTTAAAAATCCTTGCTGCGCAATGGCCTGCAATAAGCTTTGCGAGCCCTATCCGCTAAGTGACTGTATCAGCGAGGTTTACAGATATACACCAGGGCGGGCGGAAAATTCTTCACCACGCGGATTTTTTTCCAGGTGAAATAGCGTGATAACAACTTCTCTGACAGCTGGCTGTACTGGAATAAAACCAGCACGCCGTCTTTTTCTTTCAGCTGTTGCCGTGTGGACTGCAAAATCCGGATGCTGGTACGCAGAGGCATCGACAACAGCGGCAGACAGGAAAACACAGCGTCATACTGCGTGCTCATATGCTCGGCAGAATGCGCCATCACCTGCAAACGGCTATCTTTCATCTGATTAAGCTTACGCACAAACGCGGGCTGGATTTCAAAAGCCTCAAGCCTGGCATCTGCCCGCATCCGGCTCAGAATGCGGCGTGTCAGAACGCCGTCTGCCGCGCCCAGCTCGGCGATATCCAGCGATGTCGTCCAGTCAATCTGGCTGAGCATTGCATGGCACAACCACGGCGATGAGGGCATAAGCGTGCCCATGGTGCGTGGTGAAGTAATAAAATTCTGCAAATAAAAAAACTGATTCTGAATCGAAATCCCGGTGTTCTTAATCGTCATTTTTGCGGCATTCAACATTCAAACGTCCTCCTGAGGATATAGACCCTTATATCACTTTTAAATTCTTAAGAAATGATTATTAAGGGAAAAAATCGGCAGAAAGATTCATATGAAATAAATCCCATGAGATGATTCTCAAAATAAATATTATTAGCGAAAGAGTAAAAGGAATAAAAAGGCCAATGTCAGCTGACATTGGCCTTCTCAACTCCTCTAACGCCACTGAGGCGAATAAGAATCAGACGAATCAAACTTTCCGTTTAAATATCTGTTTCTTATTTATACAACTCAACGCTGGCACGGGTCAGACTTGAATCCCCCGGGGTGTCTGCCCCGATCACACGGTAATGGCTCGCACCTTTGTCGGTGGCAATCTGGTTAAGCTGGTCGTGCAGGCTGCCCGGCACGGTACTGGACGCACTGACCGACACCGTGCCCAGTGACTGGTAGTTACCGCTTTGCGCCTGCATTTCAGAGATAGGCGTTGCAGCCAGGGCTGAGAATGAAGCAACGGTAATAGCAACAGCTGTGATTGCAGGTAACAGTTTCATATTACGCACCTTTCTTTCGTTAGTTTCGTTAATTAATGGAGCGGAAGCAATCCGTTGAATTAATTATCTGCGAAGCAATGAAAGCGGACGTAATCGAATGTAAAGAATTTCAACCATTGTGGTAAAAATAAGGAGGCAATGAAAATAAACATTTCAGATAGCGTAAACGATGGAGAATTAACGATATTTAATGGAGAAAGTATGAAGAGTTTTCAAAGTTATTTATAACCCGGACAACATTCGCACAAATCGACGCTGGCATGCAATCACTGTTATGATTATTTTGTATGAATTTTCTGTGGCTGTGATCGCCTGCACTGTCAGGGCTACAGAGTTCGGGTTCCCGCGTGCGCGGAGAACATTGGCATAATGATAAAAGGGAGTATTTATGGCGGGTGGTAGTCTTCTGGCCTTAATCGATGACATCGCATCGATTCTTGATGATGTGGCGGCAATGAGTAAAGTCGCTGCGAAAAAAACAGCCAGCGTGCTGGGCGATGATCTGGCGCTGAATGCACAACAGGTTACGGGAGTGAAAGCCGATCGCGAATTGCCGATCGTCTGGGCGGTCGCCAAAGGCTCAATGATCAACAAAGCCATTCTGGTTCCGCTGGCTTTACTGATCAGTGCGTTTATCCCCTGGGCCGTCACCCCGTTGCTGATGATTGGCGGTGCGTATCTGTGTTACGAGGGTTTCGAAAAAATCGCCCATAAACTCATGCCGGGCGAGCATCATGAAGAAGAAAAACCGGCAGCCACCGAAATAAAAACAGAAGCAGATGCCAAAAATCACGAAAAAGATAAGATCAAAGGCGCGGTGCGCACCGACTTTATTCTTTCGGCTGAAATCATTGTGATCTCGCTCGGTATTGTCTCATCAGCGCCCTTCCTTAATCAGGTCACCGTAATGGTGCTGATTGCGGTGGCAATGACTGTCGGTGTTTACGGGCTGGTGGGCGCGATTGTCAAAATTGACGACGCCGGTTTGTACCTGAGCAAACTAAACGGTGAAAGCAGCATCATGAACGGTGTACGCGCCTTTGGCCGCGGCATCGTGAATCTCGCCCCCTGGCTGATGAAAGCCCTGTCGGTTGTGGGGACTGTGGCGATGTTCCTGGTCGGTGGCAGCATTATCAGCCACGGTCTGCCGTTTATGCACAGCCTGATTGAGCCCCTGATGCACGGGCACCAAAGCTGGGTGAATACGCTGATTACCGGTGCCACTGATTTAGTCGTCGGTCTGGTGGTAGGTGCCGCCGTGCTGGTGCTGGCAATGATTGGAAAGAAAGTATTGGGCAAGAAACAATAAAGCCGAAACTCTGCGCCCTTCCTGCGGGGGAAGGGCGCAACTTACTGCTTTTGTCTTCAGTTTTTCCTGGCCACCAGCATCATGATATCGCTGGTGAACGTACCGTCAGGCTGGATCTCAAAATGTTTTACCACCTCATCCGACATCTTTTTTTGCAGCTCGCGGATAGCGACGGCGAAATGTTCCGGTGTGCGCATGCGGGCGATCCAACTGGTGAACTCCAGCGGCAGACGGTCAGTCGTCACTTCACAGGCAATCAGCCCGGCTTCAGCCGCCATGTTCAACCATTCTCCTGGTGAATAGTTGCAAACATGCGAGGTGTCGCGCAGCACTTCGACGGTTTGCAGATAAATATTCAGCAACGGATGCCCCGGCGAAACCACATCCATCATGATAAATTTACCGCCCGGCTTCAGCACACGCGCCACTTCACGCAGCGCCTGTCCGACATCATGCCAGTGATGTGCGGAATAGCGGCTGATAATCACATCCGCGCTGTGGTCGTCGAACGGCAGCGATTCCGCCACGCCCTGTTGCACGGTGATATTCGTCAGTTGCTTATCCCGGGCAGCCTGCGTGACCACGTCCAGCATCTGCGCCGACAAATCATAGGCAATGACATTTTTAACCACACCTGCTGCGACAAAACTGGCGTGCCCCGCGCCACAACCCAGATCAATCACCTGCGCATGCGGAAAGGGTGCCAGCAGCGTCGCCAGACGTTGTAAATCCGCCCCCTGCGAGTGCACGGCGCTGGTCAGATAATCCTGCGCCTGTGAACCAAACTGCTTATCGACCGCCTGACTGTGGGTATTTTTTGTGTTCATCATTGCTCCTGTCTGTCTTGTTTTTGTAATGAGAATGCGGGTTTCAAATGACCTCAAAATCACTATAGGCATTGTTGTATACGGGTACAATATGAGCATTTATACTGGTATCAATTACACCCTGTTTAAGTGAATGTGATGATTGATAACGCAGAATCGCTCAGCGGACCGAAAGCGCTGGGCATGTTTTTACGTACTCACCGCGAACGTGTCACGCCTGAAATGGTCGGGCTTCCCGGTTCTTCACGCCGCAGAACCAGCGGTTTGCGCCGTGAAGAACTGGCACAAATCAGCGGGATCAGCGCAACGTGGTATACGTGGATTGAGCAGGGCCGTGATGTATCCATTTCCGCCGCCACGCTCGACAGCCTGGCAAAAGCGTTACGGCTGGAGCCCGCCGCGCGCGAGTATTTATTCAGTTTAGCCTCGGTTAAAGATCCGCAGGCGTTGCCCTCCTCCGGCGCGCCGGACGACAGCCTGAAAGATTGCGTGAATCAGCTGACCTGCCCCGGCTATCTGCTCGACAGTGGCTGGAATGTGCTGGCGTGGAATCCGCAAGCCGGGGCGTTGTTCAGTGGCTGGCTGGGCGTGGATGAACATCCTAATCTGCTGGATTTTATGTTCCTGCATCCGCTGGCCCGCGAACTGGTCACCAACTGGCCGGAACGCGCTAAACGCGTGGTGGCGGAGTTTCGTGCTGAGACCAGTCATTACGCCCATTCTGAAGCGGTCCGCCAGTCGGTGATAAACCTGCGGGAGCGCAGCCACGAATTCAATCAGTGGTGGTCGCAGCAGGAAGTGCTGGCGCGCGAAGGGGGTGAACGGCGTTTCCATCATCCGCTTCAGGGCGAAATCTGTTACCGGCAGCAGACATTTTTTCCTGCCGGATATGCAGAATGTAAACTGGTGATCCTGGTACCGGAAACGTAAAAACCGCTAGCGGGCAGTCTGCTGTTTTTTCTCGTTTAATGGGCGTTCTCACCAATTGACATACAGATGCCGGATATGTGAGGCTGACTTTTTCGGTTTGCTAAATAATTGGTTTCCTCCATGACAGGATAACGCTCATGATGACACGCCAGATTTATCAGGATGAAGAGTTCGAAATTCGTGTAGCGACTGAGCTTGAGGCCGTCACACATTTTGCGGCAGTTAAAGCCTCCGTGAAGGATATTGGCGCATGGGAATCCTGGTGCACTGAGAAATATTCGCCTGAAGACAGCCGGAAATATCTGGCTGACAGCGAGCAGAAACGCCATCGCGGGACAGAATTCAATTTCTGTGTATTTGAACGTACAGGCGGTCAGCTGATTGGCAGCGTGGGCATCAACCGCATCATCCCGGAGTATAAATTCGCCAATCTCGGTTACTGGATCCGTACCGGTTATACCGGTCGCGGGCTGGCGACGCTGGCAGCCAGAACGGCGGCGCGCTTTGCATTTACCGCACTGGAGCTGACCCGTCTGGAAATCGTGGTGATGGAAGGCAACGACCGCAGCCGCCGGGTGGCGGAAAAAACGGGCGCGATATCAGAAGGCCTGCACCGCAACCGGCTTTATTATCACGGTCAGCCGCGTGATGCCTGGATGTATTCCCTGATCCCGGGCGATCTCTGAGACTGGCTTCACAAAAAAGATAAGGCAACAGAACATGACTTTTTCTACCCATACCGTATCTACCGACTGGCTGGCGAAGAATCTGAACTCACCGGACGTGGTCATTATCGATTGTCGTAAATCCAAGCCGGGCATTACACCCCCTATCGATTTCCACGCAAAATATCTCGAAACGCACATTCCCAACGCGATTTATGTGGAAGTCGACAGCATCTCTGATTGCACTACCGGCCTGCCACACATGATGCCGACAGCGGAAGAATTCGCTGCGTCGATGAGCCGTTTAGGCGTAGCCGATACGCAAACCATCGTACTGTATGACGAAGGCGATTTGTTCTCTGCGCCGCGCGTCTGGTGGATGCTGACCAGCTTTGGTGCCAAAAGTGTACGCGTGCTGGATGGCGGGCTGAATGCGTGGATGGCCGAAGGTAAACCGACACAAAGCGGCGAGCACACCCGCGTGCCCACGACCTTTAATGCCAGACTGGTGCGTCCGGTGGTGGTCAGTGCTGAGCAGGTTAAAGATGCCATCGGCAAGGTACAAATCATTGACGCACGCTCCCTGGCACGCTTTAAAGCCGAGGCACCGGAACCGCGTCCGGGGCTGCACGGCGGCCATATTCCCGGCAGCCTGAGTGTTCCGTTTACCGAACTGACACACGACGGGCACCTGAAATCGCCACAAGATTTGAAGGCAACGTTTGAACGTCTGGGCGTGGATCTGAATAAACCGGTGATCACCAGTTGCGGGTCAGGTGTTACCGCCGCGGCACTGGCCTTCGGGCTGGATTCTCTGGGGGTAAAAGACGTGCTGCTGTATGACGGTTCATGGGCTGAATGGGGCGATATTAACGAAGATTTTCCGATCGAAACGCACTGATACCCTGATGCAGGTAAACGACAACCGGGCACGATGCCCGGTTTTTTTATGCTGTTTTTTGGCATACCGGCATCAGATCACTGACACCAAATGTCTGTGCTAACGCTTTCATCTGACTGATCATGCGGTAAGCCTGACGCGGCACTTCGGTGAATTCTTCAATAAGTAAGGGCTCACTGACCGGCTCATGCGCGATATCGCGTAACGCCTGTCGCAAAATCGCCAGATCTTGCGAAGAGGTCTGCGGGGAGGTAATCAACGGTAAACCCGGCACAGCGGCAGTTTGTCCGATCACCGCCAGTCCGCTGAGGATGTGGGGTTCGCTACGACGCAGGAGTTCCAGCGTCACGCAATCAATCGCGGCAAGATCGGCAAGATTCTGCTGAACGTAATGAAGCGATTCGCGGTGACTGCCGGTGGCCGTCGCCTGTGAGAAGAATCTCCCGTCTTTCGCCAGCGGCGCAACCAGCGCACGCAGGCTGTTATAACCTGACTGGGAATCGGTGCTGTTAAACGCCAGCCGCCGGTGGCGGAAACCGGCCAGATGTAATCCTGCGTCTTCTTCACGCACCAGCAAAAAGCTGCGGTAGCGGAAACCCTCGCAGCCGGGGGCCCGGTAACTGAATGTGCCGACCAGTTGAACCTGCGGCAAACTTTCCATCAGCGGAAAACCGCAGGTCTGGCTGAGCAGCAAATCCGGGGCCTGCCAGTGGCAGAACAAATCCTGCGGCCAGTTCAGCGCGTCCGGCGTGGAGACGAGGCCAAGTTGCTTCAGTTTTTGGCGTAATACCCCGGCGAAGGCTTCCACATCGGCGGGAGAAATCGCATACATCGGCAAAGACATCAGCATCACATGGCCACTCCGTCAGGGGATTTCCTGCTGATAATCATAGCCGCTGCGCCCGGATTGCGCCGGAGATTTCCCGGCGGCAAAAGGATGTGCTTCGACCTCAACGGGTGTCCGCGTGTGGTCGCGGAACCACTGCCGGTAACCGTAGACCACAAAACCCTCGCTGCGCTGAATATACGCCTCGCGGTCGGCAACATAGACCTGGCGCAACGCATACCACGGCACGCCGGGCAAATCATGATGCACCAGATGATAATTCAGATTCAGAAACAGCAAACGCCACACAAAACCGGCTTCATTCAGCGTCGATCGGGCCTGCGGCGAGTGCTCTGCGCGGTGTTCAAAGAAAGAACGGACTTTGGTCAGACTCAGCGCCGGATAACTCACTGCCAGAACAAAATACAGCGGCGATAACCCGCGTTGCGCCATCCAGCTGAACAGGAGCATCAGCAATAAACCCTGTATCAGCCACATACTCACCGTGCGCCACTCACCGCGCAATACAGCCATTAGCGCGCCGTTCAGCGTACTGACAATATCCAGCAACGGGCCGATGAGCATTCTTCCCGGCAAGGTATTGCGCAGACGGACAACAGCTTTCATTGCAGGCGACAGCTCTCCCCAACGGGCACGGCTGAAATAATAAGCTTCAGGATCGTCACCGGGCAGCGTCAGATGTTCATTGCGGTGATGTTGCAGATGCGTATCGCGATACAGGCCATAGGGAAACCAGACCGCCAGCGGCAGTGTGCCGAACAGCTGATTCAGCCAGGGTTTGCGGGTCGGATGCCCGTGGATAAGTTCATGTTGCAGCGACATATACCAGGCGGTGAACCAGATAAGCCACGGCGTCCCGAGCCACGGACCCAGATCGCGCCAGAAGAACACACCGGCAAACCAGCCGCTGTAGACCGCGACAATCAGCAGCCAGGTGGGCACTTCCAGCCGCCACCAGGCATGGCGCGAGCGGAGGGTAATTTCGGCCCGCTGGCGGGCGCTGAGGTAAAACGAAGAGGACGCCATAATGTGCCAGAGTCAGAAACCTTTGGCACATTATCGGGCAACGGAGGGGGACCGCTAACTAACTTAAAACACTATCTATTGCCAGTTAGCGGCTAACGGACTCAGCCCTGCAGATCTTTTTGCAGCGCCTGAGTAAACTGTTCCATCGGGCAGAAACCCTGCTTGTCGGTGGTACATCCTTCGATTTGCAGCGTGACGCGTTCCGGAGGATTTTTCAGGCTCAGCGCCACATTGTTGCGGATCTGACGGGCAGTCGGATAAACATATTCAATTTTCATCAGATCCTTATCCGCTTTCTTGTCATGCCAGCGCTGGAAAACTACCGTGCCGCTGATAGGCGTGCGTTCGTACTGCCCCGGCAACCGGTAATCCTGCGTTTTCAGAGCGGCAAGCAGTGAAGCGATATTCGAATCATGCCCGACCAGCACCGCCAGTTTTGCCTGTTGTGCGGTTTTCTGATCGGCTGTTGAAGTCAGCTTCGGATCGAGCGCACCGGCGATAAAGGTCAGCAACGGTTTAGCCGCGTTGGCAGCAATCGCTGGCGAACCGAACAGCGTTTCATGATACAGATTTTTGATGGCTTCCAGCTTCGTCCATTGGTCTGGCGTATCAATTTTTCCCCAGGCGATATCCTTCATCGGGAAACCTTCGTAATACTGCAACATGAACGCGTCGGTCGCGCCGGTGGCCATCCGCAGCGGGCCGGTAATGCCTGGTTCTTTGCCCTGCGTCAGCACCACGTCCGACGGCTGCGAAGCCAGATCGCACTGTTGTTTCTCTTTGCAGATTTTACTGTTTTTATAATCGAGAATGCTTTCCAGCAACTGGTAATTCGGCCTGAGACGCTGATTCAACCCCGACAGACCGCCCTCACCGGCATGCTGATTAATGGAATTCAGGGCGCCGGTTTTGAAGGTGTCGTTCACCTCTGCGGTAATAATCGGGTTAAATACCGGATCCATTTTGCCGATTTCTACGCGGTTAAGCACCGGGACCTCACAGCCGGGGAAAGCGCCGCTGGTGAAGTGTTTCGCGGTATCAATGGTGCGCGGCAAACTGTTGGCATAGGTAAAGACCTGCGCATTTTCAGGGCATCCGGCGGCAGGCAACAGTTTGTCTTTCGCCAGCCAGGCGCGGAAATAATGCCCCATATGTTCGGAAACCTGACCGCCTTTCGGCGTCAGCAGACCGCCTTCGGTTTTCCATACCGGCCAGGTATGCGTCGTTGATTCGGCAAGCACATCGCCATAATTGACCAGCGGTGCGCGGATACCGTGGCGGCTGAGCACCAGAACCTGTTGCAGTTCTAAATTATCGGACTGGGCGGCCTGAGCGGCGGGTAAAGAAAGAGGTAAAACGCAGGCAAGTGCAGACAAGGCAAGATAACGGGATGCTTTTTTCACGAGTGATCCTCTTGATGAAGTGTTTTGTAGATTCCCTGAAAACAAAAAACACCGCAGGAGCCAACAGATTGATTCCTGCGGTGAATTTTTAGCATAGTGGAATATTCATCAGAAGTGGGGGATCAGGTTCACAACCTGTGTCCGGGCTTTGTTCAGTCACAAAGAAAGCGGATCAGAACTGATAACGCAGCCATGCAAAGAACACATTGCCGTTGTTGTAGGTTCCCGGAATATATGTCGCCTGGAAGGTCAGTTTGTTATAGCCGACGGAAGCCAGCGGTAAAACAATCGGGATAGGAATATATTTATAGTCGTCACGCGCCGTCACCGCGGCGGTATACCCCAGACCTAATCGGAAGTTTTTATCCTCTGCAGTGGTCCATATTTTTTCCCAGCCGTAACCGCCGATAGGTTCCCATTTATTATGGGAGTCTTTAAACGCCATAAAATAGATGCCATTCCAGTTACCTTTTTCATCGTACCGGGAAATACCATAGCCTCCGCCCCACGGACGTTCGTTATATTTATCGGTTTTCTCTTTATCGTAGGTCAGACGGTTATGCCAGGTGATCACCGGCAGATACAGATCCTGCGACTGAGGTTCACTCCAGGTGGTTGACACCTTCTCTGTAAACGACGACCAGATACCGGGAAGGATGGATTCTTTGTGCACCTTGTTAGGATCGCTGACGGGATTCCCTCCGTTACTGGCGGCAAAAGCTGGAATACAAAAAGACAGTGAAATAGTGAGACTTAAGTCTCTGATTAATTTTTTATAAAACATCTTTTCAAACAACTCCCTGACGTAATGTTTTTATTATACCTAACCCCGGTCAGGGATAATTAAACAACCGAAAAACAGAAAGCCTGAATAACTTTAATTGACTGATATCTCAGGAATTTAAGGTTTTATTATGGGAGCATTCCTAGCCGGATAAATAAGAAAAAATATGAACAGCGGGTAAAAAATAAGTCAGGGCCATAAAAAAATCCGCAGGCTTTCGCACTGCGGATTTTTATTACTGATGCTTATTAAGCATTAGCCAAGCTGTTTACGCGCATTGCGGAACATGCGCATCCACGGGCTGTCTTCGCCCCACTCTTCCGGATGCCAGGAGTTGCTGACCGTGCGGAAAACACGCTCCGGGTGCGGCATCATTACAGTGACGCGACCTGACAAGTTGGTCACCGCCGTGATGCCGTTCGGAGATCCGTTCGGGTTCGCCGGATAGTTTTCGGTCGCCTGTCCGTTATTATCCACGAAGCGCAGGGTCACCAGATTGCTGTGTTCGATTTGCGCCAGATGCGCCGCGTCACGCACTTCAACATGCCCTTCGCCATGAGACACCGCGATTGGCATATGTGAACCGGCCATGCCCTGCATAAACATCGACGGGCTGGCAGCCACTTCCACCAGACTGAAACGCGCTTCGAAGCGGTCAGACAGGTTACGCACGAAGCGTGGCCAGTGTTCTGCGCCCGGGATCAGCTCTTTCAGGTTAGACATCATCTGACAGCCGTTACACACGCCCAGTGCCAGCGTCTGCGGACGGTGGAAGAATTCCTCGAACTCTTCACGCACGCGGTCATTGAACAGAACTGATTTCGCCCAACCTTCACCTGCGCCCAGCACGTCACCGTAAGAGAATCCGCCGCACGCGACCAGCGTGTGGAAATCCTGCAAATCACGGCGACCGGCCAGCAGGTCACTCATGTGCACATCAACCGCATCGAAACCGGCACGGTGGAAGGCAGCCGCCATTTCAACGTGTGAGTTCACGCCCTGCTCACGCAGAACGGCGACTTTCGGACGCGCACCTTTGGCAATGTATGGCGCAGCCACATCTTCATCCGGGGCAAAAGTCAGTTTGACGTTCAGACCCGGATCGAGATCGTTGGTTTTCGCCTGATGTTCCTGATCGGCACATTCCGGGTTATCACGCAGACGCTGCATCTGCCAGGTGGTTTCTGCCCACCAGGTACGCAGCGTGGTACGGCTTTCGCTGTACACCGGCTTGTCAGCAGAAGTGATGATGAAGCGATCGCCGGTTTCAACAGTCCCGAGGTAATGCGTACAATCCGCCAGACCAAAGTCGGCCAGCGTTTTCTCAACGGCTTCACGGTCAGACGCACGCACCTGAATCACGGCACCCAGTTCTTCGTTGAACAGCGCGGCCAGCGAATCGTTGCCCAGCGCCGCGATATCTGCGGTCAGGCCGCAATGCCCTGCGAAGGCCATTTCAGCCAGCGTCACCAGCAAACCACCGTCGGAGCGGTCATGGTATGCCAGCAATTTTTGCTCAGAAACCAGAGCCTGCATGGCGTTGAAGAAGCCGCCAAGTTGCTCTGCGCTGCGAACGTCAGCAGGCGTGTTACCGAGCTGACGGTAAACCTGCGCCAGCGCCGTTGCGCCCAGAGCGTTATGGCCGGCCCCCAGATCCACCAGCAGCAACGCGGTGTCACCTTTGTCGGTACGCAGTTGCGGCGTCACGGTATGGCGGACATCTTCGACACGGGCAAACGCGGTGATCACCAGTGACAGCGGAGAGGTCATCTCGCGTTGTTCGTTACCTTCCTGCCAGCGGGTTTTCATCGACATGGAGTCTTTTCCCACCGGGATGGTAATGCCCAGCGCCGGACAAAGCTCTTCGCCTACCGCTTTCACGGCGGCGTATAAACCGGCATCTTCTCCCGGATGACCGGCCGCAGACATCCAGTTAGCAGAAAGCTTAACGCGTTTCAGGCTGCCGATTTCTACCGCCGCGATATTCGTCAGTGCTTCGCCAACGGCCATGCGACCGGAAGCGGCAAAGTCCAGCAAAGCAACCGGAGCACGTTCGCCCAGTGACATCGCTTCGCCGTGGTAGCTGTCGAGGCTGGCGGTGGTGACTGCGCAGTCGGCTACCGGGATCTGCCACGGGCCGACCATCTGGTCACGCGCGACCATACCGGTGACAGTGCGGTCGCCGATGGTGATCAGGAAGGTTTTCTCGGCAACGGCAGGCAGATGCAGAACACGATTTACCGCTTCAGCAATCTGGATATTTTCTGCATTCAGGTCATCGCCTTTCGCTTTCAGCGTGGTGACGTCGCGGGTCATTTTTGGCGTTTTGCCCAGCAGGACATCCAGCGGCATATCAATTGGCTGGTTATCGAAATGGCTGTCTTCCAGAGAAAGATGCATTTCTTCGGTGGCTTCACCGATGACCGCATAAGGGGCGCGTTCGCGCTGGCAGATCGCATCGAACTGTTCGAGCTGTGCGGGAGAAACCGCCAGCACGTAACGTTCCTGCGATTCGTTACACCAGACTTCCAGCGGGCTCATGCCCGGCTCGTCGTTCAGGATGTCGCGCAACTGGAAACGGCCGCCACGGTGACCATCACTGACCAGTTCCGGCATCGCGTTGGATAAACCGCCTGCACCGACGTCATGGATAAACAAAATCGGGTTGGCTTCGCCCAGTTGCCAGCAGCGGTCGATGACTTCCTGACAACGACGTTCCATTTCCGGGTTGTCGCGCTGTACGGAAGCAAAATCCAGATCGGCATCAGACTGACCGGACGCCATAGAAGACGCCGCGCCGCCGCCCAGACCGATATTCATCGCCGGACCGCCGAGGACGATCAACTTCGCGCCAACGGTGATTTCACCTTTCTGCACATGATCGGCACGGATGTTGCCGATACCGCCCGCCAGCATGATCGGTTTATGGTAACCACGCAGTTCAGGGCCATTGTGACTGTTGACGTTTTCTTCGTAAGTACGGAAGTAGCCCAGCAGCGCCGGACGACCAAATTCGTTGTTAAATGCTGCGCCGCCCAGCGGGCCGTCGGTCATGATATCCAGCGCGGTAACGATACGATCCGGCTTACCGAAATCTTCTTCCCACGGCTGTTCAAAACCCGGAATCCGCAGGTTAGAAACGGAGAAACCGACCAGTCCGGCTTTCGGTTTTGCGCCGCGACCGGTTGCCCCTTCGTCACGGATTTCACCGCCGGAACCGGTAGCCGCACCCGGCCACGGAGAGATCGCCGTCGGGTGGTTATGGGTTTCTACCTTCATCAGGATATGCGCCTGCTCCTGATGGAAATCGTACAGACCGTCTTTCGCATCGGCATAGAAACGACCGACCTGCGAACCTTCCATCACGGCGGCGTTATCTTTATACGCCGACAGCACGTGATCAGGGGTATGTTCGAAGGTGTTCTTAATCATCTTAAACAGAGATTTCGGCTGCGTTTCACCGTCGATAATCCAGTCTGCGTTGAAGATTTTGTGACGACAGTGTTCTGAGTTGGCCTGTGCGAACATATACAATTCGATGTCCGTCGGGTTGCGCCCCAACGACGTAAAGGCATCCATCAGATAATCAATTTCGTCCTGCGCCAGCGCCAGGCCTAATTTGGTGTTGGCGGCCTCCAGTGCGCCACGGCCTTCGCTGAGGATATCCACATGCTGCACCGGGGCAGGCTGATGCTGCGCAAACAGCGCGCTGGCATCTTCCAGATGGCCAAAGACGGTTTCCATCATACGGTCATGCAGCAATGCGCCCAGTTCGCTCCACTGTGCTTCGGTCAGTTGCGGGGCCTGAACATAAAATGCCAGACCGCGTTCCAGACGCAAAACCTGCGACAGGCCGCAATTATGTGCGATATCGGTAGCTTTGGAAGACCACGGAGAAATGGTGCCGGGGCGCGGGGTAACCAACAGTAAACGACCAGAAGGAGCGTGTTCAGCGAGAGAAGGACCGTATTTCAGGAGGCGTTGTAGCTTGGTTTGTTCGTCCGAATTCAGCGGCGCGCTGACATCGGCAAAGTGTACATATTCGGCGTAGATATCGCTGACCGGAAGGCGGGCTTCCTGACAACGGGACAACAATTTGTTAATGCGAAAAGCCGACAAAGCGGGCGAACCACGCAGTATTTCCATAATGACAGATCTCTCGTCTTCGAAGACACTGACCACAGTGCTTCATTGGGCGCAACAGGGGGAAAACGCGGGCTATTATAAAGAAAGCTGGCGTCCGACGAAACCGTTTGCGCAGGGAAACTTGATATTCATTTATCGCCCTGCAAATCTTGCGGGTATCATGAATAAAGTTGCAGACTGCCGTTTTGTTGAGCAAAATGCGTCAGCACTGGGGATATAACCATACGAACTGCACAGCATAGCGTAAAAAAACAAGAGCGCCGCAGCGAGATAACTATTTGACGCGACTAAAAATTAATTATGTCCTGATGGGGATCGCCGCTCTGTTACTGGCGCTGGCTTTATGGCCGGCAGTCCCGTGGCACAGAGGTGAAGGCGACCAACTGGATCAAATAAAATCCCGTGGAGAATTGCGCGTAAGCACGCTCAATTCTCCACTGACTTTTATGGACACTCCGGAAGGCAATCTCGGCTTCGATTACGAACTGGCGAAACGCTTTGCAGATTATCTGGGCGTGCAGCTGGTCGTGACACAGCGCACCACCATCGAGAGCATGTTTGACGATCTGGATCACGGCAATACTGACATCCTGGCTTCCGGCCTGGTGTACAACAATGAGCGGCTGAAAGGCTACCGTGCTGGTCCGGAATACTATTCCGTTTCCCAGCAGCTGGTTTACCGGCAGGGTGCCGCGCGTCCGAAAAGCTTCGCGGATATCAAAGGTTCGCTGATGGTGTCTGCGGGTAGCGCGCATATCGCCACACTGGAAGCCGCCAGCAAAAAATACCCCGACCTCGCGTGGAGCACGACCGATAAGATGTCACCACGCGATCTGTTGCAGCAGGTCGAGAACGGTAAACTCGATTATACGCTGGGCGACTCGGTTACCATCGCCCTGATGCAGCGCGTTTATCCGCGTCTCGCGGTGGCTTTTGATGCCACTGACGACGAACCTGTGACCTGGTATTACCGCAAGCAGCCTGACGACGACAGTCTTTCTGCCGCCATGCTGGACTTTTTCAGCCAGATTTCAGAAGACGGTACGCTGGAAAAGCTGGATGAGAAATATCTCGGGCACGTGGGTGATTTTGATTACGTCGATACCCGGACTTTCCTCAAAGCCATCGACAGTACGCTGCCGGATTTACAGCCGCTGTTTGAAAAATATGCGGGGAATATTGACTGGCGGTTACTGGCGGCCATCGCCTATCAGGAATCCCACTGGGATCCCCTGGCGAAATCCCCGACCGGCGTACGGGGTGTGATGATGCTGACCCGCGCGACCGCTGGCGGGCTGAACGTAGAAGACCGTACCGATGCCGAACAGAGCATTCGCGGCGGTGCGCAGTATCTGTCGCATCTGATGGATAAAATGCCGGAATCTGTTCCACAGGATGAACGGATCTGGTTTGCACTTGCAGCTTATAACATGGGTTATGGCCATATGCTGGATGCCCGTAAGCTGACGGCGCAGCAAAAAGGCAATCCCGACAGCTGGGCGGATGTGAAGCAACGTCTGCCGATGCTGAATCAGAAACGCTTCTTCAGCCGGACGAATTACGGGTATGCGCGCGGCACGCAGGCATATAACTATGTGGAAAATATCCGTCGATATCAGCTGAGCCTGGTGGGATATCTGATGGAAAAGGAAAAACAGCAGGCACAGAAAGCGGCCTTGCAGGCTCAGTTAGGTCAAGGGTATCCGGTGGTGAATGCACAGGAAGCGCTGGCTCCCTGAGACGGGCAGGCCCGTTTTTCAGCCCTGATCATCCGCCGCATCACCGGCCTGAGCGGCACGTTCTGCCCGTCGCAGTGCTTTTTTCTGGCTGCGGCGAAAACGAAAAAACGCACTCAGTTGTTGCGAACAGGCTTCTGCCAGTACACCCGCCTTAATCTCCACCTGATGATTCATGCCAGGATGGCGTAATACATCAAGCAAAGAGCCCGCAGCACCGGTTTTGGCATCAGCGGCACCATACACTACGCGGCGGATCCGGCTGTGGATCATCGCCCCTGCGCACATCACACAAGGTTCCAGCGTGACGTACAGTGTGGCGTCGAGCAGACGATAATTTTGTACGGCGTTGCCACCCTGACGTAAAGCCATGATTTCCGCGTGCGCTGTCGGATCATGATGGCCGATAGACCGGTTCCAGCCTTCGCCAATCACCTGATTGTCTAAAACCAGTACCGCACCCACCGGCACTTCGCCCTCGTCCTGCGCTTTGAGCGCCAGAGTCATGGCATGTTGCATCCAGTGTTCATCATCATTGATTACTGCCAACTCTGCGTCTGCCACTTCTACCTCAATCATTTTTTACCGGCAGACATTTTATCTGATTTTTGCGCTGGCCGTTATTCCAGTTGCTGTAACTCACCCTGTTTACTGACGCGAAAACGGTGCTCGCAAAAGAACAACAACGGATTGTCCTGTTTGCTGTCGCTGTATCCGCTGTACAGCTTAAGCGGTGAGCCAATGCGGCTTTCGAGTTGCACGACTTTCTCCTCACCCAGGCAACGCAAGGTCAACACCCATCCGCCTTTGCCACGGGCAATCCGGCTGCCGACCAGACGAACCTTCGGCAAAAACAGGGAAGTATGATAAACCTGCTTCACCAGATTTTCCGGTGACCCGGTGATCAGCCAGACTTCAGTATCATCGCTGTCGAGATATTCACGCAGCCTGCGCTGCACCACCGGAAACTCCACCACTTTCTCGCGAAACGCGGCGACAAATTGCAGCTCCAGTGCTTTCAGGCGTGCTTCACCGTGGCCGAAGGTAATCGACCACAGTAACAGGCTCATTGGCCAGCGTGCGGCGCGCCCGTGGATAAACAGTCCGATCCCCACCAGCGGCAGAACCGGGACGACTAAAATCAGATTCTGCGGCATCCGCCTCAACAAAAACCGCAGAAAGCTGCCGAACATATCCTGCTGGTGCAGCGTGCCATCAAGATCAAAAAAGACTACCCGCCGATCAGGCTTCGTACTCAATCCGTTACTCCTCGGGATCGTTGAACCCCATCAACCAGGTAAAAATAAAACCAGCCAATACCGTAATGACTAAACCCGTCAGATACAACACCACTTTGCCGGAAATAATGGTCAGCGCCAGCGGCAGCCCGGAAATGCCAAACGTGATGACTGTCGCGACTTTCCAGTAACAGATTAGCGCACCACCGACGGCTCCGCCCAAACATGCGCCAATAAAAGGCCGGCCGAGCGGCAGTGTGACACCGAATATCAGCGGTTCACCGATGCCGAGAATACCCACCGGCAGCGCGCCTTTAATCACTTTTTTTAGCCGCGCGTTGCGGGTTTTCATATAAACCGCGATCGCCGCCCCTACCTGCCCCACACCGGCCATCGCTAAAATCGGCAGCAGCGGATTAGAACCATGCGCCTGGATCAGCTCAACGTGGATCGGCACCAGCCCCTGATGCAGTCCGGATAATACCAGCGGCAGAAATGTTCCCGCCAACACCGCGCCCACCAGTAATCCGCCTTTATCGATAGCAATATTGACCCCGTGGGCTATGCCATCCGAAATGTAACCGCCGATGGGTTGCAGGATCACAATCGCCAGCGTGGCGGTGATCAACGTGGTGATCAGCGGATTGAGGATCAGTTCGACAGATTCCGGCAGCCACTGACGCAGCCTTTTCTCCAGCCAGCACATCAGCGCGACGACCAGTAATACGGCAATCACACCGCCGCGACCGGGCTGTAAAGTTTCGCCAAACAGGGTAATTTGCGCCAGCGCCGGACTGGAGAGAATCCCCGCCATTACGCCGCCCATGGCCTGAGAACCGCCGAAAACGCGCGCCGCATTCACGCCGACTAAAATATTCATGATGGCAAACACAGCACCACCAAAAATTGCCAGCAGGCCAAGCACATTAGGATAATCAAGAGCAATGGAACCGGCGATATCAGGCCGTTTGAGCAAGTTAATAATGCCCATAATCAGCCCTGAAGCGATAAATGCCGGGATCAGCGGGATAAATACATCGGCCAGTTTGCGCAGCGCCCCGCTCATCGGCGCAGAATATTTCGCTTTGGCGCTGGCTTTATTGCGGACAATTTCGCTTTCATCCGACGAACTGGCCGTCCCGGCAGGGCTCAACAGCAGACGCATCGCATCCACCACTTTTGCCGCCGCGCCCGGACCAACAATAAACTGATGCTGGTCACCTTGTTTCAGATAACCTTTGATACCTTCAAGCGTTTTCAGGCTGGTCAGATCCAACCGACCATCATCGTGCACTTCCACACGCACACGGGTCATACAGTTTTCCAGTTTGCGGATATTCCGCTCACCGCCCACACCTTGCAGAATCTGAGAAGCCAGTCTCTGCGTTTTATCCATTGCCATCGCCATACTCAACTCCTTGAGGTTAATCAGCCAGTGCGGCGCGCAGGAATCCGTGGTGCTTAGCCAGACGTATTTTTGCCTGCTCCGCGTCAATACCTGCCAGCAGCATCAGAATAGCCGGTTTAACTTCAAAATCCGTCCTGGAAAGTGCCGCTTCGGCATCACTGCGTGCCGCGCCCGTGGCCTCGACAACGATCCGGCAGGCACGATCGACCAGCTTCACGTTGGTCGCTTTCACATCCACCATCAGGTTCTGATAAACCTTGCCACTTTTAACCATTGCTCCGGTTGAAATCATATTCAGCACCAGTTTCTGCGCCGTGCCGGATTTCAAACGGGTTGAGCCGGTCAGTGCTTCCGGCCCTACAACCGGAGAAATCGCGATGCTGGCTTCACGCGCTATCGGAGAATCCGGGTTACAGGAAATTGCCACCGTGGCGCAGCCCATTTCTGATGCATAGCGTAAAGCACCTATGACGTAAGGCGTGCGTCCACTTGCGGCTAATCCGACAACGGTGTCATCCGCGTGCAGATTGAGATTTTTTAAGTCCTCCACACCCAGCGATTCACTGTCTTCAGCACCTTCTACCGCTTTGAGCAGCGCGCCCGGCCCGCCGGCAATCAGCCCGACAACCATACCGTGCGGGACACCAAACGTCGGCGGACATTCAGACGCATCAAGAACGCCGAGGCGACCACTGGTACCTGCACCAAGATAAATCAGACGCCCGCCAGCCTGAAATGACGCAGCGGCTTTATCGACAGCCCGGGCGATGTGCGGCAGGACTTTATTGATAGCCTCCGGCACTTTACGGTCTTCCTGATTGAAACAGGTCACCAGTTCCAGCGTAGACATTTGATCTAAATTCATCGTATCCGGATTGCGGCTTTCTGAAACCAGCGCACCAAGGTTGAGGCTCGTCTTCATGTTTCACTCCTGAATTTTTAATTCAAATTTATTACTCAATATTTGAATATATTATTCATCAATGCGAGGAAAATTTGCTATTTTAGATAACATAATCCGTAAAACGTGATGCAAGTATTCAGAGACGCCGGGATAACCCACCATGAGTTGTATGATCCGTATCCGCCAGCTTTATCCGACACTGGCGCAAAATGACCGCAAACTGGCCGATTTCCTGCTCGCTCAGCCGGAAAAAGCACGTCATATGAGTTCGCAGAAACTGGCTGAAAAGGCCGGCGTCAGCCAGTCTGGTGTGGTGAAATTTGCCCAAAAACTGGGCTATAAAGGCTTCCCCGCGCTAAAACTGGCCATGAGTGAATCACTCGCATCGCAGGAAAACAGTGAGCCGGTCACTGTACATAATCAGATTTTAAGCACCGACAGCCTGCATGTTGTGGGGGAGAAATTACTGGCAGAAAAACAGTCGGCACTTCGTGCAACGCTGGATATCAACAGCGAGTCCCGTCTGCAAATTGCTTTGGCGATGCTCGCCGGTGCCCGAAAAATTGTGCTGAGCGGCATTGGTGCATCCGGATTAGTGGCAAAAGATCTGGCGTATAAGCTGCTGAAAATCGGGGTCACGGCGATTGCCGAATCCGATACGCACGTCCTGGTTGCCACCGCACAGGCGCTGTCGAAAGAAGATTTACTGCTGGCGATTTCGTTCAGCGGCGAACGGAGTGAAATCAATCTTGCGGCAAAAGTCGCCCGCGAGAGTGGCGCAAAAGTTCTGGCCATTACCGGGTTTTCACCCAATACCCTGCAACAGCAGGCAGACCATTGTTTGTATACGGTCGCAGAATTACCCGCAACCCGTGGCGCAGCACTCTCAGCCACCACGGCACAATATTCCCTGACTGATTTACTGTTTGTCGCGCTGGTTCAGCAGGATACGGCGCATGCACCGGAGCGGATCCGCCACAGCGAAGAACTGGTGAAAAAACTGGTTTGATCAGGATCATTTGAGGTGTGGAAACGCGCGGACACAGAACCTACGCCAGCGCAATTCTGCTATACTGCGCAGCCTGATAATTTAAGATACGAGAAAACGCCATGGCCCTGCTGATCACACACAAATGCATTAATTGCGATATGTGCGAACCGGAGTGCCCGAACCAGGCGATCTCGATGGGCAATGAGATTTACGAAATCGACAGCGATCGGTGTACGGAATGCGTCGGGCATTACGATAAACCGACCTGTCAGAGCGTCTGCCCGATCGACAATACCATCATCATTAATCCGCAACACGCCGAAACCAACGAACAGCTTTGGGATAAGTTTGTGGTATTGCATCACACCGTGTAATGAGCGGCGTGATGCAATGGATTAGTTCTCGATAATGACCGTGGCACAGGCATAACGCCTTTCATCCGCCAGCGTGACATGCACCGACTTCACCCCCATCACGGCTGCCATTTCCGCCGCACGGGCATGGAATACCAGGCCCGGCTTTCCCAGCACATCATTGACGACTTCAAATTGTTCAAACGCCAGACCGTTGCGGATCCCGGTCCCCAGCGCTTTAGCTGCGGCTTCCTTGACAGCAAACCGCTTTGCCAGAAATCGAACAGGCTGCTGATGTTGCTCATAAACCGCCCATTCATTCGCGCACAAAATACGCCTGGCCAGACGGTCGCCACTGCGTGCAATCACCGCTTCGATACGGGAAATTTCAACGATATCCGTACCTAAACCTAAAATGCTCATTACCGGCGCGCTTCCCGCATCAGATTTTTCATTTCGCGCACTGCACCGGATAATCCGTCGATAACAGCCTGACCGATAATCGCATGGCCGATATTCAGCTCATGCATTTCCGGCAGTGCGGCGATCGGCTGAACGTTGTGGTAAGTCAGCCCGTGACCGGCATTGACTTTCAGGCCTTTACCGGCTGCATAAGCCGCGCCCTGTTTAATGCGCTCCAGCTCGGCCTGACGCTCAAGGTCAGTTTTCGCTTCAGCATAAGCACCGGTATGGATTTCGATATAAGGTGCCCCTACAGCGACGGCAGCATCAATCTGGCGCATATCAGGGTCGATAAACAGGGAAACCAGAATGCCCGCTTCGCTAAGACGGGTCACCGCAACGGTCATTTTATCCAGCTGACCGGCGACATCCAGACCACCTTCGGTCGTCACTTCTTCGCGCTTTTCCGGCACCAGACAGCAAAAATGTGGCAGGATTTCACAGGCAATACCGACCATTTCATCGGTGACGGCCATTTCTAGATTCATGCGGGTTTGGATCGTCTGACGCAGGAGGCGTACGTCGCGGTCAGTGATATGACGGCGATCTTCACGCAGGTGGACGGTGATCCCATCAGCACCAGCCTGCTCAGCGATAAATGCCGCCTGAACCGGATCAGGGTAAGCCGTACCGCGTGCATTACGCAGTGTCGCGATGTGATCAATGTTAACGCCCAACAGCAACTCAGCCATAACAGCTCCAGATTTAAGAATGAATTGATTTATGAATGGAACAAAAAAGCTAATTTCTGCAGTTTACACCTTTGAGCGTGACGGCGTGTAGCCCGGAGTCCGAATTAGCGGGAAGAATTGTCAGAGGGTAAAACAGGCCTTTTAACCTGAAACTGGCGGAACAGCTCGCGGCTTTTCAGCGGCTTGCCGCCAAGATAAGGTTTCAGCGCCATACGGGTAAAACGCTTCGCCGCCCGCAGCGTTGAAAGATCCGGAAATTCACGGCTGGCCAGGGCTTTCAAATCCCGACCGGTAAAGCTGGAATTATCAATCACCAGACTGGCAATAAAGCCTTTTTCTTCACGATAACGGTAAGTCATGTTGTCGCTGACTTCTTCACCGCTGCCTGCGCAATGCAGAAAATCCACGCCGTAACCCAGATGATGCAAAAGAGAGAGTTCGAACTGACGTAACGCATACTCAGGAGAGCCGCTGGCACCCGCAAGATTTTGCAGGCAATTGAGATAATCAAAGAATAATGAAGAGTAATTGGCTTCCTGCTCAAGCACCCGCGAAACGAGTTCATTGACGTATAAACCGCTGTAAAGCATCAAACCAGAAAGGGGAAGTGCAAGAGAGACTGGTTCAGCATTACGCAGGGTTTTCACTTCTCCCCGCCCGCTCCAGCGAACCAGTAAAGGTGTAAAAGGCTGCAAGCAGCCTTTTAAATTGGACCGGCGGCCACGCGCACCTTTAGCCAGTATGCGTACCCGCCCTTGTCCCTCAGTGAACAGATCCAGCATTAAGCTGGTTTCACTGTAAGGTCGCCCATGCAAAACAAATGCGCGTTGCCAGCCTTCCATAGGCGCGGACCTTATAAGTCGTCTACATAACCCAGACTGCGCAACGCACGTTCGTCGTCTGCCCAGCCGGATTTAACCTTAACCCACAACTCAAGATGGACTTTCGCTTCAAACATGTTTTCCATGTCGTGGCGAGCTTCAATCCCAATCGTTTTGATTTTAGAGCCTTTGTTGCCGATAACCATTTTCTTCTGGCCTTCACGTTCTACCAGAATCAGCCCATTGATATCGTATCCGCCCCGCTCATTGCTGACAAAGCGTTCGATTTCAACGGTCACAGAATACGGCAACTCTTCGCCCAGGAAACGCATCAGTTTTTCACGGATGATTTCAGAGGCCATAAAGCGCTGTGAACGGTCAGTAATGTAATCTTCCGGGAAGTGATGAACCGCTTCCGGCAGACGTTTGCGCACCAGAGCCGCGATGGTATCAACGTTTATCCCTTTCTCTGCGGAGATAGGCACGATATCGACGAAGTTCATCTGCTCGCTAAGGAATTGCAAATGTGGCAATAACTTAGATTTGTCGGTGACGTTATCAATCTTGTTGATCGCCAGCAGAACCGGTGATTTCAAATCACGCAGCTTGTTGACCACCATTTCGTCATCGGCAGTCCAGTTAGTGCCTTCAACAACGAAGATCACCAGTTCAACATCACCGATTGAGCTGCTTGCAGCACGATTCATCAGACGGTTGATAGCACGTTTTTCTTCAATGTGCAGCCCCGGGGTATCTACGTAAATGGCCTGATATGGCCCTTCAGTATGGATACCCATGATGCGGTGACGCGTGGTTTGTGGTTTGCGGGAAGTAATGGAGATTTTTTGCCCCAATAATTCATTGAGCAAGGTAGATTTGCCGACGTTAGGACGGCCTACGATTGCAACAAAACCACAGTAATTCTTTTCTTCGCTCATTCAAGCTCCAGCTGTATCAGCGCTTGTTCCGCTGCCGCCTGCTCGGCTTTACGGCGACTTGAACCGGTTCCTACAACCGGCTGGCTCAAGCCACTGACCTGGCAGTGGATGGTAAACTCCTGATCGTGCGCTTCACCGCGAACCTGCACAACCAGATAAGAAGGCAACGGCAGATGACGACCTTGCAAAAACTCCTGTAAGCGGGTTTTTGGGTCTTTCTGCTTATCACCGGGACTGATTTCGTCCAAACGACTACGGTACCAATCGAGAATCAGCTTTTCGACGGTCTGGATATCACTGTCCAGGAACACGCCGCCAATGAGTGCCTCCACCGTATCCGCAAGAATCGACTCGCGGCGGAAACCACCACTTTTCAATTCGCCCGGCCCTAAGCGTAAACATTCGCCGAGATCGAATTCACGCGCCATTTCCGCTAGCGTATTTCCACGTACTAATGTGGCACGCATACGACTCATATCGCCCTCGTCTACGCGAGGAAAACGATGGTACAGCGCGTTAGCAATGACATAACTAAGAATTGAGTCACCCAGGAACTCTAAACGCTCATTGTGTTTACTGCTTGCGCTGCGGTGAGTCAGTGCCTGCAATAAAAGCTCCTGCTGTTGAAAAGTGTAGCCCAGCTTCCGCTGAAGCCTGTTTATTACGATGGGATTCATGAGTTACCAATAGACTAAGAATGCGTCAAAAACTTCAGCATACGGAACAGGCCTGCTTCGCCCTAAGCCAATCCAAAGCTGTTTCGTTTGCAGTGGCTCCCTCTGTTGGTTTTAAATAAAATTTAAAATCAGGGGAGCCAACTTTTATCGCCCGAAAGGATATTCTACAACGAGTGGACATATAATGCTGCGGTAATAGGCACCATTAAATTAATGAATTCCACCGATACGGCTTAAACGAACACCGGTAGGCCATTCACCTTCCTGTTTTTTAAAGCTCATCCAAATTGCAGAGGCTCTACCCACTAAATTTTGTTCCGGCACAAAGCCCCAATAACGGCTGTCGGCGCTATTATCACGGTTATCGCCCATCATGAAGTAATGGCCAGCCGGCACCACCCACGTTCCCAGTGGCTGACCCGGTTGCTGATAATAAGCACCCAGTTGGTCACGCGCGCCTGGCACGGTCAGAATACGATGCGTGACATTGCCCAGTGTTTCATTGCGCTGTACAAGACGGACACCGTCTTGTGGCACGTTACCCGTCGGTGGTGTTTCAAAGAAACCACTGCTGGCTTCGCCGCCCGAAGACTGACCAAAAGTCTGTACGAAATCGCTGGCAACCCCGGTGTCATATGTCACAGCCAGTGCGGTGTTGCAATTTTTGCCCGTTTCACAGGCAGGCTGAACGGTCACTTGCTTGCTGAACGGATCGTATGTCACGCGGTCACCCGGTAAACCTACCAGACGTTTAATATAGTCCACGCTCGGATTTTGCGGATATTTAAATACGACTACATCGCCACGTTTCGGCTCACCGGTTGGGATCAGCTTAGTCTGAGTAATAGGATCTTTCAGACCGTACGCATATTTCTCCACCACGATGAAATCGCCAATAAGCAGCGTTGGCATCATGGAACCGGACGGGATCTGGAAAGGTTCATAAATAAATGAACGCACCACAAACACAACTAACAATACAGGGAATACCGACGCACAGGTTTCCACCCAGCCCGGTTGCTTCGCCACTTTGTTCAGCGTTGAATCGTCAACGGCACCACCCGTTTCAGCTTTAATTTTAGCAATTTTAGCCCGGCGCGCGGGTGCCAGCTTAAAACGATCAAGGCACCAGATAATCCCTGATACCAGCGTTGCAACCGCCAGAATCAGGGCAAACATGTTAGCCATGCATACTCCCTACAACTCAATTAAGGATTTACTTGCTGTCTTTGCCCACGTGAAGAATGGCCAGGAACGCTTCTTGTGGTAACTCTACGTTACCCACTTGTTTCATGCGTTTCTTACCATCTTTCTGTTTCTGCAAGAGTTTTTTCTTACGACTGACGTCACCGCCATAACATTTGGCGAGAACGTTTTTACGTAATTGCTTCACGGTTGAACGGGCAATGATGTGAGCACCAATCGCCGCCTGGATAGCAATATCGAACTGCTGACGCGGGATCAGTTCCTGCATCTTCTCAACAAGCTGGCGTCCACGGAACTGGGAATTGCCACGGTGAGTGATTAGCGCCAGTGCATCCACACGGTCGCCGTTGATTAGAACATCAACACGCACCATGTCAGAAGTCTGAAAACGTTTGAAATTGTAATCAAGCGACGCATAACCGCGTGACGTTGACTTCAGGCGATCAAAGAAATCGAGTACGACTTCCGCCATCGGAATTTCATAAGTCAGTGCGACCTGATTGCCGTGGTAAACCATGTTGGTCTGTACGCCACGCTTCTCAATACATAAAGTAATCACACTGCCCAGATATTCCTGCGGCATCAACATGTGACACTCGGCAATAGGCTCACGCAGTTCCAGAATGTTATTCAACGCAGGCAGTTTGGACGGGCTATCGACATAAACAGTTTCATTGCTGGTCGTCAGAACTTCATAAACGACGGTCGGTGCCGTGGTGATCAGATCCAGATCGTATTCACGTTCCAGACGTTCCTGAATGATTTCCATGTGCAACAGCCCCAGGAAACCACAACGGAAGCCAAAGCCCAGCGCGGTAGAGCTTTCTGGTTCGTAGAACAGAGAAGCATCATTGAGGCTCAGTTTGCCTAACGCATCACGGAAGTTTTCATAGTCATCAGAGCTGACCGGGAACAGGCCAGCGTAAACCTGAGGTTTCACTTTCTTGAAACCAGGCAACGCTTTGTCAGCAGGCTGGCGAGCCAGAGTCAGGGTGTCCCCCACTGGTGCGCCAAGAATATCTTTGATCGCACATACCAGCCAGCCAACTTCGCCGCAGTTCAGAATGTCTTTATCGACACGCTTAGGCGTGAAAATACCCAGACGATCGGCGTTATAAACTTGTCCGGTACTCATCACTTTAATTTTGTCGCCCTTCCTCATGGTGCCGTTTTTGATACGGACCAGAGAAACAACGCCGAGATAGTTATCGAACCACGAATCAATGATCAACGCCTGAAGTGGCGCATCAGGATCACCTTCCGGTGGTGGCACATCACGTACCAGACGCTCCAGCACTTCTGGTACGCCGACCCCGGTTTTCGCGGAACAACGGACTGCATCCGTCGCATCGATACCGACGATGTCTTCGATTTCCTGCGCTGCACGATCCGGATCGGCGGCCGGTAAGTCGATTTTGTTAAGGACAGGCACGACTTCCAGATCCATTTCCATTGCCGTATAGCAGTTTGCCAGCGTCTGAGCTTCAACACCCTGACCCGCATCCACGACTAATAGCGCACCTTCGCATGCAGCGAGAGAACGGGAAACTTCATAGGAAAAGTCGACATGTCCGGGCGTGTCGATGAAATTCAGGTGATAAACCTGACCATCTTTCGCTTTGTAGTCGAGCGTCACGCTTTGCGCTTTGATGGTAATCCCGCGCTCACGCTCAAGATCCATTGAATCGAGGACCTGCGCTTCCATTTCACGGTCAGATAAGCCACCGCAAATTTGAATAATACGGTCTGACAGCGTCGACTTACCGTGGTCAATGTGGGCAATAATGGAGAAATTTCGTATATGCTTCATTATAAAAGTTTTTCTACCTTGGTATTTCTGAATCATTCGCCATGAACATACAGCGACGGTTTGTAGGTTGGCTGTCTTTCGCCTAAGTCGCAGCATTCTACATGCCAGCACCATGAAAACCTAGTCTCGCCACATCCTAACTCCAGATTATGCGAGCTTTCTCAGGGCGAAATCCCCACATTTTCATTTGTTTTCATTACCGGAACGTCTGTGTGCGCCATCGCTTTGTCTCAGTCCGCTATTTCCTGTGGGCACGTCATGCCTTTAGGTTTTAGGAAAATACCCATATACAGAAACGCGTATTGAAACTTAATATATTGTTATAAAAGAAATTACATAATTTCTAACGCATAAAGCTCTAATTCAACTTCTTCCATAAATATCTTTTTTCTTTTTAATTCAATCCGGTCACAAGGTTATCAATATGATCAATGAAGGGCGGCTGCTCAGTCAGCATGGCTTTGCCAAAGCCAACTCTTGGATCACTCTGGTCCTGTCTGTATTGTTACTGATCGGCGGCGCAGTGCAAATTGCATTTTTGCTGGCCTTTGGCTACACCGCTGAGGGGCTGCATAGCGTGATCTTGTCTGCTCTGCTCAGTATTGCACTGGGTGTGGTGCTCATTCTGCTCCGACGTCTGATACGACCTAATCAATTCTATCAGCTTCATGAAAATGGCATTTTAGTTATAAGCCAGACGGATAAAAAAAATCGTTTTATCCCTTTTGATCGCATCATGGATATATATCGCTTCAGAAGCGGTAAATATACACGTCGTATTTTAAACACAATGATCTTCCGCGAGGAAAACAGCAAAATCTGGCACCGTATTACGCCAAACATCGCTAATTCTGAAAGGTTAATTGAAGTCATTAAAAACGAACAACTGATGTATCGCGGCCCGTGGGCCCTCAATACGCTGGCTCAGGGTGGCGATATTCTTTTTACCTATCTGGTGAATCCACATTGTGGATGGAAAAGATTTATCGGCGCTAACCTTCTGGCGCTGAACGAAAAAAAGATACATCTGAGCGCGCTGGTGTTAACCACCGACGAAGGGAAAACAGTGCCTGTTGAGGATATTCAGTTTATCAGTGGCGGCAGCAACAGCCCGTTAATACGTCTGCTCGATAAACACGGTCGCATCCTTTTCTCTGTAGAGTATACATCGCTTTCCAGTGCGGATCTTTTCATCGCACTGATCGAACATATGATCCAAAACCGTATACCCGTCAGAAATTAAAAATGACACAGGGTCAGCTAACATTGTGTCATTTTCAAATATTGCAGGAGAAGTTAAGAAGGGAGCGTGCTGTCAACTGAATAGCGGAAGGCGTCAGGGGGTAACCCCACCTGCAAGATGACAGGCTGATAACCTGCTTTCCCATCGACTTTTGCAGCAAGCGCTTTGGCAATCAGGAAACCTAATCCGCCCCCCAGCACCGCACCAATAACCGCGTATATATCTGCTTTCAGCAAGGCTTGCAAAATGCCACCGCCCGCAATCACACCAAAGAGCGGCGTCATATAAACCAGCAACGCCGAGCGCAGCAGGCTGCCTTCCTGTATGCCCAGTTCAACTTTCTGACCTGGTGCAAGAGGCTCGTTGATGCTGACCTGGAGATTATGTTCGGTCTGCGGCCCTAACTCATTCAATACGCGAGCGCCACACCCTGAACGTGAATGACAACTACTGCAACCCGCTTGTGTTTCACAACGCAGTGTCGCAATACCGTCCTGCCACGACACAACCGTGGCCCATTCTTTCATCATGTAATCACCCTGTATTTCTGTCGCTGAGGCAGTTATTTCTGATTAAAAGCTATTTTGCTGAGAAAACAATGCTATCAGCAATACGTTTGGCAGTTGAAGGAGGAAGCTCACCGACAACCGTGATTTCATTGCCATTGCGTATTTCAGTTTGCACTGTTCTGCGCCCTTGCCTGATCAACTGTTCAGAAGGACCATTGGTTGTTTCACTGATATTGACAGAGAAGCTGAACAAACCATCAGTATACAACCGCGATTCTATCGATACGGGCATATTTGGCAAGTTTCGGCGGCTACTTGCCACCTCTGCCACGCCAGCCGGCAGCCATTTTATTTGCCAGTCAAACTTCACCTGCTCAGACGCAGGTAAAGACAGCACTGGCGGTAAACTGGCTTTTTCGAGATCAGAAAGCGTTCCGACGACTTGTTCTCCCTCATCAAAACTGATGACACGGAACTGCTCAAGCGTTTCACCGTCCCGATCAAGTAAATCGACCCGCATCGGCAATTTCGTTTGCTCATCGATCCATATGACATAACTGAATCGGGTACCATCACGGGACACAACCCGGATCACCTGACTCAGGCGATCCGCTGTGCGTGCACGACCTACGGCGATAAAATCGTAGTATTTGGTCAGAACAGAGAAATCGCCGAACACGATGGAAGGCAGGGAATCAACGATATGATCGCCATCCAGCGTAAAGGGCTGTAAACCGGTTTCAAAGTAGCTGATATCTTTTCCACGCTGGACAATTTCACGGCGCGGACCGTCCATCAGAACCAGTTGGGCGAGGGAAGTTTGATGAGAGACAGCATGACGATAGCGAAAGGAATCAATCCCTTGCTTCGTGATGTTGATAAAACCCATTTCATAATTCAGCGTCTGGGAAGCTTTGCCCATCTCTTCGAGTAACGCCTCGGAAGAAGAATCTGCCGAGGCGATACCTGGAGTCAGCAGGCTGCCCGCCGCTAAACAAACGGCAAACCAAATTTGCTTCATTACTGCGTTTGCGTTCCTAAAGACTGAGTTCCTGGGACCTGAACAGCGGCTTGCTGAGGAGTGACTGGTTCGAGCTGAAGCTGCTCTGAATGCAAGCGGCGCTGCAATTCATAATCCTGCAACATCGCATTAATGCGTTTACGTTGCTCCTGAACATTTTGTTGCCCGCTGGTGGTATTGCCTTCATTTGGCACGCCGAAGCTCACCGGAGAAGCTTTACCCATCATAGGCAAGGTATTGAAGGCTGGCGTTTCCGGAGAAGCACCCGAAGCGTCAGGCTGGTTGTAGTGCTGAACACCCACAATCACGGCGAGTGACACACAAGCAGCCACGCCCACCTGAGTCAGCTGGCTCGCCCAAGGACGAACCTTCTGCCAGAATGGCATTTTTTGCCAGGTATGGGGCTGAGGTTGTGATTCGGTTGCGGAACCCGGCACCAGTTTTACCGGCTCATTTGCCAGCGCTGCGGCCACACGGTCTGCGATATCCAGATGCACCACGTTCCCAATATCACCGCGTAAGGTATCGCGGATCAAATGATAACTCTGCCAGTCTTGCTGAAGCCTGGTATCTGTTGATAACAAACTTAACAGTTCGGTATCAATGGCTTCACCATCCATCAGAGCGGAAAGCTTTTCTTTCTGCATGCCTAAGTATCCTTCCTGTGTCCGTCATCTCTAACGCTGGATGAGCGGTTGAACTTTGTTATCAATTGCTTCCCGGGCACGGAATATACGGGATCTCACCGTGCCCACCGGACAATCCATGATGGCGGCTATTTCTTCGTAGCTCAATCCATCCAGCTCCCTCAAAGTAATCGCCATACGGAGATCTTCAGGAAGTGCTTCAATAGTACGGAAAACGATCTGCCGTAACTCTTCTGACAACATCAGGTTCTCAGGGTTCGAAATTTCTTTCAGGGCACCGCCACTTTCGAAATTTTCGGCTTCATTCGCATCAACATCACTGGATGGCGGACGTCGCCCCTGAGCGACTAAATAATTTTTCGCTGTGTTGACTGCAATACGATACAGCCAGGTATAAAAAGCACTGTCGCCGCGGAAAGATTCCAGCGCACGATACGCTTTGATAAAGGATTCCTGAACCACATCAGGCACATCGCCTTGTGGTACATAGCGGGATACAAGGCTCGCTACCTTATGCTGGTAACGAATAACCAGTAAATTGAACGATTTTTGATCACCCTTCTGGACCCGCTCAACCAGAACCTGATCGGCTAACTGCTCGCTCATCCGAGGTAAAATCTCCCCAAAACCTTCTCCGCGCTTAAAATCGTACTGCCAGCTTTCATCATTATATTCCTGAGCAAGTACTGCTTGGAGTTCACATGAAACATTAAGTTCCATATCGCCATTGTTTTTTCTATTGAAGTCTCAAGTCCGTGGCTTTTGCACGGAGGTTTAGGCTAACATGAATTTCCCTCTTCTTCTGCAAACATCATACGTTATGCAACCTTCATCTGAATTTGTTAGCGATGTATTGATAATCGGAAGTGGCGCTGCGGGCCTTTCTTTGGCTTTGCGACTTGCAGACCACTGCCATGTCACTGTTCTCAGTAAAGGCCCACTCAACGAAGGCTCAACGTTCTACGCACAGGGCGGGATTGCCGCCGTTTTCGACGAAGCAGACAGCATTGCCTCACATGTAGATGACACATTAATTGCCGGCGCGGGATTATGCGATAAAGAAGCTGTTGAATTTATCGCGAGCAACGCACGTCATTGTGTCCAGTGGTTGATCGACCAGGGCGTACTGTTTGATACCGAAACCAACACCCGCTCAGAAGAGCGTTATCATCTGACACGTGAAGGCGGTCACAGCCACCGTAGGATCCTGCATGCTGCTGATGCTACAGGTAAAGAAGTAGAGACTACGCTGGTTGGGAAAGCAAGGGCGCACGCTAATATTTGCGTGAAAGAACGCTATAATGCCGTTGATTTAATTACCTCAAGCAAGCTTGGATTGCCGGGGACACAACGCGTCGTTGGCGCGTATGTCTGGAATCGCGATAAAGAGCATGTTGAAACGCTCCGCGCCAAAGCCGTTGTACTGGCCACAGGGGGCGCAGCCAAGGTTTATCAGTACACGACCAACCCGGATATCTCTTCCGGCGACGGCGTCGCCATGGCGTGGCGTGCAGGCTGTCGTGTTGCCAATCTTGAATTTAACCAGTTTCACCCGACCTGTCTCTATCACCCTCAGGCACGCAACTTTCTGCTGACGGAAGCACTGCGCGGCGAAGGTGCCCTGCTCAAACGTCCGGACGGCACCCGTTTTATGCCAGATTTCGATGAACGTGGCGAACTGGCACCGCGCGATGTCGTAGCACGAGCCATCGATCATGAAATGAAGCGTCTTGGCGCCGACTGCATGTATCTCGATATCAGCCATCGCCCGCCTGAATTCATTAAGCATCATTTCCCGATGATTGATGAAAAGCTGCAATCACTGGGTATTGATCTGACCAAAGAGGCAATCCCGATTGTTCCGGCTGCGCACTATACCTGCGGCGGTGTGATGGTTGATCAGCACGGGCGTACCGATCTTGACGGGCTATACGCTATCGGCGAAGTCAGCTATACCGGCCTGCATGGCGCTAACCGTCTGGCCTCTAATTCACTGCTGGAATGCGTGGTCTATGGCTGGTCAGCGGCGGAAGACATTATCAAACGCCTGCCGCATGCCAAACTGGCGAAAAATATTCCGCAATGGGATGAAAGCCGGGTAGATAATTCCGATGAGCAGGTTGTCATTCAGCATAACTGGCATGAATTGCGGCTGTTTATGTGGGACTACGTGGGGATCGTGCGCACGACAAAACGTCTTGAGCGCGCGTTGCGCCGCATCATGACGCTGCAACAGGAAATTGACGAGTATTACGCAAACTTCCGTATTTCCAATAATCTGCTGGAACTGAGAAATCTGGTGTTAGTTGCCGAGCTGATCGTCCGCAGTGCCCTGGAGCGCAAAGAGAGCCGGGGACTGCATTTCACGCTCGATTATCCTGATTTACAGGAAAATCCGCAGCCGACCATTTTGCAGCCGTAGTATTTGCAACAAGGCTATCGGGAAAGTGCGAAGGAACGCACTTTTTGAAAGCCCGGGCACTCGCGACTAATCTGCTACTCACTAATAGTTAAGATAAAAATCGGTAATCAGCGCGCAGAACGCTTCACTGTAAACCCCTTCCGATTTTCGCAGTGCCAGTTCCTCATCAACCCGTTCAACAGATTGCCTTGATAATGTCAGCAGTAGCCGGTTAAGCGGTTTTCCGGGGCGATCGCGTACAGCCATCCGCCAGGCGCTGAACCAGCCTTTTTGATGGGCCAGAGTTTCAAACGCCAGCCCGATGTCGTACGGCAAAACAACACTGAACAGTCCCGCCGGCGTGATCAGCTTATTCGCACATTCCAGCAATGCATCGTGCGTCAGGGTTTCGGTGTAACGGGCAGCATTTCGGGCATCATCGCGACAGGCAACCGCCGATTCAAAGTAAGGCGGATTGCTGACAATCAGATCATATTTAGCCGTATTTTCGCGGGCATAAGCATTAATATCCCTGGCATACACCGCCAGCCTTTGCGCCCAGAGCGATTCGCGGAAATTCTCTTCAGCCTGCGCGGCTGCGGAAGGTTCCAGTTCAACGGCATCAATAACGGTGTCAGTATTGCTACGTTGTGCCAGCATCATGGCAATCAGACCGCTGCCACAGCCAATATCGAGAACACATCGTGCCTGACTGACCGGCGCGGTCGCACCCAGCAAAACACCATCGGTGCCGACTTTCATCGCGCAACGATCATGAGCAACGAAAAACTGTTTAAAGGTAAATCCATTACGCCGTAATGGCTTTGCGGAACTCACTTCTTTTGTCACTAAATTTCACCGTAATTACACCAGCCAACAGGCCTGTAAACAAAAACTGTCGTAGCATAGGGCATAGAGAAGCAGAGTAAAAGCCACGCAAGCCGCTTAAATAGGTGAAGATCGCGTCTAACACGTCTATAATCGGCGCCCCAAGTAGAGGTAGACCATGACTGTAACCACTTTTTCCGAACTCGAACTCGATGAACGCCTGATTGAAGCCCTTGGCGACAAAGGCTATAGCCGCCCTACTGTCATTCAGGCAGAGGCCATTCCGCCAGCAATGGACGGACGCGATGTGTTGGGTTCGGCTCCTACCGGCACCGGCAAAACAGCGGCATTCCTGCTGCCTGCATTACAGCATTTGCTGGATTTCCCGCGTAAGAAATCGGGTCCGCCACGAATTCTGATCCTCACGCCAACCCGTGAACTTGCTATGCAGGTTGCTGAGCAGGCGCGTGAGTTAGCCAAACATACCGAACTGGATATCGCGACCATCACCGGCGGTGTGGCTTATATGAACCACGCCGAAGTGTTCAGCGAAAACCAGGACATCGTTGTTGCGACTACCGGTCGTTTGCTGCAATACATTAAAGAAGAAAACTTTGACTGCCGCGCAATCGAAACACTGATCCTCGACGAAGCCGACCGCATGCTGGACATGGGTTTTGCTCAGGATATCGAAACGATTTCTGCTGAAGCACGCTGGCGCAAACAGACGTTGCTGTTCTCCGCAACGCTGGAAGGGGAAGCTATCCGTGAATTTGCAGAGCGCATTCTGACTGAGCCGGTAGAAATCGAAGCTGATCCGTCACGTCGCGAACGCAAAAAAATCCTGCAATGGTATTATCGTGCCGACGATCTGGCGCATAAAACCCGGATGCTCATTCATTTGCTGAAACAGGAAGATGTGACTAAATCCGTCATCTTCGTGCGTAAGCGCGAGCGTGTGCATGAGCTGGTTGCGTGGTTGCGCGAAGCAGGTATCAACTCCTGTTATCTCGAAGGCGAAATGGTGCAGGTGAAACGTACCGAAGCCGTCAAACGTATGGTTGAAGACCGCGTTAACGTCCTCGTTGCGACCGACATCGCTGCCCGCGGTCTGGATATCAACGACATCAGCCATGTCTTCAACTTTGACCTGCCGCTGACCGCGGATATCTATCTGCACCGTATTGGCCGTACCGGTCGTGCGGGTCGCAAAGGTACTGCGATTTCCTTTGTGGAAGCCCATGACCATTTGCTGCTCGGTAAGATTGGTCGTTACCTCAACGAGCCGCTGAAAGCGCGTGTGCTGGACGAATTCCGTCCAAAAACGAAAGCACCGAGCGAGAAAGTCACCGGTAAGCCGTCGAAAAAAGTGCTGGCGAAACGCAAAGAGAAGCAGAAAGCGGATCAGGAAAAATCGAAGGTGAAAGTGAAAGTTCGCCATCGTGACAGCAAAAACGTCGGCAAACGCCGTGTTAAACCTGATGCTGTAAAAGACGCCGCTAAATAAATATTGGCCTGATTTGATGCAAAGAAAAACCGCCCCGTATGAACTGAGGCGGTTTTTTTATTTCTATAATCTTAAAAGCTGAGAGGCAATTACAGACTTTCAGTGAAGGTACGGGTAATCACGTCACGCTGTTGCTCAGCAGTCAGTGAGTTAAAACGCACCGCATAACCCGATACACGAATGGTCAACTGCGGATATTTTTCAGGATGCTTAACCGCATCTTCCAAAGTTTCACGGCGCAATACGTTAACGTTCAGATGCTGACCGCCTTCCACACGTACAGTCGGCTGAATTTCCATCGGTACTTCACGGTATTCAAACTGGCCAAGATCGCTGACAGCAACAATCTGGTCTTCCGCAAAACCTGCTTTTGCACACACGCAGCGCGCTTCCGCTTTTTCATCATCCAGCAGCCAGAAAGAGTTTTTCAGCGCTTCGTTGTTGCTTTTAGTAATTTGGATCCCGGTGATCATATGTTGCCTCCGTTGTTGGCTACGATACTGTTAATTGATTGGCGTTAGGTTTGAACGACAACCTGTTTACCTGTTGTCAGATATAACAGCAGAAGACCCCGCATTCTTTGATAAATATCAATCTTATCCTTGGGGGTATTTCTCTACTTCAGCATATTTATGATTTATATCAATTTTTCCAAGATGTCCGATTAAATTATTTTGTAAATTATCAACAAATTTTGCATAGAACGTTAAGTCGCAGATAAACATCAGCAAAAGCTCGCGCGGGTTTAACTCATCAGGATGAGCAGGTAAGCTACAGTCAGTTTAAAATTATCTTCAAAAGGAGAGCGTCAATGTCCACTACTCTCACCTGGCATGACGTGCTCGGTCAGGAAAAAGAACAACCCTACTTCGTTGATACACTGAAGTTTGTCGCTGCCGAACGCGCTGCAGGTAAAACAATTTATCCGCCCCAGCAGGATGTGTTTAACGCTTTCCGTTCTACTGAACTGGCAGATGTCAAAGTCGTGATTTTGGGCCAGGACCCTTATCACGGACCCAACCAGGCTCATGGCTTATCGTTCTCCGTTCGCCCGGGCATTCCGGCACCGCCTTCTTTAGTGAATATGTATAAAGAACTGACCGCCGATATTCCCGGCTTTGAACGGCCTCCTCACGGCTATTTGCAGAGCTGGGCAGATCAGGGCGTACTGTTGCTCAATACCGTGCTGACTGTTGAAGAGGGTAAGGCGCATTCGCATGCCAAACTGGGCTGGGAAACGTTCACTGATAAAGTCATTGCCGCGTTGAATGAAAATCGTGAAGGGATCGTCTTTTTACTCTGGGGCTCACATGCGCAGAAAAAAGGCAATATTATCGATCGCCATCGCCATCATGTATTGAAAGCACCGCACCCTTCTCCGCTTTCTGCACACCGGGGTTTTCTGGGGTGTAAGCACTTCTCACAGGCGAATGCCTTACTGGTGCAGCAAGGATTGGCACCGATTGACTGGGTGCCAAGATTGCCGGAATAACGCAAAAAAGAGGCACCCGTAAAGGTGCCTCTTCTATTATGTCAGTCTGCTTAAAACAGAATCAGGCTTTGGCTTTAGAGACCGCAACCATTGCCGGGCGCAACAGACGGCCGTTCAGCGTGTAACCCTTCTGCATCACCATCATTACGTGATTAGGTTCCAGCTCGTCGGACTCCATCATGGTCATCGCCTGGTGCAGTTCAGGATTGAATGGCACGTGAATATCAGCCACCACTTCCATACCGAACTTGCGAACGGCATCCAGCAGGGATTTCAGGGTCAGCTCAACGCCTTCAATCAGACCCGCCAGTTCTGAATTCGATTTATCAGCCAGATCCAGCGCACGTTCCAGATTATCGATTACCGGCAACAGTTCACCGGAGAATTTCTCCAGGGCGAATTTATGCGCTTTCTCGATATCCTGCTCAGTGCGGCGGCGGATGTTTTCCACTTCCGCTTTCGCCCGCAGCAGGCTGTCACGCTCACGCTGCTGGAGTTCTTTCAGCTGTGCTTCCAATTCAGCAATACGTTCATCGCGGGGGTCAACGACATCTGCCGCCTGGGTTTCCGCTTCCGCTTGCAGCTCTTGTTCCTGATTCAGTTCTTCAGAGACTTGCTCGTCAGGTGTCTTATGTTCTTTACTACTCATGAATCTCTCCGCGTTTTAGCATTAATCTTGCTACTTGGCTTATTATGGGGATCAAAACCGGGGTTTCAAGGTTTGGTTTTTAATGAAACCGGTCATAATGCAGGAGTCATCACACCCTGCTGAGGATAACCACAGCGATGAATAAAAAATTTGAGTGCATTGGGATTATCGGACATCCCCGTCATCCTTCCGCACTTGCCACCCATGAAATGCTTTACCACTGGTTAATCTCAAAAGGTTATCAGGTGGTCGTCGAACGTCAGGTGGCGCAAGATTTAGCCCTGGAAGGCGCACAGACAGGTAGCCTCGCTGAGATTGGCAAGCTGGCAGATTTAGCCGTGGTCGTCGGCGGTGACGGGAATATGCTGGGTGCGGCGCGCGTTCTGGCACGCTATGACATAAAAGTCATCGGCATCAACCGGGGTAATCTCGGCTTTCTGACCGATCTGGATCCGGATAACGCTTTGCAGCAACTTGATGACGTTCTGCAAGGCGAATACATCAGCGAGCAACGTTTCCTGCTGGAAGCCATGGTGCGCTGCAAAGACCAGCAATGTCGCGTAAGTACCGCCATCAATGAGGTGGTTCTCCATCCGGGGAAAGTCGCCCACATGATTGAGTTTGAAGTCTATATTGATGACAAATTCGCTTTCTCCCAGCGTTCCGACGGTCTGATTATTTCGACACCAACCGGCTCAACCGCATATTCGTTATCTGGTGGCGGTCCGATCCTGACGCCAACATTAGAAGCTATCGCGCTGGTGCCAATGTTCCCGCATACGCTCTCGGCGCGCCCGCTGGTCATCAACAGCAGCAGCACAATTTGCCTGCGGTTTTCGCACATGAGCAATGACCTTGAAATCAGCTGTGACAGTCAGATTGCCCTGCCTATTCAGCCGGGTGAAGAAGTCGTTATCCGCCGCAGCGACTTCCATCTGAATCTGATTCATCCGAAAGACTACAGTTATTTCAATACATTAAGCACAAAACTCGGGTGGTCCAAAAAACTTTTCTGATCGGATAAAAATAATTCGCCAGCCCCTTTACTGTATATAAAACCAGTTTATACTGTATGTAATTACAGGTCTGTTGTTATGTACAGGAGGGTGATCATGCTGGCGCAATTAACTATCAGTAACTTTGCCATTGTCCGCGAATTAGAAATCGATTTTCATGCAGGTATGACAGCCATCACCGGTGAAACGGGTGCCGGTAAGTCCATTGCTATTGATGCTCTCGGACTTTGTCTGGGCAACCGGGCGGATGGCAGCATGGTGCGCCTCGGCGCCAGCCGTGCAGATATCTGCGCGCGGTTCACCTTAGCGGATACACCTTCCGCGAAACACTGGCTGACGGAAAATCAGCTCGATGAAGGGCTGGATTGTCTATTGCGCCGGACTATCAGCAGCGATGGCCGTTCGCGCGGCTTTATCAACGGCACGCCTGTTCCCCTGTCACAGTTACGTGAACTGGGCCAGCACCTGATCCAAATTCATGGACAACACGCCCATCAGCTTCTGCTCAAACCTGAGCATCAGAAAGATTTACTCGACGCTTATTCAGATCAGCCCTTACTGCTATCAGAAATGCGCAAGGCTTACCAAAACTGGCATCAGAGCTGCCGTCAGCTGGCACAATATCAGCAGCAGATGAGTGAGCGTGAATCGCGCCGTCAGTTGTTGCAATACCAGTTGAAAGAGCTGAATGAATTTGCCCCTCAGGCAGGTGAGTATGAGCAAATTGATGAGGAATACAAACGCCTGGCTAACAGCGGCCAACTGCTTTCTCTGAGCCAAAATGCACTCTATTTGCTGGCAGATGGTGAAGAGCAAAATATTGTCAGCCTGCTCTACAGCGCCCGCCATCAGTTGGCTGAGCTGGCTGAGCTCGACAGCAAAATGAATGAACTGATCGTCATGCTTGACGACGCTTCCATTCAGGTCAGCGAGGCCAGCGATGAATTACGCCATTACAGCGAACGTCTGGATATGGATCCAAACCGTTTATTCGAGCTGGAGCAGCGCTTGTCCCGCCAGATGAATCTGGCTCGTAAACATCATGTCAGCCCTGAAGAGCTCCCTGAGCTACATCGTCAGTTGCTCGAGGAACAGCAGGCCCTGGATGATCAGGAAACGAATCAGTCTGAACTGAGTGAAGCCGTACAGCGCCATTATCAACAAGCTGTAGCTATCGCTGAACAGTTGCACGAAAAACGCCAGTATTTTGCCGATGAGCTAACCCATCTGATCACCCAAAGTATGCAGGCACTTTCCATGCCACACGGTAAATTTAAAATTCAGGTTCAGTTCGAACCCGAACATTTAAATATGGAAGGGGCAGACCGCCTCGAGTTCCAGGTCACCACCAACCCGGGGCAGCCGCTTCAGGCGCTTGCAAAAGTGGCCTCCGGTGGTGAGCTGTCACGTATCGCGTTGGCTATCCAGGTGATCACGGCACAGAAAATGGAAACGCCGGCGCTGATCTTTGATGAAGTGGATGTCGGAATCAGTGGCCCGACGGCTGCGATAGTCGGTCGCCTGTTGCGTCAGTTAGGCGAATCCACGCAAGTTATGTGCGTCACTCACTTACCTCAGGTTGCAGGTTGTGGTCATCAGCATTATTTTGTCAGCAAAGAAACTGATGGTGAAGTGACTGAAACCCAAATGAATCGCCTTGATAAAAAGGCGCGTTTGCAGGAACTGGCACGTCTGCTGGGCGGAAGTGAAGTGACCCGAAACACGCTGGCCAACGCAAAAGAGCTACTCGCAGCGTAAAAAGCTCAACTTTTTTACAGTTCAGCGGTCATACAGGTGCCCCGCAAAGGTTTCAAACTGATGAAAGGTCTATTATCATCGGCATCTTATGCCCTAAAGGAATGTAATGACTATGCGCTGTAAAACGCTAACTGCCGCCGCTGTAGCTCTTGTAATGCTTACTGCGGGCTGTTCCACTCTGGAAAAGGTGGTTTATCGGCCTGACATCAATCAGGGGAACTATCTGTCTCCTGCTGATGTTCAAAAAATTCATACCGGTATGACTAAACAACAAGTTGCTTATGTTCTCGGCACGCCGATGCTGCACGACCCGTTTGGCAGTAATGTTTGGTATTACGTGTTCCGTCAGGAACCAGGCCATGAAGGCGTCACTCAGCAGACGCTAACGCTGACCTTCAACGAGTCTGATACGCTGACCAACATCGACAACAAACCGAAGTTGAGCGATCAAAAATAAATCGCCCCGGTGTGATGGTCTCTGGTTACCGCCAAAAATCATCTTTCAGGGTAAAAAAATAAGGCGCCTGAGGCGCCTTATTTTTTAGAACGTTCGGCGCGGATACGCCGTAATTCTTTCGGATCGGCAATCAGTGGCCGATAAATTTCAATACGATCCCCCTCACTGACTGTATCCGCAAGCTTCACCGGGCGGCTGTAGATGCCTAATTTGTTCTGTTTTAGATCAATATCCTGACGCAACTCAAGTAAACCGGAAGCCTTCACCGCCTCTTCGACACTGCTCCCTTCTTGCAGTGTTACCGTTCGCAGATACTGACGTTCCGGCAAAGCGTAGACCACTTCAACACGGATCTCAGACACTGTAGACCTCTTTCGCACGTAAAGTGAATGCCTGAACCATACTGCCGGCCAGTTCTTTGAAGATTTTACCGAATGCTAACTCAATCAACTTATTTGTAAATTCAAAATCAAGACTGAGCTGAACTTTGCAGGCATCGGGGCTAAGTTCGATGAAATCCCATCCTCCGGTCAGTTTACGGAACGGGCCATCCACCAGTTGCATATCAATGCGTTTGTTGCTGATTAGCGTATTTTTGGTGGTAAACGTTTTACTGATGCCCGCTTTGGAAACGTCTACAGCGGCGGTCATCGACGTATCGCTGTTTTCCAGGATGCGGCTGCCGGTACAACCGGGCAGAAATTGCGGGTAGGCATCGACATCATTTACTAAGGTGTACATCTGCTCCACGCTAAACGGCACAAGCGCAGAACGACTTATCTGTGGCATATCATTTTCCAGGTGTCATAAAACGTACAGATAATATCATTTATCCATGCGGTAATAAAAACTACGAAGCACAGAGCGCCACAAACAGGAAAAACACCTGACTCTCGCTGCGTGGGGATTTCAATCGGCATCGCTTACAGTATAATAAGTATCACTATGACAAAGAAAAAAGCACATAAACCCGGTTCCGCGACTATCGCGATGAACAAACGCGCTCGCCATGAATATATCATCGAAGATGAATTCGAGGCGGGGCTTGCTTTGCAGGGATGGGAAGTCAAATCGATGCGCGCTGGTAAAGCAAACATCACTGACAGCTACGTCACATTCCGCGACGGTGAAGCCTTTTTGTTTGGCGCAACCATTCAACCCCTTAACGTGGCGTCCAGTCATATTGTTTGTGACCCGACTCGTACAAGAAAATTACTGCTCAACAAGCGTGAATTAGAAACGCTGTTCGGAAAAGTCAGTCGCGATGGTTACACCGTCGTCGCGCTTTCCATGTACTGGAAAAATGCCTGGTCCAAAGTGAAGATCGGCCTGGCGAAAGGTAAGAAAGAGCACGACAAGCGCGATGACATTAAAGATCGTGAATGGAAAGTAGACAAAGCACGTATCATGAAGCACGCAAATCGCTAAGACTCTGGCTTAGCTGGGTGTTTTTCTGGTATACTGTGAAATAGTACTTGGGGCTGATTCTGGATTCGACAGGATTTGCGAAGCCCAAGGAGCATGCCGAGGGGCGGTTGGCCTCGTAAAAAGCCGCAAAAAAATAGTCGCAAACGACGAAAACTACGCCCTAGCAGCTTAATACCCTGCTTAGAGCCCTCTCTCCCTAGCCTCCGCTCTTAGGACGGGGATCAAGAGAGGTCAAACCCAAAAGAGATCGCGTGGACACCTTGCCTGGGGTGAAAGCGTTAAACTCAATCAGGATAGTTTGTTAGTGGCGTGTCCATCCGCAGCTAACCGGCGAATGTAAAGATTGGACTAAGCATGTAGTGCCGACGGTGTAGTAATTCTGGACGGGGGTTCAAATCCCCCCAGCTCCACCAAATAATGATCCGGTTATTACCAGATAAGTCCGGAGAAGTCCTGAAAGCCCGCATCCCTTCTAGGTTTGCGGGCTTTTTTGTGTCTGTAGAAGTCCGAGAAGAACCGCCTACCGGCGTCTATAGGTATACCAATTAGGGAAGATCCTTGCATGGCGCGGACTACACGCCCCCTCACCCACACCGAAGTACAAAAAGCCAAAGCCACTGATAAAGACCTCACCTTGCATGACGGTGACGGACTCTTTCTCCTGGTCAAAACCACCGGCAAGAAAATTTGGCGCTTTCGCTACCAGGTGCCTGGCACATCAAAACGCACCATGATCAGCCTCGGCGCTTATCTGTAGTCCCTCCGGTTTTTAGTACCACCGCCAATGAGGATCTCCGGCCAGTTTTTGCCTCACATAGATAACGGGTGGCATATCACCCAGTGAGCTATGCGGACGTTCTTCGTTATATTCTGCGCGCCAGTCTTCTGTCAGCACACCAAACGGCCTCTATATTGGCAACGCCAACATTATTCCGGCTAACCCGCGTAAATATCTCTATCACGCATACCTGTCGTTTATGGAAGCGCGAGGGCATCAGCACCCTATGAGCCTGACGGCCTTTGGTCGGGATGTACCGCAAACGCTGAAAGAATATGAGATTGAATTCATGAAGCGAAAGACCAATCAGGGAATGCAGACTAACCTCACGTTAAACGATGACAGTGAGGCGGATTGGTTGCCGAAGTGCGAAAGATAATTTAATTCTCACCGCCTCAGATGATAATGAGGCGGTGAGAATTTCATATCTACAGGAGCTGTATTTTTGCATCAACTCTAGCATGTTCTCTTAAAAGATAAAGTAAACCACCACCATCAATTAATTCTATAGGTTTATCTTTACAGAAATTATAAGCATCTTTGCCATATTTACTAGTGCAAACCAAGATTCCTTTATTTGCACCTTCATTCATCATGGTTCCATAAAGATCTCGTACGGCACTCACACCTACAGTATCTTTATATCTTTTAGCTTGAATGACAACTTTCCCACCAAGAATAGGTCTTGTATCAAACGCTATTGCATCAACCCCGCCATCTTTAGTACCTCGGGTTAGTTTGGTATCTAATCCCATCTGCGAAAAAAGATTTGAAACTAAAACCTCGAACTCCCCAGGGGATAAATCCATAAGATTAGGACGCGATTCTAATCCAGACAAAGCATCACCCTGCTCAATAAACCTCTTATCTACCATATTAAATTCTATAATAGGCTTAATTGCTTGAAGCTCTTCAGGATGATTAGATACTTGAGCACCAAGACTACGAAGGCAAGCTACCTTATCTATTCGGTCTAATTTTATAGCCATAAACTCTTCTTTGAAAGCTCTAACAGATACGACATTCACATTGATATCATGCCCACTAGTTGGGTCGATCGTATCGAGCACCCCATTGAATACTACTGATAATATAGCACCAGCCTGATCAGCCTCAAAAATCTCATGTAATGTACGCAAAGCAATTGCAGCTATAATATCTTGGTATAGTTTATTTATTTCAGATGGCTTTCTTAATTTTGAAGTTATCGCATCACGAGTCTTAATATATTTGTATTCTAAATCCTTTGGGATAACATCGATACTAGGTATGAAATACTCTATTATTAATTCTTTGTTTGCAATTGTATAGGCAAGACGGAAATTTTGTTGAAATCCATCTTGCGGATACTCAGAGCGAGTAAGAACCATTTCGCAGTAATTTTTAACGGACAGTTCATCTCCAGAAAAATAACTTATTTCAAACTCATCAATATCTTCATTATGCCGATTCACCTCATCAAGATATCTATTTTTTTCTCGTGAATATTCATTTTTCATCTCTTCGATTTTCTGGCTTTTTTCTTTTTCTTTAGAGATATACTCTTTCATTTCAATTTCTAATTTCTTCTCAGCCAACTCTACTTTAGAATTGTATTTTTTACCCGCACCAGGTATTAACTTTCTCCATCCCATCGGCATAGGTACGAAATCTATTATCGGGCTACTGTCGGGTAAAAGATGGCTCGGCGTCTGAAATTTTTTAAAGCTAGGTACCATTTTTAAACTTGAAAAATCAATAGAATCATCATGATTTAAAGTGTGTTCTAAAATGCCAGATAATTCAGAGATTGTTTCAACCAAATCAGAATTAAGATCGTTAACCTCCTCTATTCTATCTTCTAAATACATTACTTTAGCAAGTTTATCTGCCTCCTTTTGCTCACGAATTAACTGTTTTTCTTCACGCACGCATTGTGCATATTCTTGTCTGTTCTGCCTTTCTACACGCCTAGCTTCAGCGGCATGGCTTCTCAGAGATCTTTTATTTTCACGGTCAATTGCCGCAGCAGCCCTAACCGAAGCCCTCAAAAAACCCTCAAAACCGGATCTACGCCCCATTTTATGTCCTTAAATTAGTTTAGCGCTTTTACTGTGTATAAATGATAACAAACAATTTTTTTCATAATAGGCGAAGTCATGAACCAAAAATACCTTTTGGCATCATCGTGAATAGAAGTGAAGGCTATGAAATGACTTAAAAAAATTAACCAACTGAAAAAAAAGAGTTTTCTATAAGAGTGAACACTGTGAGCAGTTTTTCTTTAAATCTTTTTTTATCGAGCAGGCTACTCACAGACCTCCTACTCAAAGCGTTCAAAATATGAACATAACGAAGCACGGTTATCTGCATTGGTATACGTTTAGGTATACACCACAAATTTGAATTCATAATTAATCATTTAAAACATTAAGTTAGCAACTTAACTCAACGTCCCCAGCCAATGATCCGGTTATTACCAGAGAAGTCCGGAAAGCCCGCATCCCTTCTAGGTTTGCGGGCTTTTTTGTGTCTGTAGAAATCCGAGAAGAACCGCCTACCGGCGTCTATGGACAGTTCGGAACAAACCAGTCACCACATGAAATAAAAAATTAAAAGTGAACACCGGGGACAGTTTTCTATAAATCTTTTTTCTGACGTTCAGATTATTGCCCTGTTAGAGACTCTTCCAGTCAGGCAGTTTGTTGACCCGCTTACGCCAAGAGTGGAATAACGCCATGAAAAAACCAAACAGCAAACCCGCTAAGAGGGCGGTCAATACCGTACGCAATACGCTGAAGTCTTGATTTTTCCAAATACTAAACCACATGAAAATGCCCCATAGAGGGCCAAACCAGACGGCAAAGAACAACGTATTCAGCCACAGGGGGGCAAACGGCGGTGGTGGCATTTTACCTCCCGTTTTCCAAAACAGGCGCAAGATGGGGGGTGCATAATTGCTCCGCCACATCTTTTTATTTTCCATCAGGGCTATTGCCTTTTTCTTCTTTTCTTCAAATACCATCATCCGACTCCTTTCATTAGATACCCGTAAAGACCTCCTAATGATATGCCTTATTCAAAGTCAGCTATAGAGTGAAGTAAATTAAACGGCTTATTCAGATCCCCCCGGTCAGATACGCCCGTTACCACAAAGAAAGCCGCAGCCCGCATGGGTTTGCGGCTTTCTTTTGCCTGTTATCTTTCAGGCACCGGTAATCTATCTTCTTGTTTTCAATGCACAAGCAGCATGAATCGGCCTCAGTCGTCCCCACTTCGTGTTAGGTCTGCAACAAAAACTCTCACTGCCGCCGCAGGGATCTTCCTCTGCGACAGTTTTTTTGGATACAGCTTCCACTTACGAATAGCTGTTACTGAAACGCCTACGTTTTTTTCCGCAGATCTGCGCAACCCTCAGACCCGCCTGTTTTATTGATTCGTCAGCAGACGTAAAGTCTGCATAGGTTGATATCTGAAGCAGATAAAAATCAGACAACAATAATCTCTGTCGACGTTTGTTTGAGTGCCTGTTGCACATCATGGCTGATACCGGAGTCAGTAATGATGGTGTCGATTTTTTCCATAGGCAGCACCAGGTTATATCCGCGTCGTCCAAATTTAGTGGAATCAGTGACTACCACTACACGCTGAGCGGCATCGGCCATAATACCGCTGATACTGTAGCCTTCATTAAATGTGGTGATCCCTGTTGCCGCGTCGAGGCCATCAGCGCCAACAAACATGAGGTTAGCGACGATACCCTGCAATGCATATTCCGTGATGTTGCCGTGCAGCGAGCGCGTTTTGTGGCGTAGCGTTCCCCCGCAGACAACCAGCGTGATATCGGGGTTTTCTGATAACACAAATGCAGCAGGTAAGTTGTTAGTAATCACAGTGATATCGCCCGCTTTTACTAACTCTTCAGCCAGCAGCATGGTGGTACTGCCACTGTCGAGGATCACGGTATCCCCCGGCTTAACCAACCCTGCGGCAGTCTGAGCGATGCGGTTTTTCGGGTCGCTGGCCTGAAGATAGCGCTCTTCCAGAACCATTTCACCCAGCGGTTTATCGTGACCCGGAGCTTCCTTTGCGGTCCACTTTGCCGCACCTCCGTGAAAACGACTGAGCGCACCTTTTTGTTCCAGCAAACTCAAGTCAGAACGAATTGTCACTTCCGAAACTTCGAAAGCACTCGAAAGCTCAGCTACCAGAACACTGCCATTCTCATTCACTAAATCAATGATTTTATTGCGTCGTTCATAAGTATTCATTATGGGTAATCCGAAAGGTCGTATTCCTCATAGTGTAAACAAAAGGCAAGTTAATGAGGAGTAAAAATTCCGCACGATGTGAATCACCGCAACTCCCGACGGGCTGACATCACGCCAGGCGATTTTATCTTTTCATTTCTCGAGATACCTCCAAAAACGAAAGAAATCGAATGGTTAATGCTTACGAAATATTTCGATCACCATCACGAAATGTGCAAAACGCTATTGTTTGCCTTTCGGAAAGATATGATCCTCTTCGGAAATAAACGGAGGCTTAAAATGAAAGACATTATTGCTAAACACAAGACAGGCGAAAGGATCGGCATCTGCTCAGTATGCTCTGCGCATCCGCTGGTGATTGAAGCAGCATTACGGGAAGACCTGCGCACCGACCGAAAAGTGCTGATCGAGGCCACCTCAAACCAGGTCAATCAGTTTGGCGGCTATACCGGCATGCTGCCGATTGATTTTCGTGATTTCGTTCTCGCCATTGCTGAGAGGATCGGATTCCCGTTACAGCGTCTGATCCTAGGGGGCGATCATCTGGGGCCAAACTGCTGGCAGCACGAAAACGCTGAAACAGCGATGGCAAAAGCAGAAGAACTTATTGCGCGCTATGTCGAAGCCGGATTTAGCAAAATTCATCTGGATGCGTCAATGTCCTGTGCAGACGATCCTGTTCCCCTGGATCCTTTCGTTGTGGCTCAGCGCGCAGCGCGTTTATGTCAGGTCGCAGAAAAAGTGGCAACTCCGCAGCAGAAAGCGTTGCTGACCTATGTCATTGGTACCGAAGTTCCGGTTCCAGGCGGTGAATCATCAGCAATTCAGCATGTTCATGTCACCGAAACCAGAGATGCAAAAGCGACTGTGGATATGCACCATCAGGCATTTCTTGAACTTGGGCTGAATGATGCCATAGATCGGATCATCGCCATCGTGGTGCAGCCCGGCGTTGAGTTCGATCACAGCCGCGTGATTCACTATCAGCCTGATCTTGCTCAGGATCTGTCAGCCTATATTGCTGGTACACCGCTGGTTTATGAAGCGCATTCCACCGATTACCAGACCCGCGATTCCTACCGCAACCTGGTAAAAGATCACTTCGCTATCCTGAAAGTGGGTCCCGCATTGACTTTCGCTTTGCGGGAAGCGGTTTTTGCCCTGGCCAATATTGAACAGGTATTAATTGCACCGGAATGCCGCAGCCAGATCCTGACGGTCATTGATGGCGTCATGCTGGATGAGCCCGGTTATTGGAAAAAGTATTACAACCCCACATTTAGCCTTTCGCTTATCGATCTGCATTTCAGCTTATCCGATCGTATTCGCTACTACTGGCCCCATACCCGTATCAACAGGGCGATGGACGTTTTAATGGCCAACCTGAGTTCAGTCGATATCCCGCTTGGCCTGCTGAGCCAATACCTTCCTGCTCAGTTTGAACGGGTGATGACCGGCGAACTTGCCCGCGATCCGCATGAACTTATCATCGATAAAATTCAGGACGTGTTGCGTGCGTATCACTTCGGCTGTACGCCATCACAGACGATATGCGAAGGAACCTGCCATGCATAACTGTGAAATCTTTGTCAAAACCGGTATCGACTTTGCGGATTATCACGAGGCACTCACGCATATCTGTGAGCGTATGGTGCAGGAAGGCGTGGTGGAAACAACGTATCCGCAGGCGCTGATAAATCGCGAGGCTGAATATCCCACCGGCATTCAGCTTGAACACCACGCTGTCGCTATTCCACATTGCGAAGCCACCCATGCCCGTAGTCCGGCCATTTATCTGATCAGGCCAGATAACGCGGTCGAATTCTTTCAGGCTGATGATGAAGGAACGATTCCCGCAACACTTATTATTGCCCTGATTGTCACTCACCCGTCCGAACAGCTGAAGTTGTTACGTCAGTTATTCAGCCAGCTACAGGACCCTGTTTTTTTCGAAAGCTTACTGACCGCTCCGGAAGAACAGCTCGCCACGCTTTTTGAACAGCACCTTTTTATTCCAGCACCGGAGAAACGCTCTGCCGTTTGTACCTGAAAATATTCGAAGCAATAAACCCGACGTCTTACCTACAAAAATAACATTTAAAACAATCTGTTAAGGAGCCTTACCGTGAAGCGAAAAATCATAGTCGCCTGTGGCGGAGCCGTTGCCACCTCTACGCTGGCAGCGGAAGAAATCAAAGAATTGTGTGAGGCACATGGCATCCATGTGGATCTCGTGCAGTGCCGGGTAACGGAAATCGAAACCTATATGGAGGGTGCTCATCTGATTTGTACCACCGCCAAAGTCGACCGGACATTTGGCAACATTCCGGTAGTGCACGGCATGCCGTTTATCTCCGGCGTGGGTATGGATACGTTACGCCAGCAAATACTGACCCTGTTACAGGAGTAAGTCATGTTTACCGACATCATGCGCTACATCCTCGATCTCGGCCCGACAGTCATGCTGCCCGGGGTGATCATCGTTTTCTCTCTGATATTAGGGATGAAACTTGGGGATTCATTTAAATCCGCGATTCATATTGGTATTGGTTTTGTCGGGATCGGTCTGGTTATTGGCCTGATGCTGGATTCCATCGGGCCTGCGGCAAAAGCCATGGCAGAGCATTTCGAAATTAACCTGCAGGTCGTTGATGTTGGCTGGCCGGGCTCATCGCCAATGACCTGGGCATCACAAATCGCGCTGGTCGCTATTCCGATTGCGATCGGTGTGAATATCGTGATGTTGCTGACGCGTATGACGCGTGTCGTCAATGTGGATATCTGGAATATCTGGCACATGACGTTCACGGGCGCCATGCTGCACCTCGCCACCGGTTCTTACTGGCTGGGGATCATGGGGGTCGTTTTGCACGCAGCATTCATTTACAAGCTGGGCGACTGGTTTGCAAAGGACACGCGTGACTTCTTTAATCTGGACGGTATTGCCATTCCGCATGGTTCCTCAGCCTATCTCGGCCCGATTGCGGTACTGGTTGATACCCTCATTGAGAAGATCCCGGGGCTGAACAAAATTCACTTCAGCGCTGACGACGTACAAAAGCGTTTCGGCCCGTTCGGTGAACCGGTCACCGTCGGTTTCGTGATGGGGCTGATTATTGGTTATCTCGCCGGATACGACGTCAAAGGTGTATTGCAGCTGGCCGTTAAAACCGCTGCGGTCATGCTTCTGATGCCACGGGTCATCAAACCGATAATGGACGGTTTAACACCCATTGCCCGTCATGCCCGTACACGTCTGCAAGCCCGCTTTGGCGGACAGGAGTTCCTGATTGGTCTGGATCCGGCTTTATTACTCGGCCATACCGCCGTGGTTTCCGCCAGCCTGATTTTTATTCCTCTGACAATCCTTATCGCCGTGCTTGTCCCAGGAAATCAGGTCTTGCCGTTTGGTGACCTCGCCACTATCGGTTTCTTTGTTGCCATCGCGGTTGCCGTGCATCAGGGCAACCTGTTCCGCACGCTGATTTCAGGTTGCATCATCATGAGTATCACGCTGTGGATCGCGACACAGACCATTGATTTGCACACTCAACTGGCCGCGAATGCGGGGGCACTCACGGCTGGTGGAAGAGTGGCTTCGATGGATCAGGGCGGCTCGCCGATCACGTATTTACTCATCCAGCTTTGCACGCTTAAAAACATCGCAGGGCTCACCATCATCGGCGTTATTTACGCTATCGGCGTATTCCTGACATGGCGTCGCGCCCGTCAATTCACCCAAACAGAGAAGCGGGCAGCCGCGTCACTGGCTAACTCTTAATTTTCATCCCGGCGGGGGAAATCCCCGCCTAAGGAATCTGACTATGAAATCTGTCGTTGTACATGCTGACAGTAAGATAACGATTGAAGAGCAACCCGCTCCCACGCTGAGTGCTCCTGATGAGGTACTGGTGCGCATTGCCTACTCCGGGCTTTGCGGATCCGATATCCCGCGTATTTTCGCCAGCAGTTCACATTTTTATCCCATCACATTGGGCCATGAATTTAGTGGCCACGTCGTCAACACCGGAGAAGAAGTCAGCGATTTACACGAGGGGGATGCCGTGGCCTGCGTACCTTTACTGCCGTGTTTTCAGTGCGAAGAATGCCGCAAAACGGCGTATTCCCAATGTAAGCATTATCAGTTTATAGGCTCCCGCCGGAGTGGCGGCCATGCTGAATTTATTGTGGTTTCACGGAAAAACTTGTTCAAATTGCCGGAGAATTTTTCACTGCTGCAGGGCGCTTTTTTGGAACCGCTCACCGTTGGCTTGCATGCCCTTAAACTGGCAGGAGGTTGTGAAGGTAAAGAGGTGATAGTGGTTGGAGCTGGCACCATCGGGCAGTTGCTTATTCAGGCAGCCAGCGCACTGGGGGCTAAATCGGTGACAGCCATTGATATCAATCCGCAGCGCCTTGCCCTGGCACGGGAAACAGGTGCCAGCCACGTTTATAACAGCGCAATGTCCGATGCCGATGAAATCCGCCAGCAAACACACGAAAGGCGCTTTAATCAGCTGATTGTTGAAACGGCAGGCACGGCTCAAACCGTGGCACTGTCTCTTAATATCGCAGGCCCAAAAGCGCAAATCGCGCTGGTTGGTACCTTACACAAAGACCTGACTTTAGACGTCGCCACTTTCGGTCATATCCTGCGCAAAGAACTGACCTTGCTCGGCAGTTGGATGAATTATTCCTCTCCGTGGCCGGGCAATGAGTGGCGACAGGCCGTTCAGCTTTTTGCTGAGAACAAGCTAAGCCTTGACCCTCTGATCGCCAGCGTTGCCCGTCCGCAGGAGTTTGTCAGGCACGTTACGGCACTGGCTGGCAAGCCGATGACGGGAAAGATTCTGCTGGATATGACGGGAGGCTGAGAAAATGTATCTGATTTCAAACAGGGAAATGTTGCTCGCTGCTCAGCGCGGGGGTTACGCCGTTCCGGCTTTCAACGTTCACAATCTCGAGACGGTACAAGTCGTTGCAGAAACGGCGGCAGCCATGAGTTCTCCGGTGATCCTTGCCGGAACGCCGGGGACATTCAGTTATGCGGGCACAGATTACCTGATCTCGATATGCCATGAGGCTGCGCGGAAGTATCGCATTCCACTGGCACTGCATCTGGACCATCATGAGGATCAGGGCGATATCGAAAGTAAAGTCCGGGCAGGCATCCGCTCCGTAATGATCGATGCGTCACATTTCCCGCTGGCAGAAAACATCCAACACGTGCGTGAAACTGTACGCTTATGTCATGCCTTTGATGCCAGTGTCGAAGCGGAACTTGGCCGCCTTGGCGGACAAGAAGACGATCTGGTGGTAGAAGAAGGCGACAGTATTTTCACCGATCCCGTTGTGGCTAAACATTTTGTTGAATCCACACGCATTGACTCGCTGGCCGTTGCGATTGGCTCTGCGCATGGCCTGTACCAGGGCGAACCGAAGCTGGATTTTAGCCGTCTTGGGCAAATCCGCCAGCAGGTCGATGTCCCGCTGGTACTGCATGGTGCATCCGGTATTCCTGAAAGCATGATCCGTCAGGCGATTGAACTTGGGATCTGCAAAGTCAATGTGGCAACCGAACTGAAAATCGCCTTTGCCGGTGCGATAAAAGAGTATTTCGCAGAACATCCGGATGCTAATGATCCCCGCAAATACATTGTGCCAGGGAAACTGGCGATGCAAAAAGTCGTTGAGGAGAAAATCAGGATCTGTGGCAGTGGCGGGTGCCTATAAGCGACCTGCATTAACGAAGCGGGCCAAATGCCCGCTTTCCAGATTTTTATGAAAGCGCCGGTTGCAGGCGTCATTCCGTTCTGATTTTATGGAAGTTCATTGTGAGTAAAATGGAAACTGCTATGACCACCCTCAACCACTTTGGCCAACCCATTGGTGACGCCCTCCCCGACTGGCAACCCCGCGAACGACCTTCTCATGTTCAGCTTGACGGCCTCTGGTGTCGTCTGGAGCCGCTGGACACTGAACGCCATAGTCAGGATCTCTTTAAGGCCTGGCACAGCATTGATGATAATCGCGACTGGACCTATCTCTCCGTCGACAGGCCTGCGACCCAGACTGATTGCGATCTGTTTATTTCTCAACAGGCCAGAAGTGAGGATCCGGTGTTTTTTGCGGTTGTCGATATACAGACACAACGCGCAGTCGGCAGCGTTTCTCTGTTGCGCATTGATGCGGTGAATGGCGTTGCTGAAATTGGCTGGGTGAACTGGTCTCCGCTGATGAAGCGCACACGTTTTGGCACTGAAGCGATTTATCTGTTGCAACGTTATCTGTTCGATACGCTGAAATATCGCCGCTGCGAATGGAAATGCCACAGCCTGAATGAGCCGTCAAAACGTGCCGCACAGCGTTTTGGTTTTCAATATGAAGGTATGTTCCGTCAGGCCATCGTCAATAAAGGCCACAACCGTGACACCTGCTGGTATTCCGTTCTCGACTACGAATGGCCTGCGTCAAAAGCCGCGTTTGAGCGCTGGTTAAGCACAGAGAATTTCACCCCCAAAGGTCAGCAAATACAACGGCTGGAAGCACTGCGTGAGTGAATGTGGCCTGCGTTATTCAGGCGCAGGCGGGTTTTATCGCGAAGGAGGTTTACAGTACTGTCAGCACGGTAATATCAGGCCACGCGTAGATTATGTTAGGTGAGCGCCAGAGGGGTCCGGCATCTGTGTAGCGCCCTGCCTCCCGGCCTCCCAAAGCACGGTAAAAGTGGATGGCGGGTTCGTTACCTTCCACCACGCCAAGCCCTGCGCTTCGGAAACCCTCAGCGGCCAGATGCCTTGCAGCCTTAGCGATTAACAACTTGCCGATCCCCTGACGTTTGAATAATGGGGAAACATACAGAAATTTGATTTCTGCCATGGCGCCAAATTCCGGGTTTGAGGAAGCCGAAGCCAGGCAAAATCCGGCGACTATTCCGTCAGTTTCTGCGATAAAAATGCCCTGACCGGCAGCAGGATGCGCAAATTTGTCCTGCCAGAAAGCTTGCCGACGTGGTACATCGAGCGTCGCAAAGGCCTCTGCAGGAGCAAGCTCACGATACGTATCACGCCAGATGGCAACATGTAGTTCAGCAAGCGCATCGATATCTTTGGGTTCAGCAATCCGTAAAGTGCAGGCTGGCACGGCATCCCTCGTTATAAAAAAGTTCAGAAGATCATAAAGTCTGCTCAGTATAGTCAGCTCTTCTCTTCCCGCGCCAGCAAACGACGTTTTCGTTCTACCCCCCAGCGGTAACCGGAAATATTGCCACCGGTTTTCACCACCCGATGGCAGGGAATAGCGACCGCCAGCAGGTTCGCGGCACAGGCGCCGGCCACAGCGCGAACAGATTTCGGCGAACCAATTTTGTTGGCAATCTCGGCATAGCTGGCCGTGGTTCCTGGCGGAATATCACGCAATGCCTGCCAGACCCGCTGCTGGAAAGCTGTGCCGCGAATATCCAGCGGCAAATCCAGACCGATATCTGGTGCTTCCACAAAACCGACGACCAGGGCAATACGCTGCTCGAAATCCGGATCGCCGCCCAATAGCTCTGCCTGCGGAAAACTATTTTGCAGTTCGTTAATCAGCTTTTCAGGATCATCTCCCAGCAAAATGGCGCAGATCCCCCGCTGACTTTCGGCGACCAGTATATCGCCGAGAGAAGATTTGCCGATGGCAAACCAGACGCGGACATCGCGGCCGCCGGAGCGGAAAATTTGCGGCGTCATACCCAGTGTCGCCACGGAGGTTTCGTAAAACCGGCCATCAGAAGGATAACCCGCCGCGTGGATCGCCTCGGTGACCGTCGCAGAATCTGCCAGTTTTTCGCGTACCCGGCGTGCCCGCTGCGCCTGTTGGTACTCTTTAGGTGTCACGCCGGTTTGTGCTTTAAACAGGCGATGAAAATGATATGCGCTGATGCCCACTTTGGCTGCCAGTTGATTGAGCGTCAGCATCTCGGCTGATTGTTCCAGCAACCGGCAGGCCTGAGCCACGCGCTGAGCATGAAACTGCGCCAGGGAAATCAGCCCCTGACGACAGCGCTTACAGGGGCGAAACCCTGCCTGTTCTGCGGCTTCGGCATCATCAAAGTAGATAACATTTTCCGGATTAGGCTGCCGCGACGGACACGACGGTGCGCAGTAAATTCCGGTGGTTTTTACCGCATAAACAAATTTGCCATCCGCATTCGCATCACAACTGACCACCGCCTGCCAGCGTGGATCCTGTCTCTGCACACAGGCAATATTTCCCCATGCCTTATCTTTGATGACTTCTGTTTTACCTGACATTTTCTGCCTCACATTTACGACTGGATGATTGTCAGCATAAGCCGCCGTTATTGTGCGTGCCCTCCGGCTCTTGCTTTCTCATTCAGCGCGGCGTCCTCAGCCTGCAACCGGTTTTAAAGGCGTTTCGAGGATCATCTGATAAAAGGCCAGATCCAGCCAGCGATCAAATTTGAAAGCCGCCTGTTTAATCGTGCCGGTATGGCTGAATCCATTTTTTTCGTGCAGGGCAATACTGCCACTGTTAGCCGCATCAATGGCGCCAATCAGCGTGTGCACGTCCCTTTCACGGGCGGCATCCACCAGCGCGTTCAGCAGGATTTTACCCAACCCTTTGCCACGGTGATCTTTATGAATATAAATCGAATGCTCGACCGAATATTTATACGCAGGCCAGGCGCGGAACGTGCCGTAACTGGCAAAACCCAGCAGCGCACCCTGCTCGTCTTCCAGCCCGATCACCGGAAAGTTATGGGTCAGTTTAGTGGCAAACCAGGATGTCATGCTGTCGATGTGGCGCGGTTTATAATCATACAGCGCCGTGGATGTCAGGATCGCCTCATTAAAAATATCCAAAATGGCGACAGCATGCTGGCGTTCAGTGCAGGTAATCATTTTCATCAGTCATTCCCCGGTGGCTTCCGTTATGCGTTTAATTCCACTATAGTAGAATTAATTCCACAAAAGTAAACAACGGAACCTACCTCATGTCAATTGATCAATTGATCGCCACGCGCCTGCAGGCTTTGCGAAAATCTCAGGGTTTAAACCTCGAACAACTCGCCAGCAGTTCGGGCGTCAGCAAGGCAATGATTTCGAAAATTGAACGACAGGACAGCAGCCCGAGCGCCAGCCTGTTAGGCCGCCTCGCGGCCAGTCTGGGCGTTTCGCTGGCGCAGTTGCTTTCAGAAGATAACGAGCAGCCCGCCCCCTTGCGCCCGCTGGCGCAGCAGGAAGTCTGGCAGGATCCGGATATCGGTTATCTGCGACGTCAGGTGACAGCGCATGAGGAAAACGGCGGCCCGGAACTGGTTGAAATCACGCTGCCCGCCGCCGCTCGCGTCAGTTATCCCGTCTGGCACCATCAGGCCTATAAACAACGTTTATGGATGGTGGAGGGGGTGCTGACGATCGATTATGGTGCTGAAAAATATGCTTTATCGGCGGGGGATGCGCTGACGTTCGGCGTTGACTTGCCCATCACCTTCAGTAATCCCGGCACTGATCCGTGCCGGTATCTGCTGGTCATGAGCGACAAATAACCTCCACACTTTCCAGCAGCGCCAGCGCACGGTTGTGCTGACGGCGAAAGCGCGTTGCCATCATCAGCCACATTTCCGGCGTGGTGTCTTCGCGCCGTGCGGCCAGTTCCTGAAAACCGGGGAACGCGCCACCGCGATAACTCAGGTCGTAATGGAAATCATCCACGGAGCTGTAACGCAGGCGATGTAAACCGGCAATCGCCTGCTTCAGTTGCCGCTGCCAGATCTGCGGCTCCGCCTGCCAGTTGGTGGTCAGTCCGTTCAAAACAGGCTGTAATTGCTGTAATTTTTCAGCCACGGCGGAGAGATCAAATTCCGGTGAGAGGGTGGCGGCGAGTTCTGCCAGCGATTGCTGCAAACCGTTCAGGTAATTCAGCGGATCCAGCGGTAGCGCGGGTTGTGTCAGCAAGCCTTCCAGCCAGTGCGCGTGGATTTGCGTATCGCGCCAGAGAATATTCAGATCCACTTTATCGTAAGTGTCGTCTTGCGTGTGCCACCACCAGCCACCGCCGCTGCCCGGCGACTGACTGTTTTTTTCCAGCGGGACTTCGCGAAAGGCAAAATGCAGCGGCAGACCACAGCCCCAGAATGACTGATCGCCGCCTTTGCCCGGCGGGGTAATATGCTGCGCCGGTTCACCGGTCACGGCTTGCACCGCCGCATTTAAAAAGGTCTGTGATTCCGCACCGCTGGCGTTGAGCACAATATTCACCGCATCCCGACACCCCGGTGAATCGACGTTAATGTGTGCGACGCAATGCTGTTTCAGCTGCTGGTGGTAGTTGTCGGCGTACCAGGTCGAGCCGCCATAGCGGGCGTTAGAATGCCCGGGCCACCAGATAATCCGCAGGCCGCGCAGCAACGTTTGCGGCTGCTGATGAAAATGAATTGCCATCGCCAGACAAAGCGCATTACCGGTCGCGTTGTCCGTGACACCTTCATGCCAGGAATCATAATGTGAGGAGAGAAGCACGAACTCCGGCGAACTGCCGGGAATATCCACCACCGGCATGCTGCATTCAGCGACGTGAAAATTCAGTTCCGTGGCGATTCTCAGCGTCATCAGCGGGTGCTGCTGACACTGCGCCAGCAAACGCTGACCGTCCTGATGATTAACTGAAATCACCGGCAGACGCGGATACCGCAGAAAATCATCCGGTTCCGGCGTCCCCCAGACCGGTCCGACGGTTTCTTCATGCAGCGCTGTTTCAGCCGAACCCCAGATATGGATAAGTCCGGCGGCTCCTGCGGCGCACAGGCGTTGTACGTAATCCTCAAAGCCTTGCCCCGCAATCACAATTTTGCCTTTTACCTCCTGCGCCCAACGTTGCCACTCAAAATCGGTACGCGGCTGACAGGCACCGGCATCGTAATAACCTTGCCCTTCCACGCCCTGCGGGCAATGGGCCGAAAACGAACGGGTTTTGGCGTCGCACTGCCATTGCGGGAATTCAGGCAGTCGCAAGCTTCCGGTCAGCGGATCGCTGAGATACAGCGGGCAATGCATCAGCCGCGCATCCAGCCCGTGACGGTGCAATACAGACACCATGAGCTGCGCGGCCCGTTGTGCATCATCGCAGCCGGAAAGCCGGTGCAACGTGGAAAACTCGCGCAACAGGTCATCCATCAGCGGTAATAGATGTTCACGAACAGGCTGGCGCAACATCATGATTATTTGGCCTTTTCCTGATGAACGGATATGTCCAGCGGACCGAAGTATTGCGTCTTAATCTTTTCCCATGTGCCGTCGGCAATGATTTTCGCCAGCCCGTCATTGAGCAGTTTTTTAATGTGGTCGTCGCCTTTACGCAGGCCGTAAGACGAACCGATACTGAACAGCTTGTCATCACGCACTTCCGGGCCGGTCAGGGTAAAATTTTTGCCTTCCGGTTTGTTGAGGAAACCAAAGGTCACCGCCACCGCCGGGCTGAGCGCACCGTCTAAGCGTCCGGCCACCAGATCCTGATAAATGGTGTCCTGATCGGCATACGCCACCACATCCACCCCTTTCGGCTGCCAGAAAGTATTGGCATACATTTCCTGAATCGAACCCTGCTGAACCGCGATACGCTTGCCCTGCAACGATCCCGGCGTCGGCAACAGCGGGCTGCCTTTTGGCACCACCAGTTTGGTCGGAATGTGATACACAAAATCGCTGAAGTCGATCACTTTGCGGCGTTTTTCGGTCGCACCCTGCGGCGAAATGAAATCCACTTTTTTGGCGATCAGCGAAGGAATTTCAGCGTCAAAGCTGCTGACCACATAGTCACATTTCACTTTCATTTCTTTGCAGATGGCGTTGGTGACATCAATTTCAAAGCCGGTCGGCGTGCCCGCCGCATCACGGTACTGGAACGGCGGATAACTTAAATCAGCGCCGACACGCAGCGTTTCGCCTTCGGCATGCGCCAGCGCGCTGCCAAACGTCAGTGCCATAACGGCAGCCACCAGTGTTTTTTTCATCATTATCCTGTCCTCTTACCCAAGGTTATTATTTTGATGGTTAACTTAAAAACGGGACTTCCAGTTTAAAAACTCTTCCCTCACCGCCTGAAGTTTTGCGCCGTCCTGACACAGATCCACTGTCGTCATCGCCAGCGCTTTGGCTGCCTGCAACATGGCCTGTAAACCGGCTTCGGAACCGGCAGCGTCGGCAAATTCCGGGGTATGTGGCAGCACATCACCGATACGGATATACGGGTGGATCGCCGCAGTGATCTGGCTGACATTGCCGATATCCGAAGAACCGATGCCGCCACTGAGCGGCGGCGGAACCACTTCCACACCGAGAATGTCCAGATTCTGTTTAAAGTATTCCGCCAGCGTCAGGTTGTTATTACGCTCGGCGTAGGTCAGCCCTTCTTCAATTTCCAGCCGCGCACCGGCCATCAGCGCCGCGCCCTGTGCCGCATCAAACACTTTTTGTTTGACGGTGCCGAGCCCTCTGACCGTTTTAGCGCGCATCAGGAATTTCGCTTCTGCATAAGCCGGAACAATGTTGGTCGCCCTGCCGCCGTCGGAAATAATGCCGTGCACGCGCACATCGTCGGTGAACAACTGGCGCAGAGCATTAATGCCATTAAAGGTGTGGATCACCGCATCGAGCGCGCTGATGCCGTTTTGAGGTGCAGACGCCGCATGTGCCGCTTTGCCATAGAATTTAAATACCGCATCGACACACGCCAGCCCGCCGCGTACCACCATGGTTTTATCGCGCGGATGGAACATCATCACCGCATCCACATGGTCGAAAATGCCTTTCTCGCTGAGAATAATTTTCCCGCCGCCCTCTTCCTCTGCCGGTGTGCCGATCACTTCCAGCTTGCCGGTCAGCAGATGTGATTGCTGTTTCAGCGCCAGCGCGGCCGTCACGGACGCCGTGCCAATCAGGTTATGTCCGCAGGCATGTCCCAGATCCTTCAGCGCATCGTATTCCGCCAGCAACGCGATCACCGGACCCGGCCTGCCGCTGTCAAATGTCGCGCGAAACGCCGTCGGCAGACCGCCTGCTTGTTCCTCAATCTCAAACCCTGCTGCACGCAGGGGCGCAATCAGTGCCGCTGCGGATTCGACCTCTTCAAAGCTGAGTTCAGGGCGGGCATGAATATTCAGCGCCAGCGCACTGGCCTGCGCGGTGAGAGCATCCACAGCCGCGATAATCTCAGCTTTCTGTTGTTTGATGTGATGAACCGATGTAGTGCAACCCGACATGTTTTATTCCCTGCGATGGTGCAAGACCAAAAATTATTTTCGGATGAATACGATTGGGCATTGTGATAACCCGTCTCTGTGCCTACAGAAATAGGGCTTTTAACGTTTCCGGTCAAATTGAGCCTTTTTATCTGTTGCGCTTTTTACGCAAAAAATATTTTATGGCTGAGGAATTTTACTGGCGGCGAAAAAACGATGAACGAGAAAGACTGGCTGATATTGCGGGCGGTATATCAGCATAAAAACATTACCCGTGCGGCGGAGCAGCTTTATACCTCACAGCCCGCACTCAGTTACCGTTTACGCCAGATTGAACGCAAGCTGGCGATCCGTCTGTTTGAAGACGGTCAAAAAGGGCTGGTTTTCAGCGCGCAGGGCGAATATCTCGCGCAACATGCGGTGAGCGTGCTCAACGATTTACAGCAATTGAAACTCAATCTGCACAGTCTGGATCAGGAACAGCAGGGAGAGATTTCGCTGGGCGTGTCGAGCAACTATGCGGCGTACCGTTTGCCGCCGTTACTCAGCCAGTTCCGGCAGACACATCCGGGGATCCGCGTGAATCTGATGAGTGGTTTTAGCGAGGGGATCATTCAGAAACTGTTGCGCGGAGAAATTGATATGGCGCTGGTGAAGGACGATTTTAACTGGAAGGAAGGCAAGCATCTGATTGAGGAAGATGATTACGTGCTGGTCAACCGTCAGGATTTTGATTTCGCCCTGCTGCCGCACATGCCGCAGATAAAAATTCATCACGGCCCGCACGTGACACAACTGATTGAACGCTGGTGGAATGCCAACTTTTCCCATGCGCCGACTGTCACGATGGAAGTCGACAAACTGGAAGTGTGCATGGCGATGGTTGAGCACGGGCTGGGTTACGCGATTGTCGCCACCTATTTACCGCTGCCCGAACATTTTTACCGCCGCCCGATCAGTGTGGACGGCGCGACGGTAAAAAACCGCACCTGGCTGCTGCACCGCCATAACCTGAACGCAACGCCCTATATGCAGGCGTTTATTCATCTGTTACAGACGGCGCAACAAGGGCTGATGCCCCGCTGATCAGAGATCTAACGTGCCGTCAATCAGCGTACAGGTATCGCCACCGATCCAGGGTTCGCCCTCGACAAACGTGACCGTCACGCGGCCATCGCGTTGCAGTCTGGTGCCCTGACGCACGCGGTAGGTTTGTGCCATATGCGCGCCATCCGGGAAATTCGCCGCTTTCAGCACCCGCGCCAGACAGGCATTGGCGCTGCCGGTGACCGGATCTTCTTTCAGCACGCCATCCTCATCGATAATCGCCCGCACTTCATAATCCGCCGGACCGTTTTTATCGTGTAAACCATAGACCGCGATACCGTTAATCCCCAGCTGTTTTTGTAGCTGACTGACTGCCGCTGCATCGGCGTTGATATTCAGGCAGTCCTGCGCGCTTTCCATGCGAACGACCAGCCAGATGATGCCCATATCGACCGAAACCGGCGTGACATCAGCCTGAATGTTGCCGCCGCGCAGCGCGGTTTTCAGCAACGCATCATGTTCAGCCGCCAGCAATTTCAGCTGCGCAGGCGGCGCGGAAAATGCCTGACCGCCTTCTGCCAGTTGCTTCACCTGCACCAGCCCGACACCGCATTCCTGCACCAGATAGCCTGCATTTTTTGGCTTCAGACCGCTTTGCAACAGCGCATACGCCGTGCCCAGCGTCGGATGTCCGGCGAACGGCAGCTCTTTGTCAGTCGTAAAAATCCGCACACGGTAATCCGCTTCGGGTGAAGCCGGTTTGAGCACAAACGCCGTTTCCGCCAGGTTGGTCCAGCGGGCCATGGCAAACATTTCGGCATCCGTCAGTCCTTCCGAATCCAGTATCACGGCCAGTGCATTACCTTTGAGTGGCTCAGCGGTGAACACATCAACTTGTTTAAAACGGCGCAGGCGGGTCATAGCAAATCCTTTTAAATCATAAAGAAAGAGTGGGTGAACTGACTGAGTTTAGGAATATTTCAATAAGTTATCGAGAAAAAGGCCAGTCGCTGTCGGCTGACCTATGCTTAATAACATTGTTTCCAAAGTATCCTAAAAACATAAGGAATAGAAAGATGCCCGTGAAGGATTTGATTGGTATTGGTATCGGTCCCTTTAATCTCAGTCTCGCCGCCATGGCAAAAGACACGGAAAAACTCAACGCTGCTTTCTTCGACGCTAACCCGGAATTCAGCTGGCATCCCGGTATGTTATTACCCACGGCGACCATGCAGACCTACGTCCTGCAGGATCTGGTCACTACCGTTGCGCCGCGCAGCGAATTTTCGTTTATTAACTATCTGGTTGAGCAGAAGAAAATTTACCGTTTTCTGGCCACGGAACAGCTGATCATCAGCCGCGATGAGTTTTCCGATTATCTGCGCTGGGCGTGCGACCGCATTACGGGTTTGCATTTTTCCGAGCCGGTTGAGCGGATTGATTTCGACGATAAGCGGCAGGAATTTATCGTGCAGAGTGAAAAAGGCGAGCACCGCGCACGCAATATTTGTCTCGGCACCGGTCATGCCCCGTGGATCCCTAAACCGGCACGGGCAGCACTGGGGGATAACTGTTTTCATGCCGCAGAAATAGAGCTGCGTGAGCCTGATTTCACCGGTAAACGGGTGGTAGTAGTCGGCGGCGGACAGAGCGGTGCCGATATCGTTCTTAACACACTGAGCGGCCACTGGGGCGAATTCACCGAACTGAGCTGGATATCCCGGCGCCCTAATTTTCAGCCACTGGATGAATCGATTTTCACCAATGAATATTTCACGCCGGAGTATGTGAACTACTTTTATACGCTGCCGGAAGAGGTGCGCGAGCAGGAAATCGAAACGCAAAAACTGCCTTCTGACGGCATCAGTTATCACACCCTGGAAGACATCTATAAGCAGCTTTACCACCGTTTCGACGTGCTGCATCAGCCGCGTAATGTGCGTTTGCTGCCGCACCGGGCGCTGGATCATATCGTGCGTAATGCGGCTGGCGATTTCAGTTTGCAGGCAAAACACGGGCTGGAAAAATGCGAGGAACATTTCAGTGCCGATATCGTGATCCTGGCGACCGGCTATCGCCCCGGTTTACCTGATTATCTTGAACCGCTGCTGGAACGCATCCCGTATGACCGCGAGCAACATTTGCCGCTGCAGCCGAATTTCAATCTGCGCTGGGATGGCCCGGAGCAGAACCGCATTTACGCAGTGAATGCCGGGATCCACAGCCACGGCAGTGCCGAAGGGCAACTGACGCTGACCGCGTGGCGCTCAGCGAAAATCCTTAATCATCTGCTGGGCGAAGCACATTACGATCTGCGGCCGGTGCCTTCGCTGGTCCAGTGGTGGTCAGATACGCCCCATAAATAGCACGCACAAAAAAGCGGAGCATCTGGCTCCGCCTTTCCTTTTCTCAGAACGCCTTCGTGACTGAAAACACGTCAGACGTAAAAATAGATGGCTAAAAAGTGGCAGGCACTGCCGCCAAGCACGAATCCGTGCCAGATGGCGTGGCCGAACCGATAACGTTTTGAAGCGTAAAAAATAACGCCCAGCGTGTATATCAAGCCACCCAGCGCCAGCAATATCACACCGCCTGGGGAAAGTTTGGTCGCAAGCTGGTAAATCACAATCAGCGACAGCCAGCCCATCGTCAGATACGTGACCAGCGAAAGCACCTCAAAACGGTGCGCAAACGCCAGTTTAAAAATCACGCCGAACAGCGCCAGCCCCCAGATCACCGCCATTAATCCTTTCGCCAGCGGGGAATTGAGCCCGACCAGCAGGAACGGGGTGTAGGTCCCGGCGATCAGCAAATAAATCGCGCAGTGATCAAGTTTTTTCAGCCAGTATTTGGCTTTCTGATGCGGTATCGCGTGATACAGCGTAGAGGCCAGATACAGCAAAATCATACTGCCGCCGTACAAACTGTAACTGGTGATCGCCATGGCACTGGCGTTATCACCTATCGCCTGAACCAGCAACAACACCAGCCCGACAATCCCGAAAATCAGACCAACGCCGTGACTCAGGCTGTTGGCAATTTCTTCAGCCCACGGATATCCCTGTGGTGATGGAGACATCTTACCCATACGTTGAGAACCCTCGAGGCAATACATGTAAAAAAGTAATAAGAGACGATTTAATCCCCGGTTGTTTATAACCGCTGATTATAAATCATACCGCAAACAGAGTAGCTGAGAATCATTCCAGTGTACATCTGTAAGCTTAAAAATCAGTATTTCCCGATGTAACAGTCCCTTATCCCGATCATCATTGCCATGCGACACCGTCTGGAATCCCTTCAATTCATTCACTTTGTTTATAATTTACCGCTGTGACATTCTGAAAACAGCGGTGTTTACCGCACCCAAAAACATGATTTTTTGTCATCAAGCGACTAAGGTGTAGCGGAAATCTCTGATAACGCCATTAACAATGCCGTCAATATGACTAAGGTTTGACTATGTCTGTAGCAACTTCCCCGCTGGATTTCGGCGCCATGACCGAAGTTTTTCAGTTCCTGATGGAAATCGGCAAGCTGAAAAACGTACAACGTCGCACTAAAGTTTTAGGCACTGAGCGTCAGGAAAATTCCGCGGAACATAGCTGGCATTTCGCCGTAGCAGCCATGTCTCTGGCACCTTTTGCGCCAGAAGGCATTGATATTAATAAAGTCATTCGTATGGCGTTGATCCACGACATCGTAGAAATCGACGCCGGTGACGTGCTGGTTTACGATCTCGCCGCCCGCGCCGCCGTTCACGATCAGGAAATCATTGCCGCAAAACGCCTGTTCGGCATTTTGCCTGCGCCGCTCAACAGCCAGTTCCTGGATTTGTGGAATGAATACGAAGCGGGTGAAACCCCGGAAGCGCGCTTTGCGCTGGTGATCGACCGCGTGATGCCGATGATCATGAACCTGAATAATCAGGGGCAGAGCTGGGTGGAAAACAATATCCGTCTGGAGCAGGTGTTAGCCCGTAATGCCTTTATCGCCGATATCCATCCTGAACTGTGGCTGCACATCCGCAGCCATCTGGACAACGCTCATCAGCAGGGCTGGCTGAAGTAAAATGTCCTTCCCCTCGCGAGAGGGGAAGGCGCAAGATCACTCACTTAGGAACATTCAGTGTCGTGGAATCCACGTAAGGTTTCATGATGGTGTCGGCGTCTTTCTGTGCCTGTGCCGCCGCTGCTTCCGGCGTGACTTTCTCGTCATTAACCAGGGCCGCCAGCTGATTTTCCATCGCCTGACGCACCGCCACGGTTTCATACGTCGCATACCACGGATAGGCGTATTTTAGCTGCTCCAGGGCAATCGTCGCACGCGGGTCTTTTGCCAGATAATCTTTCATTTCCGGCGTGTCATAGGACGCCATGCGCGGTGAAAAATAGCCGGTAAAGCGGCTCCAGGCACCGTTTACTTTCGGGCTGACCAGATATTGCAGGAAGGTATAAGCCGCTTTTTTCTGGTCATCGGAAATGCCTTTAAAGCTCACCAGACTCGCCCCGCCGATGGTGACCCCGTTACGCACTTTGGCAGGCATCATCGCCACGCCCAGCTCGAAATCTTTGGTATTTTCACGCATAAAGCCCAGCGCGCCGGTGCTGAGCATCGCCATGCCGAGTTTGCCGGAGAAAAACGCCGCGCTGATTTGTTTCGAGTTCAGCACGCCAGACGGCATCACTTTGTCGCGATATACCAGATTCTGCCAGAAGCGCAGCGCGCCCAGTGTGGACGGTTTGTCGTAATACACTTCGCCCGGATAATCGGCGTTGTAATACTGGCCGCCGTTGGCGCGGGTCAGTGCCGATAAAATCCAGCCGCCGTAATCATCGTTGGTCGATGGCAACATGATCCCCCACTGGCCTTTTGCCGAATCCGTCAGCTTTTTCGAATCTGCCAGCAATTCATCCCAGTCTTTGGGCGGCGCGGTAATACCCGCTTTGGCGAACATGTCTTTGTTGTAATAGAGAATGGGCGTCGAGTTATGGAACGGGATCGCGTATGTCACGCCGTTGAGCTGAGCATTCTGGCGCATGGCAGGCCAGAAGTTCTGCGTCAGGAACGGCGTGGCTTTCTGATCGCCGAATTTGAACAGTTCGTCCATCGGCAGAATTTCGTTTTTGATCGCCAGATCCGCCGTGAAGTTAGCAGACATGATCACCAGCGCCGGTGGCTGGCCGGATTTCGCCGCCGCTTCGGCTTTGACTTTGGTGGTGTCGTAGTTACCGGTAAATATCCCGCGCACTTCGACATCATTTTGTGACTGGTTGAACTCTTTAATAACGCGGGTCATTTCCATGGTCAGTTTGCCGTCAACCGGCGCCGGGAACATGAAATCAATATTTTCTTTGGCCGACGCCGTGCCTGCGGCAAAAAAGCCGATGACGAGCGCCAGCGCAGATACGTTACGCATGATGGTGATTCTCCCGGTGCAGGTTCTGCTGGTTTTGGCCTGAAAAAAGATGAAGGTCGTGCAAAGAGAAATACAAAGTGATGCTGTCGCCGGGTTGCGCAATGTCCCGGCTGTTTTCCCGCAAATGATTTTTACGGACGTAACGGATTTTCCCGAGCGGCGTGTCGGCATGGCACAGATACTCCGCGCCGAGCAGTTCGCGATAGGTCAGCGTCGCCTGCAATTGCAGGCTTTCACCTTCCACCGGCCGGTCACTGATGTGTTCGGGTCTGATGCCCAGATACACCTCATTCAGCGCCAGCGCATGTTCAGTTTGCGGCAGACGTACCGGCTGGTTTTCGACTGTCAGCAGGCCATCAGCGCATGGCAGTAAAAACAGATTCATCGACGGGGTGCCGATAAATCCGGCGACAAACAGGTTGGCCGGATGTGCATACAGCGTTTCCGGTGCGCCAATTTGTTGCAGATGACCTTTATCCAGCACGGCGATCCTGTCCGCCATGGTCATGGCTTCCATCTGATCGTGAGTGACATAAACAGTGCTGGTTTTCAGCTGCTGATGCAGTTGCATGATGCCGTCACGCACTTCCGTGCGCAGCCGTGCATCGAGATTCGACAGCGGTTCATCCATCAGAAACAGCTTCGGGTCGCGCACAATGGCGCGCGCCATCGCCACACGCTGACGCTGGCCACCGGATAACTTGCCGGGTTTACGTTTGAGTAACGGCTCCAGCTGTAATAATCCGGCGACACGATCCACCCGTGCTTTGTGCTGCTCTTTCGGCTCGTTACGCATACGCATGCCAAAGGTGATGTTCTGCTCCACGGTCATATGCGGGAACAGCGCGTAGTTCTGGAAGATCATCGAGAAATTACGTTCGCGCGGCGACAGCCCGGAGATGTCATTGCCGTCAAGCATAATGCGCCCGTCGCTGACGTTTTCAAGACCCGCCAGCAGGCGCAGCAAGGTACTTTTGCCGCAACCCGACGGCCCGACCAGCACCAGAAACTCACCGTCGGCAATTTCCAGCGAAAGCTGATTCACCGCCGTGCTGCCTTCAAACTGTTTGGTAATATTTTCCAGACGAATGCCAGACATCATTGCTCATCCGCCGGGCAACTGATTTGCGCGTCATACAGATACGGCCCCGGATACTGCGACAGCGGATGCAGATAACTGACCAGCCCGGTGTGATCCACCAGACGGTGCATCACGCAGGCCGCCGGTTCGAGGTTATAAAACGGTGCCGGATTGTGGTGATAATACGGCACCTGATGCACCGTGCCGGGAATGGTGGTGATGATCGCCTGTTTGTACTGGGTGAAAATCAGGCGGTGCGTGTGGCCGCAGAACACGCGAACCAGCGACGGGAAGCGGTCAATCAGCGCCAGCAACTGATCGCCATTTTCACAGGAAATCGCATCCATCTGCGCCGAACCAACTTTCACCGGCGGATGGTGCATAAATACCGCCGTCGGTTTATCACCGCCCTGCTCCAGTTGCCCTTCCAGCCACGCCAGCGTTTCCAGCGTCAGGTACCCTTTGGATTCTCCGGCCAGGCTCGAATCGACAAACAACAGACGCATCGGGAAATCGTCGATGGCGTAACGCATATTTTGCGGGTCAGTACCGAGCTGCGGGCACAGCGGATGCAATGCTTCCAGAAACTGCGCTTTGTCGTCGTGGTTGCCGGGAATGATGTACAGCGGATAACGCAGATTGCCCAGCGTGCGGCGCGCCACCTCGTATTCCTGCGGCAGACCGCAGTTAACGATATCCCCGGTGATCACCACCGCATCCGGTTGTTCTTCCAGCGCATTCAGCTGGCTCACCACTTCGGCATTGCAACCGTTCACATCGATAAAGTCATACAGTTTGCGGCCGTGGCTGCGAAAGTGCATGTCAGAAATCTGAGCTAAAAACATGGATGACTCCTTTATTTGATCCCGGAAAAGCCGAAGCTTTTCAGGAACTGTTTCTGAAAAATAATGAACGCCAGCATCAGCGGCAGGCACACCATCAGCGTGCCGGCGGTAATTAATCCCCACTGGCCGCCCGATTCTGCGCCCATCGCGAAGGACACCAGCCCGACGGTCAACACCTGTTTATCCGGGTCGTTAAGCACCATCAGCGGCCACAAATATTCATTCCAGTGATAAGTGATACTGACCGTGGCGAAGGCGAGAATGGCTGGCCATGACATCGGGATCAGCACGCGGAACACCACCTGCCACCAGCGGCAGCCTTCCATCAGCGCGGCTTCTTCGATTTCACGGGGAATGCTGAGAAACGCCTGACGCATCAGGAACACGCCAAACGCCGAGGCAAAATACGGCATCATCACGCCGGTCAGGGTATTGAGCAGGCCGAACTGTTTGAGGATCATCATGTTCGGCACCATCATGATGACGGGCATGATCATCAGTTGGATCAGCAGCAGGTAGAACAGCGTCTGTTTGCCGCGAAATTCGTGATACGCGAACACGTAACCGGCAGTGGTAATCGTCACCAGCTGAACCAGAAAGGTGCCAAAGGAGAAGAAAATGGTATTGGCGTAAAGCCGCAGCCAGTCGGCGCTGTCCCACGCGTCACGGAAGTTTTGTAACGTAAGCGGGAAGCGCGGTAACAACGAGGCCATATCCGGCGCAAAACTGCTTTCGCTGAAGGCTGACGACAGCATCCACAGGAAAGGCGCCAGCCACAAAAACGCCGCGCACAGCAGTAAAACCGGCAGTGTCGAACGGCGCGCACCGCGCAATAACATCGATGGCGAACGTACGCCCGCCCGCAATTTTTTGCCCGTCATCACCGGCGCTTCAGACGTTTCAACGCTCATAATGAACCCCTCTTTCCAGCACCCGCAGGTTCAGCATCGAAAAGCCAAACAGCAGCACCAGCGTCAGGAATGTCGCCGCCGAAGCTTTGCCTAAATCGTGGGTGTCATTCGCCAGACTCTGGATGTAATACAACAATACGGTGGTGGCGTTATTCGGCCCGCCCTGCGTCATCACCGCGACATGATCTATCTGGGTAATCGAATAAATCAGCGCGATAGTGACCACAAAACTGATGGTCGGGCGCAGCAGCGGCAACGTGATATAGAAGAAAACCTGCGGGCGCGACGCCCCTTCCATCAGCGCCGCTTCGCGTGCCGGGGCGGGGATCGACTGCAATCCGGCGAGGAAAAACAGCATGTAATAACCGGCGAATTTCCACACACCGATCACGCTCAGCGCAATCAGCGCGCTGTTGCTCATACCGAGGTAATTGTTATTCATCGGTCCGAACACTTTCGCGAGATAGTAATCCAGCAGCCCCATGCCGGGCATAAAAATGAACAGCCACAAGGTGGCAGCACTGACCAGCGGGATAATCATCGGAAAGAAAAACGCAGTACGCAGCCAGCGGTTCAGCGAGGTGTTTTCCCACAGCGCCACCGCCAGCAGCAACGCCAGAATAATGCCGGGGACCACAGTCATCAGGATGTACGCCAGATTATTAAGCAGTGCGCGCCAGAAAACCGAATCCTGGAGCAGGCGCAGATAGTTTTGCAGGCCGACAAACGGCGGCGCATCCGACGACAGACGGCTGTCAAACAGGCTGTCAGACGCTGACTGAAATAAGGGGTAATAGGTGAATAAAAGCAGAAAAATCAGCGTCGGCAGCAAAATCAGATAAGGAAACAACGTGCGGCGCATTACAGGGTACCGGTCAGCGAAATAAGGTGCCTATCCTGTCCTGCATTTATGTCAGCCACATGGCGGGAATGTGATGGTTATTTGAATGAAATATGAGCAATGTTACTGAACAAATAGAGGTCGGATGTCAGATTGAACGGTAACATGCGGATACAACCCCACTAAAATGGGGTTGAGTTGAGGTATATAAAGACAGAATCAGATTGGTTGGTAAAACTATAAATAGTTCCTTTAACTGTAAAATAGAGATATCTGCCCTTCAATTGCATTTGGACATTTGAATCTGAAGTAAAAAGAACAGAAGGATAATCTCTGACATCCGCCAGAAACTCTTTCTCTGTTTTTACAGATGGATAAAGATAATATTTATACGTATTTTGGGTCGTTGCTCCCGCACTACCTTCAGTCACATAAAGGGTATTAAACTCGCCTATTCTTTCCTTTCGTATAATCGTTTGTTCATAAGGTGAAAAATCTAATGCCACCATAATTAAATATCCCAGGAAAGCTACAACCAACACGATGAAAATATAGTTTTTCCTAAAAACCCGTTCTTTTGGCATAATCAATCCCTGCTCTTATCCATGTCTGATCTTTAGGATCATCCCAATGGGAATTTGGTCCCTCATAAGAATCCCATTCAGGATCATTTGTACCTGCAAATTTTTGAGCCACGCCAGCACCTCTTAATAAAACACCAGGTGAAATACCTGCTGCTGTTCCTACAGCCCCGTAATGAAAATTCCCGAAATTTTCATATTTTCCACCTAACTGTTTATAGTCCCAGGGGCCATGATTTCTGACCTGATTATAGAACCATATATAAGTTAATGCAGATGGACCTTTGTGTAAACGAGCCGTCATCATATGATTACTCATAGATATGCCTGGGGGGATGATTGCAGATATATCATAAGGAGGATGTTGATTTACACCTTCTACAGGGTGTCTGGACATAATTTACGCCCTTTCATTCCATGAGTCTGTGAACATGATGTTCCCATCGCAATGTTTCCACGTTATTTTGTCGTAACGGAGTTCAACAACTTCAAGATGATTGTGTTTTTCTTTGGTTGGATCTTTAATATCATGCATCAGCGGGGAAATGCTCACAACCTTAACGCCTTCGATAAACATATTGAAGTACTCAACTTCTTGCCCTGCATCATTGATATGATACCATTTAAATTCTGCTGACTTTAAAGTTTGGCCTTTTGAAACCGCTTTATATAAATAAGGTGATGATGAATCAAATTCTTTTTGGAAAATCATCGCAGAATGATTACGCGTTGCTGTAATGCTTCCGGTTAAAGGGTCTGTTGGCAATCGTAAATTATGTGAAAACCCTGTGACCTCAATACTACCTTCTCTATTATTTACATCCACAGACCCTTTGATGTCCGCACCGCCGTCATCTTTCAACCATAAATAAGCTGGAATTGCCATTTTAACATCCTTATTGAAATAATAAATTCACCGTACAAACACTACCTCTTTGTAATTTAAAAAACAATCACCTGAAACAGTAATGCTTTCGCTTACCTATATACAATAATAATCATCATCAAATTTAATATAATAAATTTTTATCTAAATTGAGAATATCTTTATTAGATCCCAGCCAATGCCTCCGCATTTATTTTGGACGTGTGAGTAAATTGTTATATATGGTTAAAATGAAGTTGTAATAGCGTTCAAGATAAAATCTGGAAGATGTCTCGCAGGAATAACGCAGTCCGACTCCCTCCCCTGCGAAGGGGAGGGTTGGGGTGGGGTATTAAAGCAAAATCAAAAAGTTGAAGTGTACTTTGAAAAGAGTTAGCCCTTAAAACCCCCTCCCAACCTCCCCCTTCGCAGGGGGAGGAGCAAAGAAAAACCCGCTTCAAACCATCGTCATCACCATCCTCTCCCGCGCTTCTTCATATGTCGGCATTGATGCCGCCGCGCCTGCCCTTTCCACACAAACAGACGCGTAAGCGGAGGCGAATTGTGCGGCTTCGGGGAGTGTCGCACCGGCGGCGAGTTGGGAGGCCAGCGCGCCGTTGAAGGCGTCACCTGCGCCGGTGGTGTCGACCGGGGTCGCCGGACAGGCGTGGATAATCTGCGTTTCGCCGTTCACTGAAAGCAATGCGCCCTGCGTGCCCAGCGTGATGATCAGCGCCTGGATCCCTTTGGCGTGCAGCGCGTGGGCGGCGCGTTGGGCAGAGGGAATATCGCAGACTTCAATGCCGGTCAGCAGCGTGCATTCTGTGGCGTTCGGCGTGAGTAAATCCACCTGAGCCAGTAAATGGTCAGAAACCGGCTGAAACGGCGCCGGGTTGAGGATAATGTAGGTGTCGTTGTCCTTCGCGATGCCGATCAGTTTTTCAATCGCAGGCAGATTGTTTTCGAGTTGCGTCAGCAGGATATCAGCGGCGGCGACGGCCGGACGGCACTGTTCGACTTCTTCATCGGTGACCGTCAGGTTGGCGCCCGGATCAACGGCAATCATGTTTTCGGCATCGGCTCCGGCGACATAAATCAGCGCGTTGCCGGTCGGGCATTCGCTGGTGGAAAACAGCGTGACGGCGTCGAAACCGGCGCCGTCGAGATGGCGCCGGGCGAACATGCCGAAATCATCGCGACCCACTTTACCGATATAATGCACCCGCGCACCGGCACGCAGTGCGGCGACCGCCTGGTTGGCGCCCTTGCCGCCCGCGCCCATCATACTGTTGCGGGCAATCAGGGATTCTCCCGGTTTGGGGAAACGCGCCATGCCTGCGACGATATCGAGGTTGAAAGACCCAAATACGCATACCTTGCCTTTGTTCATGCCTCTCTCCTGAAGGAAAATGTTCCGGCGGCCAGAGCGGGCTGCGACGGAAAAACGCGCTGTGCGGCCAGACACGCGCCACGGCAACCGGTCTCGTCGGTGACGGCGCTGAAATGAATGGTCAGGCCGTTCGCCGGATACGGGCTGCGCAGATGGCTGCGTAACTGTTGTTCCAGTTCGGCCAGCGGGAAGTTTTCCATCGCCAGCACGCCACCGCCCAGCACCAGATATTCGGGATCCAGAATGTTCATTTCGCTGGCGACGGTGCGTGCCAGTCGTGCCACAAACTCAGTTAAATCCGCATGCCCGGCATGGCGCACAAACAGGTCGGCGAATGGTGTCTGCGGCGCATGTCGCCGCGCCCAGCCGGTCAGCCAGTTGCCGGAGGTCAGCGTCTCGACGCAGCCGGTTTTGCCGCACGGACAGCGCAGCGGATTCCCCGCCAGCGGGATGTGCCCGAGTTCGCCCGCACCGCCGTGCGCGCCGTGATAAAAATCACCGTTGATCCACAAACTGTTGCCCAGCCCGGTGCCGAGATACAGCCCGACGGCGACATCCGGCAGCGCGCTGTGCTGTGTTAAATCCCACCACATCAGATGGTTAACGTCTTTGTCCATCGCCACCGGCAGGTGTAAACGTTGCGAGAGCAGCGCCGCCACCGGCTGATTATCCAGCGCGGAGATAAACGGCAGCGACAGCACGGTCTGGCGGTCGCGGGACAATACGCCCGGCAGCCCGAGCATCACCTGCGCCACCTGATGATGCGGATCCTGTTCCTGCAAATACGCCGTGATCAGGTTTTCCAGCCCCTGCAACGGATCGGGCTGCCCCGCCCAGCTTTGCGTCGGGGTTTTGTGGTAGCCGCGAAAATTTTGCTGGCTGTCCATCAGCATTAAACGGGTATTGGTGCCCCCGACATCGACTCCAAGAAAGTGCGGCATACGGCTCTCCTGCCCTCAGGCTGCGTGACGCGCCTGACGCATCTGATCGAGCATTTTGTCCCAGGCAACATCCAGATCGCTGTCCAGCGTGAACAGACCGGAACTGCCGACGATCAGCACTTCCGCGCCTGCGCCCATCAGATCCTGATAAGTCCGCAGATTGCAGGAACCGTCAATTTCGATCAGATAGCGGTAGCCTTTTTGCTGTTTGAGATCGCGCAGTTGCGTGATTTTCCCCAGCATTTCAGGGATGAACGGCTGACCGGCGTAACCCGGATCGACCGTCATCACGGTGATTTTATCCAGCAGATGAATGTAGTGCTGGATGTACTCCACCGGCGTCGCGGGATTGAGCACCACGCCGACTTTTTTCCCCAGCGAGCGGATCTGATTAATGATGCGGAAGGCATCGCGGTTAATGGTTTCGGCATGCGGACAGATAAAATCGGCACCGGCTTTGGCGATTGGCTCGATAAAGTCAGCCGGGTTTTCCACCATCATATGCACGTCGAGGATCAGCGGGGTGTGCGGGCGGATCTGCTCAATAAAGAACGGCGACAGCGTGATATTTTTGACGTAATGGCCGTCCATGATATCGATGTGCAGCATGTCGGCGCGGCGGTTCAGTACCTCGAGTTGCTGTTTAATGTCGATCAGGCTCATGCACATCAGCGACGGAGAAATTTTGTATTCCATGATGTTTTCCTAAGTCAGAGGCAATGTTAAAAGAGTGTTTAAGGTTGAGCGGCCCGCGCTTTGGCAGCGCTCATTCGCCCCGCCCTTTTTTGCAGATAACGGCTGCGGAAGAATTTCAGCGCCAGCACCACGATCAGTACCGCGCCCCACATCGCCAGGCTGAAATGCGGGCTGACGTTCATCAGGTTCAGGCCGGTGGAAATCACCTGCAGAACAATCAGCGAGAGCACCACGCCCGCGACTTTGCCGAAGCCACCGTTGGGATCGGTGCCGCCAAGAATGATGGCCAGCACCGTCAGCAGCAGGTATGAATCGCCGTAGCCCATGCGCGCCGAGTTGAAACGCGCCATCATAATCAGCCCGGCAATCACACATAACATGCTGGAAATCACGTAGATGGCGATCAGAACACGATGGGTATTCACGCCGCTGAAATGGGTGGCGTTGATGTTACTGCCGCTCATATAAATGTATTTACCGAGGCGGGTGCGCTCTAAAAACACCGCGATTAACACCGCCGTCAGCAGGAAAATCATCAGCGGAACGGGCACACCGAGCAGGGTTTCCGCGCCGATAAAGCGCACGATATCCGGCATACCGCTGATCGCCGCACCGCGTGAAAGATAAATGCCGACACCGTTGACCATGGTCATGGTCGCCAGCGTCACCAGAATCGGATGCGCACCGACATACGCCACCAGCGCACCGGTCAGCATGCCAATCACCAGCGCCAGAATCATTGCGCCGACCAGCGCCAGCGTCAGCCAGACCGCCTGCATCGCCATGCCGGCATCGGGCGGCAGCCAGGTCAGAAACACCCACGCCATCAGTAAACTGGTCAGGTTAGCGGTAGCGATAATGCACAGGTTCAGGCCACCGCTGAGGATCGGGATAAACATCGCCAGCGTCAGTAAACCCAGCTCCGGCAACTGAAAGGCAACGCTCATAAAGGTGGCGTCACTGAAGAACCGCCCCGGCATCGCCAGGCTGAAACCGATGATCACTACCAGCAATAACAGCGATAATCCCAGTGTCGTATTGTCTATTCTCAGGTTGCCGATTTTCAGGCGAGGCCGCACATCGGGCTTCGCTTTAAGACTCACATTTCTGCTTTTTGCGAACATAGCGGTTTTCCTCAGGCGAAGCCGACTTCGGTTTCTTTGCGTTTCTTATAATGGGTGACGGTAATGGCCGCGACGATCACCACGCCGATGACGATGTTCATGAAGTAGCTGGACACGCCGATCAGGTTGAGGCCGTTTTTCAGCACGCCAATCAGGAATACGCCCATCAGGGTGCCGACCACGCTGCCTTTGCCGCCGTTAAGGCTGGCACCGCCGAGTACCGCCGCCGCCAGCACATCCAGCTCGCCGCCGACCAGCGCATTCGGCACCACTTCACCGACGCGATAGACCTGTACCAGTCCGCCAATCGCCGCCATTGCGCCGAGATATCCGTAAGCAAACAGATGCAGCAAACCTACGCGGATACCGATACGGCGTGCGGATTCCTGGTCACCGCCGACCGCAAACAACTGGCGTCCGAGATGGGTTTTGTTAAGCAGGATCCAGCTCAGCCCGGCGACCGCCAGCATCACCACCACCGGCAAACCCATCTGATAATGCTGTTCGCCGACGCTGAACGGCAGTACGCGGACGGGCGTGGTCAGCCAGTCAGGCAGGTCGTACAAACTGGTGCCGTTGGTCAGCCACATCAGCATGCCAAACAGCAGTGACTGCATACTGATGGTGACGATGATCGACACGATGCGCAGGCAGTAGATCAAAATGGCATTGATCATCCCGAGCACCGTGCCGACGGCAACAGCCAGCAAAATGCTGCCCGTCGGGCTGCTCAGGCCGTAGTGGATCGCCAGCGTGGCGATGAGGTACTGCACGACAGAAGCCACGGCGGCGAACGAAATATCGATACCGCCGGTGACCAGTACCACAAACAGACCGAGGGCAAAAATGCCGCTGACGGCATAGCTTTCGGTCAGATCCAGCAAGTTCTGCAAGGTCAGAAACTGGTTGGTCAGTAAGGAAAAGGTGACGATCACCGCCAGCAAGACCCAGGCTAAATAACCTTCGTTGCCGGACGGGCGTAACCGGCTGAGCTTAAGCATTGACCGCCTCCGCAAGTTGTTGCTGGGTAATCGCACCCGGCAGATATTCGCCAACCACCGTGCCTTCACTGAAATGCAGCACGCGGTCGCAGTTGAAATAGACTTCCGGCACTTCGTCGGAAATCAGCAGGATGGAAATCCCCTCTTCCGCCAGTTGATGAATTAACTGATAAATGCTGGCTTTCGCACCGACATCGACGCCAACCGTGGGGGAATCGAGGATCAGGATTTTCGGCTGCGTCAGCACCCATTTTGCGAGCACAATTTTTTGCTGATTGCCGCCGGAAAGCGTGGAGATCGCCTGGTCGGGGTTCGCCACTTTGACGCCGAGTTTCTCGATCCACTGCTGGATAATTTTGTTTTTGCGGTATTCATCGATCAGGTGAAAACGGCTGCGCAGTTGATCCATGATCGCCAGCACGGTGTTGTCGCCGACCGACTGTTGCTGGATCAGGCCGAGCGTCAGGCGGTCTTCCGAGACGTAACCGACGCCCGATTTGATCGCGTCTTCGTGACTGCGAAAACGTACCGGTTTGCTGTCGAGATAGATTTTGCCGCTGTCCGGTTTAGTCATGCCAAACAGGCTGAGCGCCAGTTCGGTGCGCCCCGATCCAAGCAGGCCGCATAAACCGAGCACTTCACCGGCGTGCAGTTTGAAACTGACGTCATGGTACTGGCCTGCGCGGCTGAGTTTGTCGGTTTCCAGCATGATGCGTTCGTCATTCATGTTGGCGGCTTTCAGGCGGTAATCGAGTTTCAGGCCGGTCATCAGTTCGGTCAGGCGTTCGCTGCTGACCTCAGAAGCCGGGAAAGTGCCGACTTTTTTGCCGTCACGGATAACCGTCACGCTGTCGGAAATCTCCAGCACTTCATCGAGGCGATGGCTGACGAACACCACGCTGATGCCTTTGCTTTTCAGGTAATGCACGGTGCGCAACAGCTGATTGACTTCGGTGCGGGTCAGCGAGGCGGTCGGCTCATCCATAATCACTAACCGCGCATCCGCCACCAGCGCACGGCAAATGGCCACCTGCTGACGCTGGGCAATCGGCAACGACGAGACTTTACTGTCGAGATCCAGCGAGTAATTCAGCTCGGTGAGAATACGCTGCGCCGTTTCCCGCAGGCGTGACGGACGGTACCAGCCCATCAGCCCTTGTAAGTTGTGGTCGAAGGCAATATTTTCGAACACGCTGAGGTTCGGGAACAGCGACAAGTCCTGATAAATCACCTGCACGCCAAACTGCCGCGCCTGATCCGGAGACAGCTTACTGAACCTCTGGCTGCCCTGCGACGGCGAACTGAGTGTGATCTGGCAACCGTTATCCGGCTGGTAAACCCCCGAGATCACTTTGATCAACGTACTTTTCCCGCAGCCGTTGGTGCCCGCCAGGCAGTGAACTTCGCCCTGCATCAGCCGCAGGGAAATGTCATTGAGCGCACGCTGCCCGCCAAAGGTTACCGACAGATTTTGCACATCAATCAGCGGCGCGTGGTCTGTTTGAATGATCCCGGAGATTGCCATGATTACAGCCCCATTTTGACCAGTTTCGGCAGGTTCGCTTTATCCAGGCTTTCGGTTTCATTGCCCAGAATGGTGTGCGTTGCCTCGTCCACTTTCACTTTGCCCATGCCTTCAATGGTCATGCCGTCAGTGATTTTTTCGCCTTTTTCCAGCTTCTCGGCGAGGCGTACAAAGACTTCACCGGCGACCATCGGGTTCCAGATAAAGCCGCCTTTGATCGCCCCGGCTTTCACCAGACTGGCACCCTGACCCGGACTGAACGGGCCGAACACGCAGATATCGTCAGTTTTGCCACGGTTAAGCACCGCGCGGCCTGCGCCAATCGGGCCTTGCGAACCAATCGCCAGAATGCCTTTCAGATTGGCGTCTTTGGACATCAGGTCGTTGGTGGTGCGGATGCTGTCATCAAGGGATTCACCGACACCAAATTTGTCGCCAACCAGATGCATATCCGGATAGTGCTCTTTCTGGTAATTGATGGCGGCATCGGCCCATTTCTGATGGAGCGGCACGGTTAAACTGCCGACGTACACCGCATAATCCCCCTTCTCTTTCATGCACTGCGCCAGCGCGATCATGTGATTAATGCCGTGCTGCGTGGCATCGACCATTTCGAAATCCCAGTCGGCATATTTCTGATCCGGCGATTCATGCACGATGACTTTGATCCCGGCGTCGTGCGCACGTTTCAGCACCGGTTCCAGCACGCGGGCGTCGTTGGGTACCACGCCGATCACATCCACTTTCTGGGCGATCAGATCTTCAATCGCACGCACCTGCAATGCCGGATCCGCGCTGGTCGGCCCGACCTGCCACGCGTCGATCCCGCGTTTGGCGGCTTCACTTTTGATCCCGGCTTCCATCGCGTTGAACCAGGCGTTACCGCCGACTTTCACCACCACGCCCATGCGAATTTTGTCGGCGGCATGCGCTGACAGGGACAACATGGCTGTGGCGAACAGGCAGGCAAGAACGGATTTCTTGATCATGTTTACTCTCCTGGGAGGTCAGTTATGTGCCGCAGCTAACGGGCCGTTGCGGCTGTTTTTAGTTTTTTTCTGTAGGGGTGACGGAGAAACTTCAATCACGTTAACGTTGCTCCAGGCCAGTTCCTGGCGGAATTCTTCATCCTCCAGATGGTCTGTTATCAGTGTGTCGATTTCCCGGTAGTGGCAGATCCGCGCAAAAGAGCGGCGGCCGAATTTGCTGGAGTCAGCCAGCAAAATTTTGTGCTCGGAGGAAAGCAGCATTTGCTGTTTCAGCCGCGCATGATGCTCATTACTTTCACGGATGCCGCCTTCGTGGCTGATACCGTGACAGGAGAAAAACAGTTTGTTGATGACGAACTCTTTCAGCATTTGTTCGGCCAGCACGCCGACGAAATCTTCATATTTCGCCGAGTATTCGCCACCCAGTCCGATGACGCGCACATTGGCTTTCACCGCCAGCGTCTGGATGATGTGCACCGAGTTGGTCAGCACCACCAGCTGGATATCAGGCATCTGGCGGGCCAAAAACCAGCTACTGGAACTGCTGTCGAGCAGCAGACAATCGCCGGGATTAATCAGTTGCAATGCCCGTTTGGCGATGCGCGTTTTGCTGTCCGGCGACTGATTGCTGCGGTCACGAAAGGATTCGCCCTGTTCAATCTGCGAAGGCACGTAAGTTTTTTCGCCCGCCGAATGTTCCATAAACACCGCGCCGCCGTGGCTGCGTAACAGCACGCCGCGCTTTTCCAGCAGCGCCAGATCCCGCCGCGCCGTTTCCAGCGAGATGCGGCATAACTGCGCCACTTCCTGCACTAATATGCGTCCGCGCTGGCTGAGAATTTCGGTGATATAACGATGTCGCTCTACTGGCAGCATGTGGTGATTCCTCTTTCCCGATGTCAAATAGGATACGCAGCCGGATGTTTACGGAATGCGCAGTGCCTCAAAGGCGACTGTGCGCATTTTTTGCCACAATCGTCCTGTGATAGTTGTCACGAAAAGGTGAGAAAAGATGAAATGTTAAAGTTTGGATCTGTGGCGGGAACGGCATTAAATCGTTATTTACGTTGCAACAAGACAGCAACAGATTTGCAAACGGTCACAATTCCTCGTGCAATTTAATGACCGCTAATGACCGTTTGTGTGGAATTGACCGTTTGGGGGAGTGAACGGAGAGCTATCCCCGTTATCAATGACTTACTCTGATTATCTGCCGCCTGCCAGTTCGAGAAAACTGCCGGTGGCATAGGAAGCAGAATCCGACAGCAGCCAGGCGATCGCCTGTGCCACTTCTTCCGGCTGACCGCCGCGCTGCATCGGCAGGTTGGCTTTCACGCGATCGACACGCCCCGGCTCACCGCCGCTGGCGTGCATTTCGGTGTAGATAAGACCTGGACGCACGCAGTTAACGCGAATACCGTACGCCGCCACTTCCAGCGCCAGACCGGTGGTCAGGGTATCCACCGCGCCTTTCGATGCGGCGTAATCCACATATTCACCCGGCGCACCCAGACGGGCAGCCGCCGAAGACACATTCACAATCGCTCCACCCTTTCCTCCATGCCGGTGCGACATAATTTTCACCGCCTCGCGGCAGCACAGGAAATAACCCGTCACGTTGGTGGACAGCACTTTGTTGATACGTTCGGCAGAGAGATTTTCGATGGTCGTCTGCTGGAACAAAATCCCGGCGTTATTCACCAGCGCGGTGACCGGCCCGAGTTCAGCGCTTAACTGTTTGAACATCGCGACAACCTGCGCTTCATCGGAAATATCGGCTTTGAGCGCGAGCGCTTTACCACCGGCCTGATGGATTTCATCGATGACGGATTGCGCTGCGGTTTCGTTATTGAGGTAATTAACACCGACTGCATAACCCTGCCGGGCAAGGAGGACAGCCGTTGCACGGCCGATACCGCGACTGGCGCCGGTGACGAGAGCGATTTTCATGAGTGACTCCATTGGGGGAAGTGAGAAAAGTGCTTACTCCTCCCCCTGCGAAGGGGGAGCAGCTGTGTCGAATGTCAATCCGGCAGCGATTAATTTGCTGCCCATTCACGGCCATCTCGCACCATCGCATTCAGGATTGTCACCAGTTTCCGGATGCATGCTGTTAGCGCAACTTTCTTTAACTTTCCCCGAGCGATGAGACCGTCGTAAAACCTCTTGATTTCCTTATTATTCTTTTTTGCCACCAGCGCAGCCATATACAATGCAGCCCGCACCGCTGAACGCCCTCCCCAGATAGCTCGCTTCCCTTTGAGCTTTCCGCTGTCATGTGAATAAGGGCACACTCCCACCAGAGCACTAATTTTCCTCCGACTCAGTGTTCCTAATTCAGGCAAAAGTGCTAATAACGTCGCCGTCGTTGTTGGGCCTACGCCTTTGACACTGCTCAGGATTTTTGCTTTCTCCTGCCACAGTGGCATCACACGCAACTGTCGTCCAATGTCATCATCGAGATCTTTTATCTGGCTGTTCAGCCACTCGATGTGATGGTGAATGAGTTCCGCAACATCAAGATGGACACCATCAAGGCGGTTTTTTTCCATCGTCCGCATATCGATCAACTGACGCCGTCTTGTCACCATTTGCGCAAGCCGCTGGGTCTGCTCATCACTTGCTACTGTCAGCGGCGGCAACACGACTTGTGCAAAGCGACTCAGCACCATGGCATCAAGTTTGTCCGTTTTCGCGAGATTCCCGAGCGATAAGGAAAAATGCTTAACCTGCCGTGGGTTTACGACCGATACGGGATAGTTTTCCACAGATAAATTTGCGGCTAACACACAGTGATAACGACCCGTAGCCTCCATGACTATCTGTGCAACCTCATAATTTTTAAGCAAATTAATGAAGTCGACATGGCCAGTTTGGTTGTTAGTAAACTTCTGATAGAAATTGCCAACGTTAATAAAAACATCGAAGGTTTCTTTAGAAATATCGACGCCGACAAATGCTTTTGGGGACTGATTCATTATTTCCCGTCCTTGTAGATACGGGCTGGTGCAGGCACCGCCCAGGCAGCTGTTCGGGTTAAAAATGAGCTGACGTAACGCAGGAATGCTCCCCCACGGGCTTGATGTCCCAGAGGCCGGACTTGCTGCTACATCAGTTTAGAACTCGTTAAAATAATAGATGCTTGAAAGAGATTTCAATGATCAACGACGTAAATCAATCATTGAAATGAACATACAAGGCTGGGAGGGGGTTTTAAGGACTAACACTTTGACAAAGCAAACTTTAATTTTGGGATTCTTACCTTAATACCCCACCCCAACCCTCCCCTTCGCAGGGGAGGGAGCCGATCGAGCTTTTCTCCTCCCCCTTCTCAGCGAGGAGCAGACCGCAGTCTTACTCGTAATCTGACATCGGTACACACGAACAGAACAAATTCCTGTCCCCGTACACGTCGTCGAGACGTTTCACGGTCGGCCAGTATTTGTTGTCATAACCGGCCGGGAAGACTGCGACTTCGCGGGTGTACGGATGGTTCCAGTCGCTGACCAGCTCGTTCTGCACGTGCGGTGCATTCACCAGCGGGTTGTCTGCCAGCGGCCATTCACCTTGCGCCACGCGGTCGATTTCACTGCGGATCGCCAGCAGTGCATCGATAAAGCGATCCAGTTCCACTTTGCTTTCTGATTCGGTTGGCTCAACCATCAGCGTACCCGCCACCGGGAATGACATGGTCGGGGCATGGAATCCATAGTCGATCAGGCGCTTGGCGATATCCATTTCACTGATACCGGTGGTTTCTTTCAGCGGACGGATATCCAGAATGCATTCATGCGCCACACGACCGTCACGGCCGGTATACAGCACCGGATACGCGTCTTTCAGACGGGTCGCGATGTAGTTAGCATTGAGGATAGCGACCTGGCTGGCTTGTTTCAGGCCTTCCGCACCCATCATGCGGATGTACATCCAGCTGATTGGCAGAATGGAAGCGCTGCCGAACGGAGCCGCAGAAACCGCGCCGTTTTGGGTCAGTACGCCGTCAATCTGCACCACGCTGTGTCCCGGAACGAACGGCGCCAGATGCGCTTTCACACCGATTGGCCCCATACCCGGACCGCCGCCGCCGTGCGGAATACAGAAGGTTTTATGCAGGTTAAGGTGCGAGACGTCGGCGCCGATATAACCCGGCGTAGTGATGCCCACCTGGGCGTTCATGTTCGCGCCATCAAGGTAAACCTGACCGCCGTACTGATGCACAATCTGGCAAACTTCACGGATGGTTTCTTCGTAAACACCGTGCGTTGACGGATAAGTCACCATGATACAAGACAGCTCATCGCCCGCTTTCGCCGCTTTTTCACGCAGATCGCTGAGATCGATGTTGCCCTGTTTATCACAGGCCACCACCACCACGCTCATGCTCGCCATCTGTGCGGATGCCGGGTTAGTGCCGTGCGCTGAACTTGGGATCAGACAGATGTGACGACTGCTTTCATTACGGCTTTCATGGTAACGGCGGATCGCCAGCAGACCGGCGTATTCGCCCTGCGCGCCGGAGTTCGGCTGCATGCACACCGCGTCATAACCGGTGAGCTGAACCAGCCATTGTGACAATTGCCCAATCATTTGCTGATAACCGGCAGCCTGTTCAGTCGGACAGAACGGATGCAGTTCAGCGAATTCAGGCCAGGTGATGGGGATCATTTCTGCCGCAGCATTGAGTTTCATGGTGCAGGAACCCAGCGGGATCATCGCCTGATTCAGCGCCAGATCCTTTTTCTCCAGACGGTGCATGTAACGCATCATCTCGGTTTCGCTGTGGTACTGGTTGAATACCGGATGGGTCAGGATCGGATCCACACGCAGCATGGCGGCAGGAATGGCGTTGCTGTCAGTCGATACGGCTTTGTCCAGTTTGTCGATATCCAGACCGTTGTCGTCACCCAACAGGGCAGCAAACAGAATCTGAACGTCTTCGCGGGACGTGGCTTCGTCGAGGGTGATACCGACTGCGCCGTGAATGTCAGTACGCAGGTTCAGGCCGAAGCTCAGCGCGCGTTCCAGCACGGCAGCTTTATCTTTGACTTCAACGGTCAGCGTATCGAACCAGGTGTTGTGACGCAGTGTCAGGCCGCCCTGTTTCAGGCCAGCGGCCAGAATGTCGGTCAGACGGTGGATACGGGACGCAATACGTTTCAGGCCTTCAGGGCCATGGAATACCGCATACAGGCTGGCAATATTCGCCAGTAAAACCTGCGAGGTACAGATGTTGGAGTTGGCTTTCTCGCGGCGGATATGTTGCTCACGGGTCTGCATCGCCATACGCAGTGCAGTTTTGCCTGCGGCATCACGGGAAACCCCGATGATACGGCCCGGCATGGAACGTTTGAATTCGTCTACACAGGCGAAGAAGGCCGCGTGCGGACCGCCGTAGCCCATCGGCACACCAAAGCGTTGCGCGGAACCGAAGACCACGTCTGCGCCCTGTTTGCCCGGCGCAGCCAGCAGTACCAGTGCCATAATATCAGCGGCAACGCTGGTAATAATTTTGCGGGTTTTCAGTTCGCCCAGCAGCGCGGTGTAATCATGCACTTCACCGGTGGTGCCAACCTGCTGTAACAGCACGCCAAATACGCCTTCCAGCTCGAGCACTTTTTCGGCTTTATCAACAATGATGTCAAAACCAAAGGTTTCCGCACGGGTACGCACCACATCCAGCGTTTGCGGATGCACGTCGTCAGCCACGAAGAAACGGTTGGCATCTTTGAGTTTGCTGGCACGTTTTGCCAGCGCCATCGCTTCGGCTGCGGCAGTCGCCTCATCAAGCAAAGAAGCAGAAGCCAGATCCAGCCCCGTTAAGTCTAACGTCAGTTGCTGGAAGTTCAGCAATGCTTCAAGACGGCCCTGCGACACTTCCGGCTGATAAGGCGTGTAGGCAGTGTACCAGCCCGGATTTTCCAGCATGTTGCGCAGGATAACCGGCGGCGTCAGCACCGCGCTGTAACCCATACCGATGTAGGATTTATAGCGTTGGTTCTGGCTGGCAATGGCTTTCAGCTCAGCCAGCGCCTGATGTTCCGTGACGGCATCGCCGACAGCCGGCGGGCCGGGTAACTGGATATCGACCGGAACGATCTGCTGGATCAGCGCGTTTAAGGAATCCGCACCGACCGTTTCCAGCATTTGTTGCTGCTGCTGAGAAGACGGACCGATATGGCGGCCAATAAAGGCTTCGCTGTGTTCGAGTTGGCTGAGAGTCTGAGTCATTTGCTACGCATTCCTGAAATCTGCTGGAGGTGTCTTGGGATACTGACAAAAGCTACGGGTCCTGATTTGCCCCGCAAGCGGGTTGCGGGGCGGGTAAAACAGTATTTAATCAGTCTTCAATGGATGCTGAATAGGCTTCTGCATCAAGCAGGTTAGCCAGTTCACTTTCGTCAGACGCTTTAATCTGGAACAGGAAACCGGTGTCATATGGCTCGCTGTTCACCAGCTCCGGGGAACCTTCCAGTTCAGCGTTTACCGCAATAATTTCGCCGCTGATCGGAGAGTAAATGTCGGAAGCTGCTTTGACGGATTCCGCCACGGCGCAGTCTTCACCGGCGGCAACTTCACGGCCAACTTCGGGCAGATCAACAAATACCATGTCGCCCAGTAATTCCTGTGCGTGTTCGGTGATACCTACGGTGTAAACGCCGTTACCTTCTGAACGAATCCACTCGTGGGAAGACGCGTATTTCAAATCTGACGGGACATTGCTCATCGATAATCTCCTGAAAACGTTTTAAATTTTTCTATTTCTGCTCAATTAAATACGTTACTGCGCCAGCGGTTTGCCGTTACGGACAAAACCGGGTTTAGTGACTTTTACCGGCATTTCACGGTTGCGGATCTGCACAATGGCGTTTTCGCCGATGCCCGCCGGAACGCGTGCCAGTGCAATACTGTAGCCCAGCGTCGGCGAGAATGAGCCGCTGGTGATCACGCCTTCCAGGGTGTTACCCGCGCTGTCGGTGAATCGCACCGGCAGTTCATTACGCAATACACCTTTCTCGGTCATCACCAGGCCGACCAGTTGATCAGTGCCCTGCTCGCGCTGTCTTTCCAGCGCGTCACGGCCAATAAAATTACGGTCTTCCGGTGCCCAGGCAATGGTCCAGCCCATGTTGGCCGCCAGCGGTGAAACGCCTTCGTCCATTTCCTGACCGTACAGGTTCATACCTGCTTCCAGGCGCAGTGTGTCACGCGCCCCCAGACCGGCTGGCTTCACGCCTGCGGCCAGCAATTTCTGCCAGAAATCGGCAACCTGTTCTTGTGGCAATGCGATTTCATAACCCGCTTCGCCGGTATAACCGGTGGTCGCGATAAACAGATCGCCCGACTGAACGCCAAAGAACGGCTTCATGCCCGCGACAGCTTGTTTTTGTTCGGCGGTAAACAGCGTTTCCGCTTTCTCTTTCGCCTGCGGCCCCTGCACGGCAACCAGCGCCAGATCATCACGCACCGTCAGTTCGACAGCGTACGGTTCTGCATGTTGCGAAATCCATGCCAGATCTTTCTCGCGGGTCGCGGAGTTGACCACCAGACGGAAATAATTTTCGTTGAGGAAATAGACGATCAGATCGTCAATCACGCCGCCGGAGGCATTGAGCATGCCGGTGTACAGGGCTTTGCCGGGAACGGTGAGTTTGGCGACATCGTTCGCCAGAAGATAACGGAGGAATTCACGGGTACGGGCGCCGTGGAGATCAACAATGGTCATGTGCGAGACGTCAAACATACCGGCATCCTGACGCACGATGTGGTGTTCATCCAGCTGAGAGCCGTAATGCAGAGGCATCATCCAGCCGTGGAAATCGACCATACGCGCGCCGCACGCAACATGTTGTTCATAAAGCTGAGTCTGCTTAACCATCTTATTCCTCATTTAATTAAGTGCATAAACAGCACACCGCGCAAACGATACCCTTTGCCTGAACTTACCACTGAATCTCCCTGCTAACCATAAGTTAAAATATGCAGAGCGGTGGAGATGTCAGTGATTTCACAGAGGCATTGTGCAGAGTTTTTGACTGGTAAACTGGGGTTTGTGGCGCAAAATCTACAAATAAACAGCAAAAGTATCGATGTTATATAACGACAAGGCCGAATTTCTCACCATTTGCAGAATGAGAAATCCGGCCCCGGATTAGAAAATGTAATGGAAAATTTTAGCTGAAATTAGATTATTTCAATCGAAGCGATTCGTCCTGTAACCATTCCGGTAAATCATTCAGCCCCATCGCCTGACGGACCAGTTTCGGTTTCACGCCCGGCAGGGAATCCGCCAGCGTCAGGCCGATATCGCGCAGCAGTTTTTTGGCAGGATTGTCACCGGCAAACAGTTCACGGAAGCCCTGCATCCCGGCAAGCATCAGCGCAGCGCTGTGTTTGCGGCGGCGTTCGTAACGGCGCAGGTACATATGCTGGCCGAAATCTTTACCTTCTTTTTGCAGACGTTTGATTTCAGAGGCCAGTTCGGCGGCATCCATAAAACCTAAGTTGACACCCTGCCCGGCCAGCGGATGTACGGTGTGCGCCGCATCCCCGATCAGCGCCAGACGCTGTCCGGCAAAGCTGCGGGCATAACGACCGGTCAGCGGGAAGGTCAGGCGATCGCTCTCCACGGCACAAACGCCAAGGCGCAGGTCAAAGGTGCTGGCGAGAATTTTGTTGAATTCTTCCGGCTCCAGCGCACTCAGGCGCTGCGCTTCATCCGGCGAAACTGACCAGACGATAGAAGACAAATGCGTATCCGCCAGCGGCAGAAATGCCAGAATACCTTCGCCGTGGAATACCTGCCGTGCGACAGACTGGTGCGGTTCTTCAGTGCGGATGGTCGCCACCAGTGCATGATGGCGGTAATCCCAGAAGGTCAGCGGAATATCGGCGTGCTGACGCAGCCATGACTGTGCACCATCCGCTCCCACGACTAAGCGCGCACTGAGCTGACGATCATCGCTAAGGGTAATGAAGGCTTCATTTTCGCCCCACGCCACATTTTTCAGTGTTGCCGGTGTGAGCAGTGTGATGTCAGAAGATTTTTCCGCACGCTGCCACAAAGCACGGTGGATCACCTGATTTTCGATAATGTGGCCCAGATGGCTGAAACCGTATTCTTCGCAGCGGAACGCGATTTTGCCGAAGCTGTCGCGATCCCAGACTTCCATCCCCTGATAGGCATTGGCACGCTGAGCAATAATGTTGTCCCAGACGCCGATATATTTCAGCAGACGTTCGCTGGCGGCATTGATCGCCGAAACCCGTAAACCCGGCTGTTCCGGCAACGGCGAATCGAGATCCGGTTGCTGGTTTTCCAGCACGGCAACGCGCAAACCGCTGCCCTGTAATCCGCACGCCAGCGCCAGACCGACCATTCCGCCACCGGCGATAACCACATCAAAAGATTGCATAATTTTTCCTGTAAGGCTTAACGGTCAACCCAACCTAATGTTCTTCGGGTGAAAGCATCGCGCAACGGCGTAATGCTTTCCATCGCCAGTAAACCGAAATTGCGTCCGACCATTAATGGCAGCCAGCGGTTGGCAAAAAGGTGGATCAGGCCATCGGTGATGCCAATGGTCGCCTGCTGATCAGGCTGACGGCGCTGCTGATATTCATTGAGCACGCGGTAACTGCCGACGTCAGTGCCTTGTGCGGCAGCACGGGCCAGCGTTTCCGCCAGCGTCATGACGTCACGCAGACCGAGGTTAAAACCCTGCCCGGCAATCGGATGCAGCGTTTGCGCCGCATTGCCCACCAGCGCCAGGCGGTGGCTGATATGGCTGTTGGCTTTCTGTAATTGCAGCGGATAACTGAAACGTTTACCGGCCTGTTTCAGGGTGCCCAGACGCCAGCCAAACGCTTTTTGCAGCTCACTGAGGAACTGTGCTTCAGTCCAGTTATCGATCTCTTCTTTCGCTTCGCGCGGATGACACCAGACCAGCGAACTGCGGCCATCGGACATCGGCAGTAACGCCAGCGGCCCGTGCTGAGTGAAACGTTCAAAAGCACGACCCTTGTGCGGTTCGCTGGTGGCGATATTCGCGATCACGGCAATCTGACCGTAATCTTCACGCTGCCAGCCAATATTGCAGGCTTTTGCCAGCGAAGAATGCGAACCGTCAGCGGCCACCAAAAGCTGCGCTGTCAGCGTTTGACCGCTGTCGAGCGTCACGCTGGCGGAATCTTGTGAACGCGCGACATCCGTGACTTTGGCCGGACAATGCAGCGTGACGCCGGGGGCATTTTTCAGCATCGCAAACAGGCGCTTACCGACTTCATGCAGCTCAACCACCTGCCCCAGCGCCTCAACGCCATAATGCGCGGCATTGAGATTCACAAAGGCCGCGTGACCACGATCGCTGACGTGGATATCACGGATTGGCGTGGCGATTGCCGCCAGCACAGGCCAGATCCCCACCCGCGATAATTGCTGGCAGGTTCCCTGCGCCAATGCGATCGAACGGGCATCAAAACCCGGATGCCCGTGATGCTCCGGCGCAGTGGCTTCCACCAGATGCACCGCCAAACGTCCCTGCGTCAGCGAGGAAATCGCCAGCGCCAGCGTGGCACCGGTCATGCCGCCGCCAACAATTACGATGCTCATATTATTTCTTTGCCGCCGCCATTAACGCTTCAATATCATCGGCTTCTTTCACCACATCGCCGGTCAGAATTTCAATACCGGTAGCGGTGATCAGAATGTCGTCCTCGATGCGGATACCGATACCGCGGTATGCTTCCGGTACGTCGGCATCCGGCGCGATATACAGACCCGGTTCAACGGTCAGCACCATGCCCGGTTCCAGCGTCCGGCTGCGATCCACTGAACCGTAATGGCCGACATCATGAACGTCCAGCCCCAGCCAGTGGGAAAGACCGTGCATGAAGAACTGGCGGTGTGCCTGCTCCGCGTAAAGGGTTTCAACGTCACCTTTCATCACGCCCAGTTTGACCAGACCTTCAATCATCACGCGAACTGCGGCTTCGGTCGCGGCCTGAATGCTGCTGCCCGGCCCGAACACTTCCAGCGCTTTATATTCTGACGCCAGCACGATGTCGTAGATTTCGCGCTGCGCTTTGCTGAATTTGCCGTTCACGGGGAACGTGCGGGTGATATCACCGGCATAACCCTGATATTCACAACCGGCGTCGATCAGCACTAAATCGCCGTCACGCAGTTCACATTCGTTTTCGGTGTAATGCAGGATGCAGCCGTTTTCGCCGCCGCCTACGATGGTGTTATAGGAAGGATAACGTGCACCGTGACGGGTGAATTCGTGATGAATCTCGCCTTCAAGCTGATATTCGAACATGCCCGGACGGCATTTTTCCATCGCACGGGTATGGGCCAGCGCGGTGATGTGTCCGGCGCGGCGCATGACGGCAATCTCTTCAGCCGATTTGAACAGGCGCATGTCATGCACCCACGGACGCCAGTCGGTGACAGTGGCCGGGGCCGAGAGATTCTGGCGGAAGCCTTTGCGCAGTTTTTCCATGGCACGGTTAACGATTTCATCCGCATAGGCGTAATCGCCCTGTGCGTGATACAGCACGTCGAGACCGTTAAGCAACAGGTGAAGCTGATCGTTGATATCATCAAAAGGCAGCGCTTTGGTCACACCCAGTTTGGCGGGCGCGGCTTCCTGACCTAAACGACGACCAAACCAGATTTCAGCGGTGAGATCACGGACGCGGTTAAACAGGACGCTGTGGTTATGATTTTCATCACTTTTCACCAGGATCAATACCGCTTCCGGCTCATTGAAACCGGTGAAGTACCAGAAATCACTGCTCTGACGATACGGATATTCACTGTCGGCACTGCGTGGGGCTTCCGGCGCAGAAAAAATTACCGCAGCGCTTCCCGGTGCCATCTTCGCTAACAGCGCCTGACGACGATTATCGTACTCTTGCTGAGTCATCACACCTTCTCCTGAAATCGTTTTAATGAGTGCAATCAGTTTATGTAATGCAATGTACCATTAATGCAAAGTACGGTGATTTTCCGCAGCCGTCGGGCGGCTGTGGCCAAATTCACCAAAGCACAGAATGGCAGCAACACGGACATACTCCACCACTTCCTCTAAAGATTGCGCCAGTTGTTCCTGATCTTCATCTTCGTCGTAGCCCAGTTGCGCGATGCTGCGCAAATCGTCGATCGCTTCACCGACTTCGCCTTTCACTTTGGCGAGTTTGGGCTGCATCATGCCCAGGCCAAGCAGGAAATGGTTAACCCATCCGGCCAGGGCATCGGCACGCTCAAAGATGTGTTTTTCATCGTCGGGCATCAACATTTTGAATTCGAAGCTGTCATCTTCGAGAGTGTCTGACGTCACTTTGCGCAATTGTTGCAGCAAATCTGCCAGCGTGTGCGGGAAGGCCATGCCTTCGTTAGTCAGATCATGCACCATCGTCAGCCAGCTGCCGTCGCGATTGCCACCGCACAGCAAGCCACTGATCAAACCGTGCATTTCTGCTGCAGTCAAAGCAACCGATTGTTGTTTCAGGTTTTGATCCAACGAATCGTAAGTAGGGTAAGTATTCTCTATAGACATGCGCATTCGCCATCGTTGGCAGGTTAAGTTCGTGTTATGCTACCACCAAGGTCTGTCGTAGTACCAGATTAGCAGCCCGTGATTGGGTGCTCTTAAACATGAATGGCACGCCCTGAACAATCGGGCAGCAGTCAGTCGGTCATGGGGTTGTAACCTGGTATTGAGATAGTTATAGTGGCGCCCGCTTCCAACATCCTGCGCCAGGTCGTAGTGGTCACGTTGGGGCGGATGAATAAATCAGCAGGAAGGTGGCATGTCTGCACAACCGGTAGATATTCAAATTTTTGGTCGCTCTTTACGGGTGAATTGTCCGCCAGAACAACAGGAAGCACTGAATCTGGCAGCTGAAGATCTTAATCAGCGGTTGCAAGATCTGAAAGTTCGCACTAGAGTCACCAATACAGAGCAACTGGTATTCATCGCGGCATTGAACGTATGTCACGAACTTGCTCAGGAAAGGTTGAAAACGCGCGATTACGCATCCAATATGGAACAACGTATACGGATGTTGCAACAAACCATCGAGCAGGCATTGCTCGAACAAGGCCGGATCTCTGAACGTGAAGGGGCGCCTTTCGAATAACACACGTTGCTGACTGACTGGTCACAGGTCGTCAGAAACGGTAAAAAATTTCTCTGAGATGTTCGCCAGCGGGCCCGTCCCCTGAGCCGATAATTAGTACCAACAGAATGTGATGATCCGTAATCGGTGCGCATGCTCGGCCCGTCCGAGAAGCCTAAAGATTGCGACAGCACGTTCACCTTGAACCATGGGTTCAAGGGTTACAGCCTGCGACGGCATCTCGGAGATTCCCCTTTCTTTTCGGTACATCCCTTTCTGGTGTTTGTATCTATGCCCTACACACCGCTGTTTGCTTCAGTCCGACAAACCATCCGCAGTGAAATACGCCAACGCAGAAATATGCTGACCGCTGAGCAGCAAACTCATTTTGCGCTGCAGGCTGCAGAACGCGTCGCAACACACCCCAAGATTATGCCCGCCACGACAGTTTCCCTGTTTCTGTCCTTTGATGGTGAACTGGATACCACACCGTTGATCACCCGTTTGTGGAACGAAGGCAAACAACTTTGCCTGCCGGTGCTGCACCCTTTCGCCCCCGGCAATTTGCTTTTTCTGCGTTATACGCCTGAAACGCCTCTGGTGTGCAATCGTCTTAAAATCCTTGAGCCACAACTGGATGTCACCCAGGTTATTCCGCTGGCGCAACTGGACATTATCCTGACGCCACTGGTCGCCTTCGACAGCGCGGGGCAACGTTTAGGTATGGGTGGCGGCTTTTATGACCGCACACTCGAGCGCTGGAAACAAGGCGGCCCGTATCCGATAGGGTTGGCGCACGATTGTCAGCATGTCGATGCTTTGCCGGTGGAACACTGGGATGTCCCTTTACCTGAAGTCATCACACCTGGAAAAGTGTGGGTCTGGTGATGCCAGACAATATAAATTCCCTGTAACTTGAGTGACAGTCATAAACAGAAAGCACACCTCATCAGTATGTTGTAACTAAGCAAGGAACCGGCGCACTCCCTTCTTTGTTGAAAACACCTAACTCGTTGAAATAAATAACAATTTGATCTTATACATACCGTTACACGCCGAAACCAAACACTCACGGACAACAGGGTTTGTCGCGCCTATTATTCCCACATCGGCCCCGCAGTGGGGTGGACACATAAACCAAGACTCTCTGAGGAATTAAACATGAAAAAAGTATTAGCTCTGGTTGTAGCCGCTGCAATGGGCCTGTCTTCTGTCGCTTTCGCTGCTGAAACTACAGCAACCCCGGCGCCTGCTGCTACCACAACCACCGCAGCCCCGGCTCATGCTACAAAGCATAAAGCACACAAGAAACCGGTTCAGAAAGCGCAAGCTGCCAAGAAACATAAAAAAGCTGCCAAAAAGGCGCCAGTTGCTCAGAAAGCGCAGGCTGCTAAAAAACACGTAAAACATGCTAAGAAAGCGGCTCCTGTTGCTCAGAAAGCGCAAGCTGCTAAGAAACACGTAAAACACGCTAAGAAAGCGGCTCCTGTTGCTCAGAAAGCGCAAGCTGCTAAGAAACACGTAAAACATGCTAAGAAAGCGGCTCCGGCAGCAAAAGCGACTCCTGCAGCATAAGAAGTCACTAAGAAGTCTTTGTGAACGAACCTGTTCACCCTTATCAAGACTGAAAAATTTAACACCCGGTTCGCCGGGTGTTTTTTTCTCCGTTTTCTGGCCTGAGGTACTGACAGATGATGCTGCGCCGCTACCTGTTCGAAATCACCTTTTCATCCATGATCCTCTGCGGTCTGATTACCCTGTCCTTTTACTTCTGACGTTTTGATTCCCCTTTCTTCCATCTTCAGACATTTTTTACCTCCCCGATGCCATAAAAACAAAAAACCGCCTTTCGGCGGCGGGTATTTGTCTGTTTCAGAACGGCTTATCAGTAAAGCAAACGGGCGCGAATGGTACCCGGAATCGCCTTCATCAGTTGCAGCGCGGTGTTAAGCGTCGCTGTATCCGTTTCCGCATCAATCACTACATAACCGATTTCCGGGCTGGTTTGCAGATATTGCGCCGCAATGTTGATGCCTTGTTCCGCGAAAATCTGGTTGATGCTGGTCAGCACGCCAGGGCGGTTTTCGTGGATATGCAGCAGACGGCTGGCTTTCTCGGTGTGTGCTGGCAGAGAGGCTTCCGGGAAGTTGACCGCTGACAGGGTTGAACCATTATCAGAGTATTTCGCCAGTTTGCCCGCCACTTCGAGGCCGATACCTTCCTGCGCTTCCATCGTTGAACCGCCGATGTGCGGCGTCAGCAATACGTTGTCGAATTCACACAGCGGAGAATTGAACGGATCACTGTTGGTTGCCGGTTCTTCCGGGAAGACGTCGATGGCTGCACCGGAAAGATGTTTGCTGCGCAGCGCATTGCACAAAGCAGGAATGTCGATCACGGTGCCGCGTGAGGCGTTGATTAACAGCGCACCCGGCTTCATCTGTGCCAGTTGCCGCTCGGAGATCATGTCTTTAGTCCCTGCTGTTTCCGGCACATGCAAGGTGACCACGTCGCTGGTGTTGAGCAATTCTTCCAGCGTGGCAATCGGCTGCGCATTACCCAATGGCAATTTGCTTTCGATATCGTAATAGAAGACGCGCATCCCCAGGCTTTCCGCCAGGATCCCCAGTTGCGTACCAATGTGGCCGTAACCGATAATGCCCAGACGCTTGCCCCGCGCTTCGAATGAACCGACCGCCAGCTTGTTCCAGATACCACGGTGCGCTTTCGCATTCGCTTCAGGAATGCCGCGCATCATCAGCAACATTTCACCCAGCACCATTTCCGCAACTGAACGGGTGTTGGAGAACGGTGCGTTAAAGACCGGAATACCGCGACGGGTCGCAGCTTTCAGATCCACCTGATTGGTGCCGATACAGAAACACCCAACAGCCACCAGTTTTTCTGCCGCCTGGAACACTTCTTCAGTCAGCTGAGTACGCGATCGGAGTCCAACAAAGTGCGCATCACGGATCGATTCTTTCAGCGATTGCGTGTCTAAAGCACCTTTGTGAAATTCAATATTGGTGTAACCCGCAGCACGGAGTGTATCAACCGCACTTTGGTGGACGCCTTCCACTAACAAAAATTTAATCTTGTCTTTCTCAAGTGATACTTTTGCCATTTCCCGACCCTATATTTTCTGGCTGAATTCAAACTGCAAGGTGACTGCTCACAGCCAACATAACAAAAAATCCGCCAGCATCAATACAAACGATTGCCTGCCCCACAGCAGAAGGCTCAGCGCGCCTGTTGGTTTTTAGCATTTCATGCTGGTTAGATTTTACTGTGCCAGACGTTCAGGAGGATAAACATCAGAATGTGACATAAGTCACCAAATTAAAGCTTTTGAAGAAAAGATGATTCAGCCAGAAAATTATCATCTTCATAACATTGCGTTATGACGGCGGGATGACGAGGCGCAGACTGGCTGCTTTGGGCAAAAACAGCCAGATCTTCTGCTTATAAGCTGATTACTTCAGTTTGACGGTTTTGACACCTTCGGAAGTCCCGACCAGCGCCACATCAGCCCCCCGGTTGGCGAACAGGCCGACAGTCACCACACCGGCAATACTGTTGATCTTATTTTCCATCGCGACAGCATCCAGAATGTTCAGGTTGTGCACATCCAGAATTACGTTACCGTTGTCTGTCAGCACATTCTGACGGTATTCCGGCAGGCCGCCGAGTTTCACCAGTTCACGCGCCACGTAGGAGCGTGCCATTGGGATCACTTCAACCGGCAGCGGGAATTTACCCAGCACATCCACCTGTTTGGAGGCATCCACAATGCAAATGAATTTTTTGGCGATCGCGGCAATGATTTTTTCACGGGTCAGCGCCGCACCGCCGCCTTTGATCATTTGCATTGAACTGTTGATTTCATCTGCGCCGTCAACATACACATCCAGCGAATCCACTTCGTTGCTGTCGAAAACATGAATGCCTAAGCTTTTCAGTTTTGCGGTGGAGGCGTCGGAGCTGGAAACTGCGCCTTCAATCTGGCCTTTGATAGAGCCCAGTGCATCGATGAAATGCGCGGCGGTGGATCCGGTGCCGACACCGACAATGGTGCCCGGTGTGACGTAATCCAGCGCGGCCCAGCCGACTGCTTTTTTCAATTCTTCCTGCGTCATAATGGCTTCTCTGTCTGATAACACGTAAGTGGCGTGAATAGTTCGGTGAAACGAAGAGTGTCGGTATTATAAAGCATGTGCTGGCAGATTGGGCAGCCAGGAGCGCGGCCAGATCACACTTATTAAGTGCAATTGCGTTGCAAACACCCCGATTTTCCTCACCACAAAACCTGACAATCTGTGGCATAGTGTCTGGATAACATTGAATCTAAGGGACAGAACTCCGATGAAACGCCCGGACTATAGAACGCTGCAGGCACTGGACGCGGTGATCCGTGAGCGCGGTTTTGAGCGCGCAGCACAAAAGCTTTGCATCACACAATCGGCGGTCTCTCAGCGCATCAAGCAACTGGAAAATTTGTTCGGCCAGCCGCTTCTGGTACGAACCGTTCCACCTCGTCCGACTGAACAGGGACAGAAATTGCTGGCCCTGTTACATCAGGTGGAATTACTGGAAGAAGAGTGGCTGGGCAGTGACAGCAACAACGAAAGCAACGATACGCCGCTGTTGCTTTCACTGGCGGTTAACGCCGACAGTCTGGCAACCTGGCTGTTACCGGCGCTGAAATCGGTGCTGGTGGATTCCCCTATCCGCCTGAATTTACAGGTGGAAGATGAAACCCGTACGCAGGAACGCTTGCGACGCGGCGAAGTGGTGGGCGCGGTGAGTATTCAGCCGCAGCCGCTGCCGAGCTGTCTGGTGGATCAGCTAGGTGCACTGGACTATTTGTTTGTGGGTTCCAAACCTTTTGCTGATCGCTATTTCCCGAACGGCGTTACCCGCTCCGCCTTGCTGAAAGCCCCTGCGGTGGCGTTTGACCATCTTGACGATATGCATCAGGCTTTCCTGCAACAGAACTTCGATTTATCGCCGGGCAGCGTGCCGTGCCATATCGTTAACTCGTCAGAAGCCTTCGTACAACTGGCCCGTCAGGGCACCACCTGCTGCATGATCCCGCATTTACAGATTGAGAAAGAACTGGAAAGCGGCGAGCTGATCGACCTGACGCCAGGCCTGTTCCAGCGTCGTATGCTTTACTGGCACCGTTTTGCGCCGGAAAGCCGCATGATGCGTAAGGTCACCGATGCACTGATCGCCCACGGACATCAGGTGTTACGTCAGGACTGATAGAATTATCCGGCGTAAGAAGCGGCGTTTAACCACTTTTCTCCCGGACCATCTCGATCAATGCCCGCAGGCTCGCGGGCACATGCCGGTTGCCCGAGAAGTAAAGAAATAAACCGGGGATCGGCGGGCACCAGTCTTCCAGTACCGCGATTAGCCGCCCTTCTTTCAGCGCAGCCTGCGCATAATCTTCAGGAACATACGCGATCCCCAGCCCGTTCTGTGCAGCCTCCACCATCAGTTGCGTATTATCCAGTGTCAGACTTCCCGGCACGTCCATCGCCACTTCCTGTCCGCGTTGGTGAAACTCCCAGCGATAGCGTTTTCCGCCAGGCAGGCGCTGGCGCAGACACTGATGACGGGCGAGATCATCCGGCGTTTCAGGGGCGGTATGCGCCGCAAGATAATCCGGCGAAGCCACGGCCAGAAAGCGCATGTCGGGGCTGAGCCGCACGGCGATCATATCCCGCGGAACCGCTTCTCCCAGCCGGATCCCTGCGTCAAACCCTTCCCCGACAATATCCACCAGCTTTCCTTCCGCCACCAGATCCAGCGCCACACCGGGATAACGCGCCATGAATTGCGGCACAATCTCTCGTAACAACAAGCGGATAGCGCCTTCGCTGCCGTTGATACGCAATTCGCCCGTCAGCCGCCCCGGCTCGCCCGCCACGTCTTCCAGCGCAGCATCAAGCCCGCGCATAATGTGGCTGAGCGAGGATCGGGTAATGCCCAAAAGATCGGCGGCACGGCGGAAACTGCGGTGTTCGGCAACGGCCATAAAGGCCCTGAGTTCTGCCAGGGTCGGTTTGCTCAATAATGGTTTGCTCATTGGTGGATAATATTCACCTGTTCATGCGGGTTATTGGGTATTAACGCAACAGTAGTATTGCCCTACCCTGAATGTCTGGCAACTTCTGCAACAGAGGTATTTGATAATGGCAAAGACATGGTTTATTACCGGCACATCGACCGGCCTTGGACGCCTGCTCACTGAACAACTACTTGAACGCGGTGACCGGGTGATCGCCACCTTACGCAAGCCGGGTGCGCTCGACGACTTACAGGCGATCTATGGCGATCAGTTGCATCGCATCACGCTCGACGTCACAGATACGCCGGCAATCAGAGCAGCCGTTGCCGGGGCATTCGCTAAGATGGGACGTATTGATGTCGTGGTCAGCAATGCCGGTTATGGCCTGTTCGGCGCAGGCGAAGAAATTAGTGACGGGCAAATCGACAGGCAGATCGCCACTAATCTGGTGGGTTCGATCCAGCTTATCCGCGCCGTTTTACCGCACCTGCGCGCACAAGGCGGTGGCCGGATTGTGCAGGTTTCATCGGAAGGCGGACAGATCGCTTATCCCAACTTCAGCCTTTATCATGCGACCAAATGGGGGATTGAAGGGTTTGTCGAATCGGTTGCGCAGGAAGTGGCACCGTTTGGCATTGATTTCCTGATCGTGGAACCCGGCCCGACCAGCACAGAATTTGGTGCCGGGCTGGATCATGCAATCCTATTACCGTGCTATGAAAAAACACCCGCCGGTGATGTACGTCGGGCGATAGCATCCGGTGATTTCGCCATTAAAGGTGACGCAGTAAATACTGTCCGGGCAATGATCACCGCGACCGATGAGGTGAACCCGCCATTGCGTCTGGCGCTGGGCAGTACCGCTTATGCCTCAATCAGCCAGGCGCTGACAGAAAGAATGCGGGTGCTGGAAGCACAGAAAGACGTGACATTTTCAGCGGATAAAAACGCATAGCCAGCGTTACAAAAGGCAGAAAACAAAAACCCGCCGAAGCGGGTTTTTTCATTATGTGGGAAAAGTTAATAACTGCCTAAATATTCCCATTCGCTATTTGATGCGAGATTAGTCGGGAAATACCAATAGGTTGGCGTTTTCAGCATGAAGTAATCCTGCGTTCCCTTATTTGCATTTTTATATAAGTCACCGATCGTGTTATTGGTCGCGTTACTATGCCATATCTGGAATTCAGTTTTTCCATACCATGACAATAACTGTTGCTCCAGATCTGCCTGTGAGAGTTGCTTCATCGCTTCGAGCGTTTTTTGATCACCAATATAATACCAGTCTTCATTGGATTTTTTATTGGTTGGGAAATAATGCCCGGATTTCTTATTGCGCTGAAGGAAGTACTCTTTATCTTCGTTGTCAGGGTTCTGATAGACGAATATTTCTCTGTCTTGCGTGGTGTTCTGTCTCTGAGACCAGCTAAAAATATCCTCGCGGGAGAAATATTTTTTCAACAAATCTTCTGTTGTAAGATTTTTATTGGTATGAGCAAACAGCGGCGAAACGTCATTATGAACATATTGCGTCGATGAACCTATATACCCCCAAACCTCGGTAGACTGCTGAGTGGTTGGGAAATACCAGTAGTTCTTTTGCTTGAGAATGAAGTAGTCGCGGGTTTTGGTGTACGGGTTTTCATAGACGTACAAGTCTCCCGGCATACCGCTATCTTTACCTTTTGAGCTCCAGGTTTTAATGTCGCTTTTCCCATAAGAGGCGCGAACATCCTTTTCGAAAGCCTCAACAGTGGCATAGCTGTGAGGTTTTAGCTGAGTATTTTGTTCAAACAGGATCGTCTGTTCCAGCACCTGAGTGAAACCCTCTGATTTCCCGATGACGACAGCGGGCGCAGGTTCAACGGTGGCGGGTTCAATAGTACGCTGATCGAGTAAGTCAACGCCCATACTGTCATAGCTTTGCCCGGCGAGTTCTGCCTCGAAAAGCTCGTTCAACGCCTTCTCATTGGTCAGATATTCCCAATCGTTATTACTTTGTGTTCCCGCAGGGTAATACCAATAACCAGCATGTTTAAGCTTGAAATAACGGCCATCACTGTCGCGGTAAACATCTCCCGCAACACCGTTTTTATCGGCACTCCAGTTCTTAATTCTTTCCACGCCGAAGTAGTCATTTTTCCAGGTATCGTAGACCGCATCCATATCTTCTTGCGGACAATTCACGGAGACGAATTGCGGGTTGCTCGCGGTTTCAACATTGAAATGGAATTTATTCATGCGCGCGGTGTTATGTCGGGACCCAGCCAGCGGATAACGTTGCTTGTTATTGTCGGCAAAGGTCACTTCCGCCCAGCATTGCCCCCCTTTCACCGGCTGTGGCTCATAGACGTAGCCATAGCTGCTGGTCATCGGCGGGTAAATATAGCCTTTCACGTCCTTAGCAGGATCGTAAAAACCAACCAGCGTCGTCACAGGAACGCCAAATTTCACCGGCTTAAGTCGGGTTGGATCATTACGTTCAACCATTTCATGCTTATCTTCATCCCACATCAGATAACCAGAAGAAGCGGCCTCAGAAATGACACCGGTATTTTCCATTCCGGCCTGAATACGTTTTTGGGAATATCCGGTATACAACGTATAGGCAGAATAAGGAGAACTGGCTACCCCACCAGCCATCGCATCCGTGTTGAAGCGATAGACACCCGCAAATGGCAAGGTGGTAACCCCTTCAGAAACCGCATTCCCACTTTTATCCCAGAAGAAGTTCGCAATAAAACGGTTGTTAAGACTGTCCCAGCCCCAGCCCGAATTCTGGTTATGCGTCGACCACATGCCGCCGCCAGGGTAATGCCCTAACCCGTATGCATGTCCGAGTTCGTGGCTTAACTCATTGCCGGTAGTCTGGGTCAGCGTTGCCATGCCGTTACCGCCGCTCATGCCATGCTGGACCACGCCATTCTGATAAAAACCACATGCCTCATGCACAGCATAGATATTAAACCAGGCCGGTTGCCATTGTGTTGAACCCGCGGAATCATTGATGCCAAAGTTAGCATTATCAATACCCATGGAAATCAGGTTCTTGGCGATATCCTCACGTAAATCACCGCTGTACATATCCCCGGTGGTGTCGCTTTGATATTCATAAATCTTGCCATCTGACAGCACCACTTTGGTCAGATGAACCGGCGAGTAATTTCCGACAATCAGTCGCGACACGGGTATTTTCTGGAAATAATCTGCCGCTAAGATCGAATTGCCTTCCAGCTCATTGGTTTTCGCGGGTTCAGTCAGCATTCCAAGACGGATATTCTGTATCATGACCTCATTTTCAGCGCCTACATCAATATCCATGAGCAGACCAGTGCTGCCATTTTCATCGGAAATTGAAATCTCCATTCCGGGTTCGATCAGATCCCAGGAAAGTTTCGCGCTGTAGGCATTATCGGAATACACCACGTCGGGATGTCTGCTGTCAGCCAGGTCTGCCTTGTCACTGGCTGGCAATGCGGAAGGCGGAGACAGGCTAAACGGACCATGGCTAACCCCCTTTTTATCTTTAATATGTATGGTGTATTTCGTTCCCGTGCTGCCAGAATGCGGGATAAACATAAATAACGAGTCACGCAGACTGACCAGACGGGGCATTTCCTGCACACTGTTATTGGCAGGATCAATGGTATGGGTTTGAGCAAACTTTACCTGTCCCTTGAGTGAACCGGACAGGCTATTGATAGAATCGTCTTGCTGATGAAAAACTAACGGTGCAACGCTGGCACAAACAGGAAAACTGCCCATGCTTATCGCCAGTGCCAGAAACGTCTTATTAAAGTTCATATTCATATTCAGTCCATTGGATCAAAATAATTGAGATTTAACATCATTATTAAATCAACATTATTTTCCCAGCAGAGACCATCTTTCCATACTGAATGTTATTTTCAGATAATTAATATAATAGCAGGAGCTGTTATTTATTTATCCATTTTAAAAACCAATGAATAAAAAAAATAATAACGATAATAACTAATTTAAAATGAAAAAACCCGCCGAAGCGGGTTTTTTCATTTTTACTGCGTTATTGTGCGGGAGCCTGAGGCTGCAATTCGAACACCACATCAACCTGATCGTCGAAGTGAATGCTTTGCTGCTCGTAGGTTTGCGCAACATCGCTCTGCCCTGCGGCTTCAGCGGTTTTATACATACGCGCAACCGGCATCGGCTGGTAGTTAGCCACGTGATAACGAATGCTGTAAACCGGCCCCAGTTTGGTATGGAAACCTTCGGCCAGCGATTTTGCCTGCTGCGTGGCGTTTTCGATAGCTTTCTGACGCGCTTCATCGCGGAATTTATCCGGATTGGCGACACCCAGTTCAACCGCACGCACTTCATTCAGGCCTGATTTCAGTGCGCCATCCAGCAGTTCGTTCAGTTTGTCCAGCTGACGTAATGTTACCTGCACCTGACGCACCGCACGGTAGCCTTTCAGCTGTGACGTGCCGTCTTTCAGATAGTTGTATTCCGGCTGAGTCCGCAGGTTCGCCGCATTGATATCTTTTTTCTCAATGCCGTTTTTCTGCAGGAAAGCAAAGTACTCTGCCACGCGTTCATCAGCCTGCTTCTTGGCGCTGGCTGAGTCGTTCGCTGACACACTGACTTCGATCGCCAGCGTCGCGATATCCGGCGTAGCATCAACGCTTGCGGTACCTGACGTCACGACGTGCGGCCCGGCAGGCAATTCTGCCGCCTGTAACGCCAGCGGTAATGTCCCTAATCCCAACATCGCTGCTACAGCCAATGCTTTCAGTTTCACAGTGCCTCCATTAATCATTAAAGATCTGGCAATAGATAGGTCAAACAATCTGCGAAACCGTAGCATAATCCGTTACAACAGAAACTAAGATTAGTGACAAAACTTAAAATACCCCGGTCTGACGCGCCAGTTGTATTGCAATTCCCCACATGATCACGCCGACGATAACATTAATTACCCGCTGTACTTTGCCGGTATTCAGCCAGGGTGCAAGCATGGCGGCAAGAATGGCCAGCCCGAAGAACCACATCACCGACGCACTGACCGCGCCGAGCGCAAACCACGAACGTTCATCGGGGCTCAGACTGCCGCCCAGACTGCCGAGCACCACGAAAGTATCGAGATAAACGTGCGGATTTAGCCAGGTCACCGCCAGCATGCTGACGACGATTTTCCAGCGGCTTTGCTTCGCCACTTCGGCCTGAGCCAGCTCGGGATTTTTGCTGAATGCCGTACGAAATGCACCCCAGCCATACCACAGTAAAAAAGCTACGCCGCCCCAGCTCACCAGCAACAGCAACGTCGGGGATTTGCTTAGCAACGCGCTGCCGCCAAAGATGCCACCGCAAATCAGCGCGATGTCACTCAGTGCGCACAAGCCAGCAATCATCAGATGATACTGACGGCGGATGCCCTGATTCATGACAAACGCATTTTGCGGACCAATCGGCAAAATCATTGCGGCGCTCATCGCCAGTCCTTGCAGGAAAATAGCCAGCATAGGGAACTCCTTCAGAGAATGAATAACAGTGATTGCGCGCAGTGTAAGGGCTTTGCTGGCATAAGAGGAAATGGATATTTCTAATCGCTCATTAGATGTGCTTATCAGCAACAGCGCGCTATTACAGGCGTGAAAAAGGCGCCCGCAGGCGCCTGAGAAAATCTGAAAACTGGGGGAGATTTATTATTCGAAAGTGCGTCGTTCTTCTTGCTGGCTGCCCGCCGCATTCGCCACCTGATACAGGTGAACATCCATTTGCGGATAAGCAATATTGATATTGTTTTTATCCAGCGCACGTTTGAACGATTCCAGCAGATCCCATTTTACGTTCTGCGCATCACCATTGCTGGTCCAGGCGTACACGATGAAATTCAGTGTCGACGCTGCCATTTCGTTCAGACGAACCACGACGTCTTTATCTTTTAAAACGCGCTGATCGGCAGTGATGATGTCGGTCAGGATTGTTTTCACCAGATCGATGTCAGAGTCATAACCCACGCCAACAGTCAGCTCGATACGGCTGGTTGGTTCGCGTGAATTATTGATGATATTACCGGCGATGATTTTGCCGTTTGGCACCACAATGATTTTGTTGTCCGGCGTCCGAAGGGTGGTGGAGAAAATTTGTACCTGAGTGACAGTACCGGCCACGCCACCGAGATCGACATATTCACCGGCACGGAACGGACGGAAGATCACCAGCAGTACGCCTGCCGCAAAGTTGGACAGTGAACCCTGTAATGCCAGACCGACGGCCAGACCAGCGGCACCGATGACGGCGATCACGGACGTGGTTTGCACGCCAATCCGCCCCAGAACCGCGATCAGGGTGAACGCGATAATCGCGTAACGCACCATGGCAGAAAGGAAGTCGGAAACCGTGATATCAATACCACGAACTTTTAAGACCCGGCTGACGGCACCGGAAACGACGCGGGCAATAATCATACCCACAATCAGAATGAAGATTGCTGCCACAATATTTACAGCGTAATGAAGCAGTAACGCCTGGTTTCTCACCAACCAGTTGCCAGCATTATTGATGCTGCCCACAACGTTCAAATCATCCATTTAAAGTACCCCAAAATTACACCCTCACGGGCTGCAAGAAACCAAAGCTGCCCCGTTTAACGAGGCAGCAAGTGTTCTGTAAGGTTAACTAACAATGGGATGAAGTGCCAATTTCGTAGCAAAGACGTCAGATAAATTAAGAATTTGCGTGGCTGTTTTTTAACGGTTCAGGGGTTTTGAATGCCTGAAGGGGGCCGCGACCGCTCAGCGTAAAGGCAGAAATCACCGTAAAGGTCAGCGCGACTAAGCCGAGGATCAGATAGGTGCCGTGGAAACCGATACGGTCATACATATTGCCCGCGAAGACCGACATAAAGATGATCGCCACCTGTTTGAAGAAGCAGAAAGTCACCAGATAAATCGTCGCCGAGAAACGGACTTCAAACACTGACGTAATGTACTTGAAACAACCGACAATCAGGAACGGCACCTCAAACATGTGCAAGGTTTTCAGCACCACCACTTCCAGCGGCGATGACGCGAAAGACGAGCCGATGATACGTACTGACATGATGGCACCGGCCAGCAGCAACGCATTCTTGCCGCCAATCCGGTTCACAATCAGCGGTGCGAAGAACATGATGCAGGCGTTCAGCAGTTCGCCCATCGTGGTCACATAGCCAAAGACACGTGTCCCTTCCGAAGATGAAGTGAAGAACGAGGTAAAGAAGTTGGCAAACTGCTGGTCAAACACGTCGTATGTACAGGAGACGCCAATCACGTACAGCGCCAGAAACCACAGTTTTTTATCTTTCAGCAGTTCGACGGCCAGTTTGAGATTGAACGGTTTGCTGTTCGCCCCCAGTTCATTGACCACACGTGCGCTGGACGTGACTTCCGGTTTGGCGATCAGCAGCAGGATAGCGAGGATCACCGCACAGCCGGAACCGAGCCAGAATACGAATTCATTGTTAATGGTAAACATGATGCCGACCACCGAAGCACACAGCGCCCAGCCGACACAACCGAACATACGTGCCCGGCCAAATTCAAAGCTGCTGCGACGGCTGACTTTCTCGATATAGGCTTCAATCGCAGGTGCACCGGCGTTGTAAATCAGCCCCAGGTAAATCCCGCCTACTACTGAACCGAGGTAAATATTTATTTTCAGTAACGGGCCAAACACATAGATAAAGAATGGCGCGAACAGGATCAGCATACCGGTGATGATCCACAACAAATGCTTTTTCAGCCCCAGCTTATCGGCCAGTAAACCAAACACCGGCTGGAACAACAGAGAGAACAACGAAATGCTGGCGAAGATGATGCCGGTGTCACTTTTGCTGATCTGATTGATGTCATGCAGCCAGATCGGGAAGAACGGAAAGTAGGCTCCCATAATGAAAAAGTAGAAGAAGAAGAACAGCCCGAACATCCAAAAGTTAGTATTTTTCAGGTAATACATAAGCAGATTCCTTACGTCTGAATACTGCGCTGCGGCGGGTTAACGCCACAGCGCGGGATGTCAGGCACGTTTCCAGGTGAACGAATAACGATACTGACCGGCCGTCAGCAGGAAATCGGGGCTGACGCTCGGACTCCACGAATCATCGCCGCCGACGCCCATATGGAAGCCGTCAATGTTCAGCCAGGTGCCCTCTTCTTCGCGCAATAAGTGGCGATGGCTGGTGTCCATCAGCTGTTGCAGGCTGTAGCGGCTCAGGCCAAAGTGGAAATTGCCACGCAGCGTCCATCCGGCGTAATCCAGCTCACGGGTATCACCGCGCAGGCCGTTTTCGGTCGGGAAAACGTACGGCGTGTACATCTCTGTCAGCGGCAATGTCCAGCGCCCGTGTTGCGCCGCCAGACGGCGGTCCGGATAGTTTTCGTGCGGTCCCAGCCCCAGCCAGCTGACATTTTCTGCGGTGTCTGCCAGCTGACAGGTCAGGCCAATTCGCCCCGGCGACGGCACGTTTGACGCCACGCGAACATCAGCGCTGATATGCAGTTCGCCCTGATTATCGATGCGGAAAATTTTGCGGCTCAGCAGGCGCGTTTCTTCCCCCGCCATGAATGCGTGGGTGGTGGTGATCACCACGCTGTCCTGTAACTGATCGGCAGAGATGTTAACTAAACGCGATTCCAGCTGGTACATACCCGCCGCTTTCCAGCGTTCAACCCACGCATTCGGATCAATACGGGTGACTTCGCTGACGCCGATATCGTTATCCACCGGCGCACGGACAAACTGGTCACGCAATGCAGAAAGCAGACGCGGCTTTTTGCCATCAAACCACTGCTCCAGCAATCCGTTTTGCGGACTGAACTGCCAGCGCTGTGCGCCATGCACCACAGAAATCAGATCATCTTGCTGCGCAAGAACCGGTGCGGCGGCGGAAATTTTCTCCGGCACCGGTAAGGTCAGCGGCTGCGGCAGTTGCCATTGATCCCAGGCACTGCGGTGACCGGCGTCTGACCAGGCCGTCGCCTGCGGCTGATGCACGGCGACGTTCAGCCACAGATCGCCTTCTGCCTGCGGGATATCGCCCAGATTCAGGGTTTGCTTGCCGTTTGGCGCAATATTCAGCGCGGCTTCGCCCTGCGAAATCACCTCGCCGTCACGTTCGATACGCCAGATCAGTTGTTCATTGTCGCTGTGACGGAACAGATATTCACTCTGAACTTCCAGCATCAGCGGTGAGGTGCTGATCAGAGAGAACTGGAAGAATTGCTGGGCGCGTTGCGCCTCAAATAACGACGGATGTGGCGTGCGATCCGCAAATACCAGACCGTTCATGCAGAACTGACGGTCATTCGGCGTATCGCCAAAATCACCGCCGTAGGCCATATAACGATCGCCGTCATCGCCGGTACGCAGCAGGCTCTGATCGACCCAGTCCCAGACAAAACCGCCCTGTAAACGCGGAAACTGACGGAACGCTTTCCAGTATTTATCGAAGCCGCCAAAGCTGTTACCCATCGCATGGGCGTATTCACAGAGGATCAGCGGACGGGTTTCGTCCGGCATGCTGATCCACTTTTTGATTGACCATTTTGGTACGGCCGGGAAGGGCTGATCCTGCTCAACACGGGAATACATCGGGCAGATAATGTCGGTGGCTGCGCTGTTGGCGCCGCCGCCTTCGTACTGCACCGGACGGGTCGGATCGACAGATTTGATCCAGCGGTAAAGTGCATCGTGATTCGCCCCATGGCCGGACTCATTGCCCAGTGACCAGATGATGATGCACGGATGGTTGCGGTCGCGCTGCACCATGCGGGTGACGCGTTCGCTGAAAGCGTTGAACCACACCGGATCGTCAGACAGACGGTTCATCGGCTGCATGCCGTGGGTTTCGATATTCGCTTCATCGACCACGTACAAACCGTATTCGTCGCAAAGCCGGTACCATAGCGGATGGTTGGGATAATGCGAGCAGCGCACGGCGTTGAAGTTGTGTTGCTTCATCAGCACGATGTCCCGGCGCATGGTGGCTTCATCCATCACCTGACCGTTTTCGGGATGATGCTCGTGACGGTTGGTGCCACGGATCAATACCGGCTGGCCGTTCACTTTCAGCAACCCGTTGCTGATTTCCACCTGCCGGAAGCCCACATCGCAGGCTTCGGCTTCAATAAGCTGCCCCTGCGGAGAAATCAGGGAAACGACGGCACGATACAGCGCCGGTTGTTCCGCACTCCACAACGCAGGCTGGCTGACCGGCAAACGCAGCGTGGTGCGGTCATATGCCGACCCGCGCTCATCAATGATTTCGCTGCCGAGCGGTTGCTGATGTTCTGCGACCGGTTTATCGCCCTGCCACAACTGGACGCGTATCTGGTAATCCGCTGCGTTTTCCTGCGGCACGGCGGCGCTGACCTGCACTTCCAGTTCGGCCTGCGTGAAGCCATGAAACAAATGCGTGCGTACCTGTAAGTCGGTAATCTGCTCCGCCGGTTTATGCAGCAACGTGACATCGCGGAAGATCCCGCTCATGCGCCACATATCCTGATCCTCCAGATAGCTGCCGTCGCTCCAGCGCAGCACCATGACCGCCAGACGGTTTTCGCCTGCGTGCAGTACGCCACTGAGATCGAATTCCGCCGGTAAACGGCTGTCCTGTGAATACCCAATCCACTGACCGTTACACCATAAATAGAAAGCAGAGTTGACGCCGTTGAACACAATGCGCGTCTGCCCGCTGCTCAGCCAGTCATTATCCACTGAAACTGTGAGCGAGTAACAACCGGTAGGATTTTCTTGCGGTACAAACGGCGGATTGACGGGGATCGGGTATTGAACGTTGGTGTAAATCGGCGCGTCATAACCCGCCAGTTGCCAGTTTGATGGCACCTGCACAGAGTCGGCACCCGCCAGATCCTGTTGCAGCCATTGTTCCGGCACGGCTTCAGGACGGGTAAAATAGCTGAACGCCCACTGGCCATTCAGGCTGCGGGATTTTTCTGAAGCCTTGTTGCTTCTCGCTTCTTCTGCATCGCGCCAGCTGTTGAACGGCGGGTGCGCGGGTAACCGGTTGCACTGCGTCGAGGCCGGTTTTTCCCAGTCGCGGCGGGCCAGAACAGTGGCCAGTGATGATAATTTATCTTCCGCTGATGACGTCATAATATCTCCCCGTAAATTGTTATGCGCTCACAATCATATAAACATGCGTAACGGGAGAGAGTAAGTAAAGTACCGGGATGCGGGAAAGGGACGCGGATCACAAATTCCGCGTCAGTCTGTTCTGAAAAGGGGAGTTACAGCGCGCTGAGCTGGCGGGCGATGCGGATCAGTTCCTGCGACAAGGCTTCCTGTGACACGTTGTCTTCGCCGGGTCTGGCGGTTGTGTGGCGTTCCACCAGGGACGTGGGCAGTAACAGCGAGGATTGCTGATGATCGCCATGCGTATGCAGATGCTCAACCAGCCGGTTAATGCTCTCGTGCCCGAGCAGGCGGAAATCCTGCTTGATGGTGGTCAGCGGCGGGAAGAAAAAGGCGCTGTCTTCGGTGTCATCATAGCCTATCACCGAGATTTGTTCCGGCACCCGCAGGCCAAACTCATGGACAGCGCGCAGGACACCCAGCGCCATCTGGTCATTGGCCACCAGAATAGCCGTAAGCCGTGCAGGCTGATTGAGCAACAATAATGCCTGCTGATAACCCGACGCCGCACTCCAGTCGCCATGCTGAACCGCACAGGGCGTAATATTATGCATCGCCAGCGTTTTCAGCCAGCCTTCATAGCGCAGACGCGCAGAGATGGATCCCAGCGGGCCGGTCAGTACGGCGATCTGCTGATGTCCGAGCGCCAGCAAATGCTCCACGCCCTGCTCTGCCCCGCAGTGAGGATCGAACAGAATTTTAAACACATCGGCCTGCGGATCAACATCCAGAAACAGCGCCGGTAAATTGCCGCAAAGCTGTGCGATCGCGTCTGCGTCTTCATTCGACAGCGGCACGTTAATCAGCACGCCATCGACACGCTGCGACATCAGTTCATTCACCGCTGTACGACACGCGGCAAGGCTCAGGTTATCAATCATCGAAATCACGACGTTGAAGCCTAACTGGTTCGCACGTGTTTTCATCGCCGAGGCAATTTGTGACGGCGCATGCAGCGCCAGTTCAGTGGTCGCCAGACCCAGCGTGTAACTTTGTTTGCCCGCCAGTTGCTGGGCGACACGGTTCGGGACGTAATTGAGCGCCGCCATCGCCTGTTCAACTTTATTGCGCGTTCTGACCGAGACGTGCGCAGCCTGATTCAGTACACGCGAAACGGTCTGATAAGACACACCGGCGTGGCGAGCAACATCATCGAGGGTGACAGATTTTGGCTTCATAGCTCTCTCTTGGGGATTCTGGCGAAACACGGATAACGGGCTATTGTGGCCGGAAAGCAGGCAATAAAAAAGGGGCCGGAGCCCCTTTGACGATGATCCTCACATTCCGGTGGTCAAGCACCGGAAGGATAAGAATTACAGTACGTCGATCGCGTTCAGTTCTTTGAATGCCAGTTCCAGGCGAGTCACCATGGAAGACTGGGCAGAACGCAGCCATACGCGCGGGTCATAGAATTTCTTGTTAGGTTTGTCCGCGCCTTCCGGGTTACCCAACTGACCTTGCAGGTAAGCTTCGTTTTTCTTGTAGAACTGCAGGATACCGTCCCAGTTAGCCCACTGGGTGTCGGTATCGATGTTCATTTTGATCACACCGTAACCTACAGATTCTTTGATTTCTGCTGCAGTTGAACCGGAACCGCCGTGGAATACGAAGTTCAGGCTGTTGTGTGGCAGGTTGTGTTTCTTGCACACGTATTCCTGAGAATCACGCAGGATCGTTGGAGTCAGTTTAACGTTACCTGGTTTGTAAACACCGTGTACGTTACCGAATGACGCAGCGATAGTGAAACGCGGGCTGATGGCGTTCAGTTTTTCGTAGGCATAATCAACGTCTTGCGGTTGAGTGTACAGTGCAGATGCGTCCATATGGCTGTTGTCTACGCCATCTTCTTCACCGCCGGTGCAACCCAGTTCGATTTCCAGAGTCATGTCGATTTTTGCCATGCGCGCTAAGTACTTGCTGCAAATTTCGATGTTTTCTTCCAGGGATTCTTCAGACAGATCAATCATGTGAGAAGAGAACAGTGGTTTACCGGTTTTCGCGTAGTGCGCTTCACCCGCGTCCAGCAGACCGTCGATCCATGGCAGCAGTTTTTTCGCACAGTGGTCGGTGTGCAGGATAACCGGCACACCGTAATGTTCTGCCATCTGATGCACGTGGTGTGCGCCAGAGATTGCACCCAGGATTGCCGCGCCTTGTGGCACGTCAGTTTTCAGGCCTTTACCTGCGATGAACGCAGCGCCACCGTTAGAGAACTGAACGATAACCGGTGAACGGACTTTCGCAGCCGCTTCGAGAACGGCGTTGATGGAGTCGGTGCCTACGCAGTTAACCGCTGGCAGAGCAAATTTGTTTTCTTTAGCAATAGCGAAAACTTTCTGTACATCATCACCAGTGATAACGCCTGGTTTTACGAAATCAAAAATTTTAGACATAGTTCTTTGTCCTGTATTCGTCGGCCGTAGATGGATTGAATCGGTTTGCTATGTCGCGCGGGCTCCACTGTGCAGCCCCCCGCGCGGCAAAGAAGAACGGACAGCATTATGCTCCCCGTTCAGGGTTCATGACTTCTTAGCACGCTCTTCCAGCATCACAACCGCTGGCAGTGCTTTCCCTTCAACGAATTCCAGGAATGCGCCACCGCCAGTGGAGATATAGGAAATTTTGTCAGCGATACCGAACAGGTCGATAGCTGCCAGTGTGTCGCCGCCGCCTGCGATAGAGAATGCATCGCTGTCAGCAATAGCCTGCGCCACAATTTCGGTCCCTTTACGGAAGTTAGGGAACTCGAACACGCCTACAGGACCATTCCACAGAATGGTTTTAGCGTTTTTAATAATCTCAGCCAGACGGTATGCAGACTCATCGCCCATGTCGAGAATTTGTTCGTCATCTTTGATGTCTTTAACAGACTTCACAGTGGCGGTCGCGGTTTCGGAGAACTCAGTCGCCACGCGAACATCAGTAGGAACAGGAATGTCGCAGGTTTCCAGCAATTTGCTTGCGGTGCCGACCAGGTCTGCTTCGTACAGGGATTTACCGACGTTGTTGCCTTGAGCAGCCACGAAGGTGTTCGCGATACCACCGCCAACGATCAGCTGGTCAGCGATTTTAGACAGGGAATCCAGAACGGTCAGTTTGGTAGAAACTTTAGAACCGCCAACGATAGCCACCATCGGACGTGCCGGGTTACCCAGCGCTTTACCCAGTGCTTCCAGCTCTGCAGACAGCAGCGGACCGGCACAGGCGATCGGCGCAAATTTGCCCACGCCGTGAGTAGAAGCTTGCGCGCGGTGCGCGGTACCAAATGCGTCCATCACATAGATGTCACACAGGGCAGCATATTTTTTGGACAGGGTTTCGTCGTCTTTCTTTTCGCCTTTGTTAAAGCGAACGTTTTCCAGAACAACCAGCTCGCCTTCGGCAACTTCAACACCATCAAGGTAATCTTTCGCCAGACGTACCGGGGATTTCAGATGCTCTTTCAGGTAATTAACAACCGGCAGCAGAGAAAACTCTTCGTTATATTCGCCTTCAGTCGGACGACCCAGATGCGAGGTAACCATCACGCGTGCGCCTTGTTTCAGGGCAATTTCGATGGTTGGTAAAGAAGCGCGGATACGTGCATCTGACGTTACTTTGCCATCTTTAACTGGCACGTTCAGATCGGCACGGATTAGTACGCGTTTACCCGCTAAATCCAGATCGCTCATCTTAATAACAGACATGGTGAATCCTCTCGTTGATTCTCTTTAAAGTTGCTTGAAGGCCATTCAGGTCTGAAGACCGGAACAGCCGTACTAGAAACCGCTAGCGGACATTGCCAATGTTGTATCCAACATTCTGTTGGCAAAACCCCACTCGTTATCGCACCAGACCAGTGTCTTAATCAGGTGCTGTCCACTTACCCGCGTCTGCGTTCCATCTACGATGGCGCTATGGGGATCATGGTTAAAATCTGTCGAGACTAATGGTAGTTCGGTATAGTCAACAATACCACGAAAAGCACCTGTTGCAGCCTTTTGCAGCAGTTGGTTAACCTCGCCTACCGTCACAGAACCCTCGACAAATACGCTCAGATCAATGGCTGTGACATTGATTGTCGGCACACGCACCGAGATCGCTTCAAAGCGATCGCAGAATTTGGGCATGATGCGCGTGATCCCTGCGGCCAGTTTGGTATCGACCGGGATAATGGACTGGCTGGCGGCGCGCGTACGGCGTAAATCTGCATGGTATGCATCAATCACCGGCTGGTCATTCATCGAGGAATGGATGGTCGTTACCGTGCCGGACTCAATGCCAAAGGCATCGTCGAGCAGTTTGATCACAGGGATAATACAGTTGGTGGTACAGGACGCATTGGACACAATGCGGTGCTGACGTTCGAGCAACTCGTGGTTCACACCGTAAACCACCGTGGCGTCAAGATTATGACCGCCCGGATGCGCGAACAGGATTTTTTTGGCACCGGCCGCAAGCTGGGCTTCTCCGTCTTCACGGCTGCCATAAACGCCGGTGCAATCAAGCACGACGTCAATGCTCAGTTCGCCCCATGGCAACTGGCTGGCATCAGACTGATGAAGTAAACGGATGGAGTCATCGCCGACGTAAAGGTTTTCACCTTCCTGGCGGACATCCCAGGCAAACCGCCCGTGGCTGGAGTCGTATTTAAGCAGGTGGGCCATGCCTTCAGGGCTGGCAATTTCATTGATGGCAATGACGGAGATTTCCGCCCGACGCCCGGATTCGTATAACGCGCGCAATACGCTACGGCCAATGCGACCAAAGCCATTAATTGCAATACGTATTGGCATACATCTCCCTGTTACACGGTTGTTACTCAATTTCAGTAACACCTATAGTAATGCAGCGTGCGTTTACGGTGAATCACCATCATCATCTGTCCGCACAATGCGTGCGGCAGAAAAGTTTCAGTTTCAGGCACGATAACAACCTGGTGACGATGTTAAGCTCAAATAGCCTGACTGAAACGGTTCAGCTGAGAATAAACCAAACGATGAATAAAAGGAATAATTCGTAGAACAACCCCGCATTAATCGCGCCGATCGCTGAAAAAAACGCCAGTCAATTCTGTGTATTCACAGTGATTTTACTTTTTCGTCACCTTTTCGACAGTGATTTTTCGCAAAAAATGACCGAATGAAACACTTTCAGAATGCAGGCAGTGTAGCCGAGTCTGCATGAGAACGGTTTGACCTGCGTCATTTCGTACGAAACTGAGAGCCGGCGCATGAAATCGCAGTCGAAAAAAAAGCACCCGAAGGTGCTTTTAGACGTTTCAAAAAGCGGAATTACTTCAGTAACGCCTGTGCCTGAGCAACAACGTTATCAACCGTGAAACCGAACTCTTTAAACAGCAGATCTGCCGGAGCAGATTCGCCGAAGCTGTGCATACCGACGATAGCGCCATTCAGGCCCACGTATTTGAACCAGTAATCAGCAATACCGGCTTCGACGGCAACACGTGCAGAAACCGCTTTCGGCAGGACAGATTCACGGTAAGCCGCGTCCTGTTTGTCGAAGGCATCGGTAGACGGCATAGAAACCACGCGCACTTTGGTGCCCGCAGCCGCCAGTTTGTCTGCCGCTTCTACTGTGATACCGACCTCAGAACCGGTGGCGATCAGGATCACTTCCGGCGTACCGTCGCAATCTTTCAGCACGTAACCACCACGCGCCACGTTGGCCAGTTGTTCAGGCGTACGCGGTTGCTGGGTCAGGTTCTGACGTGAGAAGATCAGGGTAACCGGGCCATCATTACGCTCAATAGCGTATTTCCATGCCACAGCAGATTCAACCTGATCCGCAGGACGCCAGGTGCTCATGTTTGGCGTAACACGCAGGCTGGCGATTTGCTCAACCGGCTGGTGCGTCGGGCCGTCTTCGCCCAGACCGATGGAGTCATGGGTATACACGAACACGTTGCGGATTTTCATCAGTGCTGCCATACGCACCGCGTTACGGGCGTATTCCACGAACATCAGGAAGGTGGCAGAGTACGGCAGGAAACCGCCGTGCAGTGCAATACCATTGGTTATCGCGGTCATACCGAATTCGCGCACACCGTAATGGATGTAGTTACCCGCCTGATCGTCGCCGATAGACTTAGAACCAGACCACATGGTCAGGTTGCTTGGTGCGAGGTCAGCAGAGCCGCCGAGGAATTCCGGCAACACTTTACCGAACGCTTCCAGCGCATTCTGAGACGCTTTACGGCTGGCGATGTTTGCAGGGTTTGCCTGCAGCTGTTCGATGAATTTCTGTGCTTCGGTTTCCCAGTTTGCTGGCAGCTCGCCGTTCACACGACGTTTGAACTCTTTTGCCAGTTCAGGATACGCTTTCGCGTAGGCATCAAACTTATCGTTCCATGCCGCTTCTTTCGCTTTACCGGCTTCTTTCGCATCCCACTGTGCATAAATATCTTGCGGGATTTCAAACGCAGCGTATTTCCAGCCCAGCGCTTCGCGGGTCGCGGCCACTTCGGCTGCTCCCAGTGCAGCACCGTGTACATCGTGAGTACCGGCTTTGTTCGGCGAACCGAAACCGATGACGGTTTTGCACATCAGCAGGGAAGGTTTGTCGGTAACTTTGTGCGCTTCTTCGATAGCCGCTTTGATAGAGTCAGGATTATGACCATCAACGTGACGCACAACGTGCCAGCCGTACGCTTCGAAACGTGCCGCAGTGTCATCGGTGAACCAGCCTTCTACGTGGCCGTCGATGGAGATACCGTTGTCATCATAAAAGGCGGTCAGTTTGCCGAGTTTCATGGTACCGGCCAGAGAGCACACTTCGTGAGAAATGCCTTCCATCATGCAGCCGTCGCCCAGGAACGCATAGGTCTGGTGATCGACAATGTCATGACCTGGTTTGTTGAACTGTGCAGCCAGCGTACGTTCTGCGATAGCAAAACCGACAGCGTTCGCGATGCCCTGACCCAGCGGACCGGTGGTGGTTTCAACGCCAGGCGTATAGCCGTATTCCGGGTGGCCCGGGGTTTTAGAGTGCAACTGACGGAAGTTAGCCAGTTCGCTCATCGGCAGGTCATAGCCGGTGAGGTGCAGCAGGCTGTAAATCAGCATAGAACCATGACCATTGGACAGCACGAAGCGGTCACGGTCAGCCCAGTGCGGGTTTGTCGGGTTGTGATTCAGGTAATCGCGCCACAGCACTTCGGCAATGTCTGCCATGCCCATAGGGGCACCAGGGTGGCCGGAATTCGCTTTCTGCACGGCATCCATACTAAGTGCGCGAATAGCGTTCGCAAGCTCTTTACGAGAGGACATGTTCTACTCCAGGTCGGATTAAAAAAGCAGTCAAGAAAGTCATTTTCTCAGACTCGGCATTAAAACGGCAATCTCTAATCACTCTCGTGATTAAGTTCACAAAATCCGCTTTTAAATCAGTGCATTTTTTCGGACTTACACTATAGATCGTGCACTGCGAAAAACCTACCTTAACGCTATCCTTACAACCAGAGCCTTTTTCAGGCTACATTTTCTGTTTTGTTAACTTTTTCTGGGAACACAAATTGATGAAATTTCACCCTCTTCTGTTAAGCCTTTTTACGGCGTCCCTGGTCAGCGGTTGTGCGACTGTCAATACCGATACCTTAATGCAGTCCGGCGCGCAGGCTTATCAGGCGTATACCCTGAGCGATGCCGACGTCAAAACGCTGAGCGTGCAGTCCTGTGAAGAAATGGATAAAAAGGCGCAGATAGCACCTGACAGCAGCGAATATGCGCAACGCCTGAAAAAAATCTCGGCGGCGCTGGGCGATAATATCAACGGCACACCGGCCAACTATAAGGTTTACCTGACCAAAGACGTCAATGCCTGGGCGATGGCGAACGGCTGTATCCGCGTTTACAGCGGCCTGATGGATATGATGAACGACAATGAAGTCGAAGGCGTTCTCGGCCATGAAATGGGCCACGTCGCACTCGGTCACACCCGCAAAGCCATGCAGGTCGCCTACAGCGCTACGGCGGCACGTTCAGCGATTTCTTCCCTTGGCGGCGTCAGTGCCACATTGTCACAATCACAACTGGCCGATCTGGGTGAGAAATATGTCAACGCACAGTTCTCGCAGAAACAGGAATCTGAAGCGGACGATTACTCTTTCGATTTGCTGAAAAAACGCGGTATTGATCCTACAGGTCTGGCAACCAGTTTCGAGAAGCTGGCAAAACTGGATAAGGGAAGCAGCATCGGCTGGTTTGATGATCACCCGTCATCAGAAGCCCGCGCGAAACACATTCGCGAACGCATTGCTGCCGGGAAATAATCTATTAAAAAAGCAAATAAGAATAAAGGCTATCACCTCTGACAGTCAGGCACCTGTGGGTGCCTTGATTTTTGTTTCCTCTTTTACCTCTTCTGCTTCTCTTCGTTAGCCCGACATCAGCAGTCTGTACGTTATTCATACAAAAAAGTCAGATAATTATGTGAATTATCACTCATAGCACAATTTGATTATCACCTGCAGAGAGTATAAGAATTATTACATCACATAGATGAATGTATATTTTTCATCATTTTCACGATTCGATTAAAAACTCTGTTCCTGAAGATTTTTTAATTTGATAGTCAATAGCGTTCTGAGAAACAAAATTCAATACTTAAAAACTTAATTATAAAAGACAGTTAACTAATTACAAATTGAAAAAGGAATCACTTTATTACATTTGTATTACCGTAAGGCGAACTTGATATCAATAAAAACGATAATTATAATTCACACTCAGTAACTTTCTGAAAAAACTTATTCAAGTCACTAATACAAGCCACTAATAGTTTTATTTTAATGTTGTCATTACTTTTATAATGAAAAGGAAGATTCATGAAAAAGAGTACTATTTTTTTCCCTTTGTCGGCATTCTGTCTGGTATTCTCAGGCTTATCTGCACAAGCAGCAGACGTAGGCTTAATTACCTTTGATGGCGCTGTATCAGATACCACTTGCGAAATCACCACCAATAACGGTGTTGCTGCCAATAATGTGACGATTTCGTTGCCGGTTGTGACCAAAGCAGCGGTTGATGCCACGACTCTGGCTGCGGGCGGCGTGGGCGCGAAAGAGTTCGAGTTAATGCTCAATGACTGTGCAGCATCGGTCACAAAAGCCACTATTAGCTTCTCTTCACAGCAATTTGCTGAATTGTCCAACGGTACGCTGAAACCAGACTCTACGGTTTCTGGCAGCGCGCAAAACGTCAGTATTGCGCTGTATAACAACACTACGACGGATGTCAGCCAGGTATTGATCGGTGATCCGACCGATGTGCCACAAAGCGTGACGCTGGTCGACGGTCGCGGTATTTTCGCCTACAAAACAGCGTATGTTCCGAGTGCTGACTGGACAGAAACCAATTCTGTTCAGTCGGGTAAAGTGAATACTAACGTCACCTTCACCATGGCTTACGAATAATTATTATCGCTATTTAGCGAGTGATTAAGCGTGCCGCTGACAGAGCGGTGGCACGCTTTTATTATAAAATTTACAGAGGGAATTATGAATTTTATATCGGCTAAAAAAGTTATTATATACAGTCTGGCAATGTTGGGTTTTATTGCTTCTGATGTCAGTGCGGATGTTGTCATCTCCGGCACCCGGGTTATTTATCCAGCTCAGGCGAAAGAGGTCACGGTAAAACTGGATAATCGTGGCGAGAAAGCTTTGCTGGTGCAAGCCTGGATGGACGACGGCCGTGAAGATATTAATCCGCAGGAGATGAAAATTCCTTTTCTGGTTACGCCTCCTATTTCCCGAATGAATGCCAAACAGGGACAGACAGTAAAAATTGCCAGCCTTGATGCAGACTTACCTAAAGATAAAGAAAGTGTCTTTTGGTTTAACGTTCTGGAAATCCCCCCTAAAGCGAAAAATACTTCCGATGAGAATTTGCTGCAACTGGCTTTCCGTACCCGTATAAAACTGTTTTATCGCCCCGAGGGGCTTAAAGGTTCTTCTTCTGAAGCGGCCACCGCGCTGACATGGAAAATTATCAAAAAAGATAAACAGGTGTTTGCAGAAGTCAAAAATGCCTCACCTTATTTTGTCACGGTGAATGAAGCAACGTTGAATGCAAATAACAGTCAGTACGCTATTGAGAAAAATATGATCTCCCCAGCGTCCATAAAACTGATGAAAGTTGAAGGGCTGAGCAATCCCGTCAGCGCCGGGAAAATAACCTACTCCGCTATCAGTGATTACGGCGGAAATATCACTCACGCGTTTAGCCTTTAACAAAGGCTCTGTCATTGTCAATTTTTCAAAAAAAGCCAGTAATATTATGAAATTTAAAAAAATAATAAGTGGACTATTACTGCTTCCATTGACTCAGGGCATTGCCACTTTCTGGTCGCCAGTCAGTATAGCGGAAACTGCCATATCAAATGATACTGATGAAGATGAAACTGTAGAGTTTGACAGCCAGTTTCTCTACAGCACGACAGACAGCGACAAAATCGACACCCGGCGTTTCAGTAAGGGAAATCCCATTATTCCGGGTGTTTACAGCGTGGGAATTTTTGTCAATGGCACGTTGAAACTCAACACTCAGGTCACCTTTATTGATAACGGCAGTGCGACGGCAACCCCCTGTCTGACACAAAAATTAATCGATCAGTTGGATATTATTACCGAAGATACCCGTGCTTCCGATATCAATGCGGCAGACACCGGGACGGGCGAGGCTTCTTGCTTTGACCTCAGTAAAAATTTGGATGGCGCACGGGTCCGGTTTAATACCGCCGAACAACGGCTGGACATTACCGTTCCACAAATTTATCTCGCCAGACATCCTGCCGGCTATGTGAATCCGACTCTCTGGGAAGAAGGCATCACAGCGTTCATGCTGTCTTATGATTTGAATGCCTACCGTTCAACCGCTGACGGAGAATCCCGTGACACTGCCTACGCCGGGTTAAATTATGGTGCAAACTTCGCTGGCTGGCGTTTTCGTGCCCGTGGCTCAACAAACTGGGATCAGGACAACGGGCTGTCCTATTCAAGTCAGGATGCTTATGTCCAGCACGATATCACGGGCTTAAAGGCCCAATTCGTTTTAGGGGACACTTACACGCAGGGTGATACTTTTGACTCCATCAGTCTGCGTGGGCTCAGGATATTCAGCGATCCCCGTATGCAAGCCAGCTCAGCCAACAGCTATGCGCCAGTGATCCGCGGCACGGCAAACAGTAACGCGAAAGTCACTGTCCGTCAGAGCGGCACTGTGATTTATGAAACCACGGTACCACCGGGGCCGTTTGCACTTGATGACGTTAACCCGACCGGTTATGGCAACAGTCTGGACGTAACCGTAGAAGAGTCTGATGGTAGCAAGCGCACCTTTTCCCTGCCCTATTCTTCAGTCACGCAGATGTTGCGCCCAGGCAGTGCCCGCTGGGATGTCGGCGTCGGAAAACTCAATGACGGTTCATTGAGTAATTCTCCCGACGTGGCGGTTCTGACGGGATATTACGGCATCAATAACACTTTTACGGGTTATGCTGGTGTGGAAGCGATGTCATCAGATTACCTGTCCGTTTTAACCGGGATAGCCATGACGACTCCGGCTGGGGCATTTGCTTTTGACATCACCCATTCCCGTGCAGATATCGATGATACACAATCGCTGGAAGGTCAGAGTTATCGGATTTCATACAATAAACTGTTAACCGAGACCAATACGTCGCTGAATGTGGCTGCTTACCGGTTTTCAACGCAGGACTATCTGAGCCTCCACGATGCAGCCTCGCTACAGGATGAACTCAATAATGATCCGATAAATAAAGAAGAGACTTTCAAAAATTACGACAGAATGAAAAACCAGATACAGGTTAATATTAATCAGCCCCTGGAATATGCTGAAAAAGATTACGGTTCACTCTATATGACCGGCAGTTGGGAAACTTACTGGAATCAAAGTAAAAAAACGTCCCAGTTCTCGCTCGGATATAACAATAACTATCGTTGGGCAAATTACAGTATTTCGTTACAGCGGGAATATAACGAAAATGGCGAACAGGATGACAGGCTTTATGTCAACCTGAGCATTCCTTTAGAAAATCTGTTCGGTCAGGGTAAACGTCCGGCGGGATTTACCAACGTGAACGCCGGTTTAAGCTCTGACTTTAAAGGCTCGTCGCAGTTAGACATGAGCGCCGGGGGGTACACCGAGGATAACCGTTATAACTACAGCGTTAACACGTCTTCTTCGCTGTCTGATTCACAGAACTTAAATCAGATTGGTGGCTACGGAAGTTATAACAGCCCTTACGGTCCGGTCAGCCTTTCCGCTTCCGTCACTGATGACGGAGGCAGACAAGCATCCTTCGGCACCAGCGGTGGTATGGTTATTCATTCTCAAGATATCACCTTTGCTCCCGGAAATATTAATGACACCGATACGCTGGCGTTGGTCAAAGCTAAAGGAGCGAAAGGCGCCAAAATGAGTATGGGCGAAGGAGAGATAAACAGTAACGGATATGCGATTACCCCCTATCTTTCACCTTATCAGGAAAATATCGTTGGCCTTGACATCAGCACTCTGGAAACGGACGTTAATATCATCAATACCAGTACCACAACCTACCCTCGCAGTGGTGCTGTGGTTTTGGTTAATTTTGAAACCGATGAGGGACGCTCGGTTATTCTGGAGTTAGAGCGTTCTGATAATGGTTTCATTCCTTTAGGAGCTGATGTTTTTAATAGCAAAGATATTTTGGTCGGCACGATAGGACAAGGCGGACGTGCTTTTGCACGTGGCATTGATGATAAAGGGGTGTTGAAGGTGGTGTGGGGAAATCAGTCTGACCAATCTTGTCTGGTTGATTATTCCATTCCAGAAAATCCTGACAAGATAAATATGACGATTATGCTAAAAAACGTCTCTTGTAAAATGAAACACTAACTTTTAGTTTAATAATAAAGTGGAGATGATATGATAAAGGAATATAAAAACATACTGGCATTATGCTCAGCTTTGCTTGTTAACTTTAACAGCACATGTGTTTTTGCACAGAACGTCGATGTCACTTTTAGCGCCAATATTATTGAAACCACCTGCGAAATGAAACTAGAAGGGGGGACTGGCAATGGTATTAATAATACCATCCCTATTGGTTCGGGTGGAAAAGTCAGTCTGGATAAAATAATACAAAATGATCCGGCGGCAACAATGACATTCAAAATTAAAATCGTAGAATGCCCGGCAGGGGTAACATCAATCAAGACTACTATCAGAGGCACTCCGTCCGCTTATAAGGATACAGCCATTATCAGTGATCTTTCAGGCGAAGGCGCATCATCCTTTTTGGGGGTCACGATCGCCAGAACGTCAGCTTCAAATCAGCCTTTTGTCATCAACTCTACAGCAGATAATCAAAGGTTAAACTGGAGCAGCGCAGAGATCAATGCAAAAGAAGTTTCGTTGATTTCACGTTTGATAGAAACACAATCAGGTAAGGGCACAACGGGAAATTTTAGCGCGGTTGCCACTTTTAATTTCGAATATGAATAATATAGAAAATTCAGATATAAAACATGGAGGATAATAACGTGAAAAAAATAAAATTTTTCCTGTTCCCTGCGACTTTAATAACGGTTTTTTCAGCACATTCACTTGAACTTACACCGACTGAAAATTTGTCAGCTACCTTCACCTCAACCATTGAAGCAGGTACTTGTACCGCCATCATTCAGAATGATGCCGGCGCGGCCACATCTCAAATTAATTTCGGTGATGTGTATAAATCTGAGCTCGCACAAAAAAGTAAAGTTCAAGCTTTTAAACTTGTTTTTAGCAGTTGCTCTGGCGTTAAATCAGCGGATATAACGGTTAGACCTACTGCAGGCGGATGTTCAGGCCCCAGTTCAAATGGCGACTCTTTTGCTAATAACGGCGGTACAGCGACAGCCACCGCTGTCGAATTATGGCGAGGTGCCACAGATTCAGGTAGTCAGTTAAGTTGCTTCGACAGGACAACGTCGCAAAACATCGCGCTCAGTTCTGGCGGCACCATGGCGATGAATGCCAGAATGGTTATCGCTAAAGACAGAATGATCACTGATGTCTTAGCTGGAAGTTTTACTGCACCTATTACATTTGTTATTACCTATCAATAATCGGTTTATACACGGTCAACGGGTGGATTATGTTTTACAATCTGTGGAAGAAAAATAGAACCTTATCGCTGATTTTGTTTTTCTTTACATCCTGCTTTCCTTTTGTGAGCCATGCAGAAGGTGATTTAAATATGAATATTCAGGCAAATATTCTTGAAACAACCTGCAAACTCACATTACGAAATGGGGGATCGGTCCATTTACCGACTGTTAGCGTGGCTTATTTTTCTGATCGCGGTTCTCCGCCTGCACCGATATTACCCACCGACCAACTGGGCGGTTACCCGTTTACTGTAAGCCTTAGCGAATGTACGAATGAAGTAGATAATATTCACTTCAGTTTTGCACCTCAGTCGGGAAATTTTGCGCCTACATCTAAGCAGGTTTTTATCAGTGAAACGAGCGAAATGCCGGGTGGAGCAAATAATGTGGGCGTTGTGATATTTTCAAAAAAATACAATACCAATGTCTTAGAACCTGACGGAACTTCTGATGTCAATTTTCCGGTGGATGCTTCAACGTTCTCTTCGGGCATGACAGACTTTAACTTTTACGTTCGTTATCAGAATACCGGAATGGTGACAGCAGGTAAGGTCACTTCGAAGGTTCTGGTGAGTGTCAATTATGAATAATGTTATTTTAGCAACACCTCTTAATATATCGAGATCACAGAACAGGAAGGGAACAGCCCTGAATATTCTGTTAGCATTGCTCATTATTTTTTGTTTCAAAAATGCACATGCAGCCAGGGAATGCTATTTTTCCAATGCGCCCTTCACAACCACATTAACTCTAAGCGGGCCTGAGATTGATTTGCATCCTCATGTAAGCAGTACAACAATGCTTACGAATAACGACTTAAAAGCAACGTCAAGCTGGGGGATTCACTCTGATTGCAGGACCGGGAATGATGGCGAAAACTTATATGGGAAGACAGGTGGCATTGCTCAAGCAGGTTCTATTGATAAAAATACGGGGTACTCTGCAGTATTATACGCCACTAACATTCCCGGAATTCTCTATTCAGTTGAGTTAAGAAGGGAAACCAATGCGTCTGTGGCTGCATATATTCCCATCAATACAGAGATGATCACTCTGTACAACATGCATGATGACGAAAGCATAGTTGAGGACAGAAATTGGGGGTTTTATATTGATCTTTACCAAACCTCTCAATTCGTTGGTATTCCAAAAGGTGTATCGGCTATTCACCCGTTAACCCAGAGTAATGTCGGGGCATTCAGATTAGGTGGGGCTGATACAAATAACGGTGTGATTTCAGTCAATATAGGTGATTTTTCGTTTCCTGTTAAAGCACCCACCTGTACCTCACTCGTCAGCAGTGCTGGCAACATTCCATTAGGGGATTACACCGCGGCAAAGATCAGAGCAGGTTCTACAAGTGTTGTGAATTTTACCCTTAATGCATCTGGCTGCACCAATGTCAGTATGTTTAAAACCAGAATGACCACGGTCAATGTCGCGCCAGGGAACAGCGCATTATTGGGGAATTCTGCTACATCAAATGCTGCGACAGGTGTCGGGGTAAAGATTACAACCGCTGCTGGTGGTCAGTTAATACCTAACGATACCAATTCAATAAATTCTGTAAGTGATACCAATATCCCTGCATCTAAACAATTGCAATTCAGCGCCCAGTTGGTAGCAGATTCAAAAACCATTTCGGTAGGGAGTTTTTCGGCTAAAGGCACTTTTGTTGTCAATTACGAATAAAAAAATGGCGAAGGAATAAAACCTTCGCCAAATATTTTTACTGATTCAGCCGGAACGAACCTGCTGAATTACTCATCTTCTTCCAGATACGTATAACCGTATAAACCGGCTTCAAACTCTTCTACAAACTGTGCCTGCAGTTCTGCATCCAGATCGGTTTCTTTTACCTGATCGCGGAAACGGGAAAGCAATACGTTAGGATCCAGTTGCACGTATTCCAGCATATCAGCAACAGTATCGCCTTCGTCGGACTGCTGCACTTCAATGCTGCCGTCAGGGAAGACAAATACATCTACCGCCGCAGTATCGCCGAACAGGTTGTGCATATTGCCGAGAATTTCCTGGTACGCGCCGACCATAAAGAAGCCCAGCACTGGCGGATTCTCAGGATCGTACGGTGGCATTGGCATGGTAGTGGCTACACCGTCACCGTCGATGTAGTGATCGATAGTGCCGTCGGAATCACAGGTGATATCCAGCAGCACCGCACGGCCTACCGGTGGTTTATCCAGGCCTTCGAGCGGCAGAACCGGGAACAGCTGATCGATACCCCATGCATCCGGCATTGACTGGAACAGAGAGAAGTTGACGTACAGTTTGTCCGCCATACGCTCCTGTAATTCGTCAATGATCGGACGGTGCGCGCGGTTGCTCGGATCCAGCTGATCCTGAATTTTGTTGCAGATATTCAGGTAGATGTCTTCCGCCCAGGCGCGCTGTGTCAGATCCAGGATCCCGTGCGCATACTGCGAGTGGACATCGTGCAAATCCATCTGGCTGTCGTGCAGCCATTCGCGCAGTGAGCGGCGGTTTTCCGGATCGTGCATTTCGTTCCAGGTATCCCACATGCTGCCCAGCGCACGCGGTGCATCATTTTCAGGGGCGACAGGCTCTTTGAATTCGTTGCGTTCAACGCCAATCACGTTTGATACCAGCACAGTATGATGCGCGGTCACGGCGCGGCCAGATTCGGTGATCACCGTCGGGTGCGGCAGGCCGTGCTCGTTACAGGCATCACCGATCCCCCAAATCACGTTATTGGCGTATTCATTCAGACCATAGTTCACCGAGCAATCAGACTGTGAACGGGTCCCTTCGTAATCCACGCCCAAACCGCCGCCGACGTCGAAGCACTGAATGTTGACGCCCAGCTTATGCAGCTCGACATAGAAACGCGCGGATTCACGCACACCAGTCGAAATGTCGCGAATATTCGCCAGCTGAGAACCCAGGTGAAAGTGCAGCAGTTGCAGGCTTTCCAGACGCCCGGCTTCACGCAGCATTTCCACCAGTTGAAGAACCTGAGATGCCGCCAGGCCGAATTTGGATTTCTCGCCGCCGCTGGACTGCCATTTACCCGACCCCTGCGAAGATAAGCGCGCACGCACGCCCAGACGCGGGATCACGTTCAGACGTTCGGCTTCTTCCAGCACCAGTTTAATCTCAGTCATCTTTTCGATAACCAGATAGACCTTGTGACCGAGTTTCTCACCGATCAGTGCCAGACGGATGTATTCACGGTCTTTATAACCGTTACAGACGATCACGGAACGGGTCATCCCGGCATGCGCCAGAACGGCCATCAGCTCAGCTTTTGAGCCAGCTTCCAGCCCCAGCGGTTCACCGGATTCCACCAGCGATTCAATCACGCGGCGATGCTGGTTGACTTTAATCGGGTATACCAGGAAGTAGTCACCCTCGTAGCCGAAAGATTCACGCGCACGTTTAAACGCGGCGTTAATCGAACGCAGGCGGTGCTGCAAAATTTGGGGGAAACAGAACAATGCTGGCAGACGCTGACCGTCCTGCTCGCGCATGTCTTTGACCAGTTGTGCCAGATCGACACGGGCAGAAGGTACGTCGGGATCCGGGCAAACACTGATGTGGCCCAGTTCATTGACGTCATAATAATTGTTACCCCAATAGGCAACGTTGTAAGTGCGCAGCATCTTGCTGGCATCACGATCGTTCACGGCAACCTCCTGCATGGAGCGCAAAGAAACAGTATCGCCCGAATGTGACGGACGGTGGGACTGGATGTCATCAGACATAGGTAAATCCTCTTTCTATACTGACAACATGGCCAGCCACTATCGCAGTAACAACAGGTGAGAACAACCCGCAAGGCTGGCTTTCAGACAGGATAAAACCCTGCGTGCCACAGCTATGGGGCTGTTTTCCACTCATATCATTGTAAAACACGTTTTTAGACTCCGTGTAACGAGTCGGGAGAAATCAGGGGTGAATGCCCCAGGAGATTACAGGCTACATCAGTTATATGTCGGGAGTGCGATGTTCACGCAGACCAGAGGTTACTGAGTAGCGTACCGGTGTCGGCGACTGACCTGTCTATAGCCAGGCTGTCTGTAACATCGCAGAGATGACAGACGCTTTTCTAAATGAGGGTCTGAGAGAAGTGCTGCAGTGCGCAATGAAGGCTGCAGGGGATGCAGTTGAAATGTTACAAGCGGTAAAAAGTGGGTCATTAAACTAACCACCTCCACACGTGCCACGCATCACCCGCGGGCATTCTAGCTGAAAACGCAGTAATTACTGGAATACGCTGCTTCTGCAGAGCCTGCAGAAATGTGCATAGCGCGCGCCGTTTATACCGGCAACCCGCTGTAATTGCAAAATGAAAATGCAGTGTAAATAGTTTCAGACCGTGAATATCACTGCAAACCCGCACAATAACACTCACTCTGTCACAAAAATGACTGGCATTCAGAACGCCTGCTATCCTAAAATAGCCGTCCAGATGTTAATCCGTCCACACGCATGGGTGGTTTAACGCGCAAACTGCTTCAAGGCTTTGCCTAATGGGGACATGCAGGACGCATTGCGACAATGGCGAGCTTCGCTCCTCATCTGCCAGTCTCCCCAGTGCTATGCAGTGATATCTAACCCGTCGTATGTAAGGTAAAGAACATAATGGCTAAACACCTCTTCACGTCCGAATCCGTTTCGGAAGGACATCCAGATAAAATCGCTGACCAGATTTCTGATGCGGTACTTGACGCGATTTTAGAGCAAGACCCAAAAGCACGTGTTGCATGTGAAACTTATGTCAAAACCGGCATGGTCCTGGTTGGCGGTGAAATCACCACCAGCGCATGGGTCGACGTTGAAGAAATCACGCGTCAGACTGTTCGCGAAATTGGCTACATCCATTCTGACATGGGTTTCGATGCCAACTCCTGTGCAGTGCTGAGCGCTATCGGCAAGCAATCACCGGATATCAACCAGGGCGTTGACCGTACTGACCCGCTGGAACAAGGTGCGGGCGATCAGGGCCTGATGTTTGGTTATGCGACCAACGAAACCAGCGTACTGATGCCAGCACCTATTACTTATGCACACCGTCTGGTGCAGCGTCAGGCTGAAGTGCGTAAATCAGGCACCCTGCCATGGCTGCGTCCTGATGCAAAAAGCCAGGTCACTTTCCAGTATGACGAAGGCAAAATCGTCGGTATTGATGCAGTCGTGCTGTCTACTCAGCACGCAGAAGACATCGCGCTGAAAGATTTGCAGGAAGCAGTGATGGAAGAAATCATCAAACCTGTGCTGCCCGCAGAATGGCTGAACGCCGGTACCAAGTACCACATCAACCCGACGGGCCGTTTCGTTATCGGCGGCCCGATGGGTGACTGCGGCCTGACTGGTCGTAAAATTATCGTGGATACCTACGGCGGCATGGCCCGTCACGGTGGCGGTGCGTTCTCAGGTAAAGATCCGTCGAAAGTTGACCGTTCTGCGGCCTACGCTGCACGTTATGTGGCAAAAAACATCGTAGCAGCGGGTCTGGCCGATCGTTGTGAAATTCAGGTGTCTTACGCGATTGGCGTGGCAGAACCGACGTCCATCATGGTGGAAACCTTCGGTACCGGTAAAGTATCCAACGAACAGCTGACCCTGCTGGTGCGTGAGTTCTTCGACCTGCGTCCATACGGTCTGATTCAGATGATGGATCTGTTGCACCCTATCTATAAGGAAACCGCAGCCTACGGTCACTTTGGTCGTGAACACTTCCCTTGGGAAAAAACCGACAAAGCCGCTCAGTTGCGCGAGGCAGCAGGCTTATAACTCCTTCGCACGTCCTGTCGTCTCTCAAACCCCGTCCTTTGGCGGGGTTTTTTACTGCCTGTATCTCCTTTCCTCCCTGCTCTTTCCTCTTTTTATAAGAACCTCCCTCATTCACTTAAAGAATATAAAAAACACATCATTGATTTTTAAGATATTTTATATCCATTCATTTAATTTCATTATTCTTAATTACTCATTCATTAAATACACACAACCAGAAAACCCACTGCTTTTATTTAACAATGCCGAATATAAAAAAACTGATAATGATAAAAAATCCTTTGCTATCATAATAATAAAAAAACCACCAAATGTTACTTAATTGTTTTGTTTTATATTAGCCAAACAAATAACACAAATAGCTCATTTCCATGCCATTGACCTGAACATTCATTGAATCTATTATTCACCCCATCGAAAGCATCCAAACAAATAAATACTCAAATGGAATTAACGAAATCTCTTTAAGGATAGTGACCCATTAAATATTGAGAAAATGACAATGCCATTAACTAACTTGAAATCATGGACAATGATTTTAGCAGCCGCCCCATTAATTTTATCAGCATCATCATTTGCAGGAATAAGCGTCTACCCTATTTCTGTCCCGATGCAAAAAAGCGGCGGCGCACAAATTAGCGTGACAACAAACTCTGCCACCACGGAATATGTGAAGACCACAGTAAAGAAGATTAACAACCCTGGCACCGCGCAGGAAAATGAAACCACAATAAGCCAGTCATCGGGAAATGGTATTGTCGTTACCCCGGAGAAATTCGGACTGGCACCCGGCACCACCCGTATTATACGCCTGATTAATATTCAGCAACCGCAAACCGAAGAGGCGTACCGCGTTTATTTTGAAGGTGTTCCGGGGGTGAATAATAGTAACGACAAAAACGAACAAAAAAGTCCGGCTAAACTCGGCATCAGCATGATTTGGGGCGTACTGGTTAACGTACCGCCTGCCACGCCAAGGCTGGACTTCACGCTGGACCCGGCGAGCCGCGTGGTCAGCAATACCGGTAATATTCATCTGAAGATTGAGAGTATTGGTTTATGTCCTCAGCAACTCACTGATGAGGGCTGTAAATGGAGCAAACCGGTTAAAAACAGCATTTACCCTAATCAGCACGCCACATTAGATCCTGCCCTATTTAAAGGAAATAATTATCGCGTGGTGAAAGTAAAATATTCCAACTGGGCCGAAAAAACCGTTGGTGTAAAAGAATTCGGTGCAAAATAGATCTCACTATTTTATACAGAAAATAAAACCCTCTTGTTATAAAACCCGCATATCAATATGCATCTTATTAATTAGGAATTAAAAATGAAATCAATTATCAAACCATTACTCGTAACTGCAATCATGGGCTTCGCTATCAATGCTTCTGCAGTGCAGAAAGATATTACTGTAACTGCAAACGTGGATGCCACGCTGGATATGACCACTGACACGGGTGATGTATTACCGTCCACCATGGAAATGCGATATATGCCAGGCGTGGGTCTGGAACCTGTTACTCAATCCACGAAAATCTACTCAAACGATGCGACAAAAGACGTGAACATCAACCTGGCCGGTACTCCGCAATTAATGGATACCGTTGGCGTCAACCCGAATATCCCACTGAGCGTGAAATACGGTGACCTGACCCTGACTCAGGCTCAGCAAACCATGAGTGCAACCACGCTGTTCCCGAACGGTGACACCACTAACGGTTCCATCATTCAGCCTCTGATGGTCAGCCAGGCTACTCAGGCACCGGTGGCTTCCGGTAACTACAGCGGTGTAGTCAGCGTTGTGCTGACTCAGGCAACTACAACGCCATAAGCGTTCACCTCACCAGAGTCACTCCTCATCGGCCTGTTAATCGGGCCGATTCTTTTCCACTGCTCAGATTTTTGAATAAAGGAAAAATAATGAAACCCAATCTGAAAGTGTCACTCTGCTTTCTGGCAATTCATTTTGCTTTATTCAGCAATCTTGCTTTAGCAGCAGACTCCGGCGTACCGCCTGGTTTTGAAGAACTGGTTTCCGGTCAGAACATCTGGCTGAACCTCAATTTGCTGGGCCAGTCGGCTGGCTTATTTGAAGCGAATGTCACACTGGAAACCGTCCAGTTCAAAGACCCACAGGCGGTCATGACGGCATTAAACCTGCCACTGAAAGCCGGTACGCCGGATTATCAGAAAATGCTGGCGACATTGTCCGCGCCGCTTTCACGACACGGCAACCTGGCCTGCGGCAGCAATGCTAATGCCAAAGGATGCGGCTATCTGGAAACAGATTCCCTGGCGCTGATTTATGATGAAAATAACAGCGCGGCTGACGTTTTTGTCAGTAAGAAGCTGGTACCGGATGCCGGTAAAAAGGCTCTCTATTACACGCCAACTACGCAGACGGAAAATGCCCTGATTCATCAACAGACACTGAACGTGGCGGCGCAGGATGAATACCAGAGCCTGTCCTTACAGGGCTCCGGCGCGCTCGGCGTGCTGACCAACGGCTATGTGGGTTTTGACTGGTCGCTCAATTCGTACAAAAGCGACGACAGCGAAAGCCAGACGGTGTCTGTGGATGACCTGTATTTCCGCCAGAGCTTAGGCAAACGCCATTACGTACAGGCCGGACGGATGGATTCACGCGATCTCTCCAGCAATCTCGGCGGGAATATCAGCTTCTCGCTGCTCCCGCTGAATGCAATTGACGGTATCCGTGCAGGCAGTTCACTGAGCTACCTGAATCTCGAAGAGGCCAGCAAAGGTTCGCCGCTGGTGGTGCTGCTTTCCAGTAAATCCCGTGTGGATGCCTATCGCGGCAATCAGTTACTGGGCACGTTCTACCTGAATAACGGCTCAAATACGCTGGATACCGGCAACTTCCCGAGTGGCAGTTATGCCGTCACCCTGCGAATTTATGAGAATAACCAGCTCGTGCGCACCGAGACTCAGCCGTTTACCAAAACCGGCGGGATCGGCGACGGACATATGCAATGGTTTATCCAGGCCGGTGAAACGGCAGATAACAAGGTCGTCAGCTCAACCGATGATGAAGACAGTAACAGCACGTCACGCAAACCGGTGGTGCAGGCCGGTGCCCGTCTTCCGGTATTTGCCGAGCTGACGGCCACCGCGGGTGTTGCCAATACCGATAATGAAAACTATGGCGAAGCGGGTTTGCAATGGACGCACGGGTTTACCGGCAAAGTGATCGATGGCGTGCTGGATATGCAGGCCAATGTCTTTAGCGGTACCGACGGTTCCAAAGGTAACGTTGAGCAAATCAGTTACAACGACGGCTTTTCCATGAGCATTTACCGCAATGCCGCGTACGGCAAAAGCTGTACCAGCGCAGATGCCGGCCAGTATGATTACGCCGATATCGGTTGTTACGAATCAGTAAGCGGTACACTTTCCGTGCCGGTCAAAGGCTGGTCGGCATCGCTGGGCTACACTTACAATAAGAACACCAGCCTGTCGCCAGACTATTCGTCGTACGATCCTTCAAAGCCTTTTGAAGACAACATGATCAACAACACCGAATCGCAGAGTACGTCCAAGACTTTACAGCTGAGCCTGAATAAAAGTTTCAACTGGAAGCAGATGACGATTACCACGCGATTTGGCGGATACCGCCGTCAAAGCAGCAGCGCCAGTGATAATGACAAAGGTATCTACATGGGCTTCTCTCTGTCACGCAGCACACCAAAAAATTCCCAGCTTCGCAGCAGCAACTCCTCATTCAGTACCGATTATCAGGGCAGCCAGAACGGCGACGCACAGATGACCTACAATGCCAGCCAGAACTGGGACTGGGGCAGCAATAACGACCGCGAACTGGGTATTGATGTGGGTGGCACGGATACCGACAACGCTAACGCTTCAGTTCACGGTCGTCTTAATGGCCAGTATGGCGAAGGCGAACTGACCATTTCCGACAGTTATGACAACGAGCAAAAAACCCATCAGGGTGCGGTCACTGGCAGCTACAGTTCTTCCGTAGCCGTCTCCAAATCCGGCTTCTTCTGGGGGCCGGGCGGTACAGGTTCGCCGGGGGCAGCGGTGGCGGTCAAAGTCAAAGGCAAAGATGAAGATGCGGATGCCGCTGATGATGCACTGGTTGACGTTTCCGTTCAGGGTGGCGGTGCCACCAAAATGAAGCAAAACAGCAAAGCATTATTCCCGGTGACCGGTTTTGAAGAAGGCAAGGTGTCCGTCGATGAAAGCCGTGACGTCAGTAACGGCAGTCAGGCCAGCATTACGCAGGGCGCAGGCAGCCAGAAATTGTTCCTGTTGCCGGGGAAAATGAAAGTGCGCGAAGTGACAATGGAATCGCATTACACCTACGTCGGCCAGCTGGTCACGGCGACAGGTGAACCGATTAATCAAGGCAGTATGCTCAATGCCAGCGCGTTCAGCCCTTCAGAAGATGGCGGATTTACCGCAGAAATGACCTCGCTGGCGAAAAGTTTGTATGTTCAGAATGGCGATAAGAATTATCAATGCACGGTGACCGTACAGTCGAGCCGTGATGTGGTGCGTTATGTGGGCAAAACATTGTGTAAAACCATTACGCAAGGCGAATTACCCACAAATATCAGGAAAACAAAATGAAACTGAGCGCTTATTTAACCGCATTCTTGTTGCTGATCGGAGCACAAGGGCTGATAACTTCACAAGCCTATGCTACACGGGTTGAACCCACTGGGCGTGACACCCCCGTTACGTCAACATTTGATAAATCCAGCCCGCCCTCACAAATTGATATTTGGAAAGATGAAAGCGGGGGTTACGACAATTCAAACGATCCGCTCTGGGGCAGAAATACTTGGACTTGTTTATCATCCTCAAACCCTGTGAATGGTCAATGCAGCACCTCGGTGACCGGTGTAAAAAACGGAAGCACTACTATTCCAATTATTTTTACAGAAAAAAGAAGTCACATCACTCAGGTCATTAATCTCACCGGTTACCATGAAATCTATACCACTACAGGTACAGGCTGTGGTAACCCCATCAACTCCAAGGAGGGTGGCCCCTACCTGGTTAATGCTGGTATGCAGAGGAATTGCGAGGATGGTAATGCTAATGATGACTCCAGACTGACTGTCTATGTGAATAGTCAGGAGCTTCAGAAACTACCCACAGGTGGGATCTGGGAAGCCAATCTAAAAATGAATCTAATGCAATGGGATCCCCGAATCAAACTTGCAGACTGGAACGCCCATATCACCCTCAATGTCACCGACAATAATAACCAGCAAATCTATTTACCTGAATTTGGTCAGGCCGCCCCGCGTGTTGATCTTAACTTGCGCCCGCTGCCGGGCACCGGGGGGAATCAGGCGCAGATGACTGGCAGGGCAAATATTGATATGTGTTTGTATGATGGTTATGGATCTAACAGCTCCAGTTTCACGCTAAAATTTGAAGACCAGCCTCAGGGATCATCCAGCCCTAGCTCGGGTAATTTTTTCATTTATACTGACCACGGCGATGTTAATCAGAGTTCGGGCTGGATTGAATATTTTGTGCAAATGGTGCTACCGGACGGTAACAAAATGAGCATTATGCGTGGCCACGATATTGTGATCCCTGATATCCAGAACGCACACGTAAGGCCGGTACATCTCCCGGGGATCCCGCAAGCCGTCTTATGCGTGCCAATGCCAATTGAGCTCGACACGAAAGCCATTGATATCAACAGCAAACAAGCAGGGCATTATACCGGGCACCTGATAGTGACATTTACTTCACAGCTTTAAGTGCGCGAAGTGACAATGGAATCCCATTACACCTACGTCGGCCAGCTGGTCACGGCGACAGGTGAACCGATTAATCAAGGCAGTATGCTCAATGCCAGCGCGTTCAGCCTTCAGAAGATGGCGGATTTACCGCAGAAATGACCTCGCTGGCGAAAAGTTTGTAAATGGCGATAAGAATTATCAATGCACAGTGACAGTACAGTCGAACCGTGATGTGGTGCGCTATGTGGGTAAAACACGGTGTGACATCATCCGTAAAGCTGAATTGCCTGAAGTACTCCTCAAACAAGAAAGTACGCGAGTTCTGACATCTGGAGAATAATATGAAAAAAATTCATAGCTATATTGCAACAGTTGCAGTTCTGCTCGCCTCTGCCTTTTTTAGCACTACGACCTGCGCCAAGCCTCCTGCGGGAAGAGATACGACGGCGGAATTCACTTTTGATAAAACAGCACCAAAAGATTCCTATATCTGGAATAGAGAAAGTGGCGGTGACGATCCGTCCGATTTTAAAAATAACTGGGTATGCTTATCAAGTACATCCCCGGATAACGGACAATGTGCAACACAGACAATACAAGAGGGAGCACCCGGTTCGTCGCAAGGCAATAAATCATCAATACCTTTACTTTTCAGAGAAAAAAAGAGCGGAGCAACAACGATAATTAATCTGACCGCGTATCGAAATGTTGGCGGATATGGCCCCTGGGTAATTAATGCCGCGGCACATGCCAGTAGTGGTAATAATGGTGCTGATGCGACTTTTTATGTTCCTAAACAGGAGATTGCAAAATTCCCATTCGGTGGTAACTGGCAAGCTGAGCTAAAAGTCAGCCTGATAGATCATTATGCCGGTGATGTTAAAGCTGCTGACTGGGTTGCTCATATTTCGTTAAAAATTACCGACAATAATAACCAGCAAATCTATTTACCTGAATTTGGTCAGGCCGCCCCACGCGTAGATCTCAACATGCGCCCGCTGCCCGGCACGGGAGGGAATCAGGCGCAGATGACTGGCAGGGCAAATATTGATATGTGTTTGTATGATGGTTATGGATCTAACAGCTCCAGTTTCACGCTAAAATTTGAAGACCAGCCTCAGGGATCATCCAGCCCTAGCTCGGGTAATTTTTTCATTTATACTGACCACGGCGATGTTAATCAGAGTTCGGGCTGGATTGAATATTTTGTGCAAATGGTGCTACCGGACGGTAACAAAATGAGCATTATGCGTGGCCACGATATTGTGATCCCTGATATCCAGAACGCACACGTACGGCCGGTACATCTCCCGGGGATCCCGCAAGCCGTCTTATGTGTGCCAATGCCAATTGAACTCAACACGAAAGCCATTGATATCAACAGTAAACAAGCCGGGCATTACACCGGGCATTTAATTGTGACGTTTACGTCGCAGCTTTAAGCTGCATGACCGGACTTACCCTTATTCATAGCCCCTGTTGAACTGAAGGAACCTTATGTGTGAGTCACAAAGCAAGAGTCTGGCCTGCGGCCTGAAAATTCTCCCGTTGCTGGCGCTGGCCATTCCCGCACTCTGTTTCGCCAATATCACGGTTTCACCGATGAAGGTAATGCTTAACGATCAGCATGCCGCCAATCTGGTGATCAGTTCTAAAAGTGAAACCACCCAGTATATTCAGGGAAAAATCACCGAGGTTCATCATCCCGGCACACCTGAAGAAAATGAAACGCCTGCGCCGCAAGGCGCGCAAAACAGTCTGGTCGTATCACCGCTAAAATTTGCCTTACCCGCCGGTAACAACCAGCCGGTAAGAATCATCGGTCTCGGCGACAGCAACGAAGAAAAAATCTATCGTGTCCATTTTCAGTCGATGACACCGGAAGAATTTAAAAACACTGGCAGTAACAAAAACATCACCAGCGATCTGAGTCTGATTATCGTATGGGGTGTGGTGGTCATGGTGCCGCCCGCAAAACAGTTCGCAAAACTGGGGTGGGATGCATCGCTTCAGAAAATCACTAACACTGGCAATGTTCACCTTTTGGTAAACCGCATTGGCCTGTGTACCAGCGATAAACCTGAGGCGAAATGTCAGTGGAAAGTGCTCAGAAAAAACGTCTATCCGGGCAAACCTTTCTCACCCGAACTCTCTCTTCCCGCTTCAGTTTCTTCCGAAAGTGTAAGAATCGACTATTTCAACGATTACACTCAAAAGCAGGAAGTGGAGAATTTCCCTGTCAGATGACAGTACTAATGAAAACGTTTACAGATAATAACTTGTTATAATTTAATTAGTTATTTGTATGTGTAAAAGTTTGAAACACTGTATTGATTGATATAAATCAATTTCTGAGCTATTACTCTCAGGCACCTCCCCTTCCTGTTACGCTATCTGTTTGAAACCCTTCAAAAACAAGACACCCGGCCACACCTATTAGTGTAAACGATTACAACACTGTGACCGGGTTCACGTTATGCTGTGTGCAGGGTTAATAACATAACAGCCTAAGCATTATTACAAACTTAATAACGATTGCATTATTTTGGAGACCGGATGAATAACTCAACATCGACGAAAGGAAAGCGCTCGAACAAAAGCGTCACTTTCTTTGTCTGTTTTCTCGCTGCACTTGCCGGACTGCTGTTCGGCTTAGATATCGGCGTCATCGCTGGTGCCCTGCCTTTTATCAGCCATGATTTTCAGATAACCAACCACCAACAGGAATGGGTTGTCAGTTCCATGATGTTTGGTGCCGCTGTCGGTGCTGTCGGCAGTGGCTGGCTGAACTTCCGTCTTGGACGTAAATTCAGCCTGATGATTGGTGCAATTCTGTTTGTGGTCGGCTCCCTGTGCTCAGCCTTTGCGCCTAATGCCGAAATCCTGATTGTCGCCCGCGTTCTGCTGGGTCTGGCGGTCGGTATTGCCTCTTACACTGCACCGATTTATCTGTCCGAAATCGCACCGGAGAAAATCCGCGGCAGTATGATTTCCATGTACCAGTTGATGATCACCATCGGTATTCTGGCGGCGTACCTGTCTGATACCGCGTTCAGCTACACCGGGGCATGGCGCTGGATGCTGGGCATCATCACCATTCCGGCATTGCTGTTGCTGGTTGGCGTCTTCTTCCTGCCGGACAGCCCGCGCTGGCTGGCCGCGCGTGGCGATGACGGTAAAGCGCGCCGCGTACTGGAAAAACTGCGTGATTCCAGCGAGCAGGCAAAACGCGAGCTGGATGAAATCCGTGAAAGTCTGAAAGTCAAACAGAGCGGCTGGGGCTTGTTCACCAACAACAAGAACTTCCGTCGTGCGGTTTACCTCGGCATTCTGTTGCAGGTGATGCAGCAGTTCACCGGGATGAACGTGATCATGTATTACGCACCGAAAATCTTCGGCATTGCCGGGTTTGCCAGCACATCACAACAGATGTGGGGTACGGTGATTGTCGGTCTGGTTAACGTTCTGGCGACCTTCATCGCCATCGGTCTGGTTGACCGCTGGGGCCGCAAACCGACGCTGAAACTGGGTTTCCTGGTGATGGCGGTCGGTATGGGCGTGCTGGGTACCATGCTGCATATCGGTGTTGAATCCGATGCGGCGAAATACTTCTCCATCGCTATGCTGCTGATGTTTATCGTCGGTTTTGCCATGAGTGCCGGTCCGCTGATCTGGGTACTGTGTTCTGAAATTCAGCCGCTGAAAGGCCGCGATTTTGGTATCACTGTGTCCACGGCGACCAACTGGATCGCCAACATGATTGTCGGCGCGACCTTCCTGACCATGCTCGACAGCCTCGGCAACGCCAATACCTTCTGGGTGTATGCCGCGCTGAACGTGGTCTTCATCTTCATCACCATTGCGCTGATCCCAGAGACCAAAAACGTCTCTCTGGAACACATCGAACGCAACCTGATGAAAGGCGAAGCACTGCGCGACATCGGTAAGTAAGCCCGCCGTTCCTCCCCTGCAAAGGGGAGGAAATTCCATATTGCATCTCTCCCCTGCCAGATTTATCCTTCGCCAGATGAAAACCTCACGTCTCCCCATTGCCCTGCAACAAGCCGTTATGCGCTGCCTGCGGGAAAAACTCCTGATGGCAAATCAGTTTTTTGGCACCGATTACACGGAGCCGGAAATCAGCTACCAGCAACGCGGCACCAGCGCGGGAAGCGCGTACCTGCAACACTGGCAAATCCGGCTTAATCCGGTGCTGCTGATGGAAAATCAACAACCTTTTATTGATGAAGTGGTGCCGCACGAACTGGCCCATTTACTGGTCTACCGCCGCTTTGGCCGCGCACCTGCGCCGCACGGTAAGGAATGGCGCTGGATGATGGAACATGTGCTGGGTGTGTCAGCAAGCAGAACACACAAGTTCGAAGTGGCCTCCGTGCAAAGTAAAACCTATCCCTATTTATGCGCCTGCCGCGACCATCAGCTGACCGTGCGACGCCACAATAAGGTGATGCGCAAGGAGTCGGAATACCGCTGCCGCCATTGCGGCGAACTGTTACGCTTTAACGCTAACGGCACCCCTAATTGCTGATTTTTCAAGCACTCATTAGCAGCAAAGTCCCATTGTCATGACACCTTTCATCCGTTACCCTTTCGGCCTTTTAGTCTCGGGGCTTTCAGAAACATGTTTCGTAAAACGTTCTTATCTTTTCTGTTTATCGGTGCGCTGGTACCGCTGAGCGCCTTCAGCCAGTCTGGCAATACCATCAATAATTTCAGTCAGGCCAAAGCCGCCGCTGTTAAAATCAATCAGGGTGCGCCAACATTTTATTGCGGCTGCAACATCCGCTGGCAGGGGAAAAAAGGCACGCCGGATCTGCAATCCTGCGGCTACGCGGTACGGAAAAGCGAACTACGCGCCAGCCGGATCGAATGGGAACATGTGGTTCCTGCGTGGCAGTTTGGCCACCAGATGCAATGCTGGCAGGATGGCGGGCGCAAAAATTGTGCGAAAAATGCCGACTATCGCCAGGTAGAAACCGATTTGCATAACCTTGAACCGGCAATCGGCGAAGTGAACGGCGATCGCAACAACTTTATGTACAGCCAGTGGAATGGCGGCGAAGGCCAGTATGGCCGTTGCGAAATGAAAATCGACTTCAAAGCCAAAGCCGCTGAGCCGCCTGCCCGCGCCCGTGGTGCCATTGCGCGCACTTACTTCTACATGCGTGACCAGTACAAACTGAATTTATCCCGCCAGCAGACACAGTTGTTTACCGCATGGGATCGCCAGTATCCGGTGACCGCATGGGAATGTGAACGCGACAACCGTATTGCCAGGGTGCAGGGGAATCATAACCCGTACGTTCAGCAGGCTTGCGCGCAAAGAAAAAGCTAACCTACTATAGAGCACAATAGTCAGCGACAGGGCGGGCAACAGTTGCCAAAATAGCCCACTTCAACCGTTTAAGGACAGCAGCCTCACATGCGCATTCCCCGCATTTATCATCCCGAACCCCTGACCGCCCGCAGCGAAATCGCGCTGAGCGAAGATGCTGCGAACCATGTCGGACGCGTTTTGCGTATGCAGCCCGGTCAGACGATCCAGTTGTTTGACGGCAGCAATCAGGTTTTCGACGCCAGCATCACGCAGGTTGATAAGAAAAGCGTGCGTGTCAGCCTGAACGAGGGCGTGCTGGCGGATAACGAATCTCCGCTGAATCTGCATCTCGGCCAGGTGATATCCCGTGGCGAGAAGATGGAATTCACCATTCAGAAATCCATCGAACTGGGCGTGAATACCATCACCCCGCTGTTTTCAGAACGTTGTGGCGTGAAGCTGGACGGCGAACGTCTGGAGAAGAAATTGCAGCAGTGGCAGAAAATCGCCATTGCCGCCTGTGAACAGTGTGGCCGTAACCGTATCCCGGACATTCGCCCGGCGATGCAGCTTGAAGCCTGGTGTAACGAGCAGGACGACAGCCTGAAGCTGAATCTGCATCCGCGCGCCAGCCACAGTATTAATACCCTGCCGTTGCCGGTGAGCCATGTTCGCCTGCTGATCGGCCCGGAAGGCGGTTTATCCGCTGATGAAATTGCAATGACCTCCGGCTACGGATTTACTGATATCCTGCTGGGCCCCCGTGTTCTGCGTACAGAAACCACAGCGCTCACCGCGATAACGGCCTTACAGGTCCGTTTCGGCGATCTGGGTTAAGAGGAAACCAAATGATCAAGCTTGGCATCGTGATGGATCCGATCTCTTCCATCAACATCAAAAAAGACACCAGTTTCGCTATGTTGCTGGAAGCGCAGAGTCGCGGTTATGAACTGCATTACATGGAAATGAACTCCCTGTATCTGCGTGGCGGCGAAGGCCGTGCGACCACCAAAAAACTCAGCGTGAAGCAGGATTACGATGGCTGGTATGAGTTTGGCACAGAGCAGGATATCGCCCTGCAGGAACTGGACGTGATCCTGATGCGTAAGGATCCGCCGTTTGATACCGAATTTATTTATGCCACTTACATCCTCGAACGTGCCGAAGAAAAAGGCACGCTGATCGTCAATAAACCGCAGAGCCTGCGCGACTGTAACGAGAAACTGTTCACCGCCTGGTTCCCTGAACTGACGCCGGATACCCTGGTGACCCGCAATGCCGCGCAGTTGAAAGCGTTCCATAAAGAACACACTGACGTGATCCTCAAGCCACTCGACGGCATGGGCGGCGCGTCCATTTTCCGTCTGAAACCTGAAGACGCCAACGTCTCCGTCGTTATCGAAACCCTGACTGAACACGGCAGCCGTTTCTGCATGGCGCAAAACTACCTGCCAGCCATCAAAGACGGTGACAAACGTGTTCTGGTGGTCGACGGCGAACCGGTACCGTATTGTCTGGCGCGTATTCCGGCACAAGGTGAAACCCGTGGTAATCTGGCGGCCGGCGGCCGGGGTGAAGCACGTCCGCTGAGCGAAAGCGACTGGGCGATTGCCCGTACCGTGGCACCAGTCCTTAAACAGAAAGGCTTGATTTTTGTCGGTCTGGATATCATCGGCGATCGCCTGACGGAAATTAACGTCACCAGCCCGACCTGTGCGCGTGAAATCGAAGCCGCATTCCCGATTTCCATCACCGGCATGCTGATGGATGCCATCGAGAAACGTCTGGCTGCACGATAAGCACAGATAAAAAACCGATAAACGGGTTGTTCAGCATTGCTGGATAACCCGCTTTTTTTGGCAAGCCTGACGTAATAAACTGGCCTGCCTGCACCACTTTATATTCTGAGGTTAAACATCCTGCATACCATGAATCTACAACATCACTTTCTTATTGCGATGCCTGGCCTGGATGAACCCCAGTTCAAACGTTCGGTCGTGTATATCTGCGAGCACAATGAAGACGGCGCCATGGGTCTGGTGATTAATAAACTGGTCGACGATTTCACCGTAGAAAGCGTACTCGACAAGCTGGACATCACCCCTGAACCACGTGACCTGAGCATTCGTCTTGATCGCCCGGTGTTTTCAGGCGGCCCGCTGGCTGACGATCGTGGTTTTATTTTGCATACGCCACGCGAAGGTTTTGGCTCCAGCATCCGTATCTCCGACTGCACGATGATCACCACCTCCAAAGACGTGCTGGAAACATTGGGCACGCCCGATCAGCCGAAAGATGTGCTGGTGGCGCTGGGTTATGCCGCATGGGAACAGGGCCAGTTGGAAAAAGAGTTGCTGGAGAACTCGTGGCTGACCATTGAAGCTAACAGCGATATTTTGTTCCGCACCCCGATTGCTGACCGCTGGCGCGAAGCGGCGAAAATGATCGGCGTTGACGTCGGCCAACTCGCCACCCATGCAGGGCACGCATAATGGCAAACCGCACGGTTTTTGCTTTCGACTTCGGCACCAAAAGTATCGGCCTGGCTATTGGTCAGGAAGTCACCGGAACAGCGCGTCCGCTGACCGCGTTTAAAGCGCAGGACGGCACCCCGGACTGGCAGAAAATTGAAAAATTGCTCAAAGAATGGCTGCCGGATCTGGTGGTTGTCGGTTTGCCGCTGAACATGGATGGCACCGAACAACCCCTGACCGCCCGTGCACGCAAATTTGCCAACCGTCTGCATGGCCGTTTTGGCGTGCAGGTTGAACTGCACGACGAACGTCTGAGCACCGTTGAAGCCCGCGCTGATTTGTTCGATCGCGGCGGTTTCCGGGCGCTGGATAAAGGCAGCGTGGATGCGGCTTCCGCCGTCATTATTCTGGAAAGCTGGTTCGAGAAACAGTGGAGTCAGTCCTGATCTTCGGCCAGTAATCCTGCACGTTGCCGCTGCTGACGGCTTTGTGCAAACGTCTGCATGCCGGCCTGCGCGCCGGTTTGCAGGATATCCATCAACTGATGAGTTTTCCCCTCCCGGATTAAATTGCACACCGCCGGTGTTGAAGTCAGCACTTCAAACAGCGCTACCCTTCCCGTTCTTCTGCCGTCCTTTTCTTCAGCCACCGCCAGTTTTTGCGCAATCACCGCCCGCAGGCTGCCCGCCAGTTGTGCACGGACAAACGCTTTTTCTTCGGCCGGAAACACGTCAACCAGCCGGTCAATCGCCTGTGTGGCGTTGCGCGTATGCAGTGTTGCAAGAACCAGATGTCCGGTTTCTGCTGCCGTCAGCGCCAGCCGGATACTTTCAGTATCGCGTAACTCACCAAGCAGCAAGACATCCGGATCTTCGCGCAAGGCACCGCGCACGGCTTCGCTAAATGAACGCGTATGCAGCCCGAGTTCACGCTGCTGAATCAGGCATTGTCTGCCGGTGTGGATAAGCTCGATGGGGTCTTCCAGCGTAATAATATGGCGCTTCGCATGGCGGTTGAGATGATCGATCAGCGCGGCAAGCGTGGTGGATTTCCCGCTGCCCGTCGCGCCGGTGACCAGGATCAGGCCGTCTTCCTGCATAATGACGTGCTGCAAGATATCCGGCGCCAGCAAAGCAGCCAGCTCAGGACAACGGGCAGGCACCGGCCTCAGCGCCGCAGAAAGCCCGTGCAGTTGCTGAAAGATGTTGAGCCGCATCCGCACGCCATCGCCCAGTATCAGCGCTTTATCCACCTGCCCCGCCTGTTGTAAAGCGTGCTGCTCAGTGGCATCCAGCCACTCACGGGTCAGCACCAGCATCTGCGAGGCATCCACCACCGGCAGATCTTCACAGCGGCATAATTCTCCGTCAATGCGCAACACAGGCGGATAGCCGGTACAAAGGTGCAGATCAGAGGCATTTTGCTTTACACTACGTCCCACTAATCCATCAATGTCCATGTTGAAATCCTCCTGAGTCCCTATGAGCCTTAGTCAGCAAAACGCTATTGAGCAGAACTTACAGAATGTCCGCGAGAAAATCGCAGCCGCTGCACACCTTTGCGGCAGGCCTTCAGAAGAAATTACCTTGCTTGCAGTGAGCAAAACAAAACCTGCGAGCGCTGTCGAAGAAGCCATTGCCGCCGGGCAGTTTGCGTTCGGCGAAAACTATGTGCAGGAAGGCGTTGATAAGATTGCCCACTTTGCCGGCCATCAGCCCGCGCTGACCTGGCACTTTATCGGGCCGCTGCAGTCGAATAAAAGCCGACTGGTGGCGGAGAATTTCGACTGGTGTCATACCCTCGACCGCCTGAAAATCGCCCAGCGACTGAACGAACAACGTCCGGCCAGTTTACCGCCCTTGCAGGTGCTGATTCAGGTCAACATCAGCGATGAAGCCAGTAAATCCGGCATTGCGCTGCATGATATTGCAGAACTGGCCCGCCAGATTATGGCGATGCCCCACCTGACACTGCGCGGCCTGATGGCGATCCCGGCGGTGGAAACGGATTACGCGCGGCAGCTTGAGGTCTTCGGCAAGATGCGTGATGCGCTGAAAGATTTACAAAATATTTGTCCGCAGGCCGATACGCTGTCGATGGGTATGACCGATGATATGCCTGCTGCAATTGCGGCTGGCAGCACAATGGTTCGCATCGGGACCGCCATTTTCGGTGCCCGTGATTACAGCGTAAAACAGTAACCATTATTTTTGGGTTTACTGCTTTACTCTTGATAGGCTCAGTTCAGCCCCCATTAAAAGCAAGGAGCATGAATGCAACATCGCAAAATCAGTTTTATCGGCGCCGGTAATATGGCGGGCGCAATTATTTCCGGCCTGGTCGACAGCGGCTATCCGGCAAATCTCATCAGCGTTTGTGCCCCTTCCACCACGCATCGCGATGCGCTGGCTGAAAAATATGGCGTGCAAAGCAGCAGCGATAACAGCGGCTGTGCAAAAGAGGCGGATGTCGTTGTTTTGTCGGTAAAACCACAAATGATGGCCGATGTGTGTAAAGCACTGCAAAAAGACGTGGATTTTAGCGGCAAGCTGGTACTGTCGATTGCCGCAGGCGTCAGTGTGGCGCGTTTCTGTGAACTGCTGGGCGATAATCTGAACATCGTGCGTATTATGCCAAACACGCCATCCCTCGTCGGGAAAGGCATGAGCGGCCTGTACGCACCGGTTCAGGTTTCTCAGGCAGACCGTGATTACAGCGGCGAACTGATGACCGCCGTCGGCAAAATTTGCTGGGTCGATACCGAAGAAGGTATCAACCATGTGATCGCCGCCGCAGGCAGCGCACCGGCGTATTTCTTCCTGTTTATGGAAGCAATGCAGGCCGAAGCGCAGCGTCTGGGTTTCAGTGCAGAAACCGCGCGGATGCTGGTTGAACAAGCCGCCAGCGGTGCCAGTGCTTTAGTCGCCGCCAGCCCGGACACGCCATTGTCACAACTTCGTGAGAATGTGACGTCCAAAGGCGGTACGACGTTTGAAGCGCTGAAGGTTTTCACCGACCGTAAATTACCGGAGATTGTCTCCGGGGCCATGCAGGCCGCCATTACCCGCGCGCAGGAAATGGAAAAACTGTTCTAATTAAAATATTAAAGGTAACGCATGCTAACGCTGACTTTTCTGGTCAAAACACTGATTGATCTCTACGTGATGGTTCTGCTGCTGCGCATCTGGATGCAATGGGCACGTACAGATTTTTATAACCCGTTTTCACAGTTCGTGGTGAAAATTACTCAGCCCGTTATCGGACCGCTGCGCCGGATTATTCCGCCGCTGGGCCCGATTGACAGCGCGAGTTTGCTGCTGGCTTTCATTCTTTGCACCGTCAAATTCCCGCTGCTGTTACTTATCCAGAGCGGTGCCATCTTCTTTGGTCTGAGCAGCCTGCTGATTGGCCTGATAGGGCTGGTCAAAGCGGCGGGTTATCTGGTGTTCTGGCTGGTGATTATCCGCTCCCTGATGAGCTGGGTGAGCCAGGGCCGCGGGCCAATGGATTATCTGCTGTTGCAACTGACCGAACCACTGATGGCCCCCATTCGCCGTATTCTTCCGGCCATGGGGGGTATTGATTTCTCGGCGATGGTCGTGATCCTTATCCTCTATATGCTGAACTATCTCGGTATGGATCTGCTGGGTGCGCTGTGGTTTCAGCTTTAAGTCCGGCGTTCTGGCAGTCCGATGCGCTGGTTTTGCGGCTGGTTATCCAGCCCAAAGCCAGCCGCGACAGCCTGGTGGGTTTGCATGGCGACGAACTGAAAGTCGCCATCACCGCCCCGCCGGTGGATGGCCAGGCGAATACACATCTGGTGAAATTTCTCGCAAAACAGTTTAAAGTCGCCAAAAGTCAGATAAGCATTGAAAAGGGCGAGCTGGGCCGCCATAAACAAGTCCGCATTACACACCCGCAAAATATCCCGACTGAGGTCGCGGTACTGCTCGCAGAATAACGTTTACGTCAGGACTCTCCCATGCAGAAAGTCGTATTAGCTACCGGCAACGCCGGTAAAGTGCGTGAGCTCGCACATCTTCTGGCCGGTTTCGGGCTGGATGTGGTCGCGCAAACTGAACTCGGCGTGGGATCCGCCGAAGAAACCGGGCTGACGTTCATTGAGAACGCCATCCTGAAAGCCCGTCATGCAGCGGCCATTACCGGTTTGCCAGCCATTGCCGATGATTCCGGTCTGGCCGTCGATTTTCTCGGTGGCGCGCCGGGGATTTATTCTGCACGCTACGCGGGTGCTGACGCCTCCGATCAGGAAAATCTTGATAAGCTGCTGATCGCACTGAAAGACGTGCCTGCGGGCCAGCGCAATGCGCAGTTCCATTGTGTGCTGGTGTATATGCGCCACGCTGAAGACCCGACGCCGCTGGTGTGCCACGGCAGTTGGGCAGGCGAAATCACCTTTGCCAAAGCAGGCGAAGGCGGCTTTGGCTATGACCCGATTTTTTATGTCCCTGAACTAGGCAAAACGGCGGCAGAACTGACCCGCGAAGAAAAAAGTGCGGTATCACACCGGGGTCAGGCACTGAAACTGTTGCTTGCCGCGATGAAAGAGGCTGTACAGAAGAATGCGTAAGTTGCCGCCGCTGAGTCTCTACATTCATATTCCGTGGTGCGTGCAAAAATGCCCCTACTGCGATTTCAACTCGCACGCGTTAAAGGGCGAAGTGCCGCATGACGATTATGTCGCGCATCTGCTGGCCGATCTGGATGCAGACCTGCATCTGGTGGGCGGGCGCAGTGTGGGGACAATCTTTATCGGCGGCGGAACCCCAAGCCTGCTGAGCAGTGAAGCAATGCAGACCTTGCTCGACGGCGTGCGGGCGCGTTTGCCGCTTGATGCCCACGCCGAAATTACCATGGAAGCTAATCCTGGTACCGTCGAAGCTGACCGCTTCAGCGGCTATCAGCGCGCCGGTGTGAACCGTATCTCCATTGGCGTACAAAGTTTCGATGCGCAGAAACTGGAGCGTCTGGGGCGCATTCATGGGCCTGATGAGGCAAAGCGTGCGGCACATCTGGCGACCAGCCTGAATCTGCGCAGTTTCAATCTGGATCTGATGCACGGCTTGCCGGATCAGACACTGGAAGAAGCGCTGGACGATTTGCGCCAGGCAATCGCCCTTAATCCGCCGCATTTGTCGTGGTATCAGCTGACTATCGAGCCGAACACGATGTATGCCTCGCGCCCGCCAAAACTGCCGGATGATGACGCGCTGTGGGATATCTTCGAGCAGGGCGATCAGTTGCTGACCGCAGCCGGTTACCAGCAATACGAAACCTCGGCGTATGCCAAACCGGGCTACCAGTGTCAGCACAACCTGAACTACTGGCGCTTCGGAGATTATCTCGGCATCGGTTGTGGCGCACATGGCAAACTGACACAACCCGACGGACACATCCTGCGCACCGTGAAAACCAAACACCCGCGCGGTTATATGCAGGGACGCTACATGGATAAACAGCATCCGGTAGAAACCGCAGATTTGCCGTTTGAATTCTTCATGAACCGCTTCCGTCTGCTGGAAGCCGCGCCGCGTGAAGAGTTTGGGTTGTATACCGGGCTGGACGAATCCGTGATCCGCGCACAGCTTGATGACGCGATCGCCAAAGAATATCTGCTGGAAACCGACACGCACTGGCAGATCACCGGCAAAGGTAAACTGTTCCTCAATTCACTGCTGGAGCTGTTTCTGGCGGAGTAAGCGGTAATATCGCGTAGAGCCAAAAAAGAAAAGGCCTTCCGGTTTATCAGCGGAAGGCCTTTTTATGCCTGACGTTTGAAACTGACGATTATTGTTTCAAATCTGCCAGCAAGGCTTTGTGCTGAGTATCCAGATTGGTTACGCGTTTACAGACGTCATCGCCAAAGGCTTTGAACTCTTTTTCCTGCCTGTTCCACTCTTCCTGAATGGCTTGCTGCAGGCCGCCAAGATTCCCCATCATTGCCTGCAGCGGATTTCCGCCGCTGGTTGCCTGTTTGAGGCCCATCTCGTTGATGCTGTCCTGCATCACACCGCCCATGGTTTGCTCCATCAGCTTCTGGCCATTCTGCTTAACCTGATCCACCGCTTTATGGTGGAAAGTCAGGCCGTCAGTGCGGTGCTCAATAATGAGGTTCATCTGCTCTTTCAGTTGCTTATCGAGCTTAACCAGACGATTACGCACATTGCTGTCAGAGCCCAGTTTCTCGACGATCACCCGGTCAACCGCCACACGGCCTTTTTCGAGATGCGCCGTCGCACCCTGGTCAATCCATGGCAGGTCACGGCGTAAACCGGCCTGATAGTCGATGGCTTCCTGACGCTGTCTGGCGCTCAGGGTGATGTCTTTACCGTTGAGGGTCACGTTACCATTTGGGGTGATCAGCAAATCACCGCTGTTACCGACCACCTGAACGGTCTGCGGCTTGATGATCACGTCATCTTTAGGCTGTACGCCACATTGATAATCAGCCTGAGCACTCCATGCACTTAGCGCCAGCAATGCAGCAAGTCCGGTTTTTACCACTCCACTTTTTACTAACATGTACTCTCCCTTAAGACAGCAAACTCAAAAAATTGAACGGCCAATACGTTGCGCCAGTAATTCTAAGGCAGCAATACCTGCCAAAGAGTTCCCTGCCGCATCAAGTTCCGGCGACCATACCGCGATGCACATCTCCCCCGGCACCACGGCAATGATGCCGCCGCCGACGCCGGATTTGCCCGGCATCCCGACGCGATAGGCAAATTCACCTGCACCATCGTACATACCGCTGGTCACCATCATCGCATTAATCTGCCGCGCCTGACGGGCATCAATAAGCGGTGTCTCACTGCCGAGCGGGTGCCCTTTATTGGCCAGATACACAAAGGTGCGCGCCAGTTCTTCACAACTCATCCGCAGTGCGCAGTAATGAAAATAGGTATGCAAAACGGTGATGACATCGTTATCAAAATTGCCGAAAGATTTCATCAGATAAGCAATGGCGGCATTGCGGTCAGAGTGTTCAAATTCAGAACGCGCAACGTGCCGATCGTAGTTGAGATCTGCCGATCCGGCCAGCTGACGCACCACTTCCAGCATTCTCTGCTTCGGTGCCGAAAGACGTGTTTGCAGCATATCGCAGACCACCAGCGCGCCCGGATTGATAAACGGATTACGCGGTTTTCCCTGTTCCAGCTCAAGCTGTACCAGAGAATTAAACGGCTGACCAGACGGCTCCTTGCCGACACGCTGCCAGATTTCGCTTTCCTGATAACGGGTCAGCGCCAGCGTCAGGCTAAGAACTTTTGAGATCGACTGGATCGAGAAACGCATATCGGCATCACCGGCACGAAAGATCTGCCCCTGCGTGGTACACACGGCGATGCCTAAATGATCGGGGCTGACTTCCGCCAGCGCGGGAATGTAACCGGCCACTTTACCGCGACCTATCAGCGGCCTGACCTGCGCAAGAATATCTTCCAGCAAACTGTTATCAAGTTCAGTACCCAACGTCCTGCCTCCAGATGTAACAAAGGTGCCGGAGAGGCACCTTTTTGAGATTCAGAGATCCTTAAGATCTGCGGGGATTAATCCCACCAGATATCGAATAAATCGCTGACTTCTACGTCTTCCATTTTATGGTCTTCCAACCATTTTTTAACCTGCGCGCGCTGTTCATCAGTGCAATGACCGATGTCCTGACGGCATACCAGACCTTCCCATTGCAGATAGCCACTGCCGTCGAAGGCCAGTTTGTTTGGCTCGATCACACCGTCAATAAATTTATCCAGTGACTCGTCAATGGTTTCTACCGCGGTACCTTCCGGGAAACGCCATTTTACAGAGAAGCCCAGTTCCTGGAACTCGGCAATGTGTAACTTCTTACGTAAACGACGACTGCGATTTGTAGCCATTATTGCTTCCTCTCAAACATCAGATCCCATACGCCGTGGCCTAAACGCTGGCCACGCATTTCGAACTTGGTCACCGGACGAGATTCCGGACGCGGAACATAATTGTTTTCCTGCGACAGGTTCGCCCAGCTTTCTAAACCGGTCATGACTTCAAGCATGTGCTCCGCATACGGCTCCCAGTCGGTTGCCATGTGGAATACACCGCCCACTTTCAGTTTCTTGCGCAGCTTCTCAACGAATTTCGGCTGCACGATACGGCGCTTATTATGGCGCGCTTTGTGCCACGGGTCAGGAAAGAATAGCTGCACCATGTCGAGCGAGCCATCCGGAATCATTTTTTCCAGCACTTCAACCGCATCGTGACACATCACGCGCAGGTTACTGACGCCCTCTTCATGCGCGGTCGCAAGACAGGCACCCACGCCAGGCGAGTGAACTTCAATGCCAATGAAATTCTGCTGCGGATTCTGTTTCGCCATCGTGACCAGCGACGTGCCCATTCCGAAACCGATTTCCAGCACAACCGGTGCTGAGCGACCAAATAAGGCATCAATATCCAGAGGTTCTGCCTGAAACTCCACGCCCATTTCCGGCCAGAAGTTGTCCAGCGCGAATTGCTGACCTTTGGTCAGACGGCCCTGGCGGCGGACAAAACTACGGATACGGCGCATCGCGCGACCGTTCTCGTCAAACTCCGGTGAAATGACGTCGTTTTTCATGGTGTTTCCACTCCGATTGGCAAGACGCGGGACCCGCGCGCGGATGCCTGTGCTTTGGTCACTGAATATAAGGAAAGGCGCATTATCCAAACTTACCTCCGATTAGCAAGGTTTGCGGGCAGGAAATCCGTCAATACAGTGCGGAAAGTTCCGGTTTACAGCCAGACGGGAACTGTGATGTGATCAGCCCCGTCTTTTAACCCTGCCGGACCGTCATTCACCCATGTTGGAAGCCCCTGATTTTATGGAAGCAAAAAGTTTTTCGCCGCTGGTGCTCGACTGGTATCAGCGCTATGGCCGCAAAACGCTGCCCTGGCAAATCGCCAAAACGCCCTATAAAGTCTGGCTTTCAGAAGTGATGTTGCAGCAAACACAGGTAGCGACTGTCATCCCCTATTTTGAACGCTTTATGGAACGTTTCCCGACGGTGTCTGATCTCGCCGCCGCGCCGCTTGATGAAGTACTGCATCTTTGGACCGGGCTGGGTTACTACGCCCGCGCACGAAACCTGCATAAAGCGGCCCAGACTATCGCCAGCCAGCACGGCGGCGTATTTCCGACAACCTTTGATGAAATCCTTGCTCTGCCCGGCATTGGCCGTTCCACTGCGGGCGCCGTTTTGTCGCTGGCGCTCAATCAGCATTACCCCATTTTAGACGGCAATGTGAAACGCGTGCTGGCCCGCTGCTATGCCGTTGACGGCTGGCCGGGCGAGAAGAAAACCGAAAATAAACTGTGGGCGATCAGTGAAGACGTCACACCTGCCGAAGGGGTCGCGCAGTTTAATCAGGCAATGATGGATCTGGGTGCAATGGTTTGTACCCGCAGCAAGCCGAAATGCGAGCTATGCCCGGTGAAATCAGGCTGCGCAGCTTACGCACACAACAGCTGGGCAAAATATCCGGGTAAAAAGCCTAAGGCGACGTTGCCGGAAAAAACGGCCTTTATGCTGATGATCCAACAGGAAGATAAAGTCTGGCTGGAGCAGCGTCCGCCGGTGGGCCTGTGGGGGGGATTGTTCTGCTTTCCACAATATTCGACCGAAGACGAACTCGCGCTGGGGCTGCAAAAATACGGTGTTACGCAAAATGCGTTGCAGCAGCAGACCGCCTTTCGTCACACTTTCAGCCATTTCCATCTGGATATCGTCCCGATGTGGTTAAATCTGCGTTCTACGGCGGGTTGCATGGATGAAGGTGCGGGTCTCTGGTATAACTTAGCGCAACCACAATCCGTCGGGCTGGCCGCGCCGGTAGAACGTCTGCTGATGCAGTTAGCAAAGCAGGCTCCTGGCAAATAACCGCCCCAACAGAACGATCGATAAGGAATTAGCATGAGCAGAACGATTTTTTGCACCTTTCTCAAGCGCGATGCCGAAGGGCAAGACTTCCAGCTGTACCCTGGCGAGATTGGCAAACGTATTTTTAATGAAATTTCTAAAGAAGCCTGGTCGCAATGGATGGCCAAACAGACCATGCTGATCAACGAAAAGAAACTCAGCATGATGAACCCGGATGACCGTAAATTGCTGGAACAGGAAATGGTAAATTTTCTGTTTGAAGGTCAGGACGTTCATATCGAAGGCTATACCCCGCCATCAAAATAATCATTTGTAATAATGGTTGAAACATTAAGGCAGGCGCTCCGGGCGCCTGCTTCTTTCATCAGAAACGGCTTGTAAGATGAAGAAAATTTTAGCTTTGCTGGTTATCGCCCCCATGTTGATCTCCTGCTCCGGCAGTAAGAAAGACCAGTTCAACGAAGCTTATGTGAAAGATACCAACGGATTCGACATTTTGATGGGGCAGTTCGCCCATAACATCGAAAATATCTGGGGCCTCAATGAGGTCCTGATCGCGGGTCCGAAAGACTATGTGAAATATAGCGATCAGTATTACACCCGCAGCCACATCAACTTTGATGCGGGTACCATCACTCTTGAAACCATTTCAGGCACCGATCCGGCTGCCAGCCTGCGCAAGGCAATTATCAGCACCTTGCTGGTGGGCGATGACCCGGGCAACGTTGATCTCTATTCCGACGTCAACGATATCCAGATCAGCCGTGAACCGATGTTGTACGGTCAGGTTCTCGACAACACCGGTCAGCCAATCCGCTGGGAAGGCCGCGCAGCCAGCTTTGCCGACTATCTGATCCAGAACAAGCTGATGCGTCGTCAGTCCGGTCTTCATGTGATTTATTCCGTGACGATTCAGATGGTGCCAAACCACCTGAATCAGCGTGCGCATAAATACCTGCCGATGATCCGGGAAGCTTCCGCGAAATATGGCGTCGATCAGTCGCTGATACTGGCGATCATGCAAACAGAATCGGCCTTTAACCCGTATGCGGTCAGTAACGCTGATGCGCTGGGGCTGATGCAGGTTGTGCAGCACACCGCTGGCGTGGATGTGTTTAAATCGGAAGGGAAATGGGGCAAGCCAAGCCGCAGCTATCTGTTTGATCCGCAGAACAATATTAATACCGGCACCGCGTATCTGGCGATGTTGCAAAATGTGTATCTGGGGAATATCAGCAACCCGACATCGCGCCGTTATGCGGTGATTACTGCCTATAACGGTGGGGCGGGCAGCGTGTTGCGCGTGTTCTCACAGAACAAAGCGCAGGCGTTTAACATCATCAACAATATGTCACCGGGCGATGTCTACACCACGCTGACGACCAAACACCCGTCAGGGGAATCACGCCGTTATCTGTATAAAGTGAACAACACGCAGCGCAGCTACCGCCGCGTGGACTGACCGTTTTGTCAGCAAACAGCCCTGAAGCGGAGGCAGAATAGCCGCCGCTTCAGGGCAAGACTTGCTTGATTGCCTTCAGATAACGGGAAATAACGATCTTTTCATCGAACTCCCTGACCATCTTTTTCCGGCTCTCATTGCCCATTTCCAGGCGTTGCATATGAGTCATATTAATTAGCCGCTCCATCGCCCGTGTTAAGCAGTCCGTATCTTGTAGCTCACACAGAAAGCCATTTATCCCGTCGTCTACCGTCTCCTGACAGCCAATATTACGGGTGGTAATCAGCGGCTTTCCCATTGCTCCGGCTTCAAGTAATGATTTCGGCACGCCTTCACGATAAAAAGAAGGCAGCACAATACAATCAACCTGCGCGATTTCCTGCTCAACATTATCGGATGTACCCAGATATAGAATATTGCCTTCCTCAATCCAGGCGGCCATACGTTCAGTCTTCACCGCTGCCGGATTGCTAACGTCCAGAAATCCCAACAAGCGAAATTCGCAGCGTTGACCATGACGCTTCTTGAGTTTACGTGCGGCTTCAACATAATGCTCAACCCCTTTGGAATAAAGCATGCGTGCAATCAGGATGAAACGCACGACATCATCGTCGGGTGCCGGTGTCACATTAAAACGAACCAGATCAACCCCAGAACCCGGTAACCGTTCGGTATGTAAGTAATCAGGTAGCATTTCAGTCAGGAATAATTCGCGGTCATCCTCATTTTGAAAAAATATTTTGGCCGCGTAGCGCTGGCTGAACCGATACAGATGCTGACAGATTACCCTTACCATCCCTTTGCTCATGAAAACACTACCCAGTCCGGCGATATTATTAATAGCTGGAATATTCAATACCTTTGCTGCGAGCGTAAAGTAGATATTATTTTTAGGTGTGAAATTAAGAATGACATCCACTTTTTCTTTACGTAATACATACCAGGACGAAAGCAGAGTAATAAAATCTTTAATAATGCTCGTCCCACCAGAGTCTATTTTCACTGAAACTGTTTTACATCCCAGTTCAGCAAGACGGTGAGTATATTCATCCACAGGTGAGATGGCTATAACCTGATAGCCATTCTCTAACAGAGCAAGAATAGTGTTTTTACGAAAATTATAAAGATACCAACTGGTGTTGGCGGTGATTGCGATGGTGTTTTTCTTATCGATTCCGTTCAAAATTATCGTTCCTTTTTGTTGCAAAAAATAACTTTTAACTTTTATTGCAATACATCCTGTTTTATCCTTAAAGATTTCCAGCATGAATCAGAATATTTTTCTATTGCAGGAAGATTGTTACCTGTCACAGCATTGACATTACAAATGCTGTAATCTCCTTTACTTGCAGATGAACTCTTATTATCAAAGATGTGAAAATTATTATTAACCTGAATGGTCGGAATTACTGATTTGATGAGAATACCCCGGACAACCTTGTCGAAGATATTATCTTTGATCGTGACGTTATCAGGAACAGTCCCTCCCGCATGCCTCAGACTTACCACAATAGCAGCCATTCCATGCACATCGGTGAAATGATTACGACTGATCATGATGTTATAAATACGCTGAAGCGAAGTGTTAGGCTCCAGATCAATGCTGCCAGGCATTCCTTTACGGGAAATACGGGTAAAGCGATTTCCATCAATAAGGATATCATGCCCGTCAATAATACTAATGCCGTTACGGTTACTGAAGTTAACGCCGTCAAAGACGACGTTTCTTATGATAATATGGTGGTTTGAAACAACATTCCCCTGCCCGACATAAACTCCATCGCCACGAAACCCTGTGAGGTTTAAATTTGAAAGCGTAACATCGTGTGCATTGAATATACTGATCAGAGGGTTATGCTCTGCAAACCCATTTTTTTCTGCACCACCAATAAAAGAAACCTCCGAAATTTGCACATTACTGACAGCCCTTGTGCCATCGCCCGAAGAAATATTTATCACGCCGACAGTATCCGGTGAGATAAAAGTCTGTTGAATTTGCGCCCCTTTTTCACCGGAAAGCGATGTATTGCTGTCAATGAAGAGAGGATGACCGAGAAAACAGCCCGGATGAATTATTTTAATCTTCGTATTTTTTATTTTTCTCTCTTTAAAAAAGTGATAAATGTCAGGCGTAATCAGGCAGTCAATGATGACTGTTTCAGCCCGACATAAAGAGCCGCTCATCAGAAATATCAGTACAATGCAAAAAAAACACAGAGAATTTTGCACTCTAGACACTCCTGCGGGAAAGCAAAAAATATTTATAGTGGTTGAAGAAATCAAAGCGAATTCTTTCTAATAACTCAGGTTGATAAAAACGCGCTTTATTAAATGAGTAACGCGCCATCATTAACATTTCCTGACGGTTATTCAGTAAGTTTTCAATGTTTTTTGCCAACCCGTTTGCATCATCTGGCTTATGCAAATATTTGCTTTGACATAATTCGGGCATTCCTCCGGCAGAACTGGTGATCACGGGGCAGGCTCGCGACATGGCCTCTATCACAGCCCGTGGCAACCCTTCCTGATTACTCGGCTGCACATAGAGATCGACAGCATCAAGAAATGAAATAATGTCTTTCCCCGGCGTTCTTGGCCCGGAAAAAATAATATTGTCACGCAAGGATAACTCATCAATCAGTTTAATATTTTTGAACTTACTTCCCGCACCCGTGATTTCAAGAACGATCGAAAACCCTCGATTTTTTAGCCGATAAATTGCTTTATAAAGGGTATTAAAACCTTTATGTGGACTGTCAAGAGAAGCAATCATGCCTATTTTGAAAGGCCCACTGGAAGACGCAGTGATTTTATTCAGTCTTTGATTAAGAACATAAGCTGAAGTTGGCAATAATTCTACGTTAGAAGCAGACACTACATTATGTGTGTTGGGGTAGCGTTTTTGCAAAAAACTGCCTGTAACATAAATAGCACCCCAGGCTTTTTTAATCACCTGCTTCACTCGCCAGGTTAACACCGGGGCATAGAGTAATCCTTTCAATGAGCCATATCCGATCATCGCATCCCAGGGGCACGCTACCACTTCAACAACATAAGGAATATTCATCTGCCGCGCAAGCTTTGCGGTAATAAGACCTGTTTCGCTGGGTAACCTGATCACAACGCCGTCACAACCTCTGAGAGCTTCTTTAATTACGGTAACATTTTTACGGGAGGTAAATAACACAGATTTCAAAGAGGAATTATTTTCTATTTTTTTAAAAATCATTCCATCGCCGCTGGCCAGAGTCCAGTGCGGCGAAAATGAGGAATCAATTTTATAACGAGATAAAACTATTACTTCATCAAAATGATGAAAATACCTGGCAAAAGCAGAATAAGGAAGTTTACCCGGAGAATATATTTTCTCGCCATGATGAATAAAATAGTGGTCATGCGCAAAAACCATTTTCATGGTAATTCCTTAACTTTCATTGCAGGGGCTCCAGCATACACCCCCGCAGTCAGGTGTTTTTTGGTAACAGAATTCGCTGCTACCACGACATCAGAATCAATGACCGAGCCTGCCAGGATCCTTACTCCGCATCCCACCCATACATTTGAAGCAATACAAACATTTTTCAGGTCGAGCGACTGATATTTAAAGGGCTGTCCGCAAAATTCGTAACGATGTTCAAAGGAGATGATCGAAACAGAATGTGCAAACGACACATCACTGCCCACAGAAATATTTCCAGCAGCATCAACATAAGCACGTTCATGAAAACTGATATTACTACCCAGTGAGAGGTTTTGTGGATTTTTGAATACGCACCATCGTCCGATATAGACATTCTCTCCGCACTTTTTTACCAGCGTACGAATAAGAATATAACGGATCCCCACCCCGATTCTTCCGGGAAAACCGGAGAAGACATCCAGAAGATAAGCGCGAAAAATTTGCGGGAAAAGAGATGTTATGGTACATAAAACGAGAATAACTCCCCGCCAGCGACGAAAAGACGCACGACCAGTTTTTATATTTTCAGACATATAACCTCAATATTTCTGCCGCATTCTGCCTGATTGAAAAACGCCCTGTTATTACATCAGTATTAATTTTTTTCGTTGCTGACTGAGTCATCAATACATCAATTTCTGATGTCCATGCGCAGAGATCGCTGAGTGACTGATGGGAAATACGCTCAGTCACATCAATAAGCCGGGGAACTTGCAAGGACGCTATGACCGGTAATCCGGCGGCCTGAGCTTCAATAGCCGCAAGCCCGAGACCTTCGTGCAGCGACGGAAACAGGAACACATCCATAACATCGCGTAAAATTAACAATGCATCGTTTCTTGCGCCGGTCAGGATAATTTTGTCAGCGAGACCTCGCTCAACGGCCATTTTATGTAAGTCTTTCCGTAAACTTCCTTCACCTACAATCAGTAAACATACATCTTGATCCCGGTATTGCGACAATATTTCAAGCAGGAATTCGTGATTTTTTACGGATTCCATTCGCCCGACGGTTCCCAATACGAACGTGCTTTCAGCAATGCCCAAATCATGTTTAAGGCAAGTGGGGGCAGTAAATACCAGACGATGGAAATTTTTGCCACAGGGAATAATATTGACCGCAGGTGCCCCTGTTTTATAGTGGCAACGCGCTGAATCTTCACTTACCGCGACGCAACAGGTTGAATAACGCTTAGCCAGGAAAATTTTGAAATCGATTTCAATGCGTTTTATCAGACCAGAATTTTGGTAGTGCAGCGCTCGATCTGAATGAGCATGGGAAATAATCCGCGCAATTCCACACCTTTTAGCAATGTACGCCACGAGACCATTATTGAAGCTGACATGACTATGACAGACGTCAAATTGGTTTTTCCTGAAAACGGAGAATAAGGCAGTCAGGTATTTCAGCGGTTTTTTATAAGAAGGAATATGTATTATTTTGCAATCCATAGCTAATAAAACATCTTCGTAAAACCCTTTATGGGGTTTATCGACGATAAAGATGTGCTGAATACTTTCTGAGGTTTCTACTACAAAATCAAAAAGCCAACTTTCAATCCCACCGATATCCAATTGACCTAACAGGTGTACAACGTTAATTTTCTTCATCTGATATCCCTGAGGCGTAGGTTCTTAAATAAAGTAGTATGGAGAAAATAACCAGGGGCATAATGAGCAATTGTTTTCTGAAAACGGCATCCCCCACGCTTCCAAAAGTATAATCGGTACGGATAGCGTAAAATCCAACCAACGTCATTACGGCAGAATAAATCAGGACACACATAATCGATGACATCAGTCTGGGGTCCAAAATGAGTGTGGTATATTTTATTGTCCTGATAAGAAGAAGAACTACAGTCACAATGACACAGAGCGCAGGTAGCAATGTAAACCCCTCATAATTCATCCACTGCGCAGGGTTAGGAGCCATATACATAAAAGCAAAAATCATGGGCCAGTTAATAATCAGCAGAATAGATTTAAAAAATGCGGCCAACATGAGAATAAAAAAAGCCCCTAACGTGATGAACTTCATTGTCCGATAATATTCCAGAGTAAAAACCACATACAGAAGTGCGGTTACGGGAGAATAAGGTCGGAGCAGGAAACAATAGCCAGCCAACATCAGTATCATAACGGCCTTGAATAATCTCACCACGTTCCCCTGCGTCTTACAAAAATCGACTAACGCTAAAGCCAGAAGGATCGTCAGGAAGAAAATAAATATATCTTTACCAAAAACTGAAGAAAAATAATTAAACGTCGGAGAAACAATAATCAGGGATATCAAAACACAGCGAAAATCAACTGAACTCACATTAAAAAATAATCGACTCATTGCCGCGATGCTCATTAATTTAAATATAAAATTGAAAATGATAATATAAAATGGATCTTTGGTAGGCATCAAACTATAAAATATATGGACTGGTGCCCCGAAAATAAAGAAGGATCCCGGCCCTTCAGTCATGCCGTTCTCATGCATTGCGGCCATCCTCGCCACAGCACCGGATAAAATTTCATTCAGCGAATTATTTGACAGTAAAAAATCATAATATCGCACCGCATCTATTCCGGGGAAAATATTAAAAACATTAATACAATAAAAAGTATAAACAGCAGAAAATAGTAGCGCCGAAATGATTAAATAATTATATCGTGCCCCTGGAGTGGTAAGCACGGGAATGCTCAGCGCGGTCAATGTAAAAATCACCCCGACTACAGCATCACGGGCATCAAAAATAAGATGTGTTATACATACAGAAGTGAGCATCATCAAACAAAGGTAAATAACACCGCGTTTTAAATTAATATTCACTGTTACCTCACTGGCCGCTCTCTGTCACAGGCCTGAACACAGTTATATACATCAGCAAAGCCACAAAATTATTTGAGAAAAATAGCACCCATGGCACACAAAACACGGTCATAAACTTACAAACGAAGAGTAATATAACGCAATGAATAACCCCCCCTGTAAATGTACAATAAGAAATTGCTTTACTCTTCCCATAAAAAAAACATGTCGATGCCATAATCAGATAGAATCCCTGCGATAAAAATGCAGGCACCATAATTACTACAAATCGTTTAACGTCCTTATACTCCTCACCCGCTACAAGATTGTATACTCCCTCAGGAATTAACTGTGCGACAATGGTTACCAGTGTGCTCAGGCAAAAATACCCAATGAAGATCAGCGTAAAGTGTTTACGGCTGATTTTATTATTTTTCAACTGACTGTATAGGTGAGGGGTTAATGCTTTATTCAGGGCCATCAGCACCACAGTAATAATTACGCTTAACTGAAATGATGCAGAGTAATTTCCCAGCGTGGAACTGGAAAAATAATTACTGATCATAATCCTGTCCAGTCCTGACCGGGCCAGAAAGCTCATATTATGAATAATGAGTGGAATACCAAAAATTAGCAATTGTGATGATGTTTTTTTAACGGTATCAAAACAAAAATCGGCCTGCTTCAGCCAGGTTCTATTGGAACATGAAGAAATAAATATTGAAATCAGGAAACCAAGAATAATCGCGTAAACCCTGATTTCATAGCTCACCTTAAAATAGTACAAGAACAATAATGTGATAACGAATGACATTGCTGCATTAATGACTTGAGCAGTCATGTATTTCTTCGCTTCTTTCCTGGACTGATTAATCGATACGAGGTTTGTATAAATACATTGAAAATACCCCGCAATCGCGGCAAGAATGATTATATCACTCGGATAAAAAGCATATACCCCAGCAACGCAAAGGATAAAGGCAACGGATGATATAATGACAGAGGAAAAGAAATAGTCTGCCGAGTTGTAATCTTCTTGCGTATATTCGTACTTAATTATTGCGGCAGATGCGTTTAGTCCAATGAAGACAAAAAAGACCGAGACGTAAGCATTAAACAAGGATATTTCCCCATACTGCTCAGGGCCTAAAGCACGTGAGAGAACAGGGAGAAGAAGGAAGGGGAAGATTTTTACAATCAGTTCCCCGCCGACATAAATAATACTATCACTGAATATCTTTCTCATTATTTTCACTAACTGGCATGATAAGCATTGTCATTCAGTCTTGATTGGCAAAAAGTAAGAATCTCTTTTAACCCCGCAATGTCAAAAACTCAGTGGTAAATATTCATGTTTCAGGTGAATGATATTCATATATTTCTTTTTTTCCATAGTTATAAAAACCTGAAGGCTTATTAACTACTGCGTTGAGTATCACTCCATTAATATCAATATTATTTCTGTTAAATACTCTGATTGCGGATTCTATTTCACGTACTGTGCTCTGCTCAAATTTAGCGACCAGCATAGATATACCTGCATATCTACCTATAATAACAGCATCGCTTACCGCAAGGGCTGGTGGCGCATCAAGTATGACGAAATCATAATTGTCTGAGGCCCAATGTATAAGATCGTGATACTGCTTACGCAGCAAAAGCTCTGAAGGGTTTTTTGACAACTTCCCGCGAGTGATAATATCCAGTCGGGGGATTTTAGTGCTCTGAACAGCTTCCTGATATGTGATTGAACCCGTAATGGCCTCTGTTAACCCGACGTTCTTAATATCGAAGATCCGATGCGCGTATCCTTTTCGCATGTCACAGTCAATATATAAGACCCGCTTTTCACCCTGACTCACTACCACTGCAAGGTTGGAGCTGATGAATGTTTTACCTACCTCCGGGGTGGCACCGGAAATCATCAGCACATTTGAACCAGCTTCCATCATTGAGAAATACAAGCTGGTTCTTAAATTCCTCAGGGCTTCTATCGCAATATCTGATGTTTTTTCAAGGGCTAACAAACTAACAGGCCGAGTATCTCTCATAGAATTAGAATAGTGGTTATTCCTCCACTCTGACAAAGGTACATTCGAAACGACATTAAGACCGATATCTTCAAGTATTTCTGCGGAATCGATACCCTGCTGCAATGAGACTTTTGCCAGTATAAATCCAACTGAGGAAATCAATCCCAGGCAAGCAAAGATAAATATTGCCAGGGCTTTATTAGGCTTGACCGGTTTTAATCCTGTGACGGCACGGTCGATAATTCTGACAGAGCCAATTGTACTTGCCTGGCTGATTTTAAGTTCCTGTTGCTTATTCAACAACTGCATATAAATGAGCTGACCCGATTGGACATCACGCGTCAATCTGACGACTTCCTGTTGCATCAGAGGCAAGGTGCTGACTTTTTCATTCAGATTTTTCTTTTCATCTTTCAGAACCTGGATTTTTTCAATCAATGCTAAGTAAGCCGGATGTTGTGTGGTATATAGTTTTGAAATTTCGGTTTCTTTAAGGATAAGCTGATTAATCTGGCCATCGAGTTGCACCATGCTATCGAGAGTTGATTTTGCTTCCATCGGTAAATCAACGGAATTATTACGGCTTCTGAAGGCGTTTAATTTCGTTTCCGCGATACCGAGATTGTTTTTTACCAGTGGAAGCTGACTCTTAATAAATCCCAGACTCTTCTCTGCTTCTTCCGCTTTTCGATGAATACTTTGAAGAGCATAGCAATCAATAATTGTCTGAAGGATGTTCTTAATTTGTTTACGATCCCTGCCATTGTAGCTAATAGTCAAAATACCGGTATCTTTACCCTGATCGATGACGTTAACATTAGCCCGTAACTCCTCAATGACCTTGAGTACTTCAACTTTAGTAACAGAAAACTTATCTCCCTTGAGAGCATTTATTTCGTTCACTTCAATACGAAATTCAGGAGTATCCAGTATCTTCCCTGCCATTCCTGATACGGTAGCACCGGATGGTGACGTTATCTGATACTCAGCGTTACTGAGAATTTCAAGAGTATAAGAATCTCCGATAACACCTCCGCGTGGCTCAAAGATATCCACCGAAATCCGCGGCACTCCAGGCTGTGAATAACGTCGTATCGCCTCTCCAATGATGGGGAAACTGGTAAAACGAACTTCAGTATCCAGATTCAATTGAGTAACCGTTTCTCCAAGGATTGCCCGAGAGGTAATCAGTTGCATTTCTGTTGCAGAAACAGGCGATTTCGCCGGCAATAATTGCGAGATATTACTCATCATGTCGATTTCGCCTGAGGGATCGACCTGAACTAAAGCATCAGCATGATAAACCGGGGATGATAAAAAGGCATATAACAAACCGATAAAAACAAAAATAAACGTAATCACAATAATAATGTATCTTTTATCAATGATAGCTCCCATGTTTTTACGTAAATCAAACTCGTCCGGGATATTTTTATTTCCTGACTGCCCCGTTATTTTTTCAATCATTTTAAACCCTGATAATCTAAAGCAGCCTTCCAGCCAGATACTGACTCTTTTATAAGAGAGAATATATAATCAAATGCTTCCATATCTTTTCCATAAGGATCGGGAATTTCTTTGCGCTGATTCCAGTGGCCCAGCAACATAATTTTCCCTCTGATTTCGGGTAAAGAATGAGTGATAGCACTGATATGCGTCCGCTCCATCACCAGGATAAGATCGAACTCCTTACCCCTTTCTGGTGTGAACGGCTTCGCCTTATGATTTTCCAGTGATATCCCGTGGCGTTCAGCCACCATTTTTGCCATGTGATCAGCCTCTTGTCCGTTAAGCGCAGACAAGCCTGCCGACTGTATATTTTTTTCAGGCAGCCTTTGTTTCATCAGGGCTTCGGCAATCGGTGAGCGACATATATTCCCCACGCATACCACCAGGATAGAATTAAATATCACCTTTTCTTACCAGTTCCGAATATAATGGGCAGTTTCCGTCAGATCGTGAATCCCGGTAATGGTTGGCAATAATTGTCCGATAATGCGGTTCCATTTAGCCAGTGGAGCTGTCGTCACATAAACAATATCGTAAGGCTCAAGCAGGAATTCGGTTCCCAGCACCAGTGCTGCAGCATCACTTGCATTCAACTGGTAAATGTTCGCTATTTTCTTTTTAGCATCCCCTTTCAGGGTTCTGATGACAAATACCCCTGTGGCATCCGCCGTTAACGGATCCATGCCTTCGGCATTAGAGAGGGCTTCGGTCAGTGTCATGCCACTACGATCCATGCGTAATGTTTTTTGCTTTTTCACTTCGCCCATCACGAACACTTTCAGCTCGTCGTTTCTCGGGACATAAAGAATATCTCCCGGCTCAAGCAAACGATTCTGCCGCATATCTCCATGCTTCATTAATGACTGCAGTGAAATGAGGGATTTCTCGCCATTATGCGACAACACAATATTATTCCAGTCTGCATTTTCACTTAATCCCCCCGCCAGATTAATTGCGTCCATAATGGTCATGGGAACGTTAGTAACAGGTAACTGACCGGATTTTTCCACCTCACCGGTGACATAGACTTTCTGCGAGCGGAACGTCGCAACATTGACATCGACCTGCGGCGACTGGATATATTGGGTGAGTCTGGCGGTAATATCACGACGAATTTCAGAGGTCGTTTTGCCTGCCACTTTGACCATACCTATATAAGGGTAAAATATGGCACCCTCGGCGTTAACCCAGTTTCCGGCATCGCCGGCACTTCGATACTGACCAGCAGGTGTCGTCAGTTCAGGGTGATCCCATACCGTAATTGTTAATATATCGCCGATGCCAACATAGTACTGGTACTTGTTAACACGTGAATCAAGGTCGCTATTGACTGTCGCAATGGCAGGATGACGACCAAGTGATTCCACCAGTTTAGGCGTGATGGGATAAATATCGACCATCGCATCAATATCCTGATAAGGGCCGTTTTCTTTCACGACATTTTTACCGGAAGTACTGAAACCGATACCAGGCGATAACGTACATCCACAAAGCGATACTACAAATATGATGAGTGGGATAGTAACAATCTTACCTTTCATGACGTTTTAACCGTTTATTTTCATGGGGAGTAGATTTAATTTTGGTGTTCTTTGCAAAATCCTCACAAGGAGTCTGGAGGGAATGTTGTTACTCAATTCAGGGATCGATAAATATTGCACTAGCATTGAGTATTTTTTCACGCTACCGCCCATGGATGTTGTAGATATCCATTAGAATAATGAAAACGCTAATAAGCACTTTACAAAAAATATAATAACAACCTATCTCCGCTTAAAAGAAGCAGAATTTGAACATATCTTAAACTCAGTATAATGCCGACGATAATAAAAGATCACTTATCGTCGCATTTATTGCACTGATATTTCTATGGTTTTATTATGAGACTCATCTCCTGGGGAGACTTCTGAGTATTTTGTATGAATCACCAGCCAGTGACGAACTAAACAATAGGTGACAAAAATCAGGCAGAATAAAAATAAAGACAGCAGTTCATTTACTTTAAGAATGTTTAATCCGATACCAAATACATTCATCCCAAAAGAGACAAGAAGAATAATACTGAGAGTTTTTTTATTTGAGAAACCATAATTTATGAGCACGTGGTGCAGATGCGTTCTGTCTGGCTGGAAAGGAGAATTTCTTCGAATGAGACGCCCAAACATCACCGCAACCAGATCCATCAGTGGGACAGCGATCAACCAGATTGCCGTTGCAGGTGTCATCACAGCATTATATTCCCCGGTGGCTAGCATGATAGCCCAGATAACCGTAAACCCAAGGAATGTACTCCCCGCATCTCCCATAAAAATTTTCAACCTGGAACAGCTGACATTCAGGAGAATGAAAGGAACAATTGCCGCAATAAAAAGCTGACAGTACAGCGCCATATGCATTTGCCCTGCCACAGCAAAGCAGATTGCCAATCCCGTAAATGACAGAATACTTAACCCGCCTAACAGCCCGTCAATTCCATCTATCATATTGAAAGCATTAACTGATGCCCAGACAGCCAGCAATGAGACAGGGAAACTTAGGATCCCCAACCTGAGCTCGTAATTGTTCCACAAATTGCCGAAAGAGCTAATATATACGCCGTCAGACATAATGATAATTGCACCTGCCGCCTGAACAATCACGCGAAGAAATACTGAAAGTGCATAGCGATCGTCAAGAACACCGATACAAACCAGAAGGAAGCTACTCATCAGAAAAGCATTGTTGTGTGCAACGGAAGGAAAAAAAAGTAAATTTATTACCACCACCGTGAGATAGATAGCAATGCCGCCTACCAGCGGAATATTACTGCTGTGTTTTTTTCTGTAATCAGGCTTGTCGACCAGTTTTAATTTAATACTTATCGCTCTCACCGCCAGTAAAAAAATAAAACAAATGATAGGGGTGGCAAATAAAAATCCGTACATTCCGTTAGCATCCTTTTCCATGGAATTTTTATTTTCAACAGTTCAACTAAGCTTGGCAATTTATAGGAACGGAAAGTAAAAAGCAACATCTGGAAACAAGTTTGATTTGAAAGTTGAGAAGAAGAACATGAAAACAACACGTGTAATTAATATAATACTAAGCATACAAAAAACTAATTATTTGCTGCAACTAATAACGCATGCCAATAATTAAACGAGCTCACACAGACTATCTATATTAATGGCAATACTTGAAACAATAAAACATTTACAAAACATATCAATTCCATAAATAATGGAGAGGCTATTGCCTCTCCATTATTTGAGAACCAGCAAGTGGATAATTTATGTTTTATAGGGAATTACGCAGAAACCACATACCCCATCACACGCTTCCAGCCGACCGTTTTTTTCTCAATATACACACCCTGTAATTCCGGCGAGAAACCCGGCAGCAAATTGATGCCTTCTTCCAGCGCCATAAAATAGCGCTGAACCGCCCCGCCCCATAATTCACCCGGCACGACACACAGCACGCCAGGAGGATATGGCAGCGCGCCTTCTGCGGCGATACGGCCTTCGGCATCACCAATCGCCACCAGTTCGATGTTATCGCGAATAAATTCGTTATGCGCATCCTGCGCATTCATCACTACCTTCGGGAAACTCTTCTCACGGAACATCTCTTTCTGTAACTCTTTCACATCAAAGCTGACGTAGAGATTATGCATTTCCTGGCACAGCTGGCGGATGGTGTAATTGCGGTAGCGGTCTTCGTTTTTACGATACACCGTCGGCAACACTTCGCTGAGCGGCGCATCTTCTTCGATGTACTGCTCAAAGCGCACCAGTTCTTCCACCAGCAACTGCATTTTGGCTGGTGTTTCCGCCGGGGTCAGCAGGAACAAAATCGAGTTCAGGTCACATTTCTCCGGCACGATGCCATTCTCGCGCAGATAGTTCGCCAGAATGGTCGCCGGAATGCCGAACTCCGTGTATTTACCGCTGGAAGCCTCAATGCCCGGCGTGGTCAGCAGCAGCTTGCACGGATCAACAAAATACTGTTTTTCGGCATAACCGTCGAAGGCGTGCCAGCGTTCACCCGGCACAAAATCAAAGAAACGCACATCGTTGGCCATTTCATTGGTTTCGTGATCCTGCCAGCGTTTGCCGCCGACGGTTGGAGGAACGAACGGTAAAATCATCGAGCACTGATCAAGCAGCATTTTGCGGGTTTCGATGCCAAGCTTCACGCACTCCATCCACATGTGTTTTCCGCTGCCACCGGCATGAATGCGCGCATTGACGTCCAGCGCGGCAAACAACGGGTAAAACGGGCTGGTCGACGCATGCATCATAAACGCATTGTTGAGTTTTTTATGGCTGCAATGACGTTTCTGGCCTTTGATATGATTGTCTTTTTTGTGGATCTGCGAGGTCTGAGAGAATCCGGCCTGCTGCTTATGTACCGACTGCGTAACGATAATGCCAGGGTCATTTTCGTTAAGCTCCAGCAGCAGCGGCGAGCATTCTTTCATCATCGGAATAAATTGCTCGTAACCGACCCATGCGGAATCAAACAGGATGTAATCACACAGATGACCGATTTTATCGACCACCTGACGCGCGTTGTACACGGTACCGTCATAAGTACCAAGCTGAATAATCGCCAGACGGAACGGACGTTTTTCTGCCGCGCGGTGAGGTGCCACTTCTTTGATTTGTTTGCGCAGATAGGCCTCATCGAAACAGGCCGCATCAATACCGCCGATAAAGCCGAACGGATTACGCGCTGTCTCGAGATAAACCGGCGTAGCGCCCGCCTGCAACAGCGCACCATGATGGTTTGATTTGTGATTATTACGATCGAACAGCACCAGGTCATCGCGGGTCAGCAGCGCGTTGGTAACGACTTTATTGGCCGCAGACGTGCCGTTGAGCACGAAATAGGTTTTATCTGCGCTGAAGACTTTAGCCGCATACTTTTGGGCATCTTTCGCTGAACCTTCGTGGATCAGTAAATCGCCCAGTTTGACGTCCGCGTTACACATGTCAGAGCGAAAAATATTCGGGCCATAGAAATCATAAAACTGGCGCCCCGCCGGATGACGACGAAAAAACTCACCGCCCTGATGTCCCGGACAGGCGAAAGTGGCGTTCTCCATCTCGACATACTTTTTCAGCGTATCGAAAAACGGCGGGAACAGCGCTTCTTCATAAGCCTGCGCGGCAGATTCAATCTGCGCGGCATAAAATGCCTGACTGGCGTCCGACAGCGTGATTACGCCTTTCAGCAACGGCAGAAACTCAGGTAATACCTGCTCCGTACCCTGCACCGCAACAAACGCGGGAATACCAAATCCCAGCGTTTCAATCTCCGCCAGCCTGCCGTGATTCAGGTCTCCGACAGAAATAATGATGGCCGCAACGTCCGCGTAATCGGCGCGACGCAGATCAACGACCAGACGTGCAGTCTGGAGATAAGGGGCGACGGAAGCGCTTGCTGCAAGTTTTAAGTGTTTCATTCAGACTCTCAAACGGTTAAGTAAGAGGGTGTGCCAGATGGCACGGCAATGAGCGGGATCTTACGTCATACAACCTAAGCGCAGAGTCCGGCCCGGCAATTGACGTTGGCTAAGCGAGATATCGAGTGCAACAGAACAATGCCGGTGTGGCAAAGCGGTGACAAATCGGGTTTCAGGCCAGGCCACGTCTGATAGACAACAGTAAAATCAGAAAACGGCTCTGTTTTATTTTCTGTTTTTAATAATGCCTAACAGCGAGCAAACGGTAGCCTTACCGCATGAAAGGGACTGCAAAAGGAGAAAAACTGAAATCGTGGTGTTTACAGCACCCGGAGATCATCATCAGATTGTTTTTGCACTGACCAACAGCGCGATGTGATAAACCAGCCATGCCGCAACCCTCTTGAGCTGTCGCGTGAAAACGGGAACAGAGTTGTTTAATAAATCGGCGCAATAATGGCATCTTTTACCCCCCTGTTCAACCCTGAACATACTGCGATTTTCTTACAGAATGCGAGATGGATTATGCCCCGGATTTCAACGCTTTTCGGGTTCATTGCCGGTTGGGAACAGAGGGTAAGCAGCCTGAGCCGTAAGTTAAATCGACAAATCGTCGTAAAAAGCATCAGTCGGGTGACGAACCCCGCTGTTGTCACAAAAAGCCGTTGACGACACATGCCCGATACGGTTTAATGCGCCCCGTTGCCCGGATAGCTCAGTCGGTAGAGCAAGGGATTGAAAATCCCTGTGTCCTTGGTTCGATTCCGAGTCCGGGCACCATTTTCAGAGCCTGTCCGTTAAGGATTGAGATCCTTAACGGGCATGACATAAGTACCCGAAACAGCTTCATGTGATAAATAGGCTTATCGCATCGATTGTTGAACATTCGGGACTAAGAAGCCGGAGAGTGTTCGATGCACTCTCTGGCATTCTCACGTCATTCCGATAAGAATTTTGACAGTATTCCACCGGTAGTGTCAATCTTATGTAAAGAACCTCCCACTTTTTTGCTTTCAGTCACTTAGATTTAACTCAAGATTAATCCTATCCTCCAAAAACTTCATCTAACGCTACACGTAAACTGTCCATATTACCTTCCACATACTCCAATGTCACATTGACCGTTGAATGTCCCAGTAAAGCTTGAACCGTTCTTAGATTTCTATCAGGGGACTTCATCATATTTGTGGCGATAGTATGCCTGAAACGATGAGGTGAAATTTCTGAACGACATTCTTTGGATAGCCGCCGGAAAAAAGCTCGCAAGTGTTGGGGATCCATACATCCATGTTCATCAGTTCGCTTACTGGAAAACCGGGAAACATTGAAAAGAGGGTCTTCAGGTTTCGCTTCAAGCGCTAAAGACCTGTCATAAAGCGTCTGCAGCCCGGGACGAAGCCCTTTGGCAATAGGGACAGCATGTTCACGATGATTCTTTGCTGATTCAGCTCTGAGATTAATGGTCCCGGCCTCAAGATTTATATCGCCAAGCTTTAGATTCAGAAGTTGGTTTTGCCGCATGCCTGTGTATTTAAGAGTATCGAGCACCGTTAGCCAAAATCAGGCAGGCAGCAAGGCGCATCGCCTTGGATGTTGCACTGTTCCCATTCGCTCCGCTTCATCATAAGACTGCATAATAAGATATATACTGCTCATCTGATTAGGTGTCAGGGTTTTCTTACGCTTAATGTCTGGTCGGGCAACGACACCGTTAAAAGGATTCTCCCCACGTAGCGGTTTGCACTGAGGTAATCGAAATAAAAACGGGCATCCTGACCATTCTGGTTGGCTACGACGCGGGCCCTGTCCAGTCCGGCCTGAACCTGGTCAAGCTGACGCATCACCAGAGCCAGTTCATCTTTTTCAGAAGCCTGTATCGGGAACGTGCTTCTCCGTGCTGCTTTTAGAGCAAGGTGTGAAGCGGACATTCTGCCCCCTTATTAAACTTGCCAGCAGTGAGTCGACAGATTGCTTAAGAACAATACGTTTCAATAAATGCGGAGAACCAGAAGGGCATGTTCAAATAAAGTCCCTGCGGTGATTCGTTTTTAGAAACCGACTAGCCCTCACCCCTTTATGTTTATAGCTGGCTTTGGTTCCCGGAATTCATCTGCGGTATTTTGGTAGTAAGGTTCTTTTAGAACGAGGTCTTTGTTGTGCCAGCGCTCTTAGAGCTGCCGAAACGGCGAAGAAAGTTGGCCTTATGTTAAATCCCGTCACCTAGCAACAAATACATCATCATGATTTAAAACAACAAATAAATTAAAACCTTTTGTATAAGTAATTATTTCCCTCATAACTGGGCACGTTGACGGCCTCCGCAATTCAGGCATAGCATGCAAACACTGTATGTAAAAACATATATATATATACAGCATTAGTGGTATGGCAGAGCACTAAATATAGCGAACCTGATGTTAGTTAGTGAGCCATAAAACGCATACCACACTTCCCTTAAGTAAAAAAATATAATGATTGAAAGAGGAAAAGACTATGCCTGGATTCAGTTATAACGGTGACGGTAAGGTTCCCACGGGCTATTTTAATGGGCCTCCGGTGACCTATGATTCTGACGGCTCTGTGCGTGTAAATCTATCTCATGTTGATGAGGGCAGTACGAATACAGGAACTGGCAATGCAGGCGGGCATGATACCGGCAGCGCTTCGGGGTCATCCGGTTCTGTAGGTAGTAATTGGGCTGGCTCTGGACCAGTTAATACGTCGTTGATTAACGCCACCATTTCAGAAAGCCTGAGTAACTTACTCGTCGCAGTAACGTCTACCGCATCTTATCGAATATTGCGCGCGGCTTTTGATGCTTTAGCTCTTGTTCAACAGCCTGTTGCACGTGACCAGATTGTTCAGGCCTGGCAGCGCGCCCATGACCTGATGCCGGATAAAGTGACAGAAAGTTATGAAACCGGCGGAAGCAATGGTCATACAGCAACCCGAACAACCGATAATGCCGCTAAAAAAACGATGGCCCAGGCCGTTACTCAGGTACTGAGCGATCTTCAGAGTGCAATATCTCAGCATCAGAAAGCAGGCGCTGCAGCCTCGGAGGCGGCAGCATCTGCAGCTGCGGAAGCTGAAAAACAAAGACAGGCGGCGATTGCCGCTGCCGGCATTGCGGGGCTGAATCAGTCGGTTTCTCAGTCTCAGGCGAATCTGAATACTGCGACCGCAGAGCAGTCGCGTTTGCAGCAGGCAGCGAATGTCGCTGCGCAAAACGCGGTGAATCTTCGACAGGCCGCTCAGTCAGCCGAGTCCGCTGCGCAACAGGCGGCGTTACGTGCTAACCAGCTGAATGCACAGGCCGCCAAGCTCACTAAAAGGAACGGTGACTATGGTCACTGGGAAACACGTGATGTTGGCGGGAAAAATGATCGAACTGTCAGCATTTTTGTCACTGAACTCACCGGTAGCACGTTGAATGCGGCGCGGACGAACGCAACAAACACTCGTAACTCTGCCAATCAGCAGGCTGGCCAGGCCAGTGCGGCAGAGCAGGCCAGTGCGGCGGCGGCGGTGGCCGCACGTGATGCAGAAACCCATCGACAGGCTGCGCAGGCAGCGTTGACAGCTTCACAGCAGGCTGCGTCACGCGCTGCGGAAGCTGAGCGGCAACGTAAGGCCGCAGAGGCCGCCGCCGCGGCGGCAGCAACCGCCGCCCGAGCAGCAGAAGCTGAACGACAACGTAAGGCGGCAGAAGCCGCCGCCGCGAAACTCGCGCAAGCTATGCAGGCACGCCAGGTTGCAGCTGACTCGCTGAGAACAATCAGTATTCAGTCTGTCCGTGGGATCCCTTTGAGTGCTTCTATGACCGGTACACCCATTAGCTGGGCTGTAGCATCCGAAGGCGGCGTTGTGCTGGGTGATGATGTCGTCGGTGCTGCCTGGGGCAGAATCAGCGCCGCCCTCGCCGAATTGCGCGGTATTGCCACGGCAAGTCTGGCTGGCCCGGTAGCCGTGACGATTGTGGGGCTGCTGTATTCAAGCGAAGTAGGTGTGGGCAGTGATGTGGTACCGGGACGGGATATCAGTACGTTGATCTCCGGAGACGTCTTGTCTTTGCCCGATTCTGCGGTATTAAATAATGCGGCTGATACGAACGTGGGTATTTCTATGCCCGTTCGCGGTCAAATGGTTATGCGTGAAAATGGTACGTTAGAAGCGCAACTGGTACGTACCGGTATTGCCGGCAGCGTTCCGGTCGTAAGAGCTGTAAAAGATAATAAAACCGGTTACTGGAGTTATACGCTGCCGACAATGGCGGGTGTGCCGGCACAGACCATTCTGGTGAGTCCTGCAGATGCGCCTGGTGTAAACACGCCTCTGACGATGGGCGGTCCGGTTCCATTGCCTGAAAACATCGTGCATACAGGTAACCCAGTCTCCGCGCCACAGGGCGTGACAGTCACCACGACGCCGGTGGCAGACGATCTGGATTTTAGAGACGTCATTCTGATTTTTCCGGCAGCGTCCGGGCTGAAACCGCTGTACGTGATGTTGCGCAGCCCCCGGAATATGCCCGGTACCGTCAGTGGTAAAGGCCAGCCCGTTGGGGATAACTGGCTTGGGAACGCCGGTGTGGGTGATGGTGCGCCGCTCCCGAGTCAGATCGCCAATAAACTGCGTGGCCGGACGTTTGGGAGCTTTGATTCGTTCCGTCGAGCTTTCTGGAAGACAGTGGCCGATGATCCTGAACTAAGCAAACAATTTGATCCTAACAGCTTAAATACGATGAGAAATGGACGAGCTCCATACGTTAGAAAACAAGATCGAATTGGCAAACGAGTCAAAATTGAGTTACACCATAAACAGGAAATTTCTAAAGGTGGGGATGTATACAACGTTGATAATCTGAATGCAGCAACCCCTAAAAATCATATTGAAATTCATAAAGGTAATTGAAAAATGGACAAAACAATATTATCTGATTTTACTGAAAGTGAGTTTTTGGATTTTGTTACCGGGATTTGTAAAGACACTTATAAAACAGAACAAGAGCACATTTCAGCAGTACTTCTGTTTGAACTGTTAACAGAGCATCCAGCAGGTTCAGATCTGATTTATTATCCAGAATCTGGAGTTGATAATACTCCCGTAGGAATAGTCAAAACTATCAAAGAATGGCGAGCTGCCAACGGTAAGCCAGGATTTAAATCATAATAGCAAAGTCGATACGGCCCTCATATGAGGGTCGTATCGAGGATTAGCTGATATTCGGAAATAGCCCTACGCTCACATAGATTAGCTCAGACTTGAACTGACAAATTTCGTAGGTAGAACATCATCAAATCTGACAGTCCGGTTTGAGCGAGTGTAGTCCCTCCTGAATTTAGTCTGACCGCTTGATAGAGTTCTCTGGTTAAAATACAACCAAAGGAGGCTCATCATGAAGAAAGCGCGTTTCACTGAAACTCAGATCCTGCGAGTTCTAAAAGAAGTTAAAGGGGGTCGACATGTTAAGGATGTGTGCCGTGAAAACGGCGTGTCGGAAGCCAGCTATTACAACTGGAAATCTAAATACGGCGGTATGGAGCCCTCTGATATCAAACGAATGAAAGAGCTGGAAGATGCCTGACGAAAAAGCTTTGGGCCCAAATTGGACCGGTGGCGGAAGGTAAAATTCGTTAGGCATCCCTTATCCATCAGAACCTGTACACGATTTTTCGGGCACATCCTCTACCCAAGTTATACTTTTAAAGTTTATTTGTTCAATGCCGATAAGTGCTTAATTGCTTTTATTTAACGGTAATACAATATGGATAATCCTATAGTCAGTTCCAAAAGTAATAAAGTTACAGACTATGAACATTTGAAGGAATGTTTAAGAAAAGAAGTGATAAAAAGAGATGGGGGCAAGGCATTCTCATGGTTGAAAGTTCTTCACCGCGTTGCTTTTAATCGCAAAAAACGCTTCTACTTTTGGTGGCGAATTGCAAACTATTTGTATAAATCCTCATCATCTCGTCAGCGAAAAATCGCCAAAATCATTGGAGTTAACTTAGCCAGAAAGTATGGTGCAGACATAAGCATTGCTGCGCATATCGGAACCGGTATGAAAATAAACCATTATGTGGGGATCGTAATCAGAGCAGAATGTGTGATTGGCGACAATGTGAATATCCGTCAAAACACGACTATTGGAAGGAAAAAATCAACACCTGATATAGGATATATCACAATCGGTAATAACGTCGATATCGGTGCTAACTCCTGCATCCTTGGGGACATAGTTATTGGAGACAATGTCACTATTGGAGCAATGTCATTTATCAATAAAGATATCCCCGCAAACACCCTTGTTTATAGTCAAAAAACTACTCAGATCGTAATTAAAGCCCCTGTAAATAATTCTGTGTAACTGCCACCGTATTAGAGGTGATCGCTCAGGCGGTCACCGAACTCGATAATAAAACGGCTCATCGCCAACCGCCAGTTCTGGATCGGCATACTCCATTTTTTGAAGCATCCCTGATTGCCAGATAGATAACCCTACGCACCGAGTCGTCTGTCGGGAACACCTTTCGCTTTTTGATGGCTGCGAGGATAACGCTGTTCAGCGATTCGATGGCATTCGTGGTGTAGATTGCCTTGCGGATATCAGGCGGATAGCCGAAGAACGTATTGAGATTTTCCCAGTGGGTAATCCCCCCCTTAAACTGCGCTCTCTGCCAAGCTCAGCCTTTGATAAGCGCTCTAAACTAAAGAAATCAGAAAGCGATTGTCTTTTTTAATGATTCCAGGGCTCAAGTTTTTTCCTAACTCGTCGATAAGTGATCTTCTTTTACGTATTGACGGTGTTGTATACATGTTAGCTTCTTCGCAGGACAAAATGTCATCCAAATACTATCGAAGGGACATTGATGGCCTAAGGGCCATAGCTATCCTTTTGGTTGTGATATTTCATAGTGGATCACTACTCTTTCCTTCAGGTTTTATTGGCGTTGATATATTTTTTGTTATATCCGGATATCTCATTACAAATATAATCACATCACAGCAGCATGAAAACACCTTCAAACTAAGTGAATTTTACAGAAGAAGACTTTGGCGTATTCAACCCGTACTGATTTTCATGTGGTTGGTTGTTTGTATATTAATAAGCCTCACATACTTGCCAATTGATTATATAAGTTATGTTCATAGCCAAAAATACTCTAGTCTTTTACTTGCCAATCAATATTTTGGCAAATCATCGGCAGAATACGCCTCCCCAGACACAACAGTCATGCCACTTCTGCACACATGGTCTCTGGCAATCGAATGGCAGTGGTACCTTATCCTACCTCTTGCTCTTTTAGCACTAAAAAAGGTCGCACCCCGCCTCAAACCTGCTAATGCCATCTATATTTTTTTCGCTATTTCTCTGATAACTTCAATAACCGTGATGTCTTTCAAACCTTTTGGTGGTTATTATTTTCTCACAACAAGGATTTATGAATTCCTCGCAGGCGGTTGCGTTATATTTCTTGAACGTAGATTTGAGGGAAAGGTAAATAATAAAATCCTCAACAACATATTAGGCTTATTAGCTATTAGCATTATTCTTTACGCCGCTTTATCTCAAGGGGTGCTTAGGGATTATCCTAATCAATATGCAATACTCGTGACTCTATCAAGTGGGATCCTCATATTCATTGGTGCTGCTGATAAAGAAACCATTCTGACGAAGTTTTTTAGTAGCGCGCCTATGACCTATCTGGGTAAATTATCGTACTCCATTTACCTTTGGCATTGGCCGATTTTTTCTATTAATAACTATATCTATGGTGAGATGAGCGCGGTTAGAGTCTTTATATGTATGTTAATAACCATAATTTTATCTTTTATATCATACTATTTTATTGAAACACCGCTCAGAAAAGCAAAAGTCTCTCTACTTAAAACCCTGTTACTTTTAGTTTTGTTACCAGCTTTACTCGCAACTGTCATATATAAGGTTGTAGACAAAAATCAAGGGTACTCATTTAGGCTAGGACATAATTATGATGCGTCTTTCAGGCTCGAAAAGATTTATTCGCAAAAGGCTCTTCATCGCAATGACTGCCTGGACGGCAAGCAAGCCCCCTCTGAATGTGAGTTCGGCGACCTCAAAGCGACAAGAACAGCACTCCTGATAGGCGACTCAAATTCTAACCACTTTTGGGGGTTTTGGGATGTAATGGGCATTAATGCTCATGTTAAATTTACAGCTCTCAGTACCCCTTCATGCCTCTCTCTGCCTGGTATTTATCAGTTCGATTGGTGGATATATAAAAATCAAAGCTATCTGAAATGTTATGAAAACACACAACACTATTATGAGCTCATTAAAAATCGTCACTACGATTACGTCATCATAGGTGAAATTTGGGAACAATATGCACAGGGCCCTTGGTTAATTAACTCTGAAAATAATCCTCGCAGTGAATCGTTATCACAGGCCCGAATGGAAGAGGCTTTGCGTAAAGCATTAGATATTATTATTGCCAGCGGGGCTCGCCCTATCTTAATGAGAACTATTGCGCCGATGCCAAAAGGGTATATGGCTTGCCGTGCAAAAGAAGCCATTCTACGCCACCCTTATAATAAAGAAGCTTGCGATTCTACGCCGACAGGAAGTTCAGAAAATGAGTGGACCATGGGTTTGTTCAAAAAAATGACAGATTCTTACCCGACCTTACAGTTAGTAGATCCAAAAAAAGTACAATGCCCTCAGGGGGAGTGCATTACACAATTAAATGGGATAGGAATATATCGAGATGTAGGGCATATTACTGATTATGCATCTTATAGTTTTGGTGAATATTATCTTCGCTGGTTTGGTAATCCATTAAAATAACCACAAATTAAATTAAAATAACTGGTAGCCATACTCCAGCTACCAGTTAAATTAAAATTTGGCATATTATTTATAGTTACTGATATCCCACAAAATTAAATATACCTGAGGAACATCCCTCAGTAGCATTAGGACTTGAATAGATAGTGTAGCTTGCTTTTGCCGGAACGGGGAAGGATATAAAGCCACTTTTTGCCCAATCAACATTATTATCACTGGCATTAGCCACGATAAAACCATTTACCGAAGCGGTTAGGATGTAAGTATCCCGCTTAACCGAGCACCAGATCATCACCGTTCTGAAGTCTGTTGAAGCCGGACGTACCGTCAAAAATGTCTGCCGCGAAGCGGGAATATCTGAGGCTTCGTACCATAACTGGAAAGCGAGGTATGGTGGCATGGAAGCCTCTGATATCAAAAAGATGAAGGATCTTAAGGACGAAAACCGCTGTCTCAAACAGATGTTTGCCGACCTGAGTCTGGAAAAACGCGCGTTAAAAGACGTCATTGAAAAAAGCTTTAAAACCAGCGATAAAGCGTGAGCTCGTCAGGGATGTGAAAGAGATGTTTTCGATGAGCGTACGCCAGGCATACAGGACATTATCGCTGAGCAGGACGGTCTATTTTTACCAGCCCGATACCCGTCGCGATGAGCCGGTGATCCAGGCGCTGACTGAATATAACAGCGAGCGGCCTCATGAACCCCCGAACAACCTGACGCCAGAAGAGGACCGGCTGATGGCTGAAAAACCGGAGATCTCAAAAAGTGTGTGGAACTAAAATAGGTGTGCCTGCAGTAAATTCGGAATCGAAGCATGAAGGTAACTCACTGTTATTCGGTAATTTCATTGATGTGGAAGCGAATCCTTGGTTCGATTCTGAGTCCGGCACCATCTTTAAAGAAAACCGTTTATGGCGCGTCTTATAAAAGATCATGGACTCTCCCCCGCACTTCGTTCGATGACTCGCCTTTATCAGGCTCGCCCTGCGGGCCAGCGGCACAGCCGTTGTTCAAACCAATCTGCCAGCAACTCCGCCCCGTGGTGACACGAATACGTTGTTGCCACAACATGGTTTTTCTCCTGAAGTGACCTTGTTCTGTCTTTTGCGAGACCGGACTTTACGGATAAATCCGTAACCCTGCCTCTTTTCGTCACAGAAACTATACTTTATTTTCATCAGGATAGTGACGCTGGCAGGAGACGCAATGACCCAACAAACCCGGCAGTTTTCGTTGAAGATACTGACGATTAATACGCATAAGGGCTTCACCGCGTTTAATAAACGCTTCATTTTACCCGAGTTGCGCGACGCGGTACGCACCGTCAGCGCCGATATCGTCTGCCTGCAGGAAGTGATGGGCGCGCATGAAGTGCATCCGTTGCATGTGGAAAACTGGCCTGACAAAACCCATTACGAGTTCCTTGCTGACACCATGTGGAACGACTTTGCCTACGGGCGCAACGCGGTCTACCCCGAAGGTCATCACGGCAATGCCGTGCTTTCACGCTACCCCATTGAACATTATGAGAATCGCGACGTGTCGGTCGCGGGCAGCGAGAACCGGGGCCTGTTGTATTGCCGCATCGTGCCCCCGCAGCTTGAGTCTCCTGTCCATGTGATTTGCGTACATCTGGGCCTGCGCGAAGCGCACCGGCAGGCGCAGCTCAACATACTGGCCGACTGGGTTAACGCTTTCCCGGCGGGAGAACCGGTGCTGGTGGCGGGCGATTTCAACGACTGGCGGCAAAAAGCCAGTCACCCGCTTAAAGAGCAGGCGGGCCTTGATGAGATTTTCACCCGCGCGAAGGGCCGCCCGGCGCGCACTTTCCCGGTCAGCATGCCGCTCCTGCGTCTCGACAGAATCTATGTGAAAAATGCCCATGCCAGCGCGCCCGCAGCGCTGCCGCTGCGCAACTGGCGTCATCTGTCCGATCATGCCCCGTTAAGCGCGGAGATCCACTTATGAAAACCGCATGGCGGGAAGGCAACCGCATCCAGCTTCTGGAAAATGGCGACGAATATTACCCGGCTGTATTTGACGCTATCGATAACGCTCAGCGTAAAGTGATTCTCGAAACCTTTATCTGGTTTGAAGATGAAGTGGGTCACCGGTTGCATGCGGTGATCCTGCGTGCCGCACAGCGCGGTGTCGATGTGGAAGTGCTGCTCGACGGTTATGGTTCGCCTGATTTAAGCGATGATTTCGTCGGCGAACTGACGTCAGCAGGCGTGGTGTTCCGCTATTACGACCCGCGTCCGCCACTGTTTGGTATGCGAACCAATCTGTTCCGCCGTATGCACCGTAAAATTGTTGTCATCGACAATACGGTGGCGTTTGTCGGCGGGATTAATTACTCCGCCGAGCACATGTCCGGTTACGGTCCCGAGGCCAAACAGGACTACGCCGTGCGGGTGGAAGGCCCGGTGGTGGATGATATTTTGCAGTTTGAGCTGGAAAACCTGCCCGATCATGCGCAAACCCGCCGATGGTGGCAGCAACGTCGCCGCTATCATGCGGCCGAAAACCGCCAGCCCGGCGAGGCGCAGGCGCTGTTTGTCTGGCGCGATAACGACGATCACCGGGATGATATTGAGCGTCACTATCTGAAAATGCTCGCCAACGCGAAGCGCGAAGTGATTATCGCCAACGCCTATTTCTTTCCGGGCTACCGTCTGCTGCACGCCATGCGCAATGCGGCCCGCCGCGGCGTGCAGGTGAAGCTCATCGTGCAGGGCAAGCCGGATATGCCGATTGTCAAAGTCGGTGCGGAGCTGCTGTACAACTATCTGCTGAAAGGCGGCGTACAGGTGTATGAATATCGCCGTCGCCCGCTGCACGGCAAAGTCGCGCTGATGGACGATCACTGGGCGACGGTCGGCTCCAGCAATCTCGACCCACTGAGTCTGTCGCTCAACCTTGAAGCCAATCTGATTATCCACGACCGGGCGTTTAACCAGACGCTGCGCGAGAACCTCCACAGAATTATCGCCAGAGACTGCCAGTGTGTGGATGAAACTATGGCGCCGAAACGCACCTGGTGGAACCTGGCGAAAAGCGTGGTGGTGTTCCACTTCCTGCGTAAATTCCCGGCCATGGTCGGCTGGCTACCGGCACACACGCCAAGGCTGGCCCTGGTAAAGCCGCCCGTACAACCCGAAATTGAAACACAGGATCGGGTGACGACAGAAAATTCGGAGGTGAAACCCTAATGTCTGCTTCGCATCCGGGATGGCGTCTGGCGAAAAAAATCCTCACCTGGATTTTCTTTATCGCCGTGGCCGTGCTGCTGGTGGTCTACGCCCGCACGGTCAACTGGGAAGACGTGTGGAAAGTCATTCGCAATTACAACCGCACGACACTACTGATGTCGGTGGCGCTGGTGACTGGCAGCTATCTGCTGTACGGCTGTTACGATCTGCTTGCACGCGCTTATTGCGGGCACAAACTTGCGGCGCGCCAGGTGATGCTGGTGTCATTTATCTGCTACGCCTTTAACCTCACGCTCAGCACCTGGGTGGGTGGCATCGGCATGCGTTACCGGCTCTATTCCCGCCTGGGTCTGCCCGGCGGTACGATCACGCGTATTTTCTCACTGAGCATTACCACCAACTGGCTGGGCTATATTTTGCTCGGCGGAATTATCTTCACCTCCGGCGTAGTGGAACTGCCTTCGCACTGGTACATCGACGAAGGCACACTGCGCATTCTCGGCATGGTGCTGCTGGCGATAGTGGCTGTTTACGTCGGGTTCTGCGCCTTTGCCAAACGCCGCCATATGACGATTAAAGGGCAAAAGCTGGTGCTGCCGTCGTTTAAATTCGCGCTGGCACAGATGGTGATTTCCAGCGCCAACTGGATGGCCATGGGAGCGATTATCTGGCTGCTGCTGGGTCAGGATGTGAACTATTTCTTTGTGCTGGGCGTGCTGCTGGTCAGCAGTATCGCCGGGGTGATTGTGCATATTCCGGCGGGGATCGGCGTGCTGGAAGCGGTGTTTATCGCCCTGCTGGCCGGAGAACATACCTCGCAGGGCACGATTATCGCCGCGCTGCTCGCCTATCGCCTGCTCTACTACTTCCTGCCGCTGCTGCTGGCGCTGGTGTGCTATTTGCTGCTGGAAAGCCGGGCGAAGAAATTGCGGGCGAAGAACGAGAAGTCGATGGCGAAGTGAGCCGCCGGAGCCTTATTCCAGACCGGGAATATTCACGCCAAACGTTTGCAGCAGCAGAATGATATTGAGCGCCACAATCACCACCGTGCCAATAATGGAAAACACGGCTGTCAGGCGGCTGTTAACAAACTCACCCATGATGTCGCGGCGGCAGGTGAATATCACCAGTGCAATCATCGGAGCAGGCAGCGCCAGGCTGAGCACCACCTGGCTGTATACCAGCGCGTCGGTGGCATTCACGCCCAGCGCCACCACGATAAACGCGGGGATCATGGTGACCAGACGGCGCAGCCAGACAGGAATGCGAAAGCCGACAAAGCCCTGCATGATCATCTGGCCTGCCATTGTGCCGACCACTGAGCTGGAAATACCGGAAGCGATCAATGACAGCAGGAAGAAGCCTGCCGCTCCCACGCCTAACAGCGGCGTCAGGGTGTGGTAAGCCGTTTCGATTTCCGCCACCTCGCTGTGACCTGAGTGGAAGGCACCCGCCGCCATAATCACCATCGCGATATTCACCAGTCCGGCGAGAGTCAGTGCGATCACCACTTCAATATTGGAAAAACGCAGCAGTTTACGGCGTTCGCCTGAATTTTTGGCGTGAGTACGGTGCTGAGTCAGCCCGGAGTGCAGGAAAATCGCATGGGGCATTACGGTGGCGCCGATGATCCCTACGGCAATGGTCAGCGCCTGCGCATCGGGCAGTTGCGGTGTCACCATACCCAGACCGGCCGCGGCCCAGTCAACCGGCGCGATAAACATCTCCACCAGATAACACAGTGCAATCACCGCCACTAACCCGCCGATCATCAGCTCAATGGGGCGGAAACCGCGCTTTTCCACCATCAGAAGCCCACAGGTCACCAGCGCCGTGATACCCATTCCGGCCAGTAACGGCATATGGAACAGTAACGACAGCCCCAAAGCACCGCCGAGGAATTCGGCCAGGTCGGTCGCCATCGCGGCGATTTCGCTGCCTCCCCACATGCCCCAGACCACGGGTTTGGGGAACTGGTCACGACACATTTCCGCCAGATTTTTATGGGTGACGATCCCGAGTTTGGCGGAGAGCGCCTGAAACAGCATGGCGATCATATTGGCCATCACCACCACCCACAGCAGCGTGTAGCCATAGCGGGAGCCGGCCTGAATATTGGTCGCGAAATTACCCGGGTCCATATAGGCGATCGAGGCGATCACCGCAGGACCGGCAAACAACAGCGGTGTCATCAGGCCGCGTTTGCGACCGGACATGACGTTAACAATCGCCGCATTGGTTCTGTCAGTTAAAGAAGACGTCTGGCCTGTTCCACGCATACTGCACCCGCCCTGTTCTTGCTTGTTATTTTTGTGTGAATTTCACCCGGCAACGAAGAATATAGCACTGGCTATACTCTATAGCGCAAGCTTAGTCTGAGGGTAATTAAGGGCTTTATGTTTCAAAATATGAAATTTCAATCATTGCCTGAGATTATAAAAATGGAATGATTTTTCTGAGGATGAATCCGGTGTGACGACATCGCAGGGATGAAAACCAGACAGACATCACACTTTTCTGACAAACAAACCGGCTGCATGTCCCTGCTATCAAGTTTTCCCGCCAGGGTGCCGTTAACTTAATCAATAAATCTCATCCGGTTTACATGACCAACTTCATTTTTTCCGACAGATTTCTCTCCTGTGCTTCCTGACAGGCTACTCCGATAACGACGTTTTACGCACCAGACTGATTGAAATGTTGTCATAAACTTAAGGTGCCTGCGCACTTTTTTAATCGCAATTTCAGGGAGTTACCTTTATGTCTTTTAAACACACTACTGTACGCACCCAGCTTACTCTGGGGTTTGGCGTTTTAGTCGTCATTGTCCTCGCCGTAGTGCTGCTCTCTATCAATTCTTTAAGCCAGGCCAATAACAGATTCAAAACCCACGTGCAGCAGGTTTCCGCCCGTGAGGCTTCAGTGAATTTAATTCTCAGTGGCGTAAAAGACAGCTCACTGAATATTTACGGGCTGGTGCTGGTCAGCGAGCCTGCTGATATCGAAGCAGGGAAAAGACAAGTGGCGGCGGCAGAAGAGAAAACCACTGCCGCGCTGACCCAGCTTCAGGCGGCAATTAAAGAACATTCAGACGTCACCGATAAGGATCGGCAATTCGTGACCGCGATTATCAATGCGGAAGAAGCTTACCGTCCGGTGGCTAAACACATTGTTGATCTCGCCCTTGATGAGAAGAAAGCCGAAGCAATTGACCGCATGAATCGCGAGTTACGGCCTCAGCTTACGCTTCTGCTGAATACCACCAATGACTATCTGAAATACAGTAACGCGCGCGCTAAAGAGAGCCTGAATACCGCACAAGACGCGTATCAACAAACCCGCCTCATTTTCATCATTATCAGCCTGGTCGCCCTGAGTCTGGCGGTCATTCTGGGCGGCATTATTATCCGTTCACTGTTCCGTGCGTTGGGTGAAGAACCGGTTGTTTTAGGTCAGGTCGTACAGCGTATTGCGGCGGGTGATCTCAGTGAAGTGACAGGCGCGAAAAAAGCCCCACAAAACAGCGTGCTGGCCGAACTGGGCGCCATGCAGGTGAAACTGCATCAGTTGATCAACCAGGTGGCTAATTCCGCAGAAAGCATTGTCAGCGCCTCAACGGAAATTACGCTGGGCAATGAGGATCTCAGCCGCCGGACTGAAGCTCAGGCTTCCTCACTGGAACAGACATCCGCCAGCATGGAGGAACTGACCGCGACGGTGAAACACAACGCCGACAACGCCCATCAGGGGAATCTGATGGCCACCAATGCGTCACAAGTGGCGCAGCGCGGCGGCGTGGTGGTAGAACGCGTCGTCAGTACCATGCATGAAATCGCAGAAAGCTCAGGCAAAGTGACACAAATCATCACGGTCATTGAAGGCATCGCTTTCCAGACCAATATTCTGGCGCTTAACGCCGCCGTTGAAGCAGCCCGCGCCGGTGAACAGGGACGGGGTTTTGCAGTGGTTGCCGGAGAAGTGCGCACACTGGCGCAGCGCAGCGCCAATGCTGCGAAAGAAATTAAGAACCTGATTAGCGAGTCTGTTGAACGGATCAATGTCGGTTCTAAGCTGGTGGATGAAGCGGGCACCACCATGATGGAAGTCGTGAATGCTGTCAAAGGCGTCAACAGCCTGATGGCTGAAATTACCCTGGCCTCAAGCGAACAGCATACGGGCATCGATCAGGTTAACAAAGCCGTGGTCAACATGGACGAGGCGACGCAGCAGAATGCCGCGTTAGTGGAAGAAAGTGCGGCGGCGGCAGACAGTTTAAAACAACAGGCCCATATCTTACTGGAGGAGATTTCTGCGTTTGATATTTCACGCGCGGGAAATCTTAATGTCACTGCAACGGCCACCCGCTAAGGTATTTAAATGAAAATTTCCTGCGTTTTTGCCGTGGCAGCAACCCTGTTTGCCCCGGCAGCCCTTGCCGCCAGCAATCAGAACATCACCATTGGCCTGATTACGAAAACCGACACCAACCCGTTCTTTTTGAAAATGAAAGAAGGCGCCATGCTGGGGGCCACCGTACACGGGGCCAAACTGCTTACCGCAGCCGGTAAAGAAGACAGCGATTATCCTTCACAGATCGTCGCGATTCAGTCCATGGTGGCCGCCGGCGCGACCACATTGCTCATTACGCCAAGCGATGCCAAAGCCATTGTGCCCGCGCTCGATGAGGTCCGGGCGAAAGGCGTACAGGTCATTGCCCTCGATTCTCCCACGGATCCGATCAGTGCCGTCGATGCCCTCTTCGCCACCGATAACTATAAAGCGGGCGAACTGATTGGTCAGTATGCGCAGGCGGCCATGCCGCTGACGTTCCCCGGACAACCTCTCAAAATAGCCATGCTGGATTTATCGCCGGGACATCTGGTAGGCGCAAGAAGGCACAACGGGTTTATGAAAGGCTTAGGTTTACCTGCGGCAGGTGCCGAATCCAGTGAACTGTCAGCCACTCCCGAAATTGTGTGTGCAGGCTATAGCGAAGGGGCAGAAAAACAAGGCTACGAGGTCATGACAAATTGCCTGAAAGCCCATCCGGACATTAATCTGGTTTACACCGTCAACGAACCGGCCGCAGCGGGAGCCTACAAAGCCTTGCAGGAGGCAGGTAAACAAAAGAATGCCATGATTCTCTCTGTGGATGGCGGGTGTGCGGGCGTAAATTACGTGCGTGAAGGCAAGATAGCTGCCACGGCCCAGCAGTATCCTTTAACGATGGCGGCGATGGGGGTTGATGCTGCCGTTGCCTATGCCAGACACGGTAAAAAGGTTTCCGGGTATGTGGATACCGGCGTCACGCTTATCGCCGATAAACCCATGCCGGGTCTGCCGAGCAAAGATACTCAGGCAGGGCTGGATGCCTGTTTTGGCGCTAAATAAACGGCTTTCCTGAAGGCAAAAAAAAACCGGAGAATGTCAGCGCATTCTCCGGCTTTTTTCGTGCATCTTCTTTTAGCAGCGACTGGCGTTATCCGTACAGTTTCAGGCGCGCCGCTTTTTTGGCGGAGGCCAGATCAGCCTGCACCATCTCAATCACCAGATCCTGTAATGAGGTTTCAGGGGCCCAGCCTAGCTGACGCCGCGCTTTTGACGGATTAACTGACACCTTGCTGACCTCCGACGGACGGATATAACGCGGATCGACGGCAACAATCACATCCCCGACTTTCAGCGCCGCAGCGACCGGGCTGATAATCGCCGAAATCACGCCTTTTTCTTCCACACCTTTACCGACAAACCGCAGTTTGATCCCCAGTTCAAGGGCCGCAAACGTCACGAACTGCCGCACCGTAAACTGCACGCCCGTGGCAATGACGAAGTCCTCCGGTTTGTCCTGCTGCAGCATCAGCCACTGCATTTTGACGTAATCTCTGGCATGCCCCCAGTCACGCAAGGCATTCAGATTGCCCAGATAAAGGCACTTCTCCAGCCCCTGAGTAATATTCGCCAGGCCGCGCGTAATTTTACGCGTCACAAAACTTTCGCTGCGCCGCGGCGACTCATGGTTAAACAGAATGCCGTTACAGGCGTACATACCGAATGTTTCCCGGTAATTCACGGCTGTCCAGAAATCACTGATCCTGGCGACGGTCTCCGAAGGCGGAAGATTAAACGTCACCATTTCATTGATGGTCATCCCGTTAACCAGCCCGCACAACGCGGAAGAGGAAGCATGATAATAACGGGTTGTACGCTCCAGCCCCTGCGAACGGATGGCCTCGAGCATTCTCAGCGCGCTGATCCCGGCCACGGAATACGCAGAATGGGTGGCCGTCTCACTGGTGATATCCAGATTATAAATTTCGTCCGGGCGAATTAACGCCAGCAAGCCCGGCAAATCTAAAATTTCACCCCAGCCATAATGATGAATATGAAAATCAGAATTGTTTGCCTGTAAATCATCACAGACAGATTCAGTAGCGGGTAACGGGCCATGCAGAATAATCCCATGGACTGTATAGCCTTTTTTAAGCAAAAGCTCAGTCAGATAAGATCCGTCCTGCCCGGTGATATTGGTAATAAGAGCGACCTTAGACATAGTAAACCCTTTGATTACAATTTAAAAACGCATCCGGACAGATGCACGATTATAATTGCAAGGTTATGTTGAGTAAGATGAATCGCAGAATAAACAGTCAACGACAGAAAAATGAACAATATTATAAATGATTAAAGCATTAATAAACGATGCGTTTTCGTTCGTTAAAGTCATGCCATTTTGTTTTGATATACTCATCCAGCTCATCATGAAATCTTTGCGCAGAAAACTTTAAAGCGTTTTCGCGGCAGTCCCGCGGCAGGATGGAGTCTTTAATTTTATCAAAGTGATGCACAGCCTGAATCAGTGATTCCGCCGTTTGTTCTGCGAAAAACACCCCGGTGGCATTAGATTCACCATAAGGTCTGATGGTCTCCAGCACGCCGCCTTTGCCAAAGGCAATCACCGGCGTCCCGCTGGCTTGTGCTTCGACCGGCGTAATCCCGAAGTCCTCTTCAGCAGCAAAAACAAACGCCCGGGTGCGCCGCATGTAATCCTGCATCACCTCGTCAGGCTGATAGCCCAGTATTTCGATATTGCTGCCCGCTCTGGATTTTATTTTCGTCATTTCAGAGCCGTCACCGATCACCACCAGTTTCTTATCCGGCATCTGGCTGAATGCTTCAACAATCAGATCGATACGCTTATAAGGCACCATGCGTGAGGCAGTAAAATAGAAGTCTTCTTTATTCTCCTGCAAAGTAAAACGCTCTACATCAACAGGAGGATAAATAACATCCGCATCCCGGCCATAGACCTTCTTAATTCGCCGGGCAATAAACTGGGAGTTAGCGATAAAGTGATCCACGCCATTAGCGGTCCGGTAATCCCAGATCCTGATTTTATGCAGGAACCAGCGGGCCAGTTTACCTTTCAGGCCCTTATTCAGCCCCGCCTCACGCAAATACTGGTGCTGAAAATCCCAGGCATAGCGGATCGGAGAATGTACATAACTGATGTGCAATTGATCAGGACCGGTCAGTACGCCTTTGGCGACGGCATGACTGCTGGAAAGTACAATGTCATGCCCCGTCACATCAAGTTGCTCGATAGCCAGCGGCATTAAAGGCAGATACTGCTGATATTTCTTTTTCGCAAAAGGTAACCGCTGGATAAAAGAGGTCGTCGCTTCTTTTCCATAGAACTTCTTCCGGGATTCATCAGAAAGAAAATCGACAACAGAATAAACATCAGCCTGCGGGTATAATTTAATAAATTCTGCGATAACTTTTTCGGACCCCGCAAATGTCACTAACCAGTCAGCAACAATCCCTACACTCACATCATGTGACATAATTTAAACCTTATAAAATGAAAAGTGAGCAACACCAACCCGCAGCGAGTTATTATCACTCACTTAAATAAGATATTTTTAATCGTTACATACTACGAAGGATAGAAAGAATTCTTCTGGTTTGTTCCTGCATTAATTTTGTATTTGCGCGGGATTCAACGTTTAAGCGTACAACAGGTTCTGTGTTAGAACTGCGGAGATTGAAACGCCATTCGTCAAACTCAAGACTGATCCCGTCAGTATGATCGACGTTAACCGCCTCACCTTCATACATGGCTAATACACGAGCAATGGATTCTTTCGGCTGCTGCAAATAGCTGTTGATTTCGCCGGATGCGGGATAGGCAGTGATCCGGTCATTAATCAGCTGACGAAGAGATTTGCCTTTCAGATGCAATAATTCAGCGACCAGCAACCAGGGGATCATCCCGCTGTCGCAATAATAGAAATCGCGGAAGTAATGATGGGCGCTCATCTCACCGCCATAGACCGCATCTTCCTGGCGCATACGTTCTTTAATAAATGCATGGCCGGTTTTTGACATCACAGGCACGCCGCCTGCACCGGTGACAATATCAATGGTATTCCAGCTCAGACGCGGGTCGTGGATAATTCTTGAGTTGGGATATTTCTCGAGAAAAGCATCGGCAAGCAGACCGACGATATAATACCCTTCGATAAAATTACCGGCATCATCGAAGAGAAAACATCTGTCAAAATCGCCGTCAAAAGCGATCCCCATATCGGCTTTGTGCTTAATGATGGCATCCGTCGTGTCCTGACGGCACTCCGGCAATAACGGGTTAGGAATACCGTTCGGGAAGGTGCCGTCGGCCTCGTGGTGAACTTTGATAAATTCAACCGGTACTCCGGCTGCAATAAAGCGCTGTTCGATGGCATCGACAACATGACCGGCCGCACCATTACCCGAGTTAAACACCAGTTTTAAAGGCCGGGTAAAATTCTCAAAATTGATAAAGCTGAGCAGCTTATCAACATACTCATCCAGCACAGAGGCTTTCTCGTAACTGCCACGCTTAGCCTGATCGACCGGTGGAAAATTATTAGCCTCCGCCAGCGCCTGAATATCGCGTAAACCGGTATCGCCGCTGATCGGACGGGAATCTTCACGGACCAGTTTCATGCCGTTGTAATTCATAGGATTATGGCTGGCGGTTACTTCTATGCCGCCATCGAGGGACAGATAAGACGTTGCAAAATAGATTTCTTCCGTACCGGTCACGCCGATATCCACAACGTCAGTTCCCGCATCCTGCAAACCTTTCGCCAGCGCAAGTTTTAATGCTTCGCTGGTTAAACGGACATCGCCACCTAATACCATTTTGTGTGGTTTTAAATATTCCCCGTATGCACGCCCGATGCGATAGGCAATATCTTCATTTAATTCGACGTCTAATTCACCGCGGATATCGTAAGCTTTAAAGCAAGTTAATGTACCTGACATATTTCATCCCCAAATTAACAGCGACCATAGTGATCTTTTATACGGATAATATCGTCATCTTCCAGATAGGATCCCGACTGGATTTCCAGAAGTTCCAGAGGAATTTTTCCCGGGTTCTCTAACATATGCTGAGCACCAATAGGGATAAACGTGGATTCATTTTCACTGAGCAGATAATTTTTATCTTCGAGAATAACCCTGGCGGTGCCCGACAGAATGACCCAATGCTCCGCACGGTGATGATGCATTTGTAATGAGAACTGTCCGCCCGGTTTAACGGTGATGCGGTTTACATGATAACGGGGGGCAGTCACGACATTATCGTTACGGCCCCACGGGCGATAGGATTCGCGGTGCAAACGATATTCCCGCCTTTTATTACTCTTCAGATATTCGACGACTTTTTTAACGTCCTGCACCTGGTTTTTATCAATCACTAAAACGGCATCTTTCGTATTGACGATAACCAGATTATCCACACCAATAGCGGCCACCAATTTCTCATCGGTGTTGATATAACAATTCTTCGCATTATGGGTAAACACATCGCCATTGACGGCATTCCCTTCGGCGTTTTTATCATTCACTTCCCAAAGAGCCGACCAGGAACCCACATCATTCCAGCCCGCATCTAACGGAACAACAATCGCATCGGTGGTTTTTTCCATGACGGCATAATCTACAGACTCATCCGGACAGGAAAGAAATGCTGTTTTATCTACACGGATAAAATCTTGTTGCTCATCAGTATGCGAGGTTTCAATCGCTTTCTGACAGGCTTCGAGTATGTCCGGCCTGAATTTCGCCATCTCTTCAAGAAAACGTCTGGCGCGGAACAAAAACATGCCGCTGTTCCAGTAATACTCACCGCTTTCCAGATATTGCAATGCGGTCTCAAGATTTGGTTTCTCGACAAAACGCTGCACCCGAAAAACAGAATCGGCATCACTGCTGAATTCTGTTCCCCGCTGTATATAACCGTAGCCGGTTTCAGGACCTGTCGGCACGATACCGAACGTGACCAGTTTCCCCTGCTCAGCGAACGGAATAGCATTCTGCACGGCCTGATGGAAGGCCTCCGGAGACTCGATAACATGGTCGGCTGCAAGCACTAACAATAACGGGTCAAAACCGTTGCCGATGGCACTGAGTGCAGCCAGGGTAATCGCCGGCGCCGTATTGCGCCCGACAGGTTCAAGAATAATATTATCGGAGAGCTGGTTTATTTGTCGCAATTGTTCGGCAACAAGAAAACGATGCTCTTCATTACAGATAACCAGCGGTGCAGAAACGTCCAGCCCTTTTAAACGGGTGACCGTTTCCTGCAACATTGAATTATCACCATACAAACGAAGAAATTGTTTTGGATAAAGCTCACGAGACATTGGCCACAAACGGCTACCGGTGCCGCCAGCCATGATTACTGGAAGGATCATAGTTTTCGTCTCAAAAATAAAAGAGTTAAATAAGATTAAACCACCGAATAAAACCACTCAGTGCGCAGAGGAATAACGTACACATCATTCAGCAGAGTACAGAGGGATATGAAAATCACTATGCTTTTATTTTAAAAGCAGTCTTAAGCATAAAATAAAACAAATAGGGGGAAATTTTAATAAGTGAAATGGCGGAGAGTTTTTTCAAACTGAGCGATTTCGATAATTTAGGAACATAAGAGAGATCAATAGAGCGCCTGATATCAATAACATCTTTTAAGGGCGCGCCATATCTGACGGCATTAATAAAGACCATTAAAATCACCAGATAACTGTGCTTTGCCCACTTTACTTTATCAGTTTCAGAGATAATAAGCGGCGATACCAGTGTTTTTGTTCGGTTCAGATATTCCAGGCGATTTAATATTTTTAGGTAAGATTGTTTAGTTAGTGACGAAGCATGCTGAATATAATGATATTTTCGTTCATTACCGAAAGAGATGCTTGCTCCGTTAACAAACATTTTCATAATCACTTCATAATCTTCAAAAACGGTCAATGTCGTATCAAACCGAATACCATCAAACAAGTCGCGTTTAAATATTTTGTGCCACAAATATCCCGTTACCTTGCCCTCCAGCATGGAAAAAACAGCATTTTTACCTTGTAAAATGGTACCGGACGTAAAATCATTTGTTTTGCCAACGGGTATACCCGATGGATCTTCAGAAAAATACAGGCACTGCCCCATACTGGTATTATTTTTCGTCATAATTTCGATCAGGTAACTGACAAAATCAGGCTCAAGATAATCATCTGAATCTAAGAAACAAATAAAGTCGCCGGAAGCGTTATCAACCAGTGTATTTCTCCCAAAAGAAACCCCCTGATTGACCTTATTGTTAATGACCTTGTGCTGGATATATTCAAACTCTGCAAAAAAAGAGCTGACAATTTGTCGCGATGAATCTTTTGAGCAATCATCGACGATAACTATTTCAACATTTGAATATGTCTGCTCTGCCACTGACTGAAGCGCTTTTCTGAGAAACTTTTCTGAATTATAGACTGGAATTAAGATACTCACTAAGGATGAGTTTTTTTCCATAATCTCATTTATCCTCTCTGAATAATTTTTCTTGCAAGAGAAGAAATCATTGTTCTCTTACTCACTGAGGAGAAAGTAAAAATTAACGCGAAATAAATTACTGCGCCAATACCTATTTTTATAATTAACCCAAACCAGGACTCACTCAGGACAGCGTATTGTTGCAGGGCCATGAGTATCATGCACATCAGAACAGAACAAATAACGGGCGTGATCAACTCTTTGACATATTGTTTAAACGTTAAATTCAACAGCGTCAGGGCACACCATGCCGAAATAGGATACAACAGCACAGTTCGAATGGAGAAGACGAGAGCCGTAGCGATAAGTCCAAATCTTACGAAGAAATAAAAAGCCACCACATTAGTAATCGCGTAAACCAATGTCAGCCGTGCCTGCCATTCAGGCTTATCTCTGGCAAACATCACTGAATGATTATAATAGCCAATTGAAGTGACAAAACCGACAGCGCTGACAATTTGCATAATGGGGACAGAATTCATCCACTTATGCCCTAAAAGTAAAAAAGTAATATCATGGGATAATGATGCAAGCCCCACAAAAGCAGGCGCAGTGACAAGCACTGTTAAATACGTCGCCTGCAAATACTTCTTACCAAACTCATTAATATCATTTTTATAACGGCTGAATGCAGGCAGTGAAACACGCATTAAGGCCGATGCCAGAACCAGATTCAATGTATTAACAATACGTTTCCCTGCAGAGTAAATCCCGGCTGCGGCACTCCCCAGGAAATAAGTTATGAAGAAAACATCGCTATTCTGATTTGCAAAGTTAGTGACATTGCTCAACGCGACATGCTTTGAAAATCCCAGTGATTCCTTCATTGATTCTCTGGAAATTTTCATTCTGGGCTTCCAGGGTGTCGCCACCCACAGCGCTACCAGTGAAATCAAAGATGTCACAACTTGCTGCACAACTAAACTGGCGACGGCGAAGCCATTGTAGGCCATGACTACCCCGACAATACCGCCGATAGAAATCGACGTCATAGAACGTATCGCTAACGGGCGAAACATCATATTATGCGACAGCCAGGCTTCATGAGTACGACTCAGACCGCTCACCAGAATAATAACGCCAGTGCCGCGGATCACATTGGCTAATTGCGGCACGTTCATATACGCCTCAATAAAAGGAGCGGCGAAAAAAACAATCAGAAAAGCGGGAACAGATAAAGAAAAACACAAAAAAAGAGCAGAGTTATAATCGACTTCAGAAGGCGATTTTTTCCTGACAATTGAAGTGGCAATACTATCAAAGATAACGCTTTTGAAAAATTGAGTTACCAATAAAGAAATACTTAACATGCCATATATACTGGGCGTTAAAATCTTAGCAAGTACAATAAATATAACAAACGTAATGACCTGAGACGCAGTATTATCCAGAATAGACCAGATTGCACCAGAAAGAATGGTGGGTCTGCGGGCGTTTTCTTGAGATTTCAAGGTTACATCCTTTACATATCACTTGCATTTTGAAAGTATATCAACACCAGCCAGCAGACGTTCTACATTATTAGTAAACTGATTATCTTCACTCAAAAAACCAGGCTGCTTCCTGGCAGCTAAAAGGATATTGGCTGCGTTATCGATAAAGCGATTATCAAGATTTAATTTAGCGGTTTGTTCAATAACCTGCATGCCTTTATTAGGGATCCGATATAAAGCAAGACGCATCATGTCATGATAATGAGGCCACCATTTTTTATTTTTCAGCTCACGCTGCTTTTTAAAATAACTCACGGCATATTCGACATCGGCATCAGGTAAATGGTATTTCTCGCCATAAACATATAAGCACTTATCACGCATACACTCACGCAATGAGCTACTCCCCAGCACTGTCGGCCTGTAGGGTTGTTTGATGGTTTGTGTCCAGTCCAGCCATTTAAATGTATTGATTTGAGAGGATGTGATTAAAGGAACCCACGGTACACGCAGCGCATCGGCAATAATGGCCGCATGCATGGCATCCGCCAGTACCAGTTTGGCATTTCGGATTTTTTGAATAACGGTCTTCGCATCCGACTGTGGATTCACAAATTCAACCCCGGCCTGCTGACAAACCTTTTCCCACTGCCCCGTGACGAGCGCATGGTGATGCGGAACAAAAATCACCCCCTTGCGCTCAGCTTCTGACAGAGGTTTAAACTCGGCGAGCGTGTTTAACAGCGCGGCGCCATCGGTAATAAACTTATCTTTCGGCAATCCCAAAATTTCAGCACTGAGCGGCCCCCTGACACACAGCGTTTCCCACGAACTGTCACCAAAGTTGGCCGGTGGATAGCCATAACCCACCCCGCTCGAGAAGACATACCACTTTTTAGCAGGCGGCATGGCGGAGGTAATAATGGTGCCAATACCGGATACCCTTACGTCCTCATTGTCATCAAAAAAGCCGGGAAGTAGTGCATCCCAAATCCATGCGTTAAGATCATCCCCAAAATTTCCATGCGCAGATTTATAATAGTAAATTTTCAATTTATCACCGGTTAATATGTAAAGGCTGGTCGAGTAGAATATTTAACATCCTGGAATACGATTTATCCTGATCAAATTCGTTATCAATTTTTTGCTTTGCATTACGGCAAATATCCGGCAACAGACCGGGATTATCGATTATTTCGCAGACGACACCCGCAATGCTGGCGGCATCATTTTCATTGACCAGAAAACCAGACACCCGATCCTCAATGAGTTCGGGTATCCCGCTATGAAACGTCGATATTACGGGTATACCTATTGCCATTGCTTCCATCAATGCAACCGGGATACCTTCCATATCACCATCTGCCGCCGTGACAGAAGGGAGTAAAAACACATCCGAGTTATTTAAATATTCAGAGACAGTTTCTTGCGTCTGCGCACCTAAAAAGGCAATTTTGTCACTCAGTCCAAGACTGGCGACCTGAGACTCAAGTTCTTTACGCAGCGGACCATCCCCGATAATGGTGTAATCAAAGTCAACGTTTTGCTGTTTTAATAACAGGCAGGCATTAATAGCGACTGAAATGCCTTTTTTCTCTGTGAGTCTGGCTATAGAGAGTAGTTTTATTGGATGATTAAGATTGGGTCTGGGTTTGAATGGGAATCTGTTTACAGCAATACCCATTCTTATTACATGAATATTATTGTCATGACCTGACATTGATTTTATTTTATTAGCCCACAACTGACTGACGGGGAAAATAAAATCTGCGCTATTAAATAACTTTAGATAATCATCATGAAATAAATTTAGAATACGGGCTTGAGAAATATCATTACCATGAAAAACGGCGGCTAATTTCCCTCTAAGAAAACCCAGATTCCTTAACTGATTAGCCAGAGCAGCCGTGGTGCCAAAATGTGAAATAATGACATCAGACTCAATTTTTTTTTCATTCCTGGAGAGGATCTGAGGAAGTAAGAGTGTCTTTGCGTAATAACCGTATTTTTTAACATTAATACTTTTAACGGCCGAATAATTGAAGACCGCAGGGGCGAGGGATTTTATCCGCCCAAATACCCTGGAAAATTTTCCATGCGGTTCACTTTTAAGCAGATATTGTGTTTTATCCAACAAGTCAAATTCTTTAATGACTTTATGTTCTATGCCCGAATCGCCGGGAAAAACAGAAGCAATTCTAACATCACATCCCTGATTAATGAAATAGGCTATCTGATTGAGTATAAATGTTTCCGATAACACAGGAAATTTATACACAAAAAACAATACTTTCATAGCGCCTCTTTATTTTTTAATAAAATCCATCTTTTATAACTAAGAAATATTTATTATCAGATTTTAATTGTGAATTTTTTACAGAAAACAACGATCTGTTTTTTAAATTAGGATTGAAAATATTATCTTTAATTACCGGCTGCTTTGTCAGATTTCGTCCAGTCACTACAAATGCATACGCTGAAAAACCAGTAAATGTATTCTTTTGCATCTCAACTTCATCAGAACTCCCGTGCCCGGAATTTATTGTGAATATCGCACTATTCCTGTTCCCAGCGCTAAGTACGTTGATCTCATTGGAAGTCATACTTAAACTATTAAAGTTCTGAAATAAAGTGCTATTAACATTATATTTATCAGAGTGATAGATGAATTTATTATCGGTAAAAACAACTTTATTTAAGCCATTTAGCATACCCATATCATTTGAAAAAGACTCAAACTTGTTATTCTTAAATATAATAACAGCATCACTTTTATTACTGGCCCTGGAAGCAAAACACCTCATCGATTTATTTAAAGAATTTTGTGCAGTAATATTGTTATTTTCAAAAATAATAGGACCAATCAAATGAGGATCAAGATTACCGTAAATCATGCATGCGCCGACATCTTTCAAATAATTTATTTTTTTGGTACCCGCACGATTCAGATAATCCCCAGCCCTGACAACGATATTGTTCTTATGAGTCAGGTTTCCCATTGGGATGTTAAATCTCTTCAACTCAGGTCCTGTCGCAAAAACGGCCAATTCACCATTTGTGCAGAACTTTATGGTATTACCATCTGAAATGCAGTTATTACCTCCCTCCCAGTCAAGACCCACATCAGAGCAATCATGGATGAGATTTTTTGCCGCATATACATTTTGAGCACACGCGCTCCATATTCCACCTTTTACCTGTGATATTTGATTTTCATTTATTTTTATGTTTTTAGAAAGCCACAACTGAATACCATGATATGAGGTTGAAATACTATTCCCCGCATAAACACAATTTTTACTCATATAATCTAAAATGGCTTGGCCTTTGCCATTAGAAATCCGGCAGTTTTTAACCGTGACATTCGTTTTCTTTTCTATTAGAAAACCATTATTTCTAAAACCACCACCATTAATAATAACCCTATCAATATCGCAGTTATTACCTACTTCTAAAGTTTGCCCTTGATTATTTTGGCTTCGTTCCGGATCGTGATTAACATCGCTGGTCGCGTAAATTACCGCTCCGTCAGAAGCTGACAGACGAGTATCATCAGCTAACCTGGCCATACCACGCGTGAAAATACTCACGTCGATAATTTTATCAAGTTTGCATTTCAAGAAATCCTTGAAAGCCATTGTATTATCCCCGGGTTTTCCATCCATACCATAATCGCTGGCACGAATTTTGTTGCCCGCTACAACACGTTTTATCCGTTCGCCACTGCTATTAATAAAGCAATATCCTCCATCATCAGGACTTTGCTTATCTGCGAGGTCAACTTTGAATGTCCCACCACCTTTCCCAGACCCATTAGAGTATTCAGCCAGATAAATTATCTGCCCTTCCTTGACTGAACTCAGATTGCGTAATGCGGTGACGTCGGCACATTTTATGTCGGCGCTACTGTCAGTTTGACTGGCAAATACTCGCTCCAGTCCCCCTAACACTGGGTAACATAACGCAAATTTTATCAATCCTCTTCGATTTACACCCGCAGACATAAGTTATGGCCTCTGGTTTAACGTTCTGACTGTAAAAAGTAGTTATGTTTTGATATTAAGCATAGCAATGCCAGGAAGAAAGGGAACAATGCATTTACAGGGAAAACCACTTCTAGCGGGAGGTTAATGCCGCCAATAAACACAGCAAGGCAGAAAGTCAGAGCACAAAGCCCCAGGATATAAGTCGGATCATTTTTGATATATCTGAAATGTTTCTTATATGATTTCAAATGTTGGCTAAACCGGTAAAGAATAGTGATGACCATTCCATACATAGCCAAAGTAACTATTATTCCAAAATTCAATAAAATATTGACGTAGGCACTTTCTGCAATCCAGCCTGGTGGATTAAACCCCAGAACATCAGGAATACCTATATTGCTTAACGCACTAAATAAATTAGCATGCTGATCAATTGAACCTTGTTTAGTAGAAAGGATATTCTGCAGAATAGGTAACTGAGACAATAACATAATACCAATTACGCCAAAAACAAGCGAGAACCATGCTGTTACCAGTTTAGTAAAGCTAACAGGCATGCTAAGAGTCATCACAACAACAATCGACAGCATCACTGACGCCATGCCGGTAAAACTTATGGTCAATAATAAATTAATGGCATATAAAAGATAAAATATTGTTTTCTTATATCCATAGTAAGACATACCAACAAAATAAAGGGCAGCCAAAAGAAAAGCATAACCATTAGGATCATCTTGTAATGAACCAAACCGTACCGAAACACTTCCCGCATAGGCAAGTGCAGGTAATCTGTTAAAAAAGTAGAACAATAAATATTGAATTAAATCATAAAATAAGAAAATCCAGGCGGAAACTTTTACTATATTATATATTTTATTAAAAAGTTTCTCACGGTCATACTGGCCTATCAACATAAATATAAATACTGGGAAAAAGCATACTGATTCAAATGCATAAGCATCTCGTGATAGAACAGTAACAGACATGGCATATAAGCAAAACAGCATTGACAAAATAATATAAATAGAATCATTTTTTCTGTCTTGTCGCACTGCAACAGAAACACCATAGGGCTTTACTTTGTACTTATACATTGCCAAAACAAAAATCATTAAACCAAAAGTGGCGAAAATAATAATATACTTCCCGCTTGATAGCCAAAGAGGGGTATCAGAATAAGTTGGTGATGTCCTTGCATTGTTTATTCTAAATATATACCTGTAAAAATTATAATAAAATACGGTGAAAAGATAAAAATAAACCAACTTAATCATAATATTCTCTGGTATTCATCATGATGGTAAGGAAATAATTAATGATTCTTCGGTTAGCCTGTGAACGCCTCAATGTTAAATCGCTGATATAGCATCTTTAATCTTATTAACTGTTTTATCCCATGTGTATAATTTCACATGTTCCAAACCTTTCTCGATCATATGCTGTCTCAATTCAATATCTAAAAACAACTTACTGATTGAGTCCGCAATATCAGCAACATTTGTTGGGTCAACCAGTATTGATGCATCGCCTGCAATTTCCCCCAATGAAGTTGTACTGGATGCAATTGTTGGAACACCGCAAGCCATCGCCTCAATAACCGGAAGTCCGAACCCTTCATAAAGAGAAGGCATAATGAGTCCCGTGGCGCCGCGATAGTAAGAAGGTAGTTCATCATCTCGTATGAAACCGGTAAATTTCACACGATCGTTAAGGTTGAGTTGGCTGATAAGATCGGACAATTCAGGTGTCGTATTTCCGGATAACAATAATACGGTATCACGACCCGTATTAGCCTGCGCAAAAGCCTGTATCAGGCGCACTTCATTTTTATGGGCCTTCCTGTTACTGACACAAAAAAGATACCTGTAACCCGGGGTATACGGTTTTACATGGGGAGAAAAATCATTGGAAACACCGTTACCCACAACGACTACTTTAGATTTTTCCACGCCTGACCATTCGACGATTCTATTTTTAGAAAACTCAGAAACAGTAAAGATAACTAATGCTTTTTTACAGCCTCTTTTGAGAATTATATTATAATAAATCCTTTTGAGCAGACTCGAGTTACCAGGCATATCTATATGATTTAAATCGTGTATCGTGATGATAGATCGACCTGCTGCAACATAAGGAGCATTGAATCCCGGAGTAAAAAAAATGTTCTGATTAAATATAAGCGCCCGGGCCGTAATTAAGACATCAAAAATACTGGTCGGCTTTATTTTAGAATTTAAATAGCTATTAAACTTTAATCTTTTGGTAATCTCTGTGGAAAAACGTCCGATGCCATGACTTCCTTCCCAACGCTGGTCATAAGTAATTTTTTTCACCAATCCCCCTTTTACCTATAAATCTTCACATGAGTAACTCAGACCATTTATTTATTATATTTTCCGTTCTGAACTCTTGTAATTTGAAGTTGAATTCAATTTCGCCTTTCACAAACTTATTGATTATCTGAACCAGCCCGGTTTCATCATCAAATAAAAAATCTTTATTATCTGTCAATAACTCTGGGATCCCACCGACCTTTTTTCCAGCGACAGGAACATGTCTGCCCATGCTTTCAATCAAAACACGTCCAAAGGGTTCGTTCCATTTAGAGGGGACAATCAGCAAATCAACACTATCGAGAAAATCATTTGCATTTCTGTTACCCAAAAAATGACATTTTACTCCGAAGGAATTCGCCAATACTTTCAATTCTTCTATATACTCTTCATCGCCAGTTCCTGCTACGTGAACCTCAATCTTACCTTTCAGTTCTGCACTAATTCTGGCAAGTGCATTGAAGATAATATCAATACCTTTCGTTTTATGTACTCGTCCCAAATAACCTATTTTAATCGTGCCCTGCTTAAAACCATCATAAAGTCGCTGGTCAATAACAGTTCCAAGGCAGATATTGTATATGACATGTTTTTTAGCTGCTGAGAAATATCCGTATTTAAGATGTTCATCAACAACAAAATGACTAATACCTATAACATCATCAACATATTTCGAATTGTGTTTTTTTGGTAGAGTGATAGTTTCACAAAGTTTACACCTGGAATTGCAATTATCTTCTTTAAACATATTTGCATTAGGGCAAAGTAGTGAGTAACTTCTTAATATATGCACAGTTCTTATTTTATTACTTTTTGCAACTTTCCATATTATAGATGAAATATCCTCGATGGTGCTGGTAATCAATACGTCTGGTTTTACCTCAGCAAGGATTTTCTTTAATTCACCTTCAATAAATATATTATTTGAATCAATCAGATGCCAGGCAATTTTTTTTACCGGCCCAGCATCTGCATTCTTGAAAGACCAATAAACATTTTTATATTTTATTCTATGAACTAATACTCCCTCAACGTTTTCTTTTTTATTACTGTCACTGATTGTCAGTACGGTGACATCAAAACCTAGTTTAACCAGAGTTTCAGAGAGTGTTTTGGTCGATATTTCACCGCCCCCTGCAATGTCAGGATAGTAAGCTCTGCATGCTATTAATATTTTCTTCATTACTCGAGACCTACCTCTTATATTGAAATGCAAGCATTGCTCAATAAAAATGAATTTCATTTAACAGCTTGCATAAGAGATCATGCACGGGGATTTTTATTATCTGAATAATCGTATCCATAATGGTTGTAGCCATAACCATAATAGCTGCTGGCTTTTTTAATTATCCCATTGAGGATGCAACCTTTAATCGTGACACCACTTTGCTCAAATCGTCTCGCACTTACTTCAATTTCTTTAATGGTATTTTGTTCAAATCGGGCAACAAGAAGTGTTGTCCCGGCATGACGTCCAATGATAGCGGCATCTGTAACGGCCAGGATAGGTGGTGTATCAATAATAACCAGGTCATACTTAGCTGAAGCCCAGTTAAGCAATTCCTGGAATCTTGCGTGCATCAACAATTCTGCTGGATTTGGCGCTACCTGTCCACGGGAGATAAAATCGAAGTTGGCACTTTTGATGTTCTTTACACCGCTTTCAAAGCTTATGCTTGATGAAATCAGATCTGAAAGCCCCATTTCATGTCCAACTTTAAGCATCTTATGGGCAATACCTTTGCGCATATCTCCATCAATTAATAATATTTTTTTATCTGCCTGAGCCATGACAGCAGCCAGGTTTGCACTGACAAAAGATTTACCCGCTCTTGGGCTTGGCCCTGATATCATTAATATATTATTGGTGGCTTCGAGCATAGCGAAATGTAAACTTGTCCTCAAACTTCGCAGCGCTTCGATTGAAATATCAGCAGGGTTATCTACTGCAAGGAAACTGGTATTATCTTTATTTTTACCTTTAACCTTTTTCCCAGTGTTTATTACTGAGTTTTTCAACAGCCAATCTGAGCTTGGGATACTGGCATAAACGCTGATACCCAGATTTTCAAGCTGTTCAGGGGATTCAATACCTCTATGGAAAAATGCCTTGAACAGGATTACACCAACAGCGATAAAGCCACCCAAAATAAAACTTATTGCGACAATTAATCCTTTTTTAGGCTTAACTGGGATTGGATCTGTAACGGCGTGGTCAATAATCCTTACATTACCTATTGCACTCGATTTTGCTATTTCCAGCTCTTGCTGGCGATTTAATAATTGCATATAAACAGCTCTGCCAGAATCAACATCCCTGCTCAACCGCACGACTTCCTGCTGGGTAGACGGCATAGCTGAAACTTGCTGATTCAGACTCAAACGGTTTTTCTCGAGAACTTTTCTCTTTTCCAACAATGCCTTGTATTTAGGGTTGTCTTTCGTATAGAGCTGTGATATTTCAGCTTCACTGAATGTTAGTTGGTTGAGTTGGTTATCAACATTCACAATCTGATCTAATACAGATTTTGCTTCTAAAGAGAGATCTATTGAATCTTGTTTCCTGCGATATGCATTGAGTTTATCTTCAGCAACGTCAAGGTCTGAACGCACCTGGGGCAATTGTGATTGCAAAAATTCCAGACTTTTAGCATCTTGCGCTGCTTGTCTGGCGATATTTTGTGCCAGATAGTTTTGAGTAATACGATTGAGAATCGCTGATATTTGTGCACGATCTTCACCCGTCAGAGTCAGTGTTAACATACCTGAATCTTTACCCTGGTCCACGACCAGAAGATTTTTTTGCAATTTCTCAATCGCGCTCAATTTACTCTGATAATTAATGGTAAAAGAAGTACCTGGTTCCGCAACTATCTCATCGACGAGTATCGTTACCTCAGGTTTTTCTAATACCTTCCCTGTTTGTCCGGAAAATGAGAAAGATTTTCCTTCGACTTTGAAATTATTTTTATCGATAACCGTTAAGGTCACTTCTTGCTTGTCATTCCCAATTTGGGGAATATACAGTTTTGTGACTTTAAGAGTTCCCGTTTTTGCACCTGTCAGACGGGCCCATCCTTGTCCGAAAACAGGAAAGTAGTTTTGTTGGATCTGAGCCTGTAAATTGAGATCATCAACGGTTTTCCCCAGGATCATACGCGATTGTATTAGCGCTATCTCCGGTTCTGATTGCGGTTGAGCTTCAGGAAGAACCTGACTCAGGTTTTCCAGCAATACATTCCCTTGCTTTTGCTCGACTTGTACTAAAGCATCCGCCTGAAAAACAGGGGTTGAAAAGAGAACATATAAAATAGCAATAATCGTGAATATCCCGGTGATGCTAATAATCAATTTTTTATGATCTAAAAGCTCACCAATAATCAGGCTCAGTTCAATTTCATCTGAGTCAGGAACAGTAGGTTTTTTTGTGAATGCCGATGTCATGCAATAATTTCCTGAAGGTTATCCATTTAGTTTTTCAACCCAGCGAAGGCAGGCTTGCTCAATAAGTTGATACACATATTCGAATGCCTCATGGCTCTTACGGTAAGGGTCCGGAATTTCTTTCTGTTCTAACCAATATCCCAAAAGAAAAACCTTACCTCTTGCTTCTGGTGATACGCCGCTAATAAATTCGATATGAGACTTTTCCATTACCAGAATCAGGTCATATTTCCGACCAAGTGATGACTTGAATTGAGTTCCTTTATGCCCGTCAAGAGATACTCCATGTTCCTGCGCTACAGCGATAGCCGATGCATCTGCTTCATGGTCCACTAAAGCGGCAATACCTGCCGAGTCTATTTTCTTCTCTGGAATTAATTTCCGTAACAATCGTTCAGCAAGAGGGGAACGGCATATATTGCCGGTACATACAACCAGGACGGAGTCAAACATAGTTAGTTCCAGTTATGGATATAACGAACCGCTTCGATCGTATTATGTACACCGGAGATGGTCGGGACGATTTGAGATATCACACGATTCCAGCGAACAACCGGCGCGGCTGTGACATAAACGATATCGTAGGGTTGCAATTGGAATTCGGTACTCATTACCATTGCGGAAGCATCTTTAGCATTCAGCTGATAGATATTGGCAATTTTTCCTTGTTTATTCCCCTTAATCTGGCGGATAACAAATATCCCGGACGCATCGGACATCACCTGCGAAACCCCGTCAGCATTCCCTAAGGCTTCTGCCAGCGTCATGCCACTGCGATCCATTTTGAGCGTGCTCTGTTTCCCGACTTCCCCCATGACGAATACTTTCAGATCATCATTCCGCGGTACGTAGAGAATATCACCCGGATAGAGCAACTGGTTTTGGGTTAAATCCCCTTTCTGCATCAGCGCTTCCAGGGAGATGCGGCGATCCTGCCCGTTATGGGTTAATACGACATTGCGCCAGTCTGCGTCCGGTGCAAGTCCGCCCGCGGCATTGATGGCATCAATGACAGTAAGAGGGATATTGGTAATCGGCTGCTGGCTCGATTTCACGACCTCGCCACTGACATACACTTTTTGCGAGCGGAATGACGCGACGCTGACATCTACCTGCGGGCTTTCTATATATTTTGCCAGGCGATTACTGATCTCCTCCCGAACCTGAGAGACCGTTTTCCCGGCCACGGCGACTTTACCGATGTAGGGGTAAAATATCGTGCCGTCGGTGTTTACCCAGTTACCCGTATCGCTGGCGCTGCGGTACTGGCCTGCCGGCGTCGTCAGTTCAGGATGGTCCCACACAGTAACCATCAGCACATCACCGGAACCGATACGGTATTGGTAGTTTTGCAGTTGCATATCCAGCTCAGGGTTTGGCCGTGCCTGAACAGTGTCAGGGCGCAGTTGATCCACCAGACCTGGCGTCATCGGGTAAACGTTCACTAATTTATCAATGTCATAATTGCTATCAGTAGGTTGAACAACGTCTTTGTCCATTGTACTTAACGACTGCCCTGGAATAACCGTACATCCGCTCAGTAACAAAGCCCCGAATAATGCAGAAATCTTAAACGTTTTATTTTTCATAAAATCCATATCATGTGGTTCAACAGAAATTGATGTTGGCCATGACGCTAATGACTAGCAGCCAATACATGAGGGTGATGCATTATTTAAATGACTGTTAATAAGCACCGTCTTTTCTAAGCACAACACTTACCGTTTTAAATAAGATGGCAATGTCATTCCACATCGACCAGTTTTTTACATACCAGGCGTCAAGATAGACGCGGGTCTCGTAATCCACATCACTGCGACCACTTACCTGCCATAATCCGGTCATTCCCGGTTTGCTCAGCAAGTAATAATCCACCTCATCACTGTAACGCTCCAGTTCAGCGTTAATAATAGGCCTCGGACCAACAAGGCTCATCTCTCCTTTTAATACATTAAATAACTGCGGCAATTCATCCATGCTGGTTTTACGTAATAAATGTCCGATGCGCGTAATACGTGGATCGTTTTTCAGCTTAAATGTCTCATCCCACTCGGCACGCGCTTCAGGGTTATTTGCCAGCAATTCTTCAAGCACTTCTTTGGAATTAATGACCATTGAGCGGAATTTCAGGCATTTGAAAGGACGACCGCCTTTACCAATACGCTCGTGGCCATAAATCGCCGGGCCGCCATCTTTCCTCACTTTGTAGCTGATATACAGCAACAGCGGAGAGAGTATGGCAATAATACCCAGTGAAGCCGCAATATCGAAAGCACGTTTCAGGAAGCGTGATGACCATTTGGCCAGGTTCTGATGAACACGTAAGATCATCACTTCATGGCTGAAAATAAACGACATATCCGTGCTGTCGAGCGGCATACCGCGCAGGGTCGGGATCACAGAGACATACCGGTAGCCGTGGATCATAAACATCCGTAGCCAGTAATTGCGGATATCACCCTGGTGTGATTCCACGGCAACAATAAACTGCGTTTTTTTGTCGCACGGGGTTAATAACCACAGGTCATCGCAGAATATGATCGGGATGCCATTAATACTGTCGCCCGGTTTATCCGTCGGTTCACTGGATATAAATCCGGTGACATTTAGCCCGAGATTCTTCTCGCTTTGAATCGCTTTGAAGGCCTCATGGGCATTTTTACCGGTGCCGATAATAATCGCATCACGTCGCCAGATCCCCAGAACCGTTAATATGTGTTTAGTCATCATGCGGGCACAAGGGACAAGTATCAGCACCAGCAACCAGGTGAGGATCCACATATAGCGTGAGAAATTCCACTCGGCGAAAGCCATTACGGCAATCTCAATGACGGCAAAAATGACCAGCGTACGCAGGATTTCTTTCAGTTCAAACCAGAAGGTCTTACGGTAATAATAATGCCGTAAACGTATTGAGAACCAGCCAACACAGCAAAATGCCAGCGTCCAGTGTAATAAAATAAGGGCAGTAACATGTTCAGCGGGAATATAGTCATCAAACTCGCTGAGCATGAATCTTAATAATATTTTAGCGACATAAATCGACAGCACAAAACTGAAAAAATCCGAAAGAGCAAGGAACAGGCTTGAGTAAAAATTTCTGGTGAGAAATGTCATATTTCCCTCACAACAAGTATCGAAAATAATTATTACCTGAGGACATCAGGTTAATAGGCTTATAATAATGGACTTCATTAACTGTCTCCTGACATGCTGAAATATCAGAAAAAGAATAAATAAGTCATTTTGTAGGTGCCTGTCTATTCCAGTCAGGCACAACCTTTCATTAAGGCAACTGCGGCGTATCTCTGTCTGAAGTAATACCGTATAAACCGTACTGTCTGCCCAGCATCTGGCCACCATCACGCGTCAGCGGTGTCCAGCTGACCGTTGGCGTGCTGCGTGTTGGTTTGACCGTCAGCAAGTCCAGCGGAACAGAGATATAGAAACCTTTAGTAAAGGAACCTTCACCGTATTCCTGTTTCGAGACATTCGTCAGCGTCGCATAGGCTCCCACGGTGACACCACTGTCAAAGCGTTTGGAGAGATCCAGCGTGCCGCCCTTGTCTTTAGCCAGATATTGCCCGACGCTCATTTTCACCAGCACATCATCCATAAACGCTGGCCGCCAGTAGGCTGTCAGGTTGCCGGTGGCAGTTTTGTAATCGGTGAAACGCATCATGTCGTCCCAGTCGCGCTGTTTGACATAGTTGGCATCAATGCCCAGTGCCCAGTCAGAATCCAGTGGCCGGTAAAGCACTTCGCCCCCGACGCCGCCGTACATCATCTCCAGATAACCGCCATAAACTTGCCCGTAGAAACCGTTGCCCAAATACCGGAAGTAGTTGGCCTGCAGGTTATTCACATAAGCATCGTTCTGGACGTATTCACGGATATGCGTTCGTACGCGTGGCAGAGAAGAGTCATTACTGACGCCGTTATAGCGGAACTTATCGTAGTTATTGGCGATGTTGCCAAACACGCCGCCATCGACAAGCAGATGATCTGTCAGCCAGTAGTTGGCATCCGCCAGCAAGCCGACCTGATACATGTAAAAGTTTTCAGGGCCGCCGACGGACTGTCTCAATACCGGCGACAGGCTGTAATTAAACCGGTCTTTGCCGATAAAGAATCCCTGACCGACGTCCGTGACAGGTTCGATCCGTTGCGGGTTCAGGGATTGTTCCTGGCCCAGCGGATAACCCTGTTGCTGCTGGCGCAGACTCGCCACGCGGGTACGGGTGGTGACCATCGGCATGCCAAAGCGGTTTTGGGTAACATCCAGCGTGTCGACATTCTCCGGCAGATTATTCAGCATGATGAGATTGGCACGCTCTACGCCTTTGGACGTATTGCGATATTTATCCTGCTGACCCGTGACGTTAAGCGTGTTGTCACGAATGTCGATACGCGGTTCGCTAAACCCGGCATTTCCTTTCAGCTGAGCCAGCTGACCGGTCGCGACACTGTAATTAACCATTCCCGCGCTTTGCGGCTGTGGCTGATAGGCAGGAACCGGATCATCAATCTGATGAGGTACCCACTCGTTCATGTTACTGCGCAGGGTAAAACCGAACATAAAGGTATTGCCGCGCTCGTAGCTGGCGTTGACATCCATCCAGCTGGCCAGGCGATAAACAGCACCGAAGTTAAACTTACTGTTCTGTTTTAATGCCCCGGCGAAGTCATCGCGGTAATTATTGCCATCGTATTCCATTTTCAGGCGTAACGGCTGCCAGGGGGTCTGATACTCCACGCCACCGAATACCCCCGCAGGTCCGCGGAACATATCATTGAGTGAGATATCGCCGGTGGAATGGCTTTGCGCGCGGGTACAATATTTATCGCTGGCTTTGCAGAAAGGGTTCGTGATGTTGCCGCTGTTGCCGATATAACCCCAGCCGACCCCCAGCGTGAAATCTAACGGTCCGGCCGCTTTACTGGCGACCAGATACTCACTGTCGAACAGGCCCGTGCCGCCGATATCACGCTTGCCGAACGAGACCTGCGGCAGATAGTAGCCCTCTTCCCACAGCCTTAATTTCACATCGAAAGACTTGTCTTTATAGGTCTGGCTGCCGCTGAAGTTCGGATCACTACTGTAAAGCCGGTTACGCACGTCGGTATAACGCAGCGTGGTCTCCAGCCAGGGAAACAGCGCCATCGAGACCGAGTAAAAACGATAGAGATCGTTATCGCGGTAGTTGGCGCTGAATTCCCCTTCTTTGGGGACCCGTGCCGTCGGTGTTTGTAAAAGTCCCGCGCCGCCAAAGTCGGACTGCGAAGGGCCAAGAGGTTCATCATACGTTTGCGCCCGGGCAGCATTAGCGCAAACCACGGACACAGCAAGCAGGCTGAGAAGATATTTTGGTTTCATCATTCAGGGATCCGGTGCGTCAAAACAGAGATGATGTTCTGATTAAGGTTTTTATACTGGCGCGGCAGCGTCCAGTCAGAAAAACCGACCCAAATGATACTGCCCGGCTGGGCTTCAACGTGGCGATAGTTCCAGTACGCGACCGGTGCAACCCGGACGGCTCCATTGGGATCAATCACCACGGCTTCATTCAGATTGGCACCAGAAAGAAACTGATGATCCGCGAGATATTCACGCACCGTGCGTCCCGCGACCCACGGCTGCTTTCCCGTACCACTCACCGCCCCCAGCAGCAAGACGCTGCCGGGACGGGTTGCGGTATAGACACGATAATCGCCCTGTAACTGGCGGTTAGCGGCATTGTTGTTGAGGATCAGATCCGCATCCATCGGGGTAAACTGACGGCCGGTAACCCGCAACCCCTGCAACTGCTGAATAACGCGGTTAATGGTCTGCTGCGTATCGCCACTTTCGGTGGCCCCCCAGGCTTTCAGCTGGTTCTGCATGTACAGATACTGTTGCTGCGCCTCAGGCGTTGCGGCAGGCACGGCAATGACGGTGCCGGGCGCCCAGGACTGGCGGATCAGGTCAGACTCCGCCATCATCTGACGCATATCTTTAATATGGCTGAGTACCTGCGCAGGCTGCCCCTGAGAGGCGCTGGTGTATACGGCCACGTTACCTTCGGAAAATGCCATCCCCGGCAAGGCGCTAAACATGAATAAAAGCGTTTTTATTTTCATGCTGGTGGGATCCCCGCGTTGGCAGGTTTGAGCAATGTCATACTCACCGGCATAGCTGCTCCTAACCTCTGATGACTTTTGAGTACTAATCCGCTCTGCGGATCCACCCAGAACGTGTTTTGCCAGCGGTCACCCGTGGCCTGAAGCGTCACATCCTCGCGCCACACCTGGCAGGCAACGACTTTTCCGGGAAGCGTCAGGGTTTCGTCGTCCTGACGGCTGAAACGGGATGCCACCACCGATGACAAGGGCTGCCGGTTCTCCGTCCAGCGCATCAGGCGTGTCCAGCCCGCCCCTTCATGCAAACCGGCGGCATGCAGCAACGGGTCTTGTTGCAGGTTGGTAACTTCCAGCAGATCGCCTTGCGAATAACCGGTTGACCGGACCAGGCGACCATTTTGGGTGATAAATACCACCTGGTCGCCGGTACTCCATTTTTCGAAGCCATCCTGGAGATAGCCGACCACAAAGATTTGTGCTGACGTAGGCAGTTTTAAATAAATGCTGCCGTAAGGAATAGCGGCAATTCTTTGGGGTGGCACCACAACATCCTGCGGCCCCTTAACGGCAACCTTGAAAGTATCAACCAGACTGTTTTGCGAAGGGGTACATGCTTGTAACAAGAGGCAGAGGAACAATAAGGAATAGCGCACAAGTGATTCCCTATATCTTTATTATCATGTGGGAAAATAACCACACGGATGTGTGGTTATAATTAAGTGACTTAATTAGCGTGAGGTTGTGGTGGTAGTTGAGGTATTTGTGTTGCTATTACCATCACTATCATCGTTACCTACAGCAATCAGACCTGCGGCTAATATTGCGCCACTGGTGCCGACCACGGCCGCTACTGTTTCCCCTGAGCTGAGTTCAGCAGCAGATGTTGTCTGCGAATATAGCGGCAGCAACATCAGGGTAATAACAGAAAATATGAATTTTCTCATAATGACTCCTCTTCAATTGACAGACGAATTGTTCACCCAATAACCAATGGGCTCTTTGAGTATATCAACAGAAAATAATTATTCTACCCTTTAAGACCGCGCCATATTTTAGCTATGCTACCGCCCCTGGTTTACGGCTACCAATTTGCCAAACTATAATCCCGGTAATAATTCGCACAGGTTACCCTCGCCAAAATATTTCAGGCGATAGGTCCCGCACGTTTAAAACAACCGCAATAATTAGCTATTCGTGCTTATTATGGGGTTATTATAAACACTTGATCTTTTCAAAAAAATGACTGTACTAATTCATCCTGACTATAAGGTAACCATAATGTACCTTGCATAGCCCGAATATCACTGCCGCTTAAGTACTCAATATGCTGCGAATTCTCGACACCGTTGATAATAACGCCACTGCAATAAGGCCGGAGATGGGTGATCATTTTTCTTAGAGATTGAGTTCCCTGATGTTGCCAAAAAAAGACCTTACTGATTTTTATATATTCAAACTTTTCGCCCATCACAAGCGTAAGACTGGTGTTACCTGCGCCAAAGTTATCCAGCCATAAAGGACAACATGCAGCTAAAGACCGAAGCACAGGGCGTTCCTGCCCGGTATTGAATTCCTGAAAATCCTCACTCACTTCAAGTCTTATATAGTTGTGCTGCTGTAAAACCTTTTGTATAGCCTGATTGCTGGCAATGTGCACCGCAATCTCATAGTCAATATTGATCGACAATAAAAAGCCGTTGGTGATAAAGATGCTTTCATTCACACAGGCTGTCGTGACCTGCTCGAAGAAGTTCTTCACCTTCTCTTCAGCAGAGAGAGGCAAAGCGTAATCCTCTGAATTGCCGTTGCTTTCCCGTATGTTCCTTTTCTTAACCAGCTCAAAACCAAGCATCACTCCCGAGACGGACACGATGGGTTCATACATGAAGCCGGGATGACTTCTTTTGAGTGATCGCATTTCTTACCCCTGAAAAATAGCAACGCCTGGTGCACTGACCTGCACTGTGCAGGGTCGGCTTAAAAAGTTTTCTTTTTATCTGACAATTCTGTTACCCACGGCATGTTTGTGCAAAAAGAACAAAGCTGAACTGCTGCTGGCATCGACGCCTATTTTTCTTAATGAGTTGCATTTATGAACACTTATCGTTTTAACACTGAGCTTTAGAATATTTGAAATGCTGGTGACAGACAGACCAGACATCATCATCACCAAAACTTTTTCTTCCATCTTGGTAATATTATAATTGAATTCTTGCTTGTTAATCGCACTGCCCTGAAGCTGAATGAATTGCTCGACCGATCTCTCGACATCTGCCAGATCACTCTTCTTCTTAAGGAACTTAAACTCCTTTTTCAGTAAAAGTTCGAGCATTAACATATCAACCGCTGAAGACACAATCAGAATTCTCTCCGGGTCCAATATATTCAGATTTTCTCTTAAAAACTCATAACACCTGTGGAAGCCACCGCCTGACGGATCGATGATTAAGTAATCTTTCGCCAACAAGTTCACCCCATCGCTCTGGTCATATGAGATGACATTGTCAACGTAAGGCAGCTTCTTGGAGATTATTTCTTTTAACGCCAACTTGGTAAATTGGCACTCACTCCAGATTATTACCCGAGGCATTGGGCCGCCTAATTATGTGGTTTTAAAAACGCTCAAATTCTGCCTCGTTAATCCGGGGAAGAATAAAGCACTCTCAGAAAGAGATAAGAAAAAAGAATGTTTAGATCCGCTCTAAAACATATTTAAAACTTTTCAGTATCTGTACGTAGAGTAATACGCAGCCGAAACTCTTCAAATCGTTTTTCTCGCTCATAATAAGACCTAACAATAGGTTTGACCGATCGATTTACACTTTCTTATCGTTAAATGCATGCCTGTTTTCTAGGCGCATTCTTACAGTTATTCCCAATTAATAATCAAAATGTGACGTATACGACGCTTTTAGGCTTAGCGGCTCCAAAAATCTAAGAACTTTCTCAGTAAGAATCTCTCTCATTTAAACAACTCCACGAATGCACTTAATTATCTGAATTTTTGTTTTAAAACAGGATATTTCACTTTTTTAAGTATGATTTCAGATTTAGCTTTTTACGAAAGCTAAACATTTACATTTCATTACTGAGTCATTATCTGAAAATTCTCTCAAAAAAACTCACCTATTGCGCTTTTATACACAGTTGTGCATAGCGATTAACCGGGTAATTAAGCTATAAATTTTCCAAGAGTATTCCTAGTGATGGTGACAGACCATATTTAGCCTTTATTTTCAGACAAATAACAGTATTTATCCGATTTTATTATCCAGTAACAACATGGACTATTCTTATATAAAAGCCGTTTTAGCGTACATTATTGCAGTCAGGCCGGAACGATTAACACTGGAATCTGTATGGCTATCAGATAACTCGGATAAATATTAAAAAAACCAATTTTTCAATATGATGAATTTACACACAATGACGGGAAACGGATGGCCCATAAAAAACCAGCCTTTCGGCTGGTTGATGTTTTTGAGCAGGCTGATGACAGGTAAAAGAACGGTTTGTTTACGCTTATCCCGCGACGTCGCTGAAAACGCTGCGGGTCACATCTTGCACACTAAAAGCCAGGTCAGACCGGCGGAAAATAGCGTGGCGAAAAAGCTGCTGACGTTTTGATAGCGGGATTAACGACCTGTCATTCCCCTTTCGCCTGTCGGACTTTCCTTTCAACCGGCCTTCCGGCGGTATCGAAATACCGGCTCGGCCAGATTTTTTCTGGCGGAATACCCATTGCCTCTGCGATCAGCTTTTCCCCTTTCGGCCACGGACGCGTCAGGGCATTCGTCAGCGTTGATGAGGCAAGTCCTGCGGCACGCGAAACGGCGGCAAGCGTTGTCTTTCGTTTTCTAAGCGAAGCGATAATGTCGGCCTGGTGCCAGTCATGATTTTTCATGCCAGTTCCTCCAGACCCTGCGCCGTTCTCAGATACCGGGGTGCCTGTAAATCCGCAGCGAAGTAACTGACCAGATCATAAAGAAGCCCGGTCAGGGATTTTTCGGACTGAGCGCTGACCTCGCGGTTTATCAATATTTGCGTCAGGGTGAGACAGTATTCCGCCAGTTGTTCAGAATCAGGCTCAAAACGGGGGACAGAGGCAGGAATTGCATCTGCCGTCAGGCTGTTAATCAGATGAGGTGGAACAGGATTGTGCAGGCCGGATTGCAGCCTGTTCAATGCCGTGGCCAGAGAATCAGAGATTTGGCGGCGTTGCAGCGGATTGTCGCTTTCTAACAGCGCTTCAGCACATTGTTCGCAATGCGCAGCCAGCGCAGTGAAATCCGTGGCGACATTAAAAGGAAAGGCTTTTAAAGAATGAACTTGGGTTGGGGTCGTAGCCATAGTGGTAGTCTCTGGTAAGGGTTACCAGTAAAGTCAGGCAGGAGGTCAATCCCGGCACCTGATTTTGCAGGTGCGGGGAGAAGATACAACGGTGACGAAACCACGACAAGAAACACCGGCTGGTTTTCCAGGACGTCTCGCAAAAATTATTAACGCACCTTCTGTACCCGGACCGCCGCTAAAAAACAATGTGACGAAGAAGCGCGTTAATTATTCTGCTTATCTCTGCCGGTAAGCTTCGAAAGCGTAATAAATAGTAAAGGTAAAGATCTTTGAGGCAATACTGAGTAAGGACCGGATAAAGCGGATAAAACAATTATTATGCTGCATTGAGTTTATTTCTCATGCGAACCATAATTTTTATGAATTTGGGGCCATCTTTTATAAGGCCATATACAGAATCAGGAGAAATAATAATCCCGGCAATGCGCGTTGCAATATCATCAATGTCAGTCATGTAGTCCCTTAGCGATAAATAATTCCCATGTAAATTGTAGGGCATTCATCACTCCGCAACCAGACTCTTCATTGCGCCTGTCTGTCGCAAAACCTTTCCGGGATCACAACTTAATCATTAACACAAAACCTCAACTCTGCTCTGATACCAGTACCGCCATGGTGTCCGGTTCCAGCGCGCGAAAGATGTGTTCTACGTCGGCAGGATAGGAAATGTAATCTCCGGCATTCAGTTCTACCGGTGAATCCACCAGCCCGACCAGGGCGCGCCCCTGGGTGATGATGATATGCTCGACCGACCCCTGCGGATGCGGGCTGGAAATACGGTCGGCTCCCGGCTGGGTGGTCAGCAGATAAATATCCCGGCGCGCAGCGGGCGGACAGGTCGCGAGTAATACCGCTTTATAGTCCGCCAGTTCTGCCACCACCGCCGGGCCTTCACCCCGTCGGATCACCTGCATCTTATTCACTTCCGGCTCCATCAGGCGCGCAAAAGGAATATTCAGCGCCACACACAGCGCCCATAACGTTTCCAGACTTGGATTCCCGTTGCCCGCTTCAAGCTGGGAAAGCGTCGATTTGGCGATACCGGCACGGCGGGCGACTTCCGCCAGTGACAGACCAGCCCGCTGGCGTTCACGAACCAGTCCCTTCGAAATAACGCTAATAGGTTGTGACATAATCTTATCCTGATCAGTATAACGAACGATCGTTCGACTTGAAGAACGATGCAGATGCGTTCATTATAATGGAGACTTGTTCGTTATGGGATTAAATTATGTCTGCGCGTTTCTTTTCACCGCTGGGAAATGATGTGCTGAAAGCCATCTTTCTGGTGTGTCTGGCCGATGGTCTGGTCGGAATTTCTTATGGCTCACTGGCGGTAGCCGGCGGTTTCCCGCTGTGGGTGCCGCTGATGCTTTCGCTGCTGGTGCTGGCGGGGGCGTCGGAGTTTCTGTTTATCGCCATTGTCGGCGGCGGCGGCAGCCCGTTTGCGGCGGCGGCGGCCGGATTACTGGTCAATGCGCGCCATTTACCGTTCGGGATTGCGGTGAAGGATCTGGTGGGCAGCAAAGCCATGAGCTGGCTGGGTTGTCACATCATGAACGATGAAAGCGTCGTGTTTGGCATCTCGCAATCTACCCATGAAAAACGCAAAACTGCTTACTGGTTATGCGGCGCAGGCATCGCCCTGGTGTGGCCGGTCAGCGTGGTAGCCGGGGCGTACATCGGTCAGTTCATTGCGGATATCAAAGCTATCGGCCTTGATGCCGTGTTCCCGGCGATTTTGCTGGGATTGATTTTTCCGGCGCTGCGCAGCCGCAGAACGCGCATTCCTGCCACCTCAGGCGCGCTGATTTCGCTGGCGGCGGTGCCTTTCGTTCCGGCCGGTATGCCGGTGCTGTTTTCACTGCTCGGATTGCTGGCGTGGAGGAACCGAAAATGACCTCACACAGCCTGATGATCGCGGGAATTGCGCTGCTCGCCGCCGGAACGTTTCTGATGCGCGTGGCCGGTTACCGGCTGGGTTCACGCCTGAATTTCTCCCCCGCCACGCAGACAATGTTATCGGATGCCGCGACCACGTTATTGCTGGCCGTGGCCGCCACGTCGGCATTGTTCGAAGATCAGCATTTCGCCGGATTCGCACGGGTCACCGGCGTCGGCGTGGCGTTGCTTTTAGCCTGGAGAAAAGCGCCGCTGATGGTGATTATTATTGCGGCGGCAGCCGTCACGGCGCTGCTGCGCGGATTGGGCATTCCGTAAACAGAAACGAAAATGGCTCCCGCAGGAGCCATTTTTCACACCGGTGGTGAGTTACGCCACGTCTTCGTATTGCGGTACCGGATTGCGGAAACTTTTAGTCATGCAGGCCAGATATATAAAGCCGATTGCGCCCCAGATAAGCCCCAGCACCATCGAGCCTTCTTCCAGATTGACCCACAATGCGCCGACCGTCAGCGCGCCGCACAACGGCAACAGCAGATACTGGATATGATCCATAACGGTTTTGTTGCGCTTCTCGCGGATCCAGAATTGCGAAATTACCGACAGGTTGACGAAGGTAAAGGCCACCAGCGCACCGAAGTTAATCAGCGCCGTCGCCGTGACCAGATCGAAATTAATCGCCAGCAAGGCAATGGCACCGACCAGCAGCACGTTGAAAGACGGCGTGCGCCATTTCGGGTGGATATAACCGAAAAAGCGTTTCGGGAACACGCCGTCGCGGCCCATCACATACATCAGGCGGGATACGCCCGCGTGCGCCGCCATACCGGAAGCCAGTACGGTGATGCTGGAGAAAATCAGTGCGCCAAACTGGAACGCCCTGCCCGCCACCTGCAACATGATTTCCGGCTGTGAAGCGTCCGGATCTTTGAAGCTGGAGATATCCGGGAAATAGAGTTGCAGGAAATAGGTTGCCGCAATAAAGATTATGCCGCCGATGAGTGCCGTCAGGAATATCGCCCGTGGGATCACGCGCTCGGCGTCTTTGGTTTCTTCCGATAAATTACTGATGCCGTCAAAACCGGTGAAGGAGAAACACAAAATGGTCGCGCCGGTAATCATCGGTACGGTATGCGCATTTTCCCCCCAGAAGGGTTGGGTACTGGCCAGCGTGCCATAGCCGGTGCCGTGATCAACGCCATAAATCACCATGCCGGTGATCACCGTGATCAGCACAATCTGCAAGACAACCACCAGCGTATTAATGTTGGCGACCGTTTTGATGCTGCGCAAATTCGACAGCGTCATAAAACCGACCAGCACGACGACAAATATCCACGACGGCACTGACGGCACCAGCGCTTCAAAATAGATTTTCGCCAGCAGAATGTTGATCATCGGCGCGAACAGGTAATCAAGCAGCGACGACCAGCCGACCATAAAACCGACCACGGGATGAATGGCTTTTTGCGCATAGGTATACGCAGAACCGGCGGAAGGATAACGGCGCACCAGCTTGCCATAACTCAGCGCGGTGAACAGCACCGCGATCAGCGCGAAAGCATACGCCGTCGGCACATGGCCGTCCGTCAGGCCGGAGACAATACCGAACGTATCGAACAATGTCATGGGCTGCATATAGGCCAGGCCTATCATAACAACCGGAATCAGCGTAAGCGTTTTACGTAATTCCACGCGGGAAGCGGTACCTGTCACGGCATTATCCGACATGATGTTGATTTCCCATGACGGAGAACGCGGCATATTGAGAGTGCTGCACCATTTATGTTTCCTTGCGACAAGACTGTCGGTATTTAAAAGTGAATATCTATCCGGTACTTAGCCCGGCCTCTGGTATTTGAAGGTTTTCTTGTATGAAGAATGCGTCGTTCAATGACCGAATAACAGGCCATCCCCGTTTTGCGGGGCGCATATTTTGCCTTATTAAGTATTGAATTTACAAGCCGGATAAGAATAAACACGGTCAATAAATAAAACAGACAGCCAAAACGAGCACGTATTGCCAAAGCCGTCTGCCGGTGGTTTTGTTAATTGTTTTTATCCTGTAAAACAAAAATGAATTCCCGGTTATTACCGTTATAAAATATCGGCAGCGCCTGAGTGAAAATAACGACTGCGGCTGTTAATTAACATTCAGACAACATTACGCCGCGTCACGCCGCCGGTTTGACCTATGGGCAAAATCTGAAAATTTCACCCGTTGAGATGAGAGATGAATTTTCCTCGCTTTTGTGGTTAACAATTTGTGCTATAAATTTTATATAAGAAAAACCGATACCCTCTCTTTTCAGCACAGCAAAGATTTTCGGAGTGCAACGTGTCTCTTTCTATTTCTGAATGGACGATGGCTAATGACATTGAATGCTCGCATCTGACGGCGAGCAACGCTGCATTTCCGCGTCACACTCACGATGAATATGTCATCAGTGCCAATCTGAGCGGTACGGAAGAAATCTGGCTGCACGGTAAAACCGAACTGGTGCGCGGCGGCGATGTGACGATTTACAATCCGGCCACCGTTCAGTCGTCGCTGTTCGGTAACGACAAGGTCGAATTTCTCAGCGTGCATATTCCGCAGGCTTTACTGCGTCAGGTGTCGGTTGATCATAATCTGCGTTCCGATCATTGCGCGCCGGTGTTAACTGAAGGCGTGCTCAGTAATCCCGCGCTGTTTTCCGCGCTGTGTCATTACAAACGCACGCTGAACGATGACGATCAGGAACAGAATTTGTTGTGGCTGCTGGGAGCATTGCTGGAAGAGCCCGCCAGAGAGCAGGAACAATCTTTGCGGCCAATTACACTGGCGCTGGATTTTATGCGCGAACATCTGACCCGGAAAATCCACCTCGACACGCTGGCGCAAATCAGCGGACTGAGCAAGTTTCACTTTGTCCGCCTGTTCAGCCAGCACATCGGTATGCCACCGCTGCAATACCATATGCAGTTGCGTTTGCTCGAGGCCAGAAACCGGCTGCGTAAAAATAATAATGCGCTGGATGTGGCGATAGGGCTGGGCTTTTATGATCAAAGCCATTTCATTAATACATTCCGTAAGATGATGGGGATCACTCCCCATCTTTATTCGCTGTCACTTCATGCATCGCAGACACTTATACCAGGATGAATTCGCGATAACCGGTGATCACCACATACAGCGCGAAGTAAGAGAAGATCGCCGCTGAGGCCACATAAGAATATTTCAGCATTTTGGTGCCGAGCATTTTTCCGCCAAGGCTGCCGACGGAACAGATCACCATCGTCCAGAACACGCCCGCAATAAAGAAACCGCCCAGGAACCACGAGGCATTCACCGCGCTTCCCTGCCCCATGCGGGAAATCAGCGCACCACCGACGGCGGCAAACCATAAAATAGCCGTCGGCGAAGACATCGCCAGTACGATGCCGCGGCCAAAATTACGGATGACAGAGCGCGGCTGCACGCTGTCACCGGCGCCCAGATCCTCCGCCGGTGCCAGGGCGGCGCGGATCATTTTATAGGTAAACCACATCAGCATCAGCGAGCCACCGACCCACAGTATCCAGCGCACGCTCTGGTATTGCAGCAAAATCGTCATGCCCGCCAGCGCCAGCACCGCATAAATTAAGTCGCCGATGCAGGTGCCGATGCCCAGCCAGAATCCATGGAAATAACCGCGCTGCATCGCCAGCGTCATCATGGCGATATTCGCAATCCCAATGTCCAGACACAGCGACAGGCTGAGTAAAAATCCATTTGAAAACGGCATCATAACGGGACTCTCTTAATTAACTGGTTGTATTCAATCATGTCATTAGTGGTACCGAGGCGCGCCATCAGTATGTCGACATCTTCAGGGTGGTTGTGCGGACAATATTGCAGCATAAATGCCTGCGCACGCTGTGCATCGCCGCTCAGCAGTTCTTCACTCATCAGGCGGGTAAGATCTGCCATTTGCGGATAAAACAGGTCGGGGTGGAAATCAAGGGTCTCCGCCGACAGATCAATGCAGCCGTGTTCGCGCAAATAGTTGAACTGGATCCAGGCCGCCCCCGCATCCGGATAACTTAACGGGCCGCGGCGCAGGTAACGCAGCATTTCGAGGAAATAGATCCGCGCCAGCACGATCCGGTCGAGTTGCAAACCGGCGGCCACCTGCGGCGTGAGGCACATCAGCAAACCAAACTGATCGGCCAGCGCTTCCTGCACCATCATCGATCCCCAGCGGTCAATTTTGCTGAGTGCCGGGAAGACGTTTTCGTTACGCACCAGCGAATGCCCGAGGTCGTGCCCGCGGAACCAGGCAATCAGATATCGCTGGCACACCTGGCTGTCTGGCAGCATGCCTTCGGTCCAGCCCATTCTGGCGGCTTCGGTACGTGAAAACAGCTCGAACAACTGCTGATAAGTATTGGCAAACACCACCGTGCGTTTGACCGGCGAATACTTCAGCCCCTCGTCTTCCGGGAAGAAATAGGCAAAGTGTTTGGGATAGGTATTGGCTTCACCGGCAATGCCAAAGAGGTTGATAATTTTGTAGGCACAGCCCGGCATCGCCAGCAAATCGGCGGCGATTTCTTTTTGCAGATACAGCAGACTTTCCGGAAACAGGCTGTCCATCACGTCGGACACTTCCTGTAAAACCGGTGCAGGTTCGCCGAACCACGACGAGTAGAAACTCTGTCTGGATTTCCCCACCCATGTGGACGTGTTACCGATGCCCAGCACCAGTTGCTGTTCATTCAGACCCGCAATTTGCGGTAATACCTTTTTTCCGCAACTGTCATCTGCCAGCATTTCCGCGCGTAAAAACAGCCCGCGACGGGTATCAGGATCGTCAAACAGCGGCGCTAAACGGAAACACTGAATCGACATCTCTTCGCGCAGGGCATCCAGCAAGCGGCTTTCACAGGCCGCCTCGAGCTGGTTGATGGCTTCGGTCAGACGCAGGCAATAATGAATAGTTTGCAGAGCTTTAGGACTTAAATTTTCCGGCGCATCCAGATCCATCATGGAGACCTGATATGCTGCGGCGGCTGGCCAAAATGAGGTAGTAAACATAGTTTCAAACCCTTGAGCACAATGGAGGGAAACTACTTAAACACTCCCCCGCGGCGGGGTATTGGAAGAAATTGCGCATAAGTCTGAACGCCGGATATTGCCCCCGGCGACTACAGTTAAGCTAACGTCAGGGTGGGGTGACTGAGTTAGCCAGCCGCCAAAGTAATGCGCTGCATTTCGGGGGTTTTTCCGCAGAGTTCACTGTAAGTCTGAAAAGGCACAATGCAGACTTCTATACGTCTAAAACTTAGTGTAGGTTTTTACAATTAACTCCCACTCTGGTTACATTTAAGGAAACTCTGTTTATGCGCACTCCGTTTGTAGCTGTGACTCTCCTTGCCGCCACCCTGTTTTCTGCTGCCTCATTTGCCGGTGCGACGCTGGATCGCGTGACCCAAACCGGTGTGCTGCGCAATGCCATCGTTAACGATTACCCGCCGTTTGGTTTTATTGATGATAATAACCAGTTGGCTGGTTTTGACGTTGATGTGGCGAAAGCCGTGGCGCAGCGTATGGGCGTAAAACTTGAGATCATCGCGCCGGGCTGGGAAACCATTGTCGGCGGCAAATGGCAGGGTCGCTGGGATACCTGTATCTGCTCGATGACGCCAAACACCGAGCGCGCCAAAGTGCTGGATTTTCCGACGCCGTATTACAATTCTCCGGCGGTGTTAGTGGTGAATAAAAAAGACGACCGGATTAAATCGGCAGCCGATCTGAGCAATAAAAAGATTGGCGTCGGCATCGGTTCGACTTACGAAACCTATCTGCAAAAAACGCTGGTGATCCCTGGCAGCAAACCCATCGCATTCCCGTTCGATAACGTACACGCGATCCCAAGCGACGAAGAAGTGGCGTTCCAGAATCTGGCGCTCGGGCCGGGTGTGCGCCTCGACGGCGTGATATCAGATTTAGCCACCGCCAATGCCCGCATCAAACGCGCGCCGGTGTTTAAAATTGTCACCGAGCTTTACGCTGAACCGAACTGGGTGGCAACCGACAAAGGCGACGCCGAATGGGACAAGAAAGTGGCCGACACCATCAAATCGCTGCGCGACGACGGCACGCTGGCAAAAATCTCTCAGCACTGGCTGGGTGAAGATATTACCCGCGAGGTACCCTGATGCCACAAATCCCGGACAGCCAGCCGACAGTGGAAACGCCGGAGCGCTGGCACCACGCACACGCGTTTAAATTTAAAACCGGGCTGACGTGGCTGATTTTGCTCAGTCTGCTGCTCGGTACGTTCAGCAAAATGGGGCTGGACTGGAGCCTGATCAGCCAGAAATTGCCGTTCCTGCTTGGCCTGCGCCTGTCGCCGGACGGCTTTATTCAGGGGGCGGCGCTGACCATTATGATCACCGCCTGCTCGATGTTTTTCTGTCTGCTGATTGGCCTGATCACCGCGCTCGGACGGATGTCGGAAAATGCGCTGGCGTTTGGCTGCGCAACGTTTTATGCCTCGCTGTTTCGCGGCACGCCGCTGCTGGTGCAGGTGCTGATTATCTATCTGGCGCTGCCGCAGGTGGGTATCGTGCTCGGGGCGCTCAGCTCAGGCATTATCGCCCTGTCGATGAACTACGGTGCGTATCTGGCGGAAACCATCCGCAGCGGCGTGCTCTCGGTGCCGCGTGGTCAGCAGGAAGCCGCGCTGGCGCTCGGCGTGTCACGCTGGACGGTGGCGGTGCATGTCACCGCACCCCAGGCGCTGCGCATCATTATTCCGCCCGCCGGTTCGATGTTTATTTCGATGCTGAAGGATTCCTCGCTGGTCTCGCTGATGGGGCTGTGGGAGCTGAACTTTCTGGCACAGTCTTACGGGCGCAGCACCTACCGGTATATGGAAATGCTGGCGACCGCCGCCGCGATATACTGGATTATGTCGATTGTGTTAGAGCTGCTGCAAAGCCGCCTCGAACGCCGTTTCGCACAAGGTCAGCGCCGCTAAACGTTGTATTTTCAAATGTTCTGACTTTTTATCGCAGGTATATCATGGCCTTCCCTGAAGATTTTCGTTTAATCAGCTACCTTTCGCGCCTCGAACAGGCTGTGCGTTTTCCGCTGTCCTCTTCCTATCCTGAATCGATGAACCTCGATACGCTGTTTGAACTGGCAGGGAAAGAACACCGCGCGCCGTTCATGCAGACCATGCTGGATTACCCGCCGTTGCGCGGAACGCCGGAACTGCTCGATGCCATCGCCTCGACCTATAAAAATATTACCGCGCAGGACGTCATCAGTTTTGCCGGTGCCGACGAAGCGATTTACGCCAGTTTTCAGATGCTGCTCAAATCCGGCGATCACGCCGTGGTGATCACCCCGAATTATCAGTCGCTGGAAAGCGTGCCGTTATCGCTGTGTGACGTCACCGGCGTAGCGCTTGATGAAAATAACGACTGGGCGCTGGATACCAATCAAGTCCGCGACGCGCTGCGCGCCAATACCAAAGTGCTGGTGATTAACTTTCCGCACAATCCGACCGGCGCGCTGATTAACCGTCAGCAGCTCGACGAACTGATCGGGTTATGCCGCGATCGCGGGATCTGGATTTTCTCGGACGAAGTGTACCGGCTGACAGAATTTGATCCGGCAGACCGGCTGCCGCAACTGGCGGATGTTTATGAGCGCGGCATTTCACTGAACGTGACCTCAAAAGCTTACGGCTTGCCGGGGCTGCGCATCGGTTGGGTGGCCTGCCAGGATAAAGCGTGGATGCGGGAACTCGAGCGCATGAAGCAGTATCTGTCGATCTGTAATTCCATGCCCGGCGAGTTTCTCACCACGCTGGCACTCAATGCCCGCGCACCAATCCTTGAGCGGGTGATGGAACGCTCACGTCGCCAGCTCGTAACACTGACTCAATTCCTGGCACAATACCCGCACCTGTTCAGACTCAGCGTGCCGAAAGCCGGTGTGCTGGCGTTCCCACGTTTTACCGGTGAGCAAGGGGCAGAAGCCTTTGCCACACAACTGGTGGAAGAAGCCGGTGTGATGGTGATCCCTTCTGTCGCCTACGCGTCAGAACTGAACAGGGTGTCGGAAGATTTCCTGCGTATCGGTTTTGGTCGCGAAAATCTTGATGAAGCACTGGGCGAAATGGGGAGATGGCTGGACAAAAGCGGCCGGTGAAGGGATGAAAAAAATGGGCGCGGAAATCGCACCCATTTTAGTTTTCCCCGATAAACGGAAACCTGACTTGCTACTTACAGCTTACTGACAGGCTTTGATCTCTTTCCACTGTGACCATTCGCCGGTGAACGACGGGTTACCTGGCTCATTATTCTGAGTCCAGTAATTCGCGAGATACTCTTTCCCTTTCCAGTTAACACTTTCGCCGCCGTAATACACTTTACCGGCATCCCAGTTGTCGGCGCAGCCGGTGCTGGTGCCTTCCTCAGGGATCGGCAATACCTTCGGTGTCACCGTCAGCACGTAGGTTGCCACACTGCTTTTCTTCGCGTCGGAGACGGTGAGGGTAAAGTTAAAGCTCTTTTTAGTGGTGACGACAGGCGCGACAAAACTCAGCGACTCACGATCGTTACCCGCGAGCGTAGTGCCGTTTGGCAGCAACCAGCTGTAAGTCAGTTTATCGCCGTCAGCGTCGGTAGATTCTGCTGCATTGAGCGTCACATTCGCCTGGCTTTCCACATCACCAATCGGACCGGAGAGTTTTGCCACTGGCGCAGAATTACCGTCAACCGGGGCGGGCGTCGGCTCCGGTGTTGGTGTCGGCGCAGGTTCAGGCGCAGGTGTCACCGCTTCCTCTTTCCCGGCATCATCGACCACTTTCACGTTAAAGAAGTGCTGAACGCAGCGTTTGTAATCGCCCTCTTTAAACGCGGAGAACGGTGTCTGATAACCAACCAGTTGACAGGAATACGTCAGACCGGTTGGCGTTTCGGCGGACCATCCCCAGTCCTGTTCCCAGTACTGCGGCAGCGCACCGGCTCCACCTTCATCAAACTGTTTCATGTTTTTACAGCCCAGCACTTCATTAGCCGGAACCGGTACTTTCAGGTATTCCGCTTCACTTTTGTAATATGAAATACGGTTCAGGCCCTGGGCAATTTCCTGTGCGCCACCACATTCAACACCACCGTTGATGATCTGAATGGTCACGCCGAATCCCGGTACCAGACCGTTGGCTTTATCGCGGTCATTCGGCTGCCAGGTGCCGTCGATCACATGCAACATACTCGGCTTCGGTGCCTGCGGCGTCACATAGAAGAACACCGCGCTGGCGAGGTTCAGCCAGGTGTCAGCCACCAGCTCCGGTTTATCCAGCAGGGTTCTGACCGTACCAAACATCGCATCGGAAAACGGCCCGTAGTTATAGTTATACGAAAGCTGCTTGGCACCGCGACCGAAGTAACTGATAAAATCCCCGTCGGCATCTTTGCCGCAAGGCCAGGTTTGTCCCTGCCAGACGGCCGGATTGCACTCACCGTTATAGCCGCCTTTCTGCCCTTCTTTCCAGCCCATTTCGCGCAGATAGACCAGTCCCTGACGCCACTCGGCTTCGGGACGCCAGTTCTCGTGACCGCCGGTTTCCTGGGCGAAGTGGGCAAACATGGTCGCCAGCCCTTTACGGCAAATGGCGTCCGAATCACGCCCGTCGGTGTAAGTGCCGCATACTGCCGGGAACTTGCCGATGGCTTGCAGGAATTTGGTGTAGGTATAACTCGGATCACGCAGCGGGAAAATGTGTTCCCATTTATCACTGCCCAGAATGCTGTCCACACGCTTTACGTTGGCCGGATTATCACTGCGGCCGGGGGCGATTTTGTCGACGGAAGCATTATCCAGTGTGCGGATAGACGCCTTCACTTCCTGCATCAGCGGATTTTGAGTCAGGCTGTTTTCTTTTTTGATCAGATCACTTTCTTTGATGACATAAGGGTCTGACGTATCGGCTGCCATTACCGGAGCAATAGCGGTCATCAGACAGGAGAGTGTAATAAGATTCAAAAGGTATTTATCTTTAGTTCTGCGCATAAGAACAACCTTATATAAAGAGTCGAAGTTAAATGCCGAAAATTATTTTCCGCATAAGATTAACCGGTCAGAGTTTCCGCACTGATCCCTGCCCTGTCAGTCAAAAGGCTAATCGCATACACGCATCCAGGCTAATAAAAAACCAGGCCATAAACATCATAAAAAACGGATGATATTTATTAAAAACCCCTTATAAATTCATTCGAGGTGCAATAAAAAATGCGGACTGATCACCCGGAATCAGCCCACATATTTATAAATAAATTTTGAACATTCAGTGAATAAATTCGTTTACTGTTGGGCCAGCGCAAAGGGTTCCGCCAATTTTTTCACCCGTTCCCTACTCTAATTAATAGTGGCCCGCCTGACACACCGCCTATACCGGAGACTATCAGGATCATATTAACCCCCATATCCCTTTTGATGAAAACAATGCTTAGCAGAAAACCGATGGAACTGAAGACTGATCATGACGAAAACCTTAAAGGTTAATTAATAAACATTCAGATAACGGCAACAATGATAATCCCGCTCTCATCAAAGCAATCATTACTTCAGTTCAAAAATTAATTTTAATAATCCGGCGCTAATTTTTATTAAAAAATCATTAAAAAATAAAAAACACTCTCTTAAATCACGTTAACCGCATTGCTTGCCACATTTTTCATATTGATTCTGCGCTTTTCAGCTGTGACATCACCAGATGAACATAGCGTCGTTTACTGCTGTTTGTAAGGTAATTCATGTAAACCGGGGAGTCATTTATTGAAATTTCTTCTGGCAGATCAAAGTACTTTAACTTGCAATGCCGCTCCCTGATAAAGTAATCCGCAAGCACTCTGGGTAACACAGTGAGCATATCACTGCGTTCGAGCGCGCTGATGATACCGTTGATAGAAGAAGAGCGGTAAATGACTTTAACCAGGCCCGCGTATGGGGTATTAATCGTCAACGTCGTGCCGAGAAGGCCGGTAAAATCATTATAAACACCGTCGTTATAGACAGCGTGAGGTAATGCGTAGTAATGCATCAAAGCCAGTTCTTTTTGGTTTGACAATAAACTGTTGGCACCGCATAAAATGACGAACTCATCCATGGCATCAATTTTAATTGAGGTGATTTTATCATGTTTCAGGTCATGATGAGAAATAATGACATCAATATTGGCCTGTAACAAACTCCTTACCATTTCATCACTCTTAATATTCGTTGAATTAGAAAATTCGACCTTTGCTGACTTTACACTGTCGTTCTTATACATCCGGTTAAAATAATAATCCTCCAGAACATCCGGACACATTACCCGTAATATCGCTCCCGAGGGCCCTTCGGTTCTTGATGAGTGTAAAACATCTTCAATAATTGTAATGGCGTTTACAAATGAATCATGGATATCCAGCGCAGTGGCGGTGGGTTTCAGACCCGTGGCCGTGCGGTAAAACAGTTCCTCACCCAGATGTCGTCTGAGTTTATTTATCGATAAGCTCACAGCGGAAGGCGTGAGATTGAGATTTTCCGCTGCTTTTGAAATATTCCCAGAAATAATCACTTCGTTCATTATTTTGATCAGATTGTAATCGAAATTAATCGCCCTAGGCTCACTCATTATTTACTCTCCAGATAAAGGGGGGTTTACTGCGAAATAAATAATACAACTCTTTATGCATGCAGTTTTCATAAAAATCCATCTTTAATTTTGAGAAGCATTTTAAGTGTCATACACGTTAATCACATATTCAGATAATACTTAAAGACTTATCCGTCCCTTCATCCAGCCGTAAACAAACGACTCATTTGCACTACGCCCTTCAGCCAGTTCCAGATAGCGTTGCCCCTGGCTGCAATTGAGGGAAGTGACGAGCACACAGGTTCCCTCGTCGCCACGTTTCTCAATGAATTGTGTTAACGCCTTTAGCGTACCGGGGCCGATTTTTCCGTCCACCGCGATATCGGCATAGTGTGCTTCATCGTGATTAAATACATTCAGCCAGCGTTGCAACCATCGGATTCCCACAACCGGTCCCATGTTGGTGCCGGTATCGCACAGCTCCAGCGCCAGCGCGGGTGCAATGGCATACACTTTGTCGAATCCCGGCTGATACCAGTAATTCTTTTCAAGGATCAGATAAGCATCTTCTTTCGTGAAATCGGTCATTTTCCCGGTATAGCCATAACTGCGGGCCGTTTTTTCGGTGATACCCCAATGGGTCGGACCGCCGGTATCATGCGGATGGTCAACATATCCACCTTCGTTTTCCAGTACAGAATTAATCACGGGGTTGGTAAACATAGGTATTCCTCCGGACAACAGTTAAAGTTGAAGCGTCAGGAACAACGCGGTACCGAGCAATAGCACTGACACTACAGAACCAAACACCAGCAGCCATGGCCTGAGATTTTTGACTGCTGATGGTTTCTCTTCGATAACTTCGACAGTGGCTGAGGTACTGACACGGATGCCTGATTTCGGCACAGTAATAAAGAATTCATCCAGCCCGGCAAATTTAAGATCACGGCGGATTAAATAAAGGGTCTGGGTCAAACTGGCATCGCTGGTGAATTTACTGCGGCTTCCCCATAACGCGACAGAGATAGCCTCTTTCTCAATCACTTCATCCTTTGCATGTTCAATAATATAGCTCAGACAACGTGCTCTCATTGAGGTCAGTTTAATGTTCACATCACTATGAAGTTTTTTAAACTCCTTGGTTTTTTCATTAAACACATATTCGTTATTTATAAGATATACAGCCATCATCTTCGCTCCTCCATTATTTCAGCCATCTGACTTACCCTCTTAATCTTTGCTGATGATTAAGCGTATCTGTTTTTATTATTTTCACCACAGGCAATAGGATTAATATTAAGTATTTTAGTTAAGATGAGACTGAACCCAAAAAAATGGGGGGTTATTAAGTAAAACTCAAAAACAACTTAATTGTCACTCAACACACAGGAAGCACGCAACAATCTGAAAATCAATGCTTTTTATGATTAATTTGTGATATGTCTTTTTATCATCAACGTGATTATTGATGACAATAAAACCCGCCAAATTTCGCCATCCGAAAAACAACTATAAATTTTATAGTAGTCAATTTTATTTATCTCGCAATATGATTTGTCGGCTTTTAATTTCGGGTCAAATATATCCACCAGCAGCAACCGGCTGTTTATCTACTCATTCAAAATTTAGGAAAATACTATGCCTACCAGCAAAATCATTAAGACCGATGAGTTAACCCAGTCCTCTTATACTCTGGACGGCTTTAATCCAGCCACAGAAACTGAAAATTACAGCTATACGTCGGCACGTGTGACGAAACCGGTTTATAACAAATACAATACGGCGAATAAGCCAAAAGTATTTGGCTATTATACCGACTGGTCACAATATGATGGTCGTTTGCAAAATGCACAGGCAGGCAAAGAAGCCCGCGGCCGCGGTTTTGACCTCGCAAACATTCCACCTACGGCTTACGACAAAATCATCTTTGGTTTCGTTGGGATTGTTGGCGACCAGGGTGAAAAAGCCAATACCGTGGCCAATGCCGCACAACAACTGGGTAAAACCACCCATCAGGCGACGTTCCTGGATCCGTGGGGTGACTTTGGATCCTCCGTCAATAACAACCTTAACAATCCGGGCTGGGTGGAACTTTCTCCGGCCAGCGCGACGCAAGCCAATGTAAAAGGTCTGGTCGGTGGCTTACGTGACCTGCAAAAACGCGCGAAAGCAGTGGGTCATGATCTGGTGCTTTCGATGAGTATTGGTGGCTGGACGTTAAGTAACGGCTTCCACAATATGGCAAAAACCGCAGAAGGTCGTTCCATCTTTGCGAAAAGTGTTGCCAGTCTGTTCACCCGTTTCCCGATGTTCAGCGAAGTGGATATCGACTGGGAATACCCGGGCAATGCGGGTAACAACAACCCGTATGATGATAATGATGGTGCGAATTATGCGCTGCTGATTGCTGAAATCACTAAAGAGATGGCTGCCATCAAACGTTCTGATGTAAAAATCAGTATTGCCAGTTCCGCTGTGGTCGCCATTCTGGAAAAATCCAACGTTCCGGCCCTGCTTAAAGCCGGTCTGTATGGCGTTAACCTGATGACCTATGACTTCTTCGGTACGCCGTGGGCAGAAAAATTGTCGCATCACACCAACTTGCATGCACTGGTTGAAGGCGGCTGGGGCATTGACACCATCATTGATTATCTGCTGGCGAAAGGGTTCCCGGCTGACCGCATGAACGTCGGGTATGCCGCTTATTCACGTAACGCGCAAAATGCGGTGCTGGAAAGCTATTCTCCTTTAGAAGGTACCTATGCTCCTGTTGAAGGTAAAACCACCCTCGGTACCTTCGAAAGCGGCACCAGCGAATGGTATGACCTGGTGAATAACTATCTGGATCTGGAAAACCAAAGAGGCCGTAACGGCTTCGAGGTGTATACCGATCAGGTTGCCGATGCAGATTATCTGTATAACAAAACTACCGGTATCTTTATGTCAATCGACACCCCGCGCTCCGTGCGTGCCAAAGGGCGTTATGTCATTGAAAGAGGGCTGGGTGCACTGTTCACCTGGACTATCGATCAGGACAACGGTCTGCTGGTCAATGCGGCACGTGAAGGGCTGGGTTGCACCGTACAGAATCAGGTCATTGATATGTCACCGTTCTACTTTGAAGGGGTGAATATCGACGGTCAGGTACCGGATGATGAAGTGCCAGCAGAAACCAATACTGCGCCAACTGGCGACATTGAGTTGCAGGTATTCAGCGGTGCCAAAGTGCGACTGAGCGCGGCAGGCTCTGCCGATAAAGAGAACGATAAACTCACCTACAAATGGAGCGCACCCGCGGCTATTGCACTGTCCTCGTACAATGCAGTCACCGCAGACTTCACGGCGCCGGAACTGGTCAGCCAGTCTGACTTCAACTTCACGCTGGTCGTCACCGATGAACAGGGTGAAAAATCGGTATCGAAAAGCATCGTGGTAACAGTACTGGGTAACGCAGCCGTTGAGCCAGAGCCAACTCCGGAACCGACACCTGAGCCGACGCCTGAGCCAACTCCAGAACCTACGCCTGAACCGACACCAACGCCTTCAGCGGGCAACTATGCCGCCTGGGATGCCAGCAAGGTGTACAACACCGGCGATAAAGTCAGCCTGAACGGTAAGGATTATATGGCCAACTACTGGACGCAGGGCAATGAGCCGGGCAAAGCAGAATTTACCGGCGAATGGTCACAGTGGAAGCAAATCTGATTTATTTCTGACACGTTCAAACACGTCAGAACACGCATAAAAAACTCACGGGGCCTTGTGCCCCGTCTTTTATAGGGATGTGGCATCACCCAACACCTTTTTTTCGGTCAGGAAATCGATAAATACCCGCACTTTCGGCAGCATATGGCGGCTGCTCGGCCAGACTACCGAAAATTTCCCACCTTCTTTCAGATACGCGGACAGTACCGAAATCAGTTCACCGGACGCCAGATATGGCCGCACGATAAACTCCGGCACATACGCCAGCCCCAGTCCCTGTACCGTCGCCTGTAAAATCGACTCCAGATTGTTACTGCTCAGTGCCAGCGGCAGTTCCGGCGGTGTCACGCTGGTCATCTCCCATTCCTGCCATTGTCCGTTGCCCGGAAAGCGGTAGCGCAGACAAGCGTGCTGATAAAGGTCGTCAGGCGTAAGCGGCGCAGGATGTCCGGTAAAATAATGTGGTGCGCCGACAATCGCAAACCGAAACGGCCCGAGGCGTCGCGACATCATCTGTGAACTGTTCAGTTCCCCGCTGCGGATGGCGATATCAAATCCTTCATCGATGACGTTCACCATACGGTCGCTAAAATCCAAATCCAGCTCGACGTCGGGATAACGCCGGCGAAATTCCGGCAGATGCGGCAGCAGCATGCGGTAACCGATGGCCGGTGCGGTGATGCGTAATTTGCCGCGCGGCGCGGCAGAAATCCGTACCAGTTCCTGCTCGGCGTCTTCCAGTTGCATCACGATATTCTGGCAGCGTTCGAAAAATAGCTGGCCTTCATCGGTCAGGCTGATGCGCCGTGTACTGCGGTTGAACAGCCGTACACTGAGTTTTTCCTCAAGGCGTGCCACGCTTTTCCCGACCGCCGAAGCCGAAATGCCCATGCGCTCCGCCGCCGCCGCAAAACTCTGACTTTGCGCCGCGCGGACAAAGGCCAGCAGGCCGTTGAGATTTTCCATTTTCACCCCTGTTTATTCGAGCGATTTAGTCCGTAATCCTCGGACTTATAGCCTGTTTCCGCCATATTGCCGACATTTTATCATCATCGCTAACCATAACTCGTTGGGGAAACCAATGCACTCATCAACTTCAACTTCAACTTCAACTTCAACAACACCATCAACGGGCAACCTGCGCGTACTGTTTACCGTGTGTCTGGCAGGTGTGATTTTGCCGCTCAATTTTGTCAGCGGGGCGGTGGCAACCCCCGCCATTGCCCGTGAACTCGGTGGCAGCGCGCAGGCACTGAGCTGGATCACCAATTCGTTCATGCTCACATTCGGCTGTTTTCTGATGGCCGCAGGGGCGCTGGCCGATGAACTGGGGCGCAAAAAAGTGTTCGTCAGCGGCGTTTCGCTGTTTGCGCTGTTGTCGTTACTCCAGGCTTTCAGCAGCAGTTTGCTGTGGATTGATTTACTGCGCGCAGCGCAGGGCGTCGCCGCTGCCGGGGCACTGGCCGGCGGTGCGGCTGCTCTGGCTCAGGAATTCGATGGCGCAGCGCGTACCCGCGCATTCAGCCTGATGGGCAGCAGTTTTGGCGTCGGACTGGCCTTCGGCCCCTTTCTCGCGGGCGTGCTTATTGCAAACTTCGGCTGGCGTTCGGTATTTTTCTCCGCGACAGTGATTGCGGTTCTTTCCCTGATCACGGGTGCCGGAAAAATGCGTGAAACGTGCAATCCGCAGGCGGCCGGCATCGACTGGCCAGGCACCTTTTCCTTCACCGCCATGCTGGGGTTGCTGACCTGGGCGCTGATGGAAATTCCACAATCGGGACTGTCCAGCACGTTGGTGCTTGCTCAGCTGGGTGGCGCGGCGCTGTTACTGGCCGTATTTGTGGTCGTCGAATTGCGGGTGAAAAACCCGATGCTGGATTTATCCCTGTTCCGTTATATCCGTTTTATCGGTGTGCAGGCACTTCCGCTGGCGACCGGTTTCTGTTTCGTGGTGCTGCTGGTGGTGTTACCGATGCTGTTTATCGGCGTTTCAGGGCTGAGTGAGGAACGCGCCGGGCTGATGATGATGGCGCTTTCTGTGCCGATGCTGATTGTACCGCTGCTGGCGGCATGGCTGACGCGCTGGATTTCAGCGGGCGTATTGTGCACCTCTGGATTAGTGATTGCCGCTGCCGGTTTGGGCTGGCTCAGTCAGGCGGTGCTGGCGCAGGATGTCGCCGGTATGATTGCGCCGATGGCGATCATCGGCATCGGTACCGGTTTGCCGTGGGGGCTGATGGATGGATTGTCGGTGAGCGTGGTGCCGAAAGAACGTGCGGGTATGGCAACCGGTATTTTCAGCACCACGCGCGTGGCCGGAGAAGGCATCTCACTGGCCATTGTCGGCGCTATTTTGTCGACGTTAACCCATAACGCACTGGCGGCGCATTTTACCGGCGATACGGTCAGTTCAGGGGCAATCAGCCAGGCGGCGCAACGGCTGGCGACCGGTAATCTTTCCGTAACGCAGCAGCTTATTACGCAGGCCAGTACGGCGCAGCTTCAGCAGCTTTATGCCGCATCACTGCATCCCTTACTGCTGTGTCTGATGGCGATTACGCTGTTCTCAGCGCTGGTGGTGATGCTGGCGCTGCGCGGTTGAGAAGGATATTACAGCGCTTTCAGCGTCTTGACGGTAGCATCCACGTCAATTTCATCTTCGGTGAACACATAGGTGCTGTTCTGGAAAGTGGTGATCAGCAGCTTTTTCATGGTGCGCATCTCCGCTTTTTTCTCTTCTTCCTGCGGGCGGATACGGTTCATCAGCAACCCGACGGAAAGCACGGCGTTTTCTTTGTCGATTTTGGTTTCAGCAGGCACTTCTTCGTTAAACGCCAGGAAGGATTTGATGCTGGTGATTTTGATACGCTCACCGGCGATAAAGATGTATTTGCTTTCCGGCTCCACTTTCACCGCAAAGGCGGAAAGGCCTTTGTTGTTGGTGGTCGGCTCAAAGGTGACTACCGCATCTTTTTTAATCAGCTCAGGGTTTGCAACTTTAATCACGTGGAAATAACGGTTATCGCCGTTTTCATCTTTGATAAAACCGAAACCTTTATCTTCAAACCAGGTTGTGATTACGCCGTTCATCGCTTACCGCCTAAGTAATTATTTATTCAACATGTCATTTTTTTGCAGGGCGGCAGTGTAAAGCAGAATGCGGACAAAGTCCTGTGCTTTACGGCCTGATCCCCACGCAATTACGTCGCTTTACGGAACGTAAGATTAAACCGGTAAGATCCGGTCAGCGGATGCTCGCCTGCTTTAAGCGGCAATACGCCGTGATAACGCAGTCGCGACGGGCCACCCCACACCACAATATCGCCATGCATCAGCGGCACACGCTGCGTTTTATCACTGCGTTCCATGCCGCCAAACTGGAAAACAGCCGGTAAACCCAGCGAGACAGAGACGATCGGCTGGCCGAAGTCGTGCTCGTCTTTGTCCTGATGCAGGCTCATTTTCGCCCCCGGCTGATAGCGGTTGATCAGACAGGCATCCGGCGCGAAGCCTGCAAAACCCGCCTCCTCCGCCGCGCTGACGGCAAGCCGGCGAAATAACGCCGGCATCGGCGGCCATTGCTGATGACTTTCCGGCGAGGTGGACTGGTAGCGATAACCCGACCGGTCCGTCACCCAGCCAACATCACCGCAATTGGTCATCGCCACCGACATCGCATAACCGCCCGGCGTGGCGCGATATTGAAAAGGCACCAGCCCGGCGATCCGGTCAATCTCCGCGAGCAACGCCGCATCATCGGCCAGCGCCGCACCGCGCAATACCACCGCGCCCGGGCACAGTTCTTCGCGCCAGTTGGGGTGAAAATCGGGGTGATCAAACAGATCCAAATTCATATCAGCCTCCGTGTTCACGCATCTGTTAAGTATAACAGCCGATTTGAGACTGAGGCAGATTGTCGGGATGGATCGTTTCAGCTAAGGTTCATTAAGAGGCCGTAAGGTCATAAAGAACATCTTAAAAGGAGAATGAAATGAGTCGGGAAATTAACAAAGACACGCAGTTGTGTATGTCCCTTTCCGGTCGTCCGGGCAATTTCGGTACCCGTTTTCATAACAGCCTTTATCAGGCCCTGGACCTGAACTTCGTCTACAAAGCGTTTTCCACCCAGGACATCGAAGCCGCTGTGAAAGGCGTGCGCGCACTGGGCATTCGTGGCTGCGCGGTCTCGATGCCGTTCAAGGAAGCCTGCATTCCTTTTCTCGATGAGCTGGATCCTTCCGCCACCGCCATTCAGTCGGTGAATACCATCGTCAACGATGACGGCTTCCTGCGCGCCTACAATACGGATTACATCGCAGTCGCCAAACTGCTCGACAGCCATCAGGTGCCGCGTGATGCCGTTTTCGCCCTGCGCGGCAGCGGCGGCATGGGCAAAGCCGTGGTTGCGGCCATTCGTGACGCCGGTTTCAAAACCGGCTATATCATTGCCCGTAACGAAGCCAATGGCCGTGCGCTGGCGGAAGAGTACGGTTATGAATGGAAAGCTGAGGTCGGCGATGTAGCCGTCGATATGGTAGTGAACGTCACGCCAGTCGGCATGGCCGGCGGACCGGAAGCAGAGGCTCTGGCCTTCGAACCGGCGGTCATCGACCGCGCCAGCATCGTGTTTGACGTCGTCGCGCTGCCGGTAGAAACACCGCTGATCCGCTACGGTCGCGAACACGGCAAGAAAGTGATTACCGGCGCGGAAGTCGCCACATTACAGGCCGTCGAGCAGTTTGTGCTGTATACCGGCGTTCGCCCTTCGGATGCACAAATCGACGCCGCAGCGGCACACGCACGCCGCTGATTCTGTCGATTCACACAGCATAACGCCCTGACTTTCCCGGTCAGGGTATTTTTTTCCCTGCTTACCTTCACAATTTCAGGCATTTCCCCTCCCATTTTTATTGCCGATATTTATGCACATTTTTATGCATGTAAATTCATTAACATATAATGATCATTCATTGGCTAATAACATTCAGGTTACTTAATTTTGTTTATCGTTGTACCGCTATCACAATACGCCGCTTATTCTGCTCAGAATATCATCGTTCACAATTATCTGAGGGATATCTTGTTTACATTTTCGTTGTTGCTTTATGCTTTTATTATTCACTTTATTGCGAATTTACTGCATAAAATATGAATAATAATTTGTGATAACCCCTTTTTTGTGATTTTCATCACAATATAAACCTTTGCGGGCGCTAAACTTGCCGCGCTTATTCAACTTAATAAGGTCGATGGCAAATGGAAAATAATAATCGAAAAATGGCACATATACGACGAACCACGCATCTTATGATGATGGCTCACCGCAGTTGTTTTAACTTCGCCTTCTTTAACTTCCGATAACCTTCCCTCTTTACGTTTTTATTCCGTATTGCATCACGCCCCATGCCCTGAATTTTATATCGCCAACATGGCGATGGCATACTTTTGTCTTTCTTTTGCAAAGACTGAATCTGGCCTGACAACATAACGGATAATAACCCGACACAATTTCACAAAATGAACCTGATACCCTGTAATATTCCTGAAATATTACAGCGGATTCGCACACTTTTATTTTGATGAAATATAACTTTCAGAAAGTGGAGACATTTTCTGCGGGACAATATCGTCAAAAAAATGAGAAAAAATGAAAACATTAAGAATAGCCGCTCACCCTTCCACCCTGGACTGCTTTGAAACGTCGAGGGAAATTATTGCTCTCCATCAGACCGATTTTACCGACGTCGCTGCCGCCGTACTTTCTGTGGAAGACGTGCAGCGCGGCATGATTGCGCATCTGACAGAAATCGGCCTGAACATTCCGCTGTTCGTAGCGGTATCTTACGGGGAAGAGCTGAATACCGATGTTTTACCGGCGCTGCAAGGCGTGTTCGAACTGGGCAGCAGCAACACACATTTTTACGGCAAACAGCTTGAAGCCGCCGCCGTAAAATATGAAAGCGAGTTGCTGCCCCCGTTCTTCGATACCCTGACGAAATACGTAGAAATGGGCAATGCCACCTTTGCCTGTCCGGGTCATCAGGGCGGTGAATTCTTCCGCAGACACCCGGCTGGCCGCCAGTTCTTTGATTTCTTTGGTGAAAACCTGTTTCGATCAGATATGTGTAATGCTGATGTGAAACTGGGCGATTTGCTGATCCATGAGGGCGCGCCCTGCGAGGCACAGCAACACGCTGCCAGAATCTTTAATGCGGATAAAACTTACTTTGTCCTGAACGGCACTTCAGCCTCTAACAAAGTGGCCACTAACGCGCTGCTGACCCGTGGCGATCTGGTGCTGTTTGACCGCAACAATCATAAATCTAACCATCACGGTGCGCTGATCCAGGCGGGCGCTACGCCGGTGTATCTGGAAACTGCCCGAAACGCTTTCGGCCTGATTGGCGGCATTGATGCGCATTGTTTCGACGAACGCGCATTACGTCAGCAGATCCGTGAAGTCGCGCCGGAACGCGCCAGCCAGCCGCGCCCTTTCCGTCTGGCCATCATTCAGTTAGGCACTTATGACGGCACAATTTATAACGCCCGCCAGGTGGTCGATAAGATCGGCCATCTGTGTGATTACATTCTGTTTGATTCGGCATGGGTCGGCTACGAGCAGTTTATTCCGATGATGAAAGACTGCTCGCCGCTGCTACTGGAACTGAATGAAAACGATCCGGGGATTATCGTCACTCAGTCCGTGCACAAACAGCAGGCCGGGTTCTCACAAACCTCACAAATCCATAAAAAAGATAAACATATCAAGGGGCAGGATCGCTATTGTAACCACAAGCGTTTTAACAACGCCTTTATGCTGCACGCCTCCACCAGTCCGTTCTATCCGCTGTTCGCCGCCCTGGACGTCAACGCCAAAATGCATGAAGGCAAAAGCGGTCAGCGCATGTGGAAAGAGTGCGTCCGGGTGGGGATTGAGGCCCGTAAAATGCTGATGGCGTCCTGCCATCTGATCACACCTTTCGTTCCGCCGGTGGTGGACGGCAAACCGTGGCAGTCCCACGACACCAGCAGTATTGCCAGTGATTTGCGCTTTTTCAACTTCGCGCCAGACCAGAAGTGGCACGGGTTTGAAGGCTATGGTGAGGCACAATATTTTGTCGATCCGTGCAAGCTATTACTGACCACACAGGGCATTGATACCGAAACCGGCGCATACAGCGAATTCGGTATTCCGGCGACCATACTGGCGCACTATTTGCGTGAAAATGGCATCGTGCCGGAAAAATGCGATCTGAACTCTATTCTGTTCCTGCTCACCCCCGCCGAAGATATGGCAAAAATGCAGCATCTGGTGGCACTGATTGCCCGCTTCGAACAACATATCGAACAGAATTCCCTGTTGTGCGATGTGCTGCCCACCGTTTACCGAAATCATCAACCACGTTATCAGAATTACACGCTGCGTCAGCTGTGTCAGGAAATGCATGATTTATACGTCAGCTACGATGTGAAAACATTGCAGAAAGAGATGTTCCGTAAAGCGTATTTCCCACGCGTGGTGATGAATCCTCAGGATGCCAATATTCAGTTCGTCCGCGGCAATGTGGAATTAATCCCGCTGGTGAAAGCGGAAGGTCGGATCGCAGCGGAAGGTGCCCTGCCTTATCCTCCTGGCGTGTTGTGTGTTGTGCCGGGAGAAATATGGGGAGGCGCGGCACAACGTTATTTCCTTGCACTGGAAGAAAGCATCAATTTATTACCCGGTTTCGCCACCGAATTGCAGGGCGTTTATATCCGGCAGGATGAAGATGGCTGGAACCGCGTTTATGGCTACGTCATTAAACAGGAAACACCCTCATTACTGGCTGCACGATAATAAAAGGAAATAATCATGAGTAAGTCGAATAATAAAATGGGGGTTGTGCAGTTAACAATTCTCACGGCAGTCAATATGATGGGTTCCGGTATTATTATGCTGCCCACCAAACTGGCCGAAGTCGGAACGATTTCTATCGTTTCCTGGCTGGTCACAGCCCTCGGTTCGATGGCACTGGCCTATGCCTTCGCCAAGTGCGGAATGTTCAGCCGTAAATCCGGCGGCATGGGAGGTTATGCAGAATACGCCTTTGGTAAATCCGGTAATTTCATGGCGAATTACACCTACGGCGTGTCACTGCTGATTGCCAATATTGCCATTGCGATTTCCGCCGTGGGTTACGGCACCGAGTTGTTCGGGGTGGCACTGCCGCCACTGGGGATTTGTATTGCGACTATTGCGGTACTGTGGATCGCGACTGTCGCGAATTTTGGTGGCGCGCGGATCACCGGACAAATCAGTTCCATTACCGTCTGGGGGGTCATCATCCCGGTGGTCGGCATCTCCATTATCGGCTGGTACTGGTTTAGCGGCGAAGCCTATCTGGCGGCGTGGAACCCGCATGCAGAGCCAACATTTAAAGCCGTCGGTGCCTCTATCTCAATGACATTGTGGGCATTTCTTGGGCTGGAATCGGCCTGTGCCAATACGGATGTAGTGGAAAACCCGGAGCGAAACGTGCCGATTGCCGTCATGGGCGGCACACTGGGCGCGGCGGTGATTTACGTGGTGTCCACCAACGTGATTGCCGGTATTGTACCGAATATGGATCTGGCGAATTCCACTGCGCCATTCGGGCTGGCGTTCTCACATATGTTCAATCCGACGGTCGGGAAAATCATCATGGCGCTGATGATCATGTCCTGCGTCGGTTCACTGCTTGGCTGGCAGTTCACCATTGCCCAGGTCTTCAAATCCTCCGCCGACAGCGGCTTCTTCCCGAAAATATTTTCTAAGCTCAATAAGGCAGATGCCCCGGTGAAAGGGATGCTGACTATCGTGATTTTCCAGAGTGTGCTGTCGCTGATGACCATCAGCCCGTCACTCAGCAAACAGTTCGATACGCTGGTGAATCTGGCGGTGGTGACCAATATCATCCCGTATATCTTGTCGATGGCAGCACTGGTGATCATCCAGAAAGTGGCGAAAGTACCGGAAGGAAAAGCCAAAATCGCCAATGTCATTGCCGGTATCGGTGCGTTATACAGCTTCTATGCCCTTTACAGTTCCGGCCAGGAAGCCATGATGTGGGGTGCAATCGCCACCTTCCTGGGCTGGACGTTGTACGGACTGGTGTCACCGCGTTTTGAAATGGCCGGTAAGAAAGGATAACCGCAATAAAAAAGCCCCGGTGCAACTGCCGGGGCTTTGACGCTTGCCTTTCCCGTTTACCGCACCAGACACGGCCTTTTTGGATCAAACTTCCAGTCCGGCACCAGGAACTGCATGCCCTGTGCATCGTCCCGCGCGCCCAGCCCCATGCCTTTGTACAGCTCGTGCGCCTTCATCACCTGATCCATATCCAGCTCAACGCCCAGACCCGGTTGTTCCGGCACGCGCACTTTACCGCCTTTGATCTGCAACGGTTCTTTGGTCAGGCGCTGATTGCCTTCCTGCCAGATCCAGTGGGTGTCGATGGCGGTGATTTTACCCGGCGCGGCGGCGGCCACCTGTGTGAACATCGCCAGCGAGATATCAAAGTGATTGTTAGAGTGCGAACCCCAGGTCAGCCCCCATTCGTGGCACATCTGCGCGACGCGAACTGAGCCCTGCATGGTCCAGAAGTGCGGATCCGCCAGCGGAATATCCACGGATTTCAGCTGGATAGTATGGCCCATCTGACGCCAGTCGGTGGCGATCATATTGGTGGCCGTCGGCAGCCCGGTTGCCTGACGGAATTCGGCCATCACTTCACGCCCGGAGAAGCCCTGCTCAGCGCCGCACGGATCTTCGGCATACGCCAGCACACCGCGCAGTTGCTTGCCAAGCGCGATGGCTTCATTCAGCGACCAGGCGCCGTTAGGATCGAGCGTGATCCGCGCCTGCGGGAAGCGCTGCGCCAGCGCCGTCACGGCTTCGGCCTCTTCGCTGCCTGCCAGCACGCCACCTTTCAGTTTGAAATCATTGAAGCCATATTTTTCATACGCCGCTTCAGCCAGACGCACGACCGCCGCCGGTGTCAGCGCCTCCTCATGGCGCAGACGATACCAGTCGCAACTGTCGCCCGGCTGGCTCTGATAGCCCAGCGAGGTTTTATTGCGGTCACCGACGTAGAACAGATAACCGAGCATGTCGACTTCATCACGCTGCTGCCCGTCACCCAGCAACGAGGCCACAGTGACACCCAGATGCTTGCCAAGCAAGTCCAGCATGGCGGCTTCGATCGCCGTCACGACGTGGATGGTGGTGCGTAAATCAAAGGTCTGCAAACCGCGGCCTGACGCATCACGATCGGCGAATTTCTCCCGCACGGCGGTCATCACATTTTTGTATTCACCCAGCGTTTTGCCAATCACCAGCAATGCGGAATCATCCAGCGTCTGACGAATTTTCTCGCCGCCCGGCACTTCACCGACGCCGGTATTCCCGCTGCTGTCCTTGAGGATCAGAATGTTGCGGGTAAAGAAAGGGGCATGTGCGCCGCTGAGATTAAGCAACATGCTGTCGTGCCCGGCGACCGGGATCACCTGCATGGAGACAATTTTAGGTGTAGATGAAGAGGTCATGCTTACTCCTTAGTAAAGTCAGATTCCGTTAACCGCGCCCCAGAGCCGGGCGCTTGCGATCGAATGTCCAGCCGGGGATCAGATACTGCATCGCGGCGGCATCGTTGCGCGCGCCGGTCGGCAGTTTCCGGTGCAGCTCATGAGCGCGATGGATTTGGTCCATGTCGATCTCCACACCCAGCCCCGGTTTTTCAGGCACTTTGATTTTCCCGTTCACAATTTGCAGCGGCTCTTTGGTCAGGCGCTGGTTGCCTTCCTGCCAGATCCAGTGCGTGTCAATCGCCGTCGGTTTACCCGGCACAGCCGCGCCGACATGGGTAAACATCGCCAGTGAAATGTCAAAATGGTTGTTCGAATGGCAGCCCCACGTCAGGCCCCATTCATCACAAAGTTGTGCGACACGCACCGCACCATGCATCGTCCAGAAGTGCGGATCCGCCAGCGGAATATCCACTGACTGCAACATGACTGCGTGCTGCATCTCGCGCCAGTTGGTGGCGATCATGTTGGTGGCCACCGGCAAACCGGTGGCGCGGCGGAATTCCGCCATCACTTCACGGCCTGAAAAACCCTGCTCCGCACCGCACGGATCTTCGGCATAACTGAGGATGCCGTGCAGGCCTTTGCACAAACCGACGGCTTCATCCAGCAGCCACGCGCCGTTCGGATCGACAGTAATTCGCGCATCGGGAAAACGTTTTGCCAGCGCCTTGACCGCCTCGATCTCCTGCTCGCCAGGCAGTACGCCGCCTTTAAGTTTGAAATCTTTGAAGCCATAACGATCCTGTGCCGCTTCGGCCAGCCGCACCACCGCTTCACCGTTCATCGCTTCCTGATGTCGCAGGTGATACCAGTCGTGGTCACCGCGCTCCCCTTCCTGATACGGCAAATCGGTTTTCTGCCGGTCACCGATATAGAACAGATAACCGAGCACTGTGACTTCATCACGCTGTTTACCCGGCCCGAGCAGTTCACACACCGGCACGCCGAGGAATTTACCCATTAGATCCAGCAGCGCGGCTTCGAGTGCGGCGACGGCGTTAACGCGCAGTTCGAACGTCCAGGCACCTTTGCCGAATGAATCAAAATCCGATGACTGATTGCCGGTGTGGATCTGATGCACCAGCCGGTTCATGCGCGCCACTTCCTGGCCCTTCACCTGAGCAATGGCCTCCACCAGCGTGTTGTAAATCACCTCGCCGCCCGGCGCTTCGCCCACACCGGTATTCCCGGCGCTGTCTTTGAGGATCACGATATTGCGGGTGAAGTAAGCACCGTGCGCGCCCCCGATATTCATCAGCATGCTGTCATGCCCTGCCACAGGAATGACCTGCATATCCGTGATGACCGGCGAGGATGGCGTACTCATCATAATTCTCCTTTTCTGCTGCCTGCACCGGCATACGGGCGAAGCTGGATACGTTCGATTTTTCCGACAATAAACAGATAGCTGACCACGGCGAGCAGCGCGTGGATGCCGACATAAATCAGTGCGCCGTTGAAGGAACCGGTCGTTCCGATAATGTAGCCGATAGCGATCGGTGTGATGATGCCGGAGACGTTACCGAACATGTTGAACAATCCGCCGCTCAGTCCGCTGATTTCTTTCGGTGCGGTATCGGCCATCACCGCCCAGCCCAGCGCACCCAGACCTTTACCGAAGAAGGCGAATGCCATAATACCGACCACCATCCATTCGGTATCGACGTAGTTGCAGAAAATCATCGACATCGACAGCAGCATGCCGATCACAATCGGGGCCTTACGCGACAGTGTCAGGTTGCTGGTTCTGCGCATCAGCCAGTCGGAAATGATCCCGCCCAGTACGCCGCCGAGGAAGCCGCAAATCGCCGGTACCGAGGCCACCATGCCCGCTTTAAGTATCGACATGCCGCGCGCCTGAACCAGATACACCGGGAACCAGGTGATGAAGAAGTAAGTCAGCGCGTTAATGCAATACTGGCCGATGTAAATGCCAATCATCATGCGGGATTTCAGTAACTGCTTAAGCTGGAAGGTTTTTTCACCTTTGACCGCGGCTTTTTTGGTGATCTTCTGATCCATATTGATCAGCGCACCACCGGCTTCCATGTAATCAAGTTCCGCCTGGTTTACACCCGGATGATCTTTCGGATCGTGGATGACTTTCAGCCAGATGAAGCTCAGCACGATCCCAAGACCGCCCATGAAGAAGAAGACATGTGACCAGCCCACTTCATGGGTCAGCCAGCCCATAATCGGCGCGAAAATAACCGTGGCAAAGTACTGCGCGGAGTTAAAAATAGAGACTGCGGTGCCACGTTCCTGAGCCGGGAACCAGGCCGCGACGATACGGCTGTTGCCGGGGAAGGAGGGCGCTTCGGCCAGACCGACCAGAAAACGTAAGGCAAACAATGAAACGACAATGCCGAAGCCGCTGAAGACATCAACAAAGCCCTGCAACAGGGTGAATAAAGACCAGATGAAAATGCTGTAGAAATAAACTTTTTTCGAACCGAATTTATCGAGCAGCCAGCCGCCGGGTATCTGTCCGATGACATACGCCCAGGAAAATGCCGAGAAGATATATCCCATCCCGACGGAATCCAGCCCGATATCTTTGGCCATCGCCGAACCGGCAATGGATAATGTGGCGCGATCGCCGTAATTAAATGAGGTGACAATAAATAACATCACCACTATCCAGTAGCGCGCGTTAGTTCTTTTTTTGACGGCACTGGCTGCTGAAACGGTAGTTTCCATGGTGTTCTCCGGAATTAATGACAACGCCTCTAAACAGAGATAAAAGTCATTCCATTCACAGAACTGTAGGGTTCAGAGAGGAAGGAACGCAGCCAGTATATGAACAACATTCCTTTTACTCATTGGGCAATCTTCCAAGCATAAATTGCCCTTTGCATTTATCCTGAGGCAAATGCCCAGCGCCGTGCGAGTTGTTTCACAAAATAATGAAACAGCTGTGATGGCTGTCACAAATGGTTGTTATCTAATTGCAGCGCCACGTACAGCAATAAACGATCGTCGAAATTCCCGAGATCCAGACCGGTTAATTCCGAGATACGGTTAAGGCGATATTCCAGCGTGTTACGATGAATATACAGGGCCTTAGACGTCGCGGTAGGCTGAACATTATGGTGGAACCACGACGTCAGCGTGCGGCGCAGTAATCCGTTGCCATCCGTCGCTTTCAGACGCGCCAGCGGACGCACCAGTTCGTCGGCCTGCCAGCCGCCGCGCAGGCTGTCGAGCAACACGGGTAAGATCAGATCCTGATAAAAGTAACAACGCTGTTCCGGCATCCGCTGTTTGCCCACAGTCATGGTGGTGCGTGCGGTGCGATAAGAACGGGCGATGCTGCCGGGGCCGGTAAAGAAGTTGCCAAGAGAAATGCGCACGCGCAGGCGGCCGGTTTCGGTCATGCGTGACAGCAGATGATCAATGCGCTGGCGGTGACCGTCCGGATCCCAGCGATCGTAGCTGTTCAGCGCCGGTTTCAGCACCACCATCTCGGTGAGGGAAACGATAGCGATCAGGTTGTCGCGCTCCGGCGTGGTCAGCAGGGTTTGCAACTGTTGCAGTTCCGCCATGGCAGAATCCACACCGAGCTGTCCGCTGTCGACCTCCACCACCGCAGCGACGCGCGGCCGGTTCAGGTCGATGCCCAGACGCTGCGCCCATTCCATCAGCGCCGGAGAAAGCTCGTCTACGCGGATTAAATTCAGCACCAGTTCTTCACGCAGACGGCTGTCCTGCGCCAGCATATGCAGCAAACGCGCCTGTTCGAGCATCATTTCGGCGGTCATGCACACCAGTTCGCCATACTGACGCAACTGCGACGGATTGCCCGTCAGACCGATAACGCCAACGATCTGGCCGTCGATACGCAGCGGCAGGTTGATGCCCGGACGAACACCGTGCAAATGCCGGGCAACGCCTTCGTCGATGTCGACAATGCGCTCCTGCGAAATCGCCAGCAATGCCCCTTCGTGCAATTCACCCAGACGCTGATCGTCGCCGCTGCCGATAATCCGTCCGCGGCCATCCATGACATTCACATTACTATCAATAATTTGCATTGTGCGGGCAACAATTTGTTGCGCCAGCTTTGCATCGAGATGATACGCCGACATGGAGCCCCTGCCTTGCCTGTTTTATCGTTGTTAAAGCAGCATACTCAGGCGGCGATGCCCGTACATTATGCAAATGCCCAAAGAGCGAAAGCACCTATTGAAGTTGCGGGTAACATCACATTTTTAAGCAAATGCCCAACCTGGCCCTGCATAATTCCCATCATTTATGGGCGTCATTGAAAAACAGGCAATAAATATCCTCCGGCATAGCCGGAGGTTTTTCATATGCGCCTGTAAGGCTCTGTTACCAGCCGCGCCCTAACAGGCGCATAGCAATCTGACATTTGCATCCAAATTCGTTACTTACCGCCCGTAAACGGGCTCCCTGGATACGGGATTGATAACTGTTCCCCTAGTTTATCCTGCTCCAGTTGGTGCTTTATGTATTCCTGGATCTTCGATGTATTTTTACCCACTGTATCTACATAATACCCTCGGCACCAAAACTCCCTGTTCCTGTATTTGAATTTAAGATCACCAAATTGTTCATATAGCATCAGACTACTTTTGCCCTTCAGATACCCCATGAAGCTCGATACACTCATCTTCGGCGGGATTTCCACAAGCATATGGATGTGATCTGCACAGCATTCTGCTTCCAGAATGTGCACATTTTTCCATTCACACAGTTTTCTTAAAATACTCCCTACTGCACGGCGTTTCTCGCCGTAGAAGACCTGCCTTCGGTATTTAGGCGCGAAAACTATGTGATATTTACAGTTCCATCGGGTGTGCGCTAAGCTCTTTTCGTCCCCCATTGGGACCCCCTTTTGATTTCTTGTTTGACCAATGCAGTTGCCAGACCGCAAGGTGTTTTAACAAATCAAAAGGGGTTTTTATATCCGGCTCAAAGCTGGAAGCTTTACGGAACCCCCAGCCTAGCTGGGGGTTTTCTATAGACAAAAAAAAGCACGCCGGAGCGTGCTTTATGCGAAGTACTGCGGGCAGAAATTACTGTGCCAGCAGGTAAATTGAGGTGTTGCCACGCTGGATATCCAGCGCCAGAACGTTTGGCTTGGTGTCGAGAATTTTACGCAGCTCACCCAGATTGGTCACTTTCTGCTGATTCACACCCAGAATGACGTCGCCTTTTTTCAGGCCGATGCGTGCCGCCGTTGAGCCCGGTTTCACTTCATCGACTTTCACGCCTTTCTGATCGCCCGCTGCGCCGTTACTCAGTTCAGCCCCTTCGATGCCGGTATAAATGTTGCCGGATTCAATTTTCGGTGTCTGAGTGCTTTGCTCGATGGTCACTTCAACGTTCATCGGTTTGCCCTCACGCAGCAGTCCGAGGGTCACTTTGGTGCCGATTGGCAGAGTGCCGATATCCGCGCGGAACGAAGCAAAACTGCTGATCGGTTTGCCGTTCATGCTCAGTATCACGTCACCGGCTTTAATGCCCGCTTTCTCCGCTGCAGATTTCGGCATGACCTGGCTGATGAATGCGCCGCGCTGTGCATCCACCTTCATGGCTTTCGCCAGTTCGGAATTCAGCTCAGTCCCCATGATGCCCAGTTCACCGCGTTTCACCTGACCGAATTCGATCATTTGTTTGGACAGGTTTTTCACCATGTTACTTGGGATCGCAAAACCGATACCGATGTTGCCGCCGTCCGGTGCCAGGATCGCCGTGTTAAGGCCAATCAGTTCACCGTTCAGGTTCACCAGCGCACCGCCGGAGTTACCGCGGTTGATCGCCGCATCCGTCTGGATGAAGTTTTCGTAGTTCTCAATATTCAGGCCGGAACGACCCAGTGCAGAAACGATACCGGAAGTCACGGTTTCGCCCAGACCATACGGGTTACCGATTGCCACGGTGTAATCACCCACACGCAGTTGTTCGGAGTCCGCCATCTTAATGGCCGTCAGGTTTTTCGCATTCTGTAACTGAATAACCGCGATGTCAGAACGCGGGTCCTTGCCAATGACTTTCGCCTCGAATTTGCGGCCATCATTGAGCTGTACGCTGATTTTGGTGGCGTTATCAACCACGTGGTTGTTGGTGACCACATACCCTTTGTCGGCATCAATGATGACGCCGGAACCCAGCGCACGGAAATCTTCTTTCTGTTCAGGCGCAGGCTGGCCATCCGGCCCCTGACCGCCGCCCTGACAAACCGGAGAGCCCTGGAACGGCGAACCGTCCTGGCACAGCGGCGAATTCTGACCAAAGAATTGCTGGAACTGCTGACCCATGCGCGGCGTTTTTACCGGCGCACTGCCTTCAACGTTAACGCTCACCACAGAGGGCATCACTTTTTCAAGCATAGGTGCCAGACTGGGAAGCTGAGTGGTGCTGGTGCTGGAAGACGCTGTTTCAGCAGCCAGTGCAGAAGAAACCGGGGCCATTGCCATACCGATACTTAACGCTAATGCGCTGAGGAATAAACTCGATTTTTTCATTTTTCAGGATCTCTTAAAATTATTGTGGCAACCAGATTAGTCGCATTGCTTGGTAGTCGTGATACTGAGATGTAATTAATAGCGTGAAGTTCATCAGGGTCGAAATGACAATGGTAAAAAATTATTGTCAGCATTTACAAATGGCGATTTTTCAGACAGTTCCGTAAAGAAAATTAAAGAGAGTTCAATTTAATCCTTAACGTTAGCCTGACTAATTCGTATTACGGGTAAACTATTCAGCGGCCATCAGCCTGCGATATTCGTCGTAGGCATAAAGGTCGGTCATTCCGCTGATATAATCCTGAATCATTCGCGCACGATAATAAAACTCCTGTGCGGCATGTTCCGCGACCGGTAATCCTTCCAGCGCCGCTACGGCATTGTTGTAAGCCAGACGATGTTTGGCAGAAACCTTATGCAGCAGACGGGTTTCAATAGGATATTTCCTGTGCGTATCTTCCTGAACCAGCTGATTAAAATCTGTAAGCGGCATATCCAGCAACGGGCTGTAAATATCGAGTAATCCGCTGATCACCCGATAGCCTTGTAATTCCAGCTCCTCCACTTCGGGATGATTGAATACCTGTTTGAAGGCCACTGCTTTATAAATCTCTAACAACCGGTTGGCCTGGCTGTCATCTTCCAGCAACGCATGATTAAAGGTGCCCTGATAAATATCTTCTATATTATCAATGAACCGGCGGGCAGCATGCGGCACCAGTTGTTTCACCGTCTGAACGCGCAGCTCCATAAAGAAGTAATCCACCGGATTACGGAACGTTTTCGCTTTATCCATTTTCTCGTAAGCAGTGCGAACCACTTTATCGAAGAAGTCGTTTTTCTCTATCGCTCCCCACTCACGACACAGATAATTATAAAGCTGTTCAACGCTGAAAATACTTTTCTCAACCGCATCTTCCAGATCAGCAATGCAGTAAGAAATATCATCGGCCGCCTCCATAATGTAGGTAAGCGGAAAGCGGTTAAATTCACCCAACCCAAGTTCGCTGCGCAGTTTTTTGATGAACGGCTCTTCCGCCAGATAAAAACCCGGTTTTTTCATCAGGTAATCATGCGAAGGCAGTTTGGTCATTGAATACGCAGGGCGGGTATATTTCAGAATGCAGGCGGTCTGACTGTAAGTGAGATTGAGTTTCAGTAAGGTGAATACCAGCCGGATGGCCTGCGCATTGCCTTCAAAATTAGACAGGTCGTAGCGGATTTTACTGCGCAACTGGTTCAGTTCAGCGTCGCCTGGCGTCAGGCGCAAACAGGTGACCAGACAGGCATCAGTTTCCTGCGGCGTTTCGCCACAACCGGCGGTATCCATCCGCCTGGCGAACCAGTTGTTAATGGCGGATTCACCAAAATGGCCGAACGGCGGATTGCCGATGTCGTGCATCAGGCATGCCATTTCGACCACACTTTCAAAGGGGTCGGTCACCTCGTCCAGCCCGTAAGATTCCAGCTTTTCCTGCCAGCGCAGGCGATGCAGAATCTCTTTAGCAATGTGACGCCCGACCTGCTGAACTTCAAGGGAGTGCGTCAGGCGGCTACGAACGGCGGCGTTTTTCTCCAGCGGAAAAACCTGTGTCTTTTGTTGCAGGCGGCGGATGGCAGCCGAGTTGATAATGCGCCCGCGATCGCTTTCGAACTGACGAACGACGTCATAAGCATCGCGTGCCTCGATCGGGGCGCTGAAAGGACGCTGAAAATTGAATTTCGCTTTAAAATCGATCCCGGACATGATTTCCCACCTTTTCAGCCACTCACACACCAGGCCGATGCGCTTTTTGCATTAACAACCTGCATCCCAAACGGATTATTTCTTACCTTTAGCCATGATAGACTATCGCACATTGTTTTCGTGATTAAACCGTCAATTCCGCACAGGCTGCGGCTCATTCCAACCACATCTGCGAGTATTCATATGAAAGTAGGCATTATCGGTGCAATGGAGCAGGAAGTGACCCTGCTGCGCGACAAGATTATCAACCGTAAGACTATCGAACGCGCAGGCTGCGAAATCTATACCGGCCAGTTAAATGGCGTGGACGTGGCGCTGCTGAAATCCGGCATTGGTAAAGTGTCTGCGGCCATGGGTACCACACTGCTGCTGGAACATTGCCGTCCTGATGTGGTGATCAACACCGGTTCCGCTGGCGGTCTGGCGAAGACCCTGAAAGTCGGTGATATCGTCGTGTCTGATGAAGTGCGTTATCACGATGCTGACGTCACCGCGTTTGGCTATGAACCGGGCCAGATGGCCGGTTGTCCGCCTGCGTTCACCGCTGATCCGGCGCTGATTGAACTGGCAGAAAACTGCATCCGTGAACTGAACCTGAACGCCGTACGCGGTCTGGTTTGCAGCGGTGACGCGTTCATCAATGGCGCAGCGCCTCTGGCACGTATCCGCGCAACCTTCCCGACCGTGGCGGCTGTCGAAATGGAAGCCGCGGCTATCGGTCACGTTTGCCACCTGTTCGGGACACCGTTTGTGGTCGTTCGCGCCATTTCTGACGTCGCTGATGGTGAATCTCACCTGAGCTTTGAAGAATTCCTGGTTGTCGCCGCACAGCAATCCACCCTGATGGTGGATGCGATGCTGACAGCACTGGCGGCTTTTGAAGAATAATGATGCACCGGTTCTGTCTCATACTGATGTGCCTGCTGCTGCCTGTGGCGGCGACTGCGGCACCGGCGCAACGGGTGATCAGTCTGGCACCCAATCTGACAGAACTGGCATTTGCCGCCGGTCTGGGTGATCGGATAATCGGAGTTAGTGCTTACTCCGATTATCCGCCGCAAGCCAGCAAGCTCGAACAGGTGGCGAACTGGCAGGGGATCAACGTCGAACGTATTGTGACGCTGAAACCTGACTTAGTGCTCGCCTGGCGGGGCGGCACCCCGCAACGTCCGCTGGATCAGCTGATTTCGCTCGGCATCCCCGTTATCTATCTTGATCCGCAAAATGCGGAACAGGTGGCGCAGGCGCTGGAACAGCTTGCGGTGTACAGCCCATCTGCGGAAAACGCAAAACGCGCTGCTGCTGATTTTCGTCAGCAATGGCAGGCGCTGAAGCTGAAATATCATCGCCAAAAGCCCGTTTCTGCCTTTATTCAGTTCGGCACCCAGCCACTGTTTACCGCCGCCGCGACCACCATGCAAAGCGAAGTGCTTAACGTCTGCGGGGGTAAAAATATTTTCGCCGACAGCCGTGTGCCCTGGCCTCAGGTCAGCCGGGAACAGGTTTTAAGCCGTCATCCTCAGGTTATTGTGATATCAGGCGGAAAATCACAAAAACAGGTGATCGAGGATTACTGGCGCTCCATGCTCAGCGCGCAGGTTATCGCACTGGATCCCGACTGGTTCAGCCGGGCCGGGCCGCGCATTCTCCTGGCTGCACAACAACTTTGTCCGCAGCTTGCCGCCCTGCCTGAAGGGTGAATGCTTACTTACCTGAGCACCCTTTTCATCCGCCGATTAATCAAAAATAAAAAAGCCCGTCTGCATAGCAAACGGGCTTTTTCTTTAAGACGGATATTTAGATACTAAAGGAAGAACCACAGCCGCACGTCGTTTTGGCATTCGGGTTGGTCACCACAAAACGTGAACCTTCCAGACCTTCGGTGTAATCCACCGAACCGCCGACCAGATATTGCAGGCTCATCGGGTCAACCACCAGCGCCACACCGGCTTTTTCGATGGTCATGTCGCCATCATTAATTTTGTCGTCAAAGGTGAAACCGTACTGGAAACCGCTGCAACCGCCGCCGGTGATATACACGCGCAGTTTCAGGTTCGGGTTTTCTTCATCGGAAATCAGGTTTTTCACCTTGCGCGCCGCGGCCTCAGTAAACTGTAACGGCAACGCGGTTGTTTCATTCAACAATGCTTCACTCATAATTTCTCACTCCCAATCCGCATTTGTTCAGGCCGCCGGATTGACTGTCTGAATAATATACTCATTATCTTATACCTGAGTTAATGCTTCAAGTATGGGCATTTTTGGCTGCGCTGTCCTGCTTATTGGTGCCTTCGGCGACGAAACCGTCCTGCGCTTTTTCGGCATTCTCACGTTCCTGCTTCTGTAAGGTGCGGGTCAATATGGCGGAATACAAGGGTTTACCGCCCAAAAACTGCGCCAGCAGGGTCGCGCCCAGACAGGTAATGATCATCGGTAAAATCAGCTGATAATTATCGGTCATCTCCAGCACCAGCACGATGCCGGTCAGCGGTGCACGCACGCTGGCGGCAAATAACGCGCCCATTCCGGCGATGGCAAAGGTGGCAGGCTGAATGCCGTATTGCGGGAACCACGCCAGTGCCGCCGTGCCAAATGCTGTGCCGAGCAACGTGCCCAGCGCCAGCATCGGGGCAAAAATCCCGCCCGGTGCGCCGGAGGCAAAGCACAGCAGCGTAGTCACCACGCGGACAACAAAGATCACCAGCAACATCATCAGGCTGTATTTTCCTGCCGCCGCCAGCGGGATCAGCGCAAATCCACCGCCGGTGACTTCCTGATGCACCAGCCCGAGCAGGCCGCAGAATCCTCCCAACATGCCGCCGATAAGCAGGATTTTTCGCAGATTTCCGCCATGCACGCGGGCAAACATATCCTGCGTGCGGAAAATCAGCGCATTGAAACTGACGCCGACCACACCAAAGACCATGCCTAAGACGAGATACAACCACAGCGTATTGAGCGGCGCACTCGCCAGCCTGCCGACTTCAATCACCGCGCCGTCGCCGTTGAAAATACGGAAAACAATGCTCGACATGATCACGCCGATAAACACGGCTTTTATCGAAATCAGGCTGTAACGGAACTGCAGTCGCATCTCTTCGAGAATGAACAGGATACCGGCCAGCGGCGCGTTAAATGCCGCAGAAAGCCCGGCCGCCGCACCGGTTGCCAGTAACGAATGCCGCGCCTCCGCGCTGCGCAGCCGGAAAATATCGACCATCATTTTCCCGACATTCGCGCCCATCTGCACCGTTGGCCCTTCCCTTCCCAGCACCATACCCGCGCCGAGCGTGCCCATGCCGCCAAAGAATTTCACCGGGATCACGCGCCACCAGCGCACCGGCCGTAGTTCCTCCAGCGCGCCTTCGATTTCAGGAATACCTGAACCGCCCGCTTCAGGCGCATAACGCCGGACCAGATAATAGCCGACCATCGCCAGCGCGGCGGAAAACACAAACGTCAGCGGCCACAGCAGGATCCAGTAATCACTGAAGACGCCCAGCCCGGAAAGCCGGACCGCCATCACCCGGTTCACCGCTTTTTCGAATGCCACGCCGAGTAAACCGGCGACCGTGCCAACCACGGCGGCGACAAGCAAAATGGTGACCGGCGTTTTATCGCGACGCAGTACAAGGCGCAGGATTTCGCTACGTTTGCGCGGGCCGCGCACGGGCGCATCCGCTAAAATTTCAGTGTCTGATTCATTCATCACGCAAAGTGAAATACAGAAAAGGTTATGGAAGATGAGTGGATTTAATCATACAAATTACCGTCCTGACAGGATCTGCAACAAAATGCCGCACGGTTTACGGTTTGATAACGCCGCTCAGTTCACTAGAATGGGCGCGTTAATCTTTCCATGACATATTACCCCAGCAATTCAGGAGCCGAATAATGAGTAAGTCAGAAAGTCTGTTCACGCAGGCGCAAGCGCTAATCCCGGGCGGTGTTAACTCGCCGGTACGTGCCTTCTCCGGCGTTGGCGGCGTCCCCTTATTCATCGCGCGCGCTGACGGCGCTTTCCTGTTTGATGCCGATGGTAAAGCCTACATCGACTACGTGGGTTCATGGGGGCCGATGGTGCTTGGCCATAACAACGCCGAAATCCGCAATGCGGTGATTGAAGCGGCTGAGCGCGGCCTGAGCTTTGGTGCGCCGACCGAGATGGAAGTCAGAATGGCCGAACTGGTGACCGGTCTGGTACCCAGCATGGACATGGTGCGCATGGTGAACTCCGGCACCGAAGCGACGATGAGCGCAATTCGTCTGGCGCGTGGTTTCACCCATCGCGATAAAATCGTCAAATTCGAAGGCTGCTATCACGGCCATGCCGACTGCCTGCTGGTGAAAGCCGGTTCAGGCGCACTGACCCTCGGGCAGCCAAACTCTCCGGGCGTACCGGCTGATTTCGCCAAACACACGCTGACCTGTACCTATAATGATCTGGATTCTGTCCGCGCGGCGTTCGAACAATTCCCTGACGATATCGCCTGTATCATCGTTGAGCCGGTCGCTGGCAACATGAACTGTGTGCCGCCACTGCCGGAATTCCTGCCGGGTCTGCGCAAGATTTGTGATGAATTTGGCGCACTGTTGATCATCGACGAAGTCATGACCGGTTTCCGTGTGGCGCTGGGCGGTGCTCAGGAGTACTACGACGTCACGCCGGATCTGACCTGCCTGGGCAAAATCATCGGCGGCGGGATGCCGGTGGGCGCCTTTGGTGGTCGCCGCGATGTGATGGAAGCGCTGGCACCGACCGGTCCGGTCTATCAGGCGGGTACACTTTCCGGTAACCCGATTGCCATGGCAGCCGGTATTGCCTGCCTGACGCAGGTCGCACAACCGGGCGTTCATCAGACCCTGACCGAACGCACCACCCAACTGGCCGAAGGCTTGCTGGACGCGGCACAGAAAGAAAATATTCCCTTCGTGGTGAACCACGTCGGCGGCATGTTCGGGCTGTTCTTCACCGATGCACAAACCGTCACCTGCTATCAGGACGTGATGAAATGTGACGTTGAGCGTTTCAGGAAGTTCTTCCATCTGATGCTGGAAGAAGGCGTTTATCTGGCGCCTTCGGCGTTCGAAGCAGGCTTTATGTCTCTGGCGCATACGCAGGAAGATATTCAGCGCACGATTGATGCCGCACGTCGTTGCTTTGCAAAGATTAAAAAATAAAAACGCCTTTCATATTTGCGGGGGATATAATTCCCCCTCATTACATATAATTAATTTATTTTATTTAGAACGCCATAAAAATTATAATTCCTATTGCTTTCATCAATCATTATGAATATCAAAAAGGAATTTTTTTTAATGGAATTTAACAACAATCTGCTTTCGGAGTGCAATACCGCTATTCTGACGAAATCCCGATTTTCTTTAGTCATAATTGCTTTTTATACTGCACTGCCCATTTTTCTCGCCGGAGGGGGTGTTCCTGCTGCAATGGCTTCGTCCTTCCCTCAAAACACATCGTCGCTGTCTACAGCCCCATTCAGTGGTACAGATCAGACATTTACAGTTGATGAAAATGTTAGCGACGCCACTGGCGTTGGGATAACTGTTAGTGGCGACGGAAATACCTTAGATATAAATGCAAACGATTCAGGAGTAGTGCCTGTAATATCAGGAGTGAGTGGCGTTGCCTTTTACGGAGGAAATGTCACCCTTAATAACAATGCAAATATAATCTCGACCGGCACAGAATTAAGTGGGAAGGATGCTGGTGTTAATATCCAGGGAAATGGCACCGTTAATAACGGAACTTCCGGTTATATCGAGTCACAATCCGATGGTATTTTCCTGTCAGATTTTTCTACCGTGAATAATAGCGGTGTTATTAAAGCATCGAATCCTACTTCAACCCGTACCGGTGTGTATTTCACCAGTGGTGGCAACTATAACGGCAACGAAACGGGCATAGTTGATAGCACTGGCTACGGGGTTGTGTTCAATTCCAGTCAGGCAGGAGATCCGCAAAGCCGGATGCTGAATTCAGGCACGATTAGCGGGAATGTAGATGGCGTGTTGGGAAGGGGAAACTCTGCCGGAACCATCATCAATCAGGCTGGAGGAACGATCAGTTCTGCGCAGGGTTCAGGCATCGTAATTTCTGATACCGCCAGCTTCGACATTGTTAATTACGGCACGATATCAGGGGCTGGGGGGGCGATTGACTACGCAGGCACTGGCAGCAATTCACTGGCACTTAGCACCGGCTCCGCGCTCAATGGGGATGTTATCAGCAGCACTGCGGACACCAATACGCTGGTGCTTTATGAAACCGGCACTGAAGATGCCAATTTTACAGGTGCTTCAGCCAGTACGGGTTTCAAAACGCTGACGATGGACGGCACTGACTGGACTCTGTCCGGCGATATCAACCTTACCGGCAGCGATGAATCAACATTGTTAGTTAACAGCGGTAAGCTGACACTGAGTGGTAATGTCACCTCGGCGGGAAATACCCAAATTAATACGGGCGGCGGAATGTTGGTCGACGCTACCGGTTCCCTCACCACGCCGGAAATTAATGTCGCCCAAGGTGCCTGGTTTGCGTCCCAGGGAAGTGTCACCGGAGACATTAATAACAGCGGTACAGTGATGGCTTATAATGCCCTCACCGGCGAAGAGTCAGAGGCGGCAGGCACAACAACTTTGCAAGGAAATATGTCAAACAGCGGTTCATTAGTGCTGGGCGGTGGGCAAACCGGTAATACCTATGTCATTACAGGTGACTATACGGGGGATAACGGAACCGTTGTTATCAACAGCGAACTGGGTGGCGATGATTCACTGACCGATAAACTGGTGATTCAGGGTAACAGCTACGGGCAATCCTCCCTGACCGTCAATAATATCGGTGGAATGGGGGCGGAAACCCTGCAAGGCATGGAGGTGATAAGCGTTGATGGCACTTCTGCCGGGCAGTTCTCGCTGGGAAACCGCGCGGTTGCCGGGGCTTATGAATACAATTTATTTCAAAATGAAAATGATGGCAGCTGGTACCTGAGCTCGGCAACAAGCCCGACTCCGACACCCGATCCAGAACCTACTCCTGAACCGGAGCCGACACCGGACCCAGTTCCCGACCCGACACCGGCTCCTGTTCCCGACCCGACACCGGACCCTGTTCCCGAACCATCGCTTTACCGCCCTGAAACCGGCGCGTATCTCGGTAACCAACTGGCGGCACAGCGGATGTTTACTTTACAACTGCATGACCGGGACAGCGCACAAAAGAGTGAAGATGAACAAGCCTGGGTACTGCTCCACAGTGACGCGACTCAGCTCAATGCTGCCGACGGTGAGTTATCGCTTGATACAAACAGTACTGCCCTGCAATTAGGCACCAGCCTCCTGACTCAGGACACGGTGAATGGCGGTCAGTACCAGTTGGGGATCATGGCAGGCATCGGTGACAGCAGAACCAAATCTCATGCTGACGGTGATCATTACAGAGCAACGGGTAAGGTCAACGGGTACAGCATCGGAGGCTATGCTACCTGGTATCAGGACGTGAAAAATCAGAAAGGATGGTATGTCGACAGCTGGGCGCAATACGGATGGTATGACAACAGCGTACAAGGCGATGGCCTGGACCCAGAGAAATACCGCAGCCAGGGCGTGCAGGCTTCAGTGGAAACGGGCTATCTGCTGGCTTTCGGCCAGTCCGCAACCCGTGAATGGACGGTTGAGCCTCAGGTGCAGGCTGTCTACAACCGTTATGACAGTGAAAATCATACCGAAACCAACGGCAGCCGCATTACCGGCGGCAGTGATGATTCACTGCTAAGCCGGGCTGGGGTTCGTTTATCAAATCGTAACGTCAATGACAGTAATGCACTGACACCTTATGTGGAAGCGAACTGGGAAAAGGGTCAGTACGTTGACTCCCTGGACTTCAATGGTGACACCGTGAGCAATGATGCCCCGGAAAATCGCTATGGATTACGGGTAGGTCTGACCGGAAAAGTCGCGAAAAACATGCAGATTTGGGGACAGGCTGGCTCTTATATTGGTGAGAAAAATTACACCAATTATCAGGCAGCCGTGGGCGTGAAAGTTAACTTTTAAGTCCGGACTGACAATGTGAAAGGGCGCTCACCAGAGCGCCCTTTTTTGTTACTGTGCCTGCTTTCTCAGCAGATAAATAAAGTATGGCGCGCCGATAAAGGTCGCGAGCAAACCGGCAGGGATTTGATCCGGGAAAATGATCATGCGCCCGCACCAGTCCGCAAAGACCATCAGCAAGCCGCCAAGCACGCTGGCGACCATCCACTGCGGCATCGCCCTGCGAAATCCCATCATGCGGGCCATATGGGGTGCCATCAGCCCGACAAAACTCAGCGGTCCGACCGTCAGCGTTGCCGCCGCTGTCATCACCGCCGCCAGCAATAAAATCGCCACGCGGGTGGGCGTCAGCGCCAGCCCGACTGATTTCGCCGTCACGCTGCCCAGCGGCAAAATATTTATCCAGCGACAGCAGAAGGGAACCATCACCATCAGCACCCCGGCCAGAATCAGCGTGCGCCACGCCGCTTGCGCAGAAACGGAATAAGTCGAGCCGGAAAGCCAGGTCAGTAAACCCCCCATGCGCGGATCGCCGCTCGCCAGCAGCAACGTCATCAGCGTGGTGAAGGCCGTACTGAGCGCAATACCGGTCAGCAACATACGTTCCGCCGAGAAGCTGCGCAGCCCCGAGGCCACCATAATCACCAGCAGCGTCAGCGCCGCACCGGCACTGCCCGCCGGCAGCAGCCATGCAAAGGCATCGCCCGGCACGATAAACATCATCACCACCACGCCCGTTGCGGCACCAGAACTGATCCCCAGCACTTCCGGGCTGGCCATCGCATTACCGGTCAGTTTCTGGATCAGCACACCGGATGAGGCCAGCATCACACCTGCCGCCAGTGCCGCCAGAACACGCGGTAAGCGCCATGGCAGCAGAGCCTGTAAATCGGCACCGGTTGACCAGCTCCAGCCGGTGGCGTTGCGTCCGGCCATCAGCGCGACCATCAACCCGAGGAACAGCACGGCGAGCGCCAGCGACACCCAGCGCATCAGATGCTGACGTTCATCTGGCACGTGATCGCCCTGATCCATTGGCGGCGGTGTCATGTTATTGCGCAGACGCGGCAGCAGCCATAACAGCAGCGGTGCCCCCACCAGCGCAGTCGCGGCACCGGTCGGAATTTCCATCCAGAAGGTCGTGATAAACTGCATCACCTGATCGGTAAGCCACAACAGCAGCGCACCGATCACCGGCGCAATGATCAGCCGGGCAGTCAGACGACGTGCACCCAGCATTTTCGCCAGTAATGGCGCAAACAGACCGATAAAGCCGATAATCCCCACCGCATTAACCAGTTGCGCACTCATCAGAATCGCCAGGGTCAGAACAGCCAGACGTGCCGCTGACAGCCCGAGGCCGAGGTTTTTGGCGACGCCGTCATCCAGCCCCAGCAACGTCATCGGGCGCTGCAACAAAAATGCCAGCAGCCAGACAATGATCACGCGCGGCAGCAGGAAGTTCGCGATATCCCAGTCCTGTTGGTTCAGCGCCCCGCTGCTCCACATGTACAGGCTTTGCAGGTTCTGATAGTTGAAGATGCCAATCAGGCCGTTCACCGCACCGCAATATAAGCCGAGTACCAGACCGGCGAGGATCAGCGTGACCGGTGACATGCGTTTGCCCCAGGCGATACCAAATACCAGTGCGCCAATCACCACCGCCCCGGTCATGGCGGCAAACTGCTGAGTGATCATCCCGCCCGGCAGCGCCCATAAAGTCGCAACCGTCAGGCCGAGCTGGGCACCCGCCGAGACGCCGAGCGTCGCGGGTTCCGCCAGCGGATTGCGTAAAACCTGCTGGAACAGCAAACCGACCAGCCCCAGCCCTGCGCCCGCCAGCAAGGCCACGGCAACGCGTGGCAGCAGGCTATAATGGAAAAGCATCTGCTGAACATTTTCGATATCAGGCTGCCACAACGCGCCGCGCCACTGCGCATAAGGCAGTTGCTGATGCAGGTTGTATAGGCTGAGCGCACCGGCGGCCAGCGCAAGCAGTATCAGGAGAATCAGCGAAACGCTGAGCGAACGGCGGTTCATACCGGCTTCCTCAGGGTGCGGGTTAACATCTCGCAGAAATTCATCGCGCTGAAGGTGGCGCCGTAATACCACACGGCAGGTACGATGCTGAACTGGTTCGCCCGCACGAACGGCATGGATTTCCACAGCGGCGTTTTCGCCACGGCATCCATCATATCGGTGTTGTCATGTTCAAAACACAATACGCGGGCATTTTTAATGCTGGCCAGACGCTCGACGCCGACCGATACGCTGCCCCAGAAACTGCCTTCCCCGACCCAGGCGTTGGTCAGCCCGAGTTCGCCCATCACTTCATGGAACATGCTGCCTACGCCAAACACCAGAACGTGGCGCGTATCAATGAAGGTGATTAACAGCAGCGGCTGATGCGCGACCGGCTTCAGTTGTTCGCGGGTTTGCTTGAGCGTGTTGCGATAAAGCTGCAAATGCGCTTCGGCGCGATCCTGTAACCCCAGGCGATCCGCCAGTTTATGCAGGGAACTGATGGCCAGATTGAGCGGTTTTGCCGAACCGTCATTGGCTTTAACATCCAGCACCGGCGCGATAGTTTCAAGCTGGCGGGTGGTCGGGCCATAACCGGTGGTGATCAGCAACAGCGAGGGATTCAGTTGCTGGATAAGTTCCATGTTAGGTTCGGTGCGCTGACCGACGTCAATCACGCCCGGTCCCAGCGGCGGTTCAGCCACCCAGATGTTGTAATTACGAATATCGGCAATCGCCAGCGGCATCACGCCGAGCGCGATCAGCAGCTCGGTGGGCAACCATTCAAGGGTCACAATGCGGCTGAGATCGGGACGCGATGCAGACAGTGCAGGCAGCGACGTCAGCAACGGGGAAAGCGCCATCATCTGCAACAGACGGCGGCGCGTGATCCCGGAAATAGATGAAATATCAGACATATCAGTATACGAAGCTCACCGGTGCGCCACCCGCAGGATGCGGGAGGATCCCCATCGGAATGCCATAAATTTGTTCCAGCACGTCGCCGCGCATCATCTCTTCCGGTGTGCCCTGGGCAATCACTTCACCGCCGCGCAACGCCATCAACTGATCGCAATAGCGCGCGGCCATATTCAGATCATGCAGCACAGCGATCACCGTTAAGCCTTTTTCACGGCTCAGACGCTGGATCAAGGCCAGCACGTCTTTCTGATGGGCGATATCCAGCGCAGAGGTCGGCTCATCGAGCAGCAGGCAACGGCTGTCCTGCGCCACCATCATTGCCAGCCAGGCGCGCTGACGTTCGCCGCCGGAGAGGCTGTCCACCAGACGGCGGGCAAACGGTTTGAGGCCGACCAGCGCAATGGCTTCTTCGACCTTTTCTTTGTCCTGATGTTTAAAACGACCCAGTGCGCCGTGCCACGGATAGCGGCCAATCGACACCAGTTCCTGCACGGTCATGCCTTCTGCGGCGGGAAGCTGCTGCGGCAGATACGCCACCTGACGCGCAAAGGCTTTGCTGTCCCACTGCGCCAGCGGCGTTTCATTGAGGTAAATCGTTCCGGATGTCGCAGACTGATGCCGCCCGAGCATTTTTAATAACGTCGACTTTCCTGATCCATTGTGACCAATCAGGCCGCACACTTTTCCCTGCGGAAAGCTCAGCGATAATGGCGCGAGAAGCGTGCGTCCCGGGACGGTGAAACTCACATCCAGCAGGCGAAAGACGCTTTCTGGCAGCGATGAAGACGGATGTACGTTGTTATCAGGCATAAGATTTTCTACGTTGACATCTGTAAGTGGAAAGGGAACGGGCACGACCTGCGTGCCCGGATTGTCGTGCTTACATACTGACGATTCGAAGACTCTTAAAAACGGAAGGTTGCGGTTGCAACCACCTGACGATCTGAACCCCAGTAACAGGCGTAATCGCGGTAGCAGCTGGCAACATACTCACGATCCAGCAAGTTATTAATGTTCAGACCGACAGAAGAACCTGGCATGCCGAAGCGAGCGAGATCATATTTCACCGTCGCATCAACCAGCGTGTAAGAGGAAACATTGAATGCCTCATTCTCTCTGGATGCATTCACGCCGTTTGCGGTGTAGAAGCTCGAACTTGCTCCCACATAGCGCACACCAGAACCGAGCGTCAGGCCGCTAAGCGCAGTTTCGTGGAAGGTGTAATCCGCCCACAGAGATGCCATATTTGCCGGGACTTCGACAGGGCGTTTGCCTTCGAAATTAGTGTCATGCGTATATTTTGCATCGGTGTAAGTGTAAGACGCCGTGACGTTGATGTTGGCATTCACCGCGGCTTTAGCTTCCAGCTCCACACCGCGCGAACGGATTTCACCGGACTGAACGCTAAAGGCGGCGTCAGACGGGTTGGCTGTCAGGTTTTTGTCTTTTGTCAGCTGGTACACCGCTGCCGTCAGGCTGACCGGACGATCGTTGGGGATGTATTTGATCCCGGCTTCATACTGTTTACCCATTGATGGATCGAACGGCTTACCTTCTTTGCTGGCACCCGCGGTCGGTTCAAAGGATTCGCTGTAGCTGAAGTACGGAGAAACACCGTTGTCGAACAGGTAGTTCAGACCGCCACGCCAGGTAAACTGCTGGTCGTTGATCTGCGATGCGCTGTTGGTAGTACGGGTATAGGTTGAGCTTTTCGCGAAATCGTAACGGCCGCCGAGGGTCAGGATCCACCTGTTCCACTCCGCCTGATCCTGCGCGTACAGACCGGTTTGTTCCTGACGGTTGAGGATCTTATACGGGAAATAGAGCGAAACATTGCCGTTACCGTATTGCGGATTGGCCAGGTTCAGATTACTGGCGCTGCCGTAATCGGCATTAATGTCGTTACGCATACGCATGTAATCGACACCCACCAGCACGGTATGATCGACATCGCCGGTACCGAATTTAGCCTGAGCCTGTGTATCGACATCAAAGTTCGCCAGCTTCTCTTTGGACTGAACATAGCTGCGCGTGATGTTGCCGTTACCCAGGTAACCGAAGCCGTAAACTGATTTATATTCCGTGTCGAGTTTGGTGTAACGCAGGTTCTGGCGAACCGTCCAGGTATCATCAAACTGATGGGCGAAGCTGTAACCGACCATTTTCTGAGTACGGGACATGCGGTTACCCGCTTCACCTTCGTTGAAATCTGTCGGCAACTTATGCGCTTTACCGTTAGCGTCGTAATACGGCACCACGGTCCCTTCACGAGGTAACCATCCGTAGAATCCGGCATCCGGATCGTTCTGGAAATTGCTCAGGAAGGTAAAATCCGTTTTATCATCAGGACGCCATGAGAAAGACGGCGCGATTGAATAGCGTTTCTCTTTCGCCATTTCCTGCTGCGCATCCTGGCTGCGCGCCACGCCGGTCAGGCGGTAGGAATAGACGCCGGCATCATCGATAGCATCGCTGAAATCAAAACCGGTCTGGTACAGGTTATCTGTACCCATTTTGAACTGCACTTCTTTCAACGGTTCAGTGGTCGGGCGTTTGCTGACCATGCTGACCACGCCGCCGGGGTTGCTCTTACCGTACAGAACGGAAGACGGGCCGCGCAGGACTTCAACGCGCTCCAGCATGTACGGATCCATCGACACTTCAGAGTAGTTATCACCCTGAAGTTTGATGCCGTCGAGATACTGGTTGGTGTTAACAGAGGTGAAGCCACGGATGGCCATGGCGTCAATGGTGTTAGAGCTGCCACGACTGGCGAAAACACCCGGCGTATAACCCAGTGCTTCTTTCACCGTCACAGGCTGCCTCATGTCCATTTCTTCGCGGGTGACCACAGAAACAGATTGAGGTGTCTTCACCAGTGGCGTGTCGGTTTTCGTGCCGGTAGCGCTGTGTTTTGCTGCGATGGTGGCCGCTGGCCCCCATGCGGATTCCGGTGCCGCTTCGGCTGTTGCCTGGCTGGTCACGTTAATGGTGTCTTCTTTAGCCGCAGCCGGGGTGGCGGCACCGGCATAAAACGCGGCAGACCCGAGCGCAGCGGTAATGGTTAAAGCTAACGTCCGGCGCCTGAATGCGCCTTGCCGGACTGAGGTTGAAAGCAAGCATTGAGAAACCATTGCATAATCTCTGGAGGAGTAATGGGAATGTAAACGATAATTATTATTATAACCGTCGCATATTATGCTCAATGTCTGGCCTTCTGCAAGTCCATTTAGCAGGTGCAAAGGGTGACAGAATAAAAATTAACCCTATGTGAATCAGGGGTAAAACTGATGAAAGAATGTTCTAAACAGATTGTGATACACATGTGGATATAAGGCGCAGAATGTAAACGATAAGAAGCAATTCTTTCATTCTGTGGTGTCTTCACTTTATTTTTATTCCCGAATTTGAAGTATTCGTCATATTTTACTTTCTGATTTGCGAACAAAATCCAAAATTATCCGATGGGTGAGCGGTAAACTGTCCGTCGGGTAAAAAGTTAAATCATGCCCCCCCCTTGAGTGTCATTAAGCCTTTCGAAAGCAATGACGAGGACATATAACCTCTTATTTTCTACGCACGGAGCATAATAATGAAAATAGTTAACTGGCCTGAATTAACATTAAGTAAAAGAATGAAATTGCTGGAGCCGCCAACGGGAAACGCCATTCCGGTAGTGATTGACAGTGACACCTACAATGAAATAGACGATCAAATAGCGATTGCCTGGGCAATGTTACATCCGAAGAAAATTGATCTGCAGGCACTGTATGCGGCTCCTTTTACCAACAGCTTTTTTGGTAAAGAAAATACCCATACTTATGTCGAGTCTGCCGAACAAGGCATGTCTCTCAGTTTTGATGAGATGCACAAGGTGATACAAAAAGTTCCTCATACTCAAACGCCAGCCATTTTTAAAGGTTCGACTGACTATCTGAAGAATCGTCCTGTCCCCGAAACCTCTCCGGCAGTACAGGATTTAATTGAGCGTGCATTACGCTGTGAAAGCACATTGCAGGTATTATGTATCGCCTCCCCCACCAATATTGCTAATGCGCTTAGCCTTGAGCCTGAAATCATCCATAAAATCCACGTCACCTGGTTAGGGGGGAATAGTTTTGACTGGAAAGATAATAATGAATTCAATCTGATGCAGGACATTTCAGCGAGCCGGGTATTGTTCGACAGTGGCGTGGCATTAACTCATATACCCTGCTTTGGTGTGGCCAATACGTTAGCCACCTCCGTGCCGGAATTACAATATTACTTCGCCAACACCAGTACCATCGGAAAATATATTGCCAACATTGCCCCGAACTGTCCGTGGATCGGTTTTGCCTCGCGTAAAGTTATCTGGGATATCGCCGCTGTGGGTTATATTTTGGATCCCCAATGGTTCACTGCCCGCTTTCATGCCTCTCCGCTTATCAATGATAATTTTAGCTGGAGTTTCGATAACCGCCGCCATCCTGTCCGTGTCATACAGTTTATTGAACGCGATGAGTTGTTTCGGGATCTGTTCCGGAAAATAATCGACGCTGATAATCAATAAATTAAAACATTGAGGATACTATGCCACAAATACTCCTTGTCGCACTGGGCATGATGGTGTTGATTATTATAGCCCTTATATTTTCTGAAAACAGGAAAGCGATAAATTTTCGCACGGTGATCGGCGCATTTATTATTCAGGCGTCATTAGCGGCCTTTGTTCTTTTTTTTCCTGCTGGCGAGAAAGCCTTATTTGAAATATCGGGTTCACTTAGCAGCCTGATGGGTTATTCGGGCGAAGGCATCAATTTTATATTTGGTGATATCGGGAAGTTTAAATTCGGCTTCATTTTTGCATTCCATGTACTGCCCATCATTATCTTCATGTCCGCCCTTTTCTCGGTGCTCTATTATCTGGGTATTATGCAATGGGTGATCCGTATTATTGGTAAAGGCATTCAGGCTTTGCTGAAAACCAGTCCGGCAGAATCGATGTCCGCCACGGCCAATATCTTTGCAGGCAATACCGACGTCTTCTTGCTGATGAAACCTTACGCCGCCAGAATGACTCGCTCGGAGCTTTTCGCCCTGATGACCGGCGGTGTGGCCTCTATCGCCGGCTCCGTTCTCATTGGCTATGCCAGCATGGGCATTGAGCTACGTTATCTGGTTGCGGCAGCCTTTATGTCCGCACCGGGAGGTTTGCTGATGGCAAAACTCCTGTATCCCGAAACAGAGTCGGATCAGATTGCGGATATATCCTTTACCCACACGGACGAGGAACGGCCAATTAATATCGTCGAAGCGGCGACAAATGGTGCCAGCAGCGGTTTAAAGCTGGCAGCGAATGTCGGCGCCATGTTACTGGCTCTGATTGCTCTTATTGCCATGGTTAACGGAATGCTGGGATGGGTATGCAGTGTTTTGGGGTTTGATGGGATCACCCTGCAACTGATCTTCAGTTATATTTTTGCCCCTGTGGCCTGGCTGTTAGGCGTACCGGGCCATGAAATTTTACAGGTGGGCAATTTGCTTGGGCAAAAACTGGTGCTTAATGAATTTGTCGCTTACAGCAGCTTTCTTCCTTTAAAAGATTCTCTGACGGAATACTCGCAAATCATTATCACCATGGCGCTTGCCGGATTCGCTAATTTATCTGCGCCTGCGGCGTTAATTGGCGTACTGGGAGGTTTAGTCCCCGCGCGGAAAAGCTACATTGCTAAAATGGGCATGAAGGTCATTCTGGCCGGTACACTCTCAAACTTAATGAGTGCCGCACTGACCGGATTTTTTTATTTAATCGCCTCTTCATGATCAAGGGATAAATAAATATCCTCCGGCATAGCCGGAGGTTTTCCATATGCGCCTGGGCTTTGTTATCAGCCTGTTCAGGGAATGACAAACTGATTTGTCGCTTTCTGGTCTGTCACGCTTGCGTCAATTTTACCGCCTACCAGCACAAGCTCCCCTCTGGCTATCCAGTCGTAAACAGTCTGACGGCTTACACCTTTGTGCCAGGCGTAGGCGGCTTTGGTCATCAGCATGATTAATTCTCCATATCATTGTTCTATTATTGAACGATTTAGTTTAGGCAGAGTTAAATTGTAAGTAAAAAGGAACAGTGACATTCCTTTTTACTTTATTTTGTCCTTCCTAAAATAAATATTACTATCAATGTCCATAAATAACTTTTGGCTCGGACAAATTACAGCCATTACTCATTTCATTGACTTTATCAAAGTCTGAACCATTAAAGCGATACGTAATCAACCGACATTCAGGAGCTTCAAAATCTCCATTCTCACTCTGTAGCGGTGCGTTAGCGGCCCGGCCTTGAATGGTTAATTCTGCACTGCTTTCTTTGGCGGTATATTTAAATTTCAGCCCCGTAGAAGTACCATCATCAACCGCTTCAACATAGCTATTTCCCCCTTCAGGAGATCGGGGGAGTGTAGCTACAATTTTACCCGTTAACTTGTCAATAACCCATCCACAGACCCAATAATCGTGCAAACATTCACTACCATGCCCTCCAGAGGTAACAAATAGTCGGTAATGACCAGCAAAGTTCACGGGCTTATTCAATTGTAAATTTATTTGTTTTTTCCACCAGCTTGAGTAGGTTTCTTGCTCTGAGTTAAGAGATACTGATTGCGCGAAAGGTCCCTCGCTAATATACACTGCACTTTCAATACTTCTGGCATCTGCCATAACCGAACATAGCAAGAAGAATAGACAGAAAGATATATTCTTATTTTTTCCCATTTTTTGAAACCTCTAGTACTGAAACCATCTCATCTGGCATGATATGGGATCTATTTAAACCATCTCCAGAGTAATAAGATACACCTTCAATGTGAGCAGTGTGTCCTTTACTAATTATCTTACCCTTTCTTACCCCAGCAGAAGCGAACTCCATTGCCCAAGCGTAAATAGCATCTTCTACGCTACCACCACCTTCAAGATAATTAATAATAGGTTCACGCTTAAGTTTAATGAGATATTCTTCAAAGATTTTATCCTGCATTGCCTCGTCATACAGCGCATTCGTATCTAATTGAAGCTTTTCGACCGCTTCTTTTAAAGTCGGTGTTATTATCTGAAAACGTCCGGTCGCGAACATGTCATGATTTTTTTGAGCATCCATAACTTCACCAAGCGTCATTGACGTCAAATTCGTCTTGTAGTGTGCCTCCGCATGTGTGGGATGAGGATGCGGCCATGTTCGGTTATACGCCGTATAGTCATTTTTCGATTCAACATTCCCCAGCAAATCCGCAAACGGTGAATGCGCCCATCCGCTGGCTTTTGGCGCACTGATGGCATCCAGGAACATTATCGGATGCATATGCCATAATTCCGTCGGAAGATTCACCTTCGACTTATCAAGGTCGGGCATCCATACCTCATTTTTCAGCACAGAGTCCCAGTATTCCGCTTCACCAGGCTCATTTTTACGGTAGTCACTCAGATGCTCTTCTTCCCACATGGCATGGCTGAAATAGGCCCATGCGCTGGTATGCTTTATTATCAGCCTGTTCAGGGAATGGCGCAGCATCGGCACATATAACCAGCTCAGAATATGATGGCGGTCATATTCCCTGTCGGCATCAATATCCCGCAGGAATCGCTCATACTCATACTCCATCGCCCCGTATTTCGTCCGCTGCTCCTGTTTAGAAGCAAAATGCAGCACTTCCATCAGCTTATGAATAAAACCTTTGCGTGAGCGATTCTCACCCAGATATTTAAAGCCGGTGGTGGGAATATCCACCCGCTCAAAACCCTGACCGGCAAGGTCATAACGGGAGAGTTTTTTCGTGTCTTCATCCCGTATCCAGTCCATTTTCTGGCCCGAGCACCAGTAAAGCTGTCCTGTATGACCGTCTTTTGCACTCCGGGCCTCATCTGCCAGCCGTTGCACCGCATCCAGTGTGCTCGGTGCCTTGCGGGGTTCAAACTTCATAGGCCAGTCGCTGTAATCGTAAGCAGTCACGCCCGGAATAAATTTAAGCCAGGCGGGTTTATCATTGCCCACCTGCTCCGGGTTTGTCAGGAAATGCGCCAGATTGTCATCCGCCGTGAAGCACTCGATATGTACCTGATACTGCCCTTTATGCTTCATCGAGAAGCGGCTGTTTGACAGATGGCCCAGATAACCCAGATGACCAATAGCATCACCCGCTTTAACCGGGACAGGGTCAGGGCAAACCACTTTATCCAGCTCCAGCGTATGCTGGTGGAGAGGCAGCAGCGTTTCCCACCAAACGGGGCGCTTCGCCCCGCTAAATTCAGGCTTAAGGTTGGCGGCATCCCTGACGGATATCCAGACTTTATCCCCGCTCTGTAAATCCATATCCGCTGTGTGCACATTCTGCTGCAGGGTGACGAGCCCCATCACGGTGCCGCCCTCGTCGCTTTTCAGCGCCGGGTCGGTATTGTCCCAGGTGATTTTTGTTCCGCGAGGGAGGGTGCCCGTTTGCCAGGCTCTGGATTTATCCGCAAAAGACTTTAACCCCGAAGGCCAGTTAACGGTCCAGTTATGCGCATTGTCGTTTGTGTAGGCACTCCAGGGCGCAAGGTTCATGTACAGCGTGTAAAACGTCAGGCCGCTTTGCGTCGTTTCACCTGGCTGTACATAGTGGCGAATAAGCACAAAAGAGCAGGCGTGTGGAACGGGGTTCCCCCACCAGCTGGCTTCTTTCAGATCGCTGCATACCCGGCAGGCAACCACTTCACCGTCCGCCATATTGCGCAGCGGTTGCTGCCCGGTGAACGGGGTCGGGTGACTTTCCTGCTCTGCCACTGAGGGGCTGCTCAGTGCACACCACGGGGCGGACGCATGGGTGATATGGATAGCACCGTGCCACAAACCATTACGGCCCACGGGCCAGAATCCCCCGGCTTCGCTGTTGTCCAGATGGTCAAGAAATTCTTCGCAGTGTGCAAACTCGCCGCCCTTTTCGTTTTTTGCTACCGGAAAACGAAAATGCAACGGGACACGGGCTGTTTTTCCCCCGGCTTTATCGGTCATATGTTGATCCTTTAACATTCTATATACGGGTATTCATCAGGGAAAATCAGTCAGAGGGCTGGCGCTTTTTGATATTTTCCTGTCGACCGGGTTCCCTTACTGCGTATTTCGCTCTATTCGAACATGGATTGGCATCGAAGTTCGATCAGCGATTCGCATTTATTCGATCAACCGGGAACTCAACTTTTCCTACTGCTTTTTAACCTGTTTTTTCCTCGCTTTCCTCTATCCGTGAGTTTTTCCTCATCGATTCATCCTGCAGGACCACTCTGGATAGGTGCCTTCGACTTCAGCGGAGGAATGCGATGAATACTAAGAAAGATCACCAGCGGAGGAGAAAGTTCAAAAAAATCCCCGGCAGTAAGGCCGGGGATTTGTGTATAAGAGACAGAGCTAGGCTGTTTTTTTTATAGCCAAAAAAAGAGCGCGATCCTCATCGCGCTCTTTATGACTCATCGGCTCTGGCTGAACTTAATTACCTGAACCGAACATATCCTTAATCCAACCCGCAACACCGTTGCTGTCTTTCTTCTCATCCTGAGGCTGTTGCTGTTGCTGCCCGGATGGCTGCTGTTGTTGCTGTTGCTGCTGGATTTGTTGTTGCTGCTGTTGCTGAACGGCGCTCACAGACGCCTGACACATGGCGTCCGGTGAATCAGTCCAGACCGGAATTGAACGCACCGCGCCACTTCCGCCCAGCAAGCCACCGCTGTTGCCACAGACAAAGTTACCGCTGCCATCAATATTCATCGTACTGATGCCCTCCGGCATTTGCAGATCCAGTGGCTGCGGTGTGCCGTTTTCCAGATAGCGTCCGTAAAGTACCAGCGCACCGGTAGAACCCCACAGTTTGGACGGGCCGTTGTTGTCACGACCTACCCAGGTGATCGCCACCTGATTGCCATCGATGCCGGCAAACCAACTGTCACGCAGTTCGTTCGAGGTCCCGGTTTTCGCCGCCAGATGCAGTTTCGGGAACTTGTTCGCCAGCGCACGGGATGTGCCTTCCTGCACCACCTGCTGCATCGCATACAACGTCAGATACGCTGCCTGCGACGGGATCACACGAATCGCCTGCGGGAAGCTCTGATAGAGCACCGTGCCGTCTTCCGCAATCACCGAGCGCACTGCGGACAGCGGCGCTTTGTTGCCGCCGCTGGCAATGGTCTGGTATTCCTGCGCGACTTCCATTGGCGTTAACGCAATGGCACCCAGCAACATGGATGGCGTCTGGTTCAGGGATTCTTTAGGGATCCCCAGATCAATCAGCGTCTTGGTGATGTTGTCGAGACCAACGGCCATCCCCAGATTGACCGTCGGGACGTTCATCGAACGCGCCAGCGCATCCACCAGCAGAACCTGACCACGGAACTGATGGTCATCGTTTTTCGGCGACCATGTCTGGCCGTTCGCCAGTTTCAACGTCAGCGGCTGGTCAGCCAGAATGGTGTTCAGACGGTATTTATCCGGCTGAGACAACGCGGTCAGATAGGTCGCCGGTTTCGCCAGCGAGCCGACCTGACGTCGCGCCTGCATGGCACGGTTGAAGCCAGCAAACTGCGTTTCCGCGCCGCCGACCATCGCCCGCACTTCGCCGGTATAACGGTCAACAATGACCATCGCCGTTTCAATGTCATTCAGGCCGCTTTTCTTACGCAGTAACGGAATGCCTTCCTCGACCGCTTTTTCCGCCGCATCCTGAGAAATCGGATCCAGCGTGGTGAAGATTTTCACCCCGGACATGTCCTGAACTTTATCGCCCAGTTTGGCCTGCAGTTCCTGACGCACCATCTGCATAAACGCAGGCTGTGGCGAAATCACCCCGCCTTTCGGCTGCACGCCCAGCGGACGCGCGCTCAGCATGTCATACAGCTCCTGATCGATAACTTTCTGCTCAACCAGCAAACGCAGCACCAGATTACGGCGTTGCAACGCCATCTGCGGGTTACGCCACGGGTTATACAGTGAGGCACCTTTCACCATGCCCACCAGCAATGCCTGCTGATCCAGACTCAGTTCATTCACCGGACGGCCAAAGTAATACAGGCTTGCCAGCGGGAAACCGCGGATCTGATCAGAACCGCTCTGGCCGAGATACACTTCGTTCAGATACAGCTCAAGAATGCGATCCTTGCTGTAATCCGCGTCCAGCAGGATTGCCATCACCGCTTCACGCGCTTTACGGCTCAGCGAGCGTTCGTTGGTGAGGAACAGGTTTTTCACCAGCTGTTGTGTCAGCGTGGATCCCCCCTGCACCGCATGACCGGCGGTGAGGTTAGCCACCACGGCACGGCCGATAGAATAGAAGTTGATACCGTCATGCTCATAGAAATGACGGTCTTCCGTAGCCAGCAGCGTATCGACCAGCAAATCCGGGAAGCCGGAACGCGGCACGAACAGACGCTGTTCCCCGTTAGCGTTAGACGCCTGCAACATGGTGATCAGACGCGGATCAAGGCGGAACAACCCGAAATCACGCTGGTTATCCAGGTTTTTAATCTCTGACAGGCTGTTGCCGTCAAACATCAGGCGGGCATTGACCTGCCCTTCTTTCCCTTCCGGGAAATCAAACGGACGGCGCAGCAAATCAATATAATTCGCGTGAACCGTAAACTCGCCCGGCCGGGTGATGCGCGTCACTTCGCGATACTGCGTGCCTTCCAGCAAGCCGACCATTTCCGCTTTGCTGATTTGCATGTCCGGTTCAAGATTGACCTGACGGCCATACACCGCCGCAGGTAACTGCCAGACTTTACCGCCATCGATGCGGTCATGAATTTGCTTATTGAGATAAACCGCGTAAATCCCCAGCAAAATCAGGAAGACGACAAACAGTTTGACTAACAACCAGAACAGACGGCGCTTCTTGCTTTTCTTCCCGCCTTTGTTCGCTTTACGCGGCGGGGCTTTACGGCTCATGCGCGACTCCCGTTCTTCTTCGTAGTCATCATCATCCTCATACTCGTCATCGATTTCCTCTTCGTATTCTTCGTAGTCGTCATCCCGGCGGCTACGACGAACGGGACGAGCCCGCGCAGGCTTGCGCCCGGCAGGTTTACCTTTACGGCCAATCGGCTCGCGATCATCGCCAGACATCAGTCAATCTCCCCACGTGCTGCTGTGTTCGTCATAATGATTCTGCTTAGCTGAGTCATTTTCATTTTTTATTTCAAAAAACACTATATTTCAAAAGGATAGTCTATCTGGCCTGAAGTTCAGGCCGCAAGGCGCTTACTCTGTGCCCCGCTTTAGGTTTCGCCCAGAAGAAATGTCTGAAAAATAGTTCTTTCCCTGCACATTTCATCATGGCGCTGAAGACTTCTTGGTACGGCGCGTCGGCAATGCCTCCGCCGGATTGTCCGGCCACGGATGTTTCGGGTAGCGGCCTTTCATTTCTTTCTGCACCTCGCGATAAGATCCCAGCCAGAACGCCGCCAGATCGGCGGTGATCTGCAATGGCCTCTGCGCCGGTGACAGCAGTTCCAGTACCACAGCAACGCGCCCTTCCGCCAGTTGCGGACTGCGCTGCTCGCCGAACATCTCCTGCATCCTCACCGAGAGCGCCGGTGGCTGGTCTGCATGATAACGGATTGGCAGACGACTGCCAGTCGGCACGGTGTAATGTGTGGGCAACGCGCTGTCCAGACGCTGGCGCTGTTGCCAGTCAAGCAGCCTTAACAAGGCATCATGTAAATCAACCTGTTGCAGTGATTTTAACGAACGGACACTCTGCAAAGACGGCTGCAACCAGCGCTCTAAACCGTCGAGCAATGCCTGCTCGTCAACCGCTGGCCATTCAGCCTCCGGCAGCCATTTCGACGCGCACATCAGCCGCACGCGCAATTGCTCCGCCGCGACCGACCAGTTCAGCGCCTGCAACCCCTGCGTGCGGATCCAGTCGATCAGCGCCTGTTGCAGCTCTTCATCGTCCGGCTTTGCCAGCGGACTGGCTTTCAGCACCAGACGCCCGATCTGCCAGCGTCGCCAGGCGCGGAGCGTGCCTTTTTCTTCATCCCATTCCACCGCCGTCTGCTCTTTTACGACACCGGGCAGACGCGACGGCAGTTGCGTGATATCCAGAGCCATCGCCAGTAAAATTCGGGCATCCGGACTGTTGTTGCCCTGCAATAACTGCGGGGCGACCAGCCACGGCGCGCGGGTTAATCCGTCATCCTGCGGCAAAGATGCGCCCAGCCCGTTCGCCAGTAGATAGCGGCCATCGTCGCCGCGCCGCCGGGCAATACGGTCACTGAATGCCTGCGCCAGTAACCACGGCGCGAGCGAGGCATCCGGCGCACCGGCGTTCCCGCCGGTGCGCTGCGCCAGTTGTTTTGCCCGGCGCTGCCAGTTGCCTTGCGGGCGGCTGAACCAGTAATCCATATCCGGTAATCCGCCGCGTGGGGGTTCTTCGAGCATGGCCGCCAGCAGCGCCGCGGTTGCCAGCGCATCGGGGCTTTGTGCTGCCGCAGAAATCAGCATCGCCGCCAGCCGTGGATCGCAGCCCAACTGCGCCATACGTTGTCCGGCAGCGGTGAGCGTGCCCCGCGCATCGGTCGCGCCGAGCTGTTGTAACAGGTTTTTGGCGGCAGACAGCGCGGCAACCGGCGGCATATCCAGCCACTGTAGCTGTGCCGGTTCCTGACAGCCCCACTGTAATAATTCCAGCCAGAAACTGCTCAGGTCGCTTTGCAGAATTTCGGCTTCCGCCTGTGCACTGGCGCGTTCTGCCTGATCTTTGCTGAACAAATGCCAGCACAGGCCCGGTTCCAGACGCCCTGCACGACCAGCACGTTGGGTCATTGACGCCTGACTGATACGTTGCGTCACCAGCCGTGTCAGGCCGCTGCGAGGGTCAAACTGCGCGCTGCGTTCCAGACCGCTGTCGACGACCAGACGGATACCTTCGATGGTCAGACTGGTTTCGGCAATATTGGTCGCCAGTACCACTTTGCGACGTCCGGCAGGCGAAGGCTGAATGGCTTTTTGCTGCTGATCTAATGACAACGCGCCGTACAGCGGGCAGAGATCGACATCCTGCGCCAGCCTGCCGGTCAGCAGATTTTGTACGCGGGTGATTTCCGCCACGCCCGGTAAAAACAGCAGCATCGAGCCATGATTTTCGCTCATCAGACGGCTGACAACACGCGCCACGCCCTCGTCCAGCCGTTCATGCGTGGCCAGGGAAAGGTACTGGCGATCCACCGGAAAACTGCGGCCTGCGGATTCAATCACCGGTGCATCCGGCAGCAAGTTCGCTAAACGCAGGTTGTCGAGCGTGGCCGACATGATCAGCAGTTTTAAATCGTCGCGCAGGGCATTTTGCACATCAAGCAATAATGCCAGCGCCAGATCGGCCTGCAAACTGCGCTCATGGAATTCATCGAGGATCACCATCGACACACCGGTCAGTTCAGGATCAGCCTGTACCATGCGGGTCAGAATGCCTTCGGTCACCACGTCAAGGCGGGTCGCCGCGCTGGTTTTGCTTTCAGCACGCATGCGATATCCCACCGTCTGCCCCGGCGTTTCGCCCAGTTGCTGTGCCAGACGGAAAGCGACGTTTTTTGCCGCCAGACGGCGCGGTTCAAGCAACAGGATCTTGCCCGGCAGATTGGCCTGTTTCAGCAACTGCAACGGCAACCAGGTGGATTTACCGGCACCGGTCGGTGCCAGCAGCAGGACCTGCGACGCCTGTTGCAATGCGGCTAAAAGCGGTTCGAGTACGGCGCTGACCGGCAAAGAAGACAATGAATTCTCCATGAGAGTTAACTTTAAACGGCGGGCATTGTAGCATTTAGCCCCTAATCCGGCATGTTGCCGTGATGTGTCTTCACAGGAAACGCTATGTCTGCCGAACGCCGCCTGTTTTTCGCCTTATCACTGCCCGCAAAAATGCAAAAGCAGGTGATTAAGTGGCGTGCGGACAACTTCCCGCCGGAAACTGGCCGCCCCGTGGCTGCCGCTAACCTGCACATTACGCTGGCGTTTCTGGGCGAAATCAGTGATCTGAAAGTCCGGGCACTGACCGGCGTCGCCGGGCGCATTCAGGCGCAAAAATTCAGCCTGCAACTCGATGATATCGGCCACTGGCCGGGGTCCGGCGTCGTGTGGATGGGGACAAAGCGCGCGCCGAATGCACTGTTACAACTGGCGTCCGTATTGCGATCACACGCAGCGCGTAACGGGTGTCACCAGAGTACACTGCCGTTTCATCCGCATGTGTCGCTGTACCGCAGCGCGACCCGTCCGGTCGCGGTTCCTCCGGCCACACCTGGCTGGCAACTGGACGCCACAGAATTCAGTTTGTACGAATCCCTGTTTGAGCGGGGACGCCCCCGTTATCACTGCCTGCAAACCTGGCCGCTGGGCGATGCGCAGGAAACCTGATCCCTTTTAGCCCTCTTTTTAACAAGAGCATTTCACACGGAAACTTTCATGGACTTCGAGCCTGCGCTTCAACCGGCCACGCTGATCAAACGTTACAAACGGTTTCTTGCCGACGTGATCACGCCAGACGGCACCGAACTGACCCTGCACTGCGCCAACACCGGCGCGATGACCGGTTGTGCGACACCCGGCGACACCGTCTGGTATTCCACTTCGGACAATCTCAAACGCAAATATCCGCACAGCTGGGAGCTGACCGAAACCCAACAAAAGCACTGGATTTGCGTGAATACGCTGCGGGCCAATCAGCTGGTACGCGAAGCGATCAATGAACAGCGAATACCGGAATTATCCGGTTACAGTAAATTAACGACCGAAGTAAAATACGGCGCCGAAAACAGCCGTATAGACTTGATGTTACAGGCAGAAAATCAACCTGACTGCTATATTGAAGTGAAATCTGTCACGTTGCTGCAGGAGGGGCTGGGATTCTTCCCCGATGCAGTCACTCTGCGCGGTCAGAAGCATTTACGCGAGTTACAGTCAATGACAGAGCAAGGGCAGCGCGCAGTACTTTTCTTTGCTGTTTTACATTCAGGTATTGAAAGCGTATCCGCTGCACACCATATTGATCCGCGTTATACCGATTTACTGAAGTATGTACAAAACAAGGGTGTTGAAGTGATGTGCTACGGTGCTGAACTTTCTGCTGAGGGTATGCGCCTCACAAAAAGAGTACCGCTGCTGACACTGTCAATCAGTGAACATAAAACGTTCGGATAACCCTGTAATACCCTGTCGGCGGCATAAAAAACCGGTCGCGAATACGCTTTTCCTCACAGGCTTGTCAAGCACCTGCGAGGAATAATTGCCAACCTCGTTGCCTTCTGTTATTTATAGCGGCCTGATTTTTTCCCCCGTTGGGGATCGAAATGTTCGAAGCCTGCACATTGCGGCCATGCCGGAATGTGAAAAGTGGATGAACATAGTGCGTGTTATGTAGGAGAAGCATCATGCAAGAAGGCCAAACCCGTAAGACGTCGTCCTTGAGCATTCTCGCTATCGCTGGGGTGCAGCCGTATCAAGAGAAGCCGGGCGAAGAGTATATGAACGACGCTCAGCTGGCTCACTTCAAAAAGATTCTTGAAGCATGGCGCAATCAGCTCAGGGATGAAGTCGATCGTACCGTTTCACACATGCAGGATGAAGCCGCAAACTTCCCTGATCCGGTCGACCGTGCCGCTCAGGAAGAAGAATTCAGCCTCGAACTGCGCAACCGTGACCGTGAACGTAAGCTGATCAAAAAGATTGAAAAAACACTGAAAAAAGTGGAAGACGAGGATTTCGGTTATTGCGATTCCTGTGGCGTTGAGATTGGCATCCGCCGTCTTGAAGCTCGTCCTACCGCTGATTTGTGTATCGACTGTAAGACTCTGGCAGAAATCCGCGAAAAGCAGATGGCTGGCTAAGTCCGGGGTTCCACGCGGTGCGTCATGCACCGCGTTCCCTTTTAACGCTGTCCCCCATTCTTATGCCGCAAAAAAAATACACAGGCCGTTTCGCCCCCTCACCTTCCGGTGACCTTCATTTCGGTTCGCTGATTGCCGCGCTTGGCAGCTATCTGCACGCCCGTTCGCAAAACGGCACCTGGCGGGTACGCATCGACGATATCGATCCGCCGCGGGAAATTCCCGGTTCTGCTGACCGAATCCTGAGAACACTGGAACGTTACGGACTGGAATGGGATGGCGACGTGCTCTGGCAGTCAAAACGTCACGGCGCTTATCGCGAGGTGCTGGACTGGCTGTATCAGCAGCAAAAAAGTTATTACTGCACCTGCACCCGCCAGCGTATTGCGCAGATCGGTGGCACCTATGACGGCCACTGTCGCGACCTGCAACTTAGCCAGGAAGATGCAGCCATCCGCCTGCATCAGACGCTGCCCGTGTACGGTTTCGACGATGATTTTCAGGGGCATTTGCAGGCCAGCCATAAACTGGCCGAAGAAGATTTTATTATCCGCCGCCGCGACGGGCTGTTTGCCTATAATCTGGCGGTGGTGGTCGATGACCATTTTCAGGGCGTGAATCACATTGTGCGCGGTGCGGATCTGATTGAACCGACCGTGCGCCAGATTTCGCTGTACCGGCATCTGGGTTATCCGCAGCCGGGATATCTGCATTTACCCCTGGCGGTGAATGCGCAGGGCGATAAGCTTTCCAAGCAGAATCACGCACCACCGCTGCCGGCAGGCGATCCGCGGCCGGTTATCATTAACGCACTGAAATTTTTAGGGCAAACGCTGCCGGAAAACTGGCAGGATTACACTTTACCTTTATTATTACGCTGGGCGACAACGCACTGGACGCCGTCGGGGATACCCCGTCAGAGCGCTAATGCGCAGCAGATGTGACTTCGGCATTCTCAAAGCGTCTGTCGTAAGCTATGATTAGCCGCTGTTTTTGCGTCACGCCAATTTTTTCCGTCACTATCGAGGTGTACCATTTTTACCCGAGTAGCCAATTTTTGCCGTAAGGTGCTAGTTCGTGAAGATAAAGTCGTTCGTGAAGAAAAGGCTGTTCATGACGAAGCCGCGCTTCATGGAGAACCTAATCGCGAGGAAAATTCCCGTCGTGATCCGTCTCCTGTAGCCGAAGGCAATGTGAAGGCAAACAATCCTGAACGTCGTGAGAATCGCGGCCGTCGGGAAGACAATGCGAACAGAGGCGAGCGCCGCAATAACAACAACCGCCGCTCTTCTTCATCTTATCCGCCTCGTGGTGAACGCAGCGATAGCCGGGGTGATCGTAATAACGACCCGCGCACTGACCGCAACCCGCGCAATGAACAGCGCGCTCCGCGCCCTTCTGTCGAACACATACAGAAACCGCGACCTTCATTCGATTACGCCGGTGAAACCCGTGCGATGACCATTATTCCCCGCGATGAGCACAACATCTCTCGTCGTGATATCAGCGAAAACGCCCTGAAAGTCTTGTACCGCCTGAACAAGTCTGGCTTTGAAGCCTTCCTGGTCGGCGGCGGCGTGCGTGATTTGCTGCTGGATAAAAAACCTAAAGATTTCGACATCACCACCAACGCTACACCGGATCAGGTACGCAAGCTGTTCCGCAACTGCCGTCTGGTGGGGCGTCGTTTCCGTCTGGCCCACGTCATGTTTGGCCCGGAAATCATCGAAGTGGCGACGTTCCGTGGTCACCACGAACAGCACGAAGAAACCGATGATAAAAACGTATCCCAGCAGGCCGTGAACGGCATGCTGCTGCGTGACAACATTTTCGGCACCATTGAAGACGACGCCCAGCGCCGTGACTTCACCATTAACAGCCTTTATTACGGCGTCGCAGACTTCACCGTGCGCGATTACACCGGCGGTCTGCGTGACCTGGAAAATGGCATCATCCGCCTGATCGGTGATCCTGAAACCCGTTATCGTGAAGATCCGGTGCGGATGCTGCGCGCGGTACGTTTCGCGGCCAAACTGGACATGAAAATTAGCCCGGAAACAGCCGGGCCAATTCCGCGCCTGGCGACGCTGCTACAGGAAATTCCGCCAGCACGTCTGTTTGAAGAGTCGCTGAAGCTGTTGCAGGCCGGTTACGGCTTAGAGACGTATAAAAAGCTTTGCGAATACCAGCTCTTCCAGCCGTTGTTTCCGCTGATTGCCCGCCAGTTTACTGAGCAGGGTGACAGCCCGATGGAACATATTCTGCTGCAGGTGCTGAAAAATACCGACCACCGTCTGCATAACGATCAGCGCGTCAATCCGGCGTTCCTGTTCGCTGCGATGCTGTGGTATCCGGTGATTGAACATGCACAGAAACTGGCGCAGGAAGGCGGACTGACCTATTACGACGCCTTCGCACTGGCAATGAATGATGTGCTCGATGAGCAATGCCGTACGCTGGCCATTCCGAAACGTATTACCACGCTGGTACGTGATATCTGGGCGCTGCAACTGCGTCTGTCACGTCGTCAGGGCAAACGTGCGCACAAGCTGATGGAGCATCCTAAGTTCCGCGCGGCGTATGATTTACTGGTCCTGCGCGCTGAAGTAGAACAGCACCGCGAGCTACAGAGCCTGGCGCAATGGTGGGGTGAGTTCCAGGAAGCGACACCGGCATCACAGAAAAGCATGCTCGGTACGCTGGGTGACGACGCTGTACCGGCACGCCGTGCACGTCCGCGCCGTCCGCGCAAACGGGCTCCGCGTAAGGACGGCGGTCAGTGATCCGCGTTTACCTGGCTCTGGGCAGTAATCTTGCCCGTCCGCTTGACCAGGTAAACTGCGCACTGGAGGCGCTGGCACATCTGCCGCGCACCCGATTTGTGGCCGCCTCCCCGTTTTACCGCAGTAAACCGCTGGGGCCACAAGATCAACCTGATTATCTGAATGCGGTGGTGGCGCTCGATACGCTGCTGCCACCGGAACAGTTGCTCGATTGCACACAAGGGATCGAGCAAAATCAGGGACGCGTCCGCAAAGCTGAACGCTGGGGGCCGCGGACGTTAGATCTCGATATGCTGACTTACGGCAATCAGGTGATCAACACAGAACGTTTAACGGTACCGCATTACGACATGAAAAATCGCGAGTTCATGCTGTACCCGCTGGCCGATCTGGCACCGGAACTGGTGTTCCCTGACGGTGAAACCTTGCAAAGCCTGCTCGCCCGCGTGCCGCTTAACGGTCTGACCCGATGGTAATTCGCTCAGCGACTGACCCGCACTTCCAGCCCGCCTTCTGCTTTATTGTGATAAACAACGTTCAGATGATGTAACTGCGCGATCCTTTGTACGATGGAAATCCCCAATCCGCTGCCGGTTTGTTCCTGTCCCGGTGGCCGGTAAAAACGTTCCCCCAGCCTCGCCAGATGTTCGGCGCTGATGCCCGGCCCCTGATCTTCCACCGTGAGTCCCCGCTCATCGAGCCGCACCGTGACACAGGTTCCGGCAGCAGAATAGCGAATGGCATTATCCAGCAGATTACGCACCATCAGCGAAAGCAGCAGCGACTGGCCACGCATTGCGGGCGACGTTCCCTGCTCCTCAAACCGTAATTCAATGCCTTTACCGTGCGCGCGGTAATCCTGCTCTGCCAGACTTTGCGCGATCAGCGTCGGCCAGTCGATGCGCTCCAGCTCTTCAGGCGTGGAAAAGCTTTCCAGCCGCGAAAGCGTCAGCAACTGATCCACCAGCCGCGTGGCGCGATCGATACTGGTCGTCAGATTTTCCAGCGCATGTTCGCGCATCTCACTGTCATCGCCGGAAAGCTGTACGACTTCGGTTTGCACACGCAAAGCCGCCAGCGGACTGCGCAGCTCATGTGCGGCATCAGACGTAAACCGCCGTTCGCGCACCAGCATTTCACGGGTGCGGTCAAACAGGGAATTGAGCGCATCTGCCAGCGGCAACACTTCACCGGGCAACTGATGCGTCTCGATGGGCGTGGCATCTTCCGGCGAACGCTGACGCAAGCCTTCCGCCACGCGTCGCAGCGGCCGCAGTTCCAGCGTCACCATGATAATCAGCGCCAGCAATAATACAGGCAGAGAGGCCAGCCACGGCGTCAGTTGTCCGCTCACCAGGCTCCACGCCATATCATTGCGGTAATCCTGTTCCTGCCCGACGGCAACGCGATATTGCCCGTCCGGCGAGGTCAGCCAGACCATACGCCAGGCGTCGCTGTCCCCTCTCAGCCCGACATCGTTAAACCCTTGCGTGTCACCGTCAAAACGGATGCGTTTGCCATTCTCACCATCATTGAGCAACATCTGCCCGTGACGATTGAAGATGGCAAATGTCAGCGCGTCATCATCGGTGTGGCCGCGCGATCCTTTGCGGACCATTTTTTTGGTGTCCGGCAGCTCAGTGTCTTTTTGCAGATTGAGCCGGTCGCCTAAGCCGGTGGCGGCCAGACGCTTGGCGAACAGCATCTGCTGGGTATCGAAAACTTCATTGATATGTTTGCGGGTCTGATGCCACGCCACGCCGCTGGCAATCAGCCAGGTCAGCAGCGCCAGCAGGGAAAAAAGCAGGATAAGACGCAGACGCAGGCTGAGATTCTGCAGTTTTTTCAGTTTATTAAGCCGCCTCACCCTTCCCCTCCCTGGCCTGGTTTTATCTCGTCCCCGAGCGTGTACCCCACACCATGAACGGTGCGAATAAAGCCTTTGCCGAGTTTGCTGCGCAGATGGTGAATATGCACTTCCACCGCGTTGCTGCTGACCTCGTCGTCCCAGTTGTAGAGCTTTTCCTGAATAAGCGTACGCGCCAGCACGCGGCCTTTGTTGTTGAGAAACAATTCCAGCACGGTGACTTCACGCGGTGTCAGCGTCACGGTTTCTCCGTTGAGTGTCACACTGCGGGCAGCGGGATCAAATTCCACAGCACCGTGGGTGACTTTCGGCGTTATCACCCCGTGGCGACGGCGGATCAGCGCCTGCAACCGTGCGGCGACTTCCACCAGCGCGAACGGCTTACACAGATAGTCATCGGCACCGGCCTGCAATCCGCTGACGCGCTCTTCCAGCGCATCACGCGCGGTAAGGATAAGCACCGGTGTATCCCTGCCAGCCTTTCGCCACTCGCGCAAAAGCTGCATACCGTCCATGCCCGGCAGGCTTAAATCGAGGATCACAGCATCGTAAGGCGCGCTGCCGAGTGCGGCCTTGCCGGTCAGCCCGTCGGTAAACCAGTCGAGCGTAAAACCCAGTTTCGCCAGCCCGGCTTTGATGCCGTCACCGATCATTTTGTCATCTTCAACTAACAGAATTCGCATGGTTCCCTCCGTTTTTGCCATTATAGCCGACGCTTCTTAATCACTTCTTAAGACACTGATTAACCAGCCACCTGTCGAACTTACTGTCTGACTTTCGGCTCATACAGTAGAATACTGGCATCATATTCATCCGATGAATTATTCAAAGGAACGTGTTCATGAAACCAACCACGCTGAGCCAGCTTCGCCAATGGAAGCAGGAAAAACATAAATTTGCGACCATTACCGCGTATGACGCCAGTTTCGCACAGCTGTTTGCTGAACAGGGCATCTCTGTAATGCTCATCGGCGACTCGCTGGGCATGGTCGTTCAGGGCCAGGACTCCACGCTGCCGGTCACCGTAGAAGAAATTGCTTACCATACGCGCTGTGTACGCCGTGGCGCGCCACACGCGTTGTTACTCGCCGATCTGCCATTCATGAGTTACGCCACGCCGGAGCAAGCCTTTGAGAGCGCAGCGGTGCTGATGCGCGCAGGCGGTAACATGGTTAAACTGGAAGGCGGCGGCTGGCTGTGTGATACGGTCAGAATGCTGACCGAACGCGCCGTGCCTGTCTGTGGCCATCTGGGGCTGACGCCACAATCGGTCAATATTTTTGGCGGCTATAAAGTGCAGGGGCGCGATGAAGTGGCCGCGAATCAGCTGATCAAAGACGCGATGATGCTAGAAGAAGCCGGTGCGCAGTTGCTGGTACTCGAATGTGTGCCGGTCGATCTGGCGCGTCGCGTCACCGAAGAACTGAGCATTCCGGTGATCGGCATTGGTGCGGGTAATGTCACCGACGGCCAGATCCTGGTGATGCATGACGCCTTTGGCATTACCGGCGGCCACACGCCGAAATTCGCCAAAGACTTCCTCAGCGAAGCGGGTGATATTCGTAGCGCAGTCCGTCTGTATGTTGATCAGGTCGCGCAAGGCGTGTATCCGGGTGAAGAACATTCCTTTAAATAATCGGGAGAAGGCTGGTGTTGATAATTGACAGCGTGGCGCTGCTGCGTCGCGAAATCCGGGATTTTCGCAAGAACAATAAACGTATCGCGCTGGTGCCGACCATGGGCAATCTGCACGAAGGCCATATGACGCTGGTGGAGGAAGCCAAAGCCCGCGGCGATGTGGTCGTGGTCAGCATTTTCGTCAACCCGATGCAATTCGAGCGCCCGGATGACCTCGAGCGTTATCCGCGTACTTTGCAGGAAGACTGCGAGAAGCTGAACAAACGCGGCGTGGATCTGGTGTTCGCACCGTCACCGGCGGAGGTGTATCCGAAAGGTCTGGCGACCCAGACGCAGGTCGATGTGCCGGTGATTTCCACCATTCTGGAAGGCGCGAGCCGTCCGGGGCATTTCCGTGGCGTCTCCACCATCGTCAGCAAACTGTTCAATCTGGTGCAGCCGCAGGTGGCCTGTTTCGGGCAGAAAGACTTCCAGCAACTGGCGCTGCTGCGCACCATGGTGGAAGACATGGGCTACGATATTGAGATAGTGGGCGTGCCGATTGTGCGCGCCAAAGATGGTCTGGCACTGAGTTCACGTAACGGCTATCTGACTGCCGGGGAACGTAAACTCGCGCCACAGTTGAACAAAATCATGAATGCGCTGGCTGAACGGCTGAGCCAGGGCGAGCGTCATATCGACGAAATGCTGCAGGAAACCGCGCAACAACTTCGCGAAGCAGGTTTCACGCCAGACGAACTGTTTATCCGTGATGCGAAAACCTTGCAGGAATTGTCCGTCGACAGCACATCGGCGGTGATCCTGATGGCGGCCTGGCTGGGTAAAGCCAGACTGATTGACAATCAGGAGGTTGATCTGACGCAGTAGACAGCGCAGGTCAAATCGGCAACTATGTTGGCCGCCGGAAAACCTCGGAATTTTAGACTGTCCGACCGGCGTATCCCCAGACTTTTTACGCACGAAGGGTCACACGCAATGGTACGTACAATGCTGCAAGGCAAACTGCACCGGGTTCACGTCACTCAGGCAGATTTGCATTACGAAGGCTCCTGCGCCATCGATCAGGACTTTCTCGATGCCTCAGGCATTCTGGAATACGAAGCAATTGATATTTATAACGTTGATAACGGTCAGCGTTTCTCGACGTACGCCATCGCGGCAGAACGCGGTTCGCGTATTATTTCGGTCAACGGCGCGGCAGCGCGTTGTGCCTGTGTCGGCGATCTGCTGATCATCTGTTCTTATGTGCAGATGTCAGATGAACAGGCCCGCCAGCACCAGCCGAAAGTGGCCTATTTCGAGGGTGAAAACCAGCTGAAACGCACCGCCAAAGCCGTGCCGGTTCAGGTGGCCTGATAATACGCCTTCCCCTCGCAGGGGAGGCAGCTAATCGTGTTTCGCACTCGGCTGCAATAAAACCTGAACTGATTTTGGTTTTGCTCCTCCCCCTGCGATGAACTGAACCCCGAATGTTGGACGTTTTAATCCTCATTCGGAGTTTAGTATGAAGTACGATTTTCAAATCAAAATGATAGCCGTCAGGCACTATCTTGACGGCCACGATGGCTTCAAAATTACCGCCCGCAAATATCACGTTCCGGCATCCTCACTTCGTGCATGGACTGCTGCCTATCAATTTCACGGTGAGCAGGCTTTTCGTAAGGCGACTCGCATCTATTCCGAACAGTTTCGTGCTCATGTCGTCGATGTGACTCTTCGCGAACATCTTTCTATGCGTTCTGCCGCCGCCCGATTTAATATTGCTGATTATCAGACAATCAAACGCTGGATCCTGGCTGCTAAAAACTCAGCTTTTCCAGCTCTGAAAGAGAGGAATAACATGGCGCAGAAAACGCAAAAACCTGAGATAAAGCCTGAAGACATGACGCCTGCCGAGCTTCTGGAAGAGGTGCGCTATCTGCGTGCTGAACGCGCTTACAACGAAAAGCTCGACGCCCTGATGAAGTCAAAAACAGAACGGAAGAAAAAATCCACGCCATCAGGGCATTAATCGGAGAACACCGTCTCCAGGATCTGTTGAAATCTGCGAGGTTGCCACGAAGCACCTGGTACTGGTGGCAATCGCGGGAGCAAGCCGGGGATGACGTGACGTTATGTGACGCCATCGGGCAACTGGCCGTCCGCCACAAGCGGTGCTATGGCTATCGCCGCGTCACGTTAGAACTGCGCAATCAGGGCGTGCGGGTCAATCATAAAAAGGTGTTCCGCCTGATGCGGGAAATGGATGTACAGGCGCGGGTGCGGCCTAAAAAATACCGGAGTTATAAGGACGATATCGGGATGGCGCCAGCGCCCAATCTGCTGAGACGGAAATTTAACGCCTCCGGACCGGGGGTAAAGCTGGTGACGGATGTTACCGAGTTCAATGTGGGCGGGGATAAACTGTATTTATCGCCGGTCATGGATTTATACAATGCAGAAATCATCGCGATGAGTATAGGTACGCGGCCGACTTTCGAGCTGACTGAAAAGATGCTAAATGATTTACTTACATCAGGTTACGTCAGAAAAAAAGCCATTCTACATAGCGATCAGGGCTGGCAATATAGGATGCCTTCGTGGCAAAAAAGGCTCAAAGAGGCAGGGATAAGACAGAGCATGTCGCGAAAAGGCAATTGCTATGACAATGCCGCAATGGAAAGCTTTTTTGCGGTGTTGAAGACGGAGATGTTCCACGGTTATAAGTTCGAGAGCAGGGAAAAACTGGCTGAGTCGATAGAAGCGTATGTCGCTTACTATAACCACGATAGAATAAAGATGAAGTTGGGTGGAATGAGTCCAGCAGATTACCGGACTCAAATGTTCCCCCTGCACTAACCTGGTGTCCAAGTTTAGGGGTTCAGTTCACGAAGGGGGAGGGAGCACAGAAAAATCAACTACGTAAACCTCTGCCGCGTTCGATCAGATACCACGCCAGCAAGTAGAACACCGCAATAAACGCCACCAGCACGCTCATGGTAAATACCAGCGGCACGTCAGAAATCCCGAGGAAACCGTAGCGGAAACCGCTGATCATGTAGACGATCGGGTTCAGCTTGGAAATCGCCTGCCAGATGGGCGGCAGCAGGGAAAGCGAGTAAAACACGCCCCCCAGATAGGTCAGCGGCGTCAGCACGAAGGTCGGGATCAGGCTGATGTCGTCAAACGTGGTTGCAAACACGGCGTTCAGCAAACCGCCCAGCGAGAACAAAATTGCGGTCAGCAGAAGCGTCAGCGCAATGATCCACCAGGAGTGGATCACCAGCGGTACGAAGAACAATGAAATCGCCGTAACCAGGATCCCCACGCAGATCCCGCGCGCCACGCCACCGCCGACATAACCGGCGATCACGACATGCGTCGGCACCGGCGCTACCAGCAGTTCTTCAATATTGCGCTGAAATTTGGCGCTGAAGAACGACGAGGCCACGTTGGCGTAGGAGTTAGTGATCACCGCCATCATGATAAGCCCCGGCACGATAAACTGCATGTAGGTGAAACCATGCATATTGCCAATCTGTGCGCCGATCAGATTACCAAAGATGATGAAATACAAGGTCATGGTGATGACTGGCGGAACCAGTGTTTGGATCCAGATGCGACCAAAACGGTTGATCTCTTTCAGCCAGATACTTTTGAGTGCCACCCAATACAATTGCGACATTATTTCTTTTCCTCGCTGCCGTTCACCAGCGTGACAAACAGCTCTTCCAGACGGTTCGCCTTGTTACGCATACTCAATACCTGCACGCCCTGCTTGCTCAGCTGGCTGAACAGGGAATTCAGTCCCTGCTCGCGCATCACTTCCACTTCCAGCGTTGACGTGTCTGTCAGCTTACTGCGATAACCTTCCAGCACCGGCAGCGGGCTTTTCGTCCCTAAATCCAGAATAAAGGTTTCGGATTTCAGCTTCGACAACAGTTCTTTCATGCTGGTATTTTCCACCAGATGGCCGCCCTGAATAATGCCGATATTACGGCACAGCATTTCCGCTTCTTCCAGATAGTGTGTGGTCAGAATGATGGTGGTGCCCTGCGCGTTCAGCTCTTTCAGGAAGCCCCACATGGAGCGACGCAATTCGATATCGACCCCTGCCGTTGGCTCATCAAGGATCAACAGTTTGGGCTCGTGCATCAGCGCACGGGCGATCATCAGACGGCGCTTCATCCCGCCGGACAACATGCGCGAACGCTCATTGCGTTTGCCCCAGAGATCCAACTGCGTCAGGTATTTTTCTGCACGCTCAAGCGCCAGCGGACGCGGCACGCCGTAATAACCGGCCTGATTGACCACCACCTGCATGACGGTTTCAAACGGGTTGAAGTTAAATTCCTGCGGCACCAGCCCGAGCTGACGTTTGGCATTGACGATATCTTTATCGATGTCGTAGCCAAACACCTGCACTTTGCCGGCAGTCTTGTTGACCAGTGAACTGATGATACCAATGGTGGTGGATTTACCCGCACCGTTCGGCCCAAGCAGGGCATAAAAATCGCCAGCTTCGACGCGCAGATCGATTCCACGCAAAGCCTGTACACCACCGGCGTAAGTTTTGGTTAACTTTTCCAGTTCCAATGCATAATTCATAAAGGGAGCGTACCTTCTTGTGAAAACCCTGTTGTAAGAATGAGTAAACGGAGATGCCGAATCAGCTTGAAAAGTCGGGGCATTGCCCTATATTACCCCATCGCAGTTAGCTCGCTACAGGCTATTAACCTCCATGAACGACATAGAAAGACTCATCGCTAATAACGCAGCCTGGTCCAAAACCATGATTGATGAAGATCCTGGTTTCTTTGAGCGGCTTTCCCAGTCTCAAAAACCCCGTTTCCTGTGGATTGGCTGTTCTGACAGCCGTGTTCCTGCCGAGCGCCTGACCGGCCTGGAACCGGGCGAACTGTTTGTTCACCGTAACGTTGCCAACCTGGTCATCCATACCGACCTTAACTGCCTGTCCGTTGTGCAATATGCTATCGACGTGCTGGAAGTCGAACACGTGATTATCTGCGGTCACTACGGCTGTGGCGGTGTGCAGTCGGCGGTTGAAAACCCTGAACTGGGTTTGATTAATAACTGGTTGTTGCATATCCGGGACATCTGGTACAAACACAGTTCCCTGCTGGGCGAACTGTCGCCAGAGAAGCGCCTCGATAAGTTATGTGAACTGAACGTGGTTGAACAAGTTTACAACCTCGGCCACTCCACCGTGATGCAATCGGCCTGGAAACGCGGCCAGAAAGTCACGCTGCACGGTTGGGTTTACGGCATTCTGGACGGACGTCTGCGCAACCTCGAAGTTGACGCCACCAGCCGCGAAACACTGGAACAGCGCTACCGTCAGGGCGTCTCCGCCTTGCTGAACGGCGACCCGCAATAACAAGCCGCCCTACTCTACAGAAATTCAAAAAACAAAAGGCACAAAAATGTGCCTTTTTACCCATTTATTTTTCCTGCACTTACAACGCGATCACTATAAATCAATGAGTTATATGCGGTGTAAGCAGCTACAAACCCTATAAAGATGCTCAGGTGTGGACACTATGTGGACACTCCAGCCCCGCTTTTCCGTTGTTGCCTTAACGCCCTTCGCCAATCTCAAAGACTTAAATTTTGTAATAGCCAGGCTATCAATTTGGAAAGAACACGGGTCATCCATCAGGTTGCAGATGAATTCCAGTTTGGCTTTGTCGGGCTTGCCGTATTTCACGTTCTGCCCGTGACAGAGCCACCACAGTTCTATCAGCCCGGACAGACACTGCCGCCGTGAGGGCGATTGTGGCGCGTATACGGGAAGAAACACCGAAGGTGAGTAAGTTACAGCGAAGTTTTGACCCAACAAAAACCCGGGATGTTGCTCCATCGGCGAGATTGACTGCTGAGGAACGGGCGCGATTGCCTGAGATTGAACGGGAATTGATGAAATGCAAAATCACTGCTGCGCGCTGGGTTCCGTATTTAGGCTACGCTCAGGCGGTAATAATTTGTGCATTCGTGGCAAAGGATACACGCGATAAATACAACCTAATCGCCTACCCTCAAGACCGTATTGCGTGGACGTATTTCTGATGGAAGTAGATGAAAATGAGATTCTTCAATACATCACGGAAAAATACAGTGAGTGGAGAAGACCAGTTAGTAAGGGCTGGACGTTTCAGGAACACTTTAATTTAGTGACGGACGAATTAGGGGAAATGCTGATTGACCTGTTCACTCGGTATGGCATCAGCTATGACAATTTTAATCTCGACAATTATTTTGAGCCTGAATTGCCGTGGTGGTGGTTTCGGCTTAGGAGAGAGTACAAAAACAAGGTGTACAAGCCTCTTACGGTCGAAATGATTATCGAGTCAGCCAAAGCTGGTAAGTGGTTATACGATTAAGGGGCGCTATGCCCCTTTTCACATGATGCTGTCTGGCGGTCATTCCACGAATCAGCAAAAATAATGTTGCCGTCGTTATGCTTCCACGTGATTTTTTCGTAGCGTAGCTCTACGGTTTCCAGATGGTTATCTTGCGTATTGTCACAGTTGCCATAGCTGGAGAAATGGACACTATCCGAACCTTTTCTAACAGCATGTTGAAATACTCAACTTCCTGCCCTGCGTCGTTAATCCGATACCATTTTATTTCAACCGATTCCAGATTCTGACCCGTTGCCACAGCTTTATAGATGTATGGGCTTGAGCAGTCGAAATCTTTCACGATTAGCAATGGTGAATGCATTCGTGTACCGGTGACTTTGCCCGTAGCGTTGTCAGTAGGAATCATTAGGTTGTGATGGAAACCTTTAACCTCAATGCTGTATTCCCTATCTTAGTGCATTAATCAACAGGGAGCAGGTCATCATGAATGTGCTGATCTGATCATGATTGCGGCCAAAAGTCCGATTTATTCAACAAAGCCAGGAATGGTGTTAAAAGCTTGTATCCAGCCATAGGGGTAATTGAAAAAATTGAATGCACAAGGAATTATTAGTAATGAGATGTATTATTTAGATTGATTTTGTAAAAAAAAGCTTCAAATAAATTCTGTTCTTAAGGTTTTTCTAAGGTTACTCATGCATAGTTAGCATCATGAGTAATACGGACTCTCATAGTTGACGTAAAATTTCATGGGAAACGAAAATTCCGACATATTTATAAAACAACTTTTATGAATGTTAAGTATTTTTAAATTTCATATTTTTTAATGCATTGACAATTCTAAGGACTTATTATCTGCATGAGATTAAAATTTCGAGAGTGTAAATGGAAGAGTTTTTAATAAAAGCAAATCGTTTTCTTTATAGAAACCCTGAAAATGTAATCATAAAGTCATTAACAGGGGGTGATATGAAAGTCATTGAGTATAATGATGGTGGCTATACCTATAGAAATTACTTTACGGAGGGGAGGAATATTTACGGGCAAGTAATCATTTCATTTAAAAAATTCCCCATATGGGTTATGCAGTATCAAGGTGGTGCAACTAATGATAGAGTTGATGAAATAACCATTCGTAAAATGAAAGTTTTATCAATGAAAAATCAAGGTCTTGCAGATGAGATCTATCCTATCAGAGGGCCTCGGGAAAATAAATCTTCGGGTTTCTTTTATTCCAATACTCTTTTTGGTTCTATCCAAAAATTCCAGGGGCAAGAAACAATACAATTTAATGACGAAACATATTACAATCTGATTTTATCAGGAGGGATGCTAGTATAATTCGCTCCTCTTCACTAAGGTTAGGCTACATTACTTCTAACAACAATCTGGCGTCTTACGGTGAAATAAAAATTCAAAGAAACAGTTACTGGATATTCCATAGCGAAACTTCCTAATCGAGGCTCACTGGATGAGCCAATGTCCGAGTTTTTAGAATATCCTCACCGGCTCGAATACCCTATTCTTCCTCGCTTGCTACAGCCACCACACCCATATTTAAACGAGTATTTTTTCTGATTCTGTGTTGACCTCAGAAATGGATTAATTCTATTTCTTACTTTAATGAAGTTCCACTCTGTTGCTCGGCTCGTTCCTGTGTGAAAAAGCAGACTACCCGCATTTTTTAAAAACCTTCGTATGATGCGAAAGTATCCTAAGAGAAAAAGTGAGCGGCTTTGTTGAATAAATCAGATTTAGATAACAAATCCCCTGTCAGTCAATTCTTAAAATAATCGGTACACTTTCTGGCATACCCACACACGTCACTTTGTTCAAAGCAGGATCATGGAGATAGGCACTGAGGTGGTCATGTGAGGTTGGGGTGACAGATGAGAAAGGAAGGATCAGTGTTTTTATTTTATCTGTCTGCAGGTGTAGTCAACAGGGTATTAAACAAAAATTTCATACAGCACCCTCACTAGGAAAAATCTTAGTTACAATTTATATTTAAAAACGCATTATCCTGTTAGTACAAGGATTATATATAAAATTTTAAAATAAGAAAAATCCTGGTCAGGAAATTCATCACCAAAAACGAACAAAACCCTTACATATTCACTTAAGATTGGTAAAAAAATCCCCTTGCAAATTTTAAAAGAAGTTATGTAAAGTACAATTGAAATAAAGAGTAGTCATTAGGATAATAAAATTAAATGAATAACATTTAGCAATAATTCATAAACAGCAAAAGTCAGTTCGAGAGGTTTACGTGAAAAGTAATCATATTGATGAGCATGCCACATGCGGGTTCTGTGACAGTAAATTAAAGGAAAACAGTACCCTATGCCCTTATTGTGGTGCTGAAATGATTATAGGCTATATTGATAAACCTACGAGGAAGTTAATTTTATATTTGCGGGTAATATTGGTTTTTATTTCGACTATTTTAATCCTGTTCCTCTACCAAAATTATAATCTTGTTAATCTCTCTGTCATTTTAGCGATACCTTTATTCTTACTTGCCTGGGTTATGCCATGGTTATTTTTCAGAATAAAAAATAAGGATAACTACATTTGGAGGAAAAAAAACCCGCTGATTTAGTTTAAGATATTTTTTGTAATATAAGGCGCTGAGGTTATAGCACTATGATTTAGTTACCTCCTCTTTCTACCCTCTTACTTTATTCAACCAGGCAACATTTTTTGCAGACGCAGAGGTCGCTTTGAGCCTGAAATCGTAACGACGGTAAATGAGGAGGTTACTTGAAGTTATTTTCCTGGGAAAACCACTGCATTCCAACCCCGGCTTTATGGAGGAGAACTGCATGCAGTACCCGCAAGGATTTTTTATTAATGACATTTTCACAGCAAATCATGAAAAATAATTTTCCTGCAGTCAGGTTCGATTTTCCTGCATAGAAATAAGTACCATTAAGTTCCTCAACTGTATCCATTCTTTTATCTTTTCGTCCCTGATGATTTTCATTAACTTATTTATTCTATTAACTGACATGCGTTATATGAAACTATAATAATCCATGTAAATATTAAAAATAACCTATACCTAAAAAGCAGAATTTTCAATTGAACCGGGTATAGAGCAGATAAGTTGAATAGATAATTTATGATTTAAAATGAATATAAAAAAGGCCTCCGAATCTGAAGGCCATTTTTTATATTCCTGCTGCCTGGGGCGTAGCCGCTCTTTACTCGTCCAGCATCACAACCTTGCCGACATACGGCAGATGACGGTAACGCTGAGCGTAGTCGATGCCATAGCCGACAACGAATTCGTCGGGGATCGGGAAACCGACGTATTCGACTTTGACGTCCACTTCGCGGCGCTCGGGTTTATCCAGCAGGGTACAGATGGCCAGAGATTTCGGGCCGCGCAGTTGCAGGATTTCACGCACTTTGCTCAGCGTGTTACCAGAGTCGATGATGTCTTCGACGATCAGCACATCTTTACCGCGAATGTCTTCGTCGAGATCTTTGAGGATCTTAACGTCGCGGGTGGAGGACATACCGTTACCGTAGCTGGAGGCGGTCATGAAGTCGACTTCGTGCGGCACGTCCACGGCGCGGCACAGGTCAGCCATGAACATGAACGAACCGCGCAGCAATCCAACCAGCACCATTTCGCTGCCGCTGTCGCGGTAGTGTTCGGTGATTTCACGGCCCAATTCGGCAATTCGGGTTTTGACTTCCTGCTCGGAAATCATGACGTCAACGCGATGTTTCATATAAAGACTAACCACCTGATTTAAGAATATTTATCGCTGTTTTTCAGAAAAACAGCGACGATATAGTGGAAAGGATTATATCAAAGAACCCGCCGATGAGTAACGCTGGCGTCGGCTGCATGTTGCAACAGGGCCAGCTAAACTTAATCGTTAGAGACAGCGATATTTTTTATCCCAAAAGCCCCATTTTTCAAAAACATAACCAGTGCATTCCGCCATTGAACAGGCATCTGAGCACCCGTAGGGCAAAAGGCAGATGTTTTAAAAGCCGTTGCACGAGAAAAACTATGATTAACAACGAAGCCGGGTTTATCGCCATTTAAAGAAGTCGATGTCGTTTTCATCTGAGCAAAATTGTTATTGATTTTAATAAGAGCAAAACCTAATGAACTTTCTTTAGAAAAACCTGATTCCAAAGCAACCGCCATATGATGCGTCATTCCTGCGGGCCTGTTCTTTAAAAAATCGGGCATGATTGAGCGCCCCCATTTTTCTCCCTCAGCCCCGGAAGCATAACGGTTCATTCCTTGCTGAGACTGGTTCGTAAGTGTTTGCTCATCTAAATGTCCCATTGAACGATCGAAAACATTCACCGGAACGAGTGAAATCATTTTTTTGGACGTATCAAGAACCCCGATAAACCATTGACCCGGGCTGGCTGATTTCCAGTCAATCAAACTCCTGCCGACATAACCCAATCCTGAGGTGCTTTCCAGCGTTTCACGTCTGTAATTCAGCACTGTGTCATTCATCGTCTTCCCCGACTAAAATAATGCGGATCCCCAATTTTTCGATGGCATCACGGTACTGACTGCTAAGCCCGCTGTCAGTGATCAGCGTATCGACCTTGCCTAAATGGCACACCACATTCGGGCTTTTGCGGCCAAATTTTGATGAATCCACCAGCAGGAAAATACGCTCAGCCGCTTTACACATCGCCTGACTGACGCCGTGAACTTCGTTGAATGTAGTGACACCACCGTCGAGATCAACACCATCTGCGCCGATAAACAGCTTGTCGAAATTGAATTTATCAAACGCGCTTTCGGCCAGACTGCCGTGGAAGGAGGAGGATTTTTTGCGATAAGTACCGCCCGGCATCAGGATGGTCTGGTCGTTATCCAGTTCCACCAGCGCATTGACGATATGCAGACTGTTGGTCATGACGGTGATGTTATTAAACTGACTGAGGAAAGGCACCATCTGCATCACGGTGCTGCCCGCATCAAAAATCAGCGAGTCGCCGTCCTGAATTTCCTGAATGGCCGCGCGGGCGATGCGCAGTTTTTTGCCGGTATTGATGTGGGTTTTACGGTCGATAGGCTGGTCGCCTTCTTCACGGCTGAGCACTACGCCGCCGTAAGTGCGGATCACTGCGCCCTCTTCTTCCAGCAGGGTGAGATCTTTGCGGATAGTGGTGCCGGTTGTGGCGAAATGCGCGGCGAGATCGTCCACCGCCGTCTTGCCAAATTGCTGCAAATGCGCCAGTATCGCCGCCTGCCGTTGCTTAGGTTTCATCACGATTTTCGCTCAAATTTTAAGATAAATTCACCGCTATCATTCTTTTTGAAAGATAATAGCTTTTAAAGTGAAAATATCATGATTTCGGTTCAATCGCTAATGATAGTGCAGTTTGAATATTCGGATCTTTCGGGAAGATCACACCTGTCATCAATTGTTCCCGGCTCATACCCTGAAGTGACGTGACCGGCTGAGGGCGGGCGAAAATCGTCAGGCCACGCAGTAAAAATCCGTCACAGACTTTTTCCTGTTTATCGAAAGCCAGCGCCATTACCACTCTCGGTTTGAAACGTCCGCCGGAACGCCCGACGCCCACCTTTCCCTGCATACACAACCTGTCAAATGCCCGGTTAAAGCGCTGCAACTGCCACCAGCCGAGCGCGATTTGTGCCACCCAGGCCAGTACCGCACAGAGTATTAATGCCGAAGTCGGGGTCATTATCTTCTCCTTTATGTCAAAAATCCGCCCCTGTAAACAGAGGCGGAACACCTCAAAACATCACCTGACCGCCGGTGATATTGATCGACTGACCGGTGCAATAAGAGGCTTTATCGCTGGCATAAAACAGCAACATATCCAGCACATCCTGATAATCGCACCCGCGTTTCAGCGGCACTTTATCGATGTAATACTGCTCCACTTCATCGGCCTTAATGCCCAGTTTTTTGGCATATTGCGGCAGTAATGACTGGAACATCGGCGATTTGAGTAAATTGCCAAGCATCAGCGAATGCACGGTAATCCCGTACTCCGCCAGATCCAGCGCCAGAGACTGCGTCAGCCCGACGCCGCCGAATTTGGCCGCGCTGTAACCGGCATTATGTTTGCTGCCCACTTTGCCGGATTTGGAATTGATCTGAATAATGCGCCCCGGAATGCGGTCGCGGATCATCAGGCGTGAAAACTCACGGGCGCAGAGAAAATACCCCACCAGATTGACCTGCAACGAGAGATCAAAATCATTGAGGGCAAAATCCGTGATGGGCGATGCCTTCGCCATCCCGGCACTGTACACCAGCAAACTGACCCTGCCGAATGTCTGATCCACCGCTTTCGCCAGTTGTTCTACACTGGCTTCATTGGTGGCATCGACAGCAAATCCGAACGCCCTTTCCTCACCAAACTGCCGGTTAATCTGCTCTGCTACCGACGCGGCATTTTTCTCATTCAGATCCGCCACCGCCACGCGATAGCCGGATTCAGCCAGCCCCTGACAGAGAAATGCGCCCAGCGTCTGCCCTCCGCCGATCACGACTGCAACCTGTTCCATAACTGACTCCTGACTCTGATAGTTAATCGATAAATTTCAATATGCTGCCCAGCGGAATATCGTCGGGCGTGGTGCCTTTGACATGTACGCTGCCGGGAAACTCCGCCTCGGCACTGCCGTCAAAACGCAACGTGATATGCCCCAGTTCGCGCAGATTTTGCATCGCCACCTCTCCCACGGCGGTCACCGGATAACGCACATCTGACAGTTCCATGTACGCGCCACGGTGCAATTCTCCTTCGGTTTTTCCGTGCTGATGAATGAAGCAATAATCCTGAATATCTGCCGGTGCGCCTTCGCGGAAGGTGATCAGCATCTGGTCGGTGAGCGCCTCGCGGGCGAAGTCACCGATGTGCGTAATCGTGGTTTGATAAATGGTTCGCATGATGACGCCTTACTGATAGATGAAAGCGGAAGCGGCCCAGGCGATAAGTACCGTCGGTGCGCCGGTCAGAAAACGGCTGACCAGCACCGAAGGCACGCCGACACGCACGGTGTCTTGTTTGGCTTCAGCCAGTGAAAGCCCGACAGGAATGAAATCGCACGCCGCCTGAGCGTTGATGGCGAAAAGTGCAGGCAGCGCCAGATGTGGCGGGATATTGCCCAGCCCGATCTGCACCCCCACCAGCACACCGATGACCTGGGCGATCACCGCGCCCGGGCCGAGGAAAGGAGAAAGCAGCGGGAAGGAGCAGATCAGCGCCAGCAACACCAGCCCGACGGGGCTTTTCGCCAGCGGCGTCAGCCCATGCGCCACCAGGTCACCCAGCCCGGAGGCCATAATGATGCCGATCAGCGCCGCCACGAATGCCATAAACGGCAGGATGGTTTTGAGCACGGTATCGATAGTGTCGCGCCCGGCCTGGAATAAAACGGCCACGCCGGAGCCCATGCCCATGCCGACTTTCGCCAGCAGGCCGTCGCTCTGTTCGGTGATTTTTTTTGTGGTGTCGTAATCACGCCCTGCCCCAGCCGGTGCGGGTTTATCCGCCGCCGTGACCGGTTCAGCGGCGTCTGCATTTTCCAGCACAATGTCATGCTCACGGACACCGGAAACATAAATGTCTTCGGTAATAAACTGTGCCAGCGGGCCTGATTTACCGGTCGAATGGATGTTAACGGTCGGGATGCGTCGTTTTGGGTAGATGCCGCAGCGCAGCGTGCCGCCGCAGTCGATCACCGCCACACCGATTTCTTCTGCCGGTGGTTCACCTTCTTTAAAACCGTCTACCGTTTCCCAGCCGGTCAGTTCTGCCAGCTTGTCGACGATCGCCGGGCGCGTGCCCGCCGTGATATACATCACTTTTTTGCCGGGCACCGCGTCAATCAACAACGGCCCACCCCAGCCACCTTCACCCCGGTTAATGCGGATCTTAACGCTCATTTTCTGCTCCGATTTTTTAGAATTGGATCTGATTAGCATGGGTTCTGTTTACAGCTGAACCTGACGATCAAGCTGGATGCCCATCTTGCGTTCGAAGATGCGGGTGGTGAGATCCGTGACCCAGCCACGGAAGAAGTTAGTCACCATGCCCACCAGGAAATAACTGACAGCCAGCGGCCCGAGCGGTAAGCCCAGTGTGGTAAGCCCGCTCGCCACGCCGAGATACACAAACAGTTCACCGGGATTGATGTGCGGGAACAGGCCGTTCATGGAATGGCAACTGTAGGAACCTGCGGCGTAATAGCTGGGTTTGTAGATTTCAGGCATAAAGCGCCCGAGGCTGAGGGTCATCGGATTACAGAAAACAAAGGTGCCTGCCACCGGTAACAGCAGATAACGTGAAACCGGATTTCCACCGCAACGCTGCGCCAGGCGTTCTATCCGCCGCTGTCCGACAAACACGATCAGCGCGTTCATGACCACCAGCAAACTGATTAACAGAGGCAGGATGCCGGTGACCATCCCGACAAACACCTCTCCCCCTTTTTGAAACAGGCCGATAAACCACCCGGCACCGTGCGTTATTATCTCGATCATCATCTTCTCCTGTAGGGATACGTGGGTTTACGCTTTCATGTTTTGTCACTCCACGCTGAAAATATAATCATTATGAATTTATATTAATTATATATTGATCACATTTTGAAAGTTTAATCTTTCAAAATGAAAGATTAATGATCATGAGGTAACGCAAGAGGAAAAGGCACGGCAAGAAGAAGGGGAGAAACTGACCGGAGGATCGTCCCGGTCAGCAGGTTTTTAGAAATGGCAGAAAGGGGATCAAAAAATGCCGGTTACCTGGATACCGTGAAACCGAGCATCATGCCGGTGTCTTCATGTTCCAGCAGATGACAGTGCGCCATATAAGCATGTTGTTTATCGGCCAGGTGGTTAAAGCGCACCAGCACTTCACTGCGGGCGCCTTCAACGCGCACGATGTCCTTCCAGCCCTGACGATGGGGCGCGACAGGCTGACCGTTTTCAGAAAGAATACGGAACTGCGTGCCATGGATATGGAAAGGATGCAGCATCATGTCGCCTTCGCCCGAAATAGTCCATTTCTCATACTGGCCTTGCTTCACATCGAAAGCAGGCACGTTCATGTCGAAGGCTTTGCCGTTAATTTTATTGCCCTGCATGAAATCATAGCTGGCAGATGATTTACTCATGTCCATCCCGGCCATGCTGCCATGACCGTCATGGCCGGCATCAGACATTCCCGGCATTGCTGCCATCTCACCGTCACCGTGATCCATGCTCATGCCTGCCATTGCATTGTGGCCGTAGCGTTTCATCAGCGCCGCCATGCCCTGCTGATCAAGCTGCGGATCCATCATCAGTTGCAGCCAGCGGGTCGGCAAATTATCCACTGAAACCAGTGCCGGGAGCGGCACCAGCGTGTCCGGCAATGAACTGCCGCTTTGGGTCAGTGTCGGCTGAATGCGCAACACCGGCAATGGTTTGTCGAACGGCGGCAGCGTCATGCCCATTTGCTTCACCGGCAACGTGACCAGATCAAAGGCTTTGCCGTCGCTGCAATCAATCAGCACTTCAAATCGCTCGCCCGTCAGCAACGGCAAATCGCTGACTTTCACCGGCTCAGGCAGGAAACCACCGTCACTGGCGATGACATACATCGGCCGCTGATCGCTGGTGGCGATATGCAGCGAGCGTGCATTACAGCCATTGAGTAAACGAAAACGTACCCAGCCACGGGAAATCCCATGCTGCGGATATACTGCGCCGTTGGTCAGCATATGTTGCCCGAACCAGCCGACGGCGGCAGTCATGACGTCCATCTGATAATCGATTTTACCGGCGTCATTCAGGCGCTTATCCTGCAAAATAACCGGAATATCATCCACGCCCCAGCGTTTGGGGATCTGTAACAGGTCACTGCTTTCATCTTCAATCAACACCAGCCCGGCGAGCCCCATCGCCACCTGATAACCGCTGGTCTGATGCGGATGCGGGTGGAACCAGCAGGTCGATGCAGGCTGATCAAGTTGCAAAGTGACTTTACGATCCTGGCCGGGCTGAATTAAGCCCTGCGGCCCGCCATCCACCTCACCGGGAATTTCCAGGCCGTGCCAGTGAACGGTGCTGGCCACATCCAGCCGGTTATTGATGGTCACGCTGACCGGTTTGCCGCGACGGATACGCAGCGCGGGGCCGAGAAGATGACCGTTTATGCCCCAGGTTTCGGTGTTCACGCCGGGCAGAAACTGGCTCTGACCGCGCTGTAATGTGAGGGTAATGGCGCTGCGGATATCCGGTTCAAGTAACGCCGGAACAGGCAATGCCGGGCGGTCAGCGGCGAGCGCGAAGCGGCTCCAGCCAGGCAGCGTAGTGGCAGCGCCCATCAGGGTCGTCCACTTCACGAAATCGCGACGGTTCATTTTTCGGTCCTTATGATGGGTGATAACCAGACGGATGGCGCAGACATGCCATAATAGTACGACAGCCTACCCCTTCCCCTAAGGGGAAGGTCAAGCGGCCCGGCGGCAAAAGAAATTTAGTGCCGCTCAGGGCAAATATGGTAACGTCCTTTTAACTGTCTGTGAGCCAAGTCTTTCTGACTTTCAATCTACAAGAACAAGAACACACCCATGAAAAAAACAACACTGTGTTTGTTATTACTGTCGCTGCTCGGTTTCTCCTCCGCCAGTCAGGCACTGAGTGAATCAGAAGCGGAAGATCTGGCGGATCTGACGGCCGTCTTCGTTTATCTGAAAAATAACTGCGGTTACGAACAACTGCCGAACACCCAAATCAAACGGGCTATCGTGTTTTTCGCGCAGCAAAACCGCTGGGATCTGAGCAATTACAACAGCTTTAACATGCAGTCGATGGGCGAAGAAAGCTACCGTGATCTGAGCGGGATCGCCGTGCCTAAACCGACAAAATGTAAGTCTCTGGCGCGCGACTCGCTGAGTTTGCTGGCCTACACCAACTGAACCCTGTCCTCCGCTTCTCAGCCGTGTGCTCCGTCATTCCGATGCCGGAGCAGGTTCTCTTTTCCCACTTCCCCCGACTTTTCGCGCCACGCCTGCCTCGTCTACACTTAACCTACATTCACCTGTCTGAAATTCAACCGTGCATGGACAGGCAGAGTTAGCTATCATGTGCGCCCATTTTTATGGCTGCGATTGATCAGGAGAAACAACGACATGTCCCGGAACTCGTCATCCAAAGAAATATGGTATGAGACGCTGCACGCCCATTTTGGCCAGTACTTCCGCGTCGATAAAGAATTATACCGTGAGAAAACCGATCATCAGGATCTGGTGATTTTCGAGAACGCGGCGCTGGGTCGCGTCATGGCGCTCGACGGCGTGGTGCAAACCACCGAGCGTGATGAATTCATCTACCACGAAATGCTGACCCATGTGCCTTTGTTCGCCCACGGCCACGCTAAAAGGGTATTGATCATTGGCGGCGGTGACGGTGCCATGCTGCGTGAAGTGTGTCGTCACCAGGGCGTGGAAGCGATTACGATGGTGGAAATTGATGCCGGCGTGGTGGAGTTCTGCCGCCAGTATCTGCCCAACCATAATGCCGGTGCGTATGATGATCCGCGTTTCAAACTGGTGATCGACGACGGCGTGAATTTCGTTAATCAGACCACCGACACCTTTGATGTGATCATCTCCGACTGTACCGATCCGATCGGTCCCGGAGAAAGCCTGTTCACCTCAGCGTTCTACGAAGGCTGTGCCCGTTGTCTTAATCCGGGCGGCATTTTCGTGGCACAAAATGGTGTCTGCTTCCTCCAGCAGGATGAAGCGGTGAACAGCCATACCAAACTGAGTCACTATTTCAGTGATGTCAGTTTCTATCAGGCTGCGATCCCGACCTATTACGGCGGCATCATGACCTTCGCCTGGGCGACTAACAGCCCGGAATATCGCCAGATGGATAACAACATATTGCAGGCGCGTTTCGACGCCGCAGACATCACCTGTCGTTATTACAATCCGGCGATTCATCACGGCAGCTTTGCCCTGCCGCAATATTTACTGAATGCCCTGTCAGCCGCGCGCTGATACTGCATCCATAAGGGGGTGAACTAAATTGCAAAAGCTGAAACTGCATGGCTTCAACAACCTGACCAAAAGCCTGAGTTTTTGTATTTACGATATCTGCTACGCCAAAACGGCAGACGATCGTGAAGGCTATATTGCCTACATTGACAAAGAATATAACGCCAACCGTTTGACGGAAATTCTCACTGAAACCTGCTCCATTATCGGTGCCAATATCCTCAACGTCGCGCGACAGGATTACGAACCACAGGGTGCCAGCGTCACGATTTTAGTGAGCGAAGAGCCGATAGATCCGCGGGATGTGGACAACACCGAGCATCCGGGCCCGTTGCCGAATTCCGTGGTTGCGCATCTGGATAAGAGCCATATTTGCGTGCACACCTACCCGGAAAGCCATCCGGAAGGCGGGCTGTGTACCTTCCGCGCCGACATTGAAGTCTCGACCTGTGGTGTAATTTCGCCGCTGAAAGCGCTGAACTATCTGATTCACCAGCTTGAATCCGATATCGTCACTATCGACTACCGTGTGCGTGGTTTTACCCGCGACGTAAACGGCGTTAAGCACTACATCGACCATTCCATTAACTCGATTCAGAACTTCATGTCGCAGGATATAAAAGCGCTGTACGACATGATGGATGTCAACGTGTATCAGGAAAATATCTTTCATACCAAGATGTTATTGAAAGAGTTCGATCTGAAGCATTATTTGTTTAATGCCAAACCGGAAGAACTCAGTGCCGCAGAGCGCCAGGAAATCACCGATTTGTTGTACAAAGAAATGCAGGAAATCTATTACGGCCGCAATCTGCCGTCAGTCTGATCAAAGCGGAATAAAGAAAAGGCCGGGCATTTATGCAATGTCCGGCTTTTTTTTGTATAGACAAATTTTGATAATGAATATTACCCCCGCCCAAAACTCAATAAGCATTACTTAAGTAAAATATATTTACGTGCAGGAATACCCGCTATACTCCTTAAGGCAAATTAACACGCTTACAGCCATTAAATATTAATTTAAGCCAAATTTTACGGCTAAAGATCTGCAAATTAAGTCAAATTATAAAAATAACATACAGACACTAAATCAAATAAAATCTATATATAACTAATAATTTAGCTTATGGAAGATCAAAAGATCGCTTTTTTATGAAAAAGCAATAAATAACTTTAACTATCCCCCTCCGGACATTAGCATCGTCTTATTGCTTACTAAGCAACCAGCTCCATCCACCCGCAAGCAGAAATAAAACATGAAAATGATTAAATTAAAGACCGTATCCAGCCTGCTGGTCGCGAGTTCTTTATTGGTTTCCGGGGTTTCCCGGGCCGGGGAAAATTTGTTAAGCAGCAATACTGAAGGGATGCGGCACTATGTGAGTTATGGTGCTGAATATTATAAGTGGGACGAATCCGTCAGTAATATGGACGGTAAATATGTTGCTGAACATGGCCCGCGCCTGCGTGTTAACTTCGGATCCAATAACTATCTCGATACCCAAAGCGGCTTATTAAAAGCCTGGGACATGAGTGTGATGTTCGGGATCGTCCGTTATAAAGGCAGTACGCTTGACGATCAGGCCAATGTGCCAAACGGATCGCTGAAGGGCAAAACCTATTACACCGGCTACAGCACGGACATGACCCGCGGCTACCGTTACCGGGCATCCGACAGCGTGTCTTTCGATATGAAAGGCGTACTCGGCGGCCAGGCATGGGTGCGAAATATCCGCTCTGACGATGTATATATTGCCTCTCAAAACACCACGCGGCAGTACACCGCCGTTGAAGTGTCTTTACAGCCTTATGCCAAAGCATCACTGGGAGCGAACTGGCAAATGACCGCAGATTCACGTCTGAGTCTGGAAGGCGGAGCGCTGTATCCGATTAAAACCTGGACGCACAGCAATCAGGGTTCGGTCTGGCTGGAGCCGAAATCCAGGCTTTCGCCATTTACCAGCCTGACCTGGAATATCAACAAAGATGTGTTTGTTAAAGCCAGTTATGTGCACCAGAAATACGGTAAGTCGGACGAGAAACAAGGTGATCTGAACGGACGCACCGTCGGCTATTATCAGCCTGCGACTACCACTTCCACTGTGGGTCTGGAAGCCGGTTTCTACTTCTGATGATTTCAGACAATAAGCGCCTCTCAAGCGGATTGTTCCGGTGTAAATAACCGGAACAATCGCTTATCTTAAAAGTCTCCTTTTCCCGAGGCTTACCTTTCTTATGGATCGTTTTGCAACACTGTCTGGCGTTCTCGCCATTTTATTGTGGAGCATGAGCGTGGCGCTCACCCGCAGTTTGTCCGAATCTCTGGGGCCCTTTGGTGCGGCCGCGTCTATTTATACTGTCAGCGGAATTTTAGTCTGGATGGTCGGTACAAAACCGACGTTGCGCGGAGAATCCGCAGCGTATCTGATCATCTGCGGTCTGCTGTTTATCTTTTATATGGTGGCGTTTTCACTGGCGATTGGTCTGGCGCATACCCGCCAGCAAACGCTGGAACTCGGGTTGATCAATTATTTGTGGCCAAGTCTGACGCTGCTGTTTGCGGTACCGCTGCTGAAATTACGCGTGCGCTGGTGGATCTGGCCGGGTGCAGTGCTGGCCTTTGCCGGTGTGTTGTGGGCGATCAGCGGCGGGCACGGGCTGGATATTCATCAACTGATACGCAATGTGCGCAGCAATCCGGTGGCCTACGGTCTGGCGCTGGGCGCAGCCGTTTCGTGGGCGCTGTATTCCAATCTGGTGCGCGTATTGTGTAAAGGCAAAGGCGTGCTGCCGTTGTTTCTGCTGGCAACCGGCGGCGTACTGTGGGTGCTTTACTTCACGTATTCCTCCAGCCGTATCAGCCTGACGCTACCCGCCATTCTTGAATTACTGGCGATGGGCGCGGTGACGGCTATTTCGTATCAGTGCTGGGATATCGCGATGAAAAAAGGCAATGCGACGCTGGTGGCCGCGCTGTCGTATTTCACGCCGCTGTCATCAATTCTGATTGCCGGATTGTGGCTGCACACGTTGCCGGGCGCCAGTTTCTGGCCGGGCGTGCTGATGGTGGTCGGCGGTTCGCTGCTGTGCTGGACCGCCTCGCGGGGCAAATAACTCAGCGGTTAGTCATCACAAAAGAACGGTATTTGGCGAGGACTTGCAAAAAGTCCTCGACGCCGCAAAATGCCAGACTCTCTTCGTCGTAATAGCTCATCCCTTCTTCAATCTCATCGCCGTCGAAATCCAGCTGATTGGCACGGATCATCACTTCATCGTCGGCTAACAGCAGCGTGTATTCATGGCCAACCATTTGCGTCTGACGTTCGCTGCCTTTCAGCCCGCTCAATGCCGCTTCGACGTTATCGAGCACGCTCAGGTCGCCCTTCACTTCTTCATTCAGCCAGTGACCGAGCACTTCATGGCCCATAGAAAAACGCACTTTGACCTCACCGGTGATGTCGCGCAAAAAATCGTAATCCATGGTGCAGTCCTCTGAAAAAATCACAATAAAAAAGGGAGCCGAAGCTCCCTTTCAACACTGGCGCAAATATAGCGATTTAGACTGCGGTTTGGAAGATCACGCCGTCAGCTTTATCGGTATATTCACTCAGCTTGTCGAAGTTCAGATAACGGTAGGTATCCACCGCCGTCTTATCCACTTCCGCCATGTAACCCAGATATTCTTCCGGCGTTGGCAGACGGCCCAGCAGGGATGCGATCGCCGCCAGCTCCGCCGAGGCCAGATAGACATTAGCGCCATTACCCAGACGGTTCGGGAAGTTACGGGTAGAGGTGGAAACGACGGTTGAACCGTCCGCCACACGCGCCTGGTTACCCATGCACAGTGAACAGCCCGGGATCTCAACACGCGCGCCGCTCTTACCAAAGACGCTGTAATAACCCTCTTCAGTCAGCTGAGCCGCATCCATTTTGGTCGGTGGCGCAACCCATAAACGGGTTGGCAACGCGCCTTTATGGCTGTCGAGCAGTTTACCCGCCGCACGGAAGTGACCGATGTTGGTCATGCAGGAACCGATAAAGACTTCATCGATTTTGCTGTTCTGTACGGAAGACAGCAGACGCGCATCATCCGGATCGTTCGGCGCACAAAGGATTGGCTCTTTGATGTCCGCCAGATCGATTTCGATCACGGCCGCGTATTCGGCATCCGCATCCGCTTCGAGCAGGGTAGGATTCGCCAGCCACTCTTCCATGCCTTTGATACGACGCTCGATGGTACGACGATCGCCGTAACCTTCAGAGATCATCCACTTCAGCAGCACGATGTTAGAGCTGAGGTATTCTTTGATCGGTGCCTGATCCAGTTTGATCGTACAACCTGCCGCTGAACGTTCTGCGGACGCATCCGCCAGTTCAAACGCCTGTTCTACTTTCAGTTCCGGCAAGCCTTCGATTTCCAGAATACGGCCAGAGAAGAGGTTTTTCTTACCTTTCTTCTCAACGGTCAGATGGCCTTCTTTGATCGCGTAGTAAGGGATCGCATGCACCAGATCACGCAGGGTGATGCCCGGTTGCATTTTGCCCTTGAAACGCACCAGAACGGATTCCGGCATATCAAGCGGCATCACGCCGGTCGCCGCAGCAAACGCCACCAGACCGGAACCCGCCGGGAAAGAAATCCCAATCGGGAAACGGGTATGGGAGTCACCGCCGGTGCCGACAGTGTCAGGCAGCAGCATGCGGTTCAGCCAGGAGTGAATAATGCCATCGCCAGGGCGCAGTGAAACACCGCCACGGTTCATGATGAAATCAGGCAGCGTGTGATGCGTGGTCACGTCAACCGGTTTAGGGTACGCGGCGGTATGACAGAATGACTGCATCACCAGATCGGCGGAGAAGCCCAGACACGCCAGGTCTTTCAGTTCATCACGGGTCATCGGACCGGTGGTGTCCTGAGAACCCACGGACGTCATTTTTGGTTCGCAATATTCGTTCGGACGAACACCGGCAACGCCACAGGCGCGCCCCACCATTTTCTGCGCCAGCGAGAAACCTTTATTGCTTGCCGCGACAGGTTTCGCAATGCGGAACACTTCGCTCTGCGGTAATTTCAGCGATTCACGGGCTTTGGTGGTTAAACCACGGCCGATGATCAATGGAATACGGCCGCCTGCACGCACTTCGTCGAGCAGTACGTCGGTCTTCAGTTCGAAAGTCGCAAGCACTTCGTCGGTTTCGTGATGACGCACTTCACCTTTATACGGATAGATGTCGATAACATCGCCCATGTTCAGGTCAGACACGTCCACTTCGATCGGCAACGCACCGGCATCTTCCATGGTGTTGAAGAAGATTGGCGCGATTTTACCGCCGAGCACCACACCGCCACCGCGTTTGTTTGGCACATGAGGAATGTCATCACCCATGAACCACAGCACGGAGTTAGTGGCCGATTTACGGGATGAACCGGTACCGACAACGTCACCCACATAGGCCAGCGGGAAGCCTTTTTTGTTCAGTTCTTCGATCTGTTTGATCGGACCGACGCTGCCCGGTTGATCCGGATGGATGCCTTCACGTTCATTTTTCAGCATTGCCAGCGCGTGCAGCGGAATGTCTGGACGGGACCAGGCATCTGGAGCCGGTGACAAATCATCGGTATTGGTTTCGCCGGTCACTTTAAACACAGTGACAGTGATTTTCTCAGCCAGTTGCGGACGTGACAGATACCATTCGGCATCGGCCCAGGACTGGAGGATTTTTTTCGCGTGCTCATTGCCCGCATGTGCTTTTTCTTCCACATCGTAGAAGTTATCAAACATCAGCAACGTGTGGGACAGCGCTTTCGCGGCAATAGGTGCCAGCGTGTCGTTATCCAGTGCGTCGATCAGCGGGTGAATGTTGTAACCGCCCTGCATGGTGCCCAGCAGTTCAACAGCTTTTTCAGGAGTGACCAACGGAGAGGTAGTTTCGCCTTTGGCGACGGCGGCCAGGAACCCGGCTTTAACATAGGCGGCTTCGTCGACGCCCGGTGGAACACGGTTAATCAGCAGGTCTAACAGTGTGTCTTCTTCGCCTTGCGGCGGATTCTTCAGGGACTCAACCAACGCTGCCATCTGTGAAGCATCAAGTGGCTTAGGGACGATGCCCTCTGCAGCACGCTCGGCTACGTGCTTACGGTATTCTTCTAGCACGACTTTCTCCTCGCTCTCATTGTCATTTATTATGCCTGGCTTCCATCATCAGCCTCGCGTCATGCCTGTAGGGACAGGGGAATTCAAGCGGTCTGATGAATCGGTGACACTGCGGGTATGGGGGTTTCTTGGTCTGAAACGATACGTCCTGAACCTGAGCACAGTGCCCTTTAGCGCCCGGGCAGCATAGCAGGATTTTGCCCGCTTGTTAATTCGTTCACATAAAAGCAACATTAAATCTTTGCTGAATCGTTGAGCACAGACGGATCGGCTGTTCATCCCGATTCGCCCTCCAGATCATCACAACAACCCTGATCATACAAGGGAATAAATGGCAGTAAATGCAGAAAAAAACACCCAAAAACCGCCCAAAAGGACGGTCGATTTGTCTCTTCGATGTGCTGGCAGATAAGTGCTTCCTGAACAGAAAGTGAGTGAAAAGCAATCTTATAACTGCCGAACTTATCTTCGGATCGCAAAACACAACATTGGCAGGAAATACTTATTGCTCGGGAAAATAACTTCGCTATATGTTTTTGAATATTGATTTATTACTGATTACTCAGAAAGAAAGTTAAATATGAAAAAAAGCCTTCTGATGCTTATGCTCACGATAACATTCTCTTGCTTTGCGCATATCAATGAAGACATCGAATATAGCCGTGATAAGTACCTTTTAGCCTACAAGAACCTCAACACTAAACTAGAGGAATGTTTGACAGAAATGAAATCCCTGCCGTTTATTACTTCTGCGGATATCAAGGGTTTTGATAAACGAACGGTAAGCATAGCCGTTTTATACCTTGGCACAGCCCAAATCGATCAATGCGCCGGGGATGAACATCATCAGTTTATGATCAGGGCATTTGACTACTACGCTGCACTTACAGAAGTCAGCGTCTACAGCCAACAAATAAAAACACTTCATAATGACATCTTTGCCCTTTTGCCTGCCGGAAATATAAGATTAGAAAGAGAATATGAAAGCTTTCCTTTAAAAACCAGAACGGAGCTTGAAGCACGCTTAAAAAATAAAAACCTCCGATCCTACCCCTCATTTCAAAGCAGCCCGCAGTATGATTTTGATGATAAATAGGCCGACGCCATCGTACATATCGGATTTTTTTATCAGAACAAACCTCACTTCAGGTCGTCTGCAAAGGCGACCTTTTTCAGTAATAAATCATCGTAAACGTCGCCGTGCCATTCGCACTACCGCTGCTGAGTGTTTGCCCGTTGAGATAGTAGCGGGCAAAAAAAGGAATACTCAGGTTTCCTTCACTGGCCGAAGGGGTGATTGCCCATTGTTGCCCGAGGCTTACAGGCGTTGTGTCGCCTTTCAGTATCTGAATTCCGACCCCGGACGCCTGTCCTTCCGTGCCGCTGCTGATTTTAATGACGCCTGCGGCCAGCGAATCGTCAGCAGTGCCATCGATACGGATATTCACATTCGCCCCGGCATCACAATTAAGTTCAATGCTAAATGGTACGTCCGGCGTGACGCCGCCAGCGGTTGTACCCGAAAAGAGCCCAGGCCAGACAGTGCCCAACTGTACGTCGATGGTTTTATTCAACACGTCGCAGCTTTCGGTTCTGATCAGGATATTTCCAGTATAAGAAAGTGTGTTTGTCCCCCCGCCACTTCCCAGACCCGATTTACCGTACACACCCAGTCCGAAACGGGTCTGGCTTTGCTGCAATGCCGTATCCGAAATATCATTGGCGGTTTTTACCAGCGAGAGCGTGACGCTGATCTGATAGCTCTTATTAGTATCAAGCGTACCCAAAGAAGTATTGCGCGTATCGCAGTTCTGGCTGGCACCGATAACGCGTTGACCCGAGGAATTAGTCAGTGCAATACCGATCCCCTCGACGCCCGTGGTGTAAACGCCCGGAAATCCGGCAATTTCGGTACCGGTACCGTAATAGCAGGCAATGATCGGATCACCGGCAACTTCATCGCTGCCGCTGGCTCCACACGTTCCGCTCAGGCTGAAAGTATGCTGGCTTCCCGGAATATCACTGCCAGGTGGCAAAGAGGAGGTGACGGCAATCGAACTTAAATCCCAGGACTGCGGCATGGCTGGCGTTGCAGAACAGCTTGCCCAGAGCTTTCCTGAAAATAATAACAGGCAGGCCATCAGTATTATCGCTTTCATATCAACCTCACTGGCACACGCTGGCTGACTGAAATACCGTCACTTTTTGCGTATTTTGTAATGTAAAAGGTGCCTGGCACTGCCCTCCGCGCCAAATCACCTGGATGTTTCCCTGTTGCGCAAGTCCACTGAGATATACCTGGCCGTTGTCGCCCACGATGGCACGGTTGCGCTCATCACCTGCGACGAAGGCTTCTGCACCGAAAGGCACGGGCTGCCCGTTATAAGTAAGGGTGAGTAACAATCTGCTGCCGGCGCGCGTGGTAAAGGAAGCCATGACCACGGCACCGGAAGTGGGCACCACTGACAACACGTTGTCATCGATATCGATATTTTCATCCAGCGAGGTGGTATCCAGCGCCACGCGGGTGCGCTTGTAAGGACTGAGATAATTCACCACCGCGTAGCCGCGCCAGTCGGTATACACGCCGGTGTTATTTTGCAATTTAACCCCCGCCGCGCCCGGTGCACGGACGATCGCAATCGCGGACACATCACTCATCAGCGGCTGGGAGAACGTGACGCCGTGCGGATGTCCGACAACAGCGCCTTGCCAGCCGTAGTTGAGTTGATGACTGGTCTGGTTATAGTTGTATCCCCCGCTGAGCTGAGCGGCGCTGCCCAGATAATTCAGGCTGGCACTCCCGCTGTTTCCCTGTCCGTCGCTGCCATAGCCTTCACTGACCGCATAAGAGAGATTGTTATCTTCAAGAAGTGTGCCGTTAATGCCGGTCTGGTAGAACGCCGGGCCGTTTTGCGCGCTGTTCATACTGGCCGTAGCCCGCGCGTTCGGCAGCCATCGGCTGAGGGGGATACTGATGTTAAAAGCGATCTGCCGGTCATTCTGGCCATCGACGGACTGGCTGTCCGTCAGAGATAAAGCGTAATCAATACTGGCGATATTGACGTTATAACTGAAGCCGAAACTTCGCTGACGGGTCTGCGTGTATTTTTGCTGATAGTAAGACAGTGAAAGCGATCCCCATTCCCCGTGGTTGAGTGTCTGGGTCAGGTTCAGACGAAATTGCCCGCGCTGCCTGCCGTATGGCTGCCCGTTGCTTTCGTCCTGTCGCCCGTTACTGGCATCGCTGAAATGATAAAAATCCCCTCGATAGCGGATCCCCGCCAGCGACAATGTCGAGCCGGTAGCCGCCACACTTTTGGCATATTGCAGCCGGTACGCCTGCCCGCCTGCGTTGTGATTGTCCGTCAGCTGGCTGTCGGCAAAGGTGGTATCCAGCGACACAGAGCCAAGATCACCCATCATGCTGCCCATACCGGCATTCGCGGCGTGGTAGTTTTCCGCCATCTGACTGCCGCCAAACAGCGTGACGCCATAGCCCAGACCGTAAATCAGTGATCCCTGTACAAAACCCGGTTCATCGCCACCGTACTGATACGCCCGGTATTTCCCCAACGTCAGGGCGTATTTCAGCCGGCCTTCACGTTGCATGATCGGGATGGCAGAAAAAGCCTGCGTGAAATGGCGCTCTTCGCCATTGCTTTCCCTGATCGTGATATCCAGATCGCCGGATGCCGACGTCGGGTATAAATCATTAATGCTGAAGGCGCCCGGCGGCACATACGTCTGGTAGATCACTATTCCGCTTTGTTTAATCGTCACCTGCGCATTGCTTCTGGCAATGCCGCGGATGACCGGCGCAAAGCCGCGCAGGCTGTCAGGCAACATATTGTCATCGGAAAACAACTGCACGCCACGAAACGCGAAGCTGTCAAAGATATCCGCAGGCGTGGTGCTTTCCCCGGCGATAAACTGCCCTTTGATCACCGGTACGTCTCGCTGAAGGAAACTGTATGCCGAGTCCCAGTCCTGCTGTGACTGTCCGTCAATGTTGCGGCTGTAACGCCATGTGCTGTAGTTGCGCAGCCGCCAGCCGCCCCAGTTAGCGCCACTTCTCAGGCTCAGAAACTGGTTCTGGTCACTGCCGCCCGCGTTTTGCCAGGTACGGGCGCCGCTAAGGTTGTAGTTGAGCAGCAAGGCCGGTGCGCCTTCATCCCATAATTCCGGGCTGACCGCGCCCCTTGCCAGCGTGTCGAGTAATTCCTGAGGGATGGTGATCAGTAATTTCTGATGGGAAAAATCAAAATGGCCGACCACGCCGGGCATCAGGGTGGCGAAATCCTCCACCGGTTTCTGTGCCGGCCAGTGGCGTAATGCCGCAATGCTGCCGGTTTTCAGCCCCAGGGTCTGCCATTCTGCCGGGGTGAATAACGGCGACAGCGTCTGGTCCTTCAGGGCGATAAAGGTCACATCCTGCCGCCCTTTCAGCATGTCGTTGACCCACACATCTACACGGTAAATACCCGGCGTCTGTCCGCCCGCACGGGAAAATTGCGACACATCCACCGGCCCGCCGGGATGTTCAATTTCCAGCGCCTGCACGTTAAAACGATCATCCGCCCTGACCTGCGTTACGCCAAACGCAAAACTCACCAGCAGCCATGACGGCAATGCGAGTAATGAACGGTGCATAAAGACATGATTTTTCTTCATAACATGCCTCAGCGCAGCCGGTTTTTTTCCACTGAACTGGCGCCACCATAATCATTCACCACTTGCCAGCTGACGTCATTCCCCGTCGCGCCCTGCGGCCAGGGGTAACGGGCTTCCCCAAAGGGCGGAACCATGGTGTTACCTGTCGCCACACGGTTGCTGCCAAGGTTTAATCTGAAAAATGTGAAGTAATAAGGTGTCGGATTGGTCACCCGCAGCGTTGAACCCTGACGGGAGAACTGCAGTTGCCGCCAGGCGCTTTGCGCTGCGGGGGCGAGCAACGCCACGGGGCGATAAAACAGTTTGAGGCGGGTCTTGACCACGATTTGCAATAAACCGGCAGGGGCTTCTTCAGGCAGGCGGGGAATGGCTTTGATATTCAGCCAGAACAGGGATTCGCGATCGTCGGGTAATATGCCGCCGGTGCGGATAATCCGCAGGCTGTTATCTTCTCCGGCATTCAGGCGGAATAAAGGTGGCGTGACAATAAAAGGCGCAGCAGCGGAAGATTTTTGCAGCCCGTCAGGCCCGTTATTATCAACCCAGGACTGGATCAGAAAAGGTTCTGCCTGTTTCCCCAGATTACTGACGGTCAGTGAGGCTTCTTTTTTATTGCCCTGATATATCACCCGCGTTGCCTCAGTAATTACCCCCGCATAAACCGGCATTCCGGAAAAGAGAATAAATAACATCCCGGATAAAATAACAGGAAGACGCCGCATATTTCCTCTCATATTTCCGTTAATAAAAATAAAAGACACCCACGTCTGGCGTTCTGGCATCCTTGCCAGTTTTAAAATTATGCTGCGATTATTTTGTGGTGCTTATTATTGGTAATTGATGGTGAACTGAGATGTCGCATTTGCCGCACCCTCGCCCACGGTTGCCGCTGTACTTTTGTAGCGGGCGATAAAATTCATATCTACCCCTTCAGCGGTCGCATCAATGGGATAAAAACGTGAAGCCGTATAAAGAGGAATTGGCGTGCCCTGATTGTCGGCGATTTCAATGCCGACGCCGGTTGCGCCACCCGTCACTTCCAGTAGCTGATTGTCAACCGCATCGGCGGTACCATCGAATTTGACGGCCGCAGCTGTGAAGGTTGTCGGGCAGTTGGTGAGTGAAATAGTAAAGGCTGTCGGAGAAGATGTCGCACCAGCAGCCGTGAAAGATGTCGCGGCGACCGTGCCTAAATCAACGTTAATGGCATCAGTCGTTCCGCCATTGACGTCGCATGTCGTGGCAACAATTTGTCCGGTGAAATTAATGGTACCATCGGCAGCATGCGCCACTGAATGGCTAAAGCACAGCATGGTGCCGAGAAGTAAAATAAAAGAATTACGCTTATTCATGAATAAAATACCTGAGATTAAAAGTAAACAATGGCCGCCAGTTTTAATCAACGAGGCTGGCGATATGCATTCACTTTAAACCGGGGTATTAATTTGCTGTAATCACATCACCTCATATTATTTTATCGATATTATTGAGCGGTAGAAAATAAATGAATGAGGATGTAATGAGATAAATGAGAACGGGTATGGAGTGTGTCACAGGTAAAAAAAGCAAAAAACCGGAAATGAGAAATATTTCCGGTTTTAGACATGGACGGTTTATTGCATAGAAACCTGGCGCACAAACTCTTTTCTGAGCTGCATGCTGTATTCCTTGCCGTAAAACTGCGTGGCAATGTCTGGCTGCACCACGTCTGTTTTCACTTGTTTGTTCATCGGCACCGCGCCGAAAGCGACATTCAACGCCCGCTGGGTTTCAGCTTGCGTTAACCAGTTCAGGAACACCGCCGACGCCGCCGGATGTGTGCTGTTTGCTGCAATAGCCGCAATATTCCCCCCTCCCGGCATACCAAAAGCCGGAATATAAAATTTCAGGCGACCGGTAATCGCCCCGGATTTTTGCAAGCCCGCCAGATGATCTTCCCAGGCAGGCACCAGCAATAATTCGCCATCATTCAGACGGGTCAGGCTATCTGCACCCGATGCGGTCTGGGTGATTTTTTCTTTATTGCCGACAAACCATTCCCAACCCTTTTTCCAGTTTTTAATAATGGCAGGATCGACTTGCGTCGCATCGGCATCAAATGTGTCGGAGGAGAGGGTGACCACGCGCTGAATAAAGGCTTCGCCTGCCCCGCCGTTATTCGGATCGTTGTAACCAAACTTCTTAGGATTCGCATCGATAAAGTGTTGTAAATCATCGAGTGATTGCGGCAAAGGTTGATTGCCCATCTGTTGCGGATCGTAAGCCATACCGGTTTGGTTGCCCCAAAAGGCAACCGCATATCCTTCGGTATTCACGCTTTGCAACTGATGCACCGCATCCCCGTAACCCGGCAGCCAGTCTACCTGCGCCAGGGCATTTGCTTTACGGATGATCGGTAACTGCGCCACCGACAAGGCCACCACGTCCATTTTACCTTTCTCGCGGCGAGCTTCCGCCAGCAGTTTATTCATATTGCCATCAATCGACCCTTCCGGAATACGCACTTTAACTCCGTACTGTTTCTCAAAATCAGCAACGAAACTGCGCCATTGCGGTTGTAAATACCAGACGTTGAAGGTGACTGAGCCTTCTTTTTTGGCCTGTGCGACGACAAGATCCCAATCTTGTTGTGCCAGTGGCGTGGCGGTCGCTACCCCGCTCAATAACATGCCACTGAGAAATAAAACCGTGCCTGTTTTCATGTTGAATAACTCCCTTATCAAGGATCACGCCTTGCCGGTTGACTGTGACAGATAATTCCCTTTCAACAGCTTCTCGATAATGACCATCAGGACTACATTCGGGATCACCAGGATCATTGAGACTACCGCCGCATCCGGGCGCACAAAGGAATAGCCGAGAAAAGAATAAAGAATGGTCGGCACGGTAATAAAATCTGGCGCGCCCAGGACGTATGAAATACTGAACTCTTCCAGACTGCGCACCAGACAAAAAATCAACGCGGCCAGGAAACTGGGCTTGAGCATCGGTAAAAAAGCATTGCAGAACGTTCCCCAATGGCTGGCACCGAGATCGCGGCTTGCATCAATTAAATCCTGCGGCACCGCTTTAAAACCTGCGGACATAATGCGGATCGAGTAAGGCAGCGTCAGCACAGTGTGCCCTAATACGATGCTGATAAACGGGTTACTGATGTTCAGATTCATCAGCATGGCGCTAAAGAATATCCCGATGATCATTCCGGGCATGACCAGTGGGATCAGCGTGAGCATTTCCGCAACGGCTTTCCCGCGAAAAGTCATGCGCCCAAACGCATAAGCGGTGGGTAACGACAGCAGTAAACTCAGCGTCGCCACAGCGGGCGCAATGGTGTAGCTGTTAAAGAGGGCTTCTGATAGCGAAGTTTGCTGCCACACTTGTATCCAGCGGTTAACCGACAACACTTGCGGGAATAAGTCCGGGTAGCTCCACGGGTGTTGCGGGTCAACCAGCGACCATAAGATAGCCATTGAAAATGGCAGTCCAAGCCAGACCAGATTGACCAGAATAAAGAACAACAGTGAAATCCAGACGATCAGGCGTCCATTCGCCGTGCGGTTCATTTGACCTCTCCTTTGCGGGTGGCGAGCGGTGTCAGGAGGATGGCAATAAGCAAGGTACCCAATGCCGCCGTCAGCATGATAATTACGGCAATAACCGCAGAGTTATTCCATTCACCGTATTCCATGGCCGTGGCCTGCATCAGGCGGGCCAGCGAGTAGGTATTGCGCGGGCCAGCGACCGAGAAGAAGGCAAAGTCGCCCAGCGCACCGATAAAAATAAGGATCAGTGACACCTGCACGGCGGGTAACGTCAGGGGAAAGATAACGTCTCGAAAACAGCGCCAGCGGCTGGCACCCAGGTTACTCGCCGCGTCCAGTACATCGGTACGGATTGCGTTAACTGAGCCACCGACCAGAATCAGCGCGAACGGCAGATTCTTCCAGATTTGTAAGATAACAACGCCCCAGCCAAAGTCATCGTTCTGCATACGCAGCGGTTGATCGATAACGCGCAGGGCCAGCAATAGCTCATTGATCACGCCGTGATAAGCAATGATATTGATGAACAGAAATGCCGCCACGAGGCCGGGAATAAACATCGGCGCACGCAGCACGGCAACAATACCTTCTTTCGCCACCAGCGGCTGACGGAGCCACAACGCCAGCGGGTAAGAGAGCAGCACCGCACCGAACGCCCCCAATATTGAGACTTTAACCGAATAGATCAGCGCGCCGTGCAGTACCGGATCTTGTAATACGTTTTGCCAGTATTCGAGCGAAAACTGGCTGTCGCCGGAAAGATTGAAATAGCCGATGCTTTGTACCAGCACCACGTAAAAGGTCGATCCCATCAGTAACACAATGGTACCTAGTCCACTGATCATCAGCAGCCAGGCGGTCAGCTCATTACGCCATTTCATCGTGCCCCTCCACTACTGGCTCGAGGAAGTGAATCGCATCCTCGGGTAAACGGAAGCAAACCCGCGCCCCGCTTTCGGCCTGCGGTTTTTTAACCAGTTGCAGACGCACCGACAATTTACCGTCATCGTTATCGCCCCATGCTTCGGTCAGGTTGCCCATAAACGCCATTTTGCGCAGCGTAAGGAAGAAATGGTTATCGCCGGTTTGTGGCTGCGGCACAAAGCGCGCATCTTCAGGCCGCCAGCAGATATAGCAATGCTCAGCGAGCGGGGGACGCGGAGAACGTACGTAAAACTCACCCAACTGGCAGCGAACCCGATAAAAACCAGGCTGTTCCGCAGGAGTGATGTGAGCGATATCGATATTGGCCGCACCAATAAAATCGGCGACGAAACGGTTAGCAGGACGGTAATAAATCTCTTCTGGCGGCCCAATTTGCTCCACGTTACCCGCATTGAGCACCACGATCTTATCGGACATGGTCAACGCTTCGGCCTGATCATGGGTGACATAAATGGACGTGAGTTGATATTGCCGCTGTAACTCCTTGATTTCAAAACGCACACTTTCACGAAGTTTGGCATCCAGATTAGACAGCGGCTCGTCAAACAGCACCACATCCGGGCGCGTAACCATCGCTCTGGCCAGCGCCACCCGTTGCTGCTGCCCGCCAGAAAGTTGCACCGGCATTTTCAGGTGCTGATCCTGCAATCCAACCTGCTTCAGAGCCTCTGCCAGACGCAGTTGCTGCTCGGCAAGCGGTAAGCGTTTTTGCTTCAAACCAAAACAGATGTTGTGCGCCACATTCAGGTGCGGAAACAACGCGTACGACTGAAAACACATTGCGGTATTGCGCTTTTCCGGCGGCAAATTGTTAACGGATTGCCCGTTAATCAGAATTCGTCCGCTGTCTGGCTGATGAAACCCGCCGATCATTTTGAGTAGCGTGGTTTTACCACAGCCGCTCGGGCCAAGCAGGGTGACAAATTCACCTTCCTCGGCGGTAAAGGAAATCTCGCGGGCAGCGTAAAACGCGCCAAATTGCTTTGTAACCTGTTCCAGTGAAAGTGTTGACATAGTGTACAAATCCTGTGTTAAAACTCCGACTATTAAATTTACATACTAAATATAAAATTTATGTGACAAAGATCCTTAAAACCAAAAGCAACACTGAAAGCAAACGTAAAATACATATAAATCAATTAATTAATATGAAAATATTGACGCGATATAAATTTCGCTTTTCTAATTAAGTTTAAAGAGTAAATTTAATATTGAAATTTTTGGAATCACATGAGGAACAACCATGGCGTTTAACTTTCATCAGGCCGTACAAGGCATCGTGCTGGCAAACAGTCACCGCGGCTACTCCAGCTGTTATCCGGAAAACACTCTGCCCGCGTTTATCGGGGCAAAAGAGGCAGGGACGCATTGCATTGAGTTAGATATTCATCTGACCGCAGATAATCATCTGGTGGTCACACACGATCACCGCATTGATCGCGTTTCGACCGGCACCGGTTTTGTCGAGCAAATGACGCTCGCGCAGTTACGGCAATTTGATTTCGGCGTTAAGTACCATGCGCAATTTGCAGGCACACCGATCCCGTTATTGCAGGATATTCTGCGTTGGGCGGTAGAGAATGGCATGGGTCTGATCGTGGAAGTGAAGCAACGCCGCCGACATGACGAATTTGTGCATCATCTGGTTGCCTTGTTGCAGTCAATGCCAGAGGCGCTGTCACATATTCAGTTGCTGGGGTTTAATCATGTGTTGATTAACCGCGTCAAAGCCATGATCCCAGAATTAGCATTGCAGGTCGTGACGCTGGAGCGTTACAACAATCAACTGGCCGCCGTGCAGCATTCCCATGCCAGCTGCGTCTGTTTTGAATATGAGTTCGCCCATGTTGACGATCTTCGCGCCTATAAACAGGCGGGACTGGGGGTACGCATGTACTTACATGAAGTCAAAAACGGCATGACGCCACTGGAGCAGTATCAGTATAAATTCGGGTATGATAGTCGCCCCGAGATTCTCGGCTGGCTGCGCGAAGGTCTGATCGATATGCTAAGCCATGATGATCTCCCCTATGTGCAGGCACTGATCGAAGAGGCTGGACTGCGCTGGGCCTGATAACAAAAACGATAGCCATATTATGAATGTAAAACCTGACCGTCTTGAACTGCGCCCTACCCAACGTTTGCTGCTGGAGCTGATTCGTCGCCATGCACCGGTGACGCGCGCCGAACTGGCGCGCTATTCAAATCTCACCGCGGGGGCAATCACCCAACAATGCCGGGAGCTTTTATTTTCGGGTCTGGTTATCGAAGGCGAACGCAATATGGGACAGCGCGGACAACCGTCGCTGCCCCTGCGGCTCAATCCAGGCGGCGCATGTGCGGTCGGACTGGCGTTTAGCCCAGGGTTTATCGATATGACGCTTGTCGATCTCAGTGGCCGTAAGCTGTTCAGCGTTTCTGAGCCACACGAGGAAAATCAGCCCCTCACTACAACATTAAAACAGATCAAAAACCTGGTGGAGCAGACGTTAAAAAAACGCCAGCTGCAACACGCACGCATTCTCGGTGTCGGTTACGCCGTGCCGGGCTTTTTGAAACCCGATGGCAAAAAGCGCCACTGCGTAGCCTGGCTTTCAAGCTGGCGTGATGTCGACTTGCAACAGGCGTTTGAACTTAACTTGCCCTGGCCAACCTGGGTGGAAAACAACGCCAATGCGTCTGCCATTGGCGAGCTTTATTCGGGGTCGTGGAATGACTACCGTGACCTCACTTTTATCGATTTAGGCTATGGTATCGGCGCGGGGATCATTGCCGATAGTAAGCTTCTGCGCGGGGGGTTTCTAAACGCAGGAGAAGCCGGCATGGCATTCCCGGGCGATAAACCACGTCCATCCTACAAAGACCTGGTTGCCACACTGGCGCAGTACGGGATAAATGAAACCCAGCTGGCTGAACGGGTCGCGGCCAGACATCCGGTGTTTGAAGCGTGGTTTTCGCGCTGCTGCGATCAGGTTGAACAGAGCGTAATGGGCTGCCTGCAATGGCTGGATCCACAGTTGATTATTCTGGGTGGTGCAATGCCGAAAGCGATAACGGAACGGCTGGCGGAAACGTTAACGCAACGGCTTGATGCCCGGCTGGATCCCGACAGACCACGAGTGAGGCTGGTGAGTTCACCTATAGGTGCCGAAAGCGCCTCATGGGGCGCGGCAATGATCCCGTTATATCAAATCATCAATCAGCCTTAGCAGTCCGGAAACGGAAAGGAGAAGCGGTTAAGCTTCTCCTGATCAGTAAAATATAGCTTATCCCTTGAGTTACATTAGTCTTGACCTAATTTCCAGTAATAAGGGGTAGATAATGTTGTCGGCTTATCAACATAAACATACCCATAGTTGTAACCCCAATATAATTTACCCGAATATGTCCATGTCAGGGTCATTTTATTGGCATCAATTAATGAAAAATATCGTTTGTCATCGACACTGGGCTGCATTTCCCACTGCGAATTAAGCGATTTACAATCATTTTTCCAGTAAACATAATCCCATGACGCTGAACTTAAATTCGATCTCAAACATTGACTCGTTGCTTTAAGCGGCCAAACAATAACGCGCCCGTCAGGCTGGCGTGTTAATAATATATAGGGTGAATGGCCCGATTCGTAAGCCTGAGAAGGGGCATCCAGACGGTAGGTCCAGGCATACGAATCATTATTGCTCCAAAGAAACTGCGCGTCTTTCGCTGAAGACAAAAGTGCGGAAGGCGCTACAGCAATACCCAACTGCCATGAAAGCAGTGATTGCATATAAAATGAAGGTGCCTTGGTATAAGGGGTTAACGTCGTGTCCAGCCCTCCGGCTTGAGAAAAATATGTATTAATGGAATCTGTGTCATCTGCCGTAATAATGTTCGCACCGATATCCCGTAGCCAGCCGAGGTTTAAACGATAGTCTGTAGCTTCAGTGGCAATAGTTGATGGACTGAGTTTATCCAGTACCCGATAACAACATGATGAGTCATTATTATAAAAGGCATCCCTAACCGGAATATCCTGCGGGATGTTCTTATCATAGACAGTTTCTGTATAGAAATTAAAATTCTTCCATAACATATAGTCCGGGACAGGTGAGAACACCTCCAGCGCTTTTCCTGCGCTTTTGATCTCCGCCACTATATGCGCGATAGAGCCGCTGCGCGTATTGGATACCGCTAAGCTTGTTGGTGCGCTATAGGAACCCTGTATATTTTCTTTATCAACGGCTTGCGTGAAGTCAGACGAGTCTTTTATTAATACTGACACCATCGGCGCCAGGGTAACAGGTGCTTGAGCCCATGCACGCACAGCGCAAATCGATTTTGTATCGGTAACGCCAGCAGGACATGCAAAGGTACTGTCAGGCAATTCGTTTATTTTGCTGGCATCATTGGGGGTGATCACCGGGTCAATCATGATAGTCGTTCCCGTCGGGATACCGGCACTCACCAGGGCATGATTCCAGAGATCAGGTGAGGGATATTCCGCCATGTTCACTTTCATAATCACCCGCTTCAATAGGTTGCTGCTTGAGAAATCCACGGATTTTCTGTAGAGCGCAAGTGCGGTCGGGATGATAACGGAAGATGACTTGGTTTCCAGGTAGATGAGGGACTGACCGTTATAGGAAATGTAGTCCTGAAGCATTTCATCGACCGTGGGAACGGTAAGCGTTGTGGGTTGCCGGGTCGCCACGTTGACAAGAAATTTTGACTGTAGCTGTGCAAGCGTCAGGGTGCTTAATGCGTCATTGGGCCCCAGCCCCGAAACAGGATCATAGCCGGGCTCAAGCATTTTGCCGACGTTGAGATCGTGGAAAACCACCAGTTGATGATCTGAGGTTTCACGTACGTCGGTTTCAACATTTGGCCGACAGCGATCGTAAGAAAGATGGAAGGCATCGAGGCTGTTTTCAGGCCGGGTGTCATCAAAATCACCCCGATGTTGCGCAGTGGTCACCAGATTATTTATCGCCAGGTGATTTTGCATTTCATTGAGCAATGTACTTGCGCTGATGCAGGCTGAGGCATTTTTTTTCAGTTCGGCGGTAAACTCCACCGTCAGAACCGTTACCGATCCCGGATTAGAATCGCCATCGCTACCAGACAATTTGAAATGACCATGTTCCTCGATGGGGAGATTCTGCAAAAGTATGGAGTCTTCTTTTGGCTTATAATCCGATCCCATAAAAAATGCCAGTTCAAAATAATAAGGCTCATCGTTTTTCAAACATTCTGTTTCTTTGTCATCACCAATATCATAGATAAATGTCCAGTCTTTATTCGGTGGAATATAGCCTCCCATTTGCGGACATTGTTTGCTATACATTTTCACGCCATAATAAATTCCGGGCATTGACGTGGGATAAAGCTCTACATTTTTACCCTCTTTGGTGGTGTACGTTTCTAATGACCCCTGGTAATCTGCCACACTGCCCGAAAAGGCCTGTCCATCCTGACCAGGATTACACGTCGAGTGGATCGTATTTGACGTGATGAACTGCGTGCTGGTTTGCGCGGCGAGTTCTACATAACCACTGGTTGGCGGTGCCTGGTCAGTAAGGACAATCTTTTCGGTATAGCTAATGGGGATATGCCACTGATAGGTAAACATGCATTCGGTTGCGGCCTTCGCCGACGAACATATAGATAATAAACATAATGCGCCGAGCGTAGCCCTGAATTTAATATCCATTTTCACTCCATCTTCCAATGAATTAATTTTGACAACGACTTTATTGCCTTTGCACATTGCGCTTTTAATAAAATGAAAATGATATCGAACTCACATTTATAATTATTGATTATTAATATTCAGAGAGTTAACGAATCAACTATAAATATATTATATTCAACCACAGCAGAACATTTATTTAATAAATAGACAAAGGTCCACTGCGGGCAAAAAAAAACGCCTCCGGAGAGGCGTTTATCAGCAAAGGAGAACGATTATTTCTTCTTCGCTTTCGGGTTCGGCAGGTCGGTAATGCTGCCTTCGTAGATTTCTGCTGCCAGCCCCACGGACTCGTGCAGAGTCGGGTGAGCATGGATGGTCAGCGCGATATCTTCGGCATCACAACCCATTTCGATTGCCAGGCCGATTTCACCCAGCAGCTCGCCGCCGTTGGTGCCGACAATCGCACCACCGATAACACGGTGAGATTCTTTGTCGAAGATCAGTTTGGTCATACCGTCTGCACAGTCGGAAGCGATAGCACGGCCTGAAGCTGCCCACGGGAAGGTGGCGGTTTCGTAGCTGATGCCTTTTTCTTTCGCTTCTTTCTCAGTCAGGCCCACCCAGGCAACTTCCGGCTCAGTATAGGCAATGGATGGAATGACTTTCGGATCGAAGTAGTGTTTCTTGCCGGAGATAACTTCAGCAGCCACGTGGCCTTCGTGAACACCTTTGTGCGCCAGCATTGGCTGACCGACAATATCGCCGATAGCAAAGATGTGTGGCACGTTGGTGCGCATTTGTTTGTCGACGTGGATGAAACCACGGTCATCAACTTCAATGCCCGCAGCGCCCGCTTCCAGCAGTTTACCGTTAGGTACACGGCCGATAGCCACCAGCACCGCGTCATAACGCTGTGGTTCTGCAGGGGCTTTTTTGCCTTCCATCGTGACGTAAATGCCATCTTCTTTGGCTTCTACTGCGGTCACTTTGGTTTCCAGCATCAGGTTGAATTGCTTGCTGATTTTCTTGGTGAAGACTTTCACCACATCTTTGTCAGCCGCAGGGATCACCTGATCAAACATTTCTACCACGTCAATCTGAGAACCCAGCGCGTGGTAAACGGTGCCCATTTCCAGACCGATGATACCGCCGCCCATTACCAGCAGACGCTCTGGAACGCTTTTCAGCTCCAGTGCATCGGTGGAATCCCAGACACGCGGGTCATCATGAGGAATGAATGGCAGTTTGATTGGACGGGAACCCGCCGCAATGATCGCATTGTCAAAAGTGATGGTCGTCGGACCATTTTCGCCTTCAACAACCAGAGTATTCGCGCCCGTAAATTTGCCCAGACCGTTAACAACTTTGACTTTACGGCCTTTCGCCATACCGGACAGACCGCCGGTCAGCTGGTTGATAACTTTTTCTTTCCAGACGCGAACTTTATCGATGTCTGTTTTCGGCTCACCGAAAACAATACCGTGTTCAGCCAGTGCTTTTGCTTCAGAGATCACTTTCGCGACGTGCAGCAAAGCTTTAGAAGGGATACAGCCAACGTTCAGGCACACGCCGCCAAGCGTGGAATAACGTTCAACCAGAACAGTTTCAAGACCTAAATCAGCGCAACGGAAAGCAGCAGAATAGCCCGCAGGGCCCGCCCCAAGTACCACGACCTGAGTTTTAATTTCAGTACTCATCATGACCTCTTAATTTATGTCCGGCGGGTCTGACGTCATTTTGTATCGTAACGCCCATCATCCACCGGGTCGTTCTATCCGCCCGCAGTTTACAAAATTGTTAACAAATTTGAAACAACAAACGGCATCCGATTTGTGCTTTGCCCTGGAAAATCTCAAACAGCATGAAGAGATTATCAGAAAAAAGCCGGCCGATTGGCCGGCTTTTCGCTTACATCACCAGACGGCGAATGTCAGACAACACGTTGTTGATGATGGTGATGAAGCGTGCACCATCGGCACCGTCGATAACACGGTGGTCGAAGGAGAGCGACATTGGCATCATCAGACGCGGAGTGAACTCTTTGCCGTTCCAGACTGGCTCAATGGCAGACTTGGAGACGCCCAGGATAGCCACTTCCGGCGCATTAACGATTGGCGCGAAGTGGGTTGTCCCGATACCGCCGAGGCTGGAGATGGTGAAGCAACCGCCCTGCATTTCGCCGGCAGTCAGCTTACCGTCACGGGCTTTCTTGGAGATCGCCATCAGCTCACGGGACAACTCGGCGATGCCTTTCTTGTTCACGTCTTTGAAGACCGGAACAACCAGACCGTTTGGCGTATCTACCGCCACACCGATGTTGATGTATTTTTTCAGCGTCAGTTTCTGACCATCTTCGGACAGAGAACTGTTGAAGCGTGGCATCTGCTCAAGGGCAGCGGCAACGGCTTTCATGATGAAGACCACCGGCGTGAATTTCACGTCCAGTTTACGTTTCGCGGCTTCATCGTTCTGCTGTTTACGGAACGCTTCCAGCTCAGTGATATCAGTTTTGTCGAAGTGCGTAACGTGCGGGATCATCACCCAGTTACGGCTCAGGTTCGCACCAGAGATTTTCTGGATACGGCCCAGTTCGACTTCTTCAATCTCACCGAATTTGCTGAAGTCCACTTTCGGCCAAGGCAGCATGCCTGGCAGACCGCCGCCCGTTGCAGCAGCCGGTGCGGCTTCTGCACGTTTGACCGCGTCTTTCACGTAAGTCTGAACGTCTTCACGCAGGATACGACCTTTACGGCCCGTCCCTTTCACTTTCGCCAGGTTAACGCCGAACTCACGGGCCAGACGACGGATAACCGGCGTGGCGTGAACATAAGCATCGTTCTCAGCGAACTCGCCTTTGCTTTCTGCTTTGACAGCAGGGGCAGCCGCTTTTTGTTCCTGTTTCGCCGGGGCAGCCGCTTCTTCTTTCTTCGCCGCCGGAGCAGCAGGCGCAGCGCCTTCTACTTCGAAGACCATGATCAGAGAGCCGGTGCTGACTTTGTCGCCCGCAGCGATTTTGATTTCTTTCACGGTACCCGCGAACGGTGCCGGGACTTCCATTGAGGCTTTGTCGCCTTCAACGGTGATCAGTGACTGTTCTGCACTGATTTTGTCGCCAACTTTCACCATGATTTCAGTGACTTCTACTTCGTCGCCACCGATATCTGGCACGTTCACTTCTTTGCTGCCGGACTGAGCCGGAGCCGCAGGTGCCGCATCTGATTTGGTTTCTGCAGCAGCGGCAGGTGCGGCTGCACCAGAACCAGCCACTTCGAAGACCATGATCAGAGAACCGGTGCTGACTTTGTCGCCCGCAGCGATTTTGATTTCTTTTACTTTGCCCGCGAACGGTGCAGGGACTTCCATAGAAGCTTTATCGCCTTCTACGGTGATCAGCGATTGTTCCGCTTCGACGGTGTCACCCACTTTCACCATGATTTCAGTGACTTCTACTTCGTCGCCACCGATATCTGGTACGTTCACTTCTTTGCTTTCGCTGGAAGCAGGTGCGGCAGCAGGCGCTTTCTCTTCTGCTTTGGCTTCCTGTTTCGCAGGTGCTGCATCAGCAGCACCATCAGCGGCGTCAAAGATCATGATCAGTTTGCCGGTTTCGACGGTATCGCCAACCGCAACTTTAATTTCTTTGACCACGCCAGCCTGTGGAGAAGGCACTTCCATAGAAGCTTTATCGCCTTCAACGGTGATCAGCGATTGTTCGACTTCAACTTTATCGCCCACCTTCACCATGATTTCGGTGACTTCCACTGCATCTGCACCGATGTCCGGTACGTTAATTTCAATAGCCATCTGTCTTTACCTCTTATGCCAGACGCGGGTTAACTTTTTCTGGATTGATATCGAATTTCTTAATGGCTTCAGCCACTACAGACGTTTCGATTTCGCCGCGTTTAGCCAATTCACCCAGCGCAGCAACCACAACGTAAGACGCATCCACTTCGAAGTGGTGACGCAGATTTTCGCGGCTGTCTGAACGACCGAAGCCATCTGTACCCAGAACGCGATAATCGCTGGCCGGAACGTAGGTACGAACCTGTTCAGCAAACAGTTTCATGTAGTCAGTAGACGCCACCGCTGGCGCATCGCTCATCACCTGGGCGATGTACGGAATGCGCGGGGTTTCAGTTGGGTGCAGCATATTCCAGCGCTCACAGTCCTGACCGTCGCGGGCCAGTTCAGTGAAGGAGGTCACGCTGTAAACGTCAGAACCTACACCGTAGTCTTTGGACAGGATCTCAGCCGCTTCACGTACGTGACGCAGAATAGAACCGGAGCCCAGCAACTGCACTTTACCTTTGCTGCCTTCCAGCGTATCTAACTTGTAGATACCCTTACGGATGCCTTCTTCCGCGCCTTCCGGCATGGCTGGCATGTGGTAGTTTTCGTTCAGCGTGGTGATGTAGTAATAAATGTTTTCCTGCGCTTCACCGTACATACGCACCAGACCATCATGCATGATGACAGCCACTTCGTAAGCGTAAGACGGATCGTAGGAAATACAGTTAGGGATAGTCAGAGACTGAATATGGCTGTGACCATCTTCATGCTGCAGACCTTCACCGTTCAGGGTAGTACGACCTGACGTACCGCCGATCAGGAAGCCACGCGCCTGTTGGTCACCCGCTGCCCAGCACAGGTCACCGATACGCTGGAAACCAAACATGGAGTAGTAGATGTAGAACGGGATCATTGGCAGATCGTTGGTGCTGTAAGACGTCGCTGCGGCCAGCCATGAAGACGCGGCACCCAGTTCGTTGATACCTTCCTGCAGGATCTGACCTTTCTCGTCTTCTTTATAGTAAGCAACCTGCTCACGGTCCTGCGGGGTATATTGCTGACCGTTCGGGCTGTAAATACCAATCTGACGGAACAGACCTTCCATACCGAATGTACGCGCTTCATCAGCGATGATCGGGACCAGACGGTCTTTAATGGAGTCGTTTTTCAGCATCACGTTCAGGGCACGGACGAAGGCGATGGTGGTAGAGATCTCTTTCTTCTGCTCTTCCAGCAGTTGTGAGAAGTCTTCCAGTTTCGGCATTTCCAGCTTCTGCGTGAAGTTTGGCAGACGGGTCGGCAGGTAGCCTTTCAGCGCAGCGCGACGTTCGTGCAGGTATTTGTATTCTGCAGAGTCTTTTTCCAGTGTGATGTACGGCAGTTTTTCCAGATTTTCATCGGTTACTGGCACGCTGAAACGATCACGGATATAGCGCACGCCATCCATGTTCATTTTCTTCACCTGATGAGCAATGTTTTTACCTTCGGCAGCGTCGCCCATGCCATAACCTTTAATGGTATGCGCAAGGATAACGGTCGGCTGGCCTTTAGTATTTTGTGCTTTGTTCAGTGCAGCGAAGACTTTCTTCGGATCATGGCCGCCACGGTTCAGCGCCCAGATTTCGTCGTCGGTCATGTCTTTGACCAGCGCCGCAGTTTCAGGGTATTTGCCGAAGAAGTGGTCACGAACGTATTTACCGTCGCGGGACTTGAAGGTCTGGTAGTCGCCATCCACGGTTTCGTTCATCAGCTGGATCAGTTTGCCGCTGGTGTCTTTACGCAGCAGTTCATCCCAGCGGTTGCCCCAGATCACTTTAATCACGTTCCAGCCAGCGCCTGCGAAGATGCCGTCGAGTTCGTTGATGATTTTACCGTTACCGGTTACCGGGCCATCAAGACGCTGTAAGTTACAGTTGATGATGAAGCACAGGTTGTCCAGTTTCTCACGGGTCGCGATGGTGATCGCGCCTTTGGATTCTGGTTCGTCCATTTCACCGTCGCCCAGGAATGCGTAAACGCGCTGTGCAGAGGTGTCTTTCAGACCACGGTGTTCCAGATATTTCAGGAACTTAGCCTGATAGATGGCACCGATCGGGCCCAATCCCATGGATACGGTCGGGAACTGCCAGAACTCAGGCATCAGTTTAGGGTGCGGATAAGAAGACAGACCTTTACCGTGAACTTCCTGACGGAAATTGTTCATCTGGTCTTCAGTCAGGCGGCCTTCAAGGAAAGCACGTGCGTACACGCCCGGGGAGATGTGGCCCTGGAAGTACACCAGATCGCCGCCGTCTTTTTCGTTGCGCGCACGGAAGAAGTGGTTGAAGCACACTTCGTACACGGTCGCAGAAGACTGGAAGGACGCCATGTGGCCGCCGAGTTCCAGGTCTTTCTTGGACGCACGCAGAACGGTCATGATGGCGTTCCAGCGGATAGCGGTACGAATGTTACGTTCCAGCTCCAGGTTACCCGGGTATTCAGGTTCGTCTTCAACAGCGATGGTATTGACGTAGTTACGGCTGGCTGCGCCAGCAGCGACGCTCACGCCGCCCTTACGCGCTTCACTGAGAACCTGATCGATCAGGAACTGTGCACGCTCAACACCTTCTTCACGGATGACCGATTCGATCGCTTGTAGCCAGTCGCGAGTTTCGATCGGATCCACGTCATTATTTACACGTTCTGACATGGTGCTTTTCCTTATCTGTCTCTAATACGTTGGTTTATCTGGAGCCTGTCTTCCTGCGCTCTTTCTAAAACGCGCTTCGCCGCGATGAGAACGCACGAAGACAGGCCCGTCATGTAGTTGCCGTGAGCCCTCAAATGAAGGCTCTAAAAATTAACCCTGATGGTTAACTTTCATCTTTTCGTTGCTGGAGCCGTCGTAAAGACCGATCCCGCCGGGTGTGTTCCCTGCTGAGATCCAGCAAAACTTCTTCAATGAACGCCAGGTGACGGTGAGATGCAGCACGCGCTATTTCTGGTTCCCGTGCAACAATCGCCTCGAAAATACTGGCGCGGTGGTTGCTTACCGTCGCCAGCATTTCCCGGCGTGAGTAAAGCAATTCAAAGTTCTGTCGAACGTTCTTCTCGAGCATCGGCCCCATACAGCGGACCAGATGCAGCAGCACCACATTATGGGCTGCTTCTGTTACAGCGACCTGATACTGCATCACCGCGTCGGCTTCTGCGTCCAGATCTCCGCTGTCTTGTGCGGTCTGAATGACCACATGACAATCGCGAATGCGCTGCAAATCTTCCTCTGTGCCACGAAGCGCCGCGTAATACGCAGCGATCCCTTCAAGGGCATGTCGTGTTTCAAGGAGATCGAATTGTGATTCAGGATGGTCGGCCAGTAACTCAGCCAGCGGATCACTCACGCTTTGCCACAGGTTACTTTGTACGAAAGTACCACCACCCTGACGGCGCAGGAGTAGCCCCTTCCCTTCCAGGCTTTGGATTGCCTCTCTGAGAGAAGGTCGCGATACATCAAACTGTTTGGCCAGTTCGCGCTCTGGCGGAAGCTTTTCCCCAGGCCTCAAGGTGCCTTCGAGGATCAGAAACTCAAGTTGCTGCTCGATCACATCGGATAACTTAGGCTGTCGGATTTTGCTGTAAGCCATATATGTGCGGTTCTCTGCGAGTAGCGACTCTGTAAGTTGCCGGAGTCAATTGGTAATACCAATTTAAAAAACGTGGCCGTAAAGTAACAAAGTATTCACCTTGTGTCCATATGGCTACCCAGTAAATGCGTCGACCCCGCACAATTTAACAAATTTTTATCATTTATTGTTTTTACGCTGCGTGAGATCGCATTTTAGAGATCCAGAACAAATTTCCAGTCAATTTGATTATTTGTTATGCAGATGACGCATAAACCCCGTGCAAACTTTTCCGCATAACATTATTCTTGCCCGAACGGTAGATGATCCTGATTTTTAGGCACAATCCAGCCGTAAATAATTAGATACAAAAAGTGTAATTATCGCCTTACATTCTCTCTAACACACAGAATGTTATGGGTTTTGCCCCAATGACAGAGGACAGGTAAATGGTTGATCAACAACAAGGCGATGAGCTGAAGCGCGGCCTTAAAAACCGCCATATTCAGTTGATTGCATTAGGTGGGGCCGTCGGTACAGGGCTGTTTCTGGGCAGCGCTTCCGTTATTCAGTCCGCAGGGCCGGGGATTATTCTCGGTTATGCCATCGCAGGTTTTATCGCATTCTTAATTATGCGCCAGTTGGGTGAAATGGTGGTTGAAGAGCCGGTTGCCGGTTCGTTCAGTCATTTTGCCTATAAATACTGGGGCGGATTTGCAGGTTTTGCTTCCGGCTGGAATTACTGGGTGCTGTACGTTCTGGTCGCGATGGCCGAACTGACTGCCGTCGGTAAATATATTCAATTCTGGTGGCCGGAAATCCCGACATGGGCTTCTGCTGCGGTTTTCTTCGTGCTGATCAACGCTATCAACCTGACTAACGTTAAAGTGTTTGGCGAGATGGAGTTCTGGTTTGCGATCATCAAAGTGGTTGCCGTGGTGGCCATGATTCTGTTCGGCGGCTGGCTGCTGTTCAGCGATACGGCCGGCCCTCAGGCAACCGTGCGTAACCTGTGGGAGCAAGGCGGTTTCCTGCCACATGGTATGACCGGGCTGGTGATGATGATGGCGATCATCATGTTCTCCTTCGGTGGCCTGGAACTGGTTGGGATCACTGCTGCTGAAGCCGATAATCCGGAAACCAGCATTCCTAAAGCGACCAATCAGGTTATCTACCGTATTCTGATTTTCTATGTGGGCTCACTGGCCGTCTTGCTTTCCCTGATGCCATGGACCCGTGTCGGGCCGGATACCAGCCCGTTTGTGCTGATCTTCCATGACCTGGGTGATGCGCTGGTGGCTAACGCCCTGAACGTGGTGATCCTGACGGCGGCGCTGTCGGTGTATAACAGCTGTGTTTACTGTAACAGCCGCATGTTGTTTGGTCTGGCTCAGCAAGGCAATGCGCCAAAAGCATTGCTCAACGTCGACAAGCGCGGCGTGCCGGTGGCCTCTATCCTGGTGTCTGCGGCCACCACTGCGTTGTGCGTGCTGATTAACTACCTGATGCCGGGCGAAGCGTTTGGCTTGCTGATGGCGCTGGTGGTTTCCGCACTGGTCATCAACTGGGCAATGATCAGCCTTGCACACATCAAATTCCGTCAGGCGAAACGTCGTGAAGGTGTGGAACCTAAGTTCAAAGCCCTGCTGTATCCGGTGGGGAACTACATCTGTCTGCTGTTTATGGCGGCGATTCTGGTGATCATGGCTATCACTCCGGGCATGGCGATCTCCGTGTGGCTGATCCCTGTCTGGCTGGTGGTGCTGGGCATTGGTTACTGGATCAAGAATCAGCAAAGCGGGAAATCCGTTAACGCTTAAGCAAGAGTAATCATTTAAAATCCTCAGACGCCCCGGTTAAGTGCCTTGCCGGGGCGTCCTGTTATACAGGTCACACTTTTTCTGAGATGACCAAATCGTCCATCTTCATGACTCTTACCTCCTGACTCTTATTCCCTTTCTAAGCCAATACTCTGGGCTATCAAACAGTTTTTTAACAACTGTCCTTTTGACATCTATCCGGAGAGAACATCCATGAAGGAAGGCGCGCTGTCGTTCAAAGAGAAAGTGGCGTACGGCATGGGAGATGCGGGCTGCAATATGATTGGCGGCGCCATCATGCTGTTTCTTAATTATTTTTACACCGATGTCTTCGGTTTAGCTCCGGCACTGGTTGGCGTATTGCTGCTATCAGTGCGTGTTATCGACGCCGTCACCGACCCGATAATGGGCGCAATTGCTGACCGCACCACGACGCGCTGGGGCCGTTTCCGCCCTTATTTGTTATGGGTTTCGGTGCCATATGTGCTGTTCAGCGTGCTGATGTTCACCACGCCGGAATGGAGCTACAACAGCAAAGTTATCTATGCGTTTGTTACCTACTTCCTGATGTCCCTGACTTACACCGCCATCAACATCCCCTACTGCTCGCTGGGCGGCGTCATTACTGCCGATCCGCATGAGCGTGTTGCCTGTCAGTCTTACCGCTTCTTTATGGTGGGTATCGCAACGTTGATCCTGTCTTCCACCTTGCTGCCGATGGCCGACTTTTTCGGTGGCGCAGACAAAGCCAAGGGCTACCAGATGTCGATGGGCGTGATGGCGATCATCGCGCTGTTTATGTTCCTGTTCTGCTTCAGCTCGGTAAAAGAGCGTATTCAGCCTGCGGTGCCTTCTAAACACGCCTTAAAATCTGACCTGAAAGATGTGTGGAAAAACGACCAGTGGGTACGCATCCTGCTGCTGACGTTCTGCAACGTGTGTCCGGGCTTTATCCGTATGGCGGCCACTATGTATTACGTGACGTGGGTAATGGAGAAATCCACCTCATTCGCCAGTATGTTTATCAGCCTGGGTGTCGTGGGCATGATGATCGGCAGCGCGCTGGCAAAACCGCTGACCGACAAATACTGCAAACTGAAAGTGTTCTTCTGGGCCAACATCATCCTGACCATTTTCTCCTGCGGATTCTATTTCCTCGACCCGCACGCCACGACGCTTATTCTGGTGGCGTACTTCATCCTCAATATCATGCACCAGCTCCCTTCCCCGCTGCACTGGTCGCTGATGGCCGACGTTGACGATTACGGCGAATGGAAAACCGGCAAACGTGTTACCGGCATCAGCTTCTCCGGTAACCTGTTCTTCCTGAAATGCGGACTGGCGGTAGCGGGCGCGATGGTCGGCTTCCTGCTCTCCGCCTATGGTTACAACGCCGGTGCGGCGCAGCAAAGCGATCATGCCATCAACGGCATCATGTTGCTGTTCACCATCATTCCGGGCGTGGGTTATCTGATTACTGCCGGTGTTGTACGTTTACTGAAAGTGGATCGCGAAACCATGCGCACCATTCAGGCCGATCTGGAAATCCGCCGCCGTAATTACCGCGAGCTGAATGAATATCACGATGCGAAAAATGCCGTGGACGCGGACACACTGAGCGTCCCACTGACCAGCAAGGAGCTGAAACATGAGTAATTATCCAAACCCGCTGATTGAGCAGCGCGCAGATCCGCATATCTGGCTGCACAGCGACGGGCACTATTACTTTATCGCGTCGGTGCCGGAATATGACCGGCTGGAGATCCGCCGCTCACCGACATTGGCAGGGCTTGCACAGGCACCCGCCATCGTCGTCTGGCACAAGCCAGACACCGGCCCGATGAGTGCGCTGATCTGGGCACCGGAACTGCATTTTATCGACGGACAATGGGTCATCTACTACGCGGCCGCACCGTCGCAGGAAATCGTCGACGGTTTATTCCAGCACAGAATGTATGCGCTGGTCTGCGAAGACCCCGATCCGCTCAGCGGAACATGGCAGGAGAAAGGCCGGATCCAGACGCCGATCGACAGTTTCTCGCTCGATGCCACTCATTTTGAGCATCAGGGCAAAAGCTATTATTTGTGGGCGCAGAAAGACCCGGAAATTCGCGGAAACTCCAATCTTTATCTGGCCGAAATGGAAACCCCGTGGACGCTGAAATCACCTCCGGTCATGCTCAGCAAGCCTGAACTGGACTGGGAAATCATCGGTTTTTGGGTTAATGAAGGCCCTGCGGTGATCAAACACGGCGATAAGATTTTCATCACCTATTCCGCCAGCGCCACCGACGAAAATTACTGTATCGGCCTGCTCAGCGCAGACATCAACAGCAACTTGATGGATCCTGCGAGCTGGCATAAATCCCGGCGCCCGGTATTCAGTACTCAGACGCAGAACCGGCAGTTCGGCCCCGGCCACAACAGCTTCACCCGCAACGAACAGGGCGAAGATGTGCTGGTATATCACGCCCGAAATTACACCGAAATTGAGGGTGATCCGCTGTACGACCCGAACCGGCATACACGCATTAAAACCTTCCGCTGGGATGAAAACGGCATGCCCGATTTCGGTGAACCCGCCGCCGATAACCGTCCGCTGACTTTACAAAAGCAGCACTGACAAAAAGCAAAAAGCCCGGCCAATAAAATGTACCGGGCTTTTTTGCGATACTGGATATTAAAAGTTAATTAAATCAAGGTGCCATAAATCGTTAGCAGCGCCACGACCACCAGAATGATCATCGTCACTTTACGTGCAAGGCTCACGGCAGCACGAGGCGTCTGTACCGGATCGGTATGCGGATCGCGCGCCAGAGAGAACTGCGCCAGCCGCGTTAAGACATGATATTGCGAAGAGTGAATATCGCCCAGCGAAGCAAACCAGGCAGGTAAGGCTCTCTCGCCGTGACCAAGCAATGCATAAGCCACACCGGCCAGGCGAACCGGGATCCAGTCCATAATATGCAGCAGGGCATCGACGCCGGACTGGGAACGTTTCAGCGGCGGCATATGACGCGCCAGCCAGGTCTGATAACCGCGCAATACGGCATACCCCCCCAACGCTATGGGTCCGTAAGGCCCACAGACCACGAACCAGAACAACGGTCCCAGGTAGTAGCGATAGTTAATCCAAAGCAGCGCATTTTGCAGCTCTCTCAGACGGGCTTCTTCGCTGCAGTCTGTCGGTAACCCGTGGATCAAGGCCAGTTCTTCTGCCATTTCCTTACAGGCATCGACATCCCCCTGACGGGCGGACTTAAGATAAGCGCGATAATGCTTGCGTTTGATGCCCGCGCCAATGCACAGCAGGCATAAAATCACCCACAAAATCAGGGTTGGCACACCAAAGAAGATCCCCTGCACGGCGCGCAATATCGCCCAGATGATCACCATCCAGACAATCATAATAGCCAGCGTTTTAGTCAGAGAAGCCTGCCGGCCTCGGCGGAAAATCACCTCAAACCGATGATCCAACTGCCAGTGTTCACCCAGTTTGAACAAGCGTTCCCAAGCCAGCACCAGGAGCAAAGTAAATAACGTCATCGATTGTCACTCTCTCTCAACACACCACACCCGTAAAACAGACACCTAAGTCCGGTTTATCACAGGTCAGAAAGGTTATTCTGCCCTACCGGCAGCGCTAACAGCTTGCGATAAAATGCCCAGTCGAATTCAGGGCCGGGATCAGTCTTACGCCCGGGAGCAATATCACTGTGTCCGGTAATCGCATCAAGACTAATGGGATAGTGCTTAATTAACAACTCAGTAACGGCGGCCAGGCCGTGATATTGAGCGTCAGTAAAAGGCTCAAAATCCGTCCCTTCCAGCTCAATGCCAATCGAAAAGTCATTACAGCGCTCACGCCCCTGCCAGCGGGATACACCCGCATGCCAGGCACGTTTATCAAAGGGCACATATTGCACAATCTCACCATCACGACGAATTAAACAATGCGCAGCAACGCGTAAGTGACTGATCCCTTCAAAATAAGGATCATCCTGCGGATTCAGCGTGCCGGTAAATAATTGATCAATATAAGGACCGCCGAATTTTCCAGGCGGCAAACTGATGTTATGGATCACCAGCAGTGAGGGAATTTCATCTTCAGGACGGAGATCAAAATGCGGGGAAACGACCTGCCGGGCTTCAGTTATCCAGCCTTGTTTTAAGTGCATCAAAGACCTCAATGATGTGCTCAGGTGGTACTTATCACAGCAACAGGGTAGCATGTTTTTTTCTCCTTCTTATCCGCCATTTCGGAGTATTTGTATGTCTACCCGCAGCTACAGCCCTGAAAGTCGCCGCGCCCAGTTACTCGAACGTATCCAGAACGATATTCCTTCTCTTGTTACTCAGGCTCTCGGTGAGGATCTGGGGGGCGAAGCCAATGCCAACAATGACTTAACAGCTCAACTGTTGCCGCAAGACAAAAATGCTACCGCCACCATCATCACCCGCGAAGCCGGTGTTTTCTGCGGCCAGCGCTGGCTGGACGAAGTTTTTATCCAGCTGGCTGGCGATAAAATCACCGTCAAATGGCATGTCAAAGACGGCGACCCTGTTTCTGAAAACCAGACCTTATGTGAACTCTCAGGTTCCGCACGTCTGCTGCTGACTGGCGAACGTACCGCGCTGAACTTTGTGCAAACCCTGTCCGGCGTGGCAACCGAAGTGAATCATTATGTGAAAATCCTTGAGGGCACAAAAACTCAGTTGCTCGATACCCGCAAAACCTTGCCCGGCCTGCGAACGGCACTCAAATATGCTGTGTTATGCGGTGGCGGAAGCAATCACCGCCTTGGTCTTGCCGATGCGTTTCTGATTAAAGAAAACCACATCATTGCCTGTGGCTCGATAAAAGCCGCCGTGGAACGTGCCTTGTGGATCCACGCCGACGTGCCCGTCGAAGTAGAAGTCGAATCCATCGATGAACTTCAGCAGGCGCTGGATGCGGGTGCTGATATTATCATGCTGGATAACTTCACCGTGCCGATGATGCGGGAAGGCGTTGCCCTGACCGCGGGCCGTGCGCTACTTGAAGTCTCCGGTAACGTGACGGAAAAAACGCTACGCCAATTCGCGGAAACTGGCGTGGATTACATTTCTGTCGGCGCACTGACTAAGCATGTCAGAGCCATGGATCTCTCCATGCGCTTCAGCTAATTGCTGCATTGTTGCCCCTGAATTCCTTTCCAGGGGCAACACGACTTCCTTCGCTCTATTTCATCTTGCCGCATTACCCTCGCATTCTCCCCTTCTGGCCACCATCACCTTTTTCATTTCATCTTTATAGTTGCGAGACATCACGCAAATGTTTTGCCTGCCTTGCAGGCATACCTATTTATCCTGGAAGACATCCTGGAAAAGCCAGCAATGGTGCTGGAGTCAGGTTTTTTCTCCGTTTAGTTTGCTGCCTGAGAAACAACAACGCAGTCTTACGAAACGGAGAATGCCATGAATCACCGGCAACAAGGATTTACCCTCATTGAACTGATGGTAGTGATCGCGATTATTGCGATCCTCAGTGCCATCGGCATACCCGCTTACCAGAGTTATATCCAGAAAGCAGCCATGACCGATATGCTGCAAATGATGGTGCCCTACAAAACCGGTGTCGAACTGTGCGTCATCGATACAGGTACGCTGACGAGTTGCAGCGCTGGCAGTCAGGGCATTCCGGCGGCAGCGACCAGTCGTTATGTCAGTCAGATTCAGGTTAATTCGGGCATCATTTCACTGACCGGTCAGCAGGCATTGGACGGCCTCAGCGTTGTGATGACACCGGCCCAGGACAATCAGGCAGGCGGTATTACGTGGAGCAGAATCTGCACCAATTCCAGTAATGCTTCGATGGTTGAAGCTTGCGAAAGCGTTTTCCGGTTTGACACCACAGGAGCGCCATAATGAGCGATATCCCCCTGCGCCCAGAGTCTCCATCCATTAACGACCGCCTGCAAAGTGAAGCGTCACTTGAAGCATTGTGTCAGCGCTACAAAGCCGTTGTGTTGCATCGTGACAACCAGACGCTTCATGTTGCATGCCATGAAACAGAGGCAGACACGGAGGCATTAAGTAATGTACTGCGCTTTGCCACGGGCTTAAAAGTGCAGCTTGAACGCTGGCCACAAACACGGCTCGAACAAGTCATGGAGCAAGGCAATTCCGAAATAAAGGAGAAAACGGCCTCAGACGATTCATGGTCATCCTCGAAAACTGATGAAAGCAATGAGCTGAATAATCAAAGCGATGCCCCGGTCATTAATGTCCTCAATCAGATACTGAGGCTGGCAATCACCCGCAGGGCTTCAGATATACACTTTGAACCCTACGAACACAGTTTTCGGGTTCGGATGAGAATTGACGGAGTATTGCAGGAAGTCCCCGGCCCTGAATTTTCGATGGCAGCGGGTGTGTGCGCACGACTAAAGATTATGGGGCAGCTGAATGTCGCTGAGCGCCGGTTACCACAAGATGGTCAGATCTCAGTCATGCTGCAAAATCAAAGATATTCCATGAGAGTATCTTCTCTGCCGACCTTACACGGTGAGAAGATCGTGCTGCGCATTCTGCACATGACTCAGCAGGATCTCTCTATGTCACAACTTGGTTTTACGCCACGAGACCTGGACTTTTTCAAAGCCGCACTGAAACATCCACAAGGGCTAATTCTGGTCACCGGCCCGACAGGCAGCGGGAAAACGGTAACGCTTTACAGCGGCCTTCGTCACCTGAATGCCATCTCCCGCAATATTTGCAGCGTGGAAGATCCCATTGAGATCCCGGTCAGTGGCATAAATCAGACTCAGATTAACAGCAAAACAGATCTCAGCTTCGCCAGCGTCCTGCGTGCGTTGTTACGTCAGGATCCTGATGTAATTATGGTTGGCGAAATCAGAGACAAAGAAACGGCCGAAATTGCCGTAAAGGCAGCACAAACCGGGCATCTGGTGCTTTCGACTCTTCACACGAATTCAACCTGCGAAACACTGATCCGCCTCCGACAAATGGGGATTGAAGGTTTCCATATTGCCGCCAGTTTACGTCTTGTGATTGCTCAGCGGCTGGTACGAAAATTGTGCCCCCATTGCCGCAAACCGCACAAGTCGCTGGTTGAAAAAGACGCTGATGGCAGAAGCGGCTATATGCAGTTATGGCTATCCGCTGGATGCCATCAATGCTTTTCGGGCTATTACGGGCGTACCGGTATTTATGAAACGCTGAACATAACACCCCGGTTACAGCAGGCGCTGGTAGCAGAGGCAAGTGTGAACGAGCTGAGTAAAATTGCCCGCGAACAAGGTCAAAAGACGTTGCAGGAAGCCGGTATGTTGCTGGTCGAACAAGGTATTACCTCACTTGAAGAACTTTATCGTGTTACCGGTGAAGGCGAGGCTACATGAAAACTGACGGTGACGCTCTCCGGTCCTGGCGGCTATACCACTGGCAGGCCATCGACACACTGGGAAGCATTCAGCAAGATCATTGCATTGAGGTGGATAAAGACGGAATTTACCAGCAGCTTTTTGCTGCTGGTTTGCAACCGCTGAAAATCAGAATGAAGCAGCGGTTGGGACGGCGTTTCTGGAAAAATCAGGAACGAGTTGCTTTCGTCAGGCAACTCGCAACGCTGTTACAAGCCGGGCTGCCGCTGGTAAATAGCCTGACCTTACTGGCCAATGAACACCTGAAACCCGCATGGCATTGTGTATTGCTAAATATTGCGAAAGGCGTTCGCGAAGGAAAACCGCTGTCGGTAACACTGAATCATTATCCGGATGTTTTTCCAGATATTTACAGACAAATAATTGCTATTGGTGAGCTCACGGGACAACTGGACAAATGCTGCCTGCAACTGGCAACTCAGCAGGAGCAACAAGCTGAGTTAAGAAGCAAAGTGAAAAAGGCGCTGCGGTATCCGCTGATTGTCAGCGTTATTGCAATGGTGGTTACTCTGTTGATGCTGACTTTAGTGTTGCCTGAGTTTGCCAAAATCTATGCTTCTTTTAATGCCGAACTCCCCTGGTTTACACGCATGCTGGTCATTGCTTCTGGCACCCTCCTCAGCACCGGTCCCTGGCTGGCAGGTATTTTGTTGCTTTGCTGTTTCGGCTATCTGCAAAAGTTGCACCCGCTTAAGCACTGGCAACTGCGCGAGCAGATGCTACTGCTCAGGTTGCCTCTGACATCGCGGCTGGTGACAGACAGTTGCCTCAGCCAGATATTTCAAACGCTGGCAATGACACAGCACGCTGGAATGACGTTAATTGCCGGACTTGCCGCAGCGTCTGCATCAATGTCCAATCTGCATTTTCAGGCCGCACTGAGCCAGATACGTGAGCAAATCATGCAAGGGACACCTTTACACAAAGCTTTCGGCCAGTCGCCGCTGTTCCCAACCTTATGCCATCAGTTGATAAAAATCGGTGAAGAATCAGGGTCGCTGGACGAATTGCTGTTGAAACTCGCGCATCTGCATCATGACAAAGCTAACTCGCTGGCCGACACATTGTCACAAACAATTGAGCCGGTACTCATGGCCGTAATGGGATTGATTGTCGGTGGACTGGTGATTGCGATGTATTTGCCCATTTTCCAGCTGGGTTCGGTGATGGGGTAAATCAGAGAGGAGGAAAAGCGGCGAAACATGTTTCGCCGCGATGGCGGCAGTATGCTTACTTACTTGCCAAACAGACGGTTTTCCTGTTCCGCGACGCGGATAAAGGTGGTGCGCTTGGTCAGTTCTTTCAGGCGCTCTGCACCGACGTAAGTACAGGCAGAACGTAGTCCACCGAGAATGTCACGTACGGTGTTTTCAACCGGGCCACGCAGAGGTAATTTCACTGTTTTACCTTCTGCCGCGCGGTATTCAGCGACACCGCCAACGTGGCGTTTCATGGCAGATTCTGAACTCATGCCATAAAAGAGCATGAATTTTTCGCCATTCTCTTCAACAACCGTGCCTTCACATTCTTCATGCGCCGCCAGCATACCGCCAAGCATGACGAAATCAGCACCGCCGCCGAACGCTTTTGCCACGTCGCCTGGAACAGCACAACCGCCGTCGCTGACAATCTGTCCGCCCAGACCGTGCGCAGCGTCGGCACATTCGATAACAGCAGAAAGCTGCGGATATCCCACACCGGTTTTTACGCGAGTCGTACACACCGATCCCGGACCGATGCCGACTTTCACAATGTCCGCACCAGACAGAATAAGCTCTTCCACCATTTCACCGGTCACTACGTTGCCAGCGCAAATGACTTTATCCGGGCAGGCTTCACGTACGCGTTGCAGAAAACTCACAAAGTGCTCGGAATAACCGTTAGCGACATCCAGGCAAACAAACTTCAGCAGGGGCGACAAAGCAAGGATTTGCAGAGTTTTAACAAAATCAGCTTCTGACGTTCCGGTAGACACCATGACATTACGCAGCACGGATTCATCAGAGGAAGTGACGAAAGCCTGCCACTGTTCTACGGTGTAATGTTTATGCACGGCCGTAAGCAGACCAAAAGAGGCCAGTACGATCGCCATACGGAATGTGCCAACGGTATCCATGTTCGCGGCGATAATCGGAGTACCGGACCAGTTGAAACCTGAGTGTTTGAATGTGAATGTGCGCTCCAGTTCAACTTCGGAACGACTTTTGAGGGTAGAACGCTTAGGGCGGATGAGTACGTCTTTAAAACCTAACTTCAAATCTTCTTCAATGCGCATGGCGGGTTAGTCCTGGTTTGGCGACGGGTCGCTAGGGTGCACAGCAAATTTTTACACACCCTTTCCAGTGGTTTTATCATACACAGGAAAATGACAACGGCAAGATGGCTTTTACAACCTTCATCACAGACTTTTGATTGTGCAGGTTAATAATTTTACGCAGCAAAACCCGGAACACCACGGCTTGCACTTACTCACAATGTCTTTATCATTTACCTAACTAATTTTATCAGAGCACCAGTATGAGCTATATCGTTGCATTGACCGGAGGTATCGGTAGTGGCAAAAGTACCGTTTCCCAAAGCTTCGCCCGTCATGGCGTAAGCATTGTCGATGCAGATGTCATTGCCCGTCAGGTCGTTGCTCCGGGTGAGCCAGCGCTGGAAGCGTTAAGCCAGCGATTTGGTAAAAGCATTATTTCCGCTGATGGCTCATTGAAACGCCCGGCACTTCGGGAGCGAATTTTTAGTAATCCTGCTGAAAAAGAATGGGTTAATAAATTACTACACCCCATTATTCATGCCAGGACACAATGCTTGTTTGCACAGGCGCAAACGCCGTACGTGCTCTGGGTCGTACCGCTGCTGATTGAAAATGGATTACAGAAGCAAGCGAATCGCGTTCTGGTGGTGGATGTAGAGCCACATGTTCAGCTTTCCCGGACGATGTCGCGCGATGGCATCAGCCGCCAGCAGGCTGAAAGTATTATTGCTGCGCAGATCAGTCGTGAAAAACGTCTGGCCTGCGCGGATGACATTATTGATAACAGCGGTGATCCGAAATTAATTGAACCGCGTGTTGCCCAATTACATCACCGCTATTTGCAACTTGCGGTGTGAGTAAACAGACAGGATATTGCCAAGCATGACTGATGTAGCTGCAACCGTTCTCTTTGAACATCCACTGAATGAGAAAATGCGCACCTGGCTTCGCATCGAATTTTTGTTGCAACAGATGCATTCCAACGCTCAACTCACTGATATTGCTTCTGCCTTGCTATTTTTTCGCACCGTTTCAGATTTACTGGATGTGCTGGAGCGCGGTGAGGTTCGTACCGATTTACTGAAAGAGCTTGAACGCCAGCAGCAAAAATTGTCTCAGTGGAAAGATGTGCCGGGCGTTGATTTATCAAGGATCGAGGGGCTGCGCGCCGAGCTGAAGCAATGTGCATCCGTGTTAATGAAAGCACCACGTATAGGGCAAGCCCTGAAGGAAGATCGCCTGATCGCGCTGGTTCGCCAGCGTCTGAGCATCCCCGGCGGGTGTTGCAGTTTTGATTTGCCGACGCTGCATATCTGGCTGCATCTGGCACAATCACAACGTGATCGTGAAGTGCGAAACTGGCTCGAAACACTGGCTCCGCTGAATAATTCGCTCATGATGGTACTGGATCTGATCCGCCAGTCTGGCGCGTTTCGCAATCAAATCAGTCTGAATGGATTTTTCCAGGACAACGCTGAAGGTGCAGATCTGTTACGATTACGGCTCTCGATGGAAAACCAGCTTTACCCGCAAGTATCCGGGCATAAAACCCGTTATGCCATTCGCTTTTTACCCCTCGACAGCGAACATGGCGTGGTTCCCGCGCGACTGAATTTTGAACTTTCCTGCTGCTAGGAGTTGCAAATGGACCCTGAAATCATTGAAGTAAACTGCCCGACCTGTCAGAAAATCGTGGTTTGGGGTGAACAAAGCCCTTACCGCCCTTTTTGTTCCAAGCGTTGCCAGCTCATTGATCTCGGCGAATGGGCCGATGAAGAGAAACGCATCCCGAGTAAAGGTGATGTGAACGATCTGGATGACTGGAGCGAAGAAGAGATTTAATCCGGACAACGGGGATAGTAAAAGGGGCTTCGGCCCCCTTTCTCTATGCCATCAAATTCTGCATGTCAGATATTCTATACGTAATCAGTACTGATTATTTTTGAGGGCTGTAACAATCACTTCGTTGGCAGGAGGGAATTCCTCCTCTTGCAAATCCGCCTGCGCAATCCAGCGCTTCGGCTGCCCTTCTTTGCCATACGGCTCGCCCTGCCAGTCTTCCACCAGGAAAAAATAGAGTGTAATGATGCGATCCGGGAACCGGTGCTCCAATGTTTTTAGCAGTACAGGAGATTTAGCATTGATGCCGACCTCTTCCTGTAACTCACGAATAACAGCCTGTTCTGGTGTTTCGCCCGCTTCAATCTTACCGCCAGGAAACTCCCAGAACCCTGCCATATGCGATGATGCATCGCGCTGAGTGATAAAGATTTCTTTGCTGGCATTCCGGATAATGCCCGCTGCGATATTAAGTTGTTTAAGCGTCACAGTTTCCACCTATCCGCTGAGTGCAATGACTGTCCTTATGGGGACTTTTAAGACAAAAATAAAGGCGGCAATTATGCCGCCTTCAAGATTAACACGATGACTTAGCCGAAGATCTTACTTTTGCAGGCGGCCATGGCATTGTTTGTATTTTTTACCGGAGCCGCACGGACAGAGATCATTACGGCCTACTTTGCGATCACCAGAGGAAGCAAGACGCGCCGCTTCAGCGACTTCGATTTCCTGCTGATCCTGATGACTCAGTTGTTGCTGACGAGCCAGACGTTCAGCTTCTTCACGACGCTGAATTTCCATCGCTTCCACTTCTTCAGGCATACGCACCTGAACTTTGCTTAACACGCTGACCACTTCATATTTCAGAGATTCCAGCATGGCAGCAAACATCGCGAAAGATTCGCGTTTGTATTCCTGCTTAGGATCTTTCTGCGCGTAGCCCCGTAAATGGATACCCTGACGCAGGTAATCCATTGCCGCCAGATGCTCTTTCCACAAGGAATCCAGCGTTTGCAGCATCACGCCTTTCTCAAAGTTACGCATCATTTCAGCGCCAACCACTTCTTCTTTACGGGCGTAAGATTCTTTTGCGAGTTCCATGATACGCTCGCGCAGGGTTTCTTCATGCAATTCCGGCTCTTTGTCCAGCCACTCTGCAATCGGCATTTCCAGCTCGAAGTCTTTCTTCAGACGCTCTTCCAGCCCCTGAACATCCCACATTTCCTCCAGAGATTGTGGCGGAATGTAGCTGTCGATGGTCGCTTTGAACACATCTTCACGGATGCTGGCGATGGTTTCACTCACGTCAGACACGTCCAGCAATTCGTTACGCTGGCTGTAGATGGCACGACGCTGATCGCTTGCCACGTCATCGTATTCCAGCAGTTGCTTACGGATATCGAAGTTACGGCTTTCTACTTTACGCTGCGCATTGGCAATCGCTTTGGTCACCCATGGGTGCTCAATGGCTTCGCCCGGTTTCATACCCAGTTTACGCATCATGCTTGATACACGGTCAGACGCGAAGATACGCATCAGGGCATCTTCCATAGACAGGTAGAAGCGGGATGAACCGGCATCACCCTGACGACCCGCACGACCGCGCAGCTGGTTATCGATACGACGTGATTCGTGACGCTCAGTACCAATGATGTGTAAACCACCTGAAGCCAGAACCGCGTCGTGACGAATCTGCCATGCGGCTTTAATTTCAGCGATTTTCTCGTCGGTGACTTCTTCACCCAGGTTTTCAACTTCAACCTGCCAGCTGCCGCCCAGCACGATATCGGTACCACGACCGGCCATATTGGTGGCGATGGTCACTGCGCCTGGCTGGCCAGCCTGCGCGACAATATCCGCTTCTTTGGCGTGGAATTTGGCGTTCAGAACGCTGTGCGCAATGCCCGCTTTGGTCAGTTCGTTAGAGACAACTTCTGATTTTTCAATGGAAATAGTACCGACCAGAACCGGCTGGCCTTTGGCAGTACACTGACGAATATCCTCGATAATCGCGCCAATCTTTTCCATTTCAGTCATGTACACCAGGTCGGCCATATCTTTACGCACCATAGGGCGGTTAGTAGGCACGACAATGGTATCCAGCTTATAGATAGAGCTGAATTCGAACGCTTCGGTGTCTGCAGTACCGGTCATGCCGGCCAGTTTTTCGTACAGACGGAAATAGTTCTGGAAAGTAATAGAAGCCAGTGTCTGGTTTTCGTTCTGAATATCCACGCCTTCTTTGGCTTCAACCGCCTGATGCAGACCGTCTGACCAGCGACGACCTTGCATGGTACGACCGGTATGTTCGTCGACGATAATGACTTCGCCGTCTTTCACGATGTAATCGACATCACGGGTGAACAGGACGTGTGCGCGCAGCGCTGCGGTCACGTGATGCATCAGCATGATATTAGTCGGGGAATACAGGGATTCGCCTTCTTCCATAATACCGGCTTCAACCAGCAGTTCTTCGATCAGGACCAGACCACGTTCGGTCAGGTGAACCTGACGCGCTTTCTCATCAACAGAGAAGTGGCCTTCACCCTGGAAGGAATCGGAGTCTTCTTTTTCCTGGCGGATCAGTTTAGGGATCAGTTTATCTACGCGGGTGTACATTTCTGAGCTGTCTTCGGCCGGGCCGGAGATGATCAGCGGAGTACGTGCTTCATCGATCAGGATGGAGTCAACCTCATCCACCAGCGCGTAGTGAAGTTTACGTTGCACACGTTCTTCAGGGCTGAACGCCATGTTGTCGCGCAGGTAGTCAAAACCGTATTCGTTGTTTGTACCGTAAGTGATATCAGCGGCGTAAGCAGCACGTTTAGCCGGAGAAGGCATACCGGGCAAGTTGATGCCGATGCTCAGGCCAAGGAACTCAAACAGCGGACGGTTATTTTCGGCGTCACGCTGTGCCAGATAATCGTTGACGGTAACAACGTGAACGCCCTTGCCGCTCAATGCATTCAGGTAAGCTGGCAGGGTTGCGGTCAGCGTTTTACCTTCACCGGTACGCATTTCTGCGATGCAACGTTCGTTCAGTACCATCCCACCCAGCAGTTGCACATCGAAGTGACGCATGCCGAATACACGTTTACTGGATTCACGGACAACCGCGAAGGCTTCCGGGATCAGATTTTCCAGCACTTCACCTTTTGCCAGGCGCTCACGGAATTCGTTCGTTTTCGCCTGCAGTTGCTCATCGGTCAGTTTTTGGATTTCAGGTTCCATGCGGTTGATCAGATCAACCACTTTACGCATGCGGCGCAATGTGCGGTCGTTACGGCTACCAAAAACTTTGGTCAATAATTTGATTAACATAGTGCTTAATATCTCTTGGAGGCCACCAAATGCAGCCAATAATTTGTTGATTTATAAATAGAGTTTAGGATTACAGTCTGTTAAATCAGAGAGGACGGGCCGGCACGAATGCCTTGCACCTGTGCTAACCACAGGCCGGTTTGATGCGATGAAGCAAGAGGGAGAAATGGCTGTTGCGTCTGACGGATGATAACCGGAGGTTTAGGCTCATGGGTCAGCAAAGCATTAAGGGTAACCAGCAACGCAAGTTGCTGAACATGCAGCGGCTCGGCTTTCTGCATTTCTGCTTCCGGCTGCGCTACGGTGTAAACTACCTGCGGGGCCAAAGCAAAAGAAAGGTGACGGATGACCGTGCGTAATGCATGCTGTTGCCAGTAATCAACACCGAAAGACGGGCGGCGGTTCGCCTGGAGTAATGCAAGATTACTCAGCCCTGTACTGGCGATGTTAAGACGGTTTAGACTTGAGGACGTATTGGGAACCGCTGGCAGTTCCGTTTGCGACAGATTCGTGGACACGCCAAGGCTTGCCGCGACCATCCCCAACAGGAGATGCGGCCAAAAATACCTTCTGCCAAATTGTCGCCAACGATTTAGAATACCAATCACAAGTTTACAATCCGCCGGAGCCCATCATGCGCGATAGTCGCCCACAATTATTAGATATCCTGTTCGATGATGCCTCTTCGACTGAGCAAAGCCCGCTGCGTATTGTTCAACAGCGTGCGGCAGCGTTATTGAAACTCAACCGCGCAGTGAAAGGTCTGTTACCGGCACCCATGCAACCATGGTGTCGCGTCGGTAATTATCGACAGGGAGTTTTAGTACTTGAAATAGCTAATGCCAGCTGGATGATGCGCTTACGCTATGAACAACCTGCATTACTCTCTGCACTTCGAGCGCAAATTCTACCATCATTGTCATCAATCGACATCAGGATTAATCCTTCGCTCATGGCGAAAATGGAAAATGCTTCGCAGATTGCGATTAAAAATAAAGCGATCGCGTCAGAATCTATGCCAGTCAGACACTTGAGTGCGCAGAGCGCAGAAGAATTAAGGGGACTTGCGAGCCGGAGCCCGGAAAAACTCAGAAAGGCTTTAGAACGACTGGCTGGATTGGCCGGAGAGAGTGCCAGGCCAACCAGTCGTAATAAATAATACCAAAGTACCGATTACGCCAATACTGTAGACGGTGCTTTAAAAGCCAGTGGCATTTCAGCTTCATCCTGGAATGTGACTAATTCCCAGGCTTCCTGCTTAGCCAGTACCGCTTGCAATAACTTATTGTTCAATGCGTGACCAGACTTGTAGGCGGTAAACGCACCAATGATGTTATGCCCACACATGAACAGGTCACCGATAGCATCCAGCATTTTGTGACGAACGAATTCATCTTCAAAACGCAAGCCATCTTCGTTAAGCACGCGGTAATCATCCACAACAATTGCGCAATCAAAGCTGCCACCCAGGCACAAACCGCGTGACTGCAGGTACTCGATATCACGCATGAAACCAAAAGTACGTGCGCGGCTGATTTGGCGAACAAATGCTTCTGCAGAGAAATTCATCTTGTAGCGCTGTGAGCTGGAATCAATCGCCGGGTGATTGAAGTCGATAGTGAAGTCCAGAGAGAAACCATTAAACGGTTTGAACTCAGCCCACTTATCACCGTCTTCAACACGCACGGTATCTTTGATGCGCAAGAATTTCTTCGCGCTGTTCAGCTCTTCAATCCCTGCATCCATCAACAGATAGACGAAAGGTGCAGCACTACCGTCCATAATCGGCACTTCAGGCGCATCGACTTCGATAACAATGTTATCAATGCCCAGGCCAGCTAATGCCGCATTAAGGTGTTCTACCGTAGAAATACGTACGTCATGCTCATTAACCAGGCAAGTACAGAGCATGGTATCACGCACGGATTTTGCATCTGCCGGGAAATCAACCGGTGGATTCAAGTCAGTGCGACGATAGATGACCCCGGTATTCGCCGGTGCAGGACGCAGAGTCAGGGTGACTTTCTTGCCGGTATGCAAACCGACGCCCGTCGCCTGAACGATACGTTTTAATGTACGTTGTTTGATCATCGTTTTTATCTCGCAATGTTTATCCATCCAACCGACCTAAGCATACCTTAAGGTCGGCGGGACAGTTTAGCACAAAGAGCGGAGATCCTACAATTCGGACTAGTCTGCCTGCTTACGCAGGAAGGCCGGAATGTCCAGATAGTCGGGCTCTTTATTGGATTGCGCACTTTGATCATTGACCACTTTCGCCGCGGGTTTCGTTTCCTGCGGCAACGGAGACATTCCGTGCTGCTGGTAACGGTGATCCATGACTGGCTGGCTGGCTGGCTTATTGGTCACCAAAGTGATCTCAGGACGTTTGTCCATGCCGATACCGGTTGCAACCACAGTCACACGCAACTCGTCGTTCATTTCCGGGTCAAGAGACGTACCGATAACTACAGTGGCGTTATCTGATGCGAAAGCACGGATGGTGTTACCCACAGTCTCGAATTCATCCAGACGCAGGTCGAAGCCCGCAGTGATGTTGACCAGAACGCCGCGCGCACCGGACAAATCGATGTCTTCCAGCAGCGGGCTGGAAATCGCCATTTCAGCGGCTTCTTCAGCACGGTCTTCACCACACGCCACACCGGAGCCCATCATGGCATAACCCATTTCGGACATGACAGTGCGCACGTCAGCAAAGTCGACGTTCATCAGACCCGGACGGGTGATCAGCTCAGCGATACCCTGCACCGCACCTTTCAGCACGTCGTTAGCCGCACCGAAGGCGTCCAGCAGAGAGATACCACGACCCAGCACTTTTAACAGCTTGTCGTTAGGGATAGTGATCAGGGAGTCCACATGTTTGGACAACTCAGCAATACCCTGTTCCGCGAATGCCATGCGCTTTTTGCCTTCGAAGTTGAAAGGCTTAGTCACAACAGCAACAGTCAGGATACCCAAATCTTTAGCTACTTCAGCAACCACGGGTGCGGCACCGGTACCAGTACCGCCGCCCATACCCGCTGCGATAAAGACCATGTCAGCACCTTCAAGCGCAGCGCGCAGGGCTTCACGGTCTTCTTCTGCAGAATTGCGACCCACTTCCGGGTTCGCACCAGCACCCAGACCTTTGGTAATACCGCTACCGATCTGAATCGTCTGGCCTACTGCCGTTTTACGCAACGCCTGAGCGTCTGTGTTAACGGCAAAGAATTCAACACCTTCGATGCGCTCACGCACCATGTGTTCGACAGCATTACCGCCGCCACCACCGACGCCGATGACTTTAATCACCGCGTCATTGGTCAGTTCCATAGGTTCAAACATAGTTTCTCTCCGTTTTGTGCCTGTCGCGTCGGGATCAAAAACCTGAACAGCATGATCCCGTTGTTAAAACATTAAAACTCTTTTCTCAGCCAGCTGTTGATTCGTTTGAACCAGTTGCCCACTGAGGCGCGTTTTTCCACTTCGGCCTCACCGCTCAGGTGAGACTCCTTCCCGTAGTGCAGCAGCCCTACAGCCGTTGAGTAGTAAGGTTCCTGCGCATAATCTGTCAGCCCGGTGATGTTCAGGGGTTGCCCGATACGCACCTGGGTATGGAATACCCGCTGCGCACAAGCTGCCAGACCATCAATTTGTGCTGCACCGCCTGTCAGAACAATACCGGCGGCCAGATGATGTTTTACGCCTTGCTGACGTAACTGCTCCTGCAATTGCAAAATTTCGTCGTTCACTAAATTCAGCAATTCTGTGTAACGGGGCTCGATAACTTCAGCCAGTGTCTGACGCTGCAGACTGCGTGGTGGACGTCCACCGACGCTCGGCACTTCGACGTTCTCGTCTTTGCCGACAATCGATCCTAATGCACAACCGTGGCGAACTTTGATCGCTTCAGCATCGGTAGGTGGCGTTCCAAACGCATAAGCGATGTCGCTGGTAACCACATTCCCGGCATAAGGAATGACCTTAGTATGACGTAGTGCGCCGCCGGTATAAACCGCGATATCCATGGTTCCACCACCAATATCCACGACACAAACCCCTAATTCACGCTCATCTTCGGTCAGAACGGCATAACTGGCTGCCAGACCGGCAAAAATCAGCTGGTCAACTTTCAAGCCACAGCGTTCAACCGCTTTCACAATGTTCTTCGCCATATCGTTATGGCAGGTAATCAGGTGAACTTTAGCCTGCATACGCACACCGGAAAGTCCGACCGGATTTTTAATCCCTTCCTGATAATCAATGGCATATTCCTGAGGGATCACATGCAGAACCCGATGCTCATCACGCACACGCACCGATTTAGCGGTATGTACCACATTCTCTACATCTTCCTGTGTGACTTCCTCTTCTGAAATAGGAACCATCCCTATTTCATTCTGACAACTGATATGTTTACCAGACAAAGCAAGGTAAACAGAGGAAATCTGACAATCTGCCATCAGTTCAGCCTGATCGATGGCGCGCTGCACGCACTTCACCACCGATTCCAGGTCATTCACGCCACCCTTGTCCATGCCACGGGATGGGCAACTGCCCACGCCAATAATATTGACCATGCCATCGGGCAGAACTTCCCCCACCAATGCGGCGACCTTTGCCGTACCGATCTCCAGCCCAACTACCAGTTTTCTGTCCGTCGACTTGATCATTGTTGTTTAGCCTGTGCCTGATTCTGTTGCTGATTACTGTTTTGCTGGTCAATAAACTCTGGTGCCCAACCTACCGACGCACCGCTGTCATAACGTAAATCGACATAAGTGATGCGTTTCTTATCGGCTTCAGCCTGTTGCTGGAATCGCGGGTAAAGCTCGATAAAACGTTGTAAACGTCCCATCCGGTCATCTCTCCCCAATTCCAGCCGGACGTCATTATCCAGAGTTAACTGCCACGAGTGACGTGCACTCATTGCCACTGCTTTCAACGTGAACTTGCCGGCGGCCAGCGCCTGACTCATCGTTTGAAAGCCCTGCAAAACATCCTGTTCGCTGCCTTCCGGACCGTAAAGCAACGGCATTTTTTGTTTGACCACACGCTCGGCGGGTATGCTGAAAGATTTGCCATCGGCATCAACCATATGCAGATCATTCCAGTGTGCGACCGGCACATACTCCACGAGATGTATCTTCAGTTCATTCGGCCATTGCTTACGTACGCTGACCTGTTTTATCCAGGGTAAACGCTCAATCTGCTGCTGAATGACGTTTACATCCTGCGTCATGAACGTTCCCGGAGCCCCTAAGGACAGAATCGCCTGACGAATATCATCGTTGGTCGTGTAATGCCGTTCCCCGGTGACAACTAACTGGGACAACGGCAATCGGTTTGCATCCTGCATCCAGCCGACAACGGCCCACGCACTCCATAAAATCGTTCCTACCACCAACAGGAGAAACACGATCCCTGCCAGCTGGCCACCGTTACTGCGACGGCCGTTGCTCTCGGCCGTCTCACGCTCTCGGGTATTCAGGGCGGCTTGAGACATATCAGTCTGCCAGTTCCAGAATACGGAAAACGAGTTGCGGGAAGCTCAGCCCGGCGTGTTTAGCCGCCATGGGCACCAGACTGTGACTGGTCATTCCCGGCGATGTGTTCACTTCCAGTAAATTGAAGTTGCCGTCACCATCCTGCATGACGTCGACACGTCCCCAGCCGCTGCAATCGAGCGCCTGATAAGCCTGCAAGGCCAGCGCAGTCAACTGCTGCTCCTGCGCTTCGCTTAAACCGCTCGGGCAAAAATATTGTGTTTCATCAGACAGATATTTTGCCTGATAGTCATAAAACGTACCGGCTGGCTGGATGCGAATCGATGGCATCACCTGATTACCAACAATAGCCACGGTATATTCCGGGCCGCTCAGCCATTTTTCGATCAGTACGTTATCGTCATGACGGAAGCCTTCCTGCAGGGCGGGCAACAACTCTTTTTCGGTCGTCACTTTACTCATCCCGACGCTGGAACCTTCACGGCTTGGCTTGACGATCACCGGCAGGCCTAATTCGGCGATTTTTACCGCCAGAGTGCCCTGCCCTGCCTCCTCAATTTGTGAACGATGCAATGTGACAAACGGCGCAACCGGAAGCCCTAAAGCCTGCCACACCAGTTTGGTGCGGAATTTATCCATCGTCAGCGCAGAAGCCATCACACCGCTGCCGGTATAGGGTAAACCGATTTGCTCCAGCAAACCCTGCAATGTCCCGTCTTCGCCACCACGACCGTGAAGTGCGATAAAGACTTTGCTGTACCCTTCTTCCCTGAGAAGCGCCACATTGAACGTTTTGGTATCGATGCCGTGGGCATCAACACCGGATTCGCGTAAACCAGCCAGCACCGCGGCGCCTGACTGTAATGACACATCGCGTTCTGCGGAAGTACCACCCAACAATACCGCTACTTTCTCAGACATGATGTTCTTCACCTTTCTTAACTGGCTGCAGCTTTTGATCTGCCAATTTACGGGCTACTCTGCCGACATTACCGGCGCCCTGAACCAGAACTAAATCGTCACCTTCGAGGATTTGCGCCAGACTTTCCGGCACCGCCTCAATATCAGAAACCAAAATCGGATCAAGCTTGCCGCGTGCGCGAATAGTGCGGCACAACGAGCGGCTGTCCGCGCCCGGGATCGGCGCTTCACCGGCCGGATACACATCCAGCATGATCAGCACATCAACCTGCGAAAGCACGTTGGCGAAATCGTCGTACAAATCGCGGGTACGGGTGTAACGGTGCGGCTGAAAGATCATCACCAGGCGCTTGTTTGCCCAGCCCGCACGCGCGGCTTTGATCGTGGCATCCACTTCTGTCGGATGGTGACCGTAGTCATCAACCAGCATCGCACTACCCGTTTTACCGTTCACATTTTCCAGCGCGTATTCGCCCAGGAAATCAAAACGTCGTCCGGTACCCTGGAAACCTGCCAGCGCGCGCAAAATAGCGTCATCGCTGATATTCTCATCAGTCGCTACGGCTACTGCGGCTGCGGCGTTCAGCGCATTGTGACGACCCGGCGCATTCAGCGTAACGCTTATCAGCGGCAAATCCTGACGGCGCAGCGTGAAGTGCCCTTGCGCGCCCACCTGACGGTAATTTTCGATAACCACATCGGCGTCTTCACTGAAACCGTACGTCGTCATATGACGGCCTACGCGTGGGATCAGCTCACGGATCACCGGATCATCAATACACATTACTGCACGCCCGTAGAACGGCAGGTTATGCAGAAAATTGATGAACGTTTGTTTCAGGATTTCAAAGTCACCCTGATACGTATCCATATGATCTGCTTCGATGTTGGTCACAATGGCCACCATCGGTTGCAGATGCAGGAAAGACGCATCGCTTTCGTCTGCTTCAGCAATCAGAAAACGGCTTGAACCCAGACGCGCATGCGTGCCTGCGGCTTTCACTAAGCCACCGTTTACAAAGGTCGGATCCAGCCCGGCCTCGGCATAAATACTGGTCACCATCGCCGTGGTGGTGGTTTTACCGTGCGTACCTGCCACAGCGATGCCGTGACGAAAACGCATCAGTTCAGCGAGCATTTCTGCGCGGCGGATCACCGGAATACGGGCTTCACGCGCCGCGACAATTTCCGGGTTATCGGATGAAATCGCGGTGGAAACTACCACTACACTCGCATCCAGCACGTTCTCAGGGCGATGATTGAAATAAATCGTCGCGCCCAGTGCAGTCAGTTGCTGAGTCACCGCGTTAGGTGCTAAATCAGAACCGCTGATCTGATAGCCTTCATTGGCCAACACTTCGGCGATACCACCCATGCCGGCACCACCGATGCCAACAAAGTGAATGTGCCGGACACGATGCATCTCGGGCACGAAGGTACGCAGTTTCGCCAATTGTTGTGTATTCACGTTTTTATTCACTATTTCAGGTTACTGATTAATCCGTTTCTTACGGCTGGGACCACAGACTGCATGGCCCGTTCAATTTCATTTTTTGCTGGCGGCAACCACTTCTGCGGCAACACGCTCTGTCGCATCAGGGATGGCAGCGGCACGTGCGGCCATCGCCATTTCCAGCAGATGGGTTCTGTCCCATCCGGCCATCACATCAGCGACGGCGGCGGCACTAAAATCTTTCTGCTCGATAATCTTCGCTGCCCCGGCTTTCTCCAGCGGTAGCGCATTCCAGTACTGCTGGCGGTCTTTGTGCTGGAAAGGCACAAAAATGGCCGGTAAACCGGCGGCGGCAATCTCGCTGACCGTTAATGCACCGGAGCGACAAAGCACCACATCAGCCCAGGCATACGCCTCTGCCATGTCATCAATGAATTCGGTCACGTTATGCAGCGTCTGACCGGCTTTTTCATAAGCCTGATTCACTGACTCAAGCGCACCTTTACCGACCTGATGCCACAACGTAATTTTGTCACCCATCAGCGCCGCCACTTCCGGCATGGTCTGATTAAGGACCCGCGCGCCCTGACTGCCACCGATCACTAATACACGGATCGGGCCTTCACGTCCGGCCAGCCGGGTTTGTGGTAATTCCAGCGCCAGTACGTCGGTACGTACCGGATTGCCCACAACGTCAGCATGTGGAAATGCCCCCGGAAACGCCTGCAATACTTTTTTAGCAATGTGCGACAAACCTTTATTGGTCATGCCGGCAATGCCATTTTGCTCGTGTAATACCACCGGAATGCCCAGTGACCAGGCTGCCAGCCCACCGGGGCCAGACACATATCCGCCCATGCCTAATACCACATCAGGCTGGAAGCGTTTCATGATGGCCTTCGCCTGACGCCACGCATGATATATGCGAACCGGTGCCGTTAGTTGCGCTTTCAGACCTTTCCCACGCAATCCGGCGATTTTAATGAAATCAATCTCGATCCCATGTTTTGGAACCAAATCCGCTTCCATTCGGTCTGCTGTACCCAGCCAGCGAACTTCCCAACCTTGCGCGATAAGATGATGGGCCACTGCCAGTCCAGGGAAAACATGCCCCCCGGTACCACCTGCCATCACCATTAAACGCCGGGTATTGCCACTCATCGGGCACTCCTTACAAACGCCTGGGCTTTTGCCAGCCGCGTTTCAAAATCCACTCGCAGCAATAACACGATTGCCGTCGACATAATTAACAGGCTCGAACCACCGTAACTGATGAGCGGCAGTGTCAGGCCTTTAGTGGGCAACATGCCCGCCGCAGCCCCGACGTTAACCAACGCCTGGAAGCTAAACCACACGCCAATTGAACAGGCTAAAAACCCGGAAAAACGCTGGTCGGTTTCTAACGCCCGACGCCCGATAGACATGGCACGAAAAGCGACGAAGAATACCATTAACAGGGCGAGAACCACACCGAAATACCCCAATTCCTCGCCTAAAATGGAGAAGATAAAGTCGGTGTGTGCTTCAGGTAAATACTCCAGTTTCTGGACGGAATTACCTAAACCTTGTCCCCAAAATTCACCTCGACCAAATGCCATCAGTGACTGGGTTAACTGGTAGCCGCTACCAAACGGATCTGCCCATGGATTCCAGAACGATGTCACGCGGCGCATACGGTATGGCTCGGCAAGAACCAGCAGTACCACAGCGAATACGCCCGAACCGATAATGGCCAGGAACTGCCACATCTTTGCCCCCGCCAGGAATAACATCGCCAGCGTGGTGATGAACAGTACAACCACCGTACCAAGGTCCGGCTGAGCCAACAGCAAGACGGCCAGCACGACCATCACACCCATCGGTTTGCAGAAGCCCCAAAAGTTACTGCGCACTTCATCCACTTTGCGCACCAGATAGCTGGCGAGGTAGCAGAATAGTGACAACTTGGAGAACTCGGCTGGCTGAATACGCAGCGGCCCGAGAGAAATCCAGCGTGATGCCCCGTTAACCGAGCTGCCCACCACCAGTACCACCAGCAGCATGATGACCGAGAGCAGCAGCAGGACGTTGCTGTACTTCTGCCAGACCGCCATCGGGACACGTAATGTCACCAGCGATAAACCAAAAGCCAGACCGAGATAAATCGCATCACGTTTAGCAAACAAAAACGGATCGTCTGCCAGACGCTGGCCAATCGGCATCGACGCCGATGTCACCATCACGAAGCCGACGATAGCCAGCCCGAAGGTCAGCCACAGCAAAGTCCGGTCATACAACACCAGTGTGACGGACTCGCTTTCTTTGGCACCCATCACCCAGTCATTAAATTTGCCGACGAGGCTCAGGCCGGGGATCCGAATCCTCATCAACCCAACTCCTTCGCCAGCGCGGTGAAGACATCGCCGCGTTGTTCAAAACTGCGGAACTGATCCAGACTCGCGCAGGCTGGCGACAGTAAAACCATGTCGCCGGAAACCACCCGCGTGCTGATATCACGCATCGCCTGCTCCATCGTTTCAAACAAGGAAGAAACGTCAGGACGTAAATCCGCAAGCGCCGCTCCATCACGGCCAAAGCAATAAATACGCAGATTGTCGCCCTGCAAATAACGCGTCAGTGGCGAAAAATCGGCAGACTTTCCGTCCCCGCCCAACAGCAGGTGCAGCGTGCCGTCAATATGCAACCCGTTCAATGCCGCTTCAGTGCTGCCCACATTGGTCGCCTTCGAATCATTAATCCAGCACACGCCATTGTGCTGCCATGCCACCTGAAAACGATGAGCCAAACCGGTAAAGGTCGTCAGTGCTTTCAGGCTGGACGCATGGGGAATACCGACGGCATCCGCCAGGGCCAGCGCCGCCAGCGCATTGGTGTAGTTATGGCGTCCTGTCAGCGGCATCTCGCGGGTATTCAGCACCTTCTCGCCACGCACACGTAACCAGATATCATCCTGCTGACGGGTCAGATGGTAATCGCCCACATCAACACCAAAACTCACGCAGCGTTTATCCGCGCCACGTACCGGCATGGTCAGCGCATCGTCGGCATTGACAACGCACAATGCTGCGTTCTCATACACTTTCAGCTTGGCTGCACGGTATTGCTGCAAACCAAACGGATAGCGATCCATATGGTCTTCAGTTACGTTGAGAATGGTCGCCGCCGCCGCATGCAGACTGTGCGTGGTTTCAAGCTGGAAGCTGGAAAGCTCAAGCACAAACAAATCATATTCGTGATCCAGCATGGTCAGCACAGGCAAACCGATATTGCCGCCCACGCCCGCGCGCCATCCGGCCGCTTTCGCCATCTCACCGACCAGCATGGTGACGGTGCTTTTGCCGTTCGAACCGGTAATAGCCACAATCGGAGTTTGCGTTTCACGGCAGAACAATTCGATATCGCCAATGATTTCCACACCTGCCTCTGCAGCTGCGCTCAGTGCCGGCGTTGCCAGCGCAACACCCGGACTTGAAATGATCAAATCAGCGTCCAGCAGCCAGTCTTCATTGAGTGAACCGAGATGACACTCAATGTTATCCGCCAGTTTATCGAGTCCTGGCGGGCTGACGCGGGTATCAATGACACGCGGCGTTACACCACGTGCAACAAAGAAATCAACACAAGACAGGCCGGTAAGACCCAGCCCGATGATGACCACTTTTTTACCCTGATAGTCAGCCATATTCACCGTACCTTCAGCGTCGCCAGGCCAATCAGCACCAGCATCAGCGAAATAATCCAGAAGCGCACAATGACGCGCGGTTCCGGCCAGCCTTTAAGTTCGTAGTGATGATGAATAGGCGCCATACGGAAAATACGCTGCCCACGCAACTTAAAGGACCCAACCTGCAGGATGACCGACAGTGTTTCGACAACAAACACACCGCCCATAATCACCAGTAAAAACTCCTGACGCAGCAGCACGGCGATAGTTCCCAGTGCGCCACCCAGAGCCAGAGAACCTACATCGCCCATGAAAACCTGTGCCGGATAAGTGTTGAACCACAAGAACCCAAGCCCGGCGCCAACAATGGCGGTACACACAATCACCAGTTCACCCGCATGGCGCAGATAGGGAATATGCAGGTAGCTGGCGAAATTCATGTTGCCGGTCGCCCATGCCACCAGCGCAAAACCCGCTGCGACGAAAACCGTGGGCATAATCGCCAGACCATCCAGACCGTCCGTCAGGTTTACTGCGTTACTGGTACCAACAATCACAAAATAGCTCAGCAGGATATACAACAAACCCAACTGCGGCATGATGTCTTTAAAGAACGGCACCACCAGTTCAGTCGCAGGGGTATCTTTACCAATGGCATACATGGTGAAGGCCGCAGCCAGCGCAATCACGGACTGCCAGAAATATTTCCAGCGGGCAATCAGGCCCTTGGTGTCTTTGCGCACGACTTTGCGGTAGTCATCGATAAAGCCCACCACGCCGTAACCCAGCAAGACGAACAGGACACACCACACGTAAGGGTTGGACGGATAAGCCCACATCAATACGGAAATCGTGATAGACGCCAGGATCATCAGGCCGCCCATCGTGGGTGTACCACGTTTACTGAAATGTGATTCCGGGCCGTCGTTACGGACAATCTGACCAAACGACATTTTCTGCAGACGGGCAATCATGCGAGGCCCGATCCACAACGACAGGAACAAAGCGGTCAGCAGGCTGACAATGGCGCGAAACGTCAGATAGGAAAAGACGTTGAAGCCGGAATAATATTTGACCAAGTGTTCGGCCAGCCAAACTAACATGTTGCATTCTCCTGTAACGCGCGTACTACCTGCTCCATTGCGGCACTACGTGAACCTTTAATCAAAACGGTAATTACCGCATGTTCAGACAGTAAGCTCGTTAAACGGGCCGTCAGGGCTGCCTTATCTTTCAGATGTTCACCACACCCGCTGACATCACTGATGATGCGGCTGTCATGACCAATGCTGAAGACCTTATCGATGCCTGCATTACGGATAGCCTCGCCAACCTGACGGTGGCAACTTTCGCTTTCAGCACCCAGTTCAGCCATATCGCCCACCGCCATCACGCGGTATCCCGGCATCTCCGCCAGCACCTGTGCGGCAGCAGTCATTGAACCCACATTCGCGTTGTAGCTGTCATCGAGCAAGGTTTTGCCCTCGCTGATGACGATCGGGAACAAGCGTCCTTTTACAGATTGCAGTGTTGCCAGACCGGCGCGCACGTTGTCCAGTGAAGCGCCGACAGACAACGCCAGCGCAGCCGCAGCGAGTGCATTAGCGATATTGTGTCGGCCCGGAACCGGCAGCGAAACATCAATGCTGCCCTGAGGAGAATGCAGGGTGAATGCGGTATTCAGCGGGCTGATTCTGACATCTGAAGCACTGAAATCGACATCAGCAGCCTGCAGCGGAGAGAAGCGCCAGACCGTTTTGCCGGTCAGCTTGTGCTGCCAGTTTGCCCAGTCATTGTTGTCCGCATTAATCACGGCAATGCCATTTTCCGGCAGGCCTTCGAAAATCTCGCCTTTCGCACGGGCCACACCCGCAAGGGAACCGAAACCTTCCAGATGTGCGGCTGACAGGTTATTCACCAGGGCCGTTTCAGGCCGCGCCAGCGCAGTGGTATAGGCGATTTCCCCCGGATGATTCGCGCCCATTTCAATGACAGCAAAATCATGCTCTGCCGTCAGACGCAGCAATGTCAGCGGAACGCCGATGTCGTTATTGAAGTTACCTGCGGTATACAGCACATTGCCGCACTCACGCAAAATTGCCGCAGTCATCTCTTTTACAGAAGTCTTGCCGGAAGAACCGGTCAGGCCGACAACGCGCGCAGGTACCTGCTGACGCACCCAGCCCCCCAGTTTTCCGAGCGCAATACGCGTATCAGCAACCACTAACTGCGGAACGTCCACCGGTAAGCGCTTACTTACCAGTAAAGCCCCTGAACCGGCTTTGACGGCATCAGCGGCAAAATCGTGGGCATCAAATTTTTCGCCTTTCAGCGCAACAAACAGACAGCCTTCGGTGACCTGACGGGTGTCCGTCGTCACGCTGTCGATTTGGGTATCGGTACCGATAAGCTCAGCGTTGAGCGCATCCGCCAGTGTTTGCAGGGAAACGCGGATCATGCGATCACCCCCAGCAAACGTGCGACCGTCACGCGGTCGGAATAATCGAGACGCTGATTGCCGACAAGCTGGTAATCCTCATGTCCTTTACCGGCAATCAACACCACATCCTCTTCTTTCGCCTGCATAATCGCGCTGGTGACTGCTTCTGCGCGGCCATGAATTTCCTGCGCGCGCCCGGCATCAAGCAGGCCGGAGAGAATATCGGCAACAATTGCGCGAGGCTCTTCGCTGCGGGGATTATCATCGGTAACAATCACGCGGTCAGCGTATTGCTCAGCAATACCGCCCATCAGCGGACGTTTACCTTTATCGCGATCGCCGCCGCAACCAAATACACACCACAGCGTGCCACGACAATGCAGACGGGCTGCCGCCAGCGCTTTTTCCAGTGCGTCAGGGGTATGGGCATAATCCACCACCGCGGTAGGTTTACCCGGCGCATTGAAAACTTCCATGCGGCCACAAACCGGTTGTAGCTGAGAGGCTGTCGCCAGTAATTGCGCCAGCGGATAATCGAGGGAAAGGAGCGTTGCCAGCGCAACCAGCAGGTTGCTGACGTTGAACGCGCCCATGAGGCGACTCTCCAGATTGCCTTCACCCCAGCTTGAATCGATATTTACGGTCGCGCCGTTGTCGTGATAATTCACGCTGCGCGCCACCAGCCAGCGGCCATTCCAGCCTGCCGGGATTTTGTCTTCCATGCTGACCGCAATTGCGCCCGGCGTTTTCGTCAGCCAGCGCGCTCCGACGTCATCGTCAGCATTAATGATTTTCTGACCGACATGATGCGAGGAGAAAAGCTGCCATTTGGCGTCTTCATAATTTTGCATATCGCCGTGGTAATCAAGATGATCACGGCTCAGGTTGGTAAATGCGGCAGCGGCAAACGGCAGTGCAGCAACACGATGCTGAACCAGCCCGTGGGAAGAAACTTCCATTGCGGCAAAGGTTGCCCCCTGTTTCACCAGATCAGCCAGAATGTGCTGAACCTGTACGGCAGAACCGGTGGTGTTTTCCGCCGGTACCACGCTATCCAGCAAGCCATTGCCCACAGTGCCCATCACGGCACTGGTTTCGCCCAGCAACTGGCTCCACTGCGCCAGCAATTGCGTGGTCGTGGTTTTGCCATTGGTGCCTGTTACGCCAACCAGACGTAATTCTTTGCCCGGTTGCTGGTAAAAGCGTCCCGCCAGCTCTGACAGCAGAATATTAAGATCCTCGAGATAAACTACCGGTACACCATGCATCTGGCAGACCGTTCCATGCTTTTGTTCACCCTTTGCCTCGGCCACAACGGCAGCGACGCCCTGGGCAATTGCCTGGGGAATAAAACGACGCCCGTCACTGGTATGGCCTGAAACCGCGACAAACAGATCGCCGGCAGCCGCAACGCGGCTGTCGAGAATCATGTCTTTTAGCGCTACCGCCGGGGCATCACTCACCCAGGGCGCTAAGATGTCGCGCAAATTACGATCTGCCACCTGAAGCCTCTTTTTGATTGTTCACTATGTCTGCGTTTTCATCGGCAGTCAGCGCATCCGGTTCAACGTTCATGGTGCGCAATACGCCGCCCATGATGGCGCCAAACACCGGTGCGGAAACGGCCCCACCGTAATATTTCCCTGCCTGTGGGTCATTGATAACCACCACAAGGGCAAATCTTGGATTGCTTGCTGGCGCAACGCCTGCGGTATAGGCAATGTATTTGTTAACGTATTTTCCGTCCGGACCGACTTTTTTCGCGGTACCGGTTTTAATCGCAATGCGGTAACCCTTGATGGCGGCTTTCACGCCACCGCCGCCAGGCAGTGCCACGCTTTCCATCATATGCACGACGGTACGCACCAGCGGTTCAGGGAAGACGCGCTCGCCGGAAACCGGCGGATCAACTCGTGTGATCGACAATGGGCGATAAACGCCCATGCTGCCGATTGTTGCGTAGACTCGCGCTAGCTGGAGAGGTGTCACCATTAGCCCGTAGCCGAAAGAGAAGGTGGCCCTCTCTATGTCAGACCACCGTTGTTTTTTAGGGTATAAGCCACTGCTTTCTCCGACCAGCCCCAAATTGGTCGGTTTTCCCAATCCGAATCGCGAGTAAGTATCTACCAGCTCAGCGGATGGCATCGATAACGCCAGTCGTGAAACACCGACGTTACTCGACTTCTGCAAGATACCCGTAACGGAAAGCTCCGCGTAACGGGCTACATCTTTAATCTCATGACCATTAATCCGGTACGGCAAGGTATTCAGCACGCTGTTCTCGCGCACCACGCCATTTTTCAGCGCCGTCATCACCACCATCGGTTTCACGGTGGAACCCGGTTCGAAGATGTCGGTGATGGCACGGTTACGCATCACGTCTTTTGGCGTATCCGGCATGTTGTTCGGGTTGTAGGACGGGCTGTTGGCCATCGCCAGGACTTCACCGGTTTGCACGTCGACCAGCACCGCAGTGCCCGACTCCGCTTTGTTGAATGCCACGGCGTTGTTAAGCTCGCGGTAAACCAGCGCCTGCAAACGTTCATCAATGCTCAGCGCCAGATTGTGTGCCGCCTGGCTATCTACGGTAGAAATATCTTCGATGACGCGCCCGAAGCGGTCTTTACGAATGGTACGTTCGCCCGGTTTACCGGTCAGCCAGCGGTCAAAACTCTTCTCAACGCCTTCAATGCCTTCACCGTCGATATTGGTGACGCCAATAACATGCGACGTCACCTGCCCGGCCGGGTAATAGCGGCGGGATTCCTGACGCAGGGAAATCCCCGGCAGTTTGAGTTTACGGATATATTCACCGACCGCAGGATTGACCTGGCGCGCCAGATAGACGAAACGCCCATTTGGATTGGCAGTAATACGGGAAGAAAGTTGGGCAAGAGGCATGTTCAGCGCATCGGCCAGCGCTTTCCATTTGGTATCGGCGCTGATACCGCCGCGATCGCTAATTTCTTTCGGATCAGCCCAGATGGCATTAACCGGTACACTGACCGCCAGCGGGCGGCCAGAGCGATCGGTAATCATGCCACGGGACGTTGGAATGGTTTGTACGCGAAGGGAGCGCAGATCACCCTCTTTCACCAGCTTATCCGGATTAATCACCTGCAGATACGCCACACGCAACATCAGGCCAACCAATGCCAGCAGGATACAGGCGCACAACAACGCAAAACGCCAGCTGATAAAGCTGGCTTGATTTTCGGGACGCTTTAACTTCGCGGTGCGTGTTGCTTTCATTCGCTGCCTGTATTCTCCGTGGGCATTTTAAGGCTGAACCACAATTATTTCTTGAGATGGATCAACGTGTTGCATCTGCAATTTCTCCGTTGCGATGCGTTCTACCCGGCTGTGATCGCCGAGGGCATTCTCTTCAAGGATCAGGTTGCGCCATTCAATGTCCAGCGCATCTCTTTCCAGGACTAATTGTTCGCGCTGAGCCGTCAGCAAACGCGTACGGTGAGCGGTAGTGACCACTAAAATTGCGCTGACCAAAACGGCGATCATCAAAATTAATGGGATTTTGCCGTTGCGAAGGATATCGCTGGCGATCACTCCCACGAGTCCGTGGCGTTCGTTGCCTATCACGCTGTTGTTCTCTCAGCAAAACGCAGAACAGAACTGCGTGCCCGCGGGTTTTCGGCCACTTCAGCCTCAGAGGGCATCATTTTCCCGACTGACTTCAGTGAACGTCCGCCCAGTTCCGCGATTTGCGCTTCCGTCATCGGGATACCGGCCGGCACCTGCGCACCACGGCTATGCTGGCGGATGAAGCGTTTCACAATCCGGTCTTCCAGCGAATGGAAGCTGATCACAGATAAACGACCTTCAGGTGCCAGAATTTCCAGCGCGCCATCCAGCGCACGTTCAATCTCTTCCAGTTCACTGTTGATGTAGATACGGATCGCCTGGAAGCTGCGCGTGGCCGGATGCTTGTGCTTCTCGCGAATTGGCGAGGCATTAGCGATCAGATCCGCCAGCTCTTTGGTCCGGCTCATCGGCAGTTCGCGGTTACGCTCAACGATCGCGCGTGCAATACGTTTGGCAAAACGCTCTTCACCAAACGTTTTCAACACCCAGGCAATATCTTCGGCTTCAGCTTTCATCAACCATTCAGCTGCTGAATAACCGCGGGTAGGATCCATACGCATATCCAGAGGCCCGTCACGCATAAATGAGAATCCACGTTCAGGATCGTCAAGCTGAGGAGATGAAACACCTAAATCCAGGAGGACGCCGTCGATCTTGCCTTCGAGACCACGATCCCGCACATAGTCAGCCAGATCAGAAAAAGGTCCGTGAACGATAGAAAAACGAGGATCAACAATAGATTCTGCGGCTTTGATCGCCTGTGGATCACGGTCAATCGCCAGCAAGCGTCCGTCCGGCCCAAGCTGGGACAGGATCAGACGTGAATGGCCACCACGGCCAAAAGTTCCGTCTATGTAAATGCCGTCCTGTCGAATGTTGAGACCGTTAACGGCTTCATCCAGCAAAACGGAAGTGTGTTTGTAGTTTTCAACCATGCTTATAATGACAAGTCCTGTAATCGGTCAGAAAGGGGTTCCTGAGACGATTGTTCAGCGTCGATGTCTTCCTTAACTTGTTGATACCAGGTCTGTTCATCCCACAGTTCAAACTTATTGAACTGCCCAACCAGCATCACTTCTTTTGCGAGCCCGGCATGCTGACGCAATGTTGTTGCAATCAGCAGACGCCCGGCGTTATCCATCTGACATTCACTGGCATGCCCCAGTAAGAGGCGCTGAATACGGCGCTCAATAGGGTTCATGCTCGACAGACGGGACAATTTTTGTTCGATAACTTCCCATTCAGGGAGGGTGTAAAGGAGGAGGCATGGGTGATGGAGGTCTATGGTGCACACCATTTGACCTTGCGATTCTTCGCTCAGCAAATCCCGATAACGGGTGGGTACGGCAAGTCGCCCTTTGCTGTCGAGGTTAACCATCGTCGCGCCACGAAACATGACCGCTCTACCCCTCTGTGACCCTTTCCACCACTTTCCCCCACAAATTCCCACAGAAAAGAGTTTACGGATGGTTTTAAAACCTTGTCAAGCCAGAGCAGAGACGGTTTGGCAATATTTACGCAGCGACACAAATGCTTAGCGCAAGGTGATGAGGTTTTTTAGAGAGGGGATAGAAAATAACGTCATGATTAGTTGAAGAAATTTCGGAGGGTTAATAATTTCGTTTAAAAAAAAACCAAACTGAACATTATTTAACTATTTATATTCTTCTGCTACCTAACTCTCATTTCCTGACCGTTTTGCCTTAACAAAAATCATTTTCAATTTTTTTCTGGCTGTCACGTCTAAATCAACATCATTTTACATGCCAACCCGCATGGCATAAGCCTTTGGGGAGTTTCAAAAACCATCAGTCATGCAGTAAACCCATGCTGCTGGAAATTAAGCGGGGAATTCTACAGCACTTTTATGGGGAGCATTAACGTATTTTAGAAATTGATGGGAGGATTTATATCTGCGGGAGAAAGGATAAAACATTTGTTAATAATTCAGCAGGCTGGGAATGCTCCTAAATTACCCTTTCAATCGTCAGGGGAATTTTTGTAATTGATTCCCCGGGCGGATAAGCCAAATAACCCAAAATTTTTAAGGATAATCTCAAAAGGGAAAGTGACGGGTAACAGCAGGGATACCCGTCCGATGATTATTTTCGGCTCAGGCGACCACGGCGGAACAAATTACGCCGGATACGGGTCAGCCCGGCTTTCGGCTTCTTAGGTTCATCCAGACAGGCCAGAACCAGTTCCAGCACGCGTTCAGCCACATCGCGGTGACGCTGCGCCACGGCCAGAACCGGGCATTCAAGGAAATCGAGCAGCTCGTTATCGCCAAACGTGGCGATAGCCAGATCGACCGGTAAACGCCCTTCCCTTTTCAGCGTAACGTCCATTACGCCCTGCAACAACTGGAATGACGTGGTGAATAACGCCTGCGGCATCGGGTTTGTTTTCAGCCATTCGGCAAACACAATGGCCGCAGATTCACGATCATAAGCATTGGCATAAAGATATTTTGGCTGGCGTGGATCGTCAGCCCATGCCTGGCGGAAACCCTGCTCGCGCAGGAAACTCACGGAAAGCTCAGGCAACGCGCCGAGATACAATACCGATTCAGCAGGGAAGGTGCGCAGTTCCTGCGCCAGCATCAGTGCATCATCCTGATCGGCACCCACAACACTAATAAAGTGTTCGGGATCCAGAGCACGATCAAGCGCAATGATCGGGAAATCGTTATTGGCCCAGCGCTGATAGAAAGGATGTTCCGGTGGCAACGACGTGGAGATAATGATCGCATCTACCTGACGTTGCAGCAAATGCTCGATGCAGCGCATTTCATTGTCAGGCTGATCTTCAGAACAGGCGATCAGCAACTGATAACCCCGCTGACGGGCCTGACGCTCGAGGAAGTTAGCGATTTTGGTGTAACTGGTATTTTCCAGATCAGGGATCACCAGGCCAATAGAACGGGTACGACCGGCGCGTAAGCCCGCTGCCACCGCATTCGGGTGATAGTTATGTTCCTTCACGACAGCCATAACTTTTTCGACTGTCTTATCGCTGACACGATACTGTTTCGCTTTGCCATTAATCACATAACTGGCCGTTGTACGCGAAACGCCCGCTAACCTCGCGATCTCATCCAGCTTCACTGAGAAAACCCCTTAATAAAGATAATGCTTTATCTAACCGCAGAAGCCCCTGCCGGGCAAGGTGTTTTACCGAATCGCTTCACCTGACTCGCAAAAAAAAAAGCCCAACTCAAGAGTCGGGCTTTTAAATATCAGATAAGTTTCACATCTTGCTGATTATTTACACTTTAGCGCATGATTTTGTCGCCACGGGAAACACCCACGACGCCGGAGCGCGCAACTTCCACAATTTCAGCCACATCACGAATACTGGCTAAAAACGCGTCCAGTTTGTCACTGGTACCTGCCAGCTGAACGGTGTAAAGCGTTGCTGTCACGTCCACGATCTGCCCGCGGAAAATCTCAGTTGAACGCTTCACTTCTTCGCGGCCATAACCCGAAGCCTGCACCTTCACCAGCATGATCTCACGCTCAACGTGAGCGCCCTGCACCAGCTCGGTCACTCGCAATACGTCCACCAGCTTATGCAGTTGCTTTTCGATCTGCTCAAGGACTTTGGCATCGCCTACGGTCTGAATCGTCATGCGCGACAGCGTTGGATCATCCGTTGGCGCGACGGTCAGGCTTTCAATGTTGTAGCCACGCTGAGAGAACAGACCGACTACGCGGGACAATGCGCCCGATTCGTTTTCCAGTAATACTGATAAAATCCGGCGCATGATCAGGTCCTCTCCGTTTTGCTTAACCACATTTCGTCCATCGCACCGCCACGGATGTGCATCGGGTAAACGTGTTCTGTTTCATCCACGCTGATATCCACAAATACCAGACGATTTTTCTGTTCCAGCGCCAGCGCCAGCTTGCTTTCCAGCTCATCCGGTGTGCGGATAGCAATACCAACATGCCCGTAAGCTTCCGCCAGTTTCACAAAATCAGGCAGCGATTGCATGTAAGACTGGGAATGGCGGCCGGAGTAAATCATGTCCTGCCACTGCTTTACCATGCCCAGATAGCCGTTGTTCAGGTTCACGACGATCACCGGTAAATCGTATTGCAGCGCGGTTGACAGCTCCTGAATGTTCATCTGGATGCTGCCGTCACCGGTGACACAAATTACCGTTTCATCCGGCAGGCCGAGTTTTACCCCCAGCGCAGCAGGCAGGCCGAAGCCCATCGTGCCAAGACCGCCTGAATTGATCCAGCGACGCGGCTTGTCGAACTTATAATACAGCGCAGCAAACATCTGATGCTGCCCGACGTCTGACGTCACGTAGGCATCGCCTTGAGTCAGACGATGCAGCGTTTCAATGACCGCCTGTGGCTTGATCGTGCCGGTATTTTTGTCATAGCTCAGGCACTCACGCCCGCGCCAGTTCTCAATATTTTGCCACCAGTCACGCAGGGCATCGAATTCCTGCTTTTCGTCGCTTTGCGCCAGCAATTCGAGCATCTGAATCAACGTCTGTTTCGCATCGCCTACAATCGGAATATCAGCATTCACGGTTTTGGAAATGGATGTCGGGTCGATATCAATGTGCATAACCGTCGCATTCGGGCAGTACTTCGCCAGATTGTTGGTGGTACGGTCGTCAAAACGCACACCCACACCGAAGATCAGATCTGCGTTGTGCATCGCCATATTGGCTTCGTAAGTACCGTGCATACCCAGCATGCCGAGACTCTGGCGATGGGTGCCGGGGAATGCGCCCAGCCCCATCAGCGAACTGGTGACCGGCAGATTCAGTTTCTCCGCCAGTTGTAGCAGTTCAGCATCACACTCAGAATTAATCGCCCCGCCGCCGACGTACAGCACCGGTTTCTTCGCTGCCAGTAAAGTCTGGACTGCACGTTTGATTTGCCCGCGATGGCCTTGCACCGTCGGGTTATAGGAGCGCATCGCAACCTGATCAGGATAGGCGTAAGGCAGTTTAATCTGCGGATTCACCACGTCTTTTGGCAGGTCGACAACCACCGGGCCAGGACGGCCGGTAGAGGCAAGATAAAACGCTTTTTTCAGCACAGTCGGAATATCTTCCGCACGTTTTACCAGAAAACTGTGTTTCACCACCGGGCGGGAAATCCCCACCATGTCACATTCCTGGAATGCGTCATAACCGATCAGTGAACTGTGTACCTGGCCGGATAGCACCACCAGCGGAATGGAATCCATATAAGCCGTGGCAATACCGGTGATAGCATTGGTTGCGCCGGGACCGGAAGTCACCAGCACGACGCCGACGTCCCCCGTGGCACGCGCATAACCGTCAGCCATATGAACAGCACCCTGTTCATGTCTCACCAGCACATGATCTATCCCACCGACCGTATGCAGGGCATCATAGATATCCAACACCGCACCGCCGGGATAACCGAATACGTGCTTAACGCCCTGGTCGATTAACGACCGGACGACCATCTCGGCTCCTGACAACATCTCCATGGTTTTGCCTCCAGGCTTTTTGCTTCTTCTATAGGATGACTTTTGTTTCAGCTAGCTGTTCTATCAGCAGCGATTTCAATATAAACCGCTGAATTTTAGGACTTTCTATCGGGCTCACAAAACCCTGCTGTTCTTATTGGCGTTCAGGGATCTAACTCAGTACCTTAGCGTCAGAACCGAAGTCAGGCAAACGCCAAAAATTCTGAGCAGACAGGGTTTTATCGCCTCTCACTGCCTTCATTCTCCCGTTCGGGACAAAACACTGCCTGTAGGTACTAACCCGTCAGAAATATCAGGAAGGCCGGAAAAATTACAGTATTAAATTATGTCCATAGCAGCCATAAAACGAGGAAGGAAACCGGCGAAGGCACATACGCCGGTGATTCAGAAAGGAAAGAGGCAAAACGGGCAGGTGAAGCATTACTCCTGATAAAGCTGATCGATTTCCTTCTGATAACGGCTGAAAATGATTTTACGGCGCAGTTTAAGGGTAGGAGTCAGCTCGCCTGCCTCCATCGTGAAAGGTTTGGTCAGCAATACAAACTTTTTCACCTGTTCAAAACCGGCCAGATCATGCTGAATCTCGCGTAACTGGTGGGCAAACAGCGAGAGGATCTGCTCATTTTTCACCAGTCCCGTGCGATTCAGGTAATCGATATGATGCGCCTGGGCATAGACGTTCAGCACATCAAAATCAGGCACGATCAGCGCAGAAACAAAGTGCCGTTCATCAGCGATGACTGCCGCCTGCTCGATATAACGATCCTGCACCAGCGTGCCTTCTATACGCTGCGGAGCGATGTATTTACCGCCCGACGTTTTCATCAGATCTTTCAGTCGCTCAGTGATAAACACATTTCCCTGCGCGTCCATTTTCCCCGCGTCACCCGTTTTAAACCAGCCATCCGATGTGAAACTGGCGGCGGTTTCTTCGGGCTTATTGAAATAGCCGCGTAGCAATGTCGGGCCGCGAACCTGAATTTCATTCTCCTCGCCGATCCGTACTTCAATCTCAGGCAACGCCGTACCGACAGAACCGAAGCGAAAATCATGCTCCTCCCAGCAGGTGACCGTCGCGCATGTTTCCGTCAGACCGTAGCCGTATTTGATTTTCAGACCGAGTGATTCGAAAAACAGAATGACGTTATCATCCAGACTTGCACCGGCGGCCGGCAGAAAACGCAGATTGCCGCCCAGCAAATCGCGCAGCTTTTTCAGGACCAGTTTATCAGCGAGAAAATGCGCAGGCGTCAGCCAGAACGGATAACGCTCGCCACGGCGCTCGATCAAGAACTTCTCTTTGCCCTGCGCGACGGCCCAGTGGAAAAGTCGCTTTTTGAGGGTTCCCGCACGGGCGACTTTGTCGTGGATCGCGCTGAATACTTTTTCATAAAAGCGCGGGACCGCACACATTACTGTCGGTTTAATGGCCTGCAAAGCATCACGTACCCGATCGGTTTCGCGCAGGAAGACGTTTTGCGCACCGCAATGCATCACGAAAAAACTCCATGCGCGTTCAAAAACGTGTGCCAGCGGCAGGAAGCAAAGGGAAACATCATGCTCCGAAATACTCAGGCGTTTTTCATGTTGCCTAAGCTGCGTCGCCATGCTGCGGTAATCCAGCATCACGCCTTTTGCTTCCCCGGTGGTGCCCGAGGTATAGATGAGCGTGAACAGATCACTGAGGTCACGGGCATTCACCCGCACTTCGCGCTCGGCAGCTAAAGCAGCATTCTGGGGAACAATACCTGAAACATGCCGGGCAATCGGCACGCCACGTAAATCGACCTCATTGTCCAGCACCAGAATGTGTTTCAGTTGCGGGCAAAGATCACGCAAAGCCACCGCCGCGTCATATTGTTTCTGACCGACGACAAACAAAATACGGATATCAGCATCATTAAGAACATACGCAGACTGCGCGGGTGTATTGGTGGCATAAACCGGGACGGTGACAGCACGCAATTGCAGGATCGCAAGGTCTGCCGTCGCCCAGGCCATCGAATTATTCCCGCAAATGGCGATACGTTCCTGAACGCCCACTTGCTCCTGTAATAACACGTCGGATAAGGCATCCACTTTCTCACCCAGTTCACGCCAGGTCAGGGCAGATACTGCCGCTGGCGACCATTCGCGAAATGCAGTCTGTTCAGCACGGGTAATGATTTGCTGACGAAAACGGGTAATCAGATGGTAATCATTTAAGGTTGGATTCATTGGGCGTTTATACCGGCGTCCAGCGTAGTCAGTAAAGGGAGGGAGCTGACTGCATTGCTCTGTTACAAAGATTTAACGCAGTCTACCGGCAAATATTGCACGGCGAAATGAAATTGTAGGAACAACAGCAGCGTTTTGGAAAGATGACGCGGAATTTCTAAGATGAAAAAACCTGCAGAATTCTAACGAGGAGGAAAAATCCTGCAGGATAAAAAACCATCTAATAAAGAACAGACAGCTACTTTCTCTGCTGTCGCGATCGCAAAAGGAATCTTAACCACTGACTGATTACAGAGAAACAACACACTGGCTCAATAATGTTTTCATCCACATATTACCTTTGTCTTTGCTGGAGGATTCATGCCAGGAAAGATAACAAGTCAGCGTATTTTTCATCCACGGTAGCGGAATGACGGATAAATTAAGTATTCCGGCATTTGCCTGTGCCAGCCAACGTGGCACCAGTGCAACCATGTCAGTTTTAGAGACAATCTCCATGACACTGAACAGATCGGTTCCCTGATAGGAAATCAGCGAAACTAACTCGGAGTCGTCGTAATAAGGCGAACTGAATGAATAAAAGCGATCCATCATCATGACAGCATGTTTTTCTTTCAGATATTTTTCATCAGACATGTGCGGACTGATGCGGGGGTGATTTTGTGCTGCAACCAGAACCAGTTCATCATTAAATAACGCATGATTGCAAAAATCAGCGCGCTCAAATTTACGATAACTGATCACAAATTCAATATTCTGATAACGCAACTGATGCTCAATATCATCGTTCACTATGGTTTGCAGTTTAATACGGACACCCGGCGATAATTCTTCCGCGGCATTCAGCACCTGGCTGGTGAAGCGCTTATCAAGCGGGCTGCAAATAGCGACGTTAAACTGGCGCGTGCTGAGATAAGGGTCAAAACCTGCCCCTGGCAGTTCGTTCATCACCAGCTGCAAAGCCTGTCTGATCGGGCCAAAAAGCTGACGTGCACGCATCGTCGGTTGGATCCCTCGCCCGAACCGCACAAACAAGTCATCGTTAAACATCACTTTCAACCGGGCAACGGCATTACTGACCGCCGGTTGGGACATTCCCAGCATATTAGCTGCACGTGTAATATTTTGTAATTGCATCACGGCATCAAAAACCGTTAATAAATTGAGATCAACATTGCGAAGGTGAGTTTCTGCCTCAGCGGTTTTAGGTTGTATTTCTGTATCGGCGTCAGACATGATATCCCTCATAATAGACATTCGAATCCAAATAAAAATGATTATCTTCAATAATCTATTTTATAAAGCACAGCATTGAGATGACATTGGGGAACATAAATATCGGCAGAGAAAACATGGCGTATTCTCATCAATTCATTTTAAGAAAAATATGAACTTTTGTTTCCAATAATCAGAAACAGAAATACAAATTTCATTTCCCACAAAGAAACTGATGATATAAGACAGCAAAATATTTTTGGAAACAACATTCGAAAAATGAATAATAAGTTAAGCCATACTAAATCATTTCTAATTAATTGTATTAAATAGAGTATTTATCCAGGCATCCTGCGAAGGAGACACTTTTATTTGTTGTTATTTTTTGCGCCCGCGTAAAAATCTTCATCCCGGACACCCCCGAAATTCCAGTGTTTTATGCTAAGTGAGATCAAATATCATTTATCAGGTTTTCTGGAATTTCCACACAGTGAAGGTTGACATACCGCACACATTCCCGTATCACTTTAGTCACTGTTTGAACGATGTCCGTTCTGACCACCCGATTATGAGAAGCTGAAAACACATGTTCATGATGACCCGTCTCCTAGGCCTACTACTCAACGCAGAATATTTGCGCGGTAAGCCAGTGGGCGAAAATCAGAACTGATTCAACTTCCACAGACAATAAACCCGCGCCGATGCGCGGGTTTTTTTTTATCTCCCCGCAGGGCGCGAAAATAAAAGCAGACAAGGAATAACCCATGAGCGAGCAAGTCATTATTTTCGATACCACGCTGCGTGACGGTGAACAGGCGTTACAAGCCAGCCTGAGTGTTAAAGAGAAGATTCAAATTGCAATGGCGCTGGAAAGAATGGGCGTTGACGTGATGGAAGTCGGCTTCCCGGTCTCCTCTCCCGGCGATTTCGAGTCTGTACAAACTATTGCGCGCCAGATTAAAAACAGCCGTGTTTGCGGTCTGGCCCGTTGCGTAGATGGCGATATCGACGCCGCTGCTGAAGCATTACGCGTTGCAGAAGCCTTCCGCATCCATGTTTTCCTGGCCACTTCGACTCTGCACATTGAATCCAAACTGAAGCGTTCGTTTGATCAGGTGCTGGAAATGGCTACGCATTCCGTAAAACGCGCCCGTAATTATACCGACGACGTCGAATTCTCCTGCGAAGATGCCGGCCGCACACCGCTGGATAACCTGTGCCGCGTGGTAGAAGCCGCGATCAAAGCCGGTGCGACCACCATTAATATTCCTGACACCGTGGGTTACACCACGCCGGTTCAGTTCGGCGGCATCATCACCAATTTGTATGAGCGCGTTCCAAACATTGATAAAGCGATTATCTCCGTACATTGCCACGACGATCTGGGCATGGCGGTCGGTAACTCCATTGCTGCCATTCAGGCCGGTGCACGTCAGGTGGAAGGCACGCTGAACGGTATCGGCGAACGTGCTGGTAATACTGCGCTGGAAGAAGTGATCATGGCGATCCGCACCCGCAGCGACTACATGAATGTTCATACCAACATCAATCATAAAGAAATCTACCGCACCAGCCAGATTGTCAGCCAGATCACCAACATGCCGATCCCTGGCAACAAAGCGATTGTCGGCTCTAACGCCTTTGCACACTCCTCCGGCATTCATCAGGACGGCGTGCTGAAAAACCGCGAAAACTACGAAATCATGACCCCGGAATCCATCGGGCTGAATCAGGTTCAGCTGAACCTGACTTCCCGTTCCGGTCGTGCTGCCGTTAAACATCGTATGGAAGAAATGGGCTACAAAGAATCCGATTACAACCTGGATCATCTGTATGCCGCATTCCTGAAGCTGGCCGACAAAAAAGGTCAGGTTTTCGACTACGATTTAGAAGCACTGGTCTTTATTAATAAGCAGCAGGAAGAACCTGAATTCTACCGCCTGGATAACTTCAGCGTGCAGTCCGGCTCCAAAATTACCGCCACCGCGTCAGTCAATCTGGCCTGTGGCGAAGAAATCATTACCGAAGCCGCCACCGGCAACGGCCCGGTTGACGCCGTTTATCAGGCCATCAACCGCATCACCGGTTATCAGATTGAACTGGTGAAATACCAGCTGAGCGCCAAAGGTCAGGGCCGCGATGCGCTGGGCCAGGTTGACGTGGTCGTCTCCTTCAATGGCCGCCGCTTCCACGGTGTCGGGCTGGCAACAGACATTGTCGAATCCTCCGCAAAAGCGATGGTGCACGTACTCAATAACATCTGGCGCAGCAAACAAGTTGAGATCGAAAAGCAACGTTTGCAGCAGACCGGTCAGCAACACAACAACATTCAAAATAATCAGGAAACGGTGTGAACATGAGCAAGACCCATCATATTGCCGTCTTACCCGGAGACGGAATTGGCCCGGAAGTCATGGCCCAGGCTTATAAAGTTCTGGACGCCGTACGTCAGCGTTTTGGCCTGAAGATCACCACCAGCGAATACGATGTCGGTGGCGCCGCCATCGACAAACACGGCAGCCCGTTGCCGGAAGCGACCGTTGCCGGTTGCGAACAGGCGGATGCGATTTTGTTCGGCTCGGTCGGTGGCCCGAAATGGGAACATCTGCCACCTAACGATCAGCCTGAGCGTGGCGCATTATTGCCTCTGCGCAAACATTTCAAACTGTTCAGCAACCTGCGCCCTGCCCGTCTGTATCAGGGGCTGGAAGAGTTTTGCCCGCTGCGTGCTGATATCGCGGCAAAAGGTTTCGACATTTTGTGTGTCCGCGAACTGACAGGGGGCATTTACTTCGGTCAGCCTAAGGGCCGCGAAGGTCAGGGCATGCACGAGAAAGCGTTTGATACCGAGGTGTATTACCGCTTTGAGATTGAACGTATCGCCCGCATCGCCTTTGAATCAGCGCGCAAACGCCGCAGCAAAGTAACCTCCATCGATAAAGCGAACGTGTTGCAGACCTCAATTATGTGGCGCGAGGTCGTTAATGAAATCGCCAAAGATTACCCGGATGTCAGCCTGAGCCATATGTACATCGATAACGCGACCATGCAGTTGATTAAAGATCCGTCTCAGTTTGATGTGCTGCTGTGTTCCAACCTGTTCGGCGACATCCTGTCCGACGAATGCGCGATGATCACCGGTTCCATGGGCATGTTGCCCTCCGCGAGCATGAATGAGCAGGCATTTGGTCTGTTCGAACCTGCGGGCGGTTCAGCACCGGATATCGCCGGTAAAAACATTGCCAATCCGATTGCACAAATTCTGTCTGCCGCGCTGTTACTGCGTTACAGCCTGGGCGCTAATGACGCGGCCAATGCTATCGAGCAGGCGGTTAATAAAGCACTGGAAGCAGGCCACCGCACCGGTGATTTGGCTCACGGCCAGCAGGCGCTGGGTACCAGTGAAATGGGCGATATCATTGCCCGCTTTGTAAAAGAAGGGGCATAACATGGCCAAGACTCTGTACCAGAAATTGTTTGATGCGCATGTGGTTTACGAAGCGCAAAACGAAACGCCATTGTTATACATCGATCGCCACCTGGTTCACGAAGTGACCTCTCCGCAGGCGTTCGATGGCCTGCGCGCGATGGGCCGTCAGGTGCGCCAGCCGGGTAAAACCTTTGCGACCATGGACCACAACGTGTCCACGCAAACTAAAGACATCAATGCGAGCGGCGAAATGGCACGCATCCAGATGCAGGAATTAATCAAAAACTGTGCTGAATTCGGCGTGCAGCTGTATGACCTGAACCATCCGTATCAGGGTATCGTTCACGTTATCGGCCCTGAGCAGGGCATGACTTTGCCGGGCATGACGATTGTCTGCGGCGATTCCCACACCGCCACACACGGCGCGTTTGGCTCACTGGCCTTCGGTATCGGGACTTCTGAAGTTGAACACGTTCTGGCGACACAAACCCTGAAACAGGGCCGTGCCAAAACGATGAAAATTGAAGTGACCGGCGAAGCACCTGCGGGTATCACGGCGAAAGATATTGTTCTGGCCATTATCGGTAAAACCGGCAGCGCCGGCGGTACCGGTCACGTTGTGGAATTCTGTGGTAAAGCCATCGAAGCGCTGAGCATGGAAGGTCGAATGACCCTGTGCAACATGGCGATTGAAATGGGGGCGAAAGCCGGTCTGGTTGCGCCGGACGAAACCACGTTTGCCTATCTGAAAGGCCGTCAGTTTGCGCCGAAAGACCAGAACTGGGATACGGCAGTTGACTACTGGAAAACCCTGAAAACAGAAGATGGCGCGACGTTCGACAGCATTGTTACGCTGGACGCCTGCGAAATAGCACCGCAGGTGACGTGGGGCACCAATCCGGGTCAGGTGATGGCCGTGAATCAGACCATCCCGGACCCGGCCTCGTTTGCTGATCCGGTAGAACGTACATCTGCTGAAAAAGCGCTGGCGTATATGGACTTGCAGCCGGGCATTAAACTGACTGACGTAGCCATTGATAAAGTGTTCATCGGCTCCTGCACCAACTCACGCATCGAAGACTTACGCGCGGCGGCAGCGATTGCCCAAGGCCGTAAAGTAGCGAACGGCGTACAGGCCATTGTGGTACCCGGCTCCGGCCCGGTAAAAGCGCAGGCGGAAGAAGAAGGTCTGGATAAGATCTTCATCGAAGCCGGTTTCGAATGGCGTCTGCCGGGCTGTTCTATGTGTCTGGCGATGAATAATGACCGTCTGGAACCGGGCGAGCGTTGCGCGTCTACCAGCAACCGTAACTTTGAAGGCCGTCAGGGCCGTGGCGGCCGCACGCATCTGGTCAGCCCGGCAATGGCGGCGGCGGCGGCTGTCACTGGCCGTTTCGCTGATATCCGTGAACTGAACTGAGGAAAAACACCATGGCTAAATTTACCCAACACATCGGTCTGGTGGTTCCGCTGGATGCAGCTAACGTCGATACCGATGCCATCATTCCAAAACAGTTTTTGCAGAAAGTGACCCGTACCGGTTTCGGCCAGCATCTGTTTAATGACTGGCGTTTTCTGGACGATGCCGGTCAGGTGCCAAACCCTGATTTCGTGCTGAACAAACCACGCTACAAAGGCGCGAGCATTTTGCTGGCACGCGAAAACTTTGGCTGCGGTTCTTCCCGTGAACATGCGCCATGGGCACTGACTGACTACGGTTTCCATGCGGTGATCGCGCCAAGCTTTGCCGATATCTTTTACGGTAATTCGTTCAACAACCAGTTGCTGCCGATCACACTGAGCGAAGCCGAAGTGGACGAACTGTTCGAGCTGGTAAAAAACAACGAAGGCATTCAGTTCGAAGTGGATCTGGAAGCGCAGACGGTTAAAGCAGGCGATAAAAGCTATCCGTTTGTCATCGACAACTTCCGCCGTCATTGCATGATCAACGGTCTGGACAGCATTGGCCTGACGTTACAACACGAAGAAAATATCTCCGGCTACGAGAAGAACCAGCCTGTATTTATGCACTGATTTCTCTGGACATAAACGTAAAAAACCCGCGTACATCGCGGGTTTTCCTTTATCTGAACCGGTCAGACATCTTTAACTTTATACATCAGCCCGAACGCCACCACAGCCAGTACGGTCGCCGCCCAGTAAACCGGATAATGACCCAAGCTTTCCACGATAAAACCCTGCAACAAACCGGCGCAAATCACACCGGTAGAAATACTGTTAGTGAACAGCGTGGTCGCAGAACCTGCCCTTCCCGGCATCAGATCCTGAAAATACAACATACCGATACCCGCCACGATGCCGATGAAAATCGCGTTAAACAGTTGCAGGATCATCAGCGCCGCCTTGAACTGAAACGCGACCAGCCCGGCATAGAAAATCACACCGCTGGCGACGGCATACAGCATCAGCTTGCGTTTGCCGGTGCGTTTCACCAGATACCCGGCCAGCAACATCGCCGGAATTTCCAGCCCGGCAGCGGTCCCCATCAGCAACCCCGCCAGCCCTTCCGGCAGGCCTAACTCACTGGTGATGTAGAGCGGCATATCAATGACATACATGATATTGCAGGTCCACATCAACAGGGATGAAAAGAATAACAGGCGAACATCTTTGTTACGCCAGGCACTGGCGTGCACCACTTTCTCATCCACCGGCAGTTCAAGGCGCGGCACTGAAGGCAGGAAAAAGAAAATCATCAGAATGCTGCCGACAAACACCGCAGCCGCACTCAGGTACATTGGCGTAAAACCGTAATTCAGCGCCACCATAAACGACAGCGGCGGGCCAAGCACCCAGGCCAGCGAGAGCATCGCACGCATCATCGAGCTGAACATCACCACTTCACTGGCGGAGCGATCCGCATGTTCACGCGCCAGTGCAAACAACTGCGGCATTGATGCATTCCCTATTGCCGCCAGCAACACGCCAACGGTGATCAGCACCAGGTAATCGCGGCTGAAGGCAAAGACCAGACTGTTGCCGAGCGCCATCAGGCAGCAGAACATCAGTAATTTTCGCCGGTCGCCTTTGTTATCCGAGCGGTTAGCCAGCAGGAAGCTGATGGCAATCCCAGCGATAGCATTAACGGTATAAAAGAAGCCGACCCACAACGGGCGGACTTTCACTTCGTTGGTCAGAAACAAGCTGAGTGTGGGAGCCTGCAACGCCCCGGCAATACCGCACAGCAAGGACACCACCAGAAAGGTGACATAAATTGCATTAATACGAGGTTTTGACATGACGCCGTCCCTGAGAAATGAAAGCCTATAAAGCAAGACAGACAGTGTAGCGAAGTTTCAGGAAGTTCTGGGGAATGAGCAAAAAAACTGCGTAAAAAAACCAGTGAGTTTCCTCACTGGCTGGTGACATTACACCATTACTCAGAAAATCGGATTGGGTCTGGCCTGCCATGAAAGGGATTACAGGCGCTGGCGATATTCTTTTTCATCCACAGAATCGATATCCCACTGCGTCAGCCGCGCCAGAATATCCATCCGGTATTGCACCGGCACCCAGGACAACCAGTCAGCATGATTTTTCGCCGCGCCTTGTCTGATGGCTTTGAAGTAAAACTGATAAAAACGGGCAGTTAACTGGCGTTTCATGGTGTCCTCCGGTTGTTCACAACAGGCTTTCGTTGAGAAACAGTATCGGCGTAATATGAGGAAAGATAAATTGATGAAGATCGGCAACGGAGCTCCCCTTTTATGTCCTCGTCCCGTTTACAACAACAGTTCATCCGCCTGTGGCAAAGCTGTCACGGTGAAGACACCGAAACCACATTACAGGCCTTGTCACAGATCCTGAACTGTTCACGCAGACACATGCGCTCGTTGCTCAGTACCATGCAGGAACAGGGCTGGCTGCAATGGGATGCCGAAGCCGGACGCGGCAAACGTTCCACGCTGAAATTTTTGTATACCGGGCTGGCACTCCAGCAACAGCGCGCTGAAGAGCTGCTGGAACAGGACAGCATTGATCAACTGGTACAACTGGTCGGCGACAAAACGAGGGTGCGTCAGATGCTGTTGTCACAGCTAGGCCGCAGTTTCCGTCAGGGCAAACATATTCTGCGCGTGCTGTATTACCGCCCGCTGGTTAATCTGCTGCCAGGCACCATGTTGCGCCGTTCAGAAACCCACATCGCCAGACAAATTTTCAGCGGCCTGACACGCATAAATGAGGAAAATGGGGAAGTCGAAGGCGATTTAGCCCATCACTGGCAGGAAATTTCTCCGCTGCACTGGCGTTTTTATCTGCGCCCCGCCATTCATTTTCATCATGGCCGCGAACTCAGCATGGCAGATATCATCGCCACCTTTGCCCGCCTGAAATCACATCCGCTGTTTAGCAACCTGAAGTCGGTCACGACCCCCACGCCCAATGTCATAGACGTCCACCTGAACGCGCCCGATCGCTGGCTACCGTGGCTGTTCGGCAATATCCACGCGATGATCCTGCCGCAGGAATGGCAGTCATTGCCTGATTTTGCCCGACATCCGGTCGGCACCGGCCCTTACGCGGTGGTACGCAATATGAAAACTCAGCTGCGCATCCGCGCCTTTGACGATTATTTTGGTTTCCGTGCGCTTATCGACGAAGTGAATATCTGGGTTTTACCGGAACTGAGTGAGGAGCTGGTGCATTCCGGCGTGCAGCTTCAGGCCGATGAATCCGGCAAAAGCGAGCTGGAAAGTCGCCTTGAAGAAGGCTGCTATTTTCTGCTTTTTGACCAGCGTTCACCGGCCGGACAATCAGAAGAAACACGCCAGTGGTTGTGCGATTTACTCAATCCCATCGCTTTACTCAATAATGCGGAACCGGTTTACCAGCGCTACTGGTCCCCGGCGTATGGCCTGCTGCCGCGCTGGCATCATAAAGCGCCACAGCCGCGTCCGCCAAAACCGCAAAACCTGACTCAGGTCACGCTGACATTCTACGGTGAGCATTCTGAACATCAGGCCATCTGCAATGCGTTGCATCCGCTGCTGGCGGCGGAAGGTATCGAACTGATTATTCAGGTGGTGGATTACGCGGTCTGGCACCGCGGCGACGCCACCAGTGATTTATGGCTCGGCAGCGCCAATTTCACCCTGCCGCTGGATTTTTCACTGTTCGCACATTTCTACGAACTGCCACTGGCAAAGCACTGCTTCAGCGAAGAGATGATCGATGATGCCGCGCAGTGGCACGCAGGGAATTTATCGATAGCGAAGTGGAGTCAGAAACAAACGGTCAGCCATCAGATCCATCCGCTGTTCCATCACTGGCTGGTGTTGCAAGGACAACGCAGCATGCGCGGCGTGCGCATGAACACCCTCGGCTGGTTCGACTTTAAATCCGCCTGGTTTGCGCCACCGGACAGTTAATCGGACTATCGCATCGCGCCGTTAATCACTAGAATGACATCCGTTCTCAACGGGGTGCCCGATTTGTTAAAGCAGCGATGTAAACGCCGCGAGCAAGTGTTCAGCCGGTGAAGGCCAGCGCACAGAAAGCGGAGCGTACACAAAGTACGTGAGCATTTCGAGCACTGCCCGACGCCGGATCAACACCTGCGCAGCAAGTTTGGCTGAGATTTAGACTCGTCGAACCTGATCCGGTTGATACCGGCGGAGGGATTTGAGACTGCGCGATGCTCACTCAAAATCCTTTGCCCTTTCATTTTTTTGGAGCGCAAAGTTGAAAAAATTATTGTCCTGCCTGCTGTTACTTTCTGCACCTGCATTTGCGGCAAAACCTGTTCTGACGGTGTACACCTACGATTCTTTTTCTGCCGACTGGGGCCCCGGCCCGGCCATCAAAAAAGCCTTTGAGGCCCAATGCGGCTGCGAGCTGAAATACGTGGCGCTGGAAGATGGCGTGTCTTTACTCAACCGTCTGCGGATGGAAGGTAAAAACAGCCAGGCGGACGTCGTCCTCGGGCTGGATAACAACCTGTTGCAGGCGGCGGAACAAACCGGTTTATTTGCCAAAGCGCCGAAAACCGACGCCAAACTGACGGTGCCCGGCGGCTGGAATGACAGCACGTTCGTACCTTACGACTACGGCTATTTCGCCTTCGTCTATGACAAAAACAAACTCAAGAACCCGCCAAAAAGCCTTGATGAGCTGATCAACAGCGACCAGAAATGGAAAGTCATTTATGAGGATCCGCGCACCAGCACGCCGGGTCTGGGCCTGATGCTGTGGATGCAAAAAGTCTACGGCGACAAAGCCCCCGAAGCCTGGCAAAAACTGGCGAAGAAAACCGTCACCGTCACCAAAGGCTGGAGCGAGGCCTACGGTTTATTCCTCAAAGGCGAAAGCGATCTGGTGCTGAGTTACACCACCTCTCCGGCATACCATATTGTCGAAGAGAAGAAAGATAACTATGCCGCGGCTGACTTCAGCGAAGGTCATTACATGCAGGTGGAAGTGGCCGGTCAGCTGGCGAACAGCAAGCAGCCTAAACTGGCCGAAGCCTTCATGAAATTCATCACCACGGAAGATTTCCAGAAAGTGATCCCGACCGGCAACTGGATGTATCCGGTCGTGGATACGCCGCTGCCTGATGCCTTTAAACAGCTGACCGTGCCGGCCAAATCCCTGCAATACAGCGCACAGGATGTCGCCACTCACCGCAGCCAGTGGATCCAGGCATGGCAGAACGCCGTCAGCCGTTGATCCCGCGCTGGCTGTGGCCGGGGGTCATCGCGTCGCTGGCTATGTTGCTGGTGGCCGCGCTGGCCTTAGGCTCTCTGTGGCGTCATGCGCCACAGATGAGCGGCGCCTCCCTCTTGCAGGATCCGTATCTCTGGCATGTGATCCGCTTTACCTTCTGGCAGGCGCTGCTTTCAGCGCTCTGCTCAGTGCTGCCCGCTATTTTGCTGGCACGCACGTTGTTCCGTCGCCGTTTTCCCGGCCGCCAGTTGTTATTACGTTTATGCGCGATGACACTGGTGCTGCCGGTTTTGGTGGCGGTGTTTGGCATTCTCAGTGTCTATGGACGACAGGGCTGGCTGGCGCAGATTTGCGGCTGGCTGGGTATGGATTACCATTTCTCGCCCTATGGCTTACAGGGCATTTTGCTGGCGCACGTATTTTTCAATCTGCCGCTGGCGACACGCCTGTTATTGCAGGCACTGGAAAATATCGCCGTTGAGCAGCGCCAGCTCGCCGCGCAACTGGGCATGAACGTCTGGCAGCAATTTCGCTTTGTGGAATGGCCCGCGCTGCGCCGGCAGATTTTTCCCGCCGCTGCCTTAATCTTTATGCTGTGTTTCGCCAGCTTCGCCACGGTGCTTTCACTGGGCGGCGGCCCGCAGGCGACCACCATTGAACTGGCCATTTATCAGGCGCTGAGTTACGACTACGATTTAAGCCGCGCCGCGACGCTGGCGCTGATCCAGCTTTTTTGCTGTCTGGCGCTGGTGTTGCTCAGTCAGAAACTCAGTCAGGTGTTGCCGGTCGGGCAAACCCATTCTCAGCGCTGGCGTAACCCCGACGATTCGTGGCCGCGACGCATCGCTGATAGCGTGCTGATTGGCCTCGCGTTGCTGCTGATCCTGCCGCCATTACTTGCTGTGATGACCGACGGTGTAAACCGGGCAGCGGTTGGGGTTTTACAACAACCTGCGCTCTGGCAGGCATTATGGACATCAGTGCGTATCGCGCTGGGCAGCGGACTATTATGTGTGCTGCTGACCATGATGCTGCTGTGGAGCAGCCGCGAACTGCGGTTACGCAAGAGAAATAGCTGGGCGCAGACGATGGATCTGAGCGGCATGCTGATCCTCGCGATGCCGGGTATTGTGCTGGCGACCGGTTTCTTCCTGTTGCTCGGCGATACCACCGGTTTACCACAGTCGCCATGGCCGCTGGTGATCCTCACGAATGCACTGATGGCCGTCCCGTATGCATTAAAAGTGCTGGATAATCCGATGCGCGACGTGGCAGAGCGCTACACGCTGCTGTGCCTTTCGCTGGATATGCATGGCTGGCAGCGGCTGCGCCGGGTTGAACTCAGCGCCCTGAAACGCCCGATCGCGCAGGCGCTGGCTTTTGCCTGCGTGCTTTCGCTGGGGGATTTCGGTGTGATTGCCTTGTTCGGCAACGAGAATTTCCGCACCCTGCCGTTTTATCTGTATCAGCAGATCGGCTCTTACCGCAGCCAGGACGGCGCGGTGACGGCGCTGTTATTACTGCTGCTATGCTTCCTGTTATTCACCCTGATTGAGAAACTGCCGGGCCGCCATGCTGACGCTGAATAAACTGACGTATTTGTACGAACATCTGCCGATGCGCTTCGATTTACAGATCGACGCCGGTGAACGTGTGGCGATCCTCGGCCCGAGCGGCGCAGGGAAAAGTACCCTGCTGAGTCTGGTCGCCGGTTTTCTGGCTCCGGTCAGCGGGCAGATCCTGCTAAACGGCGCAGATCACAGCGCGACGCCTCCGGCAAAGCGTCCGGTGTCGATGCTGTTTCAGGAAAATAATCTGTTCTCGCATCTGACGGTGCGTCAGAACATGGGGCTGGGATTGCATCCGGGGCTGAAACTTACCGCGCAACAGAAGCAGGAACTTGAAAACATCGCGCAACAGGTCGGGCTGGCCGAATGTCTGGAGCGCCTGCCATCGCAGCTTTCCGGCGGTCAGCGTCAGCGTGTTGCTCTGGCGCGCTGCCTGTTACGCAGTCAGCCGCTTTTACTGCTCGATGAACCGTTTTCAGCACTCGATCCGGCGCTGCGCAGTGAGATGCTGGGTCTGCTGGATAAGGTGTGCGGCCAGCGTAATCTGACGTTGCTGATGGTGTCGCACAATCTGGATGACGCGGCGCGGATTGCTCCGCGAACGCTGCTGATTGTTGATGGCAGGATTTTTTACGACGGGCCGACGCAGGCACTGGCCGACGGCACTGCGCCGCAGGCCAGCGTGTTGGGGATAATGCCGGAAATCAGCGGGTGATCACTTGCCACAGCAAATGCCCATAAACCGGCATCATCGGCTGTTCACTCAACATCACCAGACTCACCACTGTCGCCACAAGACTCAGCACACAGACGATACGCAGCCGCGGTAATGGCAGCCATTTGGTCATCGCATCAGGCGACGCTTTGCCCGAACGGAACCCGCGCCACAGCAACCAGGCACTCAGCCAGATCAGCACCACGGCGGCAAACAGCATCCATTTGAAAACCGAACTGTTGTGGCTGGCCGGAATATCAATGGCCACACCTGCCAGAATGCCCGGCAGGAAATACACCGGCGGCCAGGTGATACAGCCAATAATATTCGGCGGCGCAAATTTATACGGCGGCAGATTCAGCATACCGGCAACCATCGGCACCAGCGGCCGTGTTGGCCCGATGAAACGCCCGATGATCACCGTCGCAAAACTGTGGCGATCCAGCGCATAACCGGTTTTATCCAGTAATGACTGGTAACGTTTGAGGAAGCGCCAGCGATGCAGCGGCTCCTTGAAACCGCGTCCAATGAAATACGAGGCCCAGTCGCCGAAGAAACATCCCAGCCCCGCCGCCAGCCAGGCTTCGTACAACCCCACCTGACCGCTGCCGATCAGCGTCCCGAGCGTCGCCATCATCACGGTGCCGGGCAAAATCAGCCCGACCAGCGCCAGCGACTCGAAGAAAGCCACCACGGCGACAATAATTAATGCAAAGCCCACCGACTGAGCGACCAGATGTTGTAGATAGGCTTCCATATCTTCCCAGGATTCAGTTACGCCTGCGCCAATTGCGCAGATAAATGAGACAAGTGTGAGTTTTCTGTATTCTCATTGTAGTAAATACATCAAGCGGCTGAATTGTCAGCGCATGAACTATCACAGTCAACCGGGTAATTGTATGCGTATTTGGCAGAAACCTGGGTCATAGACAAAGGCTGTATAAATAACCATACTCTGTTGTCATTCCTTATCTGTGCATCTTTACCGTTTCGAGGCGCTTATTACTTCCACCTTTGTCCGTCCCGCTTCAGCCCCTACTGACACTCCGCCGCGTCAGGGATTTGTGCTGACCCGCCACTGGCGCGACACGCCGCGCGGTACCGAGGTGGAATTGTGGCTGGCGACCGACGAAGGGCCGCAGAAAGTGCGCCTGCCTTTACAGGAGTCCGTGGCGTTTATTCCGGCCGAACAACGCGCGGCGGCAGAGCGCATTCTCGCCGATGAAAAAAATGTCAGCCTGCGGGAATTACCGCTACAGGATTTTCATTCGCGGCCGGTCCTCGGGCTGTATTGCCCGCAACACCGGCAGCTTATGCGGATGGAAAAACTGCTGAAAGAAGGCGGTGTCAGCATTTTCGAAGCCGATATCCGCCCGCCGGAACGTTTCCTGATGGAGCGCTACATTACTGCGCCGGTATGGTTCAGCGGCAAACCAGGCCCCGGTCATTTGCTGCTTGAAACAAAAATGAAGCCCGCTGAGGATTACCGCCCGCCGCTGAAACTGTGTTCGCTGGATATCGAAACCAGCGGCAACGGCGAACTGTACTGCATCGGGCTGGAAGGCTGCGGGCAGCGCCACGTTTATATGCTCGGCCCGCCAAACGGTGCGCCTGACGCTCAGTTTGATTTCAACATGGTTTACGTCGACAGCCGCCCGCAGTTGCTGGAAAAACTCAATGAGTGGCTGGAAACCTATGATCCCGACGCCATCATTGGCTGGAGCGTGGTGCAGTTTGACCTGCGGGTTTTACAGAAACACGCTGACCGCTACAAAATTCCCCTAAAATTCGGGCGCGGCGGTGGTGAACTGGAATGGCGCGAGCACGGTTTCAAACAGGGACACTTTTTTGCTGCCGCTGCGGGCCGCCTGATCATCGACGGCATTGAAGCGCTGAAATCGGCGTTCTGGAACTTCAACTCGTTCAGTCTGGAATTCGTCTCGCAAAGTTTATTAGGCGAAGGCAAAGCCAGCGACAATCCCTATCAGCGGCTGGCCGAAATCGAACAGCGTTTTCGTGAAGATAAACCGGCGCTGGCACGCTATAACCTGAAAGACTGCGAGCTGGTGACGCGTATTTTCGCCAAGACTGAACTGATGCCGTTTTTGCTGGAACGCGCCTCGGTCACCGGTCTGGCCGTGGATCGCAGCGGCGGTTCAGTGGCGGCCTTTACTCATCTTTATTTACCCCGCATGCACCGCGCCGGTTACGTCGCGCCCAATATGGGCGAATTGCAGGGCGAAATGAGCCCCGGCGGCTTTGTGATGGATTCGCGTCCCGGTTTGTATGATTCGGTGCTGGTACTCGATTATAAAAGTCTGTACCCGTCGATTATCCGCACCTTCCTGATCGACCCGGTCGGGCTGGTCGCCGGGCTGAAACAACCGGACGACGAACATTCGGTACCGGGGTATCGCAACGCCCGCTTCTCGCGGGAAAAACATTGTCTGCCGGAAATCGTCCGCCAGATCTGGATGGGTCGCGAAGAAGCCAAGAAGCAGAAAAACAAACCGCTCTCGCAGGCACTGAAAATCATCATGAACGCGTTTTACGGCGTGCTCGGCTCGAGCGGTTGCCGCTTCTTTGATCCGCGTCTCGCCTCTTCCATTACCCTGCGCGGACACGACATCATGCGCCAGACCCGCGAACTGATTGAAGCCGAAGGTTATCAGGTGATTTACGGGGATACCGATTCCACCTTTGTCTGGCTGAATAAAGCCCGTTCGCAGGAAGAGGCCGACGCGATTGGCCGCCGTCTGGTTGAACAGGTGAATGCGTGGTGGAAAGGCCATCTGCAACAGGAATACGGGCTGGAAAGCGCACTGGAACTGGAATTCGAAACGCATTATCAGCGTTTCCTGATGCCGACCATTCGCGGCTCGGAAACCGGCAGCAAAAAGCGTTATGCCGGTCTGGTGAAAGACGCCGACGGCGAGCACATCGTTTATAAAGGGCTGGAAACGGTGCGCACCGACTGGACACCGCTGGCGCAGGAGTTTCAGCAGGCGCTGTATGAGCGGGTCTTTCACCGCCAGCCGTATCAGGATTACGTGCGCGATTACGTGGCGCGCACGCTCAGCGGCGAGTTTGATGACAAACTGGTGTACCGCAAACGCCTGCGCCGTAAGCTGAGCGATTATGAGAAAAACGTCCCGCCGCATGTCCGCGCGGCGCGGCTGGCGGATGACTATAATGTGCTGCACGGTCGCGCCAAACAGTATCAGAATGGAGGCTGGATCAGCTACGTGATGACCACCTCCGGCCCCGAACCCCTGGAAAACCGTCAGTCTCCGGTCGATTACGATCACTACATTGAGCGTCAGCTTGAGCCGGTCGCCGATGGCATTTTGCCTTTCCTTCACGATGACTTTGCTACACTGATTACAGGTCAGATGGGTTTATTTTAAACAAAAGAAGGCGCAGCTCTTGTGATTCACAGGTGACGAATCGCTTACCTTCCATTACCATAGCGCCCTTTCCCATTTCTGAAACATCCTCACACAGTGAATGACTCCGCGCCTCCGGGCGGGGAAAGAAAACTATTGCCCGTGAAACATCTCGGGCTGAACAAGCATTGCGCAGTCGCCGTATACAGAGCACACAACACAGAGAGAGATTATGCCGTTTACATTGGGTCAACGCTGGATAAGCGATACGGAAAGCGAATTAGGATTAGGAACCGTGGTAGCGCTGGATGTGCGCATGGTCACCCTGCTTTTCCCCGCCACCGGTGAAAACCGTTTGTATGCCCGAAATGATTCCCCGATCACCCGCGTGATGTTCAACCCCGGTGATACCATCAGCTGTCACGAAGGCTGGCAGTTGCAGGTCGAAGAAGTGGTTGAAGATAAAGGTCTGTTGACCTATATCGGCACCCGTCTGGACACGGGAGAAACCGGCGTTGCCATGCGTGAAGTGCTGCTCGACAGCAAACTGACCTTCAGCAAACCGCAGGATCGCCTGTTCGCCGGTCAGATTGACCGCATGGACCGCTTCGCCCTGCGTTTTCGCGCCCGTAAATATCAGCGTGAACAGTTCCGTCTGGAATTCGGCGGGCTGCGCGGTATGCGCGCCAGTCTGATCCCGCATCAGTTGCACATCGCTTACGAAGTCGGTCAGCGTCATGCGCCGCGCGTTTTACTGGCCGATGAAGTGGGTCTGGGCAAAACCATCGAAGCGGGCATGATTATTCATCAGCAACTGTTGTCCGGCCGTGCTGAACGCATACTGATCGTGGTGCCGGAAACCTTGCAACACCAGTGGCTGGTAGAAATGCTGCGCCGCTTCAATCTGCGCTTCTCTTTGTTTGACGACGACCGCTACGCTGAATCCATCCACGAAGCAACAAACCCGTTTGAAACTGAACAACTGGTGATCTGTTCCCTTGATTTCGTGCGCCGCAATAAATCCCGTCTTGAGCAGTTATCCGATGCTGCCTGGGACATGCTGGTGGTCGACGAAGCCCACCATCTGGTGTGGAGCGAAGACGCGCCGAGCCGCGAATATCAGGTTATCGAACAGCTTTCCCAGCAAATCCCGAGCGTTCTGCTGCTGACCGCTACGCCGGAACAACTGGGACAGGAAAGCCACTTTGCGCGTCTGCGCCTGCTGGATCCGGACCGTTTCCACGATTACGAAGAATTCATCGAAGAACAACAGCAATATCAGCCGGTGGCTGATGCCGTGACACTGTTGCTCAATAAAGAGCCGCTGACGCCGGAAGCCCTGGCGCTGCTGGGTGAAAGTGTCGGCAATGCCGATACCGATGCCCTGCTGACCGCCGCCAATAAAGGCGACGAAGCCGCCGCGAAACAGCTGGTTTCCATGCTGATGGACCGTCACGGCACCAGCCGCGTGCTGTTCCGTAATACCCGTAATGGCGTGAAAGGTTTCCCGGAACGTCATCTGCATGCCGTGAAACTTCCGCTGCCGACGCAGTATCAGACCGCGATTAAAGTCTCCGGTATTATGGGCGCGAAGAAAACCGCCGAAGCGCGTGCGCACGACATGCTGTATCCGGAACAGATTTATCAGGAATTCGAAGGCGAGAACGCCACCTGGTGGAACTTTGATCCACGCGTCGAATGGCTGCTCGGTTATCTGACCGCCAACCGCGACGAAAAAGTCCTGGTGATCTGCGCTAAAGCCGCCACTGCATTGCAACTGGAACAGGTTCTGCGTGAGCGTGAAGCGATACGCGCTGCGGTGTTCCACGAAGGTTTGTCGATCATCGAACGTGACCGCGCCGCCGCTTACTTTGCTTCCCAGGAAGAAGGCGCACAGGTTCTGCTGTGTTCTGAAATCGGCTCCGAAGGCCGTAACTTCCAGTTCGCCAGCAAAATGGTGATGTTCGACTTGCCGTTCAACCCGGATCTGCTGGAACAGCGTATCGGGCGTCTGGATCGTATCGGTCAGCAAAACAATATCGACATCATGGTGCCTTACCTCGAGCAGACCGCGCAGTCGGTGCTGGTTCGCTGGTTCCATGAGGGTCTGGACGCGTTCGAACATACCTGTCCGACCGGCCGCACCATTTACGACAGCGCGTACGATCAGTTGATTGCGTTCCTGGCGACACCTGCCGCGCAGGAAGGTCTGGACGCGTTCATTCTCGAATGTCGCGCCGAACATGACGCGCTGAAAGAGAAGCTGGAAAATGGCCGCGACCGCCTGCTGGAGATGCATTCCAACGGCGGCGAACGTGCACAGCAACTGGCGAAGGAGATCGGTGAGCAGGATAATGATGTCAATCTGGTGAACTTTGCGCTGAATCTGTTTGATATCGTCGGTATTAATCAGGAAGATCGCAGCGATAACCTGATCGTCCTGACGCCGTCTGATCACATGCTGGTGCCGGATTTCCCTGGCTTGCCGGAAGACGGTTGTACCGTGACATTCGATCGTGAACAGGCGCTCTCGCGTGAAGATGCGCAGTTCATCAGTTGGGAACATCCGATCGTGCGTAACGGTCTGGATCTGATCCTTTCCGGCGATACCGGCAGTTGTGCGGTATCGATCCTGAAAAACAAAGCGCTGCCGGTAGGAACTCTGCTGGCGGAACTGGTTTACGTGGTGGAATGTCAGGCGCCGAAACATCTGCAACTGACCCGCTTCCTGCCACCGACACCGGTGCGTATGCTGATGGATCGCAAAGGCACCAATCTGGCGGCTCAGGTAGAATTCGAAAGCTTTAACCGTCAGCTGAACGCCATCAACCGCCATAACTCCAGCAAGCTGGTGAATGCGGTACAGCAGGATGTTCACGCCATGCTGCAACAGGCTGAAGCGGAAATTGCGGAACAGGCGCGTGCCCTGATTGAGGCCGCGAAAGTGGAGGCTGACGAGCAACTGACCCAAGAGCTGGATCGCCTGAAAGCGCTGAAAGAAGTGAACCCGAACATTCGTGATGACGAACTGGAATCGGTAGACTCGAACCGTAAGCAGGTGCTGGCGAATCTGAACGATGCCAGCTGGCGTCTGGATGCGATCCGCCTTGTGGTGGTCAGCCATCAGTAAGCCCGACGGGATGCAGCCGGTTTGCATCCCTTCTTTATTTCACCCCGAATGCAGACTTAAACCGCTATGAGCGAACATCAACCGACTCTCCCTGAACCGTCGAAAACCCGGCCGCTGGAGAATTATAATCCGCCGACCGATCCCTGGTTACAGGTGATTTTTCAGGATGAACATATCATGGTGGTCAATAAGCCAAGCGGTCTGCTTTCCGTACCGGGCAAGCTGGCTGAGCATCAGGACAGCCTGATGACGCGTATTCAGCAAGAATTTCCTGAGGCTGAGTCCGTACATCGTCTGGATATGTCAACCAGCGGTGTGATCGTGGTAGCACTGACCAAAGACGCCGAACGTGAACTTAAACGCCAGTTCCGCGAACGCGAAACCAAGAAAGTGTATATCGCGCGGGTCTGGGGACGGGTTGAGGAAGACTACGGCATTATCGATTTGCCGCTGATTTGCGATTATCCCAACCGGCCGAAACAGAAAGTCTGTCACGAGACCGGCAAGAAAGCACTGACGCAGTATGAAGTGATGTCATGGGATGATGACGGCACAACGCGGGTGAAACTGCGGCCGATCACCGGACGTTCGCATCAGTTGCGCGTGCATCTTCTGGCGCTCGGACACCCGATTCTGGGCGATAAATTCTATGCCCACCCGCAGGCGCTGGCAGCGGCAGACCGTCTGCAACTGCATGCGCAGGAGTTATCGTTTTATCATCCGATCACAGACGCCCCGTTGGTGTTTAATTGTGAGCCGGACTTTTAATCCTTTCGGCTCCTGTCGGTAAAAAAAATAAATATCCTCCGGCATAGCCGGAGGTTTTTCATATGCGCCTGTAAGGCTCTGTTACCAGCCGCGCCCTAACAGGCGCATAGCAATCTGACATTTGCATCCAAATTCGTTACTTACCGCCCGTAAACGGGCTCCCTGGATACGGGATTGATAACTGTTCCCCTAGTTTATCCTGCTCCAGTTGGTGCTTTATGTATTCCTGGATCTTCGATGTATTTTTACCCACTGTATCTACATAATACCCTCGGCACCAAAACTCCCTGTTCCTGTATTTGAATTTAAGATCACCAAATTGTTCATATAGCATCAGACTACTTTTGCCCTTCAGATACCCCATGAAGCTCGATACACTCATCTTCGGCGGGATTTCCACAAGCATATGGATGTGTTCTGCACAGCATTCTGCTTCCAGAATGTGCACATTTTTCCATTCACACAGTTTTCTTAAAATACTCCCTACTGCACGGCGTTTCTCGCCGTAGAAGACCTGCCTTCGGTATTTAGGCGCGAAAACTATGTGATATTTACAGTTCCATCGGGTGTGCGCTAAGCTCTTTTCGTCCCCCATTGGGACCCCCTTTTGATTTCTTGTTTGACCAATGCAGTTGCCAGACCGCAAGGTGTTTTAACAAATCAAAAGGGGTTTTTATATCCGGCTCAAAGCTGGAAGCTTTACGGAACCCCCAGCCTAGCTGGGGGTTTTCTATAGACAACAAAAAAGGCGCTGAATTCAGCGCCTTTTGCATTACGTGGGTATCAAAGCAACGAGAATTATTTAAAGCCTTTCTCACGTTTGATCAGATCATACGCGGCCTGAATCGCCTGCGCTTTTTCCTTCGCCATTTCCATCATTTCCGGCGGCAAACCTTTCGCCACCAGTTTGTCAGGATGATGCTCGCCCATCAGTTTGCGGTACGCACGTTTAATCGTTGTCGCATCGTCTGTCGCATTCACACCCAGCACTTTACAGGCATCTGCCAGCGTCGGGCCTTGCTGCGTCTGGTGATAACCGCCGCCATAGGAACCGCCCCCCTGCTGATGACCACCAAACTGCTGGCCACCTTCCATCATGCGCAGGAACTGATCGAACTGCATGCGTGAAATTCCGAGCTCTTCGGCAATCACATACAACACTTCGCGTTCATTGGGATGCAATGAACCGTCGGCGTACGCCGCCTGGATCTGAATTTCCAGAAAAGTCCGTATCAGGTCAAAACGACCAAAACACGCACTGCGCAGTTCACGCATTTTCTCACGCAAGGGATAGTCAGCTTCTTTCCCGTCGCGAAAGGCGCGCTGTGCGGCTTCGCGCTGCTCGCCGTGCAACTGCATACGTTCCATGTAAAGACTGGCGATCTGAATATCCGCCTCGGTAACTCTGCCTTTTGATTTAGTCAGATTTCCCATCACCTCAAACGTGGTGCGGAAAAAGATGGTTTGACGTGTCTGCTGATCGGCAAAATACCCTTTGCGTTTCGCTGAACGCGCGGTATCAAACATATGCCCTATCAGCAGCCCTGCTACTATTCCCCAGAAGCCTAAACCGGACCATAAGCCCAGGATAAGTCCGAGCAGTTTTCCCCAATACTGCATATACTCCTCAATTCGCCATGCCGTCGCTTAAAAATTGCTTTATCATAACCGGCATTTATCGTTGTGCCTAACGGCAGCAACGTAACCGGTGGGATTTAACACTAGCGCAACCATGATGAGTGAGATAGTCTCTGACCGTTTGCCGGCATGATGCCTCTGATGACGGAACACCATTTTACGTATGAAAAACAGACGTCTGAAAACACGCTTACCGACAATGCTGGCCGCCACAATCTGGTCAGTATTGTACAGTCACGGCGCAATGGCCGATCTCGCAGAACAATGTATGCTCGGCGTTCCGACCTATGACAAACCTTTGGTGCAGGGTGATCCTAATTCACTGCCTGTGACCATCAACGCCGATAAGGCGACCGGCAACTACCCTGACAGTGCGCTATTTAGCGGCAATGTTAACGTTGTTCAGGGCAACAGCACGCTGGATGCTGATCAGGTTCAGCTTAATCAAATCGCCAATCCCAATCAGCCGACTCCGACCCGAACCGCTACAGCGACCGGCAACGTGCGTTATAACGATAACCAAATCAAGCTGAATGGCCCGAAAGGTTTTGCGAACCTGACCACCAAAGATACTGACGTTCAGGATGGCGACTACCAGATGGTCGGCCGTCAGGGACGTGGTCAGGCTGACAAAATGAAGCAGCGTGACAACAACCGTTACACCATCATGGATAACGGCACATTTACCACCTGTCTGCCTGGCGATAACAGCTGGAGTGTCGTCGGTTCCGAAGTGATTCAGGACCGTCAGGAAGAAGTGGCTGAAATCTGGAACGCCCGCTTCCATATCGGTCCGGTGCCGGTGTTCTACAGCCCGTACATGCAGTTGCCGATTGGCAATAAGCGTCGTTCCGGTTTCCTTATCCCGAATGCTAACTACAGCAGCAATAATGGCTTTGGCGTCACCGTTCCTTATTACTGGAACATTGCCCCAAACTACGACGCCACGATCACGCCAAATTACATGAGCAACCGTGGTCTGCAACTGCAGAATGAATTCCGCTATCTGACCGTTGCCGGTGCAGGTTTGATGGAATTCGATTATCTCGGTGACGATAAGAAAATTGACGAGCAGTATGTCGCTGATGAAAACCGTACCAGCGATAAAACCAAGCGCTGGATGTATTACTGGCGCCACGCCGGTGTATACGATCAGGTATGGCGCTTCAATGTCGACTACACCAAGGTCAGTGACCCTTACTACTTCACCGATTTCGATTCGAAATACGGTTCCAGTACTGACGGCTATTCCACGCAGAAATTCAGCGTAGGTTACGCCAACCAAAACTGGGATGTCACACTGGCCAGTAAGCAGTTCCAGGTATTCTCTGATTTCGGGAACACCAACGCTTACCGTGCACAGCCGCAGCTGGACATTAACTATTACAAGAATGATGTGGGCCCGTTTGACCTGCATCTCTACGGTCAGGCGGTGAAATTCACCAGCGTAAACCCTGACAACCCTGAAGCCGTACGTACTCACTTCGAACCGACGCTCAGCCTGCCACTCAGTAATGGCTGGGGAAGTCTGGATAACGAAGTGAAACTGATGGCAACCCACTATCAGCAGGATATTCCGGACGCGTATTACGATAGCAATCCGAATACCAAACTGCGTTCATCCGTGAACCGCACCATGCCTGAGTTTAAAAGCGACGGCAAAATGGTGTTTGACCGCACGATGGACTGGAACAGCGATTATACCCAGACCCTCGAACCACGCGTGCAGTACCTGTATATCCCGTACCGCAACCAGAGCGCGATCAATACCTACGACTCCACGCTGTTACAGTCCGACTACACCGGTCTGTTCCGCGATAAAAGCTACAGTGGTCTTGACCGTATTGCCTCGGCAAATCAGGTGGCGAGCGGTTTAACGACCCGTATCTATGACGAAAATCTGGAAGAACGCTTTAATGCGTCTGCCGGTCAGATTTATTACTTCCAGCCGCCACGTACCGGTGACGTCGATAGCGTACTGGATAAAAATGATGATACGGGCAGCCTGGTGTGGGCCGGTGACAGCTACTACAAAATCAATAACTTCTGGGGTATTCGCGGCGGCGTACAGTATGACACCCGTCTGGATGCACTGGCTTTAGGTGATGCTGTGCTGGAGTATCGCGCAGATTCGGAAAGAATGATTCAGTTGAGCTACCGTTACGCCAGCCCGGAATATATTCAGGCGACGTTACCTAACGTCACCAACCCGGGTTATCAGGACGGGATTTCGCAGGTTGGCGGCATCGCCAGCTGGCCGATTGCTGACCGCTGGGCGATCGTGGGGGCGTATTATTACGACACCAAAGCACAGCAACCTGCCGATCAGCTTATTGGTTTGCAATACAACACATGCTGCTGGGCTGTCAATGTTGGCTATGAACGTAAGATCACCAACTACGATTCGGTTAAGTCAGAAAGTAAGTATGACAATAAGATTGGTTTCAATATTGAACTTAGAGGCTTGGGTAACAATCAAACCCTCGGAACGAAAGAAATGTTGGCCCGCGGCATACTGCCTTATCAAAGTGCTTTCTAAGCCCGAAACATGATTCATTTCGTGAAGACACGACGAACTCAGTGAACTTGAAACCCGCGCTTGCGGATTAGACAAATGGAAAAAGTATGAAGAACTGGAGAACACTTCTCCTCGGCGTGACGCTTTGTGCCAGCACCGCGTTTGCTGCCCCTCAGGAAGTTGATAAAGTTGCCGCCGTCGTAAACAACGGCGTCGTGTTGCAAAGTGACGTAGATGGTTTGTTTAATTCTGTAAAACAGCAGGCAAAGCAGGCTAATCAACAGTTACCGGATGATGCGACTCTGCGTCACCAGATCCTTGACCGTTTGATCATGGATCAGATCCAGTTGCAGATGGCGACCCGAATGGGCATCACGCCAACCGATCAGGATGTTGATAAAGCCATTGCCGGTATTGCACAGCAAAACAACATTTCTGTTGATCAGCTGCGCAGCCGTCTGGCTTACGACGGGATGAACTACAGCACTTACCGTACGCAGATCCGTAAGGAAATGATCATCAGCGAAGTGCGTAACAGCGAAGTGCGTCGCCGTGTCACCATTCTGCCTCAGGAAGTGGAGCAGCTTGCCAAACAGGTTGCGGCTCAGAACGGCAGCGGTGCTGAGTTTAACCTCAGCCACATTCTCCTCCCTCTGCCGGAAAACCCGACTCAGGATCAGGTTGATTCTGCAGAGCAGCTGGCGAAGAAAATTGTTACCGATCTGAACAATGGCGCGGACTTCGGCAAACTGGCTATCACCTACTCGGCTGATTCCCAGGCACTGAAAGGCGGCAACATGGGCTGGGGCAAATTGCAGGAACTGCCTTCCCTGTTTGCTCAGGCGTTGAGCACCGCGCAGAAAGGTCAGGTTATCGGTCCGATCCGTTCCGGTGTTGGCTTCCATATTCTGAAAGTGAACGATATCCGCGGCGATAACAAAACCGTTTCTGTCACCGAAGTTCACGCCCGTCACATTCTGCTGAAACCTTCAGTGGTAATGACCGATGCGCAGGCGCGTGCGAAGCTGGAACAGGTAGCGGCGGATATTAAGAGCGGCAAAGCGACCTTCGCTGAGGAAGCTAAACAGCTTTCTCAGGATCCGGGCTCTGCCAATCAGGGCGGCGATTTAGGCTGGGCGTCACCAGACATGTACGACCCTGCGTTCCGTGATGCGCTGATGAACCTGAAAAAAGGTGAAATGAGCGCACCGGTCCACTCCTCGTTCGGCTGGCACCTGATCCAACTGATCGACACCCGTCAGGTCGATAAAACAGATGCAGCACAGAAAGAACGTGCTTACCGCATGCTGTTCAACCGCAAATTTGCGGAAGAAGCCCAGACGTGGATGCAGGAACAACGTGCTGAAGCGTATGTGAAAATTATGGATGGGAATGGAAAATAATACTTCCGTGACAAAATCTGTGGTCATTACCCCCGGCGAACCGGCCGGGGTTGGGCCGGATCTGGTACTCGCTCTGGCTCAGCAGGCATGGCCTGTTGAGTTAGTGGTATGTGCCGATCCGGCCTTACTGCTTGAACGTGCTGAGAAACTGGGGCTGAGTATTCAGTTGCGCGATTATCAGCAAGGCCGGCCGCCAGAGCCTCAGGCGGCAGGCACACTGACCGTTTTACCGGTTAAACTCGCCGCACCGGTGACAGCCGGTAAACTGGATGTGGCTAACGCGCCCTACGTGGTAGAAACACTGGCGCGTGCCTGCGACGGTGCCATCAGCGGTGAATTTTCCGCACTGATCACCGGACCGGTTCAGAAAAGCATTATCAACGATGCTGGTATCCCCTTCATCGGCCATACCGAATTCTTTGCTGACCGCAGCCATTGCGACCGTGTGGTGATGATGCTGGCGACCGAAGAATTGCGCGTAGCACTGGCGACCACGCATCTGCCTCTGCTGGCAGTGCCGGGGGCGATTACCCGTCAGTGTCTGCATGAAGTGATCACTATTTTGCATCATGATCTGAAAACGAAATTTGGTATTACCGCGCCGCAAATTTATGTGTGTGGTCTGAATCCACATGCCGGCGAAGGTGGCCACATGGGGCACGAAGAGATCGACATTATCATTCCAGCCCTGGAGGAACTGCGCCAGCAAGGGATGAATCTCATCGGCCCGCTGCCCGCTGATACGTTATTCCAGCCTAAATATCTGCAACACGCCGATGCTGTTTTATCGATGTATCACGATCAGGGCCTTCCGGTGCTAAAATATCAGGGATTCGGCCGCGCAGTGAATATCACACTCGGCCTGCCTTTTATCCGGACTTCCGTTGATCACGGTACCGCCCTTGAACTCGCCGCCACCGGCACCGCCGATGCAGGCAGTTTCAAGACAGCAATAAATCTCGCCATTCACATGGCAAATAACAGCAACGATAAATAACAACAATGAATAGTAGAGTCCACCAAGGTCACTTTGCCCGTAAACGTTTTGGGCAAAACTTCTTAACCGATCAATTTGTTATCGATAGCATCGTGTCGGCCATTCATCCTATGCCGGGCGAGGCTGTCGTTGAAATCGGCCCGGGTCTGGCGGCATTAACTGAGCCTGTTGCTTCACGTCTGGACAGCATGACGGTTATCGAACTCGACCGCGATCTGGCTGCACGTCTGGAAACTAATCCGAAGTTTCAGGGCAAGCTGCGGGTCATCCAGTCTGATGCGATGAAAATCAATTTCGCCGAACTGTCTGAAGAACTCGGTCAGCCACTGCGCGTCTTTGGTAACCTGCCGTACAACATTTCCACGCCGCTGATGTTCCACCTCTTCACCTATACCAACGCCATCAAAGACATGCACTTTATGTTGCAGAAGGAAGTGGTAAACCGTCTGGTTGCAGGGCCGAACAGCAAGGCGTATGGTCGTTTAACGGTGATGGCGCAGTATTATTGCAACGTGATCCCGGTTCTGGAAGTCCCGCCGGAATCCTTCACACCAGCACCTAAAGTGGAATCCGCTGTGGTTCGTTTAGTGCCGCATGAAGTGATCCCGTATCCGGTACCGGATATTCGCATTCTGAGCCGTCTGACCACCGATGCTTTCAACCAGCGTCGCAAAACAGTGCGCAACAGCCTCGGCCACCTGTTCACTCCTGAACAAATGACCGAACTGGGCTTAGATCTCAGCATGCGTGCTGAAAATATTTCTGTAGAGCAATTTTGTAAACTGGCTAACTGGTTGTCCACACGACCTAAAACCCCGGAACTTCAGGAGTAGCGTTATGCTTAATTCGCCCCGCGTTTGTGTTCAGGTGCAAAGTATCTACGTTGAGTCACAGTCGATACCGGAAGAAGAACGTTTCGTCTTCGCTTACACCATTACCATCCGCAATCTGGGGCGTTTTAGTGTGCAACTGCTTCGCCGTTACTGGTTGATCACCAACAGTAACGGCCGCCAGACCGAAGTCCAGGGCGAAGGGGTCATCGGTGAACAACCGCTGATCCTGCCTGGCAATGAATTTCACTATACCAGCGGCGCCATTTTAGAAACGCCGCTGGGCACGATGGAAGGCCATTATGAAATGGTCGCACAAGACGGTGAAACCTTCCGTGTGCCTGTTCCGGTCTTCCGCCTCGCCATCCCTACGCTGATAAATTAATCCTCATGTCGACATATCTTATTGGTGATGTTCACGGCTGCATCGATGAACTCAAGGCGCTATTGGCGCAGGTGGATTTTAATCCGCAAAATGATGTCCTCTGGCTGACGGGGGATTTAGTCGCCCGCGGTCCGTCCTCACTTGACGTGCTGCGTTTTGTCAGCGGTTTAGGTGACTGTGTCCGGATGGTGCTCGGTAACCACGATCTGCATCTGCTGGCAGTTTACGCCGGGATCAGTTTCAACAAACCGAAAGACCGCATCACACCCCTGCTTGAAGCTGAAGATGCTGACGAGCTGATCAACTGGTTGCGCCGCCAGCCGGTACTGCAGGTTGATGAAGATCTGAAACTGGTCATGGCCCACGCCGGGATCACGCCGCAATGGGATCTCGACACCGCCAAAATGTGCGCCCGTGAAGTGGAATCTGTACTGAGCAGCGATACCTATCCGTTGTTTCTTGATGCGATGTATGGCGATATGCCGAACAACTGGCACCCTGAACTGACCGGTCTGGCGCGTTTGCGTTTCAGCACCAATGCTTTCACCCGTATGCGTTACTGCTTCCCGAACGGACAACTGGATATGATCTGCAAAGATATTCCGGAAAACGCGCCGAAGCCGCTGAAACCCTGGTTTGATATTCCGGGGCCCTTACAGGAAGCAGGCTACAGTATTGCGTTCGGTCACTGGGCGTCACTGGAAGGAAAAGGCACACCGGAAGGTATTTATGCGCTGGATACCGGCTGCTGCTGGGGCGGTGATCTGACCATGCTGCGCTGGGAAGACAAAACCTATTTCACCCAGCCTTCAAACCGCCAGAGCGAAAAACAGCAGTCTGAGATCCCGAAAGCCGTTTGATCAAATAGATGACATTCAGACAGCAAAAAGGCACCTGAAAGGGTGCCTTTTGCTGTCACACGGCTCACGCAGCCGTGGGATCAGGCGCGACGATCAAGGATCTCGAAGCAATAACCGTGTGAGTTCTGCTCATCCGCATCGTGGAATTCGCTGAATGTGCTTTCCCAGTCATCCGGCTCGTAATCAGGGAAATGCGTATCCCCTTCGACTTCGGCATCAATGTGCGTCAGATATAAACGGTCGGCCTTCGGCAGCAACTGCTCATACACACGGCCGCCGCCCATCACCATCACTTCCTCCACATCACCGGCAGCAGCCAGCGCAGCGTCAACAGACGTTACCCAGGTCACGCCTTCATGCTCGCCCGGTTTAGAGCTGATAACAATATTCAGCCGGCCTGGCAACGGGCGTCCGATTGACTCAAACGTCTTGCGCCCCATGATGACGGGTTTGCTGAGCGTATTACGCTTAAACCAGGCCAGATCACCAGGTAAATGCCAAGGCATAGCGTTTTCCATGCCGATAACGCGATCGGTCGCCAGTGCGGCGATCAGGCTAATAATCATTGTGAAGCCCTGTGTAGAAAAAGGATTTGTGCGTGACCCCAAAAAAGAGCTGCCACTATACGGAAAGCCCCATCAGCCGTCGATAGGGAGACTGACGCTTTACAAAGATATAAGAGAGCTCTTACCCTGCCGGGATATTCGCCGACAAAAGTACCAGTTCCTGGCGTAAAGGACGTTCAAAAGCAGGAGAATTTCGCCGTAGTCCAGTCGAAAATGCTGAACCGCTCCTTTGCTTTTTGCATTATCACTCCGCGTTGTACAACAACGCTTACACACCGGGGCGTTTACGGTACAGCCACAATCCTGGTAATGATAATCCGATAGATAATGCCCCGACGATAAAACTGGCTTTCAGAAAATTAGTGAGTGCCGTCGACACCAGGGCTTCGCTGTAGCCCAGATGCGAAATCTCGACGACAGAGATCATCGCCGTGTAGGCAGAAATACCGGGGAACATCGGGATAACAGCGGCGACAGTGAAAACTTTTGGATGCGCCAGCAACCAGCGTGACCAGCGAATCCCCATAATGCCAATCAGTATAGCTGCCAGCAAAGAGGCCCACTCGATGTTCATCCCGCCATGAATAAGCAACATCCGCGTGCCGTGGCCGAGCGCACCGAGCAGCGCACAATAACGCAATGCCCGTGGCGGCACATTAAATACCATCGCAAAGCCCAGTGCAGGCACGGCGGCAAACAGCATATCCTGTATCAGTGCCCATAAAAGACTCATGACCACCCCCGCAAATCCCACAATGCCATTGCCATAACCACGCCAATGCAGGTCGCCAGCGTCAGCAGACTGGCCATCGCCCAGCGCGCCAGGCCGGTATTCACATGCCCTTTGAACATGTCCGCCACGGCATTAATCAGCGGAAATCCCGGCACCAGCAATAACACACTGGCAGCCATCGCGACGCTTGATGAGTGCTGAAAAATGCCCAGACGCAACAAAAGCCCTGAAATGGAAGTCGCTACGAAGGCCGTGCAGCAAAAGTTGATCAAAGGATTCATGTGCCGCGCAGTGAGGCTCTGGCGTACGGCCATGGCCACACCGCTGGCCAAAAAAGTGACAGTGAACGCATCCCAGCCGCCACCATTAAGTCTGCTGAAACATCCGCAGGAGAGCGCCACCATCAATACCATCAGCCAGCGCGGATAGCGCAACGGTTCGATTTTTTGCAAGCGTTTGGCCACCAGCGCGCTGTCGAGCAGTTTATGCTCTGCCAGGATCACCGTATGCTGGACTTGTGTCACAACCTGCATGTTGATCCCGCGGTCGACATTTTTACGCGTCGAGGTCAGACAATAACCACCGCTTAGCGTGCTGAGTACAATGGCATTGGCGGAGATCGAGCTTTCCACCCTGTCCATTCCCAGCGCGACGCCAAGCCTCGCAGACAACTGTTCGACCAGCATACTTTCGGCACCGTGCTGTAACAGCATCAGGGCGCATTCGATGCACAGCCGGGTAATTTCACGCTGATGATGCGCCTCGGGGCTTTCACGCACCGGGTATTCTATGACCGGATCCTGCATACCATTCACCGCCCGTAAAAAAGCAATAAGAGTGATTTAACTTACTGAGGATTGGCGTATCATGCCGCCTTCTTTTGTTCCGAACATTGACGACGGTTATTTTCATGCTTGAAACCACCCTTTTTGTTGCCAGCATTGCCTTCCTCGGCATGCTTTCTCCTGGTCCTGATTTCTTTCTGGTCATCAAAAATGCGGCCCGCTATCCGCGTATCGCAGCCCTCATGACATCACTGGGTGTGATTTGTGGCGTGATTACGCACATGTCTTACTGTGTGGCCGGTCTGGCAGTGGTGATCACCACCACGCCGTGGTTATTCAATTTGCTGAAATACGTCGGTGCTGTGTATCTGATCTGGGTGGGGATTCAGGCGTTATTTTCGCGCAGCAACAGCAAGATGAACCTCGACGGGCTTGAGCCGCAGCAGGTGAAACTACGCACGGCGTTCGTGCAGGGTTATCTGTGTAATCTGCTTAATCCTAAGGCGACCCTGTTCTTCCTGGCGATGTTTACGCAGGTCTTGCAGATTAACTCCACCTTCGGTGAAAAGCTGTGGTACGCCTCGATTATCGTTGGTTTGTCCACCCTCTGGTGGCCGTCGCTGGCATTGCTTATTCAGAGCCCGCCGGTGCGCCGCGGTCTGGCGAAAGCGCAGAAACTGATTGATAAACTGCTGGGCGGAGTATTGATTGGGCTGGGCATCAAAGTCGCCCTGAGCTGATATCCGGAAGAAAAAAACCGGTGCATCAGGCACCGGTTTTCTGTTTTTACGCGTCTTTATCCTTTCGCTTCAATCACCTCTTTTTCCGGCGCTTTTCCGTCGATACTGCCACGCCAGCCCTGCTGCTGACCGGAAGCCAGACGTTCCTGATCCTGCTCGATGGCGGCTGTCAGCATATCTTTCGCACGCTGCATGCTGGCGATACGGAACTCAGTATCTTCGTAATTCTCGATCGTCGCTTCCAGCATTTTCAGGTTATAGCGGCGGAACAGATCGGCTTTTTCGCGGGCTTCATAGGCATCCAGCCCCAGTGCTTCCAGCACATCGCGGCCAACGCGCAGGGAGCCTTCAAACAGTTCACGTTCCGGCGCTTCGACACCCAACTGGCGCAACTGATACCAGTGATCGACATCGCGGGCACGGGCAATGATTTTCAGGTTCGGGAAATGTTCTTTCGCCAGCGCCGTCAGCTGAAGATTGGCTTCCACATCGTCGATGGCGTTAATCAGCACTTTGGCCTGCGCGGCACCCGCCGACTCCAGCAAGTCCACCCGGGTGGCATCGCCGTAAAAGACTTTGGTGCCAAATTTACGCAGCGTTTCGATATGATCCGGGTCGTGATCCAGTACCACCGTGTGCACATTGTTCGCCAGCAACAAACGACCGGCAATCTGACCAAAACGCCCGAAACCGGCGATAATCACCTGTGCGTTTTCATCATCAATGGTGTCATGCGGACGGTCATCTTTCGGTGCATTACGCTCAAGACGGGCCGACAACACCAGCAGTAACGGCGTTACCGCCATGGAAAGCGCGACGGCCAGCGTCAGGGCTTTCGACCAATCTTCCGGCAGAATACCGGCCATTTTTGCCGCACCAAAAATCACGAAAGCAAATTCACTGCCCTGCCCGATTAAGATGGCAAACTGGCCGCGCTGTTTTTTCGGCACACCCAGCCACGGCGCGACCAGCCACAGCAAGGCCGCTTTCAGCGCCATAAAACCGATCAGTAATGTGGCGATCAGCAACGGCTGATGGACCAGCGTGCCGAAGTCGATGGACATGCCGACACCAATAAAGAACAGCCCGAGAAGCAGACCTTTGAACGGTTGAATATCGCTTTCCAGTGCATGACGGTATTCAGAACTTGCCAGCAATACACCCGCCAGAAACGCGCCCATCGCCATCGACATCCCTGCCATTTCCAGCAGAATACCGAAGCCGAAGACCAGAAACAGCGCAACGGCACTGAATACTTCACGCATGCCGGAGCGTGCCACAAAGTGCAGCAAGGGCCGCGTCACGTAGCGTCCGAGCAACACCACAAGTACCAGCGCACCGGCCACTTTTGCCGCCGACAGGCCAAAGCTCATTAGCGTTGTGGCTTCACCGGTACTCGCCAGTAAGGGGATCATCGCCACCAGCGGGATCGCGGCGATATCCTGGAACAGCAACACCGCAAAGGCACTGCGGCCGATAGGTGAAGCCGTCAGGCTGCGCTCACTCATCGCCTGCATGGCAATCGCCGTCGAGGAAAGCGCCAGCGTCAGGCCGATCAGCAGCGCGATTTTCCAGTCCAGTCCGAGGAAATAACAGAATGCGCTGAGCACCACGCCGCAGCCCGCCATCTGGATGCTGCCGCCACCGAAAACTGACGCACGCATCGTCCACAGCCGTTTTGGGTCGAGCTCCAGCCCGATGACAAACAGCATCAGTACCACACCGATTTCGGCAAAGGTCAGGATCGACTCCGCATCTGACACCAGTTTCAGTCCCCACGGTCCGATAATGCAGCCCGCAATCAGGTAACCGAGTACAGAACCCAGTCCCAGACGCACGGCAATCGGCACAAACAGCGCCGCCGAGCCGAGATAAATCAGGCCTTCGATCATCAGATTATGGTTATCCAAGAGTCACCTCCGGCGGGCAGCCTTCTTTCAGGCCCAGACAGGCGGTTAAACGGCGACGATATTCTTCGCCCGCCGCTTTCAGCGCCACTTCATCGCAAATAAAGGTATTGTGCACAGCGAAATACGGCAGCCAGTGCATACCGCAATAAATGGCTGTCGCCTGTAACGGCTGCGCCAGCACGTCAAAATCAGGGTGATCGCCCAGCTCAAAATGATGCTCGTTACCGCCCGTGGTCACCGCCCACAGACAATGTTTACCGTTGAGCGCGTTGCCTTCATGGCCGTACGCCCAGCCGTGCTCGAGCACTTTATCGATCCATAGCTTCATTAATGGCGGCAGGCTGTACCACTGGATCGGATGCTGAAAGACCACCAGATCCGCGCGTTCAACCGCTTTCTGTTCAGCGGCAATATCGATATTGAAATCGGGATAGAGGTCGTAGAGCGAACGCACTTCGACGTCGGGCAAATCACTGACTGCCGACAGCAGCCCCTGATTGGCTCTTGAATGACGCGGATAAGGATGGGCGTAAATTATTAAAATCATCAGTGAACTCATATCGACAGAATATGGATTCATCATAAAGTATTTTTAACATTTAATAACTGCCGTAAATACGATGAAAAACAGGGCCATCTGGCCCTGTTGATTTATCGCGCAGGATTTACGGACAACTGATTGCTCCGAGATCCAGCCAGTTGTCACCGGCAACCGGCGTAACGCCTTGTGTCCAGACTTTCGCTTTCCAGTTATGGCCGCCATAGGTGGCCATTTCGCCCTGCAGGTAGGTCGCCGCATTGTCGTAAGGAAGCGTGACATTGCTGACCAGTTGCCACTGATCGCTGCTGCGCGAAGGCGGATTGTTTTGCGTCCAGTATTTCGCCTTCCAGATTAGCTGACTGTAACTGACCGCATCGCCGGTATTATAGATTTTGCTGCTGACCCAGGCAGGCACGGTTGCAGCAGTCGGGTCCGTTGTCACGCCACATCCGCCGGAACTTTCCGGGATAACCGTCAGCTGTAAGCTGGCAGAGCTGGATGATTTTCCATCGCTGACCACCACACTGACCGGATATACCGTGCTGCTGGTGACCGCTGGCGCCGTGATGTTGATGGAGCTGGCAGTGAGCGAGCTGGCGCTCAGACCGGCGGGCAGCGTCCACTGATAGGTTAGCGGATCACTGTTGGCATCCGTCGCCTGCGCCACCAGCGCGAAGGTATTGCCAGCCGTTACAGTCATGGTCGCTGGCAACGTCACTACCGGCGGCTGATTCGCCTGCACTGCGGAGTTGGTCACCTGAACCTGCGCGGTTGCACTCAGCCCCTGCGGGTCGGTTACTTTGAGCTGGAATACCCAGACCTGATCCTGCGTGGTGCTGAGCACACTAAACTGCGCTTTGGCTTTATCGGCATTGGTCAGCGTCACGGCCGGGCCGGAAACTTTGCTCCACAGATAGGTCAGCGCGCCATTTTCCGGATCACGGGAAGCCGCGCCATCAAGCGTCACGCTAACCGGGCCGGTCACATTCTGATTTGTCCCGGCGTTCGCCAGTGGAGCAAGATTCGTTGTGCCCCCTCCGCTGCCATCCCCTAAACCTTCATGCATCGCATTCAGAATATCGCCGTTATCCGCATCGATTTCCCATGCGAACAGGCCACCGAGCTGATTAGCAAGCACATACTTACCTTTGGCAATCACGGAACGGGTGTCGTCATAAGTGATCAGATCGCCGGTAGAAGGTTTCCATAAATACGGTGCTTCAGCCGCTGCGTCGTAGTTGTATTGCCAGTCACTGCTGGCTTTAAGCTTCGCTACCTGACGGTAATCGAGAATGCCATTCTCCCAGGTTCCGGCGGTCGGACCGGTGGCCGTGCCGGTGAACGGGTCATTATTTTGCATATTCTTAACGCCCGTCCAGCCGCGCCCGTACATGGCCGCGCCCACCACAATTTTGCCCGGTGTCACGCCCTGAGTTAACAAAGCCTGAACGCCGTGATCGGTGGTGTAATCGGTATCGGGTTTCGACGCGGATCCGTACAACGCGGTTTGATGCCCCAGCGTGGTCAGTGAGAAAGCGCCATAAAAGTCATAGCTCATCAGGAAAATATGATCCATATACTGCTGAGCCGCGCGGTAATCCACGTTATCAATCTTGTCCCGGCCGGCACTGATCGCCGAACTCAGTTCGTAGGTTTTCCCGGTTTGGGCAGATAACTCATTGAGCATCGTCCGCAGCTCTTTCATCAGCTGCACATAAGTTTCGCCATCCGCCGTGCTGCCCAGTGCCGGGTTCTCGCCACCACCGCCCGGGAATTCCCAGTCAATATCCACCCCGTCGAAGAATTTCCAGGTTTGCAGAAACTCCTTCACCGAGGCCACAAACACATCCCGCTTCGCTTTGTCTTTCATGAAATAGAACGGATCAGACAGCGTCCAGCCACCGATGGAAGGAACAATTTTCAGGTTGGGATAGGCTTTTTTCAGCGCCATCAGCTGACCGAAATTGCCTTTATAAGGCGCAGAATATTCACTGACACCCTGCTGAGGCATTTGTACCGCTGCCCACGGGTCGTGGATCGCGACTTTAAAATCCTGACGACCCGCGCAGGCGCGTTGCAAGGCCTGAAAGCTCCCCTCAATACTTTTCAGACTGTCGTTAATCCCGTCTCCGCCGCAAATCGGCGTAAAGCCGTACAGGATGTGCGTCAGATTCTGAGCAGGGATTTTATCGACCGGGAATCCGCGCCCGTAAACACCCCACTCAACAAAATAGGCACCCACGACTTTGCCGGATTTGTTGTTATACGGTTGGTTGTTTTCTTTCAGCGTGCTGGTCAAAGGCAACAAATGGCTGCCGTCGGTATCCGCCACCACAATTTGTTTGGCATCGCTGGTGGTACAGCCTTCACTGTTACATAAGGCGACCTGCAGTTGATAACGCCCGCCTTTATTAACCGCAAACGTGGCGCTGCCCGTCGCGCCGGAGGGGCCGCTCCAGACCTGCGCGCCATTGAGTAAAACTTTAGCCGTCTGGCCCGCGTCGCCGGTCCATAAATTCCAGGTGACCGTCACATCCGCCGCATTCTTCACCGTAACCAGTTGGTTATAGGCTGAGGCAGACTGATTGATATCAATGATTGAAAACGTGGTCTCATCCGCGCCAAGCGTGGGCTTTCCGGGAAGTGCCGCCTGTGACACCGGCGCAAGAGCCGCACCGATGAGTAAAGCCAAAAGCGTGACAGGTGTTTTGTACATGTGAAATTCCTCATTTTTGACTGGAAACGCAGCAAGATGGTTAATTCTTAATGTGAACTAACCAAGGCTTCTAGTATAAAATCAGACACAAATACATAACAATAATTAAACACACAATGCACATGACACCCATCACATTAACTAAAAATAATGATCTAAAATAATGAGTTATGTAAAAATCACTTTCATCCGAAAGGAATCATGCGCACTATGTATAATTAGTTTGATAAACATATTTAATATATATAATTAACATTTCACTTTTGTGCAGGCGTAAAAAAACGTCCGCTCCCTGAGGGAACGGACGTTTCAGCGACCGCAGCAATTTAGTACATAATCACTTGCCGATTTTCGCGTGCATTTCCTGCACTGAAATCACCTGCCTGATGCCATTTCATACTGAAGAGGCGTCGGTTTTTTAGCTTAGTTGTTCAAGCCTCAAGTTATGAATTGTATTGTATTCTGCTGACTCACCTGGGTAAATAATTTGAATATCCAGCGCAACATCCTGATTGGGCCCTATGATATGCCCGGCCCGGCTTTCCAGATACACATGACCCTCTACAGACTTTTCAACATTTAAAATAATCCAGTTAAGATTCGTTTTCAGCCATTCAGGACTAACCTCTGATCCTTCAGGAAGGATAAACGAGAGTTCCCAGGAACTCACTTGCTCATCCCTGGATGAAAGCACCAGATGATAACTGTAAATATATTCAGGTTGATCCCAAACCACTTGCCAGTGAGACATTAATTCCTGAGTAACTTGTAATGGTTTTGGCTTTGTCACGTGAACGGAGGTAGTCACGACGTTATCGCCATTATTAATCACACCTAACGGCGCATGAAGTCTGCAAATCAATTCTGTTGATCCCTCCGTTTTCCCTGTTACCGGAACACGAAGAATGACAGAAGCATTAGCCGGGATAGTAAAGGCAGGAATCATCGAAACAGAAATAATATCAGGATCATTAATCGTCACTTCAATCGTGGCATTTTCAACCGAAGTCGCACTGTTATTTTCTATTTTAAGTTTGAACAAATATTTTTCATCAATCCCGACACTAAAATCATTTTCGGCCAGCATTAATAAATCGACTTCGGTTACCGGAAGACTGGCTACCGAACGTACCGCATCATTCCAGTTACTGCTTCCTAACGGATAATCATACAACGAAGAAATTTGCTGCCCCGCAGCGACTTCCAGAGTCTGCCCGTCAAGATAAATCCCCGAGACCAGTGTTGCGCCCTGATCCATTTTATTCACTACACTGGATACACCACCACCCGCGCCCAGAATAAATCCATAGCTTTCCAGTTGTGCATGATCCACCTGAATATCGGGAGAAATCACCAAAATATCGCCTATCGCTTTGTTATATTCCACGTTAGTAAATAAGCATAACTTACCGTCCGGGCAATTATTGACTCCGGAACTTTGCTTGATAAGATAAATATCCTGATCTGACATAATACACCTCATCTGTTGATTGAATAAACTTTAGCAGGGATAACGCCTGCACGACCATCAGGGGGAAGATAATGAAAACTACATCATGATCAGTGATAACACATAAGTGGGAGAGATATGGAATATAAAATCATTAATAAACATCAATTCATATAACATGTCGTCTTTTATAAAAATAAGAGGTTTTATATTCTTAATCTTTTTACTCTTAATACATTGCTGCAATGAGAATAAAATGTCATTTTTGGAACTGTCGCTATTAAATAGCAATACCTTATCTGAATAAGCAAAGATGGGTTTTATGACAAAAAAAAGCCGCAGGCAAACCTGCGGCTGTACGGAAAAACGAGCAGATTATTAGAGCTTAATCTTTGCGTGCATCTCCTGCACTGAAATCACCTGTTCAGTCGGGTCAGAAGACAATGCCATCGCTGTCGCGAAACCACCGTTCAGCGTGGTGTCGTAATGCACTTTGTATTGCAGTGCGCTGCGACGGATAAGCTTGGAGTCTTCAATCGCCTGACGGCCCGCCGTGGTGTTCACGATATACACATATTCGCCGTTCTTGATACGATCCTGAATATGCGGACGGCCTTCATGCACCTTGTTGACCAGACGCGGGTTAATCCCGGCTTCGCCCAGTACCACCGCTGTGCCGTGAGTCGCATCCAGCTCGAAACCGCGTTTAAGCAGTTTCGCGGCTAAATCCACCACGCGACCTTTGTCGCCTTCACGAACCGACAACAGTGCGCGACCGGCTTTCTTCATACCGGAATTGCTGCCCAGTTGCGCTTTGGCAAAGGCTTCGGCAAAGGTACGCCCAACGCCCATCACTTCACCGGTAGAACGCATTTCCGGCCCCAGAATCGGGTCAACGCCAGGGAATTTATTGAACGGCAACACCACTTCTTTCACGGAATAGTAAGGCGGGATCACTTCTTCGGTGATGCCCTGCTGTGCCAGCGTCTGACCCGCCATCACACGCGCCGCCACTTTCGCCAGCGCCACGCCGGTCGCCTTGGAGACGAACGGTACGGTACGCGCAGCACGCGGGTTGACTTCAATCAGGTAGACTTCGTTGTTCTTCACGGCGAACTGGACGTTCATCAGACCGCGAACGCTCAGCTCGAAGGCCAGTTTCTCAACCTGCTGACGCATCACATCCTGAATTTCCTGACTCAGCGTGTAGCACGGCAATGAACATGCGGAGTCACCGGAGTGAACGCCAGCCTGTTCAATGTGCTCCATGATGCCGCCAATCAGTACGCGCTCGCCGTCGCAGATAGCATCAACGTCAACTTCTACAGCGTCGTCAAGGAAGCGGTCCAGCAGCACCGGTGCGTCGTTCGACACACTGACGGCATTCTGGAAGTAACGACGCAGGTCGATTTCGTCGTAAACGATTTCCATCGCACGGCCGCCCAGCACATAAGAAGGACGCACCACCAGCGGATAACCGATACCCGCGGCTTTTTCGACAGCCTGTTCGATCGTCGCGACCGTGGCGTTTGCCGGTTGTTTCAGGCCCAGACGGTTAACCGCCTGCTGGAAACGTTCACGATCTTCGGCGCGGTCAATCGCATCCGGGCTGGTGCCGATAATCGGCACGCCAGCGGCTTCCAGTTCACGCGCCAGTTTCAGCGGAGTCTGGCCGCCGTACTGAACAATCACGCCTTTCGGCTGTTCGATGCGCACGATTTCCAGCACGTCTTCCAGCGTCACGGATTCAAAGTACAGACGGTCGGAAGTGTCGTAGTCGGTAGAGACAGTTTCCGGGTTACAGTTAACCATGATGGTTTCGTAACCGTCTTCACGCAGCGCCAGTGAGGCGTGTACGCAGCAATAATCGAACTCGATACCCTGACCGATACGGTTTGGACCGCCGCCCAGCACCATGATTTTTGGCTTGTCGTTGGTCGGGTTGGATTCGCACTCTTCTTCATATGTCGAATACATGTAGGCGGTATCGGTTGAGAATTCCGCCGCACAGGTATCCACACGTTTGTAGACCGGATGCAGATTGTATTTGTGGCGCAGTTTGCGCACTTCGCTTTCTGAAACGCCGACCAGTTTAGCCAGACGCAGATCCGCAAAGCCTTTGCGTTTGAGCATGCGCAGATAGTCATGGGTCAGAATGTTGAAGCCACCTTCGGCCACTTCATTTTCCAGTTTCACCAGTTCTTCAATCTGCACCAGGAACCAGCGGTCCACGTTGGTCAGATTGAAGATACCATCAACGGACATCCCGGCACGGAAGGCATCAGCGATATACCAGATACGCTCGGCACCGGCTTCTTTCAGTTCACGACGGATTTTGGTCAGCGCTTCCGGGTCGTCCAGGCTCACTTTCGGGTCGAAACCGCTTGCGCCAACTTCCAGACCGCGTAAGGCTTTTTGCAGAGATTCCTGCTGTGTACGGCCAATCGCCATCACTTCACCGACAGATTTCATCTGTGTAGTCAGACGGTCATTGGCACCGGCAAATTTCTCGAAGTTGAAGCGAGGGATTTTAGTCACAACGTAGTCGATGGACGGTTCGAACGACGCCGGGGTTTTGCCGCCGGTGATGTCGTTCATCAGCTCATCGAGGGTGTAACCCACCGCCAGTTTAGCCGCCACTTTGGCAATCGGGAAACCGGTCGCTTTGGAGGCCAGCGCAGAAGAACGGGATACGCGCGGGTTCATTTCGATAACAATCAGACGGCCATTTTTCGGGTTCACCGAGAACTGTACGTTTGAACCACCGGTTTCTACGCCGATTTCACGCAGTACCGCCATCGAGGCGTTACGCATGATTTGGTATTCTTTGTCGGTCAGGGTCTGCGCCGGGGCGACAGTGATGGAGTCACCGGTGTGGATACCCATCGCATCGAAGTTTTCAATAGAGCAGACGATGATGCAGTTGTCGTTTTTATCACGCACCACTTCCATCTCGTACTCTTTCCAGCCAATCAGCGACTCATCAATCAGCAGCTCTTTGGTCGGTGAAAGATCCAGTCCGCGTTCGCAAATCTCTTCGAACTCTTCACGGTTGTACGCAATACCGCCACCGGTGCCGCCCATGGTAAAGGAAGGACGGATAATGCACGGGAAGCCAACGTCAGCGGCAACTGCCAGCGCTTCTTCCATGGTGTGTGCAATGCCGGAACGTGCGGTGTCGAGGCCAATTTTCTTCATCGCCACATCGAAACGGCGACGGTCTTCAGCTTTATCAATAGCATCTGCGGTCGCGCCAATCATGGTCACACCGAACTCTTCCAGCACGCCCTGACGTTCCAGTTCCAGCGCACAGTTCAGTGCAGTCTGGCCGCCCATGGTTGGCAGCACGGCATCCGGACGTTCTTTTTCGATAATCTTGCGCACCACTTCCCAGTGGATTGGCTCGATATAGGTCGCGTCCGCCATTTCAGGGTCAGTCATGATGGTGGCCGGGTTGGAGTTCACCAGAATGACGCGGTAACCCTCTTCACGCAGCGCTTTACACGCCTGTGCGCCGGAATAGTCAAATTCACAAGCCTGGCCGATAACAATCGGACCGGCGCCCAGAATCAGGATGCTTTTTATGTCTGTACGTTTTGGCATTTTTTATTCGCTCCTGTTATCTGGCGTTGTTTGTGCGAAAAGCTTCAATCAGTTCAATAAAGTGGTCAAACAGCGGCGCCGCATCGTGCGGGCCCGGGCTGGCTTCAGGGTGGCCCTGGAAGCTGAATGCCGCTTTATCGGTACGGTGGATACCCTGCACCGTATGGTCAAACAGTGATTTGTGTGTCACGCGCAGGTTGGCAGGCAGGTCAGATTCATCAACCGCAAAGCCGTGGTTCTGTGCGGTAATCATCACAATACCTTTATCGAGATCTTTTACCGGGTGGTTACCGCCATGGTGACCGAGTTTCATTTTCACCGTCTTCGCACCGCTGGCGAGTGCCAGTAACTGATGGCCGAGGCAGATGCCGAAGACAGGAATGTCGGTTTCCAGGAAAGTTTTGATAGCCGCGATAGCGTAGTCGCAAGGCTCCGGGTCGCCCGGACCATTGGACAGGAAGATGCCGTCCGGATTCAGCTTCAGCACATCAGCCGCCGGGGTCTGCGCCGGAACGACCGTCAGACGGCAACCGCGATCGACCAGCATGCGCAGGATATTGCGTTTCGCGCCGTAGTCATAAGCCACCACGTGGAATGGCAGGTCTTCAGCTCTTTTTACTGCCGGCAATTCTTCTTCCAGCGTCCAGCTACCTTGTTGCCAGCTGTAAGATTCCGTGGTTGTCACTTCTTTCGCCAGATCCATGCCTTTCAGGCCGGGGAATGCTTTGGCTTTTTGCAGCGCCAGTTCAGCATCCGGTGAATCGCCCGCAATAATGCAGCCGTTCTGGGCGCCTTTTTCACGTAACAGACGGGTCAGCTTGCGGGTATCAATATCGGCGATGGCCACGATGTTGTTGCGCTTGAGGTAATCCGAAAGATTTTCTTCACTGCGGTAGTTGCTGGCAATCAGAGGTAAATCGCGAATGACCAGACCTTGAGCGTGTACTGCGGAGGATTCTTCATCAGCGGCATTGGTGCCGACATTACCGATATGGGGATAAGTGAGAGTGACAATCTGGCGGGAATAGGAAGGATCAGTGAGGATTTCTTGATAACCGGTCATCGACGTATTGAAGACCACTTCCCCCACTGCCGACCCTTCTGCCCCGATGGCCCGACCGTGGAATTGGGTTCCGTCTTCCAGAACCAATAGCGCTGACTTTATCAAAGCATCCTCCAAGAATAATAAATCACAATATCTGCATATTAATTCAGATAACCCGATCTAAATCAATGCAAAAATCGCTCCCGAAGCCAATTTTTGGCAAATTGCGCGCATTCTAATGATGGCGGCCCGGTTTGTCTACCCAAAGGCGCCAATATTTCTCTGTTTTTCGCACAACTCAGTGAAAAGAGGCTCTCACTGCCATAAAAGCATAGCCTAAGTAAGTATAGTAACCGTTTGCGGAAGAGGATGTCTGGAAAATGATGAAGAAAGAAGGATTATTACAGGAAGGGATAGCTGATGCGTTCAAAAAACAAACAACACATGCTATGTAAATAGAGAAAATGACCTAAAAAAGGCGCTATTTAATTAAAACCAACTCAAGTCGGTATTTTCAAATAAAAAGAGAAGGGCAATCAAGGAACTGCCCTTTTATCAAAAGATTATGACTAAAACAACCACATCACATCTAAACCATTTACTATAAATCATCTAAACCCAGGACATCCCGCATGTCATAAAGACCACTTTTATGCGAGGAAAGCCATTTTCCTGCACGAACCGCGCCATTTGCGAAGGTCATGCGGCTGGAAGCCTTATGGGTAATCTCAACACGCTCCCCGATATCGGCAAACATCGCGGTATGTTCACCGACGATATCGCCAGCGCGAATAGTGGCAAAACCAATACTTTTTGGATCACGTTCACCGGTATGACCTTCACGGGCATACACCGCACAATCTTTCAGATCGCGCCCTAACGCATCAGCAATTGCTTCACCCATCGCCAGTGCTGTACCTGATGGTGCATCAACTTTATGACGGTGGTGCGCTTCCACGATTTCAATATCCGTGTAATCGCCCATGACTTTGGCCGCTTTTTCCAGCAGCTTGAGGACAACATTCACGCCCACGCTGAAGTTGGCCGCAAAAACCACCGGAATCACCTCGGAAGCCTGCTTAATTGCAGCCTTACCGGCATCGTCAAAGCCCGTAGTGCCGATAATCATGCCTTTATGATGCTTCTGGCAAAATCCCAGATGGACCAGCGTGCCTTCCGGACGGGTGAAGTCGATCAGGATATCGAAGTCATTTGCCACACCATCCAGATTGTCATGCACTTTAATGCCCGCAGTACCCACACCAGCCAGTTCGCCCGCATCGGTGCCCACTAAGGAAGAACCCGGACGTTCCAGCGCAGCGCCCAACACCACGCCCTCGGCGTCAGAGATGGCCTGAATCAGTTGCCGGCCCATACGACCACCCGCGCCAACAACAGCCATGCGAATATCAGCGTTACTCATAATTACTCTCTTCTTATTGTGGTTCTGCCGTGAAACAGAATCAGGTTATCGACCCCGCGATCAGGGGGCCAGCAAAATTGCCTCATAATTAGAAAATTATGATACAGGCCCGTTAATATCAGTAAAAGCCATCTGATTTCAGGTTACACACTCTGTGATTTTGTGTTAAACGATGGGCAGAACTGGAACTAACGGACAAAAAATCGCCAAAAAAACGCCTTAAGGCGGCTCGCATAACCATGCAATGTAGTGCATAAGTTTCAGCTTTCAAACACCCTTCTCCCCGTCTCTCTCTCACTACTCTGATTTTACCACTCCTGCTCAGGGCACCGTCTGACAATATGTAATAACGCAGAAAGGCGAATATGACGATGATTTCTGAAAACGCTTATTCACGCCTCTGGAGGCCACAGATAAGCAGCAAACCCAACATTTCTTAGATCTTAAACATTAAATTTTTATTATATTTGATGAAATAATATTGATAAAACCAATGATTATGATAATAAATAGCCACCTAATTTTAACTGCCGAAATTTGATTTAGCGGACAGTGAAAATGAGTAGCCTGGTTTCATCAGGCGCGTCTTTCACCCTTACCAGACAGTCATCAGTAAGGGGAAAATAAAAATACACACGCCAATTTTGTTGCTGATTTTTCAGATCAGTATATTGGCACAGGGACTTAACATGAAATTCAAACTGAACAATGTCACGCAAGTGGCCACTGCTGGCCTTTTATTTGGCTTAGCTTCCTTTGCCGCACACGCAGAAATCACCCTGATTAAACAAGATCCACAGCCGAACGATCCGCTGAGCCGCCTGAACTTCCAGGTCGGGGGCAGTATTCGTCCACAGTTCCAGTTCCAGAACGGGGTGAAAAACTACAAGACCAATGGTTTTGATGGCGGTACACGTTTCCGTTTTTCTGCTGATTATTATCTGTTTGATGACATCAGCTGGATTAACTACTACGAATTGGGTGTGAATATTCCTGCCCTGACTGGCTGGGATAATCATCACGCGGATGGCGCGCATAACACCAGTCGCCGTATGCTCTATACCGGCCTTAAAAGCAAAACTTACGGCCAGCTGACCTTCGGTCAGCAAAACAGCGTCTATTACGATGTGGTCGGTGCGAAAACCGATATCTGGGACTACGATATGCTCGCTCAGGCACCCGGCAATGGTGTTAACGGCGACTACGATGGTTCTTACCGTTCCCGTAAAATGCTGAAATACAAAAATACCTTCGGCGATGCGGATATCTATGCTTCTTATCTGTTCGAAGACAGCGAACTGCTGACCGGCAAAAATGGCCTGCGTTATAAACGTAACGGCGGCGGTTCTGTCGGTGTCGATTACCACATCACCAAAGATCTGACATGGGGTACTGCCTACAATTACACCGATGCAGAAATGAGAAATCCGGGCGACAACACCTCTAAAGATTACAACCAGAGCATTGTCGGTACTGCGCTGAGCTGGAAACCAGGCAACTGGACAGCATCCTTCGGTGGCGGTTACTACCATGACTTCCTGACCACTGGCGTGAAAACTGAAGACCGCTTCTTTGCAGGCGATGCGTACGGTCTGGAATACTTCCTGGGTTATGCTTTCCCTATCAATCAGCTGGCGGTTAAAACTATTCAGCCGTACTTTATGGGCGACCGTCTGACCTATGTGACCGGCCGTAATTACCAGCGTATTGATAACGGTCTGGGTGTTTCCTTCCAGCTCGATTACGGCTTCCGTGTGGATTACGAACACGTGTTCACGTCCTCTACCGATAACCTCGGCGATATGAACCTGATCCGTCTGCGTTACGACTTCTAAGCCTTAACGACTGAACTTTTGGGGCCAGCTTTACGTCTTATTGACGGGCTGGCCCTTTCTTTTTACACCCTTTCATCTATCCCCCGCGGCCAAAGCCAGACTAGACTGAATACAGACAGTCATTCGCCCTATCCATTTGTAACCTGCAGGAGATCTTTGCGATGTCAGCATTTTTCCGGTCCGACATTACTGCCATTGGCGACTATCGAGCCGAATTGGGTGAAACGCCCGTCTGGTGCCAGCGTACACAATCTTTGCTTTGGGTCGATATTCTGGCTCAGCGTGTTCTGCGTTACTGGCCCGATAGCGGGCAAACCGAAATTCATCAACTCCCCGCCCTGACCAGCGCCGTGTTGCTGACCGAAAAGAGAAATCAGTTTTTGCTGGTTTCCGTCGACGGGATCCACCTTTACGATTACGGACAGAAAACCCGCCAGAAGCTTTGTGATTATCCCGGCGCAGAAGGCACGCGTCCGAATGAAGCGGCCATCGCCCCCGATGGCTCACTGTGGTTTGGCACGCTGGATATAAAGGAAGAAAAGGATAACGGCGAATGGTTCCGCTATGAAGCGGACACAGAAAAGCCGGAGATGATGCTCGATAAGGTCGGGTGTACCAATACTCTGGTCTGGTACGAAGGCAAAGTCTGGTTTGCCGACAGCAAGAAGAAACGCTTCTTCTCCGCCAATGCCCGCCGGATCAATCCGCTGAAAATATCCTGTTTTTCTTCGGGCGATAAGATCCCCGATGGCTCTGCACTGGCACAAAATGGCTGGTTAATCACCGCCTGCTGGGGCTCGAAATGTTTGCTCCGTCAGCAGATCAATCAGGGTGAATTACTGACGCTGGATACGCAGCCAGTTCCGGTCACACAACCCAGTTGTTGCACGTTTGGCGGCCCGGACATGACTGAACTGTTTATCACTTCCGCGCGTAAAAACCTGGACGCACCGCATGCGCTGGAAGGCGCGTTACTGCATGTGGAAACGACCACGGTTGGCTCGCCGCAAAATTTATTCAAACTCCCGGCTCATTGATGCCGCAAAAGTGCAGACATAAAAAAACCGGCCACATTGAGCCGGTTTTTCATTCAGGGCCTGCGCTCAGTCGATCTGACGCACATCAACACGCAGTTCTTTTGGCACTTCGAATACGATATTTTCCTCGCGCCCTTCGATATTGATCACATCAAGCCCGCCGAAAGTTTTCAGCTTGCTGATCACGTCCTGCACCAGAATATCCGGTGCAGATGCGCCTGCCGTCACGCCAATGCTTTTTGCATCTTTCAGCCAGCTTTCCTGAATATCTGCCGCAGAGTCGATCAGGTAAGAAGGTACGCCGACACGTTGCGCCAGTTCGGCCAGACGGTTGGAGTTTGACGAGTTCTTCGACCCCACCACCAGCACAACATCAGCCCCGTCAGCCAGCGTACGCACGGCTTCCTGACGGTTTGTTGTCGCATAGCAAATATCATCTTTACGCGGCCCGATGATTTTCGGGAAACGTTCGCGCAGCGCATCAATCACTGCAGACGTATCATCAACCGACAGTGTGGTTTGCGTCATAAAACACAGGTTGTTTTCGTCTTTCACCTGCAATTTATAAACATCTTCAGGTGCCTCGACCAGATACATTCCCCCTTTCGGGTTGCTGTACTGACCCATGGTGCCTTCCACTTCCGGATGCCCGGCGTGACCAATCAAAATGGCTTCAGTGCCTTTACGGCTGGCACGGGCCACTTCCATATGCACTTTGGTCACCAGCGGACAGGTCGCGTCAAACAACATCGTCAGATCACGCGATTTCGCTTCCGCGCGCACCGCCTGAGAAACCCCGTGAGCGGAGAAAATCAGAATAGAACCATCAGGCACTTCACTGATTTGTTCGATAAAAACAGCACCGCGCTGACGCAGGCTGTCGACCACGTAGCGGTTGTGCACCACTTCATGGCGGACATAGATAGGTGCGCCATAAATTTCCAGCGCACGTTCTACAATACTGATTGCGCGGTCAACGCCTGCGCAAAATCCTCGCGGATTAGCCAGCAATATCTGCATGTTTCCCCTCAAGCTCCGGGTCAATGTCCAGCACTTCAATATCGAAATCGATATGTTGCCCTGCCAGCGGATGGTTGAAATCTACAGTGATTGAATCTTCTGTCACTTCACGGACGACGCCCGGCATTTCGCTGCCATCACGACCGCTGAACAACATGATGGTGCCGACATCCGGCACCCCAGTTTCCTGAAAATCACGACGGGAGAAGAACTGAACCAGATCCGGGCTTTTGCTGCCGAATGCCGATTCAGGGGCTAACGTGAATGCCCGTTTATCCCCGACGCTCAGCCCTAACAGCTGATTTTCCAGTGCGTCAGACAAGCTGCTGTCGCCAAGGCGAAACAGTGCAGGTTTGCCATTGGCGCGGGTTGATTCCGCCGTCGAGCCATCTTCCAGCTTCAACGTAAAATGCACCAGTACAGCGCTGTCGTGTTTCACCTGTTGAGACATAAACCTTATCCTTTACTCTTTGTGGCTTCAGAGGGTTTTGCCAGAAAACCTTCCAGCACCACCATGGCTGCGCCGACACAGATAAAGCTGTCAGCCAGATTGAACGTCGCAAAATGCCAGTTACCGACATAAAAATCGATAAAATCGACCACAAAACCGTGATACAGGCGATCAAACAAGTTGCCCAGCGCCCCGCCGATAATCATCGCAAAAGCGATATTGTTCAGCTTTTGCTTCGCGCTGCCGCGATACATCAGCACGACCAGCGCCACGACGATCACCAGCGCGATTAACGCGAAGAACCAGCGCTGCCAGCCGCCTTTGTCTGCCAGGAAACTGAACGCAGCACCGTGGTTCTGGGCATAGAACAGATTTAAATACGGGATCAAAGGCATGGATTCACCAAGCTGGAAGTTTCCCATAATGAGAAACTTACTGCCCAGATCCACGATAATGACCACGACCGCCAGCCAGAGCCAGCGGAGTCCGGTGGAACAAATCGATTTACTCATTATGCAAACTTACGCTCTTCGCCGTCACCGGCGATGTTAGTGACACAACGGCCGCAGATGTCGCTGTGTTCCGCGTTCTGACCAACGTCAGTCGTGTAATGCCAGCAGCGCGGACATTTGTCGCCTTCCGCTTTCGCCAGACCAATTTTCAGGCCCTTGAGCAATTCGCTTGGCTGAGCTGCATCGTCAGCGTCAGACAGAGCCGCAACTTTCGCGCCTGATGTCAGCAGGACAAAGCGCAGTTCGTTACCCAGCGAACGCAAGTCCGTTGCCAGCGCATCATCAGCAAACAGAGTCACGGCAGCTTCCAGAGAACCACCAAGACGTTTATCAGCACGCGCCTGTTCGATCACTTTGTTCACTTCGCCACGCACTTTAAGCAGCTCATCCCAGAACGTATCGTTCATGGATTCGTTGCCTGCCAGACCGAACAAACCGTCATACCATTCTTCGGTAAAGACGAATTTCTCACGGCTTCCCGGCAGTTCTGCCCAGATTTCATCGGCTGTGAACGACATGATCGGTGCCATCCAGCGAACCAGTGCTTCGCTGATGTGATACAGGGCGGTCTGACAACTGCGACGTGCAACGCTGTCGCTTTTCGCGGTGTACTGGCGATCTTTGATGATATCCAGGTAGAAGGATCCCATTTCGATCGAGCAGAACTGCATCAGGCGTTGAACGACGCCATGGAAATCATAGGCTTCATACGCGGCAATGATTTCGTCCTGTGCGGCTTTCGCACGGCCAACAGCCCAGCGATCCAGAACAACCATGTCTTCCGGTGCCACGCTGTGCAGCGCCGGATCGAAACCGTTAAGGTTCGCCAGCAGGAAGCGCGCAGTGTTACGGATACGGCGGTAAGAATCCGCAGCACGTTTAAGGATTTCGTCGGACACGGCAATTTCGCCGGTGTAATCCGTCGACGCCACCCACAGACGCAGGATGTCGCCACCCAGCTTGTTCATCACGTCTTGCGGCGCGATGGTGTTGCCGATGGATTTAGACATTTTGCGGCCCTGACCATCCACGGTGAAACCGTGCGTCAGAACTTGTTTGTAAGGCGCTTTGCCTTTCATGGCAGTCGAAATCATCAGGGAAGACATGAACCAGCCACGATGCTGGTCAGAACCTTCCAGATAAAGATCCGGCGAATGACCGTTAAATTCAGGGCGCACATCCACAACGGAAGAATGCGTTGAACCGGAGTCAAACCAGACGTCCAGCGTATCCGGCACTTTGACGTATTCAGCAGCATCTGCACCCAGAATGTCTTCCGGATTCAGATCCCACCACGCCTGAATGCCATCCACTTCAACACGTTTCGCCACTTCTTCCATCAGCTCAAGGCTGCGCGGATGCAGTTGTTCGGTGTCTTTATGAACGAACAGAGACATCGGCACGCCCCACGTGCGCTGACGGGAGATGCACCAGTCAGGCCGGTTAGCGACCATGTTTTCGATACGTGCCTGGCCCCAGTCCGGGATCCACTGCACGCCTTTGATCTCTTCCAGAGACTGCTGACGCAGGCCTTTTTGATCCATGCTGATGAACCATTGTGGCGTAGCGCGGAAGATGATTGGCGTTTTGTGACGCCAGCAGCACGGGTAGCTGTGCGTGATTTTCTCAACGTGCAGCAATGCGCCTTTCTCACGCAGCAGCTCAACAATCAGATCATTTGCTTTAAAGACGAATTTACCGTCCAGCGTCGGGTAAGTGCCCGGCAGGTAGCAGCCGTTCGGCCCTACCGGATTCGCCACTTCCAGACCGTATTTCTGACCGATAACAAAGTCATCCGGGCCGTGGCCCGGTGCGGTATGAACGGCCCCGGTACCGGCATCAAGCGTCACGTGATCGCCAAGGATCGCCGGAACGTCGAAACCGAGGAACGGGTGTTTGAAACGCAGCAGTTCGAGGTCTGCACCTTTACATTCGCCCAGCACGGTCCATTCCGCGATACCGGCGCGTTTCATGACGCTTTCAACCAGATCGGTTGCCAGAATCAGACACTGACCGTCGACCTGAACCAACTGATAAGAAAACTCAGGGTTCACTGAAATGGCGCGGTTAGCGGGCATAGTCCACGGGGTGGTGGTCCAGATCACCAGAGAAACCGGGCCGTTAAAGGAAGAGACGCCAAATTTCGCGGCAACAGCGGCAGCGTCAGTCGCGTTGAACGCCACATCAATAGAAGGAGAGGTTTTGTCGTAATACTCGACTTCTGCTTCTGCCAGTGATGAACCGCAATCTGTACACCAGTGAACCGGCTTAGCCCCTTTGTGCAGGTGGCCGTTACCGATGATTTTGCCCAGTGCACGAATGATGTTGGCTTCAGTTTTGAAGTCCATAGTCAGGTATGGATGATCCCAGTCGCCCAACACGCCCAGACGAATGAAGTCTTTCTTCTGGCCTTCAACCTGCTCTGCGGCATATTTACGGCAGGCTTCGCGAAATTCCGCTGCCGTGACTTTCTCACCCGGCTTACCGATCAGTTGTTCGACTTTCAGCTCGATTGGCAGACCATGACAATCCCAGCCCGGCACATACGGCGCATCAAAGCCCGCAAGCCCTTTGGACTTAACGATCATGTCTTTAAGAATTTTATTGACTGAGTGACCAATATGAATGCTGCCGTTCGCATACGGAGGGCCGTCATGCAAAATAAAGGTTTTCTTGCCTTTCTTGGCAGCACGAATAATCCCGTACAGATCCTGTTCATACCAATTTTTCAGCATGCCAGGTTCACGCTTGGCCAGATCGCCACGCATCGGGAACCCTGTTTCCGGCAAATTCAGGGTGTTCTTGTAGTCACTCATAGATTCTCGGTTCCGTTTTCGGCTGGATTCCAGGCGTTGTGACACGCCTGTCAGTACATGTTTAGCGCAGTGTCTTTAACCCAAAGAATTCACGGGCCGTCACTTCATCGTTCGCAATTTGTTGCTTTAAAGCATCAAGCGAGGAGAAACGCTGTTCGTTGCGCAATTTCGCGCGGAGCACCACATCAATGTGGCGCCCGTATAAATCTAATGTGGTGTCGAGAAGGTGCACTTCCAACTGCTTGCGCACACCACCGACAGTCGGGCGTATTCCAATGTTCGCCACGCCCGGCAAAGGTTCAGGCCCGAGGCCTGAGACTTCAACGGCATACACGCCGCGCACCGGCGAGACAACCCGCTTTAACGGCACGTTCGCCGTCGGGAAGCCAATGGTACGCCCCAGTTTATCGCCGTGTACGACACGGCCAGAGATGCTGAACGGGTGGCCCAGTAAATTTTCGGCCAGCGCCAGATCATCGTCGCGCAATGCATTACGGATCGCCGTGCTGCTGATGCGGTTTTCACCTTCACGGAAAGTTTGTGTGCTGATCACTTCAAAGCCGTATTCTGCACCGGCTTTCTGTAACAGCTCAAAATCCCCGAGACGGCTGGCTCCAAAGCGGAAATCATCCCCGACCGTCAGGAATTTGACGCCCAGCTTTTCCACCAGCAGTTGCGAGATAAACGCCTGCGCCATGTGTGCTGCGAACCGTGGCTCGAAACGGACACATAAAAGGTAATCGACTCCGCACTCCGCCAGATACTTGGCTTTGTCACGCAAACTGGTCAGGCGTGCAGGTGCTTTATCACCGGCAAACAGTTCCAGAGGCTGTGGCTCAAAAATCATTACCATCACCGGCAGTCCCAGACGTTGACCTTCCAGCTTCAGCTGTTCAATCAGGGCCTGATGACCACGGTGTACACCATCAAAATTGCCAATAGTCAGCACACAGCCATGATGACGTGCCCGAATATTGTGTATTCCGCGAATTAGCTCCATAGCTGGCTCAAATCCAATGCTGACTCATAACGATGGAAATCGGCGGATTATACCTTGTACAGCCTCCAAGGTTAACCAGCGATTAGCAGGATCACACCATTCTCTCTTGCATACGGCAGATATTGCGGTTCAAATGGCGGCGTGGCGATGAAAATCTTTCGTTGCATACAGGGAATGCGTGACTTTTCGCATAAACAAAGCGTTAATGGCCGTAGTGGGCAGTTTGTACACTCTCCTGTCGATTTTTCTCGCGAAAGACTGTATTCCGATGCCGGAAGCTGTTAAAATCCTGCGCCATCACAACGTAACAAGCGACGAGTAAAGTTCACTCTTTAAAACGCCGCTTATTTGCACAAATCCGTTGACAAAAGAAGACCGAAAAGGCATATTCCTCGGCCTTTGAATTGTTCATCAATAGAAAAATATTTGGGAGTTGGCCTTGGCTAATATCAAATCAGCTAAGAAACGCGCCGTACAGTCAGAAAAACGCCGTAAGCACAACGCGAGCCGTCGTTCTATGATGCGTACCTTTATCAAGAAGGTATACGCGGCTATTGCAGCAGGCGACAAAGCTGCTGCACAAAACGCATTTAACGAAATGCAACCAATCGTGGACCGTCAGTCTTGCAAAGGCCTGATCCACAAAAACAAAGCAGCGCGTCATAAGTCAAATCTGACTGCGCAAATCAACGCAATGCAATAATCGCATTACGCTGAAATGCTTGATAAAAAAACCGGCTCACGCCGGTTTTTTTATATCTGAAATTCAGGCGGGTTATTCAAACAACGCCGAAAAATCAGTATGGCAAATCCGCTGAACCGAAGGATGCTGAATCATTCTCTCGGCAAAAATCACGTAGTACTCTTCCATAATCCCTTCAACGCGCCCGACTTCCTCAATTTTTTCATCCTGAAATTCAGTTGATGAATAAATGGCCGGGGCGACAAATATCGCGTCGTTGTTCATTCCAAAGGCTTTCATCAGCGCGGCGTCATCAAACTCACCGAGAATATTAACCTTCAGCACCTGTGTATTAAACCAGTTGAGCAGCTTACGTCCCAGCATTGAACGCCGGCCGGGGATGAGTAATGGACGACGTTCCAGACAAGCCGGAAAACTCATGTCTGACGGCGGATTACAACAGAAGAAGCTGATCGGGCTTTCACCCAACTTGACTGAGAACAGCCCTTCCTGCTGGGTGGAATCCACCGGACAATCTGACAAAATCATGTCCAGTTTATGCTGGCTTAGTTGTTCGAGCAGCATTTCGTGGGTCGATTCAAAACAGCGCAGGTGAATTTGTGCGTTATCCGGAACCGCCGCTTCCAGCACGCGGCTGACCAGCCGTTTGGATAACGCATCCGCCACTCCCACATCAAACAGCAGGCTAGCCTCTTTGCGGTAATTCACGATATCCAGCATTTCCTGACTTAAGGTGAACATCTTATCGGCATAGCGGTAAATCAGTTGCCCCAGTTCCGAAGGCACCAGCCCCCGTCCCTGCCGTTTAAAGAGTTTGCCATCCAACCTTTCTTCCAGTGATTTAATCTGCCCGGTGATCGTTTGCGGAGTCAGGTGCAACGCTTCTGCGGCCCCCACAACCGAACCTGATTTGCACACGTGCCAGAAATAATACAAATGGTTGTAATTAATATGAGGCATGGTTTTACCTTTTCCCGAAGTATGAAGCCAGCATCGTTATGACCTGGTGCGTTTTTTCGGCAAGGCACGGCTCAGGAGCAGGTATCCCAGAACCGCAGATGCGACTGATCCCATCAGAATGCCCATTTTGGCGTAAGTCAGCAACGCAGGCTCAAGTTTCACAAAAGCCAGAGAACCGATAAAAATCGACATCGTGAAACCGATACCGCACAGCACGGAGACTGCCGCAATCTGACTAAAAGTTATGCCGGATGACAGACGGGTAATGCCTGATTTCAACGCGATCCCGCCGAATACAATGATACCCAGCGGCTTACCGAGAAGAAGCCCGGCAGCAATACCCATAGGTAATGCTGAGAATGAACCCGCAACCGTTACGCCCTGCAAAGAGATACCCGCATTGGCGAACGCAAACAGCGGCAAAATAAACCAGGAAACATAGGGATGGATCCCATGTTCCAGACGGCGTGCTGGCGATGGCTTATCGTGTTGAGTATTCAGTGGGATCAGGAAGCCAAGGATCACACCGGCCAGCGTTGCATGAATGCCTGATTTAAGAACACACACCCACAACACCGCGCCGATCAGCAAATAAGGTGTCAGCCTGATGACACCCCGCCAGTTTAGCCAGGCCAGTGCTGCGATGCATAACGCCGATAATCCCAATGCCATCATCGATACATCATGGCTATAAAACAGCGCGATGATCACAATGGCACCCAAATCATCAATAATGGCCAGTGCCAGCAGGAATACTTTTAACCCGGTCGGCACACGCGAACCCAGCAGCGCCATCACTCCCAGCGCAAATGCAATGTCCGTTGCCGCCGGAATAGCCCATCCCTGACGGGCTATTTCATCGCTGCCGTTAAACAGTAAATAGATTAATGCCGGGACAACCATCCCCCCGAGCGCGGCAATGGCCGGAAACATCGCCTGCTCGCGATTGGCCAGCGCGCCTTCGCACATCTCACGCTTTACTTCCAGACCAATCATCAGAAAGAATACCGCCATCAGTCCATCGTTAATCCACAGCAAAAGCGGCTTGTCGATCAACAGCCCGGAAAAACGCAGGGTGACGGGAATATCCAGAAACGCCTGATAAATCCCCTGCAACGGGCTGTTTGCCATGATTAATGCCACGATAGCTGCGACGATTAACACCACGCCCCCGGCGGCTTCCATCCGTAAAAACTGACGAATGATATTCGACATTCTGACTCTCCTGTAGAAAAACGTGGCAAAAAAGGGATCACCACAAGATATGCCTGAATTGTACGCAACTATTCACTTCGTAAAAAGTCGATTATTTCTGAGAAATAGCTCGTTTTTTACGAGTCATTGGGTTTGACGTTTTTACATCAAAACCCATAAAAAAAATCCCCGGCGCGTCAACCGCTGCCGGGGATTTTATCTGCCTTTCCGCCGCTGTATTCAGCGAAAAATTAGCGGGTCAGATCATCAAAGAACTTTTTCACGCCATCGAGGAAGCTTTTAGAACGCGGGCTGTTTTTCTCGCCAGAAACGCCACCAAAGCTTTCTTCCAGATCACGCAGCAACTGCTTCTGCTTCTCGTTCAGACTGACCGGTGTTTCCACTACAACACGGCACATCAGGTCGCCCTGAGCACCACCACGGACAGATTTCACACCGCGCCCGCGCATACGGAACATTTTGCCCGTTTGCGTTTCAGCAGGAATTTTCAGGCTCACGCGGCCATCAAGCGTTGGCACTTCGATTTCGCCACCCAGTGCCGCCATGGCAAAGTTGATTGGCACTTCGCAGTACAGGTTATTACCTTCGCGCTCAAAGATTTTATGCGCTTTAACCTGAACCTGAACGTACAGATCGCCCGACGGAGCACCGTGCTCACCGGCTTCGCCCTCACCCTCAAGACGAATACGGTCGCCGGTATCCACACCCGCTGGGATTTTCACTGACAGCGTTTTTGACCGTTCTACACGGCCATGACCATGACATTTGGTGCACGGATCTTTAATGACTTTACCGCGGCCCTGACAGGTCGGACACGCCTGCTGGACAGTGAAGAAGCCCTGACGCATCTGAACCTGACCTGCGCCATGACAGGTCGGACAGGTGGCAGGAGAGCTACCTGCTTTCGCACCGCTGCCGTGGCAAACGTCACATTCATCCAGTGTCGGGATGCGGATTTCTTTGGTGACACCACGAACGGCCTCTTCCAGAGTCAGATCCATGTTGTAACGCAGGTCTGAGCCCCGGCTGGCACGCTGACGACGACCGCCGCCAAAGATGTCGCCAAAGACGTCACCAAAGATGTCGCTGAAATCTGCACCGCCGCCGCCGCCCATGCCACCCTGTTCAAAGGCTGCATGACCGTACTGATCATAGGCCGCACGTTTTTGCGCATCGGTCAGAATTTCATAAGCTTCTTTAATTTCTTTAAATTTGCTTTCAGATTCTTTATCGCCCTGATTACGGTCAGGGTGATGCTTCATCGCCAGACGCTTATAAGCCTTTTTGATTTCACGCTCATCCGCTGTTTTGGATACGCCTAAAATCTCGTAATAATCTTGCTTCGCCATGCTTTAACCTACCCTCAACATGCGTGCACGGGCGTAGAGTTTCCTCGACGCCCGTGCTGGTTATCAGTAAAGCTTCTTACTGTGCCCGCTTAAGGGCGATTATTTTTTATCTTTAACTTCTTCGAATTCAGCGTCAACAACGTCATCATCTTTCTGCGCGCTGGTGTCGCCGCCTTCAGCCTGGCCTTGCTGCTGAGCCATTTCCATCAGTTTGCCGGAAACCTGTACCAGCGCCTGGATTTTCGCTTCGATATCAGCCTTGTCTTCACCTTTAGCAGACACTTCCAGTGCTTTCAGGGCTTCTTCTACTGCGGTTTTGTCTTCAGCTGGCAGTTTGTCACCAGCTTCTTCCAGTTGCTTACGGGTACCGTGGATCAGGTGATCCGCCTGGTTGCGGGTCTGAACCAGTTCTTCAAACTTACGGTCAGATTCAGCGTTGGCTTCAGCATCGTTGACCATTTTCTGGATTTCTTCTTCGCTCAGACCAGAAGATGCCTTGATGGTGATCTTCTGCTCACGGCCGGTATTTTTGTCTTTTGCAGACACATGCAGGATACCGTCGGCATCAAGGTCGAAGGTGACTTCGATCTGAGCCTGACCGCGTGGTGCTGCCTGAATACCGTCCAGGTTGAATTGACCCAGAGATTTGTTATCACTTGAACGCTTACGTTCACCCTGCAACACATGGATGGTTACTGCAGACTGGTTGTCTTCCGCAGTAGAGAACACCTGGCTGTGTTTGGTCGGGATAGTGGTGTTTTTGGCGATAAGCGGAGTCATCACGCTGCCCATGGTTTCGATACCCAGAGACAATGGGGTCACATCCAGCAGCAGAACGTCTTTCACGTCACCGGCCAACACACCACCCTGAACTGCTGCACCGATTGCCACAGCTTCGTCCGGGTTCACGTCTTTACGCGGTTCTTTACCGAAGAAATCAGCGACTTTCTTCTGAACCATTGGCATACGGGTCTGACCACCCACCAGGATAACGTCCTGAATGTCAGAAACTGACAGACCTGCGTCTTTCAGCGCCACTTTCAGTGGTTCGATAGAACGGTTAACCAGGTCTTCAACCAAAGATTCCAGTTTTGCACGGGTCACTTTGATGTTCATGTGCTTAGGACCTGACGCATCAGCAGTGATGTACGGCAGGTTCACGTCAGTTTGCTGAGCAGAAGACAATTCAATCTTCGCTTTTTCAGCCGCTTCTTTCAGACGTTGCATCGCCAGCGGATCGTTACGCAGATCCATGCCTTGATCTTTCTTAAATTCTTCAACCAGATAGTTGATCATACGGCTATCGAAGTCTTCACCACCGAGGTGAGTGTCACCGTTGGTTGCCAGTACTTCAAAGGTTTTTTCGCCGTCAACTTCATCAATTTCGATAATAGAGATATCGAAGGTACCGCCACCGAGGTCATAAACCGCGATAGTACGGTTGCCGATTTCGCGATCCAGACCATAAGCCAGTGCCGCAGCAGTCGGTTCGTTGATGATACGTTTGACTTCCAGACCTGCGATACGACCGGCATCTTTCGTTGCCTGACGCTGAGCATCGTTGAAGTAAGCAGGTACAGTGATAACAGCTTCAGTTACAGGCTCACCCAGATAATCTTCAGCGGTTTTCTTCATTTTCTTCAACACTTCTGCAGAGATCTGCGGAGGTGCGATTTTCTGACCTTTCACGTCGATCCAGGCGTCGCCATTATCAGCGCTTACGATCTGGTAAGGCATGATGCCTTTATCACGTTGGACTTCTTCATCCTGGAAGCGACGGCCAATCAGGCGCTTGATCGCGAACAGGGTGTTCTGCGGGTTAGTCACAGCCTGACGTTTAGCCGGAGAACCTACCAGAGTCTCGCCATCTGCCGCATAAGCGATGATGGAAGGAGTGGTGCGGTCGCCTTCAGCATTCTCCAGTACACGAGCAGTCGTGCCATCCATGATAGCTACACAAGAGTTGGTGGTGCCCAGGTCGATCCCAATAATTTTACCCATCTAAAACGTCTCCACTTAAATTCATATTCGTTCAGGTTGCTACTGTATATGTGGCCGATATTTTCGATTTCAACAGCCCCATTTAACGGATTTCCCGACGGTAACAACTGCGGTTGGGAATAAGATGGGGCCATGCGGCTCAGCATCAAGGGGCAAAGTGAAAAAAAATCTTCAATTGCTGTTACGCCAGATCAATGTTTGCTGACGCAACCCTCCTTATGATGCCGCGCGCTTCTAAAGATATGTGGCTTTTTTACTCATTTCCCAAGCGTTTCTTCCCCCGATTATCAATTAATAATAATTCCGATACAGAGGATCTATGCACAGCAAAACGTTGGCAAATCCAGGCCCGCTCGGGCTGATGGGATTTGGTATGACCACCATCTTATTGAATTTACACAATGCAGGCTTTTTCCCCCTGACCGCAGTCATTGTCAGTATGGGGATTTTTTATGGTGGTTTGATTCAGATTCTTGCCGGGATGATGGAATTTAAAAAAGGGAATACGTTCGGGACAACCGCATTCACGTCTTATGGTGCGTTCTGGTTAAGCCTGGTCGGCATCTTAATGCTGCCACGCATGGGCATGGCAGAGGCCAGCAGCGAAAGCTTCCTTGGCGCTTACCTCGGCATCTGGGGCGTGTTCACCTTATTCATGTTCTTTGGCACCCTGAAAGCAAACCGTGGCTTACAGATCGTTTTCGGCAGTCTGGTGATTCTGTTCGCGCTATTGTGTTTCGGCAATATGACCGGAAACACAGCGGTGCTGCATTTTGCCGGCTTTGAAGGCATCTTCTGCGGCGCCAGCGCGATTTATCTGGCGATGGCCGAAGTGCTGAACGAGCAATATGGCCGCACCGTTTTGCCTGTCGGCGAACCGAAAAGCCATTCCCCGCAAGTCGATGCAGTGACGGCATAACCGCCCCGTTCTCAGACGACAAGGCCCTGCATCACAGGGCTTTTTTTATACATCGCGTAATATAAAAGGATCAGGATTTACTGACCTGAAGAGGCACCTTCGGCAAATTTTGCCGCGCGGGTCGTCTCACTGTTCAAATCACGGCTGAGATAAACACCGGTCAGCAGCCCAATCGCAGACAAGGCCAGCACGTAATATGCCGGTGCCATCGGGGTCAGGCGCATAATCAGCGTAACGAAAACCGGTGTGAGCCCGCCGAAAATCGCGTAGGCCACATTGTAAGAGAAGGAAATACCGGTAAATCGCACTTCTGCCGGGAACGCCCGCACCATCACATAAGGCACCGCGCCGACCACACCCACGCTCAGCCCTGCCAGTGCGTACATGCCCATCAGCACCGAGGCATCCGCCGCGACCATATGATAGAAAGACCCACAGCAAATCCCGAGGAACAGACTGCCAAAGATAAAGGTTTTGCTGGCACCGAGGCGGTCCACAATGCTGCCCGAGATGATGCATCCAAACATCAGCGCCACGGTGGCCAGACAGTTTGCCTGCAATGCCGCTGCCGCCGGAATGCCGAGCTGCTTCTGCAACCAGGTGGGCGTCATCAGGATCACCACAACAATCCCTGCGGATAACAGCCAGGTCATCAGCATCGAGACCACGATTTCTTTCTTATGATTAGCCACGACGGCTTTCAGCGGTAGCTCGCCGGCCAGCGTTTTCTGCGCTTTCATTTCCATGAAAATCGGCGTTTCCTGCAACCAGCGGCGCAGATACATGGCAATCAGACCAAAAATCCCGCCAATAAAGAAAGGAATACGCCAGCCATACAGGCTGATCGTCGCGGGCGTCATACTGGTGTTCAGTAAAGTTGCCACCAGCGAACCCAGCAGGATACCGGCGGTTAAACCGGCCGTGAGCGTTCCGCAGGCAAAGCCAATGCGATTACGCGGTACATGTTCGGCGACAAACACCCACGCGCCCGGCACTTCGCCGCCGATCGCCGCGCCCTGTAAAAGACGCATCAGCAGCAACAAAAGCGGTGCCGCCATGCCAATCGAGGCGTAGGTCGGCAACAGTCCCATCGCCAGCGTCGGCAATGCCATCAGCAGAATGCTCAGGCTGAACATACGCTTACGGCCAACCAGATCACCGAAATGCGCCATGATGATGCCGCCCAGCGGGCGTGCCAGATAACCGGCAGCGAAAATACCAAAGGTCTGAACCTGACGGAGCCAGTCGGGCATGTTGGCCGGGAAGAAAAGATCGCCAATCACCGCAGCAAAGAAGACGAAAATGATGAAGTCGTAGAATTCGAGGGCGCCACCCAGTGCCGCCAGGGAAAGCGTTTTGAAATCCTGCCGGTTCAACCGGCGCGATTGTGCATGTTGCATAGGATACCGTCAGACACCAGAGTAAAAAATGGAAAAAGGTTTTGCCGCCTTTTGTAAAGTAATCCTTACTATAGCGGCAAATATTTCCTACACCAGCAGTGTCTGACGCTTAACGTTGCTAAATTTCAAAAAGGAACGGTATTCAGTTTTTTATCTCGCGGCGGGCACTTTTCGGCCGGAAAGCTGCTACCACATGCTCATGGGTTTCGATATAAGGTCCGTCGAGCAACTGGATGCAATAAGGCACGCTGGCAAAGATACCGGAAACTATCACTTTACCGTCGCTATCCTTCAGCCCTTCCAGCGTTTCCTGAATAGATTTCGGCTGGCCGGGTAAATTCAGGATTAAAGCCTGTTTGCGGATCACCCCAACCTGACGCGATAAAATTGCCGTCGGCACAAAGTGCAGGCTGATCTGGCGCATCTGTTCGCCAAAGCCGGGCATTTCACGATCGGCAACAGCCAGCGTGGCATCCGGCGTGACATCACGACGCGCGGGCCCGGTTCCCCCTGTGGTCAGCACCAGATGACAGCCGCTTTCATCAACCAGTTCACTGATCGCCTGTTCAATCAAAGGCTGCTCGTCCGGGATCAGTTTTTTTTCCAGTTTAAAGGGCGTAATGAGCGCTTTTTCCAGCCATTCTTCCAGCGCCGGAATACCCTTGTCCTGATAAACACCACTCGACGCGCGATCCGACACCGATACCAGACCAATCCGTAATGTATCCATGCTATTTCTCCACAGCATTTTCTTCGTAGTCACAGCACTCAGTATATCGGTAACCGGCCGGGGGTTTTATCACAGGTACAAAAAAAGCGGCTGATTAGCCGCTTTATGCTGAAACTGAGCGCTGATTACAGCAGATCAGAAATCATTTTTTCCAGTTTACCCTGGTCAACTGCAAACTTACGGATACCGTCGGCCAGTTTGTCGACAGCCATCGGATCCTGGTTGTGTTCCCAGTAGAACTGAGGTTCAGTCAGTGGCGCAGGACGTGGTTTGGTTTCACCCGAGAAGGACAGTTTACGTTCCAGCGGACCTTCGCTTTCTGCCAGCTCTTTGAGCAGCGCAGGGGCGATAGTCAGACGGTCACACCCCGCCAGTTCGATGATTTCGCCGATGTTACGGAAGCTTGCGCCCATCACGACGGTTTCGTAGCCGTGTTGTTTGTAGTATTCGTAGATTTCGGTCACAGACACAACGCCCGGATCTTCATTCGGCGCGAACTCTTTCTTATCGCCATTGGCTTTGTACCAGTCGAGGATACGGCCAACGAATGGAGAAATCAGGAACACACCTGCTTCTGCACAAGCGCGAGCCTGCGCGAAAGAGAACAGAAGGGTCAGGTTACAGTTGATGCCTTCTTTTTCCAGTTTTTCCGCAGCGCGGATACCCTGCCAGGTAGAAGCCAGTTTGATCAGGATACGGTCGTTGGTGATGCCCGCATCGTTATACAGTTTGATCAGGCGTTTGGCTTTGGCCACGCTCGCGTCAGTGTCGTAAGACAGACGGGCATCAACTTCTGTTGAAATGCGGCCCGGGACCAGTTTCAGAATTTCCAGACCGATGTTCACTGCCAGTTTGTCAGCTGCATCAGTAATCTGCTGGTCGTGATCGCTGCTCTGGTCACGTGCCCAGGCGATTGCTTCGTCGATCAATTTACGGTATTCAGGAATTTGCGCAGCGCTGAGGATCAGTGACGGGTTAGTGGTCGCATCCTGCGGCTGGTACAACTTCATTGCCGCGATATCTCCGGTGTCAGCTACAACCTGAGTCATTTGGCGTAGGGAAGTCAGTTTATCGGTCATTTGGGCATATCTCATCGTTTGGACGTTTTCGTATAGGCATTTTCATGCCTTGCCTTTGGCTGATGATAACATGCAAAAAGCCAGGCGCAAGGCGCATATCACGGCATGCTCGGCTACGAACATCTATGGATTTCTCACCTTCCAAAACACGCAAAATTAGCCAAAATGCATATGTCACCCGTTCGATAAAAAAGGTATGTTAGCCACCCAAAGTGGTCATTGCCCGCAAGCAAACAAATAAAAACGATGAAGGGCAAATCAACCAAGGACAATGCATGAACGACCTGCTGGATTTTTTCGACACCATTCTCTGGAGTTCCATCCTGATTTACCTGCTGTGCGGCACCGGCATTTATCTCACGTTCCGTCTTGGCTTCCTTCAGTTCCGTCATTTTGGCCACCTTTTCTCCGCCACACTGTATAAGCAAAAACACACCGCACGTGGCATTTCCCCGTGGCGTGCGCTGTGTCTCAGCCTTGCGTCGCGTATTGGTACCGGGAATCTCACCGGTGTCGCCATCGCCATTACGATCGGCGGCCCTGGCGCTATTTTCTGGATGTGGATTATTGCGGTTTTCAACATGGCGACAGCAATGATAGAAAACACGCTGGCGCAGGTTTACAAAGGCAATGCAGCCCATGAAAAATTTCGCGGCGGCCCGGCGTATTACATGGAGAAAGGGCTCGGAATGCGCTGGATGGGCATCCTGTTTTCCTTTCTGATGGTGATTTCCTGCGGCTTTATTTTCAGCGCATTGCAGGCCAACTCCATTGCTCAGGCGTCTTTCCATCTTCTGCATGTACCGGCGCTGTCCACCGCCTGCATTTTATCCGTGCTGGTCGCGATACTGATTTTTGGTGGTATACGCGCCATCACCTGGCTTTCAAAATGGCTGTTGCCACTGATGGCCTTCGCGTATCTGCTGCTGGCCATCTGGGTTATTGGTCATCACATTGAAAAGTTGCCACAAGTACTGCTGCTGGTATTCAAAAGCGCCTTTGGCTTACAGCAGGCCGCATCCGGCGCACTGGCATATGGCATAACGCAGGCCATCACACAGGGAATGCAGCGCGGCGCCTTTGCCAGCGAAGCCGGCGTTGGTTCTTCACCCAATGCCGCGGCGATGGCAGGGGTCAGCCATCCGGCAATGGCAGGGTTCAGTCAGATGTTCGCGGTATTCATTGATACCATGGTGATTTGTACCGCAACCGCGTTGATCATCCTGACGTCAGGATCCCTTGATCAACCTGACGCACCGATGGGCATCCGGCTGATACAGCAATCGATTATGCCGGTGACCGGGGGCTGGAGCCATGGGGTTCTGGCCATTCTGGTTTTCTCTTTTGCGTTTACGTCGATTGCCGGAAACTATGCCTACGCCGAAAACAATCTGAATTTCTTTCACCGTTCTTCGCCCGTTAAATTATTGATTTTCAGGTTGCTGGTTATCAGCATGGTGTTCTGCGGATGCCTGATGGAACTTCAGTTGTTGTGGAAACTGGCCGATATCGTCATGGCGCTGATGGCAATACTCAATCTCACCGCACTGTTGCTGCTTTCGGGCATCGCGGTCAGCGTGGTGAAAGATTATGAGCGTCAGCGACGGATGGGGAAAACGCCGGTGTTTAATCCTGATCACTACCCTGAATTACGCGGTCAGCTCCAGCCCGGCGTCTGGGATAAAAAAAGGCCTCCGCGCTGATTTCCTGCGCTTTTACCTATCGATATCATGCCTCCACCGCAGTGACTTTTTTGCTACAGTAAGGCAACAAAAATTCCTGAATTTGAACCGTCACTGACCAACGGACGAGACTATGTTAACCATTATTTCACCTGCCAAAACGCTCGATTACGAAAGCCCGCTTGCGACAACGCGCTATACCCAACCGGAGTTGCTGGATAAATCCAGTCAGTTGATCACCGTGGCGCGCAAAATGTCCCCTGCGCAGATCTCTTCACTGATGGGGATCAGCGATAAACTGGCGCATCTGAACGCAGAACGTTTCAATGACTGGCAGCCGGATTTCACCCCGGATAACGCCCGTCAGGCTTTGCTGGCCTTTAAAGGCGATGTGTATACCGGGCTGCAGGCGGAAGATTTCAGCGAAAAAGATTTTGATTTTGCCCAGAAACATCTGCGGATGTTGTCCGGCTTATATGGCCTGCTGCGCCCGCTGGATCTGATGATGCCTTACCGTCTGGAAATGGGTATCCGGCTGGAAAACCCGCAGGGTGCCAATCTGTACGCCTTCTGGGGAGATTTGCTGACAGAAAAACTCAACCTGCTACTCAGCGAACAAAAAAGCAACGTTCTGGTGAATCTGGCGTCCGATGAATACTTCAAAGCCGTGAAACCTAAACTGCTGGATGGCGAAATTATCAAGCCGGTATTCCTCGACGAGAAGAACGGCAAATACAAAGTCATCAGCTTCTACGCCAAAAAAGCGCGCGGCCTGATGAGCCGCTTTATCATCAAAGAACGTCTGGATAAACCGAAACAACTTCAGGATTTCAATCTTGAAGGCTATGCCTTTGATGAGTCACGCTCACAGGGTAATGAGCTGGTGTTTACCCGACCCGAACGCTGAATGACCTGATCTGCGGATATAAAAAAGCCCTCGCGAAGAGGGCTTTTGCCTGTCTGAAACACACGCTTTATTCAGGCAGCGCCATCAGGAATGCGCGGATTTCGCTGAAATCAGCCGGAAGGTTATGCGACAACAATGGCAGATCAGCGCGATCAGCCAGTTCTTTCGGCAAACCGATATCCTGATCCAGAATCGCTTCCACGCTTTCCTTGAATTTCGCCGGATGCGCCGTCCCGATGAACAGGCCGAATTCACCCGGTTGCAACTGATCGCGCAGCACACGGTAAGCAATCGCCGCGTGAGGTTCAGAGATATAACCGATATTTGCCAGCTCACGCATCGCATCTTCGGTGGTGTCATCGCTGACTGCGCCAAAGCCCAGATCTTTCAGTTGCCAGGTTTTACGACGATACAGTTCTTCCACGCGCGGCCAGTTGTTGGGCTGGCTGACATCCATGGCGTTCGACAGGGTCGCAACGGTTTTCTTCGGTTGCCACTCGCCGTCAGTGAGAAAACGCGGCACGGTGTCATTGGCGTTGGTCGCAGCAATAAAGCGTTTCACCGGCAGGCCGAGAGATTTCGCCAGCAGACCTGCCGTTAAATCACCAAAGTTACCGCTTGGCACGGAAACCACCAGCTGATTGCGCGCTTCCTGTGGAAGCTGGGCAACCGCTTCAAAGTAGTAACAAATCTGCGCCAGCAGGCGGCTGATATTGATGGAGTTCGCCGAGTTCAGTTTCAGCGCGTGTTTCAGTTCTTCATCATCGAACGCCTGTTTCACCAGCGCCTGACAGGCATCAAAGTCACCGTCGATGGCGACAGTATGAATGTTGCCACCCAGGGTGCAGAACAGTTTTTCCTGTAACGGACTGATTTTGCCGCGCGGGTACAGAATCACCACACGAACATTTTTCAGGCCGTGGAAGGCATGCGCTACTGCCGCGCCGGTATCACCGGACGTCGCGGTCAGAATGGTCACCGGCTGGTCGCCCGATACCTGAGTCAGGATCTGCGCCATGAAGCGGCCACCAAAATCTTTAAAGGCCAGAGTCGGACCGTGGAACAGCTCCAGGCAGGCAATGTCTTCTTCCACTTTGGCAACCGGTGCCGGGAAGGCAAAGGCATTTTTCACGCGCTGATATAACGCTTCTTCCGGAATTTCATCGCCGATGAAAGCAGAAAGAATACGGCTGCTGCGGGTGACGAAATCCAGTTCCAGCAAGCGGTCGATTTCAGTCAGTTCAAACTCAGGCAATTCCAGCGGGAAGAACAATCCCTGCTGTTTTCCAAGACCTTGTTTGACGGCCTGAGCAAAGCTGACCTGCTCGTTGTGATCCTTCAGGTTGTACAGTTTCATTAGTTATCCCAATAAATTATCGAGTTATGCCAATACCCGCGCGCCTGCGGTATCAAGACGGCAAATATGAACAAAGCCTTCGTCATTTTGCAGATAGTGCGTCTGCAACCAGTCAGCCATACGTTTCGCTGTCGCGCTGTCATTGCACACCGCAAACAGCGTCGGGCCGGAACCGGAAATCCCGCAAGCCAGTGCGCCAATTTCATCTGCGGCACTGCGCGCTTCGGCAAAGCCCGGCAGCAGACGGGTGCGGTAAGGTTCAGCAATCACATCTTTCATCAGTTTTGCAGCCAGCGCAGGTTGCTGAGTGTGGCAGGCATGAATAAAGCCCGCCAGATAACGTCCGTGGCTGATGCAATCCTGACGGCGATACTGCGCGGGTAAAATGGCACGCGCCTCGGCCGTCGACACTTTGATCCCCGGATACGCCATTACCCACAGCCAGTCGTCAAAACCTGGCACGTTCTGGCTGATGATATCGAGCTCTTCCAGCATCAGCTGAATGCCACCTAAATAGCATGGCGCCACATTATCGAAATGCACACTACCGGAAATGCGCCCTTCCAGCTCGCCCATCAGCAGCAGCATCTGGTTTTCATTCAGCGGCTTACCGCAAAATTCATTCATTGCCATCAGACCGGCGACCACCGAACAGGCGCTGGAACCCAGACCTGATCCGATCGGCATGTTTTTTTCCAGCGTCATCGCCACTGGCACTTCCCTGCCGATTTCCTGACAGAAACGCTGCCAGCACTGATAAACAATGTTGTCTTCCATGCGATCCGGCAGTTTAGACACAAACTTGCCTTCGTTTTTCAGGCTGAACGCTGTGGCCGCCTCAACGGAAACACAGTCGCCCAGCAACGAACCATCTAGCGGAGACACAGCCGCGCCCAGAACATCGAAGCCTACGCTGACATTCCCGATTGAAGCCGGGGCATACACCTTAACCATATTAAACTCCTAACTTCCATGACAGCGTTCTCAAAAGATCGGCAAACACACCTGCCGCCGTCACATCATTACCGGCACCGTAGCCACGCAGAACCAACGGCAACGGCTGATAATAGCGGCTGTAAAACGCCAGCGCATTCTCCCCATTTTTTACTTTATAAAGCGGGTCATTACCATCGACGGCATCGATTTTTACCTTGCACTGACCGTCTTCGATAGCACCGACGTAACGTAAAACTTTACCTGCTGCGGTGGCATCGGCAACACGCCGGGCAAATTCGGCATCCAGTTCCGGCAGACGCGCCACAAATTCATTCACACTGCCCTCTGAATTGAAGGACGGCGGCAAAACGGATTCCACATTGATATCCGTCAGTTCAAGTTTGTAACCGGCTTCGCGCGCCAGAATCAGCAACTTACGGGCGACGTCCATACCGGAAAGGTCATCACGCGGATCAGGTTCGGTATAGCCCATCTCTTTCGCCTGCAATGTTGCAGCAGATAACGACATCCCTTCATCCAGTTTCCCGAAGATGAAGGACAGCGAGCCGGACAAAATACCGGAGAAACGCAACAACTCATCCCCTGCATTCAGCAGGTTTTGCAGGTTCTCGATGACCGGTAAACCCGCGCCGACGTTGGTGTCGTAGAGGAATTTACGCCGGGAGCCATCCGCTGCTTTACGCAGTTGATAGTAATAATTCATCGACGAAGTATTGGCTTTTTTATTTGGCGTCACAACGTGGAAACCGTCGGCCAGGAAATCAGCGTACTGATCAGCGACTTCCTGACTGGAAGTACAGTCAACAATCACCGGATTCAGCAGATGATATTCTTTCACCAGACGGATCAGACGACCCAGATTCAGCGGCTCTTTCGCCGCACCCAGTTCATCACGCCAGGTTTCCAGCGCAATGCCGTGAACATTGGTCAGCAATGCGCGGGAGTTGGCGATACCGCACACGCGCAGATCAATATGTTTGGTTTTCAGCCACGCCTGCTGACGGCGGATCTGTTCGATCAACGCCCCGCCCACACCGCCGACGCCGATCAGGAAGACCTCGATAACCTGATCCGTGTTAAACAGCATCTGGTGACTGACCCGTACGCCGGTGGTCGCATCGTCGTTATTGACCACAACGGAGATGGATCGCTCGGAAGAGCCCTGGGCAATCGCCACGATATTGATATTGGCGCGCGCCAGTGCCGAGAAGAATTTCGCCGAGATACCGCGCAGGGTACGCATACCGTCACCGACCACAGAAATAACCGCCAGCTTCTCCATCACATCCAGCGGCTCAAGCAGACCGTCTTTCAGCTCGAGGTAGAACTCATCCTCCAGCGCCTTACGGGCGCGCTCCAGCTCGCTCTGCGGCACGCAGAAACTGATGCTGTATTCAGAAGATGACTGGGTGATCAGCACCACGGAAATACCCGAACGGGACATCACCGCAAACACGCGTGCCGCCATGCCGATCATCCCTTTCATTCCCGGACCGGAAACGTTGATCATCGCCATGTTATTCAGATTGGTGATGCCTTTCACCGGTGTGTTATCGCCGAGACTTTCGCTGCCAATCAGGGTACCGGGTGCCTGCGGGTTGGTGGTATTTTTAATCAGGCAAGGGATCTGGAACTGGGCAATCGGCAGGATGGTACGCGGATGAAGCACTTTCGCACCAAAGTACGACAGCTCCATCGCTTCCTGATAAGACATGGATTTCAGTAAGCGGGCGTCCGGCACAATGCGCGGATCACAGGTATACACGCCGTCAACATCCGTCCAGATCTCACAGCAGTCGGCGCGTAAACAGGCAGCCAGCACGGCGGCAGAATAATCGGAACCGTTACGTCCGAGCACCACCAGTTCGCCCTGTTCGTTACCGGCAGTGAAACCGGCCATCAGCACGATGTGATCGGCTGGAATAGCGCTGGCGGCGATACGGCGGGTGGATTCATTGATGTCCACGGTCGATTCGAGGTAATGCCCCTGAGCGAGCAGTTTTTCGACCGGGTTAATGACGGTCACGCCAAATCCTTTGGCAAGGAACACGGCTTCCATAATGGCGATAGAGAGCTTCTCGCCACGACAGATAATGGAGGCATTTACGCTGTCCGGGCATTGTCCCAGCAGCGCAATACCGTGCATCAGCTGTTTAAGCTGAGCGAATTCATGATCGACAAACGCTTTCACTTTTGGCAAATCAAAGCCCGGCTGCGCGGCAGCCAGACCGGTGATTAGCTGACCAAAAATGTTTTCCGCATCACTCATGATGGTCTGGATATCCTGCCCTGCGACCGTCCGTTCAATCATAGCGACCAGATAGTTGGTGATTTTGGCAGGTGCGGATAATACCGTCGCGACCTGTCCCTGACGTGCATTGCTTTCCATAATGTCCGCAACCCGCAAGAAGCGTTCTGCGTTTGCTACCGAGGTCCCGCCAAATTTCAACACTCGCATTTCTGGTTCTCTCCTGAAGCTCTCGTTTAAATGTAAAAAAAAAGCCCGCACTGGTTAGGTGCGGGCTTTTTTTCTTTTTCCTGTACGCGTCAGCCCGCCCCGTTACCTGTGGTATCGGTGGTGGTAATAATTGTTGTGTTCAGGCTGATGATTCGCATTTTTATTTTCTGTCTGTCTTTAGGTTTGTACTCTGTCTGCCTCTATTAGCTAAAGCATAAGGCACAATAAGTCAATTTTTTTCTGTTTTCAGCCGGTTAATCACGGACAGAATGAAATGGATAATTCTCTGCCTTTAAAACCAATTCCAGTGCAATCGGTAACTCTGTTCTCATCACACCGGATATCGAACTGTTGCGGTCAGGATTCCCCTCACATCATTGGGTCAGCTTTTTTTCGATGTCATGCAGCAAAGTATGCAGCATTGCCGCGTCGCGCTGCTGCAAAAGACCGAGGCGCTGATGCAGCCAGTCGGACAATTTTTGATCATCTTCTGCCCCGATATTTTCCAGTAATCGCCCGACCCGCGCACGCAATGCCAATAACTGACCTGCTTCGGCATTTTCAGGTTTCACTGCGGTCACCTGATTAAGCGTCGATAACTGATAACAGAACACCATCACGGCCTGCCCCAGATTCAGCGAAGGGTAATCCGCCACCATCGGTACACCGGTCAGCACGTCAGCCAGTGCCAGCTCTTCATTGGTCAGCCCGGAATCCTCACGGCCAAACACCAGCGCGGCATGATTCACCCACTGGCTTTTCTCTTCGAGCTGCTCCTGCACTTCCTGAGGCGTGCAGTAATAGTGAAATTTAGCCCGGCTGCGGGCCGTCGTCGCGACGGTAAAATCAATGTCAGCCAGGGCTTCCGCCAGTGTGTTGAAATGCAGCGCATTTTGCAGGATTTCCTGCGAACCATGTGCTACCCAGCCTGCTTCTGGCTTGAGATGCGCCTCGCTGTCCACAATACGCAAGGAAGCAAAGCCCATGGTTTTCATGGCACGGGCCGCCGCACCGACATTTTCCGGGCGAGCCGGTGACACTAAAATAATATGAAGTTGCATATCACGCCTTTGCAGGAAGGGGGAAGAATTTGTCGCCTGTATTTCAGCGATGAAATTTTATCCTTTTTCAGATCTATTCATCGCTTATATTCTTCACAAGAACTTAACAGCTGACCGGATGTATTCCTTTATTTTATCGGAAAAGCTTAACCGACAGGGAAAAAAGCTGCTGGTGCGGTTAAGCACATTACCTTAAAAAATTAGTCATTATTTTTCATATGGATATATAATAATGATACATACAAATTTTGCATTTATCTTTCGTTTCCTGAGGATTTGCTGAATCGTGTACAATAAAGGACGAAATGTGACGCAAGCGTGCATTCTTGTAAGTGTTTTTCACTGTTCTGTTACCGTGCTACAATTGAACTTGATATATGTCAACAAAGCGTAATTTTGTTGGGTGGTAATTTCGGCACTCGCTGTTATATTGCTGTTAATAGGGTTAGGATATGCGCCGCTTTAGGACCCCGTGGAACTGCAGAAAGTGGAATCCCTGACCAAGCTTGCGATGTTGTTGCCGTTGATGGAAATTGCATCGAGAACGCGTTTACGTACTTTAGTCATGTAACGAGTGAGATGGCCAATAAGGCATCATAATTCATTGGGATAACAAGGACTTCTGTACTCCTATTTTCTATTTGTTGGCAATCTTAGGTAGCAATCATGCAGACCCCTCACATTCTGATCGTCGAAGACGAGTTAGTGACACGTAATACGTTAAAGAGCATTTTTGAAGCAGAAGGCTACATGGTTCATGAAGCCAATGACGGCGCTGAAATGCACCACATCCTGTCCGAAAATGATATCAATCTGGTGATCATGGACATCAACCTGCCAGGCAAAAATGGCCTGCTGCTGGCACGCGAACTGCGTGAACAAGCCAGCGTTGCCTTGATGTTCCTGACCGGCCGCGACAACGAAGTTGATAAAATTTTGGGTCTTGAAATCGGCGCTGATGACTATATCACCAAGCCATTCAACCCGCGTGAACTAACCATCCGCGCACGCAATCTGCTGTCCCGCACGATGAACCTGGGTACTACCGGTGAAGAACGTCGTCTGGTTGAAAGCTACAAATTCAATGGCTGGGAACTCGATATCAACAGCCGTTCACTGATAAGCCCGCAGGGCGAACAATACAAATTACCGCGCAGTGAATTCCGCGCCATGCTGCATTTCTGTGAAAATCCGGGCAAAATCCAAACCCGTGGCGACTTGCTGAAGAAAATGACCGGCCGTGAGCTGAAACCTCATGACCGCACCGTTGACGTGACCATCCGTCGCATCCGTAAGCATTTCGAAGCGACGCCGGATACGCCGGAAATCATCGCCACTATCCATGGCGAAGGCTACCGTTTCTGCGGTGATCTGGAAGACTGATACAGAAGGTTGCCAACCGCTCTGTCGTCGAAGTGATAAAACGTCAAAGGCCAGCGAAAGCTGGCCTTTTCTTTTGATTGGGATCCCTCACTGAAACTCAGGGTTCAGCATGTCCCCACGGAATGATCGGCACCGCACTGAGTGCGTTTTTCGGTGAACCGTCCACGACTTTATCGGAATAGCTCAGGTAGATAAGCGCATTGCGTTTCTCATCATAAAAACGCACGACCTGAAGCTTTTTGAATACCAGAGAGGTACGTTTCTGGAAAACCACTGTGCCTTTGTCTTTCCCCTGCTTAATCTTATCGCTCAGATCGATAGGCCCTACCTGCTGACAGGAAATCGCCGCATCCGACGTATCTTCGGCCAGACCTAATCCGCCCTTGATTCCGCCGGTTTTGGCACGACTGATATAACAAGTTACATTTTTAATGTCAGGATCATCAAAGGCCTCGACCACAATTTTATGGTCCGGACCGAATAATTTGAAGACAGTATCTACCGATCCTACTTGCTCTGCATGGGCAACAGCGGAACAAAAAACAAACATCCCAAAAACAAAAATCCAACACTTATTCATTAAGTTACTCCACGTCATCAGCATGACGTTGTTTTCTAAAGAAACCCCACTCAGAACGTGTGCATTCACACTTTCGAAATGAAATACTCTGTAACACCTGTAAATAGCACAGATAGCCAAAAAATTCTTAAGAAGTCTTATCGGGAAAAAGTTGCTATTATGCCGCCCATCATTCTGTGCATTTATCTTAGTTCAACGAGGACGATCTATGGATCAAGCAGGAATCATTCGTGACCTTCTTAGCTGGTTAGAAACCCATTTAGACCAGCCCTTGTCACTCGACAATGTCGCAGCCAAGGCCGGCTATTCCAAGTGGCACCTGCAGCGCATGTTTAAAGACGTCACGAATAATGCCATTGGCGCTTATATTCGTGCCCGTCGTCTGTCGAAAGCGGCTGTCGCTTTACGCCTCACCAGTCGCCCGATTTTAGATATCGCCCTTCAGTACCGTTTTGACTCTCAACAAACGTTTACCCGGGCTTTCAAAAAACAGTTTGCCCAGACGCCAGCACTGTATCGCCGTGCTGAAGACTGGCATTCGTTTGGTATTTGCCCGCCTATCCGGTTGGGTGCATTCATTCTGCCGCAACCCGAGTATATCTCGCTGCCGGAACAGCATCTGCTCGGTATAACGCAAAGCTATTCATGTACGCTTGAGCAAATCACCACGTACCGCAACGAGATGCGTCGTCATTTCTGGCGCCAATATATTGGCGAGGTGAAAACGCTGCCACCTATTCTTTATGGCCTGCACCATTCGCGTCCAAGCCAGGAGAAAGATGACGAGCAGGAAGTCTTGTACACGACAGCGCTGGAAGCTCAGCATCTGCCGGAAAACGTTGAAGGTCAGCCTATTGTGTTGCAGCAAGGTGAATATGCCATGTTCCACTACAATGGCACGCCGGAGCACTTACAGGAATTTATTCTGACGTTGTACAGCACCTGTCTGCCGACATTGAAACTGACCCGCAGAAAGGGACAGGATATCGAACGCTTTTACACGAATGGCCGTGCTCCCGGCACCGCGCCAACCGAAATACAGTGTGATTACCTGATCCCAATCCGCCGCTAACGCCTTCTGGCGTTAGCGTTGCAACTCGTCTAACGCGGGCAGATCAAGATGTGATACATCGCCCGCCGTTTCCACAATCCAACCATTTGCCAGCCAGGCGCTTTGCTGGTGATCGACTCGCGACAATGAACAGTTACGCAGGCGCAGACGGCGTTCCGCATACGCAGGCAATCCGAGGATCGTACTGATCAGACAACCCAGCGCAATGCCGTGGCTGACCAGCAACGGTTTGCTTCCCGCCGGTAAATCCAGACAACTGTCGAGCGCGGCACGCATACGCACAGCCAGTTCAGTCATCGTTTCACCTTCGGGAATACGTCCTTTTGGTGAACCATCGACCATCTGTTTACGCCATATTTCTTCCTGCTCCGTCAGACCATCCAGAATACGTTCTTCCAGCACGCCCATGTGCAGTTCGCGCAAACGGGGCTCGTCGATCACTTCACACCCACAGGCATCCGCAATAATCTGCGCCGTGTGGCGGGTCCGCCCTAAATCACTGGTGATAACGTGAGTGATCCCTTCATTACGCACGCGCTCAGCAACCTGACGGGCCTGGTAAAGACCTTTGGCCGTCAGCGGGCTGTCTGACTGCCCCTGAATACGGCGGGCGGCGTTCCATTCTGTTTCGCCATGACGGACGAGATATACCTGTAACATGAGTGTTTTCCGTTATACTGCGTGAAATTTGCTAAAGGATGCTAAAACTCTATGTATCATGTTGTCGCTGCAACCACTAACCCGGCAAAAATCAAAGCTATCGCCATGGCTTTTGAAGACATTTTCGGCGCTGAGGCATTTCGCATTGAAGGCGTTGACGTCGACAGTGGCGTTCCCAATCAACCTATCGGCAGTAATGAAACCCGGACCGGTGCACGCCATCGTGTTATCGGCGCACGTCAGGTTCGTCCCGAAGCAGACTTCTGGGTCGGCGTGGAAGCGGGTATCGAAGACAATATGACATTCGCCTGGATGGTGATTGAGAATATGCACCAGCGCGGCGAATCACGTTCAGCCAGTTTAATGTTACCTGAAATTATTTTACAGGGGATCAACCAGGGCAGTGAATTGGGGGATGAGATGGAAAAACTGACGGGTATCGCAGAGGTGAAGCGTAAAGGCGGCGCCATCGGCATTTTTACCGCCGGGAAACTGACCCGCACCAGCGTCTATCATCAGGCACTGGTACTGGCTTTAGCACCTTTCCATAATCCGGTTTATCAAACCCGCACCCAGACCCATTGAAATTTCAGACTGAGACGGGTGCATCAGTCGCCCGTTTTGTCTGTCAGCAGTTGCCCGTTCAACCAATCCTTTAGCGCTGCCGGTGCTGTTTTCAGGCCATTCGATCCCCGGGTTATCGTGGCGATACCGGCACCCAGCTGGCTCTTCAGCTCACGCTGACTCATCTCTCCCCGCATCAGTTCCTGAATAATACGTACCCGCGTTCCCAGCGCCGCGCGCTCGTCGGGTGTCAGAAGCAGTTGCAGCAGATCCTGATGCAAATTTTCAGCAAAAGATTGCTGTAGCAGTGCCAGAAAGCACTGCCAGTCCTCATTGCCTTGTTGGGAAAGAGCAGGGTCAGTGATGGGTCGTTGAGTCATGAGTGGGCTGCCATACTATTAAACTAGTACAGCAGCTTATCATAAACGTTCCAGGATCAGTAACGCCTCTGCCATTCGGCATCCGTCAAAATTTTGGCCGGTTGATGTAAAAAATAGCGATAAAACGCATCATATGCCAACACATTTTTAACATATCGGCGAGTTTCGGAGAAAGGGATACTCTCAATGAACGCGACCGAATCCACCCTGCCCGCACTGTTACCCAGCCAGGTATTCACACGGGAAGGTCCGGCGTTGTAGGCGGCGCTGGATAAAATACGGTTGCGGCCAAACATCTGATAGACGTATTCCAGATAGCTGGTGCCGATCGTGATGTTCATTTGCGGATCCAGCAACTGAGCCGGATTGCTGTAGCCCTGCAAACCAAACATGTCCACAGTATGCTGCGCTGTCGCAGGCATTACCTGCATCAGACCTGACGCCCCTACCGGCGAACGGGCTTTCGGGTTCCATGCGCTTTCCTGACGGGCAATCGCCATTGCGTAGCTTTGCGTGATGCCCTTGTCATTAGTGGCACGGCGGAATTCATCGGGCCAGGCCAGCGGGAAACGTTCTTCGAGATAATCCCAAAGCTTGCCGGTAATGGTCGCCTGCACGCTGAGATCGGGCCATTTCTGCTCAAAAGCGTAACGCGCCAGTGCCGACTGCTGAGATTCAGAACGACTGCTGACCAGATAGCTCCATTCAGTGCGTGCAAGATTGTCCATCTGCCAGTACATCAGTTCACGAACGCGGGCGACTTCCGGCAATTTCGCCATGCTGGCATCAGGCTTCGCAGCCACAGAAATTTGCATCGGATAAGCAACATTCAGCTTTTGTGCCGCAGCCATCGGATAGAATCCGCGCCCCTTCATTAATGTGCGCAGCATCGCTTCACCCTGTGAGCGCTGACCGTTGTCGATCATGACTGACGCACGCCAGTACTGCCATTCATCTTCCTGCAGGGCATCCGGCGGCAAACGATCCAGCCACTGTCTCAGGCCCTGACGATCACCAGCGGCCAGTGCCATACGGATGCGACGTTCCACCAGCGTGGTGGAATGGCTGCGCAGAATGACGTTATCGCGCCATGCCGCCTGTTCCGGTGTGGCGTCGCTGCCCATATAGCGCCAGGCGACGGCTTCTTCCAGATCCAGACGTTCGCTGTCACTCATCTTTTGCAGACGCACAAGAACCGGGATCATCGAACGGGCATTTTCAGCATCATCACGGGCGATACGCGCAAAGGTAATACTGGTGGCATTGCGGGTAAAATCAGTCGGCCCGACGCTGCGCGCAAAGCTTTCGATGGTATTCGGGTTATTTTGTAAATCCAGCAGCGCATCGCGCATAGTCTGGTAATCCGGCGGTAACTGCTTCGCCAGGAAGTTCACCAGATTCGTATTGCCGGTTTTCATCGCCAGACCGATGCGTTGCAGCGTGGTCAATGCGGTCTGATTACCTGCGCCCTGCCAGACGGAGAACAGTTTGTCGCAGGTATTCGGCAACGAGGTGCCGGTCAACCAGATATCTTTCGCGCCATCAAAGGCTGCTTTCTGATCGCCGGTGGCCCATTTGGCATAATAGTAGTTGCAACGTGCAGCGACCGGTTTCGGCGGCTGCGGGCTGAAAGACAGCAAACTGTTCCAGTCCTGTCGACGCGCCAGTTCATTGACAAAGCGGGCCGGCAGGGAGCGCGCCGGCGGCAATGTCGGGTTCGCTTTTACAAACGCATTAACCTGCGCCGGCGTCGCGTCGCCCAGTTCCTGCGTCAGTTGCCGGTATTCCAGATAAGGATAAAGCGGATAATCTTCCAGCGTGGGCATCAACTCGCTGACAACATCCATCTGATTATTATCCCACGCCTGTTTAATCTGCATATAGTGCTGGCGTTGCGCGTCCAGCGAGTCAGCTTTCGCCACGCCCGATACTGTTACCAGCAACACGCTCATTGCCAGAGAGTGCCATTTGTCCACCTTGACCATACTTACCTTTATCCTCACGGGTTGTGCCGAAACTGTTTTGCATTCTGTAGACAGCCACTACGCTAATCGATTCATTTTTAAAATTGAAGCGATGCGGGGACAGCATCACAAACTTTACACAGTGTGGTGCAAGCGGCGGACAGTTACCAGACAGCGGCAGATCTATTTTCTGTCACAGAACGTAGCGGCGGGAATAATTTCTCAGGGTTTAATATCCGCAATTAAGTAGCGGGTATTATGGTGTAAGATGCCAATAGATAGCACCCTTACAATTTCAATCTAAATAACCACACTGACAAAACTAAAGCTTATTTACCTCAATTTACGGAGATATTTAATTCCTAAACAAAACCTAAATGAAACGTAATTAATACCGAAATTCCTAAATCATGCATTTCCTTGTTTTATATACATAAAAATTATTATCATGGATACAAAAAAGTATTTATTAGCTCAGATCAAACTTATTTCCGGATAAATAATTATGATCACACCCTATCGTAAAATTGTTTTTTGATATTCGCTATTTCGCCGTCAGGATTGAAATATTAATAGCAGTTCAGTTCATCGCTTATGGAAAAGTATATGACTCACTCAACTTCATCTGTAAAAACCAATGCCAGCCCTTCTTCTTCTGCCGCGCCAGAAAACAAAAACTGGTATCAGATTAGTGGTAACGACGCCCTGCAGCGTCTGGGAACCGGCGAAAATGGCCTGACCCGGCACGATGCCAGCGAGCGTCTGAAGAAATATGGCCCGAACGCCTTACCGGAAAAAGCCGCCAAAAGCGCACTGATGCGTTTTCTGGCACACTTCAATGATGTCCTGATTTATATCCTGCTCGCGGCTGCCATCGTGACCGGTGCCATGGGACACTGGGTCGATACGCTGGTGATTCTGGGCGTGGCCGTCATCAATGCGCTGATTGGTTTTTTGCAGGAAAACAGCGCCGAGAAATCGCTGAAAAGCATTCAGAATATGCTGTCAAGTCAGGCCGTTGTCATGCGTGACGGACAGGTACAAACCATCAATGCTGATCAGCTGGTGCCCGGCGATATCGTGCAGTTGCGCCCGGGTGACAAAATCCCGGCGGACTTGCGTATCATCAGCGCGCATAACCTACAGGTCGAAGAAGCCATTCTGACCGGCGAATCTACCGTGGTGGTCAAAAACGCCCAGATCATTAACGGTGAAGTCATGATCGGCGACCGCCATAACCTGTTGTTCTCCGGCACCATGATCAGCGGCGGTACCGCGACAGGTGTGGTTTATGCCACCGGTAAAGACACGGAGCTGGGCCACATCAATCAGATGATGTCGTCGATTACGCCACAGCGCACACCGCTGTTGCAGCAAATCGACAAACTGGGCAAAGGCATTTTTGCCCTGATTCTCCTGATGATGGCGTTCCTGTTTGTTTTCGCCTTCATCTTGCGCGACATGCCGCTGGGAGAACTGCTGCTGTCGCTGATTAGCCTGGCCGTGGCCTCCGTGCCGGAAGGTTTGCCGGCAATTATTTCCATTATCCTTTCTCTCGGCGTGCAGTCGATGGCGCGTAATCACGCCATTATCCGTAAGCTGCCGACGGTCGAAACACTCGGCTCAATGACAGTTATCTGCTCGGATAAAACCGGCACGCTGACCATGAATGAAATGACCGTGAAAGCCGTCATTCTGGCAGACCGTGCTTATCAGGTCGAAGGCGAAAGCTATCAGCCAAAAGGCCGGATCGTTGATGCACAAACACAGAAACAGATTGATGTCATCAATACCCCTGTACTCAACACCTTCATCACCGCCGTGGATTTATGTAACGACAGCCAGCTGATGCAGGACGATAAAGGCCACTGGGGCATAACCGGCGGCCCGACTTCCGGCGCGCTGAAAGTGCTGGCAGCAAAGTCAAACCTGAATACCGGTAAAGTCGAACCGCTGGATAAAATTCCGTTCGATTCCAAACATAAATACATGTCCACGTTGCAACGCATCAACGGCAAAACCCGGTTGTTCGTGACCGGCGCACCGGACGTACTGTTCTCTTTAGCCTCGTTTGAACTGACCGAAAACGGCGTACAGCCTTTCCGCCGTGAATACTGGGAAGAAGAGATGGCGCGCTATGCCCGTCAGGGTCTGCGCATGGTGGCTGCGGCACTGAAAGATGAGCCTGAAATCGACGGCGACCTGAACCACAATCATTTGCAAGAAGGTCTGATTTTTGCCGGTATCGCCGGCATGATGGATCCGCCGCGCCCGGAAGCGATTGACGCCATTGCCCAGTGCCAGCAGGCCGGGATCCGCGTGAAGATGATCACCGGCGACCATCAGGAAACCGCGATGGCCATCGGCAAAATGTTAGGGATTGGCAACAGCAGTGATTCCATCACCGGTTACCAGCTCGAGCATATGGATGATGCCGAACTGGCCGCTGCCGCCAGCCAGTATGATATTTTCGCCCGTACCAGCCCTGAGCATAAATTACGTCTGGTGAAAGCATTACAGGATACCGGCGAAGTGGTCGGGATGACCGGCGACGGAGTCAACGATGCGCCCGCGCTGAAACAGGCTGATGTCGGTATCGCCATGGGCATTAAAGGCACCGAAGTGACCAAAGAAGCCGCTGACATGGTGCTGACCGATGATAACTTCGCGACCATCGCCAGCGCGGTCAGGGAAGGTCGTCGCGTTTACGACAATCTCAAGAAAACCATTCTGTTTATTCTGCCGACCAACCTTGCGCAGGGGCTGCTGATTATCCTGGCGATTCTGGCCGGTGCGGTTATCCCGCTGACGCCGGTTCAGATCTTATGGATGAACATGGCGACGTCAACCACGCTGTCCTTCGGTCTGGCCTTTGAGCCGGGTGAGAAAGGTATGATGAGCCGCCGTCCGCGCGCACCGGGTCAGCACGTTCTCGACCTGCATGCTGTCTGGCGTATCGCCTTCGTGGGTATTCTGATTGCCTGCAGTGCCTTTGTGCTGGAAGCCTGGATGCAACCCCGTGGCTACAGCAGCGATTTGATCCGCACCGTGCTGTTACAGACGCTGGTCACCGCGCAGTGGGTATATATGTTTAACTGCCGCGTAATGGACCGTTTCCCGCTGACGCGCGAAGTGTTCGTCAATAAAGGTTTATGGATTGTATCCGGTGTCTTACTGCTCCTGCAGCTGGCGCTGATTTATCTGCCAGTCATGAACCAGCTGTTCGGTACCGTGCCGATGCCGCTGAAATTCTGGGGTATCACGCTGTTAGTCGGCGCGATGATCTTCGTGATTGTCGAAATCGAGAAATGGCTGGTTAACCGCTTCATCCGTAAGAAAGTTTGACGATTTAATCTGATGCCGGGTTACCTTCTGTAGCCCGGCGTTTTACGATAAAAAACGTCACAATTCTGAAACTTTAGTCTTTCCCGCACTCAATTCGTCTCAAAGATCTCACAAAACGTCCCAAAGCCCATTTTGCTGATTTACATCAATTCCTTACCCCCTTATTACTCTCTCCAGGGGTATCCCTTTTCACAGCAATGCCCGTTTTGCCAGTGACCGGCAATTTTTACGGGAATGCCCTATCGCTACACGATCAGTTTCATAAAAACGAGCTCTCTGGCTGTTTGCAGCCAAACAGAGGCCAACAGACAGGTAAACACAATGTCATCGCTCATTGTAGATAAATGCTATTACACACAGCTGGCATTGCATTCGCTATTGCAATTAAACGGACAAAACCAGAAAGACATTCTTTCGCTCAAGGACATCAACGAACTGCAAGCGACATGCAATTCCCTGACGCCTGAAATCATCTTCGTGAATGAAGATTGCTTTACGTCTGATGCACAATCAGGTCACGCCCTGCGGAAAGTGATCGACGCGCATCCCGGCACGCTTTTCTTTATTTTTATTTCCAAAGAAAATCTGAATTATCAGAACTATGTGCCGATCCGTAAAAACATCATTATTTTGTCCAAATCCATCAGGACAACCACGATTTATCAGCTGATCGCCCATAACCTGTTGCTGTCGCGCTCGGCAGAAGTGGAACAATTGCTGGATCTCACACCGGTCAGCCTGAGCCGGACTGAATCCAGTATCCTGAAAATGTGGATGTCGGGGCTGAACACGCAAAACATTTCCCAGCACCTGAATATCAAGCAAAAAACGGTGGCGTCACACAAAGGAAATATCAAGCGTAAAGTGAAAACTCAAAATAAACAGGCTATTTATCATGTTGTTAAACTCACCGATATTCTGACGTCCGGAATGTTTGTCGGCCGCACTCAGCCACTGCGCCCGACCAGCGAACCGGATGAATTCAGCGTTCCGTTCGGCTGATCTCTCCGCCCCCGGCTGCCCGCCAGCAACATTCTTGCCTTACTGTGAACCTGATGGTTGGGAACCCGACTGAAACACGCTAAACTTCGCAGTCGGAACCCTTATCAGTCATGCCGCAGTCAGGCGGGGCTGGCTTTAATTTGTCGCAGCGCCTGCCCTTCGCAGACAGCGCGCGGCCCGCAGAGAAAGAGGCTCAAAACAACGTGGCTCAATACGTATATTCCATGCATCGCCTCGGCAAAATCGTTCCGCCGAAGCGTCATATTCTTAAGAACATCTCCCTGAGTTTCTTCCCTGGCGCCAAAATCGGTGTTCTGGGTCTGAACGGTTCAGGTAAATCCACCCTGCTGCGCATCATGGCCGGTATCGATACCGACATCGAAGGTGAAGCACGTCCGCAGCCTGATCTGAAAATCGGTTACCTGCCGCAGGAACCGCAGCTGAACATGGAACACACCGTGCGTGAGTCCGTGGAAGAAGCCGTTTCTGAAGTCGTTGGCGCGTTAAAACGTCTCGATGAAGTCTATGCACTGTACGCAGAGCCGGAAGCTGATTTCGATAAACTGGCGGCCGAACAGGGCAAGCTGGAAGAGATCATTCAGGCACACGATGGCCACAACCTTAACAGTCAGCTCGAACGTGCCGCCGATGCGCTGCGTCTGCCAGACTGGGATGCGAAAGTCGCAAACCTGTCCGGTGGTGAACGCCGCCGTGTGGCACTGTGCCGCCTGCTGCTCGAAAAGCCCGACATGCTGCTGCTCGACGAACCGACCAACCACCTGGATGCCGAATCCGTGGCCTGGCTGGAACGTTTCCTGCACGACTTCGAAGGCACCGTTGTGGCGATCACCCATGACCGTTACTTCCTCGATAACGTGGCGGGCTGGATCCTCGAACTTGACCGCGGTGAAGGTATTCCGTGGGAAGGCAACTATTCCACCTGGCTGGAACAGAAAGACGCACGTCTGGCGCAGGAAGCCTCTTCCGAAGCCGCACGCCGTAAGTCTATCGAGAAGGAGCTGGAGTGGGTTCGTCAGGGTGCGAAAGGCCGCCAGTCTAAAGGCAAGGCCCGTCTGGCACGCTTTGAAGAGCTGAACAACACCGAATACCAGAAACGTAACGAAACCAACGAACTGTTCATTCCACCGGGTCCGCGCCTGGGTGACAAAGTTGTCGAGGTGAAAAACCTGAGCAAGTCTTACGGCGATCGCGTCCTGATCGACGACCTGTCCTTCTCCGTACCGAAAGGCGCGATCGTCGGGATTATCGGCCCGAACGGCGCCGGTAAATCCACGCTGTTTCGTATGATGTCAGGTCAGGAAGAAGCCAACAGCGGCACCATCGAGCTGGGCGATACCGTGAAACTGGCGTCTGTGGATCAGTTCCGTGATTCCATGGATAACAGCAAAACCGTATGGGAAGAAGTGTCCGGTGGTCAGGACATCATGCGCATCGGCACCACCGAAATGCCAAGCCGCGCCTATGTGGGCCGCTTCAACTTCAAAGGTGTTGATCAGGGCAAACGCGTTGGCGAACTGTCCGGTGGTGAACGTGGCCGTCTGCATCTGGCAAAACTGTTGCAGGTTGGCGGTAACATGTTGCTGCTCGATGAACCAACCAATGACCTCGACATCGAAACCCTGCGCGCACTGGAAAACGCCTTGCTGGAGTTCCCGGGCTGCGCGATGGTCATTTCCCATGACCGCTGGTTCCTCGACCGTATCGCGACCCACATCCTCGATTATCAGGATGAAGGTAAAGTTGAATTCTTCGAAGGTAACTTCACCGAGTACGAAGAATACAAAAAACGGACTTTAGGTGCCGAAGCGTTAGAGCCGAAGCGCATCAAGTACAAAAAGATGATCAAATAATCGTCTTTTACCTGAATATAAGGCCCGGAAACGGGCCTTTTTTATGCCTTCAATTCACGGAAATCTAACCTGCCAGCGCCTCGCTGTAGCTCTTCGCAAAGCCATATTCTTCCAGCATAAACTCAATAAAACAGGCCAGTGCCGGAGAATTCAGTTTTCGTCCCGGATAGACCAGGTACAAATCATTCCCTTCCGCTTCCCATTCCGGTAACACCCGCACCAGCGTGCCTTTCGCCACTTCGTCATGGCATAAAAATGCCGGTAGCAGCGTGATGCCTGCCCCTGCCAGCGCGCACTCCCGTGCATACAGCAGGTTGTCGGTGGTATGCGCCGAAGGCAGCAGCCAGCGATGCCAGGTCTCGCCGCGATGCAGTACCCATTCCGACCACGCCCGGTGCGCAATGCAGTGATGCGACGCCAGTTGCTGCGGCGACTCAAGAGCCGGATGCTGCGCCAGATAGTCCGGTGACGCCAGCAGATAGCGCGGGCTGTGCCCCAGCTCGCGGCCAATCAGCGAGGAATCCTGCGGCTTACCGGTACGCAGTGCGATATCAAACCCTTCCTGCACCAGATCCACCAGCGCATCGGAAACTGACACTTCCAGCGACACATCGGGATAACGCTTCTGAAACTCGACGTTCATACGCGCCAGCAACGTCGCGCCCAGCCCCGCCGGACTGGTGATCCGCAGCCGACCGCTCGGATTATCGCGTAAACGGCGGATCGCCAGTTCTGCCCGTTCGCTGGCCTGCAGCATTTCCTGACAGTGGATCAGGTAACGTTCACCGGCGAACGTCAGATTCAGTTGCCGCGTCGTGCGGTTAAGCAGGCGCAGACCGACGGATTTCTCCAGCTGGCTGATGCGATGACTGACGCTGGATTTTGGCAAACCGGCGCGGCTGGCGGCCTGAGTAAAACTGCCGCATTCTGCGACCAGCGCAAACAGCGCCATATCCTGCAACTGCTTAAACATGATTGTTCACCTCAGCCGAACACTTTGTTAGTTATTGTCCATCTTATCAGCTTCTGTCATGAGGACTAGACTGTCTGTAAACTTCATGGAGAAATCGATATGTCCGTTAACGCTATTGCAGTAAACCCGAAAAATCCGGCCCGTTTTATTGCTGTTGAATTGCCACAACCCGTTGCCCAGGATTACGACCTGCTGGTGGAAGTGAAAGCCGTGTCGGTCAATCCGGTCGATACCAAAGTGCACAAAGGCGTGCAGAAAAGCGGTCTGGACGCGCCAAAAGTGCTGGGCTGGGATGCCAGCGGCATCGTTAAATCCGTGGGCAGCGCGGTGAAAAATTTCAAAGCCGGTGATGAAGTCTGGTATGCCGGAGATATCACCCGTTCCGGCAGCAACGCGACTGAACAACTGATCGACTCACGCATTGTGTCCGTTAAACCGCAAAGCCTGAACTGGGCGCAAGCCGCCGCCATGCCGCTGACCACGCTGACCGCCTGGGAAGCCCTGTTCGAGCATCTCAACATTCAGGATGCCGCAGCGGACAAAACCCTGCTGATCATCGGCGGTGCCGGTGGTGTGGGTTCACTTGCCATCCCGTTCGCGTCATTGCGCAGCAAGGTGAAAGTTATCGCCACCGCTTCGCGTCCTGAATCAGCGCAATGGTGTCTGGATCGCGGTGCGGATCTGACCGTGAATTACAAAGATCTGAAAGGTGAACTGGCGAAACACGATATCAGACAGGTAGATTTCATTCTGTGCCTGAACGATACCGACGGGCACTGGGAGGCAATCGCTGATCTGATCGCGCCAATGGGTCATATCTGTACCATCGTTGAAAACGAACATCCGCTGGATATGAATAAACTGAAGCTGAAAAGTGCCGCGCTGCACTGGGAACTGATGTACACCCGCAGCATGTTTACCACGCCGGATATTGCCGAACAGGGCAAAATTCTTAAGCAGGTCGCCGCGCTGGTCGATGAAGGCAAAGTGCAGACCACGCTCAGCGAAACCCTGCATGGTCTGACCGTGGAAAGCATCGAAGCCGCTCACGCCAGGGTGCTCGACGGGCATATGCAGGGCAAAGTCGTCGTCGCCTTCTAAATACGCTGCCGCTTAAAAACAAAAGCCCCGTCATTTTCATGGCGGGGCTTTTACATTCACGTATCTCATTCACCTATTACTGCTATTCCCCATCGTCCACTTTTTGCCATTTGGCATCGGGGTCAAACGCCGTGATCGCTTTTGCGGCGGCGTCGGTATGCTCACCTAAATCCTGCTGATACACCTCGCCCTGCTGATTGATCATAAAGCTGGTCACGCCGGTATGGCCGTAAACCGCCGGCCAGGCGATCAGCGCAAAACCTTTGGTCATCTTGCCATTTTCGATGTAACTGTACGCACCGCCGCTGGCGTTTGCGCCCTGCGCGGTGAGGATGCGGTAAAAGTACCCGTGATAATCCGATCCCGGATGATCGTTGCCAAAGGCCGGACCTAACGGGCTGGGCGCTTCTCCCTCCTTCACCGGCCAGTACAGACCGTCATGCTGGCCCGGCATACTGATAAAGCGCTGAGCGTATTGTCCGGTAGACTGCTGATATTCGTGCTGCGCATCGGCGTAGGCAGAAACCGCCTGAATGGCGGAAAGCTCATTGCGGCCAATAGTGCGGGTTTCGATTTCAGCGGCACCGGCAGCCATATCAAATGACCAGCCCTGCGCCGTGTGTTTCAGCGGGATCGGCAACTGCCAGTTTTCGGACCCCACATTCAGGTGTGCGGTGTCGCCATGTTCTGCGATGTTATGGCTGATATGCCAGTCACGCAGAAAACGCGCCACCTCGTCCGGATCTACATCTTCTGGCGGCAGATACACCTGCCAGTCATTCCCAAGCAGTTTTTGCAGCGACGCATCATCATGCGCTTCAATGGCTTTTACCAGTGCCTGCGCGGCAAGTTCCGGGGTGGCAAACGTCTGCTGCGCGAAACCGGTTAAAGGCAGCAACAGCAGGCCGGTTGAAATCAAAAAATGACGCAATCTCTTCATGACTTTTCCTCGTCAGTCTAGCGACGGTGTAAATGAGCGGGTTCTGCACTGGCAGGGCGTGACCGCTGGACATTCTGCATATGCTCGCGGCTCTGACTGCCCCGCGCTTGCTGCTGTTGCCATGACGGCCCGCGGCTTGAGTTCCCGCTGAATGCCGTGCTGCGTGATGCATTCAGATTCTGCCGCTGATGTTGGTTCAGGTTAGATTGCTGGACCGGCTGGCGATTCGCCTTGTGCTGAGACAGTGGCTGATGCTGCGGCAACTGGCGCTCCGTGACATTATGCGAAGCTGAATGCTCCCTCATACCGGCGGCAGGCGCTGCATGTTGAAGATCCCGCGGCTGAGAATGAACCTGCGGTGTGTTCTGATGCTGACTCATCACCGATGCCGCCTGCTGACGGCGCTGCTCCAGATTTTGATTCTGCACACCGCCGTTATTACGGCCGACCGCGTTATTGTCGAAACCACGATAGTTATTACGCTGCGCCGCATTATTCAGTACCCGGCTCTGCGTCGCGCCATTGAGGTTCGCACTGCGGTTTGGCAAACCGGCATTGAACGCCGGATTATGCTGCCAGCCAGCGGTATTGGCGTTGCCCGGATGATTCAGCGCATTGTTATTATTGCCGGAAATGCGGTTGTAATTGTTGACGTTCACGTTGACATAATTATTTTGTGAACCGCCGTGATGATCATAATCATCGTGATGATGATCGTCGTCATCCCAGTCGATACCCCCGAAAATGGCGTAAGTCGCTGCCACACCGACACCAAACCCGATGCCCGATGCCACGCCGCTGACAAACTGCTGCCCCGGAGGCGGTGGCAAATACACCGGCGGATAGGCCGGTGTCGGCCATGCGCCATACACGACATTCGGGTTGTAACTCGGCACATACACCACCTGCGGATCAGCGGATTCAATCACGATGGTTTGCTGCGCAGGGGCACTTTTCACCACCGCGGTTGAGCTGCTTTGCGCCGCCGCTTTGGGTTTGACTGTCACGGTCTGCTGCGGCGTACTTTTCAGCGCCCCGCTGTTTTGCGCCACCTGCCGGAATTTCTGCACGGTGTTCATCACCTCATCCGGTTGCGCCAGAAACGCGTTACCCAGATTCTGCACCCACGCCGGATCTTCCCCCATCAGCGCCAGCAATTGCGGGAAAGCCACCAGCGATTTTACGCTCGGATCCCACGGCTCATTCGCAACCTGAGCAACGGCGGCATCGCCCTGACTTTGCGGATGGTCGCGTGACCATTGCACTGCCTGAATGACATTCATCGGATAGGTAGAGGCCATCAGCACCTGCGAAAGCAGGCTGTCAGGATAGAGCGCCACGGGCGCGACCCACTGATCGAGCTGAGCCTGCGTAAACGCCGGTGGCGTTACCGCAGCCACAGGGGCTGCCGCAGGAGGTGGAACGGCGACAGGCGCAGTCTGCGTCGTGGTTTCGGCCTGACTGCTGACCGGAAGCCAGCCTTGCATGAACAACACGCTGGCCAGAGCGAATGCTCCCGCGCCGCATAATACTGCGATACCCCAGGGCTTGAATGATAAATTCATTCGGATCACCTTAGAAAGCCTCAGCGGAATGAGAGGCAGATTGAATGAGTATAATCGGATAAATAAAACTCAACGGCTGCCACTGTATTTTTATTCCACTGATGAAATTTACACATAAAATGCGCAATAAAATTTGAAGAAGAATGAAATACACTCAATCACATGAATAAAATAGATATTTTATTTTAAGGCGTTACAAACTGAATTAATAAAATCACGAAATGAGATAATCAGATGAATTCATTAATAATTATGATGCATATAAAAAAATAAAGCATTTATAGTATGAATATTAAAAAGCGCATATCCCGGAGAATACACGCTTTTTAACGACTGCTTTTTGATCAACGCAATGGTGGCCCATTCAACCGGCTGGTATCCGCCGCCAGCATGTTTTGTACCAGCTCCACGCATTCCAGAAAACGCTGATCGTAATCGGAGGACTCCACGTGAACATATTCCACGTTGTTCTGATTCAGCATTTCGATTAACAGATTCTGAAAAGACATCCGGTCAGACGTACTGCCCAGACTGCGCAGACCATCCGCAACCCACGGTGTATTATTTTCCAGCAAGATAACCAGATCAAACCGGTATTCATCCATCAGCGCCTGCACGAACGGATGCTCGCGCCCTTCGTATTTTTTACAGAAGGCCTGCGTTGTCAGAAAGTCGGTATCAATAAACGCCACTTTATTGGCATATTTCACCGCGAAATCAATGTACTGCGCCTGTCCGAGGGCAATTTTATCGTAATCTGAATATTGCAGCGCCATTTCGTCGCCGCCCAGGTGCGAGAACACATAATCACGGCCATATTCCCAGGCACTGGTGGTGTTGAAGATATTGGCTAATTTATTCACCAGCGTGGATTTCCCGCTGGACTCGCCGCCCAGAATCGCCACCGTGCGTACGAAAAACGGTTTAACCTCAGTCGGAATGTAATCCCAGTAACGGAATGGATCCTGACGGATCTGGCGGCCACTGATATTCATAAATGAACGTTTCGGGTCGATCAGCACCGTTTCAATACCGAGATGCTCGCGGTACTGCGGCGCATCCGCTTCTTCGCTGGAATAAATAGTATTCGGTTCAATGCCTTTCTGGTTCATGAACTCTTTAATGCCACGCCCCCAGACATCCCAGCCGTGCGGATACGGCTCCATCCCCTCTTCGTTAAAGGCATGAATGCGGATATTTTTCTGATATTTGAAGGTCTGTAATAACCAGCGCAGCCGGTCACTGACCGTAGGCTGCTGTGACATTGAGCTGTTCTCAAACAGCTCGCGATCACGCGGTTCGTCATAGCCCATGATGATATGCAACTCATCGACCTGACTGCAGGCGCGCTGGATCAGATAAATGTGGCCGGTGTGCAGCGGATAAAACTTACCGAACACCACGCCAATATTCTTCTCGCGACGGGGAAACTCAAGATCCAGGAAGCGGTGTAACGCTTCCAGCTTTTGGGCGCTGGGACTTTTTATCTTTGCATTCAACAACTGGCTGAGATAACCCTTGGTCATCCCGCTGGCTTCGGCCACCTGTTGCAGCGTGCGTCCCTGTTGTTTTATCGCGGTTTTTAGATAGTCGAACTGTGACATGCCTTGTCCTCAGGTTTTCTGTACTAAACAAAAAATAGCATAAAGACACTGAGCAGCGACAGCAGTTAAGCGTTACAAATCGTCGAGGATCGCCAGCGCATCAGCCAGCTTTTTGACGCCAAAAACCTGCATACCGGCAGGCAACTTTTTCGGCACGTTGGCATGCGGCACAATGGCGCGTTTGAAACCGTGCTTTGCCGCTTCGGTAATCCGCTCCTGACCACTCGGCACCGGGCGGATTTCCCCCGCCAGCCCGACTTCACCGAACACCACCAAATCCTGTGGCAACGGACGGTCACGCAGGCTGGAGACCAGCGACAGCAGCAGCGCCAGATCGGCACTGGTTTCGGTGACTTTCACGCCACCGACCACGTTCACAAAGACATCCTGATCCGCCATCTGCAAGCCGCCATGACGGTGCAGCACAGCCAGTAATATGGCCAGACGATTCTGCTCAAGACCGACCGCCACACGACGCGGGTTACCCATCATCGACTGATCGACCAGCGCCTGAACCTCAACCAGCAGCGGGCGCGTCCCTTCCCACAACACCATCACGGAGCTACCGGAGGTGATTTCATCCCCACGGCTGAGAAAAATTGCCGACGGATTGCTGACTTCACGCAGTCCCTGTTCGGTCATGGCGAATACGCCCAGTTCGTTCACGGCACCAAAGCGGTTTTTGTGGCTGCGCAGCGTACGGAAACGCGAATCGGCATCGCCGTCGAGCAGCACGGAACAGTCAATACAATGTTCGAGCACTTTCGGCCCCGCCAGCGAACCGTCTTTAGTGACATGACCGACCATGACGATCGCCACACCGCGCGTTTTAGCGAAACGCGTCAGATAGGCCGCTGTTTCACGCACTTGCGCGACCGTACCCGGTGACGACTGGATATCCGCCATGTGCATCACCTGAATGGAGTCGATCACCATCAGTTTCGGCTGTTCAATATCTGCAATTTCGCAAATCCGTTCGATGCTGGTTTCCGATAACATATTCATGTTAGCCGTCGGTAAACTCAGACGGTGTGCGCGCATCGCAACCTGTTGCAGCGATTCTTCCCCGGTGACATACAGGGTTTTCATGTTTTCGCTGAGATGACAGAGAATTTGCAACAGCAACGTACTTTTACCGGCACCGGGGTTACCGCCAATCAGAATCGCACTGCCCGGCACCACGCCGCCGCCTAATACGCGGTCGAATTCTTTAAAACCGGTGCTGAAACGCGGCAGTTCATCAAGGCTGATATCAGAAAGTTTCTGCACGCGGCTGACCCCCGCATCACCGGCGTAACCGGTGAGACGTTCGTTACGCGCCACAGTCGGGGAAGCGGCCAAACGGATTTCAGTAATGCTGTTCCAGGCCTGACAGGCACTACACTGCCCTTGCCAGCGCGGATAATCTGCGCCACATTCATTACACACAAATGCACGTTTTGCTGCTTTGGCCACAACTTACCTCTTTGTTTTTTTTACCAGGATTGACTGCCGCTGAGAATACACAGAACGCCAAGAAGATCGGCGTGACGGATGCATACTGCGGCCTGTTCGTAGACTTTTGGCTTGGCGTGATAAGCAATGCCCATGCCCGCGACTGCCATCATTTTCAGGTCATTCGCACCATCACCGATGGCGACGGTCTGCTCGTGAGAAATGCCCAGTTTTTCTGCCAGTTTCAGCAGGGTATCGGCTTTATATTGTGCATCCACAATCGGCCCGATCACCCGACCGGTCAGTTTACCGTCACGGATTTCCAGTTCGTTCGCGGCCACATCCACCAGATTCAGCTGGTCACGCAAATATTCGGCGTAATAGGTGAAACCGCCGGACGCAATTGCCACGTGCCAGCCCGCTTCCTGCAAACGCTGAACCATTACGGTCAGCCCCGGCATCAGCGGCAGGGTTTCACGCACCTGCTGCAGAATGCTGGCATCCGCGTCTTTCAGGGTGGCGACGCGCTGACGCAGGCTGGCGGAGAAATCCAGCTCACCACGCATGGCGCGTTCAGTGACGTCAGCTACCTGCTCACCGACGCCAGCCAGTTTGGCTATTTCATCGATGCATTCAATCTCAATCGCGGTAGAATCCATGTCCATGACCAGCAGGCCCGGTGCACGCAGATACGGCACTTTCCCCAGCTGAGCGACATCAAATTCAAAGGATTCGGCGAGAAGCTGTGCATCAGCGGTGAGTGAACCGGCCAGACGCACCACCTGATAACCTTCAACTGCCCAGGCGCTGACAATCACCAGGGCGCGGCCTAACCGGCGCTGGAACAGCGTAATGCTCGTTTTGTCCAGTTTTCTGCCATACAGTAGCCAGCCGGTGTGTCCTGCCCGGTAATCCAGCGGCATGACTTCGTCACCGCTCAATGAAAGGGGAAGTCCCGGCCATTTGTGGATCTCCGCAGGAAGATCGCAATAGGTCAGACTGTTTGGCATGATGGCTCCTGTAGGGCGTTATGGTATTAGGAAAACAAATATCACTATTTACCCAAAATCATTCGAGTTGCATCAAGGCGGCAACTGAATGAATCTCCGGGAGCTGACACAGGTCAGTGACCGGAGTGAATGAAGGCAGCCAACGCAGAGGCAGCTTGAAGGATGCAGGGTAAAATGAGGCATCAAGCTACCTTATCGTGGCGTCTTCTGGCAACATAAAGTCATCGAAATACGCAAGGAAACAGAATGGCCAGGGCCAAACTTAAATTTCGCCTGCACCGCGCAGCTATCGTATTGATAAGTCTGGCATTATTAGTCATTCTGATGCAAGGCGCATCCTATTTCAGTCTGGGACACCAACTGGCCCGTTCAACGCAGGTGGAACAACTTGCCCAGACGCTCGCCAGACAGGTGGCGTTTTCCCTCGCGCCATTGATGGACAGCGACAATGATGGCGCTGATATCGCACAAATTTCCACTATTTTGAGTCAGCTTACCGATGGCAGTCGCATTCTCGACGCCAGCGTTTATCAGTCTGACGGCTCTCTGGTCGCGCACGCGGGCGAACAGGTGCCGGTGCGGGATCGTCTGTCGCTGGATGGTAAACGGGCGGGCAGCTACTTCAATCATCAGATTGTGGTGCCGATCGAAGACAAAAACGGCCCGAGCGGATTTTTACGTATCACGCTGGACACGCACGTGCTGGCCACAGAATCCAAGCAGGTGGATAACACCACCAATCTGCTGCGGCTGATGATGCTCGCCGCGCTGGGCGTCGGTATTATTCTGGCCCGCACGCTGTTGCAAGGCCGCCGTTCGCGCTGGCAGCAATCGCCGTTCCTGCTAACCGCCAGCAAACCGGTAAAAGAAGATGATGAGCAGGAAGACGAGCCGGACGAGTTCGGTCCACCGCCGGTGCTCAACATTCCTGAGCCGGAATCCGACGTCGTGGCAGCCAAACCGGCGACCGAAGCGCAAACCAAAGAAGCCGCACAGGCTGCTTACCGCAGCCTGAAACGCAGCCGCCCGAAGTGATTCAGGCCAGTCGCTGAATAATGGCTGTTAAGCCGTCCATCTGAGCCAGCATACCACTGGCCAGATGGCGGAACTCAGCACTGATGTCCCTGTCGTTTTCCACCTTCCGCCAGAACACCCTCGCCCATGCCTGCGCATTCACCCACTTTTCTTTCGACACTAAAGGATCAAGCGTGAGTGACACGGCTTCGCGGCGCATCGCACCGGCATTGGTCGGTGCAAAGGCCATCGGTAGCATGTCATAGACTGGCGATATCGACAGCGCTTGTTTTAAAGGATCGATGGCCGGATCGATGAAGGACAGGTTTCCCTGATGCATGTCGCTGTTAGCAATCAGTTTACCAAAGGCATAGAGTTGCTCTATTCGGCCAAGCGTCTGAACGGTAATAATCTTGTTCCGCTGCAGCTGTTGTCCGGTCAGAAACCAGTTTCTGCTTCCCCCGCCGAATTCGGCCGAGACCGCTTCCAGCGACACCAGCCCGCGACGACCTCGCGCCCCTACCCGGTCAAATCGCTCTACCTCGAGGAAAACTTCGCCCTTCTTGCCGGTAAAGATTTCGGACGCCGCAGCCGGAATGCCCGCATCTTGCAGTACGCGCAGCGCATGGCTTTCGGCACGCAATAAATCTCCCCAGCGACGGGCATTTTCGTTGACTGGCGGCGCAGAGAATTTCACTAAAACCTGTGAAGCCTCGCGGTCTGTATGTTCTGCGTAGCAACTGAATTTAGGTTGCTCGCCGCCCGCAGATGAACCGACCTCTTCACCGGCCAGACTCCTCTGTGCCAGCCGCTCATAGACCTGATTTTTATCTTCACGGGGAACGGGAATATCTTCCGGCTGGTGAAACCATCGCTGATAGGCCATTTCACCGATAACAAAATTACCCACTGTTTCATTGCCCGCTCTCGCCAGCGCGATCAGTGTCTGAGATTCGGTCCATCTTTTAATATCATCGGAAAAATGTAGCGAGGCATTAATATCACGCCCCCACGCACGACCTAAAAACCCTTGCGGTCGCATATCCGTGATGAACCAGGGTAAACCGTCGTAAATCAGCGACTGACCATTGGTCATTTCGACCGCACAGCTTTCCCCAGGCCAGATGGAATACAGCGTTCCAACCTTTTCTGCATTTCCTGTCTCATTAATCTGATAAAGCGGAAAGCACCACTGATTGTCCAGCGGACGCGGCAGAATGTAACGGGTCGCGCGACTTTTCCCGATTTTGACGATTTCAGGAAGTTTAGTCAGCCGCCTTGAGAGCGTTGACTGGTTGATGTGCAGGAGTTCAGTGATCTCTTTCGCCGTCAGGCTGCCCTGACGCAGCAAATCCACAAGTTCAGACATGAGCGGCTCAGTAATGAATAGAAAAACGCATAGCTAATAGCATAGCTGAATAGCGAGAATGTTGATATCAAGATATCTTGATATCAAAGAGATGAAGATATTGCGAAGTTAAAAATAGAGAAACTACTCCCTTAAAACGCATAGCAAAACGGGCACCCATCGGTGCCCGTTTTAGTCTCTGCAATATCTGCAAAATTTATTCTTTATCGCCCAGCAGAACGGATTCCAGCGCGATTTCAATCATGTCATTGAAGGTCGTCTGACGTTCAGCGGCAGTGGTTTGCTCATGCGTACGGATATGGTCGGAAACGGTACAGATAGTCAGTGCTTTCGCACCGAATTCTGCTGCCACACCGTAAATACCGGCGGCTTCCATTTCGACACCCAGAATGCCGTATTTTTCCATCACGTCAAACATCTGCGGGTCCGGCGTGTAGAACAGGTCAGCGGAGAAGATGTTGCCTACGCGCGCGTTGATGCCTTTGGCTTTCGCCGCGTCAGCCGCGTTGCGCACCATGTCGTAATCAGCGATAGCCGCGTAATCGTGGTCTTTGAAACGCATGCGGTTCACTTTGGAATCGGTGCAGGCACCCATGCCGATCACGATGTCGCGCAGTTTGATGTCTGCACGCACTGCGCCGCAAGAACCGACACGGATGATTTTCTTCACGCCGAATTCAGTGATCAGTTCTTTAGCATAAATGGAGCAGGAAGGAATGCCCATGCCGTGACCCATCACAGAGATTTTGCGGCCTTTGTAAGTGCCGGTGAACCCCAGCATACCACGCACGTCGTTCACCTGTTTAACGTCCTGCAGGAAAGTTTCCGCGATGTGCCTGGCGCGCAGCGGGTCGCCCGGCATCAGCACGACGTCAGCGAAGTCGCCCATTTCAGCATTAATGTGTGGAGTTGCCATCTTCTTATTCCTTAATCAGCGAGGTGTCATATTCATTATAAAAAACGCGGCCAGTATAAAAGACTGGCCGCGTAAGAAAAGTATCAGAGCATGGATTTGCCGTAATCCATCGGTGACAGGTCGAAGTATTTAGCGACTGTCTGGCCGATGTCTGCGAAGGTGTCACGGTGGCCTAATGAACCCGGTTTTACTTTCGGGCCATAGATTAAGACCGGAATGTGCTCACGGGTATGATCCGTGCCGCGCCAGGTCGGGTCGCAACCGTGGTCAGCGGTGAAGATAATAATGTCATCTTCTTTCACCAGCTCCAGCAATTCCGGCATGCGGCGGTCGAACAATTCCAGTGCGGCGGCGTAGCCCGGCACATCACGGCGGTGGCCGTAAGAGGAATCGAAATCAACAAAGTTGGTGAAGACGATAGTTTTATCACCGGCTTCTTTCATCTCTTTGATGGTGGCGTCAAACAGCGCGTCCAGGCCGGTGGCTTTCACTTTTTTAGTGATGCCGACCTGGGCGTAGATATCTGCGATTTTACCGACAGACACCACATGGCCGTTTTTCTCATCAACCAGCTTTTTCAGGATGGTCGGCGCCGGTGGCTCAACCGCTAAATCGTGACGGTTACCGGTACGCTCGAAGTTGCCAGCTTTGTCACCGATGAACGGACGGGCAATCACGCGGCCGATGTTATAGCCGCCTTCAGTCAGTTCTTCACGGGCGATTTCACACAGTTCATACAGGCGATCCAGCCCGAAGGTTTCTTCGTGACAGGCAATCTGGAAGACGGAGTCGGCTGAAGTGTAGAAAATCGGCTTGCCGGTTTTCATGTGCTCCTCGCCCAAATCGTCCAGCACGACGGTACCGGAAGAATGGCAGTTACCGAGATAGCCCGGCAGGTTGGCGCGTTCAACCAGTTTATCGAGCAGCTCCTGCGGGAAACTGTTGGTAGTGTCGCTGAAATAGCCCCAGTCAAACAGCACAGGCACACCGGCAATTTCCCAGTGGCCTGACGGGGTATCTTTACCGGAAGACAGTTCGCTGGCGTAAGCATACGCACCGGTAATTTCAGAATCACCGTCCATGCCGTCAGGAATTTTACCGGTAGATCCTTCAGCGGCTTTCGCCAGCCCCAGACGGGTCAGGTTAGGCAGATTCAGTGGACCTTTACGACCTTTGTCCGCATCACCACGCGCACAGGCAGCCGCGATATGGCCCAATGTGTCAGAACCGGCATCGCCAAAGCGTTCGGCATCTTCACTGGCACCGATACCGAATGAGTCTAACACCATGATAAATGTACGTTTCATTTTGCTCTCCTGCGAATGGTTACGCATTGGGTCACGCGGAACTGCCGCGCACCTGATCAATCTTAAATGGGGGTGTTATGGCCTGAAATCAAGCGTTACCGCCGATCCGGCGGTAAACCACCGGCGTGCTTTCCGGCGCGTTGTCGCTCAGGACAATGGCCGCACGCACTTCCTGCGCCGCCTGCTGCCAGGCCGCTTCACTGTTCGCGTGGATCATCGCCAGTGGCTGACGGGTATCCACCTGCTGGCCCAGTTGCGCCATGTGAGTCAGACCGACGCTGTAGTCGATAGCATCGCTGGCGCGGCGACGTCCGCCACCCAGTGAAACCACAGCCATGCCCAGTGCACGGGTGTCCATCGCGCTGACAATCCCGTTGCCTTCGGCGTAAACCGGTTTGCTCAGCGTAGCCTGCTGCAGATAACGATCGTAATTCTCGATGAAATCGGTCGGGCCTTTCTGGGCGGCAATCATGCGGCCAAACACTTCTGCGGCTTTGCCGTTATCCAGCACGGCCTGCAACTGGCGGCGGGCATCGGCGTCATCTTTAGCCAGTCCGCCGGACAGCAGCATTTCAACACACAGCGCCATTGTCACTTCCAGCAGACGCGGATTACGGTATTCGCCGGTCAGGAAGCGCACGGCTTCACGCACTTCCACCGCATTCCCTGCGCTGGATGCCAGCACCTGATTCATGTCGGTCAGCAGCGCGGTGGTTTTACAACCTGCACCATTCGCCACATCGACAATCGCCTGCGCCAGATCTTCTGACAGCGAGTAAGTCGGCATGAATGCGCCGGAACCGACCTTGACGTCCATCACTAATGCATCCAGGCCTTCGGCCAGCTTTTTAGCGAGAATCGAAGCGGTGATCAGCGGAATAGAATCGACGGTTGCGGTGATATCACGTGTCGCATAGAAACGTTTATCCGCCGGTGCCAGCGAGCTGGTCTGGCCGATAATTGCCACGCCGACATCCTGAATGATGCTGCGAAAACGGCTGTCATCCGGGAAAATATCAAAGCCCGGGATAGCTTCAAGTTTATCGAGCGTACCGCCGGTATGGCCGAGGCCACGGCCGGAAATCATCGGGACATAACCGCCGCATGCCGCCACCATCGGGCCAAGCATCAGTGAGGTCACGTCACCCACGCCACCGGTAGAATGTTTATCTACAACCGGACCGTTCAGGCTGAGGCTTTTCCAGTCGAGCACGGTCCCTGAATCACGCATCGCCATGGTCAGCGAAACACGTTCATTCATGGTCATGTCATTGAAATAAATGGTCATTGCCAGCGCGGCAATCTGGCCTTCTGAAACCTGACTGTCACGAATGCCATTAATGAAGAAACGAATTTCCTCGTCACTTAAAGGCTGACCGTCACGTTTTTTACGAATAATTTCTTGTGCGAGAAACAAGGTATCCCCCTGCCTGAGCTGAACGCTAAAGGTGGATGCGGATACCGGACGCTGTAAAACAGCGTCACGGCATCGGCATAACAACAGTGATTAGTAGCTGCTGGTGGCTTTCTGGCCAGCATGACCGAGAGTGGTGAGCAGGCTTGCCAGCAGGCTGGATGCGCCGAAACGAAAATGACGTGCGTCAGCCCATTCGCGACCCAGCAGGCGATCAGCCAGCGCCAGATATTGTGCGGCGTCTTCTGCGGTTTTCACGCCACCGGCCGGTTTGAAACCGACGGTTTTGCCCACGCCCATATCTGCAATCACGCTCATCATCAGCTCAGCGCTGTGCAGCGTGGCGTTTTCAGGCACTTTACCTGTGGAGGTTTTGATGAAGTCAGCCCCGGCTTTAATCGCAATTTCAGACGCTTTACGGATCAGTGCATCTTGCTTAAGTTCACCGGTTTCGATGATCACTTTCAGCAAAACGTTGGCGGCAGCACAGGCTTCTTTGCACTGTTTCACCATCTCAAAACCAATTTGCTCGTTACCGGCAATCAGCGCGCGGTACGGGAATACCACGTCCACTTCATCGGCACCGTAAGCAATGGCCGCGCGGGTTTCTGCCAGCGCAATCTCAAGATCGTCATTGCCGTGCGGGAAGTTGGTCACGGTCGCAATGCGGATGTCCGGCGTACCTTGCTCACGCAGGGTTTTGCGGGCCACAGGGATAAAACGAGGATAAATACAGACTGCAGCAGTATTACCTGCCGGGCTTTTCGCCTGGTGACAAAGCGCGATCACTTTCGCATCAGTGTCGTCTTCGTTCAGGGTGGTTAAATCCATCAGGTTCAGCGCACGTTGCGCTGCGGCGGTTAAATCGGTCATATAACTCTCCAACAATTTTCAATTCCAGCGACCGGCCAGAACTGAGCATACAGTCATGAATTTTTTCCCGCGGTTAACGCCGGGAAAAGAATTCTGCACGGTTGGCGAGCGGACTTGGTTCCTTGAAGATAGCGTGCGTAAGCGGCGTGTAATGGCTTACGCGGCAACTGAGATCCTTCTCACCGCGCTTGGATTGGCTGACGCCAATTCATTGTGACTATTTGAACACGTCACATCAGGTTCCTGTGTGCAGTATTTCACACAAAATGAAAACCGTTTGCAACGTTGCTTAGAAAAATGAGATTAAAATCACACTTTCTGGCCTTTATGCTCAGTATTCGACCCTTATAAGAGTGTATACCCGAATCATGACAAACGGAGTTCGGGTGCTTACACTGCGATCACCCACCGGTGATCTTGTGAGTAATGTTATAATAATAACATTATAAAGAGAAATGAAATCGGGATAAGACCAAAACCCTTTTTGAAAAGGCTTAAAAACGCCATGTTAAATGTTATTTAAATCACAAAAGTAAGTTTATGACGGTTTACAGCAAAGGGAGATTAAAGATGCGGCGGGTATTATCGAGCAACGCGTCGGCAATCTGTTCCGGCGTTTCACTGCGCAGGCTGCACAAAATATCGAACACAGTCGCCGCCCGTTCCGGGCGATTAGGCTGGCCCTGAAAACCTTGCAGAGGCATATCCGGCGCATCGGTTTCCAGCAGCAAAGAGGAAAGGGGTAATTCTGCCATCACATGACGGGTTTTCTGCGCGCGCTCATAGCTGATGGTGCCGCCCACGCCTATCGCAAAACCCAGTTTGATAAACGCCTGGGCCTGAGAAAGACTGCCTGCAAACCCGTGAACGACTCCGGTTGCCGGCAGTTTTGCCTGACGCAGCATCGCCGCCAGCTGATCGTGGCTGCGCCGTGAATGCAGGATCACCGGTAGCGTTTCACGTTTTGCCAGTGCGAACTGCGCTTTCAGCAACCGTTGTTGTTGCTCAAATAGCGGCTCTTCCATGTATAAATCCAGACCGATTTCCCCGACTGCCACCAGATACGGATCCCGCTGGCTGAGCAGCGAATCCAGTAATTCCACGCAACTGTCTGTATGTTCTGCAATATAAAGGGGATGCAACCCCAGTGCGGCGTGCAATGGCGGGAATTTTTTTGCCAGCGAGAGAATGCCGCGAAAACGTTCAGACGTGACGGCAGGAACAATAATCTGCCGCACGCCAGCCTGTCCGGCGAGGCGCAGACTTTCGGTTTCCGCCCCTGTAAACGGTGGAAAATCGAAATGGCAGTGCGTATCGATGAAGGTGTAACTCACAACTTATCCCCCTCACTGGACGGGTAATTCTCAGATAATGCGGGACTTTCCGGCGGTGGCATGTCTGAAGAGGAACGTGGCGGTGGCGACGAACTGACTACGCTGTCTTTAAACGCAGCCGGGCGAACCACACCCCCGTCGGCGACCATGTCCGTCAGCACTGCGGGATCGAGAATAATTTGTTCCACCGTGCTGGCAGAGGCCGCCAATGGGATCACATTCTCAGGCTCGTCCTGCGGCACAATGATCCGCTGCGGACGTCGCGTCACGCGCGGTTCGATCAGCGGATAAGGACGCTCGTTTTCACGCGGCAACAGCCAGTGCGCGGCGGCAGACAGAAAATACCGTCCGCAGCGGCGGCCAAGATGATAGTCCTGATTTAGCGCAGGCAGACGGCTGCCGAGCGCATGGCTGGCCAGCGGTTTTGGGGGGAAAATTTCGAAAATACGCACATCATCCGGCGGATTCTCAATAAATTGCTGAATGCGGTGATAGCTTTCTTCGTGATGCTGCATCATGCGCACCAGTTGTTGCAGGCTGCTTTCGCTCAGCCATTGCTCCATCCGCTTCATCCATTGCGGCGTATAGAACATCGCCGAAGGCACGGTACGGATGACCACAATGGTATCTGCACCACGGCGGTATGCTTCTTCAACAGGGATCGCATCGCTGATGCCGCCGTCCTGATAGCTGATGCCATCCAGATCCACGCCCAGGCGGTAAAAACCCGGAATAGCGCTGGAAGCTTTGATCACCGGCAGCCAGTTTTCCCGCGTCGGTGAAAAATAACTGGCGGTGTAGTCATCGCTGCGGCAGGCACACATCAGGAATTCACGGCCATTGATGAGCAGTTTTTCTGCGCTTTCCATCGCCAGCGGCATGTTTTTGGCGGTTTCTTCGACCAGCCAGTCGAGATCGATAAGATGTCCGCCACGCACAAACCGCAGCGGGTTAAAAAAATCAGGACTGGTGGTATAGCGGGTGATTACCCGTCGCGCATAACCGGGCTGCCCGCAGACAAAAGCAGAGAGATTTTGCGCCCCCGCAGAGGTGCCCAGATATAAATCAAAGGGATTGAAACGCGCGCGCTGAAACTCATCCAGCACACCGGCCGTAAAAATGCCTCTCTGCCCCCCGCCTTCGCACACCAGGGCAATCTTCCCCGGCGTATAGGGTTTGTACGCCAGCGGTTCTATATTCCCCAGCGTGACAGGTATTCTGTATCCCAACGCATCGTCCTCACGCAAATGGCCCCAAGCGGTGGCCTTCATTTCTGAGCATACCTCGTCTTCCTGCTTTGCGTGGATTTCTTGCCAAAATCGGGCGACAAAATCGTTACGTCCTGTTAACGGCCAGATTGCATACATAAAAGAATCGCCCCCTTCAGTGAAGGGGGCGATGTCATTAATTAACACATTTTGGCATCACGAATGTGATGCGGTCAGAGCCGCTTACGACCGGTAAACAAGCTGACCAGAAACAGAATAATACCGACTACGAAGACGATTTTTGCAGCCCAGGCAGCTGTACCCGCCAAACCACCGAAACCGAGAGCCGCCGCGATCAACGCGATGATTAGAAAAATAATGCCCCAACGAAACATAAGCTTCTCCTTTACCCTATTTTCACTTTGCCATTTTAAAAGGTTGTGCCCCGCTTCAGGCCGGACTCACTGTGACGTATTTGCCTTCATACGCTTTATTAACCGGCAGCAAGCCGGTAAGAAAAAATGATTACTTAATAAAGGTAGTCGAAAAATGAAAGTGTTAGCGTTTCCGACACGATATTTTTTCTGACTGCAGGCAAATCTCGCCCATCCCGTATCTTCTGCGGTCACATAAATATAGTTATGCGTTATTCAGAAAATGCAGCGCCCTGCCGGTGGAAAGGCGCCACGTACAACGGATATAGCAGATGATCGTTACGGTGCGACTTTCAGGTCATTTTTGACGCTTTTCACGCCATCAACGGTTTTCGCAACGCTTTCAGCACGGTCAGACTGTGCCTGATCTTTTACTGCACCGGAGAGCTGTACCACGCCGTCGGTAGTTTCGACTTTCACGTTACGTGATGGGACGATGTCATCCGCCAGCAATTTGGCTTTTACAGAAGCCGTGGTCGCGCTGTCACCGGCATAGCCTTTGACGCTTTGATCTTTGCTGTCTTTGGTATGCAATTTGTCGCTGACGGATTTAACCCCTTCAACTTTGGTTGCTGCGGCAACAGCCTGCTCGGCTTCAGCCTGCGAACCGACAAAGCCGCTCAGCGTGACCACGCCGGAATTCGTGGTGACAGAAATGTCGCTGCTTTTAATGGCTTTATCATCTACCAGAGCACTTTTCACTTTTGCCGTGATGGCGCTGTCGCCCATGTAGTTATCAACTTTCTTCATGGAACTATCGATTTTTGCACCTGCGCTATCTGTAGTAGTCGTTGCTGCCAGCGCGCTACCGCTCATCAGTGCGGTACCCAGAACTACGGCCATCATTGAATAGGCAAATTTAGAATTTTTCATCGATTTCTTCCTTTCGGTTTATGAGCCTTAATTACGGCTCTGCACGCCACATTCTTGGTGACGCCTTCTAACAAATTGTATTGCTGCTGTTTTTACTTTCCTTGTAGCAGAGTACATCGTTTTATTCTGGCTTTTAATCGCCATTCGACATAACTCTCTGTTACGTGATATCAAAGCAGTGCTTTAAGCCACTCCGTCCTGAACACACATTTAATATAGTCAAGAATGTCCAGATTAGTAGGGAGATCGTCGAATATGGCCTCTAATGCAGACAAGTCCGAAGGTTTACGCCAAAATTTGCGCAAAATATCGGCACATTGATCACAAAAAATAAGATCGGGGAAGACATCAGATAAAAAAATGGCTCCCTTCACAGGAGCCATTTGAGAATTATTGCGTTAAAAATCAGTCTTCAGTTATGGAATTACTGTTTATCCCACGCATCCTGCCAGTTCGTGCCGGTCGCAGGTGCATATGCCCAGGCCGCCTGACTACACCAACCGGAGTACGGGAAAGGCTTGCATTGATAGATACCACCATCACTGCCTAAGACCCTGGTGCCCGCTACGTATTTTTCGCTGCTTTGCGGATAAACATATTCATAATCCCCTGCCGCAGTTTTGGCTTTCACCAGAATGGTGGTGGTGGCGGTGTCCGCTAAACCGGTGTTATCGGTGACGGTCACGTCGACAGTGAAGCGCGTATCGACGGTCACATCCGGTGCGGTGATCACTTCCGTATTGGACGCCGCTCCCTGAGCCGGTGCCACTGGCAATCCTGCCGGATTCGTCCACTGATAATGTAAGTCAGCCGGCAGCGAATCAGGATCGGTGACTTTTGCTGTCAGGGTCAGCGATTCGCCAGAATTTACGGTATACGTAGGGTCGATTGATATTGAGGGTGCAACGGGTTTAGACGCATCAATCACATTCACACTGGTTTGCGCTGTGGTGCTGCCTTCGCCGTCACTTACGGTCAGCGAGAAGGTATATACCGCATTGGTCACCGGTTGCGCCACGTTGAATGTCGCTTTTGCCGAGTCGCTGTTTTGCAGCGTCACTGCCGGCCCGGAAACTTGCTTCCACTGATACGTCAGGGTATCGCCTTCTTTATCCGTGCTGGCTGAACCGTCGAGCGTGATGACGGAGGTTCCGCTGACTTGCTGAGCAATACCGGCATTAGCCACCGGCGGCGTATTGGTTTCTACCGGCGCCGGTGAACCGCTGGTGATTGGCGCAAAGATTTGACTGTAAGCGTACATCGGAGCCTGTTCCGGCGTCATACCACTGTGTTCCGCCGAAACTTGCCCTGAAATACCCGGCTGGTCACGGGCCACAGACCACGCACCGATCATACCCAGGCCATAATCTTTCGCCTGCTGGTAGACCAGACGTGCATCGGAAAGATAGAACACTTCACCCTGCACATCGTTATAGCCAATCATCGGCGTTGTTCCCAGCATGGCGTAAACCTGTGCGGCACTCTTCTCAGGGTATAAACCTTTCACCTGAGTGAACAGATTATCAATGGCGGACGTAGCACATTTACCGTGAATATTCTGACCTTCAGTGTTGGCCGACTGACATTGAGCGTTGCCGTAATCCATCGCCATCACGTTAATCCCGGTCAGCACGACGCCCTGATCTTTGGCATCCTGCAACACTTCCATCCCTTCGTGAGTTAAACCGGTTGGCAGAACGGGCAGGGTATACCAGATACCGATGTGACGGCCTTCGGCAGCCCAGCGATCCTGCACTAATTTGACAGCAGCATTACGGCGCTGAACAGATTCTTTATCAGCCAGCCAGTTGCCTTCGATATCGAAGTCAAGCACCTGCAGGTTCAGGTTTTCGACAATGTCATAATAATGCTGTTGCAGGTCATTCACGTTATTACAGGCTGCGGCCAGAGGGGCATTGTTCGCACCGCCGATCGACACCATAATATCGCCGCCCGCTTCACGTAGTGCTTTGATTTTGCTGTACTGTGCGTAATTGGTCACGCTGTAAGCGGTCCCCCATGTCGGCACACAGGTATTGGCGTCTTTAGCGACCATAAAGGCCATGGTGAAATGATTAACGTTCTGGTTTTTCGCCAAACCCACCAGGTCAGGCTGCATATTTAAGGTGAAATCAACGTATGGCGCATAGAACTGTGCAGGCCATGGATTTTTCGGCACGCCAACACGTTCTTTGGTGCCGGTCCAGTCCATATAGACAGCCCACGGTGAAATATCATCAGGTTTCACTTTCTGAACTATTACAGCAGACTGGTAATTCTTACCGTTATATTTCACTAAGGAATTAGCAGGATATAATGTATTAATATTTAACGCTGGTGCGTTATCAATTTGTTCCTGTGAATAGGTTTGTACCGCCCCTGACGGTTTCCACGGACGGCCATTATTTCCCTGAGGATTCTGATTGGCAGGAAGGGACGGATCATTATTTACGGTATAGAACAGCGCTTCATACATGACGCCGTCTTTCTGAACTTTATCACCCTGATTATAGGTAGCGCTGCTGCTCCAGTTCGGCGTCGGCGCATAAACTACCCACGGATTATTTTCTGCCGGCGCGAAACTGTGTGCAGGTGTTGCTTTTGACGTTTTGTACGTCATACCATTTGCCAGAACAATATCACCCGTTAAATAATCATGGCTGCTGTCATAATCGGCATAATGATCCTGCGTACCGTCACCGGCAATTTCACACACAGTAGGATTGCCATACTGGCTCATTTCCGTGGCGGTTGCGCTGCGCACTTTACGCCATGGATTTGCACCCTGATCTTGCTCCGCCGTGCCCGGGCAATTTGTTGCACCGACCCACCAGACATTTGAGTAAACACTGCCGTCAAAAATGACTTCAAAGGTGTCACCGCCTTCCTGTCCGTTCCACGCTTCAAGGGCAAAAGCGCTGGCCGAGGCCATCGTCAGACCGGCAACACACAGCATCTGTGTGATTTTATTCATTTTCATAACTACATTCCTTATATATATATCATTGCACGGCGGGATATTCATTGGATACATATATGTTTCATGAGAAAACATATTTGAAACCATGTTAAATTAAGATTTTTATTATCACCCTATAAAAATAAAGCATGAATTAATTGCGATGCATATTAAATAAATATGGAGTGATTGGGTTCCCGCGTATAATGACATATCTATTCAGAAACAGACCAACCTAAAATTAACTAATCGTACTAATAATTACAATTAAGTTCATTTAATAAGTCAGCTATATTTTTTACTGCAAAATATACAAATATATAATAAGCATTTCGCTTTACAGAAATAAATTAATATATAATTTATTAATACTTCATTAAGAAACAATAAAAAAGGCGACATAAGCGTCGCCTTTTCAGAAACAGGAATGAATTAATGTTCGCGGGTTTTACGGAATTTCACTTCAGGGTAACGCTCTGAAGCCAGATTCAGGTTCACCATAGTGGGGGCGATATACGCTAAGTTATCACCGCCATCCAGTGCGAGGTTGGTTTCGTTCTTACGTTTAAATTCTTCGAATTTCTTCACGTCGCTACACTCCACCCAGCGGGCAGTCGAGACGTTCACAGATTCGTAAATTGCTTCCACGTTGTATTCGCTTTTCAGACGCGCCACGACCACTTCAAACTGCAGCACGCCGACCGCACCGACGATCAAATCGTTGTTGGCAATCGGACGGAAGACCTGTACTGCGCCTTCTTCTGAAAGCTGTACCAGACCTTTCAGCAGCTGTTTCTGTTTCAGCGGGTCACGCAGGCGGATACGACGGAACAGTTCAGGGGCGAAGTTAGGAATGCCGGTGAACTTCATGTTCTCACCCTGAGTAAAGGTGTCGCCAATCTGAATCGTGCCGTGGTTATGCAGACCAATGATATCGCCCGGATAGGCTTCTTCAACATGAGAGCGATCACCGGCCATAAAGGTCAGCGCATCGGAAATCACCACGTCTTTACCGGTACGTACCTGACGCAGCTTCATGCCTTTTTCATATTTGCCGGATACCACACGCATGAACGCCACGCGGTCGCGGTGTTTCGGATCCATGTTGGCCTGAATTTTAAACACGAAACCCGTGAATTTTTCATCATCCGCTTTCACTTCGCGCAGGTCAGTTTTACGTGGCATCGGCGCAGGCGCCCAATCCACCAGACCATCAAGCATATGGTCGACACCAAAGTTACCGAGCGCGGTACCAAAGAATACCGGCGTCAGTTCTCCTTGCAGGAACGCTTCGTGATCAAATTCATGCGATGCACCCTGCACCAGTTCCAGCTCATCACGCAGTTGCGCAGCCAGATCTTCGCCCACGGCAGCATCCAGATCAGGATTATTCAGGCCTTTGACCACCCGAACTTCCTGAATGGTGTGACCTTTACCGGTCTGATACAGATACACTTCGTCTTTATAAAGGTGATAAACCCCTTTGAACAATTTACCGCAGCCGATCGGCCAGGTAATCGGAGAACAGGCGATCTTCAGCTCGCGCTCCACTTCGTCCATCACTTCCATCGGGTCACGGATATCACGGTCAAGTTTGTTCATGAAAGTCAGGATCGGCGTATCGCGCAGACGGGTCACTTCCATCAGCTTACGGGTACGATCCTCGACACCTTTTGCGGCGTCGATCACCATCAGACAGCAGTCAACGGCAGTCAGGGTACGGTAGGTATCTTCGGAGAAGTCTTCGTGCCCAGGGGTATCGAGCAGGTTAACCAGACACTGTTTGTACGGGAACTGCATCACGGATGTGGTAATGGAAATACCACGTTGTTTTTCCATTTCCATCCAGTCGGATTTGGCGTGATGGCTGGAGCCACGGCCTTTTACGGTACCGGCGGTTTGAATGGCCTGTCCGAATAACAGAACTTTTTCGGTAATGGTGGTTTTACCAGCATCGGGGTGAGAGATGATGGCAAATGTGCGGCGCTTAGCCACTTCAAGGGCGTATTCACTTGGAGACATGTTTTTCACGTTTCTGCGGTTGGTCCGCCCTGCATAGGATTTCACACCACGTCAGAGGTGACGTCAGGCAAAGCGGTAATAAAAGTTATAGCCGGCTATTTTCACTGATTTAGACGGGATGGGCAATCAATGGTTTCTTTGTGTTCTGTTCAAGAAAATCTCAAAGCCTGAAGTCGGTGGACAACGAGGCCCAGTGGCGTCTTAAAATGACTTTATGCGCATCAGCCATAGGCAGAGAATCAAGCCTGTCTGACCATTCTTTGCGTGCAATGTTAAGCACATCATTCAGATGTACTTTTATCGCAGGCCAGGAGACGCCAATACGATTAGCCCATTTTTCAAAAGTGGAGAAATCGATAACAGCCCAGCGTTTTTCTTTGGCCATATTCAGTGCCACGCCGTCTTCATCCTGCATATACATTCGTGTACTCACAATGTCATAAGCAGGAGAAAGTCTGGCGTTCAGTCCGTCCGGATAAATGACTGACCAGTTTTTTAAATGTGCATCACCATTCCCCAGCAGAATATTGACCAGTAACCGGCGCGCCATTTGCTGCACATCAGATAACCCTGCAGACGCCACGCGGGCGAGCAGAACCGCGATTTGCTCATAGTTATGGCGTACGTATTTGTCATGAGCATACACCTCAAAGATTTGCGCGAAGTCTTCTGTATGGATGCGACCAGACACGCCCCGGTCAAAACGTTTGATGCTAAAAGCAAAAGGTTCATCAGGCAGACGAATGTCAGGTAAATTTTCGATGGCAGAAAGTCCGACCAGTTTGATTTCCGGCACATCGATGCCAACGCTTGCCGCCAGCGTCATTGCGGTGAATTCGTTTTCAGCGAGAAAAGGATGTACGACAGAAGGTGTTTTTATAATCCAGCTATCTTCTCCAACCTCTGTACTCACATTAAATCTCCCTCCTTCCATTAATGCGGAAAATTTCATCTGCACTCCCGCAAGCGAAAACTTATCAGCCCGTTGGCGAACATCAATCTGGACAGGTTCTAATCTGCCTTCACGAGATGCCTTAACCCAGTCGGGCAATTCGCCTAATGCGACTGCCCTGGCAGAAAGTGCACCGGGAAGATTCTTAGCGGTATAAGCCAGCAAAGGAAATTCAGAATCACGATGGATCTTGAGCGCCTGAGCCATCCATTCCCGCAAAGTCCCTTCGGGAAGCAAATTGGAAAGTACAGGCGGAAGTCGCAGGGTTGAACCCAAGGGAGACTGCAAATATGTTGAGCGCATTTTTTGCGCCAGTGTAAAGACGGGTCTCTCACTTTCCGCCAATGCTGCATATTCAGGATCAAAAGTGAGAATATTTCGGTTCCCTGAATAATGCGCGACGACACCTATGCGTTGCTCATGAATATACAACGTCAGCGCTTCAACAGACGCGGTCCGGAGACTCATCTTCAATCCTCCAGATCACGCAATATATCCTGCCACTCGTTATGCCCGCGGTCTGCATTCTCATCAGCGGGTTTATTGCTTCCGTCAAAAGGTGAATGAAGTATTTCCTCTACTTTCGCCACCTGTTTTAAGGGCACCAATATTAATTCAAGATCCATCCCTTCAAGAATGCGCAGTAATGTCGATAGACGTGGGTCACCGCCAGCTTCAATACGCTGGTATTGCTGCTGGGACATACCGATCCGCATCAGCATGTCTTTCTGACTCAGATCCAGTTGCAACCGTCGTTGTTTAAGCAGTTCAGGAAGTTGTTTGAGGGTTTTCATCAGGTTTCTCGCTACGTCGCCTCACAACACACTAGTTGTTATTTCCCATAAAAACAACTCAAGTATTGTTTCAAACTTCAAAAAACAACTCATTAGTTGTAATGAAACTCAATTACAATAAATGCGTTGTAATCCCGAAGGCTTTACAACTCATACGTTGTTTTTAGCCCAGCGGCAACGCCATCATAATGGCATCTTCGCGGCCTTGTGCGGCGGGATAGTAATTACGGCGAATGGAGAGTTCATTAAAACCAAGGCTTTCATAGAGCGCGATCGCTTTGGCGTTGGAAGCACGGACTTCAAGCCATAACGTAAAAACATCTTTCTGCTCAAGTTGTTGTATCACCTCTTCCAGCAACATGCGGCCTAAGCCCTGTCGCTGAAAAGCCGGATCGATAGCGATATTAAACAGTGTGGCTTCATCGAGCACGATTTGGGTGATGGCAAAACCCGCCATCACCTCGCCCTGCATGATTTTGAGGTTCAGATAGCGCTCGCCCTGATTGCTGGCAAGCGTTTTTTCAGTCCATGGAAAGGCATGACTGGCTTGTTCGATGGCGAATGCACGGGGAAGATCAGCGGGCGTCAGGATAGAAATGTTGTTCATTTTCACAGATCTGCTGCCAGAGCGCACGTTTGGCGCCGGCGTCTTGATAGAGTTCGGCCAGGGCCGGACTGGAGAGCTGCGGGCCAGCGAGAGTCAGCGGTTCGCTTAACCCCAGCCGCCAGATATTGCAGCGGGTATCTTCAGGTAACATGGCGACCTGTTCTGGCGTCAGGCGGTAAACCTGTGATTCTGTTAGCGCCAGGCTGCGTAAAACATCCCTGACCAGCGGATCATCTTCTGCTGGCGGAACGGCGGCGACAATCAACAATTGGGTTTGTGCAGGCAGACTGACCGCCACTTCGCCTTGTAATACCGCAGGCCGGCGCAACGTCCACTGGGTAATGCCCAGCTGTTGTAACAATGTATCTCGTCTGGATGCCATGCCTGATCCCTGCGGGTTGAAGTACAAAAAGCCCGGCTATGCTAGCAAACACATCGAACATGCGCCAATAAACCTCGAATACTCAATCAGGGGCGAAAAGTATATAATCGCGGGCCAAACCCTGAGGAGCCTTATCCTGATGTCTGCATTAACTCCGGCCAGTGAAGTCATACTGCGCCATAGCGAAGAATTTGAAGGCCGCCGCGTCCTGTTCGCCGGTGACTTACAAGACAGCCTGCCTGCTGAAATTGACGCCGAAGAAGTCCGCGTCCACACCAATATGTATCACCACTGGCAGATGCTCAGCAAAGCGCTGGGAGAAAACGTTCAGTTTGGCTTAGTCGCTGATGCTGAATTCATCGCGCCGTGCGATGTGCTCGTCTATTACTGGCCGAAGAGCAAACTGGAAGCAAAATTCCAGCTGTTCAACTTACTGTCACACCTGCCGGTCGGCATTGATGTGTTTGTCATCGGTGAAAACCGCAGTGGCGTTCGCAGTGCGGAAACCACGCTGGAAGGCCTGTGCGAACTGAGCAAAATCGACAGCGCACGCCGTTGCGGTTTGTATCATGGTCGTCTGGAAAAACAGCCTGAGTTTGATGCTGACGGCTGGTGGGATCAGTACATGGTCGAAGAAGTGACCATTAAAACCCTGCCGGGCGTATTCAGCCGTGAAGGTCTGGACAGCGGAAGCCTGTTGCTGATCAACAGTTTCGAAGAGCCGGTGAAAGGTAAAGTGCTGGATGTCGCCTGCGGTTCCGGCGTGCTGGCTTCTGTGCTGGCCATGTACTCGCCGAAGATGAAAATCACGCTGAGTGATGTGAGCGCGGCCGCTATCGAAGCCAGCCGCGCCACGCTGGCGGCGAACGATCTGCCAGGCGAAGTCATCGCCAGCAATGTCTATTCCGACATTGCCGGACGTTTCGATATGATCATCTCCAACCCGCCATTCCACGAAGGTCTGCAAACCAGCCTGACGGCAGCGGAGCAACTGATCCGTGGTGCGGTAAGCCATCTGAATATCGGCGGCGAACTGCGTATTGTGGCGAATGCCTTCCTGCCTTACGCCGCCCTGCTTGATGACACCTTTGGCAGCCACGAAGTGCTGGCACAAAATGGCCGCTTCAAGGTGTACCGGGCCGTACGTGGACGTCCACCGCGCGATCTGAAAAAGAAAAAACGTTAATCAGTCAGACGCTGAGGAAACGCATCAGTTCCGCGTTGTAGCGATCACCCGCTGCCACGCGGAAAGGAAATACTGCTTCGATCGCCGCGATTTCGGCTTCACTCAGGGAGACATCAAGCGCGGCGATGTTTTCCTCAAGATAATGACGATGTTTAGTGCCAGGGATCGGCACGATGTTATCGCTTTGCGATAATACCCACGCCAGCGCAAGCTGCGAAGGCTTCACCCCTTTTTCTTGCGCCAGTTCGCTGATTTTCTCCGCCAGTTGCAGATTTTTCGCGAAGTTGTCACCCTGAAAACGCGGGCTTTCGCGGCGGTAATCATCCAAATCCAGATCGTCCACTGAACGGATTTGTCCGGTCAGAAAACCCCGACCCAGCGGACTGTAAGGCACAAAACCAATCCCCAGACGTTCGCAGGCCGGTAAAATATCGGCTTCCACATCCCGCGACCAGAGTGAATATTCAGTTTGCAGCGCCGTGACCGGATGCACGTTATGCGCCCGCTCCAGAATGCTCACCGGCACTTCGCTCAGTCCGATATAACGGATCTTGCCTTCGCGCACCAGATCAGACAGCGCGCCGATCGTTTCTTCGACCGGCACCGTCGGATCCGGACGATGCTGATAATAGAGATCGATAACATCGGTCCCCAGACGCTTCAGACTGCCTTCTACCGATTTGCGGACATAGTCCGGATGGCCGTTGGTGCCACGTACCTGCGGGTTGGACGGATCACGCACAATGCCGAATTTGGTGGCTAAAAAAACCTGATTGCGACGCCCTTTCAGGAAACGACCCAGCAGTTCTTCATTGGTATGCGGGCCGTACATATCGGCGGTATCCAGCATTGTGACGCCCAGTTCCAGCGCGCGCTCAAGCGTTGCCATCGATTCTTTATCATCCAGACCGGTGGTATAGAAGTCGCTCATGCCCATGCAACCCAGCCCAAGCGCTGACACCATCGGACCATTTTTACCCAGCTGACGTTGTTTCATCGGTTTTTCCTTATGACACAGAGAGAAGAAGTAACGGGATAAAGTGTGGTTGTTCTTTCAGGAAAGATAAATCAGCAAAAACGTGCAACACTGTTCATAAATTGCAAACAATCACCGGGAACGTTATGGATCAAATTCAGGCGATGAAAATCTTCATCCGCATTGCTGAACTGGAAAGTTTCAGCCGGGCGGCGGAAGACCTAAATGTGCCACGCGCCACGGTCAGTACCACCCTGAAACGTCTGGAACAACGACTGGGTGTCCGCCTGTTTCTGCGCACGACGCGGCAGGTCAAAATCACCGACGAAGGCAAAATCTATTATCAACGCTGCCTGCAATTGATTTCGGCGCTGGAAGAATCTGACGCCCTGTTTGCACATCACAAAAACCAGCCCGCTGGCATTGTCCGCATCGACATGCCGCATTCTCTGGCGCGCGTGATGGTGATCCCCGCGCTGCAGGCGTTTTACCAGCGCTATCCGCAAATAACCCTGAGCCTCAGCGCCAATGACAACGCCATCAATCTGCTCGATCAGGGAGTAGATTGTGTGGTGCGCGCATGGCCATCAGAAGATGACAATCTGCAGTCGCGCCATCTGGCGGATTTGAAACAAATCACCTGCGCCTCTCCCGGCTATTTAGCGAAATTTGGTACGCCGCAGTCGCCGGAAGATCTCGCCGGGCATCAGGCAGTGGGCTATTTCTTTGCCCACCAGCGGGCAGATTCACATCTGGAATTCGTGACTGCCGGAAAGAGGGAAAAGCATCAACTCGCCAGCACACTGACCGTCAGTGGCGCTGACGCGTATGTCGCCGCCGCAAAAGCGGGCTTTGGGCTGATTCAGGCATCGGAACTGGCAATGGGGCAGGAACTGGCCAGGGGAGAACTGGTGGAAGTGCTGCATCAGCACCTTCCGCCGCCGATGCCGTTGTACATCATGTATCCGCCCGGCCGCTTCCTGGCACCGAGGATCCGCGTGCTGCTGGACTGGCTGATCTCGCTGTTTTCCAGCCCTGCCGGCCCGGTGAGTCAGAACCCCATTATTGGAAAAATCGTTGATTAAACCATCGATTAACCTGACGACGCTCTGAGACATTGAACCATTCACCATGAATATGCTCTTTTTTACATCAAACGTCCGAAATGGGGGAAATAACTATTGACGCCTGTGGGAAAATCTCTAGAATTCGCCCCCGTGGTTGTGTTACTTGCTGATGACATTCCGATGAATGCGTCAACACAGTAATCAATTGGAACGCGATGGTGGCGGAATTGGTAGACGCGCTAGCTTCAGGTGTTAGTGTCCTTTGGATGTGAGGGTTCGAGTCCCTCCCTTCGCACCAATACAATCACAAGATTTATATTGCACGGCACGGTACGCGATGGTGGCGGAATTGGTAGACGCGCTAGCTTCAGGTGTTAGTGTCCTTCGGATGTGAGGGTTCGAGTCCCTCCCTTCGCACCACTCCGGCAAATATAAATCAGCAGTAAGCAGAAATCATCTGTGCGAAGGTGGCGGAATTGGTAGACGCGCTAGCTTCAGGTGTTAGTGTCCTTACGGACGTGAGGGTTCAAGTCCCTCTCTTCGCACCACGTGATTCTGTTCCTCAGATTTTCCTTCCTGCAATATCTCTTTCAGTTTCAAAAAATAAAAAAGACCCGCAGCTTTGCTGTGCTTCCTGTTTTTCATATCAGTAACTCCTTGTATTACAAAAAAATAAAATTCAACGTTACCGCAGCCAGACTGCCTGCCAGCGCCATAAATGAGGGCAGCAACATATAGTGTCGTAATGTGCGGTGGAAAAGCATGCCCAGCGTGACCAGCATCGCAACGACGATAAGCACACGTAACTGATCGAGCGACATATGCGTCAGGGCAAGCAGCGGCATCAATGCGCAAGGCAACAATACACCCCAACCGCTGGTGAGACGTTTGCCAAACATCCATACAACCGCCCAGATGCCACATGCCATGACAATTGCCGGTATCATAACCTTGCTCCAAACGCTGATAATGAGAACCAATATCATATAGGATTTTTTCTCATTTACCACCTATTTGCTCTCACACCCTTCGTTTGGGTGACACCCGACGGCAAAAGTGCTAGTTTTGGGGCGGTTAAACCAAATCAGTAAAGCCTCAACTTACACAGTCACTATAAAAACGACATTTATTGCATTCTAATAATTACATATTAGTACTATTAGCCTGCCTGCATGGAAGCATTATGCGGTATAGGGCAATAAGACACTTTATCTATTCAGAACAACACACGCTAAATAGAGTAAATTTGATGATATCTCATTCCTATGATGAGCTGCTTAAAAGCAAACATCGGCTGGCGATGTTGCTATTCTTTTTTTTAAACAGTGCGACTGCATTATTTTCTTTGGCTTACCCGCCCGAGAACTCAGCCTCAGCGCCATTTCCGCTGGTACTGATTTTTGTGCTTTGCTTTTCAGGGCTGATATTTTCTTTTTTCAGCAAGAAAAATTACTCGGCCCATCTGAATATGTGTTCCGTCGCTGTTGGCCTGCTATGGGCCTGGCAAATAGCCTTACGCTTTGAAGAAACCAGTCATGTAGATAAAAATTATCTTTTAATCAGCTTACTCAGTATATTATTTATCAGTGCCATTGCTTTATCAGATAATTTCCTGGCTTTTTGTCTGCATGCAGTACCTTCCACTATTTGCGTCATTGTTTTGGACGACTTTCAACATGTCGGCCGTATCCTCTTCTCCGTTTCATTGCCGCTGATCGGTCTGTGGTTGCATCATCTGATGCTCAGGCGCAGTGACGAGTTCACGCGCCGGATGGTGTCCAATCTCTACAGCGAACGGGAAAAATTCAGCGATCTGAGCATGCTGGATCCGCTGACCGGCCTATATAACCGCCGGGGATTGCAGAATAAGCTGGAAACGCTGTTTAATCAGGCCTCGGGGCACTACGTTATGCTGCTCGATATCGACCATTTCAAAGCCTATAACGACAATTATGGCCACACGATGGGCGATCAGGCTCTGGTGCGTGTCTCTGCCGCTATCCGCGATGCGGTACGCTCGCGGGATGTGGTTGTCCGTTATGGCGGAGAAGAATTTCTGGTACTGATGTCCAACGTTCAACAGGAACATGCGGTCCGCATGGCTGAGCGTATCCAGAATAAAGTCCTTGGGCTGAATATTCCGCATTTGTTTAATGCTGAGGTCTCCACCCACGTCACGGTAAGTGCCGGGCTGGCGGCGCTGGAGGAAGGTGACTTTATTCAGGCTTTAGGTAAAGCCGATAGCTCGCTCTATAACGCAAAAAATAGTGGTCGAAATAAAATATTTTATGCATGGGAACAAAGCAGAGAGATTCAGCAAACCGCCAAAGAAAAAATAGCCTGACGATGATTTTTATATCACATTAATCACACCCTATTTATTGTTATTAATTCTTGCGAACAATGTTCAGGTTTTTCCCGGTTCGTCATAAACAAAGCCTGCCATTCAGTTTCACTGCATAATCATTCAACTTTCAGCCAGATTAATGGTTCTGGCTGAAAGTAAACAAACTTGTTTACTATAATGAATGTGACTCATCCCTGTTACTTTTCATGTTATTCGATCTATTTAAATAAGCCCTGCACGCGTCCGCTTCGCCCCGAAATAATGACAGATAAAAATAATCCTAAAAGACATTTCCCGCTCTTTTCCCGCCTGCTCTCAACCTCTTCTTCAAACCTCTTCTCTTTGTCTCTAAAAAGTCTCTAAAAATGCGCTAGTTTGTTGATTTAATGTAATTATTAATTCCATTATTGGATTTGTGAACTGACTCATGTTCATCTTCCGGCGAGTGCCAGCGCTGATTTCCCGGTGGCACTGACCGGAAGGCCCCACTAGAGGACGCTTCTTACACTATCGCCACCCGCTGTCCATGTTTCTGAAGGATCAGTTAACAACAGCGCTTTTGCTTATCTCATCACTCTACATAATAAAAGGTCCAGTGTATGAACAGTTCGATAGTGTTAGGGATTATCTGGCATCTGATAGGAGCGGCCAGCGCAGCTTGCTTCTATGCGCCATTCAAACAAGTTAAACATTGGTCATGGGAAACCATGTGGTCGCTTGGCGGCTTCTTTTCCTGGATCATTTTGCCATGGGCGGTCAGCTACGTGCTGTTGCCTGATTTCTGGGCCTATTACGGTTCATTCAGCTTTGCGACCCTGCTGCCTATTTTCCTGTTTGGCGCCATGTGGGGCATCGGTAACATCAACTATGGCCTGACTATGCGCTATCTCGGCATGTCGATGGGGATAGGCATCGCCATCGGCATTACCCTGATTATCGGGACGCTGATGACGCCTGTCTTGCAGGGCAAAATGGGCATGCTGTTTGGCACATCAGGCGGCCAGCTCACCCTGCTCGGCGTATTTGTTGCGGTCATTGGTGTAGCCATTGTCAGCTATGCGGGCTTCCTGAAAGAAAAAGCCTTGGGCATTAAAGCGGAAGAGTTCAATCTGCGCAAAGGGCTGATTCTGGCTGTGATGTGCGGGATCTTCTCCGCAGGGATGTCTTTCGCCATGAGCGCTGCGGTGCCAATGCATGAAGCGGCGCGCGGGCTTGGGATTGATCCGTTGTACGTTGCCCTGCCAAGTTATGTGGTGATCATGGGCGGTGGCGCAGTCGTTAACCTCGGTTTCTGCTTTATCCGTCTGGCAACACGTAAAACCATCTCTTTGCGCGCCGATCTGTCGGTGGCGAAATCCCTGCTGCTTACAAATGCGGTCTTCTCCATTATTGGCGGCGTAATGTGGTACCTGCAGTTCTTCTTCTATGCCTGGGGACATGCCAGCATTCCGGCAGAATATGATTACATGAGCTGGATGCTGCATATGAGTTTCTACGTATTGTGCGGGGGTATCGTCGGTCTGGTGCTGAAAGAATGGCTCGGCGTAGGCAAAAAACCGGTGCGTGTTCTTTGTATCGGTGCGCTGGTGATTATTCTGGCGGCAAACATTGTCGGTCTGGGTATGGCACTGTAAGCGCTAGGTGTCTCAATGACGGCAGAACTTATTCTGCCGTCATTGAGGATAAAAGGATCTTACCGGCCTGCTGTGTAAAACGCTGCCGGTAGTCACGCGGCGAAACACCACTTGCACGACTGAACACCACAGAAAAATAGTTACTGTCATCGAAGCCGCATTCAGCGGCCACATCACTGATTGTCATGTTGCCATAACGCAGCAAACTCATCGCCCGGCAAAGCCTCAGCTGACGTAAATAATGGGTCACACTCATGCCGGTATGCTGTTTGAACAGCGAACGTAAAGCACGCGGATTAAGCTGATGTTGCAGACAAAACGTTTCAAGGTGGAAGGGGGCAGCGATATTTGCCCGCAGGGCCATCAGCAATAAATCCAGCTGATGCGCATCCGGTAATGCGCCACTGTCCGGCCGCTGACGAAAACGCAGTAACAACAATGCCAGTTGCATCAGCAGGGCTTCACTCAACTGAATCGAAAGCGGCTCCGATTTCATACACTCTTTAGCAAGCTCATCCACTTTATCGCGCAAAACCGACATGCCAAGCGTACTCAGCCGCCAGTAACGTTGTTCCTGGCTGACATTCTCGCCCGGTAATAATTGCGACCAGTCGGCCGCCAGCCCGAAACGCTCACGGCAAAACAGCACATTATCCAGTGCCAGTTCGTTGACTGACTCATAGCTATGCCGGTCCCGTGAATTAATATAAAACAGGTCACCGCAGGTGATGGGATAAGGGATATCGTTCCAGACATGCAGACCATTACCGCGCCAGACAATGACAAGTTCATCAAAATCATGGTCATGACTCGGAAAGTCGGCCTGGGGATGGCGCTCAGCCACCACCACCGAATTCATCCTGGTCAGGAAGAAGTCATTTTTACTCAATTTCAATGACATAGCTGCATTCTCAATCCCGTTTGACGACAAAATAAACGAGGCAGTTCGCAGGTAAGAATACCCGAAACTGCAAGAGGTGCCGTTTTAACGCAACTGATCACGCATGAGTTTTGGCGACACCGAAAACTCCCGACGAAACTGTGTCGAGAAGTGGTTACTGTCACTGAACCCGCAGGCATAGGCGATATCGGTAATACTTTGATCACTATGATGTAAACGACGTCGCGCTTCCAGCAACCTCAGCCGGTTAAGATACCGCTGTGGCGTCATGCCGGTGTAATGCTTCATCTGACGATGTAATGTTCGCAGCGCCAGCGAGAAACGTTCTGCAGCTTCGGTCCAGTTGACGTCCTCACTGTAATGCGACTGAAGCCATTGCAAAAGTTGATTGACCCTGTTTTCCGAGGTATCTCGCAATTGTGGCTGGAAACAGTCCTGGTAAAGCAGGATCAGCAGTTGTAAAAACAGACTCTCACGGGTCGCGATGTGTTCCATTTCCACACTCTCTGGCAGCGCTTCAAGTTGTGTGATGCAGTTCAGCACCTGCTGGAGCACGCACGGGCTGAGTTGCCAGTGGATCTGCGACTGATAATGATGTTCCTGAGGAAGGAAGTGGCCGACGTCCTGAATGAAGCGGAACGCCTTAGGCGAGCGGAACAACACATTGGTCAGACGCAGATTATCGACATTTTCAAACAAATGATGATCGCTGGCACGCACGAAACAGACCGTACCGGCCGTCAGTGTGTAAGGGTTGTCATTAAAGATATGCACACCTGATCCGCTTTCCACCAGCATAATTTCGTGGAAATCATGGTAGTGCTCCGGGAATACATCTTGCGGAAGCCGCCGCTCAACCGTCACGGTCAGCTCAGGTGCCGCAAAATAATCATCACCTCTCAGTAACGTCATGTATCACCTCCGGTTCAAAATCCTTGTGCGTCGGGAAACAACCCTACCCTGCGCCTGACGTTCCTGCCTTCAAACCACGGCAGTAAAAGCGTCATAAACGGTCATATTTCAAAGATTCCCCCCGTCGTGATGCAGATCTGCGGCAAAGATCACAATCGCTTATTCCGCTTATACAGACGCGGCAAAACCCTGTTTCAGCCAGCTTTGAACCGTTATGTGATCTGCCTCGCATCTACCTTTTTAATGCTGCCATCCCGCCAAAACCGGTGGCAATCACCGGAAGGTGCCCTTCAGGCGTCTCCCCTACACTGGCCACATATTCAATAAGGAATGGCCGCTATGAGAACTCACCATCTTGCCGCTATTGACCTCGGCGCTTCCAGCGGCCGGGTGATGCTGGCGACGTTTACCCGTCAGGATCCCGATCCGGCAGCGACGCTGACACTGAAAGAAATCCACCGTTTTCCTAATAATCTGATCCGCGTTGATGGCCACGATACCTGGGACCTTGATGCGCTGGAGAAACACATTCTTGAAGGGTTGAATCGCCTCGATGCGTCCGGCGTTCCGCTTGACGGTATCGGGATTGATACCTGGGGCGTGGATTATGTCCTGCTTGATGCACAGGGTCAGCGGGTTGGCTTGCCGGTTGCTTACCGTGACAACCGCACGGAAGGGGTGATGGCGCGGATGGAACAGCAGTTTGGCCGCGAGAATGTGTATCAGAAAACCGGCATTCAGTTCATGCCGTTTAACACACTTTATCAGTTGCGTGCGCTGAGCGAACAACAGCCAGAAATCGTCAGTAAAGCCGCACACATGCTGATGATCCCGGATTATTTCCTCTATCGCCTCACTGGCAAAATGAACTGGGAATACACCAATGCCAGCACTACGCAGATGCTCAGTCTCGCCACCGGTGACTGGGATGAAGATTTGCTGAAACTGGCAGGTGTACCACGCCGCTGGTTGCAAAAACCCACCCAGCCGGGTAACTCCCCGGGGCTGTGGCAAAGCCCGCGCGGACGCAGCGTGCCGGTATTCAGCGTCGCGACACACGACACCGCCAGCGCGGTGGTGGCCGCCCCGCTCACCAGTTCCCGCAGCGCCTATCTCAGTTCGGGCACCTGGTCGCTGATGGGCATTGAAAGCCCGCAAGCCTTTAACCATGCTCAGGCACTGCACGACAACATCACTAACGAAGGCGGCATTAACGGCAGCTATCGGGTATTGAGAAATATCATGGGGTTGTGGCTGTTCCAGCGGGTTTGCCGCGAACTGAATATCCAGGATTTACCGTCATTAATCACGCTGGCTAAAAATGTCACGCCGTTCACTTATCTGATTAACCCGAACGAAGATCGTTTTATCAATCCCCCTTCCATGGTGGATGCCATTCGTGATGCCTGCCGTCAGGCGGGTGATCAGGTGCCGGAGTCGCCAGCTGAACTGGCGCGTTGTATTTTCGACAGCCTTGCCATGTTGTATCGCAAAATCGCCTTACAACTGGCTGATTTACAAGGCATGCCGCTGGAAGATATCCACATCGTCGGCGGCGGCAGCCAGAACCAGTTCCTGAACCAGCTTTGTGCTGATGTCTGTCAGGTCAGCGTCAGCGCAGGTCCGGTGGAGGCATCAACGCTGGGCAATATCGGCGTTCAGCTGATGGCGCTGAACGCCGTCAAAGATACCGCTGAATTTCGTCGCATTGTTGCCACGAATTTTGAGCAACACCATTACATTCCCCGTATTCACGCGGATTTCGCTATTCACTGGCGCCGTTTTCAGGCGCTCTGTCACGCCAATGAGGAACTCGCAGTATGACTTCATCTATCGATCAAGCATGGACACTTGCCAAAGAACGCTTTGCACAGCTGGGTATTGATGCCGAAGCTGCAATCAAACAACTTGATACCCTGCCCGTTTCTATCCATTGCTGGCAGGGCGATGATGTCGCGGGCTTCGAAAACCCTGAAGGCAGCCTGACCGGCGGTATTCAGGCAACCGGTAATTATCCCGGCAAAGCGCGCAACGCTCAGCAACTTCGTGCGGACTTAGAACTGGCGATCTCCATGATCCCCGGTCCTAACCGGCTGAATCTGCATGCGATCTATCTGGAGTCCGATAAGCCCGTTGCCCGTAACGAAATCGAACCTAAGCACTTCACCGGCTGGGTTGACTGGGCGAAGAAAAACAAGCTGGGTCTGGATTTCAACCCGTCTTGTTTCTCACACCCGATGAGCGCAGACGGCTTCACACTGTCACACGCGAACCCGGAAATCCGCCAGTTCTGGATTGAACATTGTCAGGCCAGCCGCCGTGTCTCCGCCTCATTTGGCCGCGCGCTGGGCACGCCGTCAGTGATGAATATCTGGGTGCCGGACGGCATGAAAGACATCACCGTAGACCGTCTGGCACCGCGCCAGCGCCTGATGAGCGCCCTCGATGAAGTGATTTCTGAGAAGTTTGATATCACCGAACACATCGATGCCGTTGAAAGCAAACTGTTCGGCATCGGTTCTGAAAGCTACACCGTCGGCTCAAACGAATTCTATCTCGGTTATGCTGCCAGCCGCGGCACCGCCCTGTGCCTCGATGCTGGTCACTTCCACCCGACCGAAGTGATCTCCGACAAAATCTCTGCTGCGATGCTGTATGTGCCGCGCCTGCTGCTGCACGTCAGCCGTCCGGTACGCTGGGACAGTGACCACGTGGTTCTGCTGGACGACGAAACGCAGGCCATCGCCAGTGAAATCGTTCGCCATGACCTGTTCAACCGCGTGCATATCGGTCTGGACTTCTTTGATGCCTCGATCAACCGCATCGCTGCCTGGGTTATCGGCACCCGCAATATGAAAAAAGCCCTGCTGAAAGCCCTGCTCGAACCGACCGATTTACTGAAAAAACTGGAAGCCGAAGGCGATTACACCGCACGTCTGGCTTTGCTGGAAGAGCAAAAATCCCTGCCATGGCAGGCCGTGTGGGACATGTATTGTCAGCGTCACGATGTACCGGTTGGCGGTCAGTGGCTGGATACCGTCCGTCATTATGAAACCAGCGTGCTGGCAAAACGTTAATTGCCGCTGAACACAACAGAAACGCATTCACCTTATTCGCAGGAAAGAACCGATGAAAACATTATTTAGCTCGTGGTTTGTGCAAGGCATGGTCAAAGCGACCACCGATATGTGGCTGAAAGGCTGGGATGAGCGCAACGGCGGCAACGTCAGCATGCGCCTGTTACCGGAAGACGTCGCACCTTATAAAAATGACTTTTACGCGCAGCCACGCCAGGTTGAACTGACTCAGCATGCGCCGGATCTGGCCAACGAATACTTCATCGTGACCGGTTCCGGTAAGTTTTTCCGCAACGTGCAATTAGCCCCGTCAGAAGCGCTGACCGTTATTCAGCTTGATGACAAAGGCGCCAGCTACAAAATTCTGTGGGGCCTGACCGCAGGCGGCTTACCCACCTCGGAACTGGCTTCACATCTGCAATCTCATGCTGTGCGTAAACGTGTCACCAACGGACAGGATCGCGTGATCATGCACTGCCATGCGACCAACCTGATCGCGCTGACTTACGTACTTGAGCTCGACAGCGCCAAGATCACCCGCAAACTGTGGGAATGCAGCACCGAATGTCTGGTGGTCTTCCCCGACGGGGTGGGGATTGTACCGTGGATGGTGCCGGGTACCGATGGTATCGGTGCAGCCACTTCCGACCGGATGCAGCATCACAGCCTGGTGCTTTGGGCGTTCCACGGTATCTTCGGTTGCGGCCCGACGCTGGATGACGCTTTTGGCCTGATCGACACCGCTGAAAAATCAGCTGAGATCCTGGTGAAAGTAATTTCCATGGGAGGGATGAAACAAACTATCCAGACCGAAGAACTGATTGCCCTTGGCAAACGTTTTGACGTCACACCTTTCGAGGCCGCGTTAAAAGCCTGATCAGGCATTTTATGCGCCTGACATCATAAATCCTGCACGGGGAACAGCGGATGTTTCCCGTAGCAGAAATGGCAAAGACCCCGGAGCGGCGCACAGCAGAACACCTATTTTACTTACTCTATAGAGGGAATTTTTATGAGTTTTATGTTGGCACTTCCTAAAATCAGCCTCCACGGTCAGGGCGCAATCGAAGATATGGTTGCGATGCTGGCGACTAAACAACACGGCAAAGCGCTTATCGTCACCGACGGCCAGTTAATCGAACTGGGTCTGCTCGACAGCTTATTCTCCGCACTCAAACAGGCCGGACTGCCTTACGCCATTTACGGCGGCGTGGTGCCGAATCCAACCTCCGCCCACGTTGATGAAGGTTTCCGTCTGTATCAGGAAAACCACTGCGATTATCTGATCGCTTTCGGTGGCGGCAGCCCGATTGATACCGCCAAGGGCATCAAAATTCTGACCGCCAATCCGGGGCCTGCCACGCTGTATTCCGGTGTCGGCAAAGTCACCAAACCGGGTGTCTTCCTGGTGGCGATTAATACCACAGCGGGCACAGCCGCAGAACTCACCAGCAATGCGGTGATCATCGACAGCCAGCGTCAGGTGAAAGAAGTGATCATCGACGCCAATCTGATCCCGGATATTGCGGTGGATGACCCGGCGGTTATGCTCAAAATCCCGGCCAGCGTCACCGCCGCGACCGGCATGGATGCGCTGACCCACGCCATCGAAGCCTACGTTTCCCTCGGGGCGCATCCGCTGACCGATCCGACCGCGCTCGCCGCGATTTCAACTATCACGCAATGGCTGCCAAAAGCCGTCGATCACGGCGATGATATCGAAGCCCGCGAGAAAATGGCGCAGGGACAATATCTGGCCGGAATGGCCTTTAACAGCGCAGGTTTGGGGCTGGTTCACGCACTGGCGCATCAGCCTGGCGCGACACATAATCTGCCGCACGGCGTCTGTAATGCCATTTTGCTGCCAGTCGTCGAAGAGTTTAACCGCGCGAGTGCACCTCACCGCTTTGCCGATATTGCCCGCGCGATGGGCGTGCATACGCAAGGTATCAGCGAAACGCAGGCCAGCATGGCGGCCATCGACGCTATCCGCAAATTATCCACCCGCGTGGGGATCCCTTCGGGTTTCAAAGAACTGGGCATTTCAGAAGCGGATATCGAAGGCTGGCTGGATAAAGCGCTGGCTGACCCGTGTGCGCCTTGCAACCCGCGCACCGCAACCCGTGAAGAAGTGCGCGAGTTGTATCTGAAAGCAATGTAGTTTCTTTGCTCCCCCACTGAAAGGGGAGAGCTAAAACAAACACGAAAACAGCTCGGTCTGCTCCCTCCCCTTCGCAGGGGGAGGAGCTTTCCCTCTCCCCCCGATAATCTAACCGGAGAAAAACATGATCCGTAAATCCTTCGTGATGCAGGTTAATGCGAATGCCCACGATGAATATCAGCGCCGTCATTCGCCAATCTGGCCGGAACTGGCGGAAACCCTGAAAGCCCACGGTGCGCATCACTACAGCATTTTTCTCGATGAAAAACGTAATCTGCTGTTTGGCTATGTGGAAATAGAATCAGAAGAAAGATGGAACGCGGTGGCAAAAACGGAAATTTGCCAGAAATGGTGGAAGCATATGGCAGACGTAATGCCTGCCAATGCCGATAACAGCCCGGTCAGCAACGACCTTAAACCGGTCTTTTACCTCGATTAACCCTCTGCCCGGAGGGTTTTCCTTTTCCGGCAGCCGGATTTTGCGCTTTAGCGGGGGTAAAACGCGTAGTGGCCGGTTTCGTTTTGCCTGAACCTGACGCCGCAAACTTCGGATCAAAACCGTCCGGCGGCACCAGACAATCAGGCCGGATGCCAATCAGACGGCGCATGCCCATCGCGGTCAGCGCCTCGCGGATCACCGGCCAGTTCAGCGGATCGTGATAACGCAGCAACGCTTTATGCAAGCGCCGCTGACGATCGCCTTTCGGCACCACGACGTCTTCACTTTTATAATCCACTTTGCCGAGCGGATTCTTGCCGCTGTAATACATGGTGGTGGCGCTGGCGAGCGGCGACGGATAGAAGTTCTGCACCTGATCCAGCCGGAAACGGTTTTTCTTCAGCCACAGCGCCAGATTGATCATGTCTTCGGTACGTGTCCCCGGATGCGCGGAGATAAAGTATGGGATCAGATACTGCTCTTTCCCGGCCTGTTTCGAATAGCTGTCGAAAAGCTCCTTGAACCGGTAATAACTGCCCATTCCCGGTTTCATCATTTTGGACAGCGGTCCGGTTTCGGTATGTTCCGGCGCGATCTTCAGATAACCGCCCACATGATGTTCGGCCAGCTCTTTGATATAACGCGGATCTTCTACCGCCAGATCATAACGGACACCCGAAGCGATCAGGATTTTCTTGATCCCCTTCAGGCTGCGCGTACGGCGATAAAGGTTGATCGTCGGCTCATGGTTAGTGTCCATATGCGTACAGATTTCCGGATACACACAGGACGCGCGGCGACAACTCTGTTCCGCCTTCGGCGACTGACAGCGCAGCATATACATGTTGGCAGTCGGCCCCCCAAGATCGGAAATCACCCCGGTGAATCCCGGCACATTGTCGCGGATCTCTTCTATTTCGCGGACGATCGACGCTTCGGAACGGCTCTGAATGATCCGCCCTTCATGCTCAGTGATCGAACAAAACGCGCAACCGCCGTAACAGCCACGCATGATATTGATCGAGAAACGGATCATGTCATACGCCGGAATGGTCGCTTTACCGTAAGACGGATGGGGTACGCGCTGGAACGGCAGACCAAATACTTCGTCCATTTCTTCGGTAGACAGCGGGATCGCCGGTGGATTGATCCACACATAGCGGTCGCCGTGTTTTTGCATCAGGGCACGCGCACAGCCAGGATTGGTTTCGTGATGCAAAATGCGCGAGGTATGCGCGTAAAGCACTTTATCGGCCTTCACTTTTTCAAATGACGGCAGCAGAACGTAGGTTTTCTCCCACGGTTTCGGCTTTGGCGCGCGCACCGTTACCGGCTGCGGGGCATCCGGCGCAGGCAACTCTCCTTCCGAACACGGCAGATCTTCGCCATACGGGTTCATGATCGGCTCAATGCGCCCCGGTTTATCAAGACGTGTGGAATCGACCCCGCTCCAGCCCGTCAGTGCCGTTTTGCGCATCACGGCGGTGTTGCGCACATCGTGAATATCAGTGATGGATTCGCCCGCCGCCAGACGGTGCGCCACTTCCACCAGCGGCCTTTCGCCGTTGCCGTAAATCAGCATGTCGGCTTTGGAATCCACCAGCACCGAACGGCGCACGGTATCGGACCAGTAATCGTAATGTGCGATACGCCGCAGGCTGGCTTCGATACCGCCGAGCAAAACCGGGACATCGCTGTAGGCTTCTTTACAGCGCTGGGTGTAGACCAGCGTGGCGCGATCGGGACGTTTACCGCCCACATTGCCCGGCGTATAAGCATCGTCATGGCGCAATTTCCGGTCGGCGGTATAGCGGTTAATCATCGAATCCATGTTGCCGGCGGTCACGCCGTAAAACAGATTCGGCTTCCCGAGCCGCATGAAGTCTTCTTTGCGGGTCCAGTCCGGCTGCGCGATGATCCCGACGCGAAACCCTTGCGCTTCCAGCATACGGCCGATGATCGCCATGCCGAAACTCGGATGATCGACATACGCATCGCCGGTCACCACGATCACGTCACAACTGTCCCAGCCAAGTTCATCCATTTCCGCCCGGCTCATCGGGAAAAACGGTGCCGTGCCGTAACATTCGGCCCAGTAGCGCGGATAAGAAAACAGGGTGCGATCGGGTTGGATCAGGCTGATTGGCATAAAGAGTTTTCGCTGAAAGAAGAGGAGTTTTGCTTAAGCACGGCTAATGCATCGTGATTTCGCAGCCAGAAAATCAAGGCCGGAGATTATACTTGGACGAAAAAACGGCTGCTGAGACGAATGAGTTTGTCATGCGTCAGATCAAGCTTTTCAGACCGTAAATCCCGTTTTCCGTGATCACCGCCCCAACACTCTAAGATTTTCCTTATGCGGAATTGCCGACTACCATGTTAGAAAGTGCATCAGAAAGCTTCAAACCGTAACTAAAGAATTTCTAACTTTAGACGTTGACCGCCACCGGGCCATCGCGCGTTTTTCGCCGCCCCCTGACAGAGAGAAGCCTATTGTGACCGCATTACTCCCACGCCCCGTCCTAACCCCTTCATACGCAGTGGAGACCGCTTCATGACGATGAAATCCTCTGAAAATCTGAACATGAATTTTCTGCGTTACGATATCCCGGCCGGGATTGTCGTGTTTCTGGTTGCGCTGCCGCTGAGTCTTGGCATTGCTCAGGCCAGCGGATTACCGCCTTTTGTCGGTCTGCTGACCGGCGTTATCGGCGGCGTGATCGTCACCCTGCTCAGCCCGTCGCGTTTTGCGGTCAGCGGACCGGCTGCCGGGCTGGTGACGATCGTGGTTGGCGCGATGGAAACGCTCGGATCCTTTTCCTCTCTGTTGCTGGCGCTGATGCTGGCAGGCATTCTGCAAATCGTCTTCGGGATCATTAAAGCCGGACGCTTTGTCTCGCTGATCCCCGGCTCGGTGATCCAGGGCATGCTGGCGGCGATCGGTATTTTGCTGATCATGCAGCAGATCCCGGTCGCACTGGGTTATCAGGGAGAAGACGGATTACGCGGCATTTTCAGCGATCCGGCCTTCAGTTTGTCGCCCACGGCGTTGATCGTCCCGGCTGTCGCCTTGTTGATTTTGTGGCTGTGGACGACGCCACCGTTTAAGCGTATCAGGCTGATGACTTATGTGCCCGGCCCGCTGGTGGCGGTATTGTGGGGAAGCCTGGCGGTGATATTCGGTGACCGCATCGTGCCGGATTCGATGCAGGCCATGCCGCGTATTGCGCTGCCGAAATTCGACAGCGTAGATGAAGTGACCTCGCAGCTGGAAAAACCGAACTGGAGCGCGTGGAATAATCCGCAGATTTATGTGATTGCCGCGACGCTGGCGCTGGTCGCCAGCCTGGAAACGCTGCTCAGCCAGGAAGCGCTGAAGAAGCTGAAAGAGCAAACGCCCGCGCCCTCGCCCAATAAAGAAATGCGTGCGCAAGGGATCGGGAATCTGATCAGCGGGTTTCTCGGCGGCATGCCGATCACCGCAGTGATCGTGCGCAGTTCGGTGAACGTGAACACCGGCGCGCGCAGTAAGGTGTCGATCCTGCTTCACGGCGTGTTACTGCTCTTATGCGGCATGTTTTTCAGCGATATGCTCAATACTATTCCGCTGGCCTGCCTGGCTGCGGTGCTGCTGTATACCGGCTACAAACTGGCCTCACCGGCACTTTTCATGACCCAGTGGCGGCTTGGCCTGCCGCAGTTTTTGCCGTTTATCGCCACGCTGGCGGGTATTCTGCTCTTCGGTATGCTGGCCGGGATCGGCATCGGGTTGCTCGCGCAATTGCTGTCGAGCACCTACAAAAGTCATCACAATGCAATGCAGCTTACGCGCGACGAAAATCATTATGTGATGCGTTTTCACCAGAACCTGACGTTCCTGCATAACCCGCGTTTGCAGAGCCTGCTGGCGGAGATCCCCGATAACAGCGTGGTCCGCGTCGAACGTGATAACGTCGGTTATATCGACCCCGATGTGAAAGCGGTGCTGTCAGATTTTGTGGCAAAAGCCCCGGACCGCAATATTACGCTGCATCGCTGGCCGGTCGGACACTGATTTCAGACGGCGGAGAACAACAAAAAGGCCTGCCGGTTTCCCGCAGGCCTTTCTTTTTTGCTGACATCAATCTTATTTTTTCGCCAGCGCCTCAAACACTTTTTCAACGGCCACCGCACCGGGATCTTTCACCCCTTTCAGGCTGTTGCTGCTCAGATAAGAAGAACGCCCGGCGTTAGCTTTTTTCATGCCGGCCGTGTCTTTGGCCCCTTTGGCTGCCGCTTTAGCCGCCCCTTTCAACGCCTCTTTTTTGCCAAGGGCTTCCAGCGCCGGTTGCAGTGCGTCGATCATCGTGCGATCGCCAAGATCGGCCCCGCCGTAATGTTTCATGCGTTCGAGACCGGACAGCAGGGCTTTCGGTAACTTCTCGCCTTCGGCAACCTTCTTACCGGCAGCGGTAAAGAAGATCGACATCAGCACGCCGCTGGATCCGCCCATGACGGTCGCCAGACGATCGCCGACCACGCCCAGAAGATCGGCCACATTGTTCAGCGGTAATTTTTTGCTTTTGTTCTCTTTCTGGATATCACGCGCACCGGTGGCAAACGTTGAACCGGTATCGCCGTCCCCGACTTTGGCATCGAGCTTATTCAGTTCGTCTTCCAGATCAGAAAGTGTCTGGGTAATGGTTTCAACGATTTTGCCGACCTGCGCGTTAGACGAGGCTTTTACCGTTTTCTTATCACTGATTTTCTTGCCTTTTTTGGTCGGCAGTTTTTCCAGCTTCACCAGAGGCTGCCAGCCGGACGCTTCCACTTCTGCCAGTAACGCCTCTTCAATGCCGCCTTTAAGGGCAATCACCGACAGCGAGAACCCTTTCATATCCAGCGCGCTGACCAGCGATGCCGGGCCAATCAGATAACGGATCGAACTGCCGAGCGCCGAATGCACCAGTTCTTTGGTGATTTGATTCATCTCGAGCGGAGAAACGCCGCCGAGATTATTGATAAGCACCGCCAGCTTGTCGCTTTTCTTCACATGTTCCGCAAGTTTACTGACCAGCGTATCCACCACTTTTTTGCTGTTCTGGGTTTTCATGGTCGACACACCCGGTTCGCCGTGAATGCCTAAGCCCAGCTCAACGTGGCCCGATTCGATACGTTGTTCTTCTTCATCTTCACCGCCACCCGGCAGGCTGCAACCCGCCGCCGCGACACCGATACTGGCTGTGGCATCAATCGCCTGCCGGGTGATTTTGGTGACATCTTTCAGGGATTTTCCCTGCTCAGCCGCGTAACCGGCAATTTTATGCACCAGCGCCGTACCGGCAATGCCGCGCGGCTGCTTGTTGTCCGGCAGGGAAATGTCGTCGGAGACCATCACCAGCTCCACGTCATAGCCCATACCTTTCGCTTTCTCAGCCGCCAGACCAAAGTTCAGACGGTCGCCGGTGTAGTTTTTGACGATCAGCAGACAGCCCGCTTTGCCAGTGACCGCCACAATCGCGTTCAGCACGGCGTCTACGCTCGGAGAAGCAAACACTTCGCCGCACACCGCCGCCGTAAGCATGCCTTTGCCGACAAACCCCACGTGCGCCGGTTCATGACCCGAGCCCCCCCCTGAAATCAGCGCGACCTTTTTCTTATCCCAGTCACGCCGCACGACAACGCGAATTGCCGGATCGACGTCCAGTTTTGCCAGGTTTTTGTAGGGAGAGGTCAGGATCACCCCTTCGATAACATCGTTAATCAGAGTCTTGCGGTCATTCATAAAGAATTTAGACATACCGAACCTTTCCTTTTAACTGTTTTAACTGTTTTCCAGGTGAAAAAAGAGCTTCTACGCAGTATAGATAACCCAAAACATAACACAGGGAAAAGTCACGAAGGGGGCGGGAAAGGCGGTTTCCCGCCTTTTAGGAAATGATGAGAAAAGAAATCAATTGCAGGCGAGAACCTTGATAGCCAGACCGCCTGTCGAGGTTTCACGGTATTTCGAGTTCATGTCCTTGCCGGTTTCGTACATGGTTTCGATGACTTTATCGAGACACACGCGCGGTTCGCTGGTACGGCGTAATGCCATACGCGACGCATTGACCGCTTTCACCGCCGAAATCGCGTTACGCTCGATGCATGGCACCTGAACCTGTCCGGCCAGCGGATCGCAGGTCAGCCCGAGATGATGTTCCATCGCGATTTCTGCCGCCATAAACACCTGCGCGGTGCTGCCGCCCAGCAGTTCGGTCAGACCTGCCGCCGCCATAGAACAGGCCACGCCCACTTCGCCCTGGCACCCGACTTCCGCGCCTGAAATCGAAGCATTCATTTTGAACAGAATGCCCACCGCGCCGGAAGCCAGGAAGAAACGGCTGTAAGAATCAGGGCTGATCGGTCGGATAAACTGATCGTAATACGTCAGCACGGCAGGAATGATGCCACACGCGCCGTTGGTCGGTGCAGTGACCACGCGGCCGCCTGCCGCGTTTTCTTCGTTAACCGCCATCGCGTACATGTTGATCCAGTCAACAACGCCCATCGGATCGACATTGTTCTTATCCTGCGTCACCAGAATGCGGCGCAGCGCGGCGGCACGGCGGTTGATTTTCATCGGTCCCGGCAGCAAACCTTCGGTATGAATGCCGCGCGTTATGCCTTCGCTCATCACATTCCAGATGGCCGCAAAGTGATCGCTGATTTCTGTACGTGTATGCCCCGCCAGTTCGTTTTGCAGCATCAGTGCCGACAACGACAGGCCGGTATCCGTACAGTGTTTTTGCAAATCACTGGCCGAACGGAACGGATACGGACGCACCACCGGATTTTCGTCCTGCATACCAAATTTGCTGGCTTCAACAATAAAGCCACCGCCGATCGAGTAATAGGTTTGGGTATACAGCAGTTCATCGCCGCTGAAGGCACTGATTGTCATGCCATTTTCATGCAACGGCAGATTACCGGAATGGAAATTCATGCCTGAACCGGCCGGGAAATCGACTTCTTTTATGCCCTTGCCCAGCATCAGACGTCCGGTATTTTCTACCTGACGGATAAACGCCGGGATCGCATCGATATCCACGTCATCCGGCATATTGCCCGCCAGCCCCATAATAATGGCCAGATCAGTGTGGTGACCTTTACCGGTCAGTGATAATGAACCATAAACATCGACCGCCACGCGGGTCGTTTGGGTTATATGGCCTGAAGAAATAAGTTCATCAGTGAATATTTTCCCGGCTTTCATCGGGCCAACAGTATGTGAACTGGATGGACCAATACCAATTTTGAAAATATCGAAGACGCTGATCACGGTGGATACTCCAAGTGAAATTATTTACGGGCGGAATAAACAGAAAACGGGAGAGAAGTGAGCGGGATTTTCCCGCTCACTTTATTTCAGAAATTTTAATTATTAGCCCATCAGGCTGAATACAATCGCTGACATTGCAATCAGACCCATAATAACAATGAAGACGTTACTGATATGGCCGCTGTATTTTTTCATCGCCGGTACTTTACGGATGGCATACATTGGCATCAGGAATAACAGCATCGCAATAATCGGACCGCCCAGCGTTTCGATCATGCCCAGAATACTTGGATTCAGGGTCGCCACTAACCAGGTGGTTAATAACATGAAGATACCGGTATAACGGTTCAGCGTTGGCAGGGCAATTTTTTTGCCTTTGCTGCGCAGAGATTTAATCACCATGCCGTTAAAACCTTCGCGCGCCCCCAGATAATGGCCGAGGAAAGATTTGGTAATGGCAATAAAGGCAATAAACGGTGCAATATATTCAATGACCGGGTTAGAGAAGTGATTCGCTAAATAAGACAGAATAGACACGTTTTGCGCTTTGGCTTCCATCAGGTCGGCCGGAGACAGGCTCAGGACGCAGCTGAAGACAAAGAACATCACCGTGATCACCATCATGATGTGGCTAAACGCCAGAATGCGCGAACATTTTTTCTCAGCGTCATCCCCGTATTCTTTGCGTTTTGCCACCGCAAAAGAGGAGATAATTGGCGAGTGGTTGAATGAGAACACCATCACCGGGATCACCAGCCACAGCGTCATCAGCATACCGTGACCCACGCCGTTACCGGACAGCGAGGCGTTTTCAAACACTGACGTATTCCAGTTAGGAATAAGGTAAAGCGCCAGCGCCATCAGCACCGCGACAAACGGGAACACCAGAATACTCATCGCCTTCACGATAATATCCTGACCAAAATGCACCAGTGTCATTAACCCGAGGATCAGGATCAGTGACAGCAACGCACGCGGTGGCGCATTCATATGCATCTGGTGAGTAATAAAACTCTCAACCGTATTGGTGATGGCCACGCTATAAACCAGCAAAATAGGATAAATGGCGAAGAAATACAGCAGCGTAATTAATTTACCGGCTGTAATACCAAAATGTTCCTCCACGACTTCTGTAATATCTTCACCGGCATTTTTACCCGATAAAACAAAACGGGTTAATCCGCGGTGAGCGAAGAACGTCATTGGAAAGGCGAGAATCGCCATAATAATTAACGGAATTAACCCGCCAATACCGGCATTAATAGGAAGAAAAAGAACACCCGCACCAATTGCCGTTCCATATAAACCTAACATCCACATGGTGTCAGTTTTACGCCAGGAACTTATTGATTTTTCAGACAGCGTCCCGATTGTTGTATTATCCATGATTCCTCAGTACCTATATTATAAAAATAATTCCGTTTTCCCCAGGAATGGTTGATGTTTTTTACTTCACCCGTCATCGAAAAAACCATCCTGACGGTTAAAACATACCATTAATGCGGGCATGATACCTATCAGCAGCATAAAAATCTGACTAACGGTGTGGCTTTGAGATCATGGTCACGAATATTGATAAAATGCCGTCTATTATTCCTTTAAATTCAAATCTATTAACATTTCCTGCAAATTAAATTCATCAAACGGTGATTACGGTAACATTTATTTTTTGTGATATTTTGTTATGACCGTGATTATTATTTTAATAACGGTTGAAATACCGCCAACATGTATTATTTATCGACGGTCTCACGCCTGTGGCTGCACAAAAATCGACCATGAATTAACCGCGCAATCCATTAGATTTTCTTCACTATTTGTAGTTCCCCTGACTTCTGTAAAAAAATCGACACAAAAGACGTGTTGTTTCAGGGGGGAAAATTTTTTATTGACGCTTTCAGAAATGATGCCGATAAAGTTATTCTTATTCCGGTGAAACAATTTCAACCGGAAGAAACACAGAGCGACGCAATGGAAAAAGCCCGATCACCTTTTTACCTGTTAGTGAAGATACGTGTCGGCCATTTTCTTAAGGCTGCATATGGCTTCGCGCTGCTGATGGTGCTTCTGATCGCTCCGTTAAAACCGGTCATCGCCGAAACCAGCGAGACGTCACCCGACGCCGCCGTCGCGCAGACCGTTAACGGCATCCTCAGTTATTCGCGCTGGCCCGACAAAACCAGCTCGTCTTCTTTAACGCTTTGCATCATCCAGCCGGTTAAATACGCAGCCTTACTCACGCCCGATGGCAGCGCTTTTGCCGGCAGACCGCTCAAGGTGATGACGTTGCCTTTTGACAGCCCGCTGCTGACCTCACAATGCGATGCCATTTATTCCGGCAGCACCACGGCGGAGCAGCAGAACGATTTGCATCAGCGTCTGGAAGGCCATGCCATTTTAACCCTCAGTGAGCAGGACGATGCCTGTGCATTACTGAACGCATTTTGTCTGGTGATCACGCCCCTTCATACCGGATTCAAACTGAATCTGGACACGCTGTCCCGCAGCGGTGTGCGGGTTAATCCCGCCGTATTACAACTTGCCAGGGAAAAGGAGTAGCCATGGAAAATCAAATTCCTGTTCCTGACACAGAACAGCCGCGCCAGCGCCCGACGCTGAGCGCCGCACTGAACAGAATCCATGTGATTGTGATTTTGACTGCGATCGGCCTTGCCGGCTTTTTACTGATCTTGCTGGCCCTGATCGCCCTGCGTTCGCATGCCGAAAATAATCTGCAACTGACCGCGCGTGCTATCAGCTACACCACCGAAGCTGCGCTGGTGTTTAACGATCCTGCCGCCGCGCACGAGTCGCTGGAGTTCATCGCCAAAAGAGGCGATTTCACGCAGGCTAAAATTCTGACGCCTGCCGGTGCGACGTTCACCGAATGGCAGCGGCCGGTGAACAGCAACTGGGACAAGCTCGGTCAGTTCGTCGGCCACCTGGCTTTCCCGGAGCCTGTCACGATGCCGGTGAATCATTCCGGTTCGCTCATCGGTACCGTCTGGCTCGCCGGTAACGGCGGAAGTCTGATTGGTTTCCTGCTGGAAACGGTGCTGAGCCTGATCGGCTGTCTGGTGCTGACGGCTCTGGTCGCGCTGTATTTTTCCCGCCGGATGCAAAAAGGCATTGTCGATGCCCTCGGCCACATTACGCGCGTCACTCACGATGTCAGCGCCAACCGTTCGTTCAGTTTGCGCGTGCCTTCCGCGCCGATTGTCGAGCTGCACACACTGAGTCAGGACTTCAACAGCCTGCTGACTGAGCTGGAAGCCTGGGAAAACCATATGCGCAACGAGAACGTCTCGCTGACCCAAAAAGCGTTGCACGATGGTTTGACCGGCCTGCATAATCGCGCGTTTTTCATTGATACGCTTAATCAATGCTTTAACCCGATGCGCCCGGCGCTGTCACTGGCGTTGCTGTTTATTGATGTCGATAACTTTAAAGAGATCAATGACTCACTCGGTCATGCTGCCGGAGACCGTGTGCTGATGGTGCTTGGCGAACGGCTGGCGAAAACGCTGCGAAAAGGCGATGTGCTGGCGCGCCTGGGCGGTGATGAATTTGCCATCCTGCTTGAACCGATGGTGTCCACCGCAGAGGCCGTGGCGTTTGCCGAACGCATTGTTGAAATCATGAAAACCCCTGTCATCCTGCTCAATAACAAGACGCTGGATGTTTCTCTCAGTATCGGTATCGCGCTGTCGCCTTCTCAGGCCAGCAACGCGAAAGAGTTACTGGATAAGGCCGATGAGGCCATGTACCGTTCGAAAAAAATTTCCGGCAGTTGCTGGCATGTCTCTTCAGGCATGCCGCTTCCTGTCGTGATGAAAGACTAAAAGGAATTAATGAGTATGAAGACCTGCAATACTTTCAAAACCTGGTTTAAACTCGCCGCCATGGGGCTGTGCATTCTGCTGCTCGCCGCCTGTCAGAGCAAACCGGCGGGCTTGACGCCGGAACAGATCGCCGTACTGCAAAAAAACGGCTTCTCGCAGACAGAAGCGGGCTGGGAACTGGGACTGGATGCCAAAGTGCTGTTTGGCAATAATCAGGCGACGCTTTCGCCAGAGAGTAAGCAGTCGGTGGAAAAACTGGCCGGTGAACTGCTGCATGTTGGTCTGAACAAAGTCAATCTCGACGGCCATACCGATAACTACGGCGACGCCGGTTACAACAATGATCTGTCGCTGCGACGCGCCAACACGGTAGCCGCCGCCTTTGCCGATGCGGGAATGCCGCGCACCAATATCCATACCCGCGGATTAGGTCAGAGCCAGCCGGTCGCCAGCAATAAAACCCAGGCCGGACGCGCCCAGAACCGCCGCGTGTCTGTGATTATTGTGGTGTAAATAACACTGAATTGAGTAACAGACTGGTACGCCTCAACGCTGAGGCGTATTATTCCTTCATCCCCCTCTCACTATCCTATTGATTCTGGTGCAATAGCCCATCATTAGCTCATTTTCAGGACAGTTTTCAGCAATGGAAGATACATCATTAAAAGTATTGCAGGCCTGGCAGGAATATATCAAATACAGCGGCATGGAAAAAAGTAAAATCCCGGCTGACAACCTTCACGAATACCAGCAAATATACCTTACTGACCGGAATGTTCGTGATGATGATGACGGAATACGCATTACACTTTCGTCTAATACCCTTGAGCTTCTGAAACAAAAATACATTAAGTATGATAAGAAAGGGAAAGTAGAGAGTACAACACCGGTACACTTCCTCTTCCCGATCATCCGCTACAGTGAATTCAGCAATAACAAAAAAACCACGAAATACCTCCCTTTATTTTCCTTTCAGCTGAATCCTGAATTATTCATACAGGAAGGCCAGCAAACTGTTTTAATCCCGGTTAAGGATGGCACCCGTGTTTCCCCGCTGTTGTCCGCATTCAAAGAATTACTGGGATTTGATATCAGCGAACTGGGCGAAAACCGCCATATGATGAGCCTGATCAGCGCCCTGAATGAACAAAAATATAATTCATTCCTGGAGGCATTTGCGGGTCTGAAGATGTGGATTGAAGAGAAACTGGTTGGGACTAAATGGCGAAATGCCAGACTGGAAACGGGATTCAATGCCCTGATCTGCGAATTGCATAATGAAGACTTTAATACACAGCGCGACGGTAAAGATTTCACCTGTTTAACGTCCCGTAATGACCTGTCCGCCTTTCCTTTGCTGCAACAATATTTATGTCAGCAGGATGAGCCACTCAATAATGAAGAAATAAATAAAGTGGTCACGTTGGGGTTATTTGAAAAAAAATACCCTTTGGGGCGCGGGCAAATGCAGGCATTACAATCGGTTCAGAAAAACCTGCCCCTCGTGGCAGTTCAGGGCGCGCCGGGAACCGGTAAAACCACGTTATTCAAATCATTAATTGCGCAAAAAGTGGTTGAGCGCGCCCTGGCTATTATTGACGGCAATGATCGTAATCTGGGCATGCTCATCACCTCGACGGCCATTAAAGCGGTAGAAAATGTCATTGATGATTTACGCGATGATGATGTTGTAAAAGGTCTCGACTGGTTGTATTTCCAGGCCGGTTCAAAAGAAAAAGTCCAGTCTGAAGTCATGCGCATCGATAAGTTGTTAAAAACTTATGAGCAGCAATCTGCCGATGCCCGTGCGCGCGGATCCGCTGAACAGCGTCTGTGCCAGAACCGGGAAATGATTAACCATTGTTATACGCACTATCACACCAGGAAAAATGCGCTTCAGCAGGCCATCTCTGCGTGCGGCGACCCGACGACCCGGTTGCATGATCTCGACGCGATCCTGAAAAGTGAGCAGGACGCTTTTGCCCTGCAGGCGGAGTCTGTCGGGATCCCGGTCACTTCATTTAACGCTGTCCATCTCACCGCGGTTGCCCGTTTTCTTCATGATGAACAAAAGAATCATGCGCAGAAACTGGAAGCCTGGGAACAGGCCAATATCCGCGCCCGGTACTGGCTTTCAGTCTGGCCAGTCAGTTTTGATCTGACGGCACTCACCCGGTTTATGCAGGGAACCCTTCCGGATTTGCTCGAAGATATTTACGGTGATTATCCCCGTTCAGGCATCGCCGCTTTCCTGACGCGCTTTTTCTCCGGAAAACGAAATGCCCGACGCGAAAAAGCCCAGGCCATGAATCTCACGGAGTTCACGGCGTTAGGTCTCAATGATTTATCTCATCAGCAAATGGCCGATTTACTGCATTACAGTCGCGAACTGAGGAATAAAAAAGAGGATTTAGCCCACTTGCAGATATTGCAAGGCCCCGAACCGGAGGCTGACAGGATCCCGAAACTGAAAAGTCTGCATGAGCAACTGGGCCGTTTACAGGCTCTGGAACGTCATATTTTAGAGACCAGAGAGAGGGCGCGCGCCTTCGCACAAGATTATCCGGAAGGAGACTGGCCGGATATCCTGAGGTTGCGTTTTATCCGGCAACATCGCGCCATGTTTGAAGATGCCGTCGCATTCCTGTGGCAGGAGCAGTTAACCCGCAAAACCGAGCTCACAGAAATCCTGACCGTGTGGAGAGACTTATTAACCCGCACCCGTTCGCCCCATTACTTCACTTACAGAAATGCCCGTCAGGAAGAGTTTTATCGTCTGCTTTCACTGGCTTATCCGGTCATCGCCACGACATTAGCCTCAGCGTATAAACCGGCCGGTTATGAAAACCTCGGGGATTTCGAGAAAGTAAAACCTTACCATCTGACGTTATGTGATGAGGCGGGCATGGTGTCAGTCGAAACACTGGTTCCTCTGCTGAGCCGCAGTGAGCAGGCCATTATTGTGGGTGACCCCGCACAAATCGAGCCAATCAGAACCCTGTCGGAAGGGGTGCAAAACCAGCTACGGGAACAACACTTCGGCGATGACGACCTGCTTTATGATCGCATGTCACCGATGTTAGTCACCGCCTATCACCGTGCAGCGGGAACCTCCTCAGGCTCGGTCAATGACATAGGTAACGGCATCGTGCTTGATGAGCATCGGCGCTGCCAGCCACCGATTGCCGCCTTGTTTACTCAGCTTGCCGGTTATGAGGGCATTTCTGTGGAAACCGCACCGCCTTCTGAAGCGGTTGCCAGTGCCTTTGCGGCGATGGACAGTCACCATTTGATGTTTTACAGCGTGGAGGGCAAAAAGGGTCCCGGTGCAAATACCAATCTGGACGAGGTTGAAGCGATTGATGACCTGCTGACGAAGCTGGAAAGCGCCGGTTATGACCTGACGAAAGATGTCGGCATTATCACCCCTTACGCCAATCAGAAGAACCTGCTGATCCAAAAAATGGGCAACCGCCTGGGGCACTATGATTCCCTGCGAATTGGGTCGGTTCATCAATTCCAGGGAACCGGGTTTGAAGTCATCATTTACAGTCCGGTGATCCACTCGCCACGAGACAATGACAAGTTCCAGAACAATAAGCCCAACCTGCTCAACGTCGCGGTTTCCCGGGCCAAACAACAATTTATTGTGGTGGGTAATTATGATCGTCTGATTGCGGCGGGCCGGTATCTGAAAACGCTGGCTGAAGTATGTGCTAATGATTTCATTCTTGAACTGGGAAGCCAGCACCCTAAGTTTAGCGAACTGAGCCAGAGCCCGGCGGTGGAAACCTATTACCGGGATTGTGAGCATATTGATGCTTTCCATGCTGCCACTCAACAATGTCAGCAGGAGTTGATTGTTGTGTCGCCCTGGCTTCGTTTTAACCGTGAAGGTGAAAATCCTCAGCTCAGTTTGTTAACTGCGGCGCGTCAGCGGGGAATCGATGTCAAAGTCTATTATGGTTACGATCATGCGAAATATGGTTTTGAGCGGGACGGTGATCCTCTGCTGATTGAGCAATATATTCAGTCTCTTGGCAGAGAAAACGTGATCCGGATAAACGAAGGCACTCACGAAAAACTGCTGCTGGTGGATAACCACTATGCGCTGGTGGGAAGCTGGAACTGGTTATCACACGGCTATCACCAGATTTGTCGCCTTCAGGGAAATCTCAGCCAAAACATTCGCAGAGAGGTCAGCGTTAAATTACGCGATCCGGCTTTTGTTCTGGCCCAGAAAGATTCTCTGCTTTGACCTTTTTACAACAACCCCACCATATGCAGCGCCGCCTTGCAGTTATCTGTTCTGCGCCAGGCGAGCGCGATTTGTGTCGTTAAGGTCTGCCCTGCCAGGGGCAGACAACGCACGTTGGTTTCATCAATTTTACTCAGTGACGCCGGCACCAGCGCGTAACCAAATCCTGTCGCCACCATACTCAGCGCCGAGGTAATTTGCGGGCACTGCTGCCCGTAGCGCGGCGAAAATCCCGCCTCTTTACACGCCTGGGTCACGGCATCATAAAGCCCCGGCGATAAATCGCGGGGAAAGGTGATCAGCGTATCGTGGCGCAGCGCCGCCAGCCGGACTTCTTTCCCCTGACTGAGCGGATGCTTTTTCGGTAACGCCACCATCATTTCCTCAATATCCAGCACCTTAAAACTGAACTCTTTGCTGCGCTCACAAGGCAGACGGATAAACGCCGCATCCAGCGCGCCCTCGCTCATCGCAGTCATCAGCCCGGCCATATCTTTTTCCTGCGGCTCCAGCACCATGCCCGGATACTTGTCACGAAAACGATGCAGCAGCTCAAACACCTGCGGATTGAAGGCCGTTGAGGTGGCAAAGCCGATACGCAGCGTACCGTTCAAACCCCGCGCCACCGCGCGGGTCCGTTCAAAGGCGGCATCGGTCAGTTTGATAATGGTTTGCGCCTCGTCGTACAGCACTTTTCCGGCTTCGGTCAGCTCGACGCCACGGGTCAGACGTTTGAGTAAAGGGGTGCCGATTTCATGTTCAAGCCGCTGGATTTGCTGGCTCAGAGGAGGCTGGGATATTCCCAGCAGTTCGGCAGCACGGGTGAAGTGGCCCGCCTCTGCTACCGCGACAAAATAGCGCAGATGACGAAGTTCCATATCAAAAACGTCTCAAAGTAAACACCTCCTCATATTGGAACTCAGGACGGAATGGCGTCAACCTTTAGTTAGCATTGTTAACTATTCGAACGGAGTTCCTGCATGAAAAGCCATTCTGAGTCCTGTTCCTGCGTCGCCGATATTGCCCGCACGGCGACAGCGTTTAAACATCATCATCCTGACCGCGTGCTTTATCAGTCGTCACTGATGAGTGCCTTGCTGAGCGGCGTGTATGAAGGGGATACCACGATGGCGGACCTGCTGAAACACGGCGATTTTGGCCTCGGCACCTTTAACCATCTCGACGGCGAACTGATCGCATTTAACAGCAACATCTTCCAGTTGCGTGGCGACGGCAGCGCCCGCCGTGCGCAACCGGAACAAAAAACACCCTTCGCCGTCATGACATTCTTTAACCCGACGAATGAATACGTCATTGATCGCCCGCACAGTCGCGAAGAAATCCACGCCGTCATCGACAACGCCGTCGCCAGCCAGAACACCTTCTGCGCATTGCGCATTGATGGTGAGTTCAGCCGCGTCGAGACCCGTACCGTGCCGGAACAGCACCGCCCTTATAAACCGATGCTCGAAGCCATCGAAGCGCAGCCAACGTTTCATATTGAGAACAATCAGGGCGTGCTGATTGGCTTTCTGACGCCTGCGTATATGCAGGGCATCAACGTGGCGGGTTATCACGAACATTTCATCAATCAGGCACGCAGCAGCGGCGGCCATGTGCTGGATTATCAGGTTGAGTGCGGCGTACTGACCTTCGGCACGGTTGAGAAGCTGTTGATCGATTTTCCGCAGGACAGCGATTTCCTGCATGCCAACTTATGCCCTGACGATTTAAATGATGCGATTCAGTCCGTTGAAAGTTAACAACCCGCAGATAAAAGGAATAAAACCATGAAAAATTCAGACAGCCAAAGCGAATGGAAATGCGGTGCGGACCTGGTCGTCGCGCAGCTTGAAGCCCAGGGCGTCAGACACGTATTCGGCATTCCCGGCGCAAAAATCGACCGTGTATTCGATTCGCTGATCGATTCCCCCATCAAAACTATTCCGGTGCGCCACGAAGCCAACGCCGCCTTTATGGCCGGTGCCGTTGGTCGCCTGACCGGTAAAGCGGGTGTCGCGCTGGTCACCTCCGGTCCCGGCTGCTCGAACCTGATCACCGGCGTCGCCACCGCGACCTCCGAAGGCGATCCGCTGGTGGCGCTCGGCGGCGCGGTAAAACGTGCCGACCATGTCAAACAGGTGCACCAGACCATGGACACCGTCGCGATGTTCCGCCCGGTCACCAAGTATTCTGCCGAAGTCACCTCGTCTTCCGCGCTGGCCGAAGTGCTGGCAAACGGTTTTCGCGCCGCCGAGTTTGGCCGTCCGGGTGCGGCATTTATCAGCCTGCCGATGGATATCGTCAACGAACCGGCCCACGGCAAACTCCTGACCTCGCAACCGCCGGTACTCGGCAGCGCGCCGCACGACGCGATATTGCAGGTCGCACAGTTACTGAAACAGGCCAAAAATCCGGTGCTGCTGCTCGGCCTGATGGCCAGCCAGCCACGCAATGCCGAAGCCATCCGTCGCCTGCTGCACAAAAGCGATCTGCCGGTCACCAGCACCTATCAGGCGGCAGGCGTTATCGATCAGGCTTCGTTCCATCGCTTCGCCGGCCGCGTCGGTTTGTTCAACAATCAGGCCGGGGACCGCCTGCTGCGCAACGCGGATCTGGTCATCACCATCGGTTACAGCCCGGTCGAGTATGAACCGGTGCAATGGAGCAACGGCAGCGCCGAACTGGTACATATCGACGTGATGCCCGCCGAAACCGACAGCGACTATCTGCCGGACGTCGAACTGGTGGGCGACATCGCGGATACGCTGGATCTGCTGACAGCGCAAATCCAGCAGCGCATCGACCTGAGCGCATCCTCCGTCGCCATTCTCGAGGATCGCCGCCAGCAACGTGAACTGCTGGCCCAGAAAGGCCGCAGCCTGAATCAGTTTGCGATCCACCCGCTGCGCCTGGTGCGTGCGATGCAGGACATCGTCAACAGCGACGTCACCCTGTGCGTCGACATGGGCAGTTTCCATATCTGGATCGCCCGTTATCTTTACAGCTTCCGCGCACGTCAGGTGCTGATTTCCAACGGCCAGCAAACCATGGGCGTCGCGCTGCCGTGGGCGATTGGCGCTGCGCTGGTCGATCCCGGCCGCAAAGTGGTGTCCGTTTCTGGCGACGGCGGCTTTATGCAATCAAGCATGGAACTGGAAACCGCCGTCCGTCTGGGCGTCAATCTGCTGCACATCATCTGGGTCGATGAGGCCTACAACATGGTGGCGATCCAGGAAGAGAAAAAATACCAGCGCACCTCCGGCATTCAGTTCGGCCCGATTGATTTCAAAGCCTACGCCGACGCCTTCGGCGCCAAAGGTTTTGCCGTCACCTCCGCCGAAACGCTGGAAAGCACCCTCCGCGCCGCCATGGACGTACAAGGCCCCGCCGTCGTCGCCGTGCCGGTGGATTACAGTGATAACGCGTTATTGATGGGGCAACTGGAGATGGGGCGGATTTTTTAGAGGGTGCCATTGGGTTCGAAGCGCTAGTTACAGCTTTTACATTTCAGAATTGCGAGATATCCTGGGAAGTAAATGCCACGCATTAAGAGACAGGGCTTTTCTGGGTTGCTAAATTAAGTCAGCCCAGAAAAATACTGTACAGATATACATATTTTCATTTTGCCTCTGGGTCAAACGAGTGATAAAGTGTCACTCATTCTTCCCTAAAAACGAAACTGTGAAATGAAAACCACTGACACTTCAACTATAGAACAAATCAAAAAAGCAGAAGAAGGCATGAAGATTCAGCTTGAAAGTGATAAATCACTGGTACGCCGTTTGCTGGAAATATATGACCAAAAGGCTATTGCTGAGACGCTGCGCGAGTATAACAACGACTGGTCGCGTGAATCCTTAAATCGCTGGCTTAACGGTAAAGCGACTCAACGCCCACTTACCGAATGTGAAATTATTACGCTGAAAAGCATGCTTCCAAAACCACCTAAATCTCATCCGGATTATAAATTCCGCTTTATTGACCTGTTTGCCGGGATCGGCGGTATCCGCAAAGGATTCGAGGACATTGGTGGTAAATGTGTCTTCACCAGTGAATGGAACAAAGATGCCGTTCGTACATACAAGGCAAACTGGTATAGCGACCCATATGAACACGTATTTAATTCAGATATCAGAGAAATCACGCTGAGTGACAATCAGGAAATCGACGTTGAAGAAGCTTACCAAAACATCGATAAACAAATTCCTGACCACGACGTACTCTTGGCTGGCTTCCCGTGTCAGCCATTCTCACTTGCTGGTGTGTCAAAGAAGAATTCTTTGGGCAAAGCCCATGGTTTCGAATGTGAGGCTCAGGGTACTTTGTTCTTTGATGTGGCCCGAATTATCGTAGCGAAGCAGCCATCCATTTTCGTGCTTGAGAACGTTAAAAACCTCAAAAGTCACGACAAAGGAAAAACGTTTAAAGTCATTATGGAAACACTTGATGAACTGGGTTACGACGTCGCCGACGCTGATATCACGGGTTCCAGCGATCCGAAAATTATCGATGGGAAACATTTCCTTCCTCAGCATCGTGAACGAATTGTATTGGTTGGATTTCGCCGTTCGCTGAACATTAGTAAAGATTTTACTCTTAAAAACATCAGTCAATTTTTTCCCCAGGAGCGCATCACCTTTAAGCAACTCCTTCAGACCGAATACGATAAAAAGTACATTCTCACCCCGCTTCTCTGGAAGTATTTATACAATTATGCCAAGAAGCATCAGGCCAAGGGGAACGGTTTTGGTTTTGGTTTAGTTGATCCTGAAAATCCAACTGTAGTTGCAAGAACACTCTCTGCCCGTTACCACAAAGATGGTTCTGAAATCTTAATTGACCGGGGCTGGGATAGAGAATTGGGAGAAACTGAATTTGATAATCCTGAAAATCAAATCAACAGACCACGTCGTCTGACGCCGAGAGAATGTGCACGCCTTATGGGATTCGAGCAGCCGGGAAAAGAGTCTTTCCGTATCCCTGTCTCTGACACACAAGCATACCGACAATTCGGTAACTCGGTTGTAGTCCCTGTCTTTGCGGCAGTTGCAAAATTACTCGCCCCCTACATTGCGAAGGCTGTTGAACTTAAATCTGATAAGGCAGCTTAACTCCAATGGCTGATGTCCACGATTCAAAGACGCGAAGCAAGAATATGCGAGCAATTAAGAATCGTGGCACAGCCATTGAAAAAAAAGTTGCGGATTTACTTATTGAAGCTGGTTTCAGCTTCCGGGAACAAGTTCAGGATTTACCAGGAAAACCAGACTTTGTCGTAGATGACTACAAAGCGGTTATCTTTGTACATGGTTGTTTCTGGCATCATCATAATTGCTATCTTTTCAAAACCCCTGCAACCAGAACTGATTTTTGGATGAACAAAATTCAAAATAATGTGAGAAATGATCAAAGAGTTATGCAAGATCTATCAGATAATGGATGGCGTATTTTAATTGTATGGGAATGTAGTTTAAGAGGGCGCAAAAAATTGCCACATAATGATATCATTGAACGAATTGAAGAATGGTTATGTAACTCCACAAAAACCTCTTACATCGATACAAAGGGAATATTCACATTGCCATAAGTAGCAATGTGAACATCTAATTATATTTGATAAATAACTTTAGTTCCCTCAATAAAATCTTCGAGAGTAACAAGCTCCATCCTAATATCTTTCGGATATTTTTCATGAAGAGGTTTTGGAACAACCAAAATAATACCAGCCTCTTTCATTTCATTAAACTGATTTACTGAGACGCCCTCTTGTAAAGTAAATAGATGTACCTTTTTTATTTTATCAGCCTCATTAATTGCCTGCCTCCATCTATCTTTACAGGTGGTTTTGACAGCAAGCATTCTCAGTTTTTCTTCTGGATAGTTGAAATCATGGTAAGCCTGTCCTGAAGGGAATATAAAATCAGGTTTTTTATTACCTTCAGTAACACATTGCGTTGAAAAATCAAGCAAATTATTATCTTTGAAGATAACCTCAAGGTGGAGTTCCAGGGACTTACCCGCTCTGGATTTCCTACGATTACTAACAGAATTAGCAAGGGCTATAAATTCATTTACACTATTAAAACCATCTTTTATTTTGTGAAGAACATGAAATTCTTCAATATGAAGAAAAAGAGAAAACTCCGCCTTCCTTCTCTCGAGAACAAGAGAGTCGGGGGTGGTTGATTTAAACTTAAATAAATTAGGGAGATAAGAAATTATCTCACTCCCGGAAGGAAACGTCGTAGCCCAACCATCAGGAATTTTAAATTTCTTATTGGTTTTATTTTCCTGAATGGCAGTTACACCGCCAAATACACTATCTCCAGAATTAAAAACTGATATACCAGGAAGAATCTCACCAGTTATTGTCTCTAATAAATCCTCTTCTTCTATAGAGCGACAAATCCATGCTTCAAGATACATACAGTCTGCAAGTTCGGTTTGCTTTTTAAAAGCCAGAATGAGTAATGAACCTGTATTTTCAGGGTCTTGAATAGGACTTTTCTTCCCGCCCCAGGAAGTTATTCTTGATTCATTTCTACCTTTTTTCTGTTGTTTGGCCAACTTACTATTATAATAAATGGCATTAACAGTTTGCTCTTCGATATCATGTGAAACTATTTTGGCAGACAATGGTATACTCGGGTTATCGCAATCCACTCTATTTATTGAAGGGAATAATGTATCTCGAGTAATTTTTGGAATATAAATCCCGACCTGATGGCCTCCCGTAGCACCAGTATCATTAGCAGATAAGCGTTTCATATAGATAACCCATTCAGGGTTTCCCTTTTCACTTATGAACTCGTCTAAAGTTTTCAAGTTAAGCCTCTTATCTCTTATAACTTTTACAAATTTTTGAATAGTGAGAACTTTAACTTAATCTTTCATACGAGGCTATTGTCATACATAAAAAGCGATCCTCTTTCCAAATATGAAAGCAAGTCACTGTAAATTCATCCAGACCATTTCCTTAGCATCCTGTGAAGGATAAGCTCTCTTCGCTGCGGCAAAACCCGCAGTCAGAATTAGCGTTCTGTCCCAGTTTGGTTCCATCAACTCTATGAAAATAGAGAAAATATGGTACGGTCTGCATTCACCCAAATTATGGTGGCTCAGACAGTGGCTTCTCACGAAGCACCGGATTCCAGACTGGCCGGAACGCTAACGCTGTTTGAGCTACCACCATGGGATTAGCGTCTCTGGAGGTAGTTAATCAACTATCAGCTGGAGTACTAAAATGGAATTTTCTAACACTGCTTTTACTAATACCTCCGCACCGGAGGCCCACAATGCCTAACCTTTACGACAATACCCCGCTGGAACTGGAAGAGATCGTCGATCACTGCCGTGCGTTGTCTTATGCCATTGTGACGCTGGATAATCCGCAGGCGAAAGATCTGCTGAGCTATATTCTGTGTGAACGGCTGGAGGTGCTGTATCAGACGCTGGAAATGCCGATTAGCGAGGATGATGTGGTGAGCGTTGAAGTTGCGGAAGCACTGGCGCACTGAACCGATTGGCTGAGGTAATAAATATCCTCCGGCATAGCCGGAGGTTTTTCATATGCGCCTGTAAGGCTCTGTTACCAGCCGCGCCCTAACAGGCGCATAGCAATCTGACATTTGCATCCAAATTCGTTACTTACCGCCCGTAAACGGGCTCCCTGGATACGGGATTGATAACTGTTCCCCTAGTTTATCCTGCTCCAGTTGGTGCTTTATGTATTCCTGGATCTTCGATGTATTTTTACCCACTGTATCTACATAATACCCTCGGCACCAAAACTCCCTGTTCCTGTATTTGAATTTAAGATCACCAAATTGTTCATATAGCATCAGACTACTTTTGCCCTTCAGATACCCCATGAAGCTCGATACACTCATCTTCGGCGGGATTTCCACAAGCATATGGATGTGATCTGCACAGCATTCTGCTTCCAGAATGTGCACATTTTTCCATTCACACAGTTTTCTTAAAATACTCCCTACTGCACGGCGTTTCTCGCCGTAGAAGACCTGCCTTCGGTATTTAGGCGCGAAAACTATGTGATATTTACAGTTCCATCGGGTGTGCGCTAAGCTCTTTTCGTCCCCCATTGGGACCCCCTTTTGATTTCTTGTTTGACCAATGCAGTTGCCAGACCGCAAGGTGTTTTAACAAATCAAAAGGGGTTTTTATATCCGGCTCAAAGCTGGAAGCTTTACGGAACCCCCAGCCTAGCTGGGGGTTTTCTATAGACAAAAAAGCCAGCGCAAATGCGCTGGCCTGATGATCCACGAGGCGTGTGGATTAGAAATCGTAGAAAACGGTGACCCAGGTCTGGTCCGGTTCGTTGTCGGTAGAGTGCGCCAGTGTGCGTTCCACATAAACAGACAAGCCGTAACCGATGGTGGTACCCGCGCCCAGATAAACGTGGTTCGCGTGATATTCTTCGCCACCTTTCAGTTGCAGGGAATCGGCCGCAACGTATGGCTGAATAGATTTCAGGAACGGCTTGTCGATATTGAAGGTATAACCGACGAACCCTTCCACCCCGTAACCGCTGCCTGCAAAGTAATGATCGACAGGATTTTCACGGGTGCTTGGCACGAAATCTTTGTAATAACTGCCGGTCCCGACGATATACCAGTTATTGGGCTGCCAGGTTAAAGCCGTACCAGACAACTGCTGATGATAATCTTTTTCGTTATATTGATTATCTTTGACCGTTGCATCAGTCAGGCTATAAGCCGCGCTCCAGACTAAATCTTTGGTGAGTTTATAATCAAAACCTAAACCGCCGCCATTATTACGACGATAATGTTGATTATCGCCCGCCTGGATTTCATCTTCCGGCAATAAGTAGTTGGCATATAACGTTACCGGGCCAAAATCGTTGGTATATTTCAGGCTGTTTTTTGGCTTATTCGCACCATCATAACTGCCGTTAATACCAATACCGGTACCGCCCGCATGACCATCGTTATCCCAGACGTCACTTTTAATCCCGACAACGGAATAATAAATGCCGTACTGGTGGCCGTAGGTTAGTGTCCCGTAACGATCATCTTTAAAGCCCGCATATAACTGACGCTGGGTATCACGCTGACCGCCTTCCGGATAATGATCATTCATACCCAGCAGGTTCGCCATGTCCACACCCAGCTCGTAGTAAGCGATGACGGAGGTGTCTTGCGTCAGTTTATAATCACCACGGAAGCGGAAACGGGTACCGCCATCATGTCCATTTTTATAATAACCCGGCTCCGGGCCGTTATTGAAAATCCACTCAGGACGGATACTCCCGCCTACCTGTAAACTCAGCGGTGCCAGCAAAGCATTACTCTGAGGATTTTTATCTAAAACAGTAATCTCGGCCTGAGCGCTGGCAGATAATGCCGACAGCACAACGCCGCCAATTAAGATTGACGCTTTTAAATTGCTCATTATTACCCTGTCTTTATTATTTATGTGATGTGTGTGCGGTCTTGCGCCGCGTATAAATAATTAACATAGGTATGACGGGGGGCAAAGTGAAAATTCAGAAAGTTCCCTATAAGAGAAAAATATGCTTAGTGCAGACATTGAACAAATAAATTTTTAAATGTAACTCAGGGAAACAATTTTTGTATTATAGATTAAATAGCCACCAACCTGATGATCAATTCATCAATCGTAAACTATCAGGATGCCAAAGTTGAAATATTTAATAACAATTACACCAGCAAAATAGCATCAATAAGTAAACCACGCCAGCGTGACAATTACATTACGTGACAACCACCCGCATTCATTACTTTTAATTTTAGCTATTTTCAGCATCGCCAGAATAATATCCGGCAAATACTGTTATTAATTAACCGATTTCAATTTTTATCTCATGAATATCATTCTGGCGGTTAATATCCCCGATGCTCTGAGTGGATTTTGCGAGACGCCTTCCAGATCTGACAACAAACCACTGTAAATATAAACAGGTTATTTCTTTGGCGCACGAACAGGCATAGAGTTCTCTGGCAGCGGCAATCACCTCGCCAGTACCGGAGGCCTCGACTCACTGACAATGGAATGACTTGTATGACTGATTCTGATAACCACACCGCGTTTACTACCAACTCCATCTCTGTCTTTCGCTCGCTTATCGCCGGGCTGGATTTCAGTCACTTTGATGATGCACAACTGTATGACCTGAATGCGCTGGCATCAGAATCCGCAGGCGGCTTATGTCAGGGGCTGTTGTGCATAAGCGAAGGGCTGGAGAACAGCGAGATATTGCTCCCGGAAGGGATTGCACAGGTCAGCGATTTTCTGAAAGCTTCCGCTCACCTGATCCCTGTGCTTTTTGAATTATGCGAGCAGGCAAACAGCGGGCTCGCAAAAACCAAAAAGTTTACGGTGTATCCGATGAACTGACACGCACGGCGATATCCTGCATCACATTCCGCGCTGTCTGGCTGATTCCACCAAGCTGGAAAAAACCGTGGATCACGCCGAGATAGCGCTGTGCAGTGCAATTCACGCCCTGCTCTGTCAGCCGGGAGAACAGCGCCTCGCCTTCGTCGCATAACGGATCGTATTCCGCTGTGATGATATGAACCGGCGGCAGCCCTGAAAAATCATCGCGCCATAACGGGCTGACTTCAGGATGCATGAAGTCAGTTTGCGGAAAATAAGCGTCGAATCCGCTGAGCAGCGTGTCGCTGGTCAGCACGTAATCATCGCCATTGCGCTTGTGGCTGTCAGATGACGCTGTCGCATCCAGCATCGGGTAAATCAGTACCAGCAGATGCGGCAGCCACTGCCCGGCATTTCGCAGGCGCAGAGCGGTGATCAGGGCAAGATGTCCGCCCGCACTGTCGCCCATCAGCGTTATCCGGCCGCGCGCGATGCCAAGCCTTTCAGCATTCTGCCAGATAAGATTTGCCGCCTGTTCTGCATCGTCATGTGCGGCGGGATAGGTGTGTTCAGGCGCCAGGCGATACTGAACTGCAATCACCCGGCAACCGCTGTAAAAAGCGAGCTGACGCAGCTGATTGTCATGCGTGGCAAATCCACCGCTGACAAAACAGCCGCCGTGATAATAGATAACGGCAGGTAATGCGCCATGCGCTTCCAGCGGCGAGTAAACGCGTAACAACATACCGTCGATAACCACATCGTCAACCTCTACGCGTTGCTCAATATCACCGGCCAAAACTGTGCTGGCGATATATCCGGCACGACGCTCAGCAAAAGTCTGACGGCGTGATGAAGGACGGCCTGCCGTGATGAAGTCATTAACAAGTTCAGCGATTGCGGGTTCCAGTGCCATGGGGAATTTTCCTGATTTGGGGTGTTTAGACGTCACTAAGATGATGACAGGCTACGATATTTTCCCGCAGTAAGTCGATCGGTAATAACGTTCAGTTTTCGGATATCACTCTAAAAAACGATTATCTTTTATACACCCCCTGGTTACCCTTGCCTTTCTTTAAAGCAGGGTTGTAAATTACCGGTCCACAACCATTATCAGCTTCAGCTTACACGGCTGGAATCCCGGCAACCCGGAGTTGATATTTCGGTGCTCAGGTTCAGCGGCAGCGAGGCCATCAGCGATATTCTGCGCTATGAGATTGAATTCACCAGCGCGTTGAAAAACATTCCCGCTCAGCACATCATCAATTATTCCTCCCTGTTCCTGATGTATCCCGACGGCAAGCAATGAGAGTCTGTTAATCCGCCGGGCCGCCTGGCAGAACATCAGCCTGTACCTCAACGCCGACCGCGTGCTGCAGTCGGCGCTCTATCTGACCCTCAGCCGTCAGGTGAAACGGGTGAACGTGCGGTTCTGGCAGGCGACAACGTGGTGTTGGGACTACGGGAGGGTAATCTTGATGACATGCCGGAGCAGGAGACGATGAAACTGGGCAGGATCCGGGATAAGAAAAATAACAAATTTAATTAACAAAGGAGTGCCAAATGCTAAATGCCATTCTGGAAGGAAAAGCGGGCAGGATAATGCTCAATGGCAGTGAACCACAAAGCTGGCGAACCGTTTTTCAGTCTTATGAGGATTTACTCACAGCAGCAATCTGGAGCCGCGTTAGCTATTTATCTCCGGCAGCAATGGATCTGTTTTTTTCAGCGATGCTGGGAATTAACCGGGACAGTTGGGGAAAATTTACATCCATCACCTTCTGGCCCAAATATGTTTTCCCTGATCCTGCTGATGAGAAGATGCAACCCTTTCTTTCAGGAGACGAACGATTTGCCGAACCCGATCTCGTGATCGCTTTTGAGCATACGGCGCTGATCATTGAAGTCAAACCACCGGCTGGCGGCAGGCAATATCTACAGCAATGGCGGAAAGAGCTCTACACCTATCTGGCAGATGACAACGCCAAAGAAAGCGTTCATTTTCTGGCGCTGGGCAATTTACCGGCAACTACAGAGAACTGGTTTCAGGAATTAAAAACACAGTTCCCGCAGGTCGAGTTTCATGGCATGGAATGGCGCAGGGTCCGGGAGGTTTTCCAGTACGCAGAGTGGGAAGCGCCACAGGATAAACGCATCGTCGCTGATTGCCTGAAGGCCCTTGCGCTCTATGGCATCCGGGAACCTTTGCTCCCCTGGCAACGATTTCATCAATTTCTGGCAGCTACACCACTCTCCTCTGATTTCTCATTTTTGAAGGAACAATAATCATGCACGATCCCTTTGCTCAGGTCCGGCAAGCCCACCGCATCTGCGGGGCGTATTACCAGCATATACTTCCGATGATCAACGAAGTCGCGCAGAAAATGGAGGCATCGTTTCTGCTGTGGGACACCTGGAGTTTCAACAAGCCGCCGCGCCGCGGAGCCAATCCGCTGGAAAACTGGAAATGGGACTTCCTGCCGATGATGGACGTTTCGTTTGTATTCAGTAAACAGCAACAACCCAATACGCCGATGGCAGCGACCGACTATGTGCTGGACTTTAAGCTGGTGACAGACAGCGAACTGGAATGTGACCAGCGCGTGTTGCAATACGGTGAAGATGACGAACCACCAGCCACAGGATTGAAAACCCCGGCGGAAGAAGCCAAAAGCTATCTGACTGTGTATCTCTTTTCTGCGGTGAACGATGACGCCACTTACGCGTCAGCCGAAGACCTGTGGTGGAACTATGACGGATATCCTGAGACGGGTTCAAAGATCCAGTTATCGGATGATAAGAGCATCAAAGGCATCGGATTTTCTGTACCGCTGGCGGAGATTGCTGATGATGGTGGGGTGAATTGGCTGGTTGATAAGATTTCAGAGCACAGGGAATGCCTCATGGGAAGCTGAGATCCAGTGACAGCCCGCGCGCGATCCCGTTGATCCGGGGTCGCGATATTTTCGTGATACCTCGGATTATTTTTACCTGGCTTTCATTGAATTACCTATTCTTTGCGAGCATGATCGCAATATCTTCAACCTGTTAACCTTCGGCTATGACCCCACGTAAAGCACTGCAAACAGCAATTTCCAATGTGGCAGTCTGGCGCAACGGCGACCAGTGCGCGCCGCATAAACCTCTGCTGTTGCTTTATGTTCTGTCGCAATACCTGAACGGTCATTCCCGACTCTTCGACTACGGGCAAGAGATCCACGAGCCGTTGACGAAATTGCTGGCGGACTTCGGCCCTAAACGGCGCGACTACTATCCTAATATGCCTTTCTGGCGGTTGAGGACTGACGGGTTCTGGACGCTGGAAAATACTGAAGGCTGTAAGCCACGCAAGGGCAATATTCAACCAACAAAACGTGAGCTGATTGAGAATCATGTATCGGGTGGTTTTGACGAAAGCAGCTACCAGATCCTTCGTGAAGCGCCGGAAATGATTAACAAGCTGGCGCAACAGATCATGGCAGAGCGCTTTCCGGAAAGTCTGCAGATACTTCTCGCAGACCGTCTGGGGTTTGATTTTACGTCACTGATGAAAGCGCGCGATCCGCGTTTCAGGGAGATTGTTCTTCGGGCATATCACTCGCGCTGCGCAATATGTGGCTACGATTTGCGGCTGGATGGCGCACTCGTAGGACTGGAGGCGGCGCATATCCGCTGGAAACAATACGGCGGGCCATGCGAAGTGAATAACGGACTGGCCCTTTGTTCCCTGCATCATTCCGCCTTTGATATGGGAGCGATAGGAATAGACGAACATATGACTATCCGTATTTCCGGTGGCGTAAACCGCAGCCCGGTTGTCGATCACCTTTTCTGGCAGCGTGACGGCAAACAACTTTATTTGCCGCAGGATAAAGTTTACTGGCCAGCGGAAAGGTTTATTGAATGGCATCAGAGTCAGGTGTTTAAGAGTTGAGGGTTTTCGAATCGGCTAACAGAAAACCGTTAGAAATGTTTTTTTATACGCTGGCATGGCAGATAGAAACCACGTTTCACCTACCCCATGCATGGAGATTTTATACTAATGGTGCGAAGGCCGGACTCGAATAAAAATTTCAAGCCATTGAAATTAAAATAAAAAAACATAAAAAATAATTTATTGACCACCAAAATGACCACCAGATTTGATATCAGAACTAACTATGTAATTTTCCTCTGTGGCGACTAAGGTTTACCAGTCGTTGAGATAAATAATTAATAGCTTCGTTTAACAGTTCAAATATTGAACGTGTCATACTGTAATAGTCAAAGTAACGATAGTTCAAACTGGCATTCCTCAAAAATCAGGTTTCAGAATTATGATATTCTCAGTTTAAAATTCCATACCACCTTAAATATTAGAAATAATTTTTTAAAGAGTGCCACTACAAATAACTAAAATTTATGAAACCAATTAAAGTGAATAAAAAACCAAAAAAATTAACTCATCATAACGTGAATATATTATTCTAAAATCAGAAAATAAACAGGCCTATAGCCTCCACCCAAAAATCGACCAAAGTACCCGTTGTTATCTGAATAGGTTATCTTATTTAACTCAGATATAACTTCAATACACTCCTGCCATATTAATGGTTTACATATAGCATCTATCAAGCAAGGTATATCATCTTTATTAATTATATTAATATCACTGCAAAACTCATTCATCTCAAGTATCTCATTGCTGTTTGCCCTACAAAAAAACTCAGCATCATTAATAGGATGCTTACTATTACTCAAATCAAACCAAACATAACTATCTTCATTCGAGAGATTCATAATAGAATCAACGGAAATAAATCCTGAAATAGTAGCCACACCGTATTTTCGTGCATGGAGTGCATAACGTAAAATGTTCTTGTTTACTTTTCCGGAGACATAGCCATTTTTTCCACAGAGTTTTGGTCGTCTAGCAAACATTGCCAAAACTTTAACACGACCTGATAAGTTCTGAGCTAAAGATATATTGTTTCCTTCTCTAGTTCTCCAAAAATAGATAGGTACTATCCTTGAATTATTTTTGGCCAATACCCCAATCACAGCTGGTATAAGTGAATATTCCGCTGTCCGCTCCGAGAAAAAGCTTGCCATACCACACCACCTTATTATTAGGATGCAATAAATGCCATAGTATCTTCCAGTACGATCGTTACACTGTATATCCGACCAAAAACCATACCTTTCAAAATTAAGAATAGTACTTTTAGCCTTTAAATTACATATTTTATAATAGCAATATAATCAAGATAATGTAAATGTCCACATAAACTTAAGCCCTTAAAATTCCGGACAATCATAACCCGATAAATAACCACAAGAATTAGGTGATTTTAGTTCACTCGGTTAATATTTATTAATATCGTTGAATGTGATTTCTTCACGCAGCAAAACATCTAATTTAAGCTTTAGAGATCATACCTATCTATTCTATAGCTCATTGTAATTAATAGCATTAATTAAATATAAATGGATAGCGATGGTTTTGTTTGCTATAATAAAAAAAGTATTTTACCAGGTCGATACAAGATGTCTGATTTATTGAGAGAACAAGATATTAAAGTAGCCTTGATTAATTGGCTATATAATAAAGGTTTATTAGAGAATGCCACACTCATTAATGAGATGGTGGTCGCTAATTGGAGCCGTCGTGTTGATTTAGCTATAGCCAACGGGCACCTACAAGCATTTGAAATAAAAAGCGATTTTGACACTCTTAAAAGATTGGATGGCCAGTTAGCTACATTTACATCTCGTTTCGAAAAGGTTACCGTGGTTTGCTCTTCGCGCTTCACTTATGAAGTAACAAAGAAAGTACAACCCGACGTTGGCATTATAGAGTTTTCAAATACTATTCGAGGTGTTAAATTCAAGGTAGTTCAACGGGGTAGGCTCTCTAATATTAATAATAAGAGAGTATTCTTAGGTTTCTTATTAAAAAAAGAACTCGCAAAAATTTTATTAGAAAACGAGATATACACTCAAAATGGTTCAAGTAGATCTTATCTTGAAAATTTAGCTGAGAATATATCATTAGCGAAAATCCGAGACTTTACCTTAAGAGCCATCAAGACTCGCTATCAAGAAACATCTGATAGTTATGTAGGCATGCTAATCCAAAATAAAAAAATAACAAACCAAGATCTTAATTTATTAAGTAAAGCTAAAAAAAAGAAGGAGCTCGAGAGCATCTACTTAAATGTATTATCTAATTCTAGTACTCAATCTAACTTGAGTTTCCATAAAATTGACGTTGAGGATTTCATAAATAAGCATGGCGGTGACATCAATGTCATCCCCCAGAATGTACTGAAAAGAGTTATAAAATAGGGGATCTCTCCCCTTACTTTACACATCAAATTCAAAATATATCATCATCTTCAGATATATATTTTAGCGCATTTGACAAATCTATTTGCTTCGTTATATGTAAATTTACTCGTACCGCAATCCATTTAGCAGGACTTCCCATTCCCGATATCTCACCAAGAGAAGCATTCCGTATCATTTCTGCTCCCCATGAATCATCCTCTTGATAATTTGGGTATGAACTAAGGATCGCCCTAGCTGCATCGATATATCCTTTTGAGTCAATGCCTGGTCTTCTTTCAAAATACCATGCATCATCCAATGCCACATCAATTCTAGGAACATATCTTCCTCCAACCTCGTCGTATACAACGGAGTGGATAGAACCATGATCACCATAGATAGCTACGCTTTGTCCGCCAATGGCTTGATGAAAGTCTCTTTCAATTATATCAATAAAACCACTCTGGCCATCTGCACGACAAAAACTAGTAACAGAATTTGGGAAACTAGTTGTTAGCACACTTATTATAGCCTCAGGAATCTCAGTTCTTATTTGATTAATTGCACTTATTGCAGCGGATGTTGCGATCGAAATATTACCCCTAATATAACTCAAATCAATAAAGACAAGTGCATTTTCTGGTCTATCAAGAGAGATTAATGAACTAAGTACTTTATTAATATCAGTATTCAGATTACGAATTCTGAATGCTATTGATCCACGCTCTCTTTCCAATATTTTGGCTTGAAGAGAAATATCTCTCAATCTTGCAGAGTCAGGCATCTGTACAATAGGAACAATACTTTCGCTCTGTGAACAAAAATCGATCCATTTTTTAAAGTTACTATCTGGTGATAATAATTCAAAACTTGAGTTACAGTGATGCTTATTTTCTTGTGTGACATCCAAAATGAATGGATTACCATCCATTGCTTCTATTGTTTTATCTAAGGAGACCTGTATTTCATCCGATCTTGGCCATTTACCTAAAGTTATTACAGGTAATATTTTTTCTTTCTTATCACTAGCAACTTTACTTAAACCTAGAATTTCTGCCGCACGCGTCCTGAGTGCAGGATAATACGAGTAATCATCAAAATTTACTTTCATTTCACACCCCTCCCAAATCACTAGAGTCTTGTTTTCCTAAAGCTCGCGGTATTGCATTTATCTGTGGATTTTGTGTTGCAAGATATGCAGCTATACCTTCCATTTTTTCTTTTTGTTCAGAGATTGAGGCTAGTTCTATAATCAATTTTTGATTCTTTTCTGATAACTCCCTGCTCAACTTATTGTTGTTTTCGAGTATATCCCTAGTAATTATATCCTTTGCTTCCATCGCCTCTTTATTAGTTTTAATTATCATTCGAATACTGCGCTGTGTAAGGTAGCCTATTATTAGTACAGTAAACCAGCCGGCACTAACAAGAAACCACTGAGATATACTTTGGTTTCTAATATAACTTGTTGCTATAGCTATAAATAGACTTATTAGACCAACAATTCCATAGACATGATTTATCATTCGACCACTCTCTTTTTCCTAAGATTGTCAAACTTACCTTTATAAGAATATTACATATTTAAGCTTAATGTGCATACTTTCTTCCCTGTATAACCATGAAATGATAAAATCATTAAAATCAATAGTTTAAATTCATGATGGTCTACTCTTGAGTTAAACAAATCTGACTCACCCTTGAATACTTTCATAATTGAAATATAACCTTGCTAACTAGTTACTATGCGATCTCCATACCCTTATCTGACTATTTCTCGCATGTACCTCACAGACTCCTAGAAAACTCATGTAGGTGGGGAACTTTTGATATGTATGTAGCACATGATAAATCATGCTCCTATCTGGACACATAGCACTTTAGTTTACTAACTGAATAGATGACTATCTCTAGTTATCACATAATCTATTTCTAAGCTGCAGAACCCTTCTGATATATAGTAACAATACTTTAAACCGTAGAATGCCATTAAATATCCAATGTTTTAAATTAATAATCTGCTTCTTGGGTTTTTCTGATAAGTAATCCAGAACTTTAGTTTCAAAGGATTCCCGCCAATCAGATATCATTTGGGTATCGCTCCACCTCGGCGCGCGCAATTCTCCCCGCCTGCCCGCTGCTGACTTAGCTCACTGGTTTTAATGCATGAAGTAAAACCTCTGAAAGCCCGTGTAGCAAGGGTTTTGAACCCTTTTGAGCACGCCGGATTGCATGCAAAACCATGCACCCTATGCATGCAGAGCTTACAAGGACAGGCTAGCCAGAGAAAAGGCTGTCAGGAGGGACGGTTTTGCACCGTATTAATGAAAAATGCCGCCTTCTGCGAAAGCGGCACTTGAGATTATTTTTTGGGAATTGAAAGCGAGCTGAAATTTATATTTTCCGCTTCAGATTTTCTCTTTTGACGATTTTACTGACACTTTCATTTGTTTTAAATGCGCATGAGCACTCCAGCCTGGTGCACTGATAATAAGACTCCTTTGTCTGTTCGGTGATATAACGGCTTGTGCGAATGTGAGAAACAGAGCTGCAAAGCGGGCAGCGCATCATTTGCTCTTACCCCTTATTTGACTCGATACGCTGTGAGAGTTTTTGAGCCAGTAACTGCCTTGGCAGTCGACTTTGTACCAATGCCATATAAATACTTGGTAGCGCAGGAGAATGCATACATGCCGAACTGACCAATCCAACCGCCAGACAATCGCTTTACCAATTTCACTGCTGATGTTTTTAGAGGGTTCAACTAGTTACCCGTTTGGGTTTCCTGATAACTAATGTGGATAAGGCCCGCACTTTCCGTTTTACAACACGAACAAATATGAGATTCGATGTTCCCTGAAGTACCAGAGATCTGCGGCTTAACAGAATGAAGCCGGTTTTACCGATGATGAATGACACATGTGCAGGGGAGAGATAACCAATCCGATATTACTAACTATGTTTTATCGAATTCGGGAGACAGCTAATCGAAGCAGGATAGAACACATAATGAAGTTGATTTAAATGCTGAAAAGCGGGGCAAAGCCTTGCGGGGACTGAATTTCACCCATAAAAAAAGCCACCTGCAGGTGACTTAATTTACATACTATTGGTGCCGAAGGCCGGACTCGAACCGGCACACCTTGCGGCGGTTGATTTTGAATCAACTGCGTCTACCGATTTCGCCACTTCGGCACTGAAAGTAGTATGCGGAAAACGTGGGCATTATACCCAGCCCAGCCGGTCACGCAATAGTTATCCCGCCTTGTTCGGTTTAAGTGTTGAAAAAACAGTCATACTCCGCAACACAGTGAGGATTTGCTGACAAAAATCTTCCGTTTGCCCACGTTTTTCCAATGCCGTTTCTCAAACTTCGCATTAGTATACAAATCACGAATAGTCTTGCCCTGTTGATGGATACCAGCTTGTTGAAAAAACTCTCACTTTCGCTCCTCGCGCTGGCCTTCGCCAGTACGCCTTTATGGAGCCACGCGCAGCAGAATGCGCGTCTGGCGTCGCAGGTCGTGGATGACCATGCAGAACACATCTTTTACGGCAGCGGCGCGATGGGAATGGCGCTGGTTGTCGTTGATAACAATCAGCAGGTTTTCCGCAGTTTCGGGGAAACCCGTCCCGGTTCCGATATCCGTCCGCGTGAAGATTCCGTGGTGCGTATCGCCTCGCTGACCAAGCTGATTACCAGTGAAGTGCTGGTGAAAATGGCGCAGCAGGGCAAAGTCAGCATTAATGATCCGCTGCGTAAATATGCTCCGGCCGGTGCCCGCGTTCCTGCTTACAGCGGCACAAATCCGATCACCCTGTTGAATCTTGCCACCCACACCAGCGGTCTGCCGCGTGAGCAGCCGGGTGGTGCGGCGAACCGTGCCGTCTTCACCTGGCCGACCAAAAGTGATCGCTGGAGCTGGCTGAGTGTCGCGAAAATGACCGTGCCGCCGGGTGCCCGCGCCTCTTACTCCAATCTGGCGTTTGACCTGCTATCTGATGCCTTGTCGAAAGCCGCTAATCAGCCTTATACCCAGTTGCTGCGCGAGCAAATCACTCAGCCGCTGGGCATGGTCGATACCACGCTGACGCCTGACGCCAGCCAGTGTTCACGGCTGATGGAAGGTCTGCGTCCGAGCCCGTGTATTAACACGATAGCAGCAGCGGGCAGCGGTGGGCTGTATTCCACGCCTGCGGATATGGGCCGCTGGATGCGTCAGTTCCTCGGGCAGCGCACCACGACCGCCGATATGGCGCAGAAGATGTATTACAAGCGCACGGATCTGGTGTCACTCAAAGGGATGGATGTGCCGGGCATGGCGGACTCGCTGGGAATGGGCTGGGTCACGATGGCACCGACCCCATTGCTGCCACGTATCATTCAGAAAACCGGCGGCGGCGGTGGCTTTATCACGTATGTCGCGATGGTGCCGCAGCGCGGTGTGGGTGTGTTCGTGGTGGTTACCCGCAGCGAGCTGACTAAGTTTAAAAATATGAGTGATGGCGTGAATAGTCTGGTGGCTGATCTGGTACGCAACAACGAGATCTGACGGTTCAGTCTCTGTAGTAAGACGAAAAAAAAGCAGGCGCCTGTAAAGAGCCTGCTTTTTGTTTATCTGTACTGGTGTTTTAGCGTTTTTTCAGCAGCAAGAACATGCTGATGACGAAGAACAGTCCGCTCGGCAGCAATGCGCCCAGAATCGGCGGAATGTTATAAACCAGGCTTAACGGGCCGAAGATCTGGTCAAGCACGTAGAACAGAAAACCGAAGCAAATACCGGTCACCACACGCACGCCCATCGGTACGCTGCGCAAAGGTCCGAAGATGAATGACAGCGCCATCAGCATCATCACCGCAACGGACAGTGGTGAGAAGATTTTACTCCACATATTCAGCTGGTAACGTTTGGCTTCCTGTCCGCTCTGCTTCAGGTATTTCACATAGTTGTGCAGGCCGCTGATCGACAATGCATCAGGGTCGAGCGCAACCACACCGAGTTTGTCCGGCGTCAGATTGGTTTTCCATACGCCGGTCAGCGTCTGCGAACCGGTGATTTGCAGTTTATCCGTCAGGTCAGATTCATCCACCTGAGAGAGTTTCCACTCGCCATTATCAAAGGTCGCGGAGGATGCATAACGCACTGACTGCAGTTTATTCTCTTCATCGAAATGATAGATGTTGACGCCGGTCAGCTCTTTTTCACCCGCCACGCGTTCGATGTAAATAAAATCGTGACCGTCTTTTGCCCACAAGCCGTTTTGCGTGGAAAGCAGTGAACCACCGTACATCTGTTGCGCGCGGTAGTTACGGGCCATTTGCTCGCCCTGCGGCGCAACCCATTCACCAATCGCCATGGTCAGCAGCACCAGCGGGATCGCGGTTTTCATCACCGAAGCGGCAATCTGCATACGGGTAAAGCCGGAAGCCTGCATCACCACCAGCTCACTGCGTGTTGCCAGCGTGCCGAGGCCCAGCAATGCGCCCAGCAACGCCGCCATCGGGAAGAAGATTTCGATATCCTTCGGTACGCTCAGCAGCGTGTATAAACCTGCCCCGGCGGCGGAATACCCGCCCTGCCCGACTTTACGCAGCTGATCGACAAATTTGATGATGCCGGAGAGTGACACCAGCATGAACAGCGTCATCATGATGGTGTTGAAAATAGTGCGACCAATGTAACGGTCTAATACGCCAAACATCAGGCAGCTCCTCTCAGACGCGCGCGGATCTTGCGAACCGGCAAGGTATCCCATGCATTAAGCACCAGCGCCAGTGCGAAATAGAGCAGGTTGGTTCCCCACATCCAGAGCATCGGATCCAGCTTACCTTTGGCTCCGTTGGAGCGCAGCGAGGTTTGCAGCAGGAAGAAAATCAGATACAGCAGGATCGCCGGCAACATACTGAGTACGCGCCCCTGACGAGGGTTCACCACGCTGAGCGGAACCACCAGCAACGCCATAATAAAGACTGAAACGATCAGCGTTAAACGCCAGTTCATCTCTGCCCGCGCTTCCGGTTCGTTGGAATTCCAGAGTTGCGTCATGGTCATCTGATCCGACTGATTCGGATCAAGCTGCACAGTCTGATGGCCGATAACCGCCAGATAATCGGTGAAGTCCGTGACACGGAAATCACGCAACAGCGCCGTGCCTTCATAACGGGTGCCTTTATCCAGCATCACCTGCTGAGAACCGTCCGCACGCTGTAACATATGCCCTTTATCCGCCACCACGACAGAAGGTCGCTGGTTACCGTTCGGGCGCAACTGCGCCAGGAACACATTGTGGAATTCTTTCCCTTTTACGCTGCCAACAAACAGAACCGCATTGCCGTTCTGGGCTTGCTGGAACTGGCCTTCAACCATCGCGGCCATGCTCGGGTTGGCTTTCGCCTCCGCCAGCACTTCATCCTGATGTTTGGAGGACCACGGGCTGAGCCAGATCGCGTTCACACCGGCAAAGAGTGACGTAAATAATGCCAGAATCAGCGCAGCGATGACCAGTGACCGTTTTCCCAAACCGCAGGCGTGCATAACCGTGATTTCACTGTCGGTATAAAGTTTACCGAGCGTCATCAGCAGGCCGAGGAACAGACTGAGCGGCAGAATAAGCTGCGCCATTTCCGGAACGCCAAGGCCCAGAAGTGAGAGGACTAAATTTGTTGGGATATCGCCATCGACCGCTGCTCCGAGCACTCTGACCAGCTTCTGACAGAAGAAGATGAGAAGCAAAATGAACAGAATGGCAAATTGGCTCTTGAAGGTTTCCCTAACCAGATATCTAATGATGATCACGCTTAATACGCCTGTGAAAACTTGTCTTTTTGAAGGAAAATCGCTAGTTTCATCGCTAATCCGTCATTTATTCTCATCATATGGCAACCTTCGCAGCTAAAATAGTATTACAACACCGAGAATTGGGGTGTCCTATAGGAACTTGCTTATAGCCGCCAAAATAAAAAACTAACGCCGTTTAAGGTTAACACAGGTCGTTAACACAATGACGGGAGAGTGTCTCCGGCGACTCATTCTAGCCGTACCTCCCGCCCTTGTCTTTAAGATTCAGGAGAGTGCATGGAGTTCAGCGTAAAAAGCGGTAGCCCGGAAAAACAACGCAGTGCCTGTATTGTAGTCGGCGTTTTCGAACCTCGCCGCCTGTCACCGATTGCCGAACAACTCGATAAAATCAGTGATGGCTACATCAGCGCCCTGCTTCGCCGTGGCGAACTTGAAGGCAAAGTGGGCCAGACCCTCTTACTGCATCATGTACCGAATATTCTTTCAGAACGCATTTTGCTGATTGGTTGCGGCAAAGAACGCGAGCTGGATGAGCGCCAGTACAAGCAGGTGATCCAGAAAACCATTAACACCCTGAACGACACCGGTTCTATGGAAGCCGTTTGCTTCCTCACCGAGCTGCACGTTAAAGGGCGTAATACTTACTGGAAAGTGCGTCAGGCGGTCGAAACCTCCAAAGAATCGCTTTACACCTTCGATCAGCTCAAAAGCAATAAAACCGAGCCGCGCCGTCCGCTGCGTAAAATGGTATTCAATGTGCCGACCCGCCGTGAACTGACCAGCGGTGAGCGCGCCATTCAACACGGTCTGGCGGTAGCAGCCGGTATCAAGGCCGCGAAAGATCTCGGCAATATGCCACCGAACATCTGTAACGCTGCCTATCTGGCGTCACAGGCCCGTCAGCTGGCAGATGCGTTCAGCACCAACATCACGACCCGCGTTATCGGCGAGCAGCAGATGAAAGAGCTGGGAATGAATGCGTATCTGGCGGTGGGTCAGGGTTCGAAAAACGAATCGCTGATGTCGGTGATGGAATATAAAGGAAATCCTAACCCGGACGCTAAGCCTATCGTGCTTGTGGGTAAAGGTCTGACCTTCGATTCCGGCGGTATTTCCATTAAACCCGCTGCGGATATGGACGAAATGAAGTACGACATGTGTGGCGCCGCCGCCGTTTACGGTGCGATGCGTGTGGTGGCTGAACTGAATCTGCCGCTGAACGTGATTGGCGTGCTGGCAGGCTGTGAAAACATGCCTGGCGGTCAGGCATTCCGTCCGGGCGACATTCTGACCACCATGTCCGGCCAGACTGTCGAAGTGCTCAATACCGACGCCGAAGGCCGTCTGGTGCTGTGCGATGCGCTGACCTACGTTGAGCGTTTCGATCCTGAGCTGGTGATTGACGTCGCCACGCTGACCGGTGCCTGCGTGATTGCCCTGGGTCATCACATCACCGGTTTGCTGTCGAATCACAATCCGCTGGCGCATGAACTGATCGGCGCGTCCGAACAGGCGGGCGACCGCGCATGGCGTCTGCCACTGGCTGATGAGTATCAGGAACAGCTGGATTCTAATTTTGCGGATATGGCAAACATCGGTGGCCGTCCGGGCGGTGCGATCACCGCCGGTTGCTTCCTGTCGCGTTTCACCCGCAAATACAGCTGGGCACATCTGGATATCGCCGGTACCGCATGGCGTTCAGGTAAGAACAAAGGCGCGACCGGCCGTCCGGTTGCGCTGCTGTCACAGTTCCTGCTCAACCGTGCAGGGCTGGATGGCGATGAGTGATTCCTGCGCTAAATAAGATATAATCTTCACTATCAGGGGCTGGTTCGCCAGACCTTTCACAGGCGGGCGCACCAGTTGCGCCCCTGTTTTTTTCTCAGCAGCACAGTGAACTCATCATGAAACAGGCAACCTTCTTTCTTCTCGATGCGCCGGACGCCAGTGGCAAGCTCAGCTCGCACGAAGCACTGGCCTGTCAGGTCGCCGCTGAACGTTACCGGATGGGCAAACGTGTTCTGCTGGCCTGTGAAGACCAAAAACAGGCTGAACGTCTGGACGAAGCGCTCTGGCAACGCGATCCTGCCCATTTTGTACCACATAATCTGGCCGGTGAAGGCCCGCGTTTTGGTGCGCCGGTAGAATTATGCTGGCCGGGGAAACGCGGCAATGCCCCGCGCGACCTGCTCATTAGTCTGCTGCCTGAGTTTGCAGATTTTGCTACTGCTTTCCATGAAGTGGTAGACTTCGTTCCTTACGAAGATTCCCTTAAACAACTTGCGCGCGAACGCTACAAAGCCTATCGCAGCGTGGGTTTCTCTTTGACGACGGCCACGCCGCCCTCAGTCACCACATCGACCGACGAAAATACAAAGCGAAATGGATAAGACATATAACCCGCAAGACATCGAGCAGCCGCTTTACGAGCACTGGGAACAGCAGGGCTATTTCAAGCCACATGGTGATACCCGTAAAGAAAGCTTTGCCATCATGATCCCGCCGCCGAACGTCACCGGCAGCTTGCACATGGGTCATGCTTTCCAGCAAACCATCATGGATGCCATGATCCGCTATCAGCGCATGCAGGGAAAAAATACCCTGTGGCAGGCGGGGACTGACCATGCGGGTATCGCAACGCAGATGGTGGTTGAGCGTAAAATCGCCGCTGAAGAAGGCAAAACCCGTCACGACTACGGCCGCGAAGCGTTTATTAATAAAATCTGGGACTGGAAAGCAGAATCCGGCGGCACCATTACCCGCCAGATGCGCCGCCTGGGTGATTCCGTGGACTGGGAGCGTGAGCGCTTCACCATGGACGAAGGCCTGTCTGACGCCGTGCGCGAAGTGTTCGTTCGTCTGTACAAAGAAGATCTGATTTACCGCGGCAAACGTCTGGTGAACTGGGATCCGAAGCTGCGCACCGCGATTTCAGATCTTGAAGTTGAGAACCGCGAATCCAAAGGTTCCATGTGGCACCTGCGTTATCCGCTGGCTGACGGCGCGAAAACCGCTGAAGGCAAAGATTATCTGGTGGTCGCGACGACACGTCCGGAAACCGTGCTCGGTGATACCGGCGTGGCCGTTAACCCGGAAGATCCGCGTTACCGGGATCTGATCGGCAAAGAGATCATTCTGCCGCTGGTAGGTCGTCGTATCCCGATTGTTGCCGATGAACACGCCGATATGCAAAAAGGCACCGGCTGCGTGAAGATCACCCCTGCGCATGACTTTAACGACTATGAAGTCGGTAAACGTCATGGCCTGCCGATGATCAACATCCTGACGTTCGATGGCGATATCCGCCAGACCGCTGAAATCTTTGATACCAACGGCGAAGAAACTGACGCCTGCAGCAACGAGATCCCTGAGCAGTTCCGTGGTCTTGAGCGCTTTGCCGCGCGTAAAGCCGTGGTCGCCGCCTTCGACGAAGCCGGTCTGCTGGAAGAAATCAAACCTCACGATCTGACGGTGCCTTACGGTGACCGTGGCGGCGTGGTGATTGAGCCAATGCTGACTGACCAGTGGTACGTGCGTACTGCGCCGCTGGCGAAAGTTGCGGTGGAAGCCGTTGAGCAAGGCGATATTCAGTTCGTGCCGAAGCAATACGAGAACATGTACTTCAGCTGGATGCGTGACATTCAGGACTGGTGTATTTCCCGTCAGCTGTGGTGGGGACACCGTATTCCGGCGTGGTATGACGCTGAAGGCAACGTATTTGTGGGCCGCGACGAAGCGGAAGTGCGCAGCGAGAATAACCTGAGCGCAGACGTTGTGCTGACGCAGGACGAAGACGTACTCGACACCTGGTTCTCTTCCGGTTTGTGGACATTCTCCACGCTGGGCTGGCCAGAACAGACGCCTGACCTCAAAGCCTTCCACCCTTCAAGTGTGGTCGTCAGCGGCTTCGACATCATTTTCTTCTGGATCGCGCGCATGATCATGATGACCATGCACTTCGTGAAAGACGAGAACGGCAAGCCGCAGGTTCCGTTCCACACCGTTTACATGACGGGGCTTATCCGCGACGACGAAGGGCAGAAAATGTCCAAGTCCAAAGGTAACGTTATCGATCCGCTGGATATGATCGACGGTATCTCGCTGGAAGACTTGCTGGAAAAACGTACCGGCAACATGATGCAGCCGCAACTGGCAGAGAAAATCCGCAAGCGCACCGAGAAGCAATTCCCGAACGGCATCGAACCGCACGGCACCGACGCCCTGCGCTTCACGCTGGCCGCGCTGGCATCTACCGGCCGTGACATCAACTGGGATATGAAGCGTCTTGAAGGCTACCGCAACTTCTGTAACAAGCTGTGGAACGCCAGCCGCTTCGTGCTGATGAACACCGAAGATCAGGATTGCGGCCTGAACGGCGGCGAACTTGAGCTGTCACTGGCGGACCGCTGGATCCTCGCGGAATATAACCGCACCGTGAAATCTTACCGTGAAGCGATGGATAACTACCGCTTCGATCTGGCTGCCAGCATTCTGTATGAATTCACCTGGAACCAGTTCTGCGACTGGTATCTGGAGCTGACCAAGCCGGTGATGAACGGGGGTAATGAAGCGCAACTGCGCGGCACCCGTCATACGCTGGTGGAAGTACTGGAAGGTCTGCTGCGTCTTGCGCACCCGATCATTCCGTTCATTACCGAAACCATCTGGCAGCGCGTGAAATCCCTGAAAGGCATTACTGCGGAAACCATCATGCTGCAGCCTTTCCCGGAATTTGATGCAGCGAAAGCGGATGAACTGGCGCTGGCCGATCTCGAGTGGATCAAGCAGGCGATCATCGCTATCCGTAACGTGCGTGCCGAAATGAACCTGTCTCCGGCCAGGCCGCTGGAACTGCTGCTGCGCGGCGCGAGTGCGGATGCACAACGTCGTGTGGAACAGAACCTGAGCTTCATTAAATCTCTGGCGCGTCTGGAATCCATCACCATTCTGGCTGCTGGCGATAAAGGCCCGGTCTCTGTCACTAAGCTGGTCGAAGGTGCGGAACTGCTGATCCCGATGGCCGGTCTGATTGATAAAGATGCCGAACTGGCACGTCTGGACAAAGAGATGGCGAAACTGGACGGCGAAATTGCTTCCATCGAAGGCAAGCTGTCTAACGAAGGTTTTGTGGCACGTGCGCCGGAAGCGGTGGTTGCCAAAGAGCGTGAACGTCTGACCGCCTGTGGTGAAGCGAAAGTGAAACTGGCAGAACAAAAAGCCACGATTGCTGCGCTGTAATCTCAGCCAGAAGTCAGCGTTAAAACCTATATAAATGCCAGTCAGGGAAACCTGACTGGCATTTTTTATTCGCGTAACGGCCTGATTAAGACTGGGAGTTCTTCTGTAAGTCCTGCAAAAATACATCGGCCGCTTTTCTCACCAGCAAAGAGAAAAACTGGTTATTCAGCGCGGCTTTATTGTAGATCATATAGACAGGCTGAGACGGAAAATCAAATTCCAAATTAATCTTTTGAATATCAAAGGAATTTTTCATTTTCTGATAGAAACGTTCCGAAATGAAAGCCAGCATATCGGATGATTCAACCATCGAAATAATAGAGAGTTGTGAAGGACTGATAAATCGACATTTCCTGTCGAATTGCAGCAGCGTATTAATACTCAACCTGTTAGACAAAAGACTGGCACTCTCAGAATCCACAAAAATATGACTCTCTTGCGCAACCTGCTCCCGTGTCACACTGCCGCTCAGGCGTGGGTGTGAACGGCGACAAATCATCACCGGTGCTTCACTGGCAATATGCTGGCTTACCCGGGAATGGCTTATATGAGGATGAGCATCGAAGATGATGTCAGCCTTACGGAAAATAAGTGCTTCTTCCATTTCGGCAATTGAATTATCGCTGCTGCTATGCACTATCTCGCAGTCGGGTGCAATTTCGTCCAGCACCTTACGTATCACGTTAAGCGTAAACATAGAAATATAGGACGAGCAGTGAACGACAATGCGGGTTGGCTGAGAATCAAAGGAGATATTCTGCAGTTTCGCTACTAAATTGTCATAAGCCTCTGCCAGCCCTTCATGTATCCCAACGGCAACGGTGGTAGGTGCCAGCGCCTTACCATCCCTGATGAACAACGCATCGTTATAATGAACCCGCAAGCGCCCCAGCGCCTGACTGACAGCGGAAGGTGTGATGCCAAGAGCATCCGCAGCTTTGGTTCCGCTACGATGAATGAAAACGGCCTCAAACGTCGTCAATAAATTGAGATCAAAATTTTTCACCATCTTAAAACGATCGGTGAGTATGTTCTCTTTCATGCTGTCGAGCCCTCTGACCTCTGATGAGTCACGGAAATTCGTATTCTCACCTTCAATCATAGTCAAGATACTCAATGTTGGTCTCCTTACCTGTAAGTAAATTGAATGTGTTTTATTTATACAAAAAAAGCGATTTTATTCATTAAAATCAATTAAAAGAGATAATTACACAATTATAAATCGGAATATAAAAACGAAAGTATTAAACATTCTTATTGTACCGAAATCAACTTTACTGAACTATACCTTTAAGAAATTGAAATTAAAATACACTCCTCTTTGGCAAAAATAGAAATTTTATATAAATTCACGATGATTCATACAGATACACATTGATTTAATATTACTAAATAGTACATTCAGCATTTAAAAAGATAATTACCCCGACAGCGATAAATAATGCGCCTCAATGCTAATGACAAGCTAAAGTGGCTTTTACTCTCTCTTTTCGGATTAGCCGGAAATAAAGACGGCAGCGAACTGTCACCCGGAACCCCTGACCGTTTTCATAAAAATAAAGAAACAGGCGTGGGATGACTGCTGCGGCAATGAAAAAAATTCTCATCTGAGATAAGTAAAAATCACCTGGGAAACGCCTGCAGCGTTGCATCGGCACGCCCTAAGATGGTATTAAAACGGTCTGTTTGATTGCCTGTTATTGAAACTGAGTGAGTAACATGATGACCTCCCTTCCTGTCAGCGTGCAGGTGCGCCCGATACGCCTTGAAGATAATGCTGCCATCGCCAACGTGATCCGACACGTTTCTGCCGAATTTGGCCTGACTGCAGATAAAGGCTATACCGTGGCAGATCCGAATCTGGATCACCTGTATGAAACCTACAGTCAGCCACGCTGTGCTTACTGGGTGGTGGAACTTGACGGCGTTGTCGCGGGCGGCGGCGGCGTCGCCCCCTTATCCGGTGCAGATAACGATTTGTGTGAATTGCAGAAGATGTATTTTATGCCGGCACTGCGCGGTCAGGGGCTGGCAAAACGACTGGCCTTGCAGGCCATTGAACATGCGCGCCAGCAGGGCTTCGCCCGCTGCTATCTGGAAACCACCGCCAGTCTGACACAGGCGATTGCGCTGTATGAGCGTCTGGGTTTCCACCACATTGACTGCGCGCTCGGCAACACCGGCCATGTCGATTGTGAAGTGACGATGTTAAAACACCTCTGACACCGTTTTCGTTCTTTATTCGCTCTTTGCAAACAGGCATCTGAATGTTCACACATAAAGCCATTTCAGCATTAAACGAACTGGAACTGACGGTCTATAACTACATCGTCAAAAACGGCGATAAAGTGATGTACATGACCATTCGTGAACTGGCAGATGCCGCAGGTGTCTCAACCACGACAGTTTTGCGCTTCTGCAAAAAGATGGATTGCGAGGGTTATTCCGAATTTCGTATCCGTTTTAAACTGTTTTTAGAACATGAAGAAAAGCCGCCAGTGTCATTTGGCATCAGTGAGATCATCAGTTATTTCAAAAGCATTAATAACAGTGAGTTTGATGAATTATTAGAACTCGCCGCCCGCCAGATTGCTAATGCGCAGCGTATTATATTTGTGGGTGTGGGAACCTCAGGTTCATTAGGGAAATACAGCGCACGCTTTTTCTCTAATGTAGGGAAATTCAGTACCTTTATTGATGACCCTTATTTCCCCATCAACAGCGACATGTATAAAGACGCCATCGCCATTATTCTTTCCGTCTCGGGTGAAACGGAAGAAGTGCTGCGTTTTGCGACCCAGTTCAGTCAGCATAACTGCAAAATCATCAGCCTGACTAACAGCGAGACCTCAACGCTGGCGCGGATGGCAGACCTCAACATCTCTTATCACATGCCGCAAGTCGTCCTCGAAGGGCAATATAATATTACCACGCAGATCCCGGTACTTTATATTATCGAGACCATCGGAAAGAAATTACCGTTAATAAAACGTGACTCAGCGCAATGAAAAAACAGGGTGTTTTTAATAAGTAACAAATCACCCGGTTTGATTTTTGTTATATCGTGACAATACCCTTTCTTTTGCTACACTCCTGCCAGCGAGTAAAAAAATAAAAAAACTCACCTCTGTATTCCCGCAGGAGAATAATAAACAATGGCTATTGATTACGCTCAGACCGCTCAGGATATTGTTAAATATATTGGCGGCGATAATAATGTGATTAGCATCACACATTGCGCCACACGTTTACGCTTTGTTCTGAAAGATAATAAAGCCGTCGATAAAGAAGAATTAAAACGCGTGAAGGGGGTTATTACCGTTATAGAGGCTGGCGGACAGATGCAGGTGGTGATCGGCAACCACGTGAGCGACGCGTACAAGCAGGTGCTGAAACTGATCCAGATTGATGAAAATGCGCCGGTCTCAGCGCCTGATGTCGGCATTGTCAGCCGCGTGATGGACGTTATCTCCAGCATCTTTACGCCTTTCCTTTATCAGCTTGCTGCCTGCGGTATCTTACAGGGGATTATTTCTTTCCTGGCCGCCATCGGGATTATGGACGCCAACAGCGGCACTTACCGCATTCTGAATTTTGTGTCGTGGACAGCCTTTACCTTCCTGCCGGTGATGATTGCCTTCACCGCCGCGAAAAAATTCAACGTCAATCCTTTCACTGCGGTCATTACGGCCTGTGCGCTGATCAGCCCCGACTACATGAATATGCTGACGGCCTTCAAGATCACGTCGGTCAACTCCGCCGACCCGGCCATGCAGCAACTGATGCGTGAAGCGGTCAGTAATCCAGACATCGCCAATATTTTACAGAATGTGGTCGGTATTCCGGTTTCTTCACCGACACTGGATTTCCTCGGCATTCCGGTGAAATACCTGAGCTATACCGCGTCTGTTATCCCGATCATTCTGATGGTCTGGGCGATGTCATACATCGAGCGCTTCTTTAATAAAGTGCTGCCGATTGTTATCCGCAACCTGTTCACGCCCATGTTCTGTATCGCCATTATGGTGCCGATGACCCTGCTGGTCTTTGGCCCGGTCGGTAACCTGATTGGTGGCGCAATTGGCGGGGTTTATAACACTCTCTATCACCTCAGCCCGACCATTGCCGGTTTTGTGGTGGGCGCTTTCTGGCAGCCACTGGTCACGCTGGGGGTTCACTGGGGCATTACGCCGGTCACCGTCGGCAACTACGCCACGCTGGGGTACGACACTTTTACCGGCCTGCAGGCTTCTGCCGTCTTCGCGATGACCGGCAGCATGTTTGGCGTATACCTGAAAACCCGCAGCCGCGAAATGAAAGGCATCTCATTGTCTGCTGGCGTTACCGGCCTGTTCGGTATCACTGAACCTGCGATTTACGGCGTGGCGCTGCGTCTGAAAAAACCTTTCCTGTGCAGTTGCGTTGCAGGTGGCATCGGCGGCGCGATTGCCGGTTCCTTTAACGCCGTGTCGTGGAGCTACTGCCTGCCGGGTATCGCCGTGCTGCCAGTGTTCTTCAAAGAAGGCCACATGCCGCAGTTCCTCGGTTTCCTGCTGTCGATTACCGTTGCGTTTGTCCTCGGCGCACTGTTCACCTGGCTGGTCGGTTTCAAAGATGAGCCCGATGTCGCGGTAACTAAAAACGTGCAGGCAGAAACGCCACGCGCCACACAGGCTGAAATGAATTAAATCACATATGACGATCTACGGGGCAGCAGCAGTCTGCCCTCATCAGATATCCAGGGAGAAACAAATGAGCCATCAGTTACCAAAAGATTTCTTATGGGGCGGCGCGGTCGCGGCGCATCAGGTTGAAGGCGGCTGGAATAAAGGCGGCAAAGGCATCAGTATCTGCGACGTCCTTTCCGGCGGTGCCCACGGCGTTGACCGCGTGATCACCGACGGCGTACTTGAGGGTTACCGTTATCCGAACCACGAAGCCGTCGATTTCTACTCGCACTACAAAGAAGACATCGCGTTATTCGCCGAAATGGGTTTCAGATGCTTTCGCACCTCCATTGCCTGGACGCGCATTTTTCCGAATGGCGACGAATTACAGCCAAACGAAGCCGGCCTGCAATTTTACGACGACATGTTTGATGAGTTGCTCAAACACAATATCGAGCCGGTCATCACCCTCTCCCACTTCGAGATGCCGTGGCATCTGGTGAAAGAATATGGCGGCTGGAAAAACCGTCAGGTGGTGGATTTCTTTGTACGCTTCAGCCAGGTGGTGATGGAACGCTACAAAGGCAAAGTGAAATACTGGATGACGTTCAATGAGATCAATAACCAGCGTAACTGGAAATATCCGCTGTTCGGTTATTGCTGCTCCGGCGTGGTATTCACCGAACAGGAAAATCCGGAAGAAACGATGTATCAGGTACTGCATCATCAGTTTGTGGCCAGCGCCAAAGTGGTGAAACTCGGCCATGACATCAACCCTGATTTCCAGATTGGCTGCATGATCGCCATGGTGCCGCTGTATCCGTTCTCCTGCCATCCGGATGATGTGATGTATTCCGTTGAGGCGATGCACGAACGCTTCCTGTTCAGCGACGTGCATATGCGCGGTTATTACCCGGCCTATGCCCTGAAAGAGTGGGAACGCCGTGGCTTCGACATCAAAATGGAAGACGGCGATTTGCAGGCGCTGCGTGACGGCTGCGCGGATTACATCGGCCTGAGCTATTACATGAGCAACGCCATTTCCGCGCACAATCCGAGTGATGATAACGGCTTGTCCGGCTTTGCAGGCAGCGTGCCGAATCCGCACGTGAAAGCCTCCGACTGGGGCTGGCAGATTGATCCGGTCGGCCTGCGTTACACACTGAATATCTTGTACGAGCGTTATCAGAAACCGCTGTTTATTGTCGAAAATGGCTTTGGTGCGATTGATAAAGCGGGCGACGATGGCGTTATTCATGACGATTACCGCATCGCCTATCTGAAAGCGCACATTGAGCAGATGAAAAAAGCCGTACTGGAAGACGGTGTGGATCTGATGGGCTATACGCCGTGGGGCTGCATCGACTGCGTGTCGTTTACTACCGGTCAGTACAGCAAACGGTATGGCTTCATTCACGTCGATAAAAACGATGACGGCAGCGGCACGATGGCGCGCTCGAAAAAAGAGAGTTTCGGCTGGTATCAGAAAGTGATTGAGAGTAACGGGGACGTGCTTTAAGAAGTTGACAGCCAGCTCCCGTGAGCTGGCTTTATGGGTTATCGGGCGCTCATCAGGAAATATGAAAACTCGCCGTATCCCGTATCAGAATTCACTTCAGACGCCGCCGAATAAATGCCGGTTTTCGCCCCCACCCATTTCCCTGCAGAAATGGCTAACGGGGGTGCAACAGCTTTCCAGTCTTCGGTTTCGACCTGTCTGAAAAAGAAATGGCAGACGCCACGTTGCAATACCTCTGCCCTGATGAACACCGCTTCATGGCGCATGAGCGTCGCCAGCACGGTTCTTTTCTGGCTCAGAACGCCTTTATCGCTCATCCATCCGAAATCAAACACCAGCACCCACCCGCCTTCCTGCTGGCACACCGAAACCGCACCGTATCTTTCTCCATACATTATCAAACCGCTCTGCTCACCGTCGTGGTTAAAATGCGGATCCAAACGTGTGGTCACCGTGAATTCAGGCGCCGGGAATTTCTGCAAAAGCAGTTGCGGCGTGTCATATAAAGACCGTGCGCCAAAAGGACGGCAGGCCAGTTTCAGACCCGCCGGCGATGGAATAATCCAGTCACGTTGCGGGTTAGCCTGCCACTGCCATTGCAGACCGAAGCGCCCTTGTGCAAAACTGTCCGACGTTTGCGGATCGCATCGCAACCCGTGCGAAGATACCGCAGGTTTAACATACCTGGATACCGGCTGCCCCAGTCCTTCAGCATTGATTTCTTCGCCAATTTCCGGCCAGCCGTCGTGATTCCAGCGCATAGGCTGCAAGTGCATTATCCGACCATTGTGGGCGGCATCCTGAAAATGAACAAACCAGCATTCGCCGTTTTTCAGTTCCACCCAGCCGCCCTGGTGCGGACCGTTCACTTTCGAGGTGCCCTGATGTAAAACGTCGCGGGCCTCAAACGGGCCGCTCATCTGGCGAGAGCGCAATACGGTCTGCCAGCCACTTTCGACGCCTCCGGCAGGCGCAAAGATATAATACCAGCCATTACGCCGGTAGACTTTTGGCCCCTCAATGGTCGGATGGGAAACTGCACCATCAAAAATGATCTTGCCCTGGTCAAGCAATGATGTTGCGTCAGGAGCCATTTCGCAAAGCTGTAACTGATGTTTGATCTCAGAACGGCTATAGGCAAACGCATGAATCAGCCATGCGCGCCCGTCCTCATCCCAGAACGGACAAGGGTCGATCCAGCCCTTCACCGCTTTAATACAATGCGGCTCGCTCCAGTCTTTTGCCGGATCTTCGGCGTAAGACATAAAAATGCCTTCATCGGGCATGCTGTAAAATACCCAGAACAACCCGTTGTGATAACGAATACTCGGCGCCCAGATCCCTTTGCCGGGTTGCATGCTGTCGTAGACCGGATAGTTAATCCGCTGCACAACATGGTTAATAATTTTCCAGTTCACCAGATCGGTTGAATGAAGCACGGGCAGGCCAGGAATATGATTAAAACTCGAGGCCACCATGTAAATATCATCGCCCACACAAACAATATCCGGGTCTGAATAATCTGCATGCAAAACAGGATTCTGATAATGCCCGTCACCCAAATCTGCACGCCAGCCAGAACGGTTAGTCATCTCCATATCGAACTCCTCCTTATTTAACAAATATCACCGGAGCCGGATTACCGACTTCATTTTCCTGCTCGCGGGCAATATCCCCGCTGCGTTTCGCCAGATCAGTCTGGATATGGTTCATCGTGGCATCATCGAGCTTGTAGAAACGGGCCAGGAAATAGAGGATCAGATACGATACTGAAGGCCCAACGGTCAGCAGGCCAATGATGCCGGTAGTTGCCAGCGCAGTCTGTGTTTCTGCACCCGCATGATAGCCAAACCAGCCCAGTGAAAAGCCAACAAATGCCCCCGCAAAGGCCATACCCAGTTTTAACGCGAACAGATTGCCGGAGAAAGACAGCCCGGTGATCCGCCGGCCTGTTTTCCACTCACCATAATCCGCCGCATTCGCCATCATGTTCCATTTAAACGGCTGGTACATCTGGTGTAAAAAACCAATGATGAAATACAGCGGGAAAATAACCGGCAGGAATTTCGGCGGGACAAAAAACATCACTACACCCGCAAGAACCAGCAGCAGATTGATATTCTTAAACATCGTCAGCGTGCTAAACCGTTTGGCAAAGTACCCCGCCGCTATTGCCCCAAATATCGTGCCGACTACGCTGGTCGTGATAAACGTACTTTTCATCGCCGTGCCACTGACCAGACTCTGCCCCTTATCCAGCATCAGATACGTCGCGTAATACAATGTCGCGGAACTGCGCATCACCCCAGCCATACTGGAGAAAAAGGTGATGATGGCGACAATACGCCACTGATCGTTCGACAGCAGATTTTTCAAATCGCTGAGCACGGATACCTGACGGGTATCCTCCGCCGTGATCCGTTCTTTGGTGAAACAAAAACAGAACACCAGCATACAAACAGCAATCACGCCCATTACCGCCATCGTCGCCTGGTAACCGACCTGCAGATTTTCTTTACCGAAATAATCCACCAGCCACAACGTGCCGACAGAAACCAGTAAACCAGCCAGAGATGAAATCGTGAACCGATAGGATTGCGCAGACAGCCGGTCTTTATCATCCGTGGTAATCACGCCGCCCAGTGCGCAGTACGGAATATTGATAAAGGTGTAACACAGCATCAGCAATGAATAAGTAATGTAGGCGTAAAGCAGTTTTCCGGAATGACCGAAATCAGGCGTGGTGAAGGTCATTACTGCCAGCACGGCATAAGGAATGGCAAACCAAATCAGCCACGGGCGAAAATGCCCCCAGCGGGTTTGCACGCGGTCCGCGACAATGCCGGTTAGCGGATCGCTGACGGCATCCAGAATGCGCGTAACCAGAAACATTACTCCGACAGCGGCGGCGGAGAGCCCGTAGATATCGGTATAAAAGTACGTCAGAAACATCGTGACGGAGGAATAAACGATCCCGCAAGCGGCGTCACCCATACCAAAACCGAGTTTTTCTAGAACAGACAATTTCTTTACGGCTGCCATAATCTGGCTCCAAGTCATGAGGTAGAATATCTTTCAGAATTGGTATGTTAACTTTTGGCAGGTGTATTGAATTTAACCATATTTTGCATATGGTTTATGAAATTTACCAAACGAGAGGCTTCTCACAAAGGAAGGGGTTGAGCAGAAATAAAAAAGGCCGCTTCATTCAGCAGCCCTTTTGTTTCAGATTCAGAAAGAATTAATGACGTTTTCCGTCATCATCTTCATCAACAAAATCTTCGTCTTCGCCGTCTTCACCTTCTTCGTCGTCATCGCCTTCGAAGTAAGTGCCCCAGCCGTCATAGCTGACGCCGTTGGCTTCGGCCAGGTTCATCAGTTGCTCAACCTGCGTGTCGATCAGTTCCGCTTTCAACGCGATTTCACTGATGACGTCGCAACACATCACAACAGAGCCGTCTTCCACTTCCAGCTCTTCAGCATCAGTGACTTCATAACCCAGTTTGAAAGCTTCGACTGCCGCTTTCTCCAGAACTTCAAATTTCTCTGAAGATAAATGGTGTTCGATAGTGTAAAGCGCGTCAGGATCACTGCCATCATCCAGCAGTTCTTCGATGATTAAGCGAGTCTCTTCACGTTGTTCTTCCAGCAATTCACGGTTTGCCATATCTCTGTCCTCAATCAATGTGACGTTTGTACGCTATTTTCACACACCGCAGGGCGCGTCTCCACTATAAACGACAAAGTTTTTACTGTGGGGTTGTATTTGCATATTCATACAGTTAAATTGAATTTAAATTCAATCCGAAATGCTTACGCGCTATGGAGCGACATCATGAGTTTGTTGAGTAAACGTCATTTTCTCAGGTTACTGGATTTTACCCCGTCAGAGATTTCGTCACTGCTGAAACTCTCCGCAGAATTAAAAGCCGCTAAGAAGAACGGCACCGAAAAAGCCAGCCTGCAAGGCAAAAACATCGCGCTCATCTTCGAAAAAGACTCTACCCGCACCCGATGCTCTTTCGAAGTTGCCGCCTACGATCAGGGGGCAAAAGTCACCTATCTCGGCCCAAGTGGCAGCCAGATCGGCCATAAAGAATCGATGAAAGATACCGCCCGCGTCCTCGGGCGGATGTACGACGGTATTCAGTATCGCGGTTACGGGCAGGATAAAGTGGAAATCCTGGCGCAATACGCCGGTGTACCGGTATGGAATGGCTTAACCAACGAATTCCACCCGACGCAGTTACTGGCTGATCTGCTGACCATGCAGGAACACCTGCCGGGCAAACCGCTGAAAGGTATGCGCCTGGCCTATCTGGGGGACACCCGTAATAATATGGGGAATTCCCTGCTGGAGGCCGCGGCGTTATGTGGCCTGGATTTGCGCCTTGTCGCACCTTCGGCCTGCTGGCCGGAAGCGGAACTGGTCGCCACCTGTGAGCATCTGGCGAAAGAAAATGGCGGCAGCATCACCCTGACCGAAGATATCGCGACCGGTGTGAAAGATGCCGACTTCCTTTACACCGACGTCTGGGTTTCCATGGGTGAGCCAAAAGAAGTCTGGAAAGAGCGCATTAACCTGCTGCGTCATTATCAGGTAAACAGCGCGATGCTGGCGCTGACCGGCAACCCGCAGGTGAAATTCCTGCACTGCCTGCCGGCATTTCATGATGACCAGACCACGCTTGGTAAACAAATGGCGGAGGAGTACGGCCTGCACGGCGGCATGGAAGTCACCGATGACGTCTTTGAATCGAGCCACAGCGTGGTGTTCGATCAGGCGGAAAACCGTCTGCACACCATCAAAGCGGTGATGGTGGCCACCCTCGGTCACGACTGATTCTCTCCCGGCGTGCAGCAAGGATAAACTTCCTGTACGCCGCAATCTTTACATCATTTTGCACTTTATCCCGCCCGTTCCCGCCAGAAGCCCGCATTTTCAGCTAACCTTTTTAGAGTGCTTTCATCAAAAAAAACAAAAATGCAGAAGAAGGAACCGATATGAGCTCAGTTAATCTTGAGTATGTCCTGCGCCTCGAAAGCCTGTTAAGCAGGATTTACCCCAGGGAACACATCGCCGACCTGCTGAAAAAAATCCTGCATCTCGCCGACAAATGGAATTACGGCAAACACCGCAACACCCGTTGGGTGGATGGCACCAATATTTATCTGATTACTTATGGCGATAATATCCGTCACGGCGAGCAACCGCCGCTGGCGACGCTCAATCACTTTGCTAACACCTATCTGCGCGACATCATCAGCGACATCCATATTCTGCCGATGTATCCGTACAGCTCGGATGACGGCTTCAGCGTCATTGACTACCGGCGGATCGATGAACATCTCGGCGGCTGGTCAGATATTCATCACCTTTCGGCTAATTTCAACCTGATGTTTGACTGCGTGATCAACCATATTTCCCGCTCAAGCGAATGGATGAAAGGCTATTTGCATGACGATCCGTATTACAAAGATTACTTTATTGCCGCCAATCCCGAGCTCGATTACAGCCGCGTTGTGCGCCCGCGCGCTTCACCGCTGCTCTCGCCATTTATCAAAACCAACGGCACCGAGCTGTATCTGTGGACGACGTTCAGTGAAGATCAGGTCGATATTAATTTCAAAAATCCGCAGGTCCTGCTGGAAAGCATCGATGTGCTGTTGCAGTACGCCGCCAGCGGCGGGCAGTCGATCCGCCTTGATGCGATTGGCTATATCTGGAAGGAAGCCGGGACGCGCTGTATTCACATGCCGCAGGCGCATAACATCATTAAAGTCTGGCGCACCATTCTCGATGAAGTGATCCCCGGCACGCGGATCATCACTGAAACCAACGTTCCGCATCACGAAAATATCAGTTATTTCGGCGAAGGCGACGAGGCACACATGGTGTATCAGTTCCCGCTGCCGCCGCTGACCTTGCACGCCTTTTTGCGTCAGGATACCACCACGCTCACTCAATGGGCGCAGAGCCTGAATGCCGAAGCCCGTTATCCTGACACCACCTATTTCAACTTCCTTGCCAGCCACGACGGCATAGGTTTACGTCCGACCGAAACCTTCCTGACCGATGACGAACGTAAATACATGGCGCAGGAAACGCTGCGCAAGGAAGGCCGCGTGTCCTATAAAGACAACGGTGACGGCACGCATTCCCCGTATGAACTGAACATAAATTACCTGAGCGCGCTGACTGAACCGGAAGATGATACTGAGCTGAAAGCCCGTAAGTTTCTGGCGGCACAGGCGCTGCTGCTGTCGTTTATCGGCGTCCCGGCGATTTATATTCACAGCCTGTTGGGCAGCGAAAACGATCTTGAGGGTATGCATCAGTCCGGGATCAACCGCCGTATCAACCGTAAAAAACTGGATCTGATGACCATTGAAGCGGAACTGGAAAAAAAAGACGGCTTACGTGCCCGCATTTTTTATGGATTACAGGCACTTATCAGACACCGCCGCGAGCACCCGGCCTTTTCACCACAGGCGGGTCAGCGCGTGTTTGATCTGGGTAAATCGCTGTTTGCGATGGAACGCTATGATCCGAAAACCGAAGACCGGATCAGCTGCATATTCAATATCAGCGATCATTCGCAGATGCTGAAGCTGGCGGTCGAAGGGAAAGATCTGATTGGCGGAGAAGTGTTTAACGGCCAGATGCGTCTCCGGCCGTGGCAGGTGGTGTGGATCAAACACAAACTCAAAGCGCCAGAACGTCTCGGCAGGCTGCGTCGCTGGCGCATGAAGCTGATCAAGCGCACAAAGCGCTACACAATCAGCATTAAGCGGACAATGCGCTGACGTTCATTTTCACCACCGCTTTACGCACATTGGCCGGTTCGCCGACGGCGCACAGCGGTTTATGCACTTCGCCCGGATAAAACACCACGAAATCGCCGGTCTGCATGATCATGGTTTTTTCCTGCTCACCGGCAGCCAGAAACGCGATGTCTTTGTCTTCCAGCCAGTCGGTATCGACATATCCTGCCGGTAAGTTGCTGAATGTCATGCCTTCGGTGCCGTTCAGCACAATCTGGATATCCAGATTACGTGCGTGAAACTCGGCGCGGCGTTCGGCCAGCGGTGCCGTCGAATCATTGGAAATCAGCACAAATACGTCATCGCCACGGATATCGTGTTTGCCCAGCGGCGTCTGTGGCGTGATGTGTTGTTTAACGTATTCAATGGCATCGCGCAGTTCAGCGGGCAGATAAGGGACGAGATGCAGCGCGTGGATGTTTCCTGTGATCATCATAACCTCGGGTTTGTAATGCATGAGTGAAACAGCGTTTCATAAATACTAATCCTGTTTGCTGTCCGGTGGCCAGAGCGGGATCAAAATTTTGACTTCACGGGGAATATTTTGCGACAGAACGTTATCCGCGACCGGAGAAACAATGATTATGCAGCCGGATTGCATAAACCCTGAAAATGCATTCAGTGCTGCACTTTCATCCTGTTGGTCTTACGGACTATTTCTAAAAACTCACCAACAGATCACAAATTTAATTAAACCAAAAACCACCGAAATTAATCATAGTTATTTAATGTCTGAGAGAATTTATAAATCTTTAATCATAAAAAAAGACATTCTATGCAGAGCGAAAATAAACCCTTTATTTTTGAGTCAATTAGAACTGCGTTAATATCATCTCATTCGGTCATTTACTGTCAGGCCAAATAAATACGCTGATATTTCGTTAATTATTCACTTTACTGAGCCCGCTAATAAATAAAACAATGACGCTTATCAATCAACAGATAACCTCTGTCATCCATTTATTCTGATGCGATCTGAATCACATATTAAATGCCTAAGCGGAATATTATTCATTTCGTTGCGGGCACATACCATTTCAGGTTGAATAAATTATTTATTCTCCCCGTCATTCATTTGCCCAAAACATTATTTGCTCTTCTTTTTACAAAAGGGATAAATATGAAACGGCATTATGTAGGATCCGAAATAGGCCAACTTCGCAGTGTAATGCTTCACCGGCCAAATTTAAGTTTACAGCGACTCACCCCCTCGAATTGCCAGGAGTTATTATTCGATGACGTGCTTTCCGTTGAGCGCGCCGGGAAAGAACATGACGTTTTCAGCGAGACCTTGCGCCAGCAAGGGGTGGAAGTTTTATTGCTGACTGACCTGCTGACAGAAACCCTCGATAACCGCGAGGCCAAAGACTGGCTGCTCAGCCGGCAGATCTCGGATTACCGGCTGGGGCCGCAATTTGCCGAAGAAATTCGGGGCTGGCTGGCCGATCTTCCTCACCGGCAAACGGCCCGGTTTATGAGTGGCGGATTAACATACAGTGAAATTCCCGATACTTTTCATAATATGGTCACGGATACGCATCAGCTAAATGACTTTGTGATTAAGCCTTTACCCAATCATTTATTTACCCGTGACACTTCCTGCTGGATATATAACGGCGTATCGGTCAATCCGATGGCAAAAGAAGCACGTAAACGGGAAACCAATAATTTACGTGCCATATATCGCTGGCATCCGCACTTTACCGATAACGAATTTATTACTTACTTTGGCAACGACGAATTTAATTACGACCACGCCACGCTGGAAGGCGGCGATGTTTTAGTCATTGGCCGTGGCGCAGTATTAATAGGTTTATCGGAACGCACGACTCCGCAAGGTGTGGAATTCCTCGCACGTTCACTGTTCAAACATCAGCAGGCCACCAAAGTGATTGTGCTGCAATTACCGAAACACCGCTCCTGCATGCACCTTGATACTGTCATGACACATATCGATCTGGACACTTTCTCGGTGTATCCGGAAGTGGTGCGCGACACCACTTTGTGCTGGACGCTCACCGACAATGGTCACGGCGGCCTGCGCCGCACCGAAGAGCCGCAGTTCGTCCGGGCAATCGGCAAAGCGCTGGGCATTGACGACATCAAACTCATCACCACCGGCGGCGACAGTTTTGAAGCCGAACGCGAACAGTGGAATGACGCCAATAACGTGCTGACCGTGCGTCCCGGCGTGGTCATCGGCTACGAGCGCAACACCCGGACTAACGAAAAATACGACAAGGCCGGGATCACCGTGCTCCCCATTCCGGGCGATGAACTGGGCAGAGGCCGCGGCGGCGCGCGCTGCATGAGTTGCCCGCTTGAACGCGACGACATCTGATCATCTATACCGGGAAAATTTCATGAACAAACCTGTTCTGGTTGTCGCCCTTGGCGGCAATGCATTGTTGCGCCGTGGCGAACCGCTCGAAGCCGAACTGCAGCGCAACAACATCCGTCTGGCGGCCGAAACGCTGGCTGCGCTATGCCTGAAATGGCGCGTCGTGCTGGTGCACGGCAACGGTCCGCAGGTCGGATTACTGGCGCTGCAAAACAGCGCGTATCCGGCCGTCGCCCCCTACCCGCTCGATATTCTGGTGGCACAAACACAGGGGATGATCGGCTATCTGCTGCAACAGGCGCTGAAAAATTGCCTGCCTGAAGGCCGCGTCTGCACTCTGCTGACACAGGTGGAAGTCAGCCTGCGGGATCCGGCATTTGGCAACCCGACAAAATACATCGGTCCGGTCTACACGCAGGCGCAATCGGCGGATCTGGCTGCCGAAAAAGGCTGGGCGATGAAACCTGACGGACCGCATTTCCGCCGCGTGGTCGCCTCTCCTCAGCCGCAGCGCATCCTCGAGATTGATGCCATCCGTGCCTTACTGGAAAAGCACTATCTGGTCATCTGTAACGGCGGCGGCGGTGTGCCGGTTCATCAGACCGCCGACGGGCTGGAAGGCGTGGAAGCCGTGATAGACAAAGACCTTTCGGCGGCGCTGCTGGCGCGTCAGTTACAGGCCGACGCACTGCTGATCCTGACCGATGCCGATGCGGTGTACCTCGGCTGGGGCACGCCAGAGCAACGTCCGCTGCATCAAATCACCACACGGGATCTCGCGGGTATGACTTTCGACGCAGGCTCCATGGGGCCGAAAGTTAATGCGGCCTGCCAGTTTGTCGATGCCTGCCACGGGCTGGCGGGGATCGGCGCTCTGCAAGAGGGTGAGGCCATTCTGGCCGGTCTGAAAGGCACCTGTATCCGCGCGGAATAACCCGCATTCTCCTCTCATTATTTCAGGATAATCATTATGTCTGGCACATTGAAAAATCGTCATTTCCTTAAACTGCTCGACTTCACGCCGGAAGAAATTCAGCAACTGATCAAGCTGGCGCGGGCACTGAAAAACGATAAGCAAACAGGTCAGGAACGTCCCTGTCTGCACGGAAAAAATATTGCGCTGATCTTTGAGAAAACCTCCACCCGCACACGTTGTGCATTTGAGGTGGCCGCTTTCGATCAGGGGGCGCACGTCACCTACCTCGGCCCTGGCGGCAGCCAGATCGGGCACAAAGAATCCATGAAAGACACCGCCCGCGTGCTGGGGCGAATGTACGACGGCATCGAATACCGGGGTTTTGCACAGAAGATTGTGGAGGAACTGGCGGAATTCTCCGGCGTACCGGTATGGAACGGGCTGACCGACGAGTTTCATCCGACCCAGATCCTCGCCGACCTGATGACCATGCTTGAGCATTCGCCGGGGAAAAATCTCTGCCAGATCAGCTTCGCTTATCTGGGTGATGCCCGAAACAATATGGGCAATTCCCTGATGGTCGGCGCAGCGAAAATGGGGATGGATATCCGTCTGGTGGCGCCAAAATCCTTCTGGCCGGAAGAGGCCCTGGTCACTCTCTGCCGTGATATCGCCCGCACGACGGGGGCCCGCATTCTGCTCACGGAACACGTTGATGAGGGCGTAAAAGGCGTCGATTTCCTTTACACCGATGTCTGGGTGTCGATGGGCGAAGCGAAAAGCGCCTGGGCAGAACGTATCAGCCTGATGAGCCCGTATCAGGTTAATGCTGCCGTCCTCCGCGCCACCGGCAATCCTGACGTCAAATTCATGCACTGCCTGCCCGCATTTCATAACGCAGAAACCACACTCGGCAAAGAACTGGAAATCACTTACGGCATGCAAGGGCTGGAAGTGACGGATGACGTTTTTGAGTCCGCGCATTCCATTGTGTTTGATGAAGCCGAAAACCGTATGCACACCATAAAAGCGGTCATGGTCGCCACGCTTGGCGATGACTAAGCCCTTTGCGTGAAGGTGTTTTACCTTCACGCTTTTCTTAAGGATTACGTTCATGCGTACATTCAAATTTCCTTCTGCCTACACCATTCTCTTTATTCTCATCGCTCTGGTCGCCGGTCTGAGCTGGGTCATCCCCGCCGGTCAGTACGACATGGCGATGAATGCCGGGCTGGGTAAAGATGTCCCGGTCGCCGGTACTTATCATCCGGTCAGCGGCAACCCGCAGGGGCTGGTGGATATTTTCCTCGCGCCCGTTGATGGTCTGTATAACCACACCACCGGTCAGGCTGGCGCAATTGATGTCGCCTTATTTATTCTCATCATTGGCGGTTTCCTGGGGATCGTGACCAAAACCGGCGCAATTGACGCCGGGATTGAACGGGTCACCGTCCGTCTGAAGGACAAAGAAGAGTGGATGATCCCGATCCTGATGGCCCTGTTCGCCGCTGGTGGCACTATTTACGGCATGGCCGAAGAATCGTTGCCGTTTTACACCCTGCTGGTGCCGGTCATGATGGCTGCCCGTTTCGATCCGCTGGTGGCCGCCGCTACCGTACTGCTGGGCGCCGGGATTGGCACGCTCGGTTCGACAATCAATCCTTTCGCCACGGTGATTGCCGCCAATGCCGCCGGGATCCCGTTTACTCACGGCATCGGTCTGCGCGTCGCCATCCTGATCATCGGCTGGCTGATCTGCGTGATCTGGGTGATGCGCTATGCCCGTAAAGTGCGCCGCGATCCCTCGCTTTCCATCGTCGCCGATCAGTGGGAAAGCAACCGTGCCCATTTTCTCGGCAACCGCAGCGAAGAACTGCTGCCTTTTACCGGCGTGCGCAAAATCATCCTGCTGATCTTCGCGCTGGCTTTTGTGGTGATGATTTATGGCGTATCGGTAAAGGGCTGGTGGATGGGGGAAATTTCCGGCGTTTTCCTTGCCGCAGCGATCCTCACAGGTCTGATTGCCCGCATGAGTGAGGAAGAACTGACTTCAACATTCATTGATGGCGCACGCGACCTGCTTGGCGTGGCGCTGATCATCGGCATTGCCCGTGGCATCGTAGTGATCATGGATAACGGCATGATTACTCATACTATTTTGCACAGCGCCGAAGGTATGGTTTCCGGGTTGTCCAGCATGCTGTTCATCAATGTCATGTTCCTGCTTGAAGTGGTGCTGTCATTTCTGGTGCCCTCGTCATCCGGTCTGGCGGTGATGACCATGCCGATCATGGCGCCTCTCGCCGATTTCGCTCACGTCGGGCGTGAACTGGTGGTGACCGCTTATCAGTCGGCATCCGGGCTGGTGAATCTGGTCACGCCGACCTCCGCCGTGGTCATGGGCGGTCTGGCGATCGCGCGGGTGCCCTATATCCGCTGGCTGAAGTGGGTTGCGCCATTGATGGGGATTTTACTGGTATTGCTGATGTTCGCGTTAAGTCTCGGTTCTTTGATTTAAGTCTTTGTAGAAAATGATTTTTTTGCCATGTTGACGTCCTTTATTTACCGGAAATATGACCATGAAAAGAACATTACCTACACTTGAAAAAGAACATCAGCAACTGATCCTCTGCCATCAGCTTATTGCCAGCCGACATTTTTCATCACAGGAGGAACTGCGTCAGGAACTCCAGCGCGCGGGATACAAAAATATCGGTCAGTCCACCATTTCACAGTTGCTGAAAACGCTGGGTGTCGTGAAGGTGCAGAACGCCAAAGGCAAAAAGATTTACGCCCTGAATGAGCAGTCTCAGTTCACTCCCGATGCCCAAAGGCCGGTAAACGAAATGGTCACCGATGTGGATCATAATCCTCAGTTTGTGGTGGTGCATGTCATGCCGGGATATGGTCGCGCCGTGGGCAGGATAATCGATCATCACCGGTTGCCGGAGGTTCTCGGGGTGATTGCCTCGAGTACTACCGTATTGGTGGCTCCCCGGGAAACGACGGAACTGGACAGGGTATGCAGGATAATCAGGCGCATACTGGCGATTAAAGAAAACCACGGCAGCAACCGTTTGCCTTAGGCCATTTTTCCGCTTGATGTCGTCAATCACCCGCGTATAATGCGCCACAATTTGTCGGGAGAACCCATGAACAATCGCCAGGTTTTGTGCTCAGATGATCGACCAAACACCGTGCCATCAGGCAGCCCGCTGCCGTTGTTCTTCCGTGGTATTACCGTTTTACTGAAAGCCCCTCATTGAGGGGCTTTTTTTTGTCCGGAATTTGAGCGCCACACTTTTTACGCGTAAAGAACAGGAGAATGACTATGGCCAATCCGCTGTATCAGAAAGATATCATTTCCATCAACGATCTCAGCCGCGAAGAGCTGGAACTGGTACTCGATACCGCTGCCAGCCTGAAAGCCAACCCGCAGCCTGAATTGCTGAAACACAAAGTGATCGCCAGTTGTTTCTTCGAAGCCTCAACCCGCACACGCCTGTCATTTGAAACGTCAATGCATCGTCTGGGTGCCTCGGTGGTGGGTTTCTCCGACAGCAGCAACACGTCGCTCGGTAAAAAAGGCGAAACGCTGGCCGATACCATTTCGGTTATCAGCACCTACGTCGATGCGATTGTGATGCGCCATCCGCAGGAAGGTGCGGCGCGTCTGGCGACCGAGTTCTCCGGCGGTATTCCGGTACTGAACGCCGGTGACGGTGCAAACCAGCACCCGACGCAAACCTTGCTGGATCTGTTCACCATTCAGGAAACGCAGGGGCGTCTCGACAACATCAAAATCGCCATGGTCGGCGACCTGAAATATGGCCGCACGGTGCATTCCCTGGCGCAGGCACTGGCGAAATTTAACGGCAACCGCTTTTACTTTATCGCACCGGACGCGCTGGCGATGCCGGGATATATCCTGGCGTTACTGGAAGAAAAAGGCATCGAATACAGCCTGCACAGCAGCATTGATGAAGTGGTCTCTGAAATCGACATTCTGTACATGACCCGCGTGCAGAAAGAGCGTCTGGATCCGTCGGAATACGCCAACGTGAAAGCGCAGTTTGTCCTGCGGGCTGCCGATCTGACCCATGCTCAGCCGCACCTGAAAGTGCTCCACCCGCTGCCGCGTATCGACGAAATCACGCCGGATGTCGATAAAACGCCTTATGCCTGGTATTTCCAGCAGGCCGGTAACGGCATTTTTGCGCGTCAGGCTTTGCTGGCGCTGGTTCTGAACGCAGACACTGCACAGTAAACTTGAGGAGAAAAAAATTATGACACACGACAACAAACTTCAGGTTGAAGCCATCAAATGCGGTACGGTCATCGACCATATCCCGGCGCAGGTCGGCTTTAAATTATTGTCTCTGTTCAAATTTACCCAAACGGAGCAGCGCGTGACCGTCGGCCTGAACCTGCCTTCAGGCGAGCTGGGTCGTAAAGACATCATCAAAATTGAAAACACCTTTCTGACCGACGAACAGGTCAATCAGCTGGCAGTGTATGCCCCGCGTGCAACGGTAAACCGCATCGACAATTATGACGTGGTGAAAAAACTGATGCCAACGCTGCCGAACCGTATCGTCGGCGTTCTGCGCTGCCCGAACGGCAACTGCATCAGCCGTTTTGAACCGGTGGATTCCAGCTTCGCGGTGAAACAACGTGCGGACGGTGTGCATCTGAAATGCAAATACTGCGAGAAAGAGTTTGAGCATCAGGTGGTGCTGAACAATGATTAAGCCTTTATACTGAGGGATAATTTTTTATTCACCTTAACTCAAATCAGGAGACATTATGTCCCGCGAAATCAGCACTGAAAACGCCCCTGCCGCTATCGGTCCTTATGTTCAGGGCGTGGATCTGGGCAGCATGATCATCACTTCCGGCCAGATCCCTGTGGATCCTAAAACCGGCTCTGTGGCAGACGACATTTCGGCACAAGCGCGTCAGTCACTGGAAAACGTTCAGGCGATCGTGGAAGCCGCTGGCCTGAAAGTGTCAGACATTGTGAAAACCACCGTTTTCGTGAAAGATCTGAATGACTTCGCCACCGTTAACGCCACGTACGAAGCGTTCTTCACTGAACACAACGCGCCGTTCCCGGCGCGTTCTTGCGTTGAAGTGGCCCGTCTGCCAAAAGACGTAAAAATCGAAATCGAAGCCATCGCCGTCCGCCGTTAATTCGCGTCAGTGATGCACCAGACCAGCCTGCGGGCTGGTTTTTTTGCCGAAAATCAACACCTGATAATAACTCTACTTAACATCATTGCGGATGTGAGCAGCTTTTCTTAGCTCTCCTCCCGCTCCAGCAGTGACCAAAGCGTACGATGAAGCTTGCCTTCTTGATCTTCATATTCCGGCAGGGCTTGTCCGTGTTTGACATGAGCATAACGCAAACTGCCGTCGATAAAAGTGCCCCAGCGGCCGGTGTACGGGCTGGTTTCGCCGCTGTATGCAGTAAGTCGGACGGGTTCCACCTGGCGTAATAACTTCTCTTTCTCCGGCCAGTTGTACAATTCCTCCGGTAATCCTTTCGGGAAAAAACCTTCCGATGGCACATCGATAAATTCGCCTTCAACCCGACGGATAAGAGTCCAACCGGTTTTTGCCCACTGAGATTCTCTCCAGCTATATCTTGGTTTACCTGTTTCCACGTCTAGCTTGTCTGTACGTTTAATTCCTTGCACTGCTTCTGGTGGTTCGCCAAAATTAGCAGCAATAAATCTTGCTGAAGAAAAATCTGCATCCGGCAAGTAAATTCCTGTTTCGATAGGAATATCATCAATTTCAATCCTTACTGCTGGATCAAGTTTATATTCGGGGATTTGAGATGGTAGGTCTTCCAAGGCATAGCACCCCCGGCCGTTGTAAGTTAAATTACCTTCATCCCACGTCCCACTCAATGTTGTTGATAGTTGACGGTCAAGTTTTTTAGCCACAGATTCAAGAGCAGAAATTTTTTCTATTTCACCTTCAGTCATCCATCCATTCCAAAACTCAACAATACCTTTGCTAATATTGCTCATAGCATGACCGATATCGAATGCTTTGATGTCGCTATGAGTTCGTAGAATATAAGCTTTCATATAACGTTCTTTCATGGGTCTGATATTAGGCATCACGCGCGATTCCCATACTATATCAGCCTGCTGCCATTGGGGAAGCTTACGGGTATTAAGCGGCATTTCACGTTTATATCTTGCCAGTGCTTCTTCATGCGCATCAATGTAGGCAATAATGGCGTCACGGGTTTCGGCATAATGTTCTGCTGAGATAAATTTTTCTAAAAAGTAACATTCCTGCGGATGTAAAATTCCCATTATTCTTTTCCTTTTGGATTTATCCGTCACGTCCTTATCAAAAACAGTAACCGGTTTAATCAAAACCGGTTACTCGCCCAAAAGTCATTCAGCTATTTATAAAAACGCTGCCCTTATCATCCCGCTCCAGCAGTGACCAAAGCGTACGATGACGCTTGCCTTCTTGATCTTCATATTCCGGCAGGGCTTGTCCGTGTTTGACATGAGCATAACGCAAACTGCCGTCGATAAAAGTGCCCCAGCGGCCGGTGTACGGGCTGGTTTCGCCGCTGTACGCGGTGATTCGGGTGGGTTCCGCCTGGCGTAATAACTTCTCTTTCTCCGGCCAGTTGTACAATTCTTCGGGTGATCCTTTCGGGAAAAATCCGTCCACCGGCACATTGATAAATTCGCCTCCAACCCGGCGGATAAGAGTCCAACCGGTTTCGGTCCATTCAATATCTTCCCAGTTGTAATCTTTTTCACCCGTTTCTGGGTCGGACCAGTTACTGCGTCTGATGCCCTGAGATGCAAGAACCGGCTGCCCAAAGTCCTCGGAAATAAACCGGGCTGCTGCAAATTTAATATCCGGAAGATAGAAGCCTGTTTGTTCGGGATTCTGTCCTATTTCTATTCTTACGGAAGGATCAAGTTTATAACAAGGTATTTTTGCTGGGAGTTCAATGTTTGAATATAATATTCCGCAGCCGGTATAGGTCAAATCCCCGTCATCCCATGCCCCTCTCAGCGTCATTGATAATCGCCTGTCAAGTTTTTTAGCCACAGATTCAAGAGCAGAAATTTTTTCTATTTCATCTTCGGCCATCCATCCATTCCAAAAGTCCACAATACCTTTTTGAATATATCCCATTGCATTGCCCATTCTAAATGCTTCTGGGTTATTATGACTACGTTGGATATATCGTTTACTGAAGTGCTCCCTTAAATCACGAATATTTGGCATTACACGAGTTTCCCATACGACATCAGCCTGTTGCCATTGAGGGAGTTTGCGGGCATTGAGAGGCATCTCCCGTTTATATCTTGCCAGTGCTTCCTCATGTGCATCGATATAAGCAATAATGGCATCACGGGTTTCGGCATAATGTTCTGCTGAGATAAATTTTTCTAAAAAGTAACATTCCTGCGGATGTAAAATACCCATTATTCTTTTCCTTTTGGATTTATCCGTCACTTCCTTATCAAAAACAGTAACCGGTTTAAATCAAAACCGGTTACTCGCACAAAAGTCATTCAGCTGTTTATCAAAACGCTGCCCTTATCATCCCGCTCCAGCAATGACCAAAGCGTGCGATGAAGCTTGCCTTTTTTATCTTCATATTCCGGCAGGGTTTGTCCATGTTTCACATGAACATAATGCAAACTGCCGTCGATAAAGGTGCCCCAGCGGCCAGTGTGCGGACTGATTTCGCCGCTGTACGCGGTGATTCGGGTGGGTTCCGCCTGCCGCAATAACTTCTCTTTCTCCGGCCAGTTGTACAATTCTTCCGGTAATCCTTTCGGGAAAAATCCGTCCGGCGGAACGTTGATAAATTCGCCTTCAACCCGGCGGATAAGGGTCCAGCCGGTTTTTGCCCACTGAGACTCGAGCCAGCAATATTCCTTTTCACCTGTTTCTGAATCCACCCAGTTACTGCGTTTGGTACCTTGCCTTGCAGAGGCCGGTTGACCATAATCTTCAGGAATAAATCTTGCAGGTGCAAAATTAATATCCGGCAAATAGAATCCTGTTTGGGTTGGAACGTCACCGGACTCAATACGTACAGATTGATCTAATTCATAACGAGGAGTTTTTTTAGGCAACTCAGATTTATCGTACATTGTATGTATATACGTCAAATCCCCCTCTTCCCATGCACCTCTCAGCGAATCAGAAAGTCTACTTTCTAATTTTGATGCAATAGTTTCTAACTGGGAAATAACTAGGATTTCTTCTTCAGTCATCCATCCATTCCAAAACTCAACAATACCTTTGCTAATATTGCTCATAGCATGACCAATATCGAATGCTTTGATGTCGCTATGAGTTCGTAGAATATAAGCTTTAATGTAACGTTCTTTCATTGGCCTGATATTAGGCATAACGCGTGTTTCCCACACTACATCGGCCTGTTGCCACTGAGGAAGTTTTCGGCTACTCAGTGGCATTTCATGTTTATATCTTGCCAGTGCTTCCTCATGGGCATCGATATAGGCAATGATGGCGTCACGGGTTTCGGCATAATGTTCTGCTGAGATGAATTTTTCTAAAAAGTAACATTCCTGCGGATGTAAAATACCCATTATTCTTTTCCTTTTGGTTCGTACCAGCTGTTTTTATTCTCTAGCTTCGGTAGCCCCAGATAAGGGCTGACCGGATCACCGGCTACATCACCATAGCCCCAGCCGGTTTTCCGCCGCTCACCGGTAAACTCTTTTTTAAGCTGCGACGGGTCCAGTACGATTTGTACCGCTCCGCCTTCCAGCGAATATTCTTTGGCATTCTCATTAATTTGTGTTGCAGCGCGACCTTCCCAGACCTTAAGTGGTTGCCCCGGCGGGACGGTGTAAACGACATATTCTCCGTTTTCATTCCAGCTTTTCCATACGGCAAAGTTTTTACGCCAGCCACTTTTCGACGTCAGCTTTTCAAACTCTGCCTTATGCATCCAGCAAATACTGTTGTCTGAAGAATTAGGGTCAATTATCCGGTAAATCACTTCCCCTGGCGGAATTTCAGTAGCAGTCATTGTAGAGTCGAAGGTATTAAATTTTCCTTTCAATACATCATTCGATGAATTTTTTCGCAAATCAGGCCATCCTTTGGTGATCTGATCAAATTGAACACTTGAAAGATTTCGTAATGGTTCATACTTTAGTTCACTAACCCCAATATCCACCCAATCCGGTTTTTCCTGCTTAAACATCTCCACTTCTTTAGCCGCCCGTTCACCGCCGTAAAGGTGTACGTTGGTGCCCACATGCGCGCGGTAGGCATTGTCACCTTCAACACGCAGGCGGTTTGCCAGTTTTTCCAGTAAATCCGTGACGGGGGCGAAGGCTTTACTTAGCATCCGGTCCGCGTTGCGACGTACTGCCATCAGCATGTTCCACAACGCGGCTACGGGTTGCTTTAACGATGCCGGGCCCCAGGCCGTGACTTTATCGAGAAGTTTTTTGGTGACGGAGAGGAGTTCATCAAAAACACTTAACAGATCGAAGACATCCAGGCTGTCGATCACGCCGCGTAATTTCTCCTCGAGGAAACGGTAAGGGTTATAAATTTTCAGATACTTCAGCGCGCTGCGCGTGGCGGGCATATTCAGAAAATCGTTCAATAAGCCGATGGCGCCTTCAAGCGCACGGTAAAGCTGGCCGGGGTTGTTTAGCTGATCCAGATGACTTTTGCGCAAATACAAAAACAGGACTTTAAATCCGCCCTTGCACAGCGACCCTAACACCGGGAAGCAGCCGATCAACGTCAGGCACAACGCGACCCATGCCCAGGTATCGCTGTCGTCTTCATTAATTTTTTTGCAGTTCGCCACCAGATCGCGGATATCGCAGAGCTGATCCACAAACGGGATCATGGAAATCACCGTCCCCGTGACGACCTGTCCGGTGGTCTGTTCGGTATTGAAGTCTCCCTGCAGGGTTTCCCAAATCCATTGGCCTGCGGCCTCAACTTTTCTTTGCCCGCTGCAGACCCAGCTGTCAGGCGGCGGGGTGAAAAATGCCAGCGCCCTGGCGAAATCGTCATCCATTGGTGATTGTCCCTGTTATTTCGTTAAAAGGCTGTCCGTTGCCGCATCAAGCGAGGTGTAGCGTTCCCAGTCCGGATCCGGTAAAGGGTCGGGCAAAACGTATTCCACACTGGCTGATTCAAACGGGACATTTTTGTGCAATGCATATCCCTGTTCATCAAGCTGGCCAGCCAGTACCGAACCGCTTTCAAATGTGATGTGGTAATCCGCGTTGGCTATGGCATTTAAGTCGTGATCCCTGAAATCCAGCGCCAGGTCGTATTTTCCGCCTCCAGGCAAATAGGGCATATTCAGCCGTACAGGGTTCGCCACCGTCAGCACCGTGTGCGGCGTTTTCCTGAAATATTCACCGGCCGTGCCGTACTCAATTTTGCCGTCCTGCAGGATGAGATAACTGCCGCCGCCTATCAGCGTGATGCGCTTTTTCGCGCTGAACAGGATGTCGCCGTCCACCGCCGTGATGCTCACTTTTTTGCCCGCCGCCAGTTGCATGCGGTTGTTCTGCGCCTGAACGTCGACCTTACCCTCGCTGGCCTTCAGGCTCATTTCGCCCTTCAGGGCAAAGAGGCCCATTTTCTCACCGGTGTTGACGGTCAGGTTCTTAATCACCCCGATATCCACGTTTTTACCGGCGTTCAGTATCATGTTTTGGGTCGCCGCCAGCTGCATATGTTCGCCGCTGGTCAGCGCAATCCCTTGTGGCGCGCTGGCCAGCACCACCTGATTTATCGGCTTCAGCCGTTCGCTGAACATGGCGATTTGCGCCGCGATGTCGGCCTCCAGCGCTTTGGCCTCCGCGGCGGCCTGGCTGAGGGCTTTCACCTGCCCCTGCAGGTAGTCGATTTCAGCCATCGCCGCGCGGTTATCCGGCACCTGGCCCTGCGCCTGCGGCTGGGCGTCCGCGCTGAGAAAGACGCCCTTACCACCGCGCAGGACGCCGTGTTCATCGGTGCGCAGCTCAAAACCTTCACCGCGCGGCGCGTTTTGCGCATCGACGATATGCCCGCTATTCAGCTGGGTCTTGCCGTATTCGGTGGCGAGTTTGATGTGCTCCTCACCGCGCCGGTCCTCCATCTGCAGCGTGTTATCTGACGGCGTGCGCAGAACGTTGCGGGTGTGGTTCCGTTCGGTCACGTGGTCGGGATGTTCAGCGTCGTGCAGCGCGGCGGCGATATACGGCCGGTCAGGGTCGCCGCCGTCAAAGGCAATCGCCACTTCGGTGCCGTCGGTCAGCGGCATATGCCAGCCGTAGCCGTCGCCGCCGTAGGGTTTAGCGAGGCGTACCCACAGGTACGCATAACCGGCATCCGCCGACGCACGGTCGCCGTCAATCCGTACGCGGTAACGCCCCTGATTATCCAGCCACGCGTAGATGTCACCCCGGGTCGGGCTTTCCACCCGCGCCGGTATCGTGCCGCTGAGCACCGGCCGCGCCGGCGGTTCGGGGCGGAAGCCAATCGTTTCGCGATACGCCATGCCCCAGATATTGAGGTGGAAGTGTTCGGTGCGCGAGCCTTTGGCGACGATGCGGGTAATCAGGATACCGTCCGGCAGGTCGCTGAACGGATAGTTCTGCAACTCCAGCACCTGACCCGGCGCCAGCGCGCTGCCGGTGGTGCGGGCGAATATCCGGCACTGATGGTTCAGCCTGCGTTCGTGGCGGATGCGGGCGTAAAACGCGCCGGTTTCGGCGGCGGCGTCGATATCCTCACCGGCCTCGCGGTAGGGTCCGGCGTACAGGTAGCTTTCGCCGGTCACCGGCGCGGCGCTGCGCACCTGCGCGCTGACGTCCAGCGGCGTGGTCGCCTCGCGGTAGTTGTAATCGCGTTTGAAGATTTTGCCGGTCACCGCGTTCCAGTGGATTTTCAGCCCCCAGACGCTTTCGGCGTGGCCGTCGCTCATCCCCGACGGCTCGCAGTACGGCAGCGTGACGCCAAACCGGTACTGCTCCGGCCCGTCGCCGAACAGCACTTTCTCACACGTCAGGCGGGTATCCGCCTCAAAGCGGAACCAGATACCCACTTCGGCCAGAATGCGTTTTATAAACTGCAGGTCGGTCTCGCCCCACTGGGTGATAAGCTCGCGGTCGGGGTAGGCGTGGCTGAGGCGAAACTCAAAATCCTGCCCCTCCAGCCCGTGTTTGCGCAGGATAAATTCCACCACGTCGGGCACCGACTGGTTCTGAAAAATAAAGCTGTTGGTGCTGTTTTCCAGCAGCCGCAGGCGCGGCACCAGCTCAAGGCGGTACAGGGTTTCGTCGGCGGAGGTGGAGAGGCGCTGAAAGTCACGGATAACGCCGTACACGGCGCGTTCCGGCTGGAAAGGCGTGCCCATAGTGAAGCTGGCGAACTGGCGCAGCATCTGCGCGGCATCGATATCCGGTGCGGGGGAGGTGACGTCAACGGTGTAGGAAAAGGTCTCGCTGAGCTGTTCTTCGCCGCGAAAATTCAGCACGTCCAAAGCGTACGGGCTGTTCCAGATAGCAAGAGAATAACGGGAAAGTGTGTCCATTCCGGTCCCTGGTTGGCATGTGAAAAGCATCCTGCTTTTCGGGGTGTGAGGAAACTGTATTCACATGGTGAAATTGTGGGAATTTTGTATCAGGATCCGGAGAATGCGAATGTGATGATGCACAGAAATACTAAACATAATTAATGTATCCATAAGTTTTTTTTGTTGTTTTCATATCATCAATGGCGATTGCCTCATCAACGATCATACTTACAGTAACCTAATCATTTCTGCCCTCTTTTCACTCAACTTGAAAGCGCGCTGCACCCGAACAGGGCAGACCGGCCCCTTTTCCCCTGATTTTCAGCCTGTTTTGCACGCTGGCACACTTTATGCCTGATCTTCATTGTTATTGAACGATTCAATTGCAGCCTGTCCAGTTTGTGAGGTGATGATGATCAAGATTGACCTTTCCGATTCACCCTTTTTTGATGAGATGTTAATGGCTGAAGGCAAGCATCGCAGCCATTATCAGGCCTACTGGCAATGGTTGCAGCAAGCCGATCAACAGGCAGTCCAGCGCAAAAAAGAGGAAGCTGCGCTGTTGTTTCACCGGGTGGGGATTACCTTTAATGTTTATGGCGAAGATGACGGCGCGGAACGGCTGATCCCGTTCGACAGTGTACCGCGCATTATTCCGGCCAGCGAATGGCAGATGCTTGATCGCGGGATCCGTCAGCGGGTTCAGGCGCTGAATGCTTTTCTGCATGATATTTACCATGACCAGAAGATCCTCAGGGCAGGGATCGTGCCCGCCGAACAGGTGCTGGCCAACGATCAGTATCAACCGTGCATGCAGGGCATCGACCTTCACCGCGATACCTATGCCCACATTGCCGGCACCGACATGGTGCGCGGCGGCAATGGCGAATACTACGTGCTGGAAGACAACCTGCGCACGCCGTCCGGTGTGTCTTACATGATGGAAAACCGCAAAATGATGATGCGGTTATATCCCGAATTGTTTGCCGAGCAGCGTATCGCGCCGGTTTCCCGTTACCCTTCTCATTTACTGCAAACCCTGCGTGAAAGCACAACCGTCAACGATCCGACTGTCGTGGTACTGACGCCCGGCCGCTTTAACAGCGCGTATTTCGAGCACAGTTTCCTGGCGCAACAAATGGGCGTGGAACTGGTGGAAAGCGTTGATCTGTTCGTGAAAGACGGCGCGGTGTTTATGCGTACCACCGCCGGCCCCTGCAAGATTGACGTGATCTACCGGCGTATCGACGATGCGTTCCTCGATCCGCTGGCGTTCCGCGCCGATTCCATGCTCGGGGTGCCCGGTTTGCTTTCGGTGTATCGATCCGGTGGTGTGGTACTGGCCAATGCGATCGGCACCGGCGTGGCAGATGACAAATCGATCTACCCGTATGTACCGGAGATGATCCGCTACTACCTGGCCGAAGATCCGATCCTCAATAACGTGCCGACGTGGCAATGCCGCAAGGAAAGCGATCTGTCTTTCGTGCTGGCGAATCTGGAAAAAATGGTGGTGAAAGAGGTTCACGGCGCAGGCGGTTACGGCATGCTGATTGGCCCGACGGCCAGCAAGGCGGAAATTCAACGCTTCCGTGAATTGCTGCGCACCCGTCCGGAAAACTACATCGCACAGGAAACACTGGCGCTTTCCACCTGCCCGACCTTTGTCGGTAACGGGCTGGCACCGCGTCATATCGACCTGCGGCCCTTTGCCCTGACCGGCGCGGAAATCCGGCTGGTACCGGGCGGATTAACCCGTGTGGCGCTGGCTGAAGGCTCGCTGGTAGTCAATTCATCTCAGGGCGGCGGAACCAAAGACACCTGGGTGCTGGAAGAAAATCCGACGGAGGATGACGCATGCTAAGCAGAACAGCCAGCGAACTGTACTGGATGGCGCGTTATCTGGAACGCGCCGAGAATATTGCACGCCTGCTGGACGTGACCAACAAGCTGTCGATGATGTCGATTCGTGACGTCAACGCACGTGATGAAAACAATGACTTACTGGTGCCGCTGACCATGACCGGTACGCGGACGTTATTTAACGAGCACTATCCGCAGGAGTCCATGGGCAATCTGCTCAACTTCTTCGCACTGGACAGTTTCAACCACGGCAGCATTTTCAGTTGCCTGCAAATGGCCTGGAATAATGCCCATGCGGTGCGCGGCAGCCTGTCTTCCGAAGTCTGGGAAAGCATCAATGCCACCTGGATCGAGATGAAACTGATCCGCCGTCAGGGCGTCGGTTCTGCCGGTGCGGACGCTTTCTTCGACTGGGTCAAGGAGCGCTCACATCTGTTCCGCGGTGCGATGTTCGGCACATTACTGCGCAGCGATGCACTGAACTTTATCCGCCTCGGCACCATGCTTGAGCGTGCGGACAGCACCGCCCGTCTGCTGGATGCCAAAAATCAGTTACTGAATGCCGACGAAGATCCGGTGCGCGAATACTACCGGATGGATACCCTGCTGCGCGCCGTCAGCGCCCGCGAGGCGTTCCACACGCTTTACAAGCAGCAACTCAGCCAGAAACATATTGCTGAGTTGCTGGTCCTGCGCCGCGAGTTACCGCGATCCTTGCTTTCCTGTGTCGAAATCATGGCTGAACAGCTGGAGGAAATCGGCGGCAGCGCAGGCAATCTGCCACGCCGCCGTGTCCACACCCTTCATGCTCAGCTACGTTTCACCGAAATGGACGAGATCGTGGAGATGGGTCTCAGCCCCTGGTTAATGCAGTTCCTGGATCAGACCAATGCCATCGCTGAGAGCATTCATCAAACCTATCTGGAGGCTCAATAATGAAACTGAATGTCACGCATCAGACGCATTACAGCTATGCGCAACAGGTTAAGCACAGCACGCAATACCTGCGCCTCACCCCGCAGGATTCCAGCCATCAGAAGATTTTGTCATGGGATCTGACTTTGCCGGAATACGCCACCCGCACGCTGGATGCCTACGGCAATGTGCTGCATGTCCTGACGCTCGATCAGCCCCATCAGGCGATCACCATTGAAGCCAACGGCGTGGTCGAGATTGAAGACAATACGGAAGACGATAATTGCGGGCATCTCTCGCCGCTGGTGTTTTTGCGCACCAGCCCGCTGACGCTCGCGGATGGCGCGATCCGTGATTTCGCCAGCCGTTATTACCGGCCACAGGCGCAGCATGAAAGTCTGTGCAGCCTGATGGGCGAACTGCTGCTGAAAATGCCTTACAACCCCGGCAGCACCACGGTAAAAGACAGCGCCTCACAAGCCTTTTCGGCACAAACTGGCGTATGTCAGGATCACACTCACGTTTTCCTCGCCTGTTGCCGCAGCCTGGGCATTCCGGCGCGTTACGTCAGCGGCTATCTTTACTCAGAAGACTCCGCGCACGTGGCCATGCATGCGTGGGCGGAAGCCTGGCTCGATGACCGCTGGCAGAGCTTTGATGTCACCAACAACACCTGTAAACCGAATCAGCATTTGAAACTGGCTATCGGCATAGATTATCTTGATGCATGCCCGGTCCGCGGTATCCGGTTGGGCGGAGGAAGCGAAGACATGCGCACTGTCGCGGCCGTTGCCATGCTTGACGTGCCGCAATGATCCTGAATACCTGAGGAAACCTTTTTATGACTTACTGTGTGGCCATGCGCTTGTCCTCTGGCCTGGTGTTTGTTTCAGACTCACGCACCAATGCCGGAGTGGACCATATTTCCACCTTCCGTAAACTGCATGTGTTTCATCAAAGCGATGAACGCGTGCTGGTGATCCAGAGCGCCGGAAATCTGGCGACCACACAGAGTATTATCAGTTTGCTGCATCGCCGCTGCGCAGACGATGAACGGGAAAACCTGCTGAACGTGAAGTCGCTTTACGATGCCGCCAGCCTGCTGGGTGAAACGGTGCGTGAAGTGATTGGGCGGGACAGCGGCGCAAATCAGGGCGGCAATACGGATTTCAGTTGCAATCTGTTGCTCGGCGGCCAGATTAAGGGCGAGGGACTGCGGCTGTTCCACATTTATCCGCAGGGGAATTTCATCGAAGCCACGCATGACACGCCCTATTTCCAGATTGGTGAAAGTAAGTACGGCAAGCCGATTATCGATCGCGTGCTGAGCTACGACACCGCGCTGGATCAGGCGATGCAATGTGCGCTGATTTCGATGGACTCTACACTGCGCAGTAATCTGTCCGTCGGCCTGCCGCTGAATGTGATGACCTATCCGACAGACAGTTTCAGCGCCGCGCAACAGCACCGGATCACCGAAACGCACCCGTATTTCGACATGATCCGTAAAGGCTGGGGCGAAGGTCTGCTGAGTATTTTTGCGCAATTACCGCCGCTGAAATTAGACGAGTAATAATCTGCCACATCAGGTCTGCGGAAAATGGACAACCTCAGACCTGCCCCGTATTATCAATATCCCGTCCTTAATACGGATATTTGAGGTGTATATATTGTGGCAGTCACTATTTATGATATTGCCCGTCTGGCAAAAGTGTCTAAATCTACCGTTTCCAGAGTTATCACCAACCAAACCAATATTTCGCCAGATGCCCGTGAGCGTGTGCTGGATGCCATCCGCACACTGAATTATCAGCCAAGCAAACTGGCACGGGCGCTGACATCCAAAGGTTTTGATGCAATTTTAGTGATTTCCACCCGTTCGACCAAAACAACCGCCGGTAACCCCTTCTTCTCCGAAATATTGCAATCCATTGCCCTGAGAGCGGAAGAAGAGGGTTTTGACGTTATTTTGCAGACGTCCAAAAATAGTGAAGAAGACCTGCAAAAGTGTGTCGCCAAAATAACGGAAAAAATGGTGAAAGGCGTGATGATGCTCAGTTCACCTGCCGATGAATATATCCTGGAGCAACTGGATAATTATCAGGTTCCGGTGATGGTGATTGGCAATATTGAAGGAACGTATCAGCACGTCTTCTCCGTCGATACCGATAATTTTCAGGACAGCTACCGGCTGACAGAACATCTTATTTCGCTCGGTCATCAGGATATTGCCTGCCTGCACGCGCCGCTGGATTACCACGTTTCCATTGACCGCCTTGCCGGCTATAAACGCGCCATGCAGGATGCCGGTCTGCCTGTGCACCCCGACCTGATGATTGACGGCGGTTACACCACGGAAAGCGCTTACCTGGCGGCGGCGACATTGTTGCAAAAGGCGCATCCGCCGACGGCGGTTTTTGCCACCGATGCCGTGAAAGTCATGAGCATTTACCGGGCGGCCCATGAGCAGAAAAAGGCCATTCCTGACGAAATTTCCATCACCGGCTACAGCAGCGATAATATTTCGCCCCTCCTTTCTCCGGGGCTGACCGGCATTGAAATTCCTATCCGTGAATTAGGCTGGCAGGGTTGCGGTTTATTGTTCGATAAAATTTTCGACCGTCCCTGCGCGCATTCCCGCACGCTGGTGCCGACACAGCTGGTGGTCAATCATTCCGCCATCAAGATCACCGACGGAAAATAAGAGAACCCCAACCGGAAAAACGGCCTCCGGTTGGGGATCAGAGGCATCAGAAAGAATAGGTCACACCGACACCGGTATAATGGAATTTGGTCTTCGCATTGGCGCTGGCATCGGTATTATCGTGCAGCTGCAATTCATAGGCATATTCCAGTGAGATGGCAAAACCGTTGGGTAAAGGCTGATTGATTAACAACCCGAATCGCGTATCGGTTTCCCCTTCACGCTCACCCCGGTCATCATTGTAATAATAAGTATCCAGCGTCCGGCGGGCATACGGCGTCAGGACCGTTTTACCGCTGGTAAACAGATCCACACTCAGCGGCAAATAGACGCGGGCTTCCTGTTTGGCAAATTCTCCGCGCTGGCTGTCACCGGTATTCCATCCGCGATCTAAATAATAACTGACCTGCAGCGCAATATCGTCGGTGAAGCTGTATTTCAGTCCGGTCTCACCTTCAAATTCTTTATTCAGATAACCGTTATTATCCATATTATTGTAATAATTATATAAAGCCATCCAGCCGTTATATTTTAATGCCGGGCTGAGCGACACGGACCAGTCTGGCTGAACGGTATAACGCTGGGTATGATAAGATTTATCGTCTTTCTTCTTATCGTCATTATATTGCCACTGATAGTTCCTGAAACCGAGCATCAGTCCCAGGGCATAATCTGCGTTATCCACAAACTGATAATGGGCATCGAATTCAACCTGATTAAACCAGTCACTTCGGGTATCTTCAGAGTAATCGACGTTATGGTCTTCCTGATAAAATGCACCGTAGAAATTCCACTTTCCTTTGCTGAAGTTAACAAACACCGTCGGTTCATAAGCGCCGTCTTTATCGCCCTGACCTTCTGTGTTCTCGGTTTCCTGCATGGCGCCGATCTGCACCTTCCAGGGTTCGGCAGGTAACGCAGCGTTGCCGATCGGTACCGGCGTCAGCATTTCCGGTGAATTATGATCTTCATTTTTATTAATACTTTCGCTCTCAGCAGAAAATGCAGACGAGCAGACTGCGCCGCATAATAATGCGGCAGCCACTTTTATTTTCATTATAATAATTCCTTTTACAGTAGGGACAGATGGATATTAAAACAACGGATAACCTCTTTTAAAATTCGCCTTATTGAGACACGTTAATGAAACACCTTATTAATTCGCGGTAATAACCTCCTCGGTTTCACAATCAAAGAAATGACATTTATTCATATCAAAGCGCAGGGATAATAATTGCCCGGCCTGATAATCAGTATTAGCGTTTGAACGGCAGACAAATTCATGACCGCCAATCGAGCAATACAGCATAAATTCGGCGCCGGTCAGTTCAGCCACCGTAATTCGCGCGTCAAAATGGGCGTTCTGCTGATCCGCACCGGCAATATCTTCAGGGCGGATCCCGAGTACCAGCGGTTTACGTTGATAACTCCGCGCATTCAGTATCGCCAGTTTGTCTTCAGGCACCGGAATACGCAGGCTTTCCGTCACGAAAAAGTTGCCATCCAGCGCGCCACGGATGAAGTTCATCGCAGGCGATCCAATAAAACCGGCCACAAACATATTTTGCGGATGGTTATAGACCGTTTTAGGTGCACCAACCTGCTGAATAACGCCGTCTTTCATCACCACAATTCGCGTTGCCATGGTCATGGCTTCGGTCTGATCATGAGTGACATAAATCATCGTCGTATTGAGTTTATGGTGCAGCTTGCTGATTTCAGCGCGCATCTGTACCCGCAGCTTGGCATCGAGATTGGACAACGGTTCGTCCATTAAAAAGACTTTGGCATCACGCACAATCGCACGCCCGAGTGCGACGCGCTGACGCTGGCCGCCGGATAACGCCCCCGGCCGTCGCGCCAGATACTCATTCAGTCCGAGGATCTGTGCCGCATATTCCACGCGCTGGCTGATTTCCTCCGGCGCAATCTTTCTCAGTTTCAGGCCAAACGCCATGTTGTCGTACACGGACATATGCGGATAAAGCGCATAGTTCTGAAATACCATGGCGATCTCACGATCTTTCGGCGCGACGTCGTTCATGCGCACGCCGTCGATCAGCAGGTCGCCGGAAGAAATTTCCTCCAGCCCGGCGATCATACGCAGGGTGGTCGATTTTCCGCAGCCGGATGGCCCGACAAACACGATAAATTCTTTATCCGCGATCTCCAGATTGAAATCCTTTACCACGTGAACCTGTTTGTCGTAAATTTTCTGAATGTGTTGCAGTGAAATCTGAGCCATAATTTTTCCTTAAATGTCAGCCTGATGGCGCAACCATTGTTGCCTGATAACTGCCCACGACAATCCTTCTGTAGAATCCAGACGGTGATTAGCCCCTTCCAGCGTGGCGCCAATACCTATTGAGAAAATGCCCCCGGCACGCAGGGCATCAATGCCCGCCTGCGCATCCTCAATCCCTGCGGCATGTTGCGGCGCGATATTCAGCGCCTCGCAAACGTTGAGGAAAATTTCCGGATGCGGTTTGGAATGCGTGATACGGCGGGTGTCCGCGACATAATCGAAAGCCTGCGCCAGTCCCAGCGCCCTCAGCACCTGCGGGGCATTTTGTGAAACGGAAGCCAGACCGGTGAGCACGCCCTCTTCACGCAAGGTGTGCAGCAATTCGCTAATCCCCGGCAAAATGTCCGCCGTGGTCAGCCCGGCGAGTAATCCGACATAATCGGCATTTTTCTCCGCCGCCATGGCGTCACATTCTGCCTGGGTAAAAGTCCCGGATTTTCCGCCCGCAGCGAGGATCTTCAACAGCGATTCCTGACGACTGACGCCTTTGAGTTGCTCATTAAACGCCGCATCAATGGGGATCCCGATGCGCTGCGCCAGCCGTTGCCAGGCCATAAAATGCAGATGTGCGGTATCAACCACCACACCGTCGAGGTCAAAAATAACGGCACGCGGCAGAGGTTCAGTTTTCATCATGAGATCCTTTCAGAATGAGGTTTTCCGTAAACGTATAAGAGACGCCGTTGATCCAAACCTTCAGCGGCTGATCATCGGTTTTGCTGAGGGTAAATTGCCGGGGTTCGAGAGATACCGTCAGACGCGTTCCGCGCCAGTGCAGAGGAAACCGCAACCGCGTCCAGCCCTGCGGCAGCGACGGCCGGAAATGCAGTTCACCCGACTGATAATCCAGCCCCGCAAACCCCATCAGCGCTCCCGTCCAGATGGCGGCAGTGGCCGCCGCATGGATGCCGTCGTCCGAGGAATGAGGTTCATCACCCAGATCAATGCGGCACGCTTCACGGTAAAATTGCAGCGCCTGGTCGGCCTGCCGGGTCCGGGCGGCAACAATCGCATGCACTGATTTACTCAGCGAAGAGTCATGAATCGTACGCGGTTCATAAAAACTGAGATTAGCGGCCTGGCATTGTGGCGTGAACTGTGCGGGCAGCAGTTGCATGAGCATCACCACATCGGCCTGTTTCAGGATCTGCATCTCGTTGATTTCCGCGCGGGAATAGTCCAGCAAAATGGCCTGAGTTCCCTGGCGGGATTTATAGGCTTTCAGGTCGCATTGCGGTTTACTGAGGAAGGTATCATCCTGCGCGATCACGCCCTGCGCATCGGGCTGCGGCAGATACAGATGCGTCAGAAAATCTTCCGCCTGCGCGAAGAATGCAGCGTCCTCATGATTAAATTCATGCAGATACCGGCAGGCTTCCTGAATGTTGTACTGCGCCATATAATTGGTAAACGCATTATTATCAACATGTTCGGTGTATTCATCCGGCCCGATGACGTTGAGAATCGACAGCCGGTCGCCACGCCATACAGCGCGGCTCATCCAGAACAGCGCTGTCTCTTTCAGCAACGCCAGCCCCATTTGTTGCATAAATTCAGCGTCGTGCGTGGCCTGAAAATAGCCCACCGTGGCATAGGCGATATCCGCCACCAGATGATGCTCGGCCACTGCCGAGGCCACCCGCTGCCGCTGACCGGTACGGATATTGATCGCCGCGAATTCCGGCGTTTCTTCTTCGCCGCTGAACGCACTTTCCCACGGGAACAATGCGCCCTGATAACCGCTGCGCCGGGCTTTTTCCTGCGCCTGCGCCAGATTCAGATAGCGGTACTCCAGGAGTTTTCGCGCCTGTTCAGGCGCATTCAGCAGCGCAAAAGGCAGGATAAATATTTCGGTATCCCAGAACACATGCCCTTTGTAGCCTTCGCCGGTCAGTCCTTTCGCCGCCACACTGGCACGCGCGTCATGCGCCGGGATCATCAGCTTCAGGTGATACAACGCAAAATCCAGTGCGCGCTGATCTTGCGGATCATCAGTCTCCACACAGACCCGCGCTGCCTGCCAGTAATGCTGCCAGTGGCGGGTATTTTCCATCAGCAGATGGCCGTAGCCCTGCTGCGCGCAGGCAGAAAGCGACGCCAGACAACGTGACGACCAGTCACTTTCCGGCAGAAAATCCGCGTCGAGCGAGGTGGCAATCCAGCTGAATTTCTCCAGCGTAACCGCTTCACCGGCCGATAACGGCAGGCTGATATGTTGCAGTAACTGGCGGTTTTTGGCTGAAAAGCTGCTGCTGGCGCGGGCGGGGAACAGGCACTGGCTGGTGATGATCGCCTGCTGCTGCCCGTCGGTCGTCTCATACCAACCCTGTAAAATGTTTTGATCGAAAACCCGCACCGAACGCTCGTTCAGATGCTGCCGGCCGCTGTTGGTGAGCGTTGCATCAATGCCGGTACTCACGCACAGGTGCGCCTCCGCATCCAGCGCGGTGACGGTTAAACGACTCGCCACCAGCGCCAGCGGAGAAAGCGCCACAAAACGGCGGGTTTCGATTTTGAACCGCTGACCGGCGGGCGACTGCCAGACCAGTTCGCGATAAAGCTCACCGTTCATGGTGCGCAGTTCACGCTGATAGGAAACCAGCGTGCCGGAAAGCAGCGATAAACTTTCGCCGTCCAGCTCAATGCGCATGCCCGTAATATCCGGCAGATTCACCAGCTCGGTGACTTCCGTCGCATTCGCGCGGTGATAAAACCCCGCGACAAACATGCCCCGCTGCTGGTCGGTATAGGCTTCCTCGTGACAACCCCGGATGCCAATCCGGCCATTGCCGCAGGCATGCAGGCTGGCGTACTTATTCAGACGATGGGGTGAAAACGGTGCTTCGTGCAGGATCTGAGGCTGAATCATAAAAATACGCTCTCCCCGCTCTCTGCCGACTGATAGACAGCCGCCACCAGTTGCTGGATGCGGTATCCCTGTTCAGCATCCGCCAGACTGACCGTTTCCCCGCGAACCGCCGCCACAAATGCCTGAACGCTGCGCACATGGCGCTGATCGTCGGCAACCTCCCGGTGGAATAACCTCACCAGTTCGCCCTTTTCATCGGTATACACTTGTGCAGGAAACAGCGTGGCACCGGCTTTATCACCGCAAAACTCAACGTTCATGACCGACTGGGGCTGTATGTTCAGCGCAAACGACGTTTCCAGACGCAGCAACCCGCCGTTGCAGAACTCAATAGCGGCAAATACCGAATCTTCCACGCTGTATTTCTGCGGGTCCCAGCTTCCAAACTGCCCTTCACTTTTGCGGTTGCCGATTTTCTGAAACATCTGCGCAGTGACTTTGCGCACCGCCGGAAAGCCGAGCACGTACATGGCGGCATCCAGCATATGAATGCCGATGTCGATCAGCGGCCCGCCGCCGGACTGGGTTTTATCGATGAAATTTCCCCAGCCGGGCACGCCGCAGCGGCGCAGTGCGCGCGCGGTGGTGACATACACATCACCCAGTTCACCTTCATCCACTTTCTGACGTAAAATGCGCGCATCGTCGGCGAAACGGTGATGAAAATCATAGGCCAGAAGCCGTCCGGCCTGTTCTGCCGCCTGCCACATTTCCAGCGCCTGTGCGGCGCTCATGGCAGGCGGTTTTTCACAGAACACATGACAGCCGTGCTGCAATGCCGTGATCACCTGCTGATGATGGAACAGGTTGGGCGTACAGATGCTGACGATGTCGGGCCGTTCAGCCTGCAGCATCTTCTCCAGCGAGGTACAGGCACGGGCGATACCATTACGCCCGGCAAATGCCTGAGCGCGCGCCCTATCACAGTCCACGACCGCCACCAGTTCAAGCCCCGGAATCTGGCGGTAACAGGCCGCATGGACCTTTTCCGCCACCTGACCGGCACCGACCAGCGCCACTTTCAGCGTTCCTGCCGTACTCGTTATAAATTCCATTTTGCGGCCTGTCAGTCAGAGTAAATTGCGAAGATAGGTCAGTGAATCCTGATAAGCCTGTGCCGGATTTTCTGCCCGCACACGGCATTCGTAGACGATATAGCCGTCATAGCCATCTTCTTTCAGTTGCTGAAATGCGCGGCCAAAATCAATACTGCCGCTGCCCGGCTGGTAACGATGATTGTCAGCAATGTGTACGTGGCCGAGCAGATCCCGTTGCTGATGGAACGCGGCGCTAAGGCAGTCTTCCTCAATGCTCATATGGTAAAAATCGCCGATGATTTTGACGTGCTCAAGCGCGCCCTCTTCGATATAACGGCGTGCCTCCGCCAGCGTGTTTATCATGTGATCCTGATAGCGGTTCAGCGGCTCCAGATACACCGTTGTGCCGGTGCGTTTGGCCACATTTTCCAGCTCCAGCAAGGATGCGCTGACCGCCAGACGGTCGCCCGCCTGAGTGCGCGGTGAAGTCATCGGCGGCAGACGGTAGGTAAACATTCCCCAGGCGGCGGGCACGATGATCCCTTTACCGCCGACCTGCGAAAGGGCTTCCAGAATCGCCGTGATTTGCTGCAATCCGTTCAGACGACGCTCTTCGATGAAATCACCGATCCAACCCTCATAGCCGCCGCAGGCAGTGATCACCGGCAGGCCAGTTTGGGCGATAGCGGCTTTCACTTCGTCGAGATGATTCACCAGCAATTTGCCGTCTATTTCAAAGCCGTCGAAACCCATTTCCTTGATAAATTTGAATTTCTCCAGAATATTTTCTGGGAAGAACGCCTGATTTTGTGTACCGATTTTCATGTCTAAGTCCTTTTAGAAAGTGATGCCGAGCTTGATGCTCTGATCAGGATGTTGATCGACGTATTTCATGTAGCTTTCTGCACTGTTGCTGAATGTGACCACCGGGTCGATCAGGTCTTCACAGTTCAGGTAGCCGTTCATCAGCAGTTCCCAGCAGGACTCTTCGATGCGTTTACGGCTCCAGCGGGGATAATCAGGATTGGGTTCGCTGCATGCGCGGGAAAAGACGATTTTGGCATTGTTAAAGTGAGCTTCCCGCCCGAGGTTAAAGCCTTCGGCGAAAGGTTTGGCAAAGGCAACGTAAGAAATAATGCCGCCGTAAGCGATACCGCGCAGCGCTGCCTGCAGGGCCTGAGCGTTGCCGCTGGTTTCGATAATGACGTCAGCACCCAGCTTGCCGGTGAGCTTTTTAATCTCCAGTCCGATGTCCGTGCCGATCGGATTAAACACTGCATCCGCGCCGTTTTTCAGCGCAATCTCCCCGCGTTTTTCCAGCGGATCGACGCCAATCACGATGCTGGCACCGGCCTTTTTCGCCAGTTGCACGGCGATTTGCCCGATGGCACCCAGCCCGACAATCACCACAAAATCACCCACGCGGACATTGCCGTCGCGCACACCGCTCATGGCAAACTGTGCCGGGTCATAACAGACGGCGTTTTTCCATGAGGCACCGGCAGGCATTTTGCGTAATTTGTAATTGTTCACGGCGTTGACGATCACCGTTTCGCTCAGCGGTCCGTAGGTACAAACCTCATCGCCCAGCGCGTAATCCGTCACCTCACAGCCCTTTTCGCAGACGGTGCCCACCACCATGTTGCCGAGCTGGAATTCGCCGAACACAATACCGCGCGGCGCATCCGCCGGACGGGGTACAAACATGCCCCATTCAGCAGAGAATTCCTCGTCGATAAACGGGCTGACGCCGCGGAAATCCACCACTTCGGTGCCGTGTTTCGGTGCGCCAAATTTCACGCGAATTTTGACTTCATACGCTGCGACCGGGCGGTCCTCATAATCCATCAGTTCAGCCACACGTGGCTGGGTTGCAACCAGTTTTTTCATCGGATATTCCTTCATCTTTCATCAGTCAGTGTGAGTTTTTTACGTCAGCCTTTTACGCCGCCGTCGGTAAGATTGCCTTTAATAAACCGTTCCGAAAGCGCATACATCAGCACCACCGGCAGCGCGGTCACCAGCGAGGCGGCCATCATTCTTCCCCAGACATAATCCGGCGTACTGAACAGCGTATTCAGGCCGACAGGCAGGGTGAAATTGGCCGAGCTGGAAAGGAAAATAGAGGCGAAGAGATAGTCGTTCCACGCCACCATAAAGCAATACACAAATACCGAAATGATGCCCGAGATCGCCAGCGGCACGGTGATGTAGAAGATGATTTGCAGCCGGTTGAGGCCGTCCATCATCGCCGCTTCTTCAATGTCGTGAGGAATGGTGTCGAAGTAACTTTTCAGCATGAACACCGCGGTCGGTAAAGTCTGGACCACCATGGTGATCACCAGCGCGGTAGTCGTATCGTAGAGTCCCAGCGCCGAAATAATTTTAAACAGCGGCACCACCAGCAAAATGCCGGAAAACATATAGACGGTATAAAAGCTGGCGTTAATCGTGACGCGCCCTTTAAAACGCAGCCGCGACAACGCATAAGCGCCAAGAATGCCGAAGAACACGGCGATCACCGACGCCAGCACCGACACGGTCAGGCTGTTTTTAAAATAACTGAGGAACGGGAAAATCTGCGGATTGAAAATATCCACGTAATGATGGAAATCCCATTCCTGCGGGAACAACGTCGGATGACGGGAAATCGCCTCTTTACTGCTTTTGAACGAGGTCATCAGCATGATGAAAAAAGGAAATAACATCGCGCCAAGAAAAATCAGCAGGCTGGCATAAAAGCCCGCTTTGCCCAGGATCTTGCGGTTAGTTGCTGCCATTGATATTCACCCGTTTTCTGGCAAGAAGGATCACGATAAAGATCAGGGCAAACAGCACCATGGATATGGCGGCGGCTTTCCCTAAATCGTTAAAGGCAAAGGCGGTTTTATAGAGATACACACCCAGAATGTTGACCTTGTTGGTCAGCAGGTAGACGTCGGCAAACATGTAGAACATCCAGATCGCGCGCAGCGTGACCACCGTTGCCAGTACCGGCATGATGGCGGGCAGCGTGACGATGCGAAATTTCTGCCAGGCATTGGCGCCGTCCATACCTGCGGCTTCGTACAGCGATTTATCGACGGTCTGCAAAATCGCCAGAAACGAAATAAACGCGTAGGGGAAGTAGCGCCAGATGGCGAACAGCACCACCAGAACGAAGCTGCTGACCGGATTGTCGAACCACAGCGGGGCATCGTCGAACAGGTGCAGCATGTCAGCACCGATCACATTCACAATGCCGTAGCCGTTGTTGAACATGTATTTCCAGGCGAATACCAGCGAAATGGAAGGCGTGACGTAGGACAATATCACCAGCGATCGCGCCGTTTTGCGAAAGCGGAACTCACGGTTAAAAAACAGCGCGACGCCCAGCCCCAGCCCGGTACTGCCCGCGACGACCAGCGCGGTGTACCAGAACGTCACCCACAGCGAATGATAAAAGCCCGGATCACTGAGGATGCTGAGGTAGTTATCCAGCCCGACAAACCGGTTATCGAGACGCGGATTCAGCGGGATTTGCAGAAAGCTGATCTGGATATTCGACAGCATCGGATAGGCCACCAGCAGCCCCAGCAAAAAGATGCTGGGGGCGAGCAGAAGCAGCGCAAAACGACCGTCAGAATGGTTAAATTTACGTGATTTCATGATCTTCCCTGAGAATTCAGGCTCCTGCGTTTAGCGTTTTTGCATCACTGCTTCGATACGCTTTTGCCCTTCCGCCAGCGACTGCTGTGGATCTTTCTTCCCGACGGTCACACCATTGAGCATTTCGCTGAGTACCGCAGAACCTGTGATATCGCCCATGGCCGCGAAGTTTTTCTCCCCGACGGAACCAAACACCTGCACGTTGGCAAACTCGTTCACCAGCATTTGCGGCAGCGTGCCGAACGCTTTGATCACCGGGTTGTTTTGCCAGGTGGCGTTACCCGTCACACCTTTGGTCACCGGCAGCGCGGCACCCGGCGACATCAGCACCCATGCTGTCGCGTTATCCGGTTTTTCGAGGAAGCTCACCCACTGTTCAGCGGCCTCACGTTCAGGCGTATCCAGCCCGTTGGAGATGGTCAGTGAGGTGATGGTGCCGTAAACGGCTTTGGATTTTTCGGTCGGCACGGCAAATCCGAGGTCGTCAGCTTTGCCTTCGCCGTATACCGCAGGAAGAATATAAGTGGAGTAAATCGCCATCGGCACCGTGCCGTTCATAAAGGCGTCTTTAATTTCCATGACGTCATTGGAGCCGGGCATGGAGAAAGTGGCGAGCTGACGGTAATAATCCAGTGCCTGCTGCATTTCCGGCGTATTAACTGTGATTTGTCCCTCAGCATTAAATACGTTGGCATCGTTGGAGAGCGCGAACTGCGAGAAAGCCTGTTCGGTCAGAACACTTTCTGCAGTCGGTAAGGCGATACCGTATTTTTTCTGCGCGGGATGATTAAATGCCGTGGCAATGCGGGTGACGTCCTGCCAGTTTTGCGGCGCAGAGAATCCGGCGTCGGCCAGTTGTGATTTGTTGTACCAGATCCCCTGTATCCAGCCGTGGATCGGCACGCCGGTATAATGCTGGCCCTCTTCCGTGCGCACGATGCGCAATACACCGGGATAGAACTGGTCTGCACCCATGCCGTCGATCACCTGACTGATGGCATCACGGTCGATCAGCTGTTCCTTATCCATCACTTTGGCGTAATCATGACTGACTTCGATAACGGCTGGCAGTGCACCGGTACGGGCCAGCGTAATCACTTTGGTGTTGTAGGCGTCTTCTTCCACCGGCACCGGTTTGATGGTGATCTGCGGATTTTCCTTTTCAAATTGCGCGATCAGCTGATTAATCACCACCTGACGTTCCTGCTCAACCGAAGAGTGCATAAATTCAATGGTGATCTGTTTCTCTTTGGCATCCTCACAGGCCGATAAACATAATGTGGATAATAATAACGGGGTTATAAGGATATATTTTCTTTTCATTGTTATATTCATGAACATCTCCTTTGCTAATTTATAGCCAGCCGGAATCTCTGGCCTGTGAAATATCACACCCTTTAAATACTAAGCATTAAAATGACGATTAATTTAATGACGTAACCAGATATACTGATAAGGCTTTAATGTTATTTCCCCGTCACATTCCAGTGAATGATGATAAGGTAAGACCTGATAACCCCCTGAAGGGAGAGAGGCCTGAATATGTTTAGCGGAAAGGTTAAACAGGCACATTATTTCTTCGTTACCCTGTCCGCGGATAAAGGCAAACACGCTTTCATGACATTCTATAATGTGCATCGGGGCGGAAGGGTGAAATGCCGCTTGTTCAGTTCTGCAGGTAATTAATTTTTTCAGTTCACTAAATACCCGCGCACGTAATGAATCAGGTTCAGACAATATCTGTTCAATTTCCGTGACATCATATTTCTGCCGGTTAATTGCCCGGTTATGCCCGGCGCTTTCTACCCCGTGAATATCGTTACGCGAACCGAGAATACTTTGAATATACACCGCAGGAACACCGGGGAATGCCAGCAAAATAGCGTGTGCCAGCATGAAGCGTTGCAGACGGATATCGTCGTCGTCCGCCTGCCGGTTCAGCGCATCCATATAGGTGACGTTAACTTCATACGGGCTGGTGCTGCCATCCGGATTATTTTTATACGACACCCGCGCGCCCTCCTGTTGCAGCGCATCCACCAGCCGGAGGATCTCCGGTTCCGGCAATAATCCGCGTAACGGATTCAGACCGATACCGTCGTGCGAAGCAAAGAAATTAAAGAAGGTGGTCGCAGGCGTACAAGCGCCAAGACCGGCGGCCCAGCGTTTCAGCGTTTCGCCGTTTTCACTGTGAATGGCGTGCAGAACCAGCGGCGGCAGCGGGAACTGATAAACCATCTGCGCCTCGTCAGCACCGTTACCGAAGTAACTGATATTGTCCTGATGCGGCACATTGGTTTCAGTAATAATCACGGTACCGGGTGAAACATAATCCACCACGGCGCGGAATAACTTCACCAGTAAATGTGTTTTGGGCAGATGAATACAGGAGGTGCCGGGTTCCTTCCACATGTAGCCAACCGCATCGAGACGCACATATTCAGCCCCTTCCGACAAGTATTTCAGCAACACGTCCAGCATGTCACGCAGTACGTCAGGATGTGCAAAGTTCAGGTCGATCTGATCTGCGCTGAAGGTGGTCCAGACATGACGGGTTTCGCCATTTTCACAGCGGAAAGGCGTTAACAGCGGTGACCTCCGGGGGCGGGTCACCGCAGATAAGTCACTGTTTTCATCCAGGCTAATAAAATAGTTTTCATATTTCGGATTGCCCGCCAGATATTGTTTAAACCATTCACTGCTCGCGGAAATATGATTACAGACATAATCAAACATCAGCCGTGAAGACTGGCCAAGCTTACGGATATCTTTCCAGTCCCCCGCCAGCGGATTGACCTGCTGATAATCAATCACCGAGAAACCGTCATCCGACGAATAAGGATAAAATGGCAGAAGGTGTACAATATTAAAAACATCCGCCAGATGCCGCTGATAAAAACCATCGAATACTGAAAGTGTTTTTTCTGCTTTATGAGTGAACTGATCAGCATAGGTGATCAATACCACATCTTTTTCATCCCATCCCTGTTTGGCAGTATAGGCAATCTGATTTCTGGCAACTTCAATGCGTGTCATCAGATCATCTAAGAATACCGGTGACAGTTTCCCTGCATATATCTCTTTCAGTAATCCCTGAATAGCGTCCATGATTTTCCTTTTTCCCTTTTCTGTGGGACCGCTCCCACGAAAGCGAAAACTACTCCTGAGCCTGGAAATTGTCAACGAGGTAAACAGGCGGAAGGAATCAATACAGGGGGAAACGGAGAATTATTATTGCGATCTGTGAGCAGATTCAAAATAAGCGGACTAAGCGAATAACGGATAAAAAAGCAGGGATTATCCCTGCTCATCCATTTTCTGCACTATCTTCTTCTCGACCGCAAACGGATCGATGCCGCGCAGTTGCAGGCGGCGGAAGCGAATGATGTTAAAACCGTTCATCACCAGAAAACTGCCTTCGATCAGTGAGCCGCCAATCGAACCAAGCCAGATGTTATGTGCCACCCAGCAACACGTTGAGCACCACATAATACAGCGGGTTGTCAGTCCGCTGGTGCGGAACAGCGCCCAGGTACTGACAACGGTCGCGCCGACCGGTAAGAGTTCCATCCAGTGATGGGCGCGGCTTAGCCCCAGTACCAGGGTCAGGACGATGAAAATCACCATAATCCACGCGTTACGGGTACGCAGGGAAATCAGTGTACGCAGAGAATTCAGTAAGGCGCTCATGCCAGCGGGCGCAGCCCCCATCATCAGGAAATGCACACCGATAATGGCGCTGTAGGCAGAAAGCTGTTGTTTGAAGCGGCGGTCGCTGCGGTTGAAAAACATTGTGATGCCGACCATGAAGGCCACAACACCAACTGACTGGGCAAACCAGTAATACGTCATTTATCAGGGGTCTCATACGTGGAATTCTTGCGCTGCAAAAGCAAACGGCGCTTCATAACTGAAACGCCGTTTCATCCTAACGATAAACCTGACCGGTTACAATGTGACACCACTTTTAAAGATGGCTAATTCGCGGAAATCATTAAGTTCGTTTTTGGCTTTGCGGCCATCGGCGATCGCAACGATCAAATCCACAAATTCACCCAGCAGCTGATCCATACTGACATCATGGATCAGACGTCCGGCATCGAAGTCGATCCAGTGCGGTTTTTTCGCAGCCAGTTCACTGTTGGTTGCCAGTTTCACTGTCGGCACAAAACCGCCATAAGGCGTACCACGCCCGGTACTGAACAGCACCATGTGGCAGCCTGCCCCCGCCAGCGCACTGGTGGCAACGGCGTCGTTGCCCGGCGCGCTGAGCAGGTTCAGCCCCGGCGTAGTCAGGCGTTCACCGTATTTCAGCACGTCCATCACCGGGCTTTGCCCGGCTTTTTGTGTACAGCCCAGCGATTTTTCTTCCAGCGTAGTAATACCACCGGCTTTGTTACCCGGCGACGGGTTCTCGTAAATCGGCTGATTGTGTTCGATGAAGTACTGTTTGAAATCATTCACCATGTGAACGGTTTTCTCAAATGTACTTTCATCGCGGCAACGGCTCATCAGAATACGTTCTGCGCCAAACATTTCAGGCACTTCGGTCAGCACGGAAGTGCCGCCGTTAGCGATCACGTAGTCGGAGAAACGCCCCAGCAGCGGGTTGGCGGTGATCCCGGACAATCCGTCGGATCCACCGCATTCCAGCCCGAATTTCAGTTCGCTGAGTTTACCGGGAACACGTTTATCGTCACGCATGACGGCATACAGTTCACGCAGGCGTTCCAGACCGGCTTCCACTTCGTCGTCGAATTTTTGCAGCGTCATGAAACGCACGCGCTCTTCATCCACTTCGCCCAGCGTTTCACGGAACACGTCAACCTGATTGTTTTCACAACCGAGGCCGATCACCAGCACCGCACCGGCGTTCGGATGGCGCACCATATTTTGCAGCATAGTCCGCGTGTTCACATGGTCATCGCCCAGTTGCGAACAACCGAACGGATGCGTGAACAGGTAAACGCCGTCGATGCCTTCCGCGTCATTGGTTTCTTTGAGGAAACGTGACTGGATCTGACGGGCAATACCGTTGACGCAACCGACGGTCGGGATCAGCCACAGTTCATTGCGGATCCCCACCTGGCCGTTTTTGCGACGGAAAATCTGCACATCGCGATCCGCCATCTGTTCCGGCAGGCTGGCGAAATCCGGCTGATACTCATACTCGTCCAGATCGCTGAGATTGGTTTTGCCGTTTTGCGAATGAATGTGCATACCCGGCTCAATCGCCGTCAGCGCATGACCGATCGGCAAACCGTATTTAACGATGTTCTCCCCCGCCGCAATCGGGCGGAGGGCAAACTTGTGGCCACGGACAACAGGCTGAGCCAGAACAACGGAATACCCGCCTGCTTCGACCTGCTCCCCCGCGTCGATATCGCGCAATGCGACGGCGACGTTATCAGCAGTATGAATTTGAATGATACTTTGCATAGTTGCTCTCTTAGCTGTAAGCCGCCAACGCATCACGCATGCCACGGTCTTCAATCGACTGTAACTGTTCAGTCACTTTAGCCGTCAGACCCGGCACGGTATTCAGGTCACGTCCCCAGTGTTCTTCATCCGCCAGCACGGTTTCGACCAGCCCGGCCAACGGCAGGCTGCCATTACGTACGTTGCTCCACAGTTCGGAGAAACGGCTCAGCCAGTGTGCATCGTCCTGCAGGGGATAAACTTCACCGTTACGTTCGCCACGGTAAAACGCCAGCAATGCTGCCAGCGCAAAGGTCAGGCGCGGAGGCAGAAGCTGATTCTTTTCCTGACTCGCCAGCAGTTGCGGCAGAATGCGGGTGCGGTATTTGGTCATGCCGTTAAGGGCAATCGACAGCAACTGATGCTGAATGAACGGGTTGCGAAAACGGCTAAGCACCGCCTGCGCAAAGGACGTCAGTTCATCCTGTGGCAGATCCAGCACCGGCGAGATTTCCTCGGCGATCGCCAGTTCCACAAAGCGACTGATTTGCGCATCATTCATGGATTCACCCACGGTGTTCAGCCCTGACAGGAAGGCCACCGGCACCAGCGCGGTGTGTGCGCCGTTAAGTATCGCGACTTTGCGTTCTTTATACGGTTTGATGTCGTCAACCAGACGAATATTCAGCGGCAGTTTGTCCAGACGCAGTTCCTGAGCGAGACTTTTTGGCCCCTGGATCACAAACAGATAGAAGTGTTCGGCGCTGTCGAAGAAGCTGTCCTGATAACCGAGCTCTTCCTGCAGGCTGTCGACTTCACTGCGCGGATAACCGGTGACGATGCGGTCAACCAGCGTTGAACAGAAGGTGTTGCTGTTTTCCAGCCACTGGGTGAATGCCGCAGGCAATGCCCACTGTTGTGCGTAACGCAACACCAGTTCCTGCAACGCTTCACCATTGTAATCGATCAGTTCGCATGGCAGCAGAACCCAGCCTTTATCAGCCGCACCGGAGAAATGGGTGAAACGCTCGAACAGCAAACGGGTCAGTTTGGCCGGGAAGCTGGCCGGAGGCGCGTCTTCAAGACGATCGCTTTCTACATAACTGATACCGGCTTCGGTGGTGTTGGAAAACACGAAGCGGATATTCGGGTCGCGGGCCAGCGCCAGGTACTCATCAAACTGATGATAAATATTAATTTCGCGGTTAACGGAGCGGATGATTCGGGTATCACGCACCGTTTCCCCCTGCTCGTTCAGGCCGCTGATAATGGTGGTATACAGACCATCCTGCGTGCTGAGTGAGGGCGGGAAGTCGGTATCAATCGGGCGAATGACCACGATCCCGGCATCCAGATCGGTATGCTCATTCAGCAGGTCGATTTGCCAGTCGACAAACGCCCGCAGGAAGTTACCTTCACCGAATTGAATAATTTTGTCCGGATGTTGACGGCCAGGGAAGTCACGGCGATTTAACCTTTGCATCTCACATTCACCTTAATTTGCTCAGACTCCGGTCTTTGAGGGCGGGAAAATTGCCCCGTGGCCGTCGTTCTCTGTTGGGATAGTTGTTTGTTATTTCAGTGTTTATTTTCAGGAGCGCAGGGACCTGCGCTCCGTCGTACTTTTTAGTTCAGTTCAATCTGGAAATACTGTTTCGCGTTATCGAAACAGATGTTTTTTACCATGTTGCCCAGCAGTTCAATGTCTGCCGGTGCTTCGCCCTCTTCCACCCAGCGACCGATCATCTGGCACAGAATGCGACGGAAGTATTCATGACGCGTATAGGATAAGAAGCTGCGGCTGTCGGTCAGCATGCCGACGAAACGGCTGAGCAAGCCCAGGTTGGCAAGCTGAGTCATCTGACGTTGCATCCCGTCTTTCTGGTCGTTAAACCACCAGCCGGAACCGAACTGCATTTTGCCCGGCATCCCTTCACCCTGGAAATTACCGACCATAGTGCCAATCACTTCGTTATCACGCGGGTTCAGGCAATACAGGATGGTTTTTGGCAAACCACCGGCCAGACCTTGCGCGCCCAACAGTTTGGAGAGCGGTTCGGCCAGCGGCTGGTCGTTGATGGAGTCAAAACCCACGTCTGCGCCAATCAGCTGGAACATACGGGTGTTGTTATTGCGCAGCGCGCCAATGTGATACTGCTGTACCCATTCACGACGTTGATATTCAGAAGCCAGATACAGCAGAACGCCGGTTTTGAACTGAGCAATTTCCTGCGCAGTTGGCGTTTCACCGCTCAGGCGACGGGACAGAATGCCGTCCAGCGTCGCGTCATCCGCTTCACCGTAAACCACCACATCCAGCGCGTGGTCCGACACTTTGCAACCGTGCGCCGCAAAGTGATCCATACGTTTTTTCAGGGCATCACGCAGATCGCTGAAACGGGTTATGGACACATCTGCCGCGGCTTCGAGTTTCTTCATGTAATCCACGAAGGTTGCCGCTTCAATGTTGAAGGCTTTGTCCGGGCGCCAGCTTGGCAGCACTTTAATGTCAAAACCGGCATCTTGTGCGACCGCTTTATGATGTTCCAGAGAATCGATCGGGTCATCGGTGGTGCCGACCATTTTCACGTTCATCTGTTTCATGATGCCACGGGCAGAGAATGCATCCTGCGCCAGCAATTCATTACCGCGTTCCCAGATTTCGCCTGCGGTAGACGGAGAAAGCAGTTTTCCGGTGATACCGAACGGACGGCGCAGCTCAAGGTGCGTCCAGTGGTACAGCGGGTTACCGATCGTGTGAGGAACCGTCGCAGCCCAGGCATCAAATTTTTCACGGTCACTGGCATCGCCGGTACACATACGCTCAGGCACACCGTTGGTACGCATCGCGCGCCATTTGTAGTGATCGCCTTTCAGCCAGATGTCATACAGGTTTTTAAATTTATAGTCCTGCGCAATCAGCTCAGGTGGCAAATGGCAGTGGTAGTCAAAAATGGGCTCATCTTTCGCATAGTCGTGATACAGGCGACGTGCGAATTCTGTGTCGAGAAGAAAGTCTTCCGTTAAAAACTGCGCCATCTTAAGTTCCTCATCATGAATTCTGTAGAGTTGTCACTCAATGGTGCGAAGTTATCACACCAATTTAAGCTATCGTCCAGTACTTTTTAATGCACTAAAGCCATTAAAACGCCTGATTTCATTCCAAAAAAACAAACTAATTCTCTGTAAAATAATGATTTTAGCCTCATCCGTTGCTGGTGCTTATTATCCTCACAATTAGAGTGTCATTTTGTGATGTCACTCAAACTTTAAATCTGTATGACAAGTTAATTCGTACTCAATGTGACAAAAGACCCGTTGTCGCTTTATTTCGGCTTTATTACGCCTTTCACCCCGTCCCGCCATCTGCTCTGCCAGGGCGGATCGCCGCACTGCAAGGCACAGGCGATCGGTTCGTTCATCCGTTGTACAGAGCATCTCTCATAAGCAAACAAATAAGGTCGTTCATTAACTGTTCGTTTTAAATGTGATCGTTTCGTAAAGTTGTCACACCAATTACGTTTCAATATTCAGGTTGTCATTGTTAATCCTTCACGGAAAAGTGTGAAGCGGATCAACTTAAAAGCACTTTTTATTGTAAAATCAAGTAAATAAGTCTGTAGTTAAAAAACTTAAGTAACCACACAATTTAAATGTGGTTTTGTGATGTCATTCAAATTTTAAATCTGTATGACAAGTTATCTTTGCTTCGCCCGGACAAGAGCGTCAGAGATTACCTGCCACGTCCTTTCGCTGTTGCCCGGGCAAAACACTTCCCGGGCGCAACCCGCCCCACGGCGAAGCAGTAATTCTGGTGTTCAGGACGTTCATCGGATTCTTACGCACAGATAACTATAAAGAAGTGCGTAATAACACGGGCAGCTCCCAGTGAAATCATCTGGCGGCGACGTTCCCGAAAATACTTTAAGGAAAGCCAGAACTCCATGCTTGTTCAGGTGGTGCGAAATACGCCCTGACAGCCTGACGCTGTCATCGCCGGATTATTTACTGGGAGAGAGTTAAATGGGTAAGATTAAAGGGTTACGCTGGTACATGATCGCCCTGGTCACATGCGGCACTGTATTAGGTTATCTGACACGTAACGCCATTGCGGCTGCAGCGCCAACGCTGATGAGCCAGTTAAACATCACCACACAGCAATATTCATATATTATCGCCGCCTATTCCGCCTGCTACACCCTGATGCAGCCGGTAGCCGGTTACGTTCTCGACGTCATGGGCACCAAAGTCGGTTACGCGATGTTCGCTATTATGTGGGCCATCTTCTGTATGGCGACGGCGCTGGCAAGCAGTTGGGGCGGCCTGGCCATTGCCCGCGGTGCCGTGGGTATGGCAGAAGCCGCCATGATCCCTGCCGGCCTGAAAGCCAGCAGCGAATGGTTCCCGGCAAAAGAACGTTCTATTGCCGTCGGTTACTTCAACGTGGGTTCATCTATTGGCGGGATGATTGCGCCGCCGCTGGTCGTCTGGTGTATCGTGATGCACAGCTGGCAACTGGCCTTCATCATTACCGGTGCGATGAGCCTGATCTGGGCGCTGGGCTGGCTGGTCTTCTACAAGCATCCTAAAGATCAGAAAAAACTCAGCAATGAAGAACGTGATTACATTCTGGAAGGTCAGGAAGCACAGCATCAGACCAACAACGGCAAGAAAATGTCTGCCTGGGAAATCCTGCGCAACCGTCAGTTCTGGGGCATCGCGCTGCCACGTTTCCTGGCAGAACCTGCCTGGGGGACGTTCAACGCCTGGATCCCGCTGTTCATGTTCAAGGTGTATGGCTTTAACCTGAAAGAAATCGCAATGTTTGCCTGGATGCCGATGCTGTTTGCGGATCTCGGCTGTATCCTGGGCGGCTATCTGCCACCGTTATTCCAGAAGTACTTCAAAGTGAACCTGATCGTTTCCCGTAAAATGGTCGTGACCATGGGTGCGGTTCTGATGATTGGCCCTGGCATGATTGGTCTGTTCACCAGCCCTTACGCCGCGATTGCTTTATTGTGTGTCGGCGGTTTTGCTCATCAGTCACTGTCCGGAGCGCTGATCACCCTGTCTTCCGATGTGTTTGGTCGTAACGAAGTGGCGACTGCCAACGGGCTGACCGGTATGGCAGCCTGGATGGCAAGTACCATGTTTGCTCTGGTGGTCGGTGCGCTGGCCGATACTATCGGTTTCAGTCCGCTGTTTGCTGCTCTTGCGGTCTTCGACCTGCTCGGCGCCATCATCATCTGGACCGTCTTGCAGAACCGTTCTGCAGTAGAACCTGTCCCGGCCCCGCTGAAAACCGCAAAAGCCTGAGATCCTGTTCGTCAGCCCGGTAAGTCTCTTTACCGGGCTTTGCATTTTTCTGACATTTCTTCCCTGCCTTTGTGGCCAATGCACGGTGCATCAACCTTTCGTAAAACGTATACTGGCACTTGTATAATAAGTTCACAGGTCTGTCCGACACTCACTTCTTACAGGTTTCACTACTTTAAAGAGCACTCATATGGAATCCACAGACACCAGACGCCTCTATCAACAACTGGCTGCCACGCTCAAGGAACGCATCGAAACAGGCTTATATCCGGTGGGTGAGAAGCTACCCGCCGAACGTCTGATTTCAGATGAAATGGATGTCAGCCGCACGGTCGTGCGTGAAGCGATTATCATGCTGGAAGTTGAAGGTTATGTGGAAGTCCGTAAAGGGTCGGGAATTCATGTGATGTCAAATCAGCAGCGCCACCTTGTTGTGCCCGATAGTGGCAGCGAGTTTGGCACCGCCGGTCCGTTTGAGCTGTTACAGGCACGTCAGCTGATTGAAAGTAACATCGCTGAATTCGCCGCCACCCAGGTCACGAAGCAGGACATTATGCGTCTGATGGAAATTCAGGAGCACGCACGTCAGGAAGACCGTTTCCGCGATTCAGAATGGGATTTGAAATTCCACGTACAGGTCGCACAGGCCACGCAAAACAATGCGCTGGCGACCATCGTTGAGAAGATGTGGAGCCAGCGTTTGCATAATCCTTACTGGCGCAAACTGCATGAACACATCGATGAGAAGTCCATTGAGAGCTGGTGCGAGGAACACGATCTGATTTTGAAAGCGCTGATCCGCCGTGATCCGCACGCCGCTAAACTGGCGATGTGGCAACATCTGGAAAACACCAAACAAATGCTTTTCCGCGCCACCAGCGATGATTTCGAGTTTAACGTAGACCGTTATCTTTATTCAGAAAACCCGGTTGTTCATCTCGACCCGCCGCTCCTCAATTCTAAATAAATTCCCCTTAAGGCAGGTTAATTCCCCGAACCTGCCTTTTTACTGCCTCTGCTTTTTCCCCGCCAGTCCTGTCAGGCACTGTCGAGTAGTGTCAGCCAATGTAAAACCTTTTTCCATAACGTGCTTCAGACTTAAATGATCAGTCTCAACGCGCTATATTTACCTGTCTGAGTTATTGTTATTTTGTTACAGTTAGACCACTTTTTTTACCCGTTCAGGCCGCGTGAAACAGGCTATGAGACGCGTAAACCCCCGAACAATTCATGACCAGAAAGCCCGCCAGGGAAGAGGCGACCTTATCAGCAAAACAGGCAGCGTCGAGACGATTTCTCCGCTGATGTTTTTCGCTGACCCACTGAAAATGATGGAGTTTTACAACACCGATGGAAATTATCAGTTCGCTTATCGATGCCCTCTGGCAGCAAGATTATAAAACCCTGGCTAATCCACAATTAGTCTGGGCTTTGTACCTGATTTTATTCATGATTATTTTTCTGGAAAACGGTTTGTTGCCTGCGGCTTTTTTGCCGGGCGACAGCCTGTTGATCCTTGTTGGCGTTTTGATCGCCAAAGATGCCATGAATTTCCCTTTAACCATTTTCCTGCTGACCAGCGCCGCCAGCCTCGGTTGCTGGCTGAGTTATGCTCAGGGGAAATGGCTGGGCAACACCCGGATAGTACAAAGCTGGCTGGCGCATTTACCCGTGCATTATCATGAACGTGCGCATGCGCTATTCCACAAGCACGGTCTTTCCGCTTTGTTAGTCGGCCGTTTTCTGGCCTTTGTGCGCACCCTGCTGCCTACGATTGCCGGTCTTTCAGGCCTGAGCAACAGCCGTTTTCAGTTTTTCAACTGGGTCAGCGGATTATTGTGGATCCTGATCCTGACCTCGCTGGGGTATTTCCTCGGTAAAACCCCGCTGTTTCTGAAATACGAAGATCAGGTGATGAATTGCCTGATGCTGCTCCCTGTTTTGCTGCTGGTCGGGGGTCTGGTCGGTTCGATTGTCGTGCTGTGGCGCAAAAAAAGCGCAGACCGCCAGAACAAAGGCAAAAACGCATCATGAACCGCAGATTGCTCAAACGTTCATTTATCTGGCCTCTGTTGATCATACTGGTGGCTGTCGCCATGATCGGGCTGACGGTATCACGCCTGCCGGCACAGGCCGGTACGCTGCAAATCCGCCCTGCGAGAGCAGGTGTGGCATTACCCGATGGTTTTTATGTTTATCAGGGACTGAGCCAGCACGGCATCCACATCAAAAGCATTACGCCGCTAGACAATGCGTTGGTGGTCCAGCTAGACACTGCCTCACAACGCAAGATGGCCGAAACCGTATTGCAGGACATTTTGCCTGCCGGATTCGTTATCCAGTACTACGAACCGCCACATGCTAAGGCCTGGATAGCTAAATCGGATCGTGACCCTCTCAGGTTTGGATAAGGCAATACGAAGGCTTTGCCTCATATCACCACACATTCAGTGATGATATTATTTAAACGCGAGTTATTCACCAGTCCCATCTACAAAGGGAATTAAGTGTCACACTCACTTAAACGTCAAAAGGAAACCCGACGATGAAAATGACTTTATCTGCCCTCACTCTTGTTCCTGCATTGCTGTTCACCACTGCCGCTTTTGCCGCACCTCAGCCGGAAAGTTGTGTGACCAGGCAACAGGAAATCCAGAAACAGATCGACGAAGCCCGGGCGCATAAAAACCAGAACCGCGTTGACGGCCTGGAGAAAGCATTACATGAAAATAAAGCGCATTGCACCGATGCGGGTCTGAAAGCAGACAACCAGAAACGTGTGGAAGAGAAACGTGAAAAAGTTGCCGAACGTGAGCAGGAGCTAAAAGAAGCTCAGGCGAACGGTGATCACGACAAAATCATCAGGAAACAGCAAAAACTGGAAGAAGCAAAGTCTGAGCTAAAAGAGGCTGAAGGCCATTAACCGCTTTTCAGTCTGACAGATTTTGCCTCACACCCTGGCGGGTTCTCAGCGATCTTGCCTTTTGAAACAGACAATTCGCATTTGCGATCACCTGAATATCCGCTATGTTAAAAGTTCGAATCAGTTAACGTATGGAGTGACTTACACATGGCTAGTAATACATCAGAACAACTGCGCGCTGAACTCAAGTCATTGGCAGATACCCTGGAAGAAGTTCTCCAGACCTCTACCGATAAGCCGAAAGCTGAACTCGATAAACTGCGTGGTAAAGCAGAATCCCTGCTCAAAGATACCCGCGAGCGTCTGAGTGATACAGGCGACAAAATTGCCTACCAGACCAAAGAAATTGCCGGCAAAGCCGATGATTACGTGCATGAAAAACCCTGGACGGGCGTCGGTATTGGTGCCGCCGTCGGTGTTGTGATTGGCGTTCTGTTAGCCCGCCGCTGATTATGGCTGAACCAATCAAACCTGCGCCACAAGGACCGGGTAAAGGGCTGTTTGACATCGTTTCCCGTATCGCCACCGTGGTGGTGAGCATTGTTGAAACGCGTGTCCGGCTGGCCGTGGTTGAGCTGGAAGAGGAAAAGGCCAATATTTTCCAATTGCTGCTCATGGCTGGCATTACCCTGATATTTACCGCCTTTGGTCTGATGAGTTTGCTGGTTGTTTTATTCTGGGCCATTGACCCGGCCTATCGTCTTACGGCGATAGCAACCACGACCGGCGTGTTGCTGCTTCTGGCGGTGATCCTGGGCGCGATGACGCTGGCGAAAGCCAAACGTTCAACACTGCTTAGCCTCACCCGTAAGCAACTGGACATCGATCGTGCCCTGCTGGAAAAGGATGACGAGCGATGAGCATTCCGAACCGTGCTGTCGAAAAAGTCAGGTTGCTGCGCAAAATTGAGCGTCAGCGAGGCGAGCTTTCTCAGGCCGGTTCTGACTGGCTGGATGCCACCGAGAAAGCGGATCACTACTGGGTAAAACTCGTGGAAATGCGTAAATATCTGGTCGTCGGCTCAAGCCTGCTGGCCGTTTACGGTATCCGCCATCCCAGCGCAGTCATTCGCTGGTCACGACGTGCTTTCGGCATCTGGGGCACCGTGAAATTGTTCCGTAAAACCATCGGCAATAAATAGCGCCCCCCCCTTCTGCAAAAAGGGCTGATTGGAAAACAATCAGCCCTTTTCTTTTTGAATAACAATCCGCTGGCTGTTCAATTTATTTGAATCATTCAGACAGATTTACTTGCTAACATAACTTATTCATCCGACTTATTATCTCGTCATCAACTGATGCGGTAACGGCAGGAAATATTTTCCGTCCGGACCGATAACACTTTTAACCCAATTTGGGCACATTACTTTCGGAGTCGAAGATGAACAAGTTACACGACACAGCTTTACTGGTTGCCCGTATCCTGATGCCCGTTCTGTTTATTGTTGCAGGCTGGGGCAAAATTAACGGTTATACCGCGACTGCGGGTTACATGGCTTCCATGGGCGTGCCAAGCTTCTTCCTGCCACTGACGATCTTATTAGAGTTTGGCGGCGGTCTGGCAATCTTGTTCGGCTTCTTTACCCGCACCACCGCGCTGATCACGGCAATCTTCACTATCCTGACGGCGCTGATCTTCCACACTGATTTTGCACAGGGCGTGAACCAAATGATGTTCATGAAAAACCTGTCTATCGCGGGGGGTTTCTTCGTCCTGTTTGCTTCCGGCCCGGGCGCATTCAGCATCGACCGCCTGATCAAGAAAAACTGGTAATTGCTCCGACACCAGGGAGCAACAGCTCAGCTATAATTCAATAAGACACTATGTCAGACCTGCAGGGCGATGTGATTTATCACCTCGCCCTTTTTTATGACTTATCTGTAAATCTCCCCTAAATCATTCGAGTTGCATCAAGGCGGCAACTGAGCAAATCCCCGGGAGCATACAATGGTATGTGACTGGGGTTTGAGAAGGCAGCCAACGCAGAGGCAGCTCGAAGGATGATGGGGAAGGAGGAAAAATGGGGCAATTAGTCAATGGCGTTTGGCAGGACACCTGGTACGACACCAGATCAACCGGCGGTCATTTCAAACGTTCAGCAGCACAGTTTCGCAACTGGATAACGCCTGACGGCGCGCCAGGCGAGCACGGCGTTGGCGGCTTTACCGCAGAACGTGACCGTTATCACCTGTATGTTTCACTGGCCTGCCCGTGGGCGCACCGTACCTTGCTGATGCGTACCCTGAAAGGGCTGGAAGATATTATTCCGGTATCTGTCGTGCATCCGCTGATGCTGGAACACGGCTGGACGTTTGGCACCGATTTCCCGGCTGCGACGGGCGACGATTTGTATCATCTGAATTATGCTTATGAAATCTATCTGCGCGCGCAGAATGATTATACTGGCCGCGTCACCGTGCCAATCCTGTGGGATAAAAAGCAGCAGACCATCGTCAGCAATGAATCCGCCGATATCATCCGCATGTTCAACAGCGCGTTTGATGCCGTGGGGGCCAAAGCCGGGGATTATTATCCCGAGGCGTTACGCGCAAAGATTGATGAGATTAATGAGTGGGTGTATCCGCAGATTAACAATGGCGTGTATAAGGCGGGTTTTGCGACATCTCAGGACGCCTACGACGAAGCGGTTGACGGCGTGTTTACCGCGCTGGCACGCGCCGAGGAATTGCTGAGCAAGCACCGCTATCTGACCGGCAATCAGCTGACTGAAGCCGACCTGCGTTTGTGGACCACGCTGGTACGCTTTGATCCGGTGTACGTCACCCACTTCAAATGCGACCGCTACCGCATCAGCGATTATCCGAACCTGTATGGTTTCCTGCGCGATATCTACCAGATGCCGGGCATTCGTGAAACGGTGAACTTCGCGCATATCCGCAATCACTATTTCCGCAGCCACGCGACCATCAACCCGTATGGCATTATTTCCACCGGACCGGCGCAGAATTTAGAGTCTGAGCATGGCCGGGATACCCGTTTTTGATTTCGTTCTGCACCTTCCCCTTTCACAAGGGGAAGGACACATTACTTCACTTCCCGCGTTGCCAGTAGCTTAGGAATTTCACGCAGGAACCAGGCTTTCGCCTCGCCCATACTGTCGCGACGCCACGCCATAATAATATCGATTTCACGGTTATATTCCGCACTAACGACCCGCAATCGTCCTTCCTCGATATCTTTCTCGACCATCGGATAAGGCATCGTCGCCACGCCTAAGCCCGCCAGCAACGCTTTACGTTTCTCTTCAAGGGTACTGACCGTCAGGCGCTGCTGTTTATCCAGTAACTGAACGGTTAACACCGGACGCTCACGGGCAGTATCCGCCACGGCAATTCCGCGGTATTTAACCCGGCTGACTTCAGACAGCGGTTCGGCTTCAAGATGGATCGGGTGATCCGGCGCGGCCACGTAAATGCTGACCAGCTTATACAGCTTGCGGCTGTTAATTTCGGTGGAAGAGCGGAAATGCATATCCGGCGCGATCACAATATCCGCCCGGCCTTGCTCAAGACGTTCCCACGCGCCAGCCAGCACTTCGGTTAACAGGGAAACCTGGGTGTTGGCTTTCAGCGCCAGCTTTTCAATCAGCGGGAACAACTGCGCGGCAGGGGATAATGCTTCACAAACGATGGTGATATGCGTTTCCCAACCGCGGGCCAGTGCTTCGGCATCCACCGTTAGTTTGTCTGCGGCTTCCAGCAACACACGCCCGCGTTCTAGCAACATCCGGCCAACATTAGTGAATTTTGTCCGATGACCTGAACGGTCAAATAACACCACATCCAGCTCTTCTTCCAGTTTCTGCATGGTGTAGCTCAGTGCAGACGGGACGCGGCCCAGCTCATCGGCAGCAGCGGCAAAACTGCCCCTGCGGTCAATCGCATCCATGACCCGTAATGCTTCCAGTGTGAGTGCGCGATCCTTAGCCATTCTCTTCTCTTTCAGGAAATTTGAATATGGCGACCAGATTAACTGGCTAACAATCACACGTCCAGACGCTTACCATTTATACATCGAAATTTTTAAGAGAGGCCACCGCCATGATTACCAGCAGAACGGCAAAAGAGTGCGGTACCGCTGACTTTGGCTGGCTCCAGGCACGGTATACATTTTCCTTTGGCCATTACTTTGATCCCAAGCTGATGGGTTATGCGTCCCTGCGCGTCCTGAATCAGGAAGTGCTGGCTCCCGGCGCCAGTTTCCAGCCGCGCACTTATCCGCGCGTGGATGTGCTGAATCTGGTGTTACAGGGTTCGGCGGAATACCGCGACAGCGAAGGCAACAGTATCGCAGTCAGCGCCGGTGAGGCGGCATTGCTGTCGACGCAGGCGAATGTCAGTTACAGCGAGCTGAACACCAGCACGACTCAGCCACTGACGAGGATGCAACTGTGGCTGGATGCCTGTCCTGCACAAGAGAATCCGCTGACGCAGAAAATGACGCTGCCGGAGACGACGCATTTCCTGCTGGCTTCACCGGACGGGGAAAAGGGTAGCCTGCAACTGCGGCAAAACGTGTGGATCTACCAACTGAACCTGGCGGCGGGTGAGAAAATTACCCTGCCGGTTCGCGGACCACGCGCGTATTTGCAATCTATTCACGGGCAGATTCATGCACAGGGCTCGCTCAACCACGCATCGCAAAAACTGGCCTGCGGCGACGGCGCGTTTATCCATCAGGAAAACAGCCTGACCGTTTCTGCCAGCACGCCATTACGGGCACTGCTGATTGATATGCCGGTGTAGAACGTCCCCTAAATCATTTAAATTGCAGGAAGGCGGCAAACGCATGAATCCCGATGAGCTTACTGAAGTAAGCGATTCGGGTGATTAAGAGCAGCCAACGCGTCGGCAGTTTGAATGGTGACGGGGAAAAGGTGAAAGCCCGCGTAGTTAACACTACGCGGGCTTTCTTTTGACGAGGGAGTTGACCGTTAAGCCGGGTTCTGTCGTGGACAGTCATTCGTCTAGGCCAGCAATCGCTCACTGGCTCAAGCAGCCTACCCGGGTTCAGTACGGGCCGTACCATGTGAACCCCTATTTGGCCTTGCTCCGGGTGGAGTTTACCTTGCCACGAACTGTTGCCAGCCGCGCGGTGCGCTCTTACCGCACCCTTTCACCCTTACCTGATCCCGCTTGCGCGGGCCATCGGCGGTTTGCTCTCTGTTGCACTTGTCGTAAGCTCGCGCTTCCCAGGCGTTACCTGGCACCCTGCCCTATGGAGCCCGGACTTTCCTCCCCTCCTTCTGTCTCCCCCGAAAGGGACGGCAAAGAAGCGGCGACTGTCTGGTCAACTCCGCGGCGGATAATAGGGTATTACGCCCTATTTGTCACCCTCTTGCTCATCAAGCGCGTATTTATACAACGCATTCTTCTTCACACCGTGGATCTCAGCGGCCAGCGCGGCGGCTTTTTTCAGTGGCAGCTCTTTTTGCAGCAACGCCAGTGTACGCAGGGCTTCCGCCGGTAGGGCTTCGGTATCGATCTTATGACCTTCAACGATCAGCACCATTTCGCCGCGTCTGCGCGTTTCGACTTCCTGCACCCACGCCAGCAGTTCGCCCACCGGCGCACCGTGAATATTTTCCCAGGTTTTGGTCAGCTCACGCGCCAGCACGACATAACGCTGCGGTCCCCAGACGTCGACCATATCCTGCAAGCTGTCCAGCAGGCGGTGCGTGGATTCATAGAAGATCAACGTGCGCGGTTCTTCGATCAGTGCCTGCAATGTATCTTTGCGGGATTTGGTTTTGGCGGGCAGAAACCCTTCGTAACAGAAACGGTCTGAAGGCAAACCGGCGGCACAAAGCGCAGTGATCGCCGCACAGGCACCGGGTAACGGCACCACACGGATACCGGCTTCGCGGCAGCGGCGCACAAGGTGATAGCCGGGATCATTGATCAGCGGCGTACCGGCATCCGAGACCAGCGCAATGGTCTGGCCTTCCTGCAATTTCGCCAGTAAATGCTCGGCTTTCTGCTGTTCGTTGTGGTCATGCAGCGGGTACATTTTTGCGCTGATCGCGAAATGTTGCAGCAGCAATCCGGTATGGCGGGTATCTTCTGCAGCAATCAAATCTACACTGTTCAGTACGGCCAGCGCGCGTTGGGTAATATCCCCTAAATTGCCAATTGGCGTCGGTACGATATACAGCGTTGAGGCAGAAATATCTGCTTGATCGTCTTGATTCATTGTTTCATCCGGATTGCCGATTTAATATTGAGCATCTTAAAAAAACATCACTGGAAACTGAATGCCTTCCTCAATGACCTTTCGTACCCGTTCGGGACGTTTACTCCCTGCCATTATCGTGGCGATGCTTCTCGCCAGCTGTTCAGGTCAGGCGCCGCAGGCACCGACAGAAAGTGTCCAGGGTGCAGCTTCCGGCAGCTCTGACTATTATTTGCAGCAGGCGCAGCAAAGCGGTGATGATAACAAGGCTGACTGGCAATTGCTTGCAGTGCGTGCCCTGATACGCGAAGGCAAAGCGCCTCAGGCGGCGGAACAGCTGGCTAAAGTGCCGCAAAATCTGACTGCCGCCCAAACCGTCGAACAGCAACTGACCCGTGCAGAAGTGCAGGTAGCGCTGAAAAATTATCCGGCAGCGGCCAGCAGCCTGAGCCAGTTGGATCCCCACAATCTGACCAACGATCAGAGAGCCCGGTATTATCAGGCGCAAATCGATGCCAGTCAGGGCCGTGTCAGCCTTGGCGTGATCCGCGCCTATATCGCACAGGAGCCACTGTTACAAGGCCAGCCGCATCAGGACAACATTGACCGCACCTGGATGGCGCTGACGCAGATGTCCGCGCAGGACGTCAACAGTATCGTGATCAATGCGGATGAAAATACGTTGCAGGGATGGCTGGATTTACTCAGCGTCTGGCAAAGTAACAAACAGGATCCTGATCTGCTGAAAGCCGGGATTAAAGACTGGCAGCGCCGCTATCCGGTGAATCCGGCGGCGAAAAGCCTGCCGACTCAGCTCAATAATGTGCTGACCTTTCAGCCTGCCTCAACCGGCAAAATTGCGCTATTTCTGCCAATGAGCGGCCCGGCACAGGTTTACGGGAATGCCATTCAGCAAGGCTTTACTGCCGCCATGAACGGTCAGGCCAGCCAGCCAGCTCCGCAGGCAGCACCGGCTGTTCCTGAGGCACAACAACAAGATCCGGCAGACCCGAACGCCGTCGTCAGCACATCCGCACCGGATGCCAGCGCGCAAAACACCCCGCCGCAAACCGATCCTTCTCAGGCTCAGCCCGCCGCCACACCGGCCCCTGCGCCGGTCGCCAGCAGCACTGCGCAGGTGAAAGTGTATGACACCAATGGTCAACCTCTGGCTACGCTTCTGACACAAGCTCAGCAGGATGGCGCAACGCTGGTTGTCGGCCCGCTGCTGAAAGATCAGGTGAACGAACTCTCTTCTGACCAGACCCCGCTGAATGTTTTAGCGCTGAATCAGCCAGAAACTGAGAAAAACAGCCCGAATATCTGTTACTTTGCGCTCTCGCCGGAAGACGAGGCACAGGATGCCGCGCGTCACATGTGGTCTGAGCAGAAACGTATGCCACTGTTGCTGGTGCCGCGTGGCAACTTCGGCGATCGTATCGCGCAGGCTTTTGCCAACGAATGGCAGAAACTGGGCGGGCAGACCGTGCTCAAGCAAAGTCTCGGTTCAGGCAGTGAATTGCGCTCTTCTATCGGCAGCGGTATCCGCCTGACCGGTACGCCGGTCACCGCCAGTGATGCATCCGCGCCGGCACAAGCGCAGGGGGTCACGATTGGTGGCATTACCATCCCTGCGCCGCCGACAGATGCACAAATTACGCAAGGCAGCACAGGTGGCGCCGTGGATTCCGTCTACGTTGTCGCGACACAAAGTGAACTGACGCTGATTAAGCCGATGCTGGATCTTGCCGTTAGTGGCCGTTCACATCCGTCAGTCTATGCAAGTTCCCGCAGCTATCAGGCAGGTGCAGGGCCGGACTACCGTCTCGAAATGGAAGGCGTGCAGTTTAGCGATATTCCGTTGCTGGCAGGCGGCAACCCGGCGCTGATGCAGCAGGCAGCCGCGAAATTTGGTAACGACTATTCGCTGGTTCGTCTCTATGCGATGGGGATCGATGCCTGGGATCTGGCAAATCATTTCTCCCAGATGCGCACATTGCCTGGCTTCCAGGTTTCCGGCAGCACCGGCGAGTTGAGCGCCAACAGCAACTGTGTGATCCACCGTAAATTGCCATGGCTGCAATACCGTCAGGGCTCGCTGGTGCCAGTTTCTTCTTAAGAGAAAACTGAAACAGCATGACAGAGATCGGAATTCTCAATCATTACAGGTACAAGGACGTACTGATGAAACCTTTTTTGTCAAAGACGCGGGCGTGTGGCGATAAATACGAAGCATTTGCACGACGCTATCTCGAGAAAGCCGGGTTAACCTTCGTGGCGGCTAATGTGGCCTGCCGCACAGGTGAAATTGACCTGATCATGCGTGACCAGCAAACCTGGGTGTTTGTTGAAGTCCGTTACCGGCGCAACGCCAGTTTTGGTGGCGCGGCGGCCAGCGTAACGTTTCAAAAACAGCAGCGCCTGTTACGCGCTGCGTCTTTCTGGCTTGCAGGAAAGAATGCAAGCTTTGACACATCATCTTGCCGTTTTGATGTTTTTGCCATCACCGGAAGCCAGATAGAATGGCTGCGTGATGCCTTCAATGCGGAATAAATATTACGACGACTGACTGGACGAAAACCCGTGCTGGATAGAATCAAAGTCTGCTTTACAGAAAGTATCCAAACTCAGATTGCGGCGGCAGAAGCCTTGCCTGACGCGATTTCACGCGCCGCGATGACGCTGGTGCAATCGCTGCTCAATGGCAATAAAATTCTGTGCTGCGGTAACGGCACCTCTGCGGCAAATGCGCAGCATTTTTCCGCCAGTCTGATTAATCGTTTTGAAACTGAACGTCCGAGCCTTCCTGCAATCTCATTATGTGCAGATAACATTGTGCTGACTGCGATTGCCAACGATCGTCTGCATGAAGAAATTTATGCTAAACAGGTGCGCGCCTTAGGTCAGGCGGGTGATGTTCTGCTGGCCATTTCTACCCGCGGCAACAGCCGTGATATTGTCAAAGCCGTTGAAGCAGCGGTAACCCGTGATATGACCATTGTCGCATTAACAGGTTATGACGGCGGCGAGCTGGCGGGATTACTGGGGCCTCATGATGTTGAGATCCGCATTCCCTCTCATCGCAGCGCCCGCATTCAGGAAATGCATATGCTCACAGTTAACTGTCTCTGTGACCTGATAGATAACACGCTGTTCCCACACCAGGACGATTAAGGAGATCCCATGAAGGCGAGTCCTCTCTTTGCAGTATTGTTAAGCGCCCTTCTGTTACAAGGCTGTGTCGCCGCTGCGGTAGTTGGTGCGGCTGGCGTCGCAACGAAAACAACGACTGACCCACGTACGGTCGGTACTCAGGTTGATGACAGCACGCTGGAAGCCCGTGTCTCTAACGCGGTGAGCAAAGATAAACAACTAAAAGACGAAGCCCGTATCGTGGCGACCGCGTATCAGGGCAAAGTCCTGTTAACCGGTCAGGCACCAACGGCTGATATGGCCTCACGCGCAAAACAAATTGCGATGGGTGTCGAAGGCGCAACGGAAGTGTATAACGAAATCCGTACCGGTAAGCCGGTAAGCATGGGCACAGCATCAATGGATACGTGGATCACCACCAAAGTCCGTTCTCAGTTGCTGACCAGTGATTCGGTTAAATCATCTAACGTCAAAGTCACCACCGAAAACGGCGAAGTCTTCCTGCTGGGTCTGGTGACACAGGAAGAAGGTAAATCTGCGGCGGGGATTGCGGCAGGCGTCAGCGGCGTTAAACACGTCACGACGGCATTTACCTACGTCAAATAACGCACTGCGTTATCACTGAAAAGGACAGCTCAGGCTGTCCTTTTTTCTTCAAATCCTGCGTAATTTAATGAAGTTTATGCGCTTGCAGGAAAGACTCACCGCCGAGCTGGCTCATCTGACGCAGGATCCATTGCTGACGGCGGATAACGTAGGCAGAAGGCGCATTCACCTTAAACAGATGCGGATTCGGCAACACCGCCGCCAGTAATGCAGCCTGAGACGCCGTCAGGCGACTGGCAGGCTTATGAAAGAAATGCTGCGCAGCCTGCTCGACGCCAAAGACGCCGTCGCCAAACTCCACGATATTCAGATACACCGTCAAAATACGACGTTTTGTCCATACGGTTTCAATGCCCACCGTCAGCCCGGCCTCCAGCCCTTTACGCACCCAACTGCGGCCATCCCACAGAAACAGGTTTTTGGCGGTTTGCTGGGATAACGTCGAAGCACCACGCATTTTTCCGCCGTCTTTATCCAGCACAGACTGAATAGCATCGACATCAAATCCCCAATGAGTCGGGAATTTCTGATCTTCCGCCGCCATCACCGCGAGCGCCATTGGTGAGGAAATCTCACTCATTGGCACCCAGTCCGAATGTGCACCATAACCAAAGTCACCGGTCAGCCACGCGGACATCTGGCGCTCCACCATCACGGCAGAAAAAGGCACGGGCAAAAAAGAAAAAAGAAGAATGCCCGCTATCCATAAGCAAAGTAACAGTATAGCTGCGCGTTTCAGCCATAAAAGCGGCGTACGCAACAGGCCCTTTCGAGTCGTTTTATTCATTTGGCGCTTTCCACAACACATCCGACCATCTAATCAATCTCAATAATAATCTGCAAAATCAGGCTAGCGAAATGCTGCACGATATTGCTAACAATTGAACAATAACAATGAAACTTTTGCTTACATTCAGGACGAGAAACTCCGATTAAACCACTGCCATCAAGGAGTTCCGGTCAACGGCCTGAAACGCTTACTTTTTTCATCGCCACTAATTTTTAAACCAGAAAGTAAAATTTTTGTAAACGAATCAACAAAAAATACGTAAGTAATTTTTATGATTTAGATTGACAGAAATGAATAGATTCTCATCAATTACTGCATGAGAAGCTAACGCACTAAGTCAAATCCAACCGCCGTCATGTATAAAAAATCAGCAGGGCGGATGTCTTTTTAGCAGATAAAAAACGCATAAACCTAAGTGAAATTTTTTCATTTAAAATAAATTTTAGATCTCTTTTGGCTTCGGAGAGGCTATCGCGCTTAAATTTATATTTAAACCTTTAATTACAGTGACTTACCATCAATCGTGCATTTTATAGAACCGGTTTCATAGAGGAAAATGTCGCAAATTGACCGGCAAAACAGCCTGCTATTGTTCACTTCCATAAGCAAAATTGCATGTCGCCAATACAACATCAACATGCTTCATTTGTATTCTGCAAAAAATCCTGCGATAAAGGCTTGATGTTTTGTATAGACAAAGACTAATCTACATCACAGTTTTTAATGAATGTTGTAACAGTTCTGCTTATATTTGTTATGTTGATTGCTACAGGATGTATTAGACTTTAAACCTGAATTCCAAGACCTGCGAAAACCGAACCCTAAAAACTATCGTGGGTTACCTCTTTCCCTGGTGTTGGCGCAGTATTCGCGCACCCCGGCCTCGGTCGGGGTTATTTTTTTTCAGCGTTTGCCGTCCAGTCACGTAATACTTTGATGTCATTGCGCCATTCGGCCTTCAGCTCATCAATCCATTCCTGAACGTTATCCCACCAGGCCGGCAGTGTCGGCGTCTGGATCTGTTGCGCCAGTTGCTGTAAATGTTTCAGGCCCACAGAACCCGCCGCGCCTTTGATTTTGTGGCCTTCCTCGGCAATCCCTTTCTGATCGCGCGCCGTCATGTTGGAATCAAGCACCGCCAGATAGCCCGGCATCATTTTTTCAAACATATCCGCACTCTGATAAATCAGTTTCGCCCCAACCAGGTCGATGTACTGCTCAAGCATGGCGGTATCAAGCAACGATTCGCTGTCTTTCATCACTACAGGTTCCTTTTCCAAAACGGAAATTTCAGGCTGATGATCCCAGAACTGCTGAATCATCGCAGTCAGCGCGGAAACAGACAGCGGCTTACTCAGCACGTCATCCATTCCCGCATCCAGATACTCTTTCTTGTCTTTCAGCACGTTGGCTGTCAGGGCAATCAGCGGCGGCAGATGTTGTCCGGCGTAATCGGTGCGCAGCTTGCGGGCGATATCCAGCCCTGTCATGTCCGGCAACTGGATATCCAGCAGCACCAGATCGAATTCGTCAGGATCAAACATCTCCAGCGCATCATGGCCGTTCATCGCCACTTCAACGCTGTTGCCTAACTTCTCCAGCACCGAACGTGCCACAATCACGTTCAGCTCAATATCCTCGACCAGCAGCACATGCAGCGCCGGTAATGGCATGTCTTCTTCGTCACTGGCCAGATCAACCGGTGCATCCAGCGTCGGTGCCCGTACGGTGAGCGTAAAGCAGGAACCCTGGCCCGGCACGCTGCTGACGGTGATATCGCCCCCCATCGCCTGCGCCAGACGTTTTGACACCGCCAGCCCGATACCTGTACCGGTCGCCGGTTTACCGCCGTTCTGATCTTTCACCTGATAATACATGGCGAAGATTTTGTCCTGTTCATCCTGTGGGATCCCCAGACCGGAATCGCGCACGACAAACCGCAGCATATCGTTCGGCTCATAATGCACGGTCAGCACAATCTCACCTTCGCGGGTGAATTTAACGGCGTTGCCGATCAGGTTCCATAAAATCTGGCGCAGACGGGTGCCGTCCGTCGTAATGCTGCGCGGCAACGGCAGATCAGGTTCCATGATAAATTTCAGCCCTTTCGGCTGAGCCAGCAGGCCGGAGAGATTTTCAAGGTCAGTCAGGAATTCGGTGAAATCCACCGGCTGGTTATCGAGCTGTACTTTGCGGCGCTCAATTTTGTCCATTTCAATAATATCGTTGAAGATATTGCCGAGGGTGATCGCGCTGACATGAATGGTTTTCAGGTAGCTGTGCTGTTCTTTGTCCAGTTCAGTGTCGAGCAGAATACGGCTCAGCCCGACGATGCCATTAAGCGGCGTACGCAGCTCGTGGCTGATCGTTGAGATAAAGGTGGTCTTCTCACGGCTGGCGTTCTCTAACGCGTCCTGATAACGCTTACGCTCGGTGATATCACGTCCGAAGCCCATCAGTCCGTGTCGCTTACCGATGCGGTCATAGAACGGCACTTTACGCAACTCAAAGCAGGCTTTGCGTCCGTCCGGATAGACCAGCCATTGTTCGTAGGTCAGGGAAACGTTGTGACGGAAAACCTTCTCGTCGGTTTCGACCACTTTCTCGGCGATATCCGGGCTATAAACATCGTTGGGAGTCAGGCCGATCAGCTGCTTTTCACTTTTGCCGGTCAGCAGTTCCATGGCACGGTTACAGCCGGAGAATTCTTTGTCTTCGTTGCGGTAATACACCAGGTCCGGCGAGGCATCGAGGAAAGAGCGTAATAATGCAGATTGCTGGCTCAGTTCGATCTGCGCCTGTTCGCGGTGCTGCATTTCGAGTTTCAGCTTATCGACCACTGTCAGACGTGCTTCTTCCGCTTTCACACGGTCTGCGATTTCCTGATTCAGCTGCGTGATGTTGTCTTTGAGTTGCTGATTCAGTTCGAGGTCACGGTGGCGCATTTCTTCCAGTTTATCGACCAGACGCGCTAAACGCTGACGCGACTCTTCAAGCTGTTCAACCACCACCGACAGGAAGTAAACCGCCCAGGGCGTAATCAGCAAACCAAAGAAAATGGAACGAACGACGTCGATACTCTCAACCTGCCCGCGCAGGAGCATGGTGACCGCCATCTGGACAATCATTGCCAGCACCACCAGCGCAGACGCCAGCAGCAGTGAGAATCTCACCAGCCCCAGCTTGACCATCAGATCGACATAATACTGCGCTAAAACCCGGATTTGCTTCATAACGTTTCCCTTAAAACGAAGTCGTCTGAATCATACCGCAAAACCTCCCCGGCGTGATGGCGGGGGATAAATTGAGCGTGAAGTTTGCGAGATGCACCTTGCAGGGGCTTGTCATGGTGCAATGCAGGAAATCAGGGCAGAGTTATTGACTATTATCTGCGGTGATATTATTAATATCGGCCGGCTTTATCAGGCTGCACACGTTGCCAACTGCCGCCCGGCTAACATTTTTTCCTTTTATCCTCCGAATATCTTTCCTCCCGGCGCATTTTGCACAGGCATAACTATTCATTATTACTGCAAATAAAGTCATTCGTGGCAGTATGAATAATTCTTATTACAAACCCCGGACTCACACATTATTACTGTCAGGTTAAAAACAGTGACAAACCGCATGTGCACTGTCTTTTCCAGTATAAAATACTGGTAATTACGCCCCTGCCAGCACGGTGCGGAGATCTTACGCTTTCCCCATAGTGAGTCAGCTCACACTTTATGTGCATGACCCCATCGAAAATATGCTAACAAAAACACCATAAAATATATATATTTCAATCAATTAAACCTCTTTATATCACTTTTAATATAACTTAAATCGCCATTTGACCTGTCTGTGCTTTCTCGCTAAGTTGGGAGTCCGCTGGAAGCAATCTCGACGGGTGAGCAACTCGTCATATTTATGCAGTAATTGAAGACTCCCTCATTAAAACAAGTCAACCACCACTTGTGAGAACCATCACGAGAGGCCTTTGACGGAGATGTCCGGGCAATCAACGCACCGCAAGAGTGCGCGAAATTGCGGGCAAACCTCTGTGTATAAGCCCGCTCGCGATTGGTGTGAGAGTCTCGCAGAGCCTGGGGAGGTTCACGTAATGTTGTACGATAAATCCCAAGAGAGGGACAACTGTGGTTTCGGCCTGATCGCCCATATAGAAGGCGAACCTAGCCATAAGGTCGTGCGTACTGCGATCCACGCACTGGCCCGTATGCAACACCGTGGCGCGATCCTTGCTGACGGCAAGACCGGCGACGGCTGCGGCCTTCATTTACAGAAACCTGACCGCTTCTTCCGCATGATTGCCGAAGAGCGCGGCTGGCGGCTGGCGAAAAACTACGCCGTTGGCATGCTGTTCCTCAGTAAAGATGAAAAAGAAGCTGAGGCAAGCCGCCGCATTGTTGAAGAAGAGTTGCAAAACGAGACGCTGTCCGTGGTGGGCTGGCGTGACGTTCCGACCAATCCGGACGTACTCGGTGAAATCGCGCTTTCCTCCCTGCCCCGCATCGAACAAATTTTTGTTAACGCGCCTGCCGGATGGCGTCCGCGTGACATGGAGCGTCGCCTGTATATGGCGCGCCGCCGCATTGAGAAACGCATTCAGGATAAAGACTTCTATGTGTGCAGTTTCTCCAACGTGGTCACGATCTATAAAGGCCTGTGTATGCCTGCGGATCTGCCACGCTTCTATTTAGATCTGGCCGACCTGCGTCTGGAATCGGCCATCTGCCTGTTCCACCAGCGTTTCTCGACCAACACCGTCCCACGCTGGCAGCTGGCTCAGCCTTTCCGTTATCTGGCGCATAACGGTGAAATCAACACCATCACCGGTAACCGCCAGTGGGCGCGCGCCCGTGCGTATAAATTCAAAACGCCGCTGATCCCCGATCTGCAAGATGCTTCACCTTTCGTGAATGAAACCGGTTCGGATTCCAGTTCGCTGGACAACATGCTGGAACTGTTCCTGGCAGGCGGGATGGATTTGCTGCGCGCCATGCGTTTGCTGGTACCGCCAGCCTGGCAGCAAAACCCGGATATGGACGACGACCTGCGCGCGTTCTTCGATTTTAACTCCATGCACATGGAGCCGTGGGACGGCCCGGCCGGTATCGTGATGTCAGATGGCCGTTACGCCGCCTGTAATCTTGACCGTAACGGTTTGCGCCCTGCGCGTTATGTCATCACCAAAGACAAGCTGATCACCTGTGCCTCCGAAGTCGGCATCTGGGATTACCAGCCTGATGAAGTGGTCGAAAAAGGCCGCGTCGGACCGGGCGAGCTGATGGTGATCGACACCCGCAGTGGCAAGATCCACCACTCCGCCGAAACCGACAACGATCTGAAAGGCCGCCATCCTTATAAACAATGGATGGAGAAAAACGTTCAGCGTCTGGTGCCGTTTGAAGACCTGCCGGAAGATCAGGTGGGCAGCCGCGAGCTGGAAGACAATCTGCTGGAGACGTTCCAGAAGCAGTTCGGCTATAGCAGCGAAGAACTCGATCAGATCATCCGCGTCTTAGGTGAAAACGGTCAGGAAGCTGTCGGTTCCATGGGCGATGACACACCATTTGCCGTGCTCTCCAGCCGTCCGCGTATCGTGTATGACTACTTCCGTCAGCAGTTTGCGCAGGTGACCAACCCGCCAATCGATCCGCTGCGTGAAGCCCACGTGATGTCTCTGGCGACCAGCATTGGCCGCGAGATGAACGTGTTCTGCGAAGCAGAAGGTCAGGCTCACCGCCTGAGCTTCAAATCGCCAATCCTGCTGTGGTCTGATTTTAAACAACTGACCACGCTCGACAGCAAACACTATCGCGCAGAAACGCTGGATATTACGTACGATCCGACCGAACAAAATATGGAGCAGTTCGTACAGAAACTCTGTGACGAAGGCGAACAGAAAGTGCGTAGCGGTGCGGTTCTGCTGGTGCTGTCTGACCGCAATATCGCCCCGAACCGTCTGCCATTGCCTGCGCCAATGGCCGTCGGTGCGTTGCAGTTGCGTCTGGTTGAGAAAAGCCTGCGCTGCGATGCCAACATCATTGTTGAAACTGCCAGCGCCCGTGACCCGCACCATTTCGCCGTGCTGATTGGTTTCGGTGCCACAGCGGTTTATCCGTATCTGGCCTACGAAACACTGGCAAAACTGGTCGACTCTCAGGTCATCGAGAAGAAATACCGTGAAGTGATGCTGAATTACCGTAACGGCATCAACAAAGGGCTGTACAAGATCATGTCCAAAATGGGCATCTCAACCGTCGCCTCTTACCGTTGCTCGAAACTGTTTGAGGCAGTCGGTCTGGCGAAGGATCTGTGCAATACCTGCTTCAACGGCGTCGTCAGCCGTATCGGCGGTGCCGGTTACAGCGACTTCGAACAGGACTTGCTGAATCTGTCCAAACGCGCATGGCTGAAACGCAAAACGTTGGATCAGGGCGGCCTGCTGAAATTTGTCCACGGTGGCGAATACCATTCCTATAATCCGGACGTGGTCACTACCCTGCAAACCGCCGTGAACAGCGGTGATTACGACGATTATAAGAAATACGCCAAACTGGTTAACGAACGTCCGGTGGCCACACTGCGTGATTTGCTGAAAGTCACGCCAAAAGGCCAGCCGATCCCTGTTGATCAGGTTGAACCGGCGGAAGGTTTATTTACCCGTTTCGATACCGCAGCGATGTCTATCGGCGCACTGAGCCCGGAAGCGCACGAATCTCTGGCCGAAGCGATGAACAGCATCGGCGGACGTTCTAACTCCGGCGAAGGCGGCGAAGATCCGGCGCGTTACGGCACCAATAAAGTGTCCCGTATCAAGCAAGTTGCATCGGGTCGTTTCGGTGTGACACCGGCGTATCTGGTGAATGCTGACGTTATTCAGATTAAAGTGGCCCAGGGTGCAAAACCAGGCGAAGGCGGCCAGTTGCCGGGTGACAAAGTGACGCCGTATATCGCGAAACTGCGTTATTCCGTGCCGGGCGTGACCCTGATTTCTCCACCGCCGCACCACGATATTTATTCCATCGAGGATCTGGCGCAGCTGATTTTCGATCTGAAACAGGTCAACCCGAAAGCCATGATTTCGGTGAAACTGGTTTCTGAACCGGGCGTCGGCACGATCGCGGTCGGCGTGGCAAAAGCTTACGCAGATCTCATCACAATCGCCGGCTATGATGGCGGCACCGGCGCAAGCCCGCTGTCTTCAGTGAAGTATGCCGGTTGTCCGTGGGAACTGGGTCTGGTGGAAACCCAACAGGCGCTGGTGGCAAACGGCCTGCGTCACAAAATCCGCTTGCAGGTGGATGGCGGCCTGAAAACCGGCCTCGACATCATTAAGGCCGCGATTCTGGGCGCAGAAAGCTTCGGCTTCGGCACCGGCCCGATGGTGGCGCTGGGTTGTAAATACCTGCGTATCTGCCACCTGAACAACTGCGCAACGGGCGTGGCTACTCAGGATGAAAAACTGCGTCGCAACCATTATCACGGACTGCCGGAACGCGTGACGAACTACTTCAGGTTCATCACCCAGGAAACCCGTGAAATCATGGCCGAACTGGGCATCAGCCAACTGGTGGACCTGATTGGCCGTACCGACCTGCTGACCGAGCTGGACGGCTTCACCGCCAAGCAAAACAATCTCGACCTTTCTGCGATACTGGCAACGGCCACGCCGCATGAAGGTAAATCGGTGTACTGCACAGAAAGCAACCCGGCATTCGATAAGGGTCAGCTGAATAAAGACATTCTGGAACAGGCATCACCGCACATCGATTCGAAGCAGAGCAAAGCGTTCTACTTTGATATCCGCAACACTGACCGTTCCGTGGGTGCCATGTTGTCCGGTGCGATTGCAGAAAAACACGGTGATCAGGGCATGGCCGCAGATCCGGTGCGGATTAACTTCAATGGCACCGCTGGCCAGAGCTTCGGCGTCTGGAACGCAGGTGGCGTAGATTTAATGCTGACCGGCGATGCGAACGACTACGTCGGCAAAGGTATGGCCGGTGGCCGTATTGCCATTCGTCCGCCAATCGGTTCTGCGTTCCGCAGCCACGAAGCCAGCATCATCGGTAACACCTGTCTGTATGGCGCAACCGGCGGCAAAATGTTTGCTGCAGGCCGCGCGGGTGAACGTTTCGCGGTACGTAACTCCGGTGCCATCACGGTGGTAGAAGGCATCGGCGATAACGGTTGTGAATATATGACCGGCGGCATTGTGTGCGTACTCGGCCGTACCGGCGTGAACTTCGGCGCAGGTATGACCGGCGGTTTCGCTTATGTTCTTGATGAAGATGGCGAATTCCGCAAACGTGTTAACCCGGAACTGGTTGAAGTGCTGGAAGTGGCCGATCTGGCTATCCATGAAGAGCATCTGCGCGGTTTGATCATCGAACACGTACAGTTGACCGCATCGACCCGTGGTGAAGAGATTTTGGCGAACTGGCCGGAATGGGCGCCTAAATTTGCCCTGGTAAAACCGAAGTCCAGTGATGTCAAAGCATTGTTGGGTCACCGTAGTCGTTCCGCAGCTGAGCTGCGGGTACAAGCGCAGTAAGAGGTTAAGATGAGTCAAAACGTTTATCAATTTGTCGACTTACAGCGTGTTGATCCGCCTAAGAAAGCGCTGAAGATCCGCAAAATTGAGTTTGTGGAAATTTACGAGCCGTTCTCAGCAACTCAGGCCGCATCACAGGCAGACCGCTGTCTGTCCTGCGGTAACCCTTACTGCGAATGGAAATGTCCGGTACATAACTATATTCCGAACTGGCTGAAGCTGGCGAACGAAGGCCGTATCATGGAAGCGGCAGATCTCGCGCACCAGACCAACAGCCTGCCGGAAGTCTGCGGGCGCGTTTGCCCGCAGGACAGACTCTGCGAAGGTTCCTGCACCCTCAACGATGAGTTCGGTGCAGTGACCATCGGTAACATCGAACGTTACATCAACGATAAAGCGATCGAGATGGGCTGGCGTCCGGATATGTCTCACGTGCAGCCCACCGGCAAACGTGTGGCCATCATCGGCGCAGGTCCGGCAGGTCTGGCTTGTGCTGACGTCCTGACCCGTAACGGCGTGAAAGCGGTAGTTTACGATCGCCATCCTGAAATCGGCGGCCTGCTGACTTTCGGTATTCCGGCCTTCAAGCTGGAAAAATCGGTGATGACCAAACGTCGCGAAATCTTCACGGAGATGGGTATCGAGTTCCAGCTCAATACTGAAGTCGGCAAAGACATCACCATTGATGCATTGCTGGCGGAATACGACTCTGTGTTCCTCGGCGTTGGGACCTATCAGTCGATGCGCGGTGGACTGGCAAATGAAGATGCGCCGGGCGTGTACGATGCCCTGCCGTTCCTCATCGCTAACACCAAGCAGTTGATGGGTTATGCCGACAGCCAGGAAGAGCCTTACGTGACGATGGATAAGAAACGCGTCGTGGTGCTGGGCGGTGGTGATACTGCGATGGACTGCGTGCGTACCTCGATTCGTCAGGGTGCAACGCATGTAACCTGTGCGTACCGTCGTGATGAAGAGAACATGCCGGGCTCACGTCGTGAAGTGAAGAATGCGCGCGAAGAAGGCGTTGATTTCAAATTCAACCTGCAACCGCTGAGCATCGAACTGAACGATTCAGGTCGCGTGTGTGGTGTGCGTATGGCGCGTACTGAACTCGGCGCGCCGGATGCCCATGGCCGCCGTCGTGCAGAAATTGTAGCCGGTTCTGAACATGTGATGGAAGCCGATGCCGTGGTGATGGCGTTTGGTTTCCGCCCTCACAAAATGGAATGGCTGGCAGCCCATGACGTTGAGCTGGACACCCAGGGACGTATCGTTGCCCCTGAAGGCAGCGACAACGCCTTCCAGACCAGCAACCCGAAAATCTTCGCCGGTGGCGATGCAGTTCGCGGTTCTGATCTGGTGGTGACAGCGATTGCCGAAGGCCGTAAGGCCGCAGAAGGCATCATGAACTTCCTCGAAGTCTGATCCGGTCTGCCGTAAAAACGGGGCTGCCAGCGATGGCAGCCCCGTTGTTTTTTTAGCCAAACGTAATCTGAAACGCCATAGCTTTTGCAATCTGCACTGGCGAACGGAGGCGGCTGCGTATTTAAGGCAATAAAAAACCCCGCGTAACAACGCAGGGTTTAAGCACGAAACCGGACTGAGTCGGGTTGTTATTTCACAACGCGCAATGCCGGGCGACCACCGCGTGGCGGCGTCGGCGGCTCATCATTCGGATTCTCTTCAGCCACATCCGGCAAATCGCCATCAATGACTGACATAGTCGGTTCTGTCGGTTCTGCCTGCTCATCAGCGCTCAGATCACCATCAAAGGCACCTTCGGCTTCATAAGCAGGTTCAGGTTCGAACATCGTACCGGCACCGTTTTCACGGGCATAAATCGCCAGAACCGCAGCAATTGGTACAAACACGTTACGCGGTACGCCACCAAAACGGGCATTAAAGCGTACATCATCGTTACCCAGTTCGAGATTGCCGACAGCACGCGGCGCAACGTTCAGAACAATTTGTCCGTCACGCGCAAACTCCATCGGCACCATCACGCCAGGCATCGTCACGTCAACCACCAGATGCGGGGTTAACTGGTTGTCGAGCAACCAGTCATAAAAAGCCCGCAGCAGATAGGGGCGACGTGGAGACATGTCGGTCATCTCCATACCTTAACCTCGGGTATGCAAACGCATTTCGCGCTCTGCTTCGGTCAGGGAAGCCAGGAAAGCATCACGTTCGAAGACGCGGGTCATATAGCCTTTCAGCTCTTTAGAACCGGTACCCGCCAGCTCAATGCCCAGCTCTGGCAAACGCCACAGCAGCGGAGCCAGGTAGCAATCGACCAGGCTGAACTCTTCGCTTTTGAAGTAAGGCATGTATGAGAAGATTGGCGCAATCGCCAACAGCTCTTCACGCAGTTGCTTACGCGCAGCATCGGCTTCACTTGCAGAACCTTGCTCGATTTGACGCATCAGAGAATACCAGTCATTTTCGATGCGGTGCATCATCAGACGGCTCTCACCACGGGCAACCGGATAAACCGGCATCAGCGGCGGATGCGGGAAACGCTCATCAAGATATTCCATGATGATGCGGGATTCGAACAGGGTCAGTTCACGATCAACCAGCGTCGGTACAGTGCGGTAAGGGTTGAGGTCAATAAGATCCTGCGGCAGGTGATCCATCTCAACCTGCTCGATCTCGACACTGACACCTTTCTCCGCCAGTACGATACGTACCTGATGGCTAAAAATGTCGGTCGGGCCGGAAAACAGCGTCATTACCGAACGTTTGTTGGCAGCGACAGCCATGAAAACCTCCAAGTTTATCTAGAATATTACAGCGAGTTATCGCCAGCCTGCAGTTTTTGTCCCGTAGTTTCATAGACAACCATCGGCAAGGCGAACCCAGCCAGGAAGCGCGGCAACGTCAACTGCTCGGCGAACAGGTACAAAAGTGTGTGATAGTTTACCAGATTTTACGCAGGCTGTGGGGCACGGTGAAACGATTTCATGGGGAATTGTGTGTCAGGAGATCATTTCCCCCGCAATTACGGAACAAAAGGCATAAAAAAACCCGGTGAAACACCGGGTTTTTGACGCTGATTTTCGTGCCGAAGCACTGTGCTGCAGAAGCAGCAGAAAATTAACGTTTGGAGAACTGAGGACGACGACGTGCTTTACGCAGACCGACTTTCTTACGTTCAACCTGACGAGCATCACGAGTAACGAAACCAGCTTTACGCAGTTCGCCACGAAGATTTTCGTCATATTCCATCAGTGCACGGGTAATACCGTGACGGATAGCACCAGCTTGACCGGAGATACCACCACCTTTAACGGTGATGTACAGGTCGAATTTCTCAACCATGCCGACCAGTTCCAGTGGTTGACGAACTACCATGCGGGCAGTTTCACGACCAAAGTACTGTTCCAGGCTACGCTGGTTAATTACGATGTTACCACTACCCGGTTTGATGAAAACACGAGCGGCGGAGCTTTTGCGGCGACCAGTGCCGTAGTATTGATTTTCAGCCATTGCCTATAATCCCGAATTAAATGTCAAGAACTTGCGGTTGTTGCGCCGCATGAGTGTGCTCGTTACCCGCGTAAACTTTCATTTTACGGTACATTGCACGACCCAACGGGCCCTTTGGCAACATGCCTTTAACCGCGAGCTCGATCACGCGTTCAGGACGGCGAGCGATCATCTCTTCAAAGGTCGCTTGCTTGATACCACCGATGTGACCGGTGTGATGGTAATAAATCTTGTCATTACGCTTGTTGCCAGTGACAGCAACTTTTTCTGCGTTCAGAACGATGATGTAATCACCAGTATCAACGTGCGGAGTGTATTCCGCTTTATGTTTGCCACGCAGACGGCGGGCCAGTTCAGTGGCCAGGCGACCTAAGGTCTTGCCGGTAGCGTCAACTACGAACCAGTCACGTTGTACGGTTTCCGGTTTAGCTGTAAAAGTTTTCATTAAAAGCTTACCCAATTAAAGTTACACGTTGGCGAACACCCGAACGCTTACTTGTTTATAAAATAAGTATTTGAGGTTCACACGACCATCGTCCAGCAAACCTACCCCTTCGAATAGCCAATGCTGGCACTTATAAAGTTTCGGGAAAAAAACTTTGTAGTAACGTGGGGTCGCAAGATTATAGAGAAGTCTCCTGCAAAGATCGAACCCTTTTTCGACAAAAAGGAAGATTTCCCTCAACACCTTCTGAGGGTTCGCCATGCAGGCTTTACTGCGTCTTCTTATACCACAGACTGAACAAATAATAATCAGTTAAAAATCACGGCAGGTGCGCCCGCCTGAGGTATTCCTCGCTCTGCATCTCCTGCAGACGCGAGAGACAACGCTGATATTCGAATTTCAGCCGTTCGCCCTGATAGATTTCAAACATCGGCACGGCGGCAGAAATCACCAGTTTTACATGGCGCTCATAGAATTCATCGACCAGCGCCAGAAAACGCCGGGCAGCGTTCTCACTGTCTGCCCCCATCACCGGCACATTGTGCAGCAGTACGCTGTGATAGATTTTCGACAGCGCAATATAATCGAGCTGGCTGCGCGCCTCTTCACATAAGGTATGGAATTCCACCGCCAGTACGCCGTCAACGGCGGCAATGGCCTGCAACGGACGATGATTCACTTCCAGTAACGGTCTTTCACCTGCCTCCGCGCCGCTGTGATTGCCGGTCAGTTTTCCCAGCATAGAATGCATCGCGTCAGCAGTTTCAGATCCGGCAGGCGTCAGCCATAAATTGGCTTGTGTCAGCGTACGCAGACGGTAGTCAATGCCAGCATCCACATTCAGCACATCGCAATATTCTTTAATCAGATCAATCGCGGGCAGGAAACGCGCACGTTGCAGGCCGTTACGGTACAGCAAGTCCGGCGGAATGTTCGACGTGGCAATCAACGTAATCCCGCGGGCAAACAGCGCCTGCAGCAACGTTGCCAGCAGCATCGCATCGGTGATATCCGAAACAAAGAACTCGTCGAAACAGAGTACGTCTGTTTCCGCTTTGAAGCGGTCAGCAATCACTTCCAGCGGATCTTGCTGTCCCTGGAGCTGCGCCAGTTCTTCATGGACGCGCAACATAAAGCGGTGAAAATGCAGGCGAAGTTTACGCTCACCGGGCAGACTGTGAAAAAACAAATCCATCAGCCAGGTTTTGCCGCGCCCCACTCCGCCCCACATATACAGCCCCTGAACCGGTCGCAACGGGGTTTTCTGCGGGCTTTTTGCAAACAAACGGCCCAGCAATCCGCCACGACTGGCTGTCTGAGGTATTGTTGCAGGCTGTGCGGACAACGCCTGATAGATCACATCAAGCTGTGCGACAGCCTGTTTCTGAACGGTATCCGCCTGGAACTCACCGGCATCCACAGCGTTCTGATAAATGAAAAGGGGTGATTGAGATTGCATCTTCGTTAACGTCCCTGAGAAAAAAATTTTATGTTTTTCACGTCGTTTAGCTGCTTTTTTGCTGTGGGTTCGCCGCTTTTCCCGGCTGTCTGTGTATGAAAAAACCAACAGACGGCAGCGATTTTCCCCGCAGGATTCCACTCTGACAAGGTTAACGGTTATAGTGGAGCTATTGCATGACGAATGCGTGTGACAATTACGTTAAAACCATTGTGTAAAAAAGTTAAGTCATAAAAGTTACGTGAAAAAGCCCTGCGGGACAACGAAGTCAAAATAGGAGTCATTATGACCTGGGAGTATGCACTCATTGGATTAGTGGTCGGTATCGCGATTGGTGCGGTAGCGATGCGCTTTGGTAATCGTAAATTACGTGATCAACAAGTCATGAAAAACGAACTGGAGAAAAGCAAAGCCGAACTCGACGAATACCGTCAGGAGCTGGTGGGGCATTTTGCCCGCAGCGCAGAGTTGCTCGATAATATGGCGACCGATTACCGTCAGCTTTATCAGCACATGGCTAAAAGCTCCAATAATTTGCTGCCCGATATGCCTGAGCAGGATAATCCGTTCAGCTACCGCCTGACCGGTTCTGAAGCCGATAACGATCAGGTACCGGTACAAATGCCACGTGATTATTCTGATGGCGCGTCCGGTCTGCTGCGTGGCGAGCGTCCGGTTCGTAAATAACAGACGCCCCTGACCTGCATGACAATCGTGATGCAGGTAAATTTACGGCACATGTCCTGTACGTGTGCCGTTCTCCAGACCCTTCCCGTGTTGTAAATCACCGTTCTATTGTCCATAACTGACGTCCATTACAGAAAGCGAGAGAGTTATCGTGATGAAGAAAAAGTCATTTTTGCTCAGTGTGTTAGCTGTTAGCCTTGGATTAACTTTCGCTTCTGCGCCTATGGCGAATGCTGCTTTACCTACGGAAGTTCAGGGACAACCTTTGCCAAGTCTGGCACCGATGCTGGAAAAAGTGTTGCCTGCCGTCGTGGGCGTTCAGGTTTCCGGTACCCAGCCGCCAAGTGCGGATGTACCACCAGAATACAAATTCTTCTTCGGTCAACAGGATCAGGAACCCAGTCCGGGGCCGCAACCTTTTGAAGGGCTAGGTTCAGGCGTGATTATCGATGCCGCCAAAGGCTACGTGCTCACCAACAATCATGTGGTGAACAATGCAGATAAAATCAACGTTCAGCTGAACGATGGCCGTGAATATAAAGCCAGGCTCATCGGCAAAGACGATCAGTCCGATATCGCGGTGATCCAGCTGATTGATGCTAAAAATCTGACACAAATTACCATGGCCGATTCCGATAACCTGCGTGTAGGTGATTTTGCCGTCGCCGTGGGCAACCCGTTTGGGCTCGGCCAGACCGTGACCTCCGGCATCGTTTCTGCTCTTGGTCGCAGCGGCCTGAACCTTGAGGGGCTGGAAAACTTTATTCAGACCGATGCATCGATTAACCGCGGTAACTCCGGCGGCGCCCTGCTCGATCTGAAAGGTGAGCTGATTGGGATTAACACCGCCATCATATCCTCTCAGGGTGGCAGTGTCGGTATCGGTTTTGCCATCCCGGCGAACATGGCGAAGAATCTCAGCCATCAGTTGATTGAGTTCGGCGAAGTGAAACGCGGCCTGCTGGGGATCCGCGGCAGCGAAATGACGCCGGAACTGGCGCAGGCATTCAAACTTGACAGCCAGCGTGGCGCTTTCGTCAATGAAGTGTTGCCGGATTCTGCGGCGGCGAAAGCCGGTATTAAACCGGGCGACGTACTGATTTCCCTCCAGGGTAAAACATTGAGCAGCTTTGCTGAGTTACGCGCAAAAGTCGGCTCCGCCGGTCCGGGTGTCACCATGCAGATTGGTTTGCTGCGCGAGGGTAAACCGATGACTGTCAACGTCACGTTGGATAAAAGTCCGGCGGTGGAAGTCAGCATTGAGAAACTCAATCCGGCCTTGCAGGGTGTCACGCTCAGTGATCCGGCGGATAAAAACGCCAAAGGTGTGCATGTCGATGACGTGAAAAAAGGCACGCCTGCTGACCAAATCGGCCTGGAAAAAGATGATGTGATTATCGGTGTAAACCGTGTGCCGCTCGAAAATCTGGCCGCCTTCCGCAAAATACTGGAAAGCAAACCGGACCTGATCGCGCTGAGCATCTTGCGTAAAGGACAAAATATCTACTTATTCATGCCGTAAAGCGTTGAAAATCGGACGCAGGTGCTGCTGCGTCCGATTAACTCATGCTATTCTTCCCTCACTTTTTATCTCGCACCCTATACACCCATGTTTGTTAAGCTATTGAGATCCGCTGTTATCGGCCTGATTGTTGCTGGCATTTTGCTGGCGGCGGTACCTATGTTGCGTAAAAACATCACAGAACCGTTATTTGACCGAAACTTCACCCAGAACAGCGAAGAACCCGTCAGCTATAACTCAGGCGTCCGTCATGCTGCTCCGGCAGTGGTGAACGTTTATAACCGCAACATGGGTAACAGTTCACAAAACGAACTGGCCATCCGCACACTGGGTTCCGGTGTGATCATGAACGACAATGGTTATATCCTCACCAACAAACATGTGATCAATAATGCCGATCAGATCATCGTCGCATTACAGGATGGCCGCGTATTTGAAGCCTTGCTGGTCGGCTCTGACAGCCTGACTGACCTGGCCGTGCTGAAAATCAACGCCGGAAATCTGCCGGTGATCCCGATTAATCCACATCGTACTCCGCATGTCGGTGATGTTGTGATGGCGATTGGTAACCCGTATAACCTCGGTCAGACGGTCACGCAGGGCATTATCAGCGCCACCGGTCGCATTGGCCTCAGTCCGTCAGGACGCCAGAATTTTCTGCAAACCGATGCGTCGATCAACCAGGGAAACTCCGGCGGTGCACTGGTGAATTCACTGGGTGAGCTGATGGGGATTAACACATTGTCCTTTGACCAAAGCAATGATGGCGCCACGCCGGAAGGTATTGGTTTTGCCATCCCGACCGCGCTGGCGACAAAAGTCATGGGCAAGCTGATTCGTGATGGTCGGGTTATTCGTGGTTATATCGGTATCAGCGGGCGCGAGGTTTCTCCTCTGCACGGGCCGAACAGCGGACTTGATCATATTCAGGGGATTGTGGTGAACGAAGTCACGCCAAATGGCCCGGCGGCAAATGCTGGCATACAGGTCAGAGACGTGATTGTTAACGTCAATAACAAACCGGCTATTTCCGCTATTGAGACAATGGATCAGGTCGCAGAAGTACGTCCGGGAACAGTTATTCCGGTGGAGATCATGCGTAATGGGCAGAAGCTGACCTTACAGGTCACCGTGCAGGAATATCCCGATCACTGACAACTGCTGAATACAGAAACGAAAAAGCCGGAAAGGTTTCCCCTTCCGGCTTTTTTATTGCATCAGGCGTTACGCATCACTCGCCTTTAAAGCGCTCGATTTTCGCACCCAGCTGACGCAGTTTATCTTCGATACGCTCGTAGCCACGATCGATGTGATAAATACGGTCAACCACGGTCACACCCTCGGCAATACAACCCGCCAGAACCAGACTTGCGGAAGCCCGTAAATCGGTCGCCATCACCTGAGCGCCGGACAGTTTTTCAACGCCATGGCAAATCAGGGTGCTGCCTTCGATTTCCGCGTGTGCCCCCATACGAATCAGCTCAGGAATATGCATGAAACGGTTTTCGAAGATGGTTTCGGTGATAACACCGGTACCTTCTGCCACCAGATTCAGCAAGCTGAACTGCGCCTGCATGTCAGTCGGGAAGCCCGGATGTGGCGCGGTACGGAAGTTGACCGCTTTAGCGCGTTTACCCTGCATGTCGAGGCTGATCCAGTCTTCGCCCACTTCGATATCGGCACCGGCTTCACGCAGTTTTGCCAGTACGGCATCCAGCGTATCAGGACGGGCTTCGCGGCAGGTAATCTTGCCACCAGAAATCGCCGCCGCCACCAGGAAGGTGCCGGTTTCAATACGATCAGGAACCACACGGTAAACACCGCCACCCAGACGTGCGACGCCTTCGATGGTGATTTTATCGGTGCCCGCACCGGTAATTTTTGCGCCCAGCGTATTCAGGAAATTCGCGGTATCGACGATTTCCGGCTCACGGGCGGCGTTTTCAATAATGGTGGTGCCTTCAGCCAATGTCGCTGCGCTCATGATGGTAACGGTCGCGCCCACGCTGACTTTATCCATCACGATGTGCGCGCCTTTCAGGCGACCATCGACAGAAGCTTTCACATAACCTTCTTCCAGAACAATGGTCGCGCCCAGCTGTTCCAGACCGGTAATGTGCAGGTCAACGGGACGAGCGCCGATAGCACAGCCGCCCGGCAAGGAGACTTCACCGCGACCGAAACGCGCCACCAGCGGGCCAAGCGCCCAGATGGAAGCACGCATGGTTTTCACCAGGTCATACGGCGCACAAAACTCATTCACCGCGCTGGCGTCCACGAAAACAGAACCGTTGCGTTCGATTTTGGTGCCCAACTGGCTCAGGAGTTTGATGGTGGTGTCGATATCTTTCAGGTGAGGAACGTTCTGGAGTTCAACAGGTTCTTCAGCAAGCAGTGCGGCAAACAAAATAGGAAGTGCGGCATTTTTTGCACCAGAGATAGTAACTTCACCGCTCAGGCGAGTCCCACCCTGTACACGAAATTTATCCATTATGACTGCTCTCTATTGATTAAAACGACAAGTCAGATATGAGGAAGCTGCCGGAACTCCGGCAGTCTTATAAACCGCTCAGTTTACGGTCACGCGCCCATTCTTCAGGGGTATAAGCCTTGATAGACAGTGCGTGGATTCGATTGTCGGCGATGTATTCCATCAGCGGTGCGTAAACGGTCTGCTGTTTTTTCACGCGGCTCATGCCATCAAACATCGCACCAACGACAATGGCCTGAAAATGACTGCCATCGCCAGTAATGTGGGCTTCGTCCAGCGCCAATGCGTTCATCAGCACGTCTTTAATTTCACTCGTTTCCATAGGGATCTATTCTTCTGAATAATCATAACAGCCCGATATCTTATAGGGATCGGCGCAATTCTTAAACCACGAAAAAGCCCCTGACGAAGAGTTTCGCACAGGGGCTTTATGGACATTCAGGTAACTATCCACCTCCCGCGGCCTAACTCACGGGAACTGCTCAACTATTTATTCAACAGAGCAGCCCGTAGTGTCCGACGGAATAATGTCCTGAAGGTTATACAAGGCAATCAGTGTTCTCAGCCTGTCAGTGATGCCCGCAATGGTCAGCGTGATCCCCTGCTGACTGGCTTCCTCGCGTAAATGCACCAGGAAAGCCAGGCCAGAAGAATCCACACGCTCCAGCCCGGAGACATCCAGACAGGTCACGCCGGGCATCAGCTTTTTGCGTACATCCCAGAATGCTACCAGCGTTTCGCGATCTAACTCACCGTGCAACATCAGTCGCGGCGGCTGCGATTCCCAGCGCAGGGCGTCACTCATTGTTGTTTATCCAGCGTGATCGGCTGAGCAGCGGCTTGTTTCAGACGCGCAGTCAGACCATCAATACCTTTCTGGCGCAAGATATCTGCCCACTCGTTCTGTTTGGTCGAAATCATGCTGACGCCTTCGGCGATCATGTCATAAGCCTGCCATTCACCCGTGCGGCTGTTTTTACGCCACTGGAAATCCAGACGAACCGGAGGACGGCCATTCGGATCGGTAATCGTGACACGAATAGCAATGATGTCTTTACCCGCGTAGGACTGCTCAGGCTGCACCGTATAGCTCTGACCGTTGTACATCGCCAGTGCCTGGCCGTAAGCCTGTTGCAGGTATTCAGAGAACGCGGCAAAGTAAGCCTCGCGTTGTGCAGGCGTCGCCTGTTGGTAATAGCGACCTAACACCAGCGCACCCGCGTATTTGATTTGCACATACGGCAGCAATTCTTCACGAACAATCTGGCGCAGATAGTTAGGATCCTGCTTGATTTTCGGCTGTTCGGTTTTAAGGCGGGTGAAGGTTTTGTTCGCCGCTTCATTCATCACGCTGTAAGGATTGGTTTTGTCCACGGCGGCATTCGCCAGCGGAGCCATAACCACCAGCAGAGCAGCGATCACTAAACGTTTAAACATACTTATTTCCTCTTTTGTGGAGAATCCGTGATGGCAAATTATTAATGGGCAACCGGCTGTGGCGCCGTATTAGCGTCCGGTGCAGCAGTCCCTTCAGGCGCTGCAGGAGCCGCCGTTGCGTCAGGGTCAGCCTTGCCGTCACCACTCTTATAAAGGAACTGGCCAATCAGGTCTTCGAGAACCAGCGCTGATTTAGTGTCCTGAATAACGCCACCGTTCTTAAGGATAGTCGTTCCCATTTCAGGGTCTTCAAAACCAATATTCAATGCCAAAAATTGCTCGCCCAGCAGACCAGACGTGCGGATCGCCAGCGTACTGGTGCTCGGGATCTGGTTGTATTTCTGGTCGATATCCATTTCTACCCGTGGAGAATAATTTTTATCAAGCGTTATGCTGCTGACGCGGCCGATCACCACGCCGCCGACTTTGACCGGCGAACCACTTTTCAGGCCACCGATATTGTCGAAGTCCGCAGAAATACGGTAAGTCGGGTCGGAGCCGATGGAGCGGATGTCGGCCACTTTAAGACACAGGAAGATCACCGCAATCAATGCGATGATTAAAAACGCGCCTACCCAGATTTCACTCTTTTTCGTTTGCATGGTTTAATTTCCAAACATCAGTGCTGTCAGCACAAAATCCAATCCCAGCACCGCCAGTGACGAATGCACCACAGTACGTGTCGTTGCCCGGCTAATCCCTTCGGACGTCGGTATCGCATCATAGCCATTGAACAACGCAATCCAGGTCACGGTGATAGCGAAAACAAGGCTTTTAATCAGGCAGTTAAGCAGGTCAGTCCGCCAGTCTACGGCAGTTTGCATGGCTGACCAGAAGAAACCGCTGTCAATGCCTTTCCAGTCAACACCCACCAGCGAACCACCCCAAATTCCGACGGCAACGAAAATCGCCGTCAGCAAAGGCATGGAAATCAGACCGGCCCAGAAACGCGGTGCCACAACGCGGCGCAGCGGATCGATAGCCATCATCTCCAGGCTGGAAATTTGCTCGGTGGCTTTCATCAGTCCCAGTTCAGCGGTCAGCGCGGAACCCGCACGACCGGCGAACAGCAGAGCAGTCACCACCGGCCCAAGTTCACGCAGTAAAGAGAGCGCCACCATCATACCGAGGCTGGCCTCAGCGCTGTAGGTGGTTAAAATCAGATACCCCTGCAAGCCAAGCACCATGCCGATAAACAAACCGGAAACGAGGATAATCAGCAGGGACAGTACGCCAACGCTGTAAAGCTGCTTGATCAGCAGCGGCCATTGTTTGGCAAATTGCGGCTTACCGACCAATGCCCGAAAGAGCATCAGTCCGGCACGACCAAAAGACGCACAGGTATTTATCCCGCGACGTCCGACTGAGGCGAGTGCCTTAGTTAACATAAGCAGATAACTCCATCATCCGAGCAACTCGGTTTTGTAATCACCGGCCGGGAAACGGAAAGGCACCGGTCCATCGGCAATACCGTCAAGGAACTGACGAACACGCGGATCAGGATTATTTTGCAGCTCCTCAGGTGTGCCTTCGGCAATCACATGCTGCGCGGCCACAATATAGGCGTAATCAGCAATACTTAGCACTTCAGGCACGTCATGGGAAACCACAATGCACGTCACACCCAGCGCATGGTTCAGTTCATCAATGAGTTTGACCAGAACGCCCATGGTGATCGGATCCTGTCCCACAAAAGGCTCATCGAACATGATCAGTTCAGGGTCGAGGGCAATCGCACGCGCCAGTGCGACACGTCTTGCCATACCGCCAGACAATTCAGCAGGCATCAGGTCACCGGCACCGCGTAACCCGACCGCTTCCAGTTTCATGGTCACCGTACTGCGCAGTAATTCTTCCGGTAATTGGCTGTGTTCACGCAGCGGGAACGCCACATTTTCGAACACAGTCAGGTCAGTAAACAATGCACCGGACTGAAACAACATACTCATTTTCTTGCGCGATTCGTACAATTTGCGACGGGACAATGTCGGAATGTTGTCGCCATCGAACCAGATTTCACCGCTGTCGGGCGTAAGTTGTCCGCCAATCAGACGCAGCAAGGTGGTTTTACCGATCCCCGAAGGCCCCATGATTGCAGTGACTTTGCCACGCGGCACTGTCATATTTATCTCTTCGAAAATGGGACGATCGCCGCGCACAAAACTCATGCCTTTGATCTCAACCAGATTCGATTCGCTTTGACTCATTCAGTTTTTCCCTTCGGAATGCTTTCGCTAAGAATACGTCTGACACGCACAGGGTATCGTATAACTTTGGTATTTTTACAAAAACTTACCCCGGTTTCGTTACCAAAGTTGCCATCGATTTACTTTTCTGCCACAGACGGTCAAAATCAACGAATTACCATTTTAAAATAAAAGCCTTCATCGTCTAACATACAGGAACCCGCTGGCATTGTTTTCAGACAAAATGTTGCCTTAGCTCATGTTGACGAAGGAATCGCCTGCCCGCATGGGCAACGAACCTCGTATTATACCCAATAAAGGATGTTTCATGCTTCTCGCTATCGTACTGATGATTGTCGGCTTGTTACTGTTAGTTTATGCCGCTGATCGTCTGGTGTACGGAGCCGCAGTGCTGGCACGCTCGTTGGGCATCTCCCCGCTGGTGATTGGTATGACTGTCGTCGGTGTCGGAATATCCCTCCCTGAACTGGTCGTTTCCACTACCGCCGCCATCAACGATCAGATGGATTTGGCCGTCGGAAACGCAATTGGTTCGAATATCATTAATATTCTTCTGATTTTGGGCGGTGCCGCCCTGATTCATCCACTTTCCGTTCGTTCTGATATATTACGCCGCGAACTCCCCTTATTGTTACTGGTCACAGCGCTGTGTGGTTTTCTGCTAAGTGACGGAGAACTGAGCCGGTTTGATGGCGTTTTGCTGCTGGCCAGTGCAGGCGTGTTCATGATGCTGGTGATAAAAATCGCCCGCGCCGCCGAAAAAGAAGGGCTGGATACGCTGACCTACGAACAAATGTCCGAACTTCCGCAAGACAGCAGTAATACGGTCGCTTTTTTGTGGCTGGCGCTGGGCTTTATCATCATGCCGCTGGCATCGGGCATGATCGTGGATAACAGTACCGTCATCGCGCGTTATCTGGGTGTCAGCGAACTGGTGATTGGCCTGACGGTCATTGCTATCGGCACCAGTCTGCCGGAACTGGCGACCTTTATCGCCGGCGCAATTAAAGGCGAAGATGACATTGCGCTGGGTAATATCATCGGCGCAAACATTTTTAATACCTGCCTGGTGCTGGGATTACCCGCGCTGGTAGCACCAGGTTCGTTCAACCCGGACGCGTTTCATCGCGATTATTGGGTCATGCTGGCGGTCAGCGTGGTGCTTTCCGGGCTATGCCTGATGCGCAAACACCGTATCGGCCATGTAGCCGGTGCATTATTGCTGTGTGGATTTATCGCCTATATGGCAATGCTGTTCCTGTTACCGGACAGCATTGCCTTCTGAACTCTGTCAGGGACCAACTATGGCTAATGATACCTTCGCTCCCGGTTTTGATTTTCAGGCCGTCGGACGTGATGTGCTGAAAACAGAACGTGAAGGACTTGAGCAGTTAGATCAATACATTAATGGTGATTTTACCCGCGCCTGCGAAAAAATCTTCGCCTGCAGCGGCAAAGTCATCGTCATGGGCATGGGCAAATCCGGCCACATCGGCCGCAAGATGGCCGCCACCTTTGCCAGTACCGGCACACCGGCATTCTTTGTGCATCCCGGCGAAGCCAGCCACGGTGATCTGGGCATGGTGTCGAAGCAGGATGTCGTCATTCTGATTTCCAATTCCGGTGAAGCCCATGAAATTCTGGGGCTGATTCCGGTGCTCAAACGCCTGAGCATTACACTCATCTGCATGACGTCTAACCCTGAAAGCACGATGGGAAAAGCGGCGGATGTTCACCTTTGTGTAAAAGTGCCGAAAGAAGCCTGCCCGCTGGGGCTGGCACCGACCAGCAGCACCACCGCAGTGCTGGTCATGGGCGATGCGCTGGCCGTTGCGCTGCTGGAAGCGCGTGGCTTCACACCGGAGGATTTTGCGTTGTCGCATCCTGGCGGAGCACTGGGTCGCAAGCTGTTACTGCGCGTCAGCGATATCATGCACACCGGAGATGAAATTCCGCACGTCAGTCGTGAGGCCTCGTTGCGGGATGCGTTGCTGGAAATTACCCGTAAAAATCTGGGCATGACAGTTATCTGCAACGATTTGATGAAAATCGAAGGGATTTTTACCGATGGCGATTTACGACGCATCTTTGATATGGGCGTCAACATCAATACGGCGTCGATCGCGGACGTGATGACGACAGGTGGTATCCGCGTGCGTCCTTCACTGCTGGCGGTGGATGCGCTGAATTTAATGCAGGACAAACACATCACTTGCGTGATGGTTGCTGATGGTGACCAGTTGCTGGGTGTGTTACATATGCACGATATGCTGCGCGCTGGCGTAGTTTAATTGAGGAATTTCCTGAATGAGTAATAGCGCAGCCCTGGTGGAAACCTGCTACGGTCCGGTCAGTACGCAAGTACTTGAACGGGCGAAAGCAATCCGCCTGCTGATTTGCGATGTCGACGGCGTCATGTCTGATGGCCTGATCTATATGGGAAATCAGGGAGAAGAGCTGAAAAGTTTCAACGTTCGCGACGGTTACGGTATCCGCTGTCTGCTGACATCTGACATTGAAGTCGCGATTATTACAGGCCGCAATGCGAAATTACTGGAAGATCGCGCTAAAACCCTGGGCATACGCCACTTGTATCAGGGGCAATCGGATAAGCTTTTGGCCTTCCGCGAACTGTTAGATACACTGTCTCTGCGGGCCGAAGAAGTGGCATACATTGGTGATGACCTGATTGACTGGCCGGTGATGGCCGAAGTGGGTCTCTCTGTGGCGGTTCAGGATGCACATCCTGTTCTGTTACCCAAAGCGCATTATGTTACCCGTATCGCGGGTGGACGTGGTGCAGTCCGCGAACTGTGTGATTTGATTCTGCTGGCGCAGGGTAAGCTGGAGGACGCCAAAGGGCTGTCGATATGAGTAAAGCAAAACTTTGGGTTATTCTGGCGCTGACCGCCATCGTTCTGGTACTGATTGGCTGGTCATTATCTGACAACAGCGATGATGCTCCGCAGGCGGTCAACGATCAGGATCCGACTTACCAGACTTCCCACACTGTTACGATGGTGTATGACCCGATGGGCAGCCTGACGTATAAACTGGTTTCAGATCAGGTAAAATATTACACCGCTGATCAGGTGTCATGGTTTACCAATCCGGTCGCGACCATGTATGACAAGAATAAAGTAGCCACCTGGGTATTGCGTTCTGATAAAGCGAAACTGACTCAGGATAAAATGCTCTATCTGTATGGGCATGTGCAGGCCGACAGCCTGACACCTGAGACATCACAGCTGCAAAGAATCAAAACGGACAATGCACGGGTTAACCTGACGACACAGGACGTTGCCTCAGACGATGAAGTGACGCTTTATGGTACAGGTTTTACATCTAACGGCATGAAAATGCGTGGTAATCTGCGTGATAAAACAGCAGAGCTGATCGAAAAGGTAACGACCTCTTATGAAATTCAAAGCAAAAAATAAAATCCGTGATCTCCTGATCGTCAGCTCATTGTTAGCCGTCAGCGTTCCGGCTTTTGCCTTAAAAGACGACACAACGAAGCCGATCACCATTGACTCTGCAAACCAGGCCCTCGACGTCAACACCAATACCGCGACCTTTACCGGCAATGTGGTGGTCAATCAGGGCACGATTCAGGTTAAAGCCGATAAAGTTGTCGTCATCCGCCCGCAAGGCGTTTCCGGTAAAGAAGTGGTAGAAGGTTACGGCAACCCGGTGACGTTCTACCAGATGCAGGATAACGGTAAGCCGGTTAAAGGCCACGCACAGAAAGTCCGCTACGAAGTGGAAAATGACCTCGTCACGCTGACCGGCAACGCTTACCTTGAGCAACTGGACAGCAATGTGAAAGGCGACCGTATCACCTATCTGGTACAGAAACAGCAAATGGAAGCCTTTAGTGATAAAGGTAACCGTGTGACGACCGTTCTGGTACCTTCGCAGTTGCAACAAAAAACGCCTGCAGCGGGCGGCCAGCCGACCAAAAAGAGTAACTGATATTTTATGGCTAAATTAATCGCAGAGAATCTGGCAAAAGCATACAAAGGCCGTAAGGTCGTTGAAGATGTCAGCCTGATGGTCAACTCGGGTGAAATCGTCGGGTTATTAGGACCAAACGGTGCGGGTAAAACCACCACCTTTTACATGGTCGTGGGGATCGTCCAGCGCGATGCGGGCCGCATTATTGTTGATGATGAAGACATCAGCCTGCTGCCACTGCATACCCGCGCCCGTCGCGGCATTGGCTATCTTCCACAGGAAGCCTCTATTTTCCGTCGTCTCAGCGTATTTGATAACCTGATGGCGGTGCTGCAGATCCGTGATGATCTGACCAAAGACCAGCGTAATGACCGCGCGAATGAATTAATGGAAGAGTTCCATATTTCTCATTTGCGCGATAACCTCGGGCAGTCACTGTCCGGTGGTGAACGCCGTCGTGTGGAGATTGCCCGTGCGCTGGCAGCAAACCCTAAATTCATCCTGCTGGATGAACCGTTCGCCGGGGTTGACCCGATTTCCGTTATCGACATCAAAAAAATCATTGAGCATTTACGTGACAGCGGCCTCGGCGTACTGATCACTGACCATAACGTTCGCGAAACTCTCGATGTTTGTGAACGCGCGTATATCGTCAGTCAGGGGAAATTGATCGCCCACGGCACGCCAGCCGACATTCTTGCTGATGAACAAGTTAAACGTGTTTATCTTGGTGAAGAATTCCGTCTGTGATCTGTGCCGCCGGAACCGTGCCTGTTTCAACTTACACTGAAACAGGCCGTCTCTGACAGAAGTGTTGCCGTTTTCACTCATCAACGGAATTAAGCCAAGATATGAAGCAAGGTTTGCAACTCAGACTCAGCCAACAACTGGCAATGACTCCCCAGCTACAACAGGCTATCCGCTTGTTGCAACTGTCCACGCTTGAGCTCCAGCAGGAGATCCAACTCGCGCTGGAGAGCAACCCTCTGTTGGAACAAACCGACCTTCATGAAGAAATCGACGCGGTAGAAGCCACCGACAGCGAGGGGTTAGATACCCGGGAAGCCCTCGAGCAAAAAGATATGCCGGAGGAATTGCCACTCGATGCGACCTGGGATGAAATTTACACCGCAGGCACACCGTCCGGAACCGGTAACGATTACAGCGACGACGAACTGCCCATTTATCAGGGTGAAACGACCCAGACACTTCAGGATTACCTGATGTGGCAGGTCGAGCTGACGCCGTTTTCTGAGACCGATGCCGCCATTGCCACCTCGATTGTCGATGCGGTGGATGATACCGGTTACCTGACCGTCTCCCTTGACGACATTCTCGAAAGCGTCGGTGATGAAAACGTCACCATGGACGAAGTCGAAGCCGTGCTTAAGCGCGTTCAGCGTTTTGATCCCGTAGGTGTGGCCGCGCGTGACCTGCGCGATTGCCTGCTGATCCAGCTTTCCCAATATGCGACTGACACGCCTTTCATCACCGAAGCCCGTCTTATCATCAGCGAACATCTCGATTTGCTGGCGAACCATGATTTCCGCGCACTTATGCGATCAACCCGCTTAAAAGAAGATACACTCAAAGGAGCGATGCTCCTGATCCAGTCTCTTGATCCGCGTCCGGGCCAGTCGATCAATACCGGCGAATCCGAATACGTGATCCCGGATGTGCTGGTGCGTAAAGTGTCAGGGGTCTGGACGGTAGAACTCAATTCCGACAGCATTCCGCGTCTGAAGATTAACCAGCAGTACGCCGCGATGGGGAATTCCGCACGCAGCGACAGTGACGGGCAATTTATCCGCAGCAATCTGCAGGAAGCCAAATGGTTAATCAAAAGTCTGGAAAGCCGTAACGACACGCTGTTGAAAGTGACGCGCTGCATCGTTGAGCAGCAGCAGGCGTTCTTTGAGCTGGGTGAAGAATTTATGAAACCTATGGTGTTGGCCGATATTGCCAGCGCTGTGGAGATGCATGAATCGACGATTTCACGTGTGACGACGCAGAAGTTCCTGCACAGCCCGCGTGGTATTTTCGAACTGAAGTATTTCTTCTCCAGCCATGTCAGTACAGACAGCGGCGGCGAGGCATCGTCAACCGCGATCCGGGCGCTGGTGAAGAAATTAATCGCAGCGGAGAATCCTGTAAAACCGCTCAGCGACAGCAAGTTAGCAACCCTGCTTTCCGATCAGGGAATTATGGTTGCACGCCGGACTGTCGCCAAATACCGAGAGTCTTTGTCCATCCCGCCCTCAAACCAACGTAAACAGTTAGTTTGACCTCAACAGAGAAGGAAGACATTATGCAGCTCAACATTACCGGACATCACATTGAGATCACGGATCCCCTGAGAGAATTCATCACATCGAAGCTGGCTAAGCTTGAGCAGTATTTCGACAGGATTAATCAGGTGTATGTGGTGTTGAGCGTGGAAAAGGTGCAGAAAGTAGCGGAAGCCACTTTGCATGTGAACGGAGGCGAATTACATGCCACCTCGGAACATCAGGATATGTACGCAGCGATTGACGGACTGGTTGATAAACTGGCCCGACAGCTGAATAAACATAAAGACAAACTGAAACAGCACTGACATTCATGTAGCCAACCCTGTGCTACAAACCTTCGGGCATCGGCTTGTGACCTTCGGGAAACGAGCCGATATAGCTTTAAGGGTGAAACAGCGCAAAAGTGAAAGATGACATGATTAACGATACTGCAATGCAATTAACGTCGGTGCTTAATGCCGAATGCACCAAAAGCGGCGTTCATTGCGCCAGCAAAAAACGCGCTCTGGAAATCATCAGTGAGCTGGCCGCCAAACAATTAAACTTGTCGCCGCAGGTGATTTTCGATGCCATTTTGACCCGTGAACGCATGGGGAGCACCGGGATCGGTGCCGGGATCGCCATCCCGCACGGTAAATTGGAAGAAGACACTTTACGTGCCGTCGGCGTGTTCATTCAGCTTGAACAGCCGATTGCTTTTGACGCCATCGATAATCAGCCGGTAGATTTACTTTTTGCCTTGCTGGTACCGGCAGATCAATGTAAAACCCATTTACATACATTATCTTTGGTCGCTAAGAAATTAGCTGATAAAACAGTCTGTCGCCGTCTGCGTGGTGCACAAAGCGACGAAGAACTGTTCCAGATAATGACTGAAAACGAATAAATTGCTGATTCCCGGTACGGTGCCGGGAAAATGAATTCTGCCAGGGGAGTGACACCATGGTGCTGATGATTGTCAGCGGCCGTTCCGGTTCCGGGAAGTCGGTTGCCCTACGGGCATTGGAAGACATGGGTTTTTACTGTGTGGACAATCTGCCGGTAGTGTTATTGCCGCAGCTTGCCCAGACCCTTGTTGAACGTAATACCTCAGCGGCCGTCAGCATTGACGTCCGTAACATGCCGGAAACACCGGAAGTTTATGAGTATGCGATGTCACAACTGCCGGAGAGTTTCTCACCGCAGCTGTTATTCCTTGATGCCGACCGCAATACTCTGATCCGCCGCTACAGCGACACCCGTCGTCTGCACCCGCTTTCCAGCAAAAATCTGTCCCTCGAAAGTGCCATTGATGAAGAAGCCGATCTGCTCGAGCCGCTGCGTTCGTCTGCGGATCTGATTATCGACACCTCCGAAATGTCCGTTCATGAACTGGCTGAAATGCTGCGTACCCGTCTGCTGGGTAAACGCGAGCGCGAACTGACCATGGTATTCGAATCCTTCGGCTTCAAACACGGCATTCCGATTGATGCGGATTACGTCTTCGACGTGCGTTTCCTGCCGAACCCGCACTGGGATCCGAAACTGCGTCCGATGACCGGCCTGGATAAGCCGGTGGCGGCGTTCCTTGACCGTCATACTGAAGTGCACAACTTTATTTACCAGACCCGCAGCTACCTCGAACAATGGCTGCCGATGCTGGAAACGAACAATCGCAGCTATCTGACCGTCGCCATTGGCTGTACCGGCGGTAAACACCGTTCGGTGTATATCGCAGAGCAACTGGCCGACTATTTCCGTTCCCGCGGGAAAAATGTGCAATCCCGCCATCGCACGCTGGAAAAACGCAAATCATGACGGTGAAACAAACGGTAGAAATCAAAAACCGGTTAGGTATGCATGCCCGCCCGGCGATGAAGTTATTTGAACTGGTGCAGAGCTTTGAATCAGAAGTGATGCTGCGCAACGACACGGGCATTGAAGCGGAAGCCAGCAGTGTCATCGCGCTGCTGATGCTCGACTCTCCCAAAGGTCAGAAAATCGAAATCGAAGCCACCGGCCCCGATGAAGAACAGGCACTCACCGCCGTCGTAAATCTGATTAATTCAGGTTTTGATGAGGACTGATAATTAACGCACTATTTGAGCCGTATTAAATGCGGCTTAAACAGTCGATTGCAATGGCCTTGAAGCTTTCAAAATTCTCACTGCTCAGCAAACGGCTCATTGAGCGTTCCCGCACAAACGTCACGAACAAATCATAAATCGCCATCGCCTCTTCATAATCTGCTTTGCTGATTGCCAGCAGGAAAATCACGTGCGCGGTCTCACCTTCTCCCCAGGCAATGCCCTGCGGCGAGAGCAATGTTATCACCACAGTTTTCTTCGCCAGCAGCCCCAGCGAGTGCGGCAGCGCAATGCCTTCGCCCAGCATGGTCGAGACTATCTCTTCGCGTTCCACCACCGACGGATAAAACGCCTGATCGACATAGCCTTCAGCCTCCAGTTGCGAGCACACATGGCGGAATAATTCCGCCTGCGTCATCGGTTCATTGATGATCATGAAGTGTTTTTCGTCGAAGAATTTTTCCAGCATATAAGGTCGTGTGCGGTCGACCAGCACCAGTTTGCCGAGCTGCTCCATCTGGTATTCCGTCGGGAACGGCGACAGCACCACCACCGGTTTATTCTTCTCGCTGATGCGGGCGTTGGAGATAATAAAATCTTCGTCGATGTATTCCAGTTGCTCATAATCACGCAACGTCACAATCTGTTTCATCACCAGTTGCGGATACTTGCGGTTAATCTGCGCCTGAATCATGCGGATGGTCGAATTGCCGGTGTCGCATACCAGCATCACCTGCGGATGCCGCTGGTAGCCGATGTTGTAATGCCGCTCCAGTCCTACGCCGATATGCAACACCAGAAAACCAATTTCGTTTTCGCTGAGCGTATACGGCGTGTACTTCCCCCAGCTCGACACCGCCGCCAGCGTGACGTCATACGCCATCGGATAATGCTGTTTGATGTTATTCAGCAGCGGATTGGGGATATTAATCTGATATTTCACCCGCGTAATCATGGTCTTGATGTGCGTCAGCAGATCAGCGCGCAGCTGCTTATCGCCTTGTAAATCATAGTTATAATGCGAGTTGATATACGAAAGGATGTAATCGACCAGCGATTCGTCATCATCCGCGTTAATGTCCGTCGGCAGGATTTGCTGTACGCGACGCGCGGCGATATTGACCCGCAGATAAGCTTCTTCAGAGGCCGGAATTTCCTTGCCTACCAGACTTTTCAGCTCCGCCGCCAGCCTCACAGAAACCTGTTTCACCGCCGGGTCGCCGTCTTCGGCCTCAAAATCCGTTAACGGATAACCACCGGTAATACGCTTAATAGCCACCGCGCAATAGAGAATCAGATACTGCTCGCCTTCATCGGTCAGTTGAATAGAAGACTGCGTCAGCAACTGATGCATAAAGCGCGTCAGCGGCACCAGCGCTTCCGGTTCCAAGCTTTCCGCCTTCAGCAGTGGATTGGTCTGTTCTTCGGCATCGAGCTGGAACAATAAGTCGGTCAGGCAGGCACGGATTGCCAGCTCCGCGCCAAACAGCTTCATGCCGTAGCGCGGCTTGGTTTCGATATTCAGGTGATAGCGGGCCAGATGCTCCCTCACCTCAGCCATATCATTTTGCAGGGTTCCCCGGCTGACAAACCATTCATCGGCCAGATCTTCCAGCTTGAATGAAAAAGCTGAGGTCAAAAAGCGGATCAGCAACGTCTTCACCCGTTCTGCGGCCGTACGCGGCGTCGGATTCGGTTTTCGTTGCGTCGATTGCTGTAGCGTTGAGAAAAGCGTTTGATCGTCAATCCGCAGCTGATACCCGCTGCCACGACTGTGTACGAAGGTCGCGCCATAGCCTGCGATGATTTCATTAAGCGCAGTGATATCCGCACGCACCGTCCGCGTCGACACCGACAGACGTTTAGCCAGTTCATCCTGAGGCAGCGTTTCGGTTTGCAGCGCATCAAACAGTTGCGCCAGACGTTGATTAGGAAATCTCACCATTGTTCTTCCATATTATTCCGGCTACGGCGCAATCGCCCTTTGCGACGAACTGCCGATCGCCTCAGCGTCATCGATGAACGTCAGTTTGCCGGTTTCAGCAGATACCTTGAATCAGGAGATGTTATCGCTTCATTGATTCGTTGCGTAAATATATTTGCCATCCGGTAACAACATCAGTGTGCCCGGACGGCGTGCGATGCAGGAAAGGTCAGAACTTTCAGCCCACCAGCTTTTTAACGCTGGACAGCAGCGTTCTCACATCGTCAGGACGGGTGTTGCCCGACGCGCTGTCGATGATCGAACTGTAGATATGCGGGATGATTTTGGTGACACCCGCCGCCAGTGCGATTTCCATAATCGGCTCAAAGTTTTCCAGATCGATACCGCCGGTCGGCTCCAGCCAGAAATCCTGCTCCGCACAGGCACGGGCCACGGCGGCGAATTCGTCACGGGTTTTCAGGCCGCCCATCGGGAAATATTTCACCGAGCTGCCGCCCATGTCTTTCAGCAGCGCAATCGCCGTTTCCACCGGCACAATGGCATCGCTGGCCGCAGAACTCAGCGGCCCGGTATTGATCTTCACAAAGCCCGCTTTGCCGGTCGGAGAAATCAGACCGTTGACCACGCTGTCGTTTTGCCCGAGCAGCGCACGGCTGGTGCCGACGCCGGTAAACACCTGATTAACGTGCTGCGGCTGAACCTGTGCAGAAATCTGGCTGACCATCAGCGACTGACGCGGATCGCCTGCGCCTAACCCGACGGACAAGGCGTTTTCAATCAGCGCCGCATATTCCTTCATATCCGCTACCGCGCTGGTCACATCCGCGTAATTTTTTGACAGCACACCGACCAGCACGTGGCCCTCTGCGGCGTCGTAAATCTCACGGGCATTGCCTTTAGAACCGGCCAGCACGTTCAGGCACACGCGGTCACGGTAGAAATTCGGGGTCAGCTTCATGCTTTGTCTCCGCTGAAAAGGTGTTTAAAACGCTGTGCGACGATGACGAGCTGCGGCGGCGTCACGCTGCGCACATCGACTTCAATCTTGCCTTCGTTGGCGCGGTAGCCACGGAAATAAATGGCGATATCGCCGTTCTTCATGGCGTCCACAATGGCTTTGGTTTTCCAGCCGAGCACGGCTTCATCGAAAGTAATTTCCGTGCGGGCGATATCACGTCCTGCACTGTCCCAGACCACACGACCGGTCACGCCGTTGATCTCATTCAGGCTGGCGATGAATGGCGTCATCTTGTCGACCATTTCCTGCCCGGTGGTTTTCGGCAAGGTAATGTAGCTTTCAATCGCCTGCGTCAGGCCGAGAATGCCTTCTTTGCCGACTTTCATCGCACGACCAATGCCGCCGGATTGCAGTTTCACCCATTCGACGTAGTGTTTCTTGCCGAGCACCAGACCGCTGGTCGGCCCTTCAATGGCTTTGGCACCGCTGTAAATCACCAGATCCGCACCCGTTTCGTAATAGCAGGTCAGATCTTCTTCTGCGGCGGCATCAACAATGAGCGGCACGTTATGTGCACGCGCCACTTCTGCGGCTTCGGCCACCGACAAAATACTTTTCTGCACCGAGTGATGTGATTTGATGTACAGAATGGCCGCCGTGCGCGGCGTGATGCAGGCCGCGAGCTGTGCGGCGGAACACTCATTGGCGTAGCCGGCTTCCACCACCTTGCCGCCGCCCATCGTCACCATCGTCGCGACCGGCGCACCGTAATTCACGTTGTGGCCTTTTGGCAAAACGATGTCGTGCGGGATTTCCAGCGGCGCGGCGTGCAGGTTTTCCAGCAGCCAGGCGTCATCTTTGACGATCACTGCCGCGACAGATTGCGCGATCCCGGCCGAGGCGCAGGAGACCACCACCGCGCTTTCGACGTTAAGCAATTTCGCGATGTAAGCACCGGTTTTGTTCACCAGATCTTTCATCTCAAAGTAATGGTTCAGCCCGGTATTCACCACCGCCGCCACTTCCTCGCGCGGGGTAGAAACCCCCAAAGCCGTCATACGACCTGATGCGTTAATGACCTGTTTTAAATCATATTTTTCATACAAAGATGGTTCAGAAGACATGAGCAGATTTCCCTTCTTCGGTTAACAGGATGACGCCCGCGACCACGGCGGCCAGAGGCACCAGCAAACTTTCGCCCTTCGCGGACTTTCCTTCGGAATCGATAAACACCTGCGGCGTCTGACGGCGTTCAAACAGCGTCAGGTCAGCGTCTGCACCCACGTCCAGACGCCCTTTGGCAGGCAGACGCAGCGTATCGGCGGCGTGCGAGGTAACGCAGTCAATCACCTGCGGCAAGGTCATGCCGACACTAAAGAACTTCGACATCACGGTCGCCAGGCTGTGAACCGGCCCGTTCAGGCGATTGCGGCAGTAAATATCGGAGCTGATGGTGTGCGGCAAAATGCCCTGTTTAATCGCCAGTCCCGCAACGTCGAAGCTGAAACTCGCGGTGCCGTGACCGACATCCAGCCGCACGCCACGACTCAGCGCACGCTTAACGGAATCGCGCAGCACACCTTGTGGCGAGAGAATGCGGTTCGGCTTGCCGTTATAACAGTGAGTAATAATGTCGCCGGAAGTCAGTAAATCCGCGATTTCATCCAGATCCGGCGGGTTATTGCCGATATGCACCATCAGCGGCAGATTGTTGTTTTCCTGCTGAATTTCTTTAGCGCGCACCAGCGGTTTGATGCCATTCTGGCCGACCACGCTGCTGCTCATACGGGCTTTGATACCAATAATAAAACCGGGATTTCGCGCGATGGCGTCTCGCACGCCGACCTTATCGATCTGCGTCATATCCGCCAGTTCGTTCTGCGTGACAATGCCGGTGCGGGCGATATTCAGAAACGCGTAGACGTTGGTTTTCGCCTCACGGGTGATCTGATAAAAATCGTCAACGTCATTGGCACCGGTGCTGCCGGCATCCGCCACGGTGGTAACACCGCAGGCGACACCAATCAGATCGGCTTCGTCATGATAAATCGGCGATTTTGGGTAACAGTGAACATGGGCGTCGATCCAGCCCGCGCTGGCGTAAACCTTGCCCTGAAGATCGAGAGTCCGGCGGGCGGTGGCATCGGAAGCCAGCGTGCCAATGGCGGCGAATTTGCCGTCGTGAATTGCAATATCCGTCAGGCTGCCGTCTGCGCGTAATGCCTGGCGGATGAGTAAGTCATACATACGACGTTCTCCATAATCTCGGGTGTCAGGAGTGTTCCTGACACCCATTTACTGCTTATGTACTGCTTCTTACAGTGAAACCGGGAAGAGGGCGCCCAGCACCATCGCACCGAGAATGGCACCCCCGGTAATCGGCTTCTGCCACAGATAAAAAGCCAGCGCGCCAATCAGTGAGCCCAGACCGATAGGAATCGATGCGGCCATTGCAGAGAGAATAATCAGCGGCCCGAGGAAGCGACCGGAGGCATTACCCGCGCCCATCATCACGTCAGCGCCGTAGGTGGAGTTGCTCTGATTGATGGTGAATTTACGCGCCAGAATGATGATGTAACCGACGGCTAACCCGAAGATCAGGCCGGTCACCAGCGAGGCGGCAAAGTTCGCCACCGGGAAGATAATCCCCGCGCCGAGCAGCATGGCCGGTACCCCCAGACCGATACCGGTTTGGATCGCGCCACCGATATCGAGGATCCCCACCAGCGAACCCTCAATGATGCGGGCAAACAGGAAGCTGGCACCGAAGGCCGCCACTGCGCCGTACACGCCGGTATCCATGCCGGAACGCAGCATCGACACAAAGGCCACTTCGTTAAACGCACCGATGCCGTACAGGTAATACATGTGTGTTCCGGCAAAAACACCGGAGGACAGCAGTCCGACAAAGATCGGGAACGACCACTCGGCGTACCAGAAACCACGTTTGGCTTGTTCTTCCATTGTCATGCTCCCTTACTTACCGCTGAGTGAATTGTGAATGCCGTTCAGCCATGTCGGAACGTCCAGCATGAATGACTGCAACAGTTTGACGTCGAAACCACGGAAGAAACCGCTGAGAACAAACAGCGCGACAATCGCCGCCATCATCACTTTGGTGACGTGGTTCCAGCCGCTCTCTTCGACGCCTTTACCAATCAGAATACCCAGTACCAGACCCGGTACGGCGTTCCCCATGATCATCTGCGCCAGACCGCCAAAAATGGTGGCCCAGAAACCGGAACGACGTCCTGCATCGATCGCCGCCAGCCAGAAAATTACCGGCATCACGGTGTTCACCAGCAGGTTAGCCGCAGGCACCAGCACTTTAATGGCCGTGACCTGCAATGCCGCCGGGACCGCAGACGCGGTGGTGTTGAGGAAGGCGACCACAATCATGCCGATGATGCCGCCCGCAATCGCCATCTTGCGCGGGTCGTGCAGGGTTTCAGCCACATTGCGGTTTTTGAACATCAGGGCAGCGGTGGCCCAGTGAGGAATGATGCGGTGGTCAACGTCCTGCGTGAAAGAACCTGCCGCCACGGAAGAAGCCCAGGCGTTGAAGAAGAAACCCAGACCGAATGAGAAATGCGAAGCCGGATCGCCTTCACAGGAGTTTAATTCCCCGAGCGTACGAAAAGCCCCCATTCCTTGCACGGTAGGCGCATGGAACATACGTGCGGCACCCGCACCTACGCCCACGCCAACCAGCCCGCCGATAATAAGCGACTTAAATAAAATAATTAAAAACATCAGTATATCCTTGTCATTTATAGCTAACGTTTTTATTTCGTGACAAAAACTACCTGTTCCGTATTAATAACAGTCAGGTTGACGGTAATGTCTAACGCCACGTAATAACTCTTTCTTTCCCTGGCCAGAAAAAAGAACAGAAACTTTTCTCTTTTAACCGACTCCTCTGCCTTTATTACCTTGACGTCCTGCGGTTCAATGCGCAGCAAGACATTATTAGCAGACGATTGGAGAACCGTTCTCTGAACCTGACTCAGTGCGGAAGAAAAGGCGGCAGCCTTATTTTCGCCCTTTCCTTCAACCCGGACTGTCGTGGTTAATTGTTGCTTCATTACGCCTGACCATACTTCTTGTTATAAGCTTCAACCAGACGCTGACCCAGTTCTTCTTTATCCATAAATCCGAACCCTAATACCAGGCAGCCTTCGTTAATTGCCGTGATACCTTCATCCACTGAACGCATCCCGTATTTGGCTTTATATCCGTATTTGTTTTGTGCGGTAATCGCACCTGCGCCGCCACTGCCGCAGAAGGAAATACCTAAGCTGGCACCCTCTGCTTTCATCACGTCGCCGAGTTTCATATCTGCTGCCATGCCAGGGACAACAATGGCTTTGCCGCCAGCCGCTTCCACGCCTGCTGCCACTTTCTGGCCTTTGCCTAAACGGTCGCCAATCACAACTAATACTTGTCCCATAATTCACACCTCCAGATTAATTAAATTCTAAAAATTTATTTCGGTTCGTTGTCTCTTGCGACTTCAAAATGCACCGAGAGCAAATACGCTTCCTCAATCGGTAAATTCCCGAACCAGCTGACTACCTCTTCTGCCATTTGCATCGACTCGGCAGAAATTTCATCAAATAAATCTTTTTCGACTTCAGGCAACGGCTCGCCGGTCATTGAGCGTAATACCATGGCTTTAACGTGTGACGTTAACATCTGTAACTGAACATCTGTGGTGTAGATATTCCTGGCGCGTTGCATCGTCTGAATATCTTTTAATACTTGCTCTGTTATCACCGCGGCATCTTTCAATTCAATCCGCCCGGTTCCTTTCACAGATGCGCTTGCGTTATTCACTCGCGGTTACCTCTCTCCTTGTCTGACTCACTATTTTCAGCCGTTTATTTCTTCTGTCTTTACCCTAACCCCGCGTAGATTTCCTGTGTAGTGGGTCTTTTTCCAGTTCGAAGTGGAAATACGATGCGCTGAGCAGATCCAATTCGCAAAACGAAAAGTTAAGCCGCCATATCACTGAATATTGCAGGGTGTAGCAGCGTATTACACTGGTAATCGGAATTTTCGCAATGCGGATTAATTCCCACACAATGCTTTCATTTCCGCCTGAGAATGCCTAGTATCAAAGAACACATGCAAATTACCGACACCCCCGCGCTTACCCGCGGGGGTGTTATTTTTTGCCGACCGGCACCCCACCCGCATGAAGCGGGTGATGCAAAAGGAACCACGGAGAATGTTATGAGTAAACCGACCCTGATCATCAACGAACTTGACGCAGAACGCCTGGATACGCTGCTGGCACAACCGGCCTTTGCCAACAGCCCGGTCGCCGATGCACTGAACGAAGAGTTAGATCGGGCAGAGATTTTGCCGCCTGAGCAAATCCCCGCCGACGTGGTCACGATGAACAGCAAGGTGCGCTTTACAGAAGGTAAAGACGGCGAAGAACACATCCGCACACTGGTGTATCCGGCAGCATTGCAGGACAGCAACGAGCAATTATCGGTGATGGCTCCGCTCGGGGCTGCGCTGCTGGGGCTGCGCGTGGGCGAAAGCATTACGTGGGAAATGCCCAATGGTGCTGAGAGTGACATTACCGTGCTGGAGTTGTTGTTTCAGCCGGAGGCGGCGGGAGAGTTGAGACGTTAAGGGTTTTCTTTTGCAGAGGCCGCTGCACTGCTTTACTAAAGACCGAGAACATTTCGGTTTCTCACGTGCGGTGATCGCTTAACGCGCAGCGCCGAAACCGCCCAAGAGGGAGAAGTGCTTTCTCCCTCTTGGATCTCCCTCCGCTTTTTTACTGCGCGCTGTCGCTGGCGGCTATGTTTCAGGTATCACTGCGACAGGCTGGAAATCTTGCCGCTTTGCGGTGCCTTCTCTCGGTCTTCGAGCCATAGGTCTCGAAGCCGCTCCGTTCAGCAAGATTTCTGAATCGCCCGCAACTTCTTAAATTCAAATGCGTTTATGAATCGCCCGTGGCATTTTAAATTCAAAATTTCTCTGTTTTTTCTGATTCGGCTCAGGGAAATGCAACGCTTTGCAAATCTCGAAACTCTCTGGAAGCAGTATCTCAACAATGGCATTTGCCCATTTAAATGACCGGGATATTTCCACTATCATTTTGTTGTTGCGGCAAAATCCGCAACCGGGTTTCGCACCCCGTAATCTTCAAGTAATGACTATTACTTCAAGAAGGCTTGCAAAATGACTACCTGCCACAATGCCAACGTTATCCCTGATTCATATTTGCTGACAGACAGTTGCCGTCTGCTGGCGAATGCATTGGTGAATCCGAAGAATAAAGATTCTCAGTTTCGGCTTTCCCTGATTATGAAAAATCAACTCGCAAGTCTGGAGCGCGCTTTATTGCAGCCTGTTCCAGAAAATTGGAAGGATTTGAACAAACCCGCCAACGACGATTTATTTGATTTCGCCGAACTGGAGTCAGATGAACTTTGTGATCAGTGCATCGCGCTGAACTTCGCATTACTGACGCTGCATGATGAGAAGATCAAAGATATCCTCGCGTTTATCTTATGGGAACGAATTGAAAAGTTGCGCTGGTCTCTGAACGCCCCTTGCGAGGTAAGCGTATGAAAAAGGATTGGCATCAGGCTGACATCATCGCGGCAATTAAAAAGAAGGGTACAACCATGGCAGCCGTTTCGCGGCATGCAGGCTTAAGCTCTTCAACACTATCAAATGCATTAACCCGTAAATGGCCGAAAGGTGAACGTTTGATAGCAGAAGCCATCGGGGTGAAAGCAGAAGTGATCTGGCCAAGCCGGTATCTGACATAACAAACCGGTTTTGAATTTAAGATCCCACGGGCGATTCAGAAATCTTGCTGAGTGAGAGGTTGCAGACCTTAGGCTGCAATCCCGAAAGGAAGGCACCGCGCAGCGGCAAGATTTCCAGCCTGTCGCGGTGGTATCTGAAACATAGCCAGCGAGCGGAGCGCGCAGTTCAAGACGTGGAGATTCCAAAGAGGGCTCGTCTTAGCCCTCTTTGGTCGGTTTCGGCGCGAAAGACCGAGTGATCACCGCGTTTGAAAAACCGAAATTTTCACCGCTTTCAGCATTGAGAATGCCTCTCAGACACCCGCCATCTGCTTACTTAAACTTCTTGTGGTTCTCATTCCTTGTCGCCTTAAACCCTTCAGCTTCTTTCTTCGCTTCATCAATCTTTCCGGCTTTCGCCAGTTCTGACGCCTTATCAATCTGCCCGATCAGCGTATCCAGCCCTTTGTGGAAATCCTGCATTTCAGGGCTGTCAGGCGCTTTACCTTTGAGTTTCGGTGGCGTGGCTTTTTTCGCGTCTTCGGCAGCCGCTTTCATGTTTGCCAGCCCCGTGGTCAGCTCAGTCTGATCGTTGGTTTTCAATACTTTGCCGTAGTTATCAGCAATGGTGTCCATGTCCGTTTCTAAATCCGCCGCCAGTGCTGCCGTGCTGCTGCCCAGCATGGCTATCACCGCTAACGCCATCAGTTGTTTACGCATGATCTTTCTCTCTATTGTTATTTGTTTATTAGATAAAACGACATTGCTTGTAAGGCTTTATAAAAATAGGCTGAGAGAGAGGAAAACGGCATGAATTTTTTGTAAAGAATTAAAGCAGCGATCGGGCGACCACTGCTTTAAGGAAGATTATTCGCCAGCGATTTTCATTGCCGGTAACAGTACGGAACCGCACTGGATATTGCTGCGGGTTTCGATATCGCTGCCAATGGCCACCATATTGCGCCACATGTCTTTCAGATTACCGGCAATGGTGATTTCGCTTACCGGATACTGAATTTCGCCATTCTCGACCCAGAAACCGGCCGCGCCACGGGAGTAATCGCCGGTGACGCCGCTGACGCCCTGCCCCATCAGTTCGGTGACGACCAGGCCTTTGTCGAGTTTACGCAGCATTCCGGCGAAATCATCACCCTGACCGGCAATGCGCCAGTTGTGGATGCCGCCCGCGTGCCCGGTGGTTTGCAGGCCGAGTTTACGGGCGGAATAACAGGTCATCAGCCAGTTTTGCAGCACGCCGTCTTTGACGATATCACGACGCTCGGTGCGCACACCTTCGCTGTCGAATGGCGTAGAAGCCAGTCCCTGCAGCAGGTGCGGATGTTCTTCAATGGTCAGCCAGTCCGGCAGAATTTGCTTGCCGAGGCTGTCGAGCAGGAAAGATGACTTACGGTAAATGCTGCCGCCGCTGATCGCGCCCACCAGATGCCCGAACAGACCGGTCGCCACTTCGGAAGCAAACAATACCGGTGCCTGCATGGTGGGTAATTTTCGCGGAGCCAGACGTGACAAAGTACGGCGGGCGCACTCTGCGCCGACCCATTCAGGGTCTTTCAGATCACTCATTTTGCGGGCGATGGAATACGCATAGTCGCGCTCCATGTCGCCTTCGTGCTCAGCAATGACTGATGCAGAAATGGAATGGCGTGTTGAGCAATAGCTCTGCAACATGCCATGGCTGTTGCCGAAAACACGGATACCGTAATGGCTGTTGAAACTGCCGCCTTCGGTATTGGTAATACGTTTATCCGCCTGCAACGCCGCCTGTTCAGCACGGGCGGCCAGTTCAATACTGCGATCAGGATCCAGCTCTTCCGGATGGAATAAATCCAGATCCGGCGCGTCAAACGCCAGCATCTCTTTGTCTGCCACACCCGCAAACGGATCCGGCGAGGTGTAACGGGCGATATCCAGCGCCGCCTGCACGGTGCGGGAGATAGCGTCCGGGCTTAAATCGGTAGAAGACGCGCTGCCTTTACGGTTCTGATAATAAACGGTAATACCCAGCGCGCCGTCGCTGTTGAATTCCACGTTTTCGACTTCGCCAAAACGGGTACTGACGCCGATACCGGTGGTTTTGCTGACCGCGACTTCCGCGGCATCTGAACCCGCTTTCGCCAGTTCCAGCGCCTGAGATACGGCCTGTTCCAGGGTTTTACGCTGCTGCGCAACTTGATTCACTACGTTCATCGGCATGCCATCGCTTATGAGATTAAGGGTTTGTTCTACACAGGTATTCAGAAACTAATACCTTTGAGTCTAACAGAGACTCACCATAATTTCGCATTCACTCCGGCGTTGTTATGCCCAAAGTTGCAACAGAACATGGATGTATGCGGCATAACCCTGCATAATGCCGCCGAAGCAATAAAGCACAATCAAACTGACAGGATTACCTCGTTAAGAGGAAGCGCCCATGACAAAGAAAATTGACGACTGGCACGACGACGTTCCCGACACTAACGAGAACGACGACGATGATGAAATCATCTGGGTCAGTAAAAGTGAAATCAAACGTGACGCCGAGGCGCTGAAAGATCTCGGTGCAGAAATGGTTGAGCTGGGTAAAAACTCGCTGGACAAACTGCCACTGGACGACGATCTGCGCGCAGCGATCGACTTAGCGCAGAAGATCAAGAAAGAAGGCCGCCGCCGTCAGTTACAGCTGATCGGTAAAATGCTGCGTTCCCGCGATGTCGAACCGATCCAGACCGCGCTGGATAAGCTGAAAAACCGCCATAACCAGCAGGTTTCGCTGTTCCATAAACTGGAAATGCTGCGTGACCGTCTGGTCGAAGAAGGTGATGATGCGATCCCGCCGGTACTGGAGTTATATCCGGAAGCTGACCGCCAGCAATTGCGCGCGCTGATCCGTAACGCACAGAAAGAGAAAGCCGCTAACAAGCCGCCGAAATCTTACCGCCAGATTTTCCAGTATCTGCGCGAACTGGCTGAAGGTCAGGACTAAAAAAACAAAAACCCGCCTTTTTACTTAACAGAAAATGGCGGGTTTTTTCTTTTTAGCTTTTGGCTTTTACCGCAGGTTTCTCCAGCTGATTCAGCCGCAGCTCGCCTTCCAGCTCTTCTTCCGCTTCTTCAAACAACAGAATCAGTGCACCGAAACGACGTTTACGGCTGGTATTCAGATTAATGAAATCTATCTCAACCGGCAGTGCTATCCCGCCCGTTACCTCATCCCAGAGTGCGTCCAGATTCGCGCCAAAGCTGTCGCTCAGTTTAAACTGACGGACAAACTCGCGGTAGAATGCGGGTAAATCCGGGATGTGATTAAAATCGAAGCTCACTTTATTCATCGACATTACTCCACCCGAACGAAGTTCTGATAATGGTCTTTACTGACATAAATCAGCCCGTCGCTGGCAAACAACACGCGGTCAGCACCGCGACGCCCGCAGCGATAGTTAATATCCGCTTCACGCCATACCCTTTTGTACGCCGAAGGCAAACGTCCTTCCCGGTTTGAGAAGCGATCACCACCGATGGCTTTGCCTGGCAATACATCACATAAATTCCCGGAACGTGCATCCCAGCCCGCTTCGCGCGCCTGTTTCTTGGTGAGGTAATTTTCAGGCAGTTTATGATTCTGGCGCAAATAGCCGATCACCGTTTGTTCATCGGTGCCCGCAACTATTGTGCCCTGATTATATGTCGTTTTCGCGACACCCTGCCCCGCGACCCCGCACAGCCCGAAAATCACGGCGGCTGCCATCATCAGATTACGCGCACGCCGCCCGTTAAATGCCTTCATTGACGCCCTTTGTGTTTAGCCAGAATGAAACTGTTTCTGTTTTATTGTTTCTTAAAAAATAACGTCTGGAAAGCTGACTTACAGATTCCCTAAATGCAGTGTTTTCACCTGCAAATATTCTTCCAGCCCCAGCACCGAACCTTCGCGCCCCAGGCCGGATTCTTTTACGCCGCCAAACGGCGCGGCTTCGTTGGAAATCGCACATTCGTTAATGCCGATCATCCCGCTTTCAATAGCATCCGCAACGCGGAAAATACGTTGCAAATTCTGGCTGTAAAAATACGCCGCCAGGCCGAAAGGTGTGTCATTGGCGCGTTTAATCACTTCCTCTTCCGTTTTGAAACGGAAACAGGCCGCCAGCGGACCGAAGGTTTCTTCATGCGCGACTTTCATGTCATCAGTGGCATCAATAATGACCGTCGGCTGGAAGAAGTTGCCGCCAAGTTTGTGGCGCTGGCCGCCCTCCATCAGGCGTCCGCCTTTCTCCAGCGCGTCCTTGACGTGCTCTTCGACTTTCTCCAGTCCTTTGATATCAATCAGCGGCCCGACAATCACGCCTTCGTCCATGCCGTTGCCGACTTTCAGCTTGCGCACTTCTTCCACCAGCCGCGAGGTAAACGCCTCGTACACGCCGTCCTGCACATAAATGCGGTTGATGCACACACAGACCTGACCGGTATTACGGAATTTACAGGTGATCGCGCCCTTCACGGCAGCCTCAATGTCGGCATCGTCAAACACGATGTACGGAGCATTGCCGCCGAGTTCCATCGATACTTTTTTCATGGTGTCGGCGCTGTTACGCACCAGCGTTTTGCCGATTTCCGTCGAGCCGGTAAAGGAGACTTTACGTACCGCATCGCTCGCCATAATCACTTCACTGATAGCCCCGGTGTCACCGGCCACGCCGTTGATCACGCCGTCCGGCACACCCGCATCCTGCGCCAGTTGCAACAAGGCAAACGCCGACAGCGGCGTGTTACTGGCCGGTTTAATCAGGCCGGTACAACCTGCCGCCAGCGCCGGTCCAAGTTTGCGGGTCAGCATCGCCAGCGGGAAATTCCACGGCGTGATCGCCGCCACCACACCGACGGGTTCGCGGGTCGCCAGAATGCGTGAGCCGGATTTGGCCGGAGGAATGATTTCGCCGTTGGCGCGTTTGGCTTCTTCGCTAAACCATTGCAGGTAACTGGCGGCGTAATCGACTTCGCCCAGCGCCTCTTTCAGCGGCTTGCCCTGTTCGGCGACCATCAGTTCGCCGAGGAATTGTTTGTTTTCCAGCATCAGCTCATACCAGCGATGCAGAATTTCAGAACGCGCTTTTGCCGTGGTTTTGCGCCATTCAGGGAACGCGTCACTGGCCGCCTTCACGGCAGCTTCCGTTTCTGCTTTACCGGCTTTTGCCACTTTAGCCACCACCTCGCCGGTGGCCGGATTCAGCACATCAAACGTTTCTCTGGCTTCGAGCCATTTACCCCCGGCAAAATAGCCGGTCCTGAACAAATGATGGGCGGAAAGTTTTTCAAGGTGGGCAGACATAAGGGATCCTCCTGATTTATGCCGTTCAACACGGGATATGGCAGTAAGTATAGACTCTAAAAAGGAAGGCGAAGGCACAGGGCATTTAGCGTTCTGTGCTTGTAACATTCAGTTACACCAGGCTTTTCTGCTGAGATTAGCCAAAACCTCCGCATAACCATGAGGCGTCAGCTGCACCCCGCAGGTGCATGGCGTGACCTTCCCGGTGTGTTTTTGCGCCATCAGATAGCATGCAAACCATAAGCAGAGTGTGATTTCCGCCGTCAGGGACAGAATGTGATGCAAATCACATGACTGGCATGGTTCCTGCTCAATACCTTCCGACCGCGCAATTCCTGCGCCGGTGCAAATTCCCTTTTTGGCAGTGAAGGTTTCTGCCGTCTTCCCAACTCTTCAACCCTAAAGAGGATCCTATGACTCAGGGGACGTTGAAAAAGAAATTAGGACTGGTGGATCTGACATTACTTGGTGTCGGCTCCATGATCGGTTCAGGATGGCTTTATGCGGCACTGACCAGTTCCGGTTATGCGGGCGGATTAACCGGCTGGGCATGGCTGCTCGGCGCAGTGATGGTGCTGCTGATTGGGCTGGTATTTGCCGAGCTTGCCGCCGCCATTCCGCGTGCCGGGGGTTTTGTCCGCTATCCGAATTACACGCACGGTAATGTGGTGGGTTTTGTTATCGGCGTGAGTTCGCTGCTGGCGTACACCAGTACTGCTGGCGTGGAAGTGGAAGCCGTGCGTCAGTATGCGATGTACTGGTGGCCCGCGCTGGGCCAGACCGACGGCAGCCCGACCGGCCTCGGCTTTGTGATGCAAATCGTTCTGCTGGTGGGTTTCTTCCTGCTGAACTACTGGAGCGTCAGTTTCTTCGGACGCATCAACACCATTATTACGACCTTCAAATTCATCGTCCCGCTGATGGTGATTGTGACGCTGTTCGGCTATTTCCACGGCGGTAACCTGAGCGTACCGGGCACCGCACCGGGCGGCGTGCACGGTATCTTCTCGTCGCTGACCGGCGCTGGCATTGTGTTTGCGTATCTCGGTTTCCGTCAGGCGGTGGATTTCGCCAGCGAGGCGAAAAACCCGCAGCGCAATATCCCGATCGCCATCATGCTGGCCATTGGCATCAGCTTCGTGATCTACATTCTGTTGCAGTTCGCCTTTATGGGCGCGGTGCCCGCCGACATCCTCAGCGCACATGGCTGGGTCGGGCTGAAAACGATCTTCCAGTCGCCGTATGCCGATCTGGCGCGCAGTTTGGGCATTACGTGGCTGATTAACCTGATCCTGATCGACGCCGTCATTTCTCCGGCAGGGACCGGGAATATCTATCTCGCCGGGGCTTCCCGCGTGCTGTTTGCCTGGGCGAAGAACGGCCATCTGTTCTCAATTTTCGCGAAAGTCGATCCGAAATCCGGCGTACCGCGCGGCGCACTCTGGCTGTCGCTGATTCTGGCCATTGCCTGGACGCTGCCGTCTGAATTTCAGGTCTGGGGCGGGCTGATCGGTGCCGTGACGTCCGCGACCGTGTTCACCTATATGCCCGGTCCGGTCAACGCCGGTGTTATGCGCTCACGGTTACCAAATCTGCCACGTCCGTTCCGGTTGCCGGTGTTTGGCCTGCTCAGCCCGCTGGCGTTTGTCGCCAGTACTCTGCTGATTTACTGGAGCGGCTGGTCGGTGAACGAATTGCTGATTCCGATCCTGGTCATTGCGTGGGTAGCGTACGTTTTGTTCGGCAAGAAAGATCAGCATTTCAAACGTGATGTGCAGAGCGCGTGGTGGCTGCTGGCTTATTACATCGCTATTTTCATTCTCTCTTACTTCGGCACCTACGGCGGAACGGGTGCGATTTCCAGCCCGCTGGACATGGTACTGGTCGTGGTCGTGACGCTGGTTTGCTATTACTGGGGTGTGGCTTCCGGGCATGAAAAACTGGAAATCCCGCAGGATGACGAGGAAGACGACACACCGGTCAGCCCGCGCCGCGAGACCCGTGTCGCATAGTTGATGCAATAAAATTGTCGTACGTTCACATCCCATTTCTTTGTCAGTAGACTGCGGGTTTTACTCCGCCATTCTCTGACAAAGGAACACGGTATGTCGACGCGCGAAAAGATGAATAAGGGTGAGTTGTATACGGACATGGGCGAAGGATCGCCGGACATCCCATCGATCCTGACATCCGCATCACCGGACAGCAATTCTCGCTGCCGGTTGTCATTGAAGATAATGTCTGGCTGGGCACCGGCGTGATAGTCAATCCGGGTGTGACCATTGGGCGTAACAGCGTGATTGGGACTGGCAGTGTGGTGACCAAATCCATTCCCCCGGATGTGGTCGCGGCAGGTGTACCCTGCCGCGTATTACGTCCGATCACCGCCAGCGACCGTGAGGCTTTCCTGAAATAGCCGCCGGTCAGGCAAGGAACGCATGCTGATAACGGTGCAGCATCTCGGTCAGACGCCGCACCGGCTCAGTGACTTTCAGCGGTGCGTCGTACTCAACCAGTTTTTCCTGATATTCGCCCAGCTCTTTCAGTAAACGCTGATAGTAATAGGTGCGTTTGCCTTCGCCTGAGGACGACACCACATGATCGGCGGTGTTACGTATTTTCTTGTGGAACGCTGACAGCTCGTCATTCACCGGCACTTCGGCCAGTTTCATGCGCTGGTGGGCGATAATCAGCATCAGCGCCAGACGGTATTTGCCGATGTCATTCGGGAACATCACCAGCAACTGGTTCAGCTGATGATAAAGCGCCGGAAGGTGGTTTTCACGACGCCGGTATGCTTTGGTGGTCAGCGCCGATACCGCGCTGCTCATGAAGCGGTTAAGCAGCGTACGGCCGGTTTTCTCACGGGATTTATCCCGCACAATCAGTAACACCGCCATCGCGATAACCGTACCGATCGCCTGCCCCATCGCGTTATCCAGAAACGACGTGACGTTAAATACCATCGGATTGCTGAGCACCAGAATATTAATGGTGCCCGCCAGCAATCCGAGCATACCGAGACGACGCTTGGTCACTTCGATACCGATAAAGAAAGTGAAGATCCCCAGCATCAGACACAGCAGGAACAGACTCTGCTGCGTCGCGGGCATAATCAGCATAAACATCATCGAACCGACCGGGATCGCCAGCAACATGCCGATGATGAAATCCATAGCCATGCCTTTCGGATTTGGCGTACGCATCGCCAGCGAGGTCACCACAGCAATGATAATCACGCAGCCGCTGGCCGACGTCCAGCCTGTCCACAACCACATCAGGCAGCCGATAGCTGTTGCAGTGAAGGTTCGCAGGCCGTTGACCAGCGCATGATGACGTTCAGCCGAAACAGGCCGCACGACCACTTCACCGTCGAGCACACCGCTTTCAATGACGCTGATACTGCTGTTGGTCTGGATGCCTTTTATCAGCAACAGCGCACGGGTGCCGGCACCGGTCCAGGCGCTGACCGTCATGAGCACGTTGTCGCTGTGCATGCCGGTAATTATCTGGCGCAACTGTTTCAGCCTGCGGTGTACATCCGCCACGGTTTCAGCAGGTTCAGCGAACAACGCTTTCAGGTCAGGCGAAATCCGCTCCGGTGAGTTTTGTAAAATCAGATAGGTTTCACACGCCTGCGTGATCATGCTCAGCGAGGTGCTGTGCAGCGCTTTCAGGCGACGATTGCATCGCTGCCAGCGTGAAGACTCCATCATCAGGCTGCCACGCATACCGTTCAGCGCAGTGGTGCTTTTTACCAGGTTATTCCAGGAATTATCGATGTCTTCCTTCGTCCCGCTGTTCACGCAAATCCGCATCAGCGCAAACTGATCCAACATCAGCTGACTGACGGCGCGGTCGATATCTTTTTTAATGGAACGGGGAGAGAACAGTAAGTCAGCGACGATGGCACAGCAAATCCCGATAACGATTTCACTGCAACGCTCAACCGCAAACTGCGGCGTTTGCAGGGGGGAACTGGCAGACGTCACCACGATAATCAGTGCGGTATAACCGGCCAGACCCAGCGCATACGAGTTCTCAATACGCACCAGCGATGACCACCAGGTGCACACGCCCGCCCAGATGCAACACAGCAACAGCATAACGACCGGCGCGCGGGCGGTGGCAATCACGATCACCAGCGCCGCGATACAGCCGATAAAAGTGCCGATAACACGCAGAAAACCACGATGACGAATAGCACCGGCAAAGGGTTCTCCCCCCGCGGCCAGCGCAGGGCCGGACGTCACGATGGCGGCGGTCATGGCCGACCAGCGCGGAGTTTCGAGTTGCAGATAAAAGCCGAGAACCAGTGCGCCGAGGATCGCGAACGTTAGCTTGCAGGCAAAACGCACACGCGGGATAAGTACGCTATTCATCTTTCCGGCCTTAACCAAACTCTCTCAGACGATGCAGGAGGCGAAGGAACGGGGATCCTTCATCTTGTTTACGGTCATGGCTGCCGGTAATCACCACCGTCGCCGTGGTACCTGCCGGATAAGGATGTTGCTGATCTTCAGCATCAAGCAGGATTTTCACCGGCACACGCTGCGCCAGACGCACCCATTCGAGGTTGCTGTCGATAGTCGCCAGACCGTTGGTCGCCGCAGAAGAGGAACTGTTAGTCACCGCGGCCGCTACGCTGTCGACCGTACCGTGCATGATGCGGTTGCTGCCGAGCGGCGTGATTTCCGCACGATCACCTTTTTTCAGCCCGGACAGTTTGGTTTCTTCCAGATAGGCCAGAATATAGAAGGAATTTTTCTTCACCAGCGCCACGGCGGTCGAACCACGGTTGATGTAGTTGCCCGGATGGACGGTCAGGTTAGTGACCCAGCCGTCGGCAGGTGCAACAACCACGGTACGTTCCAGATCCAGTATCGCCAGATCCCGTGCAGCCTGCGCTTTCGCCATCTGATGTTGAGCGGTTTGCAGCACGTTATTTGCCTGATCGATTTCTTCCTGCGACATGGCCTGAACGCCCAGTTTCACACGGCGTCCGGCTTCGCGTTTTTTCTCAGAAACCAGCGCCTGGTAATACGCGACGTCAGCACTCGCTTCGTCCAGCGCCTGCTGGTAGCGCGGCTGGTCGATTTTGAACAGCACCTGCCCTTTCTTCACCAGTTGGTTATCAACCACCGGCACATCGGTAATCAGACCGGTGACATCGGGCGCGATAGACACCACGTCAGCGGTAAATTTGGCATCACGGGTCCATGGAGATTCTGTATAGAACGCCCAGGCTTTGAAGATTGCGATGACAGCCAGCACGACAAGAATCAACGTTATTGTGTAACGTATTATTTTTATGGAGAAATTTTTCACAACGCCCTCAGACGAACATGCAGGAGATCAGGTAGAAAAGACAGCAGTACAACGCTGTGTTGAACAACGCCGGGTGCCAGACAAAGTCATAAATTCCGGTGGGTTGCAATACGCGCCGCAGCAGGAAAAACACCACCAGAGCCAGCAATATTTCAAAAAACACCGGAGGAAACGACAATCCGAAAATCACCATTACCGGAAGCAAACTCATCAAAAATTCCTTACATTATTACGACGGACAAACACATATCGTCCCGCGCACGCATCATGGGTTATTTTAGGCAACGGCACGCGACCCGGAGAAAAATAATTCAACGGGAGCAGAGCAATGAAGCCGCAGAGTTGCCAGGGGAGTGTGCGAAGGTAAGCATGATGTCAGGAAAACTGAAACCTGAGCTTTATCGCCCGGAAGGGTATATTAGCGTGCTTATTATCAACGGATCAACGTTCTGTGATCTAAATCACTTTTAAGCCAGAGTTAACAATGGACCGATTAAAACGCATGTCGATCTTTGCTCAGGTGGTGGAAAGCGGCTCGTTCACGGCGGCCGCACGACGCCTCGACATGAGCGTTTCCGCCATCAGTCAGACGATTTCAAAGCTGGAAAATGATTTACAAATCAAACTGCTAAACCGCAGCACCCGCAGTCTTGGCCTGACAGAAGCCGGTAAGATTTACTATCAGGGCTGCCGGAAAATGTTGCACGATGTGCGTGAAGTGCATGAACAATTGTATTCCTTCAACAATACCCCGACCGGCACATTACGCATCGGCAGCTCATCGACAATGGCACAAAATGTTCTTGCTGCCATGACCGCAGAAATGCTCACCGAATACCCCGGCCTCACGGTGAATCTGGTAACCGGCATTCCTGCACCGGATCTCATCGCTGACGGGCTGGATCTGGTGATCCGCGTCGGCGCGTTGCAGGATTCCAGTCTGTTCAGCACCCGTTTAGGCTCAATGCCGATGGTGGTGTGCGCGGCGCGCAGTTATCTGGCGCAACACGGCACGCCGGAGAAACCCGCCGATATGGTGAATTTTTCCTGGCTGGAATACAGCGTCCGCCCGGACAGTGAATTCGAACTCATCGCCCCCGAAGGTATTTCGACCCGCATTACGCCACAGGGCCGTTTCGTCACCAACGATTCGCAGACCATGATCCGCTGGCTGAAAGCCGGTGTCGGTATCGCGTATGTGCCGCTGATGTGGGTGATTGAGGAGATCAATGCCGGTGAGGTGGAAATTCTGTTCAGACGCTATCAGTCTGATCCGCGCCCGGTTTATGCGCTGTATACCGAAAAAGACAAACTCCCGCTGAAGGTGCAGGTCTGCATTGATTATCTGACGGATTATTTCAAACGGGTGAGTAAGGTGTATCAGGGTTACAGGCAGGGAAAGAAAATCACGCAGTGGAATTAACCCTCCCCTTATGAAAGAGGAGGAATAACACCGAAATAATCTTCTGCTACGCAGTGCCGCCGACGGTGAGATTATCCAGTTTCAGGGTTGGCTGACCGACCCCGACCGGCAGACTCTGGCCTTCTTTACCACATACGCCGACGCCTTTATCGAGCGCCAGATCGTTGCCGACCATGGAAATCTGTTGCATCGCTTCAATGCCCGAGCCGATTAGCGTCGCGCCTTTCACCGGTTTGGTGATGCGGCCTTTTTCGATCAGATATGCTTCGGACGTAGAGAATACGAATTTACCCGAGGTGATATCCACCTGACCGCCGCCGAAGTTTGGCGCATACAGGCCAAACTCTACACTGCTGATGATCTCTTCCGGCGTGGATTTGCCGCCGAGCATATAGGTGTTGGTCATACGCGGCATCGGCAGGTGTGCGTAAGATTCGCGGCGGCCGTTGCCGGTCGGCGCAACACCCATCAGGCGCGCATTCAGTTTGTCCTGCATATAACCTTTCAGCACGCCATTTTCGATCAGCATGTTGTACTGACCCGGCACACCTTCATCATCAATCGCCAGCGAACCGCGCAGATTCGGGATCGTACCGTCATCCACCACGGTGCAGAGTTCAGACGCCACCTGTTTGCCCATCTGACCGCTAAATACAGAAGTCCCGCGACGGTTAAAGTCACCTTCCAGACCGTGGCCTACCGCCTCGTGCAACAGCACGCCCGGCCAGCCCGCGCCCAGAACCACCGGCATGCCGCCCGCAGGCGCCGCCACTGCGGTCAGATTCAGTAATGCCATACGCACGGCATCACGGGCAAAAGCTTCCGCACGCACTTCACCGTTAACGGTTTCGAGGAAGTAGTCATAACCGACACGACCGCCGCCGCCACTTGAGCCACGCTCACGACGTCCGTCCTGTTCAACCAGAACGCTCACGGACAGGCGCACCAGCGGGCGAATATCTGCCGCCAGCGTGCCGTCAGTGGCAGCCACCAGGATGTTTTCATACACGCCGGTGATGCTGGCACTGACTTCCTGCACACGCTTATCGGCCGCTCGGGCAATTTTGTCGACGCGGTGCAGCAGTTCGATTTTTGCTTCGCGTGGCAGGCTTTGCAGCGGATCCAGTGGCGAATAAAGAGATTTGTAGGCGATTTCGCCCAGCGTGTGTGCTTTGCCATTGCCCTGCTCGCGGACAATACTGCGGGCAGCCGTTGCACTCAGGTTCAGGGCATTCAGGGTGATTTGGTCAGCGTAAGCAAAACCGGTTTTTTCACCGCTGACTGCGCGGACACCGACGCCCTGATCGATATTGTAAGAACCGTCTTTGATGATGCTGTCTTCGATCACCCAGGCTTCATGGAAACTGGACTGGAAAAAGAGATCGGCATAATCGAGACGACGTTCAGACAACTGGCCCAAAATGGAAAACAGATCCTGATGACTCAGATTATTGGCAGTTAGTAACTGCTCACTGACTAAGGCCAGACTCATAGATGTTCACTCTCTTTTAGACGACAATCCGGCGGGCTGACCGTGATAAAAACGGTCAACCTGCCAGACAATCCATTGTTACAAGGTTATTAACAGCCTAACACAGCACGAACGAGGTTTCCTGCCACCTTCGCCGGTGAGATTACTGTGCAGCGGCGGCTTTCGGATGTTCAACCGGCTTACGCAGAATTTCGTTGATGCGCGGTTCTGCAATAGTGCCGTCAATCTGATAGCGGATAAGCGAAATTTTATTCCACAGCGGTGCCAGTACTTTGCTGGCAGCGAAGACCGCAACGCCCGCCACCGGATTGATGACGAACGCCGTCGCCACGCCCACGGTGGCGGAAATTTCCGGTGCAATCACGGCTTCGAGATCCAGTTGCTGATTCACGAAATTGACCTTCCCGGTGATGGCGATATCTGCTTCCAGACCATCAATCAGCAGATCGTCGGTATGAAGTACGCCGTCTTTAATCCAGGCAGTGGATTTGATCGAGTCAAAATAGAAGCCCTGACCAAAGGTATCGCTGAAATCGAGACGCAGTTTGCGCAGCAACGCATCGAAGCTGACCAGTCGCAGCAGTTGTCCGGCGCGGCCCGTTCCCACATCTGCAATTTCACCTTTCCCCAGCGTATTTTTCAAGGTGCCATTCAGCGTGCTGATATCCGGTTTCCACGGCACGGATTTCCAGTGCAGATCGAAGTTAACGTCAAACGGCGCGCCTTTCAGCGGCGTGGTCACACCAAAGAATGACATGGCCTGCTCAATATTTTTACCGGTCAGCTTGCCTTTCAGGCCAGTGTTTTCGCCCTGCCCGTCCTGCTTCCAGTCGCCCTGTACGTCGAGACGCGCCACACCGGTATCTATCAGACCGTTACGCAACATCAGCTGATCGCCTTGCGGTGTCAGGTCGGCGTTCACTTTGCGGAAGTTCTGGCCGAGGAACCAGCAGGCCTCGCAGCGCAGTTGTAATGACGGCCAGCTGGCAAACGAAACCTTATCGTTAGCAGACGGATTACCGCCCGGTGGTGCGCTGGTGGCCACGTCTTCCGGCGTCCATTGCGGATTAAAATAGAGGTATTTAATATTCGCCAGCCACGGGCCGTTGTCATTCATGTTCAGCATGCCATCGATTTCCTTACCTTTGGCAGTGACCTCCATGCCCTGATGTCCCTGCACCGAGGTAAGGGTCAGGTCATTCCAGACCTGTCCGGCCAACGTTAGCGCAGGCGTTGTCAGGATAATCTGGTGCGGGAAGCTGAAACCGGCCAGTTTGGTATTAGTGTCCTGCGTCGCTTTATCCGGCGACAGCAAACCCAGCCAGCTTTCGCCGTCAAGCGCGGGCAGATGCAGCGTCAGGCTGCTGTCATCCGGCAAGGGTGGCGTTTTTTTGCTGTTTGCCTGCCACGATGCGCGATCGAGTTTCAGCTGTTTGCCCAGCAGCCAGCGGCTGTTGAAATGGTCTTTGCCCGCCAGCACGCCTTGCAGATTAAAGCTGTGAAGGTCACCTTTAACGTTCACTACCAGCGGCATCGGCTGCCCGGCTTTCTTATTCAACGGGTCGGGTAAGTGACTGCTCACATCTTTCAGATCGGCGTTAACATCCACGGTATACGTTGGCGTACCTTTGTGAGGCAGCGTGATATTAACGTCACCTTTCCATGGCGTCCCGCCAGAAATTTTACTGGCTGCTGCCGCTGGCAAGCCGGGGATCTTCGACATTTGCCAGTTCGCGTCCAGCCCTACCTGCACGTTGAAATGGTCTTGCAGTTCCTGGGTGCTGAACATCACATTGACCGGTTGCCCGAACCAGTTGCCGGTCAGCCGGTTACTTTGCAGGTTGCCGTTGTCATAACTGAACTGACCGCTGAGCTGGCTGATTTTGCTGTTCAGCGGTTTGATAAACAGGCTGTTGTTATTGAGCGTGACGCCACCGGATGCGCGCACAGGTTCACCATCCAGCGGAATATCCAGATGTAAGCGACCATTCACTTCACCGCCAATCTGCAATTCCTGTAGCGCCGAGCCCAGCGAGTCATGCAGCGGTGTATCCATGAAATAGTCGCCGATATCTTTACCCTGCCCGCGAAGGTCAGCATCAATAAACAGCTTTTCTTTCAGATAATCAGGAATATTGGCAACGACATTGTTGCCGTCCACGTTGCCCAGTTTGGTGTGCGCGGCCTTCATAAACAGGCCGTCATTGAGGAAATCAAGATCGATATCCAGATCGGTCAGCGCTGGCCAGCCTGGCTGGAACGCAAAGGTCGAGTGGCGTAGCGGAACCCAGACTTCAAACTGTCCTTCGTTCTTTTTGAACGGGAAATGCTGGGGATTGCCGTTGAAAGTCAGCGTGGCATTATCAACCTGACCGGCCCGGATCGCGCCGCTCAGATAATCCACCAGATGTTTACCCATCAGCGGCTCAGGGAAATAGCGCCAGGCCTGACTGGCGTCATACAGGCGAATACCGGCCAGAATATTCAGCCACGGCTCGCCTTTGACAGGCTGGTTATAGCGAAAATCGCCTTTCGCCCACAACGCGCTGGCTTTGACATCCACGTCTTTACCTGACAATGACCAACCTTCTTTACCGTCCGTCCAGTTAAAGGTCCCGGTCGCCGCACTGACGTCCAGCGGTGCACGGAACATTTCACCGAACGGCAGCAGGCTGTCTTGTAATTTCACCGTCATCTGCCCGCCCGCCACGCTCCCTTTCAGGCCACCGCTGAAATGGTTAACGCCCGGCAGCAGTTCCCAGCGCTGCCAGCTGACATCGCGCCAGTTCACATCAAAACGGGTCTGATCCGGCTGCCTGAGCGGAATATCCAGCGCGAGGCGGTCGACATAACCCGCAGGCTTCAGATCCTGCCAGCGCTCCAGTAAAGCCGGGGTCAGGAAAGAGATGGTCGGGATTACCGGGCCTAAGCGTTCCAGTTGCAGATGGGTGCCACGGATGCGCAGCTCTTCGCCCTGCGAAGGCCCGAGAAACTGGTTATTTTCCGGCAGATAAAGTGCCTCAAGCCGGCCTTTCGGCCAGGCCACACCATCGGTTTTCAGATTCAACTGCTTCGTGCCAATCTGCCAGCCGTTACCCTGACGGTTGCCGTGCAATGTCAGATTATCAACATCGAGCTGGTGTTTGTCGGTGCCATTTTTCCAGGTGGCAGAGCCATTTTTCAGCAATGCGTCACCGGCATAAATATCGCCATTACGCACCGTCAGCCACGCCGCGAGGCTAAAGTTAGCACTTTCCACACCGGTATTATTGCGCAACCACCGGCTGAACCACGGCTTCATGTCGATATCGTCGGCCTGAAGATAAATTTTCCCGTTATTGAGCAGACCATTGGTATCGTGCAGATCCATACGTAACTGCACAATGCCGTGCTGCCCGTTAAAACTCGACAGGCTAAGCTGCCCTTCGGCGCGATGGCGGTTGTGGCTGTTCAGCCAGGTCATCTGAGGAATGTCGAATTCCGCACGTGGGCCGGAAGGGGTCAGGAAGGAAATGCGGCTGTTACGCAGATCGAAATGGTCGACCTGTCTGAGGAAGATATCGCTGACGCGGTTTGGCTGGATAGCATTGCCTTTATTGCTTTCCCCCCCCAGCGTGCTGTTTAAATCCAGCTGTAAATTGTAGAAAGTGAGGTCGCGGAACTGCCAGCGGAAATGCAGCAAGGATTGCCAGACGTCCAGCGCCAGGGTAATGCGCTGAACCTGCCACTTTGAATCAGGCAATGTCACCTGAAGGCCGCGGATCTCCATAATCGGCCCAAAGGTTTTCCAGCTGGCACTGACTTGCGATAATTCGATCGGTACGCCCGTGACCGCCTCGACTTTCCCGACCAGTTGATCCTGAAAGCGGGTCAACTGAGGCAATGCCAGACGCAAGCCACTGATCACCAAAGCCACTATCACGACAAGGGTTGCGCTGGTGGTTAATAAAATACCGGGCAGTCGCCTCAAACCTCTCTCCTTGTTTTCCATTCCATGCAGGGTTTCACCCGCACAGACGGCAATGGAAACCTTTAACTTCCTGATGCTTCAGACGAATAGCCATCGGATCACATCATGACGACATCGAACTGTTCCTGACTGTACAGCGGCTCGATCTGCACTTTCACCTGCTTGCCGACGAAAATTTCCACTTCGGCCAGTGCATGGGATTCTTCTCCCTTGAGCGCTTCCCCTACTGCGGCAGACGCGTAAACCAGGAAACGATCAGAATCGTAGGCATGATGTACACGCACGATTTCACGCAGAATTTCATAGCAGACGGTTTCCACGGTTTTCACCGTGCCGCGTGCATGACAGGTCGGACAATCGCTGCACAGCACATGTTCGACGCTTTCGCGGGTACGTTTGCGGGTCATTTCCACCAGACCGAGCGCGGAGAAACCGTGAATGCCGGTTTTCACGCGGTCTTTCGACAGCGCCTGCTCAAGACTGTGCAACACGCGACGGCGGTGATCTTCATTGGACATATCAATGAAGTCGATGATGATAATGCCGCCGAGATTGCGCAATCGCAGCTGACGGGCAATGGCCTGCGTCGCTTCGGTGTTGGTGTTAAAAATAGTGTCTTCCAGATTGCGATGACCAACAAACGCACCGGTATTAATATCCACGGTGGTCATGGCTTCGGTCTGGTCGATAATCAGATAACCGCCGGACTTGAGTTCCACCTTGCGCTCAAGGGCACGCTGGATTTCGTTCTCCACATCGAACAGATCGAAAATAGGCTGCTTGCCGCTGTAATGCTCCAGCTTACTGGTCATTTCAGGCATGTATTCGCTGGTAAATTCGACCAGCAATTCATACGTCAGACGGGAGTCAACGCGGATACGGTCCAGTGCTTCACCGGCAAAATCACGCAGTACGCGGTGCGCCAGCGCCAGCTCACCATACAGCTTGCACTTGGTTTTGTTGCGACGCTTGCGCTCCATCACCTTGGTCCACAAGCGTTTCAGGTAGGCCGCATCTTGTTTGAGTTCTTCTTCGCCCACACCTTCGGCTGCGGTACGAATAATATAGCCACCATGCTCATCACAATATTCAGAAACGATACGTTTGAGACGATCACGCTCAGCTTCGCTTTCGATACGCTGCGAAACACCCACGTGTGACGCACCGGGCATGAACACCAGATAGCGGGAAGGCAACGTAATGTCTGTCGTCAGGCGTGCGCCCTTGGTGCCAAGCGGATCTTTCACCACCTGCACCATCAGATCCTGGCCCTGATGCACCAGTTCTGCGATGTCACGCACGTGGAAATTTTTCTGTTCGTCACGCGCCACACATTCAGTGTGCGGCATGATGTCTGAAGCATGTAAAAACGCGGCTTTTTCAAGACCGATATCAACAAATGCGGCCTGCATACCCGGCAGAACACGGCTGATACGCCCTTTATAAATGTTGCCGGCAATCCCGCGCTTGGTCTCGCGCTCAATATGGATTTCCTGCAGAATGCCACCGTCAATGTAAGCCACGCGGGTTTCAGACGGGGTGACATTGACCAGTAATTCAGCTGTCATGTTTTCTCCTAAGCTCGCGTAAGGCAGAAAATTCATTAAACAGTTCCTGAGTTTCCACTAAAGGAAGGCCCACAACTGCATAGTAACTGCCACGAATTTCACGGACGAAACAACCGCCCTTTCCCTGAATACCATAAGCGCCCGCTTTATCCATGGGCTCACCGCTCAGAATATAATGTGCAATATCGTCGCAGGATAGTGAACGGAAGGTGACATCGGTCACAACCAACGTATTGAGGCATTCCTGCCTGTCAGCAAACGCAATGGCGGTCATCACCTGATGCTGTTTTCCAGACAATGCCTTCAGCATAACAGCGGCTTGCGCTTGGTCACGTGGCTTTTCCAACACTTTACCGTCGAGGACCACAATCGTATCTGCGCCAAGCACCGGCAAATCCTCTGCCGCGACCGCCACACCGGCCTGCGCTTTATCTTTCGCCAGCCGTAAAACATAATCTTGCGGGGCTTCGTCAGGCTGACGCTCTTCTGCAACTTCAGTCACCAGACGCTCGAAAGGCAGTTCCAGCAAGGCCAGTAATTCACGGCGACGTGGTGACCCGGAAGCCAGATAAAGTGCGGTCATAACATCCTCATTGCACAGCAAACTGACGACGAATTTTACGCATCAGCAGAAACAGCCATGGCCACAGCACACCGTCGACCACACTGCTCCAGAAAACTTCAGGCCGGAACGACACGTTGACGACCAGGAATTCCCCCCAGAACACCATCACGTCCACGGCCAGCGAAAGCACCATGACAATCAGCGCTTGTTGCCACAGAGCCAGATTACGGAATAACTGGAATTTGAACGCGACCAGGTAGGCGGTAATGGCAAAGGCCAGCGCGCGGATACCCAGGGTCGATCCCAGGATCAGGTCCATGATAAACCCGACAACAAAACCGGTACCCACATTGACGCGATGCGGTAATGCCATCACCCAGTAAATCAGGATCAGCATCAGCCATGACGGCCTGAACATATAAATCTGTTCAGGCCACGGCATCACCTGCAATAACATGGCTATTAAGAAGGATAGCCAAATAATCCAGCGTCCGTGGCTCCGGTAGCTGTTCATTGCGTCGCTCCCTGAACAGCAGGCGTGCTGACGGGTGCAGTCACTGTTCCGGTTGCCGGAGGAGGGACAGGGGCCGGTGGCCCCATATCTCCCGGAGGTGGCAACACTTGCGGCATCATTTGCATCAGGCGTTCATTGGCCACGCGATGCACTTCATCCGGGGGTAAAGGATGCTCGCCATTACGGTCAGAACCCCACAACAATAGCAGGTAACGCAGACGTTGAAGACCGGCGGTCGGACGCGCCTGAATCACGGTATACGCACGCTGATTATCGACTTTTACCGAAGATACAACGCCGACCGGATAACCTTCAGGGAAACGCCCTCCCAGACCTGACGTCACCAATACATCACCGACACGAATATCGGTGTTGCTTGGCAGATGCTCAAGCTGCAAGTCATCAGCACAGCCGCTGCCGGCAGCGATAACGCGGATATCATTACGCAGCACCTGGATCGGCAATGCATGAGAAGCATCACAAATCAGCAGCACACGACTGGTCAGCGCGGCAACGGCAACAACCTGGCCGACGACCCCTTTATCGCTGATGACGGGTTGCCCGATATACACACCGTTGTTGCTGCCTTTGTCGATGACGATCTGATCGCTGTAAGGGTCATTGCTGGTGGAGAGAACCTGCGTCACCATTTTGTGCTCGTCCTGACGCAACGGTGATCCCAGCAGTTCGCGCAAGCGAGCATTTTCTTGTTTGTATTGGCCAAGCAGCATCAGGTCGCTGTTTTTCAGTAACAATTCCTGACGCAAAGCGCGGTTTTCAAGTTCCAGCTGGCCACGGGTGGCAAAAGTAGAGGAGACCTGATCTAAGAATTCACGCGGGGCATTGGACAAAAAATAGAAGGGACTGACGGCAGTATCCATATAGGTGCGGATTTTAACAAACGTACCTATTTTACTGTCGGCAACAATCAGGACAATGGCCGTGAGAATAGCCAAAAAAAGTCGCAGTTGCAGGGAAGGTCCCCTGCTAAAAATTGGCTTCATAAAATGTGCGAGTTCCTCGGCAACAGAAGGTTTCAGCCAGTCGAAGTAAAGACTTCACCTGACAGAAAAGGCGGCAATCTCATGGGATAGCCAAAACACTGGCAGAGCTTTATCGCTCAGCCAGTGTTTGCGCGGATCCACATTGAACACTGCACACTTCACGTTGCAGGTTTTACCTGACGGACAACCACCTTCCCGGGCAGACTATTCTTGCTTGCAACAAGACGTGCTTCAATCAGCAAGTCTTCGCTGAGATTACTCTTCGCTGAATAAGTCGCCGCCGTGCATGTCGATCATTTCTAATGCTTTACCACCGCCACGGGCGACGCAGGTCAGTGGATCTTCTGCGACAACAACAGGAATACCCGTTTCTTCCATCAGCAGACGATCAAGGTTACGCAGTAATGCGCCACCGCCGGTCAGCACCATGCCGCGCTCGGAGATGTCGGAAGCCAGTTCTGGCGGACACTGTTCCAGTGCAACCATCACCGCGCTTACGATACCGGTTAGCGGCTCTTGCAACGCTTCCAGAATTTCGTTGGAGTTCAGCGTGAAACCACGTGGAACACCTTCAGCCAGATTACGACCGCGCACTTCGATTTCATGCACTTCATCACCCGGATAGGCGGAACCGATGCTGTGTTTAATACGCTCAGCAGTGGCTTCACCGATCAGTGAGCCATAATTACGGCGTACGTAATTAATGATAGCTTCGTCGAAACGATCGCCACCAATACGCACAGAAGAGGAATACACCACGCCGTTCAGGGAGATCACGGCAACTTCTGTAGTCCCCCCACCGATATCCACCACCATTGAACCGGTCGCTTCGGATACCGGCAGGCCTGCACCGATTGCCGCAGCCATCGGTTCTTCAATCAGGAACACTTCACGCGCGCCTGCACCTTGTGCAGATTCACGAATAGCACGGCGTTCAACCTGAGTTGCACCGACGGGTACACATACCAGCACACGCGGGCTTGGGCGCATGAAGCTGTTGCTGTGAACTTGCTTGATGAAGTGTTGCAGCATTTTCTCCGTCACGAAGAAGTCAGCAATAACGCCGTCTTTCATTGGACGAATAGCAGCAATATTGCCAGGAGTACGACCCAGCATCTGTTTCGCGTCGTGACCAACAGCAGCAACGCTTTTAGGTGAACCAGCACGATCCTGACGAATAGCCACAACTGATGGCTCATTCAGCACGATGCCTTGTCCTTTTACATAAATGAGGGTATTGGCGGTACCCAGGTCGATGGACAAGTCGTTGGAAAACATGCCACGAAATTTCTTAAACATAACGAAGGGATAATCCTGCTAGCTGGGGGCGGAAAATAAAATCCGCCTACTTTACCAACCACGCGAAGCAGCGACAAGGCGCAAAAACGTCCTGCTTCCGTGAAAATTGTCCGTGATGTCGCTATTCACTTGCTGTGACTTTTTGAGGCTGATGGCACTGCGAAATAATTGTGTCTCGCAGGCTCGGTTTACCTCGGGCAGGCACCCAGGCGAAGTAGCAACACCACACATAAATTCTTACACTTTTACCAACATCTTCCATCCATCTGCGGTCTGAGCACAAACACCGGATACCAGACAAGGGCGTAGGTCAAAAGCTGGCTCATTCTACGTTAAATAATGCATTAACGGTCACTTAAACATCGCGGTTGTGTGAATATTTTTTACCGACCGGTTCAACAGGCTCCGGACCGGCAAAAAAATCGCCCTGCCCGCCGTGGATCCCGCTTTTCAGCAGAACGGTCCACTCCTCTTTTGTCCGCACACCGGAGGCAAATACCAGTGCCTGAGTCCCTTCACATGCACTGAGTAAACTTTGAACAAAGAGTTGATTCTCAACCCTTTTATTAATATCACGCACTAACCCCGGATGAAGCTTAACTCTCTCCACGGGGAAAGTTTTCAGGTAAGAGGTGCTGACCACCGTCAGCCCGGCCTGTGAAACTGCCAGGCGACAGCCCAAACCCTGCAACAATCTGATGGCCGGGCGCAGACGGTCGGTATGTTGACAGAGGTCTGCCTCCGCAAGTTCAATCAAAATTCGATTTCGTTGTGCTCTTTCGCATTGCAGCAAGGTATCGCGTAACCAGCGAACAAATGAGCGCTGCAATAATGAATCAACCGTCAGGTGAAATGCCAACGTTTCGTCCGGCCAGCGGTTAAGTAACGGAATAATCTGACTTAACATCACCCGGTCGAAGCTTTGTGATAATCCGAACTGAACCACCAGCGGAATAAACTCTGCAGCCAGCAATTCCTGTTCACCGTCGAAGACACGCCGCTGCAATTCACGATGATCCGGTTTGTTGTCCCTTGTAAACGCCGGTTTCTGATAAAGACGCGGGCCGCCGCGCGCCAGCGTATTCTCAAGCAATGTCCGCCAGCGCACACTGCCACGCCCTTTTTCCGGCACATTTTTATCGTAGATAAACCAGCTGTTGCTTCCCTGGAATGCCGCATGACGCGTCGCCTGCCCGGCCATGTCCATCACCTGATCCGGCGTCTGACCGAAACGGTAGGCGCTGATGCCGATGTACATCAGCGCATCGCGGTCGATCAGCGACGAGGTTGGCAGGACGCCGAGCGCATTGACTAACTGTGAGGCCATCACCTCCGCTTCCTTTAAGGTGCGGTGTGGCAACAGCACGGCAAAATCACTGTGGAAATAACGTGCCAGCAGTGCATCAACATGGCGCATCACGAACGTCGATAACAAATTCACCATCGCCGAACGCAGTTCTTCGACCACTGCCTGACCATGCGTTTCGCGCATGGTGTCGAAATCCGGCAAGCGCAGTAACATCAGCACGCCGTGCGCGCCCTTTTCTTCCAGTTGCGTCGCAAGCTGATTGTCAAAGAACAGGCGGTTACTGAGGCCGGTTTGCGCATCCTGTTGAGCATAAGCGCGGATCAGGGTATCCACGCGACTGCGCTGCTCGCGTGCTTCATTGAGATCCGTCAGCAGACGATCTATTGCACTGCTGGCAGAATGAGGCCATTCGCCCACATTACCGGCCAGTCCTTCGCGTTCGCCACGCAATATTCTGATCGCGCGGTCTTCCAGCTTTTCCACGCCGTCCGTTTCCTGACGTAACCAGCGAAAACTCAGCAGCAGCATAGCGAGCATGACCAGAATGGCGATCCCAATCGTGAACGTCGAACGCAGGGAACGAATGTAACTGCTGACCGGATCAACATAGGAAATGTGCAGCGACATGGCGTGGTTTTGCATCAGCGGAATAACAGCAGTGTCATATTCCGGCATCACGCTGTCCCACGAACGGTGTAAATCCGGACGCTCGTGGTATTCAAAAACAGTGGTGTCATTCAGTTTAACGTCGATATCCGTGATATCGAGCATACGCATGGCCTGAGGCATCCAGCGCTGGGCTTCTGCGGGGGTGTGCGTCAGTAACGCCTGATCATAGGTCGTGGCAAGCGCCTGAAGATGTTGTTCGGTATCTTGTTTGTTCAGATAGATAAAGCTGAAAGTGACGCCAAGCAACATCAGTAACATTGCCAGCGCGACTAACATCGTCATCAGTGCCGATAGTCTGGTAGTAAATCGCATCCCTGTGCCTTACTCGCTACGGTGAGGGGGAAACAAACCCGTTCTCTGAGCCTGCTATGAAAAAACGCCGCTACTATAAAACAGAAAAACACGATGAAAGGAGAAATTTACCAAAGAGACCTTTGCTTACATTCATAGCATAGCAACCCAACGCCCCATCAATTCATAATTCTTATACAAACGATAAACGCGGCCGCCTTTCTCTGCCACAAAACGCGGAATTTTAGGACGACGTCTCGCAAAGCGGTCAGTTTCACGCCATGCTCTGTCTATAACCATAATAATGAATCATAAAATGAGAATGCCGGAGAATGCTATGTTCAAACCCCGCAAACTGACCGAAGCAGACGTCACACCCGAAAGTATTTTTTATGACCGCCGCAAAGTTTTACAGGCACTGGGGATCAGTGCTGCGGCACTCGCTGTCCCCCAAAACGCACGTGCAGATATCCTTTCCTGGTTCAAAGGTCATGACCGCCCTGCCGCGCCCGCCGGTAAACCACTGGATTTCACCAAACCTGCGGCGTATCAAAATGACCTGACGCTGACACCCGAGGACAAAGTTTCCGGCTACAACAATTTTTATGAATTCGGGCTGGATAAAGCCGATCCGGCCGCCAATGCAGGGCAACTGGTCACGTCACCGTGGACGTTAAAAATAGAAGGCGAAGTCGCTAAACCGATGACGCTGGATATGGACGACATCATGAAGCGCTTCCCGCTTGAGCAACGTATCTACCGGATGCGCTGCGTCGAAGCCTGGTCGATGGTGGTGCCGTGGGTGGGTTTCCAACTGAGTGAAATTCTCAAACTTGCCGAACCGACCAGCAACGCGCGTTATGTCGCGTTCACGACCTTATATGATCCGCAACATATGCCGGGGCAGAAAGACCGCTTTATCGGCGGCGGGCTGGATTACCCTTATGTAGAAGGGCTACGTATAGATGAAGCGATGAATCCGCTGGCCATGCTGACTGTGGGTGTTTACGGCAAAGCGCTTCCGCCACAAAACGGCGCGCCAATCCGTCTGACCATTCCGTGGAAATATGGCTTCAAAGGCATTAAATCCATCGTAAACATCAAATTCACCAAAGATGAGCCGCCGACAACCTGGAACCAGATTGCCTCCAACGAATACGGGTTTTATGCCAACGTGAACCCACATGTGGATCACCCGCGCTGGTCGCAGGCGACGGAACGTTTTATCGGTTCCGGCGGGTTACTCGACGTGCAGCGCCAGCCGACCCTGCTGTTCAATGGTTATGCCGACCAGGTGGCATCGATGTATCACGGTATGGATTTACGTAAGTTCTATTAAGGAAGAGGCCGTTCAGCTATGCGTCGTTTAAGCCCTGCCCATATTATCTGGCTGAAGGTGATCATTTACCTGGCCGCCATTTTGCCCTTTTTCTGGCTGATACTTTCCATCAATCAGGGCTGGTTCAGCGCCGATCCGGCAAAAGATATTCAGCATTTTACCGGTAGGATGACTCTGAAATTTTTGCTGGTAACGTTACTGGTCACACCCGTCGCGCGCTATGGCAAACAACCGTTGCTGATCCGCACCCGTCGTTTGCTGGGGTTATGGTGTTTTGCGTGGGGAACCCTGCATCTTCTCAGCTATTCATTCCTCGAACTGGGGATCAACAATATCCGCCTGCTGGGGAGTGAACTGATATCGCGCCCGTATCTCACACTTGGCATTATCTGCTGGATCCTGCTGTTAGCACTGGCCTGCACGTCAACACTGTGGGCGCAACGCAAAATGGGATCAACGTGGCAGAAGTTGCATAACGCCATTTATCTCATCGCCATACTTGCGCCGATCCACTACCTTTGGTCGGTAAAAGTGTTGTCGCCACAACCGATCATCTACGCAACACTTGCCATCATCTTGCTGGCATTCCGCTATAAAAAATTCCGCCAGTGGCTGCGATAAGCTGTGGAACTATTATGGGTACTGCCCCTCATAATATCGACAATCGCACGCCCGCTGACCAGCCGAGGGTTGATTATCTTCGCTGATAAGACCAGTATTTAGCTGCGAATTGCCACGATATCATTATAATGCCCGACCTCATGCCGAAGAGACGGGCCAATTTGCCGCGAAACAGGTGACAAATCGGTGACATCAGGGTATTTTCTACAATCTTTGTCTAATTGCCGGAGATAGGCTCACAATGGCGCATAAGTTTGACATTTTGCTACTGAACGGTCCTAACCTGAATCTGTTAGGTACCCGTGAGCCTGAAACGTACGGACACACCACGCTCAACGATATTGTTAAAGGTTTGGAAGTTCAGGCTGCCGCTGCCGATGTGGCACTGAGCCATCTGCAATCCAACGCAGAACATGTCCTGATTGAACGTATTCATCAGGCACGCGGAAACATCGATTTTATTCTGATCAACCCCGCGGCCTTTACCCATACCAGCGTGGCGCTGCGCGATGCATTACTGGGGGTGTCGATTCCGTTTATCGAGATCCATCTGTCGAATGTACATGCCCGCGAAGCGTTCCGGCATCATTCCTATCTTTCCGACATCGCAGTGGGCGTTATTTGCGGACTTGGCGCAGATGGCTACCACTTTGCATTACAGGCAGCGGTTAACCGCTTGTCAAAAACCCACTAATTTCTACGCAAAAAGAGTACGGAATCACACCCATGGATATTCGTAAAATTAAAAAACTGATCGAACTGGTTGAAGAATCAGGTATTTCTGAACTGGAAATTTCTGAAGGTGAAGAGTCAGTTCGTATCAGCCGTGCTGCACCTGCGCAGGCTTATCCTATGATGCAACAGGCTTATGCTATGCCTGTCCAACAACAGCCAGGCCTGGCTGCTGCGGTTGCGCCAGTGGCTGCACCAGCAGAAGCAGCTCCTGCTGCAATCAGCGGCCATATCGTTCGCTCACCGATGGTAGGCACCTTCTACCGTACGCCAAGCCCGGACGCTAAAGCCTTCATCGAAGTGGGTCAGAAAGTGAACGCCGGCGATACCCTGTGTATCGTTGAAGCGATGAAAATGATGAACCAAATCGAAGCAGACAAATCCGGCGTTGTTAAAGCAATTCTGGTAGAAAGCGGCCAACCGGTTGAATTCGACGAGCCGCTGGTCGTCATCGAATAACGAGGCGTACCATGGTAGATAAAATTGTTATCGCGAACCGCGGCGAGATTGCTCTGCGTATTTTGCGTGCCTGTAAAGAAATGGGCATCAAAACCGTTGCTGTACACTCCACCGCTGACCGTGACCTGAAACACGTGCTGCTGGCAGACGAAACCGTCTGTATCGGTCCTGCACCTTCAGTAAAAAGCTATCTGAACATCCCTGCCATCATCGCTGCGGCGGAAATCACGGGCGCGGTGGCTATCCACCCGGGCTACGGTTTCCTGTCCGAGAATGCCGATTTTGCAGAACAGGTTGAGCGTTCTGGTTTTATCTTCATCGGCCCGAAAGCTGAAACTATCCGCCTGATGGGTGACAAAGTTTCTGCGATCCACGCGATGAAAGCAGCGGGCGTACCTTGTGTACCCGGCTCTGACGGCCCGCTGGGCGATGATATGGATCAAAACCGTGCTTTCGCAAAACGCATCGGCTATCCGGTCATTATCAAAGCTTCTGGCGGCGGCGGCGGTCGTGGTATGCGTGTTGTACGCAGCGACAAAGACCTCGAGCAGTCCATCAACATGACCCGTGCGGAAGCCAAAGCGGCTTTCAACAACGACATGGTTTACATGGAAAAATACCTGGAAAATCCACGTCACGTGGAAATTCAGGTACTGGCTGATGGTCAGGGTAACGCGGTTTATCTGGCTGAACGTGACTGCTCCATGCAGCGTCGTCACCAGAAAGTCGTCGAAGAAGCGCCAGCACCGGGCATTACGGAAGATCTTCGTCGTTTCATCGGCGAACGTTGCGCCAAAGCCTGTGTGGATATCGGCTACCGTGGTGCAGGTACTTTCGAGTTCCTGTACGAAAACGGCGAGTTCTTCTTCATCGAAATGAACACCCGTATCCAGGTTGAGCATCCGGTTACCGAGATGATCACCGGCGTGGATTTGATCAAAGAGCAGTTGCGCATTGCCTCCGGCCAGCCACTGTCGATCAAACAAAGCGAAGTGAAAGTCAAAGGCCATGCGGTGGAATGCCGTATTAACGCGGAAGACCCAAACACCTTCCTGCCAAGCCCGGGCAAAATCACCCGCTTCCACGCACCTGGCGGCTTCGGTGTTCGTTGGGAATCACATATTTACGCGGGCTATACAGTGCCTCCGTACTACGATTCCATGATCGGTAAACTGATCACTTACGGTGAAACCCGTGAAGTGGCGATTGCCCGCATGAAAAATGCGCTGGCAGAGTTGATCATCGACGGCATCAAAACCAACATTGAACTGCAAATGCGCATTATGAACGACGAGAATTTCGAGCACGGTGGAACTAACATCCACTATCTGGAGAAAAAACTCGGTTTGCAGGAAAAATAAAATCTATGACAACCTCAGCCAATATTGGCTGAGGTTTTTTATACAGAATTATTGATTTAAATAATACATAACGCCAATTCCCTCACCTGAATCTATAATTATATTAGCCGATTTTTTTGTTATTCTTCTTCCGGTTTTTTACATCACAAGGAAGATTAACCTCTATGAAACCATTATTCTATAAAGCCATATTATCTTTGGCTATTGGCTTAAGTTTTTCCACCACTGCAAACGAAATAACGCATTATGACATATCGCCAGACGGAGCAAAGGTAGAAATCATATATCCAAAATATGCCTGGTGGAATGAGTATAAAAACAACGAAGGATTTGAAGAAGCACTCATTGAAATAGGCACCAGCATCGATGATTTAAATCATAACATAGATAAGTCAGTAGCCAGGGGGGAGAATGTTAACGACGCATTATTCTGGCTAAAAAGAAGCTTCGAGATATACCCTGTTCAAAATAAGAATAAATACAACATTCCTGTAACAGAAATTCATGAACAGGGAAGAAACAGAACGGGTGCACATGGGAGAAATAGCTATTTCCTGACCCGAGATTTCGTGGCCAAAGGCCAAAGCATTAAACTTATGGTAGGTGAGATACCGGCGGGCGTGGCATGTTCTATTGCAACCGGAGTAAACTTTGACCAAAAAGATCTGATGCCTGATGCTCAGACCCTCATAGGTTCTTCTGTTAATACTTATCAATCCAATGAGGAAGGTACTATATTAATAGGGTGCACTGATGAAGATATTCAGATGCCAAACGTTGACAAGTTCATTAATATTGAAATCCTTGAAGGTGGCACAAAACAATCCTTCTTTATTTTTGGACAAAGTTCACAAGCGGACTGGAGAACATTAAGTCAGAGTAATGCAAAATCAGGTCAGATATTTATGTTCACGGGCCGTTCCCGAATGAATGTAAAAATGGCGACGGCAAAAAAATCGACGGATACGAATATGGTTCATTCAATGAGCCAATATCTGACAATGACCATTAATGATGACATCATTAATGGTTTTGACGGCTCAGGGGCATTGAATCAACCATCACGTGGCCTCATCGTTGCAACCTATAATGATTGTTGTTTTGCCGATGGCGGCCAGGGCTTTACCGCGATAGGTTTCAACAGCACACTTAAAGATAATACTGACTGGGGCGACTGGCATGAATTTGGTCATCACAACCAGCAAGGCTGGTCGTGGTCAGCGTTAACTGAAGTGACCGTAAATCTCTACTCAATCGCTAACTGCACGCTTTTCCGCGGAGAGACTCCAGACCCGGTATGCCATACAAACAGTAATATTAAGGCATTAGACTGGAGCGCTTACTCGGTCGGAAACTTTATCACCTCCGGTGAGCATTATAATTTTGATAGTTCAGGTTCCAACACCGAATTTAAAAGAGCAACACTGTTCGCCCAGTTACTCTTCAGCTACCCTGAACTTTATCCGCAATTAGGTAAAGCTTTCCGTGAAGAATACAACTACGCCAAAAACCGCTCCAAATTCGATTCTTCTCAGGAGTTGAAAGATTGGTTTGTAGTCAATACCAGTAAATATTCTAAAAACGATCTGCGTGAGTTTTATGATCACTGGGGGCTCACCTATTCTTCGCAAGCCAGCGATACGGTGAATGCAATGAAACTGCCAAAACCTTATCAACCTGCACAAACACAGGAAATTACGCTAAACAGCGATTACTCATCAGCTTTTACTGACACATCAATGGTCGACCCGATTGCCAAAAACATGGGGTATGTTCTGCCCACGGCGGATCAAGGTCCGGCCTCATTAGTCTGGGTAGAAGCGGGCGACTCTCAATTTTACGTTGATGTGACTGATAACCAACAACGTGCGTTTAGAGTAAAACTTCACGGTAAGAAATCAGTCGGCATGTGTGGAAATAATACTTTAAACAGCGCGGCAAACTGCGTATCGGGTTCGACTAATTTCATCCGAATAGATTACAGAAAAGAAGATAATACAGCTCTTCCGGTTGGGACTTATCATGGCACAGCGCATATCCTGGGTCGGGACTGGCATCAGGCTAATTGGGCATCTGAAATAAAACTCAATCTTAATATCGTTAAATAACCTCCCTGCCAGGCGAATTCATCGCCTGGCAAATAATTACTGCGAAAAATGCCATAATCCGTAAAATCACCCCTTATTTTCGTTATACGGTGAACCTATGGATCAACGTTTCTTACAAGCTAACCGCGAAGCCCGCTGGGCCTTCGGGCTGACGATCGCCTATCTGCTGGCATGGGGCTGTGCGGCTTATATTCCTGACGATAAACAGGGCATCACCGGTCTGCCGCACTGGTTTGAAATGGCCTGTCTGCTGGTACCGCTGATTTTCGTTCTTTTAAGCTGGCTGATGGTCCGCGTGATTTATCGCGATATTCCGCTGGAGGACAGTGATGCAGACTGAAGTTTTATTACCGCTGATCGCCTATCTGCTGCTGGTGTTCGGGCTGTCAGTTTATGCTTACACCCGCCGCAAACAGGGCAACTTCCTGACCGAATATTTCCTCGGCAACCGCTCAATGGGCGGCTTCGTGCTGGCCATGACTCTCACCGCCACCTACATCAGCGCCAGCTCGTTTATCGGCGGTCCCGGTGCGGCGTACAAATTTGGCCTCGGCTGGGTATTACTGGCGATGATCCAGTTGCCTGCGGTCTGGCTTTCCCTGGGCGTACTGGGCAAGAAATTCGCCATTCTGGCGCGCCGTTATAACGCCGTCACGCTCAACGATATGCTGTTTGCGCGCTACCAGAGCCGTCTGCTGGTCTGGCTGGCAAGCCTGAGCCTGCTGGTGGCGTTTCTGGGCGCGATGACGGTTCAGTTCATCGGCGGCGCACGCCTGCTGGAAACGGCAGCGGGCATTCCTTACGACACCGGACTGCTGATTTTCGGCATCAGCATCGCGCTGTATACCGCATTTGGCGGCTTTCGTGCCAGCGTGCTCAATGACGCCATGCAGGGGCTGGTAATGCTGCTCGGCACCATTTTACTGCTGATCGCTGTCATTCATGCGGCGGGTGGCCTGCACAGCGCGGTGGATAAGCTCCAGCAAATCGACCCGAAACTGGTGTCCGTACATGGCGGAGATGACGTCCTTTCGCTGCCGTTTATGGCTTCTTTCTGGATTTTAGTGTGCTTTGGCGTGATTGGCCTGCCGCATACCGCCGTGCGTTGTATTTCCTACAAAGACAGCAAAGCGGTACACCATGGCATTGTGCTCGGCACGATTGTGGTCGCCGTGTTGATGCTGGGTATGCATCTGGCGGGTGCACTGGGACGTGCCGTATTGCCTGATCTGAAAATTCCCGATCAGGTGATCCCGACGCTGATGATCACCGTGCTGCCACCTTATGCCGCCGGTATCTTTCTTGCCGCGCCGATGGCCGCCATCATGTCGACTATCAACGCGCAGCTTTTGCAGTCATCTGCGACGATCGTTAAAGACTTATACCTCGGCATCAAGCCGGAACAACTGACCAACGAGCGCAAGTTAAAACGCTTCTCAAGCTGGGCCACCTTTGTACTGGGATTACTGGTTTTACTGGCCGCATGGCGTCCGCCGGAAATGATTATCTGGCTGAATCTGCTGGCGTTTGGCGGGCTGGAAGCGGTGTTCCTGTGGCCGCTGGTGCTCGGTTTGTACTGGGAGCGGGCGAACGCCACGGGCGCACTGAGCTCAATGATTGTTGGCGCAGTTTGTTATACCCTGCTTGCCAGTATTGACCTGCATATTGCCGGTCTGCATCCGATTGTGCCGTCGCTGCTGCTGAGCCTGCTGGCGTTTTATGTCGGCAATCAATTTGGCAAACCGCCACGCGAAACCGTACTCAAGCCGTCCTGACCGGGCGGCACTGATTTTACAGATTGTTAAGAAGAGAATGGCTATGCCTTGGATCCAACTGAAAATTAATACCACCGGTAACGACGCGGAAACGCTGAGCGACGCGCTTATCGAAAGTGGCGCCGTGTCTGTGACTTTCCAGGACACCCACGATAATCCGGTGTTCGAACCCCTGCCGGGCGAAACCTTGTTGTGGGGCGACACCGATGCCATCGGCTTGTACGATGCGGAAACCGACATGGCAGAAGTGATCGCCATGCTGGAGAACGAACCGTTGCTGGGCAAAGGTTTCGTGCACAAAATCGAGCAACTGGAAGATAAAGACTGGGAACGCGAATGGATGGATAACTTCCACCCGATGCGTTTTGGCGAGCGTTTGTGGATCTGTCCAAGCTGGCGCGATGTGCCGGATCCCAATGCCGTGAACGTGATGCTGGATCCGGGCCTGGCGTTTGGTACCGGCACGCATCCGACCACCGCGATGTGTCTGCAATGGCTCGACAGTCTGGATCTGACCGATAAGACGGTGATCGACTTCGGTTGCGGCTCCGGCATTCTGGCGATCGCCGCGCTGAAGCTGGGCGCAAAGCATGTGGTCGGGATCGACATCGATCCGCAGGCGATTCAGGCCAGCCGTGATAACGCCGAACGTAACGGTGTTTCAGAGCGTCTGTCGCTGTATCTGCCGCAAGACCAGCCTGAGAACCTGACAGCCGACGTGGTGGTCGCCAATATTCTGGCGGGTCCTTTGCGCGAACTGGCGCCACTGATCAGCGTGCTGCCGGTAACAGGTGGACATCTGGGGCTTTCCGGCGTACTGGCCAGTCAGGCACAGAGCGTGGCGGATGCCTATAAAGACAAGTTTGAACTGGATGCAGTGGCCGAGAAAGAAGAGTGGTGCCGCATTACCGGCGTTAAAAAAGCCTGATTTATGTTTCCCGCTTTTTCTGTTTGTGCAGAAAGAGCGGGTTTTCCCGCAAAATCCTTTTCCAGGCTTTTCTCATATTTCTCCTGCCGCACAAAACCCTTACACTTTGCGAGGTTTTTATTACTCAAAAAATGAAAGGGATAAATTTTGAAAGGAACAATACTGTCTGCCGCGCTGGCCGCACTGACATTGTCAGTTTTTGCACAACCCGCCTGCGCAAATGAAGCGCCACACTGGTCATATGATGGCGACGCCGCCCCGCAAAACTGGTCTAAACTCAGCCCTGACTTCCATCTGTGCGAACAGGGTAAAGCACAGTCGCCTATCGATATCAAAGATGCCTTACAGGTGCACCCCCGCCCGCTTAAGCTCAGCTACCAGTTACCGCCGGTGAGTGTCATTAATAACGGCCACAGCGTGCAGGTGAATGTGCAACAGGGTGATTTTGCTACGCTCGACGGGGAAAGATTCGTCCTGCAACAATTCCATTTCCATTCCCCGAGTGAAAATACCCTCAACGGTAAATCCTTCCCGATGGAAGCGCACTTTGTGCATATGGATGCGGACGGTGAGATTGCGGTGATCGCCGTGATGTTTGAAACCGGTCAGGCTAATCCCGAACTGGAAAAGATCTGGCAGCAAATGCCAGAAAAAGCAGGCGGCGAACCTGTCGCGCTAAAAGAGAAAGTCAGTCTTGACGGCCTGTTGCCAAAAAATCTGACCCATTACCGCTTCAGCGGTTCGCTGACTACGCCGCCTTGTACAGAAGGCGTTCGCTGGCTGGTCGTTAAACAGCCTCAGACGCTGTCTGCCGCCCAGTTGCAGAAATTCCAGCATGTCATGCATCATGCGAACAACCGTCCGGTACAAGGGTTGCATGGTCGCGTGGTAGTGGCAGAGTAATTCCGTCTTGCACATAAGGTGCAGAACCTGTTTCTGCATCTCTTTCTCTTGTTTGTTCACTTTTCTGAAAATGAGTCACTTTTTAACCAAAAGACGATCTGCATCACAGAATTTTGTGGTTGTTGCTGCTTAAAACGTCAGATCTCCCCTTAGAATCAACTGGTATAACCGGATGATTCAGAGAGTTATTAGGAATTTGCTCAAGCGCACAATTTGACCGAAGTCACATAACTCAATGTAAAACCAAGATAAAAAAACAAATCATCATGCACTTCAGCGCTGACAAGACATTTTCTTATCAAATTGCTCAAAGTTTGGCCTTTCATATCGCAGCGAAAATGCGTAATATACGCGCCCTTGCGGACATCAGTATGGTCATTCCTAGTTCATGCGCATCGGACACCACCAGCTTACAAATTGCCTGATTGCGGCCCCGATGGCCGGTATCACTGACCGACCATTTCGTGCCTTATGTCATGCGATGGGGGCTGGAATGGCAGTATCTGAAATGCTCTCCTCCAATCCGGAGGTGTGGCGGACGGATAAGTCACGTTTGCGCATGGTACATAACGATGAACCGGGGATCCGCGCCGTGCAAATTGCCGGTTGCGACCCCGAAGATATGGCGGCGGCTGCACGAATTAACGTGGAAAGCGGTGCGCAAATCATTGATATCAATATGGGCTGCCCGGCCAAGAAAGTGAACCGCAAACTGGCAGGTTCTGCATTACTGCAGTATCCGGATTTGGTTAAACAAATCCTCACTGCCGTTGTGAATGCGGTAGATGTGCCAGTCACGTTGAAAATTCGTACTGGTTGGGCACCGGAACACCGTAACTGTGTACAAATTGCCCAATTGGCTGAAGACTGTGGAATTCAGGCCCTGACTATTCATGGCCGAACCCGTGCCTGTCTCTTCAATGGAGAAGCAGAGTACGACAGTATTCGGACAGTTAAGCAGAGTGTTTCCATTCCGATTATCGCGAATGGGGACATAACTGACCCGCATAAAGCCAGAGCGGTGCTCGACTACACCGGAGCTGATGCTCTGATGATAGGACGTGCCGCTCAGGGGAGACCCTGGATCTTCCGGGAAATCCAGCATTATCTGGACACAGGGGAGCTGTTACCTCCACCTCCTATGGGTGAGGTTCAGCGCTTGTTAATAGGGCACGTACGGGAATTGCACGACTTTTACGGTCAAGGCAAGGGATTCCGTATCGCCCGTAAGCATGTTTCCTGGTATCTCCAGGAGCATGCCCCAAATGACCAGTTTCGGCGCTCCTTCAACGCCATAGAGGATGCCAGCGAACAGCTGGAGGCGTTGGAAGCATATTTCGAAAATCTTGCGTAACAAAAAAGAGCTGACAGAACTATGTTCGAACAACGCGTGAATTCTGACGTACTGACCGTTTCTACCGTTAATTCTCAGGATCAGGTAACCCAAAAACCCCTGCGTGACTCGGTAAAACAAGCACTTAAGGGCTATTTTGCTCAATTGAATGGTCAGGACGTGAATGACCTGTATGAGTTGGTATTGGCTGAAGTTGAACAGCCACTGTTAGACATGGTGATGCAGTACACCCGTGGCAACCAGACTCGTGCGGCCCTGATGATGGGTATCAACCGCGGTACGCTGCGTAAGAAATTGAAAAAATACGGCATGAACTGATACTAATCAGTCAATGTCTTAAAAAGGCGCTTTTCCGCAAGGGGAGCGCCTTTTTGTTTTCTGTTTTATCAGAAAACCTTTAGCCCAAAATCTGCGCAAAACCTAACCCAGATCAACCCAAATGAGAATAATTATCCGCCGCATTCAGTGATTAAGAATTACCTTATAGAGACAATAAAACGTCTCCTGGAGTCACACTGATGAAGCAACTTTATCTCCGTTTTACCGCTGCACTGAACAAACCTGATCTGGCGATTCTGCTGTTGCGGATCACCTACGGCCTGCTGATTTTTCACGGCTGGCATAAACTGCATGACGGGCTGGGTGGTATTCAGGGCATGCTGGCAGGTTATGGTATTCCGGCGTTTGTCGCTTACGGCGTGATCATCGGCGAAGTGATCGCCCCGATCATGATGATGCTGGGCATTTTCACCCGTCTCGCCGCACTCTCAGCGGCAGCCACCATGATCGTCGCCTGGCTGATGGTCGGCATTCACCACACCTTCGCACTGACGCCGGTCGGGGCATGGGCGATTGAAGATATCATCTACTATTTCATGGCTGCCCTGGTGATTGCCCTGTATGGCAGTGGCCGTTATTCCGTAATGCGCAATCCGTTATATCGCTGATATTCCCTTTCAGCATGTTTCCCCAAAGGAGCATGCTGAAATATCATCCGGTTGATGCTGCGACGTCTGAAAGATAATTCCATCTTTCCGTAGGGTTATCATTTTATTGTCTGAATGCGCACATAAATAAACAGTAAATAGTGCATTTATCGGACGATTACCCTCTGCGGTTAGATCACACGGCATGGTATACTCACCGCAAGAGTCGTATTCGCCCCGCTCAACGCCTACGGACAGCCCTTCAGCTTCGCGATCCCGCCTTTTAATTGTGTCTTGGTTAAGTAAAAGTGAGTCAATGTATGTGCTTTCGGAAACGTTTACACCCGCATGTTGTCCCACTCTTTAACTGACAATCCGTATCGCGACTGAGTTAACCCCTGACGCGTTACCCCGGTTTTTTATGCAGATGATTGGGCTTTTATGAATTCTCCTCGCTTTCGCGCATCATTTTTACAACCACGTTACTGGCTGACCTGGTTTGGCCTTGGCGTCCTGTTCCTGCTGGTTCAACTCCCTTATCCGGTGTTAAACCGCCTCGGTATCTGGCTGGGCCGGACGTCCATGCGTTTCCTGAAACGTCGTGTGTCGATTACGCGCCGTAACCTGCAATTATGCTTTCCGGATCTCCCTTCTGATCAGGTCGAAGCGCGCATTATCAGCAACTTTGAATCCCTCGGCATGGGCTTGCTGGAAACCGGCATGGCCTGGTTCTGGTCGGATGCCCGCGTAAAACGCTGGTTTGACGTCAGCGGCCTGCACAACCTGAAAAAGGCGCAGGAAAACAAGCAGGGCGTGCTGGTGATCGGTGTGCATTTTATGTCGCTGGAATTGGGCGGCCGTGCGATGGGTTTATGTCAGCCGATGATGGCGATGTACCGTCCGCACAACAATAAAGCGATGGAATTTGTGCAAACCTGGGGCCGCATGCGGTCTAACAAGGCGATGCTCGATCGCAAAGATTTACGCGGTATGGTTCACGCGCTGAAAAAAGGCGAAGCCGTCTGGTTCGCGCCGGATCAGGATTATGGCCCGCGCGGCAGCGTATTTGCGCCCCTGTTTGCGGTCGATCAGGCCGCGACTACCAGCGGAACCTTTATGCTGGCGCGTCTGGCAAAACCTGCGCTGGTAACGGTCGTACTGGTGCGTAAAGCCGGTGGAACCGGTTACGAACTGGTTATCCAGCCACAATTGCAGGATTACCCGATCGACGATGAAATGGCGGCAGCAGCCTACATGAACCGCGTGATCGAAAAAGAAATTATGCGTGCGCCGGATCAGTATCTCTGGCTGCACCGCCGCTTTAAAACCCGCCCGGCGGGTGCGCCTTCGCTTTACCGATAAGTGCAAGCGTTGATAAAACAGTCAGCCCGATGCCACCGCGTCGGGCTTTTTTCATTCATCACATCCCACAAGAGATCTGTAATCTTCATGGCTAAAAAACCCGCCCCGACACCTTCTGTCTTTGACCATCTCAAAGATGATGACAGCTTTGATCTTTGGGGACGCTCAGGCCTCAGCACTGCGCTCAACAAAGCCAAACCTAAAACACCGGACAATGACCAGATTGCGGCAGCGCGTAAACTGATCCAGGGCAGTAAAGACCAGACCAAATAAGTCGCCCCGCTGCACTGATAACGTCCCTGCTCCCGATCCCGTCATACCGATATCTCTCTCAGACCCGCCGGTCTGAGAGATTTACTCATCGTTTCGCCTCATTTTTTTTCTAAATATGACCGTACATTTCACTTCGCTGCAAACTGCGCGATCTGCACTCCAATATTGAAATATTCCGCACTCATTTAAAGCAGCCACATTGACCGCGCACCGAAACAGAGCAATAAATTTTATACACCTCGTCAATGTTACTGTGCAATTCCTCTACGTGACTTGATTGATGGGGCGTTTTTCATGTTGGCACTCCCTTTGCAAAGAGAGGTGCAGAGGGCGTTGCCCCATAAACAGACAGGGTGCTCCGGCACTTACACAATAATAATTTTCAATTTTGTCTCACAGGACGCTTTATGAAAAAAATATTGCTCTCAACACTGATTGCCGCAGCAAGCTTCGTGACCCTGGCTGGTCAGGCTCATGCAGGTACCACTCTGGATGCCGTTAAAAAGAAAGGGTTTGTTCAATGCGGTATCAGCGACGGCCTGCCAGGCTTTTCTTACGCTGACTCCAAAGGCAAATTCACGGGTATCGACGTTGACGTCTGTCGCGCAGTGGCTGCTGCCGTGTTTGGTGATTCTGAGAAAGTGAAATATACCCCGCTGACCGCCAAAGAGCGTTTCACCGCCCTGCAATCTGGCGAAGTGGACATCCTGTCACGTAACACCACCTGGACCTCTTCCCGCGACGCGGGCATGGGCATGATTTTCGCCGGCGTAAACTACTACGACGGCATCGGCTTCCTGACTCACCAGAAAGCAGGTCTGAAAAGCGCGAAAGAACTTGATGGCGCAACAGTCTGTCTGCAGGCCGGTACGGATACCGAGCTGAATGTGGCTGACTACTTCAAAGCCAACAAAATGACTTACACCCCGGTGACCTTCGACCGTTCAGACGAAAGTGCGAAAGCGCTGGACTCAGGCCGTTGCGACACTCTGGCATCTGACCAGTCTCAGTTGTACGCACTGCGTATCAAACTGGGTAAACCAAACGAATTTATCGTTCTGCCAGAAGTGATTTCTAAAGAGCCGCTGGGCCCTGTCGTTCGCCGTGGCGACGAAGACTGGCTGGCGATCGTTCGCTGGTCACTGTTCGCGATGCTGAACGCTGAAGAAATGGGCGTGACCTCTCAGAACGTCGATAAACTGGCGGCCAACCCGACTACGCCTGATATGAGCAACCTGCTGGGCAAAACCGGTACTTACGGTGCTGACCTGAAAGTGCCTAACGACTGGGTGGTGAAAATCGTTAAACAAGTCGGCAACTACGGCGAAAGCTTCGAACGCAACGTCGGTCAGGGCAGTGAGCTGAAAATCAAACGTGGCCAGAACGCATTATGGAATAAAGGCGGGATCCAATACGCTCCTCCGGTTCGCTAAATATCCTTTCTTCATGAAGTTGAAAAGTGTTTAAGGAAATTGATGCACCGGTCGTTCCCCGGTGCATTAACTTCCCGGTGAAAGATTGCTAAAGGCCATTCACTATGTCGCAACGCCCAACCGGAAAAGTCTCGTTATCGCTGACCAACCCAGCGGTACGAGCCTGGATTTATCAAATTTTCGCGGTGGTGTTGCTGGTAGCCTGCCTCGGTTACCTGCTCCACAACACCATTACCAATCTGACTACACGAGGGATCACCTCGGGATTTGCGTTTCTCGAAAAAGGTGCCGGTTTCGGCATTGTTCAGCATCTTATTGACTACCAGGAAGGCGACACCTACGCACGCGTGTTTGTTATCGGTCTGCTGAATACGTTGCTGGTTTCTGCGCTGTGTATCATTTTCGCCTCGATTCTCGGGTTCATTATCGGCTTAGGACGCCTTTCCGATAACTGGCTGATTCGTAAAGTCTCAACGGTATATATTGAGACATTCCGTAACATTCCACCGCTGCTGCAAATCTTCTTCTGGTATTTCGCCGTACTGCGTAACCTGCCGGGACCGCGTCAGAGCCTGAATGCGTTTGATCTGGCTTTCGTCAGCAACCGCGGCCTGTATCTGCCGTCACCGGAACTGTCACCGGGCAGTCTGGCGGGCTTTATCGCTGTGCTGCTGGCCATTTTTGGCATCATCGCGCTGCAACGCTACAACCATTTCCGCCAAATCCATACCGGCCGTGTCTGGCATATCTGGCCATGGGCGATTGTGATGCTGGTGGTCTTTCCGGCGCTGGCGCACCTGATTTTCGGGCCTGCGCTGCACTGGGATGTGCCTGCGCTGCGCGGTTTCAACTTCCGTGGCGGCATGGTGCTGATCCCGGAACTGGCGGCGTTAACGCTGGCGTTATCGGTCTATACCTCGACCTTTATCGCCGAAGTGATCCGCTCAGGCATTCAGTCTGTTTCTCACGGTCAGCATGAAGCCGCCCGTTCGTTAGGTCTGCCGAATCCTGTCACCCTGCGTCAGGTGATTTTGCCACAGGCGATGCGGGTGATCATTCCGCCGCTGACCAGCCAGTATCTGAACATCGTGAAAAACTCCTCTCTGGCGGCTGCAATTGGTTACCCGGATATGGTGTCGCTGTTCGCCGGTACCGTGCTGAATCAGACCGGTCAGGCGATTGAAACCATTGCTATTACGATGTCGGTGTACCTGATCATCAGCCTGGCAATTTCCTTCCTGATGAACATTTACAACCGGCGTATCGCGCTGGTGGAGCGTTAAGGGGATCCCATGACAATGACCACACTCCCTCCGGGAGTCAGAGCCGTGAAGCCCGGTACGCCACTCGGAACTGCCGTGCTCTGGGCGCGTAAAAATCTGTTCTCCAGCTGGTTTAACAGCCTGCTGACGCTGTTCTGTTTATGGCTGATGTGGCTGGTGATCCCTCCGCTGCTGAACTGGGTGATTTTCCAGGCCAACTGGGTTGGCACGGCGCGCACTGACTGCACCAAAGCCGGCGCGTGCTGGGTCTTTATCCACGCACGTTTCGGCCAGTTCATGTACGGGCTGTATCCGTTCGATCAACGCTGGCGCATCAACGTCACCCTGATCGTTGGTCTGCTGACCCTTGCGCCGATCTTCTTTAAAGCCATGCCACGGCGCGGACGTTATATCGCGTGCTGGATGGTGCTCTTCCCGATTTTCACCTGGATCATGCTGTACGGCGGTTTCCTGGGTCTGAGCCGTGTCGAAACCCGTCAGTGGGGCGGCCTGACGCTGACGCTGATCATTGCCGCTGTCGGCATTGCCGGGGCGTTACCGCTGGGCATTATGCTGGCGCTGGCACGGCGTTCAAGCTTGCCTGTTGTGCGCATTCTGTCGGTAATTTTCATTGAGTTCTGGCGGGGTGTGCCGCTTATCACCGTGTTGTTCATGTCCTCGGTGATGTTGCCGCTGTTTATGACCGAAGGGACAAGTATCGACAAACTGGTGCGTGCGCTGGTGGGGGTGGTGCTGTTCCAGTCGGCGTATGTCGCGGAAGTGGTGCGCGGGGGATTGCAGGCGCTGCCGCGAGGCCAGACCGAGGCCGCCGAATCTCTGGCACTTGGCTACTGGAAAACCCAGGGCTTAGTCATTCTGCCACAGGCGCTGAAAATGGTGATACCGGGTCTGGTCAACACCATCATCGCGCTGTTCAAGGACACCAGTCTGGTGATCATTATTGGCCTGTTCGACCTGTTCAGCAGCGTTCAGCAAGCCACCGTTGATCCTGAATGGCTCGGCATGTCGACCGAAGGCTACGTCTTCGCCGCTGCCGTCTACTGGATTTTCTGTTTTAGCATGTCGCGTTATAGCCAGCATTTGGAAAGACGCTTTCACACCGGACGTTCCGCACACTGAGGTAAACCATGAGCGACCATCACGTCACTGAAAACCAAAATATGATGATCACGCTGGAAAACGTGAATAAGTGGTACGGACAGTTCCACGTATTGAAAGACATCAACCTGAGCGTGAAACCGCGTGAACGTATCGTGTTGTGCGGCCCTTCAGGCTCGGGTAAATCAACGACTATCCGTTGCATTAACCATCTGGAAGAGCACCAGCAAGGGCGCATCGTGGTGGACGGCACCGAACTGAACGACGATTTGCGTAATATCGAACGCGTGCGCACCGAAGTCGGTATGGTGTTCCAGCATTTCAACCTGTTCCCGCATCTGACGGTGTTGCAAAACTGCACCCTGGCACCGTGCTGGGTGCGTAAGATGCCGAAGAAAGAAGCCGAAGAGCTGGCGATGCATTATCTGAAACGCGTGCGTATCGCCGAACATGCGCATAAATTCCCCGGCCAGCTTTCCGGTGGTCAGCAACAGCGTGTGGCCATCGCCCGCTCGCTGTGTATGAAGCCGAAAATCATGTTGTTCGACGAACCGACTTCTGCGCTGGATCCGGAAATGGTGAAAGAGGTGCTGGACACCATGATCACCCTGGCGGAAGAAGGCATGACCATGTTGTGTGTAACGCATGAAATGGGTTTTGCAAGAACCGTCGCCGACCGGGTGATCTTTATGGATCGCGGGGAGATCGTCGAACAGGCGCCGCCGCTGGAGTTCTTTGCCAATCCGAAATCCGCGAGGACGCGGGAGTTCTTATCGCAGGTGATTCATTGAGCTTGCTCCTCCCCTTCATAAAAGGGGAACCATTAAAGGTTTGGCTTTTTCTCCTCCCCCTGCGAAGGGGGAGGTTGGGGGGGGTTTTAAATACAAAACAATAAGTTAAAGCACACTTTGAATTTAGTTTTTGACCTTAATACCCCACCCCAGCCCTCCCCTTCGCAGGGGAGGGAGTCTTAATCATCACCACATCAGCACCCCGATCACCGGTGCAATCACCACGGTGACAACCCCCGCCAGCATCATCACCAGGCTCGATACTACGCCCTCTTCCGCACCCAGTTCATAAGCTCTCGCCGTACCCGCACCGTGGGACGCGGCACCGAAACCGGCACCTTTTGCGAGGCCGCTTTTTACCGCCAGACGCAGAAACAGCATATCCCCGACCGCCATGCCGAATACGCCGGTGATCACCACAAACAGCGCCACCAGATCCGGCTGGCCGCCCATTTGTTTCGCCGCTGCCAGCGCGAACGGCGTAGTGATGGAGCGTACCGCCAGACTGCGCTGGATTTCCTCCGGCAGGGTCAGCATGCGTGCCAGCCAGACGGAACTGCCGACGGCAACCACTATCGCCGTCAGCACGCCCGCACTCAGCGACATCCAGTGACGGCGGATCACCGCCATATTCTCGTAAACCGGCACCGCGAACGCGATAGTTGACGGCCCGAGCAGCCATAACAACCAGTGCGTCTCACCGATGTAATCCTGATACGACGTGTGCGTCACCACCAGCAAAATCACCAGCACGATAGGCGTGAACACCAGAGGCATCAGCAGCAGTGTGCGTTTCTGACGGTACAGTTTTTTGTTGCCGTAATACAATCCGAGCGTGATGACAAAACACAGAATGCTGATAAGAAGATCAGTCACGGCTCGCCTTCCTCGCCGCCAGTCGCTGCTCCAGACGATACATTTTATCGACAACCACCGCCGTCGCCCCGAGCGTCAGCATCGTGCTGAGCCCAATCACCAGAAAGATTTTCCAGCCCTCGATCATCAGCAACTGGGCGTAATTCACCACAGCCACCACGGCCGGTACGAAGAACAGCAGCATTTCAGCCAGCAACCAGCGGGAACCGGCTTTCACCCATTTCACAGGCAAAATACGCAACATAATCAGCAGCAAAAGCATCAGCATCCCGACAATATTGGCGGGTAACGGCAGATGTAACGCCGTGACCAGACGATCAGCGATAACGAATAACACCGCGTACAACACCACCTGAACAGGGATCTGGCAACGGATCAGCAGGGACGGCGCTTTAGTGCGCAACGCCAGCAACATGGGGACGACCTCGAAAGAGGGAAAAGTGTGAAAATGAAGTATACGCTGGCAGGAAACCGGTAAAGAAATGAATTAAAATCATAAAAATGATTCCAGTCTGGAATACTTTGCAACTCGCCTATTTGATCCGGGAAACATCCGCCCATGGACGTCCGTACCTTACGCTATTTTGTCGAAGTGGTTCGCCAGCAGAGCTTTACCCGCGCGGCGGAAAAGTTGTTCGTCACCCAGCCGACGATCAGCAAAATGCTGCGTCATCTGGAAGAAGAACTGGAATGCACGCTGATTGTGCGCGAAGGACGGCGTTTACACCTGACCGACAGCGGTCAGGCGTTGTATCAGCGTGGCCTGAATATCCTCGAGGAATTCCGCCAGCTTGAAGCGGAACTGGAAGACATTAACTCGCTGAAATCCGGTCATCTGCGGCTGGGGATCCCGCCGATGGTTGGTACGCAAATCGCGCCGCTTATCGGCAGTTTCCGCCAGCAATATCCCGGCATTGAACTGATTATTTCCGAATTTGGCGGACTGACCGTACAACAGGCGGTGATTTCCGGCGAGCTGGATCTGGCGCTCACTGCCCTGCCCGCCGACGCCGTGCCTTCTATCGCCTCACTGCTGCTGTTCAGTCATCCGTTGTGTGTCGTGGTGCCACGCACGCCGCACTGGCTGAACCGCACGCGCATCGGCTTCAGTGATCTGGCTGAAGAAAGCATCCTGATTTATAACGAAGACTTTGCCCTGTACCGCCAGCTGATGGATGCCTTTGCCTCACACGGCTTTACGCCAAAAATCGCGGCGCGCAGCGGGCAGTGGGATTTCCTGGCGGCGATGGTACAAACCGGTATGGGTGTGGCGATTTTGCCGGAACCTGTCTGTCAGCGGCTGGATAAGAATGCGCTGATGTGGCTGCCGCTGGATCCGCTGATGCCGTGGCAGCTCGGGCTGATCTGGCATCAGGGCAGCTATCTCTCGCACAGTGCGCAGGCGTGGATCACGCTGTGCAGGGATTACTGGAAATAGCGGGAAGTTATGGGAAATAAAAAACCGCGTGAACTTTGCAGCACACGCGGTTCCTGATGTTGCTTGTAACTTTTACACTTCTTTTTCGACTAACAATGCTTCGAGTAAATCCAGATCATGCAGTAACTTTTGCAGCGTCTCGTTACTGATTTTCTGCGTGGCGCGCAGATGATAAAGCTCGCCACGTTCCGCACGCAGCGCAGTCAGACGGAAACGACGCTCGAGGTTTTCCAGCTTCAGCGCGGTTTCCATATCATCACGATTAGCCGTGCGTCGCCGTAACGTCCCGATCACCCGCGAGCTGATTTCCTTCAGCGTCTGTTCATCGATATTTTCTTCGGTATCCGCCGCCAGACGTTCTTCCATCTTATGCAGGCTTTCGATCGCCACTTCTGCCGCGATCGATTTCGCCATGCGTTCTTCCTCGCGATAAGCCGTGCCGTCAGCCACCACTACGCCTCTGAGCAGGAACGGCAAGGCAATCACGCCTGCAATCAGTGAGAACAGAATGACACCGGTCGCCAGAAATACCAGCTGATAACGCGACGGAAACGCCGAACCATCGGCGAGGAATAATGGAATCGACAACACACCGGCCAGCGTAATGGCACCGCGCACACCGGCAAAAGACGCCACCCACAGCTCACGCGTACTGTAGCTGCCAAACAGCAGCGGTTTCTTTTTCAGGAAACGGTTGCTGAAATTCTTCATCACCCACAGCCAGACAAAACGCAGGATCAGCAGCGCAAAATAGATGATGCCGACATCGGCAAACAGGTGCCACGTCACGATAGACGGATCATGTGTCGCCTGATCGATAGAGTTCTCAAGAATACCCGGCAATTGCAGGCCCAGCATGATGAACACCATGCCGTTGAACACAAACTCAAGCATCGCCCAGACACTGTTAGCGCGCAGGCGCATCGCCAGCGGCGCGTTACGAATAATGCCGGACTGGCTGATGGTCATCCCCGCCGCCACGGCGGCCAGAATGCCCGACACACCGATGTGTTCGGCAATCAGATAAGAGGCGAACGGCAGCAGCAACAGGAAGACGATTTGCGTGGCCGGATCATCACCGCTCCAGCGGCTCATGATGCGCAGGGATTTACTGTATAACCACGTCACCGCCACACCGGCCATCAGGCCGCCGATCGCGACTTTGAGGAATTCGACCGTTGCACCGCCGACGGTAAAAATCATCGTGCCCATCGCCACGGCGATAGCAAATTTCAGGGACACCAGGCCGGACGCGTCATTCATCAAGGCTTCGCCTTCCAGCACGCCCATGATCGACTTCGGAATACGGCCCTTGCCGACAATGCCGCCCAGTGCCACGGCATCGGTTGGCGAGAGCACTGCCGCCAGCGCAAACGCAGCCACCAGCGGGATATTCGGCACCATCATATAAATCAGATAGCCAATGCCGACGACGGTGAGCAGCACCAGCACCAGCGCCAGCCCGAGAATTTCGCGCCCGTGGTGGAGGAATTCACGGGTCGGCGTTTTCCAGCCATCGGCGAACAGCAACGGCGGGATAAAGAGGACGAGAAACAGCTCAGGATCGAAATCTACGTGCAAACCAAAATTCGGCCAGGCCAGCAAGGCACCGACGGCAATCTGCATTAATGGAAGAGGAACCTGAAACGGCAACATTCTGGTGACGACACCGGAGAGCGACACCACCAGAATCAAAATCAGAATGGTAAAGAAGATTTCCATGCTTTCCTTAGACTCTTGTTTTTATGAATTTCAGCCAGACGCAGGTGAGTGAGTCCGGAGCGAACTAAGGAATAGTAGATCAAAAGGGGATGTGATTTAAATCAGTGCGTGCGGTTACATCAGAGAGGGTTTGCTCCTTACCCGTATCAGGAGCCGGAATGAAGGCTTTTTCGTGCTCCTCCCCCTGCGAAGGGGGAGGCGGGAGGGGGTTTTAATGACAAAACTCATGCCAAAGCACACTTCAACCTGCTGATTCGTCATTAATACCCCACCCCAACCCTCCCCTTCGCAGGGGAGGGAGAAAGGCAGTTGGCATCAGATCGCCCATCCGCCCGCATAAAACGCCACCAGCGCCACAGCGATAATCACCGTGCCGATGTTCAGTTTGCGCCATTCGCCGGAGAAAATACGGCCGATAACCAATGCGCTGAAACCGAGCATGATGCCGGTGACAATGTTGCAGGTCAGAACGATAAATACCGCGCACAGCAGCCCGGACATCGCATCAACAAAATCGCTGAAATCCAGTTTGGTGACATTGCTGAGCATCAGTAAACCCACATACATCAGCGCGGGTGCGGTGGCGTAAGCCGGTACCAGATAAGACAACGGAGACAGGAACAACATCAGCAGGAACAGCACGCCGACGACAGTTGCCGTCAGGCCGGTTTTGCCGCCAGCCGCCGTACCGGCTGCTGATTCAATGTAAACCGCTGCCGGAGATGCGCCAACCAGAGAGGCGAAAATACTGCTCACAGAGTCAGCCGTCAGGGCTTTGCCACCGCTAATGATCTGGCCGTTTTCATCCAGTAAGTTTGCCTGTCCGGCGACGGCGCGGATGGTGCCGGTGGCATCAAATACCGCCGTCATCACCAGTGCCAGCACGCTGGGCAATACGGCGGCTTTCAGTGCGCCTATGATGTCGAGATCGAAAATGACGGATTTACCGTCCGCGCCCGCCAGAGAAGGCATGGCGAATAAACCCTGATATTTCACGGCAGGATCGAAAATCAGGCCGATAATGGAAATGGCAATAATCACCAGTAAGATGCCGCCCGGAACGCGCAATTTCTCAAGGCCGAAAATCACCGCCAGACCGAGCAACGTCATCACGACCGGGAAAGAGGTGAATGCGCCGAGCGCCACCGGTAAGCCGTCCAGCGGATTTTTCACCACCAGACCGACGCCGTTGGCAGCGATCAGTAACAGAAACAGACCGATACCGATACCGGTGCCGTGCGCAACGCCTGCTGGCAGGTTGCGCAAAATCCATGAGCGGATGCCGGTCACCGAGATAATAGTGAACAACACGCCCATCAGAAATACCGCACCGAGCGCCACCGGTACGCTGATGTGCTGACCCAGAACCAGACTAAACGCGGTAAAGGCCGTCAGAGAAATGGCGCAACCAATCGCCAGCGGTAAATTCGCCCACAGGCCCATCAGCAGAGAGCCGAAACCGGCGACCAGACAGGTCGCAACAAACACCGCACTTGGCGAGAAGCCCGCTTTGCCGAGCATCGACGGCACGACAATCACCGAATATACCATCGCCAGAAAGGTGGTTAAGCCAGCGATCACTTCCTGACGGACGTTACTGCCACGCGCACTCATTTTGAAAAAAGCATCAAGCGGGCCTTTTGGCGCAACGGCGCTGCCCGCTTGAGGTTGTTGACTCGACATGGAAAATCCTCTGAATATCTTTACTGATTAGCCGGCGTGGTCATTATGAAACCGTTTCTGCACGTTCACTTCCTTATTTGTCGCCCGAAATCGCCGAAAACAGCGTCAGAACGGCAAGGCAAACGTTTAACTCGCATCGCGTATGGCGGGACAAAAATTAACGCAAACGATTATCCGGGCTTTGGTACTCCCATTTCAACTCCGTTCGCCGACAATTTACCGTTGTCTGGTCAATAAAAACGCGGTTGTGGTGGAAATTTACCCGTTGAAGAAAAGTGAAACGCAAAAAGCAAAAAAGACCGGAAGATAAAAATAACAGGAGACTTATTAAGGTTTATTTTTCCATACGTTCATTGCATAAAATACTGCCTGCAATGAACGTATCGAAATATAAAAATGCAGAACAGGATTAACGCAAGAGAGTAAACGGTCCGCCGTTTTCCAGTGCCTTCTGACAGGCCGGACGCGCAGTCACATTTGCCAGCCAGGCATTCAGTCGCGGATATTTCCCGAGACCGGAACGGGCACTGATCGCTTCTATCGGGAAACTCATCTGAATATCTGCTGCGCTGAACTGATGACCAGCAAAATAAGGATGCGTCGTCAGATGTTGTTCGAGATAATCCATATGAGTATAAATCTGCTTATCCAGATAATTTTTCTGCACGCCCTGCCCGATCGCGCCGGCAATCGGGCGGATCAGCCACGGCATTGGCGGTTTACCCAGACGGCTAAAAATCAACTTCATCACCAGCAAAGGCATCAGAGAACCTTCAGCGTAGTGCATCCAGTAGCGATACTGCTGACGCTCCGCAAATGCAGCGGGTTTCAGCGTGCCCGCCTCATCATACACTTCCTGCAGGTATTCAATGATGGCACCGGATTCCGCAAGGATCAGCCCGTTGTCTTCCAGCACCGGGGACTTACCCAGAGGATGGATTTTTTTCAGCGATGCCGGTGCCAGCATGGAATTTTTATCCCGCTGATAACATTTGATTTCATAAGCGACGCCCAGTTCTTCGAGCATCCATAAGATTCGCTGTGAACGGGAATTATCCAAATGATGCACTGTTAACATAAATTTCTTCTGTCCTGTTTCATTTAATTATTTGTTAACTATAGACAACGCTTTCAGGGCGCGTAGCGGATTTATTTTAATAACCCTGATTTCATTCAGGTTTAATTTATCAAAAATCTTTTTATTTGATTAAAACTACTGACGGATTAATCTTAATTACGCGAAAAAAATTATCGCAACTTCGTTCGCCTTTAATAATTCTTAATGCCATTATCCCCGGGTAAAAAAATCAGCCCGTCGCTTTCGACTCTCTGTTGGTGGAGCCTCACATGTTTTCCAGTAATTACAACAATGTGCTTGTGATGTTTTCGTTCGTTGTTGCAATGCTTGCCTCTTATACCGCACTCGATATGGCGGGCCGGGTTGCTACCACTGAGGGAAAGGCTTCCCGGCTTTGGTTAACAGGTGGCGCTATTGCAATGGGTATCGGCATCTGGTCGATGCATTTTATCGGCATGCTGGCCTTTAATGCTTCGATGCCAATGGGTTATGACCCTTTCATCACCCTGCTTTCCATGGTGATCGCCATCATTTCCTCCGCCTTCGCGCTGTGGCTGGTCTGTCTGCAGGAATTACCCACCAGACGATTACTTGCCGGTGCCTTGCTGATGGGCGGCGGTATTGCCGCCATGCATTACACCGGAATGGCGGCGATGCTGATGATGCCGCCAATTGTCTACGATTACCGTTGGGTCGCATTATCCGTTGCCGTGGCGATTATCGCCTCCGGCGCGGCGCTGTGGATGGCGTTCAATCTGCGTCATCAGTCGCCCAATGTCCGCCTGCTGCGCATCAGTGCGGCGGTAATCATGGGTGCCGCCATTGTCGGTATGCATTACATCGGCATGGCCGCAGCACAATTCCCGATGGACAGCCAAAGTATGGCGGCGTTCAGCGGCGTGGATAATAACTGGCTGGCGCTGCTGGTGATTGTGGTCACGCTGGCGATTCTGGCGATCACCCTGATTATTTCTATTCTCGATGGCCGGATGCAGGCGCGCACCTCCATTCTGGCGTCTTCGCTGGCACAGGCGAACCGCGAGCTGACACAACTGGCGCTGCATGACAATCTGACCCGCTTGCCCAATCGTCTGTTGCTGGAAGACCGCCTGAGTCAGGCGGTTCAGAAAGCATCGCGTGGCGAATCGCAGTTTGCGGTGCTGTTTTTCGATCTCGACGGATTCAAAGCCGTTAACGATGCCTTCGGCCATCACATCGGCGATCAGCTGTTAATTTCCGTCACCGAACGCCTGCAATCACAACTGCGGGCGACGGATACGCTGGCGCGTCTTGGCGGCGATGAGTTTGTGCTGCTGGTTGAAATCACCGATCCGACCGATGCCTCGCAACTGGCCGATAAACTGGTACATCTGATTGCGCGGCCGTTTTACGTTTCCCGCTATGAACTGCTGGTCTCTGCCAGCGTGGGGATCGCGGTGTATCCGGGCGATGGCGAGAATGAGCGCGAGCTGATGCTCAATGCCGACGCCGCGATGTATCACACCAAAAACTCCGGCCGTAACGGCCACAGTTTCTTCCAGCCATCGATGAACGCCAACGCGCAAAACCAGTTGCAGATGCTCAATGATTTGCGTCTGGCGATTGAACACCATGAGCTGCGCCTGCATTATCAGCCGAAATTTATTGCGCCTTACGGACCGGTATGCGGCTTCGAAGCACTGTTGCGCTGGGAGCGTGACGGTAACACCCTCAGCCCGGACGTGTTTCTGCCGCTGGCGGAAAAAACCGGTTTGATTATCCCGATTGGCGAATGGGTGCTCAATGAAGCCTGCCGCCAGTTGCGGGAATGGCATCTGGCCGGACATACGCAATGGACGGTGGCGGTGAATCTTTCTACGCTGCAATTTGAGCAGGCAAATCTGGTCGAAATGGTAATTGAAACCATTGAACGCCATCAGATCCCGCCTGAAATGCTGACACTGGAAGTGACAGAAACCACCGCGATGCGTAACCCGGACGCCAGCGTAGAAATTCTGGAGCGCCTGACACAGTACGGCGTAAAAGCCTCAATTGATGATTTCGGTACCGGCTATTCCAGCCTGCTCTATCTGAAACGTCTGCCGGCCAGCGAGCTGAAAATCGACGGTGCCTTTATTAATGACCTCATTGCCGGCAGTGAAGATGCCAGTATCGTGTCGGCGATCATTGCCCTCGGCCAGACGCTGAATCTGAAAGTGGTGGCCGAAGGCGTTGAAACGACCCAGCAGCAGGAATTTCTGACACAACTGGGCTGCGACACCTTGCAGGGTTACCTTCTGGGACGTCCGATGACGCCGCAACAGATTGCCCAACACCCCGATGCAGACTGGGAGTCGCAGAACCCCCTCACGCACAAAATCTGACGCGCCCTGCTCAGGCTGTCGCTGTGCGGAAAAACCGCACGGCGTTACGCAGCTCAACGCTTTGTTCCGTCAGTGATTGCGCCGCTGCCGCTGCCTGTTCTACCAGCGCGGCATTCTGCTGCGTCACTCTGTCCATCTGGTCAACGGCAATCCCCACTTCATGAATGCCGGTGTGCTGCTCAGTACTTGCCGTCGAGATTTCGCTGACAATTTCTGCCACCTTATTCACCGAGCTGACAATCTCATTCATGGCTTTACTGGCGCGGTCGGCCTGCAGTGACCCTTCGGCAATTTTGCTGACGGTGCCCTGGATCAGGTCTTTAATCTCTTTCGCTGCCTGCCCGCTTTTTTGCGCCAGCACCCGCACTTCACTCGCCACCACCGCAAATCCTTTGCCCTGCGTACCGGCACGTGCCGCTTCCACGGCGGCGTTCAGCGCCAGCAGGTTGGTCTGGAAGGCAATGCCTTCAATCACGCTGATAATATTGATAATTTCATTCGAACTGCCGGAAACATCACGCATATGCGCCTGCATCCCCGTGACAATCGCGCCGCCCTGAGACGCCGTTTTCGAGGTTTCCAGCGCAAGCTGACTGGCCTGCCGGGCGTTCTCGGCGTTCTGGCTGACGGTGGTGGTCAGGTTTTGCATATTGGAACTGGTCTGCACCAGCGAGGCTGCCTGTTCTTCGGTGCGCTGAGATAAATCCACGTTGCCCTGTTCAATTTCACTGGCGGCATGATTGATGGATTCACTGCCTTCCATAATCTGATGAATGGTTTTATTCAGTTGCTGGTTCATGCCGTTCAGGGAAGCCAGCAAACTGCCGTCATCACCCGGTTTCAGCGTGATTTTTGCCGCCAGATTACCGGCAGCAATTTCACGCATAATAGAGGCGGCATAAGCCGGTTCACCGCCCAGTTGTTTCACCAGATTGCGCGCCAGCAGCAGCGCCATCGCCAGCGAAAGAATAAAGGCCACACACACCAGCACTAAAAACATCGCACTGGCCGTGTGATAACGGCTACGGGCATCCGCTGCCGCTTTCTCACTGTTGGTCAGCTCGTTTTTGACCAGCATCGCCAGATCCGCCATCAGCTGTGTGCGATATTTTCGTGAGTTATCGCCACTGATTTTCGTGGCCTGCGCAATATCGTTGCGCTCAACCGCCGCAATAACCTCATCATTCGCCAGCGAAAACTGCTCAAAATTAGCGACGATCTGCTTAAACAAGGCGGACTGACTGCCGCCACTGTTCAGCTTCAGGTACGCATTTTCGGCGTCTTTAAAGGTAGCAACCGCCTGAAGGATTTCACCCCGGTGGCCGTCGCGCGGCGCACCCTGTGGCGAGGCGATGTATTGCACCTGTTGCAGCCGTAATTCCGCCAGCGTGCCGCGCATCACCAGCGGATACTGCACACCGGGAAGCCGGAAGGCGCGGTAATTTTCAATCTGCTGATTACTGCTGTTGAGCAGCCAGGCCGACATCGCCGCCAGAATTAACAGCAGGCTCAGAACGAGTGCGAATGCACCCAGCAAACGGGCAAGTATGGAAAGGTTGATGATCTTTTTCATCTGGGCACATCGGAAAGTCAGAGACAGGAAACACTCATAACGGCAGGAATGAAGGAAACTTTAGGGAAAATGAAACTATATTTCATTTTGTTAAACACTGACTTTCGAAATGTAATTCCAGGGTTACCGGACGAATTTTTCATGTTACCGCAAAGCGATAAAAACATGATCTGCCAAGCATTTACCGGTTTTGCCCTCTCAGGGCGAGAGAGCAATCACCGCGACTCACTTTGGCTCACTGAGGTTCAAAAGCAGGCCATAACGGGACGACTGCCGATAGCAGATTCGCCGTGCCGGCCGCCACTGACATATGGCGATAGTTGTCGATGCCGTCCGCTGTCCTGGCAAATTTCACCACAGTTTCCAGCCCGGCCTCCTGACACAGCACCGCGCCGCCTGCAATGTCCCACAGCGTCGTGCGGCGTTGCAGATGCCCGCCGATAATGCCTTTTGCCGCAAACACCATACCGACGGTCGTACAGCGATAGCAATGCACTGACCAGTCTGCCGCACGGATGCCCTGATAAAATGCCGAGGCGTCGTCCAGTTTGTCGTCCGCACTGTCACCCAGCGACACAATCTGCACATCCTCAAAACGATCATCACGCCGAAACGGTTTGCCATTGAGGAAGATTCCCTTCCCTGATTCTGCCGCAAACAGGTCATTTAAGACCGGCAGCGCCACAATGCCCATCACCGGCTGTTTATTTTCCACCAGCCCGAGCGACACGCCCCACAGCGGCGAACCGCGCAGGAAATTCGACGTACCGTCGATAGGATCAATCACCCAGCAAGGGGCCTGCGTCAGCACGCCGCCCATCTCTTCGCCGATCACCGCGTCCTGCGGGAAATGCTCTGCCAGCCGGGTGCAGATAAACTGCTCTACCGCCACATCAGCCTCAGAAACGAAATCCTGAGTACGCTTACTGCTGACTTCGATGGCGTCCCGGCGGTTAAAAAAGCCCAGCGCCAGTTCAGCCGCCTGCGCCGCAATCTCACTGGCGATCGCCAGACGTGCTGACATTGTCGTGTTCGTCATCATAAATCCTGATTTTTCAGTCTGAAGGAATAAAGTCATCTCATAGCATGCACCGGAAACGATGAATAAAAAATGACAACCTGTCGCTTGCCAAAAGATCGTAAAACACTCTATATCTGTGTAATTCACTTTCTGAATTCTGCCGGAGATTGTCATGCCCGATGCCGCTCATTGGTTCCCCTTTCTGCTGATTTGCCTCGGGCTGGTATTAACGCCCGGCCCGAACATGATTTACCTGATTTCGCGCTCACTGTGTCAGGGACCGAAAGCCGGGCTGATTTCCCTCGGGGGCGTAGTGCTGGGTTTCCTGTTTTACATGCTGTTTGCTGCGCTCGGCATTACCGCGCTGGTGATGGCGGTGCCCTTCGCTTATGACGCCCTGCGCATCGGCGGCGCAGCGTATCTGCTGTATATGGCGTGGCAGGCGGTGAAACCCGGTGGCCGCTCGCCGTTTCAGGTCAGGGACTTACCGCGCGACAGCAACAAAAAACTGTTCACCATGGGGCTGGTCACGAATCTGCTAAACCCGAAAGCGGCGGTGTTATATCTGACGCTGCTGCCGCAATTTATCGTGCCGGAACAGGGGCATGTGCTGACGCAGTCGCTGATGTTGGGCAGCTCGCAAATTTTGCTCAGTGCGACGGTTAACGCGCTCATTGCCCTCTCGGCCGGTTACATTGCGGTTTTTCTGGCCGGACGGCCGTTGTGGATGGTTATCCAGCGCTGGTTTATGGGCGCGGTGTTGGGAGGACTGGCAGTGCGTATGTTGCTGGATGGGCGTAAATAACCGGCCCTTTGTCACCGGACATATTCAGTTCCGCATTCTCGCTATATAATCCTCTGCATAACGAAACCAGAGGATTTTTCCGTGCACGTATTTTCATCCCGCTTTTTGACTCCGGCAACCCTGCTCGGCCTGGCCCTGAGCCTGGCTTCCCCTTCCGCGTTGGCTACACGTCAGATAACCGATCAGCTTGGCCGTCAGGTCACTCTTCCCGATCAGGTGGATCGCGTCGTCGTTTTGCAACACCAGACCCTTAACCTGCTGGTTCAGCTGGATGCCACACAAGATATTGTCGGCGTGCTGAACAACTGGCAGCAACAACTGGGCAGCGGTTATGTACGCCTCGCGCCGGAGCTGGCAAAAACGCCGGTGGTCGGTGACCTGACCAGCGTCAATCTGGAAAGCGTGGTGGCACTGCATCCGCAGGTAGTGTTCGTCACCAACTACGCGCCGCAGGAAATGATCGACCAGATCAGCCAGACCGGCATCGCCGTGGTGGCGGTGTCGCTGCGTGATGATCCGAAAGGCGAAGAACATAAGATGAATCCGGTGCTGCCGGATGAGGACAAGGCGTACTCCGAAGGGCTGAAGAAAGGCATCGCGCTGATCGGTGAGGTGGTGAATCACCAGAAACAGGCACAGGCGTTGATCGACTATACTTTTTCTCAGCGCCAGTTGACTGGCGAGCGGCTGAAAGATATTCCGGCCGGTCAGCGGATCCGCACGTACATGGCAAATCCCGATCTGACCACCTACGGTTCCGGCAAATATACCGGCCTGATGATGGCGCATGCCGGTGCCATGAACGTCGCGGCGGCCACGGTGAAAGGGTTTAAGCAGGTCGCGCTGGAACAGGTGATCGCCTGGAACCCGCAGGTGATCTTCGTGCAGGACCGGTATCCGGAAGTGGTCGGGCAGATCACGCAGGATCCGAAATGGCAGGGTATCGATGCGGTGAAAAATCACCGCGTTTATCTGATGCCGGAATATGCCAAAGCCTGGGGCTATCCGATGCCTGAAGCGATGGCCATAGGCGAACTGTGGATGGCGAAAAAACTCTATCCGCAAAAATTCGCCGACATCGATATGCAAAAACAGGCTGATGACTATTATCAGCGCTTCTACCGGACGGATTTTAAACCCGCGGCAGACGCGGCGCGCGCGGGGAAATAGCCTCGTCTCCGGCGCTTTACGTTGAGGCAATGCGACAAGGAGACCTGATGACAAATACGATTAAAGTGCTGGCGGCAGGGAGTTTGCGCCGCGCATGGGCGCCGCTGTGTGATGCCTTTACGGAAGAAACGGGCAATAAAATTGACGTGGAATTCGGCCCTGCCGGGTTGTTGCGCGAGCGTATCGAACACGGTGAAAAGGTTGACCTGTTTGCCTCGGCCAATACCGCGCATCCGCTGACGTTGCAGCAGCACGGTAAAGCGCTGGAAGTGGAAGCATTTTGCGGCAACAGCCTGTGCGTCACCGCCCGCAAAGGGCCGGAACTGGACAAACTTAACTGGCTGAGCGTGTTGCTGGATCCCCGTTTTCGTCTGGCGACGTCTACACCGCAAAGCGATCCTTCCGGTGATTACACCTGGCAAATGTTCGAACTGATCGAAAGGCGGCATCCCGATGCCGGGGCGATTTTACGCAACAAAGCGCTGCGCCTGGTAGGCGGTGAAAAATCGGCAAAAATCCCGGCAGGCAAACTCGCGGCAGAATGGCTGATTTGCAGCGGTCAGGCCGATGTTTTTATCGGCTACACCAGTTATGCCACGCTGTTACGGGAAAACGACGCGCTGGAAGTCTTCAACATTCCGGCGGATTACAACGTGCGGGCCAGATACGCGCTCGCGACCTGCACGGAGAAAGGGAAACCGCTGGCAGACTTTATTCTTTCAGAAACCGGCCAGCATATCTTGCAGAACGCCGGTTTTTGCGGAAGACATGCCGTGATGCCGGAATAGAGAAAAAACAAAGATGCCTTAGTGATCGAGGTCTCTTTCCTTCATTGCCCGCTGACGGTCGTAATACTCATCTTCAGCGGCAGTGATTTCATCGAGCAGCGAATCCACATCGGCTTTATGCGTATCTTCGGTGAACAGCCCGGTCAGAATAGTTTCCGGCGTCAGTTTGCCGTCTTCGTACAATGCCCAGATTTCTTTGCCGAAGCGCGTTTCCAGCAACTGCGGTGCGAACCGGCCATAGTACTCCGTCATGTTATTCACATCGCGTTCGAACATCGATTCGGCGTGATTATTGGCAGCGGCATCGACGGCCTGCGGCAGGTCGATAATCACCGGCCCTTCGGCATCCATCAGCACGTTAAACTCCGATAAGTCACCGTGAACGATACCGGCGCACAGCATGCGCACGATGTTGCGGATCATGGTTTCAAAATCGGCTATCGCTTCTTCTTCCGTCAGGATGACGTCACTGAGGCGCGGCGCGACCACGCCGTCAGCGTCGGTGATAAGCTCCATCAGCAGCACACCGTCCAGACAAATGTAAGGCTGCGGCACGCGCACACCGGCATTCGCCAGACGGAACAGCGCATCCACTTCGGCTGTCTGCCAGGATTCTTCCTGCTGTTTACGCCCGAACTTTGACCCCTTTTGCATCGCACGCGCGTTGCGGGTGTTACGGACTTTACGGCCTTCCTGATACTGCACGGCCTGTTTGAAGCTACGTTGTGTCGCTTCTTTATACACTTTGGCGCAACGGATCTCTTCACCGCATAACACGGTGTAAACGTCGGCCTCTTTGCCACTTTTCAGTCGACGGACCACATCATCAATCAGGCCGTCATCCACCAGAGGTTGGATTCTATTTGGGATTTTCATGCAGCCTTGTACCTTATTTCAGCGCATGAGGGAATGACCTGCGCAATATTCCCTGCATTACACACCAGACACGCCGTTCGCGTCATCCTTTCTGATCCTTATCGCTCACTGTTCTCAGGGGTACAGTTTAACGTAGTGGCGATGGAGTGGATACTTTATGCACATACGTTATCACTTTTTACCGGTGATTTTCACCGGTAACGTCCCCCTCTGGGGTTGATGGCTGCCTGATGAAATTTTGACTTAAATAATTAGTTTATGCCCGCTAATTATTTCTTCCTGTAAATAAAGTCTGTCCGATAATAAATTTTTATGTCTTCGGAACTTTCGCCTGAGTTTAAGCTTTTCGTGCTGTTGACTCTTCGTTTATTCAAGGCAAAAAACGGTATACGTTCCGTTTAGAATAGAGGTGATACTGTGCCGGTAATTTCCCGTTGCAGGTCTTCTGATATGAATACTATTTTAATTACCGGTGCCACTGGTTTTGTTGGCGGAGCTGTCGTTGAGTATTTTCTTCGCCAGCAACTCACCCCCAATAATGCATTATTACTCTTAGTCAGGGCTGACGATAATGCGACGGGACTCGCCAGGATTATCGATAATTTGAGGAAGTTTGAATTAAATGATGTTCATCTTTCTCTGCTCAATGAACAGTCAATATTGACCGGCGATCTGGCCGAACCGGAAAGTTTTATTCATGACGCGCGTTTAGATAATGTCACGCACGTGATTAACTGCGCCGCCATCGCCTCGTTTGGTAATAATCCGGCCATGTGGCGTGTGAATGTCGAAGGTTCACTGGCCTTCGCCAAACGCATGGCACAGGTAAAAGGTTTGCAGCGATTTGTGCATGTCGGCACGGCAATGGCATCGATGCCGGATAAAAACAGCGTCTTCTACGAGGGCATGCCGGACAACGAACAGAACGAAGATCTGGTGCAATACACGGCTTCCAAGCGGGCAATTGAGAATCTCGTCCGCGCCGAATGCCCGTCGCTGCCGTTCGTGGTTGCACGGCCGTCGATCATCGTCGGCCACACGCAGCATGGCTGTCAGCCTTCAAGCAGCATCTTCTGGGTGTTCATGATGGCGATTAAACTGAAGAAATTCACCTGCACGCTCGACGATCAGGTCGATGTCATTCCGGTGGACTATTGCGCGATGGTGCTGGTAAAACTGTGTCTCGCCAAAGACCTCAGCCATAATTTTTATCATATTTCTTCCGGCGAAGAGATGTGTACGCCATTTCATGAAATAGATACCTCGGTGGCAAAAGCCAATAATGCGCCGCGGATTATCAATGAATATGAGCAGATCAGTTATCAGGAATTTACCGGCATCCGCAAACAATTTAAAGATGTGCTCGGCCCGTGTAATGATAAAATCATTTTACGCGCCATTAAACTTTACGGCGGTTTTGCTCAGTTAAACGTAAAATTTGATAATTCCCGCTTGCTCGACATGGGTATTCCCAAACCTGCCGCCTTCAACAGCTATATTGATAAATGTGTTTCCTCAACCCGCGGACAATCTATCAGTGAACTGATGCAGGTGGATTTTAAATAAATCCTGTGTCTGTTTGAAATAATAGAAGATGTTTAGATAAAATGACGCAGCCTGGGACATTGCTGCGTCATATTTTTACTACCGGAATTTAAACCAATCCGTTACGACCATACAGGCGAAAGCCTTCGCGCTGATTGAGCCGGTCATAATACGCCGTCACAGCCGGTAACGCCGGGCGCGACATCGGTGTCATCGACCAGCGGTTCACCGACAACCCGATGGGAATATCCGCCAGCGTAAAATTATCGCCCAGAATGTAATCGCCGCTGTGCTGAAGCTGCTCTTCCAGCATCTGCATATGGCGGTTCCACTCGCTGACACCGGCGTCAATCAGTGCCGGATCCTGATGCTGCGCGCTGTTGCGCGCCAGTGCCGGAAAGGCATAGCGCCAGGAATTATTCAGCTCACCGGATTGCCAGTCCATCCATTGTTCGGTCAGCGCACGACGTTTCGGGTCAGATGACAGTAAATCTTCGCGCCCTTCGCGCGCCGCCAGATACCGGCAAATCACGTTGGATTCCCACAGCACAAACTCGCCGTCGAGCACCACCGGCACCATTGCATTCGGGTTCAGCGCTCTAAATTCCGCAGTCTGGACAGACTGAAAACCCGAACCATACTGCGCCTGTTCGAAATCCAGCCCCAGCTCATGACAGGTCCACAATACTTTACGCACATTAATCGACGGTGATTTACCCAGAATCTTTAGCATGATTTCTCCTGTTAACGTGGTACACGAATAGCCGGTCACGATGGACAAACGAAGGCCTGATGCTCCGGCGCAATAATGCAGCATAGCTGACGACCGACGTGTATAGCGGGAAATAAAAATCAGACGATCATGCCGCCGCGCAGCGCCGTCGGCGTTATGCCACGCACAGATTTGAACCGGTTACTGAAATGACTGGCAGAGCTGAAACCGCATTCCAGCGCGATGGATGTCATATCCATACGGCTGGTTTTCAGCAAGTTTTCCGCGCGGATCAGCCGGGCATTCATCACGTACTGATGTGGCGCCATCCCCATGCTTTGTTTAAACATGCGGGCAAAATGGAACTCGCTGAGTTCTGCCAGCGCGGAAAGTTCAGGCAGTAATAAAGGCTCCGCAAGATGCGTGTGAATGTAATCTTTTACGCGGTTGAGCATATGCGGTGCCAGACCGCCGCGCACCGTGGGCAGCGCCCATTGCAGACGGGTGTAATGTTTCACCAGATGCGCCATCAGCAGGTTGGCGGCGCTGCTCAGCATCAGCTGATTACTGTTTTCCTGCCACTGACTGCTCAGCAAAAAGTGGCGATATAACAGCGTAATTTGCGGATCTTCTTCGAATGTGCGTTCTTCCAGCTCAATCGCCGCCGGGCTGCGATCCCAGGTCTGTTCCACCAGATGCCGTAAATGTTCGTCGGAGCAATACAGATGCACAAACGATAAATCGTCGCGCACATCCCAGCTCGACATACTGCCTTTGGGCATCAGACAAAAACGATCCGGCCCGCCGCCGTTACGCCAGCCACTGCGGGTTTTGTGATAACACTCGTAGCCGTCGGCCACGTACAGGCTCAGCGTATGGTGATCGGCGCTTTCCTGATTCACGATGTCATTTTTATTCGACCACGCCGCCAGCTGAATGCCGGAACCCAGTTCCACACTGTCATGCAGAACCGCTTTGTGCTGACGCAGCGTTTCGAAAGCCTGATAAACCTTAGTCATGACATGCCCGTGTGGAAGAAAGATGACGCTCATTTTACGGTTTTCCCCCGCCCCGGTGCCAGATCTTGCTGTGCGGAGGACTGTAAAAATGCGCAAGAATATGCAACTGAGCGCAAGCCGTTGCAAGCCCGCAGCCTGCCGTTACCGCAGAATTCCCGCATTGATTATTTTTAGCGAGAGAATTCGATGAACGCACTGCTTTATATTTCGGTGATCCTGATCTGGGGCACCACCTGGTTTGCGATTTACCTGCAACAGGGCGACGTACCGGTGACGGTGTCGGTTTTCTACCGTTTCCTGCTGGCTGCGGTGATCATGCTGGTGGCATTGCTGGCGACACGCCGGTTGCGCCGTCTGGCGCTGAAAGATCACTTATTCTGCATGGTTCAGGGTTGCTGCGTTTTTTGCTTCAATTTTTACTGTTTCTATCACGCCGCAGCCTATATCACCAGCGGGCTGGAATCGGTGATTTTCTCGATGGCCGTGCTGTTTAACGCCTTCAACGGCATGCTGTTTTTCCGCCAGAAACTGGCTCCGGCGGTGATCCCGGCGTCGGTTCTCGGGCTGGCGGGCATTATCACGTTGTTCTGGCATGATCTGAGTGCGGCTCATATTGCGCCGGAGCTGCTGAAAGGGATCGGCCTCAGCCTGCTCGGCACCTATGGTTTCTCGCTGGGGAATATGATCAGTTCACGCCATCAGCGTCACGGCCTGGATGTGCTTTCCACTAACACATACGCAATGTTTTACGGCACAGCCGTCATGGGCGCGCTGAGTCTGGTGCAGGACGCTTCCTTTGCCATCGACCTGACGCCGCAATATCTCGGTTCGCTGGTCTATCTTTCCGTGTTTGGTTCGGTGCTGGCCTTCGGCATTTACTTCACACTGGTGGGCCGTATCGGTGCCAGTCAGGCGGCCTACAGCACGCTGCTGTTCCCGCTGGTCGCGCTGACGGTTTCGACGTTTTATGAAGGTTATCAGTGGCACGCCAATGCGGTTATCGGTCTGGCGCTGATCCTGCTGGGGAATCTGGTGATGTTCTGCCGCCCGGACTGGCGGGGGATGTTCTGTCGCAAAAACGCTGCGGCGTAAGGCAGGTTACCGGTACGTACAAAAAATCGCTCGACAACTCTGCTCCTCGTGTTGCATACCTTAACGACCGCATCCTCAGAGATGTGCGCCCTACAGAAAATAATGAGGAGAATAAAATGCCTTTTGTACGTATTGATATGGTTGAAGGGAAACCTGAAACCTACCGCAAAACTGTCGGCGATACGGTCTATGACGCGCTGCGCTCAGCCCTTAATGCGCCGGAAAACGACAAGTTTATTGTCATCTCCGAACACTCTCCGGCAGAAATGATGATTTCCCCTGATTATCTCAATATCCAGCGCAGCCCGAACTGCATTGTGATTCAGGTAACGCTCAACACCGGCCGTACACTGGAAATGAAAAAGGCGTTCTATCACGCCGTAGCTTACGGGCTGCATGAAAAAGTCGGATTACGTCTGGAAGATGTGTTCATCAGCCTGGTGGAAGTGCCGAAAGAAAACTGGTCCTTCGGCAACGGCGAAGCGCAATACGCGTGAGACGAGGTCTGAAGGTAAACTTCAGGCCAACAAGTTCTCACCGCCAATCAGCGGAATGATCCGGGCAAGCACGTCGTTAAAGACGCCACTTTCCGCAACAGCAATAAACTTTGCCTGACGGTGCCGCCAGTCCAATGTGTGGATCAATGTTGTGGCGACCACGCCAGGTACACTCAGATTGTTTACCGGCACTTCGGTCGGTGCGCAGCGAATACGGGTGCTGACCGGCATACAAATCACCAATCCGGTAACCTGATTGTAGGTTTCATGGGACAGGATCAGCGCAGGGCCATATTTGCCTGTTTCCTTTCCTTTGGTTGGCTCAAAATCCAGCCAGCAAATATCCCCACGCTTTGGTAAATACATTAATAATCAAGCTCCCTGTCAGTCGGTTCTGCCAATTCATCAGCATGAGCATTATACGCGCTCAGCCCCGATAACAAGCTGGCCTCAGTGACCTTCTGCTTTTCGGCTTTACGAATTTGCAGCCCGTCTTCAGAAATCTCAATATCAACGACATCACCTTCCTCGAATTGTGGAATTGACTTCAAACTTCCTGACAACCGTAACGCGATGCTGTTACCCCATTTCTGTAATGTAGCCTGAGTACGCATGTTCATTTTTCCACCGTTGTATCTACAAAGAGTATACAACCAAAAACCCGTAACCGTATTCCTGAGACGGGCCTTTGCGAGTTGCATTCAGAATATTTATCTTCCTGGCTTAAACAGGCGTGTTAAATAATCCCACCATTCGCCTTCAGCGTCTGGCCGTTCACCCAGGCACCGTCGGGTCCGGCGAGGAACGCGACCACAGAGGCGATATCTTCCGGCTGCCCGAGGCGCTCGAGCGGTGAGGTTTTGGCGATGGTTGCCACCAGCTGATCAGATTTACCGTTGAGGAATAAATCCGTTGCCGTCGGGCCAGGCGCCACAGTATTGACGGTTATCTGGCGGCCGCGCATTTCTTTGGTCAGCACACGGCTCAGCGCCTCGACAGCGGCTTTGGTCGCGGCATACACGCCATAAGTCGGCTGATATAAACCGACAACCGTCGATGAGAAATTGATGATGCGCCCGCCGTCGTGCAGATGTTTCGCCGCTTCACGCAGCGTGTTAAAAGTGCCTTTCAGATTGATGTCGATAAGGCGATCGAACGCCGCATCGTCGGTGTCGGCAATAGCCGAAAGCGTCATAATTCCCGCGTTATTCACCAGTATATCCACGCCGCCAAACGCCTGTTCCGCGCTGGCAAACATCCGGCCGACCGCCGCCGCGTCGCTGACATCCGCCTGCGCGCTGATGGCCCTCCCGCCTGCCTGTTCAATTTTGCTGACCACCGCGTCGGCTTCTGCCGCACCGCGTGAGTAGTTCACAATCACGGTAAAACCGTCGCGCGCCAGACGCTCTGCGATGGCGGCGCCAATACCGCGTGATGCGCCGGTGACCAGCGCGACTTTCTGTTTTGATGAAGTCATGATGCGTTCCCTTTTTTCAGTAATTCGGATCTGTTGTCGGTGAGGAAAGCGTAGCCGATTGACGCTGCCGGATAATTACCTGATATTCGTTATTACTATCCGGAAAAGGCGAACAATCATCATGGATAAACTCGACAGCATGCAGTTATTCACCCGCGTGGTGGAACTGCGCAGTTTTACCCAGGCCGCACAGGCGCTGAACCTGAAACGCTCGACGGTGACCGATGCCATTAAGCAACTGGAGACGCGGCTCAACATCCGGCTTCTGCAACGCACCACCCGTCACGTCAGCCCGACACTGGACGGCGAAGCCTATTATCAGCGCTGTCTGCGTATCCTGGCGGATGTGGAAGATGCCGAAATGGCCTTTGCCGGTGCGCAGCCGAAAGGGTTATTGCGGGTGGATGTACACGGGTCGATGGCGCGACATTTTCTGCTGCCCGGCCTGCCGGATTTTCTGGCGCAGTATCCCGACATTGAGTTTTACATGAGCGAAGGCGACCGGCTGGTGGATCTGGTGCGGGAAGGCATCGATTGTGTGATCCGCGCCGGAGAGCTGAAAGACAGCGATATGGTGGCACGGCCGCTCGGTACGTTGCCGGAAATTACCTGCGCCAGCCCGGACTATCTGCAACGTTTTGGCATACCGGAAACACCGGACGATCTGGCCGGTCACCGGATGATTGGTTTTCGTTCCAGTGCGACCGGCGGGCTGCTGCCGCTGGTTTTTCAGCAGCAAGGCAAAACACGCGAAATCCTGCTGCCAACCAGTTTGTCGGTCAACGGCGCGGAAAGCATGAAAGAAGCCGCACGGCGCGGGATGGGAATTATTCAGGTGCCGCATTACGGCCTGCTGGAGGATCTGGCACAGGGAAGCCTGGTGCAAATTCTGGCGGATTTCCCGGCCGGTTCGCTGCCGGTTTCCCTGCTTTACCCGCGTAACCGCCAGCTTTCGCCCCGTGTGCGGGTGTTTATCGACTGGATGGTGAAAGAGTTTGCGCGGCGTGATCCGCATCTGACATGATAGTTTTTCTGCTCAGAAGGCATGACGTCACAACGTTAACGATTGGGAGAAGCCGATGATCACACCTGCTGTATTGCTGCATATCGGCAGCGAAGAAACGCAAGTTATCGTCCGTAATGATGATAGCGAAGATAAAAGTTTGCTCCTGACACTGGGCTCTCAACTCACCTCCGTCGGCTATTTCCGCCATTCACCGCCGACGCCGGATGAAATGGAAACCGCCATTATGGTGGTCGAAGATGAAGTGACGCGCATCCGGCACGACATTCCTCCGGGCGCTAAATTATTCAGCACGGACAACGATATCCGTGTGCTGGCCCGCATTGCCGGTGAAGCGGAAAACGAAGTGATGACGTTGTCGCTGGATGCAGTGGAACGCACGTTTGACCGGCTGGCGCTGGTGATTAATGGCCGTCCTGCGCATTTCGAAGGCATTCCTGACGGCAATGATTTCGCCGCCACGCTGCTGATTTTGCGCGAGTTTATGCATCATCTGCAATTTGATGAAATTGTGGTGAAAGGGACGAAGTTTGAGATATCCAGGTAAGCATTAAAGAGAAAAGAACAGCCCCGGACGGGGCCGTTTTGCTTCATTTACACCACTTCAGCTATGCGAATGAAGAACCGTTTATTAGCTGCGCAGGATCCGATTCCATCAGTACCATCCCGCTGAGATCCGGCAGGGTCTGATGATTCAGATAATCCCGGAACGACATGCGCGGGGCGTCATTTTCCCAGGCCGATTGCAGCTTACCGAGCAGGTCAGTGGTTTTCGACGTGATTTCCGGCGTGGTGATGTCGGATTCCAGCGCGCCTTTGACGTATTTCTGAATATGTGCTGAGTTGCTGGCGGACTGAGCCACTGTGGCACTCATCAGCGCACCTTTGTGATATTGCACGGACGTCGTGCTTTCTGCCGTGTCATCAATCTGATAGTAAAGGTAATTCTGCGAGTTGCGGTCGCTGGTCAGATTCAGTTTCAGCCCCGGTGTCAGCGACTCATGGTAGCTGGCAACCAGATGTGACTGCTGCTTTTGTGTGATGTTGCGATCCTGCGTACTGGTGCCGGTGATCGTGCTGGTTTGAGAAACCTGATAAGAGAACGTATCGGTTTCGTCCGGGCGCAACGGATTAGTGGAATCAACCGGTGTCTGCGAGACTGACGCTGTGAAATCCGCCAGCCCGGTCATCATGTTTTTATCGGTTTTGGTCAGCGAGAAATAGACCGGCTCAGAGCCCCGGCTTTTATAGGTCGTCGCTGTCTCGCCATAATGACTGTTCAGCGCCGTAAAGGCATCTTTGAACATGTTCATCAGCGATTCATCAGCATTACCACGATTGCCTGCACTGTTGATTTGTTTCAGATAACTGTTCAGCGCCTGCTTCTGCTGGCTTTCTGTGCCGAGTAATGCGCGTTTACTCATATCGACGCTGATATCCACCGTACCGGCAATACCCGTCGACTTCACCGAGCGTGTACTGGCATCGGCGTGGAAATCCAGCGTCTGAGGATGGGTCGTGCCCAGCGTGGCGTGTAAGTCCACCGACGACAGCACCGAGGTATCAAACTTCGTCAGCCCGCTCAGATTCAGCTTTGGCGGTTGCGCCGTCAGGCCATCAATCGCTTTCTGAAAACCTTCCGCCAGCCCGGCCAGCGCTTTACGATCCGTATCGCTGAGAGTGCCTTTGCTGACATTCACCTGCACGCCGAGTCCGTCATCATCACTGCCCAGCGTGATATCCACCCGCGCACCGCTGGCGGTTTTAATGCTCAGGCTTATCTGGTTATCGGCTTTGGTATGAAGTTGAGTTTGGGCGGCGACGTTGCCCGCCGAACGGGTCGACTGAGCGGAAGTCTGCTTCATCACCGATTGCGAATAGCTGCTGCTGTCGCTAGTGAAACGCTCAAGCAGCGCCGCACCGAGTCCGGTAAAACGCGCCGCATTCCCGGAATGGCTGAAGTTCGATGCAAGCTTTGAAGACATCAGATCGCTGGAAGAACGTTCCCAGACCAGTGCCGGTCTGGTGATGTTGTAGACCGGCGAAGCGGTGTCCGCCTGGCCGATCATTACCGTGGTGGATTGCGCCGTCGAAGCCTGCTGCTGGCTGGCTGCAGTAGTGACTGCCGTCAGTGATTTTGTTGACGTAACCAGCGTATTGAGCGCCTGATTACCTGTCGCAGAGATAACTGTCATCCCGATAAATCCCTATGTTTTTGCGCCATAGCGCCAGTGGATACCCTGATCCTTCTGATGCTATTTTCGGCAAAAAAACAGGAAACTTTAAGGACATGTAAAAAGTTATTTCCTGCACGTCGCGGCGTTATTCCAGCGGGCCGCCCAGAATGGTTTCGCACATGCCGGAAAGAATGCGTTCACCGGTTTCACTTTTCAGATCCTCGTACCATTGTTCGGTGACAGCCATTTCTTTGCCATGGGTGACATCGCAGCGTTTACGTGCTTTCAGTACCAGATCCTTCACGCGATATGCGCGTTTTTCCTGATAACGCAGCAGTGCATCTTCAATGCCTAACGAATTGGTCTGCAACATATTGGCCAGCACGACCGCATCCTCCATCGCCGCGCAACCGCCCTGCCCGATATCCGGCGTAGTGCTGTGGCCGGAATCGCCAAGCAGCGCAATCCGGCCTTTAACCAGTTGCATAAAGGGTTCGATATCATGGATTTCGACGCGGTTGGTGGTCTCGGGATTAATCTGACTGATCAGTTTCTGCACCGGTTCCGCCCAGCCCGCAAAGTAGCCCTGCAAATCCTCGCGTACCGTGGTGCGATCCTGCGGCAAGCCTTTCGGCAAAGGTACGTCAAAGAAGAAGTAGAAACGGTTGCCGCTCACCGGCATCAGTGAAACGCGCTTGCCTTCGCCGACAAATGTCGTCCATTGATCGGCGGGCGCGATACTCTCATCGATTTCCACCAGACCGTTCCAGTTGACGTAACCGGCATAGCGGCGCTCCGTCGCATAACCCAGAACATGCTGGCGGATAATGGAATGGGTGCCGTCGGCCGCGATCAACAAGTCACCGGTCGCGGAGGTGCCGTCTTCAAACCAGGCTGTGACGCTGTCGGCGGATTCTTCGACGTGCGTCACGCGCTTGCCGAATTGCACCCGATCGCGGCCATAGGTATCGAGCAGCATCGACTGAAGTTCAGCGCGCGCCACCGGATAGGGCTGTTCGCCGACGCTCTGGATCAGCGGATCCATACTAAAACGCGTCATGGTCTTACCCTGCTGGTAGTCTTTGTAGGCCATGAAGCGCATATTGCCGCCGAGTTTGCGTAGCGCCTCTTTCATACCGAGATAATTCAGGCATTTGACGCCGTTCGGCCAGATGGAAATCGCCGCGCCTACCGGTTTGATCTCTTTCACCGCCTCGTATACAGCCGTGTCGATGCCAAAACGCTTCAGCGCAATTGCCGCACATGCACCGCCAATACCGCCACCAATCACGATCGCTTTCATATTTTTCTCCCCTGAGTCTCTTAAGGGAAAAGCAATTTCTGTACCAGAAAAGCGATTTGCCGCCAAAGCCTTGTATACAATCTTAAGGGAAATTGCACCGTGCCTTTTGTAGCACCGGTTGCGCTAAAGCGAGGCGTAATCGCGGTGCGGTGGGTCATCTTGGTGCGTTGTCCCTGTCACTGCCGGTCCTCAGTGAACGGAATAGTGCTCAATCGTTAACATAAAGTACTGGCTGTAGTATTCCGAAAAAACATGCGTCAGAAATCTTTCCATTTCATCACTCATGCCATTCTTATAAGCAAAAATAATTTCGCCATAATTGGGGTCAAAAAATTTGATTTGACTGGCGTCAGCCCTGATGCCCAAAGAATGCCCACCGGACGCTTTCTTAATGGATATATGGAAGCCGTTACCCTGAGTGATATTCTTTAATATTGCCTGAGACATTTTTATTGGCGTATTTTCTGTCAGCCGGATCTCTTCCCGAATGAAATTAACGCGATGCGGTTTAAGGATGCCATGAAAAACGTTTTTCATTTCTTTCATATTCCCGCTGGCGCTCAGGTGTTCCTGAAAATTCATAATCCCACGCACCACTGCCTTACCCCGCTCACTGCTGATATACGCACTGAACTGGGGCCAGTTTTGACCTGATATCAGGTAAGCACCAATCAATCCCTGACACACACCGCTTTCAAAACCATATTCCACCACCCGTCCTGCACGGTCATAACTATTCCCGGTCCATGCTCCCTTACGTTTTAGTGAATCACAACTATCCCATTTGTTTTTCTTAATATATTCACCCTGCCGGAATTTATTGTATATCCCATTAGAACCCTGTATTAGTCTGACTGAATCCATTCGCATAAAATTACTTCACTCAATTATCAACAAAATATTTGCAAACTATAAAGAAAGGAGATTTTTAATGCTGGAAATTATTAATTCAGAAAAAGGAAAGATATCTTGTCTGGTGAAGTGATCCTGACACCCATCTGGTGCAGGAGGGCGAAGGTTGATACTCTGCCGGGTATTGATATTTCGAATACCTAAACCATAAGTATTTATAAAATGAATCGCTATCCGATGTTCAGCCCGCAGCAGTTACTCAGTTTTGTCGCCGTCTGCGAAACCGGCAGTTTTACCCGCGCTGCTGACCGCGTATACCTGTCGCAATCGACGGTCAGCCAGCAAATCCGCCGGCTGGAAGACGCGCTGGGCAAACCGTTGCTGGAGCGCACATCTCATCAGGTGCAACTGACGGAAGAAGGCGAACGGTTGCTCGGTTATGCACGGCGGATTATCGCGCTGAACGGTGAAGCGCACGACGCGCTGAGCGACCAGTGGCCGGACGGCGTGGTGCGTCTCGGCGTGCCGGAGGATTTTGCCGCAGCGACCACTTCCCTTCTGGCGCAGTTCAGCCGCGCCCATCCGCATATCCGCCTCGATGTCACCAGCGGCCTGAGCCATGAACTACGCCGCGCCTGGCAGCAGGAGATGCTGGACATCATTCTGGTGAAACAACTGACCGGTGAGAAGGCAAACGCCGCGCGCCCAGAGCCGATGTTGTGGCTCGACAGCGCCGCGTTTCCGGCATTTGAACGGGATCCGATCCCGCTGGTGCTGTTTCCGCTCAACGGGCTATACCGCGAGGAACTCTGTCAGGCACTGGATGCTCTCGGGCGCAGTTGGCGTATCAGTTACAGCAGCGCCAGCCTCGCCGCGCTGGTTGCGGCCAGTGCAGCCGGATTAGGCGTCACTTTATTGCCCGCCAGTTGCCGCCAGCCGGAGCACCGGATTTTAGGAGCAGAAAGCGGATTGCCGCCGGTGGATAACGTCGAACTGGCGCTGTTTTACCGCCCCGACGCGACGCCTGCACAAATCGCACTGGCCGGAAAACTAAAGGATTTTTGCCAGCTCAGCTAGCTATTGTGTTTTCCACTGACAGGCAGTGGGAAACATCACAGCCGGAACCGGCGTCATCTTTTAAGGTGAAGGGAAAGCCAGCATCCTCCCGCATCATGATTAAGGAATTCGACGTGCAAAATCCTCAGCAACAAAGCCGCAGACATTTTCTCTCGCACAGCGCCAAAATCACCGCCACCGGCGCGCTGCTCACGGCAGGCATGGCATCGGCCTCCCCGTTCAAACCGGGCGCCATGAACGAAAAATGTGACGATGCCAGCCAGATCAACGCGATTTCTGCGCCGCATTACCAGTTGCGCAATGTGCGGCTGGAAGAGGGTTTTGAGCGCGAAGGCGATATCGTTATTGCCACCCAAACCGGGCTGTACAACCTGGAAATCAACAACGGCAAAATCGTGGCGATCCAGCCGGCAAAAGGCGCCCCCGCCAGCACCTTGCCGGCTTTTGATGCCAGAGGATTACTCCTGCTTCCCGCCACGCGCGACATGCACATTCACCTCGACAAAACCTTCTACGGCGGCAAATGGGAAGCGCCGCGTCCGCGCAGAGGCAAAACCATCATGGACATGATTGCCCGCGAACAGGTGCTGATCCCCCAACTGTTGCCGACGTCGGTGGAACACGCCGAAGCGGTCATCGGCCTGCTGCATTCCAAAGGCACCACGGTGGCACGCAGCCACTGCAATATCGATCCGGTCAGCGGCCTGAAAAGTCTTGAGCATCTGAAGCGTGCGCTGGAAAAACATCAGCAGGATTTCAGCTGTGAAATCGTGGCGTTTCCGCAGCACGGTTTGCTGCATTCGAAAGTCGATGGGTTGATGCGAGAAGCCATGCAAATGGGCGTGCAGTACGTCGGCGGGCTGGACCCGACTAACGTGGACGGTGCGATGGAAAAATCCCTCGATGCGATGTTCCAGATTGCGCTGGATACCCACAAAGGCGTAGATATTCATCTGCATGAAACCACGCCCGCCGGGATTGCGGCGGTGAAATACATGATTCAGACCGTGGAGAAAAACCCGCAGCTAAAAGGCAAAGTGACGCTCAGCCACGGTTTTGCCCTGGCGATGATGCAGGGCGCGGAACTCGATGAAGTGATCGCCGGGCTTGCCGAACAGCAGTTCACCGTCGCCTCGACTATTCCGCTCGGCAAACTGAACATGCCGCTGCCGCAGCTCAGTCAGAACGGCGTATTTGTCATGACCGGCACCGACAGCGTGATCGACCACTGGTCGCCGTTCGGCACCGGCAGCATGCTGGAAAAAGCCAGCCTCTACGCTCAGCTCTACGGCAACTCCGACGAATTCGGCCTGACCCGCTCTCTCGCCATCGCCACCGGCAACGTCCTGCCGCTCGATGACAGCGGCAAACGCCAGTGGCCTGCGGTCAACGATAACGCCGACATGATCCTGGTCGACGCCAGTTGCTCCGCCGAAGCGGTCGCGCGGGTGTCAGATGTGAAGGCCACGTTCCATCAGGGACGGCTGGTGTTCGGGGCGGTTGGGAAAGTGTGAGGGATTAAAGATCCCTGAATGCCAGACAACAAAAAGCCCCTTTCGGGGCTTTTTGTTGTTCTGTACGTTGATGCCCGAAGGCAAACAATCAGAACGGGATATCGTCATCGAAATCCATTGGCGGTTCGTTGTTCTGCGCTGGCGCGTTGTTTTGCGCAGCCGGACGAGCCTGCTGGCCGCCGCTGAACTGGTTGCCGCCTTGTGGCTGCTGAGGCTGACCCCAACCGCCCTGCTGGCCGCCTGCGGATGGCTGACCGCCACCGGCTGGTGCGCCGCCGCTTGCACGGCCGCCGAGCATCTGCATGGTGCCGCCCACGTTAACCACGACTTCGGTGGTGTATTTTTCAACGCCAGCCTGATCGGTCCATTTACGGGTTTGCAGTGCGCCTTCGATGTAAACCTGAGAACCTTTCTTCAGGTATTCGCCTGCGACTTCCGCTAATTTGCCGAACAACACCACACGGTGCCATTCGGTTTTTTCTTTCTGCTCGCCGGTGGCTTTGTCACGCCAGCTTTCAGACGTTGCCAGAGTGATGTTGGCAACCGCGCCGCCGTTAGGCATGTAGCGGACTTCCGGGTCTTGCCCCAGATTACCGACGAGAATAACTTTGTTTACGCCTCTGCTGGCCATGTGGATTCTCCTGATGATGTATGTCGTGGCTGAAACCACAGTTTGAGATGTGAGTGACTCACTATGGCGTCATTATAAACACAAAATGCAGCAATCCCACCACGTAAGTATTTACGTGCGAGAAACATCGATAAATCGTTTAGCAAAACAACACCCGTTACATCGAGTACTGGATATACATTCAGGTTTTGGGGTGGCACAGGCTGTGATTTGTGTCATAATTGCGCGTTACGTTCTTCTCTGTGCCCGATTCGATGGCTGCCGCGAAACAGGTTTTCACGGCGGTCACCGGCACGGTGAGCTATCAAGTTAATCCGGGAATGATGAATGGATAAGATCGAAGTTCGGGGCGCACGCACCCATAATCTCAAGAATATCAACCTGATTATCCCGCGCGACAAACTGATTGTTGTCACCGGCTTATCCGGTTCAGGCAAGTCCTCTCTGGCGTTCGATACGCTGTACGCCGAAGGCCAGCGCCGCTACGTCGAGTCGCTGTCAGCCTATGCACGCCAATTTTTATCCTTAATGGAAAAACCGGACGTCGACCATATTGAAGGTCTGTCTCCGGCGATTTCGATTGAGCAAAAATCAACGTCGCACAACCCGCGTTCTACCGTCGGGACCATCACGGAAATTCATGACTACCTGCGTCTGCTGTTTGCCCGCGTGGGCGAGCCGCGCTGCCCGGATCATAATATTCCGCTGTCAGCCCAGACCGTCAGCCAGATGGTGGATAACGTGCTGGCGCAGCCGGAAGGCCAGCGCCTGATGTTACTGGCAACCATCATTAAAGACCGCAAAGGTGAGCATACCAAAACGCTGGAAAACCTGGCGTCGCAGGGCTATATCCGTGCGCGTATTGATGGTGAAGTCTGTGATTTGTCCGATCCGCCGACGTTAGAATTGCAGAAAAAACACACCATTGAAGTGGTCGTTGACCGCTTTAAAGTACGTGAAGATCTGGCGCAACGTCTGGCGGAATCGTTTGAAACCGCGCTCGAGCTTTCCGGCGGTACCGCCGTGGTCGCCGATATGGATGACCCGAAAGCCGAAGAGATGCTGTTCTCGGCCAACTTTGCCTGTCCGGTGTGCGGCTACAGCATGCGCGAGCTGGAACCGCGCATGTTCTCATTCAACAACCCGGCCGGTGCCTGCCCGACCTGTGACGGGCTGGGCGTGCAGCAGTTCTTCGATCCTGATCGCGTGGTGCAAAACCCTGAGCTTTCGCTGGCGGGTGGCGCGATACGCGGCTGGGATCGCCGTAACTTCTATTACTTCCAGATGCTGCGCTCTCTTGGCGAGCATTATGATTTCGACGTCGAAGCGCCGTTTAACGAACTGGGCAGCGATGTGCAACACGCGATCCTGCACGGTTCCGGCAAAACCACCATTGAATTCAAATACATTAACGATCGCGGTGATACGTCGATTCGTCGCCATCCGTTTGAAGGCGTGCTGCACAATATGGAGCGCCGTTATAAAGAAACGGAATCCAGCGCGGTACGTGAAGAGCTGTCGAAATATATCAGCAACCGTCCGTGTACGTCCTGCCGTGGCACCCGCCTGCGTGAAGAAGCCCGTAACGTGTTCGTGGAAGAAACCACGCTGCCGGAAATCTCCGATTTCAGCATCGGCCATGCGATGGATTTCTTCCGCAATATGAAACTCAGCGGTCAGCGCGCCAAAATTGCGGAAAAAGTGCTGAAAGAGATCGGCGATCGCCTGAAATTCCTGGTGAATGTCGGGTTGAATTACCTCTCGCTGTCACGTTCTGCAGAAACACTGTCCGGCGGCGAAGCCCAGCGTATCCGTCTGGCAAGCCAGATTGGTGCCGGTCTGGTGGGCGTGATGTACGTGCTGGATGAGCCGTCTATCGGCCTGCATCAGCGCGATAACGAACGTCTGCTGGAAACCCTGATCCACCTGCGCGACCTCGGTAACACAGTGATTGTGGTTGAACATGACGAAGACGCGATCCGCGCCGCTGACCATATTATTGATATCGGACCGGGCGCGGGCGTGCACGGCGGCGAAGTGGTGGCTGAAGGCACCGCTGAAGACATTATGGCGACCGAGAATTCACTGACCGGCCAGTTCCTCAGCGGTAAACGTGAAATCTCTGTACCGGCGCAGCGTGTTCCGGCAGATGCAGCTAAAGTGCTGAAACTGTCCGGCGCCAAAGGCAACAACCTGAAAGACGTCACGCTGACGCTGCCGGTAGGCCTGTTTACCTGCATCACCGGCGTGTCCGGTTCCGGTAAATCGACGCTGATCAACGACACGCTGTTCCCGCTGGCGCAGCGCGAACTGAATGGTGCGACCATTGCCGAAGCGGCACCGTATCGCGAAATCGAAGGTCTGGGGCATTTCGATAAAGTCATCGACATCGATCAAAGCCCGATTGGCCGTACACCGCGTTCCAACCCGGCGACCTACACCGGTATTTTCACGCCGGTGCGCGAGCTGTTTGCTGGTGTGCCAGAATCGCGTTCACGCGGCTATACGCCGGGGCGTTTCAGTTTCAACGTTAAAGGCGGTCGCTGCGAAGCCTGTCAGGGCGACGGCGTGATCAAAGTCGAGATGCACTTCCTGCCGGATATTTATGTGCCGTGCGACCAGTGCAAAGGCAAACGCTATAACCGCGAAACGCTGGAAATTAAATACAAAGGCAAGAGCATCCACGAAGTGCTGGAGATGACCATTGAAGAAGCGCGTGATTTCTTCGATGCCGTCCCTGCCCTTGCGCGTAAATTGCAGACGCTGATCGACGTCGGTCTGACTTACATCAGCCTCGGCCAGTCAGCGACCACGCTGTCCGGCGGTGAAGCGCAGCGCGTGAAACTGGCGCGTGAGCTGTCAAAACGCGGCACCGGTCAGACGTTGTATATTCTCGACGAACCGACCACCGGCCTGCACTTTGCCGATATTCAGCAACTGCTGGAAGTGCTGCATCAGTTACGCGATCAGGGCAACACCATCGTGGTGATTGAACACAATCTGGACGTGATTAAAACTGCGGACTGGATTGTCGATCTCGGGCCGGAAGGCGGTGCGGGTGGCGGACAGATTCTGGTCGCCGGTACACCGGAAACCGTCGCACAATGCAAAGAATCGCATACCGCACGCTTCCTGAAACCACTGCTGGAACGCCACAGCCAGCAGGCGAAGAAAAGCGCGTAAAGCCATAGCAAAAGGCCTTCCCAAACGGAAGGCCTTTTTGTTTGCCATGATTACAGACCAAATCCTTCTCTGATCCTTTTGATGACATCTTCTACAGAACCCCGCTCATTCAGTGATCTGAGATCAATACTCTCATCTGGCAGTTTTGTGAGAAACATCTTCATGTCAGCCCGAATCTTCTCGGAAATGGCGACTGCCTTTCCTGTCAATTGACCTGATAATCGGATCACATCATTTCTGTGCTTATTAACAACACGGGAATCCACAGTTTCTCCTGCGGCCTTGCGGGTTGACAGATCCAGCCACGCATTCATTTTTAAAGGGATTAACCTGTCTGCTCCGATATACGAGAATAATTCCGTGCGCAGGAGGCCATCCCTGAGAAAGGCATAATAATCTTCATCGAGGAGGATGGCTGAGAGACTGGAAACACCTTCATCTTTTGGGATCGGGATAATCTGAGCATCTTCCGGGTGTTCCATTCCTTGTGGAGAACGCGAGAAAAGTTCAATCTGAAAGGGGTAAGTGGTGTCTTCTGGTTTCAGAAACCGGTAAAAAATGGGCTTTCCCTCACCAGTCTGGCGGATCTCGTAGCTGCCTGACTTAATAAATTCCCAAAACAGGCTGACAAAATCAGGGCTCAGAGCCTCAATAATGAGTACTATATCCAGATCTTTGGTGGCCCGAAATTCCTCTCCGGCTTCATCCATGGTGATCCAGGATGCAACACCACCGATGAGTACGTATTGATCCTGATATTTTTTGAAATATTCGCCAAACAGTTTTAATCCCCGAATTTCATCCATGGGTATTGCTCCTTAAGTTCACCGAGTGCCAGTTGGACCCGTTCGTCCTGATTATCTTTCTGTGTCAGATACAGAGATATTTCATCAACGATATGTGTTGAAGCTTTGGGACTCCGATAACTCCAGATTTCAACTGAAGCTACGGCGCTGTCGATATGAGTGACTTCATCAAATTCCCCACTCTTCAGGAATGAAGTGAATACTTTCTGAGTCATCGCAAATACGGGCTTAGCGCGACGGGCCAACATCGTGTATTCCGCTAAGGCACTGTCTCCGGCATAGCAGACCCCCTCATTCAAAGGTGGGATCTTATTAATCCAAACGAATTTTTTAATGGGATTGCGCATCATCAACAATGCTTTTTCAAAAGTTTTTGAACGTGAAAATCTGAGCGAATAGTATCTGGTCGAAAAATCTCGCTTATGCGTTGAGGAAAGGAGCCCGGATTTTGTCAGTTCAGAAATTGCTTTGGAGAGCGTCACGCGGCTGTACTTGTACGACCCCATTAGCTGATCTGCCGTGTAAACCACGTCAGGTTTAGAGGCTGACTCGTCAAACAATAGCTGGATTAGCATGGCCTGAGTGGCCGGTGAAAAATCAATCTCTTCGTTTTTTACTGTGCTGTTTTTCCTGATTCTGAAAACCTCACGCAAATCCATGGCTAATTCAGGAATAAAGAATTGCTTTTTAATCGCAATAAAATTTATGTGATGCTCAATCAGGCTACGGCGTTCCGCCAGGTTCATATTTTCGCAGACGTAAACAACAACTTTATTTGTCACCTTTTCAATCAGTGACAAACGTTTCCTTAGCGCGACAATGCCAGGATATTCGTCATCATGCTGTAAGGCGGCCAGTAAAATAAGAGAGGCTTCACCTGGCACGCGGATCTCCAATTCAAAGAAACTAAAAGCCTCCTGAATACTGAATGAAACAGGTAATTTTACCTCGGTAGCTCGGGTGCTAAAGCCTAAGACCGATTCGAGATATTCGCCCAGTTCTGCTATTTTCCGAGTCATTTGCGGATCCGTGTAAAGCCATTTTCTAGAGTGTAAACTGCACTGCTTTTCATGTCAAAAATGACTTTACACGCGTAGATCACTTAAATATCTTCTGCACAAACTCCGCATAGGCCGGGCGCCAGACGTCCATTTCGTGGCCGAGATTCGGATATTCGTGATAGTCGAATTTAATCTTTTTCTCTTCCAGCTCGGTTTTCAGTCCGGCAATATCCTTGCCCGTCACCACATCTTTTTCCCCGACAACCACGGTGAAGTTTTTCAGCTGGGCGTTGATTTTTTCCGGCTCGGCGAAGCGTTTCGCCACGTCGGCATTCGGCACGGTCGTAGTGCTGACGCCGCTGAGTGTCGCCAGCCAGCCAAACTGATCAAGGTGCGTCATGCCGCTGACCAGCGTCTGATAGCCGCCCTGTGAAAGCCCGGCCAAAGCGCGACCGGCGGCGTCATCACGTACGCGGAAGGTTTTGGAAATCAGCGGGATAATGTCGCCGGTCAGCTCTTTATCTGCGGCGGCAGCATTGCGCGGGTAAAACTCTTTGCGGCGATCTTTGGTGACGTAATCTTCCGGCACCACGCCTTTGGCGTCGGTTTCGGTATCCGGAATGACTACCAGCATCGGCACGATTTTTTTCTCCGCCAGCAGGTTATCCATGATTTGCGGAATGCGCCCCTGATCCAGCGCCGAGCGACCAGTGTCGCCAAAGCCGTGATAGAAATACAGCACCGGCAGCGGCTTTGAGGCATCGCTGTAACCAGGCGGCGTCCATACCGCGACCTGACGCTCGGAATTCAGCGCGGCGGAATGATAGGTCAGGGTGCGCACTTCTCCGTGCGGCACGTTTTTCACATCAAGAATACTGCCGGGCACCAGGATTAAACTGGTATTCACCTGACGCTGTGGTTTGGGCATTGCACTGCCCGGATCGGCAATCCGCAAACCATCCACGTTGAAGAAATATTCATAGAGATCAGGCTTCTGTGCACCGGATGTCCAGCTCCAGATGCCCTTATCATCCTTGGTCATCTGATGCGGAATGTACGTCACCGGCGTGGCGCCGGTCACCACATCGACATGTTCAGCCGTCGGCGCATACAACCGGTAAGTGATGGTCAAATCAGGATTCACCGCCGTGATGTAATTCTTCGCAGGCACCGACGCATCAGGATCCTGCGGCAGACTTTGCGCAGAGACGATCAGGGGGAACGGCGCACTGAGCGCCAGAATCAAAAGCGTGGCGAGATTCAGCCGGTTACGGGTCATCATCCTTTCCTTCTGGGTTGGCGTGAGCAAATGGACAACCTGTCCTCAAGTAACTCACTGTTTTTGCACAACTCTCAGAGTAGGTTATTTTTGCCGTCCGCGAGCGTGATCGGCGTCACTGTTCAGAAGATGCGTCTAACGCATGAAGCTGCGGCAGCGCACTCAGCCGCTGATAAGCAAAGTCCCAGAAAGTCCGCACCTTGCGCGGCATTTGCTGGACCTGCTGCGCCACCAGTTGTACCGGCAACGGCAAAGGTTCGAAATCCGCCAGGATCCGCACCATATTGCCCGCCTGCACATCATCCTTCACCTGATACGACAGTAACCGTGCTATCCCCTGCCCGCTGCGCACCGCCAGCAACTGCGATTCCACATCATTAGAAAGCAGACGCGGCGACAGCCGGACGCGCAAATCATCCTCATGCGGCCCGAAACGCCATTCCCGGATTTGCGTGCGCAGCGTGCCCATCACCGTCTGATGCGCGGCCAGTTCCGAAGGATGCTGCGGTTCGCCATGCTGCGCCAGATACGCCGGGCTGGCGACCAGCACGCGGGTCACTTCGGCGACCTTACGCGCGACTTTGCCTGAATCTTCCTGATGACCGATGCGTACTGCCAGATCTAACCCTTCGTCAATCAGATCCAGATTACGGTCATTTAACATCATTTCGATTTGCATATCAGGATGTTGCGCCAGAAATTCCATCACCAGTGGCGCGACGTGTTTGCGACCGAACTGTACCGGCGCGGTGATGCGCAGCAGGCCGCTGAGCTGGGTTTCAGCGGTATCTTCTACCGCATTCTGATACTGGCTGAGCAGCAGCCGGGCTTTTTCCGCCAGCCTTGCGCCCGCTTCTGTCGGCGCCAGACTGCGGGTGGTGCGCTCCACCAGCCTTGCGCCGAACCGGTGTTCCAGCGAAGCAATGGCGCGGGTGATGGCCGGTGGAGAACGGTGAAGTTTACGGGCAGCTTCCGCCAGGCTGCCATACTGAAGTACAGCGACAAAAATCGCCATTTCGTCCAAACGATCCATAGATTCTTCCACGAAGTGAAACGCTCAATTTCAATCTTCGTGGATCACAATCATCTGATGCAAGAGTAATCTTTGATTCATACCTCAAAAGGAGACAGCCAATGCCCGCCATTCAACTTTACAGTACGCCGCTTTCCGGCCACTGCCACCGTGTCATCCTGCTGCTGAACATGCTCAGTCTGCCCTTTGAAACCAAAGACGGCGGCAAAGATGTTCGCCAGACCGCAGCGTTCGCGCAGTTAAATCCGCTGCAACAGGTGCCGGTGCTGACCGACGGCGAACACGTTGTCACCGACAGTAATGCGATTCTGGTGTATCTGGTGAAACGCTACGCGCCCGACAGCCACTGGTTGCCGGAAGATCCGCTGCAGGCCGCTGAAGTGCAAAAATGGTTGTCCCGCGCCGCCGGTGAAGTGCGTTACGGCCCGGCATCTGCCCGTATGGTGAAACAGTTTTCTGCACCGGAATCTTATGAAAGCGCGCTGACCGTGTCGGCAAAATTTCTGCCGCAGCTTGAACAACATCTGGAAAACAGCGAGTTTCTGGCGACGGAGCGGGCAACAATTGCCGATCTGGCCTGTTACAGCTATGTGGCGGCGGCACCGGAAGGCGGCGTTTCGCTGGCGGATTATCCGGCGATTCACCGCTGGCTGAAACGGGTGGAAAGCCTGCCGGGCTTTACGCCACTGCCTGCGTTGCCACTGCCTGAGATTGCGGGGTAAAAGACGATGAATAACCCTTTCCATGCAGACGAAATCCTGGCGCAGGACATGGCGGGGTTTGATGTTTCCGCACACGGCATCCGCGATGCGATGCCGGAACAACACCGGCTGTTTTTCGCCGCGTTACCGTATTTGTTTATCTCGACGCTGGATGACCACGGCTGGCCAGTGGCGACTCTGCTGACCGGCCCCGCCGGTTTTATCCGCACGCCGGATGACACCCATTTGCGGGTGAACGCGCCAAGGCGGGCGGACGATCCGGCGCTGGCCGCCTTACAACCGGGGAAACAGATCGGCGGACTGGGGATCGATTTTTCCAACCGGCGGCGTAACCGCGTGAACGGCAGGATCGGGCGCATGGATAAAAACCGCATTGAGATCGTCGTCGATCAGAGTTTTGGTAATTGTCCGCAGTATATTCAGGTTCGCAAACTTGCCGATGTGCCCGTCAGTTTGCCGCTGCCTGCGCGGGAGGATATGTCCGAACCGGATGCTGACGCCCGCGCACTGATTGCCCGTGCCGATACGTTTTTTATCGCCAGCCACGCGCACGGCGGTGCCGATGTGTCGCATCGCGGCGGTCAGCCGGGGTTTGCGCATCTGGTGGGAAACCGTTTGTGGGTGCCTGATTTTCGCGGTAACCGTTATATGAATACGCTGGGGAATTTACTGGCAGAACCGCGTGCGGCGCTGCTATTTATCGATTTTGAGAACGGTGATGTGTTGCATCTTCAGGGACACACGCAGATCCACTGGCAACCGGAAGATATTCCCGGTCCGGCGGGCGCAGAACGTTACTGGAGTCTGGACATCACCCGCGCGTGGCGCTTTCGTGGCGCACTGCCGTGGCGGGCAGAGACGGCGGACTTCTCCTCTGCAACGCTCAGCAGCGGCAACTGGCCGGACAATCAGCGGCCAATTTCCTGACGCACCGCCTCCGGCAGCCCGGATACCACCAGTTGGTAGGAGCCGTCGATCAAATAATAAAACTGAGAATCGGGCAGCGAGCCGTCGAGGAACACCGTATTCCAGTGCGCTTTGTTGAGATGATCGCCCGGCACAATATCCGGATGTGTTGCCCGTAATTGCTCTGCCAGCTCCGGGCTGGTTTTCAGCGAAATCGCCTCGCGGCCGTCAATTTCACACACCATGGCAAACATCGCGTCGCCCACTTTTACCTGATTAGCACCGCGCTGATTTTCAACACTTTGCTCCGCGCCGGGTTTTCCCATGCAATAGGTCAGCAATTCCGAACTGGTCATGTTTGGATTTCTCCTTGTAATGTGATGACGATCCGGCGTTGTCCGCCGTCGATCCGATGTTCGCCCAGCCAGATCCCCTGCCAGGTGCCAAGCAGCAATCTTCCCCGGGAAACGGGCAGCACTAATGATGCGCCTAACAGCGACGACTTAATGTGACCCGGCATGTCATCGCGGCCTTCGTAATCATGCTCGTAAGGCGCGTTTTCCGGCACGGTGCGCATGAAATGTTGTTCCATGTCGTAGCGCACGGTCGGGTCACAATTCTCATTGAGCGTCAGCGACGCAGAAGTGTGCTGGATAAATAAATGCACCAGCCCGGTTTGTACTTCATGCAGACGGTCAATTTTGCTGACCACTTCATCGGTGATCAGATGAAAGCCCCGCGCTTTTGCGCCGAGCGTAATAGTTTGCTGATGCCACATATGTCTTTCCATATCCTTTCAGCCGTAAATTCAACTGTAGTAAGTGTGCAGCAACATGACGAAAAATAAAGGCGGAAGACGTAAAGAGCCGTAAAGGCGGGAAAGGTCGCCACACGACCGGTTCACCGTGGCGACCTGTTTTTTATTGTGTGGCGGCGGAAAGATTGCTTTTTTCGGCCCGCGTTTCAGATGCGGGGGCTTTTTTGCGCCGGGCGATTTCTTCAATAATTTTCGCGAAACGTGCTTCGTTCAGCTGATAAAAGAGACCCATGATGATGGCGGCGCTCACAGCCAGTAAACAGGGCCAGATAAAAATCAGCTGGCGCAAACCGAGTAAGGTCGCGCTCCCCTGCACCGCATTCGGGATATAACCGATTTGCGTCAGCATAATTCCCGGCAGGAAACCGGCGAGCGCGGCAGATATTTTTCGTGAAAAGGTATAACCGGTATACACCGAGCCTTCGGCACGAATACCGGTTTTCCATTCGCCGTAATCCACGGTATCCGGCACCAGCGCCCAGTTCAGGCTGTTGACAAAGGCGGTGCCAAAGAATGCCATGCAGGAAAACAGCACAAAGGTTAACGAGCTGTTTCCCCAGAGGAAATTAAGCATATCGCCTGTCGCCCACAGCAGTAATCCGCCCAGATACACCTGCTTTTTGCCAAACCGTTTCACGCAGCCCGGCACCAGAAAGACACCGACCAGAATACAGCCCATGCTGAAAAAACCCATCCACGACAGCAGATGAATATCGTTGAGGACGTACTGCGTGTAATACACCTGGATCGCCAGTTTGATGTTAAACGCCGCCAGCGTACACAGGTTAGCGAGGCACAGCACCAGCAACGGCGGATTGCGAAAAATGGCGCGAAACGACCGCAGGATGCCGGATTTATGCCCCGCTGGCGTGAGTTCAACGTAACGTTCCCGCACGCCGCGATAGCACCAGCCCATACACAAAATGCCGCAGGTAGCGAAAATCAGCGCGGCGGAGAAATACCCCACCGACGGTGAAGCGCCGAACAACGCCTGTACCGGCATAAACCCGACGGTACACAACAATAATCCGAACGTAGCACCGCCCTGCCGCCAGGCTGCCAGCTGTGCCCGTTCGTGCGGATTTTTGGTGATAGCGGGCACCATCGCGCCGTACGAACAGTTCATCAGGCTGTAGAACAAGCCGAACAACATAAACAGTACGGTGGCGAGCGCCGTTTTCACCGGCAGACCGAAATCATTGGCCATAAACTGCGCCGTCGCCACCAGCCCGACCGGCACGGAGGCATACAAAATGAACGGTCTGAACTTACCCCGCGTACCAATATGACGACGGGAATCAAGTAACACGCCGGTCAGCATATCGGTGAACGCGGTGAAAAACTTCGCCACCAGGAAGATGATGCCGCCATAAAACGCCGGCATGCCCAGCTCATCGGTATAAAACTTCAGGAGATACAGCGTCCCGATACATAACATCAGGTTCGAGCCAAAATCGCCCATTCCATAGGCGCACTTCTCACGCAACGTCAGCGGATCAGGGTGATGAAAATCCTTCATAGGCGATCCTCAAAACGCCCCGCAGGGCGCTGTTACAGTGAATGCATTAGGCCGTCTGCTTACGCTGCTCAATTTCCGCAACGATGCGCACGTACATTTTCTCGTTGAGGTTATAGAAACAGCCCATCGCCACGATGGTGATTGCCGCCAGCGCGCAGGGATAAATGAAGATCAACTGACGCAGCCCTTCCTGCGTATCCGCTGACTGCACCACGTTAGGCACATAGCCGATTTGCGTCAGCATCAGACCGGGGAAGAACCCCGCCAGGGCCTGCGACACTTTGCGAAAGAAGGTGAAACCGGTGTAAACCGTGCCTTCCGAACGCACACCAGTACGCCACTCGCCGTATTCCACCGTGTCGGACACCAGCGCCCAGTTGAGGCTGTTGACGAACGCCGATCCGAAGAACGCCAGACAGGAGAACCCGACGAAGCTGACCGAGCCGCTGCCATAGAAGTAGTTGAGGATGTCGCCGACAATCCACAGTGCCAGACCGCCGATATACACTTTTTTCTTGCCGAATCGCCGCACGGCAGCGGGCATCAGGAACACGCCGATGAAAATGCACCCCATGCTGAAAAAGCCCATGCAGGAGAGCAGGATCGGATCGTTGAGCACGTACTGCGTGTAATACACCTGGATCGCCAGTTTGACGTTGAACGCCCCCAGCGTGCAGAGATTGGCGATGCACAGAATGAACAGCGGACGGTTACCGGCAATCGCCCGGAATGACTGCAACAGCCCCGGTTTTTGCGTGTGACTGACAGGCTGCGCGTCCACATAACGCTCTTTTACCCCGGCATAACACAGCCACATAAACAGCAACCCCACCAGCGAGAACAGCGTCGCGGCAAAAATATAACTGCGCTGCGAACTGCCTTCCAGCAGATTCATCACGGGCACAAAACCGACAGTGCACAGCAGTAATCCCAGCGTGGCACCGCCCTGCCGCCACGCTGCGAGTGATGCCCGCTCGTCCGGATTTTTAGTGATGGCAGGCACCATCGCGCCATAAGAACAATTCATCATGCTGAAAAATAATCCATACAGCATGAAGAGCAGCGTTGCCACCACGGTTTTACCGGTGATCTCCAGCGGCGTGCCGACGAAATTGGCGACCGCCAGCAAAGTGACCGGAAACGCGGCGTATAACACGAAGGGGCGGAATTTGCCCTTTGGCCCGATTTTACGGCGTGAATCCAGCATGATGCCGGTGCCCATATCGGTAAATGCAGTGAAGAATTTGGCGATCAGAAAAATAATGCCGCCGTAGGTGCCCGGCAGACCGAGCACGTCAGTGTAAAATTTCAGCAGGTACAGCGTGCCGATATCAAGCAAGATATTGGAGCCTAAATCGCCCATCCCGTAGGCCAGTTTTTCCCTGAACGGCAGGCGCAGGGTCGCAGGGTTTTCCGGTGTTGTCTGACTCATTATTATTCTCCTTCAGCCACCGGGGCGATGTCTTCAACCCCGGTGGCTGAGCCTGATCAGAGGTGACGTAATTCGCCGAACAACGCTGCCCACTCGCTGTCTGCACGATAAAAGACCGGCGGCTGACCCAGCGGCGCGGTCACCGTGATATCCCCGCCGTGATACGTTTCGCCGGTCCAGGCATGGATCCACGTATCCTGCGGCAGATACAGCGACCACTCGCTGCGCCCCTCTTCATGCACCGGTGCCACCAGCAGATCGCGGCCAAACAGGTACTGGTATTTCAGCGTGTAGGTGCGGGCATCGTCTTCGTAATGCAGGAATAACGGACGCATCACCGGTAAACCGCTCTGGCTGTTTTGCCTGACGGCCTGCCGGATATACGGCTTGAGATGGGTGAACACGCCAGTCATGCGGGCGAAATGCGCAATGGTTTCGGCATCGCCGTCAAACTGCCAGTTATCCCCCGGACGGTTGCCTTCGTGGGTGCGCATCATCGGCGTGAAAGCGCTGAAATCGCACCAGTGCAGCAGCAGTTCTTTGCTGCGTTTCATGTCGAACAGCGTGGTATAACCGCCGATGTCGCTGTGATGCAGACCGTGGCCGCTCATCGCCAGCGACAACGCCGCCGGGATCACCGAGGCCAGCCCGTCGTCCAGGCTCCAGTCAACGTTCTGATCGCCCGCCCACATCATCGTCGAATACTTCTGGCTGCCGGTGTATCCGGCGCGCATAAAGAACAGCACCTCGCCGAGTTTGCCGGTTTCCTGCAAGGCTTCGTAGTTACACTTCGCCCACAGTGCAGGCCAGGCGTTATGCATAATTTCCGCGCTGACGCCGTTATGCAGGAAAGTGTCAGTCGGCAGATATTCGCCAAAATCCGCCATCCAGCCGCCACATCCCAGCTCAATCAGGTTCTTTTTGATGACGTTTTTGAACCAGTCATAGGCAGCGGGATTTGTCAGATCGACCACGCCTGCGTAGAACTCGCCGAACTCAACGTGATAATCACCACCGCAGACATCTTTGGTCAGATAACCTTTTTCTGAGGCTTCGGCACACAAATCCCGATCACTGGCGACGTAAGGATTGATGTAAGAAAGGAACTGCACGCCCTCTTCTTTCCACTGAGGAATACGCTGGTCGAGTTGCGGATACAGCTCACTGTTCCACTTCCAGTTCCACATCACGCGTTTGCCGAATGAGGTCATGCGGATACCGGACCAGTCCTGCGCCCAGATGCCGTTGACCCTCACGCCGCCTTCGCGCATCACGTCGAGTTTTTGCTGGCAAGCTTCCGTGCCGCCCTGAATACCCAGCGTCACGCCGTCGTACACCCAGTCCGGCAATTCCGGCTGGCGGCCTAACAGCGCGGTAAGTTTTTCCAGCAGGCTGATATAGTCGTCGGCGCATTCAAAACGCAGCGTGGCGTTATCTTCCCGCAAGGCCAGTTCGTGGTATTCCGGCGCGCTGAAATCGAAATTCATATAGCCGCTGTTTTCAACATGGCAGTAGAACTTCTGCGTGCTGACAAAGGTCGGCTGCGGGAAGAAGGTCCAGTAATAGTCGCCGCCTGCATTCTCTTTACAGTCGGCCTGCCAGGTGACATAGGTCTGTTTGTTGCGCCCGACGCCCTGTTCGCTGGTCCACAGCGGGAAAGGTTTGCCGCGCAAATCAAAGTAAGAGAACTGTTCGCCGCAGCCGTATATATGATCTTCTGGCTGTGCCGCCAGCCGCAGCCAGATGCGGTTATGAGCGCGGTTATCGTTGTGCAATGTCAGTTGCAAACGCCCGCTGTCATCGGTGCCGACCACCAGCGTCGCGCTGAACGTATCGCTCCGGCTGAAATGCACTTTCCACCCTGCAGGCTGCGCGGTGATACTGACATCCGTCAGCGCGACCTTTTCATTCAGGCGATCTTTAATACTGAAATTGCCGCGGAACATCTCGATATCCGCCTCGCCGCCGCCAATCCATAAACACGGCGCTTGCGCGGTATGGCGTAAAATCAGGCGCTGCTGATAAATCAGCGAAAATTCATTGTTACCGGTGATAAATTCAATCTGAGTATTTTTATTTTGTAGGGTACTCATGATGGTCTCCGTTATTTTTATTTTGCATTGATGTCCAGCAGACCGGCGGCCACGGCCGGTGCCAGCCCCGGCGCCAGCGGCAGGCGCGGGATCACCAGACAATGCAGGAGATGATAAATATCCTGTTTGCCATCCCAGACTTTGGTGGTGACTTTATTGTTGGTATCCAGCTCCTGCCACCAGGAGCCATTTTCATAGTCCATCAGATATTTCACGCAGTAATCCCACCAGGTCTGATACCAGGTTTCGTATTGCGCCTCGCCGGTCACGCAGTGCAGCGCATACGCGGTGCCCATCGCCTCAACAATGGGCCAGCGCACCCGCTCACGCACAATAGGTTTACCGTCCCAGTCAACGGAATAGACAAAACCGTCCGCGCCGTCCGCTGCCCAGGCATCGCGGATTGTGGCGTGGAACAACCCTTTGGCATCTTCCAGCAGCCAGGCCGGAGGCGTTTCAAAACGGGCCTCCAGCGCGGCATGAAGATGCAACATCAGGCGTCCCCATTCGATCCAATGCCCCGGCGTGCCACCGTAAGCGCGGAAACGGTGCGCCGGATTATCTTTGTTGTAATCGCGGATCGGGTTCCACTGCGTATCAAAATGCTCATTGACCCGGTATTCACCGCGCCGGGCGACGTCATGAATAATCACCGAGGCAATTCTCAGTGCGCGATCCAGCCATTTGCGCTCGTGCGTGACATCGTAGACGATCAGGAAAGCTTCGACGGCGTGCATGTTGGCATTGCCGCCGCGATAGGCTTCGGTTTCGCTGAACGCTTCATCCCACGACTCCAGACACATCTGTTCGTCTTCACTCCAGAAGTATTTTTCGATCACGCCGATGGCCTGATCGAGTAACGCTCTGGCCTCAGGATGGCCGGTGGTGACGGCGCTGGCCGCGCCCAGCAAAACGAAGAAATGCTGATAGCCTTGTTTCGAGGCATCCACCACGCCTTCGTCGTTTACGCAGGCATACCAGCCGCCGTGCTGTTTATCCGCCAGTGCGCCGTTAAGGGCGCAGATGCCGTGATCCACCAGCGCATAAGCGCCGGGGCGCCCCATGCCTGCGGCAACGGAATAGACGTGCAGCATGCGGGCAGTGATCCACAAATGGGTGCCCATATCGGCCCGCACTTGTCCGTTATTGCCCAGCCAGCCAAAGCCGGTGGGCACAGCAGCATTTTTGCCAAAATCGAAGATCCGGTCGGTTTCCTGTTCAAGCCAGCGGTGGTGGCTCATCGTGTTAAACCATTTCATTTTCCACTCCTTTTGTTAGCGGCGGCGGGCCATCATCTCGTCCACAATGTCGCCCAGACGCTGCAATTTTGGCGCGGAGACATCCCTGAGCATGAGTCCGGTATCAGGTAAACCAACCACGGATGACCAGACCGCGCGGCCCGCAAGGAAGCCGGACGCGCCCGCTGTCATGGCGACGCTGACCGCACGCGGGAAGAGTTTTTCATCAACGCCGGAGGAGAGGATCACCCACGGCATATGAATGTGTTCATTGAGGTGTTGTGATGCCTTCAGCAATTCAGCCTGCGTCCCGCGTCCGCTGAGGGGCATTTCGACTTTATAAAGATCAGCGCCGCTGTCGCCGAGCTCTTTCGCGGCGTCGACAATCGCCTGTTCACGGTCAAATTTATCGCCACGACGCGGCGGCCTGACCACTGGCTCGATAATGCTCAGTAATCCGTGCGCATGGCAGCGCTGATTAAATTCTTTCACCATTTCCAGACGCTGTTGCGGGTCTTCATCGCTGCGCCACAGCACCAGTAATTTCAGCGCCTTGCCGCCGTTTTCCCGCACCTGTTGCGGATCCACATTTTTATCGATCACCACGCTGTCCACCGGAATGCCGTTGCCGGGGATAAATTCGTCAGCCGCGACAATCATGGCGCAGTTTTGCGCAATGGCCTGCTGGTCAACAATCTGGCGATAACAGAACTGCTGATCGACCAGAATCGCCGAGGCGTACGGCGATAAAATCCGCGCAGCATTGATTTTAAAATCGGTCAGCACCTGATCGGCGACCGGGGCTTTCGCGCCCGCGGCCACGAACATTAAGCGCATCGCTTCACGCTGATCGACCGCCAGCATGGCGAAGCCGCCGGACGGACGGGTGATATCGTTAAGGCTGTAATGAGTCATTCAACTTTCCTTGGTTAAGGCGTTACGGATGTGTTTTCTGAGCCAGACCGGCGCTGGTGCGCACCTGCTCGAGAATGGCGGTCCAGTCCTGACGCCCGCGCCCGGCGGCACGCGCCTGGTTGTACACTTCGCGGGAAGCCGCACCGAGCGGCATCGGCACATGCAACTGGTTGGCGACGTCCAGCGCGATACCGAGATCTTTATGGGCGAGGTCAATCATGAAGGCCGGTGACAGATCGCCTTTCAGCACTTTGTTCGGCCATGACGTCGTGAAGTGGCCTTTTCCGGCCGGTGTGCCGCTCATCACCTGCAGCGCCACATCGAAAGAGAGATCCAGTGCCTCGCACAGCACGGCGGCTTCGGCGGAGAGCGCATTCAGGGCAATGCTCATGTAGTTATTGATCAGTTTGACGCGGATCCCTTTGCCCGGCCCGCCCGCATTGATCAGCTCTGACCCCATCGCCATCAGCACCGGCGTCGCACGCTCAACCTGTTCCTGCGTACCGCCAGCCAGCAGCAGTAATGTCCCCGCTTCGGCGTGATCGGAGGTTCTGCCCACCGGCACATCCATCAGGCTGAAGCCTTTTTCGTGCATCTGTGCGATCAGCGAGTCGGTTTGTAACGGGTGAATGGTCGACATATCGATCACCAGTGCCGACGGATTCAGGGTTTCGCAAATGCCGTCGCGGCCAAAAAGCACATCGCGCACCAGATCACCGTTGGGCAGCATGGTGATGACAAATTCTGCGCCCTCCGCCGCCTCTGCCGCGCTCCTGCTGCCTGCTGCGCCCTGACGTACAAGCGATGCCACCGCCTGCGGATTAAGATCGAACACCGCTAACCGGTGCCCCTGTTTAATCAGATTGGTCGCCATCGGCGCGCCCATTTGCCCCAGGCCAATAAATGCCACGTTTGCCATGCGTCTCTCCTTTGTGCTGATCAGGCATGTCACTTTGTGATAATCAGTGGTGTCTTTGTTTGTCGTTTTTTGATCGTATTTGTAATTTAAGGTCAAAAAATTGACAGCCATCACTTTTTTAACAATTCGCTAAATTAAAATAACCTCATCAAAATACGCTTAAGGAATAGCCATGATTCGCATTGCCTGTGTCGGAATTACCGTGATGGACAGGATCTATTACGTTGAAGAACTGCCTGCGGAAGGGGGAAAATATGTCGCTGAAAAATATCATGAAGTGGGCGGTGGTCCGGCGGCCACGGCAGCGGTCGCGGCGGCCAGATTGGGCGCGCAGGTGGATTTTATTGGTCGTGTGGGTGATGACGATACCGGCAACCGGCTGCTCGCGGAGCTGGGATCCCTGGGGGTAAACACCCGCTATGTCCGCCGCGTTGAACAGGCCAGTTCGTCGCAATCGGCCGTGCTGGTGGACAAAAACGGTGAGCGAATCATTATCAATTATCCCGGCCCGGATTTGCCCGCTTCCGCCACGTGGTTACAGGCGATCGATTTTTCCCAGTGGGATGTGGTGCTGGCCGATGTACGCTGGCATGACGGTGCGAAACAGGCGTTTACGCTGGCGCGCCAGGCCGGTGTGATGACGGTGCTGGACGCCGATGTGACGCCCCAGGATATCGCTGAACTGGTGACGTTAAGCGATCACACCGCGTTTTCCGCCCCCGGTTTACAGCGGCTGACCGGAAAATCTGACGCCGGTTCTGCGTTAGTTAACGCCCAAACGCTCACAAAGGGTCATGTGTATGTCACGCAGGGCAGGCAAGGTTGTCTCTGGCTGGAACATGACAAGCTGCATCATCAGCCGGGCTTTGCCGTCAACGTGGTGGACACCACCGGCGCGGGGGATGTGTTTCATGGTGCGCTGGCAGTCAGTCTGGCTCAGGGCTGTCCGCCTGCCGGTGCAGTGCGCTTTGCCAGCGGCGTGGCTGCCCTAAAATGTACACAGCCCGGTGGTCGTGCGGGGATACCTGATTGTGATCAGGCCCGGTCTTTTTTGTCACTTTCTGTATAGAATACGACTCAGACGCTCATTTTGAAGGATGTATCCATGAGTCTTACTGAACTGACCGGCAATCCGCGTCACGATCAACTGCTCGGGCTGATTGCCGAACGCGGTTACATGAACATTGAAGAACTGGCGGCGCTGCTGGATGTCTCGACCCAAACCGCCCGCCGCGATATCCGCAAACTCAGCGATCAGGGGCTGATCACCCGCCATCACGGCGGCGCGGGGCGGGCGTCGAGTGTGGTCAATACCGCCTTTGAGCAGCGTGAGATTTCCTGGACGGAAGAGAAAAAAGCCATTGCGCAAGCCATTGCCGATTACATCCCCGACGGTTCCACGGTGTTCATCACCATCGGCACCACCGTCGAGCAGGTGGCGCACTCGCTGCTCAATCACAACCGGTTGCGGATTATCACCAACTGTCTGCGCGTCGCGCATATCTTATATAAGAATCCGCGCTTTGAAGTGATGGTGCCCGGCGGCACGTTGCGCCCGCACAACGGCGGGATTATCGGCCCGGCGGCCACGGCGTTTGTCGCCGGATTCCGTGCCGATTATCTGGTGACCAGCGTCGGCGCGATTGAAGGTGACGGTGCTCTGCTGGAATTTGACGTCAACGAGGCCAGCGTGGTGAAAACCATGATGGCGCATTCACGCCATATTCTGCTGGCGGCCGACCATACCAAATATCATGCCTCGGCAGCGGTCGAAATCGGCAACATCTCGCAAGCCACGGCGTTGTTCACCGATGAACTTCCGCCCGCCGGATTGCTCAAGGTACTGAAAAATCATCAGGTCGAAGTAATAAAAGTCAGCACGGCGGAATAAAAAAAGCCGACATGTCTGTCGGCCTTAATCAACATCTTATCCCCTAAATAATTTGGGTTACGGGAAGGCGGTAAGTTCAGGAAGCCCCGGGAGCAGGGACGTACCCTGTGACCGGGGTGAGTGAACGCAACCAACGCAGCAGCAGCCCGAAGTATGACGGGGATTTACTGGACCGCGGCGAAAGCTTCAGCCACCTGTTTCACATTGTGGTGATTCAGACCGGCCATACAGACGCGTCCGCTGAGGATCAGGTAAACGCCGAACTCTTCACGCAGACGGACAACCTGCGCTTCGCTGAAGCCGGTGTAGCTGAACATCCCGCGTTGTTGCAGCAGGTAGTCAAAATTACGGCCCGGCAAGGCGGTTTTCAGGCTATCGACCAGCGTGTGGCGCATTTCCAGAATACGGGTGCGCATCTTCTCGACTTCCGCTTTCCACTGAGCATTCAGCGCGCTGTCGCTCAGGACTTTCGCCACCACTTTCGCGCCGAAGCCTGGCGGGCTGGAGTAGTTACGGCGCACGGTGGCTTTCAGCTGACCGAGTACACGCCCCGCCGCGTCGCTGTCTTCGCAAACCACAGACAGCCCACCGACACGTTCGCCATACAGGGAGAAAATTTTCGAGAAGGAGTTGCTGACGAAGCAGTTGACGCCCGCAGCGGCCATCGCGCGGATGGCGTAAGCGTCGTCGTCAATGCCCGCGCCAAAGCCCTGATAAGCGATGTCGAGGAACGGGATCAGTTCGCGCTGTTTGGCGATCTCAATCACCTGATCCCACTGCGCTGGCGTCAGGTCAGAACCGGTCGGGTTATGGCAGCACGGGTGCAGCAGAACGATGCTTTGCGCCGGTAAGGTTTTCAGGCGTTCAGTCATCGCGGTGAAATTCACACCCAACGTTTCAGGGTCAAAGTACGGATAGGTATGCACTTTGAAACCTGCGCCACTAAAGATGGCCACGTGGTTTTCCCAGGTCGGGTCGCTCACGTAAACTTCTGAATTCGGGAAGTAAAACTTCAGGAAATCCGCGCCAACTTTCAGTGCGCCGGAACCGCCGACGGTCTGAATGGTCGCGATACGCTGTTGTTTCAATGCCGGATGATCCGCACCAAACAGCAGTTCCTGAATGCCTGCGCGGTACGCCGGCAGACCTTCCATTGGCAGATATACTGACGCGGCCTGTGGCCCGGCGTTCAGTTGTTGTTCTGCATTTTCCACCGCAGCCAGTTGCGGAATAATACCCTGCTCGTCGTAATAAAGACCGATGCTCAGGTTTACCTTATCTTGTCTCGGGTCGGTCTTGAAACTTTCCATCAGCGACAAAATCGGGTCACCGGCATAGGCATCGACATGTTGGAACACGGTATACATCTCCTTGGTTTGGTTGAGTGGCGCTGCGATCCACGTCCGGCAGCCCGGCGCATCGCAACTGTTTCACAGACTATCAAAGTTCGTTAAAAAAGATGACAACTATGTTGTCGATTTTCGGGCACTCATTGCGTATCAAACCATCCGTTCGCCTGAGATGCTGATCCGCTCACATGAACTACGATCAAACCATCAACTCATCCATCCGGAGCACCGCAATATGACAACTCAACATTCACTGCAAGGCAAAGCAGCTTTCGTTCAGGGCGGTTCACGCGGCATCGGCGCCGCTATCGTTCAGCGCCTGGCTCGCGAAGGTGCCAGCGTGGCCTTCACTTACGTTTCTTCTGAAGAAAAAGCGCAGGCACTGGTGAAAAGCATTGAGGCCAGCGGCGGTAAAGCGCTGGCTATCAAAGCCGACAGCGCCGATGAAAGCAGCGTCCGCACGGCAATCGACAACGCGGCGAAAACGTTCGGTAAAATCGATATTCTGGTGAATAACGCCGGTGTGCTGGCATTCGGCGAAATCGATGCGCTGACGATGGATGATTTTGACCGCACCATCGCCGTCAACGTGCGCAGCGTGTTTGTCGCCAGCCAGCAGGCGGCACGCCATATGCCTGACGGCGGCCGTATCATCACCATCGGCAGCGTCAACGCTGACCGTATGCCGTTCCAGGGCGGCGCGGTGTACGCCATGAGCAAATCCGCCATCGTCGGCCTGACCAAAGGCCTGGCACGGGATTTGGGCCCGCGCGGCATTACCGTGAACAACGTGCAACCCGGCCCGGTCGATACCGATATGAACCCGGCGGACGGCGAAATGGCTGACGGTATGCGTTCTTACATGGCGCTCAACCGCTACGGCAAAGACAGCGAAATCGCCAGCTTCGTAGCTTATCTTTCCGGTCCGGAAGCGGGGTATATCACCGGTGCGAACCTGACCATTGACGGGGGTTTCGGCGCGTAATTCCGGGCACTGTAGGTATAAAAATGGCGCACACGTTGTTAATTAACTAACGCGTTGCGCCATTTTTTATCCGTTTCATCAGACGCTGTAACGTCCCGGACGGTGATTCATCGCAATAATCAGGTTGACGATCACCGCGCCCAGCACCGAAGCAATCAGCATTTCAAGGCTGACAACAAACAGTGACGCCAGCACGATGCAGCAGTCCACGCCCATTTGCAGTTTACCGGCGCGGATACCGTATTTGTCCTGCAGAAACAGGGCGAGAATGTTCATGCCGCCCAGACTGGCTTTGTGACGGAACAGCACAATAAAGCCGATGCCCATAATTACGTTGGCAAACAGCGTGGCGTAAAACGGCTGAAGATGATCGAAATGAACAAATAGCGGATGCAAATCGGAAAACACGGAAACCAGCGCGACGGCGGCGAAGGTTTTCAGGGTGAACGGCAAACCCATACGGCGGAAAGAGAGATAATAGAAAGGTAAGTTAATGATAAAAAACGCGGTACCGAACGATACCTGCGTCACGTAATGCGCCAGAAATGCCATTCCCGCCGTGCCGCCGGTCAGCGCGCCGACCTGACGCAACATTACCACGCCAAAAGAGACCATCAGCGTACCAATAATGATCGCCAGCGCATCTTCAACCAGCGTGTGCCCGATGCGCGGCTGCTCAACCGGCGGTTTGATGTCGTCAATACTTGCCATAATTCCCGGTGCCTCAAAATAATAATACTAAAGACTGATTTTGAGATAATTAATGAGATAGAGAATTAAGGCAATATTCACGCACGGAATTTGCATTAAAAATCGAAAATAAGATTTTATGACGCGTTAATTATTCTTTACATGCACAAAGAGCGCATATTCATTCATAATAATGCACCATTAAAGTGAGACTGCACCAAAATAAATCACCTTAATAGTGCGCGTGAAATAAGGCGCGACTTTCCTCAACCCAGCGTCAATAAACCGTTTTCTTTTAAACGGTTAAGCACTACCGATGTTTTTACATGGGCGACACTTTTATGTACTGACAGGATTTGGCTTATCAACGCGCTTAAACCGGCTAAATCTTTCACCGCAACTTTCAGCAGATAATCCGCATCGCCGGTGGTTTTATAGGCATCAATAATGGCGTCGACATCGCCGAGCATACTGTGGAATGCCTCAACCTGAGCAGGTAAGTGATTGATAAGTCTGACTTCGATCAAACCGATCATGCCCAACCCCAGCGCTTCCGGTGCCAGACGGGCATGATAGCCGAGGATCATCTGCGCCTGCTCCAGACCAATCCGGCGGCGTGAGCATTGTGAGGCAGACAGCCCTACCAGTTCGCTTAACTCCTGGTTGGTCAGTCTTCCGTTGGCTTGTAATAAGGTCAGAATTTTCAGATCGTAATCATCAATACTGTACATAGCATTGTTCCTGTCGTTTTAATTTTTATGTGTCGGATTTGTATTGCAAATAACATTGCAAAAAACATTCCCACTATAGCGAGTTATAAATACTTATCGGCTGTTTTTTCTTATACTTGCGCACATTGATACCGCAAGGAAAGAATAATGAAAAAAGTACTCTGTTCTCTCGTTTTACTGTCAGCGTTGCCCGGTTTCGCAAAAGCGGATGCCACCTCTTCCCGCCTTGAGCGTGTATTACAGAAAGGCTCGCTGAATGTCTGCACCACCGGCGACTATAAGCCGTACACCTTTTTGAAAGAAAACGGTGAGTATGAAGGCATTGATATTGCAATGGCGCAATCACTGGCGGCAAGTCTCGACGTGAAAGTGAACTGGGTGCCGGTCACCTGGAAAACGCTGCCTGACGAAATGAGCGCCGGGCATTGTGATATCGCGATGGGCGGAATTTCAGTGACGCTTAAGCGCCAGCAGAAAGCCTGGTTCGCTAACGTATTGGATCAGGACGGGAAAATCCCGCTGGTGCGCTGCGAAAATGTGCGTCAGTACCAGACCGTTGAGCAGCTAAACCGCGCGTCCGTGCGCCTGATTGAACCGGCGGGTGGTACCAATGAAGCCTTCGTGCACAGCCATCTGCCAAAAGGCACGCTGACCCTGAGCGATAACGTGACCATCTTCCAGAAGCTGGTGGATAAAAAAGCGGACGTGATGATCACTGATGCGTCAGAAGCACTGTATCAGCAGAAACATTACCCCAAACTGTGTGCGGTGAACCCGAAGAAGCCACTGCAATATGGCGAAAAGGCTTACATGCTGCCGCGTGATGACGTGAGCTGGAAGATGTATGTCGACCAGTGGCTGCACCTGAGTAAAGCCACCGGCGAATATCAGAAGATCGTCAGCCAGTGGCTGGCGGTGAAAAAGTAAGATTTAGTCGCCAATATAAACGCGGGCGACACGCTCGCTGAGTTGGGTAATCAGCTCATAAGCACTGATACCGGTTGCCTGCGCAATGCGCTCAACCGGTAATTCCCCGCCCCAGAAAATCACTTCATCGCCAACGCTATCTTTCGCATCCGGCCCTAAATCGACGGTGATCATGTCCATCGAAACACGTCCGGCAACCGGCACTTCGCGGCCATTGACCCATACAGGCGTGCCATTTGGCGCACTGCGCGGATAACCGTCGCCGTACCCCATCGCCACCACGCCCAGCCGGGTATCGCGGTCACTGACCCAGGTACTGCCGTAACCGACAGGATCACCGGCGAAATGCTCACGGACGGCAATCAGGCTGGAAGTCAGCGTCATCGCCGGTTGCAGACCAAAATCGCTGGCCGAACCGGTTTCCATGGGTGACACTCCGTACAAAATAATGCCAGGGCGAACCAGATTCATGTGCGATTCCGGCCACAGCAAAATACCGCCGGAAGCTGCGATAGATTTCAGCCCCGGCTTGCCTTCTGCAAAAGTATTAAAGCAGTTCAGCTGTTTCGGCGTGGCGTCGCTTTCCGGTTCATCCGCACGACAGAAATGGCTCATCATATTGACCGGCTGAACCACGTTTTTGCAGGCACTCAGACGCTGATAAAAGGCATCGGCCTGCGCCGGATGGACACCTAAACGGTGCATACCGGTGTCGATTTTCAGCCAGACATTCAGCGGACGCGCGAGATCAGCACTTTCCAGCGCCTCAAGTTGTTCGATGCTGTGAACAGCGGTATCCAGCTGATGCCCGACCAGCAGCGGTAATTCGCTGGCAGAGAAAAAACCTTCGAGCAGGAGAACGGGTTTCACCACACCGGCCTTGCGCAAGGTGAGTGCCTCACTGAGCCGGGAAACGCCGTAATAATCGGCATCCTGCAGGCTGTGCACCGTCTCCAGCAGACCATGCCCATAAGCGTTTGCTTTCACCACCGCAACCAGACGACTTTGTGGCGCCAGATGGCGCACCCGTTGCAGATTGTGTCGCAGAGCGCGGCGATCAATGACAGCCGTAGCCGCTTTCATTTTAAGTCCTTTGCATGAAATTATTGAGGTTTTAGCAGCCTAAAGGGGCGTTATTGGCGCAGCCAGTTTGCGTTCGGCCAGCGCGGAAAAACCGGAGCGTACACAAAGTACGTGAGCCAATCTTTCCAAAAAAGTGAGCACTGCCCGGGTTCAAAATGGCAAGTAAGCTAGCCCCGCACTAATCTTCGTCGTATTGCGGGCCGCCATAGTTATCAAATCGCGACCACTGACCGTTAAAGGTCAGGCGGACGGTACCGATCGGGCCGTTACGTTGCTTACCGAGGATGATTTGCGCGATGCCTTTTTCTTCACTGTTATCGTGATAGACCTCGTCACGATAGATGAACATGATTAAGTCGGCATCCTGCTCGATGGAACCGGATTCACGTAAATCGGAGTTAACCGGACGTTTATCCGCACGTTGCTCCAGGCTTCGGTTCAGCTGCGACAGCGCCACCACCGGCACCTGTAACTCTTTCGCCAGCGCTTTGAGCGAGCGGGAGATTTCAGCAATTTCCAGCGTACGGTTGTCAGACAGCGCCGGAACGCGCATCAGTTGCAGGTAGTCGATCATGATCAGGCTCAGGCCGCCGTGCTCACGAAAGATGCGTCGCGCACGCGAACGGACTTCGGTTGGCGTCAGGCCGGAGGAGTCATCAATATACATGTTACGTTTTTCGAGCAGAATTCCCATGGTGCTGGAAATACGTGCCCAGTCTTCATCGTCGAGCTGACCGGTACGGATTTTGGTCTGATCGACACGGGAAAGCGACGCCAGCATACGCATCATGATCTGGTCGCCGGGCATCTCAAGGCTGAAGATTAACACCGGTTTATCCTGCATCATCGCGGCATTTTCGGCGAGGTTCATCGCAAAAGTGGTTTTACCCATCGACGGACGCGCCGCCACGATGATCAGGTCGGATTTTTGCAGGCCTGCGGTTTTCTTGTCGAGGTCAGCATAGCCGGTTGAAACGCCGGTTACGCCGTCATGCGGGCGCTGGAACAGTTCTTCGATACGGGAAACGGTGCTTTCCAGAATGCGGTCGATGCTTTTCGGGCCTTCGTCTTTACTGGCGCGGCTTTCGGCTATCTGGAATACGCGGGATTCAGCTAAATCCAGCAGGTCTTCGCTGCTGCGGCCTTGCGGATCATAGCCCGCGTCGGCAATTTCATTGGCGACGGAAATCATTTCACGCACAACAGCACGTTCGCGCACAATGTCGGCATAAGCGCCGATGTTCGCCGCACTGGGGGTATTCTTAGAGAGTTCTGCCAGATACGCAAAACCGCCGACAGAATCCAGATCGCCTTTCTGTTCCAGAGATTCAGAAAGCGTGATCAGATCGATCGGTTTGCTCATTTCCAGCAAACGCTGCATTTCGGTAAAAATCAGGCGGTGCGGGCGACTGAAGAAGTCATTGCTGACCACCCGCTCGGCCACGTTATCCCAGCGTTCGTTGTCCAGCATCAGCCCGCCCAGAACGGATTGTTCAGCTTCCAGCGAGTGCGGCGGAAGTTTCAACCCTTCCATCTGGCGATCGCGGTTTTCGTTCTGTTGATTGGTCGGTTTTTTTGCTGCCATCTGTGGATTATTTCCTGCTCTAAGCGCCTGTTTTATGAGCGTCGGGTTTCCAAAAATCGGAGCCTGACTCGCGCGACAGTATAAACCATTTCAAAAGGGTATTAACCCTTCGTGCCGAAAATCTGGATTGTCCCGGACATTTAGCCTAGGGTTGAAATCAGTCCCCATCACGAGGAAAAAACATGGCAAAGCGCATCCAGTTTTCTGAAACAGGTACCCCGGACGTTCTGCAATACGTGGATTATCAGCCGCAGGATCCGCAGGCAGGCGAGGTTCAGGTCGAGAATAAAGCCATCGGAATCAACTATATCGATACTTACGTGCGCAGCGGTCTTTACGCACCGGCCAGTCTTCCGGCAGGTTTAGGCACGGAAGCGGCAGGCGTAGTCAGCAAAGTCGGCAGCAGCGTCACTGACATCAAACCTGGCGATCGCGTGGTGTACGCACAATCCGCGCCCGGCGCTTACAGCGAATTCCACAACGTACCGCAGGAAAAAATCTCCCTTTTGCCGGACGCGATCAGCTTTGAACAGGCGGCGGCATCCTTCCTTAAAGGGCTGACAGTTTATTATTTACTGCGCAAAACGCATGAAGTGCAGGCCGGTGAAACCATTCTTTTCCATGCCGCTGCCGGTGGCGTAGGCCTGATAGCCTGCCAGTGGGCAAAAGCGCTGGGTGTAAAACTGATCGGCACCGTGGGCTCTGATGAAAAAGCCGAACGCGCCAGACAGGCGGGCGCCTGGGAAACCATTAACTACCAGAAAGAAGATATCGCGACCCGCGTGGCCGAACTGACAAACGGCGAAAAAGTCGGTGTGGTTTACGATTCTGTCGGCAAAGACACCTTTGAAAAATCGTTAAACAGCCTGAAACGCCGTGGTTTGCTGGTCAGTTTCGGCAATGCATCCGGTCCGGTAAAAGGCGTGGATCTGGCGATACTCAATCAGAAAGGTTCGTTGTTTGTGACGCGCCCTTCCCTGAACGGCTACGTCACTAACCGTGAAGAACTGGCGGAAGCCAGCAGCGAGCTGTTCTCACTGATCGCCAGTGGCGCAATAAAAGTAGATGTCAGCGACGCACAGAAATTTCCGCTTTCCGGGGCAAAACGCGCGCATGAAACGCTGGAAAGCCGCGTGACGCAAGGTTCGAGTTTACTCATCCCATAACTCATAACTGTTCTCCTAAGCCAATGCAAAAAAGGCTTTCACGGATGTGAAAGCCTTTCTTACTGTCTGACTCAGACGACCTCTGATTTCAGACGGGTACTGCTGTAGGGTACTGCCAGGTAAACCCACAGGGCGATGTCACTTAAGCGACTATTGTGTGCCTCAGCGGACTTGATGAATTCGGTTTACAGCCTGCTGGCTGCCAATGAATTCCATCCTAACAGTCACCCATGTTAAAAAATATGATTAATGCATTTCGACCGCACATTCTGACCCAGCTTGTGATCGCTAGCACATAAGCAAAAGTTATCGCTGCAACAGTTACATTTTTTTGCGCTCAAAACACAGCCAGCAATCGTCATAATTTCATGCGGTTACGGGAACAGATAAATTGAAGCGGTTATTACGGCAAGCGACGGCGACGGTATTTTGGCTCATCAGGCCGGAAAAATGCCCGGTAAATCCAGACCGCAACCACGGCTAAAACCAGCCAAGGCAACATTTTTATAACAATCGCCAAAAACCCACCCACCATCATCAGCGCAAAGGCCACGACCAGCGCCGCCACCATACCCAATAAAGAAATGCCGGTCAGCATCAGCATAAAGAAAAAACCAAGCACGAAGAGAATTTCCAGCATCGGGTGCTCCTTAATAAGCCATGTGCGATAAGACGTAGCGTCCAGACACGTATTCGCTATTACAAGAAACGTGCCAGTGTGAAGGGATAAATAATTGATTGAATATTAAGGAAAAAATAATTCGCAGGCACGAACGACCTGCGAAAATGTAGTAAATTTGACTAACAGATAGCGTTTTTACTCACCCTGATTTTCAGAGTTGCGTCGCCACTTCCTGCTGCTGAGCGACCATTTGCAACGCCTGCTCGACCACCTCGATGCCCGCGCCCGCTTTATGCGCATTCTCGCTGAGATGGCGACGGAACTGACGCGCACCCGGCACACCCTGGAACAGACCGAGAATATGGCGGGTGATGTGGCCAAGGTAAGTGCCTTTGCCCAGCTCCGCTTCGATATACGGATACAGCGCGCGAATAACGTCCGGCCCGGTTTTCAGCGGCGCATCGGAGCCGAACAGCTCACGATCAACGTTCAGTAAAATGCCCGGATTCTGGTAAGCCTCGCGCCCCACCATCACGCCATCCATATATTGCAGATGGGTTTTGGCTTCTTCGAGCGTTTTAATGCCGCCGTTAATGGCCATCGTCAGATGCGGGAAATCACGTTTAAGCTGATACACGCGCGGGTAATCCAGCGGCGGGATTTCACGGTTTTCTTTCGGACTGAGGCCGGAAAGCCAGGCTTTACGCGCATGAATAATGAAGGTATCGCAGCCGCCGTTTTCAGACACCTGACGAATGAAATCACACAGGAATTCGTAGCTGTCCTGATCGTCGATACCAATGCGGGTTTTGACCGTGACCGGAATGGAAACCACATCGCGCATCGCTTTAATGCAGTCGGCAACCAGCGACGCCTGCCCCATCAGACAGGCACCAAACATGCCGTTTTGTACGCGATCTGACGGACAACCGACATTCAGGTTAATTTCGTCATAGCCGCGTTCTTCCGCCAGCTTCGCGCAATGCGCCAGATCAGCTGGATTGCTGCCACCCAGTTGCAATGACACCGGATGTTCTTCATCGCCAAAGCCCAGATAATCCCCTTTGCCGTGAATAATGGCCCCGGTGGTCACCATTTCGGTATACAACAAGGTCTGACCGGTCATCAGCCGGTGAAAATGGCGGCAATGGCGATCGGTCCAGTCGAGCATAGGCGCAACGGAAAAACGCTGAGCGGAAAACGGGGTGGTCTGGGGCATTGCGTGTTGAGTTTCTGACATCGGCCTGACATTCGCTGAAGGGGTTCGTGGCGCTCCCGCCAGCGTAGCCGCCGGAGGGAATGTAATCGTTGATTATATCACAGAACAAAGATTCGGCATCTTGTGCCGTTGAGCAGGCGACTGCCGACGTTGCATCACCTCTGAATGGCGCATAATTCGTCGTTTTGGTGCAAGCATGATAAAATAATCAGTGGTCGCATGATGTGGCCTATCCATTCCAATCTGCGCTCAGAGACCGTTGCCATGACCCTGAATAATCCGGAAAAATTACTTTCACAAGCTGAAGAACTTTGCCAGCAGCGCAATGTTCGCCTGACTCCGCAGCGGCTGGAAGTACTGCGTCTGATGACGCAACAACCCGGTGCGATCAGCGCCTATGATTTGCTGGATCTGCTGCGTGTGAGTGAACCGCAGGCGAAACCACCGACCGTTTACCGGGCGCTGGATTTTCTGTTAGAACAGGGGTTTATTCATCGCGTTGAATCCGCAAACAGCTATGTTCTCTGCCATCATTTTGAGGAACCGAGCCATACTTCTGCCCTGTTTATCTGCGACCGCTGCGGGCTGGTCACAGAAAAAACTACCGACGGCATTGAAGAACGTCTGGCAAAACTGGCATTGGAATCCGGCTTTGAACTTCGCCATTCGGTAGTAGAAGCGCATGGATTGTGTGCGGAATGCAACGTCGTGGAGACCTGTGACAGTCATGAACATTGCGATCACGACCACAGTATTGTGGTTAAAAAACGCTGAGGGATGAACGCGTTACGACGAAGAGTCTGAAGAAGTAAAAGGTTGGGTACTTCCGTGTACCCGTATCCTGAATTGTTCCGGGTAGAAGCAACTGCTGCCAGGATACGTCACTGATACGCGAGGGGGAATCGCGTATTACCAGTGATATTTATTTTTGGTTTCCCATTCATGGAGCTCTTTTTCGGCCTGATCTTTCTGATAGCCGTAACGCTCCTGAATTTTACCGACTAACTGATCACGTTTACCTTCGACCACTGTCAGGTCGTCATCAGTCAGTTTGCCCCATTGTTCTTTCACTTTCCCTTTGAACTGTTTCCAGTTACCGTCGGCTTGATCCTTATTCATACAATATCTCCTGTTACCTTGGGTTTGGTGAACTGCATTTCTCGTTTGCAGCTCGTCCTTAACACTTTAAAGGTTAGTAGAGAATCTCGATTAATCCTCTTAAAGCAGGGATAAAACCCGTTATTAGGATTAATCCAAAGCAGGAAATAACGACAATCCAGCGTTTATTTCTTTGAAAACAGTAATAATCAGTCCGCATGAGGCGAAAACCAGGTGTCATGCCGCCAGTAACAGTAACGACACCATATCCAGCCCGGTGAAATCTGACTCAGCAATATCTGACCGAGTAATTCGAGTTATATCAAGGCGGCAACTAAGCGAACGCCGGGAGCATACACGAGTATGTGACCGGGGTTCGCGAAGGCAGCCAACACAGAGATAGCTCGAAGTACGAAGGTCAGATCCAGTCGCCGTTGCGGATGACGCCTACGGCCAGCCCTTCAATGCTGAAATTCTGTTCGCGCAAATCCACTACGATCGGCTGGAATTCGCTGTTCTCAGGCAATAACTGCACCATACTGCCCTGTTTTTTCAGGCGTTTCACCGTGACTTCATCATCAATGCGGGCCACGACAACCTGACCATTACGCACATCTTGCGTTTTATGTACGGCCAGCAGATCGCCGTCAAGGATACCGATATCACGCATCGACATACCGCTGACACGCAGCAGGAAATCGGCGCTTGGCTTAAACATCGCCGGATCAACCTGATAGTGCCCTTCGATATGTTGCTGGGCCAGCAGCGGCTCACCGGCGGCAACGCGGCCAATCAGCGGTAAACCTTCTTCTTCTTCCATCAGCAGGCGAATGCCACGTGATGCACCGGAAACAATCTCAATAACACCCTTGCGCGCCAGCGCCTTAAGATGCTCTTCCGCCGCATTGGGAGAACGGAATCCCAGTCGTGATGCAATCTCTGCGCGGGTTGGTGGCATACCGGTGGTGGAGATATGATCGCGAATAAGGTCGTAGACCTCTTGTTGTCTGGTCGTTAAAGCTTTCATTCCGCCCCCTGGTTGTTTATACAGTCTTGCTGTGAGTATATACAGCTAAACGGTCAATGAAAACCTAAGATTGAATAAAAACAGGGCATAACGTTGATTCCTGGAATACAGATTCCAAATCAGAACCATCGCGGCCAAAAGATGCTGACCCAGACAAAAATCGCCAATATGATGGTCAGAAGTACGGCTGCAGAGCCAATATCTTTTGCACGACCTGAAAGCACGTGAAACTCAGGCCCGATGCGGTCTATCGCACATTCCACCGCACTGTTGAGCAGCTCGGTGACACAGACCAGAACGACAGATCCCACCAGCAGAATGCGTTCTACGGTGCTGACATCAAACCAGAAAGATAACAAAATTAACGGGATAGCGACGCTTGCTTCCTGGCGAAATGCCGCTTCGTTTTGCCATGCTGCTTTGAATCCTTTCCAGGAATAGCCGGCTGCTTTATAAATTCGGGTAAATCCAGTGACTTGGTTCGCCATTTCGGGTACTGATCCTTAGAGTGTTTGCCGCATTTTAGCTTTTATATGACCACAGATCTCCACGGATCTTTCTGGTATCCTTGCGGCGAAATGGCTAACAAGAGGCTTCACGTTTTTATGTCAGGTTGGCGTAGACTTTATTACACATTATTGAATTTACCACTGTCATTGCTGGTAAAGAGCAAGGTCATACCTTCAGATCCGGTTACCGAGTTGCATTTAGACCCGACGCGGCCGATTTTGTATGTATTGCCTTATAACTCCAAAGCCGATTTGCTGACGTTGCGTACGCAATGTCTGGCGCAGAATCTGCCGGACCCCCTTATTCCGCTGGAAATTGACGGAACTCTGCTGCCAAGCCATGTCTTTATTGCTGAAGGCCCGCGCGTATTCTCTTATTACACGCCGCAGCAGGAATCCGTAAAACTGTTCCACGACTACCTCGATTTGCACCGCAATAACCCAGATTTAGACATTCAGATGTTGCCGGTGTCGGTGATGTTTGGCCGGGCACCGGGCCGTGAAGGTCAGGACGACACGCCACATCTGCGCGTGCTGAATGGTATCCAGAAATTCTTCGCTGTGCTGTGGCTGGGACGGGACAGTTTTGTCCGTTTCTCCAATACCGTTTCCCTGCGTTATATGGCGACAGAACACGGCACAGATAAAACAATTGCGCAAAAACTGGCACGTGTGGCGCGGATGCATTTCTCCCGTCAGCGTCTGGCTGCGGTGGGTCCACGTCTTCCGGCACGTCAGGATTTATTCAATAAATTGCTGGCCTCAAAAGCCATTGAAAAAGCGATTGAAGACGAAGCCCGCAGCAAGAAAATTTCCCACGAAAAAGCCCAACAAAACGCCATCGCCCTGATGGAAGAGATTGCCGCTGACTTTTCTTATGAAGCCGTGCGCCTCTCTGACCGCGTGCTGAGCTGGACCTGGAACCGATTGTACAAAGGCATCAACGTTAACAATGCCGAACGTGTACGCCAGTTAGCGCTGGACGGTCAGGAAATTGTGTATGTGCCCTGCCACCGCAGCCACATGGATTATCTGCTGTTGTCTTACGTGCTCTATCATCAGGGGCTGGTACCACCGCATATTGCCGCGGGTATCAATCTGAATTTCTGGCCGGCTGGCCCGATTTTCCGCCGTCTGGGCGCGTTCTTTATTCGTCGAACCTTCAAAGGCAACAAGCTCTATTCAACGGTGTTCCGTGAATATCTGGGCGAACTGTTCAGCCGTGGTTATTCGGTGGAATACTTTGTGGAAGGGGGGCGTTCGCGAACCGGACGCCTGCTGGAGCCGAAAACCGGTACGCTGGCCATGACCATTCAGGCCATGCTGAGAGGCGGTTCACGCCCGATTACACTGGTGCCAATTTACATCGGTTATGAGCACGTCATGGAAGTGGGTACGTACGCCAAAGAATTGCGCGGTGCGACCAAAGAGAAAGAAAGCCTGACGCAAATGCTTAACGGCCTGCGTAAGCTGCGCAACCTTGGCCAGGGTTATGTGAACTTTGGTGAGCCGCTGCATCTGACCACTTACCTGAACCAGAATGTACCCACCTGGCGTGAAGCCATCGACCCGATCGAAGCACAACGTCCGAGCTGGCTGACGCCAACGGTGCAGGATTTAGCAGAACAGATCATGGTGCGTATCAACAATTCAGCGGCTGCCAATGCTATGAACTTGTGTTGTACCGCGCTGCTGGCGTCCCGTCAGCGTTCGCTGACCCGCGAACAACTGACCGAGCAAATCGACTGCTACCTGCAATTATTGCGTAATGTGCCTTACAACGCGGATTCAACGGTGCCGGATCTGACTGCCGATCAGTTGCTCGATCACGCGCTGAACATGAATAAGTTCCAGGTTGAGAAAGACAACATTGGCGACATCATTGTTCTGCCTCGCGAACAGGCAGTGCTGATGACGTATTACCGCAACAACATCCATCATATGCTGGTGTTGCCGTCACTGATTTCAAGCATTGTGATGCATCACCGCCAGGTCAGCCGTGCGGAATTGCTGCGTCAGGTCGAACTGATTTATCCGATGCTGAAAGCCGAACTGTTTATGCATTTCGGGACATCTGAGCTGCCGCACGTGCTGGATGTTCTGACGCTGGAACTGGCGCGTCAGCAAATCATTCATCTTGAAGATGATGAGCTGACACTTAATCCGGCGCGGATCCGCACCCTGCAACTGCTGGCGGCCGGCGTACGTGAAACGCTGCAACGTTATGCCATTACCTTCTCCCTGCTCACCAATAACCCAAGCATCAACCGTGGTGCGCTGGAAAAAGAGAGCCGGATTATGGCACAGCGTTTATCCGTGCTGCACGGTATCAATGCCCCTGAGTTCTTCGATAAAGCCGTATTTTCGACCCTGGTCGGCACACTTCGCGCCGAAGGTTATATCAGTGACAGCGGCGATGCCATTCAGGAACAAACGCGTGAGATTTACCTCATGCTCAGTGATCTGATGACGTCTGATATCAAGCTGACTATCGAAAGCGCGGGTATGCCTTCTGAGCTACCACAACCGACGGCACCACCGGCTGAGCCGAAGATGGATGTGCGCGATACCGATCATTAACCGGCATTAGCGCCCGCCAGCGCAGGCTGCAAAAAATAAAACGCCCGGACTTTTTTACTGAGTCCGGGCGTTTTTTTAGGACGTTGAGTCAGTTCAGAAACCGTTACAACGTGAAGCCTGACAGGCTCATCAGAATGCCGAGGAACAGCACCAGCCCGACATAGTTGTTCTGGCGGAAAGCCAGGAAACAGGCATCACGTTCACGTTTGGCAATCAGCTTCTGCTGATGCACAAACAGCGCAGCAGCCAGCAGCAGCGACCAGTAAAACGGTGCGCTGAGCTGGGAAAGATGACCGACAATCCCCATCAGGACCAGCGTTGCCAGTTGCAGCAGGCCGATGATCAATGTGTCAAAACGTCCGAATAAAATCGCTGTCGACTTCACGCCGATCTTCAAATCATCGTCACGATCGACCATCGCGTATTGCGTATCGTAAGCCACCGTCCAGCAGATATTTGCCACGAACATTAACCAGCAACTGAGCGGTACACTTTCGCTCACAGCGGCATAGGCCATCGGGATCGCCCAGCCAAACGCCGCGCCCAAAACCACCTGCGGCAAATGACTGACACGCTTCATAAACGGGTAAATCCATGCCAGCGCCAGCCCGGCCAGAGACAGCCAAATCGTCATGCGGTTAAGCAGCAGAACCAGCAAGAATGACACCAGCACCAGTCCGGCGAATAATATTTTCGCCTGCTTACCGGTGATCGCCCCGCTCGGCAATGGTCGTTGAGCGGTGCGTTTTACGTGACCATCAAATTTACGATCGGCGTAGTCATTGACCACACACCCGGCGGCACGCATGAAAAACACGCCCAGCACGAAAACCAGCAAAATCTTAGCAGACGGCATTCCGCCACCTGCAACCCACAATGCCCATAACGTTGGCCACAGCAGCAGCAGTGAGCCGATCGGCTTATCAATACGCATCAGGCGGCAGTAATCACGCCATGTGCCCTGAGTCATACTTCCTGACACTCTCTGTTCTCCTTGTTGATTAGCCTGACTCATTCCTGCTCCGCCTTATTTTGCGGACGGTGAACCGGCGAGTCGGGGAGGAAAATTTCGGTCAGCAGCAACGGCTTGTCAGACAAGCGCAGGCGGGAACGGCGCGCCCATAACGCCCCCTGCTCACTGTGTAATTGTCCCAGATGAATGTAATCACGGGACAAATTATTTCCGCTGAACAGATAACGGCCCAGCGGCACAGTGCCTAAATCGACCAGCGCCAGATCCGGCCCGGTCAGCGTTTCTTCAGGAATAACTGTGCGCCCGAGCAGCCATGGCTGCGCGTCACCAAACAGCACGATTTCGCGGATCCAGTAACGGGCACTTTCCGGCAACTGCTGCGCTTCGCTTTCACCCAGTTCTTCGCGGCTGACAAAACATTCGTTTTGCGGTTTCACGGTGACGGTAACACCCTGCTTTTCAAACCGGCGGGTCATGGATCCCATTTCCATCAGCCAGTCAGCCACATCCGCAGGCACCTGCGAAGGATCGTCAAACCAGTGGATCGGGGATTTTTCGGGGGAACGGGAATCAGACATCAATGGCTCCGTAATGAAGGTGTTCATACCTCCAATGAATTATCTGCCTCGCATTCTAGCGTATGATTGCGAGGCAGTAATCGCCTCATTTATTCCCGGCGCAGACGTTCGCTGTTGGCGAGGAAAAGCGTTACGACCAGCACCAGGATCGCGCAGGCGTAAACTAATGTGTCATAAGGACTTTTGTGATCGACGATGATCAAACGGATAATCGCAGTGATCCCGATGTAAATAAAATAGCGTAAAGGGAAGTGATAGCCCGAAGAAAAATACTTAATTATCAGGGCAATAAACTCGAAATAGAGGAAGTAAATCACAATCCCCTCAATGAGCAAATACGATGACGACTGATCGTTATTCACGAACAGCACCATTGCTAAATGATAGGTTTCGCGCCCGATAAAAATCATCAGTATCGCGGCCAGTCCTAATAAAAATATATTCAAAATTCGCTGCATAATGACGGATATCATCATTGCCCGCTTTGATCCTGCCATGTGATCTACATCCCACTTTTGTTATTAATCCCCGCAGAATACCACAGAGTCAGTACAGGAAAAGCGCCATTAAAAAAGGGCCAGCCGGTGAAGGCTAACCCTTTTATTTAGAAATATTGCGACCTGTCCCTCTAAATCATTCGGGCTGGATCAAGGCGGCAAGGGAACGAAGCCCCGGGAGCTTACATAAGTAAGTGACCGGGGTGAGTTCACGCAGCCAACGCTGAAACAGTCTGAAGGATGACGAGGGATTAGCGCCAGTTTTTAAAGCGGTTAATCAAACCGTTAGTCGAACTGTCATGGCCGGTCACATCTTTGTCATCTTCCAGTTCTGGCAGAATACGGTTTGCCAGCTGTTTGCCCAGTTCTACGCCCCATTGGTCGAAGGTGTAGATGTTGAGGATCACGCCCTGAGTGAAGATTTTGTGTTCATACATCGCGATCAACGCACCCAGGCTGTAAGGCGTGATTTCACGCAGCAGGATGGAGTTGGTCGGACGGTTCCCTTCGAACACTTTGAATGGTGCAACGTGTTTAACGTCTTCGGGTTTTTTACCCTGATCGGCGAATTCTTTCTCGACAACATCCAGAGATTTACCGAATGCCAGCGCTTCAGTCTGGGCGAAGAAGTTAGACAGCAGTTTCGCGTGGTGATCGCTCAGCGGGTTATGGCTGATGGCCGGTGCGATGAAGTCACAAGGGATGATTTTAGTCCCCTGGTGAATCAGCTGATAGAACGCGTGCTGACCGTTAGTGCCCGGTTCGCCCCAGATGATCGGGCCAGTCTGGTAATCCACCGGGTTGCCGTTACGGTCAACGAACTTACCGTTAGATTCCATGTTGCCTTGCTGGAAGTAAGCGGCAAAACGGTGCATGTACTGGTCGTATGGCAGGATAGCTTCGGTTTCAGTGCCGTAGAAATCATTGTACCAGATGCCGATCAGCGCCAGCAGTACCGGCAGGTTTTTCTCAGCCGGCGTATTCGCGAAGTGTTTATCCATCGCGTGAGCACCGCTCAGCAACTGTTCGAAGTTATCGAAACCTACAGACAGCGCGATAGACAGACCGATGGCTGACCACAGCGAGTAACGGCCGCCGACCCAGTCCCAGAATTCGAACATGTTGTCGGTATCGATACCGAACTCGCTCACCGCTTTACCGTTGGTCGACAGCGCCGCGAAGTGTTTCGCCACGTGTTGGTTGTCGCCAGCCGTTTTCAGGAACCAGTCACGCGCGCTGTGGGCGTTGGTCATGGTTTCCTGGGTGGTGAAGGTTTTTGAGGCAACCAGGAACAGCGTGGTTTCCGGCGACAGGTCTTTCAGCGTTTCAGCGATGTGCGTGCCATCCACGTTGGAGACGAAATGCATATTCAGGTGGTTTTTGTACGGACGCAGGGCTTCAGTCACCATGAACGGGCCGAGGTCTGAACCGCCGATCCCGATGTTCACGACATCAGTGATGGCTTTGCCGGTATAACCTTTCCACTCGCCACCGATAACGCGCTCAGTGAAACCTTTAATTTTCGCCAGAACCGCATTCACTTCCGGCATCACATCTTTGCCGTCCACGACGATTGGCGTGTTGCTGCGGTTACGCAGTGCAACATGCAGAACAGCACGGTCTTCGGTGCGGTTGATCTTCTCGCCAGAGAACATCGATTTGATGGCACCCTGAAGGTCAGTCTCTTTCGCCAGTGCCTGCAGTTTATCCAGAGTCTCTGTCGTAATGCGGTTTTTGGAGAAATCGACCAGCATCTGGTCTTCAAACGTGGCAGAGAATTTGGAGAAACGATCACCATCTTCAGCAAACAGATGGCTAATCTGCACATCTTTCATCTTGTCGAAATGCTGCTGCAGGGCTTGCCAGGCAGCGGTCTGAGTTGGATTGATATTTTTCATAGCAATGCTCTTAGGCTGAGAATAAATATGAGATAACTGACCCGATTGTAGCCTGAACTTCCCGGGAAGAGATGCCTTTTCTTGCGATAGGTCAGATCTGCTTAATCACAATGACAGAGAACAATATTAGATGAGAATCGCTCAAAATGTAGCGCATGCGCTGCCTGACCGTTGACAGACGGGCGATAAACGGCTATTCCTAAGCGCCTAACTCGCGCGCTCGATGCGCGAGCCAGAAGAGGCGCGTCGCCCAGGCAGTGTATCGGAGGAGCCGAAATCCTACGAAGATACATCAGGGGGAGCGGCGCCGAGATCATCAGCCCGCGGCAGGCAAATGATCGACTACAGGGGCTGAATCCCCTGGGTTGTCACCGGAACACCCCAAAGGGTGTCGGCCAGGTGGGGCGCTTCTGGGTGTATCGTAGTATCTCTACGCCTGCTCCCGTTTCCCGCTCTTCCCTTTGTGCCAATTCTTATGGAATCGATGGCCGTCATCCTATGACGCCCCGGACACGAGGTTTTACATGAATCACGCAGTATCCCGCAACGCCAGTCAGCAGCCCTTAGGCAATGTCATCGTCGCCAAATTCGGTGGTACCAGCGTGGCGGATTTCGACGCAATGAACCGCAGCGCGGACATCGTGTTGTCGCGCCCTGAAGTGCGTCTGGTTGTTCTCTCCGCCTCTGCGGGTGTCACCAATTTATTAGTTGAGCTGGCAGAAGGTAAAGAAACCGAACGCCGGGTGTTCCTGCTTGATGAAATTCGCCGCATTCAGAGTGCCATTATCGATCGCCTCGATAATCCGACAGTGATCCGCGAAGAAATCGGCCGCATGCTGGAAAATATCGCCATGCTGTCCGAAGCCGCGAGCCTTGCGACATCCACCGCGCTGACCGACGAACTGGTGAGCCATGGCGAGCTGATGTCTACCCTGCTGTTTGTTGAAATCATCCGCCAGCGCAACGTGCCGGTGGAATGGTTCGACGTGCGTAAAATCATGCGCACCAACGATCGCTTTGGTCGCGCGGAGCCGGATACGCAGGCATTAAGTGAGTTAACCGTTCAGCAGTTGCAACCGCGTTTGCAGGACGCTCTGGTGATCACACAAGGTTTTATCGGTTCGGAAGGCAAAGGTCGCACCACGACGCTTGGCCGTGGCGGCAGCGATTACACCGCCGCATTGCTTGGCGAAGCGTTGAGCGTTTCCCGTGTGGATATCTGGACGGACGTCCCGGGGATTTATACCACCGACCCGCGTCTGGTGCCGGCGGCAAAACGTATTGACCGCATTGCGTTTGAAGAAGCCGCTGAAATGGCGACATTTGGTGCAAAAGTGCTGCATCCGGCCACTCTGCTGCCCGCGGTACGTCGCGGTATTCCGGTGTTTGTCGGCTCGAGCAAAGACCCGTCGGGCGGCGGCACCTTAGTGTGTGATACCAGCGATAATCCGCCGCTGTTCCGCGCGATAGCCCTGCGCCGCAGACAAACGCTGGTCACGCTGCACAGCCTGAGCATGCTCCATTCACGCGGTTTCCTCGCCGAAGTGTTTGGCATTCTGGCACGCCACAGCATCTCTGTTGACCTGATTACAACGTCCGAAGTCAGCGTCGCACTGACGCTGGATACCACCGGTTCCACATCCTCAGGCGACAGCCTGCTGACCACCTCGCTGCTGACAGAACTATCCTCACTGTGCCGCGTGGAAGTGGAAGAGAATCTGGCACTGATTGCGATTATCGGTAACAAACTGTCCCAGGCCTGTGGCGTCGGCAAAGAAGTCTTCGGCGTGCTGGATCCGTTCAATATCCGCATGATTTGCTACGGCGCAAGCAGTTACAACCTGTGCTTCCTGGTGCCGGGCAACGATGCCGATCAGGTCGTCAAAACTCTACACCGTAACCTGTTCGAATAATGACGGGCGCGGTATCTGAGAAGACCGGGCCCTGTGCCCGGTCTTTTTTTGTCTGTACTTTTGCAAAACAACAAAGACAAGGATCACCTCAATGTTAGCCAAAATAACCCGCCTGTTCCCGTTGTGGGCCGTGCTGTTATCCGTCGCGGCCTATTACTCGCCCGGCACATTCACGCCGATCGGTCCGCACGTTTCTACCCTGCTGATGCTGATCATGTTCGCGATGGGTGTCACTCTCGAATTCGGTGATTTCAAACGCGTGCTTTCCCGCCCCGGTCCGGTTGCTGCCGCCACGTTCCTGCATTATCTGGTCATGCCACTGGCGGCGTGGGTGCTGGCAAAACTGTTCCATATGCCTGCTGATTTATCGGCGGGAATGATTCTGGTGGGCAGCGTTGCCAGCGGAACAGCCTCTAACGTCATGATTTACCTTGCGAAAGGCGACGTCGCACTTTCCGTGACGATTTCAGCGGTTTCCACGCTGGTGGGCGTTTTCGCCACGCCATTGCTGACGCGTCTGTATGTCGATACACACATTAAAGTGGATGTGGAAGGCATGCTGTTAAGCATTTTGCAGATCGTCGTCATCCCGATTTTAGCCGGTCTGATTATTCATCATCTGTTCACGAAAACCGTGAAACGTATCGAACCACTGCTGCCGCTTTTTTCGATGGTGTGTATTATCGCCATTATCAGCGCCGTCGTGGCGGGCAGTCAGGGCTTTATCGGTTCTGTGGGGTTGATCGTGATTGTGGCGGTTATTCTGCACAACGGCATTGGCCTGCTGAGCGGTTACTGGGGCGGGAAACTGTTTGGCTTTGACGAAACCACCTGCCGCACGCTGGCGATGGAAGTCGGGATGCAGAACTCAGGCTTAGCCGCGACACTGGGGAAAATCTATTTCACCCCGCTGGCCGCACTGCCGGGTGCATTGTTCTCGGTCTGGCATAATCTTTCAGGTTCTTTACTGGCCGGTTACTGGTCCGGCAAACCGGTCAAAAAAGACTAATTTCCAGACCGTAAAAAGAACATGAAAAAGAAACGGGCGCCTTCCTCAGCGCCCGTTTTTATTCGTACTACACCCGTTGCGCATCATCATTCGGTTCGCGCTGCTCGTCTTCCTGCTCATCCTGATCCAGCACGTTATACGCAACCGCACAGAACAGCGAGTTCAGACGCTTCATATCCCCCAGCAACCCGAGATGGAGTGAACTGGTTTCGATACTCTGCACATTATGCTGATGCAGGCGATCAACGTGTGCATGCGCGTAACGGCGATCGAGAATGCGGAAACGGTGTTTGGAGCGGCGCAGACGACGCGCACTGGTCAGATCGTTTGACAGGAAGACACCCAGACTCAGGCGCAGGTTATCCTGCAATTTTTCATGTAAGGCATCCAGTTCTACCAACCCTTCAGGCGAGAACGCCCGGCGCGTAGCGTGGGATTTAGCGGTGATATCGCCGGTCATACGTTCGATAATGTCACCGGCCTGTTCGAGGTTCAGCGCCATTTCGATAATTTCTGCCCAGCGGCGGGAATCGTCTTCGCCCAACCCTTCTTTATTGATTTGCGCCAGATACAGTTTGATGGCGGTATAGAGCACATCAACGTCATCGTCGAGACGCCGCACTTCGCGATCCTGTGCCAGTTTACCGTGCATCACTTCCCGGTTGAGGATCAGCATATGTTCGACCACGTCGCCCATGCGCAGGGTTTCGCGGGCAGCATTGGCCAGCGCCAGCGTCGGTGTATCTATCGCGCTGACATCCAGATGACGCGGACGCAAACGCGGATCATCTTCCGGCACATCAGCAATCATCATCTGGCAAATTTTCGCCATCGGCGCAGTCAGCGGCACCATCGCCAGACAACGGATCAGGTTGTAGAACATATGAAAATAAATCACCAGTTCTTCATCCGGAATGCCAAGCCGTGCCAGTTGCGTCGACAACGGTCCGACAAACGGCAGCACAATCACTAAACCAATCAGTTTAAACAGCGTGCTGCCGAGTGCCACGCGGCGACCGGCAGCGTTCATTTTACTGGCGTTAATCATCGCCAGCAGCCCGCTGCCAAGATTGGCACCGATGACCAGACACAGCGACACTTTAAGCGAAATCACGCCAGTCGCCGCAAGGGTTGCCGTCAGCAAAACGGCAGCCAGACTGGAATAGCTGATGATGGCAAACACGGCACCGGTCAGGGCATCGAGCAACACATCACCGGTCAGGGACGAGAATAAAACTTTAACGCCGGAGGCCTGCATGATCGGCGTCGCCGCACCCACAATCAGTTCCAGCGCCAGTAAAATCAGACCCAGTCCGATACCGACACGGCCCATTTGCCCCGCGCGGGTTTGTTTACGGCTGAGGAAGAATGCAACACCAACGAAAATCAGCAGCGGAGAAAGCCAGGAGAGATCGAACGTCAGGATACGCGCCATCACAGCGGTCCCGACATCTGCACCGAGAATAATCACCAGTGCAGGAGCCAGTGCCACCAGCCCCTGCGATACAAACGACGTGACCAGCAGCGCGGTAGCATTACTGCTTTGCACCAGCGCAGTTACGCCAATCCCCGCCACAAACGCCAGGGGTTTTTTCTCGACACTGTTACTCAGAACACGGCGCAGATTGGCGCCAAAGACGCGCATGATGCCGGTACGCACGATGTGCGTACCCCATACGAGCAGAGAAATAGCAGACAACAGATGCAAAAGGGTTAACACGAAAGAACAGCTCCATTAACGCCAGGCATAGACCGGCCATCCTGCCTGCCGGGCGTGCTGGAGCAGGATGGCGTCCGGATTCACCACCACAGGCTGTCCAACGCGGGTCAGCAACGGCAGATCATTATGGGAATCCGAATAAAAACTGGCTGACTGCAACAGGGATTCGTCCTGATTGATGAGTTCAAGCAACCGCGAAACTTTGCCTTCGCGGTAGGTCATCGTCCCCTGCGTGGCGCCGGTAAAGCGCCCGTCTTTGATTTCAACACCAATCGCCAGCGTTTCATCAACACCGAGGAAACGGGCAATCGGCTGCACCAGATGTTCACCGGACGCGGAAATAATCACCGTCCGGTCGCCCTGTGCGCGGTGAGCAGCCAGACACTCACGCGCCTGCGCGTAAACACGCGGGGCAATCACATCCTGAATATAATTCGCGACCATTGCCGCGACATCACGTTGACGGCGGCCGGACAGCGGCACCAACGTACAACGCATGTACTCCTGCATATCCATCTGACCGACAGCATATTGCTGCATCAGTGCGGCGTCTTGTTGCAGGAAAGCCTGCTCATCGGCCACCCAGCCATTTTCCACCATGTAGGCTGACCACAAACTCGAACAGTCGCCGCTAATCAGGGTTTCATCGAGATCAAACAGCGCCAGTTTCATGCAACTTCCCGTAACGTAACAAGATCTAACTGTAGACCAATATCGCTGCCATCGGCGCGAAGTGAGGCCACAGAACGGTTTAAGACATCCACAGAAAGCTCAACACCGTGCGCTAAAACACGATAACGCACAACGTTGCCGAGCAGGCTGTGGCTGATAATTTTAGCCGGAATGCCTTCAGTCAGCTCGCATATTGTCACCGACTCCGGACGGATGGCGACGCGGCCCGTGTAAGTCATGCCGGTCAGCGCCATCGCCTGTTCAGGGCTCAGCAGGTTGTAGCTGCCGATAAAGCCTGCAGCAAATGCATCCACCGGTTCAGTATACAGGGTTTCGGCATCGGCATTTTGGACGATTTGTCCTTTGTTCATCAGCACAATCCGGTCGGACATAGTCAGCGCTTCTTCCTGATCGTGCGTCACGAAAATCGCCGTCAGGTTCATTTCACGCTGAATACGGCGGATTTGCTCACGCAAATGCTTACGGATACGGGCATCAAGCGCGGAAAGCGGCTCATCAAGCAGCAACAGACGCGGCTGCGTGACCAGTGAGCGCGCCAGCGCCACTCGCTGACACTGACCGCCGGAAAGCTGATGTGGATAGCGTCTGGCATAATCGTTCATTTCCACCAGTTCCAGCACTTCACCGACGCGGCGATGCAACTCGGAAGCGGGTATCTTTTGCATTTTCAGGCCGAACGCGACATTGGCTTCAACCGTCATATTCGGAAACAATGCATAGCTCTGGAAGACCATACCAATACCGCGCTGTTGCGGCGGCAACGGCACGATATCCTGTCCCTGTATCAGAATTTTTCCGCTGTCGACGGAGGTCAGACCGGCCAGACAGCGCAGCAGCGTGGATTTCCCGCAGCCGCTGGGTCCCAGCAGCGTGACGAATTCTCCCTCTCTTGCTGAGAAATCGATGTTGTTGAAAATCTGCGTCGGACCGTAAGACTTATTGAGTTGAGTAACCTGCAAATACGACATAATCAGCGCTTTCCTTTGTTCAGTATGTTCGCCACCCAGGTGAAAATCAGGACGACCATGAAATAGGAGATGACCAATGCGCTGGTGAAATGACCGCTGCCATTGCGCATGTTATAGAGGTAAACCTGAACCGTTTCATAACGGCTGCCCGCCAGCAGGTTGGCGAACACAAATTCCCCGATCAGGAAGGAAAACGACAGCAGGACGGCAATCATTCCGCCTTTACGTAAGTTCGGCAAAACAACCAGCAGTGCCGCTTTCCAGGTGCTGGCCCCGAGCAGATGCGCGGCATCCATCAGATCACGCAGGTTGATCGCCTGCATGTTGTTAGAAATGGCGCGATAGATAAACGGCAGCGCGATGGTGAAGTAACAGCCAATCAGGATCCACGGCGTGCCGGTCAGCGCCAGCGGTTCAGCGGAATAGAGTTGCATCAGGCCGACCGATGACACCACCGGCGGCACGGCGAACGGCAGCAGGATCAGGATGTTCATCAGCGCATCGAGCTTCGGGAAATAGTAAGCAATCACAAACATTAGTGGCAAGATCAGCACCAGCGAGAGGAACAAGGTACCGAAACACACCAGCAGCGAGTGCCAGAGCGCAATCAGGAAACGCGGATCACTCCACAACGCCACCACCCATTTGAGCGTAAAGCCGCTCGGCAATATAGTGGCGCCCCATTCCAGCACCAGCGCATAGACCAGCGTCGCCAGCAGCGGCAACATCAGGACAATCAGTAAAATCCAGATCACCACACGGTGGTAAATCGCTTCAGAGCGCGACATTTTACGTTCCTTTTTCTGCCCGTCAGCTGCGCTGACTGAGATAACTTTTACGCAATAACCACTGATGGATCAGCGTGATAAAGGCCATCAGCACCACCAGCAACATCGCCAGCGCGCTGCCCATATTCGGATCGAGAGAAATATCCCCCGAGACCAACGCCGCGATACGTACCGGCACTACGTTAAAGTTACCGGTGGTCAGCGCATACACCGTGGCATACGCGCCAAGGGCATTGGCGAGCAAAATCACGAAGGTACCGAGCAAGGCCGGGAACAGCACCGGAATACCGATATGACGCCAGTAACGCCAGCGTCCCGCGCCCAGCAAGGCTGCTGACTCGCGCCAGTCCTCCCGAAGCGCATCAAATGCCGGATACATCAGCAACACGCCGAGCGGGATCTGAAAATAGGTATAGAGAACAATCAGCCCGTCTTTCGAATAGAGGTCGAAGTGTTCCATCAGGCCATATTTTTTCAGCAACAGTGTCAGGCAACCATTCAGGCCAAGCAGGATCACGAAGGCGAAGGCCAGCGGCACACCCGCAAAGTTGCTGGTCATGTTAGTAAACGACATCACAAAGTCGTGCAGCTTTGTCGGGCCAAGCTGGCGAAGTGAGTAACTCCCCACTAACGCGATAAGCAAACCGTACAAACTCGACCAGATGGAAATATCCAGCGAGAAGCGCATGGCCTGCAAATAGAACGGTGATGTCAGAATGTCGGTGTAATTGCCCAGTCCCCAGGCTTCATAGGTTTCGCTGTAAAAGCTGCTCACCGCAATCCATGCCAGCGGTGCCAGTTGAAAAGCGATGAAAAACACCAGAAACGGCAGCATAAACAACGCCGCAAGCCACTTCGCTTTCATCGGGTATCCTCTATAAGTGACAGGATTCAGGCCAGTAATGCCGCGCAATGTGGCTTGTCGTGGGCAATATTGAGGATCTGACAAACGGTTCCGCATAACTCAGTCTGCAACGGTGCGGCCTGTTTGAAGCTGAACGCACTGCCAAAAACAAACAGCGGTACCTGACGCTCCTCCGGCAAAATACCGCCGTGGCTGCGGTCATCATTCATGCCGTGATCCGCCGTCACGATCACCTGATAACCGGCATCAAGCCAGTCGCCCAGATAGCGCGACAGGATGCCGTCTGCAGTCCGCGCTTTGTTGCGGTATTGCGGCGTCGACAGGCCAAATTTATGTCCGGCATCATCAATATTCATCGGGTGGATCAGCAGGAAGTCGGGATCGTGACGACGACGCAGGCTTTCGGCGTCATCGAACAGATGCGAATCAGGGTAGCTGTCGTCGTAATAAAAATGGCCGTGCTGGATAGTCAGCGATTCATCACTGGTGTGGCGATCACGCGGCGGATCAAAAGGCGTGCGATTATACAACTCACTGACCCAGTGATAGGCCGCCGCAGCCGTCGTCAGACCGGCGTCGCGGGCATAGTGAAAAATACTGCGTTGTGTTGATAACCGGTCAACGTGGTTATGAACGATGCCACTCACCACCGGCGTGATGCCGGTGAGAATGCATTCATAAAGCGGCCGGGACAGCGAAGGCAATTCGCATTCCAGTTGATACAAGCGGCCGCGTCCTGCGGCACACTGCGCCTGTAAATAGCCCATTGCGTCGCGGCCGACCTGATAATTCAGGCCGTCCAGTACTACCAGAATGCTCTTCATCCACGTATGCCTTTCGTACAGGTGTTGTGATTAATCAATGCGTTCGCTGCCCGGTTTTCTTATTTTTTTAGGTCATTACTGCTGCATATTGATCATGACGTTTTCCTGCCACAGTCGCGGCAAGGTTTTCGCGCTCTTATCCCAGGCAGCCGGATCGGCAATAGGATGCGCATTTTTGTATTCGCTGGAAGGCAGCAGTTTGGCTTTTGCATCGTCCGGCAGCGTGATGTGATCGGCACGGATTGGACGGGCATAACCCTGTGCTAAGTTAATCTGGCCTGCGTCAGAGAAGATGTATTCACGCGCCAGTTTGGCGGCGTTAGGGTGTTTGGCGAATTTGTTGATGATCGTGGTGTAACCGGACGTGATAGTGCCATCAGAAGGGATCACCACGTCGAAGCGGGTTTTGTCGATTTTGTCGCGATAGCTCAGACCGTTGAAGTCCCAGACTACCCCAACCTGCACCTCACCTTTTTCCAGAGAAGCGATCACCGGGTTAGTCAGGCTCAGACGCCCTGCTTTCGCCAGTTTGCCAAAATATTCCAGGCCTGGTTTCAAATCCTTTTCATTGCCACCCATCGCGTAAGTTGCCGCCAGCACACCGTTTGCGGCCTGCGCTGCAGTGCTCACGTCACCGATAGTCACTTTGTATTTGCTGTTCAGCAGATCAGCCCAGCTGTGCGGTGCGTCTTTAACCTGCGATTTATCAATGATGAAGGCGATAGTCCCGGTGTAAGCGAGTGCCCACATACCCTCTTTATCTTTTGCCCAGTCCGGCACCTGATCCCAGGTGGTCGGTTTATAAGGCTGAGTCACACCTTTTTGCACGGCAACCGGTCCAAAAGCGGCCCCTACGTCGCCAATATCAGCACTGGCGTTGTCCTTTTCGGCCAGGAATTTCGCGATTTCCTGCGCGGAGCTCATGTCGGTATCGCTGTGTTTCAGGCCATATTTAGTGCTCAGATCACTCCAGGTTCCTTTCCAGTTCGCCCAGTCATCAGGCATACCGACACTGTTTACGGTTCCTTCGGCTTGTGCCGCTTTCAGGAGTTCAGCAGGAGGCTCAGCGGCAAATGCCGTTGAAGCGGAGAGGACAAGCGCGCTGGTTAACACAGAAGCGAACAACTGTTTCATAACGGATGCTCCAGATGATAGTGTGTGAAGTGCTGGTCTAGTCCAGCAAGAACCAAGCCAATCTAACGCTCAATTGTGATAATTATATGTCAGCGCGAAAAAGCAGCAGTTTTAAGCTTATCGATGTTAACAAGCGCACATTATTGACACGACGCAGAGTCAGATTGGTGCAAAAACGCACTGAAATGAGGCTTGCAGACCGATGAGTGAATCGCAGACCACCCTTGCCGTTATCTGCAAGGTATTAAGCGAAAGTATTGCGGCCGGGGCATTTTCTGCCGAGGGAAGGCTGCCTTCTGAGCGCGCATTGAGTGAACAGTTTTCCACGACCCGCATCACATTACGGGAAGCATTAAGCCAGCTTGAGGCCCAGGGTCTGATTTACCGGGAAGTACGCCGGGGCTGGTTTGTTTCCCCGCCACGCATTGTCTATAACCCGCTGCAAAGAAGTCACTTTCATGCGATGGCGAAAGATCAGGGGCGCAGCGCAAAGACCACAGTGATTGATGCGAAGCACTGTGTTGCCAGTGATACGGTGTGTCTAAAGTTATTGTTGCCGCCAGAGAGTGAGGTGATTTGCATCCGGCGGTTACGTTATATCGACAACCGCGCAGTGCTGTATGTCGAACACTATCTCAATCCACTGTATTTTCAGGGAATTCTTGATGAGGATCTCACGACATCTCTGACTGATTTATACGCCTCCCGCTATGACATCCATTACGGACGCGTGCGTTTCGACATGGTGCCTACGCTGCTGACCGAAGAAGCGTCGCATGCGCTGAGAGTGGCTTCCGGCAGTCCGGCACTGTTTATCACACGCATCAACCGCGACCAGCATGACCGGATCATCGACTGCGATTTAGAATACTGGCGCTATGACGCGCTGCACATTGATGTGGAAGTGAATTGATTTAAAGAAGCAGGAAAATGGCAAGTGAGAACAGGACAAGGGCTCTGGAATGAATATCAGAATCAGTGAAAACAGGCAGATCGTAAAGACGCCGTAAAATCATCCCTGATGGCTCGAACCGCGCCATCCATGGCGCGGACGCTTTACTCTTCTGCCTGTCTTCACCTCCGGAGAGCAGGAGTAGTAAGGTTTTATGTCACCGGAAATGCCCTTGAATTCACGGGCATTTATAGGGCTAATCGGCGTCGTACCCTAAGTTTGGCGCCAGCCAGCGCTCGACTTCAGCGACCGGCATATTTTTACGTGCCGCGTAATCCTCCACCTGATCACGCTGAATCTGCGCCACGGCGAAGTATTTGCTGTCAGGGTGACTGAAATACCAGCCTGATACCGCAGCCCCCGGCCACATAGCGAATGATTCGGTCAGTTGCATACCGGTATTGGCTTCCACATCCAGCAGCTTCCAGATTTGCCCTTTTTCGGTATGTTCAGGACAGGCCGGATAGCCCGGAGCCGGACGTATCCCCTGATAATTTTCGCGGATCAGCTCTTCGTTACTCAGGTTCTCGTTAGCCGCAAAACCCCAGTACACTTTACGCACTTTTTCATGCAGATATTCCGCAAACGCTTCTGCCAGACGGTCAGCCAGCGCCTTGATCATGATTTTGTTGTAATCATCATGCTGCTTGTCATACGCCTCGGCCAGCGCGTCTTCCTCAAGCCCGCCGGTTACGGCAAATGCACCCATGTAATCTTTTTTACCGCTGGATTTTGGTGCAACAAAGTCAGCAAGACAGTAGTTGGCAAAATCCGTTTTTTCGGTTTGCTGCCGCAAATGATGGCTGACGACCAGCACGTCCTGACGGCGTTCATCGCTGTAGATTTCGATATCGTCGCCTTTACTGTTTGCCGGGAACAAGCCGACGACACCACGCGGATTGAGCGATTTCTCTGTGGAAAGCTTATCCAGCAGGTCATTGGCATCTTTGAACAGTCGCTTCGCTTCTTCACCCACCACTTCGTCTTCGAGAATGCGAGGGTATTTACCTGCCAGCGACCAGGTCATGAAGAACGGTGTCCAGTCGATGTAATTACGTAGCGTTTCAATGCTGGCTTCCACTTTCTGGATACCCGGACGATGAGCCACCGGCGGCGTGTAATTCTCCCAATCGATAACAGTCGCGTTGTCACGGGCCACTTCGAGACTTACCGGCGGTGTGCGCGGCTTTTTGCGACCATGCTGGATGCGCACGGTGTCGTACTCTTTACGTGTCCGTTCGATAAACGCGTCACGCTGATCTTTTGACAGCAACGCAGACACCACGCCGACAGAACGCGAGGCGTTTTGCACGTAGCAGGTCACGCCACTGTAGTTCTGTTCGATTTTCACCGCCGTGTGCGCTTTCGATGTGGTCGCGCCGCCAATCAGCAGCGGCATGGTGAAACCCCGGCGTTCCATTTCTTTCGCCACATTGACCATTTCATCCAGTGACGGGGTGATAAGCCCGGAAAGCCCGATAATGTCGACGTTTTCTTCAATGGCGGTTTTCAAAATTTTATCCGTCGGCACCATCACACCGAGATCAATAATCTCGTAGTTATTACACTGCAGCACGACGCCGACGATGTTTTTGCCAATGTCATGCACGTCGCCTTTTACCGTCGCGAGCAGAATTTTGCCGTTGGTCTGCCCCTTCTCCTTGCTGGCTTCAATGTACGGCTCCAGATAGGCCACGGCCTGTTTCATCACGCGCGCGGATTTCACCACCTGCGGCAGGAACATTTTGCCAGCACCAAACAGGTCGCCGACGACGTTCATGCCGTCCATCAGCGGGCCTTCGATCACTTCGATAGGGCGCGCGGCCAGCTGACGGCACTCTTCGGTATCCAGTTCGATAAACTCGGTAATTCCTTTCACCAGCGAGTATTCGAGGCGTTTTTTCACTTCCCAGCTGCGCCATTCCGCCTGCTGCTTATTCGCTTCGCCATCGTCCTTGCTGCCACGGTATTTTTCGGCCAGTTCGAGCAAACGCTCAGTGCCATCCGGGCGGCGGTTGAGGATGACATCTTCAACGGCGTCGCGCAGTTCAGCCGGTAAATCATCATAAATCGCCAACTGACCGGCGTTGACGATGCCCATATCCATACCGTTGCGGATGGCGTGATACAGGAAGACGGCGTGAATGGCTTCACGCACCGGTTCGTTACCGCGGAACGAGAAGGAAACATTGGAAACACCGCCGGAAATCAGCGCATGCGGCAGTTGCGCTTTGATATCGGCACAGGCTTCGATGAAATCAACGGCGTAGTTGTTATGTTCGTCAATGCCGGTCGCCACCGCAAAGATGTTCGGGTCAAAAATAATGTCTTCCGGCGGGAAACCGACTTTTTCCGTCAGTAATTTGTAGGCCCGGCGACAGATTTCAATTTTGCGGGCGCGGGTATCCGCTTGGCCGGTTTCATCGAATGCCATGACCACAACGGCTGCGCCGTAGCGGCGCACCATGCGGGCGTGATGCAGGAAAGCTTCTTCGCCTTCTTTCATGGAAATGGAGTTAACAATTCCTTTGCCCTGAATGCATTTCAGGCCTTTTTCGATAACATCCCATTTGGAGGAGTCGATCATGATCGGCACGCGGGCGATATCCGGTTCACCGGCAATCAGGCTGAGGAAACGCACCATCGCCGCTTCGGCATCAAGCATCCCTTCATCCATGTTGATGTCGATGATTTGCGCGCCACTTTCTACCTGCTGACGGGCCACGGCCAGCGCTTCAGAATACTTCTCTTCTTTAATCAGGCGTTTAAAACGCGCGGAGCCGGTCACATTGGTACGTTCACCGACGTTCACAAACAGCGTTTGTGGATCGATGGTCAGCGGTTCCAGCCCTGCAAGACGGCAGGCAACAGGAATGGTCGGTAAAACGCGGGGCGGTACGCCCTCCACGGCTTTCACCATCGCCGCGATGTGCGCAGGCGTGGTACCGCAACAGCCACCGACAATGTTCAGAAAGCCTGAGCGCGCCCATTCAGCAATATGCTCAGCCATTTCTTTGGCTTCAAGATCGTATTCACCAAAGGCGTTAGGTAAACCGGCATTTGGATGCGCAGTGACATAACATTCTGCAATACGAGATAACTCAGCGACATACTGACGTAATTCATCCGGACCCAGGGCGCAGTTAAGGCCAAAAGTGAGCGGCTTAACGTGACGCAGCGAGTTATAAAAAGCCTCAGTTGTCTGGCCGGACAAGGTGCGCCCGGAGGCATCGGTAATCGTACCGGATACCATGACCGGCAATACGATGCCCATCGCTTCGAATTCGCTTTCTACTGCAAATGTCGCGGCTTTGGCGTTAAGTGTGTCAAAGACGGTTTCGATCATGATCAGATCCGCCCCGCCTTCAATCAGCGCACGGGTCGATTCACGGTAGGCTTCAACCAGTTGATCGAAAGACACGTTACGGAACGCGGGATCGTTAACGTCCGGTGAAATCGACGCCGTCCGGTTGGTCGGACCTAAAACTCCGGCGACATAGCGCGGTTTATCCGGCGTACGGGCGGTCCACTCATCGGCACACTGACGCGCCAGCCGCGCGGCTTCATAGTTAATTTCAGCCGACAGCGATTCCATATGGTAGTCAGCCATGGCAATCGTGGTGGAGTTGAAGGTGTTGGTTTCGAGGATATCTGCACCCGCAGCAAGATAACCGTTATGGATCTCGACGATCACTTCGGGTTTGGAAAGCACCAGAAGATCGTTATTGCCTTTAAGATCGCTTTCCCAGTCGGCAAAACGCTCACCACGGTAATCTTCTTCTTCCAGACGGTAGCTTTGGATCATAGTGCCCATACCGCCATCCAGAACCAAAATGCGCTGTGCCAGTTGCTTATGTAGCGCCTCAACTCGATTAGTCACTTTCACCTCATCACCCATCACGCACACCCGGCAAATTGTTCATTCATGCGCCGGAAATTATGGTCAACATCCTAGCATACCTTCCTTAGCCACAAGCCCGCACCGACGTGAGACTTTTTCAATTCGGGAAGACATCCCGCAAATGCAATGCAACACATCGGATGAGCACAAAGGCAGGTTGCGATCCATACTATAAAAACGAAAACCAATTCCAAAAACGATTTTTCTTCGCCAGCTTTTGGCGCATCTTACAAGGAACAGGCTCATGGCAACGTCCGTATCGGCTCCGGCCAAACGTGCTAAGAAAACCAAAGCCGCTGCTGCTGCCAGCAGCACCGCAACCGGGCAGGTTCAGTCCCTGACGCGTGGCCTTAAGTTGCTGGAATATATTGCCGAAGCTCAGGGCAGTGTAGCGCTGACCGATCTCGCCCAGCAGGCAGGTTTACCCAACTCCACCACCCACCGCCTTCTCACCACCATGCAGCAGCAGGGGTTTGTTCGTCAGGTCGGCGATTTGGGCTTGTGGACCATTGGCTCGCATGCGTTTGTTGTCGGCAGCAGCTTCCTGCAGAGCCGCAATTTACTGGCCATGGTGCATCCGATGTTGCGCCGTCTGATGGAAGAATCCGGCGAAACGGTCAATCTGGCTGTGCTGGATCACAGTGATTATCAGGCGATCATCATCGATCAGGTGCAGTGTAATGCTCTGATGAGAATGTCCGCGCCGATTGGCGGAAAATTACCCATGCATGCGTCAGGTGCCGGCAAAGCGTTTCTTTCTACCCTGCCGGAAGAACGCCTGGCAAAACTGCTGCATAAAATTGGCCTGCACAGTTATACGCCGCTGACAAAAACGTCTCCGACAAACCTGAAACAAGAGCTGGCGGATACCCGTAAACGCGGTTATGCCTTTGATGATGAAGAACATGCGCTCGGGCTACGTTGTGTGGCGACCTGCATCTATGACGAGCATAACGACGCGTATGCGGCGATTTCCATTTCGGGCCCGGTTTCGCGTATCACCGATGATCGTGTGACGGAACTGGGTGCGCTGGTGATCCACGCGGCGAAAGAAATCACGCAGGCATACGGTGGCGGCAAACACTGAGAGAGGCGCTGAAACCCTGCCATCATCCGGCGGCGTTTCAGCATATTAACGCTGGCTAAAACGCCGGGAACGGCGATAAGCAAAAACATCTTCGACGTGCCCTTCACGGATACGCTGCTGCAAACCGCGCCAGTAACCGGCGTTAAACAGGTCGTCATGTAGCGTTTCAAAGATCTGACCGAGGCGTTTGTCGCTGCAAAGAAAATGCCGGAATTCTTCCGGGAAAACATCGCCCGGCGCAATGCTGTACCAGGGTTCGCTGGCCAGTTCATCTTCCGGGTAACGTGGGGCAGGAATATCGCGAAAATTAGCTTCAGTCATGTAGCAGATTTCATCGTAGTCATAAAACACCACACGGCCATGGCGGGTGACGCCGAAATTCTTAAACAACATGTCGCCGGGGAAGATATTCGCCGCGGCCAGTTGTTTGATTGCATTGCCGTATTCTTCAATCACGTCATAAAGCTGCGTATCACTGGCCTGTTCCAGATATATATTCAGCGGCGTCATGCGTCGTTCAATGTACAGATGCCGGAGCGCAATGCTGTCCCCCAGATCTTCGATTTTGGCAGGTACTTCGCGCTGTAGTTCAGCCATCAGTTCAGGGCTGATGTTTTTCTTCGGCAGAACAAAGTGCTCAAATTCCTGGGTATCGGCCATCCGCCCGACACGGTCATGCTCTTTCACCAACTGATAGCAGGCTTTGACCTGGGCTTCGGTCACTTCTTTCTGCGGCGCAAAATTATCTTTTATCACTTTGAACACGCGATCACTGCCCGGCAGGGTAAATACCAGCATGACCATACCTTTGACGCCTGGCGCAATAATAAAAGACTCGTCGGTTTGCGCCATAAAGTGCAGATGTTCACGGTAACATTCTGTTTTTGCATGCTTCTGACAACCGATAGCGCTGTACAGCTCTGCCGTGGTTTTGGCCGGTAATATCTCACGTAACCATTCAACCAGCGCGCCGGGTTGCGGGGCATACACCATAAAATACGAGCGGGCAAAGCCAAAGACGATGCTGGCATCGTCGCTTTCGGTAAGACAGGCATCAACGAATAACTGATTCTGATGACTGAGATGCACGGGTAATAACAAAGGGAAAACCTGCGCTCCTGCCCTGATTTTGCCGATTATCCACGCAGCTTTATTGCGATAAAAAATTTCGGTAGCAATCTCGATATCAGCATCCGCAAGCCACTCTGCGGGGAAGCGTTGCTGTAACGCCGTGGCGATATAATCTACATCACGGTTCGCATTCTCCCACGGCAAGCGCACCGGCAGGTCCTCAAGAACTTTTGCCAATGTGGCGACGAGCTTACCCTGAACCGGGCAGAGGCGTGACAAAGGACGGGCACAATGTTGCTCACGCCGGGAGGACTGCTCGCTGAAAATAAAAAGTTTGTCTGTTGTCAGATCACGATGTTTGAAAATCCGGCAATAAACTGAATTAAAGAAGCTTTCGGCGATTTCAGCCCGGGGATAATCAGGCAGTAATCCGGCGTAACATTCTTTTATGCGGATCAGAAATGCGGCATCATAAAAATGCTGGCCGGTAATGCATCTGAGCTGGGCGACAACCAGCCCGACATGATGGTCATACAAATGGATACGTTGCTTCATTGCCGCCTGTACCGCTGGCCAGTCGGCATTTTCAAAGCGCTGCTGCGCCCCCGATGTCACTTCGAGAAAGCGGCCGTACTGGGCGTCGAACCCCTGTAAAATAGTCTGCGCAATCAACAGCTCTATACGCATAGTGGCGACTCCCTGAGGAAAGAGACCCGGCTTTCACCAGGTCTGATGAACATCAGTGTGACGTCGGGGAAAACTGCTGTTCTTCGGTAGAGCCGGTGAGTGCGGTGACCGAGGAGCGACCGCCCTGAATAATGGTGGTGACTTTGTCGAAATAGCCGGTTCCGACTTCCTGCTGATGCGAAGCGAAGGTGTAGCCGCGGCCTATGGCTGCAAATTCCGGCTCCTGCACTTTATCCACGTAGTGCTTCATCCCCTCGCCCTGTGCATAAGCATGGGCAAGATCGAACATGTTGAACCACATGCTGTGAATGCCCGCCAGCGTAATGAACTGATACTGGTAACCCATCGCGGCCAACTGGTCCTGGAAACTGGCGATGGTTTTATCGTCGAGATTCTTCTTCCAGTTAAACGACGGCGAACAGTTATAGGCCAGCAATTTCCCCGGAAATTCGGCGTGAATCGCCTCGGCAAAACGCTGAGCCAGTTTCAGATCAGGTGTCGATGTTTCGCACCACACTACGTCGGCATAAGGTGCGTACGCCAGCCCGCGACTGATGGCCTGCTCAATACCGGCGTGCGTCCGGTAGAAACCTTCATGTGTTCTTTCGCCGGTAATAAACTGGCTGTCATACGGGTCGCAGTCTGACGTCAGTAAATCTGCCGCATCGGCATCGGTACGTGCCACAAGTAACGTCGGCACACCAAGAACATCAGCGGCAAGGCGCGCGGAGACCAGTTTCTGCACCGCTTCCTGGGTGGGTACCAGAACTTTGCCGCCCATATGCCCGCATTTCTTCACTGCGGCAAGCTGATCTTCAAAGTGAACCGCCGCAGCACCGGCCTCAATCATGGATTTCATCAGCTCAAAGGCATTGAGTACACCACCAAAACCGGCTTCAGCGTCGGCCACAATCGGCAGGAAATAGTCGGTGTAGCCCGGCTGCCCCGGCTCAATGTTATTGGCCCACTGGATCTGATCCGCGCGGCGGAAAGTGTTGTTAATCCTCGCCACCACTTCAGGTACCGAATTCACCGGATACAAAGACTGATCGGGGTACATACTGGAAGCCGTATTGGCATCTGCGGCAACCTGCCAGCCGGAAAGATAAATGGCTTCAATACCGGCTTTAGCCTGTTGCAGGGCCTGTCCGCCGGTCAGTGCGCCGAGACAATTCACATACCCTTTACGCGATGCACCGTGGAGTAAGTTCCACAGGCGGCTGGCTCCGTGCTGAGCCAGCGTACATTCGGGGTTTACTGACCCCCTCAGGCTAATCACTTCTGCCGCCGTGTAAGGCCGGGTGATATTTTTCCAGCGTGGCTGGCTCCAGGATTCTTCAAGCTGCTGAATTTGCTGAGTACGGGTTGTTTTCATGGCAAATGCTCCGGTCTTTTTATGTGTAGGGTAAGAAGGATCAGGCCAGCAGCTGATAGCCCGGCAGGGTCAGGAAATCGATTAATTCATCCTGTGTTGTGATTTTTTCCATCAGCGCCGCGGCCTGCGTGAAGCGGCCAGAGCTGAATCGCTGCTCGCCCAATTCCTGCTGAATGACCAGCATTTCTTCGTTCAGCATGCGGCGGAATAACGGCTTCGTGACGGGTTGCCCGTCATTAAGCGTTTTGCCGTGGTGGATCCATTGCCAGATCGATGTACGGGAGATTTCAGCCGTGGCAGCATCTTCCATTAACCCGTAAATCGGCACGCAGCCGTTGCCAGAAATCCAGGCTTCAATGTATTGCACAGCAACGCGAATATTGGCGCGCATGCCCTCTTCAGTACGCTCGCCGGAACAAGGTTCGAGCAACTGCTCTGCAGTAATTTCGACATCTTCTTCGCGCAGGACATCCAGCTGGTTTGAACGGCTGCCCAGTGCTTTATCGAAGACCTCAAGCACCGTGTCTGCCAGCCCCGGATGCGCAATCCAGGTACCATCATGTCCGTTATTCGCCTCAAGCTCTTTGTCTGTCCGGACTTTATTGAGCACCCATTCGTTACGCTTAACGTTTTTGCTTGGGATAAATGCCGCCATGCCGCCCATCGCAAATGCGCCACGGCGATGGCAGGTTTTAATCAGCAACCGGGAGTAAGCATTCAGAAAAGGCTGAGTCATGGTGACGGACTGACGGTCGGGTAATACACGGTCAGCATGACTCTTCAATGTTTTGATGTAGCTGAAGATGTAATCCCAGCGGCCACAATTGAGGCCGACGATGTGATCGCGCAGGTGGTAAAGGATTTCGTCCATCTGGAAAACCGCGGGCAGCGTTTCAATCAGCACCGTGGCTTTAATCGTACCACGTGGTAATTGCGCATAATCCTCGGCAAAACTGAAGACCTGGCTCCACCAGTCAGCTTCATGATAAGACTGCATTTTTGGCAGATAGAAATAAGGGCCGCTGCCTTTTGCCAGCAATGGGCGATAATTGTGGAAAAAATACAAAGCAAAATCGAACAACGAGCCGGGAAGAGATTCGCCCTGCCAGATCACATGCTTTTCAGGTAAATGCAGACCACGGACACGACAAACCAGAACTGCAGGATCGGGCTTGAGCTGATAAATCTTTCCGGATTCATTGGTGTAGCTGATAGTCCCGTTCACCGCATCGCGTAAGTTGATCTGCCCTTCGATAACTTTCTGCCAGTCCGGCGCAAGGGAATCCTCAAAGTCCGCCATAAAGACTTTCACATTGGCGTTAAGCGCATTGATCACCATTTTGCGTTCGACAGGGCCAGTGATTTCTACCCGACGATCCAGTAAATCGGCCGGAATGCCCCGAATCTTCCAGTCTGAATTTTTTATGGAATTCGTTTCCGAAATAAAATCAGGCAATACACCCTGATCTATCTTCTGCTGTACAGCAATACGATCGGCCAGTAAGCGATTACGCAGTGGGGTAAAACGGACAACCAGTTCGGATAAAAAATCAACGGCTTCTTCGGTCAGAATTTGCGCTTCGGTCTCACCAAAACGGCGCGTAAAACCAAGCTGACTGCGGGTAATTTGCTCTGACATCGCTTTTCTCCTGATTTATCTGCTTAATCTGCCAGACCGCCTCACTGAACAGATGTTGTTACGGTCGAAAACATACCCGAGATACGCTCATGTTCCTGCGACGACTTTTCTCTGGTTATTTATTGCCCGATAGATTTAAGCGTAATCAGTAATTTCATAAAATCAAAAACGATTTCCATTTTATTTTAAAATTGAAAAAAATTTATTTATAATCAATGAAATAAAAAATAATAACTTTTATATAAAATGGTAATCAATTTCGGTTTAACGAAAAATATGTTCAAAGGGAGTTGTTAAGAGAAAGGGATCACAAGGATAAAATGAGGAAGAGCAGACGACCGAAAAGATCGTCTGCCGTAGCAGGAGGAGGCTTTACTCGAGTGTCGGATTCATCTGACGCAGATCAAACGGCGTGATCTGATAAACATAGTAATTCAGCCAGTTAGTGAACAACAGATGTCCGTGGCTACGCCAGGTTGCCTTTGGTGCCAGCTCGGCGTTGTCCTGCGGGAAATAGTTGTAAGGCATCTCAGGCGACAAACCGGCGGCCACGTCACGCAGATACTCTCCGGCCAGCGTTCCTGCATCATATTCAGGGTGTCCGGTCACAAAAGCCATCCGCTTATCTTTTGTTGCAAAGAGATAGGCACCGGCTTCGTCAGATTCAGCGAAGATCTCCAGATCCGTATGCTGGCGGAGCACATTCGCCGGAAAATCTGCATAACGGGAGTGAGGTGCCAGAAAGCTTTCATCAAAGCCACGTGTCAGTAGGGCCAGCGGTTGCAGCGTCTGATGAGGATACACGCCCGAAAGCTTCGCTTCGCGGGTCATTTTAGGCAGTCCATAAAGCACATTTAGCGCAGCCTGAACCGCCCAGCAAACAAACAATGTTGACGTGACATGTTCTTTAGCCCAATGAATAACACGTTCGATTTCCGGCCAGTATGCTACGTCACAAAAGTCTACCAATCCTAAAGGCGCACCGGTAACAATCAGGCCGTCATAGTTGTCATGCTGAATGTCTTCAAAGTCACAATAGAAATTATTCAGATGCTCTGCGGGGGTATTTTTAGATTCACGACTGTCAATGCGCAGCAGTTGGACATCTATCTGCAGGGGAGAGTTAGAAAGCAGCCGCAAAAATTGATTTTCGGTCTCAATTTTCTTTGGCATCAGGTTGAGAACCAGCACCTTAAGAGGACGGATCTCCTGTGTTTTCGCACGTGATGACGTCATGACAAAGACGTTCTCATTGCGCAGGAAATTCACGGCTGGTAATTCATCTGGAACCCGGATCGGCATAACAACTTCCTCACTGCATCCATTTATACGTTTAGACTTCTAGATAGCCGAAGATAACGGGTTTTGATTAAGATGTCGAGCCTGCAAGCAGTAAGTGAAAATGTTTCAGCTTAAGTTATTAATTTAGATGTTCTGGTTATAAAGGAGAGCAGTTCAGGACGCAGGAGAAATAAAAACGGCAAGTTAAGTTGCGGATCCTGACGGTTTTAGGATAGATAATGTACAGAACATTTCAATTTCCGCATAGCCAAAAGCCCCGCACTTGCGTGCGGGGCTTTTGGCTTTATTTGATGCCTGGCAGTTCCCTACTCTCGCATGGGGAGACCCCACACTACCATCGGCGCTACGGCGTTTCACTTCTGAGTTCGGCATGGGGTCAGGTGGGACCACCGCGCTACTGCCGCCAGGCAAATTCTGTTTCATTCATACCGCGTCGTGTCATAATTTCTCATCACACGCCGCCATACGAACCAATACCGGAACAATTCGCTGAAAATCTACTCTCTCGAGTCTGTCTCTCAAATCAAAAACACCTTCGGTGTTGTAAGGTTAAGCCTCTCGGGTCATTAGTACTGGTTAGCTCAATGCATCGCTGCACTTACACACCCAGCCTATCAACGTCTTAGTCTTAAACGTCCCTTCAGGTGGCTTAAAGCCACAGGGAAGACTCATCTCGAGGCAAGTTTCGCGCTTAGATGCTTTCAGCGCTTATCTTTTCCGCATTTAGCTACCGGGCAATGCCATTGGCATGACAACCCGAACACCAGTGATGCGTCCACTCCGGTCCTCTCGTACTAGGAGCAGCCCCTCTCAATCTTCCAACGCCCACGGCAGATAGGGACCGAACTGTCTCACGACGTTCTAAACCCAGCTCGCGTACCACTTTAAATGGCGAACAGCCATACCCTTGGGACCTACTTCAGCCCCAGGATGTGATGAGCCGACATCGAGGTGCCAAACACCGCCGTCGATATGAACTCTTGGGCGGTATCAGCCTGTTATCCCCGGAGTACCTTTTATCCGTTGAGCGATGGCCCTTCCATTCAGAACCACCGGATCACTATGACCTACTTTCGTACCTGCTCGAGCCGTCACTCTCGCAGTCAAGCTAGCTTATGCCATTGCACTAACCTCACGATGTCCGACCGTGATTAGCTAACCTTCGTGCTCCTCCGTTACTCTTTAGGAGGAGACCGCCCCAGTCAAACTACCCACCAGACACTGTCCTCACCCCGGATTACGGGGCCGAGTTAGAACATCAAACATTAAAGGGTGGTATTTCAAGGTTGGCTCCACGCAGACTGGCGTCCACGCTTCAAAGCCTCCCACCTATCCTACACATCAAGGCTCAATGTTCAGTGTCAAGCTATAGTAAAGGTTCACGGGGTCTTTCCGTCTTGCCGCGGGTACACTGCATCTTCACAGCGAGTTCAATTTCACTGAGTCTCGGGTGGAGACAGCCTGGCCATCATTACGCCATTCGTGCAGGTCGGAACTTACCCGACAAGGAATTTCGCTACCTTAGGACCGTTATAGTTACGGCCGCCGTTTACCGGGGCTTCGATCAAGAGCTTCGCCTTGCGGCTGACCCCATCAATTAACCTTCCGGCACCGGGCAGGCGTCACACCGTATACGTCCACTTTCGTGTTTGCACAGTGCTGTGTTTTTATTAAACAGTTGCAGCCAGCTGGTATCTTCGACTGGCTTCAGCTCCGGGAGCAAGTCCCTTCACCTACGCGCCAGCGTGCCTTCTCCCGAAGTTACGGCACCATTTTGCCTAGTTCCTTCACCCGAGTTCTCTCAAGCGCCTGAGTATTCTCTACCTGACCACCTGTGTCGGTTTGGGGTACGATTTCGTGTTACCTGGAGCTTAGAGGCTTTTCCTGGAAGCATGGCATCAGCTACTTCACCACCGTAGTGGCTCGTTATCACGCCTCAGGGTTGATATGCAACCGGATTTACCAGGTCACACCCCCTACACGCTTGAACCGGGACAACCGTCGCCCGGCCAGCCTAGCCTTCTCCGTCCCCCCTTCGCAGTAACACCAAGTGCAGGAATATTAACCTGCTTCCCATCGACTACGCTTTTCAGCCTCGCCTTAGGGGTCGACTCACCCTGCCCCGATTAACGTTGGACAGGAACCCTTGGTCTTCCGGCGTGCGGGTTTTTCACCCGCATTATCGTTACTTATGTCAGCATTCGCACTTCTGATACCTCCAGCAGACCTCACAGTCCACCTTCGACGGCTTACAGAACGCTCCCCTACCCAACAACGCATAAGCGTCGCTGCCGCAGCTTCGGTGCATGGTTTAGCCCCGTTACATCTTCCGCGCAGGCCGACTCGACCAGTGAGCTATTACGCTTTCTTTAAATGATGGCTGCTTCTAAGCCAACATCCTGGCTGTCTATGCCTTCCCACATCGTTTCCCACTTAACCATGACTTTGGGACCTTAGCTGGCGGTCTGGGTTGTTTCCCTCTTCACGACGGACGTTAGCACCCGCCGTGTGTCTCCCGTGATAACATTCTTCGGTATTCGTAGTTTGCATCGAGTTGGTAAGCCGGGATGGCCCCCTAGTCGAAACAGTGCTCTACCCCCGAAGATGAGTTCACGAGGCGCTACCTAAATAGCTTTCGGGGAGAACCAGCTATCTCCCGGTTTGATTGGCCTTTCACCCCCAGCCACAAGTCATCCGCTAATTTTTCAACATTAGTCGGTTCGGTCCTCCAGTTAGTGTTACCCAACCTTCAACCTGCCCATGGCTAGATCACCGGGTTTCGGGTCTATACCTTGCAACTTGACGCCCAGTTAAGACTCGGTTTCCCTACGGCTCCCCTATTCGGTTAACCTTGCTACAAAATATAAGTCGCTGACCCATTATACAAAAGGTACGCAGTCACCCAACAAAGTAGGCTCCCACTGCTTGTACGTACACGGTTTCAGGTTCTATTTCACTCCCCTCGCCGGGGTTCTTTTCGCCTTTCCCTCACGGTACTGGTTCACTATCGGTCAGTCAGGAGTATTTAGCCTTGGAGGATGGTCCCCCCATATTCAGACAGGATGTCACGTGTCCCGCCCTACTCATCGAACTCACAGCCTGTGCATTTTTGTGTACGGGACTATCACCCTGTACCGTGCGACTTTCCAGACGCTTCCACTAACACACAAACTGATTCAGGTTCTGGGCTCTTCCCCGTTCGCTCGCCGCTACTGGGGGAATCTCGGTTGATTTCTTTTCCTCGGGGTACTTAGATGTTTCAGTTCCCCCGGTTCGCCTCATTACACTATGTATTCATGTAATGATAATGTGCCGGAGCACACTGGGTTTCCCCATTCGGGTATCGTCGGGTATAACGGTTCATATCACCTTACCGACGCTTTTCGCAGATTAGCACGCCCTTCATCGCCTCTGACTGCCTAGGCATCCACCGTGTACGCTTAGTCGCTTAACCTCACAACCCGAAGGTGTTTCCACCGTCGCATTGCGATTATTTGAGAGACTCTGTTACAGACTAATCCACCACTCAGTACTGCTACGGAGAGTGATGTTCAGCTGTAAACTTTCAATTTTCAGCTTGTTCCGGATTGTTAAAGAGCAATATCTTAAACACGACTCGTTAAAGTCATCTTTAAGTTATTTTCTGTTCATAAAGAACAGGTGATAATGTCTTTCACACATTATCGGAGTGGCGTCCCCAAGGGGATTCGAACCCCTGTTACAGCCGTGAAAGGGCAGTGTCCTAGGCCTCTAGACGATGGGGACACGAAAAATCCGTACCAGACCACATACATGGTTTGGCACTTTTCGTATCAGCGTAAGGTTACCCCTACCGCATCAACAGGTGCTCTTGCTCATTAATTTCATCAGACAATCTGTGTGGACACTGCACAATGCGTATCTTGAGGTAAGGAGGTGATCCAACCGCAGGTTCCCCTACGGTTACCTTGTTACGACTTCACCCCAGTCATGAATCACAAAGTGGTAAGCGCCCTCCCGAAGGTTAAGCTACCTACTTCTTTTGCAACCCACTCCCATGGTGTGACGGGCGGTGTGTACAAGGCCCGGGAACGTATTCACCGTAGCATTCTGATCTACGATTACTAGCGATTCCGACTTCATGGAGTCGAGTTGCAGACTCCAATCCGGACTACGACATACTTTATGAGGTCCGCTTGCTCTCGCGAGTTCGCTTCTCTTTGTATATGCCATTGTAGCACGTGTGTAGCCCTACTCGTAAGGGCCATGATGACTTGACGTCATCCCCACCTTCCTCCGGTTTATCACCGGCAGTCTCCTTTGAGTTCCCGACATTACTCGCTGGCAACAAAGGATAAGGGTTGCGCTCGTTGCGGGACTTAACCCAACATTTCACAACACGAGCTGACGACAGCCATGCAGCACCTGTCTCACGGTTCCCGAAGGCACTAAGCCATCTCTGGCGAATTCCGTGGATGTCAAGAGTAGGTAAGGTTCTTCGCGTTGCATCGAATTAAACCACATGCTCCACCGCTTGTGCGGGCCCCCGTCAATTCATTTGAGTTTTAACCTTGCGGCCGTACTCCCCAGGCGGTCGACTTAACGCGTTAGCTCCGGAAGCCACGCCTCAAGGGCACAACCTCCAAGTCGACATCGTTTACAGCGTGGACTACCAGGGTATCTAATCCTGTTTGCTCCCCACGCTTTCGCACCTGAGCGTCAGTCTTTGTCCAGGGGGCCGCCTTCGCCACCGGTATTCCTCCAGATCTCTACGCATTTCACCGCTACACCTGGAATTCTACCCCCCTCTACAAGACTCTAGCTTGCCAGTTTCAAATGCAGTTCCCACGTTAAGCGCGGGGATTTCACATCTGACTTAACAAACCGCCTGCGTGCGCTTTACGCCCAGTAATTCCGATTAACGCTTGCACCCTCCGTATTACCGCGGCTGCTGGCACGGAGTTAGCCGGTGCTTCTTCTGCGAGTAACGTCAATCACCACACGTATTAAGTGTGATGCCTTCCTCCTCGCTGAAAGTGCTTTACAACCCTAAGGCCTTCTTCACACACGCGGCATGGCTGCATCAGGCTTGCGCCCATTGTGCAATATTCCCCACTGCTGCCTCCCGTAGGAGTCTGGACCGTGTCTCAGTTCCAGTGTGGCTGGTCATCCTCTCAGACCAGCTAGGGATCGTCGCCTAGGTGAGCCATTACCTCACCTACTAGCTAATCCCATCTGGGCACATCCGATGGCGTGAGGTCCGAAGATCCCCCACTTTGCTCTTTCGAGGTCATGCGGTATTAGCTACCGTTTCCAGTAGTTATCCCCCTCCATCAGGCAGTTTCCCAGACATTACTCACCCGTCCGCCGCTCGCCGGCAAAGTAGCAAGCTACTTCCCGCTGCCGCTCGACTTGCATGTGTTAGGCCTGCCGCCAGCGTTCAATCTGAGCCATGATCAAACTCTTCAATTAAAAGTTCGATTTGCTTCAACAAGTGAAGCGATGCTCAGAGATTACTTCGTAATAATTCAACTAAATGAATTACTGCTTGGTCACTCTAAGACTTGATATTTTTTGCCACCGAGGTGGCTGATATCGTCTTGTGAGTGCCCACACAGATTGTCTGATAAATTGTTAAAGAGCAGTGAGTTACGCGCTTTCGCTTGCTAACTCGAGGTGGCGTATATTACGCTTTCCTCATTCAGTGTCAACCGTTTATTTCACCCGGTCATCACTGTTTTTAATCTTTCCGACCCGGTCACTTCGTGATGTTGTTCACGTTGTTCCCTGTCGATGGAGCGGCATTATAGGGAGTTCTCAGCAGGCCGCAAGGGCTAATTTTAAGAAAAAACACCGTTTGCTGCATTACACAGCAAACACACCGCTTATACCGTGTTTTGCACAGATTTATCCACAGAGCTGCAGGAATCTCAAATTTTGCGAGCGTCGCGCAATCGTTTTCGCTACAATTTCGCGCGTCAGTTTTCACCGCCCTTTAGGGGTAATAAATGAAAAGTCAGTCGCCGAAGGGAAGTTATCCGAGCTCAATACCGCGTTTTTCTGTAAATGGCTCTATATAAAGAGAAGAAAAGCGTCATTGAATTCAGATAACGCTCTTTACTGCGACTCCAAAGCCAAGGATATAACCACCATGCAACAATCTCGTCCAATCCGCCGCGCTCTGCTCAGTGTTTCTGACAAAGCCGGTATCGTAGAATTCGCCCAGGCCCTGTCTTCGCGTGGCGTTGAATTACTTTCCACTGGCGGAACCGCCAGCCTGTTAGCTAAAGCCGGCCTGCCAGTCACAGAAGTGTCTGACTACACCGGTTTTCCGGAAATGATGGATGGACGCGTCAAAACCCTGCACCCGAAAGTTCATGGTGGGATCCTTGGCCGCCGCGGGAAAGATGATGAAATCATGGCGCAGCATTCTATTGCGCCAATCGACATGGTGGTCGTTAACCTTTATCCGTTCGCACAAACGGTCGCGCGTCCGGATTGTTCACTGGAAGATGCGGTAGAAAACATTGATATCGGCGGCCCGACCATGGTTCGCTCGGCAGCGAAGAATCATAAAGATGTGGCGATCGTAGTTAAGAGCAGCGACTACGCGTCCGTCATTGAAGAAATGGATGCTAACAGTAGCTCGCTGACGCTGGCGACCCGTTTCAACCTGGCGATTAAAGCTTTCGAACATACCGCCTCTTACGATGGCATGATTGCGAACTACTTTGGCACGATGGTTCCGGCTTATCACGGTGATACTGAATCTGCTTCCGGCCAGTTCCCGCGTACGCTGAATCTCAGCTATATAAAGAAACAAGATATGCGTTATGGCGAGAACAGCCATCAGAATGCTGCCTTCTATATAGAAGAAAACGTCAGCGAGGCGTCTGTTGCCACCTCTACCCAACTTCAGGGTAAAGCTCTTTCTTATAACAACATTGCAGATACTGATGCGGCTCTGGAATGTGTGAAAGAATTTGCGGAGCCCGCCTGCGTCATCGTCAAGCATGCCAACCCGTGCGGTGTGGCCATCGGCGACAGCATTCTGGCCGCTTACGAGCGCGCCTACCAGACTGACCCGACGTCAGCTTTCGGCGGCATTATTGCCTTCAACCGTGAACTGGATGCCGAAACGGCAAAAGCCATCATCAGCCGTCAGTTTGTAGAAGTGATCATCGCGCCGACCGTAAGTGCCGAAGCGCTGGCACTGACCGCGGCCAAACAAAACGTTCGTGTACTGACCTGCGGACAATGGCAAGATCGCCAGACAGCGCTCGACTTCAAACGTGTCAATGGTGGCCTGCTGGTTCAGGATCGCGACTTGGGTATGGTTGATACCGCTGATCTGCGCGTGGTTTCCGAGCGCCAGCCAACGGAGCAGGAACTGACAGACGCGCTGTTCTGCTGGAAAGTGGCAAAATTCGTGAAATCCAACGCCATTGTTTATGCGCGTGACAAAATGACCATTGGTATAGGGGCTGGCCAGATGAGCCGCGTTTACTCCGCCAAAATTGCCGGAATCAAAGCCGCAGACGAAGGTCTGGAAGTGGCGGGCTCCGTGATGGCTTCTGATGCTTTCTTCCCGTTCCGCGACGGTATTGATGCTGCGGCAACCGTGGGTATTACCTGCGTGATCCAGCCTGGCGGCTCTATCCGTGACGACGAAGTTATCGCTGCGGCTAACGAACACGGCATTGCTATGCTCTTCACCGACATGCGCCACTTCCGTCATTAATTTTCTTTTGGCGGGTGCGATGCGCCCGCTCATCCGGAGACTTCGAATGAATATTTTAATTATCGGTAATGGCGGGCGTGAACATGCACTGGCATGGAAGGCATCGCAATCACCTCTGGCTGATAAAGTCTTTGTGGCACCTGGCAACGCCGGCACCGCGCTGGAGCCACTGCTGGAAAATGTTGATATAGCCGCCACCGACATCGCCGGTTTGCTGGCTTTTGCCCAAAGTAATGATATTGGCCTGACCATTGTTGGCCCTGAAGCGCCGCTGGTGATTGGCGTGGTCGATGCTTTCCGCGCAGCAGGACTGAAAATCTTTGGCCCGACGCAGGAAGCTGCGCAGCTTGAAGGCTCTAAGGCATTCACTAAAGATTTTCTGGCTCGCCATAACATCCCAAGTGCCGATTATCAGAACTTCACCGAAATCGAACCCGCTCTGGCTTATCTGCGCAGCAAGGGGGCACCGATTGTTATCAAAGCTGACGGGCTGGCCGCTGGCAAAGGTGTCATTGTGGCAATGACCCTGAAAGAAGCCGAAGATGCCGTTCATGATATGCTGGCGGGAAATGCTTTCGGCGATGCAGGCCATCGCATTGTTATCGAGGAATTCCTTGAGGGCGAAGAAGCGAGTTTCATCGTCATGGTCGACGGCACCCATGTGTTACCGATGGCGACCAGTCAGGATCACAAACGCGTAGGTGACGGCGACAGCGGTCCGAACACGGGGGGTATGGGAGCCTATTCTCCGGCGCCGGTCGTAACCGATGAAATCCATCAGCGCGTGATGGATCAGGTCATCTGGCCGACCATTCGCGGTATGGCGGCGGAAAATAACACTTATACCGGTTTCCTGTATGCCGGTCTGATGATTTCAGCCGACGGCCAGCCGAAAGTGATCGAGTTCAACTGCCGTTTCGGCGATCCGGAGACTCAGCCGATCATGTTACGTCTGCGTTCTGATCTTGTGGATTTATGCCTGGCTGGTGCTGAAGGTCGTCTGGGTGATAAAACCTCCGAGTGGGATCCGCGTCCGTCGCTGGGTGTTGTGCTCGCAGCCGGTGGCTACCCTGCTGATTATAAAACCGGAGACGTTATTCATGGTCTGCCGCTGGAAGAAGCACCGGACGGTAAAGTGTTCCATGCGGGTACCCGTTTGCAGGATGAACGTGTGGTCACTCATGGCGGTCGCGTGTTGTGTGTGACGGCATTGGGTAAAACGGTGGAAGCAGCCCAGACACGCGCTTATGATTTAGCGAAAGATATTCATTGGGAAGGCAGCTTCTGCCGCAAAGACATCGGTTATCGCGCCATCGACCGCGAACGTAATCAGTAATTACAGCTCACCCGACGATCAAAAAGGCACGCTTCGGCGTGCCTTTTCAATAGTGAAAACGGGATCAGAGATCTGACTCTTTCGGTTCCCATTTACAAAAATCTTCATTGGCGACCAGTAACAGTTCGTTGCCTTGCGGGGCCGTCAGCCAGGCTAAGCCCAGATTATCGTTACTGCGACTGGCCCGTTTCGCCAGCCAGACCTGTGAACGGACAGTCAGTGTCGGCGTGACTTGTTCACCTGCGCAGGTCGTTATTAATCCTTTGCGCCAGCGGGCCTGAACCAGCCGGACATTTCCTGCCTGCAGCGCATTGCTCAGGTCGAGGGTTTTTGACGCTTCATATTTATAGCGTTCAATTTCGTCTGAAGATAATTTCTCCCGACGCTCTGGAAGCTGTCTCTGCATAAAACTGACGTTGCCGCCCTCGTCAAAACGCAGCATGACGCCCAAATCAGTTTTGGTCGCATGGGTTTCTTTAATCAGGTGCAATTGCCCTTGCTGGAATTCGTAGCGGGTAATAATCGTATCGCCGCCATAATAGGGGCTATAGACGTTGAGAATGGTTTGTGGCTCGTGCTGTGCGCTGTCTTCGCGCCAGAGCCGGTTGATGCCTTGATCAGCGACATAGCCACTGGCAAAGAATAACTCAGGATCTTTTTTAGAACTGCAACCCACCAGACCGAGCACCAGTAAACCTGCTACCAGTCCGGGGGTGATAAACTGAAGGGGCTGAAAGGCCCCCCCGCTTATTCTTTTCACTGCAAGCAATTACTTAACAGCGTCTTTCAGAGCTTTACCAGAAACGAACGCAGGCACGTTTGCAGCTGCGATTTTGATTTCTTTACCAGTCTGTGGGTTACGACCAGTACGCTCGTTACGATGATTTACCTTGAAAGTCCCGAAACCAACCAATTGTACAGCATCACCTTCTTTCAGAGACTCGGTAATAGCAGACAGAGTAGATTCAAGAGCAACTTTGGCCTGTGCTTTGGAAAGATCAGCTTTGTCCGCAATTACATCAATCAGTTGAGTCTTGTTCATAAGTTATCCTTTACAGTGTGTTTATCGTTTGCAAAGCATCGAGTGCGACGGATATGCCGATTGACAGCACCCTCCTGCATACACGCACCGATAGCCACTTTTTTTACGCCCCCCAAATGTAGACCAGACAGGGTGCGGATGTGAAGCCTTAAGGCACGACAAATCAGGCGTTAAATCACGTTTTCTTGCCTTATTGCGCTAAATTTATGCCAATGTTACTGACAGCGGCTTCACGCAGGTCAGAACGTAACCCTTTTATTAATTCCAGGTCACGCTCCTCACAGTCAGCCAACAGGCGAAAAATCTCCCATTGGATGTCCCATTCCTCTTCAACGGCGGGAATGACTTTGAGTTCCTCATCGGTCATTTCTTTACCGGCCTGAGTCATTTCCAGCATCGCGACAGTACGAATTGACGTTTCACTGACGGCAACCGCGTGAGACAGCGTTTCGCCGCTCAGACGCGAATGAATCAGTTCGCCTAATGCAATGCACGCATCGATGGCCGGATAAACCCCATAGATGTCGTAATCATCGGAAGAAGGCACCGCTTCCTCCAGTTTTTCGAGCTGTGAGTCAAAATTGACCTTGGCGTCTTTTACCACCAGCGTTTCCCAGATTAAATCCAGAATGCGGCGGTAAAGCTGTGCTTCGCCAAACCCGGTTTCCAGGCAAAATGCCTGATAGTTCGGGTACATGCGTTCACACAAACTCGCCATAAACGTCACGTGTTGCCAGCTTTCCAGCTTTTCGAGACGTAAATGAATTGGATTACGTAACATGAGTTGATCTCGTTAACTTTTCTGCGCGGGAGTTTACCTGAAATAAATCAATATCCCTATTCCTTGATTCCTAAAGATCATCACTCAACCGTTGCCAGCGTTGAAACGCCGCCCGGTTTGACGCCACGGCATCCGCCCAACGGGTCGGTTCCGGCAGACGATATTGTCTTATGCACTGTTCTACCCAATAAAGCGATGAATCCATGCTGATACGATTACCGGGTGAGATGAATAATGGATTGCAGCGTAGCTTGCTGCGCCATACCCAGCCAATCTGTTCATCCCCTTCGTACAACGCCTGACGACTGTGTAGTTCATCACCTAATGGCAGGAACCGACCACACAGACGACTTTTCGCCACACCAATTGTCGGCACGTCGATCATCAGGCCAAAGTGACTGGCAACACCGAGACGGCGCGGGTGCGCAATCCCCTGCCCGTCGACGAAAACCAGATCAGGATGCGATGAGAGTTGCTGCCAGGCTTGCAGCAGCGCGGGAAGTTCGCGGAAGGAAAGGAAACCGGGAATGTACGGCATGACAGTGGGAATGCGGGCAATCTGATATTCCACCAGTTCCAGCGTTGGGTAGCGCAAAACAGCTACCGCCGCGCGTGTCACCTCGCCGCCTTGTTCGAAACCGACATCCACTCCCGCGATCAATGTGGGGGTGATAAATCCTGGGGGATCCTGCAGTTCGATCTGATCTGCGAGGATCCGTTGTTCTTCACGTAAAGCTCGGGTATCGATCATACCTGGATTTTACTCGTGATATTGCCGGGACAGGCTATGAACCGCTTCTACGAAGGCGCCCGCATTTTCCGGCGGGACATCCTGATGAATGCCGTGACCCAGATTGAACACATGACCATTGCCTTTGCCGAAACCGGCCAGAATGGTCTCCACTTCCTGTTCTATACGCACCGGCGAGGCATACAACATTGAAGGATCCATGTTGCCCTGAATCGCGACTTTGTCACCCACGCGGCGGCGCGCATCGGCGATATCGGTGGTCCAGTCCAGACCCAGCGCGTCACAGCCCGTCGCGGCCATCGCTTCCAGCCACTGACCGCCGCCTTTGGTAAACAGAGTCACCGGGACACGACGTCCTTCGTTTTCACGGATCAGGCCATCAACGATTTTGTGCATATAGTTCAGGGAAAATTCGCGGTAATCGCGAGGGGACAGCACGCCGCCCCAGGTGTCAAAAATCATCACCGACTGCGCGCCCGCTTTAATCTGAGCATTCAGATAAAGAATGACACTGTCTGCCACTTTATCGAGCAACAGATGAAAAGTTGACGGGTCGGCATACATCATCTTTTTGATTTTGGTGAAAGCCTTGCTGCTGCCACCTTCTACCATATACGTCGCCAGCGTCCACGGGCTGCCGGAGAAACCGATAAGCGGCACTTCACCTTTCAGATTTTTACGGATAGTACGCACGGCGTTCATGACATACCCGAGTTCCATTTCAGGATCGGGAACCGGCAGTTTTTCGACATCGGCACGATTCGTCAATGGCGAGGAAAAACGCGGCCCTTCACCGGCTTCAAAATACAGCCCAAGCCCCATCGCATCAGGAATGGTCAGGATGTCGGAGAACAGGATCGCCGCATCCAGCGGATAGCGACGAAGCGGCTGCAAAGTCACTTCACAGGCCAGCTCGGCATTCTTGCACAGCGACATAAAATCACCGGCTTCAGCGCGGGTTTCTTTGTACTCCGGCAAATAACGACCTGCCTGACGCATCATCCAGACCGGCGTAATGTCCACCGGCTGACGTAACAAAGCACGCAGGTAACGGTCGTTTTTCAACTCATTCATTCTTGCTCTTTCCTTCAGTATTCGGGCCGCCCGACAATCATATGACAGCATTCTAGCACGTAAAACTGCCTCTACTCTTCGTGTTCAGCACGACAAAGGACAACGGTGTCTTCAATCAGACGGCGCGCAATCGTCCCCGGAGGCGGCAACTGCGGCAATGCATCAAAGCGATACCAGCTCGCGTTAAGCAACTCTTTCGGGTCATGCTGTATGTCGCCGCTGTCGTAATCCGCCATAAATGCCATCATCAGCGAATTGGGGAATGGCCAGGGCTGTGAACTGACGTAACGGACATTTTTCACGCGAATGTTACTTTCTTCCATCACTTCGCGTGCCACAGTTTCTTCCAGGGTTTCTCCGACTTCCACGAAACCCGCCAGCACCGTATGAATACCATTACGATGGCGGACGTGCTGCGCCAGCAAAATCTCATCACCCTTACGGATAGCCACAATGATGCAGGGCGCAATCTGCGGATAATAGCGTTCATGACAGTGCCCGCAGAGTGCCGCCCACTCGGTTTTGCTGACGTGCATTTCATGTCCGCAGTAACCGCAGAACTGATGAGATCGGTAAAATTCTGACAGCTGTACCCCACGCCCGACCAGCTGGAATAATCCGCGATCCTGATCCAGCAACTGACGGGCGGAAAACATATGGTTTGGCATCGCCTGGCGAACCAGCCAGACAGGTTCACCCTGCCATTCGCCGATCTGACGCGCCGTTTTACCGGTCAGAGAAAATTGTGCAGCGCTGCCAAATGGCAATTCGCCCTCAGGCAGCCACAGCTTGCCTTCCTGGCTGATGACCCACCAGCCATTGTGTTGCTCAGTAATCTGTAATTCCATAATTGTTGTTGCATAACCTCGTCGGGACTGACAATCTGAGTAAGAAATTCACATATTAGTAACTTTTGGTTACCTTTTTTGTCGCTCACGGAGTCAACCATGCTAAATCGTCTGGAAAGACTGACCCAACGCGTTGGTGGCAGTAATGAGTTAGTGGATCAATGGCTGCACGCACGTAAAGAGCTGCTGGTTTCGTACTGCACTTTGGTCGGCCTGAAACCCAATAAAGAAAAACATACCCCTCTGAATGAAAAAGCGTTGGATAACTTTTGCCATAACCTGGTGGACTATCTGTCTGCCGGTCATTTCCATCTGTATCAGCGGCTCATTGATGAAGTCGAAGGTGCGAACAGCCCGATAAAATTGCAGGCTGCGAAAATATACCCTGCACTGGAGCTGAATACTGAAGCTATCATGGCTTTCCATGATAGTTACACTGAAAATGATATTGATGATGACAATGCTTTTGCATTTCATTATGCATTATCCGATATAGGTGAAGCGTTAGATGCCCGTTTTCAGCTGGAAGATCAATTGATTACTCTGGCGTTTGATCGCAGCAGTCACGAAGAAAAGCCGCCTGCGAATGAAGAACATCTCGCCAGACCGGTTTAACGCTTTGCCACATTGAAATCCTGCTAAGGGTTGTAGTTTTAGTTGTAGTTTTAAAAATGGCCTCCTATATTGAGGCTTCTTGTCGGAGTGCCTAGCGCATAATCTTCTCATGGAGATTACGCCAGGCTGAGACCGTTAATTCGGGATCCGCGGAACCTGATCGGGTTAGTACCCGCGAAGGGAACAAGAGTAATGTTATGCGTTCAGCGCAATCTGGCATCTGCCTGCATAAGGCCGCCTGTGCTGCTCCGCCCATTTTTACTCCTGCCGTAAACCTCCAGACAAGCAATTTTCCATCACGTTTTTTTGCGAGGAATTTGCTATGTCGAGTACCCAAAAACCCGTTATTTCTGAAAAGAAACCGTCAAACCGCCGCGAACAGCGCGCGCAGGCACAGTCGTTTATCGACAGTCTGCAGGGCGAGGCCTTTCCTAACTCCCGACGTATTTATCTTGAATCTGACCGCCAGGATATCCGCGTGCCAATGCGTGAAATCCAGCTCAGCCCGACGCTGGTCGGCGGCGGTAAAGACAATCCGCAGTTCGAAGAAAACGAAGCGATTCCTGTTTACGACACCGCCGGGCCTTACGGCGATCCGGCGGCGGTTATCGATGTGCATACCGGTCTGGAAAAATTACGCGCCCGTTGGATAAACGAGCGTGCGGACACGGAAGAACTCCCACAAGTCAGTTCCGGTTTTACCCAGCAGAGGCTGGCGGATGACGGGCTGGATCACCTCCGCTTCGAACACCTGCCGCGCCCACGCAAAGCCATTGCAGGCAAAAATGTCACGCAACTGCATTACGCCCGCAAAGGCATCATCACGCCTGAGATGGAATTTATCGCCATTCGCGAAAATATGGGGCGTGAACGGATCCGTGGCGAGGTTCTGCGCCAGCAACATCCCGGGGAGAGCTTTGGTGCGCATTTGCCCACCAATATCACCGCAGAGTTTGTGCGGCAGGAAGTCGCTGCCGGTCGCGCGATTATTCCCGCCAACATCAACCATCCTGAATCAGAGCCGATGATCATCGGGCGCAATTTCCTGGTGAAAGTAAACGCTAATATCGGCAACTCGGCGGTGACGTCTTCCATCGAAGAAGAAGTCGAGAAACTGGTGTGGTCCACACGCTGGGGGGCTGACACCGTGATGGATCTCTCCACCGGCCGTTATATACATGAAACCCGTGAATGGATCCTGCGTAATAGCCCGGTACCGATCGGCACTGTGCCAATTTATCAGGCACTGGAAAAAGTGAATGGCGTGGCCGAAGATCTGAACTGGGAAATGTTCCGCGATACGTTGCTGGAACAGGCCGAACAAGGTGTCGATTACTTCACCATTCACGCCGGGGTATTGCTACGTTACGTGCCGATGACCGCCAAACGTCTGACCGGGATTGTGTCGCGCGGCGGTTCGATCATGGCGAAATGGTGTCTTTCACATCATCGCGAAAGTTTCCTGTTTGAGCATTTCCGCGAAATCTGTGAAATCTGCGCCGCCTATGATGTTTCGCTGTCACTGGGAGACGGCTTGCGCCCTGGCTCCATTCAGGATGCCAACGACGAAGCACAATTTGCCGAATTACGTACGTTAGGGGAACTGACCAAAATCGCCTGGGAATATGATGTTCAGGTGATGATCGAAGGACCGGGACATGTGCCGATGCAGATGATCCGCCGCAACATGACCGAAGAACTTGAACATTGCCACGAAGCGCCCTTCTATACCCTCGGCCCGCTGACCACCGATATCGCACCGGGTTACGACCATTTCACCTCCGGTATTGGTGCCGCGATGATCGGATGGTTCGGCTGTGCCATGCTTTGTTATGTCACGCCGAAAGAGCATCTCGGCCTGCCGAACAAAGAAGATGTTAAACAGGGTCTCATCACCTACAAAATCGCCGCGCATGCCGCCGATTTAGCGAAAGGACATCCCGGTGCCCAAATTCGCGACAACGCCATGTCAAAAGCACGTTTCGAATTCCGCTGGGAAGACCAGTTTAATCTGGCTCTCGATCCCGCAACAGCTCGTGCCTATCACGATGAAACGCTGCCTCAGGAATCCGGCAAAGTGGCACACTTCTGCTCGATGTGCGGTCCGAAATTCTGCTCAATGAAAATCACTCAGGAAGTTCGCGATTATGCCGCAACGCTCGAAGCCAAAGCCCAGCCGGTAGAAATTGTTGAATCCGGTATGGCACAGATGTCTGTCGAATTCCATTCGCGCGGCAGCGAGCTTTATCACCCGGCCGATAAGCTCAGTTCGGAGATCAGCAAATGAATCAGTCCGCTCAACCCTTTCCTGCCGTTCCGTTCCACCTCGGTTTATATCCGGTCGTGGATACCGTGGAATGGATCGCCCGCCTGCTGGATGCGGGCGTTAAAACGTTGCAATTACGTGTGAAAGATTTGTCTGATGAGGAAGTCGAACCGGCAATTATTGACGCTATCGCGCTGGGCAAAAAATATCAGGCGCGGTTATTCATCAACGATTACTGGCGTCTGGCGGTAAAGCATCAGGCTTATGGTGTGCATTTAGGTCAGGAAGATCTGGATACTGCTGATCTTGAGGCAATCCGTCAGGCCGGTTTACGGTTGGGTGTTTCCACGCATGATGACACCGAACTGGCACGCGCTGTCGCCGTAAATCCTTCTTATATCGCCCTTGGTCATATCTTCCCGACGCAGACCAAAGATATGCCTTCGGCGCCGCAAGGGCTGGCAGAACTCACCCGACATATTAAGAAGCTCGATGGCAACTTCCCGACGGTGGCCATCGGCGGGATCAGCATTGACCGCGCACCGTCGGTTCTCGACTGCGGCGTCGGCAGCATAGCCGTCGTCAGCGCCATTACGCAGGCGGCGGACTGGCGTGCAGCAACGGCACAACTGCTGGCCTTATGCGCCAGTAAGGTGCCGGAAGATGCTTAACGATGCCGCTTTTATGCGCTACAGCCGTCAGCTGATGCTGGAGGAATTCGGTCCGCAGGCACAGGAAAAATTACAGGCGGCGAAAGTACTGATTGTCGGCCTTGGTGGTTTGGGTTCTCCCGCAGCCTTGTACCTGGCAGCAGCAGGCGTCGGCACGCTTTTTCTGGCCGATGACGATCAACTGCATATCACCAATCTTCAGCGACAAATTCTCTATCGCACAGCGGATCTCGATCAGCCCAAAGCCGCTCTGGCAAAGCGTGAACTGCTGCGCCTGAATCCGCTTTGCGAAGCCGTGGCAATCACGGAACGTCTGGCAGGCGAAGCGTTGACCCGTGCCGTATCGGGCGCCGATATCGTTTTAGATTGCAGCGATAACATGGCCACCCGGCATGCGGTTAATAAAGCTTGTGTGGATGCCGGTAAAACCTTGATCAGCGGCAGTGCCGTCGGATTCAGTGGGCAGCTTCTGGTTATCGAAGCCCCTTACGCTCACGGCTGTTATGCCTGTTTATATCCGGATCAGGAAACCGTGCAGCGCAACTGCCGCACATCCGGCGTACTCGGACCGGTGGTCGGTACCCTCGGTACATTGCAGGCACTGGAAGCACTGAAAATTCTGGCTGGCCTGCCTTCTGTGCTGAGCGGCAAATTACGTCTGTTCGACGGCAAAACGCAAAACTGGCGTTCACTGCAACTCACGCGTTCATCAGCCTGCGTCATCTGCGGAGGCTACGCATGAACATTCTGGTCAATGATGAATCACATCAATTCAGTCAACCGCTCACGTTACTGAACCTGCTCAGTTTACTGGCGTTAAACCCTGCAGGCAGCGCGCTGGCGGTTAATCAGGTCATTATTCCCCGCGATAACTGGTCTGCTCATTTGCTGGAAGATGGTGATGAGATCCTGCTCTTTCAGGCGATAGCCGGAGGCTGACATGTTAAAAATTGCTGATACCACATTTACGTCGCACCTTTTTACCGGGACGGGAAAATTCGCCAGTCCGGCGTTAATGCAACAAGCGCTTGAAGCATCCGGCTCTCAGCTGGTGACCATGGCGATGAAACGCGTCGATCTGCGTCGCGGAGGTGATGATATTCTGTCCCCTCTGCAACAGCTCGGCGTCCGTTTACTGCCCAACACATCGGGTGCTAAAACAGCTGAGGAGGCCATATTTGCTGCACAGCTGGCAAGAGAAGCACTGGGAACCCACTGGGTGAAACTTGAAATTCATCCCGACGTAAAATATCTGCTTCCCGATGCCGTTGAAACCTTGAAAGCCGCAGAGATTCTGGTGAAGCAGGGATTTGTTGTTTTGCCATATTGCAGCGCGGATCCAGTGCTGTGTAAACGTCTGGAAGAAGCGGGCTGCGCCGCAGTGATGCCGCTGGGCGCGCCGATCGGTTCCAATCAGGGGCTGCAAACCCGTGAGTTTCTGCAAATCATCATCGAGCAGGCACGCATTCCGGTCGTTATTGATGCCGGTATTGGCGCGCCAAGCCAGGCCGCTGAAGCATTGGAAATGGGAGCCGATGCTGTGCTGGTCAATACGGCGATTGCCATCGCAGGCGATCCGGTCGCCATGGCGACAGCATTCCGGCTGGCGGTTCAGGCCGGTGTAATCGCCCGTCAAAGCGGCCTGGGCGGCAGACAGCAGCAAGCCAGCGCGTCCAGCCCGCTGACCGGTTTTCTCAATACCTCGCAGGTGTTGTCATGAATAACTTTACGGATGTGTGGTCAGCGCTGGACTGGGATGACATTTCCCTGCGCATCAACAGCAAAACATCCCGTGATGTCGAACAGGCGCTCAGCCGCAACAAAATCAGCCGTGAAGATTTCATGGCATTGATTTCTCCGGCTGCGCAACCTTACCTGGAACCGATGGCGCAACGTGCTCAACAACTCACGCGTCAGCGATTCGGCAATACGGTGAATTTCTTCGCACCGTTATATTTATCCAATCTTTGCGCCAACGAATGTACCTATTGCGGCTTTTCGATGAGTAATAAAATCAAACGAAAAACGCTGGATGAAGATGAAATCAGGCGGGAATGCGAAGCACTGAATGCACTGGGTTTCAAACATTTGTTGCTGGTCACCGGGGAACATAAGGGAAAAGTCGGCATGGATTATTTCCGCCGTCATTTCCCGGCGATCAGAAGCCATTTCGATTCGCTGATGATCGAAGTGCAGCCGCTGCAACAGGAAGAATATGCTGAGCTGAAAACGCTGGGGCTGGATGGCGTGCTGGTTTATCAGGAGACCTATCATGCACCTACCTATGCCTTGCATCATCTTCGCGGGCAGAAACAAGATTTTTTCTGGCGACTGGAGACACCGGACCGGCTCGGGCGTGCGGGAATCGATAAAATCGGGCTTGGGGCGCTGTTCGGGCTTTCTGGCAACTGGCGGACTGACAGCTATATGGTGGCAGAACATTTGTTGTATCTGCAACAAACCTACTGGCAAAGCCGTTATTCGGTGGCATTTCCGAGATTGCGGCCTTGTACCGGCGGTATCGAACCGGCTTCCCTGTTAGAAGAAAACCAGCTTGTACAACTGATATGTGCCTTCAGGATGCTGGCACCGGATGTCGAGCTTTCATTGTCGACACGTGAATCACCTTACTTCCGCGATCATGTCATCCCGCTTGCGATCAACACCGTCAGTGCAGGATCCAAAACACAACCCGGTGGTTATGCCGATGATCATCCGGAACTTGAACAATTTTCCCCGCACGACAACCGTTCACCTCAGCACGTAGCAAACGCGTTAACCCGCGCCGGGCTGCAACCGGTCTGGAAAGACTGGGACAGTTTTTTGGGGCGCGTCTCGCAGGAAAATGTCGCCGGATGGCAAACAAGTAAACTCTCAGGAATGCAGATTCCATAAAGTAATTTTGCCCCTCGCACCTGCAGGCCAGGAGCATTAATGTGCGTTTGCCACTGCACATTCGCAACTGGCCGGCGCCACTCATCCCGGCGCTGCTTCCAAATAGCCGGAACAGGTTATCGTCCAGTTCCCTGTTCCGGCTCCTCTTTACAAGTCTCTTCCTTTCTCCAATTTCAGGCAAAAAAAAACCGCTCCGAAGGAGCGGTTTTATGCGTTTCGACAGAAGACGATTAATCGTCGCTGTTACCGAAACCTGCGTTCAGCAGTTCAGCCAGGTTAGCCGTTGCTTCATCCGCGCTGACTTGCGGTACAACTGGCACTTCGCCTTGTGCTTTACGGCGTGCACGATCCTGATGATAAGCGTAACCGGTACCGGCTGGGATCAGACGGCCAACGATAACGTTCTCTTTCAGGCCACGCAGTTCATCACGTTTACCCGCAACAGCGGCTTCAGTAAGAACGCGCGTAGTTTCCTGGAACGACGCTGCAGAGATGAAGGATTCGGTTGCCAAAGAGGCTTTGGTGATACCGAGCAGGTCACGGGTAAAGGTTGCCGTGATTTTGCCTTCAGCTTCCAGCTGACGGTTAGCGATTTTAACGCGAGACATTTCTGCCTGCTCGCCTTCCAGGAAGTCAGTGCCACCCGCGCTAACGATGGTGCCTTTACGCAACATCTGACGAACGATAACTTCAATGTGTTTATCGTTAATCTTAACGCCTTGCAGACGGTAAACTTCCTGCACTTCGTTGGTGATGTAGCGGGTAACCGCGTGAACACCACGTAAGCGCAAGATGTCGTGCGGAGACTCAGGACCGTCGGATACGACGTCACCACGTTCCACAACTTCGCCTTCGAACACGTTCAGCTGACGCCATTTAGGGATCATTTCTTCGTAAGCATCGCTGCCATCCAACGGAGAAATTACCAGACGACGTTTGCCTTTGGTTTCTTTACCGAAGGAGATGATCCCGCTGATTTCAGCAAGGATTGCAGGCTCTTTCGGACGACGTGCTTCGAACAGGTCAGCAACGCGTGGCAGACCACCGGTGATGTCCTTGGTACCGCCGGATTCCTGAGGAATACGCGCCAGGGTGTCACCAGAGTGGATCTGAGTACCATCTTCCAGCTGAACAATCGCTTTACCTGGCAGGAAGTATTGAGCAGGCATATCAGTACCTGGGATCAATACGTCGTCGCCTTTAGCGTCAACGATTTTCAGTGCCGGACGCAGATCTTTACCGCTACCGGTACGCTCTGCAGAGTCCAGAACAACCAGAGAAGACAAACCGGTCAGGTCGTCGGTCTGGCGGGTAATGGTCTGAGTATCCACCATATCGGCAAAGCGAATGAAACCACTCACTTCACTGATAACTGGCATTGTGTGCGGATCCCAGTTAGCTACGGTTTCGCCGCCGTTAACAGATGCACCATCACCTTTGCCCATCACGGAACCGTAAGGCACTTTATAGCTTTCTTTGGTACGACCGAATTCGTCGATCAATTTCAGCTCAGTGTTACGGGAAGTGATAACCAGTTTGCCGTTAGAGTTGCTAACGTGCTTGTGGTTGCTCAGTTTAATGGTACCGGTGTTCTTAACCTGAATGCTCGATTCTGCTGCCGCACGAGATGCCGCACCACCGATGTGGAACGTACGCATCGTCAGCTGGGTACCCGGCTCACCGATGGACTGTGCTGCAATAACACCGATCGCTTCACCTTTGTTGATGATGTGACCACGTGCCAGGTCGCGACCGTAGCAGTTTGCACACACACCAAAGTCGGTTTCGCAACTTACGACTGAACGTACTTTCACGCTGTCGACTGAGTTCTCTTCTAACAGATCACACGTCTTTTCGTGAAGCAGGGTGTTACGTGGAACCAGAATATCCGCCGTCCCCGGCTTGAGGATATCTTCTGCAGTTACACGACCCAATACACGTTCGCGCAGGGGTTCTTTAACGTCGCCACCTTCGATAACCGGAGTCATCATGATGCCTTCGTGAGTACCACAGTCGTCTTCGGTCACAACCAGATCCTGCGCCACGTCAACCAGACGACGGGTCAGATAACCGGAGTTAGCCGTTTTAAGTGCGGTATCCGCCAAACCTTTACGAGCACCGTGAGTAGAGATGAAGTACTGGAGTACGTTCAGACCTTCACGGAAGTTCGCGGTGATTGGCGTTTCAATGATGGAACCATCCGGCTTAGCCATCAGGCCACGCATACCGGCCAGCTGACGAATCTGTGCAGCAGAACCACGCGCACCAGAGTCAGCCATCATAAAGATACTGTTGAAGGAAACCTGCTGTTCAACAACACCGTCACGGTTGACGACGTCTTCAACAGACAAGTTTTCCATCATTGCCTTAGCAACACGTTCGTTGGCCGCAGCCCAGATGTCGATCACTTTGTTATAGCGTTCGCCAGCAGTGACCAGACCAGACTGGAACTGTTCCTGGATTTCAGCAACTTCGGTTTCTGCTTCTTCGATGATCTCTGCTTTCTTCGCAGGGATTACCATGTCATCGATACCTACAGACGCGCCTGAACGGGCAGCGTAAGCAAAACCGGTGTACATGATCTGGTCAGCAAAAATAACGGTCGGCTTCAGGCCCAAAATGCGGTAACAGGTGTTCAGCATTTTGGAGATAGCTTTTTTGCCCAGAGGCTGGTTGACGATAGAGAACGGCAGACCTTTTGGCACGATCATCCACAGGATGGCGCGACCGACAGTCGTGTCGATAATCGACGTCTTGTGCGTAACTTCGCCTTCGGTATTTTTGATCTCTTCGGTGATACGCACTTTGACACGCGCATGCAGAGAGGCCAGACCGCCGCGATAAATACGCTCAGCTTCTTTAGGACCGGTCAGAACCATGCCTTCGCCTTTGGCGTTAACACAGTCACGGGTCATATAGTACAGACCCAATACAACGTCCTGAGAAGGAACGATGATTGGCTCGCCGTTCGCAGGTGACAGGATGTTGTTGGTAGACATCATCAACGCACGCGCTTCCAGCTGAGCTTCCAGCGTCAACGGTACGTGAACAGCCATCTGGTCACCATCGAAGTCGGCGTTATATGCCGCACAAACCAGCGGGTGCAGCTGAATTGCTTTACCTTCGATCAGAACCGGTTCAAATGCCTGGATACCCAAACGGTGCAGGGTTGGTGCACGGTTCAGCAGTACCGGGTGTTCGCGGATAACTTCGTCCAGGATATCCCAAACGACAGCTTCTTCGCGCTCAACCATTTTCTTCGCGGCTTTGATGGTGGTGGCCAGGCCACGCAGTTCCAGCTTGCCGTAAATGAACGGTTTGAACAGTTCCAGTGCCATTTTCTTCGGCAGACCACACTGGTGCAGACGCAGGTATGGACCTACGGTGATAACGGAACGACCCGAGTAGTCGACACGTTTACCCAGCAAGTTCTGACGGAAACGACCTTGTTTACCTTTAATCATGTCTGCCAGAGATTTCAGCGGACGCTTGTTAGAGCCGGTGATTGCACGACCGCGACGGCCGTTATCCAGCAAAGCATCTACCGCTTCTTGCAGCATACGTTTTTCGTTACGTACGATGATGTCTGGCGCAGCCAGATCCAGCAGGCGTTTCAGACGGTTGTTACGGTTAATAACGCGACGATACAGATCGTTCAGATCCGACGTTGCGAAACGGCCGCCGTCCAACGGAACCAATGGACGCAAGTCTGGTGGCAGTACCGGCAGCACAGTCAGGATCATCCACTCTGGTTTGTTACCAGACTGAACGAACGCTTCCAGCAGCTTGATACGCTTGGTCAGCTTCTTACGTTTGGTTTCGGAGTTGGTTTCATTCAACTCTTCACGCAGTTGCTCGCACTCTGCTTCCAGATCCATGTTTTTCAACAGGGCCTGAATAGCTTCCGCACCCATCTTCGCGTCGAACTCATCACCAAACTCTTCCAACGCATCCAGATACTGCTCTTCAGTCAGGATCTGGCGTTTTTCGAGGTTAGTCATGCCGCCTTCGATAACCACATAGGATTCGAAGTACAGAACACGTTCGATGTCACGCAGTGGCATATCCAGCAGCAAACCGATGCGCGATGGCAGCGATTTCAGGAACCAGATGTGTGCAGTCGGGGAAGCCAGTTCGATGTGGCCCATACGCTCACGGCGTACTTTAGTCTGGGTCACTTCAACGCCGCACTTCTCGCAGATCACGCCGCGATGTTTTAAACGCTTGTACTTACCGCACAGGCATTCGTAGTCTTTTACTGGTCCGAAAATACGGGCACAGAAAAGGCCGTCACGTTCTGGTTTGAACGTACGGTAGTTAATGGTTTCTGGCTTCTTAACTTCACCAAAAGACCAAGAACGGATCATGTCTGGCGATGCCAGAGCAATTTTGATCGCATCAAACTCTTCGGTCTTAGTTTGCGCTTTCAGAAACTTTAGTAAGTCTTTCACGGATTGGCTCCCGTCGGGTTAGACCTGTTAGGCACCTGGTCTGTATTGATTAACAGGCAGGTGCCCCTGTGATCAGTGCGAATTCGAGTACTTACTCGTCTTCCAGCTCGATGTTGATACCCAGAGAACGGATTTCTTTCAACAGTACGTTGAAGGATTCCGGCATGCCTGGTTCCATACGATGATCGCCATCTACGATGTTTTTATACATCTTAGTACGGCCGTTCACGTCATCGGACTTAACAGTCAGCATTTCCTGCAGGGTATACGCGGCACCGTATGCTTCCAGTGCCCACACTTCCATCTCACCGAAGCGCTGACCACCGAACTGAGCTTTACCACCCAGCGGCTGCTGAGTAACAAGGCTGTAAGAACCGGTAGAACGCGCGTGCATCTTATCGTCAACAAGGTGGTTCAGTTTCAGCATGTACATATAGCCGACGGTAACCTGACGCTCGAATTGCTCGCCGGTACGGCCGTCAAACAGTGTGATCTGGCCAGAGGTTGGGATTCCGCCCATTTCAAGCAGTTGCTTGATCTCTGTCTCTTTCGCACCGTCGAAGACTGGTGTTGCGATTGGCATACCTTTTTTCAGGTTCTCAGCCAGACGCAGTACTTCGTCATCGGTAAAGGTGTTCAGATCCACTTTCTGACGTACGTCGTCGCCCAGATCATAGGCACGCTGGATGAACTCGCGCAGCTTAGAAACTTCTTCCTGTTTCTTCAGCATGGCATTGATTTTTTCACCAATACCTTTCGCGGCCATACCCAGGTGGGTTTCCAAAATCTGACCAATGTTCATACGTGATGGAACGCCCAGCGGGTTCAGTACGATATCAACAGGTGTCCCGTTTTCATCGTAAGGCATATCTTCGATCGGGTTGATCTTGGAGATAACACCTTTGTTACCGTGGCGGCCTGCCATCTTGTCACCAGGCTGGATTTGACGTTTAACGGCCAAATACACTTTAACGATTTTCAGCACACCAGGTGCCAGGTCATCGCCCTGAGTGATTTTACGACGCTTAGCTTCGAGTTTTTTCTCAAACTCGGATTTCAGTTCGTCGTACTGTTCAGCAAGCTGTTCCAACTGATTCTGTTTGTCTTCGTCAGTCAGTGACAGTTCTAACCAACGATCGCGAGGCAATTTGCCCAACTTGTCAGCTTCAACACCGCCAGCAACCAGCGCAGACTGGATACGTGCAAACAGACCGGCTTCCAGGATCTGCAGCTCTTCAGTCAGGTCTTTCTTAGCCTGCTTCAGCTGCATCTCTTCGATTTCCAACGCACGCTTGTCTTTTTCCACGCCATCGCGGGTGAAGACTTGCACGTCGATAACCGTACCGGAAACGCCGTTTGGTACACGCAGAGAAGAGTCTTTAACATCAGATGCTTTCTCACCGAAGATCGCACGCAGCAGTTTCTCTTCTGGCGTCAGCTGGGTTTCGCCTTTAGGCGTTACCTTACCCACCAGAATGTCACCACCGGTCACTTCAGCACCGATATAAACGATACCGGATTCATCCAGTTTGGAGAGCGCAGCTTCACCCACGTTAGGGATGTCAGCGGTGATCTCTTCAGGCCCTAACTTGGTGTCACGGGACACACATGCCAGTTCCTGGATATGGATGGTGGTGAAGCGGTCTTCCTGCACAACACGTTCGGAGACCAGGATGGAGTCTTCGAAGTTGTAACCGTTCCAGGGCATGAACGCGACACGCATGTTCTGACCCAGAGCCAGTTCGCCCAGATCTGTTGACGGACCATCTGCCAGCACGTCGCCGCGCTCGATAGGTTCGCCCAGATTCACACACGGCATCTGGTTGATGCAGGTGTTCTGGTTAGAACGGGTGTATTTGGTCAGGTTATAAATGTCGATACCTGCTTCGCCCGGGTACATCTCTTCTTCGTTAACACGAATAACGATACGGGATGCATCCACGTACTGAACAATACCGCCACGTTTGGCTACGGCAGTCACACCGGAGTCAACCGCTACAGCACGTTCCATACCAGTACCTACCAGCGGCTTATCAGCGCGCAGGGTCGGAACTGCCTGACGTTGCATGTTCGCACCCATCAATGCACGGTTGGCGTCATCGTGTTCCAGGAATGGAATCAGTGAAGCACCAACGGATACCACCTGCTGGGTAGAAACGTCCATGTAGTCAACCTGATCGCGGCTAAACAGGCTTGATTCGCCTTTGCTACGACAAGTGACCAGGTCTTCAATGAAGCGCCCTTCTTCGTCCAGGTTGGAGTTCGCCTGAGCGATAACGAAGTTGCCTTCTTCAATAGCAGACAGATAGTTGATTTCATCAGTCACCAGACCATCACGTACGCGACGGTAAGGGGTTTCCAGGAAACCGTACTCATTGGTCTGTGCATAAACAGACAAGGAGTTGATCAGACCGATGTTTGGACCTTCTGGCGTTTCGATTGGACATACGCGACCGTAGTGAGTCGGGTGTACGTCTCGAACTTCAAAGCCAGCACGTTCACGGGTCAAACCGCCCGGGCCCAATGCAGAGATACGACGCTTGTGCGTGATCTCAGACAACGGGTTGTTCTGGTCCATAAATTGTGACAGCTGGCTTGAGCCGAAGAATTCTTTCACCGCAGCCGAAATCGGCTTAGCGTTGATCATATCCTGAGGCATCAGCGTGTCGAGGTCGCCCAGAGACAGACGCTCTTTAACAGCACGCTCAACACGAACCAGACCTACACGGAATTGGTTTTCAGCCATTTCGCCGACGGAACGAATACGACGGTTGCCCAAGTGGTCGATATCATCCACTTCGCCCTGGCCGTTACGAATGCCGATCAGCTTTTTCATTACCTGAATGATGTCGTCTTTGCTCAGGATACCTGAGCCTTCGATTTCATCACGCAGCAGAGAACGGTTGAACTTCATACGACCTACAGCAGACAGGTCGTAACGATCTTCAGAGAAGAACAGGTTCTCAAACAGGCTTTCCGCCGCTTCACGCGTTGGTGGCTCACCAGGACGCATCATTCGGTAGATCTCAACCAGTGCGCTCAAGCGATCGCTGGTTGGGTCGACGCGAATGGTCTCGGACATGTACGCGCCATGATCGAGGTCGTTGGTGAACAGCGTTTCAATGGTTTTGTGACCGGACTGGCTCAGTTTCGCCAGCAGATCCAGAGACAATTCCATGTTAGCAGGGACGATCAGCTCACCGGTATTGGTGTCGATGTAGTCTTTAGAGACCACTTTCCCTGCGATGTACTCAACAGGAACTTCGATGCGCTGAATTTCGTCTTTTTCAAGCTGACGAATATGACGGGCAGTGATGCGGCGGCCTTTTTCTACATAGACTTTGCCGTCAGCTTCGATATCAAAGGAAGCTGTTTCACCGCGCAGGCGCTCAGGTACCAGTTCCATTTGCAACTTGTTGTCGCGGATCTGGTAAGTCACCTTGTCAAAGAACAGGTCAAGGATCTGTTCAGTCGTGTAATTTAATGCACGCAGAATGATGGTCGCAGGCAATTTACGGCGACGGTCAATACGTACAAACAGGTTGTCTTTCGGGTCAAACTCGAAATCCAACCATGAACCGCGGTAAGGAATGATACGTGCGTTATAAAGCACTTTACCCGATGAGTGGGTTTTACCCTTATCGCTGTCGAAGAATACGCCCGGACTACGGTGCAGCTGAGATACGATAACCCTCTCAGTACCGTTAATCACAAAGGTACCATTTTCGGTCATGAGCGGAATTTCGCCCATATAGACTTCTTGTTCCTTGATGTCTTTGACCGTACCTTCTGGTGCTTCGCGTTCGTAGATCACCAGGCGCAGTTTCACGCGCAGTGGCGCGGAGAACGTCACACCACGGATCTGGCATTCTTTAACGTCGAATACAGGCTCACCAAGACGGTAGCTAACGTATTGCAGCTCAGAGTTACCGCTGTAACTCTTGATAGGGAATACAGAACGGAATGCAGCTTCCAGACCGTACTGGCCTTCCGGATCTTGCTCGATAAACTTCTGGAACGAGTCAAGCTGGATAGAAAGGAGATATGGAATGTCCAAAACTTGTGGACGTTTACCAAAATCCTTACGAATGCGTTTTTTCTCGGTATAGGAGTAAACCATAGGGTTCCTCAGCTCGCTGATCAGTGACCCAATCTTGTCTGCCCTGAGAAGGACAGTTCATGCAACACCGTTTATGTCGACCGGAAAGCAGAAACGCTTCCCGCAATATCTGTTTTCTACCACTCTTAAATCATTTCGTTGTGCGTTATCTGTAGATGAGCTACAGCAAGAGGCAACAATATATTAAGGCGTCTATAGAAAGAGATATTAGAGTAGTTCAGTGCTCAAACAGTGTGAAACACCACTGACACTCTATAGCGCAAAAAGGCTGGTGACTAAAAAGTCACCAGCCATCAGTCTGTTAGGACAGACTGCACTCCGGGAAGTTAAACTTACTTAACTTCAACAGAAGCACCAGCTTCTTCCAGAGATTTTTTCAGAGCTTCAGCGTCGTCTTTGCTGATGCCTTCTTTCAGAGCTGCTGGAGCAGACTCAACCAGGTCTTTCGCTTCTTTCAGACCCAGGCCAGTCGCGGTGCGAACAGCTTTGATAACTGCAACTTTGTTCGCGCCAACAGCGGCCAGAACAACGTCGAACTCAGTTTTTTCTTCAACAGCTTCAGCAGCAGCAGCAGGACCTGCAACAGCAGCAGCAGCAGAAACGCCGAATTTTTCTTCCATAGCGGAGATCAGTTCAACGATTTCCATTACAGACAGAGCTGCAACGCCTTCAATGATTTGTTCTTTAGTGATTGACATTTCAAGTGTTCCTAGAATTCAGAAATAGTTTATACGTAAGCAAATGAACGAGATAAAAAAGGCTGATTAAGCAGCTTCTTTCTGATCGCGTACAGCAGCCAGAGTGCGAACCAATTTGCCTGCAGAGGCTTCTTTCATGGTTGCCATCAGGCGTGCGATTGCTTCTTCGTAAGTAGGCAGAGTTGCCAAGCGGTCAATTTGAGCCGCAGAGATAAACTCACCTTCAAAGGCCGCAGCTTTAACCTCAAATTTTGCATTCGCTTTAGCGAAATCTTTGAACAGACGGGCAGCAGCGCCTGGGTGTTCAGTAGAGAATGCAATCAAGGTTGGACCGACAAACGTGTCTTTCAGGCACTCAAACTGAGTACCTTCTACGACGCGACGCATCAAGGTGTTGCGAACAACACGCATGTAAACGCCAGCTTCACGACCTGCTTTACGCAGTTCAGTCATTTTATCTACGGTAACGCCACGGGAATCCGCAACAACCGCAGACAGCGCGCCTTTGGCTACTTCGATGACTTCAGCAACAATCGCTTGTTTGTCTTGAAGATTTAATGCCATTAGCTTTTTGCTCCTGGATTTAGCCGGGGAAAATCCCCGGAACTCACATCACTTGTTATCGAGAATCGATATCAAGCGTTCAAACACGGTGAGCAGAGAATCCAGCAAAGACAAATCTTAATTCTTTATAAAAAAGACAAAGAAATATTTTCTTCAGGCTCTGTCACCGTCTACGCAGGAAGGATTAAGCCCCTTTCAGGGCACCTGCGGTCTTGGACGGAGGTCTGGATAGGCCAGACTCCAACCGAAAATTCTTGGTTTCGCATTTACGAAACAACGGGCCATAGATTCTAGACAAATCTATCGCCCGCGTAAAGCGATAAACGTCAGCAGTTAATTAGTTAACTGTTGCGCTCAGGCCGCTTTGATCAACAGAAAGACCCGCGCCCATGGTAGTGGACAGGCTTACTTTCTTGATGAAAACGCCTTTAGCCTGGGAAGGCTTCGCTTTTTTCAGAGCGACCAACAGAGCTTCCAGGTTTTCTTTCAGCTTGTCGGATTCGAAATCAACCTTACCGATAGTGGTATGGATGATGCCGTTTTTGTCGTTACGGTAACGAACCTGGCCTGCTTTAGCGTTCTTAACCGCTTCAGCAACGTTAGGTGTTACGGTACCGACTTTCGGGTTAGGCATCAGACCGCGTGGGCCCAGCACCTGACCTAATTGGCCAACAACGCGCATTGCATCTGGAGATGCGATAACAACGTCGAAGTTCATTTCGCCTTTCTTGATCAGGTCAGCCAGATCTTCCATACCGACCAGTTCAGCGCCTGCAGCTTTAGCAGCTTCAGCGTTTGCACCTTGGGTGAAGACGGCAACGCGAACAGAACGACCGGTGCCGTGTGGCAGTACGGTTGCGCCGCGAACGTTTTGATCTGATTTACGAGCGTCGATGCCGAGGTTAACAGCAACGTCAACGCTTTCTACGAATTTAGCAGTGGCCAGCTCTTTGAGCAGAGCAACAGCTTCGGTGATGTCATACTGTTTAGTAGCATCAACTTTGTCACGGATCACGCGCATGCGCTTGGTCAGCTTAGCCATTTATTAATCCTCCACTACCAGGCCCATGGAACGAGCAGTACCTTCGATGGAGCGAGTCATCGCTTCAACGTCAGAACCAGTCATGTCCGCAGCTTTGGTTTCTGCGATTTCACGAACCTGAGCACTCGTTACTTTACCCACTTTGTCTTTGTTCGGCTTGCCGGAACCAGACTTGATACCAGCCGCTTTCTTCAGCAGTACTGCTGCAGGAGGGGTTTTGGTAACGAAGGTGAAAGAACGGTCAGAATAAACAGTAATAACAACAGGAATTGGCAGGCCTTTTTCCATGCTATCAGTCTTAGCATTGAACGCCTTACAGAATTCCATGATGTTCACACCTTGCTGACCCAAAGCTGGACCAACTGGCGGACTTGGGTTTGCCATACCAGCTGAAACTTGCAGCTTAACGTAGGCTTGTACTTTCTTGGCCATGGTAAATATCCTCGTTTGGGTAATATCGCCTTTTTAAAGAGGCTCCCCGTTGTTTGCAGAACTTTTGTTCTTACGTTTTACGTGCAGAGGCTGCACATAAAAACAAAAGGCGCGAAATTATAGTTCAATTTCGCGCCTTGTACAACATCTGTTCTTATGAATATAGAGAACGTTGTTGTTAACCTTTTTCAACCTGACCGAAGTCCAGTTCAACCGGTGTTGCACGGCCAAAGATGGAAACAGACACTTTCAGGCGACTTTTCTCGTAATCAACTTCTTCGACCACACCATTGAAGTCCGCAAACGGGCCGTCATTAACACGCACCAGTTCACCTGGTTCGAACAACGTTTTAGGACGTGGCTTATCACCTACTTGTTGCAGGCGATTCATGATCGCATCAACTTCTTTATCGCTGATTGGAGCAGGACGATCTGACGTTCCGCCAATGAAGCCCATAACACGAGGAACGCTGCGAACTAAGTGCCAGCTGGCGTCATTCATCACCATCTGTACCAGCACATAACCAGGGAAGAATTTACGTTCGCTTTTACGGCGCAGCCCACCACGAATCTCAACCACTTCTTCGGTTGGAACCATGACTTCACCAAACAGTTCTTCCATGTCATGTAATTTGATGTGCTCACGCAGCGATTGCGCTACGCGGCCTTCAAAGCCAGAAAACGCCTGAACGACGTACCAACGTTTTTTAGGTGCTTCAGACATTTAGAACCTCAAGCCAGTAATGAAAGATACCAGGCGGACTAAAATACCATCCAGCCCCCACAGAATCAGAGACATAACGGCAGTTACCGCAGCAACGATCAGTGTGGTATGCAATGTTTCCTGGCGCGTTGGCCAAATGACTTTACGTACTTCAGTACGCGCTTCACGAGCAAACGCGACCGTCGCTTTGCCTTTAGTGGTCAGTAAAGCCACTGCGCCTGCAATTGCGATAATAACAACTACGGCTAACGCGCGTAACGGCAGGCTGTATGCACGGTAATAATAGTTACCGACAATAGCTACAACCAACAAAACGGCAACAATCAGCCACTTTACCGCTTCCAGGCCGCGCCCGCTCCCTTGAGCCTCGGTATTCGCACTCATAAACCAACCCGTCACAATGATTCAGAACAAACAACTTTGCCTCGCATTGCGAGGCAAACCAAACCGATCGATGCTCTACTTGAGCGCAATTCGGTGTTTTACGCTATATCTCAGAGCCTATCTCACCAGTGATTATGACGTATAAATCGCTGATGAGATAGGTTCTAGCGCCACAGCGTAGAAAAAAGGGCATCGAATGATGCCCTTTTAATGTGTATTGCGTCAACGAATAGTGACAAAAAACTATCAGCGATTAAGCGATAACTTTAGCAACAACACCAGCACCTACAGTACGGCCGCCTTCACGGATTGCGAAACGCAGACCGTCATCCATCGCGATTGGGTGGATCAGGGTAACAACCATGTTCACGTTGTCACCAGGCATAACCATCTCAACGCCTTCTGGCAGTTCGATAGTACCGGTCACGTCAGTTGTACGGAAGTAGAACTGTGGACGGTAGCCTTTGAAGAATGGAGTGTGACGACCACCTTCATCTTTGCTCAGGATGTACACTTCGGAATCAAACTTGGTGTGTGGTTTGATTGAACCTGGTTTAGCCAGAACCTGACCACGTTCGATGTCTTCACGCTTGATACCACGCAGCAGAACACCCACGTTCTCGCCCGCACGGCCTTCGTCCAGCAGTTTGCGGAACATTTCAACGCCAGTACAAGTAGACTTAACAGTGTCCTTGATACCGACGATTTCAACTTCTTCGCCCACTTTAACGATACCGCGCTCTACACGACCGGTAACCACTGTACCACGACCGGAGATGGAGAATACGTCTTCGATTGGCAGCAGGAATGGCTTATCGATAGCACGCTCTGGCAATGGAATGTAGCTGTCCAGTGCTTCTGCCAGTTCGATGATTTTCGCTTCCCAAGTAGCATCGCCTTCCAGTGCTTTCAGCGCTGAACCTTTGATGACCGGGATGTCGTCGCCTGGGAATTCGTAAGCAGACAGAAGTTCGCGAACTTCCATTTCTACCAGTTCCAGCAGCTCTTCGTCATCTACCATGTCGCATTTGTTCATGAACACGATCATGTATGGAACGCCAACCTGGCGACCCAGCAGGATGTGCTCACGAGTCTGAGGCATAGGGCCGTCAGTTGCAGCAACAACCAGGATAGCGCCGTCCATCTGAGCAGCACCGGTGATCATGTTTTTCACGTAGTCGGCGTGCCCTGGGCAGTCAACGTGCGCGTAGTGACGAGTCGGGGTGTCATATTCAACGTGGGAAGTGTTGATGGTGATACCACGAGCTTTTTCTTCTGGTGCGTTATCGATCTGGTCGAATGCGCGTGCAGAACCGCCGTAGGTTTTAGCCAGAACGGTAGTGATTGCTGCAGTCAGGGTAGTTTTACCGTGGTCAACATGGCCGATAGTACCAACGTTAACGTGCGGTTTGTTACGTTCAAATTTTTCTTTAGACATCGATTGTCCCTCTAAGACACGGTTAAATCGGTGGTATCACCACATCAACCAAGCATTTGCTTGACGAATTAGTTTACAGAAAGAAAATCAGGAGGGAGAATTTGGAAGTGGTGCTGATAGGCAGATTCGAACTGCCGACCTCACCCTTACCAAGGGTGCGCTCTACCAACTGAGCTATATCAGCACATACTTGGAGCGGGCAGTGGGAATCGAACCCACATCATCAGCTTGGAAGGCTGAGGTAATAGCCATTATACGATGCCCGCATCCTGGAACTCGGCTACCTGATTGTTCTGAAGAACTTGAAGACGGGGAAAAGGACGTGAGACACTTAATTCCTCACCTTCACTTGAAGCGACTCTTTCACTTCAAGCTGCCTCATTACTAAGGCTTGTATGGTGGTGGGGGAAGGATTCGAACCTTCGAAGTCGATGACGGCAGATTTACAGTCTGCTCCCTTTGGCCGCTCGGGAACCCCACCTAATTGTTCAGTACTTGAATGGTGCCGGCACCAAGAGTCGAACTCGGGACCTACTGATTACAAGTCAGTTGCTCTACCAACTGAGCTATGCCGGCATCAAGTGCTGCGCATTCTATGGAGACTTTACGGGGTATGCAACAAAAAAATTGCATGTTTTGCACTATCGCTCATGTTTTATTCAAAAAGTAAGCTTTTTCCCTTTTTCCGCAGTGAAAGGGGTGAAAATATATTCAAAAGCGCCACTTCTTCATCTTTGTCTGGGCACGACATAAACCCCTTTTCTGTACTTCATTACTGAAATAAATCCTTTGCAGGGCGTAACGGTCTTCTTGGATGCACTGAAAATGCGCGCTTGCCACACAAATGAACATCAAAAGGCATTTCTTTATCAGTTCCGCTTGATTTAAAGGCCATTTATATTGGCGCATTTTTTGCACTCTTCATGGGGAAGGCACTATTTTGCTATTTTAAGGAGTGCAGCTATGAAAATTGTCATGCTCAACGCCGCGACATTACCTATTTATAGAGATGAACTGGCACAACTGCTCGTACAAGCCAACACCACAGGCGCTTCTGTGGGGTTCCCGCATGTCACCGGACAAAGAGATGCTGAAGACTCTTTTCATGATTTACGCCCCGCACTGACTCATAATGAGCGATGGCTTTGGATCGCCAGAGATGAAAGAGGTGTCATAGGGACCGTCCAACTCTATCTGGCTCGCTCTCCGGATTTACCTCATCAGGCCGAAATCAGTACTTTGCTGGTCAGTGCCCGTGCGAGACGACGCGGCGTTGGTCGTCTGTTAATGCGTGCACTGGAAAATACTGCCCAGAACCTGCGTTGTTCCGTTCTGTCTTCAGATATGCAGTCAGGTTCAGACGCCGAAGCGTTCTATCGTGCTCAGGGTTATCGCTGCGCTACACTCAGGCAAGACGCTGCCCGATACAGCAGAAAAAATGGAGTGGTTTATTGCAAACAACTACCGTCTTTTACCTGCATATCTCAACCCCTCTTTTAGTCTTGAAAGTGTGCGGTGACCGTTTCACCGCACACTTTCAAAGACTTTCCGCGTTTACATAACTTTCTCAAAAAATTTTAAACTCAATCAAAGAAATCGATAAGTTATAAGAAAAAGATCTCCCTCGAAAATTAAGGTGTCTATAATATGCTGCTGGTTTACTGTCTGGAGTTGGCGTGATCGCCTTTCCTGACCTGCGCTAACAGGCAGACTTTAACTTATGAAAAAAAGAGACCCATCTTTGGCAACTCCTTATCTGCAGTTTGATCGTGCGCAGTGGGCAGCCTTACGTGATTCAGTACCGCTCACGCTCAAAGAAGCAGAAGTGGTGAACCTGAAAGGCATAAACGAGGATTTATCCCTCGAGGAAGTTGCACAGATCTATCTGCCACTTTCGCGCCTTCTCAATTTTTACATCAGTTCCAACCTGCGACGACAAGCCGTGCTTGAGCAGTTCCTTGGTACAGACGGGCAGAAAATTCCTTATGTCATTGGAATTGCCGGGAGTGTAGCGGTAGGTAAAAGTACGACAGCCCGCGTCCTCCAGGCATTATTAAGCCGTTGGCCAGAGCATCGTTCAGTAGAACTGATCACCACAGATGGTTTCCTCTATCCCAATAAGACGCTCCAGGAGCGTGGGATCATGAAGAAAAAAGGGTTCCCTCAGTCTTACGATATGCACCAACTGGTGAATTTCGTTTCAGAGGTTAAATCAGGGGCACGACATGTTACTGCGCCAGTTTATTCGCATCTGATCTACGATGTGATACCGGATGGCAATAAAGTGATTGAGCAGCCAGATATTTTGATCCTTGAAGGACTGAATGTCTTACAAAGTGGCATGGATTACCCTCATGATCCTCATCGTGTATTTGTTTCCGACTTTGTCGATTTCTCTATATACGTTGACGCACCTGAAAACTTATTGCAGAGCTGGTATATCAATCGTTTCCTGAAATTCAGGCAGGGGGCATTCTCAGACCCAGATTCTTATTTCCATCATTATGCAAAACTGCCAGAAGAAGAAGCGGTGAACATTGCAACACAGTTGTGGGATGAGATTAATGGTTTGAATTTAAAAGAGAATATCCTTCCAACTCGTGAAAGGGCGAGCCTAATTTTGACGAAAAGTGCCAATCACGCTGTTGAAAGTGTCCGGTTGAGAAAATAAACATACTGCCATATAACGAATAAAGGAGAGCGCGATGCTCTCCTTTATTTTAATCAAATACCGCGCAGTGAGATCTCTCCACCGATATAAGGTTTAACTACCCCATTCTGTTCAAGCAACAAAGCTCCCTGCGGATCAATTCCGCGCTCAATACCATGAATTTCCTGGTCACCGATGAGTAATTTAACCTGACGATCGAGAAAATTATCTAAACCACGCCAGCGGGGAATAAAAGGCGCTAATCCTTCGAGTTCGAAATGTAACAATGCTGACCTTAACTCTTTCAGCAGCGTCGCTGTGAGTTCATTGCGGTCAATATTAACACCCGCCTCCTGCAAATTTATCCATCCCTGAGTAATGGTGTCAGAAGCCGGTTCACGCATTCTGAGGTTAATGCCCGCACCGATAACCAGCTGTGCTGCATCGCCAGTTTTACCTGTCAGTTCAACCAGTATCCCGGCCAGCTTACGGTCATTAAGATAAAGATCATTTGGCCATTTCACCCGAACATCTTTAGCCCCAAGGCGCTGAAGCACTTCAGCCATGACAATTCCGATAACCAGGCTTAGCCCCATTGCGGCGGCAGGCCCCTGTTCCAGTTTCCAGTACATAGAAAGATAAAGATTACTGCCAAAAGGTGAGAACCATTTTCGCCCGCGTCGTCCCCGGCCGGCCTGCTGATATTCCGCAACACATGCGTCGCCAGAGCTTAATTCGCCAATTCTGTCCAAAAGATACTGATTGGTTGAATCAATAACGGACAGAACCCTGACCTGACCCGCCGGGAGACGTGCGAGGATTTTCTCCTCATCGAGCAGTTGGATAGGCGATGGCAGACTATAACCTTTGCCGGGCACTGTAAATATATCAACCCCCCAGTCCCGTACTGTCTGGATGTGTTTATTAATCGCTGCTCGGCTCATGCCCATGGCCGTACCTAACTGCTCACCGGAATGAAACTCGCCATCAGCCAAAAGAGATATCAATTGCAGAGGAACAGTAATATCTTTCATGATAGCGCTCCCACAGCGTCCACTTCACCCTTCGCGGCGATAAAACGAACCTCTGGTTCAAGCCAGATACCAAATTTTGCTGCCACTGCATCACGTACATATTTAGCCAATGCACGTACATCAGCGCTGCTCGCATGATCTTTATTAATCAGCACTAACGCTTGTTTATCGTGCACGGCTGCGCCACCAACGGAGAAACCTTTCAAACCAGCCTGTTCAACCAACCATCCGGCAGCCAGTTTAATTTGCCCATTAGCTTGTGGGTAAGACGGCATAGAAGGATATTTGCTGCTGATGTTCTCTGCCACAGAAGAGTCAACCGCAGGATTTTTGTAGAAACTCCCCGCATTGCCGGTAACGGCGGGGTCAGGTAATTTGCTCTGACGCATCGCGCAGACTAAATCAAAGATTTGACGGGGAGTCACAGTCTCAGGATCCAGACGAGTCAGATCCCCATAAGTCAATTTCGGCTGCCATTGTTTTGTCAGCTTCAGGCCTACGGCAATAATGGCATACCCTTCTTTATAGGAATGTTTAAATATGCTCTCGCGATACCCAAACTGGCATTCTTCGGATTGCAAGCGTATGACCTTTTCACTCTGCAGATCCAAAACATCCACATAACCACAGATACTCTGCAATTCGATTCCATATGCGCCTATGTTTTGAATAGGAGCAGAACCTACACATCCGGGAATTAAGGCAAGATTCTCCAGACCCGGAATATTATGCTCTAATGCATAACAAACCAATTGATGCCAATTCTCGCCAGCCCCCACATGCAGTTGCCATTCCTCTGCGTTTTCAGCCCGCTCAATACCTTTTATCCGGTTCAGCACTACTGACCCTGCGAAATTCTCCAGGAAAAGAACGTTACTTCCTTCACCTAACAGCAAAAAAGGCTGCTCTTTTTCCTTCGCTGATTTCCATGCCCCTATGAGTTGTTCAGTATTCTCGGCATGGATGATTTCAGCAGCATAAGCCGCCAGAGAAAAAGTATTCAGGGACTGAAGAGAAGTGTCGCCAATCGACATAGCAATATTACTCATGAGTGACTTATTTGTGCTTAGTTTAACCGATCCGATACCCTGTTACGCAGAGTTTTATGAGTTGGAATGGGGACTCAAAACCGATAAATGGTGTGTATACAGAGACCTAAATTTTTCCAGATTTCCCACAGCCAAAAGCCCCGCACTTGCGTGCGGGGCTTTTGGCTTTATTTGATGCCTGGCAGTTCCCTACTCTCGCATGGGGAGACCCCACACTACCATCGGCGCTACGGCGTTTCACTTCTGAGTTCGGCATGGGGTCAGGTGGGACCACCGCGCTACTGCCGCCAGGCAAATTCTGTTTCATTCATACCGCGTCGTGTCATAATTTCTCATCACACGCCGCCATACGAACCAATACCGGAACAATTCGCTGAAAATCTACTCTCTCGAGTCTGTCTCTCAAATCAAAAACACCTTCGGTGTTGTAAGGTTAAGCCTCTCGGGTCATTAGTACTGGTTAGCTCAATGCATCGCTGCACTTACACACCCAGCCTATCAACGTCTTAGTCTTAAACGTCCCTTCAGGTGGCTTAAAGCCACAGGGAAGACTCATCTCGAGGCAAGTTTCGCGCTTAGATGCTTTCAGCGCTTATCTTTTCCGCATTTAGCTACCGGGCAATGCCATTGGCATGACAACCCGAACACCAGTGATGCGTCCACTCCGGTCCTCTCGTACTAGGAGCAGCCCCTCTCAATCTTCCAACGCCCACGGCAGATAGGGACCGAACTGTCTCACGACGTTCTAAACCCAGCTCGCGTACCACTTTAAATGGCGAACAGCCATACCCTTGGGACCTACTTCAGCCCCAGGATGTGATGAGCCGACATCGAGGTGCCAAACACCGCCGTCGATATGAACTCTTGGGCGGTATCAGCCTGTTATCCCCGGAGTACCTTTTATCCGTTGAGCGATGGCCCTTCCATTCAGAACCACCGGATCACTATGACCTACTTTCGTACCTGCTCGAGCCGTCACTCTCGCAGTCAAGCTAGCTTATGCCATTGCACTAACCTCACGATGTCCGACCGTGATTAGCTAACCTTCGTGCTCCTCCGTTACTCTTTAGGAGGAGACCGCCCCAGTCAAACTACCCACCAGACACTGTCCTCACCCCGGATTACGGGGCCGAGTTAGAACATCAAACATTAAAGGGTGGTATTTCAAGGTTGGCTCCACGCAGACTGGCGTCCACGCTTCAAAGCCTCCCACCTATCCTACACATCAAGGCTCAATGTTCAGTGTCAAGCTATAGTAAAGGTTCACGGGGTCTTTCCGTCTTGCCGCGGGTACACTGCATCTTCACAGCGAGTTCAATTTCACTGAGTCTCGGGTGGAGACAGCCTGGCCATCATTACGCCATTCGTGCAGGTCGGAACTTACCCGACAAGGAATTTCGCTACCTTAGGACCGTTATAGTTACGGCCGCCGTTTACCGGGGCTTCGATCAAGAGCTTCGCCTTGCGGCTGACCCCATCAATTAACCTTCCGGCACCGGGCAGGCGTCACACCGTATACGTCCACTTTCGTGTTTGCACAGTGCTGTGTTTTTATTAAACAGTTGCAGCCAGCTGGTATCTTCGACTGGCTTCAGCTCCGGGAGCAAGTCCCTTCACCTACGCGCCAGCGTGCCTTCTCCCGAAGTTACGGCACCATTTTGCCTAGTTCCTTCACCCGAGTTCTCTCAAGCGCCTGAGTATTCTCTACCTGACCACCTGTGTCGGTTTGGGGTACGATTTCGTGTTACCTGGAGCTTAGAGGCTTTTCCTGGAAGCATGGCATCAGCTACTTCACCACCGTAGTGGCTCGTTATCACGCCTCAGGGTTGATATGCAACCGGATTTACCAGGTCACACCCCCTACACGCTTGAACCGGGACAACCGTCGCCCGGCCAGCCTAGCCTTCTCCGTCCCCCCTTCGCAGTAACACCAAGTGCAGGAATATTAACCTGCTTCCCATCGACTACGCTTTTCAGCCTCGCCTTAGGGGTCGACTCACCCTGCCCCGATTAACGTTGGACAGGAACCCTTGGTCTTCCGGCGTGCGGGTTTTTCACCCGCATTATCGTTACTTATGTCAGCATTCGCACTTCTGATACCTCCAGCAGACCTCACAGTCCACCTTCGACGGCTTACAGAACGCTCCCCTACCCAACAACGCATAAGCGTCGCTGCCGCAGCTTCGGTGCATGGTTTAGCCCCGTTACATCTTCCGCGCAGGCCGACTCGACCAGTGAGCTATTACGCTTTCTTAAATGATGGCTGCTTCTAAGCCAACATCCTGGCTGTCTATGCCTTCCCACATCGTTTCCCACTTAACCATGACTTTGGGACCTTAGCTGGCGGTCTGGGTTGTTTCCCTCTTCACGACGGACGTTAGCACCCGCCGTGTGTCTCCCGTGATAACATTCTTCGGTATTCGTAGTTTGCATCGAGTTGGTAAGCCGGGATGGCCCCCTAGTCGAAACAGTGCTCTACCCCCGAAGATGAGTTCACGAGGCGCTACCTAAATAGCTTTCGGGGAGAACCAGCTATCTCCCGGTTTGATTGGCCTTTCACCCCCAGCCACAAGTCATCCGCTAATTTTTCAACATTAGTCGGTTCGGTCCTCCAGTTAGTGTTACCCAACCTTCAACCTGCCCATGGCTAGATCACCGGGTTTCGGGTCTATACCTTGCAACTTGACGCCCAGTTAAGACTCGGTTTCCCTACGGCTCCCCTATTCGGTTAACCTTGCTACAAAATATAAGTCGCTGACCCATTATACAAAAGGTACGCAGTCACCCAACAAAGTAGGCTCCCACTGCTTGTACGTACACGGTTTCAGGTTCTATTTCACTCCCCTCGCCGGGGTTCTTTTCGCCTTTCCCTCACGGTACTGGTTCACTATCGGTCAGTCAGGAGTATTTAGCCTTGGAGGATGGTCCCCCCATATTCAGACAGGATGTCACGTGTCCCGCCCTACTCATCGAACTCACAGCCTGTGCATTTTTGTGTACGGGACTATCACCCTGTACCGTGCGACTTTCCAGACGCTTCCACTAACACACAAACTGATTCAGGTTCTGGGCTCTTCCCCGTTCGCTCGCCGCTACTGGGGGAATCTCGGTTGATTTCTTTTCCTCGGGGTACTTAGATGTTTCAGTTCCCCCGGTTCGCCTCATTACACTATGTATTCATGTAATGATAATGTGCCGGAGCACACTGGGTTTCCCCATTCGGGTATCGTCGGGTATAACGGTTCATATCACCTTACCGACGCTTTTCGCAGATTAGCACGCCCTTCATCGCCTCTGACTGCCTAGGCATCCACCGTGTACGCTTAGTCGCTTAACCTCACAACCCGAAGGTGTTTCCACCGTCGCATTGCGATTATTTGAGAGACTCTGTTACAGACTAATCCACCACTCAGTACTGCTACGGAGAGTGATGTTCAGCTGTAAACTTTCAATTTTCAGCTTGTTCCGGATTGTTAAAGAGCAATATCTTAAACACGACTCGTTAAAGTCATCTTTAAGTTATTTTCTGTTCATAAAGAACAGGTGATAATGTCTTTCACACATTATCGGATTGGCGTCCCCAAGGGGATTCGAACCCCTGTTACAGCCGTGAAAGGGCAGTGTCCTAGGCCTCTAGACGATGGGGACACGAAAAATCCGTACCAGACCACATACATGGTTTGGCACTTTTCGTATCAGCGTAAGGTTGCCCTCACCGCATCAACAGGTGCTCTTGCTCATTAATTTCATCAGACAATCTGTGTGGACACTGCACAATGCGTATCTTGAGGTAAGGAGGTGATCCAACCGCAGGTTCCCCTACGGTTACCTTGTTACGACTTCACCCCAGTCATGAATCACAAAGTGGTAAGCGCCCTCCCGAAGGTTAAGCTACCTACTTCTTTTGCAACCCACTCCCATGGTGTGACGGGCGGTGTGTACAAGGCCCGGGAACGTATTCACCGTAGCATTCTGATCTACGATTACTAGCGATTCCGACTTCATGGAGTCGAGTTGCAGACTCCAATCCGGACTACGACATACTTTATGAGGTCCGCTTGCTCTCGCGAGTTCGCTTCTCTTTGTATATGCCATTGTAGCACGTGTGTAGCCCTACTCGTAAGGGCCATGATGACTTGACGTCATCCCCACCTTCCTCCGGTTTATCACCGGCAGTCTCCTTTGAGTTCCCGACATTACTCGCTGGCAACAAAGGATAAGGGTTGCGCTCGTTGCGGGACTTAACCCAACATTTCACAACACGAGCTGACGACAGCCATGCAGCACCTGTCTCACGGTTCCCGAAGGCACTAAGCCATCTCTGGCGAATTCCGTGGATGTCAAGAGTAGGTAAGGTTCTTCGCGTTGCATCGAATTAAACCACATGCTCCACCGCTTGTGCGGGCCCCCGTCAATTCATTTGAGTTTTAACCTTGCGGCCGTACTCCCCAGGCGGTCGACTTAACGCGTTAGCTCCGGAAGCCACGCCTCAAGGGCACAACCTCCAAGTCGACATCGTTTACAGCGTGGACTACCAGGGTATCTAATCCTGTTTGCTCCCCACGCTTTCGCACCTGAGCGTCAGTCTTTGTCCAGGGGGCCGCCTTCGCCACCGGTATTCCTCCAGATCTCTACGCATTTCACCGCTACACCTGGAATTCTACCCCCCTCTACAAGACTCTAGCTTGCCAGTTTCAAATGCAGTTCCCACGTTAAGCGCGGGGATTTCACATCTGACTTAACAAACCGCCTGCGTGCGCTTTACGCCCAGTAATTCCGATTAACGCTTGCACCCTCCGTATTACCGCGGCTGCTGGCACGGAGTTAGCCGGTGCTTCTTCTGCGAGTAACGTCAATCACCACACGTATTAAGTGTGATGCCTTCCTCCTCGCTGAAAGTGCTTTACAACCCTAAGGCCTTCTTCACACACGCGGCATGGCTGCATCAGGCTTGCGCCCATTGTGCAATATTCCCCACTGCTGCCTCCCGTAGGAGTCTGGACCGTGTCTCAGTTCCAGTGTGGCTGGTCATCCTCTCAGACCAGCTAGGGATCGTCGCCTAGGTGAGCCATTACCTCACCTACTAGCTAATCCCATCTGGGCACATCCGATGGCGTGAGGTCCGAAGATCCCCCACTTTGCTCTTTCGAGGTCATGCGGTATTAGCTACCGTTTCCAGTAGTTATCCCCCTCCATCAGGCAGTTTCCCAGACATTACTCACCCGTCCGCCGCTCGCCGGCAAAGTAGCAAGCTACTTCCCGCTGCCGCTCGACTTGCATGTGTTAGGCCTGCCGCCAGCGTTCAATCTGAGCCATGATCAAACTCTTCAATTAAAAGTTCGATTTGCTTCAACAAGTGAAGCGATGCTCAGAGATTACTTCGTAATAATTCAACTAAATGAATTACTGCTTGGTCACTCTAAGACTTGATATTTTTTGCCACCGAAGTGGCTGATATCGTCTTGTGAGTGCCCACACAGATTGTCTGATAAATTGTTAAAGAGCGTACGTTGCGAGACTTAACTCAGCAACGTGGGAGGCAGATAATACTCTTTCTCCCTGAAGAGTCAACCATTTTCTTTTACAAGATGCGGTGTTTTCACCGGGTTGATTCTTCCTGACTGGGCGACTTGGTTCTCGTTAGAGGAGTCGTTGTTCCCGGTCAGTGGAGGCGCATTATAGGGAGTTCTCAGAAGGCCGCAACCCCTAATTTCAAAAAACTTTCTGAATGCTTTCTTTTTGGTCTAAACGACTATTTAGCCCGCATTAGTGCGATTTTTTATACGATATTTGCCCAAAATCTTCAGCGAATTTAGCCACCTGCTGCCAGTCGGTATACTCGACTTCTTTACGGGTATCCGTTTCACCGCCAGTCATACGCATAATAAGTTGGATCATCACCTTGTCGAACCAGCGATAGCGAGGATAACGTAATGCACCCGCAAAGACGCCGCACATTGCCGGCTCCCACGGTGACGCCAGCAGGAATTTACGCACATAGGCATTCGTCTGCGGCGTACGTTTCTCGGGTTTACGCGCGGTCAGGTTAACGCCGAAAAATGCCGACGGCATGCGGTTCAATGTTTCGGCATGCTTTTTAACGAATTTATCCAGCACCGGATTAAAATGACCGTAACGTATAGAGGCACCAATCATGACCTGGTCATAGCTTTTCAGATCGACACGTTCTGCATGAGCCAGATCGACCACATCGCAGCTGCACTTCTCTTTCAGCTCATTCGCTATATAAGAAGCGATAGCATGCGTTTGTCCGTCACGACTTGAATAGAGTATCAACGCTTTCATACTGGTTTCCCTTTCCTAAAACTCATTCCCGCCAGAACGTCGGCGTGAACAGCACTAATAATGTGAAGACTTCCAGACGACCAAACAACATGGTGACGATCAGGATCCATTTCGCCACTGAGTTCATCGAAGCAAAGTTATCCGCCACAACCCCCAGGCCCGGGCCAAGATTGTTGAGCGTCGCGGTGACCGCAGCAAAAGCAGAGAAGTTATCCACACCGGTGGCCACAATCGCCAGCATGCTGACAATAAACACCAGTGCGTAAGCGGAGAAGAAACCCCATACCGCTTCAATGATACGTTCAGGCAAGGCGCGGTTGCCCAATTTGATGGTGTAAACCGCATTCGGGTGAACCAGCCTTTTCAACTCGCGGGAACCCTGTAAATAAAGCAGAAGAATACGGATCACTTTAAGACCGCCACCGGTTGAACCCGCACATCCCCCGATAAAAGCAGAGCACAGCAACAGGAGCGGCAGGAACAGCGGCCATTTGGAAATACTGTCCGTGGTATAGCCTGCCGTGGTAGCCATTGAGACCACCTGAAAGAATGCCTGATTCAGCGTTTCCAGCCCCGAACCGTAGGTATTGTGGATCCACAAAATCACCGTACAGATAATCACCAGCGTGAACTGCACGCCGATAAACATACGAAATTCCGGATCACGCCAGTACACCTTGATGTTTCGCCCGCTCAGTACGGCAAAGTGCAGGCCATAGTTACAGCCTGAAATCAGCAAGAATATCGCGACGATGGTATTAATCGTTCCGCTGTGGAAATAACCGATGCTGGCATCGTGGGTTGAGAAGCCGCCGATGGCGATAGTCGAGAAACTGTGGCTGATCGCATCAAAGACCGGCATGCCCGCGCCCCATAACGCCAGTGCACAGGCGATGGTCAGCAGCACATAGATGAGCCACAGCGTTTTTGCTGTTTCGGCGATACGCGGGCGCATCTTGTTATCTTTCAACGGCCCCGGCATTTCGGCGCGGTACAGCTGCATCCCGCCGACGCCCAATATCGGCAGAATGGCTACCGCGAGCACAATGATGCCCATACCACCAAACCATTGCAGCATCTGCCGGTAGAAAAGAATCGCTTTCGGCAAAGAATCCAGCCCGACCAGCGTGGTCGCACCCGTCGTCGTCAGGCCGGAGAAAGATTCAAAAAAAGCATCGGTAAGGGAAAGATTCGGCCGCTCGGAGAACAGAAAAGGCAATGCCCCGACGCTGCCCAGCACCGTCCAGAACAGCACCACAATCAGGAAACCTTCCCGTGGCTTCAGCTCACTTTTCTGCTTCCGGTTTGGCAGCCAGAGAAATAACCCAATCGCCAGGGCGACAAAGAAGGTCTGACTGAACGCACGCCCCGCACCATCGCGGTAAATTAAAGCGACCAGACCGGGAATAATCATCGTTCCCGAGAAAAGGATGACGAGCACCCCCACAATGCGTGTTATGGCACGAAAATGCATGCTGGTGCGTTCCTCAGCGAATTAACCATCGAAAAATTTAAGAAACCGGACGCAGGATTAGCGTGCCACGGCTGATATCGAACAAATGGCTGACGGTTGCCGGCGCATCTGCGGCAGGCAGCGCCAGAACGAGATCCACCGCCGCGCCAAACTCACTGCGTAAAATATGCCCGCCAGCGTGCGAAAGCAGCGTTTCCACCAGCTGTAACAGGCTGTAATCACACTGTACCGCGAACTCCGCCAGCGGAACCTTTTGCTGCACGATAAGTTGTTTTAATGCCTGCTGGACACCGCCGCCGTAGGCTTTCACCAACCCGCCGGTGCCCAACATAATGCCGCCGTAGTAACGCACCACAACGGCTGTGATCTCTCCCACCCTGCTTCCCATCAGCTGACTTAAGATGGGTTTACCGGCTGTGCCAGCGGGTTCGCCATCATCAGAAAAGCCCAGTTGCTGAGAATCATCCGGCACGCCAGCCACAAACGCCCAGCAGTGATGACGCGCGGCCGGGTGCTGATGTCTGACCTCCTGAATAAAGGCTTTTGCCGCTTCAACCCCTTCAGTTCTTGCCAGTAGGGTAATGAATCGACTCTTCTTTATTTCTTCACTGAAACTCACTGACTCAGCCGGGACGGAATAAGGCTGCATCAGGCCAGCTTCAGATCGCGTGTCATATTTTCGATACGGTTATCGTGGATGACAATATTGTCTTCGATACGAATGCCGCCAAATGGCTTCATCGCATCGATACGATCCCAGGCAAAGTGCTTGCTGAACTGCCCTTCGCGCCACGGTAACAGCAACGAATCGATGAAATACAGACCCGGCTCGATGGTCAACACCATGCCCGGCTCCAGCATGCGGGTACAACGCAGATAAGGATATTGCGAAGGCGCGGCCAGATGTGTCCCCGTATCGTCCTGCATAAACCCGGCGACATCGTGAACCTGTAACCCCAGCGGATGCCCCAGACCATGCGGCAGGAAAGGCCCGGTCAGGTTCTGTTCCACCATGGCGTCTTCACTGATATCCACCACCAGCTTGTGCGCTTTCAACAATTTGGCGATGCGATGATGCATCTGAACATGATAGTCGGTATAGCGCACACCGGCTTTAATCGTATCAATTAACGCCAGTTCTTCCGTGTTGAGATCTTTCACCAGTGCGGCGAAATCACTGTCCGGTTTTGCGGCATAGGTACGCGTCAGGTCGGCGGCATAACCGTTATATTCCGCACCGGCGTCGAGCAGGAAACTGTGCATTTCGGCAGGCGGTTGGTTATCGAGCGTCGTGTAATGCAGCACGGAAGCGTGTTCATTGAGCGCAACAATGTTGTCGTACGGCACATCGGTATCACGGTGACCGGTAGCAGTGAGATATGCCAGATTGATGTCAAATTCGCTCATACCGGAAAGGAACGCTTCTTTCGCCGCGCGATGACCACTGACCGCGACTTTCTGCGCTTCACGCATACAGGCCAGTTCATAATCTGTTTTGTAGGCACGATGATAATGCAGGAAATCCAGCACGGCTTTCGGGTTTACGTTCGCCGCAGGGATACCCATGCTGATCGCGCGCTCCGGACTGTAACCGATGTAACCCACACGTTTGAGATCAGCGGGCAACTGACCTTTGATATCGCCAGCATTGGCCAGCGGCGTCAGGGAAATCTCTTTCGTCCAGAAGGAATCCGGCAACGGTTCATGGCTGTGCCAGTAATCCACCGGAGAATAAAACCACAATTTCGGCGCATTCACACCATCTACCCACAACCAGCAATTTGGCACTTTGATGACCGGCACCCAGGCCTTGAACTGCGGGTTTACTTTGAAGGGATAACTGTGGTCATCAAGGAAGGTCGTCAGCAATTCACCGGAGTGAATCAGTAACGCATCAAGCTGAGAACGTTGCAGAATTTCACGGGCACGCGTCTGCAGCGTGGCGATATGTTCTTTATAAAGCGTAGTAAGCGATTCCATCCAACTGTCCTTTTTTCACCTGAAAGACGATGCAGCATCTTACCACAGCCTTACCGCGACCATAGTCCCCGAAGGTTTGTGATCTTGCCTGCAAATAAAACACATCTCATTTGCAAATTATTAACATAAAAACCACACTCCAAGTCATCTGGTCATACCAGATCATCCCCGATGATTCAGGAGAGACACATGCTCTACCAAGGCGAAACATTACATCTGCACTGGCTTGACGGCGGTATCGCGGAGCTGGTGTTTGATGCTCCAGGCTCGGTTAATAAGCTCGATACCCAAACGGTTGCCAGCCTGGGCGAAGCGATTGCAGTGCTTGAAAAGCAGTCTGAGCTGAAAGGATTGCTGCTGAGCTCGGCCAAACCTGCGTTTATTGTCGGCGCGGATATTACTGAGTTTCTGTCCCTGTTTAACGCACCAGCAGAAAAACTGCATGAGTGGCTGAATTTCGCCAACAGCATTTTTAACCGTCTGGAAGACCTGCCGGTACCGACACTTTCCGCAATCAGCGGTTACGCGCTGGGCGGCGGTTGTGAATGCGTACTGGCGACGGATTTCCGTATCAGTACCGCCGATGCGCGTATTGGCCTGCCGGAAACCAGCTTAGGCATCATGCCGGGCTTCGGCGGCTCGGTACGCCTGCCGCGTCTGATCGGCACCGACAGTGCGCTGGAAATTATCGCCGCCGGGAAAAATATCAGCGGAAAAGAGGCCCTGAAAATCGGGCTGGTGGATGCCGTTGTAGACGCCGACAAACTGCGCGATGCGGGCATTACCATGCTGAAAAACGCCGTCGACGGAAAACTGGACTGGCATAACCGCCGTGATCCGAAACGTCTGCCGCTGAAACTCAGCCAGATTGAAGCGGCGATGAGCTTCAGCGTCGCCAAAAGCATGGTCATGCAAAATGCCGGTAAACACTACCCGGCGCCAATGACTGCCGTGATAACCATTGAAGCGGCGGCGCGTCTTGGCCGTGATGAAGCCCTGCAACTGGAAACCGCCAGTTTTGTGCCGCTCGCACAATCCAAAGAAGCCCGCGCGCTGGTCAGCATTTTCCTTAACGATCAGTTTGTGAAAGGCAAAGCCAAAAAACTGGCGCAAGGCAGTGATAAACCGGCGCAGGCTGCGGTGCTGGGCGCAGGGATTATGGGCGGCGGGATCGCTTATCAGTCGGCGCTGAAAGGCGTGCCGGTGATCATGAAAGACATCAACGACCCGTCCCTGACACTCGGCATGAGCGAAGCGGCCAAGCTACTGAACAAACAACTCGAACGCGGCAAAATCGACGGTCTGAAAATGGCGAAAGTGCTGTCGACCATTCATCCGACGCTGGATTACAGCGGTATCGAACGTGCCTCCGTGGTCGTTGAAGCCGTGGTCGAGAATCCAAAAGTCAAAGCCGCCGTCCTGGCGGAAGTGGAATCGCTGCTCGATGCCGATACCGTGCTGGCGTCGAATACCTCAACCATTCCTATCGACCAACTGGCGTCCTCGCTGAAACGCCCGGAAAACTTCTGTGGCATGCACTTCTTCAACCCGGTGCATCGTATGCCGCTGGTCGAAATCGTACGTGGTGAGAAAACCTCAGACAAAACAATTTCCCGCATCGTCTCCTACGCGCTGACCATGGGGAAAACGCCGGTCGTCGTCAATGACTGCCCGGGCTTCTTCGTTAACCGCGTACTGTTCCCGTATTTCTCCGGTTTCAGCCTGTTACTGCGTGACGGTGCCGATTTCCGCCAGATAGACAAAGTGATGGAAAAACAGTTCGGCTGGCCGATGGGCCCGGCGTATCTGCTGGATGTGGTCGGTATCGACACCGCGCATCACGCACAAGCGGTGATGGCCGCCGGTTTCCCGGACCGTATGGCGCGGGATTACCGTGACGCCGTTGACGTGCTGTTTGATAACCGTCGTTTCGGTCAGAAGAATCAGCTCGGTTTCTACCGTTACAGTGAAGACAGCAAAGGCAAGCCACGCAAGGAAATCGACGAACAGGCGATCAGCCTGCTGTCCGATAACCTGAAACCGGCACATGCAGATTTCTCACCGCAGGACATCATCGCCCGCATGATGATCCCGATGATTAACGAAGTGCTGCGCTGTTTTGAGGAAGGCATCATTGCCAGTCCGGCGGAAGCCGACATGGCGCTGGTGTACGGCATCGGTTTCCCTCCGTTCCACGGCGGCCCGTTCCGTTATCTCGATACCCTCGGCACCGCCGAATATCTGAAAATGACCGAACAGTACGCCCATCTGGGGCCGATGTATCAGGCACCGGCAGGGTTACGCGCCAAAGCGCAAACCAATGAAAGTTACTATCCGGTTGCGGCTGGGCTGGAAAACCTCAGCACCGGTAATCAGGCATAAGGACCGAAATCATGGAAAACGTAGTCATTGTTGACGCAGTCCGTACGCCGATGGGCCGTTCGAAAGGCGGTGCATTCCGCCACGTCAGGGCTGAAGATCTCTCCGCACATCTGATGCGCGCCGTGCTGGCCCGCAACCCGGCGCTCAATGCCAAAGATATTGATGACATTTACTGGGGCTGCGTCCAGCAGACGCTGGAACAAGGCTTCAATATTGCCCGCAATGCGGCGCTGCTGGCAGAAATTCCGCACAGCGTACCGGCGACTACGGTCAACCGCCTGTGCGGTTCTTCCATGCAGGCACTGCACGACGCGGCGCGCGCTATTATGGTTGGCGACGCACAGGTCAGCCTGATCGGCGGCGTGGAACATATGGGTCACGTGCCGATGAATCACGGCGTGGATTTCCATCCGGGCCTGAGCAAAACTGTCGCGAAAGCGGCGGGAATGATGGGACTTACGGCGGAAATGCTGGCGAAAATGCACCAGATCAGCCGTGAAATGCAGGATGAATTTGCCGCACGCTCACATCAGCGCGCCCATGCAGCCACCGTGGCCGGGCATTTTGCCAATGAAATCGTGGCGACCGAAGGTCATAACGCCGACGGCGTTCTGATCCGTTATGATTTCGACGAAGTGATCCGTCCGGAAACGACCGTCGCCACACTGGCAGCTTTACGGCCAGCGTTCGACCCGGTAAACGGTACCGTCACGGCGGGCACTTCCTCTGCCCTCTCCGACGGCGCATCAGCAATGTTGCTGATGAGTGAATCTCATGCGAAATCTTTAGGTCTGAAAGCCCGCGCCCGTATCCGTGCGATGGCGGTCGTTGGCTGCGACCCGTCAATTATGGGTTACGGCCCGGTGCCGGCAACACGTCTGGCGCTGAAGCGCGCCGGACTGAACGTACAGGACATCGGTTTGTTCGAGCTGAACGAAGCTTTCGCCGCCCAGGCGTTGCCGTGTGTAAAAGATTTGGGACTGCTGGAAACCATGGAAGAACGCGTCAATCTGAACGGCGGCGCCATTGCGCTCGGTCATCCGCTCGGCTGCTCCGGCTCGCGTATTTCCACCACCCTGCTGAATCTGATGGAACGCCGCGACGTACAGTTTGGCGTGGCAACCATGTGTATCGGTTTGGGCCAGGGCATCGCGACCGTTTTCGAACGCGTCTGATTTGCCCGTTTATGAAAAACAAAAAAGCGGGCATTTCGCCCGCTTTCAAACTTATCGTCTTATCCGTTTTAGTTGCCGTTTTCCCGCCTGTCAGGGGCGGGCTTTTTCATGGTTCAGTCAGATGAAAGAGAAAGCATCACCAAACAGACGGTCTTCCTGCGCACCGCGCTCCGCGACAAAACGCTCACGGGCGATTTTAGCCATCTCAAAACGACCGGCGATATAAATATCGTATTCAGCCAGTGAGGAGAAATCCTGTAAAACTGCGCTCAGAACCGTGCCGCTTCTACCCTGCCAGCCATCTTCAGGCTGTTCAACCACCGGGATCACTTTCAGGTTCGGATGATTGATGCTCATCGCTTCCAGTTCGCCAAGATCATACAGATGCTTCAGCTCACGGCCGCCCCAGTAAATGGAGATATCACGATGCGGTTGTTGTTCAAGTGCGGTGATCAGAATAGAACGCACGTAAGAGAATCCGGTTCCGCCCGCAATCAGCACCAGCGGGCGCTCGCCGTCTTCCCGCAGCCAGGCATCGCCGTGCGGAATATCAACGGTGATCGCCTTTTCTTTCAAAATGCGATCCATCACGGCCATCGCGTAAAGATTCAGTTCAGACGCACCAATGTGCAGCTCAATCACGTTGTGTTGAGCCGGTGTGGAGGCCAGGGAGAACGGACGCTTGTCACGTTCATCCATCACCACCATCAGATACTGACCCGCACGGAACGAGAAAGGCGCTTCCGGAACCAGCCGGACCCGATACACCGTATCGGTTATCGCCTCAACCGAGGTCACTTTACAGCTCAATGTTGTCATGCGTTCCCTCTGTGGGTCGTCAAAGCAAAGCGTAGGACAAAGATTCGATTATTTTTTCACATCGTCTTTATCATTAAGAATAGCGAGTTCATCCCAAATAGCGTCGATACGCGCGGTGACTTCTGGATCTTTCACAATCGGACGTCCCCATTCACGCTGCGTTTCACCCGGCCATTTGTTGGTCGCATCCATCCCCATTTTTGAGCCGAGGCCCGACACCGGGGAGGCGAAATCAAGATAATCAATCGGGGTATTCTCCACCAGAACCGTATCCCGCGCGGGATCCATCCGGGTGGTGATCGCCCAAATCACGTCGTTCCAGTCGCGGGCATTGACGTCATCGTCGCACACAATCACAAACTTGGTGTACATGAACTGACGCAGGAATGACCAGACGCCCATCATCACGCGTTTCGCATGGCCAGCATACTGCTTCTTCATGGTAACGACAGCCAGACGGTAGGAGCAACCCTCAGGCGGCAGATAGAAATCAACAATTTCCGGGAACTGTTTTTTCAGAATCGGCACAAACACTTCATTCAGCGCCACACCCAGTACTGCAGGTTCATCCGGCGGACGGCCAGTGTAGGTCGAATGATAGATGGCATCTTTACGCTGCGTCATGTGCGTAATGGTGAACACCGGGAAGCTATCCACTTCATTATAGTAGCCGGTATGGTCGCCATAAGGGCCTTCCGGTGCCATTTCACCCGGTTCGATATACCCTTCCAGCACAATTTCGGCGCTGGCCGGTACTTCCAGATCGTTGGAAATACATTTCACCACTTCCGTTTTGTTGCCACGCAACAACCCGGCAAAGGCATATTCAGAAAGCGTATCGGGAACCGGCGTCACAGCACCCAGGATCGTGGCCGGATCCGCACCCAGCGCCACGGAAACCGGAAAACGCTGGCCCGGATTCTGCTGGCACCATTCCTGGAAATCGAGCGCGCCGCCGCGATGGGACAACCAGCGCATGATCACTTTATTTTTACCCAACACCTGCTGGCGATAAATACCCAGATTCTGACGCGACTTGTTCGGGCCACGGGTAACAGTCAGGCCCCAGGTGATAAGCGGCGCGGCATCTTCCGGCCAGCACTGCATCACCGGAATTTTGGTGATATCGACCGCATCGCCTTCCCAAATCTGCTGCTGACAAGGTGCGGAATGCAGCACCTTGGTTGGCATGTTCAGCACCTGTTTAAACATCGGCGCTTTGTCGTATAAATCACGAAATCCGCGCGGCGGCTCGGGCTCTTTCAAAAACGCCAGTAATTCACCCACTTCCCGCAACGCACTGACATCTTCTTTGCCCATGCCCATCGCCACACGTTGAGGTGTACCGAATAAATTGCACAGGACCGGCATGTCGTAGCCTTTTGGATTTTCGAACAAAAGCGCCGGACCCCCTGCACGCAGGGTACGATCGGCAATTTCGGTCATTTCCAGATAAGGGTCAACTGACTGGCTAATGCGTTTCAGTTGGCCTCTCTTTTCGAGTAACGAGAGGAAGTCACGTAAATCACGGTATTTCATGCTGATTCTGAGTCGCCGGGTTGAAGGAGAGCATTATAGAGCCTCTCCGGAGTTGTTGCTGCTTTTTTGTTATCAGCAGGTTTGTTATCAGTAAATTTTTGACGGGTAAGTAAAGTCTGATAACCCAAAAGCAGTATAACCGTCAGCCCGGCTATTGCTGGTCTGACGGTGCGCAAGTGATATCGCGAAGACAATCACAGGCAGTTAAAAGGCACCAGAGGCTGAATCGCCTGAGTATCCTGATATTCCTGTGTATCCTGCCCGTGACGGAAAACCTTAAATCCCTGATTTTTAGCACTGAAGTAACTCAGACTGTTGCCGGACACCTGTAACAGGCTGCCTTCACGCAACGCAATCACTGATTCAGACGGGTTAACCGCGCAGAATTCTGCAATGCGCTCATCGCGGGTTTCCCCCATATGGCCGCTTAAGTGAGCATCAATGTAATGCGGATTGATTTGCACCGGGAACAGGCCCAGAGATGGCAGAACCACAGAGTTGCGAACAGGCATATCATTGGTGGTACGGATACTTGGCGTAGCGACATTACAGCCCGCGCTCCAGCCGATATAAGGCACATTGCGCTCACGCACTGCACGCTGAATCGGCACGATCAGGCTGTGTTCATGCAGCATCTGATTAAGCATCCAGGTATTCCCGCCGCTGATCAAAATGCATTGCGCGCCGGCAATGGCCTCTGCAGGTTTTTTTGCATGATGAATGCTGGTGACGTTAATGCCTAACGCATCAGAAAGTTCCAAGGCACGGGCATCGTAATCACTGCGGATCAGGGCGTAGGGGATCAGGACGGCAGAGGTAATCTTGTGTGCCTGAAACATAGTCTGGATGCGCGCTTTAGCGTAACCCAGTAACTCAGATTCACCTGAAAGTTTACCGTTACTCAGTAAGAACAGCTCCATGAGACTTCTCCTGATAAAATAGGATTAATAGAGGGGATAAGAACGCGCTTTTCTCCGATAATAAAAGATAACGGGTCGACAATCAGCAAACGTCTGCAAAGACTTGCACTGTCTGTATCTCATGAGCGGCTTTTGGTATGCTGCCCCGCTCGACGCTTTTATGTGGGAAACTATGGAATCCTGGTATTTACTCTATTGCAAACGTGGTCAGCTTCTTCGCGCAAAAGAACATCTTGAGCGCCAGAACGTTAACTGCCTGACGCCGATGATCACCCTGGAAAAACTGGTCCGGGGACGCCGCACTGCGGTCAGCGAGCCACTGTTTCCGAATTACATGTTCGTCGAGTTCGACCCTGAGCGGATCCATACCACGACGATCAACGCAACGCGTGGTGTCAGCCACTTCATCCGCTTTGGCGCGAAACTGGCCACCGTGCAGCCTGATGTCATTAAACAATTGATGGAACCGCCATCAATTGAAGTCCGTGATCCTGATACGCCATATGAAGGCGATCATGTGGTGATTACCGACGGGATTTTTGCCGGTATCGAAGCGATTTACACTGAACCGGACGGCGAGGCACGTTCGCTGCTGATGCTTAACCTCATCAACCAGCCGGTTCGTCAGAGCATCGAAAATACGCACTTCCAAAAAATCTGACCGGCCTTTCCGCTGTATTGAATGGAAGCTGCCGATAGTAAAAAGGCACCGCTGAACGGTGCCTTTTTACTGCGTTCATCTGCGTAACGGGAGGGCAAAAAGTTTACGCGCATTGTCATCGGTAATGTCCGCCAGCCACTGAGGATCCTCCCCACGCCAAAGGGCCGCCTGCTTCACGATATGCGGCAGGAAAGCCGGTTCATTGCGACGGTTTTTCGGTTTGTTTTCCATATCACGCGGCAGTAAATATGGCGCATCGGTTTCCAGCATCAACCTGTCCGCCGGGATCAGTGGCAGCATTTCACGCAGTTCCAGCCCGCGACGTTCATCGCATACCCAACCGGTAATACCAATCGACAGTCCAAGAGATAAATACAACTCAAGCTCCTGACGGGTGCCGGTGAAACAATGAACCACGCCGCCCGGTAAACCGGACAGCCACGGTTTCAGCAACGCGGCAAAGCGCTCACCGGCATCGCGGCAGTGCAGAAATACCGGTAACTGTAGCTCTTTCGCCAGCGCCAGCTGCGCGGTAAAAGCCGCTTCCTGGAGATCTGCCGGCGAAAAGTTACGATTAAAATCCAGCCCGCATTCACCGATGGCAACAACATTGGGTAATACTGCGAGTTCGCGGATACCGGCTTCAACCTGCGTATTCCAGGCACTTGCCTGATGCGGATGTACACCCGCCGTCGACCAGCAAAAATCAGGATGCTCATCCGCCATTTTCTGCGCTTCGACACTTTCCTGCGCTGACGTTCCGGTGATCAACATGCCGCTCAGACCGGCAGCTCTGGCTCTTTCCACCACTTGCGGACGGTCTTTATCGAACTGACTGCTGGTGAGATTAATACCAATTTCAAACATGGGAAGTCCTGAAACAGAAACCGCCCAAACAAGGGCGGTTTTTAAAAACGAAAGATTTTTTACGCAGGCTGATCCGGATCGGTCTCGTTATCGACATCCGACCGGCGGCGACCTCCGACGTAGAAACGGGCAAAGAACACACCGATTTCAAACAAGAGATACATCGGAATGGCCAGCAACGTTTGCGAGAATACATCCGGCGGTGTTAACAACATCCCGACCACAAAAGCCCCGACCAGCACATATGGACGTTTCTTTTTCAGGTCTTCCGGTGTCGTTACACCACTCCAGCAAAGCAACACAATCGCGATAGGCACTTCGAAGGAGACGCCAAACGCCATAAACAACGCCATCACGAAATCGAGATAGTTGTTAATGTCGGTGGCTATCTGCACGCCAGCCGGTGCAGTTTTCGCAAAGAAAGCGAACGCCAGCGGGAACACCACGAAATAAGCAAACGCCACACCGAGATAAAATAACGCAGAGCTTGAGAACAGCAACGGCATCATGAGGCGACGTTCGTGTTTGTAGAGTGCCGGTGCCACAAATGCCCAGACCTGATACAAAATGAAGGGCGCAGAGACAAACACCGAGACGATCATGGTCAGTTTGATAGGCGTAAAGAACGGCGACGCAACGTCAGTCGCAATCATGCTCGCGCCCAGCGGCATTTGCTTGATCAGCGGCGAAGCCACCAGCTGATAGATGTCATTTGCAAAATAAACCAGCGCTAAAAACACCACAATAATGCAAATAATGGCATTCAGCAGACGCTTACGCAGCTCAATCAAATGGCTGATAAGAGGTTGAGTATCTTCAACGGCCATGTTTAGCGCTCACCTGTCTTTTGAGTTGATGAAGCCGGTTTAACCGGTACTGCGTGTTCAGCAACAGGTGCTTCAACAGCTACGGTTTTCACCGCCGGTGTAACCTCAACAGCAGCGTCAGCAGCGGATTCGGACGTTTTTTCCAGCGTCACGGCCGCAGCATGTGCCGTTTTATTCGATGCCAGCGCAGCATCAACTGCACTTTGCGGTGCAGCGGCTGGCGCAGAAACCACATGGTCAGCAGCAGCAGGAGAGACGCCTGCATCATGATGCGCTTCAGCTTCATCCAGAACAGGGTTGTGGATGGTGTTGCCTTCCGCTTTGGCTTCTTCCACGGCTTTCTCTGCAGGATTCAATCCTGAATTGATCGACTGCTTCATAGACTCTGCGGCTTCTTTCAGCTCGTCCATAGACGCTTTGATTTCTGGCGTGAGACTCTTCAGACCGGCTTCTTCGGCTTTCTTCAGGCTATCCTGCAATTCCTGGAGTTTCAGTTCCTGCGATAATTCGCTCTGAACTGAAGCAGCCATTGCACGAAGCGTACGGATCCAGCCTGCTACTGTTCTGACTGCTACAGGTAAACGCTCGGGCCCGAGGACAACCAGGCCAATCACCAATACCAGCAGCAGTTCACTAAATCCAATATCGAACACGGCTTATACCTGCTCTTTGTTTTGGCTCTTGGTGTCTTCTGCTTTCGCTTCTGGCTTGCTTTCAACAGACTTTGCGACGAAATCAGCATCCGTAGGAGACACATCAGCGTCTTTAGTTTTTGACTGGCTGTCGTCGTCACTCATGGCTTTTTTGAAGCCTTTGATGGAAGCACCCAGATCAGAACCCAGACCACGCAGTTTCTTCGTACCGAACAGCAGTACCACAAGAACAACGAGGATCAGGATTTTTGTAATACTAATACCACCCATTATTTTCACCTCAAACAGGAAGGAACGATATTCATTGCCGTCCGCAAACGGCATTCGATTTAAAACAATTTGCTTAGCTGGCGCGCTTCCATCCGATTAACCAGGAAACAACACCGGCTGCCATCAGGCAAGCGGGATAAATCTTAACGCCGCCTAACAGTAAGAGGGTTCCGCTCAACAACAGCGTGGCACCCATTCCCAACAAATAACGAGACTGCCCCTGACGGGAACTCTGGTTATGGATCTGGGAGGAGAGTTTCTCAATGTTGTATTGCAACAGCTTGTGCTGATTCAGGCTCTGATAAACCAAATCAGGCAGTTCAGGCATTTTCTCAACCCAGAACGGCGCACGCTCTTTCAGTGCGCGGATCATCGCCGGCAGACCGACCTGATCACGAACCCAGCTTTCGAGGAAAGGTTTCGCCGTTGTCCACAAATCCAGTTGAGGATAAAGCTGACGCCCGAGGCCTTCGACATACAACAGTGTTTTTTGCAACAACACCAGTTGAGGCTGAACCTCCATATTAAAACGGCGAGCCGTATTAAACAGATTTAACAATACGTTACCGAAGGAAATATCCGCCAGAGGTTTCTCAAAAATCGGTTCACACACTGTCCGGATCGCAAATTCGAATTCTTCGACGTTGGTATCACGCGGGACCCAGCCGGAATCGACATGCAATTCAGCCACTTTGCGGTAATCGCGATTAAAGAACGCGATGAAATTCTCCGCCAGATAGCGCTTGTCTTCCTTATTGAGCGAACCCACTATGCCGCAATCAATCCCAATGTAGCAAGGGTCTTCAGGCGTTTCGTAGCTAACGAAAATGTTGCCCGGATGCATATCTGCATGGAAGAAACTGTCGCGAAAAACCTGAGTGAAGAAGACCTGCACGCCACGTTCTGCCAGCAACTTCATATTGGTACCCTGTTTTTTCAGCGCTTCAATATCGGAAACCGGGATCCCGTAAATGCGTTCCATCACCATCAGTTGTTCGCTGCAATAGTCCGGATACACTTCCGGCACATACAGCATCGGGCTGCCTTCAAAGTTACGGCGAAGCTGAATAGCATTCGCGGCTTCACGTAACAGGTTCAGTTCATCAAGCAGCGTTTTCTCATACTCGCGCACCACTTCACGCGGGCGTAAACGGCGGCCATCTGGCAACAGAATCGGCAGCCAGCCGGCAAGGCGCGACATCAAACGAATATCCGCAATAATGGTCGGTAAAATATCCGGGCGGATAACTTTGAGCACTACCGGTTTGCCGTTTTCTTTCAGGATCGCCGTGTGCACCTGAGCAATAGACGCAGACGCCAGCGGCGTCTGATCGAATTCATCAAACCAGGTTTCCAGCGGGCCACCCAACGCGGCATCGATTTGCTGACGGGCTTTTGCGCCATCAAACGGTGGAACATGGTCCTGAAGCAAAGCCAGCTGATCGGCAATGTGCGGAGGGAAAAGATCGCGGCGTGTCGACATCATCTGACCGAACTTGATCCATACCGGCCCAAGCTGTTCCAGTGCCAGACGCATGCGTTCACCCAACGGCTTTTCTTTATGACGATTAGGTAACCAGAAAAAAAGGTAACGCCCCATTCTCAGCGGCAACGTTAAGCGGATTTTAGGGATCAGTTCGTCAAGGCCGTAGATCAGAAACATGCGGATAATCAGATATAAACGTCGCATTTCCCTAGGCGTCACGGTTTATCCTCCAGTTTTTTGATACGTTTATCCAGCGCATCCAGCTCGCGCACCAGTGCGGAAACCTCATCACTAAACCAGACAACTTCCAGCGGACCGGGTGCCATTTTCCATTCTTCAGTCAGCGTTTGCGCCACATAGCTCTGCTGGTGTCTCAGCCCTTTTTGCAGAAAGCTGAAAGCGCCCTGCACGGCCTGACTCAGGCCCTGAGCCGCAATGTCACCCATATAGGGTGCCAGAAATTCAGCAGGCTCAATTTCCGCCATATCCAGCAATGCAGAAAACTGTTGAACCACGGCGATATCGCCATCAACCACCAGCTCACCACTGCGCATCATTGGCGACAACTGCTGGCGGTCACGTAACTTATGCAGCACTGACAGTTTCGAGGTGACGGTGCAATCTGCCGCACCGTCCCATTGCCCGAGCACATCAATTTTCTGTTCACTGAACACAAACGTCAGCGGTGTACTCAGTTCCTGCAATTCGACACGCAAAACTTTACCGGCCAGACGTGTGCGCGCCGCCTTCATGCTGCGATCTCTGAAAAGCAGGTAATTTAGCGGCGTCTCGATAGCGGCAGTCAGTAACGGCGTTAACAACATCGGCATACTCATATCAGAATTTGAAACCCCGATGTAACGCCACAATGCCGCCAGTCAGATTGTGATAAGTCACATTTTCAAACCCTGCGTCCGCCATCATTCCTTTCAGTGTTTCCTGATCCGGATGCATACGGATTGATTCAGCCAGATACCGGTAGCTTTCAGCATCATGCGCAACCAGCTCACCAATACGCGGTAAAATGTGGAAGGAATAGGTGTCGTAGGCTTTGCTCAGCGGTTTCAGCACCGGTTTGGAGAATTCCAGTACCAGCAGACGACCGCCCGGCTTGAGTACGCGGAACATGGAACGCAGCGCCTTCTCTTTTTCAGTCACGTTACGCAGACCGAATGAGATGGTGATACAGTCAAAATAGTTGTCCGGGAACGGCAGGGCTTCGGCATTCGCCTGAACGTAGCTGACGTTGCCGACGATGCCAAGATTGCGCAGCTTTTCGCGGCCCATCTTCAGCATGGAATCATTGATATCCGCCAGAACGACTTCGCCTTTCTCGCCCACCAGACGGGAGAATTTAGCGGTCAGATCGCCCGTACCACCGGCCAGATCCAGCACACGTTGTCCCTGACGGACACCGCTGCAATCAATAGTGAAGCGTTTCCAGATGCGATGAATACCGAAAGACATCAGGTCATTCATCAAATCATATTTTGCCGCAACGGAATGGAAGACTTCTGCCACCATTTCCTGTTTTTCATCTTTGGCTACTGTACGAAAACCAAAATGGGTGGTTTCCGGCGTCTGCTTTTCCATTATTTATGCCTGCTTTTTCAGTCGAACTCTTGGGGAGAAGTGTATCAGAACCCGTTCGAAAGCCCCATCACCGATGGTGATTCAACATATTGCAAAGATTCACGCATTGAATCACAAACACAGTGCAGGCCCTATGCCTGCTCGTGAGGCGTTAACTCATCCGGGTTACGCGTCTGTTCTTCTTCCGCATCAGAGGTATCGGGCAGAGATGCGGTATTTTCAGGTTCATTTTCCGCTTTCGCTATTTCAGCCAGAGAAGGACTGATAGGCCGTTTAACTTCAACACCCAGCGCGCGGAAACTTTCCACCTGCCCGATAAGATTACCACGGCCTTGCGAGAGTTTATTCATCGCGGATCGATAACTTCCCTGCGCTTTGTCGAGACTTTGCCCCATCGACTCCATGTCATCCACAAACAGCCGCAGTTTGTCGTAAAGACGTGCCGCACGGTCGGCGATACGTTTGGCGTTCTGGCTCTGATGCTCATAGCGCCATAAGTTGCTGATAGTGCGCAGCGCCACCAGCAGGGTCGTCGGGCTGACCAGCATAATATTGTGGCGGAGCGCTTCGCTGATCAATTCAGGCTCACGGTCGATAGCCAGCAGAAAAGCGGGCTCAACGGGAATAAACATCAGCACATAATCGAGGCTGCGCAGACCAGGAAGTTGCTGGTAATCTTTACGCCCGAGCAGGCGGATATGCCCGCGCACCGAGGCAATATGTTCATTGAGTGCCACTTCCCGCTCGCTGTCATCCTCGCTGTTGAAATAGCGCTCATACGCGACCAGCGTCATTTTGGCGTCAATCACCACGTCTTTATTCTGCGGTAACCGTACGACCACATCAGGTTGCATGCGGCTGTTGCTGTCAACCTGCACGCTGACCTGCGTCTGGTATTCATACCCTTCGCGTAAACCGGAGGCCTCGAGCACACGACTCAGCACCACTTCCCCCCAGTTGCCCTGCGTTTTATTGTCGCCTTTCAGGGCCTTGGTCAGGTTGACGGCTTCACGCGCCATCTCCACATTCAGTTGCTGCAGATTGCGGATCTCATGCGCCAGCGTATGTCGCTCACGAGCTTCCTGCCCGAAGCTGTCCTGCACCTGACGGCGAAAACCATCCAGTTGTTCGCGCAACGGCAGCAGTAACTTGTCGAGACTTTGCTTGTTTTGTTCGTCGGCACGACGGCCATTTTGTTCGAAAATCCGGTTAGCCAGATTTTCAAACTGGCTGCTCAGGCGCTGTTCGCTGTTAATCAGCAGACGCTGCTTTTCTTCAGCCGCCATACGGGTTTCATCCAGACGGGTTGAAACCTCACGCAACTCTGCTTCCTGCGCGCTGTTGATTTCCCGCTGCGCACGCAGTTCCTGATTCAGTTGCTCACACTCGTTTTGCCAGTGAGCAAGTAGTTGTAATTTTTCCTGGCTGGCCGCCTGCAGGCTGTGCAGTTTTCGCAACTCAAGTTCAGCCTCACGCAGTTGCTGCTGGCCTGATAGCCGCTCGCTTTTGTGCGTATCATTTTCTGCTTTAACCTGTTCCAGCGATTGTTCCAGCAAACGGCGCTGCGTTTCATACTCCGTCTGCTGTTGCTGTTGTCGCAAACTGGCGATCAGCCAACCTAAGAGTAAGCCCATTAACCCCGCCCCCAGGGCAGTCAGAATGCTGATATCCACGCGATTTCCCTCTTAAAGTCTCTTGCGGCCAAGGTAATGTCAGGCTGTATGGATGTCCAGTCTATTTTCTGTTGCATTGAGCCTTTGCGAGACGTCTTCCAAAAAGGAATTTCTCTGAATTTGCCTCTTGCGATGGTCAGCTGCCGGGAGCAGGATTCAAAACCAGCGGCTCAGCCACTGAATGCCAAAAGCACCAGGCGCCAGAATGCCGAAAGCCCAGATGAGTGCCGATGTCACATTGGCAATCTGGAAATATTTTTGCGGCATACCGCAGATCCCGGCAACCAATGGCACAACAGCACGTAGCGGGCCAAAGAAGCGGCCGATAAAAGCCCCCGGCATGCCCCATTTTTCAAAGAAAGCGTGTCCCCGAACCAACATTTGCGGATGACGGGAGAAAGGCCAGAAGTGACCAACCCGATCCTGATAACGGGCACCAATCCAGTAAGAAAGCCAGTCGCCCAGGAAAGCGCCGGCGGCGGCAGCAGCCCAGATGGGCCAGAACGGAATACCGGTTTCGCCAATCAGCGCGCCGAGTCCCAGCAAGATAAACGTTGCCGGAAGCAGCAGAGAAAGGAATGCCAGAGACTCACCAAAGGCCAGAAAGAAAACGATCGGGGCAGCCCATACCTGATGGGCGCGGATGAAGGTAGTGGTGTACTCAAGAAGGTCATGAACAGTCAAAAATGCAGTTCCTTTTGTCAGAGATCCAGGAGGACGCTCATCAATTATTTCAGATGGATTACTAACATGACCTTAACAGATCTGCTTAGCGGGGCAAAAAAATGGGCCGCCAGAGGCAGCCCGTAGATGTGGTTGTTTTAGTTTTTTAAACGCTGTGCCTTTATGCGATTAAACGCCTTGCTGCTTCGACAACAATCTTCACCGCATGGCTTTCGGTCTTTTTCATGGTTTCCGCATTAGGAATTTCCTGCTGCGTGCGGTTCACGATAACACCGGCAACCATACCTGCGCGCAGGCCCTGGCTGGCACACATGGTCAGCAGAGTCGCAGATTCCATTTCGTAGTTCATGACGCCCATTTCCTGCCACTCTTTCATCGATTCTTTGAAGCGACGGACAACACGGCCGGAGTATGTGTCATAACGTTCCTGACCCGGATAGAAGGTGTCAGAAGAGGCGGTAACGCCAATGTGCGTCGCGGCACCCACGGCTTCTGCCGCTGCAACCAGCGCGGTGGTGCAGGCAAAATCGGCTACTGCAGGGAATTCCATCGGCGCAAAGTGCAGGCTCGCGCCATCAAGACGAACGGCGGCGGTGGTCACCAGCACGTCACCGACATTGATGTGTGGCTGGATCGCGCCGGTTGTGCCGACACGCAGAAAAGTGCGGATCCCCAGTTGCGCCAGTTCTTCAACGGCAATGGAGGTCGAAGGGCCACCAATACCGGTTGAGCAAACAATCACAGATTTGCCGTCAAGTTCAGCACGCCATGAGGTAAATTCGCGGTGGGAGGCCAGACGTACCGGGTTCTCCATCAGTTTGGCAATTTTTTCTACGCGCTCAGGGTCGCCGGGCACAATCGCCAGCGTTGCGCCGTTCAAATCTTTTTTGGCCAGGCCAAGATGGAAAACTTCAGGCTGAGACATAACAAACTCCTCGGTGTGTAAGAACATTTATTGGCAGGAGGAACACCCGGCAACTGTACTGAACATTGTGACGTTATTTCGTGATGGTCGTCACTATGATGTAACAACAGAAAATGCGCTTACATTTAATTTGTTATGAAAGTCACAAATTAAGGCACGAATGAGGAAATTTTAAGCAGGCAATCACCGCTATCGGGGATTGCCTGCTTATAAATTACTGTAAATCAGGCAGGAACAGCATCTGCTGCCGCACTGCGCGACCAGATCCGATGTTTATGCATGTCGTCGAGGAAGGTTTTCAGTAATGCGCCTTCGGCTTTTTCGCCTTCGACAACGCCCTCTTCCGGCACTCCATCCGTCAGCCCCAGCAACGATTTGAAGCGGCGCGCATCACCGCTTAGGCCCACCACTTTCAGGTGCTTGTAGGCTTCGAGCACGTAATGCCGCGCATCACCATTCATCAGCAGTGCGTCGATATGCCCGTGCGGAACAATCACTGCATCAACGGTGATGGAAGGCGATCCGGCAAACGTGGCATCAACCGGCAGCGTGGAACCATCATCGGCAGTCACATTGCCTAAATGACTGGCCAGCAGCTTCGGATGAACGCCAGCGGCCTGAAATGCCTGTAAGGTTTCCAGAACATCCGCCGCATTCACACCTTCGCCCAGCAATATCGCGACCTGCCGCCCTTTGATCGTGCCTTTACCGCTGGCATACAAACTCAGTGACGGATCATTTTTCAGCCCGTTAACGGGCTTCGGCGGTTTGATCTTCAGGATTTCAGCGGAAAGGGTAATGCCGAGATTTTTCGCCACTTTCTGCGCCAGCGTCTGATCAACATGCGCCAACAGATCCACTACACGCTCGCGGATATACGGTCGCGCCACCTTTGATAATTCAAATGAGAAGGCGCCGACAATATGATCCTGCTCCGCCGGTGTCTGGCTCAGCCAGAACAGGCGCGGATGGGCATAGTATTCGGCAAATGACGGGCTGCGCTGGCGGATTTTTTCTGCATCAACCCGCTCAGGATAACTTTCAAAACCGCCGCCGGATGCTGCCGGAGGCGTTTCCCTCGGCCAGTTATTGTTGAGGGAGTTCGGCTCGTAATTCGCCGGATTCGTATCAATGTCCTGACGATGCATGCCGTCACGCTGGAAGTTATGGAAAGGACACGTCGGCCGGTTAATCGGAATTTCATGGAAATTAGGCCCGCCAAGACGGCTGATTTGCGTGTCGGTGTAAGAGAACAATCGGCCCTGTAACAGCGGATCATTGGTGAAATCGATGCCCGGCACGATGTGTCCCGGGTGGAATGCGGCCTGCTCAGTTTCGGCAAAGAAATTATCGGGATTACGGTTAAGCACCATTTTGCCGATCAGTTCTACCGGTACCAGTTTTTCAGGGATCAGCTTGGTCGGGTCGAGCAGATCGAAATCAAATTTGAACTCGTCTTCTTCGGGAATCAGCTGAACCCCCAGTTCGTATTCCGGATAATCCCCCGCTTCGATGGCTTCCCACAAATCACGGCGGTGGAAATCGGCATCTTTCCCGGCCAGTTTCTGTGCTTCATCCCATAACAGCGAGGCTTTTCCGGCCAGCGGTTTCCAGTGAAAACGGACAAAAGTGGCTTTCCCTTCTGCATTCACGAAGCGGAAGGTATGAATGCCGAAGCCTTCCATTGTGCGATAACTGCGCGGAATACCACGATCAGACATTGCCCAGAAAACGTTATGTAGCGTTTCCGGTTGCAGGGATACGTAATCCCAGAAGGAATCGTGCGCACTCGCGCCTTGCGGGATTTCGTTGTGCGGCTCGGGTTTGACCGCATGTACAAAGTCAGGGAATTTATGGGCATCCTGAATAAAGAACACTGGCGTATTGTTACCCACCAGATCGTAAATCCCTTCATCCGTATAAAACTTGGTCGCCCAGCCGCGGATATCGCGCACGGTATCTGCCGAGCCACGGGAGCCCTGCACGGTAGAAAATCGCACAAAGACCGGTGTTTTCTGTTCGGGGTCTGAGAGGAAACTGGCTTTAGTCACGTCTTTCATACTGCGGTATGGCTGAAAATAACCGTGCGCCGCTGCACCGCGTGCATGAACGATACGTTCAGGGATGCGCTCATGGTCAAAATGAGTGATTTTTTCGCGAAGGATGAAATCTTCAAGCAGTGTCGGGCCACGGCTTCCGGCTTTCAGCGAGTTCTGATCATCAGCAATTTTGGTGCCCTGATTGGTGGTCAGCGGCTGCTTTTCGCCGTTCTTACGGTGGCGTTCTAATGCATCAAGCTTGGCATTGGTATTTTTCGGACTCTTGGCGCTGCCGGGAGCGGTCGGTTCTTTTCCTGGCGGTGTCGGTTGTGGCGAAGGCTGATAAGCACGATCGCCCGGCGCAAGATCGCCCAGGCCTGGCTGCGAAGACTCAATGCCCGTGGCGGGGGCGCGGCTTACCGATTTGGACTCACTTTTCTGGGTCGTTTTAGCGGGTAATTTTGACATTGAACATAGCTCCTCGACAAAGGTTTCGGGTGTTCTGTGGACGTTCTGTAAATCTTCCATGATGACTTTCCTTATTAACTTTTAACTATAGAACATCTCTTGTGCCTTGCTGTTCATGCTTTCCGGCTATAGTTTTAATCCATAGCCACAGATTTTCGTATGGACACTTGCCTGGAGACCCCCAATGAAAAAAGAAGAATTGCTTACCCTGAAACAGGCTCCGACCAGCTTTGCTCCTGCCGTCACTCCCGTCGCCAGCACCACAATCCACACCGATACCGACGGGCTGCATGCAGGCCAGACCACCATCCCCTCGCAGGGCGAAGATATGCCCGCCTATCTCGCCCGTCCGGAGCACTTCACGGGAAAATTGCCGATCGTGCTGGTGGTGCAGGAGATTTTTGGTGTACACGAACACATTCAGGATATCTGCCGCCGACTGGCGAAGCAGGGTTATCTGGCCATCGCGCCGGAGTTGTATTTCCGCCAGGGTGACCCGCGTGATTACAGCGAAATCAGTGAGCTTTTTGCCAAGCTGGTCAGCAAAGTGCCGGATCAGCAGGTACTTTCCGATCTCGACCACACCGCGCACTGGGCATCACAACATGGCGGGGACATTTCCAAATTAGGCATCACCGGTTTCTGCTGGGGCGGGCGCATTACCTGGCTGTATGCGGCGCACAATCCGCAACTGAAAGCGGGTGTGGCGTGGTACGGCAAACTGGTCGGTGATAAAACGCTGACCAGCCCGTCACAACCGGTTGATCGCGCAGCGGCGCTGGATGCACCGGTGCTGGGTTTGTATGGCGGGGAAGATTCGAGCATTCCGCTGGATACCATTGAAACCATGCGCCAGGCCATTCGCGCAGCCAATGCCACGGCGGAAATCGTGGTATATCCCGAAGCGGGCCACGCGTTTAACGCCGATTATCGCCCGAGTTACCATGCAGAAGCCGCCGCTGACGGCTGGCAACGGATGCTGGCATTCTTTGCTCAGTACGGTGTGAAGTAAAAAGTACGCGGTGAAGTAAATTAAGGTGTGAAAAACGACAAAGCCCGACAGGTTTTCCTGTCGGGCTTTTTACGCAACGTTAGCCGATTACAGTGACAGTTGCCCGAAGGCACCCTGCCAGTCCTGTTCAAATTTATCGACAGCCGCCTGTACGGCGGGCGCACTGATAAATTGCTCCGCTACGTCAACCGGAAGAGTGACCGACTGGCAACCTGCCAGCAGACAGGCCAGCACCTGACGCGATGTTTTAAAACTGGCGGCCAGCACTTTGGCATGCGGCGCATGCAGGGACAGCAATTGCTGCAACTCCGTCACCATGGCAATGCCATCACCGCCCTGGGCATCCACCCGGTTCACGTAAGGCGCCACATATTCTGCACCAGCCAGCGCCGACAGCAACCCCTGCCCGGCACCATACACCGCAGTGCCCAGCGTCGGGATTTTACGGGTACGCAGGATCTTAATCGCTGCCAGCCCGGCGGCGGTTACCGGCACTTTGACCACCAGACCCGGCACACGGGAATGCAGCAATTCAGCTTCTTCCACCATCTGCTCAGTTTGATTCGCCAGCACCTGTGCAAACAGTTTCCCTTCACCCCCTAATGCATCACGAAGCGCGGGCAAGACCTCCCACAGGGAAGTGTGCGATGTAGCGACAATGCTCGGATTAGTGGTCACGCCCTGCAACGGCAAAATCCGCGATAAACGTTTTACTGCACTGATATCAGCCGTATCCAGATAAAGTTCCATACCCTCTCCTGTCAGAGTTCCAGTTCTTGTTTAAGCAGCGCTTCAATCTGCGCGGCTGTCGTCGAATGCATCAGTGCATCGCGGAAACTGTCGTGCATGATCCGTCGCGCCAGCTTTGAGAAAATCCGCATATGCTGGTCGCCTGCGGCATGTTTATTCAGCGTCAGCATGATCACAAACTGTGCTTCTTCATCGCCCCACTGCACCGGTTGCGCAAGTTTCGCGACACTGATCGTCGATTGTTCAATGTGCTCTGATTTAGTGTGCGGTATCGCAAAGCCGAAACCGAGACCGGTGGAAAATACGGCTTCACGCGCCCAGACATCAGCGGCGAGTTTGCGCGGATAACGGCAACGTCCGGCCAGCATCAGGTTATCCACCATGCCTTTAATCACTTCTTCTTTACTGCGCCAGTCGGGATTAAGCACCACACATTCCGCCGTAATCAGTGGCGCATCGTTGACCGCCATCCTGAACTGCGCCAGCAGGTGTTCGACTTCCAGCGAAGTGCGACACTGCATGGCGCGGTTAAGCAGCAGGCGACATTCGCGGCTGTCGAGTTTTGCCAGACGCGCTTTGGTTACCGGAACCGACGGTGCACTCATGCTGATTTCATCGAGCCCCAGTCCGGCCAGCAGCGGCAACACCGAGCCTTTCGCCCCCAGCTCGCCGCATAAGCCAATCCATTTACCATGACGATGCACTTCGCGCACGACGTGGTCGAGGCCGCGCAGGAAGGCAGGATTCAGGCTGTTGTAATGGCGGGTCACTTTCGCATTATCACGGTCAACCGCCAGCAGATACTGCGTCAGGTCATTGCTGCCGATGCTAAAGAAATCAATCTCTTCGCAGCACTGATCGATGATGAACATGACTGATGGCACTTCCAGCATGATCCCCAGCTGAATTTTTTCATCGAAAGGAACCTGCTCGCTGCGCAGCGACTGTTTGGCTTCCGCCAGCTTCTCTTTCACCCATAAGATCTCTTCCATCGATGAGATCATCGGGATCATGATTTTCAGCGATCCGTGCGCCGAAGCGCGCAGGATCGAACGCAACTGCGTATGGAATAACGGCAGAAATTCCTGATAAATACGCACGGCGCGATAACCGAGGAACGGGTTGTTTTCGGCAGGAATATTCAGATAATGAACCGGCTTATCACCCCCGATATCCATGGTGCGGATAATGATGGTTTTGCCGTTGGCCGCCTCCGTAGCCTGACAATAGATGTTGTACAACTCATCTTCGGAAGGAGCGCTGGCGCGATCCATATACAGCATTTCTGTACGGAACAACCCGACGGCCTCTGCACCGTGACCAAACGCCGCGCTGGCTTCAACCGGGTGGGCAATATTGGCCGCCACTTCAAGACGCACGCCATCGGCGGTGTATCCCGGTTTATCGAGATATTCGCTTTGCTGTCCGCGCAACGCCTGATGCACTGCCTGTTCCTGACGATAATAGCGGCGTACCGGCTCGCTGAGGACACAGGCAATCAGCCCGAGATCGCCATCGATCTGCACATCCTGTTGTAAGTAGGCCTGAAGCGGCTGCGGATCCACACCAACGAGAGCAGGAACATTGAACGATCGGGCGAGGATCACGGTATGCGACGTACTGCCCCCGCTGCCAAGCAACAGACCTTTAAGATGTGTTTTATCCAGACCGAGAAACTGGCTTGGCGTCAGTTCATCTGCCAGACAAATACTGGCTTCGCTCAGTGCCTGCTGAGAAGGAAAGCGCTCCTCGCCATAGATTTGCTGCAAAAGCTGGAAGCTGACATCACGGATATCGAGTTCGCGTTCCCGCAAATAGGCACTGGACGATTGTGTGAGCTGCACGCTGAAATGCGCGGCGGTATCGACAATGCTTTGCGCACAACTCAGGCCTTGCGCCACGCGGCTCAGCAAAGCTTCGCGCAGGCTGTTATCACGCAGCAAAGAACGGTGCGCCTCCAGCACCGCCGTGATCGTCCCGCTGCCCGCCATCAGTTGTAATTCGAGAGATTTTTCAAGCTGTGCCAGCCCGGCGGAAAGCAGACTTTGTTCTTTATCTTTCCCCTGAGATTCCGGTAAATCCCTGAGCGTCGCCAGATTTACACTGGACAGACTGACCAGTTTCCCCAGCGCGCAGCCCTCACTGACTGAACGGGCGCGGAAAACCAGCGGAGAAAGATGCATCAGAGATTCAGGAAGCGGCTCAAGTTCAGCGTTTTCATCATGTTCAGGCAGGGCTTCATCGCAATAAGGAAGCTGATGTTCAATGAAATGCGCCAGCGCCGCATGCGCGGCATCTTCGTCATTCCCTTCGATGGTCACGTGACATTCATCGTTAAACAGAATATCGGCACCAATCAGTGAAAGAACACTTTTACCATCGGCAATACGATCCGTGCGCCCATTGTGCCACTCAAATGCAGACCTGAAACCGTTGCACAGCGTTTCAATATGGCTGGCCGGGCGGGCGTGAACACCATTTACCAACATGCAGGTGAAGCTCAACTTCTTGGTCATTTCTGAATCCTCATCCCTAATTCCGGTGTAATGCACCGGCTCCTTGCAGAATAAGAGTCAGGCGGCTCCGATAGCTACCAGACAAAAATGACAAACACTGGATAAATGTAATATCAATTGTTTTTTGCGAGGCAGCTCACACTGCAAAGATGCGCAGAAATCTCGCATTATTTCGGGTTATTTGAACCTGCTCGCATTTTTGGGAGGACATTACAAAAGTCCAGTAAAACACAAATTTGTCCACTATGAGTGCCCCGGTCAGCAGCCTATTGTTGAGGTCGATAGCCTTTCTGTATCTGCGGTTTTTGAAATGAAACCCCTGATATTTGCGATTTTCAGCCCGACACCGGTTTCGTGGAGTTCATCATGAAAGATTTACTCAATATTCTAAAAAATACCCGCCAGCATCTGATGACTGGCGTGTCTCATATGATCCCCTTTGTGGTCGCGGGCGGCATTCTGCTGGCGGTTTCCGTGATGTTGTATGGCAAAGGTGCCGTACCGGATGCCGCGACGGACCCGAACCTGAAAAAGCTGTTTGATATCGGCGTCGCCGGTTTAACCCTGATGGTGCCTTTTCTGGCAGCTTATATCGGTTATTCCATCTCCGACCGTTCCGCCCTCGCCCCTTCGGCGATCGGTGCCTGGGTCGGCGCGTCATTCGGCGCAGGCTTTTTTGGCGCGATCATCGCCGGTCTGCTGGGCGGCATTATCGTCTTCTATCTTAAGAAGATCCGCGTACCGAAGATCCTGCGCTCGGTGATGCCGATCTTCGTGATCCCGATTATTGGTACGCTGCTGACAGCGGGGGTCATGATGTGGGGACTGGGCGAACCGGTTGGTCTGCTGACCACCTCCCTGACTCACTGGCTGCAAGGCATGCAACAAGGCAGCATTGTTGTGCTCGCCATCATCATGGGGCTGATGCTGGCCTTCGACATGGGCGGGCCGGTGAATAAAGTCGCCTACGCTTTCATGCTGATTTGCGTAGCGCAGGGCGTGTATACCGTGGTGGCAATTGCCGCCGTGGCTATCGCGACACCGCCGCTGGGGCTGGGTTTTGCCACGCTGATTGGCCGTAAATACTATTCCACCGAAGAGCGCGAGGCGGGCAAAGCCGCCATGCTGATGGGCTGCGTCGGTATCACCGAAGGTGCCATACCTTTTGCCGCCGCTGACCCGCTGCGCGTCATTCCTTCCATCATGTTCGGTTCTGCTTGTGCGGCGGTGACTGCCGCCCTGGTGGGTGCGCAATGCTACGCTGGCTGGGGCGGGCTGATTGTGCTGCCGGTTGTGCAGGGAAAACTGGGGTATATCGGCGCGCTGCTGGTTGGCATGGTTGTCACCGCATTGTGCGTCAACACGCTGAAATATCTGGCCGCCAAAAAACAGTCGGCAAAAAGACGTCAGGAATCTGACCTTGATCTGGACTTCGAAATTAACTGATATCTCTGCAAAAAACAGAAGGAAACATCATGACTCACATTATTGCTGTTACTGCCTGCCCGTCCGGTGTTGCTCACACTTACATGGCCGCCGAAGCCATTGAACGCGCCGCCAGGGCCAAAGGCTGGGAATGCAAGGTGGAAACGCAGGGTTCAATCGGTCTGGAAAACGAACTGACACCGGAAGATGTGGCTGCGGCAGACATCGTGATCCTGACCAAAGACATCGGCATCAAACAGGAGGAGCGTTTCAAAGGCAAAGTGACGGTGCGCGTCGCCATCAGCGATGCCGTAAAACGCGCGGATGCCATCATGGAAAAAATCGCAGCACACCTTGCCAAAGCTGCCGTCACGGATTGACCCCAGGGAGAACAAGATGACTGCCCGTACAGAACGTCTGAAAGCTGCACTTTTCGCCAGCCCGCGTGAGATCTCGCTGGAACGGGCCCTGCTGTATACTGAAAGTTACCGCAGCACAGAAGGCGAACCCACGCTTTTGCGCCGCGCGAAAGCCACGGCCTACATTCTGGATAATGTTGAGATTGCCCTGCGTGAGGACGAACTGATTGCCGGCAACCGTACAGTTAAACCGCGTGCGGGGATCATCTCGCCTGAAATGGACCCCTACTGGCTGCTGAAAGAGCTGGACACGTTTTCCACCCGCCCGCAGGACCGTTTCAACATTTCTGAGCAGGACAAACAGATTTACCGCGGGCAGCTTTTCCCTTACTGGGAATCGCATTCGATGAAAGATTTCATCAACAGCCAGATGCCGGAAGAGGTGAAAGCGGCCACCCAAACGCAGATTTTCAGTATCAACCAGACTGATAAAGGTCAGGGGCACATCATTATCGATTATCCCCGCCTGCTGAATTCTGGCCTGGATAAGGTAGTGTCAGCGCTTCAGCAGCACGTTGCCGGTACGCCTGATAATGTCTTTTATCAGGCAGCGCTGATGACACTGCAGGCAGCACAGCGGCATATTTTGCGCTACGCCGCGCTGGCAGAAGCGTTAGCAGAAGCCTGTCAGGATGAAACCAGAAAACAGGAACTGGCGCGTATTGCCTGCATTTCGCGTCATATTTCGGCCAACAGGCCACAAGATTTCTATCAGGCCTGTCAGCTGTTCTGGTACATGAATATCATTTTGCAGATTGAATCCAACGCCAGTTCTTTGTCGCTCGGGCGCTTCGATCAATACATGCTGCCGTTCTATCAGCATTCTCTTTCGCACGGCGAATCACCGGCGTTTCTTCAAGAGTTGCTGGAAAGCCTGTGGGTAAAATGCAATGACATCGTGCTGCTGCGCTCGACCGCCAGCGCACGTTACTTCGCCGGATTCCCGACGGGTTACACCATTTTACTCGGTGGCCTGACCGATACCGGCCGCAGCGCCGTCAATGTCCTGTCGTTTTTGTGTCTGGATGCCTATCAGCGTGTTTGCCTGCCACAGCCCAACCTTGGCGTGCGGGTCAATGAACTGATCGACCGCCCGTTCCTGCTGAAAACCGCCGAAACGATCCGTCTTGGCACCGGTATTCCGCAAATATTCAATGATGAAGTGGTGGTTCCGGCGTTTCTCAATCGCGGCGTAAATCTCGAGGATGCGCGGGATTATGCGGTAGTAGGCTGCGTCGAATTATCCATTCCTGGCAAAACCTACGGGCTGCACGATATCGCCATGTTTAACCTGCTAAAAGTCATGGAGCTGACGCTGCATGAAAACGAGGGCAACGCGGCGATAACGTACCCTGAACTGGTACAACAAATCCGGCAGAAAATCAGCCATTACGTCAGGCTGATGGCACAGGGCAGCAATATCTGTGATATCGGCCACCGCGACCGGGCACCGGTGCCGCTGCTGTCTTCGTTTATTGAAGGTTGTCTGGACAGCGGCAAAGACATCACCGCGGGCGGCGCCCGTTATAACTTTTCCGGTGTTCAGGGTATCGGCATCGCCAACCTCAGCGATTCTCTGCATGCGCTGAAAGGCATGGTGTTTGATCAGCAACGCCTGACCTTTGATGAATTACTGACTTCGCTGCGGGAGAATTTTGCCAGCGAAGAAGGTCGCGCCATTCGTGCCCGTCTGATACACCGCTTTGAGAAGTATGGTAATGACATTGATGAAGTCGATTTGATCAGTGCGGATTTGCTGCGTTTTTACTGTAAGGAAGTCGAGCAGTATCGCAATCCGCGCGGCGGTCAGTTTACGCCGGGTTCTTATACCGTTTCCGCACACGTACCTTTGGGTGCAGTAGTCGGCGCAACGCCGGATGGCCGTTTTGCCGGTGAACAACTGGCGGATGGCGGGCTTTCGCCGATGCTGGGACAGGACCATCAGGGGCCGACTGCGGTACTCAAATCCGTCAGTAAACTCGACAATATGTTGCTCTCCAACGGCACGCTGCTGAATGTGAAATTCACGCCATCGACGCTTGAAGGCCAGCAGGGGCTGAATAAACTGGCTGATTTCCTCGGCGCATTTACCCGCCTTAAATTGCAGCATATTCAGTTTAACGTGGTGAATGCCGAACAGCTTCTCGAAGCGCAAAAACGCCCGCAGGATTTTGCGGGGCTGGTCGTCAGGGTGGCGGGATACAGCGCATTCTTTGTTGAGCTGTCAAAGGAGATCCAGAATGACATCATTGGCCGTACCGCGCATCAGCTCTGAGTTGCGCATTCCGGTGATCAATGCGCCGGAAAGACAGGGGCGTATTTTCAACATTCAGCGTTTTTCTCTCAACGATGGCCAGGGTATCCGTACCCTGGTTTTCTTCAAAGGCTGCCTCCACCGCTGCCCGTGGTGCGCCAACCCTGAATCGATGTCGCCGCGCATTCAGATAATCAAACGTCAGGCAAAATGTCTGAACTGCCGCACCTGCCTGCAGGATCCCGTCGAATGCCCGAGCGGCGCAATGGAATACGTTGGCGAAGACATCACGGTGGCGGACTTAATGACGCGCCTGCTTAAAGATGAGATTTTTTTCCGCTCATCGGGTGGTGGTGTCACGCTTTCCGGCGGTGAAGTGCTGATGCAACACGCATTTGCCAGTGAGTTGCTTAAGGAGCTACAGGCATTAGGCATTTCGACGGCGATCGAAACAGCGGGCGATGCACCGCTGGATCACCTGCTGGCGCTCGCCGGTCACTGCGATCAGGTGTTGTATGACTTCAAGATAATGGATCCTGCTCAGGCAAGATCGGTTCTCAATATGAACCAGCCGAGAGTACTGCAAAATTTTACGGCGCTGGCCCGACGCGGCGTTAAGCTGCTCCCCCGCCTGCCGCTGATCCCGGGATTCACGTTAACGCTTGAAAATATCCAACACATTCTGGATTTCCTGCAGCCCTTCAACTTAACTGAAATCCATCTGCTGCCCTTCCACAAATACGGCGAAGCGAAATATCCGTTACTGGATAAAACGTATTCAATGCACAAGACAAAGGTGCCGGATGCCTCCGCTATTGCGCCGTTTTATGCGATGGCCGAAAAATACGGTTATAACGTGACGCTCGGTGGATAAACTTTTTAATCAGGGGAAACACACTATGTCGCTCAAACTGGTCGCCGTAACCGCCTGTATCAGCGGTGTGGCGCATACTTATATGGCGGCAGAAAAGCTGGAAAAACTGTGCCTCCACGAAAAATGGCCGGTGAAAGTCGAAACGCAGGGTGCGCTGGGCATCGAAAACGCACTCTCAGAAAACGACATTGCTCAGGCAGACATTGTTCTGTTAGTCACTGAAATTCAGCTGGAAAACAGCGAACGGTTTGCACATAACCGCTGCGTCCAGACCGGCATTCACACCTTTTTACGCACGCCGGAAAAAGTGATGGCAGCCGTAAAGAAACTCGCCACATCGCCTCAGGGAACGAAAATCGTTCTCCCCTGACGGTTACGACGCCCTGTTTTCACGATGACTGCGGTATTGCCGCCGGTATTCGCACGGAGAGCGCTCCGTGCTTTTCCTGAACTGGCGGATACCGCAAGGATGTTCAAACACCGGAATAAAAAGGGGGCACCGGAGTGCCCCAAACGTTTCAGCAACAACACAACGTAAATCGGGTCTGCGCTTCCTCAGGCCTTCTCAGCACGCAGACGTTTGGCGGCTTTCACCATGTTTTCCAGTGACTCACGGGTTTCCGGCCAGCCACGGGTTTTCAGGCCGCAGTCCGGGTTGACCCACAGGCGTTCTGCCGGAATACGATCCGCCGCTTTACGCAGCAGGTCTTCAATCCATTCCACGCTGGGTACATTCGGTGAGTGAATGTCATAGACGCCCGGCCCGATTTCGTTCGGGTATTCGAAATCTTTAAACGACTCCAGCAAGTCCATATCGGATCGTGAGGTTTCGATGGTGATCACATCCGCGTCCAGCGCGGCAATGGAATCCATGATGTCGTTGAACTCGCAGTAACACATGTGGGTGTGGATTTGCGTGTCGTCACGGGCAACCGCGGCATTCAGTTTGAACGCATCCACCGCCCAGCGCAGGTAGGCATTCCATTCCGACTGGCGCAGTGGCAGGCCTTCCCGCAGCGCCGGTTCGTCAATCTGGATAATACCGATACCGGCTTTTTCCAGATCTTCCACTTCGTCACGCAGTGCCAGCGCGATTTGTCGGGCGATGATTTCGCGGCTGACATCTTCACGCGGGAACGACCAGCAGAGAATAGTAAGCGGGCCGGTCAGCATGCCTTTCACCGGTTTTTCGGTCAGGGACTGCGCGTACTTCGCCCACTCCACGGTGATGGCTTGCGGACGGCTGACGTCGCCGATAATCACCGGCGGTTTTACGCAACGTGAACCGTAGCTTTGTACCCAGCCGTTTTGCGTAAACACAAAACCGTCCAGATGTTCGCCGAAGTATTCCACCATGTCGTTACGTTCAGCTTCACCGTGCACCAGCACGTCGATATCCAGACGTTCCTGTTCTCTGATGGCTTGCTTAATGTGTTCACTGATACCGGTACGGTATCTGGTGTTATCCAGACGGCCTTGTTTGAAGTCCAGACGCAGGCCGCGGATTTCCGTGGTTTGCGGGAATGAGCCGATGGTGGTTGTCGGCCATGCCGGCAGGTTGAAACGGGCACGCTGCGCTTTGGCGCGTTCGGTGTAAACATTCGGGCGCTCAATATCTGCGGCAGTGATCGCCGCCACACGTTTACCGACCGCCGGATTGTTCACACGGGCAGATTCACGGCGGGCGCGGATTGGCGCACTGTATTCCGCCAGTTTCTGTAGTGCCTGTGCAGTCGGATTGTTCAGCGCAGACGTCAGCAATGCCAGCTCGGCACATTTTTGCAGGGCGAAGGCGAACCAGCTTTTCACTTCCTCATCCAGACGGCTTTCGACGCTTAAGTCGATCGGGCTGTGCAGCAGTGAACAGGAGCTGCCGATCCAGACATTACGGCCTTCAACCAGTGGCTTCAGACGCTCAAACCAGGTGCTCAGATCCGCACGCCAGACATTGCGGCCATTGATCACCCCCAGAGAAATCAGCCAGTCTTTTGGCAGCGCGTTGATGACGGTTTGCAGATCGTCACGACCGGCGACGGCATCAATATGCAGCCCCTGAACCGGCAACTGGCGAAGTGTGTCGAGGTTATGCCCGACGCTGTCGAAGTAAGTGGTCAGCAGCAGTTTGGTTTTGCTCTGTTCCAGCGCGGTATAAGCCGGTTTGTACGCATCCAGCCATTGCTGCGGCAGTTCCAGCACCAGTGCCGGTTCGTCGATCTGCACCCATTGGATGTCGCGTTTTGCCAGTTCAGCCAGCAGTTGCTGATACACAGGCAGGATGTCGTTGAGCAGGGAAAGACGGTCAAACTGTTCACCTTTCACTTTACCGAGCCAGAGATAGGTCAGCGGGCCAAGCAGAACCGGTTTCACCTTGTGACCGAGCGCCAGCGCTTCGTCCACTTCTTCCAGCAGCTGTGTCCAGCTCAGTTTGAATTTCTGACCTTTGACGAACTCCGGCACCATGTAGTGGTAGTTGGTGTTAAACCATTTGGTCATTTCCGCCGCGGCAGCCGGTTTACCGGTCGGTGCACGGCCACGGCCAAGACGGAATAAGGTATCGAGGTCAACAGAGCCGTCGGCATTCTGATGACGTGCCGGTACGTTACCCAGCAGCAGGCTGGTGGTCAGTACGTGATCGTACCAGGCGAAATCACCCACCGGCACCCAATCCACGCCGGCTTCAGCTTGTTGTTTCCAGTGACGGGCACGCAGTTCGCGGCCGGTGGCCAGCAGTTCTTCCTGAGTGGAGTGCCCTGCCCAGTAGCTTTCTTGTGCTTTTTTAAGTTCACGACGCAGACCAACGCGTGGAAAACCCAGAGTGTGATTCAGTATCGTCATCTTTTTAATTCCTGTTTAGCCATCCAGATGTTTACACATCCATAATCCGCAGGTAGTGTATATTCCACAAGCGCAAATTATTCATGACACAGTGAAGGACTCTCATGATCGAACTGAAACACCTGCGAACGTTGCAAGCACTGCGCAACACCGGGTCACTGGCCGCAGCCGCCTCGCAGCTTCATCAGACCCAATCGGCCCTGTCGCACCAGTTCAGTGACCTTGAGCAACGTCTCGGTTTCAGATTGTTTGTGCGAAAAAGTCAGCCTCTGCGTTTTACCCCGCAGGGCGAAATCATGCTGAACCTGGCAGAACAGGTGCTGCCGCAAATTCAGCAGGCATTGCAGGCCTGCAATGAGCCGCACCAGACTTCACTGCGTATCGCGATTGAATGTCACAGTTGTATTCAGTGGCTGACCCCCGCGCTGGATAACTTCCATCAGAACTGGCCGCAGGTGATGATGGATTTCAAATCCGGCGTGACCTTCGACCCGCAGCCCGCGCTGCAACAGGGCGAGCTGGACATCGTATTAACCTCTGACATCCTGCCGCGCAGCGGTTTGCACTATTCGCCGATGTTCGATTTTGAAGTGCGTCTGGTGCTGGCACCGGATCATCCGCTGGCGACCAAAGCGGTCATCACGCCGGAAGATCTCAGTACGGAAACGCTGATGATTTATCCGGTGCAACGCCAGCGTCTGGATATCTGGCGACATTTCCTGCAACCGGCAGGCGTCAGCCCGTCACTGAAAAGTGTCGATAACACGTTGTTATTGATTCAGATGGTGTCGGCGAGAATGGGAATTGCGGCGTTACCCCACTGGGTCGTGGAGAGTTTTGAGCGCCAGGGTCTGGTGGTGACCAAAACCCTGGGCGATGGCTTATGGAGCCGGTTGTACGCCGCCGTGCGTGACGGCGAACAGCGTCAGCCTGTGACGGAAGCGTTTATTCGTTCGGCGCGGCAGCACGCGTGCGATCATCTGCCGTTTGTTCGCGACGCGGCACGACCCAACGCCGGTGTACCCACAGTGAGGACATAATCACAGCGGCACCGATGATAAAGCTCGGCCAGTGCGGCTGCTGTTGCCAGATCGCCAGATTCACCAGCAGCCCGGCCGGGACGTGAAAGTTGTTCATAATCCCCAACGTTCCCGCATCAACCTGCGTCGCCCCGTAGTTCCACATGAAGTATCCCAGCCCTGAAGCCCCGATCCCCAGCCACACCAGAATGCCCCACTGTAAATTCGTGGTCGGCAGTTTTTGCGGATTTCCCCACAGGAACCACGCCACCACTGCGCAAAGCAACGCCCCCAGATAGAACCAGGAAAACGCCGTATGTTGCGGCACCGGACGGGTTTCCATCAGACGTTTGTATCCCACCTGCCCGATGGCAAAACAGATATTCGCCGCCTGCACCAGCAGCAAACCGATGATGAAATGTTCGCTGATATGGTCGTAACGGATAATCGCCGCCCCGGCTACCGCCAGCAGCGCGCTGAGCGCATAGCCCATGCGGATTTTCCGCCCGCTGATCAGGTCATAAATCAGCGTGACATACAGCGGCGTCATGACCGTAAACAACAGGAATTCCGGTACCGACAGGTACAGATAAGCTTCGAAGCTGATGAGATACATGATCCCGAGCTGCATCGCCCCCACCGCCATATACAGCAAAATGGTGGTGAGCTGATGGCCTTTCCAGCGTAAAAACGGCAGGAAAACCAGCGCCGCCAGCCCTAAACGGACTAACACGGAGAACACGCTATCGACCTGTCCGGCCAGATACACGCCAATCAGGCTGAAGGAAAAGGCCCACAAAATGGTGGTGATGATGAGTAAAGGCACGGCAGATAAGCCCTGTTTGTCAGAGAAAAAGTGAAAGATGCACGATTGTAACGGAATGGGGAAAACCGCGACGGGTGAAGATGGTTTACCTTTGGTTAATTATAGAGCAAACGAGAGCAGCAGCACGCTTTGAGGGAATCGTGCGCTCAAATGACACGCCCGCCGCCGGGATGGCATACACTTAAACGATGACTGGAAATGGAGGATGACCTGATGAAATGTTTATATGGAATGCTCGCCGCGCTGCCATTGCTGTTTGCCGTGCAAACCGCCAGCGCCGCCGAAAAGGTGCCGAATCCTAACGATCCGCTGCTGACCAACCCGTCGCAACAGCGCATGCAACAACAACAGCAAAACAATCAGCAGATGCAAAAACGCCAGCAGGAGCAGGATTTGCGTAACAGTCAGCAACAGCAGCAACTCAAACTGAAGTCGCAAATCCAGAGCAATCAGCAGCGTTTGCAGATCCAGCAAAATAACCAGACGCTGAATCAGAAATTGAATCAGACGCCGTAATCCACATGTCAGTCAGGCGTGGTGAGTACCACGCCTGATACAGGATTTTACCGGCACGTTCTACACAAAGTCCGGCCCGATCACATCAATCTTATCGGTACAAATACAGTCCACGCCCCAGCCCAACAATTCACGCGCGCGCGCCGGATTGTTCACCGTGTACACCAGAATATGCAGCCCGGCGTCTTTAATCGCCCGGACGCGTTCTTCGTTCAATAACTTATGGTTGAGGTGCAGGGAAACACATTCCAGTTCGTCGGTCAGTGCTTTCCAGTCTTCATGCCATTCGTCGATCAGTAAGCCGCGAGGCAATTCCGGTGCGGCTTTTTTGGCGGCAACTAACGCATTGAATTCGAAAGAAGAAAGCAACGGCGGAACGGCCTGATCTTTCCACAATTCACGGGCAGCCAGCGCGACGTCGGTGCCGGTTTTCTCATCAGTTCCGGTGGTGGGTTTGATCTCGATATTCACCATCATATGATGACGCGCACAGCGTTCGGCCACCTGCGCCAGCAGCGGTAATTTCTCACCTTTAAAAGCGGCGCTGTACCAGTTACCGGCATCGAGCTTTTCGAGTTTTTCCCACGGCAATTCACCGGCCACGCCCCAGCCGTTGCTGGTGCGGTTCAGGGTATCGTCATGTAGCAGGAAGATTTCCCCGTCTTGCGCCAGTTTGGCGTCAAATTCGATCATGGTGTGACCGTATCTGGCGCCCGTATCGATGGCTGCCAGTGTATTTTCCGGTGCCAGTGCGCCGCCGCCACGGTGTGCCACAATGCGAGGATATGGCCAGGCTTTCATGTTCATTCCATCCGTAATCCGCTGTGAGTATCGAAAAAGTGTAACGCTTTCGCCGGGAAATCCAAGCGCAACAGCGAACCGGTTGTCGGGAATACTTCATGGGATAAACGCACCACGACACCGCTGTCCGCCAGTTTGCCGTGCGCCAGATTATCCGCGCCCAGCAGTTCCAGCGTATTCAATACCATCGGGATCCCCTTCTGCGAATCATCAGTCAGATGAATATGTTCAGGACGGATGCCCACTGTCAGTTCGCGACCTCCCCATTCCGGGCGTGGAACCGGCAACGGCAGTTCGAATCCGTCTTCCATTACCAGCGATGTACCGTCAGTGGTCAGCTGGCCCGGCAATAAATTCATGGCCGGAGAGCCGATAAAGCTGGCAACAAACAGACTTGCCGGACGGCGGTAAACCTCAGACGGCGTACCGATTTGTTCGGCAATGCCTTTGTTCATCACGATCACGCGTTCCGCCAGCGTCATGGCTTCGACCTGATCGTGCGTGACGTACAAACTGGTGGTACGCAGACGGCGGTGAAGCTGTTGCAGTTCGAGGCGCATCTGCACACGCAGCTTGGCGTCAAGATTGGACAGCGGTTCGTCGAACAGAAATACCGCCGGTTCACGCACGATAGCGCGCCCCATCGCCACGCGCTGACGCTGGCCACCGGAAAGCTCACGCGGTTTGCGTTTGAGTAGCGGGCCGAGCTCGAGAATGCGCGCCGCTTCTTCGACGCGGGCGAGGATCTGCGCCTTGCCGAAGCCGCGAATTTTCAGGCCATACGCCATGTTATCGAATACGCTCATATGCGGGTACAGCGCGTAGTTCTGAAACACCATCGCGATACCGCGATCTTTCGGTTCCAGCTCGGTGACGCGCTGGTCGTTAATATAAATATCACCGGAGGTGGTGCGCTCCAGCCCGGCGACCATGCGCAGCAGGGTGGATTTTCCACAGCCGGAAGGGCCGACCATCACGATGAATTCGCCGTCAGCGACGTCCAGATCAATGCTTTGGATAATCTGGTTTTTGCCGTCGTAGGATTTGGTCACTGCCTGTAATTTCAAATTTGCCATTTCAGTTTACTTCTCACTGTCTACCAGGCCGCGCACAAACCAGCGCTGCATCAGGAGCACCACCGCCAGCGGTGGCAATAAGGTCAGGATCATGGCCGCCATCACCTGATTCCATTGGGTCGAGCCGTCGCCGGAAGAAATCATGCTTTTAATCCCCGCCACCGCCGTGCCCATCGAGGCATCGCTGGTGATCAGGATCGGCCACAAATACTGGTTCCAGCCATAGATGAAGGTGATGACGAACAGCGCGGCAAGATTGGTTTTTGACAGCGGCAACACGATATCCCAGAAGAAGCGCATCGCGCCCGCACCGTCGATACGCGCCGCTTCCAGCAATTCATCGGGCAGGGTCATAAAGAACTGACGGAACAGGAAGGTCGCGGTAGCAGACGCCATCAGCGGCAGCGTCAGGCCGGTGTAGCTGTCGAGCATATGCAGATTGGCGATCACCTGCACGGTCGGGAAAATACGCACTTCCACCGGCAGCATCAGCGTCATAAAAATCAGCCAGAAAAACAGGTTACGCAGCGGGAAACGGAAATAGACAATGGCGTAGGCCGACAGCATTGATACCGAAATCTTACCGACGGTGATCACCATCGCCATGATGAAGCTATTAATCAGCATCCGCCCGAATGCCGGACTGCTGTTACCTGCGCCCTGCGTCCAGATGGTGCTGATGTTTTCCCATAAATGCGTGCCCGGGATCAGCGTCATCGGCACGTCAAAAATTTGTTTGTTGTCCAGCGAGGCTGCCACAAACGCGACGTACAACGGAAAGAGGATCACCAGCACGCCGAGCAGCAGCATGATGTGGCTGAAGATATCCAGCCCTCTGCGGTTTTCAATCATTGATAACGCACCTTACGCTCGACAAAGCGGAACTGAATGAACGTCAGGCCGCAAACCAGCAGCATCAGAATCACGGACTGCGCGGCAGAACTGGACAAGTCCAGACCGGAGAAACCTTCGCGGTACACTTTGTAAATCAGAGTGGTGGTCGCCTGCACCGGGCCACCGGCCGTCGCGGCATCAATGACCGGGAAGGTATCAAAGAAGGCGTACACCAGATTGACCACCAGCAGGAAGAAACTGACCGGTGAAATCAGCGGTAACACCAGATTGAAGAAACGGCGAACCGGGCCTGCACCATCGATAGCCGCCGCTTCCACCAGTGATTTAGGGATCGACTGCAACGCCGCCAGGAAGAACAGGAAGTTGTAGCTGACCTGCTTCCAGACCGATGCCAGCACCACCAGGAACATCGCCTGACCGCTGTTTTGCGCGTGGTTCCAGTTGTAGCCTATCGAGCCTAAGAAATGAGTAATCAGACCGAGACCGGGGCTGAACAGGAACATCCACAATACGGCGGCAACAGCGGGCGCAACGGCGTATGGCAGGATCATCAGCGTCTGATAAATCCGGCTGCCGCGCACAACATGATCGACCAGCGCCGCGAAAAACAGCGAAACCGCCAGCCCGATAAACGCCACCATAAAGCTGAATTTCAACGTGGTGTAGAAAGAATCGAGATAGTACGAGTCCTGAAAAAGCTGCGTGAAGTTAGTCAGCCCGGCAAACGTACTCGACAAGCCGAACGGATCCAGCGTCTGCACCGAATACCACAGCGCCTGACCCGCAGGCCACAGGAAAAATATCGCGGTGATCAGCAGTTGCGGCAGCACCAGCGCGTAGGGCAACCAGCTGCAACCAAAACCGGGACGGTGTGAACTCATGATGGATTACTCGTTAATGCAATGACAGGTTTGGCTCCTCCCCCTGCGAAGGGGGAGGTTGGGAGGGGGTTTGGCAAGCGACTGAGTTGTCTTTGATACCCCACCCCAGCCCTCCCCTTCGCAGGGGAGGGAGCAAAACTGGATTACTTCGTTGAAGCTTCGAAGCGACGGAGTAACAAATTCCCGCGCTGAACAGCGGTATCCAGTGCTTCTTTCGCCGTTTTCTTGCCGCTCCATACGCTTTCCAGTTCTTCATCCACGACGGTACGGATCTGAGGCATGTTGCCCAGACGCAGACCTTTGGTGAACGGCAATGGCGGTTTGTTCAGCATCTGGCGGGTGGCGACGTCAGAGCCCGGGTTCTTCTCATAGAAGCCTTGTTTTTTGGTCAGCTCATACGCGGCAGTCGTCACCGGCAGATAACCGGTTTTCTGATGCCATTCGGCTGCGATTTCCGGCGTGGTCAGGTATTGCAGGAATTCGGCAACGCCTTTGTAGGTGTCTTTGTCTTTGCCGTTCATCACCCACAGGCTGGCACCGCCGATGATGGCGTTTTGCGGCGCGCCTTTGATGTCTGCGTCGTAAGGCATCATGCCTACGCCATAGTTGAATTTGGAATACTGACGGATATCCGCCAGGGAGCCGGAAGATGCAGTGGTCATCGCGCAATCACCGTTGTAGAACTTAGCGGTAGATTCGTCTTTACGACCAAAATAGGTGAAATCACCCTTCTTGTTCATGTCTTGCAGCATCTGGATGTGTTTGATTTGTTCGGGTTTGTTGAATTCCAGAACCGCATCGCTGCCATCGAAACCGTTATTTTTGGTGGCGATCGGCAAACTATGCCAGGCGCTGAAGTTCTCGATCTGGATCCAACCCTGCCAGCCGCTGGCGTAGCCACATTTCATGCCGGCTTCACGTAATTTCGCGGTGTACACGGCCATGTCCTGCCAGGTTTTCGGTGGCTGATCCGGATTCAGACCGGCTTTTTTGAAAGCATCTTTGTTGTAATACAGCACCGGTGTGGAGCTGTTGAAAGGCTGCGACAGCAGGCGGCCTTTGGAATCGGAGTAATAGCCGGAAACAGTCGGCACGAACTGCGAAACGTCTTCTTTAATCCCTGCCTCGCTGAACACTTCGTAAACCGGTTTGATGGCTTTGCTGGCCATCATGGTCGCGGTGCCTACTTCGTAAACCTGCAAAATCGCAGGCGCATTACCCGTGCGGTACGCGGCGATACCGGCCGCCAGGCTTTCGTCGTATTTACCCTTATAGACCGGCACGATTTTGACATCAGGATGCGTCTGGTTAAAACGGTCAGCCAGCGAGTTCACTTCTTTGCCTAATTCGCCGTCCATTGAGTGCCAGAAAGGAATTTCTGTCACAGCGAATGCATTGGCGCTGACAGCCAGCGTCAGCGCGGTGCCGATGACCGTTTTTTTGAGGTTGATGAACATGCCTGTCTCCTGAATTCTGCTGGTGTGCTGCAAGTGCAGCCTGAAGTATGCCGGGTAGAGTCGGGAGGTAAAATGACATGGTTAAGTGACAGAAAAATAAACATTAAATGACAATGAAGTTACAACAGCGTTAAATGCAGATGACGGACAGATGGCAAAAAATAAGGCGCATCGGGTTAACGATGCGCCTCAGGGAAGACGAAAAAGAGGAATTACAGCGCGCGTTTCAGACGGGCAACGGCCTCATGCATTTGCTCTTCGGTCGCGGTGGCGAATGACAAACGGAAGGTCGAGTGATCCGGATTATCGGCATAGAAGAATTCACCCGGTACAAACACCACGCCCTGCTCAAGCGTCTTTTTCATCCACTCAGCGCAGTTACGCGGCTCGCGGAAGCGCGCCCACAGGAACATGCCGCCTTTCGGATATTCAAACGTCAGCACGTCACCCAGCTCGCGCTCCAGCAATCCGGCCATGATCTGACATTTGTTTTTATACGCCGCACGGATGGTTTCGATCTGTTTCGGCAGACGGCCCAGACCGAGATAATATTCCGCAATGGTCTGCGACAACGCGCTGGCATGCAGATCCGCCGCCTGTTTGATGATGGCGACTTTATGCAGCAACCAGTCAGGCATAATCACCCAGCCCAGACGCAGGCCCGGTGCCAGGATTTTGGAAAATGTCGAGGTATAGATGATGTTATCCGCGTGACCGAACAGTGCTTTCGACAGCTCAAACAGCGTCGGCTGGCGTTCGTCGGTGAAACGCAGTTCGCCGTACGGGTCATCTTCCACAATCAGGAATTCATACTGTGCTGCCAGTTTTACTAACTGTTCACGACGGGCACGGCTCAGGGTCACGCCGCTCGGGTTTCCGAAAGTTGGAACCAGATACACCCCTTTGATTTTCTGCGTTTTCAGCAGCTCCGCCAGCTCATCAACAATCATGCCATCGCCGTCAGAACCGACGGACAACAGCCTGGCTTCCGCCAGTTCCAGCGTCTGTAACGCCGCCAGATACGTCGGGCGTTCAACCACAAAAATATCATCCGGATTGACGACCGCACGCATCACCAGATCCAGCGCCTGCTGGGAGCCTGCGGTGACCACGATATCATCCGGGCTGGCGACCACGCCACGTTCCTGACAAAGCTCAGCAATACGCTCACGCAGCGTATAACTGCCTTCGGTCAGACCATACTGAAAAGCGTGTTCCGGCTGTTCAGTGATAGCCAGTTGCGTGGCTTCACGCAGGCCGTCGAAATCAAAAAGCGCCGAAGAAGGAATACCACCCGCCAGCGAAATAACGCCTTCCATCTTGCTGTGTTTCAGCAATTCCCGGATGGCCGAACTTTTAAGCCTGACCATACGGGCGGCGAGTAAACCTTCTGTGTTCATGACATGTTCCTGATGATGTGCAAAGTTATACGAATGTAAGCGATGTTAATTTATAGACAAAATAAAAACCGCAAAGCGCTTGCCGTGCGGTTTGTCAGATTTAACACAGTTTTTTAAAATCCGAAGCCAATTTAAGCGCCGAGATAGGCCGCACGCACGGCTTCGTTCGCCAGCAATGCCGCACCGGTATCTTCCAGCACCACGTGACCGTTTTCCAGAACGTAACCGCGATCGGCCAGTTTCAGCGCCTGATTGGCGTTTTGCTCGACCAGGAAGATGGTCATGCCCTCTTCGCGCAGTTGCTGGATGGTGTCGAAAATCTGCTGGATGATGATCGGCGCCAGACCCAGCGACGGTTCATCAAGCAGCAGCAAACGTGGCTGGCTCATCAGCGCACGGCCAATCGCCAGCATCTGTTGCTCACCGCCGGACATGGTGCCTGAACGCTGCACGCGACGCTCTTTCAGGCGCGGGAACAGCGTAAACACACGCTCCAGCCGTTCCTGATACTGATCGCGTGTGGCAAAAAAACCGCCCATCGCCAGATTTTCTTCCACCGTCATGCGTGAAAATACGCGGCGGCCTTCCGGCACAATCGCAATGTCGCCGCGCATGATTTTGGCGGTCTGCCACTGCGTGATGTCTTTTCCTTCGAAAATAATGGAGCCGTTCGTCGCACGCGGTTCGCCACATAAACTGCCGAGCAGCGTGGTTTTACCCGCGCCGTTCGCGCCGATCAGCGTGACGATTTCCCCTTTATTAATATTCAGACTGACTTCATGCAGCGCCTGAATTTTGCCGTAATGGGCGGATACCTGATTAAATGACAACATCTTGTTCTGTCCCTTAGACTTCGCCCATTAACCTTCGCCTAAATAGGCGCGGATCACGTCAGGATTATTACGAATTTCAGCCGGTGTGCCCTGCGCCAGCGGCGTTCCCTGATTCACCACATAGATACGGTCAGAAATGCCCATCACCAGTTTCATGTCGTGCTCAATCAGCAGCACCGACACGTTGTGCTGGTTACGCAATTCAGCGATCAGCTGGTTCAGCTCTTCGGTTTCTCGCGGGTTCAGGCCAGCAGCCGGTTCGTCGAGCATCAGGATTTCCGGACGCGTGACCATGCAGCGGACAATTTCCAGACGGCGTTGCTGACCGTAAGCCAGATTACCCGCCTGACGGTTTGCCAGTTCGAGCAGTCCGACACGTTCCAGCCAGTCGGCTGCGCGATCGAGCGCATCCGCTTCGGCACGACGAAAGCCCGGCGTTTTGAACAGGCCCGCCAGCACGCCGCTTTTCAGGTGCTGATGCTGTGCGACCAGCAGGTTTTCGATCACGGTCATCTCGCGGAACAGGCGCACGTGCTGGAAAGTACGCACCACGCCCATGCGGGCAATTTTCTGCCCCGGTAATCCTTCAAGATGCTGATCACGCAGTTTAATGGTGCCACCGCTCGGTTTGTAGAAACCGGTCAGACAGTTAAATACCGTGGTTTTACCGGCACCGTTCGGGCCGATCAGGGAAACAATTTCGCCCTGATTGAGGTTCAGCGCCACGTTGTTGACCGCCAGCAGGCCGCCAAAACGCATCATCAGCCCTTCAACCGCTAACAGAGGTTGCGTACTCATGCCTTTTCCCCCTGATCCGCGATTTGTTGCTTAGACAGCTTCAGTTTCAGTTGCGGTCGCTTCATCGGCAGCAAGCCTTGCGGACGCCAGATCATCATCAGCACCATTAACGCCCCGAGCAATAACATGCTGTATTCGTTGAGATCACGCATCAGCTCACGGGACACCACCAGCAGAATCGCCGCCAGAATCACCGCAAACTGCGAGCCCATCCCGCCGAGCACCACGATAGCCAGCACGAACGCGGATTCCGCAAAGGTGAAGGATTCCGGGCTGACAAAGCCCTGACGCGCCGCAAACAGCGTACCGGCAAAACCGGCAAACGCAGCGCTGATGGTGAATGCAGTCAGTTTAATACGGGTCGGGTTCAGGCCCAGTGAGCGGCAGGCAATCTCATCTTCACGCAGCGCTTCCCACGCGCGCCCCAGCGGCATACGCAGCAAACGGTTGATGATGAACAAAGTTGCGATCACCAGCAGCAGCGCCACCATGTACAGGAAGATGATGCGGTCGCCTGGGTCGTACGTCACATTAAAGAAGTTGCTGAAGGTATCCCAGCCGCCGTCGCGCGGCGTCCGGCTGAACTCCAGCCCGAAGAGCGTCGGTTTCGGGATCTGGCTGATGCCGTTCGGGCCGCCGGTCAGTTCGGTATTATTGAGCAGCAGGATACGGACGATTTCCCCAAAGCCCAGCGTGACGATCGCCAGATAATCTCCGCGCAATCGCAGAACCGGGAATCCAAGCAGGAAGCCAAAGGCTGCCGATACCAGACCGGCCAGCGGTAAGGCTTCCCAGAAACCAATGCCGTAGTAGTGATTGAGCAGCGCGTAAGTGTAAGCGCCGATGGCGTAAAAGCCGCCGTAGCCCAGTACCAGCAGACCGGACAACCCGACCACCACGTTCAGACCGAGACCCAGCATGATGTAGATGAGCGTCAGCGTGGCGATATCCACCGTGCCGCGCGAGACGATAAACGGCCAGGCGATAGCGGCGATGATCAGTACCAGCGCCAGCAATTTTTGTTTCGGCGTCGAACCATCAAAGCTGGGTAAAACCCAGCCCGGACCCGAGACTTTTTTCAGGCTGCTGCTGACCATCGGGCGGAACAACTGGAACACGAAGACGATCGCACAACCGATGGCAATCCACGTCCAGCGCACTTCACCGGCGCCGTTAACCACCAGTTTTGTGCCGTCGAGGCTCAGTTGCAATCCCATGATGAACGCCGCCAGCACCAGCAGGACGAAAGCGGAGACCAGCGCATTTAACAGATTCAGGCGCTTCATACTTTCTCAACCTCCGGACGGCCAAGAATACCGGTCGGCAGCACCAGCAACACCACGATCAGCAGCGCGAAGGAAACCACGTCTTTGTATTCGGTGCTCAGATACGCCGAGGTCAGCGCTTCGGCCACGCCTAAAATCAGGCCGCCGATCATCGCGCCCGGAATACTGCCAATCCCGCCCAAAACTGCGGCGGTGAAGGCTTTCATCCCGGCCATAAAGCCGATATACGGGTTGATTACGCCATAGAACTGGCCGAGCAGAACGCCTGCCACGGCCGCCATTAATGCGCCAATGACGAAGGTCAGCGAGATCACGCGGTCAGTGCTGATGCCCAGCAGGCTGGCCATTTTGAGATCTTCCGCGCAGGCACGACAGGCGCGGCCCATGCGGGAATAACGGATGAACAACGTCAGCGCCAGCATCGCGACAAACGTGACGACCCAGATAATCAACTGCATGGTGCTGATGGTCGCCGCAAAGCCGTTGGTTTCACCCAGTTTCCACTGGCCTGTCACCAGACTCGGTAAGGCGAGATCGCGTGAGCCCTGGGTGAGACTGACGTAGTTTTGCAGAAAAATTGACATCCCGATGGCAGAAATCAGTGCAATCAGACGTTTGGAGTTACGCACCGGCTTATATGCCACACGTTCAATACTCCAGCCGTACGCACTGGAAATCACAATCGCCGCGATGAAACCGGCACCGATCAGCAACCAGCTGGCGTCGATACCCATCATCATCAGGGCGGCGATAACGATAAAGGAGACATAACTGCCGATCATATACACCTCGCCGTGGGCGAAGTTGATCATGCCGATAATGCCGTAAACCATGGTGTAACCAATGGCAATCAGCGCATAAGTGCTGCCCAACGTGACACCGTTGAACATCTGCTGAATGAAATAGAGGAACTGCTCTGACATACCCTATCCTTATTAATCAAGGGTTTGAAGACTTGCATAGCTCCTCCCCCTGCGAAGGGGGAGGCCGGGAGGGGGTATTAATGGCAAAACTAAAGCTAAAGCACACTTCAAGTCTTTGATTCGCGATTAATACCCCGCCCCAACCCTCCCCTTCGCAGGGGAGGGAGCAGAACGGTGAATACCTCTCTCTTCGCAGCGAGAGGTGTTAAGACCATTATTTGATTGGGGTAGACGTGCCGTCTTTATGCCACTCGAAAATACCGAATTCGAATCCTTTCAGGTCACCTTTTGCATCCCAGCTCAGCGGGCCCATGACGGTATCCACTGACGCTGATTTCAGGTTTTTGGCGATATCAGCCGGTTCCATGCTGCCGCTGCGTTCCATACCGGTGGTCAGCGCCTGCAATGCGGCGTAAGTCGTCCAGACGAACGGACCGGTTGGATCCAGTTTCTTGGCTTTCAGCGCATCAACGATTGGCTGGTTAGCCGGCACCTGATCGTAACGTTTTGGCAGGGTCACCAGCATGCCTTCAGACGCATCACCGGCAATGTTAGACAGTGAGGAGTTGCCTACGCCTTCCGGGCCCATGAATTTGGCTGCCAGACCGGCTTGTTTTGACTGACGCAGGATCTGCCCCATTTCCGGGTAGTAGCCGCCGAAATACACAAAGTCGACGTTTTCTTTCTTCAGACGCGCCACCAGTGTGGAGAAGTCTTTGTCACCTGCGGTCACGCCTTCAAACAGCACCACGTTGCCGCCGCCTTTTTTCAGCGCATCCTGCACGGAACGGGCCAGGCCTTCGCCGTATTGCTGTTTGTCATGCACTACGGCAATACGTTTTGGTTTGATGGTGTCGAGGATGTATTTCGCGGCGGTCGGGCCCTGATCGGAATCCAGACCGGTGGTACGCATCACCATTTTATAACCACGGGTGGTCAGATCGGCGTTGGTGGCCGCCGGGGTGATCATCAGCACGCCTTCATCTTCGTAGATGTCAGAAGCAGGCTGAGTGGAAGAAGAACACAGGTGACCGATAACATAACGGATACCGTCGTTAATCACTTTGTTGGCAACGGCAACGGCTTGTTTCGGATCACAGGCATCGTCATATTCCACGCCAACCAGTTTGTCGCCCTTCACGCCACCTTTAGCGTTGATGTCAGCGATGGCTTGTTTTGCACCCGTAAATTCCATGTCACCGTACTGGGCGACCGGACCTGACATAGCACCGACAATGGCGACTTTGATGTCTTTTGCGAACGCCGCCTGACTCATTGCTAAGGCAATACACCCTGCCAGCCAGATCTTACCCTTTGTTACTTTCATCCGATTACCCCGTTCATGTGTGTGTTGTGGTTTGCTCTTTGTTGCCTGTTCAAAACATCATCACTTAGGAAATTTAGTATAAGTAATAACGAGTTACCGGCTTATTTCGTCTTATTTTCTAATAAGACTTTATAATTCATATCATTAAACAGGAATTTTCTTCTGCAAATCAAATGGCACAGTCAGAAATATGAGGTGTAAACAGAATTTTATTTGGATGGAAAATCGGTTCCGTTTCAGACAATCAGTCGTTAACGCTGGCATTATTGATTAAAGCCAACATTTATCGCTTATACCGGGATCTCTAAAAAAGTTTTCGCGCTGTTACTGTACAAAAAAAGTTACGCCCGATTTTCAGAAGGATCCGCTACACTGGCGTTCCTATTTTCTGACCTTCCGCATCATGAAATTAACTATCAAAAAACTGACGTCACTCAGCGCGCAGGACCTTATCTGCCTGGCAAAAATCTGGCCGGAGCAAACTGAAAGCGACTGGCAAGCCAGCCTGCAAAACAACCGTGCGCTGTTTGCGGCGGTGTTTAATGAACGTATTCTGGGTGCAGTGAAAATCACGCTCGACGGCAATCAGGGTGAACTGCATGACCTGCGGGTGCGGGAAGTGACCCGCCGTCGCGGAGTCGGACTATATCTGATAGAAGACTTGCAGGCACAACTGCCGCAGGTGAAGAGCTGGACGATGAAAGCGGATGATGACGCCGTCACCGCAGCATTTATGCAGACATGCGGTTTTACGCGTGAAGGCAATGTCTGGAAAAAATCCTGAGCACGGCGCGTGACCGCTGAATTTCAGGCATAAAAAAAGCGACCGCGGAGGTCGCTTTTTTCGTTGCTGCGCAGAATAGGATCAGGCTTCGATCGCCATACGCAATTTTTTCATCGCATTCTTTTCCAGCTGACGAACACGTTCTGCGGAAACACCGTATTTGTCGGCCAGTTCCTGCAGGGTCGATTTGTTATCATCGTCTAACCAGCGTGCGCGGATGATATCCTGGCTGCGTTCGTCCAGACCTTCCATTGCATAGGAAAGTTTATCGGTCGCGTCCTGATCCCAGTTATCTTCTTCGATGGTTTCTGCAAAGTCGGAACTTTTATCTTGCAGATACAACATCGGTGCCATCGCTGCGCCGTCGCGTGGTTCATCATCCGGCGTCGGATCAAACGTCATGTCCTGTGCGGCCATGCGTGATTCCATTTCCAGCACATCTTTGCTGGTCACACCCAGTTCGCGGGCGACGTGCTCGACTTCGTCGTGGCTGAACCAGCCCAGACGCTGTTTGTTTTTACGCAGGTTGAAGAACAGCTTACGCTGCGCTTTGGTGGTAGCGACTTTCACGATGCGCCAGTTACGCAGCACATATTCGTGAATTTCTGCTTTGATCCAATGCACGGCAAAGGATACCAGACGCACACCGACTTCCGGATTAAAGCGACGTACCGCTTTCATCAGGCCGATGTTCCCTTCCTGGATAAGGTCTGCCTGTGGCAAACCGTAGCCTGAATAGTTGCGGGCAATGTGAGCAACAAAGCGCAGGTGAGACAGGATCAGCTCTTTCGCTGCTTCCAGGTCACCGTTGTAATGCAGCCGTTCAGCCAGCGCCCGTTCTTCCTCTGCGGTAAGCATAGGATAGGCATTGGCTGCCCGAACATAGGCTTCCAGGCTACCTTGGGGTACTAATGCTAAAGTGCGCATTTCTTTGGTCATTAAAGCCTCTCAAGTATGACGTAATGCAGGTTTTATACCACGTTGCTGCGGGATGATACCGCGACATTGTTGCTGGCCTTAAAGGCGACAACAAAGCAACGCCGAGCCCTTCATATTCGCTGCTCTACGACCACGAATTTTACATAAAGTTCACGGAAAGATTCAACAGTCTGAAGACTCTAAGTGACAGACTGACTATTGGATAGTGAATTTGTGCCATTGCGGGGAAAGCAGGAAAAGGATGTGGCCGACTGGCCGGAAACAACTTCCCCCTGAGGCACAATTACTGAGCAGCAGGGGGACATTATAGCAAATTCTGACTACTGTGGTGTAAATCGCCGTAAATGTTGAACCGTTGCCAGCCAGGCGGCAATCCAGCCAATCATTGCGGATACGATCAGCAACAACAGGCTTTCGTCCCAGCCCAGACCGTGCAGGTCAAAGGTGGTACCGAAGACTTGCGCGACCTGCGTCACCACGCTCTCAAGCCGCAACACCAGCACTTCCGAGAGGATGAGTGATAACAATGCACCGGTGAAACCGAGCATTGCGCCACCGTTGAGGAACGGCCGCAAGATGAAGCCATCGGTCGCACCGATAAGCTTCATGACGTTGATGGTGTCGCGTCGGCTGAAGATACTCAGTCGCACACTGTTACCAATGACCAGGAAGACGGCGATCACCATCAGAATGCCTATCATCGCCGCAATCTGCCCCACCAGACCGGTCAGCGCCGCAAGACGGGCAAACCAGCTGTCATCCATACGCACTTCATCCACGCCATGCACAGCCGCCACCCGGTCACGCAAGGTGTTAAGTGTCGCGGAATCCTGGAAATTCATTTTAGGGGTGATGATCGCCACCGCCGGCAACGGGTTTTGCTCCAGCATATCCATTGCGCCGCCAAAGCCTGACCAGTTGCGGAATTCACCCATCGCTTCTTCGCGGGACAGATAATTAACCTTATCGACGCCCGCTTCGGTTTTCAGGGTTTTCACCACGTTTTCCGCCGCGTCGTCATTCAGTGCTTTGTCGAGATAAACGGTAAGCTGTGGCGTCGGATACCACTGTTCAGCCGCCGTACTGACGTTTTTCCACACCAGATAACAGATGCTCGGCAGCGTCAGAGAAATCGCAATGACCATCACCGTGAGCAGCGTCGCCAGCGGCTGGCGCAGCATGTCAGCCAGCGCATTCATCCACGCATAGCGCCACTGTTCGCGCCATCCGCCCTGCAACGCCTTACTTTTCGCGGCACGGGCACTTTTGGCGGTTTTCGCCGGGTTCGGACTGTTCGCCATTAGTACACCCCTCCCGACATACGCCCCTGACTCAGCGTCAGCGTGCGGTAATTACGACGGGCAATCAGACCCACGTCATGCGTCGCCATCAGAACGGTGACGCCGACACGGTTAAATTCTTCGAATAAACGCAAAATCCCTTCCGACAATTCGCCGTCAAGGTTACCGGTCGGTTCATCCGCCAGCAGCACCGCAGGCTTGTTCACCACTGCGCGGGCAATACCCACACGCTGTTGTTCACCGCCGGAAAGCTGGATCGGCAGGTTCCTGGCTTTATCCAGTAATCCCACTTTATCCAGCGCAGCCGACACGCGGCGGCGAATATCTTCACTGCTGGCACCGGATATGATCAGCGGCATTGCCACGTTGTCATAGACGGTACGATCCATCAGCAGATGGTGATCCTGAAAGATCATGCCGATCTGTCGACGCAGGAACGGCACTTCACTGGATTTCAGGCGGCTGATATCATGACCGCCAAACAAAATGTGTCCGGCACTCGGGCGCTCAATGCCGCAAATCAGCTTCAGCAGGGTACTTTTACCCGCGCCAGAGTGTCCGGTCAGAAATGCCATTTCTGCTTGCTGGATGTGAAAGTTGACGCCCTGAAGCGCCTGTCGTCCGCCCAGATAAGCTTTACTGACCTGTTCAAAGCGAATCATCCGTATTAATCCTCTCGGGCAAAAAGTGCCTCAATAAAATCGTCTGCCTTAAAAGGCCTTAAATCTTCAATACCTTCACCGACACCAATGTAGCGGATCGGAATGCTGAACTGATCAGCGATGGCAAAGATCACGCCGCCTTTCGCGGTGCCATCCAGTTTAGTCAGCGTTATCCCGGTCAGCCCGACGGCTTCGTTGAATAATTTGGCCTGACTGACCGCATTCTGGCCGGTGCTGGCGTCGAGCGTCAGCATAACTTCATGCGGTGCATCTTCGTCGAGCTTCTTCATCACGCGGACGATTTTCTTCAGCTCTTCCATCAGGTGCGCTTTGTTTTGCAGACGGCCTGCGGTATCGGCGATCAGCACGTCGATATTACGGGCTTTCGCCGCCTGAATGGCATCGAAGATAACGGACGCGGAATCGGCACCGGTATGCTGCGCGATCACCGGGATTTTGTTGCGTTGCCCCCAGACCTGCAACTGTTCAACGGCTGCGGCGCGGAAAGTATCCCCTGCCGCCAGCATCACAGATTTACCCTGGGCTTCAAACTGACGCGCCATTTTACCGATGGTGGTGGTTTTACCGACGCCATTGACGCCCACCATCAGAATGACATACGGGGTTTTCCCGCTGACATCCAGTGGCTCGTCAACTTTCGACAGTATTTCGGACATTTCTTCCTTCAGCTTGCCGTACAGCGCATCGGCGTCTTTCAGTTGCTTACGTGAGGCATGTTCAGTCAGTGAAGTGATAATTTTGCGGGTAGTTTCAACGCCAACGTCGGCGATCAACAACTGTTCTTCCAGCTCTTCGAAGAGATCGTCGTCGATTTTCTTACCACGGAACAGGCCAACAAAACCGGAGCCCAGATTCTGCTTCGTTTTGACCAGGCTGCGTTTCAGGCGGGCAAAGAAACCTTCTTTCGTCGGGCGTTCCTGCTCGGTTTCACCGGCAGGCAGGACGACGAGAGGATCGAGTGCGACAGGCAGCGGCTCATCTTCAGCCACGGAATCATCAACAGAATCAATAGTATCCTGACGCTGGTCTTCGGCAATTTCTTCCGCAGATTCAACAAACTCGTCTTCAACGATGTCTTCTTCAACAATCTCAGACTGCGCGGCCACCTGTTCGGTGATATGAACAATGTCTTCTGCCAGTTCGACGGCGGCCTGCTCGCGGACCGGTTCGGCCTGCGGCTCAGGCTCTGTCAGCGGCTCCGGCTCAATTTCAGGTTCTGGTTCGATTTGCGGCGCGGGCTCGACTTGTGGTTCAGGTTCGACTTCCGGCGCCGGTGTCGGTTCTGACTGTACCTCAGGTTCAACCACAGGCTCACGTTCAACCGGGACACCGGGGGCTTCCGTCAGTTGTTCTTCGACCACCGGCTGCTCGTCGCGTGTCTCTTCTTTCTGCTGCTCTTCTTCCTGACGGCCACGACCGAACCAGGAGAAGAAACCGCGTTTTTTATCTTTTGCCATTTTACAACTTCACTCCTCGCCGTTAATGACTGGCGAACGGATTATTAATAGGGTTATGGTCAGGCAGTCTATCACTTTCCCCATCAGGCAACACGCCCGTGTATTGAATTCCGCTGGTTTTTCAATCGACAATGTTAAACATTTGCCCATTGCCCGCACACCGGTAGAATAGCCCTCCAAACGATAGGTAACGAAGCCTGACGGCTTCGGATGACACAAGCGAACTATGGCAAAGAAACCCAACACGCCCGCCGCAGGCCAGATCCGAATTATTGGCGGACAATGGCGCGGACGCAAACTTCCGGTTCCACACAGCCCGGGGCTGCGCCCGACCACCGATCGCGTACGTGAAACGCTGTTCAACTGGCTGGCGCCGGTTTTACAGGGCGCACATTGTCTGGACTGTTTTGCAGGCAGCGGCGCACTCGGTCTGGAAGCCTTGTCCCGCTATGCGGCCAGCGCGACACTGCTTGAGTTTGAGCGTCCGGTTGCGCAACAGTTAGAGAAAAACCTGGCGCTGCTAAACGCCGGTGATGCGAAAGTATTTAACGTCAATGCCCTGAACTGGCTGGCAAAAGCCGGAAGTGCCTTTGACGTAGTTTTCCTCGATCCGCCTTTCCGTAAAGGCATTCTGCAAGACACGCTGAACCTGCTGGAGCAAAACCAGTGGCTGGCTGACGAAGCCTGGATTTATGTCGAAACAGAAGCCGAGCACAACACTCTCGATGTGCCTGCCAGCTGGCGGTTACACCGTGAGAAAGTCGCCGGACAAGTTGCCTATCGCCTCTACCATCGCGATGTGATGCCTGAAAGCGGCTCACCAGAACAGGAGCAGTAAGATGTTGATCAATATTGGTCGGTTGTTGATGTTATGTATTTGGGGATTTCTGGCGTTTAACCTGATCCACCCGTTCCCGAAACCGATCAAATACTTTTTAGACGTGGCGATTGTATTCATGTTCTTTATGCACGGCCTGCAGGTGATGCTGCTTAAAGCCACACAGGGCAAGGAAAAGGACACCATCGGCCCGTGGCTGCAAACCCGCATCTTCCTGTTCGGCGTATTCGAACTGATGGCGTGGCAGAAAAAACAGCCGCCGCTGCCGTCCAAAAAGTAATCCCCGCTTTTACGGCGCGCCCTGCGCCGTAAATTCATCCCTATCCTAAACCAACGTTCATCAGACCCGCCGTTACGGGGATTTCTGATTGTCGCCGCTATGCTCTCTCTCCTACACTGAAAGCAAGTCCGGGAAAACAGGATGTGTTTTCCTGAAGGCAGACCCTGACATCGGTTTTATGTTCTGTTCTGAAATATAAAAGGATAAACAATGAGTTGGCCATTCCTCGCTGTATTCTTCTCCGGCTGGTTATTCGTTGACGCCAGCTATCGCGGCCCGCGCTGGCAGCGCTGGGTCTTTAAACCCGTCACACTATTATTGCTACTTTTACTGGCCTGGCAGGCACCGACACTCAACGTTTACAGCTATCTGATCTTACTGGGTCTGGCGGCGACGCTGGTGGCTGACAGCCTGTTACTGCTGCCTGAAGAACGCTTTATGTACGCTATCGGCGCTTTTTTCCTGTCGCATCTGTTGTATACGCTGAGTTTCGCCAGTCAGATGACCATTACCTTCTTCTGGCCGCTGCCGCTGACGTTGCTGATCATCGGGGCGATACTTCTCGCGGTGATCTGGACCCGGCTGGCGGAACTGCGATGGCCGGTAACGACTTACATCGCCATGACCCTGCTGATGGTCTGGCTGGCGGGCGAACAGTATTTCGCACGCAGTACCGACATGGCGTTTTCGTTATTCTGCGGCGCGGCGCTGTTACTGCTGGGCAATATCTTCTGGCTGCTCAGCCGTTACCGCTTTACTTTCCGCGCCGCCGACGCGCTGGTTGCCGCCTGTTATTTCGGCGGGCACTTCCTGATCGTCAGATCGTTATACCTGTAACCTCCCTCAGCGGAACCGTTCTGGTTCCGCTGATAAAATACTTGTTGACCTTAGAGCTAACTCCAACGTTTACACTGGGGGTAATTCCACTCGGTGTTGAACCGGAGGCTTTATGATCCCACTGCAAAAAAACAACGGCTGTAACTGCGGATGTCAGGGCAAACGTGCGCCTGCACTGCGCATCAACAAAATTGGCGCTATTGCGCAGCCCGGCACACATCCGGCGGGCTGCTGTAGCGAAAAAGCCACGCTGGCGGTTTCCGCCTGCGCCAGCACAGACAGTTGCTGTGCGCCAAAAACAGGTGAGCACTCACACACATCGGACAACGGCAACGCCGAAGGCTCGCCGGGCGAAGACGAACCCGTCTCACCGCTTTCCGGCAGTCAGCAATACAGCTGGAAAGTACAAGGTATGGACTGCCCTGCCTGTGCCCGAAAAATTGAAAAGGCCGTTTCCGGCATTGATGGCATCAGCCACGCTAAAGTGCTGTTCGCGACTGAAAAGCTGGTGATTGATGCGGGTTTTGACATCACCCAAAACGTGCAAAATGCCGTTACCGCCGCAGGTTTTACCCTGCAATCGCTCGACAAACCGCAGGAAAAACCCGCCGCCGAACCTTCCCGTTTGCAGGAAGCGCTTCCGCTGATTGCCCTGTCGGCGCTGATGCTGCTGAGCTGGGTGCTCGATCATTTCAACCCGCAAATGGGTAAAATCGCGTTTATCGCCACGACACTGGTCGGACTGTGGCCGGTACTGCGCCAGGCGATTCGCCAGACCCGCGCCGGTTCGCCATTCGCCATCGAAACGTTGATGAGTATCGCCGCCATCGGCGCACTGTTTATCGGAGCCACAGCCGAGGCCGCCATGGTTCTGCTGCTGTTTATGGTGGGCGAACGCCTCGAGGCTTTTGCATCCAGCCGGGCACGCAGCGGGGTAAAAGCGCTGATGGCGCTGATCCCGGATGCCGCTATCCGCATTGTGAATGGCAAACCTGAAACCGTGCAGGTCAGCAGTTTGCGCCCCGGCGATATCATTGAAATCGCGGCAGGTGCACGACTGCCTGCCGACGCCGTTTTACAAAGCGCCGCCAGTTTCGACGAAAGCGCGCTGACCGGCGAATCAGTACCGGTGGATCATCTGCCCGGTGAAAAAGTGCCAGCGGGCAGCCTGTGCGTTGACCGGCTGGCGCGTCTCGAAGTGGCTTCCGCACCGGGCAACAGCGCCATTGACCGCATCCTGCAACTGATTGAAGAAGCCGATGAACGCCGTGCGCCGATCGAGCGTTTCCTCGATACTTTCAGCCGCTATTACACGCCGGTCATTATGCTGATGTCGTTGCTGGTGATTGTCATTCCCCCGCTGGCGATGGGACTTTCGTGGGAAACCTGGATTTACCGCGGGCTGACGCTGTTGCTGATTGGCTGCCCGTGCGCACTGGTGATTTCCACACCCGCCGCGATTACGTCCGGGCTGGCAGCGGCCACGCGTCAGGGCGCATTAATCAAAGGCGGCGCAGCGCTTGAACAACTGGCGCTGATTCAAACTGTGGCGCTGGATAAAACCGGGACGCTGACCGAAGGCAAACCTGAAGTCACCGACATTTTACCGCTGAACGGCGCCAGCGAAGGCGAAGTATTAAGTCTGGCATCTGCGGTGGAAGAAGGTTCGCATCACCCGCTGGCACAGGCGATTTTGGCCCGTGCAAAAGCCAGTAATCCGCTACCGCTCACGGCGCAGGATCGCCGTGCACTGGCCGGTTCCGGCGTAGAAGGTGTGGTGTCAGGCCGTAAAATTCAGGTGCTGGCACCGAAAAGTGTGGCTCAAAACAGCCTGACAACTGAAACCCTTGGGCAAATTACTGACTGGGAATCCAGCGGAAAAACCGTGGTGGTGGTGTTGCAGGATGAAAATGCGATCGGGCTGATTGCCATGCAGGATCGCCTGCGGGATGACGCAGCGGAAGCGTTGCAGAAACTTAAAGCGCTCGGCGTATCCGCGGTGATGCTGACCGGTGACAATCCACGCGCAGCGAAAACCATCGCTGACCGGCTGGGCATTGATTTCCGCGCGGGCTTACTGCCTGCGGATAAAGTCACGGCGGTCACCGCGCTGAATGCGCAGAAACCGGTGGCCATGGTCGGTGACGGCATTAACGATGCGCCTGCCATGAAAGCCGCGACTATCGGTATTGCGATGGGAAGCGGAACGGATGTCGCGCTGGAAACAGCGGATGCGGCACTGACGCATAACCGCCTGAACGGCCTGGCGCAGATGATCAGTCTTTCGCGTGCCACGCGGGCGAATATCCGTCAGAACATCACGATTGCGCTGGGGCTGAAAGCCATTTTTCTGGTCACCACGCTGATGGGGCTGACCGGATTGTGGCTGGCGGTGCTGGCGGATTCCGGCGCAACGGCGCTGGTGACCGCTAATGCGCTGAGGCTGTTGCGCAATAAATCGAAATAAATACTGCGGGCTGAGCCATCAGCCCTGTTTTTCCACCAGACCTTTGCAGATCAAATAACGATACGGCTGATTTTCGGTATCCGACGCTAACAGCGTATGTTCCATAAAACGGCAGAAACCGGGAATATCGCGGGTCGTTGCCGGATCATCAGCGATAATCAACAGCGTTTCGCCGTCGTTCATGGTGCGAACCGCTTTGCGAACCATCATCACAGGTTCCGGGCAGCGCAAACCCAGCGCATCAAGCTGATGGTCAGGATGAATAAAGGGATCGGTCATTTCGTTTCTCAACATCTTCGGGCGCGCTTTTCAAAATTTTTGTGCGCGGTTGACTGGCCTAGACGAATAGTTTAACCCGCTGGTTTTCTGGCGCAACACACACGGCTCTTTGCGCTAAAATTAACCGTTGGATCTGTTGCGCAAACGGTGCGCAAACAGGTACTATGCGCGCCGCAAACAGCTAACGCCCCTGCGGTTTCAAGAACGCAGGGTATTTATTTGGGTTCCCTCACCCCAATCAACTAAAAAGGTCACATGTATGTACTCTTTTACTGCTCAGCAGCGGTTTTCCGCGCTGATATGGCTTTCGCTATTCCACATCGCCATCATCACCTCCAGTAACTATCTGGTTCAGTTGCCCGTTTCCATCTTTGGTTTTCATACCACCTGGGGCGCGTTCACTTTCCCGTTTATTTTCCTGGCCACCGATCTGACCGTCCGTATCTTTGGCGCACCGCTCGCACGACGGATCATTTTGTCCGTGATGGTGCCTGCGCTGGCCATTTCCTATGCCATCTCGGCGTTATTCTTTGAAGCGCAATGGCAGGGCGTGGAAGCGCTCAACAGCCTGAATATCATGGTCGCCCGTATCGCCACCGCCAGTTTTATGGCCTATGTGCTGGGGCAAATTCTCGACGTTCACGTGTTTAACCGCCTGCGCCAGAACCGCCGCTGGTGGATAGCTCCGGTCGCCTCGATGTTCCTCGGCAATATCAGCGATACGCTGTCCTTCTTTTTTATCGCTTTCTACAAAAGCAGCGATGCCTTTATGGCACAGCACTGGGTGGAAATCGCGATGGTGGATTACACGTTCAAGGTGCTGATCTGTCTGGTGTTCTTCCTGCCAATGTACGGCATGCTGCTCAATATGTTGCTTAAGCGTTTATCAGCACAAGGGACCAGCCCGCATTCCGCCATCAGCGCGCATTAAAACCGGTCACGGGTAAGACACAAATCGCGCCATAATCTGACTTGCATTTGTGGCGTGAATAGGTTGCCATAAAGGCTGTTAAGTCAACATGTAAGCCTGATGAACAGGCCACTTAAGGAAGCCCGATGCGTAATATCGCGAAAATGATGGGAATGGCAGTGCTGATCGCCGGTCTGGCTGCGTGTGACGGTAAGTCGACCGATGCACCAGCCGCAGATAAAGGCGCGCCAGCGGCCGCAGCGACGGCAACCACCGCGCCGGTCAGCCTGCTGGACGGTAAGGTCACCTTCTCCCTGCCGCAGGGAATGAGCGACCAGAGCGGTAAACTGGGTACTCAGGCAAATAATATGCACGTGTATGCCGACAGCACCGGCCAGAAAGCGGTGATTGTCATTTTGGGCGATAACACCCCGGAATCACTGGACGTTCTGGCAGGTCGTTTACAGGATCAGCAAAAAGCGCGCGATACTAATCTGCAAGTCGTCACCAATAAATCTATTCAGGTAAACGGCCAGACATTGCAGCAGTACGACAGCGTGATCACTTCTGCCGGTCAGAAAGCCTATTCGTCTATCGTTTTGGCCAAGGTCGACAGCCATCTGCTGACCCTGCAAATTACTCTACCTGCTGATAATCAGCAGCAGGCGCAGACTGATGCAGAAGCCATTATCAGCACACTGAAAATTCAATAAATTCAGATCGTGTGAAAATATCAGGCGGAGCTCAGGCTCCGCTTTTTTTTGTCTTATGCCATTACTCAACCTTACCATTCCGCCTCATTTATAAGGTGAAAACATATCGTTATATTATTTACAATGAAGTACAGTGGTATATAACAGAGAGTAACTGATAGTATTATTATATATTTTAACCAGCACATATCATAAAATGGAATAATTAACTTAAGGAATAAGTTATGTACCATAGTGATTTTATTATTAATACGTTGGCGAATGATGAAATACTTGCAAAAAAGTTGGATGCAGCGGTTACCGGAGTTAAGGAGCAGATTCTCGATCAATCTCACAGAATTCAGGATGGCGCAACAAGGCTAGTGTATTACACTTCATGTTTTACGGAGAATTATCAAGATGTCTGCGCAAAGCTGAAACGAGAGGATATTCGATTCCTTGAGTCTTTACAGCAGTTAATTAAAGACAGAAGGATCATATCTGACATGATACAGATTTATGTCGAATCACTTATTAAAAATAGAAACCAAAGCCAACTACACTATATCCAACGCACCTTAATGAAAGCAAGCGTAAATATATCAACGAGTTCTCTGACGACACAATCATTTGCATTAGGCATAACGATGTCCATTTGCCTTGGATTCAATATTCATACCAGCTTCAGCCAGAAAATTGGGAAGGTGTCCGCACTTGCCGCTGCCGGAATAGGCTTTTACGGATACGTACAGGAAGCTGCAGAGAGTGCGGAACGTTTGCAGGTTCTGAATCCTGCATATTACTACGCGTTATATATGCGAAAATTAGAAATGATGTATTTTTTAGTTGAGCCTCTTTTTATGAAAGCTCACTCCTTTAGCACGAATCTTACATCAGATGATGAAGTCGCCAAAACAATAATTGATATGGTAAAGTGAACATCATGATTAATTTTTTAAAGCGATGGTTTAAACATCAACTGCATTATTTTTTCTGGACTTACATTCCATTAATTATAACTGTGTTCTTCGGTGTATTTATGGCGAGTTTTTTTCCTGATATCGCGATACAGTCAATTGGGGTGTTTTTCCTGCTGATGCTAGTTTTCGTTTTTTTATTCTCGAGGTAAACTTCATACGCTCGGATTATATAAGGGTATAAAATATTTCAACCCCAATTCATATTTAACCCACCTGTTTTTTCGGGCATTCTGTGAAGGACACATACTGCAATCCGTCACAATAAAAATGTATCACATATTGGGTGAGTCTTTTGATATGTCACGAACCTGCCAGGCGAAGCTCAGGCTCCGCTTTTTTTGTTTCTTATTGTCACCCTCGCTCACAAAATCGCCTTCCTCTGTAATAAAAATGTAACATTTCCGTCATAAATCACAGTTCGTTTGTGCGCGAATGGCTAAAATGATGTTCGTTTTGGAACACCCTGGCTCCGCCATTTCGTCTGTGGCTCATGATGAGTCCGCCCTGATTTATGCCATCGGAGGCATTTATGCTCAGTATCTTTAAACCCGCGCCCCACAAAGCCCCAGTTGATGAGGCTCACGTTGATCCGCTTTACCGCCGGCTGCGCTGGCAAATCTTCATGGGGATTTTCTTCGGTTATGCGGCCTACTATCTGGTGCGCAAAAACTTCGCACTGGCCATGCCTTACCTGATCGATCAGGGTTTCTCCCGTGGCGATTTGGGGTTCGCGCTGTCCGGGATTTCCATTGCCTACGGCATCTCAAAATTCATCATGGGGTCTGTGTCTGACCGCTCGAATCCGCGTGTCTTTCTGCCCGCCGGTTTGATTCTGGCTGCTGCCGTGATGTTGTTTATGGGCTTCGTGCCGTGGGCAACGTCCAGCATTGCCATCATGTTTGTATTGCTGTTTCTGTGCGGATGGTTCCAGGGAATGGGCTGGCCGCCGTGCGGACGCACTATGGTGCACTGGTGGTCGCAGAAAGAACGCGGCGGCGTGGTGTCGGTGTGGAACTGCGCGCATAACGTCGGCGGCGGTATTCCTCCGCTGCTGTTCCTGCTCGGCATGGCATGGTTTAACGACTGGCATGCGGCGCTGTATATGCCTGCTTTCGGCGCTATCCTGCTGGCGGTGTTTGCCTTCATGACCATGCGCGATACGCCGCAGTCCTGCGGTCTGCCGCCAATTGAAGAATACAAAAACGATTATCCGCCGGACTATGTAAAAGAGTCTGCCGAGCAGGAACTGACGGCGAAACAGATTTTTATGCAGTACATTTTGCCGAACAAATTGTTGTGGTACATCGCACTGGCTAACGTTTTTGTCTATCTGCTGCGTTACGGCATTCTCGACTGGTCGCCGACGTATCTGAAGGAAGTGAAGCACTTTGCTCTGGATAAATCTTCCTGGACGTATTTCCTTTATGAATACGCAGGCATTCCGGGCACATTGCTGTGCGGCTGGATGTCGGACAAAGTCTTCAAAGGTAATCGCGGCGCAACCGGCGTGTTCTTTATGGTGCTGGTCACCATCGCGACCGTGGTGTACTGGCTCAATCCGGTTGGCAATCCGGGCATTGATATGGCCTGTATGATCACCATCGGCTTCCTGATTTACGGGCCGGTAATGTTGATTGGTTTACATGCGCTGGAACTGGCACCGAAGAAAGCGGCCGGCACCGCCGCAGGTTTTACCGGACTGTTTGGATATCTTGGCGGTTCGGTCGCGGCCAGCGCCATTGTGGGTTATACCGTCGATTACTTTGGCTGGGACGGCGGCTTTATCGTGATGATCGCTGGTTGCGTACTGGCTGTTCTGTTGCTGCTACTGACGATGCTGAGTGAGAACAAACACAAAGCGCAACTGGCGAAAAATGCCTGATTTGTGTTTTATCTTCGTCGAAAAGGCACAGAAATGTGCCTTTTTGTTTTTACGCAACGTCCGGGAGGATGCGCCTGCCCGCTTCATCAAACAGTAAAATACTGGCGGCATTAAACCCGAACCTGAGCGGCGTGTTTTTAGCAAAAGAGAGCTGCTTCGACGACTTCATTTTCAGGATATGTTCGCCAACGCGCGCGTAGACCAGCGTGGAATCACCCTGCAACTCAGTGAAATCCACCAACACACCGAAGGCATGATCCGTCACTTCATTGAGGCGCAACAGCTCAGGGCGGATCGCCAGCGATACCGTTTGTCCATCCTGCACCGACGGGTATTTATCTCCCAGCGGGAACATCGGCTGCCCGTCAATACATAACTGGCGGTCTTCTACCCGCGCCGGGATCACATTGATTTTCGGCGTACCGATAAAACCGGCGACAAACAGACTGGCGGGGCAATTATAGAGCTCAACCGGCGTGCCGATTTGCTCAATGTGACCTTTGTTAAGCACCACAATCCGGTCCGCCAGCGTCATGGCCTCGACCTGATCGTGGGTCACGTAAATCATGGTGTTTTTCAGGCGGGCATGAAGCTGACTGATTTCCTGTCGCATCTGCACACGCAGCGCGGCATCGAGATTCGACAATGGTTCATCAAACAAAAACACTTTCGGCTGCTGAACAATGGAACGCCCGATGGCAACGCGCTGACGTTGCCCGCCGGAAAGGTTTTGCGGCAAGCGGTCAAGCATGTCCTCCAGCCGCAAAATCAGGGCGGCTTCGCTTATGCGTCGGGCGATTTCTTGCGGCGGCGTGCGGATATTCTTCAGACCAAATGCCAGGTTCTGCCTGACGGTCATGTGCGGATAAAGCGCGTAGGACTGAAATACCATCGACAGACCGCGCTTTCCGGCGGGCAAATCCGTCACATCCGTATCTTCAATATGGATAGTTCCGTCGCTCAGCGCATCCAGCCCGGCAATCATGCGCAATAACGTTGATTTCCCGCAGCCTGACGGACCGACCAGCACCAGAAACTCACCGGAATGGATCTCCAGAGACAAATCGGGGATCACGGCCGTTTTGTCATAGTATTTTTTGATATTTTTTAGCGTTAAACCTGACATGACGTTGTCCTTTGAAAAAAAGATGAGCGGTTACGCCCCGGCAAGGGCGAGCAGTTTTCCGGTGATTTCAGCTAACAGCGCGGTGGATTGTCGGGTTTCGATGTTGAGACGCAGGAGCGGCTCGGTATTGGAAGCGCGTAAATTAAACCGCCAGTTATCGAATTCCATACTCAGCCCGTCAGTCTGGCGGATACTTAGCGCCTGATGCTGGTAATGGTCGCGGACACGGTTGATGGCCTCAGCGGGCTGACTGACAGAGAGATTGATTTCGCCGGATACCGGGAAAAGGGCTTTACGGGCAGCAATCAGCCCGGACATTTTCTGGCTGCACTGGCTGAGATGTTGTAGCACCAGTAACGCCGGGATCATCCCGCTGTCGCAGTAGCCGAAATCCCGGAAGTAGTGATGGGCACTCATTTCACCGCCGTAAATCGCGTTTTCACTGCGCATTCTTTCTTTGATGAAGGCATGGCCGGTTTTGGTTTCGATGGCAATGCCGTGGCTGGCACTGACAATGTCGCGGGTGTTCCAGATCAGACGCGGGTCATGAAGGATTTTTTCGCCGGGGGAGCGTTGCAAAAACAGTTCCGCCAGCAATCCGACAATGTAATAGGCCTCCACGTATTCGCCCTGCTCATCAAAGATAAAGCAGCGGTCAAAATCACCATCCCAGGCAATACCCAAATCCGCCTGATGTTCACGTACCGCATTGCTCGTCGCCAGCCGGTTTTCCGGCAACATCGGGTTGGGAATACCGTGGGGAAAAGTGCCATCCGGCTCATGATGAATTTTTATCAGCGTCAGGGGAATGCCGCGTGCCAGAAAGGCGTGTTCCAGCGCATCCAGCGTAGGGCCAGCCGCACCGTTTCCTGCGTTAACCACCACCCGCAGCGGTCGTCCGAACGGCAACGTTAAATAGCTAAGCAGATGCTCCAGATAAGCGCTGCGGTTTGAAAACTGCTGATACAAACCGGGCTGCGCCACCGCCGTGAATATATTATTTTCAGCCAGTTGCTGAATATCCTTTAACCCGCTGTCGCTGCTGACCGGCCTCGCCTCCCTGCCCACGATTTTCATACCGTTATAGTTGTCCGGGTTATGACTGGCGGTAATCTGGATCCCGCCGTCGGCCTGCAAGGAACGGGTGGCAAAATACACCTCTTCGCTGCCGGTCATACCGATATCAATCACCCCGCAGCCCTGATCCATAAGTCCACGCGCGACGGCGTACTTCAGGGCAGAAGACGTCCGGCGAATATCACTGCCCAGCACGACCCGCTGCGGGTGGTAAAATTGCGCAAACGCGGCTCCGATACGATAAGCAATATCGTCATTAAGTTCAGTTCCCAGCACACCACGAATATCATAAGCTTTAAAACAATTTAATAAGGCCATATTTCATCCTGAAAATAGACATCAGTACTTGCGTCTTTATGGCCCCACCGGGAATCAGGTAGAACCACGTATAATTAACGTAAACTCAAGGTCGAAGTGAATATTATTTTTCCCCTCCAGCAGCAAGGCAGCGGCTATCTCACCTTTTCTAACGGGATCCTGGGAAATGGTAGTGAGCCCGATTTCATTCTCTGGCCGGGGAATATTATCAAATCCGGTAATCGCGATATTTTGCGGAACCCGTAACCCGGACTGCCGGCAATAATTAATCGCGCCTTGCGCAAAGCGGTCAGACAGGCAAATAAACGCGGTTATTCCCGGGTTTACGTTAAGTAATTCCTGCGCCGCTATTTCGCCAAACGTCTCGTGATGGCTTGTTTCACAAAGAAAGCAATTATCGAGTTCGATATTCCATTCGCGGAAAGTCTCCACACAAGATTTCACCCGGGTGATCATAACGTCATTATCACCTGAAATATCCTGACTCAATGGCACGATACCCTTACGCCCCTGCAGTGAAGGAAATGAAATAATCCCGAATTCACGGTGTCCTTTTTCCAGCAGGTGCAGGCAAATTTCCCTCATCGCCCGGTAGTTATCAATGGAGACACTGCTGTGCGGGGGAATTTTAAAATCCGTGGTCACCACCGGCAGATTTTTTGATAATGCCTTAGCGATAATCTGGTCATTATTGTGTGTCGCATTAAGGATATAACCATCTACCGCTGTGTTAATCACACTGGCCCGCGCGCCCTGTCCATTATGCAATGGGATCAGGATGATGCTGACACCTTTGCGGTCACATTCACCGGCGATGCCCTGCATGAGTTGCACGTCATGGCTGTCAGTAAAAACATAACTCAGCGTGTCATTGAAGATAATGCCAATCGCGTCCGACCTGCCGGTACGTAATGCGCGCCCGATATTATCGGGTCCGTAGAAATTAACGGAATGAGCGTAATCAATTATTCGCTTTCTTAAGGATTCAGATAACTTCCCCGGGTTATTAAATGCATTCGACACCGTCGTGTGCGTCACCCCCAATTCACGGGCAATTGATTTTAAGGTTATCTTACTCAGTTTACACACTCCTGAATGCTTTGAATAAATGAAATCTCCCGTCTAAAAAACACATAATTCGCCAATATATACTCACAAAAAAAAAGCTATTGCAATGGATATATGGAATAAAGTTTAACGTTAAACAAAATCATTTGTGTGACGGCAATAACATTTATTTACCAAATTTACATGCTAGCGTTTAAATAGAAATTAAATCATAAAATAATAATATGAATAACCATTAAATATAATATCAAATTATGAATTACAACCTAATGGAAATAGGAAACCGCATGAAAAAAATGAAACTGGCTGCTATTGCAGGTATCACGTTATTTCTTTCCGGCTGCGGGCCTGAAGAGAAAGATCAGACCAGCATTAAAATGTGGATAGCGCCCAATGTGACTCAGGAAGTGTATTGGGGCGAGGTAGTAAAAGAATGGAACAGTAATCCGGCCAACAGAAAAGTGGAATTCACGCCAATACCGGCGGCGGGGAGTTCTGAAGAAGCCATTATGAACGCGCTGGCATCAGGCACCGAGCCAGATATATCCACCAATATTTTTATCGGCTTCGCTAAACAGTTATCCGAACTTAAACAACTCAATGACTACGCCAAAATGCCCGGTTTTCAGGAACTGGTTGAAACCCGACATATGGGGAAAGCCGTGGCATCATGGCAGTTCGAAGGGCAGCAAAATGTTATCCCGATTTATATCAGCCCGGTCGTGTATTGGTGGCGTAGCGATCTGCTGGCTGAGCAAGGTTTTGATCATGTGCCGGCCACCTATGATGAAATTTACACGCTGTCAGAACGGATGACGCAAAACCAGAAAGGCTACAGCCTGCAAATCACCAGCGGCAAAAACTGGTGGGATCGCTGGTTCGACTTTATTCCGCTGTATTACGCCGCCTCTCAGGGCAGCCCGTATATTGAGAGCCATAAAGCCAGCTTTGATAATGAAGCCGGACAACAGACCCTCACCTTCCTCAATAAAATGTTTGCGAACAAATGGACCAGCTATGATTTCAGCGCCGCCGACGATCCGCTGGCAGCGGGAAGCGTGCTGGGCGCGGTTCGCGGACCATGGGATATTGACCGCTATCAGAAGCAATTCCCCGAGGTGTTAAAAACCATCCGTATCGGCCCGATGCCGACACTGACCGGCGAACCCGGCGTGGCCACCATGGCTGACAGCAAAGGGATCGTGATGTTCAGCACGTCAAAAGTGCAGGCCGACGCCTGGAAGTTTATTCAATGGGTATACAGCGATCCGAAACATGACCGGCGCTGGCTGGAACTGACCGGCATGCCACCTGCCCGGGAAGATCTGCAAAGCAATCCGATTTTTGAAGAGTATCTGCAACAACACCCATTAGTTAACGCGATTGTCTCCTACGTCCCGAAAGCGGTACCTCCGGCACCAGTCACTAAAACCGTTGAAGTCCAGCGGACGATGACCCAAATGATTGAAAAACTGGTGTTTAAAAATAGCCCGATACCCGAGGTGATTCAGGCGTCCTCACAAGAGATCGACAAAACGCTGGGGCAGTAAGCGATGATAAAAATCAAAGAGTCATCACTGGGAGGCCTTCTGGCCTCCACTTACCTCGGATATTCGCTGGTATTCTGGCTTTATCCTTTTCTCTGGCTGGCGGTACTGAGTTTTACTGACTGGAAATTTATTGGCGTTCCGTCCTTCAACGGGGTAAAAAATATTATTTCCGTCATGCAGAACCCTTTATTCTGGACGTCGGTTTATAACGTATTTAAATTTCTGGCTTACTATCTGCCGATAGTTTTTGTTTCTTCACTATTGTTCGCTTTCGGACTAAGAAAGATAAAATACGGTAAAGCGTTTGTTGCCCTGAGTTTCCTGCTCGCCAATGTTTCATCCGGCGTGGCGTATTCCATTGTATTTTCGAAACTGTTCAGTGAAACAGGGCCGATCAACACGTTTCTGATGGACATATTTGGCATTAATGTTCCGTGGTTTACTCACCCAGATTTCGCCATGTTATCTATTGCCCTTATTATCACCTGGAAATTTGTCGGTTATTATGGCCTGATTTTTTATTCCGGGCTGATTACTATTCCCAAAGATATTTACGATGCCGCCGATCTCGATAAAACCACGGGCCTCGGAAAAATATGGCATATCACATTGCCCCTGATGAATGCCCAGATAGTCATGGTGCTGGTTCTCGCGATTACAGTCGCGTTCAGTATTTTTACCGAACCTTATCTCATCACCGGCGGTGGCCCGCTGGAAAGCACCACCACGCCTATGGTGGTCATGTATGAGGCCGCCTTCCGGCAGATGCAGCCCAGCTGGGCCGCGACCATGTCTATTATTGTCGCCCTGTTCAGTTTCTCACTGATCTGGATATTGCGCCGGTGTCTGGAAAAGAAAATCGAGATCGTATGATGAAGACACAATCTGTGAGGACAGGAGCCGCCGCTCCTGTACAAAAATTTTTACTGAAACAAACGATCGGCTCCGTAGTGATCCATCTGCTGATGTTTGCGCTGGCCATCACCTGGTTATATCCGTATTTGTGGATGTTAATCGGTTCGTTTAAAAATACAGCCGATATTTATACGACATCTCTTTTTTCCGGCCCGCTGTCATTCGATAATTATATTTTCCTGTTCGATGGTACCGGTAAAGCAGAAAAACCGTTTCTGCGGACGTTGTTTAACTCCATATTTATTACATTAACCATCACGGTTTGCGTCACACTGACATCGTGTTTAATTGGCTATGCGCTGGCAAAAATGGAATTTAAAGGCCGGGATATTTTCAAAAATCTGCTCATCCTGCAAATGGTTTTCCCGGCTTTCATGTTTATTATTCCGCATTTCGTACTGATGCGAGAGCTCGGCATGATTAATTCTTATGGTGCTCTTATTTTACCGTTCGTCATGAATGGCTGGGGCATTTTTATGATCTCGCAGAGTTTTAAAGGTACGCCAAATGACTATATTCATGCCGCAAGGTTAGATCACGCCGGTCTTATCAAAATATTGCTCCATGTCATGCTGCCCCTCAACAAATCTATTTTGGCCATCGTCGCGATTTTTACCTTTACCAGCGCCTGGGACAATTTTCTCTGGCCGCTGATTGTCATGCAGGACGTCAACAAAATGCCACTTTCCGTTCTGCTGGCAACGTTCAGTAAATCCTATGGCATTTATGTCGGCCCGGTTCTGGCGGGTTCAGTAGTACAAACCCTGCCGATCGTCGTTTTGTTTATCCTCTTCAGGAAGCATTTCCTGGAAGGGATGTCGCTTTCACTTAAATAACAGGTCTGAATGATGAATAACCTGAAAACATGGCAGGACCGGGTATTTTATCAGGTGTATTTACCCTCGTTCTGTGACGGTAACGCTGACGGATTAGGCGATTTTCAGGGTCTGGTTTCTAAACTGGATTATCTGGCTGAGCTGGGCATTGGCGGCATCTGGATCACCCCCTTTTATCCCTCTCCGCTGGTGGATAATGGCTACGACATCAGCGATCACTGCGCCGTAGACCCGCGCTTTGGCACGTTAGACCTTTTCGATGAACTGATTGCGGCCTGTCATCAGCGCAATATCCTGCTGGTCATTGACGTGGTGATTAACCACGTTTCGGACCAGCATCCGTGGTTTCAGGCGGCCCTCCGTCAGCCGGACAGCCCTTTCCGTGACTTCTTTTTCTTTCGTGAGAAAACCAATAACTGGACCTCTTTCTTTGGCGGCTCAGCCTGGACGCAGGAACCCGGCGGGACAGAGAATTACTACCATAAATTCTCGCCTCAGCAGGTATGCCTGAACTGGTCAAATCCTGCCGTGGAGCAGGAGATTAAAAAGATCTTCGATTTCTGGATAGCACGCGGTGTCGATGGCTTTCGTTTTGATGTGATTAATTTTCTGACCACCAACGGCATCGGGGAAGATCACCCACCCGCCGGAGGGGGCGAAGAACCGCCACATGACAACGATATCAATCAGCCCGGTGTGCTGAACGTGGTGAATCGCCTGTGTCGCCATATCCGTGCCCGGGGGGAATTCCTGCTAATTGGCGAAGTGGGCAGTGATGAATTACCGGTCATGGCCCCTTATCAGGGGGCCGGGCTGCTGGACGTGGTGTTTAATTTCAATCTCGGCAGCCAGAAACGCTTTGATATCGCGGCGATTTTCGCCGAATTGCAGGCGATGGAAACCACGCTCTCCGGCTTACCGACACTGTTTTTCTCCAGCCATGATATGTCACGGATGATCAGCCGTTTCGGTGAATCAGCCCGCGATATCCCCCGCGCTATGGCCGTTTTCGCCCTGCAAATGACCGCCCGTGGCGTGCCCTTTATCTTTCAGGGAGAAGAAATCGGCATGACCGATTTTATCCCTCAGAATGTGCAGCAGATGCGGGACATCCAGGGCATCACTCAGTATCACACTGCCATTTCACAAGGCATGAGTGATAAGCAAGCGCTTACTTATGCTTTGCCATTCTGCCGGGATGCCTCCCGTTTACCGGTACCCTGGACACCAGCGGATGCCGGAGACGATCAGATTAACGTCGAAGATGAAAGTAAGCGCTCACAATCAATCCTGGCCTATTATAAGCGACTGATCCACATAAGAAATACTCATCCCTCCCTTCAGCATGGCCACTATCAGTACCTCACGCTGTTTAAACAATGCCTGATTTTCCGTCGTCATCTGGGCGCTGAATGTCTGGAAGTGATGATCAATTTCGGCCCGCCGGTCATCAACGTGGGCTTTGACGATGGTAATGCTGTCCTGTTCGGCACGGATGAACCGCTGCTGGAAAAAAACCAAATTCTTATCAAAAAGGTGAACCATGAAAATGCTCAGAAGTGATAAAAACCCGCTGTTAACACCTGCTGACGTTACTCCTTCCCAGCCCGGCTGGAAGGTCGATTGTGTTTTTAACGCAGGCGTATGTTCATATCAGGGAGAAACCCTGCTGCTGCTTCGTGTCGCGGAAAGCGTGCTCTCAACCGACGCTAATTGTCTGGAAGTGCCGCTTCTGGTAAATCAGCAAAGCGCCTGGCGGGCGGGCACAAAACGTTTTCGTCGCGATGATCCGGCCTATGATTTCAGTGACCCCAGAATGATTGCACTGAAAGCTGACCCTTCGGTGATCTGGCTGACCTCCATGTCACATCTGCGTTTAGCGCGCAGTCACAACGGCGAAGATTTTAGTGTTGATACTCAGCCCTTTTTGACCGCTGATACGCAATACGAACAATTTGGCTGTGAAGATCCACGAATTACGCTGATCGATGGCGTTTACTACATCAATTATTCGGCCATTTCGCCGTATGGCATTTCCACCGCGCTGGCGACCACCACCGATTTTGTCACTGTGGAAAAACAAGGCGTGATTTTCTGCCCCGATAACCGCGATGTCTGCTTCTTCCCGGAAAAAATTAACGGCAAATATCAGGCCCTGACCCGTCCTTCACCCAAACATTTTGGCAAGCCGGAGATCTGGATGTGTGAATCACCGGACATGCTGCACTGGGGCAATCATCGCCATTTGCTCGGCAGTGCTTCCGGCGACTGGGATGCGCTGAAACTGGGCGGTGGCGCACCGCTGATAAAAACGGTGCGCGGCTGGTTGCAGATTTATCATGGTGTGGATAAAGACCAGCGTTATTGCCTCGGCGCGATGCTGCTCGATCTGAATAATCCGTTCAACATCCTCGCCAAATCTTCAGTGCCGCTGTTACAACCGGAAGCGATATATGAAAAAGAAGGATTCTTTGGCAACGTTGTCTTTACCTGCGGCGCATTGCTGGAGGGAGACCTGTTGAAAATTTATTACGGGGCAGCCGATGAGTGCATTGCACTGGCAACAATGCCGCTCGATGCCTTATGGGTTCATCTTGGAATGCCGCTGTGAGCACGGTTGAAACATTACTCCGCCAATTTCATTCCCTGAAATTGCCAGTGCCCGCCGGAGAAAAAATCTCTTTTTCCGGCGCAGGGGACGACGATGTTTATAACCTGACCGCACCGTTTCGTTGCGCAGACATTTCGGTCATTGCGGCGCGTGTCGAGCCCAGAAACTCAGAGTTATCACAGGTAAAATTTTTTGAATTTGATGGCGTCCGTCAGTGCACATTACTGCCTGACGCGCCGGTCTTCGCTCTTCAGGATCCGTTCTTTGCCCGGATCGGCGGGGAATTTATCTTTGGCGGGGTCAGCGTTGAGCCGGCGGATGGCACCAGCGGGAGACTGCAATGGAGAACCGTGCTGTACCGGGGAGCAGATATGTACTCTCTGCGCCCATTTTTCATCGGACCTCAGGGCATGAAAGACATCCGTCCGGTGGGTTTACCGGACGGAAAAGTATTGCTGTTTACCCGTCCGCAGGGTGAAACCGGCGGACGAGGTACCATCGGTTATATTCTGCTGGATTCACTGGAGGATCTGACCCCGGCCAAGATAGCTCAGGCGACATTGCTGCAGGGACAGGTCGCCGCCGAAGAATGGTGTGGTGTGAATGCGGCATACGTTCTGGATGGACATCAGATCGGTGTGCTGGGACATGTTGCCCGTTTCGACGCCCGTGGATACCGGAACTATTATGCCTGCTCGTTCATTTTCAACTGCCAGACCTATCGCTGCACGGCCATGAAAATCATCGCTGAACGCAAACAGTTCAAACCCGGCGCCGCCAAACGCGCCGATCTTGAAGACGTCATCTTCCCCGGAGGTCTTTGCATTACTGAGTCATCTGCGCCCCGGTTATATTGCGGAACCAGTGATTGTGAAGCGCAATGGATTGAAATAAACCATCCCTTTAAGTAACAGGAAAATAATACATGAATAAAGCTCAGGTAATATCTTGTCTTTGTCTCACACTTCCCTTTCCTATCGATGCACTGGCTGAGGAAAAAGTGCAAAAAGCATCTTCACTTCCCATCTGTATAACGCCCGTTGTACAACCCGATGCAGGAAAAAATGAAGTCATAAAACCAAAGCCAGAAAATATTAATGCTGCCATTTATCCGGGTGAAAAAATCAGAATGAAACATCCGAGTGGTAAAGTAGTGGATGCAGTTATTAGTGTCGATAATGACAATATTGCGCTGGTAGAGTTAGAGGAAGGTGATACCGGCTATAACCTTCACGGCAACTGGCTGACAGAATATAAAATAGAGCATTTCAGAAATGAAGGTTCTTCACATAACTCCCGTCCTGTTCACGAATGGGTTTTCGGCGACGGACGTGTAAATCTGGGAGATACCGGTTTTAACCTGGGTTTTGTGCTTAAAAAGGTTTCCTTTAAGAACGAAATTCACGACGCATCCAATAATCATACCGATTTTCGTATGACAGAAATGGAAGTCCGGCCAGCGTATGCTTATGAAACCGGTAAGCACTGGATGATGTTCGAAGCCATCTATCTGGGAAAAACCGGTTATGAAAAACCCACGGTGGCGGAAAGTAACGCGTACCTGATTGGTGGCGACGGCTATGGTTTCCGGCCTTATTATCGTTATCAGGCCACGGATAAACTGGCAGTGAATACCGACCTTAAATGGCTGACAGAAGACAAAGGCGCGAACGGGGCTGATTCTGGAGAATTTGTTTTTTATGAAGCACTGCTCAATGTGAGTTATCGCGTAACGGATGATTTCACCGTGGGAACCGAATTCTTTCGAAAGGAAGGCAATGACTATGACAGAAATGGTAACCGTGGCTCCAATGTGGTCGAAAAAGAGATCCGCCCCTGGGCAACGTATCATCTGGATAAACATAATTTCCTGTTAAAAATGGAGCCGCAGCATAAACGAATTAAGGATCGTAAAGGTAACGAAACCTACAGTGCTAAAGCCTGGAAATATATCGTTAACTACAGCTACGCAATTACGCCAAAAGTTTATTTTGTCTCCGAAGTATTTTACCGGACAGAAGGCGAGAAGGAAATTGACGGAATGAGCGGGTTCGATGACCAGACGACCAACTTTGGTAAAGTAGGCTTTAACTTTATCTTTTGATACTTATCATTAACGACAATCAATAATAATAAACAATATATAAACAAACCCTTTTTATCTTTACCTCCGATATCTTCAGTAATGAAGAATGAATAATACAAGGACCGCTATATGAGTCTTGCAAAAATAATATTACTGGTTTTTATTTCAACATTCTCTATCTCTTCTTTTGCTATACCCGTCAATACTGCGCATCTGGATTCACTTTACGAACAAAGGATGCTCCCGAATGGCAAATCGGTAGGAATTATTCATATTTATAGTGAATATCCTAAATATGGATGGGTAAAAGATCCGATTGAAGGTGTTTCTGCTATCGATGATATTTCACGTGCGCTGGTGTTCTATACCGGTTTGTATTCGCATCAGCCCGCTCCTGCGGTGATGAATAAAATCATCCATCTGACCCGCAGCATTTTGATGATGCAGGCTGAAAACGGTTATTTCTATAATTTCATTTATCCGGATAACTCCATCAATACCACTTATAAAACCAGCGTCGCTGAACCGAACTGGTGGACGTGGCGGGCTTTATGGGCACTGGCCAGCGCGTATCCTGTCGTGAAGGCGCAGGATGAAACACTCGCCGCACAGATGCACAATGTCCTTTTCCGCCAGACTCAGGCCCTGACAGGTTATGTACAGGAAACGCAGACCCTGACGACATTAAAAGGGATTACGTTGCCCGTATGGATGCCGAATGGTGGTGCAGATCAGGCCGCCATTCTGCTGCTGGCCCTGACCCGTATGCAGCAAATTTCGCCCCAGCCAAACATCGAAAAAATGATGAGAATGCTGGCCAGCGGCATCATGACCATGCAAATACGCGACGTCACATCGTCCGCAAATGGCGTGTTCCTTAGCTGGAAAAATACCTGGCATGGCTACGGCAACAATCAGGCTTATGCGTTGCTTGAAGCCGGAACAGTATTAAATGACAGAGATATGGTGAAAGCCGCGTTTTACGAGCTGGATAATTTTCATCCGTGGTTAATCAGTCAGGGTTATCTCACCAGTTTCTCCGTCAGCAAGACCGGGGAAAGTGTTGAAATGAATGATAAACAGCAATTTTCTCAAATCGCTTATATCTTCCGTCCGATGATTTTTGCCAATTTACGTGCTTATGAAATTTCGCGAGATACCCGCTATATCGACCAGGCCGTGACGCTGGCGATGTGGTTCTACAGGGGGAACGTAGCGCGGATCCAGATGTACTTACCGGATTCCGGGCTGGCATTTGACGGGCTGGATCCCGAAAAAAGCGTTAACCGTAACTCAGGCGCAGAATCGACAATAGAAACGCTGCTGGCGCTGGATGCGATTGAACGCTCGCCGCTGGCGAAGAAGCAACTGGAGGAAAGGTTAAGTCGCGGAAAATAGCACACAGGAAATTCACCAAAGCAGAGTAAAACTCTGCTTTGGTTTTGCTAATGGATAGTAATTGGTCATCTTTTCATATAACAGAATACGTTAATTCAGGAATTTAGCTCATCTACTTATCCGGAGTACCTTCAAAATGAATTTATTCATGCATCAATACCATTAAAAATTTGATTTATTTGTCGTCACGAAACATGATATTAAAATTCGTATCAAAACATTGCTTAATTAATTATCCATGGGATAGATTTTTTTGTGTAAATATTCATTTCTTAAATATATTCTGCCCATTTTAATGGCTGGCGTCATTATATCCGGCGTTGCGGCCCCCCTGAATCCGGCCGACCGTGACCTGATCCGTCAGGAACAACAGGAATTATTAAGGCAGAGCCAACAACAACGTGATGATCTGCAACGCAGTCTTTCTCCCGTTTCACCCGTCGAATTACACATAGAAGAAAGCAATACCCTCTGTTTTTACATTCATAAAATATATATAAATAACGCAACACTTCTTTCTGATAAAGAACAGCAAGAGATTAATAGCCCTCATCTTAATCAATGTATAGGAATGAGCAGAATTGCGGAAATAACCCGTCAAATCTCTGACTGGTATATTCATCAGGGATATATAACCAGCCGCGCATTTATCTCTGAACAGGATTTATCTCAGGGAGAATTACATATTTCGGTGCTGGAGGGACGTCTTGAAAAAATCACCCTCGAAGGCGATTCATCTTCACAGCTCACCATGGCTTTTCCGGGGCTGGAAGGCGGTATTCTTAATCTGCGTGACATCGAACAGGGCATGGAGCAAATCAACCGGTTACGCAGTAATCCGGTGCAAATAGACATTCTTCCCGCCAAAAAATCCGGCTATTCCATTGTTAATCTCACCGCCACGCCGGAATCCCCTCTCAGTGCCTCGTTGAGTTTTGATAACAGCGGGCAAAAAAGTACCGGTACCGGGCAGCTTAGCGGCTCGCTGACTGCCGGTAACGTTCTGGGCATGGCGGATAAATGGTTCGTCAGCGGCGGACGCAGCAGCGACGGGGCCACCTCGCATGACGCACAGAACGTACAGGCCGGACTCAGCATTCCTTACGGCTATAACCTGGTCGATTACAGCTACAGCTGGAGCAACTACCTCAGCACGATCGACAACAATGGCTTTGGCTGGGCATCCACCGGCGACAGCGTCACCCACCGTTTAACCGCCTCGCGGGTGCTATTTCGCAACGGCGATATCAAAACCGGTGCTTCGATCGGACTGACACATCAGATCAGCAATAACTCTCTCAATGATGTGTTGCTTGACAGCAGCAGCCGCAAGCTGACCAGCCTGCTGTTTGGCCTGAACCACACGCAAAAAATCCTCGGCGGCGTCGCGACTTTCAACCCCACATTCAGCCATGGCGTGTCCTGGCTGGGTGCGGAAGACGATAACGGCAAAAACGATGATTTGCCGAAAGCCGGGTTTAAAAAATGGAGCCTGAACGGCAGCTTTCAGTTGCCGGTGGCTGAAGATTTATGGTGGCTGACCAGTTTCTACGGTCAGTGGTCGCCGGACAGGCTGTATGGCAGCGAGCGTCTGACCCTCGGTGGCGAAAGCTCGGTGCGCGGCTTTAAAGAGCAATATCTTTCCGGCGATAACGGCGGTTACTGGCGTAACGAACTGAACTACAGACTGTTCACATTGCCGTTTATCGGCCAGGTCAGCAGCGTGGTGGCACTCGATGGTGGCTGGCTGCAAAAAGATAACAAAGACCCATGGGCATCCGGCACCCTGTGGGGGGGCCGCCGTCGGGCTTTCCACCACAAATCGTTATTACTCCAGCCAGTTCACCGTGGGCACACCATTGCAATATCCGGACTGGTTAGCGCCTGACCACCTCAGCATTTATTACCGCATCGCGTTTGTGATTTAAGGGAAAAAGATTATGGATAATCATCAACAACCAACCTGCTTTGCTCAAAGCCTGCTGAGTTATTTGATCTGTGGCTTGCTGGCAGGACAACCGGTTTTCCCGGCGTTTGCCGCACCGACCCCTGCAAATGGGGCCACCGGTATCGATAAGGCCGGAAACGGTGTGCCGGTGGTGAATATTGCCACGCCCAACGGCGCGGGAATTTCCCATAACCAGTTTCAAAATTACAACGTCGGCAAAGAGGGGCTGATCCTCAACAATGCTACCGGTCAGCTAAACCAGACGCAGTTAGGCGGGCTGATTCAGAACAACACGAATCTGAAAGCAGGCCATGAAGCGCGCGGCATCATTAATGAAGTGACGGGCACGAACCGCTCACAACTGAACGGCTATACCGAAGTGGCCGGAAAAGCGGCAAACGTGATGGTGGCGAACCCGTATGGCATCACCTGTAACGGCTGCGGGTTTATCAATACACCGAATGCTACGCTCACCACGGGTAAACCGGTGTTCGATGCGAGTGGCAACTTACACTCCCTTGATGTCAAAAAAGGCTCCATCACCATTGAAGGCCAGGGGCTGAATGCCCGCGAGTCGGATGCGTTGTCGATAATCGCGCGCGCCACAGAAGTGAATGCACAAATTCATGCTAACGCGATGAACGTTATCGCCGGTGCTAACCGCGTGGATAAAAATGGCCGCATCACCGCGATTGCCGGTGAAGGCGCAGCACCCGTGGTGGCGGTGGATACCGGCGCACTCGGTGGCATGTACGCCAGTCGTATCCGTCTGGTTTCCAGTGACAAAGGCGTGGGCGTTAACCTTGGCAACCTGAACGCACGCCAGGGAGATATCACGCTGGATGCCAACGGCAAACTCACCGTGCAAAACAGCCTTGCCAGCGGCAGCCTGAATGCCAAAGGGGAAAGCGTTACGCTGAGCGGTGAACATAAAGCCAGTGGCAGTATGAATGTCAGCGGGCAGGACATTGCACTTAGCAATGGCACCTTTGCCAGCGACAACAACATCGCCCTGAACAGCGAGGGCAAACTGACGTTAAGCAACAGCCGTTTGACCGCCGGAAACAGCCTCAGTCTCAACGCACAAGATTTAACCCAGGATGGCCGCAGCAGCGTCAATACGGCGCGTGATATTTCAGCGCAGGTGGCGGGAACGATAACCAATCAGGGCCAGCTGATAGCCGGTAACAACGCCGCTATAAGCAGCGGTACCCTTTCCAATAGCGGAAAAATTGCTGCCAAAGGCACTACCTCAATAAGTGCCGTAAAAGCACTGAGCAACGCAGCGGGCAGAATACGGCCACGGGCAGCACGCTGACGGCGGGTGATAATGTGTCGATAACCGCCACGGGCGGCGATATCACCGCTATCGGCAGCCAGATTAAAGCCGGGCTGGACGTGGCGCTGAACGCGGCAGACGACATCAGCCTGATTTCCTCGCAGAACACACAGTGGCTGGAAGGAGAAAACAGCAGCAGCGGCGGCGCGATAGGAATGGGCATCGGCATGGGCAAGGACGGTGCCGGGATTAACATCTCCGCCAGCGGCAACGCCTCCAGGGGCAGCGAGAGCGGTAACGGCACGCAGCATAACGAAACCACCATCGACGCGGGCAACCGCATCAGCATTAACAGCGGCGACGGCACAACGATTGCCGGTGCGCAGGTGAGCGGCAACAGCGTGGTGGCGGATATCGGCGGCGACCTGATCCTCAGCAGCCTGCAGGACAGCGACTATTACGACAGCAGCCAGCAGAGCATCAGCGGCGGGGCCAGCTTCTCCTTCGGCACCATGACCGGCTCCGGCAGCATCAGTGCCAGTCACGACGGCATGGACAGCGACTACAACTCGGTCACTGAGCAGTCCGGAATTTATGCCGGTGACGGCGGTTTTGATATCACGGTCGGCGGGCATACCCAGCTCGATGGCGCGGTAATTGCCAGCACAGGGTCGGCGGATAAAAACCACCTTGATACCGGTACGCTGGGCTTCAGCGACATCGGCAATAAAGCGGAATACAGCACCGGACATCAGGGCGCGGGCATCAGCACCGGCGGAACTGTTGCAGAGAACTTTATCGGCAATATGGCGAACGGCGTTCTGGTCGGCGCAGGCGGTGAAGGTGAGGCATCAGGCACCACCAAAGCAGCGATTTCCGCAGGAACCATCACCATCCGCGACAGGGAAAACCAGCAGCAGGACGTGGCTGATTTAAGCCGTGACGTGGAACATGCCAACGGCAGCATCAGCCCGATATTTGATAAGGAGAAGGAGCAGAAGCGGCTGGAAATCGCGCAGGCGCTGGGCGACGTAGGCAGCCAGGCGGCAGATATCGCCCGGACGGCGGGCGAGATTAAAGGGCTGGAAAAAGCGAAAGCTGCGCACCCGGAACTGAGTGGCAAAGCACTGCTGGAGACAAAAGAGTACAAAGACACCCAGAAACAGTACGGCACCGGCAGCGATATCCAGCAAGGTATCAGCGCGGCAACGATGGCGCTTCAAGGGCTGGCGGGCGGTGATATGGCAGCAGCACTGGCAGGCGGTGCGGCACCGTATCTGGCAGAGCAAATCAAGAAACAGGTCGGCGAAGATAACGTTGCCGCCAATGCCATCGCCCACGCCATTGTCGGCGGTGTGATCGCAGAGCTTCAGGGACGTGACGCCGCAGCAGGCGCGGCAGGCGCAGCCACCGGTGAGCTAATCGCCCAGGTGCTTTATCCGGGCGTGAAGCATGAAGACCTGACGGAAACGGAAAAGCAGAAAGTCGTGGCACTGAGCACGCTGGCGGCCGGGCTGGCTGGCGGACTTGCCGGGGATGATACGGCGGGCGTTATTGCCGGTGCGCAGGGTGGGAAGAATGCGACGGAATACAATCACTTTAATCTGCCCTCAGGGATGATGGATTATATGGATACAGCAGGCTCGTGGAATCAGTTTGCGGTAGATAATAATCTCTCGCCCGAACAGATACAGGCCGGGCTGGATAAAATAGCGAAAGGAGATTTGCCGGAAGGAGCGAATATCACCAAAGCGATAGTCGAAGGTTATCAGGATGGCGTATTAACAGGCGCGGCGATATATCTGGGGCCTGCTGCTATGACAGGTAAAGCTATTGCCGGTGGGGTGCTGGCCTGGAGCGCAAACAGTGGTTATCAGTATTATGACCTGGACCAGCCGGGTAATGAAAATAAGTCATGGGATTATAAAGCGAGTGCGGCATCATTCGCGGCCGGGATGCTGGCACCGGGGCGGGGAGTCATAGTGAATACCAGTATCGGTATGGGTGGAGCCTGGTTCGCGGACGGGCTGGACGGTGCTTCACAGGCGGGAGCAGCCTTTGGTGGGTTGGCGGGTGGAACGTTTGGAAAATTGGCTCCTGTAGTTACAGATAGAGTGATAGGTAAAGATTTACCCGGTTTTATTTATGATTTTAGTGGTGGAATGATTTTTGAATTTACTAATGGAGCTATTAAGGATACATCAAAAAAAGATAATCAGCAGGTAGGGCAATGATGGCTAAATTCATCTTGAAATATAGTTTATTCTTTTTATACAGCTATTTTTTTTGCATAGCCTCACTGTTGCTGATTGGGTTGGCTATCTCAGGCGTATATTATTTTTCAAATGGAATATTTAACTTCTCGGTTTCGCAAGTAAAGAGAGCATTATTTTTCGGATTTATTGGTGGCTCAGGAATTTCATTAGGCACGGTACTATTCAATACAATCGATTGGTACAACGCCCGTAAAAAGCCCCCAACCGATCCTAATGAATGACTTTCACAAACGCATATCTCGGTTGCCTGCGCCGGGATATTTTTCCGCTCACTCAGCAAGCCGGATCATCGTTATGAACAACGACTCGGTCACTGAGCAATCTGGTATTTTTGCCGGTGACGGCGGCTTTGATATCACGGCAGGCGGGCATACGCAGCTTGATGGCGCGGTAATTGCCAGCACAGGTCCGGCGGATAAAAACAGCCTCGATACCGGTACGTTAGGCTTCAGCGATACCGGCAATAAAGCGGCAAGTGCAACACCCAAAGCAGGGCAAACACCCTGCTTTGGTTTTAAAACAGATCAGCGTTCTTCAGACAAATACATTTTACGCAGGTAATGCGGCACGGCATCGTCAGCATTGGAGCCGATGATTTCGGCATCCGGCATGGCGGCTTTCAGACGTGGTAATGAACCGCTCATCAGACAACCTTTACCGGCCATCGTCAGCATTTCCAGGTCATTCAGACCATCACCAAAAGCGATGCAATCTTTCAGCGAATAGCCCATCAGTTTGGAGACATATTCCAGCGCATGGCCTTTTGATACGCCGCCTGCCATCACTTCCAGACACACCGGCAGTGAGAAACTGACGTTCACACGGTCGCCCCATCGCGCATTGATGGCTTCTTCAAGCGGCAGCAGTTTTTCGTGATCTTCACAGGTGAAATACACTTTGCAGATGCCGTCAGTTTCCAGCAGACCCGGTTCATACAGTTTGTATTTAAAAACGGATTCGCGGAAAAAATCATCCTGATCGGCACGGTCACGGTTCATGTACCAGTCATCGTTGCGATAAACGTTGGTCAGAATATCAGGATTGTTATGCATAATGCCGAACAGGTCTCTGGCGATGTCTTCATCCAGATTATGCGAGAAAATCAGATCCCCGTCGGTGTTATGCACACGCGCACCGTTGGAAGTGATCATGTACGCACTGATTTCCAGATTGTCGCGCATCTGCGCCACGTCGATATGGTGACGCCCGGTGGCGAACACGAAATGCACGCCGCGCTGCGTCAGCAGTTTCAGCGTCTCTTTGGCGAACGGGGTCAGGGTATGATCAGGTGATAGCAGCGTGCCATCTAAATCGGAAGCAACAACATGGTACATAGCGTTAGGTTCTAACCTCTGATGGAGTTGTGCGCGGCGAACCGCGGATTAATTCTGTCGCGCAAAAAAGCGCATGATAGCGTCCAGCGCCTGTGCCCTCAGGTCGTCCCGTTCAAACAGGATCTCATGGCGCGCGCCTTCAATGACCCGCGGTTTTTCCCCTTCACAAGGGTGCCCCGCAACAGCCATGGCCTGACAAAAAGCAAGGTGGGACCGGTTATCCACTACACGGTCTTCGCTCGCCTGCAATAACAGTACAGGAGTGGTGATTTTTTCAGCTTCTTTCAGGATATGCATCCCCGCCTCAATCCCTTCACGCACCCAGTGATAGGTTGGCCCGCCGACCTGCAACTCCGGGTAATCGGCATAAAATCGCAGATTACGGCGATAACGTTCACGGCTGTGTGTCAGGCGGTTGACCACAAAGGGTAATGGCCGCCAGTGGCCGGTACCGAGCGCATAACCGTCGCGGCGCAGCGGACGGTTCTCCGCCCAGTTGAGGATGCGGCGGGAAATCCAGCCCGGCATCGGCAAATAAATACCGGTCATCGGCGCGAGCAACGCCGCCGCATCAAACTTGCCCGGATTCTTCGCCAGAAACAGCGCCAGAATTGCACCGCCCATGGAGTGTGCCAGCGCGAACTTTTTCACGTACTGACGTGGGGCAATCTCCAGCTGATAAAAACTTTCAAAATCTTCGACATAATCATCAAAGTGCTTCACGTGACCACAATGCGGATCGTCGAGCATTCGCCCGGAGCGCCCCTGACCACGGTGATCGACAATCATGACATCATAGCCGCAATGGAATAAATCGTAGGCCACTTCAGGATATTTTACGTAGCTTTCTATACGCCCCGGTGACACCACGATGACTTTATCATGCGCGGGGGAACAGAACCGGACGTAGCGGATCGGGACATCGTCAACGCCACTAAACTCGCCTTCTTCGCGCGTACGCCAGAAATCCAGCAAAGGTCCGGTCGCAAAGGCGGAAAACTCCTTCTCTCGTGTTAACCACTTCGCAAAATTCACAGGCATTCAATGATCCAACGTCGTCAGGCAGGGAGGAGGAAAGTGTTATTTGTGAGCTATAGCGCAATTATAAACATTGGCGTATTGTGCCATAAAACAACATAAAACGTATTCAGGGAGTCTCGCAATGACACTGGACTGGTGGTTAACCTACCTGCTCACCACTTCTATCTTAAGTTTATCCCCTGGCTCCGGTGCCATTAACACGATGAGTACCGGCATCAGCCACGGCTATCGCGGGGCGGTAGCGTCAATCGCCGGGTTACAGCTCGGTTTATCCATCCACATCGTGCTGGTCGGTATCGGGCTGGGTGCGCTGATCTCATCATCGCTGATGGCCTTTGAAATTCTCAAATGGCTGGGTGCGGCGTACTTAATCTGGCTGGGTATTTGCCAGTGGCGCTCTGCCGGTGCGATTGACCTGAACGCGCTCGCCAGCAGTATGCCGCGTCGCCGTTTATTCAAACGCGCGATTCTGGTGAACCTGACCAATCCAAAAAGTATTGTTTTTCTCGCCGCGTTATTCCCGCAGTTTATCATTGCGCACCAACCTCAGGCTGCACAATACGTGGTACTCGGCGTCACTACCGTCGTTGTCGATATCATTGTGATGATCGGCTACGCCACGCTGGCCACCCGCATCGCCGGTTGGGTGAAAGCCCCGAAACAGATGCAGTTGCTGAACCGCATCTTCGGCTCGCTGTTTATGCTGGTGGGCGTCTTGCTGGCCAGTGCCAGGAAGGTTTGATTCCTCCGAATGCAAAAAGGGCCCGGCATACACCGGACCCTTTTTTATTAACGGGCTACTTCGCTCAGCGGTTGATGATTAAAGCAACACCAAAGCCTGCAAACACTACACCCGCCACGCCATCAATCCATTTCGCTAAACGCTGATAACCGCGGCGCATTTTTGGCAGCGCGAAGACCAGCGCCACTAATGAGAACCAGGCCAGGGTTTCAACGACAATCAGCAGGAATATGCCCAGACGTTCGCCACCGCTGACGCTGTCGCCCACGAACATCGAGAACACGCTGCCGAAGTAAATCACGGCTTTCGGGTTAGAAAGATTGGTCAGCAGCCCGCGCATAAAGGTGCGGCCACGGGCAGGCAGTGCCACCGGTGTTTCATCGCCATTCAGCTTTTTAGCCCGCGCTGATTTCATCAACTGCCAGCCCATCCAGCACAGATACAATCCGCCACCGATGGTGATAATCTGATGCAGCCACGCCATTTTCTGCAGAATCAAATGTAACCCCATCAGCGCAACGGCTGCCCACACCAGTACACCCAGCGTAATACCAATCACACCCATCATGGCTTCTTTCCGCGACCGGCTGGCGGCGGTCTGTGAGACAAAGAAGAAGTCCGGCCCCGGACTCATCAGCGCGATCAAATGAACCATCGCCACCGTCAGGAATAGCATCAGCATGATTAACTCTCTGTGTTATGTGTAGGAAACAAAATTCTTATTCGTCGCCGTTATCGATGTGATCGCGGATCATCGCCATAAATGGCCGGCCGAATTTCTCCAGCTTACGCTGACCAACGCCGGTGATGTCCAGCAAATCGCTGGCGCTGACGGGCAGATGTTCAGCCATTTCCAGCAACGTGGTGTCGTTAAATACGACATACGGCGGCACATTGTTGTCATCCGCCAGTGACTTACGCAATTTGCGCAATTTGGCGAACAGCTTGCGATCGTAATTCCCGCCGTACGTTTTCTGGCTGGCACTGCTTTTAATCTTCAGCGTCTGAATACGCGGCACTGCCAGTTGTAACGGGATTTCACCACGCAATACCGGGCGCGCCGATTCCGTGAGTTGTAACGCCGAGTGCATGGCAATATTTTGTGTAATCAGCCCGAGATGGATCAGCTGACGCACCACGCTGGTCCAGTGTTCATTGCTGTGTTCTTTGCCGATGCCGTATACAGTCAGCTTGTCGTGGCCGTATTCGCGGATACGCTGGTTGTTGGAACCGCGCAGCACTTCAACGACATAGCCTAAGCCAAAGCGTTGCCCGACGCGCGCGACCACTGACAGCGCCTTTTGCGCATCCAGTAAGCCATCGTAGCGTTTTGGCGGGTCAAGGCAGACGTCACAGTTACCGCAGGCGTTCTGTTTACCTTCACCGAAGTAATTGAGCAGCACCAGACGGCGGCAGGTTTGCGCTTCCGCAAAGGCATTCATGGCATTCAGTTTGTGGCGTTCAACATCCTGTTGCGCGCCCGCCGGTTTCTCTTCCAGACAGCGGCGCAGCCACGCCATATCGGCCGGATCGTAAAGCAGTACCGCTTCGGCAGGCAGGCCGTCACGCCCTGCCCGGCCCGTTTCCTGATAATAAGACTCGATGGTCCGCGGAATGTCGAAGTGCACCACAAAACGCACGTTAGGTTTGTTGATGCCCATCCCGAAGGCCACGGTGGCGACCACAATTTGCAGGTCGTCACGCTGGAAACCTTCCTGCACGCGGGCACGGGTGTCGTTATCCAGCCCGGCGTGATACGCGCCGACGCTCAGCCCGCGACTTTGCAGGCGGGCAGCAGTGTCTTCCACTTTGGCACGGCTGTTACAGTAAATAATGCCGCTTTTGCCGCGCTGATCCTGCACGAAGCGGATCAGCTGATCGAGCGGTTTAAATTTTTCCACCAGCGTGTAGCGGATATTCGGGCGATCAAAACTGCTGACCTGAATCAGCGGGTCGTTCAGCTCCAGCAGGCGGACAATGTCATTACGGGTGGCTTCGTCGGCGGTCGCAGTCAGGGCGATCACCGGCAGTTGCGGATAACGCAGTTTCAACTGGCCGAGCGCGCGATATTCCGGGCGGAAATCGTGGCCCCATTGAGAAATACAGTGGGCTTCATCGACGGCAAGCATCGCCGGATTCCACTGTTGCAGTTGTTCGAGAAAATCGCCCATCATCAGACGTTCCGGCGCGATATACAGCATTTTGATACGTCCCGCGCGACAACCGGCCATGACGTCAAGCTGTTGCTCACGGGTTTGCGTTGAGTTCAGGCAACCGGCTTCCACACCCGCCGCCATCAGTTGATCCACCTGATCTTTCATCAGCGAGATGAGCGGTGAAACGACCAGCGTCAGGCCGTCCATCACCAGCGCGGGAATTTGATAGCACAGCGATTTACCGCCGCCTGTTGGCATCACTACCAGACAATCCCGGCCAGAAATGGCGGTATTGATGATAGTTTGCTGGCCTGGTCTGAATTGCTGATAACCGAAGGTATCGCGTAATACCTGATGAGCCAGCTCTTCTTTGTTTATCACTGCCGCCGTAGACACTCAATTCCCCAACTGTTCAAACCACCCGGCTAAACCCGAAAGCCGCCGGGGCTGTACTGCATCGACATCGACTATACTCTGCATAATTACGGATGCAGCCAACGCAAGTGCAACCCGAAGTATGGCGCAATTACATGATGTCGTTAAGCATAATACCTACACCGATACGGGTCTGCTTATGGTTATAGTCGATCAATGACTCGCCGTAACCACTGAATACCTGAGTATAGAAGCGAACCTGTTTAGAAATCGGATAGCTCCAGCCGGTGGTCGCACCGCCGTAACCGGTATTCCAGTTGTAACGACTTTCCACGCTGAACACGCTGTCACCCCACGCATAACCGACTTTCAGACGGTAATAGCCCATGTACTTGGTGATGTCCGGGTTGTCGTCATTTTCATCGCTTTCAGGAATGCGATACCAGGGTTTGAGATCAACCTGCCAGTTGCCATGTTGCGCCATGAAACGGGCATACACCCGGTTCCAGCTACGGGATGTCGGATCGGAACGGCCGTTAGACTGGTGGCTGACGCCATATTCCGCTTCGCGTAACGTCCAGCCGAGGAAATCATAATCCGTCGCCCAGGCCAGGAAAAGTTGTGGCTCGTAGTTGGTCTCACGAAATGGTGAAGACTGTCCGCTGTTGGAAAGCTGCCAGAATGATTTTTGCGTGTAAGACGCGCCGAGCACCGAGTTATCTCCGGCCAGGCCACGCCATAACGGGAACGCCAGGCTGAGCTGGAACTCGACTTCATCATGACGTGCTTTATCCGCCCAGTCGTATGACTGAATGGCTTTCTTGTTGATATTGCTGGTATCAGTATAAATCAGGTAGTTCGGTTCGTAAGGATATAACGTGAACGGGTTGTCGTGCTCCTGCAACATATTCGCAATAATACTCCCGCGTACCGCAGGTTTATCATGCACTTCCTGCACAGTGGCCTCTGCGGCATGTCCCAGTATTGGCATCGCCAGCATGGCGGCTCCGACAGCCCAATTTTTACGCATTATTCCTTACCCTCACCCTAAAGTTATCGATTAATTATTTTTGAAAATATGCCGTCTGCCCGGCCAACCCTGCGCTGACTAAAATCCGCAAATCTCAAAGCAGGGCATTTTACACACAAATACATTTCTACATGAGTACTGAATACATTTATCCTTCGCTGTGTAGAAATCCTGCTTGCCCGCACCTAAAATCAACACTTCGTTAACTTTTTCGGCGAACATACTGTCCACTCGTTTTCGTCAGGAATTCATTCATGTCTGCTTCATCTCTCAGCCACGAGGCTGCCCTGCAACTGATCGGCAATATCTTCGTTTATGATATGCCGTTTAACCGTGAACTGGGCCTCGAGCTGAAACGCCTCGACTGCGATTATGCTGAGCTCAAATTCACCAATCAGACCCGGCTGGTGGGTAACGCGGCGCAAAAAATTTTACACGGCGGCGTGATTGCTGCGGTGCTGGATGTCGCCGCCGGTCTGGTTTGTGTGACCAGTTCACTGATCCGCCGTGACAAACCTGATCACCCGCTGCTGGAAGCCGAAATGCGTCAGCGTTTATCCAGAATGGGCACCATCGATTTACGCGTTGATTACCTGCGTCCGGGCCGTGGCGAGTATTTTATTGCCTCGGCCAGCCTGATCCGTGCCGGGAATAAAGTCTCCGTGGCGCGCGTGGATTTGCACAACGACACGGGAATTCACATTGCGACCACCACGGCGACGTATATGGTGGGCTGAGTTCAGGTAAACTCCGCTTCTTTTGTTACTCTTTTTTCAGGTATCCACATGGACGCACAACGTACCCGGCAAGGTGTTATTTTTGCCTTTATCGCCTATCTGATCTGGGGGATCGCGCCGGCGTATTTCAAACTCATCAAACAGGTGCCGGCGGATGAAATTCTCACTCACCGGGTGATCTGGTCATTCTTCTTCATGTTAGTACTGCTGTCCGTCAGCCGCAGCTGGGGAGATGTCTGTCAGGTATTCACACAACCTAAGAAAGTCGGCATGTTACTGATTACCGCCCTGCTTGTCGGTGGGAACTGGCTGATTTTCATCTGGGCGATTAATCATAATCACATTCTGGAAGCGAGCCTTGGCTACTTTATCAATCCGCTGGTAAATGTGGTGCTCGGCATGCTGTTTTTGCGTGAAAGATTCCGAAGTTTGCAATGGTTTGCCGTGGCGCTGGCTTTCGCCGGGGTACTGGTACAGGTCTGGGTATTTGGTTCCGTGCCGGTCATCGCCATCGGGCTGTCCCTGACGTTCGCCTTTTACGGCCTGCTGCGTAAAAAAATTGGCGTGGATTCGCAAACCGGGATGCTGATTGAAACCCTCTGGCTGCTGCCGGTCGCCGGGATTTATCTGTTCTTTATTGCCCGCAGCCCGACCAGCAATCTGGCCGCGAATCCGTGGTCTCTGGATCTGCTGCTGATGGCGGCCGGGATTATTACCACCATTCCGCTACTGTTCTTTACCGCCGCTGCTGCCCGGCTGAAGCTGTCCACGCTGGGCTTTTTCCAGTATCTCGGCCCAACGCTGATGTTCCTGCTGGCCGTGGTGTTTTACGGTGAAACCGTCAACGCCTCACAACTTATCACCTTCGGCTTTATCTGGGTGGGTTTGCTGTGCTTTATCAGCGATGCGCTCTATACACAGGGGCGTTTAAGACGAGGAAGACGCGCTGCGTGAGATAAAGCGCGCCATCGCGGGGCCGGTTACCAGGATGGTGATCAGACGCAATGTCTGCATCGCCATCACAAAACCTAAATCCGCATGACTGCCCGCCGCAATAATCGCCACGGTGTCCAGCCCGCCCGGGCTGGTGGCCAGATAAGCCGTCAGCATATCGACGTGCAGAAGTTTGGTCAGCACCCACGCCATTCCCCCGCAAATCAGCATCAGCCCGATAATTGAGGCAATCATCTGAGGCAGCGTACGCAAAGCCAGTTTGAAAATCGGAGACGTGAAGCGCAGCCCGACACTCCAGCCAATCAGCGTGTACGCCATCGCCAGCAGCCATTCCGGCACTTCTAACGCGACCGTTCCGGTGGAATGCAAAACCGCGCCGACCATGGCCGGAAGCAGCAGCGCGCCGGAAGGGATACGCAGGCGCGGCCCCAGCCAGACACCGGCCACTGCCAGAAATAGCGTGGCAAAGAAACGCCAGGTGAGCGGCGGGAACCAGACTACCGCTGCCGCCAGCGACGCGCTGTCGCCCATCGCCATGCGGGCGACAAATGCGGCAGCCGTGGCAACAAACAACACGCGCAGATATTGCATGAACGCGACCAGACGGACATCCGCACCGAAATCACCGGCCATCGCGACCATGGCACTGGCACCGCCAGGCGATGAACCCCACGCGCCGGTCGGACCGGGCAACTGGCTAAAACGCACCAGCAGCCAGCCGGAAAGCCCGCTGGCGAGCAGTGTGGCTACCAGCACCATCAGTACCAGCGGCCAGTCATTAAGTAACGGCGGCAGAATGGAAGGCGACAGACTTTGCGCGATCATACAGCCCAAAATACCCTGAGATATTTTGAAAAACAGCGGATGAATACGCACGCTGGCCCCCGTCAATCCCATGACCACGCCGACAATCATCGGCCCGAGCAAAAGCGCAGCAGGAACGTGGAAGGTTTGAAAAATAATGCCCAGAAGCAGTGAGGAAACGACGAGGATAAACCACTGCCCCACCGGAACCATCCTTTCCATCAGCATGGTCGGTTATAACCAGTTTTTACGTTTGAAGTACAGGTAAGGTGCCAGTCCGGCGAGGATCATCAGCGCAATCGCCCCCGGATAACCAAATGACCATTTCAGTTCCGGCATGAATTCGAAGTTCATCCCGTAACTGGAAGCCACCAGCGTGGGTGGCAGGAAGACCACCGAAACCACCGAGAAGATCTTGATGATGCGGTTCTGTTCGATGTTGATAAAGCCCATCGCCGCCTGCATCAGGAAGTTCACTTTCTGGAACAGGGATTCGTTGTGCGGCAACAGGGATTCGATATCGCGTAACACTTCGCGCGCCTGTTCCAGCTGACCGGCAGGTAAACGGGCTTTACGCACCAGGAAATTCAGCGCGCGCTGGGTATCCATCAGACACAAACGTACTTTCCAGCCGATATCTTCCAGCTCTGCCAGTGTGGAAAGCGCGGCGTCATATTCATCGCCCTGATGCCCTTCCATGATCACGCGGCTGAGTTTTTCCAGATCGCTGTAGATATTTTCGATTTCATCCGCCAGTTGTTCGATTTTAGTTTCGAACAAATCCAGCAGCAGTTCATAGGCGTTGCCATCAACCAGCGTCTGGTTGCGGGCGCGCATACGGTAGAGACGAAACGCCGGTAATTCGCGCTCACGCAGGGTATACAAACGCCCTTCGCGCACGGTAAATGCCACGGTGCTGTTACCGGCATGATCTTCGGCATCTTCGTAGTAAAAGAAGGAGTGAATGTGCAGACCGTCTTCGTCTTCAAAGAAACGTGCCGAAGCTTCGATGTCGTCCAGTTCAGGACGTGTCGCCAGGCTTTGCCCTAATTCGCTTTGAACGCGCTCACGTTCCAGATCGTCGGGTTCGACCAAATCCACCCACAATGAGGTTTTGAGGTCATCTGACTCGTCCAGCTCTAAACGGGATAAGCGGCTGTTTTCTAATTTAAAAGCACTCAGCATGTGCCCGTTCTCCCAAGAATGACAGAAAGTGGACAACGCGTTGAAGCACAGAAAATCACGGGGTGAAAAGTGTCACCGGCGTAATTCAGACCAAATTCAGATCTGACTCACAGCGACAGAACGGGGGTCGCTGACAACCACTAAGGCCATCAGCAAAGAGGAGGGCCTTAGAAGTGGTACCTAATGAACAGGTTATTGAGCCAGTATCTACTGGGTGTGTCCAAGGCGAAGTTCCTCATTGATAATAGTGCGCGCATGTTACGCCGGGAATAAAAAGACTGTCAACCGCGAACAAATCTATTCTGGCAACATTTATGCATAAAATTCAGGCGGGCCTGTTCACCTTTTGCAGCTTATCGGCTGAGGCTTTTTTGGCTACACTCAACATCCTGATCTCCTCTCACTTTTCAGATACCCAAAATGATTAAGCAGATTAACCAAGATACGTTATGCGACCTGATCACCCAGGCGGCGCATTCGCCGCGACTGCGCCAGAATCTGAATATGCATCCGGCACCGGAGGACGACGTACAGCGTCTGGCTATCGCCATGGAACCCGGCACTTATGTGCGCATTCACCGCCATCCGCACACCTGGGAAATGCTGACCGCGCTGCGTGGCCGCTTTCTGGTACTGATTTACGATAACAGCGGTAAAGTCACCGACCGTCTGTGGCTCGGCGCAGAAACCCTTCTGCTGGAAATCCCGGCCAATACCTGGCACAGCGTATTATCCCTCGACGAAGGTGGCGTGATTTTTGAAGTGAAACACGGTGCTTATCAGCCGGTGCAGGAACAGGATTATTTGCCAGGCACCCCGCCGGAAGGCGAAGAAGGCGTAAAAGAAACGCTGGAATGGTATGCGAAAGCCGAAGTGGGTGAAACTTTTAGCCTCTGACCTTTCGGCTCCTCCCCCTGCGAAGGGGGAGGATGGGAGGGGGTTTTACAGACAAAACAGGAGATTAAGCGCGCTTAAACGTTGGTTTTTGACCTTAATACCCCACCCCAACCCTCCCCTTCGCAGGGGAGGGAGTTAAAAATCAGACGGCTTCGAGACGGGCGTAGGCGGCGACCAGCCACTTAATCCCTTCCCCCGGAAACGCCACCTGCAGACGGCTGTGTTCGCCGCTGCCTTCCATGTTGACGATGGTGCCTTCGCCGAATTTAGGGTGCATAACGCGCTGGCCGAGTTTGAAGCCGGTGTCGCTGACGCTGGTGGGCGTGCCGACGCTGCGGTTGCTCATCGGGCGTGATACGTTGGCGCGCATCCTGACTTCTTCGACACAGTCTTCCGGCAATTCGCCGACAAAACGTGACGGACGGTGAGACACTTCTTTGCCGTATAAACGACGGGTTTCCGCGTAGGTCAGGGTCAGTTTTTGCATGGCGCGGGTGACGCCGACATAGGCCAGACGGCGTTCCTCTTCCAGACGCCCGCCTTCTTCCAGCGACATCTGGCTCGGGAACATGCCTTCTTCCATGCCAACGATAAACACCTGCGGGAACTCCAGTCCTTTCGCCGAGTGCAGCGTCATCAGCTGCGTGGCATCCTGATTGGCGTCCGCCTGCCCTTCGCCCGCTTCGAGCGCGGCATGGGACAAAAACGCCTGCAACGGCATCAAATCTTCGTCTTCATCCTGATAGCTGAACTGACGCGTCGCCGTCACCAGTTCCTCTAAGTTTTCAATACGAGCCTGACCTTTTTCGCCTTTCTCCTGCTCATACATGATGAACAGGCCGGAATCTTTGATCACCCGGTCAGTCTGCACATGCAGCGGCATATCTGACGTTTCATGCGCCAGTGCGTCAACCAGCTCGGTGAAGCGTTGCAGTGAAGACGCCGCACGGCCTGCCAGCACTTTTTCCTGCAACAGCGCGCGCGTGGCCTGCCACATGGTCATCTGGCGGTCACGCGCCGTCTGGCGCACCACATCCAGCGTGCGGTCGCCAATGCCGCGTGTCGGTGTGTTCACTACGCGTTCAAATGCAGCATCATCATTACGGTTAGACATCAGGCGCAGATACGCCAGCGCATCTTTGATTTCCTGACGGTCGAAGAACCGCTGCCCGCCGTAAATGCGGTAAGGCATCGCCATCTGCAATAACGCTTCTTCCAGCACACGCGACTGGGCGTTGCTGCGGTAAAGAATGGCGCAGTCTTTCAGCGCACCGCCGTTGTCCTGCCAGGTTTTGATGCGGTTAACCACAAAGCGCGCTTCATCCAGCTCGTTAAATGCGCAATACAGCGAAATCGGTTCGCCTTCGCCGTCCTCGGTCCACAGGTTTTTCCCCATACGACCATTGTTGTTTTCAATCAGCGAGTTGGCGGCTTTAAGAATGGTGCTGCTCGAACGGTAGTTCTGTTCCAGACGAATGGTTTGCGCATTCGGGAAATCTTTCAGAAAACGCTGGATGTTTTCGACCTGCGCACCGCGCCAGCCGTAGATCGACTGGTCATCGTCGCCGACGATCATCACGTTATTGTTGTCACCCGCCAGCAGACGGATCCACGCGTACTGAATGCTGTTGGTGTCCTGGAATTCGTCCACCATCAGGTTGGTAAAACGTTCGCGGTAATGTTGCAGGATATGCGGCTTGTTCAGCCAGAGTTCGTGAGCGCGCAGTAATAGCTCGGCAAAGTCCACCAGCCCGGCGCGGTCACAGGCTTCCTGATAGGCCTGATAAATGCGCAGCCAGGTCGCTTCAACCGGGTTGTTGTAGGTTTCGACATGCTGCGGGCGCAGACCTTCGTCTTTTTTGCCGTTGATGTACCACATCGCCTGACGCGGCGGCCATTGTTTATCGTCGATGTTCAGCGCTTTGATCAGGCGCTTGATCAGACGTATCTGGTCGTCGCTGTCTAGGATCTGGAAATCCTGCGGCAGGTTGGCATCTAAATGGTGCGCACGCAGCAAACGGTGCGCGAGACCGTGGAAGGTGCCAATCCACATGCCGCCCTGACTGGTGCCAATCAGCTGGTCGATACGGTGGCGCATTTCTGCCGCCGCTTTGTTAGTAAAGGTGACCGCCATAATGGAATACGGTGAGCACTTTTCGACCGCCAGCAGCCACGCGATGCGGTGAACCAGTACGCGGGTTTTGCCACTGCCTGCCCCGGCCAGTACCAACAGATTGCTGCGCGGCGCGGCCACGGCTTCACGTTGTTTTTCATTCAGGCTGTCGAGCAGGTCAGAAACGTCCATAGGCACCGTTTGTCAGGATGAGAAAAGCACTCCCGCGAAAATTATCGCCGCGAATGCATTTCTACTGTGAATTTATACAGAGTAATTTAAGAAGGGATTATAGCAATGCTGTCAGCGATGCCAACTGCGAAATCTCAATATGCGGCAACAGACGGGCATCCTTAATGTGTATCAGGTTGCCTTCACGCAAATTAATCCAGCACGATTGCATACCGCAACGCACTGAGCCCGCGACGTCTGTCGTCAGGTCATCACCGACGTGAAGAATGTTTTCCAGCGGAATATCCAGCTTCATCGACGTTTTTTTATACATGTCGGCGTACGGTTTTGCACGGCCATGATCGCCCGCGCGCAATGTAAACTGGAAGTATTGTGCCAGACCACAGGCGTGCGGATCGGCATTGCCGTTGGTGATAGCGACCAGCGGCCAGCGCTCAGCCAGCGCCGCCAGCGCGTCGTGGTTTTCCTGCGGAACATAAATCCGGCTGCGCCACTTCGCGAAGGTTTCCATGGTGGCTTTGGTGCCCTGTTCAGCCTCACTGCGACTCAGGCCGGCACGGGTCATTGCCAGTAAAACTGCCTGACGGCGCCATTCGGTGACATCGTGATAAATCTCCGCATCCTGCGCCAGTAATTCTGTGCGCATCAGGCGGACAGCATCCGGTGCCATATCCGCCAGTGCCGGGTGGAAACCCTGCATGAATTTCAGTGTTTCGGTATCGGTACGGCGGATAACGTCGTAATTGTCATACAGCGTGTCGTCTAAATCGAAGGTGATCGCTTCAATGCGTTTCAGCGGACGATAGAACTTCATCAGGATTTTCCTCGTTTTGCGCGGGGATGCGCGGCGTCGTAAACCGTCGCCAGATGTTGAAAGTCGAGGTGGGTATAGATTTGGGTGGTGGACAGATTTGCGTGCCCCAGCAATTCCTGTACCGCGCGCAGATCCCCGCTGGATTCCAGCACATGCGTGGCAAAAGAATGGCGTAGTTTATGCGGATGAATATGGCTGTTAACGCCCTGCTTCACGCCCCATTCAGCAAACCGTTTTTGTACGTTACGCGCAGAAATACGGTTGCCTTTGCTCGACAAAAACATCGCGTCATCCTGCGGATTAAAATCTGCCCGGCGTTCCAGCCAGTGGCCAAGCCAGGTGACGGCAGTTCGCCCGATCGGGACTTTGCGTTCTTTGCTGCCTTTACCCAACACACGTACTTCGCCGGACGCCATATCAATATGTTTGCAGTCGATACCCACCAGTTCCGAAAGACGCAGGCCGCCGCCATACATCACTTCCAGCATGGCGCGGTCACGCACCGAAAGCGGATCATTGAGATCAATTTCCAGCAGTTTATTCACTTCATCGACATCAAGATTTTTTGGCAGATGTTTGGGTGAGCGCGGCGTGGAAATGCCTTTGGCAGGATTGGCGCTTAATACGCCCTGACGCACCAGCCAGTCAAGAAAGCTGCGCAGCGAAGACATCCGCAGCGCCAGACTGGACGGCCCTAAACCGGCGCGTTTGCTGCGCGCCAGTAACATCCGCACTTTCGGCGCATCGAGTTGCTGCCAGTGAGAAATGCCTGTCTCGGCGGAGATGGCGATCAGGGCTTCTAACTGGCGGCTGTAATTGGTGGTCGTGAGCGGGCTGAGCTGACGCTCGACGTGCAGGTAACGCAGAAACGCCTCGACTGCGGGATAAAGAGGCGATTCGGTGTGATTCATACCCGTTCGATCCAGCGTTCCAGCAGGCCAGGTAACATTTTTGCCAGCTGGTTGAGTAACACCGTGCCCATGCCGGGCTGATAATGCTGAGGATCACGGCTGCTGAAAATCAGCACGCCCAGCTCACCCTGTTCGCCCATCAGCGACAGTGCGACGGACCCCACCGCTTTCGCCTGCGGTAATAACAGCAGTAATTCCGGGCCGTTCAGGCCGCCGAGATAATGCGGCGTTTCACCCAGACGCTGGATGCGCATGGATTCAAATGCGCTGCGGCTTAACGCGAGATGGGTGAAATCTGATGGCGCGCCGATGCGCCAGCCTTCACTGAACAAGCGCACATTGGCACCTGCCAGCCCCAGACTGCGCGCCCAGCGTTGCAGACGGTTAAGCATATCCTGCAGACTGCTGGCCGCCGCAAGCGTGGCCTGGAGTTCGATCATCCGCCCGAACAATGCTTCGTTGACCGAAGCCTGCTCCATCAGCAACGTAATCTCTTCTTCAAGCTGAGCAATCTGATGACGCTGACGTCCGAGTTGCCATTCAACCAGCGAAATACTGCCTTTCACCGGATGCGGTACGTGCATTTGTTCGACGCTGCGCGCATTGCGAATAAAGAAATCCGGGTTTTGCAGCAGGTATTGCATCACGCTGTCGTCGTCGAGCGCTGTCACCGGTTCAATCTGGTCATCAAGATTGTTCATAGATGAATAAATCCGTCGTAAACATGAGTGGCAGGTCCGGTCATATATAACGGATAACCCGGCCCTTTCCAGCGAATGTCGAGGCTGCCTCCCGGCAGTTCCACCTGAACTTCTTCTGCGAGTAAACCTTGCTGAATGCCGACCGCCACAGCGGCACAGGCACCGCTTCCGCACGCCTGTGTTTCACCGGCACCCCGCTCGTACACGCGCAATTTTACGCTTTCCGGGCTGAGGATCTGCATGAAACCAACGTTCACGCGCTCGGGGAAACGCTCGTGGCTTTCCAGCATCGGCCCGAGAACCTCGACTTCCGCTGTCAGCACATCATCAACCTGTAATACGCAGTGCGGGTTTCCCATCGACACCACACCGCAAAATACTGTGCGCTCTTCAGCACGCAGAATATAGGTCTTTTCCGGTTTCGCTGCACGGAAAGGCACCTGCTGCGGCTCGAAAACCGGCTCGCCCATGTTGACCTGCACCTCTTCATCTTCGGTGACAGTCAGCACCATGCGACCGGTTTGTGTACTGACGCGAATATCGCGTTTGTTGGTCAGACCTTTGATACGAACAAAGCGGGCAAAACAGCGCGCACCATTGCCACACTGTGCCACTTCGCTGCCATCCGCGTTAAAAATGCGGTAATGGAAGTCTAATTCGGGATCGTAAGGCGGTTCCACCACCAGTAACTGGTCAAAACCTACACCACGGTGACGGTCAGACAAACGACGGATCAACTCAGGAGAAAAATAGACATTTTGAGTGACGGCATCAACGACCATAAAGTCGTTACCCAGGCCGTGCATTTTGGAGAACTGCATAACTGACTCCGTTTACCGCTGGTCAAATCCAGTCGCGATGATCCTTTAAGGAGAGGGTTCCGGCAGCATTGCGCGAAACCCCCGGCAATCTGAATCTGCCGGTCAATCTCTGGAATTCGTCGTGAGGTTTTCTGGTGATACACCTTTTTCCTGCGACGAACCATCGTTCGCCGTACCCGGAACATTGCTGGTTTTTTGCGTAGCTGATTTTTCCGGCGGTGGGAAATACAACGGCCCTTTCAGTCCGCAACCGGAGAGAGAAAAGAGTATTGTCGCGGCCAGAGACCAGCGTAAAGCGTTTTTCATTTTATGAATGCCCGTAATTCATGCGACCAAGCTCTCTATAATCGCAGGTGGATCATGAAAAGCAACAGGAATCGACAAATCCCCCGGGCACATTTTCAGGGTTTAAAGCGCAGGAAAGCCGGATAATCTGCCGCATGTCCGTGATACGGACACCTTTTCTAATGTAACTGGAATTGTTGCTTCAGACGCGAAGGTTCTGCGTCGCTTTCAGGCAAGGTGGCGCAGGCAGCAGAGAGCGCGTTGCTGCGAAAAGGGATGACCTGAATCCGGTCATCGAGCGATACAATCTGATAGAACTGCGGCAGGTTGAAGTTTATAAAGCTTGAGCCGTAGGTAAACCGGTCGTGGGAAGACGAATAGAACCGGCTGACATCACGCACCAGATCTTCTTTGCTGCCTTCGCAGTGGTGATAAACCTCAACACGGTTGGATTCATCAAGAATGTAGATATTGAAGCCGATGTCGTCCGAACTGTCTTCAAAGAAGAACTGAATGATCCCTTCGCTGGCGTAGCCGTCAATCACTGCCGGCAGATGCGCCTGATCGGTCTGCAATTTCACCGACAAACCGTGCAGTTTGTTGTTGGAAATCGCGCCATAAAATTCAATCGCATTCTCCAGCTTTTGCACAGAAACGCTGAGACGTTCAAAGAACAATCCCCAGGTTTGTCCTGCAACACGCACGGCTTTGAAACGACCAGGTTCGAGGCGTTTGCTCGACAGGCGAAGCTCAATGCATTCCGACACCAGTTGTTGAATTCGCGTACGGATAAGGCCGCGTAAATGCTGGCTGTAGCAGAACACTTCCACTGATTCCGGCGGCGCGGCGTCCTGGTGCATTTTGCCCAGAATAGTTTTCAGCGCTTCCAGCACCGCCTGTTCACCACTGAAATGCAGCGTACGTACTTCATTCCATGAGTTGCGATAAAGCAGGTCAATACTGCCGACCATGCATTGCTGATTCTGCCCGAAGCTGAAGACATCCAGTTTACGGAAATCAAAATGCACCACCTGATTGCGGAAAGCGGCGGTCGGATCATGTTCCAGATTAACGATAATCGCTAAGTGACGAATCTCGCACGGGCTGTACAACGCTTTTGGCGTCGGTGCCGCCAGACGCAACGGGAAGTTGTGCGAGACATCCGCCACCAGTTCGCGCAGTTTAGCGATATCACACAAGCTGCCACTTTTAATATGCAGACGAGTAGTGGATGTCAGCAGGCCGTTGAAATAGGCCCACGCCACGAGTTTGTTCAGATAGCGGTTATATTCCAGCGGCTGATGGCTGACGATAGATTCCATCGACGGCGACTGATTATACAGATACCAGCCGGTGCGGTTCGCACGGCCAATCGGCACATGAATAAAGGTTAAATCGCTTTCTGACAGATCAGGGGAAATCTGTGGATTCACCAGCGTGACTTTGCCCGGCAGCGCTTCAAACGCGGCGTACAACTTACGGGTCAGCACGCCGATATCCTGCGGACTGGCACTGACGCTTAAATTGTTGCGACGGGCAAAACGGATCAGGTTGCGATAGCTTTGCATCATGGCATCAAGCAGTTCGTTATGCGCTTCGCGCACACGCTCGATTTTCCAGTTCGCCCGGTTATCCAGCATTGCCAGACGTTCTTCATCCCATCCCCATTCCGCCACCAGCTGACTGAGAATTTCACGACGCCAGCCGACCGACGCCCGTGCGCGGGAGAGTTTTTCGCAGACTTTTAAATAGAAACAGCGGCGGACTAAATCAAGGCGGGTGAAATCTTCGATCTGGGTGAGATAACGGGTCACGCGGTCGAGCATCATACAGTAGGAATCAAGCCCGAAGCAGACGATCTCGCCCTGATGCAGGCGTTGTTTAATGTCCATCGCCAGCAGTTGCGTTTTAGGGTATTCCCAGGAGTACGTTTCCAGCAGCAGCGTTTTGAGCACCGCTTTATAAGGAGAATCGATACTTTTATACAACTGCCACAAACTCGCGCCGAAATACTCTTCAGCTGACAACGTACTCAGGCCACCGAGATCAAGCCATTCGTTTGGCGTCAGTGCGCCCTGGGCGTACAGCGAAAGCACATATTCGTCGTAATGCGCTTCTTCTTCACCCGGCACCATATTCCACAGAATACGCTTACCGGCCAGGCGGACGGCGGTACGGTAGAATTCGTCGAGTAATAAGATGTGCTGCGTTGAGCCGCAGTCTTCACCGCCCAGGCTGCCGCTTTCATTGTGGCGGAAGCGGTTTTCGTCGATCAGGAAGAAGCTGACTTCTACGCCCAGCGAGGCGGCCCATTTTTCTAACAGGCTGCATTTTTGCTGCAGGCGGTTGCGTTCTTCGTTATCGAGCCATGACTGATGGCAAACCCAAACATCCAGATCAGAGCTTTGACTCTGGCCGATAGAAGAGGTGCTGCCCATGGAATATACGCCGGTGATCGGCAATTCACCTTTCAGCAGAGGCTCGAGCGCGCTGCCCCATTTATCTTCAAGGTCAGTCAGGTAGGTTTGTTGGGATTCATCAGGCGTGAAAACACAGATACCATGCGGAACCTTGCCTTCAAGGTATCCCGGCATCAGAGGGTGATGTTGATGTAAAAAGACAGGAAGCAGCTGATAGACCTGTTGAAACGCAGGACCCATGGCTGCCAGCGCACGATCGACTCGTAACTGGTTGATCGCATCCAATCTTTGCTTCAATGTCTCGATGTAGAGGTACAAGACGTTTCGCCTGATTATACAGTGTCTGGAAAGAACCCCGTTCCAAATCCGTCATTTATGGTGATGCTTATGCTTTGAACAACCACAGTTGTGCAAATAGTTGACGAATAATTGCTGGAAACGTGATCAATTTAACACCTTGCTGTTTGACCGTAAAGAAAGTAACGCACCACAATTACTCTTCCGCTTCTCTGGATTTTACCGTCTGTTCCGCAACGGAACAAATCTCTTCAGTGCCCGTTAACCTTCTTTTACGAATGGCTTCTTACGCTGACAGCTTTCTATTGTCAGTGGTAGGATGGTCACAGAGACAGTTAAACGGTAACAAACATGGTAGACAAAATCATTCGAATTGCCACCCGCCAGAGCCCGCTGGCTTTGTGGCAGGCACAATATGTTCAAAGCCGGCTGATGGCCTGTCACCCCGGTTTGCAGGTGGAACTGGTGCCCATGGTGACCAAGGGCGATATCATTTTAGATACCCCTCTGGCGAAGGTTGGCGGCAAAGGTTTGTTCGTCAAAGAACTTGAACTGGCAATGCTTGATGGCCGTGCGGATATCGCCGTGCATTCCATGAAAGACGTGCCCGTGGAGTTCCCGGAGGGTCTGGGACTGGTCACTATTTGCGAACGCGAAGACCCGCGCGATGCTTTCGTCTCTAATCAGTACACCCGTCTGACGGATTTGCCACACGGCAGTATTGTCGGGACATCAAGCCTGCGTCGTCAGTGCCAGCTGCGTCAGAAACGTCCGGATCTGGTGATTCGTGATTTGCGCGGCAATGTGGGCACCCGCTTGTCCAAACTCGATAACGGTGAATACGATGCCATTATTCTGGCTGTCGCTGGCCTGAAACGTCTGGGTCTGGAAAACCGCATCACTTGTGCGCTGACACCGGAAGAGTGTCTGCCCGCTGTAGGACAAGGTGCCGTCGGCATCGAATGCCGCCTTGATGATCAAACCACCCGCGACTTGCTGGCACCACTGGCGCACCGCGAAACCACAGTACGCGTGCAGGCTGAACGGGCAATGAATATGCGTCTTGAAGGGGGATGTCAGGTACCCATCGGCAGCTATGCCGAGCTGGAAGGTGACGAACTCTGGCTTCGTGCGCTGGTCGGCGCACCGGACGGCAGCCAGATGGTATGCGGTGAACGACGCGGTCCGTCCGCTAACGCTCACCACATGGGTATCGACCTGGCAGAAGAACTGCTCGCCAACGGCGCGCGCGAAATTCTGCATGAGGTCTATCAGGGGAACGCGCCAAAATGACCATTCTGGTCACCCGCCCCTCTCCGGCAGGAGAAGCACTGGTCAGCCGGCTGCGCGCACTGGGCCGGGTTGCCTTCCATTCCCCGCTGATTGATTTTGCACCGGGGAACCAGCTCGCATCGCTGCCGAACCTGCTATCCTCATTAAATCAGCAAGATCTGGTGTTTTTGCTCTCGCAGCATGCGGTCAGTTACGCTGACCGGGCTTTGCGTCAGTCCGCCACAAACTGGCCGGACACCGTGAATTATTTTGCCATTGGTCGCACCACGGGCCTGATTTTCCACCGGGTCAGCAGCCTGCCTGTTCTCTATCCTCAGGATGGCGAAACCAGCGAAATGTTATTGAATCTTCCGGCATTGCAACGCATACAGGGCAAAAAAGCGCTGATATTGCGTGGTAATGGCGGACGGGAATTGTTAGCCGAAACGCTGACAGAACGCGGGGTCGATGTGACTTACTGCGAATGTTATCAGCGCAGCCCGGTTTACTACGATGCCAGTGAACAGAGTGCGCTCTGGCAACGGGCCGGAATTGATACGCTGGTCGTGACCAGCGGAGAAATGCTGCAACAGCTGTATCAGTTAGTTCCTGATTACTACCGACATTCATGGTTACTGCGCTGTAATCTGGTGGTGGTCAGTGAACGTTTAGCAGCCCTCGCCCGCCAGCTTGGCTGGCGCGCAATTCGGGTTGCTGAGAATGCAGACAATGATGCGCTGATCCGCGCATTACAACTACCTGACTAAGGGATGTGCCAAAATGACGGAACAAAAAAATCCTTCCGCGCCGGATGAGAATGTGGTTATCTCCCCAGCGGTTGAGAGCCCCCAGCCAGACGCTTCCGACCGGGATCAGGTGCTGATAACGTTGCGGAAAAAGCAACGTACCGCGCCGGTTCTGGGCGCTATCGCAATTGTACTGGTGATCGCGCTTGGCGCCGGTCTCTATTATCACGGCCACCAGCAATCGCTGGCGCAGGCCGCCACAGACGAAGCGCTTTCTGAACAACTCGATGCGCTGCAAAAAACCCAGCAGCAGGACAAACAGCAAATTGCTGATCTGCTTGCTCAGCAGCAAAAATCCCGGCAAGAAGCCGATCGTCAGCAGGCTTCGTTTGGTCGGCAGTTAAATGAATTACAAGACAAGGTTGCCAGCATTTCCGGCAGCGATGCCAAAACCTGGTTACTGGCGCAGGCCGATTATCTGGTGAAACTCGCTGGCCGCAAATTATGGAGCGATCAGGATGTCACCACCGCCGCCGCACTGCTGAAAAGCGCAGATGCCAGCCTGGCCGACATGAACGATCCGAGTCTGATTGATGTGCGCCGCGCGCTGAACGAAGACGTGGGCAGCCTTTCTGCCGTTACACAGGTCGATTTCGACGGCATCATTCTCAAGCTGAATCAGCTATCGAATCAGGTGGATAACCTGCGTCTGGCCGACAATGACACTGACGATTCCCCGATGGACAACGACAGTTCCAGTTTGTCGAGTTCTCTGACCGAATGGCGTCAGAACCTGACCAAAAGCTGGCACAACTTTATGGATGACTTCATTACCATCCGCCGCCGTGATAGCAGTGCAGAACCGCTGCTGGCACCGAATCAGGATGTGTATCTGCGCGAAAACATCCGCTCGCGTCTGCTGATTGCCGCACAGGCCGTGCCACGCCATCAGGATGAAGTGTACAAACAATCGCTGGAAAGCGTCTCGACCTGGGTTCGCGCCTACTTTGATACTTCAGATCCTTCGACCAAAGCATTCCTGGAAGAACTGGACAATCTCAGCCAGCAATCTGTTTCGATGGACGTGCCGGATGAGCTGAAAAGCCAGCCGATGCTGGAAAAACTGATGCAGACCCGCGTGCGTAACCTGCTTCAGCAGCCCGCCGCCGCCACGCAGGGGGAATAACACATGCTACGAGTTTTCGTGTTGTTCCTGATTGTGTTTGCCGGGATTATCGTCGGCCCGATTCTGGCCGGCCATCAGGGCTATGTCCTGATCCAGACCGACAATTACAACATCGAAACCAGCGTCACCGGTTTAGTCATCATGCTGATCGTGCTGATTCTGGTGCTGTTCATCATTGAATGGTTCCTGCGCCGCGTTCTGCGTACCGGTGCACGTACCCGAGGCTGGTTTGCCGGACGCAAAAGCTCTAAAGCGCGTAAGCAAACTCACGCAGCCATGCTCAAACTCGCGGAAGGCGACCATCGTCAGATGGAAAAACTGCTGGCGCGCAATGCCGATCACGCCGAACAACCGGTGGTGAACTATTTACTGGCAGCGGAAGCGGCGCAGCAGCGCGGCGATGATATCCGCACCAATCAGTATCTGGAGCGTGCAGCGGAAATCGCAGATACCGACCAGATGCCGGTTGATATCACCCGCGTGCGTATCCAGCTGGCCAGAGGCGAGGTTCACGCAGCACGCCACGGTGTTGATCGTTTACTGGGCCAGTCGCCACGTCATCCGGAAGTCTTACGTCTGGCAGAGCAGGCTTATCTTCTGACCGGCGCTTACGGTTCACTGCTGGAGATTTTACCGTCGATGGCAAAAGCCGATGTTCATAACGACGATGAAATCCGTGTGCTTCAGGAGCAGGCTTATATCGGAATGATGAATCAGCTGATGGCGGAAGAAGGCAGTGAAGGCCTGAAGCGCTGGTGGAAAGATCAGAGCCGTAAAACCCGTCATGAAGTGGCCTTACAGGTCGCAATGGCAACGCATCTGATTGAATGCAACGATCAGGATCTGGCGCAGGAAGTGATCCTCGACGGGCTGAAACGCCAGTACGACGATCGGCTGGTCGCGCTGATGCCGAAGCTGCGTTCGGGTAATCCTGAGCAACTGGAAAAAACACTGCGTCAGTTGATCAAACAGAATGGCACAACGCCGCTGCTCAGCAGCACGCTGGGTCAGTTGCTGATGAAACACGGTGAATGGCAACAGGCAAGTGAAGCCTTCCGTGAGGCGCTGAAACAACGCCCTGACGCGTATGATTACGCCTGGCTGGCTGATGCGCTGGATAAGCTGCATAAACCGGCAGAAGCGGCGGAAATGCGCCGCGAAGGGCTGATGCTGACCCTGAATAATTCGCAGCAACCTTAATAACCTTGCTGTCCGCAAAGGCTCCTTCGGGAGCCTTTTTTATGTCGGTCGTAAATTTCAGACAAAAAAAACACTTGTCTGGAAGACAAGTGTCTAAAAACAATCAGGTCTAGGACAACAGATTTAGTGCCTCACTCAACGTTTTGCCTTCTGGATGATAGCGCTTGCGCGTTATCGGTCAGGATGACAATAGGCACTGTAAATTGGCTCTGCATCATTCCCAGGTTTATGAAGCCGGGGCAAACATAATGGGTGGAATGAGCATCTACGGCGGGAATATTGCAGGACGCGTGCCAGTATGGCAATACCTGAACGAAAATATTTTATATCCTTGATAATAATGGATTTTATTTTTACACATTCTGCCTGCCATTTCTCACCCTACAGATTCTCCCGCCTCTGAAGCAGCGATCTGTCTCCAGTGAACGACATCCTGAGATTGAATGAGTTTAATAAATAAAAATCAATAAGTTATATGTCTCAAGACAGAGACAGAGGAAAACGGGTTTGTCGCGGATGAACCACAAAAGCAGGAAGAGGATTGAAAGCTTTTATACAGACGAAAAAAAACCTGCTTTTAAAAAGCAGGTTTCTTCGAATATGGTCGGCGAGAGAGGATTACGCGCATCTTCGATGCTTGCCCTGCGGGCCGTTGCTAAAGCAACGTGGTCTCGCTTCGCTCGGCTCAAACCTCCTGCGGAGGTTCTCATCCTCTTTACTTCAGACGAAAAAAAACCTGCTTTTAAAAAGCAGGTTTCTTCGAATATGGTCGGCGAGAGAGGATTCGAACCTCCGACCCACTGGTCCCAAACCAGTTGCGCTACCAAGCTGCGCTACTCGCCGATGTCGTGCATCTTACTACTTTCTGATGCTAACTGCATCATTTAAATGTATTTTGTGTGTGGTGCGAAGGGAGGGACTCGAACCCTCACATCCGAAGGACACTAACACCTGAAGCTAGCGCGTCTACCAATTCCGCCACCATCGCATGTCACAATCACAAAATCATTTTTAGAGTGGGGTGGCTAATGGGACTCGAACCCACGACAACTGGAATCACAATCCAGGGCTCTACCAACTGAGCTATAGCCACCATATCTCTAACTAACGTGAACTGTCTGACTTCAACATTCCACCGCAACTCTAGCGCATACTAAATGGTGCGCCCGACAGGATTCGAACCTGAGACCTCTGCCTCCGGAGGGCAGCGCTCTATCCAGCTGAGCTACGGGCGCTTAGCGCCGTTGCGGGTGGGGATACTACGGTTTTAACGCTTGGCTGTCTAGTGCTTTTTATCAGAAATATTGCGTTTGATTACGCTTTATCCAATACGCAGTAAAAGTAAGCATCTTGCCTTCCCCACCCGTGACTTACGACGTTATTTTGCTTTTTCTGCCGTCAGCGCAGCACGCTTATGCATGCCGAGACCGAAGTATATCAGCGAGACTGCCGCAATAAAAATACCGCCTACCAGTAAAGAAACCCGCGTATCCGGATTAATCGCCATACCGACCAGTACGCATGCCAGGAAAATCAGCGTCAGGTAGTTGGTATAAGGGAAGAGAACCGATTTAAACGGATGGTTTTTCAGTTTCTCTTTATGTGCATCGCGGAAACGCAGCTGGCTGATCAGCACCACAAACCATGGCACCATGCCCGGCAGGACACTGGCGCTGTAGACATACACGAACACCTTTTCAGGATTCGGGATAATGTAGTTCAGGCACGACCCCACCAGCAGACACAAAATGGTGATAGCAATACCGTAAACCGGCACACCGCTTTTCGAGACATTGCTCAGAAATGCAGGTAACTGGCGATTCTTAGACAGCGCATAAAGCATACGTCCGCAACTGTACATACCGCTGTTACAGCCCGATAACGCCGCTGTCAGCACCACAAAGTTAATAATACCGGCCGCTGAAGCAATACCAATCTTCGCGAAGGTCAGCACGAACGGACTGCCGTGAGTGCCCATTTCGTTCCACGGGAAAATGGTGATGATAACGAAAATCGCGCCGACGTAGAAAATCAGGATACGCCACAGGATATTGTTGATAGCGCGTTTGAGCGTAACCTGCGGATTCTTCGCTTCACCGGCGGTAATACCCACCAGTTCCACGCCCTGATAGGACGCCACGACAATACACAGCGCAAACAGGAAACCTTTCCAGCCGCCCGCGAAGAAACCGCCGTGCGCGGTCAGATTAGCAAAACCGACCGCTTCACCGTGATTGCCAAAGCCGAAAAAGATAACTGCGAGACCAACCACAATCATCACAATAATGGTGGTGATTTTGATCAGCGCAAACCAGAACTCCATTTCGCCATACAGTTTCACGGCAGCAAGGTTCGCAGCGGCCACAATCGCCACAGCCATCAGCGCGGGGATCCACTGCGGTAAATCCGGGAACCAGTATTGGGCGTATACACCGATCGCGGTGATTTCAGAAATCCCCACCGCTATCCACATAAACCAGTAACTCCATGCAGTCAGATAGCCGTAATAGGGCCCAAGATATTTATGGGCATAGACCGCAAACGAACCGGCAACCGGCTCCAGATGCAGCATCTCGCCCATCGAACGCATGATAAAGAAGACGAACACGCCAGCCAGAATATAGGCCAGTAATACTGACGGCCCGGCCCATTTCAGGGTGCTGGCCGCGCCCATAAATAATCCAACCCCGATGGTGCCACCCAGCGCTATCAGCTCAATATGCCTTGCCTCAAGCCCCCGGTGTAGCCCACCCTTTTCTTCTTGATTCGCCATAGTTTCTCAGTTTCTCTGTATTTGTGTTTGCCTTCCGGAATGACCGGAATGTTATTTTTATTTGTGCTGATGCCCATACAGGGCGGAAAAACGGCGTTATGGTTCCGCATTTCAGGATGAGTTGCAAACCACAATTGAGAAAGATCCGCACAGGTAGACATGTCAGGGTGCAAACGACAGTAAAAGGTGGAATGAAATGAGAGGTAAAACGCCGCGCTGAAGATCAGCCACGGCGCAAGTATTACAGACGACCGGTGTAGTAGTAACGGATAAATTTGAGCAATTTAAGCTGGCGACGTAAACGGCTCGGCTGCAAAATCAGCCGGTAGAGCCATTCAAGCCCCAGATTTTGCCAGATTTTAGGTGCCCGTTTAACATGTCCGGTAAAAACGTCATAGGTTCCGCCGATACCCATATAAAGCGCATCAGGATGCACAAGACGGCAATCACGCATCAGGATTTCCTGTTTTGGTGAACCCATCGCGACGGTCACGATCGCCGCGCCGCTGCCTTTCACCCTTTCGAACAACGACTCGCGCTGTTCCGGCACAAAATAACCATTCTGGCTGCCGACAATATTGACGTTCCACTGCGCGCGCAGCTTTTCTTCCGTTTGCGCCAGCACGTCGGGCTTACCGCCTATCAGAAATACCGGTGTTCCTTCACGGCCTGCGCGCTCCATCAGCCCTTCCCAGAGGTCAGCACCCGCGATACGCGAGACGCGTGATTGCGGATATTTACGGCGGATGGCCCGCACGATGCTGATCCCGTCGGCATATTTATATTCCGCCTGACTGATCAGCGCGTTCATTTCCGGGTTGCTTTCTACGGTCAGCAGTTTTTCGGCATTCATCGCCACCAGCGCGCCGGTTTTGACCTGATGACCGGCAAAAAGATAATCGAGAAAATGCGCCATATTGCGAAAGCCCCAAAGGCGGATCCCACGGATGTCATATTGCGGGATATTATTCTCCAAATTCATCCATCTTCCTTACTGCCAAAGGCTCCATGAGGTTTTTCCGGGACGGCATTTTGGCACGTATCAGCCCTGCAGCGTCAAACATCCAGTACAGTAATTTTGCGGCGACCAGACAGGCACCGAAAACAACACAGAAAAAGACCACCCGCGAGAAGAAGGAATCCACGCCTTCGCGGGCAAGCACGATCATATTGAACACGGCACCAAAGCAAAAACTTTGCAGAATGGCGGCTTTATACATGTTGGTGTCCGCTTTGCCTTTTTCATAAAGCCAGTCAAACCATTTAATGATCATGCCAACCGCGACCGCACCCAGCGGGATAAACCACACGCCGCCCATCACGACCAGCGAGCCAATCAGCGTCGGCGAAATGGCCAGACCGGAATGGTTGTCGAGCACATCCCAGGTGAAATAGTTGGCCGTATTGAGCACCACGCCCGGACGGTCATGCCACAGCCAACTGGGGATAAAGACGTAGAAATCACGGACAATCGGTGCCAGCCCCTGAAAACTAATTTTGTCGTAATTTTGCAGCAACAGCCCCAGATTTTCCCATGGAGAGAACGTATCACGCGTCAGATAAAGGAACGTGTAAAACGCCTCAGGACCGCTGACATTCAGGCCGTAGCGCTTCAGTGCCAGCCAGAACATACCGACAATGCCGAGTACGCCTGCCGCCGCCAGCATCCACAAACTGATCCAGCCGCGCACAATGCCGATAAATAAAAACAGTGCGAACGCGATGATGATATTTGCACGCGTCCCGCCGACGATGATGTACGTCAGCAAGCCAAATGCGACGGTACTGACCAGGAAAAACAGCCAGCGCTGCGGATTGGGTTTAAGGAAGAACACCACCAGCATCGCGGGCAGAAAGAAATAAAAGAAGCGTTTAAGCGCCACCCCGGACACATCGCTGGAAAAAATCTGGCTGTAGGACTTAAGCTTAAACAGCAAAAATCCGTTATGCATAAAGAAGATGGAAACCGTCACCACGGCGATAAGCGCCAGCAAAAACCAGGTCAGATGGGTTTCGACACGGTTCATCGTAAACAGCGGGCGGGACGGGCCCTCACGCTTCGCCCTGAGCCGCGTTTTATAGCTGACATAATAAATACCGTAAAAACAGGTTGCGGCCAGCATAGCCTGTAACAGGTTTTCAACTGGCACGACGTTGACATCGAACTGGAAAACCAGCAAACAGGTCAGCGGAAAACCAAAATAAAATGTCAGGAGATACAACAGCGAAAACAAGACGTTGAAGTTAAAGCGCACGCGGCGAAATTCTTTATAAGTCAGCGTCAGAATGAACAACAGCGAGAACGCATAAACGACAGACAAGCCGCCAAGCTGTGCCATTGTCATGATGTTTCTCCTGCCGCCAGCAATAATGCCTGTTGCCAGCCCGCAATGTAATTTGGGTTGAAGAAAGCAATATTTTCCCGGTCCGTATTCAGCAACTGACGGCGCGCTTCAGCCACGGTTCGGGCATCAAGTGCGTCACCGTAAAACAGTACCGGCAGATGTTGTTCTGCTAAATCCTGCCAGAACGGGTTCTGACGGCTGACCACAAACGGCACACCAAACTGAATCAGCAGACACTGCGTGCCGATACCCTGCTGTCGGTCAAAAATAAAATATCCCAGCGAGCAGCCGCGCAGCACATCGAGATATTCCGCAAAAGGCATCGAGCCAGTCATCAGCTCAACGTTCTCTGCCGCAAACAGTTTGAGCGCTTCACTGCGAACCTGGTCGATATACGCGTCATTATGGGCCGGATAGCCCATGGGGATAATCACCCGGATATCGGCACCAAACTGCTGATGCAACGCACGCAGCGCTTCAATATGGCGGTTACTGCGATCGCCGGAATTGCCGACCAGCACCGTCATCGGCCCTGCCGGTTCAGGCTGATCGGCCGGAAGTGTCAGCGCCGGATCCATGCGTGTCGGGAAATATAATAATGAGGACGGTACGCGCGGATGTCGCCGATGGAAATGAATCAGATCACCACGTGTGGCGAAAACATGGCCGATACGCCCCTGAGCCAGACGCCTTAAAAAATAGAACAGTCGAAATTTCAGTCCGCCTGCCGATTCATAAAGATCAGCACCCCAGATGTGCCAGCTGGCCTGTTGCGATTTAATTTTGCCGGTCAGCAGCGCCAGCCAGAGTGTCGGGTTGAACTGGCCATGGAAGAAGACGTGATGTGTGCGATCCTGCGCGCGCGAAATAACCGCATCGGCCAGCGATTTTTTATCCGGATAAACACGAATATCCAGACGTGTGAATTCAGCAAATGCTGATGCATCTGCTGCCGCCACCATAAAATGATAAATCAGCTTTTCAGGCGCGCATTCGGCCAGAACATCATTAAAAAAGCGCAGCACGGTGACATTATGGTGGGGAATGTCAGATCCCAAAACGTGAATCAGCGTTGTCATGCTCGTCTACGATAAATAACAAATACGGTACAGCACACGGCGAAGTAGACGACATACGTCGCCATATACGCTTGCGCGGCGCCAAGAGAACCCCGTATCGGGATCAACCAATGTGAAAAACCCGTCAGTAACGCAAACTGGCTGATTTCAGTCAGTACGTAAAAGCGCAGAGATGCTCTCGCAATCACCAGATAGCCAAAAACATACGAGCCGACTTTGAGTACATCACCGACTAACTGCCAGGCGAACAAATCGCGCATAGCGATAAATTGTTTTGAAAACAGTAGCCAGATGGCGAAGTCGCGCAACAGCCAGACAGTAAAGCTGACAGCAGCCACGGCGGGCAGAACAAATTTTAATGACTTAATGATTTCACGCGAGACATCGCGTTTATCGGTCATGCGCGATAACGTCGGCAATAAATACACGCTGAAAGAGGCGGTGATAAATTGTAAATAGGCATCGGAAATACTGCTGACGCCCTGCCAGATCCCCACATCCTTCCAGCTGTAATGTTCCGCCAGCAGATTTCGCATCATCACATACGCCACCGGCAACGTGACAGAGGTGATCAGCGCCATCAGGGTAAATTTTCCCAAATGGCTGGCAATAAAACGATCCCAGCCCGGTTTTAAGTAAGCCAGCGGGAAGAGTCTTCGCCGCCACAACATACCGCCCGCAGGCAGGATTACCAGCGCAGGCACCAGCGCCAGCCCGGCCAGCGCGCCTTCATAGCCACCCAGTTTGAAACACAACAGATAGGCCAGTAACCCCATCAGACTGCCGCCAGTCACGGCCAGCGCATTACCCATCGCATCACGATAACCTTTCAGGATAGCCTGAAAATAGTTGGCGTAAGCAATGCCCATCTGGATAAATGCCACGGCCCGGACAACAGCCTGATAGCGATCGTGTCCGAACAGCCCGACACTGATGGGCCCGGCGGCCAGCAGAAAGAGGGCGGCCAGCAGCGTCGAGAAACCCAAAATCAGCGAAGACGACGTGCCGAGCACGGCTTTAAGCCGCTCAGGATCCTGATGATGTTCGGCAACGTATTTGGTAATACCGTTGAAAATACCGGCACCGGACAGCACGCCAAGTACGGTCACCAGCTGGCGGAAATTTCCTGCCTGCCCCACGCCGTCAGGGCCGAACGTCACGGCCAGTAATTTCACCACCAGCAACCCGGCACCAATTTTAATCAGCGTGGAACCGGCGGTCCAGACTGATGCTTTTGCCAGCGACATATCAGGCGAAATATTGCAGCATGGCCGTAATCACTGCGCGCTGCGTGTCATCGGTCATGTTATAGAACAACGGCAGGCGCACCAGACGCTCACTCTCTTTTGTCGTGAAACGATCGACACCCGCGAAACGACCAAAATCTTCGCCCGCCGGACAGGCATGCAGTGGAATGTAATGGAATACGGTGAGAATATCGGCCGCTTTCATGTGACGAATAAAGGCATCGCGGTCTTCGATATCGTTCAGACGCACATAGAACATATGGGCGTTTTGCACACAATCTTGTGGAACCGAAGGCAACTGAATGCGGCCTGCGTCGGCCAGATCCTGCAACGCTTCGTAATACTGATTCCAGATTGCCAGACGGCGCTGGTTAATCTTTTCAGCCGCATCCAGATTTCCCCACAGATACGCGGCCTGCAAATCGGACATCAGATAGCTGGAACCAATGTCGCGCCAGGTATATTTATCCACCTGACCGCGGAAGAACTGGCTACGGTTAGTGCCTTTTTCACGAATGATTTCCGCACGGTCAATCAGCTTCGCGTCGTTAATCAGCGTGGCACCGCCTTCACCGCCTGCGGTGTAATTCTTGGTTTCATGGAAACTGAAACAACCGATATGGCCGATAGTGCCCAGTGCTTTGCCTTTGTAAGCCGACATCACGCCCTGCGCGGCATCTTCTACCACAAACAGATGATGCTTTTCGGCAAGCGCCATAATAGTGTCCATTTCACAGGCCACGCCCGCATAATGTACCGGCACAATCACTTTCGTTTTCTCCGTGATAGCCGCTTCAATCAGGGTTTCATCAATATTCAGGGTATCCGGGCGGACATCCACAAACACGATTTTCGCGCCGCGTAAAACGAAGGCATTAGCCGTCGAAACAAACGTGAAGCTCGGCATAATCACTTCGTCGCCGGGCTGAATATCCAGCAGCAACGCGGCCATTTCCAGCGATGCTGTACAGGACGGCGTCAGTAAAACTTTCGGGCAGTTAAAACGCTGTTCAAACCATTTCTGGCAGCGCAGGGTAAACCCGCCGTCACCGCACAGTTTGCCGCTGTTCATCGCCTCGCGCATGAAATCAATTTCAGTACCCACAATCGGTGGCGCATTAAAAGGGATCATCGTTTCACCTGTACAACCAGTACGCCGAGCGCATGACTTTGCCACCGCTGGCGAGATAAAGATTTAAGGCCGCGATATTGCCGGTTTGCGTGGCGACATACATTCGCGACACGCCCTGTTCAGCACACCATTTTTTCGCAGCCGCCATTAACTTTTTGCCCACTCCCTGCCCCTGATATTCCGGTCTGACAGCCAGCAGGCCAATTCTTGCTTCGTCTTGTGAAATACGACGCAAGGTGACAAAACCGAGCGCATTGCCCTGCTCGTCATCGGCCCAAAGACAAAGATGGTCGAACGTACCCAGCACCGCCTTTTCCGCCCACATCGCATAGAAACGGGCACTGTCATCAGGCTGATACCAGGGCGCACGAAAACGACTGAGATGAAAAGCCTGACGGGCAATCGCGGTCACATCCGCAATATTGTCCGGCACCGCCAGACGCCCGGCCGTCAGCGCATTATCTTGCATCGTCACCGCGACACAAATGTCCGTTTCACCTTCTGCCAGCCGGAAACCCAGCGCAGAAAGTGCATCCAGCGTGTGCGTTTGTGACGCATCCACTTTCGCCTGCACCAGCGCATATTGTCCCAGTATCTGCGGCGTGATTTTCCCCGCTGAGGCATCAGGCGTCAGACGCGCACTGTTGAGCTGGAAGAAATCACTCTCCCAGACCAGCGGTTCAAGCACGCCGCGCAATGACCGATTTATCGCCATACGCCTTTGGTATCCACAATCCATGACTGCCGGACCTGATCGGCGGGGATCGCTTTAAACGGTTTATGATCGACCAACATCACCAACAGATCGGCTTCTGCCAGCGCGCGATCAAGCGGTTGTAACGTCACGTTGTCCGCGAGAGAAGCAGGAAGCTGACGCACATTAGGCTCAACCACCCACGTTTCTCCGGCGTGCCAGCCCGCAATCAGGTGGGTCACTTCGACTGCCGGGCTTTCGCGGAGATCGTCAATATTTGGTTTAAACGCCAGGCCAAAGCAGGCGATTTTAATGTCGGCCGCACGTTTGCCCGTGGTAGTCAGGCAATCTGCCAGTGCCGCTTTCACGCGGTCCACCACCCAGTGCGGTTTGCTGTCGTTGACTTCGCGCGCTGTGCGGATAATTCTGGCCAGTTCAGGGTTTTGCGCAACAATGAACCACGGGTCAACCGCAATACAATGTCCGCCGACGCCCGGACCCGGCTGCAAAATATTCACCCGAGGATGACGGTTCGCCAGGCTGATCAGTTCCCAGACGTTAATGCCCTGCGCATCGCAAATCAGCGACAGTTCGTTAGCAAAGGCAATATTTACGTCGCGAAAACTGTTTTCCGTCAGCTTGCACATTTCGGCGGTACGGGAGTTGGTGATAACACATTCGCCTTTGAGGAAAATGTTATACAAATCGCTGGCACGCCGTGAACAAACTGGCGTCATACCGCCAATCACGCGGTCATTTTTAATCAGTTCAACCATTACCTGCCCTGGCAATACGCGCTCCGGACAGTAGGCAATATTAATATCGGATTGCTCACCGGACTGCTGAGGGAAGCTCAGATCAGGACGGGCTTCTGCCAGCCAGGCGGCCATTTGCTCTGTCGCCCCCACCGGTGACGTGGATTCCAGAATAATCAGGTCGCCTTTTTTCAGAACCGGCGCCAGAGAGCGTGCAGCAGATTCGACGAATTTCATATCCGGTAAATGATCGCCCTTAAAGGGCGTCGGGACAGCAATCAGGAAAGCATCCGCGGGTTCAGGTTGAGTCACTGCCCGCAAAAATCCTGCATCCACTGCCTGCCCGACCAGAAGGTCGAGATCGGGTTCCACAATATGGATCGCACCGCGGTTAATCGTATCAACAGCCTGCTGATTGATATCGACACCCACCACCTTTTTTTGGTGTGAGGCGAATGCAGCGGCGGTTGGCAGACCGATGTAACCCAGTCCGATGACAGAAATAGTGTTAAAACTCATTGTGATACCCAATGATTCTTCAATGCGTCAAGAATATGGCGGCAGGCATGCCCGTCACCGTAAGGATTGTGCGCCCGGCTCATGCTGTTGTATTCGTTCTCATCGTTCAGCAGACGGTTCACTTCCCCGACCATTTTAGCGGGATCCGTCCCCACCAGCCGGACCGTTCCGGCATCCACCGCTTCCGGACGTTCTGTGGTTTCACGCATCACCAGCACAGGCTTGCCCAGTGAAGGTGCCTCCTCCTGCACGCCACCGGAGTCGGTCAGGATCAGATAGGCTTTATCCATCAGGTAAACGAATGGCAGGTAGTCCTGAGGGTCGATCAGCACGATATTGTCGATGCTTTGCAGAATGCGGTTCACCGGCTCGCTGACATTCGGATTGAGATGCACCGGATAAACAATTTGTACATCAGGATGCTGGCATGCAATTTCTGCCAGGGCCGAGCAAATCCGCTCAAAGCCCTCGCCAAAACTTTCACGGCGGTGGCCCGTCACCAAAATCAGCTTTTTATTTGCATCAAGAAACGGATAGTTATCAGCCAGCTGCTGTGCCAGCGAGGCATCGCGGTTAAAGCGGTCGCGAACCCAGAGCAGCGCATCAATCACCGTATTCCCGGTGACAAAAATGCGCTCTCCGGCAATGTTTTCCCGCTGCAAATTAGCACTGGCATTTTCGGTGGGCGCAAAATGCCATTTCGCCAGATGCCCGGTTAACAGGCGATTGCCTTCTTCCGGCCACGGTGAAGAGAGATCCCCGGTACGCAGACCTGCTTCAACATGTCCGACAGGGATCTGGTGATAAAACGCAGCAAGGCTGGCGGATAAAGTAGTGGTGGTATCACCGTGCACCAGCACAATGTCAGGTCTGAACTCATCGAGAACAGGCTTAAGTCCGGTCAGGATCCGGCTGGTAATTTCTGTCAGTCCCTGCCCGGGTTTCATGATGTTCAGATCATAATCCGGAGTGATATCAAAGAGACGCAATACCTGATCGAGCATTTCACGGTGCTGAGCCGTAACACAAACTTTAGATTCAAAGGCCGCATCCTGCGACAAAGCAAGCACCAGCGGAGCCATTTTGATGGCCTCCGGACGAGTGCCGAAAATCGTCAACACTTTCACAATGTGTTTCTCTTATTTTTACGGCGGGTCAGGGCAACGCCAGCCCCAATTAAACCACCGACAATGCCCCACATAATCATCAGTAATGCCCGGCGCGGGCTGTCACGTTTTACAGGTTCTTCAGGCGTTCTCAAATAACGATAAGTCTGGAATTTTGCCGTAAGTGTTGGCCCGACGTTGAGCGTCGACAGCATCGCACGGTTCTGATCGTAGTCCAGATCATACCCCGGACCGGATGCTTGCAGTAATTCCAGACGGGCTTTGAGCATTGGCACACCCAGCAGGAACATATCGGAATCCGGCAATTCTTCTGCAGGCGTGTCGGTCACGCTTTTATTAATGTTTTGCTGCTGAGCAATTTTCAGTGCCTGCTCGGTGGTATGCGTGGTGCGCTTGAAAATGGTCTGGGCAACTTCTTCCTGACGTTTGACCTGTGCTTTCATTGACTGCGTTCGCGCCGCCCATGCGCCTTCCAGCTCGTCATACAGATGCTGTGCAGCACGCTGGCTGGCGAAATCGACATACTGGCGCAAAAGCTTATTGGCATCTGCGGCGTTTTCCGCCGTGAGTTTCACGATATCGTTCGGCACTTTCGGTGCATCACGGGCCGTAAACTGAATGTCATTGATCATGTCATCCAGCAGAACGGCATCAGCGCGCGCATCATTTTTCTGACGTTGCTTGTAATAAGGGTTATGCAGCCAGAAATCCCGGCGGGTGTCATAAGCCGCGAGTTGCATGACAAACTCGTTGTAGGCTTCATCAGAAATGGGCGGCCGGCTGACATCTGACTGCGGCGCGTTGCGCATATCTAAATTGCGCAGAAACTGTGCCTGAGAGAAATAGGACGAAAGATTGTTGACCGTCGGACGATCCGTGATTGCGGTGGAGCTCCATTCCTGTTTCATCAGGTAAGACGACCCCAGAGCGATTAAGGCGAACAGTATCGCCAGACCTGCAATCCAGAATTTTCCATTCCATAAAGTGCAGCACAGGCCACGGATATCAAGTTCGTTCTCGATGGCGTGTTCGTTCTGGTTTTTCATCATTTCTGGTTTATCCACAGCCAGTATGCCCTTGCTTAAAAGAGTGATTATTGAGTAGAGGAACGGCGCAAACGTCTTTTAACCCGTTTAATAAACCGCGCCATGCGCCAGGCGTGCTTGATGCAAATGCCGTACACCAGGAAGGCAACAAAGAATAAAGCCAGCATTATCCATTCGGGAACAAAACTCAGGTGTTCGCCCACCACGCCAATCCCCGCCAGAATGGCGGCAGCGACAGTAATTAAGACGAAAGCCTGACGTGAAGTAAAACCTGCACGCATGATCAAATGATGAATGTGCTGGCGATCCGCTGAGAACGGACTCATTCCTTTACGAAGGCGGCGGTACATGATGGCAACCATATCCATCAGGGGAATAGCGATAAGCCAAAGTGCCGTCACCGGGTTCATCGGATGAGATTCGCCTTGCGTACTTTGCAGGAGGATCCAGATGACAGTAAACCCTATCAGCGTGCTGCCCGCGTCCCCCATAAAGACTTTGTAACGAGGCCCTAAGACACCCAGATTGAGTAAAATGTAGGGGATGATCGCGGCAATCATCGCGAAGCACCAGAACGCTAACTCCATGTGTCCGCTGTCGTACATGATGATGCCTAATGAGCCAAAGCTGACACAAGACAAGCCGCCCAGTAAACCATCAATACCATCAACCATGTTGAAAGCGTTAATGGCAGCCCAAACGGCAAACAGGGTGACAAGATAGCCAAACGGGCCTAATACCATTTCCCAGGGACCCATCAGATGCCCGAGGCTGCGCAGCGTGAGGTTAGCGAAGCTCATCATCACAACAGCGATCACAACCTGAACCATCGCCCGTGTTTTTACACTGATGTCAAAACGGTCATCCAGCGCACCGACTAATACCAGCAGCCCGGCGCAGGCAAGGTAAAGATTGCCATGTGGGATAGTGTAATTGGTGATCAGAAAGGCAAAGCAAACGCCAGCAAATACGGAGATCCCACCAACTAGGGGTATCAGTCCCTGATGACGCTTACGAAAATTCGGTCTATCAACAAGTCCGATTTTATTCGCGACCTTCCGGGCAACAAATAAAAAGAGGAATGAAAATATGAAAACAACGCCTAGCTCAGTACTCATATTGAGTAAATTCACAGTTAAGAATTCTCTTCTGCAAAAAATAAGGTGTGTGGCGTCGAAAGCATCGTAGACCTCACAGCCTTAAATCATATCCTATGGTGGCAGTTATGGTTTTGTCTCGGGCAATACCTATCTGCTGCCATTTCTCAGCCAATCAACCGACAAAGTAAAGAAAGGGCATGTGAAAAACCATCAGCTATTATCCGAATAGTCTGACAATCTTCCTAAAGCAGCGTTATGGTAGCCACCAAAAGCAAAAAACGCCACGACTGTGCGTGGCGTTGATATGACGTTACACCAAATTACGAACGTTTCATCATGTCGAAGAAGTCGTCATTTGTCTTAGTCATTGCAAGCTTGTTGATGAGGAATTCCATCGCATCAATCTCACCCATCGGGTGAATGATTTTACGCAGGATCCACATTTTTTGCAGTTCTTCAGAAGTGGTCAACAGCTCTTCTTTACGGGTACCAGAGCGGTTGTAGTCGATCGCAGGGAATACACGTTTTTCAGCGATTTTACGCGCCAGGTGTAATTCCATGTTGCCGGTACCTTTAAACTCTTCATAGATAACTTCATCCATTTTAGAACCGGTATCGACCAGCGCAGTTGCGATGATGGTCAGGCTGCCGCCCTCTTCCACGTTACGCGCAGCACCGAAGAAACGTTTTGGACGGTGCAGGGCGTTGGCGTCCACACCACCGGTCAGCACCTTGCCTGAGGCCGGAACCACGGTGTTGTAAGCACGAGCAAGACGGGTAATGGAGTCCAGCAGAATGATAACGTCTTTTTTATGCTCAACCAGGCGCTTGGCTTTCTCGATAACCATTTCGGCTACCTGAACATGTCGGGAAGCTGGCTCGTCAAAGGTAGAAGCGATAACTTCGCCTTTCACCAGACGCTGCATCTCGGTCACTTCTTCCGGACGTTCGTCAATCAGCAGAACCATCAGCACGCAGTCAGGATGGTTGTACGCAATGCTGGTAGCGATGTTTTGCAGCAGCATGGTTTTACCGGCTTTCGGCGGAGCAACAATCAGACCACGTTGGCCGCGGCCAATTGGAGAAGCTAAGTCCAGTACGCGAGCGGTCAAATCTTCTGTTGAACCGTTACCCCGTTCCATACGCAGACGTGAATTTGCATGCAGAGGGGTTAAGTTTTCGAACAGAATTTTGCTGCGGGCGTTTTCTGGCTTGTCGTAGTTAACTTCGTTAACTTTCAACAGGGCAAAATAACGTTCACCTTCTTTTGGTGGACGGATTTTACCGGAAATGGTGTCGCCAGTACGAAGGTTGAAGCGGCGGATTTGGCTTGGAGATACGTAGATGTCGTCGGGGCCTGCGAGGTAGGAACTGTCTCCGGAGCGGAGGAAACCAAATCCATCCTGCAATATCTCCAGTACGCCATCACCGAAGATGTCTTCTCCGCTTTTAGCATGCTGCTTCAATATTGAAAAGATAATGTCTTGCTTGCGCATGCGGGCCTGGTTTTCCAGTCCCATATTTTCGCCGAGTGCAATCAGGTCAGAGACCGGCGTATTCTTTAATTCGGTAAGATTCATAATGGTGGGTTCTTAAACTCGGGGTATGTCTCGAACATCTGTCGTGAATGGGTATGGCAGGGTCATCCATGCCTGTTTATTGTATGACACTTAAATAACAGCCCGGAAATCCAGCCGCAGGCAGTCGCTCGCGGGCGATTCTTGAGGGGTAATGCTGATATTGAAGGTGTCTTAAAGCCGATTTTGTCAAAACCGTTAGATGGTCAAGTACAGTGCCAGTTCAATTTAATTATTATTCAAAGAAACTTTATAGGCAGATGTTTTTGACACAACAGAGTAAAACGTAAGAATCAAACTACAGGTAAGCTCTATTTGCAGTAAGGGTAAACTTAGCACGCTTCTTGACAGGCGTCTAGCGGACAATGTGAAAAACACGACAGCCCGCTAAACACCTGGCTTGGGTCATCCCGACCGATTACAGATTAGCTGTTAAGAACTCTTTCAGCTGACCTTTCGACAATGCGCCAACTTTAGTTGCTGCGACTTCGCCGCCTTTAAATAACAGCAGGGTAGGAATACCACGAATGCCGTATTTAGGTGCAGTACCTGGGTTTTCATCGATATTCAGTTTCGCGATGGTCAGCTTGCCTTCGAACTCAGTGGCAATTTCATCCAGAATTGGAGCGATCATCTTACATGGTCCGCACCACTCTGCCCAAAAATCGACCAGCACCAGCCCTTCGGCTTTCAATACGTCGTTGTCGAAACTGTCATCGGTCAGGTGAATAATTTTATCGCTCATGTTTACTCCAAAGGATTATCTTTACCTTGTTGATGTAGCATTAACCAACATCAGGTTGACTTTATTTCACCGGATACGCTTTCGTAAAGCAATAGTTAGCTGATATTCTACCACACTATGAGCAAAACACACTTGACCGAACAGAAGTTTTCCGACTTCGCCCTGCACCCGCTGGCAGTAGAAGCCCTTGAAAAGAAAGGCTTCCATTACTGTACTCCTATTCAGGCATTGGCACTGCCAATCACGCTCGCTGGGCGTGATGTTGCAGGTCAGGCGCAAACCGGTACCGGCAAGACGCTGGCTTTTTTAGCGTCTACTTTCCATTATCTGCTTTCTCACCCCGCTGCGGAAGGTCGTCAGACTAACCAGCCGCGTGCCTTGATCATGGCACCTACGCGTGAACTCGCGGTGCAGATCCACTCCGACGCCGAAGCATTATCTGAATCTACCGGGCTGAAATTAGGTCTGGCGTATGGCGGCGACGGTTACGACAAACAGTTAAAAGTACTGGAAAGCGGCGTGGATATCCTGATCGGAACCACTGGCCGTTTAATCGATTACACTAAACAGAACTACATCGACCTGGGCGCGATCCAGGTGGTGGTACTGGATGAAGCAGACCGTATGTTCGATCTGGGCTTCATCAAAGATATCCGCTGGTTGTTCCGCCGGATGCCTCCTGCGAATCAACGCCTGAACATGCTGTTCTCAGCAACGCTTTCCTATCGTGTGAAAGAACTGGCGTTCGAAAACATGAATAATGCCGAGTCGATTGAAATCGAACCGGAACAAAAAACCGGCCACCGCATTAAAGAAGAGCTGTTCTATCCTTCAAATGAAGAAAAAATGCGCCTGTTACAGACGCTGATTGAAGAAGAATGGCCGGATCGCTGCATTATTTTTGCAAACACCAAACACCGTTGTGAAGATGTCTGGGGCCATCTGGCTGCCGACGGACACCGTGTCGGTTTGCTGACCGGTGACGTTCCGCAGAAAAAACGCCTTCGCGTTCTGGAAGACTTCACGAAAGGCACGCTGGATATTCTGGTTGCGACCGACGTTGCTGCCCGTGGTTTGCACATTCCTGCCGTGACGCACGTCTTCAACTATGACCTGCCTGACGACTGTGAAGACTACGTACACCGTATTGGCCGTACCGGCCGCGCGGGTCTGAGTGGTCATTCCATCAGCCTGGCGTGTGAAGAATATGCCCTGAATCTGCCGGCAATTGAAACCTATACCGGCCACAGCATTCCGGTCAGTAAATACAACAGCGATGCGCTGTTAACTGATTTGCCTCCTGCAAAACGTCTTGCCCGCACGCGCACCGGTAACGGCCCGCGTCGCAACAGCAATTCGTCTTCACGTCGCAGCAGTGCACCACGTAGCAACCGTAAACGTCCGGGCTGATAACCTATGTTAAGTTCCACCTCACTGTATGCAGCGATTGATCTGGGCTCTAACAGCTTTCACATGCTGGTTGTTCGTGAGGTGGCAGGCAGTATCCAGACCCTCGCCAGAATTAAGCGCAAAGTGCGACTGGCTGCCGGTCTGGATAAACAAAACCTGCTTTCTCAGGAAGCGATGCAGCGTGGCTGGCAATGCCTGAAGCTGTTTTCTGAAAGATTGCAGGATATCCCGCGTGATCAGATCCGCGTCGTTGCCACCGCAACGTTGCGACTGGCCAGCAATGCCGACGAGTTTCTGGGCAAAGCGCAGGAAATCCTCGGCTGTCCGATTCAGGTCATTACCGGTGAAGAAGAAGCGCGTCTGATTTATCACGGCGTTGCCCACACCACGGGCGGGCCGGATAAACGGCTGGTCGTCGATATAGGCGGCGGCAGCACAGAACTGGTGACCGGCATTGGGGCTCAGGCCACCACGCTTTACAGCCTTTCTATGGGCTGCGTCACCTGGCTGGAGCGCTATTTTGCGGATCGAAATCTGGCAAAAGAAAACTTCGATCAGGCTGAACAGGCTGCGACCGACATGATCCTGCCTGTGGCACCGGAGCTGATTGCCAATGGCTGGCAGATTTGTGTCGGCGCATCGGGTACCGTGCAGGCCTTGCAGGAAATCATGGTTGCTCAGGGCATGGATGAACGCATCACGCTGCCTAAACTTCAGCAGCTCAAACAGCGTGCTATTCAGTGCGGCAAGCTGGAAGAGCTGGAGATTGAAGGACTTACCCTCGAACGTGCGCTGGTTTTCCCGAGCGGACTGTCAATTCTGATCGCCATTTTCAAAACGCTGAACATCGAAATGATGACACTGGCGGGTGGCGCGCTGCGTGAGGGGCTGGTTTACGGCATGCTGCATTTGCCAATTGAGCAGGATATCCGCCAGCGTACGCTGCGAAATCTGCAACGCCGTTACCTGCTGGATAACGAGCAGGCCGAACGTGTGGCGCAACTGGCCGAGAACTTTTCGCTGCAGGTAGCTCAGGAATGGAAGCTGGATGCCCGTGCCCGTGAACTGCTTAACAGTGCCTGCCTGATCCACGAAATTGGTCTGAGTGTCGATTTCAAGAAAGCACCACATCACGCAGCCTATCTGATCCGTCATCTGGATTTACCGGGTTTCACGCCGGCACAGAAAAAACTGCTGGCGACGTTACTGCAAAACCAGAACAACACGCTTGATTTACCCTTGCTCAATGAGCAAAACGCCGTGCCGCCGCGTCAGGCGCAACGTCTTTGTCGTATTCTGCGTCTGGCAATCATATTTGCCAGCCGTCGACGCGACGACACATTGCCTGCAGTGCGTTTACGTGCCAACGATGATGAACTGAGTGTGATTGTGCCGCAGGGCTGGCTGGAACAGCATCCTCTGCGCGCTGAAGAGTTAGAACAGGAAAGCCACTGGCAAAGTTATGTCCACTGGCCACTGTTTGTCGAAGAACAGTGATAAGCAACTGTAAACCGTTATCACGAAAAAATGAAAAGCAGAGACCTGATTAATCAGCCTCTGCTTTTTTAATGGCTCATGTTTAATAGCTAATTGCCGCCTTTCGCTTTCGCCAGTTGCTCGCGGATTTTCTCCAGATGGCTTTGCCCTTTTACCATGCGTTCCTGTGCGCTCACCACTTTACGTTCGCTTTCCCAGGCCAGATCATCCTGCGGTAATTCCAGCAGGAAGCGGCTCGGTTCAGGACGGATCAGTTCGCCGTACTGACGCCGCTCGCGGCAGAGTGTAAACGTCAGCTCTTTCTGTGCCCGGGTGATACCCACATACGCCAGACGCCGTTCTTCATCCACGTTGTCTTCATCGATGCTGCTCTGATGCGGCAACAGACCTTCTTCCATGCCAACCAGATACACATACGGGAACTCCAGCCCCTTCGAGGCATGCAGCGTCATCAGTTGAACCTGGTCCAGTTCTTCGTCGTTTTCGCCGCGTTCCATCATGTCACGCAGCGTGAAGCGGGTGACCACCTGAGTGAGCGTCATGGGTTCATCCAGATCGGTACCTTCCAGCATTTCCGTCATCCAGCTGAACAGCTGATTGACGTTTTTCATGCGCATTTCAGCAGCTTTCGGGCTCGGAGAGGTTTCAAACAACCAGCTTTCGTAATCGACGCCGTGAATCAAATCCCGCACCGCTGCAACCGGTTCACGTTCAGCCAGCGCTGAAATATTACCCATCCAGTGCGTGAAACGTTGCAGGGATTCCAGTCCGCGCCCGGTCAGATACTGGCTCAGTCCCATATCAAAACTGGCTTTGAACAGCCCTTTATTGCGCTGATTCGCCCACTCGCCCAGTTTCTGCAAGGTGGCGGCACCGATTTCACGACGCGGCGTGTTAACGATGCGCAGGAAAGCGCTGTCGTCATCCGGGTTAGTCAGCACACGCAGATAGGCCAGCAGGTCTTTAATTTCGGGGCGGGAAAAGAATGATGTTCCGCCGGAAATCCGGTACGGAATGCGGTTCTGCATCAGCATTTTTTCGAACAAACGTGACTGGTGGTTACCGCGGTAAAGAATTGCGTAATCGCCGTAAGCGGTTTTATTGATGAAGTGATGGGCAATCAGTTCACCGACCACCCGCTCGGATTCATGATCTTCATTGTTCGCCGTCACGACCTTCAGCGATTCCCCGTAAGCCAGTTCAGAGAACAAACGCTTCTCGAACACATGCGGGTTATTGGCAATCAGGATGTTGGCGGCTTTCAGAATACGCTGGGTGGATCGGTAGTTCTGCTCCAGCTTGATGACCTGTAACTGCGGGAAGTCTTCTTTCAGCAGCACCAGATTTTGTGGCCGTGCGCCACGCCAGGAGTAAATCGACTGGTCATCGTCGCCCACCACGGTGAAACGCGCGCGGTTACCGACCAGAAGTTTCACCATCATGTACTGGCTGGTGTTAGTGTCCTGATATTCATCAACCAGCAGATAACGCAATTTGTTCTGCCAGCGTTCACGCACTTCTTCATTACTTTGCAGCAGCAACGTCGGCAACAGGATCAGGTCATCGAAATCGAGAATATTACACGCGCGCATATGGTCATGATAAAGGCTGTAGCAGTGCGCGAAGATTTGATCGCGTTCTGATCGCGCCAGACCGGCGGCATGGGCAGGATCAACCAGATCGTTTTTCCAGTTTGAGATCGTCGATATCAACTGCTGCAATAATGTCTTGTCGTTCTCCAGCCATTTTTCGCTCAGCTCTTTAAGCAGCGCCAGCTGATCCTGATCGTCAAATAAAGAGAAGTTGGATTTCATGCCCAGCGCGGCAAATTCACGTTTGATGATTTCCAGCCCGAGCGTATGAAATGTGGCGATCAGCAAGCCCCGCGCCTCTTTTCGCCCGAGAGTTTGCCCGACACGCTCTTTCATTTCGCGCGCCGCTTTATTGGTAAAGGTTACCGCCGCAATGTGGCGCGCCTGATAGCCACATTCACGGATCAGGTGTGCGATTTTATTGGTAATCACCCTGGTTTTGCCGGAACCGGCCCCCGCCAGAACCAGGCAGGGTCCGGTGACGAATTCGACGGCATGTTGTTGGCTGGGGTTTAATCGCATGGCGTATTTTTTGCTCACCTGATGGACAAGGACGGCGATTGTAGCAGAAACGTCGGCTGAGATTGACTGGCTTTACCGTGCAATTTGTTATCCCGGAACACAGGCCGGATTCCACTCAGGTGGTTGCAGATGTTACATTACCCGCCTGGAAACACTCTCGCAAAAAAGGTCTTATCATGGCAAAAACTGCCGCAGCAATGCACATCCTGGTAAAGGAAGAAGCACAGGCGCTTGATCTTCTGGAACAACTGAAGAACGGTGGCGATTTTGAGAAGCTGGCTAAAAAGCACTCTACCTGCCCGTCAGGGAAGAAAGGTGGCCATTTAGGTGAATTCAAGCAAGGTGCCATGGTGCCGGCTTTCGATAAAGTGGTTTTCTCTGCACCCCTGATCGAGCCACAGGGCCCGTTGCACACTCAGTTCGGTTACCACATCATTAAGATTTTGTACCGCAACTAAGTTCTGCTTCAGCCAGAACCAAAAGAAAGGGCACCGCATTTTCATGCAGTGCCCTTTTGTGTATTTCCTGGAGCCCCGAATAATTCGAGTTACAGGAAGGCGGCAAGCGAGAGAATCCCGATGAGCTTACTCAAGTAAGTGATTCGGGTGACCGAACGCAGCCAACGCATCTGTAACTTGAAGTATGAAGGGGATCAGCTTGCGACGGCGATGCGCTTCATATCGGTCATATAGCCACGCAGAGTGCGGCCGATTGACTCGATTGGATGGTTACGGATCGCTTCGTTAACGTCGCGCAGTTGCGCATTATCAACCTGGGTTTCAGCCACTGATTTGCCCAGATCGCCTGCCTGCAGGGTCGTCATGAACTCTTTCAGCAACGGTACCGCAGCGTTAGCGAACAGGTAATTACCGTATTCAGCCGTATCAGAGATAACCACGTTCATTTCGTACAGACGCTTACGCGCAACGGTGTTGGCGATCAGCGGCAGTTCGTGCAGTGATTCGTAGTAGGCAGATTCTTCGATGATGCCGGAAGCCACCATGGTTTCGAAGGCCAGCTCAACGCCTGCTTTCACCATCGCAATCATCACAACGCCGTGGTCGAAGTATTCCTGCTCGGAGATTTTACCCTCGAACTGTGGTGCGTTCTCGAACGCAGTTGCGCCCGTTTCTTCACGCCAGGTCAGCAGTTTCTTGTCGTCATTCGCCCAGTCAGCCATCATGCCGCTGGAGAATTCACCGGAGATAATATCGTCCATGTGTTTCTGGAACAGTGGCGCCATGATCTCTTTCAGTTGTTCGGACAACGCATAAGCACGCAGTTTCGCCGGGTTGGACAGTCTGTCCATCATCAGCGTGATACCGCCTTGCTTCAGCGCTTCGGTGATGGTTTCCCAGCCGAACTGCAGCAATTTTTCTGCGTAGGCTTCATCAACACCGTCAGCAACCAGTTTGTCGAAGCACAGCAGTGAACCCGCCTGCAACATACCACACAGGATAGTCTGCTCGCCCATCAGGTCAGATTTCACTTCAGCCACGAAGGAAGACTGCAGAACGCCCGCACGGTGACCGCCGGTCGCTGCTGCCCAGGCTTTGGCAATCGCCATGCCTTCACCTTTCGGGTCGTTTTCCGGGTGAACCGCGATCAGTGTAGGTACACCGAAACCACGTTTGTATTCTTCACGCACTTCGGTACCCGGACATTTCGGGGCAACCATCACCACGGTGATGTCTTTACGGATTTGCTCGCCCACTTCAACGATGTTGAAGCCGTGGGAATAACCCAGGGTTGCGCCATCTTTCATCAGAGGCTGAACCGCTTTCACTACAGCGCTGTGCTGTTTATCTGGCGTCAGGTTGATAACCAGATCCGCCTGGGGGATCAGTTCTTCATATGTGCCAACTTTAAAGCCGTTTTCGGTCGCTTTTCGCCAAGAAGCACGCTTTTCAGCAATGGCTTCTGCACGCAGGGTGTAGGACACATCCAGACCGGAATCACGCATGTTCAGACCCTGGTTCAGGCCCTGTGCACCACAGCCTACAATCACCACTTTTTTACCTTTGAGGTAGCTGGCTTCGTCCGCGAATTCATCGCGACCCATGAAGCGGCATTTGCCCAGTTGTGCCAGCTGCTGACGCAGGTTCAGTGTGTTGAAATAGTTAGCCATGTCTTGCTCCGTTCTATCGAGGTAAGTGCTGTTATTTTTTGTTTCACCGGTGAACCGGTGAACGCCGTGAATTCACTATATGTCATGCGACACATTGCTTAAATTGATATATTACGAAGATGATGTTGCAGATTCTGCAATATACTTCGTTTGATTCCTGTGAAACTAAAAAGCCGGGTATTCGATATGGACTTACGTGATCTGAAACTGTTTTTACATCTGGCGGAAAGCCGCCATTTTGGCCGTTCGTCAAAGGCGATGCATGTCAGCCCGTCCACATTGTCACGCCAGATCCAGCGGCTGGAAGAAGAACTCGGCCAGCCGTTATTTCAGCGTGATAACCGCACCGTGCAACTGACCAGTGCAGGTGAACAACTCAAAAACTTTGCTCAGCAAACGCTGCTGCATTATCAGCAACTGCGCAGCGGGCTGGATCAGCATGGCCCGACACTGAGCGGCGAATTGCGACTTTTTTGCTCGGTAACCGCTGCCTACAGCCATTTGCCGCCGATCCTTGACCGTTTCCGTGCACAGCATCCGCTGGTAGAAATCAAACTCACCACCGGTGATGCCGCAGATGCGGTTGAAAAAGTCCAGTCCACCGAAGCGGATCTGGGGATCGCTGGTCGTCCGGAAAGTTTGCCGGGCAGTGTCGATTTCACACAGATCGGCGAAATTCCGATGATCCTGATTTCCCCTTCCCTGCCTTGCGCCGTTCGCACGCAAGTCAGCGAACCGCATCCGGACTGGTCACAAATTCCGTTCATCCTGCCGGAGCATGGCCCGGCGCGAAAACGCATCGACGTCTGGTTTAAACGCAACCGACTGAGCAATCCGCTGATTTATGCCACGGTGTCCGGCCATGAAGCCATTGTGTCGATGGTCGCGCTTGGTTGCGGCATCGCGCTGATCCCGTCCGTGGTGGTCGATAACAGCCCGGAACCGGTGCGCAACCGTATTTCTGTTCTGGATAACGTCACGCTCGGCGCGCCGCTGGAGCTGGGCGTCTGCGTGCAGAAAAAACGCCTGAACGAACCCCTGATCGACGCGTTCTGGCAGTTGCTCTGAACATTTACAGAATAAAAAAGGGGCACTTTTCAGATGCCCCGTTGAGTTTTTAGCCCGCCAGGAAGAAGCGGAACGCCGGATTATCACTTTCGTTGTGACAGTCATAACCCAGCGCCGACAGGTTCTTCTCGAACTCCGGCTCTTCTTCGTTCAGCTCAAAGGCCGCCAGCACACGGCCAAAATCGGTGCCGTGGCTACGGTAATGGAACAACGATATATTCCAGTGCGTACCCAGCGTGTGCAGGAATTTCAGCAACGCGCCCGGCGATTCCGGGAATTCAAAGCTGTAAAGCCGCTCGCGCAGAGGCTTGGTCGGACGCCCGCCCACCATGTAACGCACGTGAAGTTTTGCCATTTCATCGTCGGACAAATCCACGACCTGATAACCGTCATGATTGAGTTCCGCGATAATCTCCTGACGTTCCGCATGGCCGCGTGTCAGACGTACGCCGACAAATATGCAGGCGTTGTCCGCATCGGCATAACGGTAGTTAAACTCCGTCACCGAACGGCCACCCAGCAACTGACAGAATTTCAGGAAGCTGCCTTTACGCTCAGGTATGGTCACCGCCAGCAGTGCTTCGCGTTGCTCGCCCAGCTCGCAGCGTTCTGACACATAACGCAGGCCGTGGAAATTGACGTTCGCGCCGGAAAGCACATGCGCCAGACGTTCACCCTGAATGTTGTGCTGCTGCACGTATTTTTTCAGCCCCGCCAGCGCCAGCGCACCGGAAGGTTCCGCAATCGCGCGCACATCTTCGAACAAATCTTTCACTGCCGCACAAATGGAATCGCTGTCAACGGTGATGACGTCATCAAGATATTCGCGACACAAACGGAACGTTTCGTTGCCGATACGTTTCACTGCCACGCCTTCCGCAAACAAACCCACACGCGCCAGATCCACCGGTTCACCGGCATCCATTGCCGCGCGCAGGCAGGCAGAATCTTCAGCTTCGACGCCGATGACCTGAATCTGTGGCATCAATTGTTTGATCAGTACGGCGACACCGGCGGCCAGACCACCTCCGCCGACAGGCACGAATACGCGGTCGAGATGCGCATCCTGTTGCAGCAGTTCCATCGCCAGCGTGCCCTGTCCGGCGATCACCGCCGGATGGTCGAACGGGGGCACAAACGTCATGCCCTGTTCCTGCGACAGCGTGATCGCTTTGGCTTTCGCCTCATCGAAATTGGCACCATGCAGCAAAATTTCGCCGCCAAAGTTACGCACGGCATCCACTTTGATATCCGCGGTGGCAACCGGCATCACAATCAGCGATTTGATGCCTTTTTTGGTCGCCGACAATGCAACACCCTGCGCGTGATTTCCCGCAGACGCGGTGATGACACCACGCGCAGCCTGTTCTTCCGTCAGGCTGGCGATCATCGAATAGGCGCCGCGCAGTTTAAAACTGTGAACGGCCTGGCGATCCTCCCTCTTCACCAGAATGGTGTTACCCAACCGGGAAGAGATCTTTTCCATGACCTGCAAAGGCGTCACCTGAGCGACTTCATAAACCGGCGCACGCAGCACGGCACGCAGATATTCTGCGCCGCACGGCTGGTCGGGTAGAGGTTGTGATACCGCCATGACTGTCAGCCTCCCAGCTTAGACTTGTCGCGTACTGCGCCTTTGTCCGCGCTGGTTGCCAGCAATGCGTAAGCACGCAGCGCAAGGGAGACCACTCGTTCACGGTTTTTCGGCGTCCAGGCTTTGTCGCCGCGGGCCAGTTCAGCTTCGTGACGCGCCGCCAGTTCTGCCGCGGGCACATCCAGCACCATTTTGCGGTTTGGAATATCGATGTCGATGATGTCGCCATCTTCCACCAGCGCAATCAAACCGCCGCTGCCCGCTTCCGGAGAAACGTGGCCGATGGACAGACCGGAAGTCCCGCCGGAGAAGCGGCCGTCAGTGATCAGCGCACACTCTTTGCCGAGACCCATGGATTTCAGATAGGTGGTCGGATACAGCATTTCCTGCATGCCCGGCCCGCCTTTTGGCCCTTCGTAACGGATAACCACAACGTCGCCGGAAACCACTTTGCCGCCGAGGATCGCGGAAACGGCATCATCCTGGCTTTCGTACACTTTGGCCGGACCCCGGAAGGTCAGGTTGGATTCATCCACGCCTGCGGTTTTCACGATGCTGCCCGCTTGCGCGATGTTGCCGTAAAGCACGGCCAGACCGCCGTCTTTGCTAAACGCATGTTCCAGTGAACGGATACAGCCGTCGGCACGGTCATCATCGAGCGTGTCCCAGCGGCAATCTTGTGAAAATGCCTGGGTGGTACGGATACCCGCCGGACCGGCGCGGAACATTTTTTTCACCGCTTCGTCTTTGGTCAGCATGATGTCGTACTGATCCAGCGTCTGGTTCAGGGTCAGGCCGAGAATGTTTTTCACGTCGCGGTTCAGGAGGTTCGCGCGGTCCAGTTCGCCCAAAATGGCCAGAACGCCACCGGCACGGTGCACGTCTTCCATGTGATATTTCTGGGTACTTGGCGCGACTTTACACAGGTGCGGCACTTTGCGTGACAGACGGTCGATATCGGTCATGTCGAATTCGATTTCGCCTTCCTGCGCCGCAGCCAGCAGGTGCAGAACGGTGTTGGTCGAGCCGCCCATGGCGATATCCAGCGTCATGGCATTTTCGAATGCGGCTTTGCTGGCGATGCTGCGCGGTAAGGCGCTGGCGTCGTCCTGCTCGTAATAACGTTTGGTCAGCTCAACGATGCGACGACCGGCGTTCAGGAACAGGTCTTTACGGTCAGCGTGAGTCGCCAGCAATGAACCGTTACCCGGCTGAGAAAGCCCCAACGCTTCAGTCAGACAGTTCATCGAGTTGGCGGTGAACATCCCGGAACAGGAACCGCAGGTCGGACAGGCAGAACGTTCGATTTGTTCGCTGTCGGCATCGCTGACGTTCGGGTTTGCGCCCTGAATCATCGCATCGACCAGGTCGAGTTTGATGATTTTGTCAGACAGTTTAGTTTTACCGGCTTCCATCGGGCCGCCGGAAACGAAGATCACCGGAATGTTCAGGCGCAGTGACGCCATCAGCATGCCCGGGGTGATTTTGTCGCAGTTGGAGATACACACCATGGCATCGGCGCAGTGTGCGTTCACCATGTATTCCACGGAGTCTGCGATCAGCTCGCGTGAAGGCAGTGAATACAACATGCCGCCATGACCCATGGCGATCCCGTCATCCACGGCGATGGTGTTGAATTCTTTCGCCACGCCGCCGGACGCTTCGATTTGTTCGGCAACCAGCTTACCCAGATCGCGCAGGTGCACGTGACCCGGCACGAACTGGGTAAATGAGTTAACGACAGCAATAATAGGCTTACCGAAATCGTTATCGGTCATGCCGGTGGCGCGCCATAATGCGCGGGCGCCAGCCATGTTACGGCCGTGCGTCGTGGTGTGGGAACGGTACTTAGGCATGCTCTGTTCACTCCAAATCATTTCTGTTTAGCAGGCAGCGATATCGCTACCTGCGCAATTCTTATTCTTTTGATTATTGAGGATTAATGGGATCCAGCCAACCCCATTTATCTTCGGTTTTGCCGGTGAACAGGCCGAAGAACGCATCCTGAATTTGTTTGGTCACCGGACCTCGTTTGCCGATGCCGACCTGAATGCCGTCAACGCTGCGCACCGGGGTGATTTCTGCGGCAGTACCAGACATGAAGACTTCGTCTGCCAGATACAGGGATTCACGGGACAGAACTTGTTCGCGCACTTCCAGACCCATGTCTTTCGCCAGTTTAATAATAGCGTCACGGGTGATACCTGGCAGGGCTGAAGAGGTAAATGGCGGCGTGAACAGAATGCCCTCTTTCACTTCAAACAGGTTTTCGCCTGCGCCTTCAGATACATAACCATGAACGTCCAGCGCGATACCTTCCTGATAACCGTGACGGCGCGCTTCGCTGCCAACCAGTAATGAGGACAGGTAGTTACCCCCGGCTTTCGCGGCCGTTGGAATGGTGTTGGCGGCAACGCGGTTCCAGGAAGACACCATCGCGTCGATACCCTGCTCCAGCGCTTCTTCACCCAGATATGCGCCCCACGGGAAGGCGGCGATGATGACGTCAGTTTCATAGCCCTCCGGCGGGTTAACGCCCATTCCCACATCGCCAACAAATACCAGCGGACGGATATACGCGCTGACCAGATTGTTTTTACGCAGGGTTTCTCGGCAAGCTTCCATCAGCTCATCCACGCTCTGGGAAACAGGCATACGGTAAATTTTTGCGGAATCGCGCAGACGCTGCATGTGTTCACGGTGACGGAATACGACCGGGCCTTTATGGGAGTCGTAGCAACGCACGCCTTCGAAAACGGAAGTGCCGTAATGCAGTGCGTGTGACATGACATGGACTTTCGCTTCTGCCCACGGAACCATCTCGCCGTTGAACCAAATGTAATCAGCTTTCTTCGTCATTCTTCTCGTCCCTTTACTCACGCATTCGCGCGTATTTGTTGTGATGTGTGTTGCTGGATCTCGACACAAGCGACATCCATAAGTTTGCGTAACTGTGAAGACAGTAAATCTACCGGCCGCTGACTGGCAACGGTCAATTCGATATTTATGTTTTCCGCATTGACCATCGGCGTCATGTTCATTGCGCACACCTGAAAACCACGGTGACGGACAACGCGTAATACGCGCTCTAACATTTCGGGGCGGAAGCGAGCCTGAATTGAGACGTTATGTTGCATCATGACATTTTCTCCAGCATGGTTTCGTTGCCTGCGCCCGGTGGAACCAGCGGCCAGACATTCTCATTTTCATCGATGGAAACCTGGAGCAAATACGGACCTTCGCTGTTGAAGAAAGCGTCCAGAGCGGCATCGACTTGATCTTTACGGTGGATACGTTGGCCGGGGATGTTAAATGCGCTGGCCAGCGTGACAAAATCGGGGTTATCGGAGAGGTTGGTTTCACTGAAGCGTCCGTCGAAGAACAGTTCCTGCCACTGTCGGACCATCCCTAACCGCTGGTTATCCAGCAACAGGATTTTGACGGGCAACTGTTTTCGCTTGATGGTGCCCAGTTCCTGAACGTTCATCATGAACGAACCGTCGCCGGAAACGCAGATCACCATATCGTCCGGGCGGGCAACCTGTGCGCCGACGGCGGCAGGAACGCCGAAACCCATGGTGCCCAGGCCGCTGGAAGTGATGAAGTTTTCCGGACGGGTGAACTGCATGTGTTGCGCGGTCCACATCTGATGCTGACCGACGTCGGTGGTCACCACCGTGCTGGCAGATTTACGGTCAGAGATTTGTTTCAGTAACAGCGGCGCATAAATCGCTTCGCCCGGATGATCGTAGCGCCATTCACCCTGCGCTTTCAGCGTCATGACTTCATCACGCCAAGCGTTGATGTTCAGGGGTTGTTGCAGCGCCGGTAACAGCGTATTCAAATCACCCTGTAATGCCACGTGCGCCTGACGTAATTTGTTCAGTTCAGCCGGGTCGATATCCATATGGATAACGGCGGCCTCCGGCGCGAAGGTATTCAGCTTGCCGGTCACGCGGTCATCGAAGCGCGCACCGACGGCAATCAGTAAATCACAAGACTGAACGGCCAGATTCGCCGCTTTGGTACCATGCATGCCCAACATACCCAGATAACACGAGTCGCTGGCATCCGGCGCGCCCAGACCTTTCAGCGTGGCTACCGCTGGCATACCTGTCGCAGAAATAAACTCACGTAACGCAGGAACCGCCTGCGCGATACCGACACCGCCACCGACGTAAACCATCGGCTTTTGCGCGGCGGCAATCATCGCGCGGGCTTGTTGCAATTCAGCGACCGGATGCGGGAAAGTTTCTTCTACCGCGACCAGATGCGGCGGTAATTCGCCGACGGCCAGCTGGATATCTTTCGGGATGTCGATCAGAACCGGGCCCGGACGACCGGAGCTGGCAATGGCAAAGGCTTCAGCCATGATTTCCGGCAACGCTTCCAGCGATTCAACCAGGAAGCTGTGTTTGGTGCAGGCCAGAGACAACCCTAAAACGTCGATTTCCTGGAAAGCATCGGTGCCGATGAAAGCAGAACCGACCTGACCGGTGATGGCAACCAGCGGAACGGAATCTAACAACGCGTCAGCCAGACCGGTGATCAGGTTGGTCGCACCGGGGCCGGAGGTGGCGATACAAACACCGACTTTTCCGGTAGAACGGGCATAGCCGATGGCAGCCATTGCAGCGCCCTGCTCATGCCGGCACAACAGGTGTTCCACGCCGCCGTCATACAATGCATCGTATACCGGCATGATTGCCCCGCCAGGATAACCAAATACTGTATTTACACCCTGCGCACGCAACGCTTGTACTACCCATTGTGCTCCGTTCATCTTTATTCTCCTGCCTTTTTGCGACAAGTGCAGAATATTATGCTGTTGCTCATTTTCCGACCCCGCTTCTCTGTTCTCTGAAATTCCTGACCAAAAAAAAACCCCGGACCTTTCGGTGCGGGGTTTCTTTTCAGGTTCAGGCTTGTTTAATAAGCCTTTCTTCGTCCAAGTGCAGCCCCGCACGGTGGGATAATAATCACCACCACGCTAATCACGACTAGGCTAACTACGAGGAGAAGGGCTTTCATTTTTCGGTTTCTAAAATTCATATTGCGAACGATTGCCTACAGAGTTATCACAGTCAGACGTTTAATGACAACACTTTTCTTACGTTATTATTTGCAGCACGTTGCAGAATTATCGAAAAATCGTCTGCAAAATCAAACCTTAGCGCGATGATCTGCAGTTTGATTATTTATTGCGCCGGTAATCGCTTTTCCGCGGGTATCCCGGCCAAACGCCACCAGAACAGAAATCAGGATGGCGACGGTACCGGCTACTATCGCCATCGCCAGTCCGTAATTGTGTCCATGGCTTTCGGCTATGTAGGCCTGAAGCGTCGCATTCACTGAAGCAATGAGGTTGCCGAGCTGGTAAACGAATCCCGGCAGAACCGCGCGGGTGTTGGCGGGCACCAGCTCTGTCAGATAAGTCGGCACCACGCCCCACGCGCCCTGCACCATAAACTGCATCAGAAACGCCCCGAGCCCCAGCATCCACGAACCGCCGGAAAATGCCCATAAGGGAATGACCGGGAGTGAAAGCAGTGCGGCGATAATAATCGCCTTCTTGCGACCAATCTTTTCAGAAAGTGAACCGAAGAAAATCCCGCCGATAATGGACGCGATATTGTAGCTGATGGCAATCAAACTGACGGTATGTGCATCGAAACCATGCTGAACTTTCAGGAACGTCGGATAGAGATCTTGCGTGCCGTGGCTGAAGAAATTAAAACCTGCCATCAGCACAACCAGATAAACACACAGCTTCCAGTTTTTCTTCAGCACTGGCATCAGCGCAGTACTTTCGTTGCGTTCCCGAGCTGCCAGCCAGACAGGTGACTCCTGCACTTTGAACCAGATAAACGGCAACAGAAAAATGGGTACCGCCCCAATCACAAACATTCCCCGCCAGCCGACCACATCAAACAGCAGGCCATATACCACCGCCGCCAGCAGATAACCAAACGGATAACCCGCCTGGAAAATCCCCGACATCACGCCACGGGAACGGTCAGGTATGGTTTCCATTGCCAGAGAAGAAGCCACGCCCCAGACACCCCCCATCGCAATGCCGTAAATCACGCGAAGGATGAGGAAAACCGTCAGTGAAGGCGCTGCCGCCGTACACAGCTCGAAAAAAGAAAACAGCGCGATATTAACCATCAGCACTGGCTTGCGTCCGTACTTTTCCGCCGCGCGTCCGAACAGCAACGCACCAATCGGTCGCACGGCCAGCGTCAGCAGAATAGCCAGCGTGACTTGTTTGATATCCACCTGAAAAGCCGAAGCGATATCGCTGAGCAGGAAGACCAAAATGAAGAAATCGAAAGCGTCGAGAGTCCAGCTCAGAAAGCTGGCGATGGCAACGTTACGCTGCCGGGAAGTCCAACCAAACATGGGCGAGTCCCTATTCCGGAATAGCTGCAGGCAGTGCACTTATCAGGGCATTCCGAAAAACCCCTGGTCAGGCAGAGAGATGTTAATCAGTGTTTGTATTTGTTTATTTATTGTTAAATACAGCAAGATTAAACACCTCTGCCCGTATTAGCGGCAACTTAATTAGTCCGCTAATTTGTTTCCAGACTCCTTAAACTGTTAAGGAGTGTTGCGGGGATTGCGGCGTGTCTCGCATCTGGCCGGGCTAACCGGCTGACTTACAAAATATTTCTCCGTGATATTACGCATCCTGCCGATCTTCTTTCCGCAAGCGTTTCAGGCTCTGGCATGCTGCCGTCAGGAATTATCACTGCCAAGGAAAAAGCATGTCATTAGCTGTGGTGTTTACCCGCGCATCTCTGGGAGTTCAGGCACCAGGTGTCTCAGTTGAGGTGCATATCAGCAACGGGTTACCGGCCCTGACGCTGGTCGGCTTACCCGAAACCACCGTCAAGGAAGCCAGAGACCGTGTTCGCAGCGCCATTATCAACTGCGGGTTCACTTTTCCGGCAAAACGCATCACCGTCAATCTGGCCCCTGCGGATTTACCCAAAGAGGGTGGCCGGTATGATTTGTCCATCGCACTGGCGATTCTGGTGGCCTCAGAACAACTTCAGGGCGATAAGCTTGAAGAGTACGAGTTTCTGGGTGAGCTTGGACTTTCTGGTGCGTTACGCAGTGTTAATGGTGCGATTCCGGCGGCACTTGAGGCACAAAAAGAAAGCCGGGTGTTAATCCTGCCGCAAAATAATCAAACTGAAATGACGCTGCTGGATCCCGGTGTGGCGATGGTTGCCGGGCACTTGTTGCAGGTCTGCGCGTTCCTGCAGGGAGAGAATAGCCTGCCGCCGATTGAATTTCCGGCGATACCGCCTCCGCTCACGCATCAGCCTGATATCGCCGATATCATCGGACAGGAACAATCAAAGCGCGCGCTCGAAGTGGCCGCAGCGGGAGGGCATAATTTATTGCTGATTGGGCCGCCCGGTACCGGAAAAACCATGCTGGCAAGCCGGTTGCCCGGATTACTGCCGCCAATGAGTAACGAGGAAAAGCTGGAAACCGCCGCCATTGCCAGCCTGGTGTATAATCCGGAAGAAGACGGTGAATTCTCCCGCATTCGCCCTTTCCGCGCGCCGCATCACAGCACGTCAATGAGCGCGCTGGTAGGCGGCGGCTCGTTACCCAGACCGGGAGAAATATCGCTGGCACATAACGGCGTCTTGTTTCTCGACGAACTGCCCGAGTTTCAGCGGCAGGTTCTCGACGCTTTGCGCCAGCCAATGGAATCCGGCGAAATCACCATTTCCCGCGCGAGGGCGAAAGTCCGCTATCCGGCAAGAGCGCAGTTGATTGCAGCAATGAATCCCAGTCCGACAGGACATTATCAGGGTATTCATAACCGCACACCGCCACAGCAGGTTTTACGTTATCTGAGCCGGCTTTCCGGCCCGTTCCTCGACAGATTCGATCTGTCGATTGAAGTCCCGCTCCTGCCGCCCGGCATTTTGAGCCAGCAAAACCATACGCCTGCGCTCAGGGAAAATAGTGTACAAGTGCGGGAACGGGTACTGATCGCCAGAGAAATTCAGTTAAAACGTGCGGGAAAAATCAACGCGCATCTGAGCAGTAGCGAAGTGGAGACATATTGTGTGTTAACCAAAGCAGATGCTGAATTTCTGGAAGAAGTCCTGCATAAACTGGGATTGTCGGTCAGAGCCTGGCACCGCATTCTGAAAGTTGCGAGAACACTGGCAGATCTTGGAGGGATAGAATCGATTGAAAGACGGCATATTGCGGAGGCGCTGAGCTATCGCAGCATGGATAGGCTATTGTTAACTTTGCATAAGAGTCTGGCATAAAAAAACGGGGCATCGCCCCGTTTCATTAGTCATCGCTTTCCGTGTAGTCTTCTACAGCGTCAGCCTGCGGTTTACCGCCAGACAGCGTGTGGAATTTCTTCGGACGACGCGTGCGGACAATGTATTTGTTCCACACTTTTTCTGCATCCGTTACAGGTTCGCGTGTACCACGGCAAACCTCCAGGAACAGTTTTTCTTCGTCGGTAACGGGTTCACGTTTTCCCAGATCCAGCTCGTTAAAAGCAAAGCCGTAACGTTCTAGCATTTGCGCTTCTTTAATGGTGAAATCGCCATGCCGGGAGAACCCGCGAGGGTAATGTTTATTATCAAAAAAACGACTTGTCGTGGTGAAGCTTTCCGCCATCTGACACGCTCCTAATTCTCTCATGGTCGTGCTGTTATGGCGCGGAGTATTAGTTAGGCTTGACATTGTGTAAAACAAAACATTTAAATCTTAACGACAAAAAATATTGGAGATAGTTTTGGACACGGAATTACTGAAAACCTTTTTGGAGGTCAGTAGAACTCGCCACTTTGGTCGGGCGGCGGAATCCCTTTACCTGACGCAATCCGCTGTCAGCTTTCGTATCCGACAACTGGAAACCCAACTTGGCGCCAATTTATTCACACGGCATCGCAATAACATCCGCTTAACGCCCGCAGGAGAACGTCTGCTGCCTTATGCAGAGAATCTGATGTCAACGTGGCAGATGGCAAAAAAAGAGGTTGTACGCTCGTTACAGCACACAGAATTATCGATTGGTGCGACGGCGTCGCTCTGGGAAGCCTATCTGACTCCGTGGCTGCAATCTCTTTACACTCAGCGCGGCGCGCTGAGACTGGAGGCGCGCATTGCCCTGCGTCAGTCGCTGGTGAAGCAATTGCATGAAAGACAACTGGATTTGCTGATTACCACCGAGCCACCGAAGATGGACGAGCTTTCAAGTCAGTTGCTGGGTAATTTCTCGTTACGACTTTTCTCATCGCAGAAAACGACCAGGGGCGAACAATCGCCGTATGTGAAGCTGGAATGGGGCGCTGATTTTCCTCAGCAGGAAAAACTGCAAAACAGCGATCAGGAACCGGTGCTGACCACAACCTCTGCGCATCTGACACGTCAGTTGCTGGAAAATACCGGCGGTTGTGCGTTTCTGCCTGCGCACTGGGCCAAGGAATATCCGCAACTGGCCGCACATGAAGATGTTCCGCCAGTGATCCGCCCGCTTTACGCCGTCTGGCTGCAAACCAGCGATCAGCAGGTCCTGATCCGTCAGTTACTCAAAACGCCGCTGATCACTAATTTATGACACCGTTCTGTTTCAGGACGGTTCTGGCCGCGGATGACGCGCTCTTCTGGCTGTCCAGAAGCTGCCCATCCCTTTTTGCAATCCGATGAAGATAAACAACAAAACACCCATTACGATTTTGGTCCACCACGAACTAAGCGTACCATCGAAGGTGATGTAAGTTTGGATCAACCCCTGAATGAGCACGCCAAACAAGCTGCCTAAAACCGTGCCTACGCCGCCACTCAGTAATGTTCCGCCAATCACGACTGAGGCGATGGCATCCAGTTCTACACCACTCGCAGCGAGTGCATAACCCGCAGAGGTATAGAGCGAGAAAATGATGCCAGATAACACCGCCAGCGTACTGGAGAGCATATAGATGTAAATCGTGGTACGCCGCACAGGCACTCCCATCAGCGCAGCCGACACATTGCTGCCGCCGACAGCATAGACGTTGTTACCGAATCGCGTACGATGCGCCAAAATAATCCCGCCAAGCACCACCAGCAGCATGACCAGAGCCAGTAATGTAAAACGACCACCACCGGGCATTTTCCAGGCATAACTGGCGAGGAAGTCATAAACCGGATGGTTAATCGGCAACGATTCTTCCGAAACAATAAAACTCATACCGCGCACAAAAAACATGCCTGCCAGCGTGATGATGAAAGCAGGCAGTTTCAGCGTATCAATGATCCACCCCATCAGCGCACCAAACGTGGCGCCCATCAACAGGACGATGACAAAAGCATAACCGGGTGCGATACCATAAGCGCCGATGAGTTTCGCCAGCAAAACCCCGGTGAAAGCGATAACAGAGCCCACTGACAGGTCGATACCGCCGGACAAGATGACAAATGTCATCCCCACGGCCACGATGCCAAGGAATGCGTTATCCGTCAGCAAATCAAAAAACACGCGTGTAGATGCAAAACCGGGGAACTGTGTGAAGCAATAGGCGTATCCGGCCAGGAAAACCACGATAGTAATCAGCAGGGGCAGATTTCTTTTGAGCATTATCCTTTCCTCCGGAACAGATTACTGAGAGAGACGCGGGGCGATTGCACCACCAGCACGGCGAGCACCACCAGGGCCTTCAGCACCAGATTGAATTCCGGTTTGAAGCCGGAGAGCAGAATGCCGGTATTCATGCCCTGAATGATCAGTGCACCGACAACAGAGAGGAGCAGGTTAAAACGTCCGCCCAGCAACGAGGCGCCGCCGATGACAACAGCAAGGATGGCATCAAGTTCCAGCCATAATCCGGCATTATTGGCGTCGGCACCGCGAATATCGGCCGTCACGATAACGCCTGCGACGGCAGCGCAAATTCCACAAATGACGTAAGTGGAGATCAGCACTAAACGGGCATTTACGCCGGCGTTATAAGCAGAACGGATGTTGATGCCCACTGATTCGATGAACAGGCCAAGTGCCGTTTTCCGCGTCAGCGCCCAGACAAGAACCAGCATGACGACGGCAATGATTACCGGCATTGGCAGATAGAACAAAGAACCGCTACCAAACTGCGATAGGCCATTATGTTCAAAAGTGACGATTTGCCCTTCCGTAATCAGCTGTGCGATGCCGCGTCCGGCGACCATTAGCATCAGCGTGGCAACAATCGGCTGAATTTGCAGAACAGCGACCAGAAAGCCATTCCACAAACCGCATATTGCCCCCACCCCGACCGAGGCCAGCAGCACGATCATCAGCGGATATCCTTGCACCGTCATGGTCGCCGCTGTCGCACCAGCAATCGCCATGACCGCACCGACGGAAAGGTCGATGCCGCCGGTTGCGATAACCAGCGTCATTCCGAGAGCCAGCAAAGCGACAGGCGCACCACGGTTGAAAATATCAACCAGGCTGCCAAACAAGCGGCCATCCTGAATATGGATAGAGAAAAAGCCCGGAGCAACCAGGCTGTCGATCACTAATATTGCGACGAAAGCGCCGATTTGCGTGGCACCTTTAGGAAATACCCATCTTACTTTTCGCGGTTTTCCCGTCATTGGCAGACTCCTGTTGTTCATCACTATCTCCTCATTGCGCCGCAATGGCTTTCATAATGGCTGGCACGGAGATATCAGCCTGCTCAATTTCGGCAACATGGCGACGGTCACGTAAGACGACAATACGATCGGCATAGCCCGCCAGCTCTTCCAGCTCAGAGGAAATAACCAGCAACGCCAGACCTTCGTCGCAAAGCTTTTCAATCAGACGAATAATTTCTGCATGGGCACCGACGTCAATCCCGCGGGTAGGCTCATCGAGAATGAGGAAACGGGGATGAGTCGCAAGCCAACGGGACAGCAACACTTTTTGCTGATTACCGCCGGAAAGATACTGAATTTCCTGTTCAGTGCCGGGCGTACGGATGCCCAATAGTTTGATAAATTTCTCGGCTATCTGATGCTGTTCCTTCATCGGCAAAGGGCGCAACCAGCCGCGCTGAGCCTGTAAGGCAAGGATGATATTTTCACGCACCGTGGCCGCGCCGATAATGCCATCGGTTTTGCGATCTTCAGGGCAGTAACCAAATCCCAGTTTCGCCGCCTTTCTGGGTGTGCTGATGGTTTCTTCTTTGCCATCGACGTACGCATTGCCGCTGTCATGCCCTTTAATGCCGAAAATCAGCTGAGCGGTTTCTGTTCGTCCGGATCCCAGTAAGCCCGCCAGTCCGACGATTTCACCCCGACGCACTTTCAGATCAAAATTGTCGACCACGCCTCTACGCCCGTAGTCTTTGAAATCCACTAACGGTTCACCTTTCACATTTCTATGTTCAGTACGTTTGAGCAGATTTTCATCAAAACTGTGCCCCAGCATCATCGGCACGAGATCGATGCGCGGTAAATCTACCGTTCGTTCAGACCCGACACGCTTACCATTTCGCAAAACGGTGATCCGGTCACTGATGCGATAAACCTGATCGAGGAAATGGGTGACGAAAATCATCCCTACCCCTTTATCACGCAATTGAACCAGAATATCGAGCAGCATGCTGACTTCTTTGGCATCAAGGCTGGCGGTGGGTTCATCAAGAATTAAAACCTGCGCAGACAGGTCAACAGCGCGGGCAATGGCCACAATTTGCTGAATCGCTATGGAGTAGGTTGAGAGCGGCTGGCTGACATCCAGATGCAGGCCATAACCTTCCAGAAGGACTTCAGCCTGTTGTTCCATCTTGCGCTGATTGACCAGCCCGAAACGAGTTGGCTCGCGCCCGATGAACAGGTTGGCAGCGACGGAGATATTCGGCAGAAGATTGACTTCCTGATATACCGTACCAATTCCCAGCGACTGGGCATCGGCAGTATTGATTGGCTCGATCGGTTTTCCGTTAAGAAAGACCTGGCCCGCAGAACGTTTATAGACACCAGTAAGGGCTTTAATCATCGTTGACTTGCCAGCCCCGTTCTCTCCTAAAAGTGCAACAATTTCACCGCGTTCGAGGGTAAAGTCGACATTTTCCAGCGCTTTTACGCCGGGGAATTCTACTGACAAGCCGCGCACTTCGAGCAGCGTTACTGAACCAGGATTATCCGTCACGTCACTACTCCTGCTGCATTCGCCATAAGCGAAAAGGGAATAATTGCTACCGGCTTGCTCATGAGACAAGCCGGTAAACCGGCTTAATAACCCATGTTTTTCTTCATGTCATATTCTTTCTGAGCCATGTCCGGCAGGATCAACGCGGACTGTGTCTGAATGAATTTCTTAGGTTGTGTGCCATCCTTTTTCATTGCGATCAGCGCATCAAATGCCGGGCCAGCCATGTTCGGTGTCAGTTCAACAGATGCGTTTGCTTCGCCGGCTAACATCGCTTTGTAGATGTCAGGAACACCATCAATTGAAACGATCTTGATCTGCGAACCCGGTTTCAGACCAGCTTCTTTGATAGCCTGAATCGCACCGATCGCCATATCGTCGTTATGGGCGTAAACGGCACAAATATTCTTACCGTTTTGCTCAGCCTTGATAAAGCTTTCCATCACTTCTTTGCCTTTACTGCGAGTAAAGTCGCCGGACTGTGAACGGATAATTTTGACGTTTGGTGCAGCTTTCAGGGCATCGGCAAAACCTTGTTTACGGTTTAACGCGACGCTGGCACCGACGGTTCCTTGTAATTCGACAACATTACATGGTTTTCCAGCAGACTCTTTGACCAGCCAGTCACCTGCCACTTTACCTTCATAAACGCTGTCGGAAGCGACTGCTGCGGTATACAGGGACGGATCACTGACCTCAATGGTGCGGTCTAACAGAAATACCGGGATCTTGGCTTCTTTCGCTTCCGTCAGTACAGGTGCCCAGCCGGTTGCCACAACAGGCGCGATGAAAATGGCATCAACACCTTGCGCGATGAATGAACGTATCGCTTTGATTTGGTTCTCTTGTTTTTGCTGAGCATCAGCGATTTTCAGTGTAATACCGCGTTTTTCCGCTTCTGATTTTGATACTTTTGTTTCCGCAGAACGCCACCCAGACTCAGAGCCGATCTGCGAAAAACCAACAACTAGCGGAGCCGCCTGAGCTGCGCCACAAAGTACTGTTGCTACTGCTGCTGCCACAAATAAGCGTTTGTACATGTTTCTTTCCTCGCGTGTAGTCTGAGCTACTTTTTGTTATGACTCGTAGGGTACGGCCAGGACATTCACCCGACATATGCCCTCATCCGCTACGACCTGGGCCGTAAAAAGGACAAAAACAAGAGTGCCGGGAACTGGTAGTCGTCATAAGACGATGATTAGGTTTAGTACATTGGGAAAAAGCGAGCATGAGCGAGGTCACATACGGGGAGAACAATCAATTCGTGCATGTATTCAGCCAAAACATGACAAAAGACAAGCGACAAAAGCGAAGGATTTGAGCCCAGTGGGTGAAAATACGGTACAGAGTTAGCGAGTTTAAGAGAAGAAGGGTAAAAATGGAGGAATATTTCAGGAAATTAAGACGAAAAAAAACCCCTCGCTTTCGCGAAGGGTTTAAATATGGCAGGGGCGGAGAGACTCGAACTCGCGACACCCGGTTTTGGAGACCGGTGCTCTACCAACTGAGCTACGCCCCTAAATTACGCTTATTATTATGCCTGCTAATTTAGCAGGCATAATTTTTAATAATTGGCGGAACGGACGGGGCTCGAACCCGCGACCCCCTGCGTGACAGGCAGGTATTCTAACCAACTGAACTACCGCTCCACCGGTTCTTTCACATACATCAGAAAGCGTCTGATACATGTTTGTTCCTGTTATTTTCCTTGTCAGGGGAAAAGGAACACGTTCTTTATTATAAAAAATTGATGCCTGGCAGTTCCCTACTCTCGCATGGGGAGACCCCACACTACCATCGGCGCTACGGCGTTTCACTTCTGAGTTCGGCATGGGGTCAGGTGGGACCACCGCGCTACTGCCGCCAGGCAAATTCTGTTTCATTCATACCGCGTCGTGTCATAATTTCTCATCACACGCCGCCATACGAACCAATACCGGAACAATTCGCTGAAAATCTACTCTCTCGAGTCTGTCTCTCAAATCAAAACACCTTCGGTGTTGTAAGGTTAAGCCTCTCGGGTCATTAGTACTGGTTAGCTCAATGCATCGCTGCACTTACACACCCAGCCTATCAACGTCTTAGTCTTAAACGTCCCTTCAGGTGGCTTAAAGCCACAGGGAAGACTCATCTCGAGGCAAGTTTCGCGCTTAGATGCTTTCAGCGCTTATCTTTTCCGCATTTAGCTACCGGGCAATGCCATTGGCATGACAACCCGAACACCAGTGATGCGTCCACTCCGGTCCTCTCGTACTAGGAGCAGCCCCTCTCAATCTTCCAACGCCCACGGCAGATAGGGACCGAACTGTCTCACGACGTTCTAAACCCAGCTCGCGTACCACTTTAAATGGCGAACAGCCATACCCTTGGGACCTACTTCAGCCCCAGGATGTGATGAGCCGACATCGAGGTGCCAAACACCGCCGTCGATATGAACTCTTGGGCGGTATCAGCCTGTTATCCCCGGAGTACCTTTTATCCGTTGAGCGATGGCCCTTCCATTCAGAACCACCGGATCACTATGACCTACTTTCGTACCTGCTCGAGCCGTCACTCTCGCAGTCAAGCTAGCTTATGCCATTGCACTAACCTCACGATGTCCGACCGTGATTAGCTAACCTTCGTGCTCCTCCGTTACTCTTTAGGAGGAGACCGCCCCAGTCAAACTACCCACCAGACACTGTCCTCACCCCGGATTACGGGGCCGAGTTAGAACATCAAACATTAAAGGGTGGTATTTCAAGGTTGGCTCCACGCAGACTGGCGTCCACGCTTCAAAGCCTCCCACCTATCCTACACATCAAGGCTCAATGTTCAGTGTCAAGCTATAGTAAAGGTTCACGGGGTCTTTCCGTCTTGCCGCGGGTACACTGCATCTTCACAGCGAGTTCAATTTCACTGAGTCTCGGGTGGAGACAGCCTGGCCATCATTACGCCATTCGTGCAGGTCGGAACTTACCCGACAAGGAATTTCGCTACCTTAGGACCGTTATAGTTACGGCCGCCGTTTACCGGGGCTTCGATCAAGAGCTTCGCCTTGCGGCTGACCCCATCAATTAACCTTCCGGCACCGGGCAGGCGTCACACCGTATACGTCCACTTTCGTGTTTGCACAGTGCTGTGTTTTTATTAAACAGTTGCAGCCAGCTGGTATCTTCGACTGGCTTCAGCTCCGGGAGCAAGTCCCTTCACCTACGCGCCAGCGTGCCTTCTCCCGAAGTTACGGCACCATTTTGCCTAGTTCCTTCACCCGAGTTCTCTCAAGCGCCTGAGTATTCTCTACCTGACCACCTGTGTCGGTTTGGGGTACGATTTCGTGTTACCTGGAGCTTAGAGGCTTTTCCTGGAAGCATGGCATCAGCTACTTCACCACCGTAGTGGCTCGTTATCACGCCTCAGGGTTGATATGCAACCGGATTTACCAGGTCACACCCCCTACACGCTTGAACCGGGACAACCGTCGCCCGGCCAGCCTAGCCTTCTCCGTCCCCCCTTCGCAGTAACACCAAGTGCAGGAATATTAACCTGCTTCCCATCGACTACGCTTTTCAGCCTCGCCTTAGGGGTCGACTCACCCTGCCCCGATTAACGTTGGACAGGAACCCTTGGTCTTCCGGCGTGCGGGTTTTTCACCCGCATTATCGTTACTTATGTCAGCATTCGCACTTCTGATACCTCCAGCAGACCTCACAGTCCACCTTCGACGGCTTACAGAACGCTCCCCTACCCAACAACGCCTAAGCGTCGCTGCCGCAGCTTCGGTGCATGGTTTAGCCCCGTTACATCTTCCGCGCAGGCCGACTCGACCAGTGAGCTATTACGCTTTCTTTAAATGATGGCTGCTTCTAAGCCAACATCCTGGCTGTCTATGCCTTCCCACATCGTTTCCCACTTAACCATGACTTTGGGACCTTAGCTGGCGGTCTGGGTTGTTTCCCTCTTCACGACGGACGTTAGCACCCGCCGTGTGTCTCCCGTGATAACATTCTTCGGTATTCGTAGTTTGCATCGAGTTGGTAAGCCGGGATGGCCCCCTAGTCGAAACAGTGCTCTACCCCCGAAGATGAGTTCACGAGGCGCTACCTAAATAGCTTTCGGGGAGAACCAGCTATCTCCCGGTTTGATTGGCCTTTCACCCCCAGCCACAAGTCATCCGCTAATTTTTCAACATTAGTCGGTTCGGTCCTCCAGTTAGTGTTACCCAACCTTCAACCTGCCCATGGCTAGATCACCGGGTTTCGGGTCTATACCTTGCAACTTGACGCCCAGTTAAGACTCGGTTTCCCTACGGCTCCCCTATTCGGTTAACCTTGCTACAAAATATAAGTCGCTGACCCATTATACAAAAGGTACGCAGTCACCCAACAAAGTAGGCTCCCACTGCTTGTACGTACACGGTTTCAGGTTCTATTTCACTCCCCTCGCCGGGGTTCTTTTCGCCTTTCCCTCACGGTACTGGTTCACTATCGGTCAGTCAGGAGTATTTAGCCTTGGAGGATGGTCCCCCCATATTCAGACAGGATGTCACGTGTCCCGCCCTACTCATCGAACTCACAGCCTGTGCATTTTTGTGTACGGGACTATCACCCTGTACCGTGCGACTTTCCAGACGCTTCCACTAACACACAAACTGATTCAGGTTCTGGGCTCTTCCCCGTTCGCTCGCCGCTACTGGGGGAATCTCGGTTGATTTCTTTTCCTCGGGGTACTTAGATGTTTCAGTTCCCCCGGTTCGCCTCATTACACTATGTATTCATGTAATGATAATGTGCCGGAGCACACTGGGTTTCCCCATTCGGGTATCGTCGGGTATAACGGTTCATATCACCTTACCGACGCTTTTCGCAGATTAGCACGCCCTTCATCGCCTCTGACTGCCTAGGCATCCACCGTGTACGCTTAGTCGCTTAACCTCACAACCCGAAGGTGTTTCCACCGTCGCATTGCGATTATTTGAGAGACTCTGTTACAGACTAATCCACCACTCAGTACTGCTACGGAGAGTGATGTTCAGCTGTAAACTTTCAATTTTCAGCTTGTTCCGGATTGTTAAAGAGCAAAATACTTCGCAGCATACTGTTTCCAATACGCTCTGAAGTATTATTTAGGGGCTGTACGGTAATGGTGGAGCTAAGCGGGATCGAACCGCTGACCTCCTGCGTGCAAGGCAGGCGCTCTCCCAGCTGAGCTATAGCCCCATACAGTCACTTACAGATACCTTAATCACTCATCAGCAAGATGAGTCAGCCAATTTGTTCTCAGGCAAGGCGGAGTTCATACGACGTTTGCAACCGCAAACGAGTGTGACGACAACGCAGCATGGGGACGAATTGGTAGGCCTGAGTGGACTTGAACCACCGACCTCACCCTTATCAGGGGTGCGCTCTAACCACCTGAGCTACAAGCCTATTAAGGTATTTCTGCTCGTTACTTTCTATCAGACAATCTGTGTGGACACTGCACAATGCGTATCTTGAGGTAAGGAGGTGATCCAACCGCAGGTTCCCCTACGGTTACCTTGTTACGACTTCACCCCAGTCATGAATCACAAAGTGGTAAGCGCCCTCCCGAAGGTTAAGCTACCTACTTCTTTTGCAACCCACTCCCATGGTGTGACGGGCGGTGTGTACAAGGCCCGGGAACGTATTCACCGTAGCATTCTGATCTACGATTACTAGCGATTCCGACTTCATGGAGTCGAGTTGCAGACTCCAATCCGGACTACGACATACTTTATGAGGTCCGCTTGCTCTCGCGAGTTCGCTTCTCTTTGTATATGCCATTGTAGCACGTGTGTAGCCCTACTCGTAAGGGCCATGATGACTTGACGTCATCCCCACCTTCCTCCGGTTTATCACCGGCAGTCTCCTTTGAGTTCCCGACATTACTCGCTGGCAACAAAGGATAAGGGTTGCGCTCGTTGCGGGACTTAACCCAACATTTCACAACACGAGCTGACGACAGCCATGCAGCACCTGTCTCACGGTTCCCGAAGGCACTAAGCCATCTCTGGCGAATTCCGTGGATGTCAAGAGTAGGTAAGGTTCTTCGCGTTGCATCGAATTAAACCACATGCTCCACCGCTTGTGCGGGCCCCCGTCAATTCATTTGAGTTTTAACCTTGCGGCCGTACTCCCCAGGCGGTCGACTTAACGCGTTAGCTCCGGAAGCCACGCCTCAAGGGCACAACCTCCAAGTCGACATCGTTTACAGCGTGGACTACCAGGGTATCTAATCCTGTTTGCTCCCCACGCTTTCGCACCTGAGCGTCAGTCTTTGTCCAGGGGGCCGCCTTCGCCACCGGTATTCCTCCAGATCTCTACGCATTTCACCGCTACACCTGGAATTCTACCCCCCTCTACAAGACTCTAGCTTGCCAGTTTCAAATGCAGTTCCCACGTTAAGCGCGGGGATTTCACATCTGACTTAACAAACCGCCTGCGTGCGCTTTACGCCCAGTAATTCCGATTAACGCTTGCACCCTCCGTATTACCGCGGCTGCTGGCACGGAGTTAGCCGGTGCTTCTTCTGCGAGTAACGTCAATCACCACACGTATTAAGTGTGATGCCTTCCTCCTCGCTGAAAGTGCTTTACAACCCTAAGGCCTTCTTCACACACGCGGCATGGCTGCATCAGGCTTGCGCCCATTGTGCAATATTCCCCACTGCTGCCTCCCGTAGGAGTCTGGACCGTGTCTCAGTTCCAGTGTGGCTGGTCATCCTCTCAGACCAGCTAGGGATCGTCGCCTAGGTGAGCCATTACCTCACCTACTAGCTAATCCCATCTGGGCACATCCGATGGCGTGAGGTCCGAAGATCCCCCACTTTGCTCTTGCGAGGTCATGCGGTATTAGCTACCGTTTCCAGTAGTTATCCCCCTCCATCAGGCAGTTTCCCAGACATTACTCACCCGTCCGCCGCTCGCCGGCAAAGTAGCAAGCTACTTCCCGCTGCCGCTCGACTTGCATGTGTTAGGCCTGCCGCCAGCGTTCAATCTGAGCCATGATCAAACTCTTCAATTAAAAGTTCGATTTGCTTCAACAAGTGAAGCGATGCTCAGAGATTACTTCGTAATAATTCAACTAAATGAATTACTGCTTGGTCACTCTAAGACTTGATATTTTTTGCCACCGAAGTGGCTGATATCGTCTTGTGAGTGCCCACACAGATTGTCTGATAAATTGTTAAAGAGCATGCCGCGGTTCGCAAGGAATCTTATGCGGCGCGGGAGGCGTATATTACGTTTTCCCGCTGAAGAGTCAAGAGATTATTCATTCGAACATTTTTCTTTTCCTCTTCCCGTCCGGGCGACGTATCAGTCGTTGTTCCCGGTCAGTGGAGGCGCATTATAGGGAGTTCTCAGAAGGCCGCAACCCCTAAAATACAAATAATTTACCGACCGCTGAATCTTTCATCAAATGATGTTTAAAGCGGCAATTCCTGGATGCTTCTGAAGCCATATGCTTGTAAAACAGGCAGCAAGCTTTGCGCTTCTGCAGTCATTGCCATGCAGTAGGCGACACACTCTATTTCCATATCGGCCTTTTTTTCAGGGATTGGCACATGGGAAGTTTCAATTAGCCAGTGCGCGCGCCTCGCAATCGCAGAACCCGAGTCGATCATACGCGTGCCATCGGGCAAAACCTGTGAAAGCTCTTGCGAAAGCAACGGGAAATGCGTGCAACCTAATACCACAGTGTCTGGCGGTTCACGTAAACGCAGCCACGGATGTAAGATTTTCTTCAACGCGGCTAACGAAACCACTTCGCCATGCAGCTTCGCTTCTGCCAGTTCCACCAGCTCTGCGGAACCCAGCATCAGAATCTGACAATCCGTCGCAAAGCGTGCAACCAGATCATGAGTATAAGGCCGCTGAACTGTCGCACGGGTCGCCAGCAATCCAACCACGCCATTACGCGTTAATTTGGCCGCGGGTTTAATTGCCGGAACGACCCCGACAACAGGGCAACTGAACTTGGCACGTAATGCAGGGAGAGAAACGGTACTCGCCGTGTTGCAGGCGATGACAATAATAGAAATGGGATGGCGTTTCGCGACTGCGCTGACAATCTCAACCACGCGCTCAACAATAAATTCTTCGGATTTCTCACCGTAGGGGAAAGCCACATTGTCGAAGGCATATATATAGTGCAGGTCCGGCAACATCTGCCGGACCTCATCATAAACCGACAACCCGCCGACGCCGGAATCGAAAACCAGCACCGTCGGACGGTCAGGCACTTGTGTTGTATCAGAAGGTATAGCTTCCAGTAAGGTTGTACTCACGTCCTGGTGTTTCGTAGCCATAAACCGTCTCGTAATCTTTATCAAAGAGGTTGGCAATTCTACCACGAACCGTCAGATGTGACGTTACCGGATATGACACCGCAAGATCCCAAAGACTCACGCCTCCCAGACGTACATTGTCATTGGTGTTGTAATTCTTATCGTATCGTTCACCTAAATACTGATAATTGAGCGACCAGTCAAAATCAGCGACTGTCCAGTCGAGCTGATATTTCGCCTGCTGTTTAGCGCGGCGTAATAAAATCTCGTTGGTTTCAGCATTACGGGGATCTAAATATTCCAGTGTGACCTGATGTCGTAACGGGCCAGTATCGAAAGACCCGGTCCATTCAACCCCCTTGATTGTTGCCTTATCGACATTGTAATAACCGGATTGCTGATTGTCGTAGCTGATCATCTGATCGATGTCATTACGATAAGCGGACAAACGCCAGTTTAATGGCCCGGTCAGGCCTTCCAGCCCACCTTCCCATTCTTTACTTTCTTCAGGCTTAAGATCGGCATTCCCACCAAAACTGCCATATAGCTGCCCCAGATTAGGCGCTTTAAACGCTGTCCCGTAAGACGCAATCAAACGATAGCCGTCAATAAACTCCCATGCAGCACTACTTTGCCAGGTGCCATGTGAACCAAACTGTGAGTTATCGTCATTACGCACTGCGCCTTCAAAAGTGAAATCGCTCACTTTTTGCTGAGCTGTCGCGTACACACCCGTGTTTCGTTGGGTATAGCCATCGGTAATATAGTTGGTGCCTGGCTGAGTGCTGAGTTTCTGCCAGTCAGCGCCAGCGCTGAGGGTTCCCTGCCCTACCTGGAAAGTATTCCCCCATTGCAGGTTGTATTGATCCGAATCATCCAGCGTTGCAGAAGCGGAATAAGGGCCGTATTTCGGATCATAATTATAGTCTTTAGTATTACTGTAGCTTCCGCTGATTTGCGTCGAATAGATCCCTTGCTGGAAACGCAACCCGGTATCGTAAGTCCGGCTGTACAACTGACGCGTGTCTGGCAATGCATCACTGTGTGCCGGGTCTGCGTAACTGTACGTTCCGTCATAGGCCGTGCGGTTATCAAAACCGTATGCGCGGGCAAAACCGCTGAACTGATCATTGAACTGATGCTCAAGACCTGCCCAGAGTGTCTTACTCATAAAACCATCACGATCGGGCTGACGCGGATCACCGTAAGTATCCGGCAGATTCGCCACCACATCGGTCCCTTTTGTATAGGTATAGTTCCCGGCCACCGTCAGAACAGTATTCTCACCGAGTTTCTGCTGCGTTGAGCCGTCATAAGTCTGATAGCCATCTGAGCCGATACCGGCTGTCAAAGTCGTGCCTAATTTATCGCGTGTGGTAATGATGTTAACCACGCCACCAATGGCATCAGAACCATAAACTGCAGAGCGTGGGCCACGAATAAACTCAATCCGCTGAACAAGAGAAATAGGGATCTGACTGATATCCACCGCGCCGGAAATACCCGCCTGGTTAAGACGCACGCCATCCATTAGCACTAATGTGTGGCTGGCATTCGTTCCGCGAACGAATAATGAAGTCTGCTGGCCCATTCCGCCGTTCTGAGCAATATCCACGCCCGGTAAACGACGTAAAACATCAGCCACAGATTTTGACTGCCATCTGTCGATATCTTCACGCGTAACGATGTCCGTCGGCGCTAATACAGAAGAAACGGGTTGTGGAAAACGATTCGCGGTAACGACCAGGTCATCGCGGCTGTTTGTGGAAGTACTGTCTTGCGCCCACCCTGAAAAAGCCGTGACGGATAATGCCGTCAGCAGCACATGCTTTTTAATTGTCATGAATCGAGCATCCAAACTTAATTGGCGGATGCCGCAGAGGATCACCGACGGTATTTCGCGACGACGGTGATTAATGCGACGTAACATCGGCAGGTCTTCGGACTTAGGATTTGCAGACTAATTAATTACGACATAATTAATTGAAAAGTACCTGCACCGGGCGATGACTTCCCATCTCCTCTTTCTCCTTTCCTGTATAAGGAGAGAAGGAAGAAACAGTGTCTGCATAATAAAGAATGCTATCGCCGTGATTTCCCCATACCGCTGCGCGCCAGTTCCGGATTCACACCGGATTCCCTTTTAACTCAGTCAATGAGGCCGAAGCGCAATCCTACGATCAACCTATTTGGAAATCCAGACATCCGTAACGCCAGGTATGTTTTACCGGAAGAAATGCAACAAAGGTGGACATAAGAGTGGCTTTCCCTACAATCCCCCGCAAAGTTTGCCCATTCATCCCCTGTTAGACGAGATAACCGATGACGCCTGAAAAACTGCCCATTGAACACTATGACGACCAGCTGGCGGAAAAGACCGCACGTCTCACGGCGATGATGTCGCCTTTTAATGCGCCGCAGCCTGACGTTTACCGTTCTCCTGTCAGCCATTACCGTATGCGCGCTGAATTCCGCGTCTGGCACGATGAAGGCGATTTGTACCACATCATGTTTGATCAGCAGACCAAAGCCCGCGTGCGTGTGGACCAGTTCCCCATTGCCAGCGAGCTGATTAACCGCCTGATGCCGGTGCTGATCGCCGCCGTGAAGCAAGATCCGGCATTGCGCCGTAAGATCTTCCAGATCGACTATTTATCGACCCGCAGCGGCAAAATCATCGCTTCCCTGCTGTATCACCGTAAGCTTGATGACGAATGGCAGCAGGCCGCCACTGCCCTGCGCGACCAGTTGCGCGCCGACGGTTTTGATATCCAGCTGATTGGTCGTGCGGCGAAAACCAAAATCATGCTCGATCAGGATTATGTCGATGAAGTGCTGCCGGTAGCGGGCCGCGATATGATTTATCGTCAGGTGGAAAACAGTTTCACCCAGCCCAATGCCGAGATGAATATTCAGATGCTGGAATGGGCGCTGAAGGCCACGGAAAACGCGACCGGCGATTTACTGGAACTTTACTGCGGTAACGGCAACTTCTCGCTGGCGCTGGCGCGTAACTTCCGCCGCGTACTGGCCACAGAAATCGCCAAGCCGTCGGTGGCTGCCGCGCAATTTAACATTGCAGCTAACCAGATTGATAATGTGCAGATTATCCGCATGGCGGCAGAAGATTTTACCCAGGCACTGAACGGCGTGCGTGAATTCCGCCGTTTGCAGGATGTCGATTTGAGCGGATACGAATGCAACACCATTTTTGTCGATCCGCCACGCAGCGGGCTGGATGACGAAACCGTAAAAATGGTGGCAGGCTACGACCGTATTTTGTACATCTCCTGCAATCCGGAAACGCTGTGTGCGAATCTGGAAACACTGAGCAAAACACACCGCGTGACACGTCTGGCGTTGTTTGATCAGTTCCCGTACACCCACCATATGGAATCCGGCGTTCTGCTGGAAAAAATCTGACGGGCAAACGCGGAAACAAAAACGGGCACCTTTTAAGTGCCCGTTTTTATTTCAATCTCTTCTCAGCAAAAATACTGCCCGCCTTACAAGTAGACCCGCATATATTCTGACAGACACAGGATTGCCATCGCCTGCCCGTATGGCATTGAGGTCAGCGCGATTTCACGATAGAAATCGAGATCATTGCCCATCGCCGTACCGAATGAGGTTTGCGTCAGTTCTCCTGCCGGATTGATGTGTTTGATCACGCCCTGGATGGCTTTTTCCGCTACCGGTGCATACGATGCGTCAATGTAGCGTTTACGCACGGCTTTCAGAATGCCGTACGCAAAACCGGCTGTCGCTGAGCTTTCAAGATAAGACTGCGGGTCATCAAGCAGCGTATGCCATAAACCGCTGTCGTCCTGACATTTCGCCAGCGCACTGACCTGACTTTCCAGCACCTGCAATAAATAGCGGCGGGTTGCGTTGTTTTCCGGCAAATCCACCAGTTCGAGGAATTCCGGAATAGCAATCGTCAGCCAGCTGTTACCGCGTGCCCAGCGGGCCTGGGCAAAGTTATGATGACCGTCAAATGTCCAGCCGTGGAACCACAGACCGGTCTGGCGATCCATCAGATATTGCACGTGCATCAGGAACTGATACGTCGCTTCTTCGACAAACTCCGGACGATCCAGCAATTTGCCGATTTTCGCCAGCGGCAGCACGCTCATCATCAGCGTATCGTCCCACATTTGCTGATGGTTTTCGTTGTTATAAACAATGTGCTGCATTGCACCTTTGTCAGTGCGCGGCATTTCGTACATTACCCATTCAGCCCAGCGCTCCAGATAAGGACGCCACGCCGCATTGCCGGTTTCTTCGTAGCGATACGCCAGCGTCAGGAACGGGCTCATGGTATTGACGTTTTTGGTCGGCGTGCCTTCGGCCAGACGCGCGGTAAACCAGTCGTCGATCACCGCACGCATTTTTTCGTCGCCGGTCTGCTGATAATACTGATAAATGCCGTAAAGCCCAATGCCGTGTGTCCATTCCCAGCCAGCCCAACCTTTGGTGTCAATCACGCGACCATCATCCAACCGCAGCAGGAATTCACCGGTTTTATCTTCGATATTCACCAGATTGTTGGTCACGTTGTGGATCAGCGATTTCAGTTCCCCGCGAGAAATGAAATGTTCCGGTTGTCGCAGCAAGGCACTGTGTTTAACTTCAAAAACTTTCATGGCGTTCTCCTGTGAATTCAAAATTTATAAACGTCCCTGGACCGGCATGTCGGCGGTATTTTCACGGGTAAGCTTTTCGGGAGGCGGATTATTGCGATGCAGATAACCGATGTTGTTGTTGCCCCACAGAGATTCGTATTTCATTCCTGTCAGCATTTCGACCGTCGCGCGGTCTTCCGGCGTGATTTGCTCTGGCACGATACGGTTAGCATCACGCATTTTCTGCGTTTCGCGGGTCAGCACGCCGTGTGTTTTCTGATTAAGACGGAAGAACAGGGAAATGGTGAAACCGATACTGAGCATCAGCAAGGAACCAATTACCAGCACGCCCAAAATGGTATGGCCGACTGCCGGAACCTGCTGACTTTGCCCGGAAACGAACCCGGCAAGCTGCAAAATAATCCCGACCAGCATTACCGCACCAGCCTGTGAGGCTTTGCGGGTCAGCGTCATCACGCCAGCGAATATCCCTTCCCGGCGCTGACCGGTAATGGTTTCATCAACGTCAGCGATATAGGTGTAAATATTCCACGGCACGTAGTTGATCCCGCCACGGCCCAGACCAGCCAGCGCGGAAATCAGCAGCAGTAATGACATCGAATCATTCATACCGGTGTAATACAGCACGCCGTACGAGATAGCAGCCAGCCCGAACAGAGAAACAGCCAGACGATAAGATGGCGCAGGGCCAAAGCGGATACACAACGGGATCATGCCAATCACCGCCACGAATTGCAGGATGGCCATCATGCCCATCAGGTTGGAGGCAATGGCAGCACTTTGCATCAGCACGAACACCACGTAATAGGTGAACACGGCGTTAAACACATCCTGCGCGATATACCCGCCGAGGTATAACCCCAGATGCTGACGGAAAATCTTGATGCGCAGCGTCGAGGATAATTCCACCTTCAGGCGTTTCAGGCTTTGCGCCAGTGTCAGTTGCTGACGTTCGCGCTCAATTTTCCTGGTGGCTTCAGATTTCAGCTCTTCCGGTCTTTCCCAGGTAAAGAAATACACCAGCGTCAGAACGAATGCGCAAATTACCGCAAAGACCAGGCTCGAATAGAAGAAGGAAATGGCGTTATCTTTGCCGAAATGCTGCAACAAAATACCCGGCAGGAAGGCCGCCAGAATCGCGGACAACTGTGCCAGAGCGATACGGGCGCCGGAGAATTTCGTTTTCTGTTTGAAATCATCGGTCATTTCCGGCACCAGCGTTTCATACGGCACCAGAATCATGGTGTAGACGATATCGAACAGCAGATAGGTCAGCAGATAATAGACATATCCCATGTCGCCCACCCACATGAAGCTGTAGCTGAACACACAAGGAATGCCGAGCAGGATGAAGAACTTACGGCGGCCAAACCGCTTGCCAAGCCAGGTATTACCGAAATTATCGGTGAGATACCCCATCAGCGGGCTCAGCACGGCATCAGCGACACGCGCGGTGGCAAAAATAAATGTCGCTTCAATGGGTGAGAGCCCGCAGAACGTGGTGTAAAAATAGAGCAGCCACGCCGCAGTCAGGGCCGTCGTACCCGCCCCCAGAAAATCGCCTGCCCCGTAGGCGATGTAATTAAAGAATCCGATTTTACGTGTTTTCATTGCCGTGTTGCCTCTGTTAAATCACCTATAGGCGTAGGCTGAATGCGAACGAAAATACTTCGTCCGGCCATGATTCAAATTAACGAGGAGCAGGAATGAAAACCTTTTGGTTTTTGCCACTCAAACGAACTTTATGGCAAAGAAATAAAGAAGTGGGCGATCAATCTCTAAATATTGAACATGGGTTTGATATTAATGAAATGACAGTTCATTAAATGAGGGGGGATAAAAAAGGCAATCCACAGATTGCCTCGTTTGATCATCAGAAGGGGTTACTGAAGGGAAGACTTACGTTTTTTCAGCTTCAGTCCTATCCAGAAGATCAGGGCCACACAAATCAGCGACGGCAGGAAGTTCGAGCCCAGTTCAGGGTATTCGACGCGCATAATGGTGCTGTACAGCAACAGCCCCAGCAGAAAACACGCCGCAGCCAGACCCGGTAACCCTTTCGGCATTTCACCGCGGTGATAACGAACGTGCAGGCAATACACCGCTAACACCAGAGAAATGATCGGGAAGATCGAAAACGTTACGACAGAACTGAATAACGCATCGAAAGTGCCATTAATCGACAGCCCGGCAATCAAAGCCAAAACCAGAGTGCCATTATCCTGGTTCGGTTGTTCGGTCATCTTCTTTACCTCTGGTCTTATTATTAAGGGGAATCACAGCCGTCCGTTCCTGCTGACGGCGATACCAGTAATATGCGCCTTTGGAAATCATCCGCAGCTGCAACACCAGACGTTCCTCCAGCTGGCGGCGCTGTGCAATATCCACATCCAGCGCTTCCGCACCGGCGTTGAAAACGATGATCACCATGGCTTCAGCCTGCGCTTCAGTAAAACTGCGCGGCATATGATTTTCGAGTTGCAGATAGTCGGCAAGTTCCGCAATAAAATGCTGAATTTCGCGGGCCACTGCGGCACGAAACGCCGACGATGTACCGGAGCGTTCACGCAGCAACAGGCGGAATGCGTTGGGATTGTTACCGATGAATTCCATAAACGTGGAGACTGACGTACGGATCACACTGCCACCTTTCGCAATGCGCTGGCGTGCCTGGCGCATCAGCTGACGCAGCATCAGACCACTTTCATCAACCATTGTCAGACCCAGTTCATCCACATCGCGAAAATGCCGGTAAAAGGAGGTTGGTGCAATGCCTGCCTCGCGGGAAACCTCACGCAGACTCAGACTGGCAAAGCTGCGCTCGGCACTGAGCTGGCTGAAAGCCGCCTCAATCAGTGAACGACGCGTACGCTCTTTTTGTTGTGCTCTTACGCCCATAACCTTCATCCGGATAGTTTTCTTCTTTTTGATTATTCGCCCGATATCGCTTCACTATACCAAAATTTTTAACGGTCGGAGCCAAAGATACAACAGCATAAAGTGGGTCAGAATGTTGCTGCATTACCATTAAATGACAACTGCATGTGGGGTAAATAGGTGTAATATGTTACTTTCTCGTTGTGATTTTGTATAAAAATAGGTTTCGAACATGCCACAGCACTCACATTTTGATGCCATCATCATTGGCTCAGGCCCTGGCGGAGAAGGCGCCGCGATGGGACTGGTTAAACAAGGCGCCCGGGTTGCTGTCATCGAACGCTATAACAACGTCGGTGGCGGCTGTACTCACTGGGGAACTATCCCTTCCAAAGCATTGCGCCACGCCGTCAGCAGAATCATCGAATTTAACCAAAACCCGCTCTACAGCGATAACTCCCGGACAATGAGTTCCACTTTTCCGGACATTCTGCGTCATGCCGATTCGGTTATTAATCAGCAAACCCGTATGCGCCAGGGTTTCTACGAAAGAAACCAGTGCCAGCTGTTCTCCGGTGATGCCAGTTTTGTGGATGCCAACACCATCAGCATCCGCTACGCCGATAACACACACGAAGTCATTACCGCTGATAATATCGTCATTGCCTGTGGCTCGCGCCCTTACCGGCCAGCCAATGTAGATTTTGGTCATCCGCGCATTTACGACAGTGATCTGATCCTTGAACTGAGCCACGAGCCACGCCATGTGATTATCTATGGCGCGGGGGTGATCGGCTGCGAATATGCATCCATCTTCCGTGGCCTGAACGTCAAAGTGGACTTAATCAACACCCGTGACCGCCTGCTGTCTTTCCTCGATCAGGAAATGTCAGACGCCCTGTCCTATCACTTCTGGAATAACGGTGTGGTCATCCGCCACAACGAAGAGTTTGAGATGATCGAAGGCGTGGAAGACGGCGTGATCATGCACCTCAAATCCGGCAAAAAAGTGAAAGCTGATGCGCTGTTGTATGCCAACGGACGCACAGGTAACACCGATAAACTGGGCCTGGAGAACATTGGCCTGGAAGCCGACAGCCGCGGGCTGCTGAAAGTGAACAGCATGTATCAGACTGCGCTGTCGCATATTTATGCGGTCGGTGATGTCATTGGCTATCCAAGTCTGGCATCAGCAGCTTACGATCAGGGACGCATTGCCGCGCAGGCCATGATTCAGGGCGAAGCGAAAGTCCACCTTATCGAAAACATTCCGACGGGTATTTACACCATTCCTGAAATCAGTTCCGTGGGTAAAACCGAACAGGAACTGACGGCGATGAAAGTGCCCTATGAAGTGGGCCGCGCACAGTTTAAACATCTGGCGCGCGCACAAATTGCGGGCATGAATGTGGGCAGTCTGAAACTTCTGTTCCACCGGGATACCAAAGAAATTCTGGGAATTCATTGCTTTGGTGAACGCGCCGCCGAGATTATTCACATCGGTCAGGCCATCATGGAACAGAAAGGTGAAGGTAATACTATCGAGTATTTCGTTAATACCACCTTCAACTATCCGACCATGGCAGAAGCCTATCGTGTTGCGGCACTGAACGGATTAAACCGCCTGTTTTAAGACGGCGGTTCGGTCCATGTAAGGCTGCATGTGCTCTTTGATGGCTTCTGCAAGCTGCTCGTAACGCCCGCGCAGTGGCGAACCGGGACGATATACCAGCGCGATTGTGCGTCGCGGTTCCGGTTTGTCACAGGTCAGATACGTCACTCCGTCACGGCTGCGCTCATGGGGCACAGCCAGGGATGGCAGCAAGGTAATTCCGCTGCCTGCCGCCACCATATTCCGCAGTGTTTCAAGGCTGGTTGCCCGGAAATGGGTATCTTCATCGGCACCTGCCTGGAAGCAGAAACCGAGCGCCTGATCCCGCAGGCAATGCCCGTCTTCCAGCATCAGTAACTTTTCACCGGCCAGATCTGCCATCGCCACACGATCGCGCGATGCCCACGGATGATCGTCGTAGATCGCCAGCCTCATCGGCTCATCAAACAGTGGCACTTCAATAAATGCTTCGCTTTCTTTCACCAGCGCCAGAATCGCACAGTCGAGTTTTCCGCTGTCAAGCTGAGACAGTAACTGATGGGTTTGCGCTTCGTGCAGATACATTTCCAGTTTCGGGAAGGTTTTATGCAGCGAAGGAATAATCTGAGGCAACAAATAAGGCCCGACAGTCGGGATCAGCCCGATATGCATCGGCCCGGACATGGCTTCACCTTGTTGGCTCGCCATCTCTTTCAGAACTTTCACTTCACGTAACACCGTGCGCGCCTGATCCACCAGCAGCAAACCGGCTTGTGTAAACAACACCTTGCGACTGGTTCTTTCAAGCAACATAACGCCAAGTTCATCTTCCAGTTTGCGGATCTGACCGCTTAACGTCGGCTGACTGACATGGCATGAATCTGCTGCGCGTCGAAAATGGCGAAACTCTGCCAGTGCCACCAGATACTCTAGATCACGAATGTTCATTTTTCCTCCAGTCCCTAAAAGGCAATGCGATAGTCGTTAACGATAGATAAGATAGCAATCAACGATTATATCTATCAACTATTATCGTGAATAATGCCTCCCAACGAAACGGCAGTGCCGAAAAAACTTTCTATTTTACTGATTAATTAAGGGGTTATTCATGTTTGCAAGCCAGGAAGGTAAACACGTACCGCACGTTACTTTTCACACCCGACAGGGCGATCAGTGGGTAGATCTCTCCAGCGAAAAACTGTTTAAAAATAAAACAGTAATTGTGTTTTCACTGCCGGGCGCATTCACCCCGACCTGCTCTTCAAGCCATCTGCCACGTTACAACGAACTGGCTCCGGTCTTTAAAAATCACGGCGTCGACAGCATTCTGTGCGTTTCAGTTAATGACACCTTTGTGATGAATGCGTGGAAAGCTGAACAAAACGCGTCCAACATTACGTTCATCCCGGACGGTAACGGTGAATTCACCAAAGGCATGGACATGCTGGTTGAGAAAGCGGATTTAGGCTTCGGCCCGCGCTCATGGCGTTATTCCATGCTGGTACGCAACGGTATCGTCGAGAAAATGTTCGTTGAGCCAAATAAGCCGGGCGACCCGTTTGAAGTGTCTGATGCAGACACCATGCTCAAATATCTGGCACCCGAATTTAAAGTGCAGGAATCCGTGTCCGTGTTCACTAAACCGGGCTGTCCGTTCTGTGCGAAAGCCAAACAAATGTTGCAGGAACGCGGTATTCAGTATGAAGAAATTGTATTAGGTAAAGACGCGACCACCGTCAGTCTGCGCGCCGTGACGGGCCGGGCGACAGTGCCGCAAGTCTTTATCGGTGGACGCCACATCGGGGGAAGTGACGACCTGGAGGTTTACCTCCATTCAGAAACCGAAGCGTTGTGTGAAGTCCCACAATAAGTACTGGAAAACACAAACAGTAAAATACGGCGGACTTCGGTCCGCCTTTTTTCTTTTACGCTAAACGCGCTTTCGCATCAGCAATGGCCTGCGCCACCTGCTGCGGAGAAACACCACCTTTAGCGGCTCGTTTATCGAGACAGGATTGCAGTTCGAGAATGGCGTAAACATCGTCGCCAATCACGCTGCTGAATTTCTGCAAATCTGCCAGCGATAATGCCTCCAGCGCTTTGCCCTGATTAATCGCTTCCACTACCGCCTCACCGACAATATGGTGCGCTTCGCGGAACGGAACGCCTTTGGCAACCAGATAATCTGCCAGTTCGGTGGAGTTGGCATAACCCTGCTGCGCGGCTTCTTTTGCACGCGGACGTTTCACCTGAATGCCATCCAGCACCAGTGATGCCATGTTCAGGCAATCCATCCAGGTATCGAGCGCGTCGAACAACCCTTCTTTATCTTCCTGCATGTCTTTGTTGTACGCCAGCGGTAAGCCCTTCATGGTCATCATCATGCCGGTCAGTGCGCCTTGTACGCGGCCACATTTGCCACGGATAAGCTCCAGCGCATCCGGGTTTTTCTTCTGCGGCATCAGGGAAGAACCTGACGTCACGCGGTCAGACAAATCAATAAACGCCGCTTCACCGGTATTGAAGAAAATCAGATCTTCTGCAAAGCGTGAAAGGTGAACCATGCTGATGGCTGCGTTGGAAAGCAGCTCCAGAACATGGTCACGGTCAGAAACGCTGTCGAGGCTGTTACGTGTCGCCGAAGCAAAACCTAACCAGCCTGCCAGTTGTTCGCGATCCATCGGATATGCGGTACCAGCCAGTGCGCCACAGCCCAGCGGACTGACGTCCAGACGGGTCAGGGTATCTTTCAGACGGCTTTCGTCACGCGCCAGCATTTCGACATACGCCATGCACCAGTGCGCAAACGTCACCGGCTGGGCGCGTTGCAGGTGGGTATAACCCGGCATCACAGCGTCCTGATTGGCTTCGGCTGTGGCGACCAGCGCCTGCTGCAAATGATGCAGCGCCTCACCCAGTTCAACCACCTGTGCTTTACACCACAGTTTGATGTCAGTCGCGACCTGATCGTTACGGCTGCGACCGGTGTGCAGTTTCTTACCGAGATTGCCGACTTTGTCGATAAGCTTGCCTTCAACCCAGCTGTGAATATCTTCGGCATCGCTGGCTAAAATAGCGCGCGGATTGGCACGGACTTCTTCCAGCAGCACGGTCAGCGCGTCTTCCAGCTGAAGCTGTTCGTCAACGGTTAATACGTTCACCGTCACCAGCGCTTTGGACCAGGCTACCGAGCCCACAATATCCTGCTCTGCCAGCCGGTAATCAAAACGCAGTGAGTCATTCAGTTCCTTAAACCGCTGATCCGCTGCCTGAGTAAAACGCCCGCCCCAAAGTGCCATTTTCCTGCTCCTGAAATTTTTTATGCAAAAGGGCGCACTGTGCTGCGCCCTGACAAAAGTGTGTACTGAATACGCCGGACGATGCGTTACGCCAGAATGCGTGTGCCGATCGCGACGCCGTTAAACAGTGCCGGTAATTGCTCGGCGTGACGCCAGCTGGCGATATCCACCGGGCGGCCAAGAGAACGTGCGGCATCCAGCGCAGCGTGAACTTTGACAATCATGCCGTCGGTGATGATGCCCTGATCGATAAGCTGTTCGGCTTTCTCCGCACTCATTTCAGGAATGCGCTGGCCTTTGCCATCAAGAATACCGCTGACATCAGACAGCAGGATCAGATCCGCGCCCAGCGTAGCCGCCAGTGCGGTCGCGGCCTGATCGGCGTTAACGTTCATCAGCTCGCCGGTTGCAGTGATACCGATAGAACTGACAATCGGCAGGTAGCCTGCGCCGTGCAGGGTGTTGATCAGTGCCGGATCACCCGCTGCGGCTTTACCGACGAAGCCCAGTGATTCATCCAACTGCGTAACGCTGACCGTGCCGCCGTCGGCAAGAGACAACCCAACGGCATTGATATGATTTTTAACCGCCCACGCCAGCAAGGTTTTGTTTGCGCTGCCGGCGAGTGCGCCGGTAATGATGTCAATCTGATCAGCAGGAGTCACACGCAGACCGGCTTTTTTCACCACAGGCAAATTCAGCTTTTTCATCAGCTCGTCAACCAGGCAGCCGCCACCATGAACAATAACCAGCGGGCGTTGATATTCCTGACGATAAGCCACTACCGCCATGAACAGGCGCTCAAGCGCTTCTTCATTGTCCAGCAACACACCACCTAACTTGATGACTAACGGATTCATAGCTGTTCGCGCCCCGACCGGTTGAGAATGTTAATTAATAACAATACGTTTAATTTAATCTAACACCCCTGCGCGTCTGAATAAACGCTCAGGGACGGTTGTTTTTTGTTTGCTGACAATCTGAGGGATTGTTAAAGCAGTGATTGTGTTTCCGGGAAGCCGAAACGGATATTCATGCACTGAACCGCCTGGGCAGATGCGCCTTTCAGCACGTTATCCTCCGTCGCCACCACAATCAGATGTTCACCTTTCACCGCAAAGCCGATATCGCAAAACGGCAGACCAACCACATCTTTCAGTGCCGGAACGCCTTTGGTGTACAAACGCACCAGCGGTTTATCGTGATAGGCATTATGGAAGGCTTCCGCCACGTCCTGCTCCGTCACACCCGCGCTCAGGCGGCAGGTGATGGTCGCCAGAATACCGCGCGGGAAGTTGCCCAGATGCGGCGTGAAAATCACCGGCACACCAAGATGTTCGGCAATTTCCGGCTGATGACGGTGGCTGAAGAGTTTGTATGGCTGAAGGCTGACTTCGCAGAAACTGTTGCCGAGCGTGGCTTTACGGCCTGCGCCGCTGACACCGCTGGTGGCATTGATGACCGGCCACTGGCTGTCATTGAGCAAACCATTTTCGATAAGCGGTTTAAGCGCCAGCTGTGAAGCGGTCGGGTAACAGCCCGGTACGGCGATCAGCTGGGCATCTTTTAATTTGTCAGCCTGCCATTCGGCCAGGCCGTACACGGCTTTGTCGAGCAGATCGAGATGCTGATGCTCAAAGCCGTAGAATTCGGTATAAAACTCAGGTTTGCTGACGCGGAAGGCACCGGACAGGTCAAACACCACGCAGCCCGCCGCCAGAAACTGCGGGGCTAAATCGTGGCTGACTTCATGCGCGGTCGCCAGAAAAACGACATCGACACCTTTCGCGGCTTCTGCCACGTCGGTCAGTGGCAAAACAGGCAAGTCGACGATGCCTTTTAATTGAGGATGCAAATCAGAAAGCAATTTTCCTGCATCTGCACTTTGCGCTGAAACCGTTAAACCGGTTATGTTCATATGTGGGTGGCGATTCAGGTAAGCAGCGAGCTCGGCTCCGGCATAACCTGTGGCACCAACAATCAGCGTATTCAACATAGGGCTTGTTCACCTTCTCAATTTTTGGGTAGGGGCCGGATGCATTTTTTTCCGGTTTCCTTACGCGCTGGCTTATTGTATTTTTATTCACAATTATTGCATGAATATGAATACTACCCTAACTAAAGGCTGTCAACAGTGAAGATGAAATTACCTCCTTTTATTGAGCTCTACCGGGCGTTAATAGCAACCCCTTCCATCAGCGCAACAGACGCTGCACTGGACCAGAGCAATGAGACGTTAATCAATTTACTGGCAGGCTGGTTCGGTGATTTAGGCTTCAACGTCGAAGTGCAACCCGTGCCGGGCACACGTCATAAATTCAATATGTTAGCCAGTTCTGGTGAAGGTGCTGGCGGTTTACTGCTGGCAGGCCATACGGATACCGTTCCGTTCGATGATGGCCGCTGGACACGCGATCCTTTCACCCTGACCGAGCATGAAAATAAGCTCTATGGTTTAGGGACTGCCGACATGAAAGGTTTCTTCGCCTTTATCCTCGATTCACTGCGTGATGTCGATCTGACCAAACTGACTAAACCACTGTATATTTTGGCGACCGCTGATGAAGAAACCACCATGGCCGGTGCCAGCTATTTCTCCAAAAACGCAAAAATTCGTCCTGACTGCGCGATCATCGGCGAACCTACTTCGCTCAAACCGGTTCGTGCACATAAGGGCCATCTGTCGAATGCTATTCGCATCACCGGTCAGTCCGGCCATTCCAGTGATCCGTCTCGCGGCGTGAACGCTATTGAACTGATGCACGAGTCGATTACCCATTTAATGACGCTGCGCAATACGCTGAAAAGCCGCTACAACCACAGTGGTTTCGTGATCCCGTACCCGACCATGAACTTTGGTTACATCAACGGCGGCGACGCGCCAAACCGTATTTGTGCGTGCTGTGAAATGCATATGGATATCCGCCCGCTGCCGGGTCTGACGCTGACTGACATTGACGGTCTGCTGAATGAAGCGCTGGCCCCGGTCAGTGAACGCTGGCCGGGACGTATTGTGATTGAAGAGCTGCATCCGCCGATCCCGGGTTATGAATGTCCGCCGGATCATCCGCTGGTGCAGGTGGTCGAGAAACTGCTGGGCGTGGAAACGGAAATCGTTAACTACTGCACCGAAGCGCCGTTTATTCAGGAGCTGTGTCCGACGCTGGTTCTCGGACCGGGCTCTATCGATCAGGCGCATCAGCCAGATGAATATATTGATACTGCGTTCATTAAACCGACTCGTGAGCTGATTTCTCAGGTCGTTCATCATTTCTGTTATCACTGATACTGAATGAGGGAGTGATGAAGAAACAATCAGGGCGCTCACGGGCGCCCTTTGGTACTGTACAACTTTGCTATTGTACAAAAACAGGATTAGCCAAACTGATATCGTCGCGGTTGTAATTAAATTTCAGCGACATGGCCAAAAAGACCATTTTTCACGTGAGTGATCCGGGGTTTTTAGGTTAAAACAGGTGCTGCATTTAAAAAGTATGGCCAGGTTGGCAGGGTGAACGGGGCAAGAATGCCTGACGGGTGAAAGTTATTTACAGAATATAAAAATTAAACGAGAGAACGGGTCAGAGGTAATATGAACGAACAATATTCCGCAATGCGAAGTAATGTCAGTACCTTAGGTAAATTGCTGGGCGACACGATCAAAGATACGTTGGGAGAGCATATCCTGGATCGTGTTGAGAAAATCCGTAAGCTGTCGAAATCCTCCCGTGCCGGAAACGACGCGGATCGGCAGGAGTTGCTGTCAACATTGCAAAATCTCTCAAATGATGAGCTGTTGCCTGTTGCCCGTGCTTTTAGTCAGTTTCTGAATTTAGCCAACGTGGCTGAACAATATCACAGCATTTCGCCACACGGCGAAGCGGCCAGTAATCCTGAAGCGCTGGCGCAATTGTTCGATCGACTGAAATCCAAAAATCTCTCAGAACAACAGTTACGCGATGCCGTTGACCAGCTTTCTATTGAACTGGTGCTGACTGCACACCCGACAGAAATCGCCCGCCGCACACTGATCCACAAACTGGTCGAAGTGAATAACTGCCTCAAGCAGCTCGACCATAACGATCTGGCCGATTACGAACGTAAACAAATCATGCGTCGTCTGCGTCAGTTGATCGCACAGTCATGGCATACCGATGAAATCCGTAAGAACCGCCCTTCGCCGGTGGATGAAGCTAAATGGGGCTTTGCGGTGGTCGAAAACAGCCTGTGGGAAGGCGTGCCTGCGTTCCTGCGTGAACTGAACGAACAACTGGAAACCTCACTGGATTACAAAATGCCAGTGGAAGCCGTGCCGGTTCGTTTCACTTCCTGGATGGGTGGCGACCGCGACGGTAACCCGAACGTGACCGCCGATATCACCCGCCACGTACTGTTGCTGAGCCGCTGGAAAGCGACTGACCTGTTCCTGCGCGATATCGCGGTGCTGGTGTCAGAACTGTCGATGACTGAATGTACCCCGGAACTGCGTGAGCTGGCGGGCGGTGCGGACATCATCGAACCTTACCGTGAAATCATGAAACAGCTGCGTTCACAGCTGACCAATACCCAGGTGTATCTGGAAGCCCGTCTGAAAGGCGAACGCGTTGCGCGTCCTCACGATTTGCTGGTGAAAAATGACCAGCTGTGGGCACCGCTTTACGCCTGTTACCAGTCATTGCAGGCCTGCAACATGGGCATTATCGCCAACGGTCAGTTGCTGGATACCCTGCGCCGCGTGCGTTGCTTCGGCGTGCCGCTGGTGCGTATCGATGTGCGTCAGGAAAGCACCCGCCACACCGATGCTATTGCCGAAATCACCCGCTATCTGGGGCTGGGTGATTACGAAAGCTGGTCAGAATCCGACAAACAGGCTTTCCTGATCCGCGAACTCAATTCAAAACGTCCGCTGGTGCCACGCCACTGGGAACCGAGCGCCGACACCAAAGAAGTGCTCGATACCTGTCAGGTGATCGCCGAAGCACCGGAAGGCTCGATTGCGGCGTATGTTATTTCGATGGCGCGCACGCCGTCTGATGTGCTGGCCGTACACCTGCTGCTCAAAGAAGCCGGTTGTCCGTTCCCGATGCCGGTCGCGCCGCTGTTCGAAACCCTCGACGACCTGAACAATGCTGACGATGTGATGAAGCAATTGCTGAGCATCGACTGGTATCGCGGTTTCATTCAGGGCAAACAGATGGTGATGATTGGCTATTCCGACTCCGCAAAAGACGCGGGCGTGATGGCGGCATCCTGGGCGCAATATCGCGCGCAAGATGCCCTGATCAAAACCTGCGAGAAAGCCGGGATTGCCCTCACACTGTTCCACGGACGCGGCGGTTCTATCGGCCGTGGCGGCGCACCGGCGCAAGCTGCGTTGCTGTCTCAGCCTCCGGGCAGCCTGAAAGGCGGCCTGCGCGTTACCGAACAGGGCGAGATGATCCGCTTCAAATTCGGTTTGCCGGAGGTCACCATCAGCAGCCTGGCGCTGTACACCTCTGCGATTCTGGAAGCCAACCTGTTACCACCGCCTGAGCCGAAACAAGCCTGGGTGGATATCATGGAACAGCTGTCTGACGTGTCCTGCAAAATGTACCGGGGTTATATCCGCGAGAATAAAGACTTCGTGCCTTATTTCCGCGCCGCAACACCGGAACAGGAACTGGCGAAACTGCCTCTGGGTTCACGCCCGGCGAAACGTAAAGCCAGCGGCGGCGTTGAAAGCCTGCGAGCTATTCCGTGGATTTTCGCCTGGACGCAAAACCGTCTGATGCTGCCAGCCTGGCTGGGTGCCGGTGCCGGTTTGCAGGCTGTGGTCGATGGCGGGAAACGTGACGAGCTGGAAACCATGTGTCGCGACTGGCCGTTCTTCTCCACCCGAATCGGCATGCTGGAAATGGTGTTTGCGAAAGCGGACCTGTGGCTGGCGGAATACTACGATCATCGTCTGGTAGAGAAAGAGCTGTGGCCGCTCGGTCAGCAGTTGCGCGATCAGCTGGCAAGCGACATCAAAGTGATTCTGGCGATTTCTAACGACGATCACCTGATGGAAGATTTGCCATGGATTGCGGAATCTATCGCCCTGCGTAACGTCTACACTGACCCGCTGAATGTATTGCAGGCTGAACTGCTGCACCGTTCCCGCGAGCTGGAAAAAGACGGCAAGCAGGATGCTAACGTCGAACAGGCGTTGATGGTAACGATTGCTGGCGTGGCAGCAGGTATGCGTAATACCGGCTAGTTTTCGCTGACATCAGCCAAAGAAAAACCCGCGAATTCGCGGGTTTTTTGTATTCAGTGTCGGGCAAAAAGATTAAGCGCGAACCGGCACGGCGATGTCCGGACGCACACCCAGCGTGTGGCAAATCGCGTAACTCATTTCTGCACGGTTCAGGGTGTAGAAATGGAAGTCCTTCACACCTTCGCGGCTGAGGATTTTCACCATGTCCATCGCGATATTGGCACCGACCATTTTGCGGGTTTCAGCGTCGTCATCCAGCCCTTCAAACAGGCTGTTCATCCAGTGCGGCACTCGCACATTCGTCATCGTCGCAAAACGGGTCAGCTGTTTGAAGTTAGACACAGGCAGAATGCCCGGCACGATTTCCACATCAATCCCCTGACCGGCGCAGCGGTCACGAAAACGCAGATAACTTTCCACGTCGAAGAAGAACTGCGTAATAGCGCGGTTCGCACCGGCATCGATTTTGCGTTTCAGGTTAATCAGATCTGATTGCGCGCTTTTGGCTTCAGGGTGCACTTCCGGATAGGCTGCGACGGAAATATCAAAGTCGCCTACCTCTTTCAGCAGATGCACCAGATCAGTGGCATACATTTCCGGCTTACCGCCACCTGCCGGTAAATCGCCACGCAGCGCCACAATGTGACGGATGCCGCTTTCCCAGTAATCCCGTGCAATCTGACGCAGTTCATCGCGGGTGGCATCGATACAGGTCAGGTGCGGTGCCGCTTCCAGACCGGTACGTTCTTTAATGCCTTTGATGATGCTGTGCGTACGGTCGCGCTCGCCGGAGTTCGCGCCGTACGTCACAGAGACGAACTTAGGCTTAAGGCTGCTGAGGCGATCAATAGAGCTCCACAACGTATCTTCCATCTCGCTGGTACGCGGCGGGAAAAATTCAAAAGAAACGTTAATCTGACCCTGTAACTCTGCCAGATTCTGGTTCAGCGCTTCGCGCTGGTTTGCGTGGAAAAAGCTCATAAACACTACCTCATGGATCACTGCGTTTTGATTATGGTTCGTTATGATGGACGTTTGGACGTCTAAACGTATAGATAGAAAATGACGGAAAGCAGCCAAAGTGTCAACGTTAAAATGAGGACAGAGAATGATTAATCTTCACGCAAACTGAAAGAATTTCACGTTGGGGACATTTTGCTGTGGGAATTAAGCTCCTCCCCCTGCGAAGGGGGAGGCTGGGAGGGGGTTTAGCAGACCACTCCGCCCCCCATTCCCATGAGAAGGACAGGAGCAGGGAATTACAGAAGTTGAGTCAGACGGTTAAGGTCAGACTGTAGCGCACCTGCGGTCACGTCACGCCCTGCTCCCGGCCCGCGGATCACCAGCGGGTTATCGCGATACCAGCGGCTTTCGATAGCGAATACGTTATCGCAAGGCAACAACGCCGCCAGAGGGTGGTCGTCACGCACGGCTTCAACACCCACGCGGGCTTTGCCATTCGCATCGAAGCGCGCCACGTAGCGAAGCACCAGACCCATTTCGCGGGCGGCTTCCAGACGTTGCAGCATTTGCTGATTCAGCGCCTCACCGTCTTCAAAGAACTGATCGACAGATCCGGTCGCGCAGCTCTCCGGTACCAGCGATTCCACGCGGACCTGCGTCGGTTCGATGTCATAACCGGCTTCACGCGCCAGGATCACCAGCTTGCGCATGACGTCCTGACCGGATAAATCATCGCGCGGATCCGGCTCAGTCAGCCCCTGCTGCCAGGCTAAATCCACCAGCTCGGTGAACGGCAGCGTGCCGTCAAATTGCAGGAACAGCCACGACAACGTGCCGGAGAAAATCCCGCTGATGGCCAGAATGCTGTCACCGCTTTCGCGTAAATCACGCACCGTATGGTTGACCGGCAAACCGGCGCCCACCGTGGCGTTATACAACCAGTGGCTGCCAGTTTTGGAAAATGCGTCGCGGATCTGACGGTATTTGTTCGTATCCGATGCGCCAGCCTGTTTGTTGGCGCTGATGACATGAAAACCGTAGCTGGCAAAATCCAGATACTGATCCGCCAGTTCGGCGCTGGCGGTGACATCCAGAACCACTAAATCGTCATAAGGGTGCGCGCGCATCCACAGAAACAGCGATTCTTCATCGTGCGCCTGCGATTCATCATCAAAGAAGGCCAGAGCACGGCTGGCGTCCAGTCCTTCGTAATTGAGCAAACTGCGTTTGCTGTCAACCACACCCGCCAGCACAAACTCAAAACCGCTGCGGGCAGAAATATTTTTTTGTTCACGGGCGAACAGTTCCAGCCAGCGTGAACCGATATTGCCTTTACCAAACAGCATCAGACCGATTTGCTTTTCAGCGCGGAACAGCGTTTTGTGCAGTCCCTGGATCAGATGCGCGGTCGGGCCGACACGCAGCACCGCCACCAGACTGATGCCGTCTTCGGCCTGCCAGATAAACTCCACCGGCTGATCTTTCATTTCCTGATAGAAACGGTGACTGTGCAGCGGATTCTTGCACACGCCCGCACCGACCAGGGCTACCAGCGCCAGCCCTTCACGCAGCGTCAGACGCGCCGGAAGTGCCGCCTCTTCGAGAACCTGCAACGCACTGCCCGCCACCTCGGAGGTGTAGCACAGTTGCAGTAAATTACGATCAGGATGAATGCCGGTACACAGCGGCTTGATCTGCGCACGTTTGAGCAGCAGCTCGACATCTTTTTGCGCCAGACCAAAATCGTGGCCGGAAGGGATGACCATTTCGATCAGACAAATATCATCGTGACTGGTGACAATTTTCGCGCCCGTACCGGACGCCAGCACACGTTCAATACGCGTTGAGCCCTGCTCCGGCTGGTAACTGCAACGCAGCTGTAAATCGATATCGCTGCCGGAAACCGGCTGAAGGGTGCGGGTGTGCAGAACCGGTGCGGCCAGACGCGCCAGCTCGCTGGCCTCATCGAGACGCAGCAACGGCAGCAAACAGGCATCTTTCACTTTGCGCGGATCGGCGCTGTAGACACCGGCCACGTCACTCCAGATGGTCACACGGCTGGCATTCGCCAGTGCGCCAATCTGGGTGGCGGAATAGTCACTGCCGTTACGGCCAAGCAGCACGGTTTCACCCGCATCGCTGCGGGCGATAAAGCCGGTCACCACCAGATATTGCTGCGGATGCTGCGCGAGAAGTTGTTGCAGCAGCGGATACGAACGGCCCTCATCAACCTGAGGTTGCGCAGCGCGTTCGGCACGCAGGAATTCACGGGCATCCAACCAGGCGGCCGGTAATTCCAGCTTGCACAGCACCGCAGACATCAGGCGTGCAGACCAGACTTCGCCATGCCCGACCACTTCGGCATAAATGGCATCGGTCACTTTGCCGTCAAGCAAAACTGCCAGACGCTCGAGATCATGAATAAAAGAAGCAATAAGCGGTTCGGCCATTTCCGGCGGCAACAGGCCGGTTATCAAATCACTCTGATAACGGCGCAAAGCCTGCTGAACCTGATGCGCCGAAATTCTGTCTGTCTGGCTGAGCTTCAGCCAGCTGATCAGCTGGTTGGTTGTACTGCCTGCCGCCGACACCACCATCATGTCACCCGGCTTCGCATACTCGGCCATAATGCCGGCGACGCGCAGATAACATTTCACGTCGGCCAGACTGCTACCACCAAATTTGTGCAACTGCCGGCTTCCCGCCGGCGCTGCAACCGCTATTGCATTCATACTTACCTCGTTGCCGCTGACTGGAATGCGTGTTCCAGATCAGCAATCAAATCTTCGCTGTCTTCAAGACCTACAGAAATACGGAGCAAGCTGTCAGAAATCCCGGCGGCTTTGCGCGCTTCCGGCGCCATGCCAGCGTGCGTCATGGTCGCGGTATGAGAAATCAGGCTTTCGACGCCCCCCAGTGATTCTGCGAGGGTAAATAACTTCAATTCTTTCAGGAAATGGCGCAACTGAGCTTCATCTCCGTTAAATTCAAAACTGATCATGGCACCGAAGCCACGTTGCTGACGGCGGGCAATTTCATGTCCCTGGTTTTCCGGCAGCGACGGATGATACAGCTTTTTGACCTGCGATTGTTTCTGTAAATAAGCCACAATCGCCAGAGCATTTTCCTGTTGCTGTTTCACACGGACCGTTAATGTGCGTAAACCGCGCAATAACAGATAGCTGTCAAAGGCTGCAGCGGTCACGCCAATGTTGTTTGCCCACCATGCCAGCTCTGTCGCATGTTCTGCGGTCTTAGATATTACCGTACCGGCGACCACATCAGAATGCCCGTTCAGATATTTAGTACATGAATGGACAACTAAATCCGCACCAAGCTGCAACGGGTTCTGCAGCGCCGGGCTGAGGAAGGTGTTGTCCACCACGGTCAGGGCACCGGCGGCGCGGGACGCATCGCAAATCGCCTGTATATCCACCACACGCAGCAAAGGATTGCTCGGGGTTTCAATCAGCACCAGCTTCGGTTTCTCTTTCAGCGCATCGGCCAGCGCCTGCGGATCACCCTGATCCACAAACAGCACTCGATACGCGCCACGCTTGCTCAGGCTGTCGAACAAACGGTAGCTGCCGCCGTAGCAGTCGTGCGGCGCAACCAGTAAATCGCCAGGTTTCAGAAAGACCGTACACACCAGATGAATGGCTGACATACCGCTGCTGGTCAGAACCGCACCGGCACCACCTTCCAGATCAGCCAGCGCACGCTGGACAACATCACGTGACGGATTGCCGCGACGTGAATAGTCATGGGCTCTTGGCTGGTTGAAATCTTCAAAGTTGTAGGTGCTGGAAAGGTAGATTGGCGGAACTACACAACCATATTGCTGATCATTGTTCAGGCCACTGCCCACGGCAATGGTGGCTTGCTTGTGCGTCATAATCGTTTCTTCCTGACGAATTGCGAAGGATGAGGGTGTAAAGAGTAACGCCCGGAGTTATAGACGTCAATACATCTGGACATCTAAACTTCTTTGCGTATAGATTGAGCAACAGCGCAATACCCGCTAAAATTATGGCGTTAATGAAGATGTCAGGCAGATCTGTCGCGCCGGGAGACTTAAGCGCAAGGTAACAAAATGAACAGTGCCGCAGGGAAAACGTGAGATAACCCTGTTAAATTCCGACATTTACTTAGTGAGAACAGTGAAAATCGGGCATAATCACGCGGTTTTCAGAATTTTATTTTTTGATAAATTTAAGGTGTCCCATGGCTGAGTGGAACGGCGAATATGTCAGCCCTTACGCTGAACACGGTAAGAAAAGCGAACAAGTTAAGAAAATCACGGTATCCATTCCGCTGAAAGTCCTCAAAATTCTCACCGATGAACGCACACGTCGCCAGGTAAACAACCTGCGTCACGCGACCAACAGTGAATTATTGTGTGAGGCTTTTCTGCACGCCTTCACCGGTCAGCCTTTGCCGAATGACGAAGACCTGCGTAAAGAACGCAGTGACGAAATACCGGAAGCGGCGAAGATCCTGATGCGTGAACTGGGTGTGGATCCTGATACCTGGGAATACTGATCGCCGCAACGCGCAGATGTGCTGAAAGACCGTGCGACCCGTCGCGCGTTTTTTCAGTGTCCCTGTGAGAAAGAAGGTTTGTCTGGCAGGCAGTGAAACGGCAGGCAACAAAAAAGGCGCCTAAGGCGCCTTTTTTTGCTCTCAAGCGAAGCTTATTTGCTGCCTGGAACGCTGAAACGCTTGTTGAAGCGGTCAACGCGGCCACCGGTAGCCACTTCACGTTGCTTACCAGTGTAGAACGGGTGGCATTCGCCACAAACGTCCAGGTTCAGATCGTGACCCACAGTTGAGTGAGTTTTGATAACATTACCGCATGAGCAAGTTGCAGTAATTTCTACATATTTAGGGTGAATACCTTGTTTCATGGAAAACCTCTTCTTAAGGCCGCGTCGCTATCCAACCCTGTTCTGTCAGACACCACGCGTAGTGGATGATAGGCTTTGAGTACGAAATGCACCAAAGGCGGCGAATCATACAGAATCTCTGACAACCGCGCAATGATGTTCATGCATTTCGAAGGACACAGTGTACACTATCTCGTCATTTTTTTATAGTCTGGACCCCCAATGCCTGTTGCCCACATTGCTTTACCCGTCCCGCTCGCCCGTACTTTTGACTATCTGTTGCCGCCTGAAATTCAGGTTTCACCGGGTTGCCGGGTCAGTGTGCCTTTCGGAAAACGCGACGCCATTGGCATTGTCACCAGGGTCAGCGACTTCAGCGAATTTGGCCTGGAGAAACTGAAACCAGTGCGGGAAGTCCTCGACGACAACGGCCTCTTTACACCCGATTTATGGCGCATCCTGTTCTGGGCGGCCGACTATTATCATTATCCGATCGGCGAAGTGCTATTTCATGCGCTGCCGGTGTTGTTACGTCAGGGGAAAGCCGCTGAACTTACGCCGCTGTGGCAATGGTTTGCCACCGAGCAGGGTCGCGCCACGCCACTCGACAGCCTGAAACGGGCACCAAAACAACAGCAGGCAATGGCCGCACTGATGCAAAAACCGTTATATCGCCATCAGGTTGCCGATCTTGATCTGACGGACACCGCCCTGCAGGCATTACGTGCCAAAGGGCTGACGGACTTACGCAGTATCGCGCCCGCCACACATGACTGGCGTCAGGATTTTTCGGTGATCGGCGAGCGTTTACGCCTCAATACCGAGCAGGCCACCGCTGTCGGTGCAATACGCAGTGAAGATCAGCAATTCTCCGCCTGGTTGCTGGCGGGTGTCACCAGCTCGGGTAAAACCGAAGTGTATCTGAGCGTGCTGGAAAACATTCTGGCACAGGGCCGGCAGGCGCTGGTGATGGTGCCGGAAATCGGCCTGACGCCGCAAACCATCGCGCGTTTTCGCGAACGTTTCAGTGCGCCGGTGGATGTCCTGCACTCCGGCCTGAACGACAGCGAACGCCTCGCCGTCTGGCTGCGGGCGCGCAATGGCGAAGCAGGCATTGTCATTGGCACCCGTTCGTCACTGTTTACGCCGTTTGCGCGCCTCGGCGTGATCATCATTGATGAAGAACACGACAGTTCTTATAAGCAGCAGGAAGGCTGGCGCTATCACGCCCGTGATCTGGCGGTGTACCGCGCCCACGCTGAAAATATTCCGATTATTATGGGCTCGGCAACCCCGGCTCTGGAAACGCTGCACAATGTTGAGCTGGGGAAATATCGCCAGCTCAAACTGACCAAGCGCGCCGGCAATGCCAGGCTCGCCCGCCAGAATTTGCTGGATTTAAAAGGGTTGCAGCTGAAAGTCGGGCTGTCTCAACCGCTGATCCAGAAGATGCAGGAACATCTGAAAGCCGATAATCAGGTGATGCTGTTCCTGAACCGCCGCGGCTATGCGCCCGCCCTGCTTTGCCATGAGTGCGGCTGGATAGCCGAATGTCAGCGCTGCGATCACTATTACACCCTGCACCAGAATCAGCGCCAGCTACGCTGCCACCATTGTGACAGCCAGCGCGCCGTGCCGCATCAGTGTCCGCATTGCGGCTCAACCCAACTGGTCTCGGTCGGCGTCGGGACGGAACAGCTGGAAAACGAACTGGCTCCGCTGTTCCCGGATACGCCGATCACGCGCATTGACCGCGATACCACCAGCCGGAAAGGTTCGCTGGAACAGCATCTGAATGAAGTCCATCGCGGCGGCGCACGTATTCTTATCGGCACGCAAATGCTGGCAAAAGGGCATCACTTCCCGGACGTCACGCTGGTGTCATTATTAGACGTCGACGGTGCGCTGTTCTCGGCGGATTTCCGTTCTGCCGAACGCTTTGCCCAGCTTTATACGCAGGTTTCAGGCCGTGCCGGACGCGCGGGCAAACAGGGTGAAGTGGTATTGCAGACTCACCATCCCGAACATCCGCTGTTACAGGTGCTGTTGCAGCAGGGCTACGACGAGTTCGCCAGACAGACGCTGGCGGAGCGCAAAAGCGTCTTTCTTCCTCCTTATACCAGTCACATTATGATCCGTTCGGAAGACCACGATAATCAGCAATCTTCGCTGTTCCTTCAGCAGTTACGTAATCTGCTGGAATCCAGTCCGCTGAAAGATGATTCGCTGTGGATCCTGGGGCCGGTTCCTGCCTTACAAGCCAAACGCAGCGGACGCTTCCGCTGGCAGCTTTTATTACAGCATCCTTCACGGCGCGTTTTGCAGCATCTGATCAAAAGCTCTCAGCCGCTGATTTCAAGTCTGCCGCAAGCTAAAAAAGTGAAATGGACGCTGGATGTCGATCCGATTGACAGCTGATCCCCAAAGCGAATCCGCACGAAGAGTCAGGTTTTTTGCGTGATGGATCGAAAAAAGCATCTGCGTCACACTTTTAATGCAAATTAGGTAACAAATCCTACTCACATTCTGTTTAGAATGTGATGAGCTACACATCATGCGTAGCCAGGTGAGGAATGTTGATGTTGTTGTCTCAGTTTGATGCTGTTGCAAGGAGAGAGACGTTGGAGCACAAGAAAGAATTACCCGCCGCAACAATGAAAGATGTGGCTGAACAGGCAGGCGTTTCAACAGCAACCGTATCCCGTGCATTAATGAATCCGGAGAAAGTCTCCGCCGCGACCCGTCAGAAAGTGGATCAGGCCGTCATGGCCGTCGGTTATTCTCCTCATGCCCTGGCCCGCAACCTGAAGCGTAATGAGTCACGCACTATTCTGGTGATCGTCCCCGACATCTGCGATCCGTTTTTCGCCGATCTGATCCAGGGGATCGAGCGCACGGCCGCCGAAAGCGGTTATCTGGTATTGATCGGTGATTGTGCTCAGCAAAATCAGCAAGAGAAAACCTTTATCAATCTGATTATTACCAAGCAAATCGACGGTATGCTCCTGCTCGGCTCTGATTTACCTTTCGATGCCAGCAAAGAAGAACAGCGCAACTTGCCGCCGATGGTGATGGCTAATGAATTTGCGCCGGAACTTGAACTGCCGACAGTCCACATTGATAACCTGACGGCCGCGTTCGAAGCCGTACATTATCTTCTTAAGCTGGGGCATCAGCGTATTGCCTGCATCGCCGGTCCGAAGCATATGCCGTTGTGCCAGTACCGTTCTCAAGGTTATGTTCAGGCGCTGCGCCGCAACGGGCTGAGCGTCGAGAGCAAGCTGACCATTCATGGCGATTTCAGCTATGAATCGGGGGCGCAAGCCGTCACCGAGCTGATGGCGCTGCCCGTGCCGCCGACGGCGATTTTCTGCCACAACGATGTGATGGCAATTGGTGCCATGTTCCAGGCAAAAAAAATGGGTTTGCGCATTCCTCAGGATCTGTCGGTTGTCGGCTTCGATGACATCAAGGCCAGCCAGTATACCGATCCTCCGCTGACGACCGTGGCGCAGCCGAGATTCCAGCTTGGCAGACAGGCCATGTTATTATTACTTGAGCAGTTACAGGGAAACCCGGTACAAAACGGTTCGCTGTTGCTTGATAGTGAGCTGGTGGTGCGTGAAAGCACGGCCGCCCCCAAAGCGTGAGTCAGTTTTTAGTCTGTTATGAAGTTTTAATTTCAGTATATGTTCAGGGTTAAGTAACATGATGCACTTCTTCATTCATTACGACACAGCGAAACGATAGTGGCACAAAGAGACTATGTAAGCCGTGGGCGCTCAGGAGCGCGGCGGAAAAGTACCAGCCGGAGTAAAAAACGCAGTTCCACAACGATCTCCAAAACCATGGTGGTGTTAGCCGTTGCGGTACTGGTGGTGTTTGTCGGTGGCCTCTATTTTATTGCGCACAATAAACATGAAGAAGCGACGGTGTTGCCGACGCATGCTGTCCGTCCGGGTAATGGATTGCCACCTAAGCCAGAAGAACGCTGGCGCTACATTAAAGAACTGGAAAACCGTCAGATGGGCGTCACCACGCCAACAGAACCGACAGCGGGCGGACAGGTCGAATCCAAAACCCAACTGACGCCGGAACAACGCCAGCTTCTCGAACAAATGCAGGCCGATATGCGCCAGACGCCGACACAATTGTCTGAAGTGCCCTATAACGACCCGAATCAGGTGACGCAGGCACCGGCACATACTCAGCGTCAGGTTCAGCAACAGCAGCCGACGTATGCCCAGCAACAACCGGTGCAAACTCAGCCGCGCCAGGTTCAGCCACAGCCAACGTATACGCCGCAAACGCAGCCGGTACGCGCGCCGCAGGCTCAGGTACAAACGCAGCCCGTTCAGCCAAAACCGAAGCCGCAAGTGAAAGAACCGGTGAAAGAAGCACCGAAACCGCAACAGCCCGCCGCCATTACACAGGCTGAGCCGGAAAAACCGAAAGCACAGGAAAAAACCCAGCACTTTGTGGTTCAGTGCGGTTCGTTCAAAGGATCTGAGCAAGCGGAATCCCAGCGCGCCAAGCTGGCATTCGAAGGTTTTGAAGGCCGGATCACCACCGGCGGTGGCTGGAGTCGCGTCGTCATCGGCCCGTACAACAGCCGTTCTGGTGCTGACAGCACACTATCGCGCCTCAAAGGCGCTGGCATCTCCGGTTGCATTCCCGTCGCAACCGGGGGTTGAAAACCCGTAATCCTTCCCCAATCTATACTTTCAATATGCCCCGTAAGTTTGTGAGACACGTTCAGTGTCCCGCAAACTTACGGGGATCTTTTCCGTCTGCAACGAGGAACCGCTCGTGACAACAATTGTAAGTGTACGCCGCAACGGCAAGGTCGTTATTGGTGGTGATGGCCAGGCCACATTGGGAAATACCGTCATGAAGGGCAACGTCAAAAAAGTACGTCGCCTGTATAACGACAAAGTGATTGCGGGCTTTGCTGGCGGCACGGCTGATGCCTTCACGCTGTTTGAGCTGTTCGAACGCAAACTGGAAATGCACCAGGGTCATCTGGTGAAAGCCGCCGTTGAACTGGCAAAAGACTGGCGTACCGACCGCATGCTGCGCCGTCTGGAAGCGCTGCTGGCCGTGGCGGATGAAAACGCCTCGCTTATCATCAGCGGTAACGGTGATGTTATCCAGCCGGAAAACGACCTGATCGCCATCGGTTCCGGTGGCCCGTATGCCCAGGCCGCTGCACGCGCATTACTGGAAAACTCCGAGCTTGAAGCACGCGACATCGTCGAAAAATCGCTGAGCATCGCCGGTGACATCTGCATCTACACCAACCATTTCCACACTATTGAAGAATTATCTTCTAAAGCGTAAGGATCGAAAATTATGTCTGAGATGACCCCGCGCGAGATCGTCAGCGAGTTAGACAGTTACATCATTGGCCAGGATAAAGCGAAACGCGCCGTGGCCATTGCTTTGCGTAACCGCTGGCGCCGCATGCAGCTTGATGAAGCGCTGCGCCACGAAGTCACCCCAAAAAATATTCTGATGATCGGCCCGACCGGTGTCGGTAAAACCGAAATTGCCCGCCGTCTGGCGAAGCTGGCTAACGCGCCGTTCATCAAAGTAGAAGCGACCAAATTCACTGAAGTCGGTTACGTGGGTAAAGAAGTGGATTCCATTATCCGCGACCTGACCGACTCCGCCGTAAAAATGGTGCGCCTGCAATCTATTGAGAAAAACCGTTATCGTGCTGAAGAACTGGCCGAAGAACGTATTCTGGATGTGCTGATCCCACCTGCAAAAAACAACTGGGGACAGGCCGACGAAGCGCACGAACCTTCTGCCGCGCGTCAGAACTTCCGCAAAAAACTGCGTGAAGGCCAGCTCGACGACAAAGAGATTGAAATCAGTCTGGCATCCGGCCCGGTTGGCGTTGAAATCATGTCCCCTCCGGGTATGGAAGAAATGACCAATCAGTTGCAGTCAATGTTCCAGAGCATGGGTGCTCAGAAACAGAAACCGCGCAAACTGAAAATCAAAGAAGCGCTAAAGCTGCTGGTTGAAGAAGAAGCCGCGAAGCTGGTGAATCCGGAAGATCTGAAAGAACAGGCGATCGAAGCCGTTGAACAACACGGCATCGTGTTTATCGATGAGATCGACAAAATCTGTAAACGTGGTGGCCAGAGCTCCGGCCCGGACGTCTCCCGCGAAGGTGTCCAGCGTGACCTGCTGCCGCTGGTGGAAGGCTGTACGGTGTCCACCAAGCACGGCATGGTAAAAACCGATCACATTCTGTTCATCGCGTCAGGCGCATTCCAGACGGCCAGCCCGTCAGACCTCATTCCTGAATTGCAAGGTCGTCTGCCAATTCGTGTGGAACTGCAGGCGCTGTCGACTGAAGACTTCGAACGCATACTGACCGAGCCAAGTGCTTCGCTGACTCATCAGTACAAAGCATTAATGGCCACCGAAGGCGTCACCATTGATTTCACCGCTGACGGTATCCGCCGCATTGCAGAAGCCGCATGGCAGGTGAACGAAACCACCGAGAACATAGGTGCGCGTCGTCTGCACACCGTTCTGGAGCGTCTGATGGAAGATATCTCTTACGACGCCAGCGAAAGCAACGGTATCTCCATAAACATTGATGCAGATTATGTTAGAAGCCACCTTGACCAGCTGGTAGCTGATGAAGATCTGAGCCGTTTTATCTTATAATTTGCTCATACGTTCCGAAAGTGATCTTCAGGGAGGCGTTTGCCTCCCTGATTTTTTTAGATTTCGGACTGATTCTTCACCTGAGAAATCACCTATGAGCATAATCACTCCCTGCACACCGACGACGCCCGCCCGCGCCTGGCTGGAAAGCTTGCGCCCGAAAACCTTGCCACTGGCGTTTGCCTCTATCGTCATGGGTTCTGCCATTGCCAGCCTGCAAGGCGTTTTCCATCCGCTTATCGCGTTGCTGGCACTGCTGACCGCTGGCTGTCTGCAAATCCTGTCGAATCTGGCGAATGACTATGGCGATGCAGAGAAAGGCAGCGACACGCCGGATCGCGTCGGTCCCCTGCGCGGCATGCAAAAGGGGCTGATTACCGCTACACAGATGAAGCGCGCGATTCTCCTGACCATCGTGCTGACCATTATCTGCGGTATCGCGCTTATCGCCGTGGCCTGCCATAAACCCAGTGATGTGGCCGGATTTGTGATCCTCGGCTTGCTGTCAATTGGCGCAGCCATCACGTATACCGTCGGCACACGGCCTTATGGCTACATGGGGCTTGGCGATATTTCCGTGCTGATTTTCTTCGGCTGGATCAGTGTCGCGGGGACGTTTTATCTACAGGCAGGCTATTTCGACTGGATCGTCATGCTTCCGGCGACGGCGACAGGTTTGCTGGCCACCGCCGTACTGAATATCAATAATTTGCGCGATATCGAAACCGACAGCGCCAACGGCAAGAACACGCTGGCGGTTCGCCTCGGGCCGGTTAACGCACGCCGTTATCACGTCATCATTCTGACTGCGGCCGTGCTCTGTCTGGCGATTTTCTCCGCCGTACACCTGCATCACTGGACCGGCTGGCTGTTTATTCTGGCGCTCCCAATGCTGGCAAAACATCTGATACGGGTGATGAAAACAACAACTTCCACTGAAGTCCGCCCGTTGCTGGAGCACATGGTAAAAACCGCGTTGCTGACTAACGTCTTGTTTGCAGTGGGTCTGTTGCTCAATTGAGTAAAGTTGGCCTGATGTGCGTTTATCAGGTCACTTTTCACATTTAACAATTGATGATTTTGCCAACATCCGCCGGAAAGGGATATACTGAACACTCATGCAGCAACCAGATGAAATCCTATGAAATACGATACTTCCGAACTTTGCGACATCTACCATGAAGAAGTGAATGTCGTCGAACCCTTGTTCTCCAACTTTGGCGGCCGTACTTCATTTGGCGGGCAAATCACCACCGTGAAATGCTTCGAAGATAATGGCTTGCTTTATGACCTGCTCGAAGAAAATGGCCGTGGCCGTGTATTAGTGATCGATGGCGGCGGTTCTGTGCGTCGCGCACTACTGGATGCCGGACTGGCACGCCTCGCGTTGCAAAACGAATGGGAAGGCATCGTGATTTATGGTGCGGTTCGTCAGGTGGACGATCTCGAAGAGTTGGATCTGGGCATCCAGGCGATGGCCGCGATCCCGGCTGGCGCAGGCAGTGAAGGGATTGGCGAAAGCGACATTCGTGTCAATTTCGGCGGCGTCACCTTCTTCTCCGGCGACCATCTTTATGCCGACAATACCGGTATCGTACTGTCAGAAGACCCGCTTGATATTGAGTAATGACCTTCTGAGCACAACAAAAAAGGACGCCAAGGCGTCCTTTTTTATGTGGAATATGAAGTAATTAAACTTCTTCCATTTTTCCCAACAGTGCACGCAGACGATCCTGCCATACGTGTTGTTCTTCTTTCAGCTGCGCATTTTCACGCACCAGAGACTCATGGTTGCCGCTGGCTTGCTGAACTTCCTGAGACAGGGTGTTGTTCTGTTCTTTCAGTTCTTCGATTTCCATCTGCAACAAAGTAATGGTATCGATCGCTTGCTGAACTTTAGCTTCTAATTTCTCAAATACTTCAAATGACATTTTTCGGTCCCCTTATGTTCGCAAGGCGCACATCTTATGTTCTGCCGCATCGTCCGGACACGGCTCAAAAATTCCTGCACTCCGTCGATTTTTATAACAAATTCATCAGAAGAATTGCATAAAACCGGCAGGTGTCTTAACGGGTGATTGTATGTAGCCAGCTTTGATCTGTCTACCCGCAACCCCTTTATCCACGCAGTCTGTTGCAATTTAACAGCGCCGGGTATCAGGAAATGCTTAAAAAGCAGCGTCACACACCAGAAATACCGGTTAATGCCGAATAACCTTAGCCACCATGCTGAAAGCGATATCGATGCTCGTTTGTCAGAAACGCGCGCTAAAAATGTTAAATCATGGACTTCTTGCGCTACATCAAGTTCCACCAACACGCGAAATCGCTCATTTTTATGACGCGACACACAAAATTTGATTTCGCTATTTCTCGTTTATGCTCGTTAACGATAAATTCACATTACGTTCTCATTTAATGATGAACGCCAAAATCCGATTACGTTCACAAACGACATAACAGAAAAACTATAACTAACCATTAACATCATCCTTAGCAGGATCAAACTATGAGCCAAACCATGAGTTCCACATTAAAAGGTCAGTGCATCGCTGAGTTTCTGGGTACCGGGCTTATCATTTTCTTTGGTGCGGGCTGTGTCGCAGCAATGAAACTTGCCGGGGCAACCTTTGGCCAGTGGGAAATCAGTATTATCTGGGGGCTGGGTGTGGCAATGGCCATCTACCTGACCGCCGCCATTTCAGGTGCACATCTGAACCCGGCGGTGACCGTCGCACTTTGTCTGTTTGCAAACTTTGAAGGACGCAAAGTTCTGCCTTACGTCATCGCGCAGGTCGCCGGTGCTTTTTGCGCCGCTGCACTGGTCTACGGCCTTTACTACAACCTGTTCTTCGATTTTGAACAAAGCCACAACATGGTGCGCGGCAGCGTCGAAAGTCTGGATCTGGCCGGTATTTTCTCGACCTATCCAAACCCGCACATCAGTGTATTGCAGGCGTTCCTGGTAGAAACGGTGATTACGGCCATTCTGATGGCACTGATCCTCGGCCTGACTGATGATGGCAACGGTATTCCACGTGGCCCGCTGGCACCGCTGCTGATCGGTATCCTGATCGCCGTTATCGGTGCATCGATGGGGCCGCTGACCGGATTCGCCCTTAACCCGGCACGTGACTTCGGTCCGAAAGTGTTCGCCTTCTTCGCTGGCTGGGGCAAAGTTGCCTTCACCGGCGCGCGCGATATCCCTTATTTCCTGGTGCCGATTTTTGGCCCGCTGCTTGGAGCTTCTCTGGGTGCCATCGCATATAAAGCGCTGATCGGTCGCCATTTGCCACATCAGATTAATGAGCCGGCAGAAGAAAAAGCATCTCAGCCATCCAAACAGCGTAAGGCCTGATCGGCTAAACTGTTCCACAGATTACTCATTTGCAGGATGAATATTATGTCAGCAGATACGACTCACGAAAAAAAATACATTGTTGCACTCGACCAGGGTACAACCAGTTCACGCGCCGTAGTTCTGGATCACGATGCCAATATCGTCAGCGTGTCACAACGCGAATTCACCCAGATTTACCCTAAGTCAGGCTGGGTTGAGCACGACCCGATGGAAATCTGGTCATCGCAAAGCTCGGTGCTGGTTGAAGTGCTGGCGAAAGCCGACATTAACTCCGATCAGATTGCCGGTATCGGTATCACCAACCAGCGTGAAACCACTATCGTGTGGGAAAAAGAAACCGGCAAGCCAATCTATAACGCGATTGTCTGGCAATGTCGCCGTACTGCTGACATCTGCGAAAAGCTGAAAAAAGACGGCATGGAAGAATACATCCGTCACAACACCGGCCTGGTGATTGACCCGTACTTCTCCGGCACCAAACTGAAGTGGATCCTTGACCACGTTGAAGGCTCCCGCGAACGGGCTAAACGCGGCGAACTGCTGTTCGGCACCGTCGACACCTGGTTGGTCTGGAAAATGACGCAGGGACGTGTTCACGTGACGGATTACACCAACGCCTCACGTACCATGCTGTTCAACATCCATGATCTGCAATGGGATGACCGCATGCTGGAAGTGCTGGATATTCCGCGTGAAATGCTGCCGGAAGTTCGCCCTTCTTCTGAGATTTACGGCCAGACCAACATTGGTGGTAAAGGCGGTACGCGTATCCCTATCGCCGGTATCGCGGGTGACCAGCAGGCGGCGCTGTATGGCCAGCTGTGTGTGCAACCGGGTATGGCGAAGAATACCTACGGCACTGGCTGCTTCCTGCTGATGAATACCGGTACTGAAGCCGTTGCCTCTAAAAATGGCCTGCTGACCACCATCGCCTGTGGCCCGCGCGGCGAAGTAAACTATGCGCTGGAAGGTGCCGTGTTTGTCGGCGGTGCGTCCATTCAGTGGTTGCGTGATGAACTGAAGCTTATCAGCGACGCAACCGACTCCGAATATTTCGCTATGAAAGTGAAAGACACCAACGGCGTTTACGTGGTGCCCGCCTTCACCGGCCTCGGTGCGCCTTACTGGGACCCGTATGCCCGCGGCGCTATCTTCGGTCTGAGCCGTGGTGCGAACAGCAACCACATTATCCGTGCAACGCTGGAATCTATCGCTTACCAGACCCGCGACGTACTGGATGCGATGCAGGCTGACTCAGGCGCTCGTCTGCAGTCACTGCGCGTTGATGGCGGTGCGGTTGCCAACAACTTCCTGATGCAATTCCAGTCAGACATTCTCGGCACCCGCGTTGAGCGCCCCGAAGTGCTGGAAGTCACCGCACTGGGCTCTGCTTTCCTCGCCGGGCTGGCTGTCGGTTTCTGGAACGATCTGGAAGAAGTGCGCAGCAAAGCCATCATCGAGCGTGAATTCCGCCCAGGTATCGAAACGACGGAACGCAATGTCCGCTATAAAGGCTGGCAAAAAGCAGTGGCACGCGTTCGTTCGTGGGAAGATCACGACGAGTAATCGCCGGATATTATCGCCAACACCACTTTCTGAAACTCCCCGTCCGGGGAGTTTTTTTATACGCCTTTTCCCGTTGTGCTAAAATCTGCGCCACAGATGAGCCTCGCCTCACCGACCTCTTTTTTCTTTCTACAGGCTTTCCAATGAAACGTGAATTAGCAATCGAGTTCTCCCGCGTGACCGAAGCTGCCGCACTGGCCGGTTACAAATGGCTGGGTCGTGGTGACAAAAATCTTGCCGATAATGCTGCCGTTCAGTCCATGCGCATCATGCTCAATAAAGTCGATATCAATGGCACCATCGTCATTGGCGAAGGTGAAATTGATGAAGCGCCGATGCTGTATATCGGTGAAAAAGTCGGTACCGGCAATGGCGATGCGGTGGATATCGCCGTTGATCCGATTGAAGGCACACGCATGACCGCCATGGGGCAATCCAACGCGCTGGCCGTGCTGGCTGTGGGTGACAAAGGTTCTTTCCTCAATGCGCCGGACATGTACATGGAAAAAATTGCCGTCGGGCCGGGCGCGAAAGGGGCAATTGATCTGCAACTCACGCTGGCAGAAAACCTCGCAAATATTGCGAAGGCATTGAATAAGCCGCTGACCGAGCTGACCGTGGCGGTTTTAGCGAAACCCCGTCACGACGATGCGATCCGTGAAATGCTGGCGTCAGGCGTGCGTGTGTTCGCATTCCCGGACGGTGATGTGGCGGCGACGATCCTGACCTGTATGCCGGAAAGCGAAGTGGATGTGCTGTATGGCATCGGCGGCGCACCGGAAGGCGTGATTTCCGCGGCGGTGATCCGTGCGCTGGATGGCGATATGCAGGGCCGTTTGCTGGCGCGTCATGACGTGAAAGGCGATACACCGGAAAACCGTCGTATCGGTGAAGAAGAACTGGCGCGCTGTAAAGTGATGGGTATTGAAGCCGGTAAAGTGCTGCTGCTCGATGATATGGCGCGTAACGATAACGTAATTTTCTCCGCGACCGGTATTACCAAAGGCGACCTGCTGGAAGGCATCAGCCGTCAGGGGAACATGGCGACCACCGAAACGCTGCTGATCCGCGGGAAATCCCGCACTATTCGCCGTATCCGCTCGACCCATTATCTCGACCGCAAGGACGCGGCGCTGCACGAATTTATTATCTGAGCAGCCCCTTCCGGTCATCAAAAATCAGGGCCAACAGCGCCCTGCTTTTTTGCATCCTCAGGCCGTATGCCCTTCATGCTGACTGCGGTTCGACATCGGTAACCAGCACAACAGAATCAGCACCGCCATTGCAAACATCAGTAACCCGAGGCTGAACTGACCGGTTTGCGGCAGCATTGCCGACATCCATGCGACCAGCCCTGACCCCATATTCTGCAATCCACCGACCAGTGCACCGGCCGCACCCGCCAGATACGGGAACGGCTCCATTGCGCCGGTGGTCGCCAGCGGGAACAACATGCCAGCGCCGAAGAAGAACAACGAAGCCGGCACCACCAGCGTCCAGATATTCATGATGCCCAGCCAGCCAGGGATCCACATCGCCAGACCGGCCAGCAGACAACTGATGACCGAATGCCACATCAGTTGCTGGAAACTTTTCTCCGTGCGCCCGGCATACCAGGCACCAAAAAAGGCAGCAGGGATCGGCAGGATAAACAGTACGCTGACCATTACCCCGCTCAGCCCGAGAACGCCACCCATCAGCACTCCGCAACTGGCTTCAAACACCGCCACACCGGCCAGTGCGCCAACCAGCATCACCAGATAACGGCTGAAGTTGGCGTCGGCCAGCAATAAACGCAGGCTGCCAAGCATTTTGCGCGGCGGATGATCGACAGTGAATTCAGGACGTGTTTCCGGCAACCAGCGGTACATCGAAAACGCCACACCCGCGCACAGGATCAGCAGGAAACCAAAACTGGCCCGCCAGCCTAACCAAGCCGACAGTGCGCCACCGATCACTGGCGCCAGCAGCGGACTGACCAGAATGCCCATGTTCAGCAGGCTGTTGGCATGGCGTAACGCACCGCCGCTGTAGAGATCACGCGGCATGGTTCGCGCCATCACACCTGCTACACCGGTGCCCAGCCCCTGAATGGCTGCAAAGGCAATCAGCATGTTCAGGCTCGTTGACATCATCGCGCCCGCCGCACCAATCAGGAAAATTATCAGGCCGGTCAGGATCACCGGCTTACGGCCAATATTATCGGAAAGGGGGCCGTAAACCAGTTGCGAGCCGCCGTATGTCAGCAGATAGGATGCCATGACCCGTTGCACCGCGCCCGGTTTCACCGCCAGGCTGTCAGCCATGTCCGCGATATTAGGCACATAAATGGTTTGTGCCATTTGTCCGACAGCCACCAGCAAAATGAGCATGATAAGCAGGTGAATATTTTCCAGATTTTTCATTTTTCAGTTCATTATCAGATAAGTTTGGAAAGGTGCAGAACAAATAACCAGTAAATTCGGCCAGACTCCAGCGGCGCATAAGTTAACAAATTAAGATGAATAAGCGAGTGTTGCGGAAAACTCTTCTGAACCTTTGCTGGCAGCAGAGGAAGCCACCTCTGTAACGCTGGGTGTACGAAAATCGATACTGGCTAACGGATGATGAACAGGCTGATAACATTTAACCGATACGGGATCCGAAAAATTTGAAATAAAATCAGGCCATAATTTCGTAATTCATATTTCGCACTACATGAAGAAATCAGAAACCACGGGAGTTTTTTATGGCTGATTGGGTGACAGGAAAAGTCAAAAAAGTTGAGCACTGGACCGACAGTTTGTTCAGCATCACGGTCAATGCCCCCGTTGATCCTTTTACTGCCGGCCAGTTCGCCAAACTTTCACTGGATATTGACGGTGAGCGGGTACAGCGCGCTTATTCCTATGTAAATCCGCCATCGAGCGGCGAACTTGAGTTTTATCTGGTGAATGTGCCGGAGGGAAAACTCAGCCCGCATCTGCACGTGATGCAGCCCGGTGACGAAATCAACATCACCAAAGAAGCCGCCGGGTTTTTCGTGATTGAAGAAGTGCCTGAATGCGAGACCCTGTGGATGCTGGCAACCGGTACCGCTATCGGGCCGTATCTGTCTATTTTGCAGGAAGGTATCGGACTGGAGCGGTTCAAGAACATTGTTCTGGTTCACGCCGCACGCTTCGCGGCTGACCTGAGTTATCTGCCACTCATGCAACAGCTTCAGCGTCGCTATGAAGGCAAATTACATATTCAGACCGTGGTCAGCCGCGAGGAAATTTCCGGCTCACTGACCGGTCGTGTTCCGGCTCTGATTGAAAGCGGCGCGCTGGAAGCGGCTGTCGGCCTGAAGATGCTGGCTGAAGACAGCCACATCATGCTGTGCGGCAACCCGCAAATGGTTCGCGATACCCAGCAGGTACTGAAAGACACACGGGGTATGCGCAAACACCTGAAACGTAAACCGGGCCATATGACCAGCGAGCATTACTGGTAAGCCTGTACATAAAAATCAGCGGAATTTCACCTCGTCCGGCTCCGGGCCAAAGCGATTTGTGCCCGGCGTGCCGGTAAAAGCGCCGCAGTCGATCAGCAACATGATAAAAATCACTGAGGGTGACAGCCGCCCCAGAACCCAGCTCCACATCGGCGGCATCGCCGCTGCCCAGTTCCCCGCCACCAGCATCCACGCCAGCACAAACAGCAGCGCCCACCAGGCAGATTTATTGCGGTCATGTAATCTTTTTACCAGCACTGCGGCAGTCGGCCACAGCAAAACCACCAGCGCGAATCCGGCGGTCTGATAGGTAATCCATTCCTGTGCGGCAAAAAAGAAATCAGCCACCATCAGGATCAGCCAGCTGACCATCCAAATCCAGAAATCGCGGCGACCCAGACGGCCGTTAAAAGAAAACAGTGCATGCTGTAGCGTCATTGACAGTCCGTTCCGTAAAATACAATGGGAGTAAATTGTTAAATCAGGCGGAGTGTAACCTGCCGGCAGCGGCGACGAGAATCTTTACGCACTCCTTTTGACATTACCCCCCGTTCCCCGCTTTAATCGGTTTTGTTGAAACAAAATAAGAAACGCCTATGACCGTTGCTCAATCCTTATTACGACTGGCGCTGCCCGCGCTGCTGATGTTCGCTGGTCAGAATATTGCGCTGGCCGATCCGCCAGCCGACCACTCTGGCGTCACAGAAGAGATGCCAAAAGCACCTTATCTGCTTGCAGGCGCGCCAACTTTTGAAACAACGCTGATCAATTTCCGCGCCAAATACAATGAAGCCAATCCGACCCAGCAGATTGGCGAGTTCCGGTCGATCAGTGATAAATCTCCAAACAGTTCCCTGACCCGCGCCGCCAGCAAGATTAATGAAAATCTGTATGCCTCGACCGCACTGGAAAAAGGCACCGGTAAAATCAAAACGCTGCAAATCACCTATTTGCCGATTCAGGGGGCTGAAGAAAAGGCCGCACGCACGCTGGCGATAAGCTATATGGCCAATCTGATGCGTCAGTTCGACGCCACATTATCCACCGAGCAAAGCGTGGCGAGAGTCGCTTCTCTGATCGAAAAAGGAAAAGGTCAGCAGTTTTATAAGCAGGAGATAGGCGCGGTGCGTTTTGTCATTTCAGACAATGGCGAAAAAGGACTGACATTCGCCGTTGAGCCGGTCAAGCTGGCGCTTGCTGAGCCGTGAGATGACGGTTTTTAATGACAAAAAGCAAAGCCTTTATGACCAATGATCTCTATACTGTTGCACAGGTAATCTGCTTATTTGGCAGAAATTTTAATCGACGCTCGCGTCCCCTTTTGGAGGAAAAAACATGCGACATCCATTAGTGATGGGTAACTGGAAGCTTAACGGCAGCACCCACATGGTTAACGAACTGATTGCTGCTCTGCGTACTGAACTGAGCACAGTGGTAGGTTGTGGCGTTGCAATTGCTCCACCAGAAGTTTACCTGTCACAGGCTAAACACGCTCTGGCGGGCAGCCGTATTGCGCTGGGTGCTCAGAACGTTGATGCTAACCTGTCCGGCGCATTCACCGGTGAGATCTCTGCCGACATGCTGAAAGACATCGGTGCGAAATACATCATCATCGGTCACTCAGAACGCCGCACTTACCACAAAGAAAGCGACGAGTTCATCGCGAAAAAATTCGGTGTGCTGAAAGACGCTGGCCTGACTCCTGTTCTGTGCATCGGTGAAACCGAAGCAGAAAACGAAGCAGGCAAAACTGAAGCCGTTTGCGCTAAACAACTGGACGCGGTGCTGAGCACTCTGGGTGCGAAAGCATTCGAAGGCGCAGTCATCGCTTACGAACCTGTTTGGGCGATCGGTACCGGCAAATCAGCCACCCCGGCTCAGGCTCAGGCGGTTCACAAATTCATCCGTGACCACATCGCAAAACAAGATGCTGCGGTTGCTGAACAAGTGATCATCCAGTACGGCGGTTCCGTTAACGCGGCTAACGCTGCTGAGCTGTTCACACAGCCAGATATCGATGGCGCACTGGTTGGCGGCGCATCACTGAAAGCTGATGCTTTCGCAGTGATCGTGAAAGCGGCTGCGGAAGCCAAACAAGCGTAAGCCTGTTTCTTCTGCGCATAAAAAACCCCGGCACGCCGGGGTTTTCTTTTTTGGTTGCAAAGAGAGGTGTTTGCGGAAGACCTTTCTGTAAAACGTTATTAACGTTTAGAGATCTGGTCAAAAATACCGTCTGTTGCGAAATGGTCTTTCTGTGCCTGAGCCCAGGTACCTGCAACCTGATCAATAGTGAACAGTTTCAGTTTCGGGAATTCAGCCGCGAATTTCTTCTCGACTTGCGGATCACGCGGACGGTAATAATTTTCTGCCGCGATAGTCTGGCCTTCCGGCGAGTACAGGTATTTCAGGTAAGCATCCGCCACTGTACGGGTGTCACGCTTATCCACCACTTTATCGACCACAGAAACCGTTGGCTCCGCCAGAATCGATTCGCTTGGCGTGACGATTTCGAACTTGTCTTTGCCGACTTCTTTTGTTGCCAGCAATGCCTCGTTTTCCCAGGCAATCAGCACATCACCGATACCGCGTTCAACGAAGGTGTTGGTTGCGCCACGCGCACCGGAATCCAGTACTTCCACGTTTTTATATAATGCTTTCACGAAATCCTGAGCCTTCGCTTTGTCATTGTTGTTGTGATGCAACGCGTAACCCCAGGCAGCCAGATAGTTCCAGCGTGCACCGCCAGACGTTTTAGGGTTCGGCGTAATCACTGACACGCCCGGTTTGATCAAATCATTCCAGTCATGAATTTGTTTCGGGTTGCCTTTGCGCACCAGAAATACAATGGTGGATGTGTAAGGCGCAGAGTTGTCCGGCAGGCGGGTGATCCAGTTTTTATCGATACGGCCACGTTCTGCAATGGCATCAACGTCATAAGCCAGCGCCAGTGTCACCACATCCGCTTCAATGCCATTAATCACTGACGTAGCCTGTTTGCCTGAGCCGCCATGCGACTGGCGCACAGTAACCGTATCACCGGTTTTGCCCTGCCAGTATTTGCTAAACGCCTTATTGTATTGTTCATAGAACTCACGGGTTGGATCGTATGACACGTTCAGAATCTGAATATCTTTGGCAATGGCTCCCGTTGCTACCAACAGTAATCCCAAACCTGCAGCCCATTTACGCATCGTACTCTCCCGAAATAGTTTCTATGGATTTCATTTATTTGTTCGTTAAACAGAGCGTGCCAGATAAAAATGAAACACATAAAGAATAAAAGGTTTTTTTCTATTACTTTATGGAATAACCAAAAGACTGACGGAAAAAAACCTCCCGCTAAGGAGGTTCTTTTAAACACGCAAAAAATTGAATCAGAAAAGTTTTTTCGCCGTATCGTACCAGTCTTCTTTGAATTTACTTTTCTTGTTCTCTGGCGCGATACAAATCGAGATTAATTCGTGAACCATTTTCTCGTTTTCAACGCCGACACAGAAACCGCCCTGAGAATAGTCGCGGTCTTCTTCCAGCAGCAGATCAACAGCATAAGCGCCCATGCGGGAAGCCAGGATACGATCATAAGCGACCGGTGCTCCGCCACGCTGAATATGGCCTAAGACAGTGCCACGCGTTTCACGACAGGTTTCTTTCTCGATGTATTTAGCCAGTTCTTCGATGTTATCTAACTTCTCGGTGATGGCGACAATCGCGTGTTTTTTACCTTTCGCGATACCGGCTTTGATTTCAGCAACCAGATCATCACGTTTAAATTCTACTTCAGGGATAGCGATAAATTCGCAACCCCCGGCAATCGCTGCCGCTAAAGTTAAATCACCGCAATAGCGGCCCATCACTTCAACAATAGAGATACGCTGGTGTGAGGATGAGGTATCACGTAAACGGTCAATCGCCTCAACCACAGTGCCCAATGCTGTGAAAAAACCGATAGTGTAGTCAGTCCCGGCAACATCGTTATCGATGGTACCTGGCAGGCCGATACAACGGATGCCACCTTCTTTCGTCAGCAGGTCTGCACCCGCATATGAACCGTCACCGCCGATAACCACCAGGCCATCAATACCGCGGTCTTTCATATTCTGCAGGGCAACTTTACGCATTTCTGGATCACGGAATTCCGGAAAACGTGCTGACCCCAGGAAAGTACCACCACGGTTGATCATATCGGAGACGCTGTAACGATCCAGTTTGCGCATGCGGTTTTCATACATGCCGAGGTAGCCATCTTCAATACCGTAGACTTCCAAATCTGCAGACAAAGCGGCGCGGACAACGCCACGGATCGCAGCATTCATGCCTGGGGCATCGCCACCACTTGTCAGTACACCAATTTTTTTGATCATGACTACCTCTGAACTTGTAGATGCAATTTCTTAAGAATCTTGAGCCAGCCTGTTGGGCGAATTTTTCTTGTGCAGCCAAAAGGGCTTATTAGCGTTTGAGCCTATAGTATAACAAAACACCGGTGCTGAATTGATTCAAGTCAGCAAGAATACGCATACACCGCTCGGTACATCGCAATTTACTGATTCATACGGCTTTTACAAGATATTTCCCGTTCGTTACGCGCAGATTTCCACCTTGTTAATTTCCTATTTGCAGATCCCACCCAAATTGAGGGCAAAAAAAACCCCACCTTTCGGTGGGGGAAGACAGGGATGGTGTCTATGGCAAGGAAAAACAGGGATCTTACTCGGTCGTGCTGGTACTACTCGTCTTCTGGGCAGAAGAGGACTGTAATCCAGATAACTGCATTTGCATCTGTTTCATGCGCTGCTCGTGTTTCTGGTTCAATACATCTTTTTGCTCAGGGGTCAGCAGATTAAACATCTGGTTGCGGATACGGGCCATTTCGACCTGCCGATCCACCTGCTCCTGAGCCATTAATTCAGCTTGTGCACGAACGGCGCCCTGATCAAACTTTTGGGCAGTAACCAACCTGTGCATCGTTTCTATCTGTTCTACATTTACATGAGGCAAATCTTTACGAGCCTGGTGCATCAGGTCACGCATTTGCTGGCGCTGTTGCTCAGTAAGATTTACACCATCAAACATGGTGTTGCGTTCCTGAGGCTTATCCAACATCGTGCTATCATGTTCTGCTGGCATCGCCGACACTGGTTTTGCGCCATCTGCTAAAACGACACCTGAACTCAGCGTCAGAAGCGTGGCCAAACCGAATGAAGCTGCCTTAAACATCACATACTCCTAAAGTCTTTATCGCTTCATCGCGAATCATTGAAAAGCAGTCTAAACCTGCTGCTGCAAACAAGCGTCAGTGCTTGTAAAAGTACGTAAAGTCATGGAATAGCGGCAATTGATGACGTATTTTGCGTCTAGAGGTAAATACAATGAATAAAATTTTGTTAGTTGATGACGACCGTGAACTGACTTCACTTTTGAAAGAATTGCTCGAAATGGAAGGCTTTAATGTTGTAGTGGCTTACGACGGTGAGCAGGCATTAGAGAAAATCGATAATACTATCGATCTTCTGTTACTTGACGTAATGATGCCGAAGAAAAACGGCATTGAAACCCTTAAAGAATTACGCCAGCGCCATCAGACGCCAGTGATTATGTTAACCGCTCGTGGCAGTGAATTAGACCGCGTTCTCGGCCTCGAACTGGGTGCCGATGACTATCTGCCAAAACCGTTTAATGACCGGGAGCTGGTGGCACGGATCCGCGCCATGTTGCGTCGTTCTAACTGGAGCGAACAACAGCAAACCAATGAAAACAGCGGCTCACCGACGCTCGAAGTAGACGGTCTGCAACTGAACCCCGGCCGCCAGGAAGCCAGTTTTAACGGTGAGGCGCTGGATTTAACCGGCACTGAATTTACCTTGTTGTACTTACTGGCAAAACATCTTGGACAAGTCGTTTCCCGCGAACATCTGAGTCAGGAAGTGCTGGGTAAACGTCTTACGCCGTTTGACCGTGCTATTGATATGCATATTTCTAATTTGCGCCGCAAATTACCCGATCGTCAGGACGGCCATCCATGGTTTAAAACCCTGCGTGGACGCGGTTATCTGATGGTTTCTGCTTCATGATAAACAGCCTTACGGCACGTATTTTTGCCATTTTCTGGTTCACATTAGCCTTAGTGCTGATGCTGGTATTAATGGTGCCGAAACTCGATTCACGCCAGATTACGCCGTTGCTCGATAACGAACAACGGCAAGGCCTGATGATTGAACAACACGTTGAAGCTGAGCTGGCGACCGACCCTGCCAATGACCTGATGTGGTGGCGCCGGTTGTTCCGTGCCATCGACAAATGGGCACCGCCGGGTCAGCGCCTGTTGTTGGTAACCAGCGAGGGGCGCGTGATTGGCGCTCAGCGCAATGAAATGCAGATCGTGCGTAACTTTATCGGCCAGTCTGATAACTCAGATCGTCCGAAGAAGAAAAAATATGGCCGTGTCGAAATGGTGGGGCCTTTCTCCGTTCGTGACGGCGAAGATAATTACCAGCTTTACCTGATGCGCCCTGCCAGCAGTTCTCAGTCTGATTTTATCAACCTCATGTTCGACCGTCCGTTGCTGCTGTTAATCGTTACCATGCTGATCAGCGCCCCGCTGTTACTCTGGCTGGCGTGGAGCCTGGCGAAACCTGCACGTAAGTTGAAAAACGCCGCAGATGACGTTGCGCGTGGCAATCTCAAGCAGCATCCGGAGCTCGAAGCGGGTCCGCAGGAATTCCTCGCCACCGGTGCCAGTTTCAACCAGATGGTCAGTGCACTCGAACGGATGGTAACGGCACAACAACGGCTGATTTCGGATATCTCACACGAACTGCGTACCCCGCTGACGCGCCTGCAACTGGCCACCGCATTGATGAGACGTCGTCATGGTGAAGGGAAAGAGCTGCAACGCATCGAAAATGAGGCTCAGCGCCTTGACGGCATGATCAATGACCTGCTGGTGTTATCACGTAGTCAGCATAAAAATGAATTATCGCGCGAAACCCTGAAGGCCAACGAATTGTGGGCTGGTGTGATTGACGACGCACAGTTTGAAGCCGAACAGATGGGTAAAACCCTTGAGGTTACGTCGCCGCCTGGCCCGTGGAAACTGATCGGTAATGCTGCGGCGCTCGACAGTGCGCTGGAAAACATCGTGCGTAACGCCCTGCGTTATTCGCATCATCATATTGTGCTTAACTTCGCCCACGACAATGAAGGGATCACCATCACCGTTGATGATGACGGCCCCGGTGTGAGTGAGGAAGATCGTGAACAGATTTTCCGTCCGTTCTACCGCACTGATGAAGCGCGTGACCGGGAATCCGGCGGTACCGGCCTTGGACTGGCTATCGTGGATACCGCGGTTCAGCAACACAGAGGCAAAGTAAAAGCCGAAGACAGCCCGCTGGGCGGCCTTCGTTTGATTATCTGGCTGCCGCTGCACCAGCGTTAAGTTTCTGCTATTCTGCGTCCCTCTATCAGGGGGACGCATGCTTAACATTGTTTTATTTGAACCAGAAATCCCGCCCAACACCGGCAACATTATCCGCCTGTGTGCCAATACCGGATGCCAGCTTCACCTCATCGAACCTCTGGGTTTCGGCTGGGACGATAAACGTCTGCGCCGCGCCGGGCTTGATTACCACGAATTCGCCAATATAAAACATCACGCGAATTATGAGGCCTTTCTCAGCAGTGAAAACCCGCAACGTCTGTTTGCACTGACGACCAAAGGTACGCCTGCCCACAGCGCCGTCAGCTATCAGGATAATGATTTCCTGCTATTCGGCCCTGAAACTCGTGGCCTGCCAGCATCCATTCTGGGTAGCCTGCCTGCACAACAGAAAATCCGCATTCCTATGCGCGCAGAAAGCCGCAGCATGAATTTGTCGAATGCTGTGTCCGTTGTGGTTTATGAAGCCTGGCGTCAGCTGGGATATCCGGGTGCATTGCTGAAAGAATAGTGTATTGGAAGTGAAGAAGATGGCATGCAGATTCATGCCATCAGAAAGCCTGTCAGATACCGTCGCCGAATTCAAAACCCTGCGCAATACCGTTGAAATGCTGATCCATATCCATGGAAGGCCGCTCGCTTTCCGGTCGCCCGACAATTCGCGCCGGCACGCCTGCAGCCGTGGTATGCGGAGGAACTGATTGCAACACGACTGAGCCCGCACCAATTTTCGCGCCAGCGCCCACTTCAATGTTGCCGAGGATTTTCGCACCGGCACCAATCATGACGCCCTCACGAATTTTAGGGTGACGGTCACCGCAGGTTTTGCCGGTACCGCCGAGAGTGACAGATTGCAGAATCGACACATCATTCTCAACCACGGCCGTTTCACCGATGACAATCCCGGTGGCGTGGTCAAACATGATGCCGCAGCCAATACGCGCCGCCGGGTGAATATCGACGCCGAATGACACTGAAATCTGATTCTGGAAATAAATCGCCAGCGCTTTGCGATCCTGCTTCCACAGCCAGTTACCGATACGGTATGCCTGCAGCGCGTGGAACCCTTTCAGATAAAGCAACGGAGTGGAATATTTGTCGACCGCGGCATCACGCTGATGCACAGCCAGAATGTCACGGGCAGCGGACAGGATCATTTGTTCGTCGTTACGATAGGCTTCTTCGACAACTTCACGGATCGCCATCGCAGGCATAATCGGATTGCCCAGTTTGTTGGCCAGAATGTAGCTCAACGCGCCGCCCAGCGTTTCATGTTTTAGCAACGTCGCATGGAAAAAACTGGCCAGCATCGGTTCACACTCAGCCAGCGCTCTCGCCTCTGATTTAATGTTATTCCAGACCAGTTCTAATTCTTCTAACGACATCACTTTTCCTTACGACTTTGCAAGTTCGGGTAATAAAAAGCCGCCCTGTGGGAAATACCAACAAGGTGGCTATTCTGCAAATGCCTTTCAGTGGCTGTGTTTTTCGTCCTTGCTCGCACGGGCAAGCAAACTGATTGCTGCTTCACGCGCATCTTTACCGCAATACAACACCTGGTAAATCTGTTCCGTGATCGGCATTTCAACATTATTTCGCTGTGCCAGAGCCCGTACTTCTTTGGTATTGCGATAGCCTTCAACAACCTGGCCGATGGTGTCCTGAGCGGTCTGAACATCCTTGCCTTGCCCCAGCATAATGCCGAAGCGACGGTTGCGGGACTGGTTATCTGTGCAGGTTAACACTAAATCACCCAAGCCTGCCATGCCCATAAAGGTGGCAGGATCTGCACCTAAAGCGGAACCCAGGCGGGTCATTTCCGCCAGACCACGGGTAATCAGCGCGGTTCTTGCATTAGCCCCAAAGCCGATACCATCAGACATTCCGGCACCAATCGCGATAACGTTCTTAATCGCACCGCCCAGCTGAACACCGATAAAATCCGGGTTGCTGTAAACACGGAAGCTTTTGCCACAGTGCAGCAATTGCTGCAAATCTTCGGCAAAACTGGCATCCGTGGCAGCCAGCGAGATTGCCGTTGGCATGCCTGCCGCCAGTTCTTTGGCGAACGTCGGCCCGGAAACGACGGCTAACGGAATGGCATCGCCGAGTTCTTCGCGCGCGACATCCTGCAACAAACGTCCGGTTTCGGCTTCCAGGCCTTTCGTCGCCCACACCACGCGAGCATCTGGCCGCAAATGCGGTTTCAGCTGGCGCAATACGTCACCAAAAACGTGGCTGGGTACCACAACCAGCACATTACGGCTGGCTGCTAACGCGATAGAAAGGTTGGTCTCAAGCAACAGGTTATCAGGGAAATGGACATCAGGAAGGAACTCCTGATTACAACGGGCGCGTTGTAAGGCATTGATGTGGTCGGGATTGTGTCCCCACAGCACAACGGGATGGCCATTTCTGGCAAGGGTAATCGCTAAAGCGGTGCCGTACGAGCCGGCACCGATCACTGTCATTGACGCATTGACGGTTTTCATCAGGCATCCTGATGCGGTTCAGCACCTTCGCCTTCAGCTTGCTGTTGCAGATAGTTCATGAACAGAGCGTCAAAGTTAACAGGTGCAAGGTTCAGTTGCGGGAAGGTACCGCGGGAAACCAGGCTGGTGATGCACTCACGGGCATACGGGAACAAAATGTTCGGGCAATACGCACCCAGGCAATGTGCCATCTGGTTGCCATCAATACCGGAGATAGTGAAGATACCACCTTGCTGAACTTCGCACAGGAACGCCGTTTCGTCGCCCAGTGAAGAAGTTACAGTCACACGCAAGACAACTTCATATACGCCTTCAGCCAACTGGCTGGAAGCGGTATCAAGATCCAGTTTAACTTCTGGCTGCCAGTCTTGCTGGAAAACCTGAGGCGCATTTGGCGCTTCAAAAGAAATGTCTTTGGTGTAGATACGTTGGATCTGGAAAGCCATCTCGGTGTTATTTTGTTCTGACATGTGAGTAGTACCCTCGGGTTAATAGTCCTTTTAAACACTTAACGAAAAACAGCCGCCGCCTTTATTAACCCAGCATTGGGTCAAGGCCACCGCGTGCATCAAGTGCATGTAAATCATCACAACCGCCTACGTGCTGCCCATCGATAAAAATCTGAGGAACGGTTGAACGACCGCTGCGGGCGATCATTTTTTCACGTTTATCTGCGTCGCCATCGATAGCGATTTCAACAAATGAAGCCCCTTTGCTATTAAGCAGAGCTTTTGCTCGATGGCAGTAAGGGCAGGTTGCCTTGGTGTAGATTTCAATTTTTGCCATGGGTTCCACCTCAGGGTCGTAAAATTTAGTGCCGTAGCAGTTGGCTTAATGTCTTATTTACCGCGCACTAAAGGCAGGTTTTCACCGCTCCAGCCGCTGATACCTTCTTTGAGTGTAAAGACGCGCTCAAAACCGGCGGCAATAAGGCCTTCAGCCGCAGTGCGGGAAGTTTGTCCAGTGGCACAAACCACGATAACAGGCTGTGCTTTATGTTTGGTCAGTTCACCCAGATTGTTGTTCTTGATGTCAGCAGACAACACATTCTGTGATTCAGCGATGTGGCCTTTGCGGAACTCTTCACGCGCGCGAACATCGACAACAATGGCATCTTCTTTGTTAATCAGGCGGGTTGCTTCGCCACGGGTGATCTCTTTCACTTTAGAAAAACGTGTTTTAAAGGTGGTCACAATTACTGCAATCAGTAACGCAACCCACGCCAGGCTGAGAACCGGATGCGCACTGATGAATGGCATAATATCTTGCATGGGGTGTAGCAACTCCCGTCAGTTGGGGGAAAATTCAAGGTTTCAGAGTATACCTGCGCGTCGGAGCAAATACAGCCAGTAAGCGCGGGCGAATGCCACAAACTGCGGCACATCCTGGAAAATTAACACGCCTTTATGCCGAAAGTTAACCCTCACCCCGCCTCATCTTTGATCTCCTCCGGCTATTCACACACGGCGCTGGGGTAAAATCAGCCCGCCTGAGTGCATTTAGCCGCGCCTGTTCATGTCCTTTCAGCTGGCGAGCCTATTGAGCATTTCATCTTTTAAACTGAGGTCAATTGACATGTCGAGCAACAAAAAACCGATGGTTCTGGTGATTCTGGATGGCTACGGGCATCGCGAAGAACAACAAGATAACGCCATTCTGAATGCCAAAACCCCCGTCATGGATAATCTGTGGGCCACTAATCCGCATACCCTCATCGCCGCGTCCGGGCTGGACGTCGGTCTGCCCGATGGTCAGATGGGTAACTCCGAAGTAGGCCATGTCAATTTAGGTGCCGGCCGCATCGTGTATCAGGATCTCACCCGTCTGGACAAAGAAATTAAAGAAGGTGACTTCTTTAATAATAGCGTACTGACTGGCGCTGTTGATCGCGCAGTCGCCGCCGGTAAAGCAGTTCACATTATGGGTCTGCTGTCTGCGGGTGGCGTTCACAGCCACGAAGACCACATCATGGCGATGGTCGAACTTGCGCAACGCCGTGGCGCGAAAGCCATTTATCTGCATGCCTTCCTGGACGGTCGCGACACCCCGCCGCGCAGCGCTGAAGCCGCACTGAAACACTTCTCAGAGAAATTCGCACAAATCGGTACAGGTCGTCTTGCGTCAATCGTGGGCCGTTATTACGCCATGGATCGCGATAACCGCTGGGATCGCGTGCAGCTGGCCTATGATTTGATGTCACAGGCAAAAGGCGCATTCACTGCCGATAACGCCCTCGCAGGTTTGCAGGCCGCTTATGCCCGCGATGAAAATGATGAATTCGTCAAGCCAACCGTATTGCAGGCAGCAGGCGAAGAATCCGCAGCCATCAATGACGGCGATGCACTGATCTTCATGAACTTCCGCGCAGACCGGGCCCGCGAAATCACCCGCGCGTTCATCAGCCCGGACTTTGATGGCTTTGCCCGCGAAAAAGTGGTTAATTTCGGCGATTTCATCATGCTGACCGAATATGCTGCAGACATCAACGCAGCCTGCGCCTATCCGCCGGCATCACTGAAAAATACGTTGGGCGAATGGCTGATGACGCACGGCAAAACACAACTGCGTATCTCTGAAACCGAGAAATATGCCCACGTGACCTTCTTCTTTAACGGCGGCATGGAAGACTCATTTGAAGGCGAAGATCGTATTCTGGTGAAATCACCCAACGTGGCGACCTATGATTTGCAACCAGAAATGAGCTCTGCTGAACTGACGGAAAAACTGCTCGGCGCAATCCGCAGCGGTAAATACGACGCCATCATTTGTAACTATCCGAATGGCGACATGGTAGGCCATACCGGTGTTTACGACGCGGCAGTCAGCGCCGTTGAAGCGCTCGATAAATGTGTTGCTCAGGTCGTGGACGCCGTGAAGGCCGTCGGTGGCCAGTTGCTGATCACAGCCGACCACGGTAACGCGGAACAAATGCGTGATCCGGCGACCGGTCAGGCGCACACCGCGCATACCAGTCTGCCGGTTCCGCTGATTTATATCGGCGGAAATGCACAAGCCGTTGAAGGCGGTAAATTATCTGATATCGCGCCAACCATGCTTTCACTGATGGGTATGGAAATTCCGGCAGAAATGAGCGGCAAACCGCTGTTTATCGCACGCTAATTGCTGTTAAAACTCGTTAAAAAAGGCGTGCTGACACCCGTTGGTACGCCTTTTTTGTTTGTGCATCAGCCGGTTGATTAGTGTTACGATACGATAAGGGACAGCCATATTGTCTATCATCCACGGTCGACAAGCGGAAAAAAGTTTGAGCAAATTCAATCATTTCAGCCTGATGAGAACCCGCCTTTCCGCTCAGGACAAGGCCGTATCTGCCTTCCCATCTCCAGCCTTACTCCTTTGCGTTTCTCTGCTGTCTCTTTCTGTGAGTGTGCATGCTGACGACAACAAAGATCAGCTCAAAACCATTCAGCAAAACATTGCGGAAAAAGAGAAAAGCGTAAAACAGCAGAAACAGCAACGCGGCACGTTATTGCAGCAATTACAGGCGCAGGAAAAAACCATCGCCTCAGCCAGCAGTCAGTTACGCAGCACTCAGTCAACCCTCGCCACGTTGGGAAAAGACATTTCCGGGCTGAATGCATCCATCGAAAAATTACAAAAACAACAAAAGACGCAGGAAGTTATCCTGGCAAAGCAACTCGATGCCGCATTCCGTATCGGGCAGCATAAAGGTCTGCAATTGCTGCTGAGCAGTGAAGAGAGCGAACGCAGCGAGAGGATCCTGGCTTATTTTGGTTATCTGAATGAAGCGCGACAGAAAACCATCGAAGACCTGAAACAGACCCGAACCACGCTGGCTGAACAGCGCCAGTCTTTGCAATCTAAACAAACCCAACAAAAAAGCGTGTTGGATGAACAGCAAACCCAGCAGCAGAAACTCGAACAGGCCCGCGCTGCGCGCAAACAAACGCTGACCGCGCTGGAATCTTCATTGCAAAAAGATGAGCAGAGCCTGACCGAACTGCGTGCCAACGAATCCAGCCTGCAAAACAAAATTGCAGCCGCTGAACGTGCCGCCAAAGCACGCGCAGAAAAAGAAGCACGTGAAGCCGCAGCAGTCAGAGCAAAAGAGCAGCAGGCGAAGAAATCCGGTTCCACCTACAAACCGACCCAAAGCGAGCAATCTCTGATGGCCCGCACCGGCGGCCTGGGCAGACCATCAGGTCAAAATATGTGGCCTGTTAACGGTTCGTTGATACATCGCTTCGGCGAACAGTTGCAGGGTGAACTACGCTGGAAAGGGATTGTTATCTCAGCAAGAGAAGGCAGTGATGTCCGGGCAATTGCTGACGGACGCGTCATTCTGGCGGACTGGTTACAGGGATACGGGCTGGTTGTGGTTATCGATCACGGCAAAGGGGATATGAGTCTGTACGGTTATAACCAGGATGCGCTGGTCAGCGTGGGCGATCAGGTCAGAACCGGTCAGGCCATTGCTAAAGTTGGGAACAGCGGCGGACAAGGCCAGCCATCGCTGTATTTTGAAATTCGTCGTCAGGGCCAGGCCGTTAATCCACAGCCGTGGTTGGGAAGATAGCATTGCGATATAACAAGTCCGTTTTAGCTGCCCTTTGTGGTACTGCGTTTTTTGCTTGTCAGGTTCAGGCAGCGAAATTATCCATCCTGATTGATGACTTTGGTTATCGCCAGCATGAGGAAAACCAGGTACTTCAGATGCCAAAAGCGGTATCCGTCGCGATTTTCCCCAATGCTCCCGATTCAAAGATGATGATGAATAAGGCTCATCAGCAGGGGCGTGAAATTCTGATCCATCTGCCGATGGCACCGCTCAGCAAGCAGCCGCTGGAAAAAGATACGCTGACACCCTCCATGAGCGCCGCAGAAGTGAAACGCATTGTCGATCAGGCGATCAGCAATATCCCTTACGCGATTGGCATCAATAATCATATGGGCAGCGCCATGACCTCCAGCCTGACCGGGATGGAAAATGTCATGCAGGCGATGAATGCCCATAACCTGTTCTTCCTCGACAGCATGACCATCGGTAACACCCAGTCAGTCAACGCGGCGCAGGGCACGCGGGTGAAAGTCATTAAACGCAATGTCTTTTTAGATGATGTACAAAATGAAGCGGAAATCCGTCGTCAGTTTGAACGCGCAATACAGCTCGCGCGCAAGAATGGATATGCTATCGCGATAGGACACCCGCATCCGACGACGGTGAAAGTGCTGCAGCAAATGTTGCCGAATCTCCCTTCCGATATCGTTTTGGTCAGGCCCAGTGATCTGCTGAACGAACCCCAACGCAGCGCGTCAGCCGGTAAGGCCACGGTTACGCCAGTAAAATCATCACGTAAAGGCATCAGCGTCTGCCGCATCAGGCAACCTCTCCCGCAAATTTATGCCGACAGCATGTTCAAAATTCTGGGAGAAAGCCTGAAATCTTTACCCGCTGTGGCATTCGTGAAACGGCAGTATTACGTGATAGTAACATTTACGCAAAATCAGGAACCTCACACATTGACGGCCCCCTGATTATATTGATGGTAAGCATATATTTATTACCATCAACTAACTTATTGATATGAATGGATTTGATAGCCAAACTAAAAAGTAGAGCTTCTGGGTTTTGCCTCATATAATGGGCGCTGTATATTTTTTTGACCGGACTGAGCAAGGGCGCTAACCGATGGGACAAGATCGATCTAAAATTCTGCTGCTCGATAGTGGCAAGGAATGGGGAGGCGGGACTAACAGCATGTTAGAACTGCTGAAAAGAATCGATCGTGAAAAATTTGAAATCAGTTGCTGCTTTTACAACGACTATGCCCGGGACAACGGCGAAACTATCAGTCAGATTTTAAACTCACTGAATATACCGGTATTTTTTATTCCGCAGGTTAAGCAACCTGCCTGGGCGAAAATCGCTAAAGAAGTATTAAGAACACTGTTTTTCTTTAACAGTAATTTACGTCAGAAAGCCATTTACTCTATCGACAAAATCTGGCGTATTGATCCTAATATCCGCAAAATTCACTCCCTGCTTGAACTCGGTCAGTTTGATATTCTCTATATGAATAATCAGCCCAGCTCTAACGTCGAAGGCTATTATTCTACTGCCGGTTTACCCACAGAAATCGTACAGCATTGTCGCATTGAACCCGTGCTCAACCGGGAAGTTGTGCGCATCGTTAACCGCTTCTGCCACAGCATTATCTCTGTATCTCAGGGCGTTCAGGAACAGTTGCTCAAGCGTGGTGTACGCAAAGAGTTATGTTTTACCGTTTTTAATGGCATTGATATTCATCAGCCATTGCCTGAAGGCACAAAAATCCGGGAAGAATTAGCGGCCGATAACGATACATTTATCTTTGGCAGTATCGGTTCTCTGATTAACCGCAAAGCCCATCACTTCACATTACTGGCGCTGGACAAATTTAACCGCGCATTTCCGGAAGCGAAATGGAAAATGGTGTTTGTGGGTGAAGGCCCGAATTTACGCCGTCTCATTCAGCAAACTTCGGCTCTGAATATGATGGATAAAGTGGTATTTACAGGCTTCCAAAGCAATGCGCTGGAATATCTCTCCGCGTTTGATGCCTTTATATTAGGCTCAAAAAGTGAAGGCCTTCCGCGGGTCGTGCTGGAATCAATGCTGCTGAAAACGCCGGTGATTGGCTCGAATGTTACCGGTACAGCCGAACTGATTAAAAATGCAGAAACCGGCATGTTATTTGAGTATGGCGATGTTGAAATGCTCTTTAATCATATGAAAACACTGTATCTTAATGCCCATCTGAGGAATGAAATTGCAGAGCAGGCAAACCTCATTGTTCGCGAAAAGTTTGCAATTGAAAAATATGTATCAGGCGTTGAAACCGTTTTAAGCAGTGTGAAAAAGAAACAAGGCTGAATATGTTCAAATTTCTAAATCCCCAATATCGTCACATTCTTTCGCGCCATAATTTGCCATATGCCGATACCGTCATGTCAGGGAAACCAAAGAACAGCGTTACGTCTGTTGTGATCCCTTCTGCGGGGGCTGACTATATTGAAGAAGCTTGTCTGTGTGCAGAATTTGCCGATAAATTCGCAACCGCATTACAGGAAATCGTGATTGTTACGGATCAGGATGCCAGCCAGTTCCGCCCGTTGCCTGAGAAAGTCCGTATCGTCACGCTTAAGCCTGAAACCAAATCCGGTGATTATCGTTATAAACAAATTTATCTCAGCCGCCTGATCAAACTGATGGCACCTTTGCAGGCCAGAACTGACGGTATTTTGATGATCGATTCCGATCTTAATTTGCTTAAAATGCCGGAAATTCAGCTACATGAAAATCACATTTACTCAAGTTTCCGTCAGGGCAAGATGATTGCCAAACTGGACGGTTGTGATCCAGAAATAATCCCGGCGTATTACAAAAACAGCGTGCGCCCTTATATTGTCGATCACGTGAACGGCGCTTTCTTAGCCGCCACGCGTAAAACCTGGGAGCGTTTGTGTCCGCTGTGGATTATGTTTTTCAGAGATACCTGGAACATTCTGCCCGACAACCAGCCACCGACAGATCAGCTGCCTCTGGCGGCCATGCTGGATACGCTGGACATCAAAAGCGTCAATCTGGGGGACTGGATGAACTGGCCGGTATCGAAAAAAATTGGCGGCACACCGTCGGTTATCCCGAAAGAAGTGATCGGCGCTCATGGCGGTTTCCCGCTGACAGAATGGCAAAAGTATCTGGCTTCACCGGAGAATGAACTGTTGTTCAAAGGACAGGATTACACCCGTAAAGTGCGCTACCTGACGGATGCCGAGAAACAAACGGCCGATCCTGCGGCGTAAAAACCGCGCCCGTTAGCAGTAAAAAGCCCGCTTTTTTCAGCGGGCTTTTACATTTTCAGAGCGCCAGCTTACCAGTTAAGTATCACTTTGCCGGAATGCCCTGAGCGCATCGCATCAAACCCTTTCTGGAATTCATCAATCGGGAAATGGTGCGTAATCAGTGGCGTCAGGTCGAGACCAGACTGAATCAGGGCGGCCATTTTGTACCAGGTTTCGAACATTTCACGTCCGTAAATCCCTTTGATAAACAGCCCTTTGAAAATCACCTGATTCCAGTCGATCGCCATCTCAGTCGAGGGAATGCCCAGCATCGCAATCCGGCCACCGTGGTTCATGGCATTGAGCATGCTGCGAAATGCCGCGGGCGCACCTGACATTTCCAGCCCGACGTCAAACCCCTCAGTCATGCCCAGCTCATCCATCACATTCTGCAAGCTTTGCTGGCTGACATTCACCGCCCGCGTCACGCCCATTTTGCGCGCCAGTTCCAGACGGTATTCGTTCATATCCGTGATCACCACATGGCGGGCGCCGACGTGTTTGCAGATCGCTGCCGCCATGATGCCAATCGGCCCGGCACCGCTGATCAGAACGTCCTCGCCGACCAGGTCAAACGACAAAGCGGTATGCACAGCATTACCAAAGGGATCAAAAATGGCAGCCAGATCATCAGAAATATTGTCCGGGATTTTGAACGCATTAAAAGCTGGCAATACCAGATACTCCGCAAAAGCACCCGGACGGTTTACCCCGACGCCCTGTGCGTTGCGGCACAAATGCGTGCGTCCTCCGCGGCAATTACGACAGTGTCCGCAGGTAATATGTCCTTCGCCCGATACCCGGTCACCGATACTGAAACCTTTAACCTCTTGCCCGATACCCACCACTTCGCCGACATATTCGTGTCCGACCACCATCGGCACGGGAATGGTTTTTTGTGACCATTCGTCCCAGTTGTAGATGTGCACATCGGTTCCGCAAATGGCCGTTTTACGGATTTTGATCAGCAAATCGTTGTGCCCTAATTCGGGTACCGGCGCATCCGTCATCCAGATGCCTTCTTCTCGTTTGAGTTTTGCTAAGGCTTTCATCGACATTCCTCAGGCGATCACGCCAAGTTTTTTGCCAATACGGGTGAAGGCGTCAACGGCCTTTTCGATTTGTTCCGCGCTGTGCGCCGCCGACATTTGAGTACGGATGCGCGCCTGCCCCTGAGGCACTACCGGGTAAAAGAAACCGGTGACGTAAATCCCTTCCTGCTGCAAAAGCGACGCAAATTCCTGAGCCAGACGGGCCTCGCCGAGCATCACCGGGATAATGGCGTGATCGGCACCCGCCAGGGTGAAACCCGCGGCAGTCATTTTTTCACGGAACAATCTGGCGTTATTGAACAAACGCTCACGCAGTTCGCTGCCTTCTTCGAGCATGGAAAGCACTTTAAGAGAGGCAGAGACAATCGACGGGGCCAGGGAATTAGAGAAGAGATAAGGCCGCGAACGCTGACGCAACCAGTCGATCACTTCCTGGCGCGCAGCGGTATAACCGCCGGAAGCCCCGCCCAGCGCTTTGCCAAGCGTGCCAGTGATGATGTCCACGCGGCCCATCACATCGCAATATTCGTGCGTTCCCCGCCCTTCTGCACCGACAAAACCAACTGCATGGGAATCATCGACCATCACCAGCGCATCGAACCGTTCGGCCAGATCGCACACGCCCTTCAGGTTGGCGATCACGCCATCCATTGAAAATACGCCGTCGGTTGCCACCAGAATATGACGGGCACCGTCTTCTTTTGCCTGCTGCAAACGGGTTTCCAGCTCAGACATATCATTGTTGGCATACCGATAGCGTTTCGCTTTGCATAAGCGAACGCCGTCGATTATTGAGGCATGATTCAGCGCATCCGAAATGATGGCGTCTTCTTCACCCAGCAATGTTTCAAATAACCCACCATTGGCATCAAAACAGGAGGAATAGAGGATCGCATCGTCCATGCCGAGAAAATCAGCCAGACGGTGTTCAAGTTCTTTGTGCGTATCTTGTGTACCGCAGATAAAGCGGACCGAAGCCATGCCGAAACCGTGGCTGTCGAGACCGGCTTTCGCGGCCTGGATCAGTTCGGGGTGATTGGCCAGTCCAAGGTAGTTGTTGGCGCAAAAATTGATGACCGGATGGCCGCCAGCGACGGAAACTTCAGCCTGCTGGGGCGAGGTGAGAATGCGTTCTTCTTTAAACAGCCCTTCAACCCGGGCCTGATCCAGCTGATCTTCCAACTGGCGATAAAACGAAACAGACATACAGTATTCTCCTGAAATGACTCATTCACGGAATACCTTACTAATCTGCATATAAAATAACGATGGAAGTGCTCACAATATCTTTGTTTTGCAGCATAGTTCACGCCTTACGCTCTGAAACATAAGAATCCCTGTAATAGGACACCTTCCCAATGTGAGCTTCATAATGAAGTGTTATGATATTACCCAATATACAGGCTGTGCATGGTGCGCAGTTCTTCAAATGATTAAAGGTGAATCCCATGATAATCGTCACTGGCGGCGCTGGTTTTATCGGCAGCAATATTATTAAATCGCTCAATGATATGGGATACCGCGATATTCTGGTGGTGGATAATCTGAAAGATGGCACCAAGTTCGTCAATCTGGTGGATCTGGATATTGCGGATTATTGCGACAAAGAAGACTTTATCGCCAGCATCGTGGCCGGCGACGATCTGGGTGATATCGACGCCATTTTCCACGAAGGCGCATGCTCTTCCACCACCGAGTGGGACGGCAAGTACATGATGGACAACAACTATCAATACTCTAAAGATGTTCTGCATTATTGTTTGGATCGCAGCATTCCCTTCCTTTATGCGTCTTCCGCAGCCACCTATGGTAGCCAGAGCACCAGCTTTGTAGAAGATCGTAAATATGAGCAGCCGCTGAACGTCTATGGTTACTCTAAATTTCTGTTTGACCAGTATGTTCGCGAAATTCTACCGCACGCTGAATCTCAAATTTGTGGTTTCCGCTATTTCAACGTTTACGGACCACGTGAAGGTCATAAAGGCAGCATGGCGAGCGTAGCGTTCCATCTGAATAATCAGATCAACGCCGGGGAGAATCCAAAACTGTTCTCAGGCAGCGAAGGTTTCAAACGCGATTTTATCTATGTGGGTGATGTGGCAGCCGTGAACCTGTGGTTCTGGCAAAACGGTGTATCGGGCATTTTCAACTGCGGTACTGGCCGTTCAGAATCCTTCCAGGCGGTGGCCGATGCTGTCGTGGCGTACCACAAGTCTGGCGATATCGAATACATTCCTTTCCCGGAAAAACTCAAAGGCCGTTACCAGTCCTTCACGCAGGCCGATATGACTGCCCTGCGTAACGCGGGTTACGACAAACCGTTCAAAACGGTTGCCGAAGGTGTTACGGAATACATGAGCTGGCTTAACCGCACAGTTTAAGCCCTGCACATTGAGGAATGGATTAACGGTATGAAAATACTGGTAATTGGGCCGTCATGGGTCGGTGACATGATGATGTCACAAAGTCTTTACCGCACTCTGAAAGCTGCTCACCCCGACGCTCAGATTGACGTGATGGCGCCTGCATGGTGCCGTCCTTTACTTGATCGCATGCCGGAAGTGCATCAGGCGCTGGCAATGCCGCTGGGTCACGGTGCGCTGGAATTGGGCGAACGTCGTCGTCTGGGTATTTCATTACGCAATGAGAAATATCAGCGCGCATACGTTCTGCCTAACTCGTTTAAATCCGCGCTGGTACCTTTCTTTGCCCGTATTCCTCAGCGCACCGGCTGGCGTGGCGAAATGCGCTATGGTCTGCTCAATGATGTGCGGGTACTGGATAAACCCGCATTTCCACTGATGGTCCAGCGTTATGCCGCTCTGGGCTACGATGCCCGACAAATCAAAACTGCTGCTGATCTTCCGCAACCTATTCTGTGGCCGAAATTAGAGGTCAGCAACGCGGAAGTCACTGCGGTTAAAACCGCCTTCTCTGTGGATAATACCCGCCCGCTGATAGGTTTCTGCCCTGGCGCGGAATTTGGTCCGGCAAAACGCTGGCCTCATTATCACTACGCGGTGTTGGCTGAAAAGCTGATCAGTGAAGGCTATCAGGTGGTGCTCTTTGGCTCTGCAAAAGATAACGCTGCAGGTGAACAAATCCGCCTGGCGCTGACAGAAAACGCACAGCCTTTCTGTCTCAATCTGGCAGGCAAAACCTCCCTGGATCAGGCGGTCGTGATGATTGCCGCCTGTCATGCGGTCGTCAGTAATGATTCCGGCCTGATGCATGTTGCCGCCGCGCTGGATAAACCCCTGGTGGCACTTTACGGGCCAAGCAGCCCGGACTTCACGCCGCCACTCAGCCATCAGGCAAAAGTTATACGTCTTATCACCGGCTACCATAAAGTCCGTAAAGGCGATGCGGAAGAAGGCTATCACCAAAGTTTAATTGATATTCAACCCGGGCAGGTTTATCAGGAACTCACCCAGTTGCTGAGCGCAAGGAAGGAGCTTTAATGCGGGTTCTCATCGTCAAAACCTCGTCCATGGGCGACGTTCTGCATACCCTTCCGGCGTTAACGGATGCTATGCAGGCCATTCCCGGGATCCGCTTTGACTGGGTTGTGGAAGAAGGGTTTGCCCAGATCCCCGGCTGGCATCCTGCCGTTGATCGCGTGATACCCGTCGCCATTCGCCGCTGGCGTAAAAACTGGTTCGGTTCGGAAACCCGCCAACAACGCTGCGATTTCAAACGTGAAGTTCAGTCTCACACCTACGATGTAATCATTGATGCTCAGGGTCTGATGAAAAGCGCGGCGCTGATCACCCGCGTCGCCAAAGGCGAAAAACACGGCCAGGATTGTAAAAGTGCCCGCGAGCCCTTCGCCAGCTGGTTCTACAATCAACGCCATGAAATCGATAAAAAACAGCATGCTGTAGAACGCACCCGCGAATTATTCGCCAAGAGTCTGGGGTATCAGAAACCTGAAACTCAGGGGGATTATGCCATCGCGGCACGGTTCCTTTCGCACCTTCCGGCGGATGCGGGACAGTATCTGGTGTTTCTCCATGCCACCACCCGCGCAGATAAACACTGGCCGGAAGAACACTGGCGCGAGCTGATCAGCATGTTCGGCGGGCAAAATATCCGCATTAAACTTCCGTGGGGGGCAGACCATGAATATCAGCGTGCATTACGGCTGGCGGAAGCTTTCCCGTATGTGGAGGTATTGCCTAAGCTGAGCCTGGAAAAAGTTGCGGAGGTTTTAGCGGGTGCGAAAGCGGTCATTTCTGTTGATACCGGGCTGAGCCATCTTACAGCCGCGCTGGATCGTCCAAATATCACGCTTTACGGACCGACCGATCCGGGATTGATTGGCGGGTATGGAAAGAATCAGTTTATCCTCAAAGCCGATAACAACTCACTGGAAAACTTACCCGCAAAACGCGTCTTTGAGCGTCTGAGTGATCTTCTCGCTGCGGAAGAGGAAATAAACTGATCATGAGCTACGTGATTATTTTCATCTTACTGTGGCCGCTCAAAATGCTGATGAAGCCCTTTCATCAGGGCAAAGGACGAAATCTGGTCATACAAACCGCCAAAATTGGCGATTTCGTCAATATCACGCCTTTACTGAAGCATTTAAAAAAATCAGATGTTTTGATCAGTAAAACGGTTTTGCCTTTGGCTTCACATGATTCGACGATCGATTCTATTTATCTCATTGAAGATTACAAAAAGTCTTTAGTCAGTAAAATGGGTCTCGCCTTTCGCCTGCTCAACCGCTATGACAATGTTTATCTGCTGCAACCTAACAGCGTTAACGCCTTCTATGCCGCCTTCTGTAATGCAAAACATAAAGCCTTTCTGATTGCTTATACCCGCAAGTGGTATCACGGAATTTTTTATCAGACGGCCGATGTTGTCCGTGTGCATAAGAAATCTGATTTCACGCTGGAAAGTTACCTGAAGCTGGCAGACTCCAGCCTCAGCGCAGACAGCTATACTAAACATGCCACGCTTCCCTTGTGGATACCCGGAAAAACCTTGCCGGAGCTGGCTGAAAACAAGCAGGTCAAAATTGGTATCAGCATTTCGGCAGGCAATAAAGCTAAAACAATTCCGACAGCGGTATGGATTAAAATCCTTAATGCGCTGGCTGGGCTCCCTTGTCAGTTTTATGTTTTTGGCCCGGAGAATGAGCAGAAATACCTTGATCAGTTGCTGGAAAAACTCAGTCCCTGCGAAAACATCACTAGCCTGATCGGTAAGCTAAATTTGCATGAAGTCCCGCATGCCATTTCTCAGATGGATATGTATATCGCCTCAGACTCTGGCAATGTATATATCGCTGATGCGGTAAATATCCCGGTGGTCTGTTTAGCGGGACCCTGTGACTTAACCGAGCAGCATCCGACCTATGCGCCACTCATCCTGACGCCAGAAGATAAGAAACTCGCGCCTGAATCTTTCATTTTCTCAGCACCTTATCAATTCAGGCACAGTGCTGAAGAACTCTTTTCACTCAGTGATGCTCAACTGGAGAAAATACGTTCATTTGTGATAAGCAAAACAAGTCAGGTACAACATTATGTCTGACCATCAATACCTGAACTATCTCGAGCATAAAGAAGAGCTCGTAAACCATTTAGGGGATTCAGCCTTCCCTGTGGTTCATATCGCATTCGGAATAAATAATGCCTATGCCCGTGGTATGGGGATCACTGTCTTTTCTGTTCTGAAAAACAATCCTGACTTAGCTTTTCATATTCATATATTTGGCAGTGCGCTCGATGAAAAATCAAAATCCCGACTGCTCGAGCTGGCGGAAAATCATCCGCTGGCTATAACCTGTTACACTTTCAAAGAATCTGCTTTCACTGATTTACCGCTGATGGGACGCTATCCTCAGGCTATTTATTATCGTTTATTTACTCCCTACATCCTTTCTGACGTCACATCAAAATTACTCTACCTTGACGCGGACACATTATGTTTAGGCAGTTATAAAGAACTGAACGAGATGGATATCAGTCCCTATACGCTGGCAGCCGTCAATGATACGCAACGGGCAAGAAATAAACTTTGTTCACAGTTAAACCTGGCGAAGGGTAATTATTTTAACTCAGGCTTCTTATACATCAATATCCCTCAATGGCTTGAGAAAAATACAACGGAGCGGATCATCCGGACACTTAGCCTTCAGGGAAATGACTTTAAATTCCCTGACCAGGACGCGCTCAACATTGTTCTTGAGCATGAAGTTCTGCTGCTTCCTAAAAAGTATAATTTTGTGTGCGACATCATTTTAAATAAAGTAGGGAATAAAGTTGACATCCCGAAAGACACTATCCTGATTCATTATACGGGTAAATGTAAACCCTGGCACCTTTGGGGAATGGGAGAACTGGCCGATATTTATGATCAATATTATGCGCAATCCCCCTGGCATGCAGTGCCGCATGATGTGCCGGTTTCCTACAAAGAGATGAAACGCTATGCACAGGCGCTCTGGTATAAGGGCCGTTATCTGACCAGTTTGCGCTGGATGTCCAAGTACATGAACAAGAAGATTTTCAGGAAAAGTCATTTATGATCAACAAGCTCATTGCCGATATAAAAAAATCGTCTTTTGACGATAAGCTGGCGTCTGTATTTTTCTTATTTATTACCATTTCTATTTCTTTCTTTATGTACTCCGGTGAGGTTACTCGTAATTTCTTTTATATCGCAACCTATATCGCAATAATATACTTTATCTATCTTACCTTACGGGTCGAAAAGAAGATTCATTTCTATCCCATTGCCTGCACAATTCTGCTTTTGGGTATCAGTAAGTTACTTTGGGTTATGCTCACCGTTAACCACCAGTATCCACTTATTGCATACCATTACCAAATCAGCGGCAAACGCCTTATACTGGCATCATTTATCCTTTATGCCATTGAGCATAATATTCACAAATGGAAAATCCCCACGCTGACAGTACGCACGGGCATCTCCATCATGACACTTCTTTTTTTAATAATATCCGTCACACGGATCGCTTTTTATTTAAAGACAGGTGATCGCATTCAAATAAACTCTGATGCCCCGACATCCGGCGCCTATACATTCACTATTTTTTCCTTACTGGTCATGTACAGCCTGAAATATCATGCGTTAAAACATTACAGGTTCATTTGCCTGATTGTAATGACCATGACATTTGCCGTGCTCGCGGCAACTGAAACCCGTTCAGCGACGCTGCTCTTTATGCTTATTAGTACAGGCAGCATCATTTACGACTTTGCCAAAAGTTCTCATACTTCCAAAATGATCTACGGTTTTGGCATCGCCGCTTTGATTATTGCCACCGTCCTTTCAGGCCACCCTTATTATAACAAGGTTCTCACCCGCATCGATAATCTCCAGAATGAAGTGGCCTCTTATAATGAAGGGGAGCGCAATACTTCAGTGGGTGCACGTTTCTCGATGTGGCGTGCCGGAGTGGATGCTTTCCAACATCACCCGTTTGGTCAGTCTGCTGACAGCCGCAATGCACTGGCGACGACTTTCATCGATCAGCACGAAGGCGGCAATCCGGAAGCGTTACGTAACCTGCAATTCCATCTGCACAATGACATTATCGATACAATGTCATTACAGGGGATTTTTGGCGCATTGATTATGGTACTTTTCTTCGCTGTATTATTGCTCTATCCCTTCAGACTGGTGCCCAAAGGTTACGAGTTTTTATTGCTGTCAATTCCGGTAATTTACTTCAGTCAGGGCGATACCCAATTTTATAATCGCGAGTCGCCGTATTTTATTGTGCTGGTATTTGCCTACCTGCTGATGCTGAGAATGAGGACGCTGCCCTCTTTAGAAAAACAATGATTTTTTCCGGGCTGTGAGCCTCGCACCGGCCCGGTTGTTTGCCATCCTTATCAGTGGAAATTGTGTGATATGCCCCTTACAACGACATCCGGCAACATTAAGCTTAGCGCGATTATCCCCCTGTATAACGCAGGAGAAATGTTCCGAAACTTTATGGATTCGCTCGTCGCCCAGACGCTGGAAAACCTTGAGATCATTATCGTTAATGATGGTTCAACAGACGGTTCTGAGCGCGTTGCGCAAGAATATGCTGAAAAGTACCCGCATATTCGCGTCATTCATCAGGCTAACGGCGGTGTTTCGCGGGCGCGCAATGCAGGCCTGGATGTCGCCAAAGGTCAGTACGTTACTTTTCCGGATGCCGATGACATCCTCTATCCGGACATGTACCAAACGCTGATTGAACTGTGTGAACAAGATGATCTGGATGCCGCACAATGCAATGGTGAACGTTATTTTGTCGGCTCCGAAAAAGTTAAACCCATCATTCCCACCGATCGTTTAACATCGACTGCCGTGCTGGATGGCCCGCACTGGCTTAAAATGGCGCTGGCAACAAACCGTTATTTGCACGTTGTATGGCTCGGCGTCTACCGGCTCGAACTCATTAAAAAACATAATCTGTATTTTGAACCCGGCCTGCATCATCAGGATATTCCCTGGACAACCGAATTCATGTTCAACGCACGCCGCGTGAAATACACCCAAAAGATCCTTTATCGCTATTACATTCACGGTCAGTCAATCAGTAACCAAAAAAGAACCGGAATGAAAAACGTTGAATATCAAAGGCATTACCTGAAAATTGCCAAAATGCTTGATGAGTTAAATAAACGATATAAAGATCAGGTAAAAATCTATGCAGAGTTTCCGAGGCAGGTCACCCGTGAAGCCCTGACGGTCTGCCATTCTGTTCGCCGCGAGCCTGAGCAGGCCGCTCAGAAAGCCATGATCGACGATATTTACACCTCCGGCACACGCAGGATAATGCTGCGTAACGCACGCGGGCCTAAACAATGGTGGCAACTGTTACTGTGGCTCTATCGCCTCCATAACCTGCGTAAAAAACTCGGTTAAGGTGTTTCAGAAAGAGACGATTCCATTATATGTTTAAGTGGAATCTAACTATTTCATTAAAGAAGTTATTTATCTTTCTATATCAGGAAGATAAATAACTTCACAGCATACGATTCTTCACCTAAAATCAGTTCACTATATTCTACTATCAGATAATAGAATGCCTAATTCAGAAGCCAAATATGCAGCGTTCAGACCTCAAAGAATTCTTCTGGTGAAACTCCGTCATCACGGAGATATGGTGCTGACCACGCCGGTGATAAACAGGCTACGCGAGCATTACCCCGATGCCGAAATTGATGTGCTTCTGTATAAAGAAACCCGCCCTATTCTCAGTGAACATCCTGCCCTTTCTCATATCCATGTCATTGACAGAACGTGGAAAAAACAAGGTGTTCGCTACCAGTTACAGCAGGAATATCAGTTACTGAAAGCGGTTCGTGACCGACATTACGACCTGGTGATTAATCTGGCCGATCAATGGCGCAGTGCGCTGATTTCCCGATTCAGCGGCGCGAAAGTTCGGTTAGGATTTGACTATAAAAAACGACGTTCTGCTTTCTGGCGGGCAGGTCATACGCAGTTAGTGACGACCGAAAATCACAGCATTTTGCATACTGTCGAACAAAATATGTCGATTTTGTCACCGCTTGGCATTTCCACTGATAATGCGCTGACATCAATGCATTATTCAGAAAGTGACAAGTCGTTCTGTCAGCAATTACTTCTGAAAAACCAGGTGTCCGGCGAATATATTGTGATTCAGCCAACGTCCCGCTGGACATTCAAATGCTGGGACGATGACAAATTCGCCACTGTAATTGATGGACTCGCTGAAACCGGCCTGACGATCGTGATGACCTCCGGCCCGGATAAGAAAGAGCTGGATATGGTACGCAAAATCCAGGATCTCACGCACAATCCGCAGGTGATCTCTGTCGCCGGTCAGTTATCACTGACCCAGCTGGCAGCAATGATTGACGGTGCAAAACTCTTTATTGGGGTAGATTCTGCGCCGATGCATATGGCCGCCGCGCTTAATACACCTTGCGTCGCCTTATTCGGCCCGACGAAAATGCAGCACTGGCGTCCATGGGGCAAAAATAATACCACTCTCTGGGCGGGGGACTACGCGCCGCTACCCGCACCCGATTCGATCGATACAAAAACTCAGCAACGTTATCTGCATGCAATCCCTGTCAGTGATGTGATTGATGCCGCCAGGAGTTATCTGCATGACTAATGCCACCAGTGGGAAAAACATCCGTTTAGCGATTGTCAGACAAAAATATCGACCGGATGGCGGCGCGGAACGTTTTATCTCCCGCGCCCTGGAGGCACTGGATGACCAAAATATTGATCTGAATATTATTACCCGCCAGTGGGAAGGCAAGCCAAATCCGAAATGGAAAATTCACCTGTGCAATCCGGCAAAGTATGGCCGCGTTTCGCGTGAGAAGGGTTTTGCCGCTGCCGCTCAACAATGCTGGGAACGGGAGCATTTCGACATTGTGCAAAGCCACGAACGCATTCCGGGTTGCGATATTTTCCGGGCCGGCGACGGTGCACATCGTATCTGGCTGGAACAACGGGCGCGGGTTATTTCACCTCTTCAGCGATTTCTCACGCAAATCAGCCCCTACCACCGCTATGTCCTGCAAGCCGAAGAAGAGATGTTCCACTCCCCCGCATTGAAAAAAATTATCTGCAATTCTGAGATGGTAAAACGCGACATCATCCGCTGTTACGGTGTTGATGAGAGCCGTTTTGACGTGATCTATAACGCCATTGATTCCCAAAAATTCGTCCCGGCGACCATTGCACAGCGCCTCGCTTCACGTGAAAAGCTTTCCATTCCAGCGCAAGCCGTGGCACTGATTTATGTAGGTTCAGGTTTTGAACGCAAAGGGCTGAAGCCTGCCATTGAGGCTATTGCCCGCAGCGATCGCTACCTTATTGTTGTCGGACAAGATAAAGACCAGAAAAAATATGAGTCGCTGGCTCATCAATCAGGATGCGCAGACCGGATACGCTTTGCCGGGGTACAAAACAACGTACTGCCTTATTACCACGCGGCCGATGGCATGATCCTGCCGACATTATACGACCCGTTCCCGAACGTTATTCTTGAAGCGATGGCCTGCGGATTGCCTGTTATCACCAGCGAAACCTGCGGTGGCGCAGAATTTATTATGCAGGGGCGCGAAGGCTTTGTTTGTGATGCGCTGGATGTGGTAAGACTGAGCGAATACGTGAATAAAATTCCTTCCCGTCAGGAAAATGACGAGATGGGAAATGCGGCAAGAGAACGGATTTTACCTTACACCCCAAAAAACCTTTCACAACAGTTAGTTGCTCTTTATCACTCGTTACTGGTCTGAGGACGCAGGCGCTGACATGATGAGTCGATCACACTTATCTGATAACATGTGCCCATCTATCCGCCGGGACTATTTTCGCTCTATGAAATTGACTTTCCCTTATGCAACGCCTGATAAAAGATGAATATTTTTTATAATATAATCATATATTTAATTCAGCCATTGATTTGGATCCGTTTACTTTTGCGCAGCCGCAAGTCGCCGGCTTATCGTAAACGCTGGGCTGAACGTTATGGTTTCTGCAAAGGGAAGGTTGTCTCCGGCGGCATTATGCTGCATTCCGTTTCCGTTGGAGAAACGCTGGCAGCGATCCCTTTGGTCCGCGCATTACGCCACCGTTATCCTTCCTTGCCAATTACTGTCACCACAATGACACCGACAGGCTCAGAGCGTGTTCAGTCCGCTTTTGGCAAGGGTGTGCACCACGTCTATCTGCCTTATGATCTGGCCGGATCCGTAAATCGTTTCCTGGATGAGGTTAACCCCAAGCTGGTGATCATCATGGAAACCGAGCTTTGGCCGAACCTTATCAGCGCATTGCATCGTCGCAAAATTCCACTGGTTATCGCCAATGCCCGCCTTTCTGCCCGTTCAGCAAAGGGATATCAGAAGCTCGGCAAATTCATTCGTACCATTTTGCAACGTATTACCCTGATCGCCGCACAGAATCAGGAAGATGGTGAACGCTTCCTGTCTTTAGGGCTCAAACGTAACCAGCTCGCGGTTACCGGTAGCCTGAAATTCGATATCTCCGTCACACCGGAACTGGCGGCAAAAGCCATTGCGCTGCGCAGCCAGTGGGCATCACGCCGTCAGGTGTGGATCGCTACCAGCACGCATGAGGGTGAAGAAACTCTGCTGCTGGAGGCGCACAAAGAATTACTGAAAGCGCATCCGAACTTGCTGCTTATTCTGGTTCCCCGTCATCCGGAACGTTTCCCCGTAGCGTGTGAGCTGACACGCAAAGCCGGCCTTTCTTTCATTCAGCGCAGCTCAGGCGAAGTCCCTTCTTCCGCCACTCAGGTCGTGATAGGCGATACGATGGGCGAATTAATGTTGCTGTATGGCATTGCTGACCTGGCGTTTGTCGGCGGCAGCCTTGTCGATCGCGGAGGCCATAATCCGCTGGAAGCGGCAGCCCACGCCATTCCGGTGCTGATGGGGCCACATACCTTCAATTTCAAAGATATCTGCGCCAAGCTGACTCAGGACGACGGCCTGATCACGGTCACTGATACTGCATCGCTGGTGAAAGAAATTTCTACGCTGCTAACGGATGAAGATTACCGTTTGTATTACGGCCGCCACGCCGTTGAAGTTCTGCATCAAAATCAGGGGGCGTTACAGCGTCTGCTGCATTTACTGGAGCCTTATCTGCCTGTCCGGAGTCATTAATGGCTGATCAAAAACGTTTATCCGTCGTGCTGATTGCCCGTAATGAAGCGGATTTATTGCCGGATTGCCTTGAGTCAGTGGCCTGGGCAGATGAAATAATTTTGCTCGATTCCGGCAGCAACGATGCGACGCAGGACATTGCCCGCCACTTCGGCGCTAAAGTATTCCGGAACACAGACTGGCCGGGGTTTGGCAAACAGCGCCAGCTGGCGCAAAGCCATGCCACGGGCGACTATATTTTGATGATAGATGCCGACGAGCGTGTCACCCCTGAATTACGCCAGTCGATTGAAAGCGTACTGAATAATCCGCAAGAAAACACCGTTTACAGCCTCGGGCGCAGTAATCTGTTCCTCGGAAAATTCATGCGCCATAGCGGCTGGTATCCCGATCGCGTCAACCGCCTGTACCCTTCCGCCTTTAGCTACAATGACGATCTGGTGCATGAATCACTGAATACAGGCAATGCCACTGTTGTTTCGCTCCAAGGCGATCTGCTGCACCTAACCTGTCGTGACCTTTTCGCTTTCCAGCGTAAACAACTCAGCTATGCGCAGGCATGGGCAGAACAGCGCCATCATCAAGGCCGCCGCTGCAGTTTTTCCGCGATTATTTCGCATACGTTGGGCGCATTCATCAAAACCTGGATCCTGCGGGCCGGTTTTCTGGATGGAAAGCAGGGGTTGATCCTGGCAGGCGTCAATGCACAATATACATTCAATAAATATGCCGCCCTGTGGGCATTCAGCCACCAACTGCAAAAGTGAGCCGTCATGAGCACTAAGGCAATTTATCCCGGCACTTTCGACCCGATGACCAACGGACATCTCGATATCGTCACCCGTGCGGCGCTGATGTTCGACCAGGTCATTCTTGCGATTGCAGCCAGCCCAGGCAAAAAACCGATGTTCACGCTCGATGAGCGCGTGGCGCTGGCGACCCAGGTCACATCCCATCTGGATAATGTTGAAGTCATTGGTTTCAGCGATTTGATGGCGAATTTCGCCAAAGCTCAGGGCGCAAACGTGCTGGTGCGGGGATTGCGTGCGGTGTCTGATTTTGAATATGAAATGCAACTGGCGAACATGAACCGGCATTTGCTGCCAACGCTGGAAAGCGTATTCATGATGCCATCAAAAGAATGGTCGTTTATTTCTTCTTCACTGGTCAAAGAAGTCGCCCGCCATGGCGGGGATATTACGCCTTTCCTGCCGCAGATCATTACTCAGGCACTGATGGAAAAAATCAGCGCCTGAATCACGTATTAGCGCTGGCAGCGCGGGCAGAAAAACGTGGTGCGCTGAGCATGTTTCTTACTCTCAATGGGCGTACCACATGCCCGGCAAGGTTCGCCCGCCCTTCCGTATACCTGTAATTCCTGCGCAAAGTATCCCGGTTTCCCATCCGATTGCAGAAAGTCCTTCAGCGTCGTCCCACCCTGTTCAATAGAGCGCAACAATACCGCTTTAATGGTTCTGACCAGCAACTCCGCCTCATCACGTTTGAGCGAATGTGCAGGTTTGTCAGGTGAAATACCGGCAACAAATAAGGATTCGCTGGCATAGATATTTCCTACGCCGACCACCAGTTTGTTATCCATCAGCCAGGGTTTGATCGGCGATTTTTTCATGCGGGATTTCTCACACAAATAATCTGCCGTGAAATCTTCGCTCAGCGGCTCCGGCCCCAGATGAGCTAAGACATTACTGGCCGCCAGATCAGAAGACCATAGCCAGGCACCAAAACGTCGCGGATCGGTATAACGCAGCACATGGCCGGTGTCCATCACCAGATCAACGTGGTCATGCTTGCCTGCTTCGGTTTCTTCCGGCAATACCCGCAAACTGCCGGACATTCCCAGATGAATAATGATCCATCCGGTTTGCAGCTCAACCAGCAGATATTTTGCCCGACGCTGCACACTCAGAACCGGCTGATCGCTTAATGCTAAGATCTCCGCCGAGACAGGCCAGCGCAGGCGCGAATTGCGAACGATGGCATGCAGTATTGTGTGGCCTTTAAGATAGGGTTCAATCCCTCTGCGGCTGGTTTCAACCTCAGGTAATTCCGGCATAATTTCCCCTTGAGCAAAATCGTGTTCAGAGTTTGTCGCAGACACGGACATCAGGCAAATAAAAGTCGCAATGAATGGAAATCACGAAATTCAGACAATAAAAAACCCGGCCGGAGCCGGGTTTTAGCAATCCACTAAAATTATTTAATTTTAGCTTCTTTGTAGATCACGTGTTGACGGACAACTGGATCGAATTTCTTCAGTTCCAATTTTTCCGGCTTAGTACGCTTGTTCTTCGTGGTGGTATAGAAGTGACCAGTACCAGCAGAAGAAACCAGCTTGATCTTCTCGCGAACACCTTTAGCCATGATGCAGTTCCTTAATACTTCTCACCGCGGGCACGCAGATCGGCCAAGACCGTCTCAATACCCTTCTTATCAATAACACGCATACCTTTAGCAGATACACGCAGAGTTACAAAGCGCTTCTCAGCCTCAACCCAAAAACGGTGGGAGTGCAGGTTCGGCAGAAAACGGCGTTTGGTCGCGTTCATTGCGTGGGAACGGTTGTTACCGCTCACCGGGCGCTTGCCAGTAACTTGGCAGACTCGGGACATGTCTATTCTCCAAAAATCAAATCAGCTCGAGCTTCGTATAGGGTATGGCCGCCTCGTCAGGCTTTTAGAGCCCATCTCAGCAAACTCCACTGAGAACCGACTCACTGTCGTCGGGTAAAAAACCAATTCATCAGGTCAGAAACCTGCTGAGATAGGCTCTTAACGCCAAACCCAAGATTCTCAAAGGTGGCGTAGTATACGCTCTGTAGCGTAAGTGCTCAAGTCCCGAACAGCTAAAGATCCCTAAGGATCTTCAAAAAACGACGCTAAATCCAGCCGCGTTCGGCAAAAGATACCGTTTCTCCGTGGCCTACAACCAAATGGTCAAGGACACGAATTTCCAGCAACTGGCACGCACGAATAATCTGTTCAGTCACTTTTCTGTCCATCAGGCTGGGCTCAGCCCGACCAGATGGGTGATTATGCGCCAGAATTAGGGCTGCCGCATTAACCTTCATCGCACCACGAACAATTTCGCGGGGATACACTTCTACGTGCCCAATAGTACCAGCAAACATCTCCTCATGGCGAATAACGCGATGCTGGTTGTCGAGAAAAAGTACCAGAAAGACCTCTCTTTCCCGAAAAACGAGCAAATTCTGCAAATATTCCCGGATCACCGCAGGGCTGAGCATCGCATTTTCGGCACTCAGATGGCGCAGATAAGCGCGGCGGGATAATTCGGACACGGCAACCAGCTGTGAAAACTTGGCAACTCCCATCCCTTTTATGCGTGCCATGGCGTCAAAATCGGCCATCAGTAATGTAGATAATGAACCGAATTCATCCAGCAGATTCTTTGCCAGATCCATCACATGCAATCCCTGGCATCCCGTGCGCAGGTAAATCGCCAGTAATTCCTGATCCGTCAGCTCTTTCGCCCCTTGCTGCAATAATTTTTCGCGCGGCGGCATCACTCCCGGCCACGGGTCTTGCTGTTTCGTCATCCTGACTCCTTTTTCGCGGCGATTGTGGCACAACATTCTCCCTGTCATAGCGTCCGGTGCGTCAGCCTGCGAGATGTTACGCAGAATTTTTATTCCTCTGCTTTCGAGATATCGCCAATAGCTGTCATCATTCCCCGTTATGCTAAAATGTCGCTTCTTTCAGCTTTCAACCAATCGGACAATCATGATGACGGGACTTTCCGGCAAACATATTGTGCTCGGTATCAGCGGTGGTATCGCTGCCTATAAAGCACCAGAACTGGTACGTCGCTTACGTGAAAGAGGCGCTGAAGTCCGCGTCGTCATGACAGAAGCGGCGAAATCTTTCGTAACTCCGCTGAGCCTGCAGGCTGTTTCCGGCTATCCGGTTTCTGACGACCTGCTTGATCCTGCGGCCGAAGCGGCAATGGGTCATATCGAGTTAGGCAAGTGGGCGGATTTAGTCATTATCGCGCCCGCCACCGCGGATTTGCTGGCTCGCATGAATGCCGGCATGGCAAATGATCTGCTGACGACGGTGTGTCTGGCGACAGCGGCACCGGTCGCGGTACTTCCTGCGATGAACCAGCAAATGTATCGTGCTGCTGTCACGCAGGAAAACCTGCAAAGCCTGGCAGCACGGGGCACGTTGTTATGGGGCCCGGACAGCGGCAGTCAGGCCTGCGGCGATGTTGGCCCGGGACGTATGCTGGATCCGCTGGTGATTGTTGATATGGCGAATGAACATTTTTCTAGGCGCAACGATCTGACGCATCTGAACATTATGGTGACCGCAGGCCCGACCCGCGAACCGCTGGACCCTGTCCGCTTCATCAGTAACCACAGCTCAGGCAAAATGGGGTTTGCGATTGCCAAAGCCGCCGCTGAACGGGGTGCCAAAGTGACACTGATAGCCGGACCGGTGACGCAACCGACGCCTGCTAATGTTCAACGTATTGATGTGGAAAGCGCGCTGGAGATGGAGCAAGCTGTCCAGCTTTCGGCGACATCTCAACATATTTTCATTTCCTGCGCTGCCGTGGCAGATTATCGCGCAGAACGTATTGCTGATGAGAAGATCAAAAAGCAAGGCGATGAAATGATTGTAAAAATGATTAAAAACCCTGACATCGTCGCCGGCGTTGCGGCCATGACAGAAAACCGACCTTACGTCGTGGGGTTTGCCGCTGAAACCCAGAATGTGGAAGAATACGCGCGGCAAAAAAGGATCCGCAAGAATCTGGATCTGATCTGCGCCAACGATGTTTCACTTGCCGGGCAAGGTTTCAACAGTGATTCCAATGCTTTGCATCTTTTTTGGCAGGACGGGGATAAAATCTTACCGCTCAGCGATAAGTCCCTGCTTGGCCAGCGTTTATTAGAAGAGATTGTCAGCCGTTATGATGAAAAAAATCGACATTAAAATTCTCGACCCGCGCATCGGTTCGACTTTCCCTTTACCGGCTTACGCGACACCAGGGTCTGCGGGTCTGGATTTGCGCGCCTGTCTGGACGCTTCAGTAGAACTGAAACCGGGCGAAACCACACTGCTGCCAACCGGTCTGGCTATTCACATTGGTGATGCTAATCTGGCGGCGGTGATTTTGCCGCGCTCCGGTCTGGGCCATAAGCATGGCGTCGTGCTGGGTAACCTTGTTGGTCTTATCGACTCTGATTATCAGGGCCAGCTGATGGTTTCTGTGTGGAACCGCGGTCAGACAACATTCATTATCGAGCCGGGCGAACGTATTGCTCAAATGGTGTTTGTGCCTGTCGTTCAGGCAGAATTCAATCTGGTGGAAGATTTTGACGCCAGTGAACGCGGCGAAGGTGGCTTTGGCCACTCAGGTCGCCAATAAGAACCTGTTCAGCACCGCTGATTTTGACGCGATATTGAACAGATCCTTATCACTATCAGACCGTAACAACGCGAAGGGAACGAAATAAGCCGCAGGATCACAGCGATTCATGCGGCAGTTGTGCGGTTTCTCCATGATTTTAGCCGTTTTTTAGCAAGGGTCTATTCAGACATGGCAGAGAAAGAAACGACAAAAAGGAACAGGCGCGAAGAGATTTTGCAGGCGTTAGCGCAAATGCTTCAGTCCAGCGATGGCAGCCAGCGGATCACGACTGCAAAACTTGCCGCCAGTGTAGGTGTTTCAGAAGCAGCGCTTTACCGTCATTTTCCCAGTAAAACGCGGATGTTTGACAGCTTAATCGAATTTATCGAAGACAGTCTGATTACCCGCATCAATCTCATCCTGCAAGATGAAAAGGATACGCTAAACAGAATACGTCTGATTTTGCTGCTGATTTTGGGTTTTGCCGAACGTAATCCGGGGCTGACCCGTATTATGACCGGTCACGCCCTGATGTTTGAACAGGATCGCCTGCAAGGCCGTATCAATCAGCTTTTCGAGCGAATTGAAGCGCAACTGCGTCAGGTGCTGCGGGAAAAGAAAATGCGTGAAGGCAGCGGATTCGTCAGCGACGAAACTCTGCTCGCCAGCCAGTTACTGGCATTTTGCGAAGGAATGCTGTCGCGTTTTGTACGCTCTGAATTTAAGTACAAACCGACTCAGGATTTCGATACCCGCTGGCCGCTTATCTCTGCTCAGTTGCAATAAACGCGCAGGGACAAACGCCAAATCTGAAAAGGGCCGAAAGGCCCTTTTGTTTTTCGTACTATGGCTGGATCATTGTGCCATTTTCATCCAGCATCGCGGTCAGTAACGCTGTGCCGTCCTCTCCGACCCGAAATGCGCCATAACGCGCGCGGGTGAAACGTTCACCCTGGCCTTCCTGGAAAAAGTAAGCATCAGTCCCCACCCTCAGCGTTCCGGCATTCATATGATAGTTAACCCGTAATTCATTGGGTTTCAAAGGCTCAGCATGATCAAACTGCGCCCGAATAACCTGCCGCTGCTCATTCATTTCCACAACGATTTTGCCGCTCAATGGCAAACAAGAAACAGACGGGACAGAATCACAAACCTGCCGTTGCTGATACAGCTCCTGCTGCAAAGATCGGGTGATGGCATAATCGAGGGCCATATAGTCCCCCTGCATCAGAGAGCGCGGGTCAACCGGGGCAAGTGGCAATACCATCACTGCCCCCTGTTTCAACACCCGCTCTTTTTGCCAGATCCCAAAATTCACCGCTAACAGCCCCAGTAGCACGACAAGCCCTGACATCCATTTTCTCAGATTACGGGTTTGCATAAGCTTTCCCCTTACATGCAGGCATCCACTTTTGGGCTGCAAATGCCAGCACCAGCAACCCCGCTCCTGTGGCAAACAGTAAAAGAGATTTCTGCAACAAACTGACGCCCAGGAAGTAATACCAGTCAATGATATACAGCGTGAGAATACAGCCGCTCGCGGCTAAAACCCCCTGCCTTCCCTGATAACGCGCCATCAGTAATAACCACATCCCCAGGCCAATTCCCGGCGCATAAAAAGCGGCGGTGCCACAAAAAATCGCAGCCACAAACAATAGCGGTACCGGCGGTGTCCTTTTCGTTATCACCTGGTACAAAGAGCCCAATATTAACCCCGCAGCAATACCCGTACCGGTCCCTGACGACAGAACAAAATACCCCGCCGGATGCCAGAACAGATCGTAGAAGAACGGTGCGTTAATGCCGCAAAAACACAGCAGTACCAGTCCAGCCGGGATGCCATAAAGTAAGGGAAAGACAGCGTCAGTCACGGGTCTGGCTTTTAAGTTCAGTTGTTCTCTGATAACCCACAGCCAAAAAATCACCACGCAGGCAACCAGCGTTGAAACCGCGCCTAAACCGGCAATAGGGGATAAAAACAGACCGGCCAATAAGTTACCGGTGAGGATCAGTAAAAAAGTCAGCGCCGTGATCGCCATAAACCGGTAAGCATGATCGCGCATTGCCAGCGCCATCGCCGCAAGAACCGGCAAAGAACAGAGTGAACCGACCAGAACAGACATCTCCCAACCGGGTTCAAAGAGAAGATAGAAACCAAAGCAGAGGCCACAGGTTGCCGCGATTGCCCATGCCAGCCCGATATGGTGCTTACTCACGCCCTGCATACGCAACAGCCCACCCGCGACGGCAGCAAGGAGCAGAGAAGGGATTATCACCGTAGCGGCATTGGGGTCATTGAGCAGGTCGGCGACATACAGCACCAGGATCAGCAGAAATAAAATAATCATCGCCGCAACCCAGCCACCGATACTCAGTGTCAGTCGCAGGTACCAGGGACGATGAGAGGAGTGATCGTACTGCTGGATCTCTTCAATCTGCGACAGATTAAGCAAACCATGCTGACGTAATTGTTCAGTCAGAAGCGCTACCTCGGAGGAGGAAACTTCGACTGGCTGGCGCTCATAGAGTTTGCGCCGCCAGTGCAACATGACGGCGCCACATCCCGCCAGCCACAAGGCCATCAGGCAGCCCAGCATAAACAGGCCACCAATATCGTAAGCGCTGTCGAACATCTGCATGATCAATACACACCCTGCTGCTGCCGCACTGGCGGTTCCCAGGGTCAGCATGCAGAGATCAGGATGACGATAGCGATAAAAGAAGTACCCCACCAACAAGACTGTCAGCCATAAAGCCGTCACAAACGGATGATGGGTACCGTAGCCCCACCCGGATATATTTCCGGCGACAAAGCAGGTCAGCATTAATAACAGGAAGCCGACCATCACCCGGGAAAACCAGCGACTGGCAAGCCAGGACGGAGGATTAGTTTTTATTGCACGCAGCGCAAGGACTTCACGTGTGACCAGGCATAACACCTGCACAATCAGGTAACCGTAGAGCGCAGTCGTGGGGAAGTCGTCCAGGCTGTCAAACAAACCACTGTCAGCCAGACTCACAGAAATCGTGGCGTAATAGAGCTGAAACGTAAGATTGGCAAGCAGCCAGGTACAAAACCACAGGCTGTTCTGTCGGGCGATTAAGGCTAAAGGCAGGAAAATAAACAGCCAGGCTCTGAACAATTCCCAACTGTCGGCCCCCGTCTGATAAATCTGTCCATACAGGGCAAACAGAGCACCAAAGCTGAGACCAGTCGCCAGCAAGGCACTGCGCGCAAACCCGTCATACCAGCGCCACCAGACCAGAACGGCCAGAGCCAGGATCAGCAACTCAGCCAGCGCAAACTTTGCCATCTTCGGCATATCTGCCCAGTTCCAGGCCACAAAAAATACGGCACCGGCCACCAGCGACAACAGGCCCAGCAGGGAGAGTAAGGGAACCAAAAATTTCCGCCATTCGGGATAACCCGGCCGGACACCACAAAAGTCATAAATACGCTGACATCCGGCTGGCGTCAGGCTGCCGCTTTTGACCAGACACTCCGTCTGGCGGCAGAGAAATTCTGCCGCCCCTGAAGGCATCCATTCTTTGCTGTCTGCTTCAGTTTCTGTCATGACATCCCTGCCTTAGGAAGTTTTATGCGACATTAAACGCCATATTCCTGCTGGTAAGCCCGAACAGCCGCCAGATGGTCAGCCATTTCCGCTTTCTCTTCCAGGTATTCGATCAAGTCAGCCAGCGTAATAATTGAAATCACTTTGCAATGATAGTCGCGCTCAACCTCCTGAATAGCGGAGATATCTGCGCGCCCGCGTTCCTGACGGTCCAGGGAAATCAATACACCGGCCAGAGTGGCTTTATTCGCGTTGATGATTTCCATCGATTCACGGATCGCGGTACCGGCGGTGATCACATCATCGACCAGCATCACACGCCCCTGCAACGGGCTGCCGACCAGCAAACCGCCTTCACCATGGTCTTTGGCCTCTTTGCGGTTAAAGCAGTATGGCACATCGCGCTCATGATGCTCAGCCAGGGCAACTGCGGTGGTCGTCGCGATTGGGATACCTTTATAAGCCGGGCCAAACACTAAATCGAAATCAATTTTGGAATCCACCAATGCTTCGGCATAAAAACGTCCCAGTAACGCCAGATCACGGCCAGTATTAAATAAACCGGCATTGAAGAAGTAGGGACTGATGCGCCCGGACTTCAGGGTAAACTCGCCGAATTTCAAAACCTGTTTGTTCAGTGCGAACTCAATAAACTGGCGCTGATAGGCTTTCATTGATGGTCTCCTCGATAATGTCTTATTTCTCATTGTCAGCCCGCAGGCCATAAAAAAGGCGACTTCTCAGTCGCCTTAAAAAATTATTTCGCCAGCGCCGCTTTCTGCGCCTGGAAGATAGTGTCGATGCCCCCTCTGGCGAGGGCAAGTAAACCGAGCAACTCCTCATGACTGAACGGCTCACCTTCTGCGGTGCCCTGCACCTCAATCATGCGACCATCTTCCATCATCACAACGTTCATGTCGGTTTCTGCCGCTGAGTCTTCGACATACTCGAGATCACACAGCGCTTCGCCTTTCACGATACCGACGGAAACCGCTGCGACCATGCCTTTCATCGGGTTAGCTTTCAGTTTACCTGCCGCTACCAGCGCATTCAGCGCATCGGCCAGAGCAACGCAAGCACCGGAAATGGACGCAGTGCGCGTGCCGCCGTCCGCCTGCAACACATCACAGTCGAGAGTAATGGTGAATTCACCCAGTTTTTTCAGATCGACCGCAGCACGCAGGGAACGGGCAATCAGACGCTGGATTTCCAGAGTACGGCCGCCTTGCTTACCTTTTGCGGCTTCACGCGCGTTACGCGTATGGGTGGAACGCGGCAACATGCCGTACTCTGCGGTGATCCAACCTTGTCCCTGACCTTTCAGAAAACGCGGAACACCTTCCTCCACCGTCGCGGTACACAGCACTTTGGTATCACCAAACTCCACCAGCACGGAACCTTCAGCGTGTTTAGTGTAATGGCGGGTCAGTGTTACGGGGCGCACTTGTTGTGCATTTCGGCCTGCTGGACGCATGGATACTTCTCCGGGTCACGAATCATGTTTGGCTGCGCATTATACGGACTTCGCGAGGTAATGCCTATCATGACCCGAGCGTGGAGGCTATAATCGCTGCATCTTTACATTAACAGGTACGCATACATGATCCGTAGTATGACCGCTTATGCCCGACGCGAAATTAAGGGTGACTGGGGCAGCGCAGCGTGGGAACTCCGCTCGGTAAACCAACGTTATCTCGAAACCTACATCCGTCTGCCAGAGCAATTCCGCAGCCTGGAACCGGTTGTCCGTGAGCGCATTCGCGCCCGGCTGACCCGCGGTAAAGTCGAATGTAATCTGCGTTTTGATCTCGATCCGGGCGCACAAAGCACGTTGCAGCTCAATGAAAAACTGGCGAAGCAGCTGGTTGAAGCCGCGCAATGGGTGAAAATGCAAAGTGATGAAGGCGAAATTAATCCGCTGGAAGTCCTGCGCTGGCCGGGCGTGATGCTGGCTGAAGAACAGGATCTGGACGCCATCAGCACCGAATTGCTGCTGGCGCTGGAAACAGCACTGGATGATTTCATCAGCGCCCGTGAAAGTGAAGGTGCCGCACTGAAGACGATGATCGAACAGCGTCTCGATGGCGTGAGCGCAGAAGTGGTGAAAGTCCGCGCCCAGATGCCAAATATTCTGCAATGGCAGCGCGAGCGCCTGGTCAGCAAACTGGAAGATGCGCAGGTTCAGCTGGAAAATACCCGTCTGGAGCAGGAACTGGTGCTGATGGCGCAACGTATTGATGTGGCGGAAGAGCTGGACCGGCTTGAGGCGCACGTCAAAGAAACACATAAAATCATGAAGAAAGAAGAAGCCGTGGGCCGTCGTCTTGACTTCATGATGCAGGAATTTAACCGCGAGTCGAACACGCTGGCGTCTAAATCGATCAACGCCGACGTCACGACATCAGCCATCGAGCTGAAAGTGCTGATCGAACAGATGCGTGAGCAGATTCAGAATATCGAGTAAATCCTCTCCCCCGCCTAATAAAAAACGCCTCAGACCATAAAAGTCCGAGGCGTTTTTTTATGCGTCAGCGAAAAAGGAAATTAGTCTTCCCAGCGTTTCAGCAGTACGCAGGCGTTCACGCCACCGAAACCGAAGCCGTTTGACAGGGCATAGGTGATGTCATGTTTCTGCGCGGTATTCCCGATGATGTTCAGACCCGCAGCCGCTTCGTCTTTATTTTCCAGATTCAGTGTCGGGGGAACGATTTGGTCGCGTACAGCCAGAATGGTGAAGATGGTTTCCAGTCCGCCAGCCGCGCCCAGCAAGTGCCCGGTCGCTGATTTGGTAGAGGTAACAGCCAGCTTACCGTCAGTGCCAAACAGGGTTTTGATCGCATTGATTTCACCCAGATCGCCCACCGGCGTAGAGGTTGCGTGAGCATTCAGGTGCTGCACGTCTGAAGGCTGAATACCCGCCTGGCGCAGAGCGATTTTCATCGCGCGCCCCGCACCGTTGCCATCTTCCGCACCGGACGTCATGTGGTAGGCGTCACCGCTGGTGCCGTAACCGACAATCTCAGCCAGAATTTTGGCGCCACGTGCTTTCGCATGTTCCAGCTCTTCGATCACCAGCATGCCCGCGCCTTCGCCCATGACGAAACCATCACGCGCACTGTCGAACGGACGGGAAGCTTTTTCAGGATGATCTTCATGGCCGGTAGACATGGCTTTTGCCGCCGCGAAACCTCCCAGGCTTACAGTATCGATAGCCGCTTCAGCACCACCGCAAAGTGCAACATCCGCTTCATCGTTGCGAATTAAACGAACGGCATCACCGATGGCCTGAACACCCGCCGCACAAGCCGTGACCGGTGCACCAATCGGGCCTTTGAACTGATGTTTGATAGAAACCTGACCCGCCGCCAGATTCACCAGGAATGAAGGAATGGTGAAAGGCGACAAACGTTTGGCACCACGGCTGTCGTTGGTACGCACCGCATGGGCAATCGCCGGGAAGCCACCGATACCGGAACCGATGACCGTTGCAGTACGTTCCTGTTGTTCAGGGGTTTCCGCTTTCCAGCCTGCGTCAGCAACGGCCATATCGGCAGCAGCCATTGCGAACAGAATGAAACGATCCATTTTTTTCTGGTCTTTCGGTACCACGAACTGATCCGGATCGAAACCTGATTCAGGGTCCTGTTCTTTAGTTTGTACCTGACCACCAATTTTCACGGTCAGCGTTTCAACAATCTCTTCCGGTAAAACTCGGATACCAGACTGACCGGCCAGCAGACGCTTCCAGATAGTTTCGATATCACAGCCCAGAGGACTCACAGCCCCCATGCCGGTAATAACCACTCGACGATGAGTCATAAAACATTCCTCTCTGTCTGTATAAGACGTAAGTTTCTGCAGGCGATAACATAAACCGGCAAGAAACGGGTTTCTGATAATAAAGGTTGACAGTATGTGACGAATTACGTTTTTGTAAACCCGTAACCCCAAATTTTGTTGTATCTACTTTGCGAGGCTACGCAAAACCAGGCTGGTGATTGCCTGAACGCGTTCTTCGAGCTGTTCAGGTGTTTTTTGTTCCAGCAATAACGGGTGCGAGAAGGGTGTCGTCACCGTGGTGATCGCCATGCACACCTCATCCAGCGGCGTTTTACGCTCAAACTCACCGGATTCCCGGCCGTCAGCAACCACTTTTTCAACAATGCTATATATCATAGCCCGATGATTTAATGTCGATTTCCATTGCTGAGTCGAAGCTATTGCGGCCAGATCATGGAGTTTCCTGTCCTGGAAGAAGAGATCCAGACTACGTGTCAGCAGCGTTTTAAAAATAGATCTCAGGCGCAGGGTCGCACTTTGGTCATTTTGCGCAATAGCCATGAGCGCTGCGTCTATCTGCCCCACACGCTGCGAGCATATAGCTTCGCCAATTGCCTGTTTAGACTCAAAAAATTTATAAATATAAGCGCTTGAAACGCCGATTGATTTGGCAAGATCCGCTACTGACGTTTTGGCGTAACCATAAAGACGAAAGTGCCCGAATGCCGCATCTATAATTTGTTCACGCCGCTCGTGCTCGGCAGGCCCACGCTGTGTTAACGCAACCGGAATATCGGGCTTCATACACTCCTCCGGGCAGATTAAATCATTAAGTCGTGCGTCAATGAGTGACGATTTTAATTAATCGTAACCTATAAACGGAGAAAATTCACTTACGATGAAAAAAACAGCCCTAATGGATAAATGTAAAAGCCATGCCAAAACAAGCGAGCAATCCCTATTTTTCTAATCTAAAATAATCCGGCATTCCTCATCATCCTTTAATACTGGCTGATGTAAGGGGCATTCGCATGAGATTTAGTAATTCAAAAATCAATGCAAAAGAAAAACTCAGTCGAGAGCTAATGGGAAACTCATTACTCTACGCGGCTACTGTTTTCTCATTTACTGATTTGTCTGGCGCACATCCATGTTACTCACCGTTCTTTATATTATTGGGATCACCGCAGAAGCCATGACCGGTGCCCTGGCTGCCGGACGTCGGAAAATGGACTCCTTTGGTGTCATTATTATTGCCGCAGCAACCGCCATTGGCGGCGGCTCTGTTCGCGACATGTTGTTAGGGCATTATCCATTGGGATGGGTTAAGCACCCGGAGTACATCGTGATTGTGGCTGTCGCCGCGCTGATGACCACCTGGCTGGCCCCTTTAATGCAACATCTGCGAAAGCTCTTTTTAGTGCTTGATGCCGTAGGGCTGGTGGTGTTTTCCATTATCGGCACACAAGTGGCACTCGATATGGGACATGGCGCTATCATTGCTTCCGTTTGTGCCGTTATTACCGGTGTTTTTGGTGGCGTGCTGCGGGACATGATGTGCAATCAGATCCCGCTGGTGTTTCAGAAAGAAATTTATGCCGGGGTATCTTTTGCCTCAGCCTGGGTATACATCGGACTGCAATATTTCTCACTACCCCATAATCTGATCGTTATCATCACGCTGCTGATCGGCTTTACCGCACGTCTTATCGCGCTGCGTTTTCGCCTAGGATTACCTGTATTTAATTACCCGCATTCGGACCACTAATGCGTCCTTCCGTGTAGCCCGTTAGCGGAATGCAGGCAATTGCACCTGCTTCAGAGTTTCGGTCAAAATCTCAACGTCCGGATGATGAATAAAATCAAAAACCTGAGCGGCCCGCTTTCTCCCGATCCCCTCAGTCATTTCCCAGTCGCGAGACGTCAGTTGTTTCAACCTGTTCCAGCTTTGCTGGCGTTCTGCAAATCCCAGGGCAAAAGAAGGAAATCCTATTGCTGACAGCCAGCGCCGGAAGCTCCTTTCGCGTGCAAGATGAATTTGCGCCATCAGCTTTTGCGCCTGTTTAACACCGATACCCGGAACCGCAGCCAGCTCTTTTTCGTTAAAGCTTAACCAACTGATCAGAGAATCCGCCGGGGAAGCATCCAGTAACTTTTGCCATGTGGCCCCGCCGAACCCCGCCATATCTAACGCTTCCGGCCCGCTAAGCCAGATCAGACGTGAGAGAAACTGCTGCATGCAGCCCGGTTCAGGCGTAAAGCAGGAAAGTGGGTTATAGCGCGTTGGATCAGGCAAAGGCATCTCCATACGCTCACTTACCCGCCATGTCACTTCATCCAGGCGCGGGATCCCCTGTCCGGCCAGCGCGATAGCGACCTGATCACCGGGAAGAACATCCCATTGCCTGAAGCGGCTGACCGATCCCAAACTCACCTTACTGATTAACTTATCGTCCAGCCTCAGGGGTTTCAGTTGTAGGATAACGGTCACTTTCCCGCTTCGCCCTGTGGTGGTGGTGATACCCGTGACATCGGTGAGCTGTCTGGCGGGTGGATATTTCCAGGCGACCGCCCAGATTGCAGGTTTATTTTGCCAATATTTCCCCGCAGGCTCTTCTTGCTGACGAATAACCACGCCATCCGTCGCAAAAGGCAGAGGCTGATGAAACCAGTCTTCACGCCATTTTGCGACATCTTCGACAGAGCTCACCGCAAGCGTGAACTGAGCCACAACCGGAAAACCGAACTGTCTGAGTTTCTCCAGATGATCAGTCATAAGCGTGGGTCCGTCCGGCCATGACCAAATAAAAATACCTGTCTGCTTCAACAGGTCAGAAGCAGAGGCACGCATCATTGCACCTGCAACTTTCGATCTTGCATTCATCCCGCCCTCAGCACGTTGTTGATGACCGGTCATCTTCAGATAAAGCTCGCCCTGTAATATCAACTCAGGGCTCATGTCCGGAATGCTGAGCGGGATCGCCGGAATTGAAGCGGCTTTTACCGTCCAGTTTTGTCCTTTCTCACCGTCGCCACGACTTACCAGTGCGGCCAACTGCCCATAACGGTAAATCAGCGACACCGCCACGCCATCGATTTTGGGCTGAACCCACAGATTCTTTCGCCCCTGCATCCAGTTTGCGACAGCGTGTTTATCTTTCATTTTATGCAGGCCGGTATGCGCTACCGGATGCGTAAATTCAGCATCATCACTGACTGGCACTGTCAGTTCAGGCACCGGCTGGCTGGCACACTGTAGCCAGAGGCGTTGTTTCTGACGCAAATGATCATAGACCGAGTCTTCTATCGGGCTGCTGCCGGACTGATGGTAGGCTGCATCCCATTGAGTCAGTTGAGCAGTGAGGTGACGGATTTCCTGTGTCAGTCGTTCTGACGGCCAGACAGGACATTCCGGCGACGGCATATTTTTACCGGAAGCAGAGAAAGTAAAAGGGAACAGGCAGATAAGAAAAATAAACTGGCGCATTAGCACCTCCTTGTGAAGGCCAGTAAACGCCGGTGTAATTTATCCTGCCAGTGGCATAACCGCTTCTTGCGAGATGCCTTCCTGATTATTTCATCAGTTGCTGCAACGAAGAGAAAATTTGGAATGCGGTACGTAAATCTGTCAGGAAAGACTATTTTCTCTGGCAAAGTTGCGATGAAATACGTCTGGGCACTGCACCGAATGCGGCGAGCGTGTATACTGTGCGAGAGATCACTCTTCGCATACTTCCTATCAACCCATTCAGTTGAAACATCATCATGGTTCAAGGCACGCTATATATTGTCTCCGCCCCTAGTGGAGCAGGCAAATCAAGTCTGATTCAGGCTTTACTTAAAACACAACCGCTCTACGACACACAGGTTTCTATTTCTCATACGACCCGTGCTATACGTCCGGGCGAGAAAGATGGCGAGCATTACTTCTTTGTCGATAAAGAAGCGTTTCGCGAGATGATTGAACATGATGCCTTTTTAGAACACGCCGAAGTTTTTGGTAATTATTACGGGACTTCGCGTGAAACCATTGAGCAGATTTTAGCGTCGGGTGTGGATGTTTTTCTGGATATTGACTGGCAGGGCGCGCAGCAAATCCGAAAAAAAATGCCGCAGGCTCGCAGTATCTTTGTCTTGCCGCCATCGAAAGATGAGCTAGACCGCCGCCTGCGTGGCCGCGGGCAAGACAGCGAAGAAGTTATCGCCAAACGTATGGCACAAGCTGTGGCTGAAATGACACACTTTGCCGAATACGACTATTTAATCGTGAATGATGATTTTGATCTGGCTTTATCGGATTTAAAAACCATTATTCGCGCTGAACGTCTGCGTCTGAGCCGTCAGCGGCTCCGTCATGACGGATTAATCACCAAACTATTGGCAGACTGAAGTCACTTTCAGTATTATGCCCAGTCTTTCGTCACCCTGTGGAGTAGCACATATATGGCACGCGTAACTGTTCAAGACGCTGTTGAAAAAATTGGTAACCGTTTTGACCTGGTGTTGGTGGCTGCTCGTCGCGCACGCCAGCTGCAATCTGGTGGTAAAGATCCACTGGTCGCTGAAGAAAACGATAAATTCACTGTCATTGCCCTGCGCGAAATCGAAGAAGGCCTGATCACCAATCAGATCCTCGACGTTCGTGACCGTCAGGAGCAACAAGAGCAGGAAGCCGCAGAGATTCAGGCAGTGACTGCCATCGCTGAAGGCCGTCGTTAATTAACGAAACGGATCTCACTTGTATATCTTTGAAAGCCTGAATCAACTGATTCAAAAATACCTGCCGGAGGAGCAAATTAAGCGCCTCGTGCAGGCTTACCTCGTGGCGCGGGATGCGCACGAGGGGCAGACACGTTCCAGCGGTGAGCCGTATATTACTCACCCGGTGGCCGTGGCATGTATTTTGGCTGAAATGAGGCTCGATCACGAGACTCTGATGGCGGCGTTATTACACGACGTTATCGAAGACACGCCTGCAACTTACCAGGATATGGAACAACTGTTTGGCAAAAGCGTTGCTGAGCTGGTTGAAGGCGTTTCAAAGTTAGACAAGCTGAAATTCCGCGATAAGAAAGAAGCGCAGGCGGAAAACTTCCGCAAAATGGTCATGGCAATGGTGCAAGACATCCGCGTCATCCTGATCAAACTCGCTGACCGTACCCATAACATGCGCACACTGGGCTCTTTGCGCCCGGATAAACGTCGCCGCATTGCCCGCGAAACGCTGGAAATTTACAGCCCGCTGGCGCACCGTTTGGGTATTCATCACCTGAAAACCGAGCTCGAAGAGCTAGGCTTCGAAGCCCTCTATCCAAACCGTTATCGCGTCATCAAAGAAGTGGTGAAAGCCGCACGTGGTAATCGTAAAGAGATGATTCAGAAAATCCTCTCTGAGATAGAAGGCCGTTTGACCGAAGCGGGTATTCAGTGCCGTGTCAGTGGTCGCGAAAAACACCTGTATTCTATCTATTGCAAAATGCACCTGAAGGAACAGCGTTTCCATTCCATTATGGATATCTACGCCTTCCGGGTGATCGTTAAAGAACTCGATACCTGTTATCGCGTGTTAGGACAGGCACATAGCTTGTACAAACCGCGTCCGGGTCGGGTTAAAGATTACATTGCCATCCCCAAAGCCAACGGCTATCAATCTTTGCATACTTCGCTAATCGGCCCGCATGGTGTGCCGGTTGAAGTGCAGATCCGTACTGAAGATATGGATCAGATGGCGGAAATGGGGGTTGCGGCGCACTGGGCTTATAAAGAGAACAGTGAAACCAGCACCACGGCGCAGATCCGCGCTCAACGTTGGTTACAGAGTCTGCTCGAACTGCAACAAAGTGCGGGTAACTCCTTTGAATTTATTGAGAGCGTAAAATCGGATCTGTTTCCGGACGAGATTTACGTCTTTACGCCGGAAGGTCGTATTGTCGAATTGCCTGCGGGCGCGACACCGGTCGACTTTGCTTACGCCGTGCATACCGATATCGGCCATGCCTGTGTCGGCGCGCGCGTAGACCGACAGCCTTATCCGCTCTCGCAACCGCTGACCAGCGGACAGACCATCGAAATCATTACCGCACCGGGCGCCCGTCCGAATGCCGCCTGGCTGAACTTTGTCGTCAGCTCGCGCGCTCGTGCAAAAATTCGCCAGATGCTTAAAAACCTGAAACGTGATGATTCCGTTTCACTAGGCCGTCGCCTGCTGAATCATGCGCTGGGTGCCGGTAAAAAGCTCTCCGATATTCCGCCGGAAAATATCAAAAACGAGCTGGATCGCATGAAGCTCGCCGCGATGGATGACCTGCTGGCTGAAATCGGCCTCGGCAATGCCATGAGCGTGGTAGTTGCCAAAAATCTGATGGGTGACCAGTCTTCAATGGCCTCGTCAGGTACCCGTAATCTGCCGATTAAAGGCGCAGATGGCGTGCTGATTACGTTCGCGAAATGCTGCCGTCCGATCCCCGGCGACCCGATTATTGCGCACGTCAGTCCGGGAAAAGGACTGGTGATCCACCATGAATCCTGCCGTAATATTCGCGGTTATCAGAAAGAACCTGAGAAATTCATGGCCGTTGACTGGGATGACCATCAGGAAACTGATCAGGAATTTATCGCTGAAATCAAAGTCGATATGTTCAACCATCAGGGCGCTCTGGCGAACCTGACCGCTGCGATCAATGCCGCACAATCGAACATTCAGAGTCTGAGCACCGAAGAAAAAGACGGTCGCGTCTACAGCGCCTTTATCCGCCTGACGACCCGCGATCGCGTTCATCTGGCGAACATCATGCGTAAAATTCGTATCATGCCGGACGTCATCAAAGTTACCCGCAACCGAAACTGATTGTTATGACCCCAGAACGTTATGCACGCATCCGCGAAATGCTTGCGGCCCGACAACCAGACCTGACGGTCTGCATGGAGCAGGTGCATAAGCCGCATAACGTTTCTGCCGTCATCCGCACGGCAGACGCCGTCGGCGTTCATGAAATTCATGCTGTCTGGCCAACCACCCGGATGAAGACGCTGGTTTCTTCGGCGGCGGGCAGCAACAGCTGGGTTCAGGTCCGAACGCACAAAACTATTCAGGATGCCGTCGCCAAAATGAAAGCGAAAGGCATGCAAATCCTGGCAACAAACTTGTCAGAGAAAGCCGTCGACTTCCGCGCGATTGATTACACCCGTCCGACCTGTATTTTGCTGGGTCAGGAAAAAACCGGGATCACGCCTGAAGCGTTAGCACTGGCAGACAGCGATATCATCATTCCAATGATCGGTATGGTGCAATCACTGAACGTCTCTGTTGCCTCGGCACTTATCCTTTACGAAGCCCAGCGCCAGCGCGAAAATGCAGGTATGTATCGCCGTGACAGCAGCCTGCTGAGCGAGAAAGAACAGCAGCGACTACTGTTTGAAGGGGGTTATCCGGTTCTGTCGAATGTGGCGAAGCGAAAGAAGCTTCCCCGCCCTTTCATTGACGATCACGGGCAAATCATTGCCAATGATGAATGGTGGTCGGCAATGCAAATGACGGTTAAAAAAAGATGAAAGGCCGCCTGCTCGACGCCATCCCGCTGACGTCGCTTTCCGGCGTCGGAGCCAGTCAGGCAGATAAACTCACCAAACTCGGCCTTGAAACTATTCAGGATTTACTGCTTCATCTTCCTTTACGCTATGAAGATCGTACCCGCCTTTACACCATCAATGATTTGCAGCCCGGTATTTTCGCCACCATAGAAGGCGAAGTCCTGCGCAGCGATATCAGTTTTGGTCGCCGCAGAATGCTGACCTGTCAGATAAGCGACGGTACCGGCATGGTGACATTACGCTTCTTCAACTTTAACGCCGCGATGAAAAACAGTCTGGCCGCAGGCCGTCGTGTCACTGCTTATGGTGAAATCAAACGCGGCACAATCGGCGCAGAAATCATTCATCCGGAATACCGCATTCAGGGTGAAAACAGCGAAGTGGTTTTGCAGGAATCGCTGACACCGGTTTACCCGACAACAGAAGGCATTCGTCAGGCAACGCTGCGTAAACTGACCGATCAGGCACTTGAACTGCTCGACACCGTACCTATCGCCGAACTGTTGCCAGAGGAACTGAGCCGGTCGCTGATCCCGCTTCCTCAGGCGCTGCATTTGCTACACCGTCCGCCGCCAGATATCCAGCTTGCAGACCTTGAAAAAGGTCATCATCCGGCTCAGCGTCGCCTGATTATGGAAGAGTTGCTGGCACACAATCTTAGTATGCTGGCCGTCCGTGCCGGTACACAAAGTTATAAAGCCCTGCCGTTGCATCATGATGATCGGTTGAAAAATCAGTTTCTCGCGTCCCTTCCTTTCAGTCCGACCGGTGCACAACAGCGCGTGGTAGCTGAAATCGAGCAGGACTTAGCGAAAAGTTATCCGATGATGCGCCTGGTTCAGGGCGACGTCGGTTCAGGTAAAACACTGGTGGCAGCCCTTGCCGCACTTTGCGCTATCGCACAGGGGCAGCAGGTCGGATTAATGGCACCGACAGAATTGCTGGCCGAACAGCATGCGAATAATTTCCGTCAGTGGTTTGAACCGCTGGGCATTCAGGTCGGCTGGCTGGCGGGTAAACAAAAGGGTAAAGCCCGGCAGGCGCAGCAGGATGCGATCGCCAGCGGACAGGTTTCGATGGTGGTGGGGACGCACGCTATCTTTCAGGAACAGGTTTTGTTCTCCTCACTGTCGCTGGTCATTATCGATGAACAACACCGTTTCGGTGTGCACCAGCGTCTGGCGTTGTGGGAAAAAGGTTTGCAACAGGGCTTCCACCCGCATCAGCTGATCATGACCGCCACGCCGATCCCACGCACACTGGCAATGACCGCTTACGCTGATCTCGATACCTCAGTGATCGACGAACTCCCGCCAGGCCGCACGCCGGTGACCACTGTTGCCATTCCGGACACCCGTCGCAGCGACATTATCAGCCGCGTCAAAAGTGCCTGCGAGCAGGAAAATCGTCAGGCTTATTGGGTTTGTACACTGATTGAAGAATCAGAAATGCTGGAGGCTCAGGCCGCTGAAGCCACATGGGAAGGCCTGAAAGAGGCGCTTCCGGCGCTGAATATCGGGCTGGTTCATGGTCGCATGAAAGCCCAGGAAAAGCAGGCCGTTATGCAGGCGTTCAAACAAGGGGAAGTGCAGCTTCTGGTGGCAACGACTGTCATTGAAGTCGGTGTTGACGTCCCGAATGCCAGCCTGATGATTATCGAAAACCCGGAGCGTTTAGGGTTGGCGCAGTTGCATCAGTTACGCGGACGCGTTGGCCGTGGCGCCGTTGCTTCTCACTGTGTGTTGCTCTACAAAACGCCGCTCAGCAAAACAGCGCAGAAACGTTTGCAGGTTTTACGCGACAGCAACGACGGCTTCGTTATTGCTCAGCAGGATTTAGAAATCCGCGGGCCGGGCGAGCTGCTGGGTACGCGCCAGACAGGCAGTGCCGAGTTTAAAGTCGCTGACTTATTACGTGATCAGGCGATGATCCCGGATGTACAGCGCATCGCCCGTTATCTGCAGCAACAATTCCCTGACCATGCCAAAGCCCTGATTGAGCGCTGGCTGCCAGAACGCGTCCGCTATACCAACGCCTGAGTCTCCCTTTCCTGCTCGTATACTCTCGAAACATTATTGAAAATGATGTGTTACCCCCAACACATTGTTGCCATTTTTCCTTATCTCCCCCTCAACCCCGCTTTACACACAGGTTATTTGATAACCTTCACAGAGTGAGGTAAAGCCGGTAACCGGTTCCACATCCCGCCACTACACTGATGATAATTAAGGCAACCCTGTCTGATGTCCTCAACATAAGGTCAAATCATCATGAGTATCAGCCAATCCCTCTTTACCTTTATAGAACAGAAAATCAGCCCCTTTGCCGCCCGGCTGTCCTCTCAGCGACATGTCATGGCGGTGCGCGACGGCTTTATTTCAGCAATGCCGTTTATGATTGTTGGATCATTTTTATTGGTTTTCGTGCATCCACCCTTTTCGCCTGAATCATCATGGGGTTTCGCAAGAAGCTGGCTGGCGCTCTCGGCAAAATATGAAGTGCAGATCCTGACGCCGTTCAATATGACGATGGGTATCATGTCTATCTATATCTCGGCATCGATCGCCTACAATCTGGCAAGAAGTTACAAACTTGACCCGTTCATGACCGCCATGCTGGCGCTGATGTCTTTCCTGCTGGTCGCAGCACCGCAGATTGATGAAAAGATGTCGACAGCAGCGCTGGGCGGCGTGGGGATCTTTACCGCCATTCTGGTGGCAATTTATGTCACCGAGCTGACGCGATTACTGAAAAAATACAATATTGGTATCCGTTTACCCGAACAGGTGCCTTCAAACATCAAGCATTCGTTTGATTTGCTGATCCCGATTGTTGCCGTGGTGGTGACACTTTTCCCGCTGAGCCTGCTGATACAATCAGGGTTTGATATGTTGTTGCCACAGGCGATTATGGCGCTGTTCGAACCACTGATTTCTGCCGCCGACTCGCTGCCTGCTGTACTTCTCGCCGTGCTGATTTGCCATCTGCTGTGGTTTGCCGGTATTCATGGCTCGGCCATTGTTTCCGGCATGCTGCAGGCTTTTTGGTTAACCAATCTCGGCCTGAATCAGACAGATCTCGCCGCCGGTTTACCGATGACACACATCATGACCGAGGCATTCTGGAATTTTCTGATTGTGATTGGCGGGTCCGGTGCAACCATAGGGCTGGTGCTGCTGTTTTGTCGCAGCAAGTCAGCACACCTGCGCACGATGGGAAAACTCAGCCTGGTGCCAAGCTGTTTCAATATCAATGAACCGGTGATTTTCGGCACGCCTATCGTGATGAACCCGGTCTTTTTCATCCCCTTCCTGCTGGCACCGATGGTCAACGCCGTCATCGCCTATTTAGCCGTTTCGACGGATATTCTTCCGCACATGATTTCACTGGTTCCGTGGACATCTCCGGCGCCGATTGGTGCGGCATGGGCAATGGGCTGGGATTTCAAAGTGTCGGTTCTGGTCATCCTGCTGATGGCGTTGTCGATGGTAATTTATTATCCATTCTTCAAAGTCTACGAGAAGCAGTTACTGACCCAGGAGAAAGCCGCTGAGGCCGAACAGATGTTCACTGAAAAGGCGGATGCGGCACAATAAACCTGGCGGGAAGGAATAAATCAGGCACAGAAATGATATTTCTGTGCCTTTTTTTAGCTGATGGCCGGGAATATCGGCAGCATCAGATAGAGTTTAATCACAATCGCATTGGCAATATCGATGAAGAATGCGCCCACCATCGGCACCACCAGAAACGCAAGATGCGAAGGCCCGAACTGGTTGGTGATCGCCTGCATATTGGCAATGGCCGTCGGGGTGGCACCCAGCCCGAAACCACAGTGCCCTGCCGCCAGCACCGCCGCGTCGTAGTTTTTCCCCATCACGCGATAAGTCACGAAAATCGCGTAAAGTGCCATTGCAAGGGTTTGTACGATAAGAATCGCCATCATCGGCACCGCGAGTGACGCCATCTCCCACAACTTAAGGCTCATCAATGCCATGGCGAGGAACAGCGATAAACTGACGTTGCCCAGCACGGATACTGCACGGTCGAAGACACGGTAAAAACCGAGCCATGCCAGCATATTACTCAGGATCACACCGACAAAGAGCACGCAGACAAAGGTTGGAATTTCAAATGCCGAGCCTTGCAACAGGCCGGAGATGTGCGTCCCCGCCATCAGGCAGATCGCAATCAGCGCGATGGTTTCCACCATCACCAGTGGCGTGATCATCCTGCCAATCGACGGTTTCTCAAATGCGCTCGGATCGACCGTATCTTCAGGTGTGCCTTGAGGTGTGGAAGAATGGCTCACCAGATAGCGCGCTACCGGGCCGCCAATAATGCCGCCGAGCACCAGACCAAAGGTCGCGCAAGCCATCGCGACTTCCGTCGCATTTTCAAAACCATAACGCTCGATAAACAGCTTGCTCCATGCCGCGCCGGTGCCGTGGCCGCCTGAAAGGGTAATCGACCCCGCCAGCAAACCCATCAGCGGGTCCAGCCCCAGCATTTTCGCCATACCGATACCAATGGCATTTTGTAAAAGCAGTAAACCCACGACAATAAACACCAGCAGAAACAGGGATTTTCCGCCTGCCCGCAGGCTTGCAAGATTGGCATTAAGGCCAATGGTTGCGAAGAAGGCCAGCATCAGTGGCTCTTTTAAAGACATGTCGAAACCGACTTCCCAGCCGAACATCTGATTGGCGATCAGCAACAGCAAAGCGACCAGCAAACCACCGGCAACGGGTTCAGGAATGGTGTATTTTTTGAGGAATTTGACCGACTGAACGCATTTCCGTCCTAAAAGGAGTACCAGTGTGGCGGCAACCAGTGTGCCGTAGGTATCGAGTTGAATCATTCACGAACTCCATTTTAAAATAAATACAATAAAATTAATTGCTTATAAAATTTTCACTGACATGTTTTTTCCCAGAAGCTGAATTAGAAGTCATTCACGCTGCATCAGGCAAGAAAAACAGGCTATAAATCCCGCCCAATCCCAAACCAGCCGTGGAATATTGCCGTTAGCAAACGATTGCTTTTATCGTTAATTTCAATAAAAATGCCCGCTTTGCCGCTTATTGGAATGCCACAGCATGAGTTCGCAACCCGCAGAACAAGAAACACAGCAACCCGATCTCTCCCGCCAGCAAAAAAGTGAACTGATTTACCGGCTCGAGGACCGCCCGCCTTTACCTCAGACGTTATTCGCCGCCTGTCAGCACCTGCTGGCGATGTTTGTTGCGGTAATCACACCGGCATTACTGATTTGTCAGGCGCTGGGTTTACCTGCGCAGGACACGCAGCACATCATCAGCATGTCGCTGTTCGCCTCTGGCCTGGCGTCTATTTTGCAGATTAAAACCTGGGGGCCGGTCGGCTCAGGTTTACTTTCGATTCAGGGCACCAGCTTTAACTTTGTCGCTCCGCTTATCATGGGCGGGATGGCGCTGAAAAATGGCGGTGCGGATGTGCCGACCATGATGGCGGCGCTGTTCGGCACGCTGATGCTGGCTTCCTGTACCGAAATCATTCTTTCCCGTTTCCTGCATCTCGCGCGCCGCATTATTACGCCGCTGGTTTCCGGCATCGTGGTAATGATTATCGGGCTGTCACTGATTCAGGTCGGGCTGACATCTATCGGCGGCGGATATGCAGCCATGAGCGATCACACTTTCGGCGCACCGAAAAATCTGCTGCTGGCCGCCGTCGTGCTGGTGGTGATTGTTCTGCTAAACCGTCAACGTAATCCTTACCTGCGCGTGGCATCTCTGGTTATCGCGATGGCTGTGGGTTATCTGGTGGCCTGGATGACGGGCATGTTGCCAACCGTCGCGCCAGCCGCGCAAGGTAACTGGATAACATTACCGACGCCGCTGTATTACGGGCTGGGTTTTGACTGGAATCTGCTGATCCCGCTGATGCTGATTTTCATGGTGACATCGCTGGAAACCATCGGTGATATTACGGCCACTTCAGACGTTTCTGAGCAGCCAGTCAGCGGCCCGCTTTACATGAAGCGCATCAAAGGCGGCGTGCTGGCCAATGGCCTGAACTCGATGCTTTCTGCGGTATTTAACACCTTCCCGAATTCCTGCTTCGGACAAAACAACGGCGTCATTCAGCTGACCGGCGTTGCCAGCCGTTATGTCGGTTTTGTGGTCGCGCTGATGCTGATTCTCCTCGGGCTGTTCCCTGCCGTTGCAGGCTTTGTGCAGCATATTCCTGAACCGGTGCTGGGTGGCGCCACCATCGTGATGTTCGGTACCATTGCCGCTTCGGGTGTGCGTATTGTTTCCCGCGAGCGTCTGAACCGCCGCGCGATTATGATCATGGCGCTTTCTCTCGCTGTCGGTATGGGTGTTTCCCAGCAACCGCTGATCCTGCAATTCGCGCCAGACTGGCTGAAAACCCTTCTCTCTTCTGGCATTGCGGCAGGCGGCATTACTGCGATTGTTCTGAATCTGGTTTTCCCTCACGAAAAGTAATCACCGGATGTAATCCGCGTGCAACAGCGGCAGAAGGTCTGGAACCCCTGCCGCTTTTTATTGCCTCCATTCGGCTAACCTGTTGAGAAAAGTCGCTGTTTGCGGCATAAACAAAGAATCTTTTTCCATTTTCCCGTTACAGGGCTCCAGACGATGAGATTTATCGGTAAAATTTTGCTGACGTTCGCCTTACTTCTGGTGCTGGCGATCGTGCTGGTGTACGTCCTGTTGCAAACCCGCTGGGCGGCTGGCTGGGTCAGTCGCTGGGTCAGCAATAACAGCGAGTACCGTCTCTCCGTGGAGAAACTCGACCATAACTGGTCGTCGCCGGGTCGGGTGACGTTAAACAATGTTGTCTTCGGGCAAAAGAATCACCCGGAAATTCTCAGTGCCGGGGAAGTCGATCTGGATTTAAGCTGGCGTCAGATCACCGAACCGCGCTTTTTCGATCGCGTCGTGCTGGTCAGCGGACGTCTCAATGTCAGCCCTTCGTCAATGAATTTGCCATTGCAGGCCAATACCCTGCAACTGAGTAAAATGGCGCTCACCGGCAATACCGCTGGCTTAGACATTCAGGGTCAGCAGATTAACGCCGGTATTTCACCGTGGCAGCCTAAACCCAATCAGCTTTTAGGCGATAAAGCCGACTTCCAGTTAAGCGCCGCCAGCCTGACCGTCAACGGCCTGCCAGCCGAAAATGTGCTGATTCAGGGCAACATCAATAATAAAAATCTGACGCTGAGTAATTTTGGCGGCGATCTGGCGCGCGGTCAGCTAACGGGCAAAGCCACACAGGCCGCCGACGGTAGCTGGAACATTGAAAACCTGCGTCTGAGCAATGTGCGTCTGCAAACTTCAAAACCGCTTTCAGCTTTCTTCGACGACTTCCAGTCCCTGCCCAAAGTGACTATTCAGCGCTTTGATCTGATCGACGCCCGTTTACAGGGAACGGATTGGGCATTCAGCGACGTTGATTTGTCCGTGCAAGATCTGACGCTTGAAAAAGGTGACTGGCAAAGCGATGACGGCGAAATCACGCTGAATGCGACCGACATGATTGACGGTAATCTGCATATTCAGGATCCGATCATCAGCCTCGACCTTTCGCCGCAGGGCATTGCGATCAAACAAGCGACGGCACGCTGGGAGCGCAGTTTACTGCGCATGACCGGCAACTGGCTGCGCGCCAACAAACGCCTTCAGCTTGATGAAGTGTCTGTTGCGGGACTGGAATACACCTTGCCGGAAAACTGGAAACAACTCTGGAATCAGGCACTGCCGGATTCGCTGTCTGAAGTCTTTATCAGCCGGTTCATTGCTAACCGGAACCTGATTATTGATATCAATCCGCAGTTCCCCTTCCAGCTGACCGCGCTTGATGGACTCGGCAGTAACCTGCTGCTGGCGCGTAATCATCAGTGGGGGATCTGGAACGGTAAGCTGAATCTGAATGCCAGCGAAGCGACGTTCAACCGCAATGACGTGCGCCGTCCTTCCATCACGCTGGAGGCGAACGATCGTCAGGTAAATATTGCAGAGCTGAGTGCCTTTACCAAAGAAGGATTGCTGGAAGCCAGTGCGACAGTTGATCAACAGCCGCAGCGTCATTTCTCTGTGAAGATGACCGGTCGCTCGGTACCGGCAAATCAGCTGGAAAACTGGGGATGGCCACATGTGGCAATGGAAGGTAACGCCAATATGCAACTGAATCTGCAAGGGCAGATGCCAGCAAACGTGGATTACAAACCCACGCTCAGCGGTACCTTACAGATAAACGGCAGCCAGAGCATTGACCAGACAATGGTGAACGGACTGGTTTCCGGTGCGCAAGCGCCCGCTGTTCCCTAAATCAGTTCAGCGGCCATAATGCAAAAGGCACCGCCATTGCGGTGCCTTTTGTTTGGGATTAACACAAATCAGTTAATTTCAGGTTCCAGCGGTGCGCCTGGCGCGGCGGGCAACACCAGATAAGTGCCTTCAAATACCGCGCCGTCTATCTCATCGCCGTACAAATTCACTTCGAGTTGCACGCGCGCTTTACGCCCGCGGGCCAGACGGTCGAGATCACCACGGACAGAGCCCAGATCGGCAACAGCACGAGGTCTTCCGGTCACCGGCATGCTGTAACGGATATGTGCATCCGCCAGCACAATGGTGCCACCCAGATGACGTTCACGTAGCAACAGCCAGATCAGCCCCCAGCCGGTCAGCGTTGCCAGCGAAAACAAACTGCCAGCGAATAACGTATGGTGAGGATTCTGGTTGCCCGTTTCCGGCATCGTGGTGACAAATCGCTGCCCGGTGTACTGACTGATACGCACGCCCATTTTTTCGCTGAGCGGGATATGGTCATACCAGGCCTGTTGCAGCTGACCGCACCAGTCGGGACGATGCAGAATATCATCCAGCGTTTCGATGGGTTTGATCATCAGGAAATGGCGAACCGGCGTGGTTTGCGGTGTGGTGATTTCACCCTGATTTACAAAGCCCAGTTTGGCAAAGAAATCCACGGCATCTTCGCGGGCGCTACAGACCACACGTTTTACCCCTTCCTGACGCGCCACAGACTCCAGGGTCATCGCGACCAGCGTCCCCAGCCCTTTGTCCTGGACATTCGGATCAACCGCCAGAAAGCGGATAGAGGCTTCGTTATCGGCATTGATGTATAAACGACCAACCGCCACCGGTTCGCCATTTTCATCAACCACCATCTGATGATGGGCGATGGAATCGTAGGCATCACGCTCTGAACCCTCCGGCTGATGCAACGGTTTACGCAGCATTTCCCAGCGGAATCGGTAATAGGCGGCCAGTTCTTTTTCGGTCGTCGGTACTCTCAGATGATACATAGATGCTTTCTCTCCGGCGTTATGCCTTATGGATCAGACTTGTAGCCAGAAGGTCACCGGCCCGTCGTTCACCAGTGCCACTTTCATATCCGCTGCAAAGCGTCCGGTTTCGGTAGCAATGCCTTTTTCCCGGCACTGCCCGCAAAAATACTGATATAACCGATCCGCTTCCTGTGGCTCAGCCCCGCGCGAGAACCCGGGACGCATGCCTTTTTGTGTGTCCGCCGCAAGCGTGAACTGCGACACCACCAGCAGGCTGCCACCGGCCTGCTGCACGTTCAGATTCATCTTGTCATTTTCGTCACCGAAGATTCGGTACCCGATCACCCGTTCACACAGGCGTTTGGCTTTTTGTTCGTCATCGCCCTGTTCAACGCCCAGTAAAACCAGTAACCCCGGTCCTATCTGGCCACAGATTTCGCCATCGATCGTAACGCTGGCATTCAATACCCGCTGAATTAACGCAATCATACAAATCCTTCGGACTGATTATTCTTCTGCCACATGTTGAGCAGATTGCAATTTTCTCAGAGAACGATACTCGCCCAGCGTGACGGTAATTTCCGCACCGAGAAGCACGATACACCAGCTGACATAAACCCAGAGAAATAAAATAGGGATCACAGCCAGTACACCGTAAATCAACTGATACGACGGGAAAAGCTGGATGTATAAGGTGAAGATTTTTTTACTCAACTCGAATAATACGCCGGAGACCAGCGCGCCCACCAGCGCATCTTTCGCCGGCACTCTGACTGTCGGTACCACCTGATAAAGCAGCCAGAATGTCACCCAGGAAATCAGCAAAGGCAGGATGCGCAGGGCGTGGTCGATCACCGAATGCACGCCGCTGATATTCAGCCAGTTCAGGGAGAGCAGATACGAGCTGACCGCCACACTGGCGACCAGCAAAATAGGCCCGAGCGTTAAAACCATCCAGTAGACGGCAAAGGAGAAGACGATCGGACGTTTGGTTTTGCTGTCCCAGATTTTGTTCAGCACGCTGTCTACTGAGGCGATCAGAAGCAATGCGGTAACGATTAATCCGCAGGTACCCACGGCCGTCATTTTGCTGGAGTTGGCAACAAACTGTTCCAGATAACGCTGGATTGTATTACCGGTCGCAGGCATGAAGTTGGAAAAGATGAAGGTTTTCAGCTGCATGCTGATTTCTGAAAAAACAGGGAATAAGGCAAAAAGTGAAAATACCACCGCAATCAGCGGCACGAGAGAAAGCAAAGAGACATAGGCCAGATGGCCCGCAAGAAGCGTCAGGCCATCTTTATCCGAACGCTTTAAGAGCAGGCGCGTAAATTTCCACAACGATTTTAGGGAGTGGCTCAGTGCCCTTTTCTGCATCCTTACATCCTTCAGGAAAAGTATTTCGGTACCGTCTGGTTATCTTCCACCCATACAGCCTCAATGCCAGCCGCCCGGGCGGCTTCGATATTTTCAGCAACATCATCAAAGAACACGGCCTGATCGGCAGTGAATCCTTCTTTCTCCAGAACGTGCAGGAAGATTTCGGGCTCCGGTTTGCGCATCCCCAGATTTTGTGAGAGATACATCGCGTCGGTATTGGCTTCGATTTCCGGATAATGATGAGGCCAGAAATCCAGATGCAAGCGGTTGGTATTCGAAAGCACGACGACACGATGGCCTTCTTCGCGCAGTTTCTGGAACAGGGCGATAACCTCAGGACGCAGACCAACAAACACCGCATGCCAGCCCGCACTGAATTGTTCAAAGCTTAGCGCGATACCCATTTCATGACACAAATCGGCAGCAAACTGTTCGTCGCTGATTTCACCACGCTCGTGTTTCTGGAACACCTCGCCCATTGAAAACCGCTCGGTCAGCGTCGCCAGCGGGGTACCACTCAGATGGCTCCACACCCCCAGCACTCGTTTGAAATCAATATCAATAATGACGTTTCCCATATCAAAAATGTACAGCATTGCACGCTCCTGATTTCAAAGATGACAGTTAACTTTAGCGGTAAAACGTACAAGTGAACAGGGGGAACGCGACGAGGTTTAATCAACAGAGGAGAAAAAAACATAAAAAAAACAGGGTACCCGAAGGCACCCTGTTTCTGTGTAACGGCAAACGTTAAAGAAGATTAACCTTCTTTAGGACCACGCATTGCACGTTTACGATCGTTCTCGGTCAGGTGACGTTTACGGATACGCACAGACAGAGGAGTCACTTCGACCAGTTCGTCATCATCGATGAATTCCAGAGCTTGCTCCAGAGACATTTTGATAGCAGGAACCAGTGTCGTTGCTTCGTCAGTACCGGACGCACGCATGTTGGTCAGTTTCTTACCGGTCAGGCAGTTCACGGTCAGGTCGTTAGAACGTGAGTGAATACCGATGATCTGGCCCTCATACACTTCTGCGCCGTGGCCCAGGAACAGTTTACCGCGGTCTTGCAGGCTGAACAGTGCGAACGCAACCGCTTTACCCTGACCGTTGGAGATCAGCACGCCGTTCTGACGCTGGCCGATTTCGCCCGGACGAACGTCATCGTAGTGGCTGAACGTGGAGTACAGCAGACCGGTACCCGAAGTCATGGTCATGAATTCGGTACGGAAGCCGATCAGGCCACGTGCAGGGATCAGGTAATCAAGACGGATACGACCTTTGCCGTCTGGGATCATGTCTTTGACATCGCCTTTACGCTCACCCATGGCCTGCATTACAGAACCCTGGTGTTGCTCTTCGATATCCAGTGTCACGTTCTCGAATGGCTCTTGCATGCGGCCATCAATTTTACGGTTGATAACTTTAGGACGGGAAACCGCCAGCTCGAAACCTTCACGACGCATGTTTTCGATCAGAACCGACAGGTGAAGTTCGCCACGGCCTGAAACGCGGAATGCATCAGCATCTTCAGTTTCTTCAACACGCAATGCAACGTTGTGCACCAGTTCTTTGTTCAGACGGTCGAGGATCTGACGCGAAGTCACATACTTACCTTCTTTACCACAGAACGGAGAGGTGTTTACGTTGAAGTACATGGTTACAGTTGGTTCATCAACGCTCAGCGCTGGCAGAGCTTCAACATTCGCCGGATCACAGATGGTGTCGGAGATGTTCAGTTCGCCCAGGCCGGTGATGGCGATGATGTCGCCGGCTTCAGCAACAGTCGCTTCGATGCGCTCAAGACCCATGTGGGTCAGCACTTTACCGACTTTACCGTTACGGGTTTTGCCTTCGCTGTCGATGACAGTGACTTGCTGGTTAGGCTTAACGGTACCGCGTTTGATACGGCCGATGCCGATGACGCCAACATAGTTGTTGTAGTCCAGCTGAGAGATTTGCATCTGGAAAGGTGCTTCCATCTCAACTTGTGGCGGAGATACGTGGTCAACGATCGCCTGATACAGCGGGGTCATGTCTTCGGCCATATCGTTATGGTCGTTACCCGCAATACCCATCAGTGCTGATGCATAGATGATTGGGAAATCGAGTTGTTCGTCGGTTGCGTCCAGGTTTACGAACAGGTCGAAGACCTGATCAACAACCCAGTCAGGACGCGCGCCAGGGCGGTCAACCTTGTTGATTACCACGATCGGTTTCAGACCATTAGCGAAGGCTTTTTTGGTCACGAAACGGGTTTGCGGCATTGGGCCATCCATTGCATCCACAACCAGCAGCACCGAGTCGACCATTGACATCACACGCTCTACCTCACCGCCGAAGTCGGCGTGTCCCGGGGTATCCACGATGTTGATGCGGTAGTCTTTCCAATTAATGGCGGTGTTTTTTGCGAGGATGGTAATCCCACGCTCTTTCTCCAAATCGTTGGAGTCCATTACGCGTTCAGTGGCTTCTACACGTTCTCCGAAAGTACCGGATTGTTGCAGCAGCTTGTCGACCAGGGTGGTTTTACCATGGTCAACGTGGGCAATAATGGCGATGTTACGCAAATTTTCGATCACAGCTTTGCCTCAGGCATTAGAAATAGCGCGCTATTGTACACGTATTAAGCGAGGTTCTAAACAAGATCACAAGGATCTTGTTGAAACAACTTATGGATGGTTACTTTGTGATCCCTTTCACGGTGCAAAAAGACCACTGAACCATTATTACGCACCTTTTTGGTGCCTTGCATCTCACCACCAGCACCATTTTAGTGCAGTAATTCCGTTATGGTGCATACTTGTCGAGTGCAAAAGCCCTGTAAAATGGCGTTGTTTGCATTTTCTCAAAGTTGGCACAGTTTTCGCTAATAGTTTTTAGAGTAAAAGTTTTTTAGGGTAAAAAATTTTTTACAGAGTGAAGAGCCTGACCAGACAAATAATAGCGCTGTTCAGTCTGCACGCCAGTTCCAGTAAGGCTGTTATTTCCAACTAAAGACCAAAAATGGTTATTCGTTCCACGACGATAATGAGAAATTCGGGAGAACTAGTATGTCCGCTGAACACGTTTTGACGATGCTGAATGAGCATGAAGTGAAATTCGTAGATTTACGCTTCACTGATACCAAAGGCAAAGAGCAGCACGTCACCATTCCTGCGCACCAGGTTAGCGCTGACTTCTTCGAAGAAGGCAAAATGTTTGATGGCTCTTCAATCGGTGGCTGGAAAGGCATTAACGAATCTGACATGGTCCTGATGCCAGATGCGAGCACTGCTGTTCTTGACCCGTTCTACGAAGAAACCACCCTGATCATTCGTTGCGACATCCTTGAGCCAACCACGCTGCAAGGTTATGACCGCGACCCACGTTCTACCGCAAAACGTGCAGAAGATTTCCTGCGTTCTTCCGGTATCGCGGACACCGTGCTGTTCGGGCCAGAGCCAGAGTTCTTCCTGTTTGATGATGTGCGCTTCGGCAGCAGCATCTCCGGTTCTCACGTCGCTATCGATGATATCGAAGGCGCATGGAACTCAAGCACCAAATACGAAGGCGGCAACAAAGGCCATCGTCCTGCAGTAAAAGGCGGTTACTTCCCGGTTCCTCCGGTCGACTCCTCCCAGGATCTGCGTTCAACCATGTGTCTGACCATGGAAGAAATGGGTCTGGTGGTTGAAGCTCATCACCACGAAGTGGCAACCGCTGGCCAGAACGAAGTGGCAACCCGCTTCAACACCCTGACTAAAAAAGCTGACGAAATCCAAATTTACAAATACGTGGTTCACAACGTGGCTCACGCATTTGGCAAAACGGCGACCTTCATGCCAAAACCTATGTTTGGCGATAACGGTTCAGGTATGCACTGCCACATGTCTCTGTCCAAGAACGGTAACAACCTGTTCGCTGGCGACAAATACGGCGGCCTGTCTGAAATGGCACTGTTCTACATCGGCGGTATCATTAAGCACGCTAAAGCGATCAACGCCTACGCAAACCCGACCACCAACTCCTACAAACGTTTGGTCCCGGGCTACGAAGCGCCAGTCATGCTGGCTTACTCTGCGCGTAACCGTTCTGCATCCATCCGTATTCCTCACGTATCAACGCCTAAAGCGATGCGTATTGAAGCACGCTTCCCTGATCCAGCGGCTAACCCATACCTGGCGTTTGCGGCACTGATGATGGCTGGCCTGGACGGTATCATCAACAAGATCCACCCTGGCGATGCGATGGACAAAAACCTGTATGACCTGCCACCGGAAGAAGAAGCAGAAATTCCAAAAGTTGCAGGTTCACTGGAAGAAGCACTGAACGCACTGAACGAAGACCGCGAGTTCCTGACCCGTGGTGGCGTGTTCACTGACGACGCTATCGATGCTTATATCGGTCTGCGTAAAGAAGAAATGGACCGCGTGCGTATGACTCCGCATCCGGTTGAGTTCGAACTGTATTACAGCGTTTAATAAAAACAGTGTCTGATTTTCGAATCAGGCACTGAGCGTAATACCCGACTGAAGGCCTGTATTAACAAATCCTTCAGCGTCAAAATTAAGTTAGACGATTTATATTTGTTGCCGTGGAAACTTTCAGCCCATCTCCGGATGGGCTTTTTTCTCCACACTCTTTCCTGCTTAACCCCTCTGGCCCGTGATTTCACCGGGTAACGAGATAAAATGCACCAATCAGGTGCGGGAGACTGCGGTATGGCAACTGGCAAGCTGCCCGATGCTGGGCAGATCCTGAATTCCCTAATCAACAGCGTTCTGCTGTTAGACGACGAATTGGCTGTGCATTATGCCAATCCGGCAGCTCAGCAGTTACTGGCGCAAAGTTCCCGAAAGCTTTTTGGCACCCCTTTGCCAGAACTAGTGGGATATTTTTCGCTGAACATCGAATTAATGCGGGAAAGTCTGACAGCCGGACAGGGCTTTACAGACAGTGAAGTGACGCTGGTCGTAGACGGCCGCGCGCATGTGTTGTCGCTGACCGCACAGATGCTGCCGGAAGGCTTCATTCTGGTGGAACTGGCGCCAATGGATAATCAGCGCCGCCTGAGCCAGGAACAATTACAGCACGCTCAACAGGTTGCCGCGCGTGATTTGATCCGCGGGCTGGCGCATGAAATTAAGAATCCGCTCGGCGGATTGCGTGGCGCCGCACAATTATTATCCAGAGCGCTGCCTGATCCGGCCTTGCTGGAATATACGAAAGTCATTATTGAGCAGGCTGACCGTCTGCGTAATCTGGTCGACAGACTGCTGGGCCCGCAACGTCCGAGCCAGCATGTGACGCAAAGTATCCATCAGGTGGCGGAACGGGTGTGTCAACTGGTCTCGATGGAGAAGCCGGATAACGTTCAGTTGGTGCGGGACTATGACCCGAGTCTGCCGGAACTGGCGCACGACCCTGATCAGATAGAACAAATTTTATTAAACATCACCCGCAACGCCTTGCAGGCGCTGGGGCAGGAAGGCGGCACAATTACATTACGCACCCGTACAGCTTTCCAGATTACGTTACACGGCGTGCGTTATCGTCTGGTGGCCCGTATCGATATTGAAGACGATGGCCCCGGCGTACCGGCGCATTTGCAGGACACCCTTTTTTACCCCATGGTCAGTGGCCGCGAAGGGGGCACCGGTTTGGGCCTGTCCATCGCGCGCAGTTTGATTGATCAGCATTCGGGTAAAGTTGAATTTAACAGTTGGCCAGGACATACCGAATTCTCGGTATTCCTGCCTATTCGCCAGTGAGGTTCTTATGCAACGAGGGATAGTCTGGATCGTCGATGACGATAGCTCCATCCGCTGGGTACTTGAACGTGCGCTCACTGGAGCCGGTTTAACGTGCACCACCTTTGACAGCGGCAATGAAGTGCTTGATGCCATTGCGACTCAAACCCCTGACGTTTTGTTATCAGATATCCGTATGCCGGGAATGGACGGTTTAGCGCTGTTAAAGCAAATTAAACAACGCCACCCGATGCTTCCGGTCATCATAATGACAGCGCACTCCGATCTGGATGCTGCAGTCAGCGCCTATCAGCAAGGTGCGTTTGATTATCTGCCAAAACCATTCGACATTGACGAAGCCGTTGCACTGGTTGAACGTGCTATCAGTCATTATCAGGAACAACAGCAACCGGCACGCAGCCAGCCTGCAAGTGGCCCGACCGCAGACATTATTGGCGAAGCGCCCGCTATGCAGGACGTATTCCGCATCATCGGCCGTTTGTCCCGTTCTTCAATCAGCGTGCTGATTAACGGGGAATCCGGTACCGGTAAAGAGCTGGTCGCTCATGCCTTACATCGCCACAGCCCGCGCGCTAAATCGCCCTTTATCGCGCTGAATATGGCCGCTATCCCGAAAGACCTGATCGAGTCCGAATTATTTGGCCACGAGAAAGGGGCGTTTACCGGCGCCAACACCGTCCGTCAGGGACGTTTTGAGCAGGCCGATAACGGCACGCTCTTCCTCGATGAAATCGGTGATATGCCGCTCGATGTGCAAACCCGTCTTCTGCGCGTGCTGGCAGATGGTCAGTTTTATCGTGTGGGGGGTTATGCGCCGGTGAAAGTGGACGTGCGTATTATCGCCGCGACTCACCAGAATCTGGAGTTACGGGTTCAGGAAGGGAAATTCCGCGAGGATTTATTTCACCGCCTGAACGTTATCCGCGTCCATCTGCCGCCACTGCGTGAACGTCGTGAAGACATTCCGCGTCTGGCGCGTTATTTCCTGCAAGTGGCGGCCAAAGAGCTGGGTGTGGAAGCGAAAAATCTGCATCCGGAAACGGAAACGGCACTGACGCGATTGCCATGGCAGGGCAACGTGCGACAACTGGAAAACACCTGCCGCTGGCTCACCGTCATGGCGGCGGGTCAGGAAGTGCTGATCCAGGATTTACCCAGCGAACTGTTTGAAACCTCTGCCCCGGAAACCGCGGGTCAAAGTCTGCCCGACAGCTGGGCGACATTGCTGGCACAATGGGCGGACCGCGCGCTGCGTTCCGGTCATCAAAACCTGCTGTCAGAAGCGCAACCTGAAATGGAACGTACGTTACTGACCACGGCGCTGCGCCATACTCAGGGGCATAAACAGGAAGCTGCACGGTTGCTGGGCTGGGGACGAAATACCCTGACCCGCAAACTGAAAGAACTGGGCATGGAATAAAAGTCCCTGCACCAGACAGCAAAACAGCCGCTCATGCGGCTGTTTTGCTTTACTGCGAATAGATTTTTGCAGCGCAGGCTGTCAGATAACGCGGGAGAATTGTTGCTGGCGCACCTGACGGCGCAGATAAATATCAAAGCACATGCAGATATTACGGATCAGCAAACGCCCGCGCGGCGTCACCTGAATATGCGCGTCGCTCACCTCAACCAGCCCGTCTTCAACCAGCGGCTTCAGCAGCACCAGATCATCAGCAAAATAGTCGGTAAAACGGATGTCGTAACGCTGTTCGATATCGGCAAAATTCAGCTCAAAATGGCAGATCAGCGATTTAATGACGTCACGACGCAGGCAGTCATCATTGGTCATTTCCAGACCGCGCCATAACGCATGTCCCTGCCCTTTCACCCGATCGTAATAGGTTTTGAGATCTTTCTCGTTCTGCGCATAGGTATCGCCAAGCATGCTGATGGCCGAAACACCCATGCCGAGCAAATCGCTGTCGCCCTGCGTGGTGTAGCCCTGGAAATTACGGTGCAGTTTGCCTTCGCGCTGGGCAATTGCCAGTTCATCATCAGGGCGGGCAAAGTGGTCCATCCCGATAAAGCGATAGCCGGAACCGGTCAGCGAAGCGATGGTTTCCTGCAGAATTTTCAGTTTCTCTTCTGCGCCAGGCAAATCGGCATCTTTGATTTTGCGCTGAGCAGCGAACAATTTTGGCATATGCGCATAATTGAACACACTCAGACGATCAGGATTCAGCTCTGCCACACGCTGCAGCGTGTAGGCAAAACTTTCTGCCGTCTGTTTCGGCAGACCGTAAATCAGGTCGATATTGGTCGAGTTGAAACCCAGCGCACGGGCGCGTTCAATCAGGGCAAAGATGAAGTCTTCATCCTGCTCACGGTTAACCAGACGCTGCACTTCTTTGTTGAAATCCTGCACACCCATACTCAGGCGGTTAAAACCTTCGCTACGCAGATGATCGAGCACATTAAGCTCGATTTCACGTGGATCCACCTCCAGAGACATTTCTGCGTCGGGCAGGATATCAAAGTGTGCCCGCAGAAGGCCCATCAGACGGCTTATCTGGGCTTTATTCAGGTAAGTCGGCGTACCACCGCCCCAATGCAGCTGACTGACCTGACGGCCTTTAAAGAGCGGTGCACGGTGGCTGATCTCTTTTTCAAGCACGGTGAGGTATTCTTCGGCTTTATGCTGCTGGCGGGTCACCAGTTTATTGCAGCCGCAGAAGTAGCAGAGCTTATGGCAGAAAGGAATGTGCACATACAATGAGAGCGAGCGGGCCGGATAACGGGCGGCCGCCTTTTCGAAAGCGGTATTGTCGTAGCTTTCACTGAACTCAAGTGCTGTTGGATAGGATGTGTATCGCGGACCCGAATAATTGTATTTCTGGATCAGCGCTAAATCCCAGACGGTAGTCTGTTCTGACATGGGTGACTTACTCCTTCCGGCGTCGGATGCTGCCGGTTCGCCTTACAGGCAGGCTTTTGGCCTGCCGTGCAAAGGTCGCTCTGCGCAAACGTGCTCTGGTTTTCGATAACCGGCGTAGTTTACCGAATAACCAAAGCAGATAACATGCAAAGAGTAAGGCTATTGCCGGGATGACCCAGCGCATGGCTTAGAAACCGTCTTTTGGGTTTCCGCGCTTAAGCAGCTGCATCATGTCTTCGTTCTTCACTTCTTCTTCGTCATCTTCATCTTCGCCGAGTTCAATGCCAAGGATTTCCATCAGCACGTCAATGCGATCCAACGTCTGATCAACATAAGCCTGATCTTCTGCGCTCAATGCTTTGCCATCGTCGATGAGATCCAGCAAGGAATCCAGACGCTCATCATTTTCGAGTAACGTCAGCTCTTCTTCCGGTGTCATCTTCGGTTTTGCATCTTGCTTAGGCTGTGCGGCTTTCTTCGCTTTCGCTGCATTGTTCGTGACGGTCTCAACGATCAATGGCACGGCTTTTTTGCTGCCGATACGCGGATCGGCTTTTTTCGCGCCTGCGCCACTTTGGTTCTGAGCCGCATCAGGATTTGCGCGTGAGCCTGCTTTATGGCCACGGCGCTTGTTATCACGCTTGCGTTCGCGCGCTTCGATATCAAGCTCGACACGACTTTTCTTCTTCGTTTTAGCTGTCGCGGTATTGGCGCGCGGTGCTTTCGCTGGCTGTTTCATGGCATCTGCTCTTAGGTGTGTACATTTAGTATAGATTTGCGGCGGAATCTAGCAGAAAGCGGACAAAGAAAAAAGGCAGCAAGGTAACCTTGCTGCCTTTTTCTTTCCTTCCTCAGAAGGATATTCATTAAACACTTTCCCTGTATAGCATCAACTTCCCGGTTTTTCCTTTGCCTTTCAGGGCCTCCGGCTCCGTTCATCCTTAAATCGCGATGCATTTCCCGTGATCCGTGAATGCAATTTTTGTCCGTATTTCCCTTCTTGCCTTCATCGCGTAAGAATCACTTTACCCGACTGACACAAAGGCTCAAGATATCCACCAGCCGTATTAAGGGTTCAAAGAACGCATTAATTTTATCTTGTTGAAATGTAATAGAATTAAAAAATACGGCCAGAAAACAAGCGAAATAACCCGCATCATGAATAGCAAATGTCTTACATCATGAAGGCAATTTTCCCCCGCCTTCATCTCTGTGGTCCCTTCGCCTCATCATTCGGATTTTAAAAACACGAACACATCCCGGCTCAGTTGCAGTTATAATCGCCAGCCAGATACTCATGCCTCACGGAGACGCACGTTTTGACCAGCCAAATTTACAACTATCATATGACCCATTTCGTCATGAGCGCCCCGGATATCCGGCATCTGCCATCTGACGCAGGCATTGAAGTCGCATTTGCTGGTCGTTCAAACGCCGGCAAATCCAGTGCGCTGAATACCCTCACTCAGCAGAAAAGCCTCGCACGTACCAGTAAAACACCGGGACGTACCCAGCTTATCAATCTGTTCGAAGTGAAACCGGGCATCCGTCTGGTCGACTTACCGGGCTATGGCTACGCAGAAGTGCCGGAAGAAATGAAGCGTAAATGGCAGCGCGCTCTGGGCGAATATCTGCAAATGCGCAACTCCCTGAAAGGTCTGGTTGTGCTGATGGATATTCGCCATCCGCTTAAAGATCTCGATCACCAGATGATTCAATGGGCCGTTGATGTGGGTACGCCGGTCATGTTGCTGCTGACTAAAGCAGACAAACTGGCTTCAGGCGCACGTCAGGCGCAAATCAAAATGGTCCGTGAAGCGGTGAAAGAATTCATGGGTGATATTCAGGTAGAAGCGTTTTCCTCCCCGAAGAAAATGGGCGTGGATAAACTGAGTGACAAACTGAACACCTGGTTCAGCGAAATCCCACCGGAAGTGCTGGAAGAAGAGCTTTCTGACGAAGGCGAATAATAGCGCTCCCGTAACGGGAAGTGTAAGTAAAGAACAGAAAGGGGTGACCGTCAGGTCGCCCTTTTTTATGGGTATATTTTATGGACATAACCCTATGAAAAACGCAATAAAAAACGCCCCAGACATAAATGCCTGGGGCGGCTAAAATATTCAGCCAAATCCGATTACGTGAAGTAAAAGGTCTGAAAGATAGAACATCTTACCTCTGTACCCTACGAGAGAAACTTTACCCTATTTTCTGACGGGGAAAAAGAACTTTTTGTAGTTTACTTACACAAAAATCGCGGATTATGCGATCACTCTCATGGTATGAGCCCATGATCCTGTAGCTTAATTACAAAAAAAGCTTAATAACTATTCACTTAGTGTGCCTGATCCCAGTTTTCGCCGGTACCCACATCCACTTTCAGCGGAACAGCCAGCTTCATGCTTGCTTCCATCAGAGTGCGGATTTTCTCGCTTGCTGCTTCAACGTCATCTTTATGCACTTCAAACACCAGTTCATCGTGTACCTGCATGATAATGCGGACACGCGGCGCATCCGGTTGTTTCAGCCAGTCAGCGACGCTGATCATTGCTCGCTTGATGATATCCGCTGCCGTTCCCTGCATCGGGGCGTTGATTGCTGCACGCTCAGCACCTTTGCGGCGCATGGCATTGCTGGATTTAATGTCCGGCAGATACAGACGGCGACCGTCCAGCGTTTCAACATAACCCTGTTCAGAAGCCTGAGCACGGGTACGCTCCATGTATTCCAGCACGCCCGGATAGCGCTCAAAATACAAATCCATATAACGCTGGGATTCTTTGCGCGGGATATTCAACTGGCGTGATAAACCAAAGGCACTCATGCCGTAAATCAGGCCAAAGTTAATCGCTTTTGCGCTACGGCGCTGTTCGCCAGTCACGCTGTCGAGTGGCGTACCGAAGACTTCAGAGGCTGTCGCACGGTGGATATCTTTACCCTCAGCAAACGCTTTCAGCAAACCTTCATCTTTCGATAAATGCGCCATAATACGCAGTTCAATTTGTGAGTAATCCGCAGCCAGAATGAGGTAATCTTTTGGTGCAATAAACGCCTGGCGGATACGGCGGCCTTCGTCATTACGCACCGGAATGTTTTGCAGGTTTGGATCGCTGGAAGACAGACGCCCGGTGGCCGTCACAGCCTGGTGATAAGACGTATGAACGCGCCCGGACTGCGGATTGATCATCAATGGCAGTTTGTCGGTATAAGTCGATTTCAGTTTTGCCAGACCACGATATTCAAGAATGACTTTTGGCAGCGGATAATCCAGAGCCAGCTCAGCCAAAACTTCTTCATTGGTTGACGGGGCGCCACCCGGCGTTTTCTTCAGGATCGGTAATTTCTGTTTTTCATACAGAATGGCCTGCAACTGTTTGGTCGAAGACAGGTTGAAAGGCTCTTCTGCCAGTTCATGCGCTTTGTTTTCGAGCTCATTCAGACGAATAGCCAGTTCTTTCGAATGGGCAGCGAGGATGTTCTGATCAATCAGAACACCGGTGCGTTCAATATGAGACAACACAGGCACCAGAGGCATTTCGATGTCCGTGAATACCGTCTTCAGGGATTCGCTTTGCGCAATACGAGGCCAAAGTGCCTGATGCAACTGCAACGTGACATCAGCATCTTCCGCCGCATACGGTGCCGCTTGCTCAAGTCCGATTTGATTGAAGGTCAGCTGGTTTTTACCTTTACCCGCGATCTCTTCAAAGCTGACGGTTTTATGGCCAAGATAACGATCGGCCAGGCTGTCCATATCATGTCGGCCAGATACGCTGTCAAGCACATAGGATTCAAGCATGGTATCGAAGGCGATACCTTTTAATTCTATGTCATAACGCAGTAACACGCCCCGGTCGAACTTCAGGTTCTGACCGACTTTCCGCTGCTTTTCATCTTCGAGTAAAGGCTTCAGTTGTTTCAACACTTCATCGCGATCCAACTGTACCGGCGCATCCAGGTAATCATGCGCAACAGGCAGATACGCCGCTTTACCCGCTTCCGTGGCGAAAGATAAACCGATGAGATTGGCAGTCAGCGTATCCAGACCATCCGTTTCTGTATCGAATGCAAACACATCCGACGCTTTCAGATAACCGATCCATTCATCAAGCGTCTCCTGATCCAAAATGGTGACGTAACCGTCCTGAGAAAGCTGGTTAGGTTCAACAGGCGCAGTGGTGGCCGATTCCTGAGCGGTAGCGCCTTTTTTCGCTTTACCCGAGGATTTTTTACCGCTCAGCCAGGTCCCGGATTCAACATCAGCCAGCCAGCGTTTGAATTCATAGCGACCAAATAACTGGTGAAGTTCATCCGCATTCGGTTCTGAAACTGTCAGCTCTGCGCAGGTCAGATCCAGCTTAACGTCCGTTTTAATAGTCGCCAGCTGGTAAGAGAGATAAGCGACGTCTTTATTCTCAGCGAGTTTAGCCGCCATGGTTTTGGAACCACGAAAACTGAGCGTCGACACTTTATCAAGATCAGCATACAGAGCATCAAGACCGCCAATGCCCTGTAACAAAGCCTGTGCAGTTTTCTCGCCTACACCCGGCACGCCCGGGATGTTATCCGAGGAATCGCCCATCAAAGCGAGGAAATCAATGATCAGTGAAGGCGGAACACCGTATTTCTCGACAACTTCATCTGGCCCCAGAATCGTATTGTTCATGGTATTAATCAATGTCACGCCTGGGGTCACGAGCTGTGCCATATCCTTATCACCAGTGCTGATCAAAACAGCATGACCCGCCTGTTCAGCTTCAAGTGCCAGCGTACCAATCACGTCGTCCGCTTCTACACCAGAGACCACCAGCAAAGGCAGCCCCATTGCTTTGACCATTTGGTGAAGAGGTTCAATTTGAGAGCGCAGGTCGTCCGGCATCGGAGGACGGTGTGATTTGTACTGTTCGAAAAGTTCGTCACGGAAGGTTTTGCCTTTCGCGTCAAAAACCACAGCAACATGGCTTGGTGCGTATTGCAGCAATAAACTGCGCAACATGTTAAGCACACCGTACATCGCGCCGGTCGGTTCTCCCGCAGAGTTGGTCAGCGGAGGGAACGCATGATAAGCGCGATAAAGGTAAGACGAACCGTCTACCAGGATTAAGGGGTTTTCTGCTATCTGGGCCATAACTCTTCTTTATTCGTGATCAGACATGCTCTAAGGATGCCATAGCCAGCGGGAAAGACGAACCTTGAGAGGGAAATTCATTGCGAAGTTGCGAGGGATCTCGAAGGATCATCCTGTGGATAACTTTGTGAATAGTTTTTATAGTAAATTATTATCTGACCATACCCAGCAAATACTTTACAATTTTAACTACTGGTTTCATCAGGTTAACAGAGAGTCCTATGAAATAATCGTGTAATAGAAGCTTAATAGCTATTGTGGATAGTAATATTTACAGGAAATATTTCAGCCATGAATTATTTATATTTCCCGAGTTAATCCCGAACTTTGTTAATTTTTTCAGAAAATATAACGCCAGCCTGAAGGCTGGCGCTGAGATCAGGGATTCTTATTTTTTCGTGGCTAAGAAATTGATCACATCAGAATATTGTTTGGCATAGATATCCTGTGAGCTGGTATCAAGCCCGTCATTTTTAACCATATATTTGCCGTTCACAAATACAGAAGGAACGCCTTGCAGACCCAAATCAGCAGCTGCTTTTTCCTGCTGAACAACCAGTGATTTCACGACGAAGCTGTTAAGTGCAGCATCATAATCCTCGCCCTTCACGCCAGCCTGAATAAAGACTTTACGGATATCATCAGCATTTTGTACAGACTGTTGTTTTTGTACGGCATCAAACATCAACGGGCTGACTTTATCTTCAACACCCAGAGCAATAGCCACAGCCCACGCCTGTGTTAGTTGTTTACCTAACGGGCCCAGAAATTCAACGTGGTATTTAGTATATTTCACATCTTTTGGCAGGTTCTTACGGATGCTGTCAGAAACATGCCAGACTTGTTCGAACTGATAGCAGTGCGGGCAATAAAATGAGAAAAACTCGAGTACCTGTGGCTCATTAGCTACGGTTTTATCTAGAGTAACGTATTGCGCGCCATCAGAAAATTGCGCAGCAGATACACTGAAGGCCATAACCATACCAACCAGTGCCAGGAATATCTTTTTCATATAAAGCCTATCTCCATTAATTAAATTTCGAACGTTAATCGTGACTCAATACATTGGCATCAGCCGTAAAGGAGGTGCCTGTAATTTCTTCATTTGCTCAGTAAAAGCCGCTATCTGGCCACGCCAAAAATCTTCGTCCTGCATCCAGGGGAAGCTCTTAGGAAATGCAGGATCATCCCAGCGACGGGCAACCCAGGCCAGATAATAAACCATGCGCATAGCACGCAGCGGTTCAATCAAAGACAGTTCACTGGTATCTAAATCAGCAAACTCTCCATAAGCTTCCAGCAAGATATCTAACTGGAGCCTTTGCTCATTTTGGTCGCCATGTAACAACATCCAGAGATCCTGGATTGCCGGACCATTACGGGCATCATCCATATCCACAAACAGCGGTCCGTCTCGCCAGAGAATATTTCCCGGATGGCAATCCCCATGTAAGCGCAAAGGCTGCCAGTCGGTATGCCAGAACTCCTGTGTCGTCGTGATCAGTTTATCTGTCGCAGATAAAAAAGGCTCTCGCAGGCTTTTGGGGATCAGAGGACACTGCGCCAGGACATCACGCGCTCGGGAGAGGTATTCATCAAGGCCAATTGTCGGACGGGCAATGAAGAGACTCTCACTACCAACCTGATGAATACGCCCGAGGAAACGCCCCACCCATTCCAGTTGATCGAGATTATCTATTTCATACTGACGGCCACCGACGCTCGGAAACACGGTGAACATATAACCCTGATAGTGATGAAGTGTATTTTCATTAATAGAAAGAGGGGCAACAGCAGGGATTTCAGCATCAGCCATATCACGAGAAAACCGATGCTCTTCGTGGATTTGTTCTTCACTCCAGCGCTCAGGCCGGTAGAACTTCACCACATAACGTTTTCTGTCTTCTCCCAGAAACTGGTAGACACGATTTTCATAGCTGTTTAAGGCAGTGAGACCGGACTCAGCAATCAGACTGACACTTTCTAACGCATCAAGGATGAGGTCCGGCGACAATGCCTGAAAATTAAAAGCTGAATTGTTCATAACTTCATTCGGGTTAGCCGCGCAGAAAAGTGACAATGGGAAATAGTATCATCTATTTTTGGCGGTTCGCATGAAGTTCACATAAGTTTACATCAATCTTTAATCACACCGCGAGCGCGTAAAATTGCAGTTTTGAAGTCATCTTCATAGTCTTTCTTCAGGCCAGGAATTTCCGTTGTGCTGTCAGTTCCACGCATTTTCAGATGATAAATCAACGTATCATCACTCAGTTCTCCCAAAGGTCCCTGATAGCCACATTCTGTCGCCAGCTTCTGAATAAACTCCAACAGGTTAAGATCACAATCTTCTTTCCATGCAGGATGAAGCAGTTCAATCAACTCATTTACGCGATGTTCTTTCATGATATTCCCTTTCAACTTAGTTACAGACCCTAAAAATAACAGGGTTATTTCTTCAGGGAAAGGACAAGCTGAGCAGGTATCAGTTAAACCTGCCTGGCTGCAAGGTAAGGCGTTACAATGAAAGGTATATAGTCATTTTTACAGGTAAATATTATGGGGCAGGATAACATTACCGGCGTTATTTTAGCGGGTGGTCGTTCGAGCAGGATGGGTGAAGATAAAGGGCTGATCGAAATTAATGGCAAGCCCTTATTTGAACATATTGCCGAAAGATTACGCCCGCAAGTCGGAGATATTCTCATCAGCTGTAACCGGAATACTGAACGATATGGCCGAAATTTCCAGACAGTCCCTGATATTACTCAGGATTTCTCCGGCCCCCTTGCGGGTATGCTTGCCGCATTGTCTGTCAGTAGAACCAAATGGGTACTGTTCGTTCCCTGTGATGTTCCAGCCTTCCCGACAAATCTCGCCGAAGCTTTTTTAGAAAATACGGCCGGACAACAGGCAGTTTATGCCTGTGACGCTGAACGCGAGCATCCGACGCTTTGTCTTCTCAACCGTAATCTGATCCCGGCGCTGAAAACCTATCTCGGTAAGGGAGACCGAAAGTTAATGATTTTCTTACATAAAATCGGTGCAAAATCAGTACTATTCAACGAATCCACAGCCTTTTCTAATCTCAACTCACCAGAAGATGTTGCACTTTGGAAAACCAACAACCAAGACCTATCAAGATGATAAAAAAACAAGTTCCATTGCTTGGAATAGTCGCTTACAGCGGGACAGGGAAAACCACATTGCTAAAGCAGCTTATCCCCTATCTGCGTCAACGTGGCATTCGAACCGGTCTGATAAAGCATACCCATCATGATGTGGACGTAGATACGCCCGGGAAAGACAGCTTTGAGCTACGCAAAGCGGGTGCAAACCAGACTATGGTTGCCAGCAGCAGTCGATGGGCATTAATGACAGAAACTCCTGAGCAGGATCATCTAGACCTTGATTACCTTACAACGCGTTTTGACCACAATAAATTGGATATGATCCTCGTTGAAGGATTTAAACATGAAAATATCGATAAAATTATGCTGCACAGGGAAGGAACAGAGAGAGCATTAGAGCAGTTAATTGACATGCATGTTGTTGCGTTGGCCAGCGATTGTCTATCAGATACTATTTCATCGACAATTAGCGTCTTGAATATAAATGACATAGAAGAAGTTGGTAAATTTGTTATCACGTGGCTGAAAAATAAGCAAAAATAATAGGCTTAGATTTTCTGTTTACTCAAACTCCCGACAGCAAAAAGCCCCGCACTTGCGTGCGGGGCTTTCCACTTATTTGATGCCTGGCAGTTCCCTACTCTCGCATGGGGAGACCCCACACTACCATCGGCGCTACGGCGTTTCACTTCTGAGTTCGGCATGGGGTCAGGTGGGACCACCGCGCTACTGCCGCCAGGCAAATTCTGTTTCATTCATACCGCGTCGTGTCATAATTTCTCATCACACGCCGCCATACGAACCAATACCGGAACATTTCGCTGAAAATCTACTCTCTCGAGTCTGTCTCTCAAATCAAAAACACCTTCGGTGTTGTAAGGTTAAGCCTCTCGGGTCATTAGTACTGGTTAGCTCAATGCATCGCTGCACTTACACACCCAGCCTATCAACGTCTTAGTCTTAAACGTCCCTTCAGGTGGCTTAAAGCCACAGGGAAGACTCATCTCGAGGCAAGTTTCGCGCTTAGATGCTTTCAGCGCTTATCTTTTCCGCATTTAGCTACCGGGCAATGCCATTGGCATGACAACCCGAACACCAGTGATGCGTCCACTCCGGTCCTCTCGTACTAGGAGCAGCCCCTCTCAATCTTCCAACGCCCACGGCAGATAGGGACCGAACTGTCTCACGACGTTCTAAACCCAGCTCGCGTACCACTTTAAATGGCGAACAGCCATACCCTTGGGACCTACTTCAGCCCCAGGATGTGATGAGCCGACATCGAGGTGCCAAACACCGCCGTCGATATGAACTCTTGGGCGGTATCAGCCTGTTATCCCCGGAGTACCTTTTATCCGTTGAGCGATGGCCCTTCCATTCAGAACCACCGGATCACTATGACCTACTTTCGTACCTGCTCGAGCCGTCACTCTCGCAGTCAAGCTAGCTTATGCCATTGCACTAACCTCACGATGTCCGACCGTGATTAGCTAACCTTCGTGCTCCTCCGTTACTCTTTAGGAGGAGACCGCCCCAGTCAAACTACCCACCAGACACTGTCCTCACCCCGGATTACGGGGCCGAGTTAGAACATCAAACATTAAAGGGTGGTATTTCAAGGTTGGCTCCACGCAGACTGGCGTCCACGCTTCAAAGCCTCCCACCTATCCTACACATCAAGGCTCAATGTTCAGTGTCAAGCTATAGTAAAGGTTCACGGGGTCTTTCCGTCTTGCCGCGGGTACACTGCATCTTCACAGCGAGTTCAATTTCACTGAGTCTCGGGTGGAGACAGCCTGGCCATCATTACGCCATTCGTGCAGGTCGGAACTTACCCGACAAGGAATTTCGCTACCTTAGGACCGTTATAGTTACGGCCGCCGTTTACCGGGGCTTCGATCAAGAGCTTCGCCTTGCGGCTGACCCCATCAATTAACCTTCCGGCACCGGGCAGGCGTCACACCGTATACGTCCACTTTCGTGTTTGCACAGTGCTGTGTTTTTATTAAACAGTTGCAGCCAGCTGGTATCTTCGACTGGCTTCAGCTCCGGGAGCAAGTCCCTTCACCTACGCGCCAGCGTGCCTTCTCCCGAAGTTACGGCACCATTTTGCCTAGTTCCTTCACCCGAGTTCTCTCAAGCGCCTGAGTATTCTCTACCTGACCACCTGTGTCGGTTTGGGGTACGATTTCGTGTTACCTGGAGCTTAGAGGCTTTTCCTGGAAGCATGGCATCAGCTACTTCACCACCGTAGTGGCTCGTTATCACGCCTCAGGGTTGATATGCAACCGGATTTACCAGGTCACACCCCCTACACGCTTGAACCGGGACAACCGTCGCCCGGCCAGCCTAGCCTTCTCCGTCCCCCCTTCGCAGTAACACCAAGTGCAGGAATATTAACCTGCTTCCCATCGACTACGCTTTTCAGCCTCGCCTTAGGGGTCGACTCACCCTGCCCCGATTAACGTTGGACAGGAACCCTTGGTCTTCCGGCGTGCGGGTTTTTCACCCGCATTATCGTTACTTATGTCAGCATTCGCACTTCTGATACCTCCAGCAGACCTCACAGTCCACCTTCGACGGCTTACAGAACGCTCCCCTACCCAACAACGCATAAGCGTCGCTGCCGCAGCTTCGGTGCATGGTTTAGCCCCGTTACATCTTCCGCGCAGGCCGACTCGACCAGTGAGCTATTACGCTTTCTTTAAATGATGGCTGCTTCTAAGCCAACATCCTGGCTGTCTATGCCTTCCCACATCGTTTCCCACTTAACCATGACTTTGGGACCTTAGCTGGCGGTCTGGGTTGTTTCCCTCTTCACGACGGACGTTAGCACCCGCCGTGTGTCTCCCGTGATAACATTCTTCGGTATTCGTAGTTTGCATCGAGTTGGTAAGCCGGGATGGCCCCCTAGTCGAAACAGTGCTCTACCCCCGAAGATGAGTTCACGAGGCGCTACCTAAATAGCTTTCGGGGAGAACCAGCTATCTCCCGGTTTGATTGGCCTTTCACCCCCAGCCACAAGTCATCCGCTAATTTTTCAACATTAGTCGGTTCGGTCCTCCAGTTAGTGTTACCCAACCTTCAACCTGCCCATGGCTAGATCACCGGGTTTCGGGTCTATACCTTGCAACTTGACGCCCAGTTAAGACTCGGTTTCCCTACGGCTCCCCTATTCGGTTAACCTTGCTACAAAATATAAGTCGCTGACCCATTATACAAAAGGTACGCAGTCACCCAACAAAGTAGGCTCCCACTGCTTGTACGTACACGGTTTCAGGTTCTATTTCACTCCCCTCGCCGGGGTTCTTTTCGCCTTTCCCTCACGGTACTGGTTCACTATCGGTCAGTCAGGAGTATTTAGCCTTGGAGGATGGTCCCCCCATATTCAGACAGGATGTCACGTGTCCCGCCCTACTCATCGAACTCACAGCCTGTGCATTTTTGTGTACGGGACTATCACCCTGTACCGTGCGACTTTCCAGACGCTTCCACTAACACACAAACTGATTCAGGTTCTGGGCTCTTCCCCGTTCGCTCGCCGCTACTGGGGGAATCTCGGTTGATTTCTTTTCCTCGGGGTACTTAGATGTTTCAGTTCCCCCGGTTCGCCTCATTACACTATGTATTCATGTAATGATAATGTGCCGGAGCACACTGGGTTTCCCCATTCGGGTATCGTCGGGTATAACGGTTCATATCACCTTACCGACGCTTTTCGCAGATTAGCACGCCCTTCATCGCCTCTGACTGCCTAGGCATCCACCGTGTACGCTTAGTCGCTTAACCTCACAACCCGAAGGTGTTTCCACCGTCGCATTGCGATTATTTGAGAGACTCTGTTACAGACTAATCCACCACTCAGTACTGCTACGGAGAGTGATGTTCAGCTGTAAACTTTCAATTTTCAGCTTGTTCCGGATTGTTAAAGAGCAATATCTTAAACACGACTCGTTAAAGTCATCTTTAAGTTATTTTCTGTTCATAAAGAACAGGTGATAATGTCTTTCACACATTATCGGATTGGCGTCCCCAAGGGGATTCGAACCCCTGTTACAGCCGTGAAAGGGCAGTGTCCTAGGCCTCTAGACGATGGGGACACGAAAAATCCGTACCAGACCACATACATGGTTTGGCACTTTTCGTATCAGCGTAAGGTTGCCCTCACCGCATCAACAGGTGCTCTTGCTCATTAATTTCATCAGACAATCTGTGTGGACACTGCACAATGCGTATCTTGAGGTAAGGAGGTGATCCAACCGCAGGTTCCCCTACGGTTACCTTGTTACGACTTCACCCCAGTCATGAATCACAAAGTGGTAAGCGCCCTCCCGAAGGTTAAGCTACCTACTTCTTTTGCAACCCACTCCCATGGTGTGACGGGCGGTGTGTACAAGGCCCGGGAACGTATTCACCGTAGCATTCTGATCTACGATTACTAGCGATTCCGACTTCATGGAGTCGAGTTGCAGACTCCAATCCGGACTACGACATACTTTATGAGGTCCGCTTGCTCTCGCGAGTTCGCTTCTCTTTGTATATGCCATTGTAGCACGTGTGTAGCCCTACTCGTAAGGGCCATGATGACTTGACGTCATCCCCACCTTCCTCCGGTTTATCACCGGCAGTCTCCTTTGAGTTCCCGACATTACTCGCTGGCAACAAAGGATAAGGGTTGCGCTCGTTGCGGGACTTAACCCAACATTTCACAACACGAGCTGACGACAGCCATGCAGCACCTGTCTCACGGTTCCCGAAGGCACTAAGCCATCTCTGGCGAATTCCGTGGATGTCAAGAGTAGGTAAGGTTCTTCGCGTTGCATCGAATTAAACCACATGCTCCACCGCTTGTGCGGGCCCCCGTCAATTCATTTGAGTTTTAACCTTGCGGCCGTACTCCCCAGGCGGTCGACTTAACGCGTTAGCTCCGGAAGCCACGCCTCAAGGGCACAACCTCCAAGTCGACATCGTTTACAGCGTGGACTACCAGGGTATCTAATCCTGTTTGCTCCCCACGCTTTCGCACCTGAGCGTCAGTCTTTGTCCAGGGGGCCGCCTTCGCCACCGGTATTCCTCCAGATCTCTACGCATTTCACCGCTACACCTGGAATTCTACCCCCCTCTACAAGACTCTAGCTTGCCAGTTTCAAATGCAGTTCCCACGTTAAGCGCGGGGATTTCACATCTGACTTAACAAACCGCCTGCGTGCGCTTTACGCCCAGTAATTCCGATTAACGCTTGCACCCTCCGTATTACCGCGGCTGCTGGCACGGAGTTAGCCGGTGCTTCTTCTGCGAGTAACGTCAATCACCACACGTATTAAGTATGATGCCTTCCTCCTCGCTGAAAGTGCTTTACAACCCTAAGGCCTTCTTCACACACGCGGCATGGCTGCATCAGGCTTGCGCCCATTGTGCAATATTCCCCACTGCTGCCTCCCGTAGGAGTCTGGACCGTGTCTCAGTTCCAGTGTGGCTGGTCATCCTCTCAGACCAGCTAGGGATCGTCGCCTAGGTGAGCCATTACCTCACCTACTAGCTAATCCCATCTGGGCACATCCGATGGCGTGAGGTCCGAAGATCCCCCACTTTGCTCTTTCGAGGTCATGCGGTATTAGCTACCGTTTCCAGTAGTTATCCCCCTCCATCAGGCAGTTTCCCAGACATTACTCACCCGTCCGCCGCTCGCCGGCAAAGTAGCAAGCTACTTCCCGCTGCCGCTCGACTTGCATGTGTTAGGCCTGCCGCCAGCGTTCAATCTGAGCCATGATCAAACTCTTCAATTAAAAGTTCGATTTGCTTCAACAAGTGAAGCGGTGCTCAGAGATTACTTCGTAATAATTCAACTAAATGAATTACTGCTTGGTCACTCTAAGACTTGATATTTTTTTGCCACCGAGATGGCTGATATCGTCTTGTGAGTGCCCACACAGATTGTCTGATAAATTGTTAAAGAGCATGCCGCGGTTCGCAAGGAATCTTATGCGGCGCGGGAGGCGTATATTACGTTTTCCCGCTGAAGAGTCAAGAGATTATTCATTCGAACATTCTTCTTTTTCTCTTCCCGTCCGGGCGACGTATCAGTCGTTGTTCCCGGTCAGTGGAGGCGCATTATAGGGAGTTCTCAGAAGGCCGCAACCCTTAAATTCACTTTTTTCGCCAACCGTTCATTATTCCGTCAATTTCGCCCAAAATGGATAAATACCGATCGTTTTTCGTTAAAAACATACCAGTTCCAAGCCAGAGGCTAGAGTAAACTCTCCTTTATAATAAGAGAAAGACATTCAGGAATACCTTACATGCTACTAAATGCGCATCAACAGGCGGCTCAGCGTAACCTTTCTTACCTGCTGGCGGAGAAAATTGCACAGCGCATTTTGTCTGGCGAGTATCCGGAAGGGTCTATTCTTCCTGGCGAGAATGAGTTAGGAGAGATTTTTGGTGTCAGCCGGACGGCCGTGCGTGAAGCAGTAAAAACGCTGGCGGCCAAGGGAATGCTTTTACCCCGTCCGCGTATTGGTACCCGGGTGATGCCGCAATCGAACTGGAACTTTCTCGATCAGGAATTGCTAAACTGGTGGATGACCCGTGAAAACTTCGATCAGGTGATGGCACATTTCATTGTTTTGCGCAGAGCGCTCGAACCTCAGGCCTGCGCCTTAGCGGCACTCTCTGCCAGTAAAGAGCAAAAACATCAGCTCTCTCTTTATATGTATGAAATGCGCCGGTTGCATGACAGCTTTGATCGGGAACGCTGGATAACGGTAGATACACAGTTTCACCAGCTAATCTATGAAGCGGGGAAAAATCCTTTCCTGACTTCTTTCTCGAATTTATTCAGTTCAGTGTATCAGAGTTATTTTCGGGCAATTACAGGCAATGAAGTCATCAAGCTGGAACATCACCAACGGCTGACGGATGCCATTCTGGCCAGCAATGCTTCTGCAGCTTTGCTGGAATGTCAGAGTCTGTTAATTGCCGATGAATGAACCCACAGACTGACGCACTACCAGTTCCGGCGTTAATACTAAGACCTGCGGTTCTGAATCCGGCTCCTGCAACCGATGCAGTAATGCATCAACGGCCAATTCTCCCAGTGAGTCTTTAGGTTGATGAATAGTTGTCAGCGGCGGCATCATATATTGTGCCAGCTCTATGTCATCGTAACCTATCACGGCAACATCCTCTGGGACGCGCAACCCACACTGATAAAGCGTCTGATATACGCCAACGGCCATCGCGTCGTTGCCGGCAAAAACGGCATGAGGCGGTTCGGGCAGCGCCAGCAACTTTTGCATTGCGGCTAATCCGCCTTCAAATTCAAAATCAGCACTCACTTCATAACCGGGAAAAATCGTTAAACCGTTTTTTTCCATGGCCTGACGATATCCACTCAGCCGTTCCTGTGCAGTCGTTTTATCCAACGGGCCGGTAATGCAGGCGATGCGATGATAACCGCGGCGGATTAAAAATTCCGTCGCCATTTCGCCGCCCAACAGCGCGTTATCCTGAATAATATCTATCGCGCCATCAAAAGGTGACCAGTCCATCATCACAATGGGTAGTGAAGGATAACGGCTAATAGCGTCTTTCGATGGCCGGTGGTTTTCCGTACACATGATCAGCAGCCCGTCGACCCGCTTTTGCAACAATGTTTCCAGGCTGCGGTTCATACGTTCAGCATCATTATCGGTATTACATAAAATAAGGCTGTAGCCGCGTTCATAACAACTACGCTCAACGCCACGCACGACTTCAGAATAGAAAGGGTTACTGCTGGCGGTCAGCAACATGCCGAGGGTGCGTGTCTGGTTCAGCTTAAGACTGCGGGCCAGGGCGGAAGGCGCATAGTTGAGTTGTTCAACAGCAGCATTCACTTTGTTAGCGATAGATTCACTGACAAAACGATTCTTGTTGATCACATGGGAAACAGTTGAGGTTGAAACGCCCGCGAGACGGGCGACATCTTTCATGGTGGCCAATCAGGCCTCCTGTTGTGCGAGGAAATCGTCTATTTCTTTGCGCCACGGGACAGAAGGTTGCGCACCAGGGCGCGTCACGGCAATCGCCGCCGCCGCATGCGCGAATCGTATCGCACAGTCCATCATTTTACCTTCAAGCAACGCGGTGACTAATGCACCGTTAAAGGTATCACCTGCGGCTATCGTATCGACGGCTTTAACGCAGAACCCCGCAACCAACTTTCCTTCGCCGTTCTGGCTCAGCCAGACACCTTTACTGCCCAATGTAATGATGACGGTTGCGATGCCTTTGTCATGCAAAACTTTCGCGGCGCGATCGGCATCTTCATTATTATCGACTTTAATCCCCGTCAGCTTTTCGGCTTCTGTTTCATTCGGGGTGATCATATCCACCCGCGCAAGCAGTTCATCGGGCAATTCACACGCCGGAGCCGGATTGAGGATAACCTGCGTGTCGTTGTCTTTGGCGATTTTCGCCGCCGCAATCACCGTCTCAAGCGGCGATTCCAGCTGCATTAATAAAGCAGACGCGCTGATGATCTGCTGTTTATAGCGATCAAGGTATTCCGGCGTCACAGCTTTATTCGCCCCCGCATCGATACCGATAACGTTCTCACCTTCCGCATTCACGAAAATCAGTGCAACGCCGGTGGTTGAGTCTTTGATGGCCTCGATGGGTTGCGTATCAATACGGTCACTGGCCAGCTGTTTACGAACGCGCTCGCCAATATCGTCATCTCCCACACAGGCAATAAAAGAAATATCAGCACCACTGCGACCGGCTGCAACGGCCTGATTCGCCCCTTTGCCGCCAAAGGCTACAGTGTATTGCTTTCCAATAACCGTTTCGCCCGGTTGCGGGAAGTGGTTGATATTCAAAATGTGGTCAGCGTTGATACTGCCGAGTACCACCAGTTTGCCGGTTTTCATGTGGAGATCCCTGAGTCAGATAGCGCCTCCCTCAGGAGGCGCAGTTACAGCATAGATAAAAAGAGTATTACGGCTGAGCAACCAGTTTCAAATCAACAGGAATAACAGCTGGCACTTTCTCGCCTTTCAGCACTTTATCCGCAGTCTGAATGCCGATCACACCGATTTGTTCAGGACGCTGTGCCACAGTCGCACCCATTTTGCCGCTGTTAACCGCTTTGATACCGTCTTCGGTGCCGTCAAAGCCAACGACCAGCACATCCGTTTTACCGGCAGTCTGCAGGGCGCGCAAAGCACCGAGCGCCATTTCGTCATTCTGAGCGAACACAGCCTGTACATCCTGATGTGCGGTCAGAAGATTCTGCATAACGTTCAGGCCCTTGGTGCGGTCGAAGTCAGCAGGCTGGCTGGCGAGGATCTGGAAATGGTGTTTTTCAGCGGCCTGAGCGAAACCTTTACCGCGTTCACGGGCAACAGACGTCCCGGCGATACCTTCGAGTTCAATGACTTTAGCGTTTTCGCCCAGTTTCTTGGCGATGTAATCACCGGCCATTTTACCGCCGAAGGCGTTATCGGACGCGACATGGCTGGCGACAACGCCTTTAGTTGCCTGACGGTCAAGGGTGATCACCGGGATTTTCGCCTGATTTGCCATCGCCACGGCATTACCTACCGCATCAGAATCCGTCGGGTTGATCAGCATCAGCTTGGTGCCACGAACCGTCAGGTCCTGTACGTTTGCCAGCTCTTTCGCCGGGTTGTTCTGAGAATCAAGAACCACCAGGTTATAACCCAGTTTGTCCGCTTCTTTTTGCGCGCCGTCTTTCATGGAGACGAAGAACGGATTGTTCAGCGTGGAAACGACCAGCGCAATGGTGTCTTTCGCCAGAACGTTAGCACTGAAAGAAGCGGTGATCGCTGCGGCGGAAACCCAGACAGCCAGTTTTTTCATATTCATGGTCATAAGTCCTGTAGGAGAGTTTATTTGTTGCTTTTGTTATCCACCAGAACCGCCAGCAGAATGACAACTGCTTTTACGATCATCTGGTAGTAGGAAGAAACACCTAATAAGTTCAAACCGTTATTCAGGAAGCCAAGGATCAATGCACCGATCAGCGTTCCAACAATGCGTCCTTTACCCCCGGACAGGCTGGTTCCCCCTAATACCACTGCGGCAATAGCATCCAGCTCATAACCTGTACCTGCGTTAGGCTGCGCAGAAGATAAGCGCGCCACTTCGATGATACTGGCCAGAGCGGCTAACAAACCACACAGGGAGTAGACGATAATTTTGACTTTATCGACGCTGATACCTGACAGACGCGTAGCGGATTCGTTACCACCCAGCGCGTAGATATAGCGCCCCAGCCGGGTGTGATGCAGCATGTACCACGCCGCAATAAACACCACAGCCATCAGCCAGACTGGCGTCGGGATACCCAGCGGGCGACCGATACCAAACCAGCCAAATACATCAGCGACATCATTAAAACCGGTACTGATCGGACTGCCGTTGGTGTACACCATCGTGATGCCACGCAGCAACAACATCATGACCAGCGTAGCGATGAACGCCTGAACTTTACCTTTGGCCACAATCATTCCTGTGACGCCACCGACAGCAGCACCCAGCGCCAGTGCGGCACCCACGGCGACAAATGCGTTCACTTCCAGGCCGACAATCGAGGCAGCGACGGCACCGGTCAGCGCCAGCAAAGAGCCGACGGACAAATCGATACCGGACGTCAGGATCACCAGCGTCATCCCGACCGCCATAATGGCGTTGACGGACGTCTGCTGAAGGATGTTAAACAGGTTATTGACCGTAAAGAAATTCGGGCTCATGGAAGAGACCACGGCAATCAACACCAGCAGCGCAATCAGAGACTTTTGCTCCAGCAACCACTCTTTACTGATCCAGCGCTTTTTAGCTGGCAATGTCTGAGAACTCATATCTGATTACTCCTGCGTCACGCCATATTGCTTGCCGACAGCGGCTGCCATCAACACTTCTTGCGTAGCCTGTTCTATCGGGAATTCACCGCTTAAATGACCTTCATGCATCACCAAAACCCGGTCACTCATACCGATCACTTCCGGCATTTCTGAGGAAACCAAAATGATGCTCAGCCCTTCGCGCTTGAACTGGTTTATAAGCTGGTAAATCTCTTTTTTGGCACCGACGTCAACGCCGCGCGTCGGTTCGTCGAGGATCAGGACTTTCGGCCGTGTCATTAAACCGCGGGCAATCGCCACTTTTTGCTGATTACCGCCGGATAGCAGACCGATGGTCTGCATCATCGACGGCGTTTTGATATTGAAGAGGCGGATGAAATCACCGACAGCCTGCTGTTCTTCGGCATGTTTAAGGCGCCCGCCGCGGTGGCTGAAATAGCGCAAGGCGGTCAGCGACATGTTTTCTTTCACGGACATGCCGAGCACTAAACCGTCGCGCTTACGGTCTTCAGAGATGTAAACAATGCCGTTTGCCAGTCCGTCTTGCGGAGAGTGAGTTACGACTTCGCGGCCATCAAGCGCCACATAACCACTTTTACGCGGTAAGGCACCGTAGAGAATTTTCATCAGTTCGGTACGGCCCGCACCCATCAAACCGGAAATGCCCAGAATTTCGCCGCTGTGCAAATCAAAGCTGACGTTATCTACGCCGGGTCCGCTGACATCGCGCACCTGCAAACGCAGCGCACCACGTTCATGATAAATACGCGGATATTGTTCTTCCAGACGGCGACCCACCATCATTTCAATCAGCGTGTCTTCTTCAAGCGAACTGACCGGACGCTCTGCGATGAACTGCCCGTCACGAAATACCGTCACGTCGTCGCAGATTTCGAAGATTTCTTTCATGCGGTGAGATATGTAAACCACACCACAGCCAGCGGCTTTCAGTTCACGGATCACGCTAAATAAAGAGGCGGTTTCGGTATCGGTCAGGGCATCCGTCGGCTCATCCATAATAATGACTTTGGATTCAAAGCTGAGCACTTTGGCAATCTCGACCATCTGTTGGTCGCCGATGGATAAGTCACCCACCAGCCGATCGCTTTTGTAACGCAGATTCAGGCGCGCCAGCAGTTTATCGGCTTCGGCATACATCTTTTTCCAGTTGATGCGGCCAAAACCGTTCACAAACTCACGGCCAAGGAAGATGTTTTCAGCAATGGTCAGTTGGGGGATCAGATTTAATTCCTGATGGATAATACCGATCCCAGCTTCCTGCGACGCTTTCGGACCGTTGAACGTCGCTTCCTTACCCAGAAAATGTACTGAGCCGGCATCTTTTTGGTAGATGCCGGTCAGCACTTTCATCATGGTGGACTTGCCCGCGCCGTTTTCTCCCACTAACGCCATCACACGTCCCGGATAGACGCTAAGCGCCGCGCCGGAAAGTGCTTTTACGCCGGGAAAGGCTTTATCAATGCCTGTCAGTTGCAGCAAAGGTTGCATAAAAGCCTCAGAAGGTTACGCCGGCACACAGAATAACGTTCGCGTAAGGCGAACATTCCCCGCTGCGGATCACAGCCCGACTTTTTTCGGTTTGTGCTTTGAATGCCTCATGACTGACGTAATCCAAAGCAATGGTATTTCCCTGGTGTTGTTCGAGTTGTGTCAATTGGGTGAGCAACGCTTCATGGAGTTGAGGATTTTTAGTGAGGATTTCCTCTGCGAGGATAGCCCGCTCAACCTGCATCTCATGTGTCACTACCTCTAAGACTTGTAAAAAGGTGGGGACTCCCTGGGTTAGCGCCAGATCGATGCGTTGGCAAGCTGCTGGCACCGGAAGACCGGCATCGCCAATAACCAGCTGATCGGTGTGACCTAACCTGGCAATAACATGTGAGACTTCGGCATTTAACAGCGATGACTTCTTCATTATGAACTCCTACAGCGAAACGTTTCGCTCGCTGATGAGTTTATAAAGATTAACGGACATGGCAATGAAGTTATGGTGGAATTGTGATCAGCATCGAAACGTTTCGCTGAAGGATTCAAAAACAGCGGAGGAATTTGAGTTAATCGTTTCGTAAAAGCAGAAGCAGAAATAAAACAGGGTACCCGAAGGTACCCTGTGAGCAGCGGAAATGAGGATCAGATTTCGACCTGCGTGCCGAGTTCAATTACCCGGTTCGGCGGAATTTCAAACTGATCCGGCGCACGCAGGGCATTGCGGCTGAGTGCCATAAAGAGTTTTCCCCGGAAGTAGAGATACCACGGACGCTTGGTCAGGATCAGCGATTCATGCGACATAAAGAATGACGTTTCCATCATCCGGCACGGCAAGCCTTCCAGACCACAACGGTGGAACACTTCTTCCACATTCGGCGTCTCTTTAAACCCGTAACTGGCCACAACACGCCAGAACGTCGGCGAAAGCTGCTCGATAGTGACTCGCCGGACGTTATGCACATAAGGCGCATCTTCCGTGCGCAGCGTCAGCAGTACCACGCGCTCATGCAATACTTTGTTGTGTTTAAGGTTGTGCAACAACGCAAACGGAATGACGTTGATGGCACGCGACATATACACAGCCGTTCCCGGAACACGCACCGGCGGGGATTTCTCCAGAGAGGCGATCATCGCCTCCAGGGAATTCCCGTGCTCGTTCATACGACGCATAAGGCGGAAGCGCTCGCTTTTCCAGGTGGTCATAACAATGAACATGCACAGACCCAGCGTCAGCGGCAACCAGCCACCGGAGAACAGTTTAGTGGCGTTCGCCGCGAACAGCGGAATATCCATAAACAGCAGTCCGATCGCCAAAAGTCCAACCAGGAACGGTTTCCAGTGCCAGTTTTTGAGCGCAACCGTACAGGAAAGAATACTGGTCAGCACCATCGTACCGGTTACGGCAATACCGTATGCCGCTGCCAGATTACTCGAATGCTCGAAGCTGGCGATAACAATAACTACTGCAAAATACAGCAACCAGTTGATGGCCGGGATGTAAATCTGTCCCGCTTCCATTTCTGAGGTGTGGATGATGCGCATCGGTGGTAAATAGCCCAAACGCACAGCCTGACGCGTCAGGGAGAACACACCGGAAATAACCGCCTGAGAGGCGATAATGGTGGCGAGCGTTGCCAGAATCAGTAACGGGATTAATGCCCAGTCAGGTGCCAGCAGGAAGAACGGGTTCTTAATCGACTCCGGATCTTTGAGCAGCAATGCGCCCTGACCGAAATAGTTTAGCACCAGAGAAGGCAACACCACGGTGAACCAGGCAAGACGGATAGGGAATTTCCCGAAGTGCCCCATATCGGCATATAACGCTTCAACACCGGTAATCGACAGAACCACCGCGCCAAGTGCCAGGAAGGAAAACGACTTATGCTCAATAAAGAAGTTAACTGCCCACATCGGGTTCATGGCGCGCAGCACTTCAGGGTTCTGCATGATGCTGTTCACACCGAGAACAGCCAGCGTCAGGAACCACAGCAACATCACCGGCGCAAAGAGTTTGCCGACAATACCGGTGCCGTGTTTCTGAATAATGAAAAGCAGCGTCAGGACAGTGATAGAAAGTGGGACGATATAAGGATCGAGTGAAGGTGCTGCGATTTCGAGACCTTCCATCGCGGAAAGCACTGAAATAGCCGGTGTGATCACCACTTCACCATAGAAGAAACTTCCGCCGATCAGGCCAAGGATGACCAGAACCGCAGTGGTGCGTGCCGACGTGTTTCTGCCTGCCAGAGACATCAGCGTCAAAATACCGCCTTCGCCTGCATTGTCCGCCCGCATCACGTAAGTGAGGTACTTGAGCGAAACAATAAGGATTAACATCCAGAAAATCAGAGAAAGAAAACCAAAAACGACGCTGGGTTCAACGTTAAAACCATAGTGACCAGAAAAACACTCTCTCAAGGTATAGAGAGGGCTGGTACCAATGTCGCCATAGACCACACCAATGGCGGCCAGGGTTACTGCTGGGAGTGACCGTTTATGTTCAGTGCTCATATTTCGTTTCTTTTTTGCTCGAACATCCGTAAGCGATGTGTGCGCTCAGACTAATGATGCCCACTAAAAGGCGCACAGTATGCACGAATAAATCAGATTGCCTACCCTTAAATGTGCAGTTAAACCGGCGTTCCTATGAACGAGGTCACATTTCAGATAATAGAAAATTTTTAGTAATCAACAAGCTATAACGATAAAAATAAACGTGGCATATCGTTACCAGCCAGTACACTATTCAATAACTCAATGGAAACCGGAAGAGACAGTATGGCGCAATCCCCCCTTCTGGCAGAACGGATCGCCCGTCTTGCTAACGCATTAGAACATGGCCTGTACGAGCGGCAGGATGCCATAAGACTTTGCCTGCTGGCAGCCCTGTGCGGCGAAAGCGTTTTTCTGCTCGGCCCGCCGGGCATTGCAAAAAGCCTGATTGCCCGACGCCTGAAATTTGCGTTCCGCCATGCCCGCGCTTTTGAATATCTTATGACGCGCTTTTCCACGCCGGAAGAAGTCTTTGGTCCGCTGTCGATTCAGGCCCTGAAAGATGAAGGCCGCTATCTGCGTCTGACCGAAGGTTACTTGCCGGAAGCTGAAATTGTCTTCCTTGATGAAATCTGGAAGGCAGGCCCGGCCATCCTCAATACGTTGCTGACCGCCATCAACGAACGCCGATTCCGTAATGGAGAACGCGAAGAGCCCATTCCTATGCGTCTGCTGGTCAGTGCTTCCAACGAATTACCTGAAGCCGACGGTGGCCTGGAAGCACTCTACGACCGCATGCTGATCCGTCTGTGGCTGGATAAAGTGCAGGATAAGCAAAATTTCCGCTCACTGCTGACCAGCCGGAACAATGAAAGCGCCAATCCGGTGGCAGAGTCCCTGAGTATCAGCGATGAAGAATACCAACAATGGCAGCCGGAGATCGACAAAGTCAATCTTTCAGACAGTTGCTTTGAACTGATCTTCCAGTTGCGTCAGCGCCTTGATGCCCTGGATACCGCACCTTATGTTTCTGACCGTCGCTGGAAAAAGGCTCTGCGCCTGTTGCAGGCCTGCGCATTTTTCAGTGGCAGAAAAGCGATCACACAGGTGGATCTGATCCTGCTGAAAGACTGTTTATGGCATGATCTCAATACGTATAACCTGTTGCAAACCCAGATTGAGCAACTGATCACCGAACAGGCTTATCAGCAGCAGACTCTGTTGATGAAAATCCAGCAGCTAAATCAGCAATGGATGCAACATCAGCAGCAACAGAGCTCGCGTCAGTCAGTCAAACTGGGCAAGAAAGCCGGCATTTTCAGCCGTAAGCCACAATACAGCCTGCCTGAATCACTCAATACCCCCAACCTGACTTTATTATTGCAAACGCCTTTGCATCTGCATGAAATAAAAGTCACACACCTGCTCTTCGAACGCAGCATCCTGGAAGAGTGGCTAAATAAAGGAGGCGTACTGAAAGCCAAACTCAACGGGATTGGTTTTGTACAAACCGTGGATTTGGAAATCGATGATAAACAGCAAATTCTGGTGCTGGATGTCAGCCGTCAGAGCACACCGCTGACGCTGCCGGGCCACGAACATATTGCCGTTCCCGACGAAATGAAAAATACGCTGAGTGACCTGACCGCAAAACTGGCGCAGCAGAGGCATGAATTCAGCCAGCAGCAAAACTGTCTGTTTGTTCCGGCAGAATGGATGGCAAAAATAGAAGCCAGTCTGCTGCAGGTTGCTGAACAGTTGCGTCATCAGCAACAGACATTCAGCGGTCACTGATCATGTTCAGTCTGGAGTCCCTGGACCTTCTGCTGGCCATCAGTGAAGCCGAATTGATTGAAGAACTGATCGTTGGCTTGCTGGCAGCGCCTGCACTGACGGTTTTCTTCGAGAAATTTCCACGTCTCAGGCGTGCACTGACCAAAGATCTCCCCGAATGGAAATTGCGCCTGCGCCAGAGGATCCACGAAACACCTGTTCCTCATGAGCTGGCGAAAGAGTTCTATCTTTTTCAGCATTGCCAGCAGCTCGACGCCACGACTTTTCAGTCCGGGCTGGCTTCTCTTATCGATGAACTGGTGCAACTCAGCTCCCCTTTTGCCACTGAAGCCCGCACCCTGCAGGAAAATAATGAAACCTCGCGTACAGCGAAAACCGGCAACAGCTTTCATACCTTATTTCTCCAGCGCTGGCGCCTGAACCTGACCTTCCAGACGGTGAACGTTCATCATCAGTTACTCGAACAGGAACAGGAGCAGTTGCAGGAAGAATTACTGCAACGCCTGCAACTCAGCAGCGAGTTGTCTCCTTTATTAGCCGAGAACGACACAGCCGCCGGGCGTTTATGGGATATGAGTAAAGGGAAGCGTCTGCGGGGTGATATTCAGTCGCTGGCGCGGTTTGGCGCATTCCTTCAGCAGCAGCCTGAACTGATGCATCTGGCCGAACAACTGGGCCGCAGCCAGACGGTTAAAACCAGTCCGCATGAAGATGCAAAAATGGAAACGCACCGGCTGATGGTGCGCGAACCCGCGACAGTGCCGGAAGAAGTGAACGGCATTCATCAGAGCGATGATATTTTGCGCCTGATGCCAACGGAGCTGGTGACGCTGGGACTGCCTGAGCTTGAATACGAATTTTACCGCCGCTTGCTGGAAAAGCGTCTGATGACATATCGCCTGCAAGGGGACGTCTGGCGCGAGAAAGTGGTCAAACGTCCGGTGGTCTATCAGCAACAGGAACCGCAACCGCGCGGGCCTTTTGTCGTCTGCGTCGATACGTCCGGTTCAATGGGTGGCTTTAACGAACAGTGCGCCAAAGCATTCTGCCTGGCATTACTGAAGATCGCACTGGCGGATAACCGCCGATGTTACATCATGTTGTTCGCCAGTGAAGTGATCCATTATGAGCTGACCTCAAATGGCGGCCTCGATCAGGCGCTGCGCTTTCTGGGGCAACATTTTCGCGGCGGTACCGATCTGGCAGCCTGTCTGAATGCCACACTGGATAAACTCGCTTCTCCGCAGTGGGAGGATGCTGATGCTGTGGTGATCTCGGACTTTATCGCCCAACGGCTGCCAGATGAAGTACAAAAGAAAGTCAGGGTGCTGCAACGGGAAAAACATCACCGCTTTCATGCCCTGGCAATGTCACACTATGGCAAGCCCGGCATTCTGCGTATCTTCGATCACATCTGGCGCTTTGACACCGGGGTCAAAAGCCGCGTACAGCGACGCTGGCAGAGAAATTAAGCCTAAAGGGAAAGATAACCATGACTGAAATTTATCAGCTCGATGAGCTGGATCGCGGGATCCTCAACGCCCTGATGGATAACGCCCGTACACCTTATGCCGAACTGGCAAAAGTATTCACCGTCAGCCCGGGGACGATCCACGTCCGCGTCGAGAAAATGAAACAGGCGGGCATCATTACCGGCGCGCATATCACCGTCAATCCTAAACAACTGGGTTATGACGTATGCTGTTTTATTGGCATCATTTTAAAAAGTGCCAAAGACTATCCGTCGGCCCTGAAAAAGCTCGAGAGTATAGAAGAAGTGGTTGAAGCCTATTACACCACCGGGCATTACAGTATTTTTATTAAGATCATGTGCCGCTCAATTGATTCCCTTCAGCACGTACTTATCAACAAGATCCAGACGATTGATGAGATCCAGTCAACCGAGACCTTGATCTCCCTGCAGAACCCCATTACACGCACCATCCAGCCCTGAAGCCAAATTTCTATACCCCTATTATCCACAGGTAGATCCCAGCTCATTCACAGCGTACAATAGTCTCCTTTTCTCGGGTGAGAGCATTATGTCTGACATTACCCTGATTAGTGGCAGTACGCTTGGCAGCGCCGAATATGTCGCGGAACACGTGGCAGAGAAACTGGAAGAAGCCGGTTTTTCCACTCAGTTGTTTCATGGCCCGGAGCTGTATGAAGTCCCGCAGGAAGGGATCTGGCTGGTTGTGTGTTCAACCCACGGTGCAGGTGAACTGCCCGATAATCTGCAACCTTTTATGGAGCAGCTGGAAGATCAGCAACCGGATCTGTCTAAAGTTCGCTTTGGTGCCTTAGGTTTAGGCAGCAGTGAATATGACACTTTCTGTGGCGCGATCAGTTCTCTGGATAAGAAACTGACGTCACTCGGGGCAAAAAGGATCGGTGATCGTCTTGAGATCGACGTGACCCAATACGAAATTCCTGAAGATCCCGCAGAGGTTTGGGTGATCAACTGGATTAATTTGATCAAATAAGTGTAAATTTCAGGCGATCAGATGTGGATAACTAGGCTTAAAAGCAGGGTAAAACCGGTAGTTATCCCTCTAACAACACCTGTACGCTTTTCATGCTGTGCATAACTCTCCATTCTGATCCCAGCTTATACTGGCCAGGATCACCGATCATTCACAGCATTCGATCCTTCTTAGCATACTGATCTTCATAAACAAAAAAGACTTATGCACAGAGGATCGCGATCCTAATAGAAGTATTAATAAGAGATCTTTAAATAAAAAAGATCTTCTTTTAATTAGTGAAGATCCCCGGGGACTTGTGGAAGCTCAAAACTTGAGTAGAATCCCTCCTCCCAACGCCATACAAAGAAAGTTCGCTTGAACGCCGAGGTGCAGTCGCATGTTTTATCCGGATCAATTTGACGTCATCATCATAGGTGGTGGTCATGCAGGTACTGAAGCCGCAATGGCTTCTGCACGCATGGGACGTCAGACCTTATTATTAACCCACAATATCGACACGCTGGGACAGATGTCGTGTAACCCTGCTATTGGCGGGATCGGGAAAGGACATCTGGTTAAAGAAGTGGACGCACTGGGCGGTCTGATGGCAACAGCTATCGATCATGCGGGCATTCAGTTTAGGATACTAAACGCAAGCAAAGGTCCTGCTGTCAGGGCGACCCGGGCTCAGGCTGACCGCGTACTGTACCGACAGGCCGTCCGTACCGCCCTGGAAAACCAGCCAAATCTGATGATCTTCCAACAACCTGTGGAAGACCTGATCGTAGAAAACGATCGTGTCGTCGGTGCTGTGACCAAAATGGGGCTGAAATTCCGCGCTAAAGCGGTTGTACTGACCGTAGGCACCTTCCTTGACGGAAAGATCCACATCGGTCTGGAAAACTACAGCGGTGGCCGTGCTGGCGATCCTCCGGCGATCTCTTTGTCTCAGAGACTGCGAGAATTACCTTTACGTGTTAACCGCCTTAAAACCGGTACACCACCGCGTATCGATGCACGCACCATTGATTTCAGCGTGCTGGCACAACAACACGGTGATAATCCGGCACCGGTATTCTCATTCATGGGCAATGTGTCGCAACATCCGCGCCAGATCCCGTGTTACATGACCTATACCAACGAAAAAACCCATGACGTGATCCGCAATAATCTGGATCGCAGCCCGATGTATGCCGGGATCATCGAAGGGATCGGCCCGCGTTACTGCCCGTCAATCGAAGATAAAGTCATGCGTTTTGCCGATCGCAATTCTCATCAGATCTTCCTGGAACCTGAAGGCCTGACCAGCAACGAAGTTTATCCGAACGGGATTTCAACCAGCCTGCCATTCGATGTGCAGATGCAGATCGTCCGCTCAATGCAGGGGATGGAAAATGCGGTGATCGTTCGCCCTGGTTATGCCATCGAATACGATTTCTTCGATCCACGTGATTTAAAACCGACGCTGGAAAGCAAATTTATCGCGGGTCTGTTCTTTGCAGGACAAATTAACGGTACAACGGGTTACGAAGAAGCCGCTGCACAGGGCTTACTCGCCGGTCTGAATGCTGCCCGTAGCGCAAGCGAAGAAGAAGGTTGGGCGCCACGTCGCGATCAGGCTTATCTCGGTGTGCTGGTTGATGACCTGTGTACGCTTGGCACCAAAGAACCGTACCGCATGTTTACGTCACGTGCTGAATACCGGCTGATGCTGCGTGAAGATAATGCTGATTTACGTCTGACAGAAAAAGGCCGTGAGTTAGGTCTGGTTGACGATGCCCGTTGGGCACGTTTCAACGAAAAGCTGGAAATGATCGAGCTGGAACGCCAGCGCCTGCGTGGTATCTGGGTGAACCCCCATCACGCCCAGGTTGACGAAATCAACGCGCATCTTTCTGCACCGCTGTCTAAAGAAGCCAGTGCGGAAGAGCTGCTGCGCCGCCCTGAAATGACGTATGAGTTAATCACTCGTCTTTCCCCGTTCGCGCCTTCTGTTCCCGATGTGCAGGCAGCAGAACAGGTAGAAATTCAGATCAAATATGAAGGTTATATCGCCCGTCAGCAGGAAGAGATCGAAAAACAGCAGCGTAACGAAAACACTGTGCTGCCTGTCGATCTTGATTACCGTCAGGTGAATGGCCTTTCAAATGAAGTGATCGCTAAACTTAACGATCACAAGCCGACCTCCATTGGCCAGGCATCACGCATCTCCGGTATTACTCCGGCTGCGATATCAATTTTGCTGATCTGGCTTAAAAAACAAGGTTTGCTGCGACGCAGCGCGTAAACCACTTCTCTGATGACCGCCCTTTGCATCCCGAAGCGGCGGTCGATTCTTACTTTTCCCGTCTTTCTATGTGTTTTATCATTTCTCAACCGGGCTGTTCCCGGCATATCGACTCTGTCTGAGGATTCACTGTGCAAAAGAAACTGGACTCGCTGCTTGCTGCGGCAGGAATAGCGTTACCCGATCAGCAAAAACAGCAACTGATTGGCTATGTTGAACTGCTGCATAAGTGGAACAAAGCCTACAACCTGACGTCTGTCCGTGACCCGATGCAGATGCTGGTACGCCATATTATGGACAGCATCGTGGTGAATGAGCATTTGCAAGGCAGTCGTTTCATCGACGTAGGCACAGGCCCGGGGTTACCGGGAATTCCTCTCGCCATTGTCCGCCCTGATTCCCACTTCACGTTGCTGGACAGCCTGGGTAAGCGCGTACGCTTTCTGCGTCAGGTTCAGCATGAGCTTGGGCTGAAAAATGTTGAGCCGGTACAAAGCCGTGTGGAAGAGTTTGAGGCGCAACCGCCTTTTGATGGCGTGATCAGCCGTGCTTTTGCCTCAATGCAGGACATGCTTTCGTGGTGTCACCATCTGCCTCAGAAAGGGGAGGGGCGTTTTTATGCCTTAAAGGGTATGCGTCCTGATGATGAACTGGCCGCGCTGCCGGAAGGTATTACTCTGGAATCAGTCATTAAGCTGCAGGTACCCGAACTTGACGGGGAACGTCATCTGATAATTCTTAGCGCAAACTAAAGTTGCGATTTATCAAAAAATATTTAAAAAATGCATGTGTTAACTTAGTTAAAATGAGCAGGCTAATTATATAGCAGTGACGAGTACTCAAACACTGCTTTTTTACAGACTGATAGCATTTTTGAGATGTTTTTATTTTAATCCGGCGCGTAATAGTCACTTTTGAAACTGAACGGCTATCAGGTTGATGATATTCAATTTGTAATGAAAATGTTGTTATTTGTTGGGTTGTTGTGTAAATAAATCGAACCTATTTTTAAATAAGTTTGTTATTCGAGCAATGTTCCATTAACAATTTGATTTATATAGCTTTTAAAAGGCCTGATTAGCTAAAGACATTCAAGCTACGCTGGGTATATAAAAGGACTGGCGTTAATTATGTGATCCAGTGCACGCTTCTTTGTCGGGTGATGAAATAACCGAACCAAAGTAAAAAGGGCAAATTCAGCTATAGTTTGGTTGTCAAAATAGTGATGAAGAGGAAAATTTAAATAATTGTTCACCTTTTCGCTACTTATCCATTGAATTCGTTCCTGTGCCCCGTATAATTTGCTCGGTTTTTGCTGCTTGACTCAAAACAGTAAAGGCAGTGATATACGGCATTCAGTATACCTCCAGCTAGGTACTTGATACGGAGAGAACAAACGTCATGTCTGTATCCGGTATTTTACACAGTACACATAGTGTGAAGGTTGCCAGAAAGCTGTTGATACTGCAGTTATTGACCTTTGTTCTGCTCAGTGCAGTATTTGGCTTCAAAAGCCTGGAATGGACCACATCGGCTCTTATGGGTGGGTTGGCCGCCTGGGTGCCAAATGTACTGTTCATGCTGTTTGCATGGCGCCATCAGGCGCAAACAACGGTCTCTGGACGGGTTGCCTGGTCCTTTGCAATCGGAGAAGCGCTGAAGGTGCTGGCTACGGTGATCTTAATGGTTATCGCACTTGGCCTGTTTAAGGCGGCTTTTGCTCCGTTGGGGTTGGCCTATTTATCGGTGTTGATGACTCAGATTTTGGCACCGGCCGTCATTAACAGTTACCGTACTTAACTACTAAAGGGTAAGAGGCATCATGTCTGCATCAGGAGAAATCTCTACTCCACAAGAGTATATCAGTCACCATCTGACCCAGCTTCAGATCGGGACGGGATTCTGGTCGATTAACATCGATTCGATGTTTTTCTCCGTGTTCCTCGGAGTACTCTTTCTGGTTATTTTCCATCGCGTAGCCAAAAACGCCACCAGCGGTGTCCCGGGTAAACTGCAAACTGCAGTTGAGCTGGTCGTTGGTTTCGTCGACAGCAACGTGCGTGATATGTATCACGGCAAAAGCAAAGTGATTGCACCTCTCGCGCTGACCGTCTTCGTCTGGGTGTTTATGATGAACCTGATGGATTTGCTGCCAATCGATTTGTTGCCGACTATCGGTGAAAAATTGCTTGGTCTGCCTGAGTTGCGTGTGGTTCCTACGGCTGACGTGAACATCACGTTGTCCATGGCACTTGGCGTATTCATTCTGATTCTTTTCTATAGCATTAAGATGAAAGGCTTTGGCGGTTTCATTAAAGAACTGACAATGCAGCCATTCAATCATCCGGTTTTCATTCCGATTAACCTGATTCTTGAAGGTGTCAGCCTGCTGTCTAAACCAGTTTCACTGGGTCTGCGACTGTTTGGCAATATGTATGCGGGTGAGTTGATCTTCATCCTTATTGCTGGCCTGTTGCCGTGGTGGTCACAGTGGATCCTGAATGTGCCTTGGGCCATTTTCCACATCCTGATCATTACGCTACAAGCCTTTATCTTCATGGTTCTGACGATCGTCTATCTCTCGATGGCATCTGAAAAACACTGATTTTCTTTCAACACTACTGCGTTTTAACTGAAACAAACTGGAGACTGTCATGGAAAACCTGAGTATGGATCTGCTGTACATGGCTGCCGCTGTGATGATGGGCCTGGCGGCAATCGGTGCTGCAATCGGTATCGGCATCTTGGGTGGTAAATTCTTGGAAGGTGCTGCACGTCAGCCTGACCTGATCCCTCTGTTGCGTACACAGTTCTTTATCGTTATGGGTCTGGTCGATGCAATCCCAATGATTGCGGTTGGTCTGGGTCTGTACGTGATGTTTGCTGTCGCCTAACACTGAGCTCGCTCACTGTTAATCGAACTACATCAAATAATTCACTTTGAAAGAGGCATTGTGCTGTGAATCTTAACGCAACAATCCTCGGCCAGGCTATCGCGTTCGTCCTGTTTGTCTTGTTCTGCATGAAGTACGTATGGCCGCCAATTATGGCTGCCATCGAAAAACGTCAGAAAGAAATTTCTGAAGGTTTATCTTCCGCAGAACGTGCAAAAAAAGAGCTGGACTTAGCGCAAGCCGATGCGACCGACCAACTGAAGAAAGCCAAAGCTGAAGCTCAGGTAATCATCGATCAGGCGAATAAGCGTAAAGCTCAAATCGTCGACGAAGCAAAAGCTGAAGCCGAGCAGGAACGCAACAAGATCGTGACGCAAGCCAAGGCAGAGATCGACGCCGAACGCCAACGCGCCCGTGAAGAGTTGCGTAAGCAAGTCGGAATTTTGGCCATTGCTGGCGCCGAGAAGATCATCGAACGTTCCGTGGATGAAGCTGCTAACAGCGACATCGTTGATAAACTGGTCGCTGAACTGTAAGGAGGGAGGGGCTGATGTCTGAATTTGTAACTGTAGCTCGCCCCTACGCCAAAGCAGCTTTTGACTTTGCCGTTGAGCACCAAAGCTTAGACCGCTGGCAGTCCATGTTAGCGTTCACGGCTGAAGTCACGCGCAATGAACAAATTGAAGAACTGCTTTCCGGTGCTAGCGCGCCTGAAACTTTGTCTAAAACGTTTATTGCCGTATGTGGTGACGAACTCGACGACGCAGGCCAAAACCTGATTAAGGTAATGGCTGAAAATGGACGTTTACGCGTTCTTCCGCAAGTACTGGAGCAGTTTATTGAACTGCGCGCCTCTCTCGAGGCTGTTGCTGAAGTTGAAGTGACTTCGGCAAATCCGCTTACGGAAGAACAGCAGGCAAAAATTGCTGCTGCGATGGAAAAACGTCTGTCTCGCAAAGTTAAGCTGAATTGCAAAATTGACAAGTCTGTTCTTGCCGGTGTCGTAATCCGTGCAGGTGATATGGTGATTGATGGCAGCGTTCGCAGTCGTCTTGAACGCCTGGCAGACGTCTTGCAGTCTTAAGGGGACTGGAGCATGCAACTGAATTCCACCGAAATCAGCGAACTGATCAAGCAGCGCATTGCTCAGTTCAATGTGGTGAGCGAAGCTCACAATGAAGGTACTATCGTTTCCGTCAGTGACGGGATCATCCGCGTGCACGGCTTAGCCGATGTCATGCAAGGCGAAATGATTGCGTTGCCGGGTAACCGCTACGCTATCGCCCTGAACCTGGAGCGCGACTCTGTAGGTGCCGTTGTCATGGGCCCTTACGCTGACCTCGCCGAAGGTATGAAAGTAAAATGTACTGGCCGTATCCTGGAAGTTCCCGTTGGCCGTGGCCTGCTGGGCCGCGTTGTTAACACCCTGGGTGCGCCAATTGACGGTAAAGGTCCGGTAGAGCACGACGGCTTCTCAGCTGTTGAAGCAATCGCACCTGGTGTTATCGAACGTCAGTCGGTAGATGAACCTGTGCAGACAGGTTATAAGTCTGTTGATGCCATGATCCCAATCGGTCGTGGTCAACGTGAACTGGTTATCGGCGACCGTCAAACCGGTAAAACAGCTCTGGCGATCGATGCGATCATCAACCAGCGCGATTCCGGCATCAAATGTATCTATGTGGCTATCGGCCAGAAAGCGTCCACCATTTCTAATGTGGTTCGTAAACTGGAAGAGCACGGCGCACTGGCAAACACCATCGTTGTTGTTGCAACTGCATCAGAATCTGCTGCACTGCAATATCTGGCACCGTACTCCGGTTGCGCAATGGGTGAATACTTCCGTGACCGCGGTGAAGACGCACTGATCGTTTATGATGACCTGTCTAAACAGGCTGTTGCTTACCGTCAGATTTCCCTGCTGCTTCGTCGTCCACCAGGTCGTGAAGCTTACCCAGGCGACGTTTTCTATCTCCACTCCCGTCTGCTGGAACGTGCTGCGCGTGTTAACGCTGAGTATGTTGAAGCATTCACTAAGGGTGAAGTGAAAGGCAAAACCGGTTCCCTGACTGCGCTTCCAATTATCGAAACGCAAGCGGGCGACGTTTCCGCGTTCGTTCCGACCAACGTAATCTCGATTACTGATGGTCAGATCTTCCTGGAATCCAACCTGTTCAACGCCGGTATTCGTCCTGCGGTTAACCCGGGTATTTCGGTATCCCGTGTTGGTGGTGCTGCTCAGACTAAGATCATGAAGAAACTGTCCGGTGGTATTCGTACTGCTCTGGCACAGTATCGTGAGCTGGCTGCGTTCTCGCAGTTTGCTTCTGATCTGGATGAGGCAACCCGTAAACAGCTGAACCACGGTCAGAAAGTGACTGAGCTGCTGAAACAGAAACAATACGCTCCGATGTCAATCGTTGCGCAGTCTCTGATCATCTTCGCGGCAGAACGTGGTTATCTGGAAGACGTTGAGTTGTCCAAAGTCGGTAGCTTCGAAGCGGCACTGTTGGCTTACGCCGACCGTGAGCACGGCGAGCTTCTGCAGCAAATCAACCAAACTGGTGCGTATAACGATGAGATCGAGGGTAAATTCAAAAATATCCTCGATACCTTCAAAGCAACCCAGTCCTGGTAACACCTTGCGGCCTTGCTGCCCTGCCTCTGGCAGATAAGCAGCAGGCCGTTTGGTAATGAGGAGAAGCAGAGATGGCCGGCGGAAAAGAGATACGTAGTAAGATCAGCAGCGTGCAAAACACGCAAAAGATCACTAAAGCGATGGAAATGGTCGCCGCCTCCAAAATGCGTAAAACGCAGGATCGCATGGCGGCCAGCCGTCCTTATGCAGAAACCATTCGTGAAGTGATTGGTCACCTTGCGCTTGGGAATCTGGAATACAAGCACCCGTACCTGGATGAGCGTGAAATTAAGCGCGTCGGGTATCTGGTGGTGTCTACCGACCGTGGTCTTTGTGGTGGTCTGAACATTAACCTGTTCAAAAAACTGCTGTCAGAGATGAAAGGCTGGTCCGAAAAAGGTGTTGAAGTTGATCTCGCCCTGATCGGTTCCAAAGCAGCCTCTTTCTTCGGCTCCGTTGGGGGCAACGTTGTTGCTCAGGTGACTGGCATGGGGGATAACCCTTCTCTGTCAGAACTGATCGGGCCGGTGAAAGTGATGTTGCAGGCTTTCGACGAAGGTCGTTTAGACAAGTTATGCGTTGTTAGCAATAAATTCGTCAATACCATGTCTCAGGAACCACGCATCGTTCAGTTGTTGCCTTTGCCACCCGCGGAAGACGGCGAACTGGCGAAAAAATCCTGGGATTACCTGTATGAGCCGGACCCTAAAGCACTGCTGGATACTCTCCTGCGTCGCTATGTGGAATCCCAGGTTTATCAGGGCGTCGTAGAAAACCTGGCCAGCGAACAGGCCGCGCGAATGGTAGCGATGAAAGCCGCAACCGATAACGGCGGCAGCCTGATCAAAGAGCTGCAGTTGGTATACAACAAAGCTCGTCAGGCCAGCATCACTCAGGAACTCACCGAGATCGTCGGGGGAGCCTCCGCGGTTTAAGCTAGGTTTACGAATTACGTAGAGGATTCAAGATGGCTACTGGAAAGATTATCCAGGTAATCGGCGCCGTGGTGGACGTCGAGTTCCCTCAGGATGCAGTACCGAACGTGTACAATGCTCTTGAGGTAGAAAACGGTACCTCCAAACTGGTGCTGGAAGTTCAGCAACAGTTAGGCGGCGGCGTTGTTCGTTGTATCGCAATGGGTACCTCAGACGGCCTGCGTCGCGGTCTGAAAGTGAACAACCTGGAACACCCAATTGAAGTACCGGTAGGTAAAGCGACTCTGGGTCGTATCATGAACGTATTGGGTGAACCAATCGACATGAAAGGTGAAATCGGCGAAGAAGAACGTCGTGCTATTCACCGTGCTGCGCCTTCTTATGAAGAGCTGGCAAACTCCCAGGAATTGCTGGAAACCGGTATCAAAGTTATGGACCTGATGTGTCCGTTCGCTAAGGGCGGTAAAGTTGGTCTGTTCGGTGGTGCGGGTGTAGGTAAAACTGTGAACATGATGGAGCTGATCCGTAACATTGCGATCGAGCACTCCGGTTATTCTGTGTTTGCAGGCGTGGGTGAACGTACTCGTGAGGGTAACGACTTCTACCACGAAATGACTGATTCCAACGTTATCGACAAAGTTTCCCTGGTGTATGGCCAGATGAATGAGCCACCAGGTAACCGTCTGCGCGTTGCACTGACCGGCCTGACCATGGCGGAAAAATTCCGTGATGAAGGTCGTGACGTACTGCTGTTCGTTGACAACATTTACCGTTACACCCTGGCCGGTACCGAAGTGTCCGCACTTCTGGGCCGTATGCCATCGGCGGTAGGTTATCAGCCAACGCTGGCGGAAGAGATGGGCGCTCTGCAAGAACGTATCACCTCGACCAAAAGTGGTTCTATCACCTCCGTACAGGCCGTTTACGTTCCTGCGGATGACTTGACTGACCCATCTCCAGCGACCACCTTCGCTCACTTAGATGCGACCGTGGTTCTGAGCCGTCAGATCGCGTCACTGGGTATTTACCCGGCGGTTGACCCACTGGATTCCACCAGCCGTCAGCTGGATCCGCTGGTTGTTGGTCAGGAACACTACGATGTGGCTCGTGGCGTGCAGTCTATTCTGCAACGTTACCAGGAACTGAAAGATATCATCGCAATCCTGGGTATGGACGAGTTGTCAGAAGATGACAAACTGGTCGTATCCCGTGCGCGTAAAATTCAGCGCTTCCTGTCCCAGCCATTCTTCGTGGCCGAAGTCTTCACCGGTTCTCCGGGCAAGTTCGTATCGCTGAAAGATACCATTCGTGGTTTCAAAGGCATTATGGACGGCGACTACGATCACCTGCCGGAACAAGCGTTCTACATGGTTGGCACCATTGATGAAGCAGTGGAAAAAGCCAAGAAACTGTAACGCTAGCTTGTTGTGAGAGAGGATGACATGGCTGAAAAAGCTTACCATCTGGATGTTGTCAGTGCGGAAAAACGTATGTTTTCCGGCATGGTACAAAAAATCCAGGTGACGGGTAGCGAAGGCGAACTGGGTATTTTCCCGGGGCATGCTCCGCTGCTCACCGCCATCAAGCCTGGCATGGTGCGCATTGTTAAAGAACACGGTGAGGAAGAGTATATCTATCTTTCCGGCGGCATCCTTGAGGTGCAACCGAATGCAACGACCGTGTTGGCTGATACTGCAATCCGTGGGCAAGACCTCGACGAAGCGCGCGCGCTTGAAGCTAAGCGCAAAGCGGAAGAACACATTAGTGGTTCTCACGGCGACGTTGATTACGCTCAGGCGTCAGCGGAACTGGCTAAGGCGATCGCGAAACTTCGCGTTATCGAACTGACCAGAAAAGCGATGTAACGAAATCAGTTTAAAAGCGACCTCCGGGTCGCTTTTTTTTTGCTTTTAAAAAAGCGCATTTTCAGGGATTTTCCCAAGGTAAATTTTCGATTTTAGTGGAATACTTGGATGATTAGTGGACGCTTTACCCTCAGTTTTTTTGGTGTAGTCTATGTCGCGTTCAACCCTTGCTGGCTAAGGCTGTCGGCGGTTTTTGACGCGAAATATGTAGTAATCCGTGCACTGAACGGGTTACTTTTGTCACTCAAATTGGATTTGTCAGGTTACCTATGTCGAACAGCACACTGAGTGTGGTGATCCTTGCCGCGGGCAAGGGAACACGCATGTATTCCAACCTTCCTAAAGTTCTTCATTCCTTGGCAGGCAAGCCAATGGTTCAACACGTTATTGATGCGGCCACGCAGGTCGGGGCCAGCAACGTGCATCTGGTCTATGGACACGGTGGCGATTTACTGAAGAAAAATCTGGCGGGCAGTGATCTGAACTGGGTATTGCAGGCAGAGCAACTGGGGACCGGTCATGCGATGCAGCAGGCGGCGCCTTACTTTGCCGATGACGAAGATGTCCTGATGCTGTACGGCGATGTTCCGCTGATTTCCGTCGATACGCTGAATAATTTACTGCAAGCCAGGCCGGAAGGTGGCATTGGTTTACTGACGGTCGTGCTGGATGATCCCACCGGTTATGGCCGTATTGTTCGTGAGAACGGCATTGTCACCGGCATCATTGAGCAAAAAGATGCCAGTGAAGAGCAACTGAAAATCCGTGAAATTAACACCGGCATTCTGGTTGCCAATGGTGCGTCATTAAAACGCTGGCTTGGCCAGTTGAACAATAATAATGCGCAGGGTGAATACTATATCACTGACATTATTGCGATGGCGCACGCCGAAGGGCATGTCATCGCCACGGTTCATCCGGCGCGTAACAGTGAAGTGGATGGTGTGAATAACCGTTTGCAACTGTCCCGGCTTGAGCGCGTATACCAGAGTGAACAGGCAGAGCGTCTGTTGCTCGAAGGCGTCATGCTGATGGATCCGGCGCGGTTTGATCTGCGCGGTAAACTCTCTCACGGCATCGACGTACTGATCGACACCAATGTCATTATCGAAGGCCATGTAACACTGGGTGACCGCGTCAAAATCGGCGCGGGCTGCGTGCTGAAAAACTGCGTGATTGGTGATGACTGCGAAATCAGCCCTTACAGCGTGTTCGAAGATGCGGTGCTGGAAAGCGGCTGTACGGTCGGGCCTTTCGCCCGTCTGCGCCCCGGCGCTGAACTGGCTGAAGGCGCACATGTCGGCAATTTCGTCGAAATCAAAAAAGCGCGTCTCGGCAAAGGGTCTAAAGCTGGCCATCTCTCCTACCTTGGTGATGCTGATATAGGGGATAACGTTAATATCGGCGCGGGTACCATCACCTGTAACTACGACGGTGTAAACAAGCATAAGACCATCATCGGTAACGATGTCTTTGTGGGTTCAGATTCTCAACTGGTAGCGCCCGTCACTGTGGGGAACAACGTGACGATCGCCGCCGGTACAACGGTCACGCGCGACGTGCCGGACAACGGTTTACTGTTAAGCCGGGTGCCACAGTTACATAAACCCGACTGGCAGAAACCGGTGAAGAAAAAATAAGCTGTTCATAATAATCCCCAACTCTCTACAAGGCTCGGGGAACCGCAAGTACACCGGAAAACGGGGCTTACGGATAAATCAGGTCAGGCATCAAAAAAGGTCCCGAAAAGACCTTCAATAGGAATAAAACTGATGTGTGGAATTGTAGGCGCAGTAGCGCAACGCGATATTGCTGAAATTTTGTTGGAAGGTTTACGCCGTCTCGAATACCGCGGTTATGACTCAGCCGGTCTGGCTGTCATTGATGCTGAGGGAAAAATGGGGCGCTTGCGTCGTCTGGGTAAAGTCCAGATGCTGGCTGATGCACTGGATGAACATCCTTTGCATGGCGGCACCGGTATTGCTCATACGCGATGGGCGACCCATGGCGAACCTTCTGAAGTGAATGCTCACCCGCATGTGTCTGATTACATTGCCGTGGTGCATAACGGCATTATCGAAAACCACGAACCTCTGCGTGAATTGCTGATTGAACGCGGCTACCGTTTTGATTCTGAAACAGATACCGAAGTGATCGCGCATCTGGTGCATTGGGAACAACTTCAGGGCGGTACGCTGCTGGAAGTGGTACAGCGTGTCATCCCGCAACTGCGTGGCGCTTATGGTGCTGTGGTGATGGACAGACGTGATCCATCCGTCCTGGTCGCCGCCCGTTCCGGCAGCCCGCTGGTGATTGGCCGCGGCGTTGGGGAAAACTTCATTGCTTCCGATCAGCTGGCGCTGTTGCCTGTAACCCGTCGCTTTTTGTTCCTTGAAGAAGGCGATGTGGCTGAAATCAAACGCCGTTCGGTCAGCGTTTATGACAAAAACGGTCATGCCGTCGAGCGTGAAGAAATCGAATCTAAAGTGCAGTATGACGCCGGTGATAAAGGTGTTTACCGTCACTACATGCAAAAAGAAATCTACGAACAGCCGCTGGCAATCAAAAACACCCTGGAAGGACGTTTCAGTCATGGTGAAGTGAATCTGAGCGAACTGGGCGAAAAAGCGGACGAAATCTTATCGCGTGTTCAGCACGTGCAGATTATCGCCTGCGGCACGTCATACAATTCCGGCATGGTGGCGCGTTACTGGTTTGAGTCGCTGGCGGGCATGCCGTGCGATGTCGAGATCGCCTCAGAATTCCGCTATCGCAAATCCGCTGTTCGTCCGGGCAGCCTGATCATCACGCTTTCTCAGTCTGGTGAAACGGCAGATACGCTGGCAGCGTTGCGTTTGTCAAAAGAGCTGGGTTATCTCGGTTCGCTGGCGGTGTGTAACGTAGCCGGTTCTTCCCTGGTGCGTGAATCCGATATGGCGCTGATGACCAAAGCGGGCACCGAAATCGGTGTAGCCTCAACCAAAGCGTTCACCACACAACTGACCGTTCTGCTGATGCTGGTGGCGCGTATGGGCCGCCTGAAAGGGATGCGTCCGCAAGTTGAGCACGACATTGTTCACGCGCTTCAGGCGTTGCCTGCGCGTATCGAGCAAATGCTGTCGCTGGATAAAACCATCGAAACGCTGGCGGAAGGTTTCTCTGATAAACATCACGCCCTGTTCCTTGGCCGTGGCGATCAATACCCGATCGCAATGGAAGGTGCGCTGAAGCTGAAAGAGATTTCTTATATTCACGCGGAAGCCTATGCGGCGGGCGAGCTGAAACATGGCCCGCTGGCATTGATTGATGCGGATATGCCGGTGATCGTGGTAGCGCCAAACAACGAACTGCTGGAAAAACTGAAATCGAATATCGAAGAGGTGCGCGCCCGTGGCGGCCTGCTGTATGTCTTTGCCGATCAGGACGCGGGTTTTATCGACAGCGAAGGCATGAAGATTATTCAACTGCCACACGTTGAAGAAATTGTCGCTCCGATTTTCTACACCGTTCCGCTCCAGTTGCTGTCCTACTACGTTGCCCTGATTAAAGGCACCGACGTCGACCAGCCACGTAATCTGGCGAAATCTGTGACTGTCGAATAAGACTGTCCGGTTTTAGCTATGCGATATAGAAGCGCCTCCCGGGGCGCTTTTCTATTTCCAGAATGTTGTTGCCTGATCCCCTCTTTGCCAGTAGCCGGTCACGATTCTCTTCTCTCAGGCTTCGTAACCCGCCCCGGATAAGGTATAGTTCGCGTTTTTCTGAAGGTACCCCGCTGAATGCTGACCAACTCCTCCATTCGTCTCAACAAATACATTAGCGAGAGCGGTATCTGCTCGCGCCGTGATGCCGATCGTTACATCGAACAGGGAAATGTTTTTATCAACGGCAGGCGTGCTGCGGTGGGGGCTCAGGTGTTTGCCGGCGATGTGGTGAAAGTGAATGGTCAGCTTATCGAGCCGCGTGATGAAGAAGATCTGGTGCTCATTGCGCTGAACAAGCCTGTAGGCATTATCACGACGATGGAGGAAGGTGAGCGCGACAACATCCGTGATTTCGTTAATCACAGTAAACGCGTCTTCCCGATTGGCCGTCTGGATAAAGATTCGCAGGGTCTGATTTTACTGACCAATCATGGCGATCTGGTCAACAAAATCCTGCGTGCCGGTAACGACCACGAAAAAGAATATATTGTGACTGTCAATAAACCGATTACTGACGAGTTTATTGCCGGTATGGGCGCGGGTGTACCGATGCTCGGCACCGTGACCAAAAAATGCAAAGTGAAGAAAGAAGCACCGATGGTGTTTCGCATTACGCTGGTGCAGGGGCTTAACCGCCAGATCCGCCGCATGACTAAGCATTTTGGTTTCGAAGTCACTAAGCTTGAACGTGTGCGTATTATGAACATCAATCTGAAAGGATTACCGCTGGGTGAATGGCGTGATCTGACCGATGATGAACTGATCGAATTATTTAAGCTGATTGAAAACTCGTCGTCTGAAGACAAGCCGGCGAAAAAAGTGCAATCAAAACCTGTTCAGGCTAAAAAACCGGCTGTCACTAAAACGAAAAACAGCGAAAAACCTGACGCTAATTCCGCATCCCGTAAGCGTTTTGCCCAGCCTGGCCGTAAGAAGAAGGGGCGTTAATTTCCCCGCTTTTCATTACCCGCCGGTGTAATAACCGGCATTTTTTGCTTAAAACCCCCGCATTTTGCCCGTATAGCTTGAATTGTGACCGGTGTCATAAAACTGTCATATTACGTACATTTTACTGTCACTAAACTGTCCTATTTTCCTCCTGTGCCAAACACTTTAATTAACGTCGACATCAGTCGGGAAGTTTAAAACCACCAGGAGTGGAACATGAAATTGATGCGTAACACCGTCGCCGGTCTTGTAGCAGCGACTTTCTCCCTCACAGCAATGTCTGCTTTCGCTGCCACTAGCCTGACTGGCGCTGGCGGTACCTTCCCAGCACCTGTCTACGCTAAGTGGGCTGATGCCTACCAGAAAGCAACCGGTACTCAGGTTAACTATCAGGGCATCGGTTCTTCCGGCGGCGTAAAACAGATCATCGCCAAAACTGTTGACTTCGGCGCATCTGATGCACCGATGAAAGAAGAAGATCTGAATAAAAACGGTCTGTTCCAGTTTCCTACCGTGATCGGCGGCGTGGTTCTGGCGGTGAATATCCCGGGCATCAAATCAGGTCAGCTGACTCTGGATGGCGCAACGCTGGGTGACATTTATCTCGGTAAAATCAAAAAGTGGAACGACGCGGCGATCACTAAGCTGAACCCGGGCGTGAAACTGCCAGACACCAACATCGCGGTGGTTCGCCGTGCTGACGGTTCCGGTACTTCCTTCGTATTCACCAGCTATCTGGCGAAAGTGAACAGCGAGTGGAAAGACAAAATCGGTGCGGGTTCTACTGTGAACTGGCCAACGGGTCTCGGCGGCAAAGGCAATGACGGCGTGGCCGCATTCGTACAGCGTCTGCCAGGTTCAATCGGTTACGTAGAATATGCTTATGCTAAGCAAAACAATCTGGCTTACACCAAGCTGGTAGATGCAGACGGCAAAGCCATCAGCCCGACGGAAGAATCTTTCAGTGCAGCCGCTAAAGGCGCTGACTGGAGCAAAACTTTTGCTCAGGATCTGACCAATCAGAAAGGTGATAATGCGTGGCCAATCAGCTCCACCACCTTCATCCTGATTTATAAAGACCAGCAAGATGCAGCGAAGGGCACTGAAGTGCTGAAGTTCTTCGACTGGGCTTACAAAAACGGCAACAAACTGACGACTGATTTGGATTACGCCGCGCTGCCAGCTTCTGTTGTAGAACAGATCCGTGCAGCCTGGAAAACCAATATCAAAGACAGCAGCGGCAAAGCACTGTACTAGGAATACCCGTCATACCTGAAGCTGCACCGGCGTTAGCTGCGCTCGTTCACCCGAATCACTGACTTAAGTCAGTGATTCGGGATTCACTTGCTTGCTGCCTTGGTGCAACTCCAGTTATTTTGGGTATAGTAACTCTGCTTCATTCCCTCTCCGGCCGGGGAGGGAATTAAATCTGAATTAAAAGAGAGTGGTATGGCTGAATACAAGCCGGCTATCAAGGCACCTGGCAAAAACGGTGACATCCTCTTCGGCGCGCTGGTTAAACTGGCAGCGCTGATAGTGCTATTTATGCTGGGCGGCATTATCGTCTCGCTGTTTATTGCTTCCCTGCCGAGCATTGAAAAGTTCGGATTGTCCTTCCTGTGGACGAAAACCTGGGATGCCCCGAATCAGCAATTTGGTGCACTGGTACCGATTTACGGGACGGTGGTCACTTCCATTATTGCCTTGCTGATTGCTGTTCCCGTCAGCTTTGGTATCGCACTATTCCTCACCGAGCTGGCACCGAACTGGATGAAACGCCCGCTGGGGATTGCTATTGAACTGCTGGCGGCGATCCCCAGTATTGTTTATGGCATGTGGGGTCTGTTCGTTTTCGCCCCGCTGTTCGCGCAGTATTTCCAGACGCCATTGGGCGACGTGCTTTCCGGCATCCCGATTGTTGGCGCGCTGTTCGCCGGGCCGGGGTTCGGTATCGGTATTCTGGCAGCAGGCGTCATTCTCGCCATTATGATCATCCCGTACATCGCTTCCGTCATGCGTGATGTATTCGAGCAAACGCCGGTGATGATGAAAGAATCTGCTTACGGCATTGGCTGTACTACGTGGGAAGTGATCTGGCGCATCGTGCTGCCGTTCACCAAAAACGGGGTGATTGGCGGCGTGATGCTAGGTCTGGGACGCGCACTTGGCGAAACCATGGCGGTGACCTTCATTATCGGTAACACCTACCAGCTCGACAGCGCATCGCTGTACGCGCCGGGCAACAGTATTACCTCCGCACTGGCGAACGAATTTGCCGAAGCGGAAGCCGGTCTCCACACTTCTGCGTTGATGGAACTGGGGCTGATCCTGTTCGTCATCACCTTTATTGTTCTGGCGCTGTCGAAAGTGATGATCCTGCGTCTGGCTAAGAAAGAGGGCCGTTAAGATGACGACACTCGAAATGCAAAGTAACCCAGCATTACTGGAATCGCGTCGAAAACGTCAGGCGTGGCGCCGTCAGAAAAACCGTCTGGCACTGATGGTCTCCATGCTGACCATGGCGTTTGGCCTGTTCTGGCTGGTGTGGATCCTGTTCACCACTATCGTTAAAGGTGTTGACGGGATGTCGCTGGCGCTGTTCACAGAAAACACCCCACCACCGAATACGGCGGGCGGCGGTCTGGCGAATGCCATTGCGGGCAGCGGATTACTGATTTTATGGGCCACGGTGATTGGTACGCCACTGGGCGTGATGGCAGGGATTTATCTCGCTGAATATGGACGTAAATCCTGGCTGGCTGAATTCATTCGTTTCATTAACGACATTCTGCTCTCCGCGCCATCCATCGTTGTGGGCTTGTTTGTGTACACCATCATGGTGGCAAAAATGGGTCATTTTTCCGGCTGGGCGGGTGTGCTGGCGCTGGCGCTGTTACAGATCCCCATTGTTATCCGTACCACGGAAAATATGCTCAAACTGGTGCCGGACAGCCTGCGTGAAGCGGCTTACGCGCTGGGTACGCCGAAGTGGAAAATGATTTCGGCCATCACACTGAAAGCTTCGGTTTCCGGCATTATCACCGGGATCCTGCTGGCAATTGCCCGTATTGCCGGTGAAACTGCGCCGCTGCTGTTTACGTCGCTCTCCAACCAGTTCTGGAGCACCGACATGATGCAGCCTATTGCTAACCTGCCTGTCACTATCTTTAAGTTTGCGATGAGCCCGTTCGGTGAATGGCAACAACTGGCCTGGGCAGGCGTGCTGCTGATTACGGTTTGCGTACTGCTGCTTAACATTCTGGCGCGTGTGATTTTCGCCCCGAAAAAGCAATAAGTTAATTCATTATTGATGGCAGACGATAGCGGCTGTTGTCACTGTTTACCCGGCGTCGCCCTGCGGCGCGCGAAAAAGAGAGATGTCTTAATGAGTCGAATGACTGACGCATCCAACAGCAAAATTCAGGTTCGCGATCTGAACTTTTATTACGGCAAATTCCACGCGCTGAAAAATATTTCCCTGGATATTGCTAAGAACGAGGTCACGGCATTCATCGGCCCTTCAGGTTGTGGTAAATCCACGCTGCTGCGTACGTTTAACAAAATGTACCAGCTGTATCCGGAACAGCACGCTGAGGGTGAAATCCTGCTTGATGGTGAAAACATTCTGGTTGATAAGCAGGATATCGCGCTGTTACGCGCTAAAGTTGGCATGGTCTTCCAGAAACCAACGCCATTCCCGATGTCGATTTACGACAATATCGCGTTCGGTGTCCGTCTGTTTGAAAAGCTGTCCCGCACGGATATGGACGAGCGTGTGCAATGGGCGCTGACCAAAGCCGCACTGTGGAATGAATCCAAAGACAAGCTGCACCAGAGTGGTTACAGCTTGTCCGGCGGCCAGCAACAGCGTTTGTGCATCGCACGCGGTATCGCCATCCGCCCTGACGTTCTGCTGCTCGATGAACCTTGCTCCGCACTCGATCCGATTTCTACCGGCCGTATCGAAGAGCTGATCACCGAGCTAAAATCTGATTACACCGTGGTGATCGTGACCCACAACATGCAGCAGGCTGCGCGTTGTTCAGATCGCACTGCATTTATGTATCTGGGCGAACTGATCGAATACAGCGACACTGACTCGCTGTTCACTTCACCAGCGCGCAAACAGACTGAAGATTACATTACTGGCCGCTACGGTTGAGGTACAAAGAATGGACAACCTGAACTTAAACAAACACATTTCCGGCCAGTTCAATGCCGAGCTTGAACACATCCGTACGCAGGTTCTGGCGATGGGTGGTCTGGTTGAGCAACAACTGACTGATGCCATCACGGCGATGCATAATCAGGATGCCGATCTGGCACAACGCGTCATCAAAGGTGATGATAAAGTTAACCTGATGGAAGTGGCGATCGACGAAGCTTGTGTGCGCATCATTGCCAAGCGCCAGCCAACCGCCAGCGATTTACGTCTGGTGATGGCGATTATTAAAACCATTTCTGAACTTGAGCGTATCGGTGATGTGGCCGATAAAATCTGCCGCACGGCGCTGGAAAAATTCTCACATTTGCACCAGCCGTTGCTGGTCAGCCTGGAATCGCTGGGGCGTCATACCGTCGAAATGCTGCATGATGTGCTGGATGCTTTTGCACGTATGGATCTCGACGAAGCGGTGCGTATTTACCGTGAAGACAAAAAAGTGGATCAGGAATATGAAGGCATTGTGCGCCAGCTGATGACCTACATGATGGAAGATCCACGCACGATTCCAAGCGTGCTGACTGCACTGTTCTGCGCCCGTTCTATCGAGCGTATCGGTGATCGTTGCCAGAACATTTGCGAATTCATCTTCTATTTTGTGAAAGGTCAGGATTTCCGTCACGTAGGTGGCGATGCGCTGGATAAATTGCTGACAGACGGTAAAGATGTGCCGAAAGAATAATGGTTTACTGACATCGCCCCACAAAAAAGGCCTCTGACGAGGCCTTTTTGCTTTCTACCCGATACCCGCGTCCGGTCAGCGCAATTATTTCATCACATAGCGCAGCGCGACCTGTACGGCCAACAGCCGGTAATGGGCGGTTTGTAAATCCATCTCATCCGGATTTTCAAACAGCGCGCCGAACGTATATTGGTTGGCGACCTGGTGTACACACAGGCTGCTGATGAGGCGGTGAACGTCGCGCGCCTGCGCATCTTCCTTAAACAGATGGCTTTGTTTACCGCGTTCGAGGATATCTTCCAGCAGCGTTAATGCCGTTTTGTTAATTTCACGGATGCTGGTGGACTGGCGGATAAACCGGCCGCGCAGCATGTTTTCCGTGGACACAATACGGATGAATTCCGGGTGCGAGACGTGGAAATCGAAGCTGGCTTCCACCAGTTTGACGATCGCTTCCGCAGGTGGCAGGGAAGATAAATCCAGTTCCAGCTCATGCTGGCGAATACCGCGATAAACGTGTTCCAGCACCAGCATATACAAGGCTTCTTTGGTCTTATAGTGATAGACCACCATACGTTTTGTGGTACGGGCATTGGAGGCGATGTTTTCCATGCGCGCGCCCATCAGACCGGATTCAGCAAATTCAGCCAGAGCGCTGTCGAAAATGCGCTGTTTGAGTCCTATCGGATCATTTTTACGTCCCGGCGCCGGGGAACTTTGGCTGCTCAGCGTCTTATCCTCTTCATTAACCCCATTCTTGCCACAGAGATTAACCATTGCTTCGCTCAGTTACAATCTGTGCGTTCATACGACTTCGCCGCACTTGACGAACGTGGCATGAGGGTCCACTACTGTAAGTATCGAAGCCTGACTAAAAGGACGCTATTTTGCCTGCAACGACCCGGTTACATTCTATTGCGACAGTTTCAGTACCAGGAACCTTGCCTGAAAAACTCACTGCCATTGCAGCGGCGGGATTTGATGGTGTGGAAATATTTGAAGATGATTTGCTTAAAAGTCCGGTCAAACCGGCGGCTATCCGTAACCTTGCCGATTCCCTCGGCTTGCAAATTTTCCTGCTGCAACCTTTCCGCGATTTCGAAGGGGTACAGGCGGAAAAGCGGGTTGAAAAACTCGCCAGCGCACGCCGCCAGTTCGACCTGATGAGCGAACTGGGCTGCGACCACTTGCTGGTGTGCAGCAATACCGATCCCGACAGTTCGCCGGAGCGCGAGGTGCAGATTGCCGATCTCGCTGCGCTGGCTGAGATGGCTCAGCCGTATGATATCCGCATTGGTTATGAAGCGATGGCCTGGGGGAAACACGTCAACCGCTACCGTCAGGCGTGGGATCGCGTGCGTGAGGTGGATAGCCCGGCACTGGGTATTGTGCTCGACAGCTTTCATATTCTGGCAGTGGGTGACAACCTTGACCGTCTGGATGAAGTGCCGCTGGAAAAAATCAGCTTCCTGCAACTGGCCGATGCGCCGTTCAAGGACATGAACGTGCAGCAATGGAGTCGCAGCTACCGCTGTTATCCGGGGCAGGGTGATTTACCGCTGGTGGATTTCGTCAGCACGCTGAACCGTAAAGGCTTTACCGGCCCGTGGTCACTGGAAATCTTCAACGATAAAACCCTGCCACTGGCAGACGGCCTGCGATCCCTGACGGAGCTGGAAAAGCGGATGCAGGCTTACGAAAAATCCCTTAACCCGTGAGCTGATAACCCTTCTCACGCCAGATCGCTGGCAGTTCGTGCATGTCGTGGAAAGTGGTTACCAGCGGATGATCGAGGGGAGGATTATGCGGGTCGGCGCAGTAGTAAAATACCGGGATGCCTGCGGTGATCCCGGCTTGTGCGCCTGCCACGGAATCCTCCACCAGCGTACCGTCGCAATCAAAAAAGACACATTCAACCTGTGACATACTTTCTCCCTGTGCGTGTTTCATCTATTGGCGTGCATTATGGCACTGTACCCGAACGATAGATTTAATCCCATACATCCAGTGCTGGCGCTTTGGGGCTAAAATCCTTAGGATACCCCCCGATTGTTTTTCCCCCATTTTGGAACTCACCCATGAGCACACCACAGAGCAATGCGACTGCGGGTAAAGGTCTGGCTGAACGTCTGTTTAAACTGACGCAGCACGGCACCACCGTACGCACCGAAACTATCGCCGGTTTAACCACCTTCCTGACCATGGTCTACATCGTTTTCGTGAACCCGCAAATCCTCGGTGTCGCGGGCATGGATAAACAGGCCGTCTTTGTGACCACCTGCCTGATTGCCGCGTTCGGCAGTATCCTGATGGGCATTATCGCCAACCTGCCGGTGGCGCTGGCACCGGCGATGGGCCTGAATGCGTTCTTTGCTTTTGTCGTGGTGGGCGCGATGGGTGTTTCCTGGCAGATCGGCATGGGCGCGATTTTCTGGGGTGCCGTCGGTTTGCTGCTGCTGACTATTTTCCGCATCCGTTACTGGATGATTGCTAACATTCCGGTCAGTCTGCGCGTGGGCATCACCGCCGGTATCGGGCTGTTTATCGGCATGATGGGGCTGAAAAACGCCGGCATTATCGTCCCGAATCCTGACACCATCGTGACCATCGGTAACCTGACCTCGCACAACGTGCTGCTCGGTGTGCTGGGTTTCTTCATCATTGCCGTGCTGGCGTCGCGTAATTTCCACGCTTCGGTACTGGTATCGATTATTGTCACGACAGTCATTGGCCTGATGATTGGTGACGTGCATTACACCGGTTTCTGGTCGATGCCGCCAAGCATCACCACGGTTGTCGGTCAGGTGGATCTGAAAGGCGCGCTGAACATCGGTCTGGCGGGCGTCATCTTCTCCTTCATGCTGGTGAACCTGTTTGACTCCTCCGGCACGCTCATTGGTGTAACCGACAAAGCCGGTCTGGCAGATGCGCAGGGTAAATTCCCGCAGATGAAGCAGGCGCTGTACGTTGACAGCATCTCGTCTGTCGCAGGCGCTTTTATCGGCACTTCTTCGGTGGGTGCCTATATCGAAAGTACCTCCGGCGTGTCTGTCGGTGGTCGTACCGGGCTGACGGCAGTAGTGACAGGTTTGCTGTTCCTGCTGGTGATCTTCATTTCCCCGCTGGCGGGGATGGTGCCGGAATACGCGGCCGCCGGTGCCCTGATTTATGTCGGCGTGCTGATGACGTCCAGCCTGGCGCGCGTTTCTTGGGATGACCTGACCGAAGCGGTTCCGGCATTCGTGACAGCGGTGATGATGCCGTTCAGCTTCTCGATCACCGAAGGTATCGCGCTGGGCTTTATCTCTTACGTGGTGATGAAACTGGGTACCGGCCGCTGGAAGGAAATCAGCCCGTGTGTCGTCGTTGTCGCCCTGCTGTTTGTACTGAAAATCGCGTTTGTCGACGGACACTGATTTTCTTTATGACAAAAAAACAGCCCGGATTGCGGGCTGTTTGCATTTCTAAGGCTGTGGATTATTTGCTGACGCGACGCGTATAGTCGGCAAATGCTGTCAGCTGGCCGCGCAGGAAGTCGAGCGTGCCCTGGTCGATGACTTCGCCTATTTGCTCATCCACTTTGCTCTGAATAACGCCACCCATAAATTCAGGTTTATTCATCACCATCGCATCCAGGAACACCAGAATCTGACGCAGATGATACTGGCAACGTGCACCGCCGACCGGGCCCATGGAACTGGTCTGGATCAGTACCGGTTTACCGGCCAGTGGCTGATTCGGCAGGCGGGAAATCCAGTCGATGGCATTTTTCAGACCGCCGGGAACAGAATAATTATATTCCGGTGTCACAATGATCACGCCATCCGCCTGACGGATTTGCTCCGCAATGGCTTCGATATCGGCCGGGAAACCTTCTTCCTGCTGAATATCTGCATCATAAAGTGGCAGTGTACCGATGGAAGGCAACGCCTCAATGCTGATGCCTTCTGGCGCCACTTTCGGCAAGGTACGGGCGACCATCCCGTTATAAGACGCTTTACGAAGACTGCCTAACAGCGTAACAAACTTCAGTGGTTGAGCTGACATGGGTAACTCCTGTTATGGATGACTTTTCGAAAGGAACTGCCTGTAACCATAAATGAAAAACGTTAAAACTGGCGTAAACAAAAGTGAAGTTTTATTTAGCGGGTGGCAGGCTGATGAACTTCATGAAGTGTGGCGATTCAGATTGCTGGTCGATTGACAGGGTTTGCGTGCGGGTAAAACCGTTTTCAGGTTCATAACGCCAGCACTGCAAACGGATAATCGAGGGCGACTGTGCACAGGACCAGGTAATCGAGCCTTCAATGTCGCTCATCACTTGCGCCTCAGGCGTTACGGTAGACCGTAAACGACCAGAAGCAGGATTCAGGCTGAGCGTAAGCGGGCTCTGATCGTTCAGACCGGACATTTTCAGCATGCTCTGGCGGATACACCACAGTTGCAGCGAGGATTCCACCGGATCCGATTGCATGGCAATCCAGGTTTTTTCTACCGCAGAAAGCTGTAATTGCTGTTGCGGATTCACCAGCGCACTGCGGGCATGAATGATTTCAAGATCGAGGCCGACTTTTCCTTCGCTGCTGATTAAAACACCGACGGTGCTTCCGGCATACGCCAGACTGAAATCAGGCAGATCAGGGGATTCAAAACTCGGACGACCGCTGGGGAGCGTAATGATGTTGGGAAGTTCAGCGATTCCGTAAAGGTAGAAAATCATTTCTGCCAGCAGAACACGGCCGTTTAAGAAGCGTTTGCGCTGTTTTTCGGAAAGGCGTCTTGCGAATAATACGATCTCCTGGGGCAACCGGTGTGTATCCGGTTCTGCATCCGTCATTGCCCATCTTGCAAAATGGCACGCCATTGTTCACTCCATGATTAATGGTTCGACCGCATTTTCTCAATTGTTCTAAAGAATAACATTAAGAGAAATCATTAAAAACCGCTTAAAACCCACCGCGCCGCACACTTATTTCACTCTTCAGACAGTTTTTCATAATCATAAAGTTAAAGTAATCACAGATTTACTCTCTTATTGGGAAAGTATCTCATTGGAATGATGTTCTGGTTTTTCACTCGTCCGATTCTTACACCAGATATATCTACTATAGCAACATAAAGAAACGTCAGAAAATGCCGTTACTAATTAAGCAGCGATCTCGCTGCTTTGCCTGTGAGTACCCTAAAATGTTAAAAACAACGCAATCCCGCTTTATCGCATTGATCAGCTTGTTTTTTATTGTGCTGATCATCGTTACGCTTATCGTGATCCAGGTGTATATCGCTCCCCAACTGAAACAAACAGAAAGCAATCTGGTGGCTAATCAGGTGGATGATGTCGCGGTGGCCATTAATGATCGCCTGAATAAAGTTGAGTCTCAGGTACGCACCATTACCCAGACTGTCGCACAAATGGACAGCGACAGTATCGATCGTTTACTGCCGGCACTGGTTGATCAGTACGGTGATGCCGCCGTGTTTGGTGGCGGGATCTGGCCGCTGCCTAACCAGCGCGATCCGGCCAAAATCAAATTCAGCACTTTCTTTGCCCGTAATAATAATAACCAACTGACGGTCAATACTTTCTGGAACAGTGCCGAATCCCCAAACTATTTCGATCAGTCATGGTATCTGGCGGCATCAAAAGGTGAAAAGGGCCAGTGTGTCTGGGCGCCTGCTTATTTTGATGACGCCAGCACCCAGCCGCGGACTAACTGCGCGATGCCGATTTATAAAGGTGATAAACAATGGGGCGTCGCCACCATTGACGTCACGCTGGGTTTCTTTAACCAGCTGGTGGCAGAGATGGAGAAAAAGATCCACGCGAAGATTTATATCGTGGAAAAAGACGGCACCATCGTCGGTACCAGCCATTCCACAGATGAAAAGCTGCCGAAACTGGCCTCCCTGGGTGAAACTTCACCGCTGGCGATGCAGATCCGTAAAAGTCTGGATCAGATCAACGGGCAGGCGAGTCTGGTCGCTGACTACGATAACGACGGCACATCCCATACGATGTTTATGAGCAACATTCAGGGGCCATGGTTTATCGCTACAGACATGCCAACCAGCCAGTTGCTGGCGCGCAGTCACAATATTCTGACGAGCCTTGGTCTGGTTCAGATCCCGATGGTTTTGCTGCTGCTGATCGTTCTGATCGCCGCGATTAAAATTTTTATGCGCCAGCTGGCGGCACTGAACAAAAATATCGCCCGGCTTTCCGCAGGCGGGGCCGACTTAACCCAGCGTTTACCAGAAAGCCGCAGCCCTGAGCTCAATCAGATCAACCAGAGCTTCAACAGTTTCCTGTCTTTCCTGCAATCGATTCTGCGTCAGGTTGGCGACAGTAGTCTGGCGATCACTTCGGCTTCACGTCAGATTGCCAGCGGTAACCTGGACTTGTCAGCACGAACCGAGGAACAGGCCAGCTCGATTGTCGAAACGGCAGCCTCAATGGAACAACTGACCAGCACCGTGAAACAGAACGCTGCCAATGCTGAAGGGGCTAACCAGTTGGCACGTGATGCCTCGGCTGTTGCCGGGAGGGGCTCGGAAGTGGTGAAGCAGGTTGTCGACACCATGGGTTCCATTACCCGTTCTTCACATAAAATCGTCGATATCATCAGCGTGATCGACGGCATCGCTTTCCAGACCAACATTCTGGCGCTGAATGCGGCAGTTGAAGCGGCGCGTGCCGGTGAACAGGGCCGCGGTTTCGCCGTTGTGGCATCCGAAGTGCGCAGCCTGGCACAGCGCTCAGCCACCTCCGCGCGTGAAATCAAAAAGTTGATCGAGGATTCTGTGGCGGATATCGCCACCGGCAGCGAACTGGTGGCGACCGCCGGGACGACGATGGATGAAGTTATGGGGGGCGTGAATAATGTTGCGACACTGATGAACGAAATCATGTCTTCCAGTCAGGAGCAAAGTCTGGGCATTGAGCAGGTTAACGTCGCGATCACTCAGCTGGATAATGCAACGCAGCAGAATGCCGCGCTGGTTGAGCAGGTTTCTGCCGCCGCACAGGCAATGCAGGATCAGACTGTTCAGCTGGAGACCGTGGTCGCGGGCTTTAAGCTTTAATCGCATATATTTATAGCGTTGAAACTGAGCGGTAAGTGAGCAATCACTTACCGCTTTTCATTCTGTGCGGTGGTTCAGTAAAAGACGTGTTCAGTCATGAAGTTAATCAGGCTGGTGAGTTTGGCGCGCGGTCTGAAATCGGGCAGATAAACCAGATGCACCGCACGTGGCCTGGGGATAAAAGACTCCAGCACCGGGATCAGTTTTCCGCTGGCGATATCGTCAGCCAGCAGGACTTTGGGCTGCAATAGCAAACCGGCACCTTCCAGTGCAGCGGCACGTAATGCATGGCCATCGTTTGATACATAGCGGCTGTTGACCGGCCACGCTGACGTGGTGCGCTCTGCATTCGCCAGATGCCAGCCTTCGCTCTGATTCCAGACGGTATGCACCAGGCACGGGTGCGTTTTCAAATCTTCCGGCGAAGCGGGTATGCCGAAACGCTGCAAATAATCCGCAGAGGCGCAAATCACCATTTCATAGGGGTTCAGAGGCTTCGCGACCAGCCGGTCATCGCCAATGTCGCCAATACGGATCGCCGCGTCAAAACCTTCGCCGATCAAATCGACCCGGGCGTTACTCAGGATCAGTTCAACGTTCACTTGTGGGTGTTTTTGCAGATAGCGGGCCAGCATGGGGGCCACTACGCTGGAGCCCAGTGAGACAGGGGCGCTGACCCGCAGCAGCCCCGTCGGTACGCTTTGCAGGCTTTCCATCGCGCTTTCGGTGAATTTCATCTGCTCCAGCACCCGTTTTCCGTTCTCGTAAAACACTTCACCGGCATCCGTCAGGCTTTGCCTGCGTGTGGTGCGCTGCAACAGACGGGCATTCAGATGCTTTTCCAACTGCTGAATGTGCTTGCCGACCATCACTGCTGAAATACCCAGTTTTTCTGCTGCTGTACTGAAATTCCCGGTTTCTACCACACTGATAAAGACCTCAATATTCCGCAGTTTATCCATATTACAAACCCTGAGTTAGAACAGAACGAATAATATGAGTCTATATCTAACCGGGAGTTTGGTGAAAGATGATCCCACCAACAACGTTGAGGAATGTCTGATGAAAATTTTAGTGATTGGCGGAACGGGTACATTGGGTAAAGCTGTAATTAAGGAATTTGGCGCAGACCATAAAATTGTCACTGCTGGCAAAACGCACGGTGATTTTCAGGTGGATATCACCGACGAAAACAGCGTAAAAACACTTTTCCACAGTACAGGGAAAGTCGATGCAATTATTGCCACTACCGGCAGCCTGCACTTTGGCCCGCTGGTGGAGATGACCGCAGAACAGTTCAATATTGGTTTGCAGAATAAGCTTTTGGGACAGGTGCGCATTGCGCTGATCGGTCAGTCATTCCTTAATGATGGCGGTTCCATCACGCTGACCAGCGGGATCATTGCTGATGAACCTATCCGTCAGGGGGCAAACGCCACCACGGTGAATGCCGCCGTCGAAGGCTTTGTCCGGGGCGCGGCGATTGAATTGCCACGGGGTATTCGCATCAATGTGGTCAGCCCGACCGTAGTAGAAGAGTCGCTGAAAGCTTACGGCCCGTTCTTCCCGGGCTTTGAGGCTGCACCGGCAGCGCGTGTGGCAAAAGCCTATCGTCGCAGCGTGGAAGGGGCACAGACCGGACGCGTTTATAAAGTCTGGTAAGGCGCAATCTGTTGAATAAAATAAAAAACCCACATTTTTCAATGTGGGTTTTGTTTGCTGCGAAGAGTGGCTTATTTACCGATACAGAAACTCGAGAAAATACGCCCCAGCAAATCATCCGAGGTAAATTCACCGGTGATTTCGCTCAGCGATTGCTGGGCCAGACGCAGTTCTTCCGCCAGCAGTTCACCCGCCCATGCACCGAGCAGTTGATCTTTACCCTGAACCAGATGCTGTGCGGCCTGTTCCAGCGCCTGCAGGTGACGGCGACGGGCAAGGAATCCGCCTTCCATATTATGGTTGAAGCCCATCACCTGTTTCAGATGATCGCGCAGCAGATCAACGCCATCACCCGTGCGGGCAGAAAGGCGAATAAGTGAGTGACCATTCACTTCGGTTTGTCCCAGCGCTTCGCCGGTGATATCCGCTTTATTGCGTACAACGACAATCGGTAAAGTCGCCGGCAGACGTGCCATAAATTCAGGCCAGATGTCCGCAGGCTCGGTTGCTGCCGTTGTGGTACCGTCCACCATAAACAGCACTAAATCCGCCAGTTCGATCTCATTCCACGCACGTTCGATACCTATACGCTCAACTTCGTCGCTGGCTTCACGTAAACCGGCGGTGTCGATGATGTGCAACGGCATGCCATCAAGGTGGATATGTTCGCGTAAAACGTCACGTGTGGTGCCCGCGATATCGGTCACGATCGCCGCTTCACGCCCGGCCAGTGCGTTCAGCAGGCTGGATTTACCGGCATTCGGACGTCCCGCAATGACCACTTTCATCCCTTCACGCAGCAGGCTGCCCTGACGTGCTTCGGCCCGCACGGCATCGAGATCGCCCATCACCGTATTGAGTTTGGCTTCGATTTTACCGTCGGACAGGAAGTCGATTTCTTCATCGGGGAAGTCGATAGCCGCTTCGACAAAGATCCGCAGGTGAGTGAGTGCTTCCACCAGATGATGAATACGGTTCGAGAAAGCGCCCTGCAGGGAGTTGACCGCCGAGCGTGCGGCCTGCTCGGAGCTGGCATCGATCAGATCAGCAATGGCTTCGGCCTGCGCCAGGTCGAGTTTATCGTTGAGGAAAGCCCGTTCAGAGAATTCGCCCGGACGCGCAATTCGCACGTTTTCCAGCGCGATAATGCGTTTAAGCAGCAAATCCAGGATCACCGGCCCGCCGTGGCCTTGCAGCTCCAGAACATCTTCACCGGTAAAGGAATTCGGGCCGGGGAACCACAGCGCGATGCCCTGATCCAGCGTACTGCCGTCGGCATCCTGAAACGGCAGATAATCGGCATAACGCGGCTTGGGCAGCTTACCTAAGACAGCCTGTGCCACATCACGCGCCGCACGGCCGGAAATGCGCAATATGCCCACGCCACCGCGGCCGGGTGGGGTTGCCTGGGCAATAATGGTATCTGAGGTGCTCATAGCAATGATCTCTGTTGGTCTTTTTACGGATATGCAAAAGGCGATCAAATGATCGCCTTTGTTTTTAATCATCAAGTTTAGCGGTCAGGACGAAACCCGTCCTGACTTTCACTTATGACTTTTTCTTGTCGCGGCTGTGCAGACCACGTTTTTCCAGCCCGCGATAAATCAGCTGCTGCTGGAGAATGGTGACCAGGTTACTGACGATGTAGTACACCACCAGACCGGACGGGAACCACAGGAAGAACACGGTGAAGATGACCGGCATGAAGGTCATGATCTTCTGCTGCATCGGGTCAGTGACGGTGGTCGGCGACATCTTCTGGATGAAGAACATCGTGATACCCATCAGAACCGGCAGAATGTAGTACGGGTCTTGCGCTGACAGGTCATGGATCCACAGGATGAATGGCGCATGACGCAATTCAATGGAACCAGACAGCATGTAATACAGTGCCAGGAAGATTGGCATCTGAATAACCAGCGGCAGACAGCCACCCAGCGGGTTCACTTTCTCAGACTTATACAGCGCCATCATTTCCTGACTCATGCGCTGTTTGTCATCACCGATACGTTCACGCATGGCGGCCAGTTTCGGCTGCAACATACGCATTTTCGCCATCGACGTGTACTGTGCGCGGGTCAGTGGATACATGATACCGCGGACAATAAAGGTGATAACGATGATCGAGAAGCCCCAGTTACCGATAAACCCTTGAATGAATTTCAACAGTTTGAACAGTGGCTGAGAGATGAACCACAACCAACCGTAGTCAACCGTCAGGTCAAGGTGTGGCGCGATTGCAGCCATCTTGTCCTGAATTTCCGGGCCAACCCACAGGATAGAAGCAACTTGTTGCTGCGCACCCGGTGCAACGGTAAACGGTGTGCCTTTAAAGCCAATCGTTGAGATACCGTTATTGGTGGTCGTGAAGAATGTGTTGGTGTCTTTTGCTGACGGGATCCACGCCGTTGCAAAGTACTGCTGCAACATCGCAACCCAACCGCCCTGAGTGGTGACATTCAGGGCTTCGCTCTTATCGAACGCATACTTCTGATATTTATCATCACTTGAGGAATATGCCGCGCCGCGGAACGTGTGCAGAGCAAAGTTATTGCTGCCGGTATCACGGTGCTTAGGCAATTCGGTGGTTTGTTTCAGCTGACCGAACATGGTCAGTTCAAGCGGGGTTGCCGTGGTGTTGTTGATATTGTATTCAACGTTCACCGCGTAAGAGCCACGTTTGATCACGAAGGTTTTGGTGTAAATCGCACCGTTTGCCGCCGTGTAAGTCATCGGAATGCGCAGTTCAGACTGGCCTTCAGCCATCGTGAAGGTATCGGAGCTCGCCTGGAACAGAGGGCGTTCGCCGTTAGCCGGATTGTCTGGACCGTTTTTGCCTGTCAGGCCACTTTGTGCCTGATAGAGGAAATTAGGAGTCGTTTCCAGTAACTGGAAAGGCTGGTCAGAGCCCAAAGTCGTTGGGTAAGCCTTCAGCAGAGCCTGCTCAATGTCGCCACCACGGGTGTTGATCGTTAATGACAGCACATCACTGTTAACTGTAATTAATTTGCCCTGTCCGCTATCAGGAACAGCCTGATTAGCAGCATCACCGTTTGCAGTGTTCGCAGTCTGTTGCGTGGTCTGGTTGGCCGGTTGCGGAGCGTGGTCCGTTTGCCATGCCTGCCAGATCATGAAAGACACGAACAGCAGAGCGATGAGGAAAAGATTGCGTTGCGAATCCATCGTTAGTGTTCTCTGTTATTGTCGGTTTTCGGCGGTACGGGGTCATCACCACCTGGGTTCAAAGGATGGCATTTTAATACGCGTTTCAAAGTCAACCAACTGCCTTTTAACACGCCAAAACGACCAATTGCTTCAATACCGTATTGAGAGCAGGTTGGTCGAAAGCGGCAATGCGGCCCGAGCAACGGACTGATGAATAACTGATAACCACGTATCAGCTTTATCAGGATGCGGGAGCCTGTCGGCAATGTCGACGCCATAATTTCTCCAACGCTTCCGTCAGCGCGCGATTATCTAAATCGGCGACACCCTTCTTGGCAACCACCACAAAATCCATCGACGGCAGCGTATGCTGATTCAACCGGAAACTTTCGCGGGTAAGGCGTTTGATCCGATTGCGTTCATGTGCGCGTTTGACGTGTTTTTTTGCGACGGTGAGACCGATGCGGGGATGCCCCAGCTCGTTCAGGCGGCCGAGTATCGTGATTTGCGGCGTGCCAGCCCGTTGTGGCTGCTGGAAGACGAAAGTGAAATGACGGGGAGTTAACAAACGTAACTCCCTGGGAAAAGCGAGCTTAACCACTAAATAGGTTAGCTTTTATTACTTAGAAGCTGACAGACGGGTACGGCCTTTCGCACGACGGCGAGCCAGAACCTGACGACCATTTTTGGTGGCCATACGAGCACGGAAGCCGTGGCTACGGTTGCGCTTCAATACGGACGGTTGGAAAGTGCGTTTCATGGCGATTTCTACCTAAACTTAAATTATTACTGATCAGTAAACGCGAAGACATTTCGGCGAAAAAACGACCGGTGCCTTTGTCGCAACATATAAAGAAGCGGGATTGTAATAACTGTACAGTCCTGAGTCAATTTACATTGCCAGAAATGGTTCAAGTGTTTACCAGAATTGCCCGTGGTCACACCGCAATATCCATC